>NZ_CP034363.1 GCF_007981265.1 Pantoea sp. CCBC3-3-1
GTGTCACTTACGCTTTGGCAACAGTGTCTTGCCCGTTTGCAGGATGAACTACCTGCCACAGAATTCAGCATGTGGATACGTCCATTGCAGGCTGAATTAAACGACAATACGCTGGCCTTGTATGCACCAAATCGCTTTGTGCTCGATTGGGTCCGTGATAAATACCTCAACAATATTAATGGCCTGCTGAATGATTTCTGCGGGGCAGACGCGCCGTTACTGCGTTTTGAAGTCGGCAGCAAGCCGGTAACACGGCAGATTAGCCAGCCGGTAATGAGCAGTGCGAACGCCACGATACCGCCTGCGGGCAACCGACCGGCACCGACTCGCCCAAGCTGGGACAGCATGCCGGCACCGGCGGAGCTTTCTTACCGTTCGAACGTCAATACCAAGCATAATTTCGACAACTTTGTTGAAGGTAAATCGAACCAGCTGGCTCGCGCGGCGGCTCGTCAGGTCGCGGACAATCCTGGCGGTGCTTATAACCCTTTATTCCTGTATGGCGGTACGGGCCTGGGTAAAACGCACCTGTTGCACGCTGTCGGCAACGGCATCATGGCGCGCAAGCCGAACGCAAAAGTCGTCTATATGCACTCTGAGCGGTTCGTACAGGACATGGTAAAAGCGCTGCAAAACAATGCCATTGAAGAATTTAAGCGCTACTACCGTTCCGTTGATGCGCTGCTGATCGATGATATTCAGTTCTTTGCTAATAAAGAGCGTTCGCAGGAAGAATTTTTCCACACCTTTAATGCGCTGCTTGAGGGCAATCAGCAGATCATTTTGACTTCGGATCGCTATCCAAAAGAGATCAACGGCGTGGAAGATCGCTTGAAGTCCCGCTTCGGTTGGGGACTGACCGTTGCGATCGAACCGCCGGAGCTGGAAACCCGCGTGGCGATCCTGATGAAGAAGGCCGACGAAAACGATATTCGCCTGCCGGGTGAAGTGGCCTTCTTTATTGCCAAGCGCCTGCGCTCTAACGTCCGTGAGCTTGAAGGCGCACTGAACCGCGTGATCGCCAATGCCAATTTTACCGGCCGTGCCATCACGATTGATTTCGTTCGTGAAGCGCTACGCGATCTGCTGGCGCTTCAGGAAAAGCTGGTGACTATCGACAACATTCAGAAGACGGTAGCCGAGTATTACAAGATCAAAGTGGCTGATTTACTCTCCAAGCGCCGTTCGCGCTCGGTTGCCCGTCCTCGTCAGATGGCGATGGCGATGGCAAAAGAGCTGACCAACCACAGTTTGCCGGAAATCGGTGATGCTTTCGGGGGTCGTGACCATACCACGGTGCTGCACGCCTGTCGTAAGATCGAGCAGCTTCGTGAAGAAAGCCACGATATCAAAGAAGATTTCTCAAATTTAATCAGAACATTATCTTCCTGACGCTATGAAATTTATTGTAGAACGCGAGCATTTACTCAAACCCTTACAGCAGGTCAGTAGCCCACTGGGCGGCCGTCCAACATTGCCGATCCTTGGCAATCTGCTTTTACAGGTCAACGAAGGCAGCCTGCTGCTGACCGGGACCGATTTAGAAATGGAAATGGTTGCCCGCGTTGCGCTGACGCAGGACCATGAGCCAGGCGCCACCACGGTGCCAGCGCGTAAATTTTTCGATATTTGCCGCGGCCTGCCCGAAGGCGCGGAGATTACGGTCATCCTGGAAGGGGAAAGAATGCTGGTGCGCTCCGGCCGCAGCCGTTTTTCACTTTCCACGCTGCCCGCCAGCGACTTCCCGAACCTGGACGACTGGCAGAGCGAAGTCGAATTCACTTTGCCACAGGCCACGATGAAACGCCTGATTGAAGCCACGCAGTTTTCAATGGCGCATCAGGACGTTCGTTACTATCTGAACGGCATGCTGTTCGAAACGGAAGGCGAAGAGCTGCGCACGGTTGCGACCGACGGCCACCGTCTGGCGGTTTGCTCCATGCCGGTTGGGCAATCACTGCCGAGCCATTCGGTGATCGTACCGCGTAAAGGCGTGATTGAGCTGGTACGGCTGCTGGACGGCGGTGATACGCCACTTCAGGTACAGATCGGCAGCAACAATATTCGTGCTCACGTGGGCGATTTTATCTTTACCTCCAAGCTGGTTGACGGCCGTTTCCCGGATTATCGCCGCGTATTGCCGAAGAACCCGGACAAAACGCTGGATGCGGGTTGCGATCTGCTCAAGCAGGCTTTCTCCCGTGCGGCGATCCTCTCTAACGAGAAATTCCGTGGTGTTCGCCTCTATATCAGCGAAAATCAGCTGAAAATTACCGCGAACAACCCTGAACAGGAAGAAGCGGAAGAGATGCTGGACGTGACCTACGGCGGGACCGATTTAGAAATCGGCTTTAACGTCAGTTACGTGCTGGACGTGCTTAACGCGCTGAAATGTGAAAACGTTCGTTTGCTGCTGACCGATTCTGTCTCCAGCGTGCAAATTGAAGATGCAGCGAGTCAGAGCGCGGCCTATGTCGTCATGCCTATGCGTTTGTAGTAAATTGTCGAGCTAACTTACTTGTCATTTTGCGTCCGGGCAGTGCTCGCCGTCCTCACGTACCTGGGTACGCTGCGGCGGCTGTGCGCTGGCCGTCTACAAACTGCCTGCGCCGTTAACGCTCTGGCTTTGTGTAAAAACGCGTTATCTGATCCACTGTCCGCGGAACGACTTTACTTATGGCTTTAACCCGCCTGCTTATCAAAGATTTCCGCAATATCGAAAACGCGGACCTGGCGCTGGCACCCGGTTTCAACTTTCTGGTGGGCGCGAACGGCAGCGGTAAAACCAGCGTGCTGGAAGCCATCTATACGCTGGGCCATGGCCGGGCGTTTCGCAGCTTGCAGGCTGGCAGAGTGATCCGCCATGATCAGGATGCGTTTGTGCTGCATGGTCGAATCGACGGCGCAGAGCGGGAAACCAGCGTTGGCCTGACGAAAAATCGGGCCGGCGACAGCAAGGTTCGCATCGATGGCACCGATGGTCATAAAGTCGCGGAGCTGGCGCAAATGCTGCCAATGCAGCTGATTACGCCAGAAGGCTTTACGCTGCTTAACGGTGGCCCGAAGTACCGACGCGCCTATATTGACTGGGGCTGTTTTCATAACGAGCCGGGTTTTTTCACCGCATGGAGCAATCTCCGCCGTCTGCTGAAGCAGCGCAACGCCGCTCTCCGACAGGTTTCGCGCTACCAGCAAATTCGTGCGTGGGATCAGGAGCTGGCGCCACTGGCTGAGCAGATAAGCCTGTGGCGTGCCGCCTATAGCGAAGCGATTGCGGCGGATATCACTGCCACCTGCGCCCAGTTCCTGCCCGAATTTGAACTGAATTTTTCATTTCAACGCGGCTGGGACAAAGAAACGCCCTACAGCGAACTGCTCGAACGTCAGTTTGAGCGCGACAGGGCGTTAACCTATACCGCCAGCGGCCCTCACAAAGCGGATTTCCGGATCCGCGCTGAGGGTACGCCGGTAGAAGATTTACTGTCACGCGGCCAGTTAAAGCTGCTGATGTGCGCCCTCAGACTGGCGCAGGGTGAGTTTCTCACCCGACAGAATGGGCGACGCTGCCTGTATCTGATAGATGATTTTGCCTCCGAGCTGGATGAGACGCGTCGCCACTTACTGGCTTCGCGACTGAAAGCAACTCAGGCCCAGGTTTTCGTTAGCGCAATCAGTGCCGATCATGTGTTCGATATGACCGACGAAAAGGGCAAGATGTTCCACGTGGAACAGGGTAAAATAACGGTTCAACCTGAAGATTAAACGAGCGAGAAACGTTGATGTCGAATTCTTATGACTCCTCAAGTATCAAAGTTCTAAAAGGGCTTGATGCAGTACGCAAGCGCCCGGGTATGTATATCGGCGATACGGATGACGGCACCGGTCTGCATCACATGGTATTCGAGGTCGTGGACAACGCCATTGACGAAGCACTCGCCGGTCACTGTAAAGACATTCTTGTCACCATCCATGCGGACAACTCGGTTTCCGTGCAGGATGATGGCCGTGGTATCCCTACCGGTATCCATGAAGAAGAAGGCGTTTCTGCGGCGGAAGTGATCATGACCGTCCTGCATGCTGGCGGTAAGTTTGATGACAACTCCTATAAAGTGTCCGGCGGTCTGCATGGCGTGGGTGTTTCGGTAGTTAACGCCCTGTCGGAAAAGCTGGAACTGACCATCCGTCGCGAAGGTAAAGTTCATCAACAGACTTACGTCCATGGTGTGCCACAGGCACCGCTGAAAGTATCGGGTGAAACCGATCTGACCGGCACCCGCGTGCGCTTCTGGCCAAGCCATGAAACCTTTACCAACGTCACCGATTTCGAATATGAAATCCTGGCAAAGCGCCTGCGCGAGCTGTCGTTCCTGAACTCCGGCGTGTCGATCAAGCTGGAAGACAAACGTGATGGCAAGGCCGATCACTACCACTATGAAGGTGGTATCAAGGCATTCGTTGAATACCTGAACCGCAATAAAACGCCTATTCACCCTAATGCATTCTACTTCTCTACCGAGAAAGACGGCATCGGCGTGGAAGTGGCGTTGCAGTGGAACGATGGTTTCCAGGAAAACATCTATTGCTTCACCAACAACATTCCACAGCGTGACGGCGGTACTCACCTGGCCGGTTTCCGTGCGGCGATGACCCGTACGCTGAACGCCTATATGGATAAAGAAGGCTACAGCAAAAAAGCGAAAGTCAGCGCTACCGGCGACGATGCGCGTGAAGGCCTGATTGCGGTAGTGTCGGTGAAAGTACCGGATCCAAAGTTCTCTTCTCAGACCAAAGACAAGCTGGTTTCATCCGAAGTGAAATCCGCGGTTGAGCAGCAGATGAACGAACTGCTGGCGGAATACCTGCTGGAAAACCCGGGCGACGCGAAAATCGTCGTGGGTAAAATTATCGATGCAGCGCGTGCGCGTGAAGCCGCTCGTCGCGCGCGTGAAATGACCCGTCGTAAAGGCGCTCTGGATCTGGCTGGCCTGCCAGGCAAACTGGCGGATTGTCAGGAACGCGACCCGGCCCTGTCTGAAATCTACCTGGTGGAAGGAGACTCTGCGGGCGGTTCCGCCAAGCAGGGACGTAACCGTAAAAACCAGGCGATTCTGCCGCTTAAGGGTAAGATCCTTAACGTAGAAAAAGCGCGCTTCGATAAAATGCTTGCTTCGCAGGAAGTTGCTACGCTCATTACCGCGCTTGGCTGCGGTATTGGACGTGATGAGTACAACCCGGACAAGCTGCGCTATCACAGCATCATCATCATGACCGATGCGGACGTTGATGGCTCGCACATCCGTACGCTGCTGCTGACCTTCTTCTATCGTCAGATGCCTGAGATCATTGAACGTGGCCACGTTTATATCGCTCAGCCGCCGCTGTATAAAGTGAAGAAAGGCAAGCAGGAGCAGTACATCAAGGATGATGAGGCGATGGATCAGTATCAGATCTCTATCGCTCTTGACGGTGCAACGCTGCACACCAATGCTGATGCACCTGCGTTAGGCGGTGAGCCGCTGGAAAATCTGGTGGCTGAATTTAACAGCACCCGTAAAACCATCAAGCGCATGGAGCGTCGTTACCCGCTGGCTCTGCTTAATTCACTGATTTATCACCCAACGCTGAGTGATATCACGGCTGAAGTACCCGTGCAGAAGTGGATTGATGAGCTGGTTACCCGTCTGAACGAGAACGAGCAGCACGGAAGTTCTTACAGCGGACTGGTGCGTGAAAATCGCGAGCTGAATATTTTCGAACCGATTGTGCGTATTCGTACCCACGGTGTGGACACCGATTATCCGCTGGATAACGAGTTCCTGACCGGCGGTGAATACCGCAAAATTTGTACGCTGGGTGAGAAACTGCGTGGCCTGATCGAAGAAGATGCCTTCATTGAACGTGGTGAACGTCGGCAGCCGGTTGCCAGCTTTGAGCAGGCGATGGACTGGCTGGTGAAAGAATCACGTCGCGGTCTGTCGGTTCAGCGCTATAAAGGTCTGGGCGAGATGAACCCGGAACAGCTGTGGGAAACCACCATGGATCCGGACAGCCGTCGTATGCTTCGCGTAACGGTCAAGGATGCTATCGCAGCCGATCAGCTGTTCACCACGCTGATGGGCGATGCGGTTGAGCCTCGTCGTGCCTTTATCGAAGAGAACGCGCTGAAAGCGGCAAACATCGATATCTAAGCCGGGCTGAAGCTGGAATACACTACGCAACACCCTGTGAGCATAGCGCTCACAGGGTGTTTTTTTATGTGTGCGATACCCTGATTTGCGATTGTTCATAGCGGGCTTACAAAAATCAGACTGGGCATTGTGAGCTGAATCGCGCTAGCATAAAAGAAACCGTTAGGCTTCCGAGGATGATATGGCGATAAAACTGATTGCGATTGATATGGACGGCACCCTGCTTAATCCACAGCACGTGGTAACGCCAGGCGTGAAGCAGGCGATTCAGGCTGCACGCGACAAGGGCATAGCGATCGTGCTGGCCACGGGTCGCCCGTTTATTGGCGTGCAGCGTTACCTGATGGAGCTGGATTTACAGCAGGAAGGCCAGTATTGCATTACCAATAACGGTGCGCTGGTGCAAAAAGCGGAATCAGGCGACTGCGTAGCGGAAGTCACGCTCAATTTTGATGACTATCTCTACGTGGAAAAGCTGGCGCGTGATTTGGGCGTTCATTTCCAGGCGCTGACCAAATCGCAGCTGTTTACCCCTAACAAAGATATCAGTGAATATACCGTTCACGAATCTTTCCTGACCGGCATACCGTTACATTATCGTGCGGTGGAGGAGATGGATCGGACGCTGACTTTCCCGAAAGTTATGATGATCGATCCGCCTGCGGCGCTGGATGAAGCGATCACCCGTATTCCTCAGGAAGCTTACGATCGCTACACGATCATGAAAAGTTCCCCTTATTATCTGGAAATTCTCAGTAAGACAGTGAACAAAGGCGCGGGCGTGAAGGCGCTGGCCGATCGCTTAGGGCTGGCCCGTGAAGAAGTGATGGCGATTGGTGACCAGGAAAACGATCTGGCGATGCTGGAGTTTGCTGGCACCGGCGTGGCAATGGAGAACGGCATTGATGCGGTGAAGGCTATCGCGCAGTTCGTCACTAAAGCGAATAGCGAAGACGGCGTGGCCTGGGCAATTAATAAGTTCGCGCTGTAATTGGGTTTATGGCGCGATGCGCGTCACAGGGCAATTCCTGCTTATGAATGTACCGCAATCTTATTGAATGCATTACCCTTAGTAGCAGACACTGCTAAGGGTAAGCACGATGCCGGAACAACAGCTCACTTTTCATCAACGTAATCACCAACTCACCAACATCAATATCTGGACTGCCGACAGCCACTGGCTGGTGTATGACGTACGCCCAAATGGCGCGACATTCAGCGGCCTGACGGTTGAACGCGTCAATCTTAGCGGGCAGACCGAGGTGCTGTATCAGGCAGGCGACGGTGCGCATGTTGGCGTCATTACCACCAGTTCGGACTTGCCGCCGCGTTATGTCTGCATTCATGGGCCTGAGCACCCGGACAGCCTGTGGCAATATGACTTTCATCACCGACGCGGCGTCATCATACAAAACGGGCTGGTGGAGAATCTGGATGCCTGCGATATCACGCCGCCTTTTACTCCGGGTGCGCTGCGTGGCGGCTCGCATGTGCACGTTTTTAGCCCCGATGGCACCCGGCTGAGTTTTACCTATAACGACCATGTTATGCACGAGCTGGACAGCAAAGAGGATTTGCGCAACGTGGGCGTGGCCGTGCCTCTACATCCCGTTTGCCCGCCGAAAATGCATCCCAGAGAATATGACGGCAGCCATTTTTGCGTGTTGGTGAGCAAAACCACCTCTGCGCCACAGCCGGGCAGCGATGAGATCAATCGCGCTTACGAAGAGGGTTGGGTTGGCGAAGAGGGCTACCTGCGCACTGACGGCCATCGTCAACGCTGGGCGCTGGCTTTTATTGGCGATACGGTCAGCCTGAGTGGCGAAAAAGTGCCTGAGGTGTTTATTGTTGACCTGCCCGATACGCTGGCTGATTACGCGCTGGCAGGCAATGAACCGCTTGCCGGAACGGCGACAACGCTTCCGGCACCGCCGCGAGGCGTGATCCAGCGTCGCTTAACCTTTACCCATGAACGTGCTTATCCTGGCCTGGCGACCTCGCCTCGCCATTGGCTGAGAAGCTCGCCTGACGGCCGGGCGATCGCGTTTCTGATGAAGGATGATGAGGGTGTGGTTCAGCTCTGGACAGTCTCACCTGCGGGCGGCAGGCTTCGGCAGGTAACGCACGCCGCAAGCGATATTCAGTCCGCTTTCAGCTGGCATCCTGACGGTCAGTCAGTCGCGTTTATCAACGATAACAGCATTATGCTGTGTGATACAGGCAACGGCAAAATGCGCCGTTTAACGGTGCGAACGGCCGAAGCGCCGCTGGCTGATGCCGTGGTCTGTTCCCCGGATGGACTACATGTCGCCTATCTGCGTAATGTCGCGGGCTTTCAGCAAATTTTTATTGCTGAGGTGAATGGATAACAGGAGATGAAGCCGTACCGTTGGAGGTATGAATAACCAGCGGTGCGGCCTGCGAAAGGCTTTCATTAGTATGATTTTCCTGCTCGCTACGCAAAATGCGTTCGCGCGGAGAGTCGAGCGCCTTATCGCTGCCCGCACGGTAGTAGTCCCAGGGCAGCAGCAGGGTATCCATAACCGCAGAAAAAGGTAAATCGATAGCGGCCAGCGGACGCATAACCCAACCGCTGTTGCTGTCGGCGACAATTTTGGCGCTGGCGCGGGTGCCAGAATAGTAGCCCTGATCGGGCCCGGAGTGAGACATAAAGCTGGAGCATCCGCTGGTTCCTGACAGTGACAGGCAGGCCAGTAGCCCAGCGAAGTGACGCTTAAATACCATCATATTTCTATCCCTTCAGTCACAGCAGAGCCGGGCTGATTAATATCGTCGCTATGCGGAGATTTCCGGCCACTCTGTGGTGGCTCATGCACTACGCTGACAAATTCTTACCTGAGTGTATGTCATTCACAGTAAAGTGGATTAAAAAATTTACTAAAATCGCCCTTGAAAGTCAGACAGCGAGCACCATTTTATAGCTAAGGTCACAAATACGGACGCCGACAGGGTCCTGTTTCTGGCCTGAAGACCTGTCCATTATGGAAGGTCTGAATCAACTATTCGCTGATATTCAGGAGTAATAAAACTATGCGTAATTTCGATCTCGCTCCACTGTACCGTTCATCCATTGGTTTTGACCGTCTGATCAATTTACTGGAATCTAACCAGGGTCAGAGTAACGGCGGCTACCCTCCTTATAATGTTGAGCTGGTGGCAGAAAACCATTACCGAATTACTATTGCCGTGGCAGGGTTCGCGCAGAGCGAACTGGAGATCACCTCCCATGACAATATGCTGACCGTTCGCGGTGCACACCCGGAAGAACAGCAGGAAAAAACCTATCTGTATCAGGGCATTGCCGAACGCAATTTCGAACGTAAATTCCAGCTGGCGGAGCACGTTAACGTCCATGATGCCCGTCTGGAAAACGGTTTGCTGTATATCGATTTGGAACGTGTCGTTCCCGAAGCTAACAAGCCACGTCGTATCGAAATCATCAAGTAATCATCATAAGGCCGCACACAGTGCGGCCTTATTGTTGACACAGTGCAGGCTCAGGAAGCACATGCCCTCCGCAAAGACGCAAAAAGCGCCATCCATGGCAGCTCAACACGGGCCGTCCGTGGCCCGTGATGCTTTGCTCCGGGCTTATGCTTCCTTCGCTTCAGGTTCGTCAGCATTCTGAAGCCGCACACAGTGCGGCCTTATTGTTTTTATCCTTCGCGATGCGCGCGTTCCACTTCCTCTGCCAGAATGCTAATTCCCCGCTCAATTTTGTCGCTGTCCGGTACGTAATTCATGCGCATGCACTGGTGCGTATGGGGCCATTCGTGTTCCAGTCCAGGGAAGAAGAAATGTCCCGGAACCATCAGTACACCGCGTTTTTTCAGGCGTTGATAAAGAATTTCCGTCGAGATGGGCAGATCTTTGAACCACAGCCAGAGGAAAATTGCGCCTTCAGGTTTATGGATTAAACAACGATCTTCGGACAAATAGCGACGGATCACAGCGATTGTCTGATTAACGCGCTCAAGATAAAAAGGTTTGATCACCTCTTCGGAGAGTCGCAGCAGATCGCCTCGCTGGATCATCTCATTGGCAATGGCCGGCCCAATACCGCCCGGCGCCAGGCTAATGATGCCGTTCATATTGCTGATAGCGGAAATCACTTTTTCATCGGCAATGATAATGCCGCAGCGTGAACCCGGCAGACCCAGTTTGGACAAGCTCATGCACAGAATAATATTAGGATTCCACAGTGGGCGAACCTCACTGAAAATAATTCCCGGGAAAGGTACGCCGTAAGCGTTATCAATCAGCAGCGGGACATCATGCTGTTGCGCCAGCGCATCCAGCTTTAGCAGCTCCTCATCGGTAATCACGTTACCGGTTGGGTTGGTAGGACGTGAAACGCAAATCAAACCGGTATCTTCATTGATATGCAGGTGTTCAAAATCGACATGATATTTGAACTGGCCATGGGGCAGCATTTCAATATTAGGTCGGGTGGAAACGAATAAATCTTCGTCCAGCCCGGCATCGGCATAACCGAGATATTCCGGCGCCAGAGGGAACAGCACGCGCTTTTTACTGCCATCGCTGCGGCGACCGGCATACAGGTTGAACAGATAAAAGAAGGCGCTCTGGCTGCCGTTTGTCAGCGCAATATTTTGCGGCCCAATCTGCCAGCCAAGCTCATCGCGCAGCAGTGCGGAGAGCGATTCCAGCAGCGTACTTTTTCCTCTGGGGCCATCGTAATTGCACAGCGCTTCAGCCAGCTTGCCCTCGTCATGCATCGTTTGCAGCAGCTGCTGAAAATAGTCATTCATGGCAGGGATCTGGGCAGGATTCCCGCCACCTAACATAACAGCGCCAGGCGTGCGCAGCCCTTCTCCCATATCTTCCATCAGGCGGGTAATGCCGGAATGGCGTGTAAATTTGTCACCGAAGGCGGAAAAGCTCATAGCGTATTTACTGCTTATTATTGGCAAGTGAAGATTTACCTTAACGCCAGCCCAGGCGTGATGCAACGTTCGGGACAGCCTGCAAAAGCATAAGCGCCGAAAAAAACCAACAGGCAGCCTCGCCCGGCCCGGCATCTTTACAGGTGAATCGTTTCAATCTCGAGGGGGCATTTTATGCGTTGAATCGCACTTATGCCGCCAGGCTTGCTTTTAATCGTTAATATTTTGTGATGAGTCGCACGACTTTTTGATAAAAAAAGCTTAAAAATCCGTGTGGTGAGGTGAGTCACAGTCCTTTAACGCTGCTGTTTGTAGGCTGGCTGCTCTTAAGCTAAATCATTTCAGCCACAGGAAAGAAACGATGAAAATAACGCTTTTAGCAGGGGCGATTCTGGCCGTTTTTAGTGCGCAGGCGAGCGCGCAAAGCTGGGTGCTGACGGATACGGAAAGCGGCACGGAAAAAGGTAACTGGCAGATAACCAGCGAACAGCTGAAGTTAAGCGGTGAAGCATTCAGCCTGCAACAGCAGGTGCTGCACGGCGGCAAGCAGGAAGGCTCGAAAGTTCTGACGCTAACCAGTAAAAATGGCCTGACCATTGCGCTCAGTCCTACCCGCGGTATGGATCTGCTGCACGTCAACGGGCATGGCGTCCGGCTCGGCTGGGGCTCACCTGTTGATGAAGTGGTCAATCCGGCCATGATTAACCTTGAAAGCCGTAACGGGCTGGGCTGGCTGGAAGGTTTTAACGAAATGATGGTGCGCTGCGGCTTTGAGTGGACCGGCCATCCGGTCACGCAGGACGGTCGCCTTTATACGCTGCATGGTAAAGCGGGCAACACCCCCGCTTCAAAAGTGGAAGTGATCGTTGATGACCAGGCTCCGCATGAGATCCGCATTCGTGGGCTGCTGAAAGAAAACACCTTCAAAAAGGCCCGTCTGGAGACCTGGACCGAGCTACGTTATGTGCCGGGTGCGGACTCCTTTACCGTTCACGATGTTCTGACTAACAAAGCCGATTATCCTCACGACTACCAGATCCTTTATCACAGTAATTTTGGTACGCCGATTCTGGAAGAAAACGCGCGCTTTATTGCACCGCTAAAATCCGTGTCGCCGTTTAATGACTACGCGAAAAAAGGGCTGCAAAACTGGCAGACCTACGGTGCGCCAACCAAAGATTTCGATGAAATGGTCTTTAACCTGGTGCCGCTGGCAGACAGCAACGGCAAAACGGTCGCTGCCGTGGTAAACAGCAAAGGCGATAAGGGCGCCGCCATTGAGTTCGATACGCATCAGCTGCCGCTTCTGACCATGTGGAAAAATACCGACACGCTGAAGCAGGGCTATGTCACCGGTATTGAGCCGGGCACCAATTATGCTTATCCGGTGACCGTCGAAAAAGAGCAGGGCAGAGTTAAGCAGCTTCAGCCGGGACAGAGTACAGAATTTACGCTGACCTACTCGTTACTCAAAGATGCCAGCGCGGTAGAGAAAGTTGAACAACGCGTTAAAGACATCCAGGGCGAAACGAAAACGGCAGTAAATGAAACGCCCATCGCGACCGAATAACCTCTGACAGGGCGGATTGTCGATCCGCCCAATCGCCACATCGGCTTTTCCCTACCCGATATTCAGAGGCGCATTATTTAGATCTATAAAAATGAAACATTGTTTTATTTTAACTGTAATAATGTTTCATTAAGTGTTTTTTCCTGATGTCGATCACAGTCTCACCTCTCGCCTCTCCGTTATATTGTCCGCCTGGAAACCAGGTGAGGTTGCATGAGGACAATGCGTATCTTGCTGATACAGCGTCCTGATGGCCCGCCTTCTGACTTAAGGAGAACGAGTATGATCTTAGATGCATTCAAATTGCAGGGTAAGGTAGCGCTAGTCACAGGGTGTGACACCGGTTTGGGACAGGGAATGGCGGTGGGCCTGGCCGAAGCAGGATGCGATATCATTGGTATTAATATTGTCGAACCGCGGGAAACTATTGAACGTGTGACCGCGCTTGGACGCCGTTTCCTCAGCCTGACGGCCGATCTGAGTCATATCGATGGCATCGACGGCCTGCTAACGAAAGGTTTGGCGGAGTTCGGTAAAATCGATGTTTTGGTTAACAATGCCGGTATTATTCGCCGTGAAGATGCGATCAACTTTAGCGAGAAAGATTGGGATGCGGTGATGGATTTAAATATCAAATCCGTTTTTTTCCTCTCGCAAGCGGTGGCTAAACAGTTTATTAAGCAGGGAAATGGCGGGAAAATCATTAATATTGCGTCGATGCTCTCATATCAGGGCGGGATCCGCGTTCCCTCTTATACCGCATCAAAAAGCGCGGTGATGGGCGTCACTCGTCTGCTGGCTAACGAATGGGCAAAGCACGGCATTAACGTTAATGCTATCGCACCGGGCTATATGGCGACCAACAACACTGCTCAGCTGCGCGCCGATGAAAAACGCAATGCCGATATTCTGGAGCGTATTCCGGCAGGGCGCTGGGGTCTTCCGGCCGACTTGATGGGACCGGCTGTATTCCTGGCATCAGAAGCCTCCGACTATATCAACGGCTACACCATTGCGGTTGATGGGGGCTGGCTGGCGCGTTAATTGCTGCAATAATAAAGGCCCGCCTGTTACTGGCGGGCCCGATCGTTTTAGCCTGCTGAAAAAGTTACCGTTGCAGAGCCGGGGCCGTAAACGATACTTTCACTGGCAGAACGCCACGCTGAAGCATCAGGTTGGCTGTTACCGTTCCGCTAACAGGATGAGTGGATGTCAACTGAGCGGTATAAACGTTACCCTTCACCTTCACCTCACTAATCTGGCTTCCTGGCAGAGCGCTAATATCAAAATTGATGAGCCTTGAAATACTTTTCACTGCATTGTTACGCATGTCCCTTGCGACGATGGTCAGCGTAATAGCCGTAACGCCATCAGCTGGGGCGCTGGCTGAACTCACAGTAAAAGATGAATTGTTGGCAGTCGGATAACCCGCATAGAAATAGGCTATTTCTGAAGCTGAATGGCCATTAACGGTTGCAGTTACCTGCCAGCCGCCATCATGAGAGCTGGTTGTCCGGACATAGGCAATACCGTTTTCATTGGTGATGACCTCAGAGGGAATAGTGACCCGGCTGTCAGCAGCCGTAATCGCCACTTTTTGATTAGCAACAGGATTGCCGTTAGCGTCCGTTACAGTGACTCTGCCGAGATTGATATCCACACCGTCTGCCAGCGTACGCCCTCCTCTTTGGAAAGCTATGGAAGCCGCTTCACCCGCAACAAAATTTACCTCAGCTTCTTTGCTTGTCGCACCCACATGCGCAGTGATTTTACTTTGTCCTGCTTTAAGGCTGGTCACGGTGGCTGTTGCTTCACCCTGTGCATTGGTGATCGCCGCTTGTGGTGTGGAAGCGCTGTTATCGGCAGTAAAGCTGATGGCCTGACCTGACAGCGGGTTGCCTTCGGCATCCGTCACCACGGCTTTCAGCCGATCCTGAGCGGTCCCGTTTGCAATGGAATCGTCATTAATGACCGAAAGGCTGGCTAACCGTGCGGTCGCATTGTCAGCAGCAATGATAACCGTGGCGGCCGGGAAAGAAACGTTGCGTGCCGAAGGTTTAACGATCAGCGTTTCAGGATGCGTGCCTGCTGTAACCACGGCGCTATATTGCCCGGTACTCAGACGTTTAAACGCCGTTACCTGAGCATCGCTGTTCGCTACCTGGCCCGCTTTTGCTATGCTGATTTCCCGTTCATTAATATCGACAGGATATCCCTGGCTGTCTTTCACCGTTAAGGTCAGTGTCTGCTGAGATTTGCCATCGGCTGATAACGAACTGCTTGCCGGTAATAATGAGCTGGTATTGATATTAATCGCTGATTCGGTGACCGTTACCTGGGTTTCAGCTTTATTAGAAATATTGCCTTTTTTATCAATCGCCACGCCGCTAATCGTATAGCTGTTCACACCGGTAGCATCGGCATGATATGCCGGTAATACCACGCTGTAATCGGCAGAACCGTTAGCAATAATTTTACCGCCGTTAGCCGCCAGCGTGCCTGCTGACCATTCAATATGGTCAAGGCCATGTTTACTGTTTACCGTGACGCCCAGCGTTTTTTGCTGTCCGCTATAACCGGTAATCAGCGCGGCATCTTTCAGCGTGATGACCTCGTTTTTGCGGTATTCCAGCACGATATTATTGTTGCGATTAACCAAATCATAACGGCTACCGTTCAGGCTGCGCAGTGCAGCCACCGCTTCAGGACTGGTCTGCTGCTGCCACGTCGCGCCTAACTGATAGTTAATTTCCAGACCGAGACGGGTATCGTTCTCGCCAGATTTTCCTTCGTGCTGTTCAGCATTCAGCGTCAGTAGCGGGAAAGGCGTGTAAGTTACGCCGGCAGTGATGGCATGCGGATTCTTTTGACGGTGATCTCTGCCGAACAGGGCCACTTCTTTACCGTAATACTGTTCGTAGTTTAACTTCATGCCCAGCTGAGGCCAGGCGGGGAGATAAGCCTCGGTACGAATATCCCAGCCGTTAGCCGGACGCTCTTTGTAATCCTGAACGTCTCTCGAATCTTTCCAGTTGGTCAGACGCAAATAGCCATTGGCTGCCACTTTCATAAAGTTGCGCCAGTATTCGACACCCGCGCCGGAACGTGCGTGTTGCCGGGAGAGATCGTAGTCGAAGAAAGTATTGGCACCGGCCATAAAATTGTCAGTGAAGTGCCGTGCGCCCAGCCCCAGGTTAGCCTGATTACGATCCTCAGTACGATGAAAACTGCCCTGAGTAAAAATGAGCCAGTCGGGTTGATCGCTTAACGGCAACAGCAGATCGAACTGTGAGTTTTTCAGTGAAAAATGCTTATCGGTATTAAGCTGCACCCTGGCCGTGCCAAAGCGGCTGAGCCATTGCTGGATTTCAGCGTTGGCCTGGCTGGTTGCCAGACCTCGTGCGGCGGACGCTGTACTCCCGCCGTCCGTGTTATTAGCCAGTAAAGAGCCGGCCCGATCTGCAAAGCTGGCAACCTGCATCTGCTGTGCATTGTCGGCGTCCACAGCATCGCTGGAGGTCTGCCCGGCGCGGCTGGTCGTCTCGGCATCAGGGGTTAAAAAATGCTGTTGGGCCGCAGCCAGAGCGGGCGTAAAAGCGGCAGCGACAGGAAAAGCACTTTGAATGGCAATTGTTAACCAGACTAGCCGGGAGCGGCATCCTGATGCCGTTGCCTTATAAGAAGGCGTGAATGATGATTTTTTTTTCATGATTAATTAACTGACTCTTGATCCAGGATATAGCCAGCGTGAGAGTGCTGTCAGGGATCATGGAATAATCATGAGCCATCCATTTTCACTCTATTTTCTGGCACAGAAAAACGCGGTTAAATTTAATAAAAAGAAACCCCACCTCCGCTTTAATTGGTTTGGTGCGTGATATTTTATTAGAAGAAACTCTTTAGGGTATTTATGGTGCTTTTAGTTATATCATATTCTTAAATAGTGACAATGCGGCTTAAAATTAAGTCTGTTAATTTAATTAACATCTTTGATGGCCGTTCTTAATTATTTAAACTGATAACGTAAACGTAACAACAATGAGAGAAAATGATTTGGTAAAAGATTATGCCGCACGGTTAGCTAACGGTTTTTTTTGGTATTAACAGGTTAAATTCGTGTGATCTTTGACGGTGTTTTCAGTATTGGATTATTTCCTGGAGGCGTGAAGGTGATTGCGGATTTGTTTAATGCGGGTTTATTAAAACGATAACAATAAGGATTTTTCTGCGGCACTAATGAGTGGAAAGGGTGTCGAAGCGCTCGCAAAATAGGTCTGGCCGTCGTCAGATAAGGCAAAAAAAAGAGCGCCTGAATCCGCATCAAGCGGGATTCAGGCCAGCAAGCTTATTTCAGTACGTCAGGGTTAACGCAGTTCTTTTCAACGTTGCCCGATAACGCGGCAATCAGGTTTTCCACTGCATCCCTTGCCATGCCGTACCGGGTTTCATGGGTGGCAGAACCGATGTGCGGCAGCGCCACGACGTTGGGCAGCTTAAGCAGCGGTGAATCAGCAGGCAGCGGTTCTTTTTCAAATACATCAAGTCCGGCCGCATGAATCGTTCCCTCTTGCAGCGCCGCAATTAATGCCTCTTCATCTATTACCGGCCCCCGGCCTGCATTAATCAACACCGCCGTCGGCTTCATTTTTGCCAGCTGTTCACGACCAATCAGGTGGTGCGTCTGGTCGGTTAACGGCAGGCTGATGCAGAGGAAATCTGACTCTTTCAGCAGCGTATCCAGATCGCAATACTGCGCGTCGAAGCGTTGTTCCGCCTCTTCATGATGCTTACGCGCGTTGTACAGAATGGGCATGCTGAAGCCAAGATGCGCGCGTTGTGCCAGCGCCAGGCCGATACGGCCCATCCCTAAAATGCCGAGTTTTTTATGGTGAACGTCAATACCGAACCAGTCCGCGCCGATGCTGCCTTGCCATTCACCCTTTTTGACGCGCTCCGCAACGTCTACCACGCGGCGGGCAGAGGAAAGCACCAGCGCCATCATGGTATCGGCCACGGTTTCCGTCAGGACGGTTGGCGTATGCATCAGCACCACGCCACGCTGGCTCAGTGCATCGATATCGAAATTATCCACGCCCACAGAGACGGAAGAAGCGGCACGCAGCTTAGGGGTTTTTTTCAGAAATTCCGCGTCGATTTTGCCGCCCGATCCCAAAATGCCTTCTGCCTTCTGAAAGGCATCAGCATGCTGGCTTAAGGTTTCCGGCGTCAGGCCGTTGATGTCGGTAACGTCAAAATGTTCATCCAGTTTTGAGCGTAAATCTTCCGGTAACTTTTTATACAGCACCACAGAAGGTTTCATTCTCTTCTCCCTGTTTAAAAGTGAGGAACGGGCCAGCTGGCCCGTTATCGTTCAAGCGTGTTTAGCGCCGTGCGGCATGGGGGGCTGTTTGTTGTCCGTGGGCTTTACGATGAGCGTCAGCCCTACAGACACAAGCAGCGATACACCCATAAAGATATACGAAGCTGAAGGATTACCCGTAGCGCCGTTGAGATAACCGACGACCCAGGAGCCGAGGAACGAGCCCAGCGCACCCATGGCATTAATCAGCGCCATCGCGCCGCCTGCGACATTACGCGGCAGCATTTCAGGAATGATGGCGAAGAACGGGCCGTAAGGGGCATACATCGCGGCACCTGCAATCACCAACAGGGAAAACGACAGCCAGAAATTATTAGCCCCAACAAGGTATGAACCTAAAAAGGCCAGCGCGCCAATCAGCAGTAACGGCCAGACAAACAATTTACGGTTTTGTAACTTGTCCGATGCCCACGAGGCCAAAATCATCGCGACGGTGGCAGCCAGATAAGGTACGGCAGATAACCAGCCCGCTTCCACCATGCCCATCTGCGTACCATTACGCAGAATAGAAGGCAGCCAGAGCACAAAGCCGTAGACGCCGATGCTCCAGGTAAAGTACTGGATACAAAGGATAATGACGTTACGGGATTTAAAGGCTTCAGCATAGTTGCGAACGGCTTTGATATTTTCCTGCTCTTTCTGTAGCTGGGCCTGCAAAGCGGCTTTTTCTTCCTCGCTCAGCCATTTGGCCTGAGCAGGCTTATCCTGCACCATAAACCACCAGGCGACCGCCCAGATAACCGCCGGGATCCCTTCGAAAATAAACATTTCGCGCCAGCCAAAGGCATTAATCAGGTAGCCGGAAACCACTGACATCCACAGGACCGTGACCGGGTTGCCCAGGATCAGGAAGGTATTGGCACGGGAGCGCTCTGATTTGGTAAACCAGTTGCTGATGTAAATCAGCATGGCGGGCATTACTGCCGCCTCGACCACGCCCAGCACAAAGCGGATCAGGGCGAGCGCGGGTATATTACTGACCACGCCGGTTAACGAGGCACAAACGCCCCATAAAATCAGGCAGACAAAGACCAGTTTTTTAACGCTGCGGCGTTCGGCATACACTGCGCCAGGGATCTGGAAAAAGAAGTAGCCGAGAAAGAACAGGGCACCCAGCAGGGATGACATGCCGTGGGTGATCCCCAAATCTTCGTTAATACCGGCGGCTGAAGCGAAGCTGAAATTTGCCCGATCCAGATACGCCAGGCTGTAAGTGATAAACACGATGGGCATGATATACCACCAGCGTTTAGGCGCGATTGTCTGCTTATTCATCTTTTTTTCCTCTGTTGTTGAGGTGGCCGCACTCTGTTTTTCAGGCAAACGGTGCCGCTCATAGGGTACAGGTCAGATTAAAAATCGCCGAGCGCGTCGCGCATTGGCAGCCCTTCACTGTCGCCGATCGCCTGGATAGCAAGTGAACCGATTTTGTTGCCGCGCCTGATGGCCTGCGGCAAGGTTTTTCCTTCCAGCAACGCGCTGATTACGCCAACGGCAAAGCCATCGCCTGCGCCGACCGTGTCCACCACGTTCTCTGTTCTGATGGCTTCAACCTGGCCTTTCTCGCCTTCCGCCGTTTTATACCAGGCCCCTTCGCAACCGGTTTTAATGATGACCGCCTTCACGCCCATATCGAGATAGAAGTCGGCTATCGCTTCCGGTTGGTCGTAGCCGGTAAGGATCTTGCCTTCACTGATACCGGGCAAAACCCAGTCAGCAAAGCCTGCCAGCGTATTCAGCTGTTTTGCCATTTCACGCTCGCTCGGCCACAGAACCGGGCGCAGGTTAGGATCGAAAGAAATGGTTTTGCCCATCTGCTTCATTTCCTGCGCGGCATGTTTGGACAGCGCCAGTGAACTGTCAGAGATCGCCGCCGCCACGCCGCTAAGATGTAGATGGCGAGCGGCGCCAAAGTAGTCACGATTAAAATCGTCAACCGACAGGTGGCTGGCTGCGGACCCCTTGCGAAAATATTCCACCAGGGGATCGGAGCCATCTTCCACTTTAGATTTCAACTGAAAACCGGTGGGATAGCGAGAATCAACGCTAACCTGACGGCTGTCTACGCCCTCTTTTTCCAGCTGTTGCAGGGTATAGCGGCCAAAAGAATCATTGCCGATCCGGCTGACCCAGCCGACTTTCAATCCCAGCCTGGCCAAACCAATCGCGACGTTCAGTTCTGCACCGGCAATACGCTTAACAAAGCGTTCTGCCGCTGCCAGATCGCCCGCTTCGGTAGCGATGAACATTGCCATCGCCTCACCGATCGTTACCGCATCCAGCGTACCATTATCATGGACAGACATGATTTATTCCCCTCGCAGCAGCTCAATATAGTGGCGGGTGACGGCAACCAAATCCTCGCCTTCCAGTGGAAATTCAATACCTCGTGGTACGTCATCAGGCAGTAGCGCCAGCGTTTCTCGCCACAGATTATCGGCATCATCAAGCGCTACGGCGCGCCAGCCCGTTTGCGTTGGCCTGGCCGCTTTAACATGGATATAACTGACGAAAGGGGCCAGACGTTTCGCGGCTTCAAGCGGGTTATCACCAACCCATAGCCAGTTACCCATATCAAAGGTCATGCCGTCGCCGATGCGCGCTTCACCGCAGTCATGGAAGTAGCTATCCAGCGCCGCCAGCTTGCCGCATTCGGTCTGATCGTTTTCCACCATCAGACGAACCTTTTGGCCGGCCAGCATAGCCTGCAATTGTGAACAGTCGAAGCCGCGTGGATAGTTGCCCAAAGAATATTTTAGTCGCTGCGCATTGAGCTGTCCGGCCTCGGCAAAATGGCGCTCAAGATGGGGATTCAGCTCGCCTTCTGCGGTAAACAGCGCTTCCGGAACAGAGTAGGAGGCAGCAAGCTGTGCATCAGCGATAGCCTGACCCAGCCCGGAAAGGGCATTTAGCTCGGCGTCGTTAAACAGCTCACGGCGGATCTCCACGCCATCAGCGCCGGCAGCGGCAATAATCGGCAGGACGGCCCGTTGGCCACCCAGCGCATTAATCCGATCGTGGCCGTAGGCGGCCGTCACTACTATCACTTCAGGTTTCATCGTTCCTCCGAAAACCCCGGTCTGACGTTACAAAAACGTTAATTGGAACCGGTTCCAATAGAAAGGGGCAGCATGCGGTTTTATGATCGCGCTCACGATGTGAACAATTATCGTGTCGGGATGCTCTGAAAAACACGGATTTTTATCGGCGAAAAAGTACACTGGCGGCGACAGCAGGGCAATGAAGCCCGATAACCAAAAAGGAATTTTTCATGTCTGATACTCAGCAGGCTTCTTCTACTGCGCTTTCCCTTCCTCATAACCTGTTTACCAGTCAAAAACGATTTGACAAACCTAATGCCAACGATATGCAGTGCGGTGATTTAAGTGAAAGAGAGTTGAAAGAGCGCTATGGCTTAAAAAACATTTCTGAAACGCTGGATCCCTGGACAGACACCCGGCTGCGTTATCCTGTGGGCAATTATGCGTTTGCCGCGCCAGCGATTATTAAAGAGAAAATCGATCGACAAAAAATGACCGCCATGCTTTTTGATGAAATGCGCACCTTATCGAGAGCGGTCTCTTTCTTCGGATACCGGGAGCTGTTTCTCCGAATGGTTAATCATTTTCAAACGGGGAATGGTGCGGTTTTCAGAGATCCTACGTTAGACTTTGCTTATAAGCAGCAGATAATTAATGATACAAGTAAGGATAGTACGTTAAAAATAATTAAGGATGAAATTATAAATAATATTGACTGGGAAGGTGAGTGTTTTAATAAAGAAGGTGTGGGTTTAATTAGTAACTCTTTAAAAGATACCCGGTTGCCAAAATTTGACAGGTGGAAAGATGGAATAAATGGATTAGGTATTTCAGTTCATGATGTATATGCAACAAAAATCACATTATTTTCTTTGGAACTAAAAAGAAACAAATACACTATTAAAATTCATTATCAGGGTCAGGATCACTTTGGATTAGATAATCAGGATATTATGAAAAAAATATTTCACAATGTTCCATTATTCCGTATATGGTTTCTGCTTCAAAGATGGGATAAGCTGGGCTTCAAACCCTTTATGGTAAATATGGAAGCAATGATTGAAATCAAGGGAGAAAGGTCTCGAAATGCATAATTTAAAAAGAATCAATGTGAAAAAAAGCATCCTATTCCTGATTGTTTTCATTTCTATTTATTATGCTTATAAATTTTTTCATCCTGCTACCGTTGTTGGTGTCTTTCCGGCGGAAGGGAGGGTGCGGGTTGTAGTTGAAGACCTGCCTTTCAGCGACCCAGGCAGGCTCGCCTGGTGGAAGAGAAACAAAACAATGCTCAATGAAAAATATGGAGTTCCCATTGATAGCAGTCAGGGAAGAGTTTATATCAGCTTTTGGAATTTTGGCGATGGCTTTAAAGAGATGCCTGAACATGTATCGCGGTGGAGTTCTGAAACCACGGATCTGCTCTGCTTTGAAGAAATGAAGGTGAAAAAAAACTGTATTGATAAAGATATGGAGATGGTTATTTTTAATACTATGGCAGGTAATATCTTAATCAGATCCGACGGAAAATATCGGGAAGAGAAAAACGGCGATATTGTTAAAGCAAAGTGGTAAGCGCCACGGTTGTACCGCTTACCTTATTGCTTTAGTTTTGTCCTTCCAGCCGGGTCGATCCGCGGACAATCAGTTCGCCAGACCAGACCTGTTCACGGGGCGGAGAATTATCGCCTTCGATGCGGCGTATCACCTGCTCCAGCGCGGCATAACCGATTTGCCAGGTAGGCTGCTTCAGCGTGGTAATCCCCACGCCGGCCAGCTCGGACCAGACCAGCTCATCAAAGCCCAGCAGACCCAGCTCTTTGCCCCAGTTCAGCTCGAGGCGTTTTAGCGATCGTGCAACCTGTAGCGTGAGTGCGCCATTAACCGCCAGCACCGCGCAGCGCTTTGCATGATTTCGCTGGTAGAACTCAAGAAGTACGCGATCGAGTTTGGCCGCATCATGCAGCGCGACTTCAGCCTGTTCGGTATGGCAGTGCGGATACTGTGCCGCCACCTGATTAAATCCTTTCAGGCGCTCTAAACGGGTATTTACCATGCCCAGCGGCTCGGTAACGAATAAGAGAGTTTCAAACCTCTGTTCGATTAAGTGCTCGGTGACCTGCGTCGCCGCTTCCATATTGTCCAGACCGACAACATCGCAGTCAAAATCAGGGATCTTACGGTCTATCAGCACCATGGGTAAAAAAGACTGCTGAAGATGGTTGAGCACCTCTTCACGCATTCCCACCGCGTTTACCACAATGCCTTCAACCTGATAACTGCTCAGCAGATTGAGGTAATGCTGCTCCTGATCGACCTGGTTGTTGGTATTACACATCAGCAGGGTAAAACCCTGCGCGCGACAGGCCGCTTCGATCCCGCCCATCACATCAACCGAATAGGGGTTAGTGATATCCGCAATGATCAGCCCGATAAGCCGTGTACGCCCGCGCTTTAGCCCACGAGCCATCTGGCTCGGGCGATAATTCAGTTCAGCAATAGCGGTTTCAATACGCTGCTTTAAATCGGTAGAAAGCACGTTCTGCTCGCCGTTAAGATAGCGAGAGACGCTGGTTTTTCCGGTTTTCGCTGCTTTAGCAACATCGCTGATAGTGGCGCGTGAAGCCTTGCGATTCATGGCGGTCCTTGAACAGTTAACAGAGGGATAAAACCAGCTATAACTGGCCTTATTTCCTTAAGATAGTCCGAAATGACGGAATGCGGATCGGGCCATAATAAAGCATAAGGCTACCCTCGCCCATAGCTGAGCACAGGTATCGGGACAAGAAAGGCGAGGCCGGGCGCGGTGCCGCCCGGCCAAAACAGGCTTATTGCAGCGGGCTGAGGGTGATTTCCACGCGACGGTTCTGCGCTTTCCCTTCTGAGGTGCTGTTGGACGCGATTGGATTATCCGGGCCCATTCCGCCGGTGCGGATGCGGTTAGCCGCCACGCCCTGAGTAATCAGCGAGCTGGCAACGCTGTCGGCACGCTGCTGTGACAGTTTCATATTTAGCTGACGGCTACCGGTGCTGTCGGTATAACCGACAATGTTAACCGCAGTTTTTGCATACTCTTTTAGCACCATCGCTACGCCGGTCAGCGTATTGGCACCCGCAGGCTTCAGTGAGCTGCTGCTGCTGTCGAAGGTCACGTTATTCGGCATATTCAGCACAATGTTGTTACCGTTACGGGTGACGCTGACGCCGGTACCGCGCATTTTCTCACGCAGCTTGGCTTCCTGCACATCCATATAGTAGCCAGCGCTGCCACCCAGAGCGGCACCTGCGGCCGCGCCAATCAGTGCGCCTTTGCCGCGATCTTTCTTCGACGAAGAGAGTACGCCGACGCCTGCGCCTAATGCCGCACCAATACCCGCGCCAATGCCGGATTTGCCCGCTTCACGTTCGCCCGTATAGGGATTAGTGGTACAGCCCGAAAGCGCAACAGTGCCGCTCAAAACCAGAGCGAGCGTGATAAAACGTTTTTTCATTGAGATAGATTCCTGAACAGCGCGAGGCAAAATTGCCTGAAAAAAGTGATTATGACGCTGGCTGACAGAAAAAAAACGGTGTTATGTTCCTAAATTGTAAAGAGACGCTACGCCAGATTATCGGGATGACAAAAACAGCTGGTGACGTGATCGTTAATTAATCCGCAGGCCTGCATAAAGGAGTAACAGGTGGTGCTACCAACGAATTTAAAACCGCGCTGCTTAAGGGCTTTAGAAAGCGCATCGGAAACGGAACTGGTCGTGGGCGCCGTGCGATAATCGCTGTAGTGATGGATCTGCGGCTGATGATCGACAAATTGCCAGATAAACGTATTGAACGCTTCTCCTCTGGCTTCCATGGCAAGCAGCGCACGGGCGTTAGCAATAATCGCCGCAATTTTGCCAGCATGACGAATGATGCCGCTGTCGTTAACCAGCCGCGCGACATCGGCTTCACCCATCAGTGCCACCGCCTGAGGATCAAAATGGTGGAAAGCCTGGCGATAATTATCGCGCTTTTTCAATACGGTAAGCCAGGAAAGCCCGGCCATTTGCCCTTCCAGACAAAGCATTTCAAAGAGTTCGCGACTGTCAGTCAGCGGAATTCCCCACTCTTCATCATGGTAAGCCAGATAGAGCGGATCCTGAGATACCCAGCCGCAACGTTGCATCATGTATTTCCTTATCAAAACAGACTGAAAAAGTCAGGATGACAGCTTGACGTAATCCGTTACCAGGCAATAGTTATTTAACAGGTTGACGCAAAAATAACCTATAACCCTTGCCGTTCTGTCGCTTTTGGGCTCTTTTCTGGAGTCGTTGTATGTCAAAGAAACGTCTGGCTACACGCGCTTTCACAGCGGCGTGGATTATCTGCTATCTGGGTTCGATTCATCCTGCTTTAAGTTGGGACCAGCTTTATGTCTTTGGCGACAGCTTAAGCGACAGCGGTAATAATGGCCGTTATACCTGGGATAGCAATATTCATCCTTTGTATGATGAGATACTGGCTGAAAAAATCAATCTCTCTTTACGCGCTTCCGATTCCGGCGGAACTAACTATGCCGCGGGCAATTCGACCGCGACTGCCCAAATCAATCCTGTCGATAATACCGCAGACCAGGTTAGCGCTTACCTTGCCGCCAGCAATGGACGGGCCGATGCGGACGGGCTCTATATTCACTGGATTGGCGGTAACGATTTGGCTGCCGCTGTGCTGAATCCGCTGGCCGCAGAAGGGATAGTTAGCACCAGCGCTTTTGCCGCTGCCGGCCAGGTACAAACGCTGCTGGCGGCGGGAGCGGGAGCGGTCATTGTGCCTACGGTGCCCAATATTGGCGCGTCGCCCGCCTTGCTTGAGGCGGTGATTCAGGTTGGGCTGGCACCCGTGGCCGACGCGGCGCTTGCTGCCGCCTTTACCTCGCTTAACAGCCAGACCACCCTGAGCCAGGCTAGCCGTAATCAGGCCATCTATCAGGCGCTTTATGCCGCCGCCGGACAGGCAAGTTCTGTGTCGCTGGTACAGCAGGCGATAGCCAGCCAGCTCTATGAAGCCTGGCAAACGCTGAGCAGCCAGGCGAGCGCGTTAACAGACAGCTATAACCAGCAGGAGGAGAGCCAGCTGGCACAGCTGAGCGGAAATATCGTGCGCGTAGACATTAACGGGTTGTTCAACGAAATTCTCAGCGATCCTGCGGGTTACGGGTTAACGAATACCGCCGGGATGGCTTGTCCGCCTGGCGTCTCGGCAGCGGTCTGCGGTGCCAGCACGCCCGGTTTTGCCAGCGAACAGGCTTACCTTTTTGCCGACGGGTTGCATCCCGGCCCCTCCACGCATCAGCTGATTGCCGATTATATTCAGTCAGTGCTCGACGCCCCTGCCCAGGTTGTGGCGCTGAATCAGGCCACGCTGGCCATGTCACGAGATGCCCGGGCCACGCTCGACGGTCATTTACAGCAGCAGCGACACAGCGCTAATCCGCAGGGCTCGCTGAATGTTTTTGGCGGCTACGCGGGCCAGCATGATGACTATGCCGGTAATCTTGCCGCGGGAGAGGGCAATGCAACCAGCCATAATCTGACGCTGGGCGTGGATTACAAACTGACAGATAACTGGCTTGTAGGCGGGCTGGTTTCCGCATCGAATGACAGTCAGCATCCCACGCCACGCTATGACTATAAGATGCGGGGCTGGCTGCTGTCGGCCTACAGCGAACTCGCTTTTTTTGATAACGGCTGGGTTAACGCGGATGCGCACTACGCGTCGGCAAACTTCGATGACATCAAACGTACCGTCAAAATTGGCCCGGCAACGCGAACAGAAAAAGGCGAAACGGATGGCACGCAGCTGGGCGCGCGCATCACAACTGGCTGGGATTTTCCTGTTGGATCGCTGTTAACTACCGGCCCCATAGCGCAATATGCGCTGGATTACAGCTCGGTTGACGGCTATCGGGAACAGGGAGCCAGCAGCACCGCGATGCGCTTTGACGATCAGAATTATCATTCGCAAATCGGTGCGCTGGGCTGGCGTGTTGATTCCAGCCTGGGCTGGTTTAATCCCTGGGCGGAAGTGAGTTACAACCATCAGTTTGGTGATAACGTCTGGCGGGCCGGAGGCGGGCTGAAATCGACCCAGACCGCCTTTACCCGCGACTCTGCCAATCAGGACAGCAACTGGGTCGATGTCACCGTTGGCGCGCACATGCCGTTGGGAGATAGCGTGGCGGCATTCGCTTCTGTCTCTCAAACGGGCGGACTGAGTACTGGCGAACAGTTTATGTATAACCTTGGCGTCAGCGCCCGCTTTTAATCACGTAGTTGGAGGCACGGTGCGGGCAAAGCTTTCGCGTTCAAACATTTTTTCCGCCAGCCTGATCAGCGCCGGACGATCCACACACCAGTTAGGAATAACGCGGCGGAAATTCAAAAAGCCTATCAGGCAGGCAGTGGCAATATCCGCGACGTTCAGCTTTTCACTGTTCAGCGTAATGCCTTTGGCCGCTTCTTTCTCCAGCGCATCCAGACCACGTAAAATTTTCTCGCGCTGGCGCAGCAGCTGACTTTCCATTTGCAGCTCCGGCGGACGCATCTGTTCGCGCAGCAGGATCACTGCCGCATCGCCAATACCATCGGCCAGCGCTTCCAGCTGCTGGACTTTCAGCGCGGCCAGTTTTTCTCGCGGCAGCAGTGCAGGGGCGATATCCAGCTGTTCCAGATAAGCAGCAATGATATGAGAGTCATACCAGATTTCATCCGGTGCGGTAATCAGCGCCGGAATTTTGCCCAGTGGATTAAACTGCGGTACCTGGCTTTCATCGGTCCATGGCGATTCGTTAATAAATTCAAACGTAATGCCTTTTTCCAACAGAATAACGGAAATTTTCCGGACAAAAGGGCTGGTGTAACTGCCGATTAATTTCATTGCGCGATTTCCCTCTTTTCGCCGGATCTGGCCGGCGGAATAGTATTCAGTGAGTCATTCTCCAGGAAACAGGAAAGGATTCAGGCTGCTACGTGAAAAGCCTTCCTGCTCCATGCGGGCATCCAGTACCAGCGAGGCGAGGTCGTCAGCAACCGGCTCGACCGCGGGATCTTTTTCCTGATAGAGCATTTTCAGGTAGGTGCCGCAGTCACCGCAGCTTTCTGCTTTAACGGCGGCGGTTTCGCTGTCCAGCGACCAGTAATGCAGATCCCGCGTTTGTTCGCAGTTGCTGCATTTGGCCCGCACCACGTGCCATTCGCTTTCGCAAAGGTTGCAGTGCAGATAGCGTAAGCCGCCTTGTTGCGTGGCCATATGAATGACGCTGGCGACCGGGACGCTGCCGCAAACCGGACAGAACTGGCGCTGTTCGCCTGGCTCAGCCCGCGCTTTACCGGGGATCAGCGCTGCCATCTGTGCCCAGTAAAGGGAGAGCGCTGCCCAGATAAACGGTGATTTGTCGCTGCTGACCTGAGCAAAGTCATCGGCAAACAGCGCGGAAGCCATTGCTTCCAACTCCGTGGCGGAAGCCTTTTCCAAATTCTCCAGCACGGCCAGCGCCTGGCCGGTCATTTCCGGCTTCATTTCGGCAATCAGCGAGTGCAGTAGCCGCTGCCAGTGCGGATCGCGCGGGAGCAGATGAATATCCAGCGGCGGTTTCCCGCTCGCGGCGGTTTCCACCAGGCGGGCGTGCAGATCCATCTGTAGCGGATGATCGTACAGCACAATTTCCTGAGCACTGGCGACGACGGCGGCAAAACGCAGGTAGTCACCCAGCGGATTTTTCTCCGCCAGCTGACGAAGCCGGGCAGCGCGCCGGGAATACAGATTTTTCAGCCTGGGAAAAAGTAACGGCGGGATCATCTCCGCCGCGGTTTCTTCGCTTGTTGCCAGCCCGGCCTGCGGGATTATGCGAATGCTCATGGGGATCCTGTTATTTCGGTCGCTTCTGCTGTTCGCGAACGGCGCGATACCAGCGTGGGTGGTGCTTTTTCGCCCATGTGGTTGTAACCCAGCCTTCTACCATCGCGGTCAAGGTTCCTTTCACCCACAGAGCGGCATAGATATGAACCATAATGACGATGATCAGCGCTGCGGCAGCGACAGAATGCACCAGCAGCGCAACGCGAATAACCGGGATGGCAAACGCGTCGGCAAACCAGGGCCGCCAGATAACGATACCGCTTGCCAGCAGCAACAGTAAAGTACCGATAGCTGCCCAGAATACGCACTTCTGTCCGAAATTATAGCGTCCGGTATCGCCCACTTCCTCGTTTTGCGCAATTTTATGAATATTTTTTGCCCAGACCAGATCCTCACGGTCGGGCAAATTGTGCCGCCAGTAGCGAAAGAACATCGGCAGAAAAGCGATGAACATCGTTACCCCGACAAAAGGGTGAAGAATGCGCGCCAGCTGAGGCGTCCCGAGTATATTCAGCAGCCAGTTAAACGAAGGAAAGAAAAACCCCAGCCCGCTCAGGGCGGCGAAGACAAAGCAAATGGCCATCAGCCAGTGGTTGAGCCTTTCTGTTGCATTGTAGCGCTGGATCTTCATTAATGCGTCTCCTTGTCATGGGGTTCTTCCTCTTCTTCCACCCGGTTTGGCCCAATGCCGACGTAATGAAATACGCTGGCGGCAAAAGTCGCGGCAAAACCGATGGCGGCAAGCGGTTTCCAGATGCCTTTCCAGAAAGTAACGGCCGGACTGATGCAGGGATTCGCGGGCAGGCCATGATAAAGCTCTGGCTTATCAGCATGATGCAGTACATACATCACGTGCGTGCCGCCAACGCCTGCGGGATCGTACAGCCCGGCACGATCGTAGCCCCGGCTTTGCAGTTCGCTCACCCGGCCAGCCGCAAGCTGGTGCATATCGGCCTTGCTGCCGAAATGAATAGCGCCTGTCGGGCAGGTCTTCACACAGGCAGGCTCTTGCCCAACGGTGACACGATCGACGCACAGCGTGCATTTATAGGCGCGGTTATCCTCTTTATTCAGGCGTGGCACGTTAAACGGACAGCCTGCAATACAGTAGCCGCAGCCAATGCAGTGTTCCGACTGAAAATCGACAATGCCGTTGGCGTACTGAATGATTGCGCCTTCTGCCGGACAGGCCTTCAGACAGCCCGGATCGGCACAGTGCATGCAGCCATCTTTGCGGATAAGCCACTCAAGTCTGCCCTGTTCTTCCACTTCCGAAAAGCGCATGACCGTCCAGGATTTGGCCGTCAGATCGGTAGGGTTATCATAAATGCCGACGTTGTGTCCGACCTCATCACGAATGTCGTTCCACTCGGAGCAGGCGACCTGACAGGCTTTGCAGCCGATACAGGTAGTGACATCAATCAGTTTCGCCACTTCCTGCTGGTGGTCTCTGGCGCGTGGCGCGGGCGTTGCGCTGTTGGTGGCCGATCGCCGAAGAATATTTTGCGTTTGCAGTGACATAAGTTTCCTCAAATCCTTTCGACGTTAACCAAAAACGCTTTATATTCGGGTGTTTGCGAGTTAGCGTCGCCGACCGAAGGCGTCAGGGTGTTGGCCAGAAATCCTTGCTTTGCCGCGCCTTCAAAGCCCCAGTGGCACGGAATACCAATGGTATCGACCGTTTTGCCATCGATAAGTAACCTGCGCAGGCGTTTTGTCACTACCGCTTTGGCTTTGATGTAGCCACGCTGCGAACTGACTTTTACTGAATCTCCCACCCTGATGCCTTTTTCTTCTGCCAGCTCCGTGCCGATCTCAATAAACTGCTCGGGCTGAGCAATGGCGTTCAGTAAGGCATGTTTAGTCCAGTGACGGAAAAGCTCGGTAATGGAATAGGTTGTGGCTACATAGGGGAACTGGTCGGCGCGTCCCAGCGCCAGCGCATCGGCATGGAACAGCCGTGCTACCGGACTGTAAACCACCTCAGGATGCAGGGCGTTGTTCCCGGTCGGGCTTTCTGAAGGTTCGTAATGCTCGGGGAACGGCCCATCAATGAGTTTATCCAGCGCAAACAAATGCCCCATGCCGTCCGGCAGCATGATAAACGGCCCCACTTTCTGCTCTGGCGGCGTAGTTAACGGATAATCGGGCACGTCAATGCCTTCCCAGCGTTGCCCGTTCCACTCAATCAGCGTGCGCTGCGGATCCCAGGCTTTACCCTGCGGATCGGCGGAGGCGCGGTTGTAGAGAATACGTCGGTTGAGCGGCCATGCCCATGCCCAGCCGTTTGCTGCGCCCAGTCCTGACGGATCGGCGTTATCGCGTCTTGCCATCTGGTTGCCTGCGGCGGTCCAGCTTCCGGCATAAATCCAGCAGGCACTGGCGGTTGTGCCATCGTCCCGCAGTTCGGCAAAGGAGCTGAGCTGCTGACCCTTTTTCAGCACCAGCCTGCCATGTTCATCAACGATATCGGCCAGCGCTTTGCCGTTGTTTTCCATGGCGACCTCTTCAGAAGCAGGCGACCACAGGTTGGTGTAGTCCCAGCTCATGGCTAACAGCGGCTCTGGCGCGGTCCCCCCTTCCTGACGATAAAGCTCGCGCAGGCGCAGGAAAATATTCCCCAAGATCTTACCGTCGTGCAGCGCCTCGCCTGGCGGACTGGCCGCCGCCTGGTGCCACTGTAAACAGCGGGACGAATTGGCGACCGATCCGTCTTCTTCCGCAAAACAGGAGGAGGGCAGACGGAACACTTCGGTCTGGATTTGCGCCGGGTCGACGTCGTTAAACTCACCGTGAGGCTGCCAGAAGCTGGCCGTTTCGGTACTGAGCGGATCGATAACCACCATATATTTCAGTTGGGAAAAAGCGCGGGAGGCTTTGTTTTTATCCGGGAAGGCAGCCAGCGGGTTAAAGCCCTGGACGATGTAGCCGTTGAATTTTCCTTCGGTCATCATTTCGGCCTGCGTCAGGCAGTCGTAGTTTTTATCCCACTTTGGCAGCCAGTCAAACCCCCAACCGTTTTCTTTCTGCGCATTGTCGCCATAAAAGCTTTTCATCAGGCTGATGAAGAACTTCGGCGTGTGTTGCCAGTAGTTGACCTGGCCCGGTAATGCCTCAACAGGCGTAGCCTGCTGTAAATAGCTTTCCAGAGAGGTTTGATGCTCTGATGGCAACATCAGATAGCCTGGCAGGCTTTGCGACAGCAGCCCTAAATCGGTAAAACCCTGCACGTTGGAATGCCCGCGAAGCGCGTTAATACCGCCGCCGATCATGCCAATGTTGCCGAGCAGTAGCTGGACCATTGCCGCCGCCCGGATAATTTGCGAGCCGTTGGAATGATGGGTCCAGCCAAGCGCATAGAGAATGCTGGCAGTACGGTTGGGCACGCTGGTGGCGGCCAGCTGCTGACAAATCCGCAGGAAATCGTCTTCCGGGGTGCCGCAAATACGATTTACCAGCGCGGGCGTGTAGCGACTGGCATGGGTTTTCAGCAAATTCCAGACGCAGCGTGGATGGGCCAGCGTATCATCGCGTTTTGCGTAACCGTCTGCATCCATCTCGTAGTGCCAGCCGGTTTTATCATACTGGCGGGTGGCCTCGTCATAGCCACTGAAAAGCCCATCCTGAAATCCATATCCTTCGCTGACAATGAGAGCCGCGTTGGTAAAAGCCTTCACGTATTCAAGCTGTACCTGCTGGTATTCAAGCAGATAATTGACCACGCCCATCAAAAAAGCGGCATCGCTTCCGGCGCGGATGGGAGCATACATATCGGCAACGGCAGCTGAGCGATTGAAGCGAGGATCGACAACAATCACCTGCGCGCCATTATGAATTTTGGCTTCGATCACCCACTTGAAGCCAACCGGATGGGCTTCAGCAGGGTTGCCACCCATAATCAGAATGACGTTGGCGTTTTTGATATCGTTCCAGTTATTGGTCATGGCGCCACGGCCAAAACTGGGTGCCAGCGCCGCAACGGTAGAGCCGTGACAAAGTCGCGCCTGATTATCAATCGCCAGCATGCCCAGCGCGCGGGCAAACTTCTGGTCCAGCAGGCCGGTTTCATTACTGGCGGCAGAAGAGCAGAGCATGCCGGTAGTCAGCCAGCGGTTTACCGTGGTGCCCGCCGCGTTTTTGATCTGGAAATTAGCGTCGCGGTCATCCTTCATCAGCCGGGCGATACGATTGAACGCGTCTTCCCAGCTAATGCGCTGCCAGCGGTCGGAGCCGGGCGCACGGTATTCCGGGTATTTCAGCCGCTGGTCGCTGTGGATGTAATCTAGTACGCCTGCGCCCTTCGGACACAGCGAGCCGCGACTGACCGGATGATCGGGATCGCCTTCAATATGGTAGATCGTGGAAATAGCATTTTTAGCACCGTCGCCGAGACTGTAAATCAGCATGCCGCAGCCTACAGAGCAGTAAGTGCAGTTATTTCGGGTTTCTTTACTGCGAAGAAGTTTGTTTTCACGAATAGCGGCTGTTGCCGTTACCGGCGAAAAACCGAGCAAAGCGAGAGACGTTCCCGCCATTCCGCCTGCACAGATCTTAAAAAAACTGCGTCTGTTCATTTGCATTTATGGCCCACCTTTCATTCCATGAGCGCGCAAAGTAGCAGGCTGAAAAGTGATGAAATTGATATGGATCATAAAGGGCGCTTTTTAACCTTTTTTGCGGCGCAAAATACTTCTTTTGGCCAGGAACGGGTATTCTCCTGCAGAGGGGGATTGGGTGTTTTCAGTGCCAACATGGCGCAGCATGATCATCCCGTTTGAAGATCAACGTGCCAGGTGAGCAAAATGAGTGAATTTGATAAAAACCCGACGTTAAGCGGGCTGAGTCGGGCGCAGGTCTGGCAGCGTAATACGCTGGACGTGGCAAAAGATGACTGGCTGGCAGATGAAGTGCCTGTTGCGCTGGTTTACAACGGCATCTCCCACGTGGTGATGATGGCCACGCCAAAAGATCTGGAGGCATTCGCGCTGGGTTTTTCTTTATCAGAAGGCATTATTGCTTCGCCTGATGACATCTACGGCATTGATATCCAGCCTTCCTGCGGCGGCATTGAAGTGCAGGTGGAGCTTTCCAGCCGGCGGTTTATGGGGCTAAAAGAGCAGCGCCGTGCGATGGCTGGCCGCACCGGCTGTGGCGTGTGTGGCGTGGAACAGCTGGCCGAAATCGGTAAGCCCGTTCAGCCGTTGCCGTTTACCCAGACGTTTGCAGTAGACCGATTGGATGAGGCGCTAGCCCAGCTGAAAAATTACCAACCCGTTGGCCAACTGACGGGCTGTACGCATGCAGCGGCATGGATGATGCCCGATGGCAATCTGGCGGGCGGCTGCGAGGACGTAGGGCGGCACGTGGCGCTGGATAAGCTGCTTGGACAGCGCAGTCAGCAAACCGGCTGGCAGCAGGGCGCAGTGCTGGTTTCCAGCCGGGCCAGCTATGAGATGGTACAGAAATCCGCCATGTGCGGCGTGGAGATCCTGTTCGCTGTCTCCGCCGCAACCCGACTCGCCGTGGAGGTGGCTCAACGCACCAACTTGACGCTGGTCGGCTTCAGTAAGCCGGGACGCGCCACGGTATATACGCATCCGCAGAGATTGGTTTAGGCCACGACGATATGCGGCAGCATCTTTTCCAGCGCGCTGAAAGCGGGAAGCGCCGTCGCGCCGCTGTCGGTCACCAGCGTGGTCACCTGTTCAATAGCGGCATAGTTCATCCGGCTGGTCAGGCCAAGCTTGCTGTGATCGGCCAGCAGAACCAGCTGGGTAGCCTGTGCCGCCATGGCACGGGCAATAGCGGCTTCGTGCGGATGGAAACTGCTGGCACCATTTTTACTGTCGATACCCACTGGCGACATCATCGCGACATCGGCACGGAAACGGTGAATTTCCCCAACGGTTAACTCGCCCCGCGTTTCCTGCGCGCCGGCCTGCATATTGCCACCAAGCAGGATAATGGAATTATTCAGCGGCACATTTTCTTCCGCCGCGGAAAGCTTCAGCGCGGCATGCAGGCTGTTGGTGATAATTGTCAGACCGGACATAGTGCAGAGCTCCCCGGCCAGCATCGTCGTTGTGCTGCCCGCATCCATAAACAGCGTCTGACCGGGCTTCAGCAACTGCGCCGCCGCACGAGCGATAGCGAGTTTTTCACGAGCGCGCACCTCGCTACGGACGGTCAGCGGCGGTTCTGGCTCAGCATCGATAGCAATCAAACCGCCATGGACGCGACGCGCGACGCCCAGCGCTTCCAGCTCGATAATGTCTCTTCTGGCCGTTTCACGCGAAATACCTAACTCTCTGATAATCCGTTCCGTACTGACATGGCTGAGCGTGGTCAGCAGCGCACGAATACGATGAAGTCGCGTTTCCTGAAGCATTTTTCTTTCCTTAACCAGACAAGATGGGCACTAGCCTAACCGAGAACGTTTCGTTGTGCATGTGTATTTTATTGCGTTTGTGTATTTAGTTGCATTTTTGCCAAAAGTTGCCATGATAAAAATCAGAGGGCCATCGCGGCCTCCATTTTCTTTATCGTAACGGGAGTTATCATGGCTACACGTTCGACCATCATGGACACCAACAGCTTTCGCGCCGAGCACGCTTCAGGGCTCGACGCCGATGTGCGCAAACTGACCGACAAACGCAGCAAAGTGCTGGGTGAATCCTATCGTCTGTTCTATCGCAAGCCGGTCCATCTGGTTCGGGGCGAGGCCCAGTATTTGTGGGATGCGGCGGGCGATAAATATCTCGATGCCTACAATAACGTTGCCAGCATTGGCCATTGCCATCCGGCAGTGACAGACGCGGTTTACCAGCAGATGCAGCAGCTGAATACTCACACCCGTTATCTGCACGAGCGTATTCTCGATTATTCAGAAGAGCTGCTGGCAACGATGCCCGGTGAAATCGACCGCGCGATGTATATGTGCACCGGTTCAGAAGCTAACGATCTGGCCATTCGCGTGGCCAGGGCGTACAGCGGTGGCACCGGCATTATTGTCAGCCAGGAAGCCTATCACGGCACCAGCGATCTGACCTCGGGCGTTTCGCCCGCGCTGGGTTCTGGACAGCCGCTGGCCGCGACGACGCGCCTGGTTTCTCCGCCCGATCGCTATCGCGTTACTGCGCCGGATCTGGGGGCGTGGTTTGCCAATGAAATCCAGAAGCAGATCGATGATATGGCGGCGAAAGGCATTAAGTTTGCCGGTTTCCTGGCGGATTCAATTTTCTCTTCCGACGGCGTGCTGCCGGGGCCAAAAGGCTTTTTGCAACAGGCTGTCGATGTGGTGCATAAAAACGGCGGCATCTTTATTGCCGATGAGGTGCAGCCAGGCTTTGCCCGCACCGGTGAAGCATTCTGGGGCTTTGCCCGCCATGACGTCGTGCCGGATATCGTCACCACCGGTAAACCAATGGGTAACGGCATTCCGGTTTCCGCACTGTTGGCGAAAAGCGACGTGCTGGCGGCGTTCAGCGACGATATTCCTTACTTCAATACCTTTGGTGGCAACCCGGTAGCCATGGCTGCCGCTCAGGCAGTGCTGAAGGTCATTAAAGAAGAAGGGTTACAGGAACACAGCCGCGTGGTCGGCGAAAAATTGCTGAAAGAATTACTGACGCTGAAAGAGAAATACGAATGCGTGGGCGATGTGCGTGGCGCGGGCCTGTTTATTGGCTTTGAGCTGGTGACGGATAAAGCCAGTAAAACCCCTAACAAACAGCTGGCGCTGGATGTCACTGAAAAGCTGCGGGAAAATCGTGTGCTGACTTCGGTGGCCGGGCCGTACGGCAACGTGCTGAAACTGCGCCCGCCGCTAGCGTTCCAGGAAAGCGATATTGACTGGCTGGTGGGCGCGCTGGATAAATCATTGAGCGCATTGGTTCGTTAAGTATCCTGTTGGAGATGGCTGCGCCAGGAGTGCTCGCGAACGTCTCCCGGCGGCTTGCTCGCCGCCGGTAACGGCAGCCGCCACCCTTATGCCAAAAGGGAACCACAGGCAGGTAACGGCGTTCAGCGGCGAAGGCGTTCCCGCGCTGAACGAGCTTATACCGTTTCGGTCTGTGCTGAGAGAAGATGGTTCTAACGCGGGCTGCATGCCTGCTGCCTGTAATAGCCTTATAAACAACGGGGCATTGATAACCCTTTTCCAGATCATTTATTTAACTATAATGATCCGACTGCTTACGCGGGGCTGCATAGCCCCCGCCCACCCTTAATGGAGATGATGAACATGAGTTATTCACTGCCATCCTTGCCTTACGCATACGACGCACTGGAACCGCATTTCGACAAGCAGACGATGGAAATCCATCACACCAAACACCACCAGACCTACGTTAACAACGCTAACGCCGCGCTGGAAGGTACCGAATTTGCAAGCCTGCCAGTTGAAGAGCTGATCACCAAACTGGATCAGGTTCCTGCTGATAAAAAAACCGTGCTGCGTAACAACGCGGGCGGCCACGCTAACCACAGCTTCTTCTGGAAAGGCCTGAAAACCGGCACCACGCTGAGCGGCGATCTGAAAGCGGCTATCGAGAAAGATTTTGGTAGCGTTGATGCTTTCAAAGCTGAATTCGAAAAAGCAGCCGCAACCCGTTTCGGTTCAGGCTGGGCGTGGCTGGTTAAAAAAGGCGACAAGCTGGCGGTAGTCTCTACTGCAAACCAGGACAGCCCGCTGATGGGTGAAGCAATTTCTGGCGCATCCGGCACCCCAATCGTGGGTCTGGACGTGTGGGAACATGCTTACTACCTGAAATATCAGAACAAACGCCCTGACTACATCAAAGCGTTCTGGGAAGTGGTTAACTGGGACGAAGCAGCAGCCCGTTTCTCTGCTGCAAAATAATTCCTGTCACTTTTGTGATGCTAAACCGACGAACTTTGTTCGTCGGTTTTTTTTCGCGGGTACATCATCCGGGTTTACTTCAGCAGAGGGCATTTTTAGCTTAGCGCTGAAGGAACCGCCCAGAAGGGCGGTTACCTGGCTACTTGCCTGCCACGTTAATGGTGATCGCGAACGTGTTGTGGGATATTTCCCATTTCCCGCTCCCGGTTGACCACAGCGTGCCAGATACAACGAGCACAATACAAAAGTACCGTTTCATTGTGCGGTCCTTGCACAGACCGCTTCACGGTAATACCACCGGTGATGCTACCGTGAAAACAAGCACGGGGATGCGCTTGCATTTACGGCCACTGGACATCCCTCCCTGGAAACCGGTGCCCATTTGCTAAGATGGCGGAAGGGCCCGGCGAAATAATAGGCAAAATAAACTGCTCTAATCTTGACTTTAAATCAAATTAAGCTGAATATTTCGCCGCGGGGACGCGCTTGTGTTGTATTGACACAGAGTTCTGCTGCAAAGGCCGCTAACCGGAGCAGCACAAAAAAACCGCCATCTCAGGCGGTTTTTTTGTTTCCCCGGCATGACCATTCTTTTTTTCTCGCTGAAATTCTCCCCTTTTACACTACGCCAGAAGCACCGTCTTACCGCGTGAAATTCTGTTAATAATCTTTGTACCCCTTGTTTATGCTGTGTAAAAGGATTTGGCTGGCTTTAGATGCTTAAGTGTCTGGGTGTCTGGATGGCTAATTAGTTTTTGTGTTAGCTTATGCCCTTTCGTTCGTTGCCTGCCGTGATAATGCAATAAAGAATACGGCGTTCATTTCCTTCTTTTAGCCAGAGAAAAATGTCTATGACAGCGGTTAATCGCCTTGAGATGCGGCAAATCTCTATCGCCTTTGGCGGCTTCACCGCGCTTAATAAGGTTGATTTCAGCCTTACTGGTCATTCCGTTCACGCGCTGACCGGCGCCAACGGCGCGGGAAAATCGACGTTGATGGCAGTATTGTCAGGTGCCCACAGCCACTACAGCGGCGAGATCCTGCTTGATGGCCAGCCCGTGTCGATTCGCTCTCCCCGGGATGCAAAGCAGTTAGGGATTCATCTTGTCCAGCAAGAAGTGGATGCGGCATTGGTTCCGACGCTAAGCGTGGCGGAAAATATCATGCTGGATCGGCTGGCTGAGGGCGGGCAAATTTATCACTGGGGTGAAATTCGTCGTCAGGCTCGCACACTGCTGGCGCAGCTGGATGTCGATATGGATGTTAATCGCCGCATCGATCGCTGCACGTTAGCGGAAAAACAGCAAATTTTGCTGGCCCGTGCGCTCTCCCATCACTGCCGCTTTTTGATTCTGGATGAGCCAACCGCGCCGCTGGATCAGCACGAAAGCGAGCGCTTATTTGCCGTAGTGCGCCGTTTGCAAAGCAGCGGTATCGGCGTGGTATTTATTTCCCACCGTATTCATGAACTCCGCGCAATTTGCGATTGGCTGACGGTGCTGCGCGACGGCAACCTGGTTGAAAGCTGCCCGATGGCAGAGCTCAGTGGCGAACAGATTGTTGAAAAAATGCTGGGTCACCCGTTGCAGGACATCTATCCGCCACGTCGCCCACCGTTTAGCCATGAAACACTGCTCAGTATTGAAGGGCTGCATGATGATGCACTTTTACACAACATCTCGCTGAGGCTGCGCAAAGGCGAAATCCTCGGCATTGCCGGGCTGGCTGGTGCGGGAAAAAGCGAACTCTGCAAGGCGCTGTTTGGTGCCAGTAACAGCCGCATTACTGCGGGCGAGCTGCACGGTAAACCGTGGAAACCTTCTTCACCTCATGCCGCAGTAACTCAACGTATGGCACTTATCCCGGAAGAGCGCCGCAAAGAAGGTATCTTTATCGACGAACCGGTGGCGATGAACCTCAGCGTCAGTGCCGACAACAGCTTTTCTCGCTGGGGCTTGTTTGGCCATCGCGAAGCCTGGCGCTGGGCCGAAGAGATTATTCAAAAGTTGGGGATCCGTACGACAGGGCCACAGCAAACGTTGCGTCGCCTGTCGGGTGGCAATCAGCAAAAAGTGGCAATCGGTAAATGGCTGCGCAATGACGCAGACGTGCTGATTTTTGACGAGCCTACCAAAGGCGTGGATGTGAAAGCTAAAACCGACCTTTTTGCTCTGATTGACGGCTTAGCCCGGCAGGGGAAAGGGGTGATTTACGCCTCCGGCGAGTTTGCCGAACTGGTGGGGCTGTGCGATCGCATTTGCGTGCTCTGGGATGGTCGCATCGTGGCTGAAATGGCCGCAGATAGCGTAGATGAAGAAACGCTTTTACTTTATTCCACCGGAGGAGCACCTGTTTGAGCAGCAAAGAAATTTCCCTGAAGGCGACACCACGCCACCATCTGTACGACTTTCTCTATAAATGGGGGATGCTGCTGACCGTAGTGGTACTGATCGCCGCATTCGGTCTGGCTTCTGACAGTTTCCTTGAACCAACCAATATCATCAATATCTTACGTGCTATCGCCATCGTGACGGTGATTGCGGTTGGCGTCTCAATATCGCTGACCATTGGCGGTTTTGACCTCTCCGTTGGTTCCACGGCATCGCTGGCCAATTCGCTGGTGATTTCGCTGTTCGTCTGGTACGGCTTTGGCCCAACGCAGGCAATCGCGCTGACTTTACTGTTATGTACGCTGGTTGGCTTATTTAACGCCTTCCTGATCGTCATCCTCAGAATTCCCGATATGCTGGCGACGCTAGCCAGCCTGTTTATCGTGCAGGGTGTGGCGATGACCTACAGCTTTGGCGGCTCCATCACAGAAAACATGGTGATGCCGAGTGGTGATATGGCAGAAGGAACGATCCCCGCCGGTTTTTCGCTGCTGGGTCAGGTACCGACTATCGTCATCATCATGCTGGTGGTCACCGTTGTTGCCCAACTGGGGCTGTCGCTGACCAAACATGGTCGCCGGATGTATGCCATTGGCGGCAATCCCGAGGCGGCTCGCCTTTCCGGTATTCGTACCAATCGCTATCGCGTGCTGGCTTACGTGCTGGCGTCGCTGCTGGCGGGTCTCGGCGGTATTTTGCTGGCTTCACGTATTGGCTCGTCACAGGTCAACGCGGGGAGTGGCTATCTGATGGATGCCGTAGCGGCGGCATGGATTGGCCTTTCGCTCGGCGGATCCGGAAAACCTAACGCACTGGGCACGTTATTGGGCGCGGTGATTTTGGGCGTGTTGCAGAACGGGCTGGTCATGATTTCAGTGCCTTACTATGCGATGGATATTATTAAAGGTCTGGTGCTGGCTGTGGCGCTGGCAATTACTTACATCCAGCGCCGATAAGCGCTGAAACGGGACTGACAGGAAAATAAAAATGAAAAAACTAACAACATCGCTGCTGGCTATCAGCCTGCTGACTGGCGTGCCGGCTTTCGCAGAGACGACAGCTGACGTGCCTGCTGCTATTGCCAAACACGACGGCCCAATACGCATCGCGGTTATTCGTAACCTGGGCTCAGATGACAACACGACGCAGTTTGTCGCCGGGGCTATTCAACAAGGCCGCAAGCTGGGCTTTAAGGTCAGCACTTTCCTGAGCAACGGCGATGATGCCCGTTTTCAGGACTTCGTTAACCAGGCCATCAGCCAAAAATATGACGGCATCGTGCTGTCACACGGTAAAGATCCTTACTCCACCGCGCTGGTGAAGCGTATTGCCGATGCGGGTATCAAAGTGTCGGTATTCGATACGCCGGTAAATCAGCCGGTTGAGGGTGTCACCGTCACCGCGCAGGATGACGCGTCTCTGGCTCAGCTTTCTCTGGATCAGTTAATCAAGGACAGCAACGGTAAAGCGAATATCGTTAAGCTGTGGGTTGCTGGCTTCCCGGCGATGGAACGTCGTCAGGTTGTTTACGAAAAAGTGTTGAAAGCGAATCCAGGGATCCATCAGCTGGAATCTATTGGCGCGGTATCTTCCGATGTTCAGGGTGATACAGCCAATAAAATCGGCGCCATTCTTGCCAAATACCCAAAAGGCAAAATCGATGCGATTTGGGGATCGTGGGATGCTTTCGCGCAGGGAGCGTATAAAGCGTTACAGGAGAATGGCCGTACCGAGATCAAGCTTTACAGCATTGATGTTTCCAATCAGGATCTGCAACTGATGCATCAGCAAAACAGCCCATGGAAGCAGACGGTGGCGGTAGACAGTAAGCTGATTGGCGCCATCAACATGCGTTTGGTGGCGAATAAAATCGCCGGGGTCACCACGCCAGCGACTTACCAGTTCAAAGCTGCCGCTATCTCTCAGGCGCAGCTAAACACCCAAACATCGGCTGTGAACGTCGCGACGCTGAATAAAATTATCCCGGGTTGGGGCGAGTCGACGGATTTTGTCGCGCCCTGGTTTGCTACTTTGGAAGCAAAATACGCGAAAAAATAAATTCGCCAAAATTAACAAGCCCGTTAACACGGGCTTTTTTTTATCATTAATTTCCCTCCTTGCTCCTCATGTCACCCCCTTTATTAATTTTTTATTTTACATGCATTGTTTTTTGCAATTACGCCAATCTGGCGCTATCTTTCAATGGTATTTTTTTTCGCCCAAAATGACAGGGGTTGTTTAAATTTAACATTTTTAATTTTTCAGGTAATTTTAAAATTATTTTTAAGAAATTTTAATTGAGTTAGTAGTGTAATAGTTACCCATTAATTTAAACTGTAATAAACAGGAACGTTAAGAGGGAAAGGGAGGGTTTCGGTTTTAACCAGGCTGTTGTAATGAGAGACGGGTACGGATTTTACCCAGTGAGAAATTCTGGTGGGAGCGATATGGAATAAATTCATATCGTCTTTTTCGCTTTATTTTTTATTCTATAATGGAAAAATACTCATGAAAACGACAAGGTCGAGCCTTTCTGTTGTCGTCGTTTTACTTCTCCTTTTGCTAAATCCAGACGTGTCCCAGGCCTTTACGGAAACCGTTGCTGCGGGTACGACGGTGAATGACGAAACGATTGAAAGTGATGATAACGCTGTCAGTACGCAGCAGGTTTATGGTACTGCAACAAACACCATAATCAATACCAATGGGCAGCAGGTTATCAATCCGGGTGGAACCACGAACGGCACGCAGGTTAACAGCGGTGGCACATTAACCAATAATGGCGGAGAGGATAACAATACGCTTCTCAGTTCAGGCAGCACCATGGTGCTACAAGGCAGCGCAGATGGCAGTTCCATTGCCGTTTCTCATTATGCGGTTATTGAAAGCGGAACGTCAGTTGACATTAATGCGTATGCTGAGGCTAATCACTGGACTATTAATAAAATTAATGATGACTATGTTTATCTGCGGGCAGAGACCTCCCTAATGAATGACAGCGTTATCAACGGTGGCAAGTTGTGGATTGAAAAAGGGACGTTAACAAATACGACGGTTAATGGGGGTCGGTTTGTTAATGTTGCGGGTACGGATTACAACACGGTTGTTAACGGCGGGGTATACTTTCTTGGCGGCGCCAGCGTTGCGTCATCCTACAATTTGACAATCAACAGCGACGCTTACGGTAATCTTAATTCCGGCACCGTAACCGATGCCATTATTAACGGTTCACTTATCGTCGCGCCAAATTTTGTTGAGCCCAGTATCTTGTCCTCGCTGCGGGGAAATATCGCTGTTAATAATGGCGGTAAGCTGATGATAATAACCGGTTCAGATACAGGGCTGGCTGATTATATCGTTTCTGGAACCGGAGACATTAGGCTTTCAACTAATTCTAATGTTTTAAGCACATATTTCTTTTCTTTAGGCAACGTTGTTCTGGACGGCGGTTCCGTGACATATGACAGGATGGGGTATTCCATCGCAACGCTCAGCAGCCTGTCGGGTACGGGGTCGTTGTACATGTCTACCAGCCTCGCCAGCAACGTGGGTGATTACCTGGACGTTACTGGAAATGCCAGCGGTAGCTTCAAAGTTTATATATCGGACACCGGGGTCAGTCCTGATAAGGACGATAGCCTGAAACTGATCCAAACGGGCGGCGGCGATGCGACCTTCACGCTTGCCAATACCGGCCACGTGGTAGATCTGGGAACTTATCAGTATTATCTGGTGGCAAACGGTGACGACAGCTGGTCGCTAACGCCACTAAGCCCACCCACAGAGGAAGAAGTTGCTCCTCTTCCTGACACCGATGAGGCTTCGCAAGAGACCCCGGAACCCGAAGCGGATAACGCAGAAGGTTCAGCAGAAGAGACGGATACTGCTGATGACACGGCGGCTGATTCGGATACGCCGGCTGAAGACGCAGTTGATGTCCCGGCTGGCGATACCTCCTCCGACAATCCACCGCGTTCGATTACGCCATCAACAGCGGCTGTGTTAGCCGTGGCAACGGCCGATCCGCTGATTTTCCAGCAGGAGCTGGAGACAATCCATGGCCGCCTGGCCGAAAAATCTCCGCTGGCGCATGATTCTGGCGTCTGGGGTACAGTGCGTAACAACAGACTGAGCGTCAGTGATAAAGCGGGTGCGGACTACTGGATGAGCACCAATGCGATTACGCTCGGTGCCGATCGTACCGAGCAGAGCGGCGAAGGTTTACTGACGCAGGGGGTGTTTGTCAGTCACAGTCACAGCGACATGCATTTTCGCGGTAAGGGGATTGGGGATGCCGACATTGATGCTTACGCTGGCGGAATCTATGTGGCATATCAACATGATTCCGGCTACTGGCTGGACGGCATACTGAAACTCGATCGCTTCAGGCATGATATTGATGCCCGCATGACCAGCGGTTCCGCGGCAAAAGGGCATTTCAGCACAACCGGCGTTGGTGCCGCGCTGAAAAGCGGGCACGATTTCCATCCGGGTAACGCCATCGTGACGCCTTATCTCTCGCTTACGGGCATCACAGTAAGCAGCGCCAGTCTTGCGTTAACTAACGGTATGAAAGCGCGTATTGGCTCGCAAAAATCGCTGATTGCGGCGGCCGGCATCACCACGGCTTATCCGGTGCAGATCGGCGAGGCAATCGTGCATCCTTACGCCGGAGCAAGGATTGAACGGGAAACGCTAAAAAACAATCGGGTATGGGTGAATGGCGATCGTTTTACTAACGATCTGAGCGGGACGCGAGGCGTTTATCATGCAGGCGTACGTTCGCAGCTATCGTCAACGCTGGCGATGCATGTCAACGCGGGCTATATGCAGGGGAGCCATATCGAATCGCCGTGGAGTGGAGAAGTGGGCGTAAGCTGGCAGTTCTGATCGGAATAGCGGGGAAATAACAAGCATAAGCGCAACACTTATGCTTGTTACCGTCGGGTATCAGAACGCGTTTTTCGCGAAGCCGGTCATCTCTTTCAAACCCATTTCCCGGCCCAGCGCGGTCATGGGGTGAACAACCACAATACCGCGCACGCTTTTCTTCAGTGCGCCGAGGTTAGCCTGTTCTTTTTTGGTGATAGGGCGGCTGAACGGCAACTGCTTCAGCTTTTGCGCTTCTTTGCTCAGCTTCTCTTCGCGAACATTGCGCAGACGCTCCAGCTCAATCACCAGCTTTTCTTTTTCTTTTAACAGCTCGCCCAGTTTTTCGGCTTCGCCGGATTCCAGCAGCAGCGGCTCTTTGCGCGTCAGGGCATCCAGCTTGTCGCTGAGTGATCTAATTTCTGCCTGAACTTGTTCTTTCATTGTCATTAACCGTGGAGTGATACATTGTCGCAAGGATACACGAAAGCGATGAAAAGCGGTACGCAGGCTATTTTTTGAATGCCTGCCGGATGCGGATGCGGGAGATCAGGTCGGTTAAGGAGAGCACCAGGGTAGAACGAACCACCTGTTGATAACGCTGTTGCAGCATGACGCGCAGCTCAGTATCCATATCCGTCAAATCCGGCGGTGGCGGAAGGGCAGCCACGCAGTGCAGCTCGGCGAACGGTCCCAGCAGTTCATCATCCGTAAAGCGGTATTCGCTGCCGTCATCATTTAGCGCCTCACGCAGCGCCATCAATAATTCAGCATCTTCATATTCATTTCGACTGATCACCCCAAGGCCATAGATCAGCTTCAGCCTGACCGACAGTTCACCCAGCGGGCCATTACCCAGCAGCAAAGGCTCAACGGCATACTTCACTGCGTAATCATCTTTGCGAAAGACCTGAAGCACCAGGCTGTTGACCGCTTCGCTCAGGAGATCGACGGCCGCCATTAAAAAGCTTCTGACCGTGTGTCCGGCGTTCAGGCGCTCCAGCACCCGATTTTCAAAAGCCTGGGGTTTTTCCATTGTTGCCTGCATATTAATATGCCCTGTCGGGCTCCGCCTTGAAGGACACGGCAACGCCGCGTCCTCGCTGTTCATCCATTGAAATTACATTGTTGGCATCAGGCCGCATTCCAGGCTTTCACGACTGCGGCAACCAAATCGCTGTTGGCATCAAGACCGGAAATCTGCGCCAGCGTAGCCTGCGGCCCCAGGCGGAACAGCATTTCAGCCAGCTCCTGCGCCTGAGGATCCTGCTCGCTATGATAATGCATCGCTGCGGCAATACCCGTCACCAGATGGCTATTCGGCAAATTATATTCCAGCGTGCCCAGGGTTGGCTTAATCAAACGGTCGCCCGCGCTTAGCTTACGCAGCGGCTGACGGCCAACCCGCTCAACATCATCTTTCAGGTAAGGATTTTCGAAACGACCGAGAATTTTCTGGATATAAGCAGCGTGTTTGTCCGCCTCAAAACCGTAGCGTTTGATCAGCACCGCACCGCTCTCTTCCATTGCGCCTTGCACAACTGCACGGACTTTTTCATCCAGAATCGCATCCCGAATCGTTTGGTGTCCGGCACGCTGACCCAGGTAAGCGGTAATGGCGTGGCCGGTATTCAGCGTAAACAGCTTACGTTCAACAAAGGCCATCAGATTGTCGGTCAGTTCCATTCCCGGAATAGCAGGTAACTCACCTTTAAACTGGGTTTGATCAACGATCCACTCACTGAAGGTTTCTACCGTCACTTCCAGCGGATCGGTTGTTCCGGCTTCGGATGGCGGCACAATGCGATCGACAGCGGAATCAACAAAGCCGACATTGGCTTCGGTCCAGGCGTGATACTGCTGCGGCAGCGCTTTCAGCACGTGGCCTTTCAACTGTGTGGTGCCGCGTACCATATTTTCACAGGCGATAATATTAAGCGGACGCGTGTTGCCGCTGTCGTGGCGCTGGATCAGACCTTTTGCAATGCTACCGGCAATACGTTCAAGGATCTGCGGACCCACTGCTGTAGTCACCAGATCCACTTCTGCAATCAGCGGAATGATGTCGTCGCTGGTGCTGTTGACGGCGTTGACCCCTCTGACAATATCCACCTGAGCCTGCTCGCCAACCACGTGTACCGGATATTCATGGCGGCTGTTTAGCGCATCCAAAACTACCTGATTAACATCAGCAAACGTCAGCTGGATGCCGGCGTCCGCCAGTAATTTACCAATAAAACCGCGGCCAATATTACCGGCACCAAAATGGAGAGCTTTCATAATTTTTCCCGTATCAATGAAGAGCCGGACACACCCGGCCCGAAAAAAGAGCCGGGCATGCCCGGCCCTGGGGTAATCTGTCTGCCGCCTGGTTTACGCGGGTTGTTTACCCGACAGCAGATCCAACACTTCCTGCACGTCAGTGGTGGTGGTCAGTCTGGCAATCACGCTGTCATCGTCGAGCGCGTTGGTCAGGCTGGTAATTACTTGAATGTGCTCATTATTACGAGCGGCGATACCAATGACCAGGCGGGCAACATCGTCTTCGTCTTCACCAAAGCGAACGCCTTCCGGATACTGACAGAACACAATACCGGTCTTCAGTACGCGATCTTTCGCTTCAATGGTGCCATGCGGCACGGCAATGGATTCGCCCAGGTAAGTCGGCGTCAGTTTTTCCCGATCAAGCATTGCCTGAACGTATTCTGGCTCGACATAACCGCCTTTCACCAACTGCTCGCCAGCGAAACGAATGGCCTGCTCTTTGTGGGTTGCATGGTTGCCGAGGAAGATGTTGGCAGCACTCAGTTTGAACAGATGTTCCTGACTGTCATCGTAACTGTCGCTCAGGGCCGCCGTCACTTTTTCACGATTGCCCGCGCTACGGTTTGCTTCAACCAGTCGCGAGGTAAGGTCGGTATAGAGGCCGCTGTCGAGGAAGTTAGTCAGCGAGATATGCTGCGCGTGAGGCGCCTGGCGCATCGCTCGTTCCGTGAGATCGCGATGGGTAATGACCAGATCTACATCCCCTGGCAGATTATTGATCGCCGTATTGGAGACGGAGATATTTGTCAGGCCGGCATCGTTCACTTTTTTGCGCAGTACGCCAGCACCCATTGCGCTGGAGCCCATTCCGGCATCACACGCCACAATAATTTTACGTACGTGACTCAAATCGCCGCGATCGCCGCCGGCTAAATTTGCAGGCGCGCTGCTCTGGCCTTTGGACTGTGCTTTCATCTCGTTAACGCGGCGTGCAGCGGCTTCAATATCCTCGTCTTCTTTCACCTTGCTGGTTTTCAGCAGGATGGCAGAAACGACGAAAGATACCGCGAAAGCGGCGACAATCGCTGCAATATTGGCGAAGTAAGCGCCTTTTGGCGTCATAGCCAGCACGGCAAGAATGGAGCCCGGCGAAGCAGGGGAAACCAGACCACCGTTCAGGAGTGTCAGGGTGAACACGCCGGTCATACCGCCCAGGATGACAGCGATAATCAGACGCGGATTCATCAACACGTACGGGAAATAAATTTCATGGATCCCGCCGAGGAAATGGATGATAGCCGCGCCGCCAGCGGATTGCTTAGCATTGCCACGTCCAAAGAACATATAGGCCATTAATACGCCCATGCCTGGACCCGGGTTGGCTTCAATCAGGAAGAAGATCGATTTACCGGCTTCGCTGGCCTGCTGGATACCCAGCGGCGAGAAGATGCCGTGGTTGATAGCATTATTCAGGAACAGGATTTTCGCGGGTTCAACAAAGATTGAGGTCAGCGGCAGCAGGTTATGCTGCACCATCAGGTTTACGCCTGCCGCAAGAATGTGCGACAGCACTTCCACCAGCGGTCCTATGCCCAGGAAAGCGAAGATGGCCAACAGCATGCCGATGATACCGGCCGAGAAGTTGTTAACCAGCATTTCAAAGCCGCTTTTGATTTTACCATCAACGACTTTGTCGAATTTCTTGATTGCCCAGCCGCCCAACGGGCCAACAATCATTGCACCCAGAAACATCGGCATATCTGCACCGACAATCACGCCCATGGTCGTGATGGCACCGACCACGCCGCCGCGATCGCCACCCACCAGACGTCCACCGGTATAGCCAATCAGCAGCGGCAGCAGATAAGTGATCATTGGGCCGACCAGCTTCGCCATGGTTTCGTTTGGCAGCCAGCCAGTAGGAATAAACAGCGCGGTGATAATACCCCAGGCGATAAACGCGCCAATGTTAGGCATGACCATGTTGCTCAGAAAGCGACCAAAGTTCTGTACTTTGATCTTGATATCTGATGAGGACATAAAAATACACCCCTTATAAGTACGCGCTGATTGAGAGAAGCGCGTTGATTTTTGTTCAGGACATTTCGTTCAGTATCACTGTATGCAGGCGGACTCTACCACGCGAATAGTTAGCTGCGTAGTTGTCAGATAAAGTGTGATGCATATCACTGAGTTAGGGCGAGAGAGGGGGGGTATTTGGTGACTTCGATCACAATTAATGGCAAAGAAGGAAAAATTAGCGTGAATGCGCAGCGGCAAAGTCATTATTTACGTGATGTGAATCACATAAAGCGACTCCGGTTTTTTACCTGTTACGTGACTGCTATCACAAAATATTTTCTTTCTGTTTTGGTATTTAAAAACAGCGGGCCGAAACTCTCCGGCCCGTCATCAAAAATTACTGAAAACCGCCCTGTAATGCGCTTTGCGCCTGGCCGAGCGCCTGAGCATTGGAGGAGATATTGCTCATCAGCGTATTGTACTGCGTCGCCTGCTGCTGGCTGGGGAACTGGATCGTCTGACCGTTAAACGTCACCTGTGCGCCCTGTTGTTGCAGGAAGTCACCGGTTCGTACTGCGTCCTGGCTTAGCGTCTGCAAGGTTGGCAGCAGCGGCAGCAACGAGCCCGCTGGCTGTGTCACAACTTTGTTGTAGACATTGTCATAGACCGTTTTCAACTCTTCCGGCTGCTTAAGTGCGGCCTTGCTGTTATCGGCCTGCGTTTTTGCAGCCTGGATTTGCTGAGTCAGTACGCCTAAAGAGCCACTGGCCTGACGCAGAGAATCGCGATGGGTCAGATAGTCCTGAGGTGTGCGGATTGCCGAGAGTTCATCAACAACCGGCTTCATGCCGGAATCGACAGCCCGATTAACCTGCTGAGAAAATCCGTAAATAATCGCGTAATCGCTAACATAGTTGCCGAACTTCTGTTTCTGGTCTTCACTGAGAGCGGGCAGATGTTCGCCGCTGCGCATCACGGTGTTTTGCAAGAAATCGATAAAAGCTTTGCGCTGGTCGGCTTCTTTGTCACCACAACCCGTTAGCTGAAATACCAGCAGCAGGGCCATAAAAGGCGCCAGCAGACGCGTCCAGACGCGAATCGTTCCTGTCGTCATGGGAAGTAACTCCTGTAATAGAAGGGCTTACAAGCAATAAGGGCGGCGGACGCCGCGCCTAAAGAATAGTCTAACTCGCGCGGGGAAGATACGTGAATCCGCTAAGCCTGACCTGCTTTAATACGTTCTGCCGCAATATTAATGCGCTGGCGAAGAACCTCTCGCCTGCGAAGGTTAAAAAACAAACAATAGTTCATTTTAAAAACTTAAAACACCAGCGCCTGTCCATCCTTCCGGCTTTCGGTCGCCGCAATCCAAAAACCCTGCGGATCGCGAACGATTGCCTGCGCGCCGCCGAAGCTGTAGGTTTGCAGCGGATCTTCCACCACAATCTGATGACCCATCGCCCGCAGTGCGGCAATGGTGTTGCGGTCGAGCGCGGGTTCGACAATCACTTCACGTCCTGCCACAACTCGCCAGCGCGGCGCATCAATCGCTGCCTGAGGGTTCTGCTTATGCAACATGATCCGCAACGCCATTTGTAAATGGCCCTGGGCCTGCATCGGGCCGCCCATCACGCCAAAGGACATCAGCGGCTGGCCGTCACCGTCGAGCGCGAAAGCCGGAATGATGGTATGGAATGCGCGTTTGTTCGCGGCCACTACGTTAGGATGGTTCTCTTCCAGCACAAAACCCGCACCGCGATTTTGCAGGCTGATACCGGTATCGGGCACCACGACGCCCGAGCCAAACCCCATATAATTGGACTGAATAAACGACACCACCATTCCGTTAGCATCAGCGGTGGAAAGGTAAACCGTACCGCTTTGCGTCGGCGCGCCAAAGGTAAAGTCTCCCGCCTGCTGCGGATCAATCAGCGCGGCACGCGCTTTCAGATAGTCATCGCTCAACAGCAGCTCTGCCGGAAACGCCATATGATCTTCATCGGCGATATAGCGCTCCAGATCGACCAGCGCCAGCTTCATCGCTTCGATGGAGAGATGTAGCCACTGGGTGGAGTCCGGCTCATAGCGGCCAATATCCCAGTGCTCTAAAATCCCCAACGCCATCAGCGTGGCAATCCCCTGGCCGTTAGGCGGCAGTTCCTGCACCGATCCGCCCGCAAAGGGGCGGGAAAGCAGCTGTACCCAGTCGGCGCGATGGTTCTTCAGATCTTCCAGCGTCAGCGCGGCGCCGTGCTGTTCGGCAAAGGCAGCTATCTTTTCGGCCAGTTCGCCCTGATAAAAGGCTTCGCCGTTAGTGGCGGCAATCTTTTCCAGCGTGTCGGCCTGAGCAGGATTGCGGAACAGCTCACCCACGCGCGGCGGGCGGCCTTCAGGCGCAAAGCAGGCGCTAAAACCGGGCTGATCGCGCAGCTTGTGATAGCCACGTTCCCAGAGATGACCGATCAGCGGCGACACCGGAAAACCATGGCGTGCATAGTCAATTGCAGGCTGCGCCAGCGTGGTCAACGGCAGCGTGCCAAAGCGTTCCGCCAGCTCGACCCATGCTGAAACCGCACCGGGTACGGTAACGGAATCCCAGCCAATTTCCGGCATAGCTTGCAGATGGGCGAAGGTTTCACGGGACCAGGCAGCAGGCGCGCGACCCGACGCGTTAAGCGCATGAAGTTCCCTGCCATCCCAGACAATGGCGAAAGCATCGCTGCCAATGCCGTTGCCGGTAGGCTCGACCACGGTCAGCGCAATAGCCGTTGCGATCGCCGCATCAACTGCATTGCCGCCCAGCTGAAGCATTTTGATCCCAGCCTGTGCCGCCAGCGGTTGCGAGGCTGCTACGGCATTGCGGCCCATCATCGGGACGCGATAAGAAGGGTAGCCCACGTTAAAATCACTGATTCCACTCATAGCAGTTCCTTAAGTTAATCGTTGCGCGGATCGAGCGCGTCGCGCAATCCGTCGCCCAGCAAGTTAAAGCCCTGCACGATCAGGAAAATGGCAAGGCCAGGGAAAACTGACATCCAGGGCGCCTGTTCCAGAAAGCCCTTAGCGGTATTCAGCATGGCGCCCCACGACGGATTAGGCGGCTGCTGGCCGAGGCCCAGAAACGACAGGCTGGCTTCGGTAATAATGGCAGAAGCGATAGCCAGCGTGGCCTGCACCAGGATCGGTGACATCACGTTGGGCAGCACATAACGCAATACAATCCAGCGGTCGGGCAGCCCGATCGCCTTTGCACCGTCGATATACTCCTCGTTACGGATAGCCATCACCTGGCCGCGCGTCAGGCGGGCAAAAACCGGCATCGCCGACAGGCCGATGGCAATCATCGCGTTGCCCAGGCTGGGGCCAAGAAACGCGCCCAGCGCAATCGCCAGGATCAAAAACGGGCAGGCCAGCAGCGCTTCGATAACGCGGGAAATCACGCCATCCCAAATGCCCTGCCAGTAACCGGCAATTAACCCAAGCGGCACGCCGATCAGAATAGCAATCATCACGGAAATGCAGCCAGCCAGCAGCGACGTGCGCGCGCCCCAAATCATCCGCGACAAAATATCGCGCCCCAGCTCATCGGTTCCCAGCCAGTAAAGGGCCGAAGGCGCTTTGCGTACCGCCAGGAAATTCGCTTTGATCGGATCGAAAGGGGCCAGCCAGGGAGCCAGTATGGCAATCAGCACAAACAGCGTCACGATGACCGCGCCGATCATCGCGCTTTTGTTGCCGGTAAATTTCATCAGCACCCGGTTAGCGGGTTTACGGGTTGCAGGCATCGTCAGGACTTCACTCATCGTCAGCCTCGCATTTTGGGGTTAATCAGCACGTAGAGCACATCGGCCAGCAGGTTCAGCAGCAAAAAGCCTATTGCCACCACCAGCACCACGCCCTGCACCACGGCGTAGTCACGGTTAAAAACGGCATCGACAATCATCTTGCCAAAGCCGGGAAGGGTGAAAACCTGTTCGGTCAATACCGCGCCGCCAAGCAGTTCGCCAAACAGCAAGGTGGTTAGCGTAATAATGGGTACCAGCGCATTACGGAAAGCGTGCTTCAGGATCACCCGCATCGGCAGCAGGCCTTTGGCTTTTGCCGTACGGATATAATCGGCTTTCAGCACCGCGATCATTGAAGCACGCGTATGGCGCATCAGCGTGGCCGCCAGGCCAGTCCCCAGCACCAGCGCCGGTAGCAACAGCGTTTTGATGTTTTGCGACAGGCTTTCACTTAGCGAAACGTAACCAGACGCGGGAAGCCATTGCAGATGCACGGAAAACAGCAGAATCAGCAAGATCCCCAGCCAGAAATGCGGAACGGAAATCCCGGAGAGCGCCACAAAATTGGTGGTGTGATCGATCCAGCTGTTTTTGCGTACCGCCGCGACAATGCCCATGCTGACGCCGACCAGTAGCGCCACGATCATCGCCAGCAGCGACAGCTCCAGCGTCACCGGCAGCTTGCTGGCTATCAGCGTAGTGACAGGTTCCTGCGTGCGCAGAGAAGTGCCTAAATCGCCGCGCATCGCGCTACCCAGCCAGTAAAAGTACTGCGAGGACAGCGAATCATTAAGATGATACTGCTCTCTGAGGTGCGCAATCACGGCGGGATCGCGTTCTTCGCCCGCCATCGCCAGTACCGGATCGCCCGGCAGCAGCTTCTGTAGTGAGAACACCATAATGCTCACCAGAAACAGCGTGGGGATCGCCAGCAGCAGGCGTTTAACTATCAGTTCCAGCATGGTCGCTCCAGTGCCTCAGGGGGCCATCTTCAGGTCGGCCAGGCGCACCAGACCATCCGGCCAGGCTTTAAAGCCGGTCAGTTTTTTGCTCATACCAAAGATGCGCGGTTCGAAATAGAGCCAGGCAATCGGCATGTCGTTTTGCAGCTGCTTCACCACTTTGTCGTACAGTGCCTGGCGGGCAGCCTTGTCATTGGTCTGACGCGCTTCGGTCAGCCACCGATCGACCTGCGGATTGCTGTAACGTCCATCGTTCAGCGTGCCTTTGCTGTTGATAAACGAGAAGATGCTGCCGTCAGGATCGGGGCGGCCAGACCAGCCCGAAAGACTGAGCTGATAGTCGCCACGCTGCTGGCGGTCGAGCAGAGAAGCAAACTCGCTCATTTGCAGATTCACATTAAAACCGGCTTCGCTCACCATTGCCTGAATCACCTGACCCACCTGCTGTGAAGTGGGATTATTGGTCACCAGCAGCGTCACGTTGAGCGGCGTTTTAACCCCGGCTGCGGCCAGCAACGCTTTGGCTTTTTCCACATCGCGTGGCGGAATGGGCAGATTGACATGGTAAGGACTGACCGGAGAGAACGGCTGATTAGCGGGCGTGTACTGACCTTCGAATGCCACCTGGTTCAGCGCCTCGCGGTCAATCGCCAGAGAGAACGCCTCACGCACCCGCGCATCTTTCGCGAACGGATTATTGGGATCCACTTTCCCGTTGGCGATATTAAAAGTGATGCCCTGATAGCCCAGGCCGGTAACTTTCGCGAGGCTCAGGCGGCTGTCCGCCTCCACGGTTTTCACATCGCTGGCGGCGATGCCTTCGGTGAGATCAAGATCGCCGGATCGCAGATTGGCGAGGCGTACCGACGCATCCGGAATGGGTAAAAACACCACTTTATCGAAGTGGTAGGCGGTTTTGTTCCAGTAATGATCAAAGCGTTTTAGCACGATACGGTCCTGCTGCACGCGGCTTTCAAACTGATAAGGGCCGGAACAGACCGGATGAGTCGCGAAGTCGGGTTTTGCGGCGGCTTTCGGTGCCAGCATCGCACCCGCACGATCGGTTAGCTGGCTGAGCAGCGCGGCATCGGGCGTTTTCAGATGGAAAATGACCTGTGACGGCGAGGCCACCTCGACCGAGGCGACAGAAGAGATTTCGCTTTTACGCAGCGAACCCGGCAGCGTTAGCGCGCGCTCAATATTGAATTTCACCGCATCAGCATCAAATTTTTCGCCATCCTGAAAGGTAACGCCCTGACGCAGGTTCATGGTCAGCGTTTTGCCGTCATCGCTCCACTTCCAGTCGGTTGCCAGGCCCGGCACGATCTGTAATTTTTCATCCACGTCCACCAGGCGGTCACACAGAGCGGCAAACACAAAGCGACCATAATAGGTTCGTGCCAGGTGTGGATCGAGCATATCCGGATCGGCGCCCAGCCCGATACGCAGCGTGCTTTCCGCCTGCGCCTGCAAACTTCCCATCAGCATCATGCCGCCAAGGGCGGCGAATAAAGTGTGGCGTACTTTCATGGCGTCACTTCTCCAGAGGGGGTTAATGATTGTTGTTTTACTGCCTGTTCAAACAGCGCGCGGCGCTGCAAAAAAGCGGCTGATGGCGGCGTCACAATAATGACGCTGCGATCCCGATTGATCTCCTGCCAGCGATGGCAGGCGATGCGACGACCGCCGGCAATAATCTGTTGAACGGGTTCGAACTGGCGGCATTCGTCGCGAACGTGCGGACAACGGGTATGAAAACGACAGCCGCTGGGCGGGTTCGCGGGATTCGGCAAGTCACCCTGTAATACGGGGAGGGTTCGCGCTGCACCAGGCTGTAGTCTGGGGGCTGATGCGATCAGGGCCTGGGTATAAGGATGCAGTGGCGTATCAAAGATTTCGTCGACGGTTGCCAGCTCAATAATCTGGCCGAGATACATCACGGCGACGCGATCGCTCATATGGCGGATTACCCCCAGACCGTGCGCGACAACGATCATCGTCAGGCCAAACTGCTGTTTCAGGCTTTCCAGCAGGTTGACCACCTGAGCCTGCACCGAAACATCCAGCGCCGAAACCGGCTCGTCACCCAGCAGCAGTTTCGGGCCTGAAGCCAGCGCACGGGCAATGCCAATACGCTGACGCTGGCCGCCGGAAAACTCATGCGGATAGCGGCGCGCCCACGCTGCCGGCAAGCCTACCGTTTGCAGCAGATCGATGACTTTTTCCTGACGTTGGCGCCCTGATAGCGACTCATGCAGCCACAGCGGCTCGCCAACGATGCGCTCAACGGTCATGCGGGGATTAAGGGAAGCGAACGGGTCCTGAAAAATAATCTGTAGCTCGCGACGCAGCTGGTTCAGGCGCTCGCCGCTGGCTTTGGTAATCTCTTCACCCTGATAAAATACCTCTCCCTGAGAAGGCGCAAGCAGGCGGAGCAGCAGGCGACCCAGCGTTGATTTCCCGGAACCGGACTCGCCGACAATGGCCAGCGTTTCACCGGGCATGACCTGGAGCGAGATGCGGTCAACGGCCGTGACCTGCGGATTGCGCCTGAACAGGCGGGTGGGGCCGGCAAAGGTTTTGCTTAAATCGGTGCATTCAAGGATTGGCAGGGTCATGCAATCTCTCCCAAAGTGACATGCTGCTCTAACGGTGCGCGGAAGCAGGCCACCTGATGACGGGGACCGAAGGCCTCCAGGGCAGGTTTCTGCTGATGGCAGCGCTTTTCGGCAAACGGACAGCGCGTGGCAAAGCGGCAGCCTTTCGGCATCTTTTCCGGCAGCGGTACGGCACCGGGGATCGTGGCCAGCGTGGCGGTGCGCGCTTCTGCGCTGGGAATGGAACCCATCAGACCGATGGTGTAAGGGTGCTGCGGATCGTTAAAAATTTCCGCCACGTCACCCATCTCCACAACCTGCCCGGCATACATCACCGCGACGCGCTGCGCGACTTCCGCTACCACCCCCAGATCGTGGGTAATCATCAGCACCGCCGTGCCGGTTTCTTCTTTGAGCGTGTTAAGCAGCGCCAGAATCTGTGCCTGAATGGTCACATCCAGCGCGGTAGTGGGTTCGTCGGCAATCAGCAGCTTTGGCCGGTTGATCAGCGCCATCGCGATCATCACCCGCTGACGCATCCCGCCGGAAAGCTGGTGGGGATATGCCTTCAGACGCATTTCTGCGGCCGGGATCTGCACTTTTTCGAGGATTGCCAGCGCCACTTCCATTGCTTCACGACGACTGATACCACGATGGCGCATTACGGCCTCGCTAAGCTGATCGCCTAACGTAAACGCAGGGTTTAGGGAGGTCATCGGCTCCTGAAAAATCATCGCCAGCTGATTACCACGAATATCGGCATACTCCCGCGCGCTCAGCTTTTGCACGTCGTTGCCGAGAAAGGTGATGTCACCCTGTTTGATCTCTGCGCTGTCCGGCAGCAGGCCCATCAGTGCCAGCGAGGTAATGCTTTTGCCGCAGCCGGATTCGCCGACCAGCGCCAGCGTTTCTCCGGCATGCACCTGAAGAGAAATGCCGTCGAGTACGCTGACCGGCGAGCCCTTAAACTGCACGTGAAGCTGGCTGAGTGCCAACACGGAACCTGTTGCGGTCATAACGACTCCTCTTTGCCGTTGCTGATGGCTTCGATCAATGCCTGTTGTAGCGCCAGTAAATGTTCATGCATGGCGGCGGCGGCATCATTTGGCTGGCGATCGGTGATGTACTGCACCAGAAGCTGGTGATGATTGTCATAGCTGTCCAGCCGGTCGGCAGTACGCGCCAGTACGCGCAGGTGCTGCCAGCTGGGTTCCCGGCGAACCGCATCGATGGCATCAAACAGCCCCAACATCAGACGATTACCGGCCGCTTCGGCGATGGCGCGATGGAAAGCGCTATCCCACAGCTCATGCTGGTCGCCATCGCCTAACGAGATGTTTTGCATCCGTTCCAGCAGACGCTGCATCAGCGCAATTTGCTCACGGCTGGCCCGCTGCGCTGCCAGTCGGGCCAGACCGGGTTCAAGCTGGAGACGCGCCTCCATCACTTCCAGCAGATTCGACTGCTGTGGCAAATCCTGTAGCACCAGCGGCTGAACCGGTGCGGCAGGGCCAACGAAGGTGCCTTTACCCTGTTTACGCCAGATCCGGCCTTCTTCTTCCAGCACGTCCAGCGCTCTGCGGATTTCACGGCGGCCTACGTTAAAGCGTTCGGCCAGTTCACGCTCGGTTGGCAGCGGTTTGCCGGGCTGCGTATCCCGCTGCTGAATCAGCTGACGAAGCTTTTCCAGCGCCGAGCTGGAGTTAGCGATTTCTGGCATTTCCATATCGTGTTCGCTTATCTGAGTGCTAAAAACAGGCCGCCAGCAAACGGCGCGGCAGGCGGATTTTGATTAACAAGGAGGAGCAAGAAGCGAACCAATATTTGATTGGTTCAGGAAAAAGCGGCGCGTTATCTTTTAATTAATTGAATCCAGAGGTAATTAATTTCATCGCCTCTCTATGTCGTACCGATAGTGAAAGACGTGGGTGCCTGCTTATGGTGCGCTTCGCGCTCTGACGATGCACCGCGCGCTTAACGAGTGAAAATATTTCATGATCGAAGTCGGTCACTTGCTGTAACCGTTACCAACTCAGGCCAGGCTTGACGCGGCCTGCGTACGCATAACCTTTCCACAAGTTGACTTAAAAGCAAGCCTGAAAAATAGTCAAAAAATAGAACACAAGTCACACGATTTGCGTCCATACTAAGGGTCCTGGCGTTTCCCTGCGCTGCCTTACTAAGCTCCCAGGTTGCTGTCCGCCAGCATTAGGAACCTGAGCTTCAGGTTCTCCTCTCTGGTCCTTCACACTAGTGATTTTATGAGGAGTGCTCTATGGAAATTAAAGATCCAATGGGTGAGTTGTTGTCCAGTCTTGAGCATATTGTGTTAACGCGTGAAGTCATCCAGGCCGCTCCCGCATTAAAGGGTGAAGTGTTGATGCCCGAACCAAAACGCATACGGGAAATTACCGGTATGGAAGTTGATGAGTTTGCCCTGGCAATGGGCGTGAGTGTTTCGTCGGTTAAGAGTTGGGAAGCGAAGCGCAGCAAACCTTCGCGCAGTGCTCAGAAGTTAATGTTACTGATCCAATCTAATCCTTGTCTCAGCAGAGAGCTGCTGTGATAGTAAAGAAAAACCCGCCATCTGGCGGGTTTTATGTTTTAATGTTTACAATTCCGCCTTGCCCCGACCGATGCAATTCTTTACCCTACGCCGCTTTGCCCAACAGGGGACAGCCACATGCAGGTTAAAGGCCTGGCAGCAAAATCTGCCACTACTTCTCTCGAATCTTTTGAATTCCAACGCCGTGAGCTTCAGGCTGGCGATGTGCACATCGATATTCATTACTGTGGCGTCTGCCATTCCGATCTGCATATGGCGCGCAATGAGTGGGGCGTCAGCGAGTTTCCGCTGGTTCCCGGCCATGAAATCGTAGGCCGTGTCCTGAGCACCGGCAGCAACGTCACCGCTTTTAAAGCGGGCGATCTGGTCGGTGTAGGCGTGATGGTGGACGCCTGCGGCCACTGTTCACAGTGCAACCAGGGCGAAGAGCAGTACTGCGAAGCTGGCTTTACCGCGACCTATAACGGTGAAGAAAAAGTCATCGGCGGCAAAACCTTTGGCGGCTATTCCGAGAGCATTGTCGTTGACAGCAAGTTTGTCGTTAACGTGCCGGAAAATCTGGAACTGAGCGCCGTCGCGCCTCTGCTGTGCGCAGGCGTCACCACCTGGTCGCCGCTGAAGCACTGGAACATCCAGCCAGGCCAGCGCGTAGGCGTAATTGGTCTGGGCGGTCTGGGCCATATGGCGGTAAAACTGGCAAGCGCGCTGGGTGCTGAAGTGGTGCTGTTCACGACTTCTCCGGCTAAAGGTGCCGATGCGCTGCGTCTGGGAGCCAGCAAAGTTGTGGTTTCAAAGGATAATGAGCAAATGGCCGCCGAAGCCAACAGCCTCGATTTTATCCTTGACTGCGTAGCTGCGCCGCACGATCTGGATCCGTACCTCAACACGCTGAAAACCAATGGCCATCTGGTGCTGGTGGGTATTCCTGACGCGCCGCATCAGTCGCCAAACGTCACGCCAATCGTGTTTAAGCGCCTGAGCATTTCCGGCACATCAATCGGCAGCATTCAGGAAACGCAGCAGATGCTGGATTTCTGTGGCGAACACAACATTGTGTCGGATGTGGAAGTGATCCGCATGGATGAGGTGGAAACTGCGTTTGAGCGCATGCTGAAAGGCGACGTGAAGTATCGCTTCGTGATCGATATGAAAGCGGATCAGCGCGGCTAAAAACCAAAAAAGTGCATGCTCAGGGAGCATGCACCCTCCGTAAAGAAGCAAAAAGCGCCATCTGTGGCAGCTCAACACGGGCCGTCCATGGCCCGTGATGCTTTGCTTCAGGCGTATACTTCTCTCGGCTTCAGGTTTATCAGCCGTCGGAAAAGCCTTACTGCAACAACGAAATATCCGCTACCTGCAGGAACAGCTCGCGCAGTTTCGCCAGCAGCGTCAGACGGTTGATCCGCACCGCATTGTCGTCTGCGTTTACCATCACCTTCTCAAAGAAGTTATCAACGGCAGTACGCAGCTGCGCCAGCTCGATCAGCGCATCCTGATAACGACCTTCCGCAAAGTAAGGTGCCAGCTTGCTGCTGAGTGCTGAGACATACGTTGCCAGCTGGATCTCTTCATTTTCCTTCAGCAGAGACGCCTGCACGCTGTCGTTTAGCGTCTCGCTGGATTTCGCCAGGATATTGGAAACACGCTTGTTGGCGGCGGCCAGCGTTGCGGCTTCCTCCAGCGTACGGAAGTGAGAAACCGCCTTCATACGCGCGTTGAAATCCGCCGGACGAGTAGGGCGACGAGCCAGTACGGCCTGGATAGTATCCACGCTGTGACCTTCTTCCTGATACCAGGTGCGGAAACGACCCAGCATGAAATCGATCACTTCATCGACCACGTTGGCGTTACTCAGCTTGCTGCCGTACAGGCGAACCGCTTCTTCGGTCAGCGTTTGCAGATCGAGTTGCAGGTTCTTCTCGACGATAATACGCAGCACGCCCAGCGCGGCGCGGCGCAGAGCAAACGGGTCTTTATCGCCTTTCGGATGCTGGCCGATACCGAAGATGCCGGCAAGGGTATCCATTTTGTCGGCAATCGCCAGCGCGCAGGCTACCGGGTTAGAAGGCAGATCGTCACCGGAAAAACGCGGCTGATACTGCTCGTTCAGCGCCACGGCCACGTCTTCTGCTTCGCCATCGTGACGCGCATAGTGCATGCCCATCACGCCCTGGGTGTCGGTAAATTCGAACACCATATTGGTCATCAGGTCGCATTTGGACAGCAGGCCAGCACGGGTTGCATGATTGACGTCCGCACCAATCTGTCCGGCAATCCACCCCGCCAGCGCCTGGATACGGTCGGTTTTGTCGCGTAGCGTACCCAGCTCTTTCTGGAACAGCACGGTTTCAAGACGCGGCAGATTATCTTCCAGACGTTGTTTACGGTCTGAGTTGAAGAAAAACTCGGCATCGGCCAGCCGTGGACGAACCACTTTCTCGTTACCGGAAATAATCTGCTGAGGATCTTTCGACTCAATGTTGGTCACAAAGATGAAGTTTGGCAGCAGCTTGCCGGCGTCGTCATAGACCGGGAAGTATTTCTGATCGCCCTTCATGGTGTAAACCAGCGCTTCGGCCGGTACCGCCAGGAATTTCTCCTCAAACTTCGCCGTTAATACCACCGGCCATTCAACCAGCGAGGCGACTTCTTCCAGCAGGCTGTCGCTCAGGTCAGCGTGTCCGCCAATCTGGCGTGCGGCCGCTTCGGCATCGGCTTTGATCTGCGCTTTACGTGCTTCAAAGTCTGGCTGCACTTTACCGCGCTCCAGCAGGATTTGCGGATACTGGTCAGCGTTGTCGATAGTGAGTTCCGGCTCGCCCATAAAGCGGTGACCGCGGATTGTGCGGGCAGAGTCGATACCTAAAATCTTAGCCGGGATGCTTTCGTCGCCCAGCAGCAGCGTAACGGTATGGACCGGACGCACAAACTGCACGTCGGAATCGCCCCAGCGCATCAGTTTCGGGATGGGCAGCTTCGCCAGTGACGTCGCGATCATGGCTGGCAGCAGCGACTGCGCGCTTTCACCCTTCATATGAGCGCGATACAGCAGCCATTCGCCTTTGTCGGTGCTCAGACGCTCGGCCTGCTCAACGGTAATGCCGCAGCCGCGCGCCCAGCCTTCGGCAGCTTTGGTTGCCACGCCGTTGGCATCAAACGCAGCGGCAATCGCCGGGCCGCGTTTTTCGACTTCGCGATCTGGCTGCGCAGCGCTCAGACTGGCGACTTTCAACGCCAGACGGCGCGGGGCAGCGTACCAGGTGACGTCGCCATGGGTCAGGCCCGCAGCATCCAGTTCGGCGGTAAAGTTAGCGGCAAAAGATTCGGCCAGATTACGCAGCGCCTTTGGCGGCAGCTCTTCGGTGCCGATCTCCACCAGGAAAGTTTTTTCAGTCATGGCTGCCTCTTATTTTGTTTTGCACATCGGGAAGCCCAGCGACTCACGCGACGCATAGTAGGCTTCAGCCACGGCTTTAGTCAGGGTACGAATACGCAGGATATAGCGTTGACGCTCGGTCACGGAAATCGCTTTACGCGCGTCCAGCAGGTTAAACGTATGACCCGCTTTCAGAATACGCTCGTAGGCTGGCAGCGGCAGCGGCGTTTCCAGCTCCAGCAGGCTTTTCGCTTCTTTCTCGTACTGCTCGAAGCAGCTAAACAGGAAATCGACGTCGGCGTGTTCGAAGTTATAGGTGGACTGCTCCACTTCGTTCTGATGGAACACGTCGCCGTAGGTGGTTTTCCCCAGCGGGCCGTCGCTCCAGACCAGATCGTAGACGCTGTCCACGCCCTGGATGTACATTGCCAGACGCTCCAGGCCGTAAGTGATTTCGCCGGTAACCGGTTTACATTCCATGCCGCCAACCTGCTGGAAATAGGTAAACTGCGTCACTTCCATGCCGTTCAGCCAGACTTCCCAGCCCAGGCCCCATGCGCCCAGCGTTGGGTTTTCCCAGTTATCTTCCACAAAACGGATATCGTGGATGGTCGGATCCATACCCAGCTCTTTGAGCGAGTCGAGGTAAAGCTCCTGAATATTGTCAGGTGAAGGCTTAATCATCACCTGGAACTGATAGTAATGCTGCAGGCGGTTCGGGTTCTCGCCATAGCGACCGTCGGTAGGACGACGGGAAGGCTGCACATAGGCCGCCGCCATTGGCTCCGGGCCGATAGCGCGCAGGCAGGTCATTGGGTGAGACGTTCCCGCACCCACTTCCATGTCCAGAGGCTGCACAATGGTGCAGCCCTGGCGTGCCCAGTAATCCTGTAAGGTCAGGATCAGCCCCTGAAATGTCTTGGTATCAAACTTTTGCATGTTGTTTTCGCACGCGATACGGTTTTAAAAGTGGGCGTCAGTATACCCTTTGACCGTCGGTTAGTCAGCCCGATGTTGGCTGAAGGCACTGTACCCACAGCAAAATGCCACAGGCTGTTTCCATCTTGCCCGTGTTCTTGCCTGAAATAGTCAGCGCCTTGCGTTTTACAGTGGGTAAGCCACTCGTTTACCGGATGGAAGTTTTATGTCGATAGAAAGTTCCCCGCCCAGCGCGGCTACATAGCGTTTGAGAGTGGACAGGCGCGGGTCATTATCAACACGTTCCATACGGGCTACGGCAGGTTGTTTAACGCCCAGCGCTATGGCGAGTGCAGTTTGTGAAATTTGCAGCTCTTCACGCATTTGCGCGAGAGTGATTTCGCGGATCATTTCTTCGGCGCGAACCTCGATTTTGGCCCGGCGTTCTGGACTTACCTCTTTCAGTAGTTCATCTAAAGTTGCCATTATCAAACTCCAGTCTTGCCAGATGAGCTTTGTATTCAGCATCGGCTATTTTGATGTATTTTTTATAAAATTTTCGGTCGCCTGTCTTGTCGCCAGCACAAAGGAAAATAGCCTGGCGGACCGGGTCAAATGCGAACAGCGCTCTGATCGGTCTGGCCTCAAATGAAAGGCGTAACTCCTTCATATTTGCATATTTAGAGTCGTTTAAAGTGTCTACCAGTGGCCGTCCAGTCATCGGACCTTCTTTTCGCAATACGATAAATGCAGATAAAATCTCGTCTTGCAAATCCTCTGATTGTTCATGGAACCACCTGTCAAATCGCGCGGTCGTGATGATTTCCCACATGATCGTCCCTGATCGTAGATTATAACGTTTTAGTTATAACCTAAGTTATAATGAATTCGTTATAATTTCAAGGCGAGGTTGTTGAACATTCCGCGCCCGGCTACCCTCTGATACGCGTTAATGCGAGCAGAGGATGAAATGAAGGAAAAGATTGTCTGGATAGATAATTTACGTGCGGTGGCCTGCCTGATGGTGATTATGATCCATACCACCACCTGGTACGTGACGAACGCTCCCGCCATTGGCGAGCATACCTGGGATTTATCCAACCTGCTGAATTCCGCCTCACGCGTCTGCGTGCCGATCTTTTTTATGATCTCCGGCTACCTGTTCTTCGGTGAACGCAGCGCGCAGGGACGTCATTTTCTGCGCATTGTGCTGTGCCTGCTGTTTTACAGTACGGTGGCGCTGCTTTATATCACCTGGCTAACGCCAATCAGTCAGAGCATCTCCATCCGGCTGCTGTTACAGAAACCTGTGTTCTATCATTTGTGGTTCTTCTTCGCCGTAATCGCTATTTACCTGCTTTCGCCGCTCATCCAGGTAAAAAACGTCCGGGCAGGCTATCTTGCGGTGGTCACGCTGGTGCTGGCGGTGCTGGCGAATCCCAACACGGTCGAGCGGTCTGTCGGCCATTTTCAGTGGTTGCCGCTGAATCTCTATATCAACGGCGACAGCTTCTATTACGTACTGTACGCGCTGTTCGGGCGAGCGATTGGCATGATGGATACCGATAAACGAGGCGTTAGCTGGCTGGCGGGAGCGGTATTTATCGCCTGTGTCGCGGGTATTGCGATGGGCACTAAAAAGCAGATGGCCATTAACGGTGCGTTTGCCGATACCTGGTATCTCTACTGCGGGCCGGTGGTTTTTGTTGCTGCGGTCAGTCTGGTGATTGTTTTCAAAAATGCGCTTAATCAGCGAATTTTACCGTTCTTTGGCCTTATTTCGCGTAATTCCCTGCCCATTTACGGTTTTCACGCGTTGTTTATCCACTTCATGCGTACTCACCATCTTGATCACACCGCCCGGCCGCTGCTGGATATTCCGCTGGTTTTCACGATTACGCTGCTGGGCAGCCTGCTGCTGTCGCTGGCGCTGCGCAAAGCCGACAGGCACCATTTTATCAGCTAGTTATCAGCCCGGGTGCTGGCCACTATGCCAGCGCGCCATAGCCCATCACCTCAAGCAGATGACGGGCCTGCTGTACCGCATCCTGCCGGTGCGCGATGCCCATTTTCTGATAAAGATTACGGATGTGCGTTTTGATGGTGGTGGCCGCTACGTCCAGTTCCCCGGCTATCTGCTCGTTGCTGTATCCCGAGTAGATTAGCCCCAGCACCTGCCATTCCCGCTGGGTTAGCGGGCTGGTGCGGATCAGCTCCGGCACCTGCGGATGGGTCAGCAGTTTCGAGACAAACCCCTCGTCAAAATGGGCGAACTTATGGCGATGATGCTGATTTAATTCGCGCAGGATCTGCTGCGCTCGTCGTTGTTCCAGCTCCGGCAGCAGGTTCAGCTGTAGCAACTGCCTCAGCTGCTGCGCCATCATCTCGCCTTCAAGCACGAAATGGCTGATAAAACCGGTGCGGTTGGCCAGGCCCAGCGCTTCAATCAATACGCGTTGCGCGTCGCTTTTTCTTCCCGTTTGCCAGTACAGCAGGTTGCTCAGCAGCAGATTACGGTTCAGATCGCTGATCAGGTGCAGCTGGCGCGCATCGCTGTTTAGCTCGTCCAGCACAACTTCCGCCTCGCTGAACTGCTCCAGCAGAATTTGTACCCGCGCAATCGTCCGCCACTGGCCCTGCTGAAAATGATTGTCCGCCATGCCGGGCTTGCGCGCCTGCTGCAACCAGCGCCGCGCGGCGATTTTATTGTCGGTAAGCTGCCAGTAAATCACCCGAATTTTATCGGTGTTGGTGATCCAGTCGATGTGGTATTGGCCGGTTTTCATCAGCTCTTCGCAACGTTGCAAATAGTGTTGCGCGTTATCAAGCTGGCCGCGAGCGAGCGCGCACTTAGCCAGCATGGCCAGGCACTGTAGCTGCTGCTGAGGCTGAAAGTTGCTTAACACTTCCAGTCCCTGGCGAGCGGCATTCTCTGCGTCGTCCAGCCTTGACCATGACCAAAGTACCTGAGAACGCAGGCGCAGAAGAAACTCGTGCATCGGCAGCTGTTCAAGGTGCTGCTCATGCACCAGTTCGAATGCGCGATCCTGCATCTCGAAGGCGGCCTGTAAAAATCCCTGTGCAATCAGAATTTCACTCTGCTGCAACAGCGCCCAGAGCGCGTAATGATAAACCTGATAGCGTCTGGCAATCTGCTCGGTCTGCTGCATCAGCGGCAGAGCGCGAGCAAAATCGCCTTTGCAGTGCTGAATTTCTCCCGTTACCGACGTGGCAACAATGCGGCTGTAGTAGCTGTCATGCGGTAAAAAACGCAGCGCTTCCGTAGCCAGCCGTCCGGCTTCTTCCTGACGGCCATCATTAATGGCAACCTGTGCGCGAAGGGCATTAAATTCGGCAGCAAGATCCTGCGTCATTGACATATCTCTGCGCTGCATTTCGCTTTCCGCCCGGCAGAGCAACGCATCGACTTCGGCATAGCGATGCTGGCTTTGCACCAGCCAGGCCTGCAACAGCACCAGTTTGGGATTGACGATAAGCTGGTCGTAACGCAACGCGTTCAGACACTCTTCCAGCAGGGCCAGCTCGCTTTGGTTGAACAGCGACCAGGCGTGCTGTAGCAGGATATTACGCAGCAGGGCGGTATCTTCCGCGCCTAAAGCGTGATGAATGGCCTCGGCCGGAAAGCCCTGAGCCAGCCAGCCTTCTGCGGCAGCCCGGTGAATTTCAGGCAGCGCGGAGGCCAGCTCCCACTGGCAGCGCTGACGCAAAAAAGAGGCGAAGAGAGGATGGAAATTAAACCACTCGCCGGTATCGTCCATACGATGAATAAACAGCCCCTGGCTTTCGAGCGCCTCCAGACGCTGCTGCCCGTTATCGCTGCCGGTCAGGTGGACAATTAACGCATCGTTCATCGAGCGCAGCAGAGAGCAGCGCAGCAGAAAATCACGTGTGGGCGCATCGACTCGATCCAGCACCTCTTCCACCAGATATTGTGATAAATGGCTGGCATTCAGACCGGCCAGCTTGCGGGCAGACTGCTGGGTAGACTGGAGTGCGGGCGTGGAGGACTGGCTGGCGGAAAGCGCGATCAGCTGGAGTGCGGTTGCCCAGCCAGCAACATCATCACAGAGCCGGTTGCTGTCGCTTTTGTCTATCGACTCTTTCAGCCGACAGTCGAAAAACTGTTGGGTTTCGCTGTGGGTAAAAGCCAGCTCGGAGACGATTAATTCAAGCAGCTGGCCTCGCACGCGTAAATTGGCGATGCCCAGCGGAGGCAGGGTACGTGAGAGCAGCAGCAGGGAAAAATTTTCAGGCTGATGGCGTAAAAAAAAGCGCATTCCTTCATGAATATCCCCATTCGAAATCAGATGATAGTCATCAATCACCAGCGTTAACGGCTGATGCCACTCGGCAAGTTCGACAAACAGCTGGGCAAACAGCGCGTTCAGATTGGCATATTGATGCTTCTGGCTTAAGGCTTCGCTTTTCACACAGTGGCCGCCGGTAGCCTGCTGAATGGCCGCGATCAGATAGCTGGCGAAACGCTCCGGCTGGTTGTCGCTCTCATCCAGCGAATACCAGCCCAGCGCGTTTTTCCCCGCTGCCCAGTGCGCTACCAGCGTCGTTTTGCCATAGCCTGCCGGGCTGGTCACCAGCGTCAGTCGATGTTCCGGCACGGCGGCAAGCCGGGTCAGTAAACGTTCGCGTACCACCGTATCTTGCAGCCGCATCGGACGGCTCAGTTTCGAAGGGATAAGCATAGTTTTCGGTTCTTATGAGGGTTGTCAGCGGGTCGGCTAATTATTTCAAAGCCCGTAATTAATCAATTTTTCTAAAGTCCGCCTCCAACGTATTGATTGCAAGCAAGATACGCTTTTATGTTGCATTTAGTCGTACTTCGTCACATTTTTCAAAATACGCATGCCTTATCCAAAATCGAACGGCAGCATCCTTCCCCTACGCCCCGTTTCTCCTCCCTGGCTAATCCCTGCCGGGAGGATGCTCAGCGCTGCATGAATCGGCAGCATGATGGCTATTTATGGACCATGAGGGGTAGTCATGCAGGCTCAATTCAATCAAACAACGTTCCTGTCCGCGCTGGATCGCCAGTGGCAAGGATTTGGTCTGCGTCAGGCGCAGGAAATGACGCAGCATCAATGGTGGCAGGCGGTCAGCGCTGCGCTGGCCGAACAGTTAAACGCCCTGCCTGCGGTTGCTCCGGCCACGCCGCAGCGGCATGTTAATTACCTTTCAATGGAGTTCCTGATTGGTCGACTGACGGCCAATAACCTGAGCAATCTTGGCTGGTTTGAGCAGGTCAGTGCGCTCCTGAAACAGCAGGGGGTTGAACTGAGCGATCTGCTTGAGCAGGAGGTCGATCCCGCGCTGGGAAATGGCGGGCTGGGACGATTAGCCGCCTGTTTTTTGGATTCGATGGCGACCGTCGGCCAGCCTGCTATTGGCTATGGGCTGAATTACCAGTATGGCCTGTTCCGCCAGTCTTTCAGCGAAGGTACGCAGCAGGAAGCGCCAGACCGCTGGCATCGCGAGGCGTATCCCTGGTTCCGACAGCATCGTTCGCTGACCGTCAATGTCGGTTTCGGCGGCAAGCTGATTAAAGAGGCAAAAGGCGGCGAGCGCTGGCAACCTGCGTTCTCATTAAAAGGCGAGGCAAGCGACCTGCCGGTAGTCGGTTATCAAAATGGCATTACTCAGCCGCTGCGCCTGTGGCAGGCGAGCGCCATGTACCCTTTCGATCTCGCTCTCTTTAACGACGGTGAATTCCTGAAGGCTGAGCGGCACGGAATTGAAGCGGAGAAGCTGACTAAAGTGCTTTATCCGAACGATAATCACCAGCCGGGCAAGCGCCTGCGCCTGATGCAGCAATATTTTCAGTGTGCCTGCTCAGTAGCGGACATTCTGCGTCGCCATCACGCACTCGGGCGAAAAATTGAAGATTTGCCGCAGTTTGAGGTCATTCAGCTAAACGATACCCATCCGACTATCGCCATCCCGGAACTGCTGCGCATTTTACTGGATGAACATCAGCTCGACTGGGATCGGGCCTGGTCGATTGTCAGCCGCACTTTCGCCTATACCAACCACACGCTGATGCCGGAAGCGCTGGAGTGCTGGGATGAAAAACTGATGCGCAGCCTGCTGCCGCGTCATTTCTCGCTGATTAAACAGATTAACGCACGTTTCAAAAAGCAGGTGGAGAAGCGCTGGCCAAATGATGCCAGCGTCTGGGATAACGTCGCCATCCATCATAACCAGCAGGTGCGAATGGCTAATCTGTGCGTGGTCAGTGGGTTCGCCGTCAATGGCGTTGCCGCGCTGCATTCCGATCTGGTGGTGAAAGATCTGTTTCCCCATTATCACCAGCTGTGGCCGGAAAAATTCCATAACGTCACCAACGGCATCACGCCGCGTCGCTGGCTGAAACAGTGTAATCCTGCGCTCGCTGCGCTTGTCGACAGCAAACTAAATGCTGAATGGGTAACGGATCTCGACGCGTTGAAAGGGCTGGAGGCTTTTGCCGACGATAAGCATTTTCAGCAGCGCTATCGGCAAATCAAGCGTGAAAACAAGCAAAGGCTGGCAGCGTATGTACAGCGAACGATGGGGATCACGCTGAATACGGAGGCGATATTTGATGTGCAGATCAAACGCCTGCATGAGTACAAACGTCAGCACCTGAATTTGCTGCATATTCTCTCGCTTTATCGTCAGCTTCGCGACAATCCGCAGCTCGAAACCGTTCCGCGCGTTTTCCTGTTCGGGGCAAAGGCCGCCCCCGGTTATTACCTGGCAAAAAACATTATCTATGCCATCAACAAAGTGGCGGAAAAAATTAACCAGGACCCGCGGATTGGCGACCGTCTGAAGGTGGTCTTTATTCCTGATTACAAAGTCTCGGTGGCTGAACTGATGATCCCGGCAGCCGACGTATCAGAACAAATTTCTACCGCAGGTAAGGAAGCTTCCGGCACCGGCAATATGAAGCTGGCGCTAAACGGCGCGATCACGGTTGGCACGCTCGACGGTGCGAACGTGGAGATTGCTGAACAGGTAGGCAGTGAACATATTTTTATCTTCGGCCATAGCGTGGATGAAGTAAAAGCGCTGCTCCACAAAGGCTACAAGCCGCTGAGCGTGCGTAAAAAAGATAAGCATCTCAATAGCCTGCTGACCGAGTTGGAAAACGGCTTTTTCAGCGACGGTGACAAAGAGGCGTTCAAACCGATGCTGGATAGCCTGCTTGACGGCGGCGACCCTTATTTAGTGCTGGCGGACTTTGCCGGTTATTGCGCTGCACAGCGGCAGGTGGATGCGCTGTATGGCGATCCGCAGCAGTGGACTCGCAGCACCATTCTGAATACGGCCAGAGTAGGGATGTTCAGCTCGGACCGGGCGATCCGTGACTATCAACAGCGGATCTGGCAGGCGAAGCGCTAAGGGGTGCATATGGAAGAGAACGTACTGGAGCAGGCCGCCACCGAGGCGGGCATCGCTTCCGGTTTTATTAACGCTCACGGCAAGCCGCAGCCGATCTCCGCAGAAACCCGGCGCGAGCTGTTAAAAGCGATGGGCTGGAGCGTTGAACGCCGACAGACGGCAAGGCCAGTGCCGACGGTAAAAGTGTTTATCAGCGGCGGACGCTTTGCGTTGCCGGTCGAGGGAGAAGGCGAGTATCACTGGCATTTTTGCCAGGAGCAGGGTGCAACGCGACACGGCAGAGTCAACGGCAACATGACGCTGGCACTGCCGGAAAACCTGCCGATGGGCTATCACCTTCTGACGCTGACCCGCGCCGGGCAAAGCTGGGAATGCCGGATCGTTGTGGCACCAAAACGCTGTTACGAACCGGACGCTTTGCTGGCGGGTAAAAAACTCTGGGGCGTCTGTGTTCAGCTTTATACGCTGCGCTCGGCGCATAACTGGGGCATCGGCGACTTCGGTGACCTGTCCTTGCTGGTGGAGAATATTGCCGCCCGGGGCGGTGCCTTTGTCGGCCTTAACCCTATCCATGCGCTCTGTCCGGGTGACCCTGAAGCAGCCAGCCCGTACAGTCCTTCATCCCGCCGCTGGCTGAACATCATTTATATTGATGTCAGCGCGGTGACAGACTTTCGCTTAAGCGCAGCCGCACAGCGTTGGTGGCTTTCTGCTGAGACGCAGCAGGCCGTTCGGGCGGCGCGGGAAACTGACGAGGTCGATTATACCCAGGTGATGGCGTTGAAGCTGGCAGCGCTAAGGCTGGCGTGGCCGCAATTTCTTGGCCGTCACCCGCAGGATGCGGAACGACAGGCATTTTCCCACTTTATTGCACAGGGAGGCGAAAGCCTCTGGTTACAGGCCGCCTGTGACGCGCTGTACGCGCATTTTCTTCAGGAAAGCGGCCAGGCGCAGGGATGGAGCCAGTGGCCGGAAGCGTATCGCGACGCGCGTGGTCCGGCGGTCAAAGCCTTTTGTGAACAGCACGCGCTGGAGGTGGAGTTTTATCTCTGGCTGCAATGGCTGGCCGAAGCGCAGCTTGCACGCTGTTATCAGCTGAGCCGTCAGATGCCGATAGGTTTGTATCGCGATTTGGCCGTCGGCGTGGTGGCCTCGGGCGCTGAAACCTGGAGCGACGGCGAGCTTTACTGCCTGAAGGCGTCGGTGGGCGCCCCGCCGGATATCCTCGGGCCAAACGGGCAGGACTGGGATTTGCGGCCAATGGACCCCCGCACCCTGGTTGACCGTGCCTGTCAGCCTTTTATTGAGCTGTTGCGATCGAACATGATCCACTGTGGCGCTTTGCGGATCGATCATGTGATGGCGCTGCTGCGCCTGTGGTGGATCCCGGAGGGAGAGACGGCGGATAAAGGCGCTTACGTCCACTATCCGGTTGACGATTTATTGGCGATTCTGGCGCTGGAAAGCCAGCGGCATCGCTGCATGGTCATCGGCGAAGATTTGGGGACCGTGCCGCTGGAAATTGTCAGCAAGCTGCGCGAAGCCGGCATCTACTCCTGGAAAGTGCTCTGGTTTGAGCGCGATGCGCAGAACAGCTTTCGTGCTCCACAATCCTGGCCGCTTCAGGCGATGGCCACGCTGACCACGCATGATTTGCCGACGCTGCGCGGCTACTGGCAAAGCGACGATCTGGCGCTGGGAGAGAAGCTGGGTTTGTATCCTGATAAAGGGGTTTTACAGGCGCTTTATGCCGATCGGGCCAGCGCGCGTCAAAGCCTGCTCGACAGTTTGCATCAGTACGGCTGCATTCCTGCAACAAGTGAAAGGAAGGCGGAACTCACCTCGCTGACGCCCGCGATCCGTCTTGGTCTGCAACGCTATGTCGCCGACAGCGCCAGCGCGCTGCTCGGCTTGCAGCCCGAGGACTGGCTGGATATGCCAACGCCGGTTAACGTTCCCGGCACCAGCAGCGAGTACCCAAACTGGCGGCGTAAACTGACTTCGACGCTGGAAGCGATGTTTGCCGACCCTGAAGTGAACGCGTTAATCAGCGATGTGAACCACCGACGCCGTAAGGTATCGGTGAATTAGAAAAGGGTGGCCGAAAGGCCACCCTTTAGATTACTGACCAACTCAAAGCGCAAGCGACATGAGCCAGCACGGTATTACCCCTTCACGCCCCCGGCGGTTAACCCTCCCACCAGCCAGCGTTGTGCAAGCAAAAACACGGCCGTCACAGGAATGGCGGAGAGAATAGCGGCAGCGGCGAAATCGCCCCATAAATAGTTTTGCGGGTTGAGGTACTGCTGCATGCCGACCGCCAGCGTATAGCTGTTAACATCGCGCAGCAGCAGCGAAGCCACCGGCACTTCAGTAATGGCAGCGATAAACGACAAAATAAACACCACTGCCAGAATCGGCACCGAGAGCGGTAGCAGCACCAGCCGGAACGCCTGCCACGGCGTTGCGCCATCCAGCGCCGCCGCCTCTTCCAGCGAATTATCAATGGATTCAAAATAGCCTTTAATGGTCCAGACATGCAGGGCAATACCGCCCATATAGGCAAAAATCACGCCGCCGTGGGTATTCAGTCCAAGGAAAGGCAGATAGAGGCCAAGGCGGTCAAACAGGGCATAAAGCGCCACCAGCGACAGCACGGCAGGGAACATCTGAAAAATCAGCATGCCTTTCAGCAGCGTACTTTTACCGCGAAACTTTATGCGTGCAAAGGCGTAGGCGCAGGTGGTGGAAAGCGCCACGATACCGACGGCGGTTATCACCGCAATCTTCACCGAATTCCACAGCCAGAGCATCACCGGAAACGGCGGCGGGGTAATGCTGCCGTCATCATTGGTAATAGCGATACCCAGCGCCAGTTTCCAGTGATCCCATGAGAGGGTTTCCGGGATCAGGCTGCCGGTGGCAAAATTACCGGGCCGCAGCGAAATGGCAAAAACCATCAGCAGCGGAAACAGGATCAGGGCGATAAAGCCCAGCAGAAAAAGGTGCGTTATCAACAGTCTGATGCGCTGTGACTTCGGTTTTACCATCGCCATATTGCCTCCTCAATCAAATTTCATGCGGGATACTTTCAGGTTGATTATCGCCAGCGCGCCGACCAGCAGGAAAATCAGCGTGGCGATAGCGGCAGCCAGACCAAAATCCTGTCCGCCGCCGCCTTCAAAGGCGATGCGCCAGGTGTAGCTGACCAGTAAATCGGTATGGCCCGCAGGCGTCGTGGTGCCGATTCGATCGGGGCCGCCGTTGGTGAGCAGCTGGATCAGCACAAAGTTATTAAAGTTAAAGGCAAAGCTGGCAATCATCAGCGGCGTAAGCGGCTTGATCAGCAGCGGCAGCGTGATCAGGAAAAAGTTTTGTATGGGCGTTGCGCCGTCCATTGCCGACGCCTCATAAAGATCGTCGGGAATGGCTTTTAACAGCCCCATACACAAAATCATCATATAGGGGTAGCCCAGCCAGGTGTTGACGATAATCAGCATGGTTTTCGCGGTCAGCGGATCGCTAAACCAGGCGGGCTTGATGCCGAACAGGCTGCCGAGGAGAAGGTTGATTTCGCCAAAGCTCTGGTTAAATAAGCCTTTGAAAATCAGTATTGAGATAAAAGCAGGGACGGCGTAGGGCAGGATCAGCAGCATGCGGTAAACCGCTTTGCCTTTCAGCGCATCCCACTGCACTACGCACGCCAGTACCATCCCGACCGCAGTCGTAAGTACCACCGTCAGTAGAGAAAAAATCACCGTCCAGACAAAAATCGACAGGAACGGTTTCTGGATCCCCTCATCCTGAAAGACGCGCAGAAAGTTTTTCCAGCCAATGCCGACGGTAAAGCCGGGACTGAGCACTTCCGCATCCGCCGACTGATAAAAGCCGGTGCGCATATCAGGCTGATAAACTTTCCCGTTCTGGATATTGGTCAGCTGTTTGCCATCCTTTCCCAGCTGATAAAGCGGCTGGGTGCCGGAAAACTGCCGCAGCGAGCTCATTCGCAGCAGCGTGCCATCAGGCAGCTGTGCAGCCAGCTGGCCCAGCGCCTGACGATTTTGCGTCACGATCCGCAGTCCCGCTTTTTCACCCGTCGGCGCGGCCTGTTTTGTCATGGTCAGCGTTTGCGGCGCATCAGGCGTAAAGGCGAAAGGTGGCGAGACCAGTACGTCGCCGTTTTCAGGCGAGATTAGCGTCAGCCGCCATTTTTCACCTGTCGGCCAGAGCGCAAAATTCCAGGCTTTATCCGCACGAAACTGCCTTTCCAGCAGGACGCTTTGTGCCCGTTCGAAGGTCATTTGATGCAGACTGCTGTAGTTGGTAAACGCGATGACAATAGTGCAAACCAGCGGGAACAGCACAAACAGCGCCATACCGGCCAGGCCCGGATAGATATAGCGCCAGGTATAGGCGCGGCGATTGCCATAGATAAACAGACCCAGGCCGGAAAGTACCAGCGTGAGCATGGCGAAAAGGTATTCTCCCCGCGCGTACATCAGCACGATTAAGTAGCCGGCCAGCAGGGCAAAAAGAGTGATGACAGCGCCGCCGGGCGCGCGGCGTAGCAGCGATCTTCTGTCAGAACGGCGAGGGTGAGCCAGAGGCATGGCGCTATCCTTTTCGAGAGGGAGCAGCCGTTAAAGGCTGCCCCTTATTCAGCAGAGGCGAAGGTTATCGGGTAAGGCGTGTTTCGACATCTTTCAGCGCCTGCGGCACGGTCTGACGACCGTTAACGGCGTTGACGATCGCGCTGCGCTCGGCATACCAGAATGCACTCATTTGCGGGATGTTCGGCATGATTTCGCCGTTTTTCGAGTTAGTCATGGTGGCAGCAATACGTGGATCCTGCTCCAGCTTCGCCTGATAAGATTTCAGCGCCACGGCACCGAGCGGCTTGTCTTTATTTACCATCGCCAGCCCCTCATCGGTAATCAGATAATTTTCCAGAAACTCTTTCGCCAGCTCTTTGTTTGGGCTGGCGGCGTTGATGCCTGCGGTCAGCACGCCGACAAAGGGTTTGGATGGCTTACCGTGGAAGGTGGGCAGAACCGCCACGCCATAGTTGATTTTGCTTTTATCAAGGTTGGCCCAGGCCCAGGGGCCGTCGATAGTCAGCGCCGTCTGGCCTTTATTAAAGGCCGCTTCGGCAATCGAATAATCGGTATCGGCGTTGATATGTTTGTTTTTCACTAAATCAACGATGAACTGTAGGCCAGCCAGCGAACCGGCATTATTGACGCCGGTATTTTTGATATCGTATTTGCCGTCGACATATTTAAAGGCGTAGCCGCCATCAGCCGCAATCACCGGCCAGGTAAAATAGGGCTCCTGAAGATTCCACATGATGGCGCTTTTACCTTTGGCACGCAGCGTTTTATCCAGCGCCGGAATTTCTTCCCAGGTCTCAGGCGCTTCTTTAATCAAATCTTTGTTGTAAATCAGCGAGAGGGATTCCACCGCCACCGGATAACCAATCGGCTTGCCGTTAAAGGTCACCGCATCCCAGGTGAACGGGAACAGTTTGTCCTTAAATGCCGGGTCAGGGCTCACTTCAGCCACCAGGCCAGACTGGGCATAGCCGCCAAAACGGTCATGCGCCCAAAAAATGATATCGGGGCCATCGCCGGTCGCGGCCACCTGGGGATACTTCTCTTCCAGCTTGTCAGGATGCTCAACCGTGACCTTGATACCCGTATCCCGTTCAAACTTTTTCCCTACTTCCGCCAGGCCGTTATAGCCCTTGTCGCCGTTGATCCAGATCACCAGCTTTCCTTCCTCGATTTTGGCGAAGGCGGCAGGCGAGAGCGCCAGTGTAGCCAGCGCCGATAGCGCCATGGTGTTTTTTGCGATGTTTTTGATACTGAGCATGAGCGAATCCTTATACCTGTAAGCCGTAGGTTTCTTCACGTCGCAGACGGAAAAGAGGGTCGGGCCAGTGTGCGTTCCGCTGGCTTCGGCTTCATCCTCCTCCAGCCTACGCCCCCGGTCTTCAAACTGTGACTTCGCCTGCACGGGCGCGGACCAATGACTGCTGCTTCACAAAATCAGTCCGCGTTTTTTGCAACAGGGATCACGAAATTGTGCTTTCAGCGACGGGATGGGCCCGCGAGTCGCGTTTCTCCTCCTCCCCGCCTCTCCGCCAGTAAAAACCGGCCCATGGAGGATTACGCCTGACACACACCGCGGCATGCTTCGGAGCAATCAGTTTTCTGGCGGACGGCAAGGAGTACAGGATGGCGAACGTTTCCCTTAGCGGCGTAAGTAAAGTCTTTGGCGAAACAACCATCTCCAGCGACATCAATCTGGAGATTGAGCAGGGCGAGTTTGTGGTATTCGTCGGGCCGTCCGGCTGCGGTAAATCCACCCTGCTACGAATGATTGCCGGGCTGGAAGAGATCAGTTCCGGCGAGCTGAAAATTGGCAACAAGCGGATGAATGAGGTGCCCCCCGCCGAACGAGGCATCGGCATGGTGTTCCAGTCTTACGCGCTCTATCCGCATCTGACGGTCGCCGAAAACATGTCTTTTGGCCTCAAGCTGGCCCGAACCAAAAAAGAGGAAACCGAGCGGCGGGTCAATCAGGTATCTGAAATCTTACAGCTTGCTCATTTACTGGATCGTCGCCCGAAAGCGCTTTCAGGCGGTCAGCGCCAGCGCGTGGCGATTGGCCGTACGCTGGTGGCAGAACCGACGGTATTTCTGCTCGATGAACCGCTTTCCAATCTGGATGCCGCGCTGCGTGTGCAGATGCGCATTGAGATTTCACGCCTGCACAAGCGGCTGAAACGCACGATGATTTACGTCACCCACGATCAGGTTGAAGCGATGACGCTGGCCGACAAAATCGTGGTGCTCAACGCCGGACGCATTGTGCAGGTCGGTCGTCCGCTGGCGCTTTACCACTATCCCGCTAACCGCTTCGTCGCCGGTTTTATCGGCTCTCCCAGAATGAACTTCCTGCCGGTGAAGACGATCGCCGTCGAGCCTGAACGCGTACAGATTGAGCTGCCCGACGGGCAGTGGGTCTGGCTGAAAGTGAGAGGCGACGACGTGATGCCGGGCAGCAATCTGTCGCTGGGCGTGCGACCCGAGCATTTGTTGCCGGGCGAGGGCGCTGAAATACAGCTCACGGGCGACGTGCAGGTGGTCGAACAGCTGGGCAATGAAACGCAGATCCACATCCAAATCCCGGCAATCCGTCAGAACCTGGTCTACCGCCAGAACGACGTGGTGCTGGTAGAAGAAGGTGCAACTTTCGCCATCGGCTTGCCGCCGCACCGCTGTCATCTGTTCCGTGAAGACGGGACGGCCTGCCGTCGGTTACATCCCGAGCCTGGCGTTTAAATGCACAAGTCCCCCTACAGGAGAAGATGATGATAATAATACGTAATTCCTCTCTGGCGCTGGCCGTGGCAGCCGCGCTTTCCACACAGGCGATGGCGGTAGATTTTACCGGTTACGCCCGTTCCGGTATCGGCTGGTCCGGCAGCGGCGGCGAGCAGCAGTGTTTTAAAGCGACCGGCGCGGAGAGCAAGTATCGTCTGGGTAATGAATGTGAAACCTATGCGGAATTAAAGCTTGGGCAGGAAGTGTGGAAAGAAGGGGATAAAAGCTTCTATTTTGATACCAACGTCGCCTACTCGGTGTCGCAGCAGAACGACTGGGAAGCGACCGATCCGGCTTTCCGCGAAGCCAACGTAAAAGGCAAGAACCTGATTGAATGGCTGCCGGGCGCGACGATGTGGGCCGGTAAGCGCTTCTATCAGCGTCATGACGTGCACATGATCGACTTTTACTATTGGGATATCTCCGGTCCTGGCGCAGGTCTGGAAGATATTGACGTTGGCTTCGGTAAGCTCTCTTTTGCCGCAACGCGCAACACCGAAAGCGGCGGCTCTTTTGGCTATATCGCCGATCAGCGTGACGAACTGCCAACGTCCAACGACGTGTTCGACGTGCGTCTGGCCGGACTGCAAACCAATCCCGGCGGCGTGCTGGAGCTGGGTGTGGATTACGGCCGCGCCAATGCTCGCGATGGCTACTCGCTGGCCGACGATGCAACCAAAGACGGCTGGCTGCTGACGGCTGAGCACACGCAAAGCATCTATAACGGCTATAACAAGCTGGTTGTGCAATATGCCGCAGATTCGATGACTGCTGAAAGCACGGGCACGGCTAACGGACACTCTTCCGGTGCGGCCATCAATAATAACGGCAGTATGCTGCGTCTCCTCGACCACGGCGCGCTGGATTTCAACGATAAATGGGGACTGATGTACGTGGCGATGTATCAGGATACGGACCGCGACAACAATAACGGGACGACCTGGTACACCGTTGGGGTACGGCCGATGTACAAATGGACGCCGATCATGAGCACCCTGCTGGAAGTGGGCTACGACAACGTCAAATCGCAGCGTACCGGCGACCGCAACGGCCAGTATAAAGTGACGCTGGCGCAGCAGTGGCAGGCGGGTGACAGCATCTGGTCACGGCCGGCAATCCGCGTGTTTGCTACCTACGCAAACTGGGATGAGAAATGGGGCTATGACACCGACAGCGGCGTCAACAATGGTCTGGCGATGAACGATACGACTGCCCGTACCTACAGCCGTGGCAACGATGATGAAATAGCCTTTGGCGCGCAGATGGAAGTCTGGTGGTAATCGAGGGATCCCAAATGAAAAAAACGCTGCTGTCTCTGTGTCTGTCGCTAAGTCTGATCGCTGGCGCGCAAGCTGCTCAACAGGATGCGGCTGCGGCACCGAAAATTTCTGCCCAGACGCTACATAGCCTCACGTGGACGCCGCTGGTACCGCCAATCACGCAGGACGTCGTGCTCAATACGTCTACAACGCGGATCGGCCAGGGTGAAATTCAGGGCGCGGCGGCGGCCTTCTCTTTGCCTGCCGATCGCGGGTCGCTGGAAATTGTGTTAACCAGCCTGGTAACGGGTAAAACGGTGTATGCGCCTAACGTGCTGGTACTTGACGAGCAGATGCGTCCGGCGGCGTTTTATCCTGCCAGCTATTTCCCCTATCAGCCGCCTGGCCTGGTGTCCAGCGATCGGCTGGAAGGAACGCTGAAGCTGACGCCTGCGCTGGGACAGAAACAGATCTATCTGCTGGTCTACACCACGCAGCAGGATTTGCAGGCTACCACGCAGATGGTTAACCCTGCCAAAGCCTATGCGGCGGGCGTGAGCAATGCGGTGCCGGATATCCCGGATCCCGTTGCGCGACATACGCCTGGCGGCACGCTCAGCCTGAAGGTTACGGCTGAGCAAAAAGCCGGTAACGTGATGATCGGCCAGCTGTTCCCTTCATCCGATCCGGCACCCGCAGCGCCGGCTGTCGTTGGCAATAGCGTCCGGCCAGAATCGGCTCCTCCGGCTAAACCGGCGGAACCAATGCTGGCAGAATCGGACGCTTATTTTAACGAGGCGATTAAAAACGCCATCAAGGCCGGAGACGTGGATAAAGCGTTGAAGCTGCTGAACGAAGCCGAGCGGCTGGGTTCAAAAACGGCGCGTAAAACCTTTATTGACAGCGTTAAGCATTAACATAACGTCCGGGTTTTTTGCCCGGACATTACTCCTGCCAGCGCTGGAGCGCCCGCCTCAGCTGTCGCGAGGACGAAAATCCTGCCGACAGCGCCGCTTTTTCCACGCCTTCGCCTTGCTGGAGCTGCTGCTGGGCAATCGCCAGCCTTAGCTGCTCATGATAATCCTTTACGCTAATCCCTAAATGCTGTCTGAACAGTCGCGTCAGATGCCGGGCGCTGACGTGAACGCGACCGGCAATTTTCTCCAGCGGCCACGCCTGCTCCGGTTGGGCAATCAGTAAATCCTGGGTGCGATGAATCGCCGGGTTGATATGGTTGCGATAGCGTAGCCACGGCGACAGCTGGGGATCGTCGCCTGAACGACGGAACCAGACCACCATTTCACGGGCGACATCCAGTGCCATCTGCGAGCCACACAGCCGATGAATCAGATGCAGCGCCAGATCGATGCCCGCCGTAATGCCTGCGCTGGTCCAGATGCCGCGATCCTCCATAAATATGCGATTTTCTTTGACGATAGCCGCCGGTTCGGCGCTTTTCAGCCGTGAAACTACATCATGGTGCGTGGTGCACTGTACGCCGTGCAGCAGGCCGCTACGTGCAGCCAGGATTGAACCCGAACAGATGCAAACCAGGGTGATTTCCCGCGCGTGGATCGCGGGCTGCATCCGCATCAGCCAATGGCGCGCGGCCATAGCCTGCGGCGTATCAAACGAAACGCTGGAATCCGCCATTCCCGGCACAACCAGCAGGCTGCCTGCCGGTAAACTGTCCGGCAACGGCGCAAGATGACCGATCATCATCCCGGTAGAGGTTGAGACACATTCGTCTGGGCCGATGTAGTGCAGGCTGAATGCGCCCTTTGCCAGCTGTAGCGTCTCTGCCGGACCGCTAATATCCAGCATCATCACGCCAGGTAGCGTTAAAAACCATACCGGGATAGCCAATATCAGCTCCGTGCCTTAAGGCAATTTCAGGTCATTCAGACATTCTTCCACGCTGGCAATCTTAGCGAAGCGGTTTATCAGCACGCTTTCAGTGTGATGGCGTAAATCGGCGATGCTCAACGTTGTCCCGTTATGGGTAATGGGGAAAGTCAGCGTGGCCTCAGTGACAAAAGTCACCTGATAACCCAAATCGGACGCCACGCGCGCCGTGGTTTCGCAGCACTGCTCGGTGCGCAATCCGCTGATAATAAGGTGTTTCACAGCGTGTTCTCGCAGCCAGCTTTCCAGCCCCGATTCAGTTAACGCGTTATGGACCTTTTTCTGCACGCTATATGCCGCCTGATGATTGAGAAACGGCAGGCGTTCAACCCGTCCTGACGCCAGCGAGAACGGGCCTTCTGGCTCAACATGGAACACATCAACGATCGGAATTTCGCTTTGCTGACAGCCTGCAATCAGCTGGCTGAGCTTTTGTTCGAAGGCGGGCGTGTCCAACGTTTCCTGATAGCCACGATGATAGAAAGAGCACTGAGCGTCAATCACTAATAGCACGGTATGGGTCATTTACGGACTCCGCAGGAAAAGGGCTGGAAGGCAATAATGGCGGGAAACAGGGGGGATAAACAGGCCAGAAACGGACACGATCGGGACAGGGAAGGACCAGTGATCTGGCAGGGGAAAATGAGCGGATAAAGAGCAATGGCTTTAAAGTCGTGCTGGGTAAGCGTCAGGCCCGAAAGCCTGACTGGGCAATAAACTATTTATAAAGCGGCAGATTGCCGGTTAACTTAGCAATCTTTTTCTTTGGGCCGATCAGGCCAATCGCCACCAGTTCAATATTATCGCTGCTAACCGAAGAAATCCTTTCGCCATACTCCTTATAAGTTTTACAGGACTGCGCCAGCGCGCTAAAAGGCATGGCATAAATATCCGCATCCTCCTCAGCAATGTACTGCAACGCCTGAATAGTGTCGCCCGCTGCCAGCAGCACCGGCAACGGGCTGTAAATAACGCCGGGATAGTTAACCGCATCAAGGGATTGCATATCCGGACCGACCAGATTTTCCATGGTGCGGCCAAAGCTGATGCCGATAACGCTCGCCGCATTGATGGCGAGTCCGGCGGGAAGATCTTTATCAATAATAATGGTACAGCGATGCTGACTGGCGTCGAATTTCATCGGTTTCCCCTGGGGTTGTACGCTATGAACGATTGCAGAAAGAGCGGGTAAAGCATTAATTTTGTGAAAACAATTATGCCTCAGCACCGCGGGTATTTGTGACCTGTATCGCTTGCTGCTGCCGCCCGCTTCGGTAAAAATTACCGCTTTAAAGCCAAGAAAAGAAAGGACTGGACCACGATGGTGTTAGTCACGACAGAAATGAAAATCCTGAAGCTTTTGCAGGACGATGCACGCATCACTAATCAGGTTCTGGCTGAAAAAATCGGCATGTCTGCCTCTCCCTGCTGGCGAAAAGTGCGCAAGCTTGAAGAGGATGAAGTGATTCAGGGCTACCGGGCCGTGCTGAATCGTAAAAAAATCGGGCTTGGCGTGATGGTGTTCATTCGCGTAGCCATCGACAGTCACAGCGAGGCCGAAGCGAGGAAATTTGAAGAGGAAGTCACCGCGCTGGAAGACGTGGTGGCCTGCTACAGTATTGGCGGCGATGCCGATTTCCTGTTGCAGGTAGTGGCCCAGGATCTGGATTCTTATGCCGACTTTGCCATGTCGGTGGTTCGCCGCCTGCCTGGGATCAAAGAAATGCAAAGTATGTTTGTGCTAAAAGAAATTAAGCCGTTGATCGCTTATCCGATTAAAAAAACGCTGGGATAAGACAGCCGCTACTGTAGCAATCAGAGCGGCTAAACGGCGAGAAGTTAAACCCCGTCATTTTCATATCGGCAGTGCATCATTTTATTTTTTCATCTTACTTAATTTTTATCAATTTTGACCGCTATTGATAGTAACGGTGGTATTTATTCAGATTTTTCATCCGATTAAATATCATAATTTTATCACTATCATTATGCCTCTCTGATTTAGGAGGTGATGGTATACCTTCATTCATCGGGGGGGCTGGTTGATTTAACTGTAAATTTATTCTTTCTGTCTCATTTTAAAAAATCATTATCTTTTTGTGAATAACACATGGCCACAACAGAATTTATTGGGGAAAAAATGAATTTTCAATTAATAATTAAGGACGTTAAAGGTAATATTGTCGCAAAGCATACCTTAAATGCCAATCAATCTCTTTCCCTTAAGACGCCGCTACACGCTGTATCATTTGAAGTGCACAGCAATGACGGCCACCCTCCTAAAAAAATTATCGCGAAGAAAGTAAACGACACGCTTAATTTGGAAGTCGTCGACGATATTACGGGCGAACAATATGATGTCGTTCTGGAGAATTATACATCGAATCAGCCGCCGGCTATCACTGCTTCTGGCCCTGATGGCGTCATTTATCTCTACGAATATGATCCCGCAAATGGATTCTACGAGCTGACCAATACGCAGATAGAATCATCGGTTGCAGATAACATGCTGGAGCTTGGTGGCGCTTTTGCTGCGGTTGCAGCACTGGTTGGCGCTGCTGTTGCGGCCAATTCTGGAGGCCACCACTCTTCTTCAGGCTCCTCTTCTGATAACGATACTGTCCCTGCCGACACATCAACTGCCATAACTGATTCCGCAGGGAATATCATTAGCCATGGCAGCACGAGCGCTGATAACACGCCAACATTAAGCGGCGATGGCATGAAGCCAAGTTCAACGGTAACCATTACTGACGGTGGCGTTGTGATCGGTGAAGCAACCGTGGATGAGGATGGCAAATGGAGCTTTACGCCGGATGAACCTCTGGCGGATGGCGAGCACCCAATTGTTATTGATGGAACGGATATTAACGGCAATGAATCCAGTAGCATAGTCGACATCATCGTAGATGCAGACGGCATAGAGGCTGGTAAAGACGCCAATGCTGGAACAGATACAGATGCTGGTACAGATGCAGATGCAGATGCAGATGCAGATGCAGATGCAGGTACAGATACAGATACAGATGCGGGTGCAGGCACAGATACAGATACAGATACAGATGCAGATGCGGGTGCCAATGTGGATACTGATAATCCTTCCACGCCTGGCCTGACCGATGACGCGGGCAACCCGATCGCGGACGGCACCACCACCAGTGACAGTACCCCCACCATCGGCGGCGACGGCATGGCGCCGGGCTCCACCGTGACCGTCAGCGACGGCGATGAAGTTATTGGTGAGGCGATCGTGGACGAAGACGGCAGCTGGAGCTTCACGCCGGCAGCGCCGCTGGAGGACGGCGAGCACGCGCTGGTGACCGAGGGCACCGACGCGAACGGCAACGCGGTAAGCGACACGGTGAATATCGTGGTCGACACTGAAAGCACCACGCCTGGCCTGACCGACGACGCGGGCAACGCGGTCGCGGACGGCGGCAGCACCAGCGACAGCACCCCCACCATCGGCGGCGACGGTATGGCACCGGGCTCCACCGTGACCGTCAGCGACGGCGGGGAAGTTATCGGCGAGGCGATCGTGGACGAAGACGGCAGCTGGAGCTTCACGCCGGCAGCGCCGCTGGAGGACGGCGAGCACGCGCTGGTGACCGAGGGCACCGACGCGAACGGCAACGCGGTGAGCGACACGGTGAATATCGTGGTCGACACTGAAAGCACCACGCCTGGCCTGACCGACGACGCGGGCAACGCGGTCGCGGACGGCGGCACCACCAGCGACAGCACCCCCACCATCGGCGGCGACGGCATGGCACCGGGCTCCACCGTGACCGTCAGCGACGGCGAGGAAGTTATCGGCGAGGCGATCGTGGACGAAGACGGCAGCTGGAGCTTCACGCCGGCAGCACCGCTGGACGACGGCGAGCACGCGCTGGTGACCGAGGGCACCGACGCGAACGGCAACGCGGTAAGCGACACGGTGAATATCGTGGTCGACACCGAAAGCACCACGCCATCAATAACCGACGACGCCGGTAATCCCGTCGCGGACGGCACCAGCACCAGCGACAGCACCCCCACCATCGGCGGCGACGGTATGGCACCGGGCTCCACCGTGACCGTCAGCGACGGCGGGGAAGTTATCGGCGAGGCGATCGTGGACGAAGACGGCAGCTGGAGCTTCACGCCGGCAGTGCCGCTGGAGGACGGCGAGCACGCGCTGGTGACCGAGGGCACCGACGCGAACGGCAACGCGGTGAGCGACACGGTGAATATCGTGGTCGACACCGGCGCTACCGCGCCATCAATAACCGACGACGCCGGTAATCCCGTCGCGGACGGCGGCAGCACCAGCGACAGCACCCCCACCATCGGCGGCGACGGCATGGCACCGGGCTCCACCGTGACCGTCAGCGACGGCGGGGAAGTTATCGGCGAGGCGATCGTGGACGAAGACGGCAGCTGGAGCTTCACGCCGGCAGTGCCGCTGGAGGACGGCGAGCACGCGCTGGTGACCGAGGGCACCGACGCGAACGGCAACGCGGTGAGCGACACGGTGAATATCGTGGTCGACACCGGCGCTACCGCGCCATCAATAACCGACGACGCCGGTAATCCCGTCGCGGACGGCGGCAGCACCAGCGACAGCACCCCCACCATCGGCGGCGACGGCATGGCACCGGGCTCCACCGTGACCGTCAGCGACGGCGGGGAAGTTATCGGCGAGGCGATCGTGGACGAAGACGGCAGCTGGAGCTTCACGCCGGCAGTGCCGCTGGAGGACGGCGAGCACGCGCTGGTGACCGAGGGCACCGACGCGAACGGCAACGCGGTGAGCGACACGGTGAATATCGTGGTCGACACTGAAAGCACCACGCCATCAATAACCGATGACGCCGGTAATCCCGTCGCGGACGGCGGCAGCACCAGCGACAGCACCCCCACCATCGGCGGCGACGGCATGGCGCCGGGCTCCACCGTGACCGTCAGCGACGGCGAGGAAGTTATCGGCGAGGCGATCGTGGACGAAGACGGCAGCTGGAGCTTCACGCCGGCAGTGCCGCTGGTGAATGGCGATCATGAGATCACCATTGATGGGACGAACGCGGATGGCAATAAGGCCAGCGAAACCGTCAACATTGTCGTTAAAGCACCAACGATGGTTATCGTCGATGATGAAGGTAATACCATCGGCAATGGGGATACCACTAACGACAGTACGCCAACTTTTGAAGGCAGCAACTTTACGGCTGATACCCAAATTGTAATCAGCATGGATGGTACCGAGATTGGCACAGCAACGTCGGATAGTGAAGGCAACTGGAGTATTACGCCTGAAACTCCGTTGACGGACGGTGAACATAGCTTTGTTGTTTCGGTTACTGACGTAAATGGCAACATAAGCAGCGGTGCAGTAAGCGTGGTGATAGACACTACACCACCAGAACTCGTTGATATTACAACGGTCATTATGGTTGATGACCAGGGTGACGCCATTGCTGCTGAAGGCATTACGGCGGATAACACGCCAACCTTCTCTGGTGAAGGCCTGGAGCCGGGAGCCACTGTCACTATTCGTGATGGTGACACTGTGCTGGGCGAAACCACCGTTGATGAAAACGGTAACTGGTCCTTTACCCCATCGGAAAAGCTGGAGGATGGCGAGTACAGCTTTACCTTTGAAGTGACTGATGCTGCGGGTAACAGCAGCGGTGCATCTGAAGCTTTAGATCTGACCATTTCTGTGAGTAAGGGGATCAATACCGGCGTTATCATTACCGATGACGCAGGTAACGTGATTATTAATGGTGACAACACCAACGACAGCACCCCGACCTTTAGCGGCAAGGATCAGTCCCCTGGCACGACTGTAGTTATCACCGATGGTGAGACTGAACTGGCTAATGTGACGGTGAGTGTCGATGGCAGCTGGAGCTACACGCCGGATACCTCACTGGCGGAGGGCGACCATGCCTTTACTGTGACCGTGACTGACGCGGATGGCAATACGGCCAGCGATAGCATCGGTGTTGTTATCGATACGATTGCTCCGGATATGCTGGATGTTTCTGCGGTTTCCATAACTGATGATAAGGGCAACGTGCTGGCTGCTGGCGGCGTCATTTCCGATACGACGCCTACGTTCAGTGCTGACGGACTGGAAGCAGGTACAACGGTTATCGTGCGTGATAACGGCACCGTCTTGGGTGAAGCAACAGTAGCGGAAGATGGCAGCTGGATTTTCACGCCGGACGAAGCGCTGACTGACGCGGAACACAGTTTTACCTTCGAAACGGTTGATGCTGCAGGTAACAGCAGCGGTGAATCTGAAGCGGTGAGCTATATCCTGGACTCCGTTGCGCCTGATGGCGTGGATATCAGTTCCGTGGTCATTACTGATGAAACGGGTGCTGTAGTCAGCGCTGAAGACATCATGAGCGACAACAAACTGACTTTCAGCGGCAGCGATCTGGAAGCCGGTGCGACCGTAACGATTTACGACAAAGGTGAAGCGATCGGCCAGGCAACGGTTGCAGATGATGGCAGCTGGCGCTACACCGATGAAGACGGACTGTATGACGGTGTCCATGAGATCACCTTCACGGTAACGGATGAAGCGGGTAACAGCAGCGAGCCTTCTGATGTGTTGGGCCTGACCGTAGAGGCAATCAATCTGACGGCGACGGACAACATCAGCGCCGGTGCAGCCGTCGGCTTTACCTATCCGGTAGATGTTGCAGAGGATCTGGGTACGGTTCTCAGCGACGGTGGTTTGGTCGCCTTTAATAACAAAATCACCAGCGATCCGATCGTGGTGGCAGATGGTACGATTATCGACCTTGCGGTAACAGCAAAGTCATCCTCATTCATCAACGTTGCCAGTAACTCAACTCTCGTGCTGCAGAAATATGACTCCTCAACAGGAGAGTGGGCGACGATTTCTCAAGAAAAAAGCGGCAACCTTTTCGGGATGTTTGGTCTGGGGGCCTCTACCTCTACCATTACGCTCTCGGGGCTGACCGCCGGTTCTTACCAGCTGGTTTATACCACGGCCGGTATCAACGTAGGGGCCAGCTTTAATCTGGATGCATCGAAGACGGTTTATACCCTCGCCGACCACGGAACGCCTACGGATTACACTACGGCGATCGGCAATGTCATGTCGGATACTGACAGTGTGTATGGCTCGGATGGCATTCCGCACAGTGCCTTTACGTCAGTTACGTCAGTGAGCATCATGCTTGATGATGGTACCGTCTCGACGGTTACTCTGGATGCCACTACAAACAAAGCAACCCTGGTGGGGCAATACGGTACCCTGACTATTAATGCTGATGGCAGCTATGAGTATGTGCCAACGACATCGATGGACAGTATCGGTAAGGTGGATACGTTTACCTACACCATTTCTGATTCGGCAACGGGTGAAAGCTCTTCTGCGCACCTTTATGTACAGATTGGCAGCAACAATGATGCACTGACGCTGAGCTGGGATCCGACCGATGCAAGTGCAACCGCGGTCACGGATATTGCTTCCAGCAATGAAGCGGATGCCAGCGTAACGGTGACGTATCACTCCTCCAAAGTCAGCACCAGCGAAGTTAAGCTGGTTGAAGGCGGGGCAGAAAACTATACCTCCGCGTTCACGCTTGCCGACGCAAACGATCTGGTCACAGGGTCATTGACGTTAAAGACCGAGTACGGCTTGTTTGGCAATAAATTCTCAACAGACAAAACCGTCACGTATTCCGTGCAGCAGCAGGAAAGTGACGGAACATGGACAACGGTGCAAGCCTACACCAAAGTCATCGCGGCTGGGCAGCACAACGAAGAAGTCGTTCTGAATGTTGATATGTCAACGCTGGAGTTAGAGGCGGGTACCTACCGGATTGCGCTTTCCAGTACCGGCGCAGAGAACATAGTGTGGCTTGCCATGGACGTGAACATTGTCAGTTCCACGGATTATGATATTACGAACAGCGTAAACGCCACCGGTAATGTTCTGACGGATGAAGGAACTGACGGAAGCGTTGATAAACTGAGCTCCGTCTACACCAAAATGTATGTTAAAGCTGGTGATAGCGAGGGAGAGGCTACGGTTGACAGTAGCTACACCTATGTGACCGAAAGTGGTGTAACCATCGCGGGTGAATACGGCACACTGAAGATCTTCAGTAACGGTGCTTATACCTATACCCCGAGCACTACCGCGTTACCGACGGGTTCCCAGGATATCTTTACCTATGCCTTGAAGGGCGCTAATGGTGAAGTGGTGACCGCGACGGTAACCATCCATCTGGGTGTGGAAGTGGACGGCACCAATGGCGGCGCACTGGTCTTTGCAGGTACTGAGGCTGATGACGTGTTCGATGTTTATGACACTGACTTTAGTGCTGTTGAAGGTAAAGCGGGTAGCGATACGCTGGCGTGGCATGGTGAAGGAGAGCTGGTTCTCAGCACTGTCGCTGCAAAAGTTAGCGATATCGAAGCTATCGATCTGCTGTTGGGAAGTAACCCGGCTACTGTCGTCCTTGACGCACAAAGCGTGATCGATGTGACCAGTGAGAACAATGCCCTGTATATCAAAGGCGACAGCAGTGATTTTGTCACCCTGACTGGGACCTGGAGCCAGGCAGGTACTGTCATTGTCGATAGTATCAGCTACCTACATTACACCAGCGTGAATGCCGATGGTACGACGGCAAATATTTACGTACAGAGCAGTATCGGTCTCTCTTCCACAGCGATTTCGGACAGTACAACGGGTGCTGAATATACTGTCGTTTCAGCTGCTGAGGTAACGGGGACAGAAAATGATGACACGTTCAACGTGGCTGATACCAGCTTCACCAGCATTGAGGGAGGGGATGGCGTCGATACGCTGGTCTGGAATGGTTCGGGTACCCTGACCGTCAGCGATATTGCCGGTAAAATCAGCAATATCGAAGAGATTGATCTGGTTGAAGATACGGACGTAGACAATCTGCTGATCTCTGCGCAAAACGTGGCAGATATCACCGATGGCAATAATACCCTGTACGTGAAAGGATCAACCAGCGATACCCTTACGCTGAGTGGCAGCTGGGAACAGCAGGGCAGTAAAGTCATTAACAATGTTGAGTACGTTCACTACACCAGCACGACTGATGATGGTCAGGTTGTGGATCTGTATGTTGACGGTGATATCACCTCAAGCACGACTGAGACAGCGTCTGAGCATAACGCTGCTGATATAACGGGTCTGGTGACGCTGGTGAACAACAGCGTTGAGCAGACAGCCACGTTGAACACGGCGACTGGCAGCTTTACCAGTGACAGCTTCACGATAAACAGCAGCAGCGATCTGCAGGAGATTAATCTCACCGTTTCCAGTACGGGAATGAACGCCACTAATACCGCCTCGGCGACATGGATACTGCAGGTTTATAATGAGCAGACCTTTAGCTGGGATACGGTTAGCAGTGAGACGCAGGCTATTTCCAGCAGCCAGTCGCTGAATGTGGATCTGTCCGGTCAGAATAGCGGTGTTTACCGTATTGTGGTGGAAACTACTCAGGCGGGGTTTGATGCGGGTTGGTGGCAGTGGGTATACGATACGTTCACCATCGGCGTTGATGCCAACATTGTCAGCACCACCGACTATGTGGTGACCTCAAACGCAAGCGTCATGGGCTCGGTCTTTACCAACGATATCACCAGCGGCAGCAGTATTCTGGTGAAGTCAATTGCGGCGGGTATCATTACCGGTGCAGCGAGCTACACGCTTATTGCAACGGCAGGGACAACCATTGCCGGGGCTTACGGTAGCCTGACCATCCATCAGGACGGTAGCTACACCTATACGCTGAACAGCGATTCGGTGATCAAGCTATCTGGTAGCGAGGATTCATTTACCTATATCCTGGCAGACGGCACGATCAAAAATCTGGTGATGACGCTGGGCGTATCGGTTGACGGATCGGAAGGTGGCGCGCTGACCCTTGAGGGGACAGTTGGAGATGACAGCTTCCGTATCCATGACACCCACTTCACCACGGTGGATGGCAAGTCTGGCCACGATACGCTGGTGTGGAGCGGTACAGGCGATCTGCAACTCAGTGATATTGCTGACAAGGTGCACAATATCGAAGTCATTGATCTTCAGGACAACAGCCTGGCTGCTGTGTTGACGTTAACGGCAGAAGATATTGAGAAAGTCACCGACGCAAACAATGTGCTGTACGTCCGGGGTGGCAGTGAAGATTCACTTTCACTACAGGGTGTGTGGAAAGTTAGCGGCGTGGAAATGCTAAACAATATCGCCTATACGCTGTACACCAGCACTGCACTGGATGGCTCCGCCATTAAGCTCTACGTACAGGAAGGACTGAGCTTCAACGAAGTGTCTGAAACGATCAACGGTTCAATTTCTGCTGATTCCCAGGACGTTTCTGTGGTCTCGGTTAGCCAGAATGGCGAAGACGTTGATATCACCGGGGAGGCAGTCAGCTACAAAGGTGCTTATGGTACGCTGCTGATCAATGGTGACGGACATTACAACTACGTTGCAGATACAGCGTTTGAGCACAGCGGTAACACTGACACCTTTACCTACACCCTCTCTGATGGCAGCAGTGCCTCACTGAGTTTCAATCTGGGTATTGATGTTGATGGCAGTGCCGGTGGCGCGCTAACCTTCACCGGCACCAGCGGTGAAGACCTGTTCCAGGTTTACGATACCAGCTTCACCTCTATTAACGGTGCGGACAGTAACGATATTCTGGCTTGGCATGGTACCGACTCGCTGAACCTCAGCGATATCTCCTCGAAGGTTAATAATATCGAGCAGATTGATTTGCTGGATGACAACCAGAATGACAACCTGGTCATCAGCTCAGAAAGTTTGCTGAAAGTTACTGATGACAATAATACGTTATATATCAGAGGGGCTAACGGCGATACCGTGACGCTAAATGGCAGTTGGGAAGACTCAGGATCGTTGCTGGTTAATGGTGTCAGTTATCAGCATTACACCAGTACCACAGAGAATGGTGCCGTTGTTCAACTATATGTTGAGGATGATGTTACTATTGGTTAATAAATAGTAATTACCAACAGAACCAGACTGGCATTTCGGTGCCAGTCTTTTTTTTATTTATTATTTTCACTTTAATTTAAGACGTAATGATATCAGGACGTTTTAAATAAGTATGAAAAAACTATTTATTGCACTGTGTTGTATTATTAGCCTGCCTTACGCAGGTGCTGCGGAAAAAAAATTTTTCTCTGCACCGCAATCTGGCACTCATGAAGCACCCGGAGGATTCTGGGGCGCTATTTCAAAAACACCTGAACCAGGAAACCGGCAGACGGGTGGGACCGTACTGGCTGATAAAATGCAAATCAAACCCGCAGAAATTGAAATGCAGCCAGCAGTGAAGGACCTGGCACGCCTGGAAAAACACGTTCCCGCCGACTGGCAGAGTGCAATCCATCTTGCCGTTAGTCACCATCCGTCCATCAGTAGCAGTATCGCCACGCTTGAATCGACAGGATTTGGGATTGAGGCCGCCAGCGCAGGCTATCTTCCTGCGGTGAAGGCAGGCATCACCTCGGGCCGCCAGCAGGCTGAAGGCAGCGGGCACATTGCCACCGTAGGCCTCTCACAAATGCTGTATGACTTTGGCAAAACCGGCAGTGCGGTCGATCAGGCCAGCGCGAAATATCTGCGCCAGCAGGCCACCGTGCTTGAGCAAATTGATGCCGTTATTCAGCAAACCGCACTGGCGATGAATGAGGTCTATCGATATACACAACTCGTTGATAACGCTAAAAAACAAGTAAAGTCACTGCGTGGGATTTTAAATCTGACGCAGCTGCGTGCAGAAGCTGGGGCCAGCACCCGTGTTGACCCGGTACAGGCCCAGGCCCGTGTCGAAGCCGCGGAAGCACAGCAGCAGGATATGGAGATCAAGCTACAGCAGGAGAAATATCATCTTCAGTCACTGCTTGGGCAGCCTGTCGCAGAGAATCGTCTTTCTGCACCGCTGGATTTGCTCCCGCTGATTAAGCGTCAGAGTGAGCGTGTCGATCTGAATAAAAACCCGACCATTCTGGTTGCCCAGGCCGATATCGCTGTGGCTCAGGCTGAGTTAAGAAGCTATAAGGCACAGCGTTATCCGACGCTTTCTCTGGAAGCCAATACCAATAAATATATCGGTGACATTGCCCGCTATCAGACCCACAGCCAGTATCAAAACGTTTATCTGTCACTGAGCAGCACGCTTTATCAAGGGGGGGCGCTGGTGGCACAGGAGCGTGCCAGTGCGAGAGCGCTGGAGGCCGCAAGAGCGATGATCGACAGTAAAAAACTGGAGCTTACCGATCGGCAAAGAAATTATTTTCAAAGCATGATGGGTTTGCAGCGCAATATTAGCCTGCTCACAAAAAGAATGAAAACCATTACGGAAACGCGAGTTTTGTATCGTGAGCAATATTTGTCATTAGGCAACAGGAATGCACTCGATCTGTTAAATACAGAACAAGAAATTAGCCGGGCGGAGCAAGATCTTATTAATGCCCATCGCGATTTATGGGCATCATCTGTTAATTACATTGTGCTTGCAGGAATAGCCAGAGAGGCTTTCAATTTCAATAACCAGGTTGTCCAGGGACTGCGCATTACTGAGTAAGGGCTCCCGGGTTTAATAAAAGGCTATGAGAATGGAAAATAGAGAGCAACAGGAAAAGGCTGACGTTTCATCACAAACGAAAAGCGTTTATACCCCCTGGCTGGAAGCATTATTGCTGGTTGCAAAACATTATCGTCTGGATGGGTCGCCGGAGCGGGTAAAAGGGGAAGCTGAATGGCATTTGCAACAGCTTTCGCCGGATTCGCTGATTGAGACTATGGCTCGCCAGCTAGGCCTGGTAGTGATATTCGATCGCTTCCATCAGGATTTGCTGGATCCCTGGCGCCTGCCGCTGATCGTCGATTTCGGCGATCGTGGTGTGGGTGTTCTCACCAAAGTGGGTGAAGAGAGTAAAGTCAGCGTTTTGCTCAGCGGCGAAAAGCAGCTTGAAACCGTGCTCAGCGTGGAAGATCTGGCGGAACATGCCTGCCGCGTTCTGTTAGTGAAGCCTGAAACGTCAGTGCCGGATGCGCGGGTAGATGACTATATCAAGCCGCATCGTCCGGACTGGCTGTGGCAAACCATTCTTAAGGAGTGGCCCTCCTATGTGAATGTCATGTTCGCCTCGCTGATCGCTAACGTGCTTGGCCTGTCAGCTATGCTCTTCACGATGCAGGTCTATGACCGGGTTATCCCGTCACAATCAATTCCATCGCTGTGGGTATTGTTTATCGGCGTGATGATCGCCCTGACGTTTGTTTTCATCATGCGCATTACTCGTACACATATCTCCGATATAGCAGGTAAAGGCGCGGATTTGCGCATTTCCGATCGGGTTTTTGGACATGCGTTGCGCATTCGTAACGACCTGAGGCCCAGATCCACCGGTTCGTTTATTGCGCAAATTCGCGAGCTGGAACAGATCCGTGAACTGATCACCTCTACCACCATCTCTGCAATTGCCGATCTGCCGTTCGTGATTATTTTTCTGTTTATTCTCTGGCTGCTGGGAGGCTGGCTGGTGCTGGTTCCGTTGGTCGCTATACCGCTGATTATTATTCCAGGCATTCTTGCCCAGCGCTCTCTGGCGAAGCTCTCCAGAGCAACGATGCGTGAGTCTGCGGTGCGGAATGCCATGCTGGTTGAAGCAGTACAGGGCATTGATGACATCAAACTACTGCGTGCGGAACCTTATTTCCAGAACCAGTGGAATCATCTCAATGAAGCCATCAGTAAATCTTCTAAAAAACAACGCTTTATTAGCGGTCTTCTGATGAGCTGGACCAGTGAAGTGCAGACGATTGCTTATATCGGCGTAGTGCTGGTTGGGGCATTTTTTGCCATGAGCGGTGACCTGTCGACCGGCGTCCTCATCGGCTGCTCCATGTTGGCTTCACGGATGATGGCCCCGCTGGGCCAGATGGCGATGATTTTCGGTCGCTGGCAGCAGGCAAAAGTTGCCCGGGAAGGACTGGAAAGCCTGCTAAACAGCGAGGTTGATCAGCCTGAACGCAGCGTACAGGTTCACCGCCCAAGAATTTACGGCGAGTACAAAATGTCCGGGATCAGCTACCGCTATGACCCTAACTCCTCAAAGCCAGTGTTGGCGGTGAACAAACTGACCATTAAGCAGGGTGAAAAGGTAGCCCTGCTCGGCCGGAACGGTTCCGGAAAGTCCACGCTATTACAAATAATGGCTGGCTTGCTGCAACCCGGTGAAGGGATGTTGTTACTGGATGATGTTCGACTTTCCTCCATCGATCCGCTGGACGTGCGTCGTGATGTGGGCCTGGTGGGACAGAACTCGTCACTGTTTTTCGGCACTATCCGTGAGAATTTGCGGTTAGGGATGCCGCTGGCAACAGAAGAAGAGATGTTTGAGGCACTGGATATCAGCGGCGCCATTGAGTTTATTCGCCAGCTGCCGGAAGGTATGGATTATCAGTTGCAGGAGGGCGGAAAAGGATTGTCCGGCGGTCAGAGACAGCAGCTGCTGCTGGCACGCGCCGTGCTTCGTAAACCGAGCGTACTGCTGCTTGATGAGCCAACGGCCTGGCTGGACGACGGCGTGGAAAAACATCTGATCGGCAAGCTGAAGGAATGGATGGGCAATCGCACGTTGATCATTGCCACGCATCGTCCAGCGGTAATGCAGCTCGTTGATCGTATTTTATTGATTGAAAATGGCCAAATTGTTCGGGATGGCAGTAAAGAAGAGATGTTGGTCACCGCGCCTAAAGCGAAGGCCGCACCTCATCAGGGGAAGGTAAATCTTTCATCGCAGGGAGCGGCATCATGATTCAGCAACTCATTAGCTGTTTTAAAAAAGGAAAATCTTCGCGTCCACGGCGATTGTTCTCCTCCGGCGCCGTCATCATCTGGTCGGTGATGGCCATGCTGCTGATGTTCTTTGTCTGGGCCACGCGTTTTCAGCTGGATGAAGTGACCATTGGGGTTGGTAAAGTCGTTCCCAGTATGCACGAGCAGATTATTCAGTCGCTGGAAGGCGGGATCCTTAAAGAGCTGAAAGTGCACGAAGGCGATGTGGTCGAAGCGGGTCAGGTTCTGGCGCTGCTGGACCCCACCCAGATCGATTCTGGCGTGCAGGAGAGTACCGTGCGTATGCGCGCTGCGCTGGCGACCTCTGCGCGTCTTCAGGCAGAAACCGAAGGCCGCGAACTGACCTTTCCGCCTGAAGTGAAGGAGGATAAGCATCTGGTCGCGGCTGAAACGGCGCTCTATAAATCGCGCAGGGAAAATCTTGAAAAAACGCAGAGTGGCCTGCGAGAAGCGCTGGATCTGATCAACCGCGAGCTGAGACTGACTTCCTCACTGGTAGCGAAAGGGGCGGCCAGTGATGTAGAAGTGCTACGGCTGAAAAGGCAGGCCAACGATCTGCAAAGCAAACTCAATGATGCCGAAAACCAGTATATGGTTCGCGCCCGGGAAGATCTGGCAAAGGCCAATACGGAAGTCGCCTCTCAACGCTCCATTATTATCGGACGGGCGGATTCACTGAAGAGAACGATGATTGTGGCGCCGGTCAGAGGGATCGTGAAAGACATTGAGGTGAATACCGTGGGTGGCGTTATCCCGCAGCGCGGCAATTTAATGGAAATCGTCCCGCTGGACGAGCAGCTGGTGGTTGAAGCGCAGATTGCACCACGCGACGTCGCCTTTATTACGCCTGGTCAGCGTGCGGTGGTGAAGCTGACGGCCTATGACTACAACATCTATGGCGGACTTGAAGGCAAGGTGGCTTCTATCTCGCCGGACACTATTCAGGATGAAGTGCACCGGGATCAATATTTCTACCGTGTGTATGTACGCACTGAAAAGGATTCTCTGGTCAACAAAAACGGTAAGCACTTTCCTGTCTATCCGGGGATGATCGCCATGGCGGAAATTCATACCGGCAGCAAAACGATAATGGAATATTTGCTCAAGCCGCTGAACCGCGCACGGGAAGCCCTTCGCGAAAGATAGAGCGTTCAGGGGAGGCCAGCAGGCTTCCCTTTTTGCTGCCATAATCCTGGGCTTTCCTGCTTCCCTTGCCAGGGCAGAAGAGATAATGTGCGCGTTATGGGAGAGAGGGATGTCAGAAAACCTGTTGCTCCCGGTTCATGACAATAACTTTTCTCATTGGAGAAACTATGAGTAAGTCGAAGTACGTTTTGTTTTCAGCAATGTTGTTTGGGGCGATGCCGTTAGTAACGACGGCTTATGCAGAAGGCGAACAGGCTCCGCAGACCCAGACCCCGGAAGGGCAGGATCCGGCTGCACAGGCACCTGATGCGCAGGAATCCGCGACCTCAGAGCCAGATAATTCTACCGCGCCATCCTCGACTTCCCAGACTTCTGCCTCACAGGCTCAGTCTATGCAAAACCCGGATACTGAGGCCCCGGAGCAGCGCGATCCGGCTCATCCGTACGAGATCAAATATTTCTTCGCTGACTTCCAGCGTTTTACCACTGGCAGCGTGGTTCCCGATCGCTATCGCACCAAAAAATATGAAATCGTTGACTGGAAAACCCGTAACCTGCCAGCGCCTGATGCCGGCACTAACTGGACCTATATGGGCGGCAACTACGTGCTGATTTCCAAAGCGGATGGCAAAATCCTGAAAGCGGAATCGGGCGATATTTTCTACAAGCAGAATTAATCTCTGCGGCGCAAAAGTGCCCTTAAAGCAAAACACCCTGCCAGCGTTGCGTTGACAGGGTGTTTTGCAGTGGCCGCTAAGAAAAACGCGTTATGCCTGCGGCGCACGGGAGCCATACAGATAGCGGCAGGAAGCCAGCAGGCACAGGCTGTAGCCTAGCAGCTCACAGCCTTCTTCCGCCATGTTTTTAACCGTGTGGTTATAACCGTCAAGCATCAGATGCTGCCAGAGATCGCGCATGCCAAACAGGCGTGAAAACACCAGCACGGTCAGTAAACCGGCACACATCATCCCCCAGCTTGGCTGACGCAAAAAATCGGCCAGTTCACTGACGGCACGCCGCGGATTCAGCAGGGCGATTGCCAGGCAAACCGCCGCTGTAGCCAGCGCGAACCAAACCCAGCAGCCATGAGAAAGCTCGTCGAACAGAAAATCCAGTTCACGGATCAGCATGCAGGCAAAAAAGCCGCCGATCAGCACCAGGCCAGGGGCCGATTCTTTGAAGACGCGCTGAAAATAGAGTAGCGACGTCACCAGCAGCATCATTTCCTGGGCGATTTCCGTAAAGGACGTTTCGTGAACGGCATCGTTCATCCAGCGAACATCAATAAACACCAGCCCCATCATGGCGCTGATAAAAAGTGCACAGCCAATAAAAGCGAACGCCCGGTTTCGAATAAAAAGTAAATCAGATTGCATACAGCCCCTTATTTTTGTCGGGGCGATTATAAGTATCGTTCTGGTAATGGCTTACCAATTAATGCCGATGAAGATGATAAGGCACAGACGGTTAATCCGTGCCGGGTAAGATTTGCATTAAGTGCGTTTTTCACCGCTTTTCTGCACTATGTTTGCTTATAAGACGCTCGATCGCGGCAACATTATTCCGTTAGCAGGTACTTCTCCTGTTGACGAATAAACCAGGCGAGCGGCACATGGTGCGGTGCCTGCGTCAGCTGTTCAATTCCACGCTCAATAATGGTTGAAGCCTGTTGCCAGAGATCGGGATGACCTTCTTTAAGCAAAGCGATCTGCACGCGCTTTTCTATCAAATATACGCGTGCGAAATGCGGGTCAAAATGAATAATCGAACGGGTATTATCGATGATATCGGCAAGCTTGATGGTCTGTGCATCTGCGGAAGCCTGAGCCGTATGGCGGAAGTGCGCCACCTTACGTGCAGCGCGATTTTTTGCCTTTAGCGACTTGCTGTCGGTCAGCATTTCTACCAGTTCAGCCACTTCCTCGCCAAAATAGCTGGCGATATCCTGCAAGGTGCTCGGCGTATCTTCCACCGTATCGTGCAGCCAGGCGGCAGCCAGCATGGCTTCGTTATCGGTCACGCTTCTTACCAGTTCGACGACGGCTGCCGGATGAACAATATAAGGTTCATCGGTATATTTGCGTCGCTGGCCCGTTTCGGCATGCGCTTTGGTCGCATAACGCCGCGCCTGTTCTTCCAGTGAATTCATCGTCATTCTCCCCGTGGACTAATATTCGCTTGCAATTATGTAGTGTGCTATTTATATTTTTGCTTATGACTACAGATAAAGATGACAAAAAAGCGGAAGCGCCGCCACTGTTGCTTGATCAGCAGCTCTGTTTTGCGCTTTACTCTGCCAATCTCGCGCTTAACAAGCTTTACCGCCAGCTGCTGACCGGGCTGGAGATCACCTATCCGCAATATCTGGTGATGCTGGTGCTGTGGGAGCGCGATGATGTCACCGTATCGGATATCGGTGAGCGGCTGTTTCTGGATTCCGCCACCCTGACGCCACTGCTGAAAAGACTCGAAGCGGCAGGCTTACTGAATCGCCAACGCTCCCGTAAAGATGAGCGACAGGTTGTCGTCACGCTCACTGAACAGGGGCGATCGCTGCGTGAAAAAGCGGTGGCGATACCGGATGCGGTTTTCTCGGCGTCGTCTTGTCAGGCTGACACGCTGAAGTCACTGAAACAAGAACTGGAAAACCTGCGCGATAACCTCAACGGTTAGGCGTGGGAGTTTGCCGGGCCATCGCGTCCGGAAAAGCAGAACTATACTTAACAAGCTCGCGCTGATAAATCGCTCGCGATTTAATAGCGCAAAATAACTGAACCTGCATAGCAAGGAGTCTCTGATGTCTTTAGAAAAAGTTGTTTATCGTGCAAAAGCGAAAGCTACCGGTGGTCGTGACGGTCGTGCTACCTCTTCTGATGGCGTACTGGATGTTAAACTGGGCGTGCCAAAAGAGATGGGCGGCGCAGGTGGTGAAGTGACTAACCCTGAGCAACTTTTTGCTGCCGGTTATTCAGCCTGCTTCCTGGGCGCGATGAAGTTCGTGGCGGGTCGCGATAAAATCGCCATGCCGAAAGAGGCGTTTATTGAAGGTGAAGTCGGTATCGGCCCTATCCCAAATGGTTTCGGTATCGAAGCAACGCTGACTATCCATCTGGAAGGTATGGACGCGGCAGAAGCGAAGAAACTGGTTGATGCGGCGCATATCGTCTGCCCGTATTCTAACGCCACTCGCGACAACATCGACGTGACGCTGAATATCGTTAACTGATGATCCATGGCCAGGGCGGTGCATTCTGCCCTGGTATTTTGCGGATTGGCGATCCCATCCTGTCCCCTGTCATTGCGGCTTTAACAACCTTTGAAGTTGCGTAACTTCTCTCATTTCAGCCTTTATTCACGCAATTGATCTGATTATTCCCCGGTAATGTGGTTAACTACGCCGCGCTCACGCTGAGAGATTCCTGCCCCTCCAGAAGGAGACGGGAATGTCAGCTTCAAATGATAATCGACCTGTTTTCCGAACTCTGGCGCAACGGCACGGTCTGATTACCGTTTAGAATTCGTTTAAGTTACACCGGGAAAAAGGTTGGATGAACTATTTAAAATCATTAACTCAGCAAAAATTGTCACTTTTGCTGGCATTTTACGTCGGTATATTCCTGAATATCCCCGTTTTTTATCGTCGCTTCGATCCATTTTTAGCGCATTTTAAAGCCTCACAGTGGTTTTCCGCTCTGGCTGAAGTGGTTGCCATTGTCCTGCTAACATTTTTCCTGATGCGCCTGCTGTCGCTCGGCGGCAAGCTATTCTGGCGTATCACTACCACGGCGCTGGTGCTGATTTCCGTCGCTGCCAGTTACTATATGAGCTTCTTTAACGTTGTGATTGGCTACGGCATTGTTGCCTCGGTGATGACAACCGATACCGATCTGTCGAAAGAAGTTATTGGCTACCATTTTGTACTGTGGATGGTGCTGGTCAGTGCGCTGCCGATGCTGCTGATCTGGCGTAACGCCCTGCGCATGACGCTGCTTGAGCAACTCAAAACGCCCGGCCAGCGCTTAAAACCGCTTGGTCTGTTATTACTGACCGTGGCGCTGGTATGGTTGCCTATTCGCTATTTCGATAAGCAGCAGAACATTAACGAGAAGCTGACTAACGTTGACCTGCCGAGTTATGGCGGCGTGGTGGCGCACTCTTATCTGCCGTCTAACTGGTTGTCCGCGCTGGGGCTGTTTGCCTATACCAGCTACGATGAAAGAATGGACAGCAAAGACCTGTTCGACCCGGCCAAAAAGTTTACCTATAACGCACCCGCCGGGCTGGATGACACCTATGTCGTTTTCGTCATTGGTGAAACCACACGCTGGGATCATATGGGTTTGCTGGGCTACGATCGTGATACCACGCCAAAACTGTCCAAAGAGAAAAACCTGGTGGCCTTCCGTGGAGAATCCTGCGATACCGCAACCAAGCTCTCTTTACGCTGTATGTTTGTGCGTGAAGGCGGGACGGATGAAGGCCCTGGCCGCACGTTGAAAGAGCAAAACGTCTTTTCCGTGCTGAAAGAGCTGGGCTTCAGTTCAGAGCTGTTCGCGATGCAGAGTGAAGTCTGGTTCTATAACAACACCAATGCGGATAACTATGCGTTTCGTGAGCAGATTGGCTCGGAAAAGCAGAATCAGGGCAAGTCGGTTGACGATATGCTGCTGGTGCCTGAGCTGAAAAAGTCGCTCGACAGGCATCCCGCAGGCAAACACCTGGTGGTGCTGCATACCAAAGGTTCTCACTATCTTTACTCACAGCGCTATCCGCGTGACTTTGCCCGCTACCAGCCGGAATGCATGGGCGTTGACGAAACCTGTAGCAAGGCGATGTTGATTAACGCCTTCGATAACTCCGTTTTGTATACCGATACGGTGCTCGACAGCGTCTATGATCAACTGCGCGATAAGAAGGCGATTGTGTTTTACGCGGCCGACCATGGTGAATCAATCAGCGAAAATATGCATCTGCACGGTACGCCTCGTCATATGGCACCGCCAGAGCAGTTCCGCGTACCGATGATTATCTGGGCTTCCGATAAATATCTGGCCGACCCGCAAAATCAGAGCGCCTTCGATCGTCTGAAAGCGCAGCAGCGTGTGGGCACGACACATCGCCACGTTGAGCTGTTCGATACGATTCTGGGTTGTCTGGGATACACCTCGCCGGACGGCGGTATCAAACAGGCAAACAACTGGTGTGCCGACCCGAAGAAAGCGGTGGCTGACAAAACCTGAGGGTAGCGCCCGACCAGTCTGAACAGCCCCCATTTCCTGCCGGAGTGGGGGTTTTTTATTGGCTTCTGTCTAAAGCGTCTAAGCGTTGTTCAGGAGCAATACGCTTCTCGCCGCTTTTAGCCACTAAAAAGCGTGCTCACTGGACTCTCGACATGCACAGGATAATATCCTGACCGACCAAAAAACCTTTCCCGTTTCGCTCTCCGTCTTTAAACGCTAAAGCGATAAAAAACCTTATCCCAACTACGATCAATAACTTAATTTGTGCCGCGTTTCGCTTAAACGCGCAATGCGGTCATTCCCAAAATATCCTGGCCGCGTTGCAGCATATTTATCTGCCATGCCAGCCATAAGCAAAGCGTATCGTTAAAAAAAGGCTGCAATGTGGATATTTTTACAGGATTTTTTACGAAGCGAATCGCTGGTCAGAAAAGCAAAGGCGATATTTTAAGCGGGTATTTCGCATTGTGGCATTTCTATACACCATAAATGCGCGATTTTTACGCTTTTTTGTATTTGCTTGCGGGTTCTCACACTCTGTGTAAATACCGCGCCGTCGTATTGACGTTTTATGCAACTGTTGACAAATTGATCGTTCAGTGGCGAAAAGAAGCGGATTTGTCTTATGGCAGTCGCCGTAACGCGTTTTCCTCTCTCTCTCCCTCTCACTATCGCCGCAAGGCACACCGCACGGACCACACTCAAAAAAAACAGGTCCGGCGTAAGCACTTAACACCACATCATAACTGGAGCTGAAGCATGAGTAATTCCCTGGTTAAAACAAGGATGCTAAAGGTAGGTCTGAGCCTGATCGCGCTGACCGTTGCCGCCGGCGTCCAGGCTAAAACCCTGGTCTATTGTTCTGAAGGGTCGCCTGAAGGCTTTAACCCGCAGCTGTTTACCTCCGGCACTACCTATGACGCCAGCTCTGTTCCCATCTATAACCGTCTGGTTGAATTTAAAATCGGCACCACGGAAATCCAGCCAGGCCTGGCGGAGAAGTGGGATGTCAGTGAAGATGGCAAAACCTACACTTTCCATCTGCGTAAAGGCGTGAAGTGGCAGAATACCAAAGACTTCAAACCCAGCCGCGACTTCAACGCGGATGATGTGGTTTTCTCTTTTGAACGTCAGCTGGATAAAAACAATAAGTATCACGGCGTGTCTGGCGGCAGCTATGAATACTTTGAAGGCATGGGTATGCCCGCACTTATCAGCAAAATCGAAAAGGTGGATGATTACACCGTGCGCTTCGTGCTGAACCGTTCTGAAGCGCCGTTCCTGGCTGATTTGGGGATGGACTTCGCCTCTATCATGTCTGCGGAATACGCCGACAACATGCTGAAAGCCGGCACACCGGAAAAAATCGATCTGAACCCTGTCGGCACCGGGCCTTTCCAGCTGCTGCAATACCAGAAAGATTCCCGCATTCTGTACAAGCGTTTCGATCAGTTCTGGGGCACCAAGCCAAAAATCGATCGCCTGGTGTTCTCCATCACGCCTGATGCCTCCGTACGTTACGCCAAGCTGCAAAAAGGCGAGTGCCAGGTGATGCCTTTCCCTAATCCGGCGGATATCGCACGGATGAAAGAAGATAAAAATATCAACCTGATGCAGATGCCAGGCCTTAACGTCGGCTATCTCTCTTTCAATACCGAGAAAAAACCGCTCGATAACCAAAAGGTGCGTCAGGCACTGACGATGGCGGTGAACAAACAGGCCATTATTGATGCGGTTTATCAGGGGGCAGGGCAGGCAGCGAAAAACCTGATCCCGCCAACGATGTGGAGCTATAACGACGCGATTCAGGATTACGCTTACGATCCTGCTAAAGCGAAAGAGCTGCTGAAAGAAGCAGGCATGCCGGACGGCTTCTCCATCGACCTGTGGGCGATGCCGGTGCAGCGTCCATACAACCCTAATGCCCGCCGTATGGCTGAGATGATCCAGAACGACTGGGCGAAGATTGGCGTGAAAGCCAAAATTGTGACCTACGAATGGGGCGAATACCTGAAGCGTGCCAAGGCGGGTGAACATCAGAGCGTGATGATGGGCTGGACCGGCGATAACGGCGATCCGGATAACTTCTTCGCCACGCTGTTCAGCTGCGCGGCCGCCAAAGATGGTTCGAACTACTCGCGCTGGTGCTATAAGCCATTCGAAGATCAAATCCAGCCAGCCCGTGCCGAAGCGGATCACAACAAGCGTATCGAGTATTACAAACAGGCGCAGGTCGTGATGCACGATCAGGCACCAGCGTTGATTATCGCTCACTCTACGGTGTATGAGCCGGTTAACAAAAAAGTGACCGGTTACGTGGTCGATCCTCTGGGTAAACATCACTTCGAGAACGTCGATATTCAGGAGTAATTCTGACGCGGACGGCGCAGCAGGTTGCGCTGTCCGCCGCTGGTTGTCCCCCCGTTCCTGATAGAAAATCACCATTTATTGAATATTTTTAATAGATGTCAGGCCAGGGCGCTTTTCGGGCGTCGCGGTTGGATTACCCGACCGCAAGATGTGAGCAATGATAATCCTGTCGGCAACGATCCGGCGGGAAACTAAAGAGAATCCGGATTATGCTGCAGTTCATATTCCGACGTCTGGGACTTGTCATCCCAACGTTTATTGGTATCACCCTGTTAACGTTCGCTTTTGTGCATATGATCCCGGGCGACCCGGTGCTGATTATGGCGGGTGAACGCGGTATGTCTCCTGAACGTCATGCTCAGCTGCTGGCCCAAATGGGGCTGGATAAACCGCTGTGGCAACAATACGTTTCCTACGTCTGGGGCGTGTTTCATGGCGACCTGGGCATTTCACTTAAAAGCCGGATACCGGTTTGGGAAGAGTTCGTTCCTCGCTTTAAAGCGACGCTGGAACTGGGGATCTGCGCGATGATTTTTGCGGTCGCTGTAGGGATCCCGGTCGGCGTGCTGGCCGCCGTAAAACGCGGTTCCATCTTCGATCACACCGCCGTCGGCATTTCACTGACCGGCTATTCCATGCCGATTTTCTGGTGGGGAATGATGCTGATCATGCTGGTTTCGGTTCAGCTGAATTTGACGCCGGTTGCCGGACGTATTGGCGACACGGTATTTCTGGATGACAGCAAACCGCTAACTGGCTTTATGCTGATCGATACGCTGTTGTGGGGAGAAGAGGGCGACTTTAAAGATGCGGTCATGCATATGATCCTGCCCGCTATCGTGCTGGGCACCATTCCTCTGGCGGTTATCGTGCGTATGACCCGCTCGGCCATGCTGGAAGTGCTGGGAGAAGATTACATCCGCACGGCCCGTGCCAAGGGACTGACACGGATGCGAGTGATCGTGGTGCATGCATTGCGTAATGCAATGCTGCCGGTCGTCACGGTGATTGGTTTACAGGTGGGAACGCTGCTGGCGGGTGCCATCCTGACCGAGACGATTTTCTCGTGGCCCGGTTTGGGTCGTTGGCTGATCGATGCGCTACAACGCCGTGACTATCCGGTTGTGCAGGGCGGCGTGCTGATGGTGGCGACGCTGATTATCCTGGTCAACCTGCTGGTTGACGTGCTTTACGGCGTGGTCAATCCACGCATTCGCCACAAGAAATAAGGGGGCCAGCATGTCTTTAGTCGATCCGGGCAGCGTGCCCGCTGCACCTAAGCCCATGACCCCGCTACAGGAGTTCTGGCACTACTTCAAACGTAATAAAGGCGCGGTTATCGGCCTGGCTTACGTGGTTCTGGTCTTTTTTATCGCCATATTCGCCAACTTTATCGCACCGCATGCACCGGCGGATCAGTTCCGCGATGCGCTGCTGCATCCGCCGGTTTGGCAGGAGGGTGGCAGCTGGCAGTACATTCTTGGCACCGACGATGTGGGCCGTGATGTGCTCTCGCGCCTGATGTATGGTGCGCGTCTCTCACTGCTGGTTGGATGTCTGGTTGTGGTGCTGTCGCTGATCCTTGGCGTGATTTTCGGCCTGATTGCGGGCTATGTGGGCGGCGCGACGGATGCCATCATTATGCGCCTCGTCGATATCATGCTGGCGCTGCCGAGCCTGCTGCTGGCGCTGGTGCTGGTCGCCATCTTCGGGCCGTCGATTATTAACGCGTCTATTGCGCTAACCTTCGTGGCTTTGCCGCACTACATCCGTCTGACGCGTGCGGCGGTGCTGGTGGAAGTGCATCGTGATTACGTTACCGCCTCGAACGTCGCGGGCGCGGGTGCAATGCGGCAGATGTTTATCAACATTCTGCCCAACTGCCTGGCGCCGTTGATCGTGCAGGCTTCGCTGGGTTTCTCCAACGCCATCCTTGATATGGCCGCGCTGGGTTTCCTGGGTATGGGGGCGCAACCGCCAACGCCGGAGTGGGGCACGATGCTCTCCGACGTGTTGCAGTATGCGCAAAGTGCCTGGTGGGTCGTCACCTTCCCCGGTTTGGCGATTCTGCTGACGGTTCTGGCATTTAACCTGATGGGCGATGGTTTACGCGACGCCCTCGACCCGAAACTCAAGCAGTAGAGGCATCCGATGGCATTATTAAATATAGACCAACTGTCGGTGCATTTCGGCGACGAGAAAGCACCGTTCCGCGCGGTAGATCGCATCAGCTATCAGGTTGAACAGGGCCAGGTAGTGGGCATCGTGGGCGAATCCGGTTCCGGAAAATCGGTCAGTTCTCTGGCAATCATGGGACTGATTGATTATCCCGGCAGAGTGATGGCTGACCGGCTGGAGTTTAATCAGCGCGATTTGAAGCGCATTTCTGAAAAAGAACGCCGCCAGCTGGTTGGCTCCGAAGTGGCGATGATTTTTCAGGATCCGATGACCAGCCTGAATCCCTGCTACACCGTAGGCTTTCAGATTATGGAAGCGATCAAGGTGCACCAGGGCGGTAATAAACGCACGCGCCGCCAGCGTGCGATAGATTTACTGAATCAGGTTGGCATACCCGATCCGGCCTCCCGACTGGATGTTTATCCGCACCAGCTTTCCGGCGGCATGAGCCAGCGCGTGATGATCGCGATGGCGATTGCCTGTCGGCCAAAATTGCTGATTGCCGATGAGCCAACCACGGCGCTCGATGTCACCATTCAGGCGCAGATCATTGAGCTACTGCTTGATCTTCAGCGTCAGGAAAACATGGCGCTGATCCTGATCACGCACGATCTGGCGCTGGTGGCGGAAGCAGCGCAACACATTATCGTCATGTACGCCGGGCAGGTCGTGGAAACCGGCAGGGCGGTGGATATCTTCAAAGCGCCGCGCCATCCCTACACTCAGGCGCTGCTGCGCGCGCTGCCTGAGTTTGCCGTTGATAAGGCGCGACTGGCTTCACTACCCGGCGTGGTGCCGGGGAAATATGACCGGCCAAACGGCTGCCTGCTAAATCCGCGCTGCCCGTATGCGCAGGACCGTTGTCGTGTCGAAGAACCTGAATTACGTGATATTCCGGGACGCCAGTCCAAATGTCATTTCCCACTGGATGATGCCGGGAGACCAACTTATGAAGCAAGCTACTGACTCTGCCCTGCTGATGCAGGCAATCGATCTGAAAAAGCATTACCCGGTGAAGAAAGGGCTGTTCGGTCAGGAGCGATTGGTGAAAGCGCTGGACGGCGTCTCTTTCAACCTCGAGCGCGGCAAAACGCTGGCGGTCGTTGGCGAATCGGGTTGCGGAAAATCCACGCTGGGCCGCCTGTTGACGATGATTGAAACGCCCACCGAAGGACAGCTGTTTTATCAGGGACAGGATTTGCTGAAGCCCGATCCTTCCGCGCAGCAGCTACGGCGTCAAAAGATTCAGATTGTCTTCCAGAACCCGTATGGCTCTCTCAACCCGCGGAAAAAAGTCAGCCAAATACTGGAAGAACCGCTGCTGATCAATACTCGCCTGAGTAAAGCGGAACGGCGTGAAAAAACGCTGGCGATGATGGCGAAGGTCGGGCTTAAAACGGAACATTACGACCGCTATCCGCATATGTTTTCTGGCGGCCAGCGCCAGCGCATCGCTATCGCTCGCGGGTTGATGCTCGATCCGGACGTGCTGATTGCCGATGAGCCGGTCTCCGCGCTGGATGTTTCCGTCCGTGCTCAGGTGCTGAACCTGATGATGGATCTGCAACAGGAGCTGGGTCTCTCCTACGTGTTTATCTCGCACGACCTGTCGGTGGTAGAGCATATCGCGGATGAGGTGATGGTAATGTATCTGGGACGTTGCGTGGAGCGGGGCACGAAAGAAGCGATTTTTGCGAATCCGCGTCATCCCTATACTCAGGCGCTGCTGTCCGCCACGCCTCGTCTTAACCCGGACGATCGGCGCGAACGCATCAAGCTTACCGGCGAGCTGCCAAGCCCACTTAATCCGCCGCCGGGCTGTGCGTTCAACGCGCGTTGTCGACGTCGTTTCGGTCCCTGTACGCAGTTTCAGCCGCAGCTGAAACAGTATGGTGAACAGCAGATTGCCTGTTTTGCTGTGGATCAGGATGAAGGGCAGTCGGTTCCGCGTTAATGAAAAGCCGGTACGACAGGAAAAATCGTTACCGGCTTTTAAATTTATAAAAGAGGGTTAAAAGGTCACTTAACATAAATTTATTTCAATTTTTACCTGAGCCGACAGGCTCGGTATTGCCTGAGAAAGTCGGATTTTTTCAAAATCGTTGCGCTTACTTTCTTATAAAAAAGGATGAATATTAATTTTCGTCTTTTCAGACTGCGTATGCAGGCTATTTAAGTCAAATGATTGCATTATTGATTACCAGGCTGTGAAATCATTTACACGCTAAATACCTTAATGTCTATTAAGTAATAAAACTATTCGCCTTTCTATTAAGAATAATCTCATGTAAGCGGATATTATATGATATATTGCCGCGAAATTTTCCACACCTCGTGACCCTTCCCATGAAAAGTTATGACGATCTGCAGCGTTTTAAAGAGAAAACGCATACAAACCATATCGAATTCAAGGATATGTCTGAACAGACAAAGAATTCAGACAGTGCGAACTGGGCGATCATCAAACAGCTGATGAACCACAGCACCACGCCGACCTTAGGGAATGGTCAAAGTATTAACGTCGCGGTGCCGCAGCCTATTGCAGAAGATACATTCAGCCTGGCTGCTACGCCGTTACAGGCCCGCCCTGATCTGCCCGCACGCCGCACGCCACCTGCTGCCGTACCGCGTGCAGGCAGCGTGGCTGCTTTTGTTGCGGCTCAGCCCGCGGATGTGGGTAGTCGCTCACTGCTGGAGAGCGTATCGGCTTCGTTGAAACCTGCGTTAACCGCCATTTCGCCAGCCGCAGCTGACGCACACTATGCTGCCGGATCGGTGCCCGTTGACATTGCACAGGCGCATGCTGGTTTTGCGGAAACTGACGTTCGTCCCGCTGCCGAAGAGGCATCGACAGATATTTTCACCCAGCTTCAAAAATCTGCGCCGCTTCCGGTCGCGCAACCGGCCCGGCCTGTCGCGCGTAGCGCAGTCGAGACGGAAACCCCGCGTTTCAAACAGCTGTTTAGCGCCACATCTGAAGCCAGGACCTTATCCAAAGATACCCTGCTGCAACCCCTGTTGGAGAGAATTGCCTTATGCCGTTAGTTTGTGTTTGTTCTCCCAAAGGTGGCGTAGGTAAAACCACGCTTGCAGCTAACCTGGCCTACACGCTGGCTCGCGGCGGAAGCAAAGTGTTAGCCATCGACTTCGATGTGCAGAACGCTTTACGCCTGCATTTTGGCGTGCCGTTGTCTGACGGGCGTGGTTTTGTGGCGAAATCGGCCGGATCACCAGACTGGAGTCAGTCTATCCTCACCACCGGCGGTAATATTTTTGTGATGCCGTACGGCGACGTTACTGAGGATCAGCGCGTTGAATTTGAAGGGAATTTATCGCAAGACCCTAACTTTCTTAAGCGTGGTCTGCAAACCGTTCTGAACTATCCTGGCCTGATTATCGTGGCTGATTTTCCTCCAGGCCCCGGGCCCGCCCTAAAGGCAATGACCGATCTTGCCGATTTACACCTTGTGGTCATGCTGGCGGATACCGCCTCGCTATCGCTGTTGCCGCAAATTGAGAACGAAAAAATGATTGGCGGCGCGCTGAATCAGCGGGCTGGTCACTTCTTCGTGCTTAACCAAAGCGACAGCCGCCGTAACATCAGTCGTGACGTCACGACCTTTATGCAGCAGCGTCTGGGCGACCGTTTGCTTGGCGTGGTAAACCGTGATGAAAGCGTGGCAGAGGCTAACGCCTCTCAGCAATCCATTTATGACTTCAGCCCGGTTTCCGCAGCGGCCTTTGATATCGAAATAGTGGGCAAGCGCGTTGCGGCGCTGCTGGATATCAAGGTAGGTGATGGTGAAATGCAGGCCCCGTTGCGCTCGCGCTAGCTAACGGCTGAGTACAGGATACATTCCTGAAATCATGGGGCGCGTTTGCGCTCCGCTAATAATAGTGTTTGTTTTCAGGATGACCTATGAATAAAGTCCTGTACTACCTGCTGCTGCTGGTATTATTCCCGCTTGCCGCAGTGATTGTTATCACCCCCATGGACAGCCAGAAACAATATATCTTTGGCCTGATTAGTATTGCCATTCTGTTTGTGCTGGGTGTAAGTAAAAGCCATAAGATTTCCCTGGTGATGGTCTTTCTTTCGGCATTAATGTCAACGCGTTATATTTACTGGCGTGCCACTGAAACGCTGGCTTTTAATTCCGAAGTGGAAGCGATCCTGGGTATCGGCTTATTTCTTGCCGAGCTGTATGTTTGGGTTATTTTAATCCTTGGCTATCTGCAAACCTCCTGGCCGCTTAAACGCACCATCGAACCGATGCCGGATGACATCAGCTTATGGCCGACTGTCGATATTTACGTACCCAGCTATAACGAAAGTCTGGATGTGGTACGCGATACGGTATTGGCCGCGCAGTGTATTGATTATCCGCGCGATAAAATCAAAATCTACCTGCTGGATGACGGGAAGCGCAGCGAGTTTGCGGTGTTTGCCGCGGATGCTGGCGTCGGCTATATCACCCGCGATGACAACCGCCACGCCAAAGCGGGCAACCTGAACCACGCCATGCGTATTACCAAAGGCGAGCTGATTACCATTTTCGACTGCGATCACGTGGCGACCCGCACCTTTCTGCAAGCGACGGTAGCCCCGTTCCTCAAAGATCCGAAACTGGCGCTGCTGCAAACGCCGCACTATTTCTATTCGCCCGATCCGTTTGAACGTAACCTGAAAGCGGCGCGTACCATCCCCAACGAAGGGGCTTTATTCTACGGTCCGGTACAGCAGGGTAACGACAACTGGAACGCCACCTTCTTCTGCGGTTCCTGTGCGGTTATCCGCCGTTCCGCGCTGGAAGAGATTGGTGGCTTTGCGACAGAAACCGTCACGGAAGATGCGCACACCGCGCTGAAAATGCAGCGTCTGGGCTGGAAGTCCGCGTTTCTGGCGCTGCCGCTGGCGGCAGGGCTGGCGACGGAACGTTTAGGTTTGCACATTATTCAGCGTACCCGCTGGGCGCGTGGCATGACGCAGATTTTCCGGGTGGATAATCCGCTGCTTGGCCGTGGCCTGAAATGGCAGCAGCGGCTGTGCTATCTCAACGCGATGCTGCACTTCCAGTTTGGCCTGCCGCGGGTGATCTTCCTGACCGCGCCGCTGGCTTACCTGCTGTTTAACCTGAACATTATTCACTCGTCGGCTGGCTTGATTTTCGCTTACGTGTTGCCGCACCTGGTGATGTCGCTGTACGTCAACTCCCGGATGAATGGCCGCTTCCGCGCGACCTTCTGGGGCGAGATTTATGAAACGGTAATGGCCTTCCATCTGGTTATTCCCACGCTATTAACCCTGCTCTCGCCAAAACACGGCAAGTTTAACGTCACGGATAAAGGCGGGCTGCTGAATGTGGGCTTCTTTGACTTCAATATCGTCCGTCCACACGTTATTTGCGCCTTCCTGTTAGCCGCTGGCGTGGTGTATGGGCTGGTGCGTGCCGTGGCGCACGACTATTTTGGCGTAGACCCTTTTGTGATTGCGCTGAACGTCGGCTGGGCCATATTCAGCCTGATTATCCTGATGGCGGCGATTGCTGTCGCGCGGGAAACCAAGCAAACGCGCAAAACGATCCGTATCGACGTGAGCATTCCGGTGGTGCTGCACTATGTCAGCGGTATTTCCTCGCGCACGACCACGGTGAACCTGTCGATGGGCGGCGTGCAGGTCAATGCGCCTGATAACCGACATGAAAATGATGTCATCGAAGCGATCGATCTGATGCTGCAATCGGGGGTGATTTCCATTCCCGTTGGCATTATCGGCGCGGAAAACGGCGTTATCCGCCTGAAGTTCGATGAGATCCCGCTGTCTCGTCGGCGCGAGCTGGTGCGCGTGGTGCTTTCCCGTGCGGATGCATGGATTAAGCCAGAAGGGCCAAAAGATAAACCGCTGCGCTCGCTGTTAACCATTATTCGTACCGTATTTGAACTGTTCTGGCTGACCTGGAAAGATCGTCGTGCGAAACGTCAAACCGTGAAGGTTGAAGAGGATGGCGTAGCATGAAAAAACTGATATTTTCAGCGCTCTGCATGACCAGCCTGCTGACGGCGGGTAGCCTGGCCTGGGCGGCACCGGAAAGCGTGACGCAGGATAGCAGCGCACTTTCTGAGATCCCGCCGCCAGCGGGTGTCGGGCAGCCAAACAGCGCCAGCGGTCTGCCTGCGGGCTTGCCGCCGCTGCCTGCGCCCATCACCGATGTGCCGGTTCAGACCAGCAACGTGCCGCTTAACCAGCCGCTGTCGAGTACCGTTTCCGTGGCGCAGATGGGCCAGACCAACGGCATTCTGTTAACCGGCGGTCAGCTTCAGTCGGGCATCGTCTTCACGCTGCCTTCCGATCAGGTTATTACCAACGCGCGGCTTAACCTCGCGTTGAAGGTGTCGCCTGCGCTGGCAGCCCGCAACACGTCGATGCAGCTGATGCTAAACGGCCAGCCGCTGGGCACGTTACCGCTGAGCGCTTCCGACGCGGCAAGCGAGGAATATCAGCTGGATATCCCGGCTGCCATGGTGGTCTCCAGCAATAACCTGAGCTTCAAAATTAACGATGCGGATCAGCTGCTGTGTGAACGCAACAGCGCCAGCCAGTATCAGGTCACTATTCTGCCAGCCACAACGCTGTCGCTGGAAGGGCAGCAGCTGAACACGGGCAACACGCTGCGCAACTTCCCGCGTCCGTTTATCGATCCGCTGCGCATGACGCCTTCAAGCGTCGCAATGGTATTTGGCCAGGCGGTAACGCCGGGTAAAGTCAGCGCGGCGGCTATCCTCTCTTCCTGGATGGGCATTCAAACTGACTATCGCGGCATCAGCTTCCCGGTGCTGCGCAACGCCATGCCGGAAAAAAACGGTATTGTCTTTGCCAAACCCGGCGAAAACATTGCGGGCCTGACCGTGCCGCAGGTGAAGGGCCCAACGCTGTTGATGGTCGATAACCCGGTTAATCCGGTTTATAAGTTGATGCTGGTGATCGGCAACGACGACGACGCGCTGCGACAGGCGGCCTGGCGACTGACGCAGCCGCTGAGCGTTGACGGCCCCTCGCTGTCCGTGGCCGAGCAGACCATTCCGCTGAGCAAAGCCTATGACGCACCGCGCTGGATCAACACCGATCGCCCGGTACGTCTTGGCGATCTGCTGCGGAAGGATCAAAGCCTGACCACCACCGGTATCTGGCATGATGCGCTGCGGGTTAACTTCCGCGCCGCGCCCGATTTATTCCTGTGGGATGGCGATACGCTACCGGTACAGCTGAATTACCGCTTCCCGTCAGAAAGCTGGATTGATGAAGAGAGTTCCTTCCTGAACGTCGGGTTGAACGACACCTTCCTGCGCAACCTGACGGTCAATAAGGTTGGCCTGCTGGAGAATATCTGGCACCGGCTGGGCGGCGATGCCCGTCAGGAAAGCTATACCCTGAAGCTCGATCCCTATCTGATTTACGGCGACAACCAGCTACAGCTCTATTTCAACATCAAACCGAAAGCCACCGCGCCCTGTAGCGTGCTGACTAACAACAACATCAAAAGCCGTATTGAGGATGACTCTTACATCGATTTGAGCCATACGCGCCACTTTACGCTGCTGCCGAATCTCTCCTATTTCGTCGGGGCCTCTTTCCCGTTCACCCGTTTTGCGGACTATTCGCAAACCGTGCTGATGCTGCCGGAAAAACCAAGCGATGCGGAAATCGGTACGCTGCTGGATATGGCCGGGCGTTCCGGTAATGCCACCGGCGTGGCGCTGAATCACAACAGCGTAATATTCGGCGTACCGAACGGCGGTAGCCTGCTGAAGCACATTAAAGACAGTGACGTGCTGGCGGTTTCCACCCTGCCGCAAACCGCCTTTAACCGGGCGATGCTGCAACAGTCTCCTTATGAAGTTAACGGCCATACGCTGGGCGTAAAAGAACCCAACATGCTGGATAACCTGCGCGGCTGGCTGGCCGGAGACTGGAACCGTCAGGCCATCGATGCCGATCGTTACTTCTCATCCAATGAAGACTGGCGTGGGTTTGTCAGCTATCGCTCGCCGTGGAACAGCGCCCGACTGGTGGTGATGACAGTGGCCACTGACGATACGCAGCTGCTGCGTCTGCACAGCGATCTGACATCGCAACGTATTAATGCCGGCATTCGTGGCGATACCGCCATCATCACTGATGAAAACGGTATTCGCAGCTTCCGCGTGGGCGCGCAGTTCCCGAGCGGTCAGATGCAGTGGTATCGCATGGTTATCTGGTATGCCAACCAGCACGCTGTCGTGCTGGCATTGCTGGCGCTGTTGTTCTCTGTCGTCGTGGGTCTGAGCACCTTCGTATTGCTGAAGCGTCACGCCTGGAAGCGTCTGAATCCGCAGAATGAAATTCGCAAAGGCGAGAAGAAGTGAAGACCATGAAGAAACGAAAAACGCTTACCTGCGGGCTGACTCTGTGGATGCCTGTTTTCACGCTTGCGACGACGACGCTGGCGTTTCCGGTGCTTGCCGCCGACGGTAATCCTGCCGTGCAGGCGCTGTTCGACCAGGCCAGCTACTGGCACCAGAAGGCGCATGACGATTTGGCGCGGGAAGCACTGAATAAAGTGCTGATGGTTGACGGTAACAATACGCAGGCGTTGTACCTGATGGCGCTTTGGGCGCAGCAGAGCGGCGACAACGCGACCGCGACAAAATGGCGCGATCGTCTCAGCAAGGCGTCACCACAGGATGGACGTCTGGATCAGCTGGATAATGCCCGCCAGCTGCAATCGATCCCGACCGCCCAGCTTTCGCTGGCGCGCCAGCAGGCTCGCAGCGGTAACATTGCGGCGTCGCTGCAAACCTGGCGCAATACCTTTAGCGGCAACGAACCGCCAGCCAGCGTGGCTGCCGAGTACTATCTGACCATGGCGGGCGACCGAACGCTACTGCCGCAGGCCGTGGACAATCTTCGCCAGTTCGCCAGCGTGCATCCGCAGGATACCGGTGCCCGGCTGGCGCTGGGCAAGGCACTGACCTGGCAGGAATCGACGCGCCGCGAAGGGCTACAGATGCTGGAAGGTATGGCCGACGGTAATGATGATGCCGATCGTTCACTGCGTCAGGCGCTGTTATGGCTTGGCCCACAGCCGGACGATGCGCCGCTGTATCAACATTATCAGCAGCGTCATCCGCATGATCGCGCCGTGCTGGATTACTACCGTAAAAATGTCGGCGGCGCTGAAAAAGGCCAGGGCTTTACTGCACTGAACAGCGGCGATGTTTCCAGCGCGCAAACGGCCTTCGACCACGTTTTGCAGGCTAACCCGCAGGATGCCGACGCGCTGGCAGGTCTGGGTTACGTGGCGCAGCGTAACGGCAATTATGCGGCGGCGGCCGATTATCTCGATCGCGCGGCGAAGCTGGGTGGCGACAACAGCCAGCAGCGCCAGCAACAGGCTGCCGATGCGCGTTTTTATGGTCAACTGGCCGCCGCGCAACAGGCGCTGAAAAGCGGCAACGCTGCTGAGGCGTTAAGCCTGAGCGAACCCCTGGCGCAGGCCGAAGGCGAAAAAGGTGTGGCGGCGAAGCTGTTCCGCGCTGACGTGCAGCGCCGCAGCAATCAGCCTGAAGCGGCAGAGCAAACCTACCGTGCCATTCTGCAAGGCAATGCGGATAACCAGCTGGCCAAAGAGGGATTATTCTACGTCCTGCGTCAGCAAAATCGCGGCGCTGAAGCGAATTCTCTGCTCTCTTCGCTGCCCGATAGCGTGCGTCAAAGCGTCGCGCCTCGTCCTGGCGGCACCAGCGATCCGCTACGTCGTGAAGCGAAGCAGGCTGCGGCGGCGGGAGATCCTCAGCGCGCCATTGCTCTGTTGTCAGCGGGTATCCAGCGTTTTCCGACCGATGGCTGGTTACGGCTCGATCTGGCTCGTTTATATCAGCAGCAGGGTGATACCTCGCAGGCGGCAGGCGTGATGCAGCCCGCTTTCCGTACGGGAGCGAGCAGCAACGAAATTTACGCCGCGGCGCTCTTCGCCAGCGAAAGCGGTGCCTGGCAGCAGGCGCAAACGCTGCTGGCGCGAGTGCCTGCCAGCAGTCAGAACCACGAGATGCGTGAGCTGGCGCAGCGGGTGAACTTCAACCTGCAAATGGCCGTAGCGCAGCAGTATCTGGCCCAGGGTTCCAATACGGCGGCGGCAAATACGCTGAAGGCACTGGCAGTTAATCCACCGAAAAACCCGGCGGATGCCGGGAATCTGGCGAAAGGGCTGGCCGCGGCAGGCGACCTCAATACTGCCGTGTCGGTAGTGCATAACAGCATGCAGCGCGGGGTGCAGGGCAACGCGGGCGACTATGCCGCTCAGGTTGCGGTATTAAACCAGGCAGGACTGAGCAATGAGGCACAAAACTTCCTGGCGAATCCCGAATTGCAGTCACGCAGTACGCCGACGCAGCTGGCCGGTATTCAGAACGGCTACCTGATCAACGAAGCCGATCGCCTGCGTACTCAGGGACAATATGCCGCCGCGTATGACAAGCTGATTGGCGCATTGCAGCACGATCCGCAGAACACGGATTTGATGTTTGCGATGGGCCGCCTGTATCAGTCGGGCAAAATGAACAAAGAAGCGGGCGTGGTCTATGACTACCTGATAACCCGCGACACGCCAACTCAGGATGCCCGCATGGGCGCGATTGACGTGGCGCTGGCCAGCCATGATTTGCCGAAAGCGAAAACGCTGACGGCAGGTTTACGCGGCGAACAAACGCCAGAACGCCTGTTGTTGATGGCGCGCGTGGCGGAAGCAGAAGGCGATCAGCAGCAGGCGCTGACTTACCTGCGCACTGCTCGCAGTAAAATGATTGGCCTGCAAGGGACGGAAAGCGGCGCATCGCCAGTGATTGCTGGGATGGCGCTGGCGGATAACCCGTTTGTTAACCGGACGACGCTGCCTCAGCGCCGGACGCCGTCAACCTATGGTTCCGTTATGCCCTGGCAGCACGGTGCGGCAGCGGATAACGCGGTACAGACAGCCGGTACCGATGTGCCGACTCAGCAGAACCAGACGCTGCATCAGATTGATACGATGATGGACGATTTGCAGGAGCGAACCGGCACCTGGGCGCAGGGCGCTGTGCAGGTAAGAGGGCGTGATGGCGAATCAGGGCTGAGTAAGCTGACCGAAGCGAAAGCACCACTGACCTGGTCAACCGTGCCGTATGGCAATACGCGCTTCAACTTTACGCTGACGCCCGTCACGCTTAGCGCAGGCAGCGCTTCCGGCACCTCGCTTTCTCGGGTAGGCACGCAGGCGCTGGAACAGGGCCGTATCGCTCAGGCGAATGCTATTGCGCCGTCAGGCGTGCTGCTGAACTCACCCGGCTCGCAAACGGCTTCCGGCGTCGAGGTCAACCTCGGTTTGACTAACGATAACGTCAAAATCGACCTGGGCTCAACGCCGCTCGGGCAGGATCTCAGCACGCTGGTGGGCGGCGTTCAGTGGTCGCCTAAGCTAACCGATTACCTGACGCTGATCCTGACCGGCGAACGTCGTGCTGTGACCGACAGCCTGCTCTCTTACGTTGGTATGGAAGACAAACTGAGCGGCAAGCGCTGGGGCCGCGTGACGAAAAACGGCGGTAACGCGCTGTTAAGTTACGACAACGGCGATGCCGGATTCTACGTTGGTGCAGGCGGCTACAGCTATCTCGGTGAGAACGTAGCCAGCAACCAGAGCCTGAACGGGATGGCAGGCGCGTATGTTCGCCCTTATCATGACGCGGATAGCGAATTAAAAACCGGCGTCAGTATGAGCTGGATGGATTACTCGAAGAACCTCAGTTACTACAGCTACGGTCAGGGCGGCTACTTCAGCCCGCAGGATTTTGTCGCCGTTTCGTTCCCGGTAGACTGGAGCAAAAACTATGACGACCTGAAGGTGAAAGTGGGCGGCTCAGTCGGCTATCAATCCTGGTCGCAGGATCGCAGTGCATACTTCCCAACCGATCCCGGGAAGCAGGCGCAGTTACAAAGCTATTATGACGCTGGCTACGCTACCGAGGCTTATTACGCTGGCGGCAGCAAAAACGGTATTGGCTATAATCTGCATGCGGGCGCGGATTATAAAGTGAATAAAGACGTGACGATTGGCGGCCAGCTTGGCTACGACACGTTCGGCGATTACAACGAGAGCACCGCTCAACTTTACTTCCGCTATATGCTCGGGGACAAATAAGCATGAGTGATCTGACACAACGCACCCTGCACTACTATCGTCAGCAGCAATATCAGCCCGGCTGGTTCGATCTGCTGAGCGTGATGATGAACGGTATGCTGCGTAATGGCGGAGAGCGTGAAAGCCATGCTTTTCTGCAACAGATGGGCGACAATCTTGCCAGTCGTTATCCGCTGGATGCCGCCAATACCGTGGCCGATCTGGAGCGGCAGATTAATACCGTGCTGGCACGCTTCAACTGGGGCTTTGTTGACGTGCAGCCGCATGACACTTTTCTGCTGATTTCGCATATGGCGTTGCCGCCAGGCGATGGCCTGATGGATCAACGGCAGTGGCGTCTGGCGCTGGGTGCGGTGCTGCTTGGGCTTTACTCACGCTGGCTGGGCGAACAGGGCGGCAGTGCTGCGGTCTCGCTGGTGTGTGAAGAAACCGACAGCGAAGCAACGCTGAATTTCCGCTATCAACGTTAAGGAAGGTTAACATGGCTTTGCTCAGGGCGAGCGTAATGATGATGGCAATGCTGCTGGGCTGCATGCAGGTGGCTGTGGCGGCCGATAGCTGGAACGGCTTCAAGACGCGCTTTATGACCAGCGACGGTCGCATTCAGGATACCGGCAATAACAACGTCAGCCATACCGAAGGGCAGGGTTATGCCATGCTGATGGCAGTCTGGTACAACGATCGCAGCGGCTTCGACAGCCTGTGGCGCTGGACCCAGCAGAATTTGAAAAACCCGCAAAATGGTCTTTTTTACTGGAAATACAATCCGGCTGCTGCCGATCCTATCGCGGATAAAAACAACGCGTCCGATGGCGATGTGCTGATCGCCTGGGCGCTGCTGAAAGCGGGACAGAAATGGCAGAATAACGGATATTTACAGGCTTCCGATCGCATCCAGAAAGCGATTATCGCCCGCGATGTCACGACGTTTGGCGGCCATACGGTGATGCTGCCAGGCAGCCAGGGTTTTAATAAAACCAGCTACGTGGTGCTGAATCCCTCCTATTTCCTCTTTCCGGCCTGGCGGGATTTTGCTGCACGCAGTCATCTGAAAGTCTGGAGCAACCTGATCGACAGCGGCATGGATTTGCTGTCGAAGATGCGTTTTGGTCAGGCTGGCTTGCCGACCGACTGGGTTGCACTGAACGCTGACGGAACGGTAGCGCCTGCCACCGCCTGGCCGTCACGCTTCAGCTATGACGCTATTCGCGTTCCTCTGTATGTTTACTGGTATGACCCACAAAGTCTGCAACTGGTGCCTTTTCAGCATTTCTGGATGAATTTTTCCCGGGAGAAAACGCCCGCGTGGATTGACGTGCTGAACAACAACAAAGCGCCTTATAACATGGCAGGTGGCCTGCTGGCCGTGCGGGATTTAACGCTAAATCAAACGGGTTATCTTGAGGATCGGCTGGATGAGAAAGAGGATTACTACTCTTCAAGCCTGAAATTGCTGGCCTGGCTGGCGTTTAAAGATCGGTGAAAGACAGCGTTCATTAGTGGTAACGGAAGGCTGCAATCAAAAGAGCATCGCTTTCTGTCGGTCAGGGTTTTTGCATATTGAAAACATCCTCCCTTTTACAAAAACGGGGCCCTACGGCCCCGTTTATTTACTGTGGATAGGCGACCCAGTCACCGCCGTTCAGCCGGATCCAGGGTTTGCCCTGATACATCATCACTACCGCGTTATCGTTTTCTGACACGACCTGCGTTTGCGGCAGGTTTTCCGTCAGTACTGACATATTCACGTTGGCAGCATTAAATACCTGGCCATCTACCACGCGGGAAACCAGCTCGGAAATCGCCTGCAGGCTGGTGGGCGATTCCACGCTTAGCGTCGGTTGGTGAGGCGCTTTCATGCCCGCGAACTTAATGCCCACCGGCACATGAGTGATGCTCGGGCTGGGGATATCACGCAGACCAGACATCTGCATTTTGTCGCCCTGCAACGCGGCACCGTGCTCAGGCACCACAATCACCATCACGCGACGGCCCGATTTATCCAGATTGGTAAGGAAAGTATCCAACTGATCGAAAAGCTGTTTGGCTCGTGGTTGCCAGGGGGCGGTTTTTGTACTTCCCAGCTCACGTGTCCCATCATGCAGTGGGATCAGGTTATAGAAGGTAGCACTGCGCGCATCCTGGCTTTTCTGCCTGTCGTCCAGCCAGCGCTGCATCAGTTCGCCATCATTAAATACCGGCGAGCTGTCGAACGAAGACCACGAAGGTTTGATGCCCGTCTGTGACATTAACGGCGCCTGCAAATCGCCATCATCACGCAGCTCCTGCAAATAGTTACCAAACACACCGGTATGATCCATCATCAGCTGCTCTTTGAAGCCCAGTTTTGCCAGGTTATCAAACAGGTAGCATTGCTGGTCGGCCTGTTTATACAGATCGCTGTGTGACGCCTGGCCGCAGCTGGCGCGTAACAGGCGGATCCCTGCCGGACCGCTGTAACCTGTTGCCGAGTTATAGTTACTCAGCAAGATATCAAAGTGTTTCCACAGGGGATGATCGCGCAGCTGAGCGGTGTCCAAATCGGACCAGGCCAGCGAGCAGATATTGATCACCAGGATATCAAAAGGCGCTGAATCAGCAGGCAGCGAGTCCGGGAAATGGGTTACGCGCTGTTTTTCATTCTCATAAAACTTGTTGAGATAGGCCGTCAGATTAGCGCTGGTCGGCGGGGCTGACTGATCCATGGCGTTCGCTGTCGCGGCGGCATTATTGGGCTGGGCGGCGGTATTCAGCGCCACGGGCGGTGCGGCCTCTTTGCCCGGAAGCAGGGCAAAAGAGGGGCCAGCGATATTAACAATATTCACCCACAGCAGCATCAGCGAAACCAGCACGGTAATGCGCAGCCATTGTGAAATAAACAAGTAGATCACCAGCATCACAAAGCCGGTGCCGATCATCTGCCAGTTAATAAAGCGATTGACCAGATCGAGTAAATAGGCGCCGGAGAAGCCTGCCAGCTGACCGCCCTGGCTGAGAATACTCTCCGGGCCTGGCAGCCAGGTATCATGCCAAAACAGCGCAATGCCCACGGGAATGGCGATCCAGTGGCGCAGACGATTCAGCCGCTCACCGGGTAAGGGCAGCAGCAGTGCCGCAAGAAAAACCAGGTTAGTCAGAGCATGAAAATTGAGGTAACCAAACCACAACAGCGCAAATTTGATCAGGAAATAAAAATTCCAGCCGCCCAGGCCGCGCCAGTTGAGCAGAGCAGAAGGCTTTTGGGTGTTTCGTTGACTCATGTCTTATCCGATTCTGAAGAATTACGCCGCCAGGTGCCTTCGTATTTCAGTGCACGGGGCGGTGTAACCCGCAGCACCAGCCTCCGCCATTGGCTGGGTAGCCAGCGGGCATAAAAAGGTTTTAGTAACATTAGCAGCAAAATCACCAGGATCAGGATTTGCACGCCATCCATTAAGGTCATGTTGGATTATCCGGTTGTGGCTCGCCAAGGGTCAGGTTTTGCGGCTGACGACGCTCAATAACGGGCGCGGCAGTGGGCGCCTGTTTCTGCATCTGAGGTGCCGATGCATCCTGCCAGGCCGTAGGGACTTTTTCCGCCATCTGCCTGACTTCAGACAGGATCTGGAGATCTTCATACCAGACCAGCCGGTTAGTGAAGATTTCATCATGGGGCAGCTGGAAGATAAATTTCAGCGCCGTGTTCAGATCGCTGAAGCGACAGGAAGAGAGGAAAAGATAGAGCCTGTCGTTAACCAGCGTCACTAAATCACCGTAGCGGCGCGGCTTGCAGAGCGTCAGCGCTTGCTCAGGCTTTAGCTGAGGGACAGGTCGTAGCGCAACCAGCAACCCTTTGCCGTTTTCCGGTAGCAGGGTGTTATTCACCAGCAAATTCACCGAATGGCAGAAGGCGTTGAGCGGCAGATAGCCCCGTTCCTGTAACGGCTGCATAGATTGCATCAGCGCGGTAAGGTCAGCCGGGACATGGCGATTGTACGTCTGTCCCTGAATGCCTTCCAGCAGCGTGAGAAAGCGTGACATAGCGGCATTGTAGGGCACGATAGCATTGACGCCGCAGGCCAGCAGCAGGCGTTCGTCGCTGTAGCGCAGCGCCGTTTGCATCTCGCGGACGACTATTTTCAGGCCGCTGCCTCGCGTGCGGCGCAGATTGTGAATCTGTCCAGCCAGCTGGGGAATCTGCTCGCTGTGTTGCAAACTGAAGATGACGGTGGCGGCATTCGCCTGCTCGGCTCGATGATAAGTGCTGGTATTATCATCAAAAAGTGCCCACTGATTAGACAGCGGCGGTGCGCCTTCCAGCACGGATTTATGGGCCAGATAAAACTGTTCATCATTTAATGTCAGTGGCGTGTTTTGTTCAGTCTGCTCAATTAAAGCGAAGCGGCTTTCATTTAATGTGAAACGTAATGCACGATCGGCGAGCATTCCTTCGCCATTCGCCCACCAGTTAATACGGTAATTCCAGCTATCCTGCTGCCAGTCGAGTTGAGCCAGCCCCTCAACGTGGCGATAAAAACGTTGAAGTTGACTGCGTAAATTATTAATCCCTGAACCGAATGTAATAATCAACAAAGTTATTTGTTTTCCAGTCAGGCTTCGTTGTGTTTTTTTCACCCAGAGTCTTAATTCTTCCTGATTTAATTTTTCCCATAATAAAGAAGGGGCAAAAAATATCGTCAGACGCGGTTTTTCGGGCAGCACTTTCAGCAGATCGTCAGAAAAAGCCAGCAGAGCTTTACGGGTTTCAGGCAATGAAAACAAAGGAATAGATGCGGGTCCGCCTTGCGGGGCAGGCGTTAGCAGCTCTGCCGGAGAATTTCCAGCGCTGATTAAGGCTACCGAACGCTGGGCCGCAATGCATTGCCGTAGCAAAAGACGTGCGTCCTCCTGGCGCGTAGCCGTCAGCCAGTAGCATCCTGATGGCTGCATCAGCATTAATTCTTCTCTGACCTGGTCGAATCCTAATGTAAATGAAGGTGTCATAAGTTATTTCGCAACCCGGATTATTCCATGGACTGAGTGTAGACCCGTTAAAAAATGGTGTAACAGCATTGTATTCTGGCTAATATACATTACAACTTATAGCAAACCGATTTAAACCAGGCCTAAAAATTTATTTTTTCGGACTCATATTTTTTCTTCCGTCTGGGGCTATCAACGATGACAGAACAACCCAACCCGAAACTTCCTGTTGCGCGTGAAGCGCAGGATGATATTCGTGCGCTCGAAAAGGCTTTTTCTTTACAGAACTGGCACTACATTGATATTGCGCGCCAGGAGAGGCTTGCCGGTATTTTAACCCGTTGGCCGCTGCTGGCGGAATTTGCTACTGCTGTACAGATCAAGAGTCAGCAATGACGGTTATTGCACTTCAGGGCGTACGGGGCGGAACAGGTACCAGCTCGTTAACCGCAGCGTTTGCATGGGCGTTAAGCCAGCTGGGTGAAAGCGTGATAGCGGTGGATTTATCACCTCATAATTTGCTACGAATGCATTTTAATATGCCTTTTGAGCAGCCTCGCGGCTGGTTACGTGCCGCGTTTGACAACGGTCCATGGCAGCAAAGCGCGCTGCGCTATACGCCCGATTTAGATTTTATCCCGGCGGGTCAGTTAAACGAGTCCGAACGTCTGGCCTTTGCCAGCCAGTCTGCGCGGCATAGCGAGGCCTGGGCTGAACAGCTTGCCGAACTCAAAGCAAGCTATGCCTGGATCCTGCTGGATTTGCCCGCTGAAGATACACCCTGGACGCGCGCCATGCTGGCGCTGGCCGATCGGGTTATTAATGTCGTGGTGCCGGATGCGAACTGTCATATCCGACTGCATCAGCAGACTTTTCCTGCGAATACGCTGTTTTTACTGAATCAATTCTCCTCAGTGAGCAAAGCGCAGCAGGATCTTCATCAGTTATGGTTTAACAGCCTGCACAATTTGATTCCATTGACTATTCATCGTGATGAAGCCGTAGCCGAAGCGCTGCTAAACAAGCAGCCTTTGGGGGAATATCGTCCGCAGAGTCTGGCGGCTGAAGGGATGGTGACCTTCGCCAACTGGGCGCTGATTAACCTGCGAGAGAAAGCGTAATGGCGCCGTTACGTTGGCTTTTGACCGCGCCCGCAATGACCGCGCTACAACAGCGCTATGCGGGTTATCGTAGCCACGGCGCTCCGGCGTTCACGGCGGTCATCCAGTGCTTCTGGGTCATACTGGGCTGGACTGTGCTGCGTTTTGAAACGCCCGCCTGGCAACGGGTATTGCATCAGCGTCGGCGGCTTTATCCACACATTTCCCCGGAGCGCCCACGCCCGGCAGATATTCTGCGCTTTTTGCTGCAAAGCCTCTGGCTGCTGCTGGTGATGCCCGTTGGCGGTATGACCTTTAACGAGCGTGCCGGACAACTGACGTTAAGAAACCTGCGTCAGCGCATATATAACTGGCTGGGAAAACTGCCGGAACGGGCCGAAGCTCGTGGCCTGGAAAAAAGCGTCGAAGGGCGGATTCGACGTATCAATCCGCTCCTTCGCAAATGCCTGTTTGGCCTTGCCGTGGTGATAGCCACGGCGCTGGCGATCCTCTGTATTTCGCAACCGTTCGATCTGTTCACGCAGTTTATCTTTGTGCTGCTGCTGTGGGGCGTGGCAATGGTAGTGCGTCGTATTCCAGGACGCTTGTCCACCATGATGCTCATCGTGCTGTCACTGACAATTTCCTGTCGCTATTTGTGGTGGCGCTATACCTCAACGCTGAACTGGGACGATCCGGTGAGCCTGACGTTCGGCGTGCTGCTGATCGCGGCGGAGACCTATTCGTGGGTCGTATTGATTCTGGGTTACTTTCAGACGCTGTGGCCGCTTAATCGTCCGCCTGTCTCCATGCCTGAAGATGTCAGTAGCTGGCCAACGGTCGATCTGCTGGTGCCTACTTATAACGAGCCGTTGAGCGTAGTAAAGCCGTCGCTCTATGCCGCGCTGGGTATTGACTGGCCGAGAGACAAAATCAATATCTATGTGCTGGATGATGGCAATCGTGCGGAATTTCGCGAGTTCGCCGCCGAAATTGGCGTGCATTATATTGCCCGACCGACGCATGAGCACGCTAAAGCGGGCAATATTAATCATGCCTTGCGTACGGCCTGCCGCAGCGAATTCGTCTCTATTTTTGACTGTGACCACGTGCCAACGCGCTCGTTCTTACAGATGGCTTTGGGCTGGTTTGTCAAAGATCCGAAACTGGCAATGTTACAGACGCCGCACCACTTCTTTTCGCCCGATCCTTTTGAACGTAACCTGGGGCGTTTCCGCCGTACTCCCAATGAAGGCACGCTGTTTTATGGTCTGGTGCAGGACGGGAACGATGTCTGGGATGCTGCCTTTTTCTGTGGTTCCTGTGCGGTTATCCGCCGTACGGCGCTGGATGAGATCGGCGGCATTGCCGTTGATACCGTTACTGAAGATGCGCACACTTCGCTGCGTCTGCACCGCAAGGGTTACACCTCAGCCTATATCCGTATTCCGCAGGCAGCCGGGCTGGCAACGGAAAGTTTGTCGGCGCATATCGGCCAGCGTATTCGCTGGGCGCGAGGCATGGTGCAGATCTTCCGCCTTGATAATCCGCTGATGGGAAAAGGACTGAAGCTGGTGCAGCGACTCTGTTATGCCAACGCCATGCTGCACTTTTTATCCGGTATTCCACGGCTGATATTTTTGCTCGCACCGCTGGCTTACCTGCTGTTTCATGCCTACATCATTTTTGCTCCGGCGTTGGCGATCGCTATTTTTGTACTGCCGCATATGATGCATACCAGTTTGACTAACTCCCGTATTCAGGGACGCTGGCGACACTCCTTCTGGAGCGAGGTGTACGAAACCGTGCTGGCCTGGTATATCGCCAGACCCACGACCGTCGCGTTATTCAATCCACATAAAGGGAAATTTAACGTGACTGCGAAAGGCGGTTTGGTTGAGCAACAGCATCTCGACTGGGTTATCACCCGGCCCTACATGTTTCTGGTGCTGATCAACGTCGCGGGTATCCTCGCCGCCTTCTGGCGTCTGCATTACGGCCCGCCGAACGAAGTACTGACGGTTATCGTCAGTGCGGTTTGGGTTATCTACAACATGATTATTCTTGGCGGTGCGGTAGCGGTTTCCGTGGAAGCGCGCCAGCTACGTGAATCACACAGGGTAGAAATTGCGATGCCTGCGGCGCTGGCTCGTGAAGATGGGCATATGTTGCCCTGCACGCTGCGTGACTATTCCGACGGCGGGGTTGGGCTTGAGCTGCGTGAAGAAAACCTGCTGAACGAAAACGAAAAGGTCTGGCTGCTGCTGCGTCGGGGCCAGCAGGAGTTCAGTTTCCCTTGCTATGTGCAGCGCACCTTCGGACGCCGGGCGGGGATCCGTCTGCACAAGTTGACCACGGAACAGCACGTTGAATTTATCCAGTGCACTTTTGCCCGCGCCGATACCTGGGCGCTGTGGCAGGACAGTTTTCCGGAAGATAAACCGATGCAAAGTTTTGCAGACATCATGGTGCTGGGCTTTAAGGGTTATCTGCGGCTGGCCGAATACGGGCCGAAGCCGCTGCGCAAATTATTTAGTGCATTAACGAGCCTGACAGGCTGGTTAGTTTCATTTTTCCCTAAGGGTGTCGGCCGTCCTGAGCCGGCTTCCCTCTGACGTAACGTTGATGATGATACGATGACAAGAAAATTAAGCTGGTTCACTGCTTTCCTGATGGGCGTTATGCCGCTGACCCACGCGGCAACGGAAACGCCCGTGAGTCCAATGGTCAACGCTGACTCGTCCGCCGGTACCGGTTCTGAGCCGGCCAGTCTCGATTCTGCCGCTCCGGTGCGCGATGTGACGCAAACTTTTGCCCAAATTGCGCCGCCGCCCGGGACGTTTAATTTGCAGGGGACGCGCCCACAGGGACAGATTGAATTTGGCGTGCGCAGTGATGAAGTGGTGACCAAAGCGCTCCTCACGCTAAGCTATCGCCCTTCGCCTTCTCTGCTGCCCGCCATGTCACATTTGAAGGTGTATCTCAACGATGAAATGGTTGGACTGGTGCCGCTAAGCCAGGATCAGCTGGGTAAAACCAACCAGATCCAGCTGCCGCTCGATCCGCGCTTTATTGGTGATTTTAACCGCGTCCGTATGGAGCTGGTTGGCCACTATTCTAATCTTTGCGAAAACCCGGCTAACAGCGCTATCTGGCTGGATATTGGCAAAGAGAGCTCGCTGGCGCTGACGTTGCAAAAACTGCCGGTGCAGGACGATCTGTCCCATTTCCCCGAGCCATTTTTCGACTCGCGTGACGGCCGCCCACTGAATTTACCGATGGTATTTGCCGATGCGCCTGATTTAGGTCAACAGCGCGCTGCTGCGGTGCTGGCTTCCTGGTTTGGGACGAAAGCAGACTGGCGCGGTCAGTCTTTCCCGGTACTTTATAATCAGTTGCCCAACCAGCAACATGCGGTGGTTTTCGCGACCAATGATAAGCGGCCCGATTTCCTGCAAGGCCTGCCGCCGGTCGACAAACCTACCGTCGCCATCGTTAACCAGCCGCAGAATCCTTATGAAAAGATGCTGCTGATTCTGGGCCGTGATGATAACGATCTGCTGCAAGCGGTACAGGGTATTGCTCAGGGTGAGAGGCTGCTGCGTGGGCAAAGCGCTACCGTCGATGCGGTGAAAGAGCTTGAACCGCGTAAACTTTACGATGCGCCAAACTGGGTGCGAACCGACCGTCCAACGACCTTTGGTGAGCTAAAGCAGTTCCAGGGGCAGCTGCAAAGCGATGGTATGCAGCCGAACCCAATTGCACTGACGCTGAAGCTGCCGCCGGATCTTTTCCTTGTGCGTGCTCGCGGCATCGATATGAACCTCAATTATCGCTACACCTCGCCGGTGCAGGATGATGGGTCAAGAATGGCCGTTAATCTGAATAACCAGTTTGTGCAGGATTACCCGCTACCGCGCAAACAGGACAACAGCAAACAGCTGCTGCGTCTTCCGCTGGTACAGGGACTGCTGGACGGCAGCACTCAGCTTACTATCCCGGCCTTGCGCCTGGGTGTGGTCAACCAGCTGCGTTTTGATTTCGATTACGCCAGCCTGTTTATCGGCGGCACCTACAACAACGCTACCAATGAAGGGCGCTGTGAGACGGTCACCACCGTGCCAAATCATGTGGTGATTGAGGATAATTCGACCATCGATTTCTCCGGCTATCGGCATTTTATCGAAATGCCATCGCTGCGCGCCTTCGCCAACGCGGGCTTCCCATTCAGCCGCAATGCGGATTTAGCCCAAACGCTGGTGCTGGTTAATGACCGTCCTGAAGCGGATAAGGTCAGTGCCTTGCTGAACACGTTGGGCAATATTTCGGCGCAAACGGGCTTCCCGGCGCTGAAAGTGCAGATGAGCGATGACTGGAGCAAAGCGAAGGATCAGGATACCGATCTGTTAATGATCGGTGCTCTCCCACAGGAGCTGAAGGACGACAGCAAGATTAATTTGCTGGTAGATAAGGCGAAAAGCTGGGTAAACAAACCGAACCGGCAGAATGATTTCGCCAGCAACCCTACTTCATCTGACGATCTGCGTGCAGAGAGCAATACAACGATCAGCTCGACAGGCCCGATGGCCGCTATCATCAGTTTCCAGTCGCCTTTCCACGACCAGCGTAGCGTGGTGGCGCTGTTGGCAGATAGTCCAGGAGCGTGGAAGCTGCTCAATAGTGCGCTGATTGACAGCGACAAACGGGCCGCCATCTTTGGATCGGCCTCGATTATTCGTGAATCGGGTGTGAACAGCCTGCGCGTTGGCGATACCTGGTGGGTAGGCCATTTGCCATGGTGGGAGCGGGTGTGGAATGCATTAGCCACCCATCCGGTGATGCTGGCTCTGTTTGCGGCGATAGTGGTGATCCTGTTTGCTCTGCTGGTCTGGCGCTTGATGCGCAGCATAAGCCGTCGCCGTCTGGGTGATGAGGATGATTTATAGTGAAGCCGCTGCATAACCTGATCCTGCCCGCGCTGTTGCTGCCGTTAAGCAGTGCGGCGCTGGCGGCGCCGGCCGAAGTGGCACCGGTTGACTGGTTGCTCCAGCAGGTGCGGGTCGGTGAAGCGACCAATAAAACCGATCTGGTCAGCCAGTCGCTCTACCGGCTGGAAAAAATTGCGCCCAACAATCCTCAGGTCCTGGCGGCACAAATTCGGCTGTCTCTGCGTCAGGGACAGCAGGCGAAAGCGCAGGAGCAGCTGAATGCGCTAAAAAAAATCGCGCCGGATGCCGCAGCGACGCATCAGGCTGAGGCCAGTCTGATGCTGGTTTCCGACAGCGGGCGGCAGCAGTTGCAACAGGCAAGACTGCTGGCAACGGCCGGTCATCTGGTCGAAGCTCGCGCGGCATGGGACACGCTGTTTCATGGCGTTTTTCCTTCCAACGACATCGCGCTGGAATACTGGCGGCTGGTGGCTCGCCTGCCTGGACAGGAAGGCCCGGCACTGACACAACTTGAAGCACTGGATCGCGATGCGCCAGGTAGCATCAACGTCAAAATGGCCATTGCGCAAATGCAGCTCAGCCAGAACAATCGGGCCGCCGCACTTAAACAGTTGCAGGCGGTGGCGGCCGATCCGGCTGGCCGTAATCAGGCTGCCGAGCTATGGCTTAGCGACATCAAATCACAACCGGTCACGCCAGAAACCGTGGCGCAGTTAAAAAATTATCTGGTGACCTTCTCCAGTGATAAACCGCAGACGGATGGTCAGGCTGAGCTGGAACGGCAGGAAAAAATGCTGGCGGATCCGGCTTACCAGCAGCGTCTGCGTGGTTTAGCGCTGATCGACAAAGGGGAAAGTTCCGCAGCGATTCCTGCACTTCGGGCGGCTTTACAGGCCAGTCCGAACGATGCCGATCTGTTGGGGGCGATGGGGCAGGCGCTGGCGCGAGCAAATAACCGCGAAGCGGCAGCGGGCTATTTCCAGCGCGCGATCGAGGCAGATGCACAAGGCACCGATATCGATAAGTGGCGGAGCCTGCAAAAGTCGAATCAGTACTGGCTGGCTATTGCGGCAGGCGATAAAGCGCTGGCGGCAGGCGACAGCAAAGGGGCGACCCGCAGCTACCAACAGGCCCGTGAGCTGGATAGCAGCGACGGCTATGCCCTGATTGGGTTAGGTGATGTGGCGCTGGCACAACAAAATGCCGCCGCCGCAGAGATGATGTTCCGCCAGGCGCTACGCATCGATCCGGACAATACCACGGCAATCCAGCGGCTGGTGGGCATTTATCAACAGCAGTCGCCGGAAAAAGCGATGGCGTTTATTAACGGTTTGCCCGCTTCGCAGAAACGCGCGCTGGGCACTACGTTGTCCAGCCTGCGCAGCAGCACGCTAAGTAGCGAAGGGGATAAGCTGGCTGCGGCGGGCCGCTGGCAGCAGGCTGCGGATCGGTATCGCGAGGCACAGCAGGGCGCCCCGGATGATGTCTGGCTGAATTATCGCCTGGCCGGTGCCCTGCGTCAGGCGGGCCAGCTTCAGGCCGCCGATCAACAGATGGCGGCCATGGCCCGACAGCAGCCTGGGGTGGTAACGCAGGTTTATGCCCAGGCGCTTTATCTCTCCAGCAGCGACCGTGCAGAGGCTGCCCTCCAGCAGCTTCATGCCTTACCTGCTGAAAAGTGGGACAGCAATATAAAAGATCTTAATGCTCGTCTGGAGACGGATGCCGCTATCGCTAAGGCAAATACGCTGCGTGCCAGCGGCCAGGAAGATCAGGCCGTAGCGTTGCTCAACCAGCTTCCCCCTTCATCGCGTATTGCGTTGACGGAAGCCGACTGGGCAATGGAGCGCGGCGACACGGAACAGGCGCTGCAACGTTATCGCGACGTGGGTGCCAAAGACCCGCAGAATAACGACGCCCGGCTGGGCGAAATCGAAGCGCTGATTGCGTTAAAGGCGCTACCCGAAGCCAAAGAGCGGCTGAAAGCGTTGCCTGCGGCTGTGGCAGATGAGAGCGTGAATAGCGGACGGCGCGTGGCCAATGCCGAACAGGGCGTTGATGAGCCGGGCCGCGCTGCTGCCATTTTCGCTCTCCTGAAGCCGAAAGCCGTCAAAGAAAGCCCCTCGCAAAGTAGCGCGCTGGTTTTTCGCGACGCTGCCCGGCTTGAAGCCAGCCAGGGCCAGTCCGCCGCCGCCCAGCTCGATTATCAACAGGCGATGCTTGCCAGCGGGATAACCACCACGCCGCCAAAAGGTTACATTGATTACACACGCCTGACCCGCAATAACAGCTTTGATGACTGGCTGAAGCGTGGGATCCGCAGTGATGCCGCCGATCTGGCCCGTCAGCAGGACACCACGCTCACGATGGAAGAAAACTACGGCAGAAATAAAGGTACTGGCGGTATTTCTGATTTTACTGCGCATACCACCATGCTGGAGGCTAAAACCCCGATCGCGGCGGGCACCGGTATTTTCCGACTGGATAACGTTGATCTTTCCGCAGGGACTTTCGCCCGCAACAGCAGCGGCAACAGCGAAGAGAACTTTGGCACCTGCGCCAACGACGATGCCGTATGTAACCGGGATTTCCGTCAGCACCAGAACGGCACCAGTATCGGCGTCGGTTATAACAGCGAGAAATGGTCTGCTGATATAGGCACCACGCCGCTGGGCTTTACCGTCACCAACTGGGTCGGGGGATTCACCTGGAATACGGCAATGAAAGACATTGGCGTATCCCTGACCGCTTCCCGCCGCCCAATCTCCAGTTCGCTGCTGGCCTATGCCGGCACGCGCGATCCGAATACGGCCAGCGGCAAAACCTTCGGCGGCGTCATTGCGACCGGCGGCAGCGTGGGTCTTAGCTACGATAAAGGCAATGCCAACGGCGTCTGGGCGGATATCAGCGCCCATCAGATCACCGGCGAAAACGTCAAAGATAACTCCCGTGAGCGTTTGATGGCGGGCTATTACTATAAGCTGATTAATGAAGGCAATCGGCGTGCCACTATCGGCCTGAACGGTATGCTTTGGCACTACGAGCGGGATCTGAGTGACTATTCGCTTGGCCAGGGCGGTTATTACAGCCCCCAGAGCTATAAGTCACTGTCGGTGCCGTTAACTTACCGCCAGCGCACGGAAAACTGGTCGTGGGATGTCGGCGGTTCGGTTTCCTGGTCCCATACGAAAACGCGCGGCCAGTCACGTTATCCCCTGAATTTTGGCGCGTTAACCAGCGATAACCCTGCGGGCAGTGACAGCAGCAGCAGCGGTTTCGGCTATACGCTACAGGCGGCGATCGAACGACGGCTCAGTGCGCACTGGACGCTGGGTTTAGGCGTGGATATTCAGCAAGCGAAAGATTACACCCCGAGCCACGGGATGCTCTATGTGCGCTATTCGATGGCGGGCTGGGAGGGTGATTTGGATCTGCCACTCCAGCCTTTAACGCCATACGCTGACTGGAAATAGTGTAAATTGCGCCGTTTCGTCGCGAAAAATGGATAATGACCCTCGGAAAAGCCTTAATCCGCAGCATGCAATACGTCATAGCTTAACAAGCGGCCCTCATACGATATACTCAGGGCTGTTTTTGCTGCCCGTCCGTGGCAGCATTCAGTTTTGCGGAGAACAGGCTTGCGCGTTAGTCGTTCGTTAACGATAAAGCAGATGGCGACGGTATCAGGCGTTGCGGTGGTCACCATCTGTATTTTTATCGTGATTCAGCTTTTCCATTTTGTGCAGCAGCGCAGGATAGACTATGCCCAGCAGATGGAAAATATCGCGCATACCGTGCGCCAGCCGCTGTCGCAGTCGGTGCTGAAAGCCGATATTCGCCAGGCCGGGCGCATTCTCGACTCGCTGAAGCCAGCGGGTATTCTTGCCCGGGCGGAAGTCGTTCTGCCTAACGGATTACAGGCATTACACAGCGATTTTGAGCCGGAAAGGCCGGTGCCAAAACTGATCGCCCGGATTTTTGAACTGCCGGTACAAATCTCCGTGCCGCTTTACTCTGTTGAACCTGCGAATCCTAAACCGCTGGCCTGGCTTGTGTTACAGGCTGATTCGTGGCGGGTGTACCAGTTTATCCTGAGTGCGCTTTCCACCATGGTGACCACCTATTTGCTGCTGGCGCTGATCCTCTCGGTCGCCATTAGCTGGTGTATTAATAAACTGATCGTGCGTCCGCTGCGCCGCATTGCTAAAGAGCTGCACGATCTGCCGCCGCAGGAAGCGATCGGTCATCAGCTGGCGCTACCCGACCGGCATCGCGATGACGAACTGGGCATGCTCATTCGCAGCTATAACTACCAGCAGCAGATTGTGGAAACGGTGCATGATGAAATGAGCCGGTTAACCACGCGTGTTGCGCTGACCAATTTGCCTAACAAAGCTCTGTTCCTGGCGCTGTTAGAACAGCACCTGCAAACGGTGGGGCACGACGATTCTTTCACGGTGATGGTGCTGCGCATTGAAACCTTGCAGGAAGCCAACGGCGTGGTGACTGATGAGCAGCGCGACGCGCTGTTGTTGACGCTGCTGGATAAAATTCGTAATTGCATTGATACCCATACGCTGGTCGGCCAACTGTCCGGCAGCGACCTGGTACTGTTAGTGAAGCGGGCTAACAATCCGTTTCGCGCGATGCGGCTGGCGCGCTTGCTGATGCTGCGACTGAACCAGCCGGTAGCGCTGCAACAGATGCAGCTGCGACCGAATATCAGCATCGGGCTGGCGCAGCGTAATGATGAACATCTGTCTGCGCAGGATTTTCTGAGCCGCGCTGCGTCGGCAATGATGTCGGCACGGCATCAGGGAAAAAATCAGATCCTGTTCTTCGACCCGGCCATGATGGAGCGGGCGCATAAACGCCTGACGCAGGAACACGATATTTTACAGGGGCTGGCTGACGAGCAGTTCTCACTGTTCCTTCAGCCGCAGGTCGATATGCAAACCGGTGAGCTGGCGGGCGCAGAAGCGTTGCTGCGCATGCGCATGCCCGACGGCAGCTGGAGTCTGCCTGAAGAGCTCATTGTCAATGCAGAAGAGATTGGCGTAATGGGTTCACTGGGACGCTGGGTGCTGGAAGAATCCTGCCGCGTGCTGGCAGCCTGGCAGAAGCGGGGAATTAAACTGCCGCTGAGCGTTAATATCTCGGCAACCCAATTACGTGAGCCGGACATGGTGGCGCATGTCCAGGCGTTGATTCAGCGCCATCAAATTTGTCCGGGTAGCCTGATGTTGGAAATTACGGAAACGGCGCAGATAGGCGAGCCGGAGCTGGCGCTGCGTTTGTTAAAAGAGTTGCAGCAGGTTGGCGTTTCGATCGCCCTTGACGATTTTGGCATGGGCTACGCGAACCTGAACTGGCTCAGCCAGTTTAAATCGTTGCCGGTTAGCAAGCTGAAGATGGATCGCAGCTTTGTGTGCGAATTGCCTGACGACGATACGATGGTACGCATCGTGGCGGCGATTGCCGGCATTATCAAACTGGAAGTGATTGCTGAAGGCGTGGAAACCAGCGAACAGCGCGACTGGCTGCTGGCGCGCGGCATCCGCATCGGTCAGGGCTATCTTTATTCTGAAGCGCTGTCGGTTGACGCCTTCAACGATCGGTACTTTACGGAAAGCGCTCAGGCATAAAACTCGCCTGCTTTATCCTCCTCTCCTTCAGTTCGTTGCCGTCAGTGCAGCGGCTGAAGTGATTCAGCTCATAAAATCGCATGCTGCCTGTTGGTAATAGATATGAGGTTATATCAATCCCGTTAATGGGGTGTTATTTTTTGCCCTCATGTTGACTATAACAACAGCAATGTCACCCGCCATCCAGGCCGTAACGGATATTTTATGAAAACTTCCCTGTTTAAAAGCCTCTATTTTCAGGTATTAACCGCTATCGCTGTCGGCGTCCTGCTGGGTCACTTTTATCCCGAGCTGGGTGCTCAGATGAAACCGCTGGGCGACGCTTTCGTTAAGCTAATTAAAATGATTATCGCGCCGGTTATCTTTTGCACCGTCGTGACCGGCATTGCGGGCATGGAAAGCATGAAGGCCGTTGGCCGGACGGGCGCAGTGGCGCTGCTCTATTTTGAAGTTGTCAGTACGATCGCCCTGATTATTGGGCTGGTGGTGGTCAACGTTCTTCAGCCTGGCGCAGGGATGAACGTCGATCCTGCCACCCTGGATGCGAAAGCCGTGGCGGTATATGCACAGCAGGCTGAGCAGCAGGGTATTGTCGCTTTTCTGCTGGATATTATTCCTGGCAGCGTGATCGGCGCCTTCGCCAGCGGCAATATTCTTCAGGTGCTGCTGTTTGCCATTCTGTTTGGCTTTGCGCTGCACCGCATGGGCGACAAGGGCACGCTGGTCTTTAACTTTATCGACAGCTTCTCCAGAGTCATCTTCGGTATTATCAATATGATCATGCGCCTGGCGCCGATCGGTGCCTTTGGTGCCATGGCCTTTACCATTGGTAAATATGGCGTCGGCTCGCTGGTCCAGCTGGGTCAGTTGATTATTTGCTTCTACATCACCTGCCTGCTGTTCGTGGTGGTGGTGCTCGGGCTGATCGCCCGCGTCACCGGCTTTAATATCTTTAAATTTATTGCCTATATCAAAGAAGAACTGCTAATCGTGCTGGGAACGTCCTCCTCTGAATCCGCGCTGCCACGCATGCTGGATAAGATGGAGAAGCTGGGCTGCAAAAAATCCGTTGTGGGTCTGGTTATCCCAACCGGTTATTCGTTCAACCTGGACGGCACCTCAATTTATCTGACGATGGCGGCGGTGTTTATCGCTCAGGCCACCAATGCGCATATGGATATCCTGCATCAGATTACGCTGTTGGTTGTGCTGTTGCTGTCGTCAAAAGGCGCAGCGGGCGTCACCGGGAGCGGGTTTATCGTGCTGGCCGCGACGCTCTCCGCCGTCGGTCATTTACCGGTGGCGGGCCTGGCGTTGATTCTCGGCATCGACCGTTTTATGTCCGAGGCGCGTGCGCTCACCAACCTGGTTGGCAACGGCGTCGCGACCATCGTGGTAGCAAAATGGGTCGATCAGCTGGATGAGAAACAGCTAAAACAGACGCTGAACGCGGGTAAAAAGCCAAAAAAGCTGTCTGAAAATCAGCTTTAAGCCGTTAAATCAGTAAATATCCCTTCAAATGCCCGCCGTGACTTGCCCTCACGGCGGGCATTTGCATAATAACCCCCAACGTTTTTCGTCATTTTTCACTTTCCGGTGGGACATCCCCGCCGTCGTGTGGTCTAAGAAGCTGTCCGTCCTAAAATAGCGGCTTCCCTGCGTGTGCAGCAGGCCGTAGATCACCAGTGATTTTTTTTGGTTTGTGATTGAGTAGGGGTTCACATGCAGGGCACCAGAATGGGTTATTTAGTTGGTGGAATTTTGCTGGCGATTGTCAGCAGTACTGTGCAGGCTGAAACACTCCAACCCGATCCCGCCTGGCAGCAGGGAAAGCTGGATAATGGCTTTCGCTGGCAGGTGTTGACAACGCCACAGCGTCCCAGCGACCGCGTTGAAGTCCGCCTGCTGGTTGATGCCGGTTCGCTGGAGGAAAATACCCAGCAGACGGGATACAGCCATTTATTACCGCGTTTAGCTTTGGTGCATAACGCGAAGCTTGATACCGCCCAGCAGCGCGCGCTGTGGCAGCAAAGCATCAATCCGGATCGCCCGCAGCCGCCGGCCGTCACGTCTTACGATTACACGCTCTATACGCTTAGCCTGCCCAATAACCGCCCTGAAGTGCTGAAAGAAGCCATGAACTGGCTGGCGGCCACCGTTGGCGACATGGCAATCAACGAACAGACGGTAAATACGGCGCTGAACGCGGACGATCCTATCGCGACCTGGCCAGGTAACCCGCACGATCTGTGGTGGCGCTATCGCCTGAAAGGTTCAACGCTGTTGGGGCATGATCCTCTTGCGCCAGTCAGCGTGCCGGTCGATCTTGAAAAGCTTAATGCGTTTTATAAACAGTGGTATACGCCTGATGCCATGACGCTGTTTGTGGTCGGCAACGTTGAAGGGCGGGGCCTGGTCGAGCAAATCAATAAAACTTTCTCGCCGCTACAGGGGAAACGAGACGTGCCGTCACCGGTACCTACGCTTTCTCCTCTACCACAACAGCCGATTAACCTGGCGAGCGACAATCTCAGCCAGGATCGCCTGTCGCTGGTGTGGGATAACCCATGGCAACCCATTCGTGACTCGCAAAACCTGCTGCGCTACTGGCAGAGTGACCTGGCCCGTGAGGCGCTGTTCTGGCATGTTCAGCGTGTGTTGAGCGATAACAAAGCGCAGAAAGTGCAGGTCGGTTTTGACTGCCGGGTACTTTATCAGCGTGCGCAGTGTACGATTAATCTGGATGCGGACAACTCGTCGTTAGCCAGCAACCTTAGCCTGGTGGCGCATGAGATGGCCAATATCCGTGATAACGGTCTGCCGCAGGAAGAGTTTGATGCGCTGATGGCGCAAAAAACCGCTGAATTAAACAAGCTGTTTGCAACTTATGCGCGCACCAATACCGATGTGCTGATGAACCAGCGTTTGCGTTCGCAACAAAATGCCGTAGTGGATATTGCGCCTGAACAGTATCAGAAACTGCGTCAGGGTTTTCTGTCGGCGCTGACGCTGCAAATGATGAATCAGGAACTGAAGCAGCAGCTGTCGCAGGATCTCACCATGGTACTGATGCAGCCGCAGGGCGAAGCAGAAACCAATGTGCAGACCCTGCATGACAGCTGGCAAAAGATCATGGCTCCTGCCGCAGAAACTGTCCCGACGGTGGATGAAATCAAGCCGGAAGTCTCTGATATTCCCGCATCACAGAACTGACCGCGCGCCCCGGTATTCAGCAGGATACCGGGGCCGTTTATTTCGTGCCTTCACCACACACGGGCGCGCAGCCACTCATTGACCAACATTGGCCAGCTTGCCAGGGGCAGATCGGCAACGTTGCGAATGCCAAAGCCGTGCCCGCCTTTCTCATAGAAGTGCAGTTCACTGGGAACACCATGTTCTCTGAGCGCGCTAAACATCACCATACTGTTGTTAATCGGTACAGATTCATCATTAACTGCATGGATCAATAACGTTTGTGGCGTTTGATCCGTGACGCGGGTTTCCATTGAATACCCATCAATTTCTCGTTGGGTGGGATGCTCGCCTAATAAACGCAGCCGCGAGCCTGCATGAGCCAGCCCTTCACGCATGCTGATTACCGGATAGAGCAGCACCAGCGCATCAGGCCGGGCAGCCAGTGAATCGGCAATGTCCTGCACCGGATAGAGTTTCTCCGCGAAGCGGGTGCCGACGCTGGCCGCGACATGTCCACCAGCCGAAAAACCCATCATGACAATACGTTTGCCATTCAACCCACGTGCCGCCCGATGACGTAATACGCGTACTGCCCGTTGCGCATCCGCCAGCGGCGCATCGGCCGCTTCATGGTGTCCATCCTGCGGGAAACGGTAGGTCATGACCGCCAGCGTGTAGCCCATGGCGGTAAAAAACATCGCCAGCGCGCTCCCTTCTTTATCGATCATAATGCGTTCAAAGCCGCCGCCTGGTGCCACCAGCAGCGTCACGCCGTTAGACGTCTCGGGATACCAGAAAGCCAGCTCGGGACAGCGAACGCCGGAAGCAGCACGGTCAAAAGGCTCATATTCTTTCGCCAGGTCGATAATTTGCGGACGCGCCCGCGAATCACTGGCGCCAGGCGCCTCGCCTTGTGGCCAGATATTAACAATTTCAGTTTTCATAGGCATTCCTGCTTATCATTATTTTAAAGTATAGGCGAGCCCGAAAAATAACCGGTACTATTATTCTTCCCGCTGTAATAACCGCAGCATTGCCGATTTATAAAGATGGCGTCCAGTATTTAACGTCAATCCAGCGCAGTTTCAGACTTTGTCCAGGGTCCAATTTTAACATCATTAGTCAGCGTAGCTTTCATTATCAGAAACGCGTTTAAAAATAAGAGTGATTGAAATTTTATTAATTTAATCAACAGGTTGCTTTTCTGTGTGCGATGAAGGCTGCGTGAGGGGCTAAGGTTAATGGCCCGCCGGTTTTAATTTAATAAGTCAAATATTCTGACTTTTCTCAAATTTGTCATAACAACCCGGGTTCAGCTGTCCATGCTATTAGCCGTGCCTGTATTGGCTCGCTCTGTAACGATAATAAGGAAGGAAGATGGAGAATTTTCTGCACATATCAGAGTTTAATGCAACTCAAGAGGAATAATGCATTAATTGCAGCGAGCTGGCTCGCAAAGCATTATTTACTTTGTTTCATAATACGTTTTTCCACTGTACAGTCCGGCTTCTGTTCTCCCAGGGATAAGGGAGAAATCCAGAGCATAAGCCCAATCAGGCTGGATTATTATTCTGAGGCAGGGATGATGAAGAAAGAAAAAACGTTACCAACACCCCACGACGCTACCTTCAGGCTGTTTCTGAGTAATCTGGAGACGGCCAGAGATTTTATGGAACTGCATTTGCCGCAGGAACTACGGACGCTGTGCGATCTGAACACGCTTCACCTGGAGTCGGGTAGCTTTGTTGAGGATGATTTACGGCCTTATTACAGCGACGTGCTCTACAGTCTGCAAACGCTGAGCGGCGAAAGCTACATTCACGTGCTTATTGAACATCAGAGCAGTCCCGACAGGCATATGGCATTCAGGCTGATGCGTTATGCGATTGCGGCCATGCAGCGCCATCTTGATGCAGGACATAAACAGCTGCCGCTGGTCATTCCAATGCTTTTCTACACCGGTAAGCGCAGTCCATACCCCTATCCCATGAACTGGCTACAGGCGTTTGACAATCCTCAGATGGCGAAACGGCTCTATTGTAGTGGTTTTTCTCTGGTTGATATTACCGTGATCCCTGATGATGAGATCATGCAGCACCGTCGTATGGCTGCGCTGACGTTGTTGCAAAAACATATTCATCAACGCGATCTGGCGAAGCTTATGGACCGGCTGGTCACGCTTCTGATGGCTGGTCAACTTACCCGCCAGCAGGTAATATCGCTGGTAAACTATATCGCGCAGGCAGGCGAAACGGCGGATGCGGGTACCTTTGTTCGCGAACTGGCACATCGGGTGCCACCACATGGAGATGAACTGATGACCATTGCACAACAGCTGGAACAGAAGGGCATTGAAAAGGGCATTGAAAAGGGCATGGAAAAAGGCCGTAAGGAAGAAGCGCTCAAAATAGCCTTTACGATGTTAAAAAAAGGTCTCGATCGTAATATGGTTAAAGAAGTTACCGGCTTATCTGAAAAAGAATTAGCACAATTTCAGCACTGATTTAGCTGCGGGCGTGGAAAACCATGACAGCGCCACACCTTTGCAGCGCTGTGGATCGCTTCATGGCAGCTACTGCGGCATTGCCGTCAGCGGAATGATAGCGCCGCGATGCTGAATAACCGTACTGGCCGTCAGATGACCGCGCTGCGCCGCCTCTGAAGCGCTGCCGCCGCTGAGGCGTACTGCCAGATAGCCCGCGCTAAACGAATCCCCGGCGGCGGTTGTATCGACCACGCTGGCGGCGGGTAATGTTATGGCAGGCACCTCGACGACCGCTTCCCCGACTAAAGATATCAGACAAGATTCAGCGCCCCGTTTAATCACCACCTCACTAACGCCAGCGGCATGCGTGCGGCCGATAACCTGACTCAACTTCGCTTCGCCCCAGAGCAAGGTTTCATCATCCAGCGTCAAAAAAGCGATATCCGTATGCGCCAGCATCCGTTGGTAAGCGTCCTGACTCTCTTTTACCGAAGCCCACAGCCGTGGACGGTAATTATTGTCGAAAATGATTTTCCCGCCACGCTGTCGACAGTCAGCCAGCAACGCCAGCAGTTTTTCTCTGCTTTGCGGACTAAGAATGGCAAGGCTGATACCGCTCAGGTAGAGATAATCAAAGCTGGCCAGCTGCTGACAGATTTCTTTAGCACCTTCGCTTTCCAGCCAGAAACGCGCAGCGGCATCGTTTCGCCAGTAGTAAAACGTCCGCTCACCGCGTGCATCGGTTTCGATGACGTATAAACCTGGCAGCTTATCCTCCATGCGTTGAATGAGCGCGGTTTGCACCTTTTCCTGCTGCCAGGCGGCAAGCATTTCACTGCTGAAACTGTCTGTCCCTAACGCGGTGACATAATGGACGCTAAGCTGGTCAGCGACCTGTCGGGCAATATAAACGGCGGTATTCAACGTATCACCACCAAAGCCGCGGCTCAGGCCGGTTTCTCTCTGGGAAAGTTCGATCATACATTCGCCAATAACGGCGATATTTTTCGTTGTCATGGTCATCAACCCGTTACATTTTTGCTCTAGTCTCGCTGTGCAGAGGGTTTGAGTCAATATTTTAAAACGCTGTTTTATTTTTATAAAGCGCAGCTTTTTTAGCTGCAAAAAACGTTTTCAGCTGAAATAAAGCTTAATGATGCCACCGCTATTGTGATGAATTTTCGCCATAAAGTTATGCAACAGAATGCCGATACTGAGTGCACGGGAGCCCCGATTGGAACATCTAACAAAGGAACACACCATGGTGCTGAAGAATGTCAGTCACCGGCTTCCTCCCTCAATTGTTGTTCATGAACAGCAAGAAGAACGCCTGTACTGGCAGCAATGTCAGCGCATTTATACGTTCCAGCCTATCTACCGGGTAACCGGCAGCCTGATGGCAATTGAGTTGCTCACCGCGGTTCATCACCCGTCCGCACCGAGTCAGAGGTTATCGCCGGAAGCCTATTTTGCTGCGCTGGAGCCGGTAGAACGGCTAAAAATCATTTACGAACAGCTTGAACTGTTAGAGACGTGGCAGCCAAAATTGACCGCGGCGAACGTGGTGGCCTCCGTCAATATTGATGGTCCAACGCTACAGGCAGTGGAGCACGATCCGACTATTCGCCAGTTAATCGCCCGTTGCCCGTGGGTTCGCTTTGAACTTGTGGAGCATCAAAGCCTGCCGCAGGAAGCGCTAATTGCGAGGGTTCCGGAACTGGGCCCGCTGTGGCTGGATGACTTTGGCTCAGGCATGGCCAATTTTTCAGCGCTGTCGGAATTAAAGTACGACTACATTAAGCTGGCGCGCGAACTGTTTATTCTGCTGAGAAAATCAGAAGAAGGCCGCAACCTGTTTAACATGCTGCTGGCGCTGATCAATCGTTATTGTAAAGGCGTTATTGTCGAAGGCGTTGAAACCCTCGAAGAGTGGAATCAGGTGCAGAACTCTTACGCTTGTGCCGCTCAGGGATACTATTTCGCCCGGCCCATGCCTTTTGATCAGTTAGAGTCGCTGCCGCTCACTCTGGCGTGATGCCGTTTCCTGTTCTCTCGACTATCTTTAACAGAAAGCCGAAGCGAGCAAGGAGATGAGGAATGTCGCGTACGGGAAAAGTAATTAGCTGGATTGTCGGGATTTTTTTGTTGTTGGTTGTGATAGTGGTCATTGTGATCGCCACGTTTGACTGGAACCGCCTTAAGCCAACCATCAACCAGAAAGTCTCAACTGAGCTGAATCGTCCATTCGCCATTCGTGGCGATTTAGGCGTCGCCTGGGAGCGCAATCGTGATGAACCCGGCTGGCGCAGCTGGGTGCCATGGCCGCACGTCCATGCTCAAGATATTATGCTGGGCAATCCGCCTGCAATTGATGATATCACGATGGTTCATTTGCAGCGCGTGGATGCCACACTGGCGCCGCTGGCACTGCTGCATAAAGAAGTCTTTATTCCCTGGATCAAACTACAGCAGCCAGATGCCAGGCTTATTCAAACCGCGGATGCTAAAAACAACTGGACCTTTGATCTGGCGGCCAGCGACGCGGCTCAGCCTGAACAGGCGCCATCAGCCTGGTCTTTCCGTCTGGATAACATCCTGTTCGACCGTGGGCTAATAGCGTACCGCGATGCAATTAACAAAGCGGATGTTAAGGTTACCGTCGATCCGCTGGGCAAGCCTGTCCCTTATGCGCAGGTGGCGGGCAGTAAAGATGACGCGAGCCAGAAGGGCGCTTCGGACTTTGTTTTTGGCTGGAAGGCGAGCGGGACCTATAACGATGAGAAGCTGACCGGCGACGGTAAAATTGGCGGCATGCTCTCATTACGCAGCAAAACCAATCCTTTTCCAATACAAGCAGATGTGCGCAACGGCACAACACGCGTGCAGGTTGCGGGCAGTCTTCAGGATCCGATGAATCTGGGCGGGCTGGATATTCGCCTGCGCTTTTCCGGTGATACGCTCGCTAACCTGTACGGTTTGACCGGTATTCTGCTGCCGGATACGCCACCTTACGAAACCGATGGGCATCTGATTGCTCGCTTCCAGCAGAAAGGCGGCCCGGAATTCCGCTATAACAACTTTAACGGGCACATCGGCGATAGCGATATCCATGGCTCAATGACCTATACCCAAAGCAAACCACGTCCTAAATTAACCGGCTCGCTGGAATCGCGTCAGCTGCGCATGGCGGATTTAGGCCCGCTGATTGGGGTGAAGTCAGGTAAAGGCAGTGAAAAAACCGAGCAGGCCAAAGCCAAACGCGGCGATGCGGCCAGCCAGCCTTCCGATCGCGTACTGCCTCATGACAAGTTTGATACTAAAAACTGGGACGTGATGGATGCCGACGTTAAATTCAGCGGCAAACGCATTGAGCACAGTAATTCTCTGCCGCTTAGCGATCTCTACACGCATCTGATCCTGAAAAATGGCGACTTGCTACTCGATCCGCTGCGCTTTGGCGTGGCAGGCGGTAATCTTAACTCAACGATTCATATGGAAGGCGACCGGACGCCGATGCGCGCTCGCGCCGATCTCCATGCCAGAAATCTAAAACTGAAACAGCTGTTTAGCGGCGTAAGTGCAATGCAAAACAGCATGGGACAAATCAACGGCGATGCCACGCTAAAGGGAACCGGTAACTCGGTGGCGGATATTCTGGCAACCAGCGATGGTCAGGTAAAAATGCTGATGAACGATGGCGTGATCAGCCGCAGCCTGATGGAAATCGTCGGGTTGAACGTGGGTAATTACGTAGTTGGGAAATTGTTTGGTGATGATGAAGTGCGTATCAACTGTGCGGCTGCGGATCTGAATGTGGCTAACGGCGTCGCCTCCAGCAAGCTGTTTGTTTTTGATACTGAAAACGCGGTAATCAACATCAGCGGCACGACGAATTTTGCCAACGAACGGATGGACCTCTCGATCAATCCCGAAAGCAAGGGCGTGCGCATTATTACGCTGCGCTCGCCGCTGTACGTGCGCGGCACCTTCAAAAATCCAGACGCGGGTGTCAAAGCCGGGCCGTTACTTGCACGTGGTGCAGCAGCGGTGGCGCTGGGGGCCGTCGTTGCGCCTGCTGCTGCGCTACTGGCGCTGATTTCGCCAAGCGATAACGAGCAGAATCAGTGCGTAAACGTGCTTCAGGATATGAAGAAAAAGTGATCGTAAGGCGTCGCTATCGGACGTTTTATGCGGCGTTTGAGGCAAAAGCAAAATAGAAAACCGGCTTTTCAGCCGGTTTTTTTACTGCTAAAGCCGGCTTAATCGAAAAGCGACTCGTGGCGTGTTTCTTTGCTGGCCAGCAGCGCGAACAGCGTCAGACAGGCCATGGCTGCCAGATAAATACCGACGTAGAACAGGCCATACGTATGGGCCAGCCAGGTAGCGATATAAGGCGCGACGGAAGCGCCCAGAATCGACGACAGGTTGTAAGAGAACGATGCGCCGGTATAACGCACTTCCGTTGGGAATAGCTCCGGCAACAGCGCACCCATCGGGCCAAACGTCAAACCCATCACGCTCAAACCGCAGACCAGAAACGCCATCACCAGCAGCGGATTGCCGGAACCCAGCATAAACGGAAACACCAGAGCAAAAGCGATAATCATCAGCGTGATCGCAATCATCGTTTTGCGACGACCAAAGCGGTCGGCCAGCAGGCCGGCGATCGGCACCATTACGCCAAAACCAATGACCGCCATCATCAGCATCCACAGCATGGTATTACGTGGGAAGCCAAGGCCATTTGGTGCAGGCGTTGTGCCATAAGTCATGGAGTAAACGGTCATAATATAAAACAGCGTGTAGGTTGCCAGCATAATAAAGGTGCCGAGAATGGTCGCTTTCATATGCTTCGACAGCAGCGTGCCAATCGGCACTTTTACCTGTTTCTTCTCCTTTTTCGCTTTGGCGAACACCGGCGATTCATTCAGCGAAACGCGAACATACAGGCCGATCAGTACCAGGACCGCAGAGAGAATAAAGGGAACGCGCCAGCCCCACTGCATAAACTGCTCGTCAGTGAGTAACCAGGAGAGCAGCAGGAAAGTCCCGTTGGCAAAGAAGAAGCCGATTGGCGCGCCGAGCTGCGGGAAAGAACCGTACAGCGCACGCTTTTTCGCAGGGGCGTTCTCAGTAGCCAGCAGCGCCGCGCCGCCCCACTCACCCCCAAGCCCCAGCCCCTGACCAAAACGCGCCAGTGCCAGCAGCAGCGGTGCGAATACGCCAATGGTTTCATAGCCCGGTAGCAAGCCGATTAGGACCGTGGAAATGCCCATGGTAAGCAATGACGCCACCAGCGTCGCTTTACGGCCTACCCGGTCGCCAAAGTGGCCAAACAGCGCCGAGCCGATAGGGCGCGCGATAAAGGCAATAGCAAAGGTTGCCAGTGACTGTAGCGTGGCAACGGTAGCATCGCCCTGGGGAAAGAAAATATGCGGGAAAACAATGACCGCAGCGGTAGCATAAATATAGAAATCGAAAAATTCGATAGCGGTACCGACCAGCGAAGCGACCAACACTTTTCCGCGTGAATTAACGGGCGTGGTGTCCTTTTCGGCGTCGAGAGATGGAGCAATGGAGGCAGGCATAATTGTTTCTTATTTGTAATACGTGAAAAGGAATCTTACGCACAGGATCTTTCTCATTCAATGGTGAAAAGCCCGGGCTATCGCGCATAAAAGAGGATCGTTCGTGAGAGGGGGTAATCACTGGCTGATACCCGCACGAATGATCTGATTCGTAGTGAGAATCACTAAAAAAGGGCCAATAAAAAGTGAACTGACAAGAGGAATAATGCTTTTTTGCGTCATATTTGTGCGCGCTACCGGATTTTAAGCTGATTACGCCATGCGTAGAGCAATATCCGTTATGCCTGCGCCCTGTTACAAAGCATGTCAGTAGAAAATCTTGCGTCCGCCTAAATCAATCCTCAATCAACGCGAGTTTAGTCTCTTCATTCGGGATTTCTCTGATCGAAAACAGGTCGCGTTCTCCGGCAGTAAATAGACTCTCAGGCAACTTTCCCCAGAGATTCCCAAAAGGTTCTGCCGAGATGCCATGCAAAAATTTCTCCCCTCTTTTTCCTCTTTTCACGTTACTCCTGGCGTTCAGCACGTCGCTACCAGCGGCAAATATCCCCGTGGTTAACGTCGTCAGGCTGACGCGGGAGAATGTCGCACAGCCCGCTGTTTATCTGGGGAGAATTGAAGCCTCAGAAGCGATAGAGGTGATGGCAAGGACGGAAGGCTATGTCTCTCAGCGTTTTTTTCGGGATGGGGAAAATGTTCGTGCCGGGCAGCGGCTGTTTGAAATTGAAGCGGCGCAGCAGCGTGCGGAATTGGCGCGCTGCCAGGCTCTGCTTAACAGCGCGAGCGCACAGTTAAAAAATGCCCGGCAACACCTCAATCGCCTGCGACAGCTTGGGGTCGGCACTGCCGTTAGCCAGGCCGATTTGGACAACGCGGTGGCAAATCGCGATATGGCGCAGGCGACGCTAAAAGAAGCGGAGGCTCGTTTACAGGCTGAACGGCTTAACCTCGATTTTACGCAAATCGTCGCGCCCATCAGCGGGCGAATTGGGCACAGCACCGTGCATAAAGGCACGTTAATTAATCCGGCATACGGCAAGCTGGTCACGTTGAAAAAGCTCGATCCTATCCGCGTAGTGATTGCCGTCAACGAACGTGATTACCTGACGGCGCAAAAGTCGCTGGAGAACAATCTGCATAAGGCTAACGACGCGCTGACGCCAACGTTACTGCTGGCTAACGGCGAAATCTATCCTTATAGCGGTCATTTTGTTTCGCTTGATAATTTTATCGACAGCAATACCGGAACGGTGGCGATGAAGCTGGAGTTTGCGAATCCTCAACAACGGCTGCTGCCCGGCGGGGTAGTCAGCGTGCAGCTTATGCCCCAGCAAAAGAATCGGCTGATGCTACCGGCAAGCGCGCTACAGCAGGATGCTGACGGCTACTTTATCCTGAAAGTTAACAAAGATCGGCGGGTGGAAAGCAGTCGCATTACGCTTGGCGGCCAGATTGGGCAACACTATGTGGCGACTTCCGGTGCTGAGGCAGGCGACCAGGTAATCGTTGCTGGCATGCAGCGTGTCAGGCCAGGTATGCAAGTCGTTATCGGCGAAGCGCCATAAGGAGCCGGATGTATGCTGAATTTCTTCGTCAGACGACCTAAATTCGCCATCGTTGTCGCACTGATGACGGCGCTTATTGGTGCGGCAGCGCTAAAAATTATCCCCGTTGAGCAATTTCCAGACATCACTCCACCAGTGGTCAGCGTGACGGCACTCTATCCCGGTGCCAGCGCACGCGACGTCGCCGAAGCTGTGGGTGCGCCGATCGAAGCGCAAATCAACGGCGTCAGCAATATGCTGTATATGGAATCGACCAGCAGCAATAACGGTAGCTACCAGCTGAGTATTACCTTTGCCAATGGCACCCAACCGGATATGGCGGCGGTGGAAGTACAGAATCGATTGTCCCAGATTAGCGCCCAGCTGCCCGCGGATGTTAACAATAATGGTCTGTCGGTACGTAAACGCGCCAGCAATACGTTGATGGGGATCAGCGTATTATCACCCGGGAAAACGCACGATCTTCTCTATCTGAGTCACTACACTTCTGTCCGCCTGCGCGATGCTTTGGCGCGAATACACGGGGTCGGTGATGTACAGGTATTCGGTGCACGTGATTACAGCATGCGTATCTGGCTCGATCCGCAGCGAATGGAAGCGTTGCACATCACTACCGATGAAGTGATTCAGGCGCTTCGTCAGCAGAATGTGCAGGCGGCGGCCGGCCAGATTGGCGCAACGCCTTCGCCCGCATTGCAGCAAAATACCCTGACGATTAATGGTCATGGCCGCCTGATGACGCCAGAGGCGTTCGCAAAAGTTGTGCTGCGTAGCAATCCGCACGGCGGCATGGTGCGCATTAACGATATAGCCAATACCGAGCTTGGCGCTCAAAATTATCAGGTCAATGCTGCGCTGAATAACAGCGAAGGGGCATTTCTGATGATCTATCCCTCCCCGGACGCCAATGCCCTTAGCGTAGCGAAAGCGGTACGAGCCGAAATGGCCAGCCAGGCGCGGGCGTTTCCTGACGATATGGTTTATCAGATCAAATTTGATGCAACAGATCCGATTACCGCCACGCTGAAGGAGATTGTCATATCTCTGGTGCTAACCCTGCTGGTCGTGCTGGCGGTGGTCTGGCTGTTTTTGCAGAGCCTGCGTGCCACCTTTATCGTCGCGTTGACCATCCCCGTATCGTTGCTGGGCACCTTTGCCCTGCTGCTGATGGCGGGATATTCGGCGAACACGCTTAGCCTGTTTGCCATCATCCTGGCGCTGACTATTGTGGTTGATGATGCGATTGTCGTGGTTGAAAACGTAGAGCGGTTGCTGGCGGAAGAAGCGGACTTAACGCCTGCCGGGGCGACCCGTAAAGCGTTAAAACAGATCGCAGGTCCGGTCATTGCCACTACGCTGGTGCTGCTGGCTGTGTTTGTGCCCATCGCGGTGGTGCCGGGTATTGTCGGCGAGCTGTATCGGCAGTTTGCCGTCACGCTGTCGGCCGCAATGGTGCTTTCCAGCATCAACGCGTTAACGCTGACGCCCGCGCTTTGTGCCTGTCTGCTGAAAAGACTCACCACGCCTGTAAACGGATTTTTTGCGCTGTTTAATCGTGGCGTTGACCGTACGCGCGATGCTTACGTGAGTCTGTGCCGCAAGATAAACCGTTACGCAATCACCACCGTTGTCGTGATGCTGGCGGCGGGTGGCGTCACGTGGCTGGCTTATCAGCAGTTGCCTGGCGGCTTTTTGCCGGAAGAAGATGAAGGCTATCTCTTTGTAAACGTCCAGCTGCCCGAAGGCGCTTCGCTACAGCGAACTCAGGCAGTCATGGAGCAAATGTATCAGCAGGTCAGCCAGGATCCGGCGGTCAGGGATGTGATTAAAATTACGGGCTTCAGCCTGCTTGGTGGCGGTAACTCAGCGGCCAGCGGTTTTGCTATCGTACTGCTGAAAGACTGGCACGAGCGTGAGAGCGTGGCGAAAATTTTGCCAAAAATTCAGCATAAGCTGGCGTCGATTCCTTCGGCCACGATGATGGTTTTTGTTCCTCCGGCCATCAGCGGGCTGGGCAATGCAGCAGGCTTTGATCTGAGGATTCAGGCGCTGGCAGGCCAGTCACCGCAGGAACTTTCACACACTGTTCAGCGCATCATCATGGCCGCTAACCAGCAACCGCATCTCAGCCGGGTGTTCACGACGTTCAGCGCCGCCGTGCCTGAAATAAGCCTGACGATTGATCGCGATCGGGCAGCGCTGCTCCAGGTCCCGGTCAGCCGCATTTTTGCCGTACTGCAAGCCTCGCTTGGCGGGAGCAACGTTGGGGACTTCACGCATCAGTCACGCCAGTTTCGGGTGCAAGTGCAGAATGACATGCAGTTTCGTCAGCGCAGCGATCAACTCTCACATCTGACGGTGCGCAGCGAGACAGGCGCGCAAATTCGGCTGAATCAATTGGTGACCATGACACCGTCGTTGGGCGCGCCCTACATCATGCAGTACAACCAGTTTCCCGCGGTAGCGGTGAGTGGTTCTGGTGCGGCGGGCGTCAGTTCAGGTCAGGCGATGTCTGCTATGGAAACGCTGCTGGCGCAGCATTTGCCTGAAGGATATGGCTATAGCTGGACCGGCATGTCGCTTCAGGAGCAGCAAACGGGCAATCAGGCCCTGTGGATTTTCCTGGCGGCTATCGTTTTCGCCTGGCTTTTTTTGGTGGCGCAGTATGAGAGCTGGAGCATCCCGCTGGCGGTGCTGCTTTCAGTGATCTTCGCGGCGGCGGGTGCGGTTACTGGCCTGCATCTGATGGGCTTTACTAACGATGTCTATGTGCAGATTGGCCTGGTGCTGTTGATGGGGCTGGTGGCGAAAAACGCCATTTTGATGGTGGAATTTGCCCGCGATCGCCGGGATCAGGGCATGGACATTGCCGAAGCGGCTGAACAGGCGGCTAAGCAGCGTTTCCGCGCGGTAATGATGACGGCGATTTCCTTTATCCTTGGGGTATTACCGCTGGTAATGGCCACCGGCGCTGGCGCGGCCAGCCGACAAATTATTGGTGTGACTGTTTTCAGCGGCATGTTGTCCGCGACGCTAGTCGGCGTGCTGTTTATCCCGGCGCTTTATCTGCATATTCAACGTCTGCGTGAAAGGATCAAGCGTCCTCGCCAGGCTCGAAGATGATAACGACCCGGGAAAAAGCGCAGACGTTGGTGGTAACGCTCGGCATGCTGGTGATCATTTTCGCCGGTATTCGGGCGAGCGCGGATATCGTGGTGCCGTTTATCCTCGCCCTGTTTTTAGCCGTGATCCTGCATCCGCTGGTAAAATTTTTGCAGCGCAGAGGCATACCGCAGGTACTGGCCGTTTTGCTGCTCACCAGCGTTATCGTGCTGACCGGCGTGCTGCTGCTGACATCGCTGGTCGGTATGCTGAATGATTTTGCCCGTACGCTGCCTCAGTATCGGCTGATACTGACCGAAAGGCTGCGGGATTTTCAGCATCTGGCGCGACAAACAGGGATACCTTTCTCCTCAGAACAGGGAATGGCGTTGGCCGATCCGAATGCGGTGATCAACCTGGTGAGCCGCTTGCTGACGCAGCTTTCCGGCACGGTATCTAATCTGTTCCTGCTGTTGATGACCGTGGTATTCATGCTGCTTGAAGTGCCTTTACTGGCGAAAAAGCTGCCGCAGATCCTGAGTTCACCTTTAGCCAGCAACGCTGCGATTCAGCGGGCGCTCGACAGCGTAAGCCGCTACCTGATCCTGAAAACAGCAATCAGCCTGCTGACCGGCGGCATCGTCTGGCTGATGCTGTGGCTGCTGGACGTGCGTTTTGCGCTGCTGTGGGGCGTACTGGCTTTCGCGCTTAACTATATTCCCAATATCGGATCGGTCATCGCCGCCGTTCCGCCCATCTTGCAGGTGCTGATTTTTAACGGCAGCGGGGAGGGGGCCGTCGTTATCTGCGGTTATTTGCTGATCAACCTGCTGATTGGCAACATGCTGGAGCCGCGGCTAATGGGGCGTGGGCTGGGGCTTTCGACGCTGGTGGTATTCCTGTCACTGATTTTCTGGGGATGGCTGCTGGGCATCGTAGGCATGCTGCTTTCCGTACCGCTCACCATCGTTGTGAAAATCGCGCTGGAGCAGACGCAGGGCGGTCGGCCCCTTGCGCTACTCCTTGGCGACAGCAGTACGCTGGTTAATTCAGCGTCTGATTAACGCGCTGCACCATCCACGGCCAGAACGGATTTGACGTCTGGCGCATCAGCATGTCCAGACTGACCATCAGTACCGAGCGTTCGCCACGCGGCGTCAGAGAGCCAAAGCTGACGCCAAATTCATTCGGCGGCGCAGGCGTGCGGCCATACAGCGAATCGCTGAGCGGAAAAGGCAGTGCGACATGAGAGAGCGAATAGACATCGGCAGGAAAACTGAGTCCAAGCGGTAGCTGGGTTATCTCCGTGCTGCCCGCTGCGGTAATCTGAGCGACGGCGGCGCTGTTATGGGGTGAAACGTTAGTGACTATAGTCGTCGTGTAAGTGCGGGGAGCGGGCGGCAGCAGATGCTCTACCGCATGAAGGGCGGTGCTGCGCATCAGTGGGGACAGTTTTACCGATCGGTTGATATCAAACAGCACCAGTTCACTGCCGTTGGCAGGCAACAGGTTGTACAGCCCGCGCACGACGGCGGGCGTGCTGACCGTTGCGTCTGCGACTGACTGAAAGGTCAGTATTGGCGGCAGTTTACTCAACGTATTGTTGGTACTGTCGCGATGCAGCTGGCTTTGCAGCGCGCTGGTCAGTAGCCAGGATTGTCGGGCCGCCTTAACCGGAAATGAATTGTATTTAAAGGGATTGAACTCCGGCAGGATGCTGAGCCACGCCGAACGCGCAAACGCGGGCAGCAGGGAAGGCAGGCCAGCCAGTCCGGCATAACGAGCATAGCTGCTAACGCCAATCATCGGTGAGATCAGGATGAGCCTGTTCGGTGCAGGTAATGACGCATCGTCGAGCGCATCCAGCGCATATTTCATCGCCAGCGCACCGCCGTTGGAAAAGCCCATAATTTGCAGCGGCGCACCCGCAGGAATACTGCGGTGAGCCTCGCGCATCGCCAGCCTGGTCGCTGCCATCCAGTCTTCCCATTCAACCTGCGTTAGCGCGGCGGGTACAGTCCCGTGTCCCGGCAGGCGAATCGCGACCACCACATACCCTTTTTGCTGATAGTTAGCTGCGAAGTGACGCAGGCTGTAAGGCGAATCCGTCAGTCCGTGTAACAACACGACCGCACCGCGAGGCTTACCCGCTGGCAGTAGCTTGTAAGAACGGTTCCAGTTGGTGGCAAAATGGGCGGGATAAACAGGGCTTTTTTCAGCGTAGCGATTAAACGTCTCGGGATTATCGTCCGGAAGTTTATCGGTAACGTTGAGCTTCATGTCAGCAAAGATTTTCTGCTCATTAGCCAGATAATCACTCCAGCTATCCTGATCCATCTGGCTGTCGCTCAGTTCGTCCGGTAGCCAAGTGTGCCACAGTTGCAAATCCGGCCCACGTTCGGTCATGGCGATACGCAGCGCCAGCAGGACTATCAGCATTGTCACCAGCAGCACGGTTAACCGTCGCAACCAGAGGCGTGTGCGTTGTAGCATTATGTCATCCTTACCGGCGAATAATTCGCAGGAAGTATAGTGTGAATCAGCAAGCTGGCGTTGATCGACGTCATTCTGACAGGACAATGCCTCGCCGCGTTGTTTCTGATAAGCTGGCCAGAAAACAGGCTTCAGTCCGGACCTATGAATTCAAGACATCAGCATATCATTCAGTTAGTTAATGAGCGCGGCCACGTAAGCGTAAGCGAGCTGGCACAGGTGACAGGCGTTTCAGAAGTGACGGTACGCCAGGATCTTAACGTTTTGGAGCGTGAACATTTTCTGCGTCGTGTGCATGGTTCTGCCGTTGCGCTGGAGAGCGATGACGTCAGTGCCAGGATGCGTACCCGTTATCCGGTCAAAAAAAAGCTGGCAGAGTTTGCCGCTACGCTGGTCAACGAAGGCGAGGCGGTCTTTATCGAAGGCGGCAGCACCAACGCCCTGCTGGCGCGTGAACTGGCTGGACGCAACAACATCACCATTATCACCGTCAGCCACTATATCGCTCACCTGCTGCGCGATACCGATTGTGAAGTCATTATCCTCGGCGGCCTGTATCAAAAAAGCAGTGAGTCCGTGGTGGGGCCACTCACGCGCTACTGCATTCAGCACCTTAACTTCCATAAAGCGTTTATTGGGGTTGACGGCTGGCATCCTGATGCCGGATTTACCGGGCGTGATATGTTGCGCTGCGACGTTGTTGATGCCGTAATAGCTAAAAATACCCACACCATTGCCCTGACCGATTCTTCCAAGTTTGGTCAGCTTCATCCTTATTCGCTTGCGCCAGGAAATACGTTCAACCAAATCGTCACCGACAGCGGGCTTGCTGTGCACTATCGCGAACGACTGGCTGAACAGCCCACACGTTTGGATATTGTTGAGATCCCTGAATCTGATTAATTGCACATTGTTGTAATACGGTTGAGGGTGAAAAGCAGATTATAGTGGCGATATTTTCCTCAGAGGAGCCAGCATTGGACAGTCACCCCTTACGTTTTACGCTCTGAGGTAAGCTCACGTCACCGTTTGCTTGCCGAAAACCGGTGGGCAATGTTTCACTCTTTCTCTGCGTGTCACATCCCCGTATTTCATTCATTTTTTTCCCGCGATATGCCGGACAAGGATTACCAATGAAAGAACCTCCGACCAGCGGCGGGCGATGGCAGACAGGCAGAATAAGGCGTAGACCCTTACTGTAAACGCCCCCCTGTTTCTTCCTTCTTGCTTCGTCCCTCCCGATCCCAAAAAACGCTAAATAATCCTCACGCGCAGGAGCGCTTTCGTGCGCCTGAAAAAAATTAAGGATCCGGCAAATGAAAATGAATAATGCCAGTTTAAGCCATGCTCGCGAGCTGGCTATCGCCAGCGAAATGACGCAAAACCTGGACAGTACGCTGGCCCGGCTAAACACCCAACAAGACGGCCTCACCATGGAAGATGCCGCAGAACGGCTGCTGGAATATGGCAAAAATCAGGTCGCCAGTGAAAAAGCGCCTGGCGCGCTGGTCCAACTGGCGCAGGCGTTTAATAACCCTTTTATCTGGGTACTGATGGCGCTTGCCGTTGTCACCTTTTTCACTGATTACCTGCTGCCGCTTCGTCAGGGCGAGGAAACCGATCTGACCGGTGTGACAATCATGCTGGTGATGATCTCACTCAGCGGTATGCTGCGTTTCTGGCAGGAATATCGCACCAATAAAGCAGCGGAAGCACTGAAATCGTTAGTTCGCACTACCGCTACGGTAATGCGTCGCGACAGCAATACGGCGAAGCCGGTAAAAATGGAAATCGCCTTGCAGGACGTCGTACCCGGCGACATTATTTTTCTCTCCGCAGGCGATATGATCCCGGCTGATGTGCGGCTAATTTCTTCCCGCGATCTGTTTGTCAGTCAGTCTGCGCTAAGTGGCGAAGCTATCCCAATTGAGAAGTACGATGCACTGTCTGGCATAACGGCGGAAGCGGGGCTGGATACGGATGAAGCGGATTTGCTGGCAATGCCGGGAATTTGCCTGCTTGGTACCAACGTCGCCAGCGGAACCGCCACGGCGGTGGTGGTTGCTACCGGCAACCGTACCTGGTTTGGCTCGCTGGCTAAATCCGTGACGGGCAAACGTCCACAAACCGCGTTTGACCGCGGCGTAAACAGCGTCAGCTGGCTGCTGATCCGTTTTATGCTGGTCATGGTACCCATTGTTTTATTTATCAACGGCTTTACTAAAGGTGACTGGACGGAAGCCCTGATGTTTTCGCTGGCTGTAGCGGTTGGGCTGACGCCGGAAATGCTGCCGATGATTGTCAGCTCGAACCTGGCGAAGGGCGCGATTGCAATGTCTCGCCGTAAGGTTGTGGTGAAACGTCTGAACGCCATTCAGAATTTTGGCGCGATGGACGTATTGTGCACTGACAAGACCGGCACGCTGACGCAGGACCGGATAATTCTCGCTCACCATCTGGATGCTCATGGGCTGAGCAGCGAAACCGTGTTGCAGCTTGCCTGGCTGAACAGTTATCACCAAAGTAGTGTTAAGAATCTGATGGATAACGCTATTCTCAGCTTCGGGCAGGAAAAGATAGCGAGCGGTTTGGCCCGCTACCGCAAAATTGACGAGCTGCCATTTGATTTTGAACGTCGTCGGCTGTCGGTGGTGATAGCCGATGAGCAAAACCAGCAGAAGCTGATTTGCAAAGGCGCAGTCGAAGAAATGCTGGCCGTGGCCAGTCACTGGCTGGATGCGGGGGAGCGGCAGTTACTTGATGACGATGCTCGTCAGCAATGGCGAGACCGGGTGGAGAAGTTAAACCAGCAGGGCTTCCGCGTGTTGCTTGTAGGGGTTCGGGAGCTGGGCGAGATGCCACTGAACCGGCCTTTACACAAAGGCGATGAAAGAGCGCTGACGCTTTGTGGGCTGCTGACCTTCCTCGATCCGCCAAAAGAGAGCGCCGTTGCAGCGATTGCTGCGTTGCATGAACACGGCGTCACGGTGAAAGTGCTGACGGGGGATAATCCGATTATCACCCGTAAAATCTGTCGTGATGTTGGGTTGGAGCCTGGTAAACCCTTGTGCGGCAGTGACATTGAGCGGCTGGATGATGACGAGTTGTGCCGTGAGGCAGAAGCCAGAACCTTGTTCTGTCGGCTGGCGCCGCAACAAAAATCACGCGTGCTGAAAGCGTTGCAGAAAAACGGCCATACCGTGGGCTTTCTTGGCGACGGCATTAACGATGCGCCTGCATTGCGCGCTGCCGATATTGGCATCTCTGTCGATACCGCTACCGATATCGCAAAAGAGTCCGCTGACATCATTCTGCTGGAAAAAAATCTGCTGGTGCTGGAAGCGGGTGTCATTAAAGGACGGGAAACCTTTGGCAATATCATCAAGTACCTGAACATGACCGCCAGCGCTAACTTCGGCAATGTCTTTTCCGTGCTGGTGGCCAGCGCTTTTATTCCGTTCTTGCCCATGCTGGCAATCCATTTATTAATCCAGAACCTGATGTATGACCTGTCTCAGCTGGCGTTGCCCTGGGACAAAATGGATAAAGAGTTTTTGCGTAAGCCACGCAAATGGGACGCAAAAAATATTGGCCGCTTTATGTTGTGGGTTGGGCCAACGTCGTCGCTTTTTGATATCACCACTTTTTACGTTATGTGGCATGTATTTGCTGCCAACAGCGTTGAACATCAAGCGTTGTTTCAGTCCGGCTGGTTCATTGAAGGACTGCTGTCGCAAACGCTGGTAGTACATATGCTGCGTACAAAGAAAGTTCCCTTTATTCAAAGCCGCGCAGCGCTGCCGGTCATGTTGATGACCGCACTGGTGATGATAGGGGGGATCTGCATTCCGTTTTCACCGCTGGGCCATGCGGTCGGGCTGGTGCCGTTACCCTGGGCTTATTTCCCGTGGCTGGCGGCGATCTTGTGTGGCTACTGCCTGGTGGCTCAGGGCATGAAACACTTCTATATACGTCGTTTTGGCCAGTGGTTCTGAGGAGCAAAAACAGGGCGAACCGCCGGTTCGCCTTTTTTCACACTTTGACGAAGCGCAGCCAGAGAAAACGAATTACAAAATATTCCAGCGCGCCCAGCAGTAAAAACCACAAACAAAAAACCAGCGTATAAAGTTGACCCACATCGCTCAGATGAAATATGTCCACCAGTCTGTGCGTCAGGCTCAGGCCAAACCAGGGCGCGGGCAGCAGCAGCGCGGAAAGAAAGCCCAGCATAAGCGTGCTCATTGGCATTAAAAAAGTCAGAAAAGGGTTTTTCATTAGCATTCCATTTCGATCGGTGGCGGCCATTTTGCGATAATCACTCTGTGGGTTCAATGCCCGGTTGACTCAGCAGAAAGCGGGCCATAACGCGCCATATCAATATTCACCTTTGTCAGCTCGTCCATAAGCCAGCGCAAAGCGGGTTGATGATCAAACAAGCTGTGGGTGAGCAATACCAGTTCATAAGCGGGAAGGCCCTGAGGAAGTTCAACTATTTTCAGGGGAAGCATGCCTGCCAGCTCGCGCGCAATGCGGAAGGGCACGCACATTAAATAACCGGAAGCCACAGCGATCCTTCCTCCGACGGCATAGCTCTGTACTACGGTTGCTAGCGGTCGGTAAAGGTGCTGCTCTGCCAGCCAGCGATCGATATGGTCAGCCCCCGAGCTCACTGCGGGCAAATGAATCTGTGCTTCCGTCACGAGGTGACTGATGTTCAGCTGAGCGGGTAAATCTGAACGCGTTTTTGCCGCAATCGCCACAAAACGATCGGTAATAAGTGGATGTTTATGAAAGTAATGAGGAATATGCTGCAAAGTATCGACGCCAATAAATGCATCCAGCTGGCCTCTTTCCATACGCTCAAGTTTTATCGTTTCCGATAATATATCCACTGAAAGCCGGACATTGGGTGCCGTCGTTTTAAATCGGGCGGTCAACACCGGCATAAACATAAATTCAAAATAATCCACCGCCCCCAAGTAAAAAGTATGTGCATCCAGTGCAGGATTAAAGGGATGCGCGCCCCGTGTAGCGGCATCCAACCTGTCCAGCGTATTGCTAATAACCGGAATAATGGACGCCGCGTACGGTGTTGGCTCCATACCATTTCGGGTGCGGATAAAAACCTCATCGTTTAACTGTGCCCGCAAACGATTCAGGGCGTGGCTGAAGGCGGACTGGGTAATATTTGCTTTGTGGGCTGCCCGGGTGACGTTCTTTTCCTTTGCCAGGATCAGCATAAGACGCAACAGGTTTAGATCTAACATGACTATGCATTCCCTTCATTAGCCAATGTTAACAATACATTTTATTCATGACTTTTGTCACTGATATATTTCCGCTGAACCCACAAAAATGCAGAGGTCAGGGATGAAGGGAAATAATAACCAGCGAATGGGTGCCGGCAGTCTGACAATGTTTACGCTGTGTGCCGTCGTCATTCTGGATACGCTTGCTGCGTCCGCCGCTATTGGGCCTTCGGCTTTTGCATGGTGGGGAATTATGCTGATTGGTTTCGTCCTGCCTTATTCACTGGTGGTAACGGAATTAGGAACGACCTGGCCCGCAGAAGGGGGAATATATGACTGGATAAAGAGAGCGTTTGGTCAACGAATGGCGGCCAGAACCTCCTTTTTATACTGGATAAATGTCGGCTTATGGATGCCTTCGGTTTATATTCTTTTTGCCGGAACATTCGCTTCATTATACTGGCCAAAAATGAGCCTTTTCTGGCAAATCACGTTATGCCTGGCGCTGACATGGTTAACGGTAGGTTTTTGTAATGTCTCGGCGACGGTTTGCCTGAAAATAGCCCGCTGGGGAGCCTGGGCAAAAATAGCCGTCATTATTGTCCTCGGTTTGGCAGGTCTTCACTATCTTGCAAAAAATGGGCTGGCAAATCATTTTCAACCTGCGTCTCTGATTCCACACCTCGATGAAAGCAGCCGCTTCCTGCCCGCTATTATCTATAGCCTTCTGGGTTTGGAGCTGGTAGCCAGCATGGGGAAAATGATAAAAAAACCGGAGAGAACCCTGCCGCTGGCAATGTTAACGTCTGCGTTATGTATTTCACTGCTTTATCTGTTTGGAACATTTGGGTTGCTTGCTGCGCTGCCGATCAAGGAAATCAATTTAGTTTCCGGCATTATCGATGCAATGAAAATCATCTTCTCCGAAAGCGAATTCTCGCGGGGTATTTTGCATGTTTTATGTGCACTAACGTTATTCAGTTTTATTAGCAATATGGTGACATGGACTTCGGGATCCAGTCGGACTGCCGCTGAAGCCGCGCTAAGTGGCGAACTTCCTGCCTGTCTGGGGATAATCAGTTATCGATATCAAACACCCGTAGGCGCGAATATGGCGACAGGAATTATCGCCACGCTGATAATTGTTTGCTACAGCCAGCTCGCCAGCGATAACAGTGACTTATTCTGGATAATTTTTTCATTCTCCAGCTGTATTTTTCTTCTTCCTTATTTGTTTCTGTTCAGTGGATGGTTTTGGTTACGCTATAAATCCCCGCATGTTCACCGTCCTTACCGTGTTCCCGGCGGCGTGGTGGGGCAATGGTTGGTTGCGGGGGTTTGTTTGTTATTTATTGTTCAGGGCATCGTTCTTTTTATTTTCCCCGATTTGTTTAAAGGGGAAATTGATGGTGGCTACAGCACCCCAATCATTGCCGGGGTAATCGCTACGCTGGTCGCTGGAGAAGTCATTATGTTGCAATACGATCGAAGATCACAGAGTAATATTTAAAAAATTTTCACCTGAGAAAACTGACTTCCGTATTTATTTTTGAGGACTGTCTATGAGAAACGTAACGGTATCTGCAACACAGATGCGCTGCTGCTGGGATCTGGAGAATAATATCTTCAATGCGGAAAAACTGGTGCGTGAAGCTCACGCTCAGGGCGCGCAAATAATTTTGATTCAGGAGCTTTTTGCGACGCCCTATTTTTGTATTGACCAAAGCCCGGAACATTATTCTCTGGCACAGGAAAGGGAGCGTAGTCCGCTTATTAAACATTTTTCAGCGCTTGCCAAAGAATTGCAGGTAGTGCTGCCGATAAGCTTCTTTGAAAAATGTCATAACGCTTATTATAACTCCCTGGTGATGATTGATGCGGACGGTGCCGTGCTGGATACCTACCGTAAAACCCATATTCCAAATGGTCCGGCTTATCAGGAAAAACAATTTTTTATTCCTGGCGACACCGGTTTCAAAGTGTGGGAAACGCATTATGCAAAAATTGGTGTGGGGATCTGCTGGGACCAATGGTTCCCGGAAACCGCACGCTGCCTGGCGCTTCAGGGGGCCGAGCTGCTCTTTTACCCTACGGCAATAGGGTCAGAGCCGGCTTATCCCGATATCGACAGCCAGCCGCACTGGACCAGAGTTCAGCAGGGACATGCGGCTGCTAACATCCTGCCGGTTATTGCGTCTAACCGCATCGGAACGGAACGGAGTCGCTCTATTCCCGGCCTTGAAATGACTTTTTACGGCTCCTCATTTATCGCCAATCAGACAGGAGAACTGGTTAAGCAGGCAGGTAAAACAGAAGAGTGCGTTCTGGTACAGACTTTCGATCTGGACGCGATCGCCGCACAGCGTGCTGCCTGGGGAGTGTTCCGCGATCGGCGGCCGGAGATGTATAGCGCAATAGCCACCTCTGACGGTCGGGTAAGGAGATAACCGATGTCCTCTTTTACTCGCCCTTATCGTGATGGATTTGCCATGCCTGCGGAATGGGCTCCACAGCAGGCGGTTTGGATGATCTGGCCTTATCGTCAGGATAACTGGCGGTCATCTGCACGGCCCGCACAGCAGGCATTTGCCTCTGTCGCCGCTGCTATTGCCCGAACAACATCGGTTTTTATGGCCGTTCCGGCTTCTGAAATGGTTCGTGCGCGCCAGGCTGTCTCTCCTTTGGTAACGCTTGTTGAAATGGAAAGTGATGATGCCTGGATGCGGGATACCGGCCCAACAATTGTCGTGAACCAGCAGGGTGAACGCCGAGCGGTGAGCTGGACGTTTAATGCCTGGGGTGGGAAGCAGGGGGGATTATACGCCAGCTGGGAGCGCGATCAGGCCATTGCCGGGCAGGTTGCGGGTTATCACATGCTCCCCTGCTATAACGCCGATCTGGTGCTTGAAGGGGGATCGGTCCATACCGATGGAGAGGGAACGTTACTTACCACGGCTGAGTGTCTGCTTCATCGGAATCGTAATCCGCAGCTGACGCAGTCTGAGATTGAGCAGGCACTGCGGGATTATTTGGGAGTAGAAGCGATTATCTGGCTGCCGGAAGGGGTGTTCAACGACGAGACGAATGGCCATATTGATAATATATGCTGTTTTATTCGACCGGGAGAAGTGGCTTTGCACTGGACTGAGGATCGGCATGACCCACAATATACCCGCTCAGTTGCGGCTTTAAAGGTGCTGGAAGCGGCAACGGATGCCCGGGGACGTTCGCTGAAAATATGGAAAATACCCGCACCAGATCCGCTTTAAGCTACCGATGAGGAAACCCGCGGGTTGGTGCAAGGAACGGCAGCAAAACGTCAGGCGGGTGACCGGCTGGCCGGTTCTTATGTCAATTATCTGATCAGCAACGGGCAAATCATCTTTCCGTTACTGGACCCACAGACAGATCAGAAAGTTGAGGCGCTGTTCAGGGAGATCTATCCGGATCATCTTGTCACTGGCGTGCCTGCACGGGAAATTCTTCTCGGCGGAGGGAACATTCACTGTATTACACAACAGATACCGGCATAACATTTGAGTTACAGCGAAGCTGCCTGACTTGTTACAGTGGCAATGTCAGGCACAGCGCAGCCTTCTTTACCTGTTATAAACCCCCACTCCCTTCAGGGATGAGCCGTCTAACGTAGTAATTCTTTTAGCCTTTTTGATCTTTTTTTATGCTGGAATTTAGCATTCGTTAAAAAGTATAGCCAAGGCTATACTCAAATCCCTGATTTTACTGTCTTTTTTTATCAATGATCCCATGCTAGGATGCGTTCCTTATTAAGCCTCTTGCGCTTATTTTTTGTGCGAGAACTGTTCTTTTAACGTTTGAGCGGTGTGTTCACCGTCAAACCGGTATAACTACAATGAACCTATACGCAACCCTTATTCTGGCTTTTGGCATGTCGATGGACGCGTTCGCAGCAGCGATTGGCAAAGGTGCCTGCCTGCATCGTCCCAGCGTCAAAGAAGCACTTCGCACCGGATTAATTTTCGGCGTAATCGAAGCGCTGACGCCACTGATTGGTTGGGCTGTAGGGATTGCTGCCAGTCGGTATGTGATGGCATGGGATCATTGGGTCGCTTTTACACTGCTGTTTGTGCTTGGCGCACGGATGATTGTGGAAGGTTTTCGAAAAAAAGAGGCTATTGAAGAGGCGCCAAATCGCCACGGCTTTTGGCTGTTAGCGACAACGGCGGTAGCAACCAGCCTGGACGCGATGGCGGTGGGTGTTGGTCTGGCATTCCTGCAGGTCAATATCATCACGACAGCATTGGCTATCGGCGCGTCCACTATGGTAATGGCGTCGGTGGGTATTTTGCTCGGTCGCTTCCTTGGGCCGGTGATGGGCAAGTGGGCGGAAATTTTCGGTGGCGTGGTGCTGATTGGCATTGGCACCAGCATCCTCGTCGATCATCTGGGCCTGCTCTCCTGACGGATCCAGCAGAACATCACCGCTGATTTTCTGCTGCAAATCAGCAGACTGGCATTTTTTTTGCTATTTCACCTCTCAGCCTTATTCCTTCATTTTCTTTTACAAATCGCGCAAATTTGCATTTCTGTTTAACATTCGTTTAGGTTTTTCTTTGCATACTTATGCTGATTTTGTGATCCACTTCAAATTTTGTTGCCTGAAAAACGGTCGTGTTGTATAATTTTTTTGCTATTTATTAACAGAATTTGAACTGGGATCCACAATGAAAAGATTTTTTAACTACGTGTTTAGTTGTTACGTCGAAACGTTTAAACATGTACCGCCAGGCGCTATGTATTAATGGCGCTGGCCAGAAACCCTCGATAGCCGCGGTCAGGGACAGACCGATGGTTATCACTTTTCCCGCCCTTATTTCCTGATTATTTTTATAAACTTCCGAAAAACCGCCGCCGTATCAACGGGGGGCAGCCTTTTCTCTCACTGTCGAAAAATCTGCGCTAAAACGAATAAAGTGGGTGGCCGGAACTGCCTGCCTGACGCCCGGCCACGCAAAAATTAATCCTGGCTTTGATACTCATCCAGCGTAGCGCTCTGGCACGCTTCCGGGTTTTGCCGTGCCTGCTGTTTCTGTTCCGCCCCAAGATTCATCCATGCCGCAACGACGGTTCTGGCTTCATCTTCATCGAATTCTGATTTTTCTTGAGCAGAAGGTGACTGCCCTCGAGCGGCAAGCGCTTTCAGTTTAGCGATATAGCTGTCAGCCGACTCGGCGGATTTTTCCTGAGTGACGAGCGTGCAGAGATTGGCAATATAGCCCTGTGCCGGATCGTCCGCATCAGACTCCGCGGCATGAGTCGCGCCAGTTACCGTCAGTGCAGCGAGCAGCAGCATAACTTTCTTCATGTTTGCTCCTTATTGAAAAATTTCATTGGGTACTGCGTAAGGATAGCGGATAACGATCTGTCGGCACCAGCAACAATGATTAACGTCGTGCAGGAAACCCGCCGGGCATGGCTGAATGGATTGCAGGACAACATTTTACGGACTTTAACAACAGGGATAGTGACTTATAGCGGGGCGCTGTCCAAAAATTATTCGGGCCGAATAACCTAATCCTTGCCGGCCCGAATTTCCTCAAAATGAGGCAGATAGCGATTACTGGGATAGCGAATAATCAGCGCTTTCAAAGCGTAAATCGTAACGGTATTAAATGGTGACTTACTGCGGCAGCGCCGAAGAGTGGTGGGTAGAAATCAGCCATTTTTCACCGTTCCAGCTATAAGTGAAGGTATAGCGGGCGGCTGCCTGGCTGCCATCACCAAAGGTGAAGGTATAATGACCCGTATCAATCGCCTTATTGCATCCAAGACGAATAGTGCGGCTGTCGATTTTACCAACAGGTTTTTTTGCCAGAAACTTTTCAAAGTAATCAATACGTTCTGCGTCCGTCAGGCGAGCTTTATCTGACAGTGTGGGTAATAAAACAGCATCACTTAAATAATTTTCAGAAACGGTTTTGGCATCGCCAGTTTGCAAGGAGTCGTTCCAGCGATCAAACATTGCGGCAACTTCTGATTCGTTCATTTTAACGCATGATGTGCTGTCCTGAGCAAAAGCAACGGTGCTGCTAAGCACGCCCGCAATCATCAAACCAATTAGCCCTGCTTTCATTTTTTTCTCCGTTTATTCATATCCGTAATGGTGATTAAGATAACAAATATAATTAAATGGGCATTAAATATTGGGCTTAGCCAGCCTGTTTTTACATTAATAAATATTATTGGCGTTATTGATTTGTTTTTTTGGGGAGGGCCGTAATTTAAATTTAGACTGGATGTTTTATTTATATTAAAAATAAATATGAGTTGTTGGTTTTTTTAGGAGGTTTTCTACAAGGGTTTTTTCTGAAAAAATGCCGTAATCGGTTATGCGACCGAAAACGGCACAGGATTTATCAGTGCTGAAGGAGCTGTTTTACCCAGGCAATGATTTCGGCATCTTTACCCTGTTCAAACAAACACTGCTGGAAGCGTTTACCACCAACGGCCGTTTTGACCAGTTCCGGATCGATAGCGCGCAGCGTATCCAAATAATTATCTTTTATTACCGCGCTTTTCACCTGGTTCAGGATGCCAGCGTTGCGAACCTGAGGCTCTTTGCGCTCGACGGGATAACCTTCGCCTTTGCGCCCGGTAAACGCCTTCTCAAATATATAGCGGACGTTCAGTTCGGCACCCCAGCCAAAGCCTTTGGCGAAGGGCAGTGAAAGCGCGTTGCCGTTATTGATCTGTGCGAACAGAAAAGCGTCTGCCGGATCGATGCAATAGCCGCAAACTACGCCAGGGTGAATATTCAGTGACATTAACGCTCCCTGACCGGTTCCGCAGCCAGTAACAACAAAATCAACGGCTTTTGCATTTAATAGAATGCTGGCCATGATCCCAAGATGAATGTAGGTCAGGTGATGATCCTGTTCATCGCTCATGCCAACGTTGTATACGGCATCTTTGTTTTCGCTCGCTACTGCCTGTAGCTGCTGTAATACCAGCGCATTTTTGCCCGCCTGGCTATTTTCCATCATCAGTGCAATATTCATGTTTTCTCCTGCATTCAGCCTGTTTTGTTAATGAGAAGCGCGCTATTAACGCGCGAGCCAGCCGCCGTCTACGGCGAGGGTATAACCGTTGATATAATCGGAAGCCGGTGAAGCAAGAAAAACGACCGGCCCCATTAAATCTTCAGGGCGTCCCCAGCGCCCGGCAGGGATACGCGCCAGGATCTCCGCACTGCGGTCTTCATCCTGACGCAGCTGCTCGGTGTTGTTAGTGGTCATATAGCCAGGAGCCAATGCATTGACGTTAATACGGTGTTTGGCCCATTCGTTTGCCAGCTGGCGAGTCAGCCCCATTACCGCACTTTTGGAGGCGGTATAAGAGGGTACGCGGACACCGCCCTGGAAAGAGAGCATTGAGGCAATATTGATAATTTTGCCGCCGCGCCCCTGTTTAATAAACTGGCGCGCCGCCAGCTGCGATAAAAAGAACAGCGTTTTGACGTTAACGTTCATTACGTCATCCCAATCCTGCTCGCTGAAGCTTAACGCCTCATCACGTCTGATAAGGCCGGCATTGTTGACCAGGATATCAATGCTTCCCATCTCCTCAACCGCACGTTCCACTAGCGATGGCAATTCGTCCTGCCGCGTGAGGTCGGCTTTCAGACTGAGAAAGCGTCGCCCCATCGCGGTGACTTGAGCAGCAGTATCGTGCGGCTCGCTGCGATTAATCGCCACAATGTCGCAGCCAGCCTGTGCCAGGCCGGTTGCCATGCTTTTCCCTAAGCCGGTATTACATCCGGTGACGATCGCCACCTTTCCATGTAGAGAAAAATCATTCAGGATCATGCGGTTTCCTCATTTACAGATAGACGTGCAGGTATTCCACCAGACACAGGATCGCCATCGCCTGGCCATAAGGCATTGAGGTGAGTGGAATCTGGCGGTAGAAATCGAGGTCTTTACCCATGCCTGTCCCAAAGGAAACCTGGGTCAGTTCACCTTCAGAATTAATCTTGGAAATCAGTCCTTTAATCGCCTTTTCCGCTACGGCGATATAGCGGGGATCGGCGCAGTGACGTCGTGCGGCTTTTAACATGCCGAAGGCAAAGCCAGCCGTCGCAGAGGCTTCAAGATAGGAGTTCGGGTCATCAAGCAGCGTGTGCCACAGACCGCTTTCATCCTGGCATTTTTCCAGTGCGGCCAGCTGGCGAGACAGTACCTGTTGTAAAAAGCGTCGGGTTGCATCCTTTTCAGGCAGTTCAAGCAGCTCGACGAATTCCGGAATAACAATGGTCAGCCAGCTGTTGCCTCGCGCCCAGCGAGCATTGGCAAAATTATGGTGGCCATCGAACGTCCAACCGTGGAACCACAGCCCGGTTTCCTTATCCATCAGATGCTGAATATGCAGCAGGAACTGATACTTGGCCTCTTCTATATAATCCTGGCGGTTTAACAGCTTGCCGATCTTCGCTAACGGCAGTACGGTCATCATTAGCGTGTCGTCCCACAGCTGCTGATGATTCTCTTCCGCCAGCGTGATGTGCTGCAAACCCGCCATATCGGTACGCGGCATGGCATGCATGATCCAGTCTGCCCAGCTTTCCAGATAGGGCAGCCAGCGCGGATCGCGGGTTTCTTCATAACGGTAGGCCAGCGTCAAAAAAGGGCAAACCGTGTTGACGTTGCGGGTCGTTGACCCTTCAGCAAAACGGTCGCGGAACCAGTTATCAATAATGGCGCGCAGTCTGTCGTCACCCGTTTGTTGGTAGTAGTGGTGAATGCCGTACAGGCCAATACCGTGCGTCCATTCCCATCCTGCCCAACCTTTCGTATCAATGACTCTGCCATCATCCAGCCGCAGCAAAAACTCGCCGGTTTCGTCGGTTATATTCACCAGATTATCCACCAGCTTGTTAATCAGCTGATGGAGCTCATTGCTGGAGATAAACCGTTCTGGCTGGCACAGAAGCGGGCTATGTTTTACTGGGTATACGACCATAATTACCTGTCCTCGTGGATCTGAAGTTGACTATAAATGTGTTAAGCGATCGTCTGGGTTATCCATTCCCGCTTCGACGGCCCGGCTGGAAAGCGGACTTACCGCGGGCTTATTACGGTTCAGATAACCAATATTGTTATTTCCCCACAGCGATTCATAAGGCATGCCCGATAGCATTTCGACGGTGGCTCTTGCCTGAGGAGTGATGTTGTCCGGCACGACATTACCTGCCGCACGCATTTTTTCCGTTTCTTCTCGCAGAATCTGATGCGTTTTGAGGTTCAGCCGGAAGCGAAGGGAGATTAAAAAGCCCATCAGCAGCATGACCAGCGTACCGCCGCAGAGAATCAGCAGAATGGCGTGGCTGACGCCTGGAGCCTGCTCGGTTTTACCTGCGACAAAGCCGGAGAGCTGCATCAGAATCCCAACCAGCATGACCGCTCCCGCCTGTGAGGCTTTACGTGTCAGCGTCATGATCCCGGCAAAAATACCTTCACGGCGCTGGCCGGTAATAACTTCATCAACGTCAGCGATGTAGGTATAGATATTCCATGGGACATAATTAATACCGCCACGGCCCAGACCTGCAACGGCTGAAATCAGCAGCAGCAGTGAGAAAACATCGCTCATCCCGCTGTAATAAAGTACGCCGTAAGACAGTGTGCTCAGGCCAAACAACACGACGACGATGCGATAAGAAGGGGCAGGCCCGATACGAATACAGAGCGGGATCATGCCAATAACGGCAACAAATTGCAGAATGGCCATCGTGCCCATCAGGTTTGAGGCTACGGTCGCCTCCTGCATCAGCACAAACACCACGTAATAAGTGAAGACCGCGTTAAAGACATCCTGTGCGATATATCCACCCAGATACATACCGATATGCTGACGGAAAATACGGATACGCAGTGTTGAAGTGAGCTCAACTCCCAGTCGTCTCAGACTTTGTCCCAACGTCAGCTTCTGCTGCTCGGCTTCCAGTGCAGCGGCAGATTTTTTCTCGGCAGGACGTTCCCAGGTAAAGAAATAGACCAACGTCAGGACTATTGCGCACAGGACCGAGAAGACGAGGCTGGAATAAAAGAAAGAGAGCGGATTATTTTTGCCAAAGTAACTTAATAAAATGCCGGGTAAGAAGGCCGCAAGGATGGCAGAAAGCTGGGCCAGCGCGATGCGAGCACCGGAGAATTTGGTTTTCTCTTTGAAGTCATCGGTCATTTCCGGCACCAGCGTTTCGTAAGGTACCAGAATGGAGGTATAGACCACCTCAAACACCAGATATGTCAGCAGGTAGTAGATGTAGGTCATATCGCCCAGCCACATCAGGCTGTAAGTAAAGACCAACGGAATACCGGTAAGGATAAAGAATTTACGTCGGCCAAAGCGTTTACCCAGCCAGGTGGAGCCAAAATGGTCGGTCAGATAGCCCATCAGCGGGCTGGCGACGCCGTCGACCACGCGGGCCAGAGCAAAAATTGATGTGGCTTCTATCGGGCTAAGGCCGCAAAAAGTCGTATAAAAATAGAGAAGCCAGGCCGAAGTCAGGGCCATTGTGCCCGCACCAAGAAAATCCCCTGATCCATAGGCGAGATAATTAAGCGTTCCTGGTTTACGTATCGTCATAGTGTCCATTCCTGATAAGCCAATATGCAAAGCCCGGCTGTATGTCGGGAGATGGGTGTACGTTAGATTCATGGCGACCAGAAAACCTTTGCGATTTTGCCAACCGGATCTGAGAAATGGCGATAAGTAGAAGATAAAGAGTGCTGAGTTCACCAATTTAATAAAATGCTGTTTCATTTTTATTGAATCAGTTCTGGCTCGCTTTTCTGCGAGTGAGGTAGCGCACAAAAGTGGGTAACCGCGAGCTAAATCAAAACTACAAATGAGAATGCTTCTATAGTAAGTAAGCCATCAACCTCCAGAAGGAAAGGACTATGAAAGCTGCAGTGGTTAATAAAGATCATTCCGTAGATGTAGTAGAAAAGAACCTGCGTGCGTTGGAACACGGCGAAGCATTGCTAAAAATGGATTGCTGTGGGGTGTGTCATACCGACCTGCATGTTAAAAACGGTGATTTTGGCGATCGAACCGGTGTGATACTGGGCCATGAAGGTGTCGGTGTTGTAAAACAAGTGGGACCTGGTGTGACGTCGCTTAAAGTGGGCGATCGTGCCAGCGTGGCGTGGTTTTATAAAGGCTGTGGGCACTGCGAATATTGCACTACAGGGAATGAGACGCTGTGCCGTGACGTGCTCAATGCCGGGTTTACCGCCGATGGCGGCATGGCTGAAGAATGCATTGTGGTGGCTGATTATGCGGTGAAGGTGCCGGATGGGCTGGATTCCGCCGCCGCCAGTAGCGTAACCTGCGCCGGCGTCACCACTTATAAAGCGGTCAAGGTGTCGGGTATACAGCCTGGAAAATGGATTGCGATTTATGGGCTGGGCGGCTTAGGTAATCTGGCGTTGCAGTATGCTAAAAACGTGTTTAACGCCAAGGTGATCGCCATCGATGTTAACGACGCTCAGCTACAGTTTGCGAAAGAAATGGGTGCCGATTTAGTGGTGAATTCTGCGAAAGAAGACGCCGCAAAGGTTATTCAGGAAAAAACCGGTGGGGCGCATGCCGCGGTTGTCACGGCGGTAGCCAAAGCAGCCTTTAACTCTGCGGTTGACGCGATGCGTGCTGGCGGTCGTATTGTTGCTGTAGGTTTACCGCCTGAATCTATGAGTCTGAATATTCCTCGTCTGGTGCTGGACGGTATTCAGGTTGTGGGATCGCTGGTGGGGACACGTGAAGATCTGGCCGAAGCGTTCCAGTTCGCCGCAGAGGGAAAAGTCGTTCCTAAAGTGACGAAACGCCCTCTTGAAGATATCAATACGATTTTTACCGAGATGATTGAAGGGAAAATCAAAGGCCGTATGGTGATTGATTTTACGAAGAATTAAGCGTTAATCGCCGCTCTTTTGTCACCCTGGGGAACCGGTGAGTGCTTGCCTGTAGCTGCAACAGTCTTTTGCATCCTACAGGCAAGCTTCAGGCCTGCATAAAAAAGCTGGATCGTGCCGGTGCCTCAGGCTCCAGAAGGCAACAAAGGCTTAACCACAACAACGAAACCAACCAACCTGTATTTCCTCGCATGATCATTTCCTTTTAACACGCAGTAACAAATTAACTTTACTCTGAAAGCGGCAGTTCGCCACACGGCAAAGCTCTTTTTGTTAACAAAAGACAGGGCCTGTTATTTTTGACGCCGCCAGAAACGGTCATTTAGCGTTTTTTCCGCTAAGGTTAAAGGCTGTTTAAGCTCACTTTCTTTTTTCTGAACGGTTCAGAATCCTGATGAGGATTAATCGTGTGTTAAAGACTTTTCGTTTGCTGTTATCAACAGGCGCGCTGGCTTTGTGCAGTGCGGTTGCAGTTGGCGCTACGCCGCAATATGGCCCGGAGTTGCAAGGTTTCAGCTTTCCCTATCCTGTTGAAAAATATAGTTTCAAGTCGCAAAGTGAAGCGTTGTCGATGGGGTATATTGATGTAAAACCGCAGGGGAAAGCCAATGGCCGCACCGTGGTGATGATGCACGGTAAAAATTTCTGCGGCGTCACCTGGCAGGATTCGATCGAGGTTTTAAGTCATCAGGGATATCGGGTTATTGCGCCGGACCAAATCGGCTTTTGCACGTCAACCAAGCCCACGCACTATCAGTATAGTTTCCAGCAGTTGGCGTTGAATACGCACCAGCTGTTGAACAGCCTGCATCTTGATAAGATTACGCTGGTGGGCCACTCGACGGGCGGTATGCTGGCAACGCGTTATGCGCTGATGTATCCGCAGCAGGTGGAACAACTGGTGTTAGTGAACCCGATAGGTCTCGAAGACTGGAAAGCAAAAGGTGTTCCATGGCGCAGCGTGGATGACTGGTATCAGCGGGAGCTAAAAACCTCCGCAGAGAGCATCAAAAAGTATGAGCAAAAAACTTACTATGCCGGACAGTGGAAGCCAGAATACGATCGCTGGGTAAATATGCTGGCCGGGCTGAACAACGGCCCGGGCAAAAAGGTGGTGGCGTGGAACTCGGCGCTGCTTTACGACATGATTTTTACCCAGCCGGTCTGGTACGAGTTTAAAGATCTGACCATGCCGACAACGCTGATGATCGGCTCGGCGGATACCACGGCTATCGGTAGCGATATTGCTCCGCCCGAGGTTAAAGCCCAAATTGGTCATTACAACGCGTTAGGTAAACAGGTCGCCAAAATGATCCCTCACTCAACGCTCATTGAGTTCGCAGGGATGGGCCATGCCCCACAAATGGAAGATCCGGTAAGGTTCAACCAGGCGCTGGTTGATGCGCTAAGTCAGCACTGAAACTACTGGCACTGTGCCGTGCAGGCCTGGAGACAGGCCTGCGTCTTCGCACTACAGCCACTGTTATCGTTGCGGTCACACTGGCTTTTTTGCACATAGCAGTTTTGCTGACACTGACTGCTATTGCACTGTGCAACAACAGGCGTGACCAAACCCAGCGCCGGTTTCGCGGTGGGCTCCCACGACTGGGCAAATAATGCGCCGGGAAAGCTCAGTAAGGACAGGAAGAACAAGACAAGAAGTTTCATTTTTTTCTCACTTTCCTGAGAACAAGAGTTTCTGTGAGACACAGGTTATTAATGAAGTATAGCAACAGTTATTGCGGGCCTTTTGCCTGTAATATTCGCTCCGCGTCATCCCTGGTTAATGAATAATTAAAAAAGCGCTGATAAAAATCCTGCGTGGTTTGCACCATGTTCAGCGTTGGAAAAAGTTCAGGATGCAGTTTTTTTGCCGCCCACTGAATTTGCAGCGCAGCCTCTGTGCCATAACGATCCCAGGGAAACACCCCGGCTGGGTTCTGCCATACCTGATGGGTTTTAACGGCTTTCAGGCTGCTGAACAGCGTAGCGTAGTCGGAGCTGGCAAGCGTTCCGGCACCGGCGCCAATAATGATAATATCCGGCTGCCAGTACAACACGTTTTCTGGCGACGTTTCCTTCATATTTCCGTCAACTTCTGCGGCAGCATTCCGGCCACCTGCCAGCTTAATCCAGGTATCGATCAACGTATTGCGGCCGTCAACTTTGAGCGGATGCAGCGACTCAATATGCAGTACGCGTGGGCGTTGACTGTCACTCAGCGTGGCCGTTTTTGCTGCTATGGCCGCAATTTTTTGGTCAAGGTAAGCATTATAGTCACTTGCCCGCTGACGAGCCCGATCGGTTCCGACGACTTCAGCGGTGGTCAACAATGAACGTTTCATGGAAGGAAAATCATCAAAGCGCATGACGAGCGTAGGTAATCCGGCGCGACGGTAGGCGGCTGCGTCGCCATCTTCTGCCGCGACAAAAACCGTATCCACCTTCTGTGCCAGCAGCGCTTCGCTGTTGAAGCTGCGACCATGGACGCTCAGCGCCTGATTGAGCGAAGGCTGGATCTTAAACATCCAGGGCCGATCGCTGGCATGGTTCACGGTTGCAACAATGCGGTCGCCTGCGCCAAGCGTCATTAACAAGGAATGATGGGCGTACCAGCCGTCGGCGATACGTTTGGCTTCCTGCGGCACCTTGACCTGATTGCCCGCATCGTCAGTGACGACGCGGGCGGAGGCAGTCAGGCTGATACCGAAACTCAATGCTGCCAGTAACGGCAGCATCAGACATGTCTTCATGGTTAACCTCATCAAAAATTCAGCTGCATAGAGACTTGCACCATGCGAGGTTCGCCCAGCTGTGCGCTGGCATAGCCGGCGCCGCTGTAACCATTCAGGCCGCCAGGCACAATATTGGTCCAGTAATGGCGATTGGTCAGGTTGGTCATATCCACGCGGAAGGTGGTGTCAGTATTAAACAGCCGGGTCTGATAACTGCTGCCGAGATCAAAAGTAGCATAGCTGCCTGTCCAGCTGTCGTTGGCGTTATCCGTACTGCGACGGCCAACATAGTGCATACCGCCATGCACGTCTGTCCCACTCATAAACGGCAGATCGTAAGCGGCAAACAGACTGGCGGTATAGCGGGCCAGGCCAACGATTTGCTTGTCCTGAGTGCTGGCGCTGGCGGTATCGCGCAGACGGGGATCGAGCCAGGTCATGCCGCCATACAGATGCAAATTAGCCGTGACGTCGCCATCCGCCATCAGCTCCAGCCCGCGGTTGCGCTGGTTGCCGTCGACGGCATAGTCGCCGCTGGCTGTGGTGTAGGCGAAAGGCCGGTCAATTTGAAATAGCGCAGCGGTCAGCAGGACTTTATCTACCGCCAGCTTGCTGCCCACTTCCACCTGCTTGCTGCGATAAGGCGACAGAATCGCACCTGCGTTGTTGGCGCCGGTGGGTGCGGTATCACCCTGTTGCAGGCTGTCGGCATAAGTGACATACAGCGTGAGCGGGTCAACGGGCTTATACATCAGGCTGGCAGAACCGCTAAAGCCCTGGTCGCTGGAGTCACTGGTACGGCTGCCTGTTTTTGCATAATTAGCGGACGTCAGAAAGCTTTCACTTCCAGCCAGCAGCAGGCTCCATTGCGGCGAAAAGGTGAGCGTATCGCTGAGCAACAGGGCCTGTTGGGTGGCGCTTGCCGAATGATAGCGATGGGTGAAATCCGGATAATCCGGCTCGGCATAAGATTGAGGATTGTCGAGCGAAGCGCTGCCCAGCGTCGACGTTGCGCCATTTAACGGATTGTAATTTTTCCAGACGAAGCCGCGGATCCCGGTAGAAACCTGATGATGCAGCCAGCCGGTATCGACTTCTCCGTTCAGATTCGCCATATAGCTGTTAATGGTAAAACGGCTGGCAGTTGCGGAAGAGGTGGTCGTTTTATACTGTCCGTCACGGTCGGTGAAGGTGTTGGTGACCGCGGTCGATTCCCGATCTGCAATCTGGCGTAGTACACCTATTTCGCCCTGCCAGTTGCCGTCAAAATCATGTTTCAGATGTAAGCCTGCGGTCAGCGTATGGTTATCATCACCGGCATAGGCCTGACCGAGGTGCGCGGTTTTTGGATTTGGCGCTGCCGGGAAAGAGAGTCCACTGCCCAACGCAAATTTTCCGGGCAGGCCTTTATCATAAAAATGGTAATAGCTAAAATTGGTTTCCAGCACGGTTTTATCCGTGAGGGTGATATCCAGCGCCAGGCTTGCCAGCTGACGACGCTTTTTACTGCCGCTGACATAGCCGCTACCTTCATCATCAAGGAAATTGGCGCGATAACGCAGGCGATCGTTATCATCTAACGGGCCACTGAAGTCCCCGGCAACCAGATGGCTAAGGCCGGTACCTGCGCCAAACGTCAGGCTGTGTTGAGCAATATCCGTTGGCCGTTTGGCGACAAAGTTAAACAGGCCTGCCGGATTGGCCGGGCCGTACAGCGAGCCGCCCAGGCCATTGAGGACTTCGATATGGTCGAACTGTTCGGCGGCATAATCGGTGGTGGAAACGACGTTAAGCCCATCGATCATTGAGTTTTGGACAACGCTGCCTTGCATACCCCGCGTCTGAGGTCGGGCGCCATCACCCTGTACCGAGGGCATATAGCGGTAAATGTCGCTGATGCTTTTAAGCTGTTGACGCTTCATCAGGCTGGGTGAAACCACCTGTACGGACCAGGGCGTGTTGCGGATTTCCTGCTTGCCCAGATTGCCGAGCGTCGCCTGTTTATCCACCGCGGCTGCCTCGGCATTCGCAGAGGGAGCCTCCACGGTTAATGTTTTTTCCTGGCCTGCTGAAACTTGCTGTGCCATGACCAGCACTACGCCAGGCAAAAAGGTTTTATATGCCACTGTCATTTTTTGTTATGCCTTGCAGAAACGGGGAATGAAAGCGCCACCGCGATGATGATTGCCGTACAGCGCGCGCAAAGGTTAGCACATCGTTATAAATTTTGGTATATAGCGCAAAACTGAAGTTGATGAATAAATGACTCGCGTTTTTTCGCCTTTCCTCAGGCGAAATGAAATATTTTGAGGCAATTTTAATTTCTGACAAAGCAGGTATACTCTTTGTCATAGTTGAAGGGTTTTATACAGGGGGGATGTTACATTATTAACACCAACTTTTTTCTTATTAATTACTTTATGACTCTTCCAATGACTGCCGGAGAAAGCTTTCCGTAAGCATAAGTCTGTATTGCCAGCGGAGTGATTCAATGGATGGTTTTATTTATGCTTAATCTAATTTTTTTGGTTAATTAAAAAAGATTATTGAAATAGGTGTTTCTTAAAAAACTCTACTTCACCAGTCTTTTATGTCAAGGATGACGTGTATGCTTAAAATTCTTATTGTTAGCGATGATGTTTATTTTATGAAGGGGCTTGAATCGCTCATTTTTGAAGTCAATGGCGGTTTAATAAAAAAACGCATTAATTTTGTTATGTCGAGAAAATATGTTGCGTCAAATGATGCGAATATTATTTTCAGAGGCTGTCTGGCTAGTGTCCGGATGAAGAAAAAAGAATGCCTGTGGCCATCTGAAATGTCCGCCAGCAATAATATGACATTGCATATTCCTTTTTCCTGCCATGATGATAATTTACAGGGGATTATGGGTAAAATAAAAAAGCTCCTGCTTATCGCCAGCATGGACCACTCAGGCAGTGCCGCGCGAGAGAAATATAAGAGTATTGGGCTGAAGGATTTTATGCAGCTTTCAACAACTGAAAGTAAAGTTATGCTGTTAATCGGGGAAGGCCACAATACAGAACTTATCTCAAAAATGCTTAATCGTTCGGAAAAAACAATTAACACGCATTACCGTAATGCCAGCAGGAAACTGGGTATGGTCAACCGCATCGAATTCTATCGCTGCGCCTCTTTCATTGCCAACAGCGGAAGTAAAAACTGGAGTATTATTTGCCTGTAGCGGCAAAAGGCCCGTAAATGTAGCCGATGCGCGGGCCTTATCTGTAAAAATAACCGATGCTACATTTTTTCGTCGGCTGGAAGCGTTTCCGGGTTAAAACTATTGATTACCTGTACATAATGCTTGCGTTGAAACTCATTAAATTCGTCCTGCACCGCAAGCGTGAATATAATGAGGTTTACTCTTGCGGGATTGATAACAGGATGATAAGGGAGCGCAACAAAAGATTGCACCTGCTTAACAAGATGCCCACCCTGGTAGAAACGATTTGCTATTTGTATCACAGGCAATTTGGCCGGTCCCAAGGTGTTTTTTAACATTTCTCCTTCGTTATGGTAGCCCGGTAGCGTATTTTCCAGGAAATTCATCTGGGCTTTACCAAACTCTTCCAGCGTTTGTCCTGCGGTCATAAACGCGCGGTTAACCAAAATAGAGTATTCTTTTTCATCCGGATCGCGGAAACGCAGGATATTGATGCTTTGATCGTAAGCGGGATCGGGAGTCAAAAAACTCCCTTCGTAAATAAGATAGGTTTTTTTATCGTTGCTCATAGTCCCTTACTCGTTTCGATGAAATGATGGTCAGCCAGCGGAATCAGTTCCACTCGCCTGTTTTGCCGTTGTCCTTCGGCGGTGTCATTGCTGGCAACAGGATTGGTGTCGCCTTCACCTTTAATAATAAATCGGCTGGCGGGAAGGTGCGTATGATTTACCAGCCAGTCGCGTACCGCCTCTGCTCTTTTCTCTGAAATTGTCTGATTTAATCGGTAGCTGCCAGTGTTATCGGAATGGCCCACGATCAAAAAGCGACTTTGTCCCTTCATCACCACCGGCAATAGTTCGCTTAACGCTTTATCATTTTCTGGCAAGAGCACTGCGCTACCCTGAGTAAATACGGTTACGGTGCCACGAGCCTGATGTGGGGGCACCTGCCCGGCCGTCATCTCCAGTCTGTACCTGAACTCCCTGTGCTGGCTTAAAAACCAGCCCGCTACGACTATTGCGACAGTTAACAACCAGACCAGGGCCAGGCAACCTCGTGGCCTCTTTTTTTCTGCCGCCTGGGGGCTGGATACAGGAATGAAGGGAGGTGCAGGCAAACGTGTCAGTGCGGGGAGCGGCGTTGGCAGGGGTACTGGCACCGCAGGAGAGGGCTGCGCCTGAAAAGCAGGTAACGGAGGCATTGTTAACGTACGTGAAAGGCCCGGATAGAGGTGAAATTTATCGCCTATCCAGTTTGCCCAGGCACCGTGACGCGTAAACCCATCGCTGTAATCGGCAAGCAATACTATATCCAGCGTTAATGAGGAGGTGGAAAAAAGCGATTCCAGCGAGCGCACGATCCCCGACTCCCAAAGCCAGCAGAGCAACATATCTGTCATAACATAGCGATGCAGCGCGTGAACATTTTGATGGCATTGCTGCCCAAGTATGGACGTTAAACGGCTAAAAGCTTTTTCCGGATCGGCTCCACGGGCCTGCGTCCATCTGCTTTGTTCGGTGTGGCCATCAGCACGATCCTGGCTCAGACGAGCATATAAGCCGAGGATACAGGGCAGTTTCTCACCTTTTTGCGCAATGAAGCGCCACCTGGCTATCTGCGACAGGATCAGCGCCTCGTTTTCTTCGCCATCCGGCAAGATGGGGAAAAAGGTAACGATTTCTGCGGCATTATCACTACTGCGCAACTGCTCCAGACATTTCGCCAGTTCGTCTTTTTCCGCTGCTACTTTCCAGCAGATCTTCTCCGCTGTTTGTGGATTCGGAAACCATTTTTTCGCCCAGGGGCCAATAATAATGACATTAGTGACGGCCGGCAGCATCTGCTTCGCAGCCGGTGCGACGGCATAGCGTATGCGTAGCTTTTCTATTTTTATGTCATCGATCAGGCCGTGAGGAATGAGAATAAGTAAGCGATGAGCATAATTGAAAATCTTGCCCTTGCTGCTGGTGAGCAGGTTTTCAAATTGTTCGCTTAGCGGTGCTGTCGCCCGATCGTAACCGTAAAAATGGCGATCAAGAAGATAGCGCTGCCAGTCAGTTTCGTGAACGGCAAGGCAGTGACTGATATGCTGGTCAAGATAACAGCAGAGAATTTGACATAATTCGTCAATCTGCGCCTCTTCACCTTCCTCAGCGAGCAGGGCTTTACTGAACGTTTCAATAAGCTGCACCAGCCTGAGTTGCAACCCCGCGAGGGAAGGGATCACCCCATCAAAAGTGAGTAAAGTGTCGACGCAAACTATGCGATTAAACAGCGTTTCGCTTTTCACCAGCTTCTCTCCACCACGTTGCCCCATCCTGCGCTATGCAGATAAGGACTGATACGGATCACCCAAGGTTGCAAAGTGAATGAAGTCGTAAAGCTGAGGGTGACACTCATTTCTTCACCACCCTCAAGTGCCAGAGCGCGATCGATTTCCGCCTGAAACAGCGTCTTTTTCTGCAAAAGATCGTTATTACTGCTGTAAATGCCGACATGCAACCAGGCCAGCTCATCAAAATCGCAGCCCAGTTCCTGTCTCGCAATCGTCACCGTTTTGTTACTGGTTGCCGTGAGCCTGCTCTGCCAGCCTTCTTTCGGCGGCCCGGGAAACCAGGCTATGCGATCCTTACCCATCACTTCCGGCAGCGCGATGCAGTGCTGGAAACTGATACCGGCCGCGTACTCAAATTCGCCGAGGCTTCGCTCATTCCCCAGGCCCCAGTGGCCTGGATCACACGCTTCCTTTTCTATGCCGAGTAATACCTTCACTCGTTTTTTCGACAGGCGATCTCTTTCCCACCATACGCAGGAGATCGAACCGGCTTTTTCCGCCTCATCGTTATGATCGCTCCAAATCCGCGCATGGTTTTCCCGACCATAAAAATGCCAGAGCAGAATCTTATGGGGATGCCAGATGTCGTAGCCGTGAGTAAATGCACGCACGGCCATTGCAATCTCCTCACCCTCAAAGAAAATCAGCGGATCGTTAGGTACCTCACGCAAAAACCGGGCTTCGGCAAAAATAAAGCCGCCCGCCAGATAGCTGCCGCGCACGGGTGCGTTACTTTGAAAATCTACCGAGGTGAGTTGCAGGATTTTTTCTGAAGAAAAACCGCGTAATACCAGCCTGCTGACGTATTCTGCTTTCTCGTCTTCTTTTCCGGGTTGATAGCCCGGTGGATAAGAAGAAATGATCGGCTTTGCGCTGTGCTGCTTCATCTGCTGCAGCAGGGAAATCATTTCAATGTCCCAGCCATCGATAAAACGGCAGTGAGAATCGATTTGCAGGCAGTAATCTTCCTGCTGGTAAAGCTTTTCACACAGGCTTCTTGCCCAACAGGCACCTTCGCTAAGAAAATAATCAATGCAGAGTATTTGCAGCCGATTGCCCTGATGCGCAAAGATAAAAAGATCGTGTTCGCCAGATTTTGTCTTTTCACAAAGCGTAAAACCTGCCTGCTGAAACAATGAAATATCCCCGTCATCCTGCCAGCAGACCGTGATGTTCAGCGCCGACAGGCCCGATGCTTTTTCCAACATGTTGTGCAGCGTGGGTAGCAACTCTGCGTCGCGATAGCTGGCAATACTGACGAAGATTCCAGGTTGAGCATTCATTGCTTATTCCTTACCCGGGTCCAGCCTGGCGATAACGTCTGGTGGTAAGATTTTCAGCAATTCCGGAAAGCTTTTTCCTGTGGCCAACTCGGCGAATTCAAGTAATACACTCACCGGGCTGCTGGGCTCCATGCGCATAAACCATTGACGGATTTCCCGCATTTTTACCAGCGCTTCCTGGCGACTGCTGATGCCTTTCTGTATGGAGGATGAGGCTGCGGTGGCCGGTAAATTTTCGCCGGCGCCTGGTGCTATAAATGACCTGTCCATATCTTCATCCTGTTGTGCAGGGGGAGATGCCGCCTGACCGGGCAAAACCGGCAGAGAAAAAGAGGGATCGGGCTTGCGGGTAAATAAGTTAAGGACAGCGCTCAGTCGCGAAAAATCAGGCGCATCATCGCCCAATGATGCCTGTAACAGGTGTTGTAATCCGTTCAGATGTTGCCCGGCATTTTGCAGAGAGAGAATGGCCTCGTCCTGACGCATTTCCCACTCCTGCCGCAATGCCGCCGCCGTAGCCTCGGGTAGGGCGCCTTCTTCACGAGGTGAGGCATACGCCTTTTCAAAATCCTTAATCATCAGCTGTAAACCGGCTGCTTTAGGTAACGTTTGGTTTCGCAGATCCTTCAGCAGGCCACCGCTATCTTCCAGCTCCAATAAAGCATTAGCGCGCATCAACGGGTCGTATTCGCCATCTTCAACGAGCTGTGGATAGATTTCGGCCGGATAGGCCATAAGAAGGGAGTGCAGCGCCTGAAGGCCCTCCTCAAGTGCAGCCACGCCAATTTGCCTGATGCGACAACGTATTAAGATGACAACCAGGCGGATGTCTTTACTTCGTTGCAGCAGCATCAGGCAGTCACGCTCTGTCTCTGTCCAGTTCACCGGTTCGGCAGCTTCAATAAAGCTGCCATATTCCGCGTTCAATCGCGGCTGTAGCCTTGCCTGGAGCATAAGAAAGCCAGCATCGTATTCCAGATTTTCCCCGCAGAAACAGGGGCCGGGCAGCGGCTGTAGCAGCTGTTGATAGTAGACGTGAGTCAGCATCCTTACTGTCATAGTGTTGTCCTTAACGGGTGAGGAGGTTTGGCGCCTTGAGCCTGATAGCGTTCTGGTTCAAAACTCATGCCGTACACCGGTTTTGTGCGTTCTTCTCTTTCCAGCCAGACGGCATAGCCCAGTTGATGATTGCCGCTAAGCGACGCCTGCGGAACCTCGTGAGCGGCCAGTACTAACTGCGCATCCCAGGCATATTCAAAGCCGATAAAATTGCGAACCCATTCTTTTAATACTGGCAAATCCGATCCCCACGGATTGAAGCGCATATATTGCTCCAGCGTAAGTGGGCCAAGGATAAGCTTGAATTTATGCTGTCTGTCGCGAACGGTATCGCCGAGGATGGCGCCATCACCCAGCTGTAGAGCGGCGTCTCTCTCGCCAAGAATCGAACAATCCTGAGCATCAAGAGAAATCCACTGCGTGACATACTCTTCCATCTGCGCATCGACCTGAAAGTAATAGCGAATGGCACCCAGCAAACCATCGGGGTTACGCGCCTCACGGATGAGATGCGCAGAGGAAGCCAGGCGGGCATGCGCGGGTAAGCATTTGGTGGATAAATCCTGCGGATCCATGCCGATCAGGCTGGCGATATAAAAGGAGAACCGTTCGTCGCTGGATCTGTCCAGTGATGCCGTATCCTGAGCCACGAACCAGGCACGATAAAAAAGCGACAGCGCGCGATGATGAAAAATATCCACAAAGTCCGTCAAAGTGGCATCGCGCTGCGCTGAACGGGACCAGGCCAGTTCAGAAAGATGCAGCGGTAAAGCACCCTGCGGCCCCCAGGAGCCAAGACCAAACAGCCGTAGCTGCAGTCGGCCATCCTGCATGTCCATGTGCGAAATTTCACGGGGAGAAAATGCCATGGAGGCTGCCTGCCCAAGGCGGAACATCTCCTGCGAAGGCCTTGCCGCCGTACCGGGCAGGGACATCTCAGGGTTTTTGGCGCTAATCGCACGCATAAGACTGATAAAACCCGCTTGCCAGGGCCGATCCTCATCAAACCATGCGTCCAGTGCAGGGCGTTGATTTTCCATTACAACGCTCCTCGCTTACCGGGACGCCCCGGCCAGCCGGCCACTTTCCCTCGCTGCATCGAATGCAGTTCTGTTTCGGTAAAAACATTTATGGACGCGTGTCGGGAGAGATAGTTCTCCATGATCAGGCCAAACAGATAAGGACTGATGCCGGAAAATCCTTGCTCATCCACCGTCAGCATGCAGCGAATACCTCTGCCGTACACCAACAGACCCTCACCCGGCAAGCGACGCGTAACCGGTTCTGTTTTACAACCAATCAGGCTGTCGACTTGCGCATTTGATTGATGATCCGAACCGTTAAGAAACAGGCGCAGCATATTACGTAGGGATTCGCCGCCAGAATTGTGTTCCATATCAGACAGTGGCAGATAGTTAAAACTGAGCTGGCGGATCAAACGCCACGCCGACTCACCCAGCGCAAAAGGCGCACGTGGCGCACTGGGCTGGCAGATAAACGATGCGCCAAGAATAGGGACTGCATCTGGCATGGAAAGATCGTAGCCGTCGCTTTTGGCAATGAGTCTGGGTAAATCCCTGTTGGTCACCATAGCTTCTACCGTCAGATAGCGTATCCGATCGGCATAAGGCGCTTCCTGTTGGTCGACCAGCGAAACGAAAACCTCCGTACCCAGATAAGGCGTTCTGGTGTCATATTTACGCCTGCCATCCTCCCTGATCCTGGCTTCACGCTGAATGGAAAAATAGCGGCCAAAATTGCCGGAATCACAATGACGGGTTTGATAAAGCGGATTAAAAACAACTTCTTCATTCTTTTCCGCTTGCTGACCCAATACTTTGTTGACGGAAAATACTTCAAAGTCCAGCGGGCGGCTGCGATCGGGCACCACGTGAAAAGCGTTAAGCGCCCGGTTAACTTCAATTCTGTCCACGATTTTGGGAAAAAGATTGATCACCGGCGTACAGAACAATAAAAATTTTGACGGATCAACATGACCAATCAGCTCCTGCGGGAGCCGGTCCAGCAGAACGATTAATTCCGCTTCGCTGGTATGATTATTTTTCAGGCCAGCAGATAACTGCGTCAGTGTAAAAAAGTAAAACCGCTGACGGCAGGTAAAATACTCATGAATGAGATTGTGGCCGTGAAACATGTTCCACGACAGCGGCAACAGCGTCTGGTCGGGACTCAGGCCTTCGAAAGCGAGAGGATGCTGACTGATAACCACATCCCGGTCTTTTTCATCGCCCGAGCGGATGATCATGGCGACATGGCTGGTGTGCAAAAGCTCAAAAAGATGGGAAACAATTCTTTCATCGCCATCAATATACAGCGGCAGCCGATCGAGAGACGTTAACTGGGAAAAAACTTTATCGTCATGCAGCTTAAGCCGGATACGCAGCGCGCCTTTCAGCCTGCTGGACTGAATACGGTGCTTTTCCAGATTGGGCATGTCGGGGGGAATGGATGTCAGGCGGACTTCGGTGATCTCAATGGGCCAGAGCATTACCTCCTGTCCGTTACGAAACTCGCAACGACTATTTTCTCCTGGCAATATTTTAGTATGAAAAGTACTGTTTTTAGGAACCAGATAGCCCTGAGTTAAATCACCTTCTTTTGAATTGGGCACCAGTTGTACCACGCCCATTGATGGCGTGGGCGCATTATAATTGGGGTAAACAATATCCAGCAGGCGTTGAGTAAATTTAGGAAATTCTGCATCCAGTTTTAGTTGCGTACGCGCAGATAAAAAACAAAAAGCTTCTATTAGACGTTCGACGAAAGGATCGGCTACTTCTACGCCATGCATACCTAAGCGAGAGGCTATTTTAGGGTGTTTTTCGGCAAACTCTCCCGCCATTTCTTTCATGAAGGTGAGTTCCTGATTGTAATAATCAAGAAATTTATGATCCATGCCCTGTTCCGTTCATTCCATTGTTTAACCCGCAAGGGTTATAGCATGGTGAATCATATATGCTCAATATTAAGTTCGAGAGGCTAATAAGTATTTTATAAAAAATCCTTTTGTTAATAATGGTTTATGGTTTTACAGTGGGGATAATCAGGAATAAGTTTCGGGCTGAATTCTTAAATTTTTATATTCCTAAATTAAGGGCTTTTTGTTTGCGATTTTCTTGATTAGGATAAATTCACTGTGAACCACATTATAAAGCGCTATTAAGGAATGATAACGTGGCGATTACCAGATCGAATTTATTTGGCAAGCTGGATGAGACTCTGTTCAAAAGTATCGAGAGTGCAACCACGCTTTGTAAGCTGCGTGGCAACCCTTATGTCGAACTGGTTCACTGGTTAAATCAGCTTTGGGGCCAGGGCGAAAATGACTTCCGCCTGATTGCCCGGCATTTTGAAGTAGATGCTGAGGTTATGGAAAGCGGATTTACTCAGTCACTGGCTCGTTTGCCTGCGGGTGCCAGTACCTTATCTGATTTCTCTTATCATATTGAGCTGGCCATTGAACGCGCATGGATTTATGCCAGTCTGGAATGCTACGACAGCCGTATTCGTAGCGGGCATTTATTGATCGCCATGCTGACGACTATGGAGTTGCGCCGCGCTTTATTCGCTATTTCTCCCGCTTTTGAACGTATTTCGCTGGAACATTTAACCCATGATTTTGGCTACATCACGCAAAACTCACCGGAAGTTAGCGAATCAGCCCAGGACGGTGCCGTCCCGGGCGAAGCCAGCAATGCCCTCAGCGTGGAAAAACGCGAGGGTGGGCTAAATCAATACGCCACCGATCTCACCGCACTTGCCCGTGAAGGTAAAATCGATCCGGTCACGGGACGCGATCGTGAAATTAGTACCATGACGGATATTCTGCTGCGCCGCCGTCAAAACAATCCCCTGTTAACCGGCGAAGCGGGCGTTGGTAAAACGGCAGTGGTTGAAGGACTGGCGCTGGAAATCGTGGCGGGTAATGTGCCGCCGGCACTTGCCAAAGTTCGTTTGCTTGCGCTGGATGTCGTTGCGCTTTCCGCCGGGGCAAGCATGAAAGGCGAATTCGAGGCGCGACTGAAATCGGTATTAGAAGAGGCTATCGCTTCGCCACAGCCGGTGATCCTTTTTATTGATGAAGTCCATACGCTGGTGGGCGCGGGTGGTACTGCCGGAACCGGTGATGCTGCCAACCTGTTAAAACCGGCGCTGGCGAGAGGCCAGCTGCGGACAATTGGCGCGACTACATGGCGTGAATTCAAACGTCATATCGAGAAAGATCCGGCGCTAACCCGGCGATTTCAGGTGTTGCAGGTAACGGAGCCGGATGAGGAAACCGCAGCCTGTATGCTGCGTAGCCTGCTGCCGGTTCTCGAAAAACATCATCAGGTCTGGATTACGGATGAGGCGTTACAGGCTGCGGTTCGCCTTTCACATCGTTACATTCCAGCCCGTCAGCTGCCGGATAAAGCCATTAGCTTGCTGGATACCGCCTGCGCTCGTGTCGCAGTTGCGCAACACACGCCGCCTGCGGAGTTACAAATCCTCAAATTTCAGATGGAAACGGCACAAACAGAATTAGCCTTAACGGAAAAGGCGCTGCATCTGGGTAAAGGTAAGAAAGGCGATGCGGATTCTCTGATTGAGCGAATTGCTCAGCAAACAGCAAAATTTCAGCAGCTCGACGGACGCTGGCAAAGTGAAAAAACGCAGGTCGCGGCCATTATGGCAGTGCGTGAAGAATTACAGTCGCTGGCTCAACAGGGATCGCCAGAAGAAAAGAGCGTCTTGCAGTTGCAAAATAAGCTGGCCGGGCTTGAAGCCGATCTGCAAACGCTTCGTGGCGAGCAGCCGCTGGTTCACGCGGAAGTTAATGCTGAGGTGATCGGCAGCATTGTCGCAGACTGGACCGGCATTCCTGTGGGACAGATGCTGAAAGATGATATTCGGGCCGTTCTTGAGCTTCCGCAGCGGTTGGCGGAACGGGTAATTGGTCAGGATCATGCGCTCCGTCAGGTCAGCGAAAGTATTCAGACCGCCCGAGCAGGACTGGCCGATCCGTGTAAACCCATCGGCGTATTTATGCTGGCGGGCCCTTCTGGCGTCGGCAAAACCGAAACCGCGTTGGCCATAGCTGAACAGCTTTACGGTGGTGAGCACAATCTCATCACCCTTAATATGAGTGAATATCAGGAGGCGCATACTGTCTCTTCACTAAAAGGTTCACCGCCGGGCTACGTCGGTTATGGTGAAGGTGGCGTATTAACCGAAGCCGTGCGCCGTAAGCCTTACAGCGTGGTATTGCTGGACGAGATTGAGAAAGCGCATCCGGATGTGCATGAGCTTTTTTTCCAGGTTTTCGATAAGGGGCGCATGGAAGATGGCGAAGGACGACAGATTGATTTTAAAAATACCATATTGCTCCTGACCAGCAATGCGGGTAGCGAGCTGATTGCCACGCTCTGTGCTGATGCGGATACTGCACCTGAAGCGGACGGGCTGAAAAAGATGCTTCAGTCCGAGTTGTTGAAAACATTTCCGGCAGCATTTCTGGGTAGAACTGCTGTGGTGCCTTATTTGCCGTTACAGCAGGCGTCATTACAATATATTGTCCGACTCCATCTCAATAAAATCGGTGAACGCCTGCAACAACAGCATGCTGCGTCGCTGTGTTACAGCGACGCGCTGGTAAAACATATTGTCGATCAATGCCCTGTAGCCGAAACAGGCGCGAGAATGTTAATTCGTTTTATTGAACAAAATATTTCGCCAGAAATGGGGCGTCGCATTCTTGCTGGTGAACTTGAAACCGCAGGCCGCACAGTTTATTTAGAGTGTGATGAAGAAGAACGGATAAACATTGTTTTCAGAAATAAATAGCGCTGATTGGGACGCCATGTAGCCTGATAATGCTATGGCCAAATGTTTAAAAGGAATAGAAATCCAGGAAAGGGACATCATGAATAGAAATAACGGTAGTTCGCAAAAATTTATTGCCAGAAATCGGGCACCTCGCGTACAGATTGAATATGATGTGGAAATTTACGGTAGTGAGAAAAAAATAGAGCTGCCTTTTGTTATGGGTGTTCTGGCCGATCTTTCCGGTAAAGCGCTGGAGCCGTTAGCTCCGGTGGCAGACAGGAAATTCCTCAACATTGATATCGACAATTTTGACGAACGAATGAAGGCGATGAAACCCCGAGTCGCTTTCGCTGTAGCGAATACCCTGACCGGCGAAGGACAGTTAATGATTGATATGACATTTGAAAGTATCAATGATTTTTCGCCGGATGAAATCGCCAGAAAAGTTGATTCGCTTTCGCAATTGTTGGAGGCACGAACCCAGCTGGCTAATCTGCAAACCTATATGGATGGGAAAGCGGGAGCAGAAAGCCTGGTGATGAAAGTGTTGAAGGACAAAACGTTGCTTTCCACGCTGGCTTCAGCACCGAAGCCGATCGCTGCGCCTAATGACGCATCACCGAAAAATTGATTCAGATGAGGGATAGCATGTCGATGCAACTTGAAAAGAACCCACCGGCGGCGGCCAGCACCATCCACAATGATTTTAATTCGCTGCTGAATAAAGAATTTAAGCCTAAATCGGCGCAGGCGAAGTCAGCGGTTGAAAACGCGGTTAAAACGCTGGCAGAACAGGCACTCAGCAGCTCTGTGACGATGGCCGATGATGCTTATAAAAATATTGCGGCATTTATTGCAGAAATTGACCGAAAGCTCTCAGAGCAAATCAATATTATCCTGCATCATCCCGAGTTTCAGGCGCTGGAAAGTGCCTGGCGCGGCCTGCACTATCTGGTTAATAACACCGAAACTGACGAGAAGTTGAAGCTGCGCTTTATGGATATCTCTAAGGATGACCTGCGTCGTAATCTGCGTCGATATAAAGGCATCGCCTGGGATCAAAGCCCGCTATTTAAACAGATATATGAAGAGGAATATGGTCAGCTGGGCGGCGAGCCTTATGGTTGCCTGGTCGCTGACTATTTCTTCGATCATAACGCGCCTGATGTTGATCTGTTGTCATCCATTGGCAAAATAGCGGCCTCTGCTCACGTGCCGTTCATCACTGGCGCTGCGCCTTCGGTGCTACAAATGGACTCCTGGCAGGAGCTGGCGAATCCGCGCGATTTGACCAAAATCTTTACGCAAAATCTGGAATACACCGCCTGGAATTCGCTGCGTCAGTCGGAAGATTCCCGCTACATTGGCCTGGCGATGCCACGCTTCCTGGCGCGCCTGCCGTATGGGATCCAGACCAATCCAGTCGATAATTTCAATTTTGAAGAGACAACGGATGGGGCCGATCACAGTAAATATGTCTGGTCGAATGCAGCCTATGCAATGGCGGTCAATATTAATCGCTCCTTCAAGCGTTATGGCTGGTGTACGCTGATCCGCGGCGTCGAAAGCGGTGGGGTGGTAGAAGGATTACCCTGCCACACGTTCCCGACCGACGATGGCGGCATTGACATGAAGTGCCCGACAGAAATCGCTATTTCCGATCGTCGTGAAGCCGAGTTGGCGAAAAACGGATTTATCCCGCTGATCCACCGCAAAAATACTGATTATGCAGCTTTTATTGGCGCACAATCTCTCCAAAAGCCGGCGGAATATTATGATCCTGACGCAACGGCTAACGCCAATCTCTCCGCCCGTCTGCCTTACATGTTTGCCTGCTCACGCTTTGCGCACTATTTGAAATGTATCGTGCGTGACAAAATCGGCTCCTTCAAAGAGCGCGACGAAATGCAGAGGTGGCTGAATGATTGGGTAATGAACTATGTTGACGGCGATCCGGCAAACTCATCTTTCGAAACTAAAGCTCGCCGCCCGCTGGCCGCCGCTGAAGTGGTCGTTGAAGAGGTGGAAGGTAATCCCGGCTACTACCAGGCAAAATTTTTCCTGCGGCCTCACTTCCAGCTGGAAGGCCTGACCGTGTCGCTGCGCATGGTCGCCAGACTGCCTTCGTTGAAAGGCGTAGCCTGATAAATAATTACGCCAGTGATGGCGAATGCCTTGCCCAGAATCTTTAGCTGTTGAACGGCAGGTTATTCATCAATGCCCGGCATTAAGAGAATAATCTGTCTGAATAAAAGGGTGAGTTACATATTTATGTGACTTTTTAACAAGTGCTAATAAGGGAAATATCATGGCACAAGATATGTTTATCAAGATTGATGGAATCGAAGGTGAATCGCTGGATTCCTCACATACCAATGAAATTGAAGTGCTGAGCTGGCATTGGGATGTTCTTCAACATTCTAATATGCACAGCGGTTCTGGCGGTGGCTCAGGTAAGGCCACGGTAAATGATTTTTGCTTTTCTCATTATACCGATAAAGCCAGTCCAAACTTGCTGAGTTACTGCCTGACCGGTAAGCATATTAAATCGGTTGTTTTTGTGGTGCGTAAAGCAGGTGGCAATCCTCTGGAATACCTGACGATTACCTTTACTGACGTCATCGTTACCCGTGTGGATATGGCCGGATCCGCCGACGACGAAATACGTCCTCGTGAAAATATCAGCCTGGCCTTCACCAAAGTGACACAGGATTATGTCATGCAGAACTCAGAGGGAAGTAAATCTGGCGTAATTTCAGCAAGTTATGACATTAAAGCTAATGTAAGTAATTAATTTTAATGGGTGAGAAAATAACTTGCCACCCGCCGGGTGGCAAGTTATTGGCAATGGCGGCAAAACAATAAAACCAAAAATGTAGCCCTCATAACGACGTAGTAAAGGTTCATGTCCTATGCAATATTTAAAAATATCCGTTTTAGCGAACCCGGTTAGCGCCTTTTTATTGGCAATATTAATGTCATTTTTACTCGCTGGTTGCAGCTCGCCCTTTTCCAAAAAGACGCCCGACAGCTTTAAAATTAAACTTGTTGCTGCCAACGATATTAATCTCAATGAAGAGGGCAAAGCGGCGCCTCTGAGTATTTATATTTTTGAGCTGAAATCGCTGGATAATTTCGAAAATAGCGATTTTTTCACTATCACTGACGGTTCCAGCGACGTACTTAAAGCAGAAACTAAAAAAGTGTACGAAGGCATTATCATTCCTGGTGAAAGCAGAACGCTGACGTTGTCGCCCGACAAAGAAACCCTTGCTCTGGGAATGGTAGCGGCCTATCGGGAGATCGACCGGGCTGGCTGGAGCGAGGTCTGGGAGCTGTATAAAAAACACAATAAAAAATCATGGTGGCGGAAGGTATTGCCCGGTGAGGCAATTGTTCTGACCGTGAATTTTGAAAGTCTGGCTATCTCAATCGATAAAATGGATTAAACGGTGAGAACAAATAAAGTCGTCTGGAGCGAAGGGCTGTTTCTTCGTCCACAGCTATTTCAGCAGCAGGAACGCTATTTTGAATATTATGCGCACAAGCGTGCGGCAACCCTCTCGCCATTTTTCTGGGGATTTTCCAGTTATGATATTGATATGGAAGCTCTTTCATATGGAAAGCTGGTACTGCGCACGGGTCGTGGTGTGCTACCGGACGGTACGCCATTTGATATTCCTGACCACGCCGCGCTGCCTGAACCGCTGACCGTTACGTCCGATCATCTGGGAAAGATGATTTATCTGGCCGTTCCGCTACGGCTGCATAACAGCGATGAAACGATTTTTGAACGTAAAGATTATGGCTCTCTGGCTCGCTTCTCGGCGTTTGAAACAGAGCTGAGCGATACCAATGCTATCCGTCAGGGGCCGAAACCGGTGCAACTGGCGAAGCTGCGCCTGAAACTGGTTTGTGAAAGCGAAATGACGGAATCCTGGATTGGTCTGCCGCTGACCAGGGTCAAAGCGATTCAGCCTGACGGCAGCGTGCTGCTGCATGTTGACGATCATATTCCGCCGGTAACCGGCTATGCGGCTAACCCGCTACTCACCGAATGGCTGACGCATCTTAATGGGCTGGTGAAAATGCGTGCCGAAATGCTGGCTAATCGCTTATCAAGCAGCGATGGCAAGGCCAGCGCGAGTGCGGAAGTGGTCGATTATCTGTTGCTGCAAATTTTTAATAAATATGAACCGATCCTGGACCACCTGCGGCATGTGCCGGAACTGCCGCCGATTCAGCTGTATCAGGAACTGGCTAAATTCGCTGGCGAGCTGTCGACCTTTATTCGTACTTCAACCCGGCGGCCCAAAAGTGCACCGGGTTACGATCATGCACGCCTTTACCAGTCGATACGCCCTCTGGTTGAGGATCTTCACGATCTGCTCAATCAGATCCTGATCCGTGCCGGGCAGATGATTGTTTTACATGCCAAAGGCAACGGCGTCTGGACGGCGGCAGTGCTACCCGGCGAGCTGCTGACCTTCTCTAATCTGGTGCTGGCGGTGCATGCCCAGCTGCCTATGGATGTCCTGCAACAGCAATTTTCGGCACAGGCTAAAATCAGTGCCCCGCAGCAGCTTCATGAACTGGTGCGATCTCACCTGCCAGGACTGGTCTTACAGGGGCTGCCTGTTCCACCGCGCCAAATTCCTTATCACTCAGGTTACGTCTACTTTGACCTGGCAAAAAGTGGCCCCTTTTGGGAGAAAATCGCCGCAACGGGCGCGCTTGCCCTGCATGTTGCCGGTGATTTCCCTCAGCTGAAGATGGAACTTTGGGGAGTCAGAACCTGATGAAACCGGAACCGGACGCGCCGCAGGTTACGCCAACGCCTCAGGCATTAGGCAAATTTTTGCTGGATGAGCAGCCCGCTTCCGGTATGCCTGACGACACTGATACAGAAACGCTGGCCGGATTTGCCTCCACGGATCGGAGCATGAAGAGTGAAGCTTCGCTGAAAAGCGAGGGGGTTCAACAGCGGGTAATGACGGTGAAAAAAGCGGTCAATCCCTTACTTGAAGCGGTGCAGCCGCTTTTACGTGCGCTGAGTGATATGCCCGACAGCATGCTGGCGGCTGAACATGTGGATCTGCTTAAGCGCAGCCTGAAACAGGAAATCAATCTCTTCAGCGTTGTCTGTGATGAGGTCAATATCTCCTGGAAGAAGATGGCCATCGTGCGCTACTGCATCTGTACCGCGTTAGATGAGGCAGCGCTGACGACCGCCTGGGGTATAGAAACAGGGTGGTCGCAGAGCAACATCCTTAACTATTTTGAAGGCGATAACGACGGCGGCAATAAATTCTTCCTGTTAGTGGGCCGTTTGTCGATGAACCCGCATGAGTATGTGGACGTGCTGGAGGTGTTATTACGCATCCTGGGGCTGGGCTTTGAGGGACGCTACAGCATTCTGGAAGATGGCGATCGTCAGCTAACTAAAATCCGCCAGCGTCTGTTAACGCTGGTTCAAAGCACTCGCGATTCGATGCCTGCGGCGCTATCACCTCATGGGATGGTGGTCCGCGATAAGAAGCGAAAACGCGAACGGTTTATTGTGCCGGTTCGTGCCTCGTTTTTACTGGCCTTTCTGCTGGTCGGTGCCCTGTTTATCTGGTGCAAATATTGGTTATCAAGCCAGGGCATGCTGATCCAGCAGCGTATTTACGCCATGCAGCAGTTGAACGTTAGCAGGCCACCGGTACGGCTACGTTTACGGTTGGCTACATTGCTGAAAGAGGAGATCGCGAAAAAAATGGTCAGCGTGGATGAAACGCAGAGCCAGAGTAAGGTCGTCTTTCGCGGTGATTCAGTCTTCCTTTCCGGTTCAGACAAAGTTATTTCCGCGATGGAGCCTGTTCTTTTACGGGTGGTCAAAGAGGTGCATCGGGTAAATGGCGACGTGGTGATTGTGGGTCACACCGATTCCACGCCGGTTAAAACCAAAACCTTTTCCAATAATCAGGTGCTGTCGGAGAAGCGTGCTGCGGACGTTGCCCGCTATTTTATTGCTGAAGGCATGGATCCCAGCAAAATCACCGTCCGCGGGGCAGGCGACAGTCAACCCGTTAGCAGCAATAAAGATCCGCAAGGGCGTGCGCAGAACCGGCGTGTGGAATTTTTTGTCACTTATTGATGAGTTAAATAATGCGTTTTTTGAACAGGATATTCTCACATCGCATCATTAAGACCACGATGGTCATCATTATTTTTTTGCTCATCGTGGCCGCAATTTGGTTCCTTGGTCCGTTTCTTGGGTTTGGCGAAACCCGGCCTCTGGAAAGCGTTGAGGCCCGGGCTCTCTTCATCGTGCTCGCCGTATGCTGCCTGATTGGCTTAGGGTTCAGCGTTCCCTTCTTCCTGATTGTCGCCACTACGCTCGGGGTGATTGTTTGGGTGATTGGCCCTTATCTTTTTATTGGTGATGGCTATCCGCTGAAAAGCGTTAACGGCAGGCTGATGGTTATTAGCGTCATTGTGACCATAACACTGCTGTATGGCGTCTGGAAATTACTGCTGGCGTTGAAAAACAACCCCAAACTGCTGGAGGGATTTTTCAGCCACACAGACGAAACCAGAGCGGATGCCAATGTTTCGGAGGTGAATTCAGCCATCCGCGAAGCCGCTGACTACATCAAAAAAATCCGTCAAACTCTGCCGTGGTTTCGCCGGCTTTTTTTTCCTGAGCGGAGCGCGGACTCTCTGCCATGGTATATGGTTGTTGGTACACTGGAGGCGGGTAAAACCTCTGCGATTTTATCTTCCGGGCAACATTTCCCACTGCCGGAGCAACTCAACCGTGTTTGTAAAGAGAGCCAGCCTACAAGGAGCTGCGACTGCTGGTTTGCTAATGATGCGCTATTTATCGATACCGCAGGAAAATATGTCGAGCAGCCGCAAAGTTGCCTGCCGGAATGGCACGGCATATTAAAAGCAATTAAAAAATACCGGCCGGTGAAAGCGCTGAACGGTATTATCGTCACCCTTTCCGTTGCTGAAATTATGGGATGGAATAAAACCGAGCTGTACGATCTGTCAGCAAAGATCCGCGCTCGCCTGGACGATGCCCGTAAAGCGCTGGACGTCCGCTTTCCGGTTTATGTTTTGATTACCAAAGTTGACCAACTCGCTGGATTTACCGAATATTTTCGCAGCCTTACCGAACAGGAACGCGGGCAGCTGTGGGGCGTCACCTTTCCCTACGGCGAAGAAATGACGACCTCAATCAATGAACTGCGCGAGCGCGTTGAGTCCGAACTTACGCTGCTGGAAAACCGCCTTGAAAGAAACATGACGCTGCGCCAGCAGGAAGAGTACGACAACGCGGACAGGAAAAAAATGTATGCGCTGCCGCAGGACTTCAGAATGCTGGCACAGGGTGTGGCGGAGGTGCTGCAAAACATTTTCTTTTCTTCCCGCTATGACGAAACGCAACGCTATACCTCACTGCGCGGCGTCTATTTTGTTAGCAATCATCAGCCGGAAAATCGGGTGATGGTTAACAACATTACGCTGATGCAGAAATGGCGCAATTTTGTCAGTAATCAGCATTCTCCCTCGCTGGCTTATTCCGCGACCTTGCAGGAAGGGAGTGATTCTTTGGTGACGGATGTCGCCTGGGGGCGGCAATATTTTCTCCGGCAGCTGTTCTCAGACATCATTATCAAAGATGCCGATCTGGTGCAGCATAATCTGCGAGTGGAATCAAAATACCGCTTCCAGAACTTGTTCGGCCATGCTCTGTGTCTTATTACGGCCTTACTGCTGCTCAGCGGTTTATACCACAGCTATAAAAATAACGGCGAGTACCAGGCCGCGACGATGGTTAAAGTCGCCAGCCTGGAAAATGAGGTGAAAACCTTCCAGAAAAATCCCGATCGGGATCGGTTACCGATTCTGCTCAACGGGGCGCAGTACCTGCCTGAATTTGCCGGACTGGAGATACGCCATCCTGATATAGCGTTCCGCTATGGTTTGTACACGGGTACTGAACTGGCGAAACAGGCCGACGGCCTTTATCACTATTTTCTGCGGCGATTACTGCTGCCACCGATTGTGACTCAGGCGCATGAATCGTTGCAGTCGGCGATTCTCAATCGGGACAGCACAGAAATTTTTCACGCGCTGAAACGCTATCTGATGCTGACGGGACAGGGAGAGTTCAGTGCAGATTATCTGGTTAGCCAGACGACCCGAGCCTGGGAGGTTTCTGGCCTGATCCAGCCTTATGAAGAAAGAAGCCTGTTTGTTGCCCATCTTAACCAGCTGTTCAGCGATCCCGACTGGCGGCAGTATGGCCAGACGGTCGATAAAAACCTGATCGCGGAAGCCCGTGAGTTTCTCAACCAAACCCCCCGGAACGAGCGTCTGTACGAACGGGTTAAAACGTTGCTACAGGCTCAAGCGCCAGAAAACCTGACGCTCGGCAAAATGACCGATGAAGAGGCCGGGCAAATTTTTACCGTTATTGATGCCGACCTCGCGAAAAACGGCATTCCGGGGCTTTTTACCTGGGAAGGCTACCACCAGGTTTTTAAAAAAAAACTCGCCGGAATACTGCGGGGGTTGCAGGATGAAGACCGCTGGATAATGGACGATTCGCCAAAGTCGGCCGCCGGTGCATCGCTGAAGATCAGCCGTACTGCGGGCGTAATCGACCCTGTGCAGGATGCGATTACCGGACTTTATCTGAAAGAATATACTCGCCAATGGCAGGATTTTTTACGCAATATCCGCCTGAAAAGCGAAGGGTTTGATCAGCGGGACATGGGTCTTTCATTTGATATTTACATGATGCGTACGCTGGTTTCTACTCAATCGCCGCTGATTAGCCTGGCGGCTCGGGCAGTAAAAGAGACCACGCTGTCCGCAGAGTTGCCTGACAGTTTGTTGGCAGGCCAGAACAGGCCGATGGTCAGCAGCCAGCTCGTGGATGCGGCATCTAAGATCGGTCTGGCCTTAGCTGCGCACGAAAAAAAGCGGCTGCGTGAAGGCGTGGATAACTATTTTATTCCACTGCGGGAATTTGTCGGTGGGATCAGCGAGAAAGGTGCAACGCCATCCTCAGGAACAAAGCTTGCGCAAATTATGAGCGTGTTGAACGATCAGTACACGTTGCTGGTCATTTCGGACAGCGCGATTAAAAGCGGCAATTTGCCGGTGGTATCCGACACCGGTCAGCGGCTGAGTGCTGAATCTGCCGTCTGGCCGGATCCGTTCAAATATATTATTGCGCCTTTGTTAAACGGAGCTTACCGGCGGGTCAATCATCAAATTGTATTCAGCAGCAATAAGACTATTGCAGCGGGATTGGGTGAAATCTGTCGTACAACGCTACAGGGGCGTTATCCCTTTGCGGACAACCGCGAAGAAGTCAGCCTGCTGGATTTTGAACGCTTTTTTGCCGCTGGTGGCCTGGCCGACGACTATTTTAAAAAAAATCTGGCTGACAAAGTGGATACCAGCAGTAAGCCGTGGCGCTACAGCGGTGATATCGACACCCAGGATTCAGAGGCGCTGGATATTTTTGAACGGGCAGAAGAGATTCGCAGCGCCTTTTTCCAGAATGGCGGCAGCAAGCTGGGCATTAATTTCTCCGTAACTATTCCTTATATGGATCCCAGCATTACCCAGCTGAATCTGAATTTTGACGGCAGCGTGATGACATACGCCCACGGTCCGGTGACGCCAAAGCGTTTTCAGTGGCCCGGAAAGCGCGCCGAGTCGGTGGTTAACATGAGCACTAAACCGCGTGTCACGCTGGAAGATAACGGCATGACCATGACCGGCCCCTGGGCGCTTATGCGCTGGCTGGATACGGTAAAAGATATCGCCACATCCGATTCCGGCCAGCCGGTGCTGATTTTCAATTTAAGCCGACGACGAATCAACGTTGAAGTGACCGGTTTAACGCATGACGATGAACTTATTATCGATTTATTAAAAAATTTCCGTTGCCCTGGCGCATTTTAGTGCCGGCGAATTAAGGAGTCTTACCGATTTTGTAATCAGGATGAGCGAAGCGACAAACCCCGTCTGGCTGTCGCATGGAATATTAACCACGGATTAGGTATTGATATGGCGAGAACGATTACTTTAAGCAGTTCGGCTATGCCTGTTTTGCTGGGCGAGCCGGCTTTAGTATTAACTAAACTCGAAGGAGAGGAAGCCTTCTCCACTCTCTACTCCTATACGCTGACGGTGAAGACGCCTGCCAATTCGTTAATTCCCTGGCAGTCGGCATCGAATGTCGATATCAAGGCGTTGATCGGTAAAGAGATGACCATCTCCATTGAGCTTGACGGTAATGGCCTTGATGAACTGCTAAACATTGGCGGCGGGACGCGTGAAATTTCGGGCCTGGTACAGCAAGCAAGATTTTTAGGACGCGATGCCAACCAGGCACTATTTGAAATTATCATCAGGCCCTGGCTTTATCTCACTGAACTCACCTCTGACTTTAAAATCTTCCAGCAGAAAACGGTAGAGGAGATTATTGATGAGGTACTGGCTGATTATAATTTTCCGGTTGAAAAACGGTTAACCGGCAGCTATCCCTCGTTGGATTTTCAGGTGCAATATGGGGAAACCGATTTCAACTTCATTGAGCGGTTGATGGAAGAGTGGGGTATTTACTGGTTTTTTGAGCACCAGGATCAGAAACACAAGCTGGTGCTGGTGGATCATGTCGGTGCGCACAAACGTTTTATCAGTGAAGCCTACCATGTTATTCACTATGTCCCGGATGAACCCAAAGCTGACCAGGAATACATTACCCGCTTTGCTTTCCAGGAAACCATTACTTCCGGTAAGTGGTATACCAACGATTACGACTTTACCAAATCCCGCGCGGACATTTCGGCAGCTGACAGCAAACCCCGGCAGACCAGCTTTAATGAAATGGAAGTTTATCACTGGCCTGGCGATTACGATCAACCTGATATTGGCGAACAGCTGGCAAAAGTGCGGATGGAAGAGCAGGGGGCGGTGGGTTCCCGTGCTTACGGCTCTGGCGAACTGCGAGGCATTGTCTGCGGCAGCAATTTCGAACTGCAAGACTGCCCGTTAGAGAAAGCGAACCGTGAATACATGGTCATTTCCAGCAATCTGGTGATTACCGAAGTCAGCCAGGTTACCGGAAGTGGTGAATTCAGCTACGCCTGCGATTTTATCGTTCAGCCCACCACGAAAATTTACCGTCATCCTCAACAGGCTACCCGGCCAAAAACCACCGGTCCGCAGACCGCTATCGTCGTGGGCCCACCGGGTGAAGATATCTGGACTGATACCTATGGCCGCATCAAGGTTCGCTTTTTATGGGACCGTTATGGCGTCAATCGGGAAACTGACTCCTGCTGGATCCGTGTCAGTCAGGCCTGGGCAGGCAATAATTTTGGCGGCATCTACATTCCCCGGGTTGGACACGAGGTGATCGTTGATTTTATCAATGGCGATCCCGATCGTCCGTTGGTGATTGGCAGTTTATATAACAACGTGACGATGCCGCCCTGGGATTTACCGCAAAATGCGACACAAAGCGGGCTGGTTAGCCGCACGGTTGGCGGGGGGCGTACCAACTTTAACGGGATCCAGTTTGAAGATAAAAATGGACTCGAACAGTACTGGGAGCAGGCCGAGCGTGATATGTCACGCCTTACCAAGCGTAATGAGTCGCAGCTAATCGGTGTGAATTCCGATATTACGGTTGGCGCAGCACGGGCGTTGACCGTCGGGGCTTCCAACACCCGGCAAATCGGTATTAATGAAACGACGACGATTGGCGGTAATAGCGGATTGACCGTGGGAGGCGCGGCAAGCATCAATGTGGCGGCGACGCAGACAGTGGCGATTGGTGGTGCCCAGTCAGTATCCGTTGGCGGCGCCTGCGGCCTTAACGTAGGTGGTGCGGCGATGACCAATGTAGGCGGCTACTATTCGCTGGCTGCTGGCGGTGCCGCGGCGATCGTTGTTGGCGGCGAACTCTGTATTTCTGCGAGTAAAATTAAACTCGTCGCCAGTCATATCGTTATTCAGGGCGGCCAGGTTGATATCAATCCAGGCGACAGCTGCTGCTGTTGTGGCAGCGGCAGTGGCGGGGGCGGCGGTGCCGTTGCCGGCATACCCAGCCTGTCGCCATTTGCCTTTGTCGGATTGTCTCTACCGTTACCTTCGTTGCCAATCGTTGTCCCCAATCCGGAAGTGACTGTAACCGAGACGCCAACAGTAACGCCGACAGTGACACCGACGCCGACGCCAACAGTGACGCCAACACCGACAGTGACGCCGACGCCAACACCAACAGTAACGCCAACGCCGGTCATAACCACTCCGGAACCCCGTGCTATTTTCACTGGTACACGTTCTCCTGGAGTGACGCAATCTCCTGAATATACAGGAAATAAGGAAAGTCAGGCGTCACCGGAAGAGGCTATTTTCAAGCGCGCAAGCATGGATGATGAGAAAGACTAATCCGTTTCTGGCAGCGCTTAATCGGCAGGCTAAAACCTTACACTGTAATAAATCGAGGTGAGATATGACATGTTGTGCAGCCAGAGTCGGTGACGCAACCGGACATGGCGGATCCATTGTCAGCGGCTCCGCTAATGTAACGATTAACGGCTGCCCGGCAGCCGGCCTTGGCGCAAGTGCCACAGTTTGTGCGTTTCATGGCGGAGCCGCCATAGCAAGTGGTTCAGGTAGCGTTTTTGTCAACAAATGCAATGCAGCGAGGATAGGCGATGTAACCGGCTGCGGAGCACCGATCGCAAGTGGATCCGGCAACGTCATTGTTGGAGGTTAACGCATGCAGTTACTCATGACCTGGCCCACTACAGGATCCGCTTTTACGTTGAACGAAGCGTATTCGGTCGATCGTCCTGCCTGTTTTAACGTCCTGAGCGGCCGGTTTGACGAGGCTCAGCCCGTTGATGCGGCCTGGTTTTATCTCACGGCAGACGGGCCGGTCATTTTTAATACCTGCCAGACCGTGGTTTGCCTGGTTGATGGTGTTGAAATCGCAGAAGGGCAAAGACAGCTCTTAAAGCCTGGCAGCGTCATTCAACTGGGGCACTTTACCTTTGAAATCCTCGCCAGCACTGAGCGGGCTGCGCAGGAGGCCCTGCTGCACAGCCTTCTCGATTTGCAAAATGATGAAGAAAACCCCGGTTATACCGTGCCGGAAATTGACGCTATTTTGCCAAACGGCGGCCATTATACTGGCGATCTTCGCTATTTTAATGACGTTCCGGAGGCCGATGAGGCTGAGCCCGACGTATTAAAAAAACTCGAAGTTGAGTACAAGAAATTCCTTATTTGGGGGGAACAAAATCGTAACTTCTTTGATAAGGGCGCCGGGCTAAATAATAAACTTCCCGGAAGTGATGCCTGTTTTGAGGCGGTTCGGGAAGAGATGAAGGCCAGAACGCTGACCGAATGTATTATCGAAGCACCTTCATTAATTGATAAGGTCTGGGAAGAATTAAAAATTGAAGAAAGCGACAATTCACTTTTAGGTGAAGAAGAAAAAACGGACATTTTAAAAGCGCTGGCACCGGATAATATTGCCTCTCGCGAGAAGCAGCCTGTGCCGGAGCTGGTGTTTCAGGATCTGTATAAAATTGGACTGGACAGTCTTTATTAACCTATGGACAGGTAACTATGCGTGATGCGACCTCGTTAACCGAATTACTGAAAACAGCGCAGCTTAGCGAGCTGCTGGCTGATGTCTCAGCACAAGTCAGAGCGAAACCCGACGATGTTTTGCTGCGTCAGACCTTATTTAAGCTCTGTTGCATAGAAGGGCTGTGGGAAAAAGCACTCATGCAGCTACAAACGCTTCAGCTGATGGAAGAGGTAGCGCCACAGCTAACTGAACTGCACAAAAATCTTATTTTCAGCGAGCTGATCAGAGAAAGCGTGCTGGCTGGCGAGCGTCAGGCCGCGCTGCTGGAAGAACCCGGGCCGGAATGGATGGCGCTGTTACATCAGGCCAACAAGCTGAACCGGCAACAGGAAGAGGAGCGTGCGGAGACGCTGCGCTTACAGGCTTTCGATTTGGCGACGGAAAGCGCAGGCTACAGCGAAACAACCGGTCAGTTCTCCTGGATAGCCGACAGCGATGGACGTATTGGACCCGCCTGTGAATTTATCAGCGCGGGTGGCTATCGGCAGGTGCCTTTTTCTTTACTGCGATCGTTAAGCGTTATGCCACCGAAGGATCTGTTAGATCTGATCTGGACGCCTGCGCACCTCAACATTAACGGCGATCTGCACTACGGCTATGTTCCCGCTCGTTATCCTTTAACCGCCGGCGCCTCGCAGGACGTGAAGCTGGGACTGCGAACGGAGTGGGTGGATGTTTTTGGCGTGTTATCGACAGGCGTGGGCCGAAAAATGTTGATTACCGATGGTGGCGAATTTTCTCTGCTGGAAGTCTCCAACATCACCTTTGCATAGCGAATCTGCTGATGGAAAAAAAACGGCCCTGGTCGCCCACTTTGCTGCAAAGGTTACTGGATGAAGAGCCTAAAAAGCAGCAGGAAAGTTATGACGCCTTCTTTTTTACCGCCGACAACCTGCGTGCCGTGGTGCAAACAGAGATTGGCTGCCTGCTAAATAACACCAATATTGAAGAGCAGCTGGATGAAAATCGTTACCCGCAGGTTATCGAATCGGTCATTAATTATGGCGTTTCTCCGCTGGTGGGAAAGTATGCTAACCATCATAACTGGGCATTAATTGAAAAGAATATCCGGAACGCGTTATTACGTTTCGAACCAAGAATCATTCCGGAATCGCTGCTGGTGCGTCCCCTGATAACGAAAGCGCATCCCGGAAACAACGGTATGGTGCTGTTTGAAATCCGCGGGTTAATTTACTGGCAGCCTCATCCGATCGACCTCTGTATCAGCGGGGCTTACGATACCGAAACGGCAAAAGTCGATCTGAAATCTTGATAAGGGCGATTTATCGCCCCTTTTCATCTTCCCCGGCGAGTGTTTAAATCCCCTGACGATAAAAATTCAGGAGGACCTATGCTGCCATCGCAAACCATCAGTCTGACGATCCCCCGTAACTGGGTTGACCTGTACGAAACCATCTGGAAACCCGACTATTTCCCCAAATGGGCTTCCGGCCTCAGCCAGTCCGAACTTGAGCAGGAAGGTAACGCCTGGAAAGCTAACGGCCCGAACGGTGCGATCAAAATTCGTTTTACCGATCACAATGCGTTTGGCGTGATGGATCACTTTATCGATACCGGTTTCGGCAAGGAAGTGTATGTGCCGATGCGGGTGATCGCTAACGAAGAGGGCGCAGAAGTGGCGATCACCGTGTTCCGTCAGCCGCTGATGTCTGACGAAAAGTTTGCTCAGGACGTCGAGTGGGTGAAGCGCGATTTACACACTCTGCATACATTGTTAACGACCTGAGTCAATATGCGGTTACTCAGATGAGCCGCTCGCCGCTTCCGGCGTCGAACAGGTGCATCTTCTCATTGTCGATGCCAAGCCCGATAGCCTGATCGGGCAGGGCTTCAACACGGCCAATAAACTGAACGTGCAGCGGGATGCCCTGCCATTCAACATGCAGCAGGCTGGATTCCCCCGTCACTTCAATGAGTTTCACTACGGCCGCAGGCTGGTTTTCGAGGGTGACGGCGCGGAAATCCTGCGCGCGCAAACCGACGAGAACCGGTTTATCTCCCTGACGTGCTGCGGGCTCATGCCAGCGGGTTGGCAGCGGAAACCACAGCTCGTGACACCGAACGCCTGGCCTGTCGGCGCGCGTTTCCAGCCGGCCTGGCAGCAGATTCATCGGCGGTGAGCCAATAAAACGTGCGACAAAAGTGTTGGCAGGCGAATCATAAATTTCCAGTGGCTTGCCCTGCTGCACGATAACGCCATCGCGCATCACCACGATTTGATCGGCCAGCGTCATGGCTTCAACCTGATCGTGGGTGACGTAAACCGTGGTGGTTTTGAATCGCTGATGCAGCGCCTTGATCTCTGCCCGCAGCTCCATACGTAGCTGCGCGTCCAGATTCGACAGCGGCTCATCGAAGAGAAACACGCGAGGATTGCGTACCATCGCCCGGCCCATCGCCACGCGCTGGCGTTGTCCGCCAGACAGCGCTCGTGGATAGCGGTTCAACAACTTACTGATGCCCAGAATCTCCGCCACACGTGAAATTTTGCTTTGCTGCTCAGCGTGCTTTACCCGTTTAACCTGCATATGAAAGGCGAGGTTTTCTGCCACCGTCAAATGCGGATAAAGCGCATAACTCTGAAACACCATCGCGATATCACGATCGGCCGGATCCAGATCGTTAATCTGCTGATTATCCAGCAGGATCGCACCGGCTGAGAGCGTATCCAGCCCGGCCAGTAAACGCAGCAGCGTGGATTTTCCACAGCCGGAAGGGCCAACCAGTACGGTGAAACTGCCGTCAGGAATGGTCAGGTCCAGCGGAGAGAGAACCGTCTGCTTGCCGTAACGCTTTTCTACCTTAACCAGTTCAACATGCGCCATAAAATCCTCGAAAGTCGCGTCATCAGCCTTTGCTTCCACCGCTGGTCAACCCGCTGACCAGACTTTTTTGTAACCAGACAGCGATCAGCAGCGGCGGCAGCGCAGCGAGTATGCCGACGGCGGCTATCAGCCCGTCATCGGTGGCGCGGCCTGCCGTAAAGCCCGCGATCGTCACCGGTAATGTCTGGGCATTAAGATTGCTGGTAAACAACAGTGCATAAAAGAACTCATCCCACGCCAGCAGCCAGCCGAACAGCGCGGAAGCACCCAGCAGCGGTTTCGCCAGCGGTAACGTGATGCGCAGCAGCACCTGCCAGAAGCGTAACCCATCCAGCCTGGCGGCCTGTTCAATATCTACCGGTAGCGCATCGAACTGGTTTTTTAACATCCAGGTGAGAAACGGCAGGATTAGCGAGCAGTAAACCAGCACCAGCCCCAGATGCGTGTTAAGCAGATCAAGCTGCTGCAAAACAAAGTACAGCGGCAACACAAAGGCGACGGGCGGTACCATATAGATCGCCAGACTGGCGAGCAGCCAGCCTTCGCGGCCAGGATAGCGTGAAAAACTGAACGCGGCGGGGATCGCCAGCAGCAGCGAAACCAGCGTTGCGCCACAGGCTACCAGGATACTGTTGCCCAGCGCATGGAGAAAAAGCTGGCCAGGCTGGCCGGGTGTCAGAGAAAGCAGGCTGGCATAGCGGCTGAAATCCCACTGGCGCGGTAGCCATTGCAGTGGAATACGGGTCAGATCGCTGCCGGAACTGACGCTCATCAGAAACAGCCACAGCATGGGCGCCAGAATGCTAATTGCTACCAGCAGGGCCGCCAGATAACGAAAGAGAACGCGCAGTTTACGTTTCATTGGCGGTACTCCGACGACGTTGACGCCAGACCATCAACAGGTAAATTGCAATCAGCACGCTGCACATCAACGTCATCAGAATGGCATAGGCCGCGCCGCTGCCCGCGCGAAGGTAGCTGAAAGATTCCTGATAGACGAAGAAGCTCAGGGTTTTGGTACTGTCCACCGGCCCGCCACGCGTCATCACATAGATAATGTCGAAAATTTTAAAGGCGTCGATAGTACGCAGGATCAGCGCAACGCTGAGTGGGCCAACAATTGCAGGAAAAGTAATGGCCCTAAAACGCCTGAAGGCAGAAGCACCATCCAGACGAGCAGCCTCGAACAAATCTTCCGGCACCGACTGTAGGGCAGCCAGCACCAGCAGCGTCACCAGCGGATAGTTTTTCCAGACGTCAGCGAGCATCACGGCATTCAGCGCCGAATCGGGCGAACCCAGCCAGCTGCGGTAGCTATCAATGATCCCCAGCTGTGTCAGTAGCGCGTTGATACTGCCGTAGTCAGGGTTAAAATTCAGCCGCCACATCATCGCGTTAACGATCGTTGGCAGTGCCCACGGGAGGATAACCAGCACCCGCAAGACGCTGCGGCCATAGAACTTTTGATTGAGCAGTAAAGCCACCAGCACGCCGACAATGCCTTCCAGCGCCACCGACGCAACGGTGAAATAGAGCGTGCGCCAAAGCGAGGCAAGGAAGTCCGGGTCGGTCAGCGCATAGCGATAATTTTCCATGCCAACATAATTTACCGGGCCGCCAGTGCCGATAAGCGCAGCATCGGTAAAGCTGAGCCAGATAGTACGCAGCAGAGGCCAGGCTGTAAGCAGGCCCATCATTACCAGCATGGGTGCCAGCAACACCCATGCCTGACGCTGCTCACGCTGTTGCAGACTGAGCATCAAGACCCCTTAACGTAGACGTTGGGCGCTTTTGGTCACGGCAGCCATCGCGGCTTCCGGGGTTTTCTGGCCTTGCAGCACCTGCTGGATCTGCTGCTGGAGCGTGTTGGAAAGGCGTGAATAGTCGCTGGTAATGGGGCGCATCAGCATTACGTTCAGCGCCGGTTTGGCAACGGCAATCAGCGCTTCCTGTCCTTTTTGCACCGCCGCAATATCGTAGGACGATTTCCAGATCGGCAGGCTCAGGCGCGCATATTTGTTCTGTACCGGCTGAGAAGTGAGATAGCGAATATATTGCCAGGATTGCACGGGATTGCTGCTGGTCTGCGTCACGCCCAGTCCCATTGAGCCGTTCATGGCGGCTACGGCACCGGGTGTTTCCGAGGGTGCCGGAACGATACCGACGTCACCCGCCACCTTACTTTGTTTCGCATCGTTAGCCATGTTGTACATGTAAGTCCAGTTCAGTGCGAAAGCGGCATCGCCGTTGGAGAAAACTTTGCGGACGTCTTCTTCAAGGTATTCACGAGAATTTGGATTAGTCACGCCTTTATCCAGCGAGGTTTTCATATACTGAACGGCGTTGACCGAGCCAGCATCGCTGAAATTAAGCTTGCCGTCTTTACTGAACTGTCCGCCAAACGCGGAGACCAGCGTAGTGTAATCACACACCAGCGCTTCGGCCTGCGACCAGCTCCACACCAGTGGATATTTTACGATGCCTTTTTCTTTCAGGATCTGCGCCTGTTCCATCACTTCTTGCCAGGTTTTTGGCGGATTAGCTATTCCCGCTTTTGCCAGCATTGCTTTGTTGTAATAGAGATATTTGGTATCGAGGATCCACGGCATTCCCCACTGTTTGCCATCCCAGCTAACGGTACTCCATGCACCGTCAAATATCCGGGTTTTTTCGGTAACGGAGATCTGGCTGGTGACATCTTTCAGCAGGTTGAACTTACCGAATTCTGCGGGCCACATATCGTCAAACAGCACCACATCGTAACCGTTACTGCCTGCGCCTTTTGCCGCCACGATCTTGTCGTGCAACGCTTCGTAAGGCACAAATTCCAGGTTAACGCTGATATCGGGGTTGGCTTTTTCAAAATCACTGGTCATGGCACGCACATCGCTTTCACTGTAGGCGGCTTGAGACATAAATAAGGCGTTGATTTGGGTTTTTGCAAACGCCATTCCTGAGGAACTCAGGGCAAACAGCGTCAGTAAACAGCTAAAGCGGGGGGGAAATCGACTAATCATACAGACTCTCCGTTGTGATACATGAGAAGCGAGTGATAAGTGATATTGAAGCCAGAAAAATGCCTGGACCTACCGTAAAGTAAATAGGCCAGGCATGAATTAACAGCACTTTCTTATTTATAACTACCGGTTAGCGGGTTCCCCTTAGCGTTGGCAGTATTGCCGCCCCCAGCGCGCCCGCCGCATCGCCAAGAGATGAATGCGTTATTTTTCTGTTGACCGCGTAACCTTCTGCACGCGTCATCACAGCATCCATCCCTGACTGAAACAGTGGAAGCAGAGCCGCTGCGCTGCCGCTTAGCACGGTGGCATCCGGGCCATATAGCGTCAGTAGCGTGTTCAAACCGCAGCCGACAACCTGGCCATAGTGGTGCAGGATCCCGGCTACCGCCGGTCTTGCCGCCATCATTTCACTCAGCACCGCTGGCGTGCTGGCATCCCACTTCAGATTAGGAATTTCTCGCCTGAGCTGTTTTTGTAGCTGGGAACGCGAAGCCAGCATTTCCCAACAGCCCTGTAAGCCGCAGTAGCAGTGAACCGGCTCGCTTGAGACAGTAATATGTCCCGCTTCCGGGTGCTGTCCGTCGCTGCCGCGTAGCGGTTTACCTTTATCGAGTAGCGCGACGCCGATGCCGGTGCCGAGCGTGACCATCAGCATTCGCTCGCTGCCGCGTCCGGCCCCCAGATGATATTCTCCGAGTGCGGCAACAACCGCGTCATTATCTATCGCCACCGGCACCGCCAGCAGTTCGCGCAGCTCGGCAACCAGCGGATAATCAGAAAAACAGGCCAGCGTGTCGTTGTTTTCAATAATTTCAGTCACGTTATTAACCGGCCCGCTGGCGCCGATGCCCAGGCTCCCCAGGCGCTGGCCGACAGGCCGCAGGCGACAGATAATATCAACCAGCGCTCTGGCTCGCTGATCCTGAGGCAAAGTGTCGAACCAGGCGGTAGGGATCGTTTCAGACGCAACTTCCTGCTCGCCAGCCAGTAAAATAATGCGGGTGCCGGTGCCCCCCATATCAATGCCGGCGCGTAATGGAAGTGCGTGTGTCATCATATTTTTACCGTGATTTTGTTGCCGTAAAGAAACTGGCCGGGCACCATGCCGTTTGCACGAGCCAGCGTCACCGTCAGGTGCTGTACCCAAAGCATAGCGCAGAGCAAGCGGGCGAGCGGCTGACCTGCTGGCGTAGGCCACTGCTGACAGCCAGCCCAGGCCTGCGGGCCGACAGCGACAACTTCACTGCCGTTGGCGGCCAGATCGGCGGCCAGCGTTTGCAACGTGATATCGTTCTCTTCGCCAAACAGTAGCGCCAGCATGCCCTCTCCCGATGTCTCCATCGGACCGTGACGGAACTCACCGCCGATAAAACCTTCAGCAAATACTTTGGACGCTTCTTTAGTGATCAGCGCACCGGTCAACGCAGTAGCTGCATCCGCGCCGGTTCCAATCATCGCCACCCGGGGTCTGGCATACTTAAACAGGCGTTCGGTAACGGCCTGTACAGGTTCACGTTGCGTAATGATATGCGCCACCTGCGGTAATAATGCCCGTACCTCAGCAATCAGCGGCGCTTCATCACGTCCGCTCAGTGCATAAAGCGTGCGATAGCTGGCAACCAGCGTATTCAGATAGCTCTTTGCGCTGACGGTCGATTCTTCTCCACTTTTCAATTCGACGACGATATCCGCCTTTTTTGCCAGCAGGCTGTCAACATCGTTAGTCACGCCAATCAGCGTTTGCGGCATTGGCACGCTTTCCAATACGGCGACGATCTCACCGCTCATACCTGATTGCGACGTCATCCACAGTAATGTGCGGTTCGTAATGAGCTGAGGCATATCCAGCAGCCGCCCGGCATCAAGACGCCAGACCGGAAAACCACGCTCAATCAGCTCACGTTCGATAGGGATTAGCGCGTAATCGGACGATCCCATTCCGGCCAGCACAATACGATCGTATTGGTCGAGTGCCAGGCCATTCAGCATTTTCGGCAGGGTAGAGTCCAGCTGGTCGCCCAGTGCACTAACCTGTTGATCCAGCTCTTGTTCATAGGCGCTACGGTGAATGGTCGTCATCGGTGCCTGCTCCTGAAGATCGTTGTCCCGATAAGCGTCACAATATATGCACGAATTCGTGCAGTCAATACGCTATCAGGCTACATCTGTTTATTTTAGCGCCATAAATTGACCGTTAATCGTGACAATTGCGCAACTATGCGCCACTATATGCATGAAAACGTGCAAATATAGAGCAGGGAAAATTCAGGATGACGGCAAGCCAGCGCAGAGCGCAAATTGTAGAGATGATCACAGAAAAAGGTTATCTGAATGCCGCGGAGCTTTCAGCGATCTTCGGTGTGGATTCCTCGACGATCCGACGCGATCTTTCCCTGTTAGAAAAAACGGGGCGGGTGATGCGTACCCACGGCGGCCTTCTTCCCGTTGCGGCAGATAATAATTTCGATACGCCTTACAGCGTCCGGCTGCAAATGAATGCGGCTGCCAAAACGGCCATTGCCCGTCATGCTGCCAGCCTGGTAAGAGATGGACAGTCGCTCATCCTCGATAACGGCTCCAGCGTCTATGCCCTGGCGCTGGCACTGAAAGAGAAAAAGAACCTGACCATAGTGACGAATGATATTTATATCGCGATGGCGCTTGGCAACCAGCCTGGTTTTACGGTGCATGTGGCAGGCGGGCTGATGCTTTCCCAGGTTTATACGCTGGTGGGGCAGGAGACCGTGGATAAAATCAACAGCATTCACGTTGACTGGGCATTTTTGGGCGCAGAAGGCGTGCACTTTGAGAGCGGTATCACCAATATCAATACGGTCGAGATACCGGTAAAGCAGGCGATGATCAAAGCGGCAGATAAAACCGTGGTGCTGGCCGACAGTTCCAAAATGGGCTATCGGGCGCTGGCTCATGTCTGTCCGCTGGTGGATATCAGCCTGATTGTCACCGAAAACGCGCCAGCCCTGAAGCAACGTGCAAAATATGGCTCGCGGCTGGTGGCGGTGGAAGTGGAATAGGGGGCGAATGACGGGCTATAGAGTGATGCTGGACATAGGTGAAGACGCCGAAAAAGATTTCTGGAAAGGCGCGTTTCGTTTCCCCTGCGTCAGCCATAATATCTATTTCCAGCAGGTGGAAAATGGCATATTCGTGTTTGCCGTTTATCCTCAGCGCAGATTGCCATTGCTACTGCGCCAACGGAAGCCTTCTCATTCTGCACGCTATCGCGAATCAATGAGCACTTAACCGCACGCGTCTTCATCCCTTGCCTCAGCTTCCGCAAAAATGCACTAAAATCAGTTCTTTTAGCTGTAAAGTGAGCCTCAAAATGCTGTATCGCCGCTTTGAACGACTGATCGACATTTTTCAGGAAGCCCCCAGCGCCACGCCGCCCAACAGCGTCTGGCCGTTCTATTACTACTATTTGCGTCAGGTCTGGCAGAGCTTTGCCCTGCTGCTGGTGGTTGGTCTGGTCGCGTCGCTGATTGAGGTGGCGCTGTTCCGCTTCCTCAGTACCATCATCGATATGGTGAATACGACCCCGGCCGACAATTTTTTCAGCGTCCATGCTAACGAACTGATCTGGATGGGCGTGGTGGCGCTGGTGCTGCGGCCACTGTTTATTGGCCTGCACGATCTGCTGGTACACCAGACGATTAACCCCGGCATGACCAGCATGATCCGCTGGCAAAACCATAACTACGTGCTGCGTCAGAGCCTGAACTTCTTTCAGAGTGACTTTTCCGGGCGTATCGCCCAGCGCATTATGCAAACCGGCAATGCTCTGCGGGACTCGGCAGTGCAGGCCGTCGATGCGCTGTGGCACGTGCTGATTTATGCCATCACCTCACTGGTGCTGTTCGCCGAGGCCGACTGGCGGCTGATGATCCCGCTGCTGCTGTGGATTATCGGCTATGTTGTCAGCCTGAAATACTTCGTGCCGCGCGTTAAATCACGCTCGGTTGCCTCATCAGATGCCCGCTCTCGCCTGATGGGCACTATTGTTGATGGCTATACCAATATCACTACGCTGAAACTTTTTGCGCACAGCGACCTTGAGCGCTCCTATGCGCGTGAGGCGATAGGCGACCAGACTGAAAAAACCCGCCAGCAGGGGCGAATGGTCACAAATATGGATGTAGTGGTGACGACGCTTAACGGTTTGCTCATTGTGGGCACAACCGGCCTGTCGCTGTGGCTGTGGACGCAATCGTTGATCAGCGTCGGGGCAATCGCGCTGGCAACCGGCCTGGTGATCCGCATTGTGAATATGTCTGGCTGGATCATGTGGGTGGTGAACGGTATTTTTGAAAATATCGGGATGGTGCAGGACGGTTTGCAGACCATCGCTCAGCCGGTCAGCGTTGCGGATAAGCCGCGGGCGCCTGCATTAAAGGTACACCGCGGTGAGATTCGCTTTGATGGGGTGAATTTTAATTACGGCAAAGAGCGTCGGGTCATTGAGAACATGCAGTTGACCATTCGTCCCGGCGAAAAAATCGGCCTGATCGGGCCGTCCGGCGCAGGGAAATCCACCCTGGTCAACCTGCTGCTTCGGCTCTACGACCTGGACGGGGGACGGATTATCATCGACGGACAGGATATTTCGCAGGTCAGCCAGGAAAGCCTGCGTGCTCAAATTGGTATGATCACCCAGGATACCTCGCTGCTGCATCGCTCTATTCGCGACAATCTGCTGTATGGCCGTCCCAATGCAACAGAAGCGGAACTCCAGCAGGCTATTCATCGCGCTAAAGCCGATGAGTTTATTCCACTGCTGTCTGATTCGCAGGGGCGTTACGGACTGGATGCACACGTAGGCGAGCGTGGCGTGAAGCTTTCCGGCGGGCAGCGTCAGCGTATTGCGATAGCCCGCGTGCTGCTGAAAGACGCGCCAATCCTGATTATGGACGAGGCCACATCCGCGCTGGATTCGGAAGTGGAAGCGGCCATTCAGGAAAGCCTGGAAACGCTGATGGGCGGCAAGACGGTTATCGCGATTGCCCACCGCCTTTCTACCATCGCCAAAATGGATCGGTTGGTGGTGCTGGAAAACGGTCGTATTGCTGAAACGGGTAGCCATAGCGAGCTGCTGGCGAAGGGGGGATTATATGCCCGCCTGTGGCATCACCAGACCGGTGGCTTTGTTGGCGAGTCCTGATCGCTGAGCCATCAGAGGTGACGTTATGCCTCTGATGGTCGTTCCAGTTGTTATTCGTTGCGACGATACGGCAGCGATTCGCGGGCTTCCTCAGCCCATGCTTCGACGCCCTGACGTTCCTGCTGGAGATAATCCGCCACGGCGTCATGCAGGCCGTCGTGCCGTAAATAGTGCCAGGATTCAGTAATGACAGGCTCAAATCCCCGCACCAGCTTGTGTTCTCCCTGCGCACCCGCATCAAAACGCCGTAAGCCGTTAGCGATGGCATAATCCATACCCTGGTAAAAACAGGTTTCAAAATGCAGCCGGTCGAACTCTGCCAGGCAACCCCAGTAGCGACCATAAAACGTCTGGTTGTCCACCAGGCTGAACGCCATCGCCACCGGCAGGCCGTTTTGCGTTGCCAACACCACGCGAATGGCATTGGGCATTCTTTCCGCGAGCAGGCTGAAAAATTGCCGCGTCAGATAGGGGCGTTGACCGCGTACGGCATAGGTGTTGCTGTAGCAGGCGTAAACAAAGTCCCAGTGCGCTTCGCTAAGCTGATGCCCCACTAAAAAAGTGAACTCAAACCCCTGGCTGGCGACCAGCTCGCGCTCTTTACGAATTTGTTTGCGCTTGCGTGACATCAGCGTGTCCAGGAAGTCCTGGAAATCACGATAGCCCGGATTGTGCCAGTGATACTGGCAGCCGAAGCGCGGCAGCCAGCGAGGCGCGTTTGCCAACAAATCGTGGGTCTGCGCATTAGCGAAATTGATATGGGCGCTGTGGAGCTGGCGCTGATGCAGAAAGTCTGGAAGGCTGTGCAGCAGTTTTTTTGCGGCATCTGCCTCGCCCAGCAGGCGTGCACCAGTCACCGGACTGAACGGGACGGCAGCCAGCCATTTGGGATAATAAGGTAGTCCGGCCCGCTGACAGGCATCGGCCCAGGCATGATCAAAAACGTACTCGCCTCGCGAATGGCTTTTACGGTAGCCGGGCAGAGCCGCACGCGGCTCGCCGTTGTCCATCCACAGTAGATGTTCTGGCTGCCAGCCAGTGCCTTTGCCGACACAGCCGCTCTCTTCCAGCGTGCTGAGAAACGCGTGGCGGAGAAAAGGTTGGTCGTCAGGCGTAAGAGCATCCCACTGACTGGCGGAAAGGTCTGCCAGGTTGGGCAAGAGGACTAGCGACACAGGCGCACTCCATCTTCACGACGGGTAAGGGCTACCCGATTAACCACGAAAGGCTAAAGTGAAGGTTTTGCGCGAGAAGATCAACGTCTTCTGGTGCTGCCGCGCGAGGCGGCAGCATGAAGGATCACAGTTGGTGCGGCGGCGTAACCTCGCTAAGCCGCTGTCCGTCGCCCCGATCTTCAGGTATATCGCCGCCAACGCGTACGATCGGCCCCATCACAAACAGGAAGCACAGCGCCGCAACCACGCAGTGTGCACCGACAAACACCAGTCCCATACTGTAGTTGCCGGTCAGCGCGACCAGATAGCCAAACATAATTGGCGTGATGATACCGGCAATATTACCGACACAGTTGAAGATAGCACCCGCCAGGCCTACCGCTTCTTTCGGCGCGGTATCGCTGATCACGGCCCAGGTGCCAGCACCGGCCGCCACGCCTTTGCCATAAAAAGCGAAAGACATAATGGCAATCACCCAGAAGTTGCTGTTGGCGACAGCGGCAGCAATCAGCGTCGCCGCCATTAACATGCCAACAATATAAGGCGTCTTCCGCGCCCAGGAAACGGACCAGCCAATCCGAATCAAATAGTCAGAAATGATGCCGCCAGAGATGCCGCCGGCAAAACCAAACAGCGCTGGCGCGATGGTGGCAAAACCGGCATGCAGGATATCCATGCCGCGATCCTGTACCAAATAAATAGGGAACCAGGTAATAAAGAAGTAGCTCAGCGCAATGGTGCAATACTGGCCAATATAGGCGCACCACAACATTCGGTTGGTCAGTAGCTTACGAAACGTCTCGCGTGAGAGCCGTGATTTATCTTTACGCTGTTCGGCAGCATCAATATCAATCAGCCCACCGCCCGCCACAATATGGTCAAGCTCCTGTTGTGAAACGCTGGGATGTGTGCCGGGTTCCTTCATGTACCACATCCAGGCAAAAAAGGCGCCGATACCCATCATTCCTAATACAAAGAAAGGCCATGGCCAGCCAAACTCCGAGACCAGCCAGCCGGAGAGTGGCGAAAAAATGCCGACGGCAAAATACTGTGATGAGGCAAAAAGCGAAGAGGCCCGCCCGCGTTCGGCTTTCGGGAACCACATAATCGCTACGCGCGCATTGGCTGGAAAACTTGGCGCTTCAATCAGTCCCAGCGCAAAACGTAACGTAAACATAATGATCAATGCGCTGGTCAGGCCGTTGGCAAACTCACCGACAAAGCCCATCGCCAGCGTGGAGATCGACCACAGCACCAGCGTAATGCCATACACTTTTTTCGTCCCGAAGCGATCGAGAAACAGGCCACCCGGGATTTGACCAATTACATAAGCCCAGCTGAAAGCCGAGAGGATAAACCCTAACTGCACCGGCGACAGGCCAAATTCATCCTTAATGGCACCGCCAGCGATGGAAAGAATGGAGCGATCGGCATAAGCAATAACGGACAAAAATAATATCAGCATCAATATCCACACGCGTACGTGCGATCCGTGTTTGGCAGTCATAGTGATTACCCTTTTTTTCTTCATCGCCGGGATGAAAGAAGATGGCAGTCATTAGCAAGAACCGATCTCAGCTAAATCAGCGGCAGGTGAGAGAGGAAAGCAGCTGCTAACAGTCGTTTCCTCAACTATAGGAGGCCGTTTCGTGACGGGTCATTGTGCTGTTGTTGGAATTTTTCGGCAGATTTAACAGCAATTTCGGCAGGCGGCACAAAGCCAGTTGAAGCGCCTCACATTCCTGACCTCAGGGGGTTTGGCAAAAAAAATCATTTATGGGAATGTGGTCTGCGTCCGGTTTTAAGCGTGCAGACTCTTCTATGAGCGGCCAAAGGATTATGGCTCTATCATCATCGGGCCAGCGATACGCAACACGTTGTAGAACCAGGTTTTGGCGGTGATATCGCCTATCTCCGTATGGGCATACAGGAAAACTTCCTGATTTGGCACGTGAAACGGCAGCTCCAGCATACGACCATTGCCGCGGCGGGCGTAGATTTTAGCGGCGCTGGAAGGCAGCGTGACCAGCAGCTCACTGGACGCGATCAGCTCACCCAACGCGGCAAAATGCGGCACTTCGACAGCGACGTGGCGTTCAATGCCGTACTCTTTCAACCGGTCCTCGACGATATGGTGACCGCTGGTGGCGGAAACAATAACGTGCTGTTCCTGCATATATTCTTCCAGAGAGAGCTGCTCGCCAATGCGCGGATGATCGACGTTGAGCAGGCAGACATAGCGCTCATAAACCATCAGCTCGCGCTGAGCAGAAGAGATCGATTCACTACGACTGCACAAAGCCGCGTCAATTCTGCCTGTCAGCAGCCATTCATCCAGCCTGTTCATATCAACCGGAATAACTTCCAGTTCAATATGAGGCGCCACACGGCGTAAATGTGTGACCAGTTTCGGCAGCAACAGCAGTTCACCCAGATCCGATAAAGCCAGGCGAAATTTGTGACGTGATGTCGCTGGGGAAAACGTGCGGGTTTCCGCCACGGCTTTTTCGATGCCCGTCAGCGATTTTTTAAACACCTTATAGAGCTGAACGGCTGTTGGCGTAGGTTCCATGCCTTTTCGACTGCGCTTAAACAGTTCGTCGTTGGTCTCGTTGCGTAAGCGGGCAAGCGCGTAACTTGCTGAAGGCTGGGTAATATAAAGACGATCTGCGGCCCCACTGACGCTACGCGTTTCGTAGATGGCGGTGAACACGCGGACCAGATTCAGATCTAACATAATAGCCTCTATAGATACTATCTATAAACGGAGATTCAAATTATCTATTTGAACTATTTTAAGCTTCTTTATACCATTCCAGCCATCAAATTTTGATATGTTACGTAATTTTTTGCATATTCAAAATTTACTATAAAAAACAAAAAGATACATTATTCCATCGTGGCATGCCGGTCGCACACTATGCAGTGTCGCCGGAGCAGGAGAGAGCAAGTGAAAGGTGAAATCGTAGAAGTCATCATCGACTGGATCGAAGCACATCTGGATGATGGTTTAAATATTGAAGCCGTAGCCGCACGATCGGGCTATTCAAAATGGCATCTTCAGCGCGCTTTTAAAGAAAAAAAAGGCATGACGCTGGGCAGTTTTATCCGCTGTCGCCGGCTGGATGAAGCCGCGAAAAGCCTGGTCAGCTCGCACAAAACCATTATGACGATTTCCATGGATCTGGGCTTCTCATCGCAACAGTGTTTTCAGCGCGTCTTTAAAAAACATTTTAACGTTACGCCAAGAGACTACCGTAACTTGCATCGCGAGCTGCACTAGGTTAGCGGCAGCCGGGCACCCCCCTTTTCTGAGCTGCAATCAAAATGAAAAAAATCCTTTCTCTCCTTATCACTGTGTTGATGAGCAGTTCCTGTCTTGGCGCTGGCGGCGGGCCAATGCGCGTAGTGTTTGCTGAATGTGAACACTGCACTGCGCCCGTTAGTGCCGGTAATGAGATGGGGGAGGGTATTACTGGCTATGAGCGGCAGGTACAGCGCGGGCTGGAGCCAGCGATGAAGAGCGCTCAGCGAAGTAGCGCCAGGTAAAATCCAGCAAGTTCGACGTGGCAACCATGAAAAATTTAACATTTCATCAGGTATACTGTGCCGGTGTTGAATTGCTTACGGGTTGCTATGGAACGTTTTACTGAGAATCTGATATACGCTGCGCGCTGGCTGCTGGCGCCTATTTACCTTGGGTTGTCCCTTGGACTGCTGGCGTTAGCGATCAAGTTTTTCCAGGAAGTTTTTCACCTGTTGCCCAACGTGCTGGCTATGGCCGAGAACGATTTAGTGCTGGTGCTGCTGTCGATGATTGACCTGACGCTGGTCGGCGGCCTGCTGGTGATGGTGATGCTTTCCGGCTATGAAAACTTTGTCTCCAAGCTGGATATCTCCGAGCACAAGGAAAAACTGAGCTGGTTGGGGAAAATGGATTCCGGCTCGCTGAAAAATAAAGTTGCCGCGTCGATTGTGGCTATCTCTTCTATACACCTGCTGCGGGTGTTTATGGATGCCAGAAATATCCCTGATAATAAGCTGATGTGGTACGTCATTATCCATCTGGCTTTTGTTCTGTCTGCCTTTGTCATGGGCTATCTTGATGGCATGTCGCGCAGAGAGAAAAACAGCAGTCATTAATATCAAACTGCCCGCATCCGCGGGCAGTTTTCCTGCTTTTTAACGCCTTCCGCTAATTTTACTTGCCTGATACAGGGCAGATCGCATAAAAAACCGGTAACGCGCCTGTTTCTGTGACAGAAACCTTTTGCGTAAAAGCCCCCGGCACTTCTGTTATACCCGTTAATGACCTCGCGGCCATCTGCTGCGCGGCCTGTAGCTAATTTCTTATTGAGGACAGCGATGTCAGATGATTAGTCGTCGTCGGTTAATGCTGGGTACTGGCGCAACGCTGTTGGCGATGACCACCGGAAAACTTTTCGCCAGAGAGGATATTATTCCGCTTTGGCAGGATGAGCCACCTGGCGGCGGTGGGCCCAGCGGAGAGCTGCGCGTTTCCACAAACGGTTCATGGTCGAATATCGTTAGTCCGGCTATTCAGCGCTTCCAGCCGGAAAACCCGAACGGCTCTGCGGTATTAATTGCTGCCGGCGGCGGCTATCGCTGGATAGGGATGGGTGGTGAAGCCTGGCCTGTCGCTCGCTGGCTAAACGCTCGCGGCTATACAGCTTACGTGCTGAGTTACCGCTTACCTCACGAAAAATGGCGAGCCGGGCGACTGGCCCCGTTGCAGGATGCGCAGCGGGCGATCAGGCTGGTACGTTCAATGGAGCGGAAAGTCCATCTGTTAGGCTTTTCCGCTGGCGGCCATCTGATGGGGATGGCGGCAGCGCGGCCAGATTTTGCCACCTATAAGCCGGAAGACTCTCTGGATCTGATTCGTCCTGTGGTCGACACCGCAGCGCTAATCTATCCGGTTATTACGCTCGAACCGCCTTACACGCATACTAATACCTACCTGGAAATGCTGGGTAAAAATGCGTCGCCGGCTGATGAAGCGAGCTGGTCAGTAGAAAACTACGTAACGCGCCAGTTTCCGCCGACGTTTTTAGCACAGGCCGAGGACGATCATGTGTCGAATCCGCATAATACACAAATTATGCACGATACCTGTCGGCGGATGGGCGTACCGGTTGAGCAGATTAAAATTACTCGCGGTGGGCATGGTTTTGGTTTAGGCAGGGCAGGATCGCCTGCGGCGATCTGGGATGAAGCCTATTCGATTTGGCTTGCGGCACGTCGCTAAACGAGAGAATGCCACCTCCGGCAGAGGTGGCCAGCCGCTATTTTCGCAATCTGACCAGGTCAACCGCATGATTGACGCTTTTGGTCATAATCAGGCTCGCCCGCTCACGCGTTGGCAGAATATTCTCTTTCAGGTTCATCAGATTGATCTCTTCCCACAGCTGTGTGGCAACACCTACCGCTTCGTCGGCGGGTAATTTCGCGTAGTGATGGAAATAGGAATCCGGATCGGTAAACGCACCCTGACGGAATTTCAGAAAACGATTGATATACCAGTGGCGCAGCAAATCCTCAGGCGCATCAACATAGATAGAGAAGTCGACAAAGTCTGAGACAAAGACGTGATGCGGATCGTGGGGATAATCCATTCCGCTCTGCAAAACGTTCAGCCCTTCCAGAATCAAAATATCGGGCTGCTGTACCGTTTTGTCCCCTTCAGGAATGACGTCGTAAATCAGGTGTGAATAAACAGGTGCAGTGACCTGCGAAGCGCCTGATTTCAACTCAGAGACAAAATTGACCAGCCGGTGCATGTCGTAAGATTGTGGGAACCCCTTCTTTTTCATCAGCCCGCGCTCTTTTAACACCTCGTTAGGGTGCAAAAAGCCATCGGTGGTGATGAGCTCAACGCGACGATGCTCCGGCCAGCGGCTCAGTAACGCCTGTAACACACGCGCCGTGGTGCTTTTTCCTACGGCTACGCTACCGGCGATACTGATGATATAGGGGATCTTCTGTCCGTTTGTACCCAGGAACTGTTCCAGCACCGCCTGACGGCGTAGATTTGAACTGATATAGAAGTTCAGCAGACGTGAGAGCGGCAGATAAATCTCCGCCACTTCATCTATAGAGAGATCTTCGTTAATCCCTTCAAGCTGCGCAATTTCATCTTCACTCAGCGTCATCGGCACGGAATCACGCAACGCGGCCCATTGCGAACGGTTAAATTGCAGATAGGGTGTAGTCAACAAGGAGTCTTTTTTACTCATATGCATGCTTCTGCCAGCAAGAATTAGCCCGTCGTAACGTCAGAACTGCCGGTAAAGAAGGGAAAATCCCATTTTACGTACGCACTAAGGTAAATTTCAGAAAACAATAGGCAGGAGGTTAACACCACACGGCAAGTAATCAGAAGTAAAAATATAACCTGCGGACGCAAACGTAACGGCTCCCGCATTTATTGAATAATTCGCTGGCAATCATCTCGCTAACCTGATTAACCGCAAAGTCAGTCATGCCTTCTCTGACTGCAATCCGTTTTTAGCCACCCTTCATGGGATAAAAGAAAATCGGGCGTCTAAAAAACAGGCAGTTGAACCTTTCATATTGAGGAGTTAAAGCAATAAAACGCCTGATGGAAGGAATCCTCATAAGAGAAAAGAGGAAGGATGCGTACTTCGGCGTGAAAAAGCCTGCATGAAAAAAGCGCCGTAATGCTGCATATTTGAACGATATTGCAGGTCGGAAGCGCTAATTTGCGAAGAATCGCACAAATAGTAGCCATAAGGACTTTTATCGCAATTTTTTTGTTGCATCCCGCCGCCAGTCTTCCTAGAATGCGCTCCACTTGATGCCGGCTTAGCTCAGTTGGTAGAGCAACTGACTTGTAATCAGTAGGTCACCAGTTCGATTCCGGTAGCCGGCACCATCAAGTAACGAAGTACCCCTGGTGGGGTTCCCGAGCGGCCAAAGGGAGCAGACTGTAAATCTGCCGTCATCGACTTCGAAGGTTCGAATCCTTCCCCCACCACCATTTCGGCCTCGCAGTTTGAGGTTGCAAATGCAGATTTCAGACTGAGCTCAAGCACAGTCAGAGTCATCAAGCAAATGCGGGTTGACTCGAATAGCTGGGAAACTTTTTCAGCTGTTCACAAGCTACAGACAGAACAGGTAGCCGAGTTCCAGGATGCGGGCATCGTATAATGGCTATTACCTCAGCCTTCCAAGCTGATGATGCGGGTTCGATTCCCGCTGCCCGCTCCAAGCCGTGCTGATATGGCTCAGTTGGTAGAGCGCACCCTTGGTAAGGGTGAGGTCCCCAGTTCGACTCTGGGTATCAGCACCACTTCTAAATCTCCCTCCCTGATTCTTCTCTGTACGTTAAAATTCAACAGTTCAGGCGCTGCCTGGTTGATGTGGTGATATCACCGATTTATCCGTGTCTTAGAGGGACAAGCGATGTCTAAAGAAAAATTTGAACGTTCCAAACCGCACGTCAACGTTGGTACTATCGGCCACGTTGACCACGGTAAAACTACCCTGACTGCTGCTATCACCACCGTTCTGGCTAAAACCTACGGCGGTTCTGCTCGTGCATTCGACCAGATCGATAACGCGCCAGAAGAAAAAGCTCGTGGTATCACCATCAACACTTCTCACGTTGAATATGACACCCCAACTCGCCACTACGCGCACGTTGACTGCCCAGGCCACGCCGACTATGTGAAAAACATGATCACCGGTGCTGCTCAGATGGACGGCGCGATCCTGGTTGTTGCTGCGACTGATGGCCCAATGCCTCAGACCCGTGAGCACATCCTGCTGGGTCGTCAGGTTGGCGTTCCATTCATCATCGTGTTCATGAACAAATGTGACATGGTTGATGACGAAGAGCTGCTGGAACTGGTTGAGATGGAAGTGCGTGAGCTGCTGTCTGCTTATGATTTCCCTGGTGATGACCTGCCAATCGTTCGCGGTTCTGCACTGAAAGCACTGCAGGGCGAAGCTGAGTGGGAAGCTAAGATCATCGAGCTGGCTGGTCACCTGGATACCTACATCCCAGAACCAGAGCGCGCAATTGACAAGCCGTTCCTGCTGCCAATCGAAGACGTATTCTCTATCTCTGGCCGTGGTACCGTTGTTACCGGTCGTGTAGAGCGCGGTATCGTTAAAGTGGGTGAAGAAGTTGAAATCGTTGGTATCAAAGATACCGTGAAATCAACCTGTACCGGCGTTGAAATGTTCCGTAAGCTGCTGGACGAAGGCCGTGCGGGTGAGAACTGTGGTATCCTGCTGCGTGGTATCAAGCGCGAAGATATCCAGCGTGGTCAGGTTCTGGCTAAGCCAGGCTCAATCAAGCCACACACCAAGTTCGAATCTGAAGTGTACATCCTGTCCAAAGACGAAGGCGGCCGTCATACTCCGTTCTTCAAAGGCTACCGTCCACAGTTCTACTTCCGTACAACTGACGTGACCGGTACCATCGAACTGCCAGAAGGCGTTGAGATGGTAATGCCTGGCGACAACATTCAGATGGTTGTTACCCTGATCCATCCAATCGCGATGGACGACGGTCTGCGTTTCGCAATCCGTGAAGGCGGCCGTACTGTTGGTGCCGGCGTTGTCGCTAAAGTTATCGCTTAATCGCTGATAATATTTGACGCAACGTACAAGAAGAGGGCATCATTTGATGCCCTTTTTGCACGCTGTAACATAGAACCTGGCTCATCAGTGATTTTCAGCCATAATCATTGCTGAGGCAGGCTCTGTAGCACGGCGTTATATGCCGAGTTTCGCCTGACAGCATTATTCGGTTCGGTTGCCGCGTAAAACGCGGCAAAATAGTTTCTGATTTATTGTGGCAGGTTGGTTTATGAGTGCTAATACCGAAGCTCAAGGGAGCGGGCGCGGCCTGGAAGCGATAAAGTGGACAGGTGTGGCATTGCTGCTGATCGTAGCTGTCGTAGGCAACTACTATTATCGTGAAGTTACCCTCCCACTGCGCGCGCTGGCCGTAGTAATCCTGATCGCAGCAGCAGGTGGCATTGCGCTGCTGACGACGAAAGGCAAAGCAACGCTGGCTTTTGCCCGCGAAGCGCGCACTGAAGTTCGCAAGGTTATTTGGCCTACTCGTCAGGAAACGTTGCACACCACGTTAATCGTTGCCGCGGTCACTGCCGTGATGTCACTGATTTTGTGGGGACTGGATGGTATTCTGGTCCGTCTCGTCTCGTTTATCACTGGCCTGAGGTTCTGAGATGTCTGAAGCTCCAAAAAAGCGCTGGTACGTCGTTCAGGCGTTTTCCGGCTTTGAAGGCCGTGTAGCCCAGTCGCTGCGCGAGCATATCAAATTACATAACATGGAAGAACTCTTTGGCGAAGTCATGGTTCCAACCGAAGAAGTGGTTGAGATCCGTGGTGGCCAGCGTCGCAAGAGCGAGCGCAAGTTCTTCCCAGGCTATGTACTGGTACAAATGGTCATGAACGATGCAAGCTGGCACTTAGTGCGCAGCGTGCCGCGCGTCATGGGATTCATTGGTGGTACCTCCGATCGTCCGGCACCTATTAGCGATAAAGAAGTCGACGCGATCATGAACCGCCTGCAGTCTGCTGGCGATAAGCCACGTCCGAAAACCCTGTTTGAGCCGGGTGAAATGGTCCGTGTTAATGACGGTCCGTTTGCTGACTTCAACGGCGTGGTTGAAGAAGTGGATTATGAAAAAAGCCGCCTGAAAGTTTCCGTTTCCATCTTTGGCCGTGCAACGCCGGTTGAGCTGGACTTTGGACAGGTTGAGAAAAGCTGATAAGCAGGCATAGCCAACTTACCTGATTAAAAAGTAAGCCTGGCGATGCAATATCAGTTGCGAGAGGCGCGAAATTGCCCTACAATTTCGCGCCTTTTGTTTTTATGCGCTTTAGCGCGTGAATATTAATTACGGGGAGCTCCTTCTGGAGCGATCGCACCCAATAGAGGAATTATCATGGCTAAGAAAGTACAAGCCTACGTCAAGCTGCAGGTTGCAGCCGGTATGGCAAACCCAAGCCCACCAGTGGGTCCAGCGCTGGGTCAGCAAGGCGTTAACATCATGGAATTCTGTAAAGCGTTTAACGCAAAAACAGAATCCCTGGAAAAAGGTCTGCCAACTCCGGTTGTTATTACCGTTTATTCTGACCGTTCTTTCACCTTCGTTACCAAAACGCCTCCAGCAGCAGTTCTGCTGAAGAAAGCGGCGGGTATCAAGTCTGGTTCCGGCAAGCCGAACAAAGACAAAGTAGGTAAAGTATCACGTGCTCAGGTACGTGAAATCGCAGAAACCAAAGCTGCGGACATGACTGGTTCTGACGTTGAAGCGATGACTCGCTCCATCGAAGGTACTGCTCGTTCCATGGGCCTGGTAGTAGAGGACTAAGAAATGGCTAAGCTGACCAAGCGCATGCGCGTGATCCGTGACAAAGTTGATGCAACTAAACAGTATGACATCAACGAAGCTGTTGCTCTGCTGAAGGAACTGGCGACTGCTAAGTTCGTAGAAAGCGTTGACGTAGCTGTAAATCTGGGCATTGATGCTCGTAAATCCGATCAGAACGTTCGCGGTGCAACTGTACTGCCACACGGTACTGGCCGTTCCGTTCGCGTTGCCGTATTTACCCAGGGTGCAAACGCTGAAGCTGCTAAAGCTGCAGGCGCTGAACTGGTAGGTATGGAAGATCTGGCTGACCAGATCAAAAAAGGCGAAATGAACTTTGACGTTGTTATCGCATCTCCAGATGCAATGCGCGTTGTTGGCCAGCTGGGTCAGGTTCTGGGCCCACGTGGTCTGATGCCAAACCCGAAAGTTGGCACCGTAACCCCTAACGTTGCAGAAGCGGTTAAGAACGCTAAAGCAGGTCAGGTTCGTTACCGTAACGACAAAAACGGCATCATCCATACCACTATCGGTAAGGTTGATTTCGATGCAGATAAACTGAAAGAAAACCTGGAATCCCTGCTGGTTGCGCTGAAAAAAGCAAAACCATCTCAGGCGAAAGGCGTTTTCATCAAGAAAGTTAGCCTCTCCACCACTATGGGTGCAGGCGTTGCAGTTGATCAGGCTGGCCTGAACGCTGCTGCTAACTAATCTGCTTTACGCGGGCGAAATTTTCGACTAGAATCTTACGCCCGTTGTTCTGTTAATATACAGAACCCCTATTCAAGCCAGTCGGACTGAGACAAGGCGGCAAAAAAGTGAATCGTCAGGAGCATAGCTCGCTATGTGACTGAGGTGAGCGAGAGCAGCCAACGCAGTATCAGTTCGAATGGGGCAGGATAGACAGAATTTTCGGTTGGAGCCTGGCCTTATCCAGGCCTCCGTCCAAGACCGCAGGTGTTTCGAAAGAAACTTAATCTCCTGCGTAGACGGTGACAGAACCTGAAGAATATATTTATAGTCTTTGCTGGATTCTGCTCACCGTGTTTGAGCGCCTGTCTTCGGAAACGTTGGCAGGTGATGTGAGTTCCGGAGGAATCCTTCTCCGGTCAAAAATCCAGGAGCACAAGCTAATGGCATTAAATCTTCAAGACAAACAAGCGATTGTTGCTGAAGTCACCGAAGTAGCCAAAGGCGCGCTGTCTGCGGTAGTTGCGGATTCCCGCGGCGTGACCGTAGACAAAATGACTGAACTGCGTAAAGCAGGTCGTGAAGCTGGCGTTTACATGCGTGTTGTTCGTAACACCCTGCTGCGCCGCGTCGTTGAAGGAACTCAGTTTGAGGTCCTGAAAGACACGTTTGTTGGTCCGACCCTGATTGCATACTCTATGGAACACCCGGGCGCTGCTGCTCGTCTGTTCAAAGAGTTCGCGAAAGCGAATGCAAAATTTGAGGTCAAAGCTGCGGCCTTTGAAGGTGAGCTGATCACGGCGGAAAATATTGACCGTCTGGCAACTCTGCCAACTTACGAAGAAGCGCTGGCACGTCTGATGTCGACCATGAAAGAAGCCGCTGCAGGCAAACTGGTCCGCACTCTGGCAGCCGTACGCGACGCCAAAGAAGCTGCATAAGCACTTTTTGGTCTGTTGCACTTTAACGTATAAACTATTTCTGATTTACAGGAACAATTGTCATGTCTATCACTAAAGATCAAATTCTGGAAGCAGTAGCAGCTATGTCTGTAATGGACGTTGTTGAGCTGGTTTCCGCTATGGAAGAAAAATTCGGTGTTTCTGCTGCTGCCGCTGTAGCTGTTGCTGCAGGCCCTGCTGAAGCTGCTGAAGAAAAAACTGAGTTCGACGTTGTACTGAAAGCTATCGGCGCTAACAAAGTTGCCGTGATCAAAGCAGTACGTGGCGCAACTGGTCTGGGCCTGAAAGAAGCTAAAGACCTGGTTGAGTCTGCACCTGCTGCCCTGAAAGAAGGCATCAGCAAAGACGACGCAGAAGCTCTGAAGAAAGCACTGGAAGAAGCTGGCGCAGAAGTTGAAGTTAAATAAGCCAACCTTTCAGGTTGCAGCCTAGTATTTTAGGCTGATGGCTGGTGACTTTATAGTCACCAGCCTTTTTGCGCTCTACAGCACCAATGGCGTTTCACACTGTTTAGCCATTGATTTGCTTAATATCTTTCTCTATCGACGCCTCAATATACTGCTTTTCCGCACGGTTCCCTGCTGTGCCAACGGCAATGAAATGATTTGAGAGTGGCAGAAAGAGATATTACGGAAAGAAGCTCTTCATTCCGGACCAACAAAATAGTGTCGCATGAACTGTCCCCCCTGGACGGACAGAGAGGTTCTACTTTTCAGCGAGCTGAGGAACCCTATGGTTTACTCCTATACCGAGAAAAAACGTATTCGTAAGGATTTTGGAAAGCGTCCACAAGTTCTGGACATTCCTTATCTCCTTTCTATCCAGCTTGACTCGTTCCAGAAGTTCATCGAGCAAGATCCGGAAGGTCAGTATGGTCTGGAAGCTGCATTCCGTTCCGTATTCCCTATCCAAAGCTACAGCGGTAATTCCGAGCTGCAATATGTCAGCTACCGTTTAGGCGAACCTGTCTTTGATGTGAAAGAGTGTCAGATCCGTGGCGTCACGTATTCTGCACCTTTACGCGTGAAGCTGCGCCTGGTGATCTACGAGCGCGAAGCGCCGGAAGGCACCGTTAAGGACATCAAAGAGCAAGAAGTTTACATGGGCGAAATTCCGCTCATGACCGATAACGGTACCTTTGTCATCAACGGTACGGAAAGGGTTATCGTTTCTCAGCTGCATCGTAGTCCTGGCGTCTTCTTCGACAGCGATAAGGGTAAAACCCACTCATCGGGTAAAGTGCTGTATAACGCACGTATCATCCCTTACCGTGGTTCATGGTTGGACTTTGAGTTTGACCCGAAAGACAACCTGTTCGTTCGTATTGACCGTCGCCGTAAACTGCCTGCGACCATCATTCTGCGCGCCCTGAACTACACCACTGAGCAGATCCTTGACCTGTTCTTTGAGAAAGTGGTTTACGAAATCCGCAACAACAAGTTGCAGATGGAACTGGTGCCAGAGCGTCTGCGCGGCGAGACAGCCTCTTTCGATATCGAAGCCAACGGTACGACCTACGTTGAGAAAGGCCGTCGCATTACTGCACGCCACATTCGTCAGCTGGAAAAAGATGGCGTTGAGCACATCGAAGTTCCGGTTGAATACATCGCAGGTAAAGTCGTCGGTAAAGATTACATCGATGAAAGCACCGGCGAGCTGATCGTTGCCGCTAACATGGAGCTGTCGCTGGATCTGCTGGCGAAGCTGAGCCAGTCTGGCCATAAGCGCATCGAAACGCTGTTTACCAACGATCTGGACCACGGCCCGTACATCTCTGAGACCGTACGTGTCGATCCAACAACCGATCGCCTGAGCGCGCTGGTTGAGATCTATCGCATGATGCGTCCTGGTGAGCCACCAACGCGTGAAGCGGCTGAAAACCTGTTCGAGAACCTGTTCTTCTCCGAAGACCGCTACGATCTGTCAGCGGTAGGTCGTATGAAGTTCAACCGTTCTCTGCTGCGTGACGAGATCGAAGGTTCCGGTATCCTGAGCAAAGACGACATCATTGAAGTGATGAAGAAGCTCATCGGTATCCGTAACGGTATTGGCGAAGTGGATGATATCGACCACCTCGGCAACCGTCGTATCCGTTCCGTCGGCGAAATGGCTGAAAACCAGTTCCGTGTCGGCCTGGTGCGCGTAGAGCGTGCGGTGAAAGAGCGTCTGTCTCTGGGCGATCTCGACACCCTGATGCCACAGGACATGATCAACGCCAAGCCAATTTCGGCGGCGGTGAAAGAGTTCTTCGGCTCCAGCCAGCTGTCACAGTTTATGGACCAGAACAACCCGTTGTCTGAGATTACGCACAAACGTCGTATCTCTGCACTGGGTCCAGGCGGTCTGACGCGTGAGCGTGCAGGCTTTGAAGTTCGAGACGTTCACCCGACTCACTACGGTCGCGTGTGTCCAATCGAAACGCCGGAAGGTCCAAACATCGGTCTGATCAACTCCTTGTCTGTGTATGCACAGACCAATGAGTACGGTTTCCTGGAAACCCCATACCGTCGCGTTCGCGAAGGCGTGGTGACCGACGAAATTCATTACCTCTCTGCAATTGAAGAGGGTAACTACGTTATCGCTCAGGCGAACACCAACCTCGACGACGAAGGTCACTTCGTAGACGACCTGGTGACCTGCCGTAGCAAAGGCGAATCGAGCCTGTTCAGCCGCGATCAGGTTGACTACATGGACGTTTCCACCCAACAGGTGGTTTCCGTCGGTGCGTCACTGATCCCGTTCCTGGAGCACGATGACGCCAACCGCGCATTGATGGGTGCAAACATGCAACGTCAGGCGGTTCCTACTCTGCGTGCTGATAAGCCGCTGGTTGGTACCGGTATGGAACGCGCGGTAGCGGTTGACTCCGGTGTAACAGCCGTAGCGAAACGTGGTGGTACCGTACAGTACGTTGATGCATCCCGTATCGTTATCAAAGTTAACGAAGACGAAATGTATCCGGGCGAAGCCGGTATCGACATTTACAACCTGACCAAGTACACCCGTTCTAACCAGAACACCTGTATCAACCAGATGCCGTGTGTCAACCTGGGCGAACCAATTGAACGTGGTGACGTGCTGGCCGACGGTCCTTCAACGGATCTGGGCGAACTGGCACTGGGTCAGAACATGCGCGTCGCGTTCATGCCGTGGAACGGCTACAACTTCGAAGACTCCATCTTAGTCTCCGAGCGCGTGGTACAGGAAGATCGCTTCACCACCATCCACATTCAGGAACTGGCATGTGTGTCTCGTGACACCAAGCTGGGGCCAGAAGAGATCACCGCTGACATCCCTAACGTGGGTGAAGCTGCGCTCTCCAAACTGGATGAGTCCGGTATCGTGTATATCGGTGCGGAAGTGACCGGTGGCGACATTCTGGTTGGTAAGGTAACGCCGAAAGGTGAAACCCAGCTGACGCCAGAAGAGAAGCTGCTGCGTGCGATCTTCGGTGAGAAAGCGTCTGACGTTAAAGACTCTTCTCTGCGCGTACCAAACGGCGTGTCTGGTACCGTTATTGACGTGCAGGTCTTCACCCGCGATGGCGTGGAAAAAGACAAGCGCGCGCTGGAAATCGAAGAGATGCAGCTGAAGCAGGCGAAAAAAGACCTGTCTGAAGAATTGCAGATCCTCGAAGCTGGCCTGTTCAGCCGTATCAACTACCTGCTGGTTTCCGGCGGCGTTGAAGCGGAAAAACTGGACAAGCTGCCACGCGAGCGCTGGTTAGAACTCGGCCTGACCGACGAAGACAAGCAGAACCAGCTGGAACAGCTGGCTGGACAGTACGATGAGCTGAAGCACGAGTTTGAGAAGAAACTCGAAGCGAAGCGCCGCAAAATCACTCAGGGCGATGACCTGGCACCTGGCGTGCTGAAAATCGTTAAAGTGTATCTGGCCGTTAAACGTCAGATCCAGCCTGGTGACAAAATGGCAGGTCGTCACGGGAACAAAGGTGTTATCTCCAAGATCAACCCGATCGAAGATATGCCATACGATGAGAACGGTACGCCGGTCGATATCGTACTGAACCCGCTGGGCGTACCATCACGTATGAACATTGGACAGATTCTTGAAACCCACCTGGGTATGGCTGCGAAGGGCATTGGCGAGAAGATCAACGCTATGCTTAAGAAGCAGGAAGAAGTGTCCAAACTGCGTGAGTTCATTCAGCGCGCGTACGATCTGGGCACGGATGTGCGTCAGAAAGTTGACCTGAATACCTTCACCGACGATGAAGTTCTGCGTCTGGCTGAGAACCTGAAAAAAGGTATGCCAATTGCCACGCCAGTGTTCGACGGCGCGAAAGAGAGCGAGATCAAAGAGCTGCTGCAGCTCGGCGGCCTGCCTTCTTCCGGTCAGATCACCCTGTTTGATGGCCGTACCGGCGAGCAGTTTGAGCGTCAGGTAACCGTTGGCTACATGTACATGCTGAAACTGAACCACTTAGTGGATGACAAGATGCATGCACGTTCTACCGGTTCTTACAGCCTGGTTACTCAGCAGCCGCTGGGTGGTAAAGCGCAGTTCGGTGGACAGCGCTTCGGTGAGATGGAAGTGTGGGCACTGGAAGCATACGGTGCCGCTTATACCCTGCAGGAAATGCTGACCGTTAAGTCTGATGACGTCAACGGCCGTACCAAGATGTATAAAAACATCGTTGACGGCAACCATCAGATGGAACCGGGCATGCCGGAATCCTTCAACGTACTGTTGAAAGAGATCCGCTCGCTGGGTATTAACATCGAGCTGGAAGACGAGTAACCCTCTGTCCCATTTCGGGCCGCGGTTAATACCGCTGCGGCCCGAAAGACAGAGGTGTAATACCTCAAGTTCGTACTGGTTACAGGACAGCCTGGTGAGTACCGGGTTGTTTTGAGAAGTCTCACTCCGACGGGAGCTAATCCGTGAAAGACTTACTTAAGTTTCTGAAAGCGCAAACTAAGACCGAAGAGTTTGATGCGATCAAAATTGCTCTGGCCTCGCCAGACATGATCCGTTCCTGGTCTTTTGGTGAAGTTAAAAAGCCAGAAACCATCAACTACCGTACGTTCAAACCAGAACGTGACGGGCTTTTCTGTGCGCGTATTTTCGGGCCGGTAAAAGATTACGAATGCCTGTGCGGTAAGTACAAGCGTTTGAAACATCGCGGCGTGATCTGTGAGAAGTGTGGCGTTGAAGTTACACAGACCAAAGTTCGCCGTGAGCGCATGGGCCACATTGAGCTGGCTTCCCCAACTGCGCACATCTGGTTCCTGAAATCGCTGCCATCGCGCATCGGTTTACTGCTGGACATGCCACTGCGTGATATCGAGCGCGTGCTGTACTTCGAATCTTATGTGGTTGTTGAAGGCGGCATGACCAACCTTGAGCGCCGTCAGATCCTGACTGAAGAGCAGTATCTGGACGCGCTGGAAGAGTTTGGTGACGAGTTCGACGCGAAGATGGGTGCGGAAGCAGTCCAGGCGCTGTTGAAAAACATGGATCTGGAGCAGGAATGCGAGCAGCTGCGTGAAGAGCTGAACGAAACCAACTCCGAAACCAAGCGTAAGAAGCTGACCAAGCGTATCAAGCTGCTGGAAGCGTTCGTACAGTCTGGCAACAAGCCAGAGTGGATGATCCTGACCGTGCTGCCGGTACTGCCACCGGATCTGCGTCCGCTGGTGCCGCTGGACGGCGGTCGTTTCGCCACGTCAGATCTGAACGATCTGTATCGTCGCGTGATCAACCGTAACAACCGTCTGAAGCGCCTGCTGGATCTGGCTGCGCCAGATATCATCGTACGTAACGAAAAACGTATGCTGCAGGAAGCGGTTGATGCGCTGCTGGATAACGGCCGTCGCGGTCGTGCGATCACCGGTTCGAACAAGCGTCCTCTGAAATCTTTGGCCGACATGATCAAAGGTAAGCAGGGTCGTTTCCGTCAGAACCTGTTGGGTAAACGTGTTGACTACTCTGGTCGTTCCGTTATCACCGTTGGTCCATACCTGCGTCTGCACCAGTGTGGTCTGCCGAAGAAAATGGCACTGGAACTGTTCAAACCGTTCATCTACGGCAAGCTGGAACTGCGTGGTCTCGCTACCACCATCAAAGCCGCCAAGAAAATGGTTGAGCGTGAAGAAGCTGTCGTTTGGGATATCCTGGACGAAGTGATCCGCGAACACCCGGTACTGCTGAACCGTGCACCAACGCTGCACCGTTTGGGTATCCAGGCATTTGAGCCAGTTCTGATCGAAGGTAAAGCGATCCAGCTGCACCCGCTGGTTTGTGCGGCTTATAACGCCGACTTCGATGGTGACCAGATGGCTGTTCACGTACCGCTGACGCTGGAAGCCCAGCTGGAAGCGCGTGCGCTGATGATGTCTACCAACAACATCCTGTCGCCAGCGAACGGTGAGCCAATCATCGTTCCTTCACAGGACGTTGTACTGGGTCTGTACTACATGACCCGTGACTGTGTTAACGCCAAAGGCGAAGGCATGGTGCTGACCGGTCCGAAAGAAGCTGAGCGCATTTATCGCGCTGGCCTGGCGTCGCTGCACGCTCGCGTTAAGGTACGTATTACCGAACACGAGAAAAACGAGCAGGGTGAGTGGGTTGCTAAAACCAGCATCATCGATACTACCGTTGGCCGTGCCATCCTGTGGATGATCGTGCCAAAAGGTCTGCCTTACTCCATCGTCAACCAGGCGCTGGGTAAGAAAGCGATCTCCAAGATGCTGAACACCTGTTACCGCATCCTGGGCCTGAAGCCGACCGTTATCTTTGCTGACCAGACCATGTACACCGGCTTTGCCTATGCAGCACGCTCCGGCGCGTCTGTTGGTATCGACGACATGGTTATCCCAGAGAAGAAAGTGGAAATCATCACCGAAGCGGAAGCGGAAGTGGCTGAGATCCAGGAGCAGTTCCAGTCTGGTCTGGTAACCGCTGGCGAACGCTACAACAAAGTGATCGATATCTGGGCTGCGGCCAACGAACGCGTTGCGAAAGCCATGATGGAAAACCTGTCTACCGAAACTGTCATTAACCGTGACGGCGTGGAAGAGCGTCAGGTCTCCTTCAACAGCATCTTTATGATGGCCGACTCCGGTGCGCGTGGTTCTGCTGCGCAGATTCGTCAGCTGGCCGGTATGCGTGGTCTGATGGCTAAGCCAGATGGTTCCATCATCGAAACGCCAATTACCGCGAACTTCCGTGAAGGTCTGAACGTACTCCAGTACTTCATCTCCACGCACGGTGCGCGTAAAGGTCTTGCGGATACCGCACTGAAAACCGCTAACTCCGGTTACCTGACCCGTCGTCTGGTTGACGTGGCACAGGATCTGGTGGTTACCGAAGACGACTGTGGCACGCACGAAGGCATCATGATGACTCCGGTCATCGAAGGTGGCGACGTGAAAGAACCACTGCGCGAGCGCGTTCTGGGTCGTGTGACCGCAGAAGACGTTCTCAAGCCAGGCACTGCAGACATCCTGCTGCCACGCAACACCCTGCTGCACGAGCAACAGTGTGACCTGCTGGAAGAGCATTCTGTCGACAGCCTGAAAGTGCGTTCTGTTGTAAGCTGCGAAACTGACTTCGGTGTGTGTGCACACTGTTATGGACGCGATCTGGCGCGTGGTCACATCATCAACAAAGGTGAGGCCATCGGCGTTATTGCAGCACAGTCCATCGGTGAGCCGGGTACACAGCTGACGATGCGTACGTTCCACATCGGTGGTGCGGCATCTCGTGCGGCTGCTGAATCCAGCATCCAGGTGAAGAACAAAGGTACGCTGAAACTGATCAACGCCAAGTCGGTTACCAACTCCGCTGGCAAGCTGGTTGTTACTTCACGTAACACCGAGCTGAAAATGATCGACGAATTTGGTCGTACTAAAGAGAGCTATAAGGTTCCTTACGGTTCGACCATGGCGAAAGGTGATGGTGAGCAGGTTGCAGCGGGCGAGACCGTAGCAAACTGGGATCCGCACACCATGCCGGTCATCACCGAAGTGAGCGGTTTCATTCGCTTCACTGACATGATCGACGGCCAGACCATTACCCGCCAGACTGATGACCTGACCGGTCTGTCATCTCTGGTGATCCTGGACAGTGCAGAACGTACTGCCGGTGGTAAAGATCTGCGTCCAGCGCTGAAAATTGTTGATGCCAACGGCAACGATGTCATGATCCCAGGCTCCGATATGCCTGCTCAGTACTTCCTGCCGGGTAAAGCGATTGTGCAGCTGGAAGATGGCGTGAAGATCAGCTCGGGTGATACCCTGGCTCGTGTACCTCAGGAATCTGGCGGTACCAAGGACATCACCGGTGGTCTGCCACGCGTTGCTGACCTGTTCGAAGCCCGTCGTCCGAAAGAGCCGGCAATCCTGGCTGAAATCAGCGGTATCATTTCCTTCGGTAAAGAAACCAAAGGGAAGCGTCGTCTGGTTATCACCCCGATTGACGGTAGCGATCATTACGAAGAGATGATTCCGAAATGGCGTCAGCTGAACGTGTTCGAAGGTGAACGCGTGGAGCGCGGTGACGTGGTTTCCGATGGCCCAGAATCACCACACGACATTCTGCGTCTGCGTGGCGTGCATGCGGTGACGCGTTACATCACTAACGAAGTGCAGGAAGTTTACCGTCTGCAAGGCGTTAAGATTAACGATAAGCACATCGAAGTCATCGTTCGTCAGATGCTGCGTAAAGCAACCATCGCAAGCGCAGGAAGCACCGACTTCCTGGACGGCGAGCAAGTTGAAGTGTCACGCGTTAAGATTTCTAACCGTGAACTGGAAGCCAACGGCAAAATCGCAGCGACCTATATGCGCGATCTGCTGGGTATTACCAAAGCGTCACTGGCGACCGAATCCTTCATCTCTGCGGCATCGTTCCAGGAAACGACGCGCGTACTGACCGAAGCAGCCGTTGCGGGCAAACGCGACGAACTGCGCGGCCTGAAAGAGAACGTAATCGTGGGTCGTCTGATCCCAGCCGGTACCGGTTACGCTTATCACCAGGATCGTATGCGCCGTAAAGCGGCAGGCGAAGTGACTGTGGCACCTCAGGTGACCGCAGACGAAGCTTCCGCCAGCCTGGCAGAGCTGCTGAACGCAGGTCTGGGCGGTAACGACGATTAATCGTTGCTAAAGCCACGTTAAAAAACCGCTCTTCGGAGCGGTTTTTTTATGCCGGAAATTCAGGCTGGCGGAGCCACAAGCGTTGGTAAGCCGATTGGCTTTCAGCCAGGAAAAGGGTAGGGAGGCGAGCCCGACAGCGTGGAAGAAACATCGGGCCCGGTTGATGCCGACATGACCTCAACGGAATACACTTTACCCGGAAAGCGAAAAGCGGCCAGCGGCAAACATTTTTTATGGAATAGCGATCCAGGCTTTATTAGAGAAACAAAATAGCGTTTATTAAAATTACGAGGAATGCCATAAAAAGCAGGCAGTTAAACCATCAGCATTCATCAGTAATAATTTATTGTCTGACAGGTTCTTATTCCCTTATGGAGGTTGTAATTGCATTTCCATGCTGAGCTTTGTCTTAAATCCCCCTGTTAAATAATTAAAAAGTTGTTAGATTTGAGTCTGTTTGTTAATTTCCTTTTAAACATATTAATGTCCACATTAAACCCTGTTTCGGGTTTCTTTCGTTGCGTCTGAACCAGCCGGTTAATTTGACCGCCCGGTTGATGGAGGGGTTATGAACAAGACTAAGCTCAAGGCACTTGCGCTGCCGCTATTAAAAAATGCAGTTTCAATACGCTTGCGTGCCGAAAAGGTTCTGTTGAAGCGTGGCAAAATGGCGGAATACAATCCTGCTCTTGAACAAGATTTAGATATCATCAGGCACCAGAGAGGATCAGAAGCGATACCAAAGCAAATCTGGATGTTCTGGGCCGGTGAAACCCTTCCTCATGAGATACAGTGTTTCGTTAATAAAGTTTCTCGTGAAAATCCGGGCTATACGCTAACGGTGGTTAACAACGCCAATTTACAGCAGTACCTGCCGGGTCTGGTATTTAAGCATCAGGATATAAAAGTCGCCCACAAGAGTGATGTCATTCGCCTGGAGTTGCTCTATAAATATGGCGGTATCTGGATGGATGCGTCGACTATCCTGAACCGTAGCCTTGATGAGCTGCTGGCGGTCAACCTCGATAACCGTTATGACATGGTTGCCTTCTATCGTGATGTCTCAACGATTGATAAGCATTATCCCATCATTGAAACCTGGTTTATGGCAGTACCCAAAAATAGCGACTTTATTAAACGCTGGCTGCATTATTTCCGTCCTATTGTTGAGTTGGGCGCACGCAATCATTTCATTCAGTTGAAAAATTTACCTAATTACACCGAAATTCTACAGCGAATTACCGATCCAGAGTATTTGATTCTGAATATCACCCAGCAGCAGGCTTTACGCGAATTTAGTCAGTACAATTTCTATTTAAGGAAATGTGAAGCCAACGCCATATTTTATCAGCGCCTGGTGAGCTGGGATGCGGTAAAATTAAGTCGGATGTTTATGATTGACCGGGTTCCCGATGTTTTACCGCCGTTGGTAAAGCTGACCGGGCTGGATCGCAAATATCTGGCGACAAATTTGCGTTATGGCGCAATTAATAAAGACAGCCTGATCGGTCAGGTATTGTTTGCCGAAAGCAAAGAAACGCTGCCAAAAATGCCGTTTAGCGACATGCCTGGCAGCCCGGCGTAAAGCGTATCGCTTAAATGGGCGCTCTTCCCAAATAGCTGTCCCAGTCTTTCCATACTGGCTGCATACCCGCCTGGATTAACGCCTCTGCAACCTGTTGGGGGCGACGGTTATCGTGCGGAGAGAATTGCTCCAGCTCGCTCTGGCCGTTAGCATACCCTCCGGGCTGCGTCTTTGAGAAGGCGCTCACCGTGTTGATAGCCAGCGGCACAACTTTGTCGCGAAACTCAGGCGATTCTCTTGTCGACAACGACTGTTCCACTTCTGGTGCAAAAAGTCGAAAAGCGCAAATCACCTGTACCAGCTGTGCTTCATCCATTATTGAAGCAGGCTGAATACCGCCCGCGCAGGGACGCAGGCGAGGGAAAGCGACGGAATAGCGGCTCTGCCAGTAGGTTTTCTGTAGCCATAGCAGGTGCTCTGCCATCATATAGCAGTCGGTTCGCCAGCTGTCAGACAGGCCAATTAGCGCACCCAGGCCAATTTTATCCACGCCAGCCCGCCCGAGCCGGTCAGGTGTTTCCAGCCGGAAGAAGAAATCCTGCTTGTTGCCTTTGAGGTGATGCTGGCTGTAAACCGCCGAATGATACGTTTCCTGATAAACCAGCACGCCATCCAGCCCCAGCGTTTTCAGCTCGGCATATTCAGGTTCACTCATTGGCTGGACTTCCATCATCAGCGAACTGAAATGCTGACGGATTGCCGGCAGATGCTGGCGGAAATAGTTCATGCCGACTTTGGTCTGATGCTCACCCGTTACCAGCAGCAGCTGATCAAAACCCATCGCGCGGATCGCCTGACACTCACGCTCAATTTCAGCCGCATCCAGCGTTTTGCGCTTAATGCGGTTACTCATGGAAAAACCGCAATAGGTGCAGTCGTTGGCGCAAAGATTGGAAAGATAGAGCGGCACGAAAAGATTGACGGCATGGCCGAAGCGCTGGCGAGTCAGCATCTGCGCTTTTTGCGCCATCGGTTCCAGCCACGCCTGAGCAGCTGGAGATAATAACGCCATCAGTTCCTCCCGGCCGACTCTGGGCGCATTTAACGCCCGTTCCACATCAGCCGATGTTTTGCTGTGGATCCGCAGGCGGATATCATCCCATTCCAGCTTTTCCCACTGTGAGACAAATGTTTTCATATCGCCTCTCCGCTTTGCAAAAAGCGCGTAAGCGGACTGGAGGCAACGGCCTGCTGATGACGACTTCCCAGACCGGCGCGGTAAGCCAGTTCGCCAGCCTCAACGGCCAGCCTGAAAGCGCGCGCCATCTGGACGGGTTGGCTGGCTGATGCCATTGCGGTATTCACCAACACCGCATCGGCACCCATCTCCAGCGCCTCGCTGGCATGACTGGGGGCGCCAATCCCTGCGTCAATCACTACCGGAACGCCCGACTGCTCGATAATGATCGCCAGCAGATCGCGGGTCTTGAGTCCCTGATTGGTGCCGATTGGCGCACCAAGCGGCATCACTGCGGCGCAGCCCGCTTCTTCCAGCCGTTTGCACAATACCGGATCGGCATGGCAATAGGGCAGTACCGTAAATCCTTCTCTGACCAGCACTTCAGCCGCTTTCAGCGTTTCAATAGCATCAGGCAGCAGATAGCGCACATCAGGATGAATTTCCAGTTTGACCCAGTGGGTACCGAGCGCCTCACGCGCCAGACGGGCGGCAAAAATCGCTTCTTCCGCCGTTTTCGCGCCGGAGGTGTTTGGCAGGAGCTGCACGCCAAGCTGCTGTAAAGGGAGAAGGATGCCATCGTCGCTGCCGCGCAGATCTATCCGCTTCATTGCCATCGTCACCAGCTGCGTACCGGATTCTTTTAACGCTTCCAGCATGATAGCCGGGCTGGCGAACTTCCCCGTGCCGGTAAACAGCCGGGAAGAAAACGTTTTATCAGCAATCTGTAGCATTTTAACCTCCGGCAATGGCCTGGAAAATCACCAGTTCATCGCCTTCCTGTAAAAGATAAGCTTCCCAGCGCTCGCGTGGCACAATACGCTGATTTACGGCCAGCGCCGTGCCGGGCTGGCTGCGTGACAGCGCGTTCAGCAGATCGTGCAATGTCAGTGGCGCACTGATGGTTTGCGGTTCGTCGTTAATGACAATGCGCATTGCGTTCTCCACAAACCGGGCAGTTTTCGCTGCGTTCAAGCGTGAGCGTGCGCCAGGTTTGCTGCCTGCCGTCGAATAACCGCAGCCGCCCCTCTAAAACGGAAGGCTGTCCCGCCAGCATTTTTAACGCTTCGAGCGCCTGTAAGGTGCCCATTACGCCGACCACCGGGCCGAGCACCCCTGCATTACGGCAATTCCGCTGTGGTTCAGCTTCGTCAGGCCACAGGCAGCGATAGCAGCCATGGCGAAAAGGCGGGGCCAGCACCAGCAGCTGGCCGCCAAAGCCTACGGCGCTGGCGCTGATCAGCGGGGTTGCGTTTACTACGCAGGCGGCATTGATTGCATGCCGCGTCTCCATGTTGTCGCTACAGTCCAGGACCAGGTCGACCCATTGCACCGTTTGTGTCAGGAGCGCGGCATCCATGCGTTGCTCCATGGCGATAAACTCCACCTGCGGGTTCAAATCCTGCAAATGCTTTTTAGCCAGCAGCGCTTTGCTCTGGCCGGTTTCATTACTGCGGAACAGGATCTGACGCTGGAGGTTGCTGATATGCACGTTGTCGTTGTCGGCCAGCAGTAACTTGCCGACGCCTGCGGCGGCAAGATAGAGCGCAGCAGGCGATCCCAGTCCACCCAGGCCTACAATCAGCACGCTGGAGCGCTGCAATTTTTGCTGTCCGTCAAGGCCAAACTCCTCCAGCAGCAGCTGGCGGCTGTAGCGCATGAAGTCGTTATTACTGAGCATGAGCAATGCCTCCCGTACCGGCCAGCGCGAGGAGTTTTGCCGTGGCAGATTGCCAGTCGGCCGCCTGGGTTATCGCACTGACCACGGCGATGCTGCCCACGCCGGTTTCCAGTACCGCAGGCGCACGCGCAAGACTGATGCCGCCAATCGCTACGGTAGAAACGCCCTGCAAGCGCGAGACGTACCGTCTTAACGCCTCAAGTCCCTGAGGAGAAGAGGGCATCTCTTTGGTTTGCGTAGGAAAAACATGACCTAAGGCAATATAGGAAGGCTGTTCGGCCAGCGCGCGATCCAGTTCGGCATCATCATGGGTGGACAGACCCAGACGAAGCCCGGCGCGGTGAATCGCATCCAGATCGGCAACGTCCAGATCTTCCTGACCCAAATGGACGCCATAAGCCTGATAACGAATAGCCAGGCGCCAGTAATCGTTGATAAACAGCCGTGCCCGGTAGCGTTTTCCCAACGCAATTGCAGTAGCAATATCCTGTTCTACTGCCTCTTCAGGCCGATCTTTTATCCGTAACTGGAGGGTGCGCACCCCAGCTTCCAGCAGACGCGCTATCCATTCCACGCTGTCCACTACCGGGTAAAGACCGAGGCGAGCTTCCGTCAGGGGAAAGGGGCCCCGGTTCATACTTTCTCCTCCGGCGTCAGCGCATCGGCAGGATGATAAAGCTCGCTGCCACGGCTACGGAACGCCTGTGACATTTCCGCCATGCCAATCTCGATAGGTTTTGCTTCCGCTTCCTGCTTAGCCGCATATTCACGGACTTCCTGAGTGATCTTCATCGAGCAGAATTTGGGCCCGCACATCGAACAGAAATGGGCAACCTTGCCGGATTCCTGCGGCAGCGTCTCATCGTGGTAAGCGCGTGCGGTGTGGGGATCGAGCGCAAGGTTAAATTGATCTTCCCAGCGGAATTCGAAGCGTGCTTTAGACATGGCGTTATCGCGGATCTGCGCGCCGGGGTGGCCTTTGGCAAGATCGGCAGCATGCGCGGCGATCTTGTAGGTAATCAGCCCCTGTTTCACATCTTCTTTGTTGGGCAGGCCCAGATGTTCCTTCGGCGTCACGTAGCAGAGCATGGCGCAACCGAACCAGCCGATCATCGCGGCACCGATGCCGGAGGTAAAATGGTCATAACCCGGGGCGATATCGGTGGTCAGTGGGCCAAGCGTATAGAAGGGCGCTTCATGACAGTGCTCCAGCTGTTCAGTCATATTGCGTCTGATCATCTGCATCGGCACATGTCCCGGCCCTTCTATCATCACCTGCACGTCATATTCCCAGGCAATTTTGGTCAGCTCGCCCAGCGTGCGCAGCTCGGCAAACTGCGCCTCGTCGTTGGCATCCTGAACAGATCCGGGACGCAGGCCATCACCCAGCGACAGCGAAACGTCATAAGCAGCGCAAAGCTCACAGATTTCGCGGAAGTGTTCATACAGGAAGCTCTCTTTATGGTGCGACAAACACCATTTAGCCATGATCGAGCCACCGCGTGACACAATGCCGGTCAGGCGTTTTGCCGTCATCGGCACATAGCGCAACAGCACGCCCGCATGAATAGTAAAGTAATCAACGCCCTGTTCAGCCTGCTCCAGCAGCGTATCGCGGAACACTTCCCAGTTCAGATCTTCCGCCACGCCGTTCACTTTCTCCAACGCCTGATAGATAGGAACGGTGCCGACAGGAATCGGGCTGTTACGCAGGATCCACTCGCGCGTTTCGTGAATATTACGGCCGGTAGAAAGATCCATGATCGTATCGGCGCCCCAGCGTGCGGACCACACCAGTTTTTCTACTTCTTCTTCGATGGAGGAACTGACAGCGGAATTACCGATGTTAGCGTTTATTTTAACCAGAAAGTTACGGCCGATAATCATCGGCTCAGATTCGGGATGGTTAATATTCGCCGGGATGATGGCGCGTCCGGCGGCCACTTCCTGACGAACAAACTCCGGCGTTATGTTTTCAGGCAGACTGGCACCAAAGCTATTACCCGGATGCTGCTGGAGCAGCACTTCACCACGGATCCGCTCGCGGCCCATATTCTCTCTGATTGCGATAAATTCCATCTCGGGTGTAATAACACCCCGCCGGGCGTAGTGCAGTTGAGTCACGCATCGGCCAGCCAGCGCACGACGAGGACGCGGCAAATTATCGAAGCGCAGATGATCTAAGCCTTCATCCGCCAGACGCTGCTGCGTATAAACCGAGCTGAGTTGTTTGATATATTGCGTATCACCACGCTCGCTTATCCAGCCGTCACGCAGCTTATTCAGACCGGCATGCACATCAATTTTTGCCTCGGGATCGCCATAAGGGCCGGCTGTATCATAAACCGGAACCGGCTCATTTTCTTCCAGCAGCGGATTATCTTTGCTGCCGCCAACGACGGTCGGACTGAGCTGTATTTCGCGCATCGGTACACAGATATCCGGGCGTGATCCGGTCAGCCAGATGCGTTTTGAATTGGGAAAGGCAGAACCTTGCAGGGAATCAATAAACTGCTGCGCTTCGGCACGTTGTTCACGACGATTGGGTTTTTTACTGGGGGTAGACATAGCAAGTTCCTGAATAAAGGGAATGTTGCTTGTCCGGAGTTCGGAGGAGTAAGCGCAGGGTGTGAACAAGTGGCGTTACACCCACACTGAATATTTACTCTTGTTCCCTTCGCAGGTACTAACCTGATCAGGTTCCGCGGATCCCGAATGAACGGTCTCAGCCCCTAAGGGCACTCCGACAAGAAGAATTCTGCTGCCCGTAAGCAAACAGAACGACAGTGGCTGGCACAGGGCGAACCACCTGTATTGCCCATTCAGCATAAAGGGGCTTTTTTAAAACTACAAGGATTTTACATTTTCATAACGACTTACGCCGGACGAACAATGGCCTCATCATTAGCTGCGTCTTGCTTTACCGTACCTTTCTCTAAGGCCAGCTGGATGAATTTATCTTCCAGGGTAAAACGCGCTTCCAGCGCTTCGCCAACTTCTGACAGCGCCTGCTGAAACTCCATGCAGTTGTTGTGATCGATAGCGTTTTCCAGATGAGTATCATAAATACGCATAATCAGTTCAGTATTGGCCTGCAAAGAGGGATAGATTAGCGCGGCTTTGGCCAGCTGTTCCGTACCTTCCATCTCTTCGATAAAGCGTTCATAAGCGGTAAAGTGGCCGGTAGAAAGATAATCGACCAGGCTTTGACAAAAGGTATCCAGCGCGTTTTCGTCGAGCGTACTCAGCGAATCCTTGTTAGGCTTGATGCCAACCATTTGATAATAAGCGATGAGTAATTGCTTACGTGAGTGCAGACAAAAGTCTACCAGGTCGCTACATCCGCCTACGCGCGAGGCCAGAACTTCTAACTGGTTAAGCATGAGTGACTCCGTGAGTGATATTTAACAATGTCTAATCCCAATCCAGTAAGTTTGTGAAGCTGAGGATGAGCAATTTATGGAAGTTGAGATTTCAAGCGTAGACGCTGGCTGGTGGGTTGTCAGCCACGACCATAAACTATGGTTGCCAAAAGGTCAATTACCGTACGGTTCTGCGCAAAACCTGGAACTTACAGGCAAAAAAGCGTCGGTAATTGGTGAGTGGCAGGGCGAGCCCGTTTACCTGATTTGTGAAAGCCGGTCTGATGAAATGGGTTCCCTGCGACAAATCCTCGATCAGGATGTTGGCCTGTTCCAGCTGGCCGGGCGCGGTATTCAGCTCGCGGAGTTCTATCGCTCACACAAATTTTGCGGCTATTGCGGGCACCCCATGCACCTCAGTAAAACCGAGCGGGCTTGCCTTTGCGGACACTGCCGTCAGCGTTATTATCCGCAGATAGCGCCCTGCATCATTGTGGCAATCCGCCGTGGCGACGAAATCCTGCTGGCCCAACACACAAAACATCGTAACAACGTCTATACCGTGCTGGCGGGCTTCGTTGAAGTCGGCGAAACGCTGGAGCAAACCGTTGCGCGTGAAGTGATGGAAGAAAGCGGCATCAAAGTTAAAAATCTGCGCTATGTTTCCTCGCAGCCGTGGCCTTTCCCTCAATCGTTAATGATGGCGTTTATGGCTGACTACGACAGTGGCGAGATCGTCATCGATCCGAAAGAGCTGCTCGATGCGGGCTGGTATCGCTTTGATGCACTGCCGCAGCTGCCGCCAGCGGGCACGGTTGCCCGTCGACTGATTGAGGACACGGTTGCCCTCTGCCGCGCCGAAGCGGAATAACTGATATACTGTGCCCCTGAATGAAAAAGAGCCCTGAAGAATGAGTGAACTGAAGAACGATCGTTATTTGCGCGCCCTGCTGCGCCAGCCAGTAGACGTAACGCCAGTATGGATGATGCGCCAGGCGGGGCGTTATTTGCCAGAATATAAAGCAACGCGCGCCGTGGCCGGTGACTTTATGTCGCTGTGCAAAAACGCCGAGCTGGCTTGTGAAGTGACGCTACAACCGCTGCGGCGCTATGCGCTGGACGCGGCGATCCTGTTCTCCGATATTCTGACCATCCCGGACGCCATGGGATTAGGGCTCTACTTTGAAGCCGGTGAAGGGCCGCGATTCTCCTCGCCAGTCACCTGCCGCGCCGATGTGGAAAAACTGCCTGTCCCCGATCCTGAGCAGGAACTGGGTTATGTGATGAACGCGGTGCGTACCATTCGCAAAAATCTTAACGGCGAAGTGCCGCTGATCGGTTTCTCCGGCAGTCCGTGGACGCTGGCGACCTACATGGTTGAAGGCGGCAGCAGCAAAGCGTTTACCAAACTGAAAAAGATGATGTATGCGGATCCGCAGACGCTGCATCTGATGCTGGATAAGTTAGCAGACAGCGTTACGCTTTATCTGAATGCGCAGATCCGGGCGGGCGCGCAGTCGCTGATGATTTTTGATACCTGGGGCGGCGTGCTGACGGGGCGTGATTATCTCGAATTCTCGCTGCATTACATGCATAAAATCGTCGATGGCCTGATCCGTGAAAACGATGGCCGTCGCGTACCCGTAACGCTCTTTACCAAGGGCGGTGGGCAATGGCTGGAAGCGATGGCGGCGACCGGTTGTGATGCGCTGGGTCTGGACTGGACCACCGATATTGCCGACGCGCGCCGTCGCGTAGGCGATAAAGTGGCGCTACAGGGTAATATGGATCCGTCCATGCTGTACGCAGAGCCTGCCCGTATCGAACAGGAAGTGGCGACAATTCTTCAGGGCTTCGGCCAGGGGAACGGTCACGTATTTAACCTCGGTCACGGCATTCATCAGGATGTTCCGCCAGAACACGCCGGTGTTTTCGTGGAGGCCGTACACAAACTGTCACGTCAATATCACCAGGGATAATTATGGATATTCAGGCATTAAAGCAGGAGCAGATGACTCGCGCGGCTGAGATCGTGCGTGAAGATGATTTTGAAGTAATGCCGCCGCGCTACATCGGTGGTGCGGATGTGGGATTCGAACAGGGCGGAGAAGTGACTCGTGCCGCGCTGGTCATCCTTGAATACCCCTCATTGAAGCTGGTTGAGCATCGGGTGGCGCGTATCGCCACCACGATGCCCTATATCCCCGGATTCCTCTCTTTCCGCGAATACCCCGCGTTGCTGGCTGCCTGGGCGCTGCTGGAGCAAAAGCCCGATCTGCTGTTTGTCGATGGGCACGGCATCGCACATCCTCGCCGCCTGGGCGTTGCCAGCCATTTTGGCCTGCTGGTGGACGTGCCGACCATCGGTGTCGCCAAACGGCGCCTGTGCGGTAAGTTTGAAGCGCTGGAAGAAGAACCGGGCGCGCGTCAGCCGCTGTTCGACAAGGGCGAGCAGATTGGCTGGGTGCTGCGCAGCAAACGACGCTGTAATCCGCTCTTTATTTCCTCCGGCCACCGCGTCAGTGCCGATACCGCGCTGCACTGGGTGGAAACCTGTTTGCAAGGCTATCGTCTGCCGGAACCGACTCGCTGGGCCGATGCGGTGGCGTCACAACGGCCTGCCTTTGTCCGCTTTCAACAGCAGGGTTAACGGTGTGAGGCGCACGCTTTTCAGTTACACTGCAGGCCGCGCATTTTTCGTTTAAGAGATCCCAACATGATACGTAATCCGATTCACCTGCGGTTGGAAAAGCTGGAAAGCTGGCAGCACGTGACTTTTATGGCCTGCTTGTGTGAACGCATGTATCCCAACTACTGGGCATTTTGCCAGCAAACTGGTTTTGGCGAAGGGCAGCTTTATCGCCGCATCCTCGATCTGATCTGGGAAACGCTGGTGGTTAAAGATGCCAAAGTGAATTTCGATTCGCAGCTGGAAAAGCTGGAAGAAGCGATCCCGGCCGCAGAAGATTACGATCTGTACGGCGTGTATCCAGCAATCGATGCCTGTGTGGCATTGAGCGAATTGCTGCATTCACGTTTAAGCGGTGAGACCCTGGCTCATGCGATTGCCGTTAGCGAAGCGTCAATCACCAGCGTTGCCATGCTGGAAATGACCCAGGCTGAACGCGAAATGACCGAAGAAGAGCTAAAAGCGAACCCGGCTGTAGAAGAAGAGTGGGACATTCAGTGGGAGATTTTCCGCCTGCTTAGTGCCTGTGAAGAAAGGGACCTGGAACTGATAAAAGGACTGCGTTCTGACCTGCGAGAATCAGGGATTAGCAACATCGGTATAAATTTTCAGCAGTAAGGCGATAAAACGTGACTTCAGGCCTGATTTGTAGCGCCTTAAGGCTTCACATTCGCCCCCAGTCTGGTCTACATTTGGGGGGCTGAAAAATGTGGCTATCGGTGCGTGTATGCAGGAGAGTTCCAATACTGGTTTTTCCCTCGCACTTGATGCTTAGCAAGCGATAAATACACTGTAAGGATAACTTATGAACAAGACTCAACTGATTGATGTAATTGCGGACAAAGCGGACCTGTCTAAGACCCAGGCTAAAGCTGCTCTGGAATCCACCCTGGCTGCGATTACTGAGTCTCTGAAAGAAGGTGATGCTGTACAACTGGTTGGTTTTGGTACCTTTAAAGTTAACCACCGTGCTGAGCGTACTGGCCGCAACCCGCAGACTGGCAATGAAATCAAAATTGCAGCTGCAAACGTACCGGCATTCGTTTCTGGTAAAGCACTGAAAGACGCTGTTAAGTAAGCTGACAGTGAAAGGTTTTAAACAGGGGGGCGCTCTGCCCCTTTTGTTAAAACTGGTTTCTCCCCGTTTTTTTCTGACTGCCTCATTCCCACTGACGGCAGCTTCCCTGCTCTCATTGTGTGACGCACTATGATTCGCTCCCGGTTCTTTCTGCTTTCCTCATTGACAGTGATAATGCTTGCCGGTTGCAGTTCCCGTCCCGCGCATCCTGACTTTAGCGCCAGCGGCTATCTTGCCGATCGCGGTGCAGTACGTATCTGGCGTAAAGAGCGTGATTCGCACGTTACCCGTCTGATGACGGTCTATACCCCTTTCAATGGCCCGGCGGTGGAAACCACCGACTATCAGTGGCAGCAGGACAAACTGATCTCTATTGAGCGGCATATTGCGGGTGAGCATCCTGAAAGCGTAACGATGCGCTTTGATCAGGATGGCAGCCTGAGCTTTATGCAGCGGCAGCTGGAAGACAGGCGTGAAGCCCTGTCAGCAGATGCGATCGCGTTATATCAGTATGATGCCGGACGCATGCTAACCGTCAGCGATGATTTATTGAAAGGACGCGTGGTTTTGCAGCAGGGACACTGGAAGCCATCAGGCACGGTGACGTTTTGTCAGAAAGGAACCCGTCATCCCAGCTTTGACCGCTATGCCGCGAGCTATATTACGCAGCATCAGCAGGAATCGGGTAAACCGCTCAGTATTGCCTGGCTGGAAGCACCAGGCGGCACGCAGCTGCTACTGGTTTCCGCAGATGATATATGTCCTGCTCAGCCAACAGCTGAAGATTTCTGAGGCGCAAGCGCAAAGGGCCGAATTGCTCCGGCCCTCATGCAGACTACTTACGGCCAATCGCACGATAGCCAATATCGCTACGGCTGAAGCTTTTATTCCATGAAATATGTTTAGCCAGTTCGTAAGCATGCTTCTGCGCGGCAGCAACATCCTCACCCAGCGCGGTCACGCACAGTACGCGCCCACCGTTAGTCACGACTAAATCATCCTGCATTTTTGTGCCAGCATGGAAGACCTTGCCGTCCGGCGTCTCTTCCAGCGGCAGACCATGAATCTGATCGCCGGTACCGTAATCGCCAGGATAACCGCCTGCCGCCAGTACCACGCCGAGAGAAGGGCGAGGATCCCAGACGGAATCCTTGCTGTCCAGCTTGCCATCTACGGCTGCCAGGCAAAGATCGACCAGATCCGACTTCAACCGCAGCATGATTGGCTGCGTTTCCGGATCGCCAAAACGACAGTTGAATTCAATGACCTTGGGTTGACCGCTCTTATCGATCATCAGGCCAGCATAGAGGAAGCCGGTATAGACGTTGCCTTCGGCTGCCATACCGCGAACGGTTGGCCAAATCACTTCATCCATCACGCGCTGGTGGATTTCGTCGGTAACGACCGGGGCTGGCGAGTAAGCCCCCATGCCGCCAGTGTTCGGGCCGGTATCGCCATCGCCAACGCGTTTGTGATCCTGGCTGGTTGCCATGGGCAGCACGTTCTCGCCGTCAACCATCACAATAAAGCTGGCTTCTTCACCGTCGAGGAACTCTTCGACAACAATACGGTGGCCCGCATCGCCAAAGGCGTTGCCCGCCAGCATATCCTGAATCGCGTCTTCTGCTTCCTGTAGCGTCATCGCCACAATCACGCCTTTGCCCGCAGCCAGACCATCAGCTTTGATCACAATGGGGGCGCCTTTACTGCGCGTATAGGCAAGAGCCGCTTCGACATCAGTAAAGTTCTGGTATTCGGCCGTTGGGATCTGATGGCGAGCCAGGAAATCTTTGGTAAAAGCTTTAGAGCCTTCAAGCTGCGCAGCAGCCTGCGTAGGGCCAAAGATCTTCAGGCCAGCGGCACGGAAAGCATCTACCACGCCGATAACCAGCGGTGCTTCCGGGCCGACAATGGTCAGATCGATTTTTTCATTTTGTGCAAAGCTCAGCAGGGCAGGGATATCGGTAGCGCTGATAGCAACGTTCTGTAAAGCAGGCTCAAGTGCCGTACCCGCATTGCCTGGCGCGACAAACACCGTTTCCGCCAGCGGTGACTGGGACGCTTTCCATGCCAGCGCGTGCTCGCGACCGCCATTGCCAATAACTAAAATTTTCATTGTTCTGTTCCTTAATTAATGGCGGAAGTGGCGCATATCGGTAAAGATCATCGCGATATCATGTTCGTCAGCCGCAGCGATAACCTCTTCGTCACGGATTGAACCACCAGGCTGAATAACACAGCTCACGCCAGCCGCCGCCGCCGCATCAATACCGTCACGGAACGGGAAGAAGGCGTCGGAAGCCATCGCGCAGCCTTCCACAATCAGGCCTTCGTCTTTCGCTTTGATCCCGGCGATTTTTGCCGAGTACACGCGGCTCATCTGGCCGGCGCCGATGCCCACGGTCATATTGTCACGGGCATAGACAATGGCATTGGACTTCACAAACTTGGCAACCTTCCAGCAGAACAGCGCATCACGCAGTTCCTGCTCGGTCGGCTGGCGTTTGCTGACCACGCGCAGCTGGCTTTCGCCGACCATGCCCAGGTCGCGATCCTGTACCAGCAGACCGCCGTTGACGCGTTTGAAATCCAGACCGGCCTGGCGTTGCTGCCACTGTCCACAGGTCAGCACGCGAACGTTCTGTTTGGCAGCGGTAACGTGCAGCGCGGCTTCAGTGGCGGAAGGGGCAATGATAACTTCGACAAACTGACGGCTGATGATTGCCTGAGCGGTCGCTTCGTCCAGTTCGCGGTTGAACGCGATAATGCCGCCGAAGGCTGAAGTCGGATCGGTTTTGTAAGCCAGCTCGTAAGCATTCAAAATCGAGCCACCAACCGCGACGCCACAAGGATTGGCATGCTTCACGATTACGCAGGCGGGCTCACTGAATTCTTTTACGCATTCCAGTGCTGCATCGGTGTCAGCAATGTTGTTATAGGAAAGCGCTTTGCCCTGAACCTGTTGCGCAGTAGCGACAGAGGCTTCAGAAACATTCTCTTCTATATAGAAAGCAGCATCCTGATGGCTGTTTTCCCCGTAGCGCATATCCTGCTTTTTAATGAAGTTCAGATTTAGCGTGCGGGGGAAGCGACCTGCTGGCTCAGAAGTCTCACCATGATAAGCCGGCACCAGGCTACCGAAGTAGTTGGCAATCATGCTGTCATAGGCGGCGGTGTGCTCGAAGGCTTTAATTGCCAGGTCAAAACGGGTTGCCAGCTGGAGGGCGTTATTGTTGGCATCCATCTCATTGATGATCGCCTGGTAGTCGCTGCTCTTAACCACGATAGCCACATCTTTGTGGTTCTTCGCTGCGGAGCGCACCATCGTTGGACCGCCGATATCGATATTCTCAACGGCATCTTCCAACGAGCAGCCTTCGCGGGCTACGGTCTGGGCAAAGGGATAAAGGTTAACGACCACCATGTCGATAGGAGAGATGCTGTGTTCCTGCATAATCGCATCATCCTGACCGCGGCGTCCCAGAATCCCGCCGTGTACTTTGGGATGCAGTGTTTTAACGCGTCCATCCATCATTTCCGGAAAACCGGTGTAGTCAGACACTTCAGTAACAGGGAGGCCAGCATCGGCGAGCAGGCGAGCAGTGCCGCCGGTGGAGAGTAGCTCGACGCCGCGCTTTGACAGCGCCTGAGCAAATTCGAGGATACCAGCTTTGTCAGACACACTGAGTAGAGCGCGGCGTACAGGGCGAGTTTGTTGCATGGTGGTTAGATCCCTTGGCTTTGGTTCGCATAAATAAGAGCGTTACATCAATCTTAGCCAGCTTCCTTCTCTATAGAAGAGAAGAAAACGGTAAAGATTCAGGTAACGCCCCCAAATGGGGGACCGGGATTTTGCGGGGGCATTGTAGCGAAAACGTTTGCGTGATGCTCGCCTAAATTACCGATCGGCAATCAATGTGGATAAGTTTGTTAATAACTGCGTATAAACAGCCCTTTTGCTGTGGAATGCAGCGAACGCGTTATTTTATGCAAATTAGGGGTTGTCAGCCGGCGAGAACTCCCTATAATGCGCAACCACTGAGACGGCACAACGGCTTACAGCCCGCCGGTTCAGGAGGTTCAGGAAGCTGAATCGCCGGAGAAAAACTTCTCAAAAAGAAGTTGACTCTGAAGGAGGAAAGCGTAATATACGCCACCTCGCGGCAGGGTAGCTCAGCTACTTCCCGCAACGCTCTTTAACAATTTATCAGACAATCTGTGTGGGCACTCGCAGGATTGATATCAAGACACCTTCGGGTGTCAAAAAATATCAAGTCTTAAGAGTGAACACATAATGAAAATTCATTATGACGTTTTACACTTGAGCATCGCTGCACTTGTTGCAGCAAATCGAACTTTTAATTGAAGAGTTTGATCATGGCTCAGATTGAACGCTGGCGGCAGGCCTAACACATGCAAGTCGAACGGTAGCACAGAGGAGCTTGCTCCTTGGGTGACGAGTGGCGGACGGGTGAGTAATGTCTGGGGATCTGCCTGACAGAGGGGGATAACTACTGGAAACGGTAGCTAATACCGCATAACCTCGCAAGAGCAAAGAGGGGGACCTTCGGGCCTCTCGCTGTCAGATGAACCCAGATGGGATTAGCTAGTAGGTGGGGTAATGGCTCACCTAGGCGACGATCCCTAGCTGGTCTGAGAGGATGACCAGCCACACTGGAACTGAGACACGGTCCAGACTCCTACGGGAGGCAGCAGTGGGGAATATTGCACAATGGGCGCAAGCCTGATGCAGCCATGCCGCGTGTATGAAGAAGGCCTTCGGGTTGTAAAGTACTTTCAGCGGGGAGGAAGGTGTTGAGGTTAATAACCTCAGCAATTGACGTTACCCGCAGAAGAAGCACCGGCTAACTCCGTGCCAGCAGCCGCGGTAATACGGAGGGTGCAAGCGTTAATCGGAATTACTGGGCGTAAAGCGCACGCAGGCGGTCTGTCAAGTCAGATGTGAAATCCCCGGGCTTAACCTGGGAACTGCATTTGAAACTGGCAGGCTAGAGTCTTGTAGAGGGGGGTAGAATTCCAGGTGTAGCGGTGAAATGCGTAGAGATCTGGAGGAATACCGGTGGCGAAGGCGGCCCCCTGGACAAAGACTGACGCTCAGGTGCGAAAGCGTGGGGAGCAAACAGGATTAGATACCCTGGTAGTCCACGCCGTAAACGATGTCGACTTGGAGGTTGTTCCCTTGAGGAGTGGCTTCCGGAGCTAACGCGTTAAGTCGACCGCCTGGGGAGTACGGCCGCAAGGTTAAAACTCAAATGAATTGACGGGGGCCCGCACAAGCGGTGGAGCATGTGGTTTAATTCGATGCAACGCGAAGAACCTTACCTACTCTTGACATCCACGGAATTTGGCAGAGATGCCTTAGTGCCTTCGGGAACCGTGAGACAGGTGCTGCATGGCTGTCGTCAGCTCGTGTTGTGAAATGTTGGGTTAAGTCCCGCAACGAGCGCAACCCTTATCCTTTGTTGCCAGCACGTAATGGTGGGAACTCAAAGGAGACTGCCGGTGATAAACCGGAGGAAGGTGGGGATGACGTCAAGTCATCATGGCCCTTACGAGTAGGGCTACACACGTGCTACAATGGCGCATACAAAGAGAAGCGACCTCGCGAGAGCAAGCGGACCTCATAAAGTGCGTCGTAGTCCGGATCGGAGTCTGCAACTCGACTCCGTGAAGTCGGAATCGCTAGTAATCGTGGATCAGAATGCCACGGTGAATACGTTCCCGGGCCTTGTACACACCGCCCGTCACACCATGGGAGTGGGTTGCAAAAGAAGTAGGTAGCTTAACCTTCGGGAGGGCGCTTACCACTTTGTGATTCATGACTGGGGTGAAGTCGTAACAAGGTAACCGTAGGGGAACCTGCGGTTGGATCACCTCCTTACCTGAAGATACCTTCCCGCGCAGTGCTCACACAGATTGTCTGATAGAAACGTTAGAGCAAGACGGCTGCGAAGTCGTGACACTATCCGTGTCCCCTTCGTCTAGCGGTTAGGACTCCGCCCTTTCACGGCGGCAACAGGGGTTCGAATCCCCTAGGGGACGCCACTTGCTTGGTGACAGGTGAAAGGTGTCTCCACAAAGTATCTCAAAACTGGCTTACGAGCTACGTTTGAGATATTTGCTCTTTAACAATCCGGAACAAGCTGAAAATTGAAACGACACGTCGTGTTTAACCTCCGTAATAAGGGTAAACAAAACGATGTGTTCGAGTCTCTCAAATGCTTACAACAGCAGTGTCTTTCGGGACGCTTGTGGGTTGTGAGGTTAAGTGACTAAGCGTACACGGTGGATGCCCTGGCAGTCAGAGGCGATGAAGGGCGTGCTAATCTGCGATAAGCGTCGGTAAGGTGATATGAACCGCAACAACCGACGATACCCGAATGGGGAAACCCGGTGCACTACGGTGCATCATCGCAACATGAATACATAGTGTTGCGAGGCGAACCTGGGGAACTGAAACATCTAAGTACCCAGAGGAAAAGAAATCAACCGAGATTCCCCCAGTAGCGGCGAGCGAACGGGGAACAGCCCAGAACCTGAATCAGTTTGTGCATTAGTGGAAGCGTCTGGAAAGTCGCAGGGTACAGGGTGATACTCCCGTACACAAAAATGCACTTACTGTGAGTTCGATGAGTAGGGCGGGACACGTGATATCCTGTCTGAATATGGGGGGACCATCCTCCAAGGCTAAATACTCCTGACTGACCGATAGTGAACCAGTACCGTGAGGGAAAGGCGAAAAGAACCCCGGCGAGGGGAGTGAAACAGAACCTGAAACCGTGTACGTACAAGCAGTGGGAGCCTTGATTTATCAGGGTGACTGCGTACCTTTTGTATAATGGGTCAGCGACTTATATTCTGTAGCAAGGTTAACCGTATAGGGGAGCCGCAGGGAAACCGAGTCTTAACTGGGCGTTAAGTTGCAGGGTATAGACCCGAAACCCGGTGATCTAGCCATGGGCAGGTTGAAGGTTGGGTAACACTAACTGGAGGACCGAACCGACTAATGTTGAAAAATTAGCGGATGACTTGTGGCTGGGGGTGAAAGGCCAATCAAACCGGGAGATAGCTGGTTCTCCCCGAAAGCTATTTAGGTAGCGCCTCGTGAATTCATCTTCGGGGGTAGAGCACTGTTTCGGCTAGGGGGCCATCCCGGCTTACCAACCCGATGCAAACTGCGAATACCGAAGAATGTTATCACGGGAGACACACGGCGGGTGCTAACGTCCGTCGTGAAGAGGGAAACAACCCAGACCGCCAGCTAAGGTCCCAAAGTCATGGTTAAGTGGGAAACGATGTGGGAAGGCACAGACAGCCAGGATGTTGGCTTAGAAGCAGCCATCATTTAAAGAAAGCGTAATAGCTCACTGGTCGAGTCGGCCTGCGCGGAAGATGTAACGGGGCTAAACCATGCACCGAAGCTGCGGCAGCGACGCTTATGCGTTGTTGGGTAGGGGAGCGTTCTGTAAGCCGTCGAAGGTGGACTGTGAGGTCTGCTGGAGGTATCAGAAGTGCGAATGCTGACATAAGTAACGATAAAGCGGGTGAAAAGCCCGCTCGCCGGAAGACCAAGGGTTCCTGTCCAACGTTAATCGGGGCAGGGTGAGTCGACCCCTAAGGCGAGGCCGAAAGGCGTAGTCGATGGGAAACAGGTTAATATTCCTGTACTCGGTGTTACTGCGAAGGGGGGACGGAGAAGGCTATGTTGGCCGGGCGACGGTTGTCCCGGTTTAAGCGTGTAGGCTTGAGTTCCAGGCAAATCCGGAACTCTTTAAGGCTGAGGCGTGATGACGAGGCACTACGGTGCTGAAGTAACAAATGCCCTGCTTCCAGGAAAAGCCTCTAAGCATCAGGTAACACAGAATCGTACCCCAAACCGACACAGGTGGTCAGGTAGAGAATACCAAGGCGCTTGAGAGAACTCGGGTGAAGGAACTAGGCAAAATGGTGCCGTAACTTCGGGAGAAGGCACGCTGGCGCGTAGGTGAAGGGACTTGCTCCCGGAGCTGAAGCCAGTCGAAGATACCAGCTGGCTGCAACTGTTTATTAAAAACACAGCACTGTGCAAACACGAAAGTGGACGTATACGGTGTGACGCCTGCCCGGTGCCGGAAGGTTAATTGATGGGGTTATCCGCAAGGAGAAGCTCTTGATCGAAGCCCCGGTAAACGGCGGCCGTAACTATAACGGTCCTAAGGTAGCGAAATTCCTTGTCGGGTAAGTTCCGACCTGCACGAATGGCGTAATGATGGCCAGGCTGTCTCCACCCGAGACTCAGTGAAATTGAACTCGCTGTGAAGATGCAGTGTACCCGCGGCAAGACGGAAAGACCCCGTGAACCTTTACTACAGCTTGACACTGAACATTGAGCCTTGATGTGTAGGATAGGTGGGAGGCTTTGAAGCGTGGACGCCAGTCTGCGTGGAGCCAACCTTGAAATACCACCCTTTAACGTTTGATGTTCTAACCTGGCGCCGTGATCCGGCGTGGGGACAGTGTCTGGTGGGTAGTTTGACTGGGGCGGTCTCCTCCCAAAGAGTAACGGAGGAGCACGAAGGTCAGCTAATCACGGTCGGACATCGTGAGGTTAGTGCAATGGCATAAGCTGGCTTGACTGCGAGAGTGACGGCTCGAGCAGGTGCGAAAGCAGGTCATAGTGATCCGGTGGTTCTGAATGGAAGGGCCATCGCTCAACGGATAAAAGGTACTCCGGGGATAACAGGCTGATACCGCCCAAGAGTTCATATCGACGGCGGTGTTTGGCACCTCGATGTCGGCTCATCACATCCTGGGGCTGAAGTAGGTCCCAAGGGTACGGCTGTTCGCCGTTTAAAGTGGTACGCGAGCTGGGTTTAGAACGTCGTGAGACAGTTCGGTCCCTATCTGCCGTGGGCGCTGGAGAATTGAGAGGGGTTGCTCCTAGTACGAGAGGACCGGAGTGAACGCACCACTGGTGTTCGGGTTGTCATGCCAATGGCACTGCCCGGTAGCTAAGTGCGGAAAAGATAAGCGCTGAAAGCATCTAAGCGCGAAACTTGCCTCGAGATGAGTTCTCCCTGTGGCTTTAAGCCACCTGAAGGGACGTTGAAGACTACGACGTTGATAGGCCGGGTGTGTAAGCGCAGCGATGCGTTGAGCTAACCGGTACTAATGACCCGTGAGGCTTAACCTTACAACGCCAGAAGCGTTCTGGTCGCGTCTGAGAGACGCAAAGATTTTCAGCTTGTTAACCGGATAAATTTGCGCGGCCTTTACGGCGGCGTGAATAACAGAATTTGCCTGGCGGCTTTAGCGCGGTGGTCCCACCTGACCCCATGCCGAACTCAGAAGTGAAACGCCGTAGCGCCGATGGTAGTGTGGGGTCTCCCCATGCGAGAGTAGGGAACTGCCAGGCATCAAATCGCGATAACCCTGACCTCATGGTCAGGGTTTTTTGCGTTTGGGGCCAGAAAACCGGCTCTCTGAAAGAAAAATTCCTCAAGTGCACTTTCACCCGTCCACTTTCACTAGCCGGATCTTCTTATTTTCATCTTCTTTCGCCGGTAAATCCGCTCTGTTTTGCCGCCGATGTAGCCAGCGCACCCGGCTATTCGACAAAATCATCGCCCGATGATGAAACATTTTCACCTATCTGATGAAACCTCGACATTTAGCCCTCACCACGTTATCTTTGGCTGTCTGGATGTCTAAACGTATAAATGGTTAGTTGAGGAAGCAGGTTATGCCGATCAGGGTACCCGATGAGTTACCAGCAGTGAATTTTCTGCGCAACGAGAATGTCTTTGTGATGACATCAACTCGTGCCAGTACTCAGGAAATCCGCCCGTTGAAAGTGCTGGTATTAAATCTGATGCCAAAGAAAATTGAGACGGAAAATCAGTTTCTGCGCCTGCTTTCAAACTCGCCGTTGCAAATTGATATTCAGCTGTTACGCATCGACAGCCGCGAGTCACGCAACACGCCAATGGAACATCTGAATAACTTTTACTGTAATTTCGACGATATTCGTGATGATAACTATGATGGGCTGATCGTTACCGGTGCGCCGCTGGGGCTGGTTGATTTTAATGACGTGGCTTACTGGCCGCAGATCCAGCGTGTTCTGCACTGGGCGAAAGAGCATGTCACCTCCACGCTTTTTGTTTGTTGGGCCGTGCAGGCCGCATTGAATATTCTCTACGGTATTCCCAAACAGACGCGTGAAAACAAACTATCAGGCGTCTACGATCATCAGATCCTGCATCCTCATGCGCTGCTGACGCGCGGTTTTGACGATACGTTTCTGGCGCCACATTCACGCTATGCGGATTTTCCGTCACAGCTGCTACGGGATTATACCGACCTGGAAATATTTGCTGAATCAGAGCAAACCGGTGCCTACCTGTTTGCGAGCAAAGATAAACGGCTGGCGTTTGTCACCGGCCATCCGGAGTATGACGCGCTGACTCTGTCAGGAGAATACCATCGTGATCTGGAAGCCGGACTTAATCCTGATGTCCCGTTTAACTATTTTCCACAGGATAATCCCGCGCTGCCGCCGCGAGCAAGCTGGCGCAGCCACGGTAACCTGTTGTTCTCAAACTGGCTGAACTATTACGTTTACCAGATTACGCCATTTGATTTGCGCCATATGAACCCTACGCTCGAATAGGCGCAATCCAAAACGATCAGGCCGAAGCTCCCGCTACGGCTTCACGTGCCGCTGCGGTGATGCGATCATAATCACCGCTTTGTAATGCATCTGCGGGGATTAACCAGGAACCGCCGATACAAAGCACGCTATCCAGCGCCAGATAATCACGATAATTAGCGGGAGAAATCCCTCCTGTCGGGCAAAAGCGCACCCGTGGAAAAGGCCCCGCAATAGCTTTTAGCGCTTTTACACCGCCGTTAGCTTCTGCTGGAAAAAACTTAAATTCCCGTAAGCCATAGTCCATACCGAGCATCAGTTCCGAAACGGTGCTGATCCCGGGGATCAATGGGATCGAGCCTGCTGTTGCTGCCTTGAGGAGTGCTTCAGTCAGGCCTGGACTGATGGCGAATTGCGCGCCAGCTTCCGTTACCTGCTGAAGCTGTTCTGGATTGATTACCGTTCCCGCACCGACGATAGCCCCAGGCACTTCCTGTGCGATAGCGCGGATGGCCTCAACGGCGCAGTCAGTACGTAAAGTGACTTCCAGCACGCGCACCCCTCCGGCCACTAATGCTCTGGCCAGCGGCACAGCCTGTTCCAATCGCTCAATGACAATGACCGGCACAACCGGACCTGAAGTCAGAATCTGTTCCGCGCTCATTTTCCAGTGGTTCATCTGAAGATCTCCGTTTAAAAAGGGATGCAGCAGGCACCCTGTTCGGCACCCGACAGCTGACTGCGAAGCGCACCAAATAGCTCGCGTCCGCAGCCGATATGTTCAGCGCTTAAATCGGGTTGATCCTGTTCACGGGCGCTGAGGATCGCTTCATCTACCAGAAGCGCCAGCTCACCAGTTACGCCATTCACCCGCATCAGATCGCCGTTTTGTACCTTAGCCAGCAGACCGCCTGTTTGTGCCTCTGGCGTAACATGAATAGCGGAAGGTACTTTTCCCGATGCGCCTGATAAGCGGCCATCGGTAACTAACGCTACCTTATAGCCACGGTCCATCAGAACGCCAAGCGGTGGCATCAGCTTATGTAGCTCCGGCATCCCATTGGCCTGCGGGCCCTGAAAACGCACCACAACGACGCAGTCTTTATTCAGGTCACCCGCTTCAAAGGCGGGCAGAATGTCGTGCTGGCTGTCAAAAACTACGGCAGGTGCTTCAATGATCTGATTTTCGGCCGGTACGGCAGAGGTTTTCATCACCGCCCGGCCCAGGTTACCTGACATCACTTTTGTGCCGCCATGTGGGGAGAACGGTTGCGAAACACGGGCGATCACGCTGCTATCCTGCGAGATTTCTGCACCTTCACGCCAGGCCAGCTGGCCTTTATCCAGCCAGGGTTCCTGGGTATATTTTTCCAGGCCAAAACCCACAACGGTATTAACATCCTGATGAAGCAATCCATGATTCAGCAGTTCACGCACAATTAGCGGGACGCCGCCTGCGGCATGGAATTGATTAATATCCGCCGGGCCGTTTGGATAGATGCGGCACAGCTGCGGAATCGCTTGAGACAGATCGGAGAAATCATCCCAGGTAATTTGAATCCCCGCAGCCCGTGCCATTGCCACCAGATGCATCGTCAGGTTAGTTGAGCCACCCGTCGCCAGAATCGCCACGATGCCGTTTACAATGACCTTTTCGTCAACCAGTTGGCCGACCGGCATGTAGTTACCTGCTGTTTCCGTCAGACGAGTAATCTGGCGGGCGGCCGCATCGGTTAGCGCGTCGCGCAGTGGCGTATCAGGATGCACAAAGGAAGAGCCGGGCAGGTGCAACCCCATCACCTCCATCACCATCTGATTAGAATTGGCGGTGCCGTAAAACGTGCAGGTCCCTTTGCCATGATAGGAGCCGGCTTCGGCTTCCAGCAGCGCCTGACGATCGACCTTTCCTTCGGCGTAAAGCTGGCGGATACGGACTTTTTCTTTGTTGGGCAGACCGCTGCTCATCGGCCCGGCAGGCACAAACAGCGCGGGAAGATGGCCAAAAGAGAGCGCGGCCATAACCAGTCCGGGAACGATTTTGTCGCAAATGCCTAAAAACAATGCGCCGTCGAACATGTTATGTGAAAGCCCAACGGCGGCGGACATGGCGATAATATCCCGACTCATCAGCGACAGTTCCATCCCATCCTGTCCCTGCGTCACGCCGTCACACATCGCCGGAACGCCAGCGGCAACCTGGCCCACTGCGCCAACCTGATGCAGTGCCTGCTTCAGTTTGTCCGGATAATCGGCGTAAGGCTGATGGGCAGAAAGCAGATCGTTATAAGCGGTAATAATGGCAATATCGCTGCGCACCATATTTTTCAGGGCGGCTTTATCATCAGGCTGGCAGGCGGCGAAGCCGTGAGCCAGATTACCGCAGGCCAGCTGTGCGCGATGAACGGTGCGGGAGCGAGCGGCCTCAATTCGGGCCAGATAGGCGGTACGCGTGGAGGCAGAGCGTTCGATGATGCGTTGAGTAACGCGGGTGACGGTTTGGTTGTCAGTAGTCATGGTCAGGTTTCCCGTTATCAGCGATGTGCTGCTGGGTTGTTACCGGTAACATTGTCTGCTTACAGTGTTGTAGTAATAACCCGTGCGCGCAACCGCTTCCGCCAGGAAACAGCGCTAAGCATGATCTAAGGCAAGTTTTATTCAGTGGCAGGAAAATGATGAAGGCGGGAGTGGGAAGGGATTCAGTGTTATGTAACCTTAATCGGCAAGCTGAAAATGTCTCAGGCCTGCTGCCTTTTACCTGTTCAAAAGTTGTGCCAGTATGGTCTGCTGGCATTGTGCCGCTGGGTGACGTTGAAGGGGCGAGAGTGAGTAACAGAACAGAAGCGCTGCATCAGCAGCTGGCGAAACGCATCATGGTGCTGGATGGCGGCATGGGCACGATGATTCAACGCTATCGTCTGTCCGAAAAAGATTTTCGCGGTGAACGGTTTGCCGACTGGCAGAGCGATCTGCAAGGAAATAATGACCTGCTGGTACTCACTCGCCCGGATGTGATTGGCGATATCCATAATGCCTATCTGGACGCTGGCGCGGATATTCTGGAAACCAACACCTTTAACGCCACTCCTGTCGCGATGGCGGATTACCATATGGCATCGCTGTCGGCAGAGATTAACTACACAGCTGCCAGGCTGGCGCGAAGCTGTGCTGATGAATGGACGGCCCGCACGCCGGATAAACCACGCTATGTCGCAGGGGTATTAGGCCCAACGAACCGCACCTGTTCTATTTCACCAGATGTGAACGATCCTGCTTTTCGTAATATCACCTTTAATCAGCTGGTAGAAGCCTATCGCGAATCCACGCGCGCGCTGATAGAGGGCGGATCCGATCTCATTATGATCGAAACGGTTTTCGACACGCTGAATGCAAAAGCGGCGATTTTTGCTGTGCAAAGCGAGTTCGAGGCGCTGGGCATCACGTTGCCGCTGATGATTTCCGGCACCATCACCGATGCCTCGGGGCGGACACTCTCCGGGCAAACTACCGAGGCCTTCTACAACTCGCTGCGTCATGCGCAACCGTTATCGTTTGGCCTTAACTGCGCGCTGGGCCCTGATGAGCTACGTCAGTATGTCGCCGAGCTATCCCGTATTGCCGAGAGTTACGTCACCGCGCATCCCAACGCGGGTTTGCCAAATGCCTTCGGTGAATACGATCTTGATGCGCAGATCATGGCTGAGCAGATCGGCGAATGGGCGCAGTCGGGCTTTCTGAATATTGTCGGTGGCTGCTGCGGCACCACGCCGGTGCATATTGCTGCGATGGTAAAAGCAGTCGACGGCATTGCGCCGCGTCAATTACCGACGCTGCCTGTCGCCTGCCGTCTTTCTGGTCTGGAGCCGCTGAATATCAGCGCCGAATCGCTGTTTGTTAACGTCGGCGAACGGACTAACGTTACCGGTTCGGCAAAATTTAAGCGATTAATCAAAGAAGAAAAGTATAACGAGGCGCTTGATGTTGCCTTACAGCAGGTGGCCAGCGGCGCGCAGATCATCGACATCAATATGGATGAGGGAATGCTTGATGCTGAAGCGGCGATGGTACGTTTTCTCAATCTGATTGCTGGCGAACCTGATATTGCTCGCGTGCCGATTATGATCGACTCCTCAAAATGGGAGGTGATCGAAAAAGGGCTGCAATGCATTCAGGGTAAAGGCATCGTTAACTCCATTTCAATGAAAGAGGGCGTGGAAGCATTCAGGAATCATGCCCGTCTTGTCCGCCGTTATGGTGCGGCAATGGTAGTGATGGCTTTTGACGAACTCGGCCAGGCAGACACTCGCGAACGTAAAATCGAAATCTGTCGTCGAGCTTATAAGATCCTGACTGAAGAGGTGGGTTTCCCGCCGGAAGACATCATCTTCGATCCAAATATTTTTGCCGTCGCTACCGGTATCGAAGAACACAATAACTATGCAATGGATTTTATCGGTGCTTGTGAAGACATTAAACGCGAGCTGCCGTATGCGATGATTTCCGGTGGCGTCTCCAACGTCTCGTTCTCCTTTCGCGGCAACGATCCGGTGCGCGAAGCGATTCATGCCGTCTTTCTCTATTACGCTATTCGTAACGGCATGGATATGGGTATCGTCAACGCGGGCCAGCTGGCTATTTATGACGATCTGGCACCCGAGCTGCGTGATGCGGTGGAAGATGTGGTGCTCAACCGGCGAACTGACGGCACGGAACGGCTGCTGGATCTGGCCGAAAAGTATCGTGGCAGCAAAGCCGATGATGACAGCACCAAACCGCAGGCCGAATGGCGCAGTTGGGAAGTGGGGAAGCGTCTGGAGTATTCGCTGGTCAAAGGCATTACCGAATTTATCGAAGACGATACCGAAGCGGCTCGTCAAAAGGCCAGCCGTCCTATCGAAGTGATAGAAGGGCCGCTGATGGCCGGTATGAACGTGGTCGGCGACCTGTTTGGTGAAGGGAAAATGTTTCTGCCGCAGGTGGTTAAATCGGCCCGGGTGATGAAACAGGCGGTGGCTTATCTGGAACCTTACATCGAAGCGAGTAAAGAAAAAGGCAGCACCAACGGCAAGATCGTGCTGGCAACGGTTAAGGGTGATGTGCATGACATCGGCAAAAACATCGTTGGCGTGGTGCTGCAATGTAATAATTACGAAATCATAGATTTGGGCGTGATGGTGCCCAGCGATAAAATCCTCAAAACGGCCAAAGAGCACAACGCGGATATTATTGGCCTTTCCGGCCTGATCACCCCGTCGCTGGATGAAATGGTCAACGTGGCGAAAGAGATGGAACGCCAGGGTTTTACCCTACCGTTGTTAATCGGTGGCGCGACAACCTCGAAAGCGCATACGGCGGTCAAAATAGAGCAGAACTACAGCGGCCCGACGGTGTATGTGCAAAACGCCTCGCGCACGGTAGGCGTGGTCTCTGCGTTACTTTCTGCTACTCAGCATGACGATTTTGTCGCCCGAACACGCAAAGAATATGACACGGTACGCATTCAGCACGCCCGTAAAAAGCCGCGTACGCCGCCGGTCAGTTTGCAGGTAGCCAGGGAAAATGAACTGTCGCTGGATTGGGAAAACTATACGCCGCCGGTGCCGCACAGGCTGGGCATAAGCGAAGTAAGCGCTAACATCGAAACGCTGCGTAACTACATAGACTGGACGCCATTCTTTATGACCTGGTCGCTGGCGGGGAAATATCCGCGCATTCTTGAAGATGACGTTGTTGGGGAAGAAGCGAAGCGCTTATTCGCCGATGCCAACGCGATGCTGGATCAGCTGAGTGCCCAGCAATCTCTTAATCCGCGCGGCGTGGTAGGGATTTTCCCGGCTAACCGCGTAGGTGATGACATCGAAATCTATCAGGACGAGTCGCGTACCCAGGTATTGCAAGTGAGTCATCACTTACGCCAGCAGACAGAGAAGAAGGACTTTGCCAATTATTGTCTGGCTGATTTTGTAGCGCCAAAGCGCAGCGGAAAAGCCGATTATATCGGGGCATTTGCCGTCACTGGCGGGCTGGAAGAAGATGCGCTGGCTGAGGCCTGGGATGCCCAACATGATGATTACAATAAAATCATGGTCAAAGCGCTGGCCGATCGCCTGGCAGAAGGCTTTGCCGAATATCTTCATGAACGGGTGCGTAAAGTTATCTGGGGCTTCGCCGCGACGGAGAACCTCAGTAATGAAGAGCTGATTCGCGAAAATTACCAGGGTATCCGCCCGGCACCTGGCTATCCGGCCTGCCCTGAACATACCGAAAAAGCCACTATCTGGCAGCTGCTGGATGTGGAGCGTCATACCGGCATGAAGCTGACGGAATCCTTCGCTATGTGGCCAGGCGCAGCCGTATCGGGTTGGTATTTCAGCCATCCTGACAGCAAATATTTTGCCGTCGCTCAAATACAGCGCGATCAGATTGAGGATTACGCCCGCCGTAAAGGCATGCTGGTCACCGATGTTGAACGCTGGCTGGCACCGAATTTAGGGTACGACGCGGACTAATTCCGCAGGTAGCAGCAAAGTATGACGCTGATAAAAAAGCTTTTTCGATAAAGCGGCTAAACTTAACCGTGCCAGGGCAGGATCCTTGCTTTGGCACTCTGTTGTTAAGAAGCGAAGAGGTCAATACTGGTGCTAACCCTGCTTAATTTACTTTCCGCCATCGCGCTACTGGTTTGGGGCACGCACATTGTCCGGACCGGGATTATGCGTGTGTACGGCGCCGATTTACGTCGTGTGCTCAGCCGCAGCGTGGCAAAAAAACCCATGGCATTTGTTGCCGGCATTGGTGTTACCGCACTGGTGCAAAGCAGCAATGCCACTACTTTGCTGGTGACTTCTTTTGTCGCCCAGGAGCTGGTAGGGCTTACGCCCGCACTGGTGATTATTCTTGGTGCCGATGTCGGCACGGCACTGATGGCCCGCCTGCTGACGTTCGATCTTTCCTGGCTTTCTCCTCTTTTCATCTTCTTTGGCGTGGTGTTCTTCCTCGGCCGTAAACAAACGCGGGCGGGGCAGCTTGGCCGAACGAGTATCGGTTTAGGGCTGATTCTGCTGGCGCTCCAGCTGATTGTGGCAGCGGCCACGCCAATTACCCACGCGGCAGGCGTGAAAGTTCTGTTCTCCTCGCTGACGGGCGACGTTTTGCTGGACGCCTTAATCGGTGCCGTGTTCGCCATCATCAGCTATTCCAGCCTTGCCGCAGTGCTGATTACCGCCACGCTTACCGCAACTGCGGTTATCTCGTTCAAAGTGGCGCTGTGTCTGGTTATTGGCGCGAATCTGGGAAGTGGTCTGCTGGCGATGCTCAATAACAGCACTTCTAACGCGGCCGGTAAACGAGTGGCGCTGGGCAGCCTGCTGTTTAAATTTATCGGTTCACTCATCGTCCTGCCTTTTATTGATGTGCTGGCGGAGTGGTTGCAAAAACTGCCGGTAAATGATGAAGAGTTGGTGATCTTCTTCCATGTTTTCTACAACCTGATCCGCTGCCTGATTATGGTGCCTTTTGCCGGAGCAATGGCCGGCCTGTGTCAGCGACTGATTGGGGAAGACGCGGAAACGGAGCTTCGTCTTAAGCCTAAGCATCTGGATACCAGCGCGCTTGATACGCCTGCACTGGCGCTGGCGAATGCCTCGCGGGAAACTTTGCGGCTGGGAGATGTGCTGGAGCAGATGTTGGCAACGTTCAGCAAAGTCGTGGGCGGTGAACTGCGCGAAGAACGGGAAATCCGTAAGCTGGATGACGATGCCGACGTCCTTTATACGGCGCTCAAACTCTATCTGGCGCAAATGCCGAAGGAAGATTTGCCGGAAGAAGATTCCCGCCGCTGGGCGGAAATTATTGAGATGGCGCTTAACCTGGAAATGGCGGGCGATATCCTTGAGCGTATGAGCGCTGACGTTGCAGACAAGTCGTTAACTGCTCGCCGCGCCTTTTCTGTTGAAGGTCTGAATGAATTAAATGCGTTACTGGAGCAGCTCACCGCTAACCTGCGCCTGAGCCTCTCGGTATTCCTCTCTCGCGATATCACCAGCGCTAAGCGACTTCGCCGCGCCAAGCACCGTTTCCGCATTACTAATCGTCGCTATTCACACAAACACGTCGATCGCCTGCATCAGCAAAATGTGCAGAGCATCGAAACCAGTTCTCTGCACTTAGGCCTGCTGGGGGATATGAAGCGTCTGAACTCGCTGTTTTGCGCCGTTGCTTACAGCGTGCTGGAACAGCCTGATGATGAGCGCGATGAGGAGTAGACGGGCGACGGCTGGTGTTATAGTGCTGGTGGGAGGAACATGGGCCATCCAGAAAGAGGCAAAAAGCGGCGGCCCAGCCAGCTCGACACGGGCCGTCCATGGCCCGTGTTCCTCCTGCTTTAGGGAGTGAGCCGCCCTGGCATTAAGTGAGAGAAGAAGGAGCAGAGAGAAACTATTTCTTGTCGATTGGCTTGCCGGACCAGTAGCCTGCCAGCAGCGAACCCGACAAATTATGCCAGACTGAGAACAGCGCGCCCGGCAGTGCGGCCAGCGGTGAAAAATAGAGTTTTCCTAACGTTGCTGCCAGGCCTGAATTCTGCATGCCCACTTCCAGTGCCAGCGTACGGCAGGTTGACTCATCAAAGCCAAACAGCTTGCCGCCCCAGTAGCCACCGAGCAGCCCAATTGCGTTATGCATAATAACCGCCGCAATCACCATCAGACCTACCGAGCCGATAAAGCCCTGGCTGCCCGCAACGACGGCGCTGATAATGAGCAGAATACAGACCATCGAAAACGCAGGCAGCCAGGGCTCCACGCGCCTGACCACGCTGTTCATTGTATGGTGAACAATCAGGCCGATGCTGATTGGCACCACGACGATTTTCACAATGCTTAACAGCATGCCGACCACATCAACCTGAATATGGGTATCCACATAGAGTTTGGTGAGCAACGGCGTGGCGAAAACGCCCACCAGTGCGGAGACGGAAGAGATGGTAACTGAAAGCGCCACGTCGCCTTTTGCGAGGTAAATCATCACGTTCGATGCCGTTCCGCTGGCAACGCTGCCCACCAGAATCATGCCCGCGGATAAATCGGGCGGCATATGGAACAGTTTAGCCAGCAGCCATGCCGCCAGCGGCATCACCAGATAGTGCAGAAACGTCCCGGCAATGACCGGGGCCGGACGCGTCAGCACCCGTTTAAAATCGTTGATATTCAGCGTTACGCCCATGCCAAACATAATGAGCATGAGCAGATAGGTTACCCAGGGACCAATGCCTAAAAACGTTTCAGGCGTGTAATAAGCGGCGACAGAGAGCAGGACTGCCCACAGCGGGAACAGACGAGTAACAGTGGCAAGCATAGCCAGACTTCCTTTTGATGTTGTGTCGATTTTATGCGTGAGGCCGGATGTTTTGCCCGGAACGGGGGAAAAACAGGCGTTGAATCATAACACTATTGCAAAAGAATAAGGCGGGTGGAAGGGAGATTGCGGGTTAACATTTAACCCGCACGGCACAACGATTACGCTTTACTTGCCAGCAGGCCCCGGTAGATCAAACCGCCTGCAATACCCCCCACGATGGGCAGCAACCAGAACATCCACAGCTGATCCAACGCCCATCCACCCTGGAAAATGGCGACGGCGGTGCTGCGAGCCGGGTTGACTGAAGTGTTAGTTACCGGAATGCTGATCAAATGAATCAGCGTTAGCGCCAGGCCAATGGCAATCGGCGCAAAACCTGCGGGCGCACGTTTATCGGTCGCACCCATAATCACAATCAGGAAGATCGCGGTGAGCACGCCTTCGGTAATCATACCGGACAGCAGTGAAAAGCCGCCTGGTGAATGCTCACCGTAGCCATTTGAAGCGAAACCGCTGGCTACGGCGTCGAAAGAAGCCTGACCGCTGGCGATGAGATAAAGCACGCCTGCCGCGACAATACCGCCAATAACCTGAGCCACGATATAACCTGCCACCCGCGAGCCGGGAAAACGTCCGCCCGCCCACAGGCCAAACGTGACGGCAGGATTAAAATGGCCACCTGAAATATGGCCAACGGCAAAAGCCATCACCAATACGGTTAAGCCAAACGCCAGTGCCACACCGGCGAAGCCAATTCCCAATTCAGGAAAGGCTGCGGCTAATACTGCGCTGCCACATCCTCCGAGCACCAGAACAAACGTCCCCAGTACCTCTGCCATATACTTACGCATTTACTCTATCCTCGTTTATTTGATTTAACGCCGCAATTATCCCTGGTGAATCCAACCGGAAAATCAACGAGCGAGAGAATATGCGGACAGCACGGGTTTAAGCCTGATTAATGCAGAGTAAATTGCGTTAGATCAATTAAGTAACGGCGGTCAAATGAGGTTGTGGCAGGTCAGCACCGCGCCGATCGTGGTGCAGAAAAAACAAAACCCCACGCCGAAGCGCGGGGTTAGTTGTTACTCACAAACCTGGAAAGGTCGGCCGCAGCGGCTACTCGAACAGATTTCGGTGCAATGCCCGTACGACCTGCTCGGCATCGTTGCCCGGCACCAGGAAGCACAGGTTGTAGCTGCTGGCACCGTAACAAATCAGACGCAGATTGAAAGGCTCAAGCACGCCAAAGACCTCTTTACCGACGCCACAAGCCTGCGACAGCTTGTTGCCAATCAATGCCACCAGCGCCAGGTTTTCTTCCACTTCCACCCGGCACAGCGAGGAAAGTTCGGTCAGCAACGCCTGAGTCAGTAAACTGTCACCGGTCGAGGTCGATCCTGTGGTATCCAGCGTCAGCGCGATGCTCACTTCTGAAGTGGTAATCAGGTCAACGGAAATGTTATGGCGAGCCAAAATGGTGAACACTTCCACCAGGAAACCACGTGCATGCAACATGTTGAGGCTGTGCAGCGTGAGCAGCGTTTGTCGGCGGCGTAATGCCAGCGCGCGGAATAGCGGCGGATTCTGTGTTTCATTGCAGACGCGCGTACCGCCGGCGGCAGGATCTTTACTTGAACCGACAAAAACCGGGATATCGCTACGAACCGCAGGCAACAAGGTTGCTGGATGCAGGACTTTGGCACCGAAAGTCGCCATCTCAGCCGCTTCTTCAAAGGTAATTTCGTCGATGCGTTTTGCGGTTGGCACCACGCGAGGATCGGTAGTGTAAATGCCCGGCACATCGGTCCAGATATCAATGCGGCTGGCATGCAGCGCTTCGCCCAGCAGCGCCGCGGTATAGTCGCTGCCACCGCGTCCCAACGTCGTGGTGCGTCCTTTGGCTTCGCTACCAATAAAGCCCTGAGTGACAATCAGCGCGTCGGCAAGGCGTGGGGCGAGCTGAGCCTGGGTTAGCTCAGAGAGCAGACTGACATCCGGCTCGGCGCGGCCAAAGCGATCGTTAGTCCGTAAAACTTTACGCACGTCAAACCACTGGGCATTGACGCTACGCTGGCGCAGGATTTCAACGAACAGCAGGCTGGACATCAGCTCGCCGTGGCTAACCAGCTCATCCGTCAGCGCGGTTGACGTCGCGAGTGCGGCGGCTTCGGACAACATCGTAATGTTCTCCATCACGCGGTCGACTTCTTCACGGATGACGTCCGGCTGTGAGAGCCGATCGACAATCGCGTACTGAATCCGGCGGATCTCATCCAGCAGGTAAGCGCGCTGCTCCTGCTCCTGACCTTCAGCCAGAGAAACAAGCAGGTTGGTAACGCCCGCAGAAGCGGAGAGCACCACCAGACGCGTGTTCGGATCGGACAGCACCACGTCGGCGCTTCGGTTCATGGCAGTAAAATCGGCAACGCTGGTGCCGCCAAATTTCGCCACGATCAATGATTGGGACATAGACTTGACATACCTCGTGTCAGGTTAAATTCTATCAGCCTTGGCACAAGGGAAGAGCGGAAACGGGGCATACGTAGAAAGGGGCTTACTACGAGTCACCCAGAAGCGCCCCACCTTGCATACCTGCTTACTTAACGCCGCATGGGTTGGCCAGGTTAATGCACTGGAATCGCTCACAATAAGCCGATTGAAATGCCTTAACGTGCCGCCCGCGTACAGCGTCAATTAATCTGGTAGGGATCGTTCGATTAGCGAACGAGCCTGGTGACAACCCAGAGGATTCAGCCCCTGTAGCCGATACGCACCATCCGCATGGTTTGTACCTCGGCGTCGCACCCCATGGTGTGTTTTCTCGGGATTCGGTTCCTCCAACACACTGCCTGGGCGACGCGCCTCTTCTGGCCTGCGCATCAGATGCGCAGCTAGCCGCCCAGAAATACCGGGTTATTGCTTCGCTGTCAATCCCCGGTCTTTGAGGATTCTTCACTTTGCACCAGCGCAATAACCGTGCAGGGCAGTTTGGGCGGCTTACCATCATGCACTTTCAGCTTGCCCTGCGCATCCTGTACAAAAAGCAGTACCGCCGTCTGGTTCTTTTCCAGGTATTCCTGCCAGCCGAAGTTTTCGCTCAGTCCGGTGGCTTTAATGACGCCGCCTTTTGCCAGCAGGCTACTGAGGCGGGCATAGGTTGATTCCTGACTGAATAACACTTCATGACGGCGGAAGCGTGGGCTTTCGCTGTCGCGGCGGCCTCGCAGCGTGGCACCTGAGCGAACAGCCGCCACGTTGTCGTTACCGAAAATATGGCTGAAGTGATAAACGGCCAAAGCATTCTGATGACGATTCGGCGAGAGGGCAAGAACCTGTGCGGTTTCGCTGAGATCGAGGAAGTTCTCCGCATGATCTGACCAGGCGTTGCCATAATAGGCCGGAATGCCTTCCATTCTTGCCAGACGGTAATATTCCCAGCTGCTGTCGGTCACCAGCACCGGCAAATCCAATTTTTGCAGTGCGGCGGCCAAGGCACGAGCGACGCTGTTGGCACCAATAATCAGAATGCCGCGAGGCTCACGTTGCTGCACACGCAGCACACGCGCTAAAAATGCGCTGGTCAGGCTTTGCAACACCACGGTGCCGATAATCACCGCAAATACCACCGTTACCAGCTTACTGGCGCCCTCATATCCGGTCTTTTCCAGCGTCAGAGCAAACAGCGAGCTAACCGCCGCCGCGACAATACCGCGAGGAGAAATCCAGCTCAGTAACAGTTTATCGCGCCACGACAGCTGCGATCCCCAGGTGGAAAACAGGATACAAAGCGGGCGGGCGATAAACTGCACCACCAGCAGCAGGCCGACCAATGGCCACCCCATCGCCAGCAGTGCGTTGAGGTCCAGTCTGGCAGCCAGAATGATAAACAGCGCGGAGATCAACAGTGCCGATAGCTCTTCTTTAAAGGCAATAATCTCATTCAAATCGACATCATGCATGTTAGCCAGCCAGATGCCCATTACCGTAACGGTTAACAGGCCCGACTCGTCTGCGATGGCGTTGGACACGCCGAAAGCGGTTAGCATCACGGCCAGTACCGCGAAATTTTGCAGATAGCCGGGCAGCCAGACGCGTTTTAAAGCCAGGCCCATCAGCCAGCCAAACAGCACGCCGCCAATGGCGCCAACCACCACGGTCAGGCCAAACGTCCAGAACAGATGCGCCAGCGACTCCGCTTTTTGCTGTAGCACAATGAATTCAAAGACCAGCAGCGTAAAAATAGCGCCCACCGGATCGATAACGATACCTTCCCAGCGCAGGATTTGGTTAATGGCTTTATTGGGGCGCACCACGCGCATCAGCGGCGCAATCACCGTCGGCCCGGTAACGACCGTCACGGCACCGACCAGCGCCGCCAGTTCAGGCGGAAAGTTGAGCAGCAGCCAGCAGGTTATGCCAATCGCCAGAAAAGTGACCAGCATGCCGATCGTCACCAGATTACGTACAACCTTGCCCAGGCCACGGATTTCATCGAAGCGCAGCGTTAACGCGCCCTCGAACAGAATAATCGCCACCGACAGCGAAACGAGAGGGAACAACAGCGCCCCGAACAGCGCATCCGGCTGCAAAACATGTCCGACCGGCCCCAGGAGAATGCCGAAAACCAGCAGCGGCAAAATTGCGGGCAGACGCAGCAACCAGGCCAGCCACTGGGCTACCAGCGAACTTAATCCAATGATAACCAACAGGAGTGGGGCAGAAAGCACCATAAAAATTTTTCCTTTAAAGGGCAAGAATAGTCATACTGAAACGCATCGGGCATCGTCCCGCCGCCTGAATTATAAATAGCCCCGGGCAAAAGGGAGGAAAACTTCTCTCCCGATAGCTGTCACCTGTTGCAGGAAAAGGCGAGCGGCAAGCAGGTAACAGGTAACATGGCGTCCGGTCTGATTTACGGTTCTTAAATAAAAAAGAGTGTGTTGCTATGAAAAATATCAATCCGACACAAACCGCTGCCTGGCAAGCGTTGCAGCAGCATTTTGAAGAGATGAAAGAGGTACAAATCGCCGATCTGTTCGCCAAAGATGGCAACCGTTTCGCGAATTTTTCTGCCACCTTCGACGATCTGATGCTGGTGGACTTCTCTAAAAACCGCATTACCAGTGAAACGCTGGCGAAGCTCCAGGACCTGGCAAAAGAAACCGATCTACAGGGCGCCATCAAGTCCATGTTCTCTGGCGAGAAAATTAACCGCACCGAAGATCGCGCCGTACTGCACGTCGCGCTGCGTAACCGTAGCAATACGCCAATCAAGGTGGACGGCAAAGACGTTATGCCGGAAGTGAATGCGGTACTGGAGAAGATGAAATCTTTCTCTGAGCGCATTATTAGCGGTGAATGGAAAGGCTATACCGGCAAGCCGATTACCGACGTGGTCAATATCGGTATCGGCGGCTCGGATCTGGGTCCGTTCATGGTCACAGAGGCGCTGCGTCCGTATAAAAACCACCTTAATATGCATTTCGTCTCCAACGTTGACGGCACGCACATTGCGGAAACGGTAAAAGATCTTAACCCGGAAACCACGCTGTTCCTGGTGGCGTCAAAAACCTTCACCACCCAGGAAACCATGACCAACGCCCACAGCGCGCGCGACTGGTTCCTGAAAGCGGCAGGCGATGAGCAACACGTCGCGAAGCACTTTGCCGCACTCTCTACCAATGCTAAAGCAGTCGGTGAATTTGGTATTGATACGGCGAATATGTTCGAGTTTTGGGACTGGGTTGGCGGGCGTTACTCGCTCTGGTCAGCGATCGGTCTGTCGATCATTCTGTCCATCGGCTTTGATAATTTCGAAAAGCTGTTAAGCGGCGCGCACGCCATGGACAACCACTTCTCAACCACGCCTGCCGAGCAGAACCTGCCGGTGATTCTGGCGCTGATTGGAATCTGGTATAACAATTTCTTCGGTGCGGAAACCGAAGCGATCCTGCCTTACGATCAGTACATGCACCGCTTTGCCGCTTATTTCCAGCAGGGCAACATGGAATCGAACGGCAAATATGTCGATCGCAACGGCAATCCTGTTTCCTACGAAACGGGCCCGATTATCTGGGGCGAGCCGGGTACCAACGGTCAGCATGCTTTCTACCAGCTGATCCATCAGGGCACCAAACTGGTTCCGTGTGATTTCATTGCGCCAGCGAACAGCCATAACAAGCTGGGCGATCATCACGCCAAGCTGCTGTCGAACTTCTTTGCTCAGACCGAAGCGCTGGCGTTTGGTAAGTCTCGCGAAACCGTTGAAAAAGAGTTTGCCGATGCGGGCCAGGAAGCGAAGGCCGTTGAGCATATCGTTCCGTTTAAAGTGTTCGAAGGCAACCGTCCAACCAACTCTATTCTGCTGCGCGACATCACGCCGTTCAGTCTGGGCGCGTTGATTGCGCTGTATGAACACAAGATCTTTACTCAGGGCGTGATTCTTAACATCTTCACCTTCGATCAGTGGGGCGTAGAGTTAGGTAAACAGCTGGCTAACCGTATTCTGCCTGAGCTATCCGGCAGCGAGCAGGTCAGCAGCCACGACAGCTCAACTAACGGATTGATTAATCTCTATAAAAACTGGCGCGGTTAATGCGGTATTTAGCATAGGCTAATTCTCAGTTTACGGGGCCGGAGGCAACATCTCCGGCCTTGCTGTTTTTTATGCCGTGCGTTTTAAAACAACAATCAGATCCACCTTTAACTATTTTTGGTCCTGATTGACAGAAATACCCTTCCTGCTTTTAGGCGCATCAGGCGCGGTGCCAGCCCGAAGAAAGCACAAAAACGCATTTCCTTTACCACCATTCATTGCTGAAATGGCAAGGCAGGGGTTAAGGATATTCCTAAAATACTGCCAAATAAGCAAAAAAACGGACGGACAATTCTTAATCCGTCACGGCTGTTTTCGGGTGAGAAAGCAGTAATGAAAAGGTTAACATCATGAAATATGGCGTCTTTATGGTTAATAAGGGCCAAAAGGGTGTTTTTCCGCCTGAAACCGCTCTTTAATCAGAATTGTTAGTTAATGGCGCTAAATTGCGGTGCTAATCCAGTCATAAATAGCGCGATATCACAATATCCGGTCAAATGTCGCTTCGTTGGCTTAAAAACGTCCCGCTATTGTCAGGAAAAATCCTTCGCTTCGCCCCTCGTTACTGCCCTGAATTCTGGTAATTTATTGCCTTATAATGACCCCGCCTGAAACCCTTCAGGCGGGTTATCCATTCATTTAATGAAGGGAAAGTGTATGAAAAAAGTCTTATGTGCTGCTGCAGCCATCGTGTACTTAGCAAGTGCTTCTGCCGCGTTCGCCGCGACTGAAGAAGCGGGTGCCGCTGCGGGCGCCTCTGCGGGAACGCTTTCCGCCGGGACGACCACGGCAGTGGGTGTGGGTGCGCTTGGCGCACTGGTTGGCGTTGCGCTGGCAGCAAGCAGCGGCGGCAACGGTTCTAATACCGGAACCACCACCACAACCACAACGAGTACAACTCGCTAAGTTCGGTTAATTAATCATAACCACACGCTCGTGTGGTTATTTTTTGAGATTGTCAGACTTTTATTCAGGGACTCACCGGTGCGCTACATTCCACTGCTGTTCTTATGCCTGTTTCTCCAGGGCTGTACTCAAACACAAAAAGGCCTGACCGAGACGGTAAAACTCGCGCTTCTGGGCCCTGATGATGTCCAGGTAAGTGATGAACAGGTACAGAGCCTGCCTTATGCCAGCATGTACCTGCGTCTTAATCAGGGACAGCGCATTTTTGTTGTGCTGGGCTTTGACGAAAATGGCCAGCAAAAATGGGTAACTCGTGACCGTTCGATGTTAGTTACTCAGCATGGCCGCCTGGTTAAAACCGCGGGACTGAGCGACAACCTGTCTGAAGTGACCAATCTTGAGCAGGATCCGCTGGCGGATGCTTTGCATCTGACGGAAGGCGCAAGCTGGACGCGTACGCTCAGCTGGTCTGAAGCCGGTAAGTTCCGTGCGGGAACTGCCGTCTCACGCTTTAATCGTCAACCGGATGAAGTACTGACGCTGGCCGGGAATCGCGTAGCCTGTCGCGTCTGGCAGGAAGAAGTCACGCTGCCTGTTAGCGGCAAGTCCTGGACAAACACCTTCTGGATTGATACGACCACCGGGCAGGTTCGCCAGGCGCAGCAATCGCTGGGCGGCGACAAGTTCTTCATAGAAACCACCATTCTGAAGCCTGCGAAATCATGAAAAAAATAACATTACTCCTCGCAGGACTTACGGCCTGCACGGCGCTGAGCGCCCATGCGGACAGCCAGGTCACCGTTTACTCTCCGGGCCAAACGCAAACTGCCGTCATCAGCCATGCGCAGAATCTGTCACAGCTGGTCGCCAGCCCGGCCTTAAATGGCAAAACCTGGTGGCCCGGTACGGTCATCAGCGAAAAGCTGGCGACGGCGGTAGCGGTGCAGGAACAGCAGCAGCTGCTGGCACGGCTGAAAAGCTGGAGCAGTGAGCTGCGTGCCGATAACGATGCTGAGAAAGCGGCCGTGGTCGATAACCTCTGGCAGCAAATTGCCGAGGTGAAAGTCACCGGTCGGCAGCTCGCCAATCTGGATCCGGACTGGGTGCGTATCCGCCCGGAAGAGAATCGTCGGCTGGAAGGTGACTACAGCGTTTATACCCTGCAAAAGCCGGGCACGATCAGAATTGCCGGTGTGGTCAGCGGCAGTGGCAAAACGCCATGGGTAGCGGGACACAGCGTGGTGGATTACCTCGACGCGCACCCAAATCTGAGCGGTGCCGAGCGTAATTTTATCGTGCTGATTTCGCCCGAGGGCAAAGTGCAGGAGGTGCCGGTTGCTTACTGGAACCGCCGTCACGTTGAGCCTGAGGCAGGCAGCACGATTTACGTCGGCTTATCTTCATGGTCGCTGCCAGATCAACCCGATCTTAACCAGCAGATTGTTTCTGTCTTGACGCACCGGATCCCTGACTGATGAAAAAAACCTATCTTCTCAGCCTGCTGGCGATATCTGTTGCCTGCGCCTGTCAGGCTCAGGCTGCCACCTATCCCGATCCCGTGGGGCCTTCACAGTCCGATTTCGGCGGCGTGGGTCTGTTACAGGTGCCGACGGCGCGAATGGCAAAAGATGGCGAATTCAGCCTGAACTATCGCTATAACGATCAATATCGTTTCTATTCTTCTTCAGTGCAGCTGTTTCCCTGGCTGGAAGCCACCATCCGCTATACCGATGTGAAAACCCGTCGCTACAGCGCCGTGGACAGCTTCAGCGGTACCCAGAGCTATAAAGATAAGGCCTTCGATCTGAAAGCGCGTCTGTGGCAGGAAGGCTACTGGCTGCCGGAAGTTTCCGTTGGGGCAAAAGACCTCGGCGGTACGGGCTTGTTCGACAGTGAATATCTGGTGGCCACCAAAGCGTGGGGACCGTTTGATTTCACCATGGGACTGGGCTTTGGTTATCTCGGCAACAGCGGTACGGTGAAAAACCCGTTCTGTCAGGCCGACAGCAGCTATTGCTACCGCTCTAATACTAACGGCACCGCAGGCTCAGTGAGCGACAAAGACCTCTTTAAGGGGCCAGCCGCTATTTTTGGCGGTATCGAATATCAGACGCCGTGGCAGCCGCTGCGTTTGAAAGTGGAATATGAAGGCAACGATTATCAGGATGATTTCGCCGGTCGCCTGGAGCAGAAAAGCAAGGTCAACGTAGGGGCGATCTACCGCATTACCGATTGGGCAGACGTCAACGTCAGCTATGAGCGCGGTAATACGCTGATGGCAGGCTTCACGCTGCGTACCAACTTTAACGATTTGCACACCGCCTCCATCGACTCGCCGAAGCCCGCTTATAAGCCTCAGCCTCAGGGCGAGTTTCTGGAGCCGACCGTTGTTGCTAATCAGCTGACCGACCTGAAATATAATGCGGGTCTGAATGGCCCGGACGTGCAGGTAAACGGCGATACGATGTATGTGACCGGTCAGCAGTCGAAATACCGTAATACTCAGGAAGGCGTCGATCGCGCTAACCTGATCCTGATGAACAACCTGCCGGCAAATGTCACTAAACTCAGCGTGACTGAAACCCGTAGCCACATGCCTCAGGTGACGACCGAAACTGACGTCGACAGCCTTCGCCAGCAGCTGGAAGGGTATCCGCTGGGCAAAGAAAAAATGCTCGATCAGAAGCGCGTAGAACCTGTCGATCCAGGCCATACCGAGCAGGGTTACTACATTGATGCAGACCGCTTCAGCTATAGCCTGTCGCCGGTGCTTAACCAGTCCGTCGGCGGCCCGGAAAGCTTCTATCTGTACCAGCTGGGAGTCATGGGCAGCGCCAGCTACTGGCTGACCGATCACTTACTGATCGACGGCAGCGTATTTGGCAACCTGACCAACAACTACGATAAGTTTACTTATAACGGCGCACCTGCGGACTCTTCGCTGCCGCGTGTTCGTACCCATATTCGTGACTACGTAGAAAACAACGTTTACGTGAATAACCTGCAAGCCAACTATATGCATGCGCTTGGCAACGGCTTCTATGGGCAGGTATACGGCGGTTATCTGGAAACCATGTACGGCGGCGTTGGGGGCGAAGTGCTTTATCGTCCGCTTGACTCTGACTGGGCGTTCGGTGTTGATGCCAACTACGTGAAGCAGCGTGACTGGGACAATATGATGCAGTTCACCGACTACAATGCGAAAGTCGGTAATCTGACAGCCTACTGGCGTCCTTCCTTCTTCAACCACCAGGTTCTGGTGAAGGCGAGCGTTGGGCAATATCTGGCAGAAGATAAAGGCGCAACCGTCGATATTTCACGTCAGTTCGACAGCGGCGTGATTGTGGGGGCTTACGCGACCAAAACCAACGTTTCGGCAGAAGAATATGGCGAGGGTGACTTCACCAAAGGCTTCTATATTTCGATTCCAATGGATCTGTTTACCGCGACGCCAACGCGTGGTCGTGCACAGGTTAACTGGACGCCGCTAACGCGTGACGGTGGCCAGATGCTGGGTCGTAAATACCAGCTGTATGATATGACGACCGATCGGGATAAAGATTTCCGCTAGTTTGTCAGCCGTTTGAGGGGCGAAGCGATTCGCCCTGAGATTGTTAACATAGCGCTGACGCGAAACCTGTTCCACAAAGATGTAAAGAGCGGCGTCCGGGCTGGGCCGTCCCTGGCCCGGGACGCTGTGTCTCAGAATCATGTTCCTCGCCCTTTGAGTGTGTCAGCCGTCTTGTGCCCATTCTTCGTCTTGCCTCGCGCCATACGGCAGAACTTGTGAACTTGCTCACACTAAAGCATATTGTGCCTGTCAGAAGGCTTGTTCTGGCATGTCAACGTGACTTCAGAGGATGTTTGCATGATTACCGCCACGCGTATTGCCTGGGTATTACAAATGGTCCTGAATGTAGGACTGATTTTTCTGGCCTGCATTTTGGCTATTTTTTTAGGAAAGGAAACCTTTCATCTCGCCAATGTCCTGTTGAATACGGGTGAGCAAACCTCTTCCTATCTGCTGATTGAAGGGATCGTAATTTACTTTCTCTATTTCGAGTTTATTGCGCTGATCGTGAAATATTTCCAGTCCGGCTACCATTTTCCGCTGCGCTACTTTGTGTATATCGGCATCACGGCGATTATCCGCCTGATTATCGTCGACCATAAAAACCCGTTCGATACGCTGGCTTATTCTATTGCCATCCTGATTCTGGTCGTCACGCTGTGGCTGGCGAACAGCAACCGCTTGAAAAGAGAGTAGCCGTGGTGCCGTTCTGAGAGGCCTTTCAAACTAATTCAGACCGGCATTCTGTGTTCTCTCTTCAGCTCTGCGTTACACTAGGGCACCCTAATTTTGCCCGGAGAAGCGCAATGGCCGAGCACGCGCTAACACAACTGCGCGCCATCGAATGGCTACCTGTCTCCTCACCTGAATTGCCCGCTTCCGTGCTGGACTGGCTTCTTGAGGAGGATTCAATGACCCGCCGTTTTGAGCGTCACTGTCAAAAAGTGACGGTTGAAATCGTGCGGGAAGGCTTTATCAGTGCAGAGGAAGCGGCACCCGAAGCGCTTTTACTGCCACTGGCGTCGCGCTACTGGTTGCGAGAGATCCTGCTGTGCGGCGATGGTGAACCCTGGCTGGCTGCGCGAACGGTTCTGCCTGAATCTACGTTGCAGGGGCCGGAACAGATGCTACAACAGTTGGGCACCCGCCCCCTGGGCCGCTACCTGTTTACCTCGTCAAGCCTGAGCCGCGACTTTATTGAGCCGGGACGAATTGATGGTCTGTGGGGACGTCGCTCACTGCTGCGTCTCTCCGGCAAACCGCTGTTACTGACTGAACTGTTTTTACCGCCAGCACCGCTTTATCGGGCATCGCAGGCCGAAAGGAACCCGTAGTATGGAGAAGTCTTTACCCGTGAATAAATTCCAGGCCTACAGCCGTCTGATGCGTATTGATAAGCCGATTGGATCGCTGCTGCTGCTATGGCCGACCTTATGGGCGCTGTGGCTGGCTGACCTGAAAATTCCGCCGCTGAACGTGCTGGTGGTGTTTGTGCTGGGCGTATTTTTTATGCGTGCCGCAGGCTGTGTGGTGAATGATTTTGCCGACCGTAAAATCGATGGACACGTGAAGCGGACGCAGCAGCGCCCAATGCCAAGCGGTGCCGTCAGTTCGAAAGAGGCAAAACTGCTGTTTGCCGGACTGGTGCTGGTCTCATTCTGTCTGGTGCTGACCATGAATACCATGACTATTCTGCTGTCGTTTGGCGGGCTGGCGCTGGCCTGGGTTTATCCTTTTATGAAGCGTTATACCCATCTGCCTCAGGTGGTGCTCGGCGCGGCATTTGGTTGGGCGATTCCAATGGGCTGGGCTGCGGTAAGCGAATCGGTGCCGCTTGCATGCTGGCTGCTGTTCCTTGCCAATATCTGTTGGACCGTCGCGTACGACACGCAATATGCGATGGTGGATCGGGACGACGACTTGAAAATTGGCGTTAAATCAACGGCTATTCTGTTTGGACGTTTCGATAAGCTGATTATCGGACTGTTGCAGTTTGCCACGCTGGTGCTGATGGCGCTGATTGGCTGGATGATGCAGTTGGGCGGGCCTTTTTACTGGACATTACTGCTGGCCGGCGCGCTGTTCCTCCATCAGCAGAGGCTGATTGCCGCACGAGAACGTGAAGCCTGCTTCCAGGCTTTTCTGAATAACAACTACGTGGGTCTGGTACTGTTTATCGGTATTGCACTGAGCAGCGCACCGCTCGCCAACTGGCTTTAAATTTCAGGCAATAAAAAAGGGCCGTCTAAGGCCCTGAAGGTGCTGGCATAGTGCTGGCACAAAAACACGAGCCTTTCACAAAGACGCAAAAAGCGGCATCCGTGGCAGCTCATCCTGAGCCGTCCATGGCCCAGCGCGCTTTGTTCCAGGCTCGCGTTTCTCAGCAGTCAAAACGCTCAGCTACTCGTGCACGAGCGCGCTTTCAATCGTCATTCTCACTTCCTGCGAAATCAGATCGGCCAGCATCTGGTAAACCTTATGCGTTTGCTCGTACAACGCATCGCCAGTATCACTGATATAGCCTTCATCGCGCAGCGTCAGCACTAACGTCGAGAACACTGCTTTATCGAAGAACTCTGGCGCGTTGATGCCGTGCAGCACTGACAGACGCTGAGCCATTGTCCGGCTCTCTTTCTCCAGCGTACCGCGGTTTATCGACGGGTTTGCGCTGAGGATTGAGAAGGTGATGGCATAGCGCTGTAGCGTTTCACGCACGCCAGCTGCCAGCAGCTGAAGCGTGTGGAAATGTGCCGGGCTGAGACGCAGCGTCTGCGTTTGCTCGTCGGCAGTCAGCAAGCCCTGACGGGCCATCTCGCTAACCAACGCATCCAGTACGCCTGGCAGATCTTCTTTGTTCCAGTGCAGGAACAGCTCGCTTTTCAGCATTGGGTAAATAACGCTGACCTGGCGCAATAGCTCTGCACGGCTCAGTTCGCGATGCTGCATCAGCATCACTGCAATGATCGACGGCATCACCAGCATATGGTGAATGTTATTGCGGTAATAGGTCATCAGCACCGCCTGCTCGCGTGGCAGAACGATGATTTCACCAATGTTGTCCTGCTCAATCTCAAACTTATTCATGCTCAGGGCATGGTCCAGCAACGCTTCTGGCGTCATGTCCGGCACGGTTGAGTCTGGCGAGTAAGGCACGTTACGCAGTAGCTGTACGTAGCAGTCCAGCTGTTCCGTCAGCTGCTCGCGGGTCAGTGAACGCTGCCGTGAAGCCAGCAGGGCGGTAACGCACAGGTTCATGGCGTTTGCCGCACCAGCGTTGTTAATTCGCACCATCACGCTTTGAGCAATGTCATTCACCGCTGGCGTCAGCCAGGCCGGACGTTGTGCCTCGATAGGATCGATAGAGTCGCGCCACTCGGGCACATGGGTGTTGAGGTAATTGACCAGCGGCAGCGGTTCACCGAAGTTCACATAGCCCTGACCCAGGTTGCGCAGCTTACGCAGGCCGCGCAGCATCTGCATAAAGCCTTCTTTCTCTTTAGTCGCACCGCGCAGCTCTTTCGCGTAGGTTCCCACTTCCATCACGTGCTCATAGCCGATGTAGATAGGCACCAGCGTGATAGGACGATTACCGCCGCGCAGCATCGCCTGAATCGTCATCGACAGCGTGCCGGTTTTCGGATCCAGCAGGCGACCGGTACGGGAACGCCCGCCTTCAACAAAGTACTCGACCGAATAGCCACGGGTGAACAGCTCGCCCAGATATTCGCGGAAGACGGTGGAATAGAGCTTGTTGCCTTTAAAGGTACGACGGATAAAGAAGGCGCCCAGACGGCGGAAGATCGGACCGGCAGGCCAGAAATTAAGATTGATGCCGGCAGCGATGTGCGGCGGCACCAAACCCTGGTGATAAAGCACGTACGAAAGCAGCAAATAGTCCATGTGGCTGCGATGGCAGGGAACATAGACGATTTCGTGGCCGTCCTGTGCCAGCTGACGCACGCGTTCACCGCCATTAACGTTAATGCCCTGATAGAGCTTGCTCCACGTCCAGCCCATGATGCGGTCCGTAAGACGGATCGCCTCATAAGAGAAGTCGGCGGCGATCTCTTCCATCAGCTCAACGGCATTCTGCTGGGCTTTTTCGTGGGAAATTTTCTTGCTGCGCGCTTCATCTTCCACCGCTTTGGCAATGGCTTTGGACTGGAGCAGCTTGCTGAACAGATCCTGACGTACCGGCAGGCGCGGGCCAACCGCAGCCAGTCGCTGACGAGCGAAGTGCATACGGGCTACGCGAGCCAGCTTCTGCGCGATAGATTTGTCAGTGCCATGTTCCGTCGCCATACGGCGTAGAGAGACCATGGGTGAGAAACGCACAAAGCTGTCGCGTCCCAGCCACAGGACGGCAAAGAACTTTTGGATGCCGTTCAACACGCGCAGATGCGGTTGCTCATCCCCTTGTACTTCGCGGCCTGGCGCACGGCCAAACATGACGGAAACGGGCACCATCTGCACATCGAGCAGCGGGTTGCTGCGGTGCAGATCCAGGTACTCATGGAACAGCTTGACCGATTCCAGATTTGGCACAAAGTAAGGGAACACGCGTGGGCCATCATGGATAAACACATGACGTGGCAACACCGTACCGTCGATTTCTAACGGATCCAGCGGATCGGGCAGATCCTCTTTGCGGCATTGCTCACGCAGCGCCAGCAGATCGGCCTTTGAATCGTACGGCAGCACGTACATAATAGGACGCGACGTATCGAGTCCCAGTTCAGCGACCGGCTCGGCGGGGATCGCCTTACTCTTTACCAGAAATTTAACGGGTAAATTCAATAAGTTATAATATAAGTTACGCCAACCTGACATAGACAACATGAAGCCTCTTGTTAGCAAAGCGCCGCAAGCATACCAGAAAGCGCCAGTGAGATCTGTGGTGTTGCAAAATGTGCTGCACCCACACATTGACGCTAAACTTTACAAAGGGTTCCCTGATTATGGCAAATAACGTCACTGGTTTGACTCGCATCATTAAAGCTGCGGGCTACTCATGGAAAGGTCTGCGCGCGGCCTGGCAGCACGAAGCCGCTTTCAGGCAGGAATCGTTAGCGGCGCTTGCCGCCATTCTGATTGCCTGCTGGCTGGACGTAGACGCGATAACCCGTGTACTGCTGGTGGGGTCCGTCATTATGGTCATCATCGTCGAACTTCTTAACAGCGCCATTGAAGCAGTAGTCGACCGCATCAGCAGCGATATTCATCCGCTTGCCGGCCGCGCAAAAGACATGGGCTCCGCTGCGGTGTTACTGGCTACTCTACTGGCTCTTTTTGTTTGGGTAATGCTGTTGATTCCTCATTTGCGGCATGTTTTCCAAAATTAACGTAACAGTCGTTTTTTACTCAACTTTATAGTTTTCAACCGGCAAATACCTGTATATACTCACAGTCGACTGTATAAACAACCAGGGGGCGGGATGAAAGCACTAACGGCAAGGCAGCAGCAGGTTTACGACCTGATTCGCGACCATATTAACCAGACCGGTATGCCACCGACACGGGCAGAGATCGCCACGCAGCTCGGTTTCCGTTCCCCGAATGCGGCTGAAGAACATCTGAAAGCGCTGGCGCGTAAAGGCGTCATCGAAATTGTTTCTGGCGCATCACGCGGTATCCGCCTGATGATGGAAGAAGAAGGCGGTTTGCCGCTGGTTGGACGCGTTGCGGCGGGCGAACCGCTGCTGGCTGAACAACATATTGAAGGGCATTATCAGGTCGATCCCGATTTGTTTAAGCCTGGCGCTGATTTCCTGCTGCGCGTTAGCGGCATGTCGATGAAAGATATTGGTATTATGGATGGTGATTTACTGGCCGTGCATAAAACGCAGGACGTGCGTAATGGTCAGGTCGTGGTTGCGCGCATTGACGATGAAGTCACCGTCAAGCGGCTGAAAAAGCAGGGTAATATTGTTCAACTGCTGCCTGAAAACAGTGAATTTCAGCCAATTGTTGTCGATCTGCGTCAGCAGACTTTCTCAATTGAAGGGCTGGCCGTCGGCGTTATCCGCAACGGCAACTGGCTTTAAGCTTCCCTGTTTTGTACGCGCCGTTGCTCCCGCGGCGCGTCTCCTCTGGCCGTAATGTCCCGTTCGGCTGTGGACCGCTAATGTAATCCTGTCGCGCAGTGGATGATGATGCGATTAATAACCTCCTCAGACAAACACCTCTGGCGGCTGGCGCTGCCGATGATCCTTTCCAATATTACCGTGCCGCTGCTGGGCCTGGTTGATACTGCCGTTATTGGCCATCTGGACAGTCCCGTTTACCTGGGCGGCGTCGCAGTAGGAACAACGACCACCAGCTTTCTGTTTATGCTGCTGCTGTTTTTACGGATGAGCACCACCGGTCTGACCGCTCAGGCATTTGGCGCTAATGACAAACCCGCATTAGCTCGGGCGCTGATGCAGCCTTTGCTGATCGCGCTGTTTGCCGGGCTGGCTTTTATCCTCTTTAAAACTCCCCTTACTCATCTTGCTCTGTCGCTGGTTGGCGGGAACAGTGACGTTTTGCATCAGGCGGCACTGTTCATGCATATTCGCTGGCTGAGCGCGCCGGCAATGCTGGCTAACCTTGTGCTGCTCGGCTGGCTGTTAGGCGTTCAGTATGCGCGTGCGCCTGTTGTTCTGCTGGTGGTGGGTAACCTGGTGAATGTTCTGCTCGACCTGTGGTTTGTCATCGGATTGAAGTGGGGCGTTGAGGGCGCAGCAGCCGCAACCGCGATTGCCGAATACGTCACGTTGATGGTCGGGCTGGTCATGGTATGGCACGTTCTGAAAATGCGCGGCGTCTCTTTTCCCCTGCTGAAAAAGGCCTGGCGAGGCAATGTTGGTCGTTTGCTGCGGCTTAATCGTGACATTATGCTGCGCTCATTGCTCCTGCAACTCTGCTTTGTCTCGCTGACCTTCTTTGGCGCGAGGCTGGGTAGCGATACAGTAGCCGTTAACGCTGTTTTACTGATGTTTCTGACCTTTACTGCCTATGCGCTCGATGGTTTTGCCTATGCGGTTGAAGCTTGCTCTGGCGAAGCCTGGGGCGCACGGGATGCTCAAAAGCTTCTGGTCGTCTGGCAGGCAGCCTGTCGTCAGGCTGGCCTGGTCGCGCTGATGTTTTCGGTCATCTATGCGCTGGCAGGTACGCATATTGTTGCGCTACTTACTTCACTTCCTGAACTGCAACAGCAAGCCGATCGCTATCTGTTCTGGCAAATTCTGTTGCCGATCTGCGGCGTATGGTGCTATCTGCTGGATGGCATGTTTATTGGCGCTACGCGAGCCAGTGAAATGCGCAACGGCATGGTGATAGCCGCATTGGGTTATGGCGCCACGCTGTTATTGGTGCCTTCGCTGGGCAATCATGCTTTATGGCTGGCCGTCACCGTTTTTCTGACTTTACGCGGGCTTTCCTTATGGGCAATTTGGCGCTACCACTGGCGACATAACAGCTGGTTTACGCCCTGTCAGAATTTGTAACTTCTTGCCTGCCGCTTCGCTAGTCACTGATATACCAAATATTTTCTGTTTTTTGCGCCGCTGTTGCAAAATTTTTTAACCTAAAAATAGCGTTCAGCCAGGCAAAGTCGCCATCTTCTACTACAATTATCTGTACGTTAAGCACTTAAGCAGCGTTTTATGTTGCTGCAAGCCGTTTTGCTGAAACGAAAGCCAAGAAACTGTTAAAACCTAAGGTAAGGAGCAAAAAATGAATAAAGACGAAGCCGGCGGTAACTGGAAGCAGTTAAAAGGTAAAGTGAAAGAAAAATGGGGCAAGCTGACCGACGATGATATGACTGTCGTAGAAGGTAAACGCGATCAGCTTGTGGGCAAAATCCAGGAACGCTACGGTTATGCTAAAGACCAGGCGGAAAAAGAAGTCAGCGACTGGGAAAGCACCAACGACCATCGTTTCTGACCGCCTTCAATAGCCTACAGGCAAGTGCCAGGCAGTGCTCCCCGTACTGTCCTGACAGCTTTCAGCAGGTAACTCAGGGTTCGGGACGGTGCTCCTACCACTGTTCTGAACCTGTACAGCGCTGAAAGTACTTAAGCGTAGCAGGAAGAAGTTCCTGGCAAGGCACAAGGAAGGTGCCACTTAATCCTTTCTGATATATCCCCTAATCAACGCCCGCGTTTTTTTGCTGTTACGGTATGATCGTGCTGGCAGGCATCATGGTGTTGACAGGCTTCAACTTCCACACATTTTTTGCATAATCCATGCGCTTCAATCACGCTATTGGCCAGCGCAAAGCCCGTGCTCAGGGCCAGTGATTTTAAAATATTTTCGACGCCTTCTGCATGTTGTTCAGCTACCGCGCCGCAGCGATCGCAGATAAGCATTGCCGAAGTATGGGAGGGCTGTTCGAAATGATGGCAGACGACATAGCTATTGGTTGATTCAACCCGATGCACAAACCCCTGTTCCAGCAGGAAATCCAGCGCGCGATAGACCGTTGGCGGTTTTGCCTGCGGCTCGCTGCTTCGCAACAGATCCAACAGGTCATAGGCGCTGATTGCCCCATGGTGTTGGCTCATCAAGCGGAGCACTTCCAGGCGCTGAGGCGTCAACCTGACATTGCGCTGTAGACAGATAGCTTCTGCCTGCGACAAGATTTTTTCAGGACTGCTTACGTTCATAACTTTCCCCCAGGCTGGATCAGAGTGTTATGTTATCACAGAGGCAGCAAAACGCCGAATCTCCCCATCGCCGGGTTCCCTCGCTTTTCGCCGCACAAAAAACGCCCATATCACTCCAGCAATGTCTGGTTGTAATCCTTTTCCATCGTTATCCGGGAACGTTCAGAGCAGCGAACATTTTTCCGTACCAGTAGTTTTTTAAGGATTTGTAAAATTGCGATTGCAGGCTGAAATGTTCCTGTCTACTTTTTATATAAGGGTTTCTGAATGTTCAGCGAATCAACATTCAGCAATATGCTTATCAATTAGGCAGATAGCAGATAAATCATTCCTCAATGAGCAGAAAAACCCCCGCATTGTTACTGAATTCCTGGCAATGACTTGTCGTCTTTATCGTCATGATGCAGACATTCGCACGCTGCACGCTTATATCAAGCGCTGCCTCCTTTTTCTGGAAGGGTTTAAGGTAAATGGTCAAAAAAATCAGCAAACTGAACAGGTTCTCCCGGCCTGCGTTTTTCCCCGTTTTGTTTCTGGCTCCCTTAAGTGCCATTGCCGCCGGTAACTATTACGATGCGCGTAACGATGCGATGGGCGGAACGGGCGTCGCTTCTTCAACTTACGGTACGGCAGTTTTGGCTAACCCGGCATTGATGACCAAAGCCCAACCAGAAGATGACGTCAGTATTATTCTGCCTGCTGCGGGCGCACAGCTGTCGGACAAAAAAAAGCTGATAGATAAAGTCGACGCTCTTACCGACAGCGTAGATCGTTATCAGGATATTGCCGATCAGGATATTTTTTCGCTGATCGCTGATTATCCACGCGTTCAGGCTGCGGCAGGCGACCTTGCGAGCCAGCTACGTGCTATTAAAGGTGGCAAAGCCTATGCAACAGCGGGTGCTGCCGTGGCCGTTACCGTCCCCAACAGCGTCCTGCCTTTCGCGTTTGTCACTAAGGCTTATGGCACAGCACACGTAACGGCTGATGTCAGTCAGGGCGATATCGATTATTTACAGGGCATTGCTGATGGCCCTCTGCCAGGCAACCTGGAGCGTCTGACCTCCGCTGCATTAGGACGTGGCGCGATTGTTTATGATTACGGCATCGCCGTGGCGCATGAATTTAATATCGCGGGCCATCCGGTTTCCGTTGGCGTGACGCCAAAGCTGCAAAAAACCTACCTGTATAACTACAGCGCTTCGGTTTACAACTACGATAAATCAGATTTCACCAACGGCCGTTACAAGAACACTAACACCGGTTTTAACCTTGATGCCGGTCTGGCGAGTGATTTTGGCGACCACTGGACGCTGGGCTTAAGCGCACAGAACCTGATTTCACGTGATATCGATACCCGCGAAGTGAACGGCTATAAAGATACCTATCAGATTACGCCAGTGGTTACGCCAGGCGTCTCTTACCACACTGAGAAGCTAACGGCGGCGCTGGATGTGGATGCTACGCCAACCAAACGCTTTAAGTCGGTAGGTGACAATCAGTATGCGGGCGTAGGTGCGGAATATCGTCTTCTCAGCTGGCTGCAACTGCGTGCAGGTTATCGCGCCGATCTGAAATCTAACGACACCAACGTTGTGACTGCGGGTTTCGGTATTTCGCCATATAACAAAGTGCATCTGGATCTGGCCGGTATGAAAGGTGATGACAACACCTGGGGCGCGGTTGCCCAGCTGAACTTCACCTTCTGATGACTGGCGGCGGACGTATCACCGATATGTCCGCCGCCCTCTTTGTGCGTAATGATTGCTACGGTCAGCCGTGTTATCATTGCGCACATTATCGTCATTTTTAGAGTTTGCGCGTTTTATGACCCAACGTTTCCCTGCCCACCGTTTTTCCGTCGCCCCCATGCTGGACTGGACCGATCGCCACTGCCGTTACTTCCATCGTCAGTTGACCCGTGAGGCGCTGCTTTATACTGAAATGGTCACGACCGGTGCCATTATTCATGGTAAAGGCGACTATCTTGCCTGGAATCAGGAAGAGCAGCCCGTTGCGCTTCAGCTCGGCGGCTTCGATCCCTCCGCGCTGGCGCAGTGTGCCGTCCTCGCTGAACAACGTGGCTACAACGAAATAAATCTGAATGTGGGTTGTCCGTCCGATCGCGTTCAGAATGGCCGTTTTGGGGCCTGCCTGATGGGCGAAGCGGGGCTGGTAGCGGATGGCATCAAGGCCATGCGCGATCGCGTGTCGATTCCGGTTACGGTGAAAACCCGTATTGGTATTGATGAGCAGGACAGCTACGAGTTTCTCTGTGACTTCATTCGCCAGGTCTCAGAGCAGGGCGGCTGCGAGATGTTTATCATCCATGCGCGTAAAGCCTGGCTTTCTGGCCTCAGTCCGAAAGAGAACCGTGAAATTCCTCCGCTGGACTATGAGCGTGTCTACCAGCTCAAGCGTGATTTCCCGCATCTGACGATGGCAATCAATGGCGGCGTGAAATCGTTGGCAGAAGCAAAGGTGCATCTGGAGCACGTTGACGGAGTAATGGTAGGACGCGAAGCTTATCAAAACCCGGGCATGCTGGCCCAGGTTGACCGTGAACTGTTTGGGAGCGAGCTGCCCGCGGTAGATCCGGTGGCGGTTGTCCGCTCAATGTATCCTTATATTGAGCGCGAACTGGCCCAGGGCACTTACCTTGGCCATATTACCCGCCATATGCTTGGCCTGTTCCAGGGCATTCCCGGCGCGCGTCAGTGGCGTCGTCATTTAAGCGAAAATGCCCACAAGCCTGGCGCGAATATCGAAACCGTCGAGCAGGCACTGGCGCTGGTTGCGGATAAGATCCCGGCAGCGGTGTAACGCTTGAAAACCGGGCGCGGTAATCAGCGCCCGGAAATCCAACGATCATTTTCACTGCTTCGCGGTGTTATCACTGGTGATTACCGGCGGCAGCCAGCTGCGATAACCAAAAATTCGACGCCCTGACACGATGAGCACCAGCCCGAGGACCAGCGCCGCCACTAAAATAATGGCAATGATTTGCAACGGCATAAAATGGCCGGAAAGCAGCGATACCAGTGCGCCGCTGGCGGGCACTGAACACATATTCATCAACCCAATCAGTCCCATCGTTTTCCCCAGATGTTCTTTCGGAATCGCCTGGCTCCGCATCGTACGCAGATAAACGCTGAACGCGCCGTCAAAAGCCATCAATACCGCATATCCAACCAGATACATGGCATAGTCAATGGACATCGACATCACGGCGCCCGCTAGGATCATGGCGCAAAAAGAGAGTGTCCCCAGTGACGACAGGCCGAAGCGGTTAGCAAATCTTGGCACAAAGAAGAAGGTGACAAGGGTGGTAATTGCCGCGGTGGTCTGCAATACGCCGAAGTAGCGATCCGGCAGAGTAAACTCTTTCAGTATCACGGCCGCACTGACCACCAACGCCGCGCCATACACCAGGTTGACCACCCAGGTCAGGGCACAAAGATGCAGCAGAATTTTATTCTGTTTTAATACTTTTAAGGCGGTGCGGTTGGATTCAATCAGGGTGCCAAAACCCATCTTTTCGGTGATCTCAAGATCGTGCGTCTCAAGAAACAGATAGTTGATGGCCGACAAGGCAAAAAGCACTGCTGCAACAACCAGAATGCTGTCTATTCCGCCATAAGCGGAAATGGCAACGGCGATGGCAGGGCCAAGTACCATGGTGATCTGATCAACACCCTGCAACATCGAGTGGGCTTTAGGCAAAGCCTCGGCAGAGAGATGACGCGGCAGCAGTGCATCGGTCGCCACAAAATTGAGCACGTAAGCGACAGAGAGTAAGGCCATCATGGCGGCCAGCACGGGGAAAGTCGCGCCCGGGTGCCACCAGAGCGTTAAAAATGATACGACCATTAATGCCGCACGCAGTGCATCTACGTTAAAGAAAATCAGTCGTGGTTTGATACGGTCAGCCATAAAGCCAGAAAGTGGGAAAAAGATGATGCGCGGCAGCCATTCAATGACAAAAGCCAGTGACGAAAACGTCAGAGAACCGGTGGCCTTTAAAATGGCCAGCGGCACGGCAAACAGTAGAAATTGATCGCAAAGCGCGCCGACAAAACGCGAGAAGACGAAACGTTTTAAACCAAAAGTATCAGCGTTCATAAAAAATCCTTGGCCCTGCTTCAGGAGCCAGCGGCAGGCTGGCTCCTGAATAATCAGGCTTTACGCAGTGTAAACAGAGAAGCAGCGTATTCATCCGCAGTGTGCAAATGTTCGCGGAAACCTTCTTTCGGCTTGCGATCGGCCCAGAAAAACTCAACTGAACCTTCGCGAGTTTTCCATGACTCCAGCTTCTTCGAAACGTCCAGCGGTTTAGCCGTAACCTGCATATTGACAATATGCTCTGGCAGAGTAGCGGGGAGCGTAACTTTCTCAATGACGCCGACGGGGGATTTAATAAAGGCCACGGCGCTCAACCCTCTCGAGGTCAGTGTTTCAGGTAGCGGCTTAAGCGCGTTCAGATGGCTGCGCACATGCAGTTCATAAGGATTTATACCATAGCTACGTTCTACCAGATCCATAATGGTATCGCCGCCGGTACGAGCGCCTACCTCAATAATTTTGATTTCGCCCGTCAAGGTGATACGCGCTTCAAAATGTGCCACGCCATGATGAATGCCAAGTGCATGACACGCGCGTTCTGCAATGTCACGTAGCTGCGTATTGTCGGAATGTACAGAGGGTACGCTATGCCCAATTTCCACAAAATGTGGCTCTTCACCCAGGTATTTGTCAGTCACGGCGATAGCGCGATGATAATCACCCTGATTAATTACCTCGACGCTCACTTCCTGTGTTGCAGCAATATATTCCTCAACCTGGAACAGATCTTCAGGCGCATGAGATTCACCGTTAAGGGAGATGACATCAGCAACGCTGCGGGCAAAACCTGGCTCAATTTCCTCTTCACGGGTGATCTTTAATACACCCAGGCTGCCCGCCATCTCGCGCGGTTTAATCACTACGGGCAGACCGATCTCTTTAATGTGGCTTTTTAGTTCTTCCAGCGTACTGAAGGCGGCAAAGCGTGGCACAGGCAATCCCGCATCCTGAAGCAGCTGCTTCATGACAAATTTGTCGCGGCAGTTATGAATCGTTTCACGGCTGTTGCCGGACAGGCCATAATGCTCGGTTACCAGGCTGGCGGCGCGCACGGTAAAGTCATTCATTGGGATCGCAGCGGCTGGCGTAGCGCCTGTCTTACGCTCCCAGGCTTTTACTGCTTCCAGTACCGCGTGCTCATCGGCAACGTCGCCTGGCAGATAACCATCAAAGAACTTGATGGTTGGCGTAGTACGGTTTTTGGCCATAGTCAGTACGCGCATGCCTCCGGAAGCCCGCAGTGCACCAGCCAGAACGCGTTCACGCAGGGCGAACTCGCCGCCTAAAATTAAGATGTATTTATTTTCCATAGCTTTTCTCACACGTTGTCGCGAGGCCATCAATGCGGCCCGGCAAATTAAAGGTCTTTTCCCAGCGTCCAGCCGCCATCAATCACCAGCGTGGAGCCGGTAACAAAGCGTGTCTGTAACGAGGTGAGATAGAGTGCAGCGCCTGTGATATCTGACGTTTCACCAAGGACAGGTAAAAACTGTCCGCGCTGTATTTTTTCGAGCTGTGTCGCGTCGTGGTAATAAGATTCAGTAAGCGGTGTGCGAATAACGCCCGGCGCAATAGCATTCACCCGAATCAAATGTTTGCCATACTCCAGCGCCAGCTGTTTGGTCAGGCCGATAACCGCATGTTTTGATGCCACGTAGGCCGTGCGATCGGGTTCGCCCATCAGGCCGGAGACTGAGGCCATATTGACGACGTTGCCGGGGCATTGACGTTTGACCAGTTCCTGACAAAAAGCCCGGCCGGCAACGAAACTGGCCGTGACGTTCAGAGCAAAAACGTTTTCCCACTGGGCCAGGGTTAAGTCGGCAATACTGCAAATTTCACGCGTGCCGGCGCAGTTGAGCAGCACATTGTTTGTTTCGGCGTAGTCTGCCGCTTCAAACAGCGCTGCAAGACTGATGGAGTCGGTAATATCCAGCTGATGATGCTGATAAGCCGCTTCACCTTCAAAGGCGGAAGGTGAACGATCGATACCGCTAACCTGATAACCCTCGGCAAGAAATGCGCTCACTAGTGCACGGCCAATACCGCTTGAGGCGCCGGTAATAAAAGCTTTGTGTGTCAGGCTGTGCATGTGGCGTCCTGTTCATTACGCTGGAAAGTGATTAATACGATGTCGCGCTGCGCCACACCGCTGTCTTCGCGGGTGCCAACGGGCGTGACCGCGTGCAATTTGTCGTGATTAACAACCAGCGTGTCAAAGAGATGCTCAAGGCGCAGCACGCGTTCAATACAGCGTGGGTGGGAGGCGATAAGGCTGTCGCCACCCAGCATGTTGGGTGAAGCATTAACCAGATGAACGAAAACCACGTCTTCGTCGTCTTTATGTAGCCATACCGGCGAACTGTAGGCAGGAGCATCCACAGCAGCTTCATACCGGAACAGATGAATACCCACGGTCAGGCTTTCCAGCGGAGCGAAGCGTTCATAAGCTTCTACCAGACGAAAATCGTCTTCCAGCAAGGCCTGTAATAACCGGTTATTCGTAATATTTTCCGGCAAGAGCGGATAATCACGAACAATACCGCCAGTATCCGGGTTATACGCTTTAGTTTGTTTATAGGGGGTGAATTTCCCGAAAAGCATTTCCCCCTTATCGTTTTTCTGACACTGAGCATAACCTCGCCAACGATTGCCCGGTGAATAGGGATCAAGCGTTAGCTCTTCGAAACCTTTTTTAAATGTCTCCAGCTCATTCACAAAGCTTTCTTTATTATCAAACTGCATATTATCAAGAGACTGATAATGTTTGCCGGGAATAAAGGCGTAGCCTTGCCTGGCAAGATGTTCTGCATATTGCATAATTAATGATTCCATTTTAAACGGGTTTTTAAAAGAAAAAGGCCAGATTAAAATTATTCAGACTAGGTCCAGTAAACCACTTTTTTATCATTAAGCTTGCCAATAAAACGACCCGCAGTAAGTCGGCTGCCTTCACTGACGCTACTGACCCCGTGTAAATGGCAGGCATTCATAAAGTAGAGGTCACCCACATTAAGCTGAACGGCAAGAGATTCCGTATTTTCCAGCAGATGTGGCGGATAAGGATAGCCGGTACGGGTTACACCCAGTCGTGCACGGCACTCGTTATCCGGGATCAGATTCCATATCTTCAGCTGGCCACCGCCTTTAGCGGCCTCGAGGCAAATGTTATAAGCTGTGACTGTCTGGGTATGTGCAATCTCAAAATCATCTTCACGCGCAAAATCTACCTGCGCCATATCTTCATGCGGCATTAAAGACATGACGCCATTGTCCAGCCAGCGGCGGAAAGTGGCGAAACAGGCATAGCCATTTTTAAAGCGAGCCGGGCCAAAATGGATGCCTCGTTCCAGGAACCCTGCTTCCAGAGTACTGTTAAGAAATAAAGACTCTGTGCTGTCGCTATCGGCTACCGCCATCAAATCAGCGACGCTTTGATTTACGCGATTAACTTCACGAATATACTGTTCGCCATTACGTGAGAATTGGGTGGCACCCACCTGGTTCGTCAGGACAAAACCATCGTCCGGACGATTTCCACCATCTTGCGTTACAACGTGATTGAAATTATCAGCGACAGCTTTGCAAACGTGACTCTGTGCATAATTTCGGATAACGTACAGAACATTTCCATGATGGTGACCGTTAAGGATAATATTCTTCACGATTGAGAAATTAATATTTCCATCTGTTGATTCTATGTATCCAAAATTATTTTTGGATGAGCCTGTTACTGCTTCCTGTTTCGGCTTTACTGCTACGAGTTCAGTCATAATATTCTTTTTAATGTGGTTTAAATGAGGTTGTTTTGGTTACTAGATAAATAATGGCGACCAGAGCATTCCACCTTCTGCCCAGGTTTTATTATCCCGACGCGATTGTTTTAACGGCGAGTCTTTACCCAGATTCCGCTCGAATATTTCACCATAGTTTCCAACATGAAAAATAATATCGCGGATAAAAGCGGGTTGCAGACCCAAACGGTGGCAGAAAGCAGGATCCGGATAGAGGAATGTCTGCAAATAGCCCGTCGGGTTATCGCTCTTTTCAATAATGTTTTGACTGTTAAGGCCCAAATTTTCCGCTTCGATCAGGGCACGCATTATCCAGCGGACGGCAGCGTGCCACTGCGGATCCTGCGCATTGACGGCAGGAGCCATAACTTCAAGCGAAATGCGATCTTCTAATATCAGATGCTGATCTGCGTCGGTCAGTTGTGCCTGTTCGCCAGCCAGTAAGTAACCATCCAGACAATAAATATCGCATTCGCCCTGTTGATAAGCCTGGCGCGCCTGATGTGGTGCATCGAAAAGAATGATTTCACAGGGCAGGTTCAGCATGCCGAAATAGCGTGTCAGATTTTCTTCGGTCGTTGAGCCACGCATTGCAGCAATGCGACGACGGCGGGTAAACTGCGCTTTTGGCGCGTCCTGCGTCAGATTACTGTACGGGGTCATCAGTACTTCGCCGTCAAACAGCATGGGATGAACAAAGCTGACGCCGTATTCCGCTTCTCGCTGAAAAGTTACGCTGGCGTTGAATGTGCCCAGATCGATAACACCATCGCGTAATGCCTGAAAACGGTCTGCTGACTGCAACGGTACAAAATGAATCTTGCCGCCGTCGCCCAGCACTGAAATGGCGACTGCGCGTGCCAGGTCAATATCAAATCCTTGCCAACTGTTACGGGCTGCATCTCGCTGCGACAGTCCTTTAAAGCCTAAACTGACGCCGACGTTTAATACGTCATGCTGCTCAATGCGTTTGATTACAGAATGCTCAATCATGGATAACCTACCAAGAAATATAAATAATAATGAGGTTTTAGCTCAGTAATTCCCTGTTGAACATCATACTTTTCAGTGCTAATTTGACTAGATAGTTGAGAAGCAAAAGAGCTATGCGTGAAGAACATAAATGAATTAACAGAAGTGTTGCCTGGCTTAATGCTTTTTGTGCAAGTTGTTGAGAAAGGGAGCTTTTCATCTGCTGGTCGCGCGCTTTCTATGACCCCTTCTTCTGCGAGCAGAATGATTGATCGATTAGAAAAACGCCTTAATCTTGTGTTGTTTACCCGCACTACCCGGTCAATATCGGTAACCGAAGCCGGACAGGAAATATATCAACAGGCATTAACTGTCATCGCCGCGACTAATTCTCTTTTCTCTCAGGCGGATAGCTTTAGTGACCGTCCCAAAGGGTTATTGCGTATCACCGCGCCAACTACGTTGGGGAAAATCTTGCTTACGCCGTTCCTGCCGGGTTTTTTGCGTCACTATCCAGAAATCAATATCGAATTAAGCCTCACCGATCGGATGCTGAATCTGATGCATGACCCTTACGATCTGGCTTTACGCGTCACGGACACGCCGCCGGTAAATATGGTGGCACGTGCATTAATGCCGATTGATTACATACTGGTCTGTGCACAGCAATATGATTTGTCGTTACCGGAGACGCCCGCCGATCTGATCCAACACAATATTTTCTTTCCCAATGACCCTCAGTTTCGCGGCGAGTGGCGCTTTTGGTTGCAGGATAAAGTGGAAAGCGTATTGCTTACCCCGCGGCTGACAATCAATAACAGCGATGCGATGATTGATGCGATATTGCAGGGCGTAGGCATTGCGCTGATCCCTACTTTTATTGCCAATGGTTACTTGCAAAAAGGGCTGCTGAAACGAGTTTTACCCGCCTGGCGCATTGAAAATCCGCTGCCGATGACGACGTATGCCATTACGTTACCTAATCGTTTGCTGCCGCTGAAGACACGGGTATTTATTGATGATTTTATGGCATGGCTGAAAGCCAACAAGGAAGCATAGCGGGTAGGGCGAAACGCTTGCCGCTATCTGGTTAATTCCTCACCATTATTTAGTGATTTACGCCAGGTTTTAAAAGCGCTTCCCATTTATAACACTAAAAATCAAATACTTAATTTGCAAAATATTCTGGCACGGATCTTGTAATACTCCATCAGTCCCTGATAACCGGAGCATCCTGATGGAAATCTTATTTGTGCTTGGCTTTTTTGTGATGCTGCTGCTGACCGGCGTTTCGCTGCTGGGCATTCTGGCGGCTCTGTTTGTCGCAACGGTAATAATGATGTTTGCTGGCCTGCTGACGTTTGTTATAAAAATGTTGCCATGGCTGGCCCTGGCGGTGGTGGGTGTATGGATTTATCGCGCATACAAAAAACCGCAGGCTAAAACTCGTCGCGGGTTATACCGTTAATATCAACGAGTTGGCGAGACAGTAAGCGCAGGGAATGCGGAGTAGATCACAACATGGCAGATTGCACAGACAATTTTGCAATTAAACATATTTTTTACTTATGAATTTTGCCAGGATAGCTTTACTGAATCGCAACGTATTCATCGCCACTGACCCTACAAACAGTGCGAACTATAAAAAAGAAAAAGAGGCTTCCTTCGGGAAGCCTCGTTCGTTTCTGCCGATCAGGGAATCAACAGGCTGGAACCCTGCGTTGCGCGGCTCTCCAGCGTCTTGTGCGCCTGCTGCGCATCTTTCAACGCAAACTTTTGCTGTTCTGGCACTTCAACGTTAATTGCGCCGCTGGCAATTAAAGAAAACAGCTCGTTGCTGGCGTGAGTTAAGGCATCACGCGTAGTGATATAGCCATTCAGCGAAGGGCGGGTCACGTACAGCGATCCTTTCTGATTCAGAATACCCAGATTAACACCGCTTACCGGGCCAGATGCGTTGCCGAAGCTGACCATCAGGCCGCGGCGCTGCAAACAGTCCAGTGACGCTTCCCATGTATCTTTCCCTACCGAGTCGTAAACCACGCGGACTTTCTTGCCGTGGGTCAGTTCAGACACGCGCTGGGCGATATTTTCTTCGCGATAGTTGATCGTTTCCCACGCGCCTGCTTCTTTCGCTTTAATCGCTTTTTCAGCCGATCCTACGGTGCCAATCAGATGTGCTCCCAGCGCTTTTGCCCACTGACAGGCAATCAGCCCAACGCCGCCAGCGGCGGCCTGGAACAGGAAAATCTCATCCGGTTGTACCACATACGTCTGACGCAGCAGATAATGCACGGTCAGGCCTTTCAGGAAAGACGCGGCGGCTTGTTCGTAAGAAATGGCATCGGGCAGGATAGCCAGTTTATCGACATGAACGATATGAAATTCGCTATAGGCCCCCAGCGCTGACTGAGCATAAACCACGCGGTCGCCAACTTTTACTGCCGTTACGCCTTCACCCACGCTTTTCACAACGCCAGCGGCTTCTGTTCCCAGACCGGAAGGCAAAGAGGCGGGATAAAGACCGCTGCGCATATAGGTATCAATATAGTTAATGCCGATCGCTTTGTTCTCGACCAGCACTTCGCCTGCTGCCGGTGCCTTTACCTCAACATCAACGAACTGCATCACTTCCGGGCCGCCGTGCTGGCTGAATTGTATACGTTTTGCCATGGTCACTCCTGTTGAATCAGCGTCATTGAGGGAGGACGAAAGCGCGCCAAACGGGTATACTTGCGCGTCCCCCACTTAGATCTTCGGTATTGCATCACTATGGCAGGAAATAAACCCACCAACAAATCCAATGAAAACCGTGAGCCGCGCGATCGGCAAATGGAAGGGCTGAAGCTGCCGCCCCATTCTCTGGAAGCGGAACAATCCGTGTTGGGCGGCCTGATGCTGGATAACGAGCGCTGGGATAACGTCTCTGAACGCGTGGTGGCACAGGACTTCTTCAGCCGTCCGCACCGAATGATTTTCGGCGAAATGCAGCGCCTGCTGGAACTGGGCAAGCCCATCGACCTGATCACCCTTTCCGAATCGATGGAAACCAAAGGTGAGCTGAGCATGGTGGGCGGTTTCGCTTATCTTGCCGAGCTGTCCAAAAACACGCCAAGTGCGGCTAACATCGGCGCTTATGCAGACATCGTGCGTGAACGTGCCGTCGTTCGCGAAATGATTGCCGTGGCCAATGAAATTGCCGATGCGGGTTACGATCCGCAGGGGCGCACCAGTGAAGATCTGCTCGATCTGGCCGAATCGCGCGTTTTCCAGATTGCCGAAAACCGTGCCAATAAAGACGAAGGTCCGAAAAGCGTCGATCAAATTCTTGAGGCGACGATCTCAAGGATCGAATCTCTTTATCAGACGCCGCACGATGGCGTTACCGGTGTGGATACTGGCTATCAGGATCTGAACAAGAAAACCGCGGGTCTTCAGCGCTCGGATTTGATTATCGTGGCTGCACGTCCGTCAATGGGTAAAACCACTTTTGCGATGAACCTCTGCGAAAATGCGGCGATGTTGCAGGATAAGCCGGTTTTAATCTTCAGTCTGGAGATGCCCGGCGAACAGATCATGATGCGTATGCTTGCGTCGTTGTCACGCGTGGATCAGACGCGTATTCGTACCGGTCAGCTTGATGATGAGGATTGGGCGCGAATTTCCAGTACGATGGGGATCCTGCTAGAGAAGAAGAACATGTTTATCGATGATTCTTCTGGCCTGACACCCACGGAAGTGCGTTCCCGTGCGCGCCGCGTTTTCCGTGAGCATGGCGGCCTGAGCATGATTATGATCGACTACCTCCAGCTGATGCGCGTCCCGGCACTGTCGGATAACCGTACGCTGGAAATCGCCGAAATCTCCCGCTCGTTAAAAGCGCTGGCAAAAGAACTTCAGGTGCCGGTGGTGGCGCTGTCGCAGCTGAATCGCTCTCTGGAACAGCGTGCGGACAAGCGCCCGGTCAACTCCGATCTGCGTGAGTCTGGCTCAATCGAGCAGGATGCCGATTTGATCATGTTTATCTATCGTGATGAGGTTTATCACGAAAACAGCGACATGAAAGGCATTGCGGAAATCATTCTCGGCAAGCAGCGTAACGGACCTATCGGTACGGTGCGTCTGACCTTTAACGGCCAGTGGTCGCGCTTTGATAACTATGCCGGACCGCAGTACGACGACGAATAACTTTTCAGCTATGGAGAGCCGCAGGGTGAGAACCGTGCGGCCCCCCGTTGGGAAGGTGCAGGCGGGCAACGCAATGCTTCATCTATCTGAAAATAGTGTTGGACAAAAGGGCAGCAGATACGCTTATCTGTCAGGATCTTAAGTTGCCCAGCTGCCCGGATCGACCATGACCCAGATTGATGATTATGACCTTAAGCTACTGACCCTTCTTGAAACCAACGGTCGCCTGACCAACCAGGAATTGAGCGATTTAATCGGCTTATCCGCTTCCCAATGCTCACGGCGTCGCATCAATCTTGAACAGGCAGGTTTAATCCTCGGCTACCACGCGCGGCTTTCGCCAGATGCCGTTGGGTTGAACGTAATCGGCCTGATTGAAGTTCGCCTGATCAACCACACTTCAGATTATGTCGACAGCTTTCACCGGATGGTGGCAGAAGAATCAGCGATCGTTGATGCCTGGAAAACGACGGGCGACGCCGACTATCTGCTGAAGGTGGCGGTAGCGGATTTGCCCGCGCTGAGTGCGTTAATCAGTCAGCTGGTGGCTGGCCATAAAAGCGTCTCGCATGTCAAAACCTCCGTAGTGCTGAGCCGCCTGAAAGAAAACGGCATGTCGATCCCCGCTTAAAACGCAGCCCGGAGTGCCATGCACCAAATTGGATCGTTGATGTATCGAAATAGTGCATAAAATCAGGATTGATGCGTAAATCATGCAAAAAAGATGATTTTCATGCGCATAATGCCTGTGATTGCCGTTTTTTATGCACGGTGTTGTAATTTTATTACGTTAGGATTCAACGGGTTAATTTATCGCACCTTTTGACGGCCGTCTTTGAGATAAAAGTGGTGTGAAATTTGCTGCCTGAGAGATTATTTCTCTGAGATCGGTAATATGGATAACGTCGTACAACCCGCTAAAATTCCTCACACCCTGGTTGAAGATGCCCTGGCGATCCTTTTCGGCACGCTATTGGTTTCTTTTGGGGTAACGCTGCTAAAAACTGCCGGTGCATTGACAGGGAGTACCGCAGGTATCGCCTTTCTTATCAGTTATTTAACGCATCTGTCATTTGGCACGGCGTTCTTCGTTATCAATCTGCCATTTTACTGGCTGGCCGCGCGTCGCATGGGCTGGGCGTTCACGATCAAAACATTCTGCGCCGTCGGACTGGTTTCGCTGTTCACCCATTTACATCCGCTTTTCATCCATTTTTCCGCGCTGGATCCCTTTTACGCCACACTGTTCGGTAACGTGATCATGGGGATTGGGTTTATAGTATTGTTCCGGCATAAAGCCAGCCTGGGCGGCATTAACATTTTGGCGCTGTGGCTACAGGACAAGTACGGTATTCGTGCCGGGAAACTGCAAATGGGCGTGGATACCTGTGTGGTACTGGCCTCTTTATTTGTGGTGTCGCTGCCGATGCTGGCGGCATCCATTGCCGGTGCGGTGATCCTCAATCTGATTATTGCGATGAATCACCGTCCCGGCCGCTATTTTGTCTGACCGCTCAATACGATGTAACGTGTTGGCCTGCCATGGCCGCGCAAGCCTGACCAAATCAATTAATGGAGATCTGCACCGTGTTTCAAAACGTTGATGCCTACGCCGGCGATCCAATTCTCTCCCTGATGGAGACCTTCAAGCAGGATACGCGACCGCATAAGGTGAACCTGAGCATCGGGCTGTACTACGACGAGCAGAGTGTGATCCCCCAGTTGCAGGCCGTTGCCGAAGCGGAAGCCCGCCTGAATAGCGAAGCGAAAGATGCGTCGCTCTATCTTCCCATGGAAGGTCTGCCTGCTTACCGTAACGCGATCGCGCCACTGCTGTTCGGCCAGGATCATCCCGTGCTGAAAGCGGGGCGTATCGCCACTATTCAGACCGTTGGCGGTTCAGGCGCGTTGAAAGTGGGCGCAGATTTCCTGAAAACCTATTTTCCTGGCTCCCAGGTCTGGGTCAGCGATCCCACCTGGGAAAACCATGTAGCGATTTTCTCAGGCGCGGGTTTCCAGGTTAATACCTATCCGTGGTACGACAGCGAAACCAAAGGCGTAAAGTTCGACGAGCTGATCGCAAAACTGAAAACGCTGCCGGCGCAAAGCATTGTGCTGCTGCATCCATGCTGCCATAACCCAACCGGTGCGGATCTGACTAACGATCAGTGGGATATCGTGACGGAAGTGCTGAAAGAGCGCGATCTGATCCCCTTCCTCGACATCGCCTACCAGGGCTTTGGCGGCGGCATGGAAGAAGATGCCTGGGCGATTCGCGCCATTGCGGCGGCCGGTCTGCCTGCGCTGGTCAGCAACTCCTTCTCGAAAATCTTTTCGCTGTATGGCGAACGCGTCGGTGGTCTGTCTGTAGTATGTGAAGATGCATCAGAATCCGCCCGCGTGCTGGGACAGCTGAAAGCTACCGTGCGCCGTAACTACTCCAGCCCGCCAAACTTCGGCGCACAGGTTGTTTCCTGCGTGCTGAATGATGCGCAGCTGAAAGCTAACTGGCTGGCGGAAGTGGAAGCGATGCGCGTACGCATTCTTGCGATGCGTCAGGCGCTGGTAGATGTGCTCACTACGGCGATGCCGGGTAAAAACTTCGATTACCTGCTGAAGCAGCGCGGCATGTTCAGCTATACCGGCCTGAATGCGCAACAGGTGGATCGTCTGCGTGATGAGTTTGGCGTTTACCTGATCGCCAGCGGCCGTATGTGCGTTGCCGGTCTGAACAGCAAAAACGTTCATCAGGTGGCCGAAGCCTTTGCCGCCGTGATGTAATCTGTTCCGGCAGCGGCCCTGTTGCGCGGCTGCCGGATTTCTACCCGCAGGGAATCGCCTGCGGGTGAAATGCCCCTTTCTGCCATCTTCATCTAATCTTCACTCTTTTTCCCCGGCAAGGTTTACCTTTCTGCTGCCTTCTGCACACTTAAGGGATGTTCTGTTCTGGCTCAGTTTCGCCGGTGGCGTCTGACAGCTTCAGGCATTTCTATCGATTACGTTAAGGAGCATGACCATGTGGTACCAACAGACTATTACGCTTAGCCCCAAATCCCGTGGCTTTCATCTGGTGACGGATGAAATCACCGAAGAACTCCGCCGCCTTGGTGATGTGCAGGTAGGTTTGCTTCATTTGCTGTTGCAGCACACTTCTGCTTCGCTGACGCTGAATGAAAACTGCGATCCGACGGTCAGAAGCGATATGGAAAATCACTTTATGCGGCAGGTGCCGGAAAGCGCCCCGTATGAACATGATTACGAAGGGGCGGACGATATGCCTGCGCATATCAAATCCTCCTCGCTGGGCGTGTCGTTAACGCTGCCAGTCAGTCGCGGACGGCTGCTGCTGGGGACCTGGCAAGGTATCTGGCTGGGCGAGCACCGCGTACATGGCGGTGCCCGGCGTATCATCGCCACGCTACAGGGGGAGTAGGCGGCCAGGAAAGTCGATAAGGCAGCAGGCAGGGCAATGCGTATTGATACGGTAGAAGATGAGTCACGATGCAAAATGTTTATGGTGGGGTGCCCGGTCAGGTTGTGCTGATGCCGACTATAGTTAGGTACTCACCTAAATGGAGAATAAAGAATGAACGTATCGGATCTTCTGTCTTACTGCATGGACAAGCCGGGCGCGGAGCAGAGCGTCCACAGCGACTGGAAAGCCACGCAGATTAAGGTGGATGACGTATTATTTGCACTGGTGCACGACGTGGACGGGCGACCCGCCGTCGCGCTGAAAACCACGCCGGCGCTGGCTGATTTACTGCGTGAGAAACACAGTGACGTGTTGCCCAGCGAGCATCTGAATAAGTCGCACTGGAGTACGCTTTTGCTGGATGGCACGCTGAAAGATTCGCAAATTTATTATCTGGTGGATGCATCCTGGCAGCAGGCGCGGGACACCAGGCTGGCTTAGCAAAACCAGAGAGACCATGGGAGATGTAAGGGATGTGCCGTAAGAAAAAAAGCCTGACAGTCCCCTGCGGGCTGGCTGGACCGTTGAAGCAGCCCGGGGTCTCTACAATTTCTTATAGCGACCACCGGGCCAGAGATTTATGCTAACGACTGAGGGCTTCTCACCCGCATCCGCAGCGTAAGTCCATTAGATCGTTAACCGCGCAGGCTGTCGATATCAATCACAAAGCGGTACTTCACGTCACTTTTCAGCATACGTTCATAGGCTTCGTTAATCTCATCCATTTTGATCATTTCAATATCGGACGTAATGTTGTGCTTGCCGCAGAAATCCAGCATTTCCTGCGTCTCTTTAATCCCGCCAATCAGCGAACCCGCAATGCTGCGGCGCTTAAAGATCAGGTTAAATACCTGCGGTGACGGATGGTCATGTTCCGGCGCGCCGACCAGCGTCAGGGTACCATCGCGGCGCAGCAGGCTAATGAACGGGTTCAGATCGTGCGGGGCCGCCACGGTATTCAGAATAAAATCGAAGCTGTTGACGTGTTCAGCCATCTGATCGGCATCTTTAGAGATCACCACCTCATCCGCGCCTAAACGTTTACCGTCTTCAACTTTGGAAGGCGAGGTAGTGAACAGCACGACATGCGCACCCATCGCATGGGCAATCTTCACGCCCATGTGACCAAGGCCGCCCAGGCCCACGATGCCGACTTTTTTGCCCGGGCCCACGCCCCAGTGATTCAGAGGGGAGAAAGTGGTGATACCGGCGCACAGCAGCGGTGCGGCGCCAGCAGGATCAAGATTTTCCGGCACGCGGAGCACAAAGTCTTCATTAACGACAATCTGCGTAGAGTAGCCGCCAAAGGTAATATCACCCGTTTCACGATCTTCACCGTTATAGGTGCCGGTAAAACCGTTTTCGCAGTACTGTTCCAGGTCTTCTTTACAGCTGTCGCAGGTACGACAGGAATCGACCAGACAACCCACACCGACCAAATCGCCGACTTTGTATTTGTGGCTGTGGTCGCCAACCGCGGTAACGCGGCCTACGATCTCATGGCCAGGGACGACCGGAAAAATGGTGTTTTTCCACTCGTTGCGGGCCTGATGAAGATCAGAGTGGCAAACGCCACAGTAAAGAATTTCAATCTGGACATCGTGCTCACGCAGTTCGCGCGGCTGGAATTCAAAGGGTGCCAGTTTCGACTTAGCATCCTGAGCGGCATAAGCATGCGTAATATTCATGGTGTCTCCGGTGAATGAAATAGCGTGAAGGTTCTTGCTTAGTAAGGATAGGGAGCTAATCCGCGAAGAGGTAGGTCGGAATCTGTTTAATTCTTGCCTGATTCTGCAAAGTTTTGGCTAAAGGAGCCTGTAAAAAAGGACTTTAAGCTCTTTTTTATCGCTGAAAGCGATGAAATAAGAAGAGTGCGGACAGGGCGTCCGCACTCCGGGAGTTAGCCTTTTTGTAACAACGGCTTCAGGAAGCGTGCGGTATGCGATTCTTTGCATTCCGCGACCGTTTCGGGCGTGCCGGAAACCAGGATCTGGCCACCGCCGCTGCCGCCTTCCGGTCCTAAATCGACAATCCAGTCGGCGGTTTTGATCACATCAAGGTTGTGCTCAATCACTACGATCGTATTTCCCTGATCGCGCAGCTGGTGTAGTACCGCCAGCAGCTGTTGAATATCAGCAAAATGCAGGCCGGTAGTCGGCTCATCAAGGATATACAGCGTCTGACCCGTACCGCGTTTAGACAGTTCACGCGCCAGCTTCACGCGCTGCGCTTCACCGCCCGATAGCGTGGTTGCCGACTGGCCGAGACGGATATAAGACAGACCCACATCCATCAGCGTTTGCAGCTTACGCGCCAGCGCCGGAACCGCATCGAAGAACTCGCGTGCGTCTTCGATCGTCATCTCCAGCACTTCGTGAATGCTTTTGCCTTTGTACTTAATCTCCAGCGTCTCACGGTTGTAGCGCTTGCCTTTGCACTGATCGCACGGCACGTAAATGTCCGGCAGAAAATGCATTTCAACCTTGATCACGCCGTCGCCCTGGCAGGCTTCACAGCGTCCACCGCGAACGTTAAAGCTGAAACGCCCCGGCGTGTAGCCGCGAGTACGCGACTCCGGCACACCCGCAAACAGCTCACGCACGGGCGTAAAGATGCCGGTATAGGTTGCCGGGTTAGAACGAGGCGTACGGCCAATCGGGCTCTGGTCGATATCGATCACTTTATCAAAGTGTTCCATACCGGTGATTTCGCGATACGGCGCCGGTTCTGCAATCGTCGCGCCGTTCAGCTGGCGCTGGGCTATCGGGAACAGCGTATCGTTAATCAGCGTGGACTTACCGGAGCCCGACACGCCGGTAATGCAGCTAAACAGCCCAACCGGCAGCGTCAGAGTGACGTCTTTCAGGTTGTTGCCTTTCGCGCCGCTCAGCTTCAGCACTTTACTCGCGTCCGCTTTGACACGCTCGGCCGGTATCTCAATGCCGCGCTTGCCGCTAAGGTACTGGCCGGTCAGAGATTCTTCCACCGCCATAATGTCATCGACCGTTCCTTCGGCAACGATTTCACCGCCATGAACGCCCGCGCCAGGACCAATATCAATCACGTGATCCGCGGCACGAATCGCATCTTCATCATGCTCGACCACAATCACCGTATTGCCTAAATCGCGCAGGTGCACCAGCGTTTCCAGCAGGCGTTCGTTATCGCGCTGATGCAGGCCGATTGACGGTTCATCCAGCACGTACATCACGCCGACCAGACCAGCGCCGATCTGGCTTGCCAGACGAATACGCTGCGCCTCGCCGCCGGAAAGCGTTTCCGCCGAGCGAGACATGGAAAGATAGTTCAGCCCAACGTTAACCAGGAACTTCAGGCGATCGCCAATCTCTTTCAGCACTTTCTCGGCAATTTGCGCCCGCTGACCGCTCAGCTTCATGTTCTGGAAGAATTCCATCGCATGGCCGATGCTCATATCGGAAATGGTCGGCAGCGTGGTGTTTTCTACAAATACGTGGCGCGCTTCACGACGTAAGCGGGTACCGTCACAGGTTGCACAGGCGCGATTGCTGATAAATTTAGCCAGATCTTCGCGTACTGCTGAGGATTCGGTCTCTTTATAGCGACGTTCCATATTGTGCAGCACGCCTTCAAACGGATGGCGGCGGATGGAGGTATCACCGCGATCGTTCACGTATTTAAACTCAATGGACTCTTTACCCGAGCCGTAGAGAATAATTTTACGTGCTTTATCACTGAGCGAGTCGAACGGCGCTTCAACATCAAAATCCAGGTGTTCGGCCAGCGATCGCAGCATCTGGAAGTAGTAAAAGTTACGACGATCCCAGCCGCGGATTGCCCCGCCAGCCAACGACAGCTCGGGGTTTTGTACCACCCGATCCGGATCGAAATATTGCTGCACGCCCAGACCATCACAGGTTGGACAGGCACCGGCCGGATTGTTAAATGAGAACAGGCGCGGCTCCAGCTCGGTCATGCTGTAGCCACAGATTGGACAGGCGAAGTTGGCGGAGAAAATCATCTCTTCCGCGTTCTCATCGTCCATATCGGCAACCACAGCCGTGCCGCCGGAAAGCTCCAGTGCGGTCTCAAACGACTCGGCCAGACGCTGCTTCAGATCTTCCCGAACTTTGAATCGATCCACTACAACTTCGATAGTGTGTTTCTTTTGCAGTTCAAGCTTAGGCGGATCGGAAAGATCGCAGACTTCTCCGTCAATACGCGCGCGGATGTAACCCTGAGACGCCAGGTTCTCCAGCGTTTTAGTGTGTTCGCCCTTACGCTCTTTCACGATAGGAGCCAGCAGCATCAGACGGCGGCCTTCCGGCTCCGCCAGCACATTATCCACCATCTGGCTGACGGTCTGCGCCGCCAGCGTGACGTCATGATCGGGGCAGCGAGGCTCGCCGACGCGCGCAAACAGCAGGCGCAGATAGTCATGAATTTCAGTGATGGTGCCCACGGTGGAACGCGGGTTGTGCGAGGTTGATTTCTGTTCGATCGAAATGGCGGGCGACAGCCCCTCGATATGATCGACATCCGGCTTCTCCATCAGGGAGAGAAACTGGCGCGCATAGGCAGAAAGCGATTCTACATAGCGGCGTTGCCCCTCGGCATACAGCGTGTCAAACGCCAGCGAGGACTTTCCCGATCCTGACAGGCCGGTGACAACGATCAGTTTGTCGCGAGGGATGATCAGGTTGATATTCTTCAAATTATGGGTGCGGGCACCCCGTACTTCGATCTTATCCATTCACATTTCCCGGATTAACACGGACTCACCATGCCTGTCCGGCACGGCCAGAATTAAGCCTGTTAGTATGGCACAAAAAAAGCTGAATGGATATACAGTACTTTGCTGTATAATGCACCGCAGGATCCTGGCATTTTCCGATTTCGGCTGCCGATTTTGCGATCCTTCTCTGACCGCCCGCAGAAAGGAGTCATACCAGGAAAAGGCTTTGCGATCCGCCTCTGAAACCCGGATCCGAAGGTATAATCTGTGGGGAGGGCGTGTTAGAATTTCATCCTTAAGCTAAGAACATTTATCGGAGAGACGAACATGGCCAGCAGAGGCGTAAACAAAGTTATCCTGGTGGGAAATCTGGGTCAGGATCCGGAAGTCCGCTACATGCCGAATGGCGGCGCCGTTGCCAACATTACTCTGGCCACGTCTGAAAGCTGGCGTGACAAGCAGACCGGCGAAACTAAAGAGAAAACGGAATGGCACCGCGTTGTGCTGTTCGGCAAGCTGGCGGAAGTGGCAGGTGAATACCTGCGTAAAGGTTCCCAGGTTTATATCGAAGGTGCGCTGCAAACGCGTAAATGGACTGACCAGGCAGGCGTAGAGAAGTACACCACCGAAGTCGTTGTTAACGTTGGCGGTACCATGCAGATGCTGGGCGGACGTCAGGGCGGCGGTGCGCCAGCAGGTGGCGGTCAGGGTGGCCAGGGTAACAACAACGGTTGGGGCCAGCCACAGCAGCCGCAGGGCGGCAACCAGTTCAGCGGTGGACAGCAGCAGTCTCGTCCGCAGCAGCCGCAGCAGAGCAGCGCGCCAGCAAACAATGAACCACCAATGGATTTTGACGACGATATCCCGTTCTAATCCTGCCTGAATTGCTCAGGAAAGGTAGCATCTCCTGGCCCCGAATTTTTCGGGGCTTTTTTTTTGGATGCAGCTCCGGCACTGGACAACTCTCTCTGCACTTCTGGTAATGTGTGTTACACAAGAGCAGAAACCTGGAATACGCTATGTTGTCGACGATTATCTATCGTAGTCATCTTGCAGATGACGTTCCGATAAAAACGCTGGAAGGCCTGGCTCTAAAAGCCAACAAGATCAATGCATCATTTGATGTGACAGGAATTTTGCTGTTCAACGGCACCCATTTCTTTCAGGTACTGGAAGGACCGGAAGAAGCCGTGCGTAAAATTTATGACCGCATCTGTACTGACGATCGTCACCATAATATTGTTGAGCTGATGCGCGATTATGCGCCATCTCGCCGCTTCGGTAACATTGGCATGGAGCTATTCGATCTGCGAGAACATGACAAATCCTCGGTTCTTCAGGCAGTGCTCGACAAAGGAACGTCAAAGTATCAGCTAACTTATGACGATCGACCGCTCCAGTTTCTGCGCAGTTTCGTGGTCGCAACAGAAAAAGAAAACTACTTTGAGATCCCGCCAGCCGATTACTGGGAATTCGTCACCGAAGAAAACGCGATGACGACAGAAGAGTGTGAGCTGTCTGATTCTGAAATCAGCTTTGCTTTTCAACCGATTGTCGATCCCTTTGCGCGCGAGATCGTCTCCCTTGAGGCGCTGCTGCGTAGTCCGGGCGGTGGCCTGCCGCTGGAGTATTTTTCCCAGCTGTCGCGAGATGAAGTCTATGCCGCCGATCTCAATTCGAAGAAAATTGCTTTTGCCATGGCAAAAAAGCTGGGCATCGAGGGACTTACGCTTGCCGTGAATCTGCTGCCGATGTCGCTGGTGATAGTGCCGAACGCGGTAGAAATGCTCCTACAAGAAATTCATGCGAATGGCCTGGTGCCTGAACAAATCGTGGTTGAAGTCACCGAAGACGAGGTGATATCGCGTATTGATGAATTTGAGAAAGCTATCGGGAAGCTGCGGGCTGCGGGCATCAGTATCGCCATCGATGATTTTGGCGCAGGCTCTGCCGGCTTATTACTGCTGGCGCGATTCCAGCCAGACAAGATCAAAATAGACCGTAACATCCTCAGTGATGTGCATAAAAGCGGGCCCAAACAGGCTATCGTGCAGGCGATTATCAAATGCTGCTCCTCGCTGGAAATCTCGGTCATTGCCGAGGGCGTCGAGAAGCCTGAAGAGTGGATGTGGCTTGAAGCGGCGGGGATCTGCAACTTTCAGGGCTTCCTGTTTGCCAGACCGAAGCTGGGCGGCATTCCTGCTGTTGCCTGGCCCGAGAAAAACGACCTGTTTTGAGATGAAAATTGAGGCGGGTTATTCACCCGCCCGCGCTTATGAAGGGGCGACGTTTTTTTCAGGCGTGTTCTGGAGAAAAAGCGGCTTCCTGACATTTTCAGCGGCACGCTTACCGGCAAGAAAAGCATGATCGGAATTATAATATTCCCACTCGCTGTAGCGTCCCGACAGATGAATATCCTGCGTCAGCAGCCACTGACGAATAAGCGCAACGTTGGTTTGACGCTGATGATCGTAAACCACATAGGCATAAGGCATATCAACCTGACTGGCCGTGAGAATACTGTCGTCTGCCCGAATGATGCCAACCTTAATACACTCCTGCACGCAGCGAGCGATTAACGCCTCTCCCTCCAGCAGAAGTGGATAGTCAGCGGAGTAGGTTATTTCACATGTCAGGCCAAAGCCGTTTTTGGGATTGTTAAACGGGCTGGCATTGCCTTGCAGAAAGATACGGTGGAAGAGCGTATCGCCAGGATAATAAATCCAGTGCTTATCACTAATATTGGCACGGCCGATACCGAGATTCACGCAGCATACCGACACATGGCGTAAACCTTTTGCTGCGGCCTGCACATTGCGCGGTACGTCGTCTCCCATCAGCTTAATTAACTCGGGCAGTGGCATCGTATTAATTAGCTGTTCATAGCGATAGTGGCGGCCATCAGCAAGGATAGCGAGATGCTTTTGCGGCACAATTTTCGCGACCTGGGCATTTGTTTCCAGCCGACATTGCAGATGAGGTAAAAAACCGGACATTAAAGCCTGAAATCCCCCGCGTAAGGGATAACCGAACTGTGCATTTGGCCCAATGGGTTTCGCCAGTGGTTCAAGCGCACCCGCAATAATTTGTTCCAGATCCGGTAGCGGCACGCGCCCACCCAGCCAGGAGGTTTCCATTTCAGAGAGCGGGAGTTTCCAGAGTTTATTGTTATAAGGAAGTGCAAAGTGACGGGCGATTCCTTTGCCCCATGTACGCAGAATAAAATGTTCAAAACTTTCCGATGTTTCTTTCTGCATTTCAGTAACGTGACAGGCGTCATCGGGCACCGATCCATCCGCACAGCAGTCACGATGGCTGGTACGGCGAAGATCTTTCGTCAAAGCATGATTGAGCGGGACGGTTTGCGCTTCGGTTTCGCCATAGCGGGCTTCTATCGCGCCAAGAATACACTCTTTAATCACCTCTGCTGGCAGGCCGTACAGCGCAGACTGAAAAGGATAGCGAGTATAAATGCCTTCGTTATATATCCAGGCTTCGCGTTCCTGCCAGTGCAGGTTTTCTCCCAGCAGTTTTTGATACAGCGCCAACACATACGGGTCCTGAGAAAACATAATGTGGCCAGCGTAGTCGAAGGTGAATCCCTGGTTCTCCACTGAGCGACACCAGCCGCCCGGCGTGGCATTTTTTTCCAGCACCACTGCGCCTTCGCCATAGTGATAGCCCGCGCTTAAGCCGGTCGGTCCGGCACCAACGATTAAACATTCTACCCGTTCGGCATTTTCTGTTTGCGTCACAGACCAGTCCGTCACGGGCGCGATCGGCGCTGGTGCAACGGCAATCACGTCAGAATTTCTTACCGCCGCCTGAGCCATGAGGTTATGCATCTGGTCTGCCGTATGTTCCCACGAGGTGGCTGCCACTCTGGCCTTCATCTGTTCGATCAGTTCCTCTTTGGCTGCTGTTGGCATGTTCAGCGCTGCCTCGCAGGCTTCTGCAAAGGCTGCTGGATCGCCAGCAATGCTGACCAAATGTGCATAATGTCTGACCACATCGGCGACAGGCGTACTGACAACGGGCAAATGTGCCGCCATAAATTCCAGTACCTTAGTGGGACTGATATAGCGGGTAGAAGCGTTGAGGGCGAAGGGCATCAGGCAGACGTCCCAGCCAGCTAAAAATTGCGGCAGGGCCTGGTAGGGCTGCTGCCCAAACCAGTGGATATTGCTGCGCTGCGGCAGTGAAGCAGGGTCAATCTTAACTACCGGGCCAACCATCACGATTTGCCATTGGGGATGGCTGTCGGCAAGCGCGGCAATCAGTGGCAGATCCATGCGCTCATCAATAACGCCGTAATAGCCAAGCCGTGGCAGCGGAACAGACTCCTGCAACGGATGTCCATTTGTACGATCCAATGCCTGCTCAAAATGCACTGCATCAACGCTGCTGGGAAAACAGTAAACGTGAGGATGACGACTTTTTTTCGCCTCATAGAGGCTGGTGCCGCCGGTAAAGACAATGTCTGCGCGGCTCATCAGTGCTGATTCACGTTGCTGAAGCTGGCGCGGTGCCTGGTCAAAGGCCGATAACTCATCCATACAGTCATAAATGACGACAAGGGGGTTAAACCCTGTCAGCAGAGGCAATGCCATCGGCGTATAAAACCAGATTAGCGGCCGTTGGTGCTCATCAATCAGCGTCGATAATAACAGCTGAAGTGGGGCAATCTGGCTGTCATGGAAACCTGGCGCCTCAATATCGGTGTAAGGCTGGATGACGGTAATATTGGGGGCAGGAGAATGCTTGTGCATCCCTGGGGAACCGGCCTGATAAAGGGGCTCTTCAACAAAGAAAATTTGATAATACTGTGCGAGAAGCGTCATCAGATGCTGTGGCCGCTGAAAAACAAAAGCCCAGCGTAAATGGCTGAAAACAATAAGAACGGGTAATCTGGTAGGGGTCATTTTAGCCTCCGTGCCCGAGGGCATAACGGATTGAAAGTGGCGCAGTTTGCGTTGCGCCAGGAGCAGTGCATGGTCATAAGGCTGTTGTAATTGACGTGCGTAAGGATAAAGACCGTGACGATCAAGGTCCCAAAGGCCGCTGTGCGTCCAGAAGGTTGTTTCTTCCCACAGTGGCCGATCGATAACGGGATAGAGACAAATCCCCGTTACCTCAATGCCTGCAAGCTGAGCCTGGGCTATTTCCGCTGTAATCTGGGCAATCCAGGCACCGCGTCCACTGCCTACGTGGCTGGTTTCTGCCAGCAGGAGCGGACGCTGATAGCGCTCATTCAGCGTCATCAGCATGGCATGCAGGGGCTTGCGCCGTGCATCCCCTAAGTGCCAGTAAAGGCGCCGGTTGGAAAAGGCTTCCCACTGGTTATCGTGGTAATAATTAACGCCGAGTAGATCAAGGTAGTGCGGCGCGCCGCCAAGCTCTGGCTCGCACTTGCCGGCAAGCATGTCCCAGGCTTGATACTGTGATTCAATTATTCCCCGGGCTGCTTCATGGCAGGCATCGTTCTCTTCATCGGCCACGACGTGGATAAGGGGATCGCAGTGCAGAAAGCGCGCCCGTGGATCCGCAAGTCGTATCGCATCGCAGCCTGCCAGCGTCGCCTTTACCAACAGACGCTTGGCAGCAACAGCACGCTCGTTTTCCGGGCCGCCAGCACAAGCGAAAAGGCCTACCGAGATGCCCCAACTGAGAAAAGAGATCTCATTCATAGGTGAATAAACAGGGGCTTCGTCATACAGCGGTGTCAGAAAGCGTGCCAGCGCACCACAAAAGCTCGCGAAGGCAGGGATAAAATCCTCTGAAAATAGTGAAATAAACTCGGGCCAGCCGTAATGACATATTGTCCAGGTAATTTGAATATCACACTCTTTCGCCGCCTGCATGCGCAGCGCGACGGAAGAAAAATCATAACCCCCGGCTGTTTCGGCCAGCCGCCAGCCGACGCTTTCACGTACCGTATGAATATTAAAACGTTTTAGCAAAGCATAATCTTTGCGGACCTGGCTTAAGTGATCGTTAATATCATTCATCGACAGGCGAATTCCCTGAGGATTGATATGATCGGCGCCTTCATAGCCAGCCTGCCAAAAGCTGCGAAATGGTGTCATTAAAATCCCTGCGTGATATGAAGAGGAAATTCTTCCTGCCAATAGAAGATCTACAGCATAATCAAACGCTAAAGAAAATATACGCAGACAGATAAGGCGCAGTGCGAAACCTGTGTGCATAACAAAAATGGTCGTTGCTGAACTTGTACGTCACAGAAATTAATTACTGTGGTATGAAAGGGGAGGACCGAATGAGTAATAAAACTATGAATAACAATGGTTAACTAAACGAGCTGTAATAATTAAAATTATGAAAATGTCTGTATACGCAGTATAGATTGACTATAAAGTATAACAAGGTATTTGAAGCTATAAATGTTTGTTTTGAAATATGCTAAAAACAAATAATCGCATTATTTATTTCCGTATTATGAGATAACAAGCTGAATGTTATAATTAAAATATTTGATTATGCTTATCTGACTTGATTAATAGCTGGTACGGATTTTTATTTTTCCAGTAAAACTTCTGGCTAAATTATTGCAAAAAAGGAACAGGATATGAATGTAAACAAGGCTGATTCGACAGACGTCGGTCATTCTCCTTTTATCAGCGATTGTGTACTGAAGAATGTTTCTCTGCCAAATGGCATGATGCTCCGGGTTGCTATTACCGGGCAGGGCGAACCCCTGGTGTTGCTGCACGGTCATCCACAAAATCATCTTAGCTGGCGAAAAATCGCCCCTGCTCTGAGTAAGCACTTTACGGTGATCATGCCGGATCTGCGGGGCTACGGCGACAGTGGCAAACCGCCAGGCGGCAAGGATCATCGAAACTATTCTAAAAAAATGATGGCGGAAGATGTGGTATTGCTGATGGATGCGCTGGGTTATAACCGGTTTGCTTTTGTCGGACACGATCGTGGTGGAAGAGTCGGGCATCGGCTGGCGCTCGACTATCCGCAGCGCGTCAGCCGCGCGGTTTTTATTGATATTGCGCCTACCGCTACGATGTATGCGTTGACAGATAAAGCATTCGCCACCCGCTATTTCTGGTGGTTTTTCCTGATCCAACCTGCGCCATTGCCGGAAAGGATGATCGGTAACGATCCGGCTTTTTTCCTGCAAAAACATATTGAAGGCCAGCTCAAAACGCCTGACGCGACGGAACCGGAAATTTTTGCGGACTATCTGCGGTGCTATCAGGATCCTGCAATGATCCATGCCGCTTGTGAAGATTATCGCGCTGCCGCGACGGTTGATTTACAGGATGACGCTGAAGACAGCACGAAACGGATTGGTTGCCCGTTGCTGCTGCTGTGGGGCGAAAAAGGCACCGTAGGGCAACTGTATGATGTTATTGCAACGTGGAAGGAAAAAGCGCTTAACGTGAGTGGTGAAGCCTTGCCCTGCGGGCATTCACCGCAGGAAGAGGTGCCGGAAAAAACGCTGGCGGCGCTGCTGCCGTTTTTAACCTCCCTTTAAAGTAACTTCAGATTGGGTGCGGGCGGCCCGGAGGAAAGGACTCCGCCCACTATCTGAGCGCTTTGTTCTTTTTCCTGGTATCCGTATTTAGTCAGTAAAAAATCTAAAGCCCCTCCTTCCTCTGCCGATACAAAGCCTTTAAAGCGCCGCTGTTTTCAATGGCTGTTCCCCATCTTATTCAGCCAGTTCAGTGGTAAACGACAAAGGAAAAAGGAAATGTCATGTCCAGGATACAAGCTTTATTAATCACCGCAGCATTGGGCGCCTCGGTCGGGATAGCGAATGCTGCCACCGTTACCGATAGTCTGCTGCAATGTAATCCCGCATTTTTTCATACTCTTTATCAGCACCGTGCCGTTTTGAAAAAGGTCGTTCAGGTAGAAAGTGACGGCAAACGCATTGCCTGGGTGCCGGTAACAGATAAAGAAGCGCGGGTGAGGACTTTTACGCATTCCGTACCCGACGGCAAGCTACATCTGTCTGGCTATTACGAGCAGTCAGAGGATCTTGGCGAGCTGGGTAAATATTATTACTGGGGGTTTGTCATTGATGAAGCACCAGAAAAAGTTATGGCTGCCTTTCCGCATATTCAGTGGTTAAAAGGCGATGCGCTCTGGACGGCGAATCCGCAGATTAAGCTTGATATTCATCGTGCCTGGCAGCCAAATCCCTCTGCAACGGATGGGATTGCCCCAGCGAAAGGCAGCGTGGAAAAACTGGTTATGTTAAATGAAAAAGAGGGGAAATCCTGGCTCAGCTGTTCCATTCAGGGCAGCGTTGAACGGCCACTTTTGCTGCAAGAGCGCCCGGATATTGCGGCGGGGAATAACTGATGAGGCCTTTATTAATTGTTGCCGCGCTTATCATTTTAACTGGCTGCGCACGGCATATTCAGCCTGATCCTGCCGCTAAAGTGGTAAAGCCTGCCGGGATGGTTCAGATATTTGATGACAAGGACGCTACCGCGTATTTCTCTTTTAACAGCCTGGCTCTCTATAACCATAATCCTCATCTCCGTCAGCTGTATATGATCACCAATTACAAGCAGCCAGGCGTAATTTCACAGAAGAAAAAGCTGGCTATTAACAGTTCCCGGCGGATTGTGGCGTTAAATTGCGACAGACTGGAGAGTGCTATTTTTGATGTCGTGCTTTTCTCGCAACCTTTTGCTGAAGGAAAAGTCATTGCCCGACGCGATACTATCGGTCAGTGGCATGCAATACCTGATAATTCCCTTAGCGGCCTGACTCGCCGTGCGGCTTGCAAAATCGATCCTGAGAAAATCAGGGATATCTCATTAAAAGAGACGCGAACGCCTTCTTTTGATTAAGTTAATCAGGGCGGGGCGGCGCAGCGCTTTCCCGCCGTTACGTCAGTTCAGCCTGATCCCTGCATCAACGACAAACTGTGCGCCGGTACAGCCTCGCGCATCGTTTGAAGCAACGAACAGCGCCATTGCGGCAACGTCACGGCCCAGTAATTCAATATCCAATGGCTGCATGGCGCGTATGTCTGCCTTCGCTTCGGGCGTACGCCAGAGCGCTTGCTGTCGCGGTGTCGAAATCGCGCCCGGCACAATACAGTTTACCCGAATACCCAGCGGGCCCAGCTCGCGGGCCATCGTCTGGTTCAAACCTACAATCGCGGCTTTGGCCGTTGTGTAACCCACCATACCGGGGCGGCCTTTCATAAAAGAGGTGGAACTGGTGAGAAGGATGCAGCCAGAACCGTGCTCACGCATCAGGGCCGCCGCCGTCTGGCTGGCAAAAAACTGATGATCGAGATTGACCGCCAGCCGATCGCGCCAGTACGCCGGTTCAATCGAGAAAAAATCGTGGCGATCGTCGTTAGCCGCATTGTTAATTAACACATCCAGACGGCCTTCTTTAGCCGCGATTTCTTTAATCGTCAGGCGGAGCGCCTCGGCATCGCGTAAATCACAGCAGTGAAAGTTTGCGCCGTGCTGCTGCGCCAGCGCCTCACCGGTTTCGCGAGCGATATCCAGAAAATGAACGTGGCTTTGCTGTTCGCTAAAAGCCGCAACCAGATCGGCGCCAATCCCGCTTGCGCCGCCGGTAATCACCACGATCTTGTGCCGCAGACTGGCATAGCGGGTGTAGCGTTGTTCCGTCATGATGTTTTCTCTCCGGATTGAGGCCTGGAAGAAGTTTATCGCATGTTGGCAAAACGGTGTGGTAACGAAGGGGCTGCTGTTAGGGCAATGCGATTTAAGACGGTCGGACAAAGGTTTTTTGTGGGAAATGATGATGACAAAAACAAAAAAACCGTCAGTGATGACGGTTTTTTCGCGCCGGGAAGGTTAAGCGGCCTTTCCGGCAGGGCTGTGTTACCAACGTAACGCAAGCACACCCAAGTGTTTGTATATTGGAGTGCACTCTGGAAAGTGTCAAGTGTATTTTGCTGGTTTAGTGTACAATCCCAACGGGCCTTTTCGCCGCCTTAAGCAAGCGGGCACCGGACCTGGAAAAGGAATTCCAACGGCCGTAAACGTAAGCACACCCAAGTGCTTGCATTCATCTTGGTATCTCCGGTGGTGGCATGGTGAAGCGGTCTGAACAAGGACCGCGCAATGAAACGGTACATTTGTATTGTGCTCGTTGTATCTGGTGTGTGGCTGTCCACCGGGAATGGAGGCTGGCATATATCTGGCAATTCCATCACGGTGACAATCAACACAGCAGGCAAGTAGCCCGGTAGCCGTCCTTCGGGACGGCTTTCCTTGTTCTGTTAGCCAATCACTTTTTTTCTGCCCGCCAGTGGCGCAATCATCAGCTGTAGCAGGCTCACGACAATCAGCATTTGCAAGGGTAATGCCCAGCCAGCTGACTGCTCATGCACGAAGCCAAACCCCAGCGGCCCCAGTGCGGCTAAGCCATAGCCAACGCATTGCGCCATCCCGGATAAATGCGAAGCCTGACGATGGTCGGCCGCCCGCAGGCTGAACAGCGACAGACAGGTTACCATTGAAGCGCCTGCGCCCAGACCAGCAATGATCAACCACAGCGCGGCAAGATGAGGCAACAACAGCAGTCCGGCCAGCCCACTCAGAATGGCAAGCGAAGCCAGAAAGCCAATCAGGCGCTGATCGGGCAGCTTCTTCAGCGCGACCATGCAGGCGAGGTTGGCGGCTACCGCGACAATCTGATAGACAAACAGCAGCCACCCTGCCGATACCTGGCTAAACCCGTTCGACTCAGCAAACGGTGTGAACCAGGCGATCAGGGTATAAAACACCATCGACTGAAGTGCCATAAACAACGACACCTGCCAGCCCAGCGCGGAACGCCACGGCGATTTTAGGGGAACGGACGTAGCGATCGTTGAAGATAACGTGGAGCCGCTTTTCAACAGCGGCAGCCAGGCAACCAGTGCGATGATGACGGGCAGCAACCAGATACCTGCCGACAAAAACCATCCCATCTCAGTCCGTCTTGCCAGCGGAGCCGCGATACCGCTGGCAAGGCTGGCGGTAATGGCCATGGTTGAGGCATAAAGCCCAAAGTACTTTGCCGTATGCTCTTTAAAATCCCGCTTAATCAGCGGGGGAAGCAAGACATTTGCCGTGGCTATGCCTGCGCTGAGGATCGTGGTACCCAGCCACAGATCCGTCGCGCTGCCCAGGATCCGCAGCAACGATCCCAGCCCGATCAGCCAAACCGCTGCCCAAAGTGTTCTTTCAAGCCCCACTTTGTTACCCAGCGAGGCAGCGACCGGTGCCAGCAGAGCAAACATCATTAAAGGGATAAAATTCAGCAGGCCAGCCTCGGTTGCCGACAAACTGAATGTCAGCCGGATATCTTCGAGGATCGGGCCGGTGGCCGTTATCGGCGCACGCAGATTGGCGGCGGTGATTAGCAAAACAAACAGGAAAAAGCCAGAACTGGAAAGAAAGGCGGAACAGGGCGTGGGGGTAGATTTGATCATTAAACCGTTCGCACAAGAGCAGAGAAAATCTGCTGATAGTGCGTTGGTTAACGTTAACGCTTACGCAAGAGGGCGTGCCCTGATGTCTGTGGGCTATGTTACACAAGCCGATTACGGAGGTAAAGCCGGGCGGTTTTTTGTACGATGCCGTCCGTTAAAATATTAATAAAAATAAACGTTGCTTAATAAATCCAGGCATGTCTTAATAGCGTCATCGGTTTGGAACACAGACCTTATGAAAGCAGTTTTAGTAAAGCAGTCCTCAGCGCAAGCGTTATCCAAAGATATCTTCCTTCTGAGCCTCCTCCTAAGTGCCAAATAAGTAACTCTCTGAAATACAGGCCATCTCCGCCGCACTATGTGGCTCAAAAAATTAAGGAAATATCTATGTCTGGTAAAATGACTGGTTTAGTAAAATGGTTTGACGCGGGTAAAGGTTTCGGTTTCATTTCTCCACAGGACGGCAGCAAAGATGTATTCGTACACTTCTCTGCAATCCAGGGTAATGACTACAAAACCCTCGACGAAGGTCAGCGCGTTGAATTCACCATCGAAAATGGTGCTAAAGGTCCATCAGCTGCTAACGTTGTTGCGCTGTAAGATCCACTAGTATCACCGAGCTTACGATAGCGATGAAGACAACAGTCTGAGCAGTTAAGTGAAAAGTGATAGTAGTAAGAAACCCGCCTTGTGCGGGTTTTTTTATGGGCGCTTTTCAGCCTCTTTTAAAGCAGGTGCGGTTGTCTGCCCGTCAGAAATATTCAAAGTACTAATGAATAACTGCGTCGAAACGGGCGGACGCCACAGCCTGGAAGCAGTGCGCCGCCCTCCCGTTTTTCCGCGTTAGTTGAACAGCGCGATCTTGCGATACAGCGTAAAGGTCATCACGCCGACCAGCGCCACCAGCCAGGCAAAACTGGTCAACGTCCAGTGCGCATACTGGTAAAGCGACAGCAGCAGCAGCGGTAGCACGCTTGAACAGAGCGAATAAGAAAGATTATAAATTAGCGAGATGCCGGTCACTTTCACCTGTGCGGGGAACAGCTGCACCATCACCGCTGGGACGGCGGCAATCACGCCGCTGCACAGGCCCAGCAGGCAGTAGCAGAACAGGATAATGTGCGTGCTGCTGCCCATCGCTGCATTCATCAGGGTAACGCCAGCAGCCAGCAGTAAGGAATAGAGCGCCACGGTTCGCCAGGCACCGAAGCGATCGGCAAGTCTTCCGGCAATCAGGCAACCCACGTTCAGCGCAAAAATACCGGCACAGCTGATTTCAAAGGTGGTTGCTGCGTCCATATGCCAGGTTTTTTGCAGCACAATCGGCAATACCACCACAGAAATAATCACCGCCGACGTCAGAATGGCCGTAAGCAGCATCGCCGGAATCGCGGCTTTGCGGTGCTCGCGCAGAATTTCCGCCAGTGGCAAACGTGGCGATAAGGCTTTTTCCTGCTGGAGCGCCACAAATACCGGCGTTTCCCGCAGCCAACGACGCAGCCAAATCGAGATAAAACCCAATACCCCACCGACAATAAACGGAATACGCCACGCCCATTGTGTTAATTCATCCGCGCTGAAGGTACGGGTCACTAACATGATGGTCAGTGCCGCCAGCATATAGCCGAACGTCAGACCCGCCTGCAACATGCCCAGCGCCAGGCCGCGGTGGCTGGCTGGCGTATGTTCCGAGACAAAAACCCAGGCGTTAGGGACTTCCCCCCCCAGCGCAGCACCCTGCACCAGACGAGCCAGCAGCAGCAGCAGCGGCGCCCAGTAACCGATTTGTGCATAGCCGGGCAAAAGTCCCATCGCCAGGCAGGGCACCGCCATAAACAGCACGGTGAAATTAAACATGTGCTTGCGGCCATAGCGATCGGAAAAGTGGGCGATTAACAGGCCGCCTACAGGGCGGGCAAGATAGCCAACGGAGAAAATGGTCATGCTTTCCAGCAGGCGGATCCATTCCGGCGTGTCGGCGGGGAAAAAGACTGTAGCAATGGTGGTAGAAAGAAAAACAAAAATAATAAAATCAAAGACCTCAAGCGCACCGCCAAGCAGCGAAAGCATAATGGTCTTAATATCGTGGCGGGAAAGCTGACTCACTGTAGCTGTCATTAAAAACGTCTCTTCAGGGGCAGAAGCGCGCCTTAAGGGCCGCCACTACTGCATCATTTATTCAGCGAAGCCGTTTATCGAGGAGAATTAACCGTCTCTGACCGCTAACCGGCTTCTCACTCCTCGAAAAACCGCGAACCGAACCCTACCAGCAGAGAGAGCAGGCTACAACTGACAATCTGTGCTGTCGCAGGTGACGCTAACTTTCCCAGCCCAATGCAGAGGCGATCTCCCGGCGGTAGGGAGTATTGATCTGTGCCGGAACGCTTTCGATATAATTTCTCGCATGCGCCCGCGTTTCACCCGACAGACCCTCAAGATAGGCTACGGCTTCCTCCAGCGAAGGGATACGTCCTTCTGTTGCTGCGTCTTTTGCAGGCAGGTTGGTCCAGATAACGGCATCGATGCCTCTGGCAGACGCCCATTCTGCCAGCATGCCAACCGGCCTTTTCGTCACAATCAACGAGCCAACGCCGTCGGTACGCTGTTCCGGAATGGCTTCCCGTTCCTTCAGCGCCTGGCAAGCCAGCGGCAAATCCTCAACGGCAAGCCATGCCCACAACGCGGGGACCGGCGTGGCGTTAAGACAGAGAGCGGTAGCCAGTTCGCCACCATCGCTTATCCGACAAAATTCTACGGGTACCTTTGGGCCATCTTCCTGCCAGCGACCGCATACCGGTAGCGCGCCTGTTTTCCAAATCAGTGAACCCCATCCAAGACAGGCGATTTTCATTTTCCTACTCCTGATAAGCCAAAAAGCGAATAATCCTTCGCAGATAACAACTATGGCTTACCTTACTGGGAGTTGCTATTTCACCGGCAAAATGGCGCAGGGGCATCTTCCAGCCATTGTTCAAAACCTGACGCGCTAACCACCATAGCGTCTTGCGGGTTGTCGCCGGCCGTGGCAATGCAGGGAGCCAGCAGTGGCAGGCTGACTGATGCTATTGCGCCATAAACATGATGGTATCGGTGCTAAACGAGCCGTCATCCTGCATCGTATAGTGTGCTCTGACCTTATCGGATACCTGTTGTTGCAGCAGACGAATTGCCCTGGCCAGTGCGTCTGGCGTTTTCATCCGCTCAACCCAGGCGGTGAAGTCGAGATCCAGGCGATCGGCGACCAGGGTTTTTACCATCATGCCGCTCTCATTCACCATCCTCAGCCACTCGCCCTGAGAGTAATTTTTCACGTGCGAAGGATCGCGCAGCATTTCCACGGTCTGCAACCAGATGTCCAGTACGGGATGGCCGGGAGCAGCGATATCCATCAGGATAAATTTGCCGCCGGGCTTCAGTACGCGTTTGATTTCGCGTAAAGCCAGGCCGACATCATGCCAGTGATGCGCGGAATAACGGCTGATCGCCACATCAAAACGACCTGCCTCAAAGGGCAGGTTTTCAGCCGGTCCCTGGCGAGTCATCACGTTGTGCAGCCCACGGGCCTGCGCCGTTTCACCAACAACCTTCAGCATCTTTTCCGAGAGATCGTAGGCGGTAACCTCAGCCACCTGCCCGGCAACGGTAAAACTTACATGACCCGCGCCGCAGCCGATGTCCAGCACCGTCGCATCCTTGCTGTCGTACAGCCATTCGCTCAGCCGGACTAAATCAGCGCCCTGTGCATGAACGTGGCTTTGCAGGTAAGCGCCTGCCCGATCGCCAAACTGTTTTTCGACCAAATCTTCATGGCTGTTTTTCATGGTTTTTTCCTGAAGTTGAGGATAACGGTGCGTTGAAGATGACTATACGACTGCCGTTAAACAGGTACAATATGAGTGGTTATACTGGTATCAGGAGCCACTACCCATGAGTCAGACCCAGCTTTCCGGCCCTAAAGCGCTGGGCGCATTTTTACGCAGCCAGCGGGAGAACACCTCACCAGACCAGCTTGGTCTGCCGGTCGCTGCCCGCAGAAGAACGCGCGGGTTGCGTCGCGAAGAAGTGGCGTTGCTAAGTGGGATCAGCACCACCTGGTACACCTGGATAGAGCAGGGCAGAGAAATTGTGGTATCGGCACATACGCTGGCGAACATCGCGGCTACGCTGCAAATGAAGCCCGTCGAGCGGGATTATCTTTTCCGACTGGCCCGGCAAAATGACCCGCAGGAAGCGCCGGTTCCACGGGTGGATCCGGCCGTGCTGGCAGCGGTTAATCAGCTGGCTGAGCCTTGCTATTTGCTGGATTTAACGTGGAATATGCTGGCGTGGAACTCACGCACGGAGACGCTGTTTCAGGGCTGGCTGGACAATGATGCGCAGCCAAACATGATGAAGTTTATGTTTCTGCATCCTCTGGCGCGCACGCTGGTTATCGACTGGGAAGCGCGATGCCGACGGATTGTCGCAGAGCTGCGGGCGGATACGATGCATTTCCCCAACGATCAAAACCTGAATGCTTTCGTCAATGAAATGAGCCAGCAGAGCGAGCAGTTTCAGGCGCTGTGGTCACTACAGCAGGTGATTAGCCGTGAAGGCGGCGAGCGGTTTTTCCAGCATGCTCAGTCAGGTAAGCTGCATTATCGTCATGTCAGCTGGCAGCTCACCAGCAATCGTGCGCTGAAGATGATTATGCTGATCCCCTCCGCGGATGAAGACGTCACTTCTTCATGAGGAAGACAGGCCTTTGCCGTCGGGGCAGCGAACATCTTAAAAAAGCCGGATCCGTCGAGCCGGCAGATTTTCTGCGTTGACCTTATCGGTGCGGCGGCCCCGACCAGCGATCATCTTCTGTTAAAAGGCACATACGGGTCGCCCTGCGACATCACTCTTTAGCAGGCTTACGATGCCAGTAGGCTTTAGCATGAACAAAACGGGCATCGCAGCCGCGGCGCTGGATAAAATAGTCGCCCAGCATTTTCACCGTTTCGCCTTCGCCGGTCAGCCAGATAAAATAGTCTTCGTCAGGCAGAGAAATCTTATCCAGTGTGCCAATCATGTCGCCTGAGGTGGCAAGATCCATTTTGCCATTGCCCAGCCAGTGGATATTGAGCTGCCGGGTGTCGCCTAAATAATCACGCCCCGTGGCTTCATCGGCATAGACCAGCACGTGCAGCGCTTCTGCCTGAATTGCGGGCAGACGGCGCTTCAGGGCGGGGAGCCCGCTTTCATCACACAAATAGATCTGAAAGGCGTAATCCTCCGGGATAATCTGTGAGCCGCGTGGCCCGCCAATCACTAAACGATCGCCTGGCTGCGCCCGATCGGCCCAACTGCTGGCCACGCCGCCCTCATGGATATAAAAGTCCATGGTCAGGTTTTCTTTACCATCGAACGCCAGTGGCGTGTAGTCACGCGCTGTCGGGCGAATATTGCCTGGCCAGACAACGCCTTCATCGGTCATTTGTGGCAGCGGCAGCTCGTGGGTGGCTTCATCAGGGAAAAACAGTTTGATGTGATCGTCGAAGCTGGGCGAATTGAAACCGTCCAGATCGCTGCCGGTAAAAGCAATGCGCCAGAAGCAGTTAGCGACACGGGTTTTACTGGCAACGGAGATCTGACGGAAACGCAGCTCGTTACGGACTCTGCGCGGCAGGCGGGGATCGGAATTTTGTGCTTTTTGACTCATGGATTTTCTCTTCAGGGTGATAGCTAAACTGGAATCATTCTCATCTGAAAATAGCTATGATATATCTTAAGAGCAAGCTCAGAAAATGCGATTGCAATTTTTTTTATGGTCACATGAACCCGAAGCGCTGCATTTTTCCGCTGGCATCACAGCATGATGACAGGCGACCCCCCCGCAAATTCCTCATCCATATTGTTGCGTAAATGTTATTATCGCCCCGGGTAAACGAACGGGAGAGGGTTATGGCAGGGCTGGTTTTACTGCCGGGCGTCATGTGTGACGCCGGGCTGTGGGTTGAGATGAGTGAGCAACTGGCGGAATGGGGGCCGGTAATTTACGGCGATCTTTCGCAGGCGGGCACGCTGGAGGAGATGGCCGCGCAGGTGCTGACACAGTGTCCGCCGCAGTTTACGCTGGCAGGCTTTTCCATGGGCGGTTTTGTCGCGCGCGAAATGATTCGGCAGGCGCCTGAACGCGTGCAGCGGCTGATCCTGATCGCCACTTCCAGCCAGCAGGACAGTGCGCAAACGCAATCTTTCAAAACGGCGACCGCAAAAGCGTTGCAGGCCTCTAAAGGCGAATTTCACGGGCTGGGCCAGAAGGCTATTGCGCTGTCGCTAAGCCAGAAGCATGCCGACAATCCGCAGCTGCAAGCTCAGATCCACCAGATGAGCCTGAGGATGGGGAAAGAGGCCTGGTGCCGCCAGTTGCTGATGACGCGCAGCAGCGATACCGACCAGCTGAGCCAGATAGCCTGCCCCACGCTGGTGGTTGCCGCAGAAGACGATCGGATGCGTACGTTGCAGGAATCGCGCACGTTATATGAACATATTCCTCATGCGCAGCTGGAAATCATCGCCGATTCTGGACATATGGTACCGCTGGAGCAACCACAGGCGCTGGCAGAAGTGATGCTCCGCTGGCTGCGTGCCACCCCAGTATAAACATTTACTAAAAAGTGCGTTCTTCCCGTACGATGAAAAGGTAAATTAACCGGGTAATTTTACGCTTTGCACGGAAGCAGGCAGGCCGCAGGGCCACAGTTCAACAGGCAGAGATAGCATAATGAAAAAATGGTTACTGGCGCTGGGCATGGCGCTATTGGCCTGGAACGCTGGCGCGGCGGAACAGGATAACGATCCTCAGACGATCGGCAAAAACTTTTACAGCTGGTATCTGAACGCGCTAAGTAAGGAAGAAAGTCCGATAGACGAGCACGATCCACTGCTCAACAAGTACGTCACGTCGCAGCTGCTGCAAAAAATCAACGTATTGATCAAAAGCCCCGACGGCATGGATGATGATTACTTTTTACAGGACCAGGACTACAGCGACAGCTGGGTAGATCATGTTAGCGTTGGCCGCTTTACCATTAATGGTGAAAGTGCCTCAGGCGACGTGATGCTGGGTGACGATCCTGACGATCGGCAGCTGTTGTTAGTCACTATGCATAAGGTCGGGAATGGCTGGAAGATTGACGACGTGGCTAAAGAAGATCGTTGAGTCGCTGCCTGACTGCACTCAGTCAGGCAAGCTCATACGCTAACAATCCCTCTGGATGGTCTTAAACGCTGTGCTGCGCAAACTGGTGTTGCAGTGAATCCAGCAGTTCATAGCGCTTCCTGTATTCTGAACGCTTTTTACTGGCGATCTCCTCAAGCGGTTTACGCTCAAGCGAAAGCGGCACGTTATACAGCTTATCGGATAACGGCGTGGCGTTCAGCGTTTCCCAAAACTCATTATAATGAGCATGGAAGAGACGTTGCTTTTTATAGCGATAGCGCAGGCTGCGGAAAATATGGCCGCTGTCGCTGACCGCCAGGATCTGTTTCACGCCTGTTGCAGTGCAGAATAAAGCCAGCGTTTCCATCAGCAGACGTTTTGGGAACAGGCCGTAACAGGCTTTGGTCGCGTCGCGGATCAGCTCATGCGGCGTATCGCGATGAGCGCCCTGGATGCCGCCGATTATCGCCACCAGATTACCGTTTTGCTCGGTAATGGAAAAAGTCACTATCGCCAGTTTGGTCTCGCCCCAGCTAAAGTAAATATTCACCTCACCTTCTCGTTCACAGCGTCCGGTACAGGCCAGGGTAATAGAAAACGGCTCGCCATGCTTACCGCTAAAGCTGAGTAAGACCGCCCCCTGCTGTGTCAGAAGCGCCTGACGAAAGCGGGGAAAAGGCAGGTTTTTGGCGAACTGATAGTGATCGGTTATCGCCTTCACACGTTGAGCGACGGGAAGGCTGCCATAGAGATAAGGACGATGAATTTTACTCGGCAACGTGTGCTGTACGCTAAGAATTTCACGCATGACAGGTTCAGCCGTAATGCTCTCTGCCAGCTTCATGGTCTGAACCGGACAGAGCAGAGAACGCATCAGATACTTAATCCGGTACTCGCGTTCATACCAGAGTTTGCCTGGCTTGAGTTTACCGGTCACCAGCGACAGAAATAAAGTCAGGCCCGTCTCCTGACGAGGGGTGAGTGCAGTATCAGACATGTTCGGCATTTCCGTTTGAAAAATGTCAGTGAAACACTGTCAATCTCAACGTCAGATAAATGCCGTTTCTCAAGTTACGCCTATTTTAAACTGGTTGAGAAAATGTTTAACCTTTTCGCTACTTAAAGCAAATTCACTGCATAAGATGAACATTTGTTGCAGCATCTAACATCACAGTTTTCCATTGTGGAATGGAAGAGTTGAACTAACATCGTAGTGTTAAGATCTAATTGTCCCTTTCGGAGGCGTTTTGCAGGGAGTTCCGGCTCAGTTCAGCTATGAAAAAGACCGCGCCCGGTTCAGGCATCTGCCTGACTTGCCTGGCGTGGAACTTTATCATGCCCATATTTCCCGCCACGCTTTTGAGCCTCATACGCATGAAGCCTTTGGTATCGGCATGATTGAAACGGGAGCCGAGCGTTTTCGCTATCGGGGAGCACAGCACGTAGCCCCTGCGCAGTCGTTGGTATTGATGAACCCTGATGAGCTGCATACGGGAGAGTCTGCCAGCGAGGACGGCTGGCAATATCGCATGATTTATCTCGACCCGACGCTGCTTGAATCGCTAACGGGTGAGCGCGGCTGGTGGTTTAGCGAGGCGGTTCGTTTTGATCCGCCGCGTGCCGTGCAGCTTGCTAACCTGCTGGCTCAACTTTGGCAAATGCAGGCGCCGCTGGCGCGAGATAGCCTGATGCTGTCGTTGACAGATTTGCTCCGGCCACATGCGCGAATGGCGATGAAGGCACCTGCTGAAGGCGGCCATCGTTTTGATATGGTTAAACACTATCTGCGTGACAACCTTGCAGCAACGATCACCCTGGACGAGCTGGCCGCGCTGGTCTCACTCAGTCCTTATCATTTCCAGCGCCAGTTCAAAGCGCATTATCATGTGACGCCCCACCAAATGCTGATGGCTTTCCGTCTCTGGCGCGCCAAACAGCTGTTAACGTCAGGCATGCCTGCCGCCAGCGTTGCCGCAGAAGCGGGGCTGACCGATCAGGCGCATCTTACCCGCAGCTTTGCCGCCCGTTATGGCACCACGCCGGTGCGGTATCAGAAGCAAGTGGCTGAAAGCCGCAAAGCGCAATCTCCTACAATCTTTCTGCCCGGACACCACGGATAATCGCCTTTTCTTCTTTATATTGGGATTATCATGTTAGCGGGTGTGTTATTTGCTTTGGCCGCAGGGCTGATGTGGGGACTGATTTTCGTTGGCCCCTTACTGGTACCAGATTATCCGGGCGCGCTACAGTCGGTAGGGCGCTATGTGGCGTTTGGCCTGATAGCGTTGCCGCTGGCATGGCGCGATCGCAAAAGGCTCCGTCAACTCACTTACAGCGACTGGATTGAAGCCCTCAAGCTGGCGCTGGTCGGCAACCTCATTTATTACACCTGCCTGGCTAACGCGATCCAGCGTACCGGCGCGCCTGTGTCGACAATGATTATCGGGACGCTGCCGGTGGTGATAGCAATAAGTGCCAATCTGCTATATGGCCACCATAATGGACGACTGGCATGGCGTAAGCTTGTACCGGTCCTGGTGCTGATCGTGCTGGGTCTGGGTTTTGTTAACGTGGCGGAATGGCAGCAAAGCGGTCAGCAGATCGCATTGTTGCGTTATCTGAGCGGTATTGGTTTGGCAATAATGGCCGTGATTTGCTGGACCTGGTATCCCTTACGCAATGCACGTTGGTTGCGGGAGCATCCGGAAAGAAAGGCCACAACCTGGGCAACGGCACAGGGGCTGGCAACGCTACCACTGGCAGTAGTGGGTTATGCCCTCGTGAGTATACAGCTTCATTTCAGCCAGCCGGCATTTGCTTTGCCGTTCGGGCCGCGGCCAGGCACCTTTATTGCGCTGATGGCGGTGATTGGCCTGGTCTGCTCCTGGCTTGGTGCGCTGTGCTGGAACGAGGCCAGCCAGCGTCTGCCAACGGTGCTGGTGGGGCCGTTGATCGTTTTTGAAACCCTTGCCGGGCTGGCTTATACCTTTCTGCTGCGTCAGAGCTGGCCCACGCTGCCCACGCTTTGCGGTATTTTTTGTCTGATAACCGGCGTTATTGTCGCCACGCGTATCAAGCCGCAGCCGGTCTTAAAAAAGGCAATTATTCCCCGATAAATGTCTCATTCTGACAGGGCAGATAACTTGCCCTGTTTCAGATTCAGCCTGGTCGTATTCCCGCAAGGCGACATATAGATTTGTGACTAATATCGCACTTTTCAGTCTATTCTCAGTGAAGCAATCTCCCCGAAACAACATGACATGCCTTGCATAACTCACAATTGTTCCGCCATAAGAATAATCGCTAATGACATTTAGGCTTTTTTCAGGACAGTCAATGAGCGCTACTGTTTACAAAATTCTTCATTTTTGAGACGCGTTTTGTAATATCAAACCAGTATTAACTCAAATGTTAACAGAACAAAGTGCCTGGAAATGCGCCGGGGAAATGACTAATACATTAGAAAGCCACAATAAAGGTTTACTGCGCTGTACATTTAATCGTCGTTATAGGGGGTATTATTAAGCTTTATTGCATAATTTCTGGTATTGCCAGTCACGGGGGAAACGGTAAGTTTGCAGCGATGCGGCGGTTTTACAGGATTGGTTTCGGTGAGGTTACGAATGTGTTAACAGTGACAGATCAGCTTTATAAACCATTCTTAAACGCGGAACGATAAACAGTACTAAAGCAGATTGCCCTTTTTTGGGCTTATCGGTAAGCGGTCTTAATGTCATTTTTGGCGCATTTATCTTTGCTGGCAAAGATAAATGCGCTCATAACAGGTTGAAAATATTGATATTTTATAAAAAAGGTGCGTTTTCTTCAGCCAGATAAGGGACGTTGCTGAGAATTAACTCATCAAAAAATAGCGTCTCCTTTAATTCCGACTCAACTTTCTAATTAACAATGAGAATATTTAAACTTGGTCCTGGAGGTGGAAAAAAAAAGACTTAATGCGTCTCAATTACTGATTTTCACAGTTGTAAGGATAATGATAAACGCTACGGCTAATATCTAACAAACGGCAGCTACGGCGGGTTCCGATATCAAAAGTATCCTGCAAAAAATTAACTGCCTGACGTTTATCGTTGGTAGTAAAGAAGTTTTTTAGCACGCTTTGCAGCATCTCCTTGTCTGAAGAGAGCATATGCAGCTCGCGCTCCATATTGTGCACCTTCTCTTCTAATTCTTTGATTTTCCTGCCTTCTTCAGAGAATAACCCAGCATATTTCTTTTTCCAGCTATAGAAGGTCGCTTCGGAAATCCCCAGTTCTTCACAAATCTCCTTAACCTTCACGCCGCATTCAGATGCTTTAATGGCACTGGTGATTTGCTCTTCTGTATATCGTGACTTTCTCATAAATGCTATTACCTTTCTTAACTATAAAGTGATGAGAATGGCTGCACTAATTAATGGATCTAAATGTTCCCAGAATTAGGTCAGCGGCTTTAAGTGCGCGATTTGAATTGCAGGCTTTAAGTTAAGGGATTATGAATAAATATCATCATGGGATTTCTCCTATTTTATTTCGAAAGGGCCTGCTTAGCTTTCGGTATGTCGGTTTTTGTTATAAATTCAATTCGTGCCAGCAGTAAGGCCAGTGAGTAATTCAGAATGCTCCCGGATGCAGAGAAAAAAATCTGTGCCAGAATGTTTACCAGATTGCAGGCATCTGTGAGTTAGTTACTTACAATCAAGTCCAGGGATAATCAGACAATCGTCAATTGACGATAAGTTAAAATAAAAAATCTTTTAAATAAGAGCGGGCTTTTACTGCCTGTAAAATAACTTCCCGGATTTATATTTCGCCAGGTATGTCCAGGCTTCTTCACTTTTCACTGTTGTAGACAAGGATGTATTGACTGTTGTTATAAGTTATTAGTTCTACAAAGGAAGCTTCAATGAAATACAGTGTCATCTCTAACGCTGCCTGGATGATGTCAGAGAAGGTTGTCTCGGTTTTTGGTGTGATTTTTGTTACGTCTTACGTCGCAAAGGCTTTTGGTCCAGCTATCTTTGGGCAAATTGCATTCTCAGCTTCGCTTTTTTCAATTGTGCAAACTGTAGCCATTTTTGGTACGGAAACCATACTTTTTAAAAGCATCAGTAAAAACACGGCCAAAGGAATGCGGCTGATGGCCGTGGCAAAACAGCTTCGTATGGTGCTGTTATTATTACTTTCCGGGCCGGTATTGATATATGTATGGCTGATGATGCGTGAAAATTTTTTGATTTTCGCCATCGCATCGTTCATGTCTTCCATCTTTGTTACGCAAGATATTTTTAGTGTTTATAACAACGTACGTCTTGAATCACGTATGAACACTATTGCTAACGCAACGGGAATGATTATCAGTTTTGCCATCAGTTTCAGCGTGGCCTGGTTTAAGCTCAATCCAGTTTGGCTGTCGTTATCAATTATTGCAGTCACATTGGTGCCTTATCTGATCAAGCGCAAAACGTTTTATCGGAAAAACAATATTATTGCGCCGTCAAAGCGCAAACATCGTAGCTATCTGCGTTACCTGCTTCATGCAGGATTGCCGCTGGCGATTTCCAGCGTGTTCATCTCGATTCAGGTGAAGCTGGCGCAGTTCTTTTTAGTTGGCGTGGGCTCCGCGCATGAGTTGGGGCTGTTTACCGCCGCCAATACTATTTCTGCTTCATGGATTTTTATTCCGGTAGCGATCATTACTTCCTGCTTTTCCGAAATATTCCGGGAACGTGGTGACATGGCAGTAAAACTGGCTTCAAGACTCAATGGCTACGTCATTGCCGTCTCATTATTCATGCTGCTGGTCGTCGCCCTGTTTGGCGAAAAGATCGTCAGCGCGCTTTATGGACATGACTATGCAGCATCCGGTCATTTAGTGACGTTGTTATCAATAGCGACCTGTTTTTCCGCTTTAGGAACAATAGCTTATCGTTATATGGTGAAAGAGGGCGGCTTTAATTACCTGCTGGTGAAAATTGTTTTGCTGGTAGCAATTAGCGTGATGACCAACTGGTTTTTCATTCGCTATTGGGGATTAACAGGCGCCGCATGGAGCGTACTGGTGACCGAGCTGCTATCACTGACCCTGATGAATTATTTCTTTAAGAATGGCGTCATTTTGAAAATGCAGCTTTCCTCACTCAACTACAAAATTTATAAGTGAATCAAAATGTTGAACGTTAAAAAACAGATGAGAAAAGTTGCTTTAAACGCCATTCACAAAATGCCATGGCGTTGTCAGGACAGCCTTTACTATTTCCACCGGTTTAAGCGTCTTCCGCACATCCAACATCCCAAATCTTTCAATGAGAAGGTTTTGTTCCGCAAATTCGTGAAAGGTGATTACGACCGTTACGCGATGCTGTCAGACAAAATCCTGGTTCGGGAACACATCGCCAAAAAAATCGGCGAGCAATATCTGATCCCGCTTCTGCACACCACCGACGATCCCACCACTCTGCTGGGCATGGAATCACTGAAGGATGCGGTGATTAAGCCTAACCACGGCTCGGGCATGGTGAAAGTGTTTGTTGATGAACCGGATTTTGTGCAGAAAAAGAAGCTGATTGCGCGCTGCGAAGAGTGGCTGACCCGTGATTACTCGTTTGAAGCGCGTGAAATTCATTATCGCTATATCAAGCCACAAATTCTGGTTGAGAAGCGTATCGGCGACGATAAATCGACCGCGATCGATTACAAGTTTCATATGTTCAACAAAGGTAATGGGCATTTCGAATACGTTCTGCAAGTGGTCTACAACCGCTGTGACAACGAGCCGTTATCGATGCTGTTCTACGTGAATAATCTGGATACCTGTTTCTACAAACGTTTCGATACCGGGTTAGATATCAGTGACAAAAGAGCGTCACTCGAAAAAGCCCTGACGCTGAGCAAAGAACTGGCCAGCGATTTCGACTACGTCCGTGTCGACTGGTACATCAACGGCGACGAAGTCTGGTTTGGTGAACTCACCTTCACGCCAGGCGCAGGTCTGATGCCGGTTCTGCAACATGGTCTGGATCAGGTCATGGGTAATATGTGGTTACAGCATGATCAGACAGCCACATTGTCGCCAGGTATGCAGCAAGAAAGTGCAAAAAAAAGTTTGAAGGATTGACGTGGACGATACCGGCGATGCTTGTCGGTATCACCTCAACAAATCTGAATGTGTTTGAGCTACACCATTGCTTTAACGTTTTGTTGTCGCACTGATGGGAATTTTTTCTCCTTAGTTGCAAAGCGTAAGCGCCAGGGGAGTTTGTCGCGTTGCGGTCGAGAGCCACACGTATGACACCAGGTAACTATTAAGGGCGTGGCTTTCATGCCCGACACAGCATTCCTCACACAACTAAAAAGCCTGCAAATGAGGTAAAAAATGTCAAAACTCAAAGCAGAATTAAGAAAAGGGTTTATGTTCCTTTTCAAAAAAATGCCCTGGTCTTACCAGGACAGAATTTATTATCTGCATAAATTTAAAAAATTGCCCAACTTACACCAGCCAAAATTGTTTAATGAGAAGGTGTTGTATCGTAAGTTCGTCACCGGCGACCACGCCCGTTATGGTCTGTTGTCGGATAAACTGCTGGTTCGCGACTACATCGCGCAAACCATTGGTGATGAATATCTGATCCCGCTACTGCATGAAACGGCGGATCCGATCACTCTGTTGGGCTTAAAGAGCCTGAAGAATACGGTGGTGAAGCCCAATCATGGTTCCGGCATGGTGGAAATCCTGCTGGAAGAACCTGAATGTATCCAGAAGCAGCTGCTGATCAAGCGCTGTGAAGAGTGGCTGGCAAAGGATTTTTCGCACGAGGCTCGCGAAATTCACTATCGCTATATCAAGCCGCGTATTCTGGTTGAGCAGTATGTCGGTGACGGTAATTTTGCTGCGGTTGACTACAAGTTTCACATGTTCAACAAGAAAGATGGCAGCTTTGAGTATGTATTACAGGTGATTTACAACCGCTGTGGTAACTCGCCGCTGTCGATGAATTTTTACGTAAACACGCTGAAATCCTGCTTTTATAAGATCCGTGATACCGGCCTGGATATCACACCGGAAATGGAAACGCTGGAAAAAGCGTTGGATCTGAGCAAAAAGCTGGCGAAGGATTTCGACTATGTCCGCGTTGACTGGTATATCAGCGAAGGACAGATTTACTTCGGTGAACTGACGTTCACGCCGGGCGCAGGCATGGTAACGGGTCTGGAGCAAGGCCTGGATAAAATCATGGGCGATATGTGGTTGCAGGAACGTAAAACGAAAGCACTGGCTAAAGCGGTCGGCGAAGAGGCGGCGTTACCTGGCGTACTGAAGAAGATTTAAGGCCATAACGGCGAGCCGCACTCTCAGAGATAGCGGCTCGTTGGTGTTTAAGGCAGGGGATAATCTGCTGGCGTGTGGCTCATCACATCAACGAATACATCTTTCGTGATATGCCAGAAGTTAGACAGGTTATCCATGCTCAGGGTGATACCCAGCAGGCCGGTAACAAACCAACATGACATGCCAATGCCGACACCGGTGAATATGAAGGCCATGCCGTTGCGGCTGCGTTGACGGCACTTCACGTTAAAGGTGCTGGCGAAAAACATCATTACTGCACTAACCAGTTCCCATCTCATCAGCACCAGGCTAGCGGTTAATGTACCCATATCTTTTTCTGACTCCGCGAAAATCTTGCCTGACATTAAAAATGGCATCACCTGTCCGGACGTAAAGCTGTCAGGGAAGCTTTGCATCTGAACTGACACAAAAGGTCATATAAGTGTGATGATGGTCACATTATATCACCCCATTTTTAAACGTTGAATAAATTTTAGCCCTGGTATGATGGTTATTTCTCCTTAGTGGTTAATACACTTTTATTTTCCGGGGGTTATCTTTTTTATTTGTCTGTAGAGACGTTTTTTTCTCGATAGTTATTTCCGTTAACGCAAATTTTGCGCGGAATAACAGCTGAAAAGGACGCCAAAAAACATTATCAATAATCTCTTTCACATTTTCATAATGCGCTTTTTTTGAGACTTCTGATGATAATCGCTTTCGTTAATTAGCCGTATTTCTTTCTGTTTGCCAGTTAAAACGTTTTTCTCTCTTAATCGTTTCCTTCTCTCCCGATGCTTTTAGCCGTTTACTGGCTTCTTTGGGATGAATCTGACACTTGAAAAGTTGTACAACCTGTCGTTGGGTTGTAGGATTTTTCACGATAAAAAATTCTAAAATTCATCTTCTTGCGGAATGCAGGAGCCTTTTCTTTACTTGAAATTTGCCCAGCGTTTCGTTTCCCGACCGCATTTTATGGCGCAACAAACATCAGGAGCATGAGTGTTTGCTATCAGCCCTTTCAGGATAAGCAGGTTATCGCCCTGTTTAATGCGCCGGTGTTAATTAGCTGGGCCCAATACAACCAAAGACGCTTGCGGGTTGAGCGCCGCAACCGCCGTCCCGGACTGGCGCTACAGGAAGTGGCACAGAGTTTTGCGATTACTCCTGAAGACGTTCAACGGCTAAACCGTCACGATGTTCTGAAGGTTCATCATGACGAATACGGTCATATTATCGATGTTGAGACGCTGCGTGAACGTAGCTAATTTGCCGTTCAGTCGGTGTGGGAGGAAGCATGCAACAGGGCTATCCTGCGGATAATATTACCGCGAAATCTTCAAAACCGTTGCCAACGTTACGCAAATCACTGCGGCGCATTCATGTGGTGATTATTGTGGTTTCGCTGGTGTTCAGCGGTATCTCGCTGCTGGTGCTGGCGCTGCTGGCCTTGCGCAGCTATGCGGATAACAATCTTCAGCTGATTGCCACCACCATCAGTTACAGCGTGCAGCAGGCCGTGGTAGCGGGCGACGCAGAAGCTGCAAAGCTGCTGTTGCAGGATATCGGTGGACAGACCGAATTTGGCCAGGCCAGGATCCTTGATGCCCGCCATCACTTGCTGACCAGCTGGCAGTCTTATGCGGAAGGGACGCACCATTTCGCTTGCAGCCTGCTGTCGCACTGGCTGTTTCCACAGCCCATCCAGGTGCCGGTGATGCACGGTGGGAAAGAAGTCGGGCAGGTCTGGCTGACCGGTGACGGAGGCCGGGTCTGGCATTACCTGACTCAGGCGCTGAAATGGCTGAGCGGCAGTATGCTGCTGTCGGCCATGCTTTCCTTCTATTTATCGAAGCGCATGCATGCGGGCATTGTGTCTGGCCTGCAAAATATCACCTCGGTCGCCCACGAAGTGCGTAAACAGCGCGCGTTTTCCCGTCGCGTGCCTTCTTCCTCTATTGCAGAGCTGAACAAGCTGAGCGGGGATTTCAATAGCCTGCTTGATGAAATGTCCGACTGGCAGCGTCATTTGCAGCGGGAGAACGATACGCTCTCTCATCAGGTTCGCCATGATGCCCTGACCGGTTTACCTAACCGTACCGCGTTTGAACAGGAGCTGAATAAACAGCTGAGTAATCCGCTGGCGGCGGGACAGGTGGCCGTGATGTTTATTGATGGCGATCGCTTTAAAGAAGTGAATGACCGCTATGGCCATGCGGCGGGAGATTTGGTTCTGGCCGCTACCGCACAACGTCTGCGGGGACGATTACGCAAGGACGATCTGGTTGCCAGACTCGGCGGTGATGAGTTTGCCGTCCTGCTGTCGTCCATCGACAGCGGCGATCAGGCAGGCCGGGTAGCGGAAAACGTGATTGAAGCCATGCGCGAGCCGATCGCGCTGGAAGATGGAACGCTGGTTACGCAGTCGCTCAGTATTGGCGTGGCGCTGGCAAAAAATCACAGTTCCGGTGAGGCGATGATTGCGCAGGCCGATGCGGCGATGTACCACATCAAAGAACTGGGCGGCGGCTGGTATTTTTCCCCGACTTTTTGGGGCCAGCACGAGCATGGCGTGGTCAGTCGGGATGGCGCCTGAGACCACGCCATGCCTGCCCGGTCAGTTACAGAGCGCGCAATCGCTGCTTTTCACCGCGTTTTCAAAGGCGGGCTGGAATTCGCTACAGTCAAAGTTATAGCCGACCTGACGCTTTAAGGCGCGGCGCATAGTGTGACGATATGCGGTAGGCGTTTGGGAAAACTGCCGACGAAACACGCGGGAAAACGTCTGCTGCGAATCGTAACCATACTGCATAGCAATATCGAAAACCGGCCGCTGCGTCTGGCGTAGCGCTTCGGCCGCCAGCGTCAGACGGCGTTCACGAATGTAATTCCCCAGCGTCTGCCGGGTGACGGTACGAAACATGCGTTGCAGATGCCATTTCGAATAGCCGGATCGAGCGGCAACCTCATCAACAGAAAGCGTTTTATCCAGATTACTTTCAATCCAGTCGGTCAGAGTTTGGATGATCTCATCATGCATACTTTTCTTCTCCCTGGGCCTGGTGGGCGGTTAAGGGTGTTCGCAGTGGCAAATGACATTTCGCCTTCTCAATGGCTGCTGAGTATAATTCCTCAAGTTAACTTGAGGTAAAGGTCAAAATGAAAAAAAGTCGCCATTCGGCAGATAAGCGCGAACTGACGCCCGGCGACGTGGCCGCGCGCTGTGGCGTTGCTGTTTCTGCACTGCATTTTTATGAAAGCAAAGGATTAATTAGCAGCTTTCGCAATTCAGGCAACCAGCGTCGCTATCACCGTGACGTTCTGCGTCGCGTCGCGGTGATCAAAATTGCCCAGCGCATTGGTATTCCGCTGGCGACCATTGGCGAACATCTGATGCAGTTTCCGCCCGGCAAGCGTATGTCGCCAAAAGAGTGGGCAGTACTGACGCAAAAATGGCGGGAAGAGCTGGACGGGCGTATTCGCACGCTCACCCGGCTACGGGACGATCTGGATGGCTGCATTGGTTGTGGCTGTTTATCAATGGAAGACTGCCCGCTGCGTAACCCAGGTGACCAGCTTAGCGAGCGCGGTACCGGCGCCATCCTGCTTGAGCCAGAGCGGGAGTAAAGCTGTCTATACTGATAGCACTTCTCTTACACAAGGACAGGTCATGATTACCGTTCACCATCTGAATAACTCTCGATCTCAACGCGTGCTGTGGATGCTGGAAGAGCTGGAAGTGCCTTATCAAATTAAGCAGTACCAGCGCGAAGCCACGATGCTGGCGCCCGACTCGCTTAAAAAAGTGCATCCTCTGGGGAAATCCCCGGTGATCACCGATGGAAATCGGGTGATTGCCGAATCCGGCGCGATCCTTGAGTACCTTGCCGAACATTATGACGCAGAAAATCGGCTGAAACTTAATGATGAAGATGCGCGCCTTCAGTCTCGTTACTGGCTGCACTATGCCGAAGGATCGCTGATGCCGCTGCTGGTGATGAAGCTGATTTTCGGCCGCATGGGGAAACCGCCGGTGCCGTGGCTGCTGAGGCCGGTTGGCAACGCGTTTGCTAAAGGCGTACAAAAAGCGTGGCTGGATAAACAGCTCGCCACCCACCGCGATTTTATCGAGCAGCATCTGGCCAGCAATGCCTGGTTTGCCGGGCAAACCTTCAGCATTGCTGATGTTCAAATGAGCTTCCCACTACAGGCACTGAGTGCACGCGGTGGCGCAGGCGACAGCCCGGCCATCCAGGCCTGGCTGACTAAGGTGCAAAATCGCGCGGCCTGGCAGCGTGCTTTGCAAAAAGGCGGTGAAGTAAAACTCGACTGAATGCTTTTTGCCTTGCCATCACGCTTTGTTTCATGTCGCTGTAATCGGACCGGCGGTCATAAGAAAGTGCTATTACAGCGGTATGAAACCGCTGGGTAGAGTCAGAGCTGCTTAATATTTCAGCGCGATGTGTCAGGCTTGTGCAAATAGCGGCGATCGGCAGTTGAAAATGCAGGCTTAAAGGCAGGATAATCGTTTGCCTTTCTGAAAAGGCATTATGCGCGTCGCAGTTAAACGTTTGCCTTTTTTCCGATCGCCGCCTCGCATGGAGGATTTTTCGATCAGTGAACAGTGCCACCCAGGATGGTAACGTTGAACCCGATTTGAGCTTCCTGCGTCACGCATCGATAAATCATAAGAAATTCAGGGGATTTTCACTATGTCTACGCCTTCTCAGGCCAGCGGATCGCTGGATGCCTGGTTTAAAATCTCTGCGCGCGGCAGTTCGGTTCGCCAGGAGATTTTAGCGGGCCTCACTACGTTCCTCGCCATGGTCTATTCGGTCATCGTTGTACCCTCCATGCTGGGTAAAGCCGGGTTTCCTCCTACCGCCGTCTTTGTTTCAACCTGTCTGGTAGCCGGTTTCGGATCGCTGGTGATGGGCCTGTGGGCTAATCTGCCGATGGCGATTGGCTGCGCCATCTCTCTGACCGCGTTTACCGCCTTCAGCCTGGTGCTGGGGCAGCACATCAGCGTCCCGGTTGCGCTTGGCGCCGTGTTTTTAATGGGCGTGCTGTTTACGGTAATTTCCGCGACCGGCATTCGTGCGTGGATCCTGCGTAATCTGCCGATGGGCGTGGCGCACGGTACCGGCGTCGGCATCGGGCTGTTTCTGCTGCTGATTGCGGCTGATGGTGTTGGCCTGGTGGTTAAAAATCCGGCGCCAGGTTTGCCGGTGGCGCTGGGCGACTTCGCGTCGTTTCCGGTCATGATGTCGCTGCTGGGTCTGGCAGTAATTTTTGGCCTGGAAAAGCTGCGCGTGCCGGGCGGGATTCTGCTAACGATTATCGCAATTTCCGCACTGGGCCTGATTTTCGATCCGGCAGTAAAATACCAGGGCCTGTTTGCCATGCCTTCACTGAAAGATGCGCAGGGGAATTCACTGCTGTTTAGTCTGGATATTTTGGGCGCGTTGAAACCGGCCGTATTGCCAAGCGTTCTGGCGCTGGTCATGACCGCGGTGTTTGATGCGACCGGCACAATCCGTGCGGTTGCCGGGCAGGCCGACCTGCTGGATAAAGACAACCAGATTATTAACGGCGGCAAGGCGCTGACCACCGACTCGGTAAGCAGCATCTTCTCGGGTCTGGTTGGCGCGTCACCGGCGGCGGTCTATATCGAATCGGCGGCGGGAACGGCGGCGGGCGGTAAGACCGGCCTGACGGCGATTGTGGTTGGCGTGCTGTTCCTGTTGATCCTGTTCCTGTCGCCGCTGGCTTACCTGGTACCGGGTTACGCTACCGCACCTGCGCTGATGTACGTCGGCCTGCTGATGCTGAGTAACGTATCGAAAATCGACTTCAGCGACTTTGTCGATGCGATGTCGGGCCTGCTGGCTGCGGTATTTATCGTGCTAACCTGTAACATCGTTACCGGCATCATGCTCGGTTTCGGCTCGCTGGTGATTGGCCGTATTTTTGCCGGTGAGTGGCGCAAGCTCAACGTGGGGACTGTCGTTATCGCCATTGCGCTGGTGGCGTTTTACGCGGGCGGCTGGGCTATCTGATTTAACGTTAAGGCCGGTGCCAGCCGGCCTTTGTTCTAAATTTCCCTCTTTAATTGCCGATAACGCACTTCAGGTTTTTCAACCCTATCCGTTTTTGTTTACTATCAGAGAAGAGTGTTCACTCTTAAGCCGGAACTTTTGTTGCTATCTGGAAGCTATGTAAGGACAACATGGAAATCTTTTTTACTATTCTGATCCTGACGCTGGTGGTTTCGCTCTCCGGCGTTGCCGCCCGCATTATCCCTTTTCAAATCCCTCTGCCGCTGGTACAGATCGCCATGGGCGCCTTGCTCGCCTGGCCGACGTTTGGCCTGCATGTCGATTTTGACCCGGAGCTGTTCCTGGTGCTGTTTATCCCGCCGCTGCTGTTTGCCGACGGCTGGAAAACGCCGACCAGTGAATTCCTGAACCACGGTCGGGAAATCATCGGTCTTGCGCTGGTGCTGGTGCTGATTACCGTTGTCGGTATTGGCTACCTGATCTACTGGCTGGTGCCGGGCATTCCGCTGCTGCCTGCTTTTGCGCTGGCTGCCGTGCTGTCGCCAACCGATGCCGTGGCGCTGTCCGGCATCGTGGGGGAAGGGCGTATTCCCAAGAAGATCATGTCGATTCTGCAAGGCGAGGCGCTGATGAACGATGCGTCTGGTCTGGTTTCGTTGAAATTTGCCGTCGCTGTCGCGATGGGAACCATGGTTTTCACCGTTTCTGGTGCCTCGCTGGAGTTTGTGAAAGTGGCCGTCGGCGGCCTGCTGGCGGGTATCGCCATCTGCTGGCTGTACGGCAAATCGCTGCGTTTGCTCAGCCGCTGGAGCGGTGACGATCCCGCTACGCAAACCGTTCTGCTGCTGCTGCTGCCGTTTGCGTCTTACCTGATTGCCGAACATATTGGCGTGTCCGGTATCCTTGCCGCTGTTGCTGCCGGGATGACCATTACCCGCTCCGGGATTATCCGTCAGGCGCCGCTGGCGATGCGTCTGCGTGCGAACAGCGTCTGGCAGATGCTGGAGTTTGTGTTTAACGGCATGGTGTTCCTGATGCTGGGCCTGCAACTGCCGGACATTCTGGAAATTTCCGTTTCTCAGGCCGATGCCGATCCGAATGTCGATCTGTGGATGCTGGTTCTGTCGGTAGTGCTGATTTACGCTGCGCTGATGGTGGTGCGTTTCACCTGGCTGTGGACGATGCGTCTGATCAGCAAACGCTGGCTGAAAAAGAAGCCGATGGAGTTTTCCAGCTACAGCCTGCGCGAGCTGCTGATCGCTTCGTTTGCTGGCGTACGCGGAGCCATCACGCTGGCGGGTGTACTGTCGATACCGCTGTTTCTGACTAATGGTGATGCGTTCCCGGCGCGCTATGAACTGGTATTTTTGGCCACCGGCGTCATCCTGTTCTCACTGCTGGTTGGCGTCGTTTTGCTGCCGCTGCTGCTGCGCGGCGTGGCGGGCATGGATAAAACCGCTCACCGTCATGAAATGCAGATGGCGCGTGCCGTGATGGCGGGAACGGCCATCGAAAGCCTCTACAAGATGGAAGAGCGGCTGATTGCCGATACCGAAGAGAATATCGATTCGGAACTGGTAAAAGAGGTCAGTTCCCGCGTGATCGGTAATATGCGTCGCCGCGTGGACGGCAAGGACGATCTGGAGCGCGCGCAGTATGCGGAGAATCTGGAACGTCGCTTCCGTCTGACCGCGCTGCGTGCCGAACGTGGCGAGCTGTACCACCTGCGCGCAACGCAGAAAATCAGTAATGAAACCATGCAGAAGATGCTGCACGATCTCGATCTGCTGGAAACGCTGCTGATTGAGAAAGAAGAGTAGGTTGTAAGCCGCGGGTTGAGGCTCGCGGCTTTATCTATACTTCAGTACAAAAGCTGGAAGAGTAGTTAACCATTCTTACTGGCTTAGAGATATTTCTTTGGATCCTGGCTTTGATGCAGCACGCCAGAAATATTCACGCCGTGCGGCGCCTGGCGAAAGTAAATTTTGTGCCGACCACAGGGGAAGGAACGAAGGCCCGGGCGAACATCGTCACGGGGTGTTCCCAGCATAGAATTTGTCCCCAATTGCGACATGCAGGCCTGCAACTGGCGCATGTATTGTTCTTCCTTGATGATTCCCCACGTGTTGAGCGTGTAGTCCGAGATAGCGTTCATATGCCGTATTGCAGGTCTGGTCAGTTTATATGTCATTGACTGCGCGCTTTTCCCTTAGCTGAGCAAAATAATCTGGGCCGTCTACCAGATTTCCACTTTCAATGTCGCGGTCTGCTTCGTCTACAATCGCACGCAGGTGAGCCATTTTAATGGCTTCAATCTCTGCATAATCCTCCGCTGAGATCACCACCACGGAGTCCTTGCCGTTTTTGGTAATAAAAACGGGCTCACGCTGCGCTTTGTTGAGTACTTCACCAAACTGGATTTTTGCCTCGCTGGCCGTAAAACTATACATGGGTTTTTCCTCTTACAGATTAAACCGGTACGATTTAATTAATTCGTACCTATATTGGACCAACAAATGAGCAATGCCAAGCGCTTTTCCCGTTGCGCTTAGCCATGAGGGCCTTACTAACGTAGAGCGGTTTCAGACGTTTTACTGCTTTTAATTGTTTCTGAGAGGCCTCTCGCAGCACTTACAGCTAGCAGTGCTTCTGTGCGTCCTTAACTGGTAGAGTTTTGCTACACCGACAGCCTTGGCGCCTCGCCCGGCCAGAATTCACGGCAGCAGGCGATCCAGGCCTGAGCGCTTTTCGACAGATAGCTGCCCTCGCGCCAGATCAGCCCCAGTTTCCAGACCAGTTCAGACTCCAGCGGTAGCCACAGCAGATGGGTTTTATCCAGCCGCTGACAAATCGGCTCTGGCAGAATAGCCACGCCCATGCCCGCCTGCACCATCGCCGCCAGAAAATCCCACTGGCCGCTGCGAACGGCAATTTGTGGCGCGAAGCCGCTGGCCTGAAAAGCGCGCATCAGCTGACGGTTAAGGGAAAATTCTTCGTTGTAAATCAGGATCGGATGGCTGGCCAGTTCGGTCAACGGCACGTGAGTCCGGCGCAGCCATTCACGGGTACGCGGAACCAGCACGCAAAGCGGATGGCTCATCAGCGGCAGCGCGTTTAACGGCAGATCGTCCGCAACCGGTAGCGCGGTGAGCGCAATGTCCAACGTGCCGGACAGCACCGCCTGCTGTACGGTGAGGCCACCAAATTCGGAAATTTTCAGCTCGACGCCGGGATAGCGCTGGCGAAATGCCGAAATCGATCCCGCGATCTGCATGCCCACCATCGGTGGGATGCCCAGCCGCAGCTCGCCCGTTTTTAAGTCGTTGATATCGCTGATTTCGGCTTCCAGCTGTTTAAACTCTTGCAGAATAGTCAGACCGCGCTGATAGACCGCCTGACCGGTGTCCGTCAGATGTAGCCTGCGTCCCTCGCGGATCAGCAGCGTACAGCCCAGCTCGTCCTCAAGCTGGCGCAGCATCTTACTGATAGTCGGTTGGGTCACGTACAGCTGTTCCGCCGCGCGGGTAAAACTTTGCTGGCGCACCACTTCAACGAAATAACGCAAGGCACGGACGTCCATAATCATTCCTGTAAGGCATAGTTTGAATAATATTAAGTCATTTTTTTCACCCTTTGTTACGCCTTTATACTCTCTTTACGCATTATTCAGAGAGAGGCCATCATGGCACTGGCAATACGTCCGCAAAGCACACGCTGGTTACGACACGTTCAGGTTCCCTTACAGGTTGTTCTGTATATTGTTTTTTTCCTGGCGGCTCAGACGCTGGTCGACTGGCTGCATCTGCCTTTACCCGCCAACATCGTCGGCATGCTGCTGTTACTGGCGCTGATTATGCTGCGTGTGCTGCCGCTGAACTGGGTGAAAGCCGGATCGCGTTGGCTGCTTGCCGAAATGCTGCTGTTTTTTGTTCCGGCAGTGGTGGCCGTGGTGAATTACTCACAGCTGCTGCGGGTGGATGGCTGGCGCATCATGCTGGTGATCGGTATCAGCACGCTGTTAGTGCTTTCAGCCACTGCGCTGGTGGTCGATCGCGTGTACCGTTTTGAAATTGCCCGGGCAGCGCGTAAACAGAGGAAAGATGATGAATAACCTCCTGATCAGCCTCCTGTGCCCGATCGCGACCCTACTGGTTTATTTCCTTAACAAACGGCTCTACCGCCGCTGGCATAAACTGCTATTGATGCCGCTGGTGATGACGCCGATGGTACTGGTGGCGCTACTGTTGCTGACGCATATCTCCTGGCAGAACTATATTGGCGAAAGCCACTGGCTGCTGTGGCTGCTTGGCCCGGCGACGCTGGCTTTTGCCGTACCGGTGTATGAGAATCTGACGATTATTCGCCGTCACTGGATGTCGCTCACCGCGGGCGTGATCACCGCCACGCTGGTGGCCGTATGTAGCTCTGTCTGGCTGGCACGCTTGCTGACGCTACCGGAAGCGATCCAGCGCAGTCTGGCGGTACGCTCCATCACCACGCCTTTTGCGCTGGCGGCGGCTAAGCAGCTTGGTGGCCAGCCGGATCTGGTGGCGCTGTTTGTGGTGATCACCGGTGTGTTTGGCATGGCGACAGGCGATGTACTGTTTATCCGGCTGGCCGTGAAGCAGGGCATGGCGAAAGGGGCGGGCTTCGGGGCCGCCTCGCATGGTGCGGGCACCGCACGCGCCTATGAGCTGGGTCAGGAGGAAGGCGTGGTTGCCAGCCTGGTAATGATGCTGTCCGGCATTGTCACGGTGATCGTCGCCCCCGTCATTGGCCATATTATGTGGGCAGCCGTCTGACGCTCTGTTTTGTTATTCACCTGTTATCAACGTTGACTAAACGCTGGGCTTAATTCATCAGATTCTCATGTTAAAAAGCATGATGATGGTCTACGCTGACAAGCCGTCGGAATCCGGCGTGAGTAAATTTATCAGGAGAATAAAAAATGAAAGCAGTGGCAACGACCGCAGGCGCTCTGGCGCTACTGGTGCTGGCAGGTTCAGCGCAGGCTATCGAAGGCGGTATTGATGTGGGCCGTGATTACACCAATTTGCATGCCGGACTGGGGACGACGTCACCGGGTTTTGCGCTTTCAGGTAACTGGTTGCGCAGCGACCACGACGGCAGCATGGGCAGCCTGGGTCTGGGCTACAACGTCGCGCTGGGTGATGTGTTCCTGTCGCCGGGCGTGAAAGCCATCTCCACCAATCCGCAGGATACGAAAGACGGTTATGCGGTTGCTGTTGGCCTTGGCGTTAACGTACCTGTTACCCACATGTTTAACGTGTATGGCCAGTATTACTACTCGCCGGACGCGTTCTCCAGCCATATTGATAACTACCAGGAAGCGTCTGCTGGCGTCAGCTTCCAGCCGATTTCGCTGGTAGATGTTCATGTTGGCTATCAGTACATGACCATGAACGGTAAAGACGGTCGTAAAGACAACGTGATTGCCGACGGCCCGTTTGTGGGCGCATCGCTGCACTTCTGATGCAAAAGGCGGATCGCAGGATCCGCCTTTAAAGACACCTTTCCTAATGCGCCTTTCCGCTCTCTATTCCCACCCCGGTTTGTGAACGAACAAACTGCGCCTGAAAACGCTGGCGTTCCTGTTGACCTTCTGCCGAATGGTCAGTCACCGAAAACAGCCAGGTGCCGATAAACGCCGCCAGCATTGAGAACAACGCCGGATATTCATAGGGATAAATCGGCTTCGCATGGCCAAGCACCTGTACCCAAACCGTCGGGCCGAGAATCATCAGCACCACCGCCGTGATTAATCCCAGCCAGCCGCCGATCATCGCGCCGCGCGTGGTCAGTTTTGACCAATACATCGACAGCAGGATAATCGGGAAGTTACAGCTTGCGGCGATGGAGAAGGCCAGCCCGACCATAAAAGCGATATTCTGTTTTTCAAACAGAATGCCCAGCGCAATGGCCACTACGCCCAGCACCAGCACGGTAATCTTCGAGACGCGCAGTTCCTGTTTTTCCGTGGCCTGGCCTTTTTTCACCACGCTGGCATAAAGGTCGTGGGAAACCGCCGAAGCGCCCGCCAACGTTAAGCCAGCCACGACCGCCAGAATGGTCGCAAAGGCAACTGCCGAAATAAAACCGAGGAACAGGCTGCCGCCTACCGCATCCGCCAGATGCACTGCCGCCATATTATTACCGCCAATCAGCAGCCCGCTGGCATCTTTAAAGGCCGGATTCGCGCCGACCAGTAAAATGGCACCGAAGCCAATGATAAAGGTCAGGAAATAGAAGTAGCCCATAAAACCGGTGGCGTAAAAGACGCTTTTACGCGCCTCACGGGCATCGCTGACGGTAAAGAACCGCATCAGAATATGCGGCAGGCCAGCCGTGCCGAACATTAATCCGAGCCCCAGCGACAGCGCTGAAATCGGGTCGTGAACCAGTCCACCGGGCCGCATAATGGCAATACCTTTTGGGTGCACCGCCATGGCCTGAGTAAATAAATTATTAAAGCTGAAGCCTACGGTCTTCATCACCATAATCGCCATAAAGCTCGCACCAAACAGCAGCAGCACGGCTTTAATAATCTGCACCCATGTGGTGGCGAGCATGCCGCCGAACAGCACATAGAGCACCATCAAAATGCCGACCAACACCACGGCCACGTGATAATCCAGGCCGAATAACAGCTGGATGAGTTTTCCCGCGCCAACCATCTGCGCAATCAGATACAGCGCGACGACCACCAGCGAACCGCAGGCGGACAACGTGCGGATCGGCATCTGTTTCAGGCGATAAGAGGCGACGTCGGCAAAGGTATAGCGTCCCAGATTGCGCAGGCGCTCGGCGATCAGAAACAGAATGATCGGCCAGCCGACCAGAAAGCCCAGCGAGTAAATCAGCCCGTCATACCCTGAGGTATAAACCAGCGCCGAGATCCCCAAAAAAGAGGCGGCGGACATAAAATCGCCCGCCATCGCCAACCCGTTTTGAAAGCCGGTGATATTACCGCCAGCGGTATAGTAATCGCTACGCGAGCGGGTGCGCTTTGAAGCCCAGTAAGTAATGCCCAGCGTTGCTGCCACGAACAGCAAAAACATCACGATGGCTTCAACGTTGGTTGGCTGTTTCTGCACCGCGCCGGTAATGGCATCTGCGGCGGAGGCGGACAGGGGCAGCAGTGCCGGCAGCGCATAATAAAGCGAGCGTATTTTCATCCTTTCACCTCATTCAACAATTCCCGGGTCAGGCGGTCAAACTCGCCATTGGCTCGCCAGACGTAAACACCGGTGAGAAGAAAAGAGATCACGATCAGGCCAACGCCGATGGGAATGCCGCGCGTAACGTTAGTGTTGGCATCAAGCGGCGTACCCAGCCAGCCGGGCGCAAAAGCAATTAACAGAATGAAACCGACATAGAGGATAAGCATAATTGCCGAGAGCAGGGTGGCAAATGCCTGGCGTTTCCTTACCAGCTCTTTAAAACGCGCGCTTTTTTCTATCCGTTGATAAATAATGTCATTCATCATCGTATCTCCAGAGATATAATCAGGATTATTATTAATCGGATTGATTAACGGCTTTGAAAATCGGTATGGATATTGGATAAATTAAAAAACAGCGTAATTATCTTTTCGGATAAATTACGCTGTGAATCATTTTTATTCTAAACGGCCTCAGGGCATTTTAATTGACTGTTTCTCTTCCAGTAATTTTTCCACCACGCCAGGATCGGCCAGCGTAGAGGTATCGCCCAGGTTACTGGTGTCGCCCGCAGCAATTTTACGCAAAATACGACGCATAATTTTACCGGAGCGGGTTTTGGGTAAAGAGTCGGTCCAGTGCAACACGTCCGGTGTGGCAATCGGGCCAATTTCTTTGCGTACCCAGTTACGAACTTCCGTATAGAGTTCGGCTGACGGTTCCTCTCCGCTGTTCAACGTGATGTAGGCATAAATGGCCTGGCCTTTAATATTGTGCGTAATACCGACAACCGCCGCTTCGGCTATTTTAGGATGCGAAACCAGCGCCGATTCAATTTCCGCCGTGCCTAAACGATGGCCGGAAACGTTGAGGACGTCGTCGACACGGCCGGTTATCCAGTAGTAGCCATCCTCATCACGGCGTGCACCGTCGCCGCTGAAATACATATTTTTAAAGGTGGAGAAGTAGGTTTGTTCAAAGCGATCGTGATCGCCATACAACGTGCGAGCCTGGCCCGGCCAGGAATCGATAATCACCAGATTGCCTTCGCATGCGCCTTCCAGCGCATTGCCTTCGTTATCCACTAACGCAGGCTGGACACCAAAGAAGGGTTTGGTCGCCGAACCGGCTTTCAGTTCGGTGGCACCCGGCAGCGGCGTGATCATAAAACCACCGGTTTCCGTCTGCCACCAGGTATCGACGATTGGGCAGCGGCAGTCACCAATTTTCTGGTAATACCATTCCCAGGCTTCCGGGTTAATCGGCTCGCCAACGGAGCCCAGGATGCGCAGGCTGGAACGATCCGTTCCGGCGATGGCCTTGTCGCCTTCGGCCATCAACGCACGGATAGCCGTTGGCGCGGTGTAGAGCAGCGTTACTTTATGTTTATCCACCACCTCTGCCATCCGGCTCGGTTTCGGCCAGTTCGGTACGCCCTCAAACATTAGCGTGGTGGCACCACAGGCCAGCGGCCCATACAGCAAATAGCTGTGGCCGGTGATCCAGCCAACGTCAGCTGTACACCAGTAAACGTCGTCAGGATGGTAGTCGAAAACGTACTTAAAAGTGGTCGCGGCATACACCAGATAGCCGCCGGTGCTGTGCAGTACGCCTTTGGGCTTGCCGGTCGATCCGGAGGTATAAAGGATAAACAGCGGATCTTCCGCGCCAATCTCTTCCGGCTGATGGTGCGCGCTGGCTTTATTCATCAGCTCATGCCACCAAATATCGCGGCTGCTCATCGTGATATCCGTGCCGGTGCGCCGTAACACCACAACGTTGGTGATAGTGGTGACGGCAGGATTAGCCAGCGCGTCATCTACGTTCTTTTTCAGCGGGATAGTGCGGCCAGCGCGGATGCCTTCATCGGCAGTGATAACCAGTTTGGCATTGGAGTCGATAATACGGCCAGACACGGCTTCTGGCGAAAATCCACCAAAGATAACCGAGTGAACAGCGCCGATACGGGCGCAGGCGAGCATGGCAATGGCGGCTTCCGGCACCATCGGCATATAAATAGCCACCACGTCGCCTTTATTAATACCCAACTCTTTCAATGAATTAGCGAAACGGCAAACGTCACGATGCAGTTCACGAAAGGTCAATGTTCTGCTTTCGCTGGCGTCGTCACCTTCCCAGATAATCGCCGGATGATCGCCACGGTTATGCAAATGGCGATCGAGGCAGTTTGCGGCCAGATTCAGCGTACCGTCTTCATACCAGCGAATATTGATATCACCCGGTGCAAACGAGGTGTTTTTTACCTGGGTATAAGGCTTAATCCAGTCAAGGATTTTGCCCTGTTCGCCCCAAAAGGCATCGGGGTCCTGGACAGACTGCTGATACATCGACTGGTACTGCTGAGCATTGATTAGGGTAGTTTCCGCGATGTTCGCGGGCACAGGATGTCGGTGTTGTTGGCTCATGGCTACTCTCCTTGAAGATGTTAATAATATGTCAATCAAAGGTTGGATGGAGCGAGCCGCCGGGCTTTGTTTGCTTTTTGCGCCACAGATCACGCCAGTGCAACAGACGATCAAAACGATTAAAAATTTGTCTTATTACTGTTTACCTGGAGGTAAACAACACCCAGATTTGCTTTCCTGAGCCAAAACAAGCTGGTTATTTTTAGCACAATTAAACCTTGCCAGGGTTACGGCGTATTGCGAAAAAGTGCATAGCTATGCGTTAAATAAGCTAAATATTACTAATTATAACAACAAGTTAGTTATTGTGATTAATTCCAGAGCTTTATCCTGCACGCTGACGATATAGTAGCCATATATCACTTAGGGTTGCATTTATACCCGTGAAAATGGTACTGATTACGCGCCTGCAAATCAGGTATCAACCATCCATTATCCGCGAATTAGCCGGCTTAGGCCTGACCTCCCTTGAGAGTGATTCACTCCGCACAGCACATGCGGAGAGCGGGTTTTGTTAAGGAAAAAACTATTATGAAAGCTGCAAAATTCAGCCTTGCCTGGCAAATATTGACGGCGTTGGTACTGGGGATCATCGTTGGTGCGATACTGCATAATCAACCGTCAGATCGTGAATGGTTAATCGCTAACATTCTGAGTCCGGCCGGGGATATCTTTATCCACCTGATCAAAATGATCGTCGTGCCTATTGTGATTTCCACGTTAATCGTCGGTATTGCCGGCGTGGGCGATGCGAAAAAACTGGGACGCATTGGCGTCAAAACCATTGTTTATTTTGAAGTGATAACCACCATTGCCATTGTGGTAGGGATTACCCTGGCGAATGTGTTTCAACCTGGCTACGGCATTGATATGTCGACGCTGGCAACGGTGGACATCTCTAAGTATGAAGCGACAACGGCGCAGGTCCAGGGTGGCGCGCACAGTCTGGTGACAACGCTCCTTTCGCTGATCCCGCAGAATATCTTTGCGGCGATTGCAAAAGGCGACATGCTGCCGATTATCTTCTTCTCGGTACTGTTCGGTTTGGGGCTTTCATCGCTGCCGTCGGAACATCGCGAACCGCTGCTGAACGTGTTCCGTTCAACCTCGGAAACCATGTTCAAAGTGACGCATATGATCATGCGCTATGCGCCAATCGGCGTGTTTGCCCTGATCTCCGTGACCATTGCTAACTTCGGATTTGCGTCGCTGTGGCCGCTGGCCAAGCTGGTTATCCTGGTTTACGCCGCCATTCTGTTCTTCGCCTTTGTGGTGTTGGGTGCCGTGGCGCGGTTCTGTAATCTGCGGATTACTACGCTGATGCGTATTCTGAAAGATGAGCTGATCCTCGCTTATTCCACCTCCAGCTCGGAAACGGTGCTGCCGCGGATCATGGAAAAGATGGAGGCTTACGGTGCGCCCAAGTCCATCACCAGTTTTGTGGTGCCAACCGGCTACTCCTTCAATCTGGATGGCTCCACGCTGTATCAGAGCATCGCGGCAATCTTTATTGCTCAGCTGTACGGCATTGACCTTTCGATTGGTCAGGAAATCGTGCTGGTGCTGACGCTGATGGTGACCTCGAAAGGGATCGCTGGCGTGCCGGGTGTCTCCTTCGTGGTACTGCTGGCAACTCTGGGCAGCGTCGGTATTCCGCTGGAAGGCCTGGCGTTTATTGCGGGCGTAGACCGTATTATGGATATGGCTCGTACCGCGCTGAACGTAATCGGTAATGCGCTGGCGGTCCTGGTGATTGCCAAGTGGGAAAACCAGTTCGATGCTAAACAGGCGCAGGCCTATGAAGCAAAGATGAAGCATCTGGCTTCCGCTTCCTGATTGTTTCGTTCATGGTCAGGCGATGCCTGAGTAAAGAGTGGCCCTTCGGGGCCATTTTTTTTGCCTTCAGAAAACCGTTTCGTTGTATCACGTTATTTTTATTCAGCTTCAGGGTGAAGCTTAATAGCTCAGCCAGTTTCAACAACGGCGCTATCTTTTTAACTATTCTTGCTCTGCATAAGTTTGCCACAGGCATATGCGCTGACAGGCTTAACCATCAATCTATTCTGCTGCAAGTAAAGCATTATGATAATCAGCTTAGGCATAATGGGCTATTTTAATTTATGGGTACACTAAACACTTAACTCAAATTGATGATAGTAAACAGTATGGTAATAAATTAAAGATCCAGTCTTTATAAGAAAGTGTGCAGTATTATTCTTAATTTCATTTTATTGCCGGTTGTTTCCATAAGTTTGTATAGACGTTTTTCTCCTGAAGTGATGTTATGCCATTACTCATTTAATCCTCGGCGTTATGTCGAAGATACTTTTTTTAAAGAACCTTTGGTTCTTGTTTTCTGCTGCCTTTTTTACGGTTTTTATTCTTCTTTGTGGAGGAATTATCCTTGTTTAAATTACATCCCTTATTTATAAGCCTGATTGCCGCGCAGGGATTGATGTTTCCCGCCGTGCAGGCCGCCACGCTGAAACCTTTTTCTCCCGGAGCCAACGACAACAGAGTGGGGGTTTTTTGCGTCTGCAATGGTTCAACGCAAACGCTCAGCGGCATTCAGCAATTCGATGCTGGCATCGGCGGTTTTGAAAACGCCACGCTGGGCGCTAAACGCTGGTCCGGCGGCCTGGATTTCACCCTGCTTGGCGCTGCTCGTCTCGATCTTGGGCCGCAAAATTCTACGGTGAGCGTGTACGATTTTGACACTTCCAGCATAATTTACGTCCCCGTTTTTAATTCGGCAAATATCACTGCGCTGACGCCTGTGGGTAACGACACCGTTGTACCTGATTACTATTCCTCGGGAAATCAACAATACATTAATACCCGTGTGGCCCAGGTCAGCAACGGCACCATCAACGTCGATATCGGCGAGGAGGACGCGTTAACCACCGCCGCTACCAACGGCTGGAGCATGGCGGCCAAGCAGAGCCAGCTGTTTGTCGCTACCGGAAGCGGCCAGATCAACTGGGGATCGAATAACCGTATTAATTTTACCGCAGGCACGGTGCCTTATGGCGGGCCTTATCTTAATTATGCCGTGAATAATGTGGTCAGCTACAAAGGGACCTTCACGGTAACGACACGGGATGACGCCACCACCTCCTTTACGGTCACCAATGTCAGTCAGCTCAAAGCTTATAATGACTGGCTGATTGAGCAGTTGAGCAACGGCAATCTCAATGCCAGCAGCTACAACGAAGAATTTAACAAAGCCGTTTCCATCACCAGCGGCGACATTGTTTATCAGATGAAGGATCAGCCTTACGATGAAAAAATGTCTGAACAGATGGGTGAACTGGTTGTTCTGAGTGCCGATGGCCCTAAAGCCAGGGTGACGGTGGAGGCAGGGAAAACGCTGGAGGTGATTAATGCCAACGACACGGCGGTACGCGCTAACAACGGTGCCACGGCGATCATCAACGGCAAAGTTTCCAGCACGGGTGCCACTTATACCCTGAACGACGCGCTACAGCTGCTGAATGCCAGTACCGGGATCAATAACGGCGTGATCAACGGCGGTTTTCTTAATAACGCAGATGGCACCGGCGTTGATACCTCAGTAAGAGGCTACAACAATACGGCCATTGTGGACTACAGCGACAAAACGGTGTTGGTGCAGGGAACCAGCCGTTTCACCAATAACGGCGTAATTAACTATCAGCCAGCAAAAAGCCAGCCTGTCAGCGAAACCGCAGCGGTATGGCTGGAGAGCGGCGGCTTTATCAATAACGGCAATATTAACCTTGGCGTAGCGGATCTCACCGGCGGGCGTTCAAGCTCTGCTGTCAGGCTAACGACCGACGATTCCAGCTTTATCAACGGCACCAACGGGATTATTTATCTGGGCCGCACGCCACAGAACAGCGTGACGGATGACACCTCCAACGTGGTGCTGAACCAGACCGACGGCAGCTATGGCGTGAAGATCAACGGGAACGGCAGCGTCAAAAATAACGGTCAGATCGTCATCGGTTCCCGGGTGCAGAACAGCACCGCTATTCAGGTAACTGACGGCGCACTGGCTCAGGTGTTGAACAATGGCGTAATTGACGTCAACGGCAGGGCGCTGCTGGAGCCGGAGGAAAATATCGCCATGGCGGTGATTGATTCCGGCAGCGGCGGCCGGGTCGGTAACAGCGGCACCATTAACCTCAATGGCGACAACGCCACCGGGATAAAAGTTATCTCCAGCAACACCAGCTCAAACGCCTGGTCGGACGGCACGATTAACGTCAACGGCGGGACTTCTCTGGCTCCGTCACGCGGGGCGGTTGTCTCTGGCGGTGAAGCGACATTCACTCAGGATGGCATCCTCAATCTGAACGGTGAATATGCCACGGGTGCAATCGCTCAGGATGGCGGGACGATCGTCATCGGCAACACCAGTTCGCTTACTTTTAATAATGCCAATCAGACCGGTTATCAGGCGAAAGGATATTCCTCCACGCTGGTCAGTAACGGCGCAAATGTTGATGTCAGCACGGCGGGATCGACGCTCTATCAGCTGGACGGTGGCACGTTATCAACGTTATTTGCTGGCGACGTCACGCTGAGCGGCGCGAACAGCACGGGGATTATTGCCAATTCGGGTTATGCAACCTTAGCCGATCGCTTTACCGTTACCGGCGAAGGCGCAGCGGCCGTCAAAGCGCTGAATGGTGCGCAGGTGGATGTGAACAGCCCGGTTGTCCTCAGCGGCGATAATACGGTGGGCGCCTGGGGCGATGCCAATTACAGCTATATCTCCAACAATTCGACCGTTTCAGGCGAAGGTAACAACACAACCGGTTTTGAGGTGGGTTATATCCTGAGTAACAGGGGAAACATCGCGCTGACCGGCGCGAACAGCACCGCTGTTTCCCTGCACGATGGCGGCACGATTTTTAACCGTGGTTCGATATCGACAACCTCAGGCACCGGTATCTATGCCGGAACGGGTAACAACCAATACTTTTTTGACGGCGGTCAGCTGAGCGCTACCGGTGCCAACAGTACGGCGATACGCGTCGGTGAAAACGGCGGCTTAACTCTGTTTGGTGAGGGCATCTTCCGTAATGGTATTTTTGCCTATGACGGCGCAGATGCCGTTGTGCTCGATAAAGATGCGTCGCTTACCATTAACGACACCTCACTCTACGTGTACGGCGGGGGGGATGGTATCGACAACAGCACTGGAGCCAGTAATATCTCGCTCTCCGGGATGTCGATCTATGTCGGCGGTAGCGGGAGCGCAATCCGCTCTTCCACATCACTGCCGGGCGGCGGCGCTTTTATTGAAGTTCATGATGGCGGAACGGGGGTAACCTTTGCCAACGCCGATGGCTCAACGTCAGATAAAGATTTCGTGGTTGGATCCGGCTATGCCATTCTTGCGATGTATGGATCCACCGGGATCCGCGCCAATACCACCGGTCGGGTCATCTCGGAAGGCAATATCTATATAGGCACCGAAGACGGCGGCTCGGCCATCGTCACCAGCACCGCCAGCCAGGTGGTTAACCGCGGTGATATCTATTCCTACAGTACCATTTCGCCGGTTATCGATCTGCGCGGCGGCAGCACGGTGTTTATAAACGAAGGCACCCTGGGTGCCGAGTCGCCGGATATTTTGCTGGTGGCCGGTGGGGCAACCAGTGACCAGATCGCGCTGCTTGCGGGTAGCGTGACCGGCGACGTCAATACCGGCGAAGGCACCGACACGGTGGCGCTGACCGGCGGCACCCTGGACGGCAGCGTGACCATGGGCAGCGGCGTCGATAATCAGGCTTATGTGGAGAACGTCAGCCTGGCAAACGTCAGCCACATCACCACCGCAGGCGGCGAGGGCAGCACGCTCGATCTGAGTAAGATCGCTGCAAGCGGCGGCTCCTTCGCCAGCGACGATTTAAGCCGGGGCGTCAACCTGGGCGCGGGCTGGAGCACCATCAACTTCCTCAACACCGACTGGACGCTGACCGACAACCTGAAGCTGGCGCACAGCACCATCAACATCGACGGCACCTCAACGCTCTACGCCGGCAACGGCATCAACCCGGTACTGGCGGGCGCGACGGATGACTCGCTGACGGTGAACAACTACGGCACGCTGGATCTGACCAACGGCACGGGGCTGCCGGGCGACACCCTGACGATCGAGGGCTCGCTGGCCTCCTTCGGCGGATCGTTACGACTCAACGGCGATCTGAACGGCGGCGGGGCGCTGGCTGCTCAGCGCAGCGACACGCTGCGCGTCACCGGCGATGCGAACGGCACCACCTTTATTGAGGTTCTGCCAGCCGCCACCAGCAGCGGCACGCTGAGCGACAGCAACCTGAACAGCATCACCAATGCGAACGAGGGGATCTCGCTGGCGCAGGTGGCGGGCAACGCCGGCACCGACAGCTTTGCGCTGAAGGGCGGCTATCTGGCCGCCGGGCCGTGGAGCTACGGGCTGTACAGCTTCGCGCCGGGCAGCAGCGACGCAGCGCAGCGTCAGGTGGCGGGCACGGGTAATGCGTTCTGGGACTACCGTCTGGCCAACAACCTGGTCTGTGAAAACGGCGCGGCCTGCCAGACGGGTTCAGAAAGCCGCGCGGCGGTGGTGCCGCAGGTGCCGTCCTATATCTCCGCGCCGGTCGGCCTGGCGTATTACACGGCGGCCATTCTCGGTGACTTACAGCAGCGTCTGGGCGAGCTGCGCCATCAGCAGGGCGGTCCGGCGGGCGACGGCGGCGAGATGTTCCTGCGCTACAGCGGCTCGAACCTGCGCTACCAGACCAGCCAGAACTTTAAGGACTTCGGCTACAACGTTGACCTGGACTACAGCGCGCTACAGGTGGGCGGCAACGTGCTGCGCCTCGACGGCGAGGGGCAGAGCCTGCGCGGCGGCGTGGCCTACACGCGCGGCAACACGCGGCTGCGCCCGGACGCGGCGGACGGCTACAGCAGCACCACCTTCGACAGCGACAGCCTGGCGCTCTACGGCACCTGGCTGCGCGACAGCGGCCTGTATCTGGACGGCACGCTCTCTTACAGCTGGCACCGGGGCGAAACGGACATCGCGCGGCAGAAAGAGGTGGCGAAAATCAAAGGCAAAGGCTGGACGGCCTCGCTGCAAAGCGGCTATCCGTTTGAGCTGGGCAGCGGCGTGCGGCTGGAGCCGCAGGCGCAGCTGATGTACCTGCATCTGGGGCTGGACAACTTCACCGATAAGGAGAACCTGACGGTGAAATATGATGACTACAACCAGACGGTGGGCCGGGTGGGGGCGAAGCTGGACCGCAGCTGGCGCGACGACGGCGGGCGGCAGTACACGCCTTACGTACAGGCTAACTACTTCAAAGGCTGGGGCGGAAAGGCGAAAACTACCGTGGGAGCAGAAGGCGTGGATAACCTTGACCATACCTTTAACAGCGGCAGGTTCGGGCAGATGTGGGAAGTGGGCGTGGGCGGCACCACCACCTTCAGAAACGACGTCTCGCTCTACGCACAGGCGGACTACCGCAAAGAGATCGACAGCAACGGCGCGAAAGGCTGGGGCTACACCGCGGGGGTGCGGTGGACCTTCTGATCGGTGAGGCAGGCCGGGGAAACCCGGTCTGTGTGGCGACCGTTAGTTTTAAACCGTTTGGCAGGGCGCTATATCAACTTAACACACTTATAGATCAAGCAATTCACTGTAATAAAAGTTATTTAATACAGTGAGTTATGTTTTTTTTAGATGGGGAATGGCTTGTGCAATCAAGCAACGGTCAAGCAAATTTTTTTCTGTAGCCATCCTGGGGATCAAACAAACCAAAAAATAAAAAATGCTATATATCAAAGGCTAACATCATAATATAGTTGAAAGTGCGCATTGTTATCATGCAACGATCAAGCAACTCATGCCCAGCATGGAACATAGCGCATTGCTTTAGTCCCTGCATCTGGATCATAAGGACGGATAAAACCTGCATTCACCGTATCTTTAATAATACGGCTGACCTGTGCCTGGTTTTTTTGTTCAATCCCAAATCGCTCACGTAGTGACGTATTGTTAGTATGTTTTCTACTCACATAGCGCAGACAGCAGTGTAAATAGCATGCCCTGATACGATCTTCTTTATCCATATCAGAAAAAGATCTGTATGAAAATAATACGGCTCGGGTATGATTTTCAGTCACTTCGAAAATAGGCGCAGGAAGTTGGTAAAGTTCAGTTTGAAAAACCACTTTATCCACCCCCGTCCCGCGTTCTTCACAAATACTGATACGTCTCATAAAAGATGCCAATGCCTCATTACGGCTTTGAGGAGGAGAATCCAGAAAACGGTCTGTAGATACCAAAGGTATTCCAGGATTAGTGATTTCCATTCTGGACTGAAAAATTTCAATCATAGGGCCAGTACCTGTCAGAGAAAAATCCTGGTGAATTATCGCATTTACAACCAGTTCGCGAATAGCCAGTTCAGGGTACACAGGTTCTTCTTTACGGAAAGCTTTACCTATATGCTCATTACGCGGTAATAAAGTTTCAAGATAATCAATTAAACCTGAGAAACCAACAGCATAGCCTTTGGGTTCTTCTATTTCACGAATAGTGTCAATGCGGCCATCCCCTTTATATAAAACCAGTCGTACGGTTTTCCGACTCAAATGCTGAAAACTTGATAATTTACGGGCAAACAGAACTGCACCCAGATTAGTGATATGCCAGTGTCCGCCTGGCGCTGCTTCCAACAAATTATCTAATTTTAATGCATCAAGAATTCCCGTTCTGCCTTCAGGTAATGGCAAACCGACTAATTCGAAATAGGAAGGGTAATCTAATAGTTGTAATACGTTTTCAGACGTTTGATTTTCTGCGGCCCTTTGTTTTTCAAAAGGGGTTTTATCAAATTTCCGCCACAATGCTCTTTCTTTCTCAGGGAAATCTTTTAATTTTTTCTTGTAGGAACCAATCCGGATATATTCAATACCCTCGCATTGCACAGGGGTATGACTGGCTGCCTGAATCTCCAGAATTACAACAGGTAATTCACTATCAGAAAATGAAAATTCATAAAAACGGAAATGAATTTTTGGGGAAATTTTTTGTAAGAGCCAGCTTTCGACTTCCTGCTGTTTATGTTTTTGTACTGAAGGTTTAAATGATGTACCGACAATGTTATGACTCTTATCATCAACACCATATACAAGCCAGGCATTTTGTTTTCCTAACAACGCTGCTGAATTCGCTAGCGCTGAAATATACTCACCGATTTTATCAACATCTGCATTATGTTTAAATTCAACCCACTCTGTTTCATTTGGCAGAAGACATAACTCTTTCAGGAGGCTACATAAATGTTCTGGAGGGAGTTCAACTGGCATCATTTCCTCTTATTTTTTCAAGTGTCTAATAGGTGGCTCAATTATTTATGCATCATACAAGGCTTCGTGGAAAGGATCAGTGCAAAATTCTTATCGAAATCAACCATGCTGAGGCTATTTTTACGTTTGAATGCGCTTATCCGTGATGATTGTTAAGAGGAAAGCTAAGGTTCAATTATTACAGTAATGGTGGGTAGCGAAATCTGTACTGTTGTCTGTCATCTACAATCCTTATCCAAAAGATCCTAAAATTTCCCTTCAGAATAACCACTTACTTTTTGAATGGTTAAAAAAGAAGCTGGAACCGGTTCATCTTCAGACAGAGTGCGGTAATCGGGCAATGCCTGTTTTGTAACCTGAGTGACAAAATTTAGTTTATGAAGCTAAAGTTCGCGGTTAGCGCGCCGAAAACATAACAAAAGATAACTCATTTAACCAAAGCCCAATCCTGGTCACCGCTTCAAGGATTTACCCCATGCGCACCAATTTACCTGTAACACAGCAGGAATATGCCTTTGATGATGAGGCCACCCTGATGTCGACAACCGACACCAGCAGCCGTATCACTTACGCCAACGATGCTTTTATTAAAGTTAGCGGCTTCACGCCGGACGAAATTAACGGGCAACCTCACAACCTGGTGCGACACCCGGATATGCCGCCGGAAGCCTTTGCTGATATGTGGGCCACGCTGAAACAGGGTGAACCCTGGACGGCGCTGGTGAAAAACCGCCGTAAAAATGGCGATCATTACTGGGTGCGGGCGAATGCCATTCCGGTTGTGCGGAATGGCCAGGTTCAGGGCTTTATGTCTGTGCGCACCAAACCGAGCGCACAGGAGATTCAGCAAACGGAAAAACTCTACAAAGAATTCCGTGACGGCAAGCGTAAAGGCTGGCGTTTTCATAAGGGTCTGCTGGTTCGTACTGGCACCATGCGCTGGGCTTCGTTGTTTAAAACGCTGCCGCTGCGCTGGCGAATTCGCAGCACGATGATGGCCCTGTGGCCGCTGACCGTTGCAGGCGTCTGGACGCTGGGCCTGACGCATTCGCCCTTGGCGATCTTCAGCGTGGTGATGGCCGTATTGCTGCTTCTGGCCTCTGCCTGGCTGGAACAGCAGATTTCACGCCCGCTCGAACGGTTGTGTAAGCAGGCTTTGAGCGTCGCGACAGGTGCCAGCCACCAGGTCGATCAGATGGATCGCGTAGATGAAGTGGGCACCACGCTGCGGGCAATTGGTCAGCTAGGACTGATGTTCCGCTGGCTGGTAGACGACGTCAGCGGGCAGGCGATTAACGTCCTGAGCGCCAGTGATTCTATCGCCCAGGGCAATAATGACCTGAGTCGGCGTACCGAGCAGGCGGCGGCCAATGTCCAGCAGACAGCGGCAACCATGAATGAAATGACCGCCACGGTAAAAAGCAATACGGAAACCGCACAGCAGGTAAATACGCTGTCGAAAAGCACCAGCGATGCCGCGACCCAGGGCGGCGTGGCGATGAAAGATATGGTCAGCATGATGGCGGAAATCGCCGACAGCTCGAAGAAGATCGCCAATATTACCAGCGTGATCGATGGCATTGCCTTCCAGACCAATATTCTGGCGCTAAACGCGGCGGTTGAAGCTGCCCGTGCTGGCGAACAGGGGAAGGGGTTTGCCGTGGTCGCCGGCGAAGTCCGCACGCTGGCGCAGCGCAGCGCGAAAGCGGCCAGCGAAATCAAAAACCTGGTAGAGAGCAGTGCGGCAAAAGTGCAGTCCGGCAGCATTCACGTTAACGATGCGGGCAAGACGATGGAAAATATTGTTTCTCAGGTGCAGAACGTGACCTCGCTGATTGCGCAAATCAGTGCGGCCACCTCTGAGCAGGCTACCGCGCTGAGCGAAGTTAGCCTGGCGGTAGAAGATCTGGATAACATTACTCACCAGAATGCGGCTCGAGTAGAAGAGGGCGCCCAGGCTTCTGGCCGTATGACGCATCAGGCCACACGTTTGGTAGAAGCGATTAGCGTTTTTCGCTAAGCCCCGGTTTTGTCCACTAAAGCGGGTTCGGCAATCAGAAGCTGGCCCGCTCTCTCTTTAAATCCGCACGGCAACAGCAATCCCCGGAACATTGCAACAGCATCGGGTTCTCCCCGGAAGACCGATCATTATTCTGCCGGGAAGGTCGCAATGGCTGGCCAAAACTGACAACCTGTGTCGAAAAAATGACAAAAAAAGGGGCCTTGCGGCCCGCTTCATGAAATGCCCTGGTGTTGGCATGAGAAATTGTTTTTATACAGACGAACCGGCCAGACTAACTTACTTAATGAGAATAATTATTATCTTAGTCTAAAACAATGCAGATTCTTTTTTGCAGGCCTGAGGGTTAATAGAAGCAACTTTATATGAAGGAGGTATGAGACTGCAATTTTAAATTTCGCAGTTTCTGGTAAATAAGATTAATACGGCAATCTTTAATTTTATAATCCTGACTAATTTTGGCCCTGATTTTCTGGACCAGGAATTCTCTTAAATAGCGCTTTTACAGGACTGCTGCGCGATAGAAGTTAAAATGAGAGGATATTATTCCAGTAATGAGGGGATGTAGAGATATATTAGTTAGCGATGTCGTTAAGGATAATTCTTAATTAATTCTCCCCGCTTCAAATCCTTTCGCTTTCCGCTGGTGCGCCTTTTATGCGCGCTGCCCGGCTCATTATTCAGCTACAGTTAGTCACTCGGACGATATCACCTACTACCTGGCGGAGAAACGAGTCTTATGAGTCAGTTTTTTATGCATCAGAAAAGCGAGCTGGTCAGCGAGGCCATTGAAGGCACTTTGCTCAGTCATCCTCATCACACGCTCAGCCTGCTGGACGTCGGCCCGGATATTCGCGTGGTCGTACGTAATGACTGGGATAAATCAAAGGTGGCGCTGATTTCCGGTGGCGGCTCTGGCCACGAACCGGCGCACGTGGGCTTTGTTGGCGAGGGGATGCTGACCGCTGCTGTCTGCGGCGATATTTTTGCCTCGCCGAGCGTGGACGCTGTGCTTAGCGCCATCATCAACGTGACCGGTGAAAAAGGCTGCCTGCTGATCGTAAAAAATTACACCGGCGATCGTCTCAATTTTGGCCTGGCCGCAGAAAAAGCAAAAAAACTGGGTTTTAAGGTAGAGCTGGTGATGGTGAAAGACGATATCGCCTTGCCCGATAATCCGCAGCCGCGTGGCATTGCCGGTACCGCGCTAATCCACAAGATAGCGGGCTATGCCGCAGCAGAAGGAAAATCGTTGGAAGAGGTAGCCGCAGCGGCGAACGAAGCGATTGCGGCCACGGCAAGTATTGGTCTGGCGTTCAGCAGCTGTCATGTTCCTGGCGAGCAGCAGGATGAGCGGGTGAAAGCTGGCGAGAGCGAGCTGGGCATGGGCATCCATGGCGAACCCGGCGCTTCCACGCTCAAAACCCAGGACAGCCGCGAAATCGTGGCGCTGCTGGCGGAAAAACTGGCTGCCGGTCAGGACGACGGCAAGATCGCGCTGCTGGTTAATAATCTTGGGGGCTTTTCTTCGCTGGAAATGGCCGTACTCACCCGCGAAGCCCTGCATTCGCCGCTGGGAAAAAACGTTAAGCTGCTGATTGGTCCGGCTACGCTGGTCAGTGCGCTGGACATGAAAGGCTTTTCGCTTTCAACAATGCGTTTAACGGATTATCTGCAAACAGCGCTGCTGGCACCCGTCAAAGTGGGTGGCTGGCAGCCTGCGGTAGAAATCCAGCCGCTGAACACCATTAAAGGCGAAAAAGTTGCCCGCAGGCAGCAGGTTACGCCTTCTGACAATACTCAGACGGCAGGCGTAGTAAAAACCGTCTGCCGCACGCTGGTCGCGCTGGAAGAGGAGTTAAACCAGCTTGATGCGCGCGTTGGCGATGGCGATACCGGTTCGACCTTTGCTGCTGGCGCGGCGAAAGTCTTGAAAGCGCTGGAGGCGGGTACGCTTCCGCTCAATGAACCTTCACTGTTGCTGACGTTAATTGGCGAGGAGCTGGCGGTGGTGATGGGGGGCTCCAGCGGCGTACTGATGTCGATTATGTTTACGGCTGCCGGGCAAAAGCTGGAAGAAGGTGAGTCACTGTCACAGGCGCTGAGCTGGGGACTGGATCGCATGCAGCACTACGGCGGTGCCAAACTGGGCCATCGTACGATGATTGATGCGCTGCATCCGGCCTTTGCCGCACTGGTGGCGGGAAAAGGCGTGGCAGGGGCGGCAAGCGCCGCGAAAGAAGGTGCCGACGAAACCGCGAAGATGACGTCGGCGCAGGCTGGCCGCTCTTCCTATCTGAATAAAGAGAGCCTGAACGGGGTAAAAGAGCCGGGCGCTTACGCTGTGGAACGCGTGTTTTCCGCGCTGGCTTCCTGAACCGGTTTGCCCTCAAGCGCACGCTCAAAACCGCGTAAACGTTTATAAATGGAGAGCAGCTCCACCAGCGTGGTCCAGGAGTTAATCAAATATTGAAAAGCACCACGCACTTGCTCAAAGACATTGAGGATTTGCGTCATCAGCCCGAAGGTAATCGCGCCAGCAACGATAGAAGGAAACAGCGTGACCAGGCCGAATACCGCATCAATCTGAAGATAAAGAATGCGGGCGATGTTGAAGTAGAGATAGTGAAAATAGAGGCGGAAATAGTTTTTCCGTATCGATAAAAACAGGTTTTGCACCGTCACCGGGCTGGCGCGGCGAGCATCATCCTCGCCGTAGACCAGCTCCTTGCGATAAGCCGCTTCCACTCGCTGATTGCGGAAAGAAAGGCCGGGCAGCTTGATGCCCACTATCGCCAGTAAACCGGTCCCCAACACTGCCCAGGCCAGTGCGGCAATAACCAACGCATAAGGCATGCTGCCAAGCAGCGGCACGGTGGCGACGTGTTTTGACAGCGCCACCAACACCGGCAGAAAAGCAATCAGCGTCATGATGGCGTTAATCAGGCTTACGCCCATATCTTCCAGCGTGGATGAAAAACGCATGGTATCTTCCTGCACACGCTGAGACGCACCTTCAATCTTTCGCAGTTCTGACCAGTGCGCCATGTAGTAGTTGTTCATGGCCGTGCGCCAGCGAAACACGTAGTGGCTGATAAAAAACAGGTTCAGTACATCAATGATTACCGCAATAAGTGCAATACTGAGAAATCCACCAAGCTGCTGATATAAAGAGGTAATTTTTACAGTATTGGCATGAGTTAACGCCTGCTGAAGCGTATCGTAGAAGGGTTCATACCAGGCATTTATCGCGACGCCCATCTGTACCGACAGCCATGTGGCAAAAATAATCAGCGCCGAGCCGAGCACTGACCAGCGCTGCCAGGGATGTGGGCTGAAGACAAACCAAAAGCCCGCGAACAGACCGGCTGCCAGCAAATAATAGACATAAAACGCCACTTCCGACGGCGCGATAAATCTCAGCGCATTATTGGGCAATGGCATCGTCGCCGAATGGGCGAAAGCGGAAAATTGAAAAAGCCAGTGGCTGCCGCCAGCAAACCATATCAGGATAGCGAGCAAACTCCAGCAAATGGCGGTGCTGAAAAATAGCCCGGGACGGGGGAAAAAAGATTTGAACATAAAAACTCCGCTTTTTTTGTTTTTATAACGTCATTCCTTGTTAACTGTCTCAGTGGGGTTGTTTCTGGTCGTTACCGTCTTCAGGCAGAGGGTTACAATTTGCCCGGCCTCTCTGCCCGGGCACGTTTTGACTTAACCATCGAACGCGACATATCAGCGGCCAAAAGCGGCCAGAAATTATTGCTGAATATTATTTTAATCAGGCCGATAACCGGTAAAACACCTTTGGGCAGTAAGGGAATTTTCCCGAGCCGTGGCCTGTCTGCCATCCGGAGCTTCCTTTGGGGCGGCAGCACTCAACAACCAGGCGAAAAGAGAATGAACGAAAATAATGATGTGATGTACCGGTTGTTGGTGCAGAGCGTAATTGATTACGCACTTTATATGCTGACACCTGATGGCATTGTCGCGAACTGGAATGCAGGCGCCATCCGGGCCAAAGGCTATCAGCCAGAAGAGATCATCGGCAAAAATTTTGAGTGTTTCTACAGCGCCGCCGATCGGGCAAAAAATCTGCCGCAGCGTGGCCTCGCTATTGCCCGTGAAACCGGGCGTTATGAAGTGGAAGGCTGGCGCTATCGGAAAGACGGCAGCGCCTTTTGGGCACACGTAGTGATTGATGCGGTAAAGGATGATGAAGGAACGCTGATTGGCTTTGCCAAAATCACCCGTGACTGCACCGAGCAGCAGGCCAGGCTCGCCGAGCAGCGGGCGCAGGAGCAAAAATTTCGCCTGTTAGTGGAGGGCGTGACGGATTACGCCATCTATATGCTTGACCCTGAAGGCCACGTCGTTAACTGGAATGAAGGCGCAAGGCGCTCGAAAGGTTATAACGCCGACGAAATCGTCGGCAAACATTTTTCCTGTTTCTACAGCGAGAAAGATCAGCAGGCAAAACTGCCGCAGGCGAATCTGAAAACGGCTTACCGCACGGGGCGTTTCGAAGAACAGGGCTGGCGATATCGTAAAGACGGCACCTCGTTCTGGGCGCACGTGGTGATTGATGCCGTGCATGACGACGACGGCAAGCTGATTGGCTACGCCAAAATCACCCGCGACTGTACCGAACAACAACGCGTGCTGCGCGAACAGCGTGAAAGAGAGCAGGTGTTCCGCCTGCTGGTTGAAGGCGTAAGCGACTACGCCATCTATATGCTCGATCCCAAAGGCAAGGTCGTAAACTGGAACGCCGGGGCTCATCGCGCCAAAGGCTATACGGCAGAAGAGATCGTCGGCAAACATTTTTCCTGCTTCTACAGCGCCCAGGATCGACTGGCCCGCACGCCGGAAACCAATCTGCACATCGCCCATACGACCGGGCGGTTTGAAGATCAGGGCTGGCGGTATCGAAAAGATGGCAGTGCCTTCTGGGCGCATGTCGTGATTGAGTCGATTTATACCGACGAGGGCAAGCTGATTGGCTATGCCAAAATTACCCGTGACTGTACAGAAGTGCGCGAGTACGAGCAGCAGATCCTGCGAGCGAAGGATTTAGCGGAGCAAAACAGCGCGCAAATGGCTTCGCTGTCGACATTTCTTGATACCATTATTGCTAATATTCCGTCCTGCGTGATTGTGGAAGATGTGGTCTCGCGGGAAGTATTGCTGCTGAATAACAAAGCGGAACAGCTGCTCGGCCTGAAAATAAAAGAGGTAAAAGGCAAAATGCTGGTCGACTGCATGCCTTCAGAGCTCAGCAGCTATTTTGCGCAGCTCGCCACGGCAGCCCAGCGTAATGAAGGCGTACATCGCAATGAGCAGCTGTTACGCACCCGCGGTGGTGAAAAAATCATTAATGCCTCTGCTTCGCTGATTCACGGCAACGATGCGCGCACCAATTACGTTTTGCTGATTGCGGATGACGTTACCGATCAGCGGGCGGCCGATGCCCGTATTCACCATATGGCGCATCACGATAACCTGACCAGCCTGCCAAACCGCGTGCTGTTTAGCCAGCGCCTGAATGAAGCGCTGCGTACTGATTTTGATACCAGTAAAATCACCGCCGCCCTCTGTCTGGATCTGGATAATTTTAAAAACGTCAATGATGCGCTGGGCCATCAGGTGGGTGACGATCTGCTGCGTGCGGTTGCAGGCCGTCTGCGTAGCGCGCTACGTGAACAGGATACGCTGGCTCGTAACGGTGGCGATGAATTCTCCGTGGTGCTGCCTGGCCTGACGCATCAGGATGAAGCCGAAGCGGTGGCGCAGCGCCTGATTGAAGTTATCCGGCCGTCGTTCAATGTGGATGGTCACAACCTGTCGGTTGGGTTGAGCATCGGTATTTCCCTTGCTGCGGGCGGTTTGACCTCGCCTGACGAACTGCTGCGCTGCGCGGATATGGCGCTGTACGAAGCCAAACGCAACGGCCGCAATCGCTTCGAGCATTTCTCGCATGAAATGGGCGAGGCGGCCAGCAAGCGTCGGATGATTGAGACCGACCTGCGTGAAGCGATGACCAACCGCCATCTTAAACTGTATTACCAGCCGATCACGAACGGACAGGGCTACGACATCATCGGCTATGAGGCGCTGATGCGCTGGCATCACCCCAAGCAGGGGCTGATTATGCCGCTGGATTTTATTCCCGTGGCGGAGGAAACCGGTCTGATTCATACGCTGGGTGCTTTTGCACTGTATGAGGCCTGCCGGGAAGCCTCTACCTGGCCAGAAGACCAGAGCGTGGCGGTGAATCTTTCACCGTTGCAGTTCAAGAACAGTTCACTGGTATCCGTCGTGGAAGCCGCACTAAAGGATTCCGGCCTGTCGCCGCACCGTCTGGAAGTGGAGATCACCGAGTCGGTGCTGTTGGATAATACCCGGGTTAATATTCGTACCTTGCAAAAGCTGAAAACGCTCGGCGTGCGCATTGCGCTGGATGATTTCGGCACCGGCTATTCGTCATTAAGCTATCTGCGTTCGTTCCCGTTCGACAAAATCAAAATCGACAAGTCGTTTATTAACGATATGAAAGACAGCCGTGAAGCGTTGGCGATCATCCGGGCGATTACCGGGATGAGCCGCAGCCTGGATATTCAAATCACGGCGGAAGGTGTAGAAAGCAGTGAACAGTTCGAACAGCTGAAAATTGAGGGCTGTACCCTGTTCCAGGGCTACTATTTTGGCCGTCCGCAGCCATCAGAAACACGATTAAAGCTGTTTGATTCCCCGCAGGGCATGAATGAGGAGGCTTCTATCTCTACCAGTTTGGTTGCTGTCACTCCTCAGCCTGGAAAGAACGGGGTTGTGCTATAGAAGTAAAGGGGTATTCAGGGCCATAATTTACTGCATTTTGGCCCTGAAGCTTTTCCGGCACTGGAAAGTACGATCGATAAAGAAAAATCCAGCCTGTTCAATCGAGCTGGCTAATCTCTGATAAGCATTTTTGTCAGGCATAACTATACTAAAAAAATTGCCATTTTTTATTTTCAACTGGCCCTGAATCGGTAATTTGGCTTTAGCGAAGAGAACGTTTTGTAAAATCATTAATTGTTAATGAATTTGTGCCATTTTGTTTCTTAGTGCTCAAATTTTGCAAAAAGACCTGTTAAAATGCCGGATATTGTTACCGGTAACATTGATCCGGATCAAAATACCCGCTTTTCATAACAAAAACAGTAGCGCAACCGTGAACCCTTAACCGCTTTTTGACCAGGCGAAGTTTAAGAAGGCAATGTAATGTCGAAAGAAAAAACTGGAAGTTCCCGCCGGGACTTTCTGCTGAAAACGATCGCGATAGCACCTGCAATGGCGATCGGGACGAGCGGAATTGGCGCGCTCACCGCAGCGGCGCCAGCTGGCGCAAAAGAGACCCCGCCTGCCGGCCCGCAAAAAGCCCGTGACTATCAGCCCACCTGGTTTACACCAGAAGAATACGCTTTTGTTCAGGCTGCCGTCGCGCGTTTGATCCCTGCCGACGATCGTGGCCCGGGCGCGCTGGAAGCAGGCGTGCCTGAATATATCGATCGCCAGATGAACACCCCTTATGCCACCGGCTCTAACTGGTATATGCAGGGGCCTTTCCACCCGGATGCGGATAAGGCGTTGGGCTATCAGCTGCCGCTGGTGCCGCGCGATATTTATCGTCTTGGCCTTGCCGATGCCGATGCCGTGGCAAAAGCGCAGCACGGCAAGGTGTTTGCTCAGCTGACTCAGGAGCAGCAGGATGCGCTGCTTCAGGCTTTTGAAGCGGGCAGCGTGGAATTCAAACAGGTTCCGGCGAAAGTCTTTTTCACTTTCCTGCTGCAAAACACCCGTGAAGGTTTCTTCAGCGATCCTATCCACGGCGGTAATCAGGGCATGGTCGGCTGGACGCTGATTAACTTCCCTGGCGCACGCGCTGATTTTATGGACTGGGTTGAGCGTGGCGAGCGTTATCCGTTCCCACCGGTATCGATTCGTGGGGAAAGAGCATAAGCATGGCAAACGAAATGAAAAAAGTGGATGCGGTGATCGTCGGCTTCGGCTGGGCGGGATCGATCATGGCCAAAGAGCTGACTGAAGCGGGCCTGAACGTGGTTGCGCTGGAACGCGGCCCGCACCGTGATACCTATCCTGATGGCGCTTATCCGCAGGTTATCGACGAACTCACCTATAACATCCGTAAAAAGCTGTTCCAGGATCTGTCGAAAAGCACCGTCACCATTCGCCACAACTCGGCGCAAACCGCTCAGCCATATCGTCAACTGGCGGCGTTCTTACCGGGCACCGGCACCGGTGGCGCAGGCCTGCACTGGTCGGGCGTGCATTTCCGTGTCGATCCTATCGAACTGCGGATGCGCAGCCATTACGAAGAGCGCTACGGCAAAAAATTTATTCCTGAAGGCATGACGATTCAGGACTTTGGCGTGACTTACGACGAGCTGGAACCGTTTTTCGATAAGGCCGAAAAAGTTTTCGGGACGTCCGGTTCCGAGTGGAGCGTGAAAGGCAAGGTCATCGGGCAGGGCAAAGGCAATCCGTTTGCGCCAGACCGCTCCGATAAATTCCCGCTGCCCGCGCAAAAACGCACTTATTCCGCACAGCTGTTTGCCCAGGCAGCAGAATCGATTGGCTATCATCCTTACGATCTGCCTTCCGCCAACACGTCTGGCCCGTACACCAACACCTACGGCGCGCAGATGGGGCCGTGCAACTTCTGCGGTTATTGTAGCGGCTACGCCTGCTACATGTATTCCAAAGCATCACCGAACGTTAACGTGCTGCCAGCGCTGCGTCAGGAAGCGAAGTTTGAACTGCGTGAAAACGCCAACGTGCTGCGCGTTAACCTGACCGCTGATAAAAAACGCGCAACGGGCGTGACCTACGTCGACGCGCTGGGACGTCAGATTGAGCAGCCTGCCGATCTGGTTATCCTCTCGGCGTTCCAGTTCCATAACGTGCACCTGATGCTGCTTTCCGGTATTGGCAAGCCGTATGACCCGGTTACCAACGAAGGCACGGTAGGTCGTAACTTCGCCTATCAGAACATCTCCACCATTAAAGCCTTCTTTGATAAAGACGTCTTCACCAACAACTTTATCGGTGCGGGCGGCGCAGGCGTGGGCGTGGATGACTTCAACGCCGACAACTTCGATCACGGCAAATATGGCTTCGTTGGCGGTTCGCCGATGTGGGTAAACCAGGCCGGCGTGAAGCCAATCTCCGGTCTGCCAACGCCTCCGGGCACGCCAAACTGGGGCAGCAAATGGAAAGCGGCAGTGGCCGATCACTATACGCATCATGTTTCAATGGATGCTCACGGCGCACACCAGTCCTATCGCAATAACTATCTGGATCTCGACCCGAACTACAAGGATGCTTTCGGCCAGCCGCTGCTGCGCATGACGTTCGACTGGCAGGAAAACGACATCAAAATGTCGCAGTTTATGCACGGCCGGATGCACAAAATCGCTGAAGCGATGAATCCCAAGCTGATTAGCGGCGCACCTAAGATGCCAGGCGCACATTTTGACACCACCGTTTATCAAACCACGCATATGAACGGCGGCGCAATCATGGGTGAAGATCCGAAAACCAGCGCGGTGAACCGCTATCTGCAAAGCTGGGATGTGCCAAACGTCTTTGTTCCGGGCGCATCCGCCTTCCCACAAGGTTTGGGCTATAACCCAACCGGCATGGTGGCGGCGTTGACTTACTGGTCAGCCAAAGCGATTCGTGAACAGTATCTGAAAAACCCCGGTCCGTTGGTGCAGGCATAAGGATATCCATGATGAAAATGATGATCCCTGCCCTGTTACTGGGCATGACCACCTTTGCCGCCGTGGCGGACGAGAGCGGTGCTGAGCAGATCAAGCGCGGCGAATACCTGGCGCGAGCCGGTGACTGCGTGGCTTGTCATACTAAAATGGGTGGCAAGCCCTTTGCTGGCGGCCTGTCGATGGCAACCCCGATTGGCAATATTTACTCCACCAACATCACGCCGGACAAGAAAACCGGGATTGGCGATTACAGCTACGACGATTTCCAGAAAGCGGTTCGTCATGGCATCGCGAAGAATGGCGACACGCTTTATCCGGCCATGCCTTATCCTTCTTATGCCGTGGTGAGCGATGAAGATATGCAGGCGCTGTATGCCTGGTTTATGCATGGCGTGCAGCCGGTTGAGCAGGCTAACCAGAAGAGCGACATTCCGTGGCCGCTGTCGATGCGCTGGCCGCTGGCCATCTGGCGTGGCATGTTTGCGCCAGACGTGAAAGCTTTCCAGCCGGTGAAAGGCCAGGATGCGGTGCTGGCGCGCGGTCAGTATCTGGTGGAAGGTTTGGGCCACTGCGGTGCCTGCCATACGCCGCGTAGCCTGACTATGCAGGAAAAAGCGCTGAACGACAGCGAAGGCAGCGATTATCTTTCCGGCAGCAACGCGCCGATTGATGGCTGGACGGCGAACAACCTGCGCGGCGACAGCCGTGACGGACTTGGCCGCTGGAGCGAAGACGATTTGGTGCAGTTCCTGCGCATGGGCCGCAACGATCATACCGCCGTGTTTGGCGGCATGACGGAAGTCGTCCAGCACAGCTTGCAGCATCTGAGCGCAGAAGATGCGACGGCAATTGCGCGTTATCTGAAGTCACTGGGTGCACGCGATCCTAATCAGGTTGGTTTCACCCAGGACGATACGGTTGCCAAAGCCTTGTGGAAAGGCGACGACAGCAAGCCGGGCGCGTCGGTGTATGTCGACAGCTGCGGTGCCTGCCATAAAACTGACGGCAGCGGCTACAAGCGTTTCTTCCCGGAACTGCGTGGCAACCCGGTCGTGCTGGCCGAAGATCCAACGTCACTGATCCATATCGTGCTTAGCGGGGCGACGCTGCCCGGCGTGAAGGGTGCGCCTTCTGCTGTCACCATGCCGGCCTTTGGCTGGCGGCTGAACGACCAGCAGGTTGCGGATGTGGTTAACTTTATCCGTACCAGCTGGGGCAATACGGCGAAAGCTCAGGTCAGCGCCAGCGACGTCGCGAAAGCGCGTAAAAACGTGGCGGGTGAACAGGGCAATGTCGATATTGAGAAACTGACTGAAGTGAAATAATGTTGAATACGGCCAGTTTACTGGCCGTATTTTCTCATCCATTCTGAGATATTTTCCCTGCCTGACGCTGTTTTTTTCTTTTTAATGTCCCGCACTGAAATTGCCGACAGACAGGTTCATTCCATTAAGCTGTATAAACTAACAGTCTTATTTTTTTGTATATAAAAAAGAAACGCGCCAGATGGCGCGTAATTGTTGTTTTTCTGTTAACTTCTTTTATTTTTATCGGAATATAATAATAATTAATGCGTGATATTATTTCGTAGAGTTATAGTGTCCCTGGTGCTGGAAACAGACAAAAAAAACAGCATATCCGCTTTTGCTTCTCCGTTTATAATAGCGAACAATATAATCTGAATGATACGGTAGAAAACCCCCTTGAATTCCCGACGATAAAATGTTATTCGACTACGTTTGGATGGTAATTTAATAACGGAGCAGTAATGAAAATCGTTGTAACGGATACGCCTGCTGAACAGGATGAGCAATTTGTTATTGACAGCCTGTGGCAGCACAACAGTCAATTTGATGATGTGGATATAACGCCGCTTTTCCTCACGTTGCGAGATGATGACAATCAGATTTATGGCGGGTTGGTGGCCAGAACCTGGTGGCAGGGACTGGAAATACAATATTTGTGGATCGGTGAACAGGAGCGGGGGAAGGGCAGAGGAAACCAGCTGATGCTTAAGGCAGAAGAGGTTGCAAAAGCACGAGGATGCCAGATGGCGTACGTAGATACCTTTGATTTCCAGGCAAAGGGTTTTTATGAAAAACTGGGCTATCAGGCTTATGGCAGCATGGATGGCTACCTTGGAAAACATACACGCTATTATCTGAAAAAAGCGTTTTAATAAAAACGGAAAAAGTATGTCGCAGGACGATAAGTATAGTTACTTCCGGGGTTTTATTTCCATGATGGAGCATCTTAGCGAGCCATGGGGAATCAAGGACCTTGAGTCAAGACATCTCTATATGAATAAGGCGGCATACTTATATACGCATACGCCCGTCACCTTCTCTGTTGAGGGCGCGCTGGATCAGGATTTCCCGGCCAAATGGGCAGAATGCTCGGAAGATTTACAGGAGCACGATCGCCGCACAGAAGAGGCGCAGGATCGTGTCACCGTGATTGAAACCCATTATTGGTACGGATTAGAGAGCCTTTCCCCTTATGTCAGCGAAAAACTACCCGTTTTTGATAATGATGGCAACTGCATCGGAACCCTCTGGAACGCGAAGCCGCTTGATAATCTGACGCCCCTTAAGTTCCTTAATCAGAAAAAGCCCAGCGTATTGACCACCGTTACCGATAATAAAGAGTTTACCCCCGCCGAGCTTGATATTATCTTTCTGATGCTGCAACGGTATACGGCCAAAGAAATCGCCAATATTTTCGGCGCCAGCGCCAAAACAATTGAGAACCGAATATATACCATTTATCAAAAAGCCAATGTGCATTCACTAAAGCAATTTGAAGAGTACTGCGTCATCCATAACCTTGAAAACTATATCCCTGGTCGTCTTATTAAGAAAGGGATCAACTTTATCTGATACAGGCCTGATAACAATGCAAATTAATGATTTTCCTTTGAGTCGGGTGCCGGAAAGCAGCCGCGTGTCGTTTCTCAGCGTGGCTATTGTCCATATGGGCATGCTTACCGCACTCGATCAATTTATGTTGGGGGCGGTACTCGGTGACAGCATGAGTTTATCTGCCGCGCTAACCGCTATTCTGGCAGGCAGTCTGCTCTTTGGCTTAATTACCTTTGGCTTTGGTTACATCGGCATGAAAGAGGGATTGTCAGGCAGTATGCTGGCGCGCTGGTGTGGTTTTGGGCGAATCGGTTCGGCTTTTATTGGCATCGTCGTTGCAATAAGCCTGCTGGGCTGGTTTGGTATTCAGAACGCCATTTTTGCTAAATCGCTGAGCACGGCATTTTCTGACACGCTGAGTTTTCAGAGCGCGGCGACAATTTCCGGCCTGTTTTTAACCGTGCTGGTGGCCTTTGGGTTTAAAGCGCTAAGATTTACGGCGCGGATAGCCGTTCCGGTGTTTATTGCGTTAATTGCCTGGATTTCCTGGCAAACGCTGGCCACCGATCATGTTGCGGCCGTTGCGGCAACAACCGCCGGCAAAGAGATGCTGTCGGTTAATGCCGGTATCACACTGGTGGTTGGCGGCGCTATTCTGGCCAGCTTAATGACGCCCGATCTGACGCGTTATTCAAAGCGCGGCAGCCATGTGTTGGGAATTACAGTGGCCACCATCTGCCTGGGTGAATTTATCATTAATGGCCTGGCTATTTTTATTGCCCGCAAGCTTAATACCGGCGATGTGATGTCCATTATTACCATTGCTTCAGGAACGATTGGCCTGTTTGCGGTCATTTTCTCTACCCTCAGGGTAAATGATTTAAACCTCTATTCATCTGCGCTTGGCGTGATCAACGCTGTTGAAAGCACCAGTGGTTTAAAGCTTCACTACAAGCCGGTCACGCTGGCGCTGGGCATTCTGGGAACTACCTTGTCGGTGCTTGGCATTCTGGATCATTTTGTAGATTTCCTGAACCTGCTCGGGGTCATTGTTCCACCCGTGCTGGGCGTGATGCTGACGGAATATTTTTTGCTGAAGAAATACAGCCTTCCTCTCAGAGTGACAAGGCTGACAGGCACGTTACCGGAAGAGACTATTTTTAGCGGCTGGCCCGCGATTTTTGCCAGCCTGCTCGGCGGCTACGTTGGCCTGTATGTGACGTGGGGCGTCTCAACCCTTAACTCATTTTTAGTCGCCTGCGTCGGCTATATCATCCTGGAAAAACTGGCGGAAAAACTTTTTGCGAGGCGAATGAAAACGGCCTGATTTCGGGCGGATAAAGCGGAGCCATTCCGCTTTATCCTTTTTCGCTTCCTGACCAGGAAGAGACTGAAAAAAGAAAACATTGCGCTGAAAAGAGGCAGTTATCGGCTGCGTTGCTACCCTTTCCTTACTGCTTATTCTCCAGCAGCAACGATCACTCAAGGAGAGGTTATGCAAATTTCACCCTATCTGTACTTTGCGGGCAACTGTGAAGAAGCTATCGCGTTTTATCAGCAGGCGATCGATGCTCATCTGAAGGTTAAAATAACCTGGGGCGATGTCCCACCTGAAAAACAGCAGCAGCCGCAGAAGCAAAATCGTGCCAGTGGAGAAAAACCGGCGGACGACAAAATCATGCATGCCCTGCTGCAAGTCGGCGACAGCGAGCTACAGCTGAGCGATAGCGCCGAAGCAGTAAACTACACCGGTTTTGCCGTTAGTCTTTCCAGTCACGACGCCGCTGAAGGGAAAAAATGGTTCGATCGCCTTTCGGACGGCGGGACGGTGACGCTGGAATGGGAAGAGACCTTTTGGGCACTCGGCTTTGGTACGCTGACGGATAAATTCGGCATTCCATGGCGCGTTAACGTCAATAAGCCTGACGCCTGATTACATTTTTAGCCGATCCAGCGCGCTCAGCAGCGCGTTGACTTTTGGCGTCAGCTGTTTCTTACGCGGCCAGACGACGTACAGCGGTAAACCCTCTACCGCCAGTTCTGGCAGGATCGGCACCAGTTCACCGCTGGCTAGCGGCTTTTCCATCAGCCAGCTGGCCATCTGCGCCACGCCTAGGCCTGCGATGACCGCAGCAACCTGGGCTTCTCCATCGCCAAGCGCCATACGGTGCGGCACGGTTCTGGCCACCGTTCGACCATCTGGCGAGGTAACATGCCAGGGACTGATGCTACCGTCGACGCGGTAATAGACAATGGCGCGATGATCGGCCAAATCCGTCAGGGACGTTGGCGTCCCGTGGCGGGCAAGATAATCGGGAGCGGCGCAAAACAGCAGACGCTCTTTTCCCAGATAGCGATAGCCGAGCGAAGGCGGATATTCTGCCGGGCCACCAATCCGTATAGCGATATCCACGCCTTCTTCAAACAGATCGACAAAGCGATCGGAAAACGTAAGGTTGATCTGCATCTCTGGATTTTGCTGACAGAATTGCGTTATTAACGGTACGACGTGCATACGCCCGAAGGTGTTTGGCACGGCGATTTGCAATCTACCGACCGGGATGGTGCGTTGCGCTGCCAGTACCGATTCCGCTTCCGCCAGTTCACTAAGCACTCGCGTACAGGTCTCATAGAAAGCCTGTCCGGCATCGGTCAGGGCCAGGCTACGCGTTGTTCGCTCAAACAGCCTTGAGCCAAGCCGCGCTTCCAGCCGGGCAACGCTTTTACTCACCGCCGAACTGGTCAAATGCAGATGTTCAGCGGCAGCCGTAAAGCTACCGTGTTCCACGCTTGCAACAAAAGGCGTAATGCCTTTTAGCCGATCCTGGCTGCTCATGATTGATGACTCGAATTCTGAAATGTTATGAATTTATACCTGAAATAAGACTTAATTTCTCTATTAAGCTTAATGTTACTCAATATCAGTGGAGAAAAAAGATGCAACAGCGAGCACTTATTGTCGGCGTAAGCGGCGTAATTGGTACTGCACTGGCGGAAAAACTGACCGGCGACGGCTGGCAGGTTTATGGCCTTTCACGCGGACGCACCGCAGTGCCTGCGGGTTGTACGGCGCTGACGGCCGATCTGACTGATGAGGGATCCGTCCGTAAAGCGTTAGACGGCGTGAAAGTCGATAAAGTCTTTTTCAGCGTCTGGGCACGTCAGGCAAATGAAAAAGAGAATATCCGCGTTAACGGCGCGATGGTGCGCAACGTCATTGAAGCGTTGGGCGATGGCCTGAAGGGCGGGCATGTGGCGCTGGTTACAGGCCTTAAACATTACCTCGGCCCGTTTGATGCTTATGGCAAAGGCGCGGTGCCCGTAACGCCGTTCCGTGAAGAGCAGGGCCGCCAGCCGGTCGATAACTTCTACTACGCGCAGGAAGATGAAGTCTTTGCCGGTGCCGAAAAATATGGCTTCACCTGGAGCGTGCACCGTCCGCATACCATCATCGGTTTTGCGCTGGGCAACGCCATGAACATGGGCCAGACGCTGGCCGTCTATGCAAGCCTGTGCAAGCAGACCGGACAGCCCTTTGTTTTCCCTGGCTCAAAAGCCCAGTGGGAAGGCGTGACCGATATGACCGATGCACACGTATTGGCACAGCAGCTGGAATGGGCGGCAACAACCCCTTCGGCGCAGGACCAGGATTACAACGTGGTCAACGGTGACGTGTTCCGCTGGAAATGGATGTGGGGCCAGATTGCCGACTATTTCGGTATCGAAGCCGCGCCGTTCCCGGACGAAATGCAGCCGCTGGAAGGCCGCATGGATGCCGCGCCGGAGCAGTGGAAAGCGGTTGCGCAGCAGTTCAATCTTAAGGAAGCCGACATCAGCAAGCTGGTTTCCTGGTGGCATACCGACGCCGATCTGGGCCGCCCGATGGAAGTGTTTACCGACGTCAGTAAGAGCCGTAAAGCAGGCTTCACCGGCTATAAATGTACACGCGATGCTTTTGTCGAACTGTTCGATAAGCTGAAGGCGGAGCGGTTAATTCCAGGCTGATAGTCAGGATGCTGCGCATACGTGCGCAGCATGCCCGTGTCCAACAAGATCGCTCTGCATTATTTCCCTGCCCGTCGCACTCACTCACTGACGCTTTCCTGCAACAACTGTTTCCTGATGGAAACAATATGGGAATAAGTGCTTTTACTGTTGCGTTAAAAGAGGGTGAGGTTAGGATGGTTTCAACCGGTCAGCCGTCGTCACCGCAAGCGTTTCAATGCTGTGCCAGACTGAAACACTGACCAACGAAATTACCCTCTAAGATTAGGTGCGACCATGAGCAATAAAACGATTCAGTGGAACGGTGGCTTACAGCCAGAAGCAGTAGAAATCCTGTCTGCCGACGGCGGTATGATCGTTTGCCCAACCAAAGTGGGCTACATCATCATGACGTCTGATGCAAAAGGGCTGGAGCGTAAATTCGACGCCAAGCAGCGCAACCGCAACAAGCCGGGCGTGGTGCTGTGTGGTTCCCTGGATCAGTTGAAAGAGCTGGCGCAGCTGAACCCGGAAATCGAAGCGCTGTATCAGCAGCACTGGGACAAAGACGTGCTGCTGGGCTGCATCCTGCCATGGAAAGAAGAAGCCGTGGCGCGTATTCCGGAAGATGGCTCGAAAGAGCTGATGATGGATCGCCGTCAGACCAGCTGTTTCGTGATTAAATTTGGTATTCCTGGCGAAAACCTGGCAAAAGAACTGTGGGAAAACCACGGTAAATTCTCCTTTGCCAGCTCGGCTAATCCATCAGGCAAGGGCAACCGTGGCCTGGTCGAAGGCATCGGCGAGCGCATCGAATCGCAGGCCGATCTGATTATCGCGGCTAACGACTATGTGAAATCTATCCAGCCTAACGAGTCTGAAAAGACCCGCTATGAGCAGGGCGTAATGGTGGCAATGGTTGATGAGAATGGCAAACTGGTGCCGGAACAGAAAGGCGAGCGTAACATCACGCCGTGTCCGGTGCTGATCCGCAAAGGGCTGGATGTGGACAAGATCATGTCGATGATGTCGGACATCTTCACCACCTGGGATTACCGCCACGGTAACTATTACTAAATGAGAAGGGCGGAACTAGCGTTCCGCCCTTTTTTTATCTGTTCCCAATGCCTTCTGTAACTCTGCAATAAACAGCCTGACACGAGGTGACGTAAAGCCATCGTTTTTCGTCAGTATCCAGGACTGATAAACATCCATTTCCCATTCCGGCAGCACCTGGCTCAGCTTACCCGCTTTAACCGCTTCCTGTGCCACATAGTCAGGCAGATAGGCGATCCCGGTCTCTGCAATGGCCGAATTCACCAGCGCAGTACTGTTATTGGCGCGGAAACGGCTACGCACTTCAATATTCCGCGTCTGCTTATCGCGACGAAACGGCAGAGAGATCGTATGAGCCGGGCCGCGGAACAGAATAAAGTCATGGCGAGGCAAATCATCAGGCGTGGTAACAGGCGCAAAACGCTGAAGATAGTCCGGCGAGGCATATAAACCCCAGCTGATATCCATCAGCGGCTGACAGCGATCGTATTCAGGGCGATCCCGGCGGATCACGATTGCCAGATCGACATTATCGTCGATCACCGGCCGGTCGGTTAGATCCAGATCGACGCTGACGTGCAGGTTGTTTGCCACAAACTGATTCAGTACCGGCACGATACACTGGCAGCCGAACGTCACCGGCGCGACGACGCGCAGGCTACCCGTTGGCTCTTCATGCTGCTGACGGATAAACAGGTCGGCGCTTTTGATTTCACTCAGAATGCGCGCGCAGTAGTGATACCAGGTCATGCCGACGTCGGTTACGGCGATTTTGCGGGTAGTGCGCAAAAGCAGCCTGGTACCCAGCCGCACTTCCAGCGCGGAAATTTCTTTGCTGACGGAGGATTTAGAGATGCCCAGCAGCTTCGCCGCTTCGGTATAGCTCAGCGTTTCTACCACTCTGGCGAAGATGACCATCGCCTGTAAATTGGCTACGTCACGCATGTTAACGAGCAGAGATCGCCAGCGCGCTGCCGGCGAAAACGAACAGGCTGCCAATCGTCCGGTTCAGCAAACGCAGCCGCTTCTGGCTGGCAAACAGCGTCGACAAACGGCGACCGGCACAGGCATAGGCGAACATCATGCTGAGATCCAATACTGCCCAGGTGACAGCCAGCGTAGCGAACTGGATAGCGTGAGGCTGGCTGGCGTCAATAAAGTTGGGAAACAAAGCGGCGAAAAACAGCAGATCTTTTGGATTGCTGATCCCTACCATATAGCCTTTACGAAAGAGTTTCAGGCTGCCAGGCATCTCTGCGGGCTGACCGGCAAGAACCACGCTTTCCGGCGCACTTTTATCACGCCATGCGCTGATACCCAGCCAGATCAAGTAGGCCGCGCCCACCACTTTCAGCACGGTAAAAGCCGTTGTTGAAGCGGCGAGGATAGCGCCTAAACCTAATGCGGAAGCGGTCATCAGCGTCATTGCCGCCAGCACGCCGCCCGCCACTGTCGCCAGCGCACGGCGACGTCCATAGCGTAAACCGTGAGTCATGCTGAGCAGTGCCGTCGGGCCGGGGACCGCAATCAGTACGGCAATAATCCCGGTATAAGCCAGCCACAGATGAAGCGCCATAGATACTTTCCTTACGCGTGCCCGGGGGAGGATGCAGGGCGGAAAAAGAGGTTATTTCAGGTGGCGCTAGCTTAATGGCTGAACAGAGGGAAGTAAATCGTCAGCGGTGGGGTAAGGCCCGCTCGGGGCCTTTGGCGGGATTATTTATCTGGCTTTAAGCAGAGCACGACGTCCAGAACGAACGGGCGTTTTAGCATCTTTAAAATTCTTACCCGCAACCAGTCTACCGTCGACAATTTCAATCTCGCCTGTTGCTATTTTTTGCTTCACGATAACCTGAGAAGCTACTTGCATGACGAGACGCTGACGAGCCATAACTTCATTGTAAACAGTGCCTTTAGCAGATGATGGCATAACCCCTCCCGTCTGTACTCAAATTATTATATGCCCGCCAGCCATCTGGCAATATGCTCTTCGCTGGCCGGTTTTTCTTTCTTTGGGCAAATCCCAGCATTCTGTCATAAACCAGTTTAAGGTCCGTATGACGTCCGGCATCCAGATAGCTTACTGCTGCATAGAATAAATAACCACCGGGTTTTCGTTGAGTGTAGTGCTGCGTCAGCAGGGTTACTACCCTTAGAAGCGCTACAGGATTGGTATCCTTTACTTCAACGTGTTGAAAACGGCCAAAGTTGTCACCGGTTAGATCGCTGATAGCATCAAACTGGATTTCAACCATGCCATTTGGCGGGAAGAAAAATTCCGGGACATTGATATCGTAACTTTTACTGCGCATATCGGCATGACTGGTTATTTCTTTAAACACCATGACGTAGAGCTGTTCCCCGACTCTAAAGGTTCCCGCAACTAATGGATAGCCATAATAATCAATGGATTCCAGCGGCGGCGTATAAATGACGTCTTCCATGTGACCCCCTTTTTTAACTTCCTGTCAGAGGCTATTTTTCCCGATCCGGCTGTAAATTGGCAGGTTTTTTCTGGCAATATTGGCTTTCAGGTTACCTCATCCTGTTGAGATAAAAGAAGTGACTTATTACGGGCGGAGATCGCTCTCCGCCCGCAAAACTAGCGAACTTTTTTCACCAGCACGGGGATTTGGCGTAGCTTATTCGCCAGCACCAGCCCGGCAAGCAGCATCACGGCAATGAAGGCCGACACGCCCGCCCAGCCGTAGCCGTGCCAGAATACGCCACCCAGCGTACCGGCGACGCTGGAGCCAAGGTAATAGAAGAAGAGATAGAGCGACGAAGCCTGGCCGCGAGCGCGACGGGCACGATGCCCAACCCAGCTGCTGGCGACCGAATGCGCGGCAAAGAACCCTGCGGCAAACAGCATCAGACCAGGCAGGACCAGCAGCAGTGAGGTGAACTGCGTGGCAACGAGGCCTGTTAACATCATGATCAGTGACCCCATTAGCACGACGCCACGGCCATAGCGCGCCGTCATAACGCCCGCCCGGGGTGAGCTGTAAGTCCCGGTAAGATAAACCACAGACAGTAACCCGACTACCGTTTGGCTCAGCGAAAAAGGCGCAGATAAAAAGCGATAGCTGACATAGTTAAAAAGGGTGACGAAGCTGCCCATCAGAATAAAGCCGACCAGGAACAGCATTGGCAGTCCCATATCGCGCCACTGGAACATAAAATTCACTAATAGCTTATGAGGACGAAGCGAGCTGGCGCGGAAATGTTGCGAAGGCGGAAGCAAACGGAAAAACAGCGCGGCGGCGGCCAGCGCAAACAGGCCAACCACAAACAGCGAAACATTCCAGGAAAAATGATCCGCCAGCATGCCGGTAGAGAGCCGTCCGATCAATCCGCCAATTGAGTTACCGCTGATATACAGCCCCATCGAAAAAGAGAGAAAGCCGGGATGCAGCTCTTCACTAAGCCAGGTCATGGCCACCGCCGCCACGCCGCTCAGCGCCAGCCCGGTCAGTGCGCGCATTGCCAGCACGCCTTCCCAACTGCTCATGGTCGCACAAATCAGCGTAAAGAAGGCCGCCAGCAACAGCGAAACTGACATCACCGATTTGCGACCAATCGCATCCGACAGCGGACCGGTAACCAGCAGGCCCAGCGCCATCATCGCGGTCGTCACGGAAAGAGAGAGGCTGCTTTGCGCCGGGGTGAGATGAAAGCTTTGCGAGAACACGGGGAGGATTGGCTGCACACAGTAAAGTACGGCAAAAGTGGACAATCCGGCGCAGAACAACGCCAGCGTAGCGTGGATGAACCGGCGGGTTCCACGCGTAATATAGGTTTTATTTATCGGTGCGGTATTATCAACGGGAGAAAGTAAACTGTCATCTTCTTCAGAAAGACTTTCCGAGTGCAACGCTGCGGATTTATTTACTACGGGTGCCACAATAATTCCTTAGTTAAGATTTATGAGTCTGGTTTGCTATCAGATAAACTTATATATGCCGGATGTAACGCGGGCTGAGCCACGTTTTGGCCCGATTAGTATTCGACTGTTTAAATATAATGTAAATGGGAAATCTGAATATTTTTACATGACTTTTCATCATAACCCTTTTCATTTTGGTAATGCCGCTATTTTGAACGGCTAAGGCTCACTTTACGCGGATCGTGGCTGATTTTGCGTAGAGAAAGCGGGCGCTGCACATCGGCAGCCTGCTTCGTTTACGGTGTTTTTGCATCAATTTTACCCTGACCGCTGAGCAGCTCAGGGCGAAATTAACGGACTGAAGCGATAAGAGGAAAATAGGTTCGTTAGCGATGCTGTTTATTTCTCGTAATATTATCTCATCAGTGGTAATAAAATGAACAATTTGCAGGATGAGACGACAGTACTATACTGATCACTTGTTTATGAAAATATACCGAGCGAGATTGTCAATCATCGGCCTCAGGAGGTTTTTATCACTTTTAATCATAATGACCTGCAAGTTGACAATAATCAGACGGAATATGACGCCTTTTATCACGACTATGAGGCGGGTCCGGACGCCGCGGTTGAGCCTCAACCGGAACCCATCCGTGGTTTGCCTGCACCAGACATTCTGACACCGTCTGACCGTTACCAGGAACTGTTCGAAGCCGTACAGTCTTCACGCATCTTCACCGACAGTAAAACGTTCGCCGATTGTGCGCCGAAAATCGAGCCGGAGAGGATCCTCTACCGCTATTTTATTCAGCGTGAACGCGAGGATTTTGATCTGCTGGCTTTCGTGCTGGAGCATTTTGATCTCCCGAAAGTTAACGACAGCCGCTACGTCTCCGATCCGGAAAAAAGTATGGGCGAGCATATCGACTCGCTGTGGCCGGTTCTGACGCGTAAGCCAGAAAAAAGCGCTGAGTTCTCGTCTCTGCTGCCGCTGCCTGAACCTTACATTGTGCCCGGCGGTCGCTTTGGCGAAACCTACTACTGGGACTCTTATTTCAGCATGTTGGGCTTCGCCGCAGGCGGGCAGAACGATCTTCTGCGCCACATGGCGGACAACTTTGCGTGGATGATCGACACCTATGGCCATATTCCAAACGGCAACCGGACTTACTATCTCAGCCGCTCTCAGCCGCCGGTGTTTGCATTAATGGTTGAGCTGTTTGAAAAAGATGGCGTTAGCCAGGCGCACCGGTATTTGAAGCAGCTGAAAAAGGAATATGCGTTCTGGATGGACGGTGCTGAGTCGCTGCTGCCTGGCGAAGCTTATCGTCATGCCGTCATGTTATCGGATGGCTCGGTGTTAAATCGCTATTGGGACGATCGGGACACGCCGCGTGACGAATCCTGGCTTGAAGACGTGGAAACCGCGAAAAATTCGGCACGTCCTTCCAGCGAGGTTTACCGCGATTTGCGCGCAGGTGCCGCATCGGGCTGGGATTTCTCCTCACGCTGGTTAAGCGAAGCGGGCCGGCTGGAAAGTATTCAGACGACCAGTATCGTGCCAATCGATTTAAACGCGTTTCTTTATAAGCTTGAAACGACGATTGCACGGCTGTCGGCCAGTAAAAACGACCCTGAAACTGCCGAGCTGTTTCAACAGAAAGCGATGCGGCGCCGCGAAACGGTGAATAAATATCTGTGGGATGCGCAGGCGGGCTTCTACCGTGATTACAACTGGCGGGAGCGTGAGAAAGGGGCGTTTTCAGCAGCTTCTGTGACGCCGCTGTATGTTGGTATGGCAAGTCTGGAACAGGCCACTTCCTCGGCAAACGCGATTCGTACGCATCTGCTTGCGCCGGGCGGCGTATTGTCCACGGTTGAAGAAACCGGTGAGCAGTGGGATAAACCCAACGGCTGGGCGCCGGTGCAATGGATGGCGATCAAAGGCCTGAATAACTACGGCGAGGAGCTGCTGGCGAAAGAGATTGCCACCCGCTGGCTACAGGTGACGGGCGCAACTTATCACCGCCACCACAAGATGGTGGAGAAGTATAACGTTGCCGGACGCGCACCGGTTCTGGCAGGAGGCGGGGAATATCCTCTACAGGATGGCTTTGGCTGGACGAACGGCGTTACGCGTCGCCTGCTTACGATGTATCCGGATGCCGCGCCTCAGCGCTAGGCTTGTGTTCCCCGCGCTTTAAGTTTATTAGCAGTCTGAAGGCCTTCATCATGAAGGCCTTTTTTGTTTGCTGCGAAAAAGCGTGATGCGATGTCAGTAATGAAAATTATGTGCCATACCTATAACAAATGAAAAATAGCAATCATCAGGTGAGGCAAACAATGAAGATAGGATTAGTAGGCTACGGCACCGGCGGAAAGAATTTTCACGCACCTTTTATCAACGCCGCTAAAGGTCTGGAGCTGGCAGGCATCGTTGCGCGTGCGCCCGCCACGATTGAGCGTGTCAAAGCCGACTTTCCGGATGTTCCGATTTATGCCAGCCTCACTGAACTCCTGGCCGCCGGTGTGGATATCGTTACCATTTCCACACCGCCGCAAACCCGCCGCGAGCTGGTGCTGGAGGCGATTGAGGCCGGCGTGGCCGTAATAGCCGACAAGCCGTTTGCGCCAGATGCTAAAACCGGGCGCGAGCTGGCGGCGGCGGCCAAAGCCAAAGGGGTTATTTTAGGGGTTTATCACAATCGCCGTTTTGATGCGGATATCCAAACGCTACGTCAGCTTCTTGAGCAACAGCGGGTCGGCAAGCTCTGGCGGCTACACAACCGGATGGATCTTGACGATCCGGACACGCTCGAAAGCGGTGAAATGGGGGGCCTGCTGCGCGATATGGGCAGCCATCTGGTGGATCAGGCGGTCTGGCTGCTGGGGCCGGTAAAATCCGTTTTTGCACAAACCGATCTGATCGCGCGTCCGGAAGGCCCAACCGATGCCAGCTTTGTGATCACGCTCGTCCATACCAGCGGCGTACATTCGCATATCTCGTCAAGCAAGCTGAATCACCTTTCCGCCCGAGATTTACGGATTTATGGCGACAAGGGCAGCTATGTTGCAAAGGGCACCGACGTGCAGGCACAGGCGATTTTTGCCGGTAAACGTCCGGCTGACGATCCGGCCGGATGGGGCTACGAACAACCGGAACACTGGGGAACGCTATATACGGCGGGCAGCGCCGAGAAGATCCCGTCCGCGCAGGGGAGCTATCATGCCTATTACGAGGCGTTTGCCGCGGCGGTTCGCGAAAATGGCGAACCGCCCGTAACGACCGAACAGGCGATACGCACGCTGGAAGTGCTGGATGCCGCGTTGCTCAGTGCAAAGGAAGGACGGCTGGTGGTGATTGACCCGTCAAATAACTGACGCTTTATTCGCCAATGGGGGCGGAAAAATCGCGGCGATGTTCCATTATCTGGAACAGATTCATTTCAATCCAGTCGGCCAGGCCCACGACCTGTCCCCGGATTTCATGGCCCAGCGGCGAAAGACGATATTCCACGTGCGGTGGGACGACTTCATAAGCGATACGCTCGACGAAGCCATCTTCTTCCATAAAACGTAGCGTCTGGGCCAGCATTCTTTCACTGACGCCGCCGATTTTGCGGCGCAGCTCGCCAAAGCGCAGCGTATCGTCCTGCAAGGCCAATAGCACCAGCACACTCCAGCGGCTGGTCAAACGCTTCAGGATATCCCGTGAAGGGCAGTTGGTATTAAGCAGTTCACCCCGGCGAAATTTTTCGCTCAGCGAACAGGCTGATGAGATTTTTTCCACACTAACATTCCTGTAAGTACTTACTTTTAGTTAGTGTATGACATAGGCTGGTCGGGTCAAAGCAATTTCTCCGGCGCTGCCGGTGAACCGTTTTTTATTGAGCTACAAGGAGAGCATCATGATTGCTGTTACTGGCGCGACTGGCCAACTGGGTCAACAAGTGATTAAAGCTTTACTGGAAAAAGTCCCCGCGGGAGAAATTATTGCAGCCGTCCGGACCCCGGAAAACGCCACCGACCTGACTGCGCTGGGCGTGCAGGTTCGTCAGGCGGATTACACCCGGCCTGATACCTTACTGAATGCTTTTACTGGCGTTGAAAAGGTGCTGCTGATCTCCTCCAACGAAATCGGCTCGCGTGAAGTGCAGCACAAAGCGGTCATTGCTGCGGCTAAAGAGGCGGGCGTGAAGCTGCTGGCCTACACCAGCCTGCTGCATGCGGACAGCAGCAGCATGGGGCTGGGTGGCGAACATCGTGCAACGGAACAGGCTTTAATTGCTTCCGGTGTCCCTTATGCCATTCTGCGTAACGGCTGGTATACCGAAAACTATGCGGCCAGTATCGCGCCAGCTGTGGCGCATGGCGCTTTTATTGGCGCAGCGGGCGAAGGAAAAATTGCGTCGGCGAGCCGTCAGGATTATGCCGAAGCGGCTGCCGTCGTACTGACCCGCCACGATGTGGCTGGCAAAACGTTTGAACTGGCAGGCGACGAGGCTTATACGCTCGCGCAGTTCACCGCTGAAATTGCCAAAGCGAGCGGCAAAGCGATCCAGTACATTGATCTGCCGGAAGCAGAGTTTGCCGCCGCGCTGAAAGGCGCAGTCCTGCCGGATGCGCTGGCGGAGATGCTGGCTGACTCTGATGCCAATGCGGCGAAGGGCGCGCTGTTTGATGACAGCCATACTCTGAGCAAGCTAACGGGTCATCCGGTTACGCCATGGCAGGATGTGGTCAGGGCATTTGTTGCTCAGGCTTAAATATTTTACGGGAGAGACTGTCTCTCCCGCTGTTTCCCTTCCGGCGTTTTTAACCATCCTCAAAGCAGCATCGCCATCAGCATGGCGATAATCGCCGCTGCCACAAAGACACGGCCTCTCTTTCCTGGGATTCAGGTCATAAAAGAAGAGAGAAACTGCCCGGAAAAAATGGTCCCCGATAAATACGCCAGATTTTTACCACGCAACGCTAGCGGGCTTTGTTCCATCACCGATGATTTATCAGCCAGCGGGTAAAAAACATAAAAATTATTAAGCATTTTATTCGAAACAACAGAAGAGGAACGACGCGCTTTGACCTGGCTATGTCTTACCGCTGTAGCGCGACTTTATTCGCCCTGTAAAGCGGTTAAGCAGGCAATTTGATGAGACTTGTCTAATCTTTTTGACAGACCTGGTCAAATATCTTCACTATCGGCCCGGCGACTTATCTTGCACTATCATCGACACACTTTGTGAAAATAAGGGCAAATCGCATGTCATTAATTAAAAAAATTACCTTACCGCTATTAATCAGTTCCGCCCTCTATTCGCAGTTTTCTGCGGCAGCGGTAGAAACCTATGCCATGGATCCGGGCCATACTTCAGTTGTCGTTTCCTGGAACCACTTTGGTTTTTCTCATCCAACGGCGGACTTGTCTAACGTCACCGGCAACATTGATTACGACGCCAGCAGCGTGGGCAAATCCAAAGTCGACGTTTCTATTCCGGTTGGCACGATTGACACACACGTCGATGCACTGACCAGCGAATTTAAAGGCGCGGAATATTTCGATACCACCAAGTACCCTACGGCGACCTTTAAAAGTACCAAAGTCGTTAGCACTGGCAGCAACAAACTGGACGTGCACGGCGATCTGACCATCAAGGGCATCACCAGGCCGGTGGTGTTGCATGCTGTGCTGAACAAGCAAGGTATGCATCCGATGGTGAAAAAGCAGGCGATTGGCTTTGATGCAACAGGCACCATCAAACGTTCTGACTTCAAGCTGGATAAATATGTCCCTTCCGTTGGCGATGACGTGAAGCTGACCATTTCTACCGAAGCTTACGCGAAATAATTTCGGCAGAAGCGCCCGGCCAGTGGTCGGGCGTTGTTCTTGTCTGTCTTTGCCGCTAAACCAGCTGACGGAAAAGGATGGCTTCCTGAACTTTGCGCCATCAAAAAAACCGCTGCTAAACGTTGCTGTTCGCAGGCCATCCCAACCCCTGGCCGCGCAGAATGGAAATTTGAGTGTACCGCGCAGGAGCGAGTAAAACCGGTATTACATGCTGATAGCGATGGGGTTAGCAAACAATCCAGGTTCGGGATTTGAACGATCAACGCTGCGTGGCGGGCCGAAAAGTCGGTACCACTTCATGGATTGCAACGCCAATAATAGTAACTTCTTTTAATTCTTCACCGGTAATGACTCTTCCCTGTTCGGTGACAATATGTTCAGGGCTACGTCGAACGCGCGCCCATTCACAACGACCGGCGATATCAATCAGAACACGACTACCCGCCACGGCCGGACGGTAACGATCGATAATGCACAGGCTGCCGTTACAGGCGCTGAGGTAGCAGTCCTGGTTGGTCGGCACCAAATCCTGTAGCCTGCTGAACAGAAACTTCACCTGATGGCTGGAGGAAGAGAGAGTGCGATCGACCTCGCCAGTCTGGCAGGGCTTGTAAACCCGATTCTTTAACATATCCACTCTCCGGTTATTCCATCGCTTTGATGGTAAAGGTGACGACGCCAAAAATTTCCAGCTGCTCTTCCGCCTGTAGAATAATCGGCACCCAGGCATCGTTCATCGGCAGCAGTCGCACATCCGGGCGCAGCTGGAGTTTTTTGACGGTAAATTCACCGTTGATGGCGGCGACTACGATATCGCCCTGATCGGCTGTCAGGCTCTTATCGACCACCAGCAAATCGCCGTCATCAATACCAGCATCTTTCATTGAATCGCCGCTGACGCGAATGTAATAGGTGCTCTCAGGCCGCTGGATGAGCAGCTCGTTTAAATCCAGCCGCTGCTCGACATAGTCCTGGGCTGAAAAGGGCGAGCCGCAGGGAACACGTGCCAAAAAAAGGGGCAGCTGCACCAGTGCCTGAACCTCAGGAGGTCGAAGAAAATTCATGGGGTTATCTCGTAAGATGACTGTATATAAATACAGTATTATCTTTTGCAGTCAGCAATCAAGCCCGATAGCGTTTTTTTTCGTTGCCAGGCAAGTTGTGACGCTAACCGATGACACAAACAGACGCGCCAGAAGCGAGCCAGCGATAGATTTCAGCATTTATCTGAAAAAAACGTTGTCAGTGAATCGGCAAAAAATTGACGAAGCGGTAACAATTGCCAGGGGAGAGTAGAGTCACAACGATTCATTTCCGCTCGTCGTCTTATTCAGGGTCATTGAGAATATTCACCAGAGCATCTCTGATCGCGGCGCTGCTGGATTTTCCATCTACTTAAGAGTAATGAAAAGTTTTTACAACAGGGTAAGCAGGCGCGGGGATTGACCGCGCCTAAACTTAAGTACCTTACTGCCGGGTAAAGTCGCTAACGCTGGTGAGGATTCTGTCACGCATCAGATTATAATTTTGCTCACTTGGACAGGTTGCGGCGAAAAGCATCAGCTCGCCGGGACGGACTTGTGCCAGCGCCGTGAATTGCCACAGTGGCGTGGTTTGATTCATAAAGGTAAAACCCAGCGCATGTGCTTCGGTAAAACCAGCATGAGCAGGGAGTGTCTCCTCATTGAGCAATTTGAAACCCGGCAGCCCGCCGTTAAGCTTCTGCATCTGTCCCGCCAGATAGTCAGCGAAAGTACTTCCCTGCGCATATTTATCGCGGTTGATGGTGATATTGCTCCCATCAGGGAAAGCAATAATATTCACGGTGTGAAATGCCGCATCCTGTGGCAGAGTAAACGTGCCCTCTGGGCAGGAAAAATTCATCAAATTAGACATAGTTGGTTCCTTTATTATTATTCATAACTAATTGTGTAGATAACAATGGATTGGAAATCCCCTGGTGAAAGACTGCTCTTTAGCGCGTAATAGCCAGCTCGAAGTGGGATAGAAACGGTAGAAAAACCACTCCCAAATTCTGCAAACTTAAATTTTTCACCAAGCGTAACCGGCAGCCAATTGCTACCATCCTGACGGAAAATCTGTGCCGCGATTTCGTCAGAAACTTCACCGGTCGACAGATCTTTGAAAGAGAAAATACCTTCTTTTTCCAGACCAGTAATGCCTTGTCCGGTAAGGCTCATATAAATACCTAACGTGCTCCAGAGGCTGGAGTTGCAGGTCAAATCAACATTGAAATCGTGATTGAAGCCTTCAATCTGACCCTGTGCGGAAACCTGGCTGATATCCAGCGAAGGAAGGGAAAATGTATAGTTTCCATCGCCGGTAACTTCGCAGGTTTGCGTCGTAAAGGTGAGTTTGGCGGTATTCTTCATATTGAACTGGAGACTACCCTCGCCGACTGAACCTACATCAAAAACGCGTATCTGTGAGCTTTTAGGGCTTAAAGTCGTATTCTCGCCTGTTTTGACCAGTTCTATTAAAATATCTTGTTCAAAATTAAGATAGGTATCCGTGCTAAGGCCTGCAACATAGGGAATAGCTGTGCTAATACCCAGATCGAAGCGACGTGCGGTATAATTTCTGTCGCCATTAACGGTGACAAAAATCGTTAAGCCGCTGTTACTTCCCAGGGCATTAGACAGGTTTTTGGTGTTGATATAGACATTTTCTTCTTCCCAGAAATTTCCCGTCACCTTTTTTGCGCACCATAGGGACAAATGCATGGTTTTACTGTAAAGCACGGTGCCGATGGGCATGTCGGTCTGAATCTGATTTGGGATCAGATTAAAGTCAAGCGCTGTTGTATCCTGATAGCCACTGGCAAAATCACAATTCAGTTCTGCCCAGGCTTGGGAGCAGGTTGTCATCAGCAGGATCAACGCACACCGGCGGATAAACGTTAAGGTTTGGTATACATTCATTGTCTCAATCCCTGAGCAGTGTTGCAGTATTTTTACTGCCGATAAGACCTGCTACTGCCGTTATGGCTGTTGAAGTCTGGGGAATCGTATCATGTGACAGCGGCTGGCAAACCCGGCTCAGCCGGTCAAAGCTCTGTTGGGAGCGAGCGCCAGAGCCTTCCAGACTGACGTCGAAACTACAGCCGGGTATGTCCTTGGCACCCCAATGTACCGTCAGACGTTGTTTATCTTCTGCCAGGCGTACATAAATCTGCCCGCCTTGCGCGACGACCCCGATGTCATCACCGCTTTCATTGGTCACTGAGGCACCAAAAGGCAGCGTATCGCCATCTGGCAGGCTGGCACGGATCAGCACCATGCGGCCTCGCTGTGTCGGGTAAGTGATTTTGACAATAGCGCCCTGATGCGGAGCTATTTGCTGGCTGGTACTCTGTAGCTCGACATCATAAGGCAAGCCCTTGGGGTTAAGGGAGACACGGTTGATTCGATAAGGATTCAGATAAGGCACTATCGCCTGACCGCGACTATCAAGTACAACACCGGTATACCCTTTCACGCTTGCCCCGCCCGCGTCTTTCGCAGACACGATAGCTATGGTGTTGAGGTTGCTATAAGGACTCAGGACAATGCCATCGCTGTAACCAACAATACTTCCACTTGCACCACCAGAAAATGCATAATAGTTCTTGCCGCTGGAGTAGCTGCCATTCAGCGTGGTCTGAGGCAAAAGCGTGGAGCCGCTGATGTTACCTGAATAATTATTGTTATAGTCTCTGCCTGCCGTTGCGTTGTAATTAAATTGATCGCGTTCGCCAGCAAGACCGCTAAGTCCAAGCTGGGTGCTCAAGCCGTTTTTATCGAACGTGGTATAGTTGTTAACACTGGAAGCATGTTTTCCTGAGCTTAATGGCAGGGTAAAATTCAGCAAGTACTGGGTTTCTGACCCGCTATTAGTAATGTTTTTATTAACCGATAAACCATAGCTAATTGAATTATAATGGTTATTATAGCCGAGCTGGTATTGCGTATTGGTTTTATCTTTATTCCAATAATTTTCGCGATAGCCACTGATATAAAGTTGTCCCCAATCTTCACTGAGGTTTTGTGACAGCGTTAATGAGACGCGGCTTTTAGGCCGGTTCATATCATTGAATGACCAGGATTTATCATTTCTTTCAAGTTTATTTTGAAGGTAAACTGCATTATATAAATCCAGATAACCAGATGATGAAAAACGATAGGTCGCCAGTGAAACACTGCTGCCGGTAGCAGCAAGAAATTTGCTATAGCTGGCTCTTAAGCTCGCACCATTATGGGTTTCATTTTTGTAATTAAAACGTGTACCTGTAACATCTAAAGCAAAAGCACCCATGCTTGTGCCCAGGGCAGATCCTGCCACAGCAGAACTCCAATGCTCGGTACCGGTTATACCGGTATAGGCAGTAATGAGATTATTAATACCCTGTTTGTAGGTCGCCTGGGCAATATAAGGTTGGCTGGCGATAGTAAAATTACGTAGCTGCCCTATTACCAGATTGTAATTATGTTGTCCCGGGCGCAATAGTTGAGCCAGAGAAGCATAGGGTACGGAGAAAGAAGATTGGGTTCCATCAGACTCTGTAACCGTTACCTCTAAGTCTCCGCCGTAGCCGGTAGGATAAAGATCGTTGATTGAAAACTCGCCGGGCGGAACCGTAGTTTCATGAATAATTTTGTCACGCTGCCGTATAGTGACTCTGGCATTAGATTTAGCTATTCCCCTTACAACCGGTGCATATCCACGCAGTGAATCAGGCAGCATTTGATCGGCTGTAGCCAGCTGTAAACCCCTAAAGGAGAACGTGTCGAAAATTTCACCAGAAGTGTTTGCATCACCCAGCAAAAGACGAGAACTTAACGGCACGATATCCCGCTGAATATTTGTGCTGAAAACATTATAATGGCTACCGTTAGTGTCGTTCCAACGTAATGCGCCAGAGTGGCGAAGCAGCCATGGCCCTAAATTAATGCCACTGCGAAAATCACCATAGAAAGATTGGGTTGTCTGTTTACCATTGTGCTGTTCAAAATAATTGGTGTTGTAGTTCGCAAACAGGCCATTTTCACCATAGGACCACATTGAAGGCGGCACATAGCCTCTCGCCTGCTGATTGATGTGGGCCTGAGGAACAGATAAATTTAGTCGCATAGTCGACAAGTTTAATTCGGCGCTGGAGTTTGATACGAGCTGAGAAAAGGGAATGCATTGCGACAAGTTTTTCAGGCGAGCAATATCCTCTTCAGAGAAAGTGGTTAGCTTAATCCTGCTCAATTCAATAAGTGACAGGCTGCCGCAGACAGCTGACCTTCCTCCAACATCACTTACAACTATCCGATTACGGCCAATTAATTTTCCGTTAAGATAGATATCTGGGGTGTATTCACCTGGCTGGACTTTGTACTCACCGTAAAATCGAGAAACATCAACGCTCTGTCCGGTAGTATTGTTAATAAAGTCAGGGTTAAATTTAATTTCAGCCAGAGCGTAAGATTGTTGTAATGACAAAAAAGCAAAGGCGGCACTAGTTAGTATTTTTATTTTCGATAAGGTGAATTTTTCGCTGGACAGCATGCCTTTATCCTTCATCCCTGATGAGATAATTTAAATTCTTTAATTAAACTTCTTTTTTACCTTTGCGCCATAATCGTTAATGTAACTAATTACAGTAGTGTATCCTTCACCTGACGCAATTTCTTTCGTAACATATGATTCACTGGAGAAAGGTGGAATCATTTTTCCTTCTAACGAGGTTACTGTCTTTTCGCCACGTAAAATATCAACGGATGATATCGTAATATATAAAGGTGAGTTGTTTTGAATATTTATTTTTTTCCGTTTTTCATCTGGGTAGGTAACAAGGAGCATTTCTACAGCTTCATTTGAAGTCGTACCTTTGATAGCGTTCGGGCGGAAAAAAAGCTTAATCCGACTGCGGAATGCCATCTGCATTTCATTGCCGCTTTTATTCTCCGATGCAGGCGGGATATCCAGGTTATTAAACCAAAAAACACTCTCCCTGTCTGCTGGTAACGATTTTCCTGTATACGAAATCCTCAGGCTCTGACCCTGAGAGGGTTCGATGCGAGAAACAGGCGGAAGAATGATAAAAGGCACATCCATCTGCTTAATTTTGGCATTAGTATTTCCATCATCGATCCATGACTGGACAAGTGCGGGTTTGGTCCCTTTGTTTTCAAGAGAAACAACTATTTCCTTCTCATTTTCAGGATATATAATCCGGGTGCTATGAATTATAACATTTGCGTAAACACTGTTAGCAAAAAAAGAAAGTAAAAGCAGAGAAAAAAGAGGGAGTGTGTTTTTTGTTTTTGATGTTGACATGAATTATCCTTAATAAAATCGGGGGTGCCCCCCCGATTTTCATTTACGGGGTTTTTATTCGTAATCTACAGAATAAGTTACCGCAGTAGTCAGATCGCCAGGGGTAGAAGCGCCAGTTGCATAGTACTGTGCCTGATAAGTCATGCTCGCTGCACCTGAAGCCAGTGCAGTTGCTGCATTACTACGCTGGGAATCGCTACCAGCACTCAGAGCAACATCGCTGTCATTAAGCAGCTGTACCTGAACATTTTGAGCTGCTGAATCACCGGTAGCAGCGTTATTCAGACGACCAGTAGCTGAATCCACATTAGCACCTGATTCGAAATAGGCACGTACATTACCTGTGGCAGGCGTACAGTCGGTCATTTTAATGACGAAGCTGGTTGCGCCAGCTACTTCACCGGATTTAGCCAAATTAGCGGTAGAAAGGGTAGGCAGAGTAATAGTTGCATCACCGTTCGCACTGTCATCAACTTTTACAGAACAGGTAGAAGCAGTCAGTTTACCATTAATGGTAATGGTGCCTGCTGGTGCGGCTGAAGTAGCAAATGCAGCGAAACCCATACCCGAAATCAGTACTGATGCAATAAGTGTCTTTTTCATTTTAAAATCCTTAATAATTTCATATTTTACAATATTACTTGATAAGAGCTGGAGGGAATCCAGAACTTAGTCCTTTTTTACAGATGACATTGACTGGTTATTAATCAGTCATAAGTCATCACTTTCGGGTCATTAAACCGAAAACTCCGTTAAGTCCAGCTGAGAAGATAGTAGCGGCAATAACCAGCGCGCCGACAACAACTTTCCCGAACTTATCACCCTGGCCGATGGCCGGAGATACAACAGTCGATGGGCTGGTCCAGTCCTTGTTATTTTCAGAAGAATCACTCCCCTTAAAATAATCCAGGATATCGCTGGTTAAACTTCCGCCTGCAACCACTTCCATTTCATTTTTATGAATATTACGCATTTATTAACCTGAATTTTATTTAGGTAAATTATTAGAGTAGTCGAGGAAGTATTCAGTATTGGTATTAAACAATTCCAGTGTCTTATCCCAATCATTAACCAAGCCATAAAGGGCACCCTGAAGGCTATAGGCTATGCCACCAACGATTACACCAACGCCGGCCGCAATAATCCCGGCGCCTAATACACCACCCGTGTTACCTCCAGCTATGCCACCTTTAATAACACCGGTCCCCAAACCCATAACTGTCCCAAGCGCGGCAGCTCCGATAGAACTAAAAAAACCTGCACCTGATACTTCATTGATTTCAAATGTGTTTAACTGACGCATTAAATTTCCCTTTTAATTTGTTTGTGATTCAGAACTAACCTGTTCCGTGGAAGTAATAATAGCTTGAAATTGAAACGCACAACAATAGTATAAAATCTATTTTTTCGGGAAAAGCGTTTCTTTTTCTATCTGTTTAATTTCACCTTTTTCAAGATAAATAATCCTGTCGGCACTCATAATAGTCTCTGGGCGGTGTGCAATAATAATTCGGGTAACGTTCATTTGAGAAATTGCACTGTTGATTGCTGATTCTCTGGCGACATCCAAATGGCTGGTTGCTTCATCCAGTACCAGTAATTGCGGCTGACGATAAAGCGCTCGAGCCAGTAATACGCGCTGAATTTGTCCGCCGGATAATGACGAGCCCATATCACCCACCAGACTGTTATATCCCATTGGCATGGCAACTATATCTTCATGGATTCGGGCTAGTTTTGCGACTTCCATGGCCCTTTCTTCATGGTAAACGGTATCAAAGAAACAAATGTTATCCATAATAGAACCAGCAAAAAGTATATCGTCCTGCATTACGCTACCTATGCGATCGCGATAATATTTCATTCCCAATTTGGTAATATCAATGCCATTGATACAAAGCTCACCCGACTCAGGGCGAAGTAAGCCCAATAAAAGTTTGGCTAGTGTCGTTTTACCCTGGCCTGAAGGACCAACAATAGCCACGGATTCACCAGGTTGAATGGTAAAACTGGTGTCATTCAAAATATAAGGTTCTGATTCAGAGTACCTGAACTTAATATTTTTAATTTCAACACCGCAAGGTGACCCATCTTCTTGAAATTTAACCTGGTTTGCGGTGTTCTCTTCGGTTTCAGTCAGAACGATATCCGCCAGACGTTCACCGTGTAAGCGTAACATAGTAAAGTCAATGACGGCGTCGACCAGGCCAGTCATGCGCGAGATAAATTGATCCGAAAAGCTAATAAAGGCTACTAACATCCCACCGCTGAAATTACCTTCCAGCACCTGTATCGCCGCCAGCCATATCAAGGCAATGCGGCTAATCCCTGAAGTCAGACCCTGCAGAACGGTGAAAAAAATTGACAAACGCTGGATCTGAATGCCTTTATTCGTTACCTGAACTAATTCACTGGCATAGCTTGATACACGAATCTCTTCCTTATTATTCAGTTTAACAGCCTGCATGCCTCTGATCGATTCAAGCAACTGTGACTGCGCTTTTGCTGAAGCGATAAGCTGATCTTCATTTGCCTGGCGGAAAGGACGAAATGAGATTGCCCTTAACAAGGTGTACACAGCAACAGTCGCTAAGACGATATAGGTTAACGTCACGTTATAGCTGAACAGAACAAACAGCGTGATCACAGCCATTGCACCATCAAGGATGGTACTGATGAAACGTGTAGTTAGCGTATTCTGTATTGTTGAAATAGAACCAAATCGGGAAACAATGTCACCAATATGCCTTTCCTGAAACCAGGTCATCGGCAATCCCAGAAGATGGGTACAGACATTAGTTGACCACTGTATACTTAGCAGGCTCGAAAACCATGTCGTTACCCATGAACGAAGTGCCGATATAGCCGTTTGCAGCAAGATGACGCAGATAAAGGCAATGCCCAGTAGCGTTAAGAGATCGCGGTCCGCTGACACCAGTACCTGATCCATAACCCACTGCATATAGAAAGGTGACAAAAGTCCAAACACTTCCAGGGCGACAGATAGCACCATTATTTGCACAAAAGCAGAACCAATTCCGGAAACATTGGAAAACAATTTCAGCATGGATAGCTGCGTTTTTTCCTGCTTCTGCTCAAAATTACAGTTGGGATAAAGTTCTAACGCTACGCCCGTGAAAGAAGAGGATACCTCATCCAGAGGAATCTCACATTTGCCACGAGCCGGATCGTGCAAGGTTATCTTATTCTTCGATACGCTTTTTAACACAACGAAGTGATTCATATCCCAGTGCAGTATGCAAGGAAGCTGTAACTTATTAAGTTCGTTCAGCTCAAGGCGTAATGCACGCCCGGACAAGCCCATATTATTGGCTGTTTGCATAACATCTGCCAGCGTCGCACCTTTTAATGACGTAGCATGTGAACGACGAAGCGTGATGATATCGGTTTTATAGCCATAATAACCCGCAATCATACCTACGCAGGTGAGGCCACATTCAGCTGCCTGAGTCTGGTGCAACACAGGCAGTTTTTTACGCCAGGAAAATTGTAAGTCTTTAAAGTTTTTCATTATTAGCGAAACCCGTAAAATTAATCAAATAGACGTCTGACGACCCAAAGCATAAAGAGGCTCAAGTACCCATTCATACAAATGGCGTTTGTCTATAATAAAATCGGCCTCTACTGCACCGCCCGGCTGCAATTTGATCTCATTGCTATAGGCACTGATAACTTGTTTATCCAGATTTACCCGCACTTGATAAAATGACTCCTGGACCTGTTGAGTTGCACCAGTCAGCTGGGTGATTTCCTGAGGGGAAAGTGATACGCGAGATATTTCTGCGACGGACCCAAATTGCTGCCCAAATTTTTGGTAAGGGTAAGCCTGAAATCGAAGTACAACACGCTGACCAGTTTTAATAAATCCAATTGCTCTACTGGATACCATAATGCGGGCGACAAGATCGCCATTCTGAGGCAATAAAGAAGCTACAGATTGGCCGGCGTTAACAATTTGTCCTGGTTTAACTAAAACAGAACCAATAATGGCATCTTCCGGAGCCAGAAGTTTTACGGCCCGGCGTGATTCATTTTCCATCCACGATTGTTTCACGCTGGAAAGCTGTCGCTCTATTTCATTTTTTTTATTACGCGTGTTAACAGGCTGTTCCCTTATTTGCTGTTGCGTTTGAGTAAGCTGTTGCTGTATATCAATACGCTGTCTGTTAACTTCTAAAAGACGAGACTCTGCATCCAGTAAAGCCGATTGTTGTTGCTCGACCTGACTATTCGATGCGAATCCCTTTTCACGCATCAATTGAAATTTATCAACCTGTTTTCTGGCAAGATTAACCTGCGAAAGGCGTTGTGAACGCATTTGAGCAAGCTGATTTAGCTGCTGTTCCAGCATTTTTTTCTTGTCACTGAGCCCCCGCATGGTTTCTTCATCCAGGGTTTGCAGATTTTTTAGTTCATTTTCCAGACCTGCAGATTGACGCGTAAGCTGCTCAGCAATCATGACGCGAGTCTGACCATATTGTGTGGCAATTTCTGACGAAATCGTAGCGAGAGGTTCACCTTTTTTTACGATCTGGCCTGTTACCATATTCAAATCAGTGATTGTACCGTTGTTTACCGACATTATATTCATCACGCCATTAACAGGTAACAACGTTCCCGTTGCCGTTTCACGTTTGGTATAGCTTCCAAAGAAGCAAAACAGCACGACAATGAGCGTAACAATGACGACCAAAGAAATGTGAATCCATCTGTAAGGGGGGCAATAGAGTGCAACTTTTCCTACTGCTTTGGAGCGATTAGCCTCTAATGCTTCATCCCTGAATAGCTTATTACTCATATAAGTTCCATTAGATAGTTTTTAATTACAGGTGTAATCATGCAACGTCGAATAATCTAAATCTCCTGTTGAAGATGCAAGACTGATTTTTTGCTGCACAAAATTATTTTCTGCTTCATTTAAGTCCTGCAAGGACTTGAACAGTTCTTTCTCCGCATTAAATTCATCTACCAGAGTTCGTAAGCCAACTTCCTTCCCGTAGACTGTTGAATCAAGTTTCTTTTTTGCAGATAACGTTGAACGCTGATAAGCATAAATTTTTTCAAGGTTATTATTTACCCCATACCAGGCAACCTGTGTATCCTGTGCAACTTTTCGCTGGGCATCATGCATTAATTCTTGTGCCTGATTACGCCGGCTTGCCGCTTCAAAGCTCTGAGAAAGATATCTTCCACCTGCAAATATGGGTACCGAAACATTGATACCTACATAAGTATTTCTGGTTTTGGATGTACTTCCAAAAAGAACGTCAAGTCCATTCTCGTTTTCGGCACGACTCCAGTTAGCGCCATAGTTAGCCTGCAGAGTGACCACGGGTAGATGTGCCGCGGTAGCGCTAATTACATCCGATTTTGATTCTTCAAGCCGATGCAACGCAGCAACAATATTCAGGTTTTTTTGTTTAGAACGGGCAACGGTCTCTTTTAGCGATCTTTTAACAGGATGAAAGAGACATTGCATATTTGTTTCTTTTATCTCATCCGCAGCCAGCCCTGTTAACCGGTTAAAATCAATGTTGGCATGGTTTAGTTCATTTTCAGCAGAAATCATCTCTGCTCTGGAACGATCAAAACTAGCTGCAGCTTCATCAACATCTAACTGGGTACCATCACCAATTTGCATGGCTCGTTTTGCTTTCTCTAACTGAATTTCGTACGCTTTTACCTCTTGCTGCAGCGTTGCCAACTGCTTACGTGAAAAAATAACAGTAAACCAGGATTTACTGACATCTTGTATTAATTTTTGCTGAGAAAGTAAAAAGTTTGCATCAGCCAGGTCAGCCGTAGCATCGGCTCTTTTCCATGCGGCAAAACGCGAAATATCGAATATTGGCTGAGCGACATTTACACTGTAGTTATGCCTTTTTATACCAGCAGCATATGAAGCACCTGGCTGGTCCTGTTTATAATATGTTCCTGTTAAAGTAACTTCAGGTAGTAACCCTGCAAAGCCTTGATATCTTTTTTGGCCTTCAGCATCATGCAAATTAGCTGCGGCCCGGTACTCGGTGTCATAAGTACTGGCAGCTAAAATAGATTGCTGTAGTGTAATTGCATGAACGTTCGAAACAAAAAAAATTGCTGGCACAGTGAGTAAAGAAAATTTCCATATTTTCATATTTATAACATTCCATTCATATAAGCATACTTCAGCAGTTCAGCATTAGTCTTGATGTCTAATTTTTTCATGACATTCTGTTTTTGCGTAGCAATTGTACTAATCGCTCTGTTTTTCTTTGCTGCAATGTCGGAAAGAGAATACCCTTGCGTAACCAGGAAAAAAACTTCCCATTCTTTAGACGTGAGTGAGTTTTTCCCCTGATCATCGGTTGATTCGCGTAGTATTTTCTGAATCGACTTCGAAATAAATGGTTGTGTACTCTCTGATGTTAAATGGTGAATTGCTTTCTGAAATTCTCCCATATCATCTTGAGTACCGATAATCGCATTAAATTTTCTATTAATTATTTGTTTAATAACTGCTCTGTTTTTTATTTGCACAAAAACCAATATCTTGACATTGTTATTAGTGCATAAATTCTGAAAAAACAATAGCTCACTTGTTGTGCAGTTTTTGTAGAGGAAGTTATAATCAGTAAATATTATATCAACTTCCCCATTGCTGATTTTTTTGATGAGCTCCTGGTGCTGGGCATGAGAAGTTACAGATATAGCATCTGGTTCAACTTTTTTCTTTATATACTCACAAATTGCATTATCAAAAATGACAAAGTCATAGTAAATAACAACGTTTACAATTTTTTTTACATCTTCCATATGTATTATTTCTCCTGGTACTTTATACTACATAAGTAAAGCTTACCTTTTGAATATTCTAAGGTTTAAAATTAAATATTACTTATGTTTTTTTTCGATACACATTCGTTCATTAGCAAGTAGCGGCTCTCTATTAAAATAAAAGGTAATTTTAACGCGTTGAACAACCCAACATTCTCATCCAATTTTATCAAAAGGCATGAGGCGGCCGTTCATCTTATAGATGAATTTATATTTTTTTAAATGGAAAGTAATGAATTTTTTTAATCGAGTACCTCCTCATTATAAGCTCATTTTGTATCAGAAATCATTCTTTCATCTATAAGCGGGATTGGCAATAGCAGACTTAAATTTGCTTACGAGAAATTTACGCCATAAAAATTTCATTATTGGCTGTTTGTATAAGTTTTAGGATATTTTTGGAGTTTCTTTCTTATTCATAGGGTTAAAAGACGTTGTGGAGTACATTTAGAAATTATCTGAATCTTATGTTATTGTTTTTTATGTGTTTTAATTTTTTCCTGTAAGGGGTAAGCGCCACTAAGTGTTAACATATAAGGTAATAAAACAGAGTCTTTTTATTTATTTTTTCCTGTGTAAATTTCTGGTTAGGCAGGGTGGTAGGGAGTACCTTATGTACTCAAATGTATTTGTCTGGTTTTACATTAATGCTATCCAAAAGTTTACTAAAAATTTCCTAAATGTTTATCTAAAGTGATGTGTGAGCGCCATTCAAGAATTCCAACTTCCTTTTTCTCATTGAAGTTATTAACCTGTCAAACATTGTAGTAATAAAAAGAATAATTATTTTAAGAAAGAGTATAACATTTAATGCAAACTGACTATAAGAATGTTTCTTCAAGATGAGGAAAATCGTCATGAAAATGGCATACTATTGAAGTTTTTCTTACATGGGAGGATCTCTAACCTTTTTTTAAGATGATTTAGAAAGGATTGTTAATTTTTTGTTCTTATCTTGCAACAAAGAACATAAAATAAATATCTTGCTTTAGTTAGCTCAGATCCTGGTCGTTTTAGACTGTTATACAGATATCACGATGGAGAAGTTTATGGAGTCAACTTATCACGGAATGATTTTATTTTATCCGGATGCATACAGCAATAGCATGCCTGTCGCGTTATTGGGCATTTGTCACTGATATCTGGCAAGGCGGGAAATTTCTGATTCAGGCTCGTTTTATAATCAATGAATAATTGAGAAGAGTGCGATCGGTAAGATTTTCCATTGCCACGTATGATTATAAAAAATTAAATTTTTATTCGTAATTACACAGATAACATCTGGATTATATATGTTTGATTCCTATGAAAGTAATAAGAAACTCATTGAGTTACTGATGCCCATTGCCGTTAACTCAGAGCCTGATGAAATCTCCAGAGGAAAGCGGAGATATACTTTTTCAAAAAAAGGACAGCGTGTCGTATACCTTCTTACTGACGGAGATTTTTTTATAAAAGTGAGAGAGGGGAATAAGATAATGAGCATTGTGTCTGCTCCTCTTGTGACGGGATTCACACCTTACAGGGAAGATATGCCCTTATATCTTGAACGGGTGGACTATGGAAAAATAAAGCACGTCAGCTACGATGTGTTTTGGCAGTGCGTGAAAGAGCATGGCATGTTAGATGATGCGATGGCTATCCTGGCATTAGAGTATACGAATTTAATGCAGCATATTTCACTCAACCGGGACACCTCAGCGAGTGAAGTTCGGGCGCTCATTGAACGCTGGCAGACAATACCAGAACATTTGAAGAGACGATTTTCTGTGATGTACCTTATTGAAAACAGTTCTTATTTATCTAAAAGTTCGATCAGTCGGGTATTGAAAGATATGAGGGAGGAGGGAACGCTTGCTCTGGACCGAGGGAAATTTGGCTAATCTTCTTAAGATTTTGAGCAAATAAATCACTATAACAATAACAGTGAATATTGATAAAAATTAAACCACATACTACCGATGCAGCTAAAAATTTGTTGAGACAGACTTTTTTGGAAGCCCATTTCTTTTCGGGTAAAAAGCAAAAACCCGCCGTAAGGCGGGTTCTTTAAATGATGGTGCCCGGACTCGGAATCGAACCAAGGACACGGGGATTTTCAATCCCATTGCCGAAATGTTAAAGATTTAGCCTCTTTGTTATAAAGATGTGATTATTCATTTGGGCATACATCCAAAACCTTGATTTGGATGTGCAAAATGAAAATACTTCCCGTTATCTCTCCCAAAGGTGGAGAAGGCAAATCCACGTTTGCTGCTTACCTTGCTGGCTTTATTGCTGATGCCGGCCTGAACACCCTACTTGTCGATGCGGACTACTCCCAGCCGACTGCCAGCAGTATCTTTGCGCTGGAGCACGAAGCGCCTTTCGGCCTCTATGAGCTGCTGATGCAGATGGTCAGTGACCACATGCAGTGCATTTCACAGGCCGCCATAAAAAATCTTGATGTCATCTACTCCAATGACCCGGACGAGCTGTTGCCGACGGCGATGCTCCATGCTGCTGATGGTCGTCTGAGACTGCGTAATATACTTCAGCATCCTTTCTTTAGCCGTTACGACGCCATTATTGTGGATTCAAAAGGTGCAACAGGCGTCATGACCGAGCTGTCTCTCCTGTCATCGTCCGGGAACGTGATGGGGGTGGTAAAACCCATTCTGCCGGACGTCCGCGAATTTATCCGCGGTTCCCTCCATATGCTTACCCGCCTGAAAACCTATGAAAATTACGGTATCCGCCTCCCGGATATTTCCATTCTCGTCAACTGCATCGAAAACACCCTGCTGGACCGTGAAGCGATGGACGGCCTTGCCGCCATCATTAATGGAAAACATTACGATGCCACTGCGCTGGGCAACCGGGACGTTTATCGTCTGCTCGACACCCGTATCGAGGCGCTGGATATTTTCAAGCTCGGGCACGTCAAGCAGCAGCCCGTGCATCGTCTGGAATACAAAACGCGGCGCAAAGGTCCGGCCGCAGCAGTCACCATGCACGACCTCGCCTGTGAACTGTTCCCGGAGTGGCAGAGCCATTTCAGTGACGTTCTGACCCGGGAGGTGCGCCATGTCTGAGATGATAATGCCCTGCTCTTATGAGGCTGAGCAGGCCGTGCTCGGTGGACTGATGCTTGATAACGACCGGTGGGATGAGGTGATACTGCAAATCTCCCCGGAAGATTTGTTTTCCCGGCCGCACCGCATGGTCTTCCGGGTAATGGCTGAGCTGGCCGGCGAGGGGCTGCCGCTCGATCTCATTACCATCACTGAGCGCCTGGAAACCCGGGGTGACCTGATTCATTGTGGTGGTTTCGCCTATCTGGCTGAAATGAGTAAAAACACGCCGTCCGCCGCCAATATCCTGGCTTACGCCGGGGTGGTGGCGGAGAAAAGCCGCCTGCGGCAGCTCATGACGGTGGGTAACAGTCTTCTTTCCGATGTACAGGCCCCGAAAGCGAACTCGGCGGGCATCCTTGAGTCGGCCGAAGGTAAGCTGTTCAACATTGCTGAACAGGGCGCCATGCAGCTCAACAGTGAGACCGGTGTTAACGAGGCGCTGGATAAACTGCTGACGCAGCTGGAAAGCATGACCGCCAGCGACGGCCTCACCGGGACACCGACCGGATTCAGTGAGCTGGATGCGATGACCTGTGGTCTGCAGCCCGGCGATCTGGCGCTTCTGGCTGCACGCCCGTCAATGGGTAAAACCTCCCTGGCGATGGCGTCCTGCACCGCGGCCGTAAGAGGAAAACCTGACGATTTCGTCTTTGTGTTCAGCCTTGAAATGCCCGCAGAGCAGCTGATGATGCGCCTGCTGGCGATGGAAGGCCGGGTGGAGCTGAGCCGGCTTCGCAGCGGCAATATGGACGATGAGGACTGGGCCCGGGTGTCTGAGGCCACCGGTCGCATCATTGAGTGGCAAAACCGTCTCATTATCGATGACACCAGTTACCAGACTCCGGCCACACTGCGCGCCCGCGCCCGGCGTTATGTCCGTAAATACGGCCGTCCCTCTCTCATCATGCTGGACTATCTGCAGCTTGTCCGTTCACCTGAGCAGGAGAATCGTACCCAGGAAATCTCAGAAATTTCCCGCTCGCTCAAGGCCCTTGGCAAGGAGCTGGGCTGCCCGGTACTGGCGCTTTCCCAGCTTAACCGCCAGGTGGAGCAGCGGCCCGATAAACGGCCCAACAATGGCGACCTGCGTGATTCAGGGGCGCTGGAGCAGGATGCGGACCTCATCATGTTTATTTACCGGGATGAGGTTTACAACCCCACGACCCCTGATACCGGGGTGGCTGAAATCATTGTCGGCAAGCAGCGGCAGGGGCCAACCGGCACAGTGAAAATTAAGTTTGACGGGCGTTATACGCTGTTTTCGGCCTTTCAGGAAGGCAGCTATGACTTCGGTTATCACAGCGGGAGGAAAGAGGCATGAGCCGTAAACGTTCTGATGTGGGGGCGGCCATGCTGCAGCCGGGACGCCAGTCGCAGGCAGCCGGCAATATCAGCGTCATGCCGGCAGCTGAAATGCCCATGGTGCTGACGCTCGACCAGTTAAGCCCCAATCCCGATAATCCGCGGACGTCACGCAACCCGCGCTATGACGATATCAAGGCGTCCATCCGCTCGCGCGGGCTGGACACCGTGCCCAAGGTGACACGTGACCCGGATGGTGAACCCGATATCTACATTTTCAGCGACGGCGGGAATACCCGTTATCAGATCCTGTCCGAACTGTGGCAGGAGACCGGCGAAGACCGGTTTTTCCGCGTCCACGTGCTGTTCAAACCATGGCCGGGACGGCTGCAGTGCGTTATTGGCCATCTGGCAGAGAATGAGGTGCGCGGGGACCTGAGCTTTATTGAAAAGGCAAAGGGTATCCACAGCGCCCGCGCTATCTATGAAGAGCAGGCGGGAAAAACAGTTTCATTGCGTCAGTTGTCCGAGCTGCTGACCCGTGAAGGCCTGCCGGTTCATAATTCAACAATCAGCCGCATGGAAGACGCGCTGAAATATCTTTATCCGTGGATGCCTGACCTGCTGGAGTCCGGGCTCGGCAGGCCGCAGGTGGCGGCCCTGCTGGCGCTCCGGCATGATGCTGAACGCGTGTGGAATGCGTTTTGCCTGCTTTCAGATGTCAGCGAAAAATCCTTCAGCGACGTTTTTGGCCAGTGTTGTGGCCGTTTCAACTCGCCGGAACTGTGGTCTCAGGAGATGTTCCGCGATGAGCTGATCGGTGATTTACTCCAGGCGTTGCCGCACCCGGAGCTGGACTATGACCGTTGGATGATGGAACTCGATCCTAAAGAACGCAACCGCCGGCATCACTTTGGTGACCCGGAGCCGGTTGCCCTGCCCGCCGCAGACAAGCCTGAACCCGCCCTGCCTGCCACCGTGTCAGATGAGGATGACGGCGTCCCGCTGCCTGTTACCGCTTCACGTCCTGAGGTCCCAGCTGCAACGCCCGTTCCGGGCAATGTGTCATCGCCTTCTGAAACACCAGTTAATGACACCCCCCGGCATGAGGTTCAGCCGGATATGTACGATGCCGCGCCGGTCATTTCAGGTGAGGGCCGGGAGGTCAGCGGGCTGGTTACTTTCTCTGAAGAACATGGAGAAGAGGACAACAGTGAAGACTGCCTGCTTTCCCTGCTGACACCTGAGCCTGAAGTGGTCACCCGGGATGATGCGCCGCTCATTAATGACAGCCTCTGGCATGTGCCAGCCCATCAGGATGATATCGAACACCTGCAGAATACCGCTTTTCGTCTGGCATGGGAGCTGGGGGAAGTCCTGGGTTGTGAAGATGAAATTTTGCCGCAACGCGACAGCGATATATCCGCCGGTTACGGCGCGGCAAGTGAGGTGTGTTCTGAAGCGGCCGCATTCCTGCTGGGCCTGACCGCCGATGCGCCTGCGGTGCATCCGGCAGCCGGTGTCTGTGACCTGGCGGTGCTTTTCACCGGCGGGCCGGGGGAGCGTGAAACCCCCGCACTCAACGATGATGATGCCATGAAGCTGCTGCGCCTGATGCGTGTGATGCGCCGTCTGCGGGAGCTGCAGCGCGGCGTGACGCCTGAAGAGGAGAAGACTGATGAATAACCCACAGCGACAGCTGCGGCTGCTGAACCTGGTCAGAAAACTGCTGGAGCTGGGCCGCAGCAACAGCAATTCCCATGAGGCCGGGCTGGCACTACAGCGGGCACAAAAGCTGATGTCACGGTATGGCATCACCGAACTTGATGCCGGCCTGTCATCCGTCCGGGAAGTCTCTTCCTGCACGGCCCCGTCAGAGGCTGAAAAGATCCCGGAATGGATGGTGAGCATGGTGTGGGGTGTCTGTCATGCCTTCGGCTGCCGCGCGTATTACTCATGGCGTCAGACATCTGCCGGGTCTCGCCGCGCCGTGACCTTTTACGGGTTCAGTGAAAAACCGGAGATAGCGGCGTATGCCTTTGATGTGCTGACGCGCCAGCTCAAGGATGCCACAACGTCTTATCTCCGAACCCAGAACAAACGTCTTAAGCTGGCCACGCGCCGGGCGAGAGCGGAACAGTTCCGCGACGGCTGGGTATGCGGGGTGCGTGAGGTGATATCGGCGGCTGACCTCAGCCGCGAAGAGCAGCAGGTGATGAGCCACTGGCTGGAAAGCCGCAGTATGAAAACAGTCACAACCCGTGAGCTGAAAGCGTGTCGCGGGGCAGATACAGCACGTTATCAGGGGTACGAGGCCGGGCAGAATGCCCGTCTTCATCAGGGTGTCAGCGGCCGGAATCCGGCAGCCATCGGTTACCGTGAGGATTAAGGGGGAATGATGAACAATTTATCTCAGGCTGCGAACGGGCTTCTGATGCAGCTGGTAATGGATCTCAGAAGTGGTTATCTGCGCCGCTGCGAATCACTGGGGCTTAACCGGGAAGAAATGCAGATGCTGCAGGGGCTCTCGCTCGAAGAGCTGCACTACCTTTCCGGCAGTGAGGTGTCGATCATCAGTGTGGGCATCAATCACGGCAATCTGGTGCGCATGTTGCACCAGGCCCGGACGGAACAGAAACGCCTTCAGCGAATCGACCGGGCGCTGGCGCTGGGCGGCTCCATTGAGCTGATGGCGCACTATTTCGGGCTGTCGAGCACAGACGTGGCGGCCCGCCGGCGTATTGCCGGTATCGATGTCCGCCCGGGGCGCGGTAATGCACTCGGTGATGACGATAATGCTGCGCTCTGGCGACAGTGGCAGAAGTCAGGTGTTGACGACGCGGAAAGTGCTGACGGGCTGGACGTGATGATGCTGGCTGCAGAACAGATGAACGTCTCGCTGACGTCGGTCTGGCACGCCGTTCGCGGCTGGCACCGTACCCGGGAGATGCAGACGCCCCCTGCCCGGGCGGCGGTAAGGAAAACGGCATGAAATACAGGGTGGTTGCGCCGGGTCTGCGTGCCCCTCACGGTACGCCGCCACAGTGCTGTCAGAAGGCGTTACGCCAGGTTCGCCGCTTCCGTCAGGGGGCGCGTAATTACACCCGGCTTGATGAAAAGGGGTGTGGTTACTACAAAATCGATCTGGGTCCGTTCTGGCGGCTGCTGAGCCGCAACGAAGGCCGGACGTGGCTTCTTCTCAGCCACGAACGCTATAACAGCGCCATACGGAAATAGCGGCATGCCAGTCTGTTTACCCTGCACCCGTACGCGGGTGCAGTACTAAGCATACTGACAGAACAGAACGGCCGCGAGGGTGGCCAGAAAAGGAAGAATAATGACTCTGCCTGCAGAAAGCCTGATAGCTTACACGCTGGACAAGATGAATGCCCGTCTTGCGGCCAACCCCCGGCGGGACGAGGGACGGATACGTAATGGCCTGCTGTTTACCGGCAATGTGCATGATGCCATTCCCCGCCGGCTGTTGCTCGACACGCGGTTGTCACCACTGGACAAGATGGGCTGGATGATGATCCGCCTGTATGCACAGAATAATGAAGGGGCGGTTTTCCCGAGCTATGACGAACTCCAGCTTCAGCTTGCCTCGCCCGGAAAAGGAAAGGCTTCAAGGGAGACGGTCAGCCGCGTCCTGCTGATGCTGCGAATAACCGGCTGGCTCAGTCTCTGCAAACGCGTGCGGGATGATAAAGGACGGGTGCGGGGTAATATTTACGCCCAGCATGATGAGCCGCTGTCCTTCAGCGATGCGGAAGCGCTCGATCCCCGTTTTCTGGACACAGTGGCAGACGCCTGCCTGAGTAAAAACCGCACCGTCAGCCAGACCGCCCGCGAAGTGCTCGACGATATAAAAAATGACCCCACCATGCGCCATTACCGCAGCCATCTTGCGCTGATCGAATCGCGCCTTGGCCATCCACAGACAGCCAGCCAGATGGCAAAACGTCACAGCCGGATACCCCATCCTTCACCGGGTTCGGAATCCGGACTCAGTCAGAGCCGCCAAAAAAATGCCGCCAGAAAACCGGGTTCGGAAACCGAACTCAGTACTGAATTGTATGGAAATTCACTGAGTTCGGAATCCGTACTGCCAGTAAAATCAGGTGGTTATGACCGGGTTCGGAAACCGAACCATTACGTACGTAGTATCACACACAGTGTGAATAAAAATACGTACGTACCGGGCAAATCTGTGCTGCCTGACAGCCTGAAGGAACTTATTCCGGCAGAAGATCTTGCCATGCTGACTGCCCAGCTGCAGGCACTGCCTGAGGAGCAGGCGGAACTGGTACTGCTCAGTCTGCAGAAAGTGATGTCACGCCAGCGGCTCAGTAATCCGGTTGGCTGGTTGCTGGCCGTGATGAAAAAGGCCCGTGAGGGCAGATTGTATGCGCCCCGTCAGGCTGATGATCTGCCTGAGCCAGCCGGACAGAAATCCGCCCGGCGTCCTGAACAGCAGCTGTGGAAGCCAGAACCACACACCTCTGCCCGCCCGGTATCAGAGGAAAATATCCGCAATCTGGTCAAGGATATTCGCAGTAAGCTAAAAAGCTGAGCGGAAAAAAAACTACCCTATGCAGAAGCGGCTAAAAAACGCACAGTGCTGCCAGTGGCAGCAGTGACTAAAAAACGTACAGTGCTGCCAGTGGCAGCAGTGACTAAAAACCGTACAGTGCTGCCAGTGGCAGCAGTGGCTAAAAACCGTACAGTGCTGCCAGTGGCAGCAGTGGCTAAAAACCGTACAGTGCTGCTAGTGGCAGCAGTGACTAAAAAACGCACAGTGCTGCCAGTGGCAGCAGTGGCTAAAAACCGTACAGTACCGCCAGTAGCCGCACTGTGTAAAAAATATACATCGCTACCGTTGGCTGTATCTAATTGGTCACCAAAGTCATGTTTTGGTTACTTTTGACCAATGTTTTCACCTCTCTCAATCAAGAATTCACTTCTTTACGGATCTGGTTTCTTGTTGTCCGGAACATCTTACCTGAAGAGTATCAGTGCCTCGGGTCGAACCTGACCGGGATCTAACAGGAGATGGCTGTATGACTACAGAAAATGAAACGCGAAGCGATAAAGCGGGAGGACTCACCTCCTCCCTGAAAATCGAGATCCACTCAAATTATGCTATCCGTCTCTGGGAAGGTCGCCAGCAATCCCAGTCAAAGGCGGGGGAAAAGAAAGGACGGTATGCCATTATGAGTATGCCACAGGCGATCAAGCGCTCAGGCGTCATCTATCAGGACTCTATTGAAGATAATCCGTGGGCAGATGAGGCGATGTATAAAGTTGAGATGCTTTTGAATGCAGCTGGCGAGCATATCCAGCAACGGGTTGAAGAGCTTGAAGTCATATTGAAGTCTGTTCCCCCCGCGGTATCATTTTCCGATATTGTTTCCACATCACCTCTTAATATAGGCGTGTTCAGCCGCTCCCCGCTGGGTTACAGATGTGTCTGGGTACTCGTCGGCTATGATCAGATGGCGCTCAAAGCATTTCAGGCTGCCCATTATGGTCTTATTTCCCGCACCCAGCGTGATGAACTACTGAGTCATGGTGCTCACCTCATTCGTAAAGTATATGGCGTTTTGCGAATGTACCGAACCGTCAAAGTAAATCGTTCTGACATTGCAGCCCAAACGCCTGCCTCACTTCAGGCCAAAGAAAAGCTGGGATCACCCGATCCTGAAATCTTCTCTGGTAAGAAGCGTTCTTCTTTTTCTCCTCCTTTACGGAAACCCCTGCCAGAGGAAAAATAATATGATCCGCTTATTGTTTCTTCCTGCCGCCTTCTTTTTATTAAGCGGGTGCGCAACAACGGACTGGGCTGCGATTAATAAACAGGTCAGTGACACAGCTGCAAACCTGACCAGGACTCTGGGTAGCAGCAGCAGTGCTGAAAGTGGCAGCATGCCGCTGATGAGCCCGGCGGGGCAACAGGCCATGCAGTCCGTCGATAAAACGTTCTCCGTACCGGTCGATGTGGATACCGCAGCGGCCCGCCTGAAGCGGCATTACAAATTTATCTCCACGCAGGAGCTTGAGGCACTGCGGCAGGCTTCAAATGACGGGGACTGGAAAGCAGCGGCTGAAGATGATGCACATCCGGTCTGGGACGCCATGCCGGGCAGCTACTACAAAATGGGCTCAGACTGGAACGGGCGTGATCACCTGGATATCGAGATCGAGAAAAACGGGTCCGGCAGCAGGCTGTATGTCGTCTATCGCTCATCGTCATCACAGCGTCTGGCCGGTTCCGGGGTCACGAAGCTGATGAATGATGTCCGCGCGGTTGCGGCAGGTGAAAAACGCTGATGCGGGAGGCACTATATGCAACTCTTTTTGTGTGAAAAGCCCTCCCAGGCAAAAGATATTGCACGCGTGCTGGGCATCAGCAAGCGTGAGCAGGGCTTCATCAGCGGGGGGGATACCGTGGTGACCTGGGCAATTGGGCACCTGCTTGAAACTGCCAGCCCTGAAGCCTATGGCGAGCAGTATGGCAGGCCGTGGCGTGCCGATGTTCTGCCTGTACTGCCTGAGGCCTGGAAAATGGTCGTCAAGGAGCAGACAAAATCGCAGTTCACCGTCATCAGTAAGCTCCTTAAAAAGGCATCTGAGGTGGTCATCGCCACCGATGCCGACCGCGAGGGAGAAGTTATCGCGCGTGAGCTGCTGGAATACTGCCGCTACAGTGGCGCGGTGCGACGGCTCTGGTTATCAGCCCTGGATGAGGCCAGTGTGAAGGAAGCACTGAGCAGTATTCTTCCGGGAGAAAAAACAGCCCTGCTGTATGATGCCGGCAAGGGCCGGAGCCAGGCTGACTGGCTCATCGGCATGAACCTGACCCGCCTTTATACTCTCAAAGCCCGTGACTCAGGGGTGTCAGAAGTGCTGTCCGTCGGGCGGGTACAGACGCCGACGCTTGCCATGGTGGTTAACCGGGATAATGAAATCACGTCCTTCGTGCCAAAGCCCTGGTGGCAGGTACATGCAATTATTGAAAAAGAGGGCGTCCGGTTCCGGGCAGGCTGGGCGCCCGTTGAGCAGTACTGTGATGAGGAAAAACGTTGCATCAATCCCCAGGCTGCCAGGGCGGTGGGGCAGCTGTGTCAGCAGCAGGGCAGGGCTGCAGTACTGGAAGTAACACAGAAGCGGGAGAAAACGGCGGCACCCCTCTGTTTTGACCTTGGCACCCTTCAGCAGGTCTGTTCCCGAAAATTTGGCATGGGCGCAAATGATGTGCTCGCCATTGCCCAGTCCCTCTACGAAACCCACAAAGCGACCACCTACCCCCGGACAGACTGCGGTTTTCTGCCAACCTCCATGCAGCAGGAAATTCCCGACGTGCTGGCAGCAGTGGCAAAATCCGATCCGGCTGTGGCCCCGGTACTGAATCAGCTGGACAGGCAGTTTGTCTCGCGTGTCTGGAATGACAAAAAAATCACCGCGCACCATGCCATCATTCCCACCCGGCAGGCATTTGATTTGTCGCGCCTCAGCGCCGATGAGCTGAAAGTCTACCAGCTGATTCGCCAGCATTATTTCGCCCAGTTCCTTCCGCTGCAGGAATCTGACGTGACGGAGGCCTCTTTCAATATCGGTGGCCAGCTGTTCCGTACACGCGGGAAAGTCGGTGTGGTGACAGGCTGGAAGTCATTGTTCCAGGCTGAAAAAGATGACGATGAAGAGGAAGCAGACGGGGACAGTATGGCGCTGCCGGCGCTGGCTAAAGGGGATATCTGCGCTGTCACCGGTGCTGAGGTTAAGGATATGAAAACCAGTCCGCCCAAACCGTTCACGGAGGGGACGCTGATTGCTGCCATGAAGAACGCGGCCAGTTTCGTCAGTGACCCGAAGCTGAAGAAAGTGCTGCGTGATAACGCCGGTCTGGGCACTGAGGCGACGCGTGCGGGCGTGCTTGAAACTCTCTTCAAACGACACTATCTGGAGAAAAAAGGGAAGCACATCCACTCAACGCAGATGGCCCGTGAACTGATTGCTGCGCTGCCGGAAACGCTGACGAGTCCGGGTATGACTGCCTTGTGGGAGCAGGCACTGGATGATATTTCTCAGGGGAAAATGTCGCTTGCCACCTTTATGCAAAAGCAACTGCAGTGGACGCGTCACCTTGTCGAAAAAGGCCGCCAGGACAATGTGAAAATCACTGCTCCCGTCACACCTCCCTGCCCGCTGTGCAAGGGGCCCACGCGTAAACGAAAGGGTAAAAAAGGGGATTTCTGGAGTTGTACGCGTTACCCGGACTGCAAGGGTATTATTAACACCAACGGGAAAAAGACCACAAAGCGTAAAAAAGCAGCAACAGGGACAAAAACCGAATCATCAACTCCGTGAAGAGTTATTTCACTGTACAACACCGGGTCGGGTTCTGCTAATGTGACTACGCTTCGATATGTACTCCCTTGCCGGAGGCAGCCAGATTAACTTTAACGGGATTGATCTGGCAACCGGCACAACAGTTTGCCATCGCACATCTGGCAGGAACTGTAAGACGCATGCGCTCCGTGAAAACCGCGTCGGGAACGGATCCCCGGAGTAGTGAGATACTTTAAGGTCTGGTACAGCCCTCACGGCGTTGCTTATGCAGCGCCGTTTTCATTTGCTTGTCTTATATACCGGTTGACACACGGCTTGTTTGGTTTAAAAATCAACAGTGCTTACCGCTGTTTTTTACAGCCAGCCAAAGTTTCAGCAGTCTGAGAGAAACGCCTTCGGGTGACTGCCATCTAACGTTTCACCGGTCTGAGAGAAACACCTTCGGGTGGCCGGAAAATCCTCGCAGCCTGAGAGAGGATACCTGCGGGTGGTAAATTCGTTTAACCTCTGGAAACGAATGTCACTGCACAGTGACTGAGGTCCTTTCAACATATCAGACTCTCAGGATTCAGCTAATCCTGACCCCCGACGGGAAACCACTCCCGTCAGGGCAGATGGTTTCTCCGTCGTACCTTTTTTTACCTCCATGGAGAAAACATCATGTCTGCAAACAATACTTCTGCATCTGCAAAATCTGAGTACTTCAACCTGACTATCAAAGGCATCGGGTATCTCAGCAACATCCGTCAGGTTAACCATCAGAATGGCTCGTTCCTCAGCTGCGTAATCAATGCACTGAGTGGTCCGACTGATAATCCGGCCTACGTCCGTTTTGACATTTCTGTCGCAGGTAAAGAGGCTACAAGCCTTATTGCCCGCTGCCAGAAGGCCGTCGATGAAGACAAAAAAGTCCTGCTGGGCTTTAACCTGAGTAATCCGTCCACGGACATATTTACGCTGAACAAGGGCGAGCATGCCGGCGAACAGCGTGTCAGTCTGAAAGCCCGCCTGATAAAGGTGGACTGGATCAAAATAGGCCAGGACATGGTCTACAAGGCTGAAAAATCTGACTCCGTGCCGCCGCAGAATGGCTCTGCCGCACAACAAAACTACGCAGAAAACTCATTCTGATGCGCACCTGACACACCCCGTTCGCGGGGTGTTTCTTTATTCTTTACAGGAGAAATGATTATGTCCTCACGCGGCGTTAACAAGGTGATTCTTGTCGGTAATCTCGGCCAGGATCCTGAAGTGCGTTATATCCCCAATGGCAGTGCAGTTGCCACCCTTTCTCTGGCCACGTCTGAGAGCTGGCGCGACAAGCAGTCCGGTGAACAGAAAGAAATGACCGAATGGCACCGGGTGGTTATTTTCGGCAAGCTGGCAGAAATTGCGGGTGAATATCTGCGCAAAGGCTCCCAGGTTTACATCGAGGGCCAGCTGCGCACACGCAAATGGACCGATCAGTCCGGCCAGGAGAAATACACCACAGAGGTGGTGGTTAACATTGGTGGCACCATGCAGATGCTTGGCGGCCGCCAGTCCGGCAGCGGACAGAATACGTCTTCCCGGCATGACTGGGGGCAGCCACAGCAACCTTCAGGACCGACTCACAGCGGGCAGGCTTCAGGCAGCAGTGCCGGTGCGCCACCGATGGACTTTGACGATGATATACCGTTCATTGGCTTCGGGTATGGTGTACCGAAATCGGCAATCCATGCACTCTGAATTAACGGAGCTTTGACTGTAATGACTGTCTCTGACAAACTTCAGGAAGCAACTTTTTTTGTTGCATCTTATGCTATCTCCGGAGCATATCTGTTCCGGCGGTTTCTTCACTTTTTGACTAACGGAGGCTTGTATGGGCGCACGTTACGATTCAGACGTAGTTGCCTGGGCCAGTGAACAGGCAGCTTTACTGCGTGCCGGAAAGCTCAGTCAGATTGATATTGAGAACATCGCCGAGGAGATTGAAGACGTGGGCAAAAGTGAAAAGCGTGAGCTGGCCAGCCGTATGGCTGTCTTACTGGCCCACCTACTTAAATGGAAGTTTCAGCCTACCCATCGTGGTAAAAGCTGGGAGTTAACCATTAAAGGACAGCGTGATTTGATTGTCCGTCGTCTTAACAAGACGCCGAGCCTCAAAAACGCGCTTTCTGATCCTGAATGGCTTGCGGATGTCTGGTTTGACGCCCGCGCCGATGCTTCTAAAGAAACGGGTATTGGTCTCGATATCTTCCCTGAGGACAGCATCTGGGCAACAGATGCAATTCTCAGCAGCGAATTCTACCCGGACTGATTACTGTCTGGTTCACCGCAACGCCATCCTTTCGGGTGGCGTTTTTTTTTATCCACGGAAAATCAGTTGTTAATTGAGTGAAACCGGACCGATTCCGCACAGTGAGGGCTGTTTTATCACTGTACAGGAAAATTCCGGATGAAACGTAATACCTCTCACAACATATTTTCACCAGGCAGGCTTGCTGCGGCTCTTTCCCTGCTGCTCCTTGCGGGCTGTGTTTCCCAGCCGCAAAAGCTGCAACAGCGTGCGCCTGCCGACCCGGCACCCGGCACCACCGTCACCCGCAACGTTCAGCCGGTCACGCCGGATGAGTATGCGCGGACGCCGGAAGTGGTGCGCTACGATCGTTATCTGCTGGTCAGTACCGATCCGCAGGCGGCCCAGCGTGACCCTCTTTCCCAGATTATTGATATCCGTATCCCCTCATCCCTGCACCCTACTGTGGCGGATGCGCTGCGTTATGCCCTGCGCCAGTCGGGTTATTCCCTGTGCGCGACGGGCTCTGCCAACGGCGTGCTTTACCGCCAGGCATTGCCGGCGGTCCAGTACCAGCTGGGCCCGATGCGCCTGCGTACTGCCCTGCAGGTCCTGGCCGGTCCGGCCTGGCAGCTTGAGGTGGATGATGTTCAGCGGGTGGTCTGCCACAGCCTGCGCGACGGCTATCAGCTGCCGGTCTCACAGCTTCCGCCGCCGGTCAGTACCTGGTCCACGCCTGCGCCGTCAGCCGTGTCACAACCGGCCATCAGCGCCCCGCAGTCCTTCCCTGTTAAACCTGTCAGCGGAGGGTTTCTGAGAAAATGAGCGAACAGCAACCCTTCAATACGGACCCCGCGCCGGCCCGAAAAAAATTCAGCTGGCGTCCCGGCCGCCGCTTCATCCTAGGCACTGCCGGTGGTGTGGCGCTGGCCGGCATTCTGGCGCTGGGCTACACCGCCTTCACACTGGGCATCTCGAATCTCGATGAGCGCCTGACGCGTCTTGAATCGCAGGGCAGTACAGCGACCTCTGCTGAGACGGTCGCAGCTCTGCAGTCTGACGTGACCACGCTCAGCACCGGTCTGCAGGATACGAGGAAAAATCTCGGCGAAGTGCAACAGCGGCTCAGCGCTGTTGCGAAACAGACCGGCAGCGATGACGCCGTGCGTCAGTCATTGCGAACCCTTCAGGAAGCACAGCAGGGGCTGGAAACCCGCCTGAGTGCGCTCACTGAGCAGCTGACAGCGCTGAAGTCACAGCCGGCACTTGCCACACCTGTCGCCGCACCGGTTAAAAAAACTGAACCTGCGGCAAAAAAGCCCCGTCCCGCTGACACACGTCGTGCTGCTCCGTCCCTTCGCGTGGCCCGCAACGCGCCTTTTGTGCTGACGGGCGTGGAGACGCGGGGGAATGATTCCTGGGCGGCCATCGCTCCCCGGGGTTACAGCAGCCTGTCGCAGGTGACACTGGTCGGGACGGGCGAAACCGTTGCCGGCTGGACGCTGGTCAGTGCCGGTTACGGTGAGGCGACGTTTCGTGTTAACGGCCGCCTGACCGTACTCAGGGCAGAATAACGGAGCGAATGATGAAACTGAAACATACCTTTTTAGCCGCCATGCTGCTGAGTCCCCTGACCCAGGCTGCGACCACTTCAGGACAGACGGATGTCAGTCAGCAGGCATCAACACAACGGGCCGACTCCGCACAGCAAAACCAGCAGCAGCAGGCCGGTCAGTGGGGACTCAGTGCCGACGATTACCAGCGGTATCAGCAGCTGATGAAGGGTCCCCGGGGTATCCAGTCGCCGGGTCTCGATCCGCTTTCCACCCTGGGTATTGAGGCGCAGACGCCGGCAGAGCGCCGTAAGTTTGCGGAAAAGTGGGTGAAGGAAGAATTTGCCCGTACCCAGAAAGAGCTTGATTTCCAGCGTGAAGTGAACGCGGCCTGGCAGCGCCTGTATCCGGGCGCACTGCCGGTCAATATGGGGAACGCCTCCGGCGTGGCGCACGACAGTGGCGGCCGGCTGGCACTGTTCGTCAGATCAAAAGACTGCGCCACCTGCGACGCGAAACTGTCTGCCGTGCTGGCTGACAACCGGCCGGTGGACATCTATCTGGTTGACAGCCAGGGCAGTGATGATGTGCTGCGCAGCTGGGCACGGGACCATCACATTCCCGTGGAAAAGGTCCGCAAGCGCCAGGTCACGCTTAACCACGACGGCGGACGGTGGATGCGCTTTGGTAACGGCCTGATGCCGGTATTACTGCAGCAGGCGGGAGACGGTAAATGGGCAATCGCAGCATTCTGACCGGTGCGCTGGCGCTGGGTGTACTGATGGCGGCCGTCCCTGACGGCCATGCTGACCAGACGGTGCCGGAGGGTTACGTCCGCGTGGCCACGGCGCACGGCGTGCCCCCGGAAGCGCTTTACTCGGTCTCACTGAGCGAGTCTTCGCGCAAACTTCCCCGCGGCGTACGGCCATGGCCCTGGACCATCAATGTGGCAGGCAAAGGGTATCGCTATGAGACGCGCCTGCAGGCCTGGCAGGCGCTGCAGGTCTTTATGAAGCGTCACCCGCTTAAGCGCATCGATGTCGGTATTGCCCAGGTCAATCTGGGCTGGAACGGTCACCATTTTGCCTCGACGTGGGATGCGTTTGACCCTTACACCAACCTGAACGCCGCCGCCACCATTCTGCGTGAGTGCTGGGCGCGTAAGCCAGGCAGCTGGCTGGATGCGGCCGGCTGCTACCACCATCCCGCAGGTGGTCAGCCTGCTGCACGTTACCGCGCCATTGTGAGAGGGCATCTGGCAAAAATCAGCCCTGCACCCCGCATTTCTGCGCCGGCAGCTGAAGCGCCCCGTTCGGTTGCTGCGCTCACCCCCGATCCAGGCTTCGTCTGGACTGAACCCGGGAGATAACCCTGATGAAAACGCTGTCCTTACTGCTGTTTACCCTCCTTCCCCTGACCGGCCATGCTGAACTGAACGTGATTGCTGATCTGGGCGGTGAAGATGCTGCGCCGTATTTTGAGGCCGTCAATAAACAGCCCGGCATGAGCACGGAAAACGACACCACATCTTCACCCCCGACACCCGTGCTGCAGGGCGAGGCCGCTATGCTGCCGGTATTCACGCCGGAGTTGCGCCCGGGCAGCGTTCCCGACCGGCCGCTGCAGCTGCCCGGCATCGGGGCGTTGTTTCTGATCGGGGATGATGCTCTGTCCCGTGAATGGCTGAAGGCCAATGCCGGCGCGCTGGCTGAACAGCATGCGGCCGGGATGATCGTTAACGTCACGGACATGGCTGCCGTGCGCGAGCTGCGCGAGCTGGCACCCGGTGTCAGCCTGGTCCCGGCTTCCGGCAGCGAGCTGGCCCTTCGGCTGCAGATTGCGCATTATCCGGTACTCATCACCGATACCGGCCTGACGCAGCAGGTCAGGCCGTAATGGTAGCGACACCGCTCAATGGTCTGCTGATGGCTCATCCTTACGGGGCGGTCATACTGATCGCTCTTTTCCTGGTGGTGATGCTCCTTCTGAACCTGCGCCGGCGGGAAAACGCCAGCGCCCGCCGTCACCGGCGATACCGGGCAACGGCGGGGCGGGTACTGGATAAACTGACCCGCCTGCCGGGAGACGGCCAGCGCCTGACTTATCTGCGCAAAATCAGCCCCTATGTCTTTGAAGAGCTGTTGCTCTCTGCCTTTGAACGCCAGGGGCTGACCGTGGTGCGTAATGCCTCCTACAGCGGTGACGGCGGCCTTGATGGCCAGGTCATCATCGACGGCGAGCACTGGCTTATCCAGGCCAAACGGTACAGCCGTGCTGTTTCCCCCGCACATGTTGAGGACTTCGACCGGCTTCTCCTGCAGTCGGGCCGCCGGGGGCTGTTTATCCACACGGGCCGTACCGGAAAGATGAGCCGCACCCTTCGCACGACGTCACCGCGCCTGCGCATCATCAGCGGGCAACGCCTGCTGGCCATTCTTGCCGGTCAGGACGTCCGGCAGTATCTCTGAGGAATCCCTTATGAATATCATCGTGAACAGCCTGCGCTACGCGTTGTGGCTTGTGTTCTGTTTATTCCGTCATGCCGTGGTCCTGCCTGCCACTTTCGGCGGTGTAATTCTGCTTGCCTGGCTCGTCTTCGGTCATCCGGTCAGTGACCTGAACGACCAGTTGCAGAAGGAAGCAACGGCATGGCGCAATGCGCCGCCCGGACACTACATGTGGGAGGATTGCCCGGTGCGTGATAATGCGGCTCCGCCTCAGGCAAAGCCGGCAGCCTGCACCGTCACAGCCGTCACCACGGAAACAGCTGTGCATAACTACCTGCTGTCATTGCGGGCCGTATGGTTCGTTTTTCTCTTTCTGTCGAATGTTCTGTATGTGCTCTGGCGCTTACTGGCGAATGCCCTGCATTACCACTGTCTGCCCCGCAGGGAAGCCGGTGCCGGAAAGGGGGCGTATATCCGTATGGCCAACGGTAAAATCATAAAGGAGGCAGGCGATGAGTAACCGTTACGTGATTGAAGCCCTGTTGCGTCCGGCCGTGGAGCTGAATACCGCCGTGGTATCGGGCATGGCAGCGTATGTCTGTGTCCAGGCCCCGTGGGCCGTTGCCCTGGCCCCGTCAGTCAGCTATGTCACTGCTGCCGGGTTTGCGGCGCTGGCCGTCACCCGCACCCATCAGGGGATGAAGATTATTCGCTACCGCCGGAATCTCCGCCGCCTGCCGCGCTATGTCATGAGCACTAAACAGATCCCCGTCAGCCATCGTCGCCTGTTTCTCGGGCGGGGTTTCCGCTGGACCCAGAAACACACCCAGCGCCTGCAGGATACGCTGCGCCCGGAAGTGGCCCGCTATCTGCAGCCGAACCGCTTTTACCTGGCGGCGCGTCAGCTCGAAATGCTGACAGAGCATCGCCTGCCCTGGCTGGGCAAGCTGCTGAGTGCTGATACACCGCTGAACCCGGTGCGGCCATTACCGCCGGTGGGCGGGAATCCGGCGCTGCACGGCATCGAACCCGACGAAAAAGATGTCACCCTGGCCCTGGGGGAGCGCGTTGGCCATACGGTGGTGTACGGCACCACGCGCGTCGGCAAGACCCGGCTGGCAGAGTTGCTGGTCACACAGGATATCCGGCGGGGTGAAGTCACCATCGTGTTTGATCCGAAAGGGGACGCAGACCTGATGAAACGCGTCTGGGCAGAGGCCCACCGGGCCGGGCGCGGGGATGAGCTGTATATCTTTCATCTCGGCTGGCCTGAAATGTCAGCCCGTTATAATGCCGTCGGGCGTTTTGGCCGCGTGTCAGAGGTGGCGTCCCGCGTGGCCGGTCAGCTTTCAGGGGACGGCAATAATGCCGCCTTTCGTGAATTTGCCTGGCGTTTCGTCAACATTATTGCCCGTGCGCTGGTTGCCCTGGGGGAACGCCCTGACTACACGCTGATTATGCGCTACGTGAACAATATCGCCGATCTCTATATCCGCTACGCCGAGAAAATCATTCACGAGCAACTGCCGGCGCTGCAGACGCAGATTGAGAATAATCAGCAGGTGCTGGGAGAGGACGACGTGCCCCGCAACATGCAGGGGCAGCCGGACGCCTTACGCATCTGGGCCATTGAGGTTGCCCTGAGTTCAGAAGAAGGTAAGAAGCTCTACGACCCCATCCTCGACGGGCTGCGGTCAGCAGTGCGTTATGACCGCACTTACTTTGACAAAATCGTGGCATCCCTGCTGCCGTTGCTGGAAAAACTGACCACCGGCAAGACCGCTGAACTGCTGGCCCCTGACTATCTCGATATGGATGACTCACGGCCCATATTTGACTGGGAGCAAATCATCCGTAAAAAGGCCGTGGTCTATGTGGGACTTGATGCGCTCAGTGACAGTATGGTAGCGAGCGCGGTGGGCAATTCCATGTTCGCCGATCTGGTGAGTGTGGCCGGTCACATTTATAAACACGGTATCAACGCGGGCCTGCCGGGCGGGAAAGAAGGGAAGTCCCTGATTAACCTGCACTGCGATGAGTTTAACGAGCTGATGGGAGATGAGTTTATCCCGCTCATCAACAAAGGGGGCGGTGCCGGCATGCAGGTGACGGCCTATACCCAGACATCTTCTGATATTGAGGCACGCATCGGGAATGCGGCCAAGACGGCCCAGGTTCAGGGTAACTTCAACAACCTGATTATGCTGCGTGTCAGGGAAAACCGCACCGCCGAACTGCTGACCACGCAGCTGCCGCAGGTGGAAATTTACACCAAAACGCTGGTCTCCGGGCACCAGGACACGGCAGATGTCAATGCAGACCAGGACTTCACTTCAAGCACCCAGGACCGCGTCGGAACGGTAAAAGTCCCGCTGCTGGAGCCGGCCGATATCGTGACGCTGCCGAAAGGGCAGGCGTTTGCCCTGCTGGAAGGCGGGCAGCTGTGGAAAATCCGGATGCCGCTGCCTGCCGGCGATGCTGATGATGTGCTGATGCCGGAAAGTATTGAGAAAATCGCGGAGGAGATGCGGCGCAGCTATCACAGCGGCGAATCCTGGTGGCGGGACGGTCCGGCCCTGAACGTGCCGGTCACAGGAGGGGAGAATGGCTGAGGTAAAACGTCCCCCACAGCAGCAGACCCTGCCGGAGCGCAAACACGGCATGCTGTATAACCTGCTCTGGGGCTGGCCATGGGCTCTGGTGGGTGTGGTACTGTCCTCGCTGTTGCTGAGCCTGCTGATTGAATATATCGGCATTGCATTCTTCTGGCCGGAGGCCGGGGCGGCGCACAGTGAAGCGGTCATGAACACCGAGCTGGGATGGCTGTCCACGGAGTTCACCCGCAGCCTGCTGCTGTCTGAGCCATCGGTGACGGTTGTGCGCTGGGTGACCACTGCCTATCAGTGGGCCTTTGTGGACAGTGGCTTCCTGGACTGGGTCCGTCAGCAGTATGCGCACCAGATGCACAGTGACAATGCCGTCACCCGGGAAATCAACAGCTGGAGCGGCTGGCTCGCCGGCTACCTGCGTGAATATCTGCTGGCCACGGTATGGATCAGCATTATCACCCTGGTACGCGTCACCATCCTGGTGCTGTCCGTGCCGTTGTTTGTGCTGGTCGTGGTGGTGGCGCTGGTTGAGGGGCTGGGGCGGCGTGATCTGCGGCGGTACGGCGCGGGGTATGAAAGTTCGTTTGTCTATCATCATGCCAAGAAGCTGGTCAAACCGGCCGCTGTGGTGCCCGCCATGTTGTATCTTTCCTGGCCCACTGCGGTTTATCCCAATCTGCTGTTGCTGCCGGCGGCTGTCCTGCTGGGGATCGCCGTGACCGTAACCACGGCTTCGTTCAAGAAGTATCTTTAACCGGCGCTGGACGGAGGCGTGCAAAACCTGTTTTGCGCGCCTGCCGTCAGCAGACAAGCCACGAAACGACTGTTCATGGCGCGTCAGTATCAGTGAACCGCCAATTCTGTAAGCTCATCCCCCACGCGGCACTGACCTGCAACTAATTTTGAAATTCCTGCTTAGGGTTTATCGCTGACCTGGCGCTCTCCCTTCCGCATCCTGTCCGCACCCCTTAATCCTTCTGGAGGTGCGTATGAACTCAAATCGTCCGGCTATGCGGCACAACCGTCGTGTCCCGGGCATCACCGGCCTGGTGCTGCTGACCTTTCTGGCGTCAGCTGCTGCACAGGCATCCGAGAAAGACGAGCTTGCGTCTGTTCAGCGTCAGCTGGACGAGGTTCAGGCGTCGCTTGAACGGGCCCGCGTGGTGGCTGCACAGGCCGACCCGGCCGACCGTGGCCGTTTTTTCTTTGATTACCGTCAGGCCACATCCGATCTCAACACCATCCGCAGCGGCATTGACCGCTATCTGGAACCCTCCCGCGCGCAACCGCGTGAACCGTCTTCTGTGGCCGTGCTGTTGTTGCAGATGGCTTTCCTGCTGGGGATTGCTGTGGCCGTGACCATGGCTTTGTTCAAGAAGTATATATGAGCGCCTCCCGTTTGCCAGGCTTTGTACTTGATGACGGACAGGACGATTGCGGCTATATATCCGGTCTTCACGCAGCTGCGAAAGCGGCTGCTGACCCTAATGAAATCCGCTGACTCACGCCTCAATTATCTCTGCGAACCCGGAGTTCGATACTTTTTTCAGGCCTGGTGAATCACGGTCTGACCTGCTCTGTCATTACATACACTGCCTGCGCAACCTGTTGACGTTCTGCTTATACACTGTGACTTCGCAAGTAAGTGCTCAGTTTAGAGCCGCTTCCTTCTGGTAGGGCCTGCCGTGCGCCAGCACAGCCCATATTATTCGTGCCATTTTATTGGCCAGCGCCACGGAGGCAACGTTTATCGGTCTCCGCTTCAGCAGGTCGGTGACCCAGGCCCCCGGCTCGCGGGCATTCTGTATGACGCTGTGCGCACCGTTGACCAGTAGTTTTCGCAGGTATTTATCGCCCCGCTTGCTGATCCCCAGCAGCTGTATCCTCCCGCCGGTTCCGGTCTGCCTCGGGACAAGCCCCACCCAGGCGGCAAACTCCCGGCCTGAACGGAATGCGTCCGCGCTACCCATTGACGCGACCGCAGCAGTGGCAGTCAGGAAGCCCACGCCGGGAATGGCACTGATGGCTTTTACGCCGGGGTCATCTCTGCTCAGCTCGCGTATGCGCCGTTCAATATCAGCAATCCGACCGTTCGTTCTTTCAACTTCACTCAGCTGTTCACGCAGGCTGTCTATGAGCACTGCCGGTATCCGGACATAAGCTACGCCAGAAATGTTCTAAACAAATGGACCGAACACTGGTTCAAATTCAGATTCGGAAACCTGGCAATCATAGCAAAGGACTCTCCCGGGCATACAATAGGCTTTGGCGGACTTACCGTCAGAAGCTTTGAGTGCGTAACTGTCAATAATCTGGGCTACAGGTTCGAAACAGAGGCGTGGGGAAAAGGCTACGCAACAGAGTTTGCCCGATTTCTGGTTGCTTATGGGTTCAGTGAACTGAACCTTCAGCAAATATCTGCCACCGTAAGAGCGCATCATCTGGTTTCACAAAACGTACTTAAAAAATCGGGTCTCAGGTACGTAAGAGAAATTCACGATGTGCCAGATGCGACACCTAGTTTACTTTACTCAATAAAAAGGGAGGCGCGGAAATAACGAAACTATTTGAAATTTTTAATTGCGAAACTGCTTATAACAACCTCGCATTACCCCTGCCTGGGACAGTAATGTGAGGTTGAGCATCCTGCTAAATTATCCTGTTGGTCTGGTGCTTAGTTGGTATGCAGGCTTTTATTGATACCACCCCATGCAGATGCGTCGGAAGGTAGTACTTCCACTACACCTGTTTTACTGTTTCTGCGGAATAAAAGGTTATCTTTTCCTGAGAGATTACGGGCATATTCATATTTCCCATCAGGTAATAATACTTTAGTGCCGGCAGTGACATATAGGCCCGCTTCTATTATGCAGTTATTGCCCAGTGAAATCCCGGTACCCGAATTCGCGCCAAGAAGTGAGTTATTGCCAATAGAGTTAATTTCCCGCCCCCCTCCAGAAAGTGTCCCCATAATTGATGCTCCTGCACCGATGTCACTTCCATCACCGACAGTAACCCCGGGCGTGATGCGCCCCTCGACCATACATTTTCCGAGGGTACCTGCATTAAAGTTTACAAATCCCTCATGCATAACCGTGGAGCCTTTTGAAAGATAAGCACCAAGTCTCACTCTGTCACCATCAGCGATTCTCACTCCTTCAGGTATAATGTAGTCAAGCATGCGGGGGAATTTATCAACAGCAAAAACGGTCAGGTGATGATATTCCCTGGCAACTAATGTCCTGAGTTTATCAACAGCGTACGGTAAAACAGGCCCTGCTGATGTCCATGCCACGTTTGGAAGTGAGTCGAATAACCCATCAAGATTAAAGCTGTTTGGAAGACAGATTTTTAGTGAAAGTAAGTGCAACCGGAGATAAGCGTCCTCTGTTGTCCGTATCGGCTCCAGAAGGTCTGGCATAATTGAAAAATTTTCCTGTTTCAGGATACCGTATTTCTCCGCCAGGCAACTCCTTCTCAGGTCTGCTTTTTCAGGGAAAAAGCTTTCGACCACCTTTTGGGTCTCTGCATCTCTGTATCGCACGCCATGATATTCAGTTTTTAATGCTCTCGACATTTTAACTCCCTGGTTTGTCCTGCGAAAGTTGTTCATCATATCGTATTCTTGCCGCGTCAAGTTCAGGAAAATTAATCTCGGCCCAGCGGTCAAGAGCGGCGAGTGTACTTACTAGTGAGTCTGCCACTTTGGTCAGGCTGTACTCCACGCATGCGGGCTTTTCACCGTGATCATTTCTGGACACCAGACCATGTCGTTCGAGCTGTCGCAGAGTCTGAGTAAGTACCTTTTGTGAGATGCCCTCAATTTTTCTCATCAGTTCGCCGTTGCGCAAAGGCCCCTCTGCTAAGGCAGGAAGGATAAGCATTACCCATTTTCCTGATATAAGTGCCAGGGCATCGCGTGCTGAACACTTGGCGGAGTAAACGTTTCCTGGATATGCCATGAGTAGTTACCTCAAAGTGCGTAATTGAATGCAAAACCAAAAGAAAACATTATAAAAGTGAAAAGTCACTAAGGAGGTCCATTATGAATGTACTGATTATCACTGCTCATCCTGAGGCGGTTTCATTTAACTCATTCCTGGCATCCAGAGCCGCCCGCGTATTTGAAAAGCAAGGATCAGTGGTTAAGTCAGTCAATTTATATAGTGAAAATTTTGAACCTCGCGAGGATAAAACCTTTTACCCGGACAGGCAGGATTCAGTGAGGTTTGATGCTTTGCTAGAGCAGCGCCATCACTGGGGAAAGCAAAAGTTACCCGATGAGGTTGCGAGGCATATTGAGTTATTGTTTAACTCTGACCTGTTAATTCTGCATTTTCCTTTCTGGTGGTTTGGTATGCCCGCCATCCTGAAAGGATGGATGGATCGGGTGTTTGTTTATGGTGGAATTTATGACAGCAGACACCGACATGAGAATGGCGTAATGAAAGGTAAGCGTGCCTTACTCTCCGTTACTGCCGGTGCGCCTGAAAATGCCTGTGGTCACAATGGACGTCATGGGGACATGCGATTGATGTTATGGCCACCCATACATGCGCTTCATTACATAGGTTACAGCATGCTGGAACCTTACCTAATATATGGTGTGCGGGGTGGCCTCGATGGAAAAGCAAAAATAAACCAGCAGCAGTTTCTCGATGAAAAAGTTAAAGATTTTGAAAACAGACTAGCCAATATACATGAATGGCCCGTCATCCCTTTTAACAGAGAAGATGATTTTAACGAAGACAAGACATTGAAGCTCCAGGCTCCTGAATACAGCCCTTTTGTGCGACATAATCCAGAAAGCTGGAAAGCAATTTAATTTCGTTTGTAACGCAATTTATCCCGTAAATTCCATGCTACCGCCTCGCCTTGTTAGGGTAGGAGGCGCTCATTTCATTATCTTTAACCGGCGCTGGACGGAGGCGTGCAAAACCTGTTTTGCGCGCCTGCCGTCAGCAGACAAGCCACGAAACGACTGTTCATGGCGCGTCAGTATCAGTGAACCGCCAATTCTGTAAGCTCATCCCCCACGCAGCACTGACCTGCAATTAATTTTGAAATTCCTGTTTAGGGTTTATCGCTGACCTGGCGCTCCCTCTTCCGCATCCTGTCCGCACCCCTTAATCCTTCTGGAGGTGCGTATGAACTCAAATCGTCCGGCAATGCGGCGCAACCGTCGTGTCCCGGGCATCACCGGCCTGGTGCTGCTGACCTTTCTGGCGTCAGCTGCTGCACAGGCATCCGAGAAAGACGAGCTTGCGTCTGTTCAGCGTCAGCTGGACCAGGTTCAGGCGTCGCTTGAACGGGCCCGCGTGGCGGCTGCACAGGCCGACCCGGCCGACCGTGGCCGCTTTTTCTTTGATTACCGTCAGGCCACATCCGATCTCAACACCATCCGCAGCGGCATTGACCGCTATCTGGAACCCTCCCGCGCGCAACCGCGTGACCCGTCTTTTGTGGCCGGTAATTACCGGCGGGAGCGGCCCTGATGCCCATGACACCCGAGCAAACCAACGCGTTTAAGGCCGGCTCCGGCAGCCTTGACCTGAGCATTCTTAATCTGCTCAGCATCGGGGCACTGATAGCGTTTCTTTTTCTGTGGGCCGCGTGGGGGCTGTCGGATGTCTGGACCGGGTGGAGTAATACCAAAGTGCGGGATGCGGCGCTGGGGCGCTTTGTTATCCGCGTCGTGCTGCTGTTGCTCGCGTGTATCTGGATGTTCGCCAGTTAACGCATTCAAATCATTTCAGGAGATACATTTCATGCACCAATCTGAGTCTGTTGTTGCCCGCCTGCGCCGTCTTGGCAGCCGTGCGCTGACCCGCGCCGGTACGCTGGCTATTCTGGGCTGGCTCACCTGCAAACCGGCCTTCGCTGATTTACCCCAGGTTGAACCCCCCACATCAGGCGGCGGAAGCGGCCTGTCCGGACAAATCAAGGGGTACATCCAGGATGGTCTTGTCATCGGCGGGCTGGTCGTGGCCGCCGTTGCCTTTATCAGCGTCGCCATTGCTGCCCTGCACACGTTTACCGAAGTCCGTAACGAGCGGGCCACCTGGACCAAATTTGGCTCCATTATCGTGGTGGGCGTGGTGCTGCTGGTTACCGTTATCTGGCTGGTCGGCAAGTCTGCCGACATTCTGCTGTAGGAGTCCACGACGATGCAGACCATTCGTTTTCTCCCTGACCGTCTCAACAGTGAGCCCGTGGTGTTTCGCGGGTTTACCACCCATGAGATGGGGCTGGCAGCCCTTGCCGGCGCGGGAGTGGGTCTGCTCCTGTCACTGCCGTTTATCCCGCTGGCCGGCTGGGTTGTTGTTCCCACCGGCCTGCTGGTCATGCCGCTGCTGCTCGTCTGGTTTGGCGGCCGCTGGATGGCCAGGCTCAAGCGCGGTAAGCCCGAGAACTGGCTCTGGCAGCGACTGGAGACCAAAAAACGCCGGCTGGGAATGGGCAATCCGAAACTGATAGTGGATGCCCGGGGCTGGTCAGTGAAACGTAACAGGAGAGCCTCATGAGCCGTTATCGCCATGCGGTAAAAGACCGCGACCAGCATATTCAGACGCTGCGCATCGCCTGCGCCGTGCTCGCCTTTTTCCTTTTATTCACCTGTGCCGGCTGGATGCTGGCACCCAGCAAGCTGACCGTGCATAACCCGCCGGATTTACGCTCCGGCAGCACGCGGCCCTGGTGGGAAGTGCCGCCCCCGACGGTCTATTCCTTTGCGTTTTACATTTTTCAGCAGCTCAATGCCTGGCCGAAAAATGGCGAGGTGGACTATTCCGCCAAAATCGATGCGCTGTCGCCGTATCTGACGCCGTCCTGTCAGGATTTCCTGAAAGCGGACGCGAAGAAGCGCGGTGACGCCGGCGAACTCACCGACCGCGTGCGCGTGGTGTATGAACTGCCCGGCCGTGGTTACCAGTCACAGAGTGTGACCGTACAGGATCGCGATCACTGGATTGCCCGCCTGGACGTGGTGGCCGATGAATATTTCCACGCCGAGCCGGTCAAACGCGCCCTGGTGCGTTACCCGCTGAAAGTGGTGCGCTGGGAAGGGGATGCGGAGCGCAACCCGTTCGGTCTGGCGCTGGACTGTTATGCCGGTGTGCCCCAGCGTCTGGAGGCGGCACCGCCTGCACCCAAACCGGAGAAGTCAGGAGTGTTTCAGTGATGAGTAAAAATCCCCACGCCCGCGCCGGGCTGATGGCGCTGTCCCTCGCCCTGCTGCCCCTGGCGACACTGGTATCACGTCCTGCCGGCGCAGATGAGCTGATGAAATGGGAGCGTATTCCGCTGCAGATCCCCCTGAAGGTTGGGCAGGAGCGGGTGGTCTTTGTGGACAAAAACGTCCGCGTTGGGTTTCCGCCGGCGCTTAACGGCAAACTCCGGGTGCAGAGCACCGGTGGGGCCGTCTACCTGAAAGCCGACAGCGCCTTCCCGCAGACGCGGGTGCAGCTGCAGGATGTGGAAAGCGGCGAGGTCCTGCTGTTTGATCTCGCCGCCGGTGAAAAAGGGCCGGCCGAACCGGTCCGGCTGGTCTACAGCGGTGATGTCAGCACGCTGAGCCAGGCATCTGATGCGGCTGGTCAGTCAGGTGGTGCAGACCGGGGCGCTTCCGGATCAGGCCCGTCAGCCCCCACCGGCAGCGATGACGGCACGCAGGCCAGGCGGAAAAAAATCCGCTACAGCGCCCCCATTCCGGTGCTGCTGACCCGCTATGCCGCCCAGAGCCTGTATGCGCCGGCCCGTACGGTTGAGGCGGTGCCCGGTATTCATCCGGTCAACCCGCATCTGCCCCGGCGCGTCAGCACGCTGTACCCTTCAGAGCCAGTGACGGTCACGCCGCTGGCGGCCTGGGGGGCGGCAAACCGCAGCGTGGTGGCCCTCAGGCTCACGAACACCGGCGGCCGTAAGGTCGTTCTGGATCCGCGTGCGCTGCAGGGGCAGTTTGTGTCCGCCACTTTCCAGCACCGCTGGGTCGGTCCTGCCGGCACGCCGGAAGACACCACCACCGTGTATGTGGTGACCGCCGGTCGTCCGGAGAGCGCCTTCATCGCCGAACCATCTGCGCTGCGTAAAGCGGCCCGTGCAGTAAAACAGGAGGCCCGCCATGCAGATTAAATCCAATGCCCTGGTGAAAGTCATCGTGCCGGCCGTGGTGATTGCCGGGCTGGCCGTGGGGCTCAAAAGCTGCAAAAACGAACCGGCAGAGCAGCCGCAGGCAAAACAAAGCGGCGGTGCCCTGCAAAACCTCTCGCCGGATGAGCTGAAGGCGCTGGGCGTGGAAGGCGACACCCCGGAGGACACGCTGCGCACGCTCATCGGCCGGCTGAACGATGTGCGTGACCGTCAGAAAACGCTCGATAAACAGAACGCTGATTTAGTGAAGGAGAACGAGCGCCTGCGTAAGCGCAATCAGGACGTGTCAGGGCAGGTGAATGAGGCCGTCAACGGTCTGCGTGAGCAGTACGACAAACGCCAGGCACAGCTGCAGGATGAGCAGCTCAGCCTGACGGCGAAGATCAAGAGTCTGACCGACAAGCTGAAACAGCCCGACGCCGGGAAAAAGGCGGCAGACAGCGATATCCCGCTGGGGCTGGGCCTGGATGGCATGGGCAGCAGCACCGGGGGCGCGGCATCTCAGGGCAGTGACGGCATGATGTGGGTCACGCCGACGGACCAGAAAGAGACGGATCCGCGTGATGCGGCCAGCGGCAAGGCGTCATCTCAGTTCCCGACTTCGTTTCTGGGGGACAATGAGCTGACCCGCCAGAAAGCGGCCTATGAGCAGAAAGTGAAGGGGCACACCAATGAGAAAGGGGCGGAAGAGAGTGCCGAGCCGGTGTACACCCTGCCGGAAAACTCCACGCTGGTCGGCAGCCGCGCCATGACGGCACTGCTTGGCCGCGTGCCCATCAACGGCACCGTGACCGATCCCTACCCGTTCAAAGTACTCATCGGTAAGGATAACCTGACAGCAAACGGCATCGAGCTGCCGGACGTTGAAGGGGCCATCGTTTCCGGGACGGCCAGCGGTGACTGGACGCTGTCCTGCGTGCGCGGCCAGGTGACCAGCGTCACGTTTGTCTTTTCCGACGGTACGGTGCGCACCCTCCCGAAACCGGAGGCCGTTAACAGCGGCGGGCAGAATAATAACGCTCAGGCCAAACAGGATACCGGCACCGGTGGGGGTATCGGCTGGATTTCGGATGAAAACGGCATTCCGTGCATCGGGGGCGAACGCAAATCCAACGCTTCCACGTATCTGCCGACTATCTTTGGCCTGTCAGCAGCCGGTGCGGCAGGAGATGCCCTGAGTCAGGGGCAGTACACCACGCAGAACAACGTCAACGGGATTTCCTCCACCATGACCGGCGACGCCGGACAGGCAGCGCTGGGCAAAGCCATCTCCGGCGGCATGTCGGAGACCACGGACTGGATCAAGCAGCGGTACGGGATGACGTTTGATGCCATTTATGTGCCGCCGGGGGCCCGCCTCGCGGTGCATATCACCCGTCAGCTGGCCATTGATTATGAAGACAAGGGCCGTAGGGTGCGCTACGACTTCACCCTGCCCGGTGGCGTCAGCGACAGCGGCGGACTGGACTGAGTGACTGCCATGACGGGACACATGACGCTTCTGCCGATGTCATCCGTGTGCCGGACGTTCAGCGATGGCGCGGGCTGGCACATTGAGGTGCGGCCCTCGCCGACGGCCGTCCTGCAGCTGCGCCCGGTGGCGCTGCTGCCTGCCCGTCTGCCTTTACTGCGCTGGCAGCGGGGCCGGCTTTTACTGGATACCGGCCGGTTTTCCCTGCCGCTCAGTGCCTGCGACTGTGCCGTGTCGTGGTACAGCCCGAAACTTTCGCGCCGGCTTCACTGCCCTTATATGTCCCTGCAGTAGCTGGCGCATCTGCTGAATGTCAGTGCATTTATTTTTATCTGTAGCGGCTACGATCCGGCCGCCTCACAAAGGAGATACCGGTAATGTACAGAACAGTTTTCATTCTGGCTCTGGCCTGTTCAGTGCTCAGCGGCTGCTCAACCTCCAAGGAGGAAATGCTGCCGGCGGGCGATAACACCATGCTTGAGCTGTGGAACGGCGCGGACGGTGGCGGCAGTACCGCCCGCCAGTCGGCAGAGGCCCGGGACACGCTGCGCCGTCCGCTGACGGGCAGTGAAACGCAGGCGAACGCGCAGGCCGACCGCAGCTACAGCCGGACTCAGGAGAGTGAAATTTCGCAGCAGTTTCCCCGGCTGCCTAACCCTGACATGGTGATGTATCTGTATCCCCACCTTGCCGACGGTAACACGCCGGTGCCGGGATACAGCACCGTGTTTCCGTTCTACAGCCAGACGCAGTATGCCATGCCTGGCGAGCGCACGGAGGCCCTGTAATGTTTTCACTGTTTACCCGCACCACCTCCCCTGACCGTCAGACGCCGGCTGATGGCGGTCAGTCCGTTCAGGCCGATGAGACCCTCAGCACGGGCGTGAAGGGCCGCCAGCCCCTGACGCGTCCCGGGAAAATGTCCCGCCAGGATGAGGCAAAAATTTATCATGTCAGTCCCTCCATCATTGACTTTCTGCCCTGGGCGGAGTTTCTCGATGAAGAGCAGTGTCTCCTGCTCGATGACGGTGTGTCGGTGGGGGCGGTTTATGATGTGACGCCGGTGGCCACCGAAGGGCGGACAGAAGACCGTCTGGAGCAGATCCGTGACTCGGTGGAGGATGCGCTTCAGGACAGCTTTGATGAACATGACGTGAATCCCTGGGTCGTGCAGTTCTTCTGCCAGGACGAGGACGACACTGACGCGTACCTCGACAGGCTGCGCGGGTATGTCCGACCGCATGCGCAGCGCACGGCGTTTACCGACGCCTGGCTGGGGGAAATGGAGCGTCATATCCGCAGTATCTCCCGGCCTGAAGGCCTGTTCACCGACTCACTGATCACCGGGCAGCCGTGGCGCGGGCAGCAGCGCCGCACCCGGATGGTGATTTATCGCTGGCTGGGAAAAAACCGGGATCCGATGCCGCCGGTGGCGATGCTCAACCAGGTGTGCGACCGGGTTGTGAATGCCCTGGGTGGGGCGGGGATCCGCTGCAGCCGTCAGAACGGCCTGCAGGTGCATGGCTGGCTGCTGCGGCTGTTCAATCCGTCACCGGACTGGGTGGATAAAACCACGCTTTATCGCCAGGCTGCTTACGCAGACCCGCGCGAGACGCCTGAAGGCACCGTGCCGGTCAGCAATGATTTTGCCGAAACCCTGTGGTTCACGCCGCCGGTCTCCGACCCGGAAAACGGCGTGTGGTGGATTGACAACAAGCCGCACTGCGCGGTGTCGGTGGAAAAACTGCGTACACCGCCGGAGCCTGGCACGCTGACCGGGGAGAAAAGCCGGGGTGAAAAGAAAATCAATGCCCTGATGGATATGTTTCCGGAAGGGACCATGGTGTGCATGACGGTGGTGGTCCAGCCCCAGGACCGGCTCGAAGAGCAGTTTAACAGGCTGTCGAAAAACGCGGTCGGGGAGAATACCGAGTCGGGCCGCGTCCGCCAGGATGTGAAGACGGTCAAAGAGTACCTGGGCAACCGGCACAAGCTGTACCGGGCGGGGATCACCTTCCTGCTGCGCGGTGATGACATGACCAGCCTGAAGCGCAAGCGGCTGGCGCTGTCGACTGTATTGCTCGGGGCGGGCCTGCAGCCGGTCCGCCCGGAGTTCGAAGAGGGGCCGCTGAACAGCTGGCTGCGGGCGCTGCCGATGTGCTTTAACCCGGACAGTGACAAAAAACACTGGTATACCCGTCTGACCTGGGTTCAGCACCTGGCCGGTCTCCTGCCGGTGACCGGGCGGGAAACGGGTACAGGGCATCCCGGCTTCAGCTTTTTCAACCGCGGCGGGGATATCCTGACCTTCGATCCGCTCAACAAGCATGACCGTACCCAGAATGCGCATCTGCTGCTGTTCGGCCCGACCGGGGCGGGCAAGTCGGCCACGCTGTGTGCCGCGCTCTCCCAGCTGATGGCCGTCCACCGTCCGCGGCTGTTTATTGCGGAGGCCGGGAACTCGTTCGGCCTGCTGGCCGACTTCTTCGACAGCCTCGGGCTGACGGTGAATAAAATCAGCGTCAGACCCGGGAGCGGCGTCAGCCTGCCGCCGTTTGCCGATGCACATAAACTGGTGGAAGAAGGCCTGGCCGCCCAGGCCGTGGATGAGAGCGACCTGCCGGATATCGAGACGGACGACGATGGCGAGGATGACAAACGTGACATTCTCGGTGAAATGGAAATCTCCGCGCGCATGATGATCACCGGCGGCGACCCGAAAGAAGAGGCTGACCTGAAGCGTGCCGACAGGGCGATGATACGTGAGGCGCTGCTGATGGCGGCGCATGCCACGTATAAAGAAGGACGGCAGATGCTGCCGTCTGACCTGCAGCAGGCGCTGTATGACATTGCCTCTGACAACGATGAGGGCGTCATTAATGTCCGTAATGCCCAGCGCAAGGCGAAAGCGGCGGAGATGGCGGAATCCCTGGGCATGTTCACCCAGGCCGGCAGCTTTGAAGCGGAGCTGTTCAATCGCGAAGGGGCTCTGTGGCCGGAAGCGGACGTGACGCTGGTTGACCTGGGGCATCTGGCGCGTGAGGGTTATGAGGCGCAGATGGCCCTGACCATGGTCTCGATGACCAACATGATTAACAACATCGCGGAGCGTGACCAGTTCCTGGGCCGGGATATTGTCTTCACGGTGGATGAGGCACATATCGTCACGGTCAACCCGCTGCTGTCGCCCTACATGACCAAGGTGGTCAAGATGTGGCGTAAGCTCGGGGCCTGGCTGTGGCTGGCCACCCAGAACCTTAAAGATTACCCGGATATTGCCGAAAAAATGCTGAACATGGCGGAATGGTGGATTTGTCTGACCATGCCCCCGGAGGAGGTGAAAGATATCAGCCGCTTCCGCGCGCTCACGCCGGAGCAGGAATCGGTGCTGCTTTCCGCCAGTAAACTGTCGGGCTGTTATACCGAGGGCGTGGTACTGGCGAAACGGATCGAGGCGCTGTTTCGTGCCGTGCCGCCCAGTCTCTTCCTGGCTCTGGGTATGACGGAAAAAGAAGAGAAAGCCGAACGCCGGGCGCTGATGAATCAGTTTAACTGCAGCGAACTGGAGGCGGCAAAACGCCTCGCACTGAATCTGGACCGTCTGCGCGGTCTGACGGAGAATCAACAGGAGCCTGCCACGGTATGATGACACTGAAGTACCCTGAACCCGCCATTCATGAGCACAGTGGCGGCGCGCTTTTCACCCTCTTGCCCCAGGGAGAGCCCGGCGTGCTCCCGGCGACCCATCAGCACCTTATGAGGCTGCGGGCAATGATCAAACAGCGAATGACCGGCCCGGTCAGAATGACCTGTCACCCGCACCGGGTGGGACTCAGCAGCAGCGTGGCCATCTATCTTGAGGGAAAGCTGAAGCAGGCGGTGAACATCCTTATCACCGTGACAGGGCAGACAAGCTGGCCGCAGGAAGAGGAGTATGCGCATCCGCGCTGGTATATCACGGTGCCGGATTCGGCTGACCTGGTGTATCTGATGCTGTGGATCAACGGACTTGACGTATAACTACAGACTTGCCTTCACCAGGGGCATGATTATAAAAAGAAAATAACAATATTGCATACCGGCCCTCAGGGCCGGTTTTTTTTGCTAAGTAACGTCATAAAATTGACTACGAGGTCAAGAAAATTTCCTTCGCATAACCTTCTTAACGCATTCACTTATAAATCCTTTTTGCTGATGGGAAATATCCATGAACATTGATTCACCTTCCATTTTGAAAGGTAAAACTCCTCCCTCGTATGCAAACCCTGTTTTGTTTAGAGGATAAAATAGCGCAATCCTATACTCTGCTTCATGAGAAAATATATTTGGTTTAAAAAAAACAAGTTCTTCAGGAGTGAAGCTGTCTGGTGCCGTTTCTGGATGGTAATAGATCACATCTTTCCCTTTAATTTCAGTACCCGGGAATCTATGGTCTAAAAGAGAAAGTCTTTCTTGGAGGAGATCAACGTCGAATGCGATGCAGATATCAGCTTTAAAAGCAGCATAGAGTTCTGGCTCATCTTGCCGATTACTCAAACATATACAATAACAATGACGAGGCGATAGCGTAAACATGGGATCTGCAGTCATATCGTCAGGGTTAAGGGTGTGCCCATTAATTTTTATAGCAACTTGATAACGATCCGGAGTGAAAATTTTTTCCATTTCATTATCGCGCATCTTTTCGTTTCACCTGCGTGAATAATGCGTCAGGTCACACAGCCGTATCGGAGCCTCGTCGCGGATAACGGGGCCAAGAATCTTTTCCTTTCCATACAGATACCTGATATTCATCATCACCTCTGGCAATTTAGTTGATTAATTACAGATTAGTACTTTATGCCGGGTTTAACCGTCTGTAGGTAAGCGTATCGTTCAGACCGTCTTTCATTTTCCCCCGTATTTCCTACCATGGACACTTTCGCGAACATGGACACTACCGTGGACAGAAACACGCCTTACACCAGTAGACCCTGGATCATTACTGCACTCAGCCTGCGGTTTAACGACGCCCTGACTTACCGTGAAATCGCTGAGCAACTGAACATCAGTACTTCCGCCACGCATAAAATGTTCAAGCGTTTTCGCCGCACGGGTATTAACTGGCCGTTGCCGGATGAATATACGCCTGAGCGTCTGGAGGAGGAGCTGTACGCCTTCAATCTGGAAACAAACCTGCCTGTCAAAAAACGCCGTCCGGACTGGCCACTGGAGTTCAAAATCCGCATGGCGGATTTAACTCTGCAGCCGGGCGCCTGTGTGGCACAAATTGCACGTGAGCATGGCATCAACGATAACCTGCTCTTCAACTGGCGTAACCTGCATCGACAGGGACTGCTGGACCCGGCCAGCAGAGCCACTCTCATTCCTGTCACCGTGGAGCCTCTGTCGCCGCCATCCAGACACAACGGGGCCGTATCACCAGACCAGCCGCCGGTCATCAGCTGCAAACTGGCACTGCCGGGCGGCACCCTGAGTCTGACCGGGCCACTGACGCCGGAGCTGCTGCGTGCACTGGTCAGCGAACTCAGGGAGAGTGAGGTATGATTAACTTTCCGGCGGGCTCACGCATCTGGCTGGTCGCTGGCGTGACAGATATGCGCTGCAGCTTCAACGGGCTGGCGGCGAAAGTGCAGAACACACTGCGCACGGACCCGTTCAGCGGGCATCTGTTTATATTCCGTGGGCGGCGTGGTGGCATGATAAAGGTGCTGTGGGCCGACCGCGACGGTCTATGCCTGTTCACCAAACGGCTGGAGCGGGGGCGCTTCGTGTGGCCGGTGACCCGCGACGGGAAAGTCCATCTGACTCCCGCGCAGCTGGGCATGCTGCTGGAAGGCATTAACTGGAAACATCCGCAGCGGACGGAATGCCCTGGTCTGCGCATCTGAACCGGAGTAATGTGGCTGCATGGAAAACTCACTCTCCGACGAAAATGCCCGGCTTCGGGCGCTACTGGATACGCAGCAGCACACAATTCGCAAAATGGCGGAGTACAACCGCCTGCTCTCACAGCGGGTGGCGGCGTACGCCAGCGAAATTAACCGACTGAAGGCGCTGGTCGCTAAGCTGCAACGCATGCAGTTCGGCAAAAGCTCCGAAAAGCTGCGTGAGAAAACGGCGCGTCAGGTACGCGAAGCTGAAGAGCGCATCAGCGCCCTGCAGGAGGAGATGTCGGAAGTGCTGGGTGAACAGAATGACCCGGCACTACCGCAGCCGCTGCGCCAGTCTTCCTCCCGCAAACCACTTCCTGCCTTACTGCCCCGCGAAACACGCATACTGTCCCCGGCAGAAACCGCCTGTCCGGCGTGCGGTGGGGACCTCGGCCCGCTGGGCTGCGACGTGTCGGAGCAACTGGAGCTCATCAGCAGCGCCTTTAAGGTTATCGAAACGCAGCGGCCCAAACTGGCTTGCTGCAGCTGTGACCACATCGTTCAGGCCCCGATGCCCTCCAAACCCATAGAGCGTAGCTACGCCGGTCCCGGCCTGCTGGCCCGAATCGTCACGGCGTAGTTCGCAGAGCACACGCCGCACTACCGGCAGTCAGAAATCTACCGCCGTCAGGGCGTGGAGCTGAGGCGGGCCACGCTGGGGCGCTGGTCGGGTGCGGTGAGTGAACTGCTGGAGCCGCTGTATGACCTTCTGAAACAGTACGTGCTGATGCCGGGCAAAGTGCACACCGACGATATCCCGGTACCGGTTCAGGAGCCGGGCAGCGGCAAAACGCGCACTGCCCGGCTGTGGGTCTACGTGCGGGATGACCGCAACGCCGGTTCGCAGCTGCCGCCGGCGGTGTGGTTCGCATACTCACCGGACCGTAAGAGCGTTCATCCACAACAGCATCTTGCCGGGTACAGCGGCATCCTGCAGGCGGATGCTTACGGTGGCTATAATGCGCTGTACGAAGACGGTCGCATCATGGAAGCGGCCTGCATGGCGCACGCCCGGCGAAAAATCCACGATGTTCACGTCCGTAACCCGACTGACATCACCACCGAAGCGCTGAATCGCATCGGTGAGCTGTACGCCATTGAGGCGGAAATACGCGGCAGCCCTGCAGATGAACGGCTGGCGGTCCGGAAAGAGAAAACCATCCCGCTGATGCAGTCACTGTACGACTGGATACAGGTGCAGATGACGGTGCTGTCACGGCACTCAGATACGGCGAAGGCATTCGCATACCTGCTGAAGCAGTGGGACGCGCTGAACCTGTACTGCAGCAACGGCTGGGCAGAGATAGACAACAACATCGCGGATAACGCGCTGCGTGGTGTTGCCGTGGGACGGAAAAACTGGCTGTTCGCCGGTTCGGACAGCGGTGGTGAGCGGGCCGCGGTGCTTTACTCCCTTATCGGCACCTGCCGGCTTAACGGCGTGGACCCGGAGGCGTGGCTGCGTTACGTCATCGGTCATATCCAGGACTGGCCTGTTAACCGGCTGCGCGATCTGCTGCCGTGGAAAACCGATCTCACATCTTCTGTATTAGCTCAGATTTAATCTGACACCGCTATGTATGGCACAGAGTTAAATCTAATCTCACAGGCCGTTTGTGCCCAGGTTGTGTGAAAACCCTGACCTAAAACTGAAGTGCGCGCATCTACGCAAAATCTGGAATTGCTCGACTGGTACTGGTTAGCTGAGCCAAATTTTACGTATGCGTGCAGTTTTTAGCCCTGTTTTTGGCAGTTTAAGCGACCAAAACAGTTTTCACATAGCCTGTGCCAAGAGCAGACGTTCCGGATACTAATAGCGAGGTAAGAGAACTATTACCCGCCATCCCGGCAAACCTGTTTTCACAGTGGTTGAAAAAGTGTTAACTGTAATCCGGCTGGCGCTTCCAGTCGATTATTGAAAGAATTAAAAGGTGTCATCCTTGGTTCCGAGAGCATACGCGCCCCCCCCTCCACCAGAGTTGCGGTTGTTGAACTAATGTCTTCCACCTCAAACGCTACCCGTACCCAGCCGGAAACTCGCTTACCGACTTCAATATCATCTATGTAAGCAGCTGTCGCTGGCTCTACCAATTCCAGCGTAGCTTTGCCAGCCTCAAGTATTGCTACTCTACCTTCATCAGGTGGGACAGCATTAATTTGCGTCAATCCAAGGCTATCGCGATAGAAAGAAAGCGCATTATCAAAATCTTCTGTGGTGATTACTAAGCGAAGTTGTTTTACCACTGATGTAGACATCGTCATCTCCTGAGTAATTCGATGAATAATTTTCATCTGCTGTACTGCATCTAAAAAGATATATTGATGTTGTATAGCTAATCAAAATCATACTTTTCAGCTAAAGATGAAAAAAACTCACCATGACACGAAGACTCCCGCCTCTACGTTCACTACAAGTATTTGATGCTGTAGCAAGACTGAAAAGCTTCAGACTGGCTGCTGAAGAAATTGGCGTTTCACCAACAGCTGTTAGCCATCAAATCCGACTGCTGGAAAACCTGTTAGAGGTTAGCGTACTTGAACGAACACCACGTAAGGTGGAGCTCACTGCTGACGGGAAGATTTTGCAACGGGCGTCCAGTCAGGCCTTCCGGTTGCTACAGAATGCGGTTTCAGAAATCGTTGAAGTACAACGCCCAAGAGTTCTGACACTAACCGCCACCACCGCTATGATCACTCATTGGCTGGTACCGCGATTACCAGCGCTGCTGCGCGAGTTCCCCACAATAGATCTGCGACTGCATGCCGATGACTGCATTGTGGATTTGCGCAGCAGGAATATTGACATGGCTCTGCGCTACGGAACTGAGCCGGATGAGCAGTTGTCACCACGCCTGCTTTACCGGGATCGATTCGTGCTGATCGCCAGCCCAAAGCTGTCCTTGAAAACGGCAGAGGATATACTGCAAGCCACCTTGCTCCATACTGATGGTCGCCGTGTGCCGCAACCCGCTCCGGACTGGCAGCGCTGGCGAGATGAATTTGGCCCAGCAGAGCTGGATATTAACGCAGGGCCACGGTTCACCGATGAGACTCATGTGATTCAGGCTGCGATTGCCGGACAGGGTGTGGCTATTGTCAGTGATCTGATGGCAGAACATGCTTTGAGAAACGGGTTGTTATATACCCCTTTAAACAATGTTTTATCCGGTTCAGCCCATTATTTCGTCAGTAATCCCGAGGGAAACCACCACCAAATTGCAGGGCACCTTGCCGAGTGGTTATCAGCAGAAATGGCTCACAAAGTATCGTGATTATTGATTTCACAGAAAGAAACTATGCTTATTATTCAGTTGATTAATGTTATTAAGTTAGATAATAAATTCAAAGCCAGATTAATGAATCGTCTATGGCGTTTTTTTGCTTTGACTTCACGGTGATTGTGACTACAGATCTACGTCAAATTTTCGCTCAAGGAATACTGTTAGTTTAAGTCTGAGCTGATACACCTCTGAGTGAGCGATAATACGGTCTATATGTGACGCTTACGTCTGTAGTTATATCATTAGCTAAATGGTTGTGATCATTTCCTATTGCAAAAGCTACAGATTCGCTGATTAATTTTTTTGTTCGGGTATAGAATTTAATGCGGCTTTTCTGAACGGCCACGGGCACGCTGTCAGGCGATTCAGTCTGACGGAGTCCCGATTCATGAAACTGACCTCCCTTGTTTTCCTGCCGGCTCTGCTGCCGGCATCCGTACTGGCCGGCACTGTTCTCTTCACTGACAGCCAGCATCTGCCGGCAAATTTGCCCCCGGGCGTGCCGGTGGTCCTTCTTGATGGCCCTGACCGGCTGCAGACCGACATGTTCGGAGAACTGCCTGCAGACCCGCAGCAGGCTGAGGCACAGGTCAGGCAGGTTATGGCGTCTCCCGCCTGGCAACAAAAACAGCAGCAGCTGAATGATTCTTATCGCCAGGTGGTCCGGGCCTGGGAGCTGGGCATTAAAAAAGTGCCGGCCGTGGTATTCGATGACCGCGATGTGGTGTACGGCACCACGGATGTTGACGCGGCCACTTCCCTGCGTAACCGGGGAGGTGGCCAGTGATGACAAAACCCTCCCGCATTAAAACCACAGTGTGCTCGCTGGCGGTAGCCACCGTACTGGGTACGGCAACCGCGCCAGCTGCTGTAGCCGCACTTAACACTGCGCAGATTATTGCCAGCGCCGTGTCGCAAAACTGTATCAGCTGGCGTGTGAGCGGCATCTGTTACTGGCTGTTCTGCACCCCCTTTGGCTGCAAGGTGCGCACGTCGGTCAAAGTCACCCACTTTATTCCTCAGACAGTCGTTTCGACCTATGTCGCGCCGGGCGGTAATCCGTGGCAGGAAATGGCGGTTGTCAGCCAGACTGCCGGCGGGCTGGAGAGTGCCGTGACCAGCGGGCTTTCCGGTGTTTCTGCCGGAGGAGCTAATCCGGCCGACATGAAAAATCCCGGCCAGCGCAAGTCCGCTGTTCGTTTCAAGTATGCCGATGCGATTGGCCACCCGGCCACGTCCCTGATTGGCGGCAGTATTCCGGGCTATTCCTGTGATACTGCCGCCACCCCGTTAATGCCTTACTTCCTGAGTACGCTGGATTCGGCGGCCTGGCGCACGGGCGTACCGGAGTCCCTCTATCCGGAAGCGCTTGTGCCCGGCCAGCGGGAAATCGGCAGTCAGGCCGCAGCGAACATGTGGGGCAACGTCTATCCCCGTTCTGGGTTTGTCAGCCAGACCGATGATGACAAAGCCTCTGCCGTGGTGGCACAGCGCGTGGCAGACATTATCACCCGCGCCGGGCAGCCGCATGTGTATCAGGCGCTTAAGGGCAACCGCCATGACGGGTACTGGCCACCGGGGGCGGTCACGGAAAACACCGGCACGCGCAATCACAAATGGCAGCGGCTTGCTCCCCACATGACACAGTCATGTGCCGTCTTCCCGGACGGGAGCCACACCGCCGCGAGCGATAACAACGAAGCCTTTGCGCTCTGGCAGCCCTACAGCTGCTGCAAACGACGCGGGCAGACATTTCTGGGCAGCACTGATATCTGATGAGGAAAACCGTGAAAAAAACACCTTCATTTTCAGCCGTTCGCGTTAGCCTGCTGCTGACCGGCTCCCTGCTGACGGTTCTTCCGGCGGCACACGCAGCCGATGATGACAACACCATCCTCGGCATGTCCCTGCCGCAGGTGAACAACAGCGCCATCGGTTATGGCAAGTCCGTGGATGGTGCCGTGTCTGACAAACTGTTCTATACCCTGGGCGGCGGGTCGGTCATTTCCCAGCCGGCCACGCGCGGCAATATGCAGAAGCTGGGGCTGAACACCGGCTGGAGCAGTGACATGATGTGCGGCAACTTCGACCTGAAAACCACCGTCGGCAACCAGCTCAACGGCGTCACGTCCGGCTTTAAGAACCTGATGGGCGACGTGATTCAGGGGGCAACGGGTGCGGTGGCCAGTCTGCCGGCGATGGTCATTCAGCGGGCCAACCCCGGTCTGTATGACATGCTCACCAACGGTGTGCTTCAGGCCAATGTGTCATTCGACAAGGCGCAGCTCAACTGCCAGAACATGGCGAAAAAGATGATGGACTTCAGCGACAGCAGTAACTGGACACAGCAGGCCATGATGGACGAATACAAATCTGTTGTGAACAGCGGAGACAGTGACGCGGTCCGGGCCGATGAGGCGGGGCGGAAAGTCACCGGTGCGTCGGGCAGCAACTGGATCGGGGGAGAAAAACGTGGCGGCGCGGGCCAGCCCGCCATCCGGGTCACCCATGATCTGATCGCTGCCGGCTACAACATGATGAACGGTTTGCCGGTCACGGCGAATTCAACGGTGGGCGAAAGCAGCTGTAACGGCGGCGCATGCTCTAAATTCGGTAGCGCGGAAGAGGCGGCTGCCATGACCGTGAAGGTGCTGGGCGACAAATCCATGCGCACCTGTGCCAACGCCAGCGAATGCACCAGTGGTAATGCCGAGAACCAGCCCGGGACGACCGTTGCCGGCACCGGCTTTGCGCCCCTGCTGGAAGACGCAACGAAAGCCAACGCGGAGCAGCTGGTTAAACTGGTTAATGGTACGGAGAAGCCCACGGCGGAGAATCTGGCTAAGCTGAAAACCGGCGGGCTGCCGGTGACGGCCGGCGTGATTAAAGCCCTGCAGCGTGATCCGGATAATGCGGCCCTGACCGCCCGCCTTGCCGGCGAGCTGGCCATGTCTGACACGGTGGAAACGGCCCTGCTGATGCGCCGCATGATGGTCACCGGCATGTCAGAGCCTAATGCCGCCGCCCAGCCAAAAGCAATCGGTGCTGCCGGTGAGCGCATTGAGTCGCTGGACCGTGAAATCGCGGCGCTCAAAACCGAGATGGAGATGAAGCGCGAGCTGTCACGCAACTCTGTACTGACCATTATCGAGCGCGAAAACCAGCGTGTTGAAACCAACCCGCAGACCCAGGCTGATGACAATACTGACAGCCGCTTCAATCAGATGGCCACGCCGAAACAGGCCGAATGAGGGAACAGGCATGCACAATAAAATGACTGTCAGGAAAGTCCTGACCCGCACCGGCATCTTTCTGGCCTGCATGGCGCTGTTCATGGTGGTCTCGCTGATGGTGGCTGACACCGCCATGAAACATCCGGGGGAGGCTGCTGCATTCCGGCGCTGGATGCAGTCGACGCGTTACGGCTGGCTGTTATGGCGACTGGCGCTGTATGCGCTGGTTGCCTGGGGCCTCTGGAAAATCCGGCATGCGCCGGGTTTTCGGGAGGAGTTCCGGCGGCCGCTGCTACGCATCAGCGTGGTCAGTGTGCTTTTTATCGCGTTATGTGAGTACGCGATGTTTACCGGTCCGGGAGTCTGACGATGACAACAAACAGCTATCTTGAGTATTTTCTCACGCTGCTCGGCTGGGTCATCAACAATGGCCTGTGGAACGTCCTGCTGGGTACCGGCCTTTTTGTTCTGCCACTGGCCTTTAAGGTGGTGGGTATCTGGATGCGGGTTCGTGAAGAAGGGGAGGATGAAGGTAACAAGGGGATGCTGTCGCTGCCCCGTATTGAAAACGCGCTGTATGCCGGGTTCCTGGTGATGATTGCCTGCTGTGTGCCGCTGATTAACGTCAGCCTCAGCACAATGCAGTACGACACGACCCGGGCTAAAACCTGTGGCGTCTGGACCCCGAAAGCGCCGGATGAAAGCGGTTATGCCGGCGTGGTCTCCAGTCTCAACGACCAGACGGCCGCAGCACCGGTGTGGTGGGTGCTGATTCATAAACTCTCAAAAGGGGTCACCCAGGCGGCCGTGGCGACCATCCCCTGCCGGCCGGACATGCGGCAAATCCGCTTTGAGGTGCAGCACACGCGCATCGATAACAAAGCGCTGGCGCAGGAGCTGCAGGACTTCACCAACGACTGTTACTCCGTCGCGCTCTATCTCTGGAAGCAGCAGGACCAGGGGCAGACAAAGGACAAAAGCACACTGCGTGATATCGAATGGATCGGCAGCAGTACCTTCCTGAGCCGGTACTATCCCTCACTGCAGTCGAAACTGCCCCGGGCAGCGTTCCCGTGGGCCGACAGCCGGGACAGCGGCCGGCCCAATACCGGCAGAGGCGGGTATCCCACCTGCAGCGAGTGGTGGAGCAGTGCGGATACCGGTCTGAAAGCCCGCGTGAAGGACCAAGCTGACCCGGATATGTGGCTGCGCATCTCGGCCGCCATGAAAATGTCAGGCTTTAATGAGAGTGACTACCAGGAAGCCGTCATCCGTCGCCTGGTAAGCCCGGAAAGCCTGACGGTCTCACAGACGGGGCATGTGTATGCCGGCTATGGCGGCAACGCTGATTTTACCCTTGATAATGCCGCGGCGCGTGTGGCCTCTGTTGCCGGGGCCTCTCTGGGCAGTCTGGCCGCATTCCCGGCGTTCGATGCGATGCGGCAGGCGCTGCCGATGGTGCAGGCCATCCTGCTGATGGCAGTCTATGTCATGTTACCGCTGATCCTGGCGTTTGCTGCTTACGAGTTCAAGACCGTTATTACGCTGACCTTTGTGATGTTCGCCCTGAACTTCCTCACGTTCTGGTGGGAACTGGCCCGATGGCTGGACAGCTGGCTGTTAACTGCATTGTACAGTTCAGACACTCACAGCCGCTTTAATATGGCAGGGCTGCAGAACAGTACCGATGACCTGATTATGAATCTGGTTATGGGCACTATGTTTCTCGTACTACCTGCTGTTTGGTTAGGGGCATTATCATGGGCAGGGGTAAACGTCGCTGTAGCCTTGAGCAACGCAATCCAAAAAGGTACTGAGACAGCTCAGAATAGCGGAGGAAAATTAGGTGATGCAGCGGCTAATACGATAACCAGCAAAACTACGAGATAATAAAGAACGTCACGGCGGTGATGAGAGCCACCGTGACTTCAATCCTCCCCTGGTGGTTGGTAAGGCGCATCGTATTGACCATGACGAGCGCTTTCCATAGCGTAGTCACTGCTGTCAGTTTTATCCGCAGTGCTGGATACCCCACCCTTCACAAAAGAACTCGCTATGGCGAGGCCGCAAAAAACTAGCACCGAGGATACAATCACAAAACCGCCCAGAGTTAGAGCGATCACAGACAAAATAAGCAACCCTGCGGTTGGTAGGCGTCCTACCCATTTTGGCATATTACGGCTCATGGCCCAGCTAACACATCGGCGGTCAAGACGGAAAAATTGCCTTTTGATTTTCTTCCAAAATTGGGCTAATGAATAACCCCGCTGCCAAGCTCGTTCATCTTGAGTCTTAAACATATTTATCTCCTATTTAAGGGAGTGTACATCCGACTATAGCGGAATTTTTGAGCAATTACGAACATCCATGATACCTAACTGTGAACGCTGATTAATTCTTTAATACTCATCAGGTTACTGTTTTCAAGATAGTTACAGCTTGTCATCGTTGAAAATGAATTATTATACTGTATTTATAAACAGTATAAGTTGAGGGGGGCGAGTTATGCCAATACCTTTAGAACAGACGATGTGTTGGGATAAAAGTTCGCAGAAAAATTCAGCAAGCACCCCGCTTTTGATGATGGCAGCGATCGCCAGACTTACAGGCAGCAATTCATCATTGGCATGCGTTCCGTTGTTTGGTGATGGGGTTTCATGTGGGTTCCCTTCTCCTGCTCAGGATTATGTCGAAAAGCGTCTTTCCCTTGATGACCTTTGTATTCGCTATCCGGAAAGCACCTACCTGGTGCGGGCAGAAGGTGACTCAATGCGTAACGCCGGCATCAGAGACGGAGATTTACTTATAGTTGAATGTATTCGTGAGGCCAAGCACGGTGATATTGTCATTGCAGCTGTAAATGGAGAATTTACCTGTAAACGACTGCAGTTGTTGCCCTCTCCTGCCCTGGTGCCAGCTAATCCCGCATATTCAGCAATACCCCTGACTGATGACATCGAAACAGTTGTCTTCGGTGTGGTACGCCATCTTGTGCATTCATTCAAGTTCAGGGACGCTTAATAGTGTTCGCCCTGGTCGATGTTAACTCATTTTACGCTTCCTGCGAGACGGTTTTCAGACCCGATCTCCGTGGCAAACCTGTGGTGGTGCTGTCTAATAACGATGGCTGCATAATAGCCCGCTCCTCAGCAGCAAAATCACTTGGGTTAAAAATGGGCGATCCCTGGTTCAAGGTTGGTCGTGAGGCTGAGAGAAAGGGAGTTTTAGCATTTTCAAGTAATTACAGCTTATAGTAAGTTAAGTGGAATGCAACATTGAGTGAGTAAACTTTGAGCAGCGATATTGCTGTCAGAGGAGAACACGATGCTGATCCCACCGAATGAACAAAGCCTATTGCTGGCAGAGCGCTGGCTGAAACTGTTATCCGATCTCGGGCGGGCGCAGGGCACACTCACCGCCTACCGTAGCGCCCTTCATCATTACTTTTCGTTCTGCAGCGAGAACGAAATTGAACCTGAAAAAGCCCGGTTTGAAGACCTCGCCGCCTACATCCGCCCTCAGCTGCCTGGCATGCCTTACCCTGCGGCCAGTGCCACGCTCCAGCTGCGCCTGTCTGCTATCCGTCTCTGGTATGACTTTCTTGTTTATCAGGATATATGCAGTCTCAATCCGCTACCCCGCGCGGGTTTACCGGGTGCCATTTATACCGGGCGGGGGCTTGTCCCGCGTATCACCCGCTTACCTGTAATACCTGACAATGAACAATGGCTGAGATTTCTTAAACATGTTTCAGCTGCTTCCCTGCGGGACCGGCTGATGCTCGCACTGGCCTATTTTGGTGCACTCCGCCGTGCAGAGGTGACAGCCCTGACGCTTGAGGATATCGACCCTGCTCATCGCCTGATCCGTATCCGCCCGGAAACAACGAAAAGCCGGCGTGAAAGGGTTGTGTGCTATGGTCCGGACATTACGCCGGTACTGGCAAACCTTTTCCGGCAGCTGAAGCGGGCTGGCCGGACACAGGGGGCGTTGTTCCGTTCATTTTCTGATCGTAATTACGGCACTCCTCTTTCTGTGTGGAGCTGGAGTAAAACCGTGCGCAGATGGGCTCTGGATACGGGGCTTCCACAGATTACAACCCACACCTTTCGCCATCTTCGCCTGACCCATCTGGCTCGGGCCGGCTGGAAGCTGCATGAGCTGGCGACTTATGCTGGACACAGAGATCCGCGCACCACACAGATTTATATCCATCTGTCAGGGTCCGATCTGTCTGGCCGGATAACCGCAGCCGTAGCTGAAACCGACAGGAAAATCGCTGGCCTTATTTTTCAGGCGGGGGCTTACTGATGAGTGGAAAAAAAAACACAGTCACTTATATACCTTTCAAACGCACAGATTATCAGCTGAGCGATGCGCTGAGTCCTGAGGAAAAAGACGCGATACGTACAGGCTACCGGCGGTCTGCTGCGCTCGATCGGCCAGATTCCCTGCCATATTTGCTGCTGCCTCTGCAGGACATTGCCTCACGAAGCAGTATCAGTGTCAGACTTGCCAGAATTACCCTCCTTGCCGTTCTTGCAGAAACGCACCGGTCGGGTCAGCCCTGCTGGCAGTGGACGCAGGAAAGATGGTTAACGCTCTGTGAGCAACACTGTTCCGGCAGGCCCCTGCTTGCTGCTTTTGCCTTTCATCTCGGTCCGTTTTCTTCTCCGCTCAGCCTGCCAGTGCATGGCGCACCGTCGTTGTACGCCAGTGCTATATATGGCCGGAGTATTGTCAGTCATGAAATTAACCGGCTGACAGACGTTCTGATCTCAATGGGATATGCCGGGCAGAATCAGAAGCACAATATGTCCGGTATGCTGGGTGTACTGATGCTGATGAACAACGACCCGCGTCTTGAAACTTTTACGACAGACCTCCTGTGGCGGGGGCAGAACTGCCACGACCGGGGAATCGCAAGAGCTACGGGGAAAATATCCTGTGCGCTTGCTGCTATGGGAATTATAGAGAGCCCCCTGAGAATGCGTAACTATCAGGAATGGCATGAAAAGCCAACACAAGGTATCGCACCTGACTGGGCGCGGTGGTGCCGGATGTGGCGGGAAACGTCGGTACTCCGCCCCCGCTCCAGAGAAACTCAGTACAGTTTTATTCTCCGCTGTGGCCTGTGGCTTGCCCGGGAAAAGCCGGAAATATGCGAGCCCTCTGACTGGACAATGGAAACCTGCGCCAGCTTTATTGCAATGGTCGGCAGACTGAAAGTAGACGAGCTGTCACTGGATACAAAGAAAGGGGGCAGACAATCAAAACGCTCAGGAGAACCCCTGATGCCGCATTCCCGCAGCCGGTTTGTTTATGCCATTCGCCGTTTTATGCTTGATTATGAAAGCTGGGGATGGGGGCGATTAAAGTTCAGTCCGGCCCGCCATCTGTCCACGCCTGATACACCGCTGTTTCGTCAGGGCGTGAGCCCCCGCGTTATTGATGATCCGGTCTGGCTCAGACTGGTCTGGGCGAGTCTGAACCTGCGTCAGGAAGATTTGCTGAGCGAAATTCATTATCCCCTGTCTATGCTTCAGGCTATGGCGGTTATCTGGACGCATGCCGGGCTGCGACAGAACGAGCTGTTGCGCCTGACAATGAACTGCGTTACCCCACAGGTGGATGACATTCTGCAGGAAAACAGCAGCCCTGTCCCGGCCGGTACTCTGTGCTATCTCAGCGTACCAGCCGGCAAAACGTCTAAAGCTTTTGTTAAGCCAGTCTCGTCTGTTGTGAAAAAATATGTCGATATCTGGCTCAGTGAGCGTCCTCAGGAGCAGGCAGCATTTACGGATGAACGCACCGGTGAAAAAGTTCGTTATCTGTTTCAGAACCGGGGTAAACCGGTGGGAAGAAACATAATAAATCTCACTGTCATTCCGCTTCTCTGCGCCAGAGCGGGTATGTCTGTGGAAGATTCACGCGGTCCCATTACCAGCCACCGCGGCCGTGCTTCTGCCGTTACAGCACTGGCCAGTGTTGCCGGGGGGATGTCTTTACATGAGCTGATGCAGTGGTCCGGCCATTCATCCCCACAGTCAACCCTGCATTATATTCGTATACGTCCGACTCAGCTGGCCGCTTCGTTCGTCAAAGCCGACAGGGTCTCTCATATGATAAGCGTGCTGATTGACCACGATCCGGAAGCCGCCAGTCTGACCGGACCCGCGACGTACTATGATCTGGGTGACTCATACTGCACGAACCCTTTCTGGAGCAGCTGTCAGCACCGGATGGCCTGCATCGGCTGCGATTTTAACCTGCTTAAAGACAGCGCGCGCGGGCTGATAATGGAGAGTAAAGCATCCATCCGGCGTTACCTCGAAGAGGTTCCGCTCACTCCCGATGAGAGATCCATACTGGAGCAGGATGCTGAAAAGGTTGAGCGGGTTCTTACAAGACTGGATCCACAATCCTGACGGATCAGATGCTTACAATGTCCGGCCTGAGGGTGTCAGCGCAGAGTCAGTACAGACGACCGAACGTCGTATCTGATATAAATCTGATTATAGCGGGCGTGATGCCGTAACTGATGGAGCAGCAGATGAGAAAACAGAAGCGATGTATGGGGTATGTGGCTGTTGTGGTCGATGACTACGATCGTGCAATTGAGTATTACACCGATAAGCTGGGCTTTACCCTGATTGAGGACACGCCGCAGCCGGGTAAGCGCTGGGTCGTGGTGACGCCGGACCCTGACAGCGACTGTGCTATTCTTCTTGCCCGCGCGTCGAACGATCGGCAGGAAGGCTTTATCGGCAATCAGTGCGGCGGACGGGTTTTTCTGTTCCTGCAGACCGACAACTTCTGGCGCGACTACAATGCTATGAATGCAAAAGGCGTCCACTTCTGTCAGGAGCCGCGGGAGGAAGAATACGGAATGGTTGTCGTGTTTGAGGACATCTATGGCAATCGCTGGGACCTTTACCAGAACAGACAGACCTGAAACTCTGTCACGACAGTGCCCCGGATTTACGAGAAGCATTACAGGCGTAAACCCTGTCGGGTCAGGCCCGCAGAGAGCGCTTCTGAACAATATACTGAACTGTCTGACCTCAGTGCAGCGGTCGCTGCACTGAGGTCTCGCCTGGATTAAAGGCCGTACGGTCCGGGTTAACCACACAGCGTCATGATATAAAATCCGGCCGCCGTCATGGCCAGCGAACCCAGCACGTGTATCAGCACCGAGGCGGCTGCCCAGGCATAGCTGCCTGACTGCAGCAGGGCAAAAACCTCAGCTGAAAATGTGGAGAAGGTCGTCATTCCTCCACACAGCCCGGTGGTAATGAGCAGCCGCCAGGCCGGATCGAGGCCGGGATGGCGCAGAAAATACGCCAGGGCCGCCCCGATGATAAATCCACCCAGCAGGTTGACCAGCAGCGTCCCCGGCGGCAGGTCCGGAAAAAGCGCATTCAGGCGCGCGCCCAGCTGCCAGCGGATAACACACCCTAAAGCACCGCCGGTGATGACGGCAAAAAGCTGATTCACGTTCACTCCTTTTTTTTAATATTCAGAACATCACGGGACACGACCTGGGCGGCCGCATCCATCTGATATACGACCGGCACGCCGGTCGGGATGTGCAGCTGTGCCACGCTGTCGTAAGGCATGCCGTCCAGGAAGGCGGTCAGGGCGCGCAGCGTGTTGCCGTGCGCCACAACCAGAACGGAACTTCCGCAGCGTAACTGCGGTACCACAGCATGCTGCCAGTACGGCATGACGCGGCGCAGCGTCATTTCCAGGCTTTCCGTTGCAGGCAGGTCGGCCAGCGCAACGCGGCGGTAGCGCAGATCCCGACGCAGCTGCGCCGGAGCCTCCGCGTCCGCGGGCGGAATGCCGCTGAAGCTTTTGCGCCAGAGCCGGACAGTCTCTTCCCCCATTATCCGGGCAGCGTCGTCCTTGTTCAGCCCCTGCAGCGCCCCGTAGTGGCGCTCATTCAGTCGCCAGCTCTTTTCCACGGGCGTCCAGCTGCGGTCAAGACGGTCCAGCACCCGCCAGACCGTGTGAACGCAGCGTGTCATCACCGAGGTGAAGACCCGGTCGGGCATCAGGCCCGCTGCCCGCAACGCGTCACCGGCCCGGTCGGCCTCCTGCCGCCCCCTGACCGTCAGCGGCACGTCTGTCCATCCGGTAAAACGGTTTTCCCGGTTCCACTGGCTTTCGCCGTGACGCAAAAGGATCAGCGTTGCAGAGGCCACAGGCATTCCTTCTGTGCCGGACGGGGACCGTCCGGCGGATGTGCTACGTGCGGCGCACAAACGCATGAAGCCCCGCGTAGTGCGCATCGTCACCCAGCGCCTGCTCAATGCGCATCAGCTGGTTGTACTTTTCCACGCGTTCGCCGCGGCACGGCGCGCCGGTTTTCAGGTGTCCCGCGCGCAGGGCCACCGTCAGGTCGGCAAGGAACGTGTCCGTGGTTTCCCCGCTGCGGTGGGACATGAACGCGCCCCAGCCGTGCCGCTGGCAGAGCGCCACGGCGTCCAGCGTTTCGCTGAGCGAGCCTATCTGATTGAGTTTAATCAGTGCGGCGCTGGCGAGGTTTTCGTCAATGCCGCGCTGGATATACTTCACGTTGGTGACAAACAGGTCGTCACCAACCAGTTCGGCCCTGCCCGCAAGCTGCCGGTGCAAATGCTTCCAGCCCGCCCAGTCGTCCTCGGCCAGGCCGTCTTCCAGCAGGATGACGGGAAACTGGTCCATCAGCTCGCCGTAGTATGCCGTCATTTCCGCCGCGCTCAGCGCGCTGCCCTCGGTGCGCAGATGATATTTGCCGTCTGCGAAAAACTCACTTGAGGCAGGGTCCATGCAGATGCTGATGTCTTCTCCGGGCCGGTATCCGGCTTTCTCAATGGCCTGTACGATAAACGCCAGCGGGTCGCGGTTTGACGACACGGCGGGCGCAAAACCGCCTTCGTCGCCCACTGCCGCCGACAGGTTGTTGTCCAGCAGGATCTGGCGCAGCGCCTGGTAGACCTCGCTGCCCTGACGTACGGCCTCGCGCAGCGTGGGTGCGCCGTGCGGGGCTATCATGAACTCCTGAAAGTCCGCGCCCTGACCGCGGGCGTGCACGCCGCCGTTGATAATGTTCATGCACGGCACGGGCAGCAGGTTCGCCTGCAGGCCACCCAGGTAGCGCCACAGCGGCTCGTGGGAGGCCTGTGCCGCCAGCCGGGCCACCGCCAGCGACACGCCCAGAATGGCATTGGCACCCAGGCGACTCTTGTTCTCCGTGCCGTCCAGCGCCAGCATGATGTTGTCCAGCTGACGCTGTTCGCGCACGTCGCTGCCGCGCACGGCCTGGCAGATTTCCGTATTAACCGCCCTGACGGCATCCAGCACGCCTTTACCGCCAAAACGGTGTGCGTCACCGTCGCGGCGCTCTGCGGCCTCGCGCGAGCCGGTACTGGCCCCGGAAGGCACCGAGGCGCGCGCCATCATCCCGTCCGTAGTCCGGGCTTCAACTTCAACGGTGGGGTTGCCGCGCGAGTCAAGAATTTCACGGGCGGTTACGTTATCCAGTGTAAAGCGCATGGTGTTTCTCCCGGTTCAGTCAGTCAGGTGAGTGATAAGCACATCCACCGTAAGGTGGTTGATGTAGTCCGCCGAGCGGGAGGTGAGCATTCCCATAAAGCGGTTTCGGTGCCCGGCAAGCACGAGGTCCACGCCCAGCTCCGCGATGCACTTCTCCACGTCCTCAACGCGGCGCATGGTCACCAGCTCCCGAGTGTCTACCGTCTCAGGCACGGAGGCCGCCAGCTCACTCATAAACGCTTTGCCTTTCAGCACCTCCTCCGACACGACGTCGTCCATCAGGCTGTCAGACACGTAGTTCATCTCCCGGTAGTCGTCGCTGATGTGCGCCAGGGTGATTTTCATGCCGAGCGGCTGCGCCAGCGCGACCGCCCGTTTCAGCAGAAGAGTGCCGTCGTTTTTATCGTTCACAAGTATCAGTGCGTGGGTGTAGCAGGTCATAATGAACCTCCGTTCTGGTTAAGGCGGGACTCAAGCCACGGCAGAAGCTGCTTTTTGCGGCTGAGCATGCCCGGTACGGAGCAGGAGGCGACGTTAACGCTCTCCCGCCCGGCGAAGTAAAGCGTTGAGAACCCGGTACGAATGTCGGTCAGCATCAGCACCGCCAGGCCAGCTCCCGACTGGTCTGCCAGATACGCCAGTGCTGCGAGCAGGTCGTTCATCACGGGGGCAACCTGTGACGGTGAGCTGACCTCAATCTGGGCTATGCGCACGTCGGTGCCGGCAATGACGAAGGCCTTGAGGTCCCTGTCCAGCAGCTGCTGTGCGCTGAGGCCGCTGACGTCTGTTTTTGCGGTGAGGAGGTCACGGGCGAAGGCTCTGCGGTTTACGCCAGACAGTGCGCCCAGTTCGGTCGCCGAACGGATATCGTCTTCGGTGGTGGTCGGCGAGCGAAGATTCACGGTATCACTCAGGAGTGCGCCCAGCAGAAGCACGGCGAGCGTCGGGGGCAGCATGCGGCGCGCTTCTGCGTCCATCAGCAGCCAGAGCAGCGTGGCGCTGCTGCCAACCGGGCGAATATGTACCTCCGGCGGCAGTTGCGTTATCAGCCCGCCCAGCCGGTGGTGGTCAGTGATGCCCACGACGTTGCTCCGGAGCAGGTCGTCAGGCCCCTGTGCCGGTTCGGTGAAATCGACCAGCCAGACCCGTTCATCCTTTAGCGGAAAAGCGAGCAGCGGCGGCAGCGTGAGGCCGGCGGCGTCAAAGATAAAGCGGGTTTCCCGGTTAGCCTCGCCGAGACGCCATGCGCGGGCATCCATTCCGCGCCCGGTCAGCCAGTGTGCGGTGACGACGGTCGTGCAGATGGCGTCGCTGTCAGGATTAATGTGGCCAAAAACGTGTATCACAGGTCTCTCCCCATAGAGGGAAGTACGCAGGCCGGGAGGAAAGTAAGGACGGCCTGACGCACCTCCTGAAAATCAAGAGTCACATCAGGCGTCATCAGCTCCTGAACGGAGCGGTTGGGAAGGGTGGAACGCCATCACCCTGTACTGTGAGTATAGAGCCGGTTGCAAAACCTGTCAGTATTATTCCGGCGGCGCTCTCAGCCCGCCAGCGCAGTGCGTGCCTCGCGGAGCACCTGGCGGATGTTTTCCGGCACTGCCGGGCTTGTGCAAAGCGACAGCGGGCTGGGGTGAGGCATAGTCAGCACCGTGACGCCGGGGCGAAGGCAGCTGACCGTCCCGCGGGCCTGCGCCGCTACGGCACCGGCCAGCACCACCACGCGCAGCGCGGGCAGATACGCCAGCACGCCCTCAAGCCAGGCGCAGCCGCTGCGGATGTCCGCCGCTGAGGGCCGTTTCTGCGGCCCGTCACTGACCCAGGGCACCGTATTCCACAGCACGCTGTCCCGGCGCGCAATACCGGCCTCCGCCAGAAACCGCCCCAGATTCTGCTGGGCCGGCCCCGGGTTATCTCGCGAAACGAACCGGGGTGACGGGCTGCTGCGCGCCGGCGACTGCAGCAGGACAAGCAGTCCGGCCTCGGTCCCGCCGTCGGCCGGATCAAACCACGGCAGTTCCACGCCGGCCTGACGCTGCCCGCTGACCCAGCGATTCAGCGCGGCTACGTGCGGCGCGGTAATCGCCGCGAGGCGCTCCTCGCGCAGAAAGGGGTCCAGCAGCGACGTGCAGGTTTCACTCACGACTTCCGGTCCAGGCCTGCCAGGCAGGGGGAAACAAAGAGTTTCCCGCTCCATGCCCCGCGCACCGTCTTCACAGCGACAAGCAGCCACATGGCGGCCAGCATGACGACAAGAAGCGCGCCGAAGCCTTTAAAGAACGCCAGGTCAACGAGGGTGGACAGCTTCAGCGTGGCGACGGTGTACACGCCCAGCGGGAAGGTAAAGCCCCACCATCCCAGGTTGAACGGAATGCCTTCACGAAAGTATCGCACGGTTATCAGCGTGGCCAGCAGCATCCACCACAGGCCGCAGCCCCAGAAGAGAATGCCGGCAACGAACCCCACGCCCTGCGCGATGTGAGCGATTTCCGGCATGCCCGCCGCGGCAAACACCCCGGGCGCATCGCCGCCGATGACCAGCATACCGAGCGAACCGGTGCCAATCGGCCCCAGGGCCAGCCAGCTTGAGGCTGCCATGCTTTCGTGCGGCAGCTTGTGCAGGGCCATACGCAGCAGCAGGATGGCAAGGATGCTCAGCGCCACCGGTACGGAGTAAGCCCACAGCACGTAGCTGGTAATAATGATGCCGAGCTGCGCGTGGGTGTCGGCAATGTGCGGCGCCAGCAGGCCGCCGCTGACCGCCGCGACCTCGGCAGCCACAACCGGCAGTAACCAGACGGCCGTCATCTGGTCAATGCTGTGCTGCTGCCGGGTAAACATCATGTAAGGAATACACACGCCGCACAGCAGCGACATCGCCACGTCCAGCCACCACAGGGCGTGCGCCACCGGAATGACGTCTGCGCCCCACCGGGGAAGACCGAACGCCAGCAGGCCGTTGATGATGGTCGCCATGCCCATCGGGATGGTGCCGAAGAACATGGACACGGTTGAATGGCCGAAGATGCGCTTTGCCTCACCGAAGTACATGACCCAGCGGGCCAGATACATCACGGCAAAAACGCTGAACAGCAGGATGTTAAACATCCACAGCCCTTCCGCGACGAGGCGCAATCCCGGAACCGGCCAGGGGAACTGCGCCAGAGACAGCGACAGGATACCGGTTCCCATGGTGGCGGCGAACCAGTTTGGCGTGAACTGACGTATGGCCTCTTTCGGGCTGCTCAGCGCGCTCAGCGGGCGTGCTCCGTTATGCAGGGTAAATATTTTATCGTTCATGCCGGGATCTCCTGTGTAAACAGAAACAGTATAGGCATGCAGACGTAAATCTTTAAAACAGGTTATTCAGCTAAAATAAATCTGTAAAAGTGGTTTATCCTCCCTCACCCTGCGAAAGACTGTTACTGCACCGGAGTGAGGGAGGGACTGAATCAGGCCTTCGGCGGGCTTTTAATCGTGGCCGTGACGCGGTTCTGTTTCAGGTCAACCACCGAAATACTGAGGTCTTTATTCAGCACCCACGCGCGGGCACTGTCTTTACTGAAAACGATGGCCTGACGGGGCGCATCCAGTCCGGTAACAGTGGCGACCACCTTACCGGCGGCGGTATCAATAACGGAGAGGCTGTTGTCACCCAGGTTGCCGCTGTAAACATAGCGGTTATCCGGTGTCAGGGCGGCACCGTAAGGGTCCTGCCCCACGGGAATGGTTGCCGTAATGGCGCGCTTCTGCGTGTCAACCACTGCGATGGTGTTGCTCCCGCTGTTAGCCGCGTAAAGCGTGCGGCCGTCGGCGCTGACAGAAATGGCGCGCAGCTTGCTGAAGCCGGTTATCTCGCCGCGAATCTCACCCGTTACGGCGTCAACGAGGGTGATTTTATCGCCCTTAAAGTTGGTGACGTAGACGGTTTTGCCGTCCGGGCTGATTTTGATGCCCTGACGGGGCTGAGCAAAACCCGTCACAACCGAAACGGGCCGGTTGTGGGTCAGGTCATACACCGAGAGTGTGCTGGCGGCTTCGTTATTCACATACAGACGCTGACCGTCACGGCTGATGGCTGTACCGAATGCCCCGGCCCCCAGCGGCAGCGTGGTCTCCACGTCAAGCGTCCCGGTGCTGATTTTTCTGACCACGCCGAGGCTGCTGTCTGAAAGATATACAGCCTTCCCGTCGGGGGAGAAAAGCGCATTGCGGGGCGTGACGTATCCCTTCAGCACCTTTCTGACTTTGCCGTTAACCAGGTCGTAAACCACCACGTCAGGGCGCTCACTGTAGGAGGCCACCGCCGTTTTTTCATCGGGACTGACAGCAAGAGAATTGTTGTGGATATCGCCGTCAAACGTCCAGCGCGCCTCTGCGGCACCGGCGAGGGTGCTGATGAGAAGAAGCGCCACCGCGGTCAGTCCCGGGATCCTGTATTTTTTTATCATCATTTTTCCTGCATAGGGGGTGGTAAGGGATAAGACTCATTGCCCGCTTAAGGGCTTCAGAAGAAGCGTGGCAGATAACCCCCTCTCAGGGAAATCGATTTTCCGGCTATGTCTTACCAGTTCACTTCTTTATGCTCTGAGCGGAGGTAAACTGCAGCAATTTAAGGCTGAATAAGTGGGGCTCTGGATTTCAGTCCATGAGGAATAGTTGCTCATTTTTTTTGTTTAAATTGCATTCCACATAAATGCTGATATGTCAGACAGAGTGATGACTATTTTGCAGTTACTGACTCCGCGTGTGGAAATTTACAGTATCGACGAAGCTTTTTGTGATCTTACGGGTATGCGTAATCTGTTATCGCTTGAGGTGTTTGGCCATCAAATACGTGATCAGATTAAGCTAAGAACACATCTGACTGTGGGAGTGGGAATAGGCCCTACAAAAACGCTCGCCAAACTGGCTCAGTATGCAAGTAAGCGCTGGCCCGCAACGCGAGGTGTGGTAGATCTCAGTGACAGACAGCGTCAGCGTAAGTTAATGGCTTTAGTACCAGTTGAGGAGGTCTGGGGTATCGGACGGAAGCTGGGTAAAAAATTACAATTTATGGGCATTACCAATGCACTTCAGCTGGCTGAGCTGTCACCTTCATTCATTCGTAAACAGTTCTCAGTAGTTGTTGAGCGCACGGTCAGAGAGCTGAACGGCACTACTTGCCTCGGTTTAGAAGAATTTACTGCCCCAAAAGAACAAATCATATGCTCCCGATCTTTTGGAGAAAAACCGTCTGACGAAGTCAGCCTGCATCAGGCCATTTGCGCTCATGCTGAACGTGCAGCAGAAAAACTCCGTGCAGAGCATCAATTTTGTAAACGGGTAGCAGTTTTCATTAGTACCAGCCCTTTCTCAGAAAATGAGGTGTTTTATAAGAACCAGGCGGTAACAGAGCTTGCTGTACCCGCTCAGGATTCACGGGATATTATCAACGCGGCTATAAAGGCATTTGATACGATATTTCTCCCAGGGCACCGTTATCAACGTGCTGGCGTGATGCTCACTGATTTCCGAAGCGCTGCTGTATCTCAATTGACCCTTTTTGATAACTTTCAGCCCCATCGAAACAGCGAAGAGCTGATGACATTAATCGATAGCATTAATCACTCAGGTAAAGGTTCAGTCTGGTTTGCAGGGCAGGGCATTAAAAGTGATGCCACAGGCTGGAAGATGCGAAGAGAAAGACTTTCGCCTGCCTTTACAACCAGACTGGATGACATCATCAAGGTGAGGTAGTTCTATTAATGTGCTCAACCGTCAACCCCGAATTATTGACTTTCATTGAACAATGCGTCAGGGTTTTACGGCTTGTTACATTGCGCAAAAGTTATTAAATTATGGAGGAAAGTGAATATGAGGAGTGTCGGACTAGCCTTAATACTACCTGTTTTACTGACTGCCTGTAGTATGAGTGAGATAGCAGAAACAAATAAAAAAATTAGTGATGGTGCATCAGGGTTAATGGGCTCTTTAAGAGGGGATGGCTCAGATAATTCTTCTAAGGTCATGACTCCTCGTCAGTCAGAAAAAAAAGAATCCACTTCAAAAAGCTTCAAGATCCCTGTTGATGTTGATACGGCAGCGGCCAGAATAAAGCGAAAGTATAAGTTTTTATCCAACGATGAGTTAAGGTCGATCAGAGAAAGGAATAACGACGGCGAGTGGGTAGCTGGCGCAATAACTGACAGCCATCAGGAATGGGATTCAATGCCTGGCAGCTATTATAAAATGGGCTCCGACTGGGGTGATTATGATGATCACCTTACTATTGAGCTCGAAAAAAATGGTTCAGGGAGTCGTCTTTTTATAACATATAGCTCATCATCCCAAAAGAGACTGGCGAGTTCCGGATTGCAGGATTTAATAAAAAATATTAAAAGCTCTGCTGAAGGAAAATAATATCTATATGAGTGTGGATAAGGTGCGTCCACACTCAATATTTAATGGGTGGGCTATGTTTAATCTTTTATCATCTCTCAGAAAAAAGAAAGGATATCGTACTTTAGGATATAGTGACACACTGGACTATGTTGCTAACTTTGAGCATGCTTTAAAATTTACAAAAAAATTAGGATTTAACGAAGGCAAGATTAAAGATATAAATGAAAGGCCGCTTAATTATGAAAATATGATGGAGTATGTGTGCTTTGCAACGGGCTTGCGAGATTTCAAATCTTCCGCAGGACAATGTATTAAGTGGTGTCATTTTTTAAAGCCTTATTTTGAAGATGCCTTAGGTTGCAGAATATGGACAACTGTTGGGCAAATATGGAAAGGTGATCAAAGTATTTATAACCCATCATATGATGAGTTTGAAAAATGGTCCAGGAAGGGATTTCAGCATGAGGACTTTCTGGACAGACCAGCTTTAAATCTCCATGCGTGGTACACAACAGATACAGGTCATTTAATCGATATTTCTTATCTGAGTAGTATTGCTGGTTTTTATTCCGATTGTCATGAATTAGCAGGGGGCGTGTTGGTAGGTAAGCCTGATGAAATTTTCCCTGGTCATCAGTACGTACCCATGGTTCTGGGAGACAGAATAATTGAAAAAATTCAAAAAAATTCATTTATACCTTTTCTCGCTAATGAGATTGAAGAGCTAAAGTCAATTGCCATAGTGATTTATCCAGATCCTGATTATAAATAACGCAAGATAGTTGACGGTTATTTGAGCCATTGCTAATATCCACTTTGCTTAGAAGTCGCTACGGCGACCATCCAAAACCCCAGTAACCTGAGAGGGGTGCCTTCGGGCGGTTACCAGCTAATGCTTCAGCGGTCTGAGAGAAGCGCCTTCGGGTGACTGCCAGCTAAAGTCCCGAAAACCTGAGAGGGACGCCTTTGGGCGGGAAACCCGTTTAACCTTTGAAAACGGGAACCATAATCTGGTCAAGGTTACCGGTTGAGAATGACCGGCTATCACATCAATGATTCACATCTTTATGATGATGAATTGTCTACAAAGGAGCTGAATCAGGCTCTGATCTTTCACTACGTTATGATTCTTTTCAGGGATACGCCCTGAGTTTCGTACGACTTTTGCATCGACGGATAAGGCCATTTGGTACATTTGGCCGCTTACGGCGTTGCATTAGGAGCACGAAGCTGCGCGGCGTCACTTGTGAAGTGGCGAAGACACTACCAAGTGACGCGCGCAGCGCATAACGTCTCAACCCACGTACGACGTGGTTTTCAACGTTTTACTACCATCTGACCAACATGTAGTCCGTGTTAGTACGGTATTAAACTCACTTTCACATCAACGTAAGCACGACGGGAGGCCGTCTGAACGTTCAACTATCAGTAAGGAGGAAATCGACTCGGTATCGATGGCGACACTACGAGCAGTAGTGTTGGAGGCAGCTTGACGTAAGTCAGCTCTGCATATGCAGCAAACAGATCAGAGATCTGGGGTGCCTCGCAAGAACTCAACAATTCGCCGCCCCGATGCACAGATACCAGTCGAGACGCATGAAGCGCAAAAGCAACCGTGTCGTCGGGGAATGAATTGCTGGTCTACAGATCCGTCTGCTTCTCTATAAGCAGAGGGACGTGTATGCCTTTGGAGATATTGAAATGTCCAGATTCAGTAAACAGCTGTGCAAACAACTGGTCACTCTTGCTCGCCAGGGGCGGGGAAGTTATAAAACGGTGGCTGACCGCTCACGAATTGCAGAACGGTTTTCTGAACGACTTTCTGAACTGAATATCCAGATCAGGGACGTAAAACATATAAAAACGTCCCATATAGAAAAGTATATAGAGAGCAGAAAGGCTGACAATCTTTCTCTAAGGACGTTACAAAATGAGATGTCTGCTATCCGCTCTGTTTTATTATCAGCAGGAAGAAATAAACTGGCCGATCCCAATCATACGAGTCTGAGTAATCAGGCGCTGGGAATTTCAGGTGCTAACCGGGACGGAACTAAACTCCCTATTACAGATGAAAAACTTAACGCAGTTGTAAATTTTGCTCTTAAAAAAGATGAAGGTGTTGCGCTTGCGGTACAACTTTCCAGATACCTTGGGTTGAGGACAGAAGAAACTGTGCAGTCCGCAAAGTCTTTAAAAACATGGAAGCAGTCATTGATTAACAATAATGAGCGTGTTCGTGTTGTTTTCGGGACGAAAGGCGGGAGGCCGAGAGAGACAACGGTTTTTAATCGTGAAAAGGTTTTATCAATTCTTGATAAGGCAATTCATTATGTCAGTGAGCATAACGGAAAACTGATTGATAAACCTTCTCTGCATACCGCAATAGACCGATACCGAAATATTGTACGAGAGGCAGGGATGAATGGTAAAAATGCACCGCACAGTTTACGTTACGCTTATTCATGTGATGCTGTAAATCATCATATTAAAAATGGAATGAGCCGCGACGAAGCTGAAGCATTAGTCTCGATGGATTTAGGGCATGGTGATGGCCGGGGGCGGTATATCAAACAGGTTTATTTTCGTGAGGAAACGGAATAGACGTTTTTACACATTACTTCAGGACGTAACGCCACAGCACAATCAGGGCTGTGGCTTATTAAAAACTAATCTTAATCCTTACATGCTCTGATAACTGTCATGCGAGATACGCCAGCGAGTCTTGCCGTTTCGTTTATTGACTTTCCATTTTCCTTACGAAGCGTTCTAATTAATTCAAAATTTTCTTTATCTGCCAGCCTGGTTATATGAGTAAGGGACATATTGTTTCCCGTCGAAATGCAGGACCAGGTCACGTTCAATGCGGCGCAGTGAGACTTCATTCATATAAGCTCTTAACTTAGATCTCTGTGGTATGGCTCTTCAAAATTTTGTAACAGATAGGAGACTGACAGTGGTTCAGTGTTGCGTGCACCCGCACCTCTGTACAGGAGGCGCGCGCATGTTTCTGAAAAAACACTTACCGGAAAATGTTCGGCGCCATTGGCCAGCAGCCAGATTGTCCTGGTAATACCGTCCGTAAAGCCCACGCTCAGCGCAGGAAGACCCTTTTCTGTAATATAATTAGCACCACACCAGGCAAGAGAAACCGGGTTAGAAATTCCGTCAGAAAACCCCTTCTCTGCGTGCAGGAATTTATAATCCTGCCTCCATACTGATTCATCGCCTGTAGCAAGATGATGCTCCTGGCCTGAACGCGCCCATGCGTCCAGGAACTGACGTTTACGGACGATGACAACCCATTTATCAGATTCAGGGTGCAGGTGCATTTTCATCCACGCTTTTTCGCCGTCACGGATGCTTACCGCGAAGGTGCATATCCTGGTGCCAAACTCACGCCCCATATGGTGTATGCCGCATGAGTCAAAAAGCTGGTCCCTGCGGCTGTCGGTTATACGATTCATTTTCTTCCTCCTGCTCTACTCAGCCACCCTGCAGACGCGTATGACGGTGGCCCTGGACACACCGGCAAGCCGTGCTGTTTCGTTAAGTGACTTTCCCTGTGAAAGTCGCAGGGTTCTGATCAATTCGTGCTTTTCAGGGTTGGCCACCCTGCCCCTGAATTTCCCCTCAGCTTTTGCCCTGCTGATGCCTTCAGACTGACGACGCCGGCGGTCCTCGTAATCCTTGCGGGATATTGCGGCCAGCATGTCGAGCATCATGCCGTTGATTGCCTTCAGCATGCTGCCGGTGAAGGCGTCAGTAACGGCGCTGCTGAGAGCCATATGGCTTGTCGGTAAATCGAGACTGACGACTGACAGCTGCTTGTCAGCAATCTGCTTGCGCAGGGTTTCCCAGCCGGCATCATCAAGACGTGAAAGGCGGTCGACCTGCTCAATGAGGATAATATCGCCAGGTTCGGCGTCATCAAGAAGGCGAAGCAGTTCTGGCCGGTTAATTGTTGTGCCGGACTGGTTCTCGATATACCACCCGGCCACGCGTTGATTATGGCTCTGAGCGAATTCCCTGATAGCCTTTTTGGCACGGGAGGCGTCCTGCCCAGCGGTGGAGGCCCGAAGATACCCAAAGACGTACATTTTTCACCCCAGATGTGTCATTTAGATGGTCGCAGGCTAGATGGTATCATATAGGTGGTAATAAAATATGTTTTTGAGTAGGTTTAATGTGGTTTCTCTGGGGTACACTCTAAAGATACAACGGGGGCATGCTGCAAACTCTCAAAGTTATAGCAAGTGCATTTCATCAAAAGACAATTCTTCATTAGCATATAGCAGGCCTTCCACGCCGTATGTCTGTCCAATGTGTGCTAGAAGTGGACGTTTCACATCTTCATTAATGTAGTTTAATTAGTGCGCTACGACAGTTTTGCGTGGCGTTCTTGCAGGGAATTGAATCCGCTACAGAGCCGGACTCTATTCTGTTAAACTTACTGTCAAAAATTCCCAAAAAAATGCAGGATAGGACATGATTTCACTGCACACTGGTAGCTGCTGGGCGGCCACATGCAAAGGGAGAGCTGTACGCAAATGAACGCCGTAGAAATTGAACAAGCCATCACAGATCTTGCGGAACAGCCCTTTGATCCCATAGGATTTCCTTATGCTTTCCTTGAAGCCTTTGGTAACAAGGAAACGACCATCAAACGCCTGCGCGCCGGGGCATCGAACAAGTCCGATTTGGGCGGCGTTCTTCAGACAAACAACATTCACATTCTTGCCAGTGAAGAGGGTCAGGTCACACAGGCGCTGGCTGCACTCAAGGCCAGCTCGGCAACAGGCAAGGCCAAGGCGAAGTTCATCCTTGCCACCGACGGCAAATACTTTGAAGCCGAAGACCTTAACAGCGGCCAGACCATCGCTTGCGCCTTTGAAAACTTTCCCGATCACTTCGGCTTCTTTCTGCCGCTGGCAGGTATAACCACCGTTCGCCAGATTAGCGAAAACGCCTTCGACATTCGAGCTACCAGCCGTCTAAACCGTCTGTACGTCGAACTACTAAAAGATAATCCTGAATGGGGTACTGCGGAGCGTCGTCACGACATGAACAAATTCATGGCGCGATTAATATTCTGCTTCTTCGCTGAAGACACCGATATATTTATCGGTAAGGGACGCTTCACCGAGACCATTGCTCAGATGAGTGAGCGTGATGCTTCAAATATGCACGACGTTATCGCCACGCTGTTTCGCGCTATGAACACCCCAAGCTATAGGCGTGCCAGCGTCGGTATTCCACGCTGGGCCGCTGAGTTTCCTTATGTTAACGGTGCTTTGTTTTCGGGTAGTGAAGAAGTGCCGCGCTTTAGCCGCATCGCACGTTCCTACCTGCTGCACGTTGGCAATCTTGACTGGACCAGAATCAACCCGGACATCTTTGGATCGATGATTCAGGCGGTCACCGATGATGAGGAGCGTGGCAAGCTAGGGATGCACTACACCAGTGTTCCCAACATACTGAAGGTACTAAACCCGCTATTTCTCGACGATCTGCGAACAAAGCTGGAAGAGGCGGGTGACAACCCACGCACCTTGATCAACCTGCGCAAGCGCATCGCCCGTATCCGCGTGTTCGATCCGGCCTGTGGTTCGGGCAACTTCCTGGTCATCGCTTATAAGGAAATGCGTTCTATCGAGGCAGAGATCAATCAGCGTCGCGGTGAGCCGGATCTTGCATCGGAAATCCCCCTGACCAATTTTCGAGGGATCGAGCTGCGTGATTTTCCGGCGGAGATTGCCCGCCTCGCGTTGATTATCGCCGAGTACCAGTGTGATGTGCTATATCGAGGTCAAAAGCTGGCATTAGTAGAGTTTCTACCTTTACGCAACGAGAACTGGATCACCTGCGGCAATGCTCTACGGCTTGACTGGGCTGGTTTGATGGGGGTTGGCGGCTCAAGTGTGAGATTGATGACGGACGACCCCTTTCAAATGCCGGTCAATCAAGCAGGGATTAAGTTTGAGTACGAAGAAGGCGAGACTTATATCTGCGGAAATCCACCTTACAAAGGGCAATCCGAGATGAGCGACAAGGAGAAAAGTGACTTGTCGTCGGTTTTTGTCAGCACAGGAATTCAGTGGAAATCTTTGGACTACGTTTTGGGTTGGTTCTGGAAGGCGAGACAGATGTGCCTGTCTCACAACACTCAATGTGCTTTTGTTTCGACTAACTCAATTTGCCAAGGCCAACAGGTTCCGGCGTTTTGGTCATTAGCTTTAACTGATGGGCTGCGCATCCATTTCGCCAGAACGTCATTTCCTTGGAAAAACCTTGCTACTAACAACGCCACTGTCTCCGTGGTAGTGGTAGGTCTTGCGACTAGAGTAAACGACGCACGCCTTTATGAAGAGGGAATCGAGGACCTCCCGCAAGAGCGTCGAGTCAACTTCATCGGGCCGTACCTTGTTCCTAATACTTGTATAGTCGTAGAAAAGGCTGGCAAACCTCTAAATGGTTTGCCTCCAATGGACTATGGCAGCAAGCCGGCGGATGGTGGAGGGCTTGTCATCAAGGCGCAGGATTATCACGAGATTACGGACCCAGGAGTAAAGCATTACATCAAACAATATCTTGGTAGTGACGAATACATTGATGGTAAGAGTCGATGGTGTCTATGGATTACCGATGAAGAGTTGCCGGAGGCATTGATGTTTCCGTTTATTAAAGCCCGTATCGACGCTGTCCAGCGTTTCCGTGCTCACAGTAAGAAAGACAAAACTAGGGAGCAGGCTGCTTGCGCTCATCTATTCGCGGAAGTTAGGCACGGACGTGATTCAGGCGAAGCAATGCCGCTGATCATTCCCATTCATACTAGTGAGAACAGGCAGTTCTTACCAGTCGGCGGCTTGGCACGCGGGGCAGTTGTTTCTAACGCCGCGTTCGGTTTGTATGACGCCCCTCTTTGGTGCATGGCTTTGATTGCCTCACGCTTACATCTAGTTTGGATTGCCACCATCTGCGGCAAGTTGGAGACACGCTATCGCTACTCTAATACTCTAGGCTGGAACACCTTCCCAGTACCAATACTCACAGAGAAAAACAAGGCTGACCTAACGCGTTGCGCAGAGGACATACTTCTGGTGCGTGAGCATCATTTTCCCGCGACCATTGCTGATCTGTACGATCCCTCGAACATGCCTGACGATCTGCGTGCTGCACATGATCGCAACGACGAAGTTCTGGAGCGTATCTACATCGGTCGTCGTTTTAAGAACGATACAGAGCGGCTAGAGAAGCTATTCGACCTTTACATCAAGATGGCTGCTTCGGCTGCATCAGCCAAGGGTAAGAAGCGTAAAGCAGGAGCTAACGCATGAGCATCAAGATCAAGTCAGTACCGTCCATTTCCGTTAATTACGCACACAACGGAGCATCAACCAAGGCTAATACCCTTGGGATGCGGCCCATGCAAGAGCGGGCCTATGAGAAGCGCGGAGAACAATATCTTCTCATCAAATCGCCGCCCGCCTCCGGTAAGAGTCGGGCTCTGATGTTCATTGCACTCGACAAACTCGAAAACCAAGGGATCAAACAGGCCATCATCGTCGTTCCAGAGAAATCCATCGGTGCTAGCTTTAACGATGAACCGCTATCGCAGTATGGCTTCTGGGCTGATTGGCATGTCAAACCAAAGTGGAACCTCTGCAATGCGCCCGGTAACGACAATGGTGGCAAGGTGAAATCTCTCGGCACCTTTCTGGAAGGTAGCGATAAGGTGCTGGTCTGCACACACGCAACCTTTCGCTTCGCGGTCGATGCCTACGGCGTAGATGCGTTTGACGATCGCCTGATCGCCGTCGATGAATTCCATCATGTGTCAGCTAACCCGGATAACAAGCTGGGTCAGCATCTTGGGCAGTTCATCGCGCGCGACAAGACACACATCGTTGCCATGACCGGCTCCTACTTCAGGGGGGATGCGGAGGCCGTGTTGGCTCCTCAGGATGAGTCCCGGTTCGATACCGTCACCTACACCTACTACGAACAACTCAACGGTTACGAATACCTCAAGCAACTCGATATCGGCTACTTCTTCTACGGTGGCTCCTACGTCGATGACATCCTCAATGTACTCGATCCTGACAAAAAGACCATTATCCATATTCCTAACGTCAATTCGCGCGAGAGCACGAAGGATAAAATCAAGGAGGTGGAGCACATTCTCGGCGAGCTTGGCGACTGGCAAGGTGCGGATCCTGCGACTGGTTTCCAGCTAGTCAAATGCCTCGATGGCCGAATGTTGCGTATCGCTGACCTGGTGGACCCAACTAGTCAAGGCAAGATTCAGGAAAGCCTTCGTGCTGTAGAAATGAAGACAGATCGTGACTATGTGGACATCATTATTGCACTTGGTATGGCAAAGGAAGGTTTCGACTGGATCTGGTGCGAACATGCGCTGACAGTTGGCTACCGTGCCAGCTTGACTGAGATCGTGCAGATCATCGGTCGCGCCACTCGCGACGCGCCGGGTAAAACACGCGCGAGATTTACTAACCTGATCGCCGAGCCGGACGCTGTAGAGGGCGCGGTGACCGAGGCAGTCAACGATACCTTGAAAGCCATCGCGGCAAGCCTGCTGATGGAACAGGTACTGGCTCCGCGCTTCGAGTTCAAGTCTAAGAACCCAGAAAGCGGTCCGACTCCAGGCTTTGATTATGGTGATGGAGGGTATGACCTAGATAGCTGCAATTTGGGTGTTAATGAGCAGACAGGGACGTATCAAATCGAGATTAAGGGACTTGCCGAGCCCAAGAGCAAAGAGGCGGTACGCATCTGCCAGCAAGATTTAAATGAAGTGATCGCGGCCTTTGTGCAGGATAAGCCCTCCATCGAACGCGGTCTGTTCGATGAAGAGCTGATTCCCGAAGAATTAACACAGGTTCGTATGGGGAAGATTATTAAAGAAAAGTACCCTGAACTTGACGCTGAAGATCAGGAGGCGGTACGTCAGCATGCTATTGCCGCCCTTAACCTCACGCAGCAGGCCAAGCGTCTTGCCACCGATGAGAATGATGGGATGCTTAATACTGCCCTTATCGACGGAGTGCGACGCTTTGCGATGGACGTACGCGATTTAGACATAGATCTTATCGACCGCATCAACCCCTTTGGTGAAGCCTACGCCATCCTTGCTAAGACGATGAGCGAAGATAGCTTGAAACAGGTTGCGGCGGCCATCTCGGCCAAGCGTACTTCGTTCACGCCTGAAGATGCCAAGGTGATCGCCAAGCGTGCTGCTGAATTCAAACGTGAACGTGGACGCCTCCCATCGTTAACTTCGCCGGATGCCTGGGAAAAGCACCTTGCCGAAGGCGCAGCTGCGTTTATGCGTTTCAGAGCGGAGGGGCGTTATGAGTAAATCTGATCTAGATGATTTGGCTGATGAACTTGCCGAATTTGCACCTCCTGAGAAGAAAAAAGGACGTCCAGCCAGCGAGGAACGCATCATCGGAGGTTTTGAGGAAATCCAGCGCTTCGCTGACCAACATGGACGTGTGCCGCAACATGGCGAAGATCGTGAGATCTTCGAGCGCCTCTATGCTGTGCGGCTCGATCGTCTACGCTGTCTCCCAGGCTGCCGCGCCTTGCTTGAGCCGTTGGATCATCAGGACTTATTGGCCGGAAGGGGCGAGGTAGTGGAGTCAGCGGACAAAATTATCGACATCGATGACTTGGCTGCCGAACTTGTAGACATTACCCGTACGGACGATATCACAGTCTTGCGTCATGTTCGTGCTAGCGCCGAAAAACGTGCTGTAAAAGGGATCGCAGATCGCAAGCCGTGCGGGGATTTTGATGCGTTCAAACCGCTATTTGAGCAAGTGCGCAGTGATCTAAGTTCAGGGTTAAGAGTGACCCGACCTTTCGGGCAGTATGCAACGATTGAAGTGGGCCATTGGTTTATCCTGGATGGTCAAACGGCTTATGTGGCTGAGGAAGGTGAAGAGTTCGATTCGCCACAGGGAAAGAAAGATGCTCGGCTGCGTGTCATTTACTCGAATGGTACGGAAAGCAACCTACTTCGGCTGTCATTGGTTCGTGCTTTGTATAAAGACGAAACAGCACGCCGAATTACCGATCCAGACATGGGGCCTTTATTCAGCGATGCTCTAGAAGAGGGTGATCTAGAAAGTGGCACCATTTATGTGTTGCGTTCTCTATCTGATAACCCTTACGTGGCATCACATCGTGATGTCATTCACAAGATCGGCGTGACTGGCGGCAAGGTAGAGACTCGTATTGCCAATGCTGAACACGATTCTACCTATCTGTTGGCGAAGGTCGAGGTGGTAGCTTCATACAAACTCGCAGGCATCAACCGCACCCGGATGGAAAACCTGTTTCACAGGCTGTTCGCACCCGCTCGGCTTAGCATCACCATTAACGACCGTTTCGGCCATCCTGTGCAGCCCGAGGAATGGTTTCTCGTTCCGTTGTTCGTCATCGACGAAGCTGTTGCACGTATCAAGGATGGTAGCATTATCGGATATGTCTACGACCCCATGGCTGCGAAGTTAGTCAGAGTCTAAGACATCAAAATGTATATAATCCTAGCCGTAGTATTGTGCCAGTTCGTCAGTTGACATAATCACTATTTGCTCTGAAAATGAACATGCTTACTCGTTGCTTCGTGCAACCAGCTAATGCTCCGGTAGTCTGAGAGGAGCGCCTTCGGGTGACTGCCAGCCAACGTTTCACCGGTCTGAGAGAAACACCTTCGGGTGGCCGGAAAATCCTCATTGCCTGAGAGAGGATGCCTTCGGGTGGTAAATCCGTTTAACCTCTGGAAACGGAGATCACTGAACAGTGATTGAGGTCATTTCAACTAATCAGACAGTCAGAATGTCATTTTTTCTGACTCCCCGACGGGAAACACTTCCCGTTCGGGCAGGTGTTTCCTTTTTTTATGGAGAAACACCATGTCTGTCATCTCTTCTGCGGTTTTCCCTGAACACCTTCTTGCGCAACTTCAGCAGTCTGCTGACGCAGCTGTCCGGAGATTAAAATCTCTCTTTTATCTGCGCCGTAGCAGCGGCTGGTATGTCAACGGCTCGGGCAATTATGCCGTTCGTGCGCATATCACCTCCGTCAAAGACCAGGGCGTTAAGGTCTTTCTTACCCTCCGTACCGGGTGCCACCGCGCTGAGTATGTGTTTCACCGTCTGCCGGTTTCCTTTCCTGAGGGAATGACAGGTCGCCGGAACGCATACCGTTATGCCTGCCGTCAGGCACAGCACCTGGCACACCTGCGCTATCGTTTTATTATATGCACTGAACTGAACGGCTGAAAATTTCAGCCGGCAAATGTTGTGGACCCTGACGGGGATATCTCTCCGTCGGAGGGGATATCCCGTTATTTAACTGAGGATATACCTATGTACGCAGACGTTTACACACTCAAAACACCTCTGGACACACTCAGCTGGCTTTGCCTGCTTGAGAGTGAGCTTCTGAGCATCAGGGCATTTCAGCGTCTCGGCCTTCATACGGACCGGGATGAACCGAATGAACTGACGTATCCGGAAGAGGCCATCATTAGCACCGGCACAGCCTATGGCTGGTTTGTCTGTTTTCTCAGGGACGGTGATATTCCACCGCTGCCTGCCACGGCCAGAGAACTTCTCTGCACCCTTGACGGTCTCGGTAAAGAAATTAACCGCCCTTTCTGGGAGCAGGCTGTGGCCCGGGGGCAGGATGAGGCCTGTGGTGACAAAGCTATCGCCGCCCTCGAAATGATGTAATCAGACAGAACACACCCTGACGGGGATTGACTCCCGTCCGGGGGATAAATCCCCCTTTTTTTTCTTTGCGGAGGATTTATCAATGAAAGACCTGTCTTCTTCCCCGGCTTCCATGTCGGTTGTTTATACCATTGAGCACGTCAGCACGGTTCCGTTACGTCACTGGCATGCTTTCGTTCTGGCCGTCACAGAAACGTTCTGGCAACTGCCGGTGCGCCTGCGTCCTGGAAATATGTATCTGCCGTCGCTTAACCGCGCGGCTGACCTGTTTCCGGTTGCTGACGTCATGGCGTTCTGTGGTGATTCAGGCGGCAGTTTCTGGCCGGTCAACATGACCATTGAGCGGGAGCGCAACAACAATACGCTGAGTATCCAGGAGCTGGATTTTCAGCATCAGCCCTGCGATTTCTTTGCGCGTGTTGTGATGGTCCTGCTGCACAACCTGTGTCCGGGCAGCTTCCGGATACATTCTTCTGACGAAGGCCGCAGCTGGGCAATACCGTTGCGCTGGATTGAGCGCCACACTGGACTGCCTGAGCATCCGTCACTGACAACGCCTCAGCCGGTACTGCAAACGCCGGTGAGTGAGGGCGCGTTTGATTCCCTGCTGCTGCAACTGCTGTCCGGTGGTGAGCGGGTGCTGAGCAGTGAGGACTGGAATGCCTTCGTGCTGGCGGAGTTCCATCTGTATGAACTGAAGCGCGTCACTGAAAACTGACCCGCTGTGATCTCTTCTTTTTCGCTCACCCCGGGTGAGTGTTCCCGTCGACGGGCGTATCTCTGCGCCCGCCGGCGCAGGGGTATGCCTCTGACTGAAGGTATATCTCATGAAAAAAACAACTTCACGTAAGGCGGTCCGCCGCCCGGCACAACAGACTGACCTTTATCGCCAGATAACTGACCGCATCGTCGTCGCGCTGGAAAACGGTGTCGCGCCCTGGCGTAAGCCGTGGCGTGCAGCTGTCGGCAGCGGTCTGGCCGGTCTGCCCCTGAACGCCACCACCGAACGTCACTACAGCGGCGTGAATGTCCTGCTTCTCTGGATGTCAGCGGAAGAGCAGGGTTTTCGCAATCACCGCTGGCTGACTTACCGGCAGGCGCAGCAGGCCGGCGGCCAGGTGCGTAAAGGTGAGAAAGCCACCCTGGCCGTGGTTTACAGGGACTGGACGAAACAGGCGGAAGACCGTGAGGGCAACCGCCTTTATGACAGTGACGGCAAACCGCTAACGGAAACCGTGCCGATGCTTAAACCCCTGCAGCTATTCAACGCTGAGCAGTGTGAGGGATTGCCGGCAGAGGTGGCGGCTTCACGTGAGCAACCGCCGGCGGTGGATGAGGACGGCATACTCAGTCCGGACGTGATGGACAGGGTAGTCCGGATGTTTAACGCCACAGGTGTTAAACACCGGACGCTGCCTCAGAACCGGGCATATTACCGCCCGCTGACGGATGAAATTGTGATGCCGGTGGCCGGGCAGTTTTTTACGGAGGCGGACTGGTGGTCCACGCTGCTGCATGAGCTGGTACATAGTACCGGTCATGCGAAGCGACTTAACCGGGAGGGGATAACCTCCTCATCCCGGCAGTTCGGGGACCCGGTGTATGCTTTTGAGGAGCTCATCGCCGAAATGGGCAGCGCGTTTTTGTGTGCTCAGCTTGGCGTATCCGGTGAGGTTCAGCACGACAGCTATGTGGACCACTGGCTGAAGGTGCTGAAATCTGACAAAAAGGCCCTGTTCCGCGCCTGCCGGCATGCCCGGGAAGCGTCGGAATACCTGCTGGCACTGCCTGAACGTCAGGCTGTGGCGGCGTAATTAACTTTTCCGGTGGCGGTTATTCCGTAACTGTCACCGTCCCGTGAGGACACTGCTCCTCACGGGGGCTGTGTCCTCTTTTTTTATGAAAGAGGAGTATTCACTATGTCCGAATGGTGTCATAACCGCCTGGAAATCACCGGTAAATCCGTCTGCATCGATGTCATGCTGCAGTGGATAAACGGGACTGACGTCCCGCGTCACCGCCACGCTGTGCAGCAGAGCATACAGCTTTTTCTGGCCGGCGCGGCGGGGATACTTAAACCGGTGCGCACCACGTCGTATCCGCCCTTTCAGGGGCTGGTCCGTGCAGGCACAGGGCTTTCCACTGCGGCCAACCAGGCGTTTGAAAACTGGCTGGCATTGTTGCTGAAGGACGCCGTTCTTGATGCGGAAACCATCCGGGCCATTGACCGGCTGTATCACCAGTCAGGTCTGGGTGCGCTGAAATGGGAAAACATCCCCGTCTCATCCCGTGACGTTATGGCAGAACTGATTATCCGGCAATACACCGACTGGTTTGGTCTGGTCAGTGCCGGCGAGGAGTCTGATGCTTCGGCTGCCTGGGAGCGGCTCAGCCAGTATCCTGAACGCTCCCAGCCCTGCGACATGCTGGTCGTCATACCCACGCGGCTGGCAGCAGAGCTGAACGGGGCCGGTGGGCTGATGTCCGGTGTGTCGACCACAACCAGCCTCTACTGCCGGCAGTACGGCATGGAGTGGCCGGCCGGGCACAATGTCAGCTGGCAGCGGCATTCGCCAAACAGTCTTACGCTGCAAATGGATACGCCCTGGCTCCCGCCGTCAGGTGAGGTTGTCGGGGATATCTCAGCGGTGTTTGACTGCGAGGTGCGTCACAGCTACAGCGAGCCCGTGAGCGGGCTCAGTGGTTACGACTGCTATGACGGCGGTGAGCATGTTGACGGATACAAAGGCGCGTCCGGCGCGCCTCAGTCCGGCCAGGTGCTTTATCTGGTCAGCGATGAGCCCGCTTCACCGGTTCAGGACGCTGCATCATATCGTGAGGTCAGGGGTTAAAAGCCTGCGCCTCCGTTAACCCAGCCACGGCAATGCCGTGGCTTTTTACCCTCAGGGGACACGTCCTCTGGTCAGGGTGCGTGTCCCTTTTTTTATGGAGAAACGCATGCCTGGCATGATTAACCACGAAAAAGCCTTTGTTAAATTGTTCAGTCAGACGGCCCGGTATCATCACCGGTTCAAGGTATTTGAAGACTTCATCAGCTGCAGCGTCATTGCGCTGGAAAACCGGCTTCACTTCAGTGAGGTGCGGGAGCAAAAGTATCTGCGTATAGTCGGTGGATACGAAAAGGAGGACGTCACGCGCATGGCCCAGCTGCTGGCCCACGTTGTTAACGGACTGGGTGACGCGCCGGGAGACTTCCTTGGCCGGGTCTTTATGCAGCTGGAGCTGGGTGACAAATACTGGGGGCAGTTTTTTACGCCCTGGGACGTGGCCAGAATGATGGCGGCCATGCAGCTGGGCGACACTGAAACGTTGTTCCGTGAGAAACCCTTCATCACCCTGAGTGAGCCTGCGTGCGGTGCCGGCTGCATGGTGCTGGCATTTGCTGATGTTCTGCAAAAGGCCGGCTGGCCACCGCACCGGTATCTGTGGGTCTCCGCGACAGATATCGATCCGCTTGCGGCCGGAATGGCTTATATACAGCTGTCCCTGTGCGGAATTGCCGGGGAAGTGGTGATCGGTAACACTCTGGCCAATGAGCGACGCCGGATACTCTACACCCCCGGGCACTATCTCGGCGGCTGGCCTGTTCGTCTGGATCCACGGCACTTGCAGGCAGCATAATCACATCCACACGCTCCCGATCGGGAGCGTTTTTTATTTCTAAAGCGGGGTATCTGGTTTTTTATCGCAGTTAACGCCTCCCGCTGCCAGTCTGATTTCTTATACGCAGTTGCCGGAGAGTCCCATGACCTGGAAAAACACAGCCGAGCAAAACGCCATCATTGAGTGGAAGGGCACTCATCTTGTGGTGAACGCTTTTGCCGGCACAGGAAAAACCTCCACGTTGGTGAACTACGCTGAAGCCAACCCGGAAAGCAGGATGCTTTACCTTGCCTACAACCGCGCTGTGCGGGATGAAGCTGAACGCAGGTTCCCTTATAACGTAGAGTGTAAAACGTCACATCAGCTGGCATGGGCCCGTTTTGGGAAACATTTCCGTGACCGGCTGACAGCCAGTCTGCGCATTACGGATGTGGCCAGAAAGCTCAACACCCGCCACTGGCCGCTGACCAGACTGGCGCTCAGCGGGCTGAATATGTTCCTCTGCAGCTCAGACCCCGAGCCGGGGCTGATACATCTGCCTGCTGAGGATGATCGCCACGGTCTCGATGCAGGTAAAATTCTGGGGGCAATCCAGATCCTCTGGTATGAAATGAGCCGTACTGATTCAGTCTTTCCCGTCACGCACGACACCTACCTTAAACTGTTCCAGCTCTCTCATCCTGACCTGTCAAAACGCTGGGACACCATACTCTTTGATGAGGCCCAGGACGCCAATCCGGTGACCAGTGCGTTTGTACTGAATCAGCCCTGCCGTGTCATCCTGGTCGGCGACCGTTACCAGCAGATTTACCGGTTTCGCGGGGCAGATAATGCACTCAGCGCCCCGCAGCTGGCGCAGGCAGACCGGTTATGGCTGACGGCGAGTTTTCGGTTTGGCCCTGAGGTCGCGCGTGTGGCCAACATCCTGCTTGAACGTGCCGGAGAGGAAAAGCGCGTGACAGGTAACGGGGGGCAGGATGCTGTCGTCAGTAGCCTTCCGGCAGGGGCTGAGCACATTGCTGTACTGAGCCGGACGGTATCAGGCGTGATCGGCAGCGCCCTGACGGCGAGCCTTATGGAGAAAAAGGTCTTCTGGGTCGGGGGGATTGAAGGCTACAAAACAGAGGAGCTGGAAGACCTGTACTGGTTCTCCGCTGATATGCCTGAAAAGATGCAGTCCCCGCGCCTCAGCCGGGACTACCGGGATTTTGACGAGTACTGCTCGATAGCCAAAGCCACCCAGGACGTGGAGATGAACCAGGCTATTCGCCTGCTCGATGACTTTTTCCCGCTTCCGCAAAAACTGGCCATTATGCGCCGTCAGGTCGTCACTCATGAAAAAGACGCTCAAGTCACGGTTTCAACCGCACACCGCAGTAAAGGGCTGGAATGGCCGGTGGTAATGCTCAGTGAGGATTTTACTGATATCACCGATCCGCTTCTCTCGCAGGAAGAGCGACAGGATGAGACTAACCTGCTGTATGTGGCTGTCACACGGGCAAGAGAGACGCTTGTGCTGAACGAGCTGGTGCGCTGGCTCAGCGAGGCCGATGATGAAAGCGTCAGCGAAGCCGGTGAGGATGATGATGAGAACGATGCCGTTATGCCCGGCGACGCGGGAGAAACTTCCGGAACTGAATAACTGGTTTTTTATGGTGTGGCGCAGGGAGTGTCATAACACTGAGCAGCCCTGTACCAGGAGAACACCATGCTCAGCAGAATCAAGACCCTGAGGTCTCTGTTTTCAAAAGGCGAATCAGAAGCACTACATCCTAAATCCACAGTCACGCCTGTCGGCTACCACGCCCCGCGTGGGGCCGGCATGATGTGCGCCACCCCGCTACGAAAAAGCTGCCTGCAGCAGATATGGGAGAACTGCTCTCTGCCCGCAGACCTGTATCAGCGCCTCTATTTGGCACCTCTGAATGGTTTGCTAGCCAGGGTACAGAATGTGCCGGCTACGCAGCAGGGAAGGTGGTCACAGTCAGACGGTTTTGGCGACCTTACGCTGCAGTTCACTACCTGTGCGGTCAGGCTGGCAAAAGGGTACATGTTCCCCCCCGGCGCGGCACCGGAAGAGCAGGCAGCGCAGAATGTGATGTGGAATGCGGTGATTTTCTGGTCGGCACTGTTCTGGCACCTGCCTCTTCTTGCGACTCTGGAGGGGGAGCTGCTTGACGGTAAAAGCTGGCTGCCGGGAATGACCGTTCCGGACTCGCCTTATCGTTTCCGGTTCCGGGAGGCAGAGAACGCATCAGCGTTTGCGGCGCTTGCCGCCGGGCAACTTATGCCGGCAGAGGCAACGGGCTGGCTGGCAGAGAATCCCGGGGCACTGGGCAACCTTGCCGGCGCACTCTGGAATCAGCACCCGGGCATGCCATTGATACGAAGCCTGATGAAGCAGGCTGCAGAGAAAACAGATTCTCCTCTGATAGAGTCAAAGACTGACGAAGTAGTAAATACCTTAGCAGGTGGACTATCTGGAGATAAAACCACGGTTCAGACGATACACACTTCGATTTTATCCCCGGACGTTTCTTCTCACCAATCAGATACGAATACGACAGATGCTTTAGCGGCTCCGGCAATTTTTGATCTTGCTTCCAGTATTGAGCCGGCTTCTCAAACTGACAGCCTTTTGTCAGAGGACCTCAGCGATTCCGGATCAGAAAGCCCTGCCAACGAGACAGTAATGACGGCAGTTGCTGACGACACTGACACGCTTTTATCTCTGTTTGAAGTACCGGAAAAAATGGCAACAGACGGTGATAGCAGTGAGGCTTTACCTGAAGAGCCCTTTTCTGAAAATGAAAAAATAGCTTCATCATACCCCATTGAAACTATTGAATTTTCTGAAAGCTCAGACAGTCATCCCACAGAGGGAAAGTCAGAAAATTCTGCGGTTGCTTTTGTTAACAAATGTGATGAAAGATTACATTCCGCATCCGGGGCAGTCAGCGGTGCTGGAGAAGTGGAAGGAACGCGTTTTTTTGACTGGCTTCGGGAAGGGATCAACCGGGGAGAGATCGCTTTTAATGGTAAAGATGACAAAGTTCACATTATTGCCGGTTACGTCTTTTTACCCGTCCCCGGCATTTTTTTTGACTACCTTAAGGCCACCGGCTCCACAGATAATCGGGAGAAAGTTCAGTCGTCTTTTGAGCAACTTAATTTACATAAACGTAGGGATAACAGGAGGTTTTACTTCGCTCAGTTGTTCGATACCCCCGATAAATCAGGCAAGTTTAAACGGATGAAAGGCTATCTGGTTAAAAGCAGACAGGTATTCAGAAAGACAATCCCTCAGGACAGTCAGTTCCTTTTGTTTCCCTGACCGTAATCGCGGTCTGACATCTGGTGCGTATCTGTAACTTTGAGAGGAATGGAAAATGAACGAAATAAACGCTGACTGGCTATGGAAAGAACTTCTGGATGAATATTTTTTCTGTAAGTCGCTACGTGAAGATACAGAATGGAGTTATCAGAAAGTGGTTCGCGGGTTCAGAAAGCATATCGGGGAAGCGCGGGCACCTTACAGCATAACCAGTCGTGAAGTACTTGAGTGGCGAAGACACGTATTAAAAAAACAGGGCCTGTCAGCACATACCTGGAACAATAAGGTCACTCACATGCGCGCACTGTATAATTTTGCCATTACTTCTCAACTGACGGACTTTACAAAAAATCCCTTCAGCGGCGTTTCGGTTAAACATGACAAGAAAAGGAAAAAGACGCTCACCAAAAACCAGATGACAAAGATCTGGCTGACCATGCAGCAGTTTTCTTCTGAACAAATGTCCGAATCAAAATGTGCATTACGCCCGGTGTGGTACTGGCTGGCAGTTCTGGACACGCTGCGTTATACAGGGATGCGCCAGAATCAATTGCTGCACATTCGTCTGAAAGACGTCTGTCTTGAGGATGGCTGGATTGAGCTGAGAACAGAAGGCAGCAAAACCTATCGTGAGTGGCGGGTACCCGTTGTCAGCCATTTACGTCCGCGCCTGGAGGGATTGCTGCAACGTGCAAGAGACTGCGGTGCCGGCAACAATGACGCGCTGTTTCATTATGAGAGATTTGTATCTTCGCCTGCAGACAGGGCGTCTCTTTCTGAAAAGCCCTCGCTGCAGCCATTACGTTCATTTTTCCGACGTCTCTCAAAAGAGTGTGGATTTGACATTTCACCCCATCGGTTCAGGCATACGCTTGCCACAACACTGATGAGCTCTCCTGAACGAAACCTGCAACTGGTTAAGGGATTGCTGGGGCATCGTAATGTGAGCACAACAATGGAATACGTTGATATCAGTATGGATATTGTCAGTAAGGCGCTGGAGAAAGAAATGGCGCTTTACACCGATAAGGCTGAAGAGATGTTTTACAATGGTTGACATTCAGTCACGTCATTGTAATTATTCACGGTGATCGAGAAAAGGGAGCCTGCTGAGAACAGGCTCCCTAATCGAGAGGGTAACTTCTTGATGTATGCTGATGTGAGGATCAACATCAACAAGTACCACTCCCGTTAAACGCCCGTCAGTTTTCTCACCTCTGACCAGCGTGCTTCGAATAGTGGTGCCCGGAGGCGGAATCGAACCACCGACACGGGGATTTTCAATCCCCTGCTCTACCGACTGAGCTATCCGGGCAACGGGGCGCATTAAACCGTAAAGCCCGTCTTACGTCAATGGTTTTTCAAAAAAAACGACGAATTGCAGGTTAACTGGCTGCAATTCATCCATCCAGCACGAAAGACGTTCAGGCCAGCGCGCCATTTTTACGACACAGAGCAATACTCAGCACATCTCCAGCAAGAGAGCGGGCAACCACCACTTCCTGAACGTTGCGTTTTACCAACAGTCGACTGAGGCAACCTTCCAGTATCAGCTCCATCTGATGCGCCACAAGCGTAGGATTATCCAGCTCAAGCTGAGACAGCAAGTCGTGGCTATATTGCCAGGATGCTCGTTTCTGCTGATCGGCGACCTGATGGACAGGATGGTCTGGCTGTGGGTAAAAGCTACAGGCGGCAACAAACAAACAACCCGGATAGCGGTTATTATTTACGGCTTCTTCCAGAACCTGATAGCGCGCCAGCAGTTTCTGTTCCCTGTTTAGCGAGTCATCCAGCAGCAGTTTGCGCCGCCAGATGTCAATCTGCTGACTGTGATAGCGTAAGGCGTCATACAGTAGCGCCTCACGATCGGGCCAGTAGCGATGTAAATCCTGCTCCTGGCAGGCCGCAGCGTCCGCCATCATAGCGAAAGATGTTGAAGCGGCCAGCCCGTTTTGCTCGAGTACATTTAGCGCATGCTCGAGTACCTGTTCACGTTGCAAGTGACTCTCCTCTTGTATGCATTCTCAGGGCCGGAGCCGTGAGTTCCTTATCCAGTGTCGTTTACCGTGCCAGTTTCTGCAAATGCTGCATAAAAGTGGTGGCGTCCATAAAACCCGTGACGCGCGACTGAGGAATTTCATTTCCTTTAGCGTCAAAGAACAGAATGGTGGGCAATCCTAAAACGTTCAGCTGCTGTAATAGCTGGCTGTCATCACTATTATTCGCCGTTACGTCTGCCTGCAGCAATTGGGTTTTTCCTAATGCATGCTGGACTTCCGGCTGACTGAATGTGTATTTTTCAAACTCTTTACAGGCTACACACCAGTCGGCATACAGATCCAGCATGGTGATTCGTCCGTTACTTTGTTGCAGCACCTGGTCAAGCTGCGCCACATTATGGATACGCTTAAAGTCCAGGTGAACGGCGTCGGTTTGCCCAACAGGCGTAGCAAAGGCCCAATCCTGAAGCGGGCGAGCAGCGATGAGTGCAGCCATCAGCATCAGAATTTTTCCGCAACGCAGCCATCCGTTATTCGGTTTAACGCTGATAAACGCCCAGCCGAAAAATGCCACGCCCAGTACGCTCCAAAGACGCACGCCCCATGTTTCGCCCGTGACTCTTTCCAGCAAAAAAACCGGTAGTGCAAGGATCACAAAACCAAACCCTTCTTTTACCGTTTGCATCCAGGCACCGCTTTTCGGCAGCAGACGATTGCCAAACAGCGTTACGGCAATCAGCGGCAGCCCCATGCCTGACGCATAGAGATATAAGGTCCCCGCACCCGCCAGCATATTTCCGCTTTGCGCAATATAGAGCAGGATAGCGCTGAGCGGTGCCGTGGTGCAGGGTGAGCAAATCAGCCCCGCCAGCGCGCCCATTAAGAATACGCCAGGCAGCGAGCCGCCTTGCTGACGATTACTTAACAACGTCAGACGGGTTTGCAGTGAAGAAGGCAGCTGTAACGTGAAGAGACCAAACATTGACAGCGCCAGTAAGATAAATAACGTGGACAGTCCAATCAGCACGGCTGGAGACTGAAGGGCAGCCTGGAAGCGTAAACCGGCTGCCGCGACGACAATGCCCATCACCGTATAGGTCAGCGCCATTCCCTGTACGTAAATCATCGCCAGCGCAAACAGGCGGCGTAGCGAATAGCGTCGATTGCTACCCAAAATGATGCCGGATATCAGCGGATACATCGGTAACACGCAAGGCGTGAACGCGACGCCAATGCCGATTAAGAGTGCCCAGAGCGGCGAAAAAGGCAAATCTTCAGGCTGCTTTTTCTGCGCTGCATTCGCCGGTTTAGTGCGGCTGTCACCCGACGTCGATGCTGACTTTCCAGCCTTCATCTCCTGAGCATCTGTTGTAATACTGGATGCGTTAATCGGATCTAAGGGGACCGTGCGGGTTTCCGGTGGATAGCAAAAGCCTGCGGCGGCACAGCCCTGATAAGTAACGCTTACCGTGGCACCTTTTTCAGCCTGTAATAGCGTTAAAGGGATCGTCAAACTTTCTGGGTAAATTTCAGTTTTCCCGTAAAACTCATCTTCATGAGGTTTACCCGCAGGCAGCGTCCAGTCCGCCAGTGTGGCACCCTGGCTCTTAATATGGATTTGCTGGCGATAGAGGTAATAGCCAGGCTTAACCTGCCAGCTGAGCGTCAGGTTCCCGGCGCGTTGGCTGAAGTCAAAGCTGAAGGCCTGATTAACCGTGCCGAAATGCGTGCCGTTGCCTGGCCCGAACAAAGAGGCGTGGGCACCTGAGGACAGGATCATAAATAGCAGCAAAAAACAGTGCGTGAGGCGTTTAACCATGGCGGAACTCACTTTCTCCATCTGGGAATACATCCGAGAGCGCTAACTTACAGCACGCTCATGGTGAGCGGTACTGGCGATCTTTCGCGGGGCGCAGACTATATCATGACCTGATGGGTGGTGCTTTTACAGGATGTAAACGGTGTACCGGGCTGAGCGCATTAACACGCAGCCCGGTAAGCAGCCTAGAGAAGTAAATGGCCGAAGATAAAGCCGAATGCGACAGATAGCACAATTGCCAGCGTGCCGGGCACAATAAATGAATGATTAAATACGAACTTACCGATGCGTGTTGAACCCGTATCGTCCATTTCAACGGCTGCCAGCAAAGTGGGGTAGGTCGGCAGAACAAATAAAGCAGAAACGGCAGCAAATGAGGCCACAGCGGTCACGGGTGAAACGCCAAGCAGCAGCGCAGCAGGCATTAATGCTTTAGCCGTCGCGGCCTGTGAATAAAGTAATGTGGACGCGAAAAACAAAATCACGGCCAGCATCCAGGGATAGTCTTGCAGCAACTGACCGGCAAACTGCTGGATTTCACCGATGTGCGCTTTAACAAAGGTATCGCCAAGCCAGGCAACGCCCATGACGCAGATACAGGCACTCATCCCCGATTTGAACGTGCTGGCAGAGAGAATGCTGCTGGTATCGACTTTGCAGCTCAGGCATATCAGCGCGGCAATGGTCAGCATAAACACGACGATCGCTTCGTTGCGAGGTAAGACAGGATTAGCGATCAGCCCAACGGTTTCACTGATAGCGGTGGCATACAGCATTACGGCAAGGATACCGAACAGAAAAAGCAGTACTGAGCGCTTTGCGCCAGGTTTTTCTTCAAATACCGTCTCACCTCGCAGCACAACCTCACCTTTAGCCAGACGCTGTTGATAAACATCATCCTCTTTTAGCTCTTTACCAAGAAAGTTAGTCACCAGCGCCGTAAGGAAAATAGCGATCATCGTCGATGGGATAGCGACAGAAAGCAGTCCCAGATAGCTGATGCCTTTTGGCTCCAGGATACTGGAAAAGAACACCACGGCCGCAGAAAGAGGCGAGGCCGTTATGGCCACCTGTGAGGCTATGACCGCAATGGAAAGCGGACGGGAAGGGCGCACCCCCTGTTCTTTAGCAACTTCGGCGATCACCGGCAAAGTAGAAAAAGCGGTATGGCCAGTGCCTGCCAGCAAGGACATAAAATAAGTGACCAGAGGGGCCAAAAAAGTAATATAGCGTGGATGCTTACGCAGGAGCCGCTCAGCAAGGCTAACGAGGTAATCCATACCGCCGGCAACCTGCATAGCGGCAATAGCGGCGATCACCGCCATGATAATTTCTATCACGTCGAAAGGAATGGCGCCGGGCTTTATCTGGAATCCCAGCGTAAGGATCAGTACTCCAACCCCGCCGGCAAGGCCGATACCTGGCCCACCGAGGCGTGCGCCTAAATATATCGCCGCCAGCACGATAATCAGCTCTGGCAAAATCATACGTTGCTCCATTGGTAGTAGTGTTAGTAACGGGTTGAAAATATGTAAATACAGGCAAAAAAAAGGGCACGTTGTTCGCTGAACTAACGTGCCCTTATGGCTTACCGGTGCATATTACTCATTGTCATCGGTATAGCGTTTGGCTTTATAAACCGGATACATCAGGTTCTGGGTTGAGAAAATATCGTCCAGTTCCGCTTCGGTCAGCAGCCCACGTTCCAGCACCACTTCCCGAACGCTTTTACCCGTTTCAGCACAAATTTTACCGACGATATCGCCGTTATGGTGCCCAATATAAGGGTTCAGGTAAGTGACGATACCAATAGAGTTAAACACGTAAGCTTCACAAACGGCTTTGTTTGCCGTAATCCCGTTGACGCATTTTTCCAGCAGGTTAGAGCAGGCGTTAGTCAGGATATGAACCGACTCGAACAGTGCCTGGCCAATCACAGGTTCCATAACGTTCAGCTGCAGCTGGCCAGCTTCAGAGGCCATAGTCACCGTAACGTCATTGCCGATGACCTTAAAGCAGACCTGATTCACAACTTCAGGCACGACCGGGTTGACCTTGGCAGGCATAATTGAGGAACCGGCCTGAAGTTCCGGCAGGTTAATTTCATTTAAACCCGCTCGCGGACCTGAAGAGAGCAGGCGCAAATCGTTACAGATTTTCGACAGCTTAACAGCCAGGCGCTTAAGCGCGCTGTGCACCATCACATAGGCACCGCAGTCTGACGTCGCTTCAATAAGATCTTCCGCCGGTACGCAAGGCAGGTTGCTGACTTCCGCCAGCTTTTTCACGGCCAGATGCTGATAACCTTCTGGCGTATTCAGGCGCGTACCGATAGCCGTTGCGCCAAGATTCACCTCCAGCAGCAGCTCACCGGTACGCAGAAGGTTTTTAATCTCTTCATTAAGCAGCACGTTAAAGGCATGGAATTCCTGCCCCAGCGTCATAGGCACGGCATCTTGTAACTGCGTACGGCCCATCTTCAGCACGGAAGAGAACTCGGCCGCTTTCCGCTCAAAGCCTTCACTCAGCTGTCCGATGGCATCCAACAGCTTCAAAATCGAGGTGTAAACGGCAATACGAAAACCCGTAGGGTAGGCATCGTTAGTGGACTGGCATTTATTAACGTGATCGTTAGGATTAAGGAACTGATAATCCCCTTTCTGATGACCCATCAGCTCCAGACCGATATTGGCCAGAACTTCATTGGTATTCATGTTCACCGACGTGCCTGCACCACCCTGATAGACATCTACCGGAAACTGGTCCATGCATTTGCCGTTGTTCAGCACTTCGTCGCAGGCCTGAATAATCACATTAGCAATGTTGCGTGGAATGGTTTGCAGCTCTTTATTCGCCATTGCCGCTGCTTTTTTTACCATCACCATGCCGCGAACAAACTCTGGAATGTCGCTGATCTTGCTGTTACTGATATAAAAATTTTCAATCGCACGTAGAGTATGAACACCATAATAAGCATCGGCCGGGACTTCGCGCATGCCTAACAGGTCTTCTTCGATACGAATGTTATTTGCCATGAGAACCTTCTTGTAAGTGCTGCAGGATTATCATTATCAAAGGGGAAATTGGTCGTATAGAGCCCGGACAATATGGTAGCGGTTTGCGTGTGGCTGAGCACGATTATATTCAGCTTATCGACCAACTCCTGGAGGCGGATCGCGAAAAATTACGGTTTCTTTATCATGGCGTTAACTGTAGCGTATCCTGCCTGGCCCTGCGGGTTTACACGAATTTACTAAGCCAGCGTTGAAAAGCCCTGACGCGGCGCCCATTTCAAACAGATACGATCGTTTTTTGATCCCTTTTACGCCTTCACGCTTGCGGCGGGATGGCCCGGACAGACAGGAGAGTGCGGTGCGTTGGTTACCGTTTTTAGTACTATTTATTCTTGCATGGATTGAGATTAGCCTCTTTATTCAGGTTGCCCACGTGCTCGGTGTCTTGCTGACGCTGCTGCTGGTGGTGTTCACTTCCTGCATTGGCATCTCGCTGGTGAAAAACCAGGGAATGAAAAATTTCATGTCCATCCAGCAGAAAATGGCGGCGGGAGAAAGCCCGGCCGCTGAGATGATGAAAAGCGTCTCGTTGATCCCGGCAGGCTTTTTGCTGCTGTTGCCTGGCTTTTTCACCGATTTTCTTGGACTGCTGCTACTTTTACCGCCTGTGCAAAAGTACCTGATGCTCAAGCTGATGCCGCATATCCGTGTGTGGCGTGGCCCGGGTGCAGGCCCGGATAGCGGCGTTACCGTTGATGGCGAATATGAACGTAAAGGCTCAAAGCTCATCGAGCACGACGACCGCCCCGACGATCGCTGATTTTTGCATATAACTGAATAGTGAAGATAAAGGCGCTCAGAGCGCCTTTTTACTTTTTTAGTTATAACGGCGGCGCTTATTTGTCTGTTTTTTACGCAGAAGAGAATTTTTTATTTTTTCCCCCTTGAAAGCTCTACTGGCTGTCCCTATCTCTTCCGTCACGAGCCCGGCGCCTGACGCCCGGCGTTCATCCCAAAAAGACTGATTGGACTTCTCAAAGGAGAGCTATCAATGAAAATTCGTCCATTGCACGACCGTGTTATCGTCAAGCGTAAAGAAGTGGAATCTAAATCAGCTGGTGGCATCGTTCTGACCGGCTCCGCAGCTGGGAAATCTACCCGCGGCGAAGTGCTGGCTGTTGGCAATGGCCGTATCCTGGAAAATGGCGAAGTGAAACCACTGGACGTTAAAGTGGGCGACCTGGTTATTTTCAGCGAAGGCTACGGTGCGAAAACTGAGAAAATCGACAACCAGGAAGTGCTGATCATTTCTGAAAGCGACATTCTGGCAATTGTTGAAGCGTAATTACGCGTAACTCACTGAACGAAACGAATTTAAGGGATATTGATAATGGCAGCTAAAGACGTAAAATTCGGTAATGACGCACGCGTAAAAATGCTGCGTGGCGTGAACGTACTGGCAGATGCAGTTAAAGTGACTCTGGGTCCAAAAGGCCGTAACGTAGTGCTGGATAAATCTTTCGGCGCACCGACCATCACTAAAGACGGCGTTTCCGTTGCACGTGAAATCGAGCTGGAAGACAAGTTCGAAAACATGGGCGCGCAGATGGTTAAAGAAGTTGCCTCTAAAGCGAACGACGCTGCGGGTGACGGTACGACTACTGCGACCGTACTGGCACAGTCCATCATCACCGAAGGCCTGAAAGCCGTCGCGGCGGGCATGAACCCGATGGATCTGAAGCGCGGTATCGACCAGGCGGTTATCGCTGCGGTTGAAGAACTGAAAAAACTCTCCGTTCCTTGCTCCGACTCTAAAGCTATCGCTCAGGTTGGTACCATCTCTGCTAACTCCGATGAAACCGTGGGCGAACTGATTGCTCAGGCAATGGAAAAAGTCGGCAAAGAAGGCGTAATCACCGTTGAAGAAGGCACCGGCCTGCAGGACGAGCTGGACGTGGTTGAAGGTATGCAGTTCGATCGCGGCTACCTGTCTCCTTACTTCATCAACAAGCCAGAAACGGGCGCAGTAGAGCTGGAATCACCATTCATCCTGCTGGCTGACAAAAAAATCTCCAACATCCGTGAAATGCTGCCAGTGCTGGAAGCCGTTGCGAAAGCAGGCAAACCACTGCTGATCATCGCTGAAGATGTTGAAGGCGAAGCGCTGGCGACCCTGGTGGTGAACACCATGCGCGGCATCGTTAAAGTGGCTGCGGTTAAAGCACCTGGCTTCGGCGACCGTCGTAAAGCTATGCTACAGGACATCGCGGTTCTGACCGGTGGTACCGTTATCTCTGAAGAGATCGGTATGGAGCTGGAAAAATCAACGCTGGAAGACCTGGGCCAGGCGAAACGCGTTGTGATCAACAAAGACACCACCACCATCATCGATGGCGTGGGTGAAGAAGCCACTATCTCTGGCCGTGTGACTCAGATCCGTCAGCAGATTGAAGAAGCAACGTCTGATTACGATCGTGAAAAACTGCAGGAGCGCGTCGCTAAACTGGCAGGCGGCGTAGCCGTACTGAAAGTGGGCGCAGCAACTGAAGTTGAGATGAAAGAGAAAAAAGCGCGCGTCGAAGATGCCCTGCACGCTACCCGTGCTGCGGTAGAAGAAGGCGTTGTTGCTGGTGGTGGCGTTGCGCTGGTGCGCGTTGCTGCGGTACTGGCTGGCCTGACTGGTCAGAACGAAGACCAGAACGTGGGCATCAAAGTTGCGCTGCGCGCGATGGAATCTCCACTGCGTCAGATCGTTTCTAACGCCGGTGAAGAGCCTTCTGTAGTGGCCAACATGGTGAAAGCTGGCGAAGGTAACTACGGTTACAACGCGCAGACCGAAGAGTACGGCAACATGATCGACTTCGGTATCCTGGACCCAACTAAAGTGACCCGTTCTGCTCTGCAGTACGCGGCATCCGTTGCTGGCCTGATGATCACTACCGAATGTATGGTGACTGACCTGCCGAAAGGCGACGCTCCAGACTTAGGCGCTGGCGGCGGCATGGGCGGCATGGGTGGTATGGGCGGCATGATGTAATCCCCCCCACCGTTTGAAAGAAAACCCTCTGTCTCTGACAGGGGGTTTTTCTTTTTTGGGGGAAAATAGTATAAGTAAGGGCGCAAGAACTCACCGGGAAAACATTTTTTCGGCTGCCCGGCAGCAGATGTTGAGAGGTTTACCTGGACTTTCGGTACGATCAGGGATAGCTCTGATGACAATAATGGGGATTAAAATGCGGATTAACGTCTTGCTGGGACTTTCTGTAGCGGCAACGCTGCTGGTGGGCTGTAGCACCTCGACAACGCTCAGTTCGGCGGGTGAACGAGTGACTTTTACCGACCAACAACCCGCCAGCCAGTGCCAGCTGCTGGGGAACCTCACGGGTTCACAGAGTAACTGGTTCAGCGGAGCAGGCGGCGGCGAAAGCAGTTCGCTGCGTGGTGCAGCAAACGATCTGCGCAATCGCGCCGCAGAAATGGGCGGCAATGTTATTTATGGCGCAACCAGCCCGACCCAGAATATCTGGTCAAGTCTGGCACCGCTGGACAGCAAGATGAGCGGTCAGGTTTACAAGTGCCCGCAGGCATAAAAACGAAAAATGATAGTGTCCTGACCGCCGGCTGAAAGCATTGTTCATCAGCCAGCTCGCCCGGCATACAGCGGAGGATAATCCTCCCTGTATGCCTGCTTTTACCTCAGATGTTTTCTCACCCTGGTATCATCAGGATTACAGGGCCTGCGGGACCAGCCACGGCAAACGATCGCTATTCCTGACGCAGCTGCAAATCCAGCGGCGTTTTGCTTGGCTCGCCCCCAATTTCTCTTGCCAGCTTTGGCACCATATAGCCGGAAACCCGACGCAATAGCTCCCGAACTATCGCTCTGGCCTGCTCATCAGAGACATAGAAATGGGCTGCACCCTGAACCTTATCCAACACGTGCAGGTAGTAAGGCAGAATCCCCGCATCAAACAGCGCATTACTCAACGCAGCCAACGTCACCGCATTATCATTGATTCCGCGCAGCAAGACGCTCTGGTTTAACAACGTGACGCCGGCGCGTTTTAGCTGCTGCATGGCCTCTCGCAGCTCGTCGCCAATTTCCTGAGCATGGTTGATGTGCGTGACTAGCAGCGTTTGCAGACGCGATTGCGCCAGACGCTGGCAGAGCGCGGAGGTGATCCTCGCAGGGATTACAACTGGCAAACGGCTGTGGATGCGCAGACGTTTCAGATGCGGGATCTGTTCCAGTTCGCTAATCAGCCAGTCCAGTTCGCTGTCTTTTGCCATCAATGGGTCGCCACCAGAGAAAATAATCTCATCCAGTTCTGGCTGCTGTCGGATATACTCCAGGGCCTGCTGCCAGTTGCGCTTGTTGCCCTGATTATCAGAGTAAGGAAAATGGCGGCGGAAACAGTAGCGGCAATTGACGGCGCAGCCACCTTTGACTAACAGCAGCGCGCGATTACGATATTTATGTAACAGACCCGGCACAACGCTGCTCTGCTCATCAAGCGGATCGGTACTGTAACCCGGTGCATCAACAAATTCCTGGCTTTGGGTGATGACCTGTAGCAGGAGCGGATCTTGCGGATCGCCTTTTTGCATTCTGGACGCAAAGGCTCTGGGCACGCGCAGGGCAAAAAGACGACGAGCTTCAGCGCCCGCCGCCAGCGCCGGGTGCGAATCGAGGCCTAAAAGTTGCAGTAATTCATTTGGATCGGTGATTACATCTGCAAGTTGATGCAACCATTCTTCTCGCGAAGGGTTATTTAGGGTTACAATGTGTGCCATTTTTTTGGCTAAGTACCAGTATTAAATTGTAGAGGGCCTTTATGGCGACTTATTCTAGCAACGATTTCCGTCCCGGTCTTAAAATCATGTTCGAAGGCGAACCTTACGCTATCGAATCCAGCGAGTTCGTTAAACCAGGTAAAGGCCAGGCTTTCGCACGCGTTAAAATGCGCCGTCTGCTGACCGGTACCCGTGTTGAGAAAACCTTCAAATCTACCGATTCTGCTGAAGGTGCTGACGTAGTAGATACTAACCTGAACTACCTGTACAACGACGGTGAGTTCTACCACTTCATGCATCCGGAAACTTTTGAACAGCACCCTGTTGAAGAGAAAACCGTGGGTGATGCAGCGAAATGGCTGCTGGATAATGCAGAGTGTATCGTGACGCTGTGGAACGGCAAACCGATTCAGGTGTTACCGCCAAACTTTGTTGAGCTGGAAATCGTTGATACCGATCCAGGCCTGAAAGGTGATACCGCAGGAACCGGCGGCAAGCCAGCAACGCTGTCTACCGGTGCCGTGGTTAAAGTTCCGTTGTTCGTACAGATCGGCGAAGTGATCAAAGTGGATACCCGTTCGGGTGAATACGTTTCTCGCGTAAAATAACCACTTATGGGCCTGGTTTCAGGCCCTGTTCCCTGATGGAGCCTGAGTAAATGATTAACTGGGTTAAGCTCATTGCTGTTGCCTTATTAATGACCAGCTCACTGAGCGCCTGCAATACGTTTCACGGTTTTGGTGAAGACGTCCAGCACCTGGGCGGCGCAATTTCACACGCAGCCAGCTAATTTTTCTTTCTTTACGATGTCCTGAGTAAGGTTGCAGAAGCATCCGGCTGAATTACGGCTATGCTTAAAACGCTGTACTTTACTTCTACTAAAAAGGACATGGTTATGTTAAAGAAAAGTATTGTCTCAATCCTTTCTGTTCTGGTGCTTTCATCCGTGCTTACCGCCTGTAACACCACGCGTGGCGTAGGTGAAGACGTGTCAGCCGGCGGCCAGGCAATTCAAAGAAGCGCTCAGTAAACGGTGTGCCGGTGCTCTGGCACCGGCCCTGATCACGTCTGTTTTACCCAAATCAGCTTAGTGACATCAAACCCCGCCTGACGGGCTTTCGCCGTCAATTCCTCTTTCACGCTGTTATCGATCTGCGGCGTCCGCGACAGGATCCACAGATAATCACGGTTCGGGCCACATATCAGCGCGTGCTGATAAGCGTTGTCTAACGCAATAACGTTATACCCACCGTAGAAAGGGCCGAAGAACGAGACTTTCAGTGCCGCCTGGCTTGGCGACCCCGTAAAGTACGCTTTACCGATACTTTCCTGCCAGCGCTGTTTCTTCACGTTGAAACCACGATTGACGACCTTAAGGCCACCGTCGTCACGTTTGCTATAGGTTGCTGTTACATGATCGAGGCCGCGTTCGAAGCGGTGATCCAGCCTGGCGATTTCGTACCAGCTGCCTAAATAAAGATCGGCGTTAAAGCCTTCGATGGGCGTGACGCCTTTCGGCGGCGTAGTGCTACAGGCGACGGAGAGAAGGGCGCCGGCACCTGCGGCCAGCATTTTCCAGAGAGACATAAGCGATTCCTTTTCGTTTGAACAGCTTAAGTATAGGCGCGTTTTGCGCAGGCGGCATATTGCCGCCTGATAATAACCGACTGTCACAAGGTTAGAATGCCGATAGCCGTAACCACGGTCAGGATCGCGGCGAAGCCGTAAAAAACCCACTTACTGGCTGGAATATGCAGTTTCAAATCGTGCATGCCATGATGGAGCCGGTGAAGCGCGCACCAGATGGGCATCACAATCGCCAGAAACAAAAAGCCACGGCCAGTCAAAGACTGTGCAAGGCTTTGCAGATGCTCAAAACTAAAAGCGGATGATTTGCCCACGCTCAGCGGCAGTAAAATACCTGTAAGCAGCACAACAACCGGCGAGACGATTGCCGCCCACATGCCGCCCGCGCCAAAAAGCGACCAAAAAATCGGTTCGTCAGAGCGAGTATTTTTCGTTTGCATAGTTACCTCTGTAAAAGAAAAAACGCGGCCAGGAGTGCAAGGCTGACCAGAATCATGACAACCCATAACCCTTTGATAACCGGCGCGGGCGACAGCTTTTTATCCCCAATAACGATAACCGAGGCTTTGGGTGCCAGTTCAAACCAGGTTTTGCTGTGCAGCAGCGAGGCTGCCAGCGCCAGGACATTCAGTAACAGCACTACAGGATGCTGTAAAAAAGCGACGAAACTGGCCCAGCTTTCCGCGCCGTTTTTAAGCGCAAACAGGCCAAAGATTAATTCCAGGCTAAACCACAGTGCCGGGATGGCCGTCGCTTCACGCAGCATATAAAAGCGGTAGAAAGCGGATTTTTGCCACCAGTTAGCGGCAACCGGGGGATGATAAGCGTTACGTTTGGTGGTCATCGGATCGCTCCTTATTGCGGCCTGAGACTGGCAATCAAAAAGTCTTTCGCGCTTTCCACTTTGCTTTGCTGGATGGCGGCGGCGGGATCGACATGTTTTGGGCAAACCTCTGAGCAGAACCCAACAAAGGTGCAGGGCCAAACGCCGTTTTCACCGTTCAGCTGGGGCATGCGCTGTTTTTTCCCCCGGTCGCGGCTATCCAGGTTATAGCGGTGCGCCAGCGTGATGGCGGCGGGGCCAATAAATTCCGGGTTCAGCCCAAACTGCGGGCAGGCGGCGTAGCAAAGGCCACAGTTGATGCAGCCTGAAAACTGGTGATATTTCGCCATTTGCGCCGGGGTCTGCGCGTTGGGGCCGTCTTGCGGTGCGCGCGTGTTGCCGATAATCCAGGGCTTGATCGCTTCAAGGCTTTCAATAAAGCGGGTCATATCGACAATCAGATCCCGTTCAACGGGAAAATTAGCCAGCGGCTCGACGCGCATCCCTTTTGGATAGTTACGCAGGAAGGTTTTGCAGGCCAGTTTGGGAATATTATCGACCATCATTCCACAAGAGCCACAGATGGCCATACGGCAGGACCAGCGGAACGACAGGTCGTAAGCGAGATTATCTTTGATATAACCCAAGGCATCTAACAGCGAAGTTTGTTCATCCCACGGCACCTCAAAAAATTCGCTACGGGGTAGCCTGTCCGTTTCCGGATTATAACGTTGGATCTCAATTTTGCAGCGGGGTAGTTCACTCATGTGGGATTGCCTCCTTCGTCTCGCCTTCAGCGCCATAAACCCGTTTTGCCGGCGGCAGACGGGTAATTTTCACCTCACCCCAGGCGATTTCCGGTGCACCCTGCTCGCGATAGTAGCTGAGTGAGTGCTTAAGGAAGTGCGCGTCGTCTCTTGAGGTACAACCTTCGTCCAGACGCTGGTGAGCGCCGCGCGATTCTTTTCGCTGGAAGGCCGCGTGCGCCATGCATTCTGCCACGTTCAGGCCGTGCGCCAGCTCAATGCTGTAAAGCAGTTGGGTATTGAAAACGCTGGAGGTATCGCTGATGCGCACGCGTTTAAAGCGCTCTTTCAGCTCTGCCAGTTTATCCATGGTGGTTTGCATCAGTTCCGGTGTGCGGTAGATGCCGCAGCCTTCTTCCATAGTCATGCCCATTTCATCGCGCAGCGTTGACCAGCTTTCTTCTCCCTGCTGATTAACCAGCGCTTTCAGCCGTTGTTCACAATCACGCGCCTGAGCATCCAATAGCGAAGCGGGTTTTTTACGGTTTTCCAGCGCGCGCGCGGCCGCGTTTTCGCCTGCGAGCCGGCCAAAAACTACCAGTTCTGCCAGCGAATTAGATCCGAGCCGGTTAGCGCCGTGCAGGCCGACCGATGAGCATTCCCCCACGGCAAACAGCCCACGGATACGCGTTTCACACTCTGCGTTAGTCTCGATACCGCCCATGGTGTAATGCGCCGTAGGCCGAATGGGGATGGGCGTGGTGACAGGATCGACGCCGACGTAAGCCTTACTTAATTCACAGATAAACGGCAGCCGCTCCAGCAGCTTTTTCTCACCCAGATGCCGTAGGTCCAGATGCACAACTTCGCCACGCGGTGTATGAATGGTGCGGCCTTTTTGTGACTCATGCCAGAATGCTTGTGAAACCTTATCGCGCGGCCCCAGCTCCATATATTTATTTTTCGGCTGGCCGAGTGGCGTTTCCGGCCCCATACCGTAGTCCTGCAAATAGCGGTAGCCATCTTTATTCACCATAATGCCGCCTTCGCCCCTACAGCCTTCCGTCATCAAAATGCCGGAACCTGGCAGGCCGGTAGGGTGATACTGAACGAACTCCATATCCCGCAGCGGAACGCCATGGCGCAGCACCATTCCCATACCATCTCCGGTAACAATCCCGCCGTTGGTGTTATAACGATAAACCCGACCCGCGCCTCCGGTTGCCAGCACGACTGCACTGGCCTGAATCTGAATAAGCGTGCCTTCCATCATATTCATCGCAATCAGGCCGCGCGCTTCGCCGTCATCGACCAGCAGATCAAGCACAAAATGCTCATCGAAACGGGTTATCTGCGGATATTTCAGCGACGTCTGGAACAGCGTATGCAGCATATGAAAGCCGGTTTTATCCGCAGCGAACCAGGTACGTTCGATCTTCATGCCACCAAAACGACGTACGTTGACGGATCCGTCCTGACGCCGACTCCAGGGACAGCCCCAGATTTCAAGCTGCGCCATCTCCTGCGGACAATGCTGAACGAAGTAATCCACCACATCCTGCTCACACAGCCAGTCACCGCCGGAAACGGTGTCATGAAAGTGGAGGTCGAAGCTGTCATGGGCCTGGCTCACGGCGGCCGACCCGCCTTCAGCCGCCACGGTGTGGCTGCGCATGGGATAAACTTTGGAAACAAGGGCGATAGAAAGGGCGGGGTTGGCTTCAGCAGCGGCGATGGCGGCACGTATTCCTGCGCCGCCTGCGCCGACTATCACCAGATCGGCAGTAAAGGTTTGCACGGTGTTCTCCCTGTCAGGCTGGATGAGGGGATTCCTCAGTTTTCAGGAGCCTCAGTATAAAACCGGCTATCGGGGCTAAACTTGATATGCTCAGGTATTTGAGTGAGAAATAAACAGCAAAACGCGCTGCGGACTGCTGTTTTTTTAACGGGCTGGAAAGGCATATCACCTTGCAGATAAACCGGGCCATCTATTTTATCTGTGCAGGTTTGTTTGTCCGGGCCGGGTCGGGTAGACTGCTTCACCCTGTGTGATTAGGAGTACAAATTATGAGCGATACGGCCAGCTGGCAGCCCAGCGCCCCGATTAGCAATTTATTAAAACGGGCGGCGATCATGGCGGAAATCCGGCGCTTTTTTGCCGATCGTGGGGTGTTGGAAGTCGAAACCCCGGCGATGAGCCAGGCTACGGTGACCGATATCCATCTGTTTCCTTTTCAGACGCGCTTCGTCGGCCCTGGTGCCGCCCAGGGGATGGATCTTTATCTGATGACCAGCCCGGAATATCATATGAAGCGGCTGCTTGCTGCGGGCAGCGGCCCGATTTTCCAGCTCTGTCGCAGCTTCCGTAATGAAGAAGCAGGCCGTCACCACAACCCTGAATTCACCATGCTGGAATGGTATCGCCCACATTATGATATGTACCGGCTGATGAATGAGGTGGACGATCTGCTACAGCAGGTGCTGGAATGCGGAGCGGCGGAAACGCTCTCTTATCAGCAGGCCTTTATCCGCCATCTGGAGATAGACCCGCTCTCTGCGGACAAAGCTCAGTTGCGTGAAGCGGCGGATAAACTGGGCGTCGGCGATCTGGCGAACCGGGAAGAAGATCGCGACACGCTGTTACAGCTGCTGTTCGTGGTGGGCGTGGAGCCGCTGATTGGTAAAGATAAGCCGGCCTTCGTGTATCACTTCCCGGCCAGTCAGGCCGCGCTAGCCGAGATCAGCACCGAAGATCACCGGGTGGCCGAGCGTTTTGAGGTGTATTTCAAAGGGATTGAGCTGGCTAATGGTTTCCGCGAACTGACTGACAGCCGCGAACAGCGCCAGCGCTTTGAACAGGATAACCGTAAGCGCGCCGCTCGTGGCCTGCCACAGCAGCCGATTGATACTTATCTGCTGGATGCATTGGCTCATGGCATGCCGGATTGTTCTGGCGTGGCGCTTGGCGTAGATCGCATTGTGATGCTGGCGCTGAACGCGTCAGCGCTGAGTGAAGTGATTGCTTTCCCGGTTGGACGCTGCTGATTCCCATCAGCCTGGCCGCCGACAGGCTCAGGAACCCATACTGCTGCTCCTGAGCCTGCTGCTTACAATCCCCCAGACTTATAGGTCCGTGCCGCAGGCGCGCCATTGCCAGCGGGTGTTTTTCGGCCCAACGTTTCCATCCGGACCTGGAACGGTGGGAAAGGCATTTCCAAACCGTGCTCCTGATAACCGCGCAGGATCTGCTGATGCAGTTCATGACGCAACGGCATGCGATGGCCCATTTCTGCGGCGTGAATACGCAGCTCAAAGAGCTGGATGCCCTGTTGCAGATCGACCAGATAGGCTTCCGGTTGTGGGGTTTCCAACACGTACTGACAGCGTTTTGCCGCGGCTAACAGCACGTTGGTGACTTCTTCACTATTGGCTTCTGCCGCTGCCGGAATCGTCAGTACGACGCGCGTGACCGAATCTGACAGTGACCAGTTAATAAACTGCTCGGTGATAAAGGCCTTGTTCGGCACGATGATCTCTTTGCGATCCCAGTCAGTAATCGTGGTGGCACGCGTGTTGATTCGGGTGATGCTGCCCGTCAAATCGCGGATCGTCACGGTATCGCCAATACGAATCGGCTTTTCGAACAGAATAATCAGGCCAGAGATAAAGTTAGCGAAGATCTCCTGCAAGCCAAAACCTAATCCCACACCCAGCGCGGCGACCAGCCATTGTAGTTTTGACCAGTCGACGCCAATCATGGAAAAACCGGCCAGTCCGCCGACCAGGATCAGCGTGTATTTCGTCAGCGTGGTGATGGCATAGCCGGTGCCGGGGGTCAGATTTAAATGCTGAAGCAGCGCCAGCTCCAACAGCGCGGGCATGTTTCGCACCAGCTGCGTGGTGATAATCAGCACTAAAATAGCAATCAGTACCGATCCGAGCGTAATTGGCTGCAGGCTCTCCACGCCCTGCACCGTGGTGCTGGCATCCCACAGCCTGATGTTTTCCAGGAAGCCAAAGGCCGAGTGGATTTCCGACCACAGCACAATCACCGAAACCAGCGCAATAAGCGTCAGGATAGAACGCACCAGCCGCAGCGACTGGGCGCTGATGGCATCCAGATCGATAACCGGTTCGTCAACTTCCTGCGCTTCCGAGTTGTTTTGCGTGGCCGTAGCGTCTTCTTCACCTTTAGCACGTTGTGCAAGGATATCGGCACGCCGGTTGCGGGCACGATCAAAAGCGATGCGACGGCGCTGGATCAGCATCCAGCGGCGGATAATATGGTAGATGACCAGCAGCAGGAACCAGATAGCCAGTGAGGTTTCCACCCTTGCCAGCAGTGCCTGAGAAGTCGCCAGATAACCAATGCAGGAAGCCAGCGCGGCAATCAGCGGAATGCCGATCATCAGGTTCCATAAAAGATTCGTGACAAAGTTTTCGCCATTGCCTTCTTTATCGAGATAAAGCGGAATGCCCGCGCGTTTCAGGCTCACCGTAACAAGGCTCAGCGCACCGCAAATCAGGATAAAGCAGAGCCTTCCCAGGGTGGCTGAAAACTGCCGATCGTCAAGATTATCGAAGCCGATTAGCAGCATAATCAGCGGCACGACAAAGCCGATACACAGGGAATAAAAACGCATTGCGCGCGCGACCCGATTCTGTTGCCAGCGAAAATGGACGATAAACAGACCTTTGGAGCGAGCGAATCCGGCACTGATCATAAAGGCCCAGAGCAGCGGCACGGTCGCGGTGACGCCATCGCCAATCGCCACAGCAATGGGATAAGGCCAGGCGTGCTGAAGACCGTAGCCCAGCGCCATCCACAATACGGGCAGCGGCAGGGCGACCAGAATTGACCAGAAGACGGTACGAACCGTCAGGCCGAAACGATCCTGCGTGACCTTGCCCACCTTGCTGGCCGAACGATTAAGAAAATCACGGTAATGACGACGAGAACTGAGGCTGAAACCCACCAGCAGCAGGGCACCAAGAATCGGCAACACGGTTTCACGGCTGGTAAACATCATGACCAGCGCGCCGGCCATTTGCCCCAGCGTATCCAATGACAGCAGGCTTTTCAGATCGCGCACCAGATCGAGCGGGAAACTGAGATGCAGCGCGCTGACATCTGCCGTCCAGAACAGATAGCGGTGAGTCGCCTCTTTGACTTCTTTCAGCGCATCTTCGAGCTGGCCGTTGGCAACCTTCAGCTTGGTCACTTCGAGGATCAGATTATCGCTGCCTGAAAGCAAAGAACCGATCAGCTCCCGCTGCGTTTTGAGCTGAGCTTCCAGAATTTTACGCTGATCGGCCGTTAACGGCGTACCGTCATCCTGCCTGATTTGACGCAGCTGCTGCTGATGTTCAAGCAGATCCTCATAATGCAGGCGTTGTACCCGCAACTGACCCATTTCGCTATCCAGCTGCTGAGGCTTTGGCATTTCCGGCAGGCGGGCGACCTGAGCCCGTAAAGCTTCGCCCAGTACGTTAGACACGCCCAGCCACTGCGACTGTTCACGTATGGTACTCAGCGCCTGACGAACCTGAATCGTCTGGTTGACCGCCGTACGCTGCTGTGAAGCGACCAGATCCATGCGTTGAGCCTGCTGGTTCAGCGCGGCAGAGAGTTCACGGTTGACGCGAAACTGTTTGCTGATGTTCAGCGGCAGTTCGCCGCTGTTTTCCGCCAGCTGCTCGGTTTTCTCCAGCGCCTGCTCCGCCTCGTGTTGACGGCGACTGTTCAGCTGATTACGTAATTCCTGAAGATAAGCATCAAGCTGGCCTGCCTTGCGCTGGTGGATTTCGCCACGCATCCGTGCCAGCTCCTGACGGTTGTTGGCAGAAAGCTGTGCCTGAGCCAGCGGAGTCGCGGGCGAAGGTTGACCTTGCAGACGACGTTCGATTTCATTTAAGGCACGTCGTGCATCGGTCTGCTGCTGGGGAAGCTGAGCAAGCGAATCGCTGATTTCTCTGGCCCGATCCTGCTCCTGCTGAGACTGACGGCCTTCTTCCAGCAGCTGGCTGCTAACCTGAAGGATTTCCTGATCCAGCTCTGCGGCCGTCATGGTGCTGCGAACGGTTTTAGGATTGTCAGCCAGCGCAGCCATCTGCTGGCGAAGCTCGCGCGAGATCTGCGGAAAATCATCAATGATTTGCTGATAATCACGGGTGTTGTTCAGCGACTTCTGCTGCTCATCCAGCCAGTTCAGCGTGGTTTGTAGAGCATCTATAGTTTCCGCCTGATTCGGCGTATCTTTATCCGACTTCGCCGCGTCAAGGGCCTGTTTGATCTGCGCGGTATCCGGTGCGCTGGCGGCCCAGGTGGGCTGGAGCAAAGCCCAGCCCAGTAAGAAAGGTATAATCAGGCGTAACATGCTTATCTACTATGGATGATGTAAAACTTCTTCTGCACTGGTTTTTTGCAGTGCAATGGCCAGCGTCTGACCCAGACGCGTTTTCGTTTCCGGCGTCAGGCTTTCTGCCAGTTTGACCTGGCCTGATGCAAACAGATTGATCACCGTTGAACCCAGCTTAAAGCGGCCCATTTCCTGCCCTTTTAACAGCACAACCGAACCCTCTGCATCCGCGCCCGGCCAGCTCCAGCGCTTAATCACGCCTTCACGCGGTGGCGTAATAGTACCGGCCCAGCTGGTTTCAATGCTGCCAACGATAGTTGCGCCCACCAGAATTTGCGCCATTGGGCCAAACTCGGTATCAAACAGGCAAATAACACGCTCGTTACGGGCAAACAGGTTAGGGATATTTTGTGCCGTTAGCGGGTTGACCGAATAGAGGTCGCCCGGCACGTAAATCATTTCACGCAGAATACCGTTACAAGGCATATGCACGCGGTGATAGTCGCGTGGTGCCAGATAGGTGGTCACAAACTCACCGTCACGGAACATCTCGCTCATCGCCGCATTCCCTGCCAGCAACGCTTCCAGCGAATAGGTATGGCCTTTCGCCTGGAAGATTTGATCGCCTTCTATATGGCCAAGCTGACTGATTGCGCCATCGGCTGGCAGCACCAGCAGGTTAGGATCTTTTTCAATCGGACGGGCATCGTCGCGCAGTGGACGCACGAAGAAATCGTTAAAGGTACGGTAGCTGGCGGTATCCGGCTTCTGCGCCTCTTTCATATCGACTTTGTAGAACCAGACAAAAACGTCGATAACGGCTTTAGTCAGCCAGCCTGCGCGCTTGCTGGCGCCCCAGCCAGCCAGTTCGGTCAGGCCTTTCTTAGGTAAAATGGCGTTCAGGCCGAGTTTAAGACGATCCAACACAGTAGCCTCCTGGCTTTCAGATCAAAATTAGGGGTGCGGAGTGTAGCAGTGCACGGCTATGCAAGCTATGCCGCCCACAAAGCGGGGCGGCAACGGTTAGTCATTGTTTTCAGAAAAGCTGCGACGCATTTTGAGCTGCATATCTGACATGCTGTCCAGGATGCGGTGATAGCTCTCAAAACGGGTAACATCGATCTCACCTTGTTCTACGGCTTCGCGGATCGCGCAGCCCGGATCGGTATCATGTTTGCAGTCGCGGAATTTGCAGTAACCTAAAAACTTACGGAATTCGACAAATCCACGGGTGATTTGTTCCGGCTCCAGATGCCACAAACCAAATTCACGGACCCCCGGGGAATCGATAATATCGCCGCCGGTTGGGAAATGGTAAAGGCGGGCTGCGGTGGTCGTATGCTGGCCAAGACCCGAAACGTCCGAGACGTCGTTGGTCAGGATCTCATTGGCGCTCAGCTCAAGGCCCAGCAGGGCATTAAGCAAGCTCGATTTACCCACGCCAGACTGACCGGCAAAAATGCTGATTCGATCGATTAACGCGGCCTCCAGGTCAGCCAGACCCTGCTTGCGCTGGCTGGAAACCATCACCACGCGATAACCGATTTTTCGATAAATCGCCATTTGCTCATCAACAAACGCCTGGCCTTCTTCATCCAGCAGATCCGTTTTGTTGAGAACCAGCAGCGGCTCAACATCCAGCGTTTCGCTCGCCACCAGGTAGCGATCGATAATATTCAGCGAAAGCTCAGGCAAAATGGCGGAAACAATAACGATTTGGTTGATATTTGCCGCGATTGGCTTCACGCCGTCGTAAAAATCGGGGCGAGTCAGTACCGACGTGCGCTCATGCACCGCTTCGACAATGCCTTTGACGGTCGCGCCGCCCTGAACGCCTGGTCGCCACAGTACGCGATCGCCTGTCACCAACGAACGAATTGTGCGGCGGATATTACAGCGGTGAACGCTACCATCCGCATCTTCCACATCGGCGTGCATGCCAAAACGGCTGATCACCACGCCGTCCCGTGCCTCGCCAAACAGGCTGTCATCGGGTTCTGGCTTGTCGGCGCGCTGTTTCAGGCGACGATCGTGGTTGGCACTAACGCGACGTTGCTGACCTTTGGATAGTTTGTTTTTGCTCACTCTTCCTCTCACGGCTTGGCAGGCTTCGCCCTGACAGGGCAAAACGTTTATGATACACCCTTATGTTTGATGATATAAGCCACGGCGAGAATCCCTATGACTGCAAATGCCAGTAACCTGATTTGGATTGACCTTGAAATGACCGGGCTGGACCCGGAACAGGATCGTATTATTGAGATCGCCACCCTGGTGACCGATGCCGATCTGAACATTCTGGCGGAAGGGCCGGTGTTTGCTGTACATCAGTCTGACGCGCAGCTGGCGCTGATGGACGACTGGAATGTGAACACGCATACCCATAGCGGCCTGGTAGAAAGAGTGAAAGCCAGCCAGTATGACGACCGCAAAGCAGAACTGGCGACCATTGAGTTCTTAAAAAAATGGGTGCCGGCCAACAGCTCGCCAATCTGCGGTAACAGTATCGGCCAGGATCGCCGCTTCCTGTTTAAGTACATGCCGGAACTGGAAGCTTACTTCCATTATCGCTATCTTGACGTCAGCACGCTGAAAGAACTGGCGCGTCGCTGGAAGCCAGAAATCCTGCCGGGCTTTAAAAAGCAGGGCACGCATCAGGCTATGGATGACATTCGCGAATCGGTAGCGGAACTGGCTTACTACCGCGAACATTTCATTCAGCTGTAAGATTGCGGGCCGTTGGATGCAAAGCAGCAACGTGTTTTGCTCTGTCTCCAGGCGATGAAAAATCTTATCTGCCGCCGCAAACGCAAGATTTGTCCGTTTTTGCCGATAAAACTAGCATTGTGCCGCTTTTATCGGCAGTTGAGCGGTGAATATAAAATTTTTGCGTTTACGGGCTTGCAGCGAGTCTCTTTTCTCGTATAATTCGCACCCCGTACCGGTAGAGTTTTTTGATCGTTACGCAGAGCGGGAATAGCTCAGTTGGTAGAGCACGACCTTGCCAAGGTCGGGGTCGCGAGTTCGAGTCTCGTTTCCCGCTCCAAAATGATTTAGATGTACTGCACCACCCAAGCGGGAATAGCTCAGTTGGTAGAGCACGACCTTGCCAAGGTCGGGGTCGCGAGTTCGAGTCTCGTTTCCCGCTCCAAAATGATTTGATGTACTGCACCACCCAAGCGGGAATAGCTCAGTTGGTAGAGCACGACCTTGCCAAGGTCGGGGTCGCGAGTTCGAGTCTCGTTTCCCGCTCCAATTTTTCACCTCCGGTTTTCTTTTTTTGCTCCTGACTTAGTCGATAACCTATAGCGATTCGCTAACACTTCCGCTTTTTTGATATAACGCAGACCTGCTGTGTCACAGCGGATATGTCCGTTATCACCCTCGGTACAGACGGAAAAAAGCCGCTTTTGAGCAAAATTTACACCGAGTTCGAAAAATGAACTATTCTTCATCCTGCTACAGGAAGTGGGAAGGGGTGTAAGGATTATTTGATCAGAGGCGAATGCCAGCTAAACGCGGATCTGAAGACGACGGCAAAGCCCGCGTGACAAGGGCCAGCCGCGTTCAGTAAAGCTGTTTATCGTGCGGTTTAATGGAAAAAAAACTTGTCATCAGGCTTTGATAAGTCCATAATCGCACCCACTTAGGCTTCTGAAAAGAAGATAGCCTTAAAAATCAATAAGTTAAGAAGGTTAAGCGACTTATTGATGATGCACTTCCTCAGCGGGAATAGCTCAGTTGGTAGAGCACGACCTTGCCAAGGTCGGGGTCGCGAGTTCGAGTCTCGTTTCCCGCTCCAAATTACGACATACCCTGGTATTCAAAATAACTTATCCACAGCGCGTCTGATGCTGTGCTTCGCTTTTTTTGACCTCCCCTGGATATTCCTCAACAGAGTTATCCACAGATTACGCCTGCCCGTTATTTGGCAAAAGAAACAGCGAAAGATTTTGCGTCTTATGTAACTCGCTGTTATTACTGCATATAATAATATGTCAAAATGTTATCTGGATCGCTTGTGCTTTCTGTGACGTTTGAATGACAACAGCTTTTTAATTTTATGCACAGCATGTGGAAAACTTTAGCAAGATGATGTGAAGGCGTTGTTGCTCGTTTATGCATCCCTTGGCAAACCCTTTTCTATCGATCGAACCAGACGCTTTTGTTGCCCGCTTTGGATTTCAACGGCGTTTTCAGCCCGTTTTTCCAGCTGCCGAGCCAGCGCCCAGTCAATATGCTCATCCAGCATCGCGTTCTCGCCTTTTCTGGCGGTGAGCACGGCCACGTTTTCAGCCGACCACGGGGCGTTGCCCAAAGCTACCGCGATATTCCTCAGCCAGCGCAGATGTCCAATCCTGCGGATTGCTGACCCTTCCGTCACGCGCAAAAATTTCGCTTCATCCCAGATAAAAAGATCGGCTAAAGGCGGTGCATGTAACACGGCGCGAGGGCTGAAATCGTCCTCATCGGTAAGCTGACCATAGCGATTCCACGGGCAAATTAGCTGGCAGTCATCACAGCCATAAATGCGGTTGCCGATTAACGGCCGAAATTCTTCCGGGATAGCGCCTTCCAGCTCAATGGTCAGGTAGGAAATGCAGCGCCTGGCGTCCACGGTATAAGGTTCGACAATCGCGCCGGTGGGGCAGGTTGTGATGCAGGCGACGCAGCGGCCGCACTGTTCTTCCTGCGGTGAATCGACCGGCAAAGGAAGGTTAATCAGCAATTCGCCAAGAAAAAACCATGATCCGGCTTCACGATTGAGGATCAGCGAATGTTTGCCGGTCCAGCCAAGGCCAGCCTTCGCGGCCAGCGGCCTTTCAAGCACCGGCGCGGAGTCGACGAAAGGACGGAATTCCGCCTCCTCACAGCGCTCGCGAATTTTATCTCCGAGCTTTTTCAGGCGATTGCGCAATACTTTGTGGTAATCACGCCCCAGCGCATAGCGGCTGACATAGCCCAGCTGCGGATTTTTTAACGTACTGGCAAAGGCCGCTTTGGCGGGGAGATAGTTCATGCGAACGCTAATAACCCGCAGCGTGCCGGGCAGCAGTTCATGGGGACGCGCACGCATCATGCCGTGCCGGGCCATCCAGTCCATTTCACCATGATACTGTTTGTCCAGCCACGCCTGCAGGCGCGGTTCTTCCAGGCTGAGATCGGTATCGGCGATACCCACCTGTTGGAAGCCGAGCTCCAGCCCCCATTGTTTAATATCCAGGGCAAATTGAGAAAGATCGAGAGGATGCGACATGAAAAACCTGAACCCGCTAAATAACCCGACCAGTTTACCCTATTCTGTCTGGCCTGTAGAGGCGATGGCGCAACTGGAACGCGATGGGGCCGATGCGCTCGGCATCACGCTGTTTGAGCTGATGCAGCGCGCAGGGGAAGCCGCCTTTCATCGCATTCGCGCGATCTGGCCGGAAAAGCAGCACTGGCTGATCCTCTGCGGTCATGGCAATAACGGTGGGGATGGCTTTATTGTTGCACGCCTTGCGCAGTCGGCCGGGCTAAGCGTTTCGGTAATCGCTTGCGAAGGCACAAAACCGCTGCCAGACGAGGCGCAGCTGGCACGCGAAGCCTGGCTGAATGCAGGGGGCGACATTCACGAGCCTTCCGCCCTGTGGCCGGAGCAGGTTGATATTATTGTGGATGCGCTGCTGGGAACAGGCTTAAACAGCGCGCCTAAAGCGCCTTACCAGCAGCTGATCGCAAAAGCGAACGCGCACACGGCGCCAGTTTTCGCCATCGATATACCTTCTGGGTTAGTGGCTGCTAACGGCACAGCTCCCGGCGAAGTTATCTCAGCAGAACATACGTTAACTTTTATCGCCCTTAAACCGGGCCTGCTGACGGGCAAAGCCCGCGATTACGTTGGCCAGCTGCATTTTCATGCCCTGAGCCTGGATCCCTGGCTGAGCGGGCAGGACGCGCCGATTGCTCGCTACGATGCTTCTGCGCTGTCCGGCTGGCTCAAGCCCCGAAAGCCCACTTCCCATAAAGGCGATCATGGCAAGCTGGTGATTATCGGGGGCGATCACGGTACGGCAGGCGCGATCCGTATGACCGGAGAAGCCGCGCTGCGTGCAGGAGCAGGATTAGTGCGAGTACTCACTCACAAAGATAACCTTTCTCCGTTATTGACCGCGCGTCCTGAACTTATGGTGCAGGAGTTGACTGATGAAGCCGTCGATCGGGCGCTGGAATGGGCGGATGTGATTGTGATTGGACCTGGGCTGGGTCAGGGCGAATGGGGGAAAAAAGCCCTGAAAAAAGTGGAAAGCTCGCAGAAACCGATGCTTTGGGATGCGGATGCGCTTAACCTGCTGGCAATCAACAACGATAAACGTCAAAATCGCATTATTACGCCTCATCCGGGTGAAGCCGCTCGCTTGTTGAATGTAAAGACCAGTGAAATTGAGAGCGATCGCTTACACTCAGCCCAACGCCTGGCGCAGCAATATGGCGGCGTAGTGGTACTGAAAGGGGCGGGTACGCTTATCGCCAGCGAGTCGGATGCGCTTGCCATCGCCGATGTCGGCAATGCGGGCATGGCGACCGGCGGAATGGGCGACGTGCTTTCAGGTATTATTGGGAGTTTGTTAGCGCAGAAGCTCTCGCTGTATGATGCTGCCTGTGCCGGTTGCGTAGCCCATGGTGCCGCAGCCGAAGCAGTATCACAACGCGTTGGTACACGTGGAATGTTAGCGACCGATCTGTTTTCCGAGCTGTATCTGTTTGTCAATCCAGAGATCCTGAATAGAAAAGAATGAAGACCTGTGTAATAGCATTGTCCGATGAGGCTGCCACCCTTGCTCTGGGAGCCAGCCTGGCCCGCGCCTGTGACGGCGCGGCAACACTCTATCTCTATGGTGATTTGGGGGCGGGAAAAACCACCTTCAGCCGGGGATTTCTCCAGGCGCTGGGTCATCAGGGAAACGTGAAAAGCCCGACTTACACCCTGGTCGAGCCTTATGTCCTGCCAGAGCGTCGGATCTATCATTTTGATCTTTATCGGCTTGCCGATCCGGAAGAGCTGGAATTCATGGGTATCCGTGATTATTTCAGCGGCGACTGTATTTGTCTGGTCGAATGGCCGCAAAAGGGCGAGGGCGTTCTGCCTGAGCCGGATATAGAACTCCATCTGAGCTATCAGGGAAAAGCGCGGCAAGCGGACGTCACCGCTTGTTCGGTTGCCGGTGAATCGATGCTTCAGCGCATGGTTATGGAAAAGGGTCTTTAATAATGTTGCGCATGAAGTTTGGGCTGCTGCTGGCGCTGTTAGTTTCTTCTTTTTCCAGCCTCGCGGCTAACCTGTCAGATATTCAGGTTTCTAACGGCGATGACAAAGCGACCGTCACGCTGAGCTTTGGTGGCCAGCCGGTTTATGGTTTCTTTCCGCTGCATAATCCTGAGCGCGTGGTTTTGGATATTCGGCAAAGCGGCGTGGTCAGAGGATTGCCGCTAACCTTTAGCGGTAACAATCTGGTTAAGCGTATTCGCTCCAGCCAGCCGAAAGACAGTCAGAGTATTCGGCTGGTCTTTGAGCTGACGCAGCAGGGCAAAACCCGCGCTTCTACGCAGCGTAACGGCAATAGCTACAATGTTGTCTTCACTATTGAAGGCAAACAAGCGGCAAGGCCTGCGCCAGCGAGAGCGCAAATCAGCACGGCTTCACAATCGGAGCCTTCCGTAGCCGCCGACAATCCGTTTAAAGGTAACACCGTGACCGCCGTCAGCAGTGGCAACGAGGTTGCGGTGCCGGGGCTGGGAACGCGTTCGGTCAACGAGGCAGTGATTGTTGCTATCGATGCCGGACATGGCGGTCAGGATCCCGGTGCCATTGGCGCACGTGGGCTGAAAGAGAAAAACGTCACCATTGCGATTGCCCGCAAGTTGAAAGCGTTGCTGAACGCCGATCCCATGTTCAAAGGCGTAATGACGCGTGATGGTGACTATTTTATTTCTGTTATGGGCCGTTCAGATGTGGCGCGTAAACAGAACGCCAATCTGCTGGTCTCTATCCATGCGGATGCGGCACCAAACCGCAGCGCGTCAGGCGCTTCCGTCTGGGTGCTGTCTAACCGTCGTGCGAATAGCGAAATGGCAGGCTGGCTGGAACAGCATGAGAAACAGTCCGAGCTGTTAGGTGGCGCAGGCGACCTGTTGGCCAACAGCCAGGCCGATCCTTATCTCAGTCAGGCGGTACTTGACCTGCAATTCGGTCATTCGCAGCGAGTGGGCTATGACGTGGCGGTGAAAGTTATCGCGCAGTTACAGCGCGTCGGATCGTTACATAAGCGCCGTCCGGAACATGCCAGCCTGGGCGTATTACGCTCGCCGGATATTCCATCCCTGCTGGTGGAAACCGGCTTTATCAGTAATCCTTCGGAGGAGCGACTGCTTGGCAGTAGCGCTTACCAGCAGAAGATTGCCGAGTCGATTTATAAAGGACTCCGCAACTACTTCCTGGCGCACCCGCTACAAGCTATCCCAAAGGAGGAAAACCGACCGTTGCAGTCCGCAACGGCGGTTGATGTGCAACCGAATCCGGCTCCGGCAGAGACGCAATATTCTGGCGCGGTAACGCGTCATGTGGTTAAACGAGGCGAAACCCTGTCTGGCATTGCGGCCCACTATGGCGTAAGTATGGCGATGATGCGCTCGATGAACGCGTTGAAGAGAGATGTGGTCTGGGTCGGTCAGCGCCTTAAGGTGCCTGCTAACGCCAGCAGCCAGCAGGCCAGCGCCAGTGCCAGCAGAAGCAGGCCAACTCGCCATAAAGTGGTACGCGGAGATTCGCTAACGGCCATTGCTGTGCATTACGGCGTGAGTCCAAAAGCCATCATGCAGGCGAACAGGATGAAATCGCAAAACGTCATGTTAGGGCAGACGCTGACCATTCCAACTTCTTAACTCACAAGGATTCTTTATGCCGATTCAGGTCTTGCCTCCTCAGCTCGCTAACCAGATTGCTGCGGGCGAAGTGGTGGAACGCCCGGCGTCGGTGGTGAAAGAACTGGTTGAAAACAGTCTGGATGCTGGCGCCACACGGATTGATATTGAGATCGATAAAGGCGGCGCTAAACTCATCCGCATCCGCGATAACGGCAGCGGGATCGGCAAAGACGAGCTGGCAATGGCGCTGGCTCGCCATGCCACCAGCAAAATTACCAGCCTTGACGATCTCGAAGCCATCGTCAGTCTGGGATTTCGCGGTGAAGCGCTGGCCAGTATCAGCTCGGTTTCACGTCTGACGCTGACTTCCCGTACGGAAGCGCAAACGGAAGCCTGGCAGGCCTATGCTGAAGGGCGGGAAATGGACGTGACGGTCAAACCGGCGGCTCATCCGGTGGGAACCACGCTGGAAGTGCTGGATCTCTTCTACAACACGCCCGCCAGACGCAAATTCATGCGCACCGAGAAAACCGAATTTAATCATATTGATGAAATTATCCGGCGCATCGCGCTGGCGCGGTTTGATGTGGCTTTCTCACTAACGCATAACGGCAAGCTGATACGCCAGTATCGCGGTGTCAGCGATACCACTCAACGTGAACGCCGCCTGGGTTCTATCTGCGGCACGGCTTTTCTTACGCACGCCCTGGCCATTGAGTGGCAGCATGGCGATCTCAGCCTGCGCGGTTGGGTTGCCGATCCGGCAGGTTCACGCGCGGTTAGCGAGCTGCAATACTGCTACGTGAATGGCCGAATGATGCGCGACAGGCTGATTAATCATGCTATTCGCCAGGCTTATCAGGATAAGCTCGGCGACGATCATCAGCCCGCCTATGTGCTTTATCTGGAAATCGACCCGCATCAGGTTGATGTAAATGTCCATCCGGCGAAGCATGAAGTGCGCTTCCATCAGTCCCGTCTGGTTCATGACTTTATCTATCAGGGCGTGGTGAGTGTGCTACAGGAAACCGGTGCAGAAACGCTGCCTGCCTCTGCGGAAGAAACGCCCGTGGAACGCTGGCAGCCTGCCAACAGACCGGCAGCCGGTGGCAATCACTTCTCGTCGCCTGCGTCCGTAAAAGATACCCGTTCAGCCTCTTCTTCTTCGCAGACTAATCTGCGCGGTGACGGCACGGGCAGGGCATCGCCGGGTGCCTGGCAGCGACAGGAGCCGGTGTATCAGAAAAAAGAAGGGGCGGCTTATCAGCAGCTTCTGCGGACGCCTGAGCCGCCACGTGCGCAGGAAATGGCCCCTGAATTACCACGCAAGGAAGAGGCGCCTCTCAGCGCTCACAGCCAAAGTTTTGGCCGGGTATTGACGGTCTTCAATAATGATTTTGCGCTGGTAGAAGCCCGGGAACGCCTGGCCCTGATTTCGTTGCCTACAGCCAGCCGTTGGTTGAAACAGGCGCAGCTGGAACCGGGGCAGGAGGGACTCAAACCCCAGCCATTATTGATTCCGGTGCGCATGAAGGTCGTGAAGTCCGAGCGCGATGTGATTAGTCAGTACGCAGAGCTGCTCAAACAGATGGGCATTGAGCTGCAAGCTGACGGTCAACATGTGACCCTGCGCGCGGTGCCTTTACCTTTACGGCAACAAAATTTACAAAACTTGATTCCAGACCTGTTAGGCTATCTCGCCGGACAGACTGATGCTTCTGCAACACAGGTGGCGCAGTGGATTGCACGTCATTCCACCGCCGATCATCTGCACTGGAATCACTCGCAGGCGATTGCGCTGCTGGCCGAGGTCGAAAGGCTTTGCCCACAGCTGATTAAATCGCCACCTTCTGGATTATTGCAGTACGTCGATATAGAACAGGCGATGAACGCCCTGAAGCATGAGTGAAACTTCTAAGGCTGGCCGGCCAAAGGCAATATTTTTGATGGGGCCAACGGCCTCTGGCAAGACGGCGCTGGCGATTGCTTTGCGTCAACATTTGCCGGTAGAGCTGATAAGCGTCGATTCCGCGCTGATTTATCGGGGAATGGACATTGGCACAGCCAAGCCTTCTGCCGAAGAACGGCGGCTTGCGCCTCATCGTTTACTGGACATCCGCGATCCTGCGGAAGCGTACTCCGCAGCAGAGTTTCGCCGTGATGCCCTGCGTGAAATGGCTGAAATTACCGAAAGCGGGAAAATCCCGCTGCTTGTTGGTGGCACCATGCTCTACTACAAGGCGCTACTGGAAGGATTATCGCCGTTGCCCCCGGCCGATCCTGAGGTGCGCCAGCGTATTGAGCAAAAGGCGAGTGAAGAGGGTTGGGATTCTCTTCATCGTCAGTTATGTGAAATAGATCCCATTGCGGGGAGTCGTATTCATCCGAATGATCCCCAGAGACTCTCGCGAGCACTGGAAGTTTTTTTTATTTCAGGTAAAACTTTAACGGAACTGACGAAAACAGCAGGTGAAGCGCTGCCTTACGATGTGGCGCAGTTCGCGATTGCACCCGATAATCGCGCACTGCTACATCAGCGGATTGCGCTGCGTTTTGAACAAATGTTGGCGTCAGGATTTGAAGCGGAGGCTCGGGCACTTTATGCACGAGGTGATTTGCATACGGATATGCCTTCCATTCGTTGTGTGGGTTATCGCCAGATGTGGTCATTTTTAGCTGGCGAGATCGATTACGATGAAATGGTTTATCGGGGGATTTGCGCGACCCGGCAGTTGGCAAAGCGCCAGATGACCTGGCTGCGAGGTTGGGAGGATGTTCACTGGCTGGATAGCGAACAACCTGATGCCGCGCTGACCAACGTATTGCAGGTTCTTAGTGCGAAGGCTGGGTGATTGTGTACAATTGGTGCGAAATCGTGCGCAAATTTTTACGCAGTATTTCAGAGTCCTTAGGGGTTCTTAAGTAGTAAACAACAAGCATATAAGGAAAAGATAGAATGGCTAAGGGGCAATCATTGCAAGATCCGTTCTTAAACGCACTGCGTCGCGAACGTGTTCCGGTTTCGATTTATTTGGTTAATGGTATTAAACTGCAAGGTCAAATCGAATCATTTGACCAGTTTGTTATTTTATTGAAAAACACGGTCAGCCAGATGGTTTATAAGCACGCTATCTCTACCGTTGTTCCGTCCCGTCCGGTCTCCCATCATAGCAATAACACGGGTGGCGGAAGCAGCAACTATCATCATGGTGGCAGCAATCAGGGGGCCGCTGGTCAGCCTCAGCAAGAGAGTGAAGACACAGAGTAATCACTGCTCTCAGGGCGGGTATACCTGATTTTTCAGGCCCCGTCCTGGCAATGACATCTTTATCTGTTCCAAACCGTCGCCAGACGCCGGAATACAGATAAAAAATACGCCTTTTCTATGACGTTAATGTGCATTTTGCATCTGATTTTGACGCAGTATGGCCATCGTAAAGCAGGTTTAACAAGGTTCTGAGAGGTTTTAGTTTGTTTGACCGTTATGATGCCGGTGAGCAGGCCGTACTGGTACACATCTATTTTTCCCAAGACAGGGATATGGAAGATTTGCAGGAGTTTGAAACTCTCGTCTCTTCCGCAGGTGTTGAAGCGCTGCGTGTTGTTACAGGCAGCCGCAAAGCGCCACATCCTAAATACTTTGTCGGTGAAGGGAAAGCCATTGAAATTGCCGAAGCGGTGAAAGACAGCGGCGCTTCCGTGGTGCTGTTCGATCATGCTTTAAGTCCGGCGCAGGAGCGTAACCTTGAAGCGCTCTGCCAGTGTCGTGTTATCGACCGTACCGGACTGATCCTGGATATCTTTGCCCAGCGCGCACGTACCCATGAAGGTAAATTACAGGTGGAGTTGGCCCAGCTTCGCCATCTCGCCACGCGCCTGGTTCGCGGCTGGACGCACCTTGAACGCCAGAAAGGCGGTATCGGTCTGCGCGGGCCGGGTGAAACCCAGCTGGAAACTGACCGTCGCTTGTTGCGTAATCGCATCACGCTGATCCTTTCCCGTCTTGAGCGCGTTGAGAAACAGCGCGATCAGGGCAGGCAGGCGCGTAATAAAGCTGACGTACCGACCGTTTCACTGGTTGGCTATACCAACGCCGGTAAATCGACGCTGTTTAATCGGATTACCGATGCTGAGGTCTACGTCGCTAACCAGCTTTTCGCCACCCTCGACCCGACCTTACGCCGTATTGACGTAGCGGATGTCGGGGAAGTGGTGCTGGCAGACACGGTTGGTTTTATCCGTCACCTGCCGCATGACCTGGTTGCCGCGTTCAAGGCGACGCTACAGGAAACCCGGCAGGCCGCGCTGTTGCTGCATGTGATTGATGCCGCTGATTTACGCGTGGATGAAAATATTGAAGCGGTGGAAGAGGTTCTGGAAGAAATTGAATCTGATGAAATCCCAACGCTGCAAATAATGAATAAGATCGACATGCTGGAGGATTTCGTTCCCAGGATCGATCGTGATGAAGAAAATATGCCTGTTCGTGTCTGGCTCTCCGCACAAACGGGCGAAGGCATTGCGCTGCTTTTCCAGGCGCTGACCGAACGTCTGGCGGGTGAAATAGCCCAGTATGAATTACGTCTGCCGCCTGAAGCAGGACGGCTGCGCAGTCGCTTTTACCAGTTACAGGCAATTGAAAAAGAGTGGAATGAAGACGATGGCAGCGTGGGATTACAGGTGCGCATGCCAATTGTCGACTGGCGGCGCCTGTGCAAACAGGAACCGTCGCTGGTGGATTACATTGTTTAACGCCCGACACGCGTATCCCGGCCCTGGGATAACACCGCACACACAATTAATGGAGTATAAACATGGCGTGGAATCAGCCCGGGAAGAACGGACAGGACCGCGACCCGTGGGGAAGCAGCAATAATCAAGGCGGCAACTCTGGGGGTAATAAGGGAGGACGTGATAAAGGGCCTCCTGATTTGGATGATATTTTTCGCAAACTGAGCAAAAAGCTGGGTGGCCTGGGCGGCGGTAAAAACGACGGTGGCAACGGTCAGCCGGCACCGGGTCGCGGCAGCCGACTGGTTGGGATTGTCGTGGTTGCAGCGGTCGTTATCTGGGCGGGCAGTGGTTTCTATACCATCAAAGAAGCCGAGCGAGGCGTGGTGACGCGCTTTGGCAAGTTTAGCCATTTGGTGGAGCCGGGCCTGAACTGGAAACCGACGTTTATCGATCAGGTGCGTGCTGTTAACGTTGAAGCAGTTCGCGAACTGGCGGCTTCCGGTACGATGCTGACTTCTGACGAAAACGTGGTGCGCGTTGAAATGAACGTTCAGTACCGCGTCACCAATCCAGAACGTTATCTGTTTGCCGTAACCAGTGCTGATGACAGCCTGCGTCAGGCAACAGACAGCGCTTTGCGCGGCGTAATTGGTCGCTCAACAATGGATCGCATCCTGACCGAGGGGCGTACCGTTGTGCGTAGCGATACCCAGCGCGAGCTGGAAGAGACTATTCGTCCGTACGATATGGGCATTACGCTGCTTGACGTCAACTTCCAGGCGGCTCGTCCACCGGAAGAGGTAAAAGCGTCGTTCGATGATGCGATTGCCGCCCGCGAAAACCGCGAGCAGTACGTGCGTGAAGCAGAAGCCTATGCGAATGAAGTTCAGCCACGCGCGAACGGACAGGCGCAGCGTATTTTAGAAGAAGCGCGCGCTTATAAAACCCGCACCGTGCTTGAAGCACAGGGTGAGGTTGCTCGCTTTGCTAAAATCCTGCCGGAATATAAAGCGGCGCCGGAAATCACGCGTGAACGCCTCTATATCGAAACCATGGAGCGGGTGCTTAGCCATACTCGTAAAGTACTGGTTAACGACAAGGGCAATAACCTGATGGTTCTGCCGCTGGACCAGCTGATGCGGGGACAGGGTGCTGCGCCTTCTGGTGCAACTCAGGATAGCAGCAGTAACAGCCTGCTCCGTTTGCCGCCAGCCTCAGGCAGCAACGATCGCGCTGGCAGCTCGTCGTTCAGCCCGGACAACATTATGGATCAGCGTCGGGAAAATGCTCAACGCAACGACACCCAGCGCGAAGGGAGACAGTAAGATGCGTAAGCCATTAATCGTTGTATTGATTGTTGTGCTGGTGGTGCTGTACGCGTCACTGTTCGTGGTACAGGAAGGGCAGCGCGGCATCGTGATGCGCTTTGGTAAGGTTCTGCGCGACGATGAAAATAAACCGCTGGTTTATGCGCCAGGCTTACATTTCAAGGTGCCATTCCTGGAATCCGTTAAGTCACTGGATGCACGCATTCAGACCATGGACAACCAGGCCGATCGCTTTGTCACTAAAGAGAAGAAAGATCTGATCGTTGACTCCTACATCAAGTGGCGTATCAGCGACTTCAGTCGTTACTATCTGGCGACGGGCGGCGGCGACGTTTCACAGGCGGAAGTGCTGCTGAAACGTAAATTCAGTGACCGTTTACGTTCTGAAATCGGTCGTCTGGACGTTAAGGACATCGTTACCGATTCTCGCGGCCGTTTGACTACCGATGTGCGTGATGCGCTGAACACCGGTAGCGCAGGTCAGGACGATGAAATTGCCACGCCAGCAGCGGATGATGCGATTGCTTCCGCAGCGGCACGCGTTGAACGGGAAACCAGCAGCAAAGAGCCGTCGGTCAACCCTAACAGCATGGCGGCGTTGGGGATCCAGGTGGTGGATGTGCGGATTAAACAGATCAACCTGCCGACAGAAGTGTCGGACGCGATCTACAACCGTATGCGTGCAGAGCGTGAAGCCGTAGCCCGCAGCCAGCGTTCACAGGGTCAGGAAGAAGCGGAAAAACTGCGTGCGGGTGCCGATTATGAGGTGACGCGCACTCTGGCCGAAGCGCAGCGTACTGCTTTAATGACCCGTGGTGAAGGGGATGCCGAAGCCGCTAAGCTGTTTGCCGATGCTTTCAGTCAGGATCCTGATTTCTATGCCTTTATCCGCAGCCTGCGTGCTTACGATAACAGCTTCAACAGCAGTCAGGATGTGATGGTACTGAGTCCGGATAGCGATTTCTTCCGCTTCATGCAGTCACCTTCTAAAGTCACGCGTTAATCATGCTGTCTTAACCGGGAGCGAAAGCTCCCGGTTTGACTTCCCCTCCGACAGGCAAAACCAATCCCTGTCTGGCCTGTGCACCTCCTGAGTTTTTCTTTTCCCGTTAGCGTTCGCACGACGATCCGATATGCCATCACTGGCAGGTCGTGGCATACTACGGCTCTTTTATCAGGATCTTTCATCGCGTTATGAATGCAACTATTTGGATGGCACTGGCACTGGTGCTGATTTTGGAAGGACTGGGACCGGTACTGCTGCCGCGTATCTGGCGACGTATGATCCTCTCAATGGCGCAGTTACCGGACACGCTCCTGCGTCGTTTTGGCGGCGGGCTGGTGGTTGCAGGCGTCGTTATTTACTATATGGTGAGTGCCAGAAGCGGCGGCTAACGGGCAGGAAATGCGCCGTTCGACGCCCCACAGCACGTTCGGCAAAAAAGTACGCAATCGTATGCTAAAAGAGCTGAAAGACGGTTTTTACGGTGGTAGAATCCATTTTTAAGCAATCGGTGATTTTGAGAAATGGGTAAGAACGTCGTCGTACTGGGCACCCAATGGGGTGACGAAGGTAAAGGTAAGATTGTTGACCTGCTAACTGAGCGTGCAAAATATGTTGTACGTTACCAGGGTGGTCATAACGCTGGCCATACGCTAGTCATCAACGGTGAAAAAACCGTCCTCCACTTAATTCCCTCTGGCATCCTGCGTGAAAACGTGACCAGCATCATCGGCAACGGTGTTGTGCTCTCTCCGGCCGCACTGATGAAAGAGATGAAAGGTCTGGAAGATCGCGGCTTCCCTGTACGCGAACGCCTGTTTATTTCTGAAGCCTGTCCGCTGATTCTGGAGTACCACGTAGCACTGGACGTGGCACGCGAGAAAGCGCGCGGCGCGAAAGCTATCGGAACTACCGGTCGCGGGATTGGCCCGGCTTACGAAGACAAGGTTGCCCGTCGCGGCCTGCGTGTTGGCGATCTGTTCAACAAAGAAACCTTCGCGGCCAAGCTGAAAGAAGTGATGGAATACCATAACTTCACCCTGGTGAACTACTACAAAGTAGAAGCGGTCGACTATGACAAAGTGCTCAGCGATATGATGGCGGTTGCCGATATCCTGACCGGTATGGTTGTGGACGTTTCTGAACTGCTGGACGGCGCGCGTCAGCGTGGCGATCTGATCATGTTCGAAGGTGCACAGGGTACGCTGCTGGATATCGACCACGGAACTTATCCGTATGTCACCTCGTCTAACACTACCGCTGGTGGTGTGGCGACAGGTTCAGGCATTGGTCCACGCTATGTCGATTACGTGCTGGGCATCGTAAAGGCTTACTCTACTCGCGTGGGCGCAGGTCCGTTCCCGACCGAACTGTTCGACGAGACCGGCGAGTTCCTGTGCAAGCAGGGTAACGAGTTTGGCGCGACCACTGGCCGCCGCCGCCGTACCGGCTGGCTGGATGCGGTTGCCGTTCGTCGCGCCGTGCAGATCAACTCCCTTTCCGGTTTCTGCATGACCAAACTGGACGTGCTGGATGGCCTGAAAGAAGTTAAAATCTGTGTGGCTTACCGCATGCCTGATGGCCGCGAAGTGACCACCACCCCGCTGGCAGCAGAAGGCTGGGAAGGCATTGAGCCGATTTACGAAACCATGCCAGGCTGGTCTGAAACAACGTTCGGTGTGAAAACGCTGGATGGCCTGCCGCAGGCAGCACGCAACTATATCAAGCGTGTAGAAGAAGTAACGGGCGTGCCGGTAGACATCATTTCTACCGGTCCGGATCGCAGTGAAACAATGATCCTGCGTGACCCATTTGACGCATAAGCCGTCATTCAGGCCGGGCACTGCCCGGCCTTACTCATTCTCCCTGCGCTTTCCCATTCTGCTTCTCAATAACCCGCGCTTGCTGAAATAAAATGGCCTCGAATGCGAAGGCTGGTTTATCATCATTTATAACACTCATTTTTGAGCGGATTACTGGCGCTTTCAATACTGTCGCGCTTTTGAGGTCACTCTGTGCAGCTAACAAGTTTCACTGATTACGGTTTACGTGCGCTGATTTTTATGGCCGCTTTACCCCAGGGTAAGATGACCAACATTACTGAAGTGACGGAAACTTACGGCGTATCGCGTAACCATATGGTCAAAATCATTAATCAGCTCAGTCGGGCAGGTTACGTCTCCGCAGTACGCGGCAAAAACGGTGGTATCCGGCTGGGAAAACCTGCTTCGGAGATCGTGATCGGGCAGGTGGTCCGCGATATGGAACCGCTACAGCTGGTGAACTGCCACAGTGATTTTTGCCACATCACGCCAGCTTGTCGCCTGAAACAGGCGCTGCATGATGCCGTACAGAGTTTCCTTGCCGTGCTGGATAGCTATACGCTGGCTGACCTGGTTGAAGACAACCATCCGCTCTACCAATTGTTGCAGATTAAACAAACAATCCGCAACTGATGACAACGGAGGAACCGCAATGTCAAAAGATCCTTTTAAGGAACGGGAAGCTGAAAAATATGAGAACCCCATTCCCAGTCGCGAATTTATCCTCGCGCACTTAGATAAACGCGAAAAACCGGCCAGCCGCGAAGAGCTGGCGACAGAACTTTCAATTTCTGGCGAAGAGCAGACTGAAGCGCTGCGCCGCCGCCTGCGCGCCATGGAACGTGACGGTCAGCTGGTCTTTACGCGTCGTCAGTGCTATGCGCTGCCTGAACGTCTGGACCTGCTGCGAGGCAAAGTTATTGGCCACCGTGATGGCTTCGGCTTTTTACGCATCGAAGGCAGCAAAGACGATCTCTACCTCTCTGCCGAGCAGATGAAAATGTGCATGCACGGCGATGTGATTCTGGCGCAGGCAATGGGCGCGGATCGCAAAGGTCGTCGCGAAGCCCGCGTAGTTCGCGTGCTTGAGCCGCGTAACAATCAAATCGTTGGCCGCTACTTCACCGAAGCGGGCGTGGGCTTTGTGGTGCCGGACGACAGCCGTCTGAGCTTCGACATTCTGATCCCGCCGGAAGAGCTGATGAATGCCCGAATGGGCTTTGTGGTGGTCGTCGAGCTGATGCAGCGTCCTACGCGCCGCAGCAAAGCCGTTGGTAAAGTCGTGGAAGTGCTGGGCGACAACATGGGCACCGGCATGGCCGTTGAAATGGCGCTGCGCACCCATGATATCCCACACGTCTGGCCGCCAGAGTTGGAGCGTCAGATTGCGAAGCTGAAAGAAGAAGTGCCGGAAGAGGCGAAGCTGGGCCGTGTGGACCTGCGCGATCTGCCGCTGGTGACCATTGATGGCGAAGACGCCCGCGACTTCGATGACGCGGTATTCTGTGAAAGAAAACGTGGCGGCGGCTGGCGCCTGTGGGTAGCGATTGCCGACGTTAGTTATTACGTTCGTCCGGGCACCCCGCTGGATGACGAAGCGGTTAACCGCGGTACGTCAGTCTACTTCCCGTCGCAGGTTATTCCAATGCTGCCGGAAGTGCTGTCGAACGGTTTGTGTTCGCTGAATCCACAGGTCGATCGCCTGTGTATGGTTTGCGAAATGACCATCTCCGCGACCGGTAAACTGACCGGTTACAAGCACTACGAAGCGGTCATGAATTCCTGGGCACGCCTGACTTACAATAAAGTCTGGAGCATTCTGCAAGGCGATCAGGATCTGCGCGAGCAGTATCAGCCGCTGGTTAAAGATCTGGAAGAGCTGCACCGCATGTATCTGGTGCTGGAGAAGTCTCGTGAACAGCGCGGCGGCATCTCTTTTGAGACCGATGAAGCGAAATTTGTCTTCAACGCCGATCGCCGTATCGAACGCGTGGAGCAGGTATCCCGCAACGATGCGCACAAACTGATTGAAGAGTGCATGATCCTGGCCAACATCGCTTCCGCACGCTTTGTTGAGAAGAACAACGAACCGGCGCTGTTCCGCGATCACGATCGCCCCAGCGAAGAAAATATCAAAAGCTTCCGCTCCGTACTGAACGAGCTGGGGCTGACGCTTGGCGGCGGTAATAAGCCGCATCCACTGGATTATGCCGAGCTGCTAACGCAGATTTCTGCTCGCCCGGATGCGGAAATGCTGCAAACCATGCTGTTACGGTCAATGAAGCAGGCCGTTTACGATCCGGAAAACCGTGGCCACTTTGGCCTGGCGCTGGCTTCCTATGCACACTTCACGTCGCCGATTCGTCGCTATCCCGATCTGCTGCTGCATCGCGCAATCAAGTATCTGCTGGCGAAAGAGAACGGCACGCTGGAAGGCAACACCACGCCAACCGGTGGTTTCCATTACGATTTACAGCAGATGCTGCAATTTGGTCAGCACTGTTCGATGACCGAGCGCCGTGCCGATGAGGCCACGCGTGACGTTGCCGACTGGCTGAAGTGCGACTTTATGCAGGATCAGGTTGGTGAAACCTTTACCGGCGTAATCTCCAGCGTCACCGGCTTTGGCTTCTTCGTTCGTCTGACCGATCTGTTTATCGACGGGCTGGTGCATGTTTCCACGCTGGACAACGATTACTACCGCTTCGATCAAATTGGTCAGCGCCTGATTGGCGAGTCCAGCGGTAAGACTTATCGTCTGGGCGATACGGTTGAAGTGCGGGTTGATGCGGTCCATATGGACGAACGCAAAATCGATTTTGCCCTGATCTCCAGCGCCCGTAAACCGCGTGGCGAAGGCAAAACCGAACGCGATCGCGCTAAAAAAGCGGCACCTCAGCACAGCGGAAAACGCCGTCGCGAGCAGAGCAAAAGGTCGAACTTTGAACCAGATAGCGCGTTCCGTAACTGCAAGGGCGCGGCTGAAAGCGCCAGTACCGGCGCGAAAAAAGAAAAAAAACCGAGAAAACCTTCGGATAAAACCCGTAAAATCGCCGCCGCTACCCGTTCAAAGCGCGCGGCGAAGAAAGACACTACTGCGTAACGCCGCGTCCTGCGATGTGGGTTAAACCACGCCAGGACGATTTGCGGAAACTGCGCGAGGGAACTGATGTTCCTCGCGCATAAAAATTTTCTACTGAGTAACTGATTAATGAGTGAAATTGTTTTTGGACTCCACGCCGTGCAGGCGCTGCTCGACAGCGACCCTCAGCGCTTTCAGGAAGTGTTTATCCTTAAAGGCCGCGACGACCGTCGCCTGCAGCCTGTGGTCAAAGCGCTTGAAGCTCAGGGGATTGTCGTCCAGGTTGCGAATCGCCAGTGGCTCGACAGCCAGGTTGAAGGCGGTGTCCATCAGGGAATTGTGGCGCGCGTAAAGCCGGGCCGTCAGTATCAGGAAAACGATCTGCCGGATCTGCTCGCCAGCCTGGATTCGCCTTTCCTGCTGATTCTGGACGGTGTTACCGATCCCCACAACCTTGGTGCCTGCCTGCGTAGTGCAGATGCAGCAGGCGTGCACGCGGTTATCGTGCCAAAAGACCGCTCCGCCCAGCTGAACGCGACCGCGAAGAAAGTTGCCAGCGGAGCAGCAGAAAACGTGCCGTTGATCCGCGTAACTAACCTTGCCCGCACCATGCGTGTGCTTCAGGAAGCAAACGTCTGGATCGTTGGCACGGCTGGTGAAGCCGATCACAACGTCTATCAGAGCAAAATGACCGGCCCGATGGCGCTGGTGATGGGCGCGGAAGGCGAAGGTATGCGCCGTCTTACCCGTGAACACTGCGATGAACTGATCAGCATTCCGATGGCGGGCAGCGTTTCCTCGCTAAACGTATCGGTTGCAACAGGCGTCTGCCTGTTTGAAGCGGTTCGTCAACGCAGTAAATAAATCGTTCGGGGCGTGACCTGCGCCCCGAAATTCCGCTCTTTCCCTCGCCTGTTCCGCTCTCTTTTGCATACTGATAGTGTCACCGCCAACAGGATGCCAAAATGGACGGGAAAACCCATACCGTTTTTAATCAGCCACGCCCCCTGACCAACAGCAATCTCTTCCTTTCTGACACGCCGTTGCGTGAAGCGGTTATGCGCGAAGGTGCCGGTTGGGACAGCGAGCTGTTAGCCTCTGTCGGCCAGCAGCTCGGGAATGCGGAGTCGCTTGAGCTGGGACGGCTGGCTAACAGCTTTCCGCCCGAGCTGCTGCGTTACGATGCGTGCGGCGAGCGGCTGGACGAGCTTCGCTTTCATCCTGCCTGGCATCTGCTGATGCAGGGGCTTTGCAGCAACCGCGTCCATAATCTGCCCTGGCAGGAAAACGCGCCAGCTGGCGCATTTGTTGCCCGTACGGCCCGATTCCTCCTGCATGCGCAGGTCGAGGCCGGCACGCTCTGCCCGGTAACGATGACCTTTGGCGCCATCCCGCTGCTGCAACACTATTTGCCTGCTGCTTTTCGCGACTGGCTGCCGCCGCTGCTTTCCGATCGCTACGACCCTCATTTGAAAAATGGCGCACAAAAGCGAGGCTTGCTGATTGGCATGGGCATGACAGAAAAGCAGGGCGGTACCGATGTGTTGAGCAATACCACGCATGCTGAACCGGTTGCATCGCGCGGGAATGGAGAAAGATATCGCCTCACTGGCCATAAATGGTTTTTCTCCGTACCGCAAAGCGATGCTCACCTGGTGCTTGCCCAGACAAAAGGCGGTCTCTCCTGCTTCTTTGTGCCGCGTCTGCTGCCGGAAGGGGACAGAAACACCGTTCGGCTTGAACGCCTGAAAGAGAAGTTGGGCAACCGTTCCAATGCCAGCAGCGAGGCGGAGTTTTTTGCCGCGACGGGCTGGCTGATTGGTGAAGAAGGTGAGGGCGTCAGGCAAATCCTGAAGATGGGCGGCTCCACGCGTTTCGACTGTGCGCTGGGCAGCCATGCGATGATGCGTCGGGCGTTCTCCATCGCCCTCTATCACGCCCATCAGCGCCAGGTGCTGGGTCTAAATCTTATCGATCAGCCCTTGATGCGGCAGGTGCTTTGCTCACAGGCATTAGTGCTGGAAGGGCAAACGGCGATGCTGATGCGGCTCGCGCGGGCGTGGTCGATGGGCAATGACAACCAAGGCAGGCTGTTCAGCCGTTTGTTTACCCCAGCGGCTAAATATGTCATCTGCAAACGGGGAATAGGCTTTGTCGCGGAAGCGATGGAAGTGCTGGGCGGCATCGGCTATTGCGAAGAGAGCGAGCTGCCAAGGTTGTACCGTGAGATGCCGGTGAACAGTATTTGGGAAGGATCGGGCAACGTGATGTGCCTGGACGTGCTACGCGTGATGACGAAGCAGCCCGGCATAAATGAATTACTGACGGCAGAATTTGAAGCGGTAAAAGGGCAGAATCGGCACTTTGATCGCGGCTGGCGGCAGTTGCAGCTGATGCTGCGCCATCCTCATGAAAGTCAGGCCCGCTGGCTGACGGAACAGCTGTTCACCCTCGCCTGCGGCGTTCAGGTGATGACGAACCTGGAACCGGGCATTGCCGACGCATGGTGCCGGCAGATGCTGGATCCACGTGGCTGCCGCACCCTGCCGGAAAAAGTTTGTGAGCGGCTACTGCTGCGTGCTGGTGGACGTTGAAGGGCCATAGAGCAGCGCCTTCGCATACCAGATACCCGGCATCACCGTTTCACTGACCAGCTGGATAACATACCATTTTGCTCCCGCTTCGTTAGCTTTAGCGGCAATCGCCCGCTCTGCGTCGTCCGGCGATCCGCGTTCCGTTACGCTCACGGTGCCAATACGGGTCAGCGTCATGCTTTGGGCGCGAGTGATCTCCTGGGCCGTCGCACCAGCAGGTGGCGGAGGTTCAGGCGTGGTTTTAAACTGAGCACAGCTGGCAAGCAGCAGGGCGATCAAAACAGGCAGTAACCGGCGCATAGCCGCTCCTCAACAGTGGGGATAGCCTACAGTGTAAGCTATCCCGCCACTTTAAGCTTTTACGCGGAATATCTGCACCAGTTCGGTCAGATGATGGCCTTTACGGCTCAGCTCCTGCGCCGTCAGTTCGGACGTGGCGACCAGTTCCGTGCTCTGGTGAGTCGCCTGCCCGATATGGTTCATTGCCAGATTCACCTGACCAATACCGGCCGCCTGTTCTTTCGACGCCACATTGATCTCACTCATCAGCACTTTCACCTGTTCCATCCGGCCAACAATATCTTCCATCGACTGGCGGGTCTGCTCAGAAAGGTTATGGCCCTGTACCACTTTACTGAGCGAGTTCTCAATCAGGCCATCAATCTCTTTTGCCGCCACGGCGCTGCGCTGCGCCAGGGCACGAACTTCGGCCGCTACGACCGCGAAGCCTTTTCCGTGCTCGCCGGCGCGCGCCGCTTCCACCGCGGCGTTCAGCGCCAGGATATTGGTCTGGAAAGCGATTGACTCAATCACATGAGTAATGTCAGCAATGCTCTGTGACGCGCTTTTAATATCGGTCATGGTGACAACCGAACGCGAAACCGTTTCGCCGCCTTTCCCCACCGCCTGCGCGGCTTCGCCAACCAGCGTCAGCGCCTGAGAGACGTTAGCGGCGTTCTGTTCCACGGTAGCGCTCAGCTGTTCCATGCTGGCGGAAGTCTCTTCCACACTGGCGGCCTGACGCGTGATCTGCTCACTGATATTCTCGCTGCTCAGGGCGATAGCATCGGTGCCGTCGCTGATATCCTGTGCGGACTCACGCACCTGAGAAACGATGCGGTTCAATCCATCGCCAATGCCGTTGATCGCCACAATCAGCTGTCCGACTTCGTCATGACGTTGGGTCTCCAGCGTAGCCTGCAAATTCCCTGCCGAGTAGTGCTGCGCCAGCTCGATAACTTGCTGTAACGGCTTACTCAACCAGCTACGGGTGACAAAAACAAAGCCCAGCGCAAACAGCACAACCAATGCGGAGCCAATCAGCAGGAACAGATCGCGCGTCTGTTCGATCGGCGCCAGCAGGCTGGCTTTGTTTACTTCGCCGAGGATCACCCAATGCCATTCCGGCAGATGATGCCAGGTCATAATCTGCGTTTCGCCCTGATTATCTTTAACTTCCAGGGTGCCGCGCGGCTGCGTTAACAGCTGTTGTTCCAGCGCTTCCGGCCAGGCGGGAAGTTTACCTTCGCGCTCAGGATGGAAAACATACTGCCCACGGGTGCTGCCTTCAGCGTCGCTCAGAACAGAGAAGTGTCCGCTGTCGCCCAGCTTTTTGGCGAGGACTTTTTCACGGATCAATGCGTACTGTTTTGTGATATCGACACCAACAAACAGGATTGCCACCACCTGACCGCTGCTGTCTTTCACTGGCTGATATTGGGTGATATAGCGTTTGCCAAACAGCATGCTGACACCCTGGAAGATTTTACCTTCCTGCGCCAGTTTCCAGGCGGGGCTTTGCCGATCCAGGCGGGTACCGATTGCGCGTTGCCCATCCTGTTTTCTTAATGATGTTGAGACGCGCAGGAAGTCGTCCCCCATGCGCACAAAAATGGTGGAGATCGCACCGGTTCTTTGCTGGAAATCATCTACCAGCGTTTCGTCCATGTTCAGCGTTTTCGAGCCGTTACGCAAAACAGGCGCCTGCTCTGCACCCACGGCGATTTTTTGTGTATTGTCTAACGAAAACGCCTGAGGCAAAAAGCTCTGGAACAGCGCGGTATAGTTCCCCACTTCTTCGCTTAACGTACTGTTAAACATCGCGGCCATATCACCGATGCCATCGACCTGGTTTTCCATATTTTCCAGCGTCAATGCTTGTAGCTGTTTTGAGGCATTATGCGTCAAAGCCAGCGTCAGGATTAAAAACAGAGCGGCCACGCTCAGCGATGTAATGACCGACAGTTTGACGCCGAGGCTCCAACGGCGAAATGACAGGTGTTTCATAAATAGCCTTGTAGTTATTAGAGGGGGTAAAACGGTTAACGGCATTGCTGAGAAAATATTTAGCGGATAATTTTGTGAGCAGGCTTGCAAAACAAAGCCTAAAATCAAATTATGGTTTTTTGTTCTATCTATCTGAATTTAATGCCAGATTTAACTGTGACATAAGGAAGATGCGATGATTGAAATCAGTACAGAATTTTTTGCCAATATTGAATGCCTTCACGCCGCTCCCGCAGGAAAACGGCATGAACCTTTACCAACGCTACTTTTTTTCCACGGTTTTACCTCTTCAAAAGAGGTTTACAGCTATTTCGGTGTTGCACTGGCTCAGGCGGGTTTCCGGGTCATCCTGCCCGATGCCGACCGACATGGTTCGCGTTACGATGGTGACACCGACGCTCGCCTCACGCATTTCTGGGAGATTCTTAAAAGCAATATTGATGAAGTTCCTCTCCTGGAACAGGCGCTGCGCGAAAAACAGCTGATTGACGGCGCGCGCTTTGCGGTGGCAGGTGCATCAATGGGCGGTATGACGGCGCTGGGCGCAATGGCGCGCTATCCGCATCTTGCCAGCGTCGCCTGTATGATGGGCTCTGGCTATTTTATGTCGCTGTCGCATACGCTTTTCCCGCCGCTGGTGGCTAAAACGCCGGAGCAGCAGCAGATCTTTGCCGGGAGAATGGCTCCGCTGGCGGAATATGACGTCAGTGAACAGTTGGAAAAGCTGGCGGACAGACCGCTGCTGGTCTGGCACGGGGAAGCGGATGACGTCGTGCCGGCAGCAGAAAGCTTTCGGCTGGAGAAGGCGATGAGAGAAGCGAAACTCGATGCCAGACTGACGTTTTTAACGGAGAAAGGCATCGGGCATCGCATCACGCCGCCAGCGCTTAACGCTGTGGCAGCTTTCTTTAAACATCACTTATAGCGCGGGAGCCTGAGGCGCTTAGCCCCTTGCTTGCCGCATAGGTGTACGAAGTCCCTACAGCTGCGTCGCCAGTTTTTCTGCGGCGATGCTGGGTTCTATAAAGGCGGTACCGTCTATAGGTGAAGCGATACGGTTAATGTAGACGTAACTGTTCGCCGCTTTGCTGGTGGAGCTTTTCACCTGCTGCGCGCAGCCAGTTGTGCTGGCAAGGGCGGATGTGGAAAGTACGATTCCGAGTAAGGTGGCGATTGCGATGGTTTTCATGATTCAACTCCACAATCAGGGCATGCTTCTGACGCGAACGTCAGGGTCTTATTACAGGCAACGTGTATAGTTTAGCCCCGCCCGGCATAAAGTGTATTAGTAATTCTTGCTCATTATTTTCGCCTGTCTGAACGTTTATTGCACTAACTGAGTGTTCTGAGGGACTTAACCAGGCCTCTCTGCCCGTGCGCAGCGATCGTTGACAAATAATTTACACCCCACGATGACTTTACCTTGAGTTTCCCGCACGCCGTAGTATGATTACGCGTCAATTTTTCAGCCGCACACAAACACGTTCCTTGCTTCCATGGGCCGCGGTTGACCCTGACAGGAGGCTGAATAATCCGTAAGGAGCAAATTCGATGCGTCATTACGAAATCGTTTTTATGGTTCACCCTGACCAAAGCGAACAGGTTCCTGGCATGATCGAACGTTACTCTGCCACCATCACTGGTGCAGAAGGTACGATCCACCGCCTGGAAGACTGGGGCCGTCGTCAGCTGGCTTACCCGATCAATAAACTGCACAAAGCGCACTACGTTCTGCTGAACGTTGAAGCTCCGCAGGAAGCGATCGATGAGCTGGAAACTAACTTCCGCTTCAACGACGCCGTTATCCGCAGCATGGTTATGCGCGTTAAGCACGCGGTAACTGAAGCTTCTCCGATGGTTAAAGCGAAAGACGAGCGCCGTGAGCGTCGTGAAGATTTTGCTAACGAAACCTCTGATGAAGCAGATGCTGGGGATTCTGAAGAGTAATTGACCGTGACGGCTAATCGGCTGACGCTGTCTGGCACCGTGTGCAAGACGCCGATGCGTAAAGTCAGCCCGTCAGGTATTCCACACTGCCAGTTCGTGCTTGAGCATCGATCTACGCAGGTGGAAGCCGGTTTTACCCGGCAAGCCTGGTGTCGGATGCCGGTGATTATCAGCGGCAAAGCCCATCAGGCCATTACTCAAAGTATAACGGTCGGCACGCCTCTCACCGTTTCAGGTTTCATTAGCAGCCATCAAGGGCGCAATGGACTGAATAAGACGGTGTTGCATGCCGAGCAGATTGAATTGATAGATTCTGGAGACTAGCCTAATGGCACGTTATTTCCGTCGTCGCAAGTTCTGCCGTTTCACCGCGGAAGGCGTTCAAGAGATCGATTATAAAGATATCGCAACGCTGAAAAACTACATCACTGAAAGCGGTAAGATTGTACCAAGCCGTATCACTGGTACTCGCGCTAAATACCAGCGTCAGCTGGCTCGTGCTATCAAGCGCGCGCGTTACCTTTCTCTGCTGCCGTACACTGATCGTCATCAGTAATCGGCTGCTGTCCATTAACGACTTAAAGAGGATAAGGTAATGCAAGTTATTCTGCTTGATAAAGTAGCAAACCTGGGCAGCCTGGGTGATCAGGTTAACGTTAAAGCGGGCTACGCTCGTAACTTCCTGGTACCACAGGGCAAAGCTGTTCCTGCTACCAAGAAAAACGTTGAGTTCTTCGAAGCACGTCGTGCAGAACTGGAAGCCAAACTGGCTGACGTTCTGTCTGCGGCTAACGCACGCGCTGAGAAAATCTCTGCACTGGGCACCGTTACCATCGCGTCTAAAGCAGGCGACGAAGGTAAACTGTTCGGTTCCATCGGTACCCGCGACATCGCTGACGCTGTAACTGCAGCTGGCGTTGACGTGGCTAAGAGCGAAGTTCGTCTGCCGAACGGCGTTCTGCGCACCACCGGTGAGCACGAAGTGGACTTCCAGGTTCACAGCGAAGTCTTCGCTAAACTGACTGTAAACGTGGTTTCTGAAGCTTAATCGCTTCGGTTCCGCATAAAAACGCCGGCCTTGTGCCGGCGTTTTTGTTTACTGTGCCTGGAGAAAGGTGCCATCTGGCTGGCGCGTAAAGAGTACCTGTCCCTCATCGACCTCCACCGTAAGACCCGTCACCACGCCCTGTGCATTTAGTCGAATCCTGACCCGCTGGCCGGTTTGCAGATTACTCAATGGCTTGGTTGTGCCTTCAACCCGGGCCATCGCAAACACATCATTTACCGGTAAATTATGATCGCGGAATAATTGCGCCAGCGTCTGACCAGCAGCGATTTGGTAATCGTGCCATTGTCCCTGAGAATCGGCTGTTGCAGCGGTTTGCTGCTGCTCGTTACTATCCGGCTGCTGTCCGCTCAGCTCAGCCTGAATCGGGACGTCGGTTTCGCCTGAATGATAGGTTATCGGGCGCTGCGGCTGCTGCGGCGTGGGCGATGGCCACAGAAAAGCCAGTAACACCACAATGGCGGCAACAACGATGCCACGGCGATGAAAAAGGGGAAGGGGATCCATCCAGCGGGCTGAATCCGTCAGGTGCCAAAGCTTGTTAAACCATAAACGTGCTGTTGAAGATGCTTCAGGCATGGCATCGTCCTCCTTGTGCATTCTTCGCACCAGTAAAAACCGCTGAAACAGGCCACGCAGTGGATGCGGCTTTTTCTTTCGTCTGCGGGCAATATGCCCCATGTTCACCTCGATTAAAATATAGCTGATAACGCGTTGTCCGGACGGAGTTTAGTCCGTTAATGGGACAGGCGTATTGTTTCCTTTTGCGCAGGAAAAGTCACCTGAAGAAGATGGCGTTTTACGCCCGTTGCCTGCGCTGTTATGCTTCGTCCTCGGTTTTATCAATGATGAAAGGAAAATCCATGACAACCCCTTCTTTTGACGGCGTAGAAGCGCAGGCAAGTTACGGTATCGGTTTACAGGTCGGCCAGCAGCTGCTGGAATCCGGGCTACAGGGTCTGCAGCCAGAAGCGCTGCTGGCGGGTTTGCGCGATGCGCTGGAAGGGAATGCGCCGGCGGTACCGGTGGATGTGGTTCACCGTGCATTGCGTGAAGTGCATGAGCGTGCCGATGCCGTTCGCCGCGAGCGTCAGCAAGCGATGGCCGTTGAAGGCCAGAAATTCCTTGAAGAGAACAGCCAGCGTGAAGGCGTGAGCAGCACCGAGTCTGGTCTGCAGTTCAGCGTGATGACTCAGGGCGAAGGCGCAATCCCATCTCGCCAGGATCGTGTACGCGTTCACTACACCGGTAAGCTGATCGACGGCACCGTCTTTGACAGCTCCGTGGCCCGTGGCGAGCCGGCTGAGTTTCCGGTTAGCGGCGTGATCCCAGGCTGGATCGAAGCGCTGACGCTGATGCCGGTTGGTTCTAAATGGGAACTGGTTATTCCACAGAATCTGGCGTATGGCGAGCGTGGCGCAGGTGCTTCAATCCCACCGTTCAGCACGCTGGTATTTGAAGTAGAGCTGCTGGAAATCCTGTAAGACTGCTGCTGCCGGAAAACGACGTTCGCGTTTTCCGGCAGATCAGGCTGGCTGTGTTTATGGTATCAGTGGTTTTATTCTTCTAATTTTATTTTATAAATCGCAAATCCAACTTCATCGTTACCTGCTCTCTGCAACTTATATTGCGAATGCTTTGTAATAAACTCAGCCGCTTTTGACAGGGGTGACGTTTCAAAACGAATATCCAGCGGAACCTTGCTGTTAATCTTCGCCAAACGCCAGTTATTGTCTGCCTGGGGTTTTACTTCTCCCTCAGCCTTCGTTTGCGCACTGATATAAGCCGCCACCACAGCGCGATTTTCATCGGGCGAGGCAAAGGCGACATGATCTTCACCGGTACCGGCGAATTTTCCGCCGTAGGCCCGATAGTTATTGGTTGCGACTAAAAAAGTGGCATGGGCATCGATCGGCTGGCCTTTGAACGTCAAATTGCGGATGCGTGACGTTTTATCATTTATCAGCTGGCATTCAGCGTCATAGCGTGGCGGTTGAGTCACATCTATCTGATAGTTAACGCCATCAATAACGTCAAAATTGTAGGTGCGGAAATCCCAGTTAATCAGCGACTGCGGTTTTGAGCTGCCCGGATCGATTTGGTTAAATTGTCCGGCGGAGCATTCCAGCCACGCTTTAACTTCCTCCCCACTCACTTTCATCACCACAAGCGTGTTGGGATAAAGATAGAGATCTGCCGCATTGCGAAACGTCAACGTGCCTTTTTCCACTTCAACATAGCTCGCCGGATCGTTTTTCCGTCCTCCTGCTTTAAACGGCGCCGCGGCGGAGAGCACCGGCAGGTTGGCCAAATCGGGATCGCCCTGAATAAAATGCTCTACGTAGTCCCGCTGGGCATTATTAACGATTTGTACCGTGGGATCGTCCTGCACCAGCGACAGATAGCTGTACATCACGTCGGCCGACTTGCCAATGGGTTTACTGGCAAATTCGCGAGTGGCTTTGTGGTCATCTTCCAGCACTTTTATCAGCGCCGGATCTTCTGCCGCCAGCGATTTTTTAGCAGCCGTGTCATAAATGGGGCGCGCTTCGGCTTTGGCATCGCTAACCTGCCAGCGCCCATAATCATTATTCAGCACTAAATCGACGACGCCCAGATGATCGCCCCACATGCCTGGCATCACGGCGGGTATCCCGTTTAACGTCCCTTTGGCGATATCCGCGCCTTTGATGCTGGCGAAGTCCTTGCCGGGAAACACGGCATGAGCGTGACCAAAGAGGATGGCATCAATGCCGGGAACCTGGCTGAGATAGTAAACGGAGTTTTCTGCCATCGCCTGATAGGGATTGCCGGACAGCCCGGAGTGGGGAATAGCAACAATTAAATCCGCGCCCTGCCTGCGCATTTCCGGCACCCATTTTCGGGCTGTTGCAGTGATATCTTCTACGGTGATTTTCCCCTGAAGGTTCTTTTTATCCCAGATCATTATCTGTGGCGGAACAAAGCCGATGTAGCCGATTTTCAGCTGATGAGGCTGGCCTTGCCGGTCCGTGACGCTAACCGGCTTGATTAAAAAGGGCGTGAATTTTGGCTTGCCGCTTTTAACGTCAATGATGTTGGCATTGATATAGGGAAATTTTGCGCCGTTGATGGCTTTTTGCAGATAATCCAGGCCGTAGTTAAATTCATGATTGCCCAGATTTCCCACCGTGTAATCCAGCGTATTCATTGCCTTATAAACCGGATGTACCTCGTTCTGCTGCAAGCCTTTTGCTGCAACGTAGTCGCCAAGCGGGCTGCCCTGAATCACATCACCGTTGTCTACCAGTACGCTATTTGCTGCTTCTTTGCGCGCCGCTTCAATCAGCGTAGCCGTTCTCACCAGGCCAAACTTTTCCGTGGCGGCGTCTTTGTAATAGTCAAAATCCATCATATTACTGTGCAGGTCGGTGGTTTCTAACAAACGAAAATCTACCGTAGCGGCGGGTAAAGTCCCGCTAATCAGCAAAGCGATGAGTGACAATGTGGGTTTGAACATTATTTTTTCCTTAAAATGGTTGGCCAGGCTCCATAGCCTCTCAAAAAGAGATGAAACTATTACTTTATGTCTCATAAATATGTGACCCACGACAAATATTTACCTCTTATGTCTGCCAGAAGGTCGCCTGCTGCATTTGTGAGGCAATCAGCAGTAAAACAGCAGCTTATACGGCAGTAAATGAATTATGCTGTGGGTAAAGAGAAACAAAGCCGGCCTGTTAGCTCAACAGCGCTCTGTGGCGATCAACTGCTATGATCACGTTATGGATTTTTGCTAACGGGAAGGGCAGTTCACTAACTGGCAAAAGCCGGTGCCAGGATGCTAATCAAGAGGTGAAAAATGTTAGATAATATATGCCAGCTGGCGCGGGAAGCGGGCGATGCCATCATGAAAATTTATGACGGACAGGCACCGCTTGATGTCGCGCATAAATCAGATGACTCTCCGGTAACCGCCGCGGATATCGCCGCGCATAAAGTTATTTTACAGGGATTATCAGCACTTTACCCTGACGTTCCCGTGCTGTCTGAAGAAGATCCGCCCGGCTGGGACGTGCGTCAGCACTGGCAGCGTTACTGGCTGGTCGATCCGCTGGACGGCACCAAAGAGTTCATCAAGCGTAATGGTGAATTTACCGTCAATATTGCGCTGATTGAAGCGGGAAAACCGGTGCTGGGCGTGGTTTATGCCCCCGCTTCTGACGTGATGTATTCTGCTGCGGAGGGCAAAGCCTGGAAAGAAGAAGGCGGCGTCAAATCACAAATCCACGTCCGTGAAGCGCATCCTCCGCTGGTCGTAGTCAGTCGCTCACATTCTGATACCGAGCTGGAAGATTATCTGAGCCATTTAGGCGAGCACCAGACCATTGCCATCGGTTCATCCCTGAAGTTCTGTCTGGTTGCAGAAGGTAAAGCCCAGCTCTATCCACGCTTTGGGCCGACCAATATCTGGGATACCGGTGCAGGCCACGCCGTAGCGATTGCCGCAGGTGCACATGTTCATGACTGGCAGGGTAAAACGCTGGACTATGCGCCACGTGAGGCGTTCCTGAACCCGGGCTTCCGCGTTTCGATATTTTAACAGGTCATTCGTCAGCAGAGGCAGAATAACTGTCTCTGCTACTTCTGTTGCAGTAGCTGGCGCACCAGCGTGATGACCTGCTTTGCCTCATCCTGAGTCAGGGCGCCATCTTTCGCGAAACGCACTTTTCCTTCTTTATCAAGCACGACAATCGCGGACCCTTCGTTTTCCAGCTGCCAGGCTTTTTTCGCCACGCCATTGCTGTCGATAATAAATTGCGACCAGGGAAACTGCTGCTTATTACTCTGAATGCTGCTGCGCACAAACATGCCGGTCCCGGGGATCGCGTCGTCGGTATTGACCAGCGTGGTGGTTTGATAGCGGTCGTGAGGGAAGCGGGCGGCTTTGATCGCTTCAATCAGCGCCGCATTCTTTTCTTTCGACGAGGCGCGGCCTGCAATATGCAACAGCACCCGGACCTTGCCCGGCAGTGCTGCGCTGTTCCAGCTCTGATAGGTGAATTTGTCCTGCTGGTAACGAAGCTCGCCACGGTCGTTGATGCCAACGGGTGGAACTCGCTCGCCCTGCACAAAATTATGCGCGCTGGCGGTTAGCGGCAGCAACAGGGCGAGCCAGGGGAAAAGACGGCCGTAATGCATGATGACTCCTTTTATCGATAATCAGATGGTTCGTCATGTTCCTGCAATATTAAACAGGGATGATGCGCCTGTCGCCAGGATATAACATCTTTGCAACACATAGCACAATTCTGTAGCCATTGAAGGTTTATACTGCTTGCACGTGTCCGCATGACAGAGCGTACTGTCATGGTGTGTAAAAACAGTAAAAAAATTCGCTTTTAGGACTTTTAGAAGCCGATATTGGTCTATAGTGAATCCACTTTGTGCTGCACAGATTCGTACCGAGCTTGGACACGACGCAGCACGTATCATTTTTCAGGAGTAGTAGCACGATGAAGATTTTCCAGCGATATAATCCGCTGCAGGTAGCCAAATACGTCAAAACGCTTTTTCGCGGCAGGATTTACATTAAAGACGTAGGCGCTTTTGAGTTTGATAAGGGTAAAATCCTTATCCCGCGTATCAAAGATAAACAGCACTACAGCGTGATGTCAGAAGTCAACCGCAAGGTCATGCAGTTGCAGCTCGATTTCAACTGAGTGCCCTGATGTGATGATGACCGAAAGGCGCAAATTTGCGCCTTTTCTGTTGGCTGCTGAGCTTGCCCGTCACACAACAGGAAAGTCCGGCTACGTAGCTGTTGTAAACCGCTGTGGAGACGGATTTTCTTGCTATCAAAATGCGGGTGGGGGAATTTACTCATACTCATATTCGACCACCTCGCCATTTTCTTTCAGCAGGTAATTTTCACCATCATAGACAGTAAAGTGTATTCTGTTTTGGCTGTCATTATTAACAGAAAAAATGGCATCCTTTTCTATACAGTTGACTTTGGTCTTCATATCCTTAAAGCAGAGCCTGTCATATTTTCCTTCTTCTTTATAGCCATCCCCAAAAGACCAGAACATAATGGTGAAATTTCCATAAGAGGCCGGCTGGGGGATATTATATTTTTTTCTAAGTATCTCTTTGTTTTTTAGCCACCAGCTGATTTTTCCTCTGTCTGTAAAAGGAAAGTTTTTTACCAAAACATCACTGAAGTTATTTCTCTGATGGACAGCGATAACTTCTACAGGACTGAGTAACCGCCAAAGAACGTAACCGAGAAAAGAACCGCTAACCAAAAGTAATACACTGAAAAATTTCTTATTTTTTACTGTCACCGCGTCCTCCGGTAATATCTACTGTGGCAGCTATATTGGTCATAAAGGGTTTGAAACCGAACTGATTGTAGCGCTGGAGTACAAACCAGAGACGAAAAAAACGGAACTGGTTAAACTTGAACTGTAAAATATCGCTATCGTCCAGACCGAAGTGATCCTGTACCTGATAATGAATCACGGCACGGTAGTGCCCCTTCTCTATTTGTAAGGATTTAATCGTGATATGTGTAGCCCAGGTATCATGAACGGTGATGCCCATGCCGTTAAAATTATCCTGAAACCGGTCGAATTTCGGTAGCTTGCCACCAAGTACCGCATCGCTTAAATCTCCTTTTTTCCCGCGAGGATAAGTATTACTTGTCCAGTCTATAGTATCTGTTAAGGTCTGTTTTATACGTAGCAATGTACTGTTTTTAGACGTGTCCCGTAGAATATGCTCCTTCAATGCGCTGTCCAGCGACATGTCCTGAAAAGGTTTACCCTTGCCGTCCTGAAGATGGGTGATCATTTTGTCGATCAGGCTTTTGTAGGGGCCATATAGAGCGAAAGACTGCGAGAGGTGGCGGAATTCATCAAAAAGGATTTTAACGCACTCCTGGCGGGTAATTTTTTCGCCTGCGCCACGGGAGCCATAAAACATTGACTGCGGCTGGCTGAACGGGGTGACTTTTGTCAGCGTGTAGGGATTGACTCGGGTCGAAACATCCATCAGATGATAATGCGTTTTTAACTGCGCTTCAGTTAAGTCGCCACACTGCATATCACCGGCGCTGTAGTCGTCCATCCATTTTTGAGTTTTGAATATTGTGCAGGGAAACTGTAGTTCAACCATCGTAATACATTCCTTGTATTGTCTTTCGGTATCTTCTTTACACAGGATGAATATATTATGGCAGGCGGCAGGAGTCTATTTTTTCGCTTATCCTCCTGCCCGAATTCGGATTTTTGGCCGTTTTCAGGCAGGAGATAATAAGCGATATTACCGTTGATATTTTAATCCATTATCAAAATGCCACGTAGTCTTTATCCGCTTTGCAGAGACGTTTCATTCTGGCGTGGCCATGATAGTTTTCGTTTACTCTTCCACAATCTTTGTCAGTACAGCCGCCGCCGCCGTTGGGCGTGCATCAATTCGGGTCACCAGCAGCTGATCGATACGGTAACTGTCGATATCAACGACTTCGAATTTATAGCCGTGGAATTTCACAAAGTCGGTACGTTTAGGGATTTTGCGCAGCATATACATCATAAAGCCGCCGATAGTTTCATAGTTTCCTGACTGTGGAAACTCGTCGATATGCAGTACGCGCATCACATCGTCAATCGGCGTTCCGCCTTCCACCAGCCATGAGTTTTCGTCGCGAGCCACAATCTGCTCTTCCATGCCCTGGCCGACCAGATCGCCCATCAGCGTGGTCATCACGTCGTTAAGCGTAATGATGCCTACTACCAGCGCATACTCATTCATGATCACCGCAAAGTCTTCGCCCGCGGTTTTGAAACTTTCCAGCGCTTCTGAAAGCGTTAGCGTATCCGGCACAATCAGCGCAGAGCGTATCTGCACGCCGCTGTTCAGCGCCATACTCTGATTGCCCAACACGCGCAGCAGCAGCTCCTTTGAGTCGACGTAACCGACGATATGGTCAATATCATCGTTACAGACCAGGAATTTTGAGTGAGGATGATTGGCAATCTTTTCTTTCAGGCTCGATTCGTCCTCGTTCAGGTTGAACCAGACAACGTTTTCTCGTGAGGTCATGGAAGAGGGAACCGTGCGTGATTCCAGTTCGAACACGTTTTCAATCAGCTCATGCTCCTGCTTACGCAGCACACCCGCCAGCGCACCTGCCTCTACCACCGCATAAATATCGTCAGACGTAATATCGTCTTTACGCACCAGCGGGATTTTAAACAGGCGGAAAATGATGTTGGCACCGCCGTTAAAGAACCACACCAGCGGCCGGAAGATAAACAGGCAGAAACGCATTGGATTGATAATTTTTAGCGCAACCACCTCAGGCGCAATCATGCCCAGCCGCTTGGGAAAAAGATCGGCAAACAGAATGAAAAGGCTGGTGACCACGGTGAAAGAGGCAATAAAGCTGAGCTGTTCAGCCAGCACCGGGCTGGCTATCCGATCAAACAATGAACGGAAAGCGGGGGAGAAGGCGGCATCGCCCACCACACCACCGAGGATAGCGACCGCGTTCAGACCAATTTGCACCACGGTGAAGAACATGCCGGGCGTTTCCTGCATTTTCAGCACGCGCTGGGCATTGATGTTGCCGTCATCCGCCAACAGCTTCAGCTTAATTTTGCGGGCGGCTGCCAGTGAAATTTCGGAAAGAGAAAAAAACGAGCTGATCGCAATCAGCAGGAAGATGACAAGCAAGCTGTCTAACATAGAACATCCATAAAATGGCTCGGCTTAGTGGCTTTCGGATGAAAGCGCGCCAAAGCAGGCCTTGAGTTAATTACCTGTCATTTTTGGCCTGGGCAGCGCATGAGAGAGAGGTTTATCTCCTTTCAGCGAGGCTGGGCTATCCGTGCCAAAAATGTCTGCATCCGCCGAAAGAGCCGGGGGCAGAATTCAGTCAACAGGCCACAACGGGGCCACAGCTGTGAATTATAGCTGTGGTGACGATTGCTTACAATTACGGCGCTAAGCAGAGTTTTCTTGCCGGAGAGCAGGAAAAGAAGGCTGAGATTAGTCTGAGTCGGGTGGAAATGTTTGTGTAACCTCCCTTTCGATCGTCATCCCGAGTTGTAACGTGTCGATTCTTTGCACACAATACGTCAAAAATTTGGCTTTTCGAATAAAAAGAGGTTCGGGCGCGATAAAAAGTTGCCATGCTTAGAATCCAAAGCCGTATCGTCATTCAGAGGTTGTGCCCAGCTGGAATCAGGGCCGGCAACAAAATCAGGAGTTAGCGTGCCACGAATTCATGTTTATTGCATGTTATGTCTGATCGCTGCCGCACCCGCCGCCCAGGCGGCAACGGTGCGCTTGCAGGTGACAGGATTGTCAGGGGAATTACAGAAAAACGTCCGTGCAAGGCTTTCTACCATCTCTGGCGAAGAAGTTTCCGCAGATGGGCGTTTTCGCGCGCGCGTTAGCGATGCCGTAAAAGAAGGACTGAAAGCGCTCGGTTATTACGATCCGACGATTGAGTTCGAGCTTCAGCCTCCGCCAGCGGGCGGCAAGCGGCCCGTACTGTTAACTAAAGTCACGGCGGGCGAGCCGGTGAAGCTGGCCGGTGAAACGGTAATTATTCGTGGAGAAGCCCGTACCGACGAGGATTACCAGGAACTTCTGCGTAGCGGCAAAGGGAAAATCGGCGGCGTGTTGAATCACGGCGACTACGACAGCTTTAAAAGCTCTCTGAGCAATATGGCGCTGCGTAAAGGCTATTTCGACGGTGACTACCGTAAAAGCCAGCTGGGCGTGTCCGTTGAGCGGCGCGAAGCCTTCTGGGATATCGACTACGACAGCGGGCAGCGCTATCGCTTTGGCGATGTCAGCTTTGAGGGATCGCAGATCCGCGAAGAGTATTTGCAAAACCTCGTGCCGTTTAAAAAAGGCGACTACTACAGCTCGCGAGATTTGGCCGAGCTGAACCGCCGCCTGTCCGCTACGGGCTGGTTCAACTCGGTAGTGGTCGCGCCTCAGTTTGACCAGTCCCGAAAAACCAAGGTTCTGCCGCTGCATGGCGTGGTCAGCCCGCGTACCGAAAACACCATTGAAACGGGCGTCGGCTATTCCACCGACGTGGGGCCGCGAGTAAAAGCCACCTGGAAAAGGCCCTGGGTCAACTCTTACGGCCACAGCTTTACCACCAGCGCCAATATCTCCGCGCCGGAGCAGCAGCTCGACTTCAGCTATAAAATTCCGCTGCTAAAAAATCCGATTGAGCAGTATTACCTGTTGCAGGGCGGCCTGAAAAGAACCGATCTGAACGACACCAAATCCGATTCCTCCACGCTTGCCGCGTCGCGCTATTGGGAATCGTCCACCGGCTGGCAGCGGGCCGTCAACCTGCACTGGAGCCTGGATCACTTTACGCAAGGTAACGTTACCAACACCACTATGCTGATCTACCCCGGCGTCAGTATTAACCGTACGCGTTCACGCGGCGGGCTGATGCCGACATGGGGCGATTCGCAGCGGTACTCGCTGGACGTTTCTGATACCAGCTGGGGATCGGACATCGACTTTGCCGTTGTGCAGGCGCAAAACGTCTGGATACGCACGCTGGCCGACAAACACCGTTTTGTCGCGCGTGGCAATCTCGGCTGGATCGAAACCAATGACTTTGAACGCGTCCCGCCAGATTTGCGCTTCTTCGCCGGTGGCGATCGCAGTATTCGCGGCTACAAATATAAAGGCATCTCGCCACGTGATGACGACGGCAAGCTGACCGGTGCCTCCAAACTGGCAACCGGATCGCTGGAATATCAGTACAACGTAACCGGTAAGTGGTGGAGCGCGGTGTTTATCGATTCCGGGGAAGCGGTCAATGACATCAAGCAAAGCAACGTGAAAACCGGTGCCGGTTTTGGCGTGCGTTGGCAGTCGCCGGTTGGGCCGATCAAACTGGATATTGCTCGCCCCGTCGGCGACAGCGAAGACAGAGACATACAATTTTATATCGGACTGGGGCCTGAACTATGAGTCGCTGGAAAAAGGTCCTTATTGGTATCCTGATTTTTCTGCTCGTGCTGCTGGGCAGCATTACGTTTTTAATCGCTACCACGCCTGGTCTGCACCTGCTGTTAAGCGCGGCCGATCGCTGGGTGCCTGGGTTGGCCATCAAGAAGGTCGAGGGCGGCTGGCGCAACCTCACGCTGAGCGGCGTGCAGTATGAGATGCAGGGCGTCACGGTGAACGCCGGTGAGTTTCATCTGGCGGTGCAGCTGGGCTGCCTGAAACAGAGCGCGTTTTGCGTTAACGATCTGTCGTTGAAAGACGTCAACGTTGTGGTCGACAGCAAAAAAATGGCGCCTGCTGCGCCAGCGCCTGCCGAAGAAGAGAAATCTTCCGGCGATCTCAGTACGCCTTATCCGATTACCTTACGGCATCTGGCGCTGCATAATATCAACGTGAAGGTCGATGACACGGCGATTTCACTGGCCGATTTCACCTCGGGTATCAACTGGCAGCAGCGCGCGCTGACCCTGACGCCGACGCATATCCAGGGGCTGCTGATCGCACTGCCGAAAGCAGCCAAAGTGGCGGATGAGCAGGTCGTGCAGCCGAAAGTTCAGCAGCCGAAAGCCGAGGAGCCGCCGCTGGGCGAAACGCTGAAAGCGATGTTTGCCAAGCCGCTGCTGCCAGATTTACCCGACTTCAAAATGCCGCTGGATGTCGACGTGCAGCAGATCCTTGGCGAACAGCTGCGCATTACCGGTGATACCGATATCGCCGTAACCCGTCTGCTGGTCAAAGCGAAAACGCAGGATCGCCTGCTGCATCTTGAAACGCTGGATGTCGATTCGCCGCAGGGGCAGCTGAACGCGCAGGGTCAGGCGACGCTTGCCGACAACTGGCCGGTTAACTTCACGCTCTACAGCTCGCTGAATCTCGATCCGATCAAGGGCGAGAAAATCAAAATGACCCTTGGCGGCGGTCTGCGCGAACAGCTGAACATGGCGCTTAACCTTTCTGGCCCGGTGCGGGTTCAGCTGGCTGCGCAAACGAAGCTGGCAGAGGCCGGGCTACCGCTGGCCATGACGCTGCAAAGCCCACAGCTGCGCTGGCCGCTGACTGGCCCGGCGCAGTATCAGGCAGACAACGTTAATTTCAGTATTAAAGGCAAAGCGACGGACTATGTGATGTCGCTGAAAACGGCGCTGCAAGGCGAGGCCATTCCGCCTGCCACGCTGACGCTTGACGGCAAAGGCAACACCGAACAGTTCTCGCTCGACAAACTGCGGCTGGCTGCGCTGGAGGGCAACACCGATCTCACGGCGCTGGTGGACTGGAGCAAGGCTATTAGCTGGCGGAGCGAACTGACGCTCTCTGGTATCAATACTGCTCGCCAGTATCCTGACTGGCCAGCAAAACTGGACGGCAAAATCACCACGCGCGGCAGCCTGTATGGCGGAAGCTGGCAGATGCGGGTTCCCGAGCTGACGCTGCGCGGCAACGTGAAGCAGAATGCGGTAAGCGCTAACGGCTCGCTGTATGGCAACAGCTATAACCAGTGGAATATTCCCGGCATCAAACTGACGCTGGGCCGCAACAACATTAATCTGCAAGGTTCGCTGGGCGACAAGCTGGCACTGGATGCGGACATTGATGCGCAGCATCTGGATAACGCCCTGCCGGGATTGGGCGGCGTCGCCAAAGGCACGATTAAAGCGCGGGGCGATTTAAAAGCGCCGCAGCTGTTGGCCGATTTGACCGCGACTGGCCTGCGCTGGCAGGCAATGAGCATTGGCCGGGTTTCCCTGCAAAGCGATGTTCGTTCTGGCGAGCAGATCCAGGGCAAGCTTGCGCTGCGCGTGGAGCAACTGAAGCAGGATGCGCTGGCAATCTCCCAACTGAATCTGGATGCCAGCGGCAGCGAAAAGCAGCATCAGCTAAAGCTTGTGGTCAACGGCGAACCGGTCGCGGGCCAGCTTCAGCTGAACGGCAGTTTCGATCGCCAGGCGCAGCGCTGGCAGGGTACGCTCAATAATACCCGTTTTGATACGCCAGTTGGCGAATGGCGGCTGTCACGAGCCATTGCGCTCGATTATCTCAACAGCAAGCAGACGGTCTCGATTGGCGCGCACTGCTGGCAGAATCCAAACGCGGAGCTTTGCGTGCCGCAAACCATTGAAGCCGGGCCTTCGGGCCATGCGAAAGTGGTACTTAACCGTTTCGATTTGGCGATGATCAAGCCTTTCCTGGGCGACGGCACCAAACTTGGCGGCGTGTTCAATGGTAACGCGGACGTCAGCTGGACAGCGGATGGCGCGCTGCCGCAGGGGAGCGTTTCCCTGAAAGGCAACGGCGTGAAAGTTGAACAGGATGTGGATGGCAACACGCTGCCCATCGCCTTTGACACGCTGAATCTCAACGCGGCGCTGCGTAATGGCCGGGCACAGCTGGACTGGCTGATCCGTATTGCTAAAAACGGACAGCTGGACGGCAACGTGCAGATCGCCGATCCCCAGGGAAGGCGCACGCTGTCCGGCAACGTCAATATTGCCAATATCGATCTGGCTATGCTCAACCCGGCGTTGATGAAAGGCGAAAAAGTCGCGGGCTTGCTGAACAGCAATCTGCGTCTGGGCGGCAGCCTGCAAAAGCCACAGGTTTACGGCCAGCTTGGCCTGAAAAACGTTAACGTGGACGGCAGTTTTATGCCGGTTGATCTGACTGCCGCGAACCTTAACATGGTATTTAACGGCATGAGTTCAACGCTGGAAGGGCTGATACAGACTTCCCGGGGGCAGCTGACGTTAAGCGGCAACGCCGACTGGGCGCAGCTTGATGCCTGGCGCGCCCGCATCGCGGCGAAAGGAGACAAAATTCGGGTAACGGTGCCGCCGATGGTGCGGATGGATGTTTCTCCCGATCTGGAGTTCGAAGCTACGCCACAGGCGTTTAATTTAAACGGCCGCGTGGATATTCCCTGGGCGAGAATTATCGTGCAGGAAGTACCGGAAAGCGCGGTGGGCGTGTCGTCAGACGAAGTCCTGCTGGATAAAAATCTCCAGCCGATTGCGCCAAAAAGCACCGCGATCCCGATCAACAGTAATCTGGTTATTCACGTCGGTGACGATGTCCGACTCAGCGCATTTGGTCTGAAAGCGAAGCTGAACGGCGATCTGAAACTGGCGCAGGATAAACGCGGCCTGGGGCTGAACGGGCAGATCAATATCCCTTCCGGGCGCTTCCATGCCTATGGACAGGATCTGATCGTGCGTAAAGGCGAGCTGCAATTCTCCGGGCCCGCGAATCAGCCTTACCTGAACTTTGAGGCAATACGTAACCCGGAAGCAACAGAAGATGACGTGACGGCTGGCGTTCGCGTCACCGGTCTTGCCGATGAACCCAAGGCAGAAGTGTTCTCTGACCCGACGATGTCGCAACAGGAAGCGCTCTCTTATCTGCTTCGCGGACAGGGGCTGGACTCCACCGGCAGCGACAGTAGCGCATTAACTTCCGCACTGGTTGGATTGGGGCTTGCACAAAGTGGGCAGGTTGTGGGTAAAATCGGGGAGACGTTTGGCGTGAGTAATCTCGCACTGGATACGGCTGGCGTTGGCGACAGTCAGCAGGTTCAGGTCAGCGGCTACGTACTGCCGGGTCTACAGGTAAAATACGGTGTTGGCATATTTGATTCACTGGCGACCTTAACCCTGCGTTATCGCCTGATGCCGAAACTCTATTTAGAAGCGGTGTCTGGAATTGACCAGGCACTCGATGTGCTTTATCAGTTTGAGTTTTAAATGCGAATAATTGTCTACGGCAGCCTGAGGCGTAAGCAAGGCAACAGTCACTGGATGACCAATGGGCAGTGGCTGGGCGATCATCAGATCGCTGGCTACGCGTTGTATAATCTGGGCCATTATCCCGGCGTCGTTGTGGGTGACGGCCTGGTCTATTGTGAGGTTTACCGGATAGATGCATCCACGCTGGGTGAGCTGGATGCGCTCAGAACCAAGGGCGGTGAATACAAGCGCGAACTGGTGCAAACGCCGTATGGCAGCGCCTGGCTGTATGTCTACCAGCGTTCGGTAGAAGGTAAGCAACATATAGAAAGCGGTGACTGGTTGTTGCGCAACGCATCAGATCCAGCCTGATTGCTGACAAATAAAAACACCGCTCATTGAGCGGTGTTTTTTTTACTGCTTTGCAGCGCAGGGCGCACAAGGCAGCAGCGTTCGGGCGGCAAATTACTTCTTAGCGCGCTCGAAAGAGGCAACGATTTCAGCTTTAGCTGCTTCAGCGTTGTCCCAACCTTCTACTTTCACCCATTTGCCTTTTTCCAGCGCTTTATACTGCTCGAAGAAGTGAGTGATCTGAGCACGCAGCAGCTCTGGCAGGTCGTTCACATCTTTGATGTGATCGTACTCTTTGGTCAGTTTGGTGTGCGGAACCGCAACCAGTTTGGCATCTTCGCCAGACTCATCGGTCATTTTCAGCACGCCAACCGGACGGCAGCGGATCACTGAGCCAGGCTGTAATGGGTAAGGAGTTGGTACCAGTACGTCTACCGGGTCGCCATCCAGAGACAGAGTGTGGTTGATGTAGCCGTAGTTGCACGGATAGAACATCGCTGTAGACATAAAGCGGTCAACGAACAGGGTGCCGGAATCTTTATCTACTTCGTATTTGATCGGATCGGCATTTGCCGGGATCTCGATAACAACATAGATATCTTCTGGCAGGTCTTTACCCGCTGGAACCTGGTTCAAACTCATGGTTAATTCCTTTAGTCAGTCTTAATCAAGTGACGCTCATTATAGCCAACTGAATCTGAAAGTATCCCCCCTTTTTGGCCTTTAGGAATGCTCCAGTATTGCGCTGAAACGCCATCGACCGTTTTCGACAGATTGATAAAATGCCCGGTTTTTATCGTGTCGCGTTTCACCGCAATCATCGCTCAAAATTGATCCAGATCAACTAAAGACGTTTCACTGGCGATGCGAACCCTCCGACCGCTAAAGATCGCTTTTAGCGGCCCGATAAGTCAGTTGTGCTTATATATTTCGTCACAGAGACTCGATTGAGGATTACGCCGCAATGATGAAGAAAATTTCAATTCGCACAGGATTAACCCTCCTGATGATTACCATGACGCTGATGTTACTGGCGGTCAGCGTGATGGGCATTACCGCCATCAACAAGGGCAACCGCTCGCTGGATGTGGTTAATCGTATCCAGGGTGCTGAACTGAACAGCCTGTTTAGCGCCAATACTTATCTGTTACGCACCCGCACGATTTCTGCGTTAGCAGCCAGAAAGATGCAAACGGGCCAGACGGAGCAGGCCAGGGAAGTGATTAATCAGGCTGATGATTTTGTTCAAAATGCCAATGATGAATTCAGGCAGTTTATCAATGCCGGAACGGTGACCGCCCAGGGCAAGACCCTGGCTGATGCGTTAGCGGCCCATTATCAGCGATACCTCGCCGAGGGAATTAAACCGATGATTGCTGCCTTACAGGCAAATGACCTCAATACTTATTATCAGCTGCTGGAAGAAAAGCTAACGCCGTTGAATACGTCGTTCAGGCAGTCGGTCGATCGGTTCCGTATGTTTGCTGACCAGACCACGAAGCAGCAGCTGGCTGAAGCGGCCTGGAATCAGAAAGTGCTAATGGCGCTGATCGTTTTTTGCGGTGTACTGACGGCAGTACTGCTGGCGGTCTCCTGGACGCTGATGCGGGAAATCCTGCTCAAGCCGCTGAATGTTGCCGTTGAACATCTGGAATCTGTTGCCGCGGGGGATCTGACTCAGACTCTGCCCGAGAGCGGGAAAAATGAGCTGGGCCGCCTGAATGGCGCCCTGGCTGCAATGCAGGCTTCGTTACAGCTTTCCGTCAGTCGGGTACGGGATGCCAGTCTGCAAATTGACGTGGGCAGCCGCGAGCTCTCTTCCGGCAACCTGAATCTTTCACAACGTACGGAAGAGTCGGCGGCCTCTCTGGAACAGACGGCGGCCAGCATGGAACAGTTAACCGCGACCGTGAAGCTGAATGCGGAGAACGCCTCTCAGGCACATCAGCTGGCGCATTCCGTTTCTGTCAGCGCCGGGCGGGGCAGCGATGCGGTCGGCCAGGTGATGGAGAAAATGCAGGAAATCACCCGCAGCTCAACACGCATTGGCGACATTCTTGGGGTCATTGATGGCATTGCCTTTCAAACCAATATCCTGGCGCTAAACGCGGCGGTAGAGGCCGCCAGGGCTGGCGAGCAGGGCAGAGGATTTGCCGTGGTTGCTGGCGAGGTTCGCACGCTGGCGCAGAACAGTGCGACGGCGGCAAAAGAGATCCGGGAGCTGATTGCCGAATCACAGAGCCGGGTCAGTGAAGGATCGCAGATGGCGACCCGGGCGGGGGAAACCATGGACAATATCGCCAGCGAAGTCACGCGCGTAACGTCACTGATGAGGGAGATCTCCAGCGCGTCGCAGGAACAAAGCCACGGTATTGAGCAGGTTAACATCGCGGTCACTCAGATGGATGAAGTGGCGCAACAGAACGCCGCGCTGGTGGAGCAGGCAGCCGCGGCTACTCAGTCACTGGAGGAGCAGTCCCGGCAGCTGGTTCAGTCAATGGCGGCATTTAAAATTAGTCTGGCGTGAGAAAGGGCAAACAGCTGACGAACCTGTAGCGTCGGTGGCAAAGGATTACGGGCCCGGATCGGCCCGTAAAGCGCAGACATGGACGGCGCTTTTTATACACGCATGCTCTCTGTACAGAGCCATCTCGGGGATCGTTCAATCACCCGAGATGTTCTCAGCAACAGAACGGTGAGGTTATGCGTCCGGGAATTCGCGCAGGAAGCGTTCCTGATCCTCTACCATTTCGGTATTACCGACAAAGAACGGCGAGCGCTGGTGCAGCGTTTCCGGCACCAGGTCGAGGATACGATCGCGGCCGTCGCTGGCTTTACCACCGGCTTGTTCAGCCAGGAATGCCATGGGGTTGCATTCATACAGCAGGCGCAGCTTGCCTTTCGGATGGCTGGCGGTGCTTGGATACAAGTAAATGCCGCCTTTCAACAGGTTACGGTGGAAGTCTGCCACCAGTGAACCGATATACCGCGAGGTATAAGGACGACGGGAAACCTTGTCTTCTTCCTGACAGAACTTAAGGTATTTTTTCACGCCCTGTGGGAAGCGGATATAATTTCCTTCGTTAATGGAATAGGTGTAACCCTTTTCCGGGAAGGTCATTTTTTCTGCGCTGAGACAGAACACGCCCAGTGACGGATCGTAGGTAAAGGCATGCACGCCGCAGCCGGTGGTATAAACCAGCATGGTGGAAGAACCGTAGACAACATAGCCTGCGGCAACCTGCTGGCTGCCTGGCTGAAGGAAATCTTCCTCAGTAACCGGCGTGCCTGGTGGCGTAATACGACGATAGATAGAGAAAATGGTGCCGACAGAAACGTTGACGTCAATGTTGGAGGAGCCATCCAGCGGGTCCATCAACACGACATATTTGCCATTTTCCACGCCTTCAAAGATGACGATCTCGTCTTCTTCTTCTGACGCGATACCCGCCACAATGCCACGCGCTTTCAGCGCGGCTTTGAGCTTTTCATTGGCAAACAGATCGAGTTTCATCTGCTGCTCACCCTGCACGTTTTCCACTCCGCTGGCGCCAAGAATATCGACCAGACCAGCCTTGTTGATGTCACGGTGAATGATTTTCGCGCCCAGTTTGATGGCGGAAATCAGTGCCGTCAGTTCACCAGTGGCGTGAGGAAAGTCGTGTTGTTTCTCGACTATGAATTCGCCTAACGTTTTCATAACACAATCCCTGAATCTGCGGTTGAACAGCAGCCTGCGAAACAAGCTGCCAACATATACCCGGGCAGTTTAGCCGAATGAAGGGTAAAGAACATAGGGCAAATCCGTTTCTTCCGCACGATGAGGACGGTACACTGTGCGCCGGACATTCCAGTTAACGGATCTTTTATGCGTATTCATATCCTCGGTATCTGCGGCACTTTCATGGGCGGTCTGGCAATGCTGGCCCGATCGCTGGGTCATGACGTTACCGGTTCGGATGCCAACGTTTACCCGCCAATGAGCACGCTTTTAGAAAAGCAAGGCATTGATTTAATTCAGGGTTACGACGCGTCCCAGCTCGATCCTGCACCCGATCTGGTGATCATCGGTAACGCGATGACGCGCGGTAATGCCTGCGTGGAAGCGGTGCTGGAACGTAACATTCCCTATCTTTCCGGGCCGCAGTGGCTGCATGATTTTGTACTGCGTGACCGTTGGGTGCTTGCCGTCGCCGGAACGCATGGAAAAACCACCACAGCGGGCATGGCAGCGTGGATTTTACAGGCTTGCGGGCTGGAACCGGGCTTCGTTATCGGCGGTGTGCCGGGGAATTTCGAGGTTTCCGCAACTTTAGGAAAAAGCCCATTCTTCGTTATCGAAGCGGATGAATACGATTGCGCCTTTTTCGATAAGCGTTCTAAATTTGTGCATTACTGCCCGCGTACGCTGATCCTCAACAACCTTGAATTCGATCATGCGGACATTTTTGACGATCTGCGCGCTATTCAGCGGCAGTTCCATCATCTGGTGCGTATCGTGCCGGGACAGGGCCGCATTATCCTGCCTGAACAGGACAGCAACCTGAAACAGGTGATCGCCATGGGATGCTGGAGCGAGCAGGAAAGCGTAGGGGAAACCGGCCGCTGGCAGGCGAAGAAACTGACGCCGGACGCGTCGCACTGGGAAGTCTGGCTGGATGGCGAGCGCGTGGCGGAAGTGAACTGGTCGCTGGTTGGCGAGCATAATATGCATAACGGCATGATGGCTATCGCTGCGGCACGGCACGTAGGCGTGAAGCCGGAAGACGCCGGGCTGGCACTGAATGATTTTATCAACGCTAAGCGTCGTCTGGAGCTGCGTGGCGAAGCCAACGGCATCAAGGTTTACGATGATTTTGCTCATCATCCCACCGCGATTTTGGCCACGATGACCGCTTTGCGCAGCAAGGTTGGTGGACGGGCGCGTATTCTGGCCGTGCTGGAACCGCGTTCCAATACCATGAAAATGGGCGTTAGCAAAGACGATCTGGCGCCGGCGCTGGGCCGTGCGGATGAGGTGTTCCTGCTACAGCCGCACCATATTCCGTGGCAGGTATCTGAAGTGGCCGATGCCTGCGTGCAGCCTGCGCACTGGAGCGCTGACGTAGATACGCTGGTCGAGATGATCGCCAAAACGGCACAGCCGGGCGATTATATTCTGGTGATGAGTAACGGTGGGTTTGGCGGCATTCATCAGAAGCTGCTGGACAGACTGGCGAAATAATTCAGGCCGGGCGCCGGCGTTTTTATAGCAGCCAGACCGGCCGGTAATAGAGCCGGACAGTCTGGCCTGCCATAAAAGGCTCGCTGAGCCTTAAGAGGCTTCAGCCAGCTCGCGCAGATACTGGAAAATCTGGCGGGAAGCTTTTGGCGGCTTGTTAGTCGCTTTCTCTTTTTGCGCATTACGGATCATCTGACGCAGCTGCTGACGATCGGCATCCGGGTAGAGCGCCAATACGTCCGGCATCGCATCATCACCGGTTTCAATCAGGCGATCGCGCAGCACTTCCAGCTTATGGAACAGCGCAACCTGCTGGTTGTGACGGTTCTTCAGCTTGTCCAGCGCCTGACGAATAGGATCTTCTTCACGCGAACGCAGCATTTTCCCAATCAGCTGGAGCTGACGGCGACGTCCTTCTTTTTTAATCTTCTGTGCGAGCTCAATAGCGGCACGCAAATCATCATCCAGCGGGATTTTATCCAGCGAATTCTTACTCAGTTCAACCAGTTCGGCACCCAGGCGCTTAAGCTCCTCGGCATCGCGTTTGATCTCACTTTTACTGACCCAGATAATCTCTTCGTCTTCTTCTTCGTTATCTGGTACGTCATCGAGCCAGTCGTCGGGCTGTTTGGTCATGGGAGGCTCCCTAAAAAAGAGGCTAATGCTATCAGGAAACTCAGGCCACTGCGAAATTGTTCGCTGAGTCTGTTAGACTCAAATCATCCCTAATCACTAAAGAGTCTGGAAATCTGGCGATTTTTGCCCGGAGCAGCCCTCTGTTAATTATATGGTAGGTCAATGAAATTACTCTCCCAAGTTGCAGAACAGCGTAAAACCCTCGAACAGGCGGTAGCGACAGCACTCGAACTGGCTAAAGTCAGCACCGATGGGGCGGAAGTTGCCGTGACCAGAACCACCGGTATCAGCGTCAGCACCCGCTATAGCGAGGTGGAAAACGTAGAATTCAACAGCGACGGCGCCCTGGGCATCACCGTTTATCATCAGAACCGTAAAGGCAGCGCGTCTTCCACCGATCTCAGCCCCGACGCCATCAAGCGCACCGTGCAGGCGGCGATTGATATTGCGCGCTATACCTCGCCGGATCCTTACGCTGGCGTGGCCGATCGCGAACTGCTGGCGTTCGATGCGCCCGATCTGGATCTTTTCCATCCCACCGATCTCGATCCGGATCGGGCGATCGAGCTGGCGGCTCGTGCGGAAGAAGCCGCGCTGAAATCCGATTCACGTATAACTAACACCGAAGGCGGCAGCTTTAACAGCCACGTCGGTATTAAAGTGTTCGGTAACAGCCACGGTATGATCCAGGGCTATTCCTCAAGCCGCCATTCGATTTCTGCCAGCGTGATTGCCGAGGCGGATGGCGACATGGAACGTGACTATGCCTACACGATTGGACGCGCGATTGGCGATCTGCAAACGCCAGAGTGGGTAGGCCAGGAGTGCGCGCGCCGCACGCTGTCGCGCCTGTCGCCGCGTAAGCTTTCAACGATGAAAGCACCGGTAATCTTTGCTGCCGAAGTGGCAACAGGCTTGTTCGGCCATCTGGTTGGCGCGATCAGCGGCGGCAGCGTCTACCGCAAATCGACCTTCCTGCTGGATTCAATGGGTAAACAGATCCTGCCCGAGTGGCTGACGATTCAGGAACAGCCGCATTTGCTGAAAGGACTGGCTTCCACGCCGTTTGACAGCGAAGGTGTTCGTACCGAGAACCGTGACATCATCAAAGATGGCGTCCTGCAAACCTGGCTGCTGACCAGCTATTCCGCCCGTAAGCTGGGCCTGCAAAGTACCGGTCACGCGGGCGGCATTCATAACTGGCGCATTAACGGTCAGGGCGACAGCTTCGAACAGCTGCTGAAAAAAATGGGTACCGGTTTAGTGGTGACAGAACTGATGGGCCAGGGTGTGAGCGGCATCACCGGTGACTATTCACGCGGCGCGGCAGGCTTCTGGGTGGAAAACGGCGTTATTCAGTATCCAGTGAGTGAAATTACCATTGCCGGTAATTTACAGGAGATGTGGCGCAATATGGTCACGGTCGGCAGCGACATTGAAACCCGCAGTAATATTCAGTGTGGTTCCGTACTGATTCCAGAAATGAAAATCGCCGGACAGTAAATTTAGCCGGGCGGTTGGCTAAGCGTTATTATCCGTCGCCTGAACCGGGCCAGTAGCGTCCCGGTTCAGGCAGTAAAAACAGGGCCTTCCCCACCTTTTATTTTCAGCACCCTGATTAATTTATAAGTTTTTCCAATAGTTACCCTTCGCTATCTTCTCCCGCGTTCTGTTCCTGAGGGAATATTCCGTATTGAAAGCGTTTTAACGCTGCATTTAACGTTATTACAGCTTCGAAATTCTGTCCCTACAGGAAAAAACGCTTTTTGTACCCGCGATCACATCCCTTGATGCAATTTCCGTTTTGAAACGGAAAAAAAGCTGCTCCACACAAAGCGTTCCCGGCGTTAGTTTCTTTTTATCGCAAATAAACTGCGCTGCTAATCAAAGCCGCGGCGGGAAATAAGGGGAGTGCAATGGCAGATGGAGCCGTATCAATAAACATGTCGGCTGAGGAGCGCGCTATTCAGGCGCTGGCGGACAGGGTGATGAGTCAGATTGCCGACCTGTTTTTCGCTCAACATATCACTCCCACGCCGGTACAGCAGCAGATGCTGGTCTCACATGTGCGGGCAATGGCGCTGCGTTCCCGGACCGGCGAACCTCTGCCGGAAGTCGAGGAAGCGCTGTTTGAAGACATCTCGCCCGACTCGATGACGCTGGCCCAGCAGGTCGTGGATCTGTTCGGCAATCTGCCTGTTGAAGAGGCCTGGCTTTTATCCGTGCATTTCGAAGTCGCAAAAAACGAAGGCTAACCCTGTTAAGGAAATCACTATGTCACAAATCATTGTAGTTATTGGCGATCGTTTGGGTAAAGGCCAGAAAGTCGCGGCCGGAATTGAAAAAGCCGGCGGTAAAGCCGTGGTGGTGCCGGGGATGGCCGCCGACATGAAGCTGGGCGACGTGATGAAGGCTGAAAATGCCACTTTCGGCATCTCCTTCTGCGGCAGCGGCGGCGCGGGTGCTATCACCGCGCAAAACAAATATGGCTATAAAGCGAAACACGGCATGCGTTCCGTCGATGAAGGCGTTACGGCAATCAATGAAGGCGCAACCGTGCTTGGCTTCGGCTTTATGGACAAGGAAGAGCTGGGAGAGCGCCTGGTTCAGGCCTGGAACAAGAAGTACGGTGCCTGATGATGAAGGAACAATTTGCGACCACGGTGAAGGTCAGCGGTAAGGGTGACAGTAAAGAAAAAGCCTTTGCCGATGCGCTGAGCCGGGTACAAAACACGCTATTAAAATCGACCGGTAAAGTGCTGCTGCGCATTGAACCCGCTGAGGTAAAAGTGGTGCAGGCGTGGCAGCAGGTCAGAAAAGAAAAATTCCTGTTTTTCTTTCTGGCGCGGGAGAGGCGGAGCTATGGCGTTGAACTGGAAATTACCGTCAACGTCAGCATTGTCGACACCGCAAAGATCGATTTTGCCACGCGATAAAGCTGGATGGACATGACCTGAAAACGTTGGCGCGATCAATAAGGAAAACCAAATGTTTTTAATCATTTTATTTAAGTCGCTCATTATCGGCGGTCTGGTTGGTGTCGGCGTTGGCGCGGGTGCGGCGCGAATGTTCCATGCGCCCACGACCCAGGGGATGGGCGCTTTTCGTACGCTGGGTGAACTGAATTCCTGCGAGGGCGATCCGGCTTCGCATTTCTCTTTCGGCCTGGGTTTTTTCTTTAACGCCTGGGCCTCTTCCGTGGCTGCCGGCTCGTTTACGCAGGATGTGGATCACCGCATCATCCCGAACTGGGGCGCGGCCGCGCTGATGGTGAAAAACCGTAACGTGGCGGAAACGCTGCACAATCCGAAAAAAATGGCGATTGTCTGCGGCCTGATCGGCATGGTTGTTGTCGCTTTTCTCAATTCTACCGCGTCTGCGGTGCCCGCCGCATTGCAGGTGACGGCGGTAAAAGTGCTGGTGCCTGCCGCTAACCTGCTGGTGAACACGGTGATGCCGGTGATCTTCTGGCTGGCCGCCATCGATGCCGGTAAAAAGTCGGGCTTCTGGGCCACCATTTTTGGCGGCCTTGCCCAGCTGATCATGGGCAATGCGGTGCCGGGCCTGGTGCTGGGCATTCTGATCGGCAAAGGCGTGGAGGAGAGCGGCTGGAACAAAGTGACCAAAATCATGATGTTCGCCATCGTTCTGCTGTTCGTTCTCAGCGGCTTCTTCCGCGGCTTCGATATGAAAATGCTGCAATCCTTCCAGCTGGGCGTGCCGGGCTGGCTTGAGATGATCCACAACACCCTGAGCGGAAAATAAGGAGATGACAATGGAAGCATCTAAAAGCGGTTTCTGGTATGCCGACTGGTCTTTCCCGATTTTCGTCGGGCTGCTCTCCGCGGGCGTGTTTGCCGGTACGCATATGTATTACGTCTACGGGCTGGGCGCGTTCAATGAAGTCGCCTTTGTTTCCATGCTGCGAGCCGGAATGGAAACCGGCGTCTATGGCGCGGTGGCGGCGTTTGGCGCCAGCTTTCTCTTCGCCCGAATCATCGAAGGCTCGCTGGTCGGCATCCTGGATATCGGCGGCGCGATCCAAACGGGGATCGGGCTGGGTGTGCCTGCATTACTGCTCGGTGCGGGCATTGTCTTCCCGGTTGCCAACTTTGCCGCGTCGCTGGCTACCGGGCTGCTGCTGGGGCTGGCCATTGGCTACGTCATTATTTTGGCCCGTAAATTCACCATCAATAACAGCGACTCAACGTATGGCGCAGACGTGATGATGGGCGCGGGCAACTCGTCCGGGCGTTTTCTCGGGCCGTTAATCATTCTGTCGGCCATGGCCGCCTCCATTCCTATCGGGCTGGGATCGCTGATTGGCGCGCTGCTGTTCTATCTCTGGAACAAACCTATCACCGGTGGTGCCATTTTGGGCGCCATGCTGCTGGGTGCGATTTTCCCGGTTGCGCTGTGAGAAGCGGAAGGAGTGAGTGATGTTTGATTTGATTATTCGCCGCGCTCGTCTGGCCGACGGCAGCCTGACGACGATTGCCATTCACGACGGCAAAATCGCCGCGCTGGGCGAGCCGCAAGGGCAGGCGACGCAGGAGATCGATCTGGCCGGACGCTACTGGCTGAGTGCGGGCTGGATTGATTCTCACGTCCACTGCTATCCCAAATCGCCCATTTATCATGATGAAGCGGATCGGATTGGTGTGGAAACGGGCGTAACCACGGTCGTGGATGCGGGCAGTACCGGCGCGGACGACGTCGATGACTTTTATCAGCTGACGCGAACCGCCAACACTCAGGTTCATGCCCTGTTGAATATTGCCCGTACCGGCATCGTCACGCAGAACGAACTGGCGGATATGCAGCAGATCGACAAAGCGAGCGTGCGGGCTGCGGTTCAGCGCCTGCCTGGCTTTATCATCGGCATCAAAGCCCGCATGAGCAGTAGCGTCGTTGGCGCTAACGGCATCCAGCCGCTGATCGGTGCGAAAGAAATCCAGCAGGAAAACGGCAATCTGCCGCTGATGGTGCATATCGGTAATAACCCACCCGATCTGGATGAGATAGCCGAGCTGCTGGGTCAGGGCGACATTATCACCCACTGCTATAACGGCAAGCCGAACCGCATTCTGACGCCGGCTGGCGAGCTGCGTGCTTCTGTTGCAAAGGCAATAAAACGCGGCGTGCGGCTGGATGTTGGTCACGGCTCGGCGAGTTTTAGTTTTGAGGTGGCGCGAGTCGCCATCGCTCAAGGCATTCTGCCGCATACCATCAGCTCCGATATCTACTGCCGCAATCGCCTTAACGGGCCGGTTTACACCCTGGCGCACGTGATGTCGAAGTTCTTCAGCGTGGGAATGACGCTGCCACAAATAATCGCCTGCGTTACCCGTCATGCGGCAGAAGGGCTGCGGCTGCATAACAAAGGGAAGCTTGCGGTGGGCTTTGATGCCGACCTGACCCTCTTTGACCTCAGCGAAGCCGCCTGCGTGTTCACCGATTCCGAAGGTAAATCGGAAGCGGGTGAAAAGCAGCTGGTACCGCTGGCCGCCATGGTTAAAGGGAAATGGTTTATTACTGACGAAGGGAAAAAGCATCATGTCTTCGATTTATGAAAAATATGGCTTAAAACAGGTGATCAACGCTTCCGGGCGCATGACGATCCTTGGGGTGTCAACGCCCGCCGCCGACGTGGTCGAAACGGTCAACTACGGCCTGAATCACTACTTCGAAATGAAAGATCTGGTCAATAAAACCGGTGCCTACATCGCCGGGCTGCTTGGCTCAGAAGATGCGGTCGTGGTCTCCTGCGCCTCTGCCGGTATTGCGCAATCCGTCGCGGCAGTGATTGTGAAAGACGATGACTGGCTGCTGGAAAACCTCCATGCGGCTCCGCTTACCGTGCCGCATGATATCGTGGTGCCCAAGGGCCATAACGTTAACTTTGGCGCACCGGTCGGCACCATGGTAGCGATGGGCGGCGGTCGCCTGGTGGAAGCCGGCTATGCCAACGAATGCAGCGCGGAGCAGCTTTCCGCCGCCGTCACGCCGCAAACTGCCGCCGTGATGTATATCAAATCGCATCATTGCGTGCAGAAAAGCCACCTTAGTGTGAAGCAGGCCGCAGAAGTTGCGCGCCGGCATGGCGTTCCGCTGATTGTTGATGCGGCCGCCGAAGAAGATCTGCAATGCTATTACCGCGAGGGTGCCGACCTGGTGATCTACAGCGGTGCCAAAGCGATTGAAGGGCCGACCAGCGGTCTGGTGATGGGGCGCAAAGAGCCTGTGGCGTGGGTAAAACGTCAGTCGATGGGCATTGGCCGCGCGATGAAAGTGGGTAAAGAAGGCATTCTTGGCCTGACTCAGGCCATTGAAAACTATCTGCGGCTGGAAAAAGCTTCCGGCGCACAGATGGTGGAAAAAATGACGCCGTTTATCGACAGCCTGAATGCCATTCATGGCATCAGCGCCCGGGTGGTGTGGGATGCAGCGGGGCGTGATATTGCCCGCACAGAGATCCATTTTGATGAGGCCACCCTTGGCCGCACCACGACTGAGGTGGTTCAGGCGCTAAAAACCGGTGACATCGCGATCTATTTCCGGGGGTACAAGGCGAACGAAGGCCTGGTAGAAGTGGACGTGCGCAGCGTATCGCCCAGTCAGTTGGAGATCATTGCCACTCAAATTAACCGTCTTTTATCGCAAGGAAACCCTGCATGAAGCTGACCCCGAATTTTTATCGTGACCGCGTCTGTCTGAACGTGCTGGCTGGCTCAAAAGAGAACGCCCGTGACATCTGGCAGGCGGCGGAAGGCCATGTGCTGGTTGGCGTGCTGTCGAAAAACTATGACAGCGTTACCCGCGCGGTAGACGATATGCGTGACTATGCGGCGCTGATTGATAACGCGCTCTCCGTTGGACTGGGCGCTGGCGATCCGAATCAGTCAGCAATGGTCAGCTCGATTGCTGCTGCCGTTCAGCCGCAGCACGTCAACCAGGTGTTTACCGGCGTGGCTACCAGCCGTGCGTTGCTGGGACAGGATCAAACCGTGGTCAATGGACTGATTTCTCCCACCGGTACGCCGGGACAGGTGAAAATCTCTACCGGCCCGCGTAGCTCGCAGGCACCTGACGGCGTCGTTCCGATTGAAACGGCGATCGCGCTGTTAAAAGATATGGGCGGCAGCTCGGTGAAATATTTTCCGATGGGCGGCCTTCAGGCGATTGATGAATTCAAAGCGGTGGCGCAGGCCTGTGCACAACAGGATTTCTGGCTGGAGCCGACCGGCGGTATCGATCTGCAAAACTATGAGGCGATCCTGACGATCGCGCTGGAAGCAGGCGTCAGTAAAATCATTCCGCATATCTACAGCTCGATTATCGATAAGGAAACGGGATGCACCCGGGCAGACGATGTCAGTAAGCTATTAACGATGACCAAAAAACTGACCGGCTAATCTTTCCGGCACGAGGAAAACTATGTTTACCGCTACGATCTTTGCCGTAATCCCTTTTTACCGTGCCGCCGGTGTCCCTGAGAAGATGGGGGAGAGCCAGTGAGATTTCCCAATCTGCGTCTGGCTCAGCTGTTTGAGCTGCTACAAAACGAAACGCTGCCGCAGGATGAGCTGGCACGGCACTTTGCGGTCACGACGCGTACTGTCCGCACGGACATCACCGCGCTGAATGAGCTGCTGGCGGCGCACGGCGCGCGGTTTGTGTTAAACCGTGGCGCAGGCTATCAGCTGAAAGTGGACGATCGCGATCGTTACAACCAGCTACAATGCCAGACGGCTTCGCCGCTGCGGATCCCCCGCACTTCAGCTGCACGGGTGAACTATTTGCTGACCCGTTTTCTCACCTCGGCTTTTGCGCTCAAACTTGAAGATCTGGCCGACGAATGGTTCGTCAGCCGCGCCACGTTACAAAGCGATATGGCCGAAGTCCGCGAAAAGCTAAGCCGCTATCATCTGGTAATCGAAACCAAACCGCGCTACGGCATGAAGCTGTTTGGCAGCGAAGTGGCGATCCGCACCTGTCTGACCGATCTGCTTTATCATATCGCCCGTGAAGATACTGACGATCCGCTATTGAATCTGGAAGCGTTGAACAGCGGCATACTCGATACGCTACAGCCACTGTTGCATCAGTGCTTCAGCCGTTTCAGCATTAAAATGAGTGATGACAGCGAATTCTATCTGCGGCTGTACTGCGCGGTTGCGGTAAGGCGAATCAGTGAGGGCTATCCGTTATCTGACTTCAGCGCAGAAGATGTCGATCGCGACGTTCGGGCTGCCGCCCGCCATATCGTTAATCTGTTGCGTCCGATGACCGGCAAGGCAATTTCCAGCTCGGAGGAAGCCTATTTACGGGTGAACATTGCCGCGCGACGGACTGAAGATATCGCCGCCAGCGTCATCAGTCCGGATGATGGTGAATCGCTGGTGAACTACATCCTCAGCTATGTGAATACGCACTACAATTTTGATCTGCAAAACGATCCGCAGCTGCGGGCCGATTTACTGACGCACATAAAAACGATGATCACCCGTGTGCGCTACCAGATTGCTATCCCGAATCCGCTGCTTGGCAATATCAAACAGCACTACCCGCTGGCTTATGATGTCACTCTGGCCGCTGTAGCCAGCTGGAGTAAGTACACACCGTATAACATCAGCGAAAACGAAATCGGTTTTCTGGTACTGCATATCGGCGTCGGGCTGGAGCGCCATTATAACGTGGGCTACCAGCGTCATCCTAAAGTGCTGCTGGTGTGCGATACAGGCAATTCAACCGTGCGGATGATCCAGGCGATGCTGATGCGTAAATATCCGCAGATTATCGTCAGCAACATTGTCTCCCAGCGCGAATATGAGCAGCAGGTCGCGATCGATGAAGATTTTGTCATCTCTACGGTACGCCTGAGCGAAAAGGGGAAACCGGTGGTGGTGATGGCGCCGTTTCCGACGGAATACCAGCTGGAGCAGCTTGGCAAGCTGGTGCTGGTGGATCGCACCCGGCCTTACATGTTGGAAAAATTCTTCGATGCCGGGCATTTTCGCATTATCGATCGGCCAATGACGCAAACAGAGCTGTTCAGCGTTCTGTGCGATCAGCTGGAGCGGGAAGGCGTGGTAGATAAGCAGTTTTATGCGTCGGTTGAGGAACGTGAGGCGATAGTCAGTACGCTGCTGGGCGAAGGCATTGCGCTGCCTCATTCACTGGGACTGATGGCGAAAAAAACCGTGGTCTATACCGTACTGGCTCCTCATGGCATCCGCTGGGGCGATGAAACCGCCTGCGTCATTTTCCTGCTGGCTATCAGTAAAACCGAATATGAAGAGGCGATGGCCATCTACGATCTGTTTGTTACTTTTATGCGTGAGAGAGCGATGACCCGGCTACGCGGCTGCGAAGATTTCGCCGGTTTTAAAGCGGTAGCGATGGACTGTTTGAGCAGGCTATAAGGGAAGCGTTGAGCGAACGAGAGAACTTGCCTGAGAACATTGCCGCCCGTGCGCTGCTGCGCACAGGCGGAAGCGGAGGTTACTTCAGGATGGTAAACGCGGTGGTCACGTGCTGCACGCCACTGACCCGGCTGGCGATATCGGCCGCGGCTTTCGCTTCCTCATTCGTCACCAGACCTAACAGGAATACCTCGCCGTTTTCCGTCGTCACCTTAACGTTTGATGACTTAACCTGATCGCTCGACAGCAGGTTGGAGCGCACTTTGGTGGTGATCCAGGTATCGGAAGAGGCGGTACCAAAGCTGGCTTTGCTGCCGGTACGGATCTCGTTATAAACCTCCGTTGCGCCATCCACGCCGACCGCAATCTGTTTCGCCCGGCTGGCGATGTCAGCCGTCGGTGCCTGTCCGGTTAGCAGGACTTTGCCCTGATAGGCGGTAGGGACGATATGGGCATCGTTTTTAATCTGCTGATCTTTAGAAAGCGCATTGCTGACGCGCAGTTCCAGGGTACCGTCATCAACCTGAGTGCCAACAGTACGAGGATCCGTGGCGGATTTGGTTGCTACCGCAGCGCTGCCGATGACGGCCGCGACGCAACCCTGTAGCATCAGGGCGGTAATCACCACGGCCATTGCTGAGAATACCTTCATTTAAGCTCCTTTAAGCGTCCTGGTGGGGAAACAAGGTGTTATCGATTAAATCGCACAGGCAATTTACGGTTAACATATGCATTTCCTGAATCCTCGCGCTTCGGTGCGAGGGAATGCGAATCTCCACGTCCTGTGGTCCCAGTAAGCCGGCGAGTTCGCCGCCGTCATAACCGGTAAGCGCAATAATCGTCATATCGCGTGTTACCGCTGCTTCAACTGCCTTCACAATGTCACGGCTGTTACCGCGTGTTGAAATGGCGAGCAGAATGTCGCCAGCATGGCCCAGTGCACGAACCTGCTTGGCATAAACTTCATCGTGCAGACGATCGTTGCCAATTGCCGTTAGCAGCACGTTATCCGCGCTTAAAGCGATAGCGGGAAGGCTGGGGCGCTCGGTCTCAAAACGATTAATCATGCTGGCCGCAAAATGCTGGGCATTGGCGCTGGACGTGCCATTGCCACAGCTCAGAATTTTGTTGCCGTTCAGCAGCGACTGCACAATGGTCATCGCGGCGCGAGAAATCGCATCCGGTAACGCTTCTGCCGCGGCGATCTGTGTTTGAATACTTTCGGTAAAACAAACTTTTATTCTTTCCAGCACGTTTTTCACCTGGTAAGTCGTAGGCGGAGGTTTCACTCCGCCGTAAAGGCATTAGGCAACCAGTCGATCTGCGTGCCGGTTATCGCAATGACATCAAAGCGACAGTCCGCGCTCTCAAAACTGGTTCTGCGTCCATTCAGCCAAAAGGCTGCGGCTTTTAGCAGTTTTAGCTGCTTGCTGCGGGTCACGCTGGCTGCTGCACCGCCAAAAAGCGCATTGCGGCGATAGCGGACTTCCACAAAAACCCAGGTCGTTTTGTCGCGCATAATCAGGTCGATTTCTCCAACCCGAAAACGCACGTTCGCGGCGACAAAGGTTAATCCTGCTTGCTCCAGCAGGCGGCGGGCCTGTTGCTCATAGCCCGCCCCCGTTTGCTGACGACTCAGGATGCCGGAACGATTTGTCCCTGACGATACTGGCTCCATGTCAACTTCCTGTTGATAACGCAATCCGTTGTCGCGCTCAGATTGCCGGTTTCGCCCTGAATCTGGAAGCCCGGCAGCTGGCGCACTTCGCTAAAGTGGTTAGCCAGTGTCCAGGCATCCACGCCCATGGCATACAGGCGAACCAGCGAGTAGTCATTGTTAAAGTTCTTCGCGGCCTGCTGTAACAGCGCCGGGTTGTTGCCAGACAGCAGCGGCGCATCGCTAAACTGTACGCCTTCCATCTCCAGGCGGAAGTCCGGGCCGGAACCCGCCTGGTAGCTGCGTGAGCTGGCATAAATTTGTACCATGCTGCGGCTGCTGACGCGCATAGAGATCATCGGTTTGATCAGCGCCATTTCATCCTGTGTTGCCACGATATAAACCGAATCAACGTTGCCGCTGTCGCTGACCGGCGCGGGCTGTACCGGAGGCTGACCGGTAACGTTCGCATCCTGAGGCTGCTGCGGCGGCTGTTGCAGCGTAACAGGTGTACCGGTCAGGCGCAGGCCTGCACCGCTGTTAATCCCCTGCTTTAGCTCGCCCGTGGAGCCAAACTGCTGTTGCAGCACGGTACTGCCGCCCAGCTTCTGCCATTCCGTTGCGAAAGCTTTGTTGACGCGATCGCCCAGCGCGCTGCGTGGCACCATTAACAATGGCGAGCGTTTGCCCTGATCCCACATATGATGGGCAGCATCACGCGCTTCGTCTTCAGGAGAAAGCGCAAAATAGCAAAGATTCGGATGGTTCTGTACCGACTCCGGCTCATTCAGCGCAAGGATATTCAGCGGAGTCTGAACGGAAGCTAACTGCTCAACGTTATTCTTAATCAGCGGGCCAACGACCAGGGTTGCGCCATCTTTTTGTGCCTGTGCCAGTACCTGATCGACAGGTTGAGAACCGGTGTCGTATACCTGTACCTGGGTTGAACTGGATGGCGCGGCGGTTTGCGCGACGTTAGCGTTTTGTGCAGCAGGCGCTGCCGGCTCCGGCGTAGATGCTGGCGTCGCTGCGGCATCCGGGCTGGCGGAAGGGCTGACCGCGGCGTTGGCATCCGCTGGCGCAGCTGAATTCTCGCCGCCTGCCTGGGTCGGAGCCTGAACGGGCGCCGCGGCGCTTCCGATAGCAGGCTGCGCGGCGGCTGCGGGCTGTACTGTGCCATTCTGCGTCAACGTACCGTTTCTGGCGTCGTCGAAGCCTTTCTTGATCGCATTAGCAAAAATTTGCGCCTGGCCGCTTAGTGGCAGCAGCAGGGCGATTTTTGCGGTCGACGCCTGCTGGAAATTTTGCACCTGAGTCAGCGCTGTCGGCAGCATTTTCGCCGCAGGATTATAGGGATAGCGCGTCTGCCAGTCGCTGATACCGGCTTTCAGCATATCCGGGTCGCTGCTGTTAGCCTTGTAAACGTTCAGCAGATCCAGCCAGCCTTGCAGCGTATTTTCATCCGCGTTGATCACCAGACTGTTAATCTGATCGGGCGTCATTTGCACCAGCGCCTGCCAGGTCGCATCAATATTTTTTTGCTTATCGGCGGGGGTGGTCAGCAGCGGCTCCTGAGCGATATAAGCGCGCAGCAGCGCCAGCGAAGGACGGCCCTGGCTGCTGTTAATCTGAAGCTGCAAATAGCGGGCCTGTTGGTCTTTCGACAATGAGGCGGTATCCACCTTTTGCAGAAGCTGGCCTGCGCCGTTCAGATCCTGCTGGGCGATTTTAAGCTGTGCCTGAAGTAACAAGGCTTCCTGGCGCTGAGTGTCGCTGAGCTGCTGTGGCAGGCTGGCGAACTGATCGTTGGCCTGAGGGATCTTCCCTTCGTTCAGCAATGCGCGGATAGCAAGTAATTGCCAGTCAACCTTGTTATCATCTGAACTTTGCTGCATTTGCTGCAGGTAAGAATCGGAAGTGCCAGTGGCTGCGGCCTGCACATCCGCCTGAGGCGTTTGCGGACCCTGGCCGGAACAACCGGCAAAAATCAGGGCGGCCAGCAGAACAGCCAGGTTGCGTCCTGCTTTGTTATGAATGACTTTCGAAGGAAGCATACTGTATCCAGTTATGTTTTTTTCAAGATGCTCAATATTAAATCGGCTATTCGGATCAAACAATGAAACAACGCGAAGAGATTTCTGCCAGCACGCTTTATATCGTTCCAACACCGATTGGGAACCTGGGCGATATCACCCAACGTGCTCTGACGGTGCTTTCAAGCGTCGATCTGATCGCAGCGGAAGATACACGTCATACCGGACTGTTGCTACAACATTTCGCCATCAATGCGCGCCTGTTCGCATTGCACGATCATAACGAGCAACAGAAGGCGGAAACGCTGTTGGCTAAGCTGCGCGACGGGCAAAGCATAGCGTTAGTTTCTGATGCCGGCACGCCGCTGATTAACGATCCGGGCTACCATCTTGTCCGTCTTTGCCGTGATGCAGGCATTAACGTTGTTCCATTACCGGGTGCCTGTGCAGCGATTACAGCATTAAGCGCCGCGGGGCTTCCGTCCGATCGATTCTGTTACGAAGGGTTTCTGCCAGCAAAAAGCAAAGGTCGCTGCGATACGCTGCGGGCGCTTGAGCAGGAGTCGCGCACGCTGATTTTCTACGAATCAACCCATCGTCTGCTGGAGAGTCTACAGGATATGGTGGCGGTATGGGGAGAGGCGCGTTATGTGGTGCTGGCGCGAGAAATCACCAAAACCTGGGAATCGATTTATGGGGCGCCGGTAGGAGAGCTACTGGCGTGGGTGCAGGAGGACGAGAACCGCCGCAAAGGCGAGATGGTGCTGATTGTAGAAGGCTACCATGCTCAGGAAGATGCGCTGCCGCCTGAAGCGCTGCGTACGCTGGCGCTGTTGCAGAAAGAGCTTCCGCTGAAAAAAGCCGCCCAGTTAACGGCAGAAATCCACGATGTGAAAAAGAATGCGCTGTATAAATATGCACTGGAACAGCAAGAGGGGTGACAAAGCGCGCGGAATGCCCTATTATCCGCGCCGAAGCTGACCAGACAGTCGCCGCTTTGTTGCCGTCCTCCTTCGGGGGAGACAGACAGAGGGGAGGAAAGTCCGGGCTCCATAGGGCAGGGTGCCAGGTAACGCCTGGGGGGCGCAAGCCCACGACCAGTGCAACAGAGAGCAAACCGCCGATGGCCCATTCGTGGGATCAGGTAAGGGTGAAAGGGTGCGGTAAGAGCGCACCGCGCGGCTGGCAACAGTTCGTGGCACGGTAAACTCCACCCGGAGCAAGGCCAAATAGGGGTTCACAAGGTACGGCCCGTACTGAACCCGGGTAGGCTGCTTGAGCCAGTGAGCGATTGCTGGCCTAGATGAATGACTGTCCACGACAGAACCCGGCTTACCGGTCAGCTTCACACTCATTCAACAAAAAACCCCGCTCCGGCGGGGTTTTTGTTATGCGCAGCAGCAAAAAAGCAGATGACTGTCCACGACACTCTCTATGAAAAGAAAGCGGCTTACCGGTCAGCTTCACACTCATTCAACAAAAACCCCGCTTCGGCGGGGTTTTTGTTATGCGCGGCAGCAAAAAAGCAGATGACTGTCCACGACACTCTCTATGAAAAGAAAGCGGCTTGCCGGTCAGCTTCACACTCATTCAACAAAAAACCCCGCTCCGGCGGGGTTTTTGTTATGCGCAGCAGCAAAAAAGCAGATGACTGTCCACGACACTCTCTATGAAAAGAAAGCGGCTTACCGGTCAGCTTCACACTCATTCAACAAAAAACCCCGCTCCGGCGGGGTTTTTGTTATGTGCGGCAGCAAAAGGAAAGATAACTACCTGCGACTCAGTTCTGCTGCGCATTTTATCTATATAAGACTCAGCTGCGCTTCCAGGATTTCGATAATAAAGGCATTCAGCGATTTTCCTTTTTCAGCAGCGGCCTGCGTCAGTTTTTCTGCGAAAGACTCGTTATAGCGTAAGGTGAACGTCTTTGTTTTTTCCTGCCTGACGTAGGGATCAATCCCTGCCTCGCGGCAATCATTAAGATATTCACTCAGCGAGATTTCGCCCTCTCTTTTTAATCCTTCAACGCTGTCAGCGACAAAATCACAATAGCCACTCAGCCCTAAAAATTTACCGCGCATCGCGTTGAGTTCCGGAACAAAACTGACTACGGCGGGTTGTCCGGCTATTTCAAAAAAGTTTGTTTTGCTCATGGCTTAACTCCTGTACTTTCTAACCATTCCCGCAGACTTACAATTGCGTCCCTATCCGTATCAGGTAGAGGATGCGGCCTGTGAAATTTAGCGATACTGTCGTTCAGGATAAACCTGCATCGTGAGCCGTTTCCCTCAGTAACCCGGCCGCCCAAAGCTTTGATCAGCGACTCGATATCACTCCATTTGATATTAACCGGAGGAGGCGACGTAAATATCTTATTAAGCGTGCATTGATGCTTCTTCCGTAATCCAACCATCAGCTGTTCCATAGCGACACTTGATGACGCTATTGTCTGACTTAAACGCAATGAAGTCAATTTTTGAAGTCAACGCCACTGGCGGCAAGCATTAAACCGGTAAATCAATCACCAGCGCTCGCAGCGGCGTATCGGCTCGCAGCGTGACGCTCTGTTCTTCGCGGATAAATGCACCGTCGCCGCATATCAGTTTTTCTTCGGCTTCGGAATGGGTGACGGCACTCAGGCTGCCGTGAATAGATTGCAGATAGGCACGTGAACCGTGCAGTTCAACGGTGTAACTCTCGCCCGGCTCCAGCAGAAGATGATGGATCCACACCTGCTGACGCAGTTGCAAACTGCCTTTTTGCCCGTCAGGAGAAGCCATAAGGGTATGGCGAGCATGCTCATCAACAGTCATGCGCTGCACCGCGGCGTTTTCTCGCTCCGGGCAGGCATCCAGCCACAGCTGCATTCTTGTCAGCGGCCGATCTTTACTTAAATTATGTTCGCTGTAGCTGATAGTCGGTTGGGTGGCGAAAAGTAGCGCTTCTCCCTGCCGGGCTATGACATGATTTCCGTCACTGTCGCGATACTCCGCCTCACCTTGCAAAATCAGATTCAGCACGTCGACCTTTGGATAGGTTCTGGGTTGAAAGGAAGCCCCTGGTGTCAGCACTTCCTGGTTGAGCACACGCAGTGACGCGTAGCCCATTAACTGGGGATCAAAATAGTGACCAAAAGAAAAGGTATAGCGCGCCTGCAGCCAGCCGTAATCAGCCTTGCCACACTCTTGCGCGGTGCGACTGGTAATCATGTTGTTCTCCTAATCGGCTGGTCTGCTACGACCGTTTATTATGTTGCTATGGTAAGTTGCTGGACGCAGGAATGTTAGCCAGTTAATCTGCTGGCTATATTCAAATTTCCTGACAGAGAATCACTATGGCTAAAGATCGCGCTCTGACGCTGGAAGCGCTACGAGTGATGGATGCCATCGATCGTCGTGGTAGCTTCGCGGCGGCGGCTGATGAGTTAGGCCGTGTCCCTTCCGCACTCAGCTACACCATGCAGAAGCTGGAAGAAGAGCTGGACGTTGTTCTGTTCGACCGTTCTGGTCATCGTACAAAATTTACCAACGTTGGGCGGATGCTGCTGGAACGTGGCAGAGTGTTGCTTGAGGCGGCGGATAAGCTGACGACGGATGCGGAAGCGCTGGCCCGCGGTTGGGAGACGCATCTGACGATTGTCACTGAAGCACTGATCCCGTGCGAATATCTCTTTCCGCTGATTGATAAACTGGCTGATAAAGCGAACACGCAAATTTCACTGGTAACGGAAGTGTTAGCCGGTGCCTGGGAGCGGCTCGAGCAGGGACGAGCCGATATTGTGATCGCGCCCGATATGCATTTTCGCGCCTCATCAGAGATCAATACCCGCAAGCTTTACAGCATCATGAGCGTGATTGTGGCGAGTCCTGGCCATCCTATTCATGACGAGCCGGAACCCCTGTCTGAAGTGTCACGAGTGAAATACCGTGGCATCGCGGTGGCCGATACGGCACGAGAACGACCTGTGCTTACCGTACAGCTGTTGGATAAGCAGCAGCGGCTGACCGTCAGTTCGATTGAAGATAAGCACCGTGCGTTACTGGCCGGGCTTGGCGTTGCTTCAATGCCCTATCCGATGGTAGAAAAGGATATCGCCGAAGGCCGTTTGCGCGTGGTCAGCCCTGAATATACAAAAGAAGTCGATATCATCATGGCCTGGCGTCGTGACAGCATGGGCGAGGCGAAAGCCTGGTGCCTGCGGGAAATCCCTAAGCTGCTGGCGAAACGCCATTCATTATAGACAGGCAGCCACTTTGGCTGCCCTTAATTAGCGAAAACGCGCGTCACGTCCGTGCGGTTCGTCCCAGTCAAATGCCGGTCCTGTTGAAATCACGCCAGACGGATTAATGGTTTTGTGGCTGTGGTAGTAGTGATGGCGGATATGGGCTAAATTCACGGTTTCCGCCACGCCCGGCAGCTGATAAATCTCCCGCAGAAAACCGTTTAAGTTCAGGTAGTCACCGATACGATGTTTATCACATTTGAAATGCGTGACGTACACCGGATCAAAGCGCACCAGCGTCGTCCACAAGCGTAAATCCGCTTCGGTCAGCCTGTCGCCAGTCAGATAACGATGCTGGCCAAGCATCTGCTCCAGCCTTTCCAGGGAGTGAAACAGAGCGGTAACGGCTTCATCATAGGCTGCCTGGGAGGTTGCAAACCCCGCTTTATAAACGCCATTATTCACCGTATCGTAAACCCAGCTGTTCACCTCATCGATTTTCCCACGCAGATCGGCCGGATAGAAATCGCCTGCGCGTGCGCCCACCGCATCAAAAGCGCTGTTGAACATGCGTAGGATATCTGCTGACTCATTACTGACAATGGTGTTTTGCTGTTTGTCCCAGAGTACCGGCACGGTAACGCGTCCAGTGTAGTTTTTATCGGCATGTAAATAGAGCTGATACAGAAAGTCGTTTTGATAGAGGCTGTCGCCGGTTGCGGCCGCAAAATCTTCATCAAAGGTCCAGCCATTCTCCAGCATCAACGGATGCACCACCGAAACGGCAATCAGGCTTTCAAGCCCTTTCAACGTACGCATGAGTAAAGTGCGATGTGCCCACGGACAGGCGAGAGACACATAAAGGTGATAACGGTCTGCCTCAGCGCGAAAACCGCTTTTACCCGTTGGGCCAGCAGAACCATCGGCGGTTACCCAGTTGCGCCAGACGGATTCAGAGCGCTTGAAGCGGCCGCCGGTAGATTTGGTGTCATACCAGTTATCATGCCAGACACCGTCGATTAGCTGTCCCATACAAACTTCCTCATATTAAAATTACCGATTATTACTCAATAAAATATAACCTGGTATAGCCAGGATGTCGGGTTTACATTGAAATAAATTTTAATCAGCGCGTTTTGAAGAGGATTTTTATTGAGTAAATATTGAATTGCATCTCTTTTTTTTTGGGGTGAATATGATATTTATTAGCGCTGTAATTTCTTTACCGATCTTTAAATTAATTTTTCAAATTAACTTTTGGCTCTATTTGGGTTTTTTAATTTTGGTCATTAACGCGATCTGCTTAGTATTATGGTTGACTTTAATATCTCTGCCAATAAACTTACCCTGTTCTGTAAAATCACAGGACATAATATTGACAAGGAGAGGTTATGCGCGAGTTAAACACTCAGGAAGTTGAAGCTGTTTCAGGTGCCGGTTTTTTGCTGATTTAGGTAAGAGTATTGGCAGTGCTATTGGCGGAATTGTTGATTTAGGCACTTCTGCTGGTGGTTTGACGACAGATGCAACAACGGCAGGCGGTACGCTGGGCTCTGGCATTGGCAGTATTCTTGAGCTGGATATTGTCAGCGCCATCAGCAATATTGGATCGGGGATTGTGGGTATCGTTAACGTCGGTATCAGCGCCATATCACAAATTGCTGCTAAAAAGTCATCCTGATTATGCATCTCAGCCATAAAAATATTTTTAAAACGACGACTTATTTTAAGGGTGCTTCCTGAAGTTTCCATATTAACCGTTATTTCCACGGCAGGATAAATGGAAGGCGTTAAATAAGATTCTGATAAAATTATTTTGTATCTAAATGGCTTAGAACTTAAAGCAGGACCTCATTTTGTCCTGCTTTATTTTATTAGCTAAATTAGCTCTTTTTGCGCCAGATCCGGTCGATGCTGTAAGCACCCGGGCCGGTAATAAACAGCAGCAGGTAGCCACCGGCAATACTCAGGTTCTTCATAAAGTTGATGGAGTTGCCATCAACGCTAAAGTTGGTATGGAATACCAGTGCGGTAATGAGGGTAAAAATTGCTGTAGCAATTGCCGTAAAGCGCGTCAGAAAACCAAACAGAATTGCCAGTCCACCGCCAAATTCCAGCAGGATTGTTAACGGCAGAAAGAAGCCGGGTACGCCCATCGCTTCCATATATTGTTGAGTACCCGCGTAACCGGTAATTTTACCCCAGCCAGCTACGATAAACAGCACCGGCAGTAAAATACGCGCCACTAAAAAGCCCACATCTTCTGATTTTTTCATGATTAATCCTGGTAAGTTTTTATGGGTTGAAAAAATTCCAACCTCTCTTAGCCCAGTGATGATGCTGTATTAGCGGTCATCGCCGTTCGTTGAAGAAGATAATATTCGCGAAAGGAAATCATTGTAAGCGAGTTAAATTGCTAATGTTTTTCAGGAAAATTGATTGAGATTTCAGACCCAGGGACAGCCGGGTCTGAAGAGATAAAGCGAGACAAGATTACTAAGAAAGAAGGGGTTAGCGGTTTGGCAGGAAATTGCGCACCATCCGCCAGGTACTCCATGCGCCAAGGCCGCGTTTAGCCCAGCGGGTAATAAAACGCGGATTACGCACTGACCAGATTGCCATCAGCCCGCTTCCTACCGCAAAGTAGCGACGTAAACTGACAACGGTCAGCCAGCCGCGATCGTAACGGGCGGTGCTTTCAAGCCAGTATTTCGTATTGATACTGAGATCCAACCGCTGCTGATGGATCTGGCGCAGCAGTTCGGCTTTACGCTCGTTACGTTCACGGCTCATTACTCGTCCTCCAGTAATTTACGATCGGACTTTAGTTCCTTGCGCGTAGCGTTAAGGAGCGTGGAGCGCCGTGACTTAGCCAGCGTCCAGAGTCCGAAGATAATAGCGAGAGCGAACAGCACGGCGGTCGTGATGCCAATTGCCATCAGGCGATATTGCGCATCAACTGCCCAGATAATCAGCACCATCAGGCTCATCAAACCGAAAGCAGTAAAGAGCATCGTCAGGCCAATCATAATCAGCATCTGGATTAGATTCGCTTTCTCTTCCTCAAGCTCAACAACCGCCAGCCTGACACGGGTTTCGACTATCCCTACCAGCGTAGTGATAATGCGCTGTCCAATGTTAACGACCCCTTTGCCGGGGCCCTGGCTCTGCTGATAATCCGCCATCTTATCGACGCGTCAGCAAGACACCGAGCACCACACCAATGGCGGCACCGATACCTACGCTGGTCCAGGGATTTTCACGCACGTAAACGTCAGCATGATCGGCGACTTCACGTGAAGTCTGCGCAATACGGTCGCCGGAGTCACCCAGACGAGCGCGGGTGTCTTTCAGCGCGCTTTGAGCTTTGCTGCGCAGTTTATCCAGCTCGTTTTTAGACTTTTCGCCGGTGTTGCTGAGAACTTCTTCCAGCGTATCAGCCAGGTTTTTCAGTTCTGCACGCAGATGCTCGGAAGTGGTATCTTTTGACATAATAAACTCCTTTAACAGTCAGTAATGAGTATCCTGGGCCGATCAGTACGGTGCTGCCAGGACTTCCTTTAGTTCACGTTTTGCTTCTGCCAGCTTTTGTTCACGCTTTGCAATTTTTTTACTGTCATCGCCGTCAGCTTTTTCCTGATCCAGCTCTTTCTGCCGCTCATCCACTTTCTGCTGATGCTCTTTAATCTTTACCTGATGATTATCGCGCAGCTTTGCATCCGTACAGCCCGCACGTGCTTCCGTTAACGCACGCTCCAGTCCGGTGACACGACGCTGATTATCATGCTGGCGCGCCAGGTCAATTTCATGCTGTATATCCTGCTCTTTTTGCAGGCAAAGCGATTCGGCCGCCTGAGCGAAAGTGGTCAGGGTTAAGAGGCTGAGTCCCAGGATCCGGTATTTCATGATGGTTTTGACCTTCCATTGTTTGGGGCGCTCAAATGCCCCGGTTAGTCCTGTTGTGCATAGAGGTTAATTCTGGCTTCATTAAGCATAGTCAGAAAACCTGAAAAGCTCAAAAAGAGAGAAGATTCTTAGAGATAGCGATGCCCGTAGCGCTGAGCGACGGGCAAAGGCAAGGATCAACCTACTGACTGCTTATGCAGGCTGATACGGCTTATCCATTCAGATGAAGAGGGTTGCTCAAGCTGGGCGATATCAAAACCTTCAGGAAGCAGTTCGCGCAGCACTTTTTCCGCGGCGGTACTCTCTTCCAGCGAATCAAACTTGATGATTAGCGAGTTATTATCCGGGGTGATGCTTTTGATATGAATCCCTTCGGCGTTCAGCCGCTGATAAACATAAAAACCATCGGGTAACACGGTGCCCTGACGTGATGCGCGTATCTGTAAAGCGGTTTCGCTACGAAATAAAGCCGGCAGCACCGTCACCACTATAAGGGCAAATATCCCTAAAACCCCTATACCGATCAGCCGGGGTGAGGCGTAGTGTTTAATCACATTCCACATTATGAGTTTCCTTTCTCATTGTTAATACTACGCTTTTTTTTCCATAAAACGTACAGTGAGCCAAACAGCCCGAAGACCAGCAGCACCAGCGGCAGCAGCATCAGACAGAACATCAGCTGATCTTCATATTTACGAAAAAGGGGGGTTTTGCCAAGGCCAAAGCCGAGCACGGTGAGAATGAGCACCCATAATAGCGCACTCATCCAGTTGAAAAACTGGAAGCGGGCATTATTCAAACCGGACAGGCCAGCAATCGTTGGTAATAGCGTTCTGACAAACGCAATGAAACGCCCCATCAATAGTGCGGAAAGGCCGTGACGGTGGAATAACTGATGCGCGCGCTGATGATACTGTGCGGGCAGGTGTGACAGCCATTTTTGGACGGTAGGCGTATTCCCCAGCCAGCGTCCCTGTATATAGCCGATCCAGCTGCCAAGGCTGGCAGCGACGGTAAGAATAAGTAAGGCAAGGGGGAACGTCATTGTGCCTTTGGCAATCAGCACGCCAACCAGGATTAGCAGGCTGTCGCCTGGCAGAAAAGCGGCCGGAAGCAGGCCGTTTTCCAGAAACAGAATCACAAACAGAACGCAGTAAATTGCCCAGACCAGTGAAGGATTAGCCAGCAATTCATAGTCCTGATGCCAGAGGGCGTGGACTAATTCATTTAAAATATCCATTGAGTGTTCCTGAACATCATTGTTAGCCATGTTCTGGCGGCGTTCTTCACATTTTTTATCGTTAGTATGCGTTCGGAACAGTGTCTTAACACGGGCAACTTTAAAGGATTTGCAGTAATGGCCTGTGGTAGTCATCCAGTAAAGCGGCCAAAAAGCGCTTAACTGTAACAAAACGCTGTCAAATGAGACAGGGGAAACCCGATGCCTGGGATGTTTTACAGGCGCAACATGAGTGTGCAAAGAAGTTTTACACAGGCTGACATAATTGCCAGTATTGTGGCGGCGACAATGGTGCCCGCGTGCAGCAGAAAGGGTTATTTTAAGGCATTTGGCGGAGATTGGCTGTCCAAAGCGGATTTTCAGTAAACATAGCGTCTCCACGATGGCGTGGGAGCATTAGCCTGTAATAAAGCGTTACGGGCGATGGTCGGCGGCCGACAGAGGGCCGCCTTTTGCGTCTTTATTGAAGGCCTGGGTTTCCCTCACCAGCTCCCTGGCCATACAGGCCACCTACGCTTCTTGTTCTACCTGACGTTCTTCGGCCATACAGGCCGCGGCGGTAAACAAAATATCTGCTGAGGAGTTCAGCGCGGTTTCCGCGGAATCCTGCAACACGCCGATGATAAAGCCAACGGCAACCACCTGCATGGCGACTTCGTTAGGAATGCCAAACATATTACAGGCAACCGGGATCAGCAGCAGTGAACCGCCAGCTACGCCGGAAGCGCCACAGGCGCAGACAGAAGCCACGAGGCTCAGCAAAATCGCCGTGCCGGTATCGACGTGAATGCCCAGCGTATTGACTGCCGCCAGCGTTAGCACGGTGATGGTGATCGACGCGCCCGCCATACTGATGTTGGCGCCAATCGGAATCGATACGGAATAGGTATCTTCATCCAGACCCAGCTTCTTCGCCAGCGCCATGTTAACCGGAATATTTGCGGCAGAGCTGCGGGTGAAAAAGGCGGTTACGCCACTTTCGCGCAGGCAGGTAAACACCAGCGGATAAGGATTACGGCGAATTTTCCAGTACACTAAAATCGGGTTAACGACCAGCGCCATCAGCAGCATACAACCCAGCAGCAGGCCGAGCAGATGGGCATATTCCCACAGCGCGGAAAAGCCAGTTGAGGCCAGAATCGAGGAGACCAGGCCGAAGATACCAATCGGTGCGAAGCGAATCACAATCCGTACCAGATAAGTGACTGCATTAGAGGCATCGTTCAGGAAAGCACGCGTCGTGTCACTGCTGTGTCGAAAAGCAAAACCCAGACCAATTGCCCACACCAGAATGCCGATATAGTTGGCATGCATCAGCGCATCAATCGGATTAGAAACCATACTCATCAGCAGTCCGTTCAGCACGGCCAAAATGCCTGACGGCGGCGCGATCTCGTTATTGGCAGCGGTCAGCGTTAGCGTTTGTGGCAAAAGATGGCTAAAGACGACGGCGACGATTGCAGCAAAGAAAGTGCTCAGCAGATAAAGAATGACGATAGGACGGATATTGGTTTTTTGTCCGTGCTGGTGGTTAGCGATAGAAGCAATCACCAGCACCAATACCAGCAGAGGCGCGACGGCTTTCAGGGCGCTAACAAATAGCGTACCGAGCAGGCCGACAGACAACGCGCTTTCTTTTGAAAACCAGGCCAGCGCAACGCCAGCAACAAGGCCAATCATAATTTGGGTAACCAGACCTGCCTGCATCAGGCGCTGGAACAGCCCGGAACGACTCTTTTCCATACTCATATAAAACCAGATGTGAAAGTGATGTGAATGCGCGTCAGCGTCGACTGCGCTGAACATAGCGGCATTTCCGTGTTTGCGCAGGCAGTATAAGGAAATGTGATGTCAGGGGAAGCGAAAAATGCCCGATAACGGCTAACTGCGCCGTTACCGGGGTTAAGGTTGTAATGCAGTAAAAAACTTATTAATGGCCTTTACGCTGGTCGTTACGATGGTTCACCCATGCGTTAATCAGCAGCGTCAACGCCAGAATACCACCGACGACGCTTAACGAAATCGCAACCGGAATATGATAGAAATCGACAATCAGCATTTTGAAGCCGATAAACACCAGCACCACGGCCAGGCCATATTTCAGCATAGAGAAACGTTCGGCCACGTTAGCCAGCAGGAAGTACATCGCACGCAGGCCCAGAATAGCGAACAGGTTCGAGGTCAGTACGATAAAAGGATCGGTGGTGACGGCAAAAATAGCCGGAATACTGTCGACGGCGAAAATCACATCGCTCAGTTCGACCATGATCAGCACCAGCATCAGCGGCGTGGCATACAGCAGACCATTGCGGCGAACAAAGAATTTCTCACCGTCCAACGTGTCGGTCATGCGCAGATGCTTACGCAGCCAGCGCACCACGGGTTTCTCGCCAACGGCCCCTTCGCCTTCTTCGCCCGCCATCGCCATTTTGACGCCGGTGAACAGCAGGAACGCGCCGAACAGATAAAGGATCCAGCTGAACTCGGAAACCAGCCAGCTTCCGGCAAAGATCATGATAGTACGCAGGACAATGGCACCGAGCACGCCGTAGATCAGCACGCGCCGCTGTAGCGCCGCCGGAACGGAGAAGTAGCTGAACAGCATCAGCCAGACGAACACGTTATCAACGGCCAGCGCTTTTTCCAGCACGTAACCCGTAAGGAAGGCCAGCGTTTGGGTATGGGCTACTTCCGGCCCGACAGTACCTTGCAGATACCACCACAGACCCGCAGCAAACAGAAGCGAGAGGGAAATCCAGACCAGCGACCAGAAGGCGGCCTGTTTAAGAGACATGGTTTGCGCACCACGACGACCCTGCAAAAGCAGATCGATCGCCAGCATAATCAGTACGACAACAGCGAAGCTGCCCCAGAGTAACGGCGTGCCGACACTATTCATAACGGTATCCTGTACAAAATAAAATGGCCAACGTTGGAAGACGTTAGCCACAGTATTGTTGCTGTATGCAAACCTCGCCTCCCGGCAAGGTCTCACTTACAACACAGGATGGGATCCTGGCTGCCCGGTAACCGGGTGCTGACGCACCGTAATGACGACTAACCGGCAATGAAGTTACTCCCCTTTGCTGCGCTGAAGATAAGCGCAACAGGGAAGCGGGTCAATGCTGTTCAGTCATATTTAGAAATATTTACACTACGGGATGAGGTAACTCATCTGCCGGGAAAACCACGCCGGTCTGGCGACGGATCTCCGTCAGCAGTTTTGCCGTCGAGCGGCTGGTGGTGAGGCCAGGATGATTCACCTCATTGTTTTCCACCAGCCGGACAAAAGCTTCTGCCTCATACAGCAACGGATTGATATGCTGCGGCTGGCTCAGATCCTGCGGTTTTGCGCCACGTGGCACAAAGCGAATACCCTGACACTCGGCAATCTGCTCAATAACCAGCGAGCCTTCTTCGCCCTGAATTTCACTCGGAATTTCTGACTGACTGATTTTTGAATGAAGCAGCGTGACGTCGAAATCGCCGTAGTCCATGACGACTGTACCGTGCCCGTCAACGCCGCTGGCGAGCAACGATGCCGTCGCGCTAACGGCATACGGTTCGCCCCAGAGGGCGATCGCCGTGGCCAGACAATAAAAGCCGATGTCCATAATGGAGCCATTCGACCAGGCAGGGTTAAACGTATTGGGATTTTCGCCGGCCAGATAGCGTGAATAGCGGGAAGAATACTGGCAGTAGTTAAAGACAACCTTACGCAATTTTCCCACTTTTGGCAGCGACTGCTGTAGGATCAAAAAATTAGGCAGACTGGCGGTTTTAAAGGCTTCAAACAGAACCTGTTGATTGTCGCGCGCGCAGGCAATCATCGCTTCAACTTCCCGGCTGTTCGATGCCAGCGGTTTTTCGCAAATCACATGCTTCTGATGCTGTAAAAACAGCAGCGTCTGCTGGCAATGCAGCGCGTTAGGGCTGGCGATGTAAACCGCATCGACATCGTCAGACTGCGCCAGCTGCTCCAGCGAAGTAAAAAGATGCGCTACCGGATAATCACTGCTGAAGGCCTGAGCCTGTTCCAGCGTACGCGAATAGACAGCCGTCAATTTCATTTTGCCAGTTTCATGTGCGGCATCGACAAACTGGCGGGTAATCCAGTTAGTTCCTACGACAGCGAAGCGAATCATTGTGGGTTCCACAGGCTAAGAATAGCTAAAACGAAGGCCGTTCTGACTCACGGCATGAAATATCAGAGTAGCATGTGAGGAGAGAGGGGCAATGCTAAAAAAAACGATGCACTGACTATTTGATTTTTAACGCATCTTCTCGCACGCTAAGCACAGACAGGCCGTTTTCGGGGTAAACGAACACAATGAATAGTGGCAGTAAACATGCACTCAACTGGACCAGCATTCTGGTCGCGATCCCGACCGGTTTTGCCGCTTCGCTGGTAACGCTGGGATTCCGGCGGGTCATTGAACTGATTAACTCACTGGTGTTTGGCACTCGACAGGATGTGACTCAGGCGATCGGCGTTTATCCGTGGTACTTCTGGCCGCTCATTGTCGGTATCGGTGGGCTGATTGCCGGCTTCTTTCTGCGCTATGCTACCGCGATTGAGCAAAAAGAGACGGTGCGCACCGATTATCTGGAAGTGATCAACGCCCGACTGGATGCGGTGCCAACCAAAACCTCGTTATTCCGCGCGCTCTCCTCAATTGCCAGCATCAGCAGCGGCGCTTCCATTGGGCGTGAAGGGCCAATGGTGCAGCTTTCCGCGCTGTGCGGCAGCCTGATGGGGCGGCTGTGCTTCAAAAATCTGCCGCTGAAGAACACCGATGTTGTGGCAATGGCCGCGGCGGCTGGCCTTTCATCGGTCTATCATGCACCGCTGGCGTCAGCGATTTTCGTCGCGGAGATCGCGTTTGGCATCTCGGCTCTGCAACGGCTGATCCCGCTCATTATCTCCTCGGGCGTTGCGGTATTGACCATGTGGACGCTGGGCTACCGTTCGGCTATTTATCCGTTTTCGCATGCGCAGTTTGAGCTAACGCCGGGCACGATCGCACTGACTGTGGTGATTGGCCTGCTGGCTGGTTTGATTGGTTGGGCGATGATTTGGCTGATTGCCCAGAGCCGAAAACGTTTTGCCAGGCTTAAAAGCCTGCCGCTGCGGCTGGGGGGGGGCGGCGTGCTGGTGGGCATACTGGCTATTGCAACGACTAACGTGCTGGGCAACGGTTACGAAGTGATTGTGGAAATCATGGCCGGTGGCTTCGTCCTGAAAGGGCTGTTGATCTTGCTGGCCTTGAAGATGATAGCGACAGCCGTTTCCGTTGGCTCCAATGCGGTCGGCGGCCTGTTTACGCCTTCGTTGCTGATTGGCGCGGTGCTGGGCGTGCTGGTGGCAACGCTCGCCAGCCATGCGGGATTCCCGGTGGGCAACGCGGTTATTTTTGCTGCGGTAGGCATGGGCGCGGTGCTGGCCTCGGTGAGTCAGGCGCCGCTAATGGCGATGCTGATGGTGCTGGAAATGACGCTGAACAGCAGCCTGCTGTTTCCAACAATGATTGCCTGCGTACTGGCTTCGATGACCGTTTACCGCCTGCAATCCAGCAGCACGTATCCGGTAATCAAAAATCACTTTAGCCGCTCCGATGCTAAATTCGATTTTGATAACGGCATTATTTCGCAGTTTATCGTCTCCGGTGCCGCGCTGATGCCGGACGACTCTGTCGGTAAAGCGCTGGCGGTCAGCTCGCTAAAGCGTGAACGCTTTGTCTATGTCATTAGCGAAACTGGCCAGTTTTTAGGCGCGGCTTCTATCCACGATATCTCGCGCAAAGTGCTGGATAAAGAGATCACCCTGGATTCGCCGGTCAGCTGCGTGACGGATGCTGCTTTTCCCACTATTTTTGCTAATCAGACGATTACGGAAGGCTGGGAAGCCTTCGCCCGCGGCACGCTGGAGCGGCTGCCGGTACTGAACAATCCTCACGAGCGGAAATATCTGGGGGCACTGACCAAAACCAGCCTGATTCAGAAAGCGAAGGATTTCCTGTGATATGTCAGGCTTCTTTACCGCGCAATGCCTGCTCGGTTAGCCACAGACGCGTATCGAACTCCAGCTGATGATATTGCGGTTCCATATGGCAGCAGAGCTGATAAAAGGCTTTGTTATGATCTTTCTCTTTAATATGCGCCAGTTCATGTACCACGATCATTCGTAAAAACGCTTCTGGCGCTTGCTTAAAGATGGTCGCCACGCGAATTTCTGCTTTCGCCTTCAGCTTGCCGCCCTGCACGCGGGAAATCGCGGTATGCAGACCCAGCGCGTGCTTCATCACTTTGATTTTGCTGTCGTAAATCACTTTATTCAGCGGCGGCGCGTTGCGCAGGCACTGGTTCTTCAAGTCCAGCGCATAGTCATATAGCGCTTTATCGCTGGTAATATTGTGGCTGTCGGGATAACGCTTTTGCAGCACTTCACCCAGCCGCTGCTGATCGATCAGCTGCTGCACCTGAGAGAGCAGTGACTCCGGATAACCCTGTAAATACAAAAAAGACACGGACGGCCCTTACATTGCGTTGTGCCGATTACCGGCAGCAAAACCGGAATTTTACCATGCGCATGAGGCGATCGGCTAACCTTCATCCGTGTTCCCGCTTAAGCGCCGTGGTGCGGGTATCTGATTGCAAGCATGGGTGCCTTTTCGCATACTGTCAGCTATTCCGGCAGAGCGCCCAGACGAGAGAATCATGATGATTAATTTTAAAGAGTTGTTCAGCGCGGGAGCGAGCTTTAACGCATTCGCCACCACCGGCCTTGCTGGGGAAATCAAGGCGGTGGAAGAGGCTCGCACTAAACTGGCATCACTGCCCGAGTCCCTGAAAGAAGAGGTGCGGGCTGTTCAGGGTAATTATTATCTGCTTACCGCCGCAGAGCTTTGGTGCCCGGACTGCCAGCGCAACGTTACGGCCATGCAGTTTCTCAGCGAGCTACAGCCCACAATCCAGCAGGCGATCATCAGCAAAAGTCGTGCTGAACGTAGCCTGATGGCGGCGCTGCAGCTGGAAAAAATACCGGTGCCTTTTACCGCCATCCTTAATGCAGATTTTGAACTGCTTGGCACTTTTGTTGAAAGGCCGCAGGCGGTTATCAATGGCGATGACGAGGTTCTGCAACGCTATCGGCAAGGCGAGCTGCTGGGCGAAACCGTGAAAGATATCCTCGCCGTCATTCAGCAATCAGCAGCGGCTTAATCGGCGTGATGGCAGCCACGGCATCGCTGAATTAAGCTGCCGTGGGCGGCCGTTATCTGCAACGCATTACTGCCGATCCGTAATATTCAGCGGTGAATCATACGTGATTTTTATCGAGAATTGCATATTAAATGAATCCTTTTTGGGTAAAGGTGACCCGAGTCGCCTCATTTAAATCCATATTCTTCATGGTTTCAGGCGATACCCAAATAACTTCCTGAAATTCTTCGTTAAACATAATATTCCGATTAGCACTAACATAGCGGCAACCGGCCAGTTGTAAGAAAAACGTTTACTGTCGGGCCGTTTTAGGGGATAAATCGCGGGAATTTTACCAAGCCGGAGATCCCATGAGCCAACTCGAACTGAGCCACCGCACGCTGACGCTGCATCGTTTTCCCCAGATGCGCGAAGAAAGCCCGTTGCAGGCGTGGGATGCCGCCGACGAATATCTGCTCAGACAGATTGCCGATACGCCAGCCAACGGGCCGACGTTAATTTTTAATGACACCTTCGGCGCGTTGGCCTGCGCGCTGGTGGGAGAAGATCTCTACAGCATCAGCGACTCGTGGATCAGCCAGCAGGCGACGCAGCAGAACCTGATGAATAACGGCATGGACGAAGGCGACGTGCACTTCATCGACAGCCTCGCACCGCTGCCTGTTGCGCCTGCTCGCGTGCTGATCAAGATCCCTAAGACGCTGGCGCTGCTGGAACAACAGCTGCGTGCGCTGCGCGCTGTTGTCACCCCGGAAACACAGGTTATTGCCGCTGGCAAAGCGAAGGATATTCATACTTCCACGCTGCAACTGTTCGAGCGCGTACTCGGTAAAACCACCACCTCGCTGGCAGTGAAAAAAGCCCGTCTGATTTACTGTACGCCGGCGCTGCCTGAACTGGCTGATGCGCCTGAGACCTTCTCATGGCCGCTGGACGGCACCGATTATCACATTCATAACCATGCCAACGTGTTTGCCCGTAGTGGCCTGGACGTCGGTGCGCGTTTCTTTATGGATAATCTGCCGGAAAACATTGAAGGCGAAATCGTCGACCTGGGCTGCGGCAACGGCATCATCGGCCTGCTGGCGCTGGAACAGAACCCTGCCGCCGAGGTGCACTTTATTGATGAGTCCTGGATGGCCGTTGCCAGCAGCCGGATGAATGTAGAGGTAAACCGTCCGCAGGATGTTGAGCGCAGCCACTTTGCGGTTAACAACTCGCTGGCGGGCTTCCCGTCCGATCGCCTGCATGCGGTACTTTGTAACCCGCCGTTCCACCAGCAGAACACCCTGACCGATCACATTGCCTGGCAGATGTTCCGCGATGCGCGTCGCTGCCTGCAATACGGTGGCGAGCTGCGCATCGTCGGCAACCGCCATCTGGATTACTATCGCAAAATGAAGAAGCTGTTTGGCAACTGCACCACCGTCGCCTCTAACCAGAAATTTGTGATCCTGCGTTCAGTCAAATTACGCTAATTCTACCGCCGCATCCTGCTGATGCGGCGCCTATCGCCGCTTTATCCACGAAAATCGCTGCTGATAGCCATGCCTGAAATGGCTGTTGCGGCGATAGCTCGCCTGTTCTTCCGCCATGCAATAGGTGCAGATGCCGCTCAGTTCGATTTGCGCTTCCGGCACGCCTTCCCGTATCGCCATACGTTTTGCCAGCAGCGGTAAATCAAACCATATTCCCTGCGTGGTAGCGATCGCCTGGGGCCGGACGGCCTGTGGATTGACGCTCTGCTGGGTTGAGCAGGCCAGCAGTGGCGTCACATTGGCAGGGTTTTGCTGACGAATCTCAGCGAGACGATCTTCGCCCAACTCGTAACAGCAGCAGCCAATTGACGGGCCGATAGCGATCAGCAGGCTGTCTGGCGTAGCGCCACGGCTGCACAGCTGGTGAATGGCGTTGATCAACACGCCGCCGAGCGCGCCGTTCAGCCCGGCATGCACAGCAGCCACCTGTTGCGTGCGCGTATCGGCAATCAGCACCGGCAGGCAGTCGGCGGTGTAAACCGCCACGGGACGGGTGCCGCTGGCGATTAGTCCATCGGCCTGCTGGCTTTTTACCGGCAGGGCTTCACTGTCCAGCAGCACGCGGGCGCTGTGGCGCTGATGATTATAAATGCTTGTTTCCGGCGGCTGCTCACCGGCGGGCAGGAAGCGATGATCGAGCCAGTCGGGGGCGGAGAGCAGGGAGGAAGTCCAGGTCAGCATGCGTGTTTCCTTTATTCAGCGGTCGGCTGAAAGCAGTCTACCATTGCCACCGAGCTACCGTTATATCGTCAGTGCCAGCCGTGTACCTTGTGCTATCGCCCGACGGGCATCCAACTCCTGCGCCACGTCGGCACCGCCAATTATATGCACCCTTTTTCCGTTAGCGGTTAGCGCTGCCGCCAGTTGGCGATTCGGCTCCTGACCTGCGCAAATGACTACGTTATCCACTTTCAGTACCGCAGGCTGGCCTTCGCGCCAAATATGCAGTCCCCGATCGTCGATCTTCAGGTATTGCACGCCGCCCCACATCTGCACCTGGCGCATTTGCAGACTGGCACGATGGATCCAGCCAGTGGTTTTTCCCAGTCCGGCACCCGGTTTGCCGGGCTTGCGCTGGAGCAGCCAGATCTGACGCACGGGTTTGGGCGGTTCAGGCGGCACCAGGCCGCCAGGCTGTTGTAAGGTTTGATCGATGCCCCACTCCTGGCAGAAGGCAGCGATGTTCAGGCTGGTGGATTCGCCATGCTGGCTGAGATACTCGGCGACATCAAAACCAATCCCGCCCGCGCCGATAATGGCCACGCGCTGGCCGACCGGTTTTTTATCACGCAAAATATCGAGATAGCTGAGCACGCTGGGATGATCGATGCCGGTAATCTCCGGCGTGCGTGGTAAGACACCCGTCGCCAGCACCACGTCGTCAAATTCAGCCAGATCGGCAGCGCTTACCGTCTGGTTCAAATGCAGCACCACGTTGTGGATTGCCAGCTGACGCGAAAAGTAGCGCAGCGTCTCACTAAACTCTTCTTTGCCGGGGATCTGGCGCGCCAGATTGAATTGCCCGCCGATCACAGACGCGCGATCGAACAGCGTAATCTGATGACCACGCGCGGCCGCGTTGACGGCAAAGGCCAGTCCGGCAGGCCCGGCCCCAACCACCGCGATGTTTTTTGGCCGGGCTGGCGTCATGACGATTTCTGTTTCATGGCAGGCGCGGGGATTGACCAGGCAAGAGGTGATCTTGCCAGCAAATATCTGGTCGAGGCAGGCCTGATTACAGCCGATGCAGGTATTGATCTCATCGCTACGACCAGTCTGCGCCTTTTGCACAAACTGCGCATCGGCCAGAAAAGGCCGCGCCATCGAAATCATATCGGCGCAGCCATCATCGAGCAGAGCCTGCGCCACGTCAGGATGATTGATACGGTTGGTGGTAATTAACGGAACATGTAAATGCGCTTTGAGCTGCTTTGTCACCCAGCCAAAAGCGCCACGCGGCACCGAGGTGGCGATGGTCGGGATACGGGCTTCATGCCAGCCAATACCGGTATTGATCAGCGTGACGCCCGCCTGCTCAATAGCCAGTGCCAGCCGCAACGTTTGCGGCAGCGTATTGCCCTGTTCAACCAGATCCAGCATCGAAAGCCGGTAAATAATAATAAATTCGCGGCCCACCGCTTCCCGTACTGCCCGAACGACCTCAACGGCAAAGCGCATCCGGCGCACTTCGTCTCCACCCCATTGATCGCTGCGCTGATTGGTTCTGGCGGCGAGAAACTGATTTATCAGATAACCTTCGGAACCCATAATTTCCACGCCGTCATAGCCCGCCTCCCTCGCCAGCGCGGCGCAGCGGGCGAAATCAGCGATCAGCGCCAGAATATCTTCATGGTTTAAAACGTTAGGCGTAAACGGATTGATTGGAGCCTGAAGCGGGGAGGGCGCAACCAGCGAAGGCTGGTAGCTGTAGCGGCCTGCGTGGAGGATCTGCATGGCAATTTTGCCGCCTGCCTGATGCACGTCATCGGTGACCTGGCGATGAGGTTCCAGCTGCTCCCGACAACTCAACACGGAAGCACCCGCCATCACCACACCTTCCGGTGAAGGCGCAATGCCGCCGGTGACAATCAGCGCCACGCCCGCAGCGGCGCGTTCGGCGTAGAAGGCTGCAAGGCGACGTGCGCCATCAGCGTGTTCTTCCAGCCCGGTATGCATCGAGCCCATCAGCACGCGATTTTTCAGCTGGGTGAAACCCAGATCGAGGGGAGAAAACAGAGAAACGCCCATAGCAGCCCGCGAATAAGTGGTCGGATGAGTTTCACTGTAGCGGTGAAAAAGGCGGGCGGAAAGTTGTGAATGCGGGAGTGTGATGCAGCGCCAGGAATTCTTCCGTGATGCGTGAATCGCTACTGGATCCAGCCCCACGGATTGAGCACCTTTACGCCCAGACCTTCGAAATCCTGCGTGTTGCGCGTCACCACGATCATCCCGTGACGGTAAGCCGTTGCAGCGATCATCGCATCGTTGGCTGAACGATGATCCGGCACATGCAGGCTTGCGCAGTACAAGGCCGTTTCAGTATCGAAAGGCAGGACGCGACCAGCAAACTCCCGCAATACGGCCGATTCAAACCAGTTGCGCAGCATGTTGCCTTGAGAGCTGTCCCGGCGTGAGACCTGGAGAATGCCTTTCTCTATTTCCATCAGGGTGATGGCAGAGACAAACATGTCTCCCGCTTCTACCGTCTCTGTCCACTGAGCAACATGGACGTCCATCTTCGGCGTCCTTGCCTTACGTAATTCAGATATCACATTGGTGTCGAGCAAATATCTCATGAAAAATCCACGTCCCTGAATCCGATGTTTCCACGTTCTGGTTCAAAATCAAGTTCAGCCACACCCGGCATCGCCAGCGCATCCTGAATATTACGTTGTGAACCGGTTAGCTTTTTGTAGTCGGCAAAGGTGAGCAATACATGGGCTGGCTCACCGCGATCCGTAATATAGACTGGCCCGCTTTCAGCTAGTTTCTTCGCCTGCGAGACTTGCTGATTAAAGGTGCGGCTGGAGAGAGTGGTGATGGTCATCGCCGTCTCCTTGTTATGTAGGTACATATCTACATAATACGCCGAACGAATAAAAATTCAACAGCCATTGAGGGTAAATCAATCACTTCAACCCGGCAATGTTTAACGCATCGCACTCTCACCCTGACCATAAACCGGCGGCGAGGCCAGCTTCGCGGCCTTGCGCAATTCAGCGACCTGTTTCGCGGTCACGCTGGCGGCAGAGGGGTTGCCGAACTGACGGCTCACGTAATTACTGACGTCGGCCACCTGCCGATCGCTCAGTTCAGGCGCAAAAGGCGGCATAAAGATTTCGCCCTCAGCCATTCGACGATGAACGCCGTTCAGCACCACAGAAACCAGATTGCGGCTGTCGCTGGCGCCGGTCGTTGTATGGCTGTAAAGCGACGGGTAAGCGCTAAAACCCTGCCCGGAGCCGCCGCCCTCCGCGCCATGGCAGCTGGCGCAGCTTCCGGCAAAAACGACGGCGCCAGCATCGGCCTGTTTCGTTCCCCGCAGCGTGGCCAGCGAACCCGCTTCACCCCACTGGTTGCGAGGCTTGCTCTGGGTGCTGTCGCTGGCGGGCTTAACGGTACGCAGGTAGCGCACGATATCACGCAGATCCTGCTCAGGAAGATATTGCAGGCTGTGCTCTATCGCTTCGGCCATCGGCCCTGAAGCGCTATCCTGACCGGCGACGAAACCGGTTTTCATGTAGTCGACCAGCTGGTTTTCACTCCAGCTGCCAATGCCGGCATGCTGGTCAGGCGTGATATTCCAGGCGATCCAGCCGCCAAGATCGCCGCCCGCCAGCGGCCGATCGCGATCCATGCCTTTAGTCAGATTGCGCGGTGTATGGCAGGTGCCGCAGTGCGCCAGCGCTTCCACCAGATAGCGGCCATTATTCCATTCTGCGCTCTGGCTGGGATCCGAGTGGATCTCACCCTGATCGAGGTTCAGCCATTTCCAGAAACGCAGCCCCCAGCGCTGATTAAAAGGAAACGGCAGCCGGGTTTCTGGCGAAGGTTCATGCACGCCGGGCAGGGATAACAAATAAGCGCGGATTGCCAGTACATCCTCACGCCGCATTTGGCTGAATGAGTCATACGGCATGGCGGGATAAAGCTGTTTGCCGTCTTTACCCGTTCCTTCCCGCACGGCCGCCACAAACTCTTCTTCGCTCCAGCTGCCAATGCCGTACTGCCGGTCGGCAGAGATATTGCTGCCGTAAATCTGCCCGAATGGCGTACTCACTGCAAAGCCACCGCCAAAAGGTTTACCGTTGGTCGCCGTATGGCAGGCCGCGCAGTCCGCCGCCGTAGCCAGATATTTTCCCCGCTGGATTTGCGTCTGGTCAGCGTGCACCGGTAACCCGCAGCCTGCGGTCAGTGCGCAGAGCAACAGCATTAACATTTTCATGTGTTCACTCCCAGGCTTGCCAGCACGCGGTCCGCCATCAGCAGCGCCAGCGCCGTGCCGGTCAGCGTGGAGTTCACGGTAGAGGCGGAAGGCATGATGCCCGTTCCGGCAATAAACAGGTTGGGATGATCGTGCGTGCGGCAGTCGGCATCTACCACGGAGTTATGCGCCTCTCTGCCCATGATCATCGTGCCGGTAATATGCTGATTGTTATCGTAACTACCTCGTTTGCTGTAGATCGCTTCGGTGCCGCCCATTTTGCTGACGATGCGCTGGAAATCCTGCACCGACTGGTCGTAACCCCGATGCACATACTCTGGAAAACGGTAATAAACCTCCAGTTTGGGAATGCCCCAGGCATCTTTTGCCGTTTTGCTGAGCACCACGCGGTTCTCCGGTTCTGGCAGCATCTCCAGCAGGCATTTGAGCTGCACAAAATGGGCGGCCTGCCACGCCAGTTTGTCGTTCAGCGCTTTGCCGTAATAGCCGCTTCGCACCAGACGTTCGGTGAGATAACGCACCGGAGAGGTATTCGCCAGATCGATCCGCAGCGCCGAACGTTCAGCCCTGAAAGCACCGTCTCGCATGTTATTGATGCTGCCGGGCCGCATCGGACCCCGACCAAACCAGACCGGTTCATCAGCATAGAACTCAACGGAAGAACCCGGATGATCCATCAGGTTGCGACCTACCATGCCCGAGCTGTTAGCCAGCCCGTGGGGAAACCGCTCGCTGGTGGAAAGCAGCAAAATTTTGGGGCTTTCGATGCCGTTAGCGGTAAGAACAAACTGCTTGCCCGTTACGCGATGGCTGGTTTTGTTGCGATCCAGAAAATGAACGGCCTGGATAACGCCGCGATCGTCCGCCTCAATACGATAAACCACGGCGTTAGCGATAATTTTTACCCCAGCATCCAAAGCCTTGCGGGCAGAAATGCCGCCGTGATACTGCGCGTCAATCGGGCACACTGGCATGCAGTTGTTGTTACCGCAGCAGGCCGGACGCCCGTCATACGGCTGGCTGTTGCGCGCCTGAGGGCCAATACCCACATCGTAGCCCGAAGAGGCCAGGCGTCGCTTGATCTGCTCAAAACCCCAGGGCAGCGGAATGCCGGGCAGCGGATAAGGCCGCGAGCGCGGCGAGTCCAGATCGCTGTCGCCGGATACGCCCATTTGATACTCCGCCTCGCAGTAATAAGGCTCCAACTGGGCATAGCTAAGCGGCCAGTCGCGACCGATGCCGTACAGCGTGTTGATGCGCATATCGTTAGGCAACAGGCGAAAAGCCTGGCCAGCCCAGTGCCAGGTTGTGCCGCCGGTGCCGCGTAAATATTGCGCCCGATAGGGATCCGGGCCTTTCTGAATCAGATAGTTGTTATCAGTAGGGATAAATTTCGGCTGCGGTGCCCAGGGCTGCGGTGGATAGGGCTCGGTAAAATCGCCTTTAAACGGCGAATTGCGAAAATATTCCACCGCTTCATCGCGCTTGATTTCCGGGCCGGATTCCAGCATCAGCACCGACACGCCAGCCAGCGCCATTTTCAAGGCGGCGAGCGAACCGGCAATCCCTGCGCCAATCACAATGACGTCTGCGCTTAGTGACTCAGGCATGCGAGTTCTCCTGATGAGGCGGACGGATCCAGAAGTCGGGTTCGCCTGGCGCATAGCTGGGCGGCAGCAGCGACGTTTTGACCAGCCGGTAGCTAACGATATTTTCAAAGGCGAGACACTCAGGCTGAGCAACGTTCACCACGCCAAGATACCAGCCGGAGATCAGCGCCTGGTAGAGGTCGCGCAGAGCGGATGACTGCTGAGCGATAACCGCCAGCAGCGCGTTTCCCTGAAGATCTGGCTGACTGGTGAGCAGGGCGCTCAGGCGCTGTATATCCCCGTCGGGATCGTCAAATTGCAGATGCAGCCAGCTGTAAAGACGCCGGGCCAGTAACGGATCGGGCTGCGCCATGCCGGTCAGCATCTGCGAGAGAGTCATAAAGTGCGCCGGCACGCTGATGGCCTCAGCCGGTGGCGCATAAGCGAAAACGGGCAGCCACCGGGCGGCGATGCTGGCGGCAAAAAGCCCCGCCGAGCCGGCTAAAAGCCGGCGACGTGTAAGTGACATGAAGGGATCCTTGTGAAGGCGGGTCAGTTCAGCGTGGCAGCTGCGGATTCTGACGCCGAATTGTCCAGTTCCTGTTTGGGTGTACTGACGCCTACTGCGCCGACAACTTCACCGTGGAGGGTAAGGGGAAAGCCGCCACCGAGGGCGACCGCCTGAGGGATAGCCAGCACGCTGGTTTCACCCTTTTGCAGCCGTTGCATAAATTTCAGCGTTGGCGTGCGGTAAAGCGCCGAGGTGCGGGCTTTGCCGATCGAAGCCTGCACACAGCCGGGCGGCGCGTTATCAAAACGCTGGAAGGCCAGCAGCAGGCCGCTGCTGTCAACGACGGCCACGCAGCCAGTGCTGTTGGCGGCGGAAAGCTGGCTTTTTACCTGACTGATGATCCGGCCGGTTTGCGCCGTATCAGGGGTTGCCGCGCTACATTGAGCGGCGGCAGCCAGCAGTAAAGCGAAACGAAATTTCATATCACTCCTTCGGATAAATGCGTTCCAGCGCCTGCTGCCAGACAAACGGCTTCAGCTGTTGATAATGCAGCCCGCGCAGGGCAATGGCATCCACCAGTCCCTGCTGTGTGGCGACAATGCCCAGGCTCATTGCTGGCGAAACGTTAACGTCCTGCAATGTTTGCACCACTTCACGCATCTCTTCAGCGCGTCGCTGTCCATGTTCGGCCACCCGGCTAATCAGGTAGTCCGGCAGCGTCGTATTCCAGCCCAGCGAGGGGAAACTGGCGTGCAGAGAATCCAGCACCGCCTGCTCAACGCCATACTGACGGGCGGCGCTCAGGCATTCTGTGGTCAGCGCTTCCAGTCCTTTGATCATCACGCTGCGGCACATTTTAATCGCCGAGGCTTCGCCGACGTCGCGGCTGCGATACTGACTGTTGAAACCCAGTTCACGCAGCTGTCCGTCGATCGTTTCGGCCGTCGTGCCGCCAAGCAGCAGCGGGGTTTGCAAACGCTGAGGCGGCACCGGTGCCATCACCGCAACGTCGATATAGGCCGCGCCTGCGGCTTCCACGATCTCTGCCGCTGCCAGCTTGGTGGCGGGCGCAACCGAGTTCAGATCCAGAAAGGTTTGTCCGGCTTTCAGATTGGACGCGGCGGTCAGCGCCACGTTCAGCGCTTCAGAAGCCGTTACCGTCGAGAAAATCAGGCTGGCGTTTTGCAAGGCTTCGTCGAGCGAACGAGCGAGGCGAACGCCCGACGCCGCTGCTTTCTGTTCCATTTCCTGACGGGTTTCAGCGTTAAGCAGTTTGCGGTCCCAAACGGTCACTGTTGCATGAGCCGCCAGATCACGGGCAAGAATGCCGCCCGCTTCGCCGAAGCCGATAAAAGAGATATTTATCATGGCAGTAATCCTTATTTACGAGGAAGGGAGGGTCACCTCAAAGTGGTAGCCCGCCAGCTGGGCGTTCTGTTCACCGATGGTGGCTGGCCAGACTGCGGCCGGGATCATCACTTCGCCAGCAAAAATCAGCCGCGCCGTACGCAGCAATCCTGCGCCGGTCAGCGCGTGCTGCTCGTTACGCCTTAGCAGCACGCTGAATTCGCCGGTGGGATGCTCCACGCTCAGACGTTGCGACAGCGCGTCGGTGACGTTTGCCAGCCCGTCCGCCACGCTTCCCGCCAGCAGGCAGGCGCTGGCAACGCTAACCGCGCCCAGTACGCCTATCGAAGCGTGGCAGCGATGCGGAATAAAAGTGCGGCTGCCGATCGTTCCACCCGCCCGGGGTTCGGCCAGCAGCGTCATCTTAGGTACGGTGCGCTGGCTGACATCACCCAGATTCATCAACGGCCCGGCCTGAAGGCGGATCGCTTCCAGACGATCTTTAAGCTGCCGATCGGCATCCAGCTCTTCGCGGGTTTCATAACCGCTGCGTCCCAGATCGGCAGCCCGCACCAGCACCACCGGCATGCCGTTGTCGATGCAGGTCACGTCGATGCCGTCAAAACGATCGCGAACCTGACCGGTGGGCAGCAACGCGCCGCAGCTGGAACCGGCAATATCGCTGAAGTTCAGCAGCACTTCCGCCGCCGTTCCCGGCACGCCATCGATTTTCAGGTCGCCGTCGTAATCCACCTGGCCCAGCGGCGTGGCAACCTGAGCGATTGCGATCTGCCCGGTGTTTTCCATAAAGATCCGCACGCTGGTCTGCGGATCGGTAGCCGCAATCAGGCCACGCTCCAGCGCGAACGGGCCAACTGCCGCGAGGATGTTGCCGCAGTTTTGCCCGTAATCCACGCTGGCCCGATCGACGTTGACCTGAGCGAACAGATAATCGACATCGGCATCCGGGCGGGCAGAGCGGCGCACGATCGCGACTTTACTGGTCAGCGGATCGGCACCGCCCAGGCCGTCGATCTGGCGACTGTCCGGCGATCCCATCACCGCCAGCAAAACGCGATCGCGCAGATCCCGATCTTCTGGCAAATCTTCCGCCAGGAAGCAGGCGGCTTTTGAGGTTCCCCCGCGCATCAACAGGCAGGGAATGCGGCGCTGGCGCATATCAGTTCTCCAGATCGTCGGCGCTGTCCACATAGCGCAAGCCTTTTTCCGCCAGGCGCGGCCGCATCTGATAAATATCCAGACCCAGCTCGCCCGCCGCCATCCGCGCACGCTTGCTCTCTTCCAGCTCTTCACGCTGGCGGGCGCTCTCGGCTACGCGGGCAGCTTCGGCGCGCGCCACCACGACCACGCCGTCGTCATCCGCGACGATCACATCGCCAGGATTAACCAGCTGGCCCGCGCAAATCACCGGCACGTTGACCGATCCGAGCGTCTCCTTTACCGTTCCCTGGGCGTAAATCGCCCGTGACCAGACGGCAAAGCCCATCTCCCGCAGCGTCCGCGAATCTCTCACACCGTGATCGGCAATCAGCCCGATAACGCCGCGAGCCTGCAAGGAAGTCGCCAGCAGATCGCCGAAGAAGCCGTCCACACAGGGAGAAGTGGGCACGGCCACCAGAATATCGCCCGGCTGACACTGTTCCACGGCAACGTGAAACATCCAGTTGTCGCCAGGTGCCAGCAGCACGGTGACCGCGCTGCCCGCGATACCCTTATCCTGCTGAACCGGACGGATAGCGGGATCGAGCAGGCCTTTTCGCCCCTGGGCTTCATGAACGGTTGCCACACCAGAAGCCGCCAGCGAGGCGATGTCCCGTGCTGCGGCACGCTGGATATTGCGCACCACCACGCCTTTTTTACCGAGCTGACTCATGCCAGATCCTCCGTCACGCGTGGGAAGATGCTTTGATAGCCTTCGCCATAAACGATGTCGCGCGCGGCAGTGATGCCGACGTTGCGTTTGGCCTGAACGCCTCGCTGTTGGGCAACGCGGGTGTAGTATTCCCACAGGTGTTCCTGACCGGCCATGCACTGGATGGCGGCGTATTTTTTATCCCACACGCTGGTAATATCCAGCAGCACGTCCGGCTTCCAGTTGCACTGTTCAGGCTGGTGCGGCTCAAAGCAGTAGACCGGCGGCGCGGCAACAATTTTTTCGCCGGGACGATAGCCTTCGGCCTGGGCAATGATGCGTGCTTCCTGCGCCAGATGCGTTGCCATCGGGTGATCGTAGTTATAAGGATCATGCAGCGAGTGGCTGAGCACAAAGTGCGGCTGGATGCGGCGGTAGACGTCCGCCAGGCGGAACAGCGCCTCTTTATCGGCACGCAGCGGGTAATCACCCATATCAAAAAATTCGATGCTGGCACCGAGGATTTCAGCGGCGGCCAGTGCTTCGCTACGGCGCGCTTCTTTGACTTTTTCTTCCGTCATGTTGCCTTTGCGCCACAGTTTGGCGGATTCGCCACGTTCGCCAAACGAGAGGCAGACGACGTGAACGCTATAGCCCTGCTGCTGATGCAGCGCGATAGCACCGCCTGCACGCCAGACGAAATCGGCAGAGTGAGCACTGACCACCAGCGCGGTTTTTTCAGAGTTTGCAGTCATTTTCAGGTTCCTTTGCGTTTTTTTTCATGCTGGCACTCAGGGCGTTCTGGCGATAATTCATTTGTTTGCAGCAGGTATGCGTTTTATTTATAGTGCGGGTCAGATCAAGCTTTAAAAAGGGCGCGAAATGCCGCAGGAAATCACCCGAAGTGAGCTGGTAAACCTGATGCAAATCAGGGCGTTTGTGCAAGTTGTCAGTCAGGGAAGCGTGTCGAAAGCGGCCGATGAATTATTTCGTACTCAGTCTGCGGTAACCCGTGCAATTCGTGATCTGGAACTCACTTTGGCGGTACCGCTGTTCGAGCGTCACGCAGGCGGCATGCGTTTGACCGATCTCGGCAACTGCATTTTGCCGCGCGCCAAAAGGGCGATGGAAGAGTTGCATCTGATCCCGCATCAGCTGGCCCGCCTGTTAGCCAAAAGTAGCGATAAGGCCGAAGCGGAACCGCTGTGGCTTTATAACGTCCGGCGGCTGCAAATTTTTATCACGCTTTGCCAGACGCGCCATATGCAGTCGGTCGCTATGCAGCTTGGGCTAAGCCAGCCTGCGGTCAGTGCCGCGCTAAAAGTGTTGGAAAACGGGGCGGGAGTCGCGCTGCTGGAACGCACGCCGCACGGTATGGTGCCTTCGCTTGCCGGACGGGAGATTGAACCTGGGATCCGCAGGGCGCTGAACGAGCTGCGCCATATCCCGGCTGATATTGCGGCCAGAAAGGGGATCCTGACGGGCACGGTCAGAGTGGGCGCGCTGCCGCTGGGACGGACGCGCCTGTTGCCTCAGGCCATTGTCCGGCTGACCGAACGCTATCCGGGGATCAAAGTCGTCACCAGCGAAAGTGCCTGGGGCATGCTGGCTGCGGAAATGCGCTCGGGCGATATCGATTTTATTTTTGGCGCGCTGCGTAACACCCTGGATATCAGAGACATCAGCAGCGAGACGCTGTTCTCGGAAGAGATGGTGCTGGTGGCGAGGCGCGATCATCCGCTGGCAAAAAAGGCCGACATTATGCAGGCATTGCCCCAGGCGCGTTGGGTGCTGCCTCGTTCCGCCACGCCCGCGCGCAGCCTGCTGAATAACTGCTTCGTCGCCATGGGGATCCCCGCGCCCGATCCGGTCATCGAGAGCGGCGACCTGGCTTTGGTGCGTGGCCTGCTGCGTGACTCAGATATGCTGGCAGCCGTGTCCCGCCATCAGCTGGAAGTGGAGCTGGCTTCGGGCGAGCTGATCGCGCTGCCGATCCCGCTGCCCAATACAAACCGTCCTATCGGCCTGAGCTACCGCACCGGCTGTCTGCATTCTCCTGCCGCAGACGCGCTGATTGGCTTTCTGCGCGAGGTCTGCCAGGCAGAAGGCCGCTTTGAATAACAGATCGCCTGCGGGAAGCCAACGGCTGCTGTCATTCTCCCGGCACGCCGTCATAAAAGGGCTGAAATGTTATTCCACCCTGGCGGCCTCCATCAGCGCATAGCGATAGCCGCGAATGCCATAACCGCAGATCACCCCTTGCGCCACATCCGAAAGGTAAGAGTGATGGCGGAACGGTTCGCGCTTATGCACGTTAGTAATGTGTACTTCCCACAGCGGCAGAGCAACGCCCGTTACCGCATCGCGGATAGCGACTGAAGTGTGGGTCCAGGCGGCGGGGTTGATCACCAGCGCCTGCGCCTGATGGCGCGCCTGCTGGATCCAGTCGATCATTTCGCCTTCGTGGTTGGTCTGGCGGAAGTCGATAGCGATATCCAGTTCAGCAGCGGTGGCCCGGCATAGTTGCTCTACCGTGGCCAGCGTATCGCTGCCGTAGGTTTGCGGCTCCCGCGTACCCAGTAAATTCAGGTTTGGCCCGTTCAGGACAAAAACAGTTTTCATTGGTCTCTCCTCAGTCATCAAAGCCAAAAAGGCGATACGGCGTCTCCCACATCACCTGGCGACGCGTGTTCATCTCAGGGATCAGCTTCTCCATCAGCATCAGTTGGGTGCCCATCTCCATCCTTTCAGTGGCGCGCAGAAACGGCCAGTCGGATCCCCACATGCAGTTTTCAGCCCCGAAGGCTTCCAGCAGCGCCAGAAGATAAGGCTGGGCATCGCGCCACGGATAAGCCTGGCGGGAAAATTTCGCCAGCCCGGAAAGCTTGACGAAGGTGCGCTGCTGACCGGCCAGTGAAAGCAGAGCCTGAAACGCGGGCTGATCCAGCCCGGCATTGACCTCAGGACGGCCGCTGTGGTCGAACAGCAGCCTGGTGCGCGTGCGTTTCAGCAGCGGCATCAACGCCAGCAGCTGGTCGTCCTGCACCTGAACCTGCGCGAACATATCCAGTTCTGCCAGGCGGCCCATCAGTCCATCCAGCTGAAGAAAAGGCGCGGTGCCAAGCATGGCGACATTAAAAGCGATGCCGACCACCCCCTGGCTTTTCAGCGTTGCCAGCGTCTCGCTGTCGACGTCGAAGCGGGTGACGGCAATGCCTTTATGCCGTCCCTGGCCCTGTTGCAGCGTGTCCAGCAAACAGCGGTTATCGGTGTTGTAAGCCGAGGTTGGCCCGACAATCAGCGAATGGCGAATGTTGTAGGCTTCCATCGCCGCACGATAACCGGCCGGCGTCGCCAGCTCGTGGCCCGCCGGCTGATAGCTGCTGGAGGCATCGTAAGGAAAGCGCGCCGGATCGAAGACGTGATGATGGCAGTCGATAACGGGAAAATCATTCATCAGGCTGATTTCCCCGCGACGGAATAGAGCACCTGCTGATTACGCGTTTTCTGGAACTCTTCCAGCGACAGACCGCGCATCGCCGAGTAGATGTGCAGGTTGGAGACGCCGACCACCGCACCCAGTTTTTCCAACAGGAAAAAGCTGACGCCATAATGGATCATGCCACGCCAGTCCAGTTCGCTAAGCAGCCGACGCTCTTCTTCGGTGAGCTTTGCCTCTTCATATAAGCCAGCAGGATCCTGACGGAAACGCTCGCGCCAGGCGGGCTGGATCATGTTGTGCAGGAAGCGATTGATCCGCAGCGCTTTCAGGCTGCGCGCCTGCGTAAAGGGATAGGTGCCGGGCAGTTTTTCCACGCCGCTAAGCTGCAAATTGATCTTGTCCCGCTGACGCTGCTGAACGTCGAACGGCGCTTCCCGGGCCTGATTTTCGAGGATCAGCGTGGCGATGCCGGTCATGGAAGGCAGATAGTAAGCCTGATGAAGTTTCTCAACGTTGGCCGACAGCGCGCCGCGCATCACCAGCCACATGATCACCTCTGCGCCTTCAAGGCCGCCAAGCGTGGCGTACTCTGCCAGGGTGATTTCCGTCAGGCGCTCGGGATCGTTAACCAGCATGTCGACAAACTGCGCATCCCATTCGGGATTATTAAAGCCGCAGCGCTCGCCGTGCACCTGATGAGATACGCCGCCGGTGGCTACGATAGCAACCTTAAGATCCTGCGGAAAACTCTCTACCGCACGCCGCAGCGCCTGGCCCAGCTTGTAGCAGCGACGGGCGCTGGGGATCGGGAATTGCAGCACGCCAATCTGCAAAGGCACTACCTGCATCGGCCAGCCGTTTTCGCAAGGCAGCAGCGCCGAGAGCGGCGAGAACAGGCCGTGATCCAAGGGTTTATCCTGGAAGAAGGACATATCAAATTCGTCGGCCATCAGGCTGGCACCAATATGTTGAGAAAGCTCAGCATGGCCTTTGATCGGCGGCAAATCGCGCGGGCCGCCGCCCTCATCGGCAACCGCATAGCTGTCATCAATGCCCAGCGTGAAAGCCGAGTAGTGATCGAAAAAGAAGGACGTCACGTGATCGTTAAACACGTAAACCAGCACGTCGGGTTTTTTCTCCTCCAGCCAGCGCTGCATCGGCGCAAAACCATCAAAAATCGGCGCCCAGGCACCTTCCTGCTGCTTGTTATGGTCGACCGCAAAGCCGATGGTCGGGGTATGTGATACCGCCAGTCCGCCTATAATTTTTGCCATTTCAGACCTCTTCACTTATCGGTTATTCATCGTGCGCGACAGGGCAGGCAGATCGTTAAGCTCCACGCCTTTGATCTGTCGGGTAACCTGCGCGTGTTGATGTTGAGTAATAGAAAGCGCTGCTAACAAAGCAGGCAGCGACAAAATGATAAAAATGCTGGTTTGTCCCGGGAACACGCCCAGCAGTACGCCACCCAGCGACGAGCTGAGGATGGCGCCGCTACGGCCGATGCCGTGCATCCAGCAGACGCCGGTGGCGCGCATTTCTGTCGGGTAAAAGGCGGGAGAGAACGCTTGCAGGCCGGTTTGCGCGCCGTTAATACAGAGGCCGCTGACAAAGACCAGCGCCGCCAGCACGGTAGGACCAAAGCCCCAAATGCCTTGTGAAAGCAGGCACAGGCAGCCAGCAAGATAAAATGCGCCGATAACATATTTCGCCTTCAGGCGATCCATCAGGCCGCCGACCATCAGGCCGCCAACGGTGCCGCCAAGCTGAAACAGCCCGGCGACGATAGCCGCCCGTTCCAGTGAAACGCCGCCGGAACGCATAATCGTCGGCAGCCAGCCGTTCAGCAGATAGATAACAAACAGGCCCATAAAATAGGTCAGCCACAACACCAGCGTACCGCCCGCATAGCCACGGCTGAACAGTTGCAGCACCTGGGCTTTTTTAGGCACGATCGGCGCGGAAAGCACGAAGGCGGTTGCTGCCGTAAACTGGCCGCCCAGACGATTCAGCGTGATGGCTATTTTCTCCCGGCTGACGTTGCGCACCACCATATACATCGCCGACTCGGGCAGGAGCCAAACCAGCAGCGGTAGCATCAGTAGCGGGATGGCGCCGCCAAACAGTAAAACCGACTGCCAGCCAAAGTGGGGCACCATCCCGGCAGCAATAAACCCGCCAAGGCCGGAACCGATATTAAAGCCGCTGTACATCAGGGTGATCATCAGGCTGCGTCGACGTTCTGGCATATATTCTGACACCAGCGTAACGCAGTTGGGCATGACGGCGCCCAGCCCCAAACCGGTCAGAAAGCGTAACAGCGCCATCTCGACGGGCGAACGGGCAAAGGCGCTGGCGAGGCTGAAGCAGGCAAAGCAGGCGATGGAAAGCAGCAGGATTTTCTTACGACCCAGCTTATCTGACCAGGGACCGGCAACCAGTGCGCCAATGGCAACGCCAAACATCGCCGCGCCCAGGATTGGCCCCATTTCAGCCCGGGAGATCCCCCAGTCTTCAATCAGCGCCGGGGCGATAAATCCCATCACGGCGGCATCGTAGCCGTCAAAAAGGATGATGATGAAGCTCAGGGCCAGGATCAGCCATTGTCTGGTCGAGATGGAACGGGAATCGATCCATGCCTTTACGTCGACAACGTCGCGATTGCTCATAGGGTACGCTCTCTGTTTTTTTTATTAATCCGTGATCGGCTTAAAAAAAAATCAACCCATCCCGGATTGACTGACGATGTTTTTATAATTATTGAAGGTAAGTGCTCTTTGTTTTTTCATTTCAAAACAGCATCTTATATAAAATAATATTTTCAATGCCATAACCAAGTTAGGCGGCACCCCGCACTTTGTCTGCCATAAAATGGTTATAGAGCCATGAGTTTTGTTTATTGTGTGAGGCATATCGTTCTTTCTGACGTTGACCGGGACTGCGCGTTGGCAGGCAGCGATAAACGCGTACAGGTCAGCAAGGAGAGTGGGTAAACAGATTTATAAGGTACTGAACGGAGAGGGCTGCCTGAAATTAATTTGTAAAGATGTTAAAATATTTCCAGTTATTTCTGACGATTATTGATAAATGGCGTTATTACTATCTGCCTTATTTGTCCATTGCGAAATAAAGCAAAATATAACCCTGTCAGGACAAGGTTTTTAAATTTCCATTGCAGAGAGCAGCAAATAAAGAGACGTGAGTCCTGAATTTATTATCAGGTTAAACAATAGCTATTTCTTATGCTTAATTATTATTCTCAATTCATTTGAATTTAACTCTATGATTTTAATGATGTTTTGTATAAAAATAAAACTCCTGGCGGTACTGCCAAAAAAACGACTTTCAGGGAAGTTAATTTAAGAAAAATTACATTACTTATTCTGCTTAATGCCAGGATTAATCTTATTATTTATTTGGTGTTAAAAATGTTAGAACTTATTACAGCAGTTATGTACATACTGATGTTGAGGCGTTCCCTCATCTTTAACACTACCTGTCATTTATTTCTGGCGCTTTGGACTATTCCTGACGGACTGAAAGAGAGACTGTACTTTGACGACCCTAAAACCCCTGTTAGCGAAAAACCGCAGTTGGGCCTTGCAGTGCCGCCAACGCAATTCTCAATACTTCCAAAAAAATGTGCTTTCACAGCAGCCGCATTCATTATGGATTGGCTGTTCAGACAGCCGTGTCCCTGCCGAAGTGCTGACCGGTTCGCATCCCGGTGAACTGTTTGTACATCGCAATATCGCCAATATGGTCGCCAGCCATGACGATAATTTTATGAGCGTACTGCAATACGCCCTGGAATATCTCAAGGTTTCACGCATTGTGTTATGCGGCCACTACGGCTGCGGCGGCGTCCAGGCGGCTATTGCACTACCCACGCTTCCGCTGGCAGATGAAATTTCGCCGCTTGCCCGGCGTATTACCCAACTGCGTGAGGCGCTGGCAACCGGGCTTGCAGCAGCTCAGTCCATGGATGAAACGGCGCGCCTTAACCAGCTGGTTGAGGTCAACGTGCTGGCGCAGTTCGCGCATCTGGTGGGGACTGAGCCGGTGAAGAAAGCGTGGCAGGCAGGCGTGGAACTGGATGTTTTCGGTTGTGTGTATGACCTGCAAACCGGGCATCTGAAAGAGCTTATCCAGCAAAATGCAGAGGTAACTTCACCATGAATCTGTCCACCCTTCGTAAGGATATTCCTGCCGGTCTTGTGGTCTTTCTGGTCGCGCTGCCGCTCTGTCTGGGCATCGCGCAGGCCAGCGGGCTTCCACCCTTTGTCGGGCTGCTAACCGGTGTAATCGGTGGCCTGGTGGTGACCACCTTCAGCCCGTCAAAGTTTGCTGTTAGCGGCCCGGCCGCAGGACTGGTCACTATCGTTACCGGCGCCATTGAAACACTGGGATCGTTTTCTGCGCTGCTGCTGGCGCTGATTATTGCGGGCGTGCTGCAATTTTTACTGGGCGCTGTCCGTGCCGGGCGCTTTATCACTCTGGTGCCGGGAACGGTGATCAAAGGGATGCTGGCGGCAATCGGTATTTTGCTGATTATTCAGCAAATCCCGGTAGCGTTTGGCGCGGGCGAAGAGAATGAGGTGGACGGACTGGCCATTGCTGGCGCGTTCAGCATTTCGATCTCTGCAATCGTCGTCTCCGGTGCTGGTCTGTTAATTTTATGGGCCTGGGGAACCCGCGCCGTGAAGAAGAGCAGGGTGCTGGGCTGGATCCCCGGCCCGCTGGTGGCCGTGTTGTTTGGCTGTATGGCGACGGTGCTTGGTGACCGCCTGTTTCCTGAACTGGTCAGTCACTTGCCGCGTATTTCACTGCCTGCGTTCGACAGCCTGCAGGCGCTGACCGGCGAGCTGCAAACGCCGAACTGGGCGGCCTGGCAAAATCCGGCGGTCTATATGGTCGCGGTGACGCTGGCAATTGTGGCCAGTCTTGAAACGCTGCTGAGCCAGGAAGCGCTGAAAAAGCTTCGTCCGCAAAATCCGCCGCCTTCACCTGATAAAGAGATGCGCGCGCAGGGGATTGGCAATCTGGTAAGCGGTTTTTTGGGCGGTTTACCCATTACGGCGGTGATTGTACGCAGCTCGGTAAACGTTAGCGCGGGCGCGCAGAGTAAGATCTCCATCCTGATCCACGGCGTGCTGCTGCTGGTTTGTGGGCTTTACTTCAGCAATTTACTGAACGCAATTCCGCTCGCCAGCCTGGCAGCGGTACTGCTTTACACCGGCTATAAGCTTGCCACGCCAAGACTGTTTGTTGAGCATGCCCGCCATGGTGCACAGCAGCTGGTGCCGTTCCTCGCCACCATCGGCGGTATCCTGGTGTTTGGCATGCTGGCAGGGATCGGGATTGGTCTGGTAACGCAGGTGCTGTTCAGTATTTATAAAAGCCATCACAACGCGCTGATGCTGACGCGCTATGACGACCACTATGTGCTGCGTTTTCAGCAGAACCTGACGTTTATGCACAATCCTCGCCTGAAAGGATTGCTGGCCGAGATCCCGGAAAATAGCGTGGTGATCGTCGATCACGACAACGCGGAATATCTGGATCCCGATGTTAAAGCGGTATTGAAGGATTTCGGCGAGGGCGCGAGTCAGCGAGGCATTGTGCTGAACCAGTGGCCGGTATAATTGGCCTGAGCGCAGTGCCTGGTGGTAAAAGGCTGGAGCACGCACGCATTTTTGTTATCTGGCGATGAAGAAAGAAGCGGAACGGAATAGACTGCGTGCCGGGTGCTCTGGATCTTTTGGTCCTGAGCCCAGGCAAGGGATGAAAAGAGAAAGGCCCCACCTGAAATAAATCAACGTGAGGCCAACCCTTATGCCTGGCAACATAAAGGTAGCCTTTTACCTGCTGAAAAGCAACGGAGGAGGAAGCCAGTGAAGGCGCCAAAATTTGCCCTGCTGTGCCATGATCCATGAGCACCCTTCCCTGGTATTGCAAAAGCGGCGATGCGTTCTATGCTACGGGAGCAAAATTGCAGTTTTTGAGGGAAGAAGATGAGATTCAACGGCCTGACAAAGGGATTTTTTATCCTGATCCTGTTTATAACTACTCTGGCTTTTCTTGATATTTTAAGGCCGTACTACTCCGCAGTGCTGTGGGCAGCCATTCTGGCAGTGATTTTCCATCCGATGAAGAACAAGCTTCGTCAGTACATGGGAGAGCGCAACGGACTGGCCTCGTTCCTGACCGTGGTGGTGATTTGCCTGCTGGTGATCACGCCGCTGGCGGCGGTCGCGTCTTCGCTGGCGATAGAGCTGAATGCGGTTTACACCAAGTTGCAAAACAATAATACCCAGCTGCCGGGGATGTTAGCCGATGTGATGCAGCACCTGCCGCGCTGGGCTCGCCACTCTCTTGCCGAGCATCAGCTTGATACTGCGCCGCGTATCCAGCAAAAGCTGTCGCAGGTGGCGCTTCAGGGCGGACAATATTTTGCCGGCAGCATATTCCTGATTGGTAAAAGCAGCCTGGGCTTCGCGCTCGGCTTTGGCATCATGCTCTATTTGCTGTTTTTCCTGTTAAAAGATGGCGCGTGGCTGGTCAACGTTATCCTGCGTAGCCTGCCGTTAACCCGGTATGTTAAGCATCATCTGCTGGTGAAATTCGCCGCCGTATCGCGAGCGACGGTAAAAGGAACGGTGGTGGTAGCGGTGGTCCAGGGCGTGCTTGGCGGCCTGGCATTTCACTTCACCGGCATCGAGGGCAATCTGCTGTGGGGCGCGCTTATCGGCTTCCTGTCGCTGATCCCCGCTGTCGGTTCAGCCATTATCTGGGTGCCTGTCGCCGCTTACTTTTTCTTCTCGGGTATGCTGTGGAAAGGGTTTTTCCTTGTGGGCTTTTTCGTCGTGGTTATCGGGCTGGTGGATAACATCCTGCGACCGCTGCTGGTCGGAAAGGACACGAAAATGCCGGACTATCTGATCCTGATTTCAACGCTGGGCGGCATGGAAGTCTACGGCATCAATGGTTTCGTGATTGGTCCACTGATTGCCGCCATGTTTATTGCCTGCTGGAACCTGCTTTCCGGGCGGGATCATCAGGGCAACAGCGATGAGATAGATGAAGAGTTTATTGAGGAAGGGAAAACGCCGCCGGGCGTCTGATTCATCACCCTGCGGCCTCAGAGTCGTTTCAGACTGCTGACAAACTCAAAGCGGGTTCCTTGCGCCAGCACTATGTCAACAACCTCAAGCGGCCTCGGGGCCGCTTTTTTTATAGCCCTTTTGGGATTTCGCGATAAAAACCCATCCCTATCAGGCGACCAAACAGGAACGGCAGAAACTTCCTTCGACGTAGCCACAGTTCCATACTGCCTGGCGGCTTGCTGCGCTTCTTCTGTCCGGCTTTGCTAATCATGATTTGCAGTGTTTGTGTCGCCCAGGTTGGGAAGGCACGGCGCTTCTGCACTTTTTGCAGATCTTTCAGCGTCAGGGTGCCTTTTTTCAACGGTGCTGAAAGCAGGTTTGCGGTCGCTACCGCATCCTGAATCGCCAGGTTAACGCCGACGCCACCGATAGGCGACATCGCATGAGCCGCATCGCCAATGCATAGCAGACCAGGCTTCGCCCACTGCTGCAAACGATCGATGCGGATGACCAGCAGCTTAACCCGATCCCAATCGGTAATATCGGCCTGAAGTCGCCCGGCGCTAAAGGGCGAGGCAGCGGCAACCTGCTGTAAAAAAGCAGACAATCCAGCCTGCTTCAGCACGTTAAGGCTCTCTTTCGGGATGGAGTAACCACACTGCCAGTAATCTCCCCGATCGATCATAATGAAATTCTTCTTCGGCCCACGATGCCCCATCGACCACTCCGGATCGTCGGGCAGTTTAGCCACCTTCAGCCACAGCACATCACGAGGCGCGCCAAAGTTCTGAACGGTTAAACCTGCATGCTGGCGAACGGCGGAGTGACGGCCATCACAGCCAATTACCAGCTCGCTGCGAATTTCCTGCGGCTCGCCGTTAACGGTGGCTTTTACGCCGCATACTTTCCCCTGTTCCTCGATCAGCCCATCCACCTGCGCGTTATGAATAAGCGTAAAGCCCGGCAGCAACGCGGCTTTAGCGCTGATAAAATTAAGGAAATCCCACTGCGGCATAAAAGCGATGTACTTGCAGTGGGTGGGAAGATGGGTGAAATCGGCCATTGTGGCCTCTTTCCCGTCGATTTCGCCAAACAGCCTTTCGGCTTTCTGATGCGGCAATGTCAGGAACTCATCCAGAAACCCCAGCCGCCAGATAATCTCCAGCGTGGAAGGATGAATCGTATCGCCCCGAAAATCCCGCAGGAAATCCGCATGCTTTTCCAACACCGTTACCGGAATACCGTTGCGCGCCAGCAGATAACCCAGCATAAGCCCGGCCGGGCCTGCGCCCACGATGCAGCAGGAAGAAGGGGAAGTGGTACTGCTCTGACTCATTGAAACCGCCTGGACAAAAATGCATAGTTGATAATAGTTATCATTTGCCGGGAAGAAGATCAAATGTCCTGGAAAAGAAAACCCGGTGGGCGGCAGACCTTTAAAGAGAGCCGGTCTTAGTGATTTTACTTGAGCAGTGCTGTCAGGTTTTCCGCCACTCTGGCGGTGCTGTCGCTACTGGGATCGGTAGCGACAGCTTTTGATTATGCGTGAAGAGAAGTGGCTGAACGTTTATCGCTGCAGGCGCAGCATGCTGGAGAAGGCCGATAGCGCTGATATCAGGCAGGCCAGTCCAAACACCCAGACGGCGAACTGCATACCTGCATGACTGTTCAGCCCGTTCAGCAGGGCAATCACCATCGCCACCAATGCCGCTCCGATCGATTGTCCGGCAGTCCTGGCCGTCGACAAAACACCAGAGGCCGTTACCGTGCGATTCGCTGCGACATTCGAAAACATCTCTTTATTATTTGGCGGCAGGAACAGCCCATAGCCGATCCCGCAGACGGCTACCCGCCAAAGGAAATCATTGACCGTTGCAGCTTCCGGCAGCAAAGCCAGCGATCCCAGGCCCACGCAGAAAATCACCACGCCGACGGTGGAGATCTGAGTCGCATTTAAACGGTTAGAGAGTTTTCCAGCGAGCGGAGCACAGATGGCAACGGCAATCGGCCACGGGGTGAAGATAAACGCGGCTTCCAGCACGGAATAGTGGAAGGCATGCTGCAAAACAAACGGCAAACCGACCAGCGCCATCCCCTGCGCCACAAACATTGAGAGGGAAGAGATCACCGCAAAGGTATATCGCCGGGAATGAAATATATCAAGAGGCAGCAGTGGATGCTTTGAACGCCTCTGTGCGTTAACAAAGATGGCGATCAGCACTACCGACGCGATGCCGCACAGCACGAGCGTGCGACTATCCCAGCGTCCGATTTGATCGACAGCGACAACCATCAGACCTAATGCGGCGGCTGAAGTAACGGCACCTCCCCAGTCAAAGCCTTTTTCCCGTTCGGTATCCACGCCCAAAGAGACAAACGAGAACACAATGGCAAGCGCGCCCAGCGGGAGATTGATATAGAATAGCCAGGGCCAGGAGAGGTAAGAGATGATCAGGCCGCCCAGCGCAGGCCCAATGGCTGTCCCCACCGCAAACGCCAGCGCGTTCAGCCCTAATATCGTGCCCAACGTACTTGGCGGAAAGATAACCCGGTAGAGGCCCAGTCCGACGCTGATCATAACGGCATAGCTTATCCCCTGGAGCACCCGCATCGCCACCAGGACGCCGAAGGTTGAAGAGAGGCTACAGCCCAGCGACGCCAGCGTAAACAGTATCATCCCCGCCGTGTAGAAGCGCCGTTCCCCAATCCGGGAACCCAACGAGGCACAAATCAACATCGCCGCCGCGCTGGCAACCTGATAGCCGTTGGTAACCCAGATAACAGACGCTGAATCCACCTGTAAGGCAGCGGCGATAGAGGGCAGGGAAATATTAACGATGGAGCTGTCGAGCGCGGCCATAATAACGCCGATTAAAATAGCCGCTGCCGCCAGATAGCGTCTTGGTGTCTCGAATCCTTGTTCCAGGGTACTGCTGCTTACCAACGACATATCCTTAACGTCCTATAGTGGATGGGAATTACGCACAGAGGCTTTCAGTCTCTACATTCGCCCCTTCAAGGTAAGCCACCAGGCCCAGCATCAGCACCTCTTCGGGGCTGGCTACTACCGGGGAGCGTGGTACTTTCCAGAGATTTTTACTGCCGTTGATACGGATACTTCTCAGGAAGCAGTAGGTGGTGAGCACGTAGAACCGATTCCGCATACTTTCTCCCATCAGCGGCAGCAGGCCGGCAATTCCTCCCAGTTCCGGGATACCGCCGAGAATATTGCCGTAGTCGGGTTTCGCCAGCACGAACATCAATGCGTCAGCCATCGGCACCATTTTCACCGCATCCTTCACTTCGGCGGCAAGTTCGTGCCAGAACGAAAAGGCGAATCGGGAGAAGCCGAAAAGCGGATCAAGCCCCCGCACCGAAAAATCAGGATCGATAAAGCGGGTTTGGGCGTGTTCTTCGTTGTAGAGCACATTGCCAAAGTGAAAATTGAAGTGGGCTTTTTCCACCGATCTGAATTTTTCGGTTTGAGCCAGCTCCAGCGACTTTTCAAAGATTTCACGCGCGGTTTTATTGAATTTCGCGCCGTTAAGCAGGATCGGTTTATCGAACAGGTCGTGTGCGAAACGCGTGCCTTCCCACTCTTCCCGTAATCTTGCTGGCATATCGTCGAACGTAGCCTGCTGGTTATCCATCTCCATGCCGATGGCTCGCTGGACGTTTTCCAACGCATTGATAACGATCATCCTGCGTTCAGCCAGTGGCCGCCGATCGTCAAACACAATATTTGACAGAGGAAGGGCGTCGATCTTTTCAAGAATATAGAACTGCCGTCCCGCAGCCTGTCCGTCATGCAGGATCGGAACCATCAGATCCGGATAGATATCGTGTAGCGCGCGTATTTGATCGACTTCGGCTTTCAATTTGCCGTTGAACATGGCGGAACTGGCCGTCTTAACGACAAAGCCTGAACTCAAAAGATCAACCGTATGGGAGCGGGTCATTTTTCAATCTCCTGAAAAGTGGCGACGGGTAGGCCAAGCGCGATGCTGCGTGCGACTGCGCGAACAACGGCGCTATAGCCAACCGTATTGTTCACGAACGACTGAACGATAATCTCACTCAAGTTCTGGTTTGCCAGCCAGGCCGGACGGAGAATGAGCAGGTGATTCTTATCGGTGAGGATAGTTGAGCATCTGCGCTCCCAGGCATAGGCACGGCTACCCAAAGGCGTTTGGGATGCCCTGACAACATGCGGATGCGTTTCGCTCACGCGCGCGATCGCCGCCTCGATAAGGCCGAGGCTCAACGCACCGCTGTCCTTGACGATAAAACGGTTAATCTGATAGCCGGGCGCATGCACAGGGGCGCGTAACGACACGGTATTCACTAATGGCGCCCACGGCATCACCTTTTCCTGGCTCATGGCGATTTGTGAGAAGCTTGGACGGAGATTGTCGCGTGCATCCTGCATGCGCCCCTCAAAAGATCGCGTGCCGAGCACGCCGTTAGGCGTATCAGGATGCACGATATCGGTTTCTACCGAGACAATGTGCGAGGCGTTGCAATGAATGGCCCTTAGCGCCTCGGTTATGACACGCAGCGAGGCATGCATCCCATTTGTCTGGCAGGATCCGAGACAATACATGCCGGAATCGACCACCTTGCGCTGAATAGTGCCAATATCATCGCGGGTCAAATCTTCCAGACAGCCGTAGATACTCGGCAGCTCGTTCGCCTCTGCAACGCCCAGCACCACATCGGCGAGCTCCAGCATATTGCGGGCAACAGGGCTGTTCCTGTCCATATCCAGCTTGCTGGTGGCGATAAAGCCAATGTCGAAGCGGCCAATTTGTGATGGACGTTCTTTGGCCAGATCGCCAAAGAAGAAGTAAACTTCGCGACCGTCGATATTAAGCGTGTCGCTACTGATAATGTCGATACGGGACTGCATGCCGGGATGTGCCATTGCCAGGCGAGCAACAATGCCATCAATAGGGCGCAGATCAGGATAATGCTTATCTAAAGAAGGTGGATTTGTCACTACCGTTTGAATAGCGAAACCATCTTTTGCCGGATCGTTCTGAATCAGCAGGTTTGCGCCGATCTCTGCACCACAACCAACCAGTATTGCTTTTTTCACTTCATCACCTCGAGCTAAATTAACAGATATCGTTGTTTTTAATGCGATCTACAGCCAGCAGAACATCTTCAGGAAGTCGGTAACAGGCATCGCATCCAGCTTCGACTCTGAAACCAGGGTGTGGGACAGGGCCGATGAATGGTCGCGCAGCGGGCTGTTTGAAAGATTCAAATGGAATTTAGCCAATAGCGCCTCGAAACACTCTTCACGACGACGGACATGACCGAGCGGATATTCGATGGTTTCAGCGATCTCTTCCGTCATGCCGTGACATTTCAGGTAGAGCGCATTGGGAATGGCGCGTTTTTCCGGGTCGTAGTAGCTTTCGGTAAAGGAAGGTCGCTCAGTGCAGGTAATCTTCATGCGCAGTGCATCCAGCTGTGGATCGGAGGCGAGCGGTTCGTGAAAATCCTGAACGGAGAGATTGCCGGTTTGCAGGCCAACAGCAACCATATACTGAAGGCAGTGATCGCGATCGGCGGCGTTTTTCAGCGGCCCTGACTTATCAATAATCTGCATTGCCGGCCGCGTCGTTTCCACCCGGACATATTCAATGCTTTCAGGTGAGAATCCGGCGGCGACTATCCGCTCGCGCAGGTTAATGGCCGCTTCTACGGCGGTCTGCGCATGGTACTCAGCAGGATTGGGAACCTTGAACAGGATATTTTTGATGACAAAATCTGACAGCTTGCGCGACAGATTAAAGGGCTTGCCGCGTAAAACTGCATCATCGAACCCCCACCGGCTGACGGTAAGCGCGGTTGGATAGCCCATTTCGCCACTTTGGGCGAACAGCGCCAGTTGCAGCCCGCGTGCCGTCGCGTCACCCGCTGCCCAGGACTTGCGCGTGCCTGCATTTGGCGCATGCCGGTAGGTTCGGAGGGAATGGCCATCAATAATGGCGTTGGAAAGGGCGCTTAACGCCTGGTCTTTTGACAGGCCGAGCAGTTGAGCAGAGGCGATCGCCGAGGCCAGCTTGACCAGCACGACATGATCGATGCCCAACGCGTTAAAACAGTTCGACAGGCAGAGCACCCCATGAATCTCATAGGCGCGAATCATCGTGTTCAGTACGGCTGCCATATCTGGTTCCGGCTGGCTATCATCAGCCAGGCTACGCCATGCTGCGGCTGCCAGGATAGCGCCCAGGTTATCGGACGGATGTCCCCACTCCTGCGCCAGCCAGGTGTCGTTATATTCAAGCCAGCGGATCATCGAACCTGTCTGAAAGGCTGCCTCGATCGGTCCCAACTTTAACGCGGTCCCCATAACAGGAACACCCTCGCTGCTCTTGCTGAATTGCGCGCTACGCATCAGTTTTAAACAGTCACCATCGCTGGAGGCGGCAATCGCGCAGCCTGTAGAATCCAGCAGGCAAAACCGCGCCAGGCGTAAAGTCTCATCATCAAAGATTGACTGCTCATAGGCATAATCAACCAGTTCAACCATTACCTTATCAAATTCGGCCTGCGCCATAATTTATCCCATAAGCTAAAATAAATTTTCGGAAAAATAAGTAACAGCGACCCGCTACGGATATATGCAGAGAAGGGAAATCAACAGTGCTGCCCTGCGGTTAATCTCCGGGTCTTGTTCGCCAGATGTTATTTTTCATGTTAATAAAACGCCAGCGAATAAAATCGAGGCACTCATCGAAAATATGAATGTTCTGGCGATATTCTGAAAAATAAACGTTTTTCAACCGAGGGTTTATGAACAGGATTCAATAATTTCGATAGCGGCATCGAAATTATCCATTAGAGAGAAAACGGCGATTGCTCTATTAATAGAAGCGCCAGCATAGTCCTGTGGCCTGACAGAATTCACCGCCTACATCAGTAAAGATTGCTGGTTAAAATAGCGCAAGCGATGGAATTGGCGATACAGAAGAAAAAAATAAAAATGGGGAGTGTTGAATGTTTATTCGGCCGCTTAAATTAACTCAGTACGTCGACGTGCAGGGGCCAGAAAATGCGAAAACGTTGGTACTTCTTCATTCACTGGGAACGGATTTACACCTGTGGGATTTGCAAATGCCGCGGTTAACCGAGCGCTATCGCGTGGTGCGCCTGGATATCCGCGGACATGGATTAAGCGCAATTGATGCTCTGCCATTTTCCATGTCCGATTTGGCCGACGATGTCGTAGCCGCGCTCGATCACCTGCATATCAATGCGTTCTATGTTGCAGGGGTTTCAATTGGAGGAACCATAGCGCAGTGGCTCGGATTCAAGATACCCAAACGGGTGCTGGGAATGGTGATCGTCGATACTTCCCTGGTTAATGCCGCTCCGCCGTCGCTTTGGCGAGCCAGGGCTGAAGATGTTTTTCACCACGGTGTTGAACATCTCGAAATGGGCATTTTAAGTAAATGGGTCACGCCGAAGTTTATCGACACGCCAGAGGCAGACGGTCTGAAGCAGATGCTACGTCGTACCACCGTTGAAGCCTTCGCAGGATGCTCCTATGCCATCGCCGATACCGATCTGACAAACATGACTTTTCCACGAGTAAAAGCGGTTGTGGTGAGGGGAGCCGATGATCAGCTCACGCCACAGGATTACGCGCGGAGCCTGGCGGAAAAGTGGCATGCCGAGCTGCATATCATACCTGGAGCGGCGCATTTACCCAATTTCGAGCAGCCTGATGCGCTTACGCATGAAATCCTTTCGTTCATTGATGCGCACTGATAAGCCTTCCTGAGGGATGTACGAGCGCAGTTAATGAGCAAATTAAGCCCGGCAGAGGATAAAGATCCTGTCGTGCGATTGGAGTAAAACTGATGAATCGTCGGAAATTTATTGGCGGCGGCCTGGGCCTGTGCGCCGGTGCGCTGATCTTGCCTGGGATATTTAACCGGACAAATGACCAACAGGACCTCATTGAGATGAAGCTGAGCAGTGGGACAGTGATTATTAGCTTGTTTCCCGAGCTGGCTCCCAACCATGTGGAACGTATTAAAGCGCTGGTGCAGGCTAAGTTCTATGACGGCATGCCCTTTGCGCGAGTCATTGAAGGCTTTATGGCGCAAACAGGTAACCCGGTAAAAGAGGTGGGCCTGGATTATTTAAGGTTACCGAAGCTGGCGGCAGAATTGAACAGCCTGCCGTTCGAACGCGGAACCTTGGGTATGGCGAGATCCAGACATCTACACAGCGCCAGCCATCAGTTTTTTATTACATCCGCCAGATCGCGCTTTATGGATCAACGTTATACGGCTTTTGGCAAAGTAACGCGCGGCATGGAGCTGATTGATCAACTCCGCCGTGGAAATGCTGAAATCGGTACGGTGGTCAATCCTGACATTATAAAAAGTATGCGGTTAACCACGATTAACGCAGCGTAAATATTCATTCGCAGGAGCGAGGCAAGATGCCCAGTATTACCCTCTACACATCCGCAGGCTATCGGCTCAACGACAATGCCTTTGCAGAATTTTCAACCTCGTTAGCCACTATCGCTATGAAGATATTGAAAGCGAAAGAAAACAATATTCATATTAGTTACCTTACCGCTGAGATAGGTTTTGGTACACCGGTATACTTTGAAGCAAGGCTAAGGCAGGAAAATTTTCGTACCGTGCCGGTGTTGGAAGAATTTTTGTCGCAGGTCGATTTGTTGATTAGGGAAAAAATAGGAGTCGTCGCGAGAATCCGCTGTTTCTCGTATGAATTAAATAACATTTATGCAAAGAACTAAGGAACACACTATGAGTACTACATTTCCAACAATCGATCTCGGTGATATGTCGGTTACTGCAGTAAGCGACGGATATCTGCACGTTGACTTCGGAATGCTTTCTAATGTCAATGAAGCGGAGTGCGAAAAAATTCAGAGCGACGCGCAGGTAAACGGTCTTAATGATGTGCATATCAATACTTTTCTGGTACGTCGCAACGGCAAAAACATTCTGATTGACAGCGGAGCCGGTGGTATTAAGGGCTGGGGCGGCGGGTTGGTTGCTAACCTGGCGAAAATGGGCCTGGAACCCGGTAATATTGACGCGGTGCTTCTGACGCATGCTCATCCCGATCATATTGGCGGCTTACTCAATGCAGAAGGCGAGGCGGTATTTAGCAATGCCGAGCTGGTCATCAATAACGATGAGTATCGCTACCTCGAGGATGATAAAAACTTTGCGGCGGTAGCCGATCGGGTTAAGGGGAATTTCCTTCTGGCAAGAAGCATATTCAAAAAGTATCAGGAGAATCTCCGTCCGTGCGGGAAAGGTGAAGTGCTTCCTGGTATTTTTGCTACTCCGCTAAAAGGCCATACGCCAGGCCATACGGGCTACAGAATTGAAGGCAGTAAAGAAAGCCTGCTTATTTGGGGCGATATTGTCCATTTCCCACATATTCAACTGCTGAAGCCGGAAGTGACAATCGCCTTTGATTATGACGCTCAGGTGGCGGCAGAAACCCGTTCTCGCGTGCTCGATATGGTCAGTTCAGACCGTGTACTTGTCGGTGGCATGCATTTTGGAGAGCAGGGATTCGGCCATATTGAAAAATGGAAATCAGGATATGGGGTTGTAAATATCAAAGAATAAAAATTGCACAGAGCATTATGCTCTAAAAAATAATTTACTTATCGAATGGCAAGGCAATAAATACCGAGATTTTTGATTATGTTGCTTTGCCTTCACTGATTTTTCTGCGTATCGCTATCTCTCAGAATATATTTTGTATGTCAATACTGTCTTCATGGGGAATATAATGAATTCTGCGCTTAATAGAGAAACAGGTGTTGACGCCGTTCGCGGCGACATAAACAATTTTAGTGAAGATCCATCATTAGCCACGCGGAACTTACCCAGGCTGCCTAAGCTTCCTTCGCTAACGGGGAGCAGGTTCTGGGCCGCGTTTTTAGTTTTTTTATTTCATTCATCGCTGCCCAGCGATCTCGCGCCGTTTTCAGATCCTACTACACAACATATATTTACGGTGATGGTGGGTAAAGCGGGCTGGCTCGGCGTTTCATATTTCTTCATACTCAGCGGATTTATTATGGTATGGTCCGCGAAAGATAACGATACTCCAGGCGATTTCTACCTGCGGCGATTTGCCAAAATTTATCCTACTCACTGTCTGACTTGGGTAATAGCGTTCATTATTGGTGCGACCAGCTTGTACCAATATAAACTCTGGTCCTCGAACCTGCTGCTATTGAACACCTGGTTTGATGACGTGCATTACTTTTTTGTGGGTAACCGGCCCAGCTGGTCACTTTGCATCGAAGCCATGTTTTATCTCTCCTTTCCTTTCCTTTTCAGAATAATGAAAGCAATACCGGAAAAGTTCGATTTATTCGGATTATCCGCTATTACCGTAGCCTCTCTGTTGGTTCAGACCGCTATTTACCTCTGGGTTGAGCCGAATCATATGATGGGGGCCTTTCCGATTTCCCAGCAGCATTTTTGGGTTTCGTATATTTTCCCGCCGGCACGAATATTTGAATTTCTTGCCGGTATGTTTGCCGCAAGGTTGTTAATCAATGGACGGGCTCTTGTACTCAGAAAAACAGCTTCGCTTGCCTTGCTGGCTGTAACTTACGTCGGGTCGATGTATATTCCCTACCAGTTCAGCATGAGCGTAGTTTTCATTATTCCCGTATGCCTGCTAATCATTTCCATGGCGGGTAATGATTTGGAAAACAAAAAGACGGTGTTAAATAACCCGACGTCCGTGTGGCTGGGAGAAATATCTTATGCATTCTATATGGTTCACTTTTTAGTGCTGTTCTATTTTTTAAACCTCACAGCCGGAAGAAAGTTTAGCCTGGCGGAAGGCATCGGGCTTATCGTCGTTGCGTTGGTGCTGTCAGTCTCTCTCGCATCTTTTATGTATAAGTACTTTGAGGTGCCCATGATGAAGTTAATTCTGAATAAGTTCAGAACGAAAGGACTGGTCATTATGCAGAAACCTTCATAATCAGTAAAAACGAGAGTAAGAGCATACTGATGAGATAACAGGGAACTTATTAAGGCAGTAGGGCATGTATCAGATACATGCTCTCAAACTCCCTGCTGGTTCAGTAGAGGGGCCGGCTGGCTATATACGCTTTGGAAACAGGGAAAAAAGGATTTAATCACCGATATTATGCAGACGGGGATCCTGAAAAATGGAGGTTATCAAGCCTCTGAATTTTGTGCTGTCCAGGTTGGGACAACCGGTACGATAAACAAGCTCAATCTTGAAATCATTGTACTGGCCGAACAGTTCATGGATTTTAATCTTGCTCTGTACCTCGCTACCGATCGAACAGCGCAATACCAGGGAGACGCCTTTGCCCGCAGCAACGCTTGAAAACAGCACGGGGTAAGAACCGCATTCGACAATCCGCTTCGGGATTATATGGCCCTCTTTAAACAGAGAGGTATAGTTACGGGTCGAGGTTGCACATTTTTTGCTGCTAAGCATAAAAACCTCGCCATCCAGACTGGATATATCCTTTATTGTTGGAAAGTTTTTCTCTGTGATGAGTACCAGTTCACTTGATAATAATGTTGCCCGTGTATGTTGTACGTTTGAGAAACCGGCCCCGATGATCACCGCGTCATATTCGTTTCGATCAAACGCATCGAGCAGGCTGATGGTATTGCCAATCGAAACGTCGATATTCCAGCCAAGATCGTAACCTAAATCAATCATTGAACTGACGATGTAGGCAGGTAAGCATTCGATTATGCCAATCCGCATGTTCATCTGACTGCTGCTGTAGTGCAATATGTTTTTTTTGCAGTCATCTGCGAGATTTAATATCTTAACCGCATAATCGTAGAGTATCTGGCCTTGTGCAGTCAGTGAGCAGCCATCGGTTTTTCGGTCCAGCAGGGTGACATCCAGATTATCTTCAAGGCTTCTGATTCGGTGGGAAATGCTTGATTGCACTCGATTCAACCGCTCGGCGGCCTGGGTTATATTCCCTGTATCCACAACCGTTACGAACGCAAGAAGTTCACTTAACTTCATTCGATACCTCATGCTAAAAATCAGTTCATCGTCACAAAATAATACATAAGATTTTTTAATGAATTAGGCCGTTTCGATTATTTTATTTGCTAACTTTTGCAATAGAAATAGCGCTGATTCAACTGACATAAAGAGCTATCTTAGGGCGGATATATATTTAACATACGTTTAACGTCCAGCCAATGTGTAAGTGATTTTTATATGATAATCGATTTATTTACATTTAACTACGTTTCTTTACAGTTTAAAATTCTTGCGGAACGTCTGGTAACAAGTTTTTGTTCCGACGGCCTCAGAAGGTAACTTATCTGCCCTGGCAAAGGAAAAGCCGGTGTTTTGAGGCTTCTAATCGTCAAGTCGGCCCACTAATTAATAGAGATTTTTTGGCACAGGCATACTCCGTTTAATCATCCCCTATAACAGAATTACTCATCTTTCTGGAGTTTTCGGCGTGTAAATATTTTCGCTTAAGCGTGGCATACGTAAAGCATATTGCGCTGAATAGCAGATTATTGCGGTACGGTTCCGCATTACTGGTTTGAATTCCAGACGGGTAACGACGTGCTTACCCTGTGTAAAACACGGTGCGGCCTGCTGCGTATGAGGACGGCGTGGTCGCTATGCATGCATTGAATGCATTATTCTGCATGCATTTTCCCCCTGATTTCTGATAGCGTCCGCTAAGAGAGGAATACAGACGTAAAAATTTCTAACAGGATAATGTTTTCAGCAGTTTCATATGCAATAAAGGATATTGCCTGCCCTGACCATCAAGTTCAGAGCGGCCCGTAATGACAAAGCCATTTACAAAGAGCATCTCAATGCGGTTTTCACTCACTCCCATAAAACCAACGATCAAACCGTTACTACAAAGACGTGCGACCCTAATATTTAGGTTAGGAAAATACTCATTAAGCAACGTTGAGCGCAGCTCCTGAATATCCTGCTCCCGTAAAAAAAAGTGTGTAGCGCGCACAGATGATTCCCAGACTTCCAGTAATGTCGGGAATTGAGCGGGTTTAGCAACTTCGACTGTTATCATGTTTATATTCTAAACGTTTAATTACCCGCAAATTACCATAAGACTTGTTCGCTACACAATGGCGTCTGCCTGAGGATTCTGGCACATGGCCAGCGCCAGTATACGCAAGGTTTTTGACTACTTTGCCTGGCTACTGGCGCGCGTTTAGCTGAAAAACTGGGCAGACGATGCGGTGATCTGGTCGATAAGCTGATGCTGACGCAATGCATCATCAAAGGTTGTCGCTTTATTCGAACCTGTTGCCTTATCGCGAGCATAGGCCGCGTAGAGATAGGCGACATCCTGGGAGCTGGCATCAAGATGGGAAACCGGCAGGGACGCATATTCCGCCGGAACAGGCAGATTTTCAAATGTTTCCACGCCATTACGCATTACCGCTATCGCGTTGTCATCCTTATTCTCAAATCCTCGCGCATTGGTAATTCGAAGCACGCCTTCAGTGCCGGTGATATCAATCTGCAAACCCGTTCGGTGTTTCTGACCACCCTCAAGCTGAACTGAGAACAGTCCGCCACCTGCGAGCGTACCGATAACCATCACTTCATTCGGACTGGAATACGGCACTTTCTCACCGGTTTCTGCAATGGTGGTAACCGGAAACTGGTTAACACTCACTGCCATGAGTTTTTCCGGGAAACCGATGCCATGGAACAGCATATCGTGAAAATGGCCGCCGTAAATAGACAACACCTCGGTGAAGTTAGCTGCATCCAGCGCCCATTTTGCAAACTCCGGCATCACTTCGCCAAACGCGTCTACGCCCACTGACATACGTACCGCCCTGATTTTCCCGACCGTACCCTGCCTGACCAGATCGTGCCAGTAACGGGAACTGGGCGAAAAGCGACGCTGCAAACCGACGATATGCTTAACACCTTTCTCACGCGCCAGTGCGAGGATCTCCTCTGACTCTGCCGTGGTGGTGGAGAGTGGCCATTCACTGTAAACGTCCTTTCCTGCTGCAATAACCGCTTTTGCCAGACGGCCATGTTCAGGTGTCGGTGCCAGCACCACGGCCAGGTCTATATCAGGATTAGCCAGCAGCTCTTCCGGGCTGCCATAGGCATGACCGATGCCGAACTGTGTGGCATACTTCTCAACCTTTTCTTTATTGCGTCCGGCCAGCGCCACAACCTCAAAATCTTGCAGCGACTGCAGAGCCGGAATGTGGCCGTATCTCGCCCAGCTGCCTGTACCAATAATACCTACACGAATTTTGCTGCTCATGATGCTTCTCCTTTACTCGTTTATCGGAACGTTGGAGTGGCCTGCGGCTCCACGTAAGGGGATCATCATAAGCGGATATCCGCTTGTCATTAAGCGGGGTGGCTGGCATAACACCAGTGACATATTTGTCAGCAATCATCAGGCTAAAAACAATGATGGAAAAAATGAATGGGCTGGAGATATTCACGCACGTGGCGCAGACAAGGAGTTTTATTGCGACCGGGCGGGCAAAAGGTATTTCATCTTCGGCGGTGAGTAAGAGCATATCTCGCCTGGAGGAGCGACTGGGTGTACGTCTTTTTCAGCGCAGTACCCGTTCGGTGCATCTAACCTCAGAGGGTGAGGTTTTTCTTGAGCGATGCCAGCGTATTTTCAGTGAAATAAAGGCGGCGGAGGATGAGCTGTCGGCTATGACGCAGCAGCCGAGAGGCCGGCTTCGCATTGGATTGCCCTTTGCGGACGGACTCATACTGCCCATAATTTCATCATTTATGACGTGCTATCCGGAAATCGAACTTGACCTGGATTTCTCGGACAGAATAACGGATGTGATTGAAGAAGGAATGGATATTGTTATACGCGGTGGTGAACTGACGGATTCAAGGCTAATTTCCAGAAAGCTGGGTTCATTTCGTCTCTGTATCGTTGGTTCAGCGGCGTATTTCAGACGCCATGGCGTACCCGAGCGGCCGGACGAACTGACGGCTCATGCCTGCCTGCACTATCGCTTCCCCAGTACCGGCAAAATCGCGTTCTGGCCGTTTAAGCCCACCGCCGCGGCAGGGGGGCCGGTTATCCCGTCAACGATGATATGCAATAGCCTTGAGGCTCTGCTGTTTATGGTCAAAGAGGGGCGTGGCATTGCCTGCCTGCCGGATTACTCGGTAAAAAATGCTATTAATTCCGGTGAGCTAAGAACTGTACTAAACAGTTATATTACTCACACCACCACTTTCCATATTCTCTGGCCGAGTACCCGACAGATGACGCCAAAGGTGCGTGCATTCGTCGATCATATTGCAGGCATGTTTGATCATTTTATGGTGAAAGAAAAAAGCCGCAAATAATTAAAAACCGATGCTCTTTGCGCCGACGCCCTCCTGGCCGGGGCGGTTTCCAGCCTGAACGAGTAATATTGAAGATGAAATAAAGCTGTCAGGCATTATCTGGCTGCCCGGGCAGAAGTCTCAATTTTTGCTCACCGGACATGCGGTATTTACAGGCATTTTTTGCGGAGTATGATTGGTCAGGGTTTGTACAAATAAATGGATCATTACGCACAAGGAAGCGATACCGTGTCAGCCTTACAGTTCCCCTGTACCATTTTCGCAACTCAAAAACGGATGGATGATTACAGCGCCAGCGATATGCTCTGCGGCGATCTCTCTGAATCACAGTTGAAAACACAGTTTCATCTGGTCGATGTTTCCACCCGAGCGAATCCTTACTCACTGACGAAAATCACTCCGTTCAGCCAGCCACAGTCGATGTTTTACGGTTCTCGTGGAGAGGGCGAAAAAATTAGCCGTCAGCAATGCGCCGAAATTTTATTTGATGAGTTTCGCCATCTTTCACAATCCTTCTCTCTCTACGGGCCATATAAATCTTTGATCAAAAAGATGATTACTCATATGCAGAATGGCGAAGGTGCACCTTTCTCCAGTATGTATTTGGATAACGCTTTGAAGAGTCAAATATTAAATGATAGATCGGCAGAGAATAGTACACGACTACGATTATCAGATGCCTTTAAAAACCATATTGACTGGGAGAATAAATGTTATCCGTTAGCTAGAAAAGCTGAGTTATGCAAAGCTATCAGTGAAGGCAGACTGCCAAAATTTGACAGGTTTCAGGATAATTTTAACGGGATGGGGATAACTATCCATGATACATGGGCCACGCACATTACGATTAAATCTCTAAAAGTTAATAATGATCGTTACCGGGCAATAGTTCATTATCGGGTTCAAGACCACTTTGGCTTGGATGGCGAGGATATCTTAAAATTAAAATTTAGCCAGTTCCGTTTTTTTCGAATTTGGTTTGTTTTGCAAAGATACAAGAGTATTGGTTTTAAACCCTTCATAACCAATATGGAAACCACCATTGAAATTACTGGAGAGCGTAGTGAACACTAAAAATAAAAAAATAATGATCATATTTCTTATATTCTTTTTTATGGCGGGATATTTTTTGTGGTCATCTTTTCGTCCTGTAAAAATTGTAGCAGTTCATGAAAAAGGCAACCACAGCTATGTTTTAGTAAGGAACTTCCCCTATACTGATAAAGGTAAAATAAACTGGTGGCTAAAAAATAAAAATACTCTGGAAAATCAGTATAAAATTCCTAAGCCTGCAACATATGGATCTTTTACAATTATTTTTTGGTTGTTCGGCGATGGCTATGAAGAAGAGGGTAAATATGATAGGTTTTGCTTCGAAGATATGAAAGGGCCAGCTAATTGTATTGAGAAGGAGGCTGTTTTTTCTGTTAGTAACAGTACTAATTTGGGGACTGTTTTCACCGTAGAGGATGGAAGATACCAGCTGAAAAAAAATGGCGAAATAGTTAAGTTAAAGAGTGAGTTCACGGTTAAGTAAAAAAATAAGGCGTTCCTCATTCTGCATCAAACGTACAATCTTAGCAGGACTCCATTAAGGCTGTTTTCTCCTGAGAATAGCCTTTTTCATCCGCATATCCTTGTGAAGAACTATCCCTCTTATATTGGAAAGTAAAGCAACTAACCTGCCCCCGGGATGAAATACGCCAAATTGCTGGGAAATGAAGAACAGGGTCGCCGCCGGGCCAATACGACTATCGGCAAGAATGTATTGCCACGCCTGCAACGGGTTCGAAACCGTTACAAGCTTTCTGAATCTGCCACCTTTGAGTTGCCGTTTATTAAGCAGCTACAGCGCCTGCCCATGCTGGCACGTCATGGCTTATAAAGTCGGCACATTCATGACCCAAAGCGTTGCTGACTTTATCACGGCTGTAACTCTGCTCGATGACGCTGACGAAGAAGCCATTACCCTGACCGCTTATCGCTATATTGCTGAAATGACAGCGCTTACCGGTATTGTTCCGCATCACGACGGTACGCCGCACTGGCATATGCTGTTGTTTATGGAGCCTGAGCACAAACAACGCGTGTACGACATTATGGCCCGCTATGCGCATGCTGAAGATGCGCACGAGATGAACACGCCTGAAGCACGCAAGGCGCGTTTTCATGCTGAAGCCATCGACCCGACTAAGGGCAGCGCGACGGGTTACATCGCTAAGTACATTTCCAAGAACATTGACGGTTACGCAATGGCGCGTTAACGGTATTTATTCGCCTTTCATTGCCGGTTCTGACGTTTTCACGCGTCGGGTTAAGTGGGAAAAGGTCGCCAAACGGGCCGATGCGCCAGCGGAGGCTGATTTTCATTGTCGGCTCTGCCGCCCCTTGGAGTTCTGTCAATAACTGTACGCGGCCGCAGCGCCGACGGTTAGAGCTGGAACTGAAAGCCAGGGGTTTTGAGGGTAGTGAGGAGGAAATCAGGCTACTGGTAAGTGGCTGTAGCCTGGATGCAGGTTCAAAAATGCGGCTTTTTTACCGGAGCGGACGATTACAGGAGGATGACCATTGGCGGCAGTAGTTTTTGCTGCACGGGATATAGCAATTTTTCCAGCTCATGAGTGGCATTGGCACTCATATAGCTTTAAGCGGACCGACTAAATTGGGAGCCGCTTTCACTATAACCTGTTGGTGCCTATGATTTTTACAGAAAGGGTTTTGTAAGATTAAGCCCATCGTAAGGTAAAAAAGCCTTTCACAATTTGTCAGAAAAACCAAACTGTGTTTATGTGCAGTATTTTGGGATGGGGAGGGTAAAAATGGCAGACGATTTACAAGAACGGGTGATGATTGAGCGGGTCGAGCTGATAGCGCGCCTGACTACGGAAGGTGTTTGTAAAGAGCGGGACAGAGAGATCGCGCTGAATTTAATCGCCGAAATCGCGGCTAATCACACGTTATCTGACAATCAATTTTCGGTCGCTTTTTCGACCGTTTCGTTTGTAAATTAAGCCTTACTGGTGCCAGAATGTTATTAATACCATTTGTTATATTTAATATATATGAAAGAAACAACGATTATCCATGATAAGCTAAGAAGTGCTGCATAGCTCGGGATAAACCGTATAAAGAAATACACGCCTGCCACAATGATTGCGGCAGGTATCAAATAGAAAAATGACTGGATTAACCATAAAATTGCACGCTTCATTTACGTAAAATCTCATACAAAGCATCTGCGATTTTTTCTTCGTTATTATCTCCAGAGTTCACCTGGTAAATTATTTCAGACATTTGGGGTTCAATAAGAAAGTAAAGCATTTCAAGGTTTTCTTTGCACAGAGCCTGATAATATGAAGAATCCTGAAATTTAAGCCTGTTTGCGGCTGATGCGGCTACTTGTGCTTTGGCATAAAGTGTTGTTGCGTTCACAAACCATGTTGAGAAAGAATTAACAAGTTTGATATGGTTTTTTTTGAAGTCGGCGCTGCCAAGCACTAAGTTGGCAATGGTGAAGGATAGAGCCAGCTTACTGGCTTTAGCAGATGCATGCTCTGCCGCTTTGCCTGACAATTTTTGGATATGAGACACAAGATTATTGCTTTTTTCATTGCCAAGCCTTGTTAAAGTTTTACGGAAGTAAATTTCAACCATATCCAGAGCTACATCATTTCTTCTATATATCTCACCTAAAGAAAGCACTAACCGTCTGTCCTCTCTCCACGTATCGCGGCATGAACTACGATAATATTCATTCGGGACAAGGCATGAACCATAATTGATAAGCCGCTGCCCACCCAACTTTACTTTTTCAATAGTAGATATATGATCTGCATGGATGTCATTAAGTGAATTTGTTAATGCAATTGCTAATTGCTTATTAGCCTGCATCTTCAATTGCAAATAGGGTTGTGACATACCTTAGGTCCTTGTTGTATCATTTACCCAATTTTTGATCATGTTGGCCAATAAGGGCAAGAAAGAAGATGAGAAAAGCAAAAAAAACGCTGATTTATGTACCGGTTGTTATTATTTTCTTTCTAATTATACCAGAGATCATTCTTCGTATATTGACGCCTGAACAGCTCGCGAGGATGAGTGATTTTACGAGCTTAGGGGGAGTGATGAACCCTTTACTCTCGCTAATAATTGTTCTGGGCCTTTTTTCCGTCGCCTTGGCTTTTCTCACTGTCTCCGCTGTAAGCAAAATCTATCGTTCAGGATCACGCTCAGAGAGTAAGTGAAGCCTGGCATTACCGATAATCAGCTTCATCAAAGCTATGCATGCATTGAGTGCATTATTCTGCATGCATTCCGCCCCCTCATTTTTGATGTTCCCGAGCTGTTCTGGCGCGGTTGCTGTGGCTGGATGCAACTGCATGATAATTGCTGCACAAAGCGGGCAGGCGTGGCGGGGATAGCATTGCGCGCGGAGGGGGTAAACATGTATGTGGCAGGCTATGTTAAGGCCACAAACATGTATGGCCGACACCGTAAGTGAAGATAGGAGAATTGAATCTGAGCGCTTAGATTGAACCTGCTAAGAGAGTAAAGCTAGCGTAACTCTTGAAAAAAGTCAGCCAACAATGATTCATAAGCAATTCAACAAGTTACGATTATTCATACCCTCATTAAGATTTTGGACCTCACGCATTCGTTGCATGTTACTGTAAACATTGTATTTATTGCTGATAATGCTTAGTCTGATATCCTGTTTTTTTGATTTGAAAATGATTTTAAATGGTTATTCATACTCAACACTTATATAAACTTTACTGTAATATACTGACCATAATCTGATTATGATGACCTGCTCCCCAGGATTAGATACAAGGCTCAGTTAGTAATGTCGAATCCTTCACTCTCAGAATTACCCTTTCTCCAGCTCGCTGCAAATTCAGACGGCGTCTGATAATTCAGCGTGGAGTGCGGGCGACATTCGTTATAATCCTGACGCCATTCGCTGATGGTTTTCCTGGCATGATTGACGTCGCTGAACCAGTGTTCATTCAGGCATTCATCGCGAAAGCGTCCGTTAAAACTCTCAATAAATCCGTTCTGCGTCGGCTTGCCGGGCTGGATAAGTCGCAGCTCCACTCCATGCTCAAAGGCCCACTGATCGAGCGCGTGGCAGGTTAGGGCAAAAAAGTTGCTAGCTCATTGCTTTTTCATAACGAATCCATAGTGCGAGAATTGATACAGGCCTTATTTTACATGCGTTACTGTAAGTGTTAGTTGAAAAATTGATAAGAGAAGATGATGATATGGTTTTGTGAGGGATGCCATTGTCCTTCTTAGACTATTTTGAACTAACTCACAGGTATGCATATGAGCATGGTTGAATGGATAAGCGAAGAGAAAAAGGACAGTTTGATTCTCTTCGTTCATGGGCTGAAAGGTGGTATGGATACATGGGATTTTGATGCCGACATATCATTCCCAAAACTTTTAGCACTAGATGAGGATATCAGTAATGTATTCGATATTGCCTGCTTTAACTATTTCACAAAATTTACGCAAACTTATGCAAAAACATCAGGTATTCTTGCTCGAATATTTTCAGGGAAAAATAAAATAGAAAAGAATCTGCCAACAGACGAAATAGCAGAGCTGCTTTATACCGAAATAGAGATCAACTTAGACAGTTACTCAAGAATAATAATAGTGGCTCACAGTATGGGTGGGTTGATATCAAAAAACGTAATACTAAAAAAAATTGAGCATGAAGAAGATTCTAAAATAATCGGTTTTATTTCATTAGCCGTACCTCACTCTGGCGCAATTTTAGGGAATATAACTTCGCTAGTGTCCTCAAATGCTCAGCTCGTCGATCTCAAATTATTAAGCAATGCTACGGATGAATTAAATAGAAAATGGTTAAATTGCATCAATAACGTACCAATTACAAGATATATTTATGGTGCGCATGATTCAGTTGTAGACAAGAAAAGCGCGTTACCAATGGATAGTGAGAGGAAAAACTCATTTGCAGTTAATGAGTCCCATAGCTCTATTTGTAAGCCTAACAATAATCAGTCTACAGTTTTTGTTGCGGTGAAAAAATTCATTCATTTTATAAATGCTCAAGCTCCCAAAAAAATTTTTATTGAGCGTCTTACTGATGAGCAACAGTACAACAACGAGTATTTTGTTTTAAAAATGATCGTTGCTGATATTCATCAGGATATAACTATGCATGCAAAAGAATATTATTACAATGCTGAGTTAATAAGGAATGTATTTACAAGTGACCACGATCAATTGATTTTAAGCCATTTATATTCAAAGATAAGGGAGATTTACCAAGAGGAATATGAACAGCATATTGCTAGTAGTGTTTCGCCAGATAAATTTATAGCAACTGTTCATGCGAGGATCAGTAAAGAGGATAAGACCTCATTAAGCTCTCTTCTTAAGAGCCTTGAAACAGTTCATAAAAAAGGAATGTTACATCAGTTAGCTAACAGTAATGACAAAGACATAGTGTGGTCTTCAGAAACTAATATGGATAAGCTAGAAAAATTGCGGCGAGGTGAGTATGAGTAGATTTAATTTACCATATATACCCCTTGATGAAGAGTATAGTTTGAACGTAGCTATGCTTACTGTAGCAATTTCAATTTTGTCGCACAACAAGAATAAAAAGCTTTGCCTTGATATAAATAAATTACAGATTTTTATATATTTGTTAAAGAATCCTTCTAAGATAGATTTAGCGCTTAAGTTGTCTGGGAAAAAACCAGTTTTCGTAGAAAAGAAATTGACTTACACAATGAAAAGTTTTTCATCGAATGTTGATGTTTTGTTTGACAATGCGAAAGTTAAGAGCCTCATAAAAAAACTTTCTAGCTTTGGATTGCTCTTGGCTGAGAAAGAGAGTGAGGAAAGTGTTAAGTTATTTTTATCTGAAAAGGGCGTGGCTTTTGCGGCGGGATTTGATGAGGGGTTCTTCAAGGAAATAAGAATCCTTTCTAAAGCACTTTTACCATTGCAATCTTTTCCTGCTTCAAAGTTAAACTCTATAATTAATCAGGTCTTTAAGGGGTAGTGATGAAGTCTTATCTCAATATAAATTCGCTAATTCTTGTGGGTGTGCGTAAAAATTACATCATTCCTTTCTATAAAGGCTTAAATGTTATATATGGGGACTCCGATACAGGAAAGTCTAGTGTTTTAGAGTTTGTTAATTATCTTTTAGGTGCAAGTTCGATAGACTTAGCAGATGAAATAAAATCTTCCGTTAATTATGCTTCACTGGAGGTAGTTATAAATGATGTGCCCTATACTATAGTACGTGACATTTATGATAACAAAAAACTGATTGAAGTCTATCGTTGTAAGTTTAGTGATAAAGATAAGCATTTCCCGAAAAAGTACGCACCTAATTACAGTCCTACACATAATTCAGATGGTATTTTTTCTGAATTTTTGCTTGATAGCCTTAATTTTCCAAAGGTTGAAATCAAAGTTTCTCCCTCTCAATCAAACTCAAAAATGCGCAGGTTAAGCTTCAGAAATATATATAAATATGTCTATATAAATCAAGATGATATTGGTAGTAAGTCCTTTTTAGGTTTAGGTAACTGGGCAGTTTATCCGTTTACTAAAGAAGTCTTTAAGTACATGTTTAATGTTCTTGATGAAAGCATTACTAGGCTGCAGAGTGAAATAGCATCAAAGGCTGCGTTGGTAAAAGAATTAAATAAAAAATATGAAATAATAGCTGAGTTTTTGCGTGAGACTAATTATGAAACTATTGAGGCTATTGATGAGGAGCTAAATAAATTAGACGCTGTTTTGGAAGCGCTTTCTCATGATCTCAATTCGATTGACAAGGTTATGAAGGCGAGTTCTACGCAATATACGCAATTGAAAGATGCACATAAATTCATTTCACTTAAGTTCAAGGATTGTAAATTAAGGATTGATGTTCTAGAGGACAAGATTGAGAAGTACTCTCGATTGAAAAATGATTATGATAACGATATTAATAAAATAAAAGCTATACAGCTAGCCAATTCGCGCATTGGTTCTTTAGATGAAGAGGTTTATTCTTGCCCTATTTGTGATAGCCAAATTAAAGTTGATGATGTCAGCTTGCCATTTGAGATATCAACGGAGAAAGAACTAGACGAGGAGTTAGTGTCTCTAACACGGCGTCGAAAAAATATCAATGATATGGTTTCAGAGTTGTCATTAGAATTTAAAGATAAAACTATTGATAAAAAAGAATTAAGTGAGCAGTTAAACGAGCTTAGAGAATTGATTGATGAAGAAAGCCAATCAATGATTACCCCCTTTCTGACTCAAAGGGATGCGCTTATAAAAGAAATTTCAAAGAATGAAAAGAACAGAGAGCAATTAGTTAAGAATCTGAAGGTAAGAAATCAGCAAGAGGCTTTGCTTGAAAAGCATCAAGAACTTTTAAAAGCTATCGAAGTTTTGAATGAGCGCCTTGAGGTTTTGAAATCGAGTGCACCTAGTATGCAAGGGATTTTGCAAGGGTTAGGAGATAGATTCGATAGTTATTTGAAAGGTATTAACATAAAAAATAGGATCGGGATAAAGATGTCTGAAAGTCAGTTTATCCCTGTAATCAGAGGTAAGGAATATCACAATATTACTTCGGGAGGGCTTAGAACTATATCCTCTATAGGTTACCTTCTTTCAATCCTGGATTATGCTTTGGATCATGATATTAATCATCCTTTGTTTTTAATTTTCGATACTGTAGGGAAATACTTAGGTAAACAAACTAAAGATGAAAGTACCGGAGAAGCTCCTAGTTTTGAAGATGAGAGCGAAGGCATGGCCGATCCTATGAAATACCAAAATATCTATGCGCAGTTAATAGATACCGTTAAAAAGGCTCAAGCAAAAAACTCCCCATGCCAAATAATCTTAGTTGATAATGACTTACCAAATTATTTTTCTGATAATGAACTCTTACACATAGTTGCTCATTATAGCTCGATTGGTGAGGATGGATTACCGTTAGGTCTAATTGATGACATTTGATTTACCAGTGAAAAAAGAGAGAAATTGTATTCTCTCTTTTAGCTTGGGTCATGCATGCCTAGCTCTCATGAAATTGCATGCAAAACCCCAGACCTAAATACTGCGCAGTGCCTTGCTGGGTGCCGTTAAAAGGGGGGTATGCAACTGCATTAAAAGCGATACACAAAGCGGGCAGGCGTGGCGGGGATAGCATTGCGCGCGGAAGAGGTAAACATGTATGGCAGAGCACCTCCTGTAAGCGCTGAGAAGCGTTGAAAGCAGAAAGAGCAAGCAGGATTCTGAAATATGAAAAACTGCGCAAAATGCCGTTGAAAGCATCTGGAACCGTTAAGGAATATTATGGTACTGTTAAGATCTGCATAGTAACTAAATCAAGGGAATGGCATGGATACTACTGAACAGCTTAAAGGAACTTACTTCTATAAAGGGTTTCATAACCTTTCGGCAGGTGAGCTTTTTTTCTGGATTTTTCTGGAGGAAGCGCAGAAACAATTCGGCGTTAAAGATATCGCCACGCTCGCATTAGTGATAATTGGCCAGCCTCATCTTACAACCAGGACAAAGCCTGGCGGCACAACTGATGGCACATCCATTTTAAGCCGAAATCTTCGCCAGTGGCTGAATGTTCGGGTGAGTCGTTGGCCTACTTTGACTAACGAAAGCATCAAACATCTACGGTTCAGCTACGTAAATAATCTTGGCGCTTTTGTGGGAAGGTGGGTGCCTATGCTAGGTATCGCATATCTTATGAGCGACGTTATTCAGATATCCTGGAAGGCAACCCGCAGCTATAACACTATTGCCAGAGGCGATGATAAGCTATGGAACTAAAAGATGATATCGCAGCCAGTGTGATGAGCTGGTATGAAGAGAACTATAACCAGAAGCCTTTGTTTGCAAAAAAAAAGCCTGTCCTGACTCTTGAAACCAGCCTTTCTACCGGCGATTACCCGTGGGCGAGGGAAACTGGTGACGAAATTATGAAAGAGTATTTTTCACGGTTTAACGTAGATAAATTAGATTTCGATTTTTTTAAATACTGGCCGCCCAGTAAAGGCCTTATCCCTAATTTCCTTCGCTCGAAGGAGCTTAAGGTTGAGAACCGACGAGCTGAGCCGCTAACAATTGGCATGCTGATAGAATCAGCTAAAGCGGGCCGCTGGATTTATTGATGGGCATAACGTCTAAAAGGTAAACGCATGAGACCTCACCCTCGACCTGCTACTGTTCCTTTGTGTGGAAAAATGACCTGGCCATCAGGAGCATCCCTTGCCAAATATAATAATTTTTTCAAAATTCTTATGCGGTAGACAGGTTAGCTGAGCTGGGCATTAATAATCTATGTGAATTTCTTATAAAGATAGGCATCTAAGCACTAATCTTCGACTTGTTAAGTCTGTAGAAGAAGAAGGCTAGGTTTACTGATGCATTGTCTTCGATTAAGCTACTTTGAATACAACTGAGCCGGAGCCGACAGTGAATCTAGCTGTATTATTTAGTAAATACTGGGATGTTATTGCAGCCAATCCAGTTTTCTTTGTTACCAATGCCCTGGCATTTGGTGGGGTTGGTTTTTTTATAGGTAAGTTGGTTTATGGAACTATTGCCACTATAACCAAAGAGCGTCTGGAGGCTGCGCGTGATGATGCGGCACGTCTTGAGAAGGCCAAAAAAGATGAGTCTGACACAGTTGCAAAACTGCAAGATGAACTTACCGATTGCTTACAAAGTCGTAGCAAAACGGTTCAGGTACCAGTTCAACAAACCAAACCAGCAACGAACAATCCTGCTTCTGTAAATAGTGAAGTTTTTGATAGAAGTTCAACAGGTGTGATTAATGCTGATTCATTCTTTTTATCTATTCCTCATCGAAGCTTGGAAGATGCTTTGAAGGAAGCTCAAAAAACGCAGAAATTAGTTTTTGCTGTGATCTATGACGAAACCCACCCTAAATTGAGCAAGCTTATATATTCTCTTGGCTACTTTATGGAGTATCACACTACTAAGAAGCTTGTAGATGAGTATTTTGTTATAGCTATTTTGAAAGCCTCACATGAAGAAGTTACGAGATTAGTTCCTAGTGATGATCCATTAGAAAATTGCCTGTGGGTCGTAATGACACCATCAGGAAAGATACTCAAGCGCGAAGGCGTGTATGCAAATCCTGATGAAGGATTGAAAAGGGTGCGAGCAGTGATAGCAGACGTAGATAAACTATAAAAGCATTAAAGTCTTTTAAATGGGAAAGACCAAAAAGCAACGCACAGAAGATATGCTACTAAATAAATGTCGCCAAAGCTCGGCTTAATGCCCGTTTTGCTCTTAACTGATTGTCAAGTATGAGCGTGGCCTGACCAGTAGCACTGTCAGGCCGTCAGAAATGCATTTTCAGTTCGTTATGGTCACTTCCAGTGAGTAGGAACGAAAAGCGATCACCTCTTCCCCCATCCAGTCGTTAATCTCTTTCATCCGCTCCTGCAACGGCGTCAGCTCATTTCGTACAAACACCTGCGACGCCTTTACCGCATCCCCGAACCCGCCGGAGTTGTCCGGGATAATCCCCATCATTTGCGGCGGCACGCGGTGCGCGCTTAACAGGTCGTCGCGGCTGGCCTTTTTGATGTTAAAGAAATCGTCTTTCGTCGCCACTTCGCTGAGCGGCAGGATTTTGATTCCGTCCGGCTTGCCGTTCGGCGCGTACATAAACAGGTTGGGAAATTGCCCAGGCCTTTCGTGTCGCGCATTGCCTGACGCATCCGATCCACGTCGCTGGAACTCTGCGCCGCGTCGGTCATATACAGGATGTAGCCCGCGTGCGCGCCGTTCTGATAGTACTTGCGGCGAAACAGCGTGGCCGCTTCATTCAGCCAGGCGGAGTTCAGCGCGCTGAGGTATTCCGGTAGGCCGTAAAGCTCCTGATTAATGTCCGGCTCAATCAGGTGAAACACGCTGCCGGGCATAAACTGGTGCGGCTCCTTCCAGTCGTTCACAAACCAGTATTCGCCGTCCTTCACACCCTTGCGGGTAAACTTGGCCGGGGTGGTTTCCAGCCTGAACGGCCTGCCCAGGCTGTTGCGGCGCAGTTCGGCAAACGCATTCCCGAATACCAGATAATCCAGCGCAAACTTGCTGAACTCCTGCTGACTCATCATCGGATGCGGGATAAAGGTTGAGGCCAGAATGTTTCGTTTCACGTAAATCGGCGAGCTGTGATGCACCGCCGAGCGTAGGCTTTTTGCCAGCCCGTGAAAGCTGACCGGCGGCTCATACCACCGCCCGTTTCCGATGCACTCGGCATAATCCAGAATATCGCGCTTGTCCATTACCGGCGTCGGCTCGCCGAACGTAAATGCTTCGACCTGCTGGGGCGCGGCCGGTGCTGCTTTAAATGCCTTACGGCTGCGTTTGCTCATCAGTAAAATTCCAGAATTGAAGGGTTAGCCCCGCCGCTGGCAGCGGTAAGCGGTTCGTTTAACAGCGCGTGCATGATTGCCCTGGCAACGTCCGCGTGGCTGGCGTCTTCGCTGCGGCTCGCCTCGTAGGTTGAGCGGTTGCCGCTGGCGGTCATGAACGGGCTGGAGGCGTTCGACGCCAGGTTAAACGCGCTGATCGGCAATCTGTCACCGGCCGCACGTAAGGAAATGGCCCGCACCATCGCAAAGCGCCTGCGCGCCGGGCAGCAGCAGAATATCAAGCGCCAGCAGGCGCCAGCAGGCGCGGCGTTCAAACCACGCAAGGCACCGGCGCGTAAAAAGAAAGGCCGGATAAAGCGCGAGATGTTTGCAAAGCTGCGCACGGCCAAATACATGAAGGCAAAAGGGACCGCCGACGACGCCGTGGTGGAATTTACCGGAAACGTGCAGCGCATGGCGCGCGTACATCACTACGGGCTGCGCGACCGTCCTGCCCGTGGAGGGAAAGAAGTGCCGGATATTAGCGCTAATAAAAGTGGTGAGCTTATTTTAGAGGATGAGGCTGAACCGGAAGGAACTGATTAATTTTAACAGGTTGTTTCATAGCCGGATACGCTGACGCATATCCGGCTGTAATACTTGACAGAATAAAGCAGTTCTTAATTCTGCCATTCAATCATTTCATCCAGCCGTTTCAAGATATCAGGGAAAAAGCTTTCATCAAGACCGAAGCTCCCTTTAACCTGAACGCTGTCTGCATGGGGTCCCGGGCGAAGGTCATATTCAATAACCACGCCATCAGCGCCAGCTGCTTTCCTGATTACCATATTCAGTTGATGGCACTGGCTTTGAAACTCGAAAAGCTTTATTTCACGCTGAGCAATCAAAGCTTTATGGTGCGCTGCAAACTGCTCGCGTAGTGCCAGCAACTCGCCTACGGTAAATTCAGTCTGGAATTGTGCTTTCAGGCCGGGAACAGAGAATTCAACAAAGGATTTAATCCAGTCCCAGCGGTGATGCTCCGGGTCAATCTCGTTATCGATCACTCTTTCAAAAGGAGAGATCGCAAAAGTGAATTCTTCATTTTTGATATCAAACATGGATGCGTTCCTGTCGGTCTTTCAAAAATACATGAAATGGGTAATCGTCCAGTCAGACTCTCTTACCACAACTTCCAGCTTGTATTTTTTATACTCAGTGGTGGCTTTTTTGCGATATAGCTTGTACATCTCAATTTCGTATCTGTACAGCCCTTTAACTTTGCGGAGATCGGCCATGCGCCTGCCGTAACGAATAGCTTTTTCCTGGATATGCAAAGGAACATAGCGGCCCGGTTCATACATGTGTTTTGCAGCCGTCTCGGTCATTTTCAAATTACGAGCTGACAAGCCGAGCTTAAATCTGGCCCGTAAAAATAAAATGGTGCTCTGGCTGAGCTTAGCGGTAACAGCGGTTCGTGTCCCTGCTTCAAATAATGCGCGGCCGGTACGAAGGATGCGGAAAACACCGAAAGCGATCAGCGCGATATCCGTGGGATCGATTAAAGGTGTTTCAAGCGGAGCCTCTTCAAGTCGTACAAAATTTCCCTGTGCGTCATAAATCTGCCATAGGCCGGGAGCCTGAGCCACGGTGTATCCGATGCACATGCCGCTTTTGTCGTCCAACACCGGTTGAGCATTGCGCGGTAAATTATGCGGTCGCAGCTCGAAAAATTCGCCTTGTGGCAATCTCGACTCAAAAGTGTAATACCGTCCTGGTTCCTGCCTTTCTGCCGTTGCTGTAATCATCTCGTTCCCTCTTTTAATGATGGCGGTTTATAGTGCCACAGGATGAAAAAACGATCATTCCCCCGTTAATTGTCCGCCCATCAGCCAGCAAACCCCAAACGCATACACTGCCCCGCCTGAGCTGGCAATCTGAGCGCACTCATTACACGGAGTGCATCAGATGTCTGATTGTCATCACGGTGTGCGGGTCGTCGAAATTAACGACGGCACGCGCACTATTTCCACCGTATCCACCGCCATCGTTGGGCTGCTCTGTACCGGCGGGGACGCCGACACTACCGCGTTTCCACTTAACACGCCGGTATTGTTAACTAACGTGCAGGGCGGTATTGCTAAAGCCGGGACCAAAGGCACGCTGGCCGCATCCTTTCAGGCGATTGCCGACCAGGCCAAACTGGTTATGGTCGTGGTCCGCGTGGCCGAAGTCGCGACCGCGCTTATCAGCATTACTTCACTGATACGATCCGCGAAAGCGGTTTTTTTTCGCCTGAAGAAAGGTTATCCAGTTTTCCTGGTCAGCTAAAAAGGGAAAGTCAGGAACCAAAAAGAAAAGGGTGGGGGGACGAAAAGGGGACATTGACCGCAAGAAACAAAAAAGCCACTCGGTTAAGAGTGGCTTAATGCCCTGATTTAACAGGTAAATTCTGGTGGCCCCTACTGGACTTGAACCAGTGACCAAGCGATTATGAGTCGCGTGCTCTAACCAACTGAGCTAAGGGGCCGTGGCGCGGAATTATAATGTAAGTTGCTGATGCAATCCAGCATTGCGCCACCGTTTGGCTGTTTTTTAGACGTTGTGCTGCATGTCAGAAATGATTAAATAACAATCCATTAGCCGGGGTCCTACACTTAGCCTGCTTTTGCCGCACCCTGAAACGGGTTGTGTCAAAGTCTGCAATATCTCACTCTGTCCGTTAATGAGGTTAAGTGAACTGCTGCATGGGTTGCCGAATCACCCTTGTCATCAATTTAAGGAGCCGAGCGTGGTTGATATGCACTCTTCGTCTGAACGCCGTCGGCGGAAAATGGCGGCGTTGATTTCTCAGCTTGCGCCAAACAATGGTTACACGCAGTCGGCTTTAAAAGATGTGCGTTTTTTACGTTCCGATATCTCGCTGGAGAGCACGCCCGTGCTGTACGAGCCGTCTGTCGTGGTGGTCTGTCAGGGGCGTAAACGGGGCTTTCTGGCGGATCAAACCTTTATTTATGACGCACAGCAGTTTTTAGTCGTGGCCGTCCCTTTGCCTTTTATCAGCCAGACGGAGGCCACAGCCGAGGAACCCATGCTGGCGGTGGCGCTGCGTCTGGATTTGCAGGTGGTGGCGGATTTACTGGTGACGCTTAAGCTGCCGCTGACGACAGAGGAGCCAGCCAGCATGCTCTCCACGCCGCTGGACGAGCAATTAGGCGATAGCGTCCTGCGCCTGCTGGAAACGCTGCGCTCACCACAGGAAACGCAGGTTCTCGGGGCTGGTCTGCTGCGCGAAATTTACTATCGCGTCCTGATGAGCGAGCAGGGCGCTTCGCTGCGGGCGGCGTTATCGAATCAGGGCTATTTTGCGCAAATCGCCCGGGCGTTGCAGATCATGCAGCATCGTTATCAGGAGCATATGGAAGTGGCCGATCTGGCGCGTGAAGTCGGCATGAGCAGCGCAACGTTTCACGCGCGGTTTAAAGCCGTCACGCAAAGCTCGCCGATGCAGTATCTCAAGTCTTTGCGTCTGCATCAGGCCCGGCTATTGATGGTGCGAAATGGCGTCTCTGCCGCGGCGGCTTCGGCAGAGACGGGCTACGAGAGTCCTTCGCAGTTCAGTCGCGAATTTAAGCGCTTTTTTGGCCGTAGCCCGCAGCAGGAAGCCCTGTATATGAAAGAGATCCTGCGGCTGGAGCCTGCCATTGCCGTGACCGGCTAAAGCGATTTAGTACGGGCTGGCGGTATGACGGATAACCAGCTCGCTCACGTCCACGTCATCAGGCTGCGCAATCACCCAGGCGATGGCACGAGCAATCGCCTCCGGATCCAGCGCCACGCTGCGATAGCTTCTCATCGCCTCACGGGCATATTCATCACTGATGGTCTCCGCCAGCTCGGAAGTGACCACGCCGGGCGAAACCACCGTCACCCGGAGTTTATCCGTCTCCTGTCTGAGGCCGTCCGAAATAGCCCGCACAGCGTATTTAGTCGCGCAGTAAACCGCCGCGGTAGGTGAAACGCTCAGCCCGCCAATCGACGAAATATTAATAATATGGCCGTACTGTTGCTGCTCCATCAGCGGTTGAGCAGCGGCAATACCGTGCAGCACGCCACGGATGTTCACATCAATCATCTGATTCCACTCGTCTACTTTGCGCGAGGAAAGCGGCGAGAGCGGCATCACGCCAGCGTTGTTAATCATTACGTCCAGTCCGCCAAAACGCTGCTGCGCTTCAGCGACAAATGCTTCCATCTGTTCGAGTTGGGTAACGTCCAGCGCCATAAAATGGGCCTCACCGCCCGCCGCGTGGATCTCCGCGACCCCCTTTTCCAGCCGCGCTGTCCGACGCGCACCCAGCATGACGCGAGCGCCTTTAGCCGCTAATAAACGAGCGGTCGCTTCGCCTATGCCACTACTGGCACCGGTAATCGCGATAACTTTATTCATCAGTTCAGACACAGAAACCTCCACAATGAGCCTCACTAAACGGACTATCCGTCAGTGACTACCAGCGTATGAGGGTTATCGTGTGGTGAAAATATCCGTGCCTCTTTAAAGCTTGCCTAATCCTCTAAAACGGGGCCTTACTCAATTTCCGAGGGAATAAAAGGTGGGTGATAGATGGCGGTGCTCCAGTGGCGGCTGCTGGCGTGTTTTTCGGCCAGCCAGCCCGCTTTGCGCAGCTCTCGCGCAATCAGTTTGTTCATAATGCCGTGTCCCACCAGCAGCACGTTACCCTTGGATGAATGCTCAATCAGCGTGGTGGCTGCCAGAGCGGCTCGCCGTTCTGCCTGCTGAAAAGACTCTACCGAACCGGCATAGCCGCACAGCCACAAGGTGCGGAGCACCGTCAGCCAGAAAGCCGCAGGTAAATGAGGATAACCGAGGCGCATGATGGGCAGCGAGACTTCGCTAAACAGTTCATCGATTGAGGCGGGTTCGCGGTCTAATTTTGCCAGGGAGGATCGGGCGCGAGGCAGCGGACTGGTAATAATATAGTCGGCCGTGCTCACTACCTGTCGGCATCTGTCCGGTGGCGCATCTTCAACCCGCGACATATCGTACGCTTCACACCACTGTTCCATCGCCAGCGCAGGCAAACGGCCGCCAGGATGGTGATCGGGCTTACCGTGGCGCATCAGTATAATGCTCATTGCTTTCCTCAAAGATAATTTACGATTAAGGGATCGGCGTTCCCTGAGAAAAAATGCGGCAATCCCTTCAGATAATAGACGGTCTGCTCCGACAACGTCATCCGCCTGTCACAGCGGGCGATTTACACTGTGGTCTGCTGAGAAGGCGCGGTGATGGCGAAAAATGACACATCAGTGAAGTTTTAACACACTATTGGCCTGTCATAACGAAATACTTTAGCGTTAATTTATCATAAATGTCTGTTATATCAGCGAATGTCGGGTATGCTGGCGTAATGAATGTGAAATTAATCTAATTTATTTCTCAAGATTACTTGATTTATCTACGCGCGTAGATACAATGCATGCACGTCAAAAAATCACCGTGTCGATGCCTGTCAGCGCAGTGAAAGGTCAACTTTGTTTCCCGTATACATATGATTGGTTAATCAAAACCAACGGCCGGGAAGCTTACAGAACAGAGTCCAACACCAGGGAACCCGTTACTGACCTTTAACTATGGCTCAGCAAAAGAGCGTCCTCACTGATGCATTTCCCGGCGATCCGGGGGCGAGCCAGTGAAGGCGAAACAGACCTCTTAACATCAGGGATTTTTTTTCATGTCCACACCTCAAAGCATCCGGCCAGCGGCATCTTCTGCCTGTTCTGCCGCCGATGAACGTCTGGCCACCACGGAAGGGCGCAAGGATTTCTGGCGGGCGACCGTCTCTTGCTGGCTTGGCACGGCGATGGAGTATGCAGATTTTGCGTTGTACGGTCTCGCTGCCGGTATCATCTTTGGCGACGTTTTCTTTCCTGAAGCCACGCCTGCCATGGCGCTACTCTCCAGTTTTGCAACCTGGTCCGTTGGCTTTATCGCCCGGCCTATCGGCGCGCTGTTTTTCGGCTGGCTGGGCGATCGTAAAGGGCGTAAAGCGGTGATGATCACCACCATCATTCTGATGGGGGCTTCGACCACCTTAATTGGCCTGATCCCCAGCTATGCGTCAATTGGCGTGTGGGCACCGGCCTGTCTGGTGCTGTTGCGGTTTAGCCAGGGGTTTGGCGCGGGTGCCGAGTTGTCCGGTGGCACGGTGATGCTGGGAGAATATGCCCCTGCTGAGAAACGCGGGCTGGTATCGTCGATTATCGCGCTGGGATCGAACAGCGGCACGCTGTTGGCCTCGCTGGTCTGGCTGATCGTGGTACAGATGGATCCTCAGCAGTTGCAGGCGTGGGGCTGGCGAATCCCGTTCCTGTGCAGCTCGCTGATCGCGCTGGTTGCCTTGTGGATCCGCCGCCATTTGAAAGAAACCCCGGTGTTTGAGCGCAAAAATGCCGAGATGCAGGCGGTACGTGAAGGCAAGCTGGTGTCTTACCATCCGCAAGCGCCACGCAGCCTGTGGCAGCGTAGCCGGGCGTTTCTGGTGATGCTGGGTTTACGCATCGGCGAAAACGGGCCTTCCTACCTCGCGCAGGGCTTTATGATTGGTTATGTGGTCAAAGTATTAGCGGTAGATAAATCGGTCGCCACTACAGCGGTGCTGATCGCCTCGCTGCTGGGCTTCCTGATTATTCCTTTTGCTGGCTGGCTTTCCGACCGTTTCGGCCGTCGCATAACCTATCGCTGGTTCTGCTTGCTGTTAATTATCTATGCCTTCCCGGCCTTTATGCTGCTGGATTCTCGTGAGCCGATCGTGGTGATGGCAACCATTGTTGTCGGGATGGGGCTGGCCTCGCTGGGTATCTATGGCGTGCAGGCGGCCTGGGGCGTGGAGATGTTTGGCGTAAAACATCGCTACACTAAAATGGCAACGGCAAAAGAGCTGGGGTCAATTTTGTCTGGCGGTACCGCGCCGCTGGTAGCCGCCGCGCTGCTTTCCTGGACGGGTCACTGGTGGCCAATTGCCACCTATTTCGCGGTGATGGCGACAATTGGTTTCCTGACCACCTTTGTGGCACCGGAAACGCGAGGTCGCGATCTCAATGCCCCGGAAGATGCTATTTAAGCAGTAATGCGGACCGGGCTGCCGGTTCGCGCAATCAATGAGGTGAAACCTTGGCAAAAAACATTCATCGCGCCACCCGGGTCGATGTCGCCAGAGAGGCCGGAACCTCCGTAGCGGTGGTCAGCTACGTTATCAATAATGGCCCGAGGCCGGTAGCAGATGCGACCCGGCTTCGCGTGTTGGCAGCGGTACAAAAGACTGGCTATCGACCTAACAGCGTGGCGCGCGCCCTGGCTTCCGGCACCAGCAAAACCTACGGGCTGGTGGTGCCGAATATCGGCAACGCTTTTGTCGCTTCTTTCGCGCATGCTCTACAGCAGGAAGCGCTAAATAACGGCATGGTGATGCTGCTGGGCGACGCGGGCGACTGCCGCAAGCGCGAGCTGGAGCTGATTAACAACCTGCTCAGCCAGCAGGTAGACGGCCTGTTTTACAACAGCGTCGATCGTCATCCCTATATCGATGTTATTCAGGCCAGCGGCACGCCGCTGGTGATGCTTGACCGCGTCGATCCTGCTTTGAACGTCAATATCCTGCGTGTGGACGAGCGTGAAGCGGCGCACCAGGTAACGGCGCACTTGCTGAGTCACGGCTATCAGGACGTCGGCATCATCAGTGGGCCGCCGGAGATGTTCAACGCGCAGGATCGCCTCGCAGGTTGGCGACAGGCGTTGCAGGACTTTGGCGTGCGTGAGCGGGCAGAGTGGATTTTCCCGGCAGCCTATACCCGTGAAGGGGGTTATCACGCAGCAAAAGAAATGTTGCGGGGACCGCTGCCGCGTGCGCTATTTGCCTCTAACGAAATGCAGGCGATTGGGTGTATCCGTGCTCTGGCAGAACATCATATCGCTGTGCCGCAGCAGGTTGCACTGGTCTGTTTTAACGGCACGGATCAGGCGGCTTTTCACGTTCCCTCTTTAACGACAGTACGGCAACCGGTCGAAGCGATGGCAAAAGCGGCACTCGCGATGCTCGCGCAACCCGGAAATGAAGTGCACCTGAGCGAATTTTCTCACCAGCTACAGCTTGGCGAATCCTGTGGCTGTTTCCTTACCGCCAGCCGCGATGCGGCAAGTTAAGATAAAAATGAAAAGAGTCATTATTGATTGCGATCCGGGAAATGGGATTACCGGAGCGAACGTTGACGACGGTCTGGCGATAGCGCTGGCGCTCGGTTCACCGGGCCTTTCCGTCGAGCTGATTACCACCGTGGCAGGCAACACGCCCAGTGAAACGGGCTTTAACGTAGCGAAAGATTTGGTTGAGCAACTGGGACTGGATGTGCCGGTACGCAAAGGTGCTGACCGGGCGCTGGTTGAGCCGTCGGAGCCATGGCGGGAGGCGCTTGATAACCGGGTTCATCAGTCAAAGCTGGCGCATCTGTGGCAGGGCGTGCGTCAACCACAGGCGTACAGCGCGCCGGATGAAGAGGCGGCAGATGCCATCGGCAGGCTGATTTGCGCCAATCCGGGCAAGATAACGCTGGTGGCTATCGGGCCGCTGACCAACGTGGCGCGGGCGTTAGATCGTTATCCGCAGATGGCGGAAGCGGTGCAGGAAATCGCGATTATGGGCGGCGTTTTTGCGCTGGATGACTTTATTAAGGACACCAATTTTGGCCTCGATCCGGAAGCGGCGCAGCGTGTTCTGACCTGCGGTGCCACTATCACGCTGGTGCCGATGGATGTCACGACCCGGACGCTGATGACGCACCGCGACCTGGACAGGATCCAGAAGCTGGATACGCCGCTGGCGAAGTTTGTCTGTGAAACCTTCAGGCCGTGGCTCGACTATTCCATTCAGACGCGCAAGCTTCCGGGCTGCTGGATCCACGATGCGCTGGTCATTGCCTGGCTGATCAATCAGCAGGTGGCAACGGCGGCAGACTACTACGTGAATGTGGAACTGCGGCCCGGCATGACGCGCGGCAAGTCCTGGCGTTATCGGCTGCCGCTGCGGGTTGATATTGCCGTGGGTGAGACAACGGGCGGCATGGTACACGTGCTGAAAACGGTGGATAACAAACTGCTGCTGAACATGCTGGAACAGGCGTTAGCGAAGTGATTTTAAGGCCCGCGATGGCGGGCCTTAAGCTTGTTAACCGGTTGCTGGCGCGAAGATTACGTTAAGAATCAGGCTACCTTGTTCTTAGCGGCTCGCTGCGTAAGAAAACGTTCTAAAGAGGTTACGCGGCTCATCTCTTCCTGAGTGCGCGCATCGTTTTCCACTTCCCAAATATCCACGCTGTTTTGCAGGTTTAACCAAAATTCAACGCTGGTATCAAAGACCATAGCCAGTCTGAAAGCCATATCAGGCGTCAGTTTGCGGTTGTTATTCAGTAAAGCGCTGACCGAATTACGGTGTACATTGAGCATCTCTGCTAAGTCATTGATTTTTAGCGAAAGCGGTTCCAGGTATTCGTATAACAAAATATCGCCTGGGGTGGTGGGCTTACGTGTCGCTTGTTTCATCATAATTTTTCTCTTTTCATAATGCTTCGCCAACTTCACGCTTTTTAGAGCGTTACAGGGCGCATCTGTAAACTCTTCCACTCATTTGTGTTTTTTATAACTGTGCGGATCTAAATAAAGATCAATTGCTTTTCCTTCAATCCATTTGAAAATTAATCGGTATTGCTCATTGATGCGTATCGCAGAGTACTCACTCAGCGGAGGATGCAACTCTTCATATCGATTACCCGGTGGCGATCGTAAGTCCTTATACGTTGTCGCAGCATTTATCAGGTCCAGTTTGCGAGCTAATGCTGACTCCAGATTTGCCGGGATTTTTTTATGCGTTTTGCCATATAAAAAATAATCTTCAAGCCATTCATCCCTAAAATTTTCAATGTTTCTCAACATCTCAGTTCACGCCTCCGCTGCGTAATAATCGCACTACTTTATTGCACTCCCGCACTGTGCGCAAGTGCAATATAGTGAGATTAGTGTTTGGCGATCCTGATGGCTCGTTGCCAGCGCAGCGCATCAATCAGTACAAGTATTAGCAGGCTGACGCCCATTACCGGCAGGCTGAACGCCAGCGCGACGCTACAAACCAGCAGTAAAAACCTTGCGCTGAGAGAGAGCTGTCGCCAGCTGTGCAGCAGCGTATCCGCCGGATGAGGCCCGCTGCCTGCCGCAGGTCGTCGTTGCCACCACAGGCGATAACCCATCACGATCAGCAGGCACAGCCCCAGGCCAAAGGTGGCCAGCAGCAGCTGATTAGGCAGGCCAAACAGCACGCCCATGTGAGCATCCACCCCCCAGCGCGTCAGTTTTGCCAGCAACCCAAACCGGGCGAACTCAACCTTATCCACCACCGTAAAGTCATGCGGATCCACGGCTACGCTATCTACCTGCGTAGGCCAGCGGCGATCGATTTCACTGACTGTCCAGGCTTTGTCGGCCTGCCAGGCGGGACGGATTTCTATTTTTTCAGCGTCGATCCCGGCGCTGCGGGCCGCCTTTACCACGCCATTAAACTGCGCGGGCGTGATGGCGACCGTCGCGGCGGGCATTGGCCCGGTCATATGATGCTCCACATGCTCGTCGACAGGCACAGGATGCTCTGCATGCTTGTCGGCGGTCATATGATGCTCCGCATGTTCGTCGGCGGTCATATGATGCCCGGCATGTTCGCCAGACGTCGTCATTGCTGGCATCGCGTCCGTCATCGGCTGCATGACTGGCGGTGCCAGCGTCGTATTGACGGATGGCGTCATCCAGCCGAAATGCGCCCGCATCGACGAAATATTGTCTCCCGCCCAGCGCGACCAGGTCAGTCCGGTTGCCGAGAAAAACAGCAGGCCAGCCAGCAGCAGCAGGCCAAGGGTGATATGCCAGTGGCGCTGACGCTGGCCCGGCCCGGCTTTTCTTACCTTCTGCGATGAACGGCTGGCAGCCCAGAGCAGCACGCCACCCAACGCGGCAACCCACAGCCAGCTGGCGGCAAGTTCGCTGTAGTTTCTGCCGAGATCGCCCAGCAACAGGTTGCGGTGCAGATAATCCAGCCAGGTCCGTAACGGCAGCACGCCGCTGGTGCCATAAACCGGCAGCATGCCACGGATCTCAAGCGTGCCGGGATCGACAAACACCGCCGTCGATTCCGAAGGCCCGGATTCAGGCGTAATAAACATTACGCGGGTCGTCTCGCCGACGGCGGGTGCCGGGCGTACCGCTGAAATCCTGATGCCGGGACCCACAAAGTTTTGCGCCGTCCGCACCTGGTCGGCCAGTGATTTTGCGGGCACCTTGCTGGGTGTAAACAGCTGGTGGGCATACAGCGCGTTTTCCAGCTGCGGGGTCAGTACATATAAGGTGCCGGTCAGGGCGGCAATAAAGATAAAAGGGCCAATGAACAGGCCAATATAGAAGTGAAGACGACGTAGTAAGGGCAGAAGCGCGCTGCGGGTGTTTTCCACGCGCGCCGGCTGCGCCAGAATTTTTTCTGACATAGTCATTCCATCCGCCTGAAACCAGGCATAAGCAGGTGTTGGCCGCTATTGCGACGTAATTTTATGGTCCAGATGCTCAGAAAATGGGCGGGGCCCGGGGATGGAAAAAACGCGGCGCAAAGCGTGAGAAGAGGGGGCGAAGCAATGGCAGAGCGGGCTGCTTTGCCGCCTGAAGCACTGACCACAGCGGCGGCAGATTATTTAAATCCAACGGCAGATGCGCCAGCAGCACACAGTAGCCGCAGGCGCTGTCGTCCATCATCGACAGGGGATGGTGCGCCTGCATGCGGGCATGTTCCTGGGGCGACATCTCGGCCATTACGCAGTCTGCGTCATGATCGGCGGGCTGATGGCTCGCCATCATCATTGCGTGGCGGGCAGGGGAAGTCGTCAGCGATTTTGAAATCACCGGCGCGATAAACAGCAGCAGTATAGCGATCAGTCCCAGCCAGGCAGCAAAACGGCTGGGCGAACGGTGCATCTGAATCAGCGACAAGCCCAGGCTTCCTCGTCATTCACGAACGTCGCAGTGTAGCAAAGTTTCTGCGTGAGATCGGATTGTGAATTGAAACGCGTGCTTACATCCTGAATTGAAGACTGACAACTGCGTCCAAATCGCTACCTTATTACATGCTATAAACAAATACTTAACAAATACCGGTCTGCTTCGCAGACGCTTGCCTTCTGTAAGACAGGATAAACCCTATGTTCAACTGGACTTCAACCCAGCGCAATGTGGCTTTCGCCTGCTTTGCCAGCTGGATGCTGGACGCGTTCGACTTTTTTATACTGGTGTTCGTGCTGAGTGATATTGCCGCTAACTTTCATACTGAAATTTCCGACGTTTCGCTGGCGATTATGCTGACGCTGGCGGTCAGGCCGATAGGCGCACTGCTGTTTGGTCATCTTGCCGAAAAGTATGGCCGACGGCCGATTCTAATGGTGAATATCGTCACCTTTTCGCTGTTTGAATTACTGTCCGCCTGGTCGCCCACGCTGGCGACGTTTTTGGCTTTTCGCGTGGTCTACGGCATTGCGATGGGCGGTATCTGGGGCGTTGCGTCGTCGCTGGCGATGGAAACCATTCCCGATCGTTCACGCGGCATGATGTCCGGCATTTTTCAGGCCGGCTATCCGGCCGGTTATCTGCTGGCGTCGATCATCTTTGGGCTGTTTTACAGCATGGTTGGCTGGCGCGGCATGTTTTTAATCGGTGCTTTGCCGGTGCTGCTGCTGCCGTTTGTCTGGTTCAAAGTGCCGGAGTCACCGGTATGGCTGGCCGCCAGAGAACGAGGCGAGCGGGCATCGCTGCTGCCGGTATTACGCAGCCACTGGAAGCTTTGTCTCTGGCTGGTGTTGTTGATGGCCTGCTTTAACTTCTTCAGCCACGGCACTCAGGATCTCTACCCAACCTTCCTGAAAGTGCAGCACGGCTTCGATCCGCATACGGTCAGTATTATTGCCATTTGCTATAACATTGCGGCAATGCTGGGCGGGGTACTGTTTGGCACGCTGTCAGAGAAAATCGGCCGGAAAAAAGCGATTATCATCGCGGCGCTGCTGGCGTTGCCGGTGCTACCGCTGTGGGCGTTTTCAACCGGTTCGGTGACGATTGGGCTGGGCGCTTTCCTGATGCAGTTTATGGTGCAGGGCGCGTGGGGCGTGGTGCCGGGCTATCTGACTGAGTTAGTGCCTGCCAATACGCGAGCGGTGCTGCCGGGATTCGTTTATCAGCTGGGAAATCTGATTGCGTCGGTCAACGCCACGTTGCAGTCGCGCATTGCAGAAAGCCATGGCAATAACTATGGGCTGGCGATGGCGATAGTGGCAGGTACGGTTGCGGTATTGATTTGCGTGCTTGTCGCTTTCGGACGCGAAACGCGGGGAATCGAACTGACCGCCCGCAACAAGTAGGTTATTCAGGGCGGCTGGCAAATGCGCCCTGAATCCGACGCCCTTATTCAGGCAGCTGACAGACATCTACCCAGGTTGCTTCAGTCAGCTCTGCCATCAACGCTGGCGCGATGCGTACCGCGCTAAAAATTGAACCGGCGGCGGGCAACACCTCTGCGAAATCTTTTAGCGATACGTCGCAAAAAACCTGCAAAGGCGTTTCCAACCCGAAAGGGCAGACGCCGCCCACCGGGTGACCGGTCCAGCTCACCACTTCGTCGGTGCTGAGCATGCGTGCTTTTGCGCCCAGCATGGCTTTCAGTTTGCGGTTATCAAGGCGCGCATCGCCGCGTGTCACAATCAGCACAACCCGATCTTTCACCTTCAGCGAGAGCGTTTTCGCTATCTGGCCGGGCTTAACGTGATGGGCGCGGGCGGCCAGCTCAACGGTGGCGGTGCTTTCGGCCAGCTCAATAATACCAATATCAGGTGCGCGCTCGGCAAAAAACTGCCGTACAGACTCCAGGCTCATGCTTATCTCCCTCATTTTGAGGCGATAACGCTGCCACAGAGAAGCCGGGCTGTAAACGGATGGAGAAAAAATCAGACAGGTTTCAGCGTACAGTTGCCGCAGCGTTCTACATCCGGCAGACGATAGCGCTGGCAACAGGTGCGGCGCTGCATTTCACCGTCGCGCGGCAACATGGTGCGGTAGAAGGGATTATCAGAACCGTCGAGCAGCGAGCGGCTAAAGAAAAGAGCGTGTTCCAACTCTGCACGCAGCGCTTCACCCAACAGCGGTGCGAGTTCGCCCAGGAACCACCAGACGGCAAAGCCGCTGTTGCTCCAGATCAGTTTGCCGTTGATGTCGCCGTGGCGCTCAATGCCCTCAACTGCCGGAATAAGATGCTGCTGGATCAGGCGATCCATGCGGCGGCGCGGGCTGAGATAACGTGCCTCTTCATCTTCACGCGCGTCAATCCAGAAAGCCGCAGGGCGGCCGGTTTCGTGGAATTCAACGTGAATATGCTCTGGCGAACAGTCCAGCGCACGATTTTCCAGCAGCAGCGCCATCATCATTGGCGGCAGGAGCAGGCCGAAATACCATTGTGCCCAGAGCGACTGCAAGGGTTTGTTCTCACGCGCCAGTCCGCCGTTATCACGATAGATAAAATCGCCGTAGCGCTGATTCAGGCGCGCAAAGTTTTCCGGTTGCGACCAGCGTTTCAGCGTCATACAGCCAGCCGGCGCTTCGCCGCCCAGCTTGATGGTATCGAGGAAATAAGCACGATGCTCACTGAGCAAATCGCGCAGCGAGCTCGCCAGTGAGCGATCGCTTTGCAGGAAGATCAGCGGGTAAGAGCCATACTCAGATGCCTGACGCAAAATGGTGCTCATGAGGGGTTCCGCAATAAACCAAACAGGAAAACAAATGATAATCGTTCTTGATTGTATCTGAGGGGGATTGTGCAAACAAGCAGCATTTTGTGCGTTTAACAGCGGGCATGGCATAATCTAAAAGCCATAATAACAACAGGGAATAATCATGCTGTTTTAATGGAATTTAACGGTATTTAATCCATTTTCCGGGCTGACAGGCAATTTGTTGGAAAAGGTTTATTCTCAGGTAGCTAAAATTATCGCGGCATAAATCACTATTTAAGCAAAATTTGCTGTTAGCAATGCTGGCAATTATTGGTGCCAGGCATGTTCGCCTTACTGGCCGAATTTAATCTGCAACAGAGCATATTTACAGTTCGCAATTTAAAATAAGTCAAATAATACCTCGAAGGAAAAAAGAGGGGGGATAATAGCGGGGTATCAGGCGAGAACAGGCCCGGCTTCGCGCCGGGCCAGGCAATATTATGGCCCGTCGACAGTCTTACTAAGATCGCTCTGCGAAATAGCTGCATGAGAAAGAATATTATTTCGACCGCGGTTTTTGGCCAGATAAAGCGCGCGATCGGCATTGGTCAGTGCGCTGTCAAAATCATCCGCATGCAGGGGGGCAAAACCCGCGCTGATCGTCACGTGCGTCGCCACTCGCTCATTAAAAAGATGAGGAATGGACAATTCCTGCACGTACTGGCGGATGCGTTCAGCGAGCTTCATGGCAATCGACTCGTTCACATTAGTGAGTAAAACCAGAAACTCTTCGCCACCGTAGCGCGTCACAATATCGCGGGAGCGGACAGCGTCACGAATGGCCACCGAAACCCTGGCCAGCGCCTGATCGCCCATGGCATGGCCGTAGTTGTCGTTATAGGCTTTGAAATGATCGATATCCAGCAGCAGCAGAAAGTGGCTGCCGGCGTGGTTGTCGAGGATATTCTTCAGGCGGCTTGCCAGGCCACGCCGGTTATACAGGCCGGTCAGCGGGTCAAGCATGCTCAGGTCGCTGTAGGTCTGTTTCTCTTCGTACAGCTGGCTCACCAGCCGACGGGTAAAGCGGTCGCGACGCTGCTGCATCAGGTGGTGCAGCGTAAAACCGGTCAGGGGCAGGATAATGGTGAACAGCAGCAGCAGCGTGTTCTCACCACGATCCAGCACAAGCACCGCCAGCGTTGGCGGGGCGATATGCAGGCAGAACGCCAGCAGATGATCGCCCAGCGCAATGGCGCTGATAAAAAAGACGCTGACCAGGCTGATAATCAAAAAGCTGCTGTCATAATAAAAGACAAGTTGATACTTAAATACAATTTGCCAACTCCAGAGTAAACCGGTTATTGCCGCAGCGATATTTAAGGGTGGAAATTTGCGTCCGGGACGTAACAGCATCCATAACAATATTGTCACACTCAATAGTGCAATCACCAGCAGCGGCGGCGTGAATAAAAAAGGCGGGTTTTCCTCGTTATGATATAAATAAAAGAGCGATGTGGCTGTGTTTAAAAAAAGAAATAGCATCAGCGACAGCCGATGCTTGCTGCGAAGCAATTCATCATAGCTTTGTAATTTCATTATTTTTTACTCATGACTACCCTGTGAATATTCCCTGACGCAACCTGAAAGGCTGGCCTGATTTCAACCTGGAATAGTTTGAAGCTGATATTATTTGAATTTACTTAATAGTCGAACGCGGGCAATTTATCACTTTATGCCCTCACTGTCATCATCGAGTGTAAAGATTACGCAAAGCGCCAGCAAATTTAGCTGCAAAGTGATAAGGATTCTTATATGCTATTGGTAATCATTATCATTTAAAAAGGTGTGGATACGGCGATGCTGATAGCAATGATCACCGCGTGCGGACTGTGGGGGATAAGCTGGATGTTAAATAAACGACTGGATAGCGGATGGGGTGTCTTGCTTCCCTGCGCGATAATGCCACTGATTACGCTGCTGCACCTCTCCTTTGCCGAATGGCGGGTGGTGATGGTCATTGCCCTGTTGGCCACGGCGGTCATGCTTTACCACAAACGTCTGCGCCATTATCTGCTGCTGCCTTCCTGCCTTGCACTGGCGGGCGGCATGGCGGCGGTTTCCATTAACTTCGGCACGCTATAACCGGTTCGGATTGATAAACGGAACGGTTCTGTAAAGATAAGCGGGATCGTGCGAATAAAAGCGTAAAAGCAGGGAAGTTTAAGAAGGTAAAACGAATTAATATTGCAGGAAAATCAGACTATTGCGGGAAAAACCGAGGGCATTGCAGTAAAAGCGGAGGTTCAACGTGGTGCGAAGAGAGGGACTTGAACCCTCACGTCCGTAAGAACACTAACACCTGAAGCTAGCGCGTCTACCAATTCCGCCACCTTCGCATCGTGTTGAACTTTCTATTCATATCATCGCATTGGTGCGAAGAGAGGGACTTGAACCCTCACGTCCGTAAGAACACTAACACCTGAAGCTAGCGCGTCTACCAATTCCGCCACCTTCGCGCAGTGCGCATAACATGAATAACGTGGTTTTTGGTGCGAAGAGAGGGACTTGAACCCTCACGTCCGTTAAGACACTAACACCTGAAGCTAGCGCGTCTACCAATTCCGCCACCTTCGCGTACCGTCAATATGACAACGTTATATTGCAACCACGGAGGCGCATTCTAGAGATTTTCCCCGGTACGTCAACAGTTATTTAACTGCCGCAATACGATCGCTGTAAAAAGCGCCACAAATCGCGCGATGGCTGACAACGTGCAGGTTCAGGGAGCATAAGCGCTCCCTGCTATTTAACGTTTTGCTTTCGCCGCCCGGGAATGCACGGCGCGGTAAACCTTGAAGCGGCCGTTCTGCGCCAGCACTTCGTGGTTGCCGAACGTCTCGTCCAGCACCTGTGCGTAAGGCAGGAAGGCGTTTGCCACGATGCGCAGCTCGCCGCCCATGTTCAGATGCTTAACCGCGCCGCGGATCAGCGTTTGAGCTGCATCCAGGCTGGTTTGCAGGCCGTCGTGGAACGGCGGGTTGGAGAGGATCATGTCGAAGCGACCGTTCACGTCGGAATAGACGTTACTTGGGTAAACGTCGCCTTCCAGATTGTTTGCCGCCAGCGTGGCCTTGCTTGCTTCTATCGCCGCCGCGTTAACGTCGGTCATCGTCAGACGGACTTTGGGTGAAAAACGGGAAAGCATCACAGAAAGCACGCCCGCGCCACAGCCCACATCCAGCACTTTACCTTTCGTGTGCGGCTGTAGCGTGGAAAGCAGCAGGTTACTGCCCGTATCCAGACCGTCACGGCTGAACACGCCCGGCAGCGTTTTGATGGTCAAATCGCCCAGCGGATATTCATTCCAGTATGCTTCTGCATCAAAGGACGGTTTTGCCTCAAGGCGGCCATGATATAAACCGCAGCGACGCGCGCTGTCGATTTTGGTCAGCTGCGCCCATTCTTCTACCATCTGTTCTGCGCTACGCACGCCGCTGCGGTTTTCACCGACGATAAACAGATCGCTGCCAACGGGCAGCAAAGAAAGCAGATTTTCCAGCTGGAACTGGGCTTCTGGCTTGTTCTTCGGCCAGAAGTAGATCAGCGTATCGCAGTCGGCAACCATTTCTGCCGTCGCCACCAGACCATAGCTGGCGTTTTCCGCCAGCGTACGGCTGAGGATCTGCCAGTGATGAAACTGCTGGGTATGTACCCGGCTCAGCGCGGTATCCAGTTGGGCGGGCAGGTCATCCTGCAGGTCGCCAGCAAACAGTACGCGGCGTTGAGTAAATTCATCACTGTGGCGCAGTATAACTTCACTGGCCGGGGTAAATGCAGACATCGGTGGCTCCTCATAAATCAGAGCGGCGATTATACCGAAATTTATCGGCGTTGCAGCATGACAGCGAGAGAATGCTTTTTGCGCACTGTCGCCGCCCGCTGTAAGCGCGCCTTGGGTGCGGGGTTTGTTGGCGCGGATGCCATTGGTTTGCTAGCATAGCCCGCATCTTGGGCGACCAGACGGGGAATAAAGATGTCTTCCAGACGTGACTGGTTATTACAGCAAATGGGTATTACGCAGTATACGCTGCGGCGTCCGGGTGCTTTACACGGTGAAATAGCCGTATCGCTTAGTGGGCAGACTCGCCTGCTGATCGTGGCCGATGTGCCGCCTTTGTTAACCGATCCTTTCATCAGCGATGTGCTCTCTGCCATGCAGATGCGCACGCATGAAGTGGTGGTCCTTACGCCGGAACAGTTAATGATGCTGCCTGACGACACCCGCTGCACCAGCTGGTGCCTGGGGTTGGACGCACCCATTAACGTGCCTGGTTCACAAATCGCTTCGCCCGTTCTTGCGGAGCTTTACCATAATGCCAGCGCCAAACGCGCGTTGTGGCAGCAGATCACCCACTATGAAGCAGATTTCTTTACTGACACCGCAAGACCTTGACCGCGCTTTTGCCATTGAGCAGCGCAGCCATGCTTTTCCCTGGAGTGAAAAAACGCTGGTCAGCAATCAGGGCGAACGTTACCTCAACTACCGGCTTGATGTCGGTGAACAGATGGCGGCCTTTGCCATTACGCAAGTGGTGCTCGACGAAGCGACGCTGTTCAATCTGGCCGTCGATCCGGCTTTTCAGCGTCAGGGGCTGGGCCGGGAACTGCTGCAACATCTGATTAGCGAACTGGAAGCACGCGGCATTCTGACGTTATGGCTGGAGGTTCGCGCCTCGAATCGCCCGGCTATTGCGCTGTATGAACAGCTCGATTTCAATGAAGTCTCGGTGCGCCGCAACTATTACCCAACCGCAGATGGCAAAGAAGATGCCATCATTATGGCGCTGACGATTTAACAAGGGCTTTTGAACAATGCTTAAAGACTGGGACTGGATCTTATTCGACGCGGACGACACGCTGTTTCACTTTGACGCCTTCGCAGGTCTTCAGCGTCTTTTTCAGCAGTACGACGTGCATTTTACAGCAGAAGATTACGACACTTACCAGTCGGTTAACAAACCGCTGTGGGTGGAATATCAGAATGGCGCCATCAGTGCGATGCAGCTGCAACACCAGCGTTTTCAGGGCTGGGCCGATAAACTCAACGTGACGCCGCTGGATTTGAACAATGGCTTTTTACGTGCGATGGCCGAGCTGTGCCTGCCGCTGACGGGCGCAGTCAATCTACTCAATGCGCTGAAAGGGCGCGTGAAGATAGGGATTATCACCAACGGTTTCACCGCGCTGCAACAGACGCGCCTGGAACGTACGGGTTTTCTGGAGTATTTCGATCTGCTGGTGATTTCTGAACAGGTGGGGTACGCCAAGCCGCATCCGGCGATCTTCGATTATGCGCTGGAGAAAATGGGCAATCCCTCCCGCCAGCGCGTAATGATGGTAGGCGACAACCCGGACTCGGATATCTTAGGCGGCATCAACTCAGGATTAGCCACTTGCTGGCTAAACGCGGATAACCGCCCGCTGCCTGATGGCATCAGCCCGGACTGGCAGGTAAGCACGCTCGCCGAACTGCAAGAGATTCTGATCGCTTAAGTGTACATTTTGCCAGGTAAAACGCACATAAAGCTAAATTTTTAGCAGCATATTGTTCGTTATGCTCTCAGGGGCATTTCGAGCAATATAATCCACTGAATTTTCCCGTCACCAAAAACCCTTTCCCATTTCTGTTACAACTCAGGTCCATTAACTAACATTGTTATATAATATTTAGTTATTACATATCTTAATTTTAATAACCAGTTTAAATAAACTGGCTGAGTTTTAAGCAATAAATGCAGGATAGTCCTGGTAAATGCGTGCCATTTATGCAGAATTTACTTTATTTTTTTAACATTAGTAAGGCTAATGTTTTCAAATGTAAATGCGAATCGTTGAATAATTGGAAGGACACTGTAAACTTGCCGAAAAAAAGGGTTAAAACTGTACTTTCGGTCAGGGATGGATTGCGATTGCACCATCTCGTGCGGTAGCTATGGTATCGGTTTCTAAGCAGTAACTGCCTGTATTTGCGCTGTTAAGATGTCATGTAACACAGAGTGACTGATTTTCAGCTGGCAACTCCCCCCGAAAAAAATTACCCCTGAAATAATTGTATTTAGCAATAATTGTACTACTTTAGCGCTCAAAGAAAGGCTGCGAAGCTATCGGTAGTGCATGCAGCGGTAAATAAATTGCTATAACAGTATCAATTTTGCCCCCGGTTACTTCACAATTATCCGGCTAATCGTGATGCTGCGGCGAATTTTTGTTAATAAAAATGCGCAATCTGTGTGGCCCGAAGGCGATGGCCTTTGTGGGCACAGTCGTTTTGACTGTTTTTTATTCTGGTACGGCCAGGGTGTTACAGAATCCGATCCCGCTCCGCCATTCAACGCGCCTTTTTTGAAAAAAATCGCCTCGTGCAGCACGGTAAGGCGGTATAAGATTAAACATTTCCAGCCCCTAAAACGTCTTTTTAAACAAAAACTTCATGAGGAATATGGTGAAAATTCGAATTGCATTAAGCCTGCTTTTTGTTTTGACGGTTGCCGGATGTAAAGCCCCACCGCCACCGATGACGGACGACACAATCGTTTCCACCACCGTTGATGGCGTCAAACTGACCTATCGTCATGCGGTACAGCCGCCGCTAAGCTTCACGCCGGTCAACGAAGAGTACCGCGCCCTGTACGCCGCTTCTGTTATGACGCGTCCTGACTTTGGCGGCAAGCTGGTGACGAACCTGGAAAACGGCAAGCCTTATACCGTGCTGGGTACGGTTGAAAACAACTGGTTTGCTATCGCTGAACAGGGCGAAGAGCAGATGATCGGTTATGTGCCGCTGCGCGCCGTGGTTAAAAGCGATCTCTACGACAAAACGATCAAAGCCGACTCCCGCCGTAAACGCGTTCGTGCAAGCACTAAAAAAACCTGCGTCGCCGTAGATGGCGCCAGCAAAGCCTGCCAGAACAACACCAGCGGGACCTGGGTCATCGACTGATAACGGGCCAGTGGCCACATTATGAAAAAATGTCTTTTTTGGCGCCTGAGTATTCAGGCGTTTTTCCTGATGGCATTCAGCGTGCTGACGGGCTGCACTTCACACAGCGTACCAACTCACTACAGCCTGGCGTTTCAGAGCCATCCGCAGACCAATAATGCCGCGCCGCTTAAGGTTCGTTTATTGCTGCTTCGCTCCGACGCCGATTTTATGTCTGCCGATTTTTATTCGCTGCAAAACAGCACGGCGGCCCTGCTGGGCGGCAATCTGCTCTACAGCGAACAATTCTTCCTGATGCCCACAAACAGCAGCAAAACCGTTACCGTGCCCGCCGCGCCAGAGGCCCGCTATATCGGCATTCTGGCCGAATATCAGACCCTGGATGGCAAAAAATGGCGCCTCTCGCTGCCGCTGTCCGCCACGGGTAGCAGCACGCCCGAAGCCATCTGGCAAGCGTCGTCGGATGAACTGAAGGTCAATATCAGCGCTGACGCCGGCGGCTTGCGTGTCGTTCGCGCCTCCCTGCCATAAAACGGAAGTCATTATGAATAAAGCAGAAAAAGTGGTCTGGACCGAAGGCATGTTCCTGCGCCCGCACCATTTCCAGCAGGCAGAAAGCCATCTGCAAAGTACGCTCATCAACTGGGGAATGACCCAGCGTCCGTACCTGTGGGGCTTTTTAGATTTTGAAATTGATGAAGGGATGCTTCGTCAGGGAAAAGTCGCGCTCAGTTCGGCGAGCGGGCTGCTGCCAGACGGCACTTTTTTCTCTTTTCGTGATGGCCGCAATGGCCCTGCACCGCTGGCGATCCCTGATAATCAGAACAATGAAAAAGTGGTGCTGGCGCTGCCTGCACGGCGTAACGGTCGCGAAGAGGTCATCTTCAGCGAAGCCGTGGACTCGCTGGCGCGTTATGTCACCTTTGAGCAGGAAGTGGATGACTTTAATGCCGACGCGGTCAGCCCGGCTGCCGTACAGTTTGGTAAGTTGCGCCTGCGCCTGATGCTGGAAAGTGAACTTTCCGCAGAGTGGACGGCGATGGCTGCCGTCAGAGTGGTGGAAAAGCGTAGCGATAATCAGGTACGTCTGGACAGCAGCTATATTCCGCCGATGCTCAACTGCATTGCGCATCCGCAGCTGTACGACTACCTCAGCGACATGCCGGGCCTGTTGAAACAGCGCAGCCAGCAGATTGGGCAGCGGCTCCAGCAGCCGGGCCGTTTTAACACCGCTGATATGGTCGATTTTATGCTGCTGGCGCTGGTGAATCATCACCTTGGCCACGCCAGCCATCTGAAAAATCTGCCGCTGCTGCACCCTGAAGCGCTATTCGCCAACTGGCTGGCGTTTGCCTGCGAGCTCAGCAGCTATACGCCACAGCGTTTCCCGGATGCCACGCTGCCGGTCTACGACCATGACGATCTGGCATGGTGCTTTGGCAAACTGATGCTGATGCTGCGTCAGGGGCTGTCGCAGGTGCTGGAAGAGAACGCCATCCAGTTGCCGTTAACCGAGCGCTCTCACGGACTGAACGTTGCCACGGTGCCGGATACCTCCATGGTGCGCGAGTTCGGCTTTGTGCTGGCCGTTCGCGCCAACGTGCCGGGCGAAGCGCTGCTGACCCATTTCCCGGCGCAGATGAAAGTCGCGCCCGTGACCAAAATTCGCGATCTGGTGCAGCTTCAGCTGCCCGGCATGGTGCTGCGCGCAATGCCTGTCGCCCCGCCGCAAATTCCGTGGCACGCCGGTTACAGCTACTTTGAGCTGTCGAAAGAGAGCGAGCTGTGGCAGGAGATGGAAAAATCCGGCACGTTCGCGCTTCATCTCGCCGGTGAATTCCCCGGCCTGACGATGGAGTTCTGGGCGATTCGTAGTCATTCAGCTGGCCTGGAGCGATAATATGCAGGAACGACAGGCCACCGCCCAGAGCGACCTCTTTTCGGGCGCGGGCAGTAACAATCCGCTGGTTGCGGCGGCAAATCCCTTACTGAACGCCATCCCTCAAATCCGCCATTCGGTGACGCACGCCGATCCCGCCGGTTTACGCCAGCGGTTAATCGACGAGATGCGCCAGTTTGAAATGAACTGCCAGCGCGCCGGGCTACCCTATGAAGTGATTATCGGCGCACGTTACTGCCTGTGTACCGCGCTGGACGAAGCCGCCGCGCTAACGCCGTGGGGCAGCCGTGGCGTCTGGCCGGGGCAGGGGCTACTGGTCACCTTCCATAACGAAACCTGGGGCGGCGAGAAGTTTTTCCAGCTGCTGGCCAAGCTGTCGCAGAACCCTCGCGAACAGATTGTGCTGCTGGAGCTGATCAACTTCTGCCTGCAACTCGGTTTTGAAGGGCGCTACCGCGTACTGGACAACGGTCGTTCGCAGCTGGAAACCATCAAGCAGCGCCTGTTGCAGATGATCCGTTCAGTGCGTGGCGGCTATGCACCGCCGCTTTCGCCCCATCCGGAAGATCATCCGGTGACGCGCAAATTGTGGCGTCCGGTCGTGCCGCTGTGGGCCTGTACCGCGCTGGTCGGTTTCCTCGCCTGTCTGCTCTATATCCTGCTTAACTGGCGGCTGGGCGATGCCACCAGCCCGGTGCTGGCGGCGGTGTATCAAACGCCGCTGCCGGAAGTGACGATTCACAATCCGGCACCGCCTGCGCCAGCCGCGCTAAACCTGAAAGCGTTCCTGCGTCCTGAAATTGAACAGGGGCTGGTTTCGGTGAAAGACGAAGCGGATCAGAGCGTGGTGACGCTGAAAGGCGACGGCCTGTTTACCTCGGGTTCCACCGCCGTGCGTGGGCGCTACGAAGAGGTGTTGGATCGCGTTGCCCAGGCCATGAACAACGTCAGCGGCCGCATCCTGGTGATTGGCTACAGCGATAACGTGCCGATCCGCAGCGCGCGTTTTGCTTCGAACTACGAGCTGTCACTGGCGCGAGCGCAGTCCGTTCAGGAACGGTTGCAGCAGAGTTTAGGTCAGCCGCAACGCGTGAAGGCGGAAGGGCGGGGCGAAACCAATCCGCTGGTGCCGAACACCACCGCAGAGAACCGCGCGCGTAACCGTCGTGTTGATATTACGCTGTTGGTCGCACCCGACAGCACCCGCGCGGAACTGACGTCGCAGCAAGGAAATTAACGGATGCTGAATATTCTTTTTGCCATCATGACCAACCGGCTGATGTGGGGATTTATCGGCATCACCGCGCTGTCGTTTATCATCTGGGTGATCGGGCCGGTGTTTTCGATTGTCGACTCCCGCCCGCTGGAGCCGGAAGTTAACCGCCAAATCAGTATCGCTTTGCTTTACATCGCCTGGGGCCTGAGCAACGTGGTGCCGCGCGTTTACAACGCCTGGCTGAACCGCAAACTGATGGGCAGCCTGAAAACCACGCCGGAAGATGAAGCCGGCGATCATAAACGTCTGACCAGCGAAGATCGCGTGCTGGCCGAGCGCTTTAACGAAGCGCAGGAGCTGCTGAAAAAAGCCCACTTCAGCCGTGCCGGAAATCGCCGCTGGACGCAGCGCTTCAGCCGCCAGTACCTCTATCAGCTGCCGTGGTACGTCATTATCGGTGCGCCGGGCGCAGGTAAAACGACGGCGCTGGTGAACTCCGGCTTGCAGTTCCCGCTGGCGGATCGCTTCGGCAAGGCCGCACTGCGCGGCATCGGCGGCACGCGAAACTGTGACTGGTGGTTCACTAACGAAGCGGTGCTGCTGGATACGGCAGGGCGCTACACCACGCAGGAAAGCGATCGGCAGCAGGATGCCAGCGAGTGGAACAAATTCGTCGGGCTGCTGCGTAAATACCGTGGCCGTCAGCCGATTAACGGCGTCATCGTTACCGTCAGCGTTTCCGACCTGCTTTCTCAATCGGCAGAAGCGTCACGCGAGCAGGCGCTCTCGCTGCGCCAGAGGCTGATGGAGCTGCACGAACAGCTGGGGATCCGCTTCCCGGTTTACGTCATGGTGACCAAAACCGACCTGTTGAAAGGTTTTCGCGCTTACTTCGCCAAATTCGACAAAGCGCAGCGCGATCAGGTTTGGGGCTTTACCTTTCCGTGGGAACGTGCAAAGCATGCCGATTTCGATTTGCACAGCGCCTTCACGCAGGAATATGCGCTGCTTCAACAGCGTCTGGATGCCGGTTTGCCGGACACGCTGCTGGCGGAAAGCGACGCGCAGGCCCGCGCCGAAAGCTATCTGTTCCCGCAGGAGTTCGCCGCGCTGCGTCCTCTGTTGAACGACTATCTGGAAACGGTCTTCAGCCGCTCCAACTTTGAAACCCAGTTCTCGCCGCGTGGCATTTACTTTGCCAGCGGTACGCAGGAAGGCCTGCCGTTTGACCGCGTGATGGGCGAACTGACCCGCGCGCTGCATCTGCCACAGAGTGAAGGCGGCAACAGCGGCTCGTGGGACAACGTGAATAAAGAAGCACCGATACCGGGCAACAAAGGCCAGAGCTTCTTCCTGAAAGATCTGCTGCAAAACGTCATTTTCCAGGAAGCGGGACTGGCGGGCAGCAATCGCTGGTGGGAACTGCGTAATCGCGCCGTGCTGTGGTCTGGCTATGTTGCGCTGGCCAGCGCGCTGGTGATTGCGGCGCTGCTGTGGAGCACCAGCTACAGCAACAACAAAAGCTATCTGGCGGAAGTGCAGGCTAAGGTGCCGCAGGTGGCGGCGCTGAGCAATCATTTGCAGACCGGCAATCTGACCGACCTGTATGCGCTGCTGCCTTACCTCAATGGCGTATTGCATCTGCCGGAAAGTGAAGATTTTGACCTGAACGATCCGCCGCTAACGCGCCGTATGGGGCTCTATCGCGGCGGCGAAGTCAGCGATGCGACGATGGCGCTGTATCAGAAATCGCTGAAGCAGCTGTTGATGCCGCAGGTCGCCCAGCTGATCACCACCTGGCTGCGCAATGACAACGGCAGCGATGCGGACTACAGCTATGAAGCGCTGAAGGCATATCAGATGCTTTATCAGCCAAAGCATTACGACGGCAAGTTCCTGCATGCGTGGGTGATGCTGAATATTCAGCGTAATCAGCCGCAAAGCGTGACTCAGGCGCAGATCAAACAGCTCGACTGGCATCTGGCCCAGCTGCTGGAAACGCAGATTCAGGCCTCACCTTATGCAAAGGATGATGCACTGATAAAGCGCGAGCAGGCGCTGATTAATCAGATGCCGCTGTCGCAGCGCGTCTATGGCCGCCTCAAGCGCCTGCTGGAACGCGATGAAAGCCTGAAAGCGGTCTCGCTGGCTTCGCTGGGTGGCCCGCAGAGCGAACTGGTACTGTCGCGTAAAAGCGGCAAATCCATTAGCGACGGCATTCCTGGCCTGTTTACCCCGGAAGGCTACTGGAACAGCTTCGACAAAAAAATTGCCGCCGTCACCTCCGGGCTGCACAGCGATGACCAGTGGGTGCTTGGCGGTGCCGTGCAGGATGAAAACAAAGCGCAAACTGACTACGCGGTTCGCCAGCTCTATATGGATGACTACATCCGCCAGTGGGACGGGTTACTCCAGGACATCCAGCTGAATAACAGCGCGGATTTGTCGCAGCGCATTAACACGGCACGGCTGCTTTCCAGCAGCAGTTCACCGTTGCGTAAACTGGTTATCAATCTCAGCCACTATCTGGTGCTGGATAAAGCGCTACCGGTCGGAGACAAAACGAAAGGCGAGCAGCCTGCGCAAAGCAGCGCCAGCAGCACGCTGGAGGCGCTGTTCCATTCTCGGCAGGCCACCACGGCAGCAGCACAGCCACAAACGCCTGAGCAGACAGTGACTGCTCACTTTGCACCAATAAGCGAACTGGCGCAGCCGCTGGAAAAAGGCGGTAAAACCATCGCCTTTGACGATTTCCTCAAGCAGATCGATGACCTCTATCGCTACCTGACAGCGGTACAGGATGCGGCCAACAGCGGGATGCCGCCGCCGGCCAGTGAAGCAATCAGTCGCTTGCAGGCCAGTGCCGGACGCCTGCCGGGTTCCTTGCAGAACATGTTTACCAGCATGGCGGTCGGGGCCAGCAGCGACACGCAGCGCCGCGATCTGGATAACGTGCGTAAACGCATTAACGTGGAAGTGGGCAGCTTCTGCCGTCAGGCGATTGCCGGTCGTTATCCGCTGTCGCGCTCTGGTCGCAGCGAAGTCACGCCGGACGATCTGGCCCGCATGTTTGCGCCAGGCTCCGGCCTTATGGACAGCTTCTTCCGCGACAACCTGGCGAACAAGGTCGATACCACGCAGGCTAACTGGCGCTTCACGCCGGGCATTGATGGCAAAACCTTGCCGGGTGGCGAAAGCGTGCTGCGGCCTTTCCAGCAGGCGCAGAATATTCGTGATGCATTCTTTGCTAACGGCGCAACCTCGCCTTCTTATCGCGTCACCATTCGTACCCTGCAAATGGATAACGACATCCTGACGCTGACGCTGGATGTGGACGGACAGCTGCTGCGCTACAGCCACGGCCCTCAGGCACAGCAGCTGATGAGCTGGCCGGGACCGGGCGGTACCAGTCAGGTGCGCATGCAGCTCGGCTTAGCCAACGGCACCACGGCAACCTTAGTGACCAACGGTGCCTGGGCGCTGAACCGCTTCTTTGACCGCGCGCAGCTCTCATCGGGCAGTAGCGCGCTGAGCCGTCAGGCTACTTTTAACGCTAACGGGCACCGCGTGACGCTGGAATTTACGCCAAACAGCATCCGCAACCCGTTCCAGCTACCCGGCTTCAGCTGCCCATGATCAGGGAAAATACAATGAGTCAGACACCTGCACCTTGCTGGTATGGAAAACTGCCGAGCGGCGGTGATTTTATCAAACGCCGCTTCCCCGATGCGCTTTTGCAGCAGTGGACCCACTGGTTTCAGGTGGGGTTGCTGAACTGGCAGGAGAGCGAGCCGCCACGGGCCGAGGGGGAACGCCAGTTCAGCCAGGCACCGGTCTGGAACTTCATTGTTCCACCGATGCTGGGCAGCCAGCAGGTACAGATGGGCTGTCTGATGCCCGCCCGCGACAGCGTTGGCCGCCAGTATCCGCTTTGTGCCCTGATGACCTTCTCGCCGCAAAGCTGGACGCAGCAGCAGCTGGCGATGGCGGGCGACTGGTATCAGCAGCTGGGCCGCACGTTGCTGCACGCGGTGCGCAACGGCTTCTCTGCGGAACAGCTGGATCAGGCGCTGCTGACGATACCGCCGCCGCCGGTGCCGCAGCACAAGCCGCAGTCGGACATCCTCGATGTTATCGGTTATCAGGATGGTCACAGCACGCTGAGCTGGCGACGCGTTTCAGACTGCTTCGATCCGCAGCATTACACCAGTTTCTGGTGGACCAATCAGACCGACGGCTGTCCGCTTTACACCCATGTCCACAGCGGCAACTTTACCGGCCAGCTGTTCTCAATGCTGTTCGACCCGGCAGCGGGTGCCAAACCTGGCCGCCACGGTCTTTACCCGCCGATGTTTGAGTAATTAAGGAATCGCCATGAATATTGATGAGTTACTGGCTCCTGTCAGTAATGACCAGCCGTGTGGGGAGAACCTCGAGTATGACGCTGACTACATGGCTATGGAGCAGGCCAGCGCGGGCAAAGCGGAGCAGCAGTTTGGCGACACCATCATTCCTGCGGAACCCGCCGACTGGAACAAAGTTGAGAAGCTGGCCAGCGGCCTGCTGACCCGCACCAAAGACCTGCGCGTGATGCTGGCGCTGACGCGTGCCTGGACGCAGCTGCGCGGCCTGAGCGGCTATGCCGACGGCCTTCAACTGATTAAACAGTCGCTGCTGCTTTACTGGGAACCGCTGTGGCCGGTGCTGGAAGAGGACGGGCAGTACGATCCTTTTTACCGCATCAACGCGCTGGCGTCTCTCAGTGATAAGTCAGCACTAACGCTCGCTTTACGTCAGTCGCTGCTGCTGCGTAACGCCTCCGACCAGCTTTCCCTGCGCGATGCCTGTAGCCTGCTCGACGGCAGCAAAAGCGAATGTCCTGAATTTCCCGGCGGCAGCGCGCGGCTGCTGGATGAGCTGGCTCGCGGTGAACAACCGGGTATCGCCGCTATCCTCAGCATAAGTGAGCGGTTACAAACCATTCGTGAAACGCTGACTGAACACCTGGGCGAGAGCGGCGTGCCGGAAATGGAACAGCTGCTGAAAACGGTGAATACCGTGGCGCAGGCGTGTGAAATGACCGACCTCACTATGCTGATGCCCACCACCTCTACAGCAGAAGAGGCGGCAAGTGCGCCGCCGCAAAACCAGCCCGCTAAAGCGCCTCGCGTGGAAGCGGACTGGCGCAGCGTGCAGCTCACCTCACGTGCCGATGCGCAACTGATGCTGGAAAAAGTGAAGCACTATTTTGTTCAGCATGAACCGAGCCATCCGGCACCGCTGATGATTGACCGCGTACAGCGGATGGTAGAAATGGACTTTATGAGCATTATTCGCGATCTGGCCCCGGACGGCGTGCATCAGCTGGAAAATATTTTCGGACGTCGCGACTGATAACCCTGACATTCCTCGCGCCTGCACTGAATAAATCACTCCCGCGACCCAGTCGCTTCGTTAAATTTTTAATCGCACATACCCTTGGAGAACATCATGGCTGGTAAATCCAGCGGGCAAAAATTTATCGCCCGCAACCGCGCGCCGCGCGTTCAGATTGAGTACGACGTAGAGATCTATGGTGCGGAACGTAAAATTCAGCTGCCTTTTGTTATGGGCGTTTTGGCCGATCTGGTCGGCAAGCCTGTTGAAGGGCTGCCAGCCGTCGATGAGCGTAAATTCCTCGAAATCGACATCGACAATTTCGACGAGCGCATGAAATCGCTGAAGCCACGCGTCGCGTTCCAGGCAGAAAACACCCTGACCGGTGAAGGTAATCTGAACATCGATCTGACCTTCAACAGCATGGAAGATTTCTCGCCGGATGCGGTAGCCCGTAACGTTGAGCCGCTGAACAAGCTGCTCGACGCGCGAACTCAGCTTTCCAACCTGCTGACCTATATGGACGGCAAAAACGGCGCGGAAGAGCTGATCGCTAAAATCCTACAGGATCCAACGCTGCTGAAATCGCTGAGCCATCTGCCAAAGCAATCTGACGCGACTAAAGACGGAGACGAGTAATGAGCAACTCTTCCCAACTTGACCAACAGCAACAGCCACAGGCATACAGCCAGGACGAATTCAGCGCGCTGCTGAACAAAGAATTTCGTCCTAAAACCGACTCTGCCCGTGATGCGGTAGAAAGCGCGGTAAAAACGCTGGCGCAGCAGGCGCTGGAAAACACCGTTACGGTTTCTGACGATGCCTATCGCACCATTCAGGCGCTGATTGCTGAGATCGACGAGAAGCTGTCGAAGCAGGTTAATCAGATCATCCATCACGACGATTTCCAGAAACTGGAAGGCGCGTGGCGCGGCCTGAGCTACCTGGTCAACAACACCGAAACCGACGAGATGCTGAAGATTCGCTTTATGAGCATCTCCAAGCAGGAGCTGGGCCGCACGCTGAAGCGTTATAAAGGCGTGGGCTGGGACCAGAGCCCGATCTTCAAGAAAATCTACGAAGAAGAGTATGGCCAGTTTGGCGGCGAGCCGTTTGGCTGCCTGGTGGGCGACTACTACTTCGATCACAGCCCGCAGGACGTTGAGCTGCTGAGCGAAATGGCGCGCATCGGCGCGGCGTCTCACTGCCCGTTCATCACCGGCACCGCGCCGGGCGTAATGCAGATGGAGTCCTGGCAGGAGCTGGCGAACCCACGCGACCTGACCAAAATCTTCCAGAACAGCGAATATGCCGCCTGGCGCAGCCTGCGTGAGTCAGAAGACGCGCGCTATCTGGGCATGGTTATGCCTCGCTTCCTGTCTCGTCTGCCTTACGGCATTCGCAGCAACCCGGTCGACAGCTTCGATTTTGAAGAAGAAACCGAAGGCGCGGATCACGGTAACTATACCTGGACCAACGCAGCTTATGCGATGGCGGCTAACATCAACCGCTCCTTCAAAGAGTTTGGCTGGTGTACCTCTATTCGCGGCGTGGAATCGGGCGGCGCGGTAGAAAACCTGCCTTGCCACACTTTCCCAAGCGATGATGGCGGCGTGGACATGAAATGCCCAACCGAAATCGCTATCAGCGATCGTCGTGAAGCCGAGCTGGCAAAAAACGGCTTTATGCCGCTGGTACACCGCAAAAACTCTGACTTCGCCGCCTTTATTGGCGCGCAGTCGCTGCAAAAGCCTGCGGAATACCACGATCCGGACGCCACCGCTAACGCACGTCTGGCCGCGCGCCTGCCGTACCTGTTCGCCTGCTGCCGCTTTGCGCACTACCTGAAGTGCATCGTGCGCGACAAGATCGGTTCTTTCCGCGAGCGCGAAGAGATGGAACGCTGGCTGAACGACTGGGTGATGAACTACGTGGATGGCGATCCGGCCAACTCCTCGCAGGAAACCAAATCCCGCAAGCCGCTGGCTTCTGCCGAAGTGCTGGTGGAAGAGCTGGAAGACAACCCGGGCTACTACGCCGCGAAATTCTTCCTGCGTCCGCACTACCAGCTGGAAGGCCTGACCGTGTCGCTGCGTCTGGTCTCTAAACTGCCTTCACTGAAAAGTGATGATGCTTAAGAACGGCCGATCAAAAAGGGACGCCTGATTTCCCTTTTCCGGCTAAAGAGAACTTATCTCTTGAATGTGTGAACTGCCTGAGACGCGCCAGTTCGTCTCAGGTATCGCTTTCTTTTCTGTAAGAAAAAGATGACCTTTTGAAAGGCTGATAGCCAAAACAATCATAACGAAAAAGGATATGCGACATGAACTCAGCAAAAAGTATCGCCGACGGAATGTTAAAGCTGTTTGATACCAAAAAAAAATCGGGTGTTGAAACGTTTATGGTGAGTGCACTGAGTGGTTTTACCAGCATTCCTGGCGATCTTTATGCACTGACCAAAGACTTTCTTGACAGCGATCACCGCTGGGATAACGAAACGGACCGTATTCGTCTTATTACGTTATTGAAAAAAGGCGCAACCAGTGATGATCTGAAACGACTTATAAAATTGGTCGTTGAGCAATACGTAAAAAGACTGGATGAAGAGCATTTAGAAAAAATGCTGGTAAAGATGGGGGGTAAAAATGCAGGCTCATTCGCGTTTAAGTACCTGTTCGTAAATGAAATTGTGTCAAAGTTTTTTAGCCGGGTGATCCCTAAGTTTTTGTTTAGTGCAGGTATGACCGGGATAATTACTATCGGGGCATCCGTATCACGCTCGATTTATACTTCTCGGGATTTGATGAAGAAAAACAGTGAAGTTTATACACTTCTTCGTGGTGCTGGCGATCTTGATCTCCTCTACTTTGTGGTAGAAGACAATGTTGAACCCTGGTTAGATGCAATTGCGCTGCAACAAAAAAATTCCCCATTAGCAAATGAGGTTTTCAATAACTTTATTACAGGGCTAAACGATGTTTAAAAAAACAGCCATGTATTTGGTAAGTTATGTCCTGACATTTTTCTCTGTTTTGGCTTTTGTAACTTGTCTGGGATATTACCTTCTGTTTTTTGACTGGCACACTTCTGCAATGAGCATCGCTATCAACGCAGTAGTCATTTTGTTATCCATCACTGCGTCGATCGCCATCTATGGCTTTGCGGAAAAGCTTAAAAAATGAGTTAAGGACGTTTTTTTCGGGCGATCTTTATTAACAACAGATTCATCGTCAGGCAGAGTGCGGTAAATAGTATTTTCCCTGCAATTAATCCAGATGATGTCAGATCAAAATGTTCATAGCGTGTGACCAGGTAAATTGAACCAATAACATCAGTTACTGCATAGAGCGAGAGCAATGATAATATTATTATCAGGATAGTTGATGTGATTTTTTTCATATTTATTTCCTCGTTAAACATTTAAGTAACTATAGAGCATTCTTCAGGATTCTGTCTATGGGATTATTGTCAGGATGTTATCATTCTGCCGGGGTAAATTGATCGGTAGCACTGTCAGACATCAAATGTAATAAGTAAAAAGATATATTTCCGGTTTGTTAGCCGGAGGAAAAACTTCTGGAGTATCGTAGGCTACGGTATTCAGAATAGAGGCAAAGGTAAAATATGGTCTGCTTTATTCAGCCCATACTTTTGTGTTTGCTATACCCGCGCTTTAATAAAGCAAAATTGTTAATTAATAAAGAGTAGAAAATAATGGCTATTGATATGTTTATGAAGGTTGACGGTGTTACTGGCGAATCTAAAGATTCTAACCACACCGGCTGGACCGATATTACTTCTTTCTCCTGGGGTGCTTCTCAGCCAGGCAACATGTCTGTTGGCGGCGGCGGCGGTGCCGGTAAAGTTAACTTCAACGACCTGCACGTTAACGCGCTGATCGACAAGTCTGTTACCGCCCTGCTGAAGAACTGCGCCAGCGGTAAGCACATCACTAAAGTTGAGCTGTCTATCTGTAAAGCTGGCGGTACTCAGGTTGAGTACGCACGCATCACCCTGGAAGACGTTCTGGTCACCACTGTTAACTACAATGGTTCAGACAACGGCGATACGCTGGGTATGACTTACTCCTTCCAGGCTTCTAAAGTGAAGCAGCAGTACTGGGAGCAGAGCTCTTCCGGCGGTAAAGGCGCAGAAAGCAGCGCTGGCTGGAACATCAAAGAAAACAAAGAAGCATAAGTTTGTTTGTGCCCACTCCTTATGGAGTGGGTTTTAATAAGAAATTTAAAAATGAGCTTGAGTGATTTTCTGAGCTTATTTTCAAGCTTCAAATTAAAAGAAGAACGGCCATGAATAATCAAAAGGATTTGAATGTTCAACCTGGGTTTTGTATTGCTCAGCAGCCAGGAACGCTAAGTTCACAAGCCTATGAACTCTTCCGGGATAAAAATAGAGAAGCTGCAATGCTATTTATGCAGCTAAATAGCAATACATCTTGGGTAAAACCTGGGCAGTTATTGATTGTGGCCGATCCCAATAACAAGAACCAAAGCTCACAAATTGAAAACCTTAGAAAAGCAAAGCGAAAAGTAGATCATGCTTTGGCAACCACAGATGCAGAAACCTCGAGTTTTTTGAACACGCATTACGGCACTATAGCAGCACTGACGAATATCCTTGATAAATCAACGGGAACAGTTAGCGACGCTGGCGAAAAATACTTTTCAAGGATTGCTGAGAAACTGAAGCAGATTGAAATTACTTATCAAAATCAATTTAGAACCCAAGGCTCGCTTATTAGTCAGCAGTTTTTCAGTGAACGTGCCCGGCTTTTTGCTGAACTGGAAGGGCATCTTAACGGATTAGCGAAAAGCGCACTGAAGTTTCGGCCTTATGACGATCTCAAACGTGCTTTGAATTTATCAAGCCGCTCCATTGTTCATGACTGGCAAACGGCCGGTATTGAGGCAATAAAAGGTTACTCCAGTTACATTGATCGTGCCGCTGGTGCAGCGAAATATATGAAAATGGGCGGGTGGGTTGCGATTGGCTTTGCCGGGCTCAACACGACTAATGAAGTTCATCATGCCTGCACAACCGGAAGAGAGGGGGAGTGTAGAAAGGTTGCGGTAAGGGAATATACCAAATTTGGCGTAAGCGCTGGAACAGGCTATTTCGGGGGGTCTTTAGGTGCTGGTATGGCCGGTGCCGCATGTGTTGCTTTAGGTGTAGCATCGGGAGGCGCTGGTTTTCTAGCCTGTAGTATTGTAGGTGCAGCCGCAGGCGGCTATGCTGGTGGTGAACTTGGAAGTAAAGGGACTGATTTGATTATGGATAAAATACTATGAGTCTGGAGAAGGGAGTGATTTATACAATAGTTTTTCTCTTTTTCTTATTACTTATCCTTAACCTTATAGCCATTATTCTCTTTAAGAGGAAAGAGTCAGAATATGAAGCGTTACTTGCGGAATTTAGAATGCAGGGGTTTCAAATAGATTCAGTAACTAGCATGGCATCTAATTTAGGTTTTCTTGCCACTTATCAAAAAATTATTTATTTTGTAAGGTTATATAAAGGAGTGCGAATGTATCACACCAAAGGAAATCTGGTTCATGAGAACGCCTACTTATTTATAAAAAAACAAGATAAAAATAGGATTGCCTGGATTTTGAAGCTTCACTCTCTGTATAGGATTATATTTTCAATTTCTGCTTTGTTTTTTGTTCTTTTGATTTTATTTGTGTACTTTCTAAACTGATATTATGCGTGCAGAACACTTAGCTTTCCTCGTTGTAATCGCGTTTGCAGTGCTTTTTGCAGCCTCATTAATTTGCTCTTGGGTATCTTATAAAAAAAATCTGAGAAATTATGAACGTTTCTTAAAAAAATATCGTGAACAGGGGCTTTTTGTCGATTCAATAACAAAAGTTAGTGAACATTTAGGTTTTCTTTTTTTCTACTTAAAAATTGCTTTTTTTGTTCGGTTGCTAAAAAATAAAAAAATATATGCTGCAAAAGGTGTGTTGGTTGACGAACGTTGTTACAGATATATTCAATCAAGACCTGCCGAAGAAGTAAAATGGATGTGGGAGTGGAGAAGGAATTACTTTATACAAAGTACATTGCTGTGTATAACGCTTATTTCATGCTTTATTCATAGCGTAGTTTATAACTACTAAGTTTCATTTAATAACAACTTTGTAGTAAAGTTAATGGGAGTGGGTTTTCATAGCTAAAAATTTACTATCCTAAAGACATCCTCATTTTTAATGTGGTTAAAACAAACTTATTAAAATGATATTTTGTTGATCGTCATAACTATAGGGTAGCGATATTTATCATTTTATTTATAAAGGTAAGAGAGGTGGATTGGCTCTATTTAGTAATATGCCTGAAAGTTGTTTTTTTTCTTGCTGCTGGCTGCTCCTATTCTCTATCTTTAATATTTTTATAAAAAGAATAAAAATAATTTGCAATATGCCTTTCAGATATTAATTGATAAAGGGTATTTGTTAATGAGTGATTATTAATTTTACGACTCGTTGGGGTTTTGGTTTTAAAATTTCTATTTTGAATATGTTGTTGAAAGGAAAGCACTTTAAAATCAAAGAGGGTTGCTGCATCGATCCTCATGCTAAAAAACACCTCATCGACAGTACTCATAGTGAATTTAAATGGGTGGTTTCCTTTTACGGTATATTTAAATTTCAAATTTTAATAGCAATGCTGTTTCTTGCTTGCATATCTGTCTCTAAATGGATGGAAGTATAGTTTATTCCATTTAGCGCGGGAGAATAGCTTTTAAATTTTTATTTTTCCTGGCTTTGACTGTAAAAAATTGTAGATGGATCTAAGTATGGTAAAGGGAATATCTATCTTACTAATTTGCTTATTTTCACTTGCGGCATTCGAAAAAGAAAGCAAAATTATAAACCACGTCTCTGAGGGATATCTACAATGCCTCAAAACCAGCTTCCCGTTCTCAAAAAATAGGTTATTTGAAACGCAGTGATTTAGACAATGATAGCGACAAGCTCATTAATGAATACCTGAGTATGAAATTAACGGGTGCTGTTAAAGGTGATTTTAATGTATTGAAATTTACACTCATTTCACAAAGTGAAGATGCTTAAAACGCTTTTGAACAATACAATTAAATTGTGAATGAAAGAGTGATTGTTTACGGAAGAGCTATCATGACTCTGGAAAATTTTACAGCTTATATGTTAATTTTTCTCTTTTTCTTATTGATCATGCTTTATGCTGTTGCCAATATCTGGTTCAAAAAAAAAGAGTCAGATTATGAAGGATTTCTCAGTCAGTTTAGAGGGAAAGACTTGCAGCTTGATACAGCTACCAGGATGGCCTCACTTTGTGGTTCTTACGCAAATTATCAAAAAATAATCTATTTTGTCAGATTGTATAAAGGCGTAAGGATGCATTGGGTACGGGGGGAATTGGTACATAAGGAAGCCTATTGCTTTGTGCAAAATCTACCGCCTGAAAAGATAGCCTGGATGTTGAGTCTTCATTCTTTCTACAGGGTGATATTTGCTATTACGATATTGTTTTTTATATTTATGGTGATTTTTATATATTGCTTTTATTGATTTTATATTTTTATGCGTTATCGATCTGAATAAAAAGCAATCACATTTAGTGATTTTAATAAAAGAAACGTTGGGCGTATAAAACCCTATCAGGTATTTCAATTTAGCAAAGGAACCAGTATGCGTTGGAAACTAAGTGCTGCGGTTGGTGCAGGGCAGCCAAATCATCGCGATGATGTAAAAAAAGTACAGATATTGTTGAACCGGGCGGCTCATGAGGATCATGGTGCAATCCTGCATGAAGATGGCCTGTTTGGCCCAAAAACCCAGGCCCGCATTGAGCAATTTCAACGGGATTCAGCCCATATGATACATGCCGATGGGGTGGTCGACCGTAATGGCCGCACGCAGCGTATGCTAAGCCATACTGCTCATCAGACGGCGCAACAGGTAAATTCTGCACGCAGTACTGCCAGCCACGAAACTGTTCACATTAAACCTGATAGTGCGGCAGCCAGATACCTACAGCAGCAGGCATCGGCTCGACCGGCAAACCATAAGATTGCCTGGTTCAATCGTGCATTACCCGCTGCAATTAACGTGAAGGCCCGATGGGGCGTGCCGATTGCCGTAACGCTTGCTCAGGGAGCACTTGAGTCGACCTGGGGTACGCGTGCACCCGGCAATATGTTTTTCGGCATAAAAGGTAAATCACCCCACGGAAAGTCTGTTACGGTCACAACTCATGAGAACTACGGCAAAAAGTCAGAGAAAATCACGGATGGCTTCCGCGCCTATGATTCACTTGAGGAAGCGGCTGATGATTATGGTCGCTTCCTTGCAACTAACAGACGTTATGCGGGCGCATTTGCTTTTCGTAATGATCCTGAAAAGTTTATCCATGTTGTGGCAACGGCGGGATATGCGACTAATCCAAAATATGAGAAACTTATCCTGAGTATTATACGTGTAAATGGTCTTAAAGATTATGATGCGCCAGAGATAGCAACCTCAGGTACTTTTAAAAATGCAACGCACCAGTAATGCTTATTTTCAGGAATAAAAAGAAAATGAAAAATCCAAATTTCAGCATTAAAATTTGTCTGGCCGCCGCTATGCTGACGGTAACGGGGTGTGCACTGGCTACCGATGCGTCATCGTCCATGATTGAAAAAAATCCTGTAGTGAAGCAGGTAAAAACTACCGTTGAAAAAGAACATCTGGTTACCGATCCGGCCTGTACCGACTATCTGCTTACGAAGAATGCTGAGCCGGGACTTGATCTGGTCAGCATCGTTGAAAAACACGGCGGCCGCTGTCCGGGCGATCCGCAAACGCAGCCTCGTTTATTCAACGTTCTGGTCGATCAGGAAACCGGGCAAATGCTGAGTGATAAAGATGATCCTGTCGAGGGCACTATGGTGCCTTTGGCCCCGGCTAAATAACCCCTCTTTTTTAAATAATATAATGACCAATTTAAATGGATTGCCATGCCTGGCAATGTGCTGGCAACCTCGCTCACGGCGGGTTGTTTATAAATAGAATATAGAGAAATCCTCAAAGCAGGGACTGTCTTAAAATTCAATAATCTTGCGGAAAATATTTAATTTTATCAAGAATGTTAAAAGACAGGTAAATAATGAATTATAGCGCTGTCTGAGCTGGCGCTGAATAATACAAATAACCCTTCCGGGGCAAAAGGCCGCTCACCAGTTTCAATATGCATATTTAAGAATATCGCGTAGATGAAATATGAATGATCGAGTGAATGTTCTTAGCGAGAGCTATCGTCAGCCCCGTCAGTCTTTGACATTTTTACCGGAATACGACATGAAGCTACTTATCACTCTCCTTGCCTTATTCAGCATCAACATTGCTACGGCCAGCCCGAAACTGGCGGCATTTGATGCTGTACCACTGCAAGATTCTTTAGCAGCTAAAGCGCTCTCGCTTGATATTGCTGGCGCGGAGCCTTTCAGGCAGCAAACTTTCGCCCTAAAAAATAACGGTGAACTGCTGGGCGTGCTGGTTCCGGCAAAAGGATTGCTGCGGGCCGATATGAATGCCTGCTTTATCGGCTGGTCGCGGGAGGGTAAAACCGTTACCCGCACCATTCCGACCATTGGCTTTGCGCAGTGGAAAGGCGAGGCGTGTGAGGATGTGAAAAGCGTCGGCGTGATTTCTCAACCGGGTGATGAAGAGATTAAAGTCGCGCTGATTTACACCGGTACCACCATTGTTGAAACCGCGCTGGTGCCCGTTGTGCTGGCGATCAATCCTCGTACCGGATCGGTGGTGGTGGATAATGCGCTGACGGAAAGAGTGAATTATGCAGTAGTCGATAGCGTCCCTAAAATCCGCCAATTTTATGCTGCCCATCCCGGCACGTCTGAAACCTTCGACAGTAAGAAATATATCGCCCGCATCACCAACTGGTGTTCGGAAGGCAATGTCGGCTGCGATGACGTGACGCTGGATTCAAAGAGTAAACGTACAGGAAATCACATTCTGCTTCAGGGCAAAACCATTAACGTTAACTGCCCGGACGCCTGTGATTTCCGTGGATACGTATTTAATAATGAAAATTATACGTACTCCTTTATTACCAACGATTTTAAAGTCTGGACTATGAATATCAGCCAGGGCGATCAGGTTCTGGATAGCCAAACCGGAACGCTTAATTAATTTCCTCAAACTAAATAATTTTGGATTTTTTTTTTAAACGTCCTCAGATTTTTGCCACAAAAGACACTGATATATAAGCGCGAGGGGCATGGGCCGGTAAGAAAGCGTCACGGGCCATGGACGGCCCGTGTCGAGCTGGCAGGGATGCCGCTTTTTGCGTCTTTCTGGACGGCCCATGCCCCTCGCGCCAGCGCCCAGCGCCACGGTAGCAGGCAACGCCCTCGCGCCAGCGCCCGGCGCTACGGTAGCAGGCAACGCCCTCGCGCCAGCGTCCGGCGTTACGGTAGCAGGCAACGCCCTCGCGCCAGCGCCCGGCGCTACGGTAGCAGGCAACGTCCTCGCGCCAGCGCCCGGCGCTACGGTAGCAGGCAACGTCCTCGCGCCAGCGCCCGGCGCCACGGCAGCAGGCAACGTCCTCGCGCCAGCGCCCGGCGCGTCCTTGTTCTGTCTGCAAACTCAGCCGGTTTTACCAAGACCGGCATAGTTTGAACGCCGAATTACCCTGCATCCTTATGCTCCCGGGTAACACTCTAACGCAGGAAAACGTTATGCGATTTACGATAATAGCGACCAAACCGGGTCATCAGCCGCCACAGAGCAGCTGTGACTTTCTGCCGCCAGGCGGCACCATCGGCCGCGGTGCCGATAACAACCTGGTCTTGCCCGACGATGACCGCACCATTTCCCGTCTCCAGGCAATTGTGCATATCACCGCCGATGGTGAATGCCGCATCACCAACCGTGGCAACGTCACGCTGGTGCATCTGAACGACATCCCGCTTGAGCGCGGCCGTCAGGTCGACCTGCAAGAAGGCGATATCCTCAGCATCGACGACTATCGCCTCCAGGTCAGTGAACTGGCGTCGGCAGCTCGTCCGGCACAGCCTGCACACGCGCCGATTGCCCGGCCAGCGCCTGTGGCTAAACCTGCTGCGCCGCAGGAAAGCAAGCCTGCCGCCATCCCGACGGAAATCTGGGACAGCCTGGCGCAGGAATTCTCCATCACCGACAGCCTTTCCAGCAGCCGCAGCAAGCCCGCACCAACCGGCGCGAATCCGCTGACCGAAACGGCTCAGGATCGTAACCCGGTCGATCCACTGGCGCAGTTTGCCCGCCAGTCAAACGCGCTGAATCTGGATCGTCGCGATCAAACACCTGACTCGCTGTTCAACGACGATCCTCTGTTCAATCAGCGCAGCATTTTTGATGACAGCACGCCAGGCACGCTGACGCAGCAGCCTGCCCAGTCCCGGTCGGCGAAAGCGGATGAAGTGGATCCGCTGGCGCTGTTTGGCGGCGGCAGCACCCCGGCGCAGCTTAACAGCGACGACCCGTTGGGCCTGATGACCGGCAGCGCCGTCCCGTTAACGCCGCTGGACGAAAAACCCGCTAATCCACCGCAGTCGGCTAAGCATGATGCGTTTGTTCCGCCCACGCCAAAAGCGCTGGACAGCGACTTTGACGATGAGAGAAGCGCCCAGTCTGCTTCCCGCTCGCAGGACGCCTTCAGCCACTCGCCACTCTGCAATGAGCAGCGAAATGATTCCGGCAACGGCTCACTGTTTGACGGCCTGCCAGAAGACGCCTTCAGCCACTCGCCGCTGTTCGCTGAGCAGAACCCTGCCGATAAATCGCCGCTGCTCGACGAGCAGAACGCTGCTGACAAATCGCCGCTATTCGACGAACCGCCTGCGCAGCCATCCACTGCTGACCACCAGCAGGTGCAGCAGGATCCGGCCAGTTCATCAGGGTTCGATGACGCCTCTACCGCGCCGTTGTCCAGCTCGCCGTTGTTTGATGATCTGCCGGAGGATGCGCCTGCGCATCAGCAGGATTACGGCGGTATCACCTTACCCACGCCTCAGGCCGTTGCCCGCAACACTACGCCGCCGCCGAAAGGACGTCTGCGCATCGATCCGGTCTCTAATCCGGCACCGCAGCAGGCAGCCTCTTCCTCCGGTGGCCAGCAGCTGGATGGCGAACTGCTCGAAGCGCTGATGGGCGGCATGGGGCTGAAAGATCTGCAACCCACGCCGCGCTTCGACAGCGAATCAATGCAGGAACTGGGGCAAATGCTCAGCATGTTCTCGCAGGGCACCGTGGCGCTGCTGTCATCCCGCTCGATCCTCAAGCGTGGCGTAAAAGCGGAAATGACGGTGATCCTTGACGAAGCGAACAACCCGTTCAAGCTGTTGCCATCGGGCAAATCGGTGCTGATGCAGATGTTCGGCAGCCGCATGCCGGGCTTTATGCCGCCGAAACAGTCGGTACGCGATGCGCTGGTTGATCTTCAGGCGCACCAGCTGGGCATGATCGCCGGGATCCGCGCCATCATCGCCTCTATGCTGCAATCCTTTAACCCACAGCAGCTGGAAGAAGAGGCGAAGCAGCAGGGCGTGACCTCGCGCCTTTCGCTACCGGGCAGCCGCAAAGCCGCGCTGTGGGAACATTTCACCAAACGCTACGACGAGACGGCTGGTGAAATCGAAGATGACTTCCATACCCTGTTTGGCGAAGCGTTTTTGCATGCTTATGACATGGAAGTGAACCAGTACAAAGACTCTCAAATCAGATCGGAAGAATGATGAATATCACCATGGCCTCTATGTCGCACCAGGGAGCGCGCGAAAGCAACCAGGATCAGACCGGAGAGCATATCGGCGATCGATCGGCCTGCTTCGTCGTCTGTGACGGCGTGGCAGGACTGCCCGGCGGTGACGTTGCGGCAGAACTGGCGCGCAATACTATCCTGGACCGTTTCGACGGCGACCAGCATCTGGATGCGCAGCGTATCCGCCAGTACGTTAACGACGCCAACGACGCAATCCGCCAGCAGCAAAAAGCGGTCAGTGACTACAAACGCATGGGTACCACCCTGGTCGGCCTGTTTATCGATCGCGATTACGAGCTGGCCTACTGGGCGCACGCGGGCGACAGCCGACTGTATCTGTTTCGTCGTGGTTATCTGTATCATGTCACCACCGATCACAGCCTGGTACAGCAGATGAAAGATGCCGGTCATCAGACCGAAGGCATCAACAGCAATCTGCTCTACTTTGCGCTGGGAATGGGCGATGAGGAGCGTGATGCCAGCTACAGCGACGTGGTGCCGATTGAAGATGGCGACGCCTTTTTGCTCTGCACCGATGGTTTCTGGCACGCGCTCTCGCGCGACCATATGCAGCAATCGTTACATATGGTCAACACGCCGGATGAATGGCTAACGCTAATGCAGGAAGTGATCCGTAAAAACGAGCAGCAGTCGGACGTCAGTCAGGATAACTACAGCGCTATTGCCGTTTGGGTTGGCGACCCGCAGGACACAACATTGCTGCATTCACTCTCTGAAGCAGCCCAGTTTCTCCCCCTTCGTGATTAATACAGGCCTTAAAAAATTATGAAATATTGGCTACCAGGCGCGCTTTCACTGCTTATCGCTTCCAGTGCGTGGGCGCAGGATTATCGCGTTGTTACCTCTCCAAAGCTTAAGCTCGATATCTGGATTGATAACGTTCGCGATCAGTCAGCCGCCAGCTGGTGTAAAAACGAGCTGCCGCTGCGCATCGTAAGCAGCGGCACCAAAAACCCAGACGTGCTGAAAAACTTCCTGCCGCGCGTAGGCAACCTGCTGGAAACGCGTTGTGCCACGCTGAAAACCGTTCACTGGAAGATGAACGATCAAAACGGCAAAACGCTGGCTCAGGGCAGTGCTGAGAAAGCGCAGGACTGGGCAATTAAGGTTGAGCCAGAGGCGCCCGTCGCCGCAGCGGTTCCTGCTCAGGCTCAGGCTCAGGCTCAGGCTCAGGCTCAGGCTCAGGCTCCGGTCGCCGAAGCGCCGCCAGCCGCGCCGGTGGTGAATGCAGAAGATCTCTCACCGCCTGCCGATACCACACCGTACATCCAGTTCAGCCTGCTTGATGGTTGCCACTTCCGCACCTACTGGCGCAGCAGCGCTGAAACCAGCGCGCTGTTCGTACCGGCGAAAGGCGGCGTGACCTGTGGCGACGACGGCTGGCTGAGCGGCGAAAGCCAGATTGCGCAGATGGGCAAAGGCGCGGCGAAAAATATCCGCGTCAGCTTCCTGCAAGGTTTCCCGGTGGCTGGCCTGAGCAGCAAAGCGTTTGGGCGCAGCATGCAAATCACTACCGTTAATAATGAGCGCATGGTGCTGAGCGACGAAAAATCGCCGCAAAGCTGGATGATTGTTCCTTATGCGCCAGAGATCAACGGCTGGCAGGCTAACGGCACGGTGGTCGTGCAGATCAGCCAGCAGGATGCCCGCGACGAAAGCGGCCTGAAGGCTCGTCTCGACGAAGTGCGTAAAGTCTGGTCGCCCTATCTGAACAACAAAAGCAGTCTGACTATCAAGCTGGTGGACGAAATCCATCCGCAGCTGAAAGATCCGGCTGCCGGTTCGTTCAAAACCCTTTAGTTCACCGCCCGTCACAAGGAAAGCCTATGTACTCTCTTAATCAACTGATGGCCGGTGCGTCACTGAGCGACACGCTGGCTCGTGTCGAAGGCGACATCAAAAGCCGTCCGGCGGATGCCGATCTGCGCGCGGCCTTTGTCCAGCTGCTGTGCGTGGCGGGCAACTGGAAGCGGGCGAACACCCAGCTGAAATCCTGGCTGGCGCTGAAGCCGCAGGCCAAACCGACGGTAACGCTGCTTGAACAGGCTATTGCGGGTGAAGTACAGCGTGCGGCCGTGTTTGCCGGTGAAGCCTCGCCGCGGATGCCCGGCGAAGCCTTTGGCTGGGCGGAAGCGCTGCTGAGCGCGCTGCAAGCGGAGGCAAAAGGGCAGGCTGAGCAGGCCGCCGCGCTGCGTGCAACGGCGTTTGACGCTGCGCCGATCAATCCTGGCCTGATTAACGTGCAGGAGGGTACGCAGGCGGTGGCGTGGCTGATGGATGGCGATGGCCGCCTTGGCCCGATCTGCGAACTGATGGTCAACGGCCAGTACACCTGGCTGCCGTTTGCCGCCATCAGCGAGCTGCATTTTCTGCCGCCGGCGAGCGTCACCGATTTGGTCTGGCGCCATACGCGGGTGGTGCTGATCGACGGCAGCGAACAGGTTTGCCAGCTGCCGGTGCGCTATCCGTTTAGCGCAGAGGCGGCGGATAATCTGCGTCTCGCCGCCGTCACCGAATGGTCGCCGCTGGCAGAATCGGCGCAGTATATCGGCCATGGTCAAAAAACCTGGCTAAGCGAAGATGCCGACTACCCGCTGCTCACGCTGGAACAGCTGAGCTTCGCTGAGACAGGCGCGCAAGATGAGTGATATCGATCTTAACAAGCCGCAGGGGCACGATTTGCTGCACGGTGGCTATCGCTATCGCAACAAGCCGGAAGCGCCGAACGTTCGCGACAAAATGCAGCCTTCGCTGCTGGACCGCTTAACGGATAACGCGCCGGACAAAGAGCAGGAGTCCGCCAGCAACCGGGTGATCTCCCACAGCGCGCTGCGTCGCAACGTGCTGCGCGACCTTCAGTGGTTGTTTAACAGCATCAACAACGAAGCGCAGCAGGATTTGTCTCCGTTTCCTCACGTGCAGCGTTCGGCTTACAACTTTGGCGTCTCGCCGCTGGCCGGACAGCGCATGTCCGATATCGAAGTGTCTGATATTCAGCGCAAGTTGACCAACTCGATTCTGCACTTCGAGCCGCGTATTTTGCCCGCCGGGTTGCAGGTGCGCTGCGTGTCGGACACCAGCTCGCTGAGCCTGCACAACGTCCTGTCGATTGAGATCAAAGGGCGACTGTGGTGCGTGCCTTATCCGCTGGAGTTTTTGTTTCGTACCGATCTGGACCTGGAAAACGGCCATTTTGAGCTGAAAGACGTAGGGTAATCATGGACAGCAAACTGCTCGATTATTACAACCGCGAACTGGCCTATCTGCGTGAGATGGGCGCAGAGTTTGCGGAACGTTATCCGAAAGTGGCCGGACGGCTGGGAATGCGCGGCATTGACGTGGCCGACCCTTATGTCGAACGGCTGATGGAGGGGTTTGCCTTCCTGACTTCCCGCGTGCAGTTAAAGATGGACGCGGAGTTCCCGCGTTTCTCCCAGCGTCTGCTGGAGATGATCGCGCCGAACTATCTTGCGCCCACGCCGTCGATGGCGATTGCGGAACTGCATCCCGACAGTAAAAAAGGCGATATCAGCGGCGGTTTTAAGGTGCCACGCGGCACGATGATGGACAGTCAGACGCTGAAAAAAAACGGCGTCACCTGTAGCTACGCGACGGCGCATGACGTAATGCTGCAACCGCTGCGCATCAGCAACGTCGAGCTGGGTGGTGTTCCTGCCGATATTCCGCTGAGCCAGCTGGGACAGCGCGGTGCGGTCAGCGCACTGCGTATCCGTCTGGAATGCTTCAATGAAGTGGCGCTGAATCACCTGACTTTTGACAACCTGATGTTCTTTCTCAGCGGCCCGGATATCCAGGCGCAGCAGCTGCTTGAGCTGGTGATGCAGCACACGGTTGGCAGCTTCTGCCAGACGGTTGAGGCGCAGCCACAGCGGGTGGTGCTGGGTGACGATGCGCTCCAGCAGGAGGGCTTTGCCGCGGACCAGGCGTTGCTGCCGGACGATCTGCGTAACTTTGACGGCTACCGTCTGTTGCAGGAGTACTTTGCTTTCCCGGCGCGCTTCCAGTTTATCAGCATCAGCCAGCTGCGCGGCCTGTTGGGCAAATGCGGGCCGGACGTGAAAGCCTTCGAGATTGTGCTGTTGCTGGATAAAGCCGATGCGGCGCTGGAGCGCGTGGTGGATAAAAGCCATCTGGCGCTGCACTGTACGCCGGTGATTAACCTGTTCCCCAAAACGGCGGAACGGCAAAAAATCAGCGAAAGCGTCCATGAATACCATCTGGTGGTCGATAACATTCGTCCGCTGGACTACGAAATCTACTCGGTGCAAAAGCTGTATGCCACCGGCGACAAGCAGCGCGGCGAGCAGGTTTTCCGGCCATTCTGGAGCACCTTCGGGCAGGATGAAGGCGACTACGGGGCCTACTTCTCGCTGCGTCGGGAACAGCGCACGCTGTCGGAACGCGCCCAGCGTTTCGGCACGCGAACCGGCTATATTGGCTCGGAGGTGTTCCTGTCGCTGGTGGACGAGCGCCATTCGCCGTGGCGTGACGATCTGCGTCACCTCACTGCCGAAGTGATGTGTACCAGCCGTGATTTGCCGCTGATGCTGTTGCAGCAGGATCAGGGCAACTTCATGATGCCGGACTCGATTCCCGTAGGAAAACTGTCGTTTAAATGTGGCCCGACTGCGCCACGGCCGGCGCTGGCGGAAGGCTTAACGACCTGGCGGCTAATCAGCCATTTACAGATGAATTATCTCAGCCTGATGGATGGTGACGACGGACAGGGCGCATCGGCGCTGCGCCAGCTGCTGGGGCTGTATGCCAATCTGGCGGAGGCGCCGGTGGCGAGGCAGATAGAAGGCATTCGCCACTGCCAACTGAAAGCGGTCAACCGTCGGGTGCCGGAACCTGGCCCGATCGTCTTTGCCCGTGGCATTGGCATTGAACTGAACGTCGACGAACAGGCGTTTTCCGGTTCCAGTCCGTGGTTACTGGGTAGCGTGCTGGAGCGGGTCTTTTCCCGGCTGGTGGCGATGAACGGCTTTACGGAAATGACGCTGACCAGCCAGCAGCGTGGCGAGGTAGGCTACTGGCCACCGCGAATGGGCAAAAGGGCGCTGATATGACCGACAGCCTGCAAATTCTTAGTGCAAAACGTTTGCCGGCAACGTTCTGGTCTGCGGTCCGGCTTGCGCCCTGGCGCTACGATCTTTTCCAGCTGCTGCGCCGGCTGGACGCGCAGGGCGGCGAACGTTATCCGCTGGGGCGTGCGCCTCAGCCGCGCCACGAACCTCTGCGTATTGGTCAGGAGCCTTCGCTGGCCTTTGCGCCCGCCACGCTAACGAAAGCAAGCGAGCGTGAAAACAGCGCGCTGCACGATATCTCTATCGCCAGCTTCGGCCTGTTTGGCCCTAACGGCCCATTGCCAACGCATCTGACTGAATACGCCCGTGAGCGCATCACGCATCATCAGGATCGCAGCCTGTCGGCCTTTGCCGACCTGTTTCATCACCGCCTGACGCTGCTGTTTTATCGTGCCTGGGCCGATGCGCAGCCAACCGTTTCGCTGGATCGTACCGATAATCAGCAGTTCGAGCGCTATCTCGCCAGCCTGATCGGCATGGGGCAGCCGGGGCAGCTGGCTAAGGGCAGCCTCAGCGACCACTCGCGCTTTGCCGTGGCCGGACATCTCACCCGCCACGGGCGGGATGCAGAAGGGTTACAGAAGATCCTCAGCCACTATTTCAACGTACCGGTGACGCTGGTAGAAAACGTGCCGCACTGGTTGCCGATTGAAGCGAGCGATCGCGCAAGGCTGGGCGCAGGCAGAAGAATGCCGAAGCTGGGCGAATCGATGTTTCTCGGCGTGGCGGTACGCGATGTGCAACACAAAATCCGCATCGAACTGGGGCCGCTGACGCTGGCTAACTACAACCGTTTTCTGCCCCGCGCACCCTGGGCGGTTCAGCTGCGTGACTGGGTAAGGCAGTATCTGGGCATTGAGTACGTCTGGGATGTACGGCTGATTCTGGCAGCGGAAGAGGTGAAAGGCGTCACCCTTGGCGGCCAGGCCCGGCTGGGACAAAGCTGCTGGCTCGGCAAAGCGGCTATTCCGCAGCCGCGCGGGGAAATGGTGTTCAGTCCTGAAGAAACGACAAAGACCGTAGCCAGATAAAATATAGCCTTGTCGTTTATTGGTTGAGTTTTATACTGATGACGGTTTTGTCGGGCCAGAATGCAGGTTAAAAGATGCCAGGAACCGGCATCGATGGGGCAGGGATAACAATCACAAGGAGTGGGTTATGGTAAATAACGTCATCAATCAGGCAAGTCTGGATAAAGCAGCCAATAAATTACTTAAATTAAGCCGCCGACTCGGAATCGTATATTTCCCAGCGAGTCAGTCTCGTGAAATTTTTTTCCGGGAAATAAATTATTTTATTTCTGCGATAAGCCGGGAAGTGTCGATAAATTGTCTTTCGGTTAGAGGAGGGCTGGATCGCATTGAACAAGAGATTCGCCTGCTGGAAAAGCAGGAATCTCAGATGGCACTTGCCAGAATAGTGCAGTATGCAGCGATAAAAAAAGAAAACGTTAACCGGCGAGTGAACCTAATCCTTAATCAGATAGGTTTTATTGGTGGAGGGGTTCAGTTTTTTGGTGGCGGTGGCGTTTGTGCTGTATCATCCGGGATGCTCTGTGCAGCTTACGGCATGCCTTTAATGATGCATGGGCTGAATAATATCTATGAAAATGGTTACTACCTCCTTTACAGAAAACAGACATCCGGATTGACCCGTGATACTTACCGCTTACTGGCTCACAGATTAGGTGCCAGTGGACAACACGCAGATACTGCTTATAGCGTTGTGGACATCGGGCTGTCAGGGTACGGTATGACCAGACAAGTTCCCTTGCCCGATAAGTTTCGCCTCTTCAGGCATATCAACACGGATTTTATTCGTGGCTGGCAGGATATGGGGACAGTTCCCCTTTCTCTTGAGATAACGGGAGATATTAATAATCTGAGCAGCATTTATAAGCTGGGGAAGGAAGAGAGCAATGTACAGTGAAGTAACAATAACGGATAACGGTTATTTAATCACAGCGGGTTATGAAATCGTCTCGTTGTTAGCGATTGCTCTACTCTACTTACTGAACTCAGAAAAATATTTTCCTTTCCGTTTTAAACGGGGAGTAAAGCTGCTTGCTGTAATTGTGTTTTGTTCACTTCAGTGTGATATTGCAATGAATGGCGCTGGTTATATTTACCGTTTTTTTAATTATATTCTCTGGGATGATTATACTATCCGGTATTCTGCGCTTTTCTTCGTCATTGTTTATGCGTTTTTTACAGTAGAACGGAATGAAAACTTAAAAAGTAAAAACAATGTTCCAAAAAGTAAATGATAGCAGATAGTTTTTTTAGCCTGTCTCTCTTATTGATTCAGACCATTATTTTACCGGGCTGATTTTCACAGCTCCTGTTCCATCCGCCACCTAATTTGGATTAACCATGTCAGAAATCAGCCGCGCCGTACTGTTCGGCAAACTGGATACGCTGTTATTTACCTCGCTGGAAAGCGCTACCGCCTTTTGTAAACTGCGCGGCAACCCTTATGTAGAGCTGGTGCACTGGCTGCATCAGCTGATGCAGCAGCAGGATGGGGATCTGCAACAGCTGATCCGCCATTTTTCACTGGATGAAGATGCGCTAACCCGCGATATCGTGGCGGCGCTGGATCGCCTGCCGCGCGGCGCAAGTGCGGTATCCGATTTGTCCGAGCACATCGACAGCGCGGTTGAACGCGCCTGGGTCTATGGCTCGCTGAAGTTTGGCGTGCAGCAAATCCGTGGTGGCCATCTGCTGATCGGCATGCTGAAAACCTTTAACCTGGCGAACCTGCTGAAGGGCATCTCATCTCAGTTCAGCCGCATCAGCGCCGACGCGCTGCTGGAACAGTTCGACAGCGTGTTTGCCAACAGCAAAGAGGCGCAGCAGGTTACCGCCGCGCCGCGACAGACCGATGGCGCGGTGCCGCAGCAGCAAAGTACGCTGGCGCAGTATGCTCAGGATCTGACTGCGCGGGCGCGCGAAGGCAAAATCGATCCGGTTGCCGGCCGTGACGAAGAGATCCGCCAGATGGTAGACATTCTGATGCGTCGTCGCCAGAACAACCCGCTGCTCACCGGTGAAGCGGGCGTGGGTAAAACGGCGGTGGTGGAAGGGCTGGCGCTGCGGATGGCAGCGGGCGACGTGCCGGAGCCGTTGCAAAACGTACAGCTGTGGCTGCTGGATATCGGCATGTTACAGGCAGGTGCAGGCATGAAGGGCGAGTTCGAGGCGCGCCTTCAGGCGCTGATCAATGAAGTGCAATCCAGCCCAACGCCAATCATTCTGTTTATCGACGAAATCCATACGCTGGTAGGCGCGGGCGGCCAGCAGGGCACCGGCGATGCCGCTAACCTGCTGAAACCGGCACTGGCGCGTGGCCAGCTGCGTACTATCGGTGCCACTACCTGGGCGGAATACAAAAAGTATATCGAGAAAGATCCGGCATTAACGCGGCGTTTCCAGACGGTGCAGGTGCAGGAGCCTGACGAAGAAAAAGCGCTGCTGATGCTGCGCAGCACCGTCAGCCCGCTGGAAAAACATCACCGCGTGCTGCTGCTGGATGAAGCGGTTGCCGCCGCCGTGAAGCTTTCCCACCGCTACATTCCTGCTCGCCAGCTGCCGGACAAAGCCGTGGCGCTGCTGGATACCGCCTGCGCCCGCGTGGCCGTGAGTCAGAGCGCGCAGCCGCCGCAGCTGGAAGATTGCCTGCACCGCATCCACGCGCTGGAGATTGAAAAAGAGATTGCCGAACGCGAAGCGAAAGTGGCGATTGGCGATGCCGCCCGCGTGACCAGGCTAAACGAGCAGCTCGCCGAACTGGCGGTGCAGCGTGACGAACTGACCCACCGCTGGCAGTCAGAGCGCGAACTGGTCGATGGCATTATCGCGCTGCGCGCGCAGCTACATGGAGACGAAGCGGAAGATATTGCGGCTATCCATCAGCAGCTTGCCGAACGCCAGCAGCAGCTGAAAGCGTTGCAGGGCGAAGCGCCGCTGCTGTTTGCCGCCGTGGAGGCGAACGTTGTTGCTGCGGTGGTCTCCGACTGGACCGGCATCCCGCTGGGCCGCATGGTAAAAAACGAAATCGAAGCGGTATTGAAGCTGGCGGACACGCTGAACGAGCGCGTGATTGGTCAGCGTCACGGTCTGGATCTGATTGCCAAACGCGTTCGTACTTCCCGTGCAAAACTGGACGATCCAAACAAGCCGGTCGGCGTGTTTATGCTATGTGGCCCTTCCGGCGTGGGTAAAACCGAAACCGCGCTGGCGCTGGCGGAAACGCTGTACGGCGGCGAGCAGAACATCATCACCATCAACATGAGCGAATTCCAGGAAGCCCACACCGTTTCCACCCTGAAGGGCGCGCCTCCGGGCTATGTCGGTTACGGCGAAGGCGGCGTACTGACCGAGGCCGTGCGTCGTCGTCCTTACAGCGTGGTGCTGCTGGATGAAATTGAGAAAGCGCACCCGGACGTGCATGAAATCTTCTTCCAGGTATTTGATAAAGGCTGGATGGAGGATGGCGAAGGCCGGCACATCGATTTTCGCAATACGTTAATTATTCTGACCTCCAACGTCGGCACGCAGCTTATCAGCGCGATGTGCGCCGATCCGGATTTGATGCCGGAGCCGGACGCGCTGGCGGGTGCGCTGCGGGCACCGCTGCTGGAAGTTTTCCCGCCTGCCTTGCTGGGTCGCCTGCTAGTGGTGCCTTACTACCCGCTGAGCGATGAGATGCTGGCCAGCATTGTTCGTTTACAACTGAAGCGCGTTCAGCGACGTCTTGAGCAAAACCACGGCATCACTTCTGAAGTCGATGACAGCGTGATCGACCTTATCGTTCAGCGCTGTACTGAGGTAGAATCCGGGGGCCGTATGGTCGACGCCATCCTTACCAATACGCTGCTGCCGCAGATGAGCCAGATGCTGCTGGTCGCCAGCAGTAACGAAGAACACTACAAACGCCTGCGCGTAAGCCTGCACGACGGCGAGTTCCAGTGTCAGTTTGAGGCGTAAGCCTGTACCTATCAGAGAGTTGTCCATTATGTCAGAACAAGATAAACCGCGAGCGATCCACAATGCGCTGCCGGTGGGCTACCGCTTTAACGAGTTTGAAATCAAGGAAGTGATTGGCGGCGGCGGCTTTGGCATCGTCTATCGAGCCTGGGATCATCAGCTGGAACGCACCATCGCGATTAAAGAGTTTATGCCCGCCTCGCTGGCAGTGCGTAACGATGACCTGACGCTGGTGCTGCGCAGCGAGCGCTTCAGCAAAACTTTCCACGCCGGACTGAACAGCTTTATTCAGGAAGCGCGTCTGCTGGCGCGCTTTAACCATCCGAACCTGCTGCACGTGCTGCGCTTCTGGGTGCAGAACGACACCGCTTATATGGGTACCGCGTTTTACAGCGGCACCACGCTGTCTCAGCTGCACAATCTGCGCCCGGAGATGATCAGCGAAGCCTGGATCCGCTGCCTGCTGCCGCCGCTGTTTGGTGCGATCAACACCATTCATCAGGAAGGGTATCTGCATCGCGATATCTCGCTGGATAACATTCAAATCCAGGAGAATGGCGTGCCGGTGCTGCTGGACTTCGGTTCAGCGCGAAAAGCGATTGGCAACCTGTCCGATGAAACGGAGACCATGCTCAAGCCGGGCTTTGCGCCGATTGAGCAGTACAGCGACGACAACGAGAGCGAGCAGGGGACCTGGACTGACATCTACGCGCTGGGCGCGGTGCTGCATACGCTGATTGTTGGCGCGCCGCCGCCGGTGAGCGTGGTGCGCAGCATCGAAGACAACTATCAGCCGCTGGTTCAGCTGAAGCCGGAAGGCTACTCGCTGCCGCTGCTGCATGCTATTGACCGGGCGCTGGCGCTGCAACCGGAAGATCGTCCGCAGACGGTCGATCAGCTGGCCGCGCTGATGGAGCTTTCTCCTGGCGATATCAACGAGATCTTTGAAGTAAAAGTCAGCGGGCCTGGCACGATGCTGGTGCCGGTTGCAGAAGAAGAAGCGGCAGCAGCAAGCAAAACCGCCGGGCTGAAGCGCTTTATGGTGCCAGGGCTGATTGCGGCAGGTGTGCTGGTGGGGATTGGTGTGGGGGCGCTGATCGCCGGTGGCGGTAGCGATGACCAGCCGCAAACGGCTTCCACCACGGAGACGGCCCGGCCGCCAGCTGCCAGTCAGGCACCGGCAGCCACCGCGAGTACGGCGGCACCAGCCGCTCAGCATAACGAACCGGCTGCGCCACCCCCACCGCCGGAACCGGTCGCGCAGATCTATATCAAGCTGCTGCCGGGCGACGAAGTGGCGATGAACGGCAACCCGCAGGCGCTGGTGCCGTCGCCGAACGGTTTCGCCATGCTGCAACTGCCGCCGGGCGACTATCGCTTCAGCATCAGCAACGGTGGCCACACCCGCGCTCAGAGCATCACCGTCGATAAAGAAGGCGTATGGCTGCTTAACCCGCAAAGCTAATTGTTTTCGCCCGGCACCGCGTCGGGCCACTTCAGGAAATAAACAATGGATGAATATATCTATCATATTGCTAAAAAGCGTATTGCCTTTGACAATATAAAACAGCAGGGCCTGGTTCCGGCTGCCCGTTTATCGGGGGCATCTGTTGCTCAACGTGAAGGGGCTTTCGCCACTGACCGGGCTAAAAATTCAGAAAAGAAAGAAATATTGAAGCTAAGAGGCGCACTTTACTTGGGTGCAACCCGAGGTTATACCCTTGAGGAAATAAAAAATAAGAATTATATGTTCACCGCTATTCCCGTCGATCTGAATAGCGATCGGGAGGAGGCAATGAAAACCCTGACCGATTTTGAAACGAATTTCTATAACGAATATTTTCCAAAGCGCGCCGTAAAAGGCCCAAGGGCAAGGCCACAGGATTTTGAAGAACCCGCGGCAAAAATGCTGCGCGATAATCCTAATCATGCTTTATGCCGGTTTGCCAAAGATTACGTACGATTACATTATGCTATTGAAGAGCGTGTCACCTCTAATCATATTTATTTCTTTGAGACAAAATATTCCTCTGACTGCTACCGGGATTATACCAAACATCATCAGGGCGAAATAAATTGTAGAGTGCTTCGGGTAAGACGTACCGTTATTAATCATCTTGAGCAGGATATGTCGGAGTTCAGAGGAAAAATGACCAGAGAATCGGTCAACCCTGAATTTATTGAAGTATACAATGCTGAGGGAAGCCCGTTTAGTTCTGCGGCAGGCGAACACTGGACCCCGCTCACCGAGGCGCGCGAAAGCTAATTCTGACTTACTGCCGTAACGCTGTCAGGCGAAATTACTTTAGTTATCTTATCTGCAAAGCTAACTGTTCTCTGCCCGGCACCGCGTCGGGCCACTCCGGGAAATCACCATGTTTGATCGCATCACCGTACTCCTGCCGGTTGAGGGGCTGCTGTTCTGGAAGCTCAGCGGCCGCGAAGCCCTTTCCACCGCCTTTGAACTCACCGTTGACCTGCTCAGCACCGACGCCCGCATCGACCGCAAGTCGCTGCTCGGCCAGCCGATAACCCTGTGTATCCCCACCCAGGGACTGACGGGCACCCGCTGGCTCAACGGCAAAATCACCCAGGTGAAGGTCAACAGCCAGGAGCTGAACGGCACGCGCTATGCGGTCTACCGGCTGCTGATGGAGCCGGACCTGTGGCCGATGAAGCGCGACCGCAACCTGCGCATCTTCCAGAGCCAGACCGCGCCGGCGATTATCAAAACGCTGCTGTCGGAATATGGTGTGACCGTTGAAGACCGGCTGACCGGCCACTACCGCGTCTGGGAATACTGCGTGCAGTACCAGGAAAGCAGCTTTGACTTTATCAGCCGCCTGATGGAGCTGGAGGGGATTTATTATTTCTTCCGCCATGAGCAGGACAAACATACGCTGGTGCTGACGGACAGCGCGCAGCAGCACCAGCCGTACGCGGGCTACGAGGTCATTCCGTATCACGCCACGCCGTCCGGCGGCACCACCAGCGTGGAAGGGATCAGCAACTGGGAGATGGAAGACCGGGTCACGCCGGGTATCTACAGCATCGACGATTACGACTTCCGCAAGCCAAACGCGTGGATGTTCCAGGCGAAACAGAACCCCGCCTCGCCGACGCCGGGGCAGATTGACGTCTACGACTGGCCGGGCCATTTTGTTGACCACGACCACGGCGAGTTCTACGCGAAAATCCGTCAGGAAGTGTGGCAGGTGGAGCATCATCAAATCAGCGCCACCGGCACCGCGCTGGGGCTGGCCCCGGGCAACACCTTTGCGCTGCTGGACGCGCCGTTCTTCAGCGACAACGGCGAGTACCTGACCGTGGGCGCGGAATACGACTTCGAAGAGAACAACTACGCCAGCGGCAACGGCGGCAGCACGAAGCACAATATCGCGATTGACGTTATCCCGTCGGACATCACCTTCCGCGCGCAACCGAAAACCCCGTGGCCGCGCACGCACGGGCCGCAGACGGCAAAAGTGGTGGGGCCAAAAGGGGAGTCGATCTGGACCGACAAATACGGCCGCATCAAGGTGAAGTTCCACTGGGACCGTCTGGCGAAAGGCGACGACACCAGCTCGTGCTGGGTGCGCGTGTCGAGCGCGTGGGCGGGCCAGGGCTTTGGTGGGGTACAGATCCCGCGCGTCAACGACGAGGTGGTGATCGACTTTATCAACGGCGATCCGGACCGGCCGATCGTTACCGGCCGCGTCTACAACGAAGCGAGCATGCCGCCGTGGGCGCTGCCGGGCGCGGCGACGCAGATGGGCTTTCTGAGCCGCTCGAAGGACGGCTCGCCGGACAATGCCAACGCGCTGCGCTTTGAGGACAAGGCGGGAGAGGAGCAGGTGTGGATCCAGGCGCAAAAGAATATGGATACCAACGTCAAGGCGGACGCGACGCACGTTGTTGGGAAAAATCATAACCACTATGTGGGTGAGAACGAGGAACATCGCGTTGAGGCCAGCCGCCTGCACGGTGTCAAAGTTGACGAAACGATCCTCACCGGCAGTAAAAAAACCGATGCCGCTGTGGATGAATATGTGCTGGCGTCAGGCACCAAATTGCGTTTAGTCTGCGGTAACAGCGCAATTGAACTGACGGCGGCAGGACAGATCAATATGATCGGTAAGGGCTTTAATATCTTTGTGGAAGGGCAGGGATACATTAATACCAGCGGTGGCAAGCTGAACCTGAATGATGGCACGGGAGCGGCAACTTCAGCGCCTGGTAATAACCACAAAAAAGATATTCACAGTGCCGTGGAGGCGCTGTTCCCGGCAAAAAAGGGAAGTAAGGGGGCTAAGGAAACGGTTAAGGTAGCAAAAATATCATCCGCAAGTAAAAATCATCGACGTGGTGATCTATCTATGAAATATGAAACCGGAAGGACCCCAAATCAATATGCTCAGGCTGCGGCTACAGTATCAAGTGGAGTGAGAGATCCGGGAGGGAAATCATATGGAGCCTATCAACTAGCCTCTTCTAAGAAAGGGGGAAGTCAGGTTCAAAATTTCTTAAAAAATGAAGGTTCAAAATGGAGTGAACAATTCAAAGGGATGGATCCTCAGCAGCCCGGACTTTTTGAATCTAAATGGAAAGAAATTGCAGCTAAAGATCCGGATGAAATGTTCAATGCACAACATGCTTATATTGAAAGAACACATTATCAGCCTGTGATAGATAAGGTACTAAAAAATACGGGTGTTGATCTTTCTTCAAGAAGTTCAGCTGTACAGGACGTGGCTTGGTCGACTTCAGTCCAGCACGGAGCGGCCTCAAAAATTCTTACAGATGCTGTTAATGAAGTAAAAATAACAACTACAGAAAATAGCGCAGACTTTGATAAAAAACTGATTAATCAGGTTTATAAAAACAGGACAGATTATGTGAATAATCTATCCACATTAGATAAAAGTGGCAAAGCTAGTTTAGCTGCAAGGTATGTAAGTGAAAACACTCGTGCGCTCGGAATGTTATCTACAGGAGAATAAAATGAAATTAATTATTTTTTTTGCTTTTATGACCATGGTATCAACACCAGTTATTGCAAATGAAAGCGTTTATTCTAAAAATTTTAATGAATGTATGAGCTCTGCAGAAGGTGTTACTTTGGCAATGAGAGCATGTTACGCTGATGAATCTGCCACGCAGGATAAAAGGCTAAATTTGAATTATAAGCGTTACATAGCAAAGTTGTCTCCTGAAACGAAAAATAATTTCGTCAATGCGCAAAGACTATGGATTAAATTTAGAGATGAAAATTGTTCTGCATTTTCATCTCAAGAAGAAGGTGGGACACTTTCTTCAATTGTTGGTGATAGTTGTTATCTTAAAATGACAACGGAACGGGCAGATGATTTTAAATAAAATAATTTTGGAAAAGTATCAGTTATTATTTATGACAGGGTGTCTGGCATTTATATTTTACTCATCAGCGACGGAAGCGAGTAAGCAATATGGATCTACTGTATTTAACCGTGGAGATTATATATCTCATGAACTGTTTTCAGGAGTCTGGCAAGGTCATGAGGATGAATATTCATCTTTAATGTTAAAGCTAAACCAGAATGGTAACGGGATAAAGGGGCAGTATTGTTACATTACACAAAATGGTAACAGAATAGATTGCCCTGCTGATAACATCAACAATCTTTCCGGTATTATCAAGGGTTCAGTAGCTGAGATAAGTTTTGATTCCTCATTTGGCGGAAAGTCAGGTAAATCAAAACTGACTATAAATGGCAAGGAAATGCGATGGACACTTCTTGCGGAACCTAAAGATGGGGTGTCCTATGCACCCACACACTATACGTTGACCCGTTCGACTGATAAGAATGGAAGTCAGAGTGAAAGCAAAGTATTTATTAATGATAAATTTACTATTAATATTAAAAACAGATGCGGTACGTTCTTAATGCCTTGTGAAGAAATGCTTTATGTTGGTGTAAGGAATAGCGATGGCAGTTCAATCTCACTTTACGGTAAAACGATCTTAAGTAAAAATAACGGAAAAGTGGTCGGCGCAGAGTTTTCTAACGGCAATATAATTTACCATGTGTATTATGATAAGCCTCTTCTTCAGGTTACAAAAAACGGTAAGGTAATCGTCAATCAAACAGGTATCTGGAAAAATGACAACTAAGGCACTTTTCTATATAGTAGCCGTGATTTTAACAATTTTCAGTCCCTGGTCTTTCGCTGATAAAATTTCTCCTGTAACAAAGGCCGACTTTTCTATTTTTATTTCAGGACATAGCCTCTCAATCGGTGACCAATGGAGTGAGAAAACACTAAAGCTCGCTGGCACCGAGAAAAGCAATGAGTTTGTTGGCGATGTGGCTTTTGGCGATGTCAACTATAAGTTTTGGCAACATAATTATCCCGGTTACTCGATATATAGCTCGAATTTTCTTTGGGATAAACAACAGCGAAGTGTGGATTCTTATATTGTTGCGCAAATTAGCCTTGATTCAGCTGTTATAGTAACTTATCGAGGTGTCAAAGTTGGTGACAGTAAAAATAAAGTGGTAGATAAATATGGGGCGGGAATTATTGATGACAGCGAAGAACGGCACTCGCTGGTTTATGAGAGTGATGATAAGCGTATAGCCTTTCAAATCGAAAATGGTAAAGTTAGCTATATCACCCTACTTTTAAAAAAAACTGAATGATTTATATTTCGTAACTATATCAGATAAGTCGGGCTAAATTTTAAACAACACATATCTCACTCTGCTAAATCCAGGGGATTAAAATTAAGATTTTATTTCTGTGTTGAATTCAAAAATCTCAATTCATTTATGTACGTGACCAAAAATGGCGATACGGTTCAAAACTGGGTAAATAAATATCGGTTGCATGAAACGGATACCGGCATAGCTCCCGATTATTTTAAAACGCATAGCTGAACCCGTACAAATAACCGATTGATTAATGCCAGCTACGGCTACATTCAGCAACTACTCCACTCATTCAAAAAGAGTTTTTATGCAATACCATTTGAACGAAGGATCATTTTCACTTGCCGGCAATGACTGGCTGGATAACAGCATGAACGTACTGCGTGATGATGCTAACGGGATCACCGTGATCGTTAGCCGTGGTCCCATCCCGGAAGACAGCGATTTCGAGCAGGAATTTCATCGCCAGTGGGACAGTATGCGTTCTCAGATGACGAAGCTGCAACAGTCAGAATTTACTCGCGTCAGCGTGGGGGCTCGTCAGCATATTCGTGGCGTAGAGGTCAGCAGCCAGTTTGAACGCAACGGACAGATGCTCTGTCAGCATCAGCTGGCAGTCCAGGCAGAAGGCAAGGCTGTTTTAATGGTTTTCACTTACTCAGCGCTGCGCCAGTTCAGTGAAGGCGATCAAACACGCTGGGATGCGTTAAAAAGCACGCTGAATTTACAGCCAGGACAGGATGCCTGATATATGAGTAATAAACCTGCTGCCCGTATGGGTGACGATCTCATCCACTCCAGCATGCTGGCAGATATCGCCAGTATTGTGGTGGAAGGTGCGGCCTACGCCGCTATTGGTGCGGCTGTGGGCGTAGCCGCTGCGGCTGCGGCACCGCTTGCCGGGGCAGGAGCTGTAGCGGCCGGACTGGCTACTGTCGGCTCAAGCTGCGTGCTTAGCGGCATTATTGGCGGGCTGTTGGCGAATATGGCTGGCGTAACGGATGACATCGCTTCTGCTGCCAGTGGCGTGGGCGATTTCCTTTTTCCACCCTCGGTCAGCGGTAAAATCACCAGCGGCTCTTCCAACGTGCTGACCAATAATAAGATGGCGGCCCGCGCTGCGGCGCAGCTATTGCCGCCTGCCGTTACCGTACCGGAAAGCCAGTCGCCGATGAGCTTTCTGGATTATGGAAGTGAACTGTTAGGCAGCGTCGGGCAGATAGCTAACTCGTTCTGGCAACCGACGGTCGCCTCTGCTGTTGCTAATGCCAGGCCAACGCAGCAGGATACCGTCCTTTGCGATAAACATTCCGGCCCGCAATTTATGGCCGAAGGTTCCTCAACAGTCCTGATTAACGGTCAGCCAGCGATCCGTGCAGGCGACAGGTCAACCTGCGAAGCCACCGTGGCGGATACCGTCTCTCCCGATGTGATTATCGGTGGCGGCAGCGTAGTGGTTCGCGAGATCAAAAGCGGTAAAACCCCCGGGTTGGCGCTGGCAATGATGCTGCTGCCGCTGCTCAGAGGACGACCGGGCGCAGTGCTGCGCAATATGCCCTGCATGGTGGCCGGAGCGGTTGGCGGGATGGCCGCCGATATGCTGGTTAACGCAACGTTCTCATCTTCCAACCCGGTACACGCAGCAACCGGCGTGAAAGTATTGAATGATGACAACGACCTGGATTTCAGCCTGCCGGGACGCTTTCCGCTACGCTGGCAGCGTAATTACAACAGCCGCTCAACTCTGGAAGGGCTGTTTGGCCGCGGCTGGAGCACGGTTTTTGATACGCGGCTGGAAGTAAATGGCGAGGAGTGCCTGTGGTTTGATGAGTTTGGTCGTGAACTGCGTTTCACATTACCCGCTGAAAACGAACCGCTCTACAGCCCGGCGGATGGGCTTATCTTCCGACGCGGGCCTGGCGGTGAACTGGCTATCGCCGACGCTGACGGCAGCGTCTGGCGTCTCTATCGGCCAGTGCGTAGCGAGCCCTCGCAGCTGAAGCTGGCCTCGCTGAGCGATGAATACGGCAACATGCTGGAGATCGATTACGACGAGACTGGCCGTCCGGTTCGTATTCATGATGCCTCCTGTGCTATTGATCTTCAGCTGATCTATCAGGATCTGCGTTTCCCACAGCGGATCACAGCGCTGCATCATTTTGATGGCACAACGCACTGGCCGCTGATGACTTATGTTTACAGCGAATCGGGTCAACTGGGTCAGGTGACGGATGCAGCAGGTGTAACGACACGTACTTTCACCTATAACGACGAAGGGCTGATGAGCAGCCATCGCCTGCCTGGCGGCATGCTCAGTGAGTATCGCTGGCAGCGTTTTGACGACTGGCGCGTGGTGGCAACCCGAACCAGCGCGGGCGACAGTACGACCATCACTTACGATCTGGCGGCGGGTCTGACAACGGTATTGCATGACGACGACACCCGGCATCAGCATTTCTGGAACGAACAATCACTGATTACCCGTTACATTGATGAGCGTGGAGAAACCTGGCGCTTTGACTGGGACCGCGATCAGCAACTGACGCAAACCACCGATCCTCTTGGCAATAAGACGACGTTCCGTTATGACGATGGTGGCGATCTGGTCGGCGAGGAGGATGCGCTCGGTAACGTTCGCACTACCCAGTGGCTGGAAACCCGCGCATTGCCTGCCAGCATTCTGGAAGCAGATGGATCCGCCACGCGTTTTATTTACGATGAGCACTATGGTCTGGCAAAGATCCTGGCCGCAGAAGGGATCAGCGAACAATTTGAGCGTGATGAAAGCGGTCTGGTCATCCGCCGTACCGATGCCGCAGGCGGCATCAGCAACTATGAATACAATGAGGCCGGGCAGATTATCGCGGCGACGGACTGCTCCGGTTTCACTACCCGCTATCGCTATCATCCGCTGGGCTGGCTGCTGACGGAGATCGCCCCGGACGGGGAAGAAACGCATTACGAATACGATGCGGCCGGACGCCCGACGGCCTTACAGCGGCCGGAAGGTTGGGAAGAGAAGCTGCACTGGAGCCGGAATGGGTTGCCGGTGGCGCATCAGGCCGCTGATGGCAGACAAAGCCAGTTCCGTTACGACGATGCTGGCAGGTTGATCGCCACTCGCAACCCGGAAGGACAGGAAGTACAACGCGAATATGACAGCCGCAGCCGCCTGACCGGCCTGATTAATGAAAACGGCGAGCGTTACGGTTTTAAGTGGGGTGCGGGCTCCCTGCTGCTGGAAGAGCGGGGACTGGATGGCGTGGCAACCCGCTACGGTTATGATGCGGGCGGACGCGTGGCGGAGCGGACTTTTGCCGCTGGCACGACTTCTGCCTTCAGCCACCTTTTCCGTTACGACGCGCGCGGCAGGGTCATCGCCCGCCGTTCACCCGACGGCGAAACCCGTTTTGACTATTCTGCCGCTGGCCAGTTGCTGAGGGCGGCGTTCCATCCGGCGCTGGACGGCGAACACGTCACCGCCGCGCCCGAACAGGCGCTGGACTTTACTTATGACGCGCAGGGAAGGCTGATTAAAGAGACCGGCGAGCAGGGCGCGGTGGAGTACGAGTGGGACGCGCTCGGCAACCGCACCGGCACCACGCTGCCGGACGGCCGTAAGCTGCGTAACTTTTATTACGGCAGCGGGCATCTGCTGAACATCGCGCTCGACGGGCTGCCGGTCACCGGCTTCAGCCGCGACAACCTTCACCGCGAAACCAGTCGCACGCAGGGCGGATTAATCAGCCGCGTGTCATACGACCGGCTGGGCCGTCTGCGCCAGCGCGACGTGTTTACCGGGACCCGCCAGCGCCCGGCACCGCGTGAGTGGTCGCGCCGCTGGGACTATGACTACCGCAATAACTTAATCCGCGAAGCGCATAACGATAATCCGTTCACCTGGCGTCAGTGGCAGTACGACGCCGCCGGACGGCTGCTGAAGCAGGACGGCGGCCTGCCGGACCATGAACAGTGGCGCTGGGACGCGGCTTCCAACCCGCTGGATGCAGGCACAAATGCGGTGCCGCACAACCGGGTCACGCAGCTGCACGGCAGTGAATATCGCTATGACGTGCATGGCCGCACGGTGGAAAAGAAAAAGGACGGCGAGCGCTGGCGTTTCAGCTACGACGGCGAGCACCGCCTCAGCGAAGTGGTGCGCGAGGGCCGTCACGGCGTGCAGACGTACGTCAGCTTCCGCTACGATCCGCTGGGACGGCGCATCAGCAAAACCAGCCGCACCGTCAGAAAAGATGAACGGCCGGGCAGAGCGCGCACCACGCATTTTGTCTGGGAAGGGCTGCGGCTATTGCAGGAAATCCAGGACGCCATTCCGCTGACCTACGTGTACGCCGACCAGAGCAGCTACGCGCCGCTGGCGCGTATCGACGGGCTGACGGATCCGGAAATCTTCTGGTATCACTGCCATCCCAACGGCACGCCGGAGAGGCTGACCGATGAGGAAGGCAGGCTGCGCTGGCACGGACATAACGGTGCCTGGGGCAAACTGCTGCGGGAAGAGCGGCTGAACGGCCCGGGCTTTGCGCAGAACCTGCGGATGCAGGGGCAGTATCTGGACCGCGAGACGGGTTTGCATTATAACCTGTTCCGGTACTATGATCCGGATACCGGCCGCTTTACCCAGCAGGATCCGATAGGGCTGGCGGGCGGGTTGAACCTTTATCAGTATGCGCCGAATGCGCTGGGATGGGTTGATCCGCTGGGGTTGAGCGGCGAGGATATATTTATTCATTATACCGATCAAAAAGGCTTAGAGGGTATTATGAACACTAAAGTTCTTAATCCTAATGCTAGTGGTAAGGTTTATATTACTGATTTATTAATGTCTCCTGAAGATGTGTCAAGAAATCTACTGATAAACAATAAAGACCACATAGGTAGAGGCGAATATGCGGTTGTATTTAAGTCTGATGAATTGCAGGCACGAAATATACAACAGAGCTCAGAGCTAGAGTATATCCACTCTGGAAAGCTCAAGTTAAATAATGTAATATATGCTGGAAAGAATCCATATAGTATTGTCGCAGATCACCCATATGAAAAACGGCTGACTATGTTGCAAGAACAAATAAACTCAAGAGGAAACCGTTGTGGACGATGATGCATATAAAGAAAATAAAAATGTAACTTTAAGCCAGGCAGAGGTCAACGCTTTAAAAAAAGCAATATTATATTTGAAGTTTGAGTGCGAAGAGACAGGCTCTCTATTATACGCAGGTAGTCCATTAATTAATAGTGTGCTGGTTAAAATAATTGAGGTCGATGATTTGGGTAAATTTTCGAAAAATTTTTACTCTAAGAGAAATGTGACCAATGAGAAAATAATTCAGGGTAAAAAAATTAAACATGCTTTAGAAAACGGTAAGGAATATGATCCTTTACATGATGATTCATTTCAAGATTATATATTTCCCTTCCCTGCGCCTTGATTGTGGAATAAATAGCTTATTTTAATCAAGTATTAACGAGTTTAGGGTTAAAATCTATCCAGCTGCTGAAGGCGGCGTTCCATCCGGCGCTGGACGGCGAACACGTCACCGCCGCGCCCGAACAGGGGCTGCGGCTGTTGCAGGAAATCCAGGACGCCATTCCGCTGACCTACGTGTACGCCGACCAGAGCAGCTACGCGCCGCTGGCGCGTATCGACGGGCTGACGGATCCGGAAATCTTCTGGTATCACTGCCATCCCAACGGCATGCCGGAGCGGCTGACCGATGAGAAAGGCAGGCTGCGCTGGCACGGACATAACGGCGCCTTGGGCAAACTGCTGCGGGAAGAGCGGCTGAACGGCCCGGGCTTTGCGCAGAACCTGCGGATGCAGGGGCAGTATCTGGACCGCGAGACGGGTTTGCATTATAACCTGTTCCGGTACTATGATCCGGATACCGGCCGCTTTACCCAGCAGGATCCGATAGGGCTGGCGGGCGGGTTGAACCTTTATCAGTATGCGCCGAATGCGCTGGGATGGGTTGATCCGCTGGGGTTGAGTCGGTGTAAAGCAGACTTTTTGTATCGAGGTGATAAAAGAGCACCTAACGTAATTTTTCGTGAAGGATTTAAGCCTCTTGGCGATAGTTCAGATCTTCTTCTACACGCAAAAGATAACAGGTCACCGCCCAGTAATTTTATCAGTACGTCATCCGATATAGAGGTGGCTCAAAATTTCGCGGTCAGGGACGAAAAAAAAGGATTTGTTTATGCTATCCGACAACAACCAGATGGCATTGATGTTAATAAAGCTCTGGGTAAAAATACCCCATTCCCTGATGAAGTGGAAATTGCTGTTCCTGGAGCGATTTCAAATAAAGATGTTTTGGGTGTTACTCCGGTAAACGAAGATGGAAGTTTTGTGGGTTTTAGCTTTATAAATTTTTTGAGATACTAAAATGAATTTTAAAAAAGTAACAGTAAAAGTAATTTGTGATGCTCATATAGGTGTTAGTGATGTAGAGATGAACTTGATAAGTGATATTAAGTGCATCATAAAAATATTTATTAAAGATGAGTGTGAACTTATCGCTGAAGGAGAAGACTTTTTTGAGTGTTTTAAAAAAATAAGGGCGTTAGATAAATCTATAGTTTATTATTGTAAAGGTGCTAAAATCAATGTTCTTCCTTCAAGAATGACAAGGCAAATGACTAAGGGCTTAAGTGCTTACGAAACAAGTTTAGGAGAGCCTGCTCGAAAGGAAAATTTAGTCAATATATTTGACTATGAGGAGGAGGGCTTGGCCTCTGATCCAATTGAGCAAGATGAATATGAAGCGAAATGGTTTTCATCATTAAATAATTAGAATTAGACCCTCATAGTGAGATTGGCATTTTTTTTCCAGATGCCGAAAATTCCCGAGTCTACGTTCATATCTAAATAGCTTCTCCAAATAGTGTTACAGATTGCGCCTTGCAGATAAGTAGACTATCGAGCGAAGGGGTGCAAGAGCCGAGACTCTAGCGATAGATTCATACCGTGTCTACGTAATGCATGGCGCAATTGGGGAACGCCCAAAAGTGGAGCATTATTGCGCAAAGTGACTTAGGCACCGAAGCAGAACCTTACTACAATCTGTTCAGGTATTACGATCCGGCAAGTGGCCTTAATAAAAATAACCCTGAAGATAATTCTATGATAAACCTGCAAACTCAACTTCCCATTCTCGAACATTACGTCCGAGTCCACTATTCTCACTATTTTCCGGCTGAATATGCAGCACAAAATATTAGCCTGGAAACTTTTCAACTTAATTATCAGCCGTGGCTGGCAGGCAAAGAGCCGCTGCCAAACTGGCTGCAATCGACCCCATCTTCAGCTGACAGAGAAGCGCTGCGGGATCGCGCCAAAGGTGCACTGGTTGGGCTGGCTGTTGGCGACGCAGTAGGTACCACGCTGGAATTCCAGCCGCGGGATCAGCATTTTATCACTGATATGGTCGGCGGCGGGCCTTTTGCTCTGCGTCCTGGCGACTGGACCGACGACACTACCATGGCGCTGTGTCTGGCAGAAACCTATCTCTACAAAAACCGCCTGGACCTGACGGATTTTCGCAATCGCATGGTGAACTGGTATCGCCACGGCGTGAACAGCGTAACGGGCGTCTGCTTCGATATCGGTGGCGCAACCCGGTTTGCACTTGAGCAGTATCTGAAGCAGGGCGCGGACTGGTTCGGTAATACCGATCCCGGCACGGCGGGTAACGCCGCCATTATTCGTCAGGCACCATCGGCTATTTTCCAACGTCACTCGCTGCTGCAAACATTACACGATGCCGAACAGCAGGGCCGCGCGACGCATGGTGCGATTGAATCGCTTGATGCCAGCCGTCTGCTGGGACTGGTGCTTTACGGGCTGCTGAATGGCGCTGATAAACAGACAGCGCTATCGCCGCATCTCTGCCCGTTCAACGCCCGCACTGCGCTGATTAATGCAGGAGAATACAAACAAAAACAACGGGATGAGATACGCTCAAGTGGCTATGTCATTGATACGCTGGAAGCGGCACTCTGGGCAGTCTGGCATACCGATAACTTCCGTGATGCAATCCTGCTTGCTGCTAACCTGGCCGATGATGCCGACAGCGTGGCAGCAACGGCCGGGCAGATTGCCGGGGCGTTGTATGGCTATTCCGGCATCCCTCAGGAATGGCGCAGCAGGCTGACCGACGAATCCCATATCACTACCCTGGCAGAAGAATTATTTAAGCGCGCACCGGGGAATGAATGATATATCCCCTTAGGATATAATGCGTTGCAGTGAGATAGCAGGCGTGCCGTCTGTGTTTGACGCCTAGAAGAGACTTTTGTGGCCGCTGTTGGAAGTCCGCCGTATTGAAGTATCGCCATATGACGTGCGCTGCTTAATCCACCGAGTTAACTGTTTTCGCCCGGCACCGCGTCGGGCCACTCCGGGAAATCACCATGTTTGATCGCATCACCGTACTCCTGCCGGTTGAGGGGCTGCTGTTCTGGAAGCTCAGCGGCCGCGAAGCCCTTTCCACCGCCTTTGAACTCACCGTTGACCTGCTCAGCACCGACGCCCGCATCGACCGCAAGTCGCTGCTCGGCCAGCCGATAACCCTGTGTATCCCCACCCAGGGACTGACGGGCACCCGCTGGCTCAACGGCAAAATCACCCAGGTGAAGGTCAACAGCCAGGAGCTGAACGGCACGCGCTATGCGGTCTACCGGCTGCTGATGGAGCCGGACCTGTGGCCGATGAAGCGCGACCGCAACCTGCGCATCTTCCAGAGCCAGACCGCGCCGGCGATTATCAAAACGCTGCTGTCGGAATATGGTGTGACCGTTGAAGACCGGCTGACCGGCCACTACCGCGTCTGGGAATACTGCGTGCAGTACCAGGAAAGCAGCTTTGACTTTATCAGCCGCCTGATGGAGCTGGAGGGGATTTATTATTTCTTCCGCCATGAGCAGGACAAACATACGCTGGTGCTGACGGACAGCGCGCAGCAGCACCAGCCGTACGCGGGCTACGAGGTCATTCCGTATCACGCCACGCCGTCCGGCGGCACCACCAGCGTGGAAGGGATCAGCAACTGGGAGATGGAAGACCGGGTCACGCCGGGTATCTACAGCATCGACGATTACGACTTCCGCAAGCCAAACGCGTGGATGTTCCAGGCGAAACAGAACCCCGCCTCGCCGACGCCGGGGCAGATTGACGTCTACGACTGGCCGGGCCATTTTGTTGACCACGACCACGGCGAGTTCTACGCGAAAATCCGTCAGGAAGTGTGGCAGGTGGAGCATCATCAAATCAGCGCCACCGGCACCGCGCTGGGGCTGGCCCCGGGCAACACCTTTGCGCTGCTGGACGCGCCGTTCTTCAGCGACAACGGCGAGTACCTGACCGTGGGCGCGGAATACGACTTCGAAGAGAACAACTACGCCAGCGGCAACGGCGGCAGCACGAAGCACAATATCGCGATTGACGTTATCCCGTCGGACATCACCTTCCGCGCGCAACCGAAAACCCCGTGGCCGCGCACGCACGGGCCGCAGACGGCAAAAGTGGTGGGGCCAAAAGGGGAGTCGATCTGGACCGACAAATACGGCCGCATCAAGGTGAAGTTCCACTGGGACCGTCTGGCGAAAGGCGACGACACCAGCTCGTGCTGGGTGCGCGTGTCGAGCGCGTGGGCGGGCCAGGGCTTTGGTGGGGTACAGATCCCGCGCGTCAACGACGAGGTGGTGATCGACTTTATCAACGGCGATCCGGACCGGCCGATCGTTACCGGCCGCGTCTACAACGAAGCGAGCATGCCGCCGTGGGCGCTGCCGGGCGCGGCGACGCAGATGGGCTTTCTGAGCCGCTCGAAGGACGGCTCGCCGGACAATGCCAACGCGCTGCGCTTTGAGGACAAGGCGGGAGAGGAGCAGGTGTGGATCCAGGCGCAAAAGAATATGGATACCAACGTCAAAAATGATGAGACGCACACGGTAGGCGGCAGCCAGACCGTCGCTATCGAAAAAGAGTTCACCAGCTCGGTGAGTGGCGCTTATACGCAAAACACCCAAAAATCGCGTAGCGAACTGGTCGGTGGCGACTATGGGTTGCGAGTGCAGGGCGGCCTTGAACTGGCCTCTGGCGAAGGCATCAGCTTTATTTCAGGCGACAGCGTACTGACGCTCAATCCAAACGGGACTATCTCGCTGCAATGCACCCAATTTGAAATCAATGCGACTGGCAAAGGGCAGATCAATACCGGTGGAACGCTGGATCTTAACATTAGCCAGCCGACCCCAGGCGTGACGCCAGATCCGACGCCAATGACCATTGCCATACAGGTTGAGGAAGCCTTTGATAAAAAAGGGAGCAACTCATGAATTACGTCCTGTCAGAAGGAACCTTACCCTTACCGGAAGCCATTCAGGAGCAGAGCGTTACGCTGCTCAGACTGCCTAAAGCGCGCGCCACGCTGGTGATAACTCGCGCCTGGGACGTAAAAGCTGGCGAGGAAGAGAACTACCTGAAGCAGCAACTGGCAAAAGTGAAGCGCGATATGAAGAAGTTTGCCGCAGAAGAAGCGGAAGAGACGCTGTTCGGTGGCTTAAAAGCGCGGGAAGTGGCAATGCGCTTTGAAAATCAAGGCGTTGTGGTGATGCAAAAGCTGCTGGTCGTTCGAACCGATACCCACCTGATGGCGCTGACGTTCAGTCGTGCAGGCCAGTTCGATCCGGAGTCGCTGGCTATCTGGCAAAATATCAAAGAAGGATTTATTCCTGCTGCGGGCTTGGAGGCCTGATCTATGTCCGATCTGACAGCTGCACGTATCGACGATCCCCTAGTGCACAGCTCGGCGCTGGGCGACCTGGTAAGCGGCCTGGTTGAAGGCGCTATTTATGGTGGCATCCTGGCGGGTGCAACTTTACTGTTTGCCGTCAATCCGTTTGCTGGCGTGGCCGTGGGCGCAGCGGCAATGGTAGGCGCGATGGCCTCAGGCTATCCCGAAAAGCTTGGCAACGCGGCCAGCAGCGCCGTGGATGGATTACTCGACACGCTGGGCATGCGAGGGCCGCCGGATGCGATAATTACCAGCGGCTCGGAAAACGTCAACATCATGGGAAAACCGGCCGCGCGTGCAGCGGGTACGGTTAGCCACGCCTGGCTTAATTCTCCTGCCGCGAGCAGCGAAGAGGAACCTGGTGCACTTGATATCGCCATGGCGATGGCTGGCGGCATCGCTTCGGCCATTCGTCATCCGGGCGATACCCTCAGCGCAGCACTGGATAAGGTCAGCCATATTAGCGGGGAATCGGTAAAAAACTGGTTTGGTGGGGTCTGGGACGATCTGATTCAGCCGACCGTCGCCAGCGCCAGCCCTTACGCCACGCCCGCCAGCAAAGATACCGTCGCCTGCACCAAAGGGCATCTGGCGGAAAGCGTGAACTTCCTGGCAGAAGGCTCGAAAAAAGTGCTGATCAACGGCCATCCTGCCGCACGTAACGGCGATCGCAGCACCTGCGAAGCGACTGTTCAGGTAAGTGAAAACCCACGCGTGCGTATCGGCGGCGACAGCGTAGTGGTGCGCGATATTCGCAGCGGCAAAAACATGCTGGCTTATTTTATTGGTGGGCTGCTGAGCACCGGCGGCATCGCTAAGGAAGGGGCGAAGCTTCTCGAACAGCTGTTTTCCCGCGTCGCTGCCCGCCGCGCTCTGCGGCAGATCGCCTGTACTGTTGCTGCCAGTGCTGCGGGTGAAGCCACCAGTGCAGCCGCGAGTGGAGCCGTTGCCGCCGTTGCCATGCAAAGCGCGCATCCGGTTAATTACGCAACCGGTGCGAAGATCCTCGCGGGCCAGGAGGATCTCGATTTCATGCTGGAGGATCGGATCCCGCTTTTCTGGCAGCGCATTTATCACAGCCGCAATCTGACCACCGGCATATTAGGCACCGGCTGGATGCTGCCGTTTGAAACCCGGTTAATCCGGTTTAAGCACGATGACGGCACGGTCCAGTTTGCCTGGCGTGATGTGACCGGGCAGGAGCTGGGCCTGGGCGAAATCGCGCCGGGTGACGTTGTCCGCTTCGACGAGGAAGGCTTTACGCTTTTCTGCTCGCTTCAGGGCGTGATTGTGATGCAGACCGCACAGGGCGAGTTTCATCTCTACGAGCCGGATCCGGCTTGCGAAGGCGAGTGGCGCATCGGCCGCATTTACGATCGTCACGAGAACTGCCAGCACTTCAGCTGGAACGAGGCGGGGCAGCTGGTCAGCATCTCCGGCGATAACGAAGCGCTGGACGTGCGCCTGAGCTACGAGCCGGTGCACGGCAGGCTGGCGGCGGTCCATCAGGTGGTGGCAGACGAGCTGCGTCCGCTGGTGCACTACGCCTGGAGCCCGCAAGGGCAGCTGATTTCGGTGAAGGATGCCGACGGTATCGAGACCCGCCGCTTCAGCTGGGATCGCGCCAGCGATCTGATGGCCTCGCACAGCTATGCCACCGGCCTGACCGTGGAATATCAGTGGCAGCCTGCCCGCGATCCGCGCTACTGGCGCGTCACCGAATATCAGGTGCTGGACGAGGCGCGCAACTGCCTGGAGCACTGGCTGATCGATGCCGACGAGCAGGATCGCAGCGCGACCGTGACCTGCTTCTCCGGCGGCACCACGCAGCACCGCTGGGACGAACTTTGTCGCATCACCGACTATACCGACAGCTACGGCGCACGCTGGCACTGGCGCTGGGCGGAGCACGGCGAGCTGCTGATGGCCACGCACGAGCCGGGCGACAGGCTCTGGCAGTACGGCTACGACGAGCGCGCTAACCTGACGATGGTGCGCGATCCGGCGGGCCGCACGACGCTGACCACCTGGCATCCGTCGTTCGCCTTCCCGGTGAAGGAAGTGCAGCCCGACGGCGCGGTCTGGCAGTATCAGTACAACGCCGCCGGTGACGTGGTGGCGGTAACCGATCCGCTGAACGGCACCAGCCGGTTTACGTGGAACGATCGGGGCGATCTGCTGACGCGCACCGACGCGCTGGAGAACACGCACCGCTTCTGGTGGAACGAACGCGGGCAGATGACGCGCGACGAGGACTGTTCCGGCAACCCGAGCAGCCGCATTTACGATGACGCAGGCAGGCTGCTGAGCCAGACGGATGCGGAAGGCAACACCACGCGCTGGCGCTGGAGCGCGGCGGGACGGTTGCAGTGCCTGACGCGTCCCGACGGTCGCACAACCGAATATGAATATGATGCCGCCGGGATGCTGACCGGCGAGAACATCGATGGCTTCTCGGAGCGCAGCGTGACGCGCAACGCGCGCGGGCAGATCGTCACCGAAACCGATCCGGCGGGGCACAGGACCCGCTGGCAGTACGATCGTTTTGGCCGGCCGATCGCGCTGATCAATCCGAATCAGGATCGCTGGCAGTTTGAGTACGACAACAGCGAGCGGCTGATCGCGCAGATCGACTGGGCGGGACGGCGCAGGAGCTACGGCTACGACGCGCTGGGTCGCGTGGCGGAGATTGTGCAGCATCCTCTGAGCGGTGACGGCGAGGCTGAGCGCTCTGCCAGCAGCGGTGTTACAGAGAAGGCCGCCTGGCAGTCCGCGCTTTCTGAACCGGCAGCTGACCAGCCTCACGTGACCCGTTTTGAATACGACGCGGTAAACCGCCTGACGGCAAAAACCACCGCGCAGCACCGCACCGAATATCACTACGGCGACCGCGGCGTGACGGTGAAGAAGATGCCGCTGGCGGCGTGGCTGAGCGCGCAGGCGGAAGGGCGCGAAGTCACCGACTTCGAGATGCTGAGCTTCACCAGCGACGCGCCGGGTAATCTGCTCGCGGAAGAGAACAGTGGCGGCCTTATCGCACATCAGTACGACGCGCTGGGCAACCTCACCTCGACCACGCTGCCGGACGGGCGCGAGCTGAGCTGCCTGCGCTACGGCACCGGGCATCTGTTGCAGATGAACCTGAAGCACGGCGGCAGGCGCCATGAAATCGCCGGATATCAGCGCGACAGGCTGCACCGCGAAACCGGGCGTACCCAGGGCGCGCTGCATCAGGAAACGCGCTACGACCCGGCGGGCCGCATCGTGATGCGGCGCAGCGGCTTCAGCGGGCGCAACGCCGTGGTGTTTGAGCGCCGCTACCGCTGGGACCGTCTCGACCAGGTGATGCAGCAGCTGGTGACCGACGGCAGTACGGGGCAGCGCGAGTGGGCGAACCAGCAGCAGCGCTTCGGCTACGACGCGGCGGGCCAGGTGACGCGCGAGGTGCGGCCGTTTAAGGAGGAGCACTTCACGTGGGACGCGGCCGGAAATCAGACGGATAAACCGGGCGATATCGTCTGGCACAACCTGCTGAAAAGGCTGAAGGGCGCGCGCTGGCGCCACGACGGCTTTGGCCGGATGACGTGGCGCAGGGCCGCTGAAGGCGCGCCGGAGCAGCACTTTACTTACGATGACGAGCACCGGGTCACGGAGGTGCGCTTTGACGGCGACCGTGAATATATCCGGGCGGAGTACCGCTACGACGCGCTGGGCCGCCGCACGCAGAAAATCCTGCACCGCCACGGGAAAGACGCGGAAACGATAAGCTTCCTGTGGAGCGGATTACGGATGGTGGGCGAAAGCAGCAGCCTTCAGCCTGCACGCAACACGCAGTACATCTACAGCGAGGGCAGCTGGGAGCCGGTGGCAAGAGTCGACAGCATTGGCGGGCAGTCGGAGACCTTCTGGTACCACACCGAACTGAACGGCCTGCCGGAGCGCATGACCGACGAGCGGGGCGAGGTGGTGTGGCGCGGCCGGTTCTCCACCTGGGGCGAAACGGAGCGGGAAAACAGCACGGGCTTCCAGGCGGTGCAGCAGAACCTGCGTTTCCAGGGCCAGTACCTGGACAGAGAAACGGGCCTTCATTACAATCTGTTCAGGTATTACGATCCGGTCGGCGGGCGCTTTACGCAGGTTGACCCTATTGGGTTGATGGGTGGGTTGAATACTTATGCTTATGTGCCAAATCCGTTAAACTGGATTGATCCCTTAGGACTAACAAGATGTACTTCAGGCACTACATTAACTGTTAATAGACCTAAAATCCTGAGCAATACTAATTTAAGCAATTCGGAAAAGAACTTTCTTGAAAGACAGTTTCTAAAAAAACAAAATGCTCTTAATCGTGCTGCTCAACGTGGTGAGTTGATTTGGTCTCCAGGAACCCATGATGTTAGGATTTCCTCGGTACAAAGTTCATATAGAAGAACAGTTGCTGCACGTTATGAAAGAATCTTCGGGAAATCTCCTGATTTAACAAAACTGAATGCGGATCATCCTGTTGATCTGATTGTTGGTGGTTCACCAACGCAAAGGTTACAAATGTTAAATGAATCTATAAATAAAAGCGTTGGAAGCTCTTTAAAAAATGCAGGAAGAAAAGCTGGCCTTCAGCCGGGTGATATGATTAGCGAAATAATCTTTCAATAGAGGTAGTCATGAGTGAACAATTCTTAATTACAACTGATACTGCAACATTATCAATTTTTGACTTAGGGTCTCTCAAACACAGGATCAATGATGATGCTGATTGGTGGAGTATTCCTGAAGATGAGATCAATGAGATCAATAAAGGAAACGTTATTTTTTTAAATCTTGGTAGTGATGGACAATATGAAATAAAAATTAAAGATGAGATACAAGATGATTATAAATCGTTGTACTTAAATGTTCCAACAGGAAAAGTTTATGTAGGTGCTGGAGAAGATACTACCGGAGGGGATCTTGAACCTGATGGTTCTGATTATATGTCCGGAGTTATGGTTAAGTTGAACCCTGGGTACTACGAAGTACAATTCAAGAAGGAATTTTCTTGTATAACACTAGTTTTCAAGGCTAGCAGTGAGAAGTGCAATAATATCGAAGTTATTGTAAGGATTTGATAAATAGTAAAAATATTATCTGTAATTCTTTGTTTAGCAGATAAAAGCCACTCAATATAACCGGAAGAATCCTAAGGGTTCTTCCTAATAAAATTAAAAATTGATAATACGACACTAAATATACATTAGCGGATAAACATCGTTTATCTCATTTCAGGGGTAATTCATAATAATGGAATCTTTATTGCGGAAAAAAACAGAAAAGCAATAAGAGACAACCCCGAAGAAAATAGCATCTAAGTTAATGCGGGAATATTTGTATAGTTGCCTTCATCCTTTTAAAAAAAGTTAAGGATTTTATACTATCGCCGCTTTAGCGGCGTTTTTTTTACGAAATTATAGCGCATGAATTAGAATGAACATTGCATAGCTATATCGATCCTGGTGATAATTGAGGTGCTGGTTCTTCAATAGCTAATGCTCTTAAAACTTTTCCTAAGGAACTAAAGTTAAAACAATAGTTCAATGAATTGAGGATTAAAATGAAATACTCAAGATTTATTGAAGAGTTATCTAATGAGAATGAGGTTTTAAGAGGATTTTTTGATAATATAAAAGCTAAATTTATAAAAACTGACAAGGGGATTGTTGAATTTTAACAAAGATTGCGTTTATTTTATGCGCAAAAAAAGATTTTAAAAATGTTATTTCTATAGTCGATAAGTTATCAGGAATTGAATTCAATAATGATTATGATTATTGGGCATGGATAGAATATGCTATTGCTTTACGCGCAGAAATATCTATCATAAATAATGACGGTAAAAAAATAAAGATTCAATAAAGAAAATCATCGATGCTCTAAACTCGGGCGAAGGATTACCAAAGAAAATAAAAATAAATGTACACAAACGATTTATGGCTGGCGAGGGTGTTGAGTTTGATAATTCTAACTTTTCTAGTAAAAATAAAAACTCCCATGATATTTTTAGCCACCGATTGATTTATCAAATGGCTTTAGTAAAGCTAAAGCTAAAGGTATTAGGAGCTTCAAAAGAATATCCTATTGGAAAGGTTACCTCAAACATTGAAAGTAACTCGCAAGAAATACAAAAGATGATTGATGAAGGTGTTTTACTAGGTGTCCAGTCTTTTAAATAGGTTAAGTTTTTTTAACTGTAGCTAACATTTTAAATAATCATCATGTACAATCTTATGGTTTACATGATGAGGTTAATTTTTTATTTTAGATAGATTTAAAAGAGTGATTTTTTTTCATTAAAGGTTCATTGCTGCGGATGCAATAGTTTTATTCATCTGAGATACATTGCTAAAGTACTTTAAAATATGATTTTGATTTTTTTCTCATACATCGAGCCCCAACAACTGTAGACGACTATGCTAACTATCCACAGTTATACGGTTTTCGAATAAAGGCTGGTATCTTACCTATTATAACTTTCGCTATGCAGATTAGATATTTTCCTCTCGCAGGAAAATTTATAATTATCAAGTGCGTGGCGGTTCTGGGAAATTAAATAAGGTGATAAGTTTATTTCACTCTGAAAGCTTCGTTATATTAACCATAATGCCTGTTTTAAAGTGCGGGCTGTCAGTATGCGATACTATCCCTAAGCAATTTTCCCTTCTCTCAGCGGCACAACCCAGTCCGGACGTTGATTTGCTTCTGCCTGTTTTGCTGCCGAATTCCAGTCGTAAATCACCTGGCGGAAATCGACTTCCCATCCTGTTTGCTTACGTTCAATCACCGCATAGCGGGCATGAGGCGAGCCGCTCTCCATCTTATGGTAAAACGGCTGGTCATCGTCATAAGCCGGTAATCCTACGCTGCCGGGATTGATAATCACGCGTCCATCAGCAAGTTCGAATTTGCGCGGAAGATGAGTATGACCGCAAAGAATTAAGGATTCCCTGACTCCTGCGGCCCGCTGCTGAACAAGTTCTGCCGAAGCCAGAACAACGCCGTCCTGCGTAACCTCTTCCAAAAAATACATTAAATCGTTACCCGGAATGCCGTGAACCAGCAGGATGTCATCTTCAATCCTGAGCTCGGCGGGCAGACTCTTCAGCCACTCCCAGTGCTCAGTACGTAATGCGGAGTAGGCATGCCTGTCGGAAAGGCTCATCTGTTGCGGATCGTTTTCCAGGAGTTGGCGCTCATGATTGCCGCGAATGGTTATAAAAGGCAGGGGAAGCAGGCGATCGGCGGTTTCAGCAGGCTGGAGCGCACCAGAAAAAAGGTCACCCAGATTAACGACGAAATCAACATCTTGTCTGGCGATATCCTTAAGTACGGCATCCAGCGCAGCAAGATTACCGTGAATATCTGAGATAGCGGCAATTTTCATAATGTCCTTTGATCTGGTTATTTAAAATATCATTCATCGTCCGATCAAATTTAAGGGCACCGTTAAGGTGCCCTTTCTATTTTATCCTGCTAACCGGACTATTTCGCCAGTTTGTCTTCTGTCTTCAGGTCAAAATCGGAAGCATCGTGACGCTCGCGCAGCTGTTCAGCGGGCTCTCCCCAGGTACGATTCACGATACGGCCGCGCTGTACGGCAGGGCGCTGTGCAACTTCATCTGCCCAGCGTTGCAGATTTTTATACGAACCGGCATCGAGGAACTCAGCGGCATTATACAGCTGGCCTTTAACCAGTGCGCCATACCATGGCCAGATGGCGATATCGGCAATGGTGTAGTCTTCGCCGGCAATATAACGGTGTTCGGCCAGCTGGCGATCCAGCAGATCCAGCTGACGCTTGGCTTCCATGGTGAAGCGATCGATAGCGTATTCAATTTTCTCCGGCGCATAGTTATAAAAATGGCCAAAGCCGCCGCCCAGGTAAGGCGCAGAACCCTGCAACCAGAACAGCCAGTTCAGGGTTTCGGTACGACCAGCCGGATCTTTCGGCAGGAAGTGACCATATTTTTCCGCGAGATACAGCAGGATTGCGCCTGACTCAAAGACGCGGGTTGGCGGCGTGGTGGAAACATCCAGCAGCGCCGGGATTTTGGAGTTCGGGTTCACATCGACAAAACCTGAGGTAAATTGTTCGCTCTCGCCGATGCGGATCAGATGGGCATCATATTCCGCATCGTTAACGTTCAGCGCCAACAGCTCTTCCAGCAGGATTGTCACTTTCTGGCCGTTTGGTGTGCCCATGGAATAAAGCTGTAAAGGATGAATGCCTACTGGCAATGTTGCCTCGGTGCGCGCGCCCGCTGTCGGACGGTTGATGCTGCCCCAGGTGCCGCCAGCTTCTTTATTCTCTGACCAGACTTTGGCTGGTTGATAGTCGTTATTGCTCATCAAATTTTCCCTTTCATGGTTAGGTAGCGAATACTGACGTCTCGCCGTTAATGGTCTAAAAATAGCGGTGAATACCGGATAAAACCAAAAGCGGTTGTTACAGCTGATGTCAGATATAGCACTGGCGCGCGGTCAACGTTTATCCGCAAAGAGCACACCGCAACAATTGAGAGGGAGCTAACAGATGGACGAGCACTATCTTGCTGACCTGAAACAGGCCGGACTGACCCTGACCGACGATGGTCGGGTTTGCTGTTACTGGCAGCCATCAATGCCGGATTATCATGATAATGAATGGGGCAAGCCGGTGGTGGACGACCGGCGGCTATATGAAAAAGTGTGTCTGGAAGGTTTTCACTCCGGCATGTCCTGGCAGCTGATTTACAACAAGCGAGAGAACTTTCGCCGCGCTTTTCAGGATTTTGATTTTTATCAGGTGGCTAAATTTACCGATGACGATGTCGCCAGGCTGATGGCGGATAAAAGCATCGTGCGTAACCGGGCCAAGATCCTCTCAGCGATTAATAACGCGCAGCGAGCCATTGAGCTGGTGGAAGAGGCCGGATCGCTGGCGGCGTGGTTTTGGCAGTTTGAACCAAAAGAGGAAGATCGTCCGGCGACCGTGGATCTGGAATACTGGCAGAATGCCAAAACCTCCCCGGAAGCAACGCGGTTATCCAAAGCGTTGAAAAAACGAGGGTGGAGCTGGGTTGGCCCTGTCACCATCTACTCGCTGATGCAGGCGCTTGGCATGATCAACGATCATATTGAGGGCTGCCAGTGCCGGGAAAATTTTGAGCAGGCGCGTGAGAATCTGCGCCGCCCGCAGCCAGAAAAGTGAGTACACTGCCGCATAATCATTGCAAAAACCGCAGGAAAAGCGCTGAGCTTTCCGGCACGTCTTCCATTTCCCTGAATCAGGTGGCGTTGTGGATTGTGTATGACGCCCGGATCGGCGAAAATGCGGGCCATTGATGATTAATCGCCTGTGAAAGTCTTTGCGCGGTCTGCGTAACGATGGCACAGCACCACACAGAGTTTGTTCATGTCAAATGCACCTTTTATGCAAGAGGTGGCTCGTCGCCGCACTTTTGCCATTATCTCTCACCCGGATGCGGGTAAAACCACCATCACCGAAAAGGTGTTGCTGTTCGGACAGGCGATTCAGACCGCCGGTACGGTTAAAGGACGTGGCTCTAACCAGCACGCTAAATCCGACTGGATGGAGATGGAAAAGCAGCGTGGTATTTCAATCACTACCTCGGTGATGCAGTTCCCGTATCGCGACAGCCTGGTCAACCTGTTGGATACCCCGGGCCATGAAGACTTCTCCGAAGATACCTATCGTACTCTGACGGCGGTGGACTGCTGCCTGATGGTTATCGATGCCGCGAAAGGCGTTGAGGATCGCACCCGTAAGCTGATGGAAGTTACCCGTCTGCGCGACACGCCGATCCTGACCTTTATGAACAAGCTGGACCGTGATATCCGCGATCCAATGGAAGTGCTGGATGAGGTGGAAAGCGAGCTGAAAATCGCCTGCGCGCCGATCACCTGGCCTATTGGCTGCGGCAAGCTGTTTAAAGGGGTTTATCACCTTTATAAAGATGAAACCTATCTTTATCAGACCGGGAAAGGCCATACCATTCAGGAAGTTCGCATCGTTAAAGGGCTGGATAACCCGGATCTCGACGCTGCAATCGGTGAGGAGCTGGCGGCACAGCTGCGCGAAGAGCTGGAGCTGGTGCAGGGCGCTTCTCACGAATTTGAGAAAGAAGCCTTCCTGGCAGGCCAGTTGACCCCGGTGTTCTTCGGTACCGCGCTGGGTAACTTTGGCGTGGATCATATGTTGGATGGCCTGGTTGACTGGGCGTCTTCACCAATGCCACGTGAGACCGATGTACGTACCGTTACCGCCGCCGACGATAAATTCACCGGCTTCGTTTTTAAAATTCAGGCGAACATGGATCCGAAACACCGCGACCGCGTAGCGTTCCTGCGTGTGGTCTCCGGCAAGTACGAAAAAGGCATGAAGCTGCGCCAGGTTCGTCTGGGCAAGGATGTAGTGATTGCCGATGCGCTGACCTTTATGGCCGGTGACCGTTCGCACGTGGAAGAAGCCTATCCAGGCGATATTATCGGCCTGCATAATCATGGCACCATCCAGATCGGCGATACCTTTACCCAGGGTGAAAACATGAAGTTCACCGGTATTCCGAACTTCGCGCCGGAGCTGTTCCGTCGCATTCGCCTGCGTGACCCACTGAAGCAGAAACAGTTACTGAAAGGGTTGGTGCAGCTGTCAGAAGAGGGCGCGGTGCAGGTCTTCCGTCCGGTTCACAACAACGATCTGATTGTAGGTGCAGTGGGTGTGCTGCAGTTCGACGTGGTGGTTGCGCGTCTGAAAAGCGAGTACAACGTTGAGGCGATTTACGAATCGGTAAACGTTTCTACTGCCCGCTGGGTAGAGTGCAAAGACGCGAAGAAATTTGAAGAGTTCCAGCGTAAAAACGAAGTGAACCTGGCGCTGGATGGCGGTGATAACCTGACCTACATTGCGCCGACCATGGTAAACCTCAATATTACTCAGGAACGTTATCCTGAGGTGGTGTTCCGCAAAACGCGCGAACATTAATCCTCTGCAAATCGGTGTGGCGCTTTACGGCGCGCACCTTTTGCCCTGTTTTGGAAGCGATGCTCTGGCATCGCTTTTTTTATGCCGTTTTCGCTTCATCCATGCCTGCGCGTCTTGTTACAGACTCATCTTAAAAAACCTCTGATTTGAGCATTTTTCCAACATATCAATCACAAGCGGCGGTGAAATCCAGATTAGCGTCTATATTTAAATTCAACAGGACGCAATACATGCGGCGCGGTTGCTGCAACGCCTGATTACTGCAGTCACGCCGTTTGTGGCTGAAAGCTCACAGTTGTGAGTGCATCACACATGAAGAAGGATGAGATCGATGAACAAGACTAAGATTGCTAAAACTCTGATGGCTGCTCTGGTAGGTTCTGCACTGATTGGTGGTACTGCTATGGCAGAAGATACCGCTACGCCTAAAGTGCAGTCCACTACTGACTCCGCGGGTTCCAAAATCGATAGTTCTATGAAAAAAGTCGGTGGATACATGGATGACAGCGGTGTTACTGCCAAGGTGAAAGCTGCCCTGGTTGATAACGACGCGATAAAAAGTACGGATATCTCAGTCAAAACCCACAGCGGTGTTGTTACCCTGAGCGGTTTTGTGACGTCGCAGGATCAGGCCGAACTGGCTGTTGATGCGGCGAAAAAAGTTGAGGGTGTTAAATCCGTCAGTGACAAACTACACGTAAAAGACAGCACGAAAGCCAGCGTCAGCGGCTATGCCGGTGATGCAGCAACGACCAGCGAAATCAAAGCTAAACTGTTAGCGGACAGCAATGTGCCATCCCGTCATGTGAAAGTGGAAACCACCAACGGTGTGGTTCAGCTTTCCGGTACGGTGAAAACTCAGGCAGAGTCCGATCGTGCAGAAGGCATTGCTAAAGCTATCGAGGGCGTAAAAAGCGTGAAAAACGACCTTACGGTTAAATAATCGCGCTGGTGCGGGCCGCTTCCGGAGTGAAGCGGTTCGTGTCAAAACATCGCAGGACCATAAAGTCAGCTATGCCGAACTCAGGCAGAAATCAATAACACGAGCTGTTCGATTTTTAATATAGGGTAAGGAGAGGCTTATGTTTCGTTGGGGCATTATTTTTCTGGTTATCGCACTTATCGCTGCGGCGTTAGGTTTTGGTGGTCTGGCAGGTACAGCCGCATGGGCAGCTAAAATTGTCTTTGTAGTGGGTATCATCATCTTCCTGATCAGCCTGTTTACCGGCCGCAAGAAGTTATAGCCGGACGGTTAGCGCCAACCAGCCAACAATAGCCCGGGCCATCCGGTGCTGTTGCAAGGAAAACAAACGGGCTGAATACAGCCCGTTTGCATGCATAAAGCAATTCACAACAAAACCGCAACAAGCGTCAAACGCTGCCGTTTCGATACGCGTATCCTTTTTTTACCTTCTTCCGACAGGATACCAACATTGGGCCAGCGCATTCCCGTTTCACTCGGCAATATTGCGCCGCTGGCGCTCACGCCTTTTCACCCCGGCAAACTGGCGCTGGTCTGTGAGGGCGGGGGGCAGCGTGGTATCTTCACCGCAGGCGTGCTGGACGAGTTTCAGCGAGCCGGCTTCAATCCCTTTGATTTGCTGCTTGGCACCTCTGCGGGTGCGCAAAATCTGTCAGCCTATATTTGCGGCCAGGCGGGCTATGCTCGTCGGGTGATCACGCGTTATACCACCAGTAAACTTTTTTTTAATCCTCTGCGCTTTGTTCGTGGCGGCCATCTGATCGATCTGGACTGGCTGGTAGAAACGACGGCAAAAGAGTTCCCGCTGGCGATAACGGCGGGTGAAAAGAGGTTTGCTGAAGGACGCGAATTCTATATGTGTGCCTGCCGCAGTGATGATTTCACGCCCGGTTACTTTGCGCCGACCGCGGCAAACTGGCTGGAAATCATTAAAGCCTCCAGCGCCATTCCCGGTATGTATCGGCCGGGTGTTGACCTTGACGGCATCAGTTACCTGGATGGTGGCGTCAGCGATGCGATTCCCGTGCGTGAAGCCGCGCGTCGCGGTGCGGAAACGATTGTGGTGATCCGCACTGTTCCTCCACAAATGAATTACATGCCGCAGTGGCTTAAACGCGCCGAGCACTGGCTTAGCGACGGCGCACTCCAGCCGCTGGTAAACATCCTTCAGCTGCACGAAGAAAGCTATCACCAGACACAGCATTTTATTAACAATCCGCCCGGCAAACTGAATATTATCGAAATCTTCCCGCCACGCGCGCTGGCAAGCAGGGCGCTGGGTAGCCGTATTGCCTCGCTAAATCAGGATTATCATTTGGGACGTCGTTCCGGTCGCTACTTCCTGGCTACAATAGGGCAGTGGCTGAGTCCGGGGGACTCGCTGCTTAAACCGCCTGTCCTGCCCGCCGTTCCCGTGGCAAATGAACCGAGTATCACTCTCGATCCGCTGGCAGGCAGTGATGCAGATTATGATAAAGGATCGCTGGCATGACGACGTTCGTCGATACCCACTGTCATTTTGACTTCGCGCCGTTTAGCGGCAACGAAGCGGAAAGCCTGCGTCTGGCCGCGGCGGCGGGCGTGGAAAAAATCATCGTGGTCGGCGTTGCGGCAGATCGTTTTGCTGGCGTAATGGCGCTGGCCGATCGTTGGGCACCTTTGTATGCCGCGCTGGGCACGCATCCAATGGCGATTGCACAGCATGAAGACGCGCATCTTCAACAGCTGGAAGCTTACCTGAAGCAACAACCAGAAAAGCTGGTGGCGATCGGCGAAATCGGCCTGGATCTTTATATTGAAGATCCGCAGTTTGATAAGCAGCAGGCGGTGCTGGATGCCCAGTTGCGGCTGGCAAAGCACTATAACCTGCCGGTAATCCTGCATTCACGCCGTACTCACGATAAGCTTGCTATGCACCTTCGCAAACTCGATCTGCCCGCCTGTGGCGTGGTTCATGGCTTTGCGGGTAGCGAGCAGCAGGCGCAGGCGTTTATCCGTGCAGGCTATGCCATCGGCGTTGGCGGCACCATCACCTATGAGCGTGCGAGCAAAACCCGCAATGCGATTTCGCGTTTGCCGCTTACCTCGCTGCTGCTGGAAACCGATTCGCCGGATATGCCGTTGCAGGGATTCCAGGGCGCGCCTAACCGGCCTGAACGGATACGTAACGTCTGGCAAAGCCTGTGTGAAATTCGTGATGAATCGCCGCAGGAAATTGCCGAAACCCTGCGTGAAAACACCCGCAGGATTTTTCGGATTTAAAACAACGGGCAAATTTCTGAAGCTGCCTTCCGGTTTACGCCTTCCACCCCGACTCTCCTTTCCGCCATCGGTTACAATGAAATGTTACTATCATAACATTTTTGTATGATGGCGTTTATCAGCGTTGTGTAAGCCGCTTTTTAGCGCGCCATTGCGACAATTTGTGTGATTGTAGTCACGAATTTTATACAATTCATGCAATAGCTTTTTTATGAGTGTGAAAACCATCACGGATAATCGCCGGGATGGATGTTATTATTTTAACATTGCCAGTAATGTTTGGAGAAAATAATGAGTGATTTAACCGCAGCCGCCGTACGTGCGCTAAAACTGATGGATTTGACCACCCTGAATGATGACGATACTGAAGCGAAAGTTATCGCGCTCTGTCATCAGGCCAAATCTCCGGCTGGCAACACCGCCGCTATCTGTATCTATCCCCGTTTTATTCCCATTGCCCGCAAAACGCTGCGCGAGCAGGGCACGCCAGATATTCGCATTGCTACCGTCACCAACTTCCCACAGGGTAACGACGATATTGATATCGCGCTGGCGGAAACGCACGCGGCCATCGCTTACGGTGCCGACGAAGTGGACGTGGTGTTCCCTTATCGCGCCTTGATTGGCGGCAACGAAGAGATCGGTTTTGAGCTGGTTAGTGCCTGCAAAGAAGCCTGTGCCGATTCGGGCGTGCTGTTGAAAGTCATTATCGAAACCGGCGAGCTGAAATCAGCTGAACTGATCCGCAAAGCGTCGGAAATCGCCATCGCTGCCGGCGCCGATTTCATTAAAACGTCGACCGGAAAAGTGCCGGTTAACGCTACGCCGGAAGTGGCTGAAATCATGCTGCGCGTCATTGCTGACCAGGGCGTGAAGCATCAGGTTGGCTTTAAACCGGCGGGCGGCGTGAAAACCGCTGAAGATGCAGCCATCTACCTGAAGCTGGCCGATGACATTCTCGGTAGCGACTGGGCGGATGCGCGTCATTTCCGCTTTGGCGCTTCAAGCCTGTTAGCCAGCCTGCTGAATGCTGCCGGACATTCCTCCGCCAAAAGCGACTCGGCGTATTAAACGGGCGGTGAGTCAAGTCCACTCAGATTGCTGACACACTCACGGCACGCCACTGTTGGCTATTCAGCCTTGCGCTTTAACTTGCCCGGAGGGTATCCGTCCGGGCTGAAAATGACCAGGGGGCACCATGTTCCTGCCACAAGAAATTATCCGTAAAAAAAGGGATGGGCTGACGCTCACGGAAGAAGAGATCCGCTTTTTCATCAACGGTGTGCGCGACAATTCCGTGTCCGAAGGACAAATTGCCGCGCTGGCGATGACCATCTTTTTTCATGATATGACGCTGCCGGAGCGCGTGGCGCTGACCATGGCAATGCGCGACTCCGGTTCGGTGCTGAACTGGCAGGCGCTGGATCTCAGCGGGCCGGTGGTGGACAAACACTCTACCGGCGGCGTGGGCGACGTGACCTCGCTGATGCTGGGACCGATGGTGGCTGCCTGCGGCGGCTTTGTGCCAATGATTTCCGGGCGCGGTCTGGGTCATACTGGCGGCACGCTGGACAAGCTGGAAGCGATCCCTGGCTTTGATATCTTCCCCGACGACCAGGCGTTTCGCCGTATCATCAAAGAGGTTGGCGTGGCGATTATTGGCCAGACCAACTCGCTGGCTCCGGCCGACAAGCGTTTTTACGCCACGCGTGATATTACCGCGACGGTCGACTCTATTCCGCTAATCACTGCCTCAATTTTGGCGAAAAAGCTGGCCGAAGGGCTGGATGCGCTGGTGATGGATGTGAAGGTCGGCTCGGGCGCGTTTATGCCAACTTTTGAGAAATCTGAGCAGCTGGCGCAGGCGATCGTCGGCGTGGCAAACGGAGCAGGATGCAAAACGACAGCTTTGCTGACCGATATGAATCAGGTGCTGGCTTCCAGCGCCGGTAACGCGCTGGAAGTGCGTGAAGCGGTACGCTTCCTGACCGGTGAATACCGCAATCCGCGCCTGCTGGAAGTGACGATGGCACTGAGCGCCGAGATGCTGGTTTCCGGTGGGCTGGCGGTGGATAACAGCGATGCTGTCAACAAGCTTCAGGCGGTGCTGGATAACGGCCGCGCGGCGGAAGTATTCGCCCGCATGGTGAAGGCGCAAAAAGGCCCGGCGGACTTTATTGAACGGCTGGACAGCTATCTGCCCGCGCCGATGCTCAGTAAAGCGGTTTACGCTGACAAGCCCGGCTTTATCAGCGCAATGGATACGCGGGCGCTGGGTATGGCGATTGTGACAATGGGCGGCGGTCGTCGTCGCGCCAGTGACGGCATCGACTACAGTGTCGGCTTTAGTGAGATGGCGCAGCTGGGGGATTATGCAGATAACCAGCGTCCGCTGGCGGTCATCCATGCTGCCAGCGAGGCGAGCTGGCAGGAAGCGGCCACGGCAGTAAAACAGGCCATATCCCTCAGCGACAGCACGCCGGCAAAGACACCAGTTATCTGTCGCAGAATCACCGGATAACCGTCATACTACTCTGATCGATAAAATTTTAGCGCGTCGTAAGACGCAGGAGACCACGATGAAACGTGCATTTATTATGGTGCTCGATTCCTTCGGAATTGGGTCCAGTAAAGACGCTGACAAGTTTGGTGATGAAGGCTCCGATACGCTGGGACATATTGCTGAAGCTTGTTATAAGGGCGAAGCGGACGTAGGGCGCAAAGGGCCGCTGCATCTGCCGAACCTGACCGCTTTAGGGTTAGGCAAAGCGGCAGAAGAATCCACCGGCAGGTTCCCGCTGGGGCTGGATAAAGACGCGCAGATTATCGGCGCTTACGCTTATGCCAGCGAACTCTCATCCGGGAAAGATACGCCGTCAGGCCACTGGGAAATCGCCGGTGTTCCGGTGCTGTTCGACTGGGGTTACTTTACCGAGAAAGAAAACAGCTTCCCGCAGGCGCTGCTGGATGAGCTGGTGGAAAAGGCCGGTTTACCGGGCTATCTCGGCAACTGTCACTCTTCCGGCACGGTGATCCTTGACCAGTTGGGCGAGGAACATATGAAAACCGGCAAGCCGATTTTCTACACCTCTGCTGACTCCGTATTCCAGATCGCCTGTCATGAAGAGACGTTTGGCCTCGAACGCCTTTATGCGCTGTGCGAAATCGCCCGTGAAGCACTGACTGAAGGCGGCTATAACATTGGCCGCGTGATTGCGCGTCCATTCGTGGGCGATAAAGCCGGGCATTTTGAGCGTACCGGCAACCGTCACGATCTGGCCGTTGAACCGCCGTCACCGACCATTCTGAAAAAACTGGTTGATGAGCAGAAGGGTGAAGTGATCTCCGTTGGCAAAATCGCCGATATCTATGCTCACGTTGGCATTACGAAAAAAGTGAAGGCGACCGGACTGGACGCGCTGTTTGACGCCACGATTGAAGAGATGAAAATCGCGCCGGATAACAGCATCGTTTTCACTAACTTCGTCGATTTTGACTCCACCTGGGGGCACCGTCGCGATGTGCCGGGCTACGCGGGCGGTCTGGAACTGTTTGACCGTCGCCTGCCGCAGCTGATGGCGCTGGTGAAGGAGGGCGATATCCTGATCCTGACCGCCGACCACGGCTGCGACCCTACCTGGAAAGGCACGGAGCACACCCGTGAGCATATTCCGGTGCTGATCTACGGCCCGGGCGTTACGCCAGGCTCGCTGGGATATCGTGACACTTTTGCCGATATCGGTCAGACTATTGCAAACTATTTTGGCCTGACCCCCATGGAATATGGCAAAAGCATGCTGTAATCAGCGAAACGTAACATACCGGCGCGTCGACGCCGGTCAGAATAAGATAAGGAAAAAAGATGGCAACCCCTCATATTAACGCTGAAATGGGTGATTTCGCTGACGTTGTGCTGATGCCGGGCGATCCGCTACGCGCTAAACATATCGCAGAAACGTTTTTGCAGGATGCGGTAGAAGTGAACAACGTGCGCGGCATGTTGGGCTATACCGGCACTTATAAAGGCCGCAAGATTTCCGTCATGGGCCACGGTATGGGCATTCCTTCCTGCTCAATCTACGCTAAAGAACTGATCACTGAATTTGGCGTGAAAAAAATCATTCGTGTGGGTTCCTGCGGTGCCGTGCGCGAGGACGTGAAGCTGCGTGACATCGTGATTGGCATGGGTGCCAGCACCGATTCCAAAGTAAACCGTATGCGCTTCAAGGATCACGACTTTGCGGCAATCGCCGACTTCGAGATGGTGCGTAACGCAGTAGACGCGGCTAAAAACCTTGGCGTTGATGCGCGCGTTGGCAATATCTTCTCTGCGGATCTGTTCTACACGCCGGATCCACAGATGTTCGACGTAATGGAAAAATACGGCATTCTGGGCGTGGAAATGGAAGCGGCTGGAATTTACGGCGTGGCGGCAGAGTTTGGCGCAAAAGCGCTGGCAATCTGCACCGTGTCTGACCATATCCGTACTCACGAGCAGACCACGGCGGCAGAACGTCAGACCACGTTCAACGAGATGATCGAAATCGCGCTGGAATCTGTACTGCTGGGCGACAAAGCCTGATTTAATCGTACTCTCAACGCTGGCCGCTCCCTGGTCAGCGTTTCCCCTTCAGTATCTATTCACAACCACCTTAGGTTTTACAAAACTTTCCTTTTTTCTTATTAAGTTAAGTGATAATTATCTATTCACGAATCTATTCAAGAATCTATTCACTATGGCTGAAATTAGCGCCCTACTTTTGCAAGGTCCGCTCGATGCGGCAACGCTAATGGCCCGGATCGGTATTAGCCAGGCGACGCTGTCACGCCTGATTTCCGCCGATCCTCAGATTATTAAATATGGCCGTGCACGGGCAACACGCTACGCTTTACTACGTCCATTAAGGCAGGAAAGCAAGGTAACGGTGAGTCTTTCTCAATCAGGTAATGATGCCGTCATCCGGCATCATCATTTCAGGATTTCTCTTTCACCGAAGGCTCGTCGCTCTCTTCGTCTTCTTTCACGGGATTATTGGCGGTCAGCAGGAATGGCGACTGCTGCCAGCGAGTGCGGCGGTCTCTGAGCAGCGTTCGGGTCAGGATAATCCCAATCGCCAACGCCAGCAGCATCATCAGACGCAGAATGTTGGTGGTGTTATCCACCTGTTTAGCTTCCGTGACCAGCACGTGCGTATCCAGCGTGACGCGCAGGAAGCCGCGTGGCCCGTCCGGGCTGTCCAGCGACTGCACCAGCTGATGGTTAAAGTAGCTGCCGGCCCGCTGGCCATCCAGCGCCAGCCTGTCGCGCACGTTAATCGTTTCACCGCTATGCGCCAGCAGCGCTCCGGCATCGTCATAGACTGAAGCGTCCAGAATACGGCTCTCGCGGGTCAGCTGCGTCAGGATATCGACAATTTTCTGATGGTTATCATCACTGTTCTCCATCAGCGGCGACAGGCTGAATGCTACCTGCCGCGTTAACGTGCGGGCCAGCTCCTCAACCTGTTCGGAACGCGCCATTTGCCGCCCAAGGCTAAACCATGAGGCACCCTGCATTAGCACGACCAGCAGCGTCAGGCAGATCAGTACGATCGCGGTACGATGCAGGCGAAATTTCAGTTTGGCTTTGGCCATCATTACCCTTTAAAAATATCTACAAAACGCAGAGCGGCCCAAAGCTTTATGTTGCCAGAAGCGGGCCTGTCAGGGTAGCCTCTTGCGTGGTTAATATGTCCCTACAGGAGCTATAATGCCAAATAGTCTGACCTGGTGCGACCTGCCTTCCGATGTCTCTCTCTGGCCGGGTTTACCTCTCTCTCTGAGTGGCGATGAAGTGATGCCGCTGGACTACCATGCGGGCCGAACGGGTTGGCTTCTGTATGGACGGAAGCTGGATAAAGATTGCCTGACGGCGCTACAGCATAAGCTGGGCGCGGCAATGGTCATCGTCAGCGCCTGGCGCGTGGAAGATTATCAGGTGATTCGTCTGGCGGGTTCCCTGACGCCGCGCGCGTTAAAGCTGGCGCATGAAGCCGGACTGGATGTTGCGCCGCTGGGCCGTATTCCGCATCTGAAAACGCCAGGCCTGCTGGTGATGGATATGGATTCCACCGCCATTGAAATCGAATGTATAGATGAAATCGCCAAACTGGCCGGCAGCGGCGAGCTGGTGGCTGAAGTGACCGAGCGTGCGATGCGCGGCGAGCTTGATTTTACCGCCAGCCTGCGCCAGCGCGTAGCTACACTTAAAGATGCCGATGCCAATATTCTCAGGCAGGTGCGCGATGAGCTGCCGCTGATGCCAGGCCTCACTTCGCTGGTGCAGAAGCTGCATGCGATGGGCTGGCATGTCGCGATTGCTTCTGGTGGTTTCACCTACTTTGCCGAGTACCTGCGCGATACATTGCATTTATCAGCAATTGTCGCCAATACGCTGGAAATCCGCGACGGCAAACTGACGGGCGAAGTGACAGGCGATATCGTCGATGCGCAATATAAAGCGGACACGCTTAAGGCGCTGGCGACGCGATTTGAAATTCCACCTGAACAGACTGTCGCTATCGGCGACGGCGCCAACGATTTGCTGATGATTGGCGCTTCCGCGCTGGGCATTGCTTATCACGCCAAGCCGAAAGTGAATGAAAAAACTGAAGTGACGATCCGTCATGCCGACCTGATGGGGGTGTTCTGCATCCTCAGCGGCAGTCTGATCAATGATGAGCGTTAAGAGGTCAATTTGGCTAAAGCGGTAAAACGTGCCTTTGTTTGTAACGAATGTGGCGCAGACTACCCACGCTGGCAGGGACAATGCAGTGCCTGTCACGCCTGGAATACCATTACCGAAGTGCGTCTGGCGGCGTCGCCGACGGTCGCCCGCAACGAGCGGCTCTCGGGCTATGCGGGCAGCAGTTCTGGCCCCAGCCGCGTACAGAAGCTGTCGGAAATCAGCCTGGAAGCGCTGCCGCGTTTCAGCACCGGCTTCAAAGAGTTTGACCGCGTGCTGGGCGGCGGCGTGGTGCCGGGCAGTGCAATCCTGATCGGCGGCAGTCCGGGGGCAGGGAAAAGTACGCTGTTGCTGCAAACTCTCTGCAAGCTTGCTCAAGGCATGAATACCCTTTACGTCACCGGCGAAGAATCCCTTCAGCAGGTGGCGATGCGCGCGCATCGTCTTGGCCTGCCTACGGAAAACCTCAATATGCTTTCGGAAACCAGCATCGAGCAGATCTGTCTGATCGCCGAGCAGGAACAGCCAAAGCTGATGGTAATCGACTCCATCCAGGTCATGCACATGGCAGACATCCAGTCTTCGCCAGGCAGCGTGGCGCAGGTGCGTGAAACCGCCGCTTATCTGACGCGTTTCGCCAAAACTCGCGGCGTGGCGATCGTGATGGTGGGGCACGTGACTAAAGATGGTTCGCTGGCCGGGCCTAAAGTGCTGGAACACTGTATCGACTGTTCGGTGCTGCTGGATGGTGATGCCGATTCACGGTTCCGTACGCTGCGCAGCCATAAAAACCGTTTTGGTGCGGTCAACGAGCTGGGCGTGTTTGCCATGACCGAACAGGGTCTGCGCGAGGTCAGCAATCCTTCCGCTATTTTCCTCAGCCGGGGTGATGAAATTACCTCTGGCAGTTCCGTTATGGTGCTGTGGGAAGGCACGCGGCCGCTGCTGGTAGAAATACAGGCGCTGGTGGATCACTCGATGATGGGCAATCCACGGCGCGTGGCCGTAGGGCTGGAGCAGAACCGTTTGGCGATCCTGCTGGCCGTGCTGCACCGGCATGGCGGTTTGCAGATGGCCGATCAGGATGTGTTCGTTAACGTGGTAGGCGGTGTAAAAGTGACCGAAACCAGTGCCGATCTGGCGCTGATGCTGTCGATGGTTTCCAGCCTGCGCGATCGACCTTTGCCGCAGGATCTGGTGGTCTTTGGCGAAGTCGGGCTGGCTGGAGAAATCCGTCCGGTGCCAAGCGGCCAGGAACGAATTTCTGAAGCGGCGAAGCACGGTTTCCGACGGGCGATTGTGCCTGCCGCGAACGTGCCGAAAAAAGTGCCGGAAAACATGAAAGTTTACGGCGTGAAAAAGCTGGCCGACGCGCTGGCGATTCTGGACGATCTCTGACCGCCTTCAGGCAGTTAACTTCTGTTGGGGCGGCATGTTCGCCCTGACCAGGCATTTTATCATCTGAAGGGTGCGCCCTTATATGCAGGAGGCATTTGATGTCGTCTTTCGAATATCTGAAAACGGCTATCCGTCATCGGGGCTATACGTTGCAGCAGGTGGCGGAAGCCAGCGGGATGACCAAGGGCTATCTCAGCCAGCTGCTGAATGCCAAGATTAAAAGCCCCAGCGCGCAAAAGCTGGAAGCGCTGCACCGCTATCTGGGACTCGAATTTCCCCGCCGTGAAAAAACCATTGGCGTGGTGTTTGGTAAATTCTATCCGCTGCATACCGGCCACATTTATCTGATCCAGCGCGCCTGTAGTCAGGTTGATGAGCTGCATATCATCATGGGCTACGACGATCCGCGCGATCGGCAGCTGTTTGAAGATAGTGCGATGTCGCAACAGCCTACGGTAAGCGACCGCCTGCGCTGGCTGCTGCAAACCTTCAAATATCAGAAAAATATCCGTATTCACTCGTTCAATGAAGAAGGAATGGAGCCTTATCCGCACGGCTGGGATATCTGGAGTCGCGGCATCAACGACTTTATGGAAAACCACGGCATCATTCCAAACCGGGTTTACACCAGCGAAGAACTGGATGCGCCGCAGTATCAGGAACATCTGGGCATTGAAGCGGTGCTGATCGATCCCAGGCGATCTTTTATGAATATCAGCGGCGGGCAGATCCGCCAGGATCCGTTCCGCTACTGGGAATATATCCCAACGGAAGTGAAGCCTTTCTTTGTGCGTACGGTAGCCATCCTCGGCGGCGAATCCAGCGGAAAATCAACGCTGGTCAACAAGCTTGCCAACATCTTTAACACCACCAGCGCCTGGGAATTTGGTCGTGATTACGTCTTTTCTCATCTGGGCGGTGACGAGATGGCGCTGCAATATTCCGACTACGATAAAATTGCGCTCGGTCAGGCGCAGTACATTGATTTCGCAATTAAATATGCGAACAAGGTCGCTTTTATCGATACCGATTTCGTCACCACGCAGGCGTTCTGCAAAAAGTATGAAGGGCGCGAACATCCCTTTGTGCAGGCGCTGATTGACGAATACCGCTTCGATCTGGTGATCCTGGTGGAAAACAATGTGCCCTGGGTGGCAGATGGCCTGCGTAGCCTGGGCAGCTCGGTGGACCGTAAAGAGTTTCAGTCGCTGCTGGTTTCAATGCTGAAGGAAAACAATATCGAGTTTGTTCATGTCGAGCAGGATAATTATGACGAGCGCTTCCTGCGCTGCGTTGAGCTGGTCAAAGGGATGATGAGCGCGTAACGGATATTCTGACAGGCTCATAAAAGAGGGAAATCGGGTCGGCGTATTCTATATCGTCAGGCCAGTGGAACATTTAGCTGAAAGGTAAGTGCGGCGGTCGTAATACTGCCACGACCGCCTGCAAGAATAACGGATGCTACAGGCTAATTTTGCATTACTCACATCCGGAGATCTCATCAGCAAATACCAGACCGATTATCTGCTTTGCCAGGTTCGGTCTTTATTGTAGCGCTTGTTAAGTTTGTTAATTCATTCAAGAGAATGAATGACTTTTTCTCTGAGAAGCCTGAGAAAATCAGTCGGCGTTGTTCCCCATAGTTCGGGTGAAAAATCGAACCCGTAACGGGCTTCAAAGTCTTCCTCAAGATTGTCACACTCGCGGTAAAACTGATCGATATCCCCGATCAAACCGTGCCTGAATGCGTCCGGCGTTTCAGCAATCCAGGCATCAATTTGTGCATCAACACTCTCACCGCTACCGAACATATCGTAATCTTGCCCAAAATAGACCGCAATTAAGCTGTCCAGTCCAAATGTATTGATATTTTTCATAAATTAAACCATTGGAAAAGCTGTAAGAATAAAATAGGGTTTCCCATGCCAGGATTCAAATTTCAGAATTATTCTGACTTGATAGCAGGCTTTAGCCTCTTTTTCCCCCCGGCTAACAGAGATGCCCGTTTGCTTTGCAAAATTCCTGTCAAAGACCATTTTTAGATTCTGCCCCGAAGGGACATTTTTTGTTAATACGGCAATCTGATTTTTGTTGTCTCGCAGGACTTTTGAAATAAGAGCTTCTGCATCCCGCATTGATTGGAAGCTACTCGACTGGGTGAGTCGTGGAGACGCCTTGAGTCTGGCCAGTAATTCTTCCGAAGTTTTACCGATATGTTTGTCAATTGTATGGCCGCCCGCTCTGCTGCCAGGAAGAGCTTCATGTGCAGACAATTTTAACCGCCCACTTTGAATTGCAATAACTCGCTGAGCGCCGATAGCGAGAGAAAAGACGAGCGGAATTGCCAGATCGACCGTAAAACCGACTTTCATCGCAGCTTTCCTGTCTGCCCCCAGTGATTCGGCTAATGAAACGGCAGAATTATAAGTGTCGGTGTCTGTATTGCGACCTGTCCAGACCTGCCTGAGTGAAGCCTGTACGGTATCAAGGCTGTGTGTTCCGACGATGACACATCCGGCTTTTGTGAGCATTGTAGGCTCGGGCGCAATACACATCGCTCCGGCACCGAACATTTCGATAATGCCACCCGCCAGGCCCAGACCTCCATACAGACGATTGCTAAGGGTTTCTCCCTCGCTGACACTTTTATCTGATAGCAAGGCTGCAAGATGTACCGGGGAGAGAATAATTTTAATGCCGTCATTATTATCCATTTAATCTAAAGCTCCTTTTATTAAAAATCATCGGGCAGTTCACTAAGCTGGCAGGCTCTCAGGCAGAGCCTGCCATCAATATCACGCGAGGGAACGCAGTTGGTTAACATTTTGCTGGCGAACAAACAGCGCCAGCAGCGCGATACCGGCGAGTGCCAGCGCGCTGGCCAACAGGAAGGCTGAAGAATAGCCGCCGCCATACTGGATTAAAAATCCGGTAATGCCCGGGGATAAAATTCCCGCCAGGTTTGCCAGCAAATGCACAAATCCACCGGCCGTGCCGATGCGTTCCGCCGGCACAATATCCTGAAGCAGCGACCAGCATGCCTGCGGCGTCATATAGGCAAATACGCTGGCCAGCGTAATCAGCGATACCGCCACCGTAACGCTGCTTGCCCAGGCCGTCAGCATGACGCAAACTGCTGCGACCGCCAGTCCACAAAAAATCACCAGCTTACGCGACAGCAGAAAATTGCCGGTCCGACGGAACAGCGCGTCCGAAATCATGCCGCCGCCGATAAAGCCAATGGTCGCGCCGAGCCACGGCAGAATGCCGATCAGGCTCATGCTTTTGATATCCAGATGCTGGAAATCGGTCAGATAGCTCGGCAGCCACGAGAGAAAGAAAAACTGGATATAGTTGAAGCAAAAGAATGCCGCAGCTACACCCAGTACCGGCAGGGAAAAAACATAACCCCAGAGTTTTGTTGGCTGAGCCGCTGCTGCAGGTGCGCGAGTGGCAGGACGTTGAGCCGCGATGGTTATCCGCTCGCGCTCGCTAACGCGAGGATGTTGCTCCGGCTTATCACGAAACAGCCATAGCCAGAACGCCAGCCAGACGAAGCCCAGCGCAGCAATCACCACAAACGACACGCGCCAGCCGAAGTGCAGCCCAACCAGACCCACTATCGGCGCGGCGACCGCTGCGCCCAGCGGCTGACCGGCATTGGTAAATCCCACTGCGCGGCCCACTTCTTTGCGTGGGAACCAGTTCGAAATTGACTTATTGGTGGTGGTGCCCATCGGGCCTTCGCCAATGCCGAACAGCACCCGCACAATCAGTAAGTGCGTAAAATTGCCTGCCAGCGCGGTCGCGCCGCAAAACAGCGACCAGATAGCGGCAGCCCAGCTAAACACTTTGCGCGGGCCAAAGCGGTCTGCGCCCCAGCCGCCGAGAAAACAGAACAGGCAATAGCCGATAAAAAAACAGCTGAACAGAACGCCCATCTGCGCATCATCGATTTGCAGATCCTTTTTCACCAGCGGTGCCATGACGGAGAGCGCGGCGCGGTCGAGGTAGTTCAGCATCCCGGCAAAAAACAGCAGCAGCGCAACGACGCTACGATAATTTTTAAACATGATGAATGCCCTCCGCGCTAAATGTGCTGTGACTCAGGGTGTGGTTGCTCAGTACATTGCTGTCCGGTTGAAAACCCAGGCCGGGCGTCTCCGCGAGGGTGAGCGTCGGGGCAAAAGCCAGCTGCGGATAAAGCAGGGCGGAGAAGCGGATAAAAGGCACTTCCAGCAGAATATCGGCAGGCAGGCTCGCCACGAGGTGCGCGGTTGCCAGTAAACCCGCGCCATAGTAAAAACAGTGTGGAACCACTTTTACACCGTGCAATTGCGCACGTTCAATGACGCGCAATGATGCAGTGATCCCACCGACTTTCGCCACGCTTGGCTGTACAACATCAACAGCCTGACTGGAGTAAAAAGATTCAAACCCCCATTCGCCCGATGCATTTTCACCGGCCGCGATGGGCGTGCCTTCACGTCGCACCTGAGCCAGCCCGTCGATATCGTCTGGCGGCCAGATCGGTTCCTCCAGCCAGCCCAGCTTCAGTTCCGCCAGCTGACGAGCACGGCGGCTGGCTTCGCTGACCGTCCACGGACAGTTCACATCGACCATTAGCGTGGCTTCTGGCGGCAGTGCCGCGCGGGCTGCTGCAATGGCTTCGTATTCCGTTTCGTGCAGCTTAAGCGTGTGGAAACCCGCCTGCCAGGCACGCTGTACCTGACGTGCGACCTCTTCTGGCTGATTGTTATAGCTGACCAGGCTGGCATACAGACCGATCTCACGGCGTCCGCCCAATAACTTCCACAGCGGCTGGCCCAGATGCTGTCCCAGCAGATCCCACAGCGCAATATCGATTGCCGACAGGGCATAGCGTACCGGACCGCTACGGCCAAAAGCATGCAGCGCCTGTTCTGCTTCTGTTGTCAGGGCAACTAACGCTTCGCGCGTTTGCGGTACGTTTTTCCCCAGGAACATAGGGATGACCAGATCCTGCAAAGCCTGAGCGGTGACCGGATTACAAAGATGTCCAAAACCTTCTCCCCAACCCTGCAAGCCGGTGTCGGTTTCAATCCGCACCAGCAGCGTTTCCATCTGCTTTAGCGCAGGCGACGCGGCATTCCATGTGGTTTCTTCTTTGATAATGGAATCGCGATCGCTTTCAAAAGGAATGCTGAGGCGAATCACCTCAATATGATGAATTCTCATGCCATAAACCTCAAAGTGTAGGGCGGTCAGTCGCTTGAAGTTATGGTTAAGATGCGTACCGACCGGCGAGATAAGAGACTGCCGGTTCAGTATAAAAAGCAGGATGAGGTGGAGCATCGTTCAGCCGCACAAGGATGGCGGCACGATGCCGGGTTAATTTTGGCATCTGGATAAGCGGCTGCGGGATGGGTCACAAAAATGTCTGCGTAGCGCAAAATGATAGCGGTGAAAGGGACGTTTATTTCTGTGAGTCTGCCCAAACAGCAGGAAGGCGATCATGGTTTGTCAGCCATTCGTTCAGACAAGGATCGATCCAGTTAATGACTGCTACGCCTGTTGCATGTTGAACGGGCAGTAGGGGCGTTAGCCACAGTAAGGGTTCATGATGGAAAATTCTGTTGCGTAAATCCCTGATCCGATTCAGGGCCACCGAAATAGTACGCCGCTGCCGCTGGGGTTTTGGACAGTGTGCAAATACCAGGCGTAGGTCTTTCCAGAGCATATCCTGATAGCGGGTATTAAACAGTGAGCTCCAGAACCCGAATGTCAATTCGGCGATCATTTTGTCCGCGGTTTGCTGCTCATGTCGTCGAAGCAGTTTGGTACTGGCAATGACAATTTCTTTATTTTGCCAAATGAAAGCGGGCTCGTTCGTCCAGGCCTCCCACCAGTCAGCCCGTTGATAAAGCAGACTCAGGCGGTTATGGATCCCATTACGCAGGGCGATTTCTAAAACATTGAGTAGAGGAACCATTGCTTCGGCAAGATGGAGATTATTAGCATAATCGATTGCAGCTTTGTCCTTTTCTCCACTGCGTGCAGCACGATAGCGCCCCAGTCTGGCTGAGGAAAAATGTTTTTCCAAATCGTCCCAGTCCATTTTTATCTCCTTTTAATTATTGTACCGCGCTGTTACTATCGATCCGCAGCCCTGGGCTACGTCCTCTCCCAGCTATCATACTGGTGATGACACCAGGTTCGTTTTGGCCTTGTTGTACAAGGCCGCCTGATTCAACAGTAAACCCGCCCTCAGGCGGGTTTACTGTTTCTGATCCTCTGATCCTCTGATCTGTCCTGGGCGACCATTCCAGCCGTTTATACATAAAGATGCAGCCTGGGCTTACCTGCCACCGTCATCCATTCAGCATTAAATTTTTAAGCAAAAAGAGAATATCTCGCAGAAGAAAAGTTTATTTTTACGAGCGAGCTCGAAGGTAAAATGAAGGGCAGGGAGAAGTAGAGAGAATAAAAATATTGCAGAAATTAACGGGCGGCTCGGCGCCCGTTGCTCATCAGTAAACCATCACCACTTTACCGCGCATATGGCCTTCCAGCACCAGACGGTGCGCTTCGGTCAGCGTTTCCACACTCAGGCCCTGCAACGTTTTGCTTAATGACGTGGTGATTTTGCCTTCGTCCAGCAGCTTCGCCGTTGCATTCAGGATCTCTCCCTGGCGGGCGATATCCGGTGTGGTATACATGCTGCGGGTATACATAAATTCCCAGTGCAGCGCCGCGCTTTTTAGCTTCAGCTGATCCATATTGAGCGGCTTCTCGTTTTCTACAATGGTGCAGATCTGGCCCTGCGGCGCAATCAACTGTGCCAGCGTATCCCAGTGACCATCGGTATCGTTCAGGCAGAAAATGTAATCCACCTGCTTCAGACCCTGTTTTTCCAGTTCGGCCGGCATATCCTGATAATTGATCACCAGGTCAGCACCGCGATCTTTACACCACTGAACGGAGTCCGGGCGGGAAGCTGTCGCTATCACTTTGACTTTGCTGTGCAGTTTGGCAAAGGGGATGGCCAGCGAGCCAACGCCGCCAGCGCCGCCAACGATCAGCAGCGTTTTATCTTCCGCCGCCTGGTCGATGTGCAAACGGTCAAACAGTCCTTCCCATGCCGTTAGCGCCGTCAGTGGAATAGCTGCCGCTTCCGCCCAGTTCAGCGAGGCTGGCTTATGACCGGTGATGCGGGCATCGATCAGCTGATGCGTGGTGTTGCTGCCCGGACGAGTGATGTCACCCGCATAGTAAACTTCATCGCCTGCCTTGAAACCACTGACTTTACTACCCACATCCAGCACGACGCCACTGGCATCCCAGCCAAGAATACGCGGCTGTTGCAGGCCGCTTTTTTGGGCGCCTTTATGCACTTTGGTGTCAACCGGGTTGACCGAAGCGGCTTTCACTTCCACCAGCAGATCGTATTCGCCGGGGGTGGGCTGTTCGGGATGGATTTCGATAAAGCGATCCGGTTTTTCTGGATTAACAGCGATTGCTCTGATTGTCATAACACCTCTCCTGTATGTTGTGTTATTGAGTGTAGAAGCTAAGCAGGCTAATGATAAGCCGTACAATTACTAACGAAGCGTTCGTTTCAGGTGAACAATAATGTTTAAACAGCTGCAGGATATGGCCCTCTTTGCCATGGTGGCCGAATGCGGCAGTTTTACCGGGGCAGCCAAACGCGCGGGGCTGCCCAAGTCCAGCGTCAGTCAGCGTATCAGCCAGCTTGAACAGATGCTGGGACTGCGTCTGATTAATCGCACAACCCGCCAGCTCAATCTGACGTTTGCTGGTGAGCGCTATCTGGTGCATTGCCAGGAAATGTTGCAGGCCAGCGAGCGCGCAACAACGGCGATCGAACGGCTGCGGGATAACCCCAGCGGCCGTTTGCGCATCACTTCACCGGCCGGGATCGGCGCCACGCTGCTGGCGCGTTTTAACACGGCTTTTCAACAAGTATATCCAGGCGTGACGCTGGAGGTCTCGGTTTCTGACCAGCTGCGTGACATCGTGCAGGAGGGTTACGATATTGCCCTGCGTACCGGACAGCCGCAGGATTCGTCGCTGATCGGCAGACGCATTGGCTACTGCGATCGTTTGCTGGTGGCGTCACCGGACTATCTGGCGCAGTTCGGCGCAATCGAACATCCTCAGCAGCTGGCAGAGCATCGCTGCATTGCTCATCAGGCGTGGAACGAATGGTTGCTGAAAAAAGAGGAAGAGTATTACCGCTGGCTGCTGCCGCTGATTCATATGACCGACAATTTGGTCTATGCGCGCGAATGTGCGCTTCAGGGGGCAGGCATCACGTTGCTGCCGCGTTTTTTATGCGATGAATTACTGGCGTCGGGTGAGCTGGTGGAGGTCTTACCGGAATGGAAGGTGGCAGGTAACGAGCTGTGGCTTGTTTATCCCAGCCGCAAACTTAACTCGCCCGCGCTGACGCGGTTTGTTGAATATGCGCTCACGTCACCGGTGTTTCGCGAGTTTTATCAGTAGTTATAAAAAAGGGCGGATTTCTCCGCCCTTAATCATCATCTTACTTGGTCATACGCTTGTACTTGATGCGTTTTGGCTCAAGTGCTTCTGCACCCAGCGTCCGCTTCTTATACTCTTCGTATTCGGTAAAGTTACCTTCAAAGAACTCGATCTTGCCTTCATCCTGATAATCCAGAATGTGCGTGGCAATACGGTCCAGGAACCAGCGGTCATGCGAGATAACCATCGCGCAGCCCGGGAACTCCAGCAGGGCGTTTTCCAGCGCGCGCAGGGTTTCGATATCCAGGTCGTTGGTCGGTTCATCCAGCAGCAGCATGTTGCCGCCAACCTGTAGCAGCTTAGCCAGATGCAGACGACCGCGCTCACCGCCGGACAGTTCGCCTACGCGTTTGCCCTGATCGACGCCTTTAAAGTTAAAGCGTCCAACGTAGGCGCGGCTTGGCATTTCAGTATTGCCGATGCGCATGATGTCCTGGCCGCCGGAAACTTCTTCCCACACGGTTTTGGCATTATCCATGCTGTCGCGGAACTGATCGACCGAAGCCAGTTTCACCGTCTCGCCCAGCACGATCTCGCCGGAATCAGGCTGTTCCTGACCGGACATCATGCGGAACAGCGTGGATTTACCCGCGCCGTTCGGACCGATGATGCCGACGATAGCCCCTTTTGGTACGGAGAAAGAGAGATCGTCAATCAGCAGGCGATCGCCGTAAGATTTACGCAGGTTGCTGACTTCCAGCACTTTATCGCCCAGACGAGCCCCTGGTGGAATAAAGAGTTCGTTGGTCTCGTTACGCTTCTGGTAATCGCTGTTGTTCAGCTCTTCAAAGCGTGCCAGACGGGCCTTGCCTTTAGACTGCTGACCTTTAGCGCCTTTGCGCACCCACTCCAGCTCTTTCTCAATCGATTTACGACGAGCGGCTTCGCTAGAAGCTTCCTGCGCCAGACGCGCGTCTTTCTGCTCCAGCCAGGAAGAGTAGTTGCCTTCCCACGGAATCCCTTCACCACGGTCCAGCTCAAGGATCCAGCCCGCTACGTTGTCCAGGAAGTAACGGTCGTGGGTAATCGCCACAACGGTGCCTTCGAAGTCGTGCAGGAAGCGTTCCAGCCAGGCCACGGATTCAGCATCCAGGTGGTTGGTCGGTTCGTCCAGCAGCAGCATGTCTGGTTTTTCCAGCAGCAGGCGGCACAGCGCGACGCGGCGGCGTTCACCACCGGACAGATTTGCAATTTTGGCATCCCAGTCCGGCAGACGCAGCGCATCGGCGGCGCGTTCCAGCTGCGTGTTCAGGTTGTGACCGTCGTGCGCCTGGATAATCTCTTCCAGCACGCCCTGTTCTTTGGCCAGCTTGTCGAAGTCAGCGTCTTCTTCCGCGTACAGTGCGTACACTTCGTCCAGACGTTTCAGCGCGCCGACCACTTCGCTCACGGCTTCTTCCACCGATTCACGCACGGTCTGCTCGAGGTTAAGCTTCGGTTCCTGCTCGAGGTAGCCGATTTTAATGCCGGGCTGCGGACGCGCTTCTCCTTCGATATCTTTATCGATACCGGCCATGATGCGCAGCAGGGTGGATTTACCTGCGCCATTTAAGCCCAGTACGCCGATTTTCGCGCCCGGGAAAAAGCTCAGGGAGATATTTTTCAGAATATGACGCTTCGGCGGAACCACTTTGCCGACGCGATGCATGCTATAGACGAATTGAGCCACGTTAGGATGAGCCTCTTGGTGTCTGTGTAGTAACCGGGGCATTCGCTGCCCACTCAGATCACGAAGTTTAGCTGGTTTCCCCCGGTAATCACAGCCGTACCCGCGTATCTTTAGGGCCAGCGCCCGTCAGTTGTGCGGTTTGCCACAAAGGAAGGTGGCTTTATGACCGGATTCAGGGCGAGTAATGCGCTACACCCAGCTGTTGCAGCCGCTGCGCCAGCGTTTTTGGGGCGGGCTCGTCGCTAATTAAGCTGCTAAACAGGCTGAGTTCGCCGATTCGTGCAGGCAGCACTTTGCCGAATTTGCTGCTGTCGGCTACCAGAAAAGTGGTGCTTGCGCGTTGCATTGCCTGGTGCTTCATCGGCAGTTCATTCAGGTTGAAACAGGTCGCGCCCTGCTCAATATCTACGCCTGCGGCAGAAATAAACGCTTTGGCCGGGCAGAGATTATCCATGACCGAGCCAGGCCCAAGCGGCGTGAAAATCGCATTGTCGGCATGGTACTCACCGCCGTTGAGGATCACCTTGCAGTGGGGTTTCTCTTTCAGCGCCAGGAAAGTATTTACCGCGCAGCAGATAGCGATAAAGGGCAGCTGGTTATCGATGGCGTCGATGATCCACGGCATGGTGGTGCCGCAGTCAAAAAAGACCGTATCGTCCTTTTGGATCAGGGAAGCGGCCAGCTGACCCAGCCGCCGTTTTTTTTCAATATTATGCGTCTGTTGATCGGACACAAAATAGTGTTGCTGGGTCGTTTTTGGATCGCTGACCAGATAGCCGCCGAGTAATACCACCGCTGAAGGATGTTCGCTGATATCACGACGGATAGTCATTTCAGAAACGCCCAGTAACGAGGCTGCTTCCTTCAGGTGGATCTTGTCGGTGCGCTTCAGCGCCAGCGCCAGTTTTTTCAAACGCTCAACGCGGCGGGTTTCCATGGTCGGTTTCCTGAGTTGGTCATTTTCAACGCCGCTGTGCACCCTAAAAAAACTCATATTTGAATAAGTTGCGAAGAGATCGGCAGGCAGAGCTTAATCTTACCTGCATTGAGAAAGGCCCGCAAACCGGTTGCTAAATCGCCACCAGCCCGCGCACGCCATCGCCTTCCATTGTTTCTCCACGGCCACGCTGTACGATCTCGCCGCGCGACATAACCAGATAGCTGTCGGCCAGTTCGGCGGCAAAATCGTAAAACTGCTCTACCAGCAGGATCGCCATATCACCGCGCTGAGAAAGCTGACGGATCACCGCACCGATTTCTTTGATCACCGAAGGCTGGATCCCTTCAGTCGGTTCATCAAGGATCAGCAGCTGCGGTTGACAAGCCAGCGCGCGGCCAATCGCCAGCTGCTGCTGCTGGCCGCCGGACAAATCGCCGCCCCGGCGCTGTTTCATCTCCTGTAACACGGGAAACAGCTGGTAGATCTCTTCCGGCACCTGTTTCGCTTTAGCGCCGGAAAAGCGGGAGAGCCCCATCATCAGGTTTTCTTCGACCGTCAGGCGTGGAAAAATCTCCCGGCCTTGCGGAACGTAAGCGATGCCCGCCTGTACGCGCTGGTGAGGTTTGCGGCCGTTGATAATCTGCTCCTGCCAGCGGATGGTGCCGGATTTTACCGGGATCAGACCCATCAGGCATTTCAGCAAGGTGGTTTTGCCCACGCCGTTACGGCCAAGCAGGCAGGTGATCTCGCCGGGCTTCGCCTCAAAAGAGAGGCCGCGAAGAATATGGCTGCCGCCGTAATATTGATTCAGTTCAGATACCTGTAACATCTTAGCGCCCCAGATAAACGTCGATAACCTGCTCGTTAGCCTGCACCTGGCGCAGCGATCCTTCCGCCAGAACCTGCCCCTGATGCAGAACCGTTACGCGATCGGCAATGGTTTCCACAAAGCCCATATCATGCTCGACCACCATCAACGAATGCTGACCGGCCAGGCTACGAAACAGCTCGGCGGTGTATTCTGTTTCCGCGTCGGTCATGCCCGCCGCGGGTTCATCCAGCAGCAGCAGATGCGGATCCTGCACCAGCAGCATGCCGATCTCTAAAAACTGCTTCTGGCCGTGCGAGAGCAATCCCGCAGGCCGGTAGCGATCGGCCCCCAGACGCAGCAGTTTCAGCACGTCATCAATGCGATCGCGCTGTTCTCCGTTTAGCCTGCTGCGCAGACAGGCCCAGACGGATTTGTCAGTTTTAAGCGCAATCTCCAGGTTTTCAAACACCGTAAGCGCTTCAAAAACGGTCGGCTTCTGGAATTTTCTGCCAATGCCAATCCGGGCGATTTCCACGGGTGAAAGGGTAGTGAGATCGGTGCTCTGATCGTAAAAAACGCGACCGCTATCCGGTCGGGTTTTGCCGGTGATCACATCCATTAACGTGGTTTTTCCCGCCCCGTTGGGGCCGATGATGCAGCGTAATTCGCCCACGCCGATGTGCAGCGACAGGTTGGTCAGCGCCTGAAAACCATCAAACGAGACGTTAATATTCTCCAGCAGCAATACCGGATCGGTTTGCTGACGATGGCGATCCGCAAGGTGAGGCTGGGTAAAAAGTTGATCAGTCATGTTTCCTCCGGCGCAGCAGACCGACCACGCCACGCGGCAGAAACAGCGTCACGAGGATAAACATCAAACCCAGGAAAAACAGCCAGTATTCGGGAAAGGCGACGGTAAACCAGCTCTTGGCACCGTTGACGATCCCGGCACCGAGCAGCGGCCCAATCAGCGTGCCGCGACCGCCTAATGCCACCCAGATTGCCGCTTCAATCGAGTTGGTTGGCGACATCTCACTGGGATTAATAATGCCCACCTGCGGCACGTACAGCGCACCTGCCAGCCCGCACAGCACCGCCGACAGCGTCCAGACAAACAGCTTGAAGCCTTTCGGATCGTAGCCGCAGAACATCAGCCGGTTTTCCGCATCACGCACGGCGGTCAGCACGCGGCCGAATTTGCTGCGGGCCAGCGCAAAGCCAATGGCAAGGCTGGCCGCCAGCAGCAGTACCGTGGCCACAAACAGGCCGATGCGCGTACTGGTCGCGGTAACGGGAAAGCCAAGCAGCGTGGTGAAGCCGGTAAAGCCGTTGTTGCCGCCAAAACCGGTTTCGTTGCGGAAAAACAGTAGCATGCCCGCCCAGGTCAGTGCCTGGGTCATGATCGAGAAATAGACGCCTTTGATTTTTGAGCGGAAGGTAAACCAGCCGAACACCAGCGCCAGCAGGCCCGGCACCAGCACAATCAGGCACAGCGCCCAGGCAAAATGCTGCGTGCCTGCCCAGAACCACGGCAGCTTATTCCATGATAAAAACGACATAAAGGCGGGCAGGGCATCGCCAGCGGCCTGGCGCATCAAATACATGCCCATCGCGTAACCGCCGAGCGCGAAAAACAGGCCATGGCCCAGCGACAGCAGGCCGGCGTAGCCCCAGACCAGATCCAGCGCCACGGCGACAATGGCGTAACAGAGAATTTTACCGACCAGCGTCAGCGTATAGGTGGAAAGCGCCAGCGGGTGATCGGCAGGCAGCAGCGCCAGAAAAGGCAACAGCAGCAGCGCGATCGTCGCCAGCGCGCCGACAGCAATACTGAGGCGCGGCGCTTTGCGGGTGAGTGTAAGCGTTACAGGTTGCGTCATCAGTCGATTACCCTGCCTTTAAAGGCAAACAGTCCCTGTGGCCGTTTCTGGATAAACAGCACGATCAGCGCCAGCAGCAGGATTTTGCCCAGCACGGCACCGATTTGCGGTTCAAGGATTTTATTGAGGATGCCGAGGCCGAAAGCGGCCACCACGGTGCCAGCCAGCTGGCCAACGCCGCCGGTTACAACCACCAGAAACGAGTCGATAATGTAGCCCTGACCGAGTTCCGGGCCGACGTTGCCGAGCTGCGACAGCGCCACGCCGCCTAAGCCCGCTATCCCGGAACCCAGCCCGAACGCCAGCATATCGACGCGGCCGGTAGGCACGCCGCAGCAGTCGGCCATCGCGCGGTTTTGCGTGACCGCCCGCACGTTCATTCCCAGACGCGTTTTGTTCAGCAGCAGCCAGGTAAGGATCAGCACGCCAAACACGAACAGGATCACCGCGATGCGGTTATAAGGCAGCACCAGGTTAGGCAGCACCTGCATGCCGCCCGAGAGCCACGGCGGATTCGCCACTTCCAGGTTTTGCGTGCCGAACAGCACCCGCACCAGCTGGATCAGCATCAGGCTGATCCCCCAGGTTGCCAGCAGCGTTTCCAGCGGGCGACCATACAGGTGGCGCACGATAGTACGTTCCAGCGCCATGCCGATGGCGGCGGTGACAAAAAAAGCCACCGGCAGCGCCAGCAGCGGGTAAAAGGCCAGCCACTCCGGCGCGACGCGCTGAAACAGCGTTTGTACCATCCACGTAGCGTAGGCACCCAGCATCAGCATTTCGCCATGCGCCATATTGATCACCCCCAGCAGGCCATAGGTGATCGCCAGTCCCAGCGCGGCAAGCAGCAGCACCGAGCCCAGCGACAGGCCAGAAAAAGCCTGGCCGAGCAAATCCCCCAGCATCAGGCGGTGGCGGATCTGTTGCAGGCCTTCAGTCGCTGCTGCCCGCACGCTGGCATCCGGTTCGTTTTGCGGCTGAGTAAGGCGCTCCAGCGCCGCCTGCGTTTGTGGATCGCTAGTTTCGCCGAGCAGTTTTACCGCCTGCAAACGAACCGCAGCGGCGGGATCGCTGATTTGCAGACCCGCAACGGCCTGAACGAGCACCGCGTGCACATCGGCATCCTTTTCCGCCGCCAGCCTGCGGCTGAGTAGCGGCAACTGGTCGGCCTGCGCCTCGTTTTGCAGCTGATGGGCCGCCGCAAGCCGCACAGCAACGTTGTTGCTCACTAACTGGTGAGCGGCCAGCGTCGTGGCGATCAGCACGCGCAGGCGGTTATTCATAAACAGTTTTTTCGTGCTGCCAGTGGGTTGAGTGGCAGCGTCGAGCGGCGTCAGCGTGCCGTCATGCAGGCTGAACGGCTGTTTGTTTTCATCCAGCACGACGTTTTCCTGGTGCAGCGCGGTGAGAAAGGGCAGGCGGGCCGCCTCCGGCGCGGCGGCCCAGATTTGTAGCAACTTAACCTGCTCCGTCCGGCTGGCGGCAGCAAAATCTGCCGCAGGTCCGGCGGACGCTACCCATGGCAGCAGCAGGCACAGCGTAAGGAGTAGCGTGAACAGTTGACGGTTTTTCATCGCAATACCTGTGCATTGAGGTTCAGAAATCAGGACGAAGAAGCTCGTTCCTGAGGATATGCCCCGTACTCAGCCATTCATGGCTGCTCTTGACGGGCCGTCCATGGCCGGTAATGTTTTGCTCCGGGCGCGCTTAAGGTCTGATTACTGCGTTGATTTCACAGGGCTATCTGGCTTCTTATCATTGCCAGCAATAAACGGGCTCCATGGCTGGGCACGGACTGGCTTATCGGTCTGCCAGACCACGTTAAACTGCCCGTTGTCTTCGATCTCGCCAATCATCACCGGTTTGTGCAGATGGTGGTTGCTCTGATCCATGGTCAGCGTAAAGCCATCGGGCGCGTTAAAGGTTTGTCCAGCCATCGCTTTGCGCACCTTATCAACGTCGGTCGTCCCGGCTTTTTCTACCGCCTGCGCCCACATATGGATGCCGACATAAGTCGCTTCCATCGGATCGTTGGTGACGGCCGAATCCGCATTTGGCAGCTTGTGCGCTTTCGCGTAAGCCCGATAGTCGGCGACAAATTTCTTGTTAGCCGGGTTATCAACCGATTCGAAGTAGTTCCATGCCGCCAGGTTCCCCACCAGCGGTTTGGTATCAATGCCGCGCAACTCCTCTTCGCCCACCGAGAAGGCAACAACCGGCACGTCGGTCGCTTTAATACCCTGATTCGCCAACTCTTTGTAGAACGGCACGTTGGAGTCGCCGTTGATGGTGGAGATCACCGCCGTTTTACCGCCAGCGGAGAATTTTTTAATGTTGGCGACAATGGTCTGATAATCGCTGTAGCCAAACGGCGTGTAGACCTCTTCAATGTCGCTGTCTTTAATACCCTTTGAGTGCAGGAACGCGCGCAGAATTTTATTGGTGGTGCGCGGATAGACATAGTCCGTTCCCAGCAGGAAGAAACGTTTTGCGCTGCCGCCATCTTCGCTCATCAGATATTCCACGGCGGGGATCGCCTGCTGATTAGGCGCGGCACCCGTGTAAAAGACGTTTGGGGACATCTCTTCGCCTTCATACTGCACCGGATAGAACAGCAGGCCGTTCAACTCTTCGAAGACCGGCAGCACCGATTTACGGGAAACGGATGTCCAGCAGCCAAAGACTACCGCCGCTTTGTCCTGCGTCAGTAACTGACGGGCTTTTTCTGCAAACAGCGGCCAGTTAGATGCGGGATCGACCACCACCGGCTGGAGTTTTTTGCCCAGTACGCCACCGTTGGCGTTGATCTCATCAATGGTCATTAATGCCACATCTTTTAGCGGCGTTTCCGAAATCGCCATGGTGCCGGAAAGCGAAGAAAGAATGCCGACTTTAATGGTGTCAGCGGCCTGTGCACCCCATGCAAAACCCATACTCACAACCGTCGCAGAAAGCGCAAAAGCCTTCAGCAGTGAACGTCTTTTCATCTGGTGAACCTCTAAAGTAATGAAATCAGGATGGTTGTTCCGGCGCTCGTGCCTGTTGCAGCATATGCAGCGTAATTTTACGGACTTCGGCTTTACTGACCGCAATATGGGCTGTCAGCTTTTGCTGGGCCTCCTCGCTTTGTTGTTGTAATACCGTCTGAAGGATGTCGGCGTGTTCCTGATAAGTCGCCTCGATACGATCGTTACGGGTGAAATCAAGACGACGGATGATGCGAATTTTTTCGGTCAGTTCGCGATGAATACGGGCCATTTCACGGTTGCCCGCGGCGGTCACCAGGGCGATGTGAAAGGCTTCGTCATGCAGCGATACCGTTTTGCCGTCCTCCAGCCGGGGCGCTTCCAGCCAGAAACTGCACGTATCGCTTAACAGCTCGCGGGTCTGATCCGATGGCAGCGAGCAGAGGCGGCGCACCGCTTCACGCTCCAGCACAATGCGTAAGTCATACAGATCTTCGAAGTGGGCGAAGTCGAATGGGCAGATCTGCCAGCCGCTGCGAAACCACACTTCGACATAGCCTTCGCGCTCCAGCCGGAACAGCGCCTGGCGTACCGGCGTGCGGCTGACGTCAAAACGCGCGGCGATTTCGCTTTCGCTGAAGCGATCGCCCGGCATCAGGCGAAAATCGAAAATGTCGTTTTTGATCGTCTGATAGACCTTTTCCGCCAGCGCTTCCGGCCGTTGTGTTCTCTGTCGCTCCGCCATCATCGCCTCTCTATTCCAGCCACAGCAGCGTGTCGCCCGGACGGACCGGGCGTCCCGACTGGCAGCCGAGGCGTTTCACTCTGCCGGCCTGCGTCGCGGTAATCGTCAGTTCCATTTTCATTGCTTCCACGATGATCACCGGTTGCCCCACCGTCACCTCGTCGCCTGGCTGCACGAGGATTTTCCAGATATTGCCGTTAAGATCGGCACTGATGGGCAGCAGGCCATCTTCCTCTTCCTCCAGGCACAGATTCTCTTCACCGGTTAGCGGTGCGCCTTCTTCCTCCTGCGCCCACAGCGCGGCCTCTACGGCGAAAGCGCTGGCCTGTTTTTCACGGAATTCGGCGATGGAAGCGGCGTTGTCGTGCAGGAAGCGGGTGTGTTCGGCGAAATCGAAAATCGTTTCTTCAATCGTGATGGTGGCGCGACCTTCGCGGAAATCGTCGCGCAGCACGTCCAGTTCAGCTTCACTCACCGGATAGAAACGCACCTGATCGAAGAAGCGCAGCAGCCAGGGTTCGCTGGCTGCGAACTGGGCGTTTTTCAGAAACTTGTTCCAGATGGGCAGCGTACGGCCCACCAGCTGATAGCCGCCCGGCGAATCCATGCCGTAAATACACATGTACATGCCGCCAATACCGACGGTGCCTTCAGCGGTAAAGGTGCGGGCCGGATTGTATTTGGAACTCATTAAGCGATGGCGGGGATCGATGGGTACCGCGCAGGGTGCACCCAAATAGACATCGCCCAGGCCGAGGATCAGGTAGCTGGCATCAAACAGCGTCTGGCGCACTTCTTCGCGCGTGCTCAGGCCGTTAATGCGCTGGATAAAATCGACGTTATTTGGCAGCCATGGGGCGCTGGCGCGAACGGTTTGCTGATAGCGCTCAACGGCACCCAGCGTGGCACTGTCTTCAAACGCCATCGGCAGATGCACCACGCGTGACGGCACTCTCATCTGACTGACATCGCCCAGCTTTTTCTCCAGCCCCAGTAGCAGGCTGAGTAACTGTTTCTGGCTGACAAGCCGGCTGTCGTAACGAATTTGCAGTGAACGCACGCCGGGTGAAAGTTCTTCAATGCCGGGCTGGCCGGTTTCCCGTATCGCCACCATCAGCAGGTGCACGCGCAGGCGCAGCGCCAGATCCAGCACGTTGTCGCCATATTCCAGCAGGATATAGTTGTCACCCGCCTGTCGGTAAACGGCGGTTGGCGTCAGGGGCGTGGCGTTGATGGCTGCCAGCACGGTGGCCGAACCATTGGCTGTTGCGGCCAGTGACGTAACCGTAAAGGTGGGCTCCGCTGTCGCGCGCAGGCTTTTCACGCTCTCCTGCTGGGCGTTTTCCAGCGCCAGCGCATCGTCAAAGCTGATGGGATGAAAGCGGATCCGGTCGCCGGGTTTCACCTGGCCCACCTTCCATAGTTCGGCTTTGGCAATCGTCACCGGGCAGACAAAGCCGCCAAGGCTCGGCCCATCACGGGTAAGAATTACCGGGAAATCACCGGTGAAATTTACCGCGCCAATGGCGTATTCACAGTCGTGAACGTTAGAAGGATGCAGCCCCGCCTCACCGCCATCCGGCCGCGTCCAGGTGGGTTTTGGCCCCACCAGCCGTACGCCCAGCCGGTTAGAGTTGTAGTGAACCTGCCATTCGCTGGCAAAGAATTCATCAATGGATGCCTGCGTGAAGAAATCCGGCGCGCCGTGGGGGCCATACAGCACGCCAATCTGCCATTCGTCACCGTAAACGGGGATCAGCGCCGCATCGGGTATTTGAGGTTCACTAACCGGCGCGGGCGTGGTGCAGGCCGCCAGAGTAGGTTGGGAGATGGCCAGCATATCCGCCACGCGCAGCGTGCGCCCGGCGTGACCGCCAAACTGCCCCAGCGCAAACGTTGAACGGCTGCCAAGATATTCAGGCACGTCAAAACCGTTGCGCACGGCCAGATAGGTTCGGCAACCTTTCTGCGCGCGGCCCAGCGTCAGCGTCTGACCGGCTTTCACCTCAACCGGCTGCCAGTACGCCAGCGAGACCTCATCCAGCGTGGCCGGGCACTCTGCGCCGGTCAGCGCAATCACCGTATCGCTGTGAAAGCGTAGGGTCGGGCCTTGCAGCGTAAACTCCAGCCCGGCCGCTTCTTCGGCGTTGCCGACAATGCGGTTAGCCAGGCGAAAGGCGAAATCGTCCATCGGGCCGGAAGGCGGGACGCCAATGTCCCAGTAGCCGAGGCGGCCCGGATAATCCTGAATGCTGCTCCAGGTGCCGGGCTGAATCACCTCAATCACCTGTGCCGCTGGCGTGAAGTCGTCCAGCCAGCGCGTCCATACGTCGCCATGCGTGAAGGCGTCGGTCGCCACGATTTGCCGCAGGTAATCGAGATTGGTCGCAATGCCGTGCAGCCGGGTTTCATTGAGCGCATCGCGCAATTTTGCCAGCGCCGCTTCGCGATTCTCCGCGTGCACGATCAGCTTGGCAATCATCGGATCGTAGAAGGCGGAGACGTCGGTGCCGGTCGAAACCCAGCCATCAACCCGCACGCCTTCGGGGAAGCAAACTTCGGTCAGTACGCCGGGGCTGGGCTGAAAGTGCTTCAGCGGATCTTCGGCGTAGAGACGCACTTCAATTGCTGCGCCCTGTGGCTTCTGCGTCATTTGCGCCCAGTTTGGCTCTTCTCCCGCCGCCACGCGCAGCATGCACTCCACCAAATCCAGCCCCGTCACGCATTCCGTGACCGGGTGTTCCACCTGGAGGCGAGTATTCACCTCGAGAAAAAAGAATTCGTTGCGGCCGGCATCATAAATATATTCAACGGTGCCGGCGCTGCGGTAGTTGACCAGCTCGCCCAGCTTGACCGCCGAAGCCAGCAGTGCCGCACGGGTTTCCGGCGTCAGGCCTGGCGCGGGCGTTTCTTCCACGACTTTCTGATTACGGCGCTGTAAAGAGCAGTCACGTTCACCCAGCGCGATAACCTTGCCTTTACCGTCGCCAAAAATTTGCACTTCTACGTGGCGCGCACGGTCGATATAACGTTCAAGGAATACGCCCGCGTCGCTAAAAAACTGTTCGCCAAGGCGGCGCACGCTTTCCCACGCGTCACGCAGGGTTTGCTGGTCGGCACAGCGGGTGAGGCCAATGCCACCGCCGCCCGCGGTGCTTTTTAACATCACCGGATAGCCGATTTCCGCTGCGGCGCTCAGTGCCTCTTCCAGCGAGGCCAGCAGAGGGGTGCCTTGCGTCATCGGTACGCCAGCCGCGGCGGCCAGCTCGCGGGCACGATGCTTCAGGCCGAATTCGCCAATCTGCTGCGCGGTTGGTCCAACGAAGACGATGCCGGCGTTTTCACAGGCTTCGGCAAAGGGCAGGCTTTCGGAAAGAAAGCCGTAGCCCGGCCAGATAGCCTGCGCGCCGCTCTTCTGCGCCGCTGCGAGAATCTTATCAATGCGCAAATAGCTGTCGGCGGCTTTTTCGCCGCCCAGCGACAGGGCGATATCCGCATCTTTAACGTGTTGTGCGTTTTTATCCGCCTCGGAAAATACCGCTACGCTGGTGATGCCAAGACGCTTCAGCGTACGGATAGCGCGACAGGCAATTTCACCGCGGTTAGCGATAAGAACGGTATCAAACATGAGGGATCTCCTTGCGGTTCAACCAGTTGCGCCAGCCACCAAACTCGGTGATATCTCTTGCCTGCGCCAGCACCGCAGGCTCACAGATAAAGCCCTTTACCTGACGGCCATCCGCCAGTTCCAGCGTACCCATCCCTAATGGCGCAGGGATTTCCGCCACAAATTCGCCAAAGCGGGCCAGCGGGATATCCCATAACTCGACGATAATCGACGCGCCTGAAGCCGCTTTTGCCAGGCCAGGCTTGGGCGGATGGGTGTTCGCCAGGGCATAGAGGCGATAGCAGCCGGCCGTAAGCGTTTCCTCCACCCGCACCGCGTCTCGTGAGGTGAGCTGGTGGTTAAGCGGCATGCCGGTCAGATGGGCACCGACAACGGCGACGCGGACGTGAAGAGGCGAAGCGGGAAGCGCGGCGTGTGTGGCAGGCTGTGGCTTCTGCGTCGCGCCCAGCGGTAGCGCCAGGCTGGCCTGCCAGCGCTGACCAAAAGTCGCCAGCGCCCGATCGTACCAGGCGGGCGCAATCAGGGTGATCCCGGCAGGCAGTCCCTCTTCCCGGAAAGGGCCAGGCAGCGCCAGCGCCGACAAATCAGCAAGGTTGGTGAAATTGGTATAGGTGCCGAACTGCGAGTTGTATCGCACCGGCTCCTGTTTCATCTCATTAATGGTATGGATAGTAGGAGAGGTGGGTACCACCAGCGCATCGAACTGACTGAGGGTTTGGGCGATCTGACGGCTGAGCTCAGCGCGCAGATACTCGGCTTGGTAGGCTTCGACGGCGCTGTACTGCAAGCCTTTGGCGACAATGCTATAAACCACCGGATCCATCTCATCGGGCCGTTCCAGCATGCCGCCAACGGCCACCGTGCGTTCGGCAACCCAGGGACCGTTGTACAGCTGGTCGGCCAGCTGGTGGAATAACGAGAAATCAATGGGATGCAGCGTTGCGCCGCAGGCTTGCAGCGCCGTCAGTGATTTTTCCCATGCGGCTTCAGCCTGAGTATCACTAAAGAATTCCGGGTTAGCGGGAACGGCCAGTTTTGGCGTGGCAGATAAGGCCGCCGGTGCACAGCCTGGATTGACGCGTGAATAAGCGTCGCTGGCGTCATAACCCCCGGCGCAGCTCGCGATCTGGAAAGCATCCTCCACGGTCAGCGCAAAGATGGAAATGGTGTCGTTCAGACGGCAGGCAGGCACCACACCGGTCGCTGACAGCCAGCCTTTGGTCGGTTTGAGGCCAACGATATTATTAAATCCGGCCGGAACGCGGCCCGATCCTGCCGTATCCGTCCCGAGCGCAAAGCCCACCAGGCCGCGAGCGGTGACGGAGGCCGAGCCGGAGCTGGAACCGCCGCTAACATAGTCAGGATTAAAGGTGTTTTGCACCGCGCCAAATGGGGATCGGGTGCCGACCAGGCCGGTAGCGAACTGATCGAGATTGGTTTTGCCAATCACCACGGCCCCGGCCGCTTTCAGCCTGGCAACGACGGTAGCATCGACAGCGGCTTGATGAATAAATGCCGGACAGGCCGCGGTGGTAGGCCAGCCCGCGACGTCAATATTGTCTTTTACCGCAAAAGGCACGCCAAACAGCGGCAGTGCAGCGGGATCCTGCCGCCATGCCGCCAGCAGCGGCTCGACCTGCGCGCGGAGTTGTGCGGGTGAGGCGAGATAGAGCCAGGCGTTGTCATCGGTCGATAATTCAGCCAGCAGCGAAGAGAGCGTAGCCAGCACATCATCCGGATGCTGTTGATAGTGTTGTTGCCAGTCATTCAGGGTAAAGCCGGTGGTGAAAGCCATAGGTTGAATCCCATCTGGTATACAAGATGGGATTAGGTGAGCAAAAGCTGTGCCATAACGTTAATGCTCTGAAAGAGAAGGCTTTATTCAAAGAAGGCTGAATGGTGTGCACTATGGGTGAGCAGGGAGTGAACGAAAGAAGGGCATTTATCAACCAGCTTCAGCCGGGTGGAAATGTTTATCGGCAGCAAACAGCCCGCTTATCTTAACGCGATCCGCCAGCGCCACCAGGGTGCCGGCGGACAGGAGCGCTAATTTTGCCCGTAAACGCGCCAATAAGGATAGTGAGGCTATCGATCCGCGATCACTGATTCATTCTGCCCAGCTCGGTTTCGCTGCCGGTGGCAATAACAATCCCGGTTGCGCGACCAGCACTGACCGTCGTTCCGCAGAAAACCAGGTTATCGCGGTGACCCATCGTCACTTCAGTAGCGATGGTAGCGGTTTGTTTGCTGACCGCCATAGCGCTACCCGTCAGAGCTGCCTGATTCACCAGCAGGCTGTCTGCCTCAAGTAAACGCATATCGGCAGGAACGCCATCGCCCGCTTGCAGGACAACAATATCGCCTTCCACCAACTCGTGGGCATCAATCGTTTGCACCTGACCGTTGCGCATGACCCGGGCCTGGGGGGGCAACAGCTTTTCCTTATCTTGCAGGGCTTCCTGCGCTTTGTTTTCCTCGGTAAAACGCTTCCCTACGTTGAAAATAACGACACCACTAATGACTGCCGCGACAAACCCGTGACCCAATATGACACCCAGCCCTGCCGCAGCCAGCGGCCCGTAAATCAGCACGTTGTTAAAGTGACTGAAAAAGCGTCGTACTGTGCTTTTGTCTTTATCAGAGCAAAGCTGGTTGCGCCCCAGCTCCGTCAGGCGCAGCCGCGCTTCTTCAGCGGACAAACCGGTTTCGCTACTGTGTAATCTCTTTACTACGCAGGCGGCATCAAAGCGGTACCAGGCAAAAGCAGGCTTCAGCCCGGAGGAAGCGAAATTCTGTTGCGTCATGTCATCACCTGCATGAATCGGTAAAAGTAGGATCTCGCCACCTGTTCACCTATTAACGCTTCTGTCGTTGGTGCCGTTTAACAGCCCGAAGCGGTAACGGTGAATCCGGCGAGGATGGCAAGCCGCTATGTTGACGGAAGGCTGATTGGCGATTTTTGATCGGAATTAACCCCGATTGGGAAAGAACAACTATCGTGAAGTGATTGAGTTGCCGTTTAGGCCAGCGGAGTTTAGTAAATTAATGTGTGTAGCATAGCGAGACCGGCCAAGCCTGGTTAGCATGTGTTGAGGCAGCAACAGGACAAAGTGAGGCGTTAACGTGAGGAAAGTCATGGTGGACAAGTGGCAGTTGTGGATAGCAGGCGCCTGTTTAGCAATCGTCGCCGGCACGGCGCAGGCGGATTCGCTGGATGCCCAGCGCAGTCGCTATCTGCAAATTAAGCAGGCGTGGGACAGCAATCAAATGGATACCGTGGCGGCGTTAATGCCCACGTTGCGTGACTATCCTCTTTATCCTTATCTGGAATACCGCGAGCTGGGGCAGAACCTGGATCAGGAAAGCGGTTTTGTGATTAACGATTTCATTAAAAAGTACCCTACGCTGCCGCCGGTGCGCTCGCTTCCGTCCCGCTTCGTCAACGAGCTGGCTCGTCGTGAAGACTGGCGCGGCCTGCTGGTTTTCAGCCCGGCGGTGCCAAAACCCGTCGCGGCGAGCTGCAACTGGTATTACGCCAAATGGGCGACCGGCGAGCAGCAGGTGGCCTGGGATGGCGCAAAAACGCTCTGGCTGCGTGGCACCGCCTTGCCATCCGCCTGCGACAAGCTGATTAACGTCTGGCAGGCGGCCGGAAAACAGACGCCAATTACCACGCTGGAACGTATTCGTCTGGCGATGAAAGAGGGCAATACCAGCCTGGTAAACGCCCTCGCGAAGCAGCTGCCGGAAGATTATCAAACCATTGCCAGCGCGGTAATGGATTTGCAGAACAACCCGCAGAATGTGGAAGCTTTTGCCCGCGCCGTCGGCCCGACAGATTTTACCCGTCAGGCAACCGCCATTGCCTTTGCCAGCGTAGCGCGTGGCGATGCTGAAAATGCCCGTGCGATGATCCCCTCGCTGGTGCGTTTGCAAAAGATGAGCGAAGAAGAGGAACAGCAGCTTAACGAAGCGGTGGCGTGGCGGCTGATGGGCAATGATATCACCCCAGAGCAGGCGCGCTGGCGGGATAATGTAGTCATGCGCAGCGACGCTGTTTCGCTGCTTGAGCGGCGGATCCGCATGTCGCTGGGCAATAACGATCGCCGTGGCCTGAATACCTGGATTGCGCGTTTACCTGTTGAGGCGAAACAAAAGGATGAGTGGCAATACTGGCAGGCGGATCTGTTGCTGGAACGTGGGCGCAAAGAGGAAGCAGAAACGATCCTGCGCAAACTGATGCAGGAACGCGGTTTCTATCCAATGGTCGCGGCTCAACGGTTGGGCGTCGATTTCCCGCTCCAGGTTGATAAAGCGCCGGAGCCGGAAAGTAGCCTGACACAAGGCGCGGAAATTTCTCGCGTGCGGGAACTGATGTACTGGAACATGGATAACCTGGCCCGTACGGAATGGAGCTATCTGGTTGCCAGCAAAACCCGTCCTCAGCAACAGCAGCTGGCGCGTTACGCTTATGAGCAAAACTGGTGGGTGCTGAGCGTGCAGGCGACGATTAGCGGCAAGCTGTGGAACAGCCTTCAGGAGCGCTTCCCGCTGGCTTTCCAGGATCAGTTCCGTCGCTATACCGATGGCAAAGCGATCCCCGTCAGCTATGCCATGGCCATTGCCCGTCAGGAAAGCGCATGGAATCCGAAAGCGCGTTCGCCGGTGGGTGCCGCAGGCTTGATGCAGGTCATGCCAGCCACTGCGCAGCATACGGTGCAAACCTACAGCCTGCCGGGATACAGCAACAGCAGCCAGCTGCTGGACCCGGAAACCAATATTCAAATCGGCACGCAATATCTGGAATCGGTATACCAGCAGTTTGGGCAAAACCGTATCTTCTCATCGGCCGCTTACAACGCCGGGCCTTCGCGGGTGAAAACCTGGCTGGGAAACAGCGCCGGACGGCTGGATTCGGTCGCTTTTATCGAAACCATTCCTTTCTCGGAAACGCGAAACTATGTGAAGAACGTGCTGGCTTATGATGCGTACTACCGTTATTTCATGGATAAACCGGACAACATTTTAAGCGAGAGCGAATGGCAGCGGCGCTACTGATTTGAAGCGGGCTGTGCTATGCTGCTGTACTCGTTAACGAGTATGGGCAACACATGACCGAATCATCCGTTCCTGTCACCATGGAACCGCACAACGAAGAGTGGCAGCGGTATGTTACGCTGCTCCAGCGCGCTTTTGACAGTGGTCTGCATTTGCCGCTGTTGCAGCTGATGACCACGCCGGACGAACGCGAAGCGCTGGGTACGCGTCTGCGCATAATTGAAGAACTGATGCGGGGTGAGCTAAGCCAGCGCGAGCTAAAAAACGATCTGGGCGTGGGTATCGCAACGATTACGCGCGGCTCTAACAGTTTGAAAAGCGCGCCGCCAGCGCTGAAAGCCTGGCTGGAGGCGCAGCTAATCCAGGGCTCAGAGAAGATCTGAATCAACGCGCATCTGATAAACCGCATTATGGAACGGACACAGCGCAAGGATTAGCGCCTGATGGTAGACGCTGGTACGCGTCAGCAGCCCGGCGGTAAATGCGCCAATGGCGCCGCCTTTATGTTTGATATTTTCAATGCCGGTCAAACTGGCCATTTCTTCGCCCAGCTCGCGACCTGCGTGAATACCTTTCATCACCACCGCAGGTAAGGTAAAACTGGCAGAACGCGATTCTCCACGCTGCTGAGGGTTTTCAACGACCATCCAGGCAAACGCGCTGTCTTCTTCGATACCAGCTTCAATCGCCACCCAAAAATCCGCTTCAGGACGAATCTGACGCGCATTTGCCACGCGCTGGCGTGCGCCAGTTCTCGTTTCTGCATTTGTCAGGGGCTGAGGCGAAACGCCGCTGTCGACCTCGACGCCCTCAATATGGCAGGATCCTTCACCAAATATATCGCTGAAAGCCTGAGAAATTGCGTTAATTTTTGCCGGATTGATGGTGGCAGCGATGACATGGTACATAATTGTTTGAACCCTCTACGCAAATTTGTCGCAGTATAACGGAAAATAGCAATGTTACAGGTCTATCTTGTTCGTCATGGGGAAACGCTTTGGAATGCGGCGCGGCGCATTCAGGGACAGTCAGACAGCGAGCTGACGAAAAAGGGAGAGCAGCAGGCACGGCAGGTGGGGGAGCGGGTTAAACACCTTGGCATCACCCACGTTATCGCCAGCGATTTGGGTCGCACCAAACGTACTGCCGAGATTATTGCCGATGCCTGCGGCTGTCGCATCCAGTTGGATCCGCGCTTGCGGGAGCTGAACATGGGCGTGCTGGAGCAGCGGCCGCTGGATTCGCTAACGCCAGAAGAAGAGAACTGGCGCATAACCCTGGTTAACGGCACCGAAGGCGGCCGTATTCCCGGCGGTGAGTCGATGACTGAAATGGCAGACAGAATGCATGAGGCATTGAACGCCTGCCTGCAATTGCCTGCGGGAAGTCGTCCGCTGCTGGTCAGTCACGGCATGGCGTTGGGCGTGCTGGTCAGTACGTTACTGGGTCTGCCAGCCTACGCTGAACGTCGTTTACGGTTGCGTAACTGCTCTATCTCGCGGATAGATCATCAGCAAAGTGAATGGCTGGCTGCCGGTTGGGTCGTGGAAACGGCGGGGGACGTCGCGCATCTTGATGAGCCAGCCCTCGACGAATTACAGCGTTAGCCGCTCGCGGAAACCGGCGCTTGCTTCATTGCTGCCATTGCGTCATGGCAGCAATGAAGGCATCAGGCCGTCTGCGTATCGGCCGGACGGCGGATAGGGATCAGATATTCACAGCGGATATCCGTAGGTGGCTCGGGACGTTTCTTACCGCCGTGCGTGTAGAAACGTTCAATATCCTGACCCTGTCGGCGCGTCAGCTGTAGGCCCGGCATGCAGGTACCGTAAACCAGCAGAATAAATTCCTGCAAATTGCTGCGGGGGCCTTCGTAAGTGAACTGCACGTATTCGCCGCCTTCCAGTAAGACCGTTTGCGTTGACGAGATCGGCTGGAAAAGCTTGTCGGACGGCACCGCAGTGGTGTAGAGGATCTCCTGCTCATCATCTTTTTCCATGCTTGGGCGCGTCTGATGCAGTCCGTAAAGCACCGGCGGAACCCTGTCCGTTTCGGTCAGGAACTGACGCCAGAAATGCAGACGCATCTCGTCACGATAGCTGGAAATCTGCTCCAGCGTACAGCTATAAACCTGTGTTTGTCCGACCAGAACGGTCTCCGGCAAGGTCACATAAGTTGCCGCAGGCAGGCTAAAATCATCAAGGCGAATAGGCGGACGTAAACCGAACGACTGCCAGTCAGACGCGCGGCGGTAATAAGCAGGCGTCTGGTTGAACTGTTTTTTGAAAGCGCGGGTAAACGTTTGCTGCGAGTCAAAGCGATACTGCAAGGCAATATCCAGAATCGGACGGCTGGTCAGGCGCAGTGCCACTGCTGCTTTTGACAAACGACGTGCACGGATGTAAGCACCGATAGCATGACCGGTGACCTCTTTGAACATTCGTTGCAGATGCCATTTTGAGTAGCCCGCCTTGGTCGCTACGTTGTCCAGCGCCAGCGGTTGGTCAAGGTGGCTCTCAAGCCAGACAAGCAAATCGCGAATGATACCGGCTTGATCCATAAAACGTCCTCATCCTGGTTAATATTGGTGCAATAAGCAATCTGTCGACATGCTAAGGTCACGTATCCGGCTTTTGAGAAGACCGTCTGCGCCGGGGTAGCCCGTAAGACAGGTCGGATTGATTAGGGCAATGCTGCCGGTTAACTTACAATGTCATCTATTTTCTATGCAATGGTAACGTTATGACAATGAAAAAATTGTTAATAGTCACAGCTGTAATCTTCACCTCACTTTCTGTACGGGCCGAGGTGGTCGGCTCAGTTGATACCGTGTTCAAAGTGTTTGGGCCCGATCATAAAATCATTGTCGAAGCTTTCGATGACCCCGATGTAAAAAATGTTACCTGTTATATCAGCCGGGCAAAAACCGGAGGCATCAAAGGGGGACTGGGGCTGGCCGAAGATACCTCAGATGCGGCAATTTCCTGTCAGCAGGTTGGTCCGGTGGAGCTTAGCGATAACATCGCCCAGGGTAAATCAGAAGGCGAGGTCGTGTTCCGCAAGCGAACTTCTCTGGTATTTAAAAAACTTCAGGTGGTACGCTTCTACGATAAAAAGCGTAACGCGTTAATCTATCTGAGCTATTCCGATAAGGTCGTAGACGGCTCGCCGAAGAACGCCCTGAGCGCGGTGCCTATTATGCCGTGGAACAAATAATCTGCAAAGAAAAGGGCCGCCAGAAGGGGCCCTTAAGTATCATTAAGCTTTTACTCAGTCCTGCAAATCACCGCAAAAACGATAACCTTCGCCGTGGATGGTGGCGATAATTTCTGGCGTATCCGGCGTCGATTCAAAATGCTTACGAATGCGGCGAATGGTCACGTCGACAGTGCGATCGTGCGGTTTCAGTTCGCGTCCGGTCATTTTTTTCAGCAGATCGGCACGGGTCTGGATTTTGCCTGGGTTTTCGCAGAAGTGCAGCATCGCGCGGAACTCACTGCGCGGCAGCTTGTATTGATCGCCTTGCGGGCTGACCAGCGAGCGGCTGTTGATATCCAGCTCCCAGCCGTTGAAACGATAGCTTTCTACCAGCTTACGCTCTTCGCTGTGAGGCGCCAGATTCATGGTACGGGACAGCAGGTTACGTGCACGGATAGTCAGTTCGCGCGGGTTGAAAGGCTTGGTGATATAGTCATCCGCACCGATTTCAAGGCCAAGGATTTTGTCGACTTCGTTATCCCTGCCGGTCAGGAACATCAGGGCCACGTTAGCTTGTTCACGCAGTTCGCGCGCCAGCAGCAGGCCGTTTTTGCCGGGTAGGTTTATATCCATAATCACCAGATTGATGTCATTCTCTGTCAGAATCTGGTGCATTTCGGCGCCATCCGTAGCCTCATAAACCATGTAGCCTTCGGCCTCAAAAATACTTTTGAGAGTATTGCGAGTAACTAATTCGTCTTCAACGATAAGTATGTGCGGGGTCTGCATGTGTTCGCTACCTAAAATTGCCTAAAATACGATATGGGGCATACAGCGGTTACCGTACCGGAGAGAACACGGGCGCCTTTCAGACGCGTAACACGAGCTGTACGGAATATGTTCACAAGCCATGTTTGGACCGGAAGATTCATCGTTGTACTGGAATGCTTCCTGTCCCGGCAAGGTCAAAAATGGCGTACATCCTAACCTCATTAACAGCAACATAACAGCACAAGGCCCAGCCAACTGGCAATAAATAAGGCTTAGTTGACTTATATCAAACCAATTGTAGCACGTTAACCTTTTTGTGAAAAACCCTTCGCAGAATGCCGGTTTAGCTCACAAAGTTAGGTTTGCAAACGCGCAAATCGCGTTACGCGTTGCCGTCAGCTATAGCCCTTTTTTAACATTTGTTAATCACTTGAAGTAAATGGGATTATATTGAGATAAATGTATTTATTACTGAATTCAGAGGAAGAAAGTCATAGTTTTGCGTTATGACGGGTTAGCAATGGTTTTTCTATGTTATTGATTTGTTAAAAAATACAATTCGGTATTTCACTTCCGGCTCAGGCCAGATTACTTTCACATTTTTTAACTTCAGAAGGCGGTTATGCGTTTTCCTTTGATACTTGTCGCCCCAGCGCGACCTGAAAACGTCGGTGCGGCAGCGCGGGCTATGAAAACCATGGGATTTGACGAATTGCGTATCGTTAATAGTCAGGCCCATCTCGATCCTGCGGCGCGGCGTGTCGCCCATGGTGCAGGAGAGATCCTGGAAAATGCCACGCAGTGGGAATCGCTTGATGCCGCACTTGCTGACGTGGATTTCAGTATTGCCACGACGGCGCGCAGCCGGGCCAAATTCCGCTATTACGCCACGCCTCAGCAGGTTGAAAGCCTGCTGCAGGAAAAACACCACTGGATTGGCTGCGCGGCGCTGGTGTTTGGCCGTGAAGACACCGGCCTGACAAATGAAGAATTAGAACAGGTCGACGTGCTGACCGGCGTCCCAATGGCTGGCGACTATCCTTCACTGAATTTGGGCCAGGCGGTAATGGTTTACTGTTACCAGCTTTCCGCCCTGCGTCAGGTGACAGCATTACAGGCGGAGCCGGCCGATGAGCAGCAGCTTACCGCTTTGCGCCAGCGGGCAAATACATTGCTGAGCACGCTTAATGTCAATGATGATCAAAAGTTGGCGGACTGGCTGAATCAGCGTATTGGACTGTTGGAACAGCGCGATACGGCGATGCTGCATCGGTTGCTGCACGATGTAGAAAAAAAACTTATAGATAAAAACGCTGGATAATAGTGCGGTTTCAGCAAGTGGTGCTGATGCAAGGGCGCTTTAATAACAGATCTGATCGGGTTGTGGCGTAAATGCTGGCTGAGCGTTTTGCCCGCGCTTTTTGGCGGCCGGATAAATAAATTGACTTAACATAGCGTTTGCTTTACTTCTGGAAGCGGACAAAATTTACAAGACAGACAAGAAATCTAAAATGCGTACTCACAGCCTGATGACAACAATCATTATTACCACCACCATTACCACAGGTAACGGTGCGGGCTGACGCATACAGGAAAAAATAAAAAAAAGCCCGCACCTCAACAGTGCGGGCTTTTTTTTCGGCAAAAATTCAGGAGAATGATCATGCGAGTGCTGAAATTCGGTGGAACCTCAGTCGCCAATGCGGAAAGATTTTTGCGCGTGGCGGATATTCTGGAGAGTAATGCTAAGCAGGGACAGGTTGCTACCGTATTGTCCGCGCCAGCAAAAATCACCAACCATTTGGTGGCGATGATTGAAAAAACCATTAGCGGCCAGGACGCTCAGCCGAACCTGACCGACGCTGAACACATTTTTGCCGCGTTGCTGCAAGGGCTGGCGGAAGCTCAGCCAGGCTTCGACTACGCTAAGCTCTCGCGCGTGGTTGACGAGGAATTCGCTCAGCTGAAGCAGGTGCTGCACGGCATCGCTCTGCTGGGACAGTGCCCGGATAGCGTCAATGCGGCTATCATCTGTCGCGGTGAAAAGCTCTCTATCGCCATCATGGAGGCGCTGCTGCAAGCGCGTGGTCATGGCGTCAGCGTGATCAACCCGGTCGAAAAACTGTTGGCGGTTGGACATTATCTTGAATCGACCGTTGATATTCCTGAATCAACTCGCCGAATCGCCGCCAGTAAAATTCCTCCTGAAAACCAGATCCTGATGGCAGGTTTCACGGCCGGCAACGAAAAAGGCGAGCTGGTCGTGCTTGGCCGTAACGGTTCCGACTACTCAGCGGCCGTGCTGGCTGCCTGTTTGCGTGCTGACTGTTGTGAAATCTGGACTGATGTGGATGGCGTTTATACCTGCGATCCGCGTCAGGTGCCCGATGCCCGCCTGCTCAAAACCATGTCCTATCAGGAAGCGATGGAGCTTTCCTACTTTGGCGCGAAGGTGCTGCATCCACGCACCATCACCCCCATCGCCCAGTTTCAAATTCCTTGCCTGATTAAAAATACCGCTAATCCACAGGCGCCCGGCACCTTAATCGGCGGCGACAGCCCGGATGATGATAATCCGGTAAAAGGCATCACCAACCTGAACAATATGGCGATGTTCAACGTTTCCGGGCCAGGGATGAAAGGCATGATCGGTATGGCGGCCCGCGTGTTTGCCGCCATGTCCCGTAGCGGTATTTCCGTGGTGCTGATTACCCAATCCTCTTCCGAATACAGCATCAGCTTCTGCGTGCCGCAAAGCGATCAGGCGCGCGCCCGTCGCGTGCTGGAAGATGAATTTTTCCTTGAGCTAAAGGATGGCTTGCTTGAGCCGCTGGATGTTATGGAAAACCTCGCGGTGATCTCAGTCGTCGGCGACGGCATGCGCACGCTGCGGGGTATTTCGGCTAAATTCTTCTCCGCGCTGGCACGTGCCAATATTAATATTGTTGCCATCGCCCAGGGATCGTCAGAACGCTCTATTTCGGTGGTGGTCAATAACGAAGATGCCACCACCGGTGTGCGCGTGGTACATCAAATGCTGTTCGCAACCGATCAGGTTATTGAAGTGTTTGTGATTGGCGTCGGTGGCGTCGGCGCGGCGCTGATTGACCAACTGCATCGTCAACAGGCATGGCTGAAAAATAAACATATCGACCTGCGCGTCTGTGGCATCGCGAATTCCAAAGCGCTGTTGACTAACGTTCATGGTATTCCGTTGAATAACTGGCAGGCTGCGTTACAGGAAGCCAGCGAGCCCTTTAATCTCGGGCGCCTCAACCGGCTGGTGAAAGAGTATCACCTGCTGAATCCGGTGATCGTTGACTGTACCTCCAGCCAGGCGGTGGCCGATCAATATGCCGATTTTCTTGCCGACGGTTTCCACGTGGTCACGCCAAACAAAAAGGCTAACACCTCTTCCTGGAACTACTATCAGCAGATGCGTGCCGCTGCGGCAAAATCACGTCGCAAGTTCCTGTACGACACCAACGTAGGCGCAGGTTTGCCGGTTATTGAAAATCTGCAAAACCTGCTCAATGCCGGTGATGAGATGCTGCGTTTTTCCGGCATCCTTTCAGGTTCGCTTTCCTTTATTTTTGGCAAGCTGGATGAAGGCGTTTCGCTCTCCGCCGCAACCACAATGGCGCGCGAGCTGGGCTTCACCGAGCCGGATCCGCGTGACGATCTGTCCGGTATGGACGTGGCTCGTAAACTGTTAATTCTGGCGCGCGAAGCCGGCCATCAGCTGGAGTTAAGCGATATTGAAATCGAGGCCGTGTTGCCTGAGGAATTGACGGCTATCGACAATGTTGAAGCCTTTATGGCTCGCCTGCCGGAGCTGGATGACGCTTTTGCGGCACGAGTCAGTAAAGCGGAGCAGGAAGGTAAGGTGCTGCGCTTCGTGGGCGTGATTGAAGAGGGCGGCCGTTGCCAGGTAAAAATTGATGCCGTTGATAGCAATGATCCCCTGTTCAAAGTGAAAAACGGCGAGAATGCGTTAGCGTTTTACAGCCGTTATTATCAGCCGATTCCGCTGGTGCTGCGCGGGTATGGTGCCGGTAACGATGTGACCGCCGCAGGGGTGTTCGCCGATCTGTTACGCACCTTGTCATGGAAGTTGGGAGTTTAAGAATGGTCAAGATTTATGCGCCTGCCTCAATCGGTAACGTCAGCGTGGGCTTTGATGTATTAGGCGCGGCGGTTTCGCCCGTTGACGGCTCGCTGTTGGGTGACTGCGTGACGGTAGAAGCTGCCAGCGAATTTAGCCTGCGCAATGAAGGGCGCTTTGTCAGCAAACTGCCTGCCAATCCGCAGGAAAATATTGTCTGGCAGTGCTGGGATCGTTTTTGCGAAGCGATTGGCGAACGCGTACCGGTAGCTATGACGCTGGAAAAGAATATGCCGATCGGTTCCGGTCTTGGTTCCAGCGCTTGTTCAGTGGTTGCGGGCCTGATGGCGATGAATGAGCACTGTGGCAAACCGTTGAACGATACCGAACTGTTGGCGCTAATGGGCGAGCTGGAAGGCCGCATCTCCGGCAGCGTACATTATGATAACGTCGCGCCCTGTTTTTTAGGGGGCATCCAGCTGATGCTGGAAGAGAACGGCATCATCAGCCAGTCCGTTCCGGCTTTTGATGACTGGCTGTGGGTGATGGCGTACCCGGGCATCAAAGTTTCGACGGCTGAGGCACGCGCCATTTTGCCTGCGCAGTACCGTAAAGAAGAAATTATTAAACATGGTCGTCTGTTGGGCGGCTTTATTCACGCCTGCCATACTCAGCAACCGCAGCTGGCGGCGAAACTGATGCGCGATGTCATTGCCGAACCTTATCGCACCAAACTTTTACCGGGCTTTGCCGAGGCCCGCCAGGCCGCACAGGATATTGGCGCACTGACCTGCGGCATTTCTGGCTCCGGCCCAACGCTGTTTGCCGTTTGTAATCAAAGCGATACGGCGCAGCGCATGGCAGACTGGCTTCGTCAGCACTATCTGCAAAATGATGAAGGCTTCGTTCACATCTGCCGTTTAGACACGGCAGGCGCACGTAAACTGGGATAACGCATGAAACTGTACAATCTAAAGGATCACAACGAGCAGGTTAGCTTTTCACAGGCTGTAAAGCAGGGGTTGGGCAAGCAACAGGGCCTGTTTTTCCCGCTGGAGCTGCCTGAATTTGAGCTGACCGAGATCGATGAAATGCTGGAAATGGATTTCGTCAGCCGCAGTAGCAAAATTCTTTCTGCCTTTATCGGCGATGAGATCGCGCCACACCAGCTGCATGAGCGTCTGAAAACCGCCTTTGCTTTCCCGGCACCGGTGGCAAAAGTGACCGACGACATTTCCGCGCTGGAACTGTTTCATGGCCCGACGCTGGCATTCAAAGATTTTGGCGGCCGTTTTATGGCGCAAATGCTCTCTTATGTGAGCGGCGCCGATGAAAAAATTACCATTCTGACGGCAACCTCTGGCGACACCGGCGCGGCGGTAGCGCATGCTTTCTACGGCATGGAAAACGTGCGTGTGGTGATCCTCTATCCACAAGGCAAAATCAGCCCGTTGCAGGAAAAACTGTTCTGCACGCTGGGCGGCAATATCCAGACTATCGCTATCGACGGCGATTTCGACGTCTGTCAGTCGCTGGTCAAGCAGGCATTCGACGATGAATATCTGAAAAAGACCATCGGTCTGAATTCCGCAAACTCTATCAACATCAGCCGTCTTCTGGCGCAGATTTGCTACTACTTTGAAGCGGTCGCGCAGCTGCCGCAGGAGAAGCGTAATCAGCTGGTGGTTTCCGTACCAAGCGGTAACTTTGGCGACCTGACTGCGGGCCTGTTAGCCAAATCGCTGGGGCTGCCGGTGAAGCGTTTTATCGCGGCAACCAACGCCAACGATACCGTGCCGCGCTTCCTTACCGGCGGCGAATGGTCGCCGAATACCACGGTCGCTACGCTTTCTAACGCCATGGATGTGAGCCAGCCTAACAACTGGCCACGCGTGGAAGAACTCTTCCGCCGTAAAACCTGGCGCCTGACCGACCTGGGCTACGGCGCGGTGGATGATGAAACCACGAAAGCGACGATGCTGGAGCTGGCGGATCTGGGCTATATCTCCGAGCCGCATGCGGCTATCGCTTATCGTTTGCTGCGCGATCAGCTTCAGGAAGGCGAGTTTGGCCTGTTCCTGGGAACGGCGCACCCGGCGAAATTTAAGGAGAGCGTGGAGGAAATTTTGGGCCAGAAACTGCCGCTGCCAGAAGCGCTGGCCGAGCGTGCTGAGCTGCCGCTGTTGTCGCACAAGATGTCGGCGGATTTCGCTGCGCTGCGCGATTTCCTGCTGAACAAGTAACTGACAGGCTTAAAGCGTGAGGGATTCGGGCCGGTAAGAAAGCGTCACGGGCCGTGGACGGCCCATATCGAGCTGGCATGGATGCCGCTTTTTGTGTCTTTCTGGACGGCCCGTGTCCCTCGCGCCTGCACGGTGTTAATAACAGGCAACCTGGACTTTACTGCTCGCGACGCTTAAATACCCATTCGTTTTCGCTGCTCTCATCAGCGGCAAAAAAGTAGCCGTCCACGGCAAAATCTTTTAGCTGTTCTGCTTTGCCGAGGCGATTTTCAATCACATACCGGCTCATCAGGCCACGTGCTTTTTTGGCGTAGAAACTGATCACCTTGAACTTACCGTTCTTCTCATCAAGGAATACCGGCTTGATGATGCGACCGTTAATTTTCTTCGGCTTAACCGCTTTAAAATACTCATCCGATGCCAGGTTTATCAGCACGTCGTCGCCCTGTTCCGCCAGCGCCGCGTTCAGCGCCTCGGTGAGTTTATCGCCCCAGAATGCATAAAGATCTTTGCCAGCCGGGTTGGCCAGCTTCGTGCCCATCTCCAGCCGGTACGGCTGCATTAAATCCAGCGGGCGCAGCAGGCCATACAGTCCGGAAAGCATGCGCAAATGCTGCTGCGCGAAAGCAAAGTCCTGCTCGTTAAACGTTTCGGCCTGCAAGCCCGAGTAGACGTCGCCCTTAAACGCCAAAATAGCCTGACGGGCATTTTCCAGCGTGAAGGGCGGGTGCCAGTTCTGGAAACGTCCGACGTTCAAATCGGCCAGCTTGTCGCTGATGCTCATAAGTGCGCCTATTTCAACCGGCGTCAGTTCGCGTGCGACTTCAATCAGTTTTTGGGAATCATCCAGCAACGCAGGTTGGGTAAATGTTTTTGTCGCCAGCGGACTTTCAAAATCCAGCGTTTTTGCCGGAGAGATCACCATCAACATCAAAGAATCCTTAAGTAATACGCCATATCAGGGCAGATAAAACGGAGCCGCTACTGTAACAAAAAAGCACGGTGAAAAGACAAATCGCTGCCATCGCCACGGCTTATCCCTCGCAAAACAAGGGAAAACGGGCAGATTTAGCACTCAGTGGCGTCGGGACAAGCTTACCTTGCAAGGCGGTTCTCGCGTGATATTATCCGTGGCAGACAGTTTCAAGAACCCGATAACTCTTCTGAGAGAATGAAAACCATGACGGACAAACTGACTTCCCTGCGTCAACTCACTACCGTAGTTGCCGATACCGGTGACATTGCCGCGATGAAGCTGTACCAGCCACAAGACGCGACCACCAACCCTTCACTGATTCTGAACGCTGCGCAGATCCCTGAATACCGCAAGCTGATTGATGAAGCTGTGGCCTGGGCGCGCGATCAGAGCAGCAAAAAAGAAGAGCAGGTCCAGTACGCTTCCGACATGCTGAACGTGAAAATTGGCCTGGAAATCCTGAAGCTGGTGCCTGGCCGTATCTCTACCGAAGTCGATGCGCGCCTCTCTTACGACACCGAAGGCAGCATCAACAAAGCGCGCGCGCTGATCAAGCTGTATAACGATGCGGGTATCAGCAACGATCGCATCCTGATCAAACTGGCTTCCACCTGGCAGGGTATTCGTGCCGCAGAACAGCTGGAAAAAGAAGGCATCAACTGTAACCTGACGCTGCTGTTCTCCTTTGCTCAGGCGCGTGCCTGTGCCGAAGCAGGCGTATTCCTGATCTCGCCATTCGTGGGCCGTATTCTTGACTGGTACAAAGCCAATACCGATAAGAAAGAGTATGCAGCGCATGAAGATCCGGGCGTGGTGTCCGTCTCTGAAATCTACGAATACTACAAGCAGCACGGCTATGAAACGGTGGTGATGGGTGCCAGCTTCCGTAACGTCGGTGAGATCATCGAACTGGCAGGCTGCGATCGTCTGACCATCTCTCCAGCGCTGCTGAAGGAGCTGGCCGAGAGCGAAGGCACGCTGGAGCGTAAGCTTTCTTACACGGGTGAAGTGAAAGCACGTCCGGCAAAAATGACCGAATCTGAGTTCCTGTGGCAGCATAACCAGGATCCGATGGCGGTAGATAAACTGGCTCAGGGCATCCGTAATTTTGCCGTTGACCAGGGCAAACTTGAGAAAATGATTGCCGATCTGCTGTAACCGGCGAGCGTGGCCGGCTTGCCGGCCACGATCCTGCCTCTGCTGTACATCCCACTTTGCAATGGTTTATCCTTCTTTTATCCCGCTATTCTTCTTATAAACCGCGCCCGCACGCTTGAAGCGGCCGGGATCACAGTGATGACACCATGAATACACTACGCATAGGATTGATTTCCGTTTCCGATCGCGCCGCGAATGGCATCTATCAGGATGAAGGATTACCCGCTTTAGAAGCCTGGCTTGCTCAGGCGCTGTCTACGCCTTTTGAGATTGAAAAACGCCTGGTGCCAGACGAGCAACCGATGATCGAGCACGCTATTTGCGAACTGGTCGACGAGCTATTCTGCCACCTGGTGCTGACGACCGGCGGCACCGGCCCCGCAAGACGAGACGTCACGCCGGATGCCACGCTGGCTATCGCCGACCGCGAAATGCCCGGCTTTGGTGAGCAGATGCGTCAGATCAGCCTTAACTTCGTGCCAACGGCTATTCTCTCGCGCCAGGTCGGGGTGATCCGCAAGCAGTCGCTGGTGATTAACCTGCCGGGCCAGCCAAAATCGATCAAAGAAACCCTGGAAGGGCTGAAAGACGCCGACGGGAAAACCCAGGTTCACGGCATTTTTGCCAGCGTACCTTATTGCATTCAGCTGCTTGATGGACCCTATATTGAAACGCATGCCGAAGTGGTAGCAGCTTTTCGTCCTAAGAGCGCGAGACGCGATACAAACAGCTAAAAAATAAATGATTCAGGCATAAAATAGAGTTGCGCTGTTGTAAGAGAAGATGAACGTTATAGTAAGCTCAGCTTTACACTGTTAACGATACTTTTTTCTTATTACTTCTGGATATGCCTGACAATTATGCAAGACGACAGCGCACGCCGACTGAACCGGCAGGACTATAAAACCCTTTCTCTGGCTGCGCTTGGCGGCGCGCTGGAGTTTTATGATTTCATCATCTTTGTGTTCTTCGCCGCCGTTATCGGCGATCTCTTTTTCCCACCTGATATTCCTGACTGGTTAAGACAGGTGCAAACCTTTGCTATTTTCGCGGCAGGCTATCTGGCGCGCCCGTTAGGCGGCATTGTGATGGCGCATTTCGGCGACAGTAAAGGGCGTAAAAAGATGTTCAGCCTCAGCATATTGTTGATGGCGCTGCCGACGCTATTCATGGGTATGCTGCCAACCTATGCTGACTGGGGAATCGCAGCCCCGGTGCTGCTTTTACTGCTGCGCATTGTGCAGGGAGCCGCGATAGGCGGTGAGGTACCGGGCGCATGGGTGTTTGTCGCGGAACATGTACCGGAAAAGCGTATCGGTTTCGCTTGCGGCACGCTGACGGCCGGTTTAACCGTAGGCATCCTGCTTGGCTCGCTTGTGGCAACGCTCATTAATACCGCTTTCGGCCCACAGGGCATTATGGCTGGCGGATGGCGGATCCCTTTCCTGCTTGGGGGCGTTTTCGGGTTGATTGCCCTCTATTTACGTCGCTGGTTACAGGAAACGCCGGTGTTCATTGAGCTGCATACGCGCAAAGCGCTGGCAGCGGAACTGCCGTTGAAAGCGGTCGTGGTGAATCACAAAAAAGAAGTGGCCGTTTGTATGCTGCTCACCTGGCTGCTCTCCGCAGGCGTTGTAGTGGTGATCCTGATGACCCCCGGCTGGCTGCAAAAACAGTATGGCATTGCGGCAACGCAAGCGCTGCAGGCCAACAGTCTTGCGACCATTATGCTCATTGTCGGGTGTTTGAGCGCGGGGCTGGCTGCGGATCGATTTGGTGCCAGTAAAACCTTTATCACTGGCAGCCTGTTGCTGGCCGCCTGTAGCGCATTGTTCTACCACACGGTGGGCGTGCACCCGGACATGCTGCGCCCTTGCTATGCGTTAGTAGGTTTCAGCGTTGGCGTAGTCGGTGCCGTGCCGTATGTGATGGTGCGCGCCTTTCCCGCCGCGGTACGCTTCACCGGTATCTCTTTTTCCTACAATGTTTCGTACGCTATTTTTGGCGGCTTAACGCCCGTCTTTGTCACCTTGATGATGAACGTGACGCCAATGGCTCCCGCCTGGTATGTGCTGGCGCTTTCAGTCATCGGCTTGCTGCTTGGCATCTACCTGAAACACGATCTTAAACCCGCAATGGTTGGCAGCCAGGCCGATACATTTAGCTAATTAACGCTGCCCTGCGGCTGATGCGCAGGGCAGGGGGATTACGCCGCCTTTCTCTCACCTGTTGGTAATATCTGGCGGCCAAGCTGCTCATTAATCACTTCAGCCATTGCCAGATACATTGCGCTGGCACCGCAAACGATCCCTTCGAAACCGGCTAAAACCAATACGCTGTGATTGCCGGTTAGATTACCGATGGCCAGCAAAACAAACAGCAGCGTCAGGCTGGCAAAAACAAACTGCAAGGCGCGGCTGGCGTGTAACGTGCCGAAGAACATAAACAGCGTAAAAATGCCCCACAGCGCCAGCCAGACGCCAAGAAAAGCGGCATCGGTTGGCTCAGCCAGCCCCAGACGAGGCAGCAGCAAAATGCCAACCAGGCTCAGCCAAAAGCAGCCGTAGGCGGTAAAGGCGGTCATACCGAAGGTGTTGCCCTTTTTGTACTCCAGCAGCCCGGCAAAAATTTGCGCCAGGCCACCAAAGAAAATCCCCATGCTAATGATGACGGACATTAAGGGAAAAAAGCCGGCGTTGTGCAAATTCAGCAAGACGGTCGTTATCCCGAAGCCCATCAGCCCCAGCGGGCCAGGATTTGCCAGGTTAGTGTTATGCATAAGTCCTCTGCTATAACATAAATGTAATAAAAATAGGGTGTTAACGTAACCAACAGCATCGAAAATTCCGCTGCCGTTCAGTGTGGGCGGCATCATAATCATCCATCAGGCGTGAAACATTGATCTGAAGAAGCGTTTAAAAACGAAAATTTTTTTACTTTGCCCCTTGATGCCTCAGGTTCAGGCCCCATCTTATTTGGCATCCGAGGCTATGTGCCGGAAAAAAAGCGTGGCGCCGGGAGTTGAAACGGCAAAAACAGCCCGCATTAAGTGTGCATAACCTGATTTGAAATGAATTGAATTTAAGTGGGAGACGTTTAGATGGGTAAGATTATTGGTATTGACCTGGGTACGACTAACTCTTGTGTCGCTATTATGGACGGTGGCAAAGCTCGCGTACTGGAGAATGCAGAAGGCGATCGCACCACGCCATCGATCATTGCTTACACTCAGGATGGTGAGATTCTGGTTGGTCAGCCTGCTAAACGTCAGGCAGTGACGAACCCACAAAATACCCTGTTTGCGATTAAGCGCCTGATTGGCCGTCGCTTCCAGGACGAAGAAGTACAGCGTGATATTAAAATCATGCCTTACAAAATCACCGGTTCTGACAACGGCGACGCCTGGATTGATGTAAAAGGCCAGAAAATGGCACCGCCGCAGATTTCTGCTGAAGTGCTGAAGAAAATGAAGAAAACGGCGGAAGATTACCTGGGCGAACCGGTAACTGAAGCGGTTATCACCGTACCGGCCTACTTTAACGATGCGCAGCGTCAGGCAACGAAAGATGCCGGCCGTATCGCTGGTCTGGACGTGAAGCGTATCATTAACGAACCAACCGCAGCCGCACTGGCTTACGGTATGGATAAAGGCCAGGGCAACCGCACCATCGCGGTATACGACCTGGGCGGTGGTACCTTCGATATCTCAATCATCGAAATTGATGAAGTTGACGGCGAAAAAACCTTTGAAGTTCTGGCAACCAACGGTGATACCCACCTGGGTGGTGAAGACTTCGACAGCCGCATGATCAACTACCTGGTTGCGGAATTTAAGAAAGATCAGGGCATCGATCTGCACAACGATCCGCTGGCAATGCAGCGTCTGAAAGAAGCCGCAGAGAAAGCGAAAATCGAACTTTCTTCTGCACAGCAGACTGACGTTAACCTGCCGTACATCACCGCTGATGCAACAGGTCCTAAGCACCTGAACATCAAAGTGACCCGTGCGAAGCTGGAATCGCTGGTAGAAGATCTGGTTTCTCGTTCTATTGAGCCGCTGAAAGTTGCTCTGCAAGACGCTGGTCTGTCTGTTTCTGACATCAACGACGTTATCCTGGTCGGTGGTCAGACTCGTATGCCAATGGTGCAGTCAAAAGTTGCCGAGTTCTTTGGTAAAGAGCCACGTAAAGACGTCAACCCGGATGAAGCGGTTGCAGTCGGTGCTGCGGTTCAGGGCGGCGTACTGGCTGGTGATGTGAAAGACGTTCTGCTGCTGGACGTTACCCCGCTGTCTCTGGGTATCGAAACCATGGGCGGCGTGATGACTTCGCTGATCGGCAAGAACACCACCATCCCAACCAAGCACAGCCAGGTGTTCTCTACCGCAGAAGACAACCAGTCTGCCGTCACCATTCACGTGGTGCAGGGTGAGCGTAAACGCGCAGCAGATAACAAGTCGCTGGGCCAGTTCAACCTTGACGGTATTCAGGCAGCGCCACGCGGTATGCCGCAGATCGAAGTTACCTTCGACATCGATGCCGACGGTATTCTGCATGTGTCTGCGAAAGACAAAAACAGCGGTAAAGAGCAGAAGATCACCATCAAGGCTTCTTCTGGTCTGAACGACGATGAAATCGAAAAAATGGTGCGTGATGCTGAAGCTAATGCTGAATCCGACCGTAAATTCGAAGAGCTGGTGCAGACGCGTAACCAGGCCGATCATCTGTCGCACAGCACCCGTAAGCAGCTGGACGAAGCCGGTGACAAACTGCCAGCAGACGACAAGGCGCCTATCGAGGCAGCCCTGACCGAGCTGAACACCGCGCTGAAAGGCGAAGACAAAGCGGAAATCGAAGCGAGAATGCAGGCGCTGATGGAAGTGTCCAGCAAGCTGATGGAGTTCGCACAGCAGCAGCAGGCCGCTGGCGGCGCAGCTGACGCGGCTGATGCTTCTGCGAAGAAAGATGACGACGTTGTCGACGCTGAATTCGAAGAAGTAAAAGACAAAAAATAATCGCCCTTGAGCGGGCACGGTGGCCTGAGCAAGGCCACTGATGATATCCAGCACGGGCGTCGGAGTTTCTCCACGCCCGTGCACGTATGTTAAGGGCAGGACCAGTACAATGGCGAAGCAAGACTATTACGAGATTTTGGGCGTTTCGCGATCGGCGGACGAGCGCGAAATCAAAAAGGCCTATAAACGCCTGGCGATGAAACATCACCCCGATCGTAATCCGGGTGACAAAGAATCAGAAGCCAAATTTAAAGAGGTCAAGGAAGCCTACGAAATTCTGACCGATGCGCAGAAGCGTGCGGCTTACGACCAGTACGGTCATGCAGCCTTCGAACAGGGCGGCATGGGCGGTGGTGGCGGCGGCTTTGGCGGCGGCGGCGGTGCAGATTTCAGCGATATCTTTGGCGACGTGTTCGGCGATATCTTTGGCGGAGGACGCCGTCAGCAGCGTGCTGCGCGCGGTGCCGATTTGCGCTACAACATGGAGCTGACGCTTGAAGAAGCTGTCCGCGGCGTGACCAAAGAGATCCGCATTCCTGCACTGGAAGAGTGTGAAGTGTGCCACGGTAGCGGCGCGAAAGCCGGGACTCAGCCACAGACCTGTCCGACCTGTCATGGTCAGGGCCAGGTGCAGATGCGCCAGGGCTTTTTCACCGTGCAGCAGGCATGTCCAACCTGCCATGGTCGCGGTTCGGTTATCAAGGATCCTTGTAATGCCTGCCACGGCCACGGCCGCGTAGAAAAATCTAAAACGCTGTCGGTAAAAATTCCGGCTGGCGTGGATACCGGTGACCGCATCCGTCTGACGGGTGAAGGTGAAGCGGGCGAGCATGGCGCACCAGCAGGCGATCTGTATGTTCAGGTTCAGGTGCGTAAACACCCGATCTTTGAGCGTGAAGAAAATAACCTCTACTGCGAAGTGCCAATCAACTTCGCCATGGCGGCATTGGGCGGCGAAATCGAAGTCCCCACGCTGGACGGCCGCGTGAAGCTGAAGGTACCTTCTGAAACGCAGACCGGCAAACTGTTCCGTATGCGTGGCAAAGGGGTTAAATCCGTCCGTGGTGGCGCTCAGGGCGACCTGCTGTGCCGCGTAGTGGTCGAGACGCCGGTTAGCCTCAGCGACAAGCAGAAAGCGCTGCTGCGCGAGCTGGAAGAGAGCTTTGGCGGCGCGGCTGGCGAGAAGAACAGCCCTCGCTCCAAAAGCTTCTTTGACGGTGTGAAGAAGTTCTTTGACGATTTGACGCGTTAATTCTGCTCTCCGTCACAACCAACAAAACGGGCGGCTCAGGCTGCCCGTTTTTTATGGGTAATATCTTTCTCCTGACCGTCTAATTCTTAAACCATTCTCCCGCCAGAAACTGTTTTTCCCCCGGTCAGAAAAGCGTATCCTGTCAGGCCATTACGCTCATCTCTGTACAGGAAAGACGCCGATGAAAGCCGTTTTAAAGCGATTAATTAAGAACGAAGCCACCGGAGGCGTGGTGCTGATTATCGCCGCCGCTGTCGCCATGTATCTGGCAAACAATCCTTCCACTCAACACGGCTATCAATCGTTGCTGGCGATGCCGGTGGAGTTCCGTTTTGGCGAGCTGGATATCCGTAAAAATCTGCTGCTGTGGATTAACGATGCCATGATGGCGCTGTTTTTCCTGATGATTGGACTGGAAGTTAAGCACGAGCTGATATCGGGTTCACTGGCCACTCGTGAACGCGCTATGTTCCCGCTGATTGCCGCACTGGGCGGAATGCTGGCACCTGGGGCGATTTTTGCCTTACTCAACCACAGCGACCCGCAGGCCATACACGGCTGGGCTATTCCTACCGCGACCGATATCGCTTTTGCGCTGGGTATCCTTGCGTTGTTAGGCAGTCGCGTTCCTCCGGCGCTGAAAATGTTTCTGATGGCGCTGGCGGTGATTGACGATTTGGGTGCCATTGTCATTATCGCTTTCTTCTATACCCAGCACCTGTCCATGATGGCGCTTGGCGTGGCCGCTGGCGCTATCGTAGTACTGGCCCTGTTAAATCGCCTTGGCGTACGCAATATCGCGCTCTACATGCTGGTAGGGCTGGTGCTGTGGGTGGCCGTGCTCAAGTCTGGGGTGCATGCGACACTGGCTGGGGTGATTGTCGGTTTCTTTGTCCCGTTGGAGAAGAAGAGCGGGCACTCGCCGGCTATTCATCTGGCCCACGGCTTAGCGCCCTGGGTGAGCTGGCTCATCCTGCCGCTGTTTGCTTTTGCCAACGCGGGTGTATCCCTGAGCGGCGTTTCTGTCGATGGACTCTTTTCCGCCGTGCCTTTAGGGATCATCCTGGGGCTGTTTATCGGCAAGCCGTTGGGGATTACGCTGATTTGCTGGCTGGCGGTAAAGCTGCGCATTGCCGCGCTACCGGAAAGTACCCGCATGCAGGATATTGCCGCTATCGGCGTGCTGTGCGGTATTGGCTTCACGATGTCGATTTTCATCGCGTCGCTGGCGTTTGATGCCGCTCATGAAGAAATGGTGACGCTGGCGAAACTGGGAATTTTGACCGGGTCGGTCGTGTCTGCCGTGGTGGGGTATACGCTGCTACGGGTTAAGCTACGCTAGCGAGCTTCATTCAGCTGGGTAAGGGATTACCTGGCTGACGGAGGAAAAATGGACATAAAAAAACCCGCCAGGCGGGTTTCTTTATCAAAGCCGATTAACAGCGTGGCGATTAAGCCAGTTTGTTGATCTGTGCAGTCAGATTTGCTTTATGACGTGCAGCTTTGTTCTTGTGGATCAGGCCTTTAGCTGCCTGACGGTCCACAATTGGTTGCATTTCATTAAATGCATTCTGCGCAGCAGCTTTATCGCCAGTAGCGATAGCCGCGTATACTTTCTTGATAAAAGTACGCAACATTGAACGACGGCTAGCGTTGTGCTTACGACGCTTCTCTGACGTTACGGCGCGTTTCTTAGCTGATTTGATATTAGCCAAGGTCCAACTCCCAAATAGTTCTATGAGGACAATTCAAAGGCCGAGGAATATGCCTCTTTCGCCTGAGGTTGTCAATGGATTTGTGCAAATAAGCGTCGCTAAAACAACGACGCCTGGTTACGTTTCGATGGCGCAAGATTCTACCAGCTTCACCCGAATGAATACAGCTTATTCACAAGAAAAATCGTACAACCCACCCTGACTGGCATAAATTGCGCTGATAAAAACCGTAAAGCCGCATTCGCGGGTTAACCTTCCCGGCGGTACTTGGTATAATCCGCCGATTTCCACAAATTCGAGCCAGCCATGAAGTTTATCCGCGGCATACATAACCTCCGGGAGCAGCATCGCGGCTGCGTACTGACCATCGGCAACTTTGATGGTGTGCATCGCGGCCATCAGGCGCTGCTGGCCCGACTGTGTGAAGAAGGGCGTCAGCGTCATTTACCGGTCGTGGTGATGTTGTTCGAGCCACAGCCGCTGGAGCTGTTTGCGCCTGAAAGAGCGCCTGCGCGACTCACGCGCCTGCGTGAAAAAATTCGTTACCTGAGCGAGGCGGGCGTCGATGCGGTGCTCTGTCTGCGCTTTGACAAGCTCTTCGCTGCACAGACGGCGCAAAGTTTTGTTACCGATTTGCTGGTTGATAAGCTCGGCGTCAAATTTTTGGCGGTTGGCGATGACTTCCGCTTTGGCGCTGGTCGGCAGGGCGATTTCCTGTTATTACAGAAAGCGGGCGCTGATTATAACTTTGACGTCATCAGCACCCAGACATTTTGCGATGATGGCCGACGGATTAGCAGTACTGCGGTTCGTCAGGCGCTGGCAGAAGACAATCTGCCGCTGGCCGCCACGCTTCTGGGACACCCTTTCAGCATTTCTGGCCGGGTGGTGCATGGTGATGCGCTGGGCCGGACCATCGGTTTTCCTACCGCTAATCTGCCGCTCCGCCGTTACGTTTCGCCGGTGAAAGGCGTGTATGCCGTTGAGGTTCATGGCCTCGGCGAGAAGCCGCTTCCGGGCGTTGCCAATATCGGCACGCGTCCCACCGTAGCCGGGCTGCGTCAGCAGTTAGAAGTTCACCTGTTGGACGTTGCAATGAATCTGTACGGGCGCCATATAGAAGTGGTGCTCTGTGAAAAAATACGTAATGAGCAGCGTTTCGCCTCGCTTGACGCGCTTAAAGAGCAAATTGCTAAAGATGTGGTGGCAGCCCGAACGTTTTTTGGGCTGAAAACACCGGTTTAAACAGAACCGAAATACGGAATCGAGAATCTGATGAGTGACTATAAATCTACCCTGAATTTGCCGGAAACGGGGTTCCCGATGCGTGGCGATCTGGCCAAACGCGAACCGGGAATGCTGCAACGTTGGTATGATGACAACCTGTACGGCATCATCCGCGAAGCCAAAAAAGGGAAAAAAACCTTTATCCTGCACGATGGCCCTCCTTATGCGAACGGCAGCATTCATATTGGTCACTCAGTCAACAAGATTCTGAAAGACATTATCGTTAAGTCGAAAGGCCTGGCGGGCTTTGATGCGCCTTACGTGCCGGGCTGGGACTGTCACGGTCTGCCTATTGAGCACAAAGTTGAGCAGATGATCGGCAAGCCGGGCGAGAAAGTATCGGCGGCTGAATTTCGTGAAGCCTGCCGTAACTACGCGGCTGAGCAGGTAGAAGGGCAGAAAAAAGATTTTATTCGCCTGGGCGTGCTGGGCGACTGGGATCGTCCTTACCTGACGATGAACTTCAAAACGGAAGCCAACATCATCCGTGCGCTGGGTAAAATCATCGGCAACGGCCATATGCACAAAGGTGCTAAACCGGTGCACTGGTGTCTGGACTGCCGCTCCGCGCTGGCCGAAGCGGAAGTCGAGTACTACGACAAAACCTCTCCGTCCATCGACGTGATGTTCAACGCTGTCGATGCGGATGCCGTGCGTGCCAAATTTGGTGCAGACAAGGTGGAAGGGCCGATCTCTCTGGTGATCTGGACCACTACACCATGGACTATGCCTTCTAACCGCGCGATCTCGGTACATCCGGAATTTGACTATCAGCTGGTGCAGATCGAAGGCCGCGCGCTGATTCTGGCAAAAGATCTGGTTGAGAGCGTAATGAAACGCGCCGGCGTTGCCGAATGGCAGGTTCTGGGCGAAGCGAAAGGCGCTGCGCTAGAGCTGCTGCCTTTCCAGCATCCGTTCCTCGACCTGACCTCTCCGGTGCTCCTTGGTGAGCATGTGACGCTGGAAGCGGGTACAGGTGCGGTCCATACTGCGCCTGCGCACGGTCCTGATGACTATGTGATCTGCCAGAAATACGGTATCGAAACCGCTAACCCGGTTGGCCCGGACGGCAGATATCTGCCTGGCACTTATCCAACGCTGGATGGTGTTAACGTCTTTAAAGCGAACGATATGGTCGTTGAGCTACTGCGTGAAAAAGGCGCACTGCTGCACTTTGAAAAAATGCAGCACAGCTATCCGCACTGCTGGCGTCACAAAACGCCAATCATCTTCCGTGCCACGCCACAATGGTTTATCAGCATGGATCAGAAAGGCCTGCGCGAGCAGTCCCTGAAAGAGATCAAAGGCGTGCAGTGGATCCCCGACTGGGGCCAGGCACGGATCGAAGGTATGGTTGCAACGCGCCCTGACTGGTGTATCTCTCGTCAGCGCACCTGGGGCGTGCCGATGGCGCTGTTCGTGCATAAAGAGACCGAGCAACTGCATCCGGATACGCTTGAGCTGATGGAAAAAGTCGCGCAGCGCGTTGAGCAGGATGGTATTCAGGCCTGGTGGGATCTGGACGCCAAAGATCTGATGGGCGACGACGCAGAAAACTACGTCAAAGTGCCTGACACGCTGGATGTCTGGTTCGATTCAGGCTCAACCAGTTACTCAGTGGTTGATGCGCGTCCGGAATTTGAAGGCCACACGCCGGATCTGTACCTGGAAGGCTCGGATCAGCACCGTGGCTGGTTTATGTCATCCCTGATGATCTCTACGGCGATGAAAGGCAAAGCGCCTTATCGTCAGGTGCTGACGCACGGTTTCACCGTTGATGGTCAGGGCCGCAAAATGTCGAAATCTATCGGCAACACGGTTTCTCCTCAGGACGTGATGAACAAGCTGGGTGGCGATATCCTGCGTCTGTGGGTCGCATCTACCGACTACTCTGGCGAAATGGCCGTTTCTGATGAAATCCTGAAGCGTGCGGCGGATTCCTACCGTCGTATTCGTAACACCGCGCGCTTCCTGCTAGCCAACCTGAACGGCTTCAATCCGGAAACGGACATGGTCAAGCCGGAAGAGATGGTGGTACTGGATCGCTGGGCCGTTGGCCGAGCGAAAGCGGCGCAGGACGATATCGTCGCTTCTTACGAGAACTATGACTTCCATGAAGTGATCCAGCGTCTGATGCAGTTCTGCTCGATTGAGATGGGCTCTTTCTATCTGGATATCATCAAAGATCGTCAGTACACCGCGAAGGCCGATGGCCTGGCGCGTCGCAGCTGCCAGACCGCGTTATACTATATCGCTGAAGCGCTGGTTCGCTGGATGGCACCGATCATGTCCTTCACCGCTGATGAGATCTGGAACGAACTGCCAGGCAAGCGTGAGAAGTATGTGTTCACCGGAGAGTGGTTCGACGGCCTGTTTGGTCTGGCAGAAAACGAACCGATGAACGACAGCTTCTGGGCTGAACTGCTGAAAGTGCGTGGTGAAGTGAACAAGGTTATCGAACAGGCTCGCGCCGATAAGCGTGTTGGCGGTTCGCTGGAAGCGACCGTCACGCTGTACGCCGACGCACAGCTTGCAGAAAAACTGACCAGCCTGAGCGATGAACTGCGCTTTGTACTGCTAACTTCCGGCGCACAGGTTGCGGATTACGCGCTGGCGACAGAAGAAGCTCAGCAGAGCGAGCTGGTAAAAGGCCTGAAAATCGCGCTGCATAAAGCAGAAGGCGAGAAGTGCCCGCGCTGCTGGCATTACACCACCGATGTGGGTCAGAATGCTGAGCATGCGGATGTCTGTGGCCGTTGTGTCACCAACGTCAGCGGCGCTGGCGAACAGCGTAAGTTTGCCTGATGAAGCGGCCCGTTTTCTCTACCGGATTGCGCTGGCTGTGGCTGGTGCTGGTGGTGATTGCCATCGACTTTGGCAGCAAGCAGTGGATTATGAATACGCTGATGCTGCACGAGTCGATGTCGGTGATGCCATTCTTTAACTTCTTCTATGCGCATAACTATGGCGCGGCTTTCAGCTTCCTGGCCGATAAAGGCGGCTGGCAGCGCTGGTTCTTCGCCGGGATCGCCGTGGCGATTGCCGTGGCGCTGCTGGTGATGATGTACCGCACCGAAGCCAGCAAGAAGCTAAACAATATTGCTTATGCGCTGATTATTGGCGGCGCATTAGGTAACTTGTTCGATCGCGCTTACCACGGTTTTGTGGTCGATTTTATCGACTTCTACGTGGGCGACTGGCATTTTGCTACCTTTAATATTGCTGACTGCGGCATCTGTATCGGTGCTGCACTGATCGTGCTGGAAGGGTTTCTTACGCCCGCGGGCAAAGTGAAAAATAGGGTTGGCCATGACTGATTCTGTACAGGGCAACAGCGCGGTGCTGGTGCATTTCACCTTGAAACTGGATGACGGTTCAACGGCGGAATCGACGCGTAATAACGGCAAACCGGCACTGTTCAGCTTCGGTGACGGCAGCCTGTCTGACGCGCTGGAAGCCGAGCTGCTGGGCCTGAAAGTAGGCGATAAAAAAGCCTTTTCGCTGGCGCCTGACGCGGCCTTCGGTCACACCAGCCCGGATTTGATTCAGTACTTTTCCCGCCGCGATTTTACCCAGGCTGGCGAGCCGGAAATCGGTGCAATCATGCTGTTTAGCGGCATGGATGGCAACGAGATGCCAGGGGTGATCCGCGAGATTTCTGGCGATTCTATCACCGTGGATTTCAACCATCCGCTGGCCGGACAAACTATTCACTTTGATGTAGAAGTCCTGGAAATCGATCCGGTGCTGGAGGCAACAAATGCAAATCCTGTTGGCTAATCCCCGCGGCTTTTGTGCCGGTGTCGATCGGGCCATCAGCATCGTAGAGCGCGCGCTGGAGATGTATGGCGCGCCTATCTACGTGCGTCATGAAGTGGTGCACAATCGCTACGTCGTCAACAGCCTGCGTGAACGTGGCGCCATCTTTATCGAAGAGATTGGGGAAGTCCCGGACGGTTCGATCCTGATTTTCTCTGCGCATGGCGTTTCTCAGGCGGTGCGTGCCGAAGCCCGTGCCCGCGATTTGACCATGCTGTTTGATGCGACCTGTCCGCTGGTGACTAAAGTGCATATGGAAGTCGCGCGTGCCAGTCGTAAAGGTACCGAAGCGATCCTTATCGGCCATGCCGGGCATCCGGAAGTGGAAGGCACCATGGGTCAGTACAGTAACCCGAAAGGGGGCATGTATCTGGTGGAGTCACCGGCAGACGTTTATAAGCTACAGGTAAAAGATGAGCAAAACCTGTGCTTTATGACCCAGACCACGCTGTCGGTTGATGATACTTATGAAGTGATCGATGCTTTGCGCGACCGCTTCCCGAAAATCGTTGGGCCGCGTAAAGACGATATCTGCTATGCCACGACGAACCGTCAGGAAGCGGTGAGAACGCTGGCGAAAGATGCGGATGTGGTTTTGGTGGTCGGTTCACGTAACTCGTCCAACTCTAACCGGCTGGCCGAACTGGCACAGCGAGCCGGTAAGCTGGCGCGTCTGATCGACTCAGCGGATGATATTCAGGAAGAGTGGATCAAAGGCGTAAGCTGCGTTGGCGTCACCGCGGGAGCCTCGGCGCCGGATATTCTGGTGCAGGAGGTGATCCAGCGTCTGCGTGAGCTGGGCGGCGAAGCGGCTATTGAGCTAATTGGGCGCGAAGAAAATATTGTCTTTGAAGTGCCGAAAGAGCTGCGTGTGGAAGTACGTGAAATCCAGTAACGCCTGACGTGTTGTCGGTTGCTGAATTTTCGCTCAAGGCGTAAAGAGGGGGTGGCATTTTGCCGCCCCTTTTTTTTGAGTGTCAAAGCCCCTGACGAGTCACGCCACCCGCTTCCTGCTGGTGCCGGGATTTGTTTTACTGATAATCGATCCTGTCTGGCATAAAATTCTAATCATACCTTTTTTATTGTGGCGTGCAGGTTAGCGCGTAGTTAACCTGTTTACGCTTTGCATGCACAGACTTAAAGGGACTCACTATGAAAGATGCACAAATCCGCCTCGCTATCGTTGGCGCCACCGGACGCATGGGGCGTCAGTTAATTCAGGCAGTAAATGAGGCGGAAGGGGTATGCTTAGGCGCAGCGCTGGCACGTGAAGGCTCTTCGCTGACGGGTACCGACGCGGGCGAAATGGCGGGCATTGGCGCGTTGGGCGTAAAAATCAGCGACAACCTGTCAGCCGTGGTTGATGACTTTGACGTGCTGATTGATTTTACCCGGCCGGATGCGGCACTGGCTTATCTGGCCTTTTGCCGCCAGCATCGCAAGGCCATGGTCATTGGCACTACCGGTTTTGATGAAGCTGGTAAAGCGGCCATTAAGGCTGCCGCAGAAGAGATAGCGATCGTCTTTGCCGCTAACTTCAGCGTTGGAGTAAACCTTGTGCTGAAATTGCTGGAAAAAGCGGCGAAAGTGATGGGTGATTATGCCGATATCGAGATTGTCGAAGCGCACCATCGTCATAAAGTTGATGCGCCGTCAGGTACTGCTCTGGCCATGGGCGAGGCAATTGCTGATGCGATGGACTGGGATCTGAACGAACATGCGGTATACGCGCGTGAAGGGCATACTGGAGAGCGTAAAGCGAAAACCATTGGTTTTGCAACGGTTCGTGCTGGCGACATCGTCGGCGAACATACAGCGATGTTCGCCGATATAGGTGAACGTGTAGAGATCACGCACAAGGCTTCCAGCCGAATGACTTTTGCAAAAGGTGCCGTTCGCGCGGCATCGTGGCTGAAAGGGAAGAAATCAGGCCTTTTTGATATGAGAAGCGTGCTAAATTTAGACGAACTTTGAGTTGAGTCAGAAGGTTATTTTATATTACTAATGTAAATAACTGAAAAGGATGCCTTTTATTGCATCCTTTTTTGTTTTTGTATTTTAAATTGGTTTCGGTATTTTTTTATCTGCTGGGTGCTGTTTTAATATCTTTAGTATCATAATTTTCGTTTTCGCTAGCTGTTTTTGACCATTTGGTCCACTTTTTACCTCCTTCCTGATTTTTTCTGAGTCGATTTATTCACGCAACCGGTTTTATCGTCTACATAGTTGTGGTTTTCAGTGCTGACCAGTCTTTTTTAAGCTCAGTGAGGCATAAAAGTAAGAAAAATAGGTGCTCAGGGTAGACAATAAGATGGGCGATCATTAGAATGCGCGCAATTTGCCAAAAATCGAGCAGTCAGGCGGTTTTTGCATTGATTTAAGGGGTCATCCTGAATTAATATGCAAATAATGTGACTGTTTATTCTCTGGAGGACGTTTTGATTAAGTCAGCGCTATTGGTTCTGGAAGACGGAACCCAATTCCACGGTCGGGCCATCGGGGCTTTAGGTTCGGCAGTGGGGGAAGTTGTTTTCAACACTTCAATGACCGGTTATCAAGAAATCCTCACTGATCCTTCCTATTCCCGCCAGATCGTTACTCTTACTTATCCTCATATCGGCAATGTCGGCACCAATACCGCTGACGAAGAATCTTCTCAGGTTCATGCGCAGGGTCTGGTTATTCGCGACCTGCCGCTGATTGCCAGCAACTTCCGTAATGAAGAAGGACTGTCTGCCTACCTGGAGCGCCTGAACATTGTCGCTATTGCCGATATCGATACCCGTAAGCTAACCCGTCTGCTGCGTGAAAAAGGCGCGCAGAACGGCTGCATCATTGCAGGCGACGCGCCTGATGCGGCGCTGGCGCTGCAGAAGGCGAAAGAATTTCCCGGTCTGAAAGGGATGGACCTGGCGAAAGAAGTCACCATTAACGAGAGCTACAGCTGGAAGCAGGGCAGCTGGACGCTGAGCGGACTGCCAACGCCGAAGGACGATGCTGAGCTGCCTTACCACGTGGTGGCATACGACTACGGTGTTAAGCGCAACATCCTGCGGATGCTGGTGGATCGCGGCTGCCGACTGACTGTTGTACCGGCACAGACCTCCGCTGAAGAAGTACTGAAGCTGAATCCGGATGGCATCTTCTTGTCAAATGGTCCTGGCGACCCGGAGCCTTGCGACTACGCTATCAGCGCGATTAAGTCATTCCTGGAAACAGACGTGCCGGTATTCGGCATCTGTCTGGGACACCAGTTACTGGCTCTGGCCAGTGGTGCAAAGACGGTGAAAATGAAGTTGGGTCATCATGGCGGCAACCATCCGGTAAAAGATCATGACAACAACACCGTGATGATTACCGCGCAGAACCACGGTTTCGCGGTAGACAACAGCAACCTGCCTGCAAACCTGCGCGTAACGCATACTTCGCTGTTTGACCACACTGTGCAGGGCATCCATCGTACTGATAAGCCAGCTTTCAGCTTCCAGGGACACCCTGAAGCAAGCCCTGGCCCGCACGATGCCGCACCGCTGTTCGATCACTTTATCGAACTGATCGACGCTTACCGTTCAACCGCGAAATAATCAGGAGCGAGAAAATGCCAAAACGTACCGACATAAAAAGTATCCTGATCCTTGGCGCTGGCCCGATCGTCATCGGCCAGGCCTGCGAATTCGACTACTCTGGCGCGCAAGCCTGTAAAGCGCTGCGCGAAGAGGGCTACCGCGTTATCCTGGTTAACTCCAACCCGGCAACCATCATGACCGACCCGGAGATGGCCGATGCCACTTATATCGAGCCAATTCACTGGGAAGTAGTACGCAAAATCATTGAAAAAGAGCGTCCGGATGCCGTGCTGCCAACCATGGGCGGTCAGACCGCGCTGAACTGTGCGCTGGAGCTGGAGCGTCAGGGCGTGCTGGCCGAATTCGGCGTCACCATGATCGGTGCCACGGCGGATGCCATTGATAAAGCGGAAGACCGTCGTCGCTTTGATGTGGCGATGAAGAAAATCGGCCTCGAAACCGCGCGTTCCGGCATCGCCCATACCATGGACGAAGCGCTGAAGGTAGCGGAAGACGTTGGCTTCCCCTGCATCATTCGTCCTTCCTTCACGATGGGCGGCACCGGTGGCGGTATCGCTTACAATCGCGAAGAGTTTGAAGAGATTTGCGAGCGCGGTCTGGATCTGTCGCCAACCAACGAGCTGCTGATTGATGAATCGCTGATCGGCTGGAAAGAGTATGAAATGGAAGTGGTGCGGGATAAGAACGACAACTGCATCATCGTTTGCTCCATCGAAAACTTCGATGCGATGGGCATTCATACCGGTGACTCCATCACCGTTGCGCCTGCGCAAACCCTGACCGACAAAGAATACCAAATCATGCGTAACGCCTCAATGGCGGTACTGCGTGAAATCGGCGTGGAAACCGGAGGGTCGAACGTACAGTTCTCGGTGAACCCTGAGAACGGCCGCCTGATCATTATTGAAATGAACCCCCGCGTTTCCCGCTCTTCGGCGCTGGCGTCAAAAGCCACCGGCTTCCCGATTGCGAAAATCGCCGCCAAGCTGGCTGTGGGCTACACGCTTGACGAGTTGATGAACGATATTACCGGCGGCCTGACGCCAGCGTCGTTCGAGCCGTCTATCGACTACGTTGTCACCAAGATCCCACGCTTTAACTTCGAAAAATTTGCCGGTGCCAACGACCGTCTGACCACGCAGATGAAGTCAGTGGGCGAAGTGATGGCGATTGGCCGTACGTTGCAGGAATCGATGCAGAAAGCGCTGCGCGGTCTGGAAGTGGGCGCGCACGGTTTCGACCCTAAAGTTGACCTGAACGATCCTGAAGCGATGACCCAGATTCGCCGCGAGCTGAAAGATGCCGGTTGCGACCGTATCTGGTACATCGCTGATGCTTTCCGTGCGGGCATGTCAGTTGATGACGTCTTCGCGCTGACCAATGTTGACCGTTGGTTCCTGGTGCAGATTGAGGAGCTGGTACAGCTGGAGGCGCAGGTGGCTCATGAAGGCGTTAACGGCCTGACGGCAGAATTTCTGCGTACCCTGAAGCGTAAAGGCTTTGCCGATGCACGCCTGTCAGCGCTGGCTGGCGTCGCCGAATCTGAAGTACGTAAGCTGCGTGAACAGTACAACCTGCACCCGGTCTATAAGCGCGTGGATACCTGTGCGGCGGAATTCTCTACCGACACCGCTTACATGTATTCAACTTATGAGGAAGAGTGTGAAGCTAACCAGAACAGCGACCGTGAAAAAATCATGGTGCTGGGCGGCGGGCCAAACCGTATCGGCCAGGGCATTGAGTTTGACTACTGCTGCGTTCATGCGGCGCTGGCGCTGCGTGAAGATGGTTATGAGACCATCATGGTCAACTGTAATCCGGAAACCGTTTCTACCGATTACGATACCTCTGACCGTCTCTACTTTGAACCGGTCACGCTGGAAGACGTGCTTTCAATCGTGCGTATCGAGAAGCCAAAAGGCGTTATCGTCCAGTACGGCGGCCAGACGCCACTGAAGCTGGCGCGTGAGCTGGAAGCCGCTGGCGTGCCGGTGATCGGCACCAGCCCGGATGCGATTGACCGTGCGGAAGACCGTGAGCGTTTCCAGCAGGCGGTCGATCGCCTGGGCCTGAAACAGCCAGAAAACGCCACGGTCACCGCGCTGGAGCAGGCGGTAGAAAAAGCCGCGCATATCGGCTATCCGCTGGTGGTGCGTCCCTCTTACGTGCTGGGCGGCCGGGCGATGGAAATCGTTTACGACGAAATCGACCTGAAGCGCTACTTCCAGACGGCGGTTTCCGTTTCCAATGACGCGCCGGTACTGCTGGACCGTTTCCTGGACGACGCAGTGGAAGTGGACGTCGATGCCATTTGCGACGGCGAACGCGTGCTGATTGGCGGCATCATGGAACATATCGAGCAGGCGGGCGTTCACTCCGGTGACTCGGCTTGTTCACTGCCGGCCTATACGCTGAGCAAAGATATCCAGAATGTAATGCGTCAGCAGGTTGAGAAACTGGCCTTTGAGCTCTGCGTTCGTGGCCTGATGAACGTCCAGTTTGCGGTGAAGGATAACGAAGTTTACCTGATTGAGGTAAACCCGCGTGCCGCACGCACCGTGCCGTTCGTGTCCAAAGCGACCGGCGTGCCGCTGGCGAAGGTTGCCGCTCGCGTGATGGCAGGCAAAACGCTGGCAGAGCAGGGGGTGACGGAAGAAGTGATCCCACCGTATTACTCGGTGAAAGAAGTCGTGCTGCCGTTCAACAAGTTCCAGGGCGTTGACCCGATCCTCGGCCCGGAAATGCGTTCTACCGGTGAAGTAATGGGCGTGGGCCGCACTTTTGCAGAAGCCTTCTCCAAAGCGATGCTCGGCGCGCAAAGCAACATGAAGAAAAGCGGTCGTGCGCTGCTGTCAGTTCGCGATGGCGATAAAAAACGCATTGTGGATTTGGCGGCAAAGCTGCAAAAACTTGGCTTCGAGCTGGATGCGACTCACGGGACGGCTGTGGTGCTGGGTGAGGCGGGTATCAATCCGCGCCTGGTGAACAAGGTGCATGAAGGCCGCCCGCACATTCAGGATCGCCTGAAGAACGGGGAATATGCCTACATTGTTAACACCACGGCTGGCCGTCAGGCAATTGAAGATTCCAAGCTGATCCGCCGCAGTGCGCTGCAATATAAAGTACACTACGACACCACGCTGAACGGCGGTTTTGCGACTGCAATGTCGCTGAATGCCGATCCGACCGAGCAGGTTATTTCGGTACAGGAAATGCACGCGCAGATTAACGGCTAAAACCGCTATCTGTTATGACTAAATCCCTGCTCCGGCGGGGATTTTTTTTGCCTTTTTCTGGAATGCTCTGTGATCCGGCGCTCAATCTGTAACCTTCAGGGCAGAGGTCATGCTGACAATCCCTTACTATCTACGCGGCAATTGCTTTTATTTGCAAAGCGGAGCGTTTTGCATACCACTGGATAATGAAAAAGGGATTAAATAATGAAAAAAATCTTACTCGCCTCGCTGACGTGGGCGGTTATTGGGCCTGTTTTTGCCGCTCCTGATGTCACCACCAACCCGGACCTCTTCTTTTTGAAAGAATCCCAGTCGATCGACAGCCTTGCCTTACTGCCGCCGCCACCGGCAGGGGACAGCATCGACTTCCTCAATGACAAAGCCCAGTACGATGCGGCCAAATTGCTGCGTAATACGCCGCGCGGTAAGCAGGCGTGGCAGGATGCGCATATTTCCGGTAACGGCGTGGCGGAAGCATTTTCCGGGGCTTTCGGCCACGTGATTTCTAAAGAAAAAACGCCTGAAATCTACCGGCTGTTGATGAAAATGCGTGAGGATGCAGGCGACCTGGCGACCCGCAGCGCCAAGCAGCACTATATGCGTATCAGGCCATTTGCTTATTACAATGAGCCAACCTGTCGCGCCGATGAGGAGGCCACGCTGTCCAAAAATGGCTCATATCCTTCCGGCCATACCACGATAGGCTGGGCCACCGCGCTGGTACTAACGGAAATCAATCCGTCCCGACAGGATGCTATCCTCAAGCGTGGCTACGATCTTGGGCAGAGCAGGGTAATTTGTGGCTATCACTGGCAGAGTGACGTGACGGCCGCCCGTGTGGTGGGCGGCGCCATCGTCGCGCGTCTGCATGCCGATGAAGGATTTACCCAGCAGCTGCAAAAAGCAAAAGAAGAATTCAAACGTCTGAGCGGTTCGTAATCCTTTCCAGTGGCGGTGCGCTGCCACTGGTTTCTACAGCGACAATCCGGCAAGGGTTTGCAGCAGCTGAGGATCTTTTTCAACCATGCGGATAAGCAGAATCGCCTGCTTGTTGGGTTTAGCACGACCCTGCTCCCAGTTTTGATAGGTGGTCAGCCCGGTATGTAAGTACTGGGCAAACAGCGCCTGCGAAAGCTGTAGCGACTCCCTGATCTGCCGTAGCTCAGACGAGGGCAACACAATTTCGCGTTCAACGCTCAGCCGGTGAGTTTTCAGCGTTTTTTTGCCCGCATTCATCTCTCCCCAGGCATCCATCCCTTCAACCAGCTCATTGAACAACTGTCGTTTTTTCATGGTGTTCCTGCCATATGATAATCAAGCAACTGACGCAGCATGCTTTTCTGCGAGACGGTGAGATCGCCCATTTCTCCCTTACTGTAAAGCGTAAAAAGGAGGAACTGGGCGTTTTCCTGCCACCAGTAATAAATCACCCGCAGGCCTGTACGCTTCCCTTTTTGGCGGTCCTCATCGCCTAACCTGACTTTACGCAATCCGCCCGTGTGTTGGATAACGTCATCACACCATGGCGAAAGCATTAAGAGATTTTGCAGGCTGATAAACGCCTCATCGGAGAGATAATCCGCACGATGGCGTGCGAATGGCGGAAGTTCGACAAAGATAGCATCCACTGCTGTGTCTCCTGATTATGCATAATCTATCCCCAAATAAAGGATAGTTCAATGGTATTGCACGATTTTTCGTCAGGTAGTTTGCCGTTATTTAAGTTGAGATGCGCCACTCACTGGCTGAGACTGCGTAACGCCTCGCAAAGAGGTTTTCCTGCCTGCAAAGTTTTAGCCAGTGGGGAGGGAACTAGATATAAAAAGGAAGGGGCTGGAAAGCAGCTGAAGGATAAGCAGAGACTTACCCGTCAGCAGGAGATTTTGCTGACGGGCGCGGACGAGGCTATCAGGAAAGGGCGACTTTAATGCCCAATGCAATCAGCACGCCGCCGAGCAGTTTGTCGATCAGCTTCTGAGCTTTAGCCAGCCCGCGACGTACAGGCGCGCTCTGTATCAGGATCACCAGCGAAGGCCACCAGAGAGAGGAAAGCGTGAGGATAATGCCCGCATACCACACCTTTTCGCCGAAACCAGAGTTAACGCTCAGCACCTGAGTAAACATCGACAGAAAGAACAGCGTTGCTTTTGGGTTTAACAGATTGCAAAGATAGCCCTGCAAAAACGCCTTTTTCAGCGAGGTATTTTCCGGCGCGACATTGGTCAGATCCATCTTGCTGCCGCCGCGCGAAAGCAACGCCTGCACGCCTACGTAAATCAGGTAAGCGGCACCTGCATATTTAAGCAGCATAAACAGCCATGGCGTGGTGGTGATCACCACGGCCAGCCCGGCAACGCAGTAAGTCATGTGCGTCGCCACGGCGCAGTTAACGCCTAAAGCCGTCATCAAAGCCGCGCTGCGGCGATAGCGCGCTGCGTTTTTAACGATCAGAAAAAAGTCCGGGCCAGGGGAGAGCATGCCCAGCGTCGCAATCGTGACGATAAGTAAACTGGTTTCTAACATGATGTTCTTCGATGTCGGTTGGAAAAAAGGATTTTACGTAGCTTGCTGCGCGCATTTTAGCGCGAAGTTCCGCGAAAAGACACGCAAACGATACGCTGAAAAACCTTTACGTATTTCGCCAGGTTTAGCTATCGACGAAAGTTTCACCTTTCCGTATGATGGCGCCAATTTTACACCTTGTGAGTATTATCTGATGATAAGCCTGATTGCGGCCATGGCGGCCGACCGCGTAATTGGAATGGAAAACGCCATGCCGTGGCATCTGCCTGCCGACCTGGCGTGGTTCAAACGTAACACCCTGAGCAAGCCTGTGATCATGGGGCGTCGTACCTTTGAATCTATTGGTCGCCCTCTGCCCGGCCGACTGAATATTGTGATCAGTTCTCAGAAAGGTGAGTCAGAAGGCGTGACCTGGGTCAGTTCGATCGAGGATGCGCTGCTGGCGGCAGCCGACGCTGAAGAAATCATGGTCATTGGCGGCGGGCGTGTTTATGAGCAGCTGCTGCCACGAGCCGATCGTCTTTATCTGACGCACATTGATGCAGAAGTGGAAGGCGATACGACCTTCCCGGATTATGAGCCTGACGAATGGCAGTCCACGTTCAGCGAGTTCCATGACGCGGACGAACAGAACACTCACAGCTACTGCTTCGAAATTCTCGATCGCCGTTAAAAGCCAGGGCGGAAAATTTTCCGCCCTGTGCATTATTCCTCTACCGACCGTTCCCGGTTGGAGGGCTGAATAAACCACGCTTTATCTTCCCAGCGCAGCATGGTCAACGTACCGCCCCAGCAGCAACCGGTATCCAGTGCCAGAATGCCTTCCGGCGTGCCTTTTCCTTCCAGTGAAGCCCAGTGACCAAACACAATGGTGTAATCACGGGAAACCGGGCCGGGGATTTTAAACCAGGGCTTTAGCGGCGGCGGGGCAGAGTCTGGTGTATCTTTGCAGATCATATCCAGCTGGCCGTTAGGGAAGCAATACCGCATTCTGGTCAGCGCGTTGGTGCTGAAGCGCAAACGGGCCAGCCCGCTGAGTTCTGGCGTCCAGTTATTGGGCATATCGCCATACATAGCGTTAAGAAACAGCGGATAGGTATCGCTGGAGAGCACGGCTTCCACTTCACGAGCACAGCTTTGCGCCGTTTCGATATCCCACTGCGGGGTGATCCCGGCATGGGCCATCACCAACTTTTTCTCTTCATCAACCTGCAACAGCGGCTGACGACGAAGCCAGTTAATCAGCTCATCCGCGTCTTCGGCTTCCAACAGCGGCGTAATTCGGTCTTTAGGTTTGTTACGGCTAATCCCGGCGAAAACGGCCAGCAGATGCAAATCATGATTGCCTAATACCACCTTAACCGCATCACCGAGAGAGCGAACGAAGCGTAAAACTTCCAGCGAGCCGGGACCCCGCGCTACTAAATCGCCGGTTAACCACAGGGTGTCCTGAGCGGGGTCGAAAGCAACCTGCGCCAGCAAAGATTGCAGTTCATCGTAGCAACCATGAATATCGCCGATTAGATAAGTGCTCATAAACCTGTCCAGCCATATGCGGTGCGGCGGCAGGGCTTTGCACCGCAATCAGAATTAATGGATTTGAGTGGGGATTGCCAGGCGGAACACCGGGATCTCTACACGGAAGGCTTCGCCCTCGCTGTCGATCATCTCATAGTGTCCCTGCATGGTGCCCATCGGCGTTTCGAGAACGGCACCGCTGGTGTACTGAAACTCGTTTCCGGGCTGAATAAGCGGCTGTTCGCCCACCACGCCTTCACCCTGAACTTCAGTTTCGCGGCCGTTGCCGTTGGTAATGAGCCAGTAACGGCCAAGCAGCTGAGCAGCGGTACGCCCCAAATTGCGGATTGTAATGGTGTAAGCAAAAACGTAGCGCTCCTCTTCAGGATCCGACTGCGACGCAATATAAACGCTCTGCACATTAATACTAACCCGGGGCGTATCGGTCATTGCTTAGTTCTCCTGCTGCTGAACCTGAGGATGCTCGCTCAGCCAGTTAGCCAGCTGGCAGTACTGCGCCACTGAGATATTTTCCGCACGCAGCGTTGGATCGATATTCATCTGCTGCAAAACTTCAAGCGTGAAGAGATGACCAAGGCTGTTACGTAGCGTTTTACGGCGCTTACCGAAAGCTTCGGTGGTGATTCGGCTGAGTAAGCGAATATCTTTAACCGGATGCGGGATCGTCGAATGAGGGATCAAACGCACCACGGCGGAATCCACTTTTGGTGCCGGGGTGAAGGATTCCGGCGGGACTTCCAGCACCGGGATCACCTGGCAGTAATACTGTGCCATCACCGTCAGCCGACCATACGCCTTGCTGCCAGGCCCGGCAACCAGGCGATTGACCACCTCTTTTTGCAACATAAAGTGCATATCGCGAATCGCATCAGTATAGCTGAAAAGGTGGAACATCAACGGGGTAGAGATGTTGTAGGGCAGGTTGCCGAAGACGCGCAGAGACTGGCCTTTTTCACGGGCGTACTCGGCGAAATTAAAGGTCATGGCATCCTGCTGGAAGATCGTCAGCTTAGGCCCAAGGAAAGGATGGGTCTGCAGACGAGCCGCCAGGTCGCGGTCAAGTTCGATGACCGTCATGGCATCCAGACGTTCGCCAACCGGTTCGGTTAACGCGCCGAGGCCTGGGCCGATCTCGACAACCGCCTCGCCTGCCTGTGGATGGATAGCGGAGACGATGCTGTCGATAATGTACTGGTCGTTCAGGAAGTTCTGTCCGAAACGTTTGCGGGCGAAATGGCCCTGATGGACGCGATTATTCATTACTGCTCTTAATCATGGTAATGGCGAGGTTAAGCGCCGTAATAAAGCTGCCCGCATCCGCGTCACCCTGGCCTGCCAGCTCTAAGGCTGTGCCATGATCGACGGAGGTACGGATAAAGGGCAGGCCAAGGGTGATATTCACCGCACGACCAAATCCCTGATATTTTAGCACCGGCAGGCCCTGGTCGTGATACATCGCCAGGACTGCATCGGCATGCTGTAAATATTTGGGCTGAAACAGCGTATCTGCCGGCAGCGGGCCGGTCAGCTGCATCCCCTGGCGTCGGAGTTCATCCAGCGCAGGGATAATGACATCGATCTCTTCACGTCCCATGTGTCCGCCTTCACCTGCATGCGGATTCAGGCCACAGACAAAAATATGCGGCTGGGCCAGACCAAATTTGCTTTGCAGATCGGCGTGAAGAATATTGATCACTTCGTGCAGGCTGTCGCGAGTGATGGCGGCAGAGACATCTTTAAGCGGCAGATGCGTGGTCGCCAGCGCGACTCTCAGCTCTTCCGTTGCCAGCATCATCACCACGCGTGAGCACATTGCCCGCTCCGCGAAGAACTCAGTATGCCCGCTGAAAAAGATGCCCGCATCATTAATTACGCCTTTATGCACCGGACCGGTAATCAGCGCGGCAAATTCACCATTAAGGCAACCGTCACAGGCACGCGCCAGCGTTTCCAGCACGTAATGACTGTTGGCCACGCAGAGTTCGCCAGCCTTAACCGGCTGTGGCGTAATCACCGGCAATACCGTCAGCGTTCCCGCAGCCTGTGGCTGTGCGGCTACGCCCGGCTGGTATTCTCGTAGCGTCAAGGGTAAACCCAGCTTTGCCGCACGCTGGCGCAGCAAAGCTGGATCGGCACAGACGACCAGTTCAACTGGCCAGTCGCGCTGGGCCAGTTGCAGGGTGACATCAGGACCAATCCCGGCGGGTTCGCCGGGAGTGATCGCCACGCGCAGGTTACTGAGCATTGGCATCCAGAATTTTCACGTAGGCTGAAGCACGTTGTTCCTGCATCCAGGTCTGTGCTTCTTCAGCAAATTTACGGTTGAACAGCAGACGGTAAGCGCGTTCTTTCTGCGCGGCATCCGTTTTATCAACCTGACGGGTATCCATCAGCTGAATCAAATGCCAGCCGAAAGAAGAGTGAACCGGCGTGCTCAATTGCCCCTTCTTCAATTTCAACAGCGCGTCGCGGAAAGCGGGATCGAAGACTTCCGGAGAGCTCCAGCCCAGATCGCCGCCCTGATTGGCTGAACCAGGATCCTGTGAAAGCTGTTTAGCTGCCTGAGCAAAGCTGGTTTTACCGCTGTTGATATCCGCCGCAACCTGTTCCAGCTTCTGGCGCGCCTGGGCGTCAGTCATCACTGGTGAAGGCTTCAGCAGAATATGGCGGGCATGCACTTCAGTCACCGAAATGCTCTGGTTATCGCCACGAACATCATTCACTTTCAGGATGTGGAAGCCGACGCCGGAACGGATTGGGCCAATGATATCGCCTTTTTTCGCCGTCACCAGCGACTGTGCGAACAGTGAAGGCAGTTCCTGAATCCGGCCCCAGCCCATGTTGCCGCCTTTCAGCGCCTGAGGATCGGCGGAGTAGGTGATTGCCAGCTTACCGAAATCGGCACCGCCTTTGGCCTCGCCTGCCAGCTGTTTCGCCAGGGTTTCCTGATCGTCAACCTGCTGCTGGGTTGGATTTTCCGGCAGCGGGAGCAGGATGTGGCTGAGGTTCAGCTCAGTCGAAGCGGTGTTTTGAGAAGAAACCTGTTTCGCCAGCGAATCCACTTCCTGCGGAAGAATGGTCACACGACGACGGACTTCGTTATTGCGCACTTCGGCAATGGTCATCTCTTTGCGGATCTGCTCGCGATAAGTTGCGTAGTTCATGCCGTCGTAAGCCAGGCGGCTACGCAGCTGATCCACGCTCATTTTGTTTTGCGCAGCAATGTTGGCAATCGCCTGATCCAGCTGTGCATCTGAAATCTGGATGCCCGCCTGTTTTGCCATTTGCAGCAGAATGTTATCCATCACCAGACGTTCAATGATCTGATGGCGTAACGTTCTGTCATCCGGCAGCTGCTGACCAGCCTGATGAGCCTGACCTTTTACCGACTGCATCATGCCGTCGACGTCACTTTCTAACACCACGCCGTTATTCACGACGGCGGCGACTTTATCAACAACTTGCGGTGCTGCAAACGCGGTGCTGGCTGTCAGCGCTGCACCGAGGATCAGCATTCTCCAGTTCTTCATACTTTTTCCATTCTTCTATCCGCACTGCGGGTTTGCATACTAAATCACAACATCAGAAAGAGCGCTGATAAGGCAGAATGCCCTGACGCAGCATCTGGCCGGTGCCCAGGTTGTAAGTTGGGCTCAGGCCGCGTAGCTCAATGTTGAACGAGATTTTGTTATCGTACTTACTGCTGTCGTTTTCCCAGCTGGATATTTTACGCTCGTACCCCAGGCGAATGGCATAACAGCAGGAGCTGTACTGCACGCCGAGTAACTGATCGGCCGGCTGCTTCGCTTTCGTATCGTAATACCAGGCACCCACAACTGACCAGGCATCAGCAATCGGCCAGCTTGCCGTTGTACCCACCTGTGAGATCCCCTGCTGATAGCCAGGGTTAGTGATCTGGCTTAGCGTCTGCTGAATATATTCCGGGCTGGTATAGCGGTAGTTCAACTGCACCATCCGGTCTGCATCACGACGGTATTCCAGTATGGCATTACCTTGTGAAACGTCATTGAGGCTGGTGTCATACTGCACACCGCCACGCGCTCCCCAACGGTCGCTAATCTTCCAGTAGGTATCACCTGCCCATACCAGACTGCCACGATCGTCACTGTCTGCGTTCTCCAGTCCGGTACGAGACGGGGTAAACGAGTAGATTTGACCAATGGAAGCGTTAAAACGTTCAACCAGATCGTTATCAAATATTCGGGTAGTGACGCCGGTGGTCACCTGATTGGCAGAAGCAATGCGATCCAGGCCGCTATAAGTGCGGTCACGGAACAGGCCGGTGTAATCACTTTGCAGCAGCGTGGAGTCATAAGCCCGGATAGTGCTCTGGTCACGATAAGGAATGTAGAGGTACTGCATACGCGGTTCCAGCGTTTGCGTGTAGCCCTCTGCCCAATTCATGTCGCGATCGAATACCATCTTGCCGTCAACTTTGAACTGCGGCATTACGCGGTTCACGCTGCTTTTCAGCTGGTTGACCTTGGTGGTATCAACGTTTTCGTTCCAGTATTCGATGTCATCCTGCTGGTAATGCGTCGCCAGCAGTTTCGCTTCGGTATTCAGGCTGCCCCAACCGTTAGAAAGCGGCAGGTTGATCGTGGGCTCCAGGTGCAGACGCGTCGCATCCGGGTATTCTTCATTAACGTTGGTAAACTTCACCGCCTGTGCATACAGATGGGTGTCGAATGGACCCACGTCGTTCTGATAATAGTTAAAGTCAAACTGCGGTTCGGCGCGATAAACGTCGTTATTGGTTTGGGTGGAGAAAATCTGGAACTGCTTAGTCGACAGCGTGGCATCCCAGTTTTTCTCAGCGTAGCCCACGCTAAATTTCTGCGTCACATAACCGTCGGTTGAGTTAGCGTACGGCGAATCCAGGTCGGTGAAGTAGTAAACATCACTGACTTTGGTGTAGTCGGCGTTAAAGCGCCAGTTCTGATCGTAGACGCCCGAATGCCGCCAGAAGAACAACCAGCGATTGGAATCTTTGTCGTCGGAAAGATTACGAGCCGCCGCATCTTTGTTGTACTGATCGTCGGTTGGCAGGTAGTCGAATTCCATCAGGCCCACACCGGCTTTGGTCAGGTAGCGGAATTCATTCTGCCACTGCATGCCACGCTTGCTCATATAGTGTGGCGTAATGGTGGCGTCGGCCTGCGGCGCGATGTTCCAGTAGTAGGGCAGAATAAATTCAAAGCCGTTGGAACTGCCATATTTAGCGTTAGGGATCAGGAAACCGGAACGGCGTTTGTCGCCGATAGGCAACTGCAAATAGGGGCTGTAAAGCACCGGAACCGCGCCAATTTTAAAGCGGGCATTCCAGATTTCAGCAACCTGTTCTTCGCGATCCTGAATCACTTCTGTACCCGCCACGCTCCAGCTATTGTCGCCAGGAAGACAGGAAGTGAAGGTACCATTTTCCAAAATGGTATAGCGATTTTGCCCGCGCAGCTTCATCTGATCGCCGCTACCACGTCCCTGACGGCCAACCATTTGGTAGGTGCCATTCCAGACGTTGGTGTCTTTGGTGTTCAGATTGGACCAGGCTTTCGGACCTTTCAGGATGACCTGATTGTCGTCATAGTGCACATTACCTAACGCGTCGACGGTGCGTACCGGCGTCGGCTGGCCCTGCTGCGGCTTCTGGTGCAGCTGCACTTCGTCAGACAGCATGCGGCTGTTGCCCTGCTGAATATCGACGTTGCCGCTAAACACCGCATCATCCGGGTAGTTGCCTTTAGCCTGATCCGCATTAATCGTTACCGGCAGGTTATTGGTGTCTTTGCCCTGAACCAGAGGACGGTTATAGCTTGGTACGCCCAGCATACATTGCGATGCGAGGTCGTCGGCCAGACCTTGCTGGCTGTAAAGCGCTGAACCGATAAGCGTGGCCAGCAAAGTAGGTAGTCGTTTTTTCATACGCGGTATCGAAAATTCCGTGATAGCAGGCATCATGCCGACAAACGGTCAGAGACTAACGTACTCAACTGCGTTGCGCTAGTGTTATACCCTGCATCTTACAAATTACAGCGGTGCTGTAAGGTGAAAGCGGCAGTGCTTGCTCTGGTTGTTTGACCGCGTTGCCGTTAGGCTCTGAGATAAATGACGGGTATGATAATGCAATTTCTGGGCTTCAGCATGGCGAATTGAGGAGTATATGCGCTATTGGGGAAAAGTAATCGGGCTTGTGCTGGGTTTGTTAAGCGGCATCGGCTTTTGGGGAATAGCATTTGGCCTGCTGATTGGTCATCTGGTTGATAAGGCGCAGGCGGTCAGAGGACAGGGCTATTTCGCCAATCAGCAGACCCGACAGACGCTGTTTTTCCGCACCACCTTTCAGGTTATGGGGCATCTGACCAAATCGAAAGGGCGCGTTACGGATGCGGATATTCAGATGGCTTCCCTGCTGATGGATCGCATGCAGCTGCATGGTGAAGCCAGAACGTCGGCGCAGCGTGCCTTTCGCGAAGGAAAAGAGGGAGACTACCCGCTGCGTACTAAACTGCGTGAATTGCGTAGCGCCTGCTTTGGCCGTTTTGACCTGATTAGGATGTTTCTGGAAATTCAAATCCAGGCGGCCTTTGCTGATGGATCGCTTCATCCTAATGAGCGTCAGGTGCTGTATGTGATCGCAGAGGAGCTGGGTATTTCGCATAACCAGTTCGATCAGTTTCTGCGCATGATGGAAGGCGGTCAGCAGTTTGGCGGCGGCGGTCACTATCAGGGCGCGGGTTCGCAGGGTGGTTTTCAATCCGCTCAGCGTGGGCCGACGCTGGAAGATGCCTGTAGCGTACTGGGCGTAAAAAGCAGCGATGAGCCAGCGGTTATAAAACGGGCCTACCGTAAGCTAATGAGCGAGCATCATCCTGATAAGCTGGTGGCGAAAGGCTTACCGCCACAGATGATGGAAATGGCGAAGCAGAAAGCGCAGGAAATCCAGGCTGCTTACGATCTGATTAAGCGGGAAAAAGGCTTTAAATAAGCATTATCCGGCCGGTGGTGCGTTGCTCACCGGCTGGATAGCTTAGCGTAATCAACAGAGTTATTTTATTTATAGTCAAGTGCTAACCTGCAACGGGTTTATTGAATATTTAAAATTATCGCATGATTAACCTAAAGGCTGCGATAAATAAAACTACTGTCATCATGATAAATTATCAATAATTTTTACTCCGGTTGATAATAATGAGGCTTTAGAGGCCTCATTGTTTATGCTGGATTGACAGAGATCCAGATACACTGATACAGAACAGAACGTTTTTATTTTTAAATTCTGAATGTTAATTATCTGTATCACACTGGTTTATTAAATTATGAAAAAAGACAGGTATTCTTTATATCTCTGCATTGCCATTACCATGGAAATAGTGGCAACCACGCTGTTAGCTTTATCGAAGGGAATGTCGATAATTTTGCCAGCAGGGCTTGCACTGGCGGCGTATGCCGTTTCCTACTTTTTCCTGACGCTTTCACTGAAGAAAATCCCTATTGGCCTTGCCTACGCACTGTGGGCCGGTGTCGGCATTGTCGCCACCTCAATCACCAACCGCGTAGTGTTCGACAAGTTGATCAGCCATGGCAGCATAATTGGCATGTTATTAATTCTTGCGGGGGTAGTGGTGATTAATCTGCTCTCTGGAAAAGACAAGCCCGCTAATTCTGTTTCAGGAGGCAGGTAATCATGCTCAGTACATTAACCGGGTTGCTGTGGCTATTTATTGCCATTGTGCTGGAGGTTGTAGCCACCAGCCTGCTGCCTAAAACCGACAGTTTTCGCCGTTGGGGCATTACCCTTGGGGTAATGACAATTTACGCCTGCTGTTTTTATGCTTTATCAAAAGCGATTCTGGTTTTATCGGTCGGCCTTGCCTATGCCCTTTGGTGCGGTTTGGGCATTGTTATCATCAATTTGGTCGGCGTGGTTATTTATCGTAATAAAATAGATCGGCCCGCTTTTATCGGTATTTCATTAATTGTAGCTGGCTGTGTGATAATGGGAATGTTTCAATGAATAATGTTATGGATCAGCTTTATCCCCGCATTCATCGTCTGCGAACGCGTTATTTACAGGCGAAACCTTTTATCTCCGCAACCCGGGCCAGAGCCGTTACCGAAATTTATCGCCGCTATCCAGGCATGCCAACGCTATTGCTCCGCGCAATGGCATTTCGCCGTGCCTGTCAGCTTGCGCCGCTGGTGATTCAGGACGATGAATTGATTATCAGTCATCCGGCCGGTGCAGCCCGGGGAGGCGAAGTGTCGCCGGAAATCGCCTGGCGTTGGGTGGCGGATGAGCTCGATACCATGTCCACTCGCGCTCAGGATCCGTACGAAATCAGCGATGAGGTTAAGCGCGAACTGCGTGAAGACATTTTCCCTTTCTGGCAGGGGCGCTCACTGGATGAGGTGGCGGAAACGCAGCTGCGTCATGCCGGGCTGTGGGAGTGGAGTACCGATGACGGCATCTGCGACCTCAGCATCAAAACCCAGAACGGCGGCGGTGATACCTGTCCCGGCTACGATATTATTTTGCTGAAAAAAGGGCTGGGCGGCGTGGCGGACGAGGCTCGCGCAGCATTAGGTGGCTTATCGCCAACCTGTCCTGACGATCAGGATAAACAGGTTTTTTACGAAGCGGTGATTGAAACCTGTGAAGGCGTGAAAGATTATGCCAACCGCTATGCCGATTATGCCCAGCAGCTGGCAGAACAGGCAGTGGATGGCCAGCGCAGAGCGGAGCTGATAAAACTGGCGCACATTTGCCGCCGCGTGCCGGAACATCCGCCAGAAAATTTCTATGAAGCATTACAGGCGATTTGGTTCGCTCAGTCGCTGTTCATTCTGGAAGAGAACCAGACGGGGATTTCGCTGGGTCGTGTCGATCAATATCTGTGGCCGCTTCTTGCGGCGGATCTGGCGTCTGGCGAGTTAACCGAAGCAAAAGCGGAAGAGTTGCTGTGCTGCTGGATGATTAAAATGTCCGAATGCATGTGGATTTGCAGCGCCAGTTCCGCCATGTACTTTGCGGGTTATCAGCCTTTCGTCAACCTTGTGGTCGGCGGGCAAAAACGCGAGGGCGGCGATGCGACCAATCCTCTGACCCTGCTGATTATGGACTGTTCCCGCAAGCTGAAAATTTATCAGCCGAGCCTGGCGGTGCGTATTCACAATCAGTCACCGCAGCCGTTTATGCGCAAAATCGTCGAGGTTATTCGGGCAGGCATCGGTTTCCCGGCCTGCCATTTTGACGACGCCCACATCAAAATGATGCTGCGTAAAGGCTTCGATTATGAAGATGCGCGCGATTACTGTCTGATGGGCTGCGTGGAGCCGCAGCGATCGGGCCGTATTTATCAGTGGACATCGGTGGGGTATACCACCTTTACCTGCGCAATTGAGCTGGCGCTGAACAATGGCAAAACGGCCAGCGGTTCTCAGGTTGGGCCACTGACCGGCGAGCCGGGCGAACTCACCACCTATGCTGCTTTTGAAGCGGCGGTAAAACAGCAGTTAAGCCATATCGTCCGGCAGGCCGCCAGAGCCACGCTGATGATGCAGAAACTGCACCGGGATCTGGCCCCTAAGCCGCTGATTTCCTGTCTGGTAGAAGGCTGTGTTGAGCAGGGTAAAGATGTGATGCACGGCGGGGCGATGGTCAATAATGGCCCGGGCCTGATCTGGACCGGCATGGCGGACTATGCCAACGCCATGATGGCGATGCGCGAGCTGGTTTACACCCAGCACAAGGTTACGCCTGAGCAAATGGTGCAGGCGCTTCACGATAATTTTGACGGTCATGAATCGCTCCGCTCCGCATGCCTGAACGTAGCGAAATTTGGCAACGATATTGCCGAAGTTGATTACATCGCCCGGGATCTGATCCGCTTTATCGAGCAGCAGCATCGGCAGTACCGGATGCTGTATGGCCCGTTCACTCACGGTACGCTGTCGATCTCTAACAACACGCCATTTGGTCTGGCGACCGGCGCGCTGCCCAGCGGACGTCTGGCGGGCATGCCGCTGGCTGACGGGATCAGTCCTTCCCAGCAGACCGATTATGCCGGACCCACTGCCATCGTGAATTCCGTTGGGCGTATTAACGTCGAAGAGATGGAAATTGGGATGGTGCATAACTTTAAGCTGCTGCATGGCATTCTGGACACTGATGAGGGCGAACAGGGGTTAATTACCCTGCTGCGTAGCGCCAGTATGCTGGGCAATGCGCAGATGCAGTTTAGCTACGTGGATGACGAGACGCTGCGTAAAGCACAGGAAAACCCGGAGGCTTACCGCAATCTGATGATCAGAGTTGCGGGTTACAGCGCATTCTTCGTTGAACTCAGTCGTGAGGTCCAGGATGAAATTATCAGCCGCACCCAGTTGCAGCAGTTCTGAGGTGAACAGCTCAGGCATCGTCTTTAATATCCAGCGCTTTTCACTGCATGACGGACCGGGCGTACGCACGGTGGTGTTTCTGAAAGGTTGCCAGATGGCGTGTGCATGGTGTGCCAACCCGGAAAGCCTGTCGGGCCAGCCGGAAGTCTTATTTGACGGCCAGCGATGTCGCCACTCGCAATGCTGGCAGCGTTGTCCGGGCAAAGCTGCGCAGGGAAAATTTGTGAAGGCGGGCTATGCTGACTGGCCGGATGATGAGGATTGCCCGGCGGCGGCGATCCGTAATATTGGTAACCGGCTAAGCGTGGAGCAGGTCATGCAGACGGTCATTGCCGATGAACTCTATTACCGAACGTCTGGCGGCGGTATGACGCTCAGCGGCGGTGAAATCGCCCTTCAGCCCGTCTTTTCACGCTTGCTATTACAAACGGCCAGGCAGGAAGGGATCCATACCGCGGTGGAGACGTCCGGTTTTGCCTCATGGCCGCTGTTATGGCAGGCCTGTGAGGCCAGCCAGCTGGTATTGTTCGACCTGAAGCTGGCCGACGAGAAACGGCATCAGCGGTATACCGGCGTCAGTAATCGCAGCATTTTAAGCAATTTGCAAAAGATGCTTGATGAAGCAATCCCGCTGCGCATTCGCATCCCGGTGATCCCGGAAGTGAATGACAGTCTGGAAGAAGCGGAGAATATGATGGCGCTGATCGCCAGCATAACCCGCGGAAAGTCTGCTTTTCGCGGTATCGATCTGCTGCCTTATCACAACTTTGGCCTGCGGAAATATACTCTCTCTGGCAAAACCTGTGCTTATGAAGAGATGCATCCCGACCACGGCAAGCCGCAGGTAGAGCGTCTGGTCAACGCGGCGAATAAGTACGGTTTATCCACCGTGACTTTGTCGCACTGCATTGGCTGAAAAGGCAACAAAACCACATGGACGGGAGTCCGGCCTGGCGCCGGACTTTTTTATTTATGGGGGCTAAAACGCGACGGCAGCAGCATTAAAAGTCCGCAGGCTGACGGAAAGTCATGGGCGTTTGGTATTGCGGATGGGTGATGGTGAGCATCTCTGCATGCAGCTGAAGACGTGGTGCCATCGCTCTGGCTTCGTCGTGCGCGTAAAAATTGTCACCCAGAATAGGATGGCCCAGCGCCAGCATATGCACTCTTAACTGATGCGAACGGCCAGTAATCGGCTTGAGCAAAACCCGTGCGCTGTTATCAGCGGCATAGTCCAGCACTTCATATTCCGTTTGTGCCGCTTTGCCGGTTTCAAAACAGACTTTCTGTTTTGGTCGCTGCGGCCAGTCGCAAATCAGAGGCAGGTCGATCAGGCCTTTATCTTTCTCAGGATGCCCCCAGACGCGCGCCACATAGGTTTTTTTCGGCTCGCGTTCACGGAACTGGCGTTTCAGTTCGCGCTCGGCGGCTTTGGTCAGCGCAACGATAATCACGCCGCTGGTGGCCATATCCAGCCGGTGCACCGATTCAGCGTCGGGGAAGTCACGCTGGATGCGGGTCATCACGCTGTCTTTATGTTCAGGCAGGCGGCCGGGTACGGACAGCAGTCCGCTGGGCTTGTTGACCACCATAATATATTCATCCTGATACAGAATATGTAGCCAGGGCTCTTGCGGAGGATTGTAGGGTTCCATCTTCATGCCTGTATCAGGGCGGCCTGCGCCGCCCTGAGGTTGTTGACACAGTGCCGGTGCGAGGAACACGGGCCTTCCACAAAGGCGCAAAAAGCGGCGTCTATGCCAGCTCGACCTGGGCCTTCCATGGCCCAGGACGCTTTGTTCCAGGTCCGTGTTCCTCTCACTTTAAGTTTGTCAGCTGTCTGAGGGCGGCCTGCGCCGCCCTTTAGGTGTTACTGATGCGTCACAACAATCAGGCGCAGCGCGTCAAGGCGCCAGCCCGCGTCATTCAGCGCTTCCAGCACCTGCTCACGATTGCTTTCCAGCGCGTCAATTTCATCCTGACGAATGTTAGGATTGACCGCGCTTAAGGCTTCCAGACGCGACAGCTCAGCGCTGAGTTTTTCGTTCGCTTCCTGACGGGCAACGTCAATCAGCTTACGGGCTTCTTCCGCCGCCTGATCTTCCGCCAGCTTCAGGATTTCATGGACATCCTGCTGCACGGCGTTCACCAGCTTGCTGCCGGTATGGCGGTTTACGGCATTCAGCTGACGGTTAAAGCTTTCGAACTCCACTTTGCCCGCCAGGTTGGTGCCTTTACGGTCAACCAGCATGCGCACCGGCGTTGGCGGCAGGAAGCGGGTCAGCTGTAAGTGCTTCGGCGCCTGCGCTTCCACCACGTAGATCAGCTCAACCAACAGCGTGCCGACCGGCAGCGCTTTGTTCTTCAGCAGAGAGAGCGCACAGCTTCCGGTATCGCCCGACAGGATCAGATCCAGGCCGTTGCGGATAATCGGGTGTTCCCAGGTAACGTACTGTGCGTCTTCACGCGACAGCGCCTGACCACGATCGAAGGTGATGGTGCAGCCATCTTCCGGCAGGCCAGGGAAATCCGGCACCAGCATATGGTCGCCAGGCGTCAGTACAATCAGGTTATCGCTGCGATCTTCCTGATTGATACCCACGATATCGAACAGGTTCAGCGCAAAATTAACCAGTTCTATATCGTTATCCTGTTCGCCGATTTTCTCTGCCAGCGCCTGGGCTTTTTCGCCGCCGTTGGAGTTCAGTTCCAGCAGGCGGTCGCGTCCCTGTTCCAGCTGGCTTTTCAGCTCGTCGTGCTGCTTACGGCATTCGTGGATAAACTCGTCCAGCCCTTCGGTATTTTCGGGCGAGGCCAGATAATCGACCAGTCGAGCGCTGACTTTATCGTAAACAGCGCGGCCGGTCGGGCAGGTGTGCTCGAAAGCGTCCAGCCCTTCGTGATACCAGCGTACCAGCACGGACTGCGCGGTTTTTTCCAGATAAGGCACGTGGATCTTAATATCATGTGCCTGGCCGATACGGTCGAGACGACCAATACGCTGTTCCAGCAAATCGGGGTTAGACGGCAGATCGAACATCACCATCTGGCTGGCGAACTGGAAGTTACGGCCTTCGGAACCGATCTCCGAGCAGAGCAGCACCTGAGCGCCATCTTCTTCAGAAGCAAACCAGGCCGAAGCGCGGTCACGCTCGATAATCGACAGTCCTTCGTGGAATACGGCGGCACGAATGCCTTCGCGCTCGCGCAGAACCTGTTCCAATTGCAGCGCAGTGGTCGCTTTGGCGCAAATTACCAGCACTTTATGATCGCGGTTGCTGGTCAAAAAGCCCATCAGCCATTCGACGCGCGGATCGAAGTTCCACCAGGTGCCGCTATCGCCTTCAAATTCCTGATAGATTTGCTCAGGGTAAAGCATGTCGCGCGCGCGCTCATCGGCCGCTTTACGCGCGCCCATAATGCCGGAAACTTTAATGGCGGTCTGATACTGCGTTGGCAGCGGCAGGCGAATCTGATGCAGCTCGCGTTTTGGGAAGCCCTTCACGCCGTTACGGGTGTTACGGAACAGCACGCGGCTGGTGCCGTGGCGATCCATCAGCATGCTGATCAGCTCCTGACGTGCTTCCAGCTTGCCTTCACGATCGCTGTTAGCAACCTGCAACAGCGGCTCGATATCCTGCTCGCCCATCAGATCGTTCAGCATATTCATCTGCTGCTGATCGATAGCCTTGTCGGCCAGCAGGCCGGAAACGGCGTCCGCAATGGGACGGAAGTGCTGCTGCTCTTCAACAAAGGCGTCAAAATCGTGGAAGCGATCCGGATCGAGCAGCCGCAGACGGGCAAAGTGGCTCTCAAGACCCAGCTGTTCCGGCGTTGCGGTCAACAGCAGTACGCCCGGGATCTGCTCGGCTAGCTGTTCAATCACCTGATATTCACGGCTTGGCTGACCTTCTTCCCACGCCAGGTGGTGCGCTTCGTCGACGATCAGCAAATCCCATTCGGCTTCCGCCAGCATTTCCAGACGCTGCTTGTTACGGCGGACAAAATCGAGCGAGCAGATAACCAGCTGTTCGGTATCGAAAGCATTGTCGCTGTCCAGGCGCGCCTGCGCGTAGCGATCGTCATCGAACAGGGCGAAACGCAGGTTAAAGCGGCGCAGCATTTCAACCAGCCACTGGTGCTGAAGGGTTTCTGGCACCACGATCAGCACGCGTTCGGCGCGGCCTGCCAGCAGCTGCTGGTGGATAATCATCCCGGCTTCGATGGTTTTACCCAGACCGACTTCATCCGCCAGCAGCACGCGTGGTGCATGACGACGGCCCACATCATGAGCAATGTGCAGCTGATGAGGGATCAGACTGGTACGCATGCCGCGCAGGCCGCTGACCGCCAGGCGGTACTGTTCGCTCTGATATTTACGGGCACGAAAACGCAGGGCAAAGCGATCCATACGATCGAGCTGGCCGGCAAACAGGCGATCCTGCGGTTTGCTGAACACCAGCTTACTGTCAAGCATCACCTCGCGCATCAGCACGCCAGACTCGCCCGTATCCAGACGCGTACCAAGATAGGCGACCAGACCATTTTCAGTAATCACTTCAACAACTTCCAGCTGCCAGCCTTCGTGACTGGTGATGGTGTCGCCCGGGTTGAAGATCACACGAGTAATAGGAGAATCATTTCTGGCGTAAAGACGGTTTTCACCGGTGGCGGGGAAAAGCAGCGTCACCATGCGCGTGTCTACCGCGACGATGGTTCCCAATCCCAATTCGCTTTCCGTATCGCTGATCCAGCGTTGACCAAGTGTAAAAGGCATAGATATTCGGCTCGATTCTCGTAGAGGTTGTTTCAGGCAATAGCACTACCGCCCGGCACTCTGTGCCCGGCAAAATACAATTCAGATAGTCAGGAAGGGCGCTATGGTACTGGAAGGTGGCGCGTTCGTCACCTGTCAAAAAAGCCCCAACTGACCAGTTACCAGTGTAGCAAAGTCATCCTGCACAAAAGGAAGAATCCCCTCAGCGACTGGCTGTAGCTGGCGTGAGAGGTAATGTTCGTAGTCCAGTGGCGTGATGCGAACCTCCAGCGGTTCCGGGCCGGACGTTGCCATCACATAGCGAATTTTTCCGCCTTTCTGATATTGCAGAGGCCGTCCCAGCTTCTGATTTTGCTCATCGGCAATCCGCGCAGCCCGCACGTGAGGCGGTACGTTGCGCTGATATTCATCCAGCGGACGTCGCAGCCTTTTACTGTAGGTTAGCTGTTCGTCCAGCTCGCCATCCAGCAGCTGGCGAACGGTTTCGCGAATATAATCCTGATAAGGCTGCTGTTTAAAAATTCTGAGGTAGAGTTCCTGCTGAAATTTTTTGGCCAGCGGCGTCCAGTCGGTTCGTACCGTTTCCAGCCCTTTAAACACCATGCGTTCCTGTTCGCCTTCGCGGATCAGTCCGGCATAGCGTTTTTTGCTGCCCTGTTCCGCGCCGCGAATGGTGGGCATTAAAAAGCGGCAGAAATGGGTTTCATACTCCAGTTCCAGCGCGCTGGTCAGGTTTAGCGTTTCCCGCAGATGCGTTTGCCACCAGGCATTCACTTTTTCCACCAGCTGCTGGCCAATGGCTGCCGCTGAAGCCTCATCATGTGGCGTTTTCAACCAGACAAAGGTGGAGTCCGTGTCGCCGTAAATCACGTCATAGCCTTCGGCCTCTACCAGTTCTTTGGTCTGGCGCATGATCTCATGGCCTCGCATCGTAATGGAGGAAGCCAGGCGCGGATCGAAAAAGCGACAGGCGCTGGTGCCCAGCACGCCGTACAGCGCATTCATAATGATTTTCAGCGCCTGAGAAAGCGGCTTGTTGCCCTGTTTTTTCGCCGCTTCACGGCCCTGCGAAATCTGACTGACAATTTCCGGCAGGCAATGCGTAGTCCGGGAAAAACGCGCGCCGCGAAAGCCGTTGACCGAGTCCGCCTCGTCAGGGTGGGCCAGGCCTTCGACCAGCCCGACAGGGTCGATCAGAAAGGTGCGAATAATCGAGGGATAAAGGCTTTTGTAATCCAGCACCAGCACCAAATCGTACAGTCCGGGCCGGGAATCCATCACGTAGCCGCCGGGGCTGGCTTCCGGCGCCACTTCGCCAATACCTGGCGCCACAAATCCGGCGCGGTGCATGCGAGGCAAATAAAGATGGCTGAAAGAGGCAACCGAGCCGCCGTGACGATCGACAGGTAAACCGTTGACGGTTGCGCGCTCAAGCAGAAACGGCATCAGATCGGTGTGCTGAAAAATGCGTGTTACCAGCTCGCAGTCTTTTAAATTGTAATGGGCGAGCGCGGGTTTGTTTTCGGCAAAGCGCTGGTCAATCTCCTGCATTCGGTCCCAGGGATTGTTAATGGCTTTGCCTTCGCCTAACAGCTCGCGCGAGACGGATTCGAGACTGAATGAGGCAAAATCCCAGAAAGCGGATTTGAGGGCGTCAATACCGTCAATAATTAACCGTCCGGTCGCCTGAGCAAAAAAGATCCCTGGCTTGAAGCCGTGCTCGCGCCACTCCAGCGTCTCATTATTACGACCCAGCCGCAGCGGAATACCGTAGCGATCGGCATGCTTTTGCAACATGCGCAGGTCAAACTGCACCACGTTCCAGCCAATCAGCACGTCAGGGTCATGTTTCAAAAACCAGGCATTGAGTTTTTCCAGCAGCTGCGGGCGGCTGGCGACGTATTCCAGATTGAAATCCAGCTTGCTGGCATCGCCATTCTCCGGCCCCAGCATATACACGTCACGCTGGCCGCAGCCTTCCAGACCAATGCAGTAGAGTTCACCGTGGCGGGTGGTTTCAATGTCCAGCGAGACCCATTTCAGCGGCGGACGGTAAGTCGGATTAGGTTTGAGGCGGGCGTCGACCAGGCTGTTACCGCGAGGCTGGCCGCTGAACCACACGGGAGCGGTAATAAACCGTTCCATCAGGAAACGTTCCGGCGGGCGGATATCCGCTTCATACACCATCACGCCATTTTCCCGCAGCAGCTTTTCCAGTTTTTGCAGCTGGCGATACTGTTTACAGTAAATAGCGGTGACCGGACGCTGCCGGAAGTCTTTCAGATTAAGCGGCACCAGCCGATAGTCGCGCTCATGCGTAAGGAGCGCTTCGGCCTGAGCAAGCTGCTGCTGAGGAAGAAAAGCCACCGACTCCTGCACGGGCAATACCACCCGCTGCGGGCCGGCATCGGTCGCCAGCCACAGAACAATCTCCGTCCCGGACGGCGTGTCCCGCCAGTGGCGGGTAAGCAGAAAGCCTGCGCGTGCGTCGTTCACCAGATGCCCTTATTGCTGTCACAATGAACAAGGATAACATGTTCATTTATACAGTGTCTCCCGCCTTATCCATGTCGTTATCGCTTGCGTCAGTATTCGCATACAAATCAGCGCTTGACGCCATTCAGCCAGCTCAGGACAATCCGGGATCCTGTTACAGAAAATGTGAAAAGTATGGAAGCCTGGCTACAACATCTTATTACGCAATCACTTGCCTGGTCGCTGCTGGCTGTTGGGCTGATTACCTTTTTCGAATCGCTGGCGCTGGTAGGGCTGCTGCTGCCCGGCACGGTGCTAATGGCGTCGTTTGGCGCGCTGATCGGCAGCGGCCAGATTGGTCTGTACCCGGCCTGGGCCGTGGGAACGGTCGGCTGCCTGCTTGGCGACTGGATCTCCTACGCTATCGGCTGGCAGTTTAAAGGACCGCTTCACCGCTGGTCGTTTATCAAAAAACATCAGGCGCTGATGGATAAAACAGAACATGCGCTGCATCAGCACAGCATGTTTACCATTATTGTCGGTCGCTTTGTTGGCCCGACGCGTCCGCTGATCCCGCTGGTCGCGGGCATGCTCGAACTGCCAGTGAAGAAGTTTATTCCGCCGAATATTATTGGCTGCATCTTTTGGCCGCCGCTTTATCTGCTGCCGGGTATTCTGGCTGGCGTGGCTATCGACGTGCCAAAAGAGGCCAACAGCGGCCTGTTTAAATGGTTGCTGTTAGCGGTTGCGCTGCTGGTCTGGCTGGGTGTCTGGCTCGGCTGGCGCTGGCTGCGGGTGAAAAAACAGAACGACTGGGCCACGCCTTATCTGCCCGTGTCCCGTTTACGCTGGCTGGCACCGTTAATGATGCTGGCGGCCATCGCCAGTTTTATTGCTATTCAGTTCCATCCTATGATGCCAATTTTCCGCCATCTGCTGTGGCAAGTATTTATTGGATAGTGATGTGTCGGGGTCGGCCGTTTATCGCAGGCCGATCCCTAACACCGCCGCCTCACTGACCTCACCGTTCAGCAGTGCCTGTGTGCTGCCATCCCAGTAAATGCGACCATCGACAATCAGCACGCTGCGATCCGCGATGCGTGCCGCATCTTCCAGACTGTGCGAGACCATCAGCAAGGTAAGATTACGCTCCCGGCAGACTTCATCGACCAGCTGTAGCATTTCTTTGCGCAGGGCGGGATCTAATGCCGAGAAAGGCTCGTCCAGCAGCAAAAGCGGCTGCTGACGCATCAGACAGCGGGCGAGGGCGGCACGCTGGCGCTGGCCGCCAGAGAGTTCCGCAGGCAGCCGCTGCAAATATTCACTCAGCCCCACGCGCCCGGCAATAGACTGCAACTGTTGCTTTTGGCCGGCATCAAGCTTCATGCCCGGGTGCAGCCCCAGCGCGATATTTTGCGCCACGGTGAGGTGGGTAAAAAGATTGTTTTCCTGAAACAGCATCGAAACCGGGCGCTTTGCCGGAGCACTTTTGACGTGGTCTTGACCTGCCAGCAGCAGGCCACCGCTGTCGGCGTGAAGAAAACCAGCGATCAGTGAGAGTAGCGTACTTTTCCCTGCGCCGCTTGGCCCAAGCACCGCGACCCGCTCGCCAGGCTGCATTTGTAAGGCAAAACGCATTGGCAGATGATGATAAAGATAGGTCAGATTAGTCAGCGTTAGCATGGCGTCCCGGCAGTTTTTCAATCAGGGTAAACAGCAAAAAACAGAGTAGCAGCAACAGCAGCGCGCTAACCGCACCGTCCGCGCTGCGATAGGCGCCAATTTGCTGATAAAGATAATAAGGCAGCGTGCGGAAATCATCATTGCCAAACAGCGCTACGACGCCAAAATCGCCAATCGACAGCACGCAGGCAAAGGCCAACGCCTGTGCCAGCGGTCGTTTCAGCGCGCGAATTTCAATCAGACGCACCCGGTTCCAGCCGCGAATATCCAGTGCTGTACACAGGCGATCGTAGCGTTCTGCAATGTCGCGCAGCGGATTTTCCAGCACTTTCATTGCGTAAGGGATGGCCATCAGCGCATTAGTAAAAATGACGATGCCGTCTGCCGACTGCGGTAGCCCGGTGGTTTCATTAAGCAGCAGGAAAAAACCGGTAGCTAATACAATGCCCGGCATCGCCAGGATCAGCATACCGCTCAGCTCCAGCATCTGGCCGGAAAAAGGCCGCTGCCGCAGACGCAGCTCGCGACTGCTCCACAGCAGCATAAAGGTCAGGATCACGCACAGCATGCCCGCACCCAGTGCAATCCGCAGCGAGGTAAACGTTGCCTGCCAGAGTGCAGGCTGTTGCAGCACCCTGGCCATTCCGCCGTTCAGGCCCTCGGAGATAACGGCCACCAGGGGAGGCAGTAGTAACAGCAGCGCCAGCGTTAGCAGCAGGCCGTCAGTGAGTTTTGCGGTCAGACTCTCCTCCGGGTTGCGCCAGCCACTGATATTGGCCGTTCCGGCAGGCAGCGCCTTACTGAGTCGCTGGCTAACCATCACCAGCGCCAGACAACAAACCATCTGGATCAGCGCCAGCAGCGCTGCCCGGCCGGGATCATAATCAAAATTTAACGCCTGAAAAATAGCCAGTTCAATGGTGGTCGCTTTTGGCCCACCGCCCAACGACAGCACGGTTGCGAAGCTGGCAAAGCACAGCATAAAGATCAGCGCGCCCGCAGGCAGGATCTGGCGGCGCAGCCACGGCCATTCCACAATCCGAAAATGGTTCCAGCCAGCCACCCCCAACTGGGCAGCCAGCTGGCGCTGTTCGCCAGGAATTTGCTCAAGGGCCTGAAGCAGCAGTCGTGCGGCCAGCGGCAGATTAAAAAATACGTGCGCCAGTAAAATACCTTGCAGGCCGTAAGGCGTGAAGCTGTAGTTCAGCCCAAGCAGCGAACAAAGCTGCGCCAGCCAGCCGGTGCGGCCATATACGCTGAGGATGCCGAACACCGCTACCAGCACCGGCAGCACCAGCGTCATCGCGCAAAGGCGTAGCAGCATTTTTCGCCCCGGAAAGCGGCGGCGATATAAAGCCCGCGCCAGAGGAATAGCGGGCAGGACTGAAAGCGAGGCAGAGAGAAAAGCCTGCCAAAAAGAGAAGCGCAGCACGTGCCAGAGATAGTCATCCTGCCAGATGCTGTGCCAGTCGACGGCAGGCGCGCTGCGCCACAGGGCCGTTATTGCCAGCAGTGCAACAGCCACCAGCAGCGTGGCCGCCAGTGCACCCGGCACCAGCGGACCGGCGGTTAGCGGCTGACGGCGCGTTGCCATGCATTGATCCACTGGCTACGTTGGCTGGCGACTTCCTGTGGCGAATACTGAAGCGACACGGTCGGGATGGTCAGCGTCTCAAAGCCTGCGGGCAGCTTGCTCTGCACGACGGGGTACATCCAGTTCCCTTGCGGTATCGCGCTCTGGAAAGGCTTATCCAGCATAAATTGCATAAATTTCTGTGCCAGCTGCGGCTGCTTGCTGCCTTTCAGCTGCCCGGCGACTTCCACCTGCAAATAATGACCTTCGCTGAAGTTTGCCGCAGCGTACTGGGTTTTCTTCTCTTCAATCAGATGGTAAGCCGGAGAGGTGGTGTAGCTCAGCACCATATCGCCTTCCCCTTTCAGGAACAGGCCGTAAGCCTCGCTCCAGCCTTTGGTCACGGTGACGGTTTTCTTCGCCAGTTTTTGCCACGCGTCCGGCGCATTATCGCCAAAGACTTTTTGCATCCACAGCAGCAGGCCAAGCCCCGGCGTGCTGGTGCGTGGATCCTCATAAATCACCTTCAGTGGGCGATCGCTTTCCACCAGTTCCTTCAGGCTTTTGGGCGGATTTTGCAGCCGGGTTTTGTCATAGACAAAGGCGAACCAGCCATAGTCGTAAGGCACAAAGGTGCTGTTGCTCCAGCCACCCGGCACGGTGATTTTGTGAGTATCGACATGACTCGCGGCAAACAGCCCGGTTTTTTCGGCCGCATCCAGCAAGTTATTATCCAGCCCCAGCACCACGTCAGCCTTACTGTTTTTGCCTTCCATCCGCAGACGATTAAGCAGCGAGACGCCATCTTCCAGCGCAACATACTTCAGCTCGCAGCCGCAGCTGGCTTCAAAAGCTTTTTTAATTGCCGGGCCGGGGCCCCAGTCGGCAGAGAAAGAGTCGTAGGTATAAACCGTCAGCGTGGGTTTGGCGGCAAAGGCCGGGAGCGAACAGAGAACCATCAGAGGAAGAACTTTTTTTAACACTTTGCGTTCCTTGTAGAGGGAAGTGACGCATGATCTGAGCAGGCGAGTCATCTCAAATCCCTGGGCCGGTATTAGCCGGGTCAGGTTCGATGGGTTTTTCTCAGCGTAAACGGACTAACAACCCGTTATGCACCCTGTTGAGGTCGGCATAATCATAATGATTTCCGGCGGCTTGCGAAAGCATCACGATTCCGGCGGCGCGAACCAGGCGGATTTGAAGTCGAACCAGCCGAGCGTGTTCATCCGCACATTGCGCATGCTGCGTTCGCCTTTCAGCAACAGCCAGTGGTGAAACAGAGGATGGAGGCTGCCGCTGGTAATCAGCTTCCTGCTCCAGTCGGCCAGCGGTAGCTGCTGTTCACGCCAGCGCTGGGCGTCGCTTTCCCAGTCTACGGTCAGACAGTGGCGCATCAGCGGCATTTCATACAGCAGGGCAAACAGCGAAAATTCCAGCGGCAGCGTAAAGTTGGCGCTGCCCAGCCAGATATCGCTTTCTGCCTCGCCACGATACCAGGTTTCGTAATCGACCTGTCTGGCGATCAGTTCAACGCCTTTCTCAGCCAGCAGCGGCCGTAAGGCATTGGCGATGCCCTGATGTTCAATATGATCGCTATAGAAAGTCAGCGTTAGCGAAGTCAGGCCTTCCGGTTTTTCTACAGGCGTGATGTCATTGCGATGATGCCAACGCGGCAGCAGGCCCCACGCGGGAAACCAGTAGCGCTGATAGCCAACGCCGGACTGGTTCAGCAAGGCAATGGGATTAGCAATGGCGCTGACCCAGCGTCTGATATGCTCATTGCGTCCTGCCTCTGAACGCTGATCGAACAGCAAAAAATAGCAGCCTTCCTCCAGGCGGCTCTCTTCCGACTTTTCGGCCTCGCTGCCGCCTTCCAGCTTCACGCCTGAGTAGACCAGCTCCTCACTGATTTCTGGCAATACCCAGATATTGACCTCATCAATGAGCGCTCTGAAGCCAAAGTAATCATCAAAGGCCTGAATACGCAGCTGGCTTTGCTGATTATGCACCACCGCATAAGGCCCGGTACCAATTGGCTGGCGAGCGAAGTCGGGCAGGGAAGGCCACTCTTTCGGCAGGATCACGGTGCTGACGCTGCCCAGTAGCCAGGGAAGCCAGCTGTCAGGTTGATGCAGATGGATATCCAGCGTCCATGGGGTAGACGACGAAATATGCTGGAAATTGGCATACAGCGGCTGGGCTTTGAGCCTTTCCAGCGAGGCGATAACGTCCACCATCTCCATCTCACGACCGTGATGAAAATGGATCGCCGGACGTAAGAAAAAACGCCAGTGGCAGGGCGAAACCTGCTGCCAGTGATGGGCGATATCCGCTTCGATTTCCCCGTTTTCCTCATTTATCCGCGTCAGGCTGCTGAAGATTTGGCGGGCAAGGTGCGTTTCTGAGCGGCGCAACGGCGTAGCCGGATGCAGGTTGAGCAGTGAACGGTAGTAAAGAACGCGAAGGATATGCCGTCCCTGGCGGAAACTGCGGCCCAGATGCGAGATAAGCATCTGGCGGACGGCATTTTTATCGCCAACCAGCTGCACCAGCTGATCGATGCGATCCTGTTCCAGCAGGTCCTCCGCCCGCTGCTGCTGTAACGCGAGTCCGGTATAAAGAAAACTCAGCGTTGAGCGCTTACCGCGTCCCGCTTCTGCCTGCCACGCCAGCCAGCCTTCCTGCTGCATCGCATTCAGCAGATTACGCATATGGCGGCGTGAACAGCTAAGCTGCACGGCTAAATCGTTGAGCGTGGTTTCCTGTGTCTTGCCCTCACAGCATTGCCACAGCCGGATAAACTGCTGATGTAAACGCTTCGATGTCATAAAAGAGGAACTCTTGGCCAAAAGCTGTCAGTTTTTCTTGCCTTATATTAAGGCAATAATGAAAGCGGATGAAAGAGCGGGAGGCATTCTCTGAATGGCGCTCTGACATTTCATTTTTTTACGATCTGAGTATGGTGCTGTTTCACCAGCCAGCGGGCGTTTTGCCTGCTGGCTTTTTTCATTGCATGTTTTCTTCTATGCTTCGTTATTCCCTGCTGTCGCGATATTTTTCCTTGAAGGATCAGTTATGAAATCGCTTCTCACGCCCGGCCGTCGTATCAATCCTGTGTATCTCGCTTTTATGGCCGTCTCTTTTATGGTCGGGGTTGCGGGTGCGCTTCAGGCACCTACCTTAAGCCTGTTTCTGACTCGCGAAGTGCAAGTGCGTCCGTTTTGGGTTGGGCTGTTTTATACTGTTAACGCTATTGCCGGGATTGTGGTCAGCCTGCTGCTGGCCAAACGTTCGGATAACCGTGGTGACCGACGGATGCTGATCCTGTTTTGCTGTTTGATGGCGGTAGGCAACGCGCTGTTATTCGCTTTTAACCGTCATTACCTGACGCTGATTACCTTCGGCGTACTGCTTTCAGCGATCGCCAGCGTCTCGATGCCACAAATTTTCGCCCTGGCACGTGAATATGCCGACAGTTCGGCGCGAGAAGTGGTGATGTTCAGCTCGGTAATGCGTGCTCAGCTGTCGCTTGCCTGGGTTGTCGGCCCGCCGCTTTCCTTTGCGCTGGCGCTGAATTATGGCTTTACCACCATGTTTGCTATCGCCGCAGGCCTGTTTGTGGTTTGTATTGCACTGATTTGGTTTGCGCTGCCCTCTGTTCCACGGGTTGAGCAATCGCCTGAGGTATTAGTGACCCAGATAAGCGCCTGGAAAAACAAGGATGTGCGCCTGCTGTTTATCGCCTCGCTGCTAATGTGGACCTGCAATACCATGTATATCATTGATATGCCGCTTTATATCAGCAGCGTGTTGGGATTGCCGGACAAACTAGCCGGCCTGCTGATGGGCGTGGCGGCAGGGTTGGAGATCCCGGCGATGCTGCTGGCGGGTCATTATGTAAAGCGCTTTGGTAAACGTAAAATGATGCTGTTTGCGGTGCTGTCCGGCGTGGTGTTTTATCTGGGGCTGGTGCTGTTTCATTCACGGGCGGCCCTGATGGCGCTGCAAATTTTCAACGCCATTTTTATTGGGATTATCGCCGGGATCGGCATGCTCTATTTTCAGGATTTGATGCCAGGCAGGCCGGGCGCAGCAACAACGTTATTCACCAACAGCATTTCAACCGGCGTAATCCTTGCGGGCGTTTTGCAGGGCGCATTAGCCGAAAGCTTCGGCCATTATTCGGTTTACTGGGGCGCGCTGATCCTGTCGCTGGCGGCGCTGGCGATGTCGGTGAAAGTGAAGGATGTTTGAGTTTCTGAATTTTAAGAGGTAAAAAAACGTGCTGTACGCTGGTGCAGCACGCTTTGGGGAGGTTGTTTAAATCCGCTAGCGCAAAAACACGGGCTGCTGCTGCTCGTAAGCGGTGATATCCGCATCGTGCTGAAGCGTCAGGCCGATATTATCCAGCCCGTTAATCAGGCAGTGACGACGGAAGCTGTCGATGCTAAACGCATAACCTTTCTCACCGGCAATGACCTGCTGGTTTTCCAGATCAACGGTGAAGCTGATGCCCGGATCCGCGGCAACCCGCTGGAACAGCTCCTCGACTTCCTCTTCACTCAGCGTCACCAGCAGCAGCTGATTGTTGAAGGAGTTATTGGCAAAGATGTCTGCGAAATCGCTGCCGATAATCGCCTGAATGCCATAATCGGTCAGCGCCCAGGGCGCATGTTCACGTGAAGAACCGCAGCCAAAGTTTTCGCGGGTAAGCATAATGCTCGCGCCGCGAAACTCAGGTTTATTTAATACAAATTCCGGGTTAGGGATCTGGCCTTCCGCGTCAAGATAGCGCCAGTCGTAGAACAGATTGCGGCCAAAGCCGGTGCGCGTCACCATCTGCAAAAACTGTTTAGGAATGATGGCATCGGTATCAACGTTAGCCGCATCCATCGGCACCACGATGCCGGTGTGTTGGGTGAATTTTTTAGCCATAACGATCCCTTAAGTCAGCTCGCGGATATCGGCAAAATGCCCTGCGACCGCCGCAGCGGCAGCCATTGCCGGGCTTAACAGATGCGTGCGCCCGCCGCGCCCCTGGCGACCCTCGAAGTTGCGGTTGCTGGTGGAAGCGCAGCGTTCTCCAGGGCTGAGACGGTCGTTGTTCATCGCCAGGCACATGGAGCAGCCAGGCAGGCGCCATTCAAAACCGGCATCAAGAAAGATTTTATCTAAACCCTCCGCTTCCGCCTGCGCTTTCACCGGACCGGAACCCGGTACGACATAGGCCTGAACGCCCGCCGCAATCTTATGGCCTTTCACCACCAAAGCCGCCGCGCGTAAATCTTCAATACGCGAGTTGGTGCAGGAACCGATAAAGACTTTGTCGATCTTCACATCGGTCAGCCGCGTTCCGGCTTTCAAATCCATATAAGCCAACGCTTTTTCGGCCGAAGCACGTTCAATCGGATCGCTGAATGAGGCCGGATCGGGAATGCGTTCGTTAACGGCAATCACCTGGCCTGGATTGGTGCCCCAGGTTACCTGCGGTGCAATCTCTTCCGCCTTCAGCGTGACGACTTTATCGTACCGCGCACCGCTGTCGGATTTCAGCGTGCGCCAGTAAGTAACCGCCTCGTCCCAGGCGGCTTCCTTCGGCGCGAACTGTCGACCTTTAACGTAATTAAACGTGGTGTCGTCCGGCGCGACCAGGCCCGCTTTCGCGCCCAGTTCAATCGCCATATTGCACAGCGTCATACGGCCTTCCATACTCAGGGCTTCAACTGCCTGACCGCAAAACTCCACCACGTGACCGTTACCGCCGCCGCTACCGGTTTTACCAATAATTGCCAGCGCAATATCTTTAGCGGTAATCCCCAGCGCGGTCTGACCGATCACCTCAATCTTCATGGTTTTTGCACGAGACTGCTTCAGCGTCTGCGTTGCCAGCACGTGTTCAACTTCCGAGGTGCCGATACCAAACGCCAGCGCGCCAAAAGCGCCATGCGTGGAAGTATGCGAGTCGCCGCAGACAATGGTCATGCCTGGCAGAGACATGCCCTGCTCGGGGCCAATCACATGCACGATGCCCTGAAAAGGATGCTTGAGGTCATACAGCCGTACGCCAAACTCTTCACAGTTTTTGATGAGCATTGACATCTGGATGCGTGCCATTTCGCCGCTGGCGTTGATGTCTCGCGTCTGGGTGGAGACGTTATGATCCATTGTCGCAAAGGTTTTTGACGGCTGGCGCACCGGGCGGCCATGCGCACGCAGACCATCAAAGGCCTGCGCTGACGTCACTTCATGGACAAGATGCCTGTCGATGTACAACAGCGGCGTTTCACGGGGCGCTTCATAAACGACATGCGCGTCAAACAGCTTCTCGTATAATGTTTTCATAATCAGGCTTCGCGGATAAACCGGGCAATAATCGAACCCATTTCCTCGGTGCTGGTCGCTTTACCGTTGCCGGCTAAATCGCCGGTACGGTAATTTTCTGCCAGCGCGCGGCTGATGGCCTGCTCGATGGCATCGGCCGCATCGGCCGCATCGAGGCTGTAGCGCAACAGCAGCGCCAGCGACAGGATTTGGGCAATGGGGTTAGCAATATTTTTACCGGCGATATCGGGTGCGGAGCCACCCGCAGGTTCAAACAGGCCAAAACCCTGCTCGTTCAGGCTGGCCGAGGGCAGCATGCCCATCGAACCGGTGATCATCGCGCACTCGTCGGAAAGAATATCGCCGAACAGGTTAGAGCAGAGCATGACGTCAAACTGGGAAGGCTCTTTGATCAGCTGCATAGTGGCGTTGTCGATATACATATGATGCAGCTCGACGTCCGGATAATCCTGCGCCACTTCGGTTACGATTTGCCGCCACAGAATAGAAGATTGCAGCACGTTGGCTTTATCGATGGAGGTCACTTTTTTGCGACGTTTGCGTGCGGATTCAAAGGCAATACGGGCAATGCGTTCGATTTCAAAGCGGTGATAAATTTCGGTGTCGAAGGCGCGTTCATGCTGGCCGCTGCCTTCGCGGCCTTTTGGCTGGCCGAAATAGATACCGCCAGTCAGCTCGCGGACGACCAAAATATCAAACCCTTTGGCGGCGATATCGCTACGCAGCGGGCAGAACGCGGTCAGCTCCTGATGCAGGCTGGCCGGACGCAGGTTGCTGAACAGGCGGAAATGTTTACGCAGCGGCAGCAGCGCGCCGCGCTCAGGCTGCTCAGCAGGGGGCAAATGTTCCCATTTCGGGCCGCCTACGGAACCGAACAGAATGGCATCGGCCTGTTCGCAACCGGCAATGGTCGCCTGAGGCAGCGGCTCGCCGTGGCGGTCAATGGCAATACCGCCGACGTCATATTCGCTGGTGGTGATGCGCATGGCAAAACGTTGACGCACCGCCTCCAGTACTTTGCTGGCCTGAGCCATCACTTCCGGGCCAATACCGTCGCCGGGCAAAACCGCAATATGATAGGTCCTTGACATAATTATACCGCTTCCTTTTGATCGTTAGCCTGAGATTTTCGTTGCAGTTCCTGCTCGACCTGACGTGCGCGCCAGATGTTGTTCAGCGCATTGATCATCGCTTTGGCTGAGGATTCAACGATATCCGTCGCCAGACCTACGCCATGGAACTTACGGCCGTTGTAATTCACCACGATATCTACCTGTCCCAGCGCATCTTTACCGTGACCTTTGGCCGTCAGCTGATATTTCACCAGTTCTGCATCGAAGTCAGTAATACGGTTAATCGCCTGGTAAACGGCATCGACCGGACCATTGCCCGTCGCCGCTTCGGACTTCACTTCTTCACCGCAGCCCAGTTTCACCGACGCGGTTGCCATTACGCTGGAACCCGACTGCACGCTGAAGTAGTCCAGACGAAAATGCTCAGGTTCTTCGTTCTGCTTGTTGATAAACGCCAGGGCTTCCAGATCGTAGTCAAACACCTGGCCCTTCTTATCAGCCAGCTTCAGGAAGGCGTCGTACAGGCTGTCCAGGTTGTAGTCATTTTCTTTGTAGCCCATCTCGTCCATACGATGCTTCACGGCGGCACGGCCCGAGCGTGAGGTCAGGTTCAGCTGCACCTGATTCAGGCCGATAGATTCCGGGGTCATGATTTCGTAGTTTTCGCGGTTTTTCAGCACGCCGTCCTGATGAATACCAGAAGAGTGAGCAAAAGCGCCGGTACCGACCACGGCTTTGTTGGCCGGGATCGGCATATTACAAATCTGGCTGATCAGCTGGCTGGTGCGGTAAATTTCGTGATGATTGATGTTGGTCTGCACGTTCATGATCTGGCTACGGGTTTTGATCGCCATGATCACCTCTTCCAGCGCGCAGTTACCGGCGCGTTCGCCCAGACCGTTGATGGTGCCTTCAACCTGGCGAGCACCCGCCTGGACCGCAGCAATCGCGTTGCCGACAGCCATGCCTAAATCATCATGGGTATGGACGGACAAAATCGCTTTATCAATATTTGGGACGCGATTGCGCAACTGGGTAAAGATGTTGCTGTATTCATTTGGCAGGGTGTAGCCGACGGTGTCAGGAATGTTAATGGTGGTCGCACCCGCGTTAATAGCGGCTTCAACAACACGGCACAGATCGTCGATTGGCGTACGTCCACCATCCTCACAAGAGAACTCAACGTCGTCGGTGTAGTTACGAGCGCGTTTCACCATGGTCACGGCGCGCTCAATCACGTCCGGCAGCGTGCTGCGCAGCTTGGTGGCGATATGCATCGGTGACGTCGCCAGGAAGGTATGGATTCGGTAGGCTTCTGCCACACGCAGCGCTTCGTAAGCGGCATCAATATCTTTATCAACGCAGCGGGCCAGGGCGCAAACACGACTGTTTTTTATCTGGCGGGCGATGGTCTGTACCGACTCAAAATCACCAGGTGAGGAGATAGGGAAACCGACTTCCATCACGTCAACGCCCATCCGCTCCAGCGCCAGCGCGATTTGCAGTTTCTCTTTCACACTCAGGCTGGCCTGTAATGCCTGTTCGCCATCACGCAGAGTGGTATCGAAAATAATAACTTGTTGGCTCATGAAGTAATTCCTTGTCGTGTTTGCGTCGCCATTTGCTGCGAGCATAAAAAAACCCGCGCATTTGCGCGGGTTCTTTAGTTTGTAAGCCTGAATCAGTGATTCATTCCGCCCACAAGTCTACCGCGCAGTAAAATGCGTTTAGTAGTAGACCTGGTAGGAGGAGAGTACGAATCATTGAATCAGACCTCATAAATTTGCTGTTCCTTTATTGATACTTGAAAAAAGGGGGCGATGTCAACCCGGATAACAAGGTTATAAACGGCAAATCAATTTTGTTTAGGGGAAAATATTCTGAGGCTGAACGGCCTGACAGAAGAAAAAGGAAGGATGATTGCACTGAAAAAAGCGGGCGTGGGGAAATGTCGTTTTTTTTCACAGGTAATTCTTATGCAACTTGCTGTTTATAATGGTTTTTAAAAGGTTTTCCTTATGGTTTCCTCTCACTGATAATACCGGTGCGTTTAGTTTATTGTTTCAGATAAATATTCGCTATTAGCAGATAAAACTAAAATAGCCCGGATGTTTGAACAGGTACGCTTTAATAAAGCCTGTTCTGATTTTAATAATGAAACGATCACACTGAAAATGAATCTTCCGGCAGTATAAACCGCTTTTCTCAAGGCAATCAGTCAGTGTAATTGTCGATAACTCGGCTAAATGTGCAGTGGCTTGGCTTACCTGTACTTTCTCAGCCGTTCATCAGGCCGTTTGCCTGCCACGTTTTCTGCGGTTATGGTAATCCATTAACTCAAAGCAAAAATAATATGGGCTATGCCCTGTACCTGAATGCTGGAAATATTTTCCAGATGTAAATAAAAACGGGTTTTGAACTTATATGAGCGCAGACCGTTCCGTGGCGATATTTTTTTGCCGCGCGCTTAGATAAATCAGCACCTTAAAGCCTGGAGGCGAAAATGGAGATGTTGTCAGGAGCCGAGATGGTGGTCCGATCGTTAATCGATCAGGGCGTAAAACATGTGTTTGGCTACCCCGGCGGGGCTGTTCTGGACATTTATGACGCTTTACAAACCGTTGGCGGTATCGATCACGTGCTGGTGCGCCATGAGCAGGGCGCCGTCCATATGGCAGATGGTTATGCCCGCGCTACCGGTGAAACAGGCGTCGTACTGGTCACTTCAGGTCCAGGCGCGACGAATGCGATTACCGGTATCGCGACTGCCTATATGGATTCCATTCCTATGGTGGTGCTCTCCGGGCAGGTGCCTTCGTCACTGATTGGCTACGATGCTTTTCAGGAATGCGATATGGTCGGCATTTCCCGTCCCATTGTGAAACACAGCTTTATGGTTCGGCAGGTGGAAGAGATCCCAACGGTAATGAAAAAAGCCTTCTGGCTGGCCGCCAGCGGTCGCCCGGGGCCGGTTGTGATCGATTTACCGAAAGACATGATGAATCCGGCTAACAAGCTGCCGTATATATGGCCGGAATCGGTCAGTATGCGTTCTTACAATCCGACGACTCAAGGCCACAAAGGTCAAATCAAGCGTGCGCTGCAAACCTTATTAGCTGCCAAAAAACCGGTGATTTACGCGGGTGGCGGCGTCATTAATGCGGCTTGTGATGATGAACTGCGCGAGATCGCGGAAAAGCTCAACGTACCTGTTACCTGTTCGCTGATGGGACTGGGGGCTTTCCCAGGTACGCATCGTCAGAGCGTGGGTATGCTCGGTATGCATGGCACGTATGAAGCTAACATGACCATGCACAACGCGGATGTGATTTTTGCCGTCGGCGTGCGGTTTGATGACCGAACAACCAACAATCTGGCCAGGTATTGTCCTGACGCTACCATCTTGCATATTGATATCGATCCTGCGTCGATCTCCAAAACCGTGTCGGCAGATGTTCCGATCGTCGGCGATGCAAAATATGTTCTGAGACAGATGCTGGAGCTGTTGACGCAGGGTGAAAACCCGCAGGATTTCGACAGCCTGCGTGACTGGTGGCAGAGCATTGAACAGTGGCGAGGCCGTCAATGCCTCGAGTTCGATCGCCACAGTGAAAAAATTAAACCGCAGGCGGTGATTGAAACGATTTGGCGCCTGACGAACGGTGACGCCTATGTGACATCTGATGTGGGTCAGCACCAGATGTTCGCCGCGCTCTATTATCCTTTCGACAAGCCACGACGCTGGATCAATTCCGGTGGTCTGGGCACGATGGGCTTTGGTCTGCCTGCGGCGCTGGGTGTGAAGCTGGCGTTGCCGCAAGAAACGGTGGTCTGCGTGACCGGTGACGGAAGTATCCAGATGAATATTCAGGAACTTTCTACCGCCCTGCAATATGGTTTGCCGGTGTTGGTATTAAGCCTGAATAACCGCTATCTCGGCATGGTAAAACAGTGGCAGGACATGATCTACTCCGGTCGCCATTCGCAATCCTATATGGAGTCCTTGCCCGATTTCCTGAAGCTGGCTGAAGCCTATGGCCACGTCGGTATCGGCATCAATCATCCTCATGAGCTTGAATCAAAGCTCACCGAGGCGCTGGAAGAATTGAGTAAGGGCCGTCTGGTGTTTGTCGATGTCAACGTAGACAGTACCGAGCATGTATACCCAATGCAGATTCGCGGCGGCGGGATGGACGAGATGTGGTTGAGCAAAACGGAGAGGACTTAATTATGCGTCGTGTGTTATCGGTATTACTGGAAAATGAATCCGGCGCTCTATCGCGCGTGGTGGGGCTTTTCTCACAGCGCGGTTACAACATTGAAAGCCTGACCGTTGCGCCAACTGATGACCCAACGTTGTCCCGCATGACTATCCAGACTGTCGGCGATGAAAAAGTGCTGGAGCAGATCGAAAAGCAGCTCCACAAGCTGGTAGACGTCCTGCGCGTTACCGAACTGGGCCAGGGTGCTTTTGTTGAAAGGGAAATCATGCTGGTTAAAATCCAGGCGACGGGATACGGCCGTGAAGAGGTTAAACGTAGCGCTGAGATCTTCCGCGGGCAAATCGTCGATGTGACACCTTCGCTTTATACGGTTCAGCTTGCCGGCAGTAGCGATAAGCTGGATGCGTTTCTGAGCACCGTGCGTGAGGTCGCTGAAATCGTAGAGGTTGCACGTTCAGGCATTGTTGGCGTGGCGCGTGGCGAACGTATTATGCGCTGATTTCTCCGCGTGATTATTCCGCTTTGCTTCTAACCCGGCGTAATGTCGGGTTTTTTTATTTTTGCCAGAAAGCTCCCGTGTACGATTAAAAGCGGTTGCGGGCTAAACTATTCTGCTGTTAGATGTAGTAGATTATCTTAACCTTAGCCGCGACGTGGCTATTATCTGCGCCGATCGGGTGCCTTAAGCGTGGGGTTATTGTGAAACTGGATGAAATTGCGCGCCTTGCTGGTGTATCGCGCACGACGGCCAGCTACGTGATTAATGGTAAAGCCAGGCAGTATCGTGTCAGCGAAAAAACCGTCGAGAAAGTGATGGCGGTGGTACGCGAGCATAATTACCATCCGAATGCGGTTGCTGCGGGGCTGCGCGCCGGGCGGACCCGCTCCATCGGACTGGTTATTCCTGATTTGGAGAATACCAGCTATACGCGTATTGCTAATTATCTTGAGCGGCAGGCGCGTCAGCGTGGCTATCAGTTGCTGATCGCCTGCTCGGAAGATCAGCCTGATAACGAAATGCGCTGCGTGGAGCACCTGCTGCAACGCAAGGTCGATGCGATTATTGTCTCGACCTCTCTGCCGCCGGAACACCCTTTCTATCAGCGCTGGATCAACGATCCCTTGCCGATTATCGCGCTTGACCGGGCGCTCGATCGTGAGCACTTTACCAGCGTCGTTGGGGCGGATCAGGATGATTCAGAAATGCTGGCCGCGGAGTTACGTAAACAGTCTGCTGAATCCATTCTCTTTATGGGTGCCTTACCCGAACTCTCGGTCAGCTTTTTACGAGAAATGGGCTTTCGTGAGGCATGGAAAGGCGACGAGCGGAAAATAGATTTCATCTATGCCAACAGTTTTGAGCGTACTGCCGCGGCGGCATTGTTTGAAAACTGGCTGGAAAACAATGAAATGCCGGATGCGCTTTTTACCACATCCTTTGGTTTGTTGCAGGGGGTGATAGACGCCACCCTAAAGCGCGAAGGGCGTTTACCAAAGGATCTGGCCATCGCCACCTTTGGCGACCACGAGCTGTTGGATTTTCTCGATTGTCCTGTGCTTGCCGTAGGGCAGCGCCATCGTGACGTGGCTGAGCGGGTATTGGAACTGGTGCTGGCCAGCCTGGATGAGCCTCGCAAACCTAAGCCTGGCTTAACCCGTATTCGACGCAATCTTTACCGACGTGGCCGTTTAAGCCGCAAAATAGGGTAAAGGGCCCGTTAAAAAATCAGGCGGCATTCCCCTGTCTGATTTTTTAATGCTGGTTTTAATATCCGCCTGTTCTCTTGAATGGTTATAGCCTGAATGATTTTCAGGCGGTGAGAGCGTAAATAAAAGTAAAGACAAACCCGTTAACCCCTTTTCACTTTCTTGAACCCCCACCAATATTAAGCGGTTGACCCTCCCCGTTTCTTACCAGGCCAGACGTAGCGCGGACAGGGTAGGAAAATTTTAAGAAATACCTTAAAATGCAACCCGCGTCGCAAAGTTGATCAGACCGAATTTGCCGCTTTGAATTGGTATATTTTTGAACAATTTAAATTTGCAGCGGAAATTCCTTTCATTATTCATCAGTTTATTTTTCAAATTTCACCTAAAGCCCGTTCTTTTTCAACTTTTCAGCTATTTAACGCGAAAAGAAAACCTCCTCCGCAGCCCAGCAGCAGCTTGACAATGATTTCCTCCGCTCCGTAAACTCCTCCGGTGGGAAAATGTGGTGAAAAGTGGTGACTGGAGGGTGAGACTGGCATGTTCCGGGGAGCAACGTTAGTCAATCTCGACAGCAAGGGGCGGCTTGCCGTGCCAACGCGCTATCGCGAAACGCTGATCGGGGAATCCGCGGGGCAAATGGTTTGTACCATTGACCTCCACCAGCCATGCCTGCTGCTTTATACCTTGCCCGAATGGGAAATCATTGAACGCAAACTGGCTCGTTTATCCAGCATGAATCCGCAGGAACGCCGCGTACAGCGTCTGTTGCTCGGACATGCCAGTGAATGCCAGATGGATAATGCAGGGCGTCTGCTGATTGCGAATACGCTTCGTCAGCATGCGAACCTGGCCAAACAAGTGATGCTGGTTGGGCAGTTTAATAAATTTGAGCTGTGGGATGAACAGACCTGGTATCAACAAGTCAGGGAAGATATTGACGCGGAGCAGTCGACTCAGGAACCACTCTCTGAGCGTTTGCAGGACTTGTCGTTATAGCTATGCAGGAAAATTACAAACATACCACGGTGCTGTTGGACGAGGCCGTTAACGGTCTCAATATCAAATCTGACGGCATCTATATCGATGGCACCTTTGGACGCGGCGGGCATTCACGACTGATCCTCTCACAGCTGGGAGAACAGGGGCGCTTGTATGCTATTGACCGTGATCCACAAGCTATCGCCGCCGCCGCCGCTATCACCGATCCGCGCTTTACCATTATTCACGGCCCTTTTTCCGCGCTGGCTGAGTATGCCGAAGAACGCGGACTGACGGGACGTATCGATGGTATTTTGCTGGATCTTGGCGTTTCGTCACCGCAGCTGGATGATGCCGAGCGCGGTTTTTCATTTATGCGCGACGGACCGCTGGATATGCGCATGGATCCCACTAAAGGCCTGTCGGCCGCTGAATGGCTCTTGCAGGCAGAAGAAAGCGATATTGCTTTTGTGCTGAAAACCTTTGGTGAAGAGCGCTTTGCTAAACGTATTGCGCGCGCCATCGTTGAGCGCAACCGCGAGCAGCCGATGACGCGTACCAAAGAGCTGGCCGAGGTGATCTATGTCGCGACGCCAGTCAAAGACAAGTTTAAACATCCCGCGACGCGCAGCTTCCAGGCGATCCGTATTTGGGTCAATAGCGAGCTGGACGAGATTGAAAAAGCGCTGAAAGGCGCCCTCTCTGCGCTGGCACCCACGGGCCGTCTGTCCGTGATCTGCTTTCACTCTTTGGAAGATCGCATCGTGAAACGTTTTATGCGTGAACAAAGCCGTGGCCCACAGGTGCCCGCGGGGATCCCAATGACGGAAGCGCAGCTGAGCAAGCTTGGCGGCCGTCAGCTGAAAGCGCTGGGTAAAATGATGCCGGGTGAAGCGGAAGTGGCAGAGAATCCACGGGCGCGTAGCTCTGTATTACGTATTGCCGAGAGGACCGCATCTTGATTGGCAACGAGCGACACAGTTTACCGGCCGTTATTGCAGGCGATATTTTACGCCACGGCAAGTTGCCGATAATCCTGGCTGTCGCCGTGCTGATTTCTGCGGTGTTAGTTGTGACCACAGCGCATAAGACGCGCCTGCTCACGGCACAGCGCGAGCAGTTAGTGCTGGAGCGGGATGCGCTGGACATTGAATGGCGCAACCTGATCCTGGAAGAAAATGCCCTCGGCGATCACAGCCGGGTAGAGCGGACGGCAACGGAAAAACTGCAAATGCAGCATGTCGATCCTGCGCAGGAAAATATCGTGGTACAGCCATAAGAGACGGAATGAAAGCAACGCCTAAGTTAAAACGGCAGGAAGATCAGGCCAGCTTTGTCAGCTGGCGTTTTGCTTTGCTTTGCGGTTGCATCCTGCTCGCGCTGGGCGGTTTGCTGGCGCGTATGGCTTATTTACAGGTTATTAACCCGGATAAGCTGGTGCGGGAGGGCGACATGCGCTCTCTGCGTGTGCAGGCTGTTCCTACTTCACGCGGTTTGATCACCGATCGCGCCGGAAGGCCGTTGGCCGTCAGCGTGCCGGTCAACGCCATTTGGGCCGATCCCAAAGAGCTGCATGATAAAGGCGGCATTACGCTCGACAGCCGCTGGCAGGCACTTTCGGATGCGCTTTCTATTCCCCTCGATCAGCTGGCCGCCCGTGTGAATGCCAACCCGAAAGGACGCTTCGTCTATCTGGCGCGTCAGGTCAATCCTGCCATTGGCGACTACATCAAAAAGCTTAAGCTTCCTGGCATTTTCCTGCGTGAAGAGTCGCGTCGTTACTATCCGGCCGGCCAGGTCACTTCGCATCTGATTGGCTTCACCAATATCGATGGGCAGGGAATTGAAGGCGTTGAAAAAAGCTTCGATAAATGGCTGACCGGCCAGCCTGGCGAGCGTACGGTGCGTAAAGATCGTCACGGTCGCGTCATTGAGGATATCTCTTTCGTCGACAGCCGTGCCGCGCACAATCTGGCGCTGAGCATTGACGAACGGCTGCAGGCGCTGGTCTATCGTCAACTGAACAATGCCGTTGCCTTTAACAAAGCGGAATCCGGTACGGCCGTGCTGGTTGATGTCAACACGGGCGAAGTGCTCGCGATGGCTAACAGCCCGGCTTATAACCCGAACAACCTGACGGGAACCACTAAAGACGTGATGCGTAACCGCGCCATCACTGACATTTTCGAACCGGGTTCGACGGTGAAGCCGATGGTGGTGATGACCGCATTGCAGCGTGGCGTGGTGAAAGAAAACACCGTCCTGAATACCGTGCCTTATCGAATCAACGGCCATGAAATCAAAGACGTGGCGCGTTATAACGAACTGACCCTCACCGGGGTATTGCAGAAATCGAGTAACGTTGGCGTTTCCAAGCTGGCGTTAGCGATGCCGTCCTCAGCGTTAGTAGACACTTACGCGCGCTTTGGATTGGGAAAGGCGACCAATTTGGGACTGGTCGGAGAAAGCAGTGGCTTATATCCCCAAAAACAACGGTGGTCTGACATAGAGAGGGCCACCTTCTCTTTCGGCTATGGGCTAATGGTAACGCCGTTACAGTTAGCGCGAGTCTATGCCACGATCGGCAGCTATGGCGTTTATCGTCCGCTCTCGATCACCAAAGTTGATCCGCCAGTGGCGGGTCAGCGTGTCTTCCCGGAAGAACTGGTTCGCACCGTCATGCACATGATGGAAAGCGTGGCGCTGCCTGGCGGCGGCGGCGTAAAAGCGGCCATCAAAGGTTATCGCATCGCCATTAAAACCGGTACCGCCAAAAAGGTCGGGCCGGACGGGCGCTATGTGAATAAATATATTGCTTACACCGCTGGCGTTGCGCCAGCGAGTCATCCTCGTTTTGCGCTGGTGGTGGTCATCAACGATCCCCAGGCTGGCAAATATTATGGCGGTGCGGTTTCCGCGCCGGTCTTCGGTGCCATCATGGGCGGGGTATTACGCACCATGAATATTGAACCTGATGCGCTACCGCCACCGGACAAAAACGAGTTGGTAGATAATAAGTGAGGGATCGAGTGACAGATCGTAACCTGCGCGACTTACTGGCGCCCTGGGTACCCGGCGCGCCTTCGCTGCCGCTTCGTGAGATGATTCTGGACAGCCGCCTTGCGGCATCCGGCGATCTGTTTGTGGCGATAAAAGGCTTTGCTGCAGATGGTCGTCGTTTTATTCCACAGGCTATTGCTCAGGGCGTATCGGCGATCATCGCTGAAGCCGAGGGCGAAGCGGAAGATGGCGAGATCAAAGCCATGCATGGCGTGCCGGTGATTTACCTGGCACAGCTTTCCCAGCGCCTTTCTGCGCTGGCTGGCCGTTTTTACGATCAGCCCGGCGAGAAGCTGCGTCTGATTGGCGTGACCGGCACCAATGGCAAAACCACCACCACTCAGCTGCTGGCCCAGTGGGGACAGCTGCTGGGCGAAACCGGTGCGGTGATGGGGACCGTAGGCAATGGCCTGTATGGTCATCTCACGCCGGCGGAAAACACCACGGGTTCGGCGGTTGAGGTGCAGCATACCCTGAATTCGCTGGTTTCAGCGGGCGCTACGCTGGCGGCGATGGAAGTTTCTTCCCATGGACTGGTGCAGCACCGCGTTGCCGCACTGCCGTTCGCCGCTGCGGCGTTTACCAATTTGAGCCGCGATCATCTTGATTACCATGGCGATATGGTGAGCTATGAGTCCGCAAAATGGCTGCTGTTTGCTGAACATACAGTTGGACAGTCGATCATTAATGCGGACGATGAAACCGGTCGTCGCTGGCTGAAAAAGCTGCCGGATGCGGTGGCCGTCACCATGGAGAACAACCTGGAGCCGGGCTGCCATGGCCGCTGGCTGCAAGCCACGCAGGTCAGTTATCACGATAACGGCGCGTCGATTCGTTTCGACTCCAGCTGGGGCGGGGGTGAGATCGAAAGCCGTCTGATGGGCGCTTTTAACGTGAGTAACTTGCTGATTGCATTGGGTACGCTGCTGTCGCTGGGCTACCCGCTGGCTGAACTCATTGCAACGGGTCATCAGCTACAGCCGGTGACCGGCAGAATGGAAGTCTTCACGGCGCCAGGCAAACCGACGGTTGTGGTGGACTACGCACATACGCCGGACGCACTGGAAAAAGCGTTGGAAGCGGCCCGGCTTCATTGCCAGGGCACGCTGTGGTGCGTCTTTGGCTGCGGCGGCGATCGTGATAAAGGCAAGCGGCCACTAATGGGCGCGATTGCCGAGCAGTTCTCCGACGTAGTAGTGATTACTGATGACAATCCCCGGAGCGAAGATCCCGCTGCGATCGTCGCTGATATCCTTACTGGCTTACTCGATCCGGGCCGCGCTCGCGTCGTATCCGGCAGAGCAGAGGCGGTAACTAATACCGTCATGCAGGCGAAAGAAGGCGACATTGTGCTGGTGGCAGGCAAAGGCCACGAAGATTACCAGATCGTTGGCAATCGTCGTCTGGACTACTCCGACCGCGACACCGTCGCTCGTTTATTGGGAGTGATGGCATGATAGCTCTTTCTTTACAACAGCTGGCCGAGCTAACGGGCGGCAAACTTTTTGGTAGCGACCTGACGTTTGCTGACGTCACTACCGACACGCGTAAAGTAAGCGCTGGCTGCTTGTTTATCGCGCTGAAAGGCGAGCGTTTCGACGCACACGATCTGGTTGGCGATGCCATTGCCGCCGGTTCGGCAGCTCTATTGGTAAGTAAGCACTTACCCGTTGCTGTGCCGCAGGTCGTTGTTACTGACACTCGCATTGCGCTGGGCCAGCTCGCTGGCTGGGTTCGGCAACAATCGACGGCTCGCGTCGTTGCGCTGACCGGTTCTTCCGGTAAAACCTCGGTAAAAGAGATGACGGCAGCCATTCTGCGTCAGTGTGGTGAAACGCTCTATACCGCAGGCAACCTGAACAATGATATCGGCGTGCCGCTGACGCTGCTGCGCCTGACGGCTAAGCATCAGTATGCGGTTATCGAACTGGGCGCGAACCACCAGGGCGAAATTGCTTACACCACTGAGATCGCCCGACCTGAAACGGCGCTGGTGAATAACCTGGCCGCCGCGCATCTGGAAGGGTTTGGATCGCTGGCAGGCGTGGCAAAAGCCAAAGGCGAGATTTTTCAGGGGCTACCGCTGAACGGTACCGCCATTCTGAATGCCGACAGCAACGACTGGCCGCACTGGCAGCAAACGCTGCACGGTAAAAAAGTCTGGCGTTTTTCGCCTCAGCCACAGGCCGAAAGCGATTTCTCTGCTACCGATATTCAGATTACCAGCACGGGTACGCATTTCGCGATGACCACCCCTGCGGGCACCATCCCGGTTCAGCTGCCGCTGCCTGGCCGCCACAATATTGCCAACGCGCTGGCCGCCGCCGCGCTGGCGTTGTCGGTAGATGCGCCGCTTAGCGCCATCCAGCAGGGACTGGCCACGCTGACCGCCGTTCCCGGACGTCTTTTCCCGATTCTGCTCGCTCAGGACAAATTACTGCTTGATGACAGCTACAACGCCAACGTGGGTTCAATGACCGCTGCCGCTCAGGTTCTGGCAGAAATGCCCGGCTATCGCGTGATGGTTGTCGGTGATATGGCTGAACTGGGCGACGAAGCGCAGGAGTGCCACCGCGAGGTGGGCGAAGCGGCTCGTCTGGCAGGGATCGATAAAGTGCTGAGCGTCGGCTCACTGAGCAAAATCATCAGCGATGCCAGCGGGACGGGCGAACACTTTACTGACAAGGCCGCTGTCACTGCGCGTCTGAAAGCGCTGCTAAATGAGCAGCCGGTTATTACCGTTTTAATCAAAGGTTCACGTAGTGCCGCCATGGAGCAGGTAGTACAGAGCTTACAGGAGAAAGGAACATGTTAGTCTGGCTGGCCGAACACCTGGTCACTTTTTATTCGGGCTTTAACGTCTTTTCTTATCTGACGTTCCGCGCCATTGTCAGCCTGCTGACGGCGCTGTTTATCTCGCTGTGGATGGGGCCGCGTATGATTGCCCGCCTGCAGGAAATGTCTTTTGGTCAGGTTGTGCGTAACGATGGCCCGGAGTCGCACTTCAGCAAGCGCGGGACGCCGACGATGGGCGGGATAATGATCCTGTTTTCCATCACGGTCTCCGTACTGATGTGGGCTTATCCGACCAACCCCTATGTCTGGTGCGTGTTGGTGGTGCTGGTGGGCTTTGGCATCATCGGCTTCGTCGATGATTATCGCAAAGTGGTGCGTAAAGATACCAAAGGTCTGATCGCCCGCTGGAAGTATTTCTGGATGTCGGTGATCTCGCTGGGCGTTGCCTTTGCCTTATACATTGCCGGCAAAGGGACACCTGCCACCGAGCTGGTGGTGCCGTTCTTTAAAGACGTTATGCCACAGCTGGGTCTGTTCTACGTCGTGCTCGCTTACTTTGTGATTGTGGGAACCGGCAACGCCGTGAACCTGACCGATGGTCTGGACGGGCTGGCGATTATGCCTACGGTGTTTGTTGCGGCCGGTTTTGCACTGGTTGCCTGGGCAACCGGTAACGTTAAGTTTGCTGAATACCTGCATATTCCTTATCTGCGCCACGCTGGCGAACTGGTCATTGTCTGCACCGCGATTGTCGGCGCTGGGCTGGGTTTCTTATGGTTCAACACCTATCCGGCGCAGGTTTTTATGGGCGATGTCGGATCGCTGGCGCTGGGCGGCGCGCTGGGTACGATTGCCGTACTGCTGCGACAGGAATTTTTGCTGGTGATTATGGGCGGCGTATTTGTGGTGGAAACCCTGTCGGTGATCCTACAGGTCGGCTCCTTTAAGCTGCGCGGTCAGCGCATCTTCCGCATGGCGCCTATCCATCACCATTACGAACTGAAAGGCTGGCCGGAACCACGCGTCATCGTGCGCTTCTGGATTATTTCACTGATGCTGGTGCTGATTGGCCTGGCAACGTTGAAGGTACGGTGATGAAGGTTAACTACCAGGGCAAAAAAGTTGTCATTATCGGGCTGGGCCTGACTGGCCTTTCCTGCGTTGATTTCTTTCTGGCGCGTGGCGTAACGCCGCGCGTGATGGATACCCGCATCGCGCCGCCAGGCCTGGACCAGCTGGCGGAAAACGTTGAGCGCTGGTTAGGTTCGCTGAATGACAGCTGGCTGCTGGATGCTGACCTAATCGTCGCCAGTCCCGGCATGGCACTCAGCCATTTGTCGCTGATGGAAGCCGCTGAAGCCGGCGTGGAAATTGTTGGCGACATTGAGCTTTTCTGTCGTGAAGCACAGGCGCCGATTGTCGCCATCACCGGTTCGAACGGAAAAAGCACCGTTACTACGTTAGTCGGTGAGATGGCAAAAGCCGCAGGCTGGCAGGTTGGCGTAGGCGGCAATATTGGTTTGCCCGCCCTGATGCTGCTGGACAAGCCCGCCCAGCTCTACGTGCTGGAGCTGTCCAGCTTTCAGCTGGAGACCACCAGCAGCCTGAAAGCGGCGGCTGCGACCATTCTCAACGTCACTGAAGATCATATGGATCGTTATCCATTGGGTATGCAGCAGTATCGCGCAGCTAAACTGCGCGTTTACGAACAGGCTGGAGTCTGTGTCGTCAATGCTGATGATGCGATGACCATGCCGGTTCGCGGTGCGGATAAGCGCTGCATCAGTTTTGGCGTAGACGTCGGTGATTATCACCTCAACCGCCAGCAGGGCAGCGTCTGGCTACGTGTAAAAGGCGAGAAAGTTTTAAACACCGACGAAATGATGCTGGTTGGCCAGCACAACTATACCAACGCGCTGGCGGCGCTTGCGCTGGCTGATGCCGTGGGCCTGCCACGCAGCAGCAGCCTGAAAGCGCTGACAACGTTTACCGGGCTGGCACACCGTTTCCAGCTGGCTTATGAACACAATGGCGTGCGCTGGATCAATGATTCTAAAGCGACCAACGTCGGCAGTACTGAAGCGGCGCTCAACGGTTTGCAGGTTAAGGGAACGCTTTGGCTGCTGTTAGGCGGTGATGGAAAATCGGCGGACTTCAGTTCGCTGGCGAGCTATCTGCAAGGCGACAAGGTACGGATTTACTGCTTTGGCCGCGATGCTGCGGGTCTGGCTGCGCTGCGTCCTGAAATCGCGGTGCAAACGGAAACGCTGGCTGAAGCGATGAAGCAAATTGCGGTTCAGGTACAGCCAGGCGATATGGTGCTGCTGTCACCAGCCTGCGCCAGCCTCGATCAGTTCAGAAATTTTGAGCAGCGCGGTGACGCCTTTACTCAACTGGCGAAGGAGCTTGGCTGATGCGTATTCCTGGTTTAAGCATTGCCAGCTGGCTTTCTGAACGCCTGAAAGAGTGGGTGATGGGCGCACGTGAAAGCGATGCCAGCTCAATGGTGCTTTATGACCGCACGCTGCTCTGGCTGACCATCGGTCTTGCCATCATCGGTTTTGTCATGGTGACGTCGGCATCCATGCCGGTGGGCCAGCGTTTATCGGACGACCCCTTCTTCTTTGCCAAGCGTGATGCGTTTTATCTGGTGCTCGCCTTCGGGATGGGGCTGGTAACGCTGCGTGTCCCCATGGACTTCTGGCAGCGCTACAGCAACATCATGCTGCTGGTGACGGTGGTGATGCTGCTGATCGTTCTGGTGGTCGGCAGCTCGGTCAACGGTGCGTCGCGCTGGATCGCGCTGGGGCCGCTACGTATACAGCCTGCGGAGCTGTCCAAGCTGTCGCTGTTTTGCTATCTGGCCAGCTACCTGGTGCGCAAAGTTGACGAGGTCCGAAACAATTTTTGGGGCTTCTGTAAGCCAATGGGCGTGATGGTTGTCCTGGCGGTACTGCTGCTGGCACAGCCCGATCTCGGTACGGTGGTTGTGCTGTTCGTGACGACGCTGGCGATGCTGTTCCTGGCGGGTGCCAAGCTGTGGCAATTTCTGGCAATTATCGGCTCCGGTATTTTTGCCGTATGCCTGCTGATTATTGCTGAACCCTATCGTATGCGCCGCGTCACCTCCTTCTGGAATCCGTGGGAAGATCCGTTTGGCAGCGGTTATCAGCTGACCCAATCTCTGATGGCCTTTGGACGCGGGGAGTTTTGGGGGCAGGGCTTAGGCAATTCGGTACAAAAGCTGGAGTATTTACCGGAAGCGCATACCGATTTTATCTTCTCCATTATTGGAGAAGAACTGGGTTATATCGGTGTGGTTCTGGCGCTGTTAATGGTATTCTTCGTCGCTTTTCGCGCGATGTCCATTGGCCGTCGTGCGCTGGAGCTTGACCAGCGGTTTGCCGGTTTCCTCGGCTGCTCAATTGGCGTCTGGTTCAGCTTCCAGGCATTGGTAAACGTCGGTGCTGCGGCAGGCATGCTGCCCACCAAAGGCCTGACGTTGCCGCTGATCAGCTACGGTGGTTCCAGTTTGATTATTATGTCGACCGCCATCGTATTTTTGTTACGTATTGATTATGAGACGCGTCTGGCAAAAGCACAGGCGTTTACGCGAGGTAGTCGATGAAAGGGAAGCGACTGATGGTCATGGCTGGCGGCACCGGGGGACACGTTTTCCCTGGCCTGGCCGTTGCACACCATCTGATAGCGCAGGGCTGGGAAGTGCGCTGGCTCGGCACGGCGGACCGTATGGAAGCCGACCTGGTACCGAAACACGGTATCGACATCGATTTTATTCGCATTAGCGGCTTACGCGGCAAAGGTCTGAAGGCACTGATTGCTGCACCGCTGCGTATTTTTACCGCCGTGCGTCAGGCTCGCGCCATCATGAAAGCCTACAGGCCTGATGTGGTGCTGGGCATGGGCGGTTATGTTTCCGGGCCTGGTGGCTTAGCGGCCTGGAGCTGTGGCATCCCGGTAGTGCTGCATGAGCAAAACGGTATTGCCGGTCTGACCAACAAATGGCTGGCAAAGATCGCGAAAAAAGTGATGCAGGCTTTCCCCGGTGCGTTCCCAAAGGCAGAAGTGGTGGGCAATCCGGTGAGAACCGACGTGCTGGCGCTACCACTGCCGGAAGCGCGTATGGCGAATCGCACGGGGCCTGTACGTGTGCTGGTTATTGGCGGCTCTCAGGGCGCGCGCATTTTGAATCAAACCATGCCGCAGGTAGCCGCAAAGCTTGGCGACAAGATTACGCTCTGGCACCAGGTGGGTAAGGGCGCGCTGGATAGCGTTAACAGCGCCTACCAGCAGGTTGAACAAACCGGACATAACGTCACCGAGTTTATTGATGATATGGCCGCAGCCTATGCATGGGCAGACGTGATCGTATGCCGTTCCGGCGCGCTGACCGTTAGTGAAGTCGCCGCCGCAGGTTTACCCGCCATCTTTGTACCGTTCCAGCATAAAGATCGCCAACAGTATTGGAACGCGCTGCCGCTGGAAAAAGCGGGCGCGGCAAAAATTTATGAGCAGCCGCAGTTCTCTGCGGACACAGTGGCGCAAACGCTGGCGGCCTGGGATCGGGCTACCTTATTGCAGATGGCCCACAAAGCGCGTGCGGTAGCGGTTCCTGATGCGACCGAGCGTGTGGCGGCAGAAGTCTGTAAAGCGGCGTTATAAACAGAATTTCGTGGGGCGAGATGACTCGCCCGGAACCAGGTGCGACAACGCACCGACAGGCAGAAAAGATGAATACACAACAACTGGCAAAACTGCGTTCTATCGTGCCCGAGATGCGTCGCGTCCGGCACATTCACTTTGTCGGCATCGGTGGTGCTGGCATGGGCGGTATTGCCGAAGTGTTGGCCAATGAAGGCTATGAAATCAGCGGTTCAGATCTGGCACCCAATGCGGTGACACAGCATCTGAGCGGCCTTGGTGCCACCATCTATTTTAACCATCGTCCTGAGAACGTCAGTGACGCCAGCGTTGTGGTTGTCTCCACGGCCGTTTCGCAGGATAACCCGGAGCTTGTTGCGGCGCGTGAAGCCCGTATACCGGTCATTCGCCGTGCTGAGATGCTGGCCGAGCTGATGCGTTTCCGCCACGGTATCGCCGTTGCCGGGACGCACGGTAAAACCACCACCACGGCGATGGTCTCCAGCATTTATGCTGAAGGCGGCCTCGATCCAACGTTCGTAAACGGTGGGCTGGTGAAAGCCGCAGGCACCCATGCGCGTCTGGGCAGCAGCCGTTATCTGATTGCCGAAGCGGATGAAAGCGACGCCTCGTTTTTGCATCTGCAACCGATGGTGGCGATTGTCACCAATATCGAAGCCGACCACATGGATACCTACCAGGGCGACTTTGAAAATCTGAAGCAGACCTTTATCAACTTCCTGCACAACCTGCCGTTTTATGGCCGCGCGGTAATGTGCGTTGATGATGCTGTGATTCGGGAACTGATCCCGCGTGTTGGACGTCAGATAACCACCTATGGTTTTAGTGAAGATGCCGACGTTCGCATTGAGCATTATGAACAGCATGGTGCGCAGGGGCATTTCACCCTGGCCCGCCATGATAAGCCGCTGATGCGCGTCACGCTCAATGCGCCAGGTCGCCATAACGCGCTTAACGCAGCGGCCGCCGTGGCCGTGGCGACGGAAGAAGGCATTGAGGATGAAGAGATCCTCAGCGCGCTGGAAAGTTTCCAGGGAACGGGCCGTCGTTTTGATTTCCTGGGCGAATATCCGTTGCAGGAAGTTAACGGCGTAGCGGGGACAGCGATGCTGGTTGATGACTATGGACATCACCCAACCGAAGTTGATGCAACGATTAAAGCGGCTCGCGCGGGCTGGCCGGATAAGCAGCTGGTGATGATTTTTCAGCCACACCGCTACACGCGCACCCGCGATCTTTATGACGATTTTGCTAACGTGTTGTCACAGGTAGATGTGTTGCTGATGCTGGACGTCTATTCCGCGGGTGAAACGCCCATTCCAGGGGCCGACAGCCGTTCGTTATGTCGCACCATCCGCGGCCGTGGCAAAGTCGATCCTATCCTGGTTTCAGATCACGATGCGGTGCTGGAAATGCTGGCACCAAAACTGACAGGCAACGATTTAATCCTCGTGCAGGGCGCGGGGAATGTTGGGCGCATTGCGCGCAAGCTGGCCGATCAAAAGTTACAACCGCAGACAAAAGAAGGAGTTCATCATGGCTGAGAAAGTAGCGGTATTGCTGGGTGGCACTTCTGCTGAACGCGAAGTGTCGCTGATGTCAGGTAAAGCGGTGCTGGCCGGGCTGATCGAAGCCGGTATTGATGCTCATCCTGTTGATATCCGGGACTTCCCGGTAATGCGTCTGAAAGAAGAAGGCTTTGATAAAGCCTTTATCGCACTGCACGGTCGTGGCGGGGAAGACGGCACGCTTCAGGGCGTACTGGAGTTCCTGTCGGTGCCTTACACCGGTAGCGGCGTAATGGCGTCTGCGATCACCATGGACAAGCTGCGTACCAAATGCCTGTGGCAGGGTTGCGGCTTGCCGGTATCGCCTTACGTTGCCATCACGCGTAAAGAAATGGATGCCGGTCTGAGTGATGACATTCGCGCTCGTATTGCGGCACTGGGCTTACCCGTTTTCGTCAAGCCAAGTTGTGAAGGCTCCAGCGTAGGCATCTCCCGTGTCAATGAAGCTGGCACGCTTCAGGCTGCACTGGTTGAAGCGTTTCGCCATGACGACGAAGTGCTGGTTGAAGCATTTTTGAGCGGTCCGGAATATACCGTAGCGGTAATTGGCGACGATATACTACCTTCTATACGTATTCAGGTCGTTTCTGAGTTCTATGACTATGAAGCAAAATACTTTTCTGACGATACTGAATACTTCTGTCCAAGCGGTTTATCGGCTGAACAGGAAGCTGAACTGCGTGAAATCGTGCTGAAAGCCTGGCGTTCGCTTGGCTGTAGCGGATGGGGGCGTGTTGATTTGATGATGGGCGGTGACGGGCAGTTTTATCTGCTGGAAGTGAATACGTCGCCAGGGATGACCAGCCACAGCCTGGTGCCGATGGCGGCCAAACAAGCCGGAATGAGCTTCTCCCAGCTGGTAGCGCGCATTCTGGAGCTGGCCGACTGATATGTCCCAGGCCGCTCTGAATGTCCGAAATCGTGAAGCGCAGGAAAAAGTGCGCACTGGCACCGGCCGCAGCAATGGTTCGCGGCTGGCAGGCATTCTCTTTCTGCTCATAGTGCTTGGCGTGATGTCTGCAGGTGGTTTCGTGATTGTGAAGTGGATGAATGACGCTTCCCGGCTACCGCTGTCAAGGCTGGTGGTGACAGGGCAAATGCACTACACCACCAACGATGATATTCGTCAGGCTATTTTGTCGCTGGGCGCACCGGGAACGTTTATGTCGCAGGACGTAGACGTTATCCAGCAGCAGATAGAACGCCTGCCGTGGATCCAGCAGGTCAGCGTGCGTAAGCAATGGCCGGATGAATTAAAGATTCATCTGGTTGAATATGTTCCGGTTGCCCGGTGGAATGATCTGCATATGGTTGATGCCAGTGGAAAATCATTTAGCGTACCGGCTAACCATATGGGCAAAGCGTCAATGCCGATGCTCTATGGCCCTGAAGGAAGCGAATCTGAGGTGCTGGCAGGTTTTCACCAGATGAGCGACATGCTGGCCGCCAGTAAATTTAAGTTGAAAGCCGCGTCAATGACCGCAAGACGGTCCTGGCAGCTGGTGTTGGACGATGATGAGCGTCTGGAATTAGGACGCAATGAAGATATGAAGCGACTAAAACGCTTCATCCAGCTTTATCCAACGCTGCAACAGCAGGCGCAGACGGAAAATAAGCGTATCAGTTATGTGGACCTGCGATATGACTCTGGCGCGGCAGTAGGCTGGGCGCCGCCACTCATTCCGACCACTGACGGTAATAAGCAACAGAATCAGGCACAGGTTAAACAACAATGATCAAGGCGACGGACAGAAAACTGGTAGTTGGACTCGAAATCGGCACCGCTAAGGTCGCTGCTTTGGTAGGGGAAATTCTGCCCGATGGCATGGTCAACATCATCGGGGTGGGCAGCTGTCCTTCGCGCGGCATGGATAAAGGCGGCGTAAACGACCTGGAATCCGTCGTAAAGTGCGTACAGCGCGCGATTGACCAGGCAGAACTGATGGCGGATTGCCAGATTTCATCCGTTTACCTTGCATTATCAGGCAAACATATCAGTTGCCAGAACGAAATAGGGATGGTTCCTATTTCGGAAGAAGAAGTGACACAGGAAGATGTGGAAAATGTGGTGCATACCGCTAAATCCGTCCGTGTTCGTGATGAACACCGCATTCTGCACGTTATTCCGCAAGAGTACGCGATTGATTATCAGGAAGGGATCAAAAATCCGGTAGGGTTATCCGGTGTGCGCATGCAGGCGAAAGTGCATTTGATTACCTGCCATAACGATATGGCAAAAAACATCGTAAAAGCCGTTGAACGATGCGGCCTGAAAGTTGACCAACTGATCTTTGCCGGTCTGGCCGCCAGTTTTGCCGTACTGACCGAAGATGAACGTGAGCTGGGCGTTTGCGTCGTGGACGTCGGTGGCGGCACAATGGATATCGCGGTTTATACTGGCGGTGCATTGCGTCACACTAAGGTTATTCCGTATGCGGGTAACGTGGTCACCAGCGATATCGCTTATGCGTTCGGGACGCCGCCAACGGATGCCGAAGCCATTAAAGTGCGTCATGGCTGCGCTTTAGGCTCGATTGTTGGTAAAGACGAAAACGTCGAGGTACCGAGCGTTGGCGGCCGTCCGCCAAGAAGTTTACAGCGTCAGACGCTGGCCGAAGTGATTGAGCCGCGTTACACCGAGCTGCTAAACCTAGTCAACGACGAAATCCTGCAGCTGCAGGAACAGCTGCGCCAGCAGGGTGTGAAGCACCACCTTGCCGCTGGCATTGTCCTGACGGGCGGCGCGGCACAGATTGAAGGTCTGGCGGCCTGCGCCCAGCGTGTGTTCCACACGCAGGTACGCATTGGGCAGCCGCTGAACATTACCGGATTAACGGATTATGCGCAGGAGCCGTATTACTCAACGGCGGTTGGCCTGCTGCATTACGGAAAAGAGTCTCATCTTAACGGTGAGGCGGATGTCGAAAAAAGAGCCTCAGTGGGTAACTGGTTCAAACGAATCAACAGCTGGCTGAGAAAAGAGTTTTAATTTTGAGAAAAGGAGATCATGCTAGGCTTATTTATGATCTCCAGGCGACAGGCACATAACGGAGAGAAATTATGTTTGAACCTATGGAATTAACCAATGACGCGGTGATTAAAGTCATCGGCGTCGGCGGCGGCGGCGGTAACGCCGTAGAGCATATGGTGCGTGAGCGCATCGAAGGCGTTGAATTCTTTGCCGTGAACACTGACGCTCAGGCGCTGCGTAAAACGGCAGTGGGCCAGACTATCCAGATTGGTAACGGCATTACCAAAGGTCTGGGAGCCGGCGCAAATCCGGAAGTGGGTCGCAACTCTGCAGAAGAAGATCGTGAAGCACTGCGTCAGGCGCTGGAAGGCGCGGATATGGTGTTTATCGCAGCCGGCATGGGCGGCGGTACCGGTACCGGTGCAGCGCCAGTGGTTGCTGAAGTGGCAAAAGATTTAGGTATTCTGACCGTTGCTGTCGTCACTAAGCCTTTCAATTTTGAAGGCAAAAAGCGTATGGCTTTCGCGGAGCAGGGTATTGCCGAGCTGTCTAAGCATGTCGACTCACTGATTACTATTCCAAACGACAAGCTGCTGAAAGTTCTGGGCCGCGGCATTTCTTTGCTGGACGCATTTGGTGCAGCTAATGACGTGCTGAAAGGCGCGGTGCAGGGTATTGCCGAACTGATTACGCGTCCAGGCCTGATGAACGTCGACTTTGCTGACGTGCGCACCGTTATGTCCGAAATGGGCTATGCGATGATGGGTTCTGGCGTAGCCTGCGGCGAAGATCGCGCAGAAGAAGCCGCAGAAATGGCTATTTCCAGCCCGCTGCTGGAAGACATCGATCTGTCTGGCGCGCGCGGCGTACTGGTTAACATCACCGCTGGCTTCGATCTGCGTCTGGACGAGTTCGAAACCGTGGGTAACACCATTCGTGCCTTTGCTTCCGACAATGCCACCGTGGTTATCGGTACCTCGCTGGATCCGGAAATGAACGACGAACTGCGTGTAACCGTTGTCGCTACCGGTATTGGTATGGACAAGCGCCCGGAAATCACCCTGGTGACCAACAAGCAGCAGCAGACGCAACCGGCTATCGATCATCGCTACCAGCAGCATGGTATGGCACCGCTGCCACAGGAACAGAAGCCTGCGGCGAAAGTGGTTAACGATCCGGCCACGCAAACAAACAAAGAGCCTGACTATCTGGATATTCCAGCCTTCCTGCGTAAGCAGGCGGACTAAGAATTTCCTGAGAATTAGGATTCTCCGCTCTTTGTGTTAAAATGTTCGCCCGTCAGTGATATACACTGGCGGTCGGATGAGTAATTTTGCGAGATAATGCGATGATCAAACAACGGACATTAAAACGTATTGTTCAGGCGACTGGCGTCGGTTTGCATACCGGCAAAAAAGTCACCCTGACATTACGCCCTGCGCCGGCTAATACCGGGGTCATCTATCGTCGCACTGACTTGAATCCACCGGTTGATTTCCCGGCTGATGCCAAATCCGTGCGTGATACCATGCTCTGTACTTGCCTGGTCAATGAGCATGACGTGCGTATTTCGACAGTCGAACACCTGAACGCAGCTCTGGCTGGCCTCGGCATTGATAATATTGTGGTTGAAGTTAACGCGCCTGAAATTCCTATTATGGATGGCAGCGCCGCTCCCTTTATTTATCTGCTGATGGATGCCGGTATTGAAGAACTGAACTGCGCGAAAAAGTTTGTGCGCATCAAACAACCGGTCCGGGTTGAAGATGGCGACAAATGGGCTGAACTGTCTCCGCACAACGGTTTTACACTGGACTTCACCATTGACTTCAAGCATCCGGCGATTGATTCCAGCTCTCAGCGCTACTGCATGGATTTTTCTGCAGAATCCTTTACGCGTCAGATCAGCCGTGCTCGTACCTTCGGTTTCATGCGTGACATCGAAGCGTTACAGTCACGGGGCCTTTGCCTGGGCGGCAGCTTTGACTGCGCCATCGTGGTCGATGACTATCGCGTGCTGAACGAAGACGGTCTGCGCTTTGAAGATGAGTTTGTTCGCCATAAAATGCTTGATGCTATTGGCGATCTGTTTATGTGTGGTCATAACATCATTGGTGCGTTTACCGCATACAAAGGTGGTCATGCACTGAACAACAAACTGCTCCAGGCCGTGCTGGCTAAGCAGGAAGCCTGGGAATGGGCAACCTTCGAAGACGAAGCTGAGCTGCCGGTGAAATTCAGGGCACCAAACCTGGTTCTGGCATAAGCCAGAGCTATTTATTACGACTGGTTGAGCGGGTACTCTCTCCGGCCAGCGAGGCCAGTCGTTCTATTGTTTGTCTCAGCTTCTCCGGGCTACGGCTCGCCACGCTCCGCAAAATTTCCGCACTCTGTTCGCTAAGCTGACGTCCAGCTGATTTTTCTTCGGCCGCTGACTGACTGCTGCTTTCCTGCGCGCTTTCCTGTGCTTTTGCCGCTAACGTTGGATTTATCCTGATGTCGATTGCCGTCAATGATGGTAGTATTTGCGCTCGTAAAGCTGACAGCAGGCTGGATTGTTCGTAGCGTAAACGCATCATCCAACTGGCATTAGCGGTTTCGAGCACCAGAATGCCCTGGCGAAAATTCGCCACGCGGCACCAGGGATGCAGCTGTGCAGGGAGAACTCCTTTTACTGCACGGTTCAGCTTATTCAGCGCAATGGCGCGTTGCTGAATGGACTGCAGCATGTTCTGGCCTTCGGTAGTTTCGAATAAATATTCTATAGATTGCGGGCGACTATCGCGCATAGCAGGCTCCGGCGGAAAACAGTGGGTATTCTAAATCGTTGGCGACAATTTGGCAGACGTTATTTCTGGCCGCATCTCCTGTTGGGGATGGTCGCGGCGAGTCTCGGCCTGCCTCACGCCTCAAGTGGCGATCGTGCAACCATACCAGAAACCGCCTCCAGAAGCCTCAATATCAGCAGTGTCGTACGCTTTGATGGCCTGGCACTGTTGCAGGAAAGCGCCCGTCGGCCTAATTTTAACGTCGATTACTGGCATCAGCATGCGATCCGCACCGTTATTCGCCATCTTTCTTTCTCACTGACGCCCGCCAGTACTCCAGATATTGAGCAGGCAATGCCGCTTGAAGTCCAGAAGCTGGCGCTGCTCGACACGCTGAATGCATTACTGACGCATGAAGCGAAGCCGCCAACGATTATTCGTCAGACGCAGCAGCGTCAGGTGGCCGCCAAACCTCACCATCAAACCGGCCTCTGGCTGGCCCAGGTTCAGGGCATCCGTGCCGGGCCTGCTTCTCTCGCGTAACCTCTGGCGTTTCATTTTTTAATATCTACGTTTAGGTTTTCACCACATATGTGGTGGCTGAGAGAATATTTTTATTATGTTAATCAAATTATTAACCAAGGTTTTTGGTAGCAGTAACGACCGTACCCTACGCCGCATGCGTAAAGTTGTTGAGCAGATCAACAAGATGGAACCCGATTTCGAAAAGCTCACTGATGAGCAGCTGAAAGCGAAAACCGTTGAGTTCCGTGCTCGCCTGGAAAAAGGTGAAGTGCTGGAAAATCTGATCCCGGAAGCGTTCGCTACGGTGCGTGAGGCGAGTAAACGTGTGTTTGGCATGCGTCACTTTGACGTCCAGCTGCTGGGCGGTATGGTACTGAACGATCGTTGCATCGCTGAAATGCGTACCGGTGAAGGTAAAACCCTGACCGCGACGTTACCCGCCTACCTAAACGCGCTGAGCGGCAAAGGCGTTCACGTTGTCACGGTGAATGATTACCTCGCACAGCGTGATGCGGAAAACAACCGCGGGCTGTTTGAGTTCCTGGGCCTGTCAATCGGCATCAACCTGCCTGGCATGCCTGCACCAGCTAAACGTGAAGCCTATGCGGCAGATATTACCTACGGCACCAACAACGAATATGGCTTTGACTACCTGCGCGACAACATGGCGTTCAGCCCTGAAGATCGCGTCCAGCGTAAGCTGAACTATGCGCTGGTGGATGAAGTTGACTCAATCCTGATCGATGAAGCACGTACGCCGCTGATCATTTCTGGCCCGGCAGAAGACAGCTCGGAGCTTTATATCCGGGTCAACAAAATCATCCCACACCTGATCCGTCAGGAAAAAGAAGATTCCGACACCTTCCAGGGTGAGGGACACTTCTCCGTGGATGAAAAAGCCCGTCAGGTGCATCTTACCGAGCGCGGTCTGGTGGTAATTGAAGAACTGATGGTCAGTGAAGGCATTATGGAAGAGGGCGAGTCGCTCTATTCGCCAGGCAATATCATGATGATGCATCATGTGACGGCTGCACTGCGCGCCCACGTTCTCTTTACTCGTGATGTGGATTACATCGTTAAAGATGGCGAAGTTATCATCGTTGATGAACACACCGGCCGTACTATGCAGGGGCGTCGCTGGTCTGATGGTCTGCATCAGGCGGTAGAAGCCAAAGAAGGCGTGGAAATTCAGAACGAAAACCAGACGCTGGCTTCGATTACCTTCCAGAACTACTTCCGTCTGTATAACAAGCTGGCCGGGATGACAGGTACGGCCGATACGGAAGCCTTTGAATTCAGCTCGATTTACAAGCTTGAAACCATTGTTGTGCCAACCAACCGCCCGATGGTGCGTAAAGATCTGCCGGATCTGGTTTATATGACCGAGAAGGAAAAGATCGATGCGATCATTGAAGATATCCGCGAGCGTACCGCTAACGGTCAGCCGGTACTGGTAGGGACCATCTCAATTGAGAAATCCGAAGTTGTTTCGGAAGAACTGACGCGTGCAGGCATCAAACATGCTGTATTGAACGCCAAGTTCCATGCTCGTGAAGCTGATATCGTTGCTCAGGCTGGTCAGCCTGGCGCGGTAACTATCGCGACTAATATGGCAGGACGTGGTACCGATATCGTGCTGGGCGGTAGCTGGCAGGCTGAAATTGCCGATTTGGCTGAACCGACTCCAGAACAAATTGACGCGATCAAAAGTGCCTGGAAAATTCGCCATGACGCGGTACTGGCTTCGGGCGGTCTGCATATCATTGGTACAGAACGTCATGAGTCGCGTCGTATCGATAACCAGCTGCGTGGCCGTTCTGGTCGTCAGGGTGATAACGGTTCATCGCGTTTCTACCTGTCGATGGAAGATGCGCTGATGCGTATCTTTGCTTCCGATCGCGTCTCCAACATGATGCGTAAACTGGGCATGAAGCCTGGCGAAGCGATTGAGCATCCATGGGTGACGAAGGCTATCGCTAACGCGCAGCGTAAAGTTGAAAGCCGTAACTTTGATATCCGTAAGCAGCTGCTGGAATATGACGATGTGGCTAACGATCAGCGCCGGGCAATTTATACCCAGCGTAACGAGCTGCTGGACGTTTCTGACGTGTCTGAAACCATCGCCAGCATCCGTGATGACGTATTTAAAACGACTATCGATACCTACATTCCGCCGCAGTCTCTGGAAGAGATGTGGGATGTAACTGGCCTGCAGGAACGCCTGAAAAACGATTTCGACCTGGAAATGCCGATTGCAGAATGGCTGGATAAAGAGCCTGAACTGCATGAAGAAACCCTGCGCGAACGTATTATGGAGCAGGCGAGAGAGCAGTATCAGCGTAAAGAAGAAATTGTTGGCATTGAAATGATGCGCAACTTCGAGAAAGGCGTGATGCTGCAAACGCTGGATTCACTGTGGAAAGAGCATCTGGCGGCGATGGATTATCTGCGTCAGGGTATCCATCTGCGTGGCTACGCGCAAAAAGATCCTAAGCAGGAATATAAGCGCGAATCTTTCGCTATGTTCGCAGCTATGCTGGAGTCGCTGAAGTATGAAGTCATCAGCACGCTGAGCAAGGTACAGGTTCGTATGCCGGAAGAAGTGGAAGCGATGGAAGAGCAGCGCCGTGAGGAAGCTGAGCGCCTGGCACAGCAGCAGCAGCTAAGCCATGTCGATACCGAAACGGAAGCCGCGCTGGCGCTGGCTGAGCAAACCGGTGAACGCAAAGTCGGCCGCAACGATCCATGCCCATGTGGCTCGGGTAAAAAATACAAGCAGTGTCACGGTCGTCTGGCGTAACTGCCAGCGTGAGGGTCCGCTAACTTTGCGGTCCGGATAAGTCGACTGAGGATACCCTGTCAGCACTGGCTGACAGGGTATTTTTTTATCCATGTTGCCAGAGAAAAACCGCCCAACCAGCGAAAGCCAGTGTGGGACCAAAAGGGAAAGGTTTACTCAAATCGCGGCCGGTAAACATCCAGCTTGCCAGCAGCATAACAATGGCAATGGATGAAGCGATCAGGATGATTGTCGGCAGTCGGTAAACCCCAAGCCACGCGCCCAGAGCGGCCAGCAGCTTGGCATCTCCCAAACCTAATCCTTCTTTCTTTGCGAAAAATCGATAGCTACGTGAAAGCAAAAAAAGCGAGGTATAGCCAACAGCAGCGCCAGAGACCGCCCAGGCCAGCTGCACAGAAGGAAGCAGCCCCGCGGCATTACTTATCAGTCCGAGCCACAGTAATGAGAGCGTCAATCTGTCGGGTAACAGCATATATCGCAGGTCTGTCAGCGACAGAGACAGCAGCATCCAGCTCAGCAACAATGTAGCAGGTAGCAATATTCCTGAAGGTATCCGCCAGATTACCAGCGACGTCACGCTAACGATGGCGACAGCAACCAGGATCTTTTGCCTGATATTCCAGAACTGTTGGTCCATTTTCCACCTCTTGCATTATCCTTCGCTGTTAAAGTCCGGGAACGTCTTTGCCAAAAGCACTTTACGCCTGTACATATTGAGTGTCGTGGTGCAGAAACGATTTCATCGTATTGCATAACAAATTTTCGAGGCATTACGCACTGTTGCGTTTGCGGCTTGTCATTGCGCCTTAACGCTGGAATAGTGACGAGGTGTGTTGTTATTCAGAGTGAGAGTTCATGAAACATCTGCAAGTAGCGGTGGGTATCATCCGCGATCGGAATAAAAATATCTTTCTTACCCGGCGATCGGCGAAATCGCATATGGCTAATATGTGGGAATTTCCTGGCGGAAAAATCGAAGCGGGGGAAACGCCTGAGCAGGCGTTAAAGCGTGAGCTGTGTGAAGAAGCCGGCATTGAAGTTTTGCAGCTAAATGCTTATGGCCAGGCAGAGCACGCTGATAGCGAGCTGAAAGTGACGCTGCATTTCTTTATTGTCGATAGCTGGAAGGGCACACCCTATGGCCGTGAAGGGCAGCCTGAACGTTGGGTCGCACAGAAAGCGCTAGTGGCGGAGCAGTTTCCCCCCGCTAACGCTGGCGTCATTACCCGTTTAAAAGCGGAAGCGCTTGAATAGCGGTTGCTCACAGAAGCTGGAAAACAGAATAAACCTCACTTCTGTTTTCCTTTCATTACCGATCTGATGGATTAATCGCGATCCGGCTGCTGTTCACTCCAGTCGTCGCTTTCTGAGAACTCACCTTCGCTGGCAATGCGCTTCTCTTCATTCGCCCATTCACCCAGATCGATCAGCTGGCAGCGCTTGCTGCAAAACGGGCGCCAGGGGCTGAGCTCATCCCAAATCACCTCTTTTGAGCAGGTTGGGCAGTTAACAATCGTCACTTCATTCATCGGTAAAAACCTTAACAGCAGGCAAGTTGAAAATCGAGGCGGGCCGGCACTTCGCCGTGCTCGCTGTCGAGCGGTAAGAAACGGATGGCATAGCGGCTTTTATGCCCGGATATTTGCGGATATAGCGAATCTTCCAGCATCAGTTGGAGACGCAGTAAGTCCGCGCCCTCCGCATTATCCTGATAAAATCCGTTCAGGCTGGTCTGGTTGCGGAAGTTAACAGACTGACGCAGTAAATCCAGGATCAGCGTCAATGCTTCACGAATGGGTGCCAGTGAATTCATCCACTGCGCAACCTGTAGATCACGTTTTTCCTGTGCGATATGCAGCCAGATATGTAGCGTAGGCAGATCAAAGCTACAGCAGCCGCCAGGTATGCTCAGACGCTGACGAACAAGGCTTATCAGGCGATCTTCGCGCAGCAGCTGACCCATACGCGGGGCAGCCATCAGCTCAGTGGATCGCGCTTTAAGATTCTCGCGCAGCGTGTTTACCAGCTCCATATCAACGCCCGGCACCTCTACCCATGAGCGTAATTTCTGCTGCTGTTTTTCCAGCTCTTTAACAATCTCAGTACGCAGTTCACCCCGCTCGAAAACATCAAGCAGTTCCGCCGCATTGCGGAAAAAAGTCAACGCGCTGACAGGATTAGTAATGGTGCGGCTGCTTTCTAACTGACTCAGTAAAAATTCAATTCGCAGCCAGGTGCGCATTTTTTCGTTTAAAGGGTGCTCAAATAAAACCGTTGTGCTCATGCTTTTAATCCTGATTTGTTGCTCCGGCGAGCTGGTGATAGCGCTGGTCCAGCAGGGCAACCTGGGCGGCTACATCGTCAGGCGATCCGCCGTTATCAATAATATCGTCTGCCACAGCAAGTCGCTCTTCGCGAGTGACCTGCGCAGCCAGAATATGTTCAGCCTGTTCACGGCTAATCCCATCTCTGGCGATAGTACGCGCCAGTTGAGTATCACGGTCTACGTCGACCACCAGCACCCGGTTCGCCAGATGCTGTAAATTATTTTCGACCAGTAAAGGCACCACCCATAAACACCAAACCGAGCGGGCAAGCGCCAGCTGACGACGGGTTTCAGTATGGATCAGCGGATGCAAAAGGGCGTTCAGCCAGGCCTTATCGGGCGCAGAACTGAAAATGCGTTGGCGTAAGGCTGCGCGATTAAGCGTGCCGTCTTTCGGGACGATCCCGGTGCCAAACCGCTGTCGAATAGCCTCGAGAGCAGGCTGCCCCGGTTCGACTACCTGGCGGGCAATCACATCGGCATCGATAATCTCTATGCCCCTGGCGGCAAAGGCATTGGCGATGGTTGTTTTTCCGCTGCCAATGCCACCGGTCAGCGCAACAGTATAGCTCATAAGCCTCGGCTCTTACGGCTCTGGTGTGAATGCATCGTAGCCGCGTTTAAAACACTGGGGCTAAGGGGCCTAAATGAGGCGCAGATCACATCAGAGGATGTCAGATAAATTTATCGGATTGTAGCGTAAATAAACCTGCTTTCGCAGTCTTGTTGCGGCGTTTTTAGTGCGTATGATGACTACACTGGAGCTGGCCGCAGTGCCCGCGCTCAAGACTTGCGCCATCAACCAGGAAGAGAAATATGCGTATTGAAGAAGATATCAAGTTGGGCTTTAAAGATGTGTTGATCCGTCCTAAGCGGTCTACGTTACAAAGCCGTTCACAGGTTGAGTTAACTCGCGAATTTACCTTTAAACATTCAGGTGTGGCCTGGTCAGGCGTGCCGATTATTGCCGCCAATATGGATACCGTGGGCACCTTTAGTATGGCGGAAGCACTCGCCTCATTCGACTTGCTCACCGCAGTACATAAACACTACAGCGTAGCGCAGTGGCAGCAATTTATTTCCCGTGTTCCCGAGAGCGTGCTTAAACACGTTATGGTTTCAACCGGGACTTCAGATGCCGACTTTATCAAAATGCAGCAAATTCTGGCGCTTTCACCCGCGCTGAATTTTATCTGTATCGACGTAGCCAATGGCTATTCCGAGCATTTTGTCGCTTTCCTGAAGCGCGCGCGGGAAGCCTGCCCGGGTAAAACGATCGTTGCCGGTAATGTGGTAACGGGTGAAATGGTAGAAGAACTGATTCTGTCCGGTGCGGATATCGTTAAGGTTGGCATCGGTCCAGGCTCGGTCTGTACAACCCGAGTAAAAACAGGGGTAGGTTATCCGCAGCTTTCTGCCGTTATCGAGTGTGCCGATGCGGCTCATGGCCTGGGAGGGCAAATTGTCAGTGACGGCGGCTGCTCGGTGCCTGGCGATGTGGCTAAAGCATTCGGCGGCGGTGCCGATTTTGTCATGTTAGGCGGTATGCTCGCTGCGCATGATGAATGTGAAGGCACAGTCGTGGAGGAAAATGGCGAACAGTTTATGTTGTTCTACGGCATGAGTTCTGAATCCGCCATGAATCGCCATGTAGGCGGAGTAGCAGGCTACCGTGCAGCAGAAGGCAAAACCGTTAAGCTACCCGTTCGCGGGCCTGTAGACAACACTGCCAGAGATATCCTCGGAGGCCTGCGTTCGGCCTGCACCTATGTCGGTGCAGAACGCCTGAAAGAGCTGACTAAACGCACGACGTTTATTCGCGTTGCGGAGCAGGAAAACCGGGTTTTCAATCGTTAGAACGTCGTTGCCCACTGCACATTTTTGCAGTGGGCCTGTTACCCCAATGCCTCCCCAAGGTTAAAAATGGGCAGATACATGGCGACAACCAGCGTTCCTACTAAAATCCCCGTGACTAACATCATCAGAGGTTCCAGGGCCGCAGCCAGATTATCGGCCAGCTCATGCGTGCTGCTTTCGTGCCATTCTCCCAGTCTGATTAGCAGCGTATCCAGCGCGCCGGCCTCTTCCCCAACCTTGATTAATTGATAACAGAGCGGGGTAAAAAGGCGGTGATGAGCCAGGGCCTGATGCAGGGGATAACCTGAGGCGATGTGCTGCTGCAATACCGCTATGGCTTCACGCCAGATCCGCTGGCTCAAAATTTTCTCAGCAGCCTGTAAGCCCTGAAGCAAGGTTAGCCCGGATTGTTGAGTCAGAGAGAGGGTCATAAATATTGCGCAGAGCTGGCCGCCACGATAGAGCCTGCCGATTAAAGGCAGGCGAAGTAACCCTTGTTGCTCCGCCCGTTGCCAGGCTGGCAATCTGTGGCTTTGCCAGCGCCAGAAATAGCCCAGTGCGCACAGTAAGGGAAGCAGCAGCAGGCCGTATTTTTGCAGTCCTGCCGACAGCGCAATAATGGCTGCGGTAAATGCCGGAAGCGGAGCATCGAAAGCCTGATAAACAGCGACAAATTCGGGCAGCACAAAAACCAACATACCGATACTGACCACCAGCGCGATAGCCACCACAAACAGCGGATAGCGCAGCGCCTTAATGACTTTCTTTTGCAGTAGCCGCTGGCGCTCCTGCTGTTCAGCGAGCCGCAGACAGCATTCGTCCATCTTCCCGGTGAGTTCGCCGACTTTGATTAGCGCAGGAAACAGAGAGGGAAATACCGCAGGCCAGCTTGCCAGTGCATCGGAAAACGGTGTTCCTTCCGCGACGCTTTGCTGTATTTGCGTCAGCAATGCCTGCCAGCCGGGATCGCTGTGTCCTTCAGCAATCAGCTGTAGGCTGGCAGACAACGTCATGCCTGCTCGCAGTAAGGTCGCCAGTTCGCGAAAAAAAGTAATTTTATGCTGCCATTGCCAGTCTCTGGCCCGATATTTACGCCCTTTGATCAGCTTTAGCGGATGCAAATTCAGTAATATCAGGCGCTCCATAACCTCCTGTTGGTTCAGACAGAAGAACGCGCCCTGATGAAAATGACCTTCTCCGTCAGTCGCCTGCCAGCGGAACAGCAAAGGATCAGCCATCTTCTTTGCCCACTATTCTGTTTAGCTCTTCGAGAGTGGTCTCGCCGCGATTAACGCAATGCAATCCTTCAACAAACAAAGAGTTCACTTTTTGCTGATGCATGATTTCTACCAGCTCCTCTTGTGAACGGTTTGCCGCAATCGCATTTTGTAGTCGGGCGGTAACCGGGAGAAGTTCGAACAACGCTAACCGGCCATAGAAACCGGAATAGCAGCGTTCGCAGCCTGGAGCATGCCAGTTTTGTATCGTGCCGGGCCAGAGCGACCGCGGGAAATGCGCGACGGCTTCAGCGGGCTCCCGGCAGTGCGGGCAGAGCCGGCGAACCAGCCTTTGGGCAATAACCAGCTTTAAGGCTGAAGCCAGCAAATAACCGGGAATACCTATTTGCCCCATCCGGGTTAAGGTTTCGAGGGTAGAGTTGGTGTGCAGCGTTGAAAGTACCAGATGGCCCGTCTGAGCCGCATTAATCGCAATTTCTGCAGTTTCCCCGTCGCGAATTTCGCCAATCATGATGATATCGGGATCCTGGCGCAGGAGCGCACGTAATACGTGGCTGAACTCCAGACCCGCCCTGGGATGGATTTGCGTTTGATTAATGCCCGGCAGCGGAATTTCAATGGGATCTTCAACGCTGCACAGGTTGCGGCCCGGCGTATTTAGCGAGCTTAATCCGCTATAGAGCGTAAATGTTTTGCCACTGCCTGTTGGACCGGTGACTAAAATCAATCCCTGTGGCCGCGCCAGAGCCTCTTTAAAATGCCTGAGTGCAGTCTGAGACATACCCAGGTTTTCCAGCGCGATGGATTGGGCATCATTTTGCAACAGGCGGATAACCGCTTTCTCGCCACAGCGTGTGGGTAATGTGGAGAGGCGGAACGACGCGGCCTTTTCCTGAAGCAACAGTGTGAACTGACCATCCTGCGGCATTCTGCGTTCAGCGATATCCAGATTGGCTAAAATCTTCAGTCTTGCCACCAGCGCCGCCGCGTTCTCCCTCCCGTTAAGAGGCACTTCCTGTAAGACCCCATCGACACGAAAGCGAATCCGCAGGGAATCCGTCTGCGGCTCAATATGGATATCAGAAGCGCGCTGCTGCACTGCCAGCGTCAGTATACCGTCGATACGTTGAACCGCTGTTTCGCCGTTGTCTGCCGATGCCTGAATACCGGAAGCCGGTGTGAGATTGCGCTCCTGCCTGAATTGCTCCAGACGTGCTGGCGGCCAACACTCCACATCAATAGTCGTATGGGTGGCAAAGCGTAGCGCTTCCATCATCTCCTCAGAAGGCGGTGCAGCAACGGCAAGATGTAAGCGTTGCGGCGTGAAAGAGAGTATGACGGCCTGGTAGCGTTGACAAAGGGCCTCAACGGCCCGGTGGGAAGAGGATGAGATCATTCGGCAACCTCATCAGAATCATCAAAGCGGAAGACATTTTCACAGGCTTCTTTCAGGCTGGACTGTGATGTCGAACAGCTTCGTTGCCAGCTCATCTGGCCTTCCAACCCGTCCCATTGTGGGATCATCATAACCGTGAGTCCGTTAAGGCTTTCCTGGCCGCTCAGCGTGAGCATGCCTGATTTGACCGTCACGGCGGAAACATAGCGGGAGCCTTTTCCAGCGGGAACACCATTGCTTCCTTCGCTACAGTTTGCAGCACCGCCGTGCTCAATAGCGCAAAGTTCGACAGCGGTTTTAAACGGCATTGCCGTTTGCAACATGTCGGTTAGCGCGGCCTTTTGCAGATAGTTTTGATATGCCGGCAAGCCTATGGCGCTGAGAATAGCGATGATGGCGATTACGATCATCAGTTCGATTAGGGTAAAACCTTGTTGTGTTTCCATTTTTCCAACCTCCTTGTGGTGAAGAGGACTGCACGTTAGCGCCTTAGAGAAAGGATGCGCCAGCAGCAAAACAGGATTTTTGGAGAAGGATTCAGCAGGTTTTATTACGTTTCAGCGATTGCTAAAAAGTCTGGAAGACGGCTCGCACAATCTACCTGAAAGCGGAAAAACGCCATCACAGAACGGATGGCGCATGCTATAAACAACGCAGTTAACGGAAACGCATGGAGAGGTCTAATGCACGGATATGCTTGGTTAGCGCACCGACAGAGATGTAATCAACACCGGTTTCGGCGAAGGTTCGCAGCGTTTCGTCAGTCACATTGCCAGAAACTTCCAACAGTGCGCGGGCCTGAGTTTGTTGCACGGCTTCGCGCATCTGTTCGACGCTAAAATTATCCAGCATGATAATGTCTGCACCGGCATCAATTGCCTGAGTTAGCTCATCCAGAGACTCAACTTCGACTTCGACAGGCACGTCGGGATGCAGCCAGGAAGCTTTTTCGACCGCCTGACGAATAGAACCAGTGGCAATAATATGATTTTCTTTAATCAGAAACGCGTCTGACAGGCCAAGGCGATGGTTCGCCCCGCCGCCGCAAAGTACGGCGTACTTTAGCGCGGTACGCAGGCCCGGCAGCGTTTTACGAGTGTCCAGCAGTTGGGTGTTCGTTCCGGCAAGAAGCGCAACATAACGGCTGACTTCTGTGGCCACACCCGAGAGCGTTTGAACAAAATTAAGCGCCGTCCGCTCAGCGGTGAGGATAAACGATGACGGGCCAGTGACCTCAAACAGCGGCTGATTAGCGACAATCGCATCGCCATCGTTAACATGCCAGGCGATCTGCGTTTTATTGCCCAGCTGGATGAAAACTTCCTCAACCCAGCGTTTGCCGCAAAAAATGCCGGGCTCACGAGTAATGACCACGGCGTGAGACTGGTTTTCGGCTGGCAGCAGGCTGGCAGTGATGTCATTGCCGGGATCGATTTCGCCACCCAAATCTTCCCGTAACGCCTGGGCGACGGCAGAAGGAATATCATCTTCAATACGCTGCAACAATGCGTCACGGCGGCTGTTGGGATCGTAGCGGCGGGTTGTCATGGTCGAACTCCGAAAGGGCGGATAAGAGTGCGACCATGCTAGCTTTTTACCGCTTTGTTGCCAACCAGACTGATTTTTACAGGGAAAACTAACCGGCAGAGACCTGCCCGCTGTACATCACCGGCCCGGTAGGCTGACCTGTTGGCGAACCGCCTTTTGGCTCAAGGCTGATAGCCAGCGTTGGTTCAGCCGTAAGCCGTTCGGCGGCTAGCGCGATGCGGGTTTTACCTGAAGCCTGGATTAAACCCAACGACTGAGGTTTTTGGCCTGGAGGTATTAGCCACAGTTCAAAGCTGTGGTCCGCGGGTAAACTTCCGGCATTGAGCGACTGTATCGTCAGTTCACTTTTGCTGCGGTTTAGTGCGACTACCCATGAGCCTTGTTGCACATTACTGCTGTTCAATACCGCAATGGCCTGGAGTTCAGGCGGCTGCTGAGAGATTTGGAACAGGAGCGCACCGGCGAAAGAAGCCGCCATCGCCCAGCCGAGATAGTGCCAGCGGAAAGTTTTTTGTTCTCGTTTTTCTGCCGGTAAACTTTGGGTGATTTTTTGCCATACCCGGTCGGGCGGCGCTACGGGCTGGATTGAATTATCAAGATGGCCGAGGACGGTTTGCCAGCGGTTCACTTCCTGCCCAAGGGCAGATTCCCGCTCCAGCCGCCGCTCAAACTGTCGCCGTGCCGGTCCGCGCAGCGTACCAAGAGCATATTCGGCAGCCAGAGCCGTATCATAATGGCTTCTTGCTTTCATATTCCCACACACTCCTTCAGGTGGGCCAGCGCACGACGGATCCAGCTTTTAACCGTACCGGTGGGCTGCTGTAAATGCTCAGCCACCTCGCTGTGCGATAACCCCTGATAATAAGCCAGTACTACGCTTTGTTTTTGGTCCCCCGGCAGGCTATTAAGGCATTCTGACAGCCTGCGGGCTTCTGAGGTCGTTGGTAAACCGTCAGCAAAGGTGCTGGAAAGAGATTGCAGTTCGTCGTCTTCTGGCGCATCGAAATCTGTCGACTCCAGTGACGTAGTCTGATTGGCCCGCAATCGGGCGTAATCAATAGCACGGTGGCGAACAATAGTCGTCATCCACGTTTTTGGCGCACTCTGCAACGGGTCGTAACTGCCCGCTTTTTGCCAGATGGCCAGCATAGCGTCATGGAGGACCTCTTCAGCCCAGCCTCGCCGACGAAGTATTCGTAAAGCGATGGTAAAAAGATAAGGTGACATCTGGCGATAAAGCTGCTCGAAAGCACGCCTGTCGCCTCGTCCTGCCGCCTGCAATAAAAGAATCTGACTATCAATAATCGTGTCTGTCATGCCGCGTCCCATGAGAAAGGTGCAATGGATTCAAACGGATCCACTGCACCTGGTATAACGCGTTTCTGACGTTTCGGCCTCTGGTCGGGAGCAATTTCTTGATCCCGCCTTGGCTCTTATTCACTGCATAAAACTGGTGTTGGCAATATTTTCCCTGGTGCTGCGTGGGCTGTTCTTCTTTATCCGTCGTCGCGGTCATCAGCCTCACATAACTACATACGGATGAACGATGAAACTGGATGCAAAAAAATGAAAAATTTTTTTCCCGTGTTCCTTTTTCGGGTAACGCATTGGGCTTTCTGAAAAAAAAATTCATGTTACTCTGGAAAAATTGACACTACAGGAGAGCAGAGTATGCAGCTGCAAGCAGGCTGGCTAACGGGCGTAAGAAGGGTGCCTTCCCCCCATTTCAACGAGCGGCCCCTACTGGAAACGCCAACGCTTTTGGTGATCCACAATATCAGCCTGCCTCCGGGCGAGTTTGGCGGTCCCTGGATTGATGACCTGTTTATGGGCACTCTGGATCCCTCCGCTCATCCTTATTTTGCCGGGATTGCTCACCTGCGGGTCTCGGCACACTGCCTGATTCGACGTGATGGCGAAATCGTTCAATATGTTCCTTTTCATCTTCGGGCCTGGCATGCCGGCGTTTCCCGCTATCAGGAGCGAGAAGCCTGCAATGACTTTTCCATTGGTATTGAGCTGGAAGGCACCGATTGCCTGGCCTATACCGATGAGCAATATCAGGCTTTGCAAAACGTTACCCAGCTACTGGCGGAGCATTATCCGCAAATAGCGGAAAATATTACCGGGCATAGTGATATCGCGCCGGAAAGAAAAACCGATCCCGGTCCGGCGTTTGACTGGGTGCGATACCGGGCCGGTTTACGCTCAGGTAATGTTACAAAGCAGGAGTAGCAGGCATGACGCTTTTTAGTTTGTTGTTAGTTTTAGGCTGGGAACGGTTGTTCAAATCAGGGGAGCACTGGCAGCTGGATCATCATCTGAGCAAGGTATTTCGCCGGCAGCAGCGCTTTTCTATGGGGCGGACGCTGGCGATGATGCTGATTGCTATGGCGCTGGTTGCGCTATGTTTGCTGGCCTTGAAAGGCCTGTTTTTTGGCTTATTACAGCTGCTGTTCTGGATTGGCGTTGGCTTACTTTGTATTGGTGCCGGTTCGGTGCGCCTGCACTATCACGCTTATCTGAAAGCCGCGAGCCGCAACGATATTGATGCCCACACCGCACTGGCGGAAGAACTGACCTTGATTCATGGCCTGCCGATAGAATGCAACGAGCGTGAATACCTTTGCGAGCTGCAAAATGCGCTGCTGTGGATTAACTACCGTTTTTATCTTGCGCCGCTGTTTTGGTTTGTTGTAGGTGGCGCGTGGGGGCCGGTATTGCTGGTGGGATATGCTTTTCTGCGCGCCTGGCAAAGCTGGATGGCGCGGCACCATACGCCGTTGGAGCGCTCGCAGTCTGGCGTGGATGCGCTTCTGCACTGCATCGACTGGATACCGGTGCGCCTGGTGGGCGTTGCTTATGCCTTGCTGGGACACGGCGAGCGTGCATTACCCGCCTGGTTTGCCTCGCTCGGCGATCGTCATACTTCACAATATCAGGTGCTTACCCGACTCGCGCAATTCTCGCTGGCTCGCGATCTGCATACGGATAAAGTCGAAACGCCTCGTATTGCGGTCGCGTTGGCAAAAAAAGTTTCTCTGGTGATTGTGGTGGTAGTAGCGCTGTTAACTATATACGGCACGCTGGTCTGATTTAGGGTAGTGAAGCCGGTGAGTTAATAGCAATAGATCATACGAAAGACATCCGGCATGGCCGGATGTCTGCTTAATCAGGGCTAATAAAATACTCAGGCAGAAGCGTGACTGTTGTCGGTGCTGCTAAACCATCCTTCGACCCAATTACCGAAGGCGCTACCAATAAAGCTGCCAATCTGTTTACCGACATAACCTGTAGCTTTAGAAACCACGGTTGAAATGACCGGGATAGCGACCAGGCTGCCAATGGAGCTGCCAATAAAGTCACCTGCTGTGCTGCCCATCCAGGTGGTCATATCCGCAAATACGCCCGCCCCGCTGACATTTTCGATCTCCATAACGGATAGCTCTCTCATCTTAATCTCCTTATTTAGTATCAATGAGCAAGACGAGTTATAAGCTAACGTAATAGCGTTCTCAATCTTTGCGCATTTTCAGCAAGAAAATAAATACATTTTGTTGATTTTAATCAATTTCATCAGCTTTTTTGGACTCACCTGAAGGAGCGTTGGCAGGCGGGATGCCAAAGACCGGCATGCCGTCGTTATCCCAGCTAAAGGTCTTAATACAGGTATGGCGATTAGGGTCGTACAGCGGGTCGCCCTCAATTTCCGTGTAATTACGGGCATGATAAACCAACACATCTTCACCCGTTTCCGCTACGGTAAAACTGTTATGACCAGGGCCAAACTGACGATTTTCACGGCTGGTTTTGAACACCGGAACGGGTGATTTCTGCCAGTTATTCGCCGCCATTGGATCGGCATCAATATCGATCCACAGCAGGCCCATGCAATAATTCTCATCGGTAGCGCTTGCCGAATAGCTGACAAAAAGGCGATTGCCGTGTCGTATTACCGCTGGCCCTTCATTCACGCTAAAACCCACGCATTCCCAGTCATATTCCGGGCGGCTTAGCATTACCGGTTTGCTCTTAAGCGACCAGGGATTCGCCAGCTCTGCCAGATAAAGATTTGAGTTACCGGGGATGGCCGGATCTTTTTGCGCCCATAAATACCAGTTCTTACCCTGATGAACAAAATGCGTGGCATCCAGTGAGAAGCTGTTCAGCGGCGTCTCTACACGGCCACATTCGCGCCACTCTCCCGTAAGAGGATCGTCGGCAGTGCAGGTAAGCGCAAACATTCGATGCTGAAATAAACCGTCTTTAATTTCCCGTGTGGGCGCGGCAGCGAAATAGATAACCCACGTGCTATCAATGCGGTGCAGTTCCGGCGCCCAAATCAGCTCACTCATTTCACCGCGATCTGGTTTTTGCCAGATGACCACAGGTTCAGCTTGCACGAGCGCTGCCAGCGTCTCGCTACGGCGCAGCTCCAGCCGATCGTATTCCGGTACGGAAGCAATAAAGTAATAATAATTATCATGAAGCAAGATAAACGGATCGGCGCGTTGCTCAATCAAAGGGACTGCCCAGTGCGAAGTGCTCATGCTTCGGTTCCTTCTGGTTTAACCGGCGCTTTGCCGTGATGATAATCGTTCAGTTCGCGGAAGTTATGGCGACGCTGCTCAAGCTCCAGCTGGATTTTTTGCATCGTTGGGCGATCGACTTTCAGCAGTCTCACGACGCCAGCGGTGATCAAATAGCCCACGCCTGGGATCACGGTAAACAGCAGTACGATGCCGTTAATCGCCACTGGCGACTGGGTTTTCGCGCCTGCGTTATAACCATAATAAGAGAGCAGGAAACCGACCATTGCACCCGCAACGGCCAGACCCACCTTCAGGAAAAACAGATTGCCGGAAAAGCTGATGCCCGTGATGCGCTTGCCGGTTTTCCATTCGCCGTAATCATCCACATCGGCCATCAGCGACCAGTGCAGCGGTGAAGGGATCTGATGCAGGATGTTCAGCAGGAAGTACATCACCACCACCAGTACGGTAGCGTGAGGATCGAGGAAGTAAAAGCCGCTGGAAAACAGCGCCAGAACGATATTAGTCCAGAAAAAGACTTTCAGTTTGCACCAGCGATCGGTCAGGATTTTAGCCAGCGTACTGCCCAGCATCATGCCTACAACGCCGAGGCTGATGAAAAGCGTGGCGAAATGTGTTGATTGTCCCATTACCCAGGTGACGTAATACATGGTGGCGGCCATGCGAATAAAGCCGGGGCAGACGTTGCAGAAAGTGAGCAACAAGATGCGCACCCATTGATCGTTTTTCCATACGTCTCGCAAATCAGATTTCAAATCGCTGTTGCTGGGTACGGCGGGATGAATCCGCTCGCGCACCGTCGCAAAACAGAACAGAAACATGCACAGGCCGATGAATGCCAGCACGCTCATGGCCATTTGATAGCCGCGCGCACGGTCTTCTCCGCCAAACCATTCGGCCAGCGGCAGCAGCGAGAGTGATAAAATTAAGGTCGCCACGCCTACCATAACAAAACGATAAGACTGGCAGGAGACACGTTCGCCGGGATCGTTAGTGATTACGCCGCCCAGCGAACAATAGGGAATGTTAATCGCCGTATAGGTTAGCGACATCAGAAAATAGGTAGCGAAAGCGTAGATAACTTTGTTGTCATAGCTCCAGTCTGGCGTGGTGAACATCAGCACGCTGAACAGCACATAAGGCAGCGAAATCCATAATAGCCAGGGACGAAAACGCCCCCACCGGCTTTGAGTCCGGTCGGCGATGGCGCCCATAATGGGATCGGTAACCGCGTCGATCACCCTGACGGAAAGCAGTAATACCCCAACCAGCGCCGGTGCCAGTCCGTAGACATCGGTGTAGAAATAGTTAAGGAAAAGCATGATAGCGCCGCCAATCATATTGCAGCCTGCATCCCCCATGCCGTAGCCGATCTTCTCTTTAACCGAAAGCGCCATGCCCTTCATGGATTATTCTCCGACACTGGATGAAGCCCACAGTATTATTGGTTTAGCGTCATATTGCGCGGGTGGGAAACGTCGCAGAGATGGACAAAATAGCTGTCAGCAGGAAAGTGTGATTTGCACGGCAATTCGCCACGCTGATGAATCAATAAGGTGAAAGGATTGAAGATTGTTAAGCAGGAAAGGAATGAAAAGCATAAAACAGGGGCGCCGAAGCGCCCCGAACAATCAGGCTTTTTGCATGCGGTTTTTTACTGCGTAACCGACAGCCAAAACAGCCACCCAGACAGGGATCAGCCAGACGGAGATTGCCATACCCGGCGTTAGCGCCATGATCACCAGAATGGCGACCATAAACAGCAGGCAGATCCAGTTGCCCGCAGGGTAGAGCATCGCTTTAAAGCGAGTTTGCACCCCTTGCTGATCTTTCTTACGGCGGAATTTTAAGTGCGCGTAGCTGATCATCGCCCAGTTAATGACCAATGCCGATACCACCAGTGCCATAAACAGGTTTAGCGCTTCGCCCGGCATCAAATAGTTTACCAGCACGCAAATTGCGGTGGTCAGCGCAGAGAAGCCCAGCGCCACATAAGGCACGCCGCGACGGTCAACCTTCAGCAAAGCTTTCGGTCCATTGCCCTGACGAGCCAGGCCATAAAGCATGCGGCTGTTAGAATAAACGCAGCTGTTATAAACCGAGAGCGCCGCAGTCAGGAAGACCAGGTTGAGGATATTCGCCGCCAGCGTTTCGCCAAGATCGTGGAAAATCATCACGAACGGGCTGCTGTGCTCGGTCACCTTGGTCCACGGATAGAGCGAAAGCAGCACGATAATGGAGCCGACATAGAAAATCAGGATGCGCCAGATCACCTGATTGGTGGCCTGAGGAATGCTTTTTTCCGGATTATCCGCTTCTGCAGCGGTAATGCCTACCAGCTCAAGACCGCCAAAGGAGAACATGATGATCGCCATCGCCATTACCAGTCCGCCCACGCCGTGGGGGAAGAAGCCGCCAATCGCCCAGATATTGCTAACGGCTGCATCCGGCCCGCCGTTGCCGCTGAACAGCAGCCAGCAGCCAAAGACAATCATCGCCACAACGGCAACAACTTTCACGATCGCCAGCCAGAACTCCATTTCACCGAAGATTTTCACGCTGCTCAGATTGATGGCGTTAATTAAGACAAAAAAGATGGCTGCTGCTGCCCAGGAAGGGAATTGCGGATACCAAACCTGAATATAATTGCCTACTGCGGTCAGTTCGGCCATTGCCACCAAAACATACAGCACCCAGTAGTTCCAGCCGGAAGCGAAACCAGCAAAGTTACCCCAGTATTTATAAGCGAAATGGCTGAATGAACCGGCTACCGGCTCCTCAACAATCATTTCGCCCAGCTGACGCATAATTAAGAAGGCGATAAAGCCGCCAATGGCATAGCCCAGTAATACGGACGGGCCGGCCATTTTGATCGTTTGTGCAATCCCCAGAAACAGGCCGGTGCCGACAGCACCACCCAACGCGATCAGCTGAATATGGCGGTTTTTAAGCCCGCGCTTCAGCATTTCGCCCTGCTGTTGTTCCATAATAAACCTCGTGATGTCGTTATTTTTTTCATTGAGGGCGAGCCTGTGTCATTCTTTTTTTACGTCCAATGTATGGGTTTGTTTACAGTGAGTGATGTAAGAAAAAGAGGTCAATGCTACCTTCGCGTCAAGAATAATGATAAGCGCCTGCCAATGCACTCGCTTTCTCTGTTTCGGTCTGGAGAACGCGCAAAAAAGCGTCGTCATGGCGGCCTTACTGTTTTTTACATAAATCACAAATGATGACGAATAGTTTTCTCTTATGACCCTTGCTCGCTAACTTTGACGTAAGCGGTTGCCCTGCTTAAAAAAGTTAAAAAAATTAACATTTGTTCTTTTTTTGACTGGTCTTTTCTGCCAGCAAGGCATGCGGCAAAAACGAGACCTGGGTCTGGTTTTGCCCGGATGCCATATAGACATCAGGTGAATACTTTGTTACTTTACGGGCAACTTTTTGCAATTGGTATTACCAATTTACTCAGGCTTCTGGAAACAAGAAGGGATGATGGCTTACAGCAAAATCCGCCAACCAAAGCTGTCCGATGCTATTGAGCAGCAGCTCGAATCCCTGATCATGGAAGGGACGCTGCGTCCCGGTGAAAAGCTGCTTCCTGAACGCGAACTGGCAAAACAGTTCGATGTCTCTCGTCCCTCCCTGCGTGAAGCTATTCAGCGCCTTGAAGCAAAAGGCCTGCTGCTGCGCCGCCAGGGTGGCGGCACTTTCGTCCAGACCAGCCTGTGGCAAAGCCTGAGCGACCCGCTAGTTGAGCTGCTGGCCGGCCATCCTGAATCCCAGTTCGATTTACTCGAAACGCGCCATGCGCTGGAAGGCATTGCTGCCTACTATGCGGCGCTGCGGGGAACGGATGACGACATTGAGCGGATCCGCCATTGCCATGTACAGATTCAAACGGCTCAGGACAGCGGCGATCTTGATGCGGAAGCCGATGCCGTTATGCAGTATCAGATCGCTGTCACAGAAGCTGCCCATAATGTGGTTCTGCTGCATCTGCTTCGTTCAATGGGGCCGATGCTGAAGCAAAACGTTCGACAGAATTTTGAATTGCTCTACTCGCGCCGCGAAATGCTGGCAAAAGTAGGCGGTCACCGCGCCAGAATTTTTGAGGCGATTGTGGCACGCGAGCCTGAAAAGGCACGTGAAGCCTCACACCGCCATCTGGCGTTTATTGAGGAAATATTGCTGGACAGAAGTCGGGAGCAGAGTCGTCGAGAGCGCTCCTTACGCCGTTTACAGCAACGTAAGGAATAACGCGTAAAAATAACGCGGCAATTCGACCCAAAATTAAAGGGTACAACGAAGGGCCTGTCTCCTTGTGCTTTGGAATGAATCAGAGCACAAGGAGACAGGCTCCAGACAATTCAACGTATTAGACACAGATAAGGAATACCCCCATGTCAGAACGTTTACACAATGACGTGGATCCGATTGAAACTCGCGACTGGCTACAGGCGATCGAATCGGTCATCCGTGAAGAAGGTGTTGAGCGCGCGCAGTTCCTGATCGATCAGGTAATGAGTGAAGCACGCAAAAACGGCGTGAAGGTAGCGGCAGGCGCTGGGGCCAGCAACTACGTTAACTCAATTGCTGTTGAAGATGAACCCGATTACCCGGGCAATACCTCACTGGAGCGTCGTATTCGTTCCGCAATCCGCTGGAACGCGATCATGACCGTTCTGCGCGCGTCGAAGAAAGATCTGGAGCTGGGTGGCCATATGTCATCCTTCCAGTCTTCCGCGACTATTTATGAAGTGTGCTTTAACCACTTCTTCCGCGCGCGCAGCGAAAAAGACGGCGGCGACCTGGTTTACTTCCAGGGCCATATTTCTCCAGGCGTTTACGCACGTGCGTTCCTGGAAGGGCGTCTGACCGAAGAGCAGATGAACAACTTCCGTCAGGAAGTTCACGGTAAAGGCCTGTCTTCTTACCCGCATCCGAAGCTGATGCCTGACTTCTGGCAGTTCCCGACTGTGTCAATGGGCCTGGGTCCAATCGGCGCGATTTACCAGGCTAAGTTCCTGAAATATCTTGAGCATCGTGGTCTGAAAGATACCGCGCAGCAGACCGTTTATGCCTTCCTGGGCGACGGCGAAATGGATGAACCGGAATCCAAAGGTGCGATCACCATCGCCACCCGTGAGAAGCTGGACAACCTGGTCTTCATCATCAACTGTAACCTCCAGCGTCTGGATGGTCCGGTAACAGGTAACGGCAAAATCATCAACGAGCTGGCCGGCATTTTTGGCGGTGCAGGCTGGGAAGTGATCAAAGTTATCTGGGGCGCTCGCTGGGACGAGCTGCTGAGAAAAGATACCAGCGGCAAGCTTGTTCAGCTGATGAACGAAACCGTTGACGGTGACTATCAGACCTTTAAATCTCGTGATGGTGCCTACGTGCGTGAGCACTTCTTCGGCAGATACCCGGAGACGGCAGAGCTGGTCAAAGACATGACCGACGACGAGATTTGGGCGCTGAACCGTGGCGGCCACGATCCGAAAAAAATCTATGCGGCACTGAAAAAAGCGCAGGACACCAAAGGCAAACCTGTGGTGATTCTGGCGCATACCATCAAAGGCTATGGTATGGGTGACACCGCTGAAGGTAAAAACATCGCGCACCAGGTGAAGAAAATGAACATGGATGGCGTGCGCTATATCCGTGATCGTTTCAACGTGCCGGTGGACGACGCCAACATTGAAAATCTGCCGTACATCACCTTCGACAAAGCGTCGGAAGAGTACAAATACCTGCACGGTCAGCGTGAGAAGCTGGGTGGCTACCTGCCAACCCGCCAGCCAAACTTCAGCGAGAAGCTGGAAATGCCTGCGCTGGAAGATTTCCGTCAGCTGCTGGACGAGCAGAACAAAGAAATTTCCACCACCATCGCTTTCGTTCGTGCGCTGAACGTGATGCTGAAGAACAAGTCGATCAAAGATCGTCTGGTTCCGATCATCGCCGACGAAGCGCGTACTTTCGGTATGGAAGGCCTGTTCCGTCAGATTGGTATTTACAGCCCGAACGGCCAGCAGTACACGCCGCAGGACCGTGAGCAGGTTGCTTATTATAAAGAAGATGAAAAAGGTCAGATCCTACAGGAAGGGATTAACGAACTGGGCGCAGGCGCATCCTGGCTGGCGGCGGCAACGTCTTACAGCACCAACAACCTGCCGATGATCCCGTTCTACATCTACTACTCCATGTTCGGTTTCCAGCGTATCGGCGATCTGTGCTGGGCAGCCGGCGATCAGCAGGCTCGCGGCTTCCTGGTTGGTGGTACCTCCGGTCGTACTACGCTGAACGGCGAAGGCCTGCAGCATGAAGATGGTCACAGCCACATTCAGTCGCTGACCATCCCTAACTGTATCTCTTACGATCCCGCTTACGCCTATGAAGTGGCGGTCATCATGCATGACGGTCTGGTGCGGATGTATGGCGACGCGCAGGAAAACATTTACTACTACATCACCACGCTGAATGAAAACTACCACATGCCTGCCATGCCAGAGGGTGCGGAAGAGGGTATCCGTAAGGGTATCTACAAGCTGGAAACGATTGAAGGTAGTAAAGGGAAAGTGCAGCTGCTGGGTTCAGGTTCAATCCTGCGTCACGTACGCGACGCCGCGCAGATTCTGGCGAAAGACTACGGCGTAGGTTCCGATGTATACAGCGTTACCTCGTTCACTGAACTGGCTCGTGATGGTCAGGATTGTGAGCGCTGGAACATGCTGCATCCAACGGATGAGCCGCGCGTACCTTACGTTGCGCAGATCATGAACGATGCACCAGCAGTGGCATCTACCGACTATATGAAACTGTTTGCCGAGCAGATCCGTACCTTCATGCCAGCCAGCGATTACCGCGTGCTGGGCACCGATGGTTTCGGCCGTTCCGACAGCCGCGAGAACCTGCGTCATCACTTCGAAGTGGATGCGTCTTACGTGGTGGTTGCAGCTCTGGGTGAACTGGCTAAACGTGGTGAAATCGATAAGAATGTGGTGGCGGAAGCCATCACCAAATTCAATATCGATGCCGACAAAGTCAACCCACGTCTGGCATAAGAGGTAAAGATTAATGGCTATCGAAATCAAGGTACCGGATATCGGTGCAGACGAAGTGGAAGTCACCGAGATCCTGGTCAAGGTGGGCGATAAGGTTGAAGCGGAACAGTCACTGATCACCGTGGAAGGCGACAAAGCCTCCATGGAAGTGCCTTCTCCGGAAGCAGGCGTGGTGAAAGAGATCAAAATCGCTACCGGTGACAAAGTAGAAACCGGCTCGCTGATTATGATCTTCGAATCGGCTGACGGCGCGGCTACAGAAGCTGCACCGGCGAAAGCGGAAGAGAAGAAAGAAGCCGCGCAGCCGCAGACCGCAAGCGCAGAAAATAAAGAAGTGAACGTGCCGGATATCGGTTCCGACGAAGTGGAAGTCACTGAGATTTTGGTCAAAGTGGGCGACACCGTGGAAGCCGAGCAGTCGCTGATCACCGTGGAAGGCGATAAAGCCTCCATGGAAGTGCCTGCGCCATTTGCCGGCACGGTTAAAGAGATCAAAATCGGTACGGGCGACAAAGTCAGTACCGGCTCACTGATTATGATCTTCGAAACGACCGGCTCTGCGCCAACCGCAGAAGCGAAACCGGAAGTGAAAGAAGAAGCGGCAGCCACACCGGCAGCAGCCAGCGGTGCAAAAGATGTAGAAGTGCCTGACATTGGCGGCGACGAAGTCGAAGTCACCGAGATCATGGTGAAAGTGGGCGACAAAGTGGCTGCCGAGCAGTCGCTGATCACCGTAGAAGGCGATAAAGCGTCTATGGAAGTCCCTGCGCCATTCGCGGGTACGGTTAAAGAGATCAAAATCGCTACCGGCGACAAAGTTAGCACCGGCTCGCTGATTATGGTCTTCGAAGTGGAAGGCGCTGCGCCAGCAGCGGCTCCTGCGGCGAAAAAAGAAGACGCTGCCCCTGCGCCAAAACAGGCCGCAGCGGCTCCGGCGCCAGCGCCGGCTAAAGCCGAGTCGAAAGGCGACTTCACTGAGAACGACGCTTACGTTCACGCAACGCCGGTTATCCGTCGTCTGGCCCGTGAATTCGGCGTTAACCTGGCGAAGGTTAAAGGTTCCGGTCGTAAGGGCCGCATCCTGAAAGAAGACGTTCAGGCTTACGTGAAAGACGCAGTAAAACGCGCGGAAACTGCCCCAGCGGCAGCGGCCGGCGGCGGATTGCCTGGCATGCTGCCATGGCCAAAAGTGGACTTCAGCAAGTTTGGTGAAATTGAAGAAGTCGAGCTGGGTCGCATCCAGAAAATTTCTGGTGCTAACCTGAGCCGTAACTGGATCGTGATCCCTCACGTTACCCAACACGACAAAGCCGACATCACGGAAGTTGAAGCTTTCCGCAAGCAGCAGAACGACGAAGCAGCGAAAAAGAAACTGGATCTGAAGATCACCCCGCTGGTGTTCATCATGAAAGCGGCTGCCAAAGCGCTGGAAGAGTTCCCACGTTTCAACAGTTCGCTGTCGGAAGATGGTCAGAAGCTGACGCTGAAAAAGTACATTAACATCGGTGTGGCGGTCGATACGCCAAACGGCCTGGTGGTTCCGGTCTTTAAGGACGTGAATAAGAAAGGCATCATTGAACTCTCCAACGAACTGTCGGTGATTTCGAAGAAAGCCCGCGACGGCAAGCTGACGGCCAGCGATATGCAGGGCGGCTGCTTTACCATCTCCAGCCTGGGCGGCATTGGCGGCACGTCATTTACGCCAATTGTTAATGCACCGGAAGTGGCAATCCTTGGCGTGTCTAAATCGTCGATGGAACCTGTCTGGAACGGGAAAGAGTTCGTTCCACGCCTGATGCTGCCACTGTCGCTCTCCTTCGATCACCGTGTGATTGATGGTGCAGCAGGCGCGCGCTTTGCAGCCTACATCGCAACCATCATGGCGGATATCCGCCGTCTGGTGATGTAAAGAGTCTGAGGCCGGCGAACGCCGGCCTTCTTATCGCCGACTTGCGATGTTTTAAGTCGACAAGGTAGTTGAAAACGTTTCTTATCAAGTGGTTTGCAGTTCATTAACAATTCTGTAAACTCTTGCGATGCAAACGTACCGGTGGATGAATGAATATCCCAGCGGTTAACTAAGAGGTCATGATGAGTACAGAAATCAAAACTCAGGTCGTGGTACTTGGGGCAGGTCCTGCAGGTTATTCTGCAGCCTTTCGCGCTGCTGATTTAGGTCTGGAAACCGTCATCGTTGAGCGTTTCAGCACCCTGGGCGGGGTTTGTCTGAACGTCGGTTGTATCCCTTCCAAAGCGTTGCTGCACGTCGCGAAAGTGATTGAAGAAGCTAAAGCGCTGGAAGAGCACGGTATCGTGTTTGGCAAGCCGCAGACCGATATCAACAAGATTCGTTCCTGGAAAGAAAAAGTCATTAACCAGCTGACCGGCGGTCTGTCTGGCATGGCGAAAGGCCGCAAAGTTAATGTGGTCACCGGTCTGGGTAAATTCACCGGCGCTAACACGCTGGTTGTTGAAGGCGAGGAGGGTACTACCACCATCAACTTCGACAATGCCGTTATCGCGGCGGGCTCGCGCCCAATCCAGCTGCCTTTCATTCCACATGAGGATCCTCGCGTATGGGATTCCACCGATGCGCTGGAGCTGAAAGAAGTCCCTGAGCGTCTGCTGGTTATGGGCGGCGGTATTATCGGTCTGGAGATGGCGACGGTTTATCACGCGCTGGGTTCTCAGATTGATGTGGTAGAGATGTTCGATCAGGTGATTCCTGCGGCTGACAAAGACGTGGTGAAAGTCTTCACTAAGCGTATTTCTAAGCAGTTCAACCTGATGCTGGAAACCAAAGTCACGGCCGTTGAAGCCAAAGACGACGGTATCTACGTTTCGATGGAAGGCAAAAAAGCGCCAGCGGAACCACAGCGTTACGACGCGGTGCTGGTTGCGATTGGTCGCGTGCCGAACGGTAAAGGTCTGGATGCAGGTAAAGCGGGGGTGGAAGTTGATGACCGCGGCTTTATCCGTGTCGATAAGCAGATGCGTACCAACGTGCCGCACATTTTTGCTATTGGCGATATCGTTGGTCAGCCTATGCTGGCGCACAAAGGCGTTCATGAAGGTCACGTCGCGGCAGAAGTGATTTCCGGTAAGAAACACTACTTCGACCCGAAAGTGATCCCATCTATCGCTTACACCGAGCCAGAAGTTGCCTGGGTTGGTCTGACCGAGAAAGAAGCGAAAGAGAAGGGCATCAGCTACGAGACGGCGACCTTCCCATGGGCAGCGTCCGGTCGTGCTATCGCTTCCGACTGCGCAGACGGTATGACCAAACTGATTTTCGACAAAGAATCTCACCGCGTGATTGGTGGTGCGGTTGTCGGTACCAACGGCGGCGAGCTGCTGGGTGAAATTGGTCTGGCAATTGAGATGGGCTGTGATGCGGAAGACATTGCGCTGACCATCCACGCTCACCCGACGCTGCATGAGTCTGTAGGCCTGGCTGCTGAAATCTTCGAAGGCAGCATTACCGACCTGCCAAATGCGAAAGCGAAGAAGAAGTAAGTTTCTTTGCTGATGAAAAGCCTCCTTGCTGGAGGCTTTTTTTTTGGATTTTTTGGGACAGGTAGCAATTTTCCCGCCCCGCTCCTGTTGTGCTTAATTCACTCAAGATTAACGTTTATGCTTAAGGCGTTGAGGGCAATGCTTTACTGGCGTTCGCTGAAAGCGCATTGTAAAAAATGCTTAAGTCAGATAAAAAAATCCGTAGCATTTAGGCGTGATGAAAATTTTTTATTTTTCAGCTGGATAAATTTTGGGTGTTCCCCACATGCGTGGGGATAAACCGATGCCGACCTCGTGGAATCCATTATCGCCCGGGTGTTCCCCGCGCCAGCGGGGATAAACCGGTGTTAGGCAGTTCAAGGAAACGGCAAGAGATGTGTTCCCCGCGCCAGCGGGGATAAACCGCGTCTCGACTCCGGCGAGAAAATTGGTGCGCCGTGTTCCCCGCGCCAGCGGGGATAAACCGGATACAATAATACCCTATCCTCCATACCTTCCGTGTTCCCCGCGCCAGCGGGGATAAACCGTGCATATAGCCCGGCTGGCGGTCGCCCGGTGCGTGTTCCCTGCGCCAGCGGGGATAAACCGGTGGCATTCCAGTGTGTTGGGTAAAGCGGCGAATCAAGTAATATTTGCTTAAATTAGTAACCTGAGCCAATACCTCCAGCTGCGGTTTTACGGTCAAGTACTCACGCAGAAACTCGATTACAATCCTAATTCTGTTTCCGTTACTTTCTGGAGATCCGGGGTGCGTTTCAAGCAATTCACCACATAACAACATCCGTTCCTGCTCCTGACTGCAGTCATTATCCTGCCGCGCTGAAGCTGCATAGAAACATATTGCTCTGAATAAACGTGGGCCGTTAATGATCCCTTCACGCAAAAACCGGCGCGTTACAATCACTACGCAGATTATCTTCCTCTGCCAAATTTTTTCAGAACAGACTGAGGTGGATGGATACTGATAAATTCCACATCTTTATTGTCAAAACGGGAAGTCTGGATAGTACCGGGGTTATATAAGATTACCTGACCACTTTCGACGTTCGAGGTTTTTCCCGCGAGCCAGATTTCTTCGATTCCCGACAGATTTGCACTAATGACATATTCGTCATGCAAATGCTTATGAATTCAGGCATTACAGGCCTTTGCTCGGGGGTGTTCAATACCATTCCGGCTAAACCATTCTGAAGGATATAGCGCCACTTCATCATACCTTCATGCATTATTTGTGAATAAATATTTACATGACCAATTACTGATTGTGATCTCAAATCACATCAGAAATATTGATAATTTAGTCCGATATATAAATGTATGCCAGAGCGTAGGGGCAGGCTGGATGAGGGATCAATCCGCCAGATTTTTTACATCAGGTGTAGAAAGTGGTTTCTGAAAAGGTAGAGTTGCGACAGAGCTGACAGCCAAATACCTGGTGTCGTTCCTGGCGGAAAATAGTGATGCCCTTACGTCAAAAACTGCTTCTTAAGGCACATACTCTAAGGTGCATCTAAGGGAGAACGTAGCAACATGAAAAAACTGAGGGATGGCTGAGGCTAAACAGGGGGTTACCCCTGTTTCATCAGTATATCCTGACGGTTGGGCAGCAGGTTTAGCGGTAAATTATCAATGGCGGATTTGCGCCAGATCGTCTTCAGTTAACCCGGTCATCTTCATGATGGTATTGCGATCCAGGCCGTTCTGCAACATGGTGCTGGCAACTTCGAGTTTACCTTTCTCAATGCCACGCTTTTCACCAAGCTGTATGCCCTTCTCAAGACCTTTCTCAAGACCTTTTTCAATGCCCTTCTGTTCAAGCTGTTGTGCGATGGTCATCAAAGCGTCTCCATGTTGCGGCACACGCTGTGCCAGTTCGCGTACAAACGCCTCTGCGTCTGCCGTTTCACCCGTCTGTATCAGGTAGTTTATCAGCGATGTCAGCTGTTGTCCCGTAACCGGTTCTCTCAGCAGCAGGGTCGCCAGCCTGTCCAGCAGCTCTGCCAGGTCGCGCCGGTGAATATGCTTTTGCAGCAGCGTCAGGGCAGCCATGCTGCGGTGGCCCATTATCTCGTCGTCGGAAATCACCGTGACGTCAACCAGCGGAAACTCACCGCCGTAAAGCTTACCGGCCAGCCCGGGATGATTAAACTCATCCAGCCAGCGGGTTGAATAGGGATAGGGAGTGCGCTTTCCCGTATAAAACAGCACCGGTATCACCAGCGGCAGCTTTTTGTGCCCGGCGTCAAGGTGGCGCTGCATGGCCGCCACCGCGTAGCGAAGAAGCCTGAACGCCATGTGCCTGTCCGGCGTGGACTGGTGTTCGATAAGAACGTGGACGTAGCCATCATCGCCGGTCGTGGTTTTCAGGCTGTAGAGCACGTCGCTGAAATAGGGACGAAGCGTCTCTTCAACAAAGCTGCCGGACTCCAGTTTGAGGGTACTGAAATCGCAGACGGCCTGCAGCTCCGCGGGCAGATGCAGCTGCATAAAATCCCGTGCGGTAGCGGGATGGGTCAGAAACTGTTTAAAGGCGAGATCGTGCGGTGTCGGGCTCGCGTTCCTGCGGCCCTTTGCTTTCCTGTCAGACATTCCCTGCTCCGTTGTCCCTGGAATTCTCTTTTCGAGAAGCGGGATTATAGCGAAATCCGGGCCTGCATACCCGCAGTTTATCGGGAGCGGTATGTGTCCCCCACGTCAGCAATAACAAACCAATGTTGTCGTTAGCATGCCATCCTTCGTCAATGCGTTTTTGCCAACAGCGAAGTCTTAACGCTACTGCATCTATTTTAGGATTCACATGCCCGGTTAAACGCTCTCAGCCACGCAATAAAGCAGCTTAGTGCGGTGGAATGATATTTCCGGCTCGGGTAATAAAGCGAGAAGCCTTCTGACGGTGCCGCGAAATCTGCCAGTACTTCCACCAACTCACCGCTTTTTAGCTTTGAACGCACCAAATCCCTGATGACAAACGCCAGGCCCGCACCTGCACCAACGGCTTCAATCATAATGTAATCACTGTCCAGCGTCAGGCCGCCTGCAACCGCGATATTGAGCGGTCGGCCGTTTTCGCAGAACTCCCATTTGTAGTTTATCCCGCTGGGGAAACGGCGCTGAATGCAGGGGAAATCCACCAGTTCCAGCGGATGCTGCGGAACGCCGAAACGTTCAATAAAATCCGGGCTGGCAATCACCGCACCCTGTAATCGGGGGCCAAAAGGAATGGCAACCATATCCTGCGGGATAGCTTCGCCAAAGCGCACGCCGGCATCAAAACCCGTTTCGACAATATTGATCAGGCCATCGCTGGTCGTCACTTCCAGCGCGATATCAGGATAGCGTTCACGAAAGGGGAGTAGTACCGTGCGAAGGTAAAGCGCTTCGGCGCTGCGCGGCAGATTCAATCTCAACGTGCCGCGTGGCGCTATGCGCCAGTCATTCAGCTCATCTACAGCCAGCGAAAGATCCTGGATTGTGGGTTCAATGCGTTGCAAAAAAGCCTGCCCGGCTTCGGTTAGCGAGACGCTACGGGTAGTACGGTTAAGCAACCGGACGCCGATCCGCTGTTCGAGATTGGAGATCGTATGGCTAAGGGTGGAAGGCGTAACGTTACGTTCCTCTGCCGCTTTACGAAAATTACGATGCCGCGCGATAGCGGTAAAAATTTCCAGTTCCTGTAACGTAGCCCGTGATTTCATATTAGTGAAAACTCTTCATTAATCCGCTTTAAAAACGTCAATTGTTGATTTTAACCGGGCAAAGTATAACGACTTTATCGCAAATCAACGGAGATAATTATGAAGCGCAGAACATTAGGTCATCAGGGGTTGGAAGTATCCGCTATCGGTCTGGGCTGCATGGGAATGACCTTTGCCTATGGCAAAAGCGATGAGCAGCAGGCCATCAATACTCTGCATCGCGCTTTTGATTTGGGTGTCGATTTTCTGGATACGGCAGAGGTTTATGGGCCTTTCGATAACGAAGAACTGCTGGCCAAGGCGCTGAAAGGTCGGAAAGAACAAATTAAAGTCGCTACAAAATTTGGCTTTAATATCCTGCCGCAAGGTGAGGGCTGGGAAAGGATTAAAGGCGTTAACAGTCAGCCTGCTAATATCCGTAAAGTCGCAGAAACGTCGCTGAAAAGATTAAATATTGAGGCCATCGATCTCTTTTATCAGCATCGCCCGGATCCTGTCGTGCCTGTAGAAGAAGTCATGGCAACGCTGGCCGATCTGGTGCGGGAAGGAAAAATTCTACACGTAGGGTTATCAGAAGTTTCCAGCGAGACGCTGCGTCGCGCCCATGCTATTCATCCCGTTAGTGCTTTACAGAGCGAATATTCACTGTGGAGTCGGGACGTTGAGCGCGATGTGCTGGCAACCTGCCAGCAACTGAACATTGGTTTTGTGCCATACAGTCCCTTAGGTCGCGGTTTTCTGACCGGAAAACTGGCGGCGCCGTCTACGCTGGATGAGAGGGACTACCGCCGCACGCTACCGCGCTTTCAGCCGGATGCCCTGGCCCATAATGAAAAGTTGGTCGGTCAGCTGGGTGAGATGGCAGCAGGCTACAACAGTACAACAGCGCAGCTCGCTCTGGCCTGGGTGCTGGCAAAATGGCAGCACATTGTTCCCATTCCTGGCGCACGGAAAATCGCTCATCTGGAAGATAACTGCCGGGCGGCAGATATCGTGCTGATGGCGGAGGATGTCGCGTTACTTGACCAACTTTTCAGCCCGGAAAACATCGCCGGAGAGCGTTACAGTGAAACCGAGTTCGCGCTGGTGGAAAGATAAAACAGCCAGGCCTGATTGAATTGATTTCTCTGACCCTTTTTTTGCACGCGCAGCTAAATTATTGTTTTTTCGATAGCTCAAACATCAGTGTGAAAAAAGGGTTTTTTAACGCTATGCGTCAACTTTCTTCTTAAAACGCTGGCTTATGATGCAACCGCTACTGTTCACTGCCGTCCAGGCAGCTTAGAAAGTAGCGCCATCATGTTTAAATACACAGGATCGGTTTCCGGCGTGAAATTTATCCCCGTTTCCATAACTTTTTCTGAATCAGCGTTGATAACACATTCATATCATTCACTGAAGTGATAAACCGGTAAGGGGTTATTTAACAACTCGCTGCTCTTCACCATTTTGCTCGCGTTCAGGAGGAAACCGCATTACGCCATAAAAAAACCGGAAATATTTGTCCAGCTAATTTGTACGCGTTAGGGGCTTAACTTAGCGGTAGCCGCAACGAAACAATAAGCAATTAAACGTGCTGTTGCTTTTGCATCAACGGCTTATCGTCGTATTAAATCCCCTGTAAAAAGAAGGCTAATCGAGGCTGTGTGCGCTTTTAAACAGGTTGGGGCAGCATCTAAAAAAACAGCGCATGCGCCGCCTGAACCGGCTTTTTATTACGCAATTAGTCCATGTTGTTGACCCTGTGGTGATGTTGCTTTTTTGTAAACAGATTAACAACCCACCAAAATCCTGCTATGCTGGCCCACGCAAAACCGGGCACCTTACCCTACAGAAAAGCGCAGTTTGCCTGAGGGCGCCCGGTCATTACAATGTGAGCGAGGAGAACGTCGTGCTAGAAGAATACCGTAAGCACGTTGCCGAGCGTGCTGCCCAGGGGATCGTTCCTAAACCGTTAGATGCTTCCCAAATGGCCGCGCTGGTTGAACTGCTGAAAAACCCGCCAGCGGGTGAAGAAGAATTCCTGTCTGATCTGTTAATCAATCGAGTTCCGCCGGGCGTAGATGAAGCGGCGTATGTCAAAGCCGGATTCCTGGCTGCCGTCGCGAAAGGCGAGGCGACTTCTCCTCTGGTTACTCCTGAAAAAGCGATTGAGCTGCTGGGCACCATGCAGGGCGGCTACAACATTCATCCGCTGATCGATGCGCTTGATGATGAAAAGCTGGCACCCATTGCGGCGAAAGCGCTGTCCCATACGCTGCTGATGTTCGACAGTTTCTACGATGTAGAAGAAAAAGCGAAAGCCGGTAACCCACACGCACAAAAAATCCTCCAGTCGTGGGCCGATGCTGAATGGTATCTTTCCCGCCCGGAACTGGCTGAAAAAATTACCGTTACCGTCTTTAAAGTCACTGGCGAAACCAACACCGACGACCTTTCTCCTGCGCCTGATGCCTGGTCCCGTCCTGATATCCCGCTGCACGCTCTGGCGATGCTGAAAAACGATCGTGAGGGCATTGAGCCGAATGAGCCAGGTAACGTTGGCCCAATCAGGCAGATTGAAGCGCTACAGGCGAAAGGTTTCCCGCTGGCCTATGTTGGTGATGTGGTCGGTACGGGTTCATCCCGTAAATCCGCAACCAACTCCGTCCTGTGGTTTATGGGCGACGATATTCCTTACGTGCCGAACAAAAAAGGCGGCGGCGTGGTGCTGGGTAACAACATTGCGCCAATCTTCTTCAACACCATGGAAGATGCTGGCGCACTGCCGATTGAAGTGGACGTGCAGAACCTGAATATGGGCGATGTTATCGACATCTGGCCGTACAAAGGCGAAGTGAAAAACCATGAGACTGGCGAAGTGCTGGCGAACTTCTCGCTGAAAACCGACGTGCTGCTTGATGAAGTGCGTGCAGGCGGTCGTATTCCGCTGATTATCGGTCGCGGTCTGACAACCAAAGCCCGTGAAGCTTTAGGTCTGCCACACAGCGACGTGTTCCGTCAGGCAAAAGATGTAGCGACAAGCACGCGTGGCTACTCGTTGGCGCAGAAAATGGTAGGTCGGGCCTGCGGCACCGAAGGTGTTCGTCCGGGCGCCTATTGCGAACCTAAAATGACCTCCGTCGGTTCTCAGGACACCACCGGGCCGATGACCCGTGATGAACTGAAAGATCTGGCGTGTCTGGGCTTCTCTGCCGACCTGGTGATGCAGTCTTTCTGCCATACCGCCGCCTATCCGAAGCCGGTTGACGTCTCCACACACCACACGCTGCCGGACTTCATTATGAACCGAGGCGGCGTCTCGCTGCGTCCGGGCGATGGTATTATCCACAGCTGGCTGAACCGTATGCTGCTGCCGGATACCGTGGGCACCGGCGGCGATTCGCATACCCGTTTCCCAATCGGCATCTCCTTCCCGGCGGGGTCTGGTCTGGTGGCCTTTGCTGCCGCGACGGGCGTAATGCCGCTGGACATGCCGGAATCGGTGCTGGTGCGCTTCAAAGGCAAAATGGAGCCGGGCATTACGCTGCGCGATCTGGTCCATGCTATTCCGCTGTATGCGATCAAAGCGGGCTTGCTGACCGTTGAGAAAAAAGGGAAGAAAAACATCTTCTCTGGCCGCATCCTGGAAATCGAAGGACTGCCGGATCTGAAAGTTGAGCAGGCCTTTGAGCTTTCCGATGCTTCTGCCGAGCGTTCTGCGGCGGGCTGTACCATTAAGCTGGGCAAAGATCCGATTATCGAATACCTCAACTCCAACATCGTTCTGCTGAAATGGATGATTGCTGAGGGCTATGGCGATCGCCGTACGCTGGAGCGTCGTATTCAGGGCATGGAAAAATGGCTGGCGGATCCGCAACTGCTGGAAGGCGATGCGGATGCAGAATATGCAGCGGTCATTGAGATCGATCTGGCGGAAATCAAAGAGCCGATCCTGTGCGCGCCAAACGATCCGGACGACGCTCGTCTGCTGTCGGACGTGCAGGGCGAGAAGATTGATGAAGTCTTTATCGGTTCCTGCATGACCAACATTGGGCACTTCCGCGCCGCCGGTAAGCTGCTGGACAGCCATAAAGGCCAGCTGCCAACCCGTCTATGGGTTGCGCCGCCAACCAAGATGGATGCGGCTCAGCTGACCGAAGAGGGCTACTACAGCGTGTTTGGCAAAAGCGGTGCGCGTATTGAAATCCCAGGCTGCTCATTATGTATGGGTAACCAGGCGCGCGTGCAGGATGGCGCGACGGTGGTTTCAACCTCAACTCGTAACTTCCCGAACCGTTTAGGGACGGGTGCCAACGTGTATCTGGCTTCAGCAGAGCTGGCGGCGGTTTCCTCGCTGCTGGGCAAACTACCGACGCCGGACGAGTATCAGCAGTTTATGAATCAGGTTGATAAGACGGCGGTGGATACCTATCGTTATCTGAACTTCGATCAGCTGGCTCAGTACACCGACAAAGCTGACGGCGTGATCTTCCAGACTGCGGTATAACGGCTGATTCGGCGATGCTCAACGCTCGCCGGATCCTGTCAACTGGCTTAAACCGGGGTTATCCAGCCCCGGTTTTTTTATGGCCAATTTGCAGGCATTCAGTAACGGCTCCAGTCATTGCGCACGCTGGCAACATCACCGGCGCTATTGATCTTTTTTCTCACAATCATATGAACCAGAAATGCGGATCCCGCTGCGGCTGCTACGCACGATCTCGACGTCCAGCGTCGGCTTGCCTTTTTGCTTCACGTAATGCATGGCGTAATCTCCCTGAAACTTAGTCGCGGCAACGATCCATCGCATCGACACGTTGTTGTAGTCTTCCTTGCGCGCCAAAAAATCGATCTTCTGTTTTCTCACTTTGACGCCGTTAACGCTGGACACTTTTCCCTCGGCGGAAGATTGAAGATGAAAAGGGCCACACTGCGTATCCGCCAGGCTGGTCAATGGGATTGATGAAAACAGGCAGGTTGTGACTGCCAGAATGACGTTAAATTTCACCTGTCGTTGGCCTTTCGTAAAGTGGCGTTAGCCTGGAATTTAGCGAGATATCAGCCATGAACGGTTAAGGTCTCTCTGTCTCGCGCCTGGCTATCAGTATAACGAAGGGGGAGGAAAAGGTGGTTGTTATCGATGGCTGGATTAATAAAATCTATGTCAACGAGCCTCTGTTGTCGCGGGAACTGAGTCGTATCGTCATTGACAATATAGTTTGAAGCTTCTGAATAATCATTTCTTCTTAAACAAAAGAACAATGGGCTGGTGGATGTGCGAGAGTCCGGAAATATATTTGATTTAAGTCAAACCGAGTAAGGGGGTTATCATTGATCTTAACCAGGTGAAAAATTAGATCTCTGCCGTTAAAAATAAAGCAAAACGATAAGTTATAGCGTGGCTGAAAAATAAAAGCGGTAGATGAAATTATTTTCATAAATGAAACTCCCTTGTTACCCTATACCTCATTTTAAAGAGGATTTAAATGAAAATTAAAACTATTATTTCAGGCTCGGGTATTATTTTATGCTTACTGATCCCTTTTAGCGGAACGGCTCGCGCCGAGAATATAAAATTTTCAGATTCAGCTATCAAAGCAGAAGGCCACTGTAATCCAGGAGATGATATTCATACCTTATTCCCCTCTGGTTACAGTCTTCCCTCGGTAGTTATGATCTACGTCAATGATTCCTCTGGTAAACCCGTAGACTGGGGAACGGGAACGTTTATTAGCCCTGACAAAATACTGACCGCAGGGCATGTTGCATATAATATGCAGCAGTATCAAAAAAAAGGTAAAAAGGTTTACATCACGGCCGGACTCCATGAACCCGAACCTGGAACTGCCTATGAGATTAAAAGTATCGCCATACATCCAGAGATGAATTTAGACACTTCCGATCATGACATTGCAGTGATAACGACAACCAAAAATTATCCCACTCGAACTTATCCAATTACAGAGATTACAGCAGACCTTCCTGATGCTTTTTTTGGTAGTGTGAGCTATCCGAGTGGATTAATAGAAAAAATTGGGAAGTTTAACCAATATACAGCTCGCTTTAAAATTGATGGGCATCTGTACTCATCTGCTGTTGCTTTGACTAAATGCCTTACTTATGGAGGGGAATCGGGAGCTGCACTAATTGGTTATCAAAATGATAGTCCTCTTAATGGAAAGATAGTGGGGGTTTTATCAAGTGGTTCTGGAGATCATCCAGGTGATCCGACAACCTTGACTTATTACACCACACTGAGCGGCAGTAATTATAAATTTATTACTGATAACTTATAGTGTTCCAGACAGGGGCGGGATCTTTCAATTTCGGCCCCTGCATACTGATTGGGACTGATAATACGATCGCCGCTCTTTTTCTCAAGTGCCGGCAGGTTTGGGCAAGAACACGGTGCAGCAGACCGTCCTGGCCTCAGCGCTGGCAAGGTTTGCCCGATGCAGCATCAGCAGGCATTAGCCTTCCGGGTCCGGCAAAAGATCCGCCGATTTTGAATCAACAATCATTTCCCCAATACCGCTATCCACTCGCTGTTTTTTTCCGACAGGTTGCGATAATGCCCACTATCCGCCATCATTCGCGCCCGGCGCATCAGCACACGCAATCAGGTTTGAGGTAAACAACATGGAATACGAATTTTTACGGGATATCACCGGCGGCGTGAAGGTGCGCATGTCGATGGGACATGAAGCCGTCGGCCACTGGTTTAATGAAGAAGCGGCAGACAATCTGGCTCTGCTGGATGAGGTTGAAGCCGCCGTCGCTGAAGTTAAAGGCAGCGAGCGTCAGTGGCAGCGCGTAGGGCGTGAATACACGATCTGGCTGGATGAAGAAGAAGTGATTATTCGCGCCAACCTGCTCAGCATCGAAGGCGACGAGATGGAGGAGGGCATGAGTTACTACGACGAAGAAAGCTTGTGCTTCTGCGGCGTGGAGGATTTTCTGGCGGTGATTGCTGCCTACCGTGCTTTCTTGCAGGGAAGATAGTTCCGGGCAAGGCAGGCCGGGCAACGTTCATTGCGGTTTTCGTCTCAGGCAACCGTTGTGCAGATCGCGCGTAAACGCCTGCCGATAGGGAGTCGAGCTGGCGGTTTCTATCCCGCCTGCCGCATTCATTCGTCCATCAACGTTCGTAAGTATCGTTTTCCGTCAGCGTCATCGCTGGCGCATCCACATTAACCTGTTCAAAACGCAGATGGGTAACGCCAGCAATTTTACCAAACTCCTGCGCCTGCAAGTGAAGATGGCTGAAGGTAAGATTCTTGATCGGGCATTCTGCGGCACCTTCAATAAAAAATGCGCGGGAGAAGTTCTGCGGCTGAGTAAGCTGGCTGGTGATATGTGAAATAGTGATATTTTCCAACCGCGTTAATCCTTCAATGCCTTCCACGCCCTCGCTGAGTTTACGCCAGTGCAGCGGCCGATCGTCGCTGATTTTCTGACCATAGCTGTATTGCGGAAACCAGTTCAGCTGCATCATAAAAGGATAACAGACATCTTTCAGCGTCAGATGACGCACGATAATGTCTCGGATAAAGCCGCCGCGATTGCGGGCAGACTTGATGCGAAAGCCCACGCCGGTACCGAAGAAACGATTATGCTCAATAATCACTTTTTCGATGCCGCCAGAGGTTTCGCTGCCCAGCGTAATCCCGGACCCTTTATGCAATTCACAATCACGAATGATGATCTCACTGGCCTTTCTTGCCAGCGTCTGTGCTTCAGCGCCACGGCCTGATTTGACGCAGATATTGTCATCGTTGCAGGAAACCATGCAGCGCTCGACGCGTACATGCTGACAGGAGTCGATATCAATACCGTCGGTGCTTGGGCCTGTGGAGTTGCTGACTTTTACGTTTTGCAAAATAACGTGTTTTGAATAGCAAAGATGAATATTCCAGAAGCCCGATTCGCGCGAAGTGAAACCGCTCAGTTCGACTTCATCGCTCTGATAAACCACCACGTTTCGCGGGCGCTCACATTCGTAATCCACTACCCAGCGCAGCCCTTGCTCGCTGTATTCCGCCAGCACACCGCTTTTTTCGTCATCGCCCCAGAATCGGTGCCACCAGACCGCGCCCTGGCCATCGACAGTGCCCGCGCCGGTGACTTTAACATTCCGACATTGATTGATATTGATGATTGCCGCAGGCCAGGGCATGTCAATTCCGGCGATACGAGTCTCGATTCTGCGGTAATCGACTAATTGCTGGCTGCCCAGCAACACTGCGCCTTCGGCCAGTTCCAGCGTCATATGGCTTTTTAAAAACAGTGAACCGGTGAGGAAACGGCCCGCCGGGATCAGGACGCTGTCGCCAGGCGCAGCCCGGTCGATAGCGCGTTGAATGGCCTGGGTGGATAAAGTTGTTGCATCAGGAACCGCATCAAAATCTAAAACGTTTAAGACGGCCATTTTTCCTGCCTTAAGGTAGATGAAACAGAGGAGAAACAGGTTCTGAATTTATCATTTTTAATACGCCGCGTTCTTGTGCAGGATCAGCGGAGACATTTTCGAATTGTCATCAGTCGAAAGTTCGATAATGAGGAGAAAGCAGGATGAATAAATGGAATTTCAAACCTGAAAAGGTGGCGCAAGGCAGGCAGTGACCTGCCATTCAGAGATACACCCGATGGCATTGTGTCAGTGTTGGAATACAAAGAGTATGACTCGGCGATATTCCCATCTGACTGGAAGAACCCATACATGTCGGATGATGACATGTTAGAAGTCTTATTGAACTTCGAGATTACACCTGAACCGCAATGACTTAGAGAGGGCATGCAGGTGCCCCTCTTTTTTTAGCTCGCCATATCAGCGCCAAAGAGATTGGCATTTCGGATTAACACGTCCATTTCTCTTTTATTCGCACCGCTCTGCAATATATCAATGGGTGAGCGACGAACGCCATTTCCATATATCAATCGGAGTCTTCAGTAGGTTCAAAATCATCATCGGATGAATGGCAGGATCGAAAGCACCCATAACCTCTTCGAACCCCGGCAGTAGTCCAGAATCGGTGAACTGAAAACGTGGATAGATAAAGTCGCCGTTCTGCTTAAAGGCAAGCAACTTGTTTTTTTTCACACGCGCGTGAACGCCCTGGCGAGAGATGCCAGGGATGTTTGCAACGTCATGTACCTTGAGCGTTCCTCCCATCTCCTGAAGCTGGTCGTAGAACTTCTCAAGATGCTCACGGCGACGGCGATTCTTGCGTAACTCGCTGTCAGGCACGCGTGTATTTTGCTCCAGCATCGTGGTGTACAAGCGCTGAAACAGAGTCTTGTCATCCAGGCTGACAGCACCCATAGCCTCTGATTTATCTTCAAACTCAGGCATCAAGCCCAGAGCGATATTATTAATACGTTTGAGAAGATTCAGCTGGTATTCGTTTAAGCCAGTAGTAGCAGCCCGATCTTTAGCGATAGTTGCATTGCTCATATGGCACCTCCATTTGACCACTATCACATGCTCAGTTGACCAGTTTGTAAATTTAATTATCAATACTGGTAAAGCGGGGTTGAGCCTGGTCGCCCAGCTGCACAGTAAATGACGTCATGGCTCGCTGTTCAATGAGATAGATATTAAAATTAGCAATAACAAAGGATTACAACGATGCTCCCCCACACAGCACCAGCTCCTGGCCGGTCATGGCATCGGCGGTGGGAGAGAGTAAAAAACTGACCAGTGCGGCAACCTCCTGCGGCTGGATGTAGCGCCCAATCGGCGGGAGTTTAGGGGGGGAGCTTTCGCGTCCAGGCTTAGTCAGCATCGGCGTTTCCGTTGCACCTGGCGCAACAATATTGGCCGTAATGCCGCGAGGAGCCAGCTCGGCCGCCCAGCTTCTGACCATACCTTTCATCGCCGATTTGGTGCTGACATACTGACTACGACCCGCCGCGCCGGTCGACGTGCGGCTGCCCAGTAAAACAATACGTCCTCCTTTTGGTAACTGCGCCACCAGCTCGTTAGCGAGGATCTCCGCGACCCGGATATGCAGGTGCCAAAGCTGTTCGCTAACGCCATCATCCAGCTCGCCCAGCTGCGCGGCCGTCATCATGCCTGCTGCATGAATAATGGCATCGACCGGCGGCAGCGTGGCCAGCGTCTGTTTTAATGCAGCAGTATCGAAAAGATCGACCGAACGCGAGGCAAAATGTGGATTATCGCGCTTAACCGCTGTACGACTGAGACCGGTCACGCGCCAGCCTTCAGCCAGCAGCTTATCGGTGACGGCCGCGCCAATACCGGAGCTGGCTCCGGTGACCAGGGCATGACGGTTCATCGCTTTTCCTCTTCCAGCACCACCTGAATATCCAGGTACTGGCGGTGAAATTCCGTATGGGGGCTTTCTGAGGGCGCGGTCTGCGCCACGCCGATTGTGCAGAACCCTGCTTCACCGACCGGCTGGATTTTGCCGTCATCATGCGCTTGTAATATGGCAAGCTGGTACCCTGGCCTTGCCGGCAGATTGCTAAGCAGATGTGGCAAGGTTGCCAGCGGCAGCGTCGTTAAATGCCCGGTGATCATTGCTCCTCCTTTGCTGCCAGCACCCATGCCTCGCTGACGCGAACATATTTGATCGCCTGGCGGAAATACGTGTAAGCAATATGCAGCTCGCCGTTCACACCCTCTTTGATGGTCGGATAGGAGAATTCGCGGTTCAGCTTCTGCTGTGAGTTATTGGTCATACAGTAGCCGTCGCCTTCATCCAGATTGCGCTGCCACGGCCAGCTCTGGCCACCATCTTTCGAAATCGCCAGCGTCATTGGCGCTCGCGGCGCCCCCCAGAAAGCGGTCTTACCGCGGTGCACAACGGGCTGCGTTGCGACGGCGACATCATCCTCATCTTCTATCTCATCGTATAAGGAGAGGCGGCGTTCACTGGCGCCTTCGGCGCTCATGGCATTGAACACCAGCGCCAGATCGCCATTCGCCAGCGTCGTCACCTGGATCGACGAGTTGTTATTCGGCAGATCGGTTGGCTGCGGAACCGACCAGCTCTCGCCCCGATCGAAGGAGCGGCTGAGATAAATATGATCCGCCCAGCGGCTGCGGTACAGCGCCAGCAGGGAGCCATCCTTCAGCAGCGTAATGTTCATATGCACGCAACCGGTACTTTCCGGTACGGCAACATCCCGCCAGGTTCTGCCCTTATCGGAGGAGATTTTTACCGCGCTGGTGTCCGCGTTGCCGACCCATTTTTCACCGGGCTGCGTCACGCAGTAAAACACCGGCAGCAGCCAGTTGCCGCCAGGAAGCACCACCACCGGCTGGCGGATAAAGGTGCCGGGCTTATCCAGCAGCGTGGCGATGGGCCCCCAGGTTTTGCCCAGATCGCCGGACTGGCGGAAGCGAACAATAGCGGTATCCTGATTGCCTGACTTCTGCGCGGTGTACATTAGCCACAGTACGTTTTCGGGATCGAGAAACAGCACCGGGTTCTGCTCAGAACGGCTGCTGTCGTCGGAAAGCTTCAGCGGTTCGCTCCAGCGCTGGCTGCCTTTCGCCAGCCGTGAACACCAGACGGAAATATCCGCAATGCCTTCCTGAGTGCCGCCAAACCAGGTACAGAGCAGATCGCCATCCGGCAGCGGCAGCAGATTAGCCGCATGATTTTGTGGGCAGACGGAAGGCAGCATCGCCACTTGCAGGGCCGCATCATTGTCTGCGGGATGTACCAGGCCATCGCGTTCCACGGTTTGCTGAGTCATATCAGGCTCCACTTTTTTGCAGCGTGTTTTCGGTTTCTTTAACGGTTACGCGACGCGGGATCAGGTGGTCGATAACCATAATCACCGCTGGGGTGATCAGCGCGATATACATGTTGTTAATGCCAAAGGGATCGCCGAGCACAAACCAGACGGAGGTCATTACGCAGGCGCCAATCAAGCCCCAGTTGGCTCCACGCGCGCTTTTGAACATCGGCAGATAGAAGGCGATGATCGCCACCACGGAAATCGAAAGACGAATGGCGCGCGTAAAAAACGACAGCTTCAGCACTTCCGGGACGAACAGCACAAAAATCAGCGGCGCAAAGCCAATCGCCAGCGACAGCAGACGCGTCATTTTAAATTCGCGCTCCGGTGTAGGATGACGATACGGCACGTAAAAATCTTTCACGATCAATGACGCAATGGCCAGCGCGACGGTGCCGACGCTGACAAAGATCGAAGCCACCAGCGAAGTCGTCACGATGCCCGCCAGCCACGGATTCATATCCTGCAAGAATACCGGCAGCGCATACAGGCTGTTGATTTCAGGATGAAGGTACTTGGCCGCCACGCCAATTAGCGCAATCGCGAGGCCAATCGGCAGGCAGAAAAAGAACGCCACCCAAGTGGCACGGCGCGCGGCTGCCGGGCTTTTTGTCGAGGAGATCGCCTGAATCACGAACTGGGTACAGAAGATCGACCCGATCGTGCCGATCAGCCAGGCCATAATGGTGCTGGCACCGACATGACCGTCCCACGTCCAGTAGAAATCCGGCATTTTTTGCACCATTGGCGTAATGCCGCCGGTCATTTTCAGCGCCACACCAAGAATAATCAGAATGCCAATATATTTCAGCGCACTGTGCAGCATGGTCACCCATGCCATTCCTTTCATGCCGCCAAAAGCAAAATAGAACGTGCTGACGATAGCGGTAATAAAAGCGGCCACCGGCAGGTTTACTTTCAGCACGGTGGAAATCGCTGCCGCGCCGCTGACGTAGTTACCGACGTTCACCAGTAGCAGGGCGTAAATCATGATAAGGGAGATGATGTTTTTCGTGGTGCTACCGTACTTCTCGGCAATTGCGCCAGAAATGGTGATTTTTCCGGTGTTATAAATGCGTTTTACCAGCAGCAGGCCGAAAATCGGGAAGCCGATAGCGGCACCAATTACCGACCACGAGGCGGCAAAACCGTCTTCAAACGCCGCCTGGGCGGTACCCACGGTAGATTTGGCACCGATATATTCCGACATCAGCATTATCCCAACGATAAAGGCCGGCATGGAGCGCGCACCTTCCATAAAATCGCCGGAGCTTTTACTTCTTAACCGGAACGTTAGCCAGGTAGTAAACAAAATGTAGCCCACGACCATTACAATAATGATCAGCGTGCCCTGGTTGGAAAACTCTTTCATAGTGATGCCTCACAAAGAGTGTAAGCGCGCCGACCTTCAGGTTCTGTTCGCGCTTGTGTAGGGTTTAAGGAAAAGGGGTTAAACGCGCCCCATCGACACCTGGTGAGCCGGCAGTGAGTCGTGGTCGTCAATGGGTTCGACTTTGCCCATCAGGAACAGATAGTTAAGGATGCCAATCACCACCAGCACGGCGGAGAAGACCAGCGCCCAGGTAAAGGAACCGGTCGCCGCAACGATAGCGCCGGTGACGATCGGCCCCACCGCGCCGCCCATATTCGAGACGGTATTTTGCAAACCGGCGACGATAGAGACGCTGTTTTTCGGCGCAACGTCGCCGGGCAGCGCCCAGACTTGCGAAGCAGCGACCGTAGTGCCGGATTTCGCGACGCAGAGCAGAAAAACGGTCATAAAGACGGAGTCAGTAAAAGGCGCAAAACCAATACACAGCGCCATCAGCAGGCCAATGGTCAGGAACAGCTTGCGGGTGGCGGTCAGCGACAGCACTTTTTTATGCACTATCCGATCGGATGCCCAGCCAGCCGCGACCTCAATAATCATTCCGCACAGCAGCGGCAGGGCGGCAATCATTCCCATTTTGATAAAATCCATGCCTTTTTCTTTTACCAGGTAAGTCGGCAGCCAGGTAATAAAGAAATAGGAGGTGTAATTGATGGTGAAGAAGCCGATGCACATCGCCCAGATATTGCGATAGCGCAGCAGCTTGTACCATTTCATCGGCTTCACGTTTTTGTCGCCGTGCTGGCGGGCCTGGCCCTGACGGATCAGATTTACTTCCTGCGGGCTGATGTACTTGTGATCTTCCGGGTTTTCCAAGTAGATAAAGTACCAGGCAATGACCCAGAACAACCCGACGCCACCGATGACCAGGAAGGTCAGACGCCAGTCGAACAGATAAATTATCCAGACGATCAGCGGCATTGCCACCGCGCCGCCGAATTTTGAGGCGCTGTCGAACAGGCCGGAAACGGTAGCGCGCTCTTTATCCGGGAACCAGCGGGCGGTGATCCCGGCATTGCTCGGATAAGCCGCCGCTTCGCCCACGCCTAATGCCAGACGCAGTGCCAGCAGGGATTTAAAACCGGTCGCCAGCCCCATCATTGAGGTGGCGATAGACCACCAGGCGACTGCCAGACCCAGCCCTTTTTTCTGCCCGAAACGGTCGGCAAACCAGCCCGCCGGAATTTGTAGCAGCGAATAGGACCAGAAAAACGCCGCCATAATAAAGCCCATCATTTCAGGCTTGAGGCTTAGTTCGTCGATCAGATGGGGGGCGGCCGCAGACAGCACGGTGCGGTCGATATAGTTGATGGCAATCGCCAGCCACATCAGGCCAGCAATCCACCAGCGGATACGGGTGTTTCCTGCAACAGTATTCATAGTCATCGCCCGGTACAGAGGTTGTTATTATCCGGATCGCTGTCCGGCTTTTTAGTCGGGGCGGAAACGGCGCCCCGGGCTTTATTACAATGAATTCATAATATTAACTGGTCGCTGATGCTGGCAGACGCACTGGATAATCTGCTGCACGCAACGCTCGCCAATCGCGCTGATGGCGCCATCGGTATAGCCTGCGATATGCGAGGTAGGTATGAAATTCGCCAGCGAGAACAGCGGATGGGTCTCCAGAGGTTCACGATCGAAAACATCGGCGGCGGCACCCGCTATCACGTTATCGGTCAGCGCGTGGTACAGCTGCTCTTCGTTCACCACGCCGCCGCGCGAGACGTTAATCAGAAAGGCAGATTTCTTCATCATTCTGAGGCGTGAGCTATCAAACAGATTGCGCGTTTCAGGCGTCAGCGGGGTATGCAGCGTAATAAAGTCGCTCTGCGCGGTGAGCTCGTTGAGCGAAACAAACTCGATATTGTGCTCGGCGGCGAACTTCTCGTCGGGATAAAAATCGAAGGCCAGTACGCGCATATTGAAACCGCTGGCGCGCAGGGCAACCTGTTTGCCGATATTGCCCAGCCCAATAATGCCAAGCGTTTTGCCATAGACATCCGTAGCGAAAATACGCGGCCACTGTCCGGCACGGGTTGCTGTTGCGGCGGTCGTCACCTGACGGGCAATATTGAGGATCAGCGCGAACGCAAAATCCGCCACCGCATGCTTGTTGGCATCCGGCACGTTGGTCACAAAAACGCCGCGAGCCTGGGCGGCGATCAAATCGATATTGTCCACGCCGACGCCATGCTTGCAGACAATTTGCAGCTTTGGTGCTCGCGACAGCAGCTCTTCATTGACGTCGGTAAAGGCGACAATCATCGCTACGGTTTCTGCCAGATGTGGTTCCAGCGCGCTTAGCGGCGCGTCGGCGGGTAGCATGATCGGCTCCAGGCCCTGTTCTTTCAGTGCGGTAACAGGTCGGGCGTTATATTTTGCAAACGAGGGTGAAGTACAGAGAACTTTCATCGTGCTTGTCCCGGTATTGGAGCAGGCGGCAGCAGGCCGCCGCAAAATTATTGGGTGTACTGATTGACGATCTGGCGGATACGCTGCGCGTCGTCGTCGCTGAAGCGTACGGCATAGCGGCTTTCACCCACGTCATAGCCCATCAGCGCCACGGCTTTTTTCACGGCGGCGGGCGAGAAGGCCACGCTGTAGAGATCGGTGCGCAGGCCGGTGACGTTTTCCTGTGCCTTGCGCGAACCGTCGATATCACCAGCATAGAAACGCGCCCAGATAGCGTTGATCTCTTTCGGCGCGACGTTTGCCAGCCCGGAAATACAGGCGGAGCAGCCGTCGACAAAACCCTGATGGATCAGCGAGTCAGGTCCGTTCAGCACGTCAAAGTTTTGCTGGCCTTCTGCCGCCTGTAGAAAACCGCTCAGGCTTTCATAGCTGCCCGCGCTGTCTTTAATACCAATGATATTCGGGTGAGCGGCCAGTTTGCGGACGGTTTCCGGTTGCAACGTATTGCCGGTACGCGCCGGGATGTTGTAGAGGAAAACCGGCACGTCGAGTGCATCCGCCACGGCTTCGTAGTGGACGATCAGTTCCGCCTGCTTCAGCGGCACAAAGTAAGGCGTGATCACCGAAACAGCATCCACGCCGAGGGCCGCGACCTGTTTGCCAAGCCGGATTGTTTCGCGAGTAGAGATTTCGCCGACGTGGGCCACCACATGCGCTTTGCCTGCTACTTCGTCCACGCAGGTTTGGGTCACCGCCAGCTTCTCCTGCTCGTTGAGCACGAAAAATTCGCCGTTGGTACCGCCACAGAAGATACCGTTGCCCGCCGCCAGCTGACGGCGGATCTGCTCGCGCATCGCGCGCTCAAAGTAGTCGCCGTCGCGGGTAAAAGGCGTCACGATGGCGGTTAATACACCGGTAATTTTTTTCATCATATCCTCGGTTGTCATTAATGATTCAGTGCCGGAAACAGCGTCAGATAGACGTTGCGAACGTCGCTGGCGCTGACGGGAGCAGGAACGTTTTTCATCAGGCGCTGTACGTCCAGCGCAGCCTCCACCAGATAGGGAAGATGGTCGGCATTAATGCCCAGCTCATCGAGGCTGGCGGGCAGCTTGAGGCGTTTGACCAGCGCGGCGAAGTAATCGACCAGCGCGAAAGATTTCTCTTCTTCGCTAAGCGTAAAGTCGGCATCTGGCAGCAGGTCATACGCCTGAGCGAATTTACTGACTGCCGCCGGGCGCACAAAGCGCATACAGGGTGCGAGCAGGATGGCGTTCGCCACGCCGTGGGGAAGGTGATATTTGCCGCCCAGCGGATAAGACATGGCATGCACCAGATGCGTCCCGGCATGCGCAATCGCCGCGCCGCCGTAATAAGAGGCCCAAAGCATATCGAGACGAGCCGCGAGGTTGTCGGGTTCGGCCAGCGTTTTTTCCAGGCTGGCAAACAGCTTTTTCAGGCCGATCAGCGCATAGTTATCGCTGACCGGATTCGCTACGGTTGCCGTGAAGCACTCAATCAGATGACACAGCGCATCGATTCCCGTAGAGGAGGCGATGTGCGCGGGCATGCTGATGGTCAGTTCAGGCGCCAGCACCACATAGTCCGGCAGCATCACCGGCGAAATAATACCGACCTTGGTCTCTTTTTCCGGGATCGCCAGGATGGCGTTTGGCGTGGCTTCTGAACCGGTGCCCGCAGTGGTTGGGATCAGCAATGAGGCGATGCGGCGCTGCGGTTTTTCGCCCTGAAGCAGCGCGTCCAGCGACGGCGCATCTTCCACACAGAGCACGGAGAGCAGTTTAGCGACGTCCAGCACGCTGCCGCCGCCAATACCAATAACCCTGTCGATGCCCTTGATAGCCAGCGGTGCAACAATCGCCGCCACGTCATGCTGGCTTGGTTCCGGCGGCACCGAATCGATGATGTTGACGGTCGGTACCTTACTGGCAATGTGTTTAATCAGCGTTTGTACCGCTGCAATCCCCGCAATATTTTTATCCGTTACCAGCAGCACGTGCTGGCAGTCATGCAGCAGATAGCCAATGTCATGAAGGGTTCCACTGATTACGGTGCTGTTGATATTCATTCGCCTTACCCTGTTTCTGCCCGCGCTGTCGCGAGTGATTTTAATTAGTCATTTACTCACGACTGTGAGCGAGTGGTGGCTAATTTTATAGGGCAAATTGATTTTGATTAATTTGATCGTGCTCACATATAATCAATCATGATTGAATATAATCATTACCGGTCGAAGCGAACCGCTTCCGTTCTTTTAGCCAGGAGAAAAGATGACGCGCTTGCAGTGGAAAACGCCGGTATTGGTGATCGCTGATGACTTTACCGGTGCCAATGATGCCGGCAGCGGGTTGGCCAGAGCCGGTGCGCGGGTCAATGTGCTGTTCAATGCACGACGGGATCAGGACGCCGATGTTCACGTCATCAACACCGACAGTCGTGCGGTCAGCGCCGGACTGGCCGCCCGCCTTGCGACGGCGGCAATCCACAGCCATGCAGACATTGCGGCCAGCGGCTGGGTTTTTAAGAAAATGGATTCGACGCTGCGTGGAAATCCCGGGGCGGAAATTGAGGCGGCGCTGCTGGCAAGCGGCGCACCGGCCGCGCTAATCGCGCCAGCGGTACCGACGCTGGGCCGCGTCACGCGGGAAGGCTGCTGTTTTATTCACGAGCAGCTGTTAACGACAACCGAATATGCCAGCGATCCAAAAACGCCCGTTACGCAAGCCAGCGTGCTGCTGCGGCTGAAAGAACAAAGCTCGCTGCCTGTCGGACTCATTCCCTTATCTGCGGTACGCGAAGCGGATCTCGTTGAAAGGATCCATGCGGCCATCGACCAGGGGCAGTTGCTGATCGTGGTTGATGCAGAAACCGATGACGATTTGCAGCGCATTATGCGAGCGGCTTCGCAGCTGGCTCAGCGACCGCTGCTGGCGGGCGCAGCCGGTCTCAGTGACGCGTTGGGAAACCTGCTGGCGCAAACCGCCAGGGCAGGGTTGTGCTCCACGGACAACGGCGACGCCAGCTATGCCGAAATCGAAACCGAAACCGAAACCGAAACCGAAACCGAAGCCGAAGCCGAAACCGAAACCGTTGCAGCCACCGCGCACGGCAGAGCCTCGCAGTTCAGACCCGTGCTGGCCGTTGTTGGCTCAATGAGCGAAATCACCCAGCGCCAGCTAACCCAACTCCAGCAACATAAGCCGCTCTGCCTGATTGACGTTGATATCACCCAGCTGTTTACCGGCTGGCAGGACAGCGATAAGTGGTTACAAACGGCACGGCAGGCTTTGCTGCAAGGACGACACTGCGTCATCCGCACCTGTCAGCAGGCCGATCAGCGTCGGGCCATTACCGCCTTGTGCGAACGATACGATCTCTCTCGCCAGCAGCTTGGCGAAAGCATCTGCCTTTTTCTGGCAGAACTGACAGGTGACATTCTGAGCGAGGCGACGCCCGCCGGGCTGTATCTTTCGGGCGGCGACGTGGCGATAGCGGTGGCGCATAAGCTCGGTGCTCAGGGCTTTCATATTGTCGGACAGGTGGCGGGCTGCGTGCCTTATGGCCAGCTGCTGGCGTGTAAAAATGACCTGCTGGTGCTCACCAAGGCTGGCGGTTTTGGTGATGACAACACCCTGGTAGAGGTTTTTCGTTTTATTGAGGAGAAAGCGAGTGAGTAAAATTATTGCAGTTACCATGGGCGATCCGGCGGGTATTGGTCCGGAAATTATCATCAAATCTTTGGCTGAGGGAGAACTCTCCGGCGCGCCAGCGATTGTGGTGGGATGTGCGGCGACACTACGTCGGATTCTGGCGATGGGCATCACGCCGCAGGCTGAGCTGCGCGTGCTGAACAGCGTAGCCGATGCGCATTTTGCGCCAGGCATCATTAATATTATCGACGAGCCGCTCACCGATCCCGAGGCGTTAAAGCCGGGTGTGGTGCAGGTTGATGCAGGCGATCTGGCTTACCGCTGCGTCAAACGCGCCACCGAACTGGCAATGGCGGGGGACGTTCACGCTATCGCCACCGCGCCGCTAAATAAAGAAGCGCTGCATTCTGCCGGGCATCTCTATCCGGGGCATACTGAATTGCTGGCAAAGCTGACCAACAGCAAAGATTACGCCATGGTGCTGCACACCGATCGCCTGAAGGTCATTCATGTCACCACGCATATCGCCCTGCGCAAGTTCCTGGATACGCTGAACCGCGAACGTGTAGAAACGGTAGTCAGCATGGCAGATACTTTCCTTAAACGCGTCGGTTTTGAAAAACCACGTATTGCCGTGGCGGGCGTCAATCCGCATGCCGGAGAAAATGGCCTGTTCGGCGACGAAGAGATCGGGATTGTCGGTCCGGCAGTTGAGGCGATGAAAGCGCAGGGCTACAGCGTGTTCGGCCCCTGCCCGCCGGACACGGTTTTTCTGCAATGCTACGAAGGCCTGTACGATATTGTGGTGGCGATGTATCACGATCAGGGACACATCCCGCTGAAGCTGCTGGGCTTTTATGACGGGGTGAATATCACCGCCGGACTGCCGTTTATCCGCACTTCTGCCGACCACGGCACGGCTTTTGATATTGCCTGGACAGGTAAAGCGAAGTCTGAGAGCATGGCGATTTCCATTCAGCTAGCGATGCAGCTGGCATAAGGACATATGAAGGGACAAAGTCGCCTCGATCAGATTATGGATTATCTGAAAAGCCATAATCTCGTTACCGTCGATCAGCTGGTGGCTGCTATTGAAGCGTCACCCGCGACCATTCGCCGGGATCTTATTAAGCTCGATCGGGAAGGGGTGATCAGCCGGACGCACGGCGGCGTCACCCTGAATCGTTTTATTCCTGCGCAGCCGACCACGCTGGAGAAAATGCAGCGCAATCTGGCCGAGAAGCAGGCGATCGCTGTTGCTGCCGCCGGCCTGGTGAAATCTGGCGACTCCGTGGTGCTGGATGCGGGCACGACCATGCTGGAGCTGGCTCGTCAGTTAACGCATCTGCCGCTGCGGGTGATCACTGCCGACCTGCACATTGCGCTGTTTCTGTCGGCGTTTAAACAGATTGAAGTGACGATCATCGGCGGGCGGATTGATGATTCCAGCCAGTCCTGTATCGGCGAACATGGTCGCCGACTGCTGCGGAATATCTACCCTGATATTGCTTTTGTCAGCTGTAATTCCTGGAGTCTGGAGAAGGGGATCACCACGCCGACGGAAGAGAAAGCGGGGCTGAAAGAGGATTTGCTGGCCAACGCCCGGCAACGCGTATTGCTGGCAGACAGCAGCAAATACGGTTCCTGGTCGCTGTTTTGCGCCACGCCGCTGCAAAACCTTACCGACGTCATTACGGATAAGCATTTGAGCAGTGACGCTCATCTTCAACTGAGTGGTCAGGCATTCAACCTGATCCTGACGTAATGCCTGAAAGCAAAACGGGTGACCATTGGCCACCCGTTTCTGCTGTTACAGCGTTTTAAACCCCACGGACGGGATATTGCGTCCGTAGTAAATCTCACGCATCTCTTTCCACAGCAAATCGGTGATCCGCTTGTGCTCTTGCGGGCTGAGATCTTCCGGTTTGGTGTTAAATAAGTAGTGCTTCAGATCGAACTCTTTCAGTAACATCTTGGTATGGAAGATGTTTTCCTGATAAACGTTCACATCCATCATGTCGTACATCGATTTCATGTCTTCCGACATAAAGTTCTGAATGGAATTGATTTCATGATCGATAAAGTGCTTCACGCCTTTCACATCACGGGTAAAGCCCCGCACGCGATAGTCGATGGTGACGATATCAGATTCCAGCTGGTGGATTAAATAGTTCAGCGCTTTAAGCGGCGAAATGACGCCACAGGTAGAAACCTCAATATCCGCACGGAAGGTGCAAAGGCCGCCCTGAGGATGACTTTCCGGGTAAGTGTGCACACAAATGTGGCTCTTATCCAAGTGGGCAACGACCGAACCCGGCAGCGGGCCTGGGTGTTCTGATGTATCGATATCTTTCGGGTCGATTGGCTCCTCGCTAACGAGGATGGTGACGCTGGCACCCTGCGGCTCGTAGTCCTGGCGAGCGATGTTCAGCACGTTAGCGCCGATAATCGAGCAGGTTTCGCTGAGGATCTCAGTCAGGCGGTTAGCATTATACTGCTCATCAATGTACGCAATGTATCCGTCACGCTCCGCATCGGTGTTTGCGTAACAGATATCGTAGATACAAAAACTCAGGCTTTTCGTCAGGTTGTTGAAGCCATGTAGTTTAAGCTTTTGCAATTTCGTTCACCCCCTTAAAATGCGCGGTCATTCGGCCAGCGCATTCAACAGATATTGTGGCAGGGCAAAGCTGCCAGTATGGATCGCCGGATTGTAGTAACGGCACGTCAGGCCAGCCGCATCGAAACGCGCCTGTAACGTTGTCGCATCCAGCTGACGCAGCGTTGGGTTATCGCTGGCCCAGGCAAAGGTCATGATGCCGCCGTAATAGGTCGGGATCGCCGCCTGGTAAAAGCTGACGTCGCCAAAATAGTGGCTCAGCTTGCGATGGCTGTTAATGGCCTCTTCCTGTTGCAGGAAGCAGACGCCGTTCTGCGCCACGAAAATGCCGTTCTCATTAAGGCAGCGTTTGCATCCGGCGTAAAACGCTGAGGTAAACAGGCTTTCACCCGGTCCGATAGGATCGGTACAGTCGGAGATGATCACGTCGAATTTATCGCTACAGGTCGCGACAAAATTCACGCCGTCGTCAATCACCAGATTAAAGCGGGGATCGTCATAAGCGCCCGCGCTGTGGTTCGGCAGATACTGCTTACAGAAATTGACCACGCCCGCGTCGATTTCCACCATGGTGATCTGCTCAATGCCTTTATGTCGACTGACTTCACGCAGCATGGCACCGTCACCGCCGCCAATAATCAGCACGCGTTTTGCGGCGCCGTGGGCCAGCAGAGGGACGTGGGTCATCATTTCATGATAGATGAACTCGTCACGCTCGGTAGTTTGTACCACGCCGTCGAGTGCCATAACGCGACCCAAAGCGGCATTTTCGAAAATCACCAAATCCTGGTGTTCCGTCTTCTCACGGTACAGCACGTTGTCGACAGAAAAATACTGTCCAAACCCGGCATGAAGCGTTTCATACCACATTTCTTTCTCGGCCATGATGGGCTCTCCTGTCATTACAGCCACGAAAAATGGGGGCGATATCATAGCTAACTCTGACCGTGGTTGCACGGTCAAATTATCAGCAGGGGAAACGGTAAAACGGCGGGATTACTTCACGTAGGCGAGCAGGCTGAGAGAATCGCGAGCCAGTGATTTGCACTTCTTGTCGTTCGGGACGGCAATGCCGCTGAGGTCTTTGTAGCTGTCTGCGCCCAGCGATTTCATATTAAAGCTGCCGTAGTTGCTCAGATCCCAGCGATTTTGTCGGGCAAAAAAGACCAGTGCGCGACGAATTTGTCCGTCCGGCAAATCCTGATAGCCACAGTCATTTTTCAGATACACAAAAACGGCGGTCAGATCCGCCAGATCTTCCGCTTCAGACTCGCTTAACGCAAAACTTGCCGACGAGAAGCTAAACAGACCCAGTAACAACAGAGCCCTGATGCTTTTCTTCATAATTGTTCTCAACCAATTGCAATACCCAGACGTTAGCACAGTTATCGGCAGGCTACAGGCAAAATTGCCAAAGAAATGTCCGGAATTCGCCATTTATTTACCGCGGCCAGCGGGTGGGCGTCGGGGAAACTTGACCTTGCTCCCGGGTAAGGGTTTATGCTGCGGGCGACAAACGATTGCCCGATTAAGGAAAGGCCGATGCAACGCCGTGATTTTATTAAGATGACTACCGCGATGGCCGCTGCCAGCGCGCTGCCGTTATGGAGCCGTTCGCTGATGGCCGCGCAGGCACGCCCGGAGCTGCCCATTCCAACGTTACTGTCGCCAGACGTGCGCGGCGTAGTGAATATCTCGGCTCAGCAAGGTCAGTCGGTCTGGGCGGGGCAGTCGGTGCCGACCTGGGGCTATAACGGGGGGCTTCTCGGCCCGGCGATTCAGCTTGAACGTGGCAAACCCGTGAAGCTGAATGTGCATAACACGCTACCCGAAGCCACCACTCTCCACTGGCACGGTCTCGAACTGCCGGGAGAGGTTGATGGCGGGCCGCAGGCACTGATTGCGCCAGGCCAAACGCGTAGCGTCAGCTTCACACCTGACCAGCCTGCGGCCACCTGCTGGTTCCATCCTCATCAGCATGGCCGTACGGGATATCAGGTTGCACAGGGGCTGGCAGGATTAGTGCTGGTCAAAGACGATACGGCTGAAAAACTGCTGCTGCCTAAACTGTGGGGCGTCGATGACATCCCCGTTATTCTTCAGGATAAAAGGCTGAGCATGGACGGCGGCAAGATAGATTACAAACTTGACGTGATGAGTGCCGCCGTCGGCTGGTTTGGTAACACCCTGCTGACGAATGGCGCGATTTATCCGCAGCATCCGGTTCCGCGTGGCTGGCTGCGGCTACGGTTGCTGAACGGCTGCAACGCCCGTTCGCTGAATATCTCTACCTGTGACCGCCGCGCCATGTACGTCGTCGGCAGCGACGGCGGCCTGCTGGCCGAACCAGTAAAGCTAACCGAGCTTGCGATGTTGCCTGGGGAACGTTTTGAAGTGCTGATTGACACCCTGGACGGCAAACCTTTCGATTTACAAACGCTGCCGGTCAGGCAGATGGGCATGACGCTGGCGCCGTTCGACCAGCCGTTGCCGGTGCTCAGCATCAAGCCGCTACAGATCATGGCCAGCGGCTCGTTGCCGGACAAATTAGTCGACGTTCCGGCGCTTCCTGCACAGGACGGGCTGAAGACGCGCTGGCTACAGCTGTCGATGGATCCCGAGCTGGACCGCCGCGGCATGCTGGCGCTGATGGAAAGATACGGTCACGCGGCGATGGCAGGCATGAGCGGCGATGCTCATGATAATGATAATGAGATACCTCACGACACGCATCATGAGATGGCCGGCATGAAACCGTCAGCCACGCCGCAAGATTATGATTTCAGCATGGGCAATAAGATTAACGGCGTCGCTTTTGATATGAATAAGCCCGCTTTTGACGTTAAACAGGGCGTAACGGAGAAATGGACGATTTCGGGCGAGGGTGACGCGATGCTGCATCCTTTCCATATTCACGGCACGCAGTTCCGTATTCTGTCGGAAAACGGCAAGCCGCCAGCCGCGCACCGTAGCGGCTGGAAAGATACGGTTCACGTCGAAGGCTGGCGTAGCGAAGTGCTGGTGCGCTTTGATCATCTGGCCGCCAAAGAGCAGGCGTATATGGCGCACTGCCATCTGCTGGAACATGAAGATACCGGCATGATGCTTGGGTTTACGGTGAGTGCCTAGCTAACATTGCACGCCAGGTTTACTGGATGTGTTTACGCTTTAAAGCCGCGCATCGTTGCTAAGCAGCGGCACTATTAACAGAAAAACGCCTGCTTAATTTACGTTTTGCAGGCGCTTTTTGCTTACAGGATATTTTTATGAGAAGAACTGGCAAATAAGCCGTTCCGTTACCTGAATTTTACTGCCTCATACCGATAGCCAGTCGGTTAAAGGCGGACATAAGAGAAACGGCAAAAGTAAGATCGGATATCTCGCTATCTGAAAAATGTTCCTTCAGCGCTGCAAAATAGTCATCAGGCGCAAAAGTATCCCCGACGTTAACTAATGCTTCTGTCCACTGCAAAGCCGCTGTTTCTTTATCGTTAAAATGATGACTCACTCGCCAGCCTGCAAGTGCATCAATCTTAGCGTTTTCCACGCCCGAGCTCCTGAGCGATTTGGCGTGCATTTCCAGACAAAAAGCACATCCATTCATTTGGGAAGTGCGAAGATAAACCAGCTCAATAAGCACTTTACCCAACGTGCTTTTTTCTAACGCTTTTTTAGTCGCCGCGAGTCCGGCATAAGCGTCGTTTGATAACTGAAAGTAAGGCAGGCGAAGATGGCTCATCGTAATTCCTCAACGTTATTCGTTTTTAGATAATACCTGTTTTTATAAACAGCCATTTTCTTGTTGGTGCTGTCCGGGATGGGATAAGCGGCCTGATGTCATCGGCAAAAAACGTCTGCAAAGCGGGTATAAAAGTACAACCCGGCGGAATCTCTATTCCGCCGGAGCTTCGGTCTGTGCAGTTGCGTTAGCTAAAAGAGGGCAGCGTAGTAATGAAAGTAAATGAGTGAAAATATCAGCCCGAAATGCCGCGCTTTACACCTCTGCCAGCGCCAGCCGCAAATCCTCAATTAAATCGTCTTTGTTCTCAATACCAATCGAGACGCGAACCGTCGCTTCGTTGATACCGATCCGGGCACGCACGTCGGCCGGTACGCCGGAGTGCGTGGTGCTGGCTGGATGGCTGGCCAGCGACTCCGTACCGCCAAGACTCACCGCCAGTTTAAAGAGTTGCAGCGTATTCAACAGCTTGAATGCAGCTTCCTGACCGCCGACCACATCAAATGAGAAAGTCGACCCCGCGCCGCTGCACTGATTTTTAAACGTTTGCGCCGCAGCTGAATCCGCTGCCAGGAACGACAGATAATGCAGCTTTTCGATTTTGCTGTGAGTCCGCAGAAACTCGGCAACGGCCGCAGCGTTGTCGTTCGCTTTCTCCATCCGCAGCGACAGCGTTTCCAGCGAGCGGCCAATCATCCAGCAGGAGTGCGGATCGAGCTGGGTGCCAATAGCGCTGCGAAGTGATTTAATCTGTTTAATCAGTGTTTTATTTCCCATGACCGCGCCAGCGATCAGATCGGAATGGCCGCCCACATATTTGGTCAGAGAGTAGAGCGATAAATCAGCCCCATGTTCAGTCGGGCGCTGGAAAACAGGCCCGAGCAGCGTGTTATCGCAGGCAATCACTGGCCGGTGCTGCTGCTGTTTTTCAATGGCATCAGCAACCCGTTTAATCAGCGCAATATCCACCAGGCTGTTGGTCGGATTCGCGGGGGATTCAATCAAAATGACCGATACGCGCCCTTGTTGCATCGCCTCAGCGGCGGCAGCCTGCACCGACGCTTCGGTGACGCCGTCGGCAAAACCGACCGTCGCCACGCCCAGCTTGCGAAAAGTTTTGGTCAGCAGCGTTTCCGTCCCGCCATACAGCGGCTGCGAATGCAAAATAGCATCGCCTGGCTCGACAAAGGCCAGCAGGGTGGTAGAGATCGCCGACATCCCCGAGGAAAAAAGGGCGGCGCTTTCGGTGCGTTCATAAATTGCCAGGCGATCCTCAACGATTTCGCTGTTGGGATGGTTAAAGCGGGAATAGACCAGGCCGTTGCCTTCACCTTCGGGCGGTTCACGCCTGCCGGAAACATAATCAAAAAAATCACGGCCTTCTTCTGCCGTATTAAAAACGAAGGTCGACGTCAGAAATACTGGCGGTTTTACCGCACCTTCAGACAGCGCCGGATCGTAGCCATAATTCAGCATTTGTGTTTCAGGTTGCAGCTCACGAGTACCGAGGTGGGTTTTTTTGGAATGCGGGGTAGCCATGCAATCTCCTGCCGGTCAGGCATGTTGACACAGAGTAAGTTGGGCCTAGGCTAGCATGCCGACAAACCGGCGATTAAATAAATTATTCATCTATCGTTAAAACCAATTGCATTATTAAATGATGTAAAACAGCCATTTTGAAGTCTATATGTCTGACTGGTGAATATGACGCCGGTTGAGCCGCAACGGGTAAAAGCACGAGTGAAGTGTGATAAACTTGGCTGCTTCCGTTAAGCCATCGACAATATCGACATAACTATGAAACACACTGTAGAAGTCATGATCTCTGAAGAAGAGATTGCCAAACGCATTGCTGAGCTGGGCCAGCAGATTAGCGAAAACTATCGTGACAGCGGCAGCGAAATGGTGCTGGTTGGCCTGTTACGCGGCTCCTTTATGTTTATGGCAGATCTCTGTCGCAAAATCGATGTGTCACACGAAGTCGATTTTATGACGGCTTCCAGCTACGGCAGCGGTATGTCTACCACGCGCGATGTAAAAATCCTGAAAGATCTGGATGAGGATATTCGCGGCAAGGATGTATTAATCGTGGAGGACATCATCGACTCCGGCAATACGCTGAGCAAAGTGCGGGAAATTCTCAGCCTGCGTCAGCCAAAATCGCTGGCGATTTGCACGCTGCTGGATAAGCCTGAACGTCGTGAAGTGGAAGTGCCGGTAGAATACGTCGGCTTTACGATCCCGGATAAGTTCGTGGTGGGTTATGGCATTGACTACGCCCAGCGCTATCGCCATCTGCCTTACGTAGGCCACGTGGTAATGCTGGACGAGTAAGACTGACCGCACAATCGACTAAGGCCGGATTTTCCGGCCTGTTATATTATGCAGCCCGGAAATCAGTTCGGGTTTTGTAAGTCTTTCAGCGCGTTAGCCATACCGGCATGATAACGCTGCTCAAGGTCATCCATGCTGGACGAGGCGACTTCCAGATCGTGCAGATGACCATCCTGAATGCCGTAAACCCAGCCGTGAATTTTGACATCCTGACCACGCTTCCATGCAGACTGCATGATCGTTGAGTGGCCCAGGTTATAAACCTGCTCAATCACGTTGATTTCACAAAGTTTATTAAAACGCTGTTCCGGCGTCGGCAGCTGTTTCAATGACGAACTATGCTTGTACCACAGATCGCGAATATGTAGCAGCCAGTTGTTGATCAGGCCCAGTTCCGGGTTTTCAACCGCAGCCTGCACACCGCCGCAGCCATAGTGACCACAAATGATGATGTGTTCGACTTGCAGCACTTCAACAGCGTACTGCACAACGGACAGGCAGTTCAGATCGGTATGAATAACCAGGTTTGCGACGTTGCGATGAACGAACAGCTCGCCCGGTTCCAGACCGGTCAGGCGTTCGGCAGGTACGCGGCTGTCGGAACAGCCAATCCAGAGAAAACGAGGTTTCTGCGCCAGTGACAGACGCTCAAAGAACTCCGGGTTTTCTTCTTTCAGCAGGCGAGACCACTCGCGGTTGTTACTGATGAGAGTTTCAATGTCTTTCATTTTTTATATCGCCATAACTTGATATGCGTCGCAGTAATATAGGCCATCAAACTGTGATTTAAAACGCTAAACAAGAAAACCATACAAAACAGGGCAATCCTTTACCTATGACTTATGCACTGGAACTCGAAAAACTGACCAAAACCTATGCGGGTGGCGTTCAGGCTTTGAAGGGAATCGATCTCAGCGTGGAGGCCGGCGATTTTTACGCACTGCTTGGCCCTAACGGCGCGGGCAAATCCACCACCATCGGTATTATCAGCTCGCTGGTTAATAAAACGGCTGGCAAAGTGCGGGTGTTTGGCTATGACCTGCAACAGGATGTGGTCAATGCCAAGCGTCAGCTGGGTTTGGTGCCTCAGGAATTCAACTTCAATCAGTTTGAAACCGTCTTGCAGATTGTGGTCAGTCAGGCTGGCCTGTATGGCGTTGAGAAGCCTGAAGCGCTGAAACGAGCTGAAAAATACTTGAAGCAGCTGGACTTATGGGACAAACGCAACGAACGTGCGCGGATGCTATCTGGCGGGATGAAACGACGCCTGATGATTGCACGTGCGCTGATGCACGAGCCTAAGCTGCTGATTTTGGATGAACCCACCGCAGGCGTGGATATTGAGCTGCGTCGCTCAATGTGGACGTTTTTGCAGGATCTGAATGCCAGAGGCACCACCATCATTTTAACCACCCACTATCTGGAAGAAGCTGAGATGCTGTGCCGCAATATCGGCATTATTCAGCACGGTAAGCTGGTGGAAAACACCACCATGAAAGGGCTGCTGTCGAAACTGAAGTCCGAGACTTTTATTCTCGATCTGGCACCCAAAAGCGCGCTGCCGCAGCTGGAAGGTTTCCAGTATCGGCTGGTGGACACCTCAACGCTGGAAGTGGAGGTGCTGCGCGAGCAGGGGCTAAACAGCGTATTCAGCCAGCTCAGCCATCAGGGCGTGCAGGTATTGAGTATGCGTAACAAGGCGAACCGTCTTGAGGAGCTGTTTGTCGACCTGGTAAACGGTCGCAAAGGAGGAAAAGCATGACACATTTGTATTGGGTCGCCCTGAAGAGCATCTGGGGAAAAGAGATTAACCGCTTCGCGCGCATCTGGATCCAGACGCTGGTGCCGCCGGTGATCACCATGACGCTCTATTTTATTATCTTCGGCAACCTGATCGGTTCGCGGATTGGCGATATGCATGGCTTCAGCTATATGCAGTTTATCGTGCCGGGCCTGATCATGATGGCGGTCATCACCAATGCTTACGCCAACGTCGCCTCTTCCTTCTTCAGCTCGAAGTTCCAGCGCAATATCGAAGAACTGCTGGTCGCACCGGTGCCTACGCATGTCATTATCGCAGGCTATGTCGGCGGTGGCGTGGCACGTGGCATCTGCGTTGGCGTGTTGGTGACGGCCATTTCGCTGTTCTTCGTGCCGTTCCATGTTCACTCATGGCTGATGGTCGCGGTGACGCTGCTGCTGACGGCGATCCTGTTCTCGCTGGCTGGCCTGCTGAACGCGGTCTTTGCGCGTACGTTTGACGATATCAGCCTGATCCCGACCTTTGTGCTGACGCCGCTGACTTACCTGGGCGGCGTGTTCTACTCGTTAACGCTGTTGCCGCCTTTCTGGCAGATGGTCTCTAAGCTGAATCCTATCGTCTATATGATCAGCGGTTTCCGCTTCGGATTCTTAGGCATTTCCGACGTGCCGCTGGTGTTTACGCTGGGCGTACTGATTGCCTTTATTGTGGTGTTCTATCTTCTGGTCTGGGTGCTTATCCAGCGCGGGAGAGGGTTGAGAACCTAACCCTGGCGTTAATTATTTGAAAGGCCGCTAACGCGGCCTTTCAGACTGCTGACAAATCTGAAGCGAAGGGAGCCTACTGCGCAGACTCAGGCAACCTGTACCGGCACCGCTTTTGCCAGACGCTTCATTACGTTATCCCCTTCAAAATAGGCCACTTTCGGCTGCCATTCCCGCGCTTCAGCATCCGGCATCTCTACGTAAGAACAGATAATCAGAATATCGCCTTCGCAGGCACAGCGCGCGGCGGCACCGTTAACCGAAATGATCTTCGATCCGCGCTCGGCGGCAATCGCGTAGGTGGAAAAACGCTGGCCGTTGGTCACGTTATAAATATCAATCGCTTCGTACTGCAAAATGCCAGAAGCGTCGAGGAAGTCCTGGTCGATAGCGCAGGACCCTTCATAATTAAGATCGGCCTGAGTCACTTTGACCCGGTGAAGTTTACCCTGCAACATAGTACGGTTCATCACTTGCTTACCTTTCAAATAGCCATAACGAACGCCAGCGAGGCGTGACCACTTTACTGCGTTAAATCTACCTGCTTGTTATCAATCAGGCGGGCTTTGCCTAACCAGGCCGCCATCAGGATCACCGCTCGCTGGCTGTCGACGTTAAGCGGCAGCAGCGTGTCGGCGTCGCAAATCGCCAGGCCGTCAGCTCGCAGCCCTTTTACCGCCAGCGCGGCGTCAGCATCGGCAATGATTTCGTCAACGTGCCGTTCACCATTGGACAACCGCTCGGCCATGCTGTTCATGACTTCGCTTAGTACTGGCGCAATTTTACGCTCGTCTGCGGTTAAATAGCCATTGCGGGAGCTGAGTGCCAGGCCATCTTTAGCACGAATGGTCGGCACGCCGACAATGTCGATGTCATAGCCCATATCCGCCACCATTTTGCGGATCAGCGCCAGCTGCTGATAATCTTTTTCGCCAAAGCAGGCGAGGTCCGGCTGCACCAGGTTGAAAAGCTTACTGACGATGGTTGAGACGCCGCGAAAATGCCCCGGACGGCTGGCACCTTCCAGCAGCGTGGACAGGCCAGGTACATCAACAAACGTCTGCTCGCTCAATCCTTTTGGATAGATATCGCCAGGCGCTGGTGCAAAAACCAGATCGACTTTGCGGCGGTTCAGCTTTTCGCAGTCTTCCTGTAGCGTGCGCGGATAGCGCGCCAGATCGTCAGGACGCTCAAACTGCATCGGGTTAACGAAAATGGACGTCACCACGATGTCAGCTCTCGCCCGGGCTTCGTCGACCAGCGTCATATGCCCTTCGTGCAGATTGCCCATCGTCGGCACCAGCGCAATACGTTTACCCTCCTGCCGCCAGCGGCGGATCTCGCGACGCAGCATGGGCAAGGTTTCAATAATTAGCACGGTGCTTCTCCTGGTTTAATAAAAACTGTGTTCATCGGCCGGGTAGGTTCCCGCTTTGACTTCTGCATCATATTGCCTCACGGCTGCCCGCATATCACCTGTTTCAGCCAGGAAGTTTTTGGCGAATTTGGGGATATGACCGCCGGTGATGCCAAACGCGTCGTGCATCACTAAAATCTGGCCGTCGGTAACGTTGCCCGCACCGATGCCGATAACCGGGATGGTGAGGGTGTCGGTAACACGCTGCGCCAGCGCAACGGGAACGCATTCCAGCACCAGCATCTGCGCGCCTGCGGCTTCCAGCGCCAGCGCATCGGCCAGCAGCGCATCCGCCGCCTCGCTGCTGCGTCCCTGAACCTTATAGCCGCCAAAGACATTAACCGATTGCGGCGTCAGGCCAAGGTGGCCGCAAACCGGCACCGCACGTTCGGTCAACTGCTTTACCGTCTCGCACAGCCATTTGCCGCCTTCAAGCTTGATCATATTTGCGCCTGCGCGCATCAGTTCTGCCGCGCTGGCAAAGGTTTGTTCCGGCGTGGCATACGTCATAAACGGCAGGTCGGCGAGCAGTAAGGCGGAAGGTGCGCCGCGACGTACGGCCTGGGTATGATAAACAATATCAGCCAGCGTGACGGGCAGGGTGGAATCGTGTCCCTGGACCACCATTCCCAGCGAATCGCCCACTAACATCACCTGAATCCCTTCATCGGCAAACAGGCGGGCAAAGCTGAAATCGTAGGCGGTAATGGAGGCAAACTTTTGCCCACTTTTTTTCCACTGGAGAAGGGTAGAGACCGTAGTCGGTTTCATCACAACCTCTTGGTAAGGGTTTTTGTGGACGTATAGTAATCGATGGAAAGGGGGTTTGCACTACCAGGGAAGGATGGCGCTCGAATCAAGGCCTGAGAGTAGATCGCGGGCGCGAGTCCCGTCCGGTAGCACGATGTCCGGCACGATTTCCAGCAGCGGAACCAGCATAAAAGCACGGTTGTGCATATCATAATGCGGCACGATCAGACGCGGCGTATTCAGCGTCAAATCACCAAACAGCATGATATCCAGATCCAGCGTGCGCGGTCCCCAACGTTCATCTTTGCGTACGCGGCCCTGTTCCAGCTCAATACGCTGCGTCAGATCAAGCAGCGCTTCCGGGGCCAGTTCGGTATCCAGCGCAACGGCTGCGTTAAGGTAATCCGGCTGATCGGGCGGGCCGTAAGGAGGCGTGCGATATAAAGAGGACGTGGCGACGAGTCTCGTGTCGGGCAGGGCGGCCAATGCATCAAGTGCAGCCTGCACCTGATGCAATGGATCGGCAAGATTACTGCCTAAAGCGAGATAAACGCGGGTCATACGTTGTTGCTGTTGCCGTCGCGGCGCGGGCCAGGAACGCGCTTGCGCGGACGGCGAGTGCGGCGGCGTGGAACGGGATCGTCTCCCAGCGTATTCAGCATCGTTTTCTGCTGTGGCGGCGCGGCCACCTGGAATTCGCCCCACCAGGCAGACAGGCGCAGCAGCTCCTGGTTGTTCTCAACTTCAGCACGCAGCGCCAGCAGATCGTAAGCCGCACGGAACTTAGGATGCTCCATCAGCTTCCAGGCGCGTTTACCGTGACGGCGAGACAGGCGCAGCTGCAGCTGCCAGATATCCCGTACCAGCGTGGTAATACGCTTTGGAATGGCCAGCGAGCGGCAGGCTTCGTCCAGCACGTCATTCATCGCCAGTGCGAAAGCGTCGTAATAGGCGAGCCCGCTTTCCTGCGCAATTTTCTGCGCCGCTTCCAGCTGCGGATACCAAAACATCGCTGCGAACAGGAAGGCCGGATTAACGCGCATCTGGTTATGGATCCGGTTGTCGGTGTTTTTCAGCACCTGCACAATCATCCGTTCCATATTGCTGTCGCCCTTTTCCGTAAAGTAACGGGTAATGGTCGGGAACAGCGGCTGGAACAGCTGATATTCACGCAGCTGCAAATAAGTGCTGTAGCCGTAACCGGCCTGCAGCAGCTTCAGCGTTTCTTCAAACAGACGAGCGGGCGGAATATCGTGCAGCAGCGTAGCCAGACGCGGGATTGGCTCAGCCGTTTCGGCCGCAATCGACATATCCAGCTTGGCGGCGAAACGGATCACGCGCAGCATTCGCACCGGATCTTCACGGTAGCGGGTTTCCGGCACGCCAATCAGACGAATAATGCCCTGTTGCAGATCGTTCAGGCCGCCAACGTAATCGCGCACGCTGAAATCGGCCACGCTGTAATAAAGGCTGTTGATGGTCAAATCGCGGCGCTGGGCGTCATCTTCAATCGAACCGAAAATGTTGTCGCGCAGCAGCATACCGTTCTGGCCACGCTGAGAACTGTTGCGATCGTCCGCCAGCTGTTCCGCTTCGTGATGACCACGAAAGGTGGCAACCTCGATAATTTCGGGGCCAAACATCACGTGTGCCAGGCGGAAGCGACGGCCAACCAGACGGCAGTTGCGGAACAGTTTACGCATCTGCTCCGGCGTGGCGTTGGTGGTCACGTCAAAATCTTTTGGTTTTTTGCCCAGCAGCAGATCGCGGACGCCACCGCCGACAAGGTAGGCTTCATAGCCCGCTTTGTTCAGGCGGTACAGTACCTTGAGGGCATTTTCACTGATATCTTTGCGCGAAATAGTATGACGATCGCGAGGGATAACGGTCATCTGTTGCACTTCAGCAATTTCGGCTGGTGCCTCGCCTTCGCGGCTCAAAACTTTTCGGCAAAAATTAGCAACTCGGGTAAAAATGGGACACCTCGATAGTGATTTTAAGCTGGGCGATAAAAAAACAGCGGCTAATCATAGCTCAGTGCGGCTCATTTGAGAATGCTCATCTCAAATACCTTCGATATCATTGACGCCTCAGGCTGTCCAGTTTGCTATGAAATGAGCAAACCGTTGTCTGTTATCGTCTCACTGACGCTTAAAATTAATCCGCTACAGTGTTAGCAGCGAAGCATCCTTTTGCGGGATCTTCGCAACATCCCACTGCATCACCGCCTGCTGTAATAATGCCAAAAGCGGTCGATCCCGCCATCCCTGTTCCACCGGCTGACCCAGAAAGTGCAGCGCTTTTACCAATGCAGGACGCGGATCGCCTTCCGGCAACGGCGGCGCGTGATTCTGTTTGGAAAGCTTATTGCCATCTGGATTAATCACCAGCGGCAAGTGCAGATAGCCCGGTGCCTGCCAGCCAAACTGCTGATAAAGCGCAATCTGCCGGACCGTTGGCTCAATCAGGTCGGCGCCCCGTACAACTTCCGTCACGCCCTGAAAATGATCGTCCACCACTACGGCCAGATTATAAGCAAACAATCCGTCGCGCCGGTGAATAATAAAATCCTCACGCGCCAGCCCGGGATCTGCCGTTATCAACCCACGCAAGTTATCATGAAATTGCTCAACTGGCTGATCCAGTCGTAGCCGTAATGCCGCGTTGGCCGGGCCACAATGTCGGTTTCGGCAATAGCCGTCATAAAGACCGCCAATTTGCTGAATACGGCTACGCGGACAGGTGCAGTAATAGCTACGATTGTGCTGCTGAAGAAATGCCAGCGCGTCGCGATAGGCCTCATGACGTTGAGACTGCCAGAGAACCTCACCATCCCAGTGCAAACCGTGCTGTTCCAGTTGGGTGAGGATGCGTTTGGCCGCGCCGGGCACTTCGCGAGGCGGATCGATATCTTCAATGCGAACCCACCATTTGCCCTGATGCGCGCGAGCCTGTAGATAGCTACCGAGCGCGGCAATCAACGAGCCGAAATGCAGTTCACCGGAAGGAGAGGGGGCGAAACGCCCAACGTAAGCGTTGTACATAGAGGATGAGACAGGCAGTGAAGCAGGCGCCTCACTGCACAATCCATTAGCCATTAACCGGCCATTTGTTTTTCGCGGATTTCCGCCAGCGTTTTACAGTCGATACAAAGATCGGCAGTAGGACGTGCTTCAAGGCGGCGAATACCAATTTCTACACCACAAGAATCGCAGTAGCCGAAATCGTCATCTTCCACTTTCTTCAGCGTCTTCTCGATCTTCTTAATCAGTTTGCGCTCACGGTCACGGTTACGCAGTTCAAGACTGAACTCCTCTTCCTGTGCAGCCCGGTCAACCGGATCGGGGAAGTTGGCAGCTTCGTCTTGCATGTGCGACACGGTGCGGTCAACTTCATCCCGGAGCTGATTGCGCCAGGCTTCAAGGATCTTCTTGAAATGCTCCAGCTGGGCGTCATTCATGTACTCTTCGCCCGGCTTCTCCTGATAAGGCTCCACGCCAGCAATGGCGAGAATACTCAGGGACGAGGTTTTACGGTTTTGCCCTTCTTGCATGCTGTTTCTCCTGGATAACACGCACTATCGATCCCCAGCGGGGATAAAAACAGGTCGCTATAAATAGCAGAAGCGATAAAGGTTGGCAATTATTCCTGAACATCCCTTGACAAGGCTGTGAGTAAAAGCGTATTTGGCACAATATAGAGATCGTTCCAATTACAGCAGTTTATCCCTCAACGGCCACGCTCTTTTGCAGGATAATTTCTTCAGGTGATAACTGCGCTTTATAACAAAGCACTTCAACCCCGCTTGCACGCGCCTGTGCCATGAGTTCTGCGTATCGTGCATCAATATGACGCGCCGGGGTAACGTCCTCAATCCCCGAGTGCAGAACGGCAAATAACATCACCGCGCGCTGGCCATTTTCAGCAATTTTCGCCAGTTCACGCAAATGCTTCTGGCCCCGCACGGTAACCGCATCCGGAAAATACCCTTTACCTTGGTGTAAAAGCGTCACGGATTTGACTTCAATATAGCAGTTGACGCGGTCGTCTGCCTTTAACAGGAAATCAATACGGCTTTTTTCTGCGCCGTATTTCACTTCACTTTGCAGACTGGTGTAACCGGACAATTCCGGAATAGTGTGCGTACTCAGCGCCTCTTTAACTAACGTATTGGCGCGTAAGGTATTCACGCAAATCCAGTGGCCCTGTTGCGTTTCCGTCAGCTCCCAGCTGTGCGGATATTTTCTTGTTAAACTTGCCGAGGTCGAATACCACACCGTATCGCCGGGCGTCGCGCAGCCGGTCATTGCACCGGTATTGGCGCAATGAATGGTCATTTCTTCCCCCTCAGGGGTGATCACATCGGCCAGAAAGCGCTTGTAACGTTTGATCAGCGTCGCTGGCTTCAGCGCGGGCGTAAATTTCATTCCGTATCCTGCTTCAGTTCCCAGTCTGCCAGCGTTTTGTAGCGTGTCCGGCCTTTAGCAAAAACCGACTCGAACAGCGCAAAACGCTCGACGCGAAACTGCCAGCGAAAATTACGCGGCGGCAACGTGACCGGCTGCGTAGCATTACGCAGTAATGTGACATGTGGATGAAAGGGGAGAGGACTTTGATAACATCCGCTGCGGGCGGCCTGAGATCTCAGCATCCCGGCCAGCTGGAGCAAGCCGCGCGGCGCCTGCTTTGGCCCCAGCCAGACGACGCCCGAGCGCGGCCAGTGCCCGGCATCATCCAGCGTCAGGGTAAAAGGAGATTGCCTGATACGTCCGGCCATCTGCCGTAGCGCCCGGCCTTTTTCTTCACCGATTTCACCAAGAAAGGCCAGCGTCAGGTGTAGATTCGCTGCGGCAACAGGACGTCCCGCTTCCTCCGCAAAGGTAGTGGCTCGCCATTTTATTAAGCTCTGCCTGCTCTCTTCCGGCAGCGCGATGCCGAAAAACAGCCTTTTTTGCTCACTCATGGTGCTCCCCGGTATTCCAGAAACAGGAATGCTACAATGCCCGACAAATTAAGGCCAGGAGCAGAGACGTGGGTTCATTACCGGTTAGTGCCGTTTTATCAGAATTGTTACAGGCCTTACGGGATGCGCCGCAGGTGCTGCTGGCTGCCCCAACCGGCGCGGGAAAATCAACCTGGCTGCCGCTGCAAATTTTGCAGCAGGCCGACTTCAGCGGGCGCATTCTGCTGCTGGAACCACGCAGGCTGGCTGCCCGCAATGTGGCGCAGCGGCTGGCGGAACAGCTTGGGCAGGAGCCGGGCGAGACGGTGGGCTACCGCATGCGCGCAGAAAGCCGCACCGGGCCGGCAACGCGTCTGGAAGTGGTCACCGAAGGGATTCTCACACGTATGCTGCAACAGGATCCGATGCTGGAAGGCGTGTCGCTGGTGATCCTGGATGAATTTCACGAACGCAGCCTGCAAGCCGATCTGGCGCTGGCGCTGCTGCTCGACGTGCAGCAGGGACTGCGCGATGACCTGAAAATCCTGCTGATGTCGGCCACGCTTGATAATCAGCGCTTGCAGGCGCTGCTGCCCGATGCGCCGATGATTGTCTCTGAAGGCCGCTCCTTTCCGGTGGAACGCCGCTATACTTCGCTGCCCGCCAGCTATCGCTTTGATGAGGCGGTAGCGCGGCAGGTTAGCCAGCTGCTGAATGAGCAGGCGGGTTCGCTGCTGCTGTTTTTGCCCGGCGTTGCAGAAATACGGCGTGTCCAGACACACCTTAGCGAGCGGGTGGGAAGCGATGTCGATCTCTGTCCTTTATACGGCGCGTTGCCGCTGAGCGAACAGCGCAAAGCGATTCTTCCCGCCAAAGCGGGTCGCCGTAAAGTGGTGCTGGCAACCAATATTGCCGAAACCAGTTTGACCATTGAAGGTATTCGGCTGGTCGTGGATAGCGCGCTGGAACGCACGGCGCTGTTCGACGCCCGCACCGGGCTGACCCGGCTGCAAACACAGCGTATTAGCCAGGCCTCAATGATCCAGCGTGCGGGGCGTGCGGGCCGTCTTGAGCCGGGGCTGTGTCTGCATCTGATCGCCAGAGAACAGGCGGAGCGGGCAGCAGTCCACAGCGACGCAGAGATCCTTAACAGCGATCTCGCCTCGCTGTGGCTGGATCTGTTGCAGTGGGGCTGCCATGACGTCGCGCAGCTTACCTGGCTGGATACGCCGCCTGCGGCCAGTCTTCATCAGGCACAGCGGTTATTACAGCAGTTAGGCGCAACGGACGGCGCGGGCAAGTTGACCAGCAAAGGACGACAGATGGCCGCACTCGGTAGCGAGCCGCGCTTTGCCGCCATGCTGATCGCTGCCGGTAACGACCCGGCAAAAGTGGCAACGGCCGCGCTGCTGGTGGCGATGCTGGAGGAACCCGCACGGAGCAGTGCCGATCTGCGGGACAGTTTTCATCGCAGCCAGCCTAACTGGCAGAAACGGGCAGCCCAGTTACAAAAACGGCTTCAGGTTAAGAACGGCAAAGCGGACAGCGATTTGATTGCGCCGCTGCTTGCCTCTGCTTTTGCCGACCGCATTGCTCGTCGGCGCGGCGCGGAAGGGCGTTATCAGCTGGCAAACGGCATGGGCGCGATGCTTAATAACGATGAAGCCTTAACCCGCTATGAATGGCTGATTGCGCCCGGCCTGTTGCAGGGAAACGCGCAGCCTGATGCCAGAATTTTGCAGGCGATGCCGATAGAGATCGCCACGCTTGCGGCTCAGCATCCTCAGCTGGTCGAACAGCATACCGAAGTGGAATGGGATGATGACCGCGGCACGCTGCGCGCCTGGCGACGCGAGCAGATTGGCGAGCTGGTGCTGAAGGCGCAGCCGTTAAGTAAACCCGATGAAGCGGATCTGCATCCGGCGATGCTGCGCTGGATCCGCCTTAAGGGTTTGTCGGTGCTTAACTGGACGCCTGCCGCCGAGCAGTTACGTATCCGTCTGGTTTGCGCCTCGCTTTGGCTACCCGAGCAAAACTGGCCTGCTGCCGGAGAGGCCGATTTGCTTGCCGGTCTTGAACAATGGCTGTTGCCGGTAATGAGCGGCGTGCGCGATGCGAAAGGCTTAAAGCAGATCGACACCGTAAGCGCCTTATTACATTTACTCACATGGTCTCAGCGTCAGCTGCTGGATACTCTGTTGCCAACTCATTACACTGTGCCCACCGGAAGCCGGCTTGCCATTCGCTACGATGTTGACAAGCCGCCCGCGCTGGCCGTGCGCCTGCAAGAGATGTTTGGCGAAGCACGCAATCCCTGCGTGGCCGAGGGACGGATCCCGCTGGTACTGGAGCTGCTTTCACCCGCACAGCGTCCTCTGCAAATTACCCGTGATTTGGCGGCGTTCTGGCAGGGCGCTTACCGCGAAGTACAAAAAGAGATGAAAGGCCGCTATCCGAAGCACGTCTGGCCAGACGATCCGGCCAACGCGCTGCCAACCCGGCGCGTGAAAAAGTATTCTGCGCCTTCCTGAGCTGCGTTTCGGAAGGTTCCCGTTCCGAAGCAGCGAGTGTAAGAACAAAGTATGCGGCCCTGGAGAGAAGAGAAGAATGTCTGACGATCGCGAACCTATTGGGCGGAAAGGTAAACAGCCCAAACCCCCGCGTAACAAAGCGGGACGAGGTCGCCGCAGGGATGACGAACACGATAATTATGCTGATTTTCAGGATGACAATCATAACAATGAGGAGGCAGAACCCGTGCCACGTAAAGGAAAAGGGCGCCCACCGCGCAAAAAGAGGGGCTGGCTGAGCTTATTACTGAAGCTGCTGCTGGTATTTATAGTGGTGATGGTGGTGTACGGGGTTTACCTCGATTCACAGATCCGCAGCCGTATTGATGGCAAAGTCTGGCAGTTACCGGCGACGGTTTATGGTCGTATGGTCAGCCTTGAGCCGGGCATGTCTTATAACAAGAAAGAGATGATCGCGCTGCTGGAAGGCACGCAGTATCGTGAAGTGACGCGCATGACGCGGCCTGGCGAGTTTACCGTTCAGGCGAACAGCATCGAGATGATCCGTCGTCCGTTCGACTTCCCGGACAGCAAAGAAGGGCAGATCCGTGCGCGACTGACTTTCAGTAACGACGCCCTGAGTGAAATTAAAAATCTCGACAGCGGCCGTGATTTTGGTTTCTTCCGCCTCGATCCGCGTCTGATCACCATGCTGCAATCGCCAAACGGCGAGCAGCGACTGTTCGTGCCGCGCGCGGGCTTCCCCGATCTGCTGGTAGATACGCTGGTGGCGACCGAAGACCGTCATTTTTATCAGCATGATGGCATTAGTTTCTATTCTATTGGACGTGCGTTCCTGGCCAATATCACGGCGGGAAGGGCAGTGCAGGGCGGCAGTACGCTGACGCAGCAGCTGGTGAAGAACCTGTTCCTCACCAACAAACGCTCGCTGTGGCGTAAAGCTAACGAAGCCTATATGGCGCTGATTATGGATGCGCGTTACAGCAAAGATCGCATCCTGGAGCTTTACCTGAACGAGGTCTATCTGGGCCAGGCGGGTAACGATCAGATCCGCGGCTTCCCGCTGGCAAGCCTGTACTACTTCGGCCGTCCGGTCGACGAGCTGAGCCTTGATCAACAGGCGTTGCTGGTCGGCATGGTGAAAGGCGCGTCGCTGTATAATCCATGGCGCAATCCGAAGCTGTCGCTGGAGCGACGTAACCTGGTGCTGCGTTTGTTGCAGCAGCAGAAAGTGATCGATCAGGAGCTGTACGACATGCTCAGCGCACGTCCGCTGGGCGTGCAGCCGAAAGGCGGCGTGATTACGCCTCAGCCTGCGTTTATGCAGATGGTGCGTAACGAGCTTCAGGCGAAGCTCGGCGACAAAGTGAAAGATCTTTCCGGCGTGAAGATTTTCACCACGCTGGATTCGGTTTCTCAGGATGCGGCCGAAAAAGCGGTTGAAGATGGGATCCCGGCGCTGCGTAAACAGCGTGGCCTGAACGATCTGGAAACGGCGATGGTGATTGTTGACCGTTTCAGTGGGGAAGTGCGCGCAATGGTTGGCGGTTCCGATCCGCAGTTCGCCGGTTATAACCGCGCCTTGCAGGCTCGCCGTTCAATCGGGTCTCTGGCCAAGCCCGCGACCTACCTGACCGCGCTCAGCCAGCCGGACACCTACCGTTTGAATACCTGGATCGCCGATAACCCTATCGCGCTGAAACAGCCAAATGGCCAGATCTGGAAACCGCAGAACGATGACCGCCGCTTCAGTGGCCAGGTGATGCTGGTTGATGCACTGGCGCACTCAATGAACGTGCCGACGGTAAATCTGGGGATGACGCTGGGACTGCCGCAGGTGGTGGATACCTGGACCAAACTGGGCGTGGCGAAAGATCAGCTGAACCCGGTGCCGTCAATGCTGCTGGGCGCGTTGAACCTGACGCCGGTTGAAGTGGCGCAGGCGTTCCAGACCATTGCCAGCGGCGGCAACCGTGCACCGCTTTCCGCGCTGCGCTCGGTCATTGCTGAAGACGGCACGGTGCTGTATCAGAGCTTCCCTCAGGCGGAGCGCGCGGTACCGGCTCAGGCTGCTTATCTGACGCTGTATGCCATGCAGCAGGTGGCGCAGGAAGGGACGGCCCATGCGCTGGGCGCACGTTATCCAAAAGCGCATCTGGCAGCGAAAACCGGCACCACCAACAATCAGATCGACAGCTGGTTTGCGGGCGTGGATGGCAAAGAAGTCGCCATCACCTGGATTGGTCGCGATAACAACCAGACCACCAAACTGTATGGTGCCAGCGGCGCAATGCAGATTTACCGTCGCTATCTGGATAACCAGACGCCAATGCCGCTGATGCCGACGCCGCCGGAAGATATCGCGCCGATGAGCGTTGATTCCGCCGGTAACTTTGTCTGCGGCACGGGCAGCAGCAGCTGGCGTACGCTGCCAGTCTGGACCACGGATGCTAACGCGCTGTGTCAGCAACAGCAGCAGCAAGTCCAGCAGCAGCAGGAGCAACAGCAGCAGCAGGAGCAACAGCAGCAGCAGCAGCAACAGCAACAGGACGAGCAGAAAGACAGTAATGGCGTGGCAGGTTGGATCAAAGATATGTTTGGTAAGTAACTGACCTGTAGCGATAAGCCGGTTTCCTCGAAACCGGCTTTTTTTTGCCTGATATCTGAACCGATTCCCGCTAACTAAATAATAAAAATACGCTTTTCATCATCACATTCCGATTACCACTCTGTTTTCCACAATTAACATCAGGCTATTCAGCCATCAGACAGTAGGAACAGGCTGGATTTGTTCTTGCAGCTTTTCCGGAAATTCGCATATTATCGAATCGATATAATAATAATTCGCGTTTACATTCCATCTTTTTGATTCAGAGAAATGCTAATGGCTACTTTGTCTTTGAAACGTTTGTCCCCGCCAGCGACCCCATTACGTCCACTGGCGATCCTTGTTGCAGTGAGTCTTTCCGCATCGGCTTTTGCGGCTGGCGAAGAAACCCTTACCGTTAGCGCCGATGCTGCCAACGCTCCGCAGGAAAGCGCCTGGGGCCCGGCACCGACTATCGCCGCGAAGCACAGTGCAACCGGCACCAAAACCGATACGCCAATCGAGAAGAATCCGCAGTCGGTCTCTGTGGTGACGCGCGATGAGCTGGAAACGCGTAACGTCAACACGGTAAAAGAAGCGTTTAACTACACGCCTGGCGTGATGACCGGTAATCGCGGCAGCTCACAGGTGATTGATGCGCTGTCGATTCGTGGCTTTAGCGAAACCAATACTAACCAGTATCTCGATGGGCTGAAGTTACAGGGCGATAACTACTCTGAATTCGCTATCGATCCTTACTTCCTGGAGCGCGCAGAACTGCTGCGTGGCCCGGTTTCCGTGCTGTATGGGAAAAGCAATCCAGGCGGCGTCGTCTCGCTGGTGAGCAAGCGGCCAACAACTGAAACCCTGCGCGAAGTCCAGTTCCAGATGGGAACCGATAATCTGTTCTCGACCGGCTTTGACTTTGGCGGCGCGCTGGACGATAGCGGCGTTTATTCTTACCGCTTAACCGGCCTGGCGCGTAGCCAGGATGCGCAACAGGAGATGCAGAAGGAAAAGCGCTACACCATCGCGCCTTCTTTCAGCTGGCAGCCGGATGCCAATACTAACTTTACGCTGCTGACCTATTTCCAGAACGAGCCTGAAACCGGCTATTACGGCTGGCTGCCTCGTGAGGGCACCGTGGTGCCAATAACGGATGCTAACGGTAAACAGCACAAGCTGGGTACGGACTTCGACGAAGGCGAGGCCAGCAACAAGATTTCACGCAACACAAAAATGATTGGCTATAGCTTCTCGCACAGTTTTAACGACACCTGGACGGTGCGTCAGAACCTGCGCTACGCCGATTTGCGCACCGATTACCGCAGCATTTACGGTAATGGTTTTGACAGCAATACCAACAGCATCACGCGTGGCTACGCCGGTTCTGAAGAAGAACTGAATCAGTTTGCGGTAGACAACCAGGCGCAGGCTAAATTCGCCACTGGCGCACTGGATCACACGTTGCTGCTCGGCGTGGATTACCAGCGTACCCGCAACGATATCAACGCCAATTTCGGTTCAGCCTCCTCGCTCAGCGCGCTGAATCCGCAGTATGGTAATGACAGCACGGTTATCACTTTCCCTTATCACTACCTGAACAAGCAGGAGCAGACCGGGCTTTATGCGCAGGATCAGATGGAGTGGGATCGCTGGGTGATGACGCTGGGCGCGCGTTACGATTATGCCATGACCTCGGCATTTAACCGTGACGCCAGCACCCTGGTCAAAAGCCACGATCAGGCTTTCACCTGGCGCGGCGGCCTGAACTACGTGTTTGATAACGGCGTGGCACCTTATTTCAGCTACAGCGAATCCTTTATTCCAACTTCCGGCACAACATCAAGCGGCCAGCCGTTCGATCCTTCCCGCGCGAAGCAGTATGAAGCCGGGGTGAAATATGTGCCGAAAGATCGCCCAATCGTGATTACCGGCGCGCTCTATCAGCTGACTAAAACCAAAAACCTGACGGCGGATCCTGCCGATGTGCGGTTCAGTAATCAGGGTGGTGAGATCCGTTCGCGCGGCGTGGAGCTGGAAGCTAAGGCCGCCGTTAACGCTAACGTCGATTTGACCGCGTCCTACACCTACACCGATGCGGAATACACGCACGATACGTTGCTGAAAGGAAAAACGCCGGTTCAGGTGCCGAAAAATATGGCCTCGCTGTGGGCGGACTACACCTTCCACGAAACGGCGCTTTCCGGCCTGACCACCGGTGTCGGCGTACGTTATGTCGGCGAAAGCAAAGGTCTGTACAGTACCGGCGATAATGCGAACCAGAACTTTAACGTCGCTGCCTATACCACCGTGGATGCGATGGTGAAATATGACCTGGGCCGTTTCGGCCTGTCGGGCTCATCCGTGGGTGTTAACGTCAACAACCTGTTCGATCGCGACTATGTCGCCAGCTGCTATCGCGATTACGCTTGCTACTGGGGTGCTGAACGTCAGATCGTCGGTACAGCCACGTTCCGTTTCTAATCTATCCGGGTGCGGTTCGCCGCACCCGCCAATCAGAAGACCGTTATGCATTCTTCGCACTCGTCCGATACTACCTTCTCGCTTGAAAACGCGACCTTTGCCGTTCCCGGCCGAACGCTTCTGCAACCGTTAACGCACGCTTTCCCAACCGGTAAAGTTTGCGGCCTGATTGGTCATAACGGTTCCGGCAAATCAACATTGCTGAAACTGTTGGGGCGGCACTATCAAGCCACCAGTGGCAAAGTCATGCTGAACGGTAAACCGCTTGGTGAATGGCAAAGCAAGATGTTCGCTCGCGCCGTGGCCTATTTGCCGCAGCAGCTGCCGCCTGCGGAAGGGATGACGGTGCGTGAGCTGGTCTCGATGGGACGATATCCGTGGCACGGCGCGCTGGGCCGTTTTGGGCACGAGGATCGTGAGCGGGTAGAAGAAGCCATCAGCCTGGTAGGACTGAAACCTTTTGCCGGACGGCTGGTGGACAGCTTATCCGGCGGTGAACGGCAGCGTGCCTGGATTGCGATGCTGGTGGCGCAAAACAGCCGCTGCCTGCTGCTGGATGAGCCAACTTCCGCGCTGGATATCGCCCATCAGGTTGAGGTACTGGCGCTGATTCAGCGGCTCAGTCGTGAGCGCGGGCTAACCGTGATCGCCGTTCTCCATGATATCAATATGGCGGCACGCTACTGCGACAACCTTGTTGCGCTACGCCAGGGTGAAATGATTGCCGAAGGCGATGCCAGCGTGATTATGCAGCCCGACGTGCTTCAGCGCATTTACGGTATTCCGATGGGAATTTTGCCTCACCCAGACGGCGTTACGCCGGTGAGCTTTGTTTACTAAGGGATTTTATGCCGAACTATTTTCGCCGCCGTTTGCTGATGGCGATGGCGCTTTCGCCTTTGCTGCCCTCATTACGCGTGCAGGCAGCCCGGCCTGATATTCAGCGCATCATTACCCTCGAGTGGCTACCGACCGAGCTGATGATGGCACTGGGCGTGGCGCCTGTAGGCGCTGCCGAAATGTATAATTACGGACTGTGGGTCGGTGAACCGGTGCTTCCCGCCTCCACCGTGGATGTCGGTCTGCGCACTGAGCCCAACCTTGAACTGATGATCCAGATGCAGCCTTCGCTGATCCTTTATTCTTCCGGCTACGGGCCCGCGAAAGAGAAGATTGAACGCATCGCGCCGGTAATGGGTTTTGCGTTTAGCGATGACAGCGGTAAGCCGCTAACGATGGCGCGCAAGTCGCTTTTGCAGCTGGCTGAGCGCCTCGACCGTCTGCCACAGGCGCAGCAGCATCTGGTGGAATTTGACGCGGCGCTTGCCCAAACGAAAAAGCGTCTGGCGGGCAGGGCAAAGCGGCCGGTGCTGCTGATGTCGCTGCTTGATCCTCGCCACGCGCTGGTTTTTGGCAAGGGCAGCCTGTTTCTGGAAGTGATGGACGAGCTGGGAATTGAAAATGCCTGGCAGGGTGAAACCAACTTTTGGGGCAGCGCGGTGATTGGCATCGAACGGCTGGCGACGCTGAGCAATGTTGATGCGATCTGTTTCGCGCACGGCGACGATGCATTAACGCAGCAGGTAACATCAACGCCGCTCTGGCAGTCATTTTCCTTTGTGAAAGAAAACCGCTTCCGTCGGGTGCCGCAGGTTTGGTTTTATGGCGCAACGCTGTCGGCAATGCGTTTCTGCCGCTCGCTGGACAGCGCGCTGGGGGCAGCATGAGAACGTCGCTACGTTTCCCGGTCATTTTGTTAACGCTGCTGTTTGTACTGGCGTTAAGCCTGACATATGACAATTTTAGCCAGCAGCTGCCGCCTTCTCAATGGCTCAGTACGCTGCATGCCGCTCAGCCCGATCGTATTGACCAGATGCTGTTTCACTACAGCCTGATGCCGCGTCTGGCGCTGTCGCTGTTAGTGGGCGCAGGGCTGGGGCTGGTCGGCTTGCTGTTCCAGCAGGTACTGCGCAATCCACTGGCGGAGCCGACCACGCTGGGCGTGGCAACGGGCGCGCAGCTGGGTCTGACCGTCGCGGCGCTCTGGAGCCTGCCGGGCGGTCTTGCTGTACAGCAAATGGCGGCGATGGGCGGGGCGATTTTCGTCGGGCTGATTGTGTTTGGCATTGCCTGGGGAAAACGGCTTTCGCCGGTTACGTTGATTTTGGCTGGCCTGGTGATGTCGCTCTACTGCGGCGCGGTAAATCAGATAATCGGCCTGTTTAACCATGACCGGTTGCAGAATATTTTTCTGTGGGGCACCGGCACGCTAAATCAGATGGACTGGAGCAACGTCAGTTTTCTCTGGCCGAAACTGCTGGTGGGCTTTCTGCTCTCGCTGCTGTTGCTGCGTCCGATGACGCTGCTGGGTCTGGATGACGGCGTGGCGAAAAATCTGGGGCTGGCGTTATCGCTCACCCGTCTGGGCGTGCTGGCGCTGGCGATTGTCCTGAGCGCGCAGCTGGTCAATGCGGCAGGAATCATCGGCTTTATTGGTCTGTTTGCGCCGCTGCTGGCAAAAATGCTCGGTGCAAGACGGCTGCTCAGTCGGCTACTGTTGGCACCGCTGATCGGCATGCTGCTGCTGTGGCTGGCCGATCAGTGCGTCATCTGGTTAACCGCTAACTGGCGGGAAGTGTCAACCGGAACGGCGACCGCTATTATCGGCTCACCGCTGCTGCTGTGGTTGTTGCCGCGTTTACGCACCTCCTCCGCGCCGCCAGCGATGAACCAGGGCGACCATGTGCCGGTTGAGCGCCATCATGTGCTGGGCTGGAGCCTGGCCGGCACGCTGATATTGCTGCTTCTGGCCGGGGTGGCGCTGAGCTTTGGACGTGATGCCCACGGCTGGCACTGGGCCAGCGGAGAACTCTGGCAGCAGCTGCTGCCATGGCGCATGCCTCGCCTGACCGCTGCCATTGCTACCGGAATGATGCTTGGCGTTGCGGGCTGTATCGTTCAGCGCCTGACCGGCAATCCGATGGCCAGTCCCGAAGTATTGGGGATCAGTTCCGGTGCGGCATTTGGCGTGGTGGTAATGCTGTTTTTGGTGCCCGGTGACGCGTTTGGCTGGCTGCTGCCAGCGGGCAGTTTGGGCGCGGCGCTGACGCTGTTGGTTATTACCTTTGTTGGCGGGCGTGGCGGTTTCTCGCCGGAGCGTATGCTGTTGGCAGGGATGGCACTGAGTACGGCATTCGCCACGCTGCTGCTGCTGCTGATGGCCAGTGGCGATCCACGGATGGCGGATTTAATGACGTGGATTTCCGGCTCCACTTACAACGTTGATGCCGCTCAGGCATGGCGGACGGTTCTTGTCGCGTTAGTGCTGCTGGCGCTAACGCCGCTCTGCCGACGCTGGTTGACGCTGCTGCCGCTGGGCGGCGAAACAGCGCGCTCACTGGGCGTTGCGTTAAAACCTGCACGTATGGCACTGCTGCTGCTGGCGGCTGCGCTGACGGCCGCAGCAACGCTGACTATCGGCCCGCTGAGTTTTATTGGCCTGATGGCGCCGCATATTGCCCGAATGACCGGTTTCCGTCGTGCATTACCTCAGCTGGTGATGGCTGCACTATTGGGCGGTGGACTGATGGCAGTGGCTGACTGGTGCGGCAGGATGGTGGCTTTTCCGGCACAGGTTCCGGCGGGATTACTGGCTACGTTTATCGGCGCGCCTTACTTTGTCTATCTGCTGCGGAAGGTGTGAGTTTTTGTAGAAACGGCTCAGAGCTTAGTCGGGGAACACAGGCCGGGAATAAAGCGTCTCGCACCATGGATGGTGCGAGTCGAGCTGCCATAGACGGCGCTTTTTGCGTCTTTACGAGCGGCCTGTGTTCCCCGCGCAGTCGCACTCTGTTTTGCTAACCAGCTAACTGCTTACTCAGGCCAGCTTAACAAAGCTGCGGCGTGCCGCGTCAATGGTGCGCTGAATGTCTTCCTGACTGTGTGCCAGCGACATAAAGCCGGCTTCAAACGCGGAAGGTGCCAGGTACACGCCTTCTTCCAGCATCAGATGGAAGAATTTCTTAAAGCGTTCAACGTCACATTTGGTCACGTCTGCATAGCAGGTCACTTCTGACGCATCGGTGAAGAACAGGCCGAACATGCCGCCTACGTGGTTAACGACCAGCGGAATATGGGTCTCTTTTGCCACTTTCAGCAGCCCTTCTGCCAGCTGAGTCGTTAGTTCGGTCAGCGTGGCATGGGTGCCAGGTTTAGCAATTTCACTCAGGCAGGCAAAACCGGCCGCCATCGCGATTGGGTTACCGGACAGCGTTCCAGCCTGGTAAACCGGGCCGGTCGGCGCCAGCGCTTCCATCACTTCACGACGCCCGCCGAATGCGCCAACCGGCATGCCGCCGCCGATGATTTTGCCGAGGCAGGTCAGGTCGGGTACCACGCCATAATGCGCCTGTGCGCCAGCCAGCGCGACACGGAAGCCTGTCATTACTTCATCAATAATCAGCAATGCGCCAAACTCGTCACACAGCGCGCGCAGGCCTGGCAGGAAGTCCGGCTGTGGTGGAATGCAGTTCATGTTGCCCGCGACTGGCTCAACGATGATACAGGCGATTTCATGCGGATACTGCTCGAACGCGGCGCGTACGGAATCCAGATCGTTATAGGTGCAGGTCAGGGTGTGCTTAGCGAAGTCAGCGGGGACGCCCGGTGAGTTCGGCTGGCCCAGCGTCAGTGCGCCGGAGCCTGCTTTAACCAGCAGATGATCGGCGTGACCGTGATAGCAGCCCTCGAATTTGATGATTTTGTCGCGATGGGTAAAGCCACGCGCCAGGCGAATCGCGCTCATGGTGGCTTCGGTGCCGGAATTTACCATGCGCACCATATCCATGGTTGGTACCAGGTCGGTGACCAGCTGCGCCATTTTCACTTCCATTTCGGTAGGCGCACCGAAGCTCAGACCACGCTGAACCGCTTCAATCACCGCGTTGCGGATGGACGGGTGATTATGGCCCAGCACCATTGGCCCCCACGAACCGACATAATCCACATAGGCTTTGCCGTCCGCGTCATACAGATAAGCACCGTCAGCGCGATCGATAAAGAGCGGTACACCGCCAACGCCGGTAAAGGCGCGTACCGGGGAATTGACGCCGCCGGGAATTAGTTGCTGTGCCTGAGCATACAGATTTTCAGACTTACTCATGGTTCCGCTCCTGAGGATGCATTATAAAAAAACTCCGCCATTCTAAGGGAACATGCGGCCGGGTTAAAAGGCCAGTCGCGTTTTTGACACAGAAGGACAACTTTTTTCCGCGACATCGGGAGTCAGGTAAGTAAAATATCAGGCTCCCCTTACCTGATACTGACTAAATATGAATCCGGCTCCCTCTTCTGACCAGTTAAGCGTAGTTCCTGCACGACGTGGCGACTTCCTGCGCCTGTTATTACGGCGAGACAAGACGCCGGTGATGGTACTGATTATGGCCGGTGTCGTCGGCACGCTGGCAGGCCTGGTGGGCGTCGGGTTTGAGAAAGCGGTTAATGCTGTCAGTCACTGGCGGCTAAGTGTGCTTGCCCATGTAGAAACGCATTGGATCCTGCTGTTTCCGCTGGCTTTTATCCTGTCGGCGCTACTGGCCGTGGTGGGTTATTACCTTGTGCGGCGCTTCGCGCCTGAAGCTGGCGGTTCCGGCATCCCGGAAATTGAAGGGGCGCTTGAGGAGCTACGGCCGGTTCGCTGGTGGCGGGTGATCCCGGTAAAATTTATCGGCGGGATGGGCACGCTGGGTGCCGGTATGGTTCTGGGGCGCGAAGGCCCAACCGTGCAGCTTGGCGGTAATATTGGTCGAATGGTGCTGGATATTTTCCGCATGAAAAGTGCCGAAGCCCGCCATTCTCTTCTGGCTACCGGCGCGGCAGCCGGGCTTTCGGCAGCCTTTAACGCGCCGCTGGCGGGCATTCTGTTTATCATCGAAGAGATGCGTTTACAGTTTCGCTACAGCGTAATCTCGATTAAAGCGGTGTTTATTGGCGTTATCATGTCGAGCGTGGTATTCCGCATTTTCAACGGGGAACACGCGGTGATCGCCGTCGGAAAACTGGCAAATTCGCCGGTTAACACGCTGTGGCTCTATCTGGTATTGGGCATGATTTTTGGCGTGGTGGGCGTGGCGTTTAATGCGTTGATTTTCAAGACGCAGGATATGTTTCAGCGCCTGCACGGCGGCAATTTAAAAAAGGTGCTGATAATTGGCGCGGTGCTCGGCGGTATTTGTGGCGTGCTTGGGGTCATCCAGCCTGAGGCAGCCGGTGGTGGTTTCAACCTGATCCCCGTTGCGGCGGCAGGCAGCTATAGCGTTGGCATGCTGCTGTTTATTTTTATTGCGCGTATGGCAACCACGCTGCTTTGCTTCGGATCCGGCGCGCCGGGCGGTATTTTTGCTCCCATGCTGGCTTTGGGAACGCTGCTGGGAACGGCGTTTGGTATGGCGGGCGCGGCGCTGTTCCCGGCTTATCATCTCGAACCGGGTACTTTTGCCATCGCCGGGATGGGCGCGCTGTTTGCCGCCTCGGTCAGAGCGCCGCTAACCGGCATCGTACTGGTGCTGGAAATGACTGATAATTACCAGCTTATTCTGCCGATGATTATTACCTGCCTTGGGGCAACATTGCTGGCACAGTTTTTAGGTGGGAAACCGCTTTACTCCTCGCTACTGGCCCGAACGCTGGCGCGGCAGCAACAGGTCGATGATGCGGCAGCACAGAGTGCCACGTATCCGGCAGCCAAACGGGCCGATACTTGATTGCTATACTGGTGTATAAGATAATGGTGCGATTGATGGTCGATTTATGACCTCTCGCCCGTAGGCATACTGGAGTGTTAAATGAGTGACGAAATAGCTCTGCCCCTGCAATTTACCGAAGCAGCGGCCAGTAAAGTCAAGAATCTGATTTCAGACGAGGAAAACCCCGATCTGAAACTGCGCGTTTATATCACCGGTGGCGGCTGTAGCGGCTTCCAGTACGGCTTTACCTTTGACGACAAAGTGAACGACGGCGATATGACGATTGAAAAAGCGGGTGTGGCGCTGGTTGTCGACCCAATGAGCCTGCAATATTTGGTTGGCGGTTCGGTAGATTATACCGAAGGGCTGGAAGGCTCCCGCTTTGTGGTGACTAACCCGAATGCGAAAACGACCTGCGGCTGTGGTTCTTCCTTCAGCATCTAAATAAAAAACCCCGAAGCTTGCGCCATCGGGGTTTTGCTTACCACTCTATTGTTACCAGTTTCGAGACCCGACCTGTTTCACTACTGCGTGAAACCATCGTTTGCGTAACTTTAGGTTGCGCTGCAACCTGCTGCCCGCAGTCTATCGCTGGCGAAGCTGCTGGTGTAGTGCTTTGCCCGTCAATGTGACATTGCGAGTAAATGGTCAGTTTGACCCCAATGCTGCCGGTAATTGAGGCAGCACAGGCATGACCAGCCATCATCAGGCCAAGGGCCAGGTAAACGGCTTTCATTTTTTTAGAGATCCTGGTGTAAAGGACGTAAGCCCTGAATCCGGGCAGCAATTATAAAAACCTCGCCGCCTCGTTACTCTATTAACGACACTTTTTGCCGAAACTTTAGCCGTCCTTTAGTACAGGCTGATCCGTTTCAGCGATTTCGCGCGCTTTGCAGTTGGCTGCATAATTGTTGAGCAGCAAGAATAATACGTGGTCCTGGTCGGCTAATCCAGTCGTCATGTAAAGCTATAACCGGAACGTTTAGCTGCGGTTGCCAAAACGCTTTTATCGCCATGACCCGATCGGCTTCTCCGCCAGTCACTATCACCGCCGGATGACGCATCAACACCTGTTCGCGACTGACCTGCGGCCATGCTACGCGGCTGTCGGCAAAGATGTTTTCGCCACCGCAGACCGTGAGAACTTCGTTTTGTAGCGTATTGCGCGAAGCCGTAAACAGTGGCTGCTGACCAAACTGTAAAAAGACCGGCTGTTTGCTGACACCTTTGTAGCGCTGTTGCAACGCATCCCACTGCTGCTGAAGATGCAACGCTTCCTGTCGGGCCTGCTGAGGCTGCGGGCTAAAGGATTGCAGCTGTCGGATGCTGTCGATCATTTCACTGACCGAGGTGGGTGCCATCCAGATCACTTTGATGCCGAATGCTGTCAGCTGATCAACCTGTCGCTGCGGATTCCCTTCGCGCCAGGCCAGTACCACGTCCGGCTTTAGTCCGATGATGCGTTCGACGTTGATCCCCTGCCAGTTGGCAACCTGCTCAATCGATTTGGCCGCGGGCGGATAATCTGAACAGGCGCTGACGCCAACAGGCGTGATGCCTGCTGCAAAAGCCAGTTCGGTCAGATTAGGCGCGAGCGTGATAACGCGTGGAGGAATTGCCGCCGCCGTGCTAAAGCAGCACAGCAGCAGCAGGGCGGCAAAAAATTTAGCCACGGGACAAATGGGTCAGTAGCGTTTCCACCAGCAGCGAAGACTGTTTGGCGGCCACGACCAGGAACTCATCAAAGCTCAGATGGGATTCCTGGTCAGCCACGTCAGAAATGGCACGAACCACGACAAACGGTACGGCAAACTGATGGCAGACGTGGGCAATTGCAGTGGCTTCCATCTCAACACCAACGGCCGCAGGGAAGGTCGAACGAATGCGGGCCAACGGTTCGGCACCGTTAATAAAGGCATCGCCGCTGACAACCAGACCGCGCACCGCATGCAATCCCAACTGTGCGATGCAGGTTTCTGCGGCGGCAATCAGTTTGGCATCAGCAGTAAAGGCTGCCGGGCAACCTGCCATCTGGCCCGCTTCGTAACCGAAGGCAGTGACGTCCGCGTCGTGATAACGCACTTCGTCGGAGACGACGATATCGCCTACTTTCAGCGTGGAAGCCAGACCGCCAGCAGAACCGGTGTTAATAATGAAATCCGGTTTGCAAAGCTCCAGCAGCAGCGTGGTGCCCATTGCCGCCGACACTTTTCCGATACCCGATTTCAGTAGCGCCACTTCTACGCCGTTCAGCGTGCCGGTATAAATTTCACATCCTGCCAGCGAGAGGGTCTGACGGTTTTCAATTTTGTCACGCAGCAGGGTTACTTCCTGCTCCATTGCACCAATAATGCCTGCTTTCATAGGGATACTCGCTATTGTTGTAGAACAACTCGTCAAATGTAGTGCATAGTTTACCATGATTAATTGCAACCTGGCGGAAGCCAGTCAGAGGAGGGCAACTATGTCTGCAATCGATTTCAGGACGAAATTTAGCTTTGAGCGGCCCTTTAATAACCGCGAGCGGCCGGAAGGGGAATATTTCATCACTCGCCATTTTGAAAGCGATCGCGGGCGGATTATTAATTCTGCTGCTATCCGGCGACTCCAGCAAAAAACGCAGGTCTTTCCGCTGGAAAGAAATGCCGCCGTCCGATCGCGCCTGACGCATTCGCTTGAGGTTCAGCAAACCGGCCGCTATATCGCCAAAGAGATCGTTCAGGCTTTAAAAGAGAAGCCCGGAGGCCTGGCGCAATATGGCCTGACCGATCTGACCGGTGCATTTGAAAGCCTTATTGAAATGGCGTGCCTGCTCCACGATGTGGGGAATCCCCCTTTTGGCCATTTCGGCGAAGCGGCAATAAACGACTGGTTCAGAGTTAATCTTCCTGGCCTGTTGATTGAGCCGCAAAATGCGGGGGTGGATAATAACGAGCTGAGCGAAAAATTCCTCGCTATGAATGGCCGCCTTCGTCAGGATCTTTGTCATTTTGAAGGGAATGCGCAGGCTATTCGGCTGGTCCATACGCTGTTACAACTCAATCTTTCCTATGTGCAGGTTGCCTGTATATTAAAATATACTGCTCCGGCCTGGTTTCAGGGAGAAAAACCCGAGCAGTTTAGTACGCTGATGAAAAAGCCCGGATACTATTTATCAGAAGAGAAATATGTTGCGGAATTATTGCAGGCGACAAATACGGCACAGTACCATCGCTTTCCGTTAACCTATATTATGGAAGCCGCGGACGATATCTCCTATTGTATTGCCGACCTGGATGACGCCGTTGAAAAAGCAATCTTTAGCGTGGATCAGCTGTATGGATTCCTGAAAGATGAATGGGCATCTCTTAAAAAGAAAAAGAAGGTTGAGTCTGATGACCTTTTTGTAAAGATAGTCGAGTCAGCTTACAATGAGGCGCAGAGCAAAGAGCGCTATCGCAGTCGCAGCGACACCTTTTTTATGAAGCTGCGGGTAAAAGTCCAGTCGGTGCTGGTCGAACATGCGGTCAGACGTTTCGTCGATAATATCGAGCATATTTATCAGGGCAGCTTTAATTATTCTCTGTTGGAAGATGAAGGCGATCAGAATCAGCTGCTTAATTTATTCAAAACGGTTGCCAGAAAGCACGTATTCAACCATGCGGAAGTTGAGCAGCTTGAGCTTCAGGGTTATCAGGTTATCAAAGGATTGTTGAATATATATCAGCCGCTACTGGCGATGTCTTATGCTGATTTTAACATTTTGATTAATGAAGATTTCCATAAAGATTACCCAATTGAAACACGCTTATTCCATAAATTATCTGGAAAGCACCGGAAAGCGTATTCGGTCCATATGCGTAATCTGAATATTGAACATCGATTTGAACGGCTGCTCTGGGAGCGGTATTATCGTGCCCGTCTTCTACAGGATTATGTGAGTGGCATGACCGATCTTTATGCGTGGGATGAATATCGTCGTCTGATGGCGGTGGAATAAGGTATTCCGTGGCGGTCTTTTGTAAAGAGAGAGAATAAATTTTTACTTTTAGCTGAAACTTTTACATGAACTAAGCGTTAAAAATTGACTCTCATTATCACAACCATATTAGTGTTGCATAATTGGATCATTAAGAGAAACAGACGCATGAAAAAAACACTTTTAGCTAGCGCGTTGGCTCTGAGCCTGGGAATGGCGATGAACCCGCTTATCGCCACTGCAGCAGAAACTGCTTCTTCTTCCAGCCAGCAGCTGCCCAGCCTGGCGCCGATGTTAGAAAAAGTGATGCCTTCAGTAGTGAGTATCAACGTTGAAGGAAGCACAACGGTACGCACACCTCGTTTGCCCCAGCAGTTCCAGCAATTTTTCGGCGGTAACTCGCCTTTCTGTCAGGACGGGTCACCTTTCCAAAGTTCGCCAATGTGTCAGGGCGGCGGGCAAGGGCAAGATCAGGGCGGCGCCGATACCCAGCAGGAAAAATTCCGTGCGCTGGGTTCAGGGGTAGTCATCGATGCGGCTAAAGGCTACGTCGTAACCAATAATCATGTGGTTGATAACGCAACCAAAATTCAGGTCCAGCTCAGCGATGGGCGTAAATATGATGCGAAAGTGATCGGGAAAGATCCGCGCTCCGATATTGCCCTGATCCAGTTAAACGAAGCAAAAAACCTGACGGCAATAAAAATTGCTGACTCTGACGACCTGCGCGTCGGCGACTACACGGTCGCGATCGGTAACCCTTACGGCCTGGGTGAAACGGTAACCTCCGGCATCGTTTCAGCACTGGGACGTAGCGGACTGAACGTTGAAAACTATGAAAACTTCATCCAGACCGATGCAGCCATCAACCGGGGGAATTCCGGCGGCGCGCTGGTGAATCTCAATGGTGAACTGATCGGCATCAATACGGCAATTCTGGCACCGGACGGCGGCAATATCGGTATCGGTTTCGCTATTCCAAGCGATATGGTGAAGAACCTGACGGCTCAGATGGTGGAATATGGCCAGGTTAAACGCGGTGAACTGGGTATTATGGGCACCGAGTTGAACTCCGAACTGGCGAAGGCGATGAAGGTTGATGCCCAGCGCGGTGCTTTTGTCAGCCAGGTGTTGCCAAACTCCTCTGCGGCAAAAGCTGGCATAAAAGCGGGCGACGTAGTGACAACGCTTAACGGTAAAGCGATCTCAAGCTTCGCGGCGCTGCGTGCTCAGGTCGGCTCTCTGCCTGTCGGCAGTAAAATGGTGCTGGGCCTTATTCGTGACGGTAAGCCGGTAACGGTCAGCGTCGAACTGCAACAAAGCGCGCAGGTTAAGGTCGACTCCGGAAACATCTATACGGGAATTGAAGGAGCCGATCTGAGCAATTTCGACGCGCAGAACGTGAAAGGCGTGAAGGTCGACAGCGTGAAAGCGGGCTCAGCGGCTGCGCGTATTGGCCTGAAGAAAGATGACGTGATCCTCGGTGTCAATCAGCAGGCGATCACTAATCTGGGCGAACTGCGTAAAATTCTCGACACCAAACCTTCGGTGCTGGCATTAAATATTAAACGTGGCGACAGCACGATCTACCTGTTGATGCAGTAAGTGTTTGGTGCCGGAGCAGCGCTCCGGCACCGCTTTCCTTTCTCCCGCTTCACTCAATCCTCTTAAGCCCCCTCATTTTTACAGGCTGGATCACGCTTAGTGCACCTGCACAATGCCGGGCTGCCCGCCTGCGGTTATGCTGGCAGAACGATGTTCTTCAGGAGTTTTGGATGTCCAGCTATCATCTTGATGCCCGCCTGGCGCAGGAAATTGTTGCCCGCACCATGCAAATCATCGACAGCAATGTCAACGTGATGGATGCACGCGGCCGGATAATCGGCAGCGGCGACCGGGAGCGGATTGGAGAATTGCACGAAGGAGCGCTGCTGGCGCTCTCTCAGGCACGTGTAGTAGATATTGATGAGGCAGTGGCGAAGCATCTTCACGGTGTGCGGCCTGGCGTCAATCTGCCGATGCGTATTGATGGTGAGATTGTGGGCGTGATTGGGCTGACCGGCGAGCCTGAGTCGCTGCGCCATTATGGCGAGCTGGTTTGCATGACGGCCGAAATGATGCTGGAGCAGGCCCGACTCCTGCACATGCTGGCGCAGGACAGTCGCCTGCGTGAAGAACTGGTATTGAATCTGATCCGCAGCGACACGCTTTCACCGGCGCTTATTGAGTGGGCGCAGCGTTTACGTATCGATCTTAATCAACCGCGCGTGGTTGCTGTGGTTGAGGTTGACAGCGGTCAGCTTGGCGTGGACAGCGCGATGTCAGAACTCCAGCAGCTGCAAACGTTATTAACCACGCCCGAACGCGATAACCTGATTGCCATAGTCTCGCTAACTGAGATGGTGGTACTGAAACCGGCTTTTAATGCGCATGGCCGTTTTGATGCGGAAGATCACCGCAAGCGGGTCGCGCTTTTGCAATCAAGGATGAAAGAAAGCGGTCATTTGCGAATGCGTATTGCGCTGGGTAACTTTTTTACCGGGCCTGGCAGTATTGCCCGTTCTTACCGCACGGCGCATACCACGATGTTGGTCGGTAAGCAGCGTATGCCCGAGCAGCGCAGCTATTTTTATCAGGACTTAGTCTTGCCCGTGCTGTTAGACAGCTTGCGTGGCGGCTGGCAGGCCAACGAGCTTTCAAGACCGCTGGCAAAGCTGAAGACGATGGATAACAACGGACTGCTGCGACGAACGCTGATTGCCTGGTTCAGTAATAACGTTCAGCCTTCTGCAACGGCAAAAGCGCTTTATATTCATCGCAATACGTTGGAATATCGTCTGAATCGCATTTCAGAACTGACGGGGCTGAATCTGAGTAACTTTGATGACAGACTGCTGCTGTATGTTGCTTTACAGCTGGATGATGAGCCGTGAGGAAATAATCGTTAGGGGAGGGGCAGGCTCTCTGAATAAAGGAAAACCGGTTTTATCTCACCATGATTTCACACGTGTAAAACCGGTTTTCTGGCCAGTCAGGCTATTACCGCCCGTTACGGGTCAGCTTTTCGAGATCGGCTTCAATTTCAGAAATCTTGTTCGTCACAACACTTTCCAGATGACGCAGGTCGTCCAGGATTTTACGTTTCAGATCCACTTCCACCCGATCGCGCTGGCAAATCTGATCGAGTTCATCAATGACGTAACGCAGGTTAGGGCTGATCTCCTGAATCTCTTTGTAGCCCTGGTTGACGTTATCAGCGACCACGGTTTTACGCTGGCGAGGATATTTAAATTTCACGCTTTTGGCGAAGAATTCGCCTTTATCTTTGCGGAAATAGATCTTCAGAATATCATTGCTGGCTTCCTGACGCAGGCTGTAGCGGTCGATGTCATCAGGCGTAGCAATACCCAAACCTTTCAAATTCTCGTACATAATTTTGTTTTCCTATGCGGGAGGTTGTCGTTCCGGCTGCGCTTCACAAACACGGCGTGGTGTAGTGCTCACCCTCCTCACGTACTGTGTGTACGCTGTGGTGGCTGCGCGCTGTACGCCTTGTTTTTGCTTTACTCGCTCGTCCCGTACCGTACTCAGCAGAGTATATGTGAAATCTGAAAATCGGGCGGGGAGGCTGTGCGCTGATGGCGCGGATTATCGCCTGATTATTGTGCAATAGCATTACTTATTTCGCGATGTAAAACAGGTTTTTCAGGCGGGAGTGTAAAGAAAAGATGACGGGCCACGTTACGCGGCCCGTTGAACAGCGATGGGACTTAGTCGATGGTGCGCAGCAGTTCGTTGATGCCCACTTTGCCGCGGGTTTTCGCATCCACTTTCTTCACGATAACGGCACAGTACAGGCTGTAGCTGCCGTCTTTAGAAGGCAGGTTGCCGGAAACGACTACGGAGCCAGCCGGTACGCGGCCGTAGTGCACTTCGCCGGTTTCACGGTCGTAAATCTTGGTGCTCTGGCCGATATAAACGCCCATGGAGATAACCGCACCTTCTTCAACGATTACGCCTTCAACGATTTCAGAGCGTGCGCCGATGAAGCAGTTATCTTCAATGATGGTTGGGTTAGCCTGAAGCGGCTCCAGAACGCCACCGATGCCCACGCCGCCGGACAGGTGAACATTTTTACCGATCTGCGCACAGGAACCGACAGTTGCCCAGGTATCTACCATTGAGCCTTCATCAACGTAAGCGCCGATGTTGACGTAAGAAGGCATGAGTACGGTGTTACGTGCGATAAATGCGCCCTGACGAACGGCGGCTGGTGGCACAACGCGGAAGCCTTCTTTCTTAAAGCGCGCATCATCGTAGTCGGCGAATTTCATCGGAACTTTGTCGAAGTAACGGCTTTCAGCTCCGTCAATCACCTGATTGTCATTGATGCGGAAAGAGAGCAGCACGGCTTTTTTCAGCCACTGATGCGTCACCCACTGACCGTCGATTTTTTCAGCAACGCGCAGTGCGCCGCTGTCCAACAGGCCAATAACCTGATTAACCGCTTCACGGGTTACCGTATCGGCGTTAGCAGGGGTGATCTCGGCGCGACGCTCAAAGGCGCTTTCAATAACATTCTGTAATTGTTGCATTAATTCAGATTCCTGTGTCAAATTCTTGTCCGGGACAGCCTTCACCGCTCGTTATACCGCTCAACGAACTGCAACAGGCTACGCCCGGAGGCGTGATAAAAAATTAAATCTGGGTCACACTTTATCGTTTGGATTTAGGGCCTCTGTCAACCGTTGTCGCAACTCTTGACGCAATTGGCGACTTAAAGCGCGGCGATCGTTATCTGCCAGAATAAATAAATCTTCGACCCGTTCGCCAATGGTACTGATTCGTGCGCCATGGAGCGAAACCCCTAAATCGGCAAAAACTTCACCTACCCGAGCCAGCAGACCTGGCTGATCCAGTGCGATCAGTTCCAGATAGGTACGCCTGTCGGTGTGGGCTGGAAGGAATTTTACCTCGGTATCCACGCTGAAATGCTTTAGCCGCGCCGACTGTCGACGCATTCTGGGGGGTTGCCAGCTGGTCTGGCCGATAGCCTGCTCCAGCGCCTGGCGGATCATCTCATGACGATCGCCCGCCAACGGGCTGCCGTCCGGTTCCAGTACGATAAAAGTATCCATTGCCATGCCGTCGCGGCTGGTAAAAATTTGAGCGTCGTGCACGCTGAGATTACGTCTGTCCAGCTCGCCGGCTACGGCTGCAAACAGATACGGCCGATCCGGGCTCCAGATAAAAATCTCTGTGCCGCCGCGAGTCGCCTGAGGGCTGACCAGCACCAGCGGTTTGTTCAGATCGTGCTCCATCAGATGGCGAGCATGCCAGGCCAGCTGGTTGGGGGTGTGGCGCAGGAAATAATCGGCACGGCAGCGTGCCCAGATATTACGCAGCCCCTGTTCATCAATGTTATCCATACGCAGCAGCGCCAGCGCCTGAAGGCGGTGATGGCGCACGCGCTCGCGTAAATCCGGGCTGTTTTCCATACCGCGACGCAGCTGTTTTTCGGTTGCAAAGAAAAGTTCGCGCAGCAGGCTCTGCTTCCAGCTGTTCCACAAGGTTTCGTTAGTGGCACAAATGTCCGCTACCGTCAGACAGACCAGATAGCGCAGCTGGTTTTCATTGTGCATCACTTCCGCGAACTGCTGGATCTCCGTCGGATCCTGAATATCCCGGCGTTGGGCAGTCACCGACATCAGCAGGTGATGGCGCACCAGCCAGGAGACCAATTGTGCTTCACGTGAGTTCAACCCGTGCAGTTCGGCAAATGCCAACACGTCTTCGGCACCCAATATTGAGTGATCGCCGCCACGGCCTTTGGCGATATCATGAAACAGCGCCGCCATCAGCAGCAGCTCGGGCTGCGGCAGGCGCGGCCAGATTTCAACGCACAGAGGATGACGGGGGCGCGTTGTTTCATCGGCAAAACTTTCCAGCTTTTGCAGCACGCGGATGGTGTGCTCATCCACGGTATAGGCGTGGAAAAGGTCAAACTGCATCTGCCCGACGATGTTTCCCCACTGGGGCATATAGGCCCACAATACGCTGTGTCGGTGCATAGGAACCAGCGCACGGCTAACGGCGCCCGGATGACGCAAAATGGCGAGGAACAGCTGGCGGGCTTCAGGAATAGTACAGAGAGGCTGCTTCAGATGACGACGCGCGCGACGCAGCTGGCGCACCGTGGTGGAGTAAATGCCGGTAATGTTCTGCGCGCGTACCATGGTATAAAACATGCGCATGATGGCGACCGGATCGCGGGCAAACAGCGTCTCATCGATTAAGTCGATCAGCGTGCCGCGCAGCTGAAATTCGCAATCGATAGCTCGCGGTTTTTCATCCTCGCCCAGCGCAAGAATTGCCTCTTCAAACAGCTGAAGCAGCATCTGGTTTAGTTCGCCGATCCGCGCGGTAACGCGATAAAAATCCTTCATCATGCGTTCAACCGGCTCGTTGCCTTCGCCCTGATAGTTCAGGCGCTGAGCGACGTTCAGCTGGCGGTCGAACAGCAGGCGGTTATCGTAGCGCGGCAGCGTCAGATGCAGAGCAAAGCGGATGCGCCAGAGGAAGGCCTGGCACTCGTTCAGCTCATTACGTTCTGCTTCGGTTAAAAAGCCGAAACCGAGCATTTCATCCATAGACGTTGCGCCAAAATGGCGTCGCGCAACCCATAACAGCGTATGGATGTCACGCAGGCCACCCGGGCTGCTTTTAATATCCGGTTCGAGGTTATAACTGGTGCCGTGATAACGCTGATGCCGTTCCTGCTGTTCTTCAATCTTGGCGGCAAAAAAACGGTCGGAAGGCCAGAAGCCGTCGCTGAAGACGTTTTTCTGCAATTCAAGAAACAGCGCCACGTCACCAGTCAGCAGGCGGGACTCGATTAAATTGGTGGCCACCGTCAAATCAGATAAACCTTCCAGCAGGCACTCTTCCAGCGTTCTGACGCTGTGGCCCACTTCCAGTTTCAAATCCCACATTAGCGTCAGTAATTCGCTGGTGCGCTGTGCGTCAGCTTCGGAAAGAGGCTGGCGGCTGAGGATCAGGATATCGATATCGGAAAGGGGATGCAGCTCCCCACGGCCATAACCACCGACGGCGACCAGCGCAATATCCAGCTGGTCAGGAAAACCGTAAAAACGCCACAGGCGGCGCAGTAACCGATCGATAAATAGCGTGCGGGTATCAATGAGCCGTTCTACGTCTTCGCCGGCGTCAAAAGCTTCGGCCAGCCGCTGTTGGAAATGCTCCAGGTGCTGCTTGAGCGAATCCCGGGTCAGTTCGGCGTCCTGCCAGTCTGCAGGGGAATCAGCCAGTCCGTCATCGTTAAAGGTTTTGCTCACGGCAATGCTCCTGCATGTTCTCGCCAGTCAATAAGTTCACTGCTGGGACAATAGCCTTACAGGGCGGTTGAAATCAAAAAAAACCGGCATCGATCGGTTTTTCAGACGATGCACAAAGTCAAAGCGGGAGGGGCATGGACCGGTAAGAAAGCGCCACGGGTCATGGACGGCCCGTGTCGAGCTGGCATGGCTGCCGCTTTTTGCGTCTTTCTGAACGGTTCATGCCCCCCGCCAGCAGAGAATTAGCCGCATAAAAAAACCGGCCAGTGCCGGTTTCTCTATGCACCCGAGGGGATTACATCTCGTGCGTCAGCACCGCTTCAATGGTGTCATCTTTACGCAGCGTCATGATCTCACAGCCGTTTTCCGTCACCACAATCGTGTGCTCATATTGCGCGGACAGACTGCGATCTTTGGTTTTCACCGTCCAGCCATCTTTCATGCTGCGAATGCGGTAATCACCGGCGTTAACCATCGGTTCGATAGTGAAAGCCATACCCGCTTGCAGCACCACGCCGCCGTCATCCGCATCGTAATGCAGTACCTGCGGCTCTTCATGGAAGCCTTTACCGATGCCGTGACCGCAATATTCGCGCACCACGGAGAAATCCTGCGCTTCGACGAATTTCTGGATCTCACGACCGATGGTACGCAGACGAATGCCCGGCTTCACCATACGTAAGGCGAGATACAGGCTTTCCTGCGTCACGCGGCACAGACGCTCACCCAGAATGGTTGGCTTGCCGACGATAAACATCGCTGAGGTATCACCGTGATACTCATCCTTAATTACCGTTACGTCGATATTCACAATATCGCCGTCTTTCAGGATGCGGTCATCGCTGGGGATACCGTGGCATACCACTTCGTTAATCGAAATGCAGACGGATTTTGGAAAACCGTGATAGCCCAGGCAGGCGGAAACCGCTTTCTGCGTGTTTACGATGTAATCGTCACACAGGCGATCCAACTCACCAGTGCTGATACCGGGTTTGACATGCTCTGCAATCATTTCGAGCACCTCAGCCGCCAGGCGTCCGGCAACGCGCATTTTTTCGATTTCTTCAGGGGTCTTGATTGTAATTGCCATTAATTTAGTCCGCAGCTGTCGCTATTTTCGACGATAATAAAGGAAGTGCAGCAATGTTATCAGCCCACCTCCATGCTGCCAAATGCAGTTTGTGGCAAGGGGTGAGTAGCGAACAATCATTGGCTTCACAGGGCGCTTTATGGTATAAAGCGCGCCGACGATTCTCTGTGAGCACGTTTACAGGGAAACGCATAAATCTCACTATGTGTAAATAACACACATGTATCGACACATACGCCGGGGTGCCTTTAGCGCTGCTATGCAGCCTGAGAGGTCGGTCGTATGGGATACATGGAGGCTTAACCCCAAATCATTCTATAGAGGTAATCATGGCAACTGTTTCCATGCGCGACATGCTCAAGGCCGGTGTACACTTCGGTCACCAGACCCGTTACTGGAACCCGAAAATGAAGCCATTCATCTTCGGCGCTCGTAACAAAGTTCACATCATCAACCTTGAAAAAACCGTACCAATGTTCAACGAAGCCCTGGCTGAGCTGAGCAAGATCTCTTCCCGTAAAGGTAAGATCCTGTTTGTTGGTACTAAGCGCGCTGCAAGCGAAGCGGTAAAAGAGCACGCTCTGAGCTGCGATCAGTTCTTCGTAAACCATCGCTGGTTGGGTGGCATGCTGACTAACTGGAAAACCGTTCGTCAGTCCATCAAACGTCTGAAAGATCTGGAAACCCAGTCTCAGGACGGTACCTTCGATAAACTGACCAAAAAAGAAGCTCTGATGCGCGATCGTGAGCTGGCCAAGCTGGAAAACAGCCTGGGCGGTATCAAAGACATGGGCGGCCTGCCGGACGCACTGTTTGTTGTTGATGCAGACCACGAACACATCGCTATCAAAGAAGCAAACAACCTGGGTATCCCAGTGTTCGCTATCGTTGATACCAACTCTGATCCAGACGGCGTTGACTACATTATCCCAGGTAATGACGATGCAATCCGTGCTGTAAGCCTGTACCTGACCGCAGTGGCTACCACCGTGCGTGAAGGTCGCTCTCAGGACCTGGCTCAGCAGGCTGAAGAAAGCTTCGCTGAAGCTGAGTAATAAGGTTTGCTCTGCTAAAGAGCCCTTATCAATCAGATGTTAATCTGTAAGGGGCCTGTATTGGCCCCTTTATTTTTTTGACTTCGCTTTGCTGGATACCCAGCGGGGCAGAATGTTTCTCCCGAGACCAGGCATTTGTTGCGAACGCCCTCACGGCGCCGCAGGCAGATGCGAGCTAACCGAGGATTAGAGAATGGCTGATATTACTGCTGCTCTGGTAAAAGAACTGCGCGAGCGCACTGGCGCTGGCATGATGGATTGTAAGAAAGCGCTGACCGAAGCCAACGGCGACATCGAGCTGGCAATCGAGAACATGCGTAAATCTGGCGCGATCAAAGCAGCTAAGAAAGCAGGCAACGTTGCTGCTGACGGCGTGATCAAAACCAAAATCGACGGTAACTACGGCGTGATCCTGGAAGTTAACTGCCAGACCGACTTCGTTGCTAAAGACGGTGGTTTCCAGGCGTTTGCTGACAAAGTGCTGGATGCTGCGGTTGCAGGCAAAATCACTGACGTTGAAGTGCTGAAAGCGCAGTTCGAAGAAGAGCGCGTTGCACTGGTTGCTAAAATCGGTGAGAACATCAACATCCGTCGTGTTGCATCCCTGGAAGGCGATGTGCTGGGCAGCTACCTGCACGGCGCACGTATCGGTGTTCTGATCTCCGCTAAAGCTGCGGACGAAGAGCTGGTTAAGCAGATCGCAATGCACGTTGCAGCCAGCAAGCCAGAATTCGTTAAGCCAGAAGACGTGTCTGCTGACGTGGTTGAGAAAGAATACCAGGTACAGCTGGACATCGCTATGCAGTCTGGTAAGCCAAAAGAAATCGCAGAGAAAATGGTTGAAGGCCGCATGAAGAAATTCACCGGCGAAGTTTCTCTGACTGGTCAGCCTTTCGTTATCGACCCAAGCAAAACTGTGGGTCAGGTTCTGAAAGAGAAGAACGCTGACGTGATCAACTTTATCCGCTTCGAAGTGGGTGAAGGTATTGAGAAAGCTGAGACCGATTTCGCAGCAGAAGTTGCGGCGATGTCCAAGCAGTCTTAATAAGATTGATAAGAACCGCCATCCGGCGGTTCTTTTTTATCTGCGTTATCAGAATGCATTTTCAGTCTCATCCCAATAGTAATTCATCGCAGCAAACGCGATGATAGCAAAGATTTAACTCCTCACATCGACTAGATATCTTCCAGGAAAAAATACCATGGCGACCAATGCAAAACCTGTTTATCAACGTATCCTGCTGAAACTGAGCGGCGAAGCTCTGCAAGGTGCCGAAGGCTTCGGTATCGATGCCAGCGTGCTGGATCGTATGGCTCAGGAAATCAAAGAGCTGGTAGAGTTGGGCATTCAGGTGGGTGTGGTTATCGGTGGGGGTAACCTGTTCCGTGGCGCAAGCCTGCAACAGGCTGGAATGAATCGCGTCGTTGGCGATCATATGGGCATGCTGGCGACCGTGATGAATGGTCTGGCGATGCGTGATGCGCTGCATCGTGCCTATGTTAACGCACGTCTGATGTCAGCCATTCCGCTGAATGGTGTTTGTGATAACTACAGCTGGGCAGAAGCCATTAGCCTGCTGCGTAATAACCGCGTCGTGATTTTCTCCGCCGGTACCGGCAACCCATTCTTCACTACTGACTCTGCGGCTTGCCTGCGCGGCATCGAAATCGAAGCTGACGTCGTGCTGAAAGCCACGAAAGTGGATGGCGTTTACTCCGACGATCCAATGAAAAACCCGGACGCTACGCTGTACGATCAGCTGAGCTACACCGACGTGCTGGATCGTGAGCTGAAAGTGATGGATCTGGCCGCGTTTACGCTGGCTCGTGACCACAAATTGCCAATTCGCGTTTTCAACATGAATAAACCTGGCGCACTGCGCCGCGTGGTCATGGGCGAAAAAGAAGGCACGCTGATTACGCAATAATATCAGTCGACGCGTAAAATAAGGTATATTCTGCCTTTGTGGCGCGTAGCGCGCTACAATCAGTAACGACAACTATTTTGACACGGGCTCTGGCTGCAGAGTCTCGCAGGTTAACCAGAATCCAAGGGTTACAACGTGATTAACGAAATCAGAAAAGATGCTGAAACGCGCATGGAAAAGTGTGTGGAAGCCTTTAAAAACCACATCAGCAAAATTCGTACCGGCCGTGCGTCGCCAGGTATCCTCGACGGCATCATGGTCGATTATTACGGCGCTTCTACGCCGCTGCGTCAGTTGGCAAGCGTCACCGTTGAAGATTCCCGCACGCTGAAAATCAACGTGTTCGACCGCTCAATCAGCGCGGCCGTTGAAAAGGCGATCATGACCTCCGACTTGGGTTTAAACCCAAGTTCAGCAGGCGCTGACATTCGTGTTCCGTTGCCAGCACTGACTGAAGAGCGTCGTAAAGACCTGATCAAAGTGGTGCGCGGTGAAGCAGAGCAGGGTCGCGTGTCCGTGCGTAACGTGCGCCGTGATGCAAACGACAAGGTGAAAGCCTTGCTGAAAGATAAAGAAATCAGCGAAGACGAAGAACGCCGTTCAGCTGATGATATTCAGAAAATGACCGACGTTTTCATCAAGAAAGTTGATGCAGCGCTGGCAGAAAAAGAAGCGGAGCTGATGGACTTCTAAGTTCATTATGCCGCATAAAACGCCGTACAGATCCTCGCTTATTCAGGCGAGCGATCTTACGGCGTTTTGCATTGGTTTTCTTTCTGATGAGCCGTCCGGGCGGTTCCTCAGTCATTACACAGAGCAACCTCATGAAACAATTGACGATCCTTGGTTCGACCGGTTCTATCGGCACCAGCACGCTGGCAGTGGTCAGGGCGAATCCTCATCTGTTTGCCGTTAAGGCGTTGGTCGCCGGGCATAACGTTGAGCTGATGGCCGAGCAGTGCCAGGCTTTCCGTCCTGCTTATGCCGCCATGGCGAATGAGGTTGCAGCAAAAGCGCTGCGGCTGCGTCTGCAAAGCCTGAACGTGGCTACGGAAGTGCTGAGCGGTGAACAGGCGGCCTGCGAACTTGCGGCCCTGGACGACGTGGATCAGGTAATGGCCGCGATTGTCGGTGCAGCAGGGCTGTTGCCCACGCTGGCGGCGATTCGGGCGGGCAAAACCGTTTTGCTGGCCAACAAAGAGTCGCTGGTAACCTGCGGCCAGCTGTTTCTGGAGGCGGTAAGCAACGCCGGTGCCCAGCTTCTTCCGGTCGACAGCGAGCATAACGCCATTTTTCAGAGTTTGCCCGCTTCCCTCCAGCGCCAGTTAGGTTACGCTTCTCTGCAAGATAATGGCATTGATAGCATTATCCTTACGGGATCGGGTGGTCCTTTTCGCGAAACGCCGCTGGCGGATCTGGCGCAGATGACGCCGGACCAGGCCTGTGCGCATCCGAACTGGTCAATGGGTCGTAAGATTTCCGTTGATTCAGCCACCATGATGAATAAAGGTTTGGAATATATCGAAGCCCGCTGGCTGTTTAACGCAACCGATGCCCAGATGGAAGTTATCCTGCATCCGCAGTCGGTAATCCATTCTATGGTCCGCTATCGTGATGGCAGCGTTCTGGCGCAGCTAGGCTCGCCAGATATGCGTACGCCGATTGCTCACGTCATGGCCTGGCCCGATCGTGTGCAGTCGGGCGCCGCGCCACTGGATTTTACCCGGATGGGGGCAATGACGTTCGCCGAGCCGGATTACGCACGCTATCCCTGCCTCAAGCTGGCGATTGATGCCTGCGAAAAAGGGCAGGCGGCGACAACGACGCTGAATGCCGCTAATGAAATTGCCGTGGCCGCGTTTTTGGATAAGCAAATTCGTTTCACCGATATTGCGAGCGTGAACATGGCCGTTCTGGAAAAGCTTTCCGCTACGGAACCGACAAGCGTGGAAGCCGTACTGGAAATCGACCGCCAGGCACGTGAAACCGCGTTAGCCTGCCTGTCACGCTTTAGCGTTGTCCGGTAAATAAGCCGATTAGCCGTCGTCGTTTGTGGGAGAAGGTCGGAGATGGTATAGTCTTCGGCCGCCGCTTCACCATACCGTTGCGATTTGCGGTGTTGCAGGCCGTGTGAAACACGGCTTTTTTACGTCGAGCGGGTAAGGTATTTCAGAAACCGTTGCATTTCTGATTAAAGGAATTATTACGCGTTATGTCGTCCGAAAATCAAATAAAAACCGATGACCTGTCGGGGCTGAATCCCCGCCATGTGGCCATCATTATGGATGGCAATGGTCGCTGGGCCAAAAACCAGGGGAAGCTGCGTATTACCGGCCACCGGGCAGGGGTGAAATCCGTACGTCGCGCGGTGAGTTTTGCCGTAAGCCGTAATCTGGATGCGCTGACTCTCTATGCTTTCAGCAGTGAAAACTGGAACCGTCCGCCGCAGGAAGTGCTGGCGCTGATGGAGCTGTTTGTCTGGGCGCTCGACAGCGAAGTAAAAAGCCTCCACAAGCATAACGTTCGTCTGCGGATCATTGGTGATACAAGCCGTTTTAATTCCCGTCTGCAGGAGCGCATCCGTCGCGCTGAAGAACTTACTCAACAAAATAATGGACTCACCCTGAACATTGCCGCAAATTATGGCGGACGTTGGGATATTATTCATGGTGTCAGGAAAATTGCAGAACAGGTGCAGGAAGGTCTGATTCGACCAGACCAAATCGAGGAAGAAACCCTCGCCCCGCATCTCTGCCTCAATGAACTGGCTCCGGTGGATCTGGTAATAAGGACAGGGGGAGAGCATCGAATCAGTAACTTCTTGCTGTGGCAGGTCGCCTATGCAGAGTTCTTTTTCTCCGATGTTCTCTGGCCTGATTTTGATGAACAAGTTTTTGAAGGTGCACTGAATGCGTTTGCACAACGAGAGCGCCGCTTTGGCGGTGCAGCACCCGGCGGCGCTTAAGCGCTCTGGGGGTAATCCTTGCTGAAGTCTCGCCTGATTACCGCATTTATACTTATCCCGATCGTGATTGCAGCGCTGTTTTTGCTGCCGCCTCCCGGATTTGCCATTGTCACTCTGGCCGTTTGTATGCTGGCGGCCTGGGAATGGGGACAGTTCGCCGGCCTCGCCTCGCGCACTCAACGTGTCTGGCTGGCGGTGCTATGCGGGCTGCTGCTGGCCTTCATGACGTTCACTCTTCCTGCCTATCATCATTCTGTCCATCTGATACAGATTGCCGGCTCGCTTTGGGCCGCTCTGGGCTGGTGGATAGTGGCGCTATTGCTGGTGCTTTTCTATCCCGGCTCCGCTTCTGTGTGGCGATCTTCCCGCGTATTGCGCCTGGCCTTTGGCGTGCTGACCATTGTTCCTTTCTTCTGGGGAATGATTGCACTGCGTCAGTATCATTATGAGGCCGATCGCTACGCAGGTGCATGGTGGCTGCTGTATGTGATGTTTCTGGTGTGGGGAGCGGATTCCGGTGCCTACATGTTTGGTCGTCTTTTCGGTAAGCACAAGCTGGCACCGAAAGTCTCTCCGGGCAAAACCTGGGAAGGCTTTTTCGGCGGCCTGCTGACGTCAGCCCTGATTGCCTGGCTGTTTGGGCTTTGGGCGCCGCTGAGCATCGAACCCGTCACATTACTGACCTGTTCTATTGTTGCCGCGTTGGCCTCCGTGCTGGGCGATCTCACTGAAAGCATGTTTAAGCGTGAAGCGGGCATCAAAGATAGTGGCAACCTCATCCCAGGCCACGGTGGCATTCTGGACCGTATTGACAGCCTGACCGCTGCTGTGCCGGTGTTTGCCTGCCTGCTGTTGCTGGTCTTCAGGACGCTATAAGGGACGCTATGCTGAGCATTCTCTGGAGCCTTGGGGCATTTATCGTTGCGCTGGGCGTACTGATTACCGTCCATGAATTTGGCCACTTTTGGGTGGCCCGTCGTTGCGGTGTCCAGGTTGAGCGTTTTTCTGTCGGCTTCGGTAAGACACTCTGGCGTCGCCGCGATCGCCAGGGAACCGAGTATGTCATCGCGCTAATCCCGCTCGGCGGCTATGTAAAGATGCTCGACGAGCGCGTAGAGAGCGTTCCGCCTGAATTACGTCACCGCTCCTTCAACAATAAAACCGTCTTACAGCGCGCGGCTATTATCAGCGCCGGACCCATCGCAAACTTCCTGTTCGCTATCTTCGCTTACTGGCTGGTGTTTATCATCGGCGTGCCTGGCGTTCGGCCGGTTGTTGGTGAAATAGTGAGCGGTTCGCAGGCGGCAGAGGCGCAAATTGCCCCTGGGATGGAACTTAAAGCCGTTGACGGTATCGAAACGCGTGACTGGGATGCTGTGCGCATGGCGCTGGTATCAAAAATCGGTGACGCAGATGTCACGTTCAGCGTGGCGCCTTTCGGCACCGATCAAGTCAGTGAAAAACGGCTGGATCTGCGTAACTGGCATTTCGAACCCGACAAGCAGGATCCGGTTGCTTCACTGGGCATGCGCCCACGTGGACCGCAGGTTGAAACCGTGTTGGCAGAAGTTCAGGCTAACTCGGCGGCAAGCAAGGCGGGTTTGCAAGCAGGCGACAGGATCGTTAAAGTCGATGGTCAGCCGTTGGACCAGTGGCAGCATTTCGTCACTCTGGTTCGCGATAATCCGGGTAAAGCGCTGGCGGTAGACGTTGAGCGACAGGGCAGTCCGCTCACCGTGACACTGACGCCAGACGTGAAGCCAGGCAGTAAAGCAGAAGGATTTGCCGGGGTGATCCCGCGCATTGTTCCTCTGCCGGATGAATTTAAAACGGTTCGTCAGTTTGGACCGTTTGCGGCAATAGGTGAGGCCAGCGGCAAAACCTGGCAGCTGATGAAGCTGACGGTAAACATGCTGGGCAAACTGATTGTTGGCGAAGTGAAGTTGAACAATCTCAGCGGGCCGATTTCGATCGCCCAGGGTGCTGGGATGTCGGCGGAATATGGCTTGATTTATTATCTGATGTTCCTCGCGTTAATCAGCGTGAACCTCGGAATTATCAATCTGTTCCCCTTGCCGGTATTAGATGGTGGGCATTTGCTGTTTCTGGCGATCGAAAAGATCAAAGGTGGGCCGGTGTCTAAGCGAGTTCAGGACTTCAGTTATCGCATTGGCTCTGTTTTGCTGGTGCTGTTAATGGGGCTTGCACTATTCAATGATTTCTCGCGGTTATAGAGGTTCAGAAATTAGCGAGCTAAGGCCAGACAAGGCGGAAGTTTGCGAGAAAGCGCAGTTTACCAGGGTAAATGAGCATTTTGAGCAAAATTTCAACGCGGGATGGTCGACGCGCAGCAATTTCTCTTCTAGGTGACGAGAACCAGTTAGGAAGAATGCATAACAACGATGGCGATGAAAAAGTTGCTCATAGCGTCGCTGCTGTTTAGCAGCGCCACCGTATACGCGGCAGACGGCTTCGTAGTGAAGGATATTCATTTCGAAGGGCTGCAGCGAGTCGCCGTCGGGGCGGCATTGCTGAGTATGCCTGTCCGCGTGGGAGATACCGTCTCCGATGATGATATCAGTAATACGATCCGTTCTCTCTTTGCGACCGGGAACTTCGAGGATGTTCAGGTCCTGCGCGATGGCAATACGCTGATCGTTCAGGTAAAAGAGCGGCCGACGATTGCCAGCATCACCTTCTCCGGTAACAAAGCGGTGAAGGATGACATGCTGAAGCAAAATCTGGAGGCATCAGGCGTGCGCGTGGGGGAAGCCCTTGACCGCACAACCATCTCATCCATTGAGAAGGGCCTTGAGGATTTCTACTACAGCGTCGGTAAATACAGCGCCAGCGTAAAAGCTGTGGTTACGCCGCTACCGCGTAACCGTGTCGATCTTAAGCTGGTATTCACCGAAGGTGTCTCCGCCAAGATCCAGCAAATCAACGTAGTCGGCAATAAAGCGTTCAGCTCCGACGAACTGATTTCGCGTTTCCAGCTGCGTGATGAAGTGCCATGGTGGAACGTGGTTGGCGATCGTAAATATCAGAAGCAAAAACTGGCGGGCGACCTTGAAACCCTGCGCAGCTTCTATCTCGATCGCGGCTATGCTCGTTTCAACATCGACTCGACGCAGGTTAGCCTGACGCCGGATAAAAAAGGCATCTACATTACTATCAACATCACCGAAGGCGATCAGTACAAGCTGTCGGGTGTGGTGGTTAATGGCAGCATGGCCGGTCACTCCGCTGAAGTCGAAGCGCTGACCAAAATCGAGCCGGGCGAGCTGTATAACGGCGCGAAAGTCACTCGCATGGAAGACGACATCAAGAAGATGCTCGGTCGCTATGGCTATGCCTATCCACGCGTAATGACTCAGCCTGAAATTAACGATGCGGATAAAACCGTGAAGCTGCACGTCAACGTTGATGCGGGTAACCGTTACTACGTGCGTAAAGTGCGCTTCGAAGGTAACGACACCTCTAAAGATTCCGTTCTGCGCCGCGAAATGCGTCAGATGGAAGGCGCATGGCTGGGCAGCGACCTGGTTGAGCAGGGTAAAGAGCGTCTGAACCGTACGGGCTACTTCGAAACCGTTGATACCGATACGCAGCGCGTACCGGGTTCGCCTGACCAGGTGGATGTGGTTTACAAAGTGAAAGAGCGCAACACCGGTACCTTTAACTTCGGCGTAGGTTACGGTACGGAAAGCGGCGTCAGTTTCCAGGTCGGCGTGACTCAGGAAAACTGGCTGGGTACAGGTAATACCGTTGGTATTAGCGGAACGAAAAACGATTACCAGACCTATGCTGAATTCTCCCTGACTGACCCGTACTTTACGGTCGATGGTGTCAGTCTGGGCGGTCGTGTGTTCTATAACGACTTTAAAGCCGATGACGCCGATCTGTCCGACTATACCAACAAAAGTTATGGTGTAGACGGTACGCTTGGCTTCCCGGTGAACGAAGACAACACGCTGCGTGTCGGTCTGGGTTACGTACACAATGACCTGTCCAATATGCAGCCGCAGATTGCGATGTTCCGTTATCTGCAATCGGTAGGCCAGGATCCAAGCACCGCCAAAGATGCTGACTATGCTGCTGATGACTTCACGTTTAACTATGGCTGGACGTATAACACCCTTGACCGCGGGTTCTTCCCAACGTCGGGTAACCGTACCAACCTGAACGGTAAAGTGACGATTCCAGGCTCCGATAACGCCTTCTATAAAGCCACGCTGGATACGCAACAGTATCTGCCGTTAAACCAGGACCGCACCTGGGTGCTGTTGGGTCGCGGTAAAGTAGGCTATGGAGACGGTCTGAATGGCAAAGAGCTGCCGTTCTATGAAAACTTCTACGCCGGTGGCTCCAGCACCGTACGTGGTTTCCGTTCCAACACCATCGGCCCTAAAGCGGCGTATTACAATAATGGCTCAAGCACCTGTTCTACGGGCGTTTATTGTGATTCCAACGATGCGGTTGGCGGTAACGCAATGGCAACGGCAAGCGCTGAGTTGATCACGCCGACGCCGTTCCTGAGCGAGAAATATGCGAACTCTGTGCGTACCTCACTGTTCGTGGATGCCGGTACCGTTTGGGATACCAAATGGGAAAATACGGCCGATACGCGAGCAGCAGGCATTCCGGATTACAGCGAGCCGGGTAATATCCGTATGTCCGCCGGTCTGGCGTTACAGTGGATGTCACCCCTGGGTCCACTGGTGTTCTCCTACGCACAGCCGTTCAAAAAGTATGATGGAGATAAGGCCGAGCAGTTCCAGTTTAACATTGGTAAAACCTGGTAAGCCGGCCTGGCAAGGAAGCATTGGGACAGCGTCATACTGGCGCTTCCCAACGCTTGCGGTTATTTACCGCAAGTCTCGCGCCGTTGACTGGCAGCTTATGGCTGCCTGAACGCGCAACACCTGTGTCAAAGACACAAACGTTGATGGTAAGGAGTTTATAGTGAAAAAGTTGTTGTGTGCCGCAGGCCTCTCTATCGCTCTGGCGGTTTCCGCTGGTGCCCAGGCTGCTGATAAAATTGCAGTGGTGAACGTTTCCAGCATTTTCCAACAGTTACCAGCGCGTGCGACAGTTGCGAAACAGCTTGAAAATGAGTTTAAAGGCCGTGCGACTGAACTGCAGGGTATGGAGCGCGATCTGCAAACTAAAATGCAGCGTCTGCAGCGTGACGGCTCTACCATGAAGGCTAGCGAACGCAGCCGTATGGAAAAAGACGTGATGGCTCAGCGTGAAACCTTCCAGACCAAAGCCCAGGCTTTCGAGCAGGATAACCGCCGTCGTCAGGCTGAAGAACGTAACAAAATCCTGAGCCGTATTCAGGATGCTGTGCAGAAAGTTGCGGATGATGAAGGTTACGACGTCGTTGTCGATGCTAACGCTGTTGCTTATGCCGCTAAATCCAAAGACATCACTGCTGATGTTCTGAAACAGGTTAAATAATCAATGTCTTCAATTCGACTGGCTGATTTAGCCCAGCAGTTGGATGCAGATTTGCACGGAGATGGCGATATCGTCATCTCCGGCATTGCTTCTATGCACTCCGCCCAATCCGGTCAAATCACTTTTCTCTCTAACAGCCGTTACCGTGAGCAGCTCGCAGCCTGTAAGGCTTCAGCCGTGGTGCTGACGGGCGCGGATCTGGACTGCTTCCAGGGCGCCGCTTTGGTAGTGAAAGACCCTTATCTGACCTACGCGCGTATGGCGCAAATTCTTGATACCACGCCGCAACCTGCCAGCAAAATCGCACCCAGTGCGGTAATTGATGCCAGTGCGAAACTGGGTAATAACGTTTCCGTAGGCGCAAACGCCGTTATCGAATCGGACGTTGTCCTGGGCGATAACGTGGTGATTGGCGCTGGTTGCTTCGTGGGTAAACATACCCGTATCGGTGCTGGTTCTCGTTTATGGGCAAACGTCTCTGTATATCACGAAGTACAAATTGGTGAGCAATGCCTGATCCAGTCCGGTACCGTCATTGGTGCAGATGGCTTTGGCTATGCCAACGATCGTGGTAACTGGGTGAAAATCCCGCAGTTGGGCACGGTGATTATCGGCGATCGCGTTGAAATTGGTGCCTGCACCACGATCGATCGCGGCGCGTTGGATAACACTCAGATCGGGAATGGTGTTATCATTGATAACCAGTGCCAGATTGCACATAACGTGGTGATTGGCGACAATACCGCAGTTGCCGGCGGCGTTATCATGGCAGGCAGCCTGAAAATCGGCCGCTACTGCATGATCGGCGGTGCCAGCGTCATTAATGGCCATATGGAAATTTGTGACAAAGTTACGGTGACAGGAATGGGAATGGTCATGAGACCAATCACTCAACCTGGGGTATACTCCTCCGGGATTCCGCTGCAACCCAACAAAACCTGGCGCAAAACGGCCGCACTGGTAATGAATATCGATGAGATGAGCAAGCGCTTAAAAGCCATCGAGCGCAAGGTCGGTACCGATTAAGCGACTTACCAGTACGTTGACCAGCTTTCACTATTCAGCTTGCCTGACGCGAACTTAGCGGGTCTGGCAGGGGGAATATAAAAAGAATGCTAAGCATGGAAAGCCTGGCGCACGGAAACAGATTTGCGGCCTGCGGACGATCGTTGATCTTTGCAGGCCGTGTTATTGATGCCATCAGAATTTTTTAGGACAGGAAGAGTATTTTGACTACTGAAACTCATACTCTGAAAATTGAAGAGATTATTGAACTGCTGCCGCACCGCTATCCGTTTCTGCTGGTCGATCGCGTACTCGAATTTGAAGAACACAAATTTCTGCGTGCAGTGAAGAACGTATCGGTCAACGAACCGTTTTTCCAGGGCCATTTCCCTGGTAAACCGATTTTCCCAGGCGTGCTGATTTTGGAAGCAATGGCACAGGCGACCGGTATTCTGGCGTTTAAAAGCGTAGGGAAACTTGAGCCAGGCGAACTGTACTACTTTGCTGGTATTGATGAAGCCCGCTTCAAACGTCCGGTCGTACCTGGCGATCAAATGATTATGGAAGTCACCTTCGAGAAAACCCGCCGTGGTCTGACCCGCTTTAAAGGCGTGGCAACCGTTGACGGTAAAATTGTCTGCGAAGCAACCATGATGTGTGCCCGCAGCCGGGAGGCGTAATTCGTGATTGATGAAACTGCTGTTATCCACCCCAGTTCCGTGATTGAAGAGGGCGCCGTAATTGGCGCTCGCGTTCATATCGGACCTTTCTGTTTCATTGGCGCTAACGTTGAGATTGGTGAAGGCACCGTCCTCAAATCTCACGTGGTGGTTAATGGTCATACCCGGATTGGTAAAGACAATACCATTTACCAGTTCGCCACCATTGGTGAAGCGAACCAGGATCTGAAGTATGCCGGTGAACCGACTCGCGTTGAAGTTGGCGACCGCAACAGCATCCGTGAAAGCGTGACCATCCACCGTGGCACGTCACAGGCTGACGGACTGACGAAAGTCGGCAGCGATAACTTGCTGATGGTGAACGCTCATATTGCGCATGACTGCGTGATCGGCGACCGCTGTATCCTTGCCAACAACGCCACGTTGGGCGGCCACGTTACGGTGGATGATTTTGCCATTATCGGCGGCATGACAGCAGTTCATCAGTTCTGCATTATCGGCGCGCACGTAATGATTGGCGGCTGCTCCGGTGTTGCGCAGGACGTACCACCGTTTGTCATCGCTCAGGGTAACCACGCGACGCCATTTGGCATCAACCTGGTTGGCCTGCAGCGTCGCGGCTTCAGCAAAGAAGCGCTGCATGCAATTCGTAACGCTTATAAAGTGCTCTACCGCAGCGGTAAAACGCTGGACGAAGCGAAGCCGGAAATTGCCGACATTGCGCGTGAGCATCCTGAAGTCCAGCCGTTCTTCGATTTCTTTGCCCGCTCGACGCGGGGTTTGATTCGTTAACTCATGCCGCAGCCATTAACGATAGCCCTGGTCGCCGGAGAAACCTCCGGCGATATTCTTGGTGCCGGTCTTATTCGTGCGCTCAGGGAAAAGCATCCCGACACGCGTTTTGTTGGCGTCGCGGGACCGCTGATGCAGGCAGAAGGCTGCGAAGCCTGGTATGAGATGGAAGAGCTGGCGGTCATGGGCGTGGTGGAAGTGTTGGAGCGTCTGCCGCGCCTGTTAAAAATCCGTCGCGATTTGACACGTCGGTTCAGCGAGCTGAAGCCGGATGTGTTTGTCGGCATCGATGCCCCCGATTTCAATATTACCCTTGAGGGAAGACTGAAGCAGCGTGGTATCCGTACCATTCACTATGTCAGTCCTTCCGTCTGGGCGTGGCGCCAGAAGCGCGTATTCAAAATTGGTCGTGCTACCGATCTGGTGCTGGCATTCCTGCCGTTTGAAAAAGCGTTTTACGATCGTTTTAACGTTCCCTGTCGCTTTATCGGCCATACCATGGCGGACAGCATGCCCATTGAGCCCGACAAGCGTGCCGCGCGTCAGGAGCTGGGTATCGCCGACGGCATTCCGTGCCTGGCGTTATTGCCCGGCAGCCGCAGTGCGGAAGTGGAAATGCTGAGCGGTGATTTTCTGCGAACGGCAGCGCTGTTGCGGACAAAGTGGCCCGATCTTGAGATCGTCGTGCCGCTGGTTAATCCACGTCGTCGTGAGCAGTTCGAGAAGATTAAAGCGGAAGTCGCGCCTGATTTGCCGATGCACCTGCTGGATGGCAAAGGCCGCGCCGCGATGATTGCCAGCGATGCAGCGCTGCTGGCCTCAGGCACGGCAGCGCTGGAGTGTATGCTGGCAAAATGCCCGATGGTGGTCGGCTATCGCATGAAGCCGTTTACTTTCTGGCTGGCGAAGCGGCTGGTGAAAACCGATTACGTTTCGCTACCGAATTTGCTGGCCGGCCGCGAACTGGTTAAAGAGCTGTTGCAGGATGAGTGTCAGCCGGCGTTACTGGCGGCGGCGCTGGAACCTTTGCTGGCGCAAGGGGAACCCCGCGATCGGCTGCTGGCGACCTTCACTGAATTACATCATCAAATCCGCTGGAACGCGGATGAGCAGGCCGCTGTCGCCGTACTGGAGTTGTGTGAATGAGTTTTATCTATCCTCAGGCTACCCTTATAGCAGGCGTGGACGAAGTGGGTCGCGGCCCGCTGGTGGGTGCCGTAGTGACTGCTGCGGTGATCCTCGATCCGGCAAGGCCGATTATCGGGCTGGCAGACTCTAAAAAATTGTCAGAAAAGCGCCGCCTGGCGTTATTTGATGAAATCAAAGAGAAAGCCCTGAGCTGGAGCCTGGGGCGTGCCGAGCCGGAAGAGATCGATCGGCTAAACATCCTGCATGCCACCATGCTGGCAATGCAGCGTGCGGTGGCCGGCCTGGCGCTTACGCCCGACTTCGTATTAATTGATGGTAATCGCTGTCCGGCTCTGCCAATGCCTTCACAGGCGGTAGTTAAAGGCGATAGCCTGGTAGCTGAGATCAGCGCCGCCTCAATTATTGCGAAAGTGACACGCGATCGCGAAATGGCCGAGCTGGATCTGTTGTTCCCGGAGTACGGTTTCGCGCAGCATAAAGGTTATCCAACCGCGCTGCATATGGAGAAGCTGGCGAAGCATGGTGCGACGGTGCATCATCGCCGCAGCTTTGCGCCCGTACGCAATGCGCTACTGGATGCTGACGTCATCGCGGCGGCAGCAACCCAACCTTAGTTTTTATCCTTCAGCCTTAAGCGGAATCAGAGATGGCCGAGCCTCGTTTTATTCATTTACGCGTACACAGCGACTACTCCATGGTAGATGGACTAGCCAAAACTGCTCCGTTGGTGAAAAAAGCGGCGTCGCTGGGAATGCCTGCGATTGCCATTACCGACTTCACCAATCTTTGCGGGCTGGTGAAGTTTTATGGTGCGGCACATGGGCAGGGCGTTAAGCCGATTATCGGCGCTGATTTCAACGTTGCCAGTGAGGCAATGGGCGATGAGCTGTCGCAGCTCACCATTCTCGCAGCCGACAATACGGGCTATCAGAATCTGACTCTGCTGATTTCCCGCTCTTACCAGCGTGGTTACGGCCCGGCTGGCCCGGTTATCGACAGAGACTGGCTGATTGAGCTGAATGAAGGTTTGATCCTGCTTTCCGGTGGGCGCCGGGGTGATGTCGGCCAGATGCAGCTGCGCGGCAACCATGCGCAGGTAGCGGAGTGCCTGGGCTTTTACCAGCAGTATTTCCCGGATCGCTACTATCTGGAACTTATCCGCACCGGGCGGCCGGATGAAGAGAGCTGGCTGCATGCTGCCGTTGAGCTGGCTGTCGCTCAAGGCATTCCGGTCGTGGCGACCAATGAGGTTTGCTTCCTTGAAGAGAGCGACTTCGACGCGCACGAAATCCGCGTAGCCATTCACGATGGCTTTACGCTGGACGATCCAAAACGTCCGCGCCTTTACAGTCCTCAGCAATATCTGCGCACCGAGGAAGAGATGTGTGAGCTGTTCTCAGACATCCCCGAAGCGCTGGCTAACAGCGTAGAGATTGCTAAGCGCTGTAACGTGACCATTCGTCTTGGCGAATACTTCCTGCCGCAGTTCCCAACCGGGGAAATGACCACGGAAGACTTCCTGGTGATGAAATCGAAGGAAGGGCTGGAAGAGCGTCTCGAATTTTTGTTTCCCGATCCAGAAGTCCGCCTGCAAAAGCGGCCTGAGTATGATGAACGTCTGGATATCGAACTTAATGTTATCAACCAGATGGGCTTCCCTGGCTACTTCCTGATCGTGATGGAGTTCATCCAGTGGTCGAAGGATAACGACGTGCCGGTGGGGCCAGGACGTGGCTCAGGTGCCGGTTCGCTGGTGGCCTACGCGCTGAAAATCACCGACCTCGATCCGCTGGAGTTTGACCTGCTGTTCGAACGTTTCCTTAACCCGGAACGTGTATCCATGCCCGACTTCGACGTCGATTTCTGTATGGAAAAGCGCGACCTGGTGATTGAACACGTGGCCGAGATGTATGGCCGAAAAGCGGTTTCGCAGATTATCACCTTCGGTACGATGGCGGCGAAAGCGGTTATCCGCGACGTAGGCCGAGTGCTGGGTCATCCGTATGGTTTTGTCGATCGCATCTCCAAGCTGGTTCCGCCCGATCCCGGCATGACGCTGGAAAAAGCCTTCGCCGCTGAGCCGCAGCTGCCTGAAATTTACGAAGCGGACGAAGAAGTTAAAGCGCTGATCGATATGGCGCGCAAGCTGGAAGGCGTCACGCGTAACGCCGGCAAGCACGCTGGCGGCGTGGTTATCGCGCCAACGCAGATCACCGATTTTGCCCCGCTCTATTGTGACGAAAACGGCAACCATCCGGTAACCCAGTTCGACAAGAACGACGTGGAATACGCCGGACTGGTGAAGTTCGACTTCCTCGGCCTGCGTACGCTGACCATCATCGACTGGGCGCTGGAAATGATTAACGCCCGCCGCAAAAGGCAGGGCGAAGCGCCAATCGATATTGCTGCGATTCCGCTGGACGATAAAAAAAGTTTCGATATGCTACAGCGCTCCGAAACGACGGCGGTATTCCAGCTTGAATCGCGCGGCATGAAGGATCTGATTAAGCGTCTGAAGCCGGACTGCTTTGAAGATATGATCGCACTGGTGGCATTGTTCCGTCCGGGGCCATTGCAGTCGGGCATGGTAGATAACTTCATTGACCGTAAGCACGGCCGTGAAGCGATCTCTTATCCGGATATTCAGTGGCAGCACGAGTCCCTGAAGCCGGTGCTGGAACCGACCTATGGCATCATCCTGTATCAGGAACAGGTTATGCAGATAGCCCAGGTGCTGGCGGGTTACAGCCTGGGCGGCGCGGATATGCTGCGTCGTGCTATGGGTAAAAAGAATCCGGTTGAGATGGCCAAGCAGCGCGGCGGCTTTGAAGACGGGGCGAAATCGCGCGGCGTTGACGGCGAGCTGGCGATCAAAATCTTCGACCTGGTGGAGAAATTCGCCGGTTACGGCTTTAACAAATCGCACTCGGCCGCTTATGCGCTGGTTTCTTACCAGACGCTGTGGCTGAAAGCGCACTATCCGGCCGAATTCATGGCGGCAGTAATGACGGCCGATATGGATAACACCGAAAAAGTGGTGGGGCTGGTTGATGAATGCTGGCGGATGGGACTGAAAGTACTGCCGCCAGATATTAACTCGGGCCTTTATCCGTTCCACGTCAATGATGATGGCGAAATCGTTTACGGTATTGGCGCAATCAAAGGCGTGGGCGAAGGTCCGATCGAGGCCATCCTGGAGGCACGTAATAAAGACGGCTATTTCCGCGAGCTGTTCGATCTCTGTGCCCGCACCGAGACCAAAAAGCTTAACCGTCGCGTGCTGGAAAAGCTGATTATGTCGGGCGCCTTTGACCGGCTGGGGCCTCATCGCGCTGCGTTAATGAGTGCGCTAAACGATGCGTTGAAAGCGGCCGATCAGCATGCCAAAGCGGAAGCGATCGGGCAGGCCGATATGTTCGGCGTGCTGGCGGAAGCGCCTGAGCAGATTGAACAATCTTACGCTGACGTACCCCGCTGGCCGGAACAAATCCAGCTTGATGGCGAAAGAGAAACATTAGGGCTTTACTTAACCGGGCACCCGATCAATCAGTATCTGAAAGAGATCGAGCGCTATGTTGGAGGAATGCGCCTGAAAGACATGCACCCGACCGAACGTGGCAAAATGACCATGGCTGTTGGTCTGGTGGTGGCGGCCCGCGTGATGGTAACAAAACGCGGTAACCGGATTGGTATCTGTACGCTGGACGACCGTTCCGGTCGTCTGGAAGTCATGTTATTCACAGATGCATTAGACAAGTTCCAGCATTTGCTGGAAAAAGACCGTATCCTGATCGTCAGCGGACAGGTCAGCTTCGATGACTTCAGCGGCGGCCTTAAAATGACCGCTCGCGATGTGATGGACATTGATGAAGCTCGCGAAAAATATGCACGCGGGCTTGCTATCTCGCTGACGGACAGGCAAATTGATGACCAGCTTTTAAACCGTCTCCGTCAATCCCTGGAACCTTATCGTTCGGGGACTATTCCGGTACATCTCTATTATCAGAGAGAAGATGCGCGGGCGAAGTTGCGCTTCGGTGCAGCGTGGCGCGTATCACCCAGCGATCGTTTATTAAATGAATTGCGATCGCTGATAGGGTCGGAGCAGGTGGAACTGGAGTTTGACTAAAACAGGAATATTATGAGTCTTAATTACCTGGATTTCGAACAGCCAATCGCAGAACTTGAAGCGAAAATTGATTCGCTGAAGTCGGTTGGCCGTCAGGATGAAAAACTGGATATTAATCTGGATGAAGAGATTCAGCGTCTGCGCGAAAAAAGCGTAGAGCTGACGCGGAAGATCTTCGCCGATTTAGGTGCATGGCAGATCGCCCAGCTGGCGCGTCATCCTTTGCGTCCCTATACGCTGGACTATGTCCGCAACGTGTTTACCGATTTTGACGAGCTGGCAGGCGATCGCGCCTATGCAGATGATAAAGCCATTGTTGGCGGTATCGCTCGTCTGGAAGGTCGCCCGGTGATGATCATTGGTCATCAGAAGGGTCGCGAAACCAAAGAAAAAATTCGTCGTAACTTCGGTATGCCAGCACCAGAAGGCTACCGTAAGGCACTGCGTCTGATGGAAATGGCCGAGCGTTTTAACATGCCAATCATCACCTTTATCGATACGCCGGGTGCTTATCCAGGCGTGGGCGCGGAAGAGCGCGGACAAAGCGAGGCTATCGCACGCAATCTGCGTGAGATGTCTGGCCTGACCGTGCCGGTCATCTGTACCGTTATCGGTGAAGGCGGCTCCGGCGGCGCGCTGGCTATCGGCGTGGGCGATAAAGTGAACATGCTGCAGTACAGCACCTACTCGGTGATTTCACCGGAAGGCTGTGCGTCGATTCTGTGGAAAAGCGCTGATAAAGCACCGCTGGCTGCCGAAGCAATGGGCATCATTGCTCCTCGTCTGAAAGAGCTGAAACTGATCGATACGGTGATCCCTGAGCCACTGGGCGGCGCGCATCGCAACCCGCTGGCAATTGGTGAATCGATGAAAGCGCAGCTGCTGGCCGATCTGGCCGAGCTGGATGTGCTGACCAAAGAAGAGCTGCTGGATCGTCGTTATCAGCGTCTGATGAGCTACGGCTACGCTTAAGTTTCTCGTACGCCGTAAGGCGGATTTTGTTGGGTGTTTCGCTACAGGATGTAAGTCCACTGGTGAATGACCTGGCGAAATCCGCCTTTTTTATTGCCTGTCGATCTGTAAAAAGCCAGGCAGATCAAATTTTCGGATATTTTTTCTTGCTCAACATGCCGATGCCGTTTTTGATAACAGCGTGCCCGGATGGGGTACGCTTTTGTTAAAAGGAACAGGTATGGGACATTACGAAATACGGAAATCAACGAAGCTAACGGATCAGCCCTGGTATTTTGTGCTGGTAGCGAGTAATCACGAAATCATCGCCACCAGCGAGATGTATGCCAGCAAACAAGGCGCGGAGAACGGAATAAAATCGGTTCGTTCCAATGCGCCTTCACAAGACGTAAGAGATAAGACCTAAGTAAAGCGAGGCGGGGTACCTCCGCCTCTTGCTCCCCGGTAAGGATCCACGGCGCTCCGAATGAGATCCACTTTACCGGTGACGACCTTCAGGGCAGGTTTTGACCTGGCCGTACAGCCACCGATCCCGAATTTTTCCCGGCGAAGCGGCATTATTCGCTATGCTTACTCCTTGCCGTAATTTTACCAGGAGTCAGTATTGAATATTATCGCGATCATGGGGCCGCAGAACGCTTTCTATAAGGATGAACCCATCCGTGAACTGGATGGCGCGCTCCGCAGCCAGGGATTCCAGACCATCTACCCAAAAGATGCCAACGATCTGCTGAAGTTAATTGAGCATAACCCTCGCATTTGCGGCGTCGTTTTTGACTGGGATGAATACAGCCTGGATCTGTGCAGCGAAATTAATCAGCTGAACGAGTACCTGCCGCTCTACGCCTTTATTAACACCCATTCCACCATGGATGTCAGCATCAACGAGATGCGCATGGCAATCTGGTTCTTTGAATATGCTCTGGCGGCCGCCGATGATATCGCCCAGCGCATCCGTCAGTACACCGATGAATACATCGATACCATTACGCCGCCGCTGACTAAAGCGTTGTTCAGCTATGTCAAAGAGGGTAAATACACCTTCTGTACGCCAGGACATATGGCCGGCACCGCCTTTCAGAAAAGCCCGGTGGGCAGCCTGTTTTACGACTTTTATGGGGCGAATACGCTTAAAGCAGACGTTTCCATCTCCGTAACGGAGCTGGGTTCGCTACTGGATCACACCGGCCCGCATCTTGAAGCTGAAGAGTATGTGGCGCGCACCTTTGGCGCGGAACAGAGCTACATGGTCACAAACGGCACGTCCACTTCGAATAAAATTGTGGGAATGTATGCCGCAGCGGCGGGAAGCACGGTACTGATCGACCGCAACTGTCATAAGTCACTCACGCACTTACTGATGATGAGCGATATCATCCCGATTTGGCTTAAGCCGACCCGTAACGCGCTTGGCATACTCGGTGGTATCCCGAAGCGGGAATTCACAGAAGAGAGTATCTCGCTCAAGGTTGCCCAAACCGAACGCGCCAGCTGGCCGGTGCATGCGGTGATCACCAACTCGACTTACGATGGCTTGCTCTATAACACGCAGTACATCAAAGAGACGCTGCCCGTTCCCTCAATCCATTTTGATTCAGCCTGGGTGCCGTATACCAATTTTCACCCAATTTATAACGGCCTCAGCGGCATGAGCGGTGAGCGCACGCCGGGTAAAGTCATCTACGAAACGCAGTCAACGCACAAACTTTTGGCTGCCTTCTCCCAGGCTTCACTGATCCACATTAAAGGCGATTATGACGAGCAAACCTTTAATGAGGCCTACATGATGCATACGACAACTTCGCCCAACTACTCCATCGTGGCGTCGATTGAAACGGCGGCGGCGATGCTGCGGGGGAATCCGGGCAAACGCCTGATAAATCGTTCTGTAGAACGCGCACTGCATTTCCGCCGGGAAGTTCAGCGTCTGCGGGAAGAGTCGGAAGGGTGGTTCTTTGATATCTGGCAGCCGGAAGGTGTTGAAGATCCTGAATGCTGGCCGATCCAGCCTGGCGAGGAGTGGCATGGGTTCGCCGATGCCGATGCCGATCATATGTATCTGGATCCCATTAAAGTCACCATTCTGACGCCGGGTATGAGCGAGCAGGGGATGATGAGCGAAGAGGGAATTCCGGCTGCGCTGGTGGCGAAATATCTGGATGAACGCGGCATCGTGGTCGAAAAGACCGGGCCTTATAACCTGCTTTTTCTGTTTAGTATCGGCATCGATAAAACGAAAGCAATGAGCGTGCTGCGCGGGCTGACTGAGTTTAAGCGTTCTTACGATCTGAATCTGCGGGTAAAAAACATGCTGCCGGATCTCTACGCGGAAGATCCCGATTTTTATCGCAACATGCGTATTCAGACGCTGGCGCAGGGGATTCATACGCTGATCCGTCAACACGATCTGCCACGACTGATGTTACAGGCTTTCGACACCCTGCCTGAAATGAAAATGACGCCGCACCAGATGTTCCAGCAGCAGGTGAAAGGCAATGTGGAAACGGTCGATATCAGCGAGCTGGTTGGGCGGGTTTCAGCCAATATGATCCTGCCTTATCCGCCGGGTGTTCCGGTGGTCATGCCTGGTGAGATGATTACCGAAGAGAGCCGCGCGGTATTGGATTTCCTGCTGATGCTCTGCACCATTGGCCGACATTATCCCGGCTTTGAAACCGATATCCACGGCGCGAAACTGACCGAAGAAGGGCAATATCTGGTGCGCGTTCTAAAAGCGTAGTTCCTTCTGCTATTGTCGGCGACGGCGACTCTGCGTAAGGTAGCGCAGGGAAGCAATCATTGAGGAATCACCATGTTAGGTATTAAGCAGGTTCACCACATCGCTATTATTGCCAGCCGCTATGAGACCAGTAAGGCGTTTTACTGCGACGTTCTGGGCTTTACGCTGATGGGCGAAGTGTATCGGGAACAGCGGGATTCATGGAAAGGCGATCTGGCACTGAACGGCCAGTACACCATTGAGCTGTTTTCCTTTCCGTTTCCGCCCGCCCGGACAAACAATCCTGAAGCCTGTGGCCTGCGTCATCTGGCGTTTAGCGTCGCCGATATTGATGCCGCTAAAGCGCATCTGGAAGAGAAAGGTGTGGTTTGCGAAGCCATTCGCGTCGATCCGGTAACGGACAAGCGCTTTACCTTCTTCTTTGATCCGGATGGTTTGCCGCTGGAGCTCTATCAGGCGTAAAATAGCGCCTTATCGATCCGGCCGATGATGGCCGGATCGCCTCAGCCGCGGAACGATCATGTCACTGCTTCATCTTCAACAGCATCTTGTCGGGCAGAAACGCCTGCTGGTAGCCTACAGCGGCGGGCTGGACTCCAGCGTATTGCTGCATCAGCTGGTCTGCTTGCGCCAGTCCGATCCGCGCCTGCATCTGCGGGCAATTCATATCCACCATGGCCTGAATCCGCTGGCGGAGAGTTGGGTTGCCCACTGTCAGCAACAGTGCGCCGAATGGCAGGTTCCTCTTACCGTGCTCAGAGTCAGCGTGGACGGACGCAAAAAAGGTATCGAAGCGGCAGCCAGAGAGGCTCGCTACCAGGCATTTCGCTGCCATTTGCAGGATGGCGAAAGCCTGGTGACTGCCCAGCATCTGGACGATCAGTGCGAAACTCTGCTGCTGGCGTTAAAAAGGGGAAGCGGTCCGGCGGGCCTGGCGGGCATGCCGTCGGTCGCCCGGTCGGGAACATATCAGCATCTGCGGCCCTTGCTTTCGCAAACCCGGCACCAGCTGGAAAGCTGGGCCGCGGAATACGCTTTGCGGTGGATCGAGGACGACAGCAATCAGGACACGCGTTACGACCGTAATTTCCTGCGCCAGACAATTATTCCACAGCTGAGCCTGCGCTGGCCGCACTTCTCCCAGGCGGTTTCCCGTAGCGCCGCGCTGTGTGGCGAGCAGGAGCAACTGCTGGATGAGCTGCTGGCCGAGTCGCTGGCCGAGCTGCTGGACGATCGGGGCGCGCTGGCCATTGCGCCGCTGGAAAAGATGAGTGAAGCGAGGCGAGGCGCACTGCTGCGCCGCTGGGTCAGGCACCATCAGGGGCTGATGCCAGCAAAAGATGCGCTCTCGCGGATATGGCGGGAAGTTGCCTGTAGCCGTGAAGATGCGGAGCCGCGTTTGCAGCTTGGCAACGTTGAGGTGCGTCGTTTTCGCCAGCGGCTCTACTGGCTGGCAATAACCGAGCCGGTGCGCGATAAAATCATCGACTGGCCTTTGTCGGAAACCTCGCTGGCGTTGCCTGCGCAGATGGGCAAGCTGGTTCGTTGGGATAAAAGCGCTGGCGATCGGACAACAACGCGTAATGAGCCTGTCTGTACAGATACGATTCGAGCACCTGTTGCCGGAGAAACCGTCAGTATCCGCTTTCAGGCGCAGGGAAAATTGCATATTGTTGGCCGTGTCGGCAGCCGGCCGCTCAAAAAACTCTGGCAGGAACTGGGTGTTCCGCCATGGCTGCGTGAGCGTACGCCACTTATTTTTTATGGCGATCGCCTGATCGCCGCACTGGGCGTCTTCGTTACCCGTGAAGGCGATCCTTCTGAACAACCTTGCTGGCAAGTTTGCTGGCAACATAACGAGCAAGCGTCATGAAATATATAACAGGGCCGCTGCTACTGCTGGCGGTAATAAGTCTGCCGGTACTGGCAGAGGGCAATGTGCAGGCTGGCCAACAGAAAGCCGCAAGCTGTCAGGGATGTCATGGTAAGGAGGGTAAAGCATCGGTTGGCCTTTATCCCAATCTGGCCGGGCAGAATGCTGCCTATCTGGAACAGGCATTACATGCTTATAAAAAAGGGGAGCGCAGCGCGGGTCAGGCGGCCGTAATGAATGCCTTTGTAGCAGGATTAAGCGATGAAGATATGGCGGATTTGTCGGCTTACTATGCCAGCCTGAAGTGAGATAAGGGGCGGAATTGCTTCCGCCCATGACGGTTAATCAGATTCGCTGACAACGACAGTACCCAACTCAGGATGGGTGAAGCTGGCTATATGGTCCAGGCGGAGTTCGCGCGTTTCACCGGACAGATCGACAGCCAGATACTCCACGTTTTTGCGTGACACCATATCCAGCGCCCGTGCTTTCAGCTGCTCGCCGTTTTTCAGTGCCAGCGCCAGCGTCCACTGTTTTTGACAGGCGAGTTCCAGGTTGTCGTAATCATCGCAGTTGATCGGTTTGTAGGCTTCATTCGTCAACATAATCGCTCACCAATAAGTTTGCAGCAGCGTAAGCTGCCTGTTCCCTGATTGAAGAGTGTAGCTCAGGATTTGCGGCTACCTCGTTCAATACTTTCAAAACGCAGGCTATTGCGTCCGGCACGTATCCCAGGTCACCGCTGCCGATTTCGGCATACTTGCGGCGAACTAATTCACAGTAATCCACATGCACCTCAAGCGTTTTCTTTGGCGATTTAACGACTATAACACAGGATTTTGCGTGAAATCAGCTTGTCGAAGGGTGATTTGCTGTGTCAACAGGTTACAATGACCGCCGATAATTTTAAGGATCTCTATGGCACTCAAAGCGACCATCTATAAAGCAACGGTGAACGTTGCCGATATGGACAGAAATGTGTTTATCGACAGCAATCTGACGCTGGCTCGTCATCCTTCCGAAACGGAAGAGCGGCTGATGCTGCGGCTGGTGGCGTGGCTGGTTAATGCGCATGAACGTCTGGTCTTCACTCGTGGCTTAAGCGCGGAAGACGAGCCGGAAATCTGGCTGATGAACGACCATAACGGTATTGAAGTCTGGGTGGAGCTTGGCCTGCCGGACGAACGTCGGGTCAAAAAAGCCTGTAACCGCTCCGCCAGCGTTTATCTCTACTGTTATAACGCGCGTGCCGCGCAAATCTGGTGGCAGCAGAATCAAAATAAACTGGCCCAGCAGGATAACCTGACCGTACGTTTCATTGATGACGAGCAGCTGAAAGCATTGACGCAGCTGGCTTCGCGCTCGATGAATCTACAGGCAACCATGCAGGACGGTACGCTCTGGCTCTCTGATGAGCAGAACCATATTGAGCTGCGCTTTACCGACTGGCTGATTAACGGCAAGCTGGCATGATTGTGCTGTCACGCAATGCCACCATTCAGGACAGCGAGCTGGACATTACGGCGATCAGAGCGCAGGGAAATGGCGGTCAAAACGTTAACAAAAGCTCTACGGCGATCCATCTCAGGTTTGATATCCGTGCCTCAAGCCTGCCGGAATTTTACAAAGAGCGTTTGCTCGCCGCCAGCCATCATTTAATCACCCCGGAAGGGATAGTGATTATCAAAGCGCAGGAATACCGTAGTCAGGAAATGAATCGCGAAGCGGCGCTAAAGCGGCTGGAAAATCTGATTCAGGAACTGACGGTGGTGGAGAAAACCCGACGGGCCACACGGCCAACGCTGGCCTCGAAAAAACGGCGTCTGGAAGGGAAAGCGCGCAAGGCATCGACCAAGGCGATGCGGGGGAAAATGCGGGGCGTGCAGGACTAATCTGCTGGCGGTCGGTTCGGGTGTAAGGAAACAGGCAGGGAAGGCTCATGCTGAACCAGCGGATGTGACTCGCCACATCAGAACGTTAAAGCAGCGGCGGACTTCGTCCGCCGCCCTGGCGTTAACCTTTGATTTCGCTTACCAGGAAATCGAGGATTTCACCGGTTTTAATCATGCGTTTTTCACCTGCGCGACGAGATTTGTACTCAATCTCTTCGCTGTCGAGGTTACGATCGCCGATTACGATGGTGTGCGGCACGCCAATCAATTCCATATCGGCAAACATCACGCCTGGGCGCTCTTTACGATCGTCCAGAATGACCTCAATCCCTTTAGCACGGAGCTGTTCATACAGCGCTTCTGCCAGCTCTTTCACGCGGAAAGATTTGTGCATATTCATCGGCAGGATGGCAACCTGGAACGGTGCCAGCGCGTCAGGCCAGATAATACCGCGGTCGTCATGGTTCTGCTCGATTGCTGCGGCCACGATACGGGTGATACCAATTCCGTAGCAGCCCATCGTCAGCGTCTGATTGCGGCCATCTTCACCCTGAACCGAGGCTTTCATCGCTTCGGAATACTTGGTGCCGAGCTGGAAGATATGTCCCACTTCGATACCGCGTTTGATCAGCAGCGTACCTTTACCATCCGGGCTGGCGTCGCCTTCCACAACGTTGCGAATATCGGCCACGCGCGGTAGCGGCAGATCGCGCTGCCAGTTGATGTTGATGAGATGCTTGTCGTCTTTGTTCGCGCCCGCGCAGAAATCGCTCATGGCGGCAACGGTACGATCAACCACCACGGGCAGCGTCAGACCAACCGGGCCCAGAGAGCCAGGACCCGCGCCCAGTGCGGCACGGATCTCTTCTTCGGTCGCAAAAGTCAGTGGCGCAGCAACGATATCGATTTTTTCAGCTTTCACTTCGTTCAACGCGTGATCGCCACGAACCACCAGGGCAACCAGTGAATGGCCGCTCTCTTCGGTCGCTTTAACCAGCAGCGTTTTAACGGTTTTTTCAATCGGCAGTTTGAACTGCTCGACCAGCGCCGCGATGGTTTTGGCGTTCGGCGTATCGATTTCGCTCATTGGCTGAGTCGCATCGGCACGCACGCCCGCTGGTGCAACCGCTTCTGCCAGCTCCATATTGGCCGCGTAGTCAGATTCGGTAGAGAAGATGATGTCATCTTCACCGCTCTGTGCCAGCACCTGGAACTCATGAGATGCGCTGCCGCCGATTGAGCCGGTATCGGCCTGAACAGCACGGAAATCCAGGCCCATACGGTTAAAGCACTGGCTGTAGGCGCGGTACATATCATCATAAGTCGCCTGCAGAGATTCCTGCGAGGTATGGAACGAGTAGGCGTCCTTCATGATGAACTCACGTGAACGCATAACGCCAAAGCGAGGGCGAACTTCGTCACGGAATTTCGTCTGGATCTGGAAAACGTTCAGCGGCAGCTGCTTGTAAGAACTCAGCTCGTTACGGATCAGGTCGGTGACCACTTCTTCGTGCGTGGGACCTAACACAAAAGGACGGTCGCCGCGATCGGTAATACGCAGCAGTTCAGGGCCATACTGCTCCCAGCGTCCGCTTTCCTGCCACAGATCGGCAGGCTGCACTACCGGCATGGAAATCTCGATAGCACCGGCGTTGGTCATCTCTTCACGCACGATGTTTTCAACTTTTTTCAGTACGCGCAGGCCAGTGGGTAGCCAGGTGTACAGACCGGAGGCCAGTTTACGGATCATCCCGGCGCGCAGCATCAGCTGGTGGCTGATGACTTCGGCGTCGGCAGGCGTCTCCTTCTGAGTGGAGAGCAGATATTGAGTAGTACGCATGAGTTACGATTCCAGTTAAGCAAAACGCTTACATTAAGCCAGGCAAAAAATTGCTGGCGGCTAGTGTACCAGCGTGTTCAGAGTCTCAAAAGATGCCGGGACAGAAATTAACGATTGTCGATTGCCGTCACCAGCGTTCCGCTGGCATTCACGCACCAGCGCACGTTGAAATCCAGTAGCCAGGCAGCATATTCACGCTCGGGTTCTTCGCCTTTGCGGTAGGCCGGACGCGGATCCTGCGCAAGAACCTGAGTAATAAACCGGGCCAGATGCGGATACTGCTGTTGATGCTGCGCCATCTGCTGCAGTGCCAGCGGCGAAAAAGTGACCGGCATCAGCGCGTCGGGAGCCTGCTGAGCAAAGCCTGCTCGCGCATCCGGTATGGCTTCGGCAAAGGGCAGATAGGGTTTAATATCGATAACGGGCGTGCCATCAACCAGATCCAGACTCCCCAGCTCCAGTATAACGCCCCCTTTTTCAGTGCGGATGCCGGTCAGCTCAACCAGGGACATGCCGACAGGGTTCGGGCGGAAGGTCGACCGGGTTGCGAAAACACCCATGCGCGTGTTGCCGCCGAGTCGCGGGGGCCGCACGGTTGGACGCCAGCCGCCGTCCATCGTTTGATGAAAGACAAACATCAGCCATAAATGGCTGAACGCTTCCAGGCCCCGAACGGCTTCCGGTTGATTATAAGGAGGCTGAAGATGCAGTTCGCCGCCGCCATCCTGAATCAGGCCTGGCTGGCGTGGAACGGCAAACTTCTCCTTCCAGGGGGAACGGATAGTGCCGATTTGCTGGAAGGAAAAGGAACTCATTGGCCGGTCACTTTCAGCGCGGAACCCTGACAGACGGCCTGGCGATAACAGCCCTGCGAGTTACTGACAATTTCGCACTGATGCAGTAACACCGCGTTAGCCTTCATATTTGCGGCACGGATCTGCATTCTCTTGCGCGCAGTATTGATATTTGGCGGTGAGCTTTGTCTGCCCACCTGGCAATCTTCGCCATACACTTCGCCAAGATCGCGGAAGGGTTTGCTTAGCAGATCGTTGGTATCAGTATAAAGTTTTACCGGAGCAGGGCGTGGTGCAGGCTTGGCTCGCACGGGTTCAGTTTGCGCTGCCGGCTTGAAAGGCTCAACGGGCTTATACGGTTTATGCAGCAACGAACACCCTGTCAGCGAAAGGGCTAACAAACAGAGCGGTACAACACGCATGGGAACGTCCTTATGATCGGTAAAAGTGGCGTTATTGAAGCAAGCCCGGGGATAAATAACAAGCGCTTAGAAATGAACAAAGCAGGCAAATGCCTGCTTTGTTGAGGAAGTTAGCAACGGTATCGGCCGATAAGGCGCTACCGCAGGTGGATTACCACCCCTTAACTGCACCGCCGTTGAAAATCTTGTTTGCGGCATTACTGACTTCATCGGACTGATACGCCTGAACGAATTTCTTCACGTTTTCAGCATCTTTGTTGTCTTCACGCGCCACAAGCATATTCACGTAAGGTGAATCTTTATCTTCCACAAAGATGCCATCTTTCGCTGGCGTCAGGTTGATCTGGCTCGCATAGGTGGTGTTGATCACCGCCAGCGCAATTTTTTCATCGTCCAGAGAACGTGGCAGCTGTGGTGCTTCCAGCTCAACCAGCTTGATGTTTTTCGGATTCTCTACCACATCCAGCGAGGTTGGCAGCAGACCAACGCCATCTTTCAGCTTGATCAGACCGACTTTTTGCAGCAGCAGCAGTGAGCGCCCCAGGTTGGTTGGGTCGTTTGGAATCGCGACCTGAGCACCGTTTTGTAACTCATCCAGTGATTTGATTTTCTTTGAATAACCGGCAATCGGATAGACAAAGGTATTGCCTACGGAAACCAGTTTGTAACCGCGATCCTTGATCTGTTGATCCAGGTAAGGCTTGTGCTGGAAAGCGTTAACATCAATATCGCCCTTGCTTAACGCTTCGTTAGGCAGCACGTAATCGTTAAAGGTTACCAGCTCAACGTCCAGACCGTATTTGTCTTTAGCAACTTGCTTAGCCACTTCAGCAACCTGCTGCTCGGCACCGACAATGACGCCCACTTTAATATGGTTTGGATCTTTCGCTTTTTGATCGCAACCAACCAGCGCCAAAGTACCAATCAGCGCGCCCACAGCGGCAAACGTTTTAAAATTAAAAGACATATCCCTTCCTTAATCTGTTCGAACGAACGTTTATTTATGTGTGACCGCACGGACAATGCGGTCGCCACAGAACTGAATCAAATAGACTAAAACGACTAACAGGACCAACACCGTATTCATGACCGTTGCGTTATAACCAATGTAGCCATACTGAATACCAATCTGACCCAGACCGCCAGCACCGACGGCGCCGCCCATTGCTGAATAGCCGACCAGCGTGATGAGCGTAATCGTCGCTGCGTTAATCAGGCCAGGAAGCGCTTCAGGCAGCAGCACTTTCTTAACGATCTGCAAAGGCGTCGCGCCCATTGCTCGTGAAGCTTCAATCAATCCTGCGGGCAGTTCCAGCAGCGTGTTTTCTACCATACGGGCAATAAAGGGCGCGGCTCCGATGGTCAGCGGCACGATAGCGGCCTGCAAGCCAATTGACGTTCCTACAATCATGCGGGTGAATGGAATCATCCACACCAGTAAAATGATAAACGGAATGGCGCGGAAGATATTGACGACGGCCGATAAAAAGCGATACAGCGCACGGTTTTCAATGATCTGCCCCGGGCGGGTGACATATAAAAGGACGCCAAGGGGCAGGCCAATAACAAAACCGAAAAAGCCAGAGACGAACGTCATCACCAGCGTTTCCCATACGCCACGGCAGAGTAGAAGAATCATTGCCTCAGACATAACCTAACACCTCTACCTTTACATGATGCTCTTGCAGAAAATCGATTGCTGCTTGTGTATCCGCGTCTGCGCCGTGCATCTCAGTCAGCATAATGCCGAACTTCACGCCACCGGCATAATCCATCTGAGCGCTGATAATATTGTTATTCACGTCGAAACGACGGGCTGCTTCAGAGAGAAGCGGCGCGTCTACCGACTGCCCGGTAAATTCCAGCCTTAATAAAGGAACGCTATCCGCTTTGGCCACCGCCGACAAACGTTCAGCATAGTCATCGGGAATATCCAGATGCAGAGTGGACTGAATAAACTGCTGAGCCAGAGGGGTTTTAGGGTGGGAGAAGACTTCACTCACCGTATCCTTCTCTATTAACTGACCATTGCTGATTACCGCGACCTGATCGCAGATGCGTTTCACCACATCCATCTCATGGGTGATAAGCAGAATAGTAATGCCCAGGCGACGGTTGATATCTTTCAACAGCTCAAGGATAGCCCGGGTAGTCGCAGGATCGAGCGCGCTGGTGGCTTCATCACAAAGCAGCACTTTAGGGTTGGTTGCAAGCGCACGGGCGATAGCCACACGCTGTTTTTGACCGCCAGAAAGGTTGGCAGGCCAGGCGTCGTGCTTATCAGCCAGCCCAACCAGTTCCAACAGCTCGTTTACGCGCGTATTGATCTCAGCGCGCGACAGCTTGCCCAGCTCAAGAGGCAGGGCGACGTTGCCCGCAACGGTACGGGAATTTAACAAGTTAAAATGTTGGAAAATCATGCCGATTTGGCGGCGAGCCTGAGTGAGCTCGCTCTCAGAAAGCGTGGTCAAATCCTGATTATCAACCAGCACGCTGCCGGAAGTCGGGCGCTCAAGAAGGTTAACGCAGCGGATAAGCGTACTTTTACCCGCACCCGATGAACCGATGACGCCATAAATTTGTCCGGCTGGCACATGCAGGCTGACGTCTGACAGCGCTGTAATAGTGCGAGTGCCCTGCTGGAACACTTTGGTGATGTTTGTAAGTTTTATCATTTTATTATCGTGATGGGGTTATCCGTGGCGTAAATTTTAGTGCATCCCGACCCGGGCCGGATGCGAGTGGATGGTAAGGCATCCAGACGTCTGAATCAATCAAAGACGTTCAATCTGCCATTCTCTCTCATGGCGCAATCATGCGATACTCTGAAGCAACATGAGTAGCAGGAGTTTCTACGTGACAGACAAAATCCCAGCAATATTTCTCGATCGTGATGGCACGATTAACGTTGATCATGGCTATGTGCATGAGAGCGACAACTTTCAGTTTATCGATGGCGTCATCGACGCAATGCGCGAACTGAAGAAGATGGGCTATGCATTAGTGATGGTCACCAACCAGTCCGGCATTGCTCGCGGTATCTTTACTGAGGATACCTTTATGCACCTTACCGAGTGGATGGACTGGTCGCTGGCCGATCGGGAGATCGATCTGGACGGCATCTATTACTGTCCGCATCATCCAGAAGCAATAGTAGAAGAGTATCGACAGGAGTGTGATTGCCGTAAGCCTCAGCCTGGCATGTTACTGTCGGCGCAGAAAGAACTGAACATCGATATGGCGGCTTCTTATATGGTAGGCGACAAAATTGATGACATGCTGGCAGGTAAAGCGGCTGGTGTAGGTATAAAGGTATTAGTACGTAGCGGTAAGCCGGTAACGGAAGAGGGTGAAAATGCAGCAGATTGGGTGATAGATAGCCTTGCTGACCTGCCTTCACGTATTAAACAGCGCTAAAAAGCAGCGTTGCGTGCATTTTTAAAGCGAACGAGAAGAAAAGTTCACTTTTGTGCAAATTAGGGGTTGTCAGCCGGCGAGAACTCCCTATAATGCGCAACCACTGAGACGGCACAACGGCTTACAGCCCGCCGGTTCAGGAGGTTCAGGAAGCTGAATCGCCGGAGAAAAGCTTCTCAAAAAGAAGTTGACTCTGAAGGAGGAAAGCGTAATATACGCCACCTCGCGACAGGAAGCTAAGGCACTGTTCGCAACGCTCTTTAACAATTTATCAGACAATCTGTGTGGGCACTCGCAGGATTGATATCAAGACACCTTCGGGTGTCAAAAAATATCAAGTCTTAAGAGTGAACACATAATGAAAATTCATTATGACGTTTTACACTTGAGCATCGCTGCACTTGTTGCAGCAAATCGAACTTTTAATTGAAGAGTTTGATCATGGCTCAGATTGAACGCTGGCGGCAGGCCTAACACATGCAAGTCGAACGGTAGCACAGAGGAGCTTGCTCCTTGGGTGACGAGTGGCGGACGGGTGAGTAATGTCTGGGGATCTGCCTGACAGAGGGGGATAACTACTGGAAACGGTAGCTAATACCGCATAACCTCGCAAGAGCAAAGAGGGGGACCTTCGGGCCTCTCGCTGTCAGATGAACCCAGATGGGATTAGCTAGTAGGTGGGGTAATGGCTCACCTAGGCGACGATCCCTAGCTGGTCTGAGAGGATGACCAGCCACACTGGAACTGAGACACGGTCCAGACTCCTACGGGAGGCAGCAGTGGGGAATATTGCACAATGGGCGCAAGCCTGATGCAGCCATGCCGCGTGTATGAAGAAGGCCTTCGGGTTGTAAAGTACTTTCAGCGGGGAGGAAGGTGTTGAGGTTAATAACCTCAGCAATTGACGTTACCCGCAGAAGAAGCACCGGCTAACTCCGTGCCAGCAGCCGCGGTAATACGGAGGGTGCAAGCGTTAATCGGAATTACTGGGCGTAAAGCGCACGCAGGCGGTCTGTCAAGTCAGATGTGAAATCCCCGGGCTTAACCTGGGAACTGCATTTGAAACTGGCAGGCTAGAGTCTTGTAGAGGGGGGTAGAATTCCAGGTGTAGCGGTGAAATGCGTAGAGATCTGGAGGAATACCGGTGGCGAAGGCGGCCCCCTGGACAAAGACTGACGCTCAGGTGCGAAAGCGTGGGGAGCAAACAGGATTAGATACCCTGGTAGTCCACGCCGTAAACGATGTCGACTTGGAGGTTGTTCCCTTGAGGAGTGGCTTCCGGAGCTAACGCGTTAAGTCGACCGCCTGGGGAGTACGGCCGCAAGGTTAAAACTCAAATGAATTGACGGGGGCCCGCACAAGCGGTGGAGCATGTGGTTTAATTCGATGCAACGCGAAGAACCTTACCTACTCTTGACATCCACGGAATTTGGCAGAGATGCCTTAGTGCCTTCGGGAACCGTGAGACAGGTGCTGCATGGCTGTCGTCAGCTCGTGTTGTGAAATGTTGGGTTAAGTCCCGCAACGAGCGCAACCCTTATCCTTTGTTGCCAGCACGTAATGGTGGGAACTCAAAGGAGACTGCCGGTGATAAACCGGAGGAAGGTGGGGATGACGTCAAGTCATCATGGCCCTTACGAGTAGGGCTACACACGTGCTACAATGGCGCATACAAAGAGAAGCGACCTCGCGAGAGCAAGCGGACCTCATAAAGTGCGTCGTAGTCCGGATCGGAGTCTGCAACTCGACTCCGTGAAGTCGGAATCGCTAGTAATCGTGGATCAGAATGCCACGGTGAATACGTTCCCGGGCCTTGTACACACCGCCCGTCACACCATGGGAGTGGGTTGCAAAAGAAGTAGGTAGCTTAACCTTCGGGAGGGCGCTTACCACTTTGTGATTCATGACTGGGGTGAAGTCGTAACAAGGTAACCGTAGGGGAACCTGCGGTTGGATCACCTCCTTACCTGAAGATACTTTCCCGCGTAGTGCTCACACAGATTGTCTGATAGAAAAGTAACGAGCAGAAAAAACCTCTACAGGCTTGTAGCTCAGGTGGTTAGAGCGCACCCCTGATAAGGGTGAGGTCGGTGGTTCAAGTCCACTCAGGCCTACCAAATTTCATCTCATGCTGCGTTATGTGTTCGGTCGTTTATAAGCATAAACTTCCCTCTCACATGCCTTGCCTGAGAAGAAATTAACATGTTCACGAAAGTGGAAATGTGACTCCTGGTGAGTGGTAGTAGATGGTCTCTGCAGTAACTGTATGGGGCTATAGCTCAGCTGGGAGAGCGCCTGCCTTGCACGCAGGAGGTCAGCGGTTCGATCCCGCTTAGCTCCACCATGCAGTTTACTGAACTATCTCAAAACTGATTTTACCGTAAGGTGAGTCACGTTTGAGATATTTGCTCTTTAACAATCCGGAACAAGCTGAAAATTGAAACGACACGTCGTGTTTATCCTCCGTAATAAGGATAAACAAAACGATGTGTTCGAGTCTCTCAAATGCTTACAACAGCAGTGTCTTTCGGGACGCTTGTGGGTTGTGAGGTTAAGTGACTAAGCGTACACGGTGGATGCCCTGGCAGTCAGAGGCGATGAAGGGCGTGCTAATCTGCGATAAGCGTCGGTAAGGTGATATGAACCGCAACAACCGACGATACCCGAATGGGGAAACCCGGTGCACTACGGTGCATCATCGCAACATGAATACATAGTGTTGCGAGGCGAACCTGGGGAACTGAAACATCTAAGTACCCAGAGGAAAAGAAATCAACCGAGATTCCCCCAGTAGCGGCGAGCGAACGGGGAACAGCCCAGAACCTGAATCAGTTTGTGCATTAGTGGAAGCGTCTGGAAAGTCGCAGGGTACAGGGTGATACTCCCGTACACAAAAATGCACTTACTGTGAGTTCGATGAGTAGGGCGGGACACGTGATATCCTGTCTGAATATGGGGGGACCATCCTCCAAGGCTAAATACTCCTGACTGACCGATAGTGAACCAGTACCGTGAGGGAAAGGCGAAAAGAACCCCGGCGAGGGGAGTGAAACAGAACCTGAAACCGTGTACGTACAAGCAGTGGGAGCCTACTTGTTGGGTGACTGCGTACCTTTTGTATAATGGGTCAGCGACTTATATTCTGTAGCAAGGTTAACCGTATAGGGGAGCCGCAGGGAAACCGAGTCTTAACTGGGCGTTAAGTTGCAGGGTATAGACCCGAAACCCGGTGATCTAGCCATGGGCAGGTTGAAGGTTGGGTAACACTAACTGGAGGACCGAACCGACTAATGTTGAAAAATTAGCGGATGACTTGTGGCTGGGGGTGAAAGGCCAATCAAACCGGGAGATAGCTGGTTCTCCCCGAAAGCTATTTAGGTAGCGCCTCGTGAACTCATCTTCGGGGGTAGAGCACTGTTTCGGCTAGGGGGCCATCCCGGCTTACCAACCCGATGCAAACTGCGAATACCGAAGAATGTTATCACGGGAGACACACGGCGGGTGCTAACGTCCGTCGTGAAGAGGGAAACAACCCAGACCGCCAGCTAAGGTCCCAAAGTCATGGTTAAGTGGGAAACGATGTGGGAAGGCACAGACAGCCAGGATGTTGGCTTAGAAGCAGCCATCATTTAAAGAAAGCGTAATAGCTCACTGGTCGAGTCGGCCTGCGCGGAAGATGTAACGGGGCTAAACCATGCACCGAAGCTGCGGCAGCGACGCTTATGCGTTGTTGGGTAGGGGAGCGTTCTGTAAGCCGTCGAAGGTGGACTGTGAGGTCTGCTGGAGGTATCAGAAGTGCGAATGCTGACATAAGTAACGATAAAGCGGGTGAAAAGCCCGCTCGCCGGAAGACCAAGGGTTCCTGTCCAACGTTAATCGGGGCAGGGTGAGTCGACCCCTAAGGCGAGGCCGAAAGGCGTAGTCGATGGGAAACAGGTTAATATTCCTGTACTCGGTGTTACTGCGAAGGGGGGACGGAGAAGGCTATGTTGGCCGGGCGACGGTTGTCCCGGTTTAAGCGTGTAGGCTTGAGTTCCAGGCAAATCCGGAACTCTTTAAGGCTGAGGCGTGATGACGAGGCACTACGGTGCTGAAGTAACAAATGCCCTGCTTCCAGGAAAAGCCTCTAAGCATCAGGTAACACAGAATCGTACCCCAAACCGACACAGGTGGTCAGGTAGAGAATACCAAGGCGCTTGAGAGAACTCGGGTGAAGGAACTAGGCAAAATGGTGCCGTAACTTCGGGAGAAGGCACGCTGGCGCGTAGGTGAAGGGACTTGCTCCCGGAGCTGAAGCCAGTCGAAGATACCAGCTGGCTGCAACTGTTTATTAAAAACACAGCACTGTGCAAACACGAAAGTGGACGTATACGGTGTGACGCCTGCCCGGTGCCGGAAGGTTAATTGATGGGGTTATCCGCAAGGAGAAGCTCTTGATCGAAGCCCCGGTAAACGGCGGCCGTAACTATAACGGTCCTAAGGTAGCGAAATTCCTTGTCGGGTAAGTTCCGACCTGCACGAATGGCGTAATGATGGCCAGGCTGTCTCCACCCGAGACTCAGTGAAATTGAACTCGCTGTGAAGATGCAGTGTACCCGCGGCAAGACGGAAAGACCCCGTGAACCTTTACTACAGCTTGACACTGAACATTGAGCCTTGATGTGTAGGATAGGTGGGAGGCTTTGAAGCGTGGACGCCAGTCTGCGTGGAGCCAACCTTGAAATACCACCCTTTAACGTTTGATGTTCTAACCTGGCGCCATAATCTGGCGTGGGGACAGTGTCTGGTGGGTAGTTTGACTGGGGCGGTCTCCTCCCAAAGAGTAACGGAGGAGCACGAAGGTCAGCTAATCACGGTCGGACATCGTGAGGTTAGTGCAATGGCATAAGCTGGCTTGACTGCGAGAGTGACGGCTCGAGCAGGTGCGAAAGCAGGTCATAGTGATCCGGTGGTTCTGAATGGAAGGGCCATCGCTCAACGGATAAAAGGTACTCCGGGGATAACAGGCTGATACCGCCCAAGAGTTCATATCGACGGCGGTGTTTGGCACCTCGATGTCGGCTCATCACATCCTGGGGCTGAAGTAGGTCCCAAGGGTACGGCTGTTCGCCGTTTAAAGTGGTACGCGAGCTGGGTTTAGAACGTCGTGAGACAGTTCGGTCCCTATCTGCCGTGGGCGCTGGAGAATTGAGAGGGGTTGCTCCTAGTACGAGAGGACCGGAGTGAACGCACCGCTGGTGTTCGGGTTGTCATGCCAATGGCACTGCCCGGTAGCTAAGTGCGGAAAAGATAAGCGCTGAAAGCATCTAAGCGCGAAACTTGCCTCGAGATGAGTTCTCCCTGTGGCTTTAAGCCACCTGAAGGGACGTTGAAGACTACGACGTTGATAGGCCGGGTGTGTAAGCGCAGCGATGCGTTGAGCTAACCGGTACTAATGACCCGTGAGGCTTAACCTTACAACGCCAGAAGCGTTCTGTAGCGTTGAGAGACGCAAAGATTTTCAGCTTGTTAACCGGATAAAGATTTATCTGTTCTGCGGACCACGGTCCGTGGGATTTTGCTTTGTGGCAAGGCGGCAAGAGCCGTGAAGGAAGGAGCATACTGAAGTATGTGACTGACTTTACAAGCGCAGCCAACGCGGCCACGGAGCGGAAGACACAGGACAGAGCACAGAATTTGCCTGGCGGCTTTAGCGCGGTGGTCCCACCTGACCCCATGCCGAACTCAGAAGTGAAACGCCGTAGCGCCGATGGTAGTGTGGGGTCTCCCCATGCGAGAGTAGGGAACTGCCAGGCATCAAATTAAGCATTAAGCGTGTGTTTTCCGCTTACTGTAAGTAATAAGCGTGCTGATATGGCTCAGTTGGTAGAGCGCACCCTTGGTAAGGGTGAGGTCCCCAGTTCGACTCTGGGTATCAGCACCAGTAATATGGCATGAGTTCGGAAAAGAATTTGCCTGGCGGCTTTAGCGCGGTGGTCCCACCTGACCCCATGCCGAACTCAGAAGTGAAACGCCGTAGCGCCGATGGTAGTGTGGGGTCTCCCCATGCGAGAGTAGGGAACTGCCAGGCATCAATTAAGTAGCAGTAAACGTGAGTTAACCGTTTGCGCTCAGACCTCTCCCTTGACACGGAAAGGGCGAAACACCTGATATCAGAAGCAACATTCTGAGTTCAGTACAGAATCGGTGGAGCGGTAGTTCAGTTGGTTAGAATACCTGCCTGTCACGCAGGGGGTCGCGGGTTCGAGCCCCGTCCGTTCCGCCACTTTACATAAGGCCCTGAGTCATCTGACTCAGGGCTTTTTTGTTTATAGCCCAACGGCGCCCAGGGCACTATGCAAGACTTCGTGTTTCATGCAGGCTTCAATGATCAACAGCGAGCTGAATTGCAATAAAGCGATGCCCTAAAGGAACAGGGCAGGTTAGGGCTCTGGTTTACTTTCCCTGGCCGATTGCTTTGCCTTGTGACTGCCCTGCAAGCCATTCTCCGATAAAATCGATAAACGAGCGGATACGCGTGCTAACCGCACGGTCGCTGTAATAAACCGCGTTGAAAGGCATCTCAACCGGCAACAGTTTATCCGCCATCAGCTCAACAAGCTTCCCTTCAGCAAGGTCTTTATCGATCATAAAATCGGACAGGCAGGCAATGCCATTACCCGTCAGACAAAGCTGCCTGATTGTTTCACCACTATTTGACGTGCACTCGGGAGTAATGTCGTACAGCTGACCGTCTGCTTTTGCAACGGGCCAGCGATTCAGACTAAGTGGTTCAACAAATCCCAGGCAAGGATGATGAGTAAGATCTTCTACGCGTTCAGGGACGCCATACTCACTAAGATATGCCGGGCTGGCGACAATTTTTCTGCGGCTGATGAAAAGCGGACGGGCACGTAAGCTTGAATCGGATAAATTTCCAGCTCGAATAGCAATATCTACTTTTCGCTCAATTAAATTGATAAAGGTCTCTGACGAAACCAGTGAAAGCGTTACTTCAGGAAAGCGTTTACGAAAGGGTTTAATCATTGGCATTAGCAAATGCAGAACAACAGGCGTTGCCGCATCGATTCGCAGCGAGCCTTGTGGCATATTTTTGCTCTCTATCAGCTCATTTTCGGCCGCCGCCATTTCCTGCAGGATCGACTGTACCCGACGAAAGTAAGCTTCGCCTTCTTGTGTCAGTTTAATTTGTCGGGTCGTTCGGGTTAGTAGTTCAACACCAAGCTTATTTTCAAGCTTTTTAACAGCCCGACTAACCGCAGAATTAGCCATGCTCAGCCGTTCTGCTGCTCGGCTAAAGCTTCCACCTTCAACAACGGCTACAAAAATTGCCAGTTCTTCTGAATGGGCTTTCATTATTGCTCCCTGGACAAAATTGTGTTGTCACTGTGGCTCTTTTTGTTATTTAAGCATGCGCCGATCTTCAGCGCCAGCTATGTCGTATTAACATAAATCTTTACTTAGCTTCTGACAGTTATTAGCAGGCTCTGATTGAAACCCGACGCTAAAGTCCCTATAACTGAAGGAAGCTATACACATTTTCAGCTAATAAGGTCAGGCGATAACGTGCGGAAAAAGACTTATGCCATGAGATATGTTGCAGGGCAGCCAGCGGAACGGATTTTTCCGCCTGGTGCGATGCTGCATGTCGGGAAAGCATTACCGCCAGGCGCGCCACTCACGGCTGAATCTTCATTGCGCGTGCTGGTCTGGAATATTTTCAAGCAGCAACGTGCAGAATGGCTGTCCGTTTTGCAGAATTTTGGCAAAGATGCGCATTTGGTACTGCTCCAGGAAGCGCAAACAACGCCTGAACTGGTGAAGTTTGCGACGACTAACTATCTGGCTGCCGATCAGGTTCCTGCTTTCGTATTGCCGCAGCATCCTTCAGGCGTAATGACGCTGGCGTCAGCTCATCCGGTCTACTGCTACCCCTTAAGGGAGCGGGAACCCCTGCTGCGTCTTGCCAAGTCAGCGTTGGTAACGGCTTATCCGCTCCCAGATAACCAGATGCTGATGGTGGTGAATATCCATGCCGTTAATTTCAGCCTGGGCATTGACGTCTACAGTAAACAGCTGGGGCCGATCGGTGAACAAATCATTCATCATCGTGGGCCGGTTATTATGGCCGGTGATTTTAATGCCTGGAGCCGCCAGCGCATCAATGCTTTATACACTTTTGCTCAGGATATGGGACTCACAGAGGTGAGTTTTACTGACGATCACCGCCGTAAGGCTTTTGGTCGCCCGCTGGACTTTGTGTTCTATCGCGGTATGAAGGTTGCGGAAGCTTCTGTGCTGGTTACCCGAGCCTCCGACCATAATCCGTTGCTGGTCGAGTTTCAGCCCGCGCCCCCACGCTAGTTATCTTTCACCAGCGCAACTGCCCTGACAGGAGAAGCTGACGCGCCTTTAATGCGCAGGGGCAGGGCAATGAAAGTGAATTCAGCAGGAAGGCGGTAAAGATTGGCCAGGCTTTCAATAATCATCCCGCCGGCGCTTAAAACAGCCCGGTGAGCGGCATAATTTTCACTGGTAAAAGCATCCAAAGACATGGAGTCGGTGCCAAACACCGTCACGCCCTTTCGCAGTAAATACGCAGCGCCTTCACCAGACAAGCCCGCCCAGTTTTCCATAAACTCTGCATGATGTGGACGACGCTGCCATTTACGATCGTATCCGGTACGAATCAGTACAATATCGTGCGCAACAATCTCACCATGGCATGACTCCCATTCTTCCAGCTGTGCCTGGCTTATTTCGCTGTTTGCGGGCAGATGCGACATATCCATGCAGCGTCCGCGCCCCATCAGCTGGCGTACATCGGTTTGGTCGATGCTTTTACCCTGTTCAATGAAATGCACAGGCGCATCAATGTGCGTACCACAGTGGTCGCCAAGGCTAAGCTGGCAATTGTAGTTACCATCACCCGTACTAAAATCTTCGGCTTTACTCATAAAAAAACGCCCGTCGCCAGGCCAGACTGGCATCTGCTCTTCATACAGGTGATTCAGCTCGATTAGACGATGCTGGCTTAACAGATTGACAAGATCGTTATTCATAAGCTTTTTATCATTCATCGGAGAAGAGAAGCAGTAAAGCATAACGGGTCGTTGTCAGGAAAGGAAAAACCGGGGTGCCTGACTGGGAGAATAGGAAAGAAGACGAAACGAACGTTGAACAGAAAATAAAGCAGATATAAAAAACCAGCCCGTTAAGCATCTCAAACAAAGAGCGCTTAACTGCGGCTGGTTTTAAAGTACAACAGGCTAGCTGTCGGGCGTAACACGATTAGTGACAAACAGGGTCAGCTTATCGCCTGGCTGTATATTTGCCAGACCGCCGTTGTTCCAGCGCTGGACGTCCTTCATGTTCACGCCATGACGTTTTGCGATGCTGGCCAGAGAATCACCTTTACGAACCTGATAGGTGATGCTGTTGCCATTATCGGCCAGTTTGGTAGCGCTATCGCTGCCGCCCAGGCTTAACGTCTGCCCCGGTTTGATATTTGCACCACGCAGGTTATTTGCGCGCTGCAGCTCTTTTACCGAAACGTTCAGGCGTTTTGCGATCCCTGAAAGCGTATCGCCGTTACGTACCTTGTAAGCACTGGTCGTAGTACTGGCCAGCGCCGTTGGCTGTACTGCGGCTATATCACCAGTGGCCAGCGAGTTACGCAGTTTTGCTACGTTCGACTTGGGCACCATAATGTAGTGCGGGCCGTTTGGTGCCGTCCTGCCGCGTTTGTAGCCAGTATTAAAGCTTTTAAGCTTACTTAGCGACATGCCAGCCATTTCGGCCGCCTGCGTCAGTTCAATTTGCTGACCGACCTCCACGCGCGCCAGAGCACGGGTTTCATTCGGTGCCGGCAGTCGGATACCGTAACGCTTGTTGTTTTTGAGCAGTTCGCTCAGTGCCAACATTTTCGGCACGTAGACTGTCGTTTCACGTGGCAGCGACAGCGACCAGAAATCCGTTGCTTTTCCACGGGCTTTATTGGCCTTGATTGCTTTCAGCACGCGTCCTTCACCGCTGTTATAGGCGGCAACAGTCAGTAACCAGTCTCCGCCAAACATGCCGTTCAGGCGCTGCATCATATCCAGCGCAACTTTCGTTGAGGCGACAATATCACGGCGCCCGTCATACCACTGGTTCTGTTTCAAACCATAATTACGCCCCGTTTGCGGCACTATCTGCCAGATGCCAGCGGCATTTGCAGTAGAAGTGGCATGGGGGTCAAAAGCGCTCTCCACTATGGGTAATAGTACCAGTTCCATCGGCATCTTACGTTTCTTAATCTGCTCGACTATCCAGTACATATACGGCTCTGCCCGTAACGTTACATCGTGGAGATAGCTCTTGTTTCTTAAATACTTTTGTTTTTGTTCGCGTATCCGGGTATTTTCCGGAACCTTCATCTTCAACTCGTCGCTAATGAAATTCCACAGATCCTGATCCTGCGTCAGGCTGGTCCCATCATCCTGCCATCTTGGCGATAATAACCGTTCTGTTTCACTTTGACCTGCTGAAGACAAACTCTGTGCATGCTGCTCAGGAAGGTTGGCATCATGCTTCGATGCCTGGCACCCAACCAGCAAGACCGAGGCGAGTAATATCGCTTTAGCCTTCATGTGTGTGTCATTGCTCGCTTAAAAGACGAGCAACTATACGTGCTCGCTCCTTTCAACACAACCCGAAAAATTAAAAACGGTCTTTCTTCTCGCGTAGAGTTGCGAATACGTGCCACTCTTGTTGCGGAGGTGTTTCCATGCCAATTACTTTCATTAAATCAACGTCTTGAGTTCTGAGAAAAACATTTATTTGTCGCTCTAAATCCAGTTTTACGGGCAGTGAAACGCCATTATTTGCCCGTAACTCCTTAATTTCTTGGTAATACCGGGCAATGTTAACATCATCCGGGAAAAGGGTATGTGCAAACTTCATGTTGGATAACGTATATTCATGCGCACAGCAGACCAGCGTATCGCCGGGTAGTTGATTAAGTTTTTGAAAAGAATTAAACATTTGTTCCGCAGTGCCTTCGAACAATCTACCGCAGCCGCCCGAAAACATCGTGTCGCCACAAAAAAGATAAGGGTAACTAAAGTATGAGATATGTCCTAAAGTGTGACCGGGCGTGCAAAAAACACTAAATTCGAGACCCAAAATAGCGACCTTATCGCCTTCGCTCACAATGTGCGTGGCACCTTTATCTTGTGTCTCAGCAGGGCCCCATACCACTATGTCTGGGTATTTTTCGACCAGTTCTTTTACGCCGCCAACATGATCATGATGGTGATGAGTCAGAAGAATAGCGACCGGCTGCCACTGATTTTCTGCCAGAGCGGTCAGCACCGGTGCGGCTTCGCCCGGGTCAACAATCAGACACTGTCCCCGATCGTCATTTAGGGTCCAGATGTAGTTATCCTGAAATGCCGGAATGCTGGTAAGATTCATCATCGCCTCTTTTAATGGCCGAAATGGAAAGAAGATGGTAAAGCATGAAGCCCGCTAAAACACGCCATATTCGTCAGGTGCCGCACTCATGGTCCCAGATCCCCTGGGGAGAATTTTACCGTGAGGCGCTCATCAAGCATCTCCAGCCCTGCCTCGCCAGGATGTACGGTTTTCATTTACTGAAGCTGGGGCAGCTAAGCGCAGAGATCGATACCGAGAGCTGTGCGATATCGCATCAGGTGAACGTAGGGCTGAACGGCGACAACCTGCAGGTGATTGCCGAGCCGGGTAGCCTGCCGTTTGAATCCAAGTCTGTCGATGCCTGTCTGCTGGCGCATTGTCTGGCATGGAGTAGCGATCCGCATCGTATCCTCCGTGAGGTCGATCGCGTCTTAATTGACGATGGCTGGATCATTATCAGCGGCTTTAATCCTTTCAGTGTCTTAGGCGTTGGCAAGCTGATCCCGGGCCTCCATCGCAAGGTACCGTGGAACAGCCGGATGTTTACCCAAATGAGGCTGATGGACTGGCTTAATCTGCTGAATTACGAAGTGATACAGCGGACGCGCTTTCAGGTGCTGCCATGGAATCGGCAGGGTGGGAAGATGATCAGCACCCATTTTCCGGCGTTAGGCTGCTTGAGCATTATCGTGGCGCGTAAAAGAACCTTCCCGTTGATTATGAATCCGGCTAAAAAAGCCGCGGCGAAGAGAAGGCTCAGTCCGGCAGTCGGCGCGACCAGCCAGTACCGTACGCGCCAGCGTCATCAGGATTCTGACTGATAGCCCACATCTTCAAAAGCGGGACTGCCAGCGGCCGCACGCGCCAGCTCATCACAGCGTTCGTTTTCAACGTGTCCGGCGTGGCCTTTGACCCATTCCCATTTGATCTGATGATGGCTCAGGGCCGTATCCAGTCGTTTCCATAAATCGACATTTTTTACCGGCTTTTTATCGGCCGTTTTCCAGCCGCGCTTCTTCCAGTTATGGATCCAGCTGGTAATGCCCTGGCGGACATACTGACTGTCGGTACTCAGCACCACTTCACACTGCTGAGTTAAGGCTTCCAGCGCAACAATCGCCGCCATCAGTTCCATACGATTGTTGGTCGTTAAATAGTAGCCGGCGCTAAAAGTTTTTTCGTGCTGGCCATAGCGTAAAATGGCACCGTAGCCCCCCGGGCCAGGGTTGCCGAGACAAGAACCGTCGGTGAAAATTTCTACCTGCTTAGGCATCTCTGGTAGACTCCCTGCTGAAAAACGCCAAGTCTGACATAAACAGGTCCTATGAGCACAGTAAATACAACGCGTCAGATCGTACTCGATACTGAAACCACCGGCATGAACATGATCGGGGTACATTACGAAGGGCACCGCATTATTGAAATTGGTGCTGTGGAGGTGGTGAACCGCCGTCTGACCGGTAACAATTACCATGTTTATCTGAAGCCCGATCGGCTGGTGGATCCCGAGGCGTTCGGCGTACACGGTATTGCCGATGAATTCCTGGCGGACAAGCCAACTTTTGCCGATGTGGCGGATGACTTCCTGGCCTACATTGATGGCGCGGAGCTGGTGATCCATAACGCTTCGTTTGATATCGGCTTTATGGATTATGAATTTGGCATGCTGGGCCGTAATATTCCGAAGACCGAAACCTTCTGCAAGATTACCGACAGCCTGGCGATGGCGCGTAAGCTGTTTCCCGGCAAGCGCAACAGCCTGGATGCGCTCTGTTCACGTTACGAAATAGATAACAGCAAGCGAACGCTGCACGGCGCACTGCTGGACTCCGAAATTCTGGCGGAAGTTTTCCTGACCATGACCGGCGGCCAGACATCGCTGAAATTTTCAATGGAAGGCGATCGGCAGGAGCAGAGCAATGATGACGCTATATATCGTATAACCCGTCCGGCATCGGGCCTGCGTATTGTTACTGCCACGGCAGATGAAGTCAGCAAACATGAAGAGCGGCTCGACCTGGTGATGAAGAAGGGCGGCAGTTGTTTATGGCGGGCATAAAACGCCAGAAATGAACAAGAAAAATACCGTAAGTTGAAAAAACAGGCAGTCGATTAGAAAGCGGCAGAAAAAGCATTGACGGCTTGCATGCGTCACCGTAATATTCGCCTCGTTCCCGACGGGGAACAAAGCGCGGAGCGGTAGTTCAGTTGGTTAGAATACCTGCCTGTCACGCAGGGGGTCGCGGGTTCGAGCCCCGTCCGTTCCGCCAAGTATCCAGAAAGCCTGATTCAGAAATGAATCAGGCTTTCGTCGTTTCAGCAGGATAAAAATTCACCCTCTGAAGCCGCATATGCCTCAAGTCCTTTTGCTTTTAAATTCCCATCCTGCCAAAAGCCTTTAACCAGTCCTGCTCAAATTTTTCGACCGCCGCCGTTACGGCCGGGGTAGTGATGAGCTGTTCTGCTACATCAACGGGCAGCGTGACGGACTGACAACCCGCCAGTAAGCAACCGAGTACCTGACGAGGCGTTTTAAAGCTGGCAGCCAGCACCTTTGCGTCAGGCGCATGAAGGGTAAGAAGCTGCTGCAAATCCTTCACGGTCTGGATCCCGTCTCCTCCCTGAGCATCCACGCGGTTAACGTAGGGCGCAACATACTCTGCGCCAGCCAGTGCTGAAAGCAGCCCCTGCGTGGCACCATAAATGGCCGTCCCCAGTGTTGGAATACGTTCCTTTCTCAATAGCTTCATGGCCGCCAAACCTTCGCCGGTGGCGGGTATTTTGACGGTCAAATCGGGAATAATCTTTCGCAGCTTTATCGCGTCTTCCACCATGTCTTCCGCGCGGGAAGCCATAACCTGAGCAAACAGTTTTCCCTCGTCGCCCAGCGCTTCCCGCAGTGCCGGCAATATCTCTTCTGGCGGCATTTTACCACCGGCAAGAATGCTCGGATTGGTGGTCACGCCATGGAGCGGAAAAAGTCGGGCGAGGCGTTTAACCGCCGCAACGTCAGCGGTATCCAGGTAGAGTTCCATCATTATTCCTCAAAAATGTGATGTTCAGCCGATTGCGTCCAGTCTACTTCTCCCGTGACTTCAAATATTGACCGATGTCAATATGTATTTCTTTCGAAAGTTATTTAATTTCATCCGAAACCTTTGGGGGCGTCTGATGATTTTTAATATCCAGCGTTATTCGACTCATGATGGGCCAGGCATCCGTACCCTGGTATTCTTAAAAGGCTGTTCGCTACGCTGACGCTGGTGCCAAAACCCGGAAAGCCGCTCGCGACATCAGGAATTACTGTTTGATGCGCGGCTTTGTCTTGCGGGATGTGACCTGTGCCAGCGGATTGCACCGCAGCGTATTCGCCGAACCGATGATAACCTGCTTATTCTCCGTGAAAAAATCCAGCCAGAGCAGCTTAAGCCACTGGCAGAGTGCTGTCCGACACAGGCGCTGAGCCTGTGTGGCGAGGAGAAAACGGGCGAAGAGATCATGGCAATTGTCAGACGCGACAAACCCTTTTATCAGCGTAGCGGTGGCGGTATCACGCTCTCCGGCGGCGAACCTTTTATGCACCCAGGCCTGAGCGAACAGCTGTTGAGAGCCTGTTATCAGGAAGGGATTTCTACCGCGGTGGAAACCTGTCTGCACGTTCCCTGGCACTATATCGAACCCGCTTTGCCTTACACCGATCTCTTTCTCGCTGACCTGAAACATGTCGATGAGGTTGCATTCAGGCAATGGACCGGAGGCTCAGCGAAGCGGGTGCTGAATAACCTGCGCAAGCTTGCCGCATCCGGCAAAAAGATGGTGATCCGCGTGCCGCTGATTCAGGGATTTAACGCAGATGAGCCAGCCATTAAAGCCATCGTCGATTTCGCAGCGGAGGGACTTCAGGTCAGCGAAATCCATTTTCTTCCCTATCACACGCTGGGGATGAGCAAGTACGCCTTGCTCGATCTGCCCTATCTCGCCCCGGATAAGCCTTTCGACTGCCCGGAACGCCTCCTTTTCGCCAAAGATTACGCTCGGCAAAAAGGGCTGGTCGCCACTCTTAGAGGATAACATCATGACCGTACTTCATCTCAATGCCCTGAACGAACGCATTCGCACCCATAAGGCTGCGCTGGTGCATATCGTTAAGCCACCCGTTTGTACCGAACGCGCCAGACACTACACGCAAATTTATCAGCAAAATATGGACAAACCGGTGCCGGTACGGCGCGCAATGGCGCTGTCATATCATCTGGCTAACAGAACGATTTGGATTAAGCATGATGAACTGATCGTCGGCAATCAGGCCAGTGAAGTCCGCGCAGCGCCGATCTTTCCCGAATACACTGTTTCATGGATTGAAAAAGAAATTGATGAGCTGGCGGATCGTCCCGGCGCGGGCTTCTCGGTCAGTGAAGAAAACAAACGCGTTCTTCATGAAATCTGCCCGTGGTGGCGTGGTCAGACGGTGCAGGACCGTTGCTACGGTCTGTTTACCGACGAGCAAAAGGCGCTGCTGGCAACCGGCATTATCAAAGCTGAGGGGAATATGACCTCAGGCGACGCGCATCTGGCCGTCAACTTCCCACTGCTGCTGGAAAAAGGGCTGGCAGGGCTGCGGGACACCGTGGCCGAACGGCGTGCCCGTATCGATCTAACCCGGCTGGATGATCTGCACGGCGATCAATTTCTGAAAGCGATTGAGATCGTTTTACTGGCCGTAAGCGATCATATTCGTCGCTATGCCGTACTGGCGCGCAACATGGCCGTAAAAGAAACCCGCGCCGCACGGCAGGTCGAGCTGCTGCAAATCGCCGAAAACTGCGAGCTGATTGCCGACCAGCCGCCGAAAACCTTCTGGCAGGCGCTGCAATTATGCTATTTCATCCAGCTGCTGTTGCAGATCGAATCCAACGGGCATTCGGTCTCTTTTGGCCGGATGGATCAGTATCTCTATCCCTGGTACCGCCGCGATGCGGAGCTGGAGCAAAAACTCGATCGCGAGCAGGCCATTGAACTGCTGCACAGCTGCTGGCTGAAGCTGCTGGAAGTGAATAAAATCCGCTCCGGCTCCCACTCTAAAGCCTCTGCGGGCAGCCCGCTGTACCAGAACGTGACCATCGGCGGGCAAAATCTGCTGAACGGAAAAGCTGTCGATGCCGTAAACCCTCTTTCTTATCTGATTCTGGAATCCTGTGGTCGCCTGCGTTCCACGCAGCCTAACCTTAGCGTGCGTTACCATGCCGGGATGAGCGATGACTTTTTGGATGCTTGCGTACAGGTCATTCGCTGTGGTTTTGGCATGCCTGCCTTTAATAATGACGAAGTGGTGATCCCGGCATTTATTGCGCTGGGCGTGGAGCCGGAAGACGCTTATCAGTATGCCGCGATTGGCTGTATCGAAACCGCGGTAGGCGGCAAGTGGGGCTATCGCTGCACCGGCATGAGCTTTATTAACTTTGCCAGAGTAATGCTGGCCGCGCTTGAGGGGGGCCGCGATGCCACCAGCGGTCAGGTTTTTCTTCCGCAGTCCGAAGCGCTCTCTGCCGGTAACTTCCACGACGTTAATCAGGTAATGGCGGCCTGGGATCGGCAGATTCGTTATTACACGCGCAAATCGATTGAGATCGAATATGTGGTGGATACGGTGCTGGAAGAAAATGCGCACGACATTCTCTGCTCGGCGCTGGTGGACGACTGCATTACGCGGGCAAAAAGCATTAAGCAGGGCGGTGCGAAATATGACTGGGTTTCCGGACTACAGGTTGGCATTGCCAATCTGGGAAACAGTCTGGCTGCGGTCAAGAAACTGATCTTTGAACAGGGGATGATTGGTCAGAAAGCACTGGCCGATGCTCTTGCGACAAATTTTGCCGGGCTGACTGGCGAACAGCTGCGCCAGCGTCTGATCAATAACGCGCCCAAATACGGTAACGATTGTGATGAGGTCGATAACCTGCTGGTACGAGCTTATCAAACCTATATTGATGAGCTTGGGCAGTATGTAAATCCGCGTTTTGGACGCGGCCCCATCGGCGGACGCTACTACGCCGGCACGTCTTCTATCTCAGCCAATGTGCCTTTTGGCGCGCAGACCATGGCGACGCCGGATGGCCGTAAAGCGCATACGCCACTGGCGGAAGGTGCCAGCCCCGCTTCCGGCACTGACCATCTGGGGCCAACGGCAGTGATTAACTCCGTTGGGAAATTACCGACCGGCTCAATTCTGGGTGGCGTGCTGCTGAATCAAAAACTGAATCCCACAACGCTTGATAATATCCACGATCGTGAAAAGCTGATGTTCCTGCTGCGCACCTTTTTTGAAGCGCATAAAGGCTGGCATATTCAGTACAACATCGTCTCGCGAGAAACATTACTGGAAGCAAAGAAACACCCGGACCAGCACCGTGATTTAGTGGTGCGGGTAGCAGGCTACTCGGCTTTCTTCACGGCGCTTTCCCCCGATGCGCAGGACGATATTATCGCCAGGACGGAGCATACGTTATAGCGACCAGAGCCTGGTGCCCCAGGCATCAGGCTTTCCGGATGCGAAATTACCTTTTTTGCACCATCACTTTCCCACCGTAACCTTGAGGGATGCTCACGCGATCTTCCCGCGCAATCCAGCGGTAGCAGCCTGCCGAAAGCGCCACGCCAATAAACCAGCTGAAGTTTGCGACCGCATGCAGAGAAGGCGTAAAGCTAATCGCCAGGCCAATCAGTACCGACGGTACCAGCGCACCGATGGCTTTTGGATTAAAGCCGCCGCGATACCAGTACTGCCCTTTTGGCGTATCGTTAAACAGATCGTTGACGGAAATCTGGCCGCGCTTAATCAGATAAAAATCACACAGCAAAATACCAAACAGCGGCCCAATAAAGGCGCCCAGCACGTCCAGCGTATAGTGGATCAGCTCCGGCGACTGGAAGAGGTTCCATGGCGTCAGTAAAACCGAGCCTACGGCGGCGATCATTCCGCCGGTGCGGAAACTGATTTTTTGCGGTGAGCAGTTGGAAAAGTCGAAGGCTGGCGAAACAAAATTGGCGACAATATTGATGCCGATGGTCGCGGTGATCATGGTCAGCAGGCCAATCGCCACGGCTAAATCGCTGCCGACGCGGCTCACCGTTTCGACAGGATCGGTGATCATGTGGCCAAACAGCGACTGCGTACCCGAAACGATCACCACGGTAACCACAGAAAACAGCAAGAAGTTAAAGGGCAATCCCCAGCGGTTGCCGCGACGGATCTCATTCATATTTTTGCCATAGCGCGAGAAATCGCCAAAGTTGAGCAGCGGCCCCGAAAAGTAGGAGACGACCAGCGCCGTGGCGGTGATCATTTCCCATGCCTGCTGTCCGCCGCTCAGCTGTTTGCTTGCCAGCGTCAGAGAAATCCCGTTAAAACCGGTTTTGTATACAATCCAAACCGCCAGCGCCACCATCACCACGTACACCGCCGGACCCGCCACATCGATAAAGCGTTTAATCGCATTCATCCCATGCCAGAACACCAGCGCCTGAGCAAACCACATTACGCCGAAACATATCCAGCCCAGCTGCGACAGGCCCAGCCATGAAGCGTGCGTCAGCGGCGTCAGTGCGGGCCAGAATTTCAGTGAAACCAGCATAAGCGCGTTTGCCGCCAGATAGGTCTGGATGCCGTACCAGGCAAAAGCGATCAAGCCGCGGATCACCGCCGGAATATTGGCACCGAACACGCCAAAAGCCTGACGGCAGATAACGGCATAGGGAACGCCCGCCATTTGACTGGGTTTGGCAACAAGGTTTGCGCAAATCTGCACAATACAGATGCCGACCAGCAGACATAACAGCACCTGCCAGCTGGCAAGGCCAAGGGTGAAGAAGCTGGCTGCCACCACATAGCCGCCCATGCTGTGCACATCTGACATCCAGAAAGAGAAAATGTTGTACCAGCTCCAGTTCTGATCGCGCGTGGGGGCGAGGTCGTCATTGCACAGCCGCGGGCTGTAGTGGGCATGGGCTGAATCCGCCGTCGCCTGGGAAATTTTCTGACTATTTGGCATGAAACCTGCTCCTCAAATATTTCGTTAAGTGCAAACCTGCTGTGGGAGGTATTGCAGGATTCAGGCCAGAAATTGAAATCGTGTATACAAGCTTGATAAATATTGTGTACGATTTTTAAAGATCACAACTTGACCGGACAGGAAATGAAAAGTGAAACCGGCCTGAAAACGGCCTCAGACCTGCAAGACAGGGATGAACCTATCTATCAGGCATTGTTGGCGGCCATCGTCGAGCGCCAGCTGCCGCCGGGCAGTAAATTGCCGGAAGAAGCGCTGTCCAGCGTATTTGGCGTAAGCCGTACCGGCATTCGTAAAGTGCTTCACCGCCTTGCCGCGGTGCAAATGATTGTGCTGACGCCCGGACGTGGTGCACAGGTTGCCACGCCTTCGGTGGAAGAAGCGCAGGATATTTTCCGCACCCGCTCGCTCCTGGAATGCGCCAATCTGCCCGCCGTGCTCGAACACTGTCAGTCTCCTCATCTGGTGGCGCTGGAAAAACTCAACCGGCAGGAGCAGCAGGCGCATGAGGATCGTGATGGCCCTGCGGCAATCCGGCTTTCTGCGGCGTTTCATATCCAGTTACAGGCTATCTCGGGCAATCAGGTGCTGACCGGGATGGTGACAAGCCTGACGCAGCGCTCTTCGCTGGTTATTGCCGCCTGGGGCGCACCGTGGCAGCAGAGCTGCCGCTGTGACGATCACGATCGGCTGATCGATCTGCTGAGAAAAAAATCGCTAACGGCGCTGACTGACGCATTACAGCAACATTTTGCGCATATCGTAGCGAGTCTGCACTTTGAACGCGGCGGTGAAACGCTGCCCGATTTCGCCAAATTATTTGCGCATGTCGGCACAGCGCAGGGAGTGAAAAAATGACGGACAGACAAATTATTCAGGTCATTAATCCCAATACCAGCCTGGCGATGACTGAAACTATCGGTGCCGCAGCGCGCGCGGTCGCGGCACCGACGACGGAGATTCTGGCAGTGTGTCCGTCGGCAGGCGTGGCTTCCATCGAAGGGCATTTTGATGAGGCGGTGGCAACAATTGGCGTACTGGAGCAGATTAAAGCCGGACGCGAGCAGGGCGTCTGTGGGCATGTTATTGCCTGCTTTGGCGATCCGGGCCTGCTGGCCGCGCGTGAACTGGCACAGGGGCCGGTAATCGGTATTGCCGAAGCGGCGATGCATATGGCCACGATGGTTGCCACGCGCTTTTCGATCGTCACGACGCTGCCTCGGACGGTGGTTATTGCACGACATCTGTTGCAGCAGTACGGTTTTGAACGCCATTGCGCAGCGCTGCACGCTATCGATCTGCCCGTTCTGGCGCTGCAAGACGGTAGCGGCGTTGCGCAGGAAAAGGTGCGGCAGGGCTGCATTCGGGCAAAACAGCAGGACGGCAGTGGCGCAATCGTACTGGGTTGTGGCGGCATGGCGAACCTTGCACGCGAGCTAACGCAAGAACTGGGCATCCCGATCGTTGATGGCGTGGGCGCGGCAGTCAAAATGGTGGAATCGCTGGTGGCGCTTGGCTTGTCGACCAGTAAGCATGGCGATTTAGACTATCCGGTGCGAAAAACCCTGACGGGTCAGTTTAAGCACCTAAACTAAGTGAAGTTGCCCCGGAACAGGACAAGCGATCATGAATGATACGAGCGAGAAAAAAGAATACAGCTTTAACAAAAACTATCCACGTGATCTGATTGGCTATGCGGGCAATCCTCCGCATGCGGCCTGGCCAAATGAGGCGCGCATCGCCGTACAGTTCGTTTTGAATTATGAAGAAGGCGCAGAAAACAGCGTACTGCATGGCGATGCCGGTTCGGAGCAGTTTCTGTCCGATATTATTGGCGCGGCCAGTTACCCCGAGCGGCATATGTCGATGGAGTCTCTGTATGAATACGGTTCGCGTGCGGGTTTCTGGCGTATCCACAACGAATTTCAGAAACGCGATCTGCCGCTAACGGTATTTGGCGTGGCGATGGCGCTGGCGCGTCATCCGGAGATCGTCGAGGCGATTAAACATGCCGATTACGATGTGGTCAGCCACGGCTGGCGTTGGCTTCACTATCAGGGAATGGATGCCAAAACCGAGCGTCAGCATATGCAGCAGGCGATCGATACATTGACCGATCTGTTTGGCAAAGCGCCCACGGGCTGGTACACAGGACGCGACAGCCCGAACACGCGCCGACTGGTGGTCGAGCAGGGCGGGTTAACCTACGACAGTGATTATTATGGCGACGACTTGCCTTTCTGGGCGCAGGTCACCTGTCAGGACGGCACGGTGAAGTCGCATTTGATTATTCCTTACACCTTAGAAACCAACGACATGCGTTTTGCCACGCCGCAGGGCTTTAATACGGCAGAGCAGTTTTATACCTATTTGAAAGACAGTTTTGACGTACTGTATGAAGAGGGTGAAACGTCGCCGAAGATGCTGTCGATTGGCATGCACTGCCGTCTGCTGGGCAGGCCCGGGAAATTCAAAGCGCTGCAACGCTTCCTGGATTATATCCAGCAGCATGAGAAAGTCTGGATTTGCACGCGTCAGCAGATTGCCGATCACTGGGTGAAAACGCATCCGGCGCCTGAGGTTTGATTCAGCGTTGGATGAGACCTGGCGTTGGGTTGTTGTCATGTCTGTGGCGGGACAAGACCTTAAGACGCTGAATTTTAGGTTGTTCAGCAAACAAAAAAACCGCCGATAAAGGCGGTTTTTTTGTGCTGGTCAGGTTAAGCGACCTTCTCAGCAGGGTGTTGGTTACCAACGTAACGCAAGCACGATCCAGTGCTCATATAGTGGGCTGCTTTATATCATCTGTCAAGTGCCTGACCCGGCTGGTTAATGTACAATGCCGCTGGGCCTTTCCGCCGCCTTAAGCAAGCGGGCACCGAATTCAGGAGAGGATTTCCAACGGCCGTAGACGCAAGCACGATCCAGTGCTTGCATTCGCGGTTACATCTTCGGTGGTGGCAATCGTGAAGCGGTCTGAGCAAGGACCGCCTGTCAGCTCATCAAACTTACCTGCGCCGCAACGATTCGCCAGCCGCACGGCAGCTTCACCCAGGTTTGCTGCTGACGCCCGATTTTGTCGGTTCCCTCGCGGGTGAACTCGGTGCTGCACACCGCGTAATCCTCCCCAAAGGTGGTGATTACCGTATTACGCAGCTGGCGATCCAACCCTGTTGAGGGACGTGCCGCCCGGAAAGCGCGGATTTCTTCAATACCATATAAATTCTCTCCTGCACCCAACCGCACGGTGCGTGCGTCGTGCCAGAACAACTCGTCCAGTACCACCGTGTCGTTGCTGATTAATGCCTCTTCGTAACGATAAAAGGCGGCGGTTACCTCCGCCAGAATCAACGGTCGATCGATATATTCACTTTTCATAGTCAGAAACCCGTTATTGGTAATGCTTTCGCAATGCCCATTTTTTCCAGCGCCCAGGCTGCCCGCAGACAGGCTTCTTCTTTGAACGGCGCGGCAATCAGCTGTAAGCCAATTGGCAGACCGCCCGGCGTTTGCAGCGGCACCGTGGTCACCGGCAGGCCGAGGAAGGAAATGGGCTGCGTCAGCATCCCCATACTGGCACGGATCGGCAAATCGCTGCCGTTAATGCGCATGGTTTCCTGGCCGACGGGCGTGGCGCTGGTGGGGGTGGCTGGCGCAATCAGCACGTCGAACTGCTCAAACAGCGGCAGCACCTGCTGTTTAAAATGCTGGCGAAAACGCTGCGCCTGCACATACCAGGCGGAGGGGATCATCGCGCCTGCCAGCAGCCGCTCGCGCGATAACGGCTCGAAACGCTCTGGCTGGCTGCGCAGGGCGGGCAAATAAGCGTTGCCCCCTTCCGAAGCGGTAAGAATAAAGGCGGCGGTGCGGGCCAGTTCTGCTTCCGGCAGGGAAATCTCATCCTGTGCATTCAGCGCTTTCGCCGCCAGCGCGACAGCAGCACGTGCATCATCATCGCACCACGTCTGGAAATAACCGTCCAGCACGGCACAATGTAAACCTTCACCGCCGTGCTCCAACAAGCGGTGTGCAGGATGGATCGCACGCTCTGCCTGAAAGCTGTCCTGCGCATCGCGCCCCTGAAGCGCATCATAAACCAGCGACAGATCCTCCACAGAACGGGCAAACGGGCCAATATGATCCAGGCTGGCGACAAACGGCTGGCTGCCGCTGCGGGAAAGACGGCCAAAGGTGGGTTTAAGGCCAAAAATACCGCACAGCGAGGCGGGAACGCGAATCGACCCGTTAGTGTCCGTGCCAAGAGAAAAATGCACCAGACCCGCAGCGACGGCTGCCGCAGAGCCGCCGGAAGATCCGCCAGCGATGCGGGTCAGATCCCGTGGATTACGGGTTGCGCCGTAATGGCTGTTTTCAGTGGTAAAACCATAAGCGTAAGCATCCATATTCAGCATGCCGGAAAGCATCGCGCCAGCGTCGGCCAGTTTACGCACCGCCCAGCCGTCATGAGTAGCAGGCTGGCGATCGCTAAACAGGCTGGCACCCGCCAGCGTGGTATGACCGGCTACATCAAACAGATTTTTAACCGCATAAGGGATCGCTGCCAGCGGCGGCAGCGGACGATCTTCTTTACGCAGTCGATCAAGGCGATCGGCCTCCTGCAACATGCGATCCTGCGTGATCTCTGTCCAGGCGTTGATCGCGGGATTATGTTGCCCGATGGCCGACAGCGTCTGTTGGGCAATCTCTCGGGCGCTAAGCTCGCCTTTAATCAACGCGCGTTTCAGTTCAGCGATGGATAACCTGTGCAGATTCATGCTTTATATACTCCCGCCACTTCCTGCCGATCGTCGAGTGGAAACGCCATCAATGGCTCTGCCATACCGGCGATACGGGTAAACTGCACCAGCAGTTCGGCGCGGCGCTCGTCATCCAGCGTCACGCCCAGAACCTGCTCCATCTGTGCCACATAGGCTGCCCAGTCGGGCGAAGTCTGCTTCATGGTGTTCTCCTGTTAAAAACCGGCGGCGCTACCGTTGCTGCGCGGATCGCATGCGCCTTCCAGCATACCGTTGGTATGACGTACGATGGCGCCTGCATGGCCGACTGCTTCGCTGAAATCATCCAGCGCTTCCACTTCATGGCCGAGTGCGCGCAGGCGGGCAAAGGTTTCGCTGGAAAAACGGCCTTCCAGCTTCAGCGAATCGGAGGCCTGGCCCCAGGTGCGGCCCAGCAGCCAACGCGGGGCGCTAACGCACTGCTGTAGCGGCATGCCCTGTACGATATGACGGGTAAAAATCGCCGCCTGGGTCTGCGGCTGGCCGTCGCCGCCCATTGAGCCATAAACCATGGTGCGCCCATCATTCAGGCGGGCAGCGGCAGGATTCAGGGTATGAAAAGGCTGTTTGCCGGGCGCAAGAGCCAGCAGATGATTGGGATCGAGGCTAAACGCCGCGCCGCGATTTTGCCAGGTAATGCCGGTGCCCGGCAACACCACGCCGCTGCCGAACTCATGATAAATGCTCTGAATAAAGGAAACGGCCAGCCCGCTGCTGTCCATCACCCCCATCCATACGGTATCGCCTGGTCCTTTACCGCTTCCCCATGGTGCGGCGTGCCGATCATCGATCTCGCTGGCCAGCCGCGCCAGCAAATCGGAGTCGAGCAGGCTTTGCATCTGTTCCGTCATGTGGCGCGGATCGGTGATATAGCGATCGCGCAGCCCAAATGCCAGTTTGGTGGCTTCAACAATGCGGTGAATGGTTTGTGCTTCATCGGCGCCGTTCATATCCAGCCGATCGATAATGCCGAGAATGGCCAGCGACACCACGCCCTGCGTGGGCGGCGTCATGTTATACACTTCGCCGTGCTGGTGCCGGATCCGCAGCGGCGTGCGCCGTTTCGCCTGATGACGATTCAAATCCTCAAGCGTGACTGGCATCCCCAGCGCGGACATCGCGCTGGCGAGTTTACTGGCCAGCGAACCGCGGTAGAAGCTTTCCAGCCCCTCTTCCGTTAGTTGAATCAGCGTGTTAGCAAGGTCAGGTTGGGTAAAGCGGCTGCCTGCACGCGGCACCTCGCCTTCGGGCAGAAAAGTATGGGCAAAACCCGGCTGCTCCGCGAGTTCATGATATTTACTTGCCGTTGCCGCCGCCTGCGATTGCGTCACCGGAATGCCATCTGCGGCATAGCGGGTCGCATCTGCCAGCAGGCGCGCAAGCGGCGTAACCGAACTGCCCAGCTCGTCAGAAATCTTTAATGCTTCTGCCCAGCCGCTGACCGTCCCGGCGACCGTCAGGGCCGCTTTCGGACCACGATGCGGGATGGCTGAAGTCGCCTCGTAAAAACGTAAATCGGCCAGTGAACCCGCTGCGCCGCTGGCATCGATGGCAACCGGCTCACCCTGTGGCGGCACGATCAGCCAGAAGCCATCGCCGCCCAGACCATTCATATGGGGATACACTACGGCGATGGTCGCCGCCGCCGCGACCATCGCTTCAATGGCGTTGCCGCCTTCACGCAAAACGGCCAGCGCGCTTTCGCTGGCAAGATGATGGGGCGTCACGGTCATACCTAACGGGGCGACATTACTTTGGATCATCACAATCTCTTTTTCAGGGTGACAGTGCGTTAACTAAAGCAAGAGATGTTCCAGTTATCCGCTGATATCGGGTTAAACATTGAAAAAAAGCCTTAACCGCCGGAAGATACGTCGCGATTTAGCGGTTTTTTTCTGCCAGGCACGTTATTTGTATAGGCTATGTTCTCTGAAACAAAAGTTACAAGGTCCACGCATGAAGCAGCTCGATGAACGTCTGAAGAGTCACTATCCGCAGTTATCACCGCAGGAGCAGCGCGTAGCCGACTTCGTCTTCGACCACTTCGATGATGTGATCAGCTATAACAGCGCCGAGCTGGCTCGCCTCAGCGGCGTCTCTAAGGCCACCGTCAGCCGTCTGTTTAAGCGGCTCGGTTATGACAAATATCGCGACATGCGGGATGAGCTGCGCACCTTAAGGCAGAGCGGCATGCCGCTGACCGACAACCGCGATGCGGTGCAGGGAAATACATTGCTTGCCCGCCACTACAAGCAGGAAATGGCGAATCTGACCCAGTGGGTCAACGCGATTGATGCCGTACAGTTCGGCGAGGTTGTTCAGCAACTGGCGAAAAGCCAGCGCGTGTTTGTCATCGGCATGCGCAATGCTTACCCGGTAGCGCTGCATTTTCGTCAGCAGCTGCTTCAGGCAAGAGGCGGCGTGCAGGTGCTGCCGCAGCCGGGTCAGACGCTCTCCGAGGAGCTGGCTGAAGTGACGCCGCAGGATATGGTCGTGGTTATTGCTTTCCGTCGTCGTCCGCGCATCATCAAGCCGCTGTTGCAGCAATTGCAACATGATGGCATTCCCACACTGGTGATTTGCGAACCTCAGGCTCAGGCACTGATGGCGCTGGCTCGCTGGCAGCTCTGCGCGCCGCTGGACAGCGTTTCCGCCTTCGACAGCTATGCCTCGGCCAACAGTTTAATTAACCTGCTGGCAAACGCTTTACTGCATGAACTGCTTAGCGAAGGCCGTCAGCGCATTCACCATATTGCCGATCTCTACAACCAGCTGGATGAGCTGGAACAGCGTTAATCGCCAGCGGCTGCCGGTAAGCGGTGGTGCCCCGGCAATCAAAATCACATTAGTGGGGCACCGTTTTGGTGCTTTGCTTTATTTCGGGGCGAAAGATTTACGGCTGTAATTTCCATCAGCTCTTTCCCAAATCCTGTCGGTTATCGGTCTTCTCTCTGCCTGCCTTTTTGCTTTTCTAACGGCATATAATCTGATTTATCAGCCTGTTTACTAGCATAGCTGGTCTTTTGGTCGCGATCCCTGAGTCAAAAAATCACGTTACGTGGCAGGCAGTCGCGCGGCTGGCACATTAGTTGCAAATGAATTCTTCAAGAATCTTTCGTTTCATGGTTTATTTACCGGGGCAAAAAGAATGAAGAAAGCATTACTGGCAGTAGCAGGTGTGGCGCTGATGTTGACTCAGGTAACGCATGCGTGGGCGGATCAGCTTCAGGACATTGAAAAACGTGGAGTTATCCGCATCGCCGTTCCTCAGGACTTCCCGCCGTTTGGTTCGGTGGGTACCGATCTCCAGCCGCAGGGCTACGACATTGATATGGCAAAATACCTGGCAAAACAGATGAAACTTAAGTTGCAGCTGGTGCCGGTGACCAGCGCCAACCGCGTCCCTTATCTGCAAACCGATAAGGTTGATTTGGTGATCTCCAGCCTGGGCAAAAACCCTGAGCGCGAGAAAGTTATCGCTTTCAGCCGCACTTACGCGCCGTTCTTCCTCGGCGTGTTTGGCCCAAAAGAGGCTGAGCTGAAAGATGCCGCGGCGTTGAGCGGCAAATCCATCGGCGTAACGCGTGGCGCGGTGGAAGATATGGTGCTGAGCGACGTCGCGCCGAAAGATGCCCAGCTGAAGCGCTATGAAGATAACAACACCACGCTTTCTGCCTATCTTTCTGGTCAGGTGCAGTATGTCGCAACCGGCAACCTGGTGGTCGCGGCGATTGCCCGACAGAATGCGGAAAAAGCGCCGGTGGCGAAATTTATGCTGAAGGATTCACCGTGCTTTATCGGTCTTCGCAAAAACGAACCCGCCCTGAAAGCGAAGGTAGATACGCTAATCGACCAGGCGATAAAAGATAAAACGCTGAACGGCCTCTCTGAGCAGTGGCTGAAGGCACCATTACCGGCCGACTTTGGCGCATAAGGGCAGGCGATGACGGAACAACTCGACTTTCCTGCGCTGTGGCCTTACTGGCCGGAACTGCTTTCCGGGCTGTGGGTAACGATTCAGTTGACCGTGTTGGCCACCGTGGGCGGCGTGGCGCTGGGCATTTTCGGCGCGGCGCTACGCAGCGGCAAGCCGTCGATACTGAGCCGCGTGTGGGGCTGCTACGTTGAGCTGATCCGCAACACGCCGTTTGTGGTGCAGCTGTTCTTTATCGTTTTTGGCCTGCCGGCGCTCGGGCTGAAGCTGACGGCGGGCGAAGCCGCACTGCTGGCGATGCTGATTAACCTGGGCGCTTACAGCACCGAAATTATTCGCGCCGGTATTCAGGTCACGCCAAAAGGCCAGTGGGAAGCCGGGCGCGTGCTGGGGCTGACGCGTTCACAGACCTTTCTGCGCATCGTGCTGCCGCCTTCGCTGAAGCGCATTTATCCGGCGCTGGTCAGTCAGTGCATCATCGTGATGCTGGGATCGTCGGTGGTTTCTCAGGTCTCTTATGAGGAGCTGACCTTCGCCGCCAACCTGATCCAGTCCCGGACCTTTTTGAGTTTTGAAGTCTATGGCGTTACTACGCTGCTCTATCTGGCGCTGTCGATTGCGATGCGTCAGTTACTGCTGGCCGCGGGCCGCAAATGGTTTGGAGAAACGCCCTGATGACGACGTTTACTGACTGGGACATCCTGCGCAATCTGTTGCTGGCCGCACGCTGGACGCTGCTGTTGTCGCTGACGGCATTTTTAGGCGGTACGCTGGTGGCGATGCCGCTGGTCATGGTGCGCCTGACGGGCCGTCGCTGGCCGAACCGTTTTATCCGTGCTTATACCGAACTGTTTCAGGGCACGCCGTTGCTGATGCAGCTGTTTCTCGCTTTCTTCGGCGTGGCGCTGTTTGGCATTGATGTATCGCCCTGGACCGCCGCCTCGCTGGCGCTGACGCTGTACACCAGCGCTTTTCTGGTCGATATCTGGTACGGCAGCATTCAGGCTTTACCAAAAGGGCAGTGGGAGGCTTCACGCTGCCTCGGCCTGAATTTTGGTCAGACGCTTTATCGCGTCGTACTGCCGCAGGCATTGCGCATCGGCATTGCGCCAACGGTAGGCTTTGCGGTTCAGGTTATAAAAGGCACCGCGCTGGCATCGATTATCGGCTTTGTCGAACTAACCAAAGCGGGCACCATTCTCAATAACGTGACTTATCAACCGTTCAAAGTTTTCGGGCTGGTGGCGCTGGGCTACTTCCTGATGTGTTATCCGCTGTCGCGCTACAGCCAGTACCTGGAGAAGAAATTCAATGCCGCTCATCACCATTAATCAGGTACAGAAATACTACGGTGCCAATCACGTGCTAAAAGGCGTCGATCTGGATGTCGAGATGGGCGAGGTCATCTCGATTATCGGCCGCAGCGGATCGGGGAAAAGTACGCTGCTGCGCTGCATGAACGGGCTGGAAGGCTATCAGGAAGGCAGTATCAAACTGGGCGGTATGACGATTACCGATCGCGATTCTCAGGCGCGCGAAATCAGCCGCTCGGTCGGCATGGTATTTCAGAACTTTAATCTGTTCCCGCATATGACCGCGTTGGAAAACGTGATGCTGGCGCCGCGTCGGGTTCTGAAAAAGAAGGAGGCCGAATGCCGTGCGCTGGCAGCACAGATGCTGGAAAAAGTCGGGCTGGGCGACCGGATGGATTACTACCCGGCGAATTTATCCGGTGGCCAGCAGCAGCGTGTCGCCATTGCCCGTGCGCTGGCGATGACGCCGAAAGTGCTGCTGTGCGATGAAATCACTTCCGCGCTTGACCCGGAGCTGGTGGGCGAAGTGCTGAAGGTGCTGGAACAGCTGGCGAAAGAGGGCATGACGCTGATTCTGGTCACGCATGAAATGAACTTTGCCCGGGAAGTCGGCGACCGCGTGGTGTTTATGCATCAGGGACGCGTCTGGGAACAGGGCGACAGCAAAATGGTTTTTGCCAGCCCGCAAACTCAGGAACTCAAACAGTTTATCTCATCGGTGCGCGGTCTGAACTGATGCATCGATCGACAAGAGAAGGAACCACAAGATGGATTTAGCGAACATTTCCCAAATCAATCCACCGCAGCGCCTGCTGATGGGGCCGGGGCCGATCAATGCCGATCCGCGCGTGCTGCGCGCCATGTCCAGCCAGCTGATCGGGCAGTACGATCCGGCCATGACGCATTACATGAACGAAGTGATGGCGCTCTATCGCGGCGTGTTCCGCACGCAAAATCAGTGGACGCTGCTGATCGACGGCACTTCTCGTGCCGGTATCGAAGCGATATTGCTGTCGGCGATCCGGCCTGGCGATAAAGTTCTGGTGCCGGTATTTGGCCGTTTCGGTCATCTGCTGTGTGAAATTGCCCGGCGTTGCCGCGCCGAAGTTCATACCATTGAAGCGCCGTGGGGCGAAGTGTTTACGCCCGATCAAATTGAAGATGCGATCAAAACCGTGCGACCGCGCCTGCTGCTGACCGTGCAGGGCGATACATCTACCACCATGCTCCAACCGCTGGAAGAACTCGGTGCAATCTGCAAAAAGTATGGCGTGCTGTTTTATACCGATGCCACGGCGTCGTTTGCCGGAAACGCGCTGGAAACCGATGCCTGGGGACTGGATGCCGTGTCCGCCGGGATGCAGAAATGCCTTGGCGGCCCGTCCGGCACCTCACCCATCACGCTCAGCCCGGAAATGGAAGCGGTAATCCGCAAGCGCAAATGTGTCGAGGAAGGCATTCGTACCGCCGCACATCAGGACGGCGAAGACGAGATGATCTGGTCCAACTATTTCGATCTCGGCATGATCATGGACTACTGGGGGCCAGAACGGCTTAACCATCACACCGAAGCGACTTCCGCCCTGTTTGGCGCTCGCGAATGCGCGCGTTTGATTCTTGAAGAAGGTCTGGATCAGGGCATTGCCCGCCATAAGCTGCATGGTGATGCCATGCTGAAAGGCATTCAGGGCATGGGACTGGAAACCTTCGGGAATATAAACCACAAGATGAACAACGTGCTGGGCGTCGTTATCCCAGAAGGCATTAACGGCGATCGGGTACGGAAACTGATGCTGGAAGATTTTGGCATTGAAATCGGCACCTCGTTTGGCCCGCTGCACGGCAAGGTCTGGCGTATTGGCACCATGGGTTACAACGCCCGTAAAGATTGCGTGATGCAGACGCTGAGCGCGCTGGAATCGGTGCTGACTTATCTGGGCTACAAAACGCCGCAGGGTGCCGCGATGCAGTCGGCCTGGGATCATTACTCACGCGGGAGCTGCTGATGGAGCTGATGAGTTCAGCCGCGGCTGAGCAAGCCGCTGCCAGAGTCATGGCGCGCTGCGATCGGCTGGCGGAAATCAGTGAAACGCCCGAATTTCTCACCCGTGTTTACCTCTCGCCAGAACATCTGCGCGCTAATGCGCTGGCAGGCGAATGGATGGCCGAAGCGGGCATGAAAGTCTGGCAGGACAGCGTGGGTAATATCTGCGGTCGTTATGAAGGTCTGGAAGCGGGAGCGCCCGCGCTGCTGCTGGGTTCCCATCTGGATACCGTGCGTAACGCCGGACGCTACGACGGCATGCTTGGCGTGCTGACCGCTATCGAAGCCGTGCAGGCTCTGAACCAGCAGGGAAAACGTCTGCCGCTGGCAATCGAAGTCGTTGGTTTTGGTGATGAAGAAGGAACGCGTTTTGGCATCACGCTGCTGGGCAGTCGTGGACTCACCGGCAGCTGGCCGGAAAGCTGGGTCAATCATCCCGATGGCAACAGTATTACCGTGGCGCAGGCGATGGCCGACGCGGGTCTGGATGCCGATGCCATCCCACAGGCGGCGCGGGAGGTGAAAGAGATCGTTGCCTATCTCGAACTGCATATCGAACAGGGGCCTTGCCTCGAACAGGCAGATTTGGCGCTGGGCGTGGTGACCGCGATCAACGGTGCACGACGGCTAAACTGCCGGTTTGTTGGCGAGGCAGGCCATGCCGGAACGGTGCCCATGTCGCATCGAAAAGACGCGCTGGCCGCGGCGGCTGAATGGATGGTGTTTGTCGAGCAGGCCGCGCCAAAGCACAGCCCGCAGCTGGTGGCGACCGTTGGCACCCTACAATGTCTGCCCGGCGCGGTTAACGTCATCCCCGGTGAGGTCATGCTGACGCTGGACGTGCGCGGGCCAGAAGACCAGCCGCTGGCGGAACTGCTTTCCGCGTTGCTGACTCAGGCTGAAGCGATAGCATTACGTCGTGGCCTGGATTTTAGCGCGGAAGAATATTATCAAATCCCGGCAACGCGTTGTGATGAGGGATTACAGGCTGCGCTGAGCCAGGCAGTGACGGCAGTTCAGGGCCGCACGCTTGCGCTGCCGAGCGGCGCGGGACACGATGCGATTGCGATTGCCGAGCGCTGGCCGGTCGGCATGCTGTTCGTGCGCTGCGATCGCGGCATCAGCCATCATCCGGCCGAATCCGTGCATGCGGCCGATGTGGCAAAAGCGATTCGGGCCTATGCTGGCGTGGTAGAGCAAATAGGGAGCGGCGAATGACGCTGGAGATATTTAACCAGGCCGCCGCTGGCGATGCAAAAGCGCAGATTGCCCATTGCGTAGCGCTGGACGACTGGGCCAGCGTGCTGGTGGCGAAAAGACCCTTTCAGTCTCAGCAGGCGCTGCTGCAAGCCGCGGACGTGCTGGCTCGCCAGTGGGATGAACGGGCGTTAAACCAGGCGCTCTCTGCTCATCCCCGTATTGGCGAAAAGGCACAGGGCGAGGGCAAAGAAGCCGGGCTGTCCAGACAAGAACAGGGGCAGGTAAATGCCGATGACGCCGCACTCAAACAGGCGCTTCAGGCAGGTAATATCGCCTATGAACAGCGCTTTGGTCGCGTTTTTTTGATTCGGGCAAAAGGCCGCAGCGGAGAAGCGATCCTCGCAGAACTCCAGCGGCGTCTTGGTAACAATGCTCACCAGGAACTTGACGAGGCACTCGCTCAGCTGCGAGAAATTACGTTGCTGCGCTTACAGGAGACTTTCCAATGAGCACCATCACCACGCACGTTCTGGATACGGCGCTGGGGAAACCGGCGGTGGGCGTCGCTATCTCTCTGGAGCAGAACAGCAGTCAGGGCTGGTTGCCGGTAGCCGAAGAGGCCACCGATGCAGACGGGCGCATTAAGGCGCTCACGCCGGAGCCGCTGGCGCCTGGCCACTATCGACTGATTGCCGAAATCGGCGACTACTTTGCTGCCAGCGGGCGTGATGCGCTCTACGTCAGCGCGCAAATCGACTTTGTGATCCCGGCAACCGGCAGCCACTACCATTTACCGTTTTTGATTTCACCGTGGTCATGGTCGACCTACCGGGGCAGCTGAGCCCGGCTATTTTACTTGCCATTTTGGGCGTGGACAGTGCTCAAACGCATCACGTACTTAGAGTCTGCTGCGGGTTTTGCGCGCTGGCCGCACCCAAACTGACTGCGCCAATAACGCCCACCTTGTCGTGGGGTAATCATTGAAGGGTAAAATATGGTCAGGCCTGAAGATACGCGTTATCCGGCAGGAAAATCCTTTGCCTGGGGACTCCAGCACGTATTCACCATGTACGGTGGCATCATTGCGCCACCGCTGATTATCGGGGCGGCGGCCGGGCTTTCAGCGGCAGCGTTGGGCATGCTGGTGACTGCGGCGCTGTTCGTCAGCGGCTGTGCGACGCTGCTTCAGTCGCTTGGTGTACCGGGCTTTGGCTCGCGTCTGCCGCTGGTGCAGGGCGTCTCTTTTGCGGGCGTGGCGACGATGGTCACGCTGGTAACGGGTGGCGGAGGATTGCCGGTGGTGTTTGGCGCAGTGATCGTCTCTTCACTGATTGGCCTGCTGATTGCGCCGCTGTTTGCCCATATCATCCGCTTTTTCCCGCCGGTGGTAACGGGAACCGTGATTACCGTCATTGGTCTTTCACTGATCCCGGTCGCCGCGCGTTGGGCGATGGGCGGCAATCCGGCTGCACCCGGCTGGGGCTCGCCGGGCAATATCGGGCTGGCCGCGCTGACGCTGGCCGTCGTGCTGCTACTGAATCGGTTTGGTAATGGCGCGATAAAAAGGGTGGCAGTGCTGGCGGCAATGGTGCTCGGCACGCTGTTTGCTGCGCTCAGCGGAAAAGCCCATTTTTCAACGGTGCTGAACGGCGATTGGGTGGCTTTACCGGGCGTACTAAGCTTTGGTATGCCGGTTTTTGATGTAGCGGCGATCCTGTCGATGACGCTGATTGTACTGGTGCTGCTCACTGAAACCACTGCCGGACTGATCGCCATTGGTGAAATAGTTGGTACGCCGGTTGACGGCAAGCGTATCGCCAGCGGTCTGCGGGCCGATATGCTAACCAGCGCGCTGTCACCGCTGTTTAACTCCTTCCCACAAAGCGCTTTCGCCCAGAATATTGGCCTGGTCGCCATCACCGGGATTAAAAGCCGTTATGTGGTAGCAGCCGGCGGCGTGATCCTGGTTTTGCTGGGCTGCCTGCCGGTGCTGGGAAGAATTGTGGCAGCCGTTCCGGCCCCCGTATTGGGCGGAGCAGGCGTGGTGCTGTTTGGTACGGTCGCGGCCAGCGGGATCCGCACGTTAGCCAAAGTCGAATACCGTGAAAACATGAATCTGGTCGTGGTCGCAACATCCATTGCCTTTGGCATGATCCCGGTCGTGGTGCCGTCGTTCTACGTTGAACAACTGTATGAGAGATGTACGTCAGGCGATTGCATCATTCAATCTGACATTAAACGCTAAGCCGGGCTATGGCATCAGGATAGCAGGCAGTGAGCTCAGTATCCGGCAGGCGATAGCCCGTTATTTTTTTTACGATGACAGTCAGCAATTATTTCAAAAAGAAAAAGACACTATTAGCAGAAAAAAGATTGGTACTATTCTGGTTGATATCCTCAAAAAAAATAATCTTCAACTGACGGATACCGGTTTTCAAAATCTGGTTATCCACCTTCAAATTGCGCTGATGCGTATCGATAAAAGTCATTATCCCCAGGAAATTCCCGAAGACTATATCCTGTTAAAAAAACGCGATGAATATCGGGTGGCTTTACAGCTGGTAGCCAAAATTGAACAAGCATTTTCCATTTCCTTTCCTGAAACAGAATGCTGCTTCATCGCCATTCATCTGGCCGGAAAACGGCATCTTTTTCAGCAGGAAACGATGGTTTCCCGCCCTGACATTATGCAGCTGTTCGATAAAATAATTTATAAAATCAACGATGTTTTTGGCATAAACCTGATGAATGATTTAGAACTCTGTCAGCTGCTGTCACTGCACTTTATTCCGATGATGGATCGGCTGAAGTGGAATTTAACGATTCATAATCCGCTATTGCAGCAGATTAAAGAAGAAAATATCACCGCTTATGAAATCGCTGTTCTTGCGGGAAAAATCATTCATCAGGAAACGCACCTGACGGTCAGTGAGGCTGAGATAGGCTATCTGGCGGTGCATTTTGCCCTGGCGATCGACCGTCGTGGCAGGCCCGTAAAGCGCTACAACATTATCATTGTCTGTGCCAGCGGCATGGGAAGCTCGCAGCTGTTGCTGTATAAAATCCGCCAGCGATTTTCGCATCATATTAACCAGGTCAAGGTCGTTCAGCTGTATGAACTTAACCAATTTGAACAGCAGGATTATGATCTGATCCTTTCCACTGTGGATGTGCCTTTTCAGACCGCAATACCCTCCCTGCGCATTAACTATTTTCTGGAGCCTGACGATCTAAATCAGATGGCGGGCTGGCTGCAAAGCAAACCGCAGCAAAGTCAGCGGCTTGACTATTTTAATGAAGCATTATTTTTTACGGATTTACATGCCACCGAGCGTTTCGGGCTGATTGAAGAACTTTGTCAGCGTGTAAGCAGCGTGATGCCTGTTGCAGACGACTTTACCCACTGCGTCATTGAACGGGAAAAAATCTCCGCAACGGAATTTGGCAATAGCGTCGCATTTCCTCATCCTGTACACCCTGGCGGTGAAAAAACATTTGTGGCCGTAGCCGTGCTTGCTAATCCCGTCCGTTGGGATAAACAAGATGTGCGCTATCTGTTTATGCTGAATATTCGTCATCAGGAAAATGATTCATTGCAGTTGTTATATGAAAGTCTGTTTTCATTGATGAGTGATAAAGAAAGGTTAAAATGTCTCACAAAAGACACCTGCTTTTCGACATTCCTTGCGTTATTACAGGAAGTCATAAACAACAGGGAAACGTTATCCGAATCGGTTTTTAAATAATGCCGCCTCTGAAGCGGCATTTCTCCCCAGGTAACCTTTTTTTGACTGCGGATATAATGCCTGGCAGGAGGTAATGCCATGAAGATTCTGGTGTGTTGCAGCACCGGTATGTCATCCAGTATTGCTGTGAAAACATTACGGGAAGCAGCCAAAACAAAAGGGCTGGATTACCGTTTTTTGGCTGTATGTATTGGGCAGATTGAAATGTATCTGAGTGAGGCGGATATCGTCCTGGTAGCTCCGCAGAGCAGTATGGAAGCAGAACGTATTAAAACGCTTGAGGCTGCCAGTGGAAAGCCAGTGATCACACTTACCAGAGATGAATATGGTAATAACGATACCCGCGAAATTCTGAAAAAGATAAACAGTGCTGATATCAAGGGAGAACGTATGGAGCACGCCACAACAAATATTCTGGAAAAGCATTTGATGCCTTTCGTGGTAAAGGTAGGAAGTAACCGGGCGCTGACAATTATTCGCAACGCCATGTGTGCCTGTATGGCGTTACTCATTATCGGCAGTACTTCAATTTTGCTGTCTAATATACCTTACCTTCCTGTCGCTAACTTTATGGCACCTGCGGCACCCTTTTTTAACACCATTTTTAATGCGACAACAGGCATTATGGGTTTGTTAACTGCTGCAAGTATCGCTTATTACGGTGCATTGGAATATAAACAGGACATTTTTGTCAGTATCGCTACGTCAGTTAGCCTTTTTATCGTCAGTCAGTATCACCTGGTCGACGGGGAATACGTTTTAAACGTGGATGGGCTGGGTACCTCCGGGTTAATTAGCGCCATCCTGATAGGCTTTATCACCTTAAAAACCCTGGCGTTTTTTAAACAGAAAAAAATTGCGATAAAAATGCCTGATGGCGTGCCTGAAGCGGTAAGTGAATCTTTTACTTCACTGCTGCCCGCACTGTTTTTACTGGCGGTATTCAGCCTGCTGATTGTGGTATTTCATTTCAATATCAACGAAATGATCGCGCATGTTCTGACGCCGATAACCTGGGTGCTGAACTCGGCGCCCGGCTATGCCGCCTACCATATGCTTTGCGCACTGGTTTTCTTCTGCGGCATAAATTCGCAGGTCGTTATCGGCGTGGCGATGCCTTTTCTAATGCAAAACGGCGCATTAAACGAGAGGGCTTTTCAAGCCGGTGAGCAGGTAATATTTGCGGCAACCAATGCGACCGATGCGATGATCTGGGCGGGCGGAACCGGCGCGACGCTGGGATTAGTACTGTTAATGGCGCTGACGGCGAAGAGCGAGTATTTCAAAAAGCTCGGCAGAATGTCGGTTGGCCCGGGAATATTTAATATCAACGAACCGCTAATCTTCGGCACGCCAATCTGTTTTAACCCTCTGTTTATGGCGCCCTTTATCCTTACACCTGGCCTGATTGCCGGAGCAACATACTTTCTGATGCAGCATGGCATTATCGATCTCCCGCATGTGGCTAATCTGCCCTGGACTACGCCAACGTTTATCGTTGGATTCCTGATGACCGGCGGCAGCCTTTCCACAACGCTCTGGTCTTTCGCCATTATGTTTATTTCCATGCTGATTTATTACCCTTTTTTTCGCATTGCCGACCGGCAGTTTTATCAGCAGGAGCAGCAGACACTCGTTCAACCAGAACAAAATAGGGACATCGCATAATGGAACATTTAGAGCAAAAACCTTTTCCTGCCGATTTTCTTTGGGGGGCCGCCACAGCGGCATATCAGGTCGAGGGGGCCTTTGACGAAGCGGGAAAAGGGATATCAGTGCAGGATGCCAAAAATTTTAGCAATCCTGTGCACAACACCACGGTGGCGTCAGATCATTATCATCGTTTTCGCGAAGACGTCGCGTTGATGAAATCACTGGGATTGAAGTCCTATCGGTTTTCTATTGCCTGGACACGTATTTATCCGGATGGCGTCACCCTGAATCCGCAGGGAATTATTTTTTACAATCAGCTAATCGATGAACTGCTTAAGCAGGGGATTGAGCCGTTGGTCACGCTCTATCATTTTGATCATCCGCAGGCGCTACAGCAAGCATACGGCGGATGGTACGGCGAACAGATGATCGAGGATTTTAAGCGTTTCGTGCAAACCTGCTTTAGTGAGTTTGGCGATCGGGTCCGCTATTTTATGACCCTCTGCGAATCCAACAACGTGGTTTTATATCCCGATTTAATCGGCGGCGTGCCTGAAGGGGTTGCGGTTGAAGCCTGGCGTTTTCAGGTTAGCCGAATAATGGCGCTGGCAAATGCCAGGGTGATTGCACTTTGCCGTGAAATGTTACCCCAGGCTAAAATCGGCCCCTGCATTGGTTATGCTGTAGCCTACGCCGCGACCTGTGCGCCGCAAGACGTCCTCGCTGCAATGAATGAAGACGAGTTCAGAACTTTTTATCCGCTCGATTTACTTTGTCTTGGGCGACAGAATCCGACGGTTGTTAGCTTTTTTGCTCAGCGGGGAGTAGATATTCGTTTAGCGGAGCACGAGCTGGCCGAGCTCAAAATTGCCCAACCTGATTTTATTGCTTTTAACTATTACCAAAGCAATGTCGCAAAATATTGCCCACCAGCGGGCCAGGAAATTCAACCCGGATTTAATTCTGACGGACAAAAAGGCGGCTTTAAATACCCTCATTTTCCCGGACTGTATGCGGGCGACAGTAACCCTTACCTGGAACGTAATGACTGGGACTGGGAAATCGATCCTGCTGGTCTGCGCATCGCCTGCCGTAAATTATACGATCGCTATCAGCTACCGCTCATGATTACTGAAAACGGCCTTGGTGCCTGTGACTCTCTGGTCGGGGGTAAAATCAACGATGTTTATCGCATCGATTACTTGCAGCAGCACATTGCGCAAATGCAGCTTGCTATTAGCGATGGCGTGCCGATATGGGGATATTATCCCTGGTCATTTATGGATGTAATGAGCACCAGCAACGGTTATCACAAACGCTATGGCTTTGTTTATATCGATCGCGATGACCATCAGTTAAAAACGCTCAGGCGGATAAAAAAAGCCAGTTTTTACTGGTATCAGCAGGTCATTAGCAGTAACGGACAACAGTTATTTAATCAGGAGTCATGCAAATGAAAAATATTTTATTAATGTGCTCGGCAGGAATGTCAACCAGCATCCTGGTAAAGAAAATGAATGAAGCCGCAGTAAAAACAGAGGCTGAGGTATCGGTGAAGGCAATCCCCGAGCAGGCTTTATCTGAGTATCTGGCAGAAGCCGACATTATTTTGCTGGGACCACAGGTCAGGTTTTTAAAAGATAAAGTTCAGGAAGCAGCAAAAACGATACCGGTTCGGGTGATCGATACCATGGACTACGGCACGATGAACGGTGAAAAAATTCTTAAACAGGCACTGGATATTATTGCAGGAGTATAATATGGATATTGAAGAAATTTGTTTTGAGTTAATTTGCCATGTCGGCGAGGCGCGTTCATCCTTCATTCAGGCAATCCAGTTAGCTAAGCTTGGAAATTTTTCTGAAGCCAGAGCGCTGATTAAAAGCGGTCAGCAAAGTTTTAATCGGGGACATAAAGTGCATGCAAAATTAATCCAGTCGGAAATGGAAGGGATGCGCGACCATTTATCCTTGATCCTTATTCATGCAGAAGATCAGATGATGAGCGCGGAAACCTTTAAAATTCTGTGCGAGGAATTTATTGCCATTTATCAACGGCTGGAGAAACACGTTTAGCATTACTCACAGGTTAAAAGGAAAAGTACTATGTCAGGGAAAAATACGTTATTAATTATCCTGTGCGGTTTGTTTGCCCAGCATGCCTGGGCAACAGAAATTGATATCTATCTGGTCCGCCACGGTAAGACAATGTTTAATACTACCGGGCAGGTGCAGGGATGGAGTGATTCGCCCTTAACGGAACAGGGAATTTTACAGGCAAAACAGGCAGGAAATGGGCTGAAAGGTGTTCATTTTATTACTGCTTTTAGTAGCGATTCCGGGCGTGCTCGCGAAACCGCAAAGATTATACTGCAGGAAAATGACACGGCAGATAAGCCCGAACTCATTGAGCTTAAATCGCTGAGAGAGTGGGGCTACGGGGGATATGAAGGCCGGGATGATGCGGAACTCTGGAAGCCACTGTTTGCCGCAAAAAAGGTTGAATTCCTCAAGGACTGGTCAACGTGGGAAGCGTTTACCGACAAAATGACCGATCGGGAAATGGCCGATGCCATTGCTGAAAACGATAAAACCGGGACGGCAGAGAACTACAGCGCTATTGTCACCAGACTTAAAAAGGGGATGGCTTCGATAATTGATAAAACCGAGGCCAAAGGTGGTGGTAATGCGCTGGTGGTTTCACACGGCAGCGCCATTCCTACTCTGTTAACCTTGTATGCTCCTGAGCAATACCATGGAGAAAGCATCGGTAACGCCAGCCTGACCATTTTGCATTACAGCGAAGGAAAATTTACCCTTAAAAAACTGGCCGATAGTCATTATTTAGCTGAATAGCCGTCAGGGTATGTGCTTTAAGCTCATACCCTGTTTTGCTACATGCCTGAAAAAATATTCATGACTACGCCGCCGGTAATAATCAACATCATGGCGAAAATAGCAGGTAAGTCAGGCTTTTGCTTATACAGAATCATAGAAAAAAGCGTGACGCCCACAATGCCAAAACCACACCATAAAGAATAGGCTATTCCCACGGGGATGCTGCTCATCGCTCTGGTCAGGAAAAAATAGCACAGTGAATATGCAGTAATAACCAGCAATGATGGCCATAGTCGGGTGAAGTTTGCCGTCTTTTTGATCATTGATGTGCCAGTGATTTCAGCACTGATAGAGAGCGCCAGCCATAAAAATCCAATATTAAACATAGTAATATCCTTATATTTTAACGGGAGAGTTTTTATCAGCATCCGGCTCGTTCAACGGCAGCGTATCTTCGCTGCCCATTTTAGAAAAAAGATTCATAATTATAATGCCGCTGGCGATAATCACCATGCCGACTATGGCCGCTGCATCAGGATGTTGACCATAAAAAATAATTCCCAAAGTCGACACCGTTAAAATACCCGTGCCGGACCAGGTAGCATAAGCCAGACCTACCGGAATATTTCTTACTGCATGAGAAAGCGAATAGTAGCAAATGCAGTAGAGAGCAATAATAAGCGCCAGAAACAAAGCTTTTGTCACGCCTTCACTGTTATCAAACATTTTTAAGCTTGAGGTCGCTGTAGTTTCAGACAAGATAACCAGCAGCATCCATAACCAACATTTGGTTTTAGCAGACATAAAAAATCCTTATTTAATTAAAGTTATTTTCTCTTTACTTTCATATAGTCAATGGCGGCATCAGTAAATCGTGACGTAGCGTGATTAACTAATGCCGGATTCTTTTCCAGCTCCGCAACGGTGATATAACGGGGCTGCATTCTAAAGATGGCCTTCCTGAGGATGTTGTTAAGCTGGCGACCAGTTCATTCATGGTGCACAGCGCCAGGCCATACTTCTGCAACTGCGTCAGCGTATGTTGAATTTGTTGAAGATAAGCCGGATTTTTGTCATAACCGCGCAGCGCGTTTAGCTCACTGTGAGGATCGCAGTGATAGCGCAAAGCCAGCGTCGGAACGCCAGAGATTAAGGCGTGATGTACCAGCTTGCTGACAGGACTTTGCAGGATGCCGCCAGCCAGTTCCGTCGCCAGCGAGTACTCCATAAAAGGCAGAACGACCGCGCTGTACGGCAGATGGGCAGGGATTTTATGCAGGAAGTTGTCGGGCAGAGAGGATGCCAGTGGCTCCCAGAGTGTTCTGCAATGTCGCCTCATGGCTTCTTCCGTCATCACCATGTCATAGCGCATATTCAGCGTCGCCAGCCGATCGATAATTTCCTGCTGATAACCTGTTCCCGCAGTCAGCACCAGAAGTACCGTTTTTTTCAACCGTGCTAAAACTGCTTTAATAAGATGCTCTGTTTCGTTGTCGGTCATGATTCGCTCATTTCAGTAACGAAACCTGCATGCCATTTTTCAGTCCGGCAGCATTGGCTTCTTCGGTATCGATATGACATTCCAACGCAAAATCATCTCTGACGCGCACCACGACCTGATCAAAGACCAGCCCGCGTTCGCCCGTGCTGCTGACTTTCACCTTTTGGCCGTTAATTACGCCAAAGCGTTCGGCATCTTTTGGTGACATATGAATATGCCGCCAGGCACAAATCACCTGCGATCGCAGTTCAACATGCCCCACAGGACCCACAAGTAGCGCGTTACCTGCATTTTCCAGGCTGCCGGACTCCCGCACTGGCGCTTTGATACCAAGGGCAAAACAGTCTGCCCGGGATATTTCAAGTTGCGTCACCGGCCTGACCGGGCCAAGCACCCGAACGTTGTTCAGTGAGCGCTTAGGGCCCACGACCGTAACGCATTCCTGGGCGGCAAACTGCCCTGGCTGATGTAGAGGTTTCAGCGGTTGCAATCGGTATCCGGGACCAAATAATTTTTCAATATCCTCTGAAGAGAGATGGACATGGCGGTTTGAGATACCGACCGGAATCTGGTGTTCAGCAGCCTTTAACAACGTGGCGATTTTTTCTCTCAGCAGCCTGTCCATCATCCTTTTTTCCTTTTTTTCCTTTTTTCGCCAGCATTTTTAGCTCGCCTGCATGTGGGGCAGAATACGTCTGGCTCTCGCGAACCCTTGCCGGCGGGGCTGTCTGAGCGATTTGAGGAATTCCCTTCAACATTGCCAGCATTTCGACGACACAGCGTTCCGGTCGGGCGATAATCAGCGAGGCGACTTTTTTCTGGTGCATTCCTGCGACTTCAATGCCTCGTTCAATAGCCATTTTAATTGCGCCAATCTCTCCTTCAAAACAAACACAAACCCTCCCTGCACCCGGTTTGCGATAACCAATACAGCTGACCTCCGCTGATTTACAAACGACATCAATTACCTGAATTGCACTAACCAGACCCAGTGTTTCAATTACACCTAAACTTTTCATGTTGGCTCCTTTAATGCCGAACCACGCGAATATCGAAATCAAAACGGCTGAAAAAGTGCTCCAGTCGGCTCAACTCGTCATCGTGATAAGAGGGGTCGGTTGTTATGGGATAAATCATGTCGAGCTTTTCATACTTATTTTTGCCAAACTGGTGATAGGGCAAAATATCAATACGTCTTATATTTCCGCGTGCTGCCAGCTTTTGGACATAATTTATCGCGCCGGTAATGGCTTCCCAGGAGTCGTTATAACCACGAACCAGTGGCATACGAATAATGACTTCACTTCCTGAGTCCACCAGCCATTCCAGATTACGGCGTATTCCCTCATTCCCTACGCCAAAGATTGATTTATGCTGTTCGCTGTTTATTTGCTTAATGTCAAATAAAAAAGTGTCAGTTATTGGTGCTAATTTTTGATAATTCGCCAGCGAGGTGGTTCCCTGTGTTTCAACAGCGGTATTAATCATCATTTTTTTGCACTCGCTAAAAAGCGCCACGGCGAAATCGGTTTGCAGACTCATTTCCCCGCCGCCGATAGTGACACCACCGCCGGAGGAAAGATAAAAATCATAATCCTGCATAATAATCTCCATCAGTTCCGCAACGCTGACATCTTTTCCGGTAATATCCAAAGCACTGCGGGTGCAGACCTGTTCACATTGCCGACAGCCGATACACTCTTTGTTGCGGTCAACAACATGCTTTGTGTGCCCATTCTCGTTTACCAGTGAATGTACCCCGGCTGGGCAAACCCTGACGCATTCGCCGCAATCAATACATTTATTTCTTGAGAACATTACCTGAAACCGGGTGCTCAGCCCTTCAGGGTTTGAGCACCACGGACAGCGAATATTGCAACCTTTAAAAAAAATCAGCGTACGAATACCGTCCCCATCATAAATGGAATATTTTTGAATATTGAATATCCGGCCCGTTAATACCTGTGTGTTCAACACGCTTACCTCCTGGATAAATCAGCATGTCTTCATTTAATCAAGGGTCAGAATTTTTCAATAACGGTACGGCTGATAATTTCATCCTGCACTTCCTTACATAACTCAACAAAGTAAGCGCTATATCCCGCCACGCGAACAATCAAATCACGGTATTTCTCTGGTTCATGCTGAGCCTTTTTCAGTACGTCGTTGTCAACGTAGCTAAACTGCATTTGTCCGTTCCCCAGGATAGAGGCGGTACGCAATAGCGTGATCAGTCCGTTACGACCTTCCGGTGTATCAAGCAACCCTTTAAGGAATTTGAAATTATGGACCATGCCAATATTCATCGTTTCCACATTCATTTTGCTCACTGACTTTATGATTGCCGTTGGCCCGTATTTGTCCGCACCTTGTGTCGGGCTGATGCCATCGGAAAGCGGCATCCAGGCCAGCCGGCCATTTGGGGTAGCGTTAGTCAGTTCGCCAATGGGGGTATTATTAGAAATCGATAATGTGCCATGGCTAAGGGTGGAATAGAGCATTTTGTATTTACGGCACTCTTTTTCCGTCCATTCCGTAATGTCCAGCGCATACCGATCGACGCTGTTATCGTCGTTGCCATATTTTGGCGCATTAAGACAATCGCGGCGTAGTGCCTCAAAGCCTGCAAAATTAGCCAGCAGGGCATCGCGGATTTCTGCCAGCGTATATTTACGATCTTCATAAACCAGTTTGCGGATCGCGGCCATAGAGTCGACATAAGTTGCCAGACCAGAAAAGATCAGTCCGGGACCGTGGTTCATCACTGCACCGCCAGCGGCGACATCTTTACCGCTTTCCATACAACCCTCCACCAGCAATGACATCAAAGGCTTTGGTGCAACGTCGCGATGTACCCGTTGGCTGATTACCGTGCCGATGGCAGAGAGGCGAACAATATGGGCTACCTGTTTTTTTACCGCAGCGTCAAAAGCTTCATAGGTAGTGAGCTGGTTCAAATCACCGGTATCCAGCCCCTGATGGCTGTCAAACAGCACCATGCGCCCACGGTTGAGTACAAACTCAATAGCCACAGGCCATTGTGTGTAGCCCGTAGAGGTCCACTGATAGATACGGCCAGATTTTTGCGGTTCCACACAGCCCATCAGGCAGTAATCGCGGGCATCTTCAAAGTCGAAACCCTTGCGTAACATCATTTTGATATGAGAGTCGTCAAAATGGCAGGCCGGGAAGCCCATTCCGGCTTTCACCACCTCGACGATTTTTTCCATATATTGCTGTGGAGACTGGTTGTGTATCCGGCAGGCCAGTGAAGGTTGATACACTTTAACAAACCGCACCGCATCCATAATCAGGTAGGTTAATTCGTTGCAGGCATCTCCACCGCTGCGCTTCTGGCCGCCTACGGTCAGATTGATAAAAGGCTGGTAGCCCGCAAAATATTTCGCGCCAGCCTCGCTGGACATCCACATCAGTTCGGCGCACTTGATAATGAAAGCCTGTAGTAATTCCAGTGCGGTTTCTCGGGTTAAACGGCCTTCACGGATATCGGCTTCATACAGGGGATAGCAATACTGATCGACACGCCCCAGCGACAGGCCAGTCTGGTTCTCTTCTACTTCAAACAGGGATTCAAGGGTCCAGATGCTTTGCAGCGCTTCCTGTAACGTCGCCGGAGGGTTTGCCGGAACGTTTTCATTAACCTGGGCAATCGCCAGTAGCTCCGCGCGGCGCTCCGCATTCTGCTCTCTCTCCGCCAGTTCGCGAGCCTGCCGCGCAATGCGTCCGGCGTAATTCACCACGCCGGTACAGGTCTCAATGGCCGCTTTGTAGAAATAGATCCTGTCGATATCTTCAGGATTCTCCATGCTGAGTCTGGCAAGGTGCGCTTCGGCATCGGCTTTGATGCCGTTCATGCCTTTAGTGAACAGCAGTACGTCGTATCCCGGACAGGTATCCCCCCCGCCATTGATCTGATGATAAGAGAGATCGCTGACAAAGGTTTCCCCGCTAAATGCCCACACACCGGCTTCACGGTACTGCGCTTCACAGATCTCATCGAGCGAGCGGCCTTCCCAGAAGGGAACAATCTCTTCGCGAATGGTCTTCTTATCTTCTTCACTGATGACGAAGGGGTCCTGTGGACGTGTACTCATCGTATCGAGTTCATCACGCACCCATCGCCATGCGATATCCGGTGAGAAAGCCCCAGCACGCGCTTTACCACAGGGATGACCAACAATCAGTTCTTCATCCTGAATCAGGATCGGCGCCGTTTCACAGGCGCGGCGAAAGGCTTTTGCACGCAGCAAAATGACAGGTAAACCGGGATTGTTTTTCGTCACTTCGGTAAAGGCCAGCGCGCGGTGAATGGAGACGCTCGGCCGGGCTTGCAAATAGCGATGGCGCAACCTTTGCAGGCGCGGTGTGAGGCCTTCCATTTCCTTCACGTCGCCTTGTTCAAAAGGATTACGAAGGGGGGGTATTGCGGCTTTGCCATGAAATAAACGTACGGTCAGATTGAGTTCGCCCAGTTTCTGGTGAGCACTGAGGAACAGGGCTGACAGCGGGTTGATAATGAGGTCATCATCAAGGCGAGCACCGTGCAGCAAGGCATCAAACATGGGATAGCCATCGATATCGCATGGCGCACGGGCTTCGCTAAGTTCAGCCAGTTTCAGCCATAAGCACTCCACAATTTCACTGGCCTGCTGGCTGTTTAGCTTGCCGCTGGCAATATCTTGTTGATACCACGGCAGCAAAGCTTTATCTGCGCCACAAGGATTGACCGCATAGCTGCCGTTATCCAGTAACAACGCCAGCTGAAACAGGTAAAAAGCCTGACATGCCTCTTTGAAACTACTGGCTGGGTATGCGGGCACATGCCGTAAAAGCACAGCACTTTCAAGCAGTTCGGCCTGGCGCCAGGGGTTGGTTTCGCTTTCTGCCAGTGTCCCGGCCCGATCTGCCAGCTTCTGCGCCAGCATCAGCAGAGCATCGCAGGCATAAATCGCGGCACGGCAGGTGTTCATGCCGTCCAAATCGCTGCGGCTCACCGCGCTGCCCAACTTACGGGCTTCCGCTTCCAGCTGTTCCTTAATCGCCACCACACCTTTATCAATAATCAGCATGTAATCTGGTGAGGCGAGCTCATTATTCAAATTAAGAAATGTCAGCACTGAGTCACGCCGCGTTTCGCTTTCATCGTGACAGATTGCGCCACGGGGTGTGCCTGTTGGATTACCTGTAATCAGTTCATCCGGGCGGATATCTGTCGGTAAATGGCGTATCAGTTCATAGAAGCGGCGCGCGGGTTTTACCGAGGCAGGTACGCCCGCGATATCATTCAGCAATGCACCTGACGTAGCTGTATATTCAGCACAAAGCGCGCCTTTATGTGAGAGTAAGCGCTCTGCCAGCACTTTGACGCGTGGCGTTAAGGTGTTGTGGGTCATAAAGCTCTCCTGATGTTCTTATCAATGATGATGAAAAGCGTTAACTGACTCTCCGTTGCTTCCATCCCAGGCTGCGCGATAAATCGCATTAAGCTGGGCGGCGTGCGGTGTTACCGGATTGCCTGCCGTGCAGTTATCCCGCAGCGCCTGCGCAACCATTTGGGGCAATTGCTGTTCAAACTGTGCGGCGTCGATGCTGGTATCCCGGATAGCACAAGGAAATTGCAGTTCTTCTTTTAGCGCCTTAATGGCAAGCAACAGGCTGTGGACGCCTTCCCTGGGTGTTGCAGCTGGCAGACCCAACAATCTGGCGAGACAGGCATATCGCTGTGCCGCATGGGTTGCGCACTGACCGTAATAGTCGGCGTTGAAGGCAATTACCTGCGTCATCAGCAGCGTGTTGGCCCGCCCATGCGGTATGCCAAACATGCCGCCCAGCGCATGTGCCAGGCTGTGGGTGATCCCCAGCGACGCATTGGTGAAGGCTATGCCTGCCATACAGGACGCGTTATGCATTTTTTCACGTGCCAGTAAGTTGTCGCCCTGGCGCCAGCAGTCAGCAAGATGACTGAACACCAGGCCTACCGCTTTTTCCGCCATGGCATCAGAAAAATCACTGGCGTGGCGAGAGACAAAGGCTTCTACCGCATGGCACAGAACGTCCATACCGGTATCTGCGGTGATCGCCGGAGGAACAGAGGTCACCAGCTCGGGGGCAAGAATGGCGATATCGGGCAGCATCAGCGCATCGACCAGCACCAGTTTCTCAACGCCTGATTTCACTACGGAAAATGATGTCACTTCGGAACCCGTACCGCTGGTGGTAGGAACAGCCACAAAACAGGGGAGCGCGCTATCCGGGCGCAGCTGATGCAAAACGTAAATCATCGCTTTAGCCGCATCGATGACCGATCCCCCTCCCAGAGCAACAACCAAATCGGGAGAGTCAGCCTCCATCACTTTCATGCCGCGTACGATGGTGGCGATATCCGGATCGGGCACCACCTCGTCCCAGATGCGAAAAGGTATTGCTCGTCGTTCCCACAGCTCGGTGATGCGTTCGACCAGGCCAAACTTCATCATTGTTCGATCCGTCACCAGCAGTACCTTTTGCGCAGGCAGATCATTTAGCGTGGACAACGCATCAGGACCGTACTGAATGCGGGGTTTGATCGTAAATCCATTCATCTGTTGCTCACTCCTTAGCGATCGCGGAACACTTTTTCGACGATGGCAACAACGGACATGGCCTTGTAGCGCTCTTTATTGAGGGCAAAATATTCTTCCGCCAGGACGATGTCATGCGTCCCCGCACCAACCTGATCGACTGCAACCCAGGTCCTGTCTTTGATCGGCTGTTGGTCGTCATCAAGTGCGCTAATCAGCAGAAGATTACTGCCGCGCAGCTCATCGCACTTTTGGGTGGCAACGACATGTCCGGTTACCCTGGCAAGGATCATGATTTTTTCCTTATTTCAGTGCATGGCTAACTCAAACGTTGCAGAACCTGGCGGATAAGACGCTCTACATTTTGCTCCGTTATCTCACTGGCATTGTTGTCATCCCCCTCGGAAGTAACCTGCTCAAAGCGGTCATCCGCAGTGAGCTCCGGTTCGCTTTGGGTAAACCTGACATCGTTCAGAATGCTCGAGGCGTTATTGCTTTGGAATGACGCAGGTTGGGGCTGAGATTGACGGTCAGCCGGAGTACGCAGTTCCTCGATCGAGCGAACGCCATAAGCAACTTTACGGATATTAAGCAGATTCAACGGGCCGACGTTATCTGAACTGGATCCGCCGCCTGCTGCGCCACAGCCCAGCGTCAGAGCCGGTTGGATATTGGTAGTCGCGCCAATGCCGCCCAGCGCTGCTGGGGTATTAATCAGGATGCGGTTAACGGGTTTTTCAAGGCTAAACTGGCGGATGACGTCCTGATTATGGGTATGGATCACCAGCGTATGGCCCAGCCCTTCATTATTCAGCAATTCAGCCACCCGGCGGCAGGCGGCTCTGGCATCTTCTTCGATATACAAACCCAGTACCGGGCAAAGTTTCTCGCGGGAATAGGGATTTTTGCGGGATACGGTAGTCTGTTCAGCAATCAGTACACGGGTTGTCTCGGGCACCTGAAATCCAGCAAGCTGGCTCAGGTAACATGCTGTTTTCCCGACGACCTGAGGGTTAATCGTGCCGTTGGGGCGCAGCAGCAGGGCAGCCATTTTGGTCATTTCGGATTCATTCATAAACCAGGCACCCTGGGCTTTGAACTCTTTCTGCACTTCGTCCAGGACACAGCGCTCAACAATAACCGACTGCTCAGAAGCACAGATGACGCCGTTATCGAAGGTTTTACTGGCAATAATGTTTTTTACCGCGAGGGGAATGTCTGCACTGCGTTCGATAAAGGCCGGACCGTTACCCGGGCCACCGCTGATGGTAGGCGTACCGGAAGCATAGGCTGCACGGACCATCCCTTCACCGCCGGTAGCCAGGATCAGCGAAACGTCTTTGCTGTGCATGAGTTCAGAAGTTGCTTCCAGCGTCAGTTCAGTGACGCCGCTTACGGATCCTGCCGGGGCTCCGGCAGCCTCTGCCGCACGTTGAACAATCTCAATGGCTTTTTTACTGCACGCGCGCGCGCCAGGGTGAGGAGAAAAGATAATCGCATTGCCAGATTTTAACGAAATCAGTGACTTATAAATAATTGTGGAGGTTGGGTTCGTGGAAGGAACCAGCGCGCAAATCACGCCAAGCGGGACGCCAACGTCCATCACTTTTTTCACCGGATCGTCGTGGATAATGCCCACTGTTTTCATCTCTTTTATCGCTTCGTAAACATGCCGCGAAGCGAAATGATTTTTCAGGACTTTATCCTGCCAGTTACCGAATCCGGTCTCTTCACAGGCGATTTTAGCCAGCGGCTCGGCATGCTTAGCCGCTTCCTGAGCCACATTTTTAACAATGGCATCAATTTGTTGCTGTGAAAACGTGGCCAGAATGGCCTGAGCCTGTTTGGCATTTTGCACCAACTGCCGTGCCAGCTGCCGGGACTGTAAATCATTATCCAGCACAATCATGAAATATCCCTTCTTCAGACTAAAAGAGTACAGACGTGGCGTGGTTCATCAGGTCCGGTGCTGAGCCGCAATTTTTCCAATATCATTGTGCGGTCGGGCAATAACGCGTGAAGTTACGACTGTGCCGACACGCTTAGCAGCTTCCACGCCGGAATCGACAGCGGCTTTTACCGCGCCCACATCGCCTTTTACCATCGCGGTGACCAGACCGGAGCCGACATTTTCATAACCGATCAGCTCGACGTTGGCGGCTTTACACATGGCGTCCGCTGCTTCAATACAGGCCACCAGACCTTTGGTTTCAATCAGACCAAGTGCTTCTTTCATGATGCTTTTCCCTGTGATTCCGCCACCTTGTAGCGGGCGACGATTTTGTTGATGTCATTATGGGGACGGGCGATCACCAGCGAAGTCACGACCTCGCCAATACGTTGCGCTGAATCCACGCCGGAATCGACAGCGGCTTTTACCGCGCCCACATCGCCTTTCACCATGGCAGTAACCAGCCCGGAGCCGACATTTTCATAACCGATCAGCTCGACGTTGGCGGCTTTACACATGGCATCTGCCGCTTCAATGCAGGCCACCAGACCTTTGGTTTCAATCAGACCTAATGCATCACTCATCTGTCTTCCTCCGCTGTTACGCTTTGTGTTTGATCACGATTTTGTTGATGTCATTGTGGGGACGGGCAATCACCAGCGAGGTCACCACCTCGCCAATACGTTGAGCTGACTCCACGCCGGAATCGACAGCGGCTTTTACCGCGCCCACATCACCTTTCACCATGGCAGTAACCAGCCCGGAGCCGACATTTTCATAGCCGATCAGTTCGACGTTGGCGGCTTTACACATGGCATCTGCCGCTTCAATGCAGGCCACCAGACCTTTGGTTTCAATCAGACCTAATGCATCACCCATTTTGACTTTCTCCTCGGGACAATTTGTGGAAAGGGCGACTACCCAACCCCTTACCGGAGCTAAAAGTGGTGTCAGGGATAACTATAAGGATTAACCGCTCATATGAAATTTAAATTCACCAATTCTTATTTTTTAGATTTTAATTCTGGTTTTTGGGTTTTTATAAAGGTGTTTTTATGTCTTTGTGCTGTTCTTTAGTGCCGTTTTTTTAGTGCCTACTGGGTCATTTACTGCTTTTTATAAGTCATTTAGTTCTGTTACACATTTGCTGAATTTATGAGGATTGATGTAACAAAAAGAGGGCGAGATGTGGGACGAACATCACTTTTTGAATGAGGAATAACGCGGCAGGTGAATACAAAAAATGTGATTATTTTAGAGCGATTCAGAAGGGAGAAAAAATGTGAACCTAATCAAACTTACTGCCTGGCTTTAGGGTGCAGATATAGAGTGGTGAGCTGAGAGAACTTAATAAAATCGCGTCGCCACTAAGCTTTTGCGCATTAAGAAACAGCCCTTCATGGCTGTCAGACATTTCACGCATAAAGTAATCGAAGATAATATCCGGAGACTCATCGATAGAAGAAGCACTGGCTTCCCATTGACTTATACGGTAGTTGCGTGCGCCAGAAGAAATACGTTTTGTCGTATAGTTAAACTTTACATAACGTTGCAGATAGAGCCATCCGGCATCTGAGTCCGTGTAACCTTCAACGACCAGAGAACCTTTACCTCTCGCAGCGAAATCTATGTGCACCATACCATTAATATTTTCCGTTTTCATATCTTCAAAGTGCATAATTACTTTTGTTGAACAGCTCATTACCCCCGTGTTTTCTGAAGAGGATTTTTGCCATATGTATACGCCTGATGCAGTAAGAAATATAACCAGGGAGAACACAAAAAAAGAGCGCGGGTAATGTATCATTACGGTTTCCATGAGTAATAAAAATAGCTATCACAATAACTGAAAGGGTTGTCGTCATTCCTTGTGCAATGCGCCAGATAGACTCTTCCCAATCCATTGGTCTGCAACCTGTCGCCGTAAAAAAAAGTAAAGTTTTGGCTCGGTAAACAGTCAATTTTAAGCGCCTGGCGAACAGTGTTGAAATTTATCGTATAGGTTTTTTCCTGTATGGAACTGAGCATTTCTTTGCTGGCTAACAGATGGCACTGGCCGGATGTCAGAGGCGTTAAGGTAACAGGCTTCAACTTTCTGTCAGTCACTAAAGTCATTATCATAATGATAAAGGAAAGACCAAGAAGAATAAGGCCGCTGCGATACCATGAAATAAAATGTGGAAGAGCTGGGGAACTAAGGGATATGCATTGTTTTTGTGGCAAAACTTCTGATTCCCTGGGTTGAGAAATCGTCTGTTCTGGCGTTTTTTCAATTATATCAACACTAATTTCAGGGTTTAATTGTAAATTGCCGCGAGAAACGGTGAGAATAATATTGTTAATGCCGTAATAACGAAACGTTTTACGCAGCATGCTGAGATATTGATTGAGATTACTGCTCGAAGAGGTGAGGCCATTGTCGTCCCAAATCTTTTTTAGTATTTCTTCGCGACTGATAATGTGTGGGTTTTCAAGCAGGAAAAGAAACAGTGCATTGGTGGTAAGAGATAACTGGGTATCCGGAGCATCACTGCCCGGTAATGTTAATGTTCCGTCCGCTGCATTATAAATCAGGCTAGCATTAATGTTATATCGCATTGCCGGGCCACCTTATGCGGTAAAAATAAATTACCAGACCATTATGCTGTTAAATTCAAGTTGAGGGTAATGAGCAGCGCAGGTGTGATTTATGATCGCGATCAATAAGCATGGGTCACAGATAGATTTTATGAATAGTTTGTGCAAAGGATCGCAATTTTACAGGTAAAGTTCACCAGGGGTATTATGTAAACTTTCACATAATAATTGCAGGGCGTAAGCGCTCTGCGAGAGGCTTTCGCCTTGATGGCTATTTGTTTTAGCTATCCTTCAGCCAAAAAACCTCCCAGGCTGGAGGTTTTATTTTGCAAAACGAACGCTTAAAAACTAAATGCATCCGCATCACGCCACGCCGGGAATTTTTCGCGGTACTCCTGTAACTTCTCCAGCGAAAGTTCGGCATGGAGAATCACTGGCTGATGGGATTCGCCCTCAGCCAGAATGTCACCCTGCGGGCCGATCACTCTGCTGTCGCCGCTGTAGTGATGCTGGTTACCATCACTGCCTACGCGATTACATCCCGCGATATAGGCCTGATTCTCAATGGCACGCGCCAGCAGTAATGCCTGCCAGTGTGACGCCCGGGCGGCTGGCCAGTTAGCCACGTACAGAGCAAGATCGTAATCGTTCTGATTGCGCGAAAACACCGGGAAACGCAGGTCGTAACACACCTGCGGCAGGATGCGCCAGCCGCGCCACTCAACGACTTCACGCCGTTCGCCTGCAAGATAGTGATGGTGCTCATCCGCCATGCGGAAAAGATGCCGCTTGTCGTAGCGATGGACTTTGCCGTCCGGGTCCACCAGCAGAAAACGGTTAACCGCCCCCTGTTCAGTCTGAATCGCCGCGCTGCCGCCGACCATCGCATCGGTTTCGCGGGCTTTTTCCCGCAGCCATTGAATAACGCGCATCTCTGGCAGCGAGTTTTTCGCGGCCTCCATCGCAAAACCGGTAGTAAACATTTCCGGCAGTACGATCAGATCCCGATCGTGCAGATCTGCCAGCAGCGCATCAAAAAAACGCAGGTTAGCTTCGCCATCCATCCAGACCAGAGGCTGCTGTAAAACGCTAAGGTTTAAAGTCGACACAGGCGCTCCGCCGCTGCATCCAGCGTCGCTTCCTGTTTTGCGAAGCACAGACGGATCAGCTTATGAGGGAAAGGGCCGGCGCAAAATACCGACAGCGGAATCGCCGCCACGCCGACTTCTTTGGTCAGCCACTGACAGAACGCCACGTCATCCAGATCGGAGATGGCGCTGTAGTCCGCCAGCAGGAAATAGGTGCCTTCACAAGGCAGGACGTTAAGACGGCTTTTCGCCAGAGCCTGCACAAAGCGATCGCGCCGGGCACGATAAAAATCGGGAAGCTCGCGATAGTGTTCCGGTTCGGCGTTGAGCATATCGGCCAGCGCCAGCTGTGCCGGCGTATTGACCGCAAAAGTCAGATACTGGTGTACCTTGCGCACTTCAGCCGTCAATGCCGCAGGCGCCACGCAGTAACCCACTTTCCAGCCGGTCATATGAAACGTTTTGCCAAAAGAGGAAACGGCGATGGAGCGCTCGCGCAGCTGAGGATGCGCCAGCACGCTGGCATGGCCTTCCTGAGCAAAACAGATGTGCTCATACACTTCATCACTCAGCACATAGATTTCCTGTTCTTTAACAGCCTGCCACAGGGATTCAAAATCGCTTTTCTGCCAGACGGTCGCCGAAGGATTGTGCGGCGTGTTGAGGATAACCAGGCGAGTGCGGGGAGAAAGCAGCGCGGCAAATTCCTGCCAGTCCACGCGAAAGGTCGGCGGCTGCAAGGCGATACGTTTCATCACGCCGCCCGCCAGCGTTACCGCTGGTGCATAGCTGTCGTAGCTGGGATCGAAGCAAATGACTTCATCACCAGGCCGGACCAGCGCGGTAATCGCGGCATACAGTGCCTCGGTCGCGCCTGCGGTGACGGTTATGTCCGTGTTGCTGTCCGGCTGATGACCGTAAAGTTCTGCGGTTTTCGCGGCAATAGCTTCGCGCAGCGGCTGCACGCCTGTCATTGGCGCATACTGATTGGCGCCCGCGCTGACGTGATGCGCCAGGCGTGCCTTCAGGTAATCCGGCCCGTCAAAATCGGGAAAGCCCTGGGAGAGATTAATGGCGTTATGCTGCTGCGCGAGCGCGCTCATTTGCGTAAAAATGGTGGTGCCCAGAGCAGGAAGTTTGCTCTCAGGCGTCATCGACGTTTGGCTCATTATTATTAATCCTTGCGTAACGTTCTTCCAGGATGTGTTAACCCTGTGTTGCCGCCACTATAGCCCCGATGCTACTATTTGGCAATCGAGACGCTTAGACGTCTAAACGCTAACGTTATGCCGTTACACCGGCACCAGAAAGGAAGAGTATGAGCACTATTCCACAGTTGGATCAGCTGGTGGCGGCCTGCCACTGGATCGGCGCTCGCGGCTGGGCACCGGCGACCGGCGGCAATATGTCAGTGCGCCAGGACGGGGAGTTTTGCCTGCTGAGCGAATCCGGCAAAGATAAAGGCGCACTGACCCGCGACGACTTTATTCAGGTCGCCATCGCAAACAATCACGTGCCTTCGGGCCGTAAGCCTTCTGCCGAAACCGGCCTGCATACGTTGATCTACCGCCTGTTCCCGGAAGCGGGGGCTGTGCTGCATACGCATACGGTGAACTCGACCGTGCTCTCCCGCATTGAGAAGGGCGCTGTATTAGAGCTGCAAGGCTATGAAATGCAGAAAACCTTGTCCGGGCAGAGCTCGCATCTCGATACCGTATCGATTGCGCTTTTCGATAACGATCAGGATATTGACGCTCTGGCGGAGCGTATTGAGCATTTCGCTGCTGAAACCCCGCTGCGCTATGCCTTCCTGCTGCGAGGGCACGGGCTGACGTGCTGGGGAAGGGACGTCAACGAGGCGAAGCGGCATCTTGAAGGACTGGAATTTCTGTTCCAGTGTGAATTACAACGTCGGCTGTTGGAGGCCAAATGATCCGCGCGATAGTGACCGATATTGAAGGAACCACCAGCGATATTCGCTTTGTGCACGATGTGCTTTTTCCTTATGCGCGAGAGAATCTGGCGGCCTTTATTGCGGCTTTCCAGCATCGTGAAGATGTTGCGCTGGCGCTGAGCGATCTGCGGGATGAAATTGCCCAGCCGCAGGCGACGGTTGAAGATTTGATTACCGTGCTGTTTGGATTTATGGATGAGGATCGCAAATCTACCTCACTGAAAGCGCTTCAGGGCATGATTTGGCGAGATGGCTATGTGAACGGCAGCTTTACCGGCCATTTGTATTCCGACGTGCTGCCTGCTTTCCAGGCATGGCAGGCGCAGGGCATTAAGCTTTACGTTTATTCGTCTGGCTCAGTAGCAGCGCAGAAATTGTTATTTGGCTACAGTGACGCGGGTGATATCACCGATCTCTTCAGCGGCTATTTTGACACCCATGTCGGTGCCAAGCGTGAAAGCGCGTCTTATCGCAACATTGCCGCTGAGATTGACCTGCCGTCCGATGCACTGCTGTTTTTATCCGATATTCATCAGGAGCTGGATGCGGCACAGGATGCAGGCTGGAACACCGTGCAATTAATTCGTGGCGAAGCGGACACGGCAAGCCGTCATCGCCAGGTTAACCGTTTTGATCAGATCAATCTGGAGACGTTTGCCTTATGAGCGCACTGACTATTTTTACCGAGAGCGAAGCCACTACGCCGGTCTGGCACAGCACCGAGGCTGAAGAGATTCGCCAGAAGCTGAGCAGCAAAGAGGTACGCTTTGAGCGTTGGGAAGCAGACCGTGATTTAGGCGTTGATCCCACACCGGAAACGGTGATCAACGCTTATCAGCACGCCATCGACAGGCTGGTGGCGGAAAAAGGCTACCAGAGCTGGGATGTGATCAGCATGCGTGCGGATAACCCGCAGAAAGAGGTGCTGCGCGAGAAGTTTCTTTCCGAGCATACGCATGGTGAAGATGAAGTGCGTTTCTTTGTCGAAGGCGCGGGGCTGTTTTGCCTGCATCTGGACGGCCATATTTATCAGATCCTTTGTGAAAAAAACGATCTGATTTCCGTCCCTGCGGGCACGCCGCACTGGTTTGATATGGGATCGTCACCGAATTTTACCGCTATTCGTATTTTTGATAATCAGGAAGGTTGGATCGCGAAATTTACCGGCGACCGCATTGCGGATGCGTATCCGCGACTGCCTTAAGAGCGATATCTTCCTGCTTTTATACAATGGCGTAGCTGTTTAAACACGTTGGGATGAGCGTAGATAATCATCTGTTTTTCTTACCAACAGCGCTGATGTTTGCAAGGGGCAGATAAGCCGGGTGTCTGGCGCAGGGACGCGCCAGTCAAGCCTTCAGGGAAGGATTCACGCCGTCCCGGTGTTCTGTCCCTGACTGCCGCCAGACACTGAGGCCGGTTTTGACTTTAGCTTACAGCCGCCCGTTACCGCGCCCGGCCCGGCTGGAAAATCCCGGCTTTCACCTGTGCGGATGTGACCACGCCGGTATCCAGCACCCAGCCGCTGATCAGCTCCGCTGGCGTCACGTCAAAGGCTGGGTTACAGACCTGCGCATCTTCCGGTGCCCACTGTACTTCACCAAAGCTGCCCGCCACCCCGGTCACTTCACTCGCAGCGCGTTGCTCAATGGGAATTGCGCTGCCGTTTGGACAAGCCGGATCGAGCGTGGTATGTGGTGCTGCAACATAAAAAGGAATGCGGTGATAGTGCGCCAGTACCGCGAGGCTGTAGGTGCCAATCTTATTGGCGACGTCACCATTAGCCGCTATTCGGTCAGCACCAACCCAAATTGCATCAACCTGCTTCTGCGCCATCAGGCTCGCCGCCATACTGTCGCAGATTAAACGATAGGGCACGCCCAGTTCGCCCAGTTCCCACGCGGTCAGACGTCCGCCTTGCAGCAGCGGGCGCGTTTCATCGACCCAGACCTTTTCCACATGACCTTCCTGCCAGCCACGAGAAATCACCCCTAATGCGGTACCTGTACCTGCGGTCGCCAGGCCTCCCGTATTACAGTGAGTCAGTAAACGGCTACCGGCTTTAATCAGCTTCGCGCCCGCCGTGGCGATGTTATCGCACAGCAATTTATCTTCTTCGACCAGACGCAGGGCTTCAAAGGTCATTGCGGTAATATACCGATCCTGGGCCAGGGCCAGCTTCATGCGGTCAAGATTGTTCATCAGATTGACGGCGGTAGGGCGGGCGGCCCGCAGCACGTCCAGCGCTTCGCTCAACGCGGGTTTGGCCATGCCGTTTTCAGCCAGCAGTGCCAGCAGTAAACTGGCAGAAAGGCCAATCAGCGGCGCACCGCGCACCCGCAGTGCTTTGATGTGGTCAACTAGCTCCGGCACGCCCGGCGTGGGACACCAGACTTTTCTCTGCGGCAGTGCCTGCTGGTCAAGGATCCACAGCTGGTTGTCACGAACTTGTAAGCTGGTTGTGCTCAGTGTCTGCATGGAAGTTAAATCCTGGTTGCGTTATCAGGCCATATTGTGCCAACATGCCATACGGATGTATAGACGTCTGAACGGCTTATTTTGATAAAAAGGTGTGAGCAACACTTCGGGGCCGGGACGAAAAGCTGATTAGCAAGTTTTGACGAGGGTGAGTTAATGACGCAATACCGTACGTTCACCGCAGCGGATGCCGTGGAATATGCGCGCCAGTTCGGCGGCATTGAACATCCCGACACCCTGGTGGATTCGCAGGAAGTGGGCGATGGCAATCTTAACCTTGTCTTCAAAATCTTTGACCGTGATGGCGCCAGCCGGGTTATCGTTAAGCAGGCACTGCCTTACGTACGCTGTGTGGGCGAATCCTGGCCATTAACGCTCGATCGTGCTCGTATCGAAGCGGAAGTGCTGCAAATTCACGGGGAGTTTTGCCCGGAACATACGGTAAAAATTCTGCATTACGATCCGGCGCTGGCGGTGATGGTGATGGAAGACCTTTCCAGTCATGCTATCTGGCGCGGCGAACAGGTCAAAGGCGTCGATTATCCGCAGGCTGCTGCCCAGCTTGGGCACTATCTTGCACAGACGTTGTTTCACACGTCCGATTTTTATCAGCATCCTCATCAGAAAAAAGCGGACGTCATCCGCTTTACCAACCCAGAGCTGTGCGACATTACGGAAGAGCTGTTTTTTAACGAGCCTTACGAAGTCCATGAACGTAACGGTTATCCCCGCGCGCTGGAGCCGCTGGTCGCCACGCTGCGTACCGATGACGAACTGCGCCATAAAGTAGCCGGCCTCAAGCATCGCTTTCTGTCAAACGCTGAAGCACTACTGCACGGTGATGTCCACAGCGGCTCCATATTCGTGGCCGAAGGCAGCCTGAAAGTCATTGATGCTGAATTTGGCTATTATGGTCCGATTGGTTTCGATGTTGGCAGCGCGTTGGGCAATCTTCTGCTTAACTACTGCGCCCTGCCGGGCCTGCTCGCACCGCGTGAAGCGGCTGACGTGCGGGAAAAACGGCTGAACGATGTTCGTATAACATGGCAAAGTTTTGCAGAGGAGTTTTTAGCGCTGGCAGCTGAAAAATCACGCGATCGTGCGCTGGCGTATCCGGGTTATGCGGCTGAATTCCTGAAAAAAATCTGGCGTGACACGCTGGGCTACTGCGGTACAGAAGCGATCCGCCGTACCGTTGGCATGTCGCAGATTGCCGATTTTAAAAGCATTCAGGATGAAGCGATGAAGGTGGAGTGTTTCCGCCAGGCGATCGCCTTAGGAAGAATGCTGATCCTGGCGGCAGATCACATCGAAGATAGTGAAGCCCTGATTGCCCGCGTGCGGCAGAACGGCTAACGGTTTTACTCTGGCGGCTTACGAGAAATACAGACCGTAAGCCGCTTTGCATTTCTCCCTTCAGCAAAACTTCTTTCTTAAATCTATTTTTTAATTTCACTGGCGTAATTATTGCAATTGCCAGCTAATTTCTTCTGCTGAATAATGGCAGGGTGAGTCGGAGACTCATATTTTATTAGCGGTATTGATTGCTAATTAATGTCATTTTTAATGCCAGGTTATTATAAACAATCATTTCTTTTTCGTAACAATCCGCGACCAAAGTCGGGTTAGTGGAAAGGCTCTGTATTGCACGATGCAGGGGTGGGTTGGCCTCTTTTTGGGAGGCACCATCCGGGTTTTCTGCGTCTGGAAAATAATAACGTTTATTTTAATTATCCATCACGGTGCCATGAAATAAAATGCATTCAGTGATGCGTGATAGCCAGTTAACTGAGAGGGCATTATGCCTTGTAAATTCACTTTTCATGATCTTTTTTATAATAAAAAAATAAAAAACGTTCATTCTGTTAAAAATAATATATCAGCAGCAAATTATTCACTGCTGGTCACCCTACTTGCGCTGACGCCATTATTTAGCCATGCAAAACCCGCAACATTAACGCCGTCCTCAGCGCTTCTGGTACCGGAAATGCTGTCGCAGCAGCGTGACACGCTGCCAGGGTTGTTTGCTGCTGATGGCGAAGAACAAGCAGGATACGGCACCATCAAGAATGTGGCTTTGGGGAGTGAGAGTTGCCTTACTTTACAGCCTGATAACAGCAGCGTGACTTTCCAACGCTGCCAGGATACGGCCCGCCAACGCTGGCAGCTGTCGCAGATCATGACCGGCTATCTTAAAATTACCAGCGAGGCGTTGGCCGAAGAAAATAAAGAATATTGCCTGGGCATGAATTCCAGTGCTGCTCAGACAGAGCCAACAATGATGGAATGCACCGGCAGCGGTTTTAATTCTCAGCGATCCTGGAAGGCCGCTATTAATCAGGCGTCTGCGGTGTCAGACATTGTCTATACCCTGGAAAATAAATATCGCAACGATCTGGGGAAAAAAGAGGTACTGGGCCATAGCAATAATCGCCTGCAAATGGTGGCTACCAGTACGACAAATGATGTTTCCTGGCAGCTTTCTGTTCCTGCTCAGGTAGCGACGCGTCCGGTTATTGGTAATAAAAAGGTCCTGCTATTGCATACCCACTATAGCGACAGGTCAGCTAACGATCTGGCCGCAATAAAGAGCGCGGTGTTTGGCTCAGGAACTGACTTTAGCTCGCTCGTGAGTGCCGTCAGGATTGCCTCTTACGGAAAGCTTTTACTGAGCGGGGATACGGTCAGCGATATTGATTTGGGGCCTCGTCCAGCTATTTGCTCCAGCAGCGTGGTAGCGCAGGCGCAAACGCTGGCCCGTGCAAAGGGCATTGAACCCAATAACTATGATTATGTTTTTGTCGAAATTCCCTCCACTTCCTGTAGCTGGACCGGGCTGGCTGCCACGCCTGGCAGATGGATTATCGGCAACGCCTCGGGCCATAAGCCCTGGATGTGGCAGCACGAATTTGGCCATAACCTGGGCGCACCTCATGCGACCTCATTGGAAGGTTGTACCACTAACAGTCTGGGTATTGTTCAACTTGACCAGCAGTGTAGGAAAACCACTGCCGGCGATCCTTCCGATACGATGAACGGCGGGGGCAGCCGACTTTACCCTGCGCCTTATCTGCTCTATGCCGGATGGCTGTCTGATGCACAAATGCCGCAGATTGATAAGCCAGGAAACTATACGCTTACGCCATTATTCAACACGCCAAACGAGGGTGAGCTGAAAGGCTTACGAATTCTGCGTCGGGATGGCACTTACCTGACGTTGGAATACCGTCAGCCGGGTACCGGTTTTGAAGGTTGGGCGAGCAGCGATCCTTTCGTTAACGGAGTGATTGTCCGTGTGGCTTCCTTTGGCAGCACGGTCAGCAACACGCTGGTGGATACTACGCCAGGCAGCGCGGACGGCATGAAAGATGCGCCGCTGATGCCGGGTAAATCTATTGATGATGTGCTGTCCGGTAAACGGATTACGCTGTTAAACATTGATGCCCGCGGGGCACATCTTCATATCGGGACTCTTTCTGATGCTAATGAAGAGGTCAAAGTGCCTGTCGCCGTGGTGCCGGAGGATTTCAGTGTTGTTGCCCGCAACAATGATGGCACCGTCCGAATATTGAACGGTAATGCCAGCACCGGTAATGAATTTGTCTGGACGACGCTGGCGGGTTCAGGCCGGTTTGGCTTGCAGGCAGAGCCTTCCGGCCCGATGGTACCCGAAGTTCGGCAGAGCAGTGCCCGCGCCGCTTTTCCTGGCGGGGCAACGGGGCAGGCAAGGTATCAGCTAACCGTAACCGGTTCCCACGGCATGACGGACAGTAAAATTGTGACCGTGACCGTGCTGCCACCGCAGGTCAATATCAACGGACAGGAGAGCCTGGCGCCGGGCGAGGTGGTAGTCTTTAACTCGCAGGATAACTTTGAGGCGGCGAAGTGGCACTGGAGCCTGGTTAACGGCAGTCAAACCGTGGCGGAAAGCGATCTGGCGGTGTTTGAGCTGGACAGTCAAAACTATGCCAGTGGAACTTATCAGCTGAAACTGGACGCTTCCTCGGAAGATGGACGGCACTTCGCTTCAGCGACGAAAACGGTCACCATCGCCGCAACTGAAAAGGCCTACCCTGAGTATGTGGAAGGGACGGCTTATCAGGCAGGAGATAAGGTTCACAGCGCTGGCGGCAATTATTCCTGTAAACCTTTGCCGTTTACGCCATGGTGTGCGGGTGTGGCCAGCGCCTATGCGCCGGGCGTCGGCCAACACTGGCAGGACGCCTGGGATAAGATTGATTAAATCGCTAACAGGCAGGTGATAAAAACTCAGCCGGAACTCTCTTTCGGCTGAGTTTTATCTCGCCACGCCCCATCCCATGGCTAACGCTACGCTAGCGGCCTGCTGGTTAAGCCGCTTCCGTTTTCCGCCCCTGCTCCTTCAGACTATCCGCTGGCTCCCCGCGTTTCTCTGTCTCATTATTTACTGGCTGAGTCGCCAGGGCATCGGCTGCGAACTCATCAACATTGATTGAACGCAGGCGGCTGGCCTCGGCGCGTGTCAGCACGGCCGCTTCTTCCGGGGTAAGCCATTTTTCCTGTAACCCTTTCTGCGCCAGCTTATCCAGCCGGGTAAAAGAGAGATGTTTCCCCAGTTTTTTATTCAGGCGATCGTGAATGACTTCCGCCGCCATCACATCCTGCAATGCCTCTTCGAGCTGGCCTGCGGGATTGTGCTCGCCGGGGGTCAAATACTGACCGCGGCCCAGTCGGGTACGGGTAGCGGACGGGATCTGGAGAATTTTGGCCAGTTGGTGATCCAGACGGTCAGAAGGCGCGCGGCAGTGACGGCCCAGCGGAAAAATCACCACGCGCATCAGGCCAGCGACCAGGCGATTAGGGAAATTACGTAGCAGATCGTCAAGGGCGGTTTCGGCCTGATTCAGCGCATCCTGCACGCCCCAGTGCAGCAGCGGCAGATCGGCTTCATTGCGGCCCTCATCCTCATAGCGTTTGAGCGTTGCCGACGCCAGGTAAAGCTGGCTCAGCACATCGCCAAGGCGTGCGGAGATGCGCTCACGACGTTTCAGGCTACCGCCTAATACCGACATGGCGATATCGGACAGCAGCGCCAGGTTAGCGCTCAGCCGGTTGAGATGCTGATAATAACGACGGGTGGCATCACGTGTTGGCGTCTGGCTGGTACGGCCCGAGGTCAGCCCAAGCCACAGGCTGCGTGCCTGATTACTGCCGATATGGCCGATATGGCTGAACAGCGCCCGGTCAAAGGCCACCACATCATGATTTGCCGCCGCAGCCATCTCGGCCAGCACATAAGGATGGCAGCGGATTGCGCCCTGACCAAAGATGATCATGCTGCGCGTAAGAATGTTTGCGCCCTCAACGGTAATCGCAATCGGCGCGCCCTGATAGGCGCGAGCCAGGAAATTGCTTTTCCCCAGCATGATGCCTTTGCCGCCAGCAATATCCATCGCATCAACGATGGCCCGCTGACCGCGATGGGTACAGTGGTATTTCACAATAGCCGACAGCACTGCCGGTTTTTCACCCAGCATAATGGCAGAGGTAATCAGCGAGGCGGCTGCATCCATCACATAAGCGTTACCGGCGATGCGCGCCAGCGGCTCTTCGACGCCTTCCATCTTGCCGATAGGCAGACGGAACTGGCGGCGAATGTGAGCATAGGCGCCGATGGCCAGCGCAATGGTTTTCAGGCTGCCGGTCGAGTTAGAAGGCAGCGTGATGCCGCGACCGACGGATAAACATTCCACCAGCATTCGCCAGCCCTGACCGGCCATCACCGGGCCGCCAATAATATAATCAATCGGCACGAAGATATTGCTACCGCGCGTTGGGCCATTCTGGAAAGGCACGTTAAGCGGAAAATGCCGGTTGCCGATTTCCACGCCCGGTGTTGTTGTCGGGATCAGCGCGCAGGTAATACCCAATTCTTCGGTTTCACCTAACAAATGTTCAGGATCGGACAGCTTAAAAGCCAGGCCCAGCACGGTAGCAACCGGTGCGAGCGTGATGTAGCGTTTGTTCCAGGTTAAGCGCATGCCCAGCACCTGTTGGCCATGCCACTCTCCCATACATACCACGCCGGTATCAGGAATGGCACCCGCGTCGGAACCCGCTTCCGGGCTGGTTAGCGCAAAGCAGGGGATCTCCTCGCCGCGCGCCAGGCGGGGAAGATAATGATCTTTCTGTTTGTCCGTGCCGTAGTGTTGTAGCAGCTCACCCGGCCCCAGTGAGTTAGGCACGCCAACGGTGATCGCCAGAATGCCGGAAACGCCAGCCAGCTTCTGCAACACGCGGGCCTGGGCATACGCCGAAAAGGCCAGCCCGCCATACTCCTTCTTAATGATCATGGCGAAGAAGCGGTGTTCTTTCAGGAAGGCCCACAGCTCGGGCGGCAGGTCGGCCATTTCGTGGGTGATCTGAAAATCATTCGCCATGCGGCAGGCCTCTTCAACCGGCCCGTCGAGGAATGCCTGTTCTTCCGCAGTAAGGCGAGGTTGCGGGTAAGCATGCAGCTTCTGCCAGTCAGGCTTGCCGCGAAACAGATCGCCTTCCCACCAGGTGGTACCGGCCTCAATCGCTTCTTTTTCCGTTCGTGACATCGGCGGCATGACTTTCTGAAAAGTACGCAGCATGGGTTTTGAGAAGAGCGAGCGACGCAGCGGCAATAAGTTTAAAGGCAGTAAAATTATCGCCAGCGGCAGCAGCAGCCATGCTGACCAGATCCCCGCGACGGTCCAGCCCAGCGTCCACAGCAGCATAACCGCACTGGCCAGAAGCAGGTTTATGCGGTGATAAAAAAGTGCGCCAATCAACACCACTGTTGCAATACAACTGATGACTATCATAAACATCGCTCCACGAGTAGTAAGAGGTCTGACCTGTTAGTTACAGGTGTAAATGAGATGGTTTTTCTTATCAATCTATTTACATGATAATTACAACCTGGCTCACAAACCGCGAGGACGGCTGCCTGAAGTGACGGCCAGGCAGGCAGGGCGCTTTTCGCCTGAGCGGCAACTTGGTAAACTGCACCTGACCTCACCTAAAAGGACTCCCCTATGTATCAGGACATCATTCGCGCCGAGCTAAACGAAGCCGCGGACACGCTCACTAAATTCCTCAGCGACGATGCTAATATTCATGCCATTCAGCGCGCTGCTGTTTTGCTGGCGGATTCGTTTAAAGCCGGTGGCAAAGTGCTTTCCTGCGGCAACGGTGGTTCACATTGCGATGCAATGCACTTTGCTGAAGAGTTAACGGGTCGCTATCGCGAAAATCGCCCTGGCTACCCGGCAATCGCGATTTCCGACGTCAGCCATCTTTCCTGCGTCAGCAATGATTTCGGCTACGACTATGTCTTTTCCCGCTATCTGGAAGCGGTCGGCAAGCCCGGCGACGTGCTGCTGGGCATTTCCACTTCCGGCAACTCAGCAAACGTCATCAAAGCGGTAGAAGCGGCGCGCCAGCAGGGCATTAAAGTGATTACCCTGACCGGCAAAGACGGCGGAAAAATGGACGGTATGGCCGATGTGGAGATTCGTGTGCCACACTTTGGTTATGCCGATCGCATTCAGGAGATCCATATCAAAGTGATTCATATCCTGATCCTGCTGATCGAAAAAGAGATGGCTAAGTAACCTTTTTCTGCCCGTCGGGCAATACGTGAGGAGTATCTATGTGCGAACTGCTCGGGATGAGCGCGAATGTCCCAACGGACATCTGTTTTAGCTTTACCGGGCTGGTGCAGCGTGGCGGGGGAACTGGCCCGCACAAGGATGGCTGGGGCATCACCTTCTATGAAGGGAAAGGCTGTCGCACATTTAAAGACCCGCAGCCCAGCTTCAATTCTCCTGTTGCCCGCCTGGTGCAGGACTATCCGATCAAATCCCATTCGGTGGTCGCGCATATTCGCCAGGCGAATCGTGGGGAAGTGTCGCTGGAAAACACGCACCCGTTTACGCGGGAGCTTTGGGGACGCAACTGGACCTATGCGCATAACGGGCAGCTGAAGGGATATCGCACGCTGGATACCGGGCCATTTCGGCCAGTTGGAGAAACCGACAGCGAGCAGGCATTCTGTTGGCTGTTACACAAACTGACCACACGCTATCCGCGTACGCCGGGCAACTGGCCTGCGGTGTTTCGCTATATTGCAGAGCTGGCGACGGAACTGCGTGGGAAAGGGGTATTTAATATGCTGCTGTCGGACGGGCGCTATCTGATGGCGTTCTGTTCAACCAATCTGTTCTGGATCACCCGGCGTGCGCCGTTTGGCAAAGCGACGCTGCTGGATCAGGACGTTGAGATTGATTTTCAGAAGCAGACCACGCCGGATGACGTGGTCACGGTCATCGCGACTCAACCGCTAACGGGTAATGAAACCTGGCACAAGATTGCGCCAGGTGACTGGGCGTTATTTTGCCTCGGAGAGCGCGAGCGCTGACTGGTTTGGCGTGCTGTTCAGCATCGGGCTGTTCAGCACGTATTTGCCGTTGCTCACGCTAACCGCAGGCGGCTGGTGAGTCTGCACAAACTGTGCGTAGCCCGGTTGGAGCTGCTGCCAGAAACTGTAATACACCGAATAGCGATGACGTTGCAGATTGCTGTCGGTCATGCGGAACGGATAAATACTCACTTCCACTCGTGGCTGGCCGTTGCGCAACGCCGCTTCCACATAGTGATAAATATCGTCAATTGACGCATCGGTCATTGCATAGCAGCCGATGGAAACGCAGTTGCCGTGAATCATCAAATACTTACCTTCATACCCCTGCTGACGATCGTACTCGTTAGGGAATCCGGTATTAATGGCACGGTAGAAACGGCTGTCCGGCTTCAGCTGGGAAAGGCCCACGCTGTAAAAACCTTCCGGACTTTTAAAATCGCCCTGACGACGTTTTGGGCCTAAACCGCCCGAAAAATTGCAGATTCGGTAGCTGTCGAGCAGGCGATACTCGGTACCGATTTTGCCATAAAGCTCCAGCGTACGTTCTTCTTTAAAGATCTGAATGTAGACCGGGGTGCCCGTTAACTGCTTCTTTAATTCTTTGCTTACCGGTGCCAGCGGGGAAGTCTGTGCGACCGGGACGCTGGCGAAAACAACGGCTGGCAGGAAAAACATCGCAAACAGCAGTGCGATTTTGCCCATTCTGGTTCCCTTGATAGTAGGGTTGGATGCTACGCCCTGAGGCGCTGTAGACGTGCATTTTAGGAAATGTCCGGAAATGCTGCGCCACATTATCATTGTCTATTTTTTTATCAAGAGAGCGGCGCAGAAAAAAGCGAAGAAAAGTTACCTCAGCCCGCTGCCGCTGCGCTTCGCGCCGGGACAGACTTATTGAAATTGCAGGCTTTGGCTGTATACTTGTCCAGTGTTTCTGGAGGGGCAGATGCGTAAGATCATACACGTAGATATGGACTGCTTTTATGCGGCGGTGGAAATGCGCGACAATCCCAGTCTGCGCGATATTCCCATTGCGATTGGCGGCAGCCATCTGAAGCGTGGTGTGGTGAGTACCGCTAACTACCCGGCCAGAAAATTTGGTGTTCACAGTGCCATGTCGACCGCGATGGCGCTAAAACTCTGTCCGCATTTGAAGGTCATTCCCGGCCGTTTCGACGCTTATAAAGAAGCCAGCGCCCATATCCGCGAAATTTTCTCGCGCTATACCTCACTGATTGAACCGCTTTCGCTGGATGAAGCTTATCTTGATGTTTCCGACAGTCCGCACTGCCATGGCTCGGCCACGCTGATGGCGCGCGAAATTCGCCAGACCATCGCCCGCGAGCTAAACCTTACCGCATCGGCGGGGATCGCACCGATTAAGTTCGTCGCAAAAATTGCCTCCGATTTGAATAAGCCAGACGGGCAGTTTGTGATCACGCCTGACGAACTGCCGCAGTTCTTGCTGACGCTGCCGCTGGCGAAAATCCCTGGCGTCGGTAAGGTGACGGCGAAAAAGCTGGAGGAGCTGGGGTTGCATACCTGTGCCGACGTGCAGAAAACCGACCTGGCTGCGTTGCTAAAACGCTTTGGCAAGTTTGGCCGCGTCTTGTGGGAACGCTGTAATGGTATAGATGAACGCGAAGTCATTACCGATCGCCTGCGAAAGTCGCTGGGGGTAGAACGCACGCTTTCCGCGGATATCCACCACTGGGAAGAGTGCCTGGAGATTATCGACTTTCTTTATGCCGAGCTGGAACGTCGGCTAAAGCAGATCAAACCGGATCTGCACATTGCGCGGCAGGGAGTAAAACTGAAATTTAACGACTTTCAGCAAACCACCCAGGAGCACGTCTGGCCGGTGCTAAATAAAGACGATTTTATTGCGGTAGCCAAAAAAACCTGGGAAGAACGGCGGGGCGGTCGGGGCGTGCGGCTGGTGGGCTTACACGTGATGCTGCTGGATCCGCAGCTTGAACGGCAGCTTTTACTGGGACTGTGACTGGTTTTCAAACGGGACAGAAGGGATAAACACCGCTGGCGAAGGTGTTTCGCCAGCGGTAAAAGGATTTACTTCGCCGGGATCGCCTTCAGCAGCGCAGTCAGCAGCTGCCAGTACAGACCCACGCTTTCGATATGCACCTGCTCATCCGGTGAGTGTGGGCCGGTAATGGTTGGCCCGATGGAGACCATATCCATTTCAGGATACGGCTTTTTGAACAGGCCACACTCCAGACCTGCATGGATCACCTGGATGTTTGGCGTTTTACCAAACAGCTTTTTATAGGTCTCTTCAACCAGTACCCGAACCGGTGAAGCGGCATCCGGCTGCCAGCCTGGATAGCTGCCTTTCGCGACGGTTTTGGCACCCGCCAGATCGCCGAGCGCGGTCAGCATTTCCACCACGTACTCTTTACCGCTGTCGATCAGTGAACGGATCAGGCAGTTAATCGTGGCCTCACCGTCTTTAATTGCCACCACGCCAACGTTCAGTGAGGTTTCTACTACGCCTTTCATCACGTCAGAGTTACTGATAACGCCGTTTGGCGTGCTGTTCAGTAAAGCGATAAACGCATCACGGCTGGTGGCAGTGAGTGCCTCCGCGCCTGCCGCCACGTTTTCTACCACCACGTTGACGTTTTTCTCTTTAAGGCCCAGTTCATTTTGCAGCGTCTCCAGATAATGCAGCGCCGCGCCTTTCAGCGCGTCGATTTTATCTGCGGAAACTGCCAGCGTGGCTACCGCTTCACGAGGGATCGCGTTGCGCAGCGTGCCGCCGGTAAAATCAACGAGGCGCAAATCAAGCTGCTTAGCATGCGTGAACAGGAAGCGAGCCAGCAGTTTGTTGGCATTGCCCAGACCGACATGAATATCGGCACCGGAGTGGCCACCTTTCAGGCCTTTCAGGGTAAGCTTGATATGCTCAAAGCCAGCCGGCACCGCTTCGCGTTGAACAGGCAGTGTTGAAGTGAAATCAACGCCGCCCGCACAGCCGACATAAACTTCGCCTTCTTCTTCAGAATCGGTGTTGATCAGGATCTCTGCCTGCAACCAGTCAGCTTTCAGTCCGAATGCGCCTACCATGCCGGTCTCTTCGGTCATGGTCAGCAGGACTTCCAGCGGGCCGTGTTCGACGCTGCTGTCTGCCAGTACTGCCAGCGTGGAAGCCAGACCGATACCATTATCTGCGCCCAGCGTGGTACCGCGCGCTTTCACCCACTCGCCATCAATCCATGGCTGGATAGGATCTTTGGTAAAGTCGTGTACGGTATCGTTATTTTTCTGCGGCACCATGTCCAGGTGCGCCTGCAACGCGACCGGCTTGAGGTGTTCCAGACCGGCGGTGGCGGGTTTGCGGATCAGGATGTTGCCCACTTCATCGCGGTTAGCATAAAAGCCCTGCCCGGTAGCCCATGAGAGAATATAGTGTGCCAGCTCTTCTTCATGATATGAGGGGTGCGGAATGGCGCAGATTTTGGCAAAGAAATCCCACAGGGGCTGTGGTGACAGTTGGGACAATTCAGACACGATCTATCTCCTGTGTCAGCACCATCAGGCTGAAAAGCACAGGATGGTGAGCATTTGCGATTAGTTTGGCTTACGTCAGCGAATCTAACGTATCAGCATCAAGAATATCATTGTTTCCAGAGCGATGCTTACTTCGCCCCGGCAAAAAAGCCGCATTCGGGCCAACTGAGGCTGGTTTTTAGCGGCTCAGATCTCTATAATTCCGCGCAACCCATCCCATTGTACATTTTTAAGCCGTTATCACCGGCCGGGACTCCTTTTATGAGTGAAAAATACGTCGTCACCTGGGACATGCTTCAGATCCATGCCCGTAAACTGGCTCAGCGCCTGCTTCCTGTTGAGCAGTGGAAGGGCATTATTGCGGTCAGCCGCGGCGGTCTGGTTCCGGCTTCTCTGCTGGCTCGCGAGCTGTGCATCCGCTATGTCGATACCGTGTGTATCTCCAGCTACGATCACGACAACCAGCGCGAAATGAAAGTGCTGAAGCGCGCAGAAGGCGATGGTGAAGGCTTTATCGTTATTGACGATTTAGTGGATACCGGCGGTACAGCTCAGGCCATTCGCGAAATGTACCCGAAAGCGCATTTCGTCACCATTTTCGCCAAACCGGCTGGTCGTCCGCTGGTTGACGATTATGTGGTTGATATTCCGCAGAATACCTGGATTGAACAGCCATGGGATATGGGCGTGGTTTATATCCCGCCAATCGTTAAAGGCTGATTTTAATTCGCGACTAACGCCCGGTTCTGCCGGGCGTTGTTGTTTTTACGGTTAGCGAAGCAGGCCTCGCTACGGTAGACTAAGCGACTGTTTAGTGCGCCGGAGGAGCGTTACGCTATGTCACCGAAAAACCTTAGTGAAGAGCTGTTCAAACCTCGCTTCAAGCATCCTGAGACCTCATCTTTAATCCGCCGTCTTCATCATCATAAGCCTTTGCCGATGCACACCGCACTGGAAGGGGAAAGCGATGCGGGCTGGTATCGCATGATCAACCGCCTGCTGTGGAGCTGGCGAGGCGTGCCGCCACAGGAAGTGGTTGAAGTGCTGGCCAGGATAGCCAACAGCCGGGTTGAACACACCGACGATAAGCTGCTGGATACCGTGATTGGCTATCGCGGCGGCAACTGGATTTATGAGTGGTCTAAACAGGCGGCGCTCTGGCAGCAAAAGGCGGGCGAAGCGGCCAGTGATACCGAAGCTGGCCAGTGTTGGCTGCATGCAGCCAACCTTTATGGCATCGCGGCTTACCCTCATTTAAAAGGTGATGAACTGGCTGAACAGGCTCAGCTGTTGGCGAATCGCGCCTACGAAGAAGCCACGCCAAAACTGGCGGGCGAGCTGAAAGAGCTGGAGTTTACCATTCCCGGCGGCAGCGCGATTTTCGGCTTTTTACATATGCCCGCTCAGGTCAGCGCACCTTATCCGACCGTGCTGCTTTGCGGCAGCCTGGATTCGTTACAAACCGATCACTATCGTCTTTTCCACGATTATCTGGCGCCGCGCGGCATTGCGATGCTGACGATCGACATGCCTTCCGTCGGCTTTTCCGCCAAATGGAAATTGACCCAGGATTCCAGTTTTCTGCATCAGCAGGTGCTGCGTCAGTTAGAAAATGTTCCCTGGGTTGATCATACGCGCGTGGCCGCCTTCGGCTATCGCTTTGGCGCTAACGTGGCCGTGCGGCTGGCTTACCTGGAGTCGCCACGGCTGCGGGCCGTAGCCTGTCTTGGCCCGGTGGTTCACAGCCTGCTGTGCGATAAAGCGTTACAGGATCGCATTCCGGAAATGTATATGGACGTGCTGGCGAGCCGCCTGGGCATGGCGAGCGCTGCCGACTCTGCGTTGCGGGTTGAACTTAATCGCTATTCGCTGAAGCTACAAGGCCTGCTTGGCAGACGCTGCCCAACGCCGATGCTTTCCGCTTACTGGCCAAATGACATTTTCAGCCCTGAGGAAGAATCAAAGCTGATTGTGCAATCTTCCGTTGATGGAAAAATGATGCCGATCGCACTCTCACCTGCAATGGCCAACTTTGATAAAGCATTACGTGATATTGTGGAATGGCTGGCGAAACGATTATTGCGTTGAGTTGCGAAAATTCAACGGTTTGCTAAAACTATAGGCTCAACAAAGGAGGTTTGACGATGGCGTTACCAAGTGGGCATCCTAAGAGCCGCTTAATGAAGCGTTTTGGTTCTCTGGGACCCTATATCCGCGAAGCTAAATGTGTCGACGATCGCTTTTTCTTTGACTGTCTGGCCGTGTGCGTCAATGTGAAACCCGCACCAGAACTGCGTGAATTCTGGGGTTGGTGGATGGAACTGGAAGCACAAACCGACCACTTTACCTATGAATATCAGTTCGGTCTGTTTGATAAAGAGGGCAACTGGAAGCCTTCTGCGATTAAAGGTAAGGAAAACCTTGAGCGGCTTGAAGAGACGCTGCGTAACTTTCACGTTCGCCTGAAAGCGATGCTGGAAGAGATGGAGCTGGATCTGAAACCTGCCGCTGATTTCGCTGACAAGCCGGTTAAACTGACCGCCTGAAAAAGCGCCGTATAAGAAAGGCTGGCCATTGCCAGCCTTTGCTTTTTAAAGAGATAAAACAAGAGAACCTGACCCGTTGCAGGAAACGGCTGCCGCTTAGAACTGGTAAACGATACCTACAGCAACCACGTCATCGTTATTCAGACCGAGCTTGTTATCATCGTCGAGCTGGTTGATTTTATAATCGACGTAGGTATTCATGTTTTTATTGAAGTAGTAAGTCGCGCCAACATCGATATATTTCACCAAATCCACATCGCCTAACCCTTCAATATCTTTGCCTTTTGTTTGCACATAGCCCAGTGACGGACGCAGGCCAAAATCAAACTGATACTGTGCGACCAGCTCAACGTTTTGGGCTTTATTTGCCGCGCCAGCAACGGTCGTGCTCACGCCGTTGATAACTGATGTACCGCTAATCGGCGTCATATTACGTGTTTCGGTGTAGATAGCCGCCAGATAGACGCTATTGGCATCATATTTTAACCCCGTGCCCCAGGAATCAGCCCTGTCGCCTTTACCCCAGGTCCGGGCTTCCTGCGCATTGGTACGGTCAGAGGTGGTATACGCGCCGCTGAGACTGACGCCGCTGTTGCCCAGCGCATAAACCACAGAAGCACCATAGCCATCACCGTTCTGACGGCTGATATCGGTACGACTGTTGCCGGAAGTCGAATCGTTTTTCCCCTGGTATTGCAGCGCAAATTTCAGCCCGTCAACAAGGCCAAAGAAATTGGTGTTACGGTAAGTCGCTACGCCGCTGGCGCGTTGAACCATATAGTTGTCGGCACGCGCTGTACCATCACCGCCGAACTCCGGGAACATATCGGTCCAGGCTTCTACATCATACAGCACACCGTAGTTACGACCGTAATCGACAGAACCATAATCATTGAACTTCAGGCCGGCAAAGCCCAGACGGGTTTTATTGCCGTTGTTGGCATCCGAGCCTTCGGAGTTATTGGTGTTGAACTGATATTCCCACTGGCCGTAGCCGGTCATCATGTCATTGATCTGCGTCTGGCCTTTAAAGCCCATACGCATATAGGATTTATCGCCATCCGATCCTGGATTATCGCTAAAGTAATGCAGCCCTTTGATTTTTCCGTATAAATCCAGCTTGTTGCCGTCTTTGTTATAAATTTCTGCGGCATGAGCGGCAGTGGTTATTGCCATTGCTGTGGTTAAAAGAGCCAGTGCGCTTTTCTTCATTTTGTTATCCACTCCGGGAGTAAAATTTAAATGCCTGAAGACGTTGTTCAGGGCACGAACGTTTTACCCTTTGAAGATGAATGTTTTATTACATTTGCTCGCACTTCTTGTTAATTGGGAACTTATTGTCTACATGATGCCTCGAAGATTTTCGACCTTTTCGTTGTCGCCTGTTGGCTTCCAGCACCACACCTGATAAAACGTCTTCTCAACATTTTTTATTGCATGGCAGGAAACAATGAGCAGCAGCCAGACCCTGGTAGTAAAACTGGGGACCAGCGTATTAACCGGCGGATCGCGTCGGCTGAACCGGGCACATATTGTCGAACTGGTGCGTCAGTGCGCGCAACAGCATGCGGCAGGCCACCGGATTGTGATCGTGACTTCAGGCGCTATGGCCGCCGGACGTGAACACCTCGGCTACCCGGAACTGCCGCCGACCATCGCCTCAAAGCAGCTGCTGGCTGCGGTGGGGCAGAGCCGGTTAATCCAGCTGTGGGAGCAGCTGTTCTCGATTTACGGTATTCACATCGGACAGATGCTGCTAACCCGCGCTGATCTGGAAGATCGTGAACGTTTCCTGAACGCGCGCGATACCATGCGTGCGCTGCTGGATAACCATATCGTGCCGGTTATTAACGAAAACGATGCGGTGGCGACGGCGGAGATCAAAGTCGGCGACAACGACAATCTTTCTGCGCTGGCGGCAATTTTGGCAGGTGCAGATAAGCTGCTGCTGCTCACCGATCAGGCTGGCCTGTTTACGGCCGATCCGCGCAGCAATCCTGAAGCCGAACTGATCCGTGATGTCCATGGCATTGACGACGCGCTGCGCGCCCTGGCCGGAGACAGCGTTTCCGGGCTGGGAACCGGCGGCATGGCCACCAAACTCCAGGCAGCAGACGTTGCCTGCCGTGCTGGCATTGACACCATTATCGCCGCCGGTAGCCGTGCGGGCGTGATTGGTGAAGTCATTGACGGTACGCAGGTCGGCACCTGCTTCCATGCGCTGCAAACGCCGCTGGAAAACCGTAAGCGCTGGATTTTTGGGGCGCCGCCTGCCGGGGAGATTACCATTGACGATGGCGCGCTTGCCGCCGTGCTGGAACGTGGCAGCTCGCTGTTGCCTAAAGGCATTCGCAGCATCACCGGCAATTTCTCCCGTGGTGAAGTGATCCGCATTCGCAGCCTTGAAGGGCGCGATATTGCTCACGGCGTTTCGCGCTACAACAGCGACGCAATGCGTATGATTGCCGGACATCACTCCCAGAAAATCAGCGATATTTTAGGCTACGAATATGGTCCGGTTGCCGTTCACCGCGACGATATGATTGTGAGTTAAGGAGCAGGGCATGCTTGAAGAAATGGGTAAAGCCGCGAAAGCCGCTTCTTACCAACTGTCGGTGCTTTCCACCGCGCAAAAAAATCAGGTTTTGATGACCATTGCCGATCGGCTGGAAGCGCAGAGCGCGGAGATCCTGGCGGCTAACGAACTCGACCTGGCGGACGCACGCAGTAATGGCCTGAGCGAAGCGCTACTTGACCGCCTGATGCTTAACCCTGGGCGGCTAAAAGGCATTGCCGATGACGTGCGTCAGGTTTGCCGCCTCGCCGATCCGGTTGGTGTAGTGATCGATGGCGGCGTGCTGGACAGCGGACTGCGCATTGAACGTCGACGCGTGCCGCTTGGCGTGGTCGGCGTGATTTATGAAGCGCGTCCCAACGTGACCGTCGATGTCGCTTCGCTCTGCCTGAAAACCGGCAATGCGGTGATCCTGCGCGGCGGTAAAGAGACTTACCGCACTAACGGCGCGACAGTGCGCGTGATCCAGGATGCGTTAAAGCAGCATGGCTTACCGGCCGGCGCGGTGCAGGCAATTGAAAGCCCGGATCGCGAGCTGGTCAATCAGCTGCTGAAGCTGGATCGCTATGTCGATATGCTGATCCCCCGCGGCGGGGCGGGCCTGCACAAACTGTGTCGTGAGCAGTCGACAATCCCGGTAATTACCGGCGGCATTGGCGTTTGTCACATTTTTGTCGATCGCGACATTGAGCTGGATGCGGCAATGAAAGTGATTATAAATGCCAAAAAACAGCGCCCGAGCGCCTGTAACTCAGTGGAGACGCTGCTGGTGCACTCAGCCATTGCTGACGTTTTCCTGCCCGCCTTAAGCGCACGTATGAAAGAAGAGGGCATCAAGCTGCATGCCGATCCTCGTTCGCTGCCGCAGCTGCAAAACGGCCCGGCAGAAGTAAGCGCGGTAACGGATGAGCAGTATCGTGACGAATGGCTGTCGCTGGATTTGAACGTAAAGCTGGTGGACAGCCTTGATGAGGCTATCGCCCATATTCGCGAATATGGCACTCAGCATTCCGATGCGATCCTGACCCGCAGCATTCATAACGCCGATCGCTTTGTGAATGAGGTGGATTCATCAGCGGTTTACGTGAATGCCAGCACTCGCTTTACCGACGGCGGCCAGTTTGGCCTCGGTGCAGAAGTGGCTGTCAGTACCCAGAAGCTGCACGCTCGTGGCCCGATGGGGCTGGAAGCGCTCACCACCTATAAGTGGGTCGCTTTCGGTAACGATACCGTACGCAGCTAGAGCTTAAGTGCCACAGGGACGTGGCTGTAAACCCGAGGAGAAGTGAATCCAGACTTGTTGAACCCAGACCAAAAAAGGATGCTCTGTATGGTTACGTTTTCTCAACTGCTTCCCTTCGCCGCTATCGCTTTGGGGCTGGTGCTGACGCCAGGCCCGAACATGATCTATCTGATTTCCCGTTCGCTGTGCCAGGGCCGCAAAGCCGGTTATATCTCACTGACTGGTGTAGCGCTGGGCTTTGTATTCTATATGGTCTGCGCCGCGCTGGGGATCACTGCGCTGATTATGGCGGTGCCGCTGGCCTATGAAGCGCTGCGCGTCGCGGGCGCCTGTTACCTGCTCTATATGGCCTGGCAGGCCATTTTTGGCGGTAAATCACCGTTTCAGCTGCGCGACCTGCCACCGGACAGCTCCCGTAAATTGTTTACCATGGGCTTGCTGACGAACCTGCTAAATCCCAAAACCGCTGTTATCTACCTTACGCTGCTGCCGCAGTTCATCAAGCCAGAACAGGGGCACGTGCTGTCGCAGTCTCTGCTGCTTGGCTCTGCTCAAATCGTTACCAGCATGCTGGTTAACAGCTTAATTATCTTTGCCGCAGGCACCATCGCCGGATTCCTGGCGCAGCGCCCGGCATGGCAAAAGCTCCAGCGCTGGCTGATGGGTACGGTATTGACCGGTCTGGCGGTACGAATGATGGTGGAAGGCAGGAAATAGCAGACGTGACGATCCTTAGGATCTTGTTATTATGGGATCTTTGCGATCGCCATATTTGCAGCCTGCTGGATCGCGATCTTACTGACCTGGCCCGGCAGGATTGCGATCGTAACGTATAGGGTTGGGAAATGCGCCAGGTGGTTGATTATAAAGTAATCATTTAGTGCGCAGGCGCTTGACTCAGCAAAGCGTTTTTCTTAACGTATGTACCGCAGCATCCTTCCCCAAGCCGATATAGCTCAGTTGGTAGAGCAGCGCATTCGTAATGCGAAGGTCGGAGGTTCGACTCCTCTTATCGGCACCAGTAAAATCAATCGCTTAAGCCATCCTGACCAACTCATCAAAAGTCCCTTGTGCCATATTTGTGCCATTATCCCCCAGAAAAGAGTCGATTTGCTTCGCGTGATTGCATTTATTGAGGCAGTGGTCATCAGAACCCGATGAGCTACCCGGTTTTTGTCAGGCTCTGCCGGATCATGCTTTTTACCACTACCGCATTTTTCGGCCGTTCTCTGTCGGGGGAACGATTCCGTGGTTTAACAGAATGTTTTCTCAAGCTGAAGGGTTGTAAGATAACTGTAATTCATACGGTTGAAATACAACGAGAGAGTGTTTGCGATGTTGCTTAAGATGTTTCAGGTTGACGCCTTTTCTGATCGGATCTTTGGCGGAAATCCTGCTGCCGTTCTGGTACTTGAAGAGTGGCTGTCGGACAGCACGATGCAGTCTATTGCAGCAGAAAATAACCTTGCTGAAACGGCTTTTGTAAAACGTGCCGTTGACGGCTGGGATCTGCGGTGGTTCACCCCAACGGTGGAAGTGGATTTCTGCGGACACGCCACGCTTGCCACCGCACACGTTTTGGTAACGGAATATGGCATACCGGGACCGCTCTCGTTTTCCGCTCGGGTCGGTCAGCTGAAGGTCGAGGTGAAGGAGGATGGCTATCTGCTCGACCTGCCGTGCATTCCTCCGGAAAAAATGGCGCAGCTTCCGGAAATCATCAGCCCCGTATTCAGCAATCAGGCTGAATTCTGGTTCCGGAATTTTGAAAACATCTTTGTAGTGCTGAGCGGGGAAGATGCGGTCAGAGCGTGTCAGCCAGATTTGCACGTGCTTGCCGGGCTGGGGCCGACAGGCGTGGTGGTGACGGGGCAGGGATCGGGAAGCCAGTACGATTTTGTCTCGCGCTATTTTGCGCCGGGCGCAGGCATTCCGGAAGATCCGGTGACCGGCTCAATACATGCCACCCTGGTGCCTTACTGGGCAGAAAAACTGGGTAAAAACAAATTATCCGCCTGGCAGGCGTCTCAGAGAGGGGGTCATCTGATTTGTGAGCTGAAGGATGACAGGGTCGTTATCGAAGGTAAGGCGGTTACGTTCATGAAGGCGGAGATTTGTGTACCCGTCTGACCGATACAGCCTGGTGCCGGTTATCAGCAACGCCGCGGCAGGCAGCGCTTATGTCAGCTCAAGATCGGATATTACGCGCTTCACCTCGGTGAGCTGCTCTGCCCGCAGCGGTAATAGCGGACGGGGCAGACAGTTATCATCAGCCAGGCCAAGAAGGCTGGCAGCGGCTGACATAACCCTGAAACTGCCGCCATGCTGACGAAAAAGGGCCCAGAGAGGGCTGAGGCGTTCGTTTTGTTCGCGGACTGCTGCATGGTCGCCTGCCGCCGCCGCTTCTGCGATCCGTTTTGCTACCGCGGGAAATAAGCCGCCACAGACAGAATACCAGACATCACAGCCGGCGATCAGACCGGTGGCGGCCGAGCCGTCACCGCTGATGCCGATGGTTACGTTTGCAGGCAGCCTGTCGCGCAGGTTCCGGATTCTGACCGCTGCTGCCTCAGCATCAGCAGGCACGCCCGGAATTTTGATTGAATGCACGCCGGGCAGAGCTGCAATTTTTCCGTGCAGCTCATCTGAGAAGGTAAAATGGGTTGTGCCCGGATTATCATAGACGCAAAGCGGTACAGATACGTGTCGGGCGACCGTTTCAAACAGTTCATATACTTCGTCATCATTCAGCGCCTGGTAAGATACCGGCGGCAGCAGCAGGGCACCGGCGCCAGCTGCCTGTGCATCGTCGGCCAGCCTCAACACTTCATCCGTGCTGACCGCGCCCACACAGATCATCACCGGAATATTACCGGCATTTTCTACCGCCAGTCTGGCAATCCGCCCGCGTTGTTGACGGGTCATATAAGCGTAGCTGCCCGTCGATCCGAGCACGCCGAGGGAATCGACCTTCGCATCGGTCAGCCTCCGAAGTATTCTCAGAAACCCTTTTTCATCAGGGGAGCCTGCTGTAAATGGGGTAAGCGGAAACGCGCTAAGACCTTTAAACATGACTTCTCCTTTTAAGTCCGGCTGAAGCCGGATTACTGGACGGCAGGCCCGATGTTGCTGGAGTCATTAGCAGGGCGGGCCGTTTTTCTCCTCGGGCTGCTTTGGCAGCATCCTGGAAAGTTGTACAAGGAAAACAATCGCCCACGTTTTCAGCGGCCTTTCTCATTTACCGTCATGGTAAACACGGCCACTTCCGCGCCATTGTTTATATAGGCATGCGGCGCGTCCGTTCTCGCAACGGCTGCATTCCCCTGATTAATCACGTAAGTGGTATCGCTGACGACCAGCGTCAGGCTCCCTTCAGACACGTGGAGCAGCTCGCTGGTGCCCTCAGGATGGCCGGCAGATTCAAAGGTTTCCCCTGGGTAAAGTACCCACTGCCACAGTTCGACCATATCCGGCCCGCTGGTCCCTGCCAGCAGGCGCGCGCTGCCGCCTTTTTCTCCTTGCCATAGTACGGGAATTTCACCTGCATCGATGAGATGGACGGCGGGCTTAGCGGCCACGTCAACGAAATCCGCCACGGACACGCCCATGGCGGACGCAAGGCGGCAGAGTAGCGCAATACTGGGGTTAGCCTTGCATCCTTCAATTTCAACCAGCATTCCCTTACTCACGCCAGCCTGGCGGGAAAGTTCATCAAGCGACATTTTTTTCTGGCTGCGATAAAGCTTAATCCGTGCAGAAACCGCCTCGTTTATCCTGGCTGCACTGGCATCGGTCGTTATATTGACTTTGCGGGTCATCGGTCATTATCATGTAATAAATTAGTCATTAAAGGATTATCGTATGTCAGCCGTATTACCGTCAATCGCTCCCGACATTTACCGTATCGCACCGGGATTTCGTGCACTCAGTATTAGCGTACAGGCGGCCACCGTGGCTGATGAGCGCGTTGGTCAAGCCGCGCTGCGGGAAGCCTGCGAGGCCGTTTTGGCCGGCCAGCCGGCCTGGGCAGAGGCGCATCTGAGCGCATGGAGCGATCTGTTTCGTGCCTTCGGGGCAAAACCTAAGCGCACACCCTGTTCGGCGGAAGCCCTGCGAAAACGTGTTCTGAAAGATGGCGCCATGGCCGCGCTCGATCCGCTGGTCGATTTGTATAATGCCGTCAGTATCCGGTATGCCGTTCCGGTGGGCGGAGAAAACTTTGCGGCTTACGCCGGGAGGCCACGGCTGGTTGTGGCGGACGGAACTGAAATCTTTGACACGATGAAGGATGGCCAGCCGGGAAGCGAGTCACCGGAGGCGGGAGAAGTTATCTGGCGCGATGATATCGGCGTGACCTGCCGCCGGTGGAACTGGCGGCAGGGCGTCCGCACCCGGCTGAGCGTGGCAGACAGTAGCATGTGGTTCATCCTTGAGAGTCTGCCGGAAATGCCGCTGGAAGCGTTGCATGCGGCGGGCAGGATGCTGACAGACGGCCTGGAGAAAATGATGCCCGGCGTGCGCTGTCAGACCGTTCTCCTCAGCAAGGAGTCGTCAGACACGTAATCACCTTTGCTCTCCCGGCTGCCTGATGCTACTTCTTAAGCATCGATTTTAAATCGGCAAAGGGGTTGTAGGTTGCCGCAGCAATATCATTTTGCGCGTCCTCTCCTGCCACAACGGTTGTGCCGTACTGGTCTGCTTCGGTGTACTTTGAGTGTTCATGATCATGGCAATAGAGGCATAGCAACTCCCAGTTACTGCCATCTTCCGGGTTATTGGTATGGTCATGATCGATATGATGAACCGTTAATTCGCGCAGGTTGGAATAAACAAACTCGCGTGAACAGCGTCCACATACCCACGGATAGATTTTTAATGCTTTCTCACGGTAGCCGCTTTCCAGCCGCGTGTAGTTTTTTGGGATCAAAGCCATTGCCGGTGTTACCTGTATAAAGAGACAATTTTACGATAGTGCTCACAATATATACCACAACTGAACGAAAGGAGAAGGGGTAGTGAACGTTCGCAAAGCTGAACAAAACGTCAGATAATGATAAATAAATTCACAGAGGTGTTTTGCGCTTCACGACAAGTTGTTTACTGCTCTTTTCCATACTCTTTCGGGGGGGGATTTTTGCGCAAAAATACTTGCGTTAAGCAAGGGCGGTGATATTAATTATTACCCGCATTTACAGTATGGGATGTCATATATGAAATTATGGCAAATATTTTTGGTTATTTTACCTGTCAGCATGATAGCGGGTGTTATCGCCAGATATCTGGATATTAATGCTGCATTGCAAGGAATGATACCGGGCTTAGCTACGGTTATTATGGCGATCATTATTTATAAAATAAATGCTTAAACCCTAAGGAAGATAAAATATGAGAAATATCCATTAGCCAAATGAATGATGTTTCAGGCGGCGAGGTAGACTGGAATCAGGTTGGAAGAGATTTTGTTACAACAGGTGCAGGAATGGCGGGAGGAGCATTCGGAATGGGCTTGGGCGGACCAATCGGTGCCAGCATTGTAGGATCAGTCGCTGCTGCGGGCGCGGCATGGCCTGATCACTTACGGATATTACCAAAATATTTGCGGGTTTATCGAAAACATAGATGAAAAGTGGATGATTGAATGTGCCAGAGCCAGTTATATCCATGAGGTGATAATGCAAATGCCAATGGGCTATGAAACGCTAATCGGTGAACTCGGTGAGGGGCTTTCTGGCGGACAAAAACAGCGTATATTTATTGCCCGTGCACTATATCGTAAACCGGGAATTTTATTTATGGATGAAGCAACCAGCTCGCTTGATACAGAGAGTGAGCGGTATGTAAATGGTGCGATTAAAAGTCTGAATATTACCAGGGTGATCATTGCACACCGGGAAAAAACGCTCAAAGCTGTTGACCGGATTATCTCAATCTAGTCCAGAATAATTGCGTTGTAGTACGTTGAAGTGGTGGTGGGATTGTATGAAGGAAATGAGAGAAAAGGAAGCTGATTTGATCTCATTCCTGCATGCAATTCTGTTTGCAGTCGAGTAAGGTAGTTGATTTTAAATATCGTTTAACTTTTTCAGGAGAAAATAATGAGAGCACTTTCAGCAAACGATTTATTGTCGGTCTATGGCGCGGATCGCGGCGATGCAGCGGTATCCGGTGCCACTACCGGAGCAACGACAGGCGCTGCTGCTGGTGCCTGGGCTGGTGCCCAGCTGGGCGCAGAAGGCGGGAGTCTTGCCGGACCGATTGGTGCCGTTGTCGGTTTTGGCGTAGGTGCTGCGGTCGGTGCTTATGGTGGTGCGGCTATCTGTGATTCATTTAGCTCTTCATCTGATTCAGCATCAAGCGGTAGCTAATAATGTTGGGGGAGAGAACTATGGCATTTCTGTCTTCAGACAAAACCCCTTTTTTAATTATTGGGGTAGGTCTCATTTTTTCCGGTACATTGCCTGGTGGACCAACTCTGCTTTCGCCAAAGTTTTTGTGCATTTACTTTTTTGTTTTTCTGGCCGTTGTCTTTTATATATGGTTAGCTATCAGTAGTGGAGAAAAGAGCAGAATAATACTGGCTTGTGTAATTAGCGCACTGTCGTTAGTTTTGTTACCCATGATAAAAATACATTTTAGCAAGTGATTTTTCAGCCCTTCCTTATGGGAAGGGCTTTTAAATATATTCAAAAGGGATGTCGCTATGTATCGATAATATTTTTTTGAGGTGAAGAATATAATTACTTTCCAATACTAATGCCTGTATTCACTTTCCATTTTTATTTCGTCAAGCAGAAAGGGGTTTCTCATGCGGGTTCTGTTTATTGGCCCTCCTTTGTATGGCCTGTTGTATCCAATACTTTCTCTTGCCCAAGGTTTCCGTGCACAGGGCCATGAGGTAGTAATTGCAAGCGCAGGAAAATTTGCGCAGAAGGCAGCGGAGGCTGGCCTTATAACATTTGATGCCGCGCCCGAACTTGATTCAGAAGCGCAATATCAAGATCGTGAAGAGATACATACGCAAAAAGAACAATTTAGTGGGAAACTTCTCTTTTTTTGGTAATGAGATGGCTGACCGTCTGATTGAATTCGCAGGCCACTGGCGGCCCGACCTGATCGTCTACCCGCCGCCTGGCGTACTGGGACCGTTGATTGGGGCAAAATTCGGTATTCCCGTGGTGATGCAAACGGTTGGATTTGCCCACACCCCGTTGCATATAAACGTGGATTCAGCCCATGAAGCGGATGCCGAAATTATTTTACATCTCTCCCTCAATTCGCGCGCAGCTCTGCGCAAGCTGCCAACAAATGTACGGCTGGTCGACTGAATCCCGCAAATCGTTTTTGGTCAGGGAGCCGATCGTCCTGTTAATGCTCGGGCTGTGGTGGATCGAGGATGCGGCATCATTCCTGAGGAGGATGGATTGACAACGCAAATGATCAACGCATTCCTGAATAATGGTGCGCTGCGAACCGCTTCAGCACAGATCGCAGCGGAGATGGCGACGCAGGCCACGCCTGCCGAAGTTGCTGCCATGCTTGTCACCAGACTCAAAAAGGGCTGATGGCGACAAACTGGTACCGGCATGCATCGGGACGAGGATCGCTTTGGTTTCGTTTAGGGTCAGTTCGGCATCCAGCCATTGCTTTATTATGACAGTCCCACATAGCTATCTTTTCCAGTCATGCAGGACGTCCTCAGGAGAAAGCCGTACCGCTAAGACGAGCCGCAGCCACATCGGCCAGCACGGACAGCGCCAGCGAATTAGCATCGCGTGCTTTAGGGAAGATGCCGATCGGCGCTTTGATCCTGTCTGTATCCTGGGCCCGCCAGCCAAGTTCGTGAAGCTTCTGTACGCGCCTGCCGTGAGTTTTTCTGCTGCCCAGCGCGCCGATATAAAAAGGCGTCGCGGCCAGCGCGGCCTGTAACACCGGCAGTTCGCGATCGAGGTCATGATCGAGCAGAATGACCGCCGTATCGGCATCGATTTGCACAGGAATGGGCAAACGGAAGTCGTTAAGATGGACTTCATAGCCTGCGGCCTGCGCGACTCTGGCCGCCGCTTGCGCTTCTACTGAACGGCCACAAATAACGAGCCGTGTGCGAGGGCGGTAGCGGACTTCGAAATCTGCGCCGTTCAGGCCACTTTCACGCGTGGGAAACAGGCTGCGCAGCGTCTGCGACTGCGGGTTATAGGCCAGTCCCGCGCAGCGTCGCTGTTCCAGCGTGTTCAGCACCGACAGTAAGGGCTGTGCCGAACGCAGTTTATGAATGCTCAGGGTGATGCCGCCGCCGCAGGGCAGCACGATGTCAAACCAGGGCGATCCTTCGCCATAGATCACCGTGCGATCCTGACCGGAACTTATCACTGCCAGCGCTTCAAAAGCCGCTGCGGACTCTATGCATCCGCCCGAGACAAAGCCGCAATACAGCCCATCTTCGCGCACGGCCATTTGCGCACCCAGCGGCCGGGGTGCGCCGCCCCGAATTTCAGTCAGCGTGACGAGAGCGGCTGCCATACCCAACTTAAGGGCGTCAGCAGCAAAGCGCAGGATTTCCACGCTGTCGTCGGTTAAAAATGCCTGCTCCGGCGAGGCGTGAGCCTGACTTGTTTGTGCGATACAGGAGAATTGTTGCAGCACCGTTTTCTATCCTTATATAAGCTTTTGCTGGTGTTTCTCGTGCCACCACGACGTCAACAACCTCAAACCGGCAGTTCTGCTGCCGGTTGCCGGGGTTAAACCAGTTCAGGCAAGGCTTTCAGCAGTTTATCGAGCGTGATGGGATAGTCCCGCACCCGAACGCCCGTTGCGTTATAAATAGCGTTAGCAATAGCCGCGCTAACGCCACACAGGCCCAGCTCGCCTACGCCTTTTGCTTTCATCGGTGACGAAACTGGATCGGTATCCTCCAGAAAAATCACCTCCTGCTCAGGGATATCGGCATGCACCGGCACTTCATAACCCGCCATATCGTGGTTAACGAAGTACCCCAGCCGCGTATCAACGGCCAGTTCTTCCATCAGCGCACCGCCCAGCCCCATCGTCATCGCGCCAATCACCTGGCTGCGGGCCGTTTTGGGATTGAGTATTCGACCTGCCGCACATACTGCCAGCATGCGGCGAACGCGCACTTCTCCGGTCGCGATGTCCACGCCCACCTCAACAAAATGCCCGGCGAAGGTGGACTGCTGGAATTTTTCCGCCAGATCGCCAAATTCGATAGCATCCTCGGCGGTTAACGTTCCCTCTGAAGTGGCATCAGTAAGAGCAGCGCTGCGATCGCCTGCCTGAATTTTCCCGTCGGCAAACGTTGCCTTAGCCGGATCGAAACCCAGCTTTTTCGCCACCGCTTCACGCAGGCTGACGCAGGCGGCATAAACACCCGCCGTCGAGCTGTTCGCTCCCCATTGCCCGCCTGAACCGGCGGAAACCGGAAAGTCAGAATCTCCCAGCCGCACCACAACGTTTTCCAGCGGCACGCCCATCATTTCGGCTGCCGTTTGCGCCAGAATCGTATAGCTGCCCGTGCCGATATCGGTCATATCCGTTTCGACCGTCACCACGCCCGCAGCGTCCAGATGGACGCGAGCGCCGGACTTCATCACCAGATTGTTACGAAAGCCGGCCGCCACGCCCATTCCTACCAGCCAGCGGCCGTCTTTTACCTGGGCAGGTTTGGCGTTACGACGGCTCCAGCCAAAATGCTCTGCACCGGTGCGCAGGCACTCCACCAGCTGGCGGCGCGAGAAAGGGCGCTCCGGATTGGCGGGATCGACCTGGGTGTCATTGAGGATGCGGAACTCGACCGGATCCAGGCCCGCTTTCTCCGCCATCTCATCAATGGCGATTTCCAGAACCATTAGCCCCGGCGCTTCGCCGGGCGCGCGCATGGCATTGCCTTCCGGCAGATCGAGCTCTGCCAGCCGCAATCCGGTAAACCGGTTAGCCCCTGCGTAAAGGAGCTGAGTCTGCTGAACCGCCGTCTCCGGCTGACCTTCCGGCAGATTACCGGACCAGCTTTCATGAGCGATGGCGGTAATATGTCCGGCCCGATCGGTGCCGATGCGCACGTGCTGAATAGTCGCCGGGCGGTGGGTGGTGTTGTTAGGAATAAAAGGTCTGGGCAGCATCACCTTAACCGGGCGCTTCACCGCCCGGGCAGCAAGGGCTGCCAGTACGGCGTCGCTGCGCAGGAACAGCTTCCCACCAAATCCGCCACCGATATAGGGCGAGCGCACGCGTACGTTTTCTGGCGGCAGCTTGAGCGTTTTGGCCAGATCGGTTCGACACCAGTCAATCATCTGGTTGGAGGTCCAGAGCGTAAGCTTATCCCCTTCCCAAACCGCCATTGAGGCATGCGGTTCCATTGCCATATGACTCTGATCGGGCGTGGTGTAGGTGGCATCGAGTTTGACTTCAGCGGCTGAAAACGCACGCTCAAAGTCGCCGGTTGTTTTGTCTGGCTCGCTTTCCGGTGCTTTGGCCGTGGATTTTTGCTCAGCCAGATCGTAAGCGCCGTGCTCGCGGTTATAGTGAACCTCTACCAGCTTTGCCGCTGCCCGGGCCTGTTCAAACGTTTCCGCCACGACGACGGCCAGCGCCTGGTGGTAATGCTCGATTTCCGGTCCGCCCAGCAGTTTAGCCGTGTTTTTCTCACCCTTGCCGAGCGGACCGGCATTGGCGGCTGTAACAACGGCTAATACGCCGGGGGCATTTTTAGCGGCAAGTACGTCAATTGAGGTAATATGCCCTTTGGCAACCGGCGAGCCCACCACATAGCCATAGGCAGCATTCGGCGCGACATCATGCCACTCATAGGCGTAATGCGCGGCTCCCGTGGTTTTCAGCGGGCCGTCGATTCGGTCATGCGGATGGCCGACAACCTTCAGCCGATCGATGGGATTGTCCTGTGCGGGTTGATCAAATTTCATGGCTTTATGCCCTCGCTTCGGTCAGCGTTGAGGCGAGCGTGCGCTTCGCCAGGATCAATTTAAACTCATTTTCATGAGTGGGTTGCGCGTCGGCAAACAGGCGTTGATAAACCGGTTGAACGCCGTGTATCAGCTGGGCATCAGCCGCTTCAAGCCGCCAGGGTTTATGCGCCACGCCGCCCAGCGCAACCCGGCCGCTACCGTCTGACTGCACAATGGCGGCAACCGACACCAGCGCAAAAGCGTAGGAAGCACGATCGCGGACTTTGCGATAAATATGCGTGCCGCCGAGCGGGGAGGGTAGGGTGACGGCGGTAATCAGCTCGCCTGGCTTCAGCACGGTTTCCAGATGAGGCGTATTTCCCGGCGCACGATAAAAATCGGCAACGGGAATTTTGCGCTCGCTGCCGTCCGGGCTGACCGTCTCTATCACCGCATCCAGCAGCCGCATCGCAACGGCCATATCACTGGGATGCGTGGCAATGCAGGCTTCGCTTGCACCCACCACCGCATGCTGACGGCTGAAGCCCTTCAGGGCGGCACAGCCGCTACCGGGCAAACGTTTATTGCAGGGCTGATTCGTATCGTAAAAATAAGGGCAGCGCGTACGCTGAAGAAGATTACCGGCGGTGGTGGCCTGGTTGCGTAACTGGCCGGATGCCCCCGCCAGCAGCGCCCGTGAAAGCACCGCATACTGCTGGCGTACCCGCGCGTCAGCGGCCAGATCGGTATTGCGCACCAGCGCGCCAATTCGCAAGCCGCCTTCAGCAGTCGGCTCAATCTTATCGAGGGCCAGACCGTTAACGTCGATCAGATGCGTTGGCGTTTCGATTTCAAGCTTCATCAGGTCAAGCAGGTTTGTCCCGCCCGCAATGAACTTTGCGCCAGGCACTCGCTGAGCGCTTGCGGCCGCTTCGGCAGGCGTTTTCACACGCTCAAAAGTAAAAGCCTTCATGATTCATGGCCCCCGGCGACATCTTCAATCGCGGCAAGAATGTTGGAGTAAGCGCCGCAGCGACAGATGTTGCCGCTCATTCGCTCGCGTATTTCATTGGCCGTCACTTCGGGTTGAGAAACCAGATCGAGAGTGACATGGCTTGGGATACCTGAAGCAATTTCCTGCAAAACCGCGACGGAGGAGCAGATTTGCCCTGGCGTACAGTAGCCGCACTGGTAGCCATCGTGTTTAATAAACGCGGCCTGCATCGGATGCAGTTTGTCAGTGGTTCCCAGCCCTTCAATGGTGGTGACGTCCGCATCCTGATGCATTACCGCCAGCGTCAGGCAAGAGTTGAGTCTTCGTCCATCGACAATAACGGTGCAGGCACCGCACTGGCCGTGGTCACACCCTTTTTTTGTGCCGGTGAGATGCAAATTTTCGCGCAACGCATCCAGCAGCGTGGTTCGCGTATCGACCTCAAGCTGACGGGTTTCGCCGTTGACTTTTAGCGTAAGCGGCAGCATTTCTGGCGCTGGCGTCACGGGCAGTTCTCCTGCGCCTAACGCCACACCCGGCGATACTGCCGCTGTTGCTGCTGTGGCGGCGCCGGCTTTAATTAAACTTCGACGTGACAGATTAAAATCTTTCCGTGTATAATCTTTTATATAACGCCCCCGGTTTTCTTTTCTTTTTTCGTCGTCAGGACGTCTGTCTTCCGCGTTATCGCCTTGGTTGCTCATGCCAGGCCTCCAGTATGATCAAAGTGAATGGAAAAATGCTTACCGCAACGTTGTTATGGTTTTTTGAACCTTAATCATAGTCGGGTCTGGCGCAGGCGATTACGCTAAAATGCGGCATGCTGCAATGAATCAAACTAATGAATAAAAAAGTATGATGTTTGCGGTTTGCCATAAGAAAATTAGCTGGCAGGCATGAAGAGGTTATTTAATTAACCTGTGCTGTCGGCAACCTCTAACCGCCGTAATAAAGCCATTAAATTGGTTAGAAATAGTGAAGTTTCTGGCCGCATAATATTTTGAATGGTTAACTGTTTTGAGCAGCCTGACGGCAGGCCTCTCCCTGTGGGAGAAAAAATTTACCCGCAGTCAAAAAAGTTCGCCAGCCAGGCTGACACGTCGGGTATGTTTGTCCATCGGTTGTCATTAACGCATTTACAAATGCGCACTGTCGACATAATAAAAACGGTAGAGCAGGACGGAAAAAAGTCACATTTCACGGCGGTATTTTATTTCCAATAAATGTGACGTAACGCGTCTGCGTGCGCATGGCAACTCCTATAGTTAAGTTACCCATACGGGCTAACGGAGGTGAGTATGTCTGAACGTCCTGATTACGTAGAGCCAGTTCCTGATGATGCCGAATACCCTGCTCATGAGGATGATGAGGATCTGCCAGAAGGTACTGACGAAGTGGTCGATCCTCTTGAAGATGAAGATCCTTTAGACGATGAAGATACCGACGATCTTTCAGAAGATGATGAAGTGGATGACGATGATGTAGATGAGGAAGACGACGATTCTGATGAGCCTCGGGAAAATATCTGATAGTTCAACCGCACGGTGAAGCGAGCCCATCATGGGGCGCTTTGCCGGGGCGGTTTTTTTACGGTGACGCCAGAGCATGGGAGATCTCTGAAAACGTTCCCTGAACCGCCAGCGCAGCGGGATCGTTACGCCGGTGTGCTGTACTGACTGGAAAAATTAATAAATACTTATTTTTCAGTTACGTTGTTCGGGGAAAAACGATGATGAGTTATCCGACAGGGCCAGCAGACATCTATTCACGTCGCTCGCAGGAAACGTTAGCGCTATGGCAAAAAGATCGGGGCAAAGAGAATCCTCTGCGGGGCGAATTCTACCCGGAAAACTTAAAAGCGATTGCGACCGGCATTCAACCGCGATTATCTCAGTCGATTGTCGAGGTGCTGGAAAGGCTGCAAGCCTTAACGGCTGGCGACGCAAACGCCGATGTTATGCAAATCGGACACTTCCACCTCACTTTCCTCGCCATTACGCCCGCCATCTTTGACGATAACAACGTGCCGGAGCAGACGGCAGAATTAAAGCATCTGTTTGCTCAACACTGCGGCGATCGTCCTCTTACCGTTCACGAACTCAGGCTGGTCGCTTTACCCAATCAGCTGCTGCTGGCAGGCTATCCTGATGACGAAAGCGTACAGCGGCGGCAGGCTTTCTGGCGCGCTTTGCAACACTCTTCCTTCGCAGAACAGCTAAAACAGCGCTATCCGGGCTCCGACCAACCGCCAGCGTTTTGGCACAGCACGCTTTTAAGGTATCACGCCGGGCGGCTACCGCCTTATGTGCAGGATTTCTTTATTGCTCAGCAAACGGCACGATACGGTACGGTTTCAGGAAATATTAAACTACGGCTGGTCACCTATAACTGGTCGGTGGCAGAGACGATCCTCGGGCTGCCACAATGAGACGATCGTCACAACTTTACCCCCTGTAGCCAGTTTCTCCATACCTATGGACTGTTTCACATAACTTCCTGCCCCCTGAATTCTGTATGTTGCGTTACAGATGCAGGGACAAAAACCGGAGTTGTGAAATGTCGTATATTAACAATAGCTTGAGTTTGCCACAGTCTCATAAGCAAAAAGTTCGTCGTATGAACATTTTCATCGCGTTTTCCGCCGGACTGGCTGGGTTACTTTTTGGGTTGGATATCGGCGTGATTTCAGGGGCGCTGCCTTTTATCACCGATCATTTTTTACTGAACAGTCATCAGCAGGAGTGGGTGGTCAGCAGCATGATGCTCGGTGCTGCCATTGGAGCAATCTGTAACGGCTATGTCTCCCACCGGCTGGGGCGTAAATACAGCCTGATGATTGGCGCGATGCTGTTTATCGTCGGTTCGCTGGGGTCGGCGATGTCGACCAGTCTGGAATGGCTGCTGGCTTTTCGCGTGCTGCTTGGCATTGCTGTGGGTATCGCTTCTTATACCGCGCCGCTTTATCTCTCTGAAATGGCAACAGAAAATATCCGTGGCAAGATGATCAGCATGTATCAACTGATGATCACCGTCGGCATCCTGCTGGCGTTCCTGTCGGATACGATGTTCAGCTACAGCGGCAACTGGCGAGCCATGCTGGGCATTCTGGCGCTGCCCGCTATCGCTCTGTTTGTGCTGGTGGTATTTCTGCCTAACAGCCCACGCTGGCTGGCGGCAAAAGGTCTGCATGTCGAAGCGGAAGAGGTCCTGCGGATGCTGCGCGATACCTCTGAAAAAGCCAGACAGGAGCTAAATGAAATCCGTGAAAGCCTGAAGATGAAACAGGGTGGGCTGTCGCTGTTCAGAAAAAACGATAACGTTCGACGGGCCGTTTTTCTTGGCATGCTGTTGCAGGCGATGCAGCAATTTACCGGCATGAACATCATCATGTATTACGCGCCGCAGATTTTTAAGATGGCCGGTTTTCAGAGTACGCATGAACAAATGATGGCGACGGTAGTCGTAGGCTTAACCTTTATGCTTGCGACGTTTATCGCTGTCTTTACCGTGGATAAGGCGGGCCGTAAACCCATTTTGAAAATCGGCTTTTCGGTGATGGCGTTCGCCACGCTGGTATTGGGATATTGCCTGATGAAAGCGGGTGAAGGCGCGGTCACCGCTAATCTCTCCTGGGTTTCTGTTGGAATGACCATGCTCTGTATCGCTGGCTATGCAATGAGCGCCGCGCCGGTAGTCTGGATCCTCTGTTCTGAAATCCAGCCGCTGAAATGTCGTGATTTTGGTATTACCTGTTCAACCACGACTAACTGGGTCGCGAATATGATTATCGGCGCAACGTTCCTGACGCTATTGGGAAGTATTGGCGCTGCGGGGACTTTCTGGCTCTATACCGGTTTTAATCTGTTGTTCATCGTGATTACGATTTTCCTGGTGCCGGAGACGAAAAACGTCACGCTTGAGCATATTGAAAAAAACCTGATGAGCGGCAGTAAACTGCGGGATTTGGGAAAATAGTTCCGGCTGGAGAGAGTTTTGCTCTCTCCACGCTCACCTGCTGATAGCGAAATGAAGAAAAAGTCTCTTCTTTGACAGGATAAACGCCTGTTTTACCCGGCCAGCTTGCATGGAGAACGGCTTCGCGACTACTGTTTAGGGCTTGGGTTTACGCTTACCGGACAGTTAACGACAGGGAGCCGTAATGAAAAAGGTCCTCGGCACTTTTTTACCGCTGTACACAACCACGCTACTGATGCTGCTCGGCTCGGGCCTGCTAACCACCTGGGTCTCACTGCGGCTGGCTCATGAACATGTTAGCGGCGCGCTGATCGGCGGTATTACGGCGGCTAACTATGTTGGGCTGGTGATTGGCGGCAAGGTTGGGCATAACTTGATCGCGCGTGTCGGCCATATCCGCGCCTATGTTTCCTGCGCGGGTATTATCACCGCCTCGGTTCTGGGGCACGGCCTGACCGATTTTCTTCCGGTTTGGGTTTTGCTCAGAATGGTTATCGGGCTGTGCATGATGTGCCAGTACATGGTGTTGGAAAGCTGGCTGAATGACCAGGCCGAGCCGGGACAGCGCGGACTGATATTCGGTTTTTATATGGTGGCAACCTATCTGGGCCTCTCTTCAGGGCAAATAATCCTGATGGCACAAAGCGATTCCGGCCTCACCAGCCTGTTGATTGTGGCGCTCTGCTTTGCGCTTTGCCTGGTACCCATTGCCCTCACAACCCGCACTAATGCACACCCCATGACGCCAGCGCCGATGGAGTTAGGTTACTTTTTCCGTACCATTCCTAAAATCCTCGTTATTACCCTGGCGACCGGAATGGCCGTGGGTGCCTTTTATGGCATGGCACCGGTTTATACCAGTATGCTGGGGTTCAGCACGCGGCAAACCGGGCTGTTTATGGCCATTGCCATCTTCGCCGGTCTGGTCTCGCAGTTTCCTCTCAGCCTGCTTTCCGATCGCATCGATCGTCAGCGCCTGCTGTTTTATATCGCCCTGTTTTATGCGCTGGCAGCTTTACCGCTGACGCTGCCTTTGCATGTTCATTTTCTGTGGATCACCGTAGCGGCTTTTATTACCAGCATGATGCAGTTTTCGCTTTATCCGCTGATCGTGGCGATGGCTAACGACAGCGTGGTGCCTGAGCGACGCGTGTCTCTCACGGCCTGCCTGCTGATGGCCTTCGGCATCGGTGCCTGTATTGGCCCGATGGCAACGGGCGCCATCATGCAGCCGCTGGGAGGCAATATGCTGTACCTGTTTTTTGCCCTTTGCGGCGTGGCGATTGCCGCAATGAGCTGGCATCGGCATAAAGTCGTTCAGGAAAATATCGATACGCCTATTCCTCACGTTGCGGTCCCGGACAGCCTGAGCAGCTCACCGCTGGCTGTGGCACTGAATCCTACCGTTACTGAAGATGAGATCCAGGCGACAATGGTGAACAGCGAAGAAGACCCCCCTACAAACGGTTAAAGCCATACCGCCTGCCTTCCCTTTATTTGAGGTATTTTTTTAAAGAAATACCTCCGCCTGCCGTTTATTAAAAGGGCAGGGGATACCGGAAACCGGCATTCTTCTCAGGAAGTTAACTTTACAAGCGTCGCAATGCCGGGCTGTCAGTTTACCCAAAAGCGAACAATTGACGTCAAGACGTCTTAATATTGTCATACGTCGTAGTGAAAGGCCTTAAGGCGATATATCGTTTCTAAAAAATGAATTTTTATGAAACATTTGTCTAAGTGCTATAATTTGCGGCGGATCTGTTTTGATAAGGAGAGTCAATGGAGATGAGCATGTCCTCAAGAAGGAAAGTCTGGATGACAATGGTGACAGCGAGCGCCGCTGTTTGGATATGTTTCGCCGCGGTTGTAGCGGGAGGAATGAGCTGATGAACAGCTTTGAAGAAGGTGTAATCAATACAAAGGCTGTGGAAGAACAACCGTATTTAAAAGGTTGGGTACTGAGTGAAGCACAGCGCAATTTTCTGGAATCTTTTCTGAAAGAAGAAGATGAAACCTCAGTAAAAGAGCAACATTAAGCAGTCCGGCTCGCCGTTGCGGGCCGGTCTACCTGATAATTTGCCGACGGGTAAAAAAGCGGGTCATCAGAATGGCGAAAAGGGCAAACAGCCCGCCCGTTGCCGTTGCCTCTAACCGATGGGTGGCTACCTGCAATTGCGAAGCGCCGAGGCTTGAGATCATAAAGACCACCATTAGCGTGACAAAAAAGGTGAAAACAAAATAAGACTTTGAGATCAAAGAGTAGGAAAAGCTAAACGCGATGTAGCCAAATAATATGAATCCCCCCACCAAAAACAGCGGGCTGTGGCAAAGGTCGATTAGCATTGCTGCCAGAATACTGCCTGTTAAGGTTCCCAACACCCTTGCCTGAACGCGAGAAATCGAATCGCGATAATTATTACGCAGGCAAATCAGCAACGTCATGCCCGCCCAATAACCATTCTGCACGTGCAATATTTCCACCGTGCTTAACGCCAGGCACATGGTTAACACCCCGTAAAAGATTGACCATTGCAGATGTATTTTGTGTTTGTATTTACCCATGGTGATGCGCAGAAACCGTAACCAGGCATGAGGCTTAAAATCCTTCAGCTGGAAAGGGTAGCGTCGAAAAACCAGATAGAGAAAGCACATTTGCACTAAACCGCCACTGCCGGTGAGCGCAGCACGCGCGGCAGCATGTTCAACGGTGCCGGCAAAATAACCAGAAACCAGGTAAGCGATTGACCATTGCAATAACATCCACCAGGCGCTGGCATCAACATTCGTCATCATCACGTACACGCCCGCGTAAACCATTGCGCCTGCAATATAGAGCGGAACACTATTCCCCGTCAGGCAGCCAATCCAGGAAGAGAAAGCGATGCCCAACGTGGTGGTGATCAGCAGTGAAAACGATGAGCCGCCCCAGGTTTTGTTCGCACCAAAAGCCAGCGTCAATGCGCCGCTGGCCGCAATGCTGGCGGCGGCAACGTGGTTAAACGTAAAACCCGCCAGATAGATGGCGGCAATGGCTGGCAGGCAACATAGCCCTAACAGTAAATCGTGTTGCAGTGTGGAAGTAAGGCGCATTTGCTGACAGCATCTCCTGAATGTTGTCGGTAGAATAAAAAAACGTGACGCTTGCAAAAGCCACTTTCAATGATTAGGCTTTGCCCGCAAAGGTGATGGTGTTCCACCTTACCTAACCGCTCCGTAAGTCTGGCGCTGATGACACCTGATACAGCCATCTTTTTCACCAAACAGGGTGGCCGCCCGTCAGGATGCCAGCATCCCTGTACTGCCTGCCTCGTTTAAACCAGAGGACTCTATGAAAGCACTGTTCGCCGTCATCGTTGGCGGTTCCGCTGGCTGCGTTATTCGCTGGCTGCTGGCCGTTCGCCTTAACGCACTTTTCCCCAATCTGCCGCCCGGCACCCTGATTGTGAATCTGGTTGGCGGCTTTATTATTGGTGCGGCGATGGGCTGGTTTTTACGCAACCCGCAGCTCGATCCTGCATGGAAACTGTTAATCACCACGGGCTTATGCGGTGGGATGACAACCTTCTCGACCTTTTCACTGGAGATCGTAACGCTGCTCCAGGCCGGGAACTACTTTTGGGCCATGGTTTCCGTCTTTACCCACGTTATCGGCTCACTGTTAATGACGTTTTTGGGCTTCTGGCTGATGACGCTGATTGCCGGATAACTGCCGCTGCATGAGCGTGATATTTTGTCTGGCTCAGGCGATCACGCATTACCGACATAAACATTCGGTTCATCTGACTCCAGCGCCAGCGCGCTCGCACTGGCCGCATCAAACAGCGACAGGCTTTCAATCTGATCCAGTAAAATCACCTTGCGAAATGCCATGGCGGATTTCGGTTCTGAATCCAGCGTAATATTATGCTCGGCGTACCATTTGCTGTAATTATGCTCGATGCACAGGTTTAGCGTCTCGCCGTCACGGTAGCCGCTGAGCATAGGAATCAGGACGATATTGGATGTTGAGGTATTCTCGTACGCGGCAGTGTGGATCATTCCAATATAAATGCGGCGGGATTTTAACGTTACCCACGCCAGCTCGCCTTCTTCCATACACTGAAACAGCAAGCCTTCTACGCCGTTCGCGCGGGAAAGTTTTTTGTAGAGTCTTTTACGTCCGCTGCTGTTCAGGCGGGCGCTGCCAGACCAGCTGGAGCGATAAATACAGAAGGCGACGGCAAACGTCAGCATGACGACAACGGGCGCCTGGATGCCGAGAAAGCTCCAGTTCATAAACTCCATTTGCCAGTCGTGATGATGACCGCCAGCGAGCTGTGGCAAAGCGTTAAGCAGGGAAGAGAGCCCAAACAGAACCAGCCAGATCAATCCTGTGGCAATGACGCCCTGTAAAACGAAGATACAGCCATAGAGCGCGACAAGAAAATAGACGTCCCAGCCAAATGAACGTTTGATTTTAAAACGGGTGGAGAGGTCACGGCTGGTGTACCAGTAACCGCAGACCATTAACACCATAAATATCGCGGTACCCATCTTAAGCCCTCTTTAGCGTATGGACGTGACGGGAGAAATCTTCGCGAACTTCATCGCTGGCGATATTGACCGTAGCGATGCCATCTTCATCAATAATGATGCGTTCGCCTTCTTCGATGGTTTCTTCAAAATTGCGCTGGCTCATTAACTGCAACAGCGATTCAGGACTGGAAAAAAGAGAAAACAAAAATTTTAACACGTCGATCTCCTTCAATTGCCAGTGGTAAGCCTGGCAGCTCGTTTCCTTTTGTTCTATGAGACGATGATTAAAGCGGGGAAAATCGCCATCCGTGGCAATCGATTATCAGCTGCCGGTCTGCGGCGCTGGATCGTCCTGTAAATGTTTTTTGAAGTGCTTCTCAATCTGCTCCAGCGTCTTGCCCTGCGTCTCCGGTGCAAACAGAATCGCGAAGATACCACCGGCAACACCGATGGCGGCAAAACCGAAGAAGGTCATGGTCAGGCCGAAATGCTCCAGTAATATCGGGAACATAAAGGCGATCGAGAAGTTGGTCATTTGCATGGCAAACACCGAAATCCCGTTGGCCATGCCGCGAATACGCATTGGGAACATCTCGGACAGCAGCAGCCAGGTGACAGGAGAAAGCGCGCCCTGCTGGAAGCAGAGGAACACCAACATGCCGGCCAACACCAGATAGCTGCGTAATACGTCAGGATGGCCATCAACGGTTTCCGGCATCAGCCAGGTCAGCAGCCCAATCGCCAACAGCGTACAGGTGCAGCCAATTTGCCCGGTCAGCAGCAGAGGACGACGGCCAAAACGGCTGAGCAACATAATCCCCACGAAGGTCATAATCACCGAGATCACGCCGTTAGCAATGGTGGCCAGCAGGGAAGCGTTGGTGCCAAGGCCCGTTGCCTGCAACATTGTCGGTGCATAAAACATAATGGTGTTCACACCGGAAAGCTGTTGCAGCATGGCAATGCCGATACCGAGAGCAACCAGACGTTTCATCCAGGTAGAGATGGTTTTCTTACGGCGAGCATTTTTCTCGCTTTTAGAAGACATGGATTTACGAATTTCACTCAGTTCTTTTTCCACCATTCGGGAGTGGCGGGTACGTTCCAGCACGTCACGAGCATCACTGTAACGGCCATGCATCGCGTACCAGCGCGGCGTATCCGGCAGGAACAGCATGCCGACCCACAGGATCACCGCCGGGACACAGGCCACGCCCAGCATCCAGCGCCACGTTGCTTCACCACCCCAGACCTCATTGATTGCGGCGTTGCTGGTGTAAGCAATCAGCTGGCCAGAAACAATCATCAACTCCTGTAGGGTAACAAACTGCCAGCGGCGATTCGCAGGAACGATTTCGGCAATATAGATAGGAACGATAGCTGCCGCACCGCCAACAGCCAGGCCAAGAATAAAGCGGAACGAGATCATCATTTCCACATTTGGCGCCGTAGCACAGCCAATCGAGCCAACCATAAAGATCAGCGCCATCACCAGAATGATTTTTTTACGGCCAAAGCGATCGGCCACACGACCCGCAAAAATAGCGCCGATCGCCGAGCCAAGAATCAGAAAGCTGGTTACCATGCCGGTAGTCAGTGAGGTCAGATGAAGATCGTGCTTCATAAACAGTAAGGCGCCGGCAATCACGCCGGTATCATAGCCAAACAGCAGGCCTCCAAGTGTCGCAATAAAGGCAATTACTTTTACCAGCGGTTCGGTCGAGGTCGGCGCCTTTGCCGACGCGGCCTTTGTCCCGCTGCTTGATGTCTCAGTCACAAGTTACTCCCTGTTAAAACGTTATTATTGTGGTTGTGATGTGATGCAGATCACATGACTATAAATTTAATCTACCCGAGCGATTTTGGTAGGAAAATGACAAAATTTAATTTCAGGCTGGCGAGGCAACAAGCGGGATGAGCGCAAAAAATAATGCCGGAACGGGTTCCGGCATTGGTCTGATTTTTTGAGCGACAGGGAGACTGAAGGAACCTGTCCCGCTTTTTACTCACGCTATACAGAAGAACGTGTCGAAGAGGCCCGGCATAGCCGTTTGGCCAGATGAGACATATTTTCCTGTGCCACCAGCGGGTTATCGGCTGTCATCTGATTGTATTCCTCCAGCCAGTGTCGATATTGTTCGGCGATCTGCTCAGGATTTTCATCGTTTCGGGTTGTACAAATAAACAGCTGCGCGGAAAGGCGAGCCCGATCCTGTAGGTAAATTTCGTACTTTTTATTCCATGCAGGCGTACCGGGGTATTCCCGAATAATCACCTCGCTGAAGTGCAGATGCGGCCAACGCTTCAGTCGTTCAGTAAAATATTTTTTATCCATGACGGATTAGCTCTCCGTTTTTTTAGTGGTTTCACCTGGTTTTAAAACATGCTGCGTCAGTCTGCGTAAGCACTGAGAAAGTAAAGTTAGTTGAAATTACCCGCTTCGCCAGCCGAACGCTTTTTTTCAGATTAATAGCCAATAATCCCGACTATCTGTAAATTTTAACTTAATGAAAATTAACGATTAATACCTAAACGGCATTGAGGCAATGAAGCGGCTTTTTCGCATTTTTTGTTTACTCGCTGTCGGACCTAAGGTAATTTCAGAAGCACTACACGCCGGGGAGTAACCATGAAGCAATTAGTAATCGATATTTTAATGAAAATCGCTAAGGTTGAAGTCGATGCGAAGGAACTGACCGCACAGGTGGAAGCTCAGTCTTTGCTCATCGCGGCGCTGCTGCTGACGGCAGGAAAAGAGGGCGCGTCCACTATCTCGGAAAATATTCAAAATGCCGTACTTGCGGCCACCTCTTCCGGGCAACAATTTTTGCAAACGGATGTCGATCTGTTGCTGACCCACATTAACCGTCTGCTGGCCGTCACTCGCTACATTGATGAGAAGAAAAACGTCGAAGAGCCTAACTAATCTGGGGGAAAATTATGTCTCAGACTCTACATCGTCCGCCGTTGCCGCCTTTTACCCATGAAACCGCGAAGGAAAAGGTTCGTCTGGCAGAAGATGGCTGGAACAGCCGCGATCCGCACAACGTGGCGCAGGCCTATACCACCGATACTCGCTGGCGTAACCGGATTGAGTTTGTCTCTAACCGACAGGAAGCTGAAGCGTTTCTCAGCCGTAAATGGCAAAAGGAGCTGGACTACCGGCTAATCAAAGAGCTTTGGGCGGTGGACGGGCGGCGTATCGCCGTGCGTTATGCCTATGAATGGCATGATGAGGCCGGAAACTGGTATCGCTCATACGGTAACGAAAACTGGGAATTCGATGATAACGGACTGATGGCGCATCGCTACGCCTGCATTAACGATCTGCCGATTCAGGCATCCGAGCGTAAATTCCACTGGCCCCTCGGCCGCCGCCCGGACGATCATCCGGGGCTTAGCGAGCTGGGCTTGTAGCCCGCCTCAGGCGAAATAAAACCACGCAGTTTGTATCAGCCCGTCCGCTATCTCAAACACCGCAATACTTTCTATGGGTTCAGCCTGTAACCCATAGATCACCTCATGATCGAATACCTGATTGCCCAGTACGGTACGCGACAGCAGCTCCGCTCTCAGGTTTGCATTATTAAATCGATGATCGCGGTAAAACTCAGCCAGAGCCGTTTTTCCGGTGAGCGAAGGAGAATCTGCTGGCATCCGCCATGCAGTAAAGTTTTCCGAGAAACAGGCGATAAAGGCCGGCAGATCGTGGGCGTTATAGGCGGCGAACTGCTTTTCGACAGGAAGCGTTACTGACATCTTGATCTCCATTGAATTTATATTCATAAATAGTGAATATAAATTAATTTAACTTTGTCAGTAATAAAAGTAAAATTTAGGCTATGTGTACAAGGATGTAGAAGGTCGGGGATAAAATTTGCCCGTTAATTGACGTTGGTCGTTTCACTGCCATCATGTCGCCATACTTCGCCGCACATCAGCACGGCATTGGGACGACGCTGATGAATGCGATCCGCCATCTGTTGGCAGGCCGTTTGTGTTGGGAAAATATGTTCAGAAACGGGCAGGGCGTCACAGGCATCATGACCACATGCGCTGACCAGTAAAACGAATCCAATTAGCATTGCCCACTCCTCTGACGCTCTGTATCAATACCCAGTATAGGTGATGAGCGAGGCGGCGGTGGTTTTGCTGTGTCTGTCGATGAAAGCCAGGCCGTTGCGTACGCATAAAAAAATGGCCTTCCGTTAAGGGAAGGCCATCAGGCAATCAACAGCGATTATGGCGCGGTTGTTGAGGTTGTGGTCGTGGTTGTCGTGGTGCTGGTGGAGCCATCATCGCCACCGCCGCCGCCCATGGTGGCTAAAGCGACGCCGAGCAATGCGGTAACGGCGCCTACGCCTACGGCATTAGAATCGCCGTCTGACATCGTTGTCGCTTCGCTCCCCGCAGCGGCCCCGGCAGCGGGGGCCGCCCAGGCGCTGCTGCTGCCGGCCATCATCAGGAACAGGACAAGTGCTGTGATCTTTTTCATTATTATTTATCCTCGGGCAGTAAACAGGTGTTGTTGCACAGAGCTTAATTTCAAAGCGGCGAGTTGAAAATAGCGTGAGAAGGGGGCTTTTCTCTGTTTTCCAGTGAGTAAATGGATAAACAGGTCCGCGAGTTAATAGAGTTTAACGGCATGTTTTATTTGGTTTTAATCTGATGAAAAATTTTAAATGGCAAGAAATATGAAGTCGACCTGTCAAAATGCAGAATTTTCTTAACGCCAGGGTAATAATGATTTAATTATTTAGCAGGTTGTCGTGGGCGTAAATAAGCGCCAGTTATAAGTGTATTTACAGCCGCATTTTAAGAATAAACGATGGTACTGATTGGCGAAATAAACGCCGGGTTTTCACTTAACCAAAATTTTTATAGCGGCCTTAAGTGTGTGTCAATGTGTACAGGCATGAACAGATATAAACAACGAGCCGGTTAACCCCTTTTCCTGATACGAATAGTCTTAGTTTTCCTTTCACCGGGAGGCTTTTAAGAACTCCCTGACCTATCTGTGGCCTGATAAGAATACATTTTCGCCAGAGGCCCAATTATGCTGTTATCTGCGTGTTCCTGGATTAAAAATAAAACAGACTATCTGCAGGAATTTCTTTCCGATCCGCGGCAAACCGGGACTATTGCGCCATCTTCACTGTCATTGTGCAAAACGATGTCTGATGCCGTGGACTGGAGCGAGTGTGCCCGGATCGCGGAGCTGGGTGCCGGAGACGGCGTGTTAACCCGGCATCTGCTACAGCGTATGCGGCCGGATGCCGGACTGCTGGCTTTCGAGACAAACCCCAGATTTCATTCGAAATTACAGGCGATCGGCGACAAAAGACTGCAAATTTCTGCTGCGTCGGCGGAAACGTTAAGCGGCGAATACGACGCGATTTTCTCCGGTTTGCCGCTGCTCTCGCTACCGCAATCTGTTCGCCATGACATTCTTGAACGGGCCGCACAGCGGCTTACGCCGGGGGGCGTCTTTGTGCAGTTTCAATATACTTCCCTCTCTGAGCCACTGCTCTCCAGCTATTTCGTCTGGAACCGCACGCGTGTACTGCGCAACCTGCCGCCGGCCTGGGTCTACAGCTGCCAGCGTCCCCAGGCTGAGAAGTAACCAGGAAAATTCGAGATGGCAATCTCTGAAGGGTCTGCCAGGCTTATTATTCACCCATTACAGGAGGAGACGATGAGCATTGAAACTGAATTACCAACATCGAGTGATGATGAAGTCTGCAACATCATAGGCAAAGCGGTGGTTGACCTGAGCGTAACGGGACAGCCGGTCAATAAAGCCACGCTGGCGCTGAAGCTGTTAGCGATGGCAGACCAGGACAACGATGAAGAGAGAATTTTGCTCTACTGGATTGCACGTAAAGCAATCAATCAGCCACACAGATTTGCCTCAGCCTGACAAGCCTGTGGCGCCCGGTAGCATTCCGGAAGAACGGCCGCTCCTTCAGGTGCGGCCGTTTTCGTTAGGGGGCAATGCGACGTACCCAGCGGACCTGGCGTAACAGCCAGACAATCACTGCGGAAATGGCAAAGCAAACCAGCGCAACCAGCGGGATAGTCAGGGCAGAATAGTAGCCTTCGAACTCGATATGCAGCGTCTTAAGCAGGGTTTCGAGCACAATAGGGTGCACAAAGAAAATCCCAATACTTAACCTCGACAGCGAATGAATGGCATTGTTGGTATGCTCTCGCCAGGCGAAAGGGGCGTTCAACAGCATAAAGAAGCAGGCCAGGGACACAACCACAATCGTCGGTGCCGAGTAGAACAGAAACACCTGATTAGGGGCGAAGGTACTGATAGAAAGCGAGTAGGTCATAACGGCGGTTAACACCGCAGAAAGGATAAAAATAATGGCCGAGATGATGACCTTTGGATTGATATCAAAGCGCCTGACCACGCCACCAATGATATAAAACCCCGAAAGATAAACCACCATATCAATATTGCTCGGCACCGGCAGTGCCTGGCCTTCCAGCAGGTTAGCCTTTACGTTATCAAACAGCATATAAACCGAAGCGAGCACAAACCATACCGTCAGGGTGTAGTTCACTCGTTGCTGGCTACCGTTCTGGATGAAGGTGTTCAGTAACGGCGTCACCAGATAGAGCAGGATCATGGTGTAGACAAACCACAGATGCGGATAGGCGGGCGTACTGAGCAGTTCCAGCAGGCTAACCGGAGCGCTGCTACCGTTGATCTGCTGGTTATAAACAAGGTAGATAGCTGACCAGACAACCAGCGGGATCACCAAATCCAGCACGCGGGTTTTTAATGTACTGAGCAGCGATTCGTTTTTGTTGAGTGAGACAAAACCCGCGATTAGCAGGAACAGAGGAAAAGCGATGCGCCCTAACGCTTCATACATCACCGATACCGACCAGGCAGCGTGGAAATAGCTGAAAGGTATTGCTGCAGTGTGCAATAAAATGACGAGAAATGTTGCCAACAGCGTCAGCAACTTAATATTGATCGTTTTCAACCCCTAACTCCTTGTCAAGAAGCACAATCGGACGCGAGCAGTCAGATTATAGCCAATGGGCTAAAGGTAACATACTCCGTCGTGTCGACGTATCTCCGAACAAGAAAAAAGCGCTATCACCGGTTAGGTGCGGCGTGCGTGCGTTTCAACCGTTACTGAAGCCGGACAGCTAGCCGCAGCGTTAACAATACGGTATTCGGCTTTGCCCTGATGAATGTACATGCAGGCACGACCCGCCGATCCGCCATCCTGTTCCTGCGAAAGCGACACGGTGACGGTTTCAGCCTGTACTGTGGGTAGCAGAACAGCAAAAATCGCTGGAATACTCAGCGTAATAAATTTACTTAATCCATTCATAATAAATACGGCCAGACGTTAAGAATTAAAAAAGGGGTCGGCTCTGCTTTTATCAGGCACTGCCAGTTATAGAGTATGACGTTAACGGTCGGTTAAGTTAGCTGCAAGCGTGCGAAGTAAATATAGGAAGAAGCCTGGAAAGCACGATTAACATATTCTGAATAAGGCTGGAATGAGATTACGGCGGGGGCTATTAAAGGGTTACCTTTAAAAACAGTATGTTATTGGAGACTTAAGTCCCATTTTTTGCCGGAGGCAAAGAAAAAAGGAGCACTTTTAGTACCAGCTTATCTATGCAGTAACAGGGCAAAAAAAAACAATTTGCCTTAGGCGGGCTAAAAGGGGCTGACAGGCGGCGTTTGGCAGCCTGTCAAATGCCGTCAGGCAACCGGATCATCTTCGGTCTGATGCACAACAAGCTCCAGCGCATGGCGATGAATATCCAGAGAAACCACATCGCTGGAGGTCTCCAGTCGCTGTAGCAAACGGCTGATAATCGCTTTATTCGTCACCGGCGCGCCGCTGTGTAGGATTTCTACGACAACGGAGCCAAGAATTTCAACTTCAGTATGGGCTTCTTTTATCTCAGTCTGGAAATACTCGGCCAGTTCATGGTTGCTCTTGGTCAAAGTGCTGTGCATGTGTTTTTCTCCAGGTTCCCCAACGAAGCGGCGTCGGGGCATGCGGCTGTCTGATGCAAGAAATGCATTATGGTTTGTGCGCAGTCTAAAAAAGAGCCTCGGGAAGTGGGAAACCCACAATCACTTCCTGAGGCCATGCAAGTGCATAATACGTTACAGCGTAAAAAGGTAGACGCTTTTCACTTTCTGTACAAGTTTAATTTCTAACTGTACAGGTTTGCTTTGTTTTGCATAATTATTCATTTTGGCGTCATCAGCAATCGGTCTCTTGACCTTACCCCTACGGGAAGGTGCAGGATAATGTGGATAACATTCGTTCACCGATACAGGAAGACATCATGCATAAAATGACGGCTTTAATTTGTACCCTGATATTTTCTGCTGCGGTTAATGCCGACGGTAAAGAGGCCATGGCCGGGCATGCGCCAGCGTCAGCGTCAGCAGCGCAGCAAAGCTATCAGGCGGGAATGGACAAAATGCATCATCAGATGATGACGAGCATGCAGGAAAGCGATCCTGACCGGGCTTTCGCCAAAGGCATGACGGCCCACCATCAGGGCGCGATCGACATGGCGAAAACCGAGCTGAAATACGGTAAAGATCCCGAGATGCGCGCGCTGGCAGCGGAGATTATTAAGGCGCAGCAGCCGGAAATCGACCGCATGCAGAACTGGCTGAAACATCAGCCGAAATAAAGCAGACAGGCGGGCACCTGAGCGGTGAAAAAGTTATAGCGGGCAGGGTGAAAGTTGTTAAAATTATCCTTTAACCCCTATTTACGGAAGCCGTTATGACATCTGAAATTTCTCATCCTGCCAGCAGCCCAAAACAGGCTGCGTTGCAGCTGGTGATCGAACTGGTACGCGCGGGAAAACTTAGCCCGATGCAGGGCGATGCCGCAAATATGATCTCGATTTATGAGCAGTTCAAAGCGCATTTCGAAGCTGACAAACACAAGCACGCTTCAGACTCCGCTATTTCCTGAATGCGGCTAGCAGCCGGTTAAAACGTCCCCTCAAAGGTCATATTTGAGGGGAGTTTGCTTTGCTCCTGCGGGATGCGGACAGCGCGACTCAGCGCTTGCTCACCCGATCGTAATACAGCATGCTGACGCCAATATTCTGTTGCGCGCCCTGAATGTTTTCGCGTAAACCCACCAGTTTTTGTCCCTGAAGCGTCACCACATAAGGCGAATTCTGCTGGATTTCGGTTTGCAGCTGTTGATACTGCGCAATACGCTTTTGCACATCGCTTTCCGCTGCCGCCGTCTGCGTTTGCTTGCTCAATTCTGGCACTTGCCAACCCACCCGCCACGCCAGCGTTTTCGGGCCGCCCGGTACGTTGTACGCAAAGGCATTGGCGTTACTGTTCGGATCGACGTAGTCCGATCCCCAGTAGACAAAGATTGACTGGAAGTCACGGCCACGCATTTTTCCCCACAGTTCAGCCTCCGCTACCGGCTGGATATCGATAGTGATATCGGCTTTGGCAAAACTGGCCTGTAGCGCCTGCGCAACGTCGGTATACGGCGGCTGATTCGCGATTGTCATTGAAAAACGCGTACCCGGCTTGATGCCGCCTTGCGCCAGGATCTGCTTCGCTTTTGCCAAATCATAATGGAACGGCTGGTTTTCCAGCGCGCCATCAAAACCCTGAGGCAGAATGGTCTGATGAACCTGATATTGCCCCTTCAGCAAATCTTTCGAGATAGCATTGTAATCTACCAGCCAACGCGCTGCCTGCCACAGAGCGGGATTGCCTAACGCACTTTGCTGTTTGTTTTGAGTATTAAAGCCGAGGTAATAAACCAGGCTGGAAGGGAAACTTTCGACCTTTATGCCCGGCTGATTTTTCAGTGCGGCAAACTGATCGGCACCTAAATCGTAAGCCACATCGGCATCGCCCTGTTGCAGCAGCAGACGGCGTGAACCCGGATCGGCTACGTTTTTCAGAATGACGCGCTCAAGCTTAGGCTGTTCAGCGGCGTGGGGGTTTTTCTCCAGAACCAGCGCCTGCTGAGGCACATAATTACGGATACTGTAACCTGCACTGCCCGCAGAATGTGTACGCAGCCAGCCATTGCCAAAATCGCCGTTAACGGCATGCTGCTCTGCCAGCTTGCTGTCGATAACCGATCCAACCGGTGCGGTCAGCAGACGCAGCGCCAAATCACGGCCAATGTTGGAAGACCAGCGAAGCTCGACCTGGCTATCGCTGCGTCGGATCAGCTGCTGGTCGATATTGTCCGGCGTCCAGCCAAACTCGCTAAACAGAAACGCCGGGGTTTTATTCAGCTGCACGACGCGGCGGAAGGAATAGATGACATCGTCCGCGGTAACAGGATTGCCGCTGGCAAAGGTCGTTCCCGGTTTCAGCGTAAACAACAGGCTGTGTTCACTGCTGCCGGGTTGCCACGAACTTGCCAGTGCCGGAACCAGCTTCCGGGGATCGCTATGATCCGACGCCAGCAGTCCCTGATAGATATTCACCAGGCTACTGCTGCTGACCGTTTCGAAGCTTTCTGCCGGGTCAAAGCTGATAATGCCATCCAGCGGGATCGCCACAATCAATGTATCTGACGGTGTGGCAGCGTGAGAGATCTGAATGCCCGACAGCAGGCAGGAGAGAGCAAGGGCGAGGGGAGCAAGCTTTCGCATGGGCATATCCTGAATAAGGAGTGATATCAGGACTATAGGCGGAAAAGAGAGGCAGGGAAATGCGGATTCCGGCAAGCGTTAGCTGTTTAAGACATTAGCCAGATCAAGGGCTTATGGTTGCAGGCGCGCTGATAAGCAGAGCGGGAGATATGCCGTACTGACACCGATAGAAAAAGTCTGAATACACATCGGCAGGGGGAACCGGCGATACAAAAGAGAGTAAAAAGCCGCCATCAGAACATGGCGGCTTTTAAAGCCAGCACACTCAACCGACGATATGGCCGCGATCCATGCGAACCGCGCGGTCACACATATGATCGATCACGTCGGGATCGTGGCTCACCAGTACCATCGTCAGATTATCCTGCTGCTTAAGCGTGTTCAGCAAATTGAGGATTTCGGCCTGTACCGACATATCCAGCGCTGAGGTTGGCTCATCCAGCAGCAGGATTTTCGGCTGGAGCAGCAGCGCCCGTACAATTGCCACGCGCTGACGCTGACCGCCAGAGAGCTGATGCGGATAGCGATCGGCCAGCGCAGGATCCAGACCAACATGGCGGAAGCCGCTGTCGATGCGATCGTTGATATCCTGCACTTTCAGCAGTTTTAACGGCTCGGCCAGGGTGCGGCGGAGGCGATGTCGAGGATGCAGCGAAGCATAGGGATCCTGAAACACCATCTGCACATCACGACGAAGCTGACCGGTAAAAGCTTTGCCGTGCGCCGCTTCATGACCGGCCAGCGTCATCCTGCCGTCCCAGTGAGGATTCAGACCAGCCATCACCCACAGCAGCGACGACTTGCCGCAGCCGGACGGGCCAACCAGCCCAAAGCATTCACCGGCGGCGACGGTCAGAGAAACATCATGGACGACGGTACGCTGCTCATAGCCCTGGCGATGCGAAACGCTCAGGTTTTGCAGATCAATCATGTTCACGGTGAGCCTCCAGTGCTGCACGATCCAGAACCGGCAGCGGTTTGCCCTGCGTCGCCTTACTCGGACGGCAGGACCACAGCGTGCGGGTATACGGGTGAGTAGCATTTGGCAGCTCGGCAGCCGGTAACGTATCGAGAATATCGCCCTGATACATCACCATCACGCGTTCGCAGTGCTCGGAAACCTGCTGTAAATCGTGGCTAATTAGCAACAGCCCCATGTTGCGATCTTCCACCAGGCGGCGGATAAGCGCCAGCACCTGATCGCGCATAGCGTGATCGAGCGCGGAGGTGGGTTCATCGGCAATCAGAAATTGCGGATCGGCAATCAGCGCAATCGCCAGCATCACACGCTGTCCCATCCCGCCGGAAAGCTGGTGGGGATAGCGCTGCATAAGCTGAGCGGGCTGCGGCAGACCTACCGCATCCAGCATGTCGCAAACTTTCTCTTTAATCTCTGCACGGCCCAAACGGCTATGCAGCTTCAGCGGTTCCGCAACCTGCCAGCCAATAGTTCGCATCGGGTTCAAGGCATATTTCGGGTCTTGCATAACCATTGCCAGCTTGCTTCCGCGAAGCTGGCTCCAGCGACGCTCGTTTAGCGTCAGGGCGTTTTCACCGGCAACGCTTAGCGTGTCGGCATGCAGCTGGAGCGAAGGCGACAACAGGCCCATCAGACTACGGGCGGTAAGCGACTTGCCGGAACCGGATTCGCCGACCAGCGCCACGCGTTCCCGGCCCTGGCTGAAGCTGATATCTTTTACCAGCGCAGTACCGGTTGCGCTGGCGATATGCAGACGTTTTGCGACGATCAGCGGGGAATTTTCAGTTGGCATTTCGGGTATCCAGTCGGTCACGCAGGCCGTCGCCCGTCAGGTTAAAGGCCAGGCTGGCAAACAAAATCGCCCCGCCCGGTGCGGCGGCAACCCACCACTGATCGAAAATGACCTTGCTGCCTTCGGCGACCATCGAACCCCATTCCGCGGTCGGCGGCTGTACGCCCATGCCTAAAAAGCCCAGTCCGGCAGCCGAAAGAATTATACCGCCGAGGCTCAGTGCCGCACGCACGACCGCGCTTGGCAGGCAGAGCGGCAGAATATGGCCGAACATCAGGCGCAGGCCGTTGATGCCCTGCATACGCGCAGCGGCCAGATAATCACTGCGGCGCAATGCCAGCGTTTCCGCACGGGCCTGGCGGGCAAACGGCGGCCAGCTGGTCAGCGCCAGCGCCAGCGCACCGTTCATCAGGCCTGGCCCCAGCATGGCGACCAGCGCCAGCGCAATGACCAGATTCGGCAGAGACAGGAAAATGTCGGTAATGCGCATCAGCACGCGCTCGGTCCAGCCGCCAAGGTAGCCGGCACAAATGCCGACCAGCATGCCAACCGGAATGGTCAGGAGCAGGATCAACGAAACCAGCAGCAGGGTAGGGCGCGCACCATAGATAACGCGTGAAAGCAGATCGCGGCCAAAACCATCCGTGCCCAGCCAGTGTGCTGAGGAAGGCGGCAACAGGCGAGCAGTCATCAGCTGTGCATTAGGATCAAAAGGTGCCAGTAGCGGTGCCAATAGCGCCGCCAGCAGCAATATCGCCACCAGCGTACCGCCAATCGCCAGCGAGGTTACGCGCACACGGCGACGACGCTGCGGCTTCGCGATTTCAATATCGGTTAAATTTTGCGTCATCGGGTTCTCGGATCGGTGAGATAAGTTAACGCGTCCGCCAGTGCATTGAGCGTAATAAAGCAGCCGCCAATCAGCAGCGTCGAGCCAAGAATCGCTGGCGTGTCAGAAGCAAACAGCGCGGTCGTCATGTAGCGACCCACGCCGGGCCAGGCGAAGACGGTCTCAGTCAGTACTGAGCCTTCCAGCAGCGTGGCGTAAGAAAGCGCGAGAACCGTGATTAGCGTGCCGCGCACGTTAGGGAAAATATGCAGTAACAGAATGCGGCCCCGGCTGGCGCCTTTTGCGCGGGCGAGCGTCACGTATTCTTTGCTGTTCTCTTCCAGTAGCGCCGCACGCAGCAGGCGGGTGATCCCGGCCATTGCCAACAGGCCCAGCACCACAACCGGCAACCAGAGATGCGCAATCGCGTTGCGGAACATCTCTTTATCACCGGAAAGCCAGCTGTCGACCAGCACCAGACCGGTTTTCGGTTCGAGCGTATAGATCCAGATATCGTCCAGCCGTCCCGGCCCGGCTGACCAGTGCAGCACGGCATAGAACAGCAGCAGGCCGAGCAGACCAAGCCAGAATACCGGCACCGAATAGCCCAGCAGCGAAACCAGACGAGCCAGATTATCGACCACGCTTCCTGGTTTCCACGCCGCCAGCAGCGCCAGCAGAATGCCAAAAACGGCACCGAACAGCATGGCGCAGCTTGCCAGCTCGATCGTCGCCGGGAAAGTGCGCATCAAATCACCTGCAACTGACGAATTAGTCAGGCGGGAGATGCCCAAATCACCATGGGCCAGATGCGTGAGGTAATGCCAGAACTGCATCAGCAGCGGCTGATCCAGACCCAGCTCGCGACGAACCTGAGCATAGGTAGATTCACTGGCGTGGTCGCCGGCAATCTGCAACACGGGATCGACCGGCGAGAGATGAGAAAGCATAAACGTGAACGCCAGCAGGCCAAGCAGCGTCACCGCCAGCGAGGCCAAACCGGTCATGACACGTCCGGCTCGTAACCAAAACAGCCGGGCGGACCCGGCTTCAGCAGCAAGTGATACCATTACTTAGTGACCTGGCTGTAGTAAACCATATCGGGGTTGATGCCCTGAATATAGCCCTTAAGATTTGCGCGCAGCGCAATCAGGTTGCGAGCCTGCAAGCCCACTACGTACGGCGAATTCTTTTGCACTTCGCGCTGCATGTTTTTGTACAGCTCAACGCGTTTCGCCTTGTCGCTTTCAGCCGTAGCCGCCAGCGTTTGCTTATTCAGCTCGGGAATGTGCCAGTTAGAACGCCACGCCAGCGTTTTGCTGCCGTCTTCCGGGTTGTAAGCAAAGGCAGAAGCGTTGGTATTCGGATCGAAATAATCCGCGCCCCAGGCATTCAGCGTCGCTTCATATTTATGCGCTTTTACCGAAGTGGCGACTTCAGTGCTGATGCCAGGGATCAGCTCAACCTTGATGCCACCCTTAGCAAAGCTGGCCTGCAACGCCTGAGCAATATCCAGATACGGCGGCTGATTGCTGACGCTCAGCTTAAAGCTGACGTTTTTCAGCCCGGCCTTGTCCAGAATCGCTTTGGCTTTTTCAGGATCAAACGTGTATGGGTTATCGTTCAGCGCACCGAGGAAACCTTCCGGCAGGAACGACTGATGGACCTGGAACTGGCCTTTCAGCAAGTCGTCGGCAATGCCGTGGTAGTCGAACAGATAGCGTGAAGCTTCCCACAGCGCCGGATTTTTCAATACGGGATTAGCGTCGATGTTGAACTGCATGTAGTACAGCGAGGCCATCGGGATCGCCAGCGGTTTCACATCGGCTTTGCCTTTCAGCGCGGCCATCTGATCGGCACCCAGGTTACGCGCGATATCCGCATCGCCCTGCTCAAGCAGCAGTCGGCGGGCAGCCGGTTCCGGCACGTTTTTGATCAGGACATTTTTAAGCTTAGGTGCGCCGCCCGGTGAGGTTGCGTTAGCAGAAAACAGCACGACTTCATGCGGGATGAACTTGCGGATCTGATACGGACCACTGCCTGCCGAATGCAGAGCCAGCCATTTGTTACCGAAATCGCCATTTTTGGCATTGGCCGTCGCGATCTTTTCATCAACGATGGAAGAGACGGGCGCGGCAAGCAGGCTCAGAACATAGGTGGGGCTGACATCGGCAGTCCAGCTTACCTGCACATGCGTGTCGTCAATTTTTTTCAGCTGAGTATCAACGTTCTCTTTCGTCCAGCCCAGTTGGGTAAGGATAAATGAAGGATCAAGGTTAAGTTTGACCACGCGGCTGAGAGAGAAAATAACGTCTTCCGGGCGCACTGGATTGCCGGAAGCAAATTTTGCACCGTCACGTAAGGTAAACGTCAGGCTGCGATTGTCTTTACCGGGCTGCCAGCTGGAGGCCAGCGTCGGTTGCAGTTCGGTCGGGTTTTGTGGATTAGACTGCACCAGACGTTGATAAAGGTTGGTGAAGGCCTGTACCGAGGTCAGTTCGAAACCTTCTGCCGGGTCAAAGCTGCTTGCATCATCAATAGATTGTGCGATTACCAGCGTATCTGGCGGCGTGGCAGCCTGTGCTGCAAAAGAACCCGCCAGCGCCGCGGCGATCATTGGGACAATAATTTTCATGACGTTTCCTTTTATAATTTGCCAGCGAGTGTAAAGGAGCGCCTCGTCAGACCAATAGTAGAATATCCGCTATCGATATTCGAAAAAGTTATAACCCAGTCGTAATGGTTATAAATGCTAATCCTTAAGTTCAGCGCTGCCAGCTAAGCCAGAGCGCGGGAGCGACGCCAAGGGCGTTATTTAGCATATGCAGCGCCACCGGCAGTTTGAGGCCACCGGATTTCATTCTGGCATAACATAGCAGGAGTGAAAGGGCGATAAGCGCAATCAGGGTTTGCGGATGAGTGTATTGCGTATGCATTGCGGCAAAGGCTAATGAGGTGAGTAAAGCGCAGGCAAAGCGTTGTTCTGGTGCCCAGATCAATAAAGATTCCAGCAAAAAGCCCCGAAAAATTATTTCTTCAAAGAAGGGCGCAAGTAATACGACAGCCACTGAAAACGCCAGCGTTCTTCGCCATGCTTCGCCCTGGCCCAGCTGCGAATGGGTCCAGCTTTCCTGCTGCATATACAAGGATTGTAAAGCAATCAGTCCCAACAACAGCAGACCGAACAGCAACATTTGACTGCCTCGCAGCTTTCCCAGCGGGATCGCCTGATAGCGACGGGTATACCAGAGATAGAGCGGCACCAGTATGCAAAATTCCATTGTGCAAAGAACCGGCATCAGCATGCCGTTGTTAAGCAGCAGCGGATAGCTTGCAGACGTTTTTAACAGCAACGTTATGCTGAACCAAATCAGGCACATTCCCAGACACAGCAGGGTATGAACCACCTTTTCATACTCATTCTTCATTCGAGGCGTTCCGGGAAAGGGATCGGCCGATGTTAGCAAGCGCCCCTGCCGCTGTCGAGGCAGAGGAATAACTCACCGACAGACCTAAATTGTTTAGCCTCCAGGCCGATAGTGCACTTATCGATCGCGTCTGGAGAAGTTGTGGACCAGCGATTTTCTCAGATGCCCTCAAAACTGACGAACAGGAACGTTCGCCAGTCAGCAGGAAAAGGTCCGGATAAATGAATTTTTCCCCATTACAGACAAACCTGGTGCTGACTGACGGTCAGAAAAGCACTTTTTTTACCCGACGACTTTTAATGTCGCTTTCTCTGCTGATGAGCGGCGTAGTGCTGCTGTCGATGCTGATGGTGGTAGGAATTGCCTGGCGACAGAACGAAAGCTCCATCAGGCAAGAGAGCCTTCTGCTGCATAACGGCTGGAAGGATCGTCGCCAGGATTTAATGAAGAACATTCGTGACTACGCCTTCTGGGGCGAAGCCTGGAACCATCTGCATCTGAATGTGGATACCGACTGGGCGTACGATCAGCAAAATCTCGGGCCGGGTCTGTTCAGTGAATTCCATTACGAAGGCGTGTTTGTTGTCGATGGCGAAGGCCGTACGCGTTATTCAGTCATTAACGGCCAGCTGTCGGACTTGCCGGTTGAAAGCTGGTTGGGTACTCATGCCGCACCGCTGGTCAGACAGGCCAGAGCACTGCTGAAGCAGGAAAGTGCGACCTCAACCAACATGATGATTGGCTCGACACCGGCTATCGTGGCGGCTGCCCCAATTACCACAGGAAAAGTCCCCGGACTGAAAACCCGGGCCGGAATGCCTTCCGTGCTGATTTTCATCGATCGTTTAACGCCGGAAAAATTACGTGATTTCGGTGCAGCAATCGGCGTGGCCAATGCCCGCGTACCTGGTAGTTTACAGGATGCGTTTATTACGCCTTTTATCAACGAAGAAGTGGCAGACAGTACGCCGGTCGTCATCCGCTGGGATTCCGATGAGCCGGGGCGAAATTTACTGCTGATCCTGTTGCCTATGCTGTTTGCCGCCGCGGTTATTCTTGGCCTGGTGGCACGCAGAGTGGTTAATCATGCGATGCATAACGCCATGCTGTGCGACCAGCGCTTTTTGCTGCTGATGCACAGCCAGCGCGAACTGGCGGCCAGCGAAGCACGTTTTCGCGACGTAGCCGAAACCGCGTCGGACTGGATCTGGGAGACCAATGCGCAGGGCATCTTAATTTATCTGTCGGAGCGTTTCACTGCCGTCACCGGCTACGATGTTGAGCAACTGCTTGGCAAATCCATCGACGATCTTTTGCAGCATGACACTCAGCCCGTGTCTGGCTGGATTTTTCAGCAGCGTGAGGAGCATCACCGACAGACGCTACGCTGTTATTCGGTTTCTGCTGGTGGAGAAACGCGCATTTGTACTCTGGTCACTAAGGTGGTTGAAGGTAACGGGCAGATTGCTGGCTACCGTGGCACGGTTTCGGATGTGACCAAAGAAGTCGAAGATCAGGCACGTATTCACTATCTCTCACAGCATGATGCGTTAACCGGACTACCAAACCGGCTCTATATGAGTGAATTTTTACTTGGCAGGCTACAGGCACATCCCACCGCGGAACGGCCGCTGGTGTTGATCAGTCTTGATCTCGACAATTTCAAACCGATCAATGACACCTGGGGCCATGCGGCGGGCGACAGTGTGCTAAATGAAGTGTCGCTCCGTTTACGCAGTGTGCTGAAAGCCGGCGACCTGGTATCACGGCAGGGCGGCGATGAATTTATTGTGATTGTCTCCGATCTGGCGAATGAGCAGGAGATAAACAACTGCTGTCGGGCGTTGCTGAATGAAATTTGTCGGCCTTTTTATCTGGGCCAGCAGGAGATATTTATTGGCGCGAGTATGGGGATTGCGCTCGCCCCGAAAGATGCGATGCAGGCGGAGGAACTGCTGCGGCTGGCGGATATTGCCCTGTATAAGTCGAAGCGTGAAGGCCGTAACCGCTGGACGTGGTACAGCCCGGAAATGGCGGAACACCTGGTACTACGGCGTGAAATGGAGCGTGGCCTGCGCAAAGCTATCGTTGGCAACGAGCTGCGACTTTACTATCAGCCTCGCTACGGGCTGAAAAATGCCAGACTGGATGGCGCGGAGGCGCTTATCCGCTGGGAGCATCCGGACAAAGGGCTGATCATGCCGGACAAGTTTATTGGCCTGGCGGAAGAAACCGGCCTGATCGTTGAAATCAGCGACTGGGTGTTGACCCGAGCCTGTACCGATGCTTTAACCTGGCCAGAAGCGATGTATGTTTCGGTGAATATTTCACCCGTGGAGTTTCGCAGCGGCAATCTGGCAAAACGCGTTGCCGAGGCGCTCGCTCGCAGCGGATTGGCAGCCGGGCGTCTGGAGCTGGAGATCACGGAAAATATTACGCTGGAGAATCCACAAAGCGCACTGGAAGTGATGCAGCAGCTGAAAAAGCTGGGCGTTAAACTGACGGTTGATGATTTTGGGGCCGGACACGCCTCGCTGGGGTATTTAAAAACCTTCCCGTTTGACGGCATGAAAATGGATCGCTCCTATATGAACGATTTTCCCCATTGTTCGCAGGCCGCGTCGATTGTGGAAGGGATTATCGGGCTGGGTAAAGCCTTTGCGCTAACGGTAACGGCGGAAGGTGTTGAAACGCGCGAACAGTTGCAGGAGCTACAGGCTATTGCCTGTCAGGAAGGGCAGGGTTACTACCTTGGACGGCCCATGCCGCTTGAGCGCTTTAGCCTGTTGCTTAACGAACCGGTGACGCTGGGGATAAGAAAACAGCCCGTATAACGGGCTGTAAGCCTAGCGGACTTTAACCGCAACGGCGGTCATGATAACCGCGAAGAGAACAAATACGACGAGTTCCATAATCTGCTCCTTTGCTAAGACTATTCCTAAATTATAGCGCCACCTCAGGCTGTTTAAAAAGCAATCTGTGCCATTTTGCGCGGGATCACAAAGTGCGCACCGTTTTTATCCACAGCCGCTTATCTGCTAACCTTGCGGTGAACTGAATGGAAACCTGTGCATGAGGAAAACGGCATGATATTTAATGGAAAGGTCACGCTACTGGCAGCCGTATTGGTACTGGCGGGCTGCCAGTCAGCGACGAAAAATGGATCTGCGCAGCGTGATCCAGAAATGGATCGCTGCGGCGCCTCAGAGTATCAACATTACCTGGGTAAATCGCTGTCATCGCTGGACGGGGTACGGTTTGAAAAGCCCGTTCGCGCCGTCCCTTACAACGCGGCTGTCACCATGGACTTCAATCTTAATCGCTTGAATTTTATGGGAGACAGTAAAAATATCATCACCCGTGTTTACTGCGGATAAGCGTGATTTATCTGTACCACTTGTTGACCCACCACAAACGAATGCGGATGCTCAGGGTACTGGTCCAGCCGCTGGTACTCTGCACCATCTTGCCGCGTGAGACGATAAGATAAGTAGGCGACGCGTTGATGTTCCAACCGCTGAACAATTCCCCAACGGGATCGTTGACCACCGGCAGAACCAAATGTTTGCCACGCAGCAGGCGTACGACGTGGATATCATTTCCAGAACGTAGCGCAACGGCCAGCACGTTATAGTCGCTGTCACTTAGCGTGAGCATTCCCGCGGTGGTGTAGCGACAGGCACTGCATCCGTTAGTCCACAGGTAAACCAGCAGCGGCTTTTTGGCGCTAAGTTCGGCAATGGTGACCTCTTTCCCGTCGATGGTATGAAGGTTCTGGCGGGCAAATTCTTCCGGCAACGTCGGCGCTCTGAGCCAGTCTGAGGCAATCGATGCCAGCCCAACGGAAAACAGCATTAGCAAAACGATCGCCGTTCCCTGGTTGAAAAATATCTTTTGTTTCATTCCATTTTCCCTGGATTATTTATCGCGACTCCTGTCGCCGTCGGAGAATTTTATCATCTCCTGAAGGCGGGGCGGCTTTTTTTACCTCATCTTGTCAAAAGGCCTGACAGGCTGTCATGCCATTGCAACAAGGGGGAGATAAGATAACGCATCAAGAACAGCGATATTTAAATATCGCCAAAACAGAAGTGCTCGTCGCCTAACCCGCCCTGTGCGGGTTTTTTTTGCCTGTGATGTTGGGTATGAATTTGCGTTACGGGCGAAACGGTTGTTAGCCTTTAGCTAAGCGGATCGCGTTTTTTCATCCAGCAGCTGGGTGAGTAAATTGCGGTAGCTCTGCAATTTGTTTTCATCAACTTCGCCTTCAAGCTTCGCGATGACGTTGGCAATAATGGCCTTTGTCGTTGCTGGTCTGCCGTTACGCATCATTTCAGTCATGATTGCCGCCAGCAGCTCACTCTCTTTCGGCGCATGAAAAGCCGGGCTGTTAAAATAATCGGTGATTGCGCGGCCAGCGCCAGGCGTGTGATGTCTCATATAAACCTCCTGAAAGACGCCTTCGGTGAAAACCGGTGAGGTCGGAAAGAGCATTGCTTACGGTCCAGTCCATCAAAACGACGGTCTGGCGCTTAGCCTAAAAAATAAACAGGTGGAGATTTATTAGTCTGGATGGGCGCGGCGGAAATGCCAGTAACGATTGGAAATATTTTCACCTCTGCCAAAATTTACTCTCTGCAGAAAGCCCCAAATTGCAGAGCGATAACAAAGATGGATAAAACAGCAAAAATAATATGATATTTATTGCTATCAAAATCAGTAGCTTATTTGCTATTTCATTTTTTTTATGCCGATGGGCTTGTGTCGCAACGTCGGTTATGAGTAAATGCACCCGTCGGTTTTGAAACAGACAACGTATGCGAGCAATTTTAGTAAAGCAGTTTTCAGTTAAAGCGTTATCTCAGATATCTCTTCTTCCTGACTTCCTTCTTAAGTGCCTCATAAGTCCACCCTGTTGACAAACCCCGTGCCCTTAGCGGCTTAATACTTATTGAAGGAAAGACAAATGTCTAACAAAATGACTGGTTTAGTAAAATGGTTCAACGCTGAGAAAGGTTTCGGCTTCATTTCTCCAACTGACGGCAGCAAAGACGTGTTCGTACACTTCTCTGCAATCCAGAACCAGGGTTTCAAAACTCTGGAAGAAGGTCAGAAAGTTGAGTTCTCTATCGAAAACGGCCAGAAAGGCCCAGCAGCTGCTAACGTAACTGCTCTGTAATTCGAGAGAACTTTCACAAACGCCTAACCGGCTGATGTGAAAACCAAAAACCCGCCTTATGGCGGGTTTTTTGCGTTCTGGCTATAGAGATTCAGGGCTTTAACAGCACCTTGGTCCAGCCTTCGGCGCGTTTATCAAACTGCTCGTAGGCTTTAGGCGCTTCGGCAAGGCTTAGACGGTGCGAGACGATGGCGGCCGGATTCGCTCGCCCGTGCTGAATAAGGCGTGCAAGGTTACGGTTATAGGCCTTCACGTTTGCCTGTCCGGTTCGCATAAATTGCCCTTTAAACCAGAAGTTTCCGTAATCGAACGCCATCTTACCCTGCTGTTGGAGTCGATCTTTGGCACCCGGATCCTGAGGCACAAATACGCCGACCACGCCGATGCCTCCTGTTGCTTTCGTACTGCCTACCAGGCTGTTTAGCGTAACGCTATTATCTTCATGCCCATGCTTATCGCAGCACTGATAGCCCACGCATTCACAGCCGCAGTCGGTGCCGCGGCCATCGGTCAACTCAAGGATCTTGTCCACGGCCTGCTGGCCCACAGCATTGATTGCGGTTGCGCCAAATTTTTCGGCCAGGGCGAGCCGATCGGGATGCGTATCCACCACAAAAATTTGCGAAGCGCCTTTGATGGCGGCTGAATGAGCGGCCATCAATCCTACCGGCCCCGCGCCGTAAATAGCCACGCTGTCGCCTGGCTTCATGCCTGCGAGTTCGGTGGCGTGCCAGCCTGTTGGGAAGATATCGGAAAGCATGACGTAATCATCTTCCCGTTCAGCGGCATCTTTTGGCAACACCAGACAGTTAAAGTCAGCCCATGGCACGCGCAGAACTTCCGCCTGTCCACCTTGCCAGGGTCCCATTTCGGCAAAACCATAGGCGGCACCCGCCGCGCCCGGGTTAGCATTCAGGCAAAAAGCCGTCTGGCCTCTTTCGCAGTTTTCACAATGACCGCAGGCAACGTTAAAAGGCATGCAGACATAGTCGCCTACTTTAACGGTTTGAACTGCCGCACCGACTTCAATAACTTTCCCCAGATTTTCATGTCCAAAAACTTTCCCTTTTTCAAAGCTGGTACGTCCTTCATACATATGTAAGTCAGAACCGCAAATATTCGTCGTGGTTATTTGCACCAGGACATCACTGGGATGCTCAATAACAGCATCGGGAATGTCTTTTACGGAAATATTTTTAGGGCCGTGATAGACAACAGCTTTCATTAGCAGTTCTCCTGTTTATTTATAGTAGATAAATCTCTGGCGTAAAATAAAAGCCCCGGCCTATCCGGAGATAAACCAGGGCAGATAAAAAACATATTCAGGCAACGTCAGCTACGGCTCTTGCTGCCGCTCTGACCGCCTTTTTTACCGGCGTCAGAGGCTTTTTCCCGATCGTTGCTAAAGCTGCCGCCGCTTTGCTGGCCGCCTTTTTTGCCTGCTTCAGATGCACGTTTACGATCTTCGGCAAAATTTCCTGATCCACCACGATGATTTGTCATAATAATCTCCAGTCATTTTAGATTATAAAATAAAATGCCATTATTAAGCTGATGTAATGAACATTTCGTCGTGTTGAAAGTAAAGTGTAGATGCCATGGCTGTATATTCAAGTTATGAGATTAATTAATTAAAAATTAGGCCATTACTGTTTGTAATAATGGAAGATACAATAAATGTTACAGCCAGAAAGATTTGTTTTCACCGTTAGCAGAATAAGAAAGAGTTTTGATATGGTGCGTTTTCCCGCCCTGAGACGTTTGCGAAAGGAGAGAGCATTCTGCTCTTCTTCAGAGTTTTGTCTCCTGTAAGAGCGAGTAGGCAGCAGACTACGCTAAAATGATCGCTATCCCGCGTTTTGTTGCTCTTAACCAAAAAGCGCTTGATACACTCTGAACTTGCGCAGCTGCTATAAGGCTTTAAAACGGTAAGATGGAATCCTGGAAGGTTAACCTCATCTCAGTCTGGTTCGGCTGTCTGTTTACCGGCCTCGCTATCAGTCAAATTATTCCTTTCCTTCCGCTCTACGTTGAGCAACTTGGCGTTACCGATCCCAGCTCGCTGACGTTATGGTCAGGACTCATTTTCAGCATCACGTTTATGATTTCCGCCATCGTCTCGCCGATGTGGGGCAGCCTTGCCGATCGTAAAGGCCGCAAACTAATGCTGCTACGCGCTTCGCTGGGCATGGGCGTAGTCATCTTTTTGCAGGCCTTTGTCAGTAACGTTTGGCAGCTCTTGCTGCTGCGGGCGCTGATGGGACTCACCTCCGGCTATATCCCCAATGCCATGGCGCTTGTCGCGTCACAGGTGCCGCGTGAGCGCAGCGGCTGGGCGCTGAGTATGGTGTCAACCGCGCAGATATGTGGGGTGATTATGGGACCGCTAATGGGCGGCTTTCTGGCCGATTGGGTGGGATTGCGCGCCGTTTTCCTGATTACTTCTTGTCTGCTGCTAACCAGTTTTCTGATTACGCTGTTTCTGATTAAAGAAACAGGTCTGCGGCAGGCGAAAAAAGGCGAGAAGCTCAGCGGCAGTATGGTTTTTCGCTCGCTTAGTCATCCTGGGCTTATCGTCAGTCTGTTTATTACCACGCTGGTTATTCAGCTCTGCAATGGTTCCATCAGCCCAATCCTGACGCTGTTTGTACGGCAACTGGAACCTGATGTGCAGAACATTGCCTTTATTAGCGGCGTGGTGGCGGCGATCCCTGGCGTTTCAGCGCTGTTTTCCGCGCCGAAGTTGGGGAAGCTGGGTGACCGGATTGGCGCGCAGCGCATTCTTTTTGCAGCATTAATGCTGACCATCATCCTGTTTATGGCCATGTCGTGGGCAGACAGTGCACTCCAGCTCGGGGCATTACGTTTCCTGCTTGGCTTTGCCGAAGGGGCGATGATGCCAGCGGTGCAGACTCTGCTGCTGCGTTACTCCAGCGACCGCATCACCGGAAGAATATTCGGTTATAACCAGTCGTTTATGTATCTGGGGAATGTCGTTGGCCCGCTGCTGGGATCGGGGATTTCCGCTATCGGTGGCTTCCGCTGGGTTTTTGCGGCAACGGCAGTGGTGGTGTTGGCAAATACCGTTCAGCTAATGATGATGTGGCGTCGCAGGCAGCCTGACCAGCCGCCTGCCGATAAACCGGCCTGAGAGAAGCATCCCGGGCCGGATTTTCAGGCGTTACTTCGCCCTCAGCACGATGCTGTATGGGTAAGTCTGTGCAGAGAGCAGAAAATCCGGGCTGACGCTGGGGCTCCAGGAGTCATCGCCGCCCACGCCCATATGATAACCATCAATATGCAGCCAGCGACCTTCTTCCGGCTGCAATAAATGGCGATGCGAGACGTCACGTAGCTGTTCGAGGCTGTAAGGGCTTAATGAAAAATGGAAGTCGCCGCTGACGTGCAGCCTGCCAAATTCCAGTTCTCTGGTTCCGCCTCGCAGCCCATTTTCACAAGGAAAAACATAGGGCGTGTAAAGTTCATCGGGGGATAAAGTCCAGCGGGAAAATTGCGCGGCCAGCTGGCGATCGGGATAGTTTTCATGCGGTCCCAAACCCAGCCAGCTCACCTGTTCTGCCGGCTGGCTCAGCTGACAGCGCAGGCCAATCCTGGCGGGTGCCGGAAGACCGGCCGCAATTTTCACCTCTACATGAAGGCTCATTTCGCCGGTATGGGTTAACTGATAAAGCTTCCGGCTGATAAAGCGAATGTCGCCCTGAAAACGCCAGGCGTGAACGGTTGCCAGCTGTGCGCCATGCTGGAGACGATCGCAGTGCAGCTCCAGTAATTCCCCCTCTAACTGGTCAAAGCCCGCGCGGTGCCAGCGCTCAATCCAGGCATTAGGATCGACCTTACTCACTTCGCTGATCCCAATATCGTTGTCCAGCGGTGCACGGACAAAGCAGTCGCGCAGAGGAGAGAGCAGCTGGGGCTGGTCGTCGATTAGCCACTGCACTAATTCACCGCTGTGGGGCGAAAACTGCCAGCGCTGGTTATGATGCAAAAACGCTATTTCGTCGGCGTTTTCCAGCAAAACGACCGCTGAACTATCATTTATTTTCTCAGGCTGTACCAGCTGTGACGGGAGTCGCCATTGATCCCAGGCAACGCGCCGTCCGGCATCAGACCAGGGCGTGGCCTGCGTTTGTATAACGGCAACGTTTAGCCAAAGCTCACCGCTCAGAGCAGGAATGTCGCCCAGCACCAGTGAAACGCTGGCTTCAGGTGCCAGCTCAAGCCTTTGTTCGCCACCGGCTACGCGTTTGCCGTTGTGTTCAATGTGCCAGTGCAGCTGCTCGTTATCGCTGAAGCGAAACAGATATTCGCTGCGGATAGCTATGGTTAGCGGTACCGTCTCCTCCAGCGTAAACTGGAAGAACTGCTGCGCGCGCTGCGCTTCAAACAGGGAAGGGTGCGGCGTGCGATCGGCAAAAACCAGGCCATTCATGCAGAACTGACGATCGTTAGGCTTGTCGCCAAAATCACCGCCGTAGGCTTGCCAGGGCTGGCCCTGCTCATCGTAACGCGTCAGGCTCTGGTCCACCCAGTCCCACACGAAGCCGCCCTGCAAACGAGGAAATTGGCGAAACGCCTGCCAGTAGCGGGCAAAACCTCCGAGACTGTTGCCCATGGCATGAGCATATTCACACAGGATCAATGGCCGGTTTTCCTCCGGCAAGCCAATCCATTTTTTTAGCGACCACTTGGGCACGGCGGCAAACGGCTGGTCCTGATCGACTCGCGCATACATTGGGCAAATAATGTCGGTTGCCGCCGTATTCGCGCCGCCCCCTTCATATTGCACAGGACGAGTGGTATCGCTGCTTTTAACCCAGCGATAAAGCGCATCATGCGTACTGCCATGGCCGGACTCGTTGCCCAGCGACCAGATAATGATGCAGGCATGATTGCGATCCCGCTGCACCATGCGGGTAACGCGTTCGCTAAAAGCATTGAACCACTGCGGATCGTCAGACAGGCGGTTCATGGGCTGCATGCCGTGCGTTTCGATGTTGGCTTCATCCACCACATACAGACCATAACGGTCGCACAGCCGATACCACAAAGGATGATTGGGATAATGCGAGCAGCGTACCGCATTGAAATTATGCTGTTTCATCAGCCGGATATCCTTAATCATCGTCGCCTCGTCCATGACCTGGCCGTTTTCAGGATGATGTTCGTGGCGGTTAGTGCCCCGAATCAGTAGCGCTTTGCCGTTGAGTTTCAGCAGTCCCTGATGAATTTCTATTTTGCGAAAACCCACATCATACGCTTCGACTTCCAGCAGATGACCCGACCGATCCAGCAGAGAAAGAGTGGCACGATAGAGATGAGGGGTTTCGGCACTCCAGAGCAGCGGCCGTTCAACATGCAGATTCACAGTGGTGCGGTCGTGATAGCACCCACGCTCATCAACGGTCTGGCTGATCAACGCCTGACGCTGTGCGGCGACGCAGCGATCGTTGTGCCATAGCGCGACCTCGACCTGGTAATCGCTGGCCTCAATGTGCGAGCAAACGGCCAGCACCTGTAAACGGGCGGAGTGAAATTCCGGGCTGAGATGCGTTTCAATCTGAATATCTTCAAGCCGCACGCTGGGCTTATGCAACAGGCTGACATCGCGGAAAATTCCGCTCATACGCCACATATCCTGATCTTCCAGGTAGCTGCCATCGCTCCAGCGCAGTACCAGCACCGCAAGCCGGTTTTCGCCAGCCTGTAACGCAGGCGTCAGATCAAATTCTGCGGTCAGGCGGCTGTCTTGCGAATAACCGATAAAATGCGCATTACACCAGAGATAAAAGGCGGAGTTTACGCCTTCAAACTGAATACGAACCTGTCCATCCGCCAGCCAGTCATCGGCACAGTAGAAGGTGCGGGAGTAGCAGCCGGTCGGATTTGTGACGGGAACAAAGGGCGGATCGACCGGGATCGGATACTGCACATTGGTATAAATGGGACGATCGAAGCCCGCCAGCTGCCAGTTGGCGGGAACGGTTAGCCGCCCGGCATCGCTAAGATCCGCTTCCAGCCAGTGCTCCGGTACCTGTTCCGGCTGAGAAAAATAGCTGAATGTCCATTCACCATTCAGTAACTGAACGCTGGCGCTGGGCACGTCATCTTTTGCATCCTGAAGCGAGCGCCAGCTTGCAAAAGGGGGATGCGAAGGCAGGCGATAAAGTTGAGTGATGGCTGGATTTTCCCAGTCACGACGGATGAGCAGCTGCGGCAGCGTTAACGAACGAGCGAATGTCATGGCGATACCCCGAAAATGTTATGCGCTCACATTGACGAGGAAGTGGGGCGCTGTAAAGTCGTAAACAGCGATCCTGCGAGCTGGCTCGCAGCAAATTACCCTGAGCTTTTTCCGGTAATGCCTGACAAGGGTTAGTATTAATACGGATTACCGCAATGAAACCGTTAAGCGCTGTTACCCACCGTAAAAACCGCCCCGAACAGGAATCTTCTGCATTGTCGGCAACTAAAACGGCGCTTACTATCAGCGCCAACGTTACCACGAGGAAATAACGATGAGTCGATTGATCAAAGCAGTAAGTGTCATTGCGCTGGTAACAGCCCTGAGCGGTTGTCTGTTCCCACCTCCGGGCGGCGGTGGTGGCGGTGGTGGTGGCTGGGGCGGTGGCGGCGGCCCTCGCGGCGGCTTCTCACAAGGCCCAGGCCACTAATAATGACAGGAGCCAGAGCGGATACTCTGGCTCCTGATCTTTTATCGCTTTACTTTCTGTTCTGCAAAGTAATATGCGAGCGATAGCGGGATAATTTGGCTTAACTCACGAATAATTAACGCGATTATCTGTTTTCTTTTTACCTGCCCGATGTTACCGTCTCGCCTCAGATGAGACATTCGTCTCGTTCAACAATAACTGAGACCTTCCATGAAAAATCTTATCGCTGAACTGTTAGTCAGACTGGCGGAAAAAGAAGAAGAATCAAAAGAACTGGTGGCTCAGGTTGAGGCATTGGAAATCGTAGTGACCGCCATTCTGCGCAAACTGGAAGTCGGCCAGTTACAGCAGATTACCGATAATATCAGTCAGGCGATGCAAAGCGCTTCAGATTCGCAAAACGTCAACAGCCATGACAGTTCTATGCTGAATAATTATATCCAGCGTCTGCTTACTCACCCGCGTAATTAACATTTCTAACAAAAAAAATAATTCATGAAAATCATCTAATTAATTTTAAAATCCCCGCGGTTTCGGCCTCCTGGCGTGGTCGATCTCCCTGTTAATGCCAGGCTTATTACTTCTCAACGTGTCACAACATAAGAAGAAAGGAGCCTGTCGTGAGCTATCAAAATGCCATTGTCCTCCAGGACTTACCCTCGTTAAAACCTGTCAGAGTGCCTGTCGGTGACGAAGAAATTTTGCTCATCCGTGACCAGCAAGAGGTGAAAGCCTTTCAGGCAAAATGTCCCCATTCCGGCGCGCCATTAGAGCAGGGCGCTATTTACGACGGAAAGCTGGTTTGCCCCTGGCACAAAGCGAATTTTGACATCAAGGATGGCAGCCTTTGTGAACCGCTGGCCTTAAGCGATCTGAAACGCTATCCAGTGCGGGTCGAAAACGGAATGGTGCAGGTGAACCCCCAACCGCTGCCCGCGTATTCGTTTGCTGCCGATCGTCAGGAGCCGGTATTCGTCATTTTAGGATCGGGCGCGGCGGGTGCGGCGGCAGCATGGACGCTGCGTCGCGAAGGTTTTGCAGGTAAATTGATCCTGGTCGATCGTGAAACCGAAGCACCTTACGATCGCACGGTGCTGACTAAATTTGTGCCGTCCGGCAACATGAAAATCAGTGAAGTACCGCCGCTTTTACAGGATGATTTCATGCAGTTTGCTGAACGCAAGCACGGCGACGTGGAGCAGCTGGATAGCAAAGCGAAGACGTTACGTTTTGCCGATGGATCGACGCTGCATTATGACAAGCTGCTGATTGCTACTGGCGGTATCCCTCAGCGTCCGGATTTGCCTGCGCTGTTTGGCGTTCACGTGCTCAGGAGCATTGAACAGGCGGATACGTTGCTGAAAGAGGTGGATGACAGCAGCCAGCTGGTGATTATCGGTAACAGCTTTATCGGGATGGAGCTTGCCTCGGCCTTACGAGCAAAAAAAGTCAAAGTCCAGGTGATCGCTCGCGATCCGCTGCCGTTTAAAAAGCAGTTTGGTGAGCAGATAGCACAATACTTCCGCGATTTGCATGAGGAAAAGGGCGTTGAGTTTATCGAAGGCGAACTGGCGGATCTGAAAGGCGATAATGGCCATGTGAGCGCGGTGCAGCTAAAAAGCGGACAAACGATCCCTGCAAATCAGGTCTTACTGGCTACGGGGGTGGCTCCGGGCACCGGCTTTATCCACGATATTCCCCTTAATGATGATGGCAGCATCACCACTAACGATTATCTGGAGGTTGCCAGCGAGGTCTGGGCAGCAGGCGATATCGCCACGTTCCCGTCGGCATCTGGCTCACTGCGCATTGAGCACTGGCGAGTGGCGCAGCAGCAGGGACGGATTGCGGCAAAAAATATGTTAGGTCAGGGCGAGGAATTTGACCGGGTGCCTTTTTTCTGGACCGCGCAGTTTGGCACGCGCTATGAGTATCTTGGTCATGCCAAAGAGTGGGACGACTATCGGCTGGTGGGGTCACTGAAAGAGAAGACGTTTGTGGCGCTATACGGCCAGAGAGGTCAGCTTGCTGCGGTGGTTTCCTGCGGCATGTACACCTTTACCGCCGAACTGATCCGCAGAATGCAAAAGCCGATGACGATGGCCGAAGCGTCCGCGCTGGCGCAGAAAGCGCTGGGCTGATGATTTACTGAGACCTCTTTTTCAAGCGATATCTGAAGTAACAGTGCAAGGGCGGTAGCGAAAGGGACACGGACCCTCCATAAAGACGCAAAAAGCGGCGTCACTGCCCACTCGATACGGGTCGTCCGTGGCCCGTGTCGCTTTATTACCGGCCCGTGTCCCTTTCGCTTTGGCAAACGCGTTGTTTGTTTGAGGAAAAGATCACCAGACTTTTTACGCGTCGCTCATGCTTTTCGATTTGGCCATACACTGCTGCATCGCCTCAATCACCGCGGAACGGAAACCTTTTTCTTCCAGCACGCGTACCGCCTCAATCGTGGTGCCGCCTGGCGAGCACACCATATCTTTCAGCTCGCCAGGATGCCTGCCGGTTTCCAGCACCATTTGCGCCGAACCTTTCACCGCCTGAGCGGCAAACTGATACGCCTGCGCGCGCGGCATTCCGCCCAGCACAGCCGCATCGGCCATCGCTTCGATAAACATAAATACGTAGGCTGGCGCTGAGCCGCTCACGCCGACCACGGAGTGGATCAGGTATTCCGGTACCAGCTCCGCTTTACCGAAACCGTTAAAGATTTGCAGGATCTCGTCTGCCTCTTCTTTTGTTACCAGCACGTTTGGCGTCACGGACGTCATTCCTTCGTTCACCAGCGCTGGTGTATTGGGCATCACGCGCACCAGCTTGCGGTCATGTCCCAGCACGTTTGCCAGAGAGTCCAGCGTGACGCCTGCGGCAATGGAGACCACGACGGTATCCTTATTGAGACTACCGGAGACCTCTTTCAACACGTTCAGGATGACGTTGGGTTTTACTGCACCAAACAGGATATCTGCCTGCTTTGCCACTTCCTGGGCGCTGTCGGCTGGCGTAATGCCATGCTGCTGCTGCATCTCATGATTGGTGGCGGCCTTACGATCGTAGACCCAGATGTTTTCTGCTTTCACCAGGCCGGAAGAGACCAGCCCGCCGATGATGGCTTTCGACATGTTGCCGCAGCCAATAAAGCCAATTTTTTTCTCCATTACACTGCATCCTGTTTTGGTTTTCACTGCCTCCAGCTTACGTCATTTCCCACCTTAATCCAGCTTCGGCTACGCTTAAGCATCGACAAGGAGCCTGCAATGGACAGTAATTCACAAGACGAAGAACGCAGCCGACATTATCCCATCCAGGAACACATGTTTTGGCAACGCGTGGAATGGCGGATCCAGCATATCGGCTATTTTTTCCTGTTCACGATAGTGATTCTGGGGGCCTGTGGGCTGTTTTCCAAAGGCATACTGAGCAAGGGCGTGGCGACCTCAAAGGAGGGGGCATTACAGGTTCAGTATGAGCGCTTTGGCCTGCTTGACAGCGATATGGTGATGACGGTCCGCGTTAAACCTCAGCATGGCGATCGTTTTACGCTGAGTATCAGCGGTGAGGAGATGGAAAATTTTCAAATCCAATCGCTTCAGCCGCAGCCGCAACAGGCGACCAGTACAAAAAACAGTCTTGAGCTTAGCTGGGCTTCTCCACGATTTCGTGATGGCGCAACGGTTTGGATTGGCGCTCAGGCACAAAATCCGGGACGTTTTCCGGTGACGATTACTCTGGATAACGCCACCAGCGTGCATTTTACCCAATGGATTTACCCTTAGGAGCCGCTGATGGAAACCGTATTGCGCGCAGCAAGTATGTATCTGCTGCTGATGATTGTTTTGAAAATTGCCGGGCGTCGTACGCTGCTGGAGATGACCTCGTTCGATCTGATTTTACTGTTGATTATCAGTGAGGCGACCCAGCAGGCGCTGTTGGGGAATGATTTTTCCGTGACGGGTGCTTCGCTGACCATTATTACGCTCATTGTGGTTGATATCCTGTTCGGCATGATGAAAGCACGCTTTCCCCGGCTGGACAGGTTAATTGACGGCACGGCGCTGATCCTGGTAGAACATGGGCGCCTGCTGCCGGAACGTGCCCGCCGCGCCGGGATTTCTGAAGACGATATCCTCAATACAGCCCGCAGCAGCGCGGGTCTGGAGCGGTTGGATCAGATCAAATTCGCCATCCTGGAGAAAAACGGTAAGATCAGCATTATTCCAGACAGCCAGTAACCGGCTTCTGGCTGACAATGCCTTACCTGGTTAAAGGGAACCTGCTATGCCGATTTGGGTGGATGCCGACGCGTGTCCAAAAGTGATTAAAGAAGTGTTGTATCGCGCGGCTGACCGCGAACAGATGATGGTGACGCTGGTGGCGAATCAGCCCTTGAGCGTACCGCCTTCGCGTTTTTTAAAAACGCTGCGCGTACCGGCTGGCTTTGACGTAGCCGACAATGAAATTGTGCAAAGAGCTCAGGCTGGCGATCTGGTGATTACCGCCGATATTCCCCTGGCGGCTGAAGTGATGGAAAAGGGTGCGATTGCGCTAAACCCGCGCGGTGAACGCTACAGCGAGGCGACCATTCGTGAACGGCTGACTATGCGCGACTTCATGGACACGATGCGGGCGAGCGGCATACAAACCGGTGGCCCCAGCACGCTGAACCAGCGTGACCGGCAGCAGTTTGCCAACGAGCTGGACAAGTGGCTACAGGCGCAAAAAAAACGCTAATCCAGGATTAGCGTTTTTAACGAGGTGGCAGAAAAGGGGGTAATCCCGCCCGCTACGCTTTAAACAAAGCTGTCGTCGTCGCCAAAGTCATCGCTGTCGAAGCCGTCGCTGCCGAAATCGCTATAATCATTGGCGTAGTCCTGCTGTAGTCCGGCATCCTGATTCAGGAACTGACCGTCGCCGTGATTAAAGGTATCAAGATTGTTATCGAAGCTCTCCTGCGGCATCGCAGGCTCGTTGATAATATTGACGATCTCTTCCGGCTGAGAATGATGGAACATGCTGGTAAGCATATCTGCCATTACCACACCACCCGCCACACCGACGGCCGTTTGCAGCGCGCCGCCTAAAAAGCCTCGGGTTGCTGAAGGCGCTGCGGGCGCAGGCGCATAGCCCTGCTGCTGGGGTGGCGCATAGCCCTGTTGCTGCTGTGGCGCATTACCCCAGGGGGATTGCTGAGGCTGAGCTGGCTGCGGCTTGTTACCGCCACCAAACAAGCCGGACAGGAAGCCGCCGCTACTCTGCTGCGGTTGCTGCTGCTGCGCCTGCGCCAGTTTGGCTTCCAGCTCGTTAACACGGTTATTAAGCTGCTTCATTGCCGCTTCCTGAATCAGGATCGCCTGCGCCATATAATAAGGTGCGCCGGGCTGCTGCTGTAGCTGCTGCTGGATCAGTTTTTCAGCTGCGGCATCGCGCGGACCTGACTGGGTTTCGGCCTGTTTTAGTCGGCTAAACAGGCTTTCAATTAGCTTTTGTTCTTCGCTCTGCATAAGGGATCCCTCAATGACGGATAATTACCTTATATTGGGTCAGAACAGCAGAAAGTAAATGGGGTTCGGGTAAGGAAATGTTGCCGCGCGTTACGACCATCTTTTAATTGTGTAAAGATTAATTCACACCCTCTTTATGTTGTTAAATCAACGTAATATCAACAAAAATGCCTTTTGGGGGTGTAAAGAAATAGTGACTACTGGTGACGGCAGAAAATAATCGGTATGATGCGGTGCATTAATCATCATCCGTAATCGCCGCCTGGATCGCGACGACGAACAAGCTGAGGAAGGACCAGTTATGCCTTTACCCATTTATCTGATCGGCGCGCGTGGCTGTGGAAAAACGACCGTAGGTCAGGCTCTGGCTTGTGCGCTGGGCTATGCCTTCAGCGATACCGATCGTCATCTGCAAAACACTACTGGCCGGACGGTTACGGACATTGTCGCAGCGGAAGGATGGCAAGGCTTTCGACAGCGTGAAACGCATTCACTGCACGCCGTTACGCAACCGGGCGCCGTTATCGCGACGGGGGGCGGCATGGTGCTGGCGCCGGAAAATCGTGCCTTTATGCGTGAGCACGGGCAGGTTATCTATCTGAATGCCGAGGCTGGCGTTCTGGCGGCGCGTCTGGAAGCGTACCCGGAACAGGAGCAGCGTCCTACCCTTACTGGCCGTCCCATTGCTGAAGAAATGGTTGAAGTGCTGGCCGCGCGCGACGCGCTTTATCAGGAAACCTGTCATGTGGTTATCAACGCCATGCAGCACCCTGACAAGGTAGTGGAAAGTATTATTTCCGCGCTCGCGCTGGCGCGAGCCAGTTAAAATTCGCTTCTGCCACCATCGCCTTTAGCTCAGGCGTGCTGTAGCTGCTGAACACGCCGCCGGCGTGGATGCGTGCCTGATTTACCTCTTCTGACCTCTGTATTTGCTGCGAATTGTCTCAACTTCTTACCGGAAGGCAGAGAATTATCAACCCTTGTCTATACTTAAAGCACGGAGACGCTGTGCAGGCCAACGTTGCCAGCCAGAGTGAAAGTTCTTAAACAAGAGGGAAATCGTATGCCAGGCAGACCGCCGTATCCACGAGAATCGCATATCGTACCGGTAGAAAAAGGGTCCTCAGACAAAACTGTCACGTGGTATGAACTCCGTGCCGATCACCCTAAACCCGATACGTTGATTAGCGAGCATGAAACCGAGCAGGAAGCGCTGGACGCGAAAGCGCGTTATGAAGACAAAGAGAAAGAATGATCCAGACCGGCAGGGATGCCGTATAACCAACTGATAGTATTGTGTTCAGTTGCTGTACAGCCGGGGCCGGCCTTTTTGTCCCGTTAAATTCAGCACATTCTACTGTAAATCAGGGCCAGCGAGGGGCAACGCTCATCTGTTTGCTTATTCTGGTCATTCATTTTTAATAAAAGCCTTTATTTTCAACAGATCTCACTGCGTAATTTTGTTCTGGCAGTGGGATTAAAGCTTGACCCCGGCCGGGCGGCATCATATTTTCGCTGCAACTAATCATTGTCCCTGACCGCAAGCTTTTCTAAAGCCAAACTGGATAAAGCATTGATCGACTTTTTGACAGACACCCTTACACCAAGTGAAACACTGATCCGTTCCGAGGCAGAAGCTGCGTTTTCATTCTTTGAAACAGCCGATTGTGGTACCAGTAAGCATCAGACCGCCGATACAGTGAATATTGCGGAAAGAAATAGAATGAAACAAACGCTCGCCACTTTAACCTTGGGACAGGCACCTCGCCGCGATCTTCAGCCTTTGCTGCTGGAACATCTGCCGGAAGACAGAATTGCCCATTTTGGCCTGCTGGACGGTTTGTCAGCGGCTGAAATCGAACAGCGCTATGCGCCGCAGCCGGGTGAGAAAGTGACGATGACGCATATGGAAGACGGATCCTATGTCGTGCTCTCAGCCGCGCGAGTTGAAATCGCGTTGCAAGAACTGATCAAGAAACTGGAAGACCAGGGTTTTGAAACCTTTTTGCTGCTCTGTAGCGGCGAATATAAAAACCTGGTTGCCGAGAATGCCGTTCTGCTTGAGCCCTACAGCATTTTGCCGCCGCTGGTAAATGCTATTACCGGTGGGCATCAGGTTGGGATTATGGTAGCGCGCGAGGAGTATCTCGACGAGCAGGCCTATAAATGGCAAAGCCTGGCGCAGAAGCCCCATTATGTGGTGGCAAATCCCTGGCAGCCAACGGATCATGAACTGACTGAGGCCGCATTGCAGCTTCAGGAGCAGGGCGCGGATGTCGTGGTGCTGGATTGCCTGGGCTTTCATCAACGCCATCGTGATTTTCTACAGAAAATGTTGGGCATTCCCGTGCTGTTATCCAATACGCTGATTGCTAAACTGGCAGCGGAACTGGTGGCATAAACCAACACGGTCCGGGGATGGCACGTTACTTACCTTTGTCTCTGATTCTAAGGATATTTCTATGCTCAATGTCAGTGAGTACTTTGAAGGAAAAGTGAAATCGATCGGGTTTGACAGCGCCAGTACCGGACGCGCCAGCGTCGGGGTGATGGTGGAAGGGGAATATACGTTTGGCACGGGTCAGCCTGAAGAGATGACCGTGGTAAGCGGCTCGCTGGCTGTGCTGTTGCCTGGCGACACAGAGTGGCAACACGTTGGCCCGGGCGAGGTTTTTAACGTGCCGGGTCATAGCGAGTTTCATCTGCAAGTTGCCGAGCCTTCGGCCTACCTTTGCCGTTATCTGAAAGACTAACGTCACGGTATTTGCCAGCGCTGAATAAGCAGCGCTGGCAGAAAACCCTTAACGCTGAGCTTCGCCGCCCAGTGCTTCAATGGTGTTACCGATCAGCGCCGTCAGCTCGCTGGTCATCAGAATAAAGTCCGCATCAAATCGCGCCGCCACATCTTCACGATCGATATCGTCATTCTGTTCACGTAGCGTATCGGCAAACTTCAGGCGTTTCAGAGAGCCGTCATCCGACAGCACCAGCTGTACACGCTCCTGCCAGTCCAGCGCCAGTTTCGTCACCAGCTTGCCCGCTTCAATATGATTCGCAATTTCATCGCAAACCAGATCCTGCTTCTTACAGCGGATTACGCCGCCATCTTCCAGCAGCGCCTTCAGCTCCGCTTCATCCATCAGCGCAAAGCCTGCTGGCGTATCGCCAGAACGCACCCATTCGGTCAGGGTCAGCTCGATAGGGCTTTCCAGCGTCAGCGGCACCACCGGCAGCGATCCCAGGCTTTTACGCAGCAGCGCCAGCGTATCTTCCGCTTTTTTAGCGCTCGCGCAGTCAACCATGATCATGTTGTTGACGGTATCAATCCATAAAAAGGTCTGGCTGAAACGGCTAAAGGCGCGTGGCAGCAGGCTGTGCAGCACTTCATCCTTCAGTGAATCCTTTTCGGTCTTTTTCAGCTTGCGCTGTTGTTCCGCTTCCAGCTTGCTGATTTTGGCTTCCAGCGCCTGCTTAATCACCGGCGAAGGCAGGATTTTTTCTTCTTTGCGAGCGCAGATCAGAATTTGTCCGTTATTGACGTGAGTCAGCGCCTCGCCCCTGGAACCCATCGGAGAAACCCAACCGGTTTTTGCCATATCCTGGCTGCCGCAAGGAGTGAAAGAGAATGCCTCAAGTTGTTTTTCCATCTCGTCCACCGCCAGCGGGATCTCGCGATTCAGACGATATACCATCAAATTTTTAAACCACAGCATTGTGCTTTCCCTCTCCGGCGCTTCGTGCGCGCTAATACAAAGTCAGCGCGCATGATAGCGAATCGGCGGCGGGGTTTCATTGTGTTTCCGCCAGACCCCTTCTAAGGTAAATGTCAGGCTTTTAAATAATGAGGAATAACAAGTGCGTATCGGCATAGATTTAGGCGGCACGAAAATTGAAGCGATCGCGCTGGATAAGCAGGGCGCCACGCTGTTCCGTCATCGTGTGGCAACCCCGAAAGGCGATTATCATCAGACAATGCGCGCGGTGACGGAGCTGGTTCGGCTGGTTGAAGAAAAAACGGGCCAGCAGGGTAGCGTCGGCATTGGCATTCCAGGTTCGCTTTCTCGCCTGACGCAGCGGGTCAAAAACGCCAATTCAGCCTGGCTGAACGGCCAGCCGCTGAGAGAGGATCTGCAAAAAATGTTAGGCCGTGAAGTGCGTGTCGCCAACGACGCTAATTGCCTGGCGGTTTCCGAAGCTCAGGACGGGGCAGCAGCCGGGTTCCAGACGGTGTTCGCCGTCATTATTGGCACCGGCTGTGGGGCTGGCGTGGCGCTAAACGGCCTGTCGCACAATGGCAGCAATGGGAATGCGGGCGAATGGGGACATAATCCGCTGCCGTGGATGGATGAGGACGAAGTGCGTTTCAGTCAGGAAGTGCCCTGCTACTGCGGCAAAGCGGGCTGCATCGAAACCTTTGTTTCCGGCACCGGTTTTGCTACCGATTACCATCGTTTGAGCGGCATTGAGCAGCAGGGACCGGCAATCGTCGGGCTGGTGGAGAAACAGGATCCGCTGGCAGAACTGGCGTTGAGTCGTTACGAAACCCGACTGGCAAAATCGCTGGCACACGTCGTAAATATTCTCGATCCGGAGGTGATTGTTCTCGGCGGCGGAATGAGTAACGTGGAGCGCCTTTACCAGACGCTGCCACAGCTGATTAAGCCCTGGGTGCTGGGTGGAGAGTTCGCCACGCCAATCCGAAAGGCGATGCATGGCGACTCCAGCGGGGTACGCGGTGCGGCCTGGCTGTGGCCGCACCAGCAATAGCCAAAACGCTATTCTCCCACCAGCATTGCATCACGCGGAGCGCTGTCGCGCTGGCTTTTGGTCATCAGAAAATAGAGATATCCTGCCACCATAAATACCAGGAACAGGCCGCCGATGACCGGGTTAAACCACAGCATGGCAATCAGGCACACCAGCGCCAGCACCAGCGCGATGCCGGGCACAATCGGGTAGCCCGGCGCGCGAAACGAGCGATCCAGCTCCGGTGCGGTACGACGCAGGCGGAATAAACTCAGCATACTCATCAGATACATCACGATAGCGCCGAAAACCGCCATAGTGATCATCGCGGCCGTCAGCGTCATGCCCTGCAAATTAATCCAGCCATCGCTGAAGATAGCCGCAATGCCAATGATGCCGCCGGCAATAATTGCCCGATGCGGGGTTTGAAAACGGGAAAGTTTAGCCAGGCCAGCGGGCAGATAACCGGCGCGGGACAGCGCAAAGAACTGACGCGAATAGCCAAGGATGATGCCGTGGAAGCTGGCGATCAGGCCGAACAGCCCAATCCATACCAGCATATGCATCCAGTTAGAGTGCTCGCCAACAATCATTTTCATCGCCTGCGGCAGCGGGTCGTTAATATCCGACAGCTTGCGCCAGTCGCCTGCGCCACCGGCCAACAGCATCACGCCGATTGCCAGCACCACCAGCGTCAGGATCCCGGCGATATAGGCTTTTGGAATGGTGCGCTTCGGATCTTTCGCTTCTTCCGCCGCCATCGCAGCCCCTTCAATCGCCAGGAAGAACCAGATAGCAAACGGGATTGCGGCAAAAATCCCGGAGACGGCCGGCATACCAAAACGATCGCCGCCAGACCAGCCGTGCGCGACAAAGTTAGTCATGCTGAAGCCCGGTGCAACCACGCCCATAAACACCAGCAGCTCCACAACCGCCAGGATTGTCACCACCAGTTCAAACATGGCGGCCAGCTTCACGCCTAAAATATTTAAGGTCATAAACACAAGGTAAGCGCCGACGGCAGCGTATTTGGGATTGAGGCCCGGATACTGCACGTTCAGGTAGGCACCGATGGCCATGGCGATCGCCGGTGGCGCAAAGACAAATTCAATCAGCGTTGCCATCCCGGCAATCAGCCCGCCCGTTTCGCCAAAGGCGCGGCGGCTGTAAGCAAACGGGCCGCCAGCGTGCGGGATCGCCGTGGTCAGTTCGGTGAAGCTAAAGATAAAACAGGTATACATCGTCGCGATCAGCGCGGTAGTGACGAGAAAGCCCAGGGTGCCGGCTACGCCCCAGCCGTAACTCCAGCCAAAGTACTCGCCGGAAATCACCAGACCTACCGCAATGCCCCACAGATGTATTGTGCCCAGCGTGGGCTTTAGCTTGCTTGTCATACTGATATCCCCGTTCAAATATTGTCAGTCGATAATGCAGCCGGTGTCGGGGTGAAACTTGACGCGGCGGTAATGATTTTTGTGCTCTGCTGTCAACTCAGAAGCAAAAAAAGTGCCGGATGTACGCTAAAGTCAAAAGAGGGTCGTCTGCGGTCAAGCGAGTCTGCGCGGGCGAAGCCATGCTGGTATCACCATGACGGCTAACGCCAATCCATCAGGAGCCAGACTATGACCGCCAGGCAATATGACGATTTAGACAACAGTGCGCTGATGCAGCTTGCCCGGCGCGCGCTGAGCCGCTATCCCTTTGCAGCAGAGGGCAAACTGAGCCTGCTTTGCCGCTCGGAAAACGCCACCTTTTTACTGGAAGCCGCAGGAAAACGTTTTGCGCTGCGCCTGCATCGCGGCAACTATCATCAGCGTGCCGATATTGAAAGCGAACTGCACTGGCTGAATGCCCTGCGTGAGACCGGTATTGTCGTGCCTCAGGCAATTACTGATTGCGACGGGCAGGCGGTACAGAATCTTACGCTGGCGGATGGCAGCGTCCGGTACGCCGTATTGTTTGACTGGATTGAAGGTGATATGCCAACCACCGACGTCGATCCGCGGGCGTTTCAGCAGCTTGGCCACATTACCGCCCGGCTGCATCAGCACAGCAAAAGCTGGCAGAAACCCGCAGGATTTCAGCGCATTATCTGGGATCATCACTCCATGGTCAGCCCGCAAAGCCACTGGGGCGACTGGCGGGATGCACCGGGCCTGTTAGCGCGAGATCATCACACGGTTGAAGACGTTATTGCACGCGTTGGGCACGAGCTGGCGACGTTCGGCAAGGATCCTGCTCGCTACGGCTTGATCCATGCCGATCTGCGTCTGACAAATTTGCTGCTGCACAAGGGCGAAACCCGGGTGATCGATTTTGACGATTGCGGCATGGGCTGGTATCTGCACGATCTTGCGGCAGCGATCAGTTTTGTGGAGCACCATCCTCGTGCAGCGGATTGGGTTGATAACTGGATCAAAGGCTATGAGCAGGTCGCGCACATCAGTGACGAAGAGATGGCAATGGTGCCAACGCTACTGATCCAGCGCCGCATCCAGCTGCTGGCATGGGTAGGTTCCCATGCGCAAACCGAGATGGCGCAAAGTCTTGGGCCGCAGTGGGCGGATCATTCGGTTCGTCTGTGTCATCGCTACCTTGAAACCACTGAACTGCCAGTGGGTGTCTGAACTGGTACGGAAATTGCTGGGTTACAGGATATTCTCTGTAGCTGAGGCGATGATGATGGAAACCGGACTACTCAAACAGCCCGATATGGCGGCAGCGCTGACAGCCAGCTTTGCCTGCAATCATGGTGTACTGGCCGCCGCCGCCAGCGGGCTGAGTGAATTTATCTGTGATAAAGGCGGCGATATCGACCGCATTTATGGCGTCAGTGGCATCGATCCCGAGCAGCTAAGCAGTCCAACGCTAAGTTTGGGATTGATCAACTACTGTCGGGTCATGGAAGAAGCGGCACGTTTCTCGGGTTTTGATAACTTCGGTTTGCACTACGGCAGGCAGTTTAAACCGCAGTCATTAGGTCTGATCGGCTATATTGGCCTCTGTTCCGCCACGCTTGAGCAGGCACTGCATAACGTGGTTAACGCTTTTCCCTGGCATCAGCACGATACCCTGACACGGCTGACCGACAAAGGCGACTGCTGGCGGCTCGATTATCAGGTTCGACATGGTGCAATCCTCAGTCGGCGGCAGGATGCTGAACTGACGTTAGGGATGTTTTTGAACCTGATCCGCCACGTAGCGGGAAAGAACTGGGCACCGCGAGAGGTTCATTTTGAACATCCGCGACCGTCGCAGTGGCACGAGCACTGCAAAGTTTTTGACGCGCCGGTCTGGTTCGATCAGCCTTATAACTCTTTACTGATCCCCAAACGCGATCTGATGCGAACCATGCCGGACAGCGATCCTCTGCTGCTGATGGTGATGCAGGACGCGATTCGTCGTCTGAACAGCGCGACGCCTCAGCAAAGTCTTGTCGATCAGGCGCGTGCTCAGGTGCATCTGATGCTGATGAAAGGCGAACCGGTGCTGGAAGATGTCGCGGAAAAAATGGGCATGTCCAGCTGGTCGCTACAGCGTCGTCTGCGTGATGAAAACCTGAGTTTCAGCGCGCTGGTGGATAAAGTGCGCTGCGAGATGGCCACGCACTATTTACAGCAAAAGCAGCTACCGATATCGGAAATGGCGCTGCTGCTGGGCTACTCCGAGGTCAGTGCTTTTTCCCGGGCTTTCCGCCGCTGGTTCGGCATCAGCCCAAGGCAGTGGCGACAGGATGAGGCTAGAGCGGTTTAAAATCTATCACCGTACGACGCGGCAGATTTTTCGGCGGGGCAGGAAGCCAGGTGGCGCTGCTGATAACGCCCCAGACTTTCAGACAGAGCCGTTCGTCGCCGGCAGTGCTCTGCACGTTGTAGCGACCTTGCTGACCGTAACTGATGGTCGCCGCACATTCACGCCCCTTATATTTGTTGGCGTCATAAAAGTTTCTGATAACGCCGTACTGCATTTTCGCCAGATAACGACAGGTTTCCTGCTGGTCTGATTTGGCGCTGGCACACTGTTTATCTGCCACCTGCTGCAATTCCTGCTGCGTGGGCGGCGCGGTGCCGGTTCGGGGCGGCGAGCTGCTCTGGCAGCCCGCCAGCAGAAGCGTGAGCAGTATCGTGCCGCCTGCCAGGCTGGTCTTTATCGCATCGGCTATCATTTTTACCCCTGAAAACTAAAGAATTTCTTAATGCTGCCGATAGTCTACCTCGTTAGCTTTCCGCTGACAGGTTATTCCGGCATAAACAGGTGATTTACAGATTTTTCGCCTGCAGCGTTGAAACAGGGAAAGTCATTAATTCGCAGTGGCACGTTATATACTCCAGGACTTTTCTGTTTTCTTATTGTATTCTCCAGCGCGGAATGCCGGATGCTCTAACTTTATTCATGGAAAAGAAAACGAATGAAACCTTATTTTAATCTTGTTGCTTTGGCGTTAATTAACTGTGCTGTTCTCAGCGGTTGTGCCAGCGAATCTTCCCGGACTATCGAAGCACCTCAGGTGACCGCAGCCAGCCAGCCTGCCTATCAGGGAATAAAAAGTCCGATTGCCGTCGGTAAATTTGATAATCGTTCGGCTTATATGAACGGTATTTTCTCTGACGGTGTGGATCGTCTTGGTAATCAGTCTAAAACCATTCTTATTACCCATCTCCAGCAAACCGGCCGTTTTAACGTGCTGGATCGCGCCAACCTGGATGAGCTGAAGGCCGAAGCAGGCTATAAGCACAGCACGCAGTCAATCAAAGGCGGCGATTATGTTGTAACCGGCGACATCACCGAATTTGGCCGTAAAGAAGTTGGCGACCAGCAGCTGTGGGGCATTCTCGGCAGCGGAAAAACCCAGGTCGCCTACGCGAAAGTCAATCTGAACGTGGTGGATGTGGCGACGTCAGAAGTGGTTTATAGCGTGCAGGGCGCAGGGGAATATCAGTTATCTAACCGTGAAGTTATCGGCTTTGGCGGCACGGCCAGCTATGACTCTACGCTGAATGGCAAGGTGATGGATCTGGCCATTCGCGAAGCGGTGAATCATCTGGTCAGCGCAATTGATTCAGGCGCCTGGCGTCCGGTTAAATAACGGGGAATATTATGAAGATTATTAAATTTAGCGTTGTGGCCGCCACAATGCTGATGTTAACTGCCTGCGCGCAAAAAACGACCAGCATCTATTACTGGGGCGACTATCAGTCTTCTTTATACAGTTATTATAAAGAGGGAACGGCGCCGGAAAAAAATATCGACACGCTGAATAAAGTTATTCAGGAAGCTCAGGCAAAAAATAAGCCTGTCGCGCCGGGGCTGCATGCGCAGCTGGGATTACTTTATGCTAACACCGGAAGAACTGACCTGGCCTTTCAGCAGTTCAGCGCCGAAAAAATGGCCTTCCCTGAATCTTCTTCCTATATGGATTTCCTGATGCGTAATAAGCAGGGAGCACAATAATGAAACTCTTTTTGGCCTTTTTTGCTTTCTTTTCGGTGATGGCACTGACCGGCTGCGCGAAAAAAGCGCCCTATGACTACACCGCCTTTCGTGAGAGCAAGCCGGCTTCTATTCTGGTACTGCCTGCACAAAATGAAACCACGGATATCAATGCCGCCCACAGCTTTGTGTCGATGGTGACGCAGCCGCTGGCCGAATCGGGTTACTACGTGTTTCCGGTCGCGGTGGTGGAAGAAACCTTCAGGCAGAACGGCCTGACCAATGCCACGGATATTCGTAGCGTCAGTACGGCTAAGCTTCGCAGCATTTTCAACGCCGATGCGGCGCTCTATATCGACGTCACCCATTACGGGACCAAATACGTGCTTGTTGATAGCGTGACCACCGTGACGGCTACCGCGAAGCTGGTCGATCTGCGTAGCGGCAAGCAGATCTGGAGCGGAATGGCGTCGGCGTCCGACAACGAAAACAGCAGCACCAACAGCGGCCTGGGCATCCTCGTGGCGGCTGTGGTGAAGCAAATCAGCAATAAAGTGACCGATGAGGCGCACACTATTGCTGGTGTGGCAAGCACGCGGTTGCTAACGGCTAACACCAACGGCGGGATCCTGGCCGGGCCTCGTGCGAAGGCAGTAAAACCTTGATGGACAGGGCGCCAGACGGCGCCCTGTTAACATAGCGCTGGCATGTGTCCCGCGCGCTTTGAGTTTGTCTGCTATCTGCGCCCCATTTTATTCACTTTTCCCGCGGCGCCAGTCAGGCCGTGGGCGTTTCCAGCTTGCTGTAACCCAGCCCGTTTATTTTGCGTACCTTAATTTGCACCGGAATGCGTTCTTTCATTGCCTCAACGTGGCTGATGACGCCGATGGTTTTGCCGCTGGCATTTAACGCATCCAGCGCGTCGAGTGCGCTGTCCAGCGTCTCCGCATCCAGCGTGCCGAAGCCTTCGTCCAGAAACAGCGATTCAATTCGCGTTTTATGACTGACCAAATCGGAAAGCGCCAGCGCCAGCGCCAGGCTGACCAGAAAACTCTCACCGCCGGAAAGGGTACGGGTATCGCGCTGCGCATCGGCCTGCCAGGTATCCACCACCTGAAGCTCCAGCGCCTCCTGTGATTTACGCTGCAACAGATAGCGGCCGTGCAGGCGATCCAGCTGGTTGTTGGCCAGCCAGACCAGGTGATCCAACGTTAAGCCCTGGGCAAATTTACGGAACTTATCGCCTTCTTTTGAACCAATCAACTGGTTGAGGTAGTTCCAGTCCTCGACGTCACGCGCTTTTTGCTCAATGCTGACCAGCAGCGCTTGCTGTTGTTCGCGTCGGGCTGCATCGCTGGATATCTGCTGACGAACCTCGCCCTGCTGGCTGGCGTTGTCCCGCAGCTGCCGTGGAAGGCTTTCGGCCGTGGCGCTCAGCGTTTCTCTCTCTACCGGTAAATCTGCCGGCTGTGATGAAAGCAATGCAGCAAGATTTTTTTCTGCCTGTTCAACCAGCACGGCCGCCTGCTGACGACGCCTTTCATGCTGTTGCTGAAGCGCTTTCAGCCTGGCGGTATGTTCTTCATCCAGCAGCGCTGCGGCAAACGCGTTTTCATCGCTGAAATGCGTAACCGTTAACGCCTCGCTAAACGCCTGCTGCGCCGCTTTCAGCCGACGCTCCAGCGCTTCTTCCTGCTCAGTGAGAGAATTATGCTGTCCGGTCAGAGTATTTAACTGGCTTTGCTGCTGCTGCCACTGCTGTTGCAGGTGCTGGCAGCGTTCAGTGTGAGCCTGAGACAGCTCGCGAAGCTGCTGCTGAACCTGCGCAGTGCGCTGCTCGCCAAAGAGCTGCTGACGCTCCTGACGGCAGGCGGTTAGCGTTTGTAGTTCATGACGGAGACGCGCTTCACGACTGTTTTGACCGGTCTGCTCACGGGCAATTTCCTCTTGCAATGCCTGCTGCTGCGTTGCCAGAGTTGTCAGCTGCGAGGCGAGGTCAGTTAGTACCCGCTCCGCTTGTGCCCATTGCTCTGACTCTTTTTTCCTGTCAGTGAGCCAGGTTTCATGCTCATCTGGCGCAGGCAGCGTCAGTGCATGTTCCTGCAACGAGTCCCGTAAGGTTTCGCGCTGTTTCTCCACGCTTTGCTGCTCCTGAAGCAGCAGCTGTTCCTGCTCGGCCAGCGCCTGGTTCAGCGTCTGTAACTGTTGCGCTGCCAGCAACTGTTGCTGCTGGAGCGCCGCGCTCTCGTTCTGCTGACGCTGCAACAGATCTTTAAGCTGCTGCAACTGGCGGGCATGCTGTTGCAGATTGACCAGCTGAGCCTGAAGCTCGCTTTCCTGCTGCTCCTGTGCGGCAAGCCAGCCGGTGGTTTTCTCCGGCTCTTCCGGCGTCAATAAAATTGTCAGGGCTTCAGTCGTGGCCTGCCATTGCGCACGCAGCTGGGCACACTCTCGCTCGCTATCCGTGCGTTCCTGTAGCAGCTTTTCTGCCTGGAGTTGCAGGTTTTTTACCTGCTCGCGACGGGTGGTGCCCTCATCTTTTAGCTTTTCCACTTCAGCTTTCAACAGCATCAGGCGCTGCTGATTTTCTGAAGGTTTAAGCGCCTGATATTCGTGAATGGCAGGATGCTGGCAGGAGCCACAAAGCGGGCAGGGGGAGTCGGGTTCCAGCAGGGCGCGGTGCTGTTCCAAATCGGCAATACGCTGCTCCAGCTCACAGCGTTTTTCCAGATCCTGATAGTGCTGATTTTTCTCTTTCCAGCTGCTGCGCAGGCTGTGCAATTGCTGTTCAGCCTGTTGCAGCGCCTGGTGTACTCCTTGCTGGCTGGTTAGCTGGCGCTCACTAAGTAACGTTATTTGTTGCCACTGAGCGGCGAGCAGCGTTAATTTTTGGCGCAGCGGCCGCTGTTCGTTCAGCCGGGTTAGCGCCGCCTGGAGCTGTTCTTCCGGGTGCTGCTGCTGGAGCAGGGTCAGGCTTTTTTCGGCCTCGCTAAAACGCTGCTGCGCCTCTTCCAGCTGCTGTTGCTGTGGTTTGGCCTGCTGTTTTAGCCCCGCAATTTGCGCCTGCAACTGCGAAATGCTTTTTTTCTGCCCGGCGATGCGCTGTTGGTGCGCATTCAGCGCCAGCTCGCTCTGGTGCTGCTGCTCGAAACGCGCCCGCCAGAAAGGCAGTAATTCAGCCCAGCGCGAGAAGCGGCCATTCGCCTCGGCCCACAGCTGTTGCCGCTGCTGTTGCTTTACTGTTTCGCTCTGAGCCTGCTGGTTTTTCATTAATGCAGCCTGACGCTCATTAATATGAAGTTGGTACTCGCTAACCTCTTTAGCCAGCTGCTCATGCTGTGCGGCCAGTGAGGCAATGCGGTTATCCAGCGGTAATACGCTGTCGCTGATTAACGTTTCCTGCTGCTGGCGATACGCCTCATGGTGTTGGCGTGTTGCTTCCGCTTCTTTTAGCTGCCGCGCCACGCCTTCCAACTGCTGGCTGGCCTGTTGCTGCTGGAGGGTTAAACGATCAAGCTGCGCTTTTAGCGCCTCAGCATCCTGCTGATACTGGTTGCGCAGCTGCCAGCCTGGGCGCAGTTTTTCTGCCGGTTCGGCCAGCGTCAGACGCTGAAGCTGCGGTTGATCCTGTTGCCAGGCTGCTTCCGCCTGCTGCTGCTCTGCCATCGCCGTCTGACGAGTCTGGCAAGCTGCCAGATGCTGCTGATGCCACTGCAACAAACGCTGTTGCCGCTGATGTTGCGAAGTAAGCGCCTGCTCCGCTTCTGTTAACTTTTCCAGCTGGGTTTTAAGCAGCTGTAATTGCTCTGCATCCAGCAGCGACATCCCGCTTGCCTGCGCGCGCAGCTGGTCCAGCTCAACTCTGCTATTTTTAAACCGTTCGAAGACGTTGGCCGACAGGCGGCCGTAGATTTCCGTGCCGGTCAGCTCCTCCAGCAGCTCGGCGCGGCTGTTGGCGTCTGCGTTAAGAAAAGCGGCAAACTGCCCCTGAGAGAGCATCATCGATTTAGTGAAGCGCTCAAAATCCAGTCCGGTCAGCGCCGTCAGCATCTCCAGCTTGTCTTTCACTTTGTCAGCAACGATTTTATTGTCATCGCAGCGTGCCAGCTCGACTCGCGGTGCCTGTAAATTACCCTCAACCGCGCCACGCGCCCGGTTCTGGCTCCAGAAAGCGCGCCAGGCAACGCCTTTTACCTCAAACTCCACCTCGGCCAGACATTCCGACGTGTCACGCGTCATCAGGTCATTTTGTGACTGTGACAGTTTTCCCAGACGAGACGTTTCGTGGTAAAGCGCGAGACAGATCGCATCCAGCAGCGTGGTTTTCCCCGCGCCGGTTGGGCCGGTGATGGCAAACAGGCCGTTACTGGCGAAAGGCTCGGCGGTAAAATCAATTTTCCATTCGCCCTTCAGCGAGTTGAGGTTTTTAAACCGCAGCGTCAGGATTTTCATGGCTGTTCCTCATCATTCAACTCCGCCAGCGTCTGTCGGAACAGCAGCGTGGCGCGGGCAATCCGCTGCGGTTCTTCTTCTTCCAGCGCCAGGCGACGGCTGAATACCTCTTCCACGCTGAGTTCGCTCAGCGTCTCGTTGTTCTGACGGGCGATGACCTGATCACGCTGTTCACGACTGCGGCGCAGCAGCACGACCTCTACCGGCAATTCCTGCGTCAGCTCTTCAATTCGTCGCTGCAAATCGTGCAGCCAGCCTTGCGTGACAATCTCAATATCCAGCCAGACGGTTTTACCATCATCACGAGGCGGTATTGCTGCCAGCTGCCGCTCGATCTCCTCCAGCGAACCTTTAATCATTTGCATCGGCTGGAAAGTGGGAACGATCAGCGGTTCAACCTGATTCAGTTTGCCGTCAAGGAAGTCGACCAGAAATACGCTTTTCTCTTTGCCCAACTCATCAAAGCTGAGCGGAATGGGGGAGCCGCTGTAGCGAATATGCTCGGTTCCGGCGATGCGCTGCGCGCGGTGAATATGGCCAAGCGCGATGTAGTCCGCTGCGGGAAACGCCTGCGCCGGAAAGGCATCCAGCGTACCGATATAGATATCGCGCACCGCATCGCTTTTGGTGACGCCAACGGTGGTCAGATGACCGGTTGCGATGATTGGCAGCGTTAAATCCAGCTGCTCGCGCCGCGCCACGGCTTCGTGCCAGCAGCGCTGATAGTGATGAGTAATCGCTTCGGCCAGCGTTTGCTGTTTTTCACGTCCTGACTGGCCTGCCTGGCTACGGGTGATATCGCGAGGACGCAAAAAAGGGATGGCGCAAAGCAGGGCGCCGGGCTGGCCGTCGCGGCGATTTAGCAGCAAAACCTGTTCATTAAGGTTGTCGCTGGCGGACGCAATAACCCGGGTGTTCAGGCAGGCCAACAGCTCGCGGGATTCGTTAAGCGTGGCCACCGAGTCGTGATTACCGGCCAGCATCACCAGCTGGCAGCCGGTTTGACTGAGCCTGACGATAAAACGGTTATACAGCTCGCGCGCATAGCTTGGAGGCGAACCCGTATCAAAAATATCGCCGGCCACGATAATGGCATCGACCTGATGCTGTTCTGCCTGCGCCAGCAGCCAGTCCAGAAAAGCCTGATGTTCGGCTGCGCGGCTTTTGGTATAGAAGAACTGGCCCAGATGCCAGTCGGCGGTATGAATGATTCGCATGAGTTCCCTGTGAATGCGCCAGGACAAGACGGCGATTATAAACAGTCAGGGGCAAAACCCCAGCGCAAAGGCATTTCACTGTTGATAAAGTGTTATAAAACGGGGCGGAAGCCGATGCTTTTTTCATAAAAATGTCATAAAACTGACGCATAATGTCGCCGCATATCCAGTGACATTCCGTCACAAACGCAGGAGCAATAATGGCTAAGCGCATTCTGGTGGTCGAAGATGAAGCCCCAATCCGTGAGATGTTATGTTTTGTTCTGGAGCAAAATGACTACCAGCCGATCGAAGCGGAAGATTATGACAGCGCCGTTAATTTGCTGATCGAACCCTGGCCCGATTTGATCCTGCTGGACTGGATGTTGCCGGGCGGATCCGGCATCCAGTTTATCAAACATCTTAAACGTGAAGCGATGACCCGCGATATCCCGGTGATGATGCTAACGGCACGCGGCGAGGAAGAGGATCGCGTTCGCGGTCTGGAAGTGGGGGCCGACGACTATATTACCAAGCCTTTCTCCCCTAAAGAGCTGGTGGCCCGGATCAAAGCCGTGATGCGCCGGATTTCACCGATGGCGGTGGAAGAGGTCATTGAAATCCAGGGGCTGAGCCTCGATCCCTCTTCACACCGCGTCATGTCTGAAACGCAGCCGTTGGAAATGGGGCCGACAGAATACAAACTGCTGCATTTCTTTATGACTCATCCCGAACGGGTTTACAGCCGTGAGCAGTTGCTTAATCATGTCTGGGGCACTAACGTTTACGTCGAGGATCGCACCGTCGACGTACATATTCGCCGCTTGCGCAAAGCCCTTGAGCTGACCGGGCACGATCGCATGGTGCAGACGGTTCGCGGAACAGGTTATCGTTTTTCTGCACGTTTCTGATCGTAACCGGAGCCTTTACCGTGCTGGAACGCCTCTCCTGGAAGAGATTACTGCTGGAGCTGGCGTTGGCCAGCCTTCCTGCTCTTATCATTGGCCTGTTGGTGGGCTACTTACCCTGGCTGCTGCTGATTTCAGTGCTGGCGGTGCTGTGCTGGCACTTCGCTAATCTACTGCGGCTTTCCCACTGGCTGTGGGTGGATCGTAGCATGACGCCACCGTCCGGTCGCGGCAGCTGGGAACCGCTGTTTTATGGCCTTTATCAGATGCAGGCGCGTAACCGTCGTCGCCGCCGTGAGTTGGGGCATCTGATTAAGCGTTTTCGCAGCGGTGCTGAGTCGCTGCCGGATGCGGTGGTGCTCACTACCGAAGAAGGCACGATTTTCTGGTGTAACGGCCTGGCTCAACAGCTTCTGGGCCTGCGCTGGCCAGAAGATAACGGCCAGAATATCCTCAATTTATTACGTTATCCTGAATTTACTCGTTATCTGCGCGAGCAGGATTTCACCCGTTCGTTAACGCTGGTGCTGAATAATCATCGTCATCTGGAGTTCCGGGTAATGCCCTACAGCGAAGGTCAGTGGCTGATGGTCGCGCGCGATGTGACGCAAATGCATCAGCTGGAAGGCGCGCGACGAAACTTCTTTGCTAACGTCAGCCACGAACTGCGTACGCCGTTGACCGTACTGCAAGGCTATCTGGAAATGATGAGCGACTCGGTGCTGGAAGGAAGCCAGCGGGATAAAGCCCTACATACGATGCAGCAGCAAACCCGGCGAATGGATGGTCTGGTGCAGCAGCTGTTAACGCTCTCCAGGATTGAGGCCGCGCCCGCGCTGGATTTGCAGGAAAAAGTTGATGTGCCGATGATGCTGAGGCTGCTGCAACGCGAGGCGGAAACGCTCAGTCAGGGCAGGCATGAAATTCATTTCACCGCCGATCCCGATCTGCGCGTATTCGGTAACGATGAGCAGTTACGCAGCGCGATTTCCAATCTGGTCTATAACTCGGTAAACCATACGCCTGCCGGCACGCGCATTGATATTAGCTGGCGCAGGACGCCGCATGGTGCGCAATTTAAGGTGAAAGATAATGGCCCGGGTATTGCCGCCGAACATATTCCCCGCCTCACCGAGCGCTTTTATCGCGTCGACAAAGCCCGTTCGCGCCAGACTGGCGGCAGTGGGCTGGGGTTGGCTATCGTCAAGCATGCGCTCAGCCATCACAATACCCGGCTCGAGATTACCAGCCAGCCCGGCAAAGAGACCTGTTTCAGCTTCTCCCTGCCGTTAAGGTTGATTGTAAACAATGAATTGTCCCAGAATGCGGTTCACTGAACGATCGGATAGCCATCAATGAAAAAGCTGTTTTTTGCCGTAATCATGCTGTTCAACCTGTCTGCTCAGGCGCAGGAAGGCATGCTGTCAGGCAATCTTTCGAGCGTCGGATCCGATACGCTGGGCAACCTGATGACCCTGTGGGGCGAAAGCTTTAACCGTCAGTATCCCGGCGTTAACGTACAGATTCAGGCTGCGGGTTCTTCCACTGCACCGACGGCTCTGGCAGCGGGCGCGGCCCAGCTTGGCGCGATGAGCCGTCCGATGCAGGCCGTGGAGCGTCAGCTGTTTGAGGCAAATTATGGCTATCCGCCGCTGGCGGTGCCGGTCGCCATGGACGCCCTGGTGGTGGTGGTGAATAAAGATAATCCGCTACAGGGATTAAACGATCGGCAACTGGATGCGATTTTTTCTGTGACACGCCGTTGTGGCGCGTTCTCTTTCGTAAAAAAGTGGGGTGATTTGCCTTCAATGCCTGCCAGCTGGAAAGCGCGCCCGATGCAGCGTTTTGGGCGTAACTCCGCTTCCGGAACCTGGGGGTTCTTTAAACAGCAGGCGCTGTGTAACGGCGATTTTCGTAATGATGTCGGTGAATACCCAGGCTCGGCTGCGGTGATTCAGGCCGTCGCCAACACGCTCAATGGTATCGGTTACGCCAGTATGGGCACACATCTGACCGGGGTGAAAATGTTACCGGTTTCCCGTGATGGCAACAGCTGGGTTACGCCTTCGCCAGAGAATATCCGCAGCGGCCGTTATCCTTATGCACGTCCGCTTTATATTTACGTTAATAAAAGACCGGAGAAACCACTGGAGCCGTTGACTCGGGCTTTTCTGAGCCAGGCTTTGTCGGCAGAAGGGCAGGCGCTGGTAACGCAGGCGGGCTATTTGCCGCTGTCGGACGAGCAAATCAGGCAGGCCCGACGGATGATTGAAGAATAAAGTACGGTCAGCGCCTGGCGAGGATAACGGCGAACATGAATTTTTTTCATGGCAGATGAAATTTCCTCGTTTGCCGCTGAATGTTTCTCATGACATGCTCTCTTCAGCCATTTAGACATCCAGATGTCTTATAATGATAATTCGTCATTATTTCCCAGGTAAATTATGCGCCGTGCGCGCAGGACAGGAGTGACCTGAAATGCAAAGAGATTCAGCCCAGTACCGTGCCGAAGTGGTTGGCAGTTTTCTGCGTCCGGCAGCGATCAAACAGGCCCGCGAGCAGTTTCAGGCCGGTGAAATTGATGCCGTTGCGCTGCGTCGTATTGAAGACGAAGCCATCCGCGATGTGGTCACGCACCAGCGTGCCAGCGGTCTGAAAGTGGTCACCGATGGCGAATTCCGTCGCGCATGGTGGCACTTCGATTTCTTTGACGGCCTTGAAGGGGTGGAACGTTACGAAGCCGATCAGGGCATTCAGTTCAACGGCGTACAGACTAAAGCGCGTGGCGTAAAAGTGACCGGCAAACTTGGTTTTGGCAATCATCCAATGCTGGAAGATTTCCGTTACCTGAAAAGTATCTGCGGCGACGCGATTCCTAAAATGACGATTCCAAGCCCAAGCGTGCTGCACTTCCGTGGTGGGCGTAAAGTTATTGATGCCAACGTCTATCCGGACCTGAAAGACTATTTCAACGACCTGGCGCTGACCTACCGTGACGCGATCAAAGGCTTTTACGATGCGGGCTGCCGTTACCTGCAGCTGGATGATACCGTTTGGGCTTACCTGTGTTCAGAAGACCAGAAACGTCAAATTCGTGAACGTGGCGACGATCCGGAAGAGCTGGCTAACATCTATGCACAGGTGCTGAATAAAGCACTGGAAGGCAAGCCGGAAGATATGGTTGTCGGTCTGCATGTTTGCCGCGGTAACTTCCGTTCGACCTGGATCTCTGAAGGTGGCTATGAGCCGGTAGCGGAAATCCTGTTCGGTACGGTGAACATCGACGCCTTCTTCCTGGAATATGATAACGAGCGTTCAGGTGGCTTTGAGCCGCTGCGCTTTATCAAACCGGGCAAGCAGCAGGTGGTGTTAGGCCTGATCACCACCAAAAACGGTGAGCTGGAAAGCCCGGACTCAGTGAGAAAACGCCTGGCTGAAGCCGCGCAATATGTCAGCCTCGATCAAATTTGTCTCAGCCCGCAGTGTGGCTTTGCGTCTACGGAAGAAGGCAACAGCCTGACTGAGGAGCAGCAGTGGGCGAAACTGCGTTTGGTTGTCGATATCGCTAACGACGTTTGGTAATTCAGGCGGCATTATGAGCAAAAGGCGCGTATAAACGCGCCTTTTGTGCATCCCCACCCGGATCCATGCAGAAATTAACCCCACCCCGTGCAAAAAAAGTACAAATCATGTAAGGCATCCTGCAAATAAACTGAAGTGATAAACTGCCACAGCGGATTTTTGCGCTATATCACTCTGCTTTATCGGATCCGTATTGCCTTTCTCCGCTATAAACGTTTTACTTACGGCCGTTTTTACGTTATTCCCCTGTAAAAAGATCAAAATAAGCGCAATACGCCGGTTAAGTTGGAACAGGAACATCCGTTTTGATTAAAGTGCCAGGCGTATTAGTGCAGGCAGGGCGATAAAGCTGACATCACGATTTCACTTAACACCAGTACAGGCGAAGCCGTTTCTTATGACAAATCGTTTAACTTCCAAAGACATTCTCGCGCTGGGCTTTATGACTTTTGCCCTGTTCGTGGGTGCCGGCAATATTATTTTTCCACCGATGGTGGGTATTCAGTCTGGGGAACACGTTTGGATTGCTGCACTTGGCTTTCTGCTAACGGCCGTTGGACTTCCTGTGATTACTATTATCGCGCTGGCCCGCGTGGGCGGCGGTATTGACGCACTCAGCTCGCCAATTGGCAAAGCGGCAGGCCTCGTGCTGGCAACGGTCTGCTATCTTGCCGTCGGCCCTCTGTTCGCAACGCCGCGTACGGCGACGGTTTCTTTCGAAGTCGGGATCGCACCGCTGACCGGTGACGGTGCTGTGCCGCTGCTGGTTTACAGCCTGATCTACTTCGCGCTGGTTATCGGTATTTCCCTCTATCCGGGTAAATTACTGGATACCGTTGGCCACATTCTTGCGCCACTGAAAATCATCGCGCTGGCCGTATTAGGTATCGCTGCGCTGCTGTGGCCAGCAGGCGGACTGGCTCCGGCCACGGACAGCTATCAGCATGCGGCGTTCTCCAGCGGCTTTATCAATGGCTACCTGACCATGGATACGCTTGGCGCGCTGGTATTTGGTATTGTTATCGTCAACGCGGCACGTTCCCGCGGCGTGGGCGAAGCGGGTTTACTGACTCGTTATACTATTATCGCTGGTTTGATTGCCGGTATCGGCCTGACGCTGGTTTACCTGACCCTGTTTAAACTGGGTTCTGACAGCGCGTCCATCGTCGATCAGAACGCAAACGGCGCCGCTATTCTGCACGCTTACGTTCAGCATACCTTTGGCGGAATGGGCAGTTTCTTCCTGGCAGCGCTGATTTTTGTAGCCTGCATGGTTACCGCAGTTGGCCTGACCTGCGCCTGCGCCGAATTCTTCCAGCAGCATCTGCCGCTGACTTATCGTCAGCTGGTCTTTGTGCTTGGCCTGTTCTCCATGCTGGTTTCTAACCTGGGCCTTAGCCAGCTGATCCAGTTCTCAATTCCGGTACTGACTGCGATTTATCCGCCTTGTATCGTGCTGATCCTGCTGAGCTTTACGCTGCGCTGGTGGAACAAAAGCAGCCGTATTATTGCGCCAACAATGCTGGTAAGCCTGATTTTCGGCATCATTGACGGCATCAAAACTACCGCGTTTAAAGATGTGCTGCCTGCTTTTGCAACGACTATGCCGCTGGCAGAGCAAGGTCTTGCGTGGTTGCCGCCATCGCTGGCTATGCTGGTCGTGGCGGTGATCTACGACCGCACTCTGGGTCGTCAGCAGGTTAGTGCCCACCAGCAGTAATTTTTGTGATACCTTCTTCTGCCCGCTTCCGGCAGAAGGTCAGTTGACCTCAATACTGGCGAAATGCATCACTATTCTCCTGCCTGTTTCAGGCAGGAGTTCAGACTGAGTATTAAGAGTAAGATGAAAAGTAATGCGCTCAAAAAGGGACTGAGTACCCGCCACATTCGTTTTATGGCGCTGGGTTCGGCCATCGGTACCGGCCTGTTTTATGGTTCGGCCGACGCAATTAAAATGGCCGGGCCGAGCGTTATCCTCGCCTATATTATCGGCGGTGCCATCGCCTATATCATCATGCGCGCGCTGGGTGAAATGTCGGTTAATAACCCACAGGCCAGCTCTTTCTCGCGCTACGCTCAGGACTATCTTGGGCCACTGTCAGGCTATATCACCGGCTGGACCTACTGTTTTGAAATTCTGATTGTCGCCATCGCGGATGTGACGGCGTTCGGCATTTATATGGGCGTCTGGTTCCCGGATGTTCCGCACTGGGTTTGGGTGCTGAGCGTGGTGCTCATCATTGGTGCGATCAACCTCGCCACGGTTAAAGTGTTTGGTGAAGTCGAGTTTTGGCTGTCGCTGTTTAAGGTCGCCACGATTATCGTGATGATCGTGGCAGGCATCGGCATTATCTTCTGGGGCATCGGTAACGGTGGACAGCCGACGGGCATCAGCAACCTGTGGACCAATGGTGGCTTCTTTGCGCATGGCGTAATGGGCATGGTGTTGTCGTTGCAGATTGTGATGTTTGCCTATGGTGGCATCGAAATTATCGGCATCACCGCTGGCGAAGCGAAAGACCCGGCAGCGTCGATCCCGCGGGCGATTAACACCGTACCGCTGCGTATTCTGGTGTTCTATGTCGGCACGCTGTTTGTCATCATGTCCATTTATCCCTGGAACCAGGTGGGGACGAACGGCAGTCCTTTTGTACTGACTTTCCAGCATATGGGCATTGCAGCGGCGGCAGCCATTCTAAACTTTGTGGTGATCACCGCGTCGCTGTCGGCTATCAATAGTGATGTGTTTGGCGTCGGGCGTATGCTGCACGGTATGGCTGAACAGGGCCATGCACCGGCAATTTTCGCGACTGTTTCACGTCGTGGCATCCCGTGGGTTACCGTGCTGGTAATGATGATTGCGATGCTGATCGCGGTTTATCTTAACTACCTGATGCCGGAAAAAGTGTTCCTGGTGATCGCGTCGCTGGCGACCTTTGCCACCGTCTGGGTATGGATTATGATCCTGTTTTCGCAGATTGGCTTCCGCCGCTCGTTAACGCCCGAACAGGCAAAAGAGCTGAAGTTTGCTATGCCTGGCGGCGTATTTACCGCGATGGTCGGCATTCTGTTCCTGGTCTTTATCATCGGCCTGATCGGCTACTTCCCGGATACCCGCGTATCGCTTTACGTCGGCGTGGGCTGGATAGCGCTTCTACTGGTCAGCTGGCGGTTTGTGAAGAAGAAAGTAGCAGCATAAAAAGAGAAGGCCGGAGATTTCCGGCCTTTTTTTTGCTAAAATGCCCGGGCGCTCTGCCCTAAAAACGATAGCCGACGCCAATATTGAAGCCGTTGATAGAATGGCTCTTGCCGCCAGAGCTTACGCTTGAACCTTCATAACCAATATCGATCGCCACATTTGACAGTGGGTTAATTTGCAGCCCGGCACCATACATAAAGGACGATTTATTTTCATTATTTGAATAATTGCCGTCGGAACCGTAGAAACTCCAGCTTTCAGAGTAATCAATTTTGTTATAATTCAGGCCAATCAGACCATAAATGCTGATGTAGTCATTAACGCGATAAGCCGGACCTGCAGCAAGCGAATAGTATTTCACTTTTGTTTTGGCATCGAACTGCTCATCAATATCACTGTAATTATAGTTCTCATCACCACTCATATAAGTAAAGGAGCCAATGATGCTGACAGGTGAATCCCACTCATAGCGATACTTCAGGTTTACCCCTTTAATATCTTTAAAATCTTGTACCTTGCTCTGTGCATAGCCTAAAGAAACGGTGTGATTGTCCGCAGAGGCGAGCAGGGGAAAAGCAACAGAGGTCATTAACAGACTGGTTAACAGCAGTTTTTTCATTACATCATCCTTAATGAAAGTATTTTATTAAACGTATTTAATACCTGGGGGAATGCCGGTATTAACCCCGGTAAAGTTATTTTGTGGGGTGATGGGATTTTATCGGATAAATCAGCAATGAAGTAGCCCGCGGAAAAATAATATTGTGAGGTGGATCTCATCCGTGATAATTTGTTATTTATCGGTTACTTATATAAGTAATGAATTGAACTGACGTGCATAATTAATAAATTTAAATAAAGTAAAATTATTTGTGAATGGAATGAGTTTTTGTTGTGCTGGAAAGTAGTGGGTTTATTTAATAATAGAAAATACGGAAGTTTTTATCCAGATATCCACCCGCGACTGGAGATGTTAAATTTTAATAAATAATTATAACATGGTGTTTATTTTCAGTATTTTAATGTACTTCTCAATAATAAAAATTTCACTTTCTGGGTTGGCCTTACAATTTTCATCAGGTTCGCTTGGGTATTAACCTTACCGTTCGCATCCGTGGTCAGCTTATGTATCTGCTCCGCCAGATACGGTGCAGCAGCACCACTCACAGCCTGAGCGATATTCCCGCCCGCCAGCCCTGGATTACCGCCGTTGCCGCGCTTATTCCCTGCTGGATGGCGCTGCCGGTTCCTCATGACGCCATTGCATTATTGTAAGCCTGCTTCGCGACATCATCATCCGTGAACGCTTTGCCCTTGCTTTCAAGCTGCGCTTTCGCCTCAGACAGTTTCGCCGGATCTCTCTTCGCTTTCTCGCCCGCTATCTGACCCTCGGTGCTCATAATATCCATTGCCTGATTGGTGCGGTGATTGTGAAGCACCGGGTGGAGACGGCCGTGCGGCCTGTTGATTAGGAGAGAGTGACAGCGATTTTTTAGCGCGGAGCTAAGGTGTTACCAGCACCGGAACTCCGCTGACCAAAACCGACTGGCAAGGAGTTGATCATGGCTGCGCACGATATTAGGCCTGAAGTGAGTATTTCCAAAGTGTTACGGCAGCTGAAGGTGGGTTATACCAGCATCCGTCACGAAAAACGTTCTACCGGCATGACGACCTATTACAGCCGCTGTCTCAGCATCAGCCTCAAGGGCAACTGGCTGGAAGAGGCCGGGTTTGATACCAGGCAGCCGGTTAAGGTTATGATGGAGCGCGGACAGTTGATCATTCGGCTGGCTGAGGGGTGATCGGACTGTCGGGTAAAAAGATCCCAGCCTCACGGGCTGGGATTTCTTATTTACTTCAACGTCTTTAATAACTCATCCATTAGTTCAGAAGCATCGTGTTTATATTCTGATTCCCAACGCGTTTGCCAGTCTGCGGGACGGCCTTCATTCTCCCATTCAGACAGAGCAAGTGCGTTGATAATTTCTAGTTCAAACCATATTTTCTGGTAATTATCTCTATTGTGCTCATCTTCAAATAGCTCATATAGCTGAGGCAAATCTTCTGCGTAACTGACGAACCTCGCAAAGCTGATGACATCATTTAATGAATTAAGCGCATACTCACAGATATCGTTCTTCTCATTTATCGCCATATTTAACCGTGACCACTCTACCAGATTCGTTCGTTACTACGGATACCTTACTCTCAGGATCAAAATGTACTGTTGTTCCGCCTCGGCTGGGCGTTGATTTACCATTTTTAATCGTATTTTCGACAACAGAAGGGGTTATTCCTCGATCCTGCATTCTGTCTAAGGCGTGCCCTGAATATTCTCGATTACTGATCGTACCCGGCTGATTTCTTACAGGTTGGTAAGATGGGTTACCTGGCTGATTCATCGGATTGCGCTTACTTCCCATTGGGAGAGTGGCAGATACTTCATCGCTGGCCTTATTAATCAGCCTGGACGCCTCAGCTACATCACCTTTCTTCAGCGCAGTTTCCGCCGCTTTGATGATCTTGCCTGCTGTATCACCTGCACCCGGTATCAGCCCAACCGCCGCAGCCAGGTAATCAAGAGCTGAATGTGCTTCCGCAAAACTTTTGATATCACCCACAACCGGCACAAAATCTGCACCCGCTGACAGGATTTCCTTCAGCTGCTCACGCCGCTCTGTGTACATTTTCACCGAGCAGGCTTCTGCGCTTATGCCCGCACAGTTTTCTGCCTTGTACCGCTCGTTCTGCTCGTCAACCCGCTCTTGAGCCTGTTTCTGTGGCGTTTTACCGGCTGCCAGCGCATCCGTCAGATCCGATAGCGCATTATTCTCAACCGCATTCTTCCCAGCCTGTGCCCCCGCCACAGCATCCGCCGTGCTGTCACCAGCAACCCCACCGGCCAGCCCCGCCGCCAGCGTTCCAAGCGCACTGATGGTTTGTTTCTGATCCTCCGTCAGATCTTTACGATCAACTCCCGGATACATCTGCTGCGCGATATACTCGCCCATCACCGCGCCCGAAGCCCCGGCCAGCGCGCTGTTTCCTGCTGCGTAAGCGGTTACTGCGCCAACCACGGCATGCGCCATCAGGTTCGCTTCGGTATTAACCTTACCGTTCGCATCCGTGGTCAGTTTATGTATCTGCTCCGCCAGATACGGTGCCGCCGCACCACTCACAGCCTGAGCGATATTCCCGCCTGCCAGACCCTGGATTGCCGCCGTGGCCGCGCTTATTCCCTGCTGGATGGCGCTGCCGGTTCCCCATGACGCCATCGCATTATTGTAAGCCTGCTTCGCCACGTCCGCATCCGTGAACGCTTTGCCCTTGCTTTCAAGCTGCGCTTTCGCCTCAGACAGTTTCGCCGGATCTCTCTTCGCTTTCTCGCCCGCTATCTGACCCTCAGTGCTGGCGATATCCATTGCCTGCGCCCCGATTTCCGCCACGAGCTGCGCCGCCTTCAGCCGGTTCCGTTCCTTTTCCGCGTCGAAGATTTTATCCAGACCCGGATTCGCATTTTCCACATCACGACTCAGCTGCGCAATATCCTGTGTCTGCTTTTCCCGGTCACGGACAGTTATCGTGCCTTCGCTGACGGCGGAGTGGGTGGTCGAGCTGGCGCTGTCCGAACCGTTCAGTCCCGCCAGGAGGTTGCCGGCCATGTTCCCTTTAAACTGGTCGCCGATGCTGCCGCCGGTGCTGACGCCGACGCTCTGGTGCTCAACCTCATACGCGGCTTCGTTGCGGATATCGCGCCAGCCGATTGTGCCGGTGTCGAGTTTATTCTTCTCCGCTGCTGCCGTCGAGCCGATAACCGCACCGTCCAGCTGCGTGTGTTCGCCAACGGTCACGTCGAAGCCGCCTTTTCCGGCAAAAATGCCCGTCTGCTCCGTCACCGACTGCCAGTCGCTGTTCATTTTATCGCGCGAGGCGTTCACGCTGGCCGTCGCCGTTCCCGCGCCGAAGGTGTAGCCGGCACCCGCGCTGGCGCTCTGCTGCTTCGAGTCGTAGGTTTCGCGGTCCTGCTCTGAGGTCAGCGTCAGGTTGCGGCCCACCTCTGCCTTCACCGTGTCGCCGCTGACCTGTGCGCCGGTGAGGGTGGTGTCGCGGCCGCTGATTATCGTCACCTGATTTCCTGCGTTCAGGGTGGTTTCCCGGTGGCTTACGCTGTCGGCATTCTCGTGGCCTTTGCCTGCGCTGACGCTGGCGGACACGTTAAAGCCCGTCCCGCCGCTGCCGGCGGTGATACCCACGCCCACGCTGCCGCCTTTGCTGCTGTTGCTGCCGCGCGTCTGTGATGATTCTTCAGCGGAGACCAGGTTCACGTCGCGGTTCGCCGACAGCAGCATGTCTTTACCCGCCTGAAGCTGGCTTCCCTGCACGCTGATATCACCATTTTCCCCCTGTACGCCGCTGCCGGTGGCGGTGATGCTCAGGTTACTGCCCGCCGTCAGGCTGCTTTCCTGCTGCGTTTTCTGGTTAAGCGTGCTTTGTGATTTGGAGGACTGGCTGCCGTAAGAGAGGCTGAGGCCGGCGGTCGTCTTGTTGTCCGGGTCGTCACCTCTGGCCGCATCCAGCCTGGCCGCCTGAGTGGCGCTGACCCCGCTGAGCGCCGCCTTCACCCCCTGTAAGGCCGCGAGGCGACCGTCGCTCTCTTTCGTGGCCTCGTTTACGGTGGTGACGGCCGAATTAATGGCGCTGCCCGCGGCACCGGAGAGGGCGAGGGTGAGGCCGCTCTGCTTCTGCTCAACTTTATGGCTCTGGCTGCTCTGGTTCTCCGCCGCCAGAATGTTCACTTCCTTGCCGGTCAGGCTCAAATCTTTCGCCGCCAGCACCTCAGAGCCTTTGACCGTCAGGCCGCTGCCCGCAGTCAGGCTCACGCTGCCCTGCGTGCTGCCCACGGTGCTGCCCAGGCTGCTGTGCGTGACCGTATCATCAGTGATTTTCAGCGTGCTGCTGCCCGCCGTCACGCCAATCCCCCCGGTTCCCGACAGCCCGCTTTTTTTCTCCCGGCGAAGATGGTTTTCCTGGCGGGTCTCAGCCGCCGTGCTGACGGTCAGATTATTTCCCGCCGCCAGCGTCACGTCGCCGGTGCCCACCACGTTGCTTCCGGTGATATTCAGGTCATGTCCCGCCAGCAGGGTTACGCTGTCGCCACCGAAGCTGCTGCTGACTGCGCGCTGGCTTTGTATTTCATCATGGGTGGTGAGCGATTTTTTCGACAGCAGGCCACCGCTGCTCTGATGGCTGTTCTCGGTGAGATGGAAAGAGGCGCTGCCGGTAGTGATGTTGATATCACTGCCCGCCACCACGCTGAGGCTCTCCCCGGCACTGACCGTTGCCGCTCTGGCATTCAGATCGTGGCCCGCCTGTAGCATCACCTCGCCGTTGCCGGCGATCTGGCTGCCGGTATCCGTGCTCTGCGTCAGGGTGCGGTCATTGCTTTTGCCCCAGCTTCCTTTTTCGCTACTGGTGGTGGTGAGGGTATTCAGGTTCAGATCGTTACCGGCAATAATTTGCGTCTGGCTGCCTTCACCGCTGTTGGTAATCTGGCTCGCGGTCAGGTTAACGTTGTTCATTGCCTGCAGGCTCAGCGTGCCGCTGTCGTTCTGCACGTAAATACCTGCCGGACGGTCAAAAGTGATATTGCCCGGGCTGCCACCCAGGGTACTGATGCTGTTGATATCCCGGCCTGCAACTGCCGTCAGGCTGCTGCCACCCTGAAGCGTTCCACCGATATTATTGATATCAGTACGCGCCCGGAGGTCGACACGGCTACCGCCGATAAAGCCACTGTTGTTAAGATTTTCCGCCGTCAGCTGCGTCACGTCGCGGCCGCTGATATGCCCGCTGTTGGTCAGATCGTTGCTGACGTCCAGCGAGAGGTTGTCGCCCGCCAGCAGCGCGCCACTGCCGTTGAGATCGCCAGATTTAACCCGCGCATAGAGCTGCGGCACCAGCACGTCCTGCGTGCTGCCGTCCGCCAGGGTGACGGTCTGCTTTACCAGCCAGATCATGTCGCTGGTCAGCAGCGCCATCTGTTGCGCCGTCAGCGCCACGCCGATTTTCAGGTTAAAGTCCTTACCGAAAGCGACGCCGGTATCCATCAGCGCCCGGAACTGCGCTTCATCACTGCTGTAGCCGTTCAGGTAGCGATTTCCGGTCAGCGCCACCACCTGCTGACGGATCAGCTGCTGCTCGTAAAAACCATCCCCCAGCCGCTTCAGCACATTGCCGGGATCCGTCGTCAACTGGTTCTGCATATAATCGCTGCCCAGCCACTGCTTTTTATCGGTAAAGCGGGGATCGGTCTCGATCAGGACAGGCACGTCGCTGGCGGGCTGCAGCTGATACAGGCTGTTATCCGGTAATGTAGTAACCGGAACAATCATTCTGATTGCGGTATCGTTGCCATCACTGCCGGGCTGGATGATTTCAACCTGCTGGCCTGACGGCGGCGTCACCGGTTTTAGTGCGGTCTCTGCGGTAATATCACCCGCCCGGATGATGGTGGCACCGGTGCCGGATGTGTCGCGCCCAACAAGCGTTGTTCCGCTGCCGCTGATGGCTTCATTTCCCTGCCACGCAAGGGTTTGCAGATCGATGGTCTGGATAATGTCGTCAGGGGTGTAGACGCTGCGGTCCTTGCCCTGTGACGTCTTTGTGCCTCCCCGACCATTACTGCTCTTTTTGGCATACCAGCGGATTTGCGTGCCGATATCGGTAACGATCCGCTCACCCAGGGTGGCGATATTATTCAGCTCGCCGATGACGCCACCGAGCAGGCCACCAGCAACGATGCGGCTGTCATGGTTATTTAGCCGGTCGCTGCTAATGGTCAGATTGCCGCCCGCCATAATCTGGCCCGGATCGCTCTCTTTAACCCGGGTTTCAGTGATGGTGCGTTCGTACTGATATTCGTAGAAGGTCCGGCCGCGGGTGCCGTCAGGCATTATGGCCGCATGAACATTGTATTTATTTTTTGTACTGGTATCGACATCGTCCCAGTCATAGCGAACGGTGGAGCTGCTGAGAACAGCTTCATGATGAAAAGACCGCTCAACCACCACTTCTTCGGTGATGAGATGGTCATTGATATTGTTAATCTCGCCGATGTTAAGCGTCATATTCCCGGCAGATTCCAGCGTGGCGCTGTGGTTATTGAACACGGAGGCCCTGCCGCTGGCCCGCCAGCTGTCGTCCAGCGCGCCGCCGATGGTCATATCGCCAGCGCTGTAGATCAGCCCGTGCGCCCTGTTGTTTACCTGGCCTGCGCCGATATCCAGCCGGTCACGGGCGGCAATCGTGGCGGCCGTGCCGTTTTCCGTCAGATTATTCAGCGTGCCGGTTTGTAGCGCAAGACGATCGCCGTAGATACGTCCGGTGCCGGTGTTGGTCAGGACAGAGGAGGAGACATGCGTCAGCCCGCCATCAAGCAGGCCCCGGTTGGTGACATTGCCGGCAATGAGCAGGTGATTTTCTCCGGCGCTGATTTCCGCGGACTGCTGATTCTCCAGTTCGGCAGCATGCAGATTCAGCACGCCACCGGCCCGGATCAGCGACTGATTTACCAGACTGCTGGCCGTGGTGAAATGCATATCCCCGTTAGCGATAACGTCGCCCTGATTGAAAAAGGCCTGCTGTAAGACCAGCGTCATCGCGTCCTGCGACAGCACCCGGCCGTCGCCACTCAGTGAATTTGCGCTCAGATTCAGGGTGCTGCCGCCAATGAGCGTGCCTGCGGTGTTGGTGAAGGCCAGCGAGTCACCGCCGTTGAAGTTGAGCTGTGAGGCGGATGAGATCAGGCCACCACTGTTATTCAGGGCAGCGCTGCTGGTGATATCGAGCAGATTGTTCGCCCTGACTGCACCGCCTGTATTATCGACTGTGGCGCTGACGAGGGTAACCGACTGGCCTTCAATGCCGGTGTTTTCGCTGAGGGTGTTGCGGTTAAACAGTTGATTCGCAGTCAGTGACAGGCTTTTTCCACCCCGAATCAGCCCGGAAGTGTTGTCCAGCGCGGCACCGGTTGCGTGGATCAGCGCGTTGCCGGCTAACTGCATCTGCCCGCTGATATTTAACAACGTTCCGGTATCCAGCTGCGCGTTGCCGGATATGGCAATCGTGCCGTTGCTGTTATCCAGCAGCTGGCCATAAGTATTGAGCTGAAGAGTACCGGAGCTGATTAATTGTCCCGTTGAATTGAGCAGTGCGCCCGTCAGCAGCGTCAGCGTTTGACCCGCGCTGAACACGCCGCCGGTGTTGGTCAGCGTGTTGTCTCTGGTGTTCAAATTCAGGCTGGTTCCCGCCTGGACGCGGCCAGACTGATTATTCAGTGTGCCGGTCGTCAGGCTCAGGCCCGCATCGCTCGCCAGCGTGCCTTGCAGGTTACTCAGACTCTGACCACTCAGTGTGGTATCACCGCCTGCGGCGATAAACCCGGCAGTGTTATCAATGTTGCCACTGTGAACCGACAGGGTGCCGTGGCTGAGAATACCGCCATTGCTGCCGCTGTCACGGTTGATGAGATCGCCGTCCGCTAAAGCCAGCACCATATTTGCGCCGGACTGTAGCAGGCCTCCGGCGTTATTCAGGCCGGTGCTCGCCAGCGACAGGTTTCCGGCTGCGGCCATCATACCCTGCTGGTTGTTGAGCTTCTCCTGCGAGTGGATCTGCAACGCACCGTTCTGCGCGGCAATCAGATGTCCCTGCTGGTTATTCAGGCTTTTTGCCGTCAGCAGCATATTGCCGTTTGCCGCAAGGCGGCCTGCCTGATTATCCAGCAGGCCTTTAACCGTTACGGACATCTCGCCGCTTCCGGTCTGTACGGTGTTACCGCGACGATGGGAAAGGGCATCTGCCCTTATCGAAAGCTGATTAGCCTGTACCGTTGCCTCATTCAGCACCAGCTGTCCGCCAATCAGATCAAGGCTGCCGTCAGTCAGCAGCGATCCGCCTGAGCTGTTCATTTCCTCACTGAAAATGTTCAGCTCACCCGCGCCAGTGTGCAATAGCGAACCCTGCTGGTTATTGAATGAGGCCGTATTCAGCAGCAGATTCAGACCATTGCTGGCAATTTGCCCGCCAGCATTATTCAGGTCGGCGAAGGATAATTGCAGATCGTCAGTGCCGAGTTGCTGTATCAGCCCCTGCTGGCTGGAGAGGCTGCGGGCTTTGAGGTTCAGCCTGTCAGCCGAGATTTTTCCGCTGTCGTTGTTAATGGCATCACGGGCTGACGCTGTGAGCTGATGGGTAGCGGCCAGGGTGGCCTTTTTCGTGCTGATGCTCCCTGAACTGGCCTGAAGCGAGACGTTGCTGCCAAAGGTCTGGCTGCCGCTGAGGTCCAGCATCGAGCCTGTTGCCGTGAGCTGGCCGGCGGCGAAAGCCTGGCCGTTAACCTTTAGCTCGCCCTGGCTGGTAACCGTTAAATTACCGGCCAGACCCAGCGTGCCGTCGCTGTTCATCCCTGCGGCCAGCGCACCGCCAGAACTGCTGGCGACCGAAGCGGCGTTCAGCGTGGTGTTATTGCTGGCGGCGATAACACCGTTGTTGTTAAGCCAGCCACTGGCGGTGATATCGGTGTTGCCGGTGGCGAAAATCTTACCGCTGTTCTCCACCTGGCTTTGTGAAATCAGGTGCAGGTTTTTTGAGGCAGTGAGGCTGCCGGTATTGCCGATGCTGCCATCGGCATTCACGACTACATCGCCGGCAGAGGCGCCGATGTTCCCGGCATTGTGGACGCCCACGCCTTTTTCAGTGCCCAGCAGGCGAATTTTGTTGGCATACATGCCGCCCAGCCCGGCGACATCAATCGCCAGAACGGGGGCAGTACTGCCATCGGCGGCTTTGGCTGTGATCCGGTTATGATCGGCATCGACGCTGTTCCGTCCGGTGGTCACTTTCAGCTCGCTGGCCCAGATCCCGGCATTCACCTTCACCGCGCGGGCGATCAGATCGGTGCTGTCCTGACGGCTGCTGTCCAGACCCGCGCCCTGAATCACAATCTCACCGTTATTTACCTCATATCCGGTGACCAGACCGTTATTCATCTGCACCTGGCCGGTGGTCAGGGTGGCGCGATGTGCGTTGATAAAGCCGCAGCCGTTACAGGTAATACCCGATGGGTTGGCAATCACCACCTGGGCCTTTTGCCCGGCCACTTCAATCATGCCGTTAAGCTGGCTGGCATTACGCGCATTAACTTCATTAAGGATGATTCTCGCCTCGCCTCCGGCCAGATTTGCGTTGCCGTTCACCATCCCGGCCAGCTGAGTTTGCGTGCTGGCGTGGCTGTTATTCAGCACTACGCCGTGTTTATCAACGTCAAACTGGCTGTAGACGTTGCGCGAAACGCCAGCCGCGCTGGGCGTCTGAATATTAACCTGTGGTGTACCGTTAGCTGCGCTGACAATGACCGGCTGCTGATTGCCGGGAGCCTGGCTGTCGGCGACAATGCCTGCGCTGGCAGAGACGCTGACGCAGCCGAGCGCAATCAGTAGTGCAAATTGCAGCGCAGAGAGTTTGCTGATCCGGCGTTGCTGCGGGCCGGGCACGGAAGAGGGGGAGGCGGTGCCGTGCGCGGAAGTGGCAAATTCGCCCACCACCATCAGCATGCCGCGGGCTTTATTGAAAACGATACGGTAGAAGTTTTTGTTCATGGCTGCATCCTTATTTAATACTGCCAGTTGAGGCTGAAGCCCAGCGAGACCGGATCGGTCTTGAATCCATCGGGTTTGGAGAACGGCACGGCGGCAAACAGGTCATAGCCCATGCTGAAAGCCTGCCCGCGCAGACCAATCGCACCACCGGCAAGATGGTTGCCCGCGAGATCTTCCGTGCCTTTGCCGCCCACTTCGCCATAGTCAACACCCACGTACAGTTCCTGCTGCGGCAACGGAGTAGCCCAGGCAAGATTGCTGCGCACAAACCAGCCCCGGTTGGCGTTTAGCGTACGTTCACCGTCGAAGCCGCGTACCGACCAGCGGCTGCCGATGGCAAACCGATCGTCGGGTGTCAGTGGGGTATTGCTGTACTGCCGCTGATAGTGGGCGTTGTAATGGAATTTCTGCATGCCCAGCGTAAAGGGGATATTCAACTGCGTGGAGATCTGCACAATTTTTGACAGCGCTGTGGCTTCACCCAGGTTCTCTTCCGGGGCCGAGAGAGCCCCGAACCAGCGGGTGCCGCGCTGATAGCTTATGCCAGCATCCAGCGTGGACCGCGCAATAAAGTGCCGGTGCTGTAAGCCAACGCGCCACGCAGAGGTACGGCGGCGCTGCACTTCCACTTCCGTATCGTTAATAAAATTTTTCGACGCTTTTGCCAGCACGTCATAAGTCAGGATGGTTTTCTGGCTGCCGGAGCGGTGCAGAACGCGGCTGAGCTGGAAATCAAGATTCTGGCTTTCGCCACCGTAGCGGTAGTCTTGATTCAGCCCCGCCACCCGTTGGTGATAGTCATAGCGGTTGAAGGTCAGTCCGGCAGTCCACCAGCCGAACGGCACTGAGTAATGGCCGGTCAGGTTGCGGGTGCCTTTATCGTGATGCTTTTCAAGGCTGCTGCTGGTGGAAATATAAAACAGGTCGCTGAAAGAAAACGGGTTATCCAGCGAGAGCGTCAGCCCGCCCTGATAGCGTCCGGTCGGGCGCGTACCGGAGTCATCCAGCGAAGCATCGATGCGCCATAACCGGCTCTGCTGCCAGCGCAGCAGCACATCGCTTTCGCCCGGCTGGGCGCCCGGCACAATTTCCATACTGGCCTGTACGGTCGGCAGTCGCTGCAAATTCTCCAGCCCCTGTTCGATATCGCGTAGATCCAGCAGCGCACCAGCGTGCACCGGGAAAGCGCCATACAGTGAGACATGATGCCCGCTGTCAGGCGTGAGGGTGACGTTACGCACCTTACCCGGCACCACTGTCAGTTTCAGCTCACCGCTTTTCAGATCCTGGGCGGGAGCCAGCACGCGTGTGGTGATATAGCCGCTCTCAATCAGGCGATTTTGCAACGTGCTCATCAGCAGGTTAATGCCTTTGCCACCGAGGCAGTGCCCAGCGGCCTGATTAGCGATGCGCTGCAAGGGCAGCCAGTGCGGCACCGTATCCGCGCCCGCCAGCGTAATCTGTGAAAGAGCAAAGCAGGGTGATTCAGCGGGAAAAGCGAGAGGGCCAGCGTGGGAAACGGGTGCTGAAAGGCGCACATCGGGTGTGGGGGGCAGTAGCTGCTGTTCCAGCGCTTTCTGCCGTTGTTGGATTAACGGGTCGTTATTGGCCTGCGCCGTTGGGATAACCAGTAGCGGCAGAAAAGTGCCGAAAAGCACCGTGCAAAAGCCACGAGACAGTAAAAGGATGCGAAGATCCAGCATTGACGAGTCCTTGTCAAAACCGATGAGAAGATTGTTACGTTAATTTTATTGCAGGCAAAACCGCCTGCTGCCTGAATTTTATTCAGCAGGGCGGCATAATAGTGTGAATTTTGTCAGGATTCAATCAATAACGGTCCGGAACAATAACGGAACGGTTAATATTTTTCTCAATACGCTGCATGGCAGCAGTAAAAGGACAAAGCGTGCCCGCTTCCGTTGTTTTGCACCCGTTGAAATGCAGCTCCGTCAGCAAGGGCGGATTTTGCTGGTCAAGCGGCGTTAGCTGGCGCAGCTGATCCAGGCTCTGCGCCTGAAAATAGATACGGATAAATTGCTGCTGACGCTCATCCCGCCAGCGTTCAAACACCAGGCTGCCGCCCGGCGGGATATTGCCGGGAGGATAAAGTCCCTGCTGCCAGTGAAAGTCCAGCAGGGTGCGCAGCCATGAAATATTGATATCGTGAGCCACAATCAGCAGCCAGCGCGTATCCGGCAGAGCATTTTGCTGTTCGCCACGGAGCGCTTTGGCAATCTGATCCATTAACGTCGAGGCGCCCCGCGAGGCTGAAGAAGGCAGATCGTTGGTATAGTCATATTTATAACTCAGCAGCGGCATTAGCTGCGCGATCTCTGCGGCGCTGCGAACCTTGCCAAAAGCCACTTCTGACAAGGGCTTGTTTTCACTCCATTCCAGCCTCAGCGTTTCGGCCATAGCGGCCAGCGTGTCCAATCCTTTAATACCAATGGTGCCATTTGACCAGACGCTGAGCTGCCAGGGCTCACTGAAAACCGGGCAGGGCGCAGCGGGCTGGCAGACCGCCCGTTTCAGGGCATTAATTTGCGGCTGTAAACGCTGCTGAGCGGCGGCCAGATCGCCACCCATCGCGGCAAGCGCCTCCTGACGGCTTGCCGCCGCGCTGGCTTTGCTGGCTTTACCGGCCGGATATTGAAACAGAGGATCCGGCCCTTTTTTAGCCTGTACGGTAACGCCGCAGCCGGGAAAGGCGGCCTCGGCCAGCGCCTGCGCCGTCATTTTAGTGCGCTGCATTGGGCTGGCGTACAGATAGAATTCGGCATTATTCGGGCAGGCGTTGCCGATTAACCCGAGTTGCCGATAGCGCTGGCTCTCGTAACGGCCTTTAAGCCAGGCCGCGGTATAGCCATGCCCGGTAAGATCGCCATCGCGAGTCAGCCAGCTGGCCCAGGTACGGGCGGATCCCGCTTCGATAGCCCGGCGATTATCAGGCGAAGGAGGACGTACGCCATGCCGGCTGATTTCGACAACTTTCTCCAGCGTATAATGCGATTCTGCCTGCGCAATCTGACTAAAAAGGGCGACAAAAGCAGCGAAAAGGAGCCTGAGTGAAAGTGGGGAAAGCCTGAGCATAGCGGGGATCTCTGTAGCCGGTTGAATATTAATCTTCTGATTTTTACGGCTAAACTATAGCTTTTTCACCGGGCGCAGTCACTTGCATACGCTGGATAAATCACTCCCTTTTTCCGAAAGAAGTTTCGGGATAAAAATGCGTACGCAAAAAACAGACACTCTTTTTAAGATATTCCTGACCAAATGCTTCAGGGAAATAATTTAAATGTATTTGCGCAACATCACCGCTTTCTTTTGGCATTCAGTTAATCGGGAGGATTACGCGTATGAGTCACTCTTTTTACGCATATTGACTGGCAGTTTTTCATCAGCTTCATGCCGGGTAAAAGTGATAATTTTAAAATTTTTTTAGCCTTTTTATTTCTCTTTAATAAATAAAGATTTGCAGTAGGGGCAAAGCATGGTCTGTCCGTGACTCCGCTTACTTACTGATTGAGAAGAGTATTTGTTACAAACTGGACATTTGGTGCGGGCTTCGCTTTTTTTCAGAAACGCCATGATTGCGGTAAGGTATGACATGATTTTCTCTCTCTCATAATGGCTGTGGTGGACAACGAAACGGCCCGGCTTTTTAAGCATAATAAGCTTTTAAAGAAAATATTACCTGAATTACCGTCATGAAAAAATATATTCACGCTAATGTCGATGATTTAATTCGTATTCCTGGTGGAGGGTGAAAAATAAACTGTGGCTTTCATTATAATTCCTAACATTCATTTCATTAAAGCGTACACTGGCGGTAATGCACTTTTTAATCGCTGATTCTCTTTTCCGTGCCTTTAGGGAATATCAAAGTGAAAAAATATTTTAACGAGTGGTTCGGCACGCAAAGCGGTGCCAGCCTGCCGCATGAAAAATCCGTGGCGGCCGAAAAGAATATTTATAATCAGGTCTGGCCGGAAATATTTTCCGCAGACCAGATGGCGATCTATGGGGAAAAGCTGGCAGGAAGCCATCAGCTTTCTCACGGGAAAACCGTCTGGCACCTGTCGGGTCGGCTGAATGAAGATGAGCGGCTCCTGACACAGAGTGCAGAAATCCTCAGCGGCGGTGATAAAAAAAGCCTGACGCCTGCCGGTCTGTGGCTGCTGGATAATTTCTACCTGATTGAAGAACAAATTCGTCTGGTGCGTCAGTTGCTGCCTGCCAAATTTGGTAAAGGGCTGCCGGTGCTGTTGGATTCCGGGCAGCTTCTGCGCATTCAGGTCATTGCTCAGGAGATGGTCAGGCACAGCGACGGCAGGCTGGAAAGTAACGTGCTGTGGGCGCTGATCGCCTCTTATCAACGTGTTACGCCTCTGCTGCTGGGGGAGCTGTGGGCTTTGCCTGCCATGCTGCGGCTGGCGTTAATTGATAACCTGGCGCGGATTGCTACGGAAGTGGCCGTTGCGCATCAGGAGAGGATGAAGGCCGAAAAGTGGGTCAGTAAGATCCTGATGATGGTGCAGGGCGATGTCGGCAAAGTCATTGTGGTCGTGGCGGAAATGGCAAAGAAAAATCCGGTTCTGTCGGGTGCTTTTGTCGCCGAAATGATGCGCCGCATGAGCGGGCAAAGCAATATGCTGGCGATAAACTGGCTTGAGCAGCATCTTCATGGCATCGGGCTGAGTACCTCACAGGTGATTGAACATTTCAATCGCCAGCTCTCAATCAGTCAGCTTTCCGTCAGCAACAGCATTTCCGGCCTGCGACAGTTAGGCGAAACCGACTGGCCTGAAATGATTGAATCCCTGAGCCTGGTTGAGCAGACTCTGCGGCAGGATCCGGCAGGCATTTATTCGCTCATGCAGTTCGAAAGTCGTGACCATTATCGTCACGTCGTTGAAACGCTTGCCCGCCACAGCGATTTTAGCGAACAGGATGTTGCGCATGAGGTACTGACACTGGCCGGTCAGCAGCAGGGGCGTCAGCAACATGTTGGCTACTATTTACTGGATAAAGGTCGGGCGGAACTGGAAAAACGGCTTGCCACGCGTTATTCCGTTATCACCCAGTGGCGACACAGGCTGCATCAGATGCCGCTGCTCTCCTGGCTGGGGAGCCTGTTATTGCTGACGGCGGCTTTCAGCGCCGAACTCTTCGTCGATACCTTTGATGCCGGCATAAGCCGCTGGCTCTGGCTGCTGCTGTTGCCGGTGATTATCGTCACCAGCGAGCTGGCGCTACAGCTGTTAAGTGAGTTGACCACCCGAAGTCGTCATCCTGAACCGCTCGCCAGCATGGATTATGCCGCTGCGATACCCAATGATAAAAGCACGCTGGTGGCGATCCCCTGCCTGCTAGGCAGTCAGAGCAGTATTGATGCGCTGTTGCGATCGCTTGAAGTCTGCTATCTGGGGAATGCCTTACCCAACCTCTATTTCGCCTTACTTACCGATTTTACCGACAGCGCAGAACAAAGCAGTGCCGAAAACCGGGCGCTGTTGCGTTACGCCATCACCAAAACCGAGGCACTTAACCGTCGTTATCCTTCCGGCACGGATAATATTGCGCTCTTTTCGCTGCTCCACCGCGACAGCCTGCTCAATAAAGCGCAGGGCGTGTGGATGGGATATGAACGTAAAAGAGGCAAAATCTACGCCCTCAACCACTGGCTTCGCCATGAAGCGGACGTTTTTAGCATCACGGCAGGCGCGAGCCAGGCCGAGCTGAGCAAAGTTAACTACGTCATTACGCTTGATAGCGACACCATTTTGCCTCGCGAGACGGCCTGTAAGCTGATTGGCATTATGGCTCACCCGCTTAATAAACCCGTGTTTGACGAAAGCCTTCACCGGGTAGTGGAAGGGTATGCCATTTTACAGCCGCGCATGGCGGAGGAGATCCCTGTTTCAGGGCAGGGGCGTTATGCAAAATTATGCAGCAGTATTCCGGGGAACGATCCCTATTCTGCTATCTCGTCGGATATCTATCAGGATCTGTTCGGCGAAGGATCTTACATTGGTAAGGGCATCTACGAAGTGGATACTTTTACCCGCGCTACCCGTAATACCTGCCCGGAAAATCTGGTGCTTAGTCACGATTTGCTGGAAGGCTGCTATGCCCGCTCGGGGTTTATCAGCAACGTCGTTTTGTACGAGCAGTACCCCGATAATTATCTTGTTGATGTGGCACGTCGTTTCCGCTGGATAAGGGGGGACTGGCAGTTGCTGAACTGGCTGCGGCTTAATGTTTATCTGGCCGACGGCAGCCGACAAAAAAATCCGCTCAGTTTCCTTTCCCGCTGGAAACTGCTGGATAACCTACGCCGCAGCCTGGTAGCGCCTTCGCTGTTGCTGCTGCTTTTTACTGTTTTTACCCTCTTGCCTAACCCGCTCTACTGGATTTGCGCGATCCTGCTGGTGTTAATATTACCCGGTACGCTGGCACTGGCGCTGGATGCGATTAAAAAAGGCAAGCAGCGCGCCTGGCGTCAGCATCTGAAAATTGTGGCAGCAGGCAGTTTCACGCGCCTTTGCCGGGCTGGCCTTTATCTGGCGACGCTTCCTCATGAAAGCTACTGGTCAGTAAAAGCGATCGTCCTCACGCTGTGGCGGCTAAACGTCAGCCATCGTTATCTTCATGAATGGAAAAGCGGTGGGGCGCTGGCGGCAACGCGCCTGACCCGTCGGGCTTGCTATCGTGAAATGTGGATCAATCCGCTTGCGGGCGGCCTGTTGCTGCTGCTTATTGCTGGCCTGGCGCCTCAGCTTCTGCTGTCAGGCCTGCCGCTGGCCGTGTTATGGGCGATTACCCCTGAGCTTATTAAAAGGATCAGCCAGCCGGCTGCGCCAGAACCGGCAACGCTGAGCGTGACCCAGCAGCAGTTTTTACGCCGGACCGCTCGCGAAACCTGGTCATTTTTTACTGATTTTGCCGGCGCGGAAGATAACTGGCTGCCACCTGATAACATGCAGGAGATCCCGCAGCAGATTGTCGCTCATCGCACCTCGCCGACCAATATCGGTCTGTCGCTGCTGGCCAACTTAACGGCATGGGACTTCGGTTATGTCACCCAGAATGAGGTGCTCACGCGCACTACCGCGACGCTGGATACGCTGGACAGGATGGATCACTATCGCGGCCACCTCTTTAACTGGTATGACACCCAAACCCTGGCCCCGCTCAATCCTCGTTATATTTCCAGCGTCGACAGCGGCAATATGGCGGGCCATCTGGTTACGCTTCAGGCCGGTCTGCATGCCTGGAAATCCCAGCCGGTCGTGGTGATCGCCTGTTTGCTGGAAGGGCTTAATGACACGCTGCTGCTCGCCGAAGAACATGCCCATGAAGCAGACCGCGAGCAGCTGGTGCTCATTCGCGAGCTGTTTACCTCGTTACAGAATAGTGCCGCCTCGTCGCTGTTAAGCGCGCTGGCATATTTAATGTTGACGCTTTCCTTGCAGCGACAAAGCAGCGCATTGCCTGATGAACGCTGGATTAGCGCTTTCCGCCAGCAAATTGACGCCTTCCATCAGGAGTGGTGCCAGTTCTTTAGCTGGCTGACGCCTGCCGACAGCCTGCCCGACACGATCCCCTCTCTGCTGTGGCTGGCCGAACTGAATCAGCATCGGCCCGGCCTGGCCCGGACGGTCGCCGAACCCGTCATGCAGGCGGCACGCCAGCGGCTGGCCATTTTGCTGGAGCTGGATCAGCGGCTCGATGCGCATCAAAAAATGGATTTCCGTTTCCTTTATCATCCGGAAACCGCTTTGCTCAGCGTCGGTTATAACTGCGAAAACGGGGTGCTGGATAACGGTAAATACGATCTTCTGCCTTCTGAAATCCGCCTGACTCACTATTTTGCCATCTCCACCAATCAGCTGCCGGTTAAAAGCTGGTTTGCGCTGGGCAGGCTGTTTACGCAGATAGATAATCAGCCCGCGGTGATGTCCTGGAGCGGTTCAATGTTCGAATATTTGATGCCGCAACTGGTGATGCCGGTCTTTCCCGACACCCTGCTGGAACAGATGGCGCGCTCGGCCGTTCAACGGCAAATTGCCTGGGGCAAGACGCTAAATATTCCATGGGGTGTTTCTGAATCGGGCTATGCGGCTTTCGATGCCAATAATAATTATCAATATAAAGCGTTCGGACTTTCTGAACTTGGGCTGAAGCGGGGATTAAATGAGGAACGTGTGGTGGCACCTTACGCCACCCTGCTGGCGTTAATGGTGCTGCCGCAGGAAGCCATTGAGAATCTTAATACGCTGATCAAGTGGGGCGCAAAAGGCGATTATGGCTTTTATGAAGCGCTGGACTTTACGCCTGAGCGGCTGCCGCCAGACCAGAAATGTGTCCGCATTAGTTCCTATATGGCCCACCATCAGGGGATGGGGCTGCTGGCTATCGGTCATCTGCTGTTTCAGGCACCTATGGTGCAGCGCTTTATGTCCAGCGCGTTGAATCAGTCATCGCGCCTGCTGCTTCAGGAGAGAATGCCTGATGCCATTGAGCTGTATACCCCACGGCGGCATTTTGACGACGCCTCTGAGCGCGCGCGGTCATCGGTAAATCCTGATTTGCGGCTGTTTACCGGTGCCGATACCCCTGTTCCTCAGGTACAGCTGCTTTCCAATGCACATTATCATCTGATGGTGACGCAGGCCGGTGGCGGCTATAGCGTCTGGAACGGTATTGCCCTGACGCGCTGGCGCAGCGATGCCACCAGCGATAACCGTGGTGCTTTTTGTTATCTCAGCGATAGCGATAGTGGCGAGACGATCGGTAACACCTTTCAGCCTTGCGCAAGCAAGCGTCCGCTCTACAAAACGCTGTTCAACGATGCCGGCGTCGAGTTCAGCTGTAGTGACGGGGCGCTGACGATGCATACGCATATCGTGGTATCACCAGAAGATGATGTGGAGATCAGGCGCATTACGTTGACGCATCGCGGACGTCAGCCGCGTCGGGTGAATATCACCACTTATGCTGAGGTTGTGCTGGCACCTGCCGCAAGCGATCTGGCCCATCCCGCCTTTAGTAATCTCTTTGTACAAACAGAAATCCTGGCCGATGATGAAGCGATCCTTGCGCATCGTCGCCCCCGTGACGAACATGAAGAGACGCCCTGGATGTTCCACGCGATGGTTATTCACGGCGCGGTTGAGAGAACAACCTCCTGGGAAAGCGATCGCGCTAAATTTATTGGTCGTGGCAACACCCCGGCCAACCCTCACGCACTCGGCCCACTCGGCAGGCTTTCCAACAGCGAAGGGTCGGTACTGGATCCGATTCTGGCGATGCAGCAAACCTTTCTGCTCAGGCCCGGCGAGCCGCAGGTGATTGACATTATTTACGGCGTGACGATGCAGCGGGAAAGCACGGTTAAACTGATTGAAAAATATCGCAACAAAATTAACGCCAATCGAGTGTTTGAGATGGCGTGGTCGCACAGTCAGGTCGCGCTACGGCAGCTAAATGTGCACGCAGAGGATGCCAGCACGTTTAATACGCTGGCCAGCGCCATCCTGTTCCCCTGCGCGGAAATGCGTGGGGACAACAAAGCGATGATGCGTAATCGCCTTGGTCAGGCCGCACTGTGGGGACATTCGATTTCCGGGGATCTGCCGATCGTTCTCCTGACCCTCGATCTTGCCGGACAGCTTGAACTGGTTGGAGCAATGATCCAGGCACATGCTTACCTGCGCCATAAAGGTTTGAGCATTGATTTGGTGATTATCAACAACGACCGCGGCGGCTATCAGCAGGCGTTGCATAACCAGATAATGCGATTTATCGATTCGGGAGAAAGCGTGAAGCTGGCTGACCAGCCTGGCGGCATCTTTGTGCGCAAAGGCGAAAACTTCACCGCCGAAGATCGGCAGCTGTTAATGAGCATGGCGACGGTGGTGATTGAAGGCAAACGCGGCAGTTTAGCCAGTCAGCTTAAGACGCTGCACAAGCCCGGTCGTCATCTGTTACCAGCGCTTTTTTCGAAAGTCTCGCCAAGGCTGGTGCTGTTCGCCTCTTCTCCTCCTGTTGCACCGTTGCAGTTTTTTAACGGTACGGGCGGCTTTAACGAAGACGGCAGCGAATATCGAATCGTGCTGGATCCGCTGAAAATACCGCCAGCTCCCTGGTGCAACGTCCTCGCCAACAGCAATTTTGGCAGCGTGATTTCTGAAAGCGGGCAGGGCTACAGCTGGTATGAAAATGCGCATGAATATCGCTTAACGCCCTGGGAAAACGATCCGGTGAGTGACAGCGGCGGCGAGGCGTTCTATTTACGGGATGAAGAGACGGGACATTTCTGGTCACCGACGCCGCTGCCGATCAGAGGTGAGGGCAGCTACCTGACACGACACGGTTTTGGCTACAGCGTGTTTGAGCATAGCGAAAACGGTATCGTCACGTCGTTAACCGTTTTTGTTGCCGGGGACGCGCCGGTAAAACTTTCCGTGCTGACCGTGCGCAACCAGTCTGGACGTAGCCGGGATCTCTCCGTTACGGGCTATGTGGAGTGGGTGCTGGGGGAATTAACAAGTAAATCTGCGATGCATGTTGCGACTTCTGCGGCACGGGTTTCGCAAGGCGCAGGGATATTGGCAACAAACTACTATGGCAGCGCGGGAAGCGAACGTACCGCTTTCTTCGCCGTTAATGGCAGTAATGGATCTTTAAGCGGCAACCGACGGGAATGCCTGGGGCGCAACGGCACCACGCGCCAGCCAGAGATGATGCAAATTCGCGGATTGTCAGGCCACACTGGCGCAGGGTTGGATCCCTGCGGCGCGCTGCAAAGAGTTTTCACACTGATTGACAGCGACAGCCGTACCTTCATTTTTGCGCTGGGCGTGGGTGAAAATTCGGTCGCGGCCGAGGCGCTTATTCACCATTTCCTGAGCGGTGAAACCGCCCAGGAAGAAGTAGAAAAGGTCAAACAGAACTGGCAGCGGGTGCTGCACAAGATTCAAATAGACACGCCGGACAAAGCCACCAATCTCCTGACGAACGGCTGGTTGCTTTATCAAACGCTTGCCAGCCGCCTGCTGGCACGTAGCGGTTATTATCAGTCCGGTGGCGCTTTTGGCTTTCGCGATCAGCTTCAGGACACGCTGGCGCTGCTGCATGCTGAACCGCAACGGGCGCGCGCGCAGATCCTGCTGTGTGCTTCACGGCAATTCGTGGAGGGGGATGTGCAGCACTGGTGGCATCCGCCTGGCGGTAACGGCGTGAGAACACGTTGCTCTGATGACTATCTCTGGCTGCCGTTTGCGATTTGCCAGTACATCGACGCGACTGACGATATGGCGCTGCTGTCGCAGCCGGTGAGTTATCTTGAGGGCAGGCTGCTGGCACCGGGCGAAGAGTCGGTTTATGAGCGCCCTGACGTCAGTCAGATGACGGAAACGGTCTGGCAACACGGCGTGCGGGCCATCAAAAACGGGCTGCGCTATGGGCCGCACGGCCTGCCGCTGATCGGTTCTGGCGACTGGAATGACGGCATGAACACGGTGGGGGCAGCGGGGAAAGGCGAAAGCGTCTGGCTGGGATTCTTCCTCTATACGGTGCTTGAACGTTATGCCGCGCTGGCCGGGCGGCTGCATGATGATGATATTGCGCTTTTGTGTCGGCAGCAGGCGACGACGCTGAAAGACAGCCTCAACAGCCATGGCTGGGATGGCAAATGGTTCCTGCGGGGATTTTTCGACAGGGGCGAGCCTCTTGGTTCGCATATCAGTAAAGAGTGCCAAATTGATGCTATTGCACAAAGCTGGTCAGTGCTCTCCCAGGCCGGAGAAACGGACAAGCGTCAGGCGGCAATGACGGCGCTTTATGAGCGGCTGGTGGATCGGGAAAATGGCATCATCAAGCTTTTAACGCCGCCATTTGATGGTGCCGGACCTAACCCTGGCTATATCAGAGGATATTTACCCGGCGTCAGGGAAAATGGCGGGCAATACACGCACGGTGCTATCTGGGCAATCATGGCTTTTGCGCAGATGGGGGAAGCAGAACGCGCCTGGTCGTTATTCGCATTAATCAATCCGGTTAACCACAGCCTGACCGCCAGTGCGGTGGCCCGCTACAAGGTAGAGCCGTACGTCATGGCTGCCGATATCTATGCCGCAGAACCGCACGCCGGGCGAGGAGGCTGGAGCTGGTACACCGGCTCGGCTGGCTGGGCTTATCAGCTGATTATCGGCTCACTGCTGGGTATTGGGCGACACGCAGATTATCTGACGCTCCATCCCTGTTTACCCGCAGACTGGCCGGAAGTGCGGGTGAGCTACAAAGAAGGTGAGAGCCGCTATGAAATAACGTTTCTGCGCGGAACGGGCGAGTACCAGCTTTGGGTAGATGATGAACGGATTGCTGATAACCGCTTGCTGCTGACCGGCAGTAATCCGATATATCGGGTGAAGGTCCTGCTCGAAAAAGCACTTTAGCCCTGGTGCGAAAAAACAAAAGGCCCGCCGAAGCGAGCCTTTTTTGCAAAGCTAAATTACAGCTTGCCAGCGTTCTCAGACAGGTATTTAGCCACGCCGTCCGGAGAGGCGCCCATACCTTCTTTTCCTTTTTCCCACTGAGCCGGGCACACTTCGCCGTGCTCTTCGTGGAATTGCAGCGCGTCAACCATACGCAGCATCTCGTCAACGTTACGACCCAGCGGCAGATCGTTAACAACCTGGTGGCGAACCACACCGGCTTTGTCGATCAGGAAAGAACCGCGCAGGGCAACGCCCGCTTCCGGGTGCTCAATGCCGTAGGCTTTCTGCACTTCACGCTTGATATCAGCAACCATCGCGTATTTGACTTCGCCGATGCCGCCTTTATCGATTGGGGTTTTACGCCACGCGTTGTGAACGAATTCTGAGTCAAAAGAAACACCAACCACTTCCACACCGCGCTTCTGGAACTCTTCATAACGCTTGTCGAAAGCGATCAGTTCAGAAGGGCAGACGAAGGTGAAGTCCATTGGCCAAAAGAACACAACGGTGGCTTTACCAGCGGTGTGTTTTTTAAAGTTGAAGTTTTCAACGATTTCGCCATTGCCGAGAACGGCTGCAGCGGTAAAGTCTGGGGCTTGACGCGTTACCAGGACCATAGTCACTCCTGTAAAGGTAGCTAGATTAATGAGATAAGCCGCTAGTATACGAGCGGCCTTCGGGGATGAACCAGCGCAAAGCGCCAATTACTCCGATAGGTAATAACTATCAAAGTAGATGATTATTAAGGCAGCCTCATACAATAACCGTTTCTGTCAAAAGGGCAAGAGTAATGATGTTGCTGTTAATGAATCAGAGTGCCTGCCGGGCGGCTTTCGCCATCATTTCGGGATAAAACTGCCAGAACAGTTCTTCAAGCCGCGCATAGTGCGTCACAAAATCGTGATAGGAATCAGCCAGTGCGGCCAGGCGAGGACGTTGGCTTGCCATCCCCCTCAGCACATTTTGCAGATAAGGTGCCTGCGCATACTTCTCCATCCAGCGTTCGGTCCACAAGTAGCGGTTCAGGTTCTGAAACCGTTCCGGCGTGGTGGACAGCGCAGGCCGAATTGTCAGGCGCGCCTGCTGCAAAAAATTCGCCAGGGCCAGATCGGGAACGATTTTATCCCAGTTTCGTGACAGAAAATGATCCCAGATAACGTCCAGCGTAATCGGCGAAACGCGGCGGGTCTCGGCACGAAAGAACTCGCGTGCGGTACGGACCTCAGGTAAAGCATCGGTCATTACGTCAATACGGCGATGCAGCAAAATCCCCTCAGCAACTTCTTCAGGCCAGATACCACGCGGGTTGCCGCGTATGTAATCTGCCATCAGATTACCGAGCAGGGAGCTGTCAGCGAGTGAAGCAAGGTGGAGGTGGGCAAGGTAGTTCATTGCCCCACTATACCTCCTTCGCTCTTGACTTCACAGCGGCGTTAGCGGCGTTCGCTCACCCGAATCACTTACCTGAGTAAGCTCATCGGGATTCTCTCTCTTGCTGCCTTGCTCTGAAGCCAATAGCTTTGGAGGACCTCCTTCGCTCTTGACTTCACAGCGGCGTTAGCGGCGTTCGCTCACCCGAATCACTTACCTGAGTAAGCTCATCGGGATTGTTTAGCGCGTCCGAAATTGATGTTCCACAACTAAATCTGCCGGGAGCGCAAGGCGGCAGTTTAGAAATGGCTGGTTTTCAGCTAGAATGTGCGCCCTGATTTCCCGGACTGTAAATGATCATGCGCGTTGCCGATTTTTCTTTTGAGTTACCCGAATCTTTGATTGCCCATTACCCGCAAGCCCAGCGCAGCGGATGCCGTCTGCTTTCCCTTAACGGGCCTGATGGCGAGCTGAATCATGGTGTGTTCACCGATTTGCTGGATAAACTTAACCCCGGCGACCTGTTGGTGTTCAACAACACACGTGTGATCCCGGCGCGCGTCTTTGGCCGCAAGGCCAGCGGCGGAAAAATTGAAGTGCTGGTCGAACGTATGCTGGATGACCATCGCGTGCTGGCGCACGTCCGCTCTTCTAAAGCCCCTAAGCCTGGCGCGGAACTGCTGCTTGGCGATGACGAGAGCGTAAAAGCCACCATGGTTGCCCGCCACGATGCGCTGTTTGAACTGCGTTTTGACGATGAGCGTGCGGTACTGGATATTCTTAACGCCGTTGGCCACATGCCATTACCGCCTTACATCGATCGCCCGGACGAAGAAGCCGATCGCGAGCTGTATCAGACCGTTTACAGCCAGCGTCCGGGAGCCGTTGCGGCACCGACGGCGGGCCTGCACTTTGATGAACCGATGCTGGAAGCGCTGCGTGAAAAGGGCATTGAAACGGCGTTTGTCACCCTGCATGTCGGCGCAGGAACTTTCCAGCCGGTGCGTGTAGACAGCATCGAAGATCACATCATGCACGCTGAATACGCTGAAGTGCCGCAGGAAGTGGTTGACGCGGTGCTGGCCTGTAAGGCGCGCGGGAATCGTGTTGTTGCTGTTGGCACTACTTCGGTTCGCTCACTGGAAAGCGCGGCGCAGGCCGCAAAAGATGCCCTGATTGCGCCTTTCTTTGATGACACCAAAATCTTTATCTACCCTGGCTACCACTACCAGGTTATTGATGCGCTGGTCACCAACTTCCATCTGCCGGAATCTACGCTGATTATGCTGGTCTCAGCATTTGCCGGCTATCGCAATACCATGCATGCCTACCAGCAAGCCGTGGCGGAGCAGTACCGCTTCTTCAGCTATGGCGACGCGATGTTTATCACCCGCAATCCGCAGGCTGTTGACGAGCAGGTTGGAAAATAATTACGCGTTGGGACGCTCTCCCAACGCCACTCCCGATCGTACCTGGTGTACGGTTTTTTAACTCTCAAACATCAGACTGTTTCTCTGGTGGAGGCAATGTGAAGTTCGAATTAGATACTACCGATGGGCGTGCGCGCCGTGGCCGCCTGGTCTTTGACCGTGGCGTGGTGGAAACCCCAGCCTTTATGCCAGTCGGCACTTACGGCACCGTAAAAGGTATGACGCCGGAAGAAGTGCAGGACACCGGCGCCCAGATCATCCTGGGTAATACCTTCCATTTATGGCTGCGTCCGGGCCAGGAAGTGATGAAGCTGCATGGCGATCTGCACGACTTTATGCAGTGGAAAGGCCCAATCCTGACCGATTCCGGCGGCTTCCAGGTCTTCAGCCTGGGCGATATTCGTAAGATTACCGAAGCGGGCGTGCATTTCCGTAACCCGATCAACGGTGACGCAATCTTCCTCGACCCGGAAAAATCGATGGAAATTCAGTACGATCTCGGCTCCGATATCGTGATGATTTTCGATGAGTGTACGCCTTATCCTGCCGACTGGGACTATGCGAAACGTTCGATGGAGATGTCGCTCCGCTGGGCGCAGCGTAGCCGCGATCGCTTTGATTCCCTTGAAAATAAAAATGCGCTGTTTGGTATTATTCAGGGCGGTGTTTACGAAGATTTACGAGATGTGTCGGTAAAAGGGCTGGTAGAGATCGGCTTTGATGGTTACGCTGTGGGCGGCCTGGCGGTCGGCGAGCCAAAAGAGGACATGCATCGTATTCTTGAGCATGTTTGCCCTCAGATCCCCGAGGATAAACCTCGCTATTTAATGGGCGTGGGCAAACCGGAAGATCTGGTGGAAGGCGTACGTCGCGGCATCGATATGTTCGACTGCGTAATGCCGACCCGAAATGCACGTAACGGCCATCTGTTCGTCACCGACGGCGTGGTGAAAATCCGTAACGCGAAGTATAAAGATGATACGACTACACTGGATGCGGAATGTGATTGCTATACGTGTCGCAATTATAGCCGTGCCTACTTGCATCATCTTGATCGTTGTAACGAAATACTGGGTGCGCGTCTGAATACCATTCATAACCTGCGTTATTACCAGCGCCTGATGGCGGGTTTACGCAAGGCCATTGAAGAGGGTAATTTGGAGCACTTTGTTACCGAATTCTATGCACGGACGGGCAAGGCGGTTCCGCCGTTAAACGTCTGATATTTAAACAATGAGGGAAAATTAATGAGCTTGTTCATGTCTGACGCAGTAGCTGCTGCCGCGCCATCTCAGAGTAGCCCGTATTCACTGATTATCATGCTGGTGGTGTTCGGTCTGATCTTCTTCTTCATGATCCTGCGCCCGCAGCAAAAGCGTGCGAAAGAGCATAAGAAGCTGATGGATTCCATTTCCAAAGGTGACGAAGTGCTGACTACCGGCGGTCTGGTTGGACGCGTAACAAAAGTAGCGGAAACTGGCTATGTGGCTATCGCACTGAATGATACGACGGAAGTTGTGGTCAAACGTGATTTCGTGGCTGCCGTTCTGCCGAAAGGTACGATGAAGGCGCTTTAATTTTTTGTTTTCCCTAAGGGAACTGCCGTGTTAAACCGTTATCCTTTGTGGAAGTACATCATGCTTATCGTCGTATTAATCGTCGGTTTGCTGTATGCGCTTCCCAACCTTTATGGTGAGGATCCGGCCGTTCAGATCACTGGTGCGCGCGGAAGCGCCGCCAGTGAGCAAACGCTGGGTCAGATCCAGACCGCTTTAAAACAAGAGAATATCCAGAGCAAATCTATCGCGCTGGAAAACGGCGCCATTATGGCGCGTTTTGCTAACGGTGACGTGCAGCTGCGCGCCCGTGACGCCATCATTAAAGTGCTTGGCGATGACTATGTCGTGGCGCTTAACCTTGCTCCAGCAACGCCAACCTGGCTAAGCATGCTGGCCGCAGAGCCGATGAAACTGGGTCTTGACCTGCGTGGCGGCGTACACTTCCTGATGGAAGTCGATATGGATACTGCTCTGGGTAAACTCCAGGAACAGAATATCGACAACCTCAGAAGCGATCTGCGCGATAAAAGCATTCCTTATACCAACGTTCGCAAAACGGATAACTACGGTCTGGAAATTCGTTTCCGTGACGGTCAGGCTCGTGACGACGCTGTCAGCTATCTGACCGGCCGCCATCGTGACCTGGTGATCGGCACCAGCGGCAGCAATGCTCTGCGCGCGGTGATGTCCGACGATCGTCTGCGTGAAGCCCGTGAATACGCGGTGCAGCAGAACATCACTATCCTGCGTAACCGTGTTAACCAACTGGGCGTGGCCGAACCACTGGTACAACGTCAGGGCGCTGACCGCATCGTAGTTGAGCTGCCGGGTATTCAGGATACGGCGCGCGCGAAAGAGATTCTGGGCGCGACCGCCACGCTGGAATTCCGTCTGGTTAATACTTCTGTCGATCCGAGCGCTGCCGCCAGCGGCCGTGTACCGGGCGATTCCGAAGTGAAAAACAGCCGTGAAGGCCAGCCCGTCACGCTGTACAAGCGTGTGATCCTGACCGGTGACCACATCACTGACTCCACGTCGAGCCAGGATGAGTACAACCAGGCACAGGTGAACATCTCGCTGGACAGCGCGGGCGGCAATATCATGTCCAACTTCACCAAGGATAATATCGGTAAGCCAATGGCTACGCTGTTTGTTGAATACAAAGACAGCGGTAAGAAAGATGCCAACGGCCGTGCGATTCTGGCGAAGCAGGAAGAGGTGATTAACGTCGCTAATATCCAGTCCCGTCTGGGTAACAGCTTCCGTATTACCGGCATCAATAACCCGAACGAAGCGCGTCAGCTGTCGCTGCTGCTGCGTGCTGGTGCGTTGATTGCGCCAATCCAGATTGTTGAAGAACGGACTATCGGTCCAACCATGGGTGCGCAGAATATCACTCAGGGTCTGGAAGCCTGCCTGTGGGGCCTGATCGCCTCAATCGTCTTTATGGTGGTTTACTACCGTAAGTTCGGCGTGATCGCGACCACCGCGCTGGTTGCCAACCTGGTGCTGATTGTAGGGATTATGTCCCTGCTGCCAGGCGCAACCTTAACCATGCCGGGTATTGCCGGGATCGTGTTGACGCTGGCGGTGGCGGTGGATGCCAACGTACTGATTAACGAGCGTATCAAGGAAGAGCTGAAAAACGGACGTTCCGTTCAGCAGGCGATTCACGAAGGCTACAGCGGCGCATTCTCCAGTATCATCGACGCTAACGTAACCACGCTGATTACCGCCATCATCCTGTACGCGGTGGGCACCGGTTCGATTAAAGGCTTTGCCATTACCACGGCAATTGGTGTGGTGACTTCAATGTTTACCGCCATTGTCGGTACCCGTGCCATCGTCAACCTGTTGTACGGCGGCAAACGCATCAACAAGCTGTCTATCTGAGGAGTGCGTTGTGGCACAGGACTATAGCGTTGAACAACTAAACTACGGGCGTAAAGTTCATGACTTTATGCGCTGGGATAAACTGGCCTTTACCCTTTCCGGCCTGCTGCTGATCGCCTCGTTTGTGATCATGGGCGTGAAAGGCTTTAACTGGGGTCTGGATTTTACCGGCGGTACGGTTATTGAAATTACCCTGGAGAAACCGGCGGAACTGGATACGCTGCGCGGTGCGCTGCAAAAATCTGGCTTTACCGATCCACAGGTGCAGAACTTCGGCAGCAGCCGTGACGTGCTGGTACGCTTGTCCCCTCATGAGGGCAATGCGGGTCAGGAGCTGGGCAACAAGGTGGTAAGCACCATCAACCAGGCAAGCCAGCAGAATGCCACCGTGAAGCGTATTGAGTTCGTGGGGCCGAGCGTGGGCAGCGATCTGGCGCAAACGGGCGGCATGGCGCTGCTGGCAGCGCTGATTGCTATCCTGATCTATGTGGGTTTCCGCTTTGAGTGGCGACTGGCGCTGGGAGCCGTACTGGCACTGGCGCACGACGTGATCATCACGATGGGCGTTCTCTCACTGTTCCATATTGAGATTGATCTGACCATTATCGCGTCACTGATGTCGGTTATCGGCTACTCGCTGAACGACAGTATCGTGGTATCGGACCGTATTCGTGAGAACTTCCGCAAGATCCGTCGCGGCACGCCTTACGAAATCTTCAACGTCTCGCTGACGCAGACGCTGAGCCGTACCATCATGACTTCCGCCACAACGCTGGTGGTGGTGCTGATGCTGTTTATCTTCGGCGGCGCGCTGCTGGAAGGCTTCTCCCTGACCATGCTGATTGGTGTTTCAATCGGGACCATCTCTTCTATCTACGTCGCGTCCGCGCTGGCGCTGAAGTTAGGGATGAAACGTGAGCATCTGCTACAGCAAAAAGTGGAAAAAGAGGGCGCAGATCAGCCTTCTATTCTGCCTTAATTTCAGGGTTGCCTGATAAAACGAAGGGCCGCTAATGCGGCCCTTTTTTTATCTACCGTTCCGGTCACACCGGTTCAGCGTCTATGGTGCCGCCTGCGGCACAGGGGCGACCACAATATCATGCACGCGAACATAGCCCAGCTGTTCCGGCTGTAAATTACTCAACCGCAGCGGAACCGTCACTTCGCTACGTGGCAGCAGAGACTCAGCCACGCTAAACGACTGGCTTTGACTGCCGGGCTGTAGCGGTTTTCCCGTCACCGGGTCGGCCTCGCCCCATTCAACCGTAGCGTTAAAGGCTGGCAATGAGTTTTCTGCCGCGGCACGGATATGCAGGATTGCACGGGTACCGTTTGCTTCACTTTCAATATGGCTTAGCGATAAACGGACATCACCCGCCTGGCTTTTCAGCACAACAGCCGTATTCGCGCCAGGTAATAACCATGCGCCCTGAGTTGAATTACTGTTCAGCATATTTTGCTGAGTCAGTGCAGTCGCCTGCTGGGTCAGCTGTTGCATTTCCGTGTTGAGCTTGCCCACCTGATTATTAAGCTTGTTAATTTCAGGCTGTTGTTGCGGGGAAGCACAGCTTGCCAGCAATACGCTTAACCCTAACAGAACCGACTTTTTCATTATTGCAGCCATCGCTTCGTCCGGTTTACTGAGGAATACGCAGTGTTTGTCCCGGATAAATTTTATCCGGATGCGTCAGCATTGGCTTATTCGCCTCAAAAATTTTGTTGTACTGGTTAGCGTCACCGTACACTGCTTTAGAAATACCGCTTAACGTATCGCCGCTTTTTACCGTATAGAATTTCGCTGCGGTCGCGTTCTCAGCAACGTTTACGTTATCCTCCACGGAGGTGATACCCGCCACGTTCCCGACCGCCACCAGGATTTTTTCTTTCAGCTCCTGCGAGATGCTGTCACCGCTCATGCTGGCTTTATCACCATCGACTTTCACATCAACCTTATCGCTGCCCGGCAGGCCAAGCTTGTGAATATAATCCTGCAGCTTTTTACTTTGATCTTCGCCAGCTCCACTGACCGAATCCCACAATTTCTCGCCAGCTTCTTTTACAAAGTTTAATAAACCCATATATCCTCCGGCTAATCCCTGTTTTTAAGACAAAAGTTACGCTTAAGCGTTTGGCTATTATAGCGGACAAAACCAACTCTTTCCTGGCGGAGCGCCAGGAAGGGATGGAAAGGCACTGAAAGCAAGGCAAAAGACCAGTGCGTTATTTAGTTGATCGTCACTTCGCGCTACACTGTGACTCAATTTCCAGAATTATCAGGAAGCATCATGCATTGCCCGTTCTGTTCTGCTGTGGATACCAAAGTGATCGATTCCCGCCTGGTGGGGGAAGGCACCTCGGTGCGCCGTCGTCGTCAGTGTCTGGTGTGTCATGAACGTTTCACCACCTTTGAAGTGGCCGAGTTGGTTATGCCGCGGGTAGTGAAAAGTAACGATATCCGCGAGCCTTTCAATGAAGACAAGCTGTGCAGCGGCATGATGAAGGCGCTGGAGAAACGCCCGGTCAATTCTGACGATGTGGAAAACGCCGTCAGTCATATCAAAAGCAAGCTGCGTTCCACCGGTGAGCGTGAAGTGCCGAGTAAAATGATCGGCGCGTTGGTGATGGACGAGCTGAAGAAGCTGGATAAAGTTGCCTATATACGCTTTGCGTCGGTGTACCGCAGTTTTGAGGACATCCGTGAGTTCGGCGAAGAGATCGCCCGTTTACAGGACTAAACCATGCAAGATGAAATCTGGATGGCGAGGGCGCTTGAGCTGGCCAGGCGTGGTCGATTTACCACGACGCCAAATCCTAACGTCGGTTGCGTCATCGTTCGCGATGGCGACATCGTCGGTGAAGGCTACCATTTTCGTGCAGGTGAACCGCATGCAGAAGTGCATGCACTGCGGATGGCTGGCGAAAAAGCGCAGGGCGCGACGGCCTACGTTACGCTCGAACCGTGCAGCCATCACGGACGTACGCCGCCTTGTTGTGATGCACTGATTGCTGCCGGCGTAAGCCGCGTTGTCGCCGCAATGCAGGATCCCAACCCAGAAGTGGCGGGCCGGGGCTTATATCGCCTGAAGCAGGCTGGGATTGACGTCAGCCACGGGCTGATGATGCAGGAAGCGGAAGCGCTGAACCGCGGTTTTCTTAAACGCATGCGCACCGGTTTCCCGTGGGTGCAGCTGAAAATGGGTGCCTCACTGGACGGCCGTACGGCAATGGCGAGTGGCGAAAGCCAGTGGATCACCTCTCCTGAAGCGCGACGAGACGTACAGCGCTTACGCGCGCAAAGTTCCGCCATTCTTACCACCAGCGCGACCGTGCTTGCTGACGATCCGGCAATGACCGTACGCTGGAATGAATTAGGCATGGATAAAGCGCTGTATGCTGAGGAAGATCTTCGTCAGCCGGTGAGGGTGGTCATCGACAGTCATAATCGGGTGACGCCAGCGCATCGTTTGATTAGCCAACCAGGCCAAACCTGGCTGGCCCGTCAGCAGGTCGATACGCTTAGCTGGCCGGAGAATGTCGAGCAATTTACCGTTCCGCTGCATAATCAGCAGCTGGACTTAGTTTCCCTGATGATGCTGCTGGGGCGTCGTCAGATTAACAGCGTTTGGGTTGAAGCCGGCGCGAAACTGGCTGGCGCTTTACTAACAGCGGGTGTGGTCGATGAACTGATTGTCTATCTGGCCCCTAAACTGCTTGGCGATGATGCACGCGGTCTGTGCCATTTACCTGAAATAGCACAACTTGCTGACGCGCCCGCGTTCACCTTCAGCGATATTCGTCAGGTAGGACCCGATTTAAGACTCACGCTGCTCCCTGAACATGCCGTTCGATGAAGCCGGCGTAAAGCCTTCATCTTGCAGGATGGCAGGCAAGACTGTACAAAAGCGGAAGCAGACCCGAAAAGAGTGTGATAGAATCCGCCCCCCTGCGGGGCCATAACAAAACCCTGAAAGGAAGATTATGAACGTTATTGAAGCTGCTGTTGCTACTCCTGATGCGCGCGTTGCCATTGTCATTGCGCGTTTCAATAACTTTATCAACGACAGCCTGCTGAGCGGTGCCCTTGATGCGTTGAAACGTATCGGCCAGGTAAAAGATGAAAACATCACCGTTGTGTGGGTTCCCGGCGCCTATGAAATGCCAATGACCGCACGTGCGCTGGCGAATGCCGGTAAACATGATGCTGTCGTTGCGCTGGGTACCGTGATTCGTGGTGGCACTGCCCACTTCGAATATGTCGCTGGTGAAGCCAGCTCTGGCCTGGCTAGCGTCGCTATGAACAGCGACATTCCGGTTGCCTTTGGGGTCCTGACGACGGAAAACATCGAGCAGGCCATTGAGCGCGCCGGGACCAAAGCGGGTAACAAAGGTGCAGAAGCTGCGCTGACCGCACTTGAAATGATTAACGTATTGAAAGCCATCAAAGCCTGATTTTAAGGGGAATTTCGTGAAACCTGCTGCTCGTCGCCGCGCCCGTGAATGTGCTGTCCAGGCGCTTTACTCCTGGCAGTTGTCCAAAAACGACATCGCTGATGTCGAATACCAGTTTCTGGCGGAGCAAGACGTCAAAGACGTTGATATCAGCTATTTCCGCGAGCTGCTGGGCGGCGTTGCAACCAACAGCGCGTACCTTGACGGCCTGATGAAGCCTTACCTGTCGCGCCAGCTCGAAGAGCTGGGCCAGGTCGAGAAGGCGATTCTGCGCATCTCGCTGTACGAGCTGAGCAAGCGTGCCGATGTTCCCTACAAAGTGGCAATCAATGAGGGCATCGAGCTGGCCAAAGTATTTGGCGCCGAAGACAGTCATAAATTCGTCAACGGCGTGCTGGATAAAGCCGCTCCGCATATCCGCCCCAACAAGAAGTAATCCTCCCAGGCCGGTTTTATCCGGCCTTCTCATTTTATATCTGGAACGCACCATGGCATGTGGCGAATTTGAACTGATCACGCGCTATTTTGATCGCGTAACAAGCTCCCGTCGCGACGTAGAGAAAGGCATCGGCGACGACTGCGCACTCCTCAATCTCCCTGACAAACAGACTCTGGCGATCAGCACCGATACACTGGTAGAAGGCGTCCATTTTCTGCGCGATATTCATCCTGCGGATCTGGGCTACAAAGCGCTGGCGGTGAACCTGAGTGATTTGGCCGCTATGGGAGCCGATCCGGCCTGGCTGACGCTGGCGCTGACGCTCCCGGAAGTCAATGAAGCCTGGCTGAAAGATTTCAGCGACAGCCTGTTTGAGCTGCTGGACTACTACAATATGCAGCTGATCGGCGGTGATACCACGCGCGGGCCGTTAAGCCTGACGCTGGGTATTCATGGCCTGGTGCCGCAGGGTAGGGCGCTGAAACGTTCCGGCGCGCGTCCGGGCGACTGGGTTTACGTTACCGGGACGCTGGGTGACAGTGCCGCAGGTCTGGCCTTGCTCCAGCATCGGATCAGGATTAACGATCCTGCGGTGCATGAAGCGCTGATCAAGCGTCACCTCCGACCTATGCCGCGAATTCTCCAGGGACAGGCGCTGCGTGATTTAGCCAGTGCCGCTATCGATATCTCAGACGGGCTGATTTCTGACTTAGGCCATATTTTGAAAGCCAGCGGCTGTGGCGCGCGGCTCAACCTTGAAGCGTTACCGCTCTCAGAAGTGATGAAAAAGCATTTCGACCCTGAGCAGGCAATTCGCTGGGCACTAAGCGGCGGAGAAGATTACGAGCTGTGCTTTACCGTCCCGGAAATTAATCGCGGTGCGCTGGATGTTGCTTTGGGCCATTATGGCGTGCCTTTTACCTGCGTGGGCCAGTTGGCGCCTCAGTCTGAGGGGATAGTGCTGTTGCAGGATGGCAAACCGGTAGAGATTAACCTGAAAGGATTTGACCATTTTGACGCGAGATAAAGACGTAGCGAAAAGCCGCCTGAGGATGAGTAATCCCTGGCATTTGCTGGCAACCGGTTTTGGTAGCGGCTTAAGTCCGTATGTGCCCGGAACGATGGGGTCGCTGGCGGCCATTCCTTTCTGGTGCCTTATGACCTTGCTACCGTCAGATATTTACTCGCTGGTGGTGATGTTCGGCATCTGCATCGGCGTGTATCTCTGTCATCGCACCGCGAAGGACATGGGCGTGCACGATCACGGCAGTATTGTCTGGGATGAATTTATCGGGATGTGGATCACGCTGATGGCAATCCCGGTTAATAACTGGCGGTGGGTACTGGCGGGTTTTGTGATTTTCCGCATTCTGGATATGTGGAAGCCATGGCCAATCCGCTGGTTCGACCGCAACGTGCACGGCGGGACGGGGATTATGGTTGACGATATCATCGCCGGTATTATCTCTGCGGGCATACTTTACTATGCCGGGCACCATCTGGCGCTGTAAGCGTTGAGCGTAACGCCTCCAGGCGTTTACCTGAAGGCGTTACGCTGTTGGTCGACACTATTCAGGCTGATACAAGATCCAGCCCGCTACACCGCCCGGGCCGCCATCTTTCGGGTGGTTATTGCCATCGGTGACTTTTACGGCAGGAAAATCAAAGGGTGACACCCCGTCGATGCAAGCCACGTTGACGCCATACTGTTCAGGATGAGATCGGCTCTGATGAAAGGTATAGATGCCGCAAACGGAACAGAAATAGTGGCCAACTTCCTTTGAGTGAAAGCGATATTCCGTGAGCGTCTCTTCTCCCTTACTGATGGCAACGCTGGACGCAAAAGCAACCACGGCACCACGCATACGGCAGAATGAACAATTGCAGCGCCGGACAGTATTAAAGCCATCAACCAGTTCGACCGTAAAAGCGACCGCACCGCAATGACACTGAGCGGATCTTTTTTCTGACATAGTTTCCTCCTCAGCGACGTCAGCCCTTATTCAAAACCCACCACAGGGTGTGGCTGATAAACGCTTTCCAGCTCAATTATCTCTTCTTTCGTTAACTCAACATCGACCGCTTTGACCAAATCAGCCAGTTGCTCCTGACGGGATGCACCGATAATGGGTGCAGTGACAACCGGTTTTGCCAACAGCCACGCCAGCGCAATCTGCGCCCGACTGACGCCCTTATCTTCTGCAATAGCCGCCACGCATTGAGCTATAGCGGCGTCATTGGCTTCGCTATTTTGATACAGCGTGCTGCCGTATTCATCGGATACGGAACGCGCGGTCGTTTCTCCCCACGGGCGGGTCAGACGACCACGCGCCAGCGGACTCCATGGCAGAACAGCAATATTTTCGGCCTGGCACAGCGGATACATTTCCCGCTCTTCTTCACGCTGGATCAGGTTGTACTGGTCCTGCATGCTGACAAATCGTGTCCAGTTATAGCGATCGGCAGTGTAAAGCGCCCTGGCAAATTGCCACGCGTACATTGACGAAGCCCCGATATAGCGAGCCTTACCGGCTTTCACCACGTCGTGCAGCGCTTCGAGCGTCTCTTCGAGCGGGGTGTTGTAGTCCCAGCGATGGATCTGAAACAGGTCGACATAATCGGTGCCGAGGCGCCGTAAGCTGTCATCAATGGACTGCATAATATTGGCCCGCGAAAGCCCACCGGACAGATTGCTCATTGGGAAGTAAACTTTGGTAGCAAGGACGATCTCATCGCGACGTGCATAGTCTTTCAGCGCGCGTCCGACAATCTCTTCGCTGCTGCCGTCAGAGTAGCTGTTAGCGGTATCAAAAAAATTGATCCCGGCCTCCAGCGCCTGCTTAATGAGCGGCCTGCTGCTCTCTTCGGGTAACGTCCACGAATGGCGGCCACGGTCAGGTTCGCCCCAGGTCATACAACCCAGGCATAAACGGGAAACGATGAGGTCGGTGTTGCCAAACTGAAGGGTTTTCATGCTTGCTCCTGCTATTGATGAAGGGCTTACCAGCCCGAGCTCAGTAAGCATAGCAGGAACGGCGCGCCCGAATGCGAACGCGCCGCTTTCGGCTTAAAGTGCGAGCCAGCCGGTAATCTGCTGTTCAATACCCTCAGCATCTAACTGATAATCATGGCGGATTTCGTCCTGCGTCCCCTGAGGAATAAACTCATCAGGCAGACCGATATTCAGCACGGGAACCAGCACGCGTTTCGCCATCAGCAGCTCAATCACGCCGCTGCCTGCACCGCCTTTAATTGCGCCTTCTTCCAGCGTGATTAGCGCTTCATGACTGGCGGCCAGTTCCAGAATCAGCGACTCATCCAGCGGCTTCACAAAGCGCATATCGACCAGCGTGGCGTTCAGGGATTCAGCAACGGCTTCGGCTTCCGGTAGCAGCGTACCGAAGTTGAGGATCGCCAGCTTTTCGCCTTCGCGTTTCGTCACGCCTTTACCTAACGGCAGCGAAGCGAGAGGCTGTAACTCTGCCCCCGTGCCGGTGCCTCGAGGATAGCGTACGGCGCTTGGCCCCTGAAAATAGTGATAGCCGGTATATAGCATCTGGCGACATTCGTTCTCATCACTTGGCGTCATGATCACCATATTCGGAATGCAGCGCAGGAAAGAGATATCGAAAGCACCCTGATGCGTCTGACCGTCTGCGCCGACAATACCGCCGCGGTCGATGGCAAACAGCACCGGCAGTTTCTGAATGGCCACATCGTGGATCAGCTGGTCATAGGCACGTTGTAAGAAAGTGGAGTAAATCGCCACAACCGGCTTATAGCCGCCAATCGCCAGGCCAGCGGCGAACGTCACCGCATGCTGCTCGGCAATGGCCACGTCAAAATACTGTGCCGGATATTCCCGTGAGAAGCTCACCATGCCCGAGCCTTCGCGCATTGCAGGCGTCACGGCCATCAGCTTGTTATCGTCAGCCGCGGTTTCGCTCAGCCACTGGCCGAAGATTTTGGAATAGCTCGGCAAACCTTCCGCTGCTTTGGGCAGCAGACCGCTGGCCGGATCGAACTTAGGCACCGCATGCCAGCTAATCGGATCTTTCTCTGCCGGTGCGTAGCCTTTGCCTTTTTTGGTCATTATGTGCAAAAACTGCGGGCCTTTCAGATCGCGCATATTTTTCAGGGTTTGCACCAGCGTCAGTACGTCGTGACCGTCGACCGGGCCAATGTAGTTAAAGCCCAGTTCTTCGAACAGCGTGCCGGGAACAACCATGCCTTTCAGGTGCTCTTCGGTGCGTTTGACCAGCTCTTTGATCGGCGGCAGTCCGGTCAGGACTTTCTTTCCGCCTTCACGCAGGCGTGAATAGGTTTTGCCCGAGAGGATCTGCGCCAGACGATTATTCAGCGCGCCAACGTTTTCTGAAATTGACATTTCATTGTCGTTCAGCACCACCAGCAAATCAGATTTGATATCACCCGCGTGGTTCATGGCTTCAAATGCCATACCCGCCGTGATGGCACCATCGCCAATCACACAAGCTGTCCGACGGCCTTTACCCTCTTTTTCAGCGGCTACGGCCATCCCCAGGCCCGCGCTGATTGAGGTGGAGGAGTGCCCAACGTTCAGTACATCGAACTCACTTTCATCACGCCACGGGAAAGGATGCAGGCCGTTTTTCTGACGGATAGTACCGATGCGATCGCGGCGTCCGGTCAAAATTTTATGCGGATAAGCCTGATGACCGACGTCCCAGATCAGATGATCAAACGGCGTGTTGTAGACATAATGCAGCGCAACGGTCAGTTCCACTACGCCCAGACCCGAAGCAAAATGTCCGCTGGAGCGGCTGACGCTGTCGAGTAAATACTGGCGAAGCTCATCACAGAGTTTTGGCAGGCTCTCTTTAGGCAGCGAACGTAATTCCTGAACCGAACTGGCCAGCGCCAGCGTCGGATATTTTGCAGTATCAAAACTCATCAGAGACTCATTGTGGAAGTTATTTATTGCGTTCAATGATGTAACTTGAAAGCAGCTGTAATGATGTTGTATCAAAGCCTTGCGCGGCAAGGGATTTCAGTGCGCTGAGTGACTCCTGGTAGAGGTCCCACGCTTTTTCCCGGGCGCTTTCGAGTCCCATCAAGGCCGGGTAAGTACTTTTTCCAAGGTGCTGATCGGCTCCCTGCCGTTTGCCGATGATGGCGGTATCACCCACTACATCAAGAATATCGTCCTGCACCTGGAACGCCAGGCCTATTGCGTTGGCGTATCGATTCAGTTCCGGTAATGCGCTACGGCCGCGTTCACCGGCGGCCAGCGCCCCCAAACGAACCGCAGAGCGGATTAGCGCGCCGGTTTTATGTCGATGAATTTGTTCGAGCGCACTCAGATCGATTTGTTGGCCTTCCGCCGCCAGATCCAGCGCCTGACCGCCGCACATGCCTGCTACGCCGCTGGCCTGGGCCAGTTCAGAAATCATAGCAATACGATCTTCGGCAGTCACGCCGGGCATCGGCGTATCGGCAAGTATAGTGAAAGCCAGGGTTTGCAACGCATCCCCCGCTAATATAGCCGTATCTTCGCCAAATTTAATATGGCAGGTAGGCTGACCACGGCGCAGGCTGTCGTCATCCATTGCTGGCAGATCGTCATGAATCAGGGAATAGGCATGAATACATTCCACCGCGGCGGCAGGTGCGTCAAGCGCGGCGCTGTCGGCATGCAGCATTTCACCGGTAGCATACACCAGGAACGGACGCAGACGCTTGCCGCCTAATAATGCACCATATTCCATTGCCTGGACCAGAGGAGAACTCTGAAACGGCAAGGGTGCGATAAAACGTTGTAAAGCCTGATTAACGCGTGCGTAGTGCGCGGTAAGGAGGGCAGTAAAATCCATCAGTCATTTTCCGGCGTAAAAGGCTGCAGGTCGGCATTTTTATCATCACTCAACAAAATCTGCACGCGTTGTTCCGCCTGCTGCAATTTTTGTTGGCCCTGACGCGCCAGCTGTACGCCGCGTTCAAATTCATTGAGCGCCTCTTCCAGCGGCAGTTCACCGCTCTCAAGACGGGAAACAATCTGCTCCAGCTGGGCCAGTGAGGTTTCAAAGCTGGCTGGCTGTTCGGCTTTTTTCGGCATAATCGTTATCGGCTCAGTTATGTTTTTTTTCTGTGAAGTTGTCCATGGTAGCCGACTCGAAATGATTAGCAAAATAATGATGCCCATAACAGATGAAGAAGCAGTCGTCGTACGGATGTGATACAATCACGCCCCCCGGATGTAAAGGGCGCAAGCTACTTTGCAATACTATGATTTTACCCGCTAAGTGCCCTCTGTTTTCAGCACTTATCTTGCCCGTTGAGCCCGTGTCGCCATGAAGTTTATCATTAAGCTGTTTCCTGAAATTACGATTAAGAGCCAGTCTGTACGCCTGCGTTTTATTAAAATGCTGACCACCAATATCCGTAACGTGCTGAAGCTTTGCGATGACACGCTGGCCATTGTACGTCACTGGGACCATATTGAAGTTCGCTCGAAAAACGAAGCCGAGCGAGCGATGATCATCGACGAGCTGTCGCGCATTCCCGGTATTCACCACGTGCTGGAAGTCGAAGATCGCCCATACACGGATATGCATAACATTTTTGAGCAGACGCTGGAGCTGAATCGCGAGCGAATTGAAGGAAAGACCTTTGCTGTACGCGTTAAGCGCCGTGGTAAGCATGAGTTCAGCTCTCAGGACGTTGAGCGCTATGTCGGCGGCGGGCTGAACCAGCACGTTGAAACTGCGCAGGTGAAGCTTAATCATCCGCAGGTTACGGTCAATCTGGAGATTGAAAACGATCGTCTGCTGCTTATTACCGGCCGTTACGCCGGGATTGGCGGTTTCCCTGTCGGCAGCCAGGAGGAAGTGCTTTCCCTGATTTCCGGCGGCTTTGACTCGGGCGTTTCCAGCTATATGCTGATGCGTCGCGGCAGCCGCGTGCATTACTGCTTCTTTAACCTTGGCGGTGCCGCTCATGAAATCGGCGTCCGTCAGGTGGCGCATTACCTTTGGCACCGTTTTGGTCGCTCGCACAAAGTGCGTTTTGTCACGATTAACTTTGAGCCGGTAGTGGGCGAAATCCTTGAGAAAGTGGAAGACGGCCAGATGGGCGTCGTGCTGAAGCGAATGATGGTTCGCGCGGCATCGAAAATTGCCGAACGTTACGGCGTCCAGGCGCTGGTGACCGGTGAAGCGCTGGGCCAGGTTTCCAGCCAGACGCTGACCAACCTGCGTCTGATTGATAATGCGTCAGATACGCTGATCCTGCGTCCACTGATTTCTCATGATAAAGAGCACATCATCAATATTGCCCGCGAGATTGGTACGGAAGATTTCGCCCGCACCATGCCGGAATACTGCGGCGTCATTTCAAAAAGCCCAACGGTCAAAGCGGTGAAGGCGAAGATTGAAGCGGAAGAGCAGAACTTCGATTTTGCGATTCTGGATAACGCGGTGGAAGAAGCCACGAACGTTGATATCCGTCAGATTGCGGAAGAAACCGAACAGGAAGTGGTGGAAGTGGAAACCGTTGTTTCCTTTAGCGAAAACGATGTGGTGCTGGATATCCGCTCGCCGGACGAACAGGACGATCGTCCTCTTGAGCTGAATGGTGTGGAAGTGAAAGGTATGCCGTTCTACAAGCTCAGCACCCACTTCGGCGATCTCGACCAGAGCAAAACCTGGCTCCTGTACTGCGATCGCGGCGTGATGAGCCGTTTACAGGCGCTCTATCTGCACGAACAGGGCTTTTCGAACGTGAAGATTTACCGTCCGTAATTAAACGGGGGCGAACGATCGCCCCCGTTTTTTCGTGTTACTCAACCCATTCGCGATAGTCAAAGATGCCGGCAGCCAGCACCAGCTGCTTCGCCACTTCATGCGCCTTTTCTTTACCGACCAGCAGGTCGATCAGCTTCAGGGCAAAATCGATAGCCGTCCCCGGTGCCTGGCTGGTTAGCAGGTTAACGCGCGGATCCCATACCACACGTTTATCCATCCACTTGTTTTCGGGAATGGTTTCTTTCAGACCCGGGAAGCCTGTCATATTGCCTACCGGAAACAGATTATGTGGTACGAGAACCGTACCCGCCGCCGCGCAAATCGCAGCGACAATGCGGCCGGAAAGATGGAACTGACGTACCGTTTCTACCAGCAGCGGGCTGTCACGAAACGCTTCTGCGCCTTTCAGCCCTCCCGGCAGAACGATGGCGGCAAAGTCATTGTCCGCGACATCGACCAGCGGCGCATCTGCCAGCAGCCTGACGCCTCGCGAGCAGACAATCTCTTTGCTGCCGTCATCGGTGACGCTGGCTGTTGTGACGCTCAGGCCACCGCGCACCAACAGATCGATTGTGGTAACGGCTTCCGTTTCCTCACTGCCATGTGCCAGGCAAACCAGTACCGATGGGTTCACGCTCATAATCTTGTTCCTTACGCTTAATCATTTCATAAAGTCGGCTGTTTTCCGGCGTGGACAACCCTTGTGCCCGCGCGCGCCGGATGACATAGCCTGTAATGTAATCAATTTCCGTACGCCGTTGGGCGCGAATATCCTGTAGCATCGACGAGGTGTTGGCTGCGGTCGCGCTAATCACTTCATGCACGTAGTCTAACAGTGCGTCGCGGGAAGTATGCTGACCTTCACGCTCCATCACCATCGCCACTTCATCACAAAGCACGGCGACCTCATCGTCATGATTGAGCAGCTCGCCGTTCGTACAGTCATACTGCACCGTCAGCGGGTTGATGACGCAGTTAACCGCCAGCTTTTGCCAGGCCGCAGAGGCCACGTTATTGTGCCAGGCAACGTCCGGTAACGCCTGCTGTAGCACCTCGGCCAGTTCACTCAGTTCGGCACTGGCGGGCGAGGTGGGGCCTATATGCGTGATCCCGGCGGCGACGTGCACAATCACCGTGCCGTCACGTTTCGCTGCGTGCGTGGTAATTCCGCGCAGCAGAGGCTGTTGAAGCGATTTCAGCTCATCCAGCGTCCCCATACCGTTATGCAGCAATAAAATGGGGCAGTCCTCACGCAAAATAAACTGCAGGTTTTTTACGGCTTCGGAGACCTGCCAGGCTTTCAGCGTCACCAGCAGTAAATCGCTCTGCGCTAAAAAGTGGGGATCGTTGGCAATATAGGTTTTATTGACCGTTGCGCCATCCAGACCCGTAACGTTAACGGAGCAGTAAGGTTGCGGCACCCGCAGCCAGCCCTGGACCTCATTGCCCCGGGCATCGAGAGCAGCAAGCCAGATCTGCCCTAATGCACCGCATCCCAATACGGTAATTTTCATTCATCCTCCCCGCCTGCGGGTTGTATTAAGTCTTGCTTACGGCTTTTCCCGTGCTGGGCCGCGCCGACTGAGACTTTCTTATTATAGCTTTCCGTACCGACAGTTTTTTTAAGCCTGCTAAGTGGGTATTATGCATGTCACTTTAGAATCAGGAGAAGAGATCATGCCATCTTTCGATATCGTTTCAGAAATTGACATGCAGGAAGTACGTAACGCCGTTGAAAATGCCAACCGCGAAGTTTCAACCCGTTTTGATTTCCGTAACGTCACGGCCAGCTATGAGCTGAATGAGAAAAACGAATCTATCAAGGTATTGAGCGAATCAGATTTCCAGGTCAAACAGCTGGTTGATATTCTGCGTGAGAAGCTGTTGAAGCGCAGCATTGAAGGCGGTGCGCTGGAGATCCCGGAAGAGATCGAACACAGTGGAAAATCCTGGACTGTTGAAGCCAAACTGAAAAAAGGCATTTCTTCAGACGTGGCTAAGAAACTGGTTAAGCTGATTAAAGACAGCAAGCTGAAGGTGCAGACGCAAATTCAGGGTGAAGAAGTGCGTGTAACCGGCAAGTCTCGCGACGACTTGCAGAGCGCAATGGCGCTGGTTCGTGGCGGTAAGCTGGAGCAGCCGTTCCAGTTCAAAAACTTCCGCGACTAGGTAAAAGGGCGAAATATTTCGCCCTTTTATTTTATCAACCTCGTATTCAGCCGCTGCCGACCAGCGCTTCCAGCTCAAGACGGTTAGTCACTTTGCTGTCGATTTTGACGTAAGCGCTTTTTTCTTCCGGTACGATAAAGACCGCGGCAACGCCAGGTTGAGCTTTCAGGCGTTTTTCCAGCGCGGGATAATCAACAGTTTCATCTTTCAGAAGAATACGCAGGCTGCTGACGTAAGGGGGTTCCTGCATTGTGCAGCTCACCAGCAGCCAGACAGCGGCGATTACCGCGCCAACGACAAATACCGTCGATGCGTCAAAATGGCCATACACCCAGCCGCCCATGCTGCCGCCAATCGCCACGCCGATAAACTGGCTGGTGGAGTAAAGGCCCATTGCCGTGCCTTTATAACCCGGCGGCGACTCTTTACTGACCAGCGAAGGCAGAATCGCCTCCATCAGATTGAAGCCGATAAAGAATAGCTGTACGCCAATCACCAGCGTCCAGAAATGGTTTCCCGCGCCCCACAAGACAATTTCTGCAATCAGCATCAGCGCCACGCAGCAGACGAACACGCGTTTCATCTGGCGTTTTACTTCGGCATAGATGATAAAAGGGATCACGCCACAGAAAGCGATCAGCATGGTGATCAGATAAATCTTCCAGTGCTGTTCCGCCGGAAAACCGGCATTTTCAAATTCACCAGGCAGGGCGACAAAGCTCGACATCAGCAGAATATGCAGACACATAATGCCGACATTAAGCTTAACCAGGCGGCTGTTGGCCAGCACCTTTTTAATGCTGCCTTTCACCATGCCCGACTCACGGTTAAGCACGTGATTCGGGGCGTTCGGCACTACCAGCAGCGTAATGACAATCCCGCTGGCCGCCAGTACCGCAATCATCCAGAACAGCGCATGAAGCCCGAAAGCGTGAGTAATAATCGGCCCCAGCACCATGGCGATAGCGAAGGTGATACCAAAGCTGATACCAATAAATGCCATCGCCTTCGTACGGTTCTGTTCGCGGGTCAGATCGGACAGCAGGGCCATCACCGCAGCGGCAATTGCGCCCGAGCCTTGTAGCGCGCGGCCCAGTATCACGCCCCAAATGGAGGTGGTACAGGCGGCGATTACGCTGCCAAGAACAAAGATGAGCAACCCACCTACGATTAGCGGTTTGCGACCAATACGGTCAGAGAGCAATCCGAAGGGGATTTGAAATACGGCCTGCGCTAAACCGTAAATACCAATGGCAAGTCCGATTAATGCTTCACTCGCTCCCTGTAATGCCATGCCATACGTTGTCAGGACGGGCAACACCATAAACATCCCCAACATGCGCAGGGAGAATACGGTACCCAAACCCCATGTCGCACGCAGCTCGACCGGAGTCATTTTATTATCGTTCATTACTACCTCAGTTTATCTGGTGCACGTATTTTAAGGGGCAGGGGAGGGCGGGTAAAATAATTCTTAATAAGAAGTGGTAACAAAAAGAAAGGGCGCGAAAATCGCGCCCTTGGGATGAGGTTCGAGTTACCGGACCAGGGTGAGCAGGTCCTTTGACGCCGGGGTCATAAAATCAACCGACATCATGACGCTCAGAGCCGTAATCGCCACGATGGAGAAAACAAACAGCTTACGGGCCCAGACGCGATCGTTCTGCGTCTTATACCCTGAAAGCGCCATTCCCAGCCACCAGACGCTAACCGCAGCCGCCACAACCAGATATTTGTAGCCGGCATAACCCACCAGCGTCAGCATCAACGTGGCAATCATAAACGCCAGAATGTAGAGCGTAATATGATTCTTCGCCACCGAGATGCCTTTTACCACCGGCAGAACCGGGATATTCGCTGCCTGGTAATCTTTAAAGCGGAAGATCGCAATCGCATAGGAGTGCGGCATCTGCCACAGGCTAAAGATAGCCAGCAGGATTAAGGCGCCAGCATCAAACTGGTTGCTTACTGCACAGTAGCCAATCACCGGCGGTGCAGCGCCAGACAGGCTACCAATCAGCGTGCCGTAAACGGACTTGCGCTTCATGTACAGGCTGTAAATGCCGACATAAACCACAAAGCCCATTACCGCCAGCCACATGGCCAGCGGGTTTGCTCCGAGATACAGCAACGCGAATCCAGCAATACCCAGAACGGTTGCATAAACCAGAGAGACTGTCGGAGAAATGAGGCCTTTAACCAGCACCCGATTTCTGGTTCTCTCCATTTTCACGTCGATGTCGCGGTCGATAAAGTTGTTATAAACACAACCCGATGCGACCACCAGTGAAACACCGACTAAGGTGGTGAGAAACAGGGAATAGTCGATGCTGCCTTTCGAAGCCAGCAGAAATCCCCCGATGACAGAAATTAAATTCCCGAAAATAATTCCTGGTTTCGTTACTTGCAGGTATTGCTTAATCATCACAGGCGACTCTTTAATGGACCATCATGTTGTAATTGAGATTCCACATAATCCATATAGAGCCTACAACAACAATCAGTATGACAACTGCAGAGAACACAATTGCCACCAGGTTCCAACGTTGATCGGTAGAGGTGCTGAGGTGCAGGAAGTAATACAGATGCACCAGCACCTGAATGACCGCCGTCACCACAACCACACCCAGAATGGTCGACTTAGACGCACTGCCGCTCATGACCATCCAGAAAGGAATCGCAGTCAGTATGATCGACAGAATAAAGCCGGTCATATAAGTCTTCACGTTACCGTGAGAGGTACCATGATCGCTTAATGTCTTACTCATTACATGGCCCCCAGCAGGTAAACGATAGTGAACACGCAGATCCAAACCACGTCCAGGAAGTGCCAGAACATGCTCAGGCACAGTACGCGAGTATGGTTGGTCGCGGTCAGGCCTTTAGTAGCAACCTGATACATCAGCACCAGCATCCAGATCAAACCAGAAGTTACGTGCAGGCCGTGGGTACCAACCAGCGTGAAGAATGCTGACAGGAAACCGCTGCGCTGAGGACCGAAGCCTTCTGTAATCAGATGGTGGAATTCATAGATTTCCATCCCGATAAAGCCGAGACCGAACAGGAAAGTCAGTGCCAGCCAGCCCAGTACTGCGGACTTGCTGCCTTTTTCCATGCTGATAACAGCGAAACCGTAAGTGATAGAGCTGAATAACAGCAGCGCTGTCTCAACCAGAACAAACGGTAACTCAAAGATGTCTTTCCCTGCCGGGCCACCAGCGGTGCTGTTGACCATTACTGCATAGGTCGCAAACAGCGTTGCGAAGATAATGCAGTCGCTCATCAGGTAGATCCAGAAGCCAAAGAGTTTATTGGCTCCTGCATCGTGATGCCCATGCTCCGCATGGGCGTCGTCGTGGTGTTTAGTCAGAGTTTCAGTTGACATTTTTCAGACCTGCTTTGCTAATTTCGTCAAAGTGCTGATTCTCGATTTTTTCGATCTCGGCAACGGGAACGTAATAATCAACGTCTTCGTCAAAGCTCTTGATGATCCAGGTAAGGATCATACCGAGGAACGACAGACCAGCCAGCCACCAGATGTGCCAGATAGCTGCGAAACCAAACACCATGCTGAATGCACCGATGATCAGACCCGCGCCGCTGTTTTTCGGCATGTGGATCTCTTCATAGCGAGCAGGGCGCTTATACGCTTCGCCTTTTTCCTTCATTTCCCAGAACGCATCACGCTCGTGGATAACAGGCACTTCAGCAAAGTTGTAGAACGGTGGTGGTGAAGAAGTTGCCCACTCCAGCGTACGGCCGCCCCATGGATCGCCAGTTACGTCGCGCAGCTGCTCACGGTCACGGACAGATACCCAGAACTGAGTAAGCTGGCACAGTACGCCACAAGCGATCAGCGCAGCACCGAATGCCGCAACAACCAGCAGAGGGTGGAACTGTGGATCGATGTTCTGGCTCAGACGACGGGTCATTCCCATGAAGCCCAGCGCATACAGCGGCATAAAGGCAACGAAGAAGCCAATAATCCAGAACCAGAATGCACGGATACCCCATTTTTCGTTCAGGCAGAAGCCGAACGCTTTCGGGAACCAGTAGGTCACGCCAGCAAAGCAACCGAACACCACACCACCGATAATAACGTTATGGAAGTGAGCGATCAGGAACAGACTGTTGTGCAGAACGAAGTCCGCACCCGGCACCGCCAGCAGAACACCGGTCATACCACCCACAGAGAAGGTGACCAGGAAGCCTACGGTCCACAGCATGGCAGAGTGCATCTGAATGCGACCCTGATACATGGTGAACAGCCAGTTGAAGATCTTAACACCGGTCGGGATGGCGATAATCATCGTCATGATACCGAAGAAGGCGTTAACGTTCGCACCTGCGCCCATGGTGAAGAAGTGGTGCAGCCACACGATAAAGGACAGGATGGTAATGACCACCGTTGCCCAAACCAGTGAGGTATAACCGAACAGGCGTTTTTTCGAGAAGGTCGCGACCACTTCGGAGAAGACCCCGAAGACCGGCAGAACCAGAATGTACACTTCCGGATGTCCCCAAACCCAAATCAGGTTCACGTACATCATCATGTTGCCGCCCATATCGTTAGTAAAGAAATGGAAGCCCAGATAACGATCGAGGGTCAGCAACGCAAGCGTAACGGTAAGAACCGGGAATGAGACAATAATCAGTACGTTAGTACAGAGAGAAGCCCAGGTGAACACCGGCATTTTGAACATGGTCATGCCTGGCGCACGCATTCTCAGGATAGTAACGAAGAAGTTAATACCTGTTAATGTCGTACCAATCCCCGACAGCTGCAGACTCCATATCCAGTAGTCAACGCCGACCCCCGGACTGTATTCCGCGCCGGAAAGTGGTGGGTAAGCCAGCCAGCCGGTCTGTGCGAATTCGCCCACACCCAGTGACAGGTTAACCAGTACCACACCGACAGCCGTGAACCAGAAGCTCAGGTTGTTCAGGAACGGGAAGGCCACGTCGCGTGCACCGATCTGCAACGGAACAGCAATGTTCATCAGACCGATAACAAACGGCATCGCTACGAAGAAGATCATGATCACGCCGTGAGCGGTGAAGATCTGGTCGTAGTGATGGGGCGGCAGGAACCCGGCTTCACCGGCCGAAGCCAGCACCTGTTGGCTACGCATCATCACCGCATCAGCAAAGCCGCGCAGTAACATGACGAAAGCCACGATGATATACATGATACCCAGTTTTTTGTGATCGACTGACGTCAGCCATTCAGACCACAGATATTGCCACTTACCGAAGTAAGTGATTGCTCCAGCAACAGCCAGACCACCAAGAATGATGGCGGCAACCGTAACCACGATAATCGGCTCGTGGTACGGAACAGCATCAAGGGTTAATTTTCCCAACATCGTATTATTCCTCGGCTCCCGCGTGAGAGGCTTCGCTCATGTCCATACCTTCGTGTTCAGGCATGTTCATGTTCCCGTGGTTCATCTTGAATTTGCCAATAACTTGCTTGAACAAATCAGGATTAGCGGTTGAGAAGAACTCAACGGGATGGTTTTCGCTTGGCGCAGCCAGTTTATCGAAATCATCCATCGTCATCAGCGTATTAGAAGACTCTTTCGCTTTTGCTACCCACTGATCGAATGATGCCTGATCGGGGGTGGCAATCGCTTTGAACTTCATACCGGAGAAGCCGCGACCACTGAAGTTAGAGGAGATACCGTCAAAGGTGCCTGGTTCATTCGCAATCAGATGCAGTTTGGTCTGCATGCCCGCCATAGCGTAAATCTGGCTACCGAGGGTAGGAATGAAGAAGGAGTTCATAACGGAATTAGAGGTGATATGGAAACTGACAGGTCGGTTCGCAGGGAACGCGATCTGGTTAACCGTTGCAATACCCTGTTCCGGGTAGATAAACAGCCATTTCCAGTCCAGTGCAACCACATCGATAACTACCGGTTTCTCGGTAGACGCGATCGGTTTACTTGGTTCCAGCGCGTGGGTTGATTTCCACGTCAGTACGCCAAGGAAGATGATAATCAAGATGGGTACAGTCCAGACAACGGCTTCCACTTTGTTCGAGTGTGACCAGTTAGGGCTGTATTTTGCATTGGTATTCGATGCCCGATATTTCCAGGCGAATATCACTGCCATCAAGACTGCCGGGATAACGACGATCATCATCAAGCCAAAGGCTGTCAGTATCAGCGAACGTTGCTCCAGTGCAATCTGTCCTTTGGGATTTAACAATGCACTATCACAGCCACTTAACAATACAGTGCCTGCGATTAATGACAAAATCCCCAAACTTTTATTGTATTTCCTGAGTCTCATTTAACGACCTCAATGACAAGGGCTCTATTGTCGTTTAAGTGTGGCGGCATTTTACGGGAAGGTTTCAGTACTGTAAACCAGCAACAGCTTGTGTCAGCGGGCTGTTGACACCTTTTGCAAACATTGCGCCGTATGTTGCAGGGGGTGACAAAATATGAATGGTAGCAAGGCTTTGGTGGCAATATAACAAAAACAGATGGTAAAACCCCTGTAAAAATCGTGGGCGCTATAAACAGCCAGATTGGTACTCAAATATTTAACATATTTGCATCATTTGAGATATGTAAAACAGACAAATTACATGAGTGATGATTTATTTATCATGCCCAAATTGTAAATGTAAAGACGGCGCTCTTTTAAGAAATAACGGATTAAGGCAAATAACTGGCAAATGGAATTGTTAAGAAACGGCGATTTAACGCGCGCCCGCGGGCCGTTTTAAGTCGAAAAAGAAGCGTTATTGTTGCGTTACTGTTAGTGGTTTTTTCTGGCAGGACTGTTCGGACAGTGTGATTTCGCTCCTGGTTAGCAACATTGCTAATGATTAGCGCTGAATTTTTACGCAATGCCACCCTGTGATTTGCCGCTGCAACGTAAAAGTTATCACCCCCCATCTTTGCATATTTAATGTACGCAAAAGGGCTTTTATGTGAGCTTTGTCACACTATTCATTCAGTTATAGTTGGCATGCTAATGATTAGGCTGCAACGCTTGAGGAGGGGATGCTGGCATCGCACAGGTTAAAGGATGCCAGCATGAAAGTTACGACAAATGAGGTTTACGCATCGCCATGAAGTCCAGCAGACTGCCGCAAACAATGCCTGCTACGGCCAGCATCGTGCCGCTTTGTAGCAACAGCGTAATAGCGCTTCCCGTATCAAGCAGGCCGGTTGCTCTTACCGCCAACAGGATTAGGCCGATGGCGACAAGTAGCGCACCTGTTTTCAATGTTCTCAAGGCCCACCGGTAGCCCGAGGTAAAACGACTGCGTACAGAAAACTCTGCGCCACTTTGCGCTCGCTCCAGCGTTGTTTTGCATCCTGCCAGCAAAACCAGCCCCGGCAGCGCCGCCACGACTGAAAAGGCGTAAAAGGTCGGCCAGCCCCAGCTCTCCACAAACCATCCGGCTACCGGCCCGACATAAACACGGCCTACCGCCGACAACGCAGAGAGGAGAGCAAACTGCGTGGCCGAGAACGATTTGTTGCATAGCGTCATCAGTAACGCAACAAACGCTGCCGTGCCCATGCCACCACACAGGTTTTCGACGAAGACGGCAGCTGCCATGCTGTATAAATGCTTATCGGTCACCGACAGCAGCCAGTAGGCGATATTCGATGCGCCCTGCAAAATACCAAACAGCATCAGCGCCCGGTACAGGCTCAGGCGCTGCATCAGTATGCCGCCATAAAGCGCACCGACAATCGTTGCCAGCAAGCCCAGCGTTTTATTCACCAGACCGACATCGCCGGCATCAAAACCTACGCCACGAATCAAAAAGATCGTCGTCAGGCTGGCGGCAAAGGCATCACCGAGTTTATAAAGAACGATAAGAGAAAGGATTAGCCAGGCGTTGTTGCGGGTAAAAAAGTCTTTTAAGGGCGCAATCACCGCTTCTTCCAGCGTTCGCGGCTGCACTACCGCATCGACGGGTTCTTTTGCCATCAGCGTTGCCAGAACAGCAGGCACCATCATCGCCGCCATTACCCACCAGATCGCCTGCCAGCCGACGTAGCGATCGGCCAGCCACAGCGCGAGTCCACCGGACACCAGCATTGCCAGTCGATAGCCCAGCACGCTGATTGCCGCGCCGCTGCCGCGTTCTTCAGGCGCAAGAATGTCGGTCTTCCACGCATCAAAAACGATATCCTGTGAAGCGGAACAGAAGGCGATCAGCACCGCCAGGGAAGCGAGCAGCGTTAAATCGCGTGAGGGCTGCATAAACCCCATTAGCGCGATGCCAACGATCAACAGCAGTTGAGTCACCAGCAGCCAGCCGCGGCGACGTCCTAAAAAAGGCGGCGTATAGCGGTCCATCAGCGGCGACCAGAGAAATTTAAAGACGTAGGCCTGGCCAACCAGCGAGAAAAAACCAATGGTCTTGATATCGACGTTCTCAACGGCCATCCAGGCTTGTAACGTACCGGACGTCAGAGCAAGAGGCAGGCCGGAAGCAAAGCCGAGAACGAGCAGGAGGGCGGCATTACGTTGGGTGAAAATTTGCAGATAGTGACTGGGCATACAAACCTTAAAACATTGCCCGCCAGCAGCGGGCAAAGTCAGATTAACGGGCGTTTTGCTTGATAAACTCGTGCACGCTGGTGTCCTGCGCCATATCCGAAATCACGTCGCTAAGCGTTGAGTTAACGGCATTGGTGATTTTGGCGTTGGTGGCATTGAATGCACCTTCAACACTGTAAGTCTGGCGATAGTTCTTAACCTGCTTGCTGCCGTTTTTGGCCGTCGCGATGATCGAGATATCGGCTTTCGTCGTGATGCTGTAACGCACGTTGCCCTGAGTCACATCAGCGTAAAGATTATTCACGACGATCTGCAAATCAACAGCACCGTTAGGCCCAATCATGTAGCCACGAGCACCCATCTGCTTCTCAAGCACTTCCTGCAACAGAAAACGTAAATCACGGGAAGGGGTTAGCGTGACCAGTTGTCCATCGCGGTTTACTTTTGCCAGAGCCTGATCGGTACGCTGATCGGCACCATTAATGCTGATGGTAATACCGGTGAGTCCCGGATCCTGCTGCGGTAACTTGATGGCAGGTGAGACGTTAAGTGTATTGCTGTTACTTGCACAGCCAGCCAGCATGAAAATGGCCAGCAGAGGAAAAATTATTTTTTTTAACATGCTTAGTTTCTCGATAACAAAGGAAGTAGCGCAGACATGACTGCCGTCATCATAACATCGTCAGTGCCGGGAGGAAGCCCTGATAGCGCGTAAATTCATCGCCTTGCGATTTCTTAACGCGTTTCGTTTCCCCGTGATTTGACCTTTTTATTGCCCCCAGGTTGCAGGGGTGTTCAGGAAAATGCACAGTAGCGCGCCTGAACGGCAGATATTTTTAGTCAGGCTGGTCGGAAAGGAGAAAAATCCGGCTAATATTTAAAGGGATGGGGCGCAGCTCTCGATCGTAGAGGAGTGGAGTGATGATCCGCGAACAAATAGAAGAAAAGTTAAGAACGGCGTTTACACCCATGCATCTGGAGGTTCATGACGAAAGTTACCGTCATAATGTTCCTGCGGGGGCGGAAAGCCACTTTAAAGTGGTGATCGTCAGCGACAGCTTCCTTAATCAGCGTTTTTTGCAGCGTCATCGCGCTATTTATAGCGAACTGACCGACGAACTGGCTGGAAGTGTCCACGCGCTGGCATTGCATACTTACACCGAAAAAGAATGGGCGGGGTTGCAGGACACGGTGCCAGCCTCACCAAACTGTCGCGGTGCCGGTACGCTAGCCTGAATTGACAATTTAGTACAAGGCGGCCCGCGGGCCGCTTTGTTGTTTTTGATTGAAAAAAACGCACTGCCTGCAATTTTTACCTCGCTCAGGCCACAAATTGAACAAAGTTAACGAAATGGTGGGGCGGTGTAGCCTCGACTCGCTTTGCCGTTGCCGCTATAATGCTGCGTCTATTTTTTCCGGAATGTCTTCGGGACGCTTCTGGCAACAGGGATCGCGGTTCTGACATCAGAAGCCGTCCCGGTTCTTAGTCCCAGCCCTGTTTTTTTATAAAGCAGGCTGGGGCTGAAGTTGACCGAGCACGTGATTTTTTGAGGTAATAAGATGCAAGTTTCAGTAGAAACAACTCAGGGCCTGGGCCGTCGCGTTACGATTACCGTTGATAAAGATGTGATCGAAAACGCGGTGAAGAAAGAGCTGGTCAACGTATCTAAAAAGGTGCGTATCGACGGTTTCCGCAAAGGGAAAGTGCCGATGACTGTCGTTGCACAGCGTTACGGTGCGTCTGTTCGCCAGGACGTGCTGGGCGAACTGATGCAGCGCAACTTTGTTGACGCGATCATCAAAGAGAAAATCAATCCGGCTGGCGCACCAGACTACGTGCCAGGCGAATACAAAACCGGTGAAGACTTCACTTACTCCGTTGAGTTTGAAGTGTACCCGGAAGTTGAGCTGAAAGGTCTGGACGCAATCGAAGTTGAAAAACCGGTTGTAACCGTGACTGACGAAGACGTTGACGCCATGCTGGACACGCTGCGTAAGCAGCAGGCCACCTGGAAAGAAACCGATCGTGCAGCGGAAGCGGAAGACCGCGCAACTATCGACTTCAACGGTTCTGTAGACGGTGAAGAGTTTGAAGGCGGCAAAGCTTCTGACTTCGTACTGGCGATGGGCCAGGGTCGTATGATCCCAGGCTTTGAAGAAGGCGTTGTTGGCCACAAAGCGGGCGAAACCTTCACTATTGACGTCAACTTCCCGGAAGATTACCACGCTGAAAACCTGAAAGGGAAAGCGGCGAAGTTTGAAATCGTGCTGAAGAAAGTTGAAGAGCGCGAGCTGCCAGAGTTCACTGAAGAGTTCATCAAGCGTTTCGGCGTGGAAGATGGCTCTGTAGCGGGTCTGCGTACCGAAGTGCGTAAAAACATGGAGCGCGAGCTGAAAGGCGCCGTGCGTAACCGTGTGAAGACTCAGGCTATCGACGGTCTGGTGAGCGCGAATGAAATCGACGTGCCCGCTGCGCTGATTGACGGCGAAATCGATGTGCTGAAGCGTCAGGCAGCACAGCGTTTTGGCGGCAATGAGCAGCAGGCTCTGGAACTGCCACGTGAGCTGTTCGAAGAGCAGGCTAAGCGCCGCGTTGTTGTTGGTCTGCTGCTGGGTGAAGTTATCCGCACTCACGAACTGAAAGCAGATGAAGATCGCGTTAAAGCACTGATCGAAGAAATGGCTTCTGCCTACGAAGATCCGTCTGAAGTGATCGAGTTCTACAGCAAGAACAACGAGCTGATGAACAACATGCGTAACGTTGCTCTGGAAGAACAGGCTGTTGAAGCCGTTCTGGAAAAAGCCAAAGTTACCGAAAAAGAAACGAACTTCCAGGAACTGATGAACCAGACCCAAACGGCCTGATCGTCTGATTTTACTGGATAAATAAAAGCCCGCGGTCGTCATGACTGCGGGCTTTTTTATTTTATCTGTCGTCCTGAACAGCAATATGGCGCTTATTCGCTCATTAAAACGGCAAATTATCGACTAAGCTGTTTTTCCTGGTTAGCAGCGGCCGAAAAACGTTGTTATGCTTGAATTAGCGGGGCTGAATCCCCAGATAGACATGATTGTAATAGTGAGACTTGATGACTCCCGAAGGATTTCGGGGGAACAATGTGGGGAACATAGTGTTCCGGGACGCTCTCAAGTAGAATTGGTACAGAGTGTTGCCAAATGAAATTTATCCAGGAGACGGTAATGTCATACAGTGGCGAACGTGAACAAACAGCACCTCACATGGCTTTAGTGCCGATGGTGGTCGAACAAACCTCTCGCGGAGAGCGTTCTTACGACATTTTTTCCCGCCTGCTGAAGGAACGCATCATCTTCCTGACCGGCCAGGTTGAGGACCACATGGCGAACCTGATCGTCGCGCAGATGCTGTTTCTGGAAGCCGAGAACCCGGAAAAAGATATTCACCTGTATATCAACTCTCCTGGTGGCGTGATTACCGCTGGTATGTCGATTTACGATACCATGCAATTTATCAAACCCGATGTCAGCACCATTTGTATGGGCCAGGCTTGTTCAATGGGCTCATTCCTGTTGACCGCGGGCGCCAAAGGTAAGCGTTACTGCTTGCCGCATTCACGCGTGATGATCCACCAGCCGCTGGGCGGTTTCCAGGGCCAGGCATCTGACATTGATATTCACGCGCGTGAAATTATCAAAACCAAACATTTGATGAACGACCTGATGGCTAAACACACCGGTCAGACCGTTGAAACCATTGAGCGTGATACTCAGCGAGATCGTTTCATGTCTGCCAGTGAAGCAGTGGAATATGGTTTAGTCGATTCCGTGCTGAGCCAGCGCGGCTGACAGGCCGTAATGACGAATACTGCTGCCGATAAGATTCAGGCAGACGCGCCGCACGCGCGTTAGTGCATAAGAGGGGCAAGTTAATGACAGATAAGCGCAAAGACGGTTCAGGAAAACTGCTGTACTGTTCTTTTTGCGGCAAAAGCCAGCATGAAGTTCGTAAGCTGATTGCCGGCCCGTCAGTATATGTCTGCGATGAGTGTGTCGATTTATGTAACGACATCATTCGCGAAGAGATCAAAGAAGTTGCGCCACACCGTGAGCGCAGCGCGCTGCCGACGCCACATGAAATCCGCGAGCACCTTGACGATTACGTTATCGGGCAGGAAAGAGCCAAAAAAGTGCTGGCTGTAGCGGTTTATAACCACTACAAGCGCCTGCGTAACGGCGATACCAGCAACGGCGTGGAGCTGGGCAAAAGTAACATCCTGTTGATCGGTCCGACCGGTAGCGGTAAGACCCTGCTGGCAGAAACGCTGGCCCGCCTGCTGGACGTGCCGTTTACCATGGCCGATGCCACCACGCTGACCGAAGCCGGTTACGTGGGTGAAGATGTCGAAAACATCATTCAGAAGCTGCTGCAAAAATGTGATTATGACGTGCAGAAAGCGCAGCGCGGCATTGTCTATATTGATGAAATCGACAAGATTTCCCGCAAGTCAGACAACCCGTCTATCACCCGTGACGTGTCGGGCGAGGGCGTGCAGCAGGCGCTGCTGAAGCTGATTGAGGGCACGGTTGCCGCCGTTCCGCCGCAGGGCGGGCGTAAGCATCCGCAGCAGGAGTTTTTGCAGGTTGATACCTCAAAAATCCTCTTTATCTGCGGCGGGGCGTTTGCCGGCCTGGATAAGGTCATTTCGCAGCGCGTTGATTCCGGCAGCGGGATTGGCTTTGGCGCAACGGTAAAAGGCAAGGCGGAAAAAGCGACTGAAGGCGAGCTGCTGGCGCAGGTTGAGCCGGAAGATTTGATCAAGTTTGGTCTGATCCCGGAATTTATCGGCCGTCTGCCGGTAGTTGCCACGCTGACCGAGCTGAGCGAAGACGCGCTGATCCAGATCCTGAGAGAGCCGAAAAACGCGCTGACCAAACAGTATCAGGCGCTGTTTAACCTCGAAGGCGTGGAGCTGGAGTTCCGTGAGGAAGCGCTGAAGGCGATCGCCAAAAAAGCGATGTCCCGCAACACCGGCGCGCGCGGTCTGCGCTCAATTGTGGAGGCTGCCCTGTTGAACACCATGTACGATCTGCCTTCCATGGATGATGTGGAAAAAGTCGTTATTGATGATTCTGTTATCGCGGGCGAATCTGAGCCGATGATGATTTATGGCAAAGGTGAAGCGCAGCAGGCCTCCGGCGAATAAATTTATCGTTGAACGAAAAGAGAGCCAAATGGCTCTCTTTTTTTTGCCCGGCGTAAAGTAGACCGACAATAAAAAAGGCCCGCATAAGCGGACCTTTTAAGGAAGCAGTGAAAGGGCTGCTTAGCCTTTCAGCTCATCCCAGTGAGTAATCAGGTGGCTGGCGATGCCATACTCAATAGCCTGCTGCGGGCTCATCCAGTAGTTGCTGTCGGTATCCTGCTCAACCTTTTCCAGCGGCTGGCCGGTTGCTTTGCTGATCAGCTTATTGATGCGGTCGCGAGCACGAAGCAGCTCGTTCGCTTCAATTTCAATATCTGAAACTTTACCGCGGACGCCGCCCAGCGGCTGGTGGATCATAAAGCGTGTATTTGGCAGCGCGTAACGATCTTCTTTGTCAGCCGCGAGGAAGATAGTAATACCGGCGCTTGCGACCCAACCAGTACCGATAACCTGCACTCTTGGCTTCACGAATTTAATCATGTCGTGGATGGTATCGCCTGCTTCGACGTGACCGCCCTGACTGTTGATAAACAGCTTGATCGGCTCGTCACCCATCTCCTGCAAAATCAGCAGCTGAGCCGTGACTTTTTCCGCCAGCGCCTGGTCGATCTCACCTGAGATAATGACTGAGCGGGCTTGCAGCAGTTTATTAAGGGCTAGTGAGCTTTTCTCATCCTGGCCGTTTTCTTTCTTTGGCTCCTGAGACATCTTTAGACTCCATCGGATACGGGCTGTATAAGTAATGAAGTTTAGCATAATCCATTCAACAGCTAAATCAACACCGATTCGGAAAGCGGTTTTGCATCCAAAACAGCGTGTTAGTCAAACAAGAGGCCGCAATCGCTCCGCTGCCGTTTTATCGCTTTTGGCTGAGGATGCCCGGCCACCGTGCGCTGGCGGTCAGAACACTGTCCTTTCCGACTGACAAAATAGTGTCAAAATGGGCTATATTAGAATCTGTTCACTTAAATTAAGTCAGCCTGTAAAGGCCGTAGAAAAGGCATGAGGTTAACTGATGACAGACAAGCGCAAAGACGGTTCAGGGAAGCTGCTGTACTGCTCTTTTTGCGGCAAAAGCCAGCATGAAGTGCGTAAGCTGATTGCCGGCCCGTCAGTGTACATCTGCGATGAGTGCGTTGATTTATGTAACGACATCATCCGCGAAGAGATCAAAGAAGTGATGCCGCATCGTGAGCGCAGTTCGCTGCCGACGCCGCATGAAATCCGCGAGCATCTTGACGATTATGTTATCGGGCAGGAAAGAGCCAAAAAAGTGCTCTCGGTGGCGGTTTATAACCACTACAAACGCCTGCGTAACGGCGATAACAGCAACGGCGTGGAGCTGGGCAAAAGTAACATCCTGCTGATCGGTCCGACCGGTAGCGGTAAGACCCTGCTGGCAGAAACGCTGGCCCGCCTGCTGGATGTGCCGTTTACCATGGCCGATGCCACCACGCTGACCGAAGCCGGTTACGTGGGTGAAGATGTCGAAAACATCATTCAGAAGCTGCTGCAAAAATGTGATTATGACGTGCAGAAAGCGCAGCGCGGCATTGTCTATATTGATGAAATCGACAAGATTTCCCGCAAGTCAGATAACCCGTCTATCACCCGTGACGTGTCGGGCGAGGGCGTGCAGCAGGCGCTGCTGAAGCTGATTGAGGGCACGGTTGCCGCCGTTCCGCCGCAGGGCGGGCGTAAGCATCCGCAGCAGGAGTTTTTGCAGGTTGATACCTCAAAAATTCTCTTTATCTGCGGCGGTGCGTTTGCCGGTCTGGATAAGGTCATTTCGCAGCGCGTTGATTCCGGCAGCGGGATTGGCTTTGGCGCCACGGTAAAAGGCAAAGCGGAAAAAGCGACTGAAGGCGAGCTGCTGGCGCAGGTTGAGCCGTTCGATCTGATCAAGTTTGGTCTGATCCCGGAATTTATCGGCCGTCTGCCGGTGGTTGCCACGCTGACCGAGCTGAGCGAAGACGCGCTGATCCAGATCCTGAGAGAGCCGAAAAACGCGCTGACCAAACAGTATCAGGCGCTGTTTAACCTCGAAGGCGTGGAGCTGGAGTTCCGCGAAGAAGCGCTGAAGGCGATCGCCAAAAAAGCGATGTCCCGCAACACCGGCGCGCGCGGTCTGCGCTCAATCGTGGAGGCCGCCCTGCTGAACACCATGTACGATCTGCCTTCCATGGACGAAGTGGAAAAAGTGATCGTTAATGATGCGGTTATTGCTGGGCATTCCGAACCCGAGCTGGTCTTTCTCAGGCCTGAGGCTCAGCAGGCGTCTGGTGAATAAATAACCATACCATTCCAACTGTTTAGCGCCTGAAGGGGGAAATTTTTCCCCCTTTTGCATTTCTCGCTCACATAGCGTTGAATGTCCCGTATTCATCCCCATATACTCAACTACCTGTGGGTAAAACTGCACTTTAGTTGACTGTTGTGGTTCCCATCACCCTGGCGGAAATTAAACTAAGAGAGAGCTCTATGAATCCTGAGCGTTCTGAACGCATTGAAATCCCTGTGTTGCCGTTGCGTGACGTAGTGGTTTATCCGCACATGGTAATTCCGTTGTTTGTAGGTCGTGAGAAATCGATTCGCTGCCTTGAAGCCGCCATGGATCATGATAAAAAAATCATGTTGGTCGCTCAGAAAGAAGCTTCAACGGATGAACCTGGCATTAACGATCTCTTCTCTGTAGGGACCGTAGCCTCGATTCTGCAAATGCTTAAACTGCCTGACGGCACGGTAAAAGTGCTGGTAGAAGGTCTGCAACGTGCACATATCACTACGCTTGCGGATAATGGCGATCATTTTACCGCCCAGGCCGAATATCTGGCTTCGCCGGAAATTGACGAGCGCGAGCAGGAAGTGCTGGTGCGTACGGCGATTAATCAGTTTGAAGGCTATATCAAACTGAACAAAAAAATCCCGCCTGAGGTGCTGACGTCACTTAACAGCATTGAGGATGCGGCGCGCCTGGCGGATACCGTGGCTGCGCATATGCCGTTGAAACTGGCAGATAAGCAGTCCGTGTTGGAAATGTCAGACGTTAACGAGCGTCTGGAATATCTGATGGCGATGATGGAATCGGAAATTGACCTGTTGCAGGTTGAGAAACGCATTCGCAATCGCGTTAAAAAACAGATGGAAAAAAGCCAGCGCGAATATTATCTGAACGAGCAGATGAAGGCGATTCAGAAAGAATTGGGCGAAATGGACGATGCGCCTGATGAAAACGAAGCGCTGAAGCGTAAAATCGACGCGGCAAAAATGCCGAAAGAAGCGCGCGAAAAAACCGAAGCCGAACTGCAAAAACTGAAAATGATGTCGCCGATGTCAGCGGAAGCAACCGTGGTGCGTGGCTACATCGACTGGATGGTGCAGGTTCCGTGGAATGCCCGCAGCAAAGTGAAGAAAGACCTGGTGAAGGCGCAGGAAACGCTGGATACCGATCACTTCGGGCTTGAGCGCGTCAAAGATCGCATTCTGGAATATTTAGCCGTACAGAGCCGCGTGAGCAAAATCAAGGGGCCGATCCTGTGCCTGGTCGGGCCTCCAGGCGTAGGTAAAACCTCGCTGGGCCAGTCTATTGCTAAAGCTACCGGACGCAAATATGTCCGTATGGCGCTGGGTGGCGTACGTGATGAAGCGGAAATCCGCGGTCACCGTCGTACTTACATCGGTTCCATGCCGGGCAAGTTGATTCAGAAAATGGCAAAGGTGGGGGTCAAAAACCCGCTGTTCCTGCTGGATGAAATCGACAAAATGTCTTCGGATATGCGCGGCGATCCGGCCTCGGCGCTGCTTGAAGTGCTGGATCCGGAACAGAACATTGCCTTTAACGATCACTATCTGGAAGTGGATTACGATCTTTCCGACGTGATGTTCGTGGCAACGTCTAACTCGATGAACATCCCGGCACCGTTACTGGACCGTATGGAAGTGATTCGTCTGTCAGGCTATACCGAAGATGAAAAACTCAATATTGCTAAACAGCATCTGCTGTCTAAACAAATTGAGCGTAATGCCCTGAAAGAAAGCGAGTTGACGGTTGATGACAGCGCTATTGTTAGCATCATTCGTTACTACACCCGCGAAGCCGGTGTACGTAGCCTTGAACGTGAACTGTCAAAACTCTGCCGTAAAGCGGTTAAAATGCTGCTGATGGACAAGAGCATTAAGCACATTGAAATTAACGCAGACAACCTGAAAGATTTCCTGGGCGTACAGCGTTATGACTACGGCCGTGCTGAAAGTGAAAACCGTGTAGGCCAGGTAACGGGTCTGGCATGGACCGAAGTTGGCGGTGACCTGCTGACTATCGAAACCGCCTGCGTGCCGGGTAAAGGTAAACTAACCTACACCGGCTCACTCGGTGAGGTGATGCAGGAATCTATCCAGGCCGCGTTGACCGTGGTGCGCGCACGTGCAGAGAAGCTGGGTATTAACGGCGACTTCTACGAAAAACGCGACATCCACGTTCACGTGCCGGAAGGCGCTACGCCGAAGGATGGCCCGAGTGCAGGTATTGCGATGTGTACCGCGCTGGTTTCGTGCCTGACGGGCAATCCGGTTCGTGCAGATGTAGCGATGACGGGTGAAATTACGCTGCGCGGTCAGGTTCTGCCAATCGGTGGCCTGAAAGAAAAACTGCTGGCGGCACACCGTGGTGGCATCAAAACGGTACTGATCCCGGATGAAAACAAGCGCGATCTGGAGGAAATTCCGGACAACGTGATCGCCGATCTGGATATTCATCCGGTGAAACGCATCGAGGAAGTGCTGACGCTGGCTCTGCAAAATGCCCCATACGGCATGCAGGTTGCCACCGCAAAATAGTGATGTAAGACAAAAACACCCTAAATCCAGAGCTGGCAGGCAAATTCGCACTTGCCAGCTTTTTTTTGTCCCGCTAATTTAGGGTGCTGTTAAGCCAGTGATGGTCAGAACAAGCTGAATGAGACTTCGGCTTAACCAGCAGAAGCTAAACTAGCGGATGCGTGCTCGTAGAGGGGCCACCAGCCCGGATGCGAAGTAAATAATAATGAGGGGATGATTGAGTGAATAAGTCACAGTTGATCGACAAAATCGCTGCTAACGCTGATATTTCTAAAGCAGCAGCGGGACGTGTGTTAGACGCTTTCATGGACTCCGTTTCTGACTCACTGAAAGCAGGTGATGAAGTAGCACTGGTTGGTTTTGGCACCTTCTCAGTACGTGAACGTTCTGAGCGTACCGGTCGTAATCCACAAACCGGGAAAGAAATTACGATTCCAGCGGGGAAAGTACCAGGCTTCCGTGCCGGTAAAGCGCTGAAAGACGCCGTTAATTAAGGGCGATCACAGCATTTTCTTCGGTGGAGTGAGGACTGTCCTGACGTTCTCATGTACCATACGGGCACATCTGAATTACGATGTGCCTTTTTTTATGCACCAATTAACACGAGCGGCCTGATACGCAGCAGCGTGGAGCGTCCCCAGGAAGTTGGGACGAACGCGCAAGGGTTTACATTCATACTACAGCGGAGTGTTGTCACACCATGATGGACAATTTACGCGCGGCGTCGAACCATGTCGTGCTCAAAATTATACTGGGTCTGATCATCCTGTCCTTTATTTTGACCGGGGTGGGCAACTACCTGATCGGCGGCAACGGTGATTACGCCGCTAAAGTAAACGGGCAGGAAATCAGTCGCGCACAGCTTGAAAGAGCTTTCAGTAATGAACGTTCACGCCAGCAGCAGATGCTGGGCGAACAGTTTTCTCAATTAGCCAGCAATCCTGCTTATATGCAGCAGATCCGTCAGCAGGCGCTGTCTCAGCTGGTTGATGAGCAGCTTCTGGATCAGTATGCAAAAGAGTTGAAGCTGGCTATCAGTGATGACCAGATCAAACAGGCAATTTTTAACCAGCCTGCATTCCAGACTAACGGCAAGTTTGATAACGCCAGATATCTGGCCATTATCAATAACATGGGCCTTTCTGCCGAGCAGTATGCGCAGGCGCTGCGTAAACAGCTGACCACGCAACAGCTAATTGCTGCCGTTACCGGCACCGATTATATGCTGCCGGGTGAGACAGAGTCGCTGGCCGCGCTGGTGTCGCAGGAACGTCTGGTACGTGAAGCGACGATCAACGTTGCGGCGTTGGCAGCAAAACAGACCGTTAGCGACGAAGACGTTAAAAACTACTACGAGCAGAATAAAAACAACTTTATGGCACCGGAGCAGTTCCGCGTCAGCTATATCAAGCTGGATGCGGCGGCAATGCAAAAAAGCGCCAGCGAGAGCGATATTCAAAGTTGGTACGATCAGCATCAGGCTGATTACACTCAGCCACAGCGTAGCCGCTTCAGCATCATTCAAACGAAAACCGAAGCCGATGCGCAGTCGGTACTGGATGCGCTGAAAAAAGGCGGTGACTTTGCCGCGCTGGCAAAAGAGAAATCAACCGATCCAATCTCTGCCCGTAACGGGGGTGATATGGGCTGGCTTGAGCCGGCGACCACGCCGGATGAGCTGAAAAACGCCAACCTGAAACAGAAAGGCGAACTTTCTGGCGTGATCCCTTCTTCCGTTGGCTTCATTGTTGCCCGACTTGATGACGTTCAGGCTCAGCAGGTTAAGCCGCTGTCTGCGGTGCATGACGACATTGCCGCGAAGGTTAAGCAGGAGCAGGCGCTGGATGCTTATTATAAGCTGCAGCAAAAAGTCAGTGATGCGGCAAGCAATGACAATGAGTCACTCGCTACGGCCGAAGAAGTGGCTGGCGTCAAAGCCGTGGAGACAGGCTGGTTCAGCCATGATACGCCCCCAGCCGAGCTGAATTACAAGCCGGTTGAACAGGCGATCTTCAATGGCGGTCTGGTCGGTGAAGACGGCGCGCCGGGCAGTAACTCAGACATTATTACCGTAGATGGCGATCGTGCCTTTGTGCTGCGCATTAGCGGTCATAAACCTGAAGCGGTGAAACCACTGGCTGAAGTCAAAGCGCAGATCGAAGCGTCGCTGAAGACCGAAAAAGCGCAGAGCGCCGCAAAAGCTCAGGCAGAAAAACTGCTGGTCGATTTGAAAGCAGGCAAAGGTGCAGAGGCGATGAAAGCGGCGGGGCTGAGCTTCAGCGATGCTAAAACGCTGACCCGCAATGGCCAGGACGCACTGACGCAGTCTGCCTTCACCATGGCGCTGCCAGCGAAAGACAAACCGTCTTACGGTGTCAGTGAAGACGGTCAGGGCAATGTGGTCGTGCTGGCGCTTGAGCAGGTTCGTAGCGGCACCATGCCGGAAGCGCAGAAGAAAGCCATGATTCAGGGTATCACGCAGAATAATGCGCAGATTGCCTTTGAAGCCTTGCTCAGTAATCTGCGTAAAGAAGGCAAAATCAAATACGGTGCAGCGGCACAGGCCCAATAAGCCTCGCAAAAAAACTGCAACGTTTTGCAATAACAAAGGCCGCTTATGCGGCCTTTTCCATTTCTGGTTTCTGCTGTTTGTCCCGATGCCGCGGTGGGGGTAGGCTGACCGTGCTGTCAAACACATGGAGGAAAGCAGCATGCAAAACAGGTTACTCACCGCGCTATGCTTTACGCTACTCACCGGGGCAATGGTGCCGTCAGTTACTGCGCAATCCGTTACGGCTACCGAGCCAGCAACCAGCGTGACCGGACAAAAGGCCACTGAACAGCCGACATCAGCGGATGAACTTGTCAGTATCAATCAGGCAACGGCGGAACAACTGAGTGCAGTGATGAACGGCGTTGGGCTGAAAAAAGCGCAGGCTATTATCAACTACCGTGAACAGTACGGGCCTTTTACCCAGTTGGATCAGCTGAAAGAGGTTCCCGGCATGGGAAATGCGTTGGTAGAGCGTAATGTCTCACGGCTTAAATTGTGATCTTTCTCGCGACTAACACGCTGCACGCTGCCGGATAGGCGGGACGGCTGCTAAGGTGATAGAGGTCATACCAGTTGGTGTGGCCTCTTTTTTTCAGAGGAGTGCGTGATGCAAACCATGATCAAAGTCCGCGGCTATCATCTTGATGTCTATCAGCATGTCAACAATGCACGCTATCTGGAATTTCTTGAAGAAGCCCGCTGGGCATGGCTTGAAAGGCTGGAGTCCTTTCAGTGGCTGAATGAGAATCAGCTCGCTTTTGTGGTGGTCAACATCAACATCAACTATCGTCGCGCGGCACGGATGGGCGATCTGCTGCAAATTCACAGTCAGCTGCTTGAACTGGGAGAGAAGAGCGGGGTGATTGGACAAACGGTGACGCTGGCTCCCGGCGGAGATGCGGTTGCCGACGCCACGCTAACCTTTGTCTGCATCGATCTGCGCACGCAAAAAGCGCAGCCGATGACAGGAGAGCTAAAACAGCGAATGGAGGAGATGCTGTCAGCGTAAGCCGGTTTTACGCTGCATTTCTTGCATAACGGCAGCGCTATTTATCTGGTAATCACGCAGGCCATTCGCTCGCAGATGACAGGCGGCGCACTCGCCACAGCCGTCGCCCTTGATGCCGTTGTAGCAGGTCAGCGTGTCGTTACGTACTAATGATAGCTGCTGCCAGTAGTCGGCGAGCGCCCAGGTTTCGGCCTTGTTCAGCCACATCAGCGGTGTTTCAAAGCGTACCGGACGAGCAGTGCCCAGTTCGATGGCATGATTGAGTGCCTTTACGAATTCGTCGCGGCAGTCCGGGTAGCCCGAAAAGTCGGTTTCGCAAACACCGGTAATCACTGCTTCAGCGTCGACCTGGTAGGCATAAATTGAAGCGAGGGTTAGAAATAAAATATTGCGTCCCGGCACAAAAGTACTTGGGAGGCCGCTGGCTTCAGGATCGTAAGCCGGAACGGGGATGCTGTCGCGCGTCAGGCTGCTAACGGCCAGCTCGTTGAGCAACGTAACATCCAGAACTTTATGCGCACGGGCACCCAAAGAGCGCGACAGCTGTTCGGCAATATCAATTTCCGCGCGGTGACGCTGGCCGTAATCAAACGTGATGCAATGCACCTCGTCATACTGCTTTAATGCCTGAATCAGGCAGGTTGTTGAATCCTGGCCGCCGCTGAAAACGACTACTGCACGTTTCATTCTTTATACCTTATTTGACTGTTGCGCCGTATGGTACTGCCTGCCGGGCAAGAAGGGTAGCCCAGCTGTTGGAACGGCGGATATAAACCCTGACAGAGGTTAGACCAATATTTTCTGCCAGCACGCCAGATCGTCAATATTTTCTGTAACTCAGGCGCGATGATAATAAGTGTCGGGATAGCGCTACCGGTTGAGACACCCACTTTGCCAGAGAGCCATCCTCAACAAAATGACCGAGGCCACCCTGAAAAGCGAGCTGCTCGCTCTTTCGTCTGGCAGTCGAAAAGGCATAACAGCAATAAACGGCAATCCCAGCAGCGGCTCATGTTTCCTTCCATTAAATATTTGAAAATGGTAAGGCATAAACAGGAAAAAAGGTTTGCTCATTTACCTGTAAAATCGCACCTTAAGAGAGAATCATTCTCCTGAAGAGCCCTGTGACAGATAAAACTGACCTAAGCTGCTGGCTCTTTTGCAACTGGACTGTACGTTGTCTCTTCAGGCACTGGCGGATGCCGTTCATTTAACCACCACGCCGTGCTGGAAACGCTTGAAAAGACGGGAAGAGGAAGGCTATATTCGCGCCCGTGATGCGTTACTGGACGCGGAAAAACTGGCGTTGCCGCTAACTGCGTTTATGCTAATCAAGGCCCAGCAACATAACAGCAGCGGGTATCAGCTGTTTGTTGCGATCGTTCATGCAATGCCAGAAGTTATGGGATGTTATCGCATGGTCGGAGAATATGATTATCTTCTGCGGATCGGGGTTGCCGATATGAAAAGCTACGACGCCTTCTCTAAGCGTTTAGTGAATGCCATTCCAGGTTTACTGGACGTTACGTCGAGCTTTGCTATGGAAGAGATAAAATACACAACGGCGCTGCCGTTATAGAGCCTGTTTGTGTCAACCTCGCTCAATCTTAACCAGGACGTTTTACTGTGCGACTGTTTAGTCAATTAAGCTGGTTTTTTCTGCGTGAATGGCGGCGCTATCTTGGGGCCGTTTTCCTGCTGGTGGTCATCGCGCTTTTGCAGCTGTTACCGCCCAAAATCGTCGGCACTATTGTCGATGGGATTTCTCACCAGCATATGAGTGCCTCGCGGCTGCTGATGTGGGTTGGCGTTATGCTGATCACTGCGGTGGTGGTCTATCTGCTGCGCTACGTCTGGCGAGTGCTGCTTTTTGGCGCATCTTACCAGCTGGCCGTTGAGCTTCGTCAGGATTTTTACCGTCAGCTAAGCCGCCAGCATCCGGAATTTTATTTGCGTCACCGGACGGGGGATCTGATCGCCCGTGCCACCAATGACGTGGATCGCGTCGTTTTTGCCGCGGGGGAAGGCGTACTGACCCTGGTCGATTCGCTGGTAATGGGGCTGGCTGTTCTGATTGTGATGAGTACACAAATAAGCTGGCAACTCACGCTGCTGGCGCTGGTGCCGATGCCGGTAATGGCCATAGTGATTAAACGCTATGGCGATCAGCTGCACGATCGCTTCAAGCATGCTCAGGCGGCTTTTTCCTCCCTGAACGATCAAACTCAGGAAAGCCTGACCAGCATCAGGATGATTAAGGCTTTTGGATTAGAGGATCATCAGTCCAGTCAGTTTGCGGGTATCGCTCGTGAAACCGGCCAGAAAAATCTCCGCGTCGCGCGGGTGGACGCGCGCTTCGACCCCACGATTTATATCGCTATCGGCATGTCGAATCTGCTGGCGATTGGCGGTGGAAGCTGGCTGGTCTGGCACAATGAGATGACGCTGGGTCAGTTGACCAGCTTCGTCATGTATTTAGGACTGATGATTTGGCCAATGCTTGCGCTGGCATGGATGTTTAATATTGTCGAACGAGGCAGCGCGGCATGGAGTCGTATCCGCTCGCTGCTGTCGGAGTCACCCGCTGTGGCAGACGGCACGAAAACGCTGCCGGAAGATCGTGGGCAGTTACAAATCGCGATCCGTGAGTTTTGCTATCCAGGCGCGCAGCAGCCTTCGCTTCACCATGTCAATGTTAACCTTAAGCCCGGGCAGATGCTGGGACTGTGTGGTCCGACAGGCTCGGGGAAAAGTACCTTGCTCAGTCTGATCCAGCGTCATTTTGATATCGCGCAGGGGGATATACGCTATCACGGCATTCCTCTTCCTCAGCTGCGGCTTGACAGCTGGCGTAGCCGACTGGCCGTGGTCAGCCAGACACCGTTTTTATTCTCTGACACCATCGCCAATAATATCGCGCTTGGAAGACCGACGGCCTCGCAACAGGATATTGAGCAGGCGGCCAAACTGGCGAACGTCCATGACGATATTTTGCGCCTGCCGCAAGGCTATGACACCGAAGTGGGAGAACGCGGCGTCATGCTTTCTGGTGGGCAAAAACAGCGTATCTCTATTGCCCGGGCGCTGTTGCTCAATGCTGAAATTCTGATCCTTGATGATGCGCTTTCTGCGGTCGATGGGCGCACCGAACATCAAATCCTGCATAACTTACGCAAATGGGGAGCGGGCAGAACGATTATTATTAGCGCTCACCGGCTGTCGGCGTTGACGGAAGCCAGTGAAATCCTTGTGATGCAAAGCGGCACCGTCGCCCAGCGTGGGCAACATACTCTCCTGGCCGGGCAAAGCGGCTGGTATCAGGATATGTATCGTTATCAGCAGCTTGAAGCCGCGCTGGACGAGGACGAAATCGAGAAAGGTGTCCCTCATGGCGAATCTTAATCAACTCTGGCCAACGCTGAAACGTTTGCTGAGCTATGGCTCACCCTGGCGGAAATCGCTGGGTCTGGCGGTATTGCTGCTGTGGATTGCGGCGGCCGCTGAAGTTCTGGGGCCGGTGTTGGTCAGCTATTTTATTGATAACATGGTCGCGAAACACACGATGCCGATTGGGCTGGTTACCGGTCTGGCCGTGAGCTTTATCCTGTTACAGATTCTGGCTGCCGGGTTGCACTACTGGCAGGCACTCCTGTTTAACGAGGCCGCGGTAGGCGTCGTCCAGCGCTTGCGTACGGATGTGATGGATGCCGCGTTACGCCAGCCTCTTAGCGCCTTCGATACTCAGCCGGTAGGCCAAATCATCTCGCGCGTGACTAACGATACGGAAGTTGTTCGCGATCTCTATGTGACCGTCGTGGCGACGGTTTTACGCAGCGCCGCACTTGTTGGGGCCATGCTGGTGGCCATGTTTAGCCTGGACTGGCGTATGGCGCTGGTCGCAATCACTATTTTCCCTGCCGTCTTAACCGTAATGCTGATCTATCAGCGTTACAGCACGCCGATTGTGCGTCGCGTCCGGGGCTACCTGGCCGACATCAACAACGGTTTTAATGAAGTGATTAACGGCATGAGCGTGATCCAACAGTTCCGCCAGCAGGCGCGCTTTGGGGAGCGAATGGGGGAGGCGAGCCGTTCGCACTACCTGGCGCGAATGGAAACGCTGCGGCTGGATGGCTTTTTATTGCGGCCGCTGCTCAGCCTGTTTTCGGCAATGATCCTTTGTGGATTAATGATGCTGTTTGGCTTTTCCGCGAACGGAAGCTTTGAAGTTGGCGTGCTCTACGCATTTATTAATTATCTTGGCCGCCTGAATGAGCCGCTGATCGAATTAACCACGCAGCAGTCGATGTTACAGCAGGCCGTTGTAGCAGGTGAGCGTATTTTTGAGCTCATGGATGCGCCTCGTCAGCACTACGGTCGCGACAATAAGCCGCTGGCGTCCGGGCAGATTGAGATTGAAAATTTGAGCTTTGCCTATCGCGACGATCGCAATGTGCTTAGCGATATCAATCTGCACGTGCCTTCCCGCAGCTTCGTGGCGCTGGTTGGACATACCGGCAGCGGGAAAAGTACGCTGGCCAATCTGATGATGGGTTACTATCCGATCAATCAAGGCGAAATTCGTCTGGATGGCCGGCCGCTCTCTTCGCTCAGTCACGGCGTGTTAAGGCAGGGTGTGGCGATGGTGCAGCAGGATCCGGTGGTACTGGCCGATACCTTTTTTGCCAACATTACCTTAGGCCGCGATATCAGCGAAGAGGCGGTATGGCAGGCTCTGGAAACGGTACAGCTTGCCGGGCTGGCGCGCAGTTTATCCGATGGGATCTATACCCGGCTGGGCGAGCAGGGGAATAACCTTTCGGTCGGACAGAAGCAGCTTCTGGCAATGGCCAGGGTACTGGTTGCCTCACCTCAGATCCTCATCCTGGATGAAGCAACGGCGAACATCGATTCCGGTACGGAACAGGCGATTCAGAAAGCGCTACAGGCCGTTCGCAAAAAAACCACGCTGGTGGTGATCGCACACAGACTGTCTACAATTACCGAGGCCGACACCATTCTGGTGCTGCATCGGGGGCAGGCCGTTGAGCAAGGGCATCATCGCGAGCTGCTGGAAAAACAAGGCCGCTACTGGCAAATGTACCAGTTACAGCTGGCTGGAGAGGAGCTTGAAGCGCCTGAAAGCGTAACAATGTAGCCGTTTCGCTGCACCACGATCAGGCGATAAATTCACCTTACGTGGCGAAATGCACACTTCTGACGCAGAGTGCACCTGAATGGTGCACTTTCCTCAGATTGGCTTTAGCGGCTTCGTTACGCTAAACACAGCCCGGCCCGTGCGTACGCAATATCCACCCCTCTCATCTTCTGAATATCTTCTTTTTTTATTTGTGGCACAGCCTTTGCTTTGATCAGTCCGTGTGGGGTGAAACAACCGTTTTCGTTACCTGGAGGGGATCGTATGAAGCTGGTTACTGTGGTAATCAAACCGTTCAAATTAGAAGACGTGCGTGAAGCACTGTCTTCAATCGGCATTCAGGGATTGACCGTAACCGAAGTTAAAGGTTTTGGTCGCCAGAAAGGGCATGCAGAACTTTATCGCGGGGCTGAATACAGCGTGAACTTCCTGCCGAAGGTAAAAATAGACATTGCGATTGCAGACGACCAGCTGGATGAAGTGGTCGATGTGATCAGTAAAGCCGCCTACACCGGCAAAATTGGTGACGGGAAAATTTTTGTTGCAGAACTGCAACGGGTTATCCGTATTCGCACCGGCGAAACTGACGAAGCAGCGCTGTAATCTCAGGGCTAAGAACTGTGATGGGATGGAATAAAATGAATAAAAAATTAGCTACGTTCGGTCTCGCGGGCCTGGCACTGTTACCTTCACTGGCGATGGCGGCAGCGCCAGCAGTGGCAGATAAAGCGGACAACGCTTTTATGATGATTTGCACCGCGCTGGTGCTGTTTATGACACTACCCGGCATTGCCTTATTCTACGGCGGATTAATCCGCGCTAAAAACGTGCTTTCTCTGATGACTCAGGTTTCCGTCACCTTCGCGCTGGTTTGCGTATTATGGATGGTGTACGGCTATTCACTGGCGTTTAGCGAAGGTAACGCTTTCTTTGGCGGCTTTAGCATGGTGATGCTAAAAAATATTCAGCTTACGGCGCTGGTCGGCTCGTTCTATCAGTATATTCACGTCGCGTTCCAGGCCTCTTTTGCCTGTATTACCGTTGGCCTGATTGTTGGTGCGATCGCTGAACGTATCCGTTTTTCTGCGGTGCTGATCTTTGTCGCAATCTGGCTGACGTTCTCTTATCTGCCTATTGCTCATATGGTGTGGTCAGGCGGCCTGCTTGCTCAGGACGGTGCACTGGACTTTGCGGGTGGCACGGTAGTTCATATCAATGCGGCCGTCGCGGGGCTGGTTGGTGCTTACCTGGTTGGCAAACGTGCCGGTTTTGGTAAAGAAGCCTTTAAACCTCATAACCTGCCGATGGTCTTTACCGGCACCGCAATCCTTTACGTTGGCTGGTTCGGCTTTAATGCGGGTTCTGCCAGCGCGGCAAATGAAATTGCAGGCCTGGCCTTTATTAACACCGTTATGGCTACCGCAGGAGCCATGCTCAGCTGGACCTTCGGTGAATGGGCACTGCGCGGTAAACCGTCTCTGCTGGGCGTCTGTTCCGGCGTGATTGCCGGTCTGGTCGCTATCACCCCAGCCTGTGGTTATGTTGGCGTGGGTGGGGCATTAATCATCGGTATCGTTGGTGGTTTGGCCGGTCTTTGGGGCGTAACGACGCTGAAAAAATGGCTGCGTGTTGACGATCCTTGTGACGTATTCGGCGTGCACGGCGTATGCGGTATCGTTGGCTGTATCCTGACTGGCGTTTTTGCCTCGCCTTCCCTGGGCGGGGTGGGTTATGCCGAGGGTGTCTCTATGGGACATCAGGTATGGGTTCAGTTGCTGAGCGTCGGCGTGACCATTGTCTGGACCGGCGTGGTAGCCTTTATCGCCTTCAAGGTAGCGGATATGACTGTCGGACTGCGTGTTCCTGAAGACCAGGAGCGTGAAGGTCTTGATGTTAACAGCCATGGCGAAAATGCTTACAACCAGTAATCCGTCACTAAATTAACGGATAAAAACGGCTCCCTCGGGAGCCGTTTTTCGTTACACAGCCAATTTTACCGCACGCGCATTACGCCTTCCTGCACTGTAGACGCAACCAGGATCCCATCCTGCGTATAAAATTCTCCGCGGACAAACCCTCTGGCACCCGAGGCTGAGGTGCTCTCAACGCTATACAATAGCCAGTCATTCAGATTAAAAGCGCGATGGAACCACATTGAATGATCGATAGTGGCCACCTGCATACCCGGCTCAAGAAAACCTTTGCCATGAGGTTGCAGCGCAACAGGCAGAAAATTGAAATCGGAAGCGTAGCCCAGCAGATATTGATGGATCCTTTTATCGTCAGGCAGCGGGCCATTCGCCCGCAGCCAGACATGACGTACAGGCTCATCAACATGTCCTTTCAGAGGATTATGAAATTTCACCGGACGAATATCGAAAGGCTTTTCCGACAAAAACTTTTCCCGCGCTTTTTCAGGAATGAAATGGGAAAGCTGTTTGGCGATTTCGCCTTCTGCGGGGAGATTGTCCGGCCCGGCGACCTGCGGCATCGGTTTTTGATGTTCGAAGCCCGTTTCCGGTGCCTGAAAAGAGGCGGTCATATAAAAAATAGGCTGTCCGTTCTGGATGGCACTGACGCGACGGGCGCTGAAGCTTTGTCCATCACGTAGCGTTTCCACATCATAAATAATCGCTTTCTGGCTATCGCCAGGGCGCAAAAAGTAGCTGTGGAATGAGTGGATAATGCGTTCAGCCGGTACCATCTGCTTCGCAGCATAGAGCGCCTGTCCTACTACCTGACCACCAAAAACCTGACGCAGGCCCAAATCTTCACTTTGGCCGCGAAACAGGCCTTCTTCCAGCTTTTCCAGATTCAACAGCGTTAACAGGTCATGCAGTGCCTGGCTCATTACGGCATCCTCAATAGTCGGTTCACATTCAGTTTGCGAATACAACCGGTTGCCGTCAACGGGCGAAGCGGGTTTCTTTAAAGGATTGCCCAGCTTCCAGGCAAATATCAGTAACCTGTGCCAGAATTAAGGCCTGTGGGACAGGGAAACTCTGTCTCTTATGGTTTGGTAAAAATGACTTTTTGCATTGATCATAAGGAGAATAAATCAATGAAACTCTGGCCTGTACTGACCGGTGCCGCTCTGGCGGTGACACTCTCTGGATGTGCTGACAAGGGAGGGTATGTGCCAACGGCAACGCTGGCTTCGCAGGTGGCGGGACAACAGTCGACAATCCGACAGCCTAACGTCAGTGGTTCGATTTATATTCGACAGAATGTCTCTTTGCCGCCGGATTCATCTCTGACCGTGACCCTGTCTGATGCTTCAGTTTCAGATGCGCCATCGAAAGTGCTTTCACAACGGGTGGTGCTGACCGATGGTAAACAGGCGCCATTTAAATTTATTCTGCCTTTCAATCCGGCGGATATTCAGCCGAATGCCAGAATTCTGCTTAGCGCGGCAGTTATCGTAGACCATAAAGTTGTCCTTATTACTGACAATGTTAAAACGGTCATCAACAGCGGCGGGACCAAACAGGATCTGACCCTGGTACCCGTTCCCTCCAGAGCGCTGCCAACGCAGGCTAAGCCGGCAACCACGCTGCCGTCAACGTCACCGACTCAGGTAAGCCCTTCATCCTCTGTGCCTGCGCCAACGTCTCTGTAAAAACTGCTTCGGTAAAGATAGCCGCCCCGGTTGGGGCGGTTTATTGCACCCAGCGATAACGGGCTAAAGCAATTTTCCCCTCAGGACTGACTTCAATTCCCTCAGCCAGCAAGGCCTGGCGCTGACGATCGAGATCGGTGCCCGTTAACGAAATTTCGCCCAGACGGTTGATGACGCGATACCATGGAAGCCTGCTCCCTTCAGGCAGGCGTTTTAATACCCCTCCTACCTGGCGTGCGGCACGAGGCGAACCTGCCAGCCGGGCGATTTCGCCATAAGTGGTGACTTTACCAAAGGGGATTGCTGCAACAATGTGATAAATACGCTGCTGAAAAGTATCATTTTCCATTATCAATTCTCCTTCACTACTTCCGGCAACAGAAAATACTGTCCAGAGCGGAAGGGCTGACAGGTAATTTTCAGACCGGTAAAAAGCATAAAATGTGGGCGGAGTGCGCTGAAATCGACGGGATCGAACAAGAAATCAACGGTTGCCAGAGGTGGGGTTGCAATTGCCGGGGGCTTCATTGATAATGCCCTCGCTCCATAACATGGAGCCGTCAATGGGGGCCCGGTTGGTTCTCCCGCAACGCTAACTTGTGAACTCGGTCAGATCCGGAAGGAAGCAGCCGCAGCAGGTGACGCGTGTGCCGGGATGTAGCTGGCAGGGCCCCCACCCAATTTCCCTTCGGAAAACCCTACCTTTCTCATCCTTATTACTGTACTGCTTACTCTGCCTTATTTCCCGATTAGCGAACAAATTTCCAAACGGCAACCGGTACTTTGTCGTAAAGCTTATTCATCGTCAGTTCAGCAAGACGATGGTCAGCAGCGGAATAGAACACTGCCAGTTCATTATCGGATAATTCGTATTTATTTTTCTCGATTACACGTTCGAGGGTGTCGATAGACCGACACCGTCTTAAACGCATCAGATAATCAGTTTTAGTCAGGAGTTTATCTGTCATTGTTAAGCCGTTGAAAATATAAAGGGTTACTAAAACGAATGGCTCGCCTGAGCAGTGACGAAAGCGCATTCCTCTACAAAAATGTTGAACAGCCGCTTCGCTGATTTTTGCCATCGTTTGAGATCTTGAACATTAATGCCGTAATTACTGAAAAGCATAAACGTATCGTCAAGATATTCATCTATCTGGCTAATCAGATCGCTATCTTCGATATGCTTGATTTTGTAATTCATGGTAAAAGCAGCAATATGCTCAATCAAGTCGTTAAGCTGCAAATTTATTGCTGAAGTAGGATCGTTAACCCAACCGTGATGGCTGTCACCCAAGGTGGCAAGACTTTCATCATACAGGTTTTCACACAAAAATTTAAGCTGGGCGATATCATGCCTTTTTGGTGAGTATTCGTCCATCTTTTTCCCCTCCATAGCGAGTGAAAAATGCCGTTAACGCAGGCTTTAGCGAGCGATTTGCCAGGAAGCGATTTTGGATATCTTACTCGTAATCTAAATAAATATAACCTGGTTAACTCTATTTTGGAGGCTATTACCCAAAATTACAATTCATCGGCAACGGAAGCGGGTTCCGTATCGATAAAATCAAAAACAAGTGCATCGGGCTGCCATTCAAAATTTACCGTTTGGATTGTTAACTGTTCACTATCAATATCAAGACAAGGGTTAAACACCCGCCAGCAAAAGCTGTAATTCATCTTATAACGCGAATGTTCTACATATTCTATAGAAATAATTTTTGTGCTGTCGGGAACATATTGCGCATTTTGTGAATACCACTGCAATGATCCGGTCAGCTCATCTTCTATTTTGGGAATAATCCGCTGAATAAATTGTTGTAGTTCAGCCGCATTTACTTCACGGAACCCGTCGCTGAAAGGAATACGTTTGCGCATTTTTTCTCCACAGAGTTAATAAATGCTAATACAGATAATTGTTCTCAATGGCGGAATAATCAAGGTCGTATAAAAAAATATTAACTATCATGATGATTTGACTGTTAATTATTTTAGTCGGTAAAACGGCTTTCTGCGATAGAAAAACGAAAGAAGTTATAGATTTTTTTATATAACCCTGACGGGTATTCAATAATTTTCTGGAAATAATTAGATACACTTTGCGCCAGCAAAACAAGATGCTCTCAGTGTATGGTATTGTTATGTTATAACATACAGGTATGGCGGTTATGTATTTATCAAGGCCATTTGTTCTGTGCGGCACGCTTTTAACTCAACCGGCATGGGTGCGATTCGCGCTCGCTGCCTTTCTTGCAGGCTCATTGGTAGCCATCACCTGCTGGGCAATCTTCTGATGATTAACATGACCAATCTTGTGGTGGGGTATCAGGGAAAGCGTGTCACGCCCAACATCAACGGCACCTTTCTGCCTGGCACAATGACTGCACTGACCGGAGCGAATGGGGCAGGTAAATCAACCCTGCTGAAAACGCTGGCGGGATTGCTTCCCGCCGTTAGCGGACATTTCGAGTTACCTCAGAGATGCAACATGGCATGGCTGCCTCAGCAATCAGAAATCGAGAAAAGTTTCCCCATCAGCGTCGTTGACCTGGTGGCGATGGGATGTTGGAAACAGTGTGGCTGGTTTGGGGCAATCGATCGCAGCATGCGGCAAAAAATCATGACGGCTCTGGAAAAAGTGGGCATGCGTGATTTTGCGACCGCTCAACCTGCGACACTCTCCGGCGGCCAGCTGCAACGGGTACTCTTTGCCCGACTCCTGGTCCAGGAGGCACGGTTGCTGCTGCTTGATGAGCCTTTTACCGGAATCGACAGCCAGACAATTGAGCTGCTGCTGGCATTACTGGCAGAAAGACACCGGGCAGGCTGTACCCTGATTGTGGTGCTGCATGACAGGGCCCTGGTTGGAAAATACTTTCCACAAACATTGCAATTGCTGACAGATCGGGCCGAATGGAGCAGCGCGCCTGCTGAGGTAATGTCCGCCAGTTTCGGCTATGAGAAGCAGGCATGATGATCCTCTCGCTTATCCATCCTTTTATTGAGTTTGGCTTTATGCGCCGTGCGCTGGTTGCTTGTGTTGCGCTTTCGCTTAGCGCCACGCCGTTAGGTCTCTTTTTGCTGTTACGCAGAATGAGCCTGGTCGGGGATGCGCTTTCTCATGCGGTATTGCCGGGAGCGGCTATCGGCTATCTGATATCTGGTTTGTCGCTGGTTGCCATGGGCGTTGGCGGCGTCATTGCCGGGCTGTCGGTTGCGCTGCTCTCAGGTGCAGTCAGCCGCTATACGCCCTTACGTGAAGATGCCAGTTTCGCGGGATTTTATCTCGGCTCGCTGGCGCTAGGCGTGACGCTGGTATCACTGCGCGGTTCCAGCGTAGATCTGCTGCATGTGCTATTTGGTTCACTGCTCGCGGTAGATAATCCCTCAATCCTGTTGGTCAGTACGATTGCCGCTGTTTCGTTACTGACGCTGGCCCTGATTTATCGTCCGCTGGTAATCGATGCTTTCGATCCTACTTTTTTACGTGCGCAAAGCCGTTGGGCCGCACCACGGGTTCACGGTATTTTCCTGATTCTGGTGGTGACTAATTTGGTAGCGGGTTTTCAGGTGCTCGGTACGCTGATGTGTGTGGGGCTAATGATGTTGCCTGCCGCCGCCGCGCGATTCTGGCGGCAGGAACTTCCGGGCATGATGGTTTGTGCGATGATCCTCGCTTTACTTGCCAGCTTTATCGGCCTGACCGCTTCATTTTATCTTGCGCTGCCCGCCGGCCCTGCCGTGGTACTCAGCGCCGCAATACTCTTTTTTATTTCGATTTTGCTCGGGCCATGCGGGGGCATTTTACGCATGCGCCTTTTTATTATTGGTAAGGAGAAAGTATGAAGAAGTTACCTGTTGCGCTGGCCGTCGCTGCGATGTTTATTGCGCCGCTGGCGATGGCAAAAACGGTGGACGCAGTCGCCAGTTTTTCAGTTTTAGCGGATATCGTGACTCAGGTGGGGGGGGAACATGTGCAGGTTAAAAGCCTGGTAGGGCCGAATGGCGATCCTCACAGCTTTGAGCCGACGCCACAGGATAGCCAGGCGCTGGCGAAGGCTGATGTGGTATTTGTCAGCGGACTGGGGCTGGAAGGATGGATGGATCGTCTGATTTCCGCTTCAGACTATAAGGGCAAGGTGATTGTCGCTTCTCAAGGCGTTGCAACCCGCACTCTGGAAGAGGAAGGAAAAACCATTACCGATCCACACGCCTGGAACAGCATGAAAAATGGGGTGATTTACGCGACTAACGTTATGAACGCGCTGATTGCGGCCGATCCGCAGGATGCCAGCGACTTCCGTCAGCGTGGTACTGAATACATTAATCAGTTGCAAAAGCTGGACGGCTGGGCAGCAGCCAGCTTCGCCGCAATCCCTGCGACAAAACGTAAAGTCCTGACCAGTCATGATGCTTTTGGCTATTTTGGCCAACGCTATAGCGTTAGTTTTATGTCGCCGGTTGGTTTTTCAACCGAGTCGGAAGCGAGCGCTGCAAATGTGGCCGGTTTAATTACTCAGCTGAGAAAAGAGCATATTGGCCGCTACTTTATTGAGAATCAGACCGACCCACGGCTGGTGAAACAAATTGCTAATGCAACGGGTGCCCGGCCCGGCGGCGAACTGTATCCTGAAGCATTAACGAAAAAGGGCGGCGAAGCGGATACCTACCAGGCAGCGTTTAAGCATAACGTCAACGTGATGCTGACCAGCATGAAATAACACTGAGCATTAACCGTGGGGAAAACAAAAAGGGCCGCATAATGCGGCCCTTGTTGTTTAGCGCTTTTTCTTCCTGCCCTGTACGGCCTTAAAGCGCGGATTGCTTTTACAGATAACAAAAACGCGGCCGTGGCGACGCACAACTTTGCAATCCTGATGACGTTTTTTGGCTGAAGCCAGCGAACTCAATACCTGCATACTGCCTCCTTATTTTTTGAAGAAATGACCAAAACGCTGGTTGAAGCGATGCGCACTGCCTTCTTTCGTAAACTCTTTCTGTTTACCGGTGTAGTACGGGTGCGAAGCAGATGAAACATCGAGAGGGATGTAGGGCAGCGTTTTGCCATCCAGCTCGACGGTGCGATCGGTTTTGATGGTAGAACCGACGATAAAGTAAGTGTCAGCGCTGGTATCGTGGAAAGCCACGGTACGGTAAACCGGATGAATATTTTCTTTCATAAATCCTCTTTGCTGATTCGTATGTTATAACATAACATTATTATGCCCACCACAGGCTGGAATTGCAACAGGGTGAGTCTGTTGCTAAAGCAATGCGTCAGCAGAGAGGAAAGGGGGAAAACCGGTCTGTAGGGAGAAAAAAGGCAAAAAAAAGAGGCCGCAATTGCGGCCTCTTGAGGTATCACCCAAATTTAATGGTGAGATTCGTTTGTCGTTGAAGGCTCAAGCTCTTCTTTATTCTTACCGAAGCGGCGGCGTACCACCACAAAGAATACCGGTACAAAGAAGATAGCCAGAATGGTGGCTGTTACCATGCCGCCCATTACGCCGGTACCTACTGCGTTCTGCGCGCCAGAACCTGCACCGGTACTGATTGCCAACGGCAGTACGCCGAGGATAAAGGCCAGTGAGGTCATCAGAATTGGACGCAAACGCATGCGAACCGCTTCCAGGGTGGCTTCCACCAGGCCTTTGCCTTCTTTTTCCATCAGGTCTTTGGCGAATTCTACGATTAAGATCGCATTCTTCGCCGACAGCCCAATGGTTGTCAGCAGGCCTACCACGAAGTAAACGTCATTACTCAGTCCACGTATCGTAGTAAACAGCAGCGCACCTATGACCCCAAGCGGAACCACCAGCATAACTGAGAAAGGAATAGACCAGCTCTCGTACAGCGCCGCCAGACAGAGGAACACCACAATCAGCGAGATGGCATAAAGTGCTGGTGCCTGGTTACCTGAGAGGCGTTCCTGATAGGACATTCCAGTCCACTCATAACCAATCCCCTGTGGCAGTTTTCCAGCCAGCTCTTCCATCAGGTTCATCGCATCGCCTGAGCTTTTACCCGGTGCAGCCTGTCCTAAAATTTCCATGGACGGCAGGCCGTTATAGCGCTCAAGACGTGGCGAACCATACTGCCATCTTGCGCTGGCGAAGGCGGAGAACGGCACCATTTCACCGTTTGTTGCGCGCACGTACCATTTATTAATGTCGTCCGGCAACATACGGGAATCAGCCTGGCCCATGACGTAAACTTTCTTCACACGACCGCGATCGATAAAGTCATTAACGTAAGAGCCGCCCCAGGATGCACCCAGCGTTGTATTGATATCAGAGATAGAGACGCCAAGCGCTTCGGCCTTCTCCTGATCGATAGTCAGCTTGTACTGCGGCGTATCTTCCATGCCGTTTGGACGCAGGCCAACGATGGTATCAGAATGCTCCGCAGCCATGCCAAGCAGCTGATTACGCGCCTTAGTCAACGCGTCATGCCCAAGGTTAGCCTGATCGATCAGCTCAAAGTCGAAGCCGGTAGCGTTACCCAGTTCGATAATTGCCGGCAGGTTGAACGGAATAACCATGGCATCTTTGATCGCACCAAACGCCTGCATGGCACGACCGGCAATCCCTTCAACCTTGTTTTCCGAGCCGCTACGTTCTTCCCACGGCTTAAGGCTGACGAAGGCGATACCGGTGTTCTGTCCACGACCCGCAAAGCCAAAGCCGTTAACCGTAAACACGGAACGCACGTTGTCTTTTTCTTTGGTCAGGAAGTAATCCGTTACCTGGTCGAGCACCTTCTGCGTACGGCCCTGCGTTGCGCCAGCCGGCAGCTGAGCCTGAGCCAGCAGCAGACCCTGATCTTCTTCCGGCAGGAAGGAGCTTGGCAGCTTCACGAACATGTACGCCATACCAACCACGATCACCAGGTAAATCAGCAAGTAACGGCCGGTGCTGCGAATGATGTGGCCAACGCTGTCGGTGTAGTGATGGGTGCTTTTTTCAAACAGGCGGTTAAACCAGCCAAAGAAACCGGTGGTTTTACCGTGATCGCCTTGCTTGATTGGCTTCAGCATCGTGGCACAGAGCGCCGGCGTCAGAATCAACGCGACGATCACTGACAGCACCATGGCTGAAACAATGGTGATGGAGAACTGGCGGTAGATCACACCGGTTGAGCCACCAAAGAAGGCCATCGGGATAAATACGGCTGACAGCACCAGGGCAATCCCCACCAGCGCGCCCTGAATCTGCCCCATCGACTTGCGGGTAGCTTCTTTTGGCGGCAGGCCTTCATCGGCCATCACGCGCTCGACGTTTTCCACCACCACGATCGCATCATCAACCAGCAAGCCTATCGCCAGCACCATCCCGAACATCGTCAGCGTGTTTATCGAATAACCAAACGCGCTGATAATGCCGAAAGTCCCTAACAGAACTACGGGCACCGCAATCGTTGGGATCAGGGTGGCGCGGAAGTTCTGCAGGAACAGATACATGACGATGAACACCAGCACAATCGCTTCGACCAGGGTCTTAACCACTTCCTGAATGGAGATCTTAACGAACGGCGTGGTGTCGTACGGATAAACCACTTTCAGACCGGCCGGGAAGAACGGTTCCAGTTTACCCAGCTCCGCTTTTACCGCGGCTGCCGTATCCAGTGCGTTAGCACCGGTCGCCAGCTTGATACCGATACCGGAGGCAGGTTTACCGTTATAGCGAGCAACGATCTCGTAGTTTTCACCGCCAAGCTCGATCTTCGCCACGTCTTTCAACAGCACGCGCGAACCGTCTGAGTTAACTTTCAGCAGAATTTTGCCAAACTCATCCGTTGAGGTCAGACGCGTCTGAGCAATGATAGAGGCGTTAAGCTGCTGGCCTGGGATCGGCGGGGAGCCCCCTAACTGACCGGCTGCAACCTGGGCGTTCTGCGCGGTGATCGCGCTGATAACGTCAACCGGCGTCAGCTGATAGTTATTCAGCTTGTGCGGATCCATCCAGATACGCATTGCATATTGCGCACCGAATATCTGAGTATCACCTACGCCGAGGGTACGGCTGATAGGATCTTTGATATTCGACGCCACATAGTCCGCAATGTCGTTTTGCGTCATGGTGCCGTCATCGCTAACGAAACCGGCCACCATCAGGAAGCTGCTGGAGGATTTTTGAACCTGAATCCCCTGCTGTTGTACTTCCTGCGGCAGCAACGGCGTTGCCAGCTGCAGTTTGTTCTGCACCTGAACCTGCGCGATATCCGGATCGGTACCCGACTGGAAAGTCAGCGTTAGCTGTAAGGTGCCGGATGAATCGCTGTTTGATGACATATACATCAGGCCATCAATACCGTTCATGTTTTGCTCAATAACCTGGGTTACGGAGTCCTGCAGCGTTTTTGCATCGGCGCCTGGATAGGTAGCGCGAATCTGTACGGCCGGTGGCGCAACATTAGGATATTGCTCAATCGGCAGTTTTAGAATCGACAGCACGCCCACCAGCATAATAATGATGGCGATAACCCACGCAAAGATGGGGCGATCGATAAAGAACTTAGCCATGGATCAACGGCTCCTGTTTAAGACTGCGGTTGTTCAGATTTTGCCTGCGCGGCATCGTCTGCACTCACTTCCTGCGGCGTCACCTGCGCACCGGCTTTGGCACGTTGAATACCGGTGGTAATCACTTTATCGCCTTCCTTCAGGCCAGCCGTTACCAGCCATTTGTCGCCGATAGCTTGATCCGTCGTCAGATTACGGGATTCCACTTTATTATCTGCGCCAACAACCATTGCCGTTGCCTGGCCCGTTGGCGTACGGGTCACCGCCTGCTGTGGCACTAACAGCGCCGCAGGGTTGGTGCCTTCTTCCAGACGTGCACGCACAAACATGCCGGGCAGTAAAGCGTGATCCGGGTTCGGGAATACCGCACGCAGCGTAATGGAGCCGGTCGTTTCATCAACGGTGACATCAGAGAATTCTAATGTTCCGCTCTGAGCATATTCGCTACCATTTTGCATCAGCAGCTTAACCTGAGCTTTGCCGTCAGCCTGCTGCAGCTTGCCAGAGTTCAGCTCTTCACGCAGACGTGTGAAATCTTCACTGGATTGGGTCACGTCAACGTAAATAGGATCGAGCTGCTGAACTGTGGCCAGAGCAGTGGTCTGAGCGTTCTGCACCAGTGCACCTTCCGTGACGGAAGATTTACCGATGCGGCCGCTGATAGGCGAGGTCACTTTGGTATAAGCAAGGTTGATACGAGCTGTTTCAACGCTGGCCTTCGCCACCTGAACTGCGGCGGCAGTCTGGCTTTGCGTGGAAATAGCGTTGTCATAGTCTTGCTGGCTGATGTACTTAGTACCCAGCAGCGGCTTATAGCGCTTCACGGTCAATGCCGCGATCTGTGCGTTAGCCTGAGCCTGTGCTAAATCCCCTTTGGCGCTGTCGTAAGCGGCCTGATAAGTGGCCGGATCGATCTGATAAAGCGATTGTCCCGCTTTAATATCGCTGCCTTCCACAAAATTACGCTTCAGGATAATGCCTGAAACCTGAGGGCGAACTTCGGCAACGCGGTACGAGGATGTACGGCCCGGAAGATCGGTAGTAATTTTTAGCGGAGCGCTCTTCAGGGTGACGACACCGACCTCGGGGGCTTTCTGCTCACCGCCCTGTTGCGCATCTTTATTATCACATCCTGTTAGCACTAAGCTGCCTGAAAGCATCAGAACGGCCGCCAGAGGCGTTAACCCTCTGTTTTTGTTCATAAATAAACCTCGAGTGTCCGATATCGATTGTTCAATGGATCACAAACCCATAAACCCATTGCTGCGTTTAAATTATGGTCGTGCTATGTTACATACATTCGCAAATGTATGTAAGTCTACCCTGATTGTAAAAGTCACCCTATGGCACGAAAAACCAAACAGCAGGCGTTAGAAACGCGAAATCACATCCTTGACGCGGCGATTGCAAGGTTTTCCGAGCATGGCGTAGCTAAAACTTCGCTGGCCGATATTGCAACGGCGGCTGGCGTAACGCGTGGCGCAATTTACTGGCATTTCAAAAACAAAACTGATTTGCTCAATGAAATCTGGGCCCAGTCAGAAAGTGGACTGGAAAACTTAGAGCTTGAGTATCAATTAAAACACCCATCTGATCCACTCTCCGTCATGCGCGCCATGCTAACGTATGTGCTTGAAGCCACTGTACACGACGCTCGCCGACGTTCACTTATGGAAATTATTTTTCATAAGTGCGAGTTTGTCGGCGAAATGACCACTTTACAGATGATGCAGCAAACGCTGTATCTGGAGTGCTACGAGAAGATCGAAGATGTCCTGCGCCAGTGTATGGCAGCAGGGCAGCTACCCGAAAACCTGGATACCCGACGCACGGCAGTTGTCATGCGGGGATATATCACGGGGATTATGGAAAACTGGCTGTTTATGCCGGAAAGCTTCGATCTGGCCGCCGACGCAACGCAACTGGTCGAGGTGCTGATTGATATGCTCAGGCATAGCCTGGCGCTGCGCCTGCCGGCAAATTAACGGTTTGCTTCCTCGTCCGGTGCAGCGGACACCTTTTTTTCAAAGTCTCGCTGCACAATAGCCAGCGCATTGAGAACGGTTTGGGGAGCAATCTGGTTTTCTTCCAACAGCATAATCAAATCCACAGCCAGCCTGACCTCTTCAGGCGCGGTGTCCAGTGACATATTCTTTCTCCTTTTTGTATAAAGCCAGCCCGGTTAAATACGCAGTTTCTTGATCACTAACACCATCAGCAATGAGCCCGCCAGCGCAATCAGTAAGGCTCGGGGATCGCTTTGCGCCAGGGTTCCGTAGTTGAAAAAGGCAGCAATATAGCCCCCGATTAATGCCCCAACGATGGCCAGCACCAGCGTGGGGATCAAACCGCCTGGCCGTCCGGGAAAAAAGCGCCGGGTCAAAAAGCCGGTCAATATCCCGATGATTATCCACGAAAGAAGTCCCATCCGTTGCCTCCAGTCAGCATTATTCAGCAAGTATAGCAAGGTTGCTCCGGTCGATTAGGCGTACCCTTACTGCTCGCGTTTTTCTATTGCACGCTCAATACGTTTTAGCGCTTGCAGACAGCGTTGTAACCGTCCTTCCAACGCCGCAATTTCTCGCTGTAGGGTCTGCTGCTGTGCTAACGTCTGCTGCGCGCCAAGCTGGCTTTCACGATCGGCGATCATCGATTTAAGCCGGCGTTCATAATCCTGATGTTTCGCCAGCTTTTCGTATAAATTCTCCTGTTGTGGCTCCTCGCGCGTTTCGGCCGTGCGAAGTTTCAGCGTCGCCAGCTCCCGTTGCAGCGCGCTTATTTGCAGCACGACGCGTTCTGCCATCCAGGCGACCCGTTCGGTACGCTGGCCGTTTACGCTTTGTTTTAGCAGCGTGAAACTGTGCTGAACTTCCTGCAAATAATCGCCAAGGCGGGTGCTGTGACTGCGAAAAAGTTGATCGTCAAAGCGAGCTTTGGGCGTACGTTTATTCGTATGGGGAGCAACGGCCTGAGCCAGCTCTTCAAGCTTTTCTTCCAGCTGCTGAAGCAGGTGGGCACTTTTCATGGTGTTCTCTCCGGTGAATGCACCGTTTATACTACGTGTTCAGCAAAAGAAAAGGGCATCTATGCAACGTATCCTCTTACTGATAGCGGGCTGGCTGGCGATGGGGCTGGCAACGCTGGGCATTATTTTGCCTTTATTGCCCACTACGCCATTTCTGCTGCTGGCCGCGTGGTGTTTTGCTCGTTCCTCGCCGAGATTTCACGACTGGTTGCTGAACCGGTCGATCTTTGGGCGTTATCTGCGTCACTGGCAACAGTATCGGGCCGTGCCGCCCGGAACAAAAGGGCGGGCAATAACGATAACGCTGATCACCTTTGCTGTTTCGCTTTGGCTGGTTAAAATTATTTGGGTGCGACTGTTATTAATTTGTATGCTCGGTGTACTCATTCTCTTTATGTTACGGTTGCCGGTCATTGATGAAGGGCAACAAAAACCGTGAATTTGCTTCCAGCGGTTGCAATTGTCGGACGGTTTGCATAGATTTGGTCGTTTTCGTGCGCGGCTTCCCCCAGACACTCCTGTTTTGCTCTGCTAATTTGTCTGCAAGAGCACCGAAGCTGCGCGAGTCAGATTTGTATTTACCAGGCACAACATTATGACCGCAACTGCGCAGCAGCTTGAATTTCTTAAAAACAGTATCAAAAGCATTGAGGATTACCCTAAGCCGGGCATTCTGTTCCGTGACGTGACCAGCTTACTGGAAGATCCGCAGGCCTATGCGCTTAGCATTGAACTGTTAGTTGAACGCTACCGTAATGCGGGTATCACGAAAGTCGTGGGTACTGAAGCACGTGGTTTCCTGTTCGGTGCCCCGGTCGCTTTAGGTCTGGGTGTTGGTTTTGTTCCCGTGCGTAAACCGGGCAAACTTCCACGCAAGACCTATACCGAAAGCTACGAGCTGGAATATGGCACCGACAGTCTGGAACTGCACTGTGATGCAATTGGCCCGGGCGATATTGTGCTGGTGGTGGACGATCTGCTGGCAACGGGCGGAACTATCGAAGCGACGGCCAAACTGATCCGCCGTGCGGGTGGTGAAGTGAAGGATGCGGCTTTTATCATCAACCTGTTCGATCTGAGTGGCGAGTCGCGCCTGAACGCGCTGGGTATTAACTGCTACAGCCTGGTTAACTTCCCGGGCCACTAAGACGATGCGGCAAGCGGGCATCCGCTCATCTTGCCGGACGATAAAACCCCACGTTCTGACGTGGGGTTTTTGTTTTATCAGAACTTAATATTTACCGAGACGGCAACGGCCTGGCTCGTTTCATGTGCCGATTTTTGCACATCGTAATGAAGCCCGTAGCTCATATTCTCTTTCTGCACCTGTAGTCCTGTCCTGGCGCTGAAGGCAGAGCGGTCGGCAAGGCGTGATTCGCTCCAGGCCGAACCCTTAACGCCCGCCATCGTCACCCTTGTTCCGTTTGTCGTGTCGCCCGTGGTGACAATATAAGCGAGATCCAGCGCCGGTTTGAGAGTATAGCCCGACGCCGTTTTAAACTCCTTACTGAACATCACGCCGAGCGGCATTGACCACAGGGAAGCCGAGCTGTCACCATTTTTGAACAGGGACTTGCCGTTACTCATTGCATCGAAACTGCGGTTTTTCAATAAAGTATAACGCAGGCCAACATGGGGAATGATGTCGGCATAAGGGCTCTCAACGCTATACTCGGCGGTCAGCCCGCCACTCAGAATGGTTGATTTAGTCTCTCCTGACAGTTTTGTATAAGGCGTCGCTGCCGACAGGGACTGCTTCATATCGTGACTGACACGTGAATAGTTAACATCAGCGATTAAGTTCCAGTTGTTATTCAGCCAGCTGCCATAAAGCGACGCTCCCCAGAAATCGAGATCGTCCTTCACTGGATACACATTTCCGGAAGAATTGCCTTTTCCTTTACCGATGTTCAGTGCGCCGCCGGTTTTCAGAATGGCGTCTTCTTTTGTGATTAACGTGTCTTCTGCGCCCACAAAAACGCCCGCAAGCCAGGTGTCTGTTTTGGCGTTGAAACCGCCAGAACTATAGCCTTTTAGCGTGCTGTCGCTGTAGAGCAGGGACGTCCACAGATTGAACCCTTCCTCCAGCGGCGTGCCCTTAAAGAAATGCTCTCCCTGCGACAGATGCTGTGAAATGGCTTTGGTGGTTGCCGACATCACCTGGAAACTGCTCCCCGCGACGTTAGCGATAGAAGCAAAGTTAATTGCCGATTCGACAAGGCGGGCCGCCGTATCTGTATCGCTAACGGTTTGTACATCCATCGCCTGCGACACAAACTGCTGTGCTGCGTTGTCGGAGGTGGTGTCCACGCCAATCTGCGTGGTCATGGCTCGGAGTAATTTCACCGAACGGCCAGAAATTTTTGGTGCTGTAGTGCTGAGATCGGCGTTATCCAGCGTCAGCAGCGTGCTGCCCGCTGCGGCAGAAGCCGTCGCAGTGAGCAGGCGGCTGGTGGTGCTGATTTGGCTTTGAGCCCATGTCGGAGCCGTTTGGGTGGTTATCGCCGATCCTGTTACCGCAGTAAAACTTTCTCCTGCGCTAACGCCCTCATTGGTCAGCACCAGCAGTTGTGCACCGCTATCAATTTGTGCACTCCCCATTGCCAGCGCGGCATTACCGGAATCAATCCAGGATTTGGCCGTCAGCACGGTGAGCGACGAAGCCCCCAACCCTTGAGTAGCAGCCTCTCCACCGACACGCCAGCTCAGATCGCTGCTGGAAAGGTCGAGCGTAGTGTCGCCGCTCAGTACCAGCGTACCGTTATAAGTCACCTGCTGGGTCTGCTGTAAAAGAGCAACGCTTTCCTGCCAGTTATCAGCATTCAGTTCAGTGGAACCAAAAATCGCCGTGCCGTCGCCGCTAACAATAAAGGTTCCAAGATTGGCCTCCAGAGCTTTACTGGCGAACAGCCCACCGCTGAGGATGACACTGCCGTTATTCAGTTCAGTGCTGCTAACCTGAAACGATCCGCCGCTTTGACGATATTGGTTTTCTTCTGCTGAGGTCGTGCCGGCTAAAGCGCTCCAGACGGTAGCTGCGCCGATGGTCAGCGCGCCGCCGGTAAAAGCGCCGCCCCGAATGTCGAGCGTGCCTGCGGCACCGGTTCCGGCATTTTTCGCGTAAGCGCTGCTGTTCAGCGTGCCATCATGACTGCCATTTTGTCCGCCCAGCTGTATTTCTGTGCCAATTTGCCCGCTGCCGTTTGTAAAAATGGCGGTTCCGCTGCCACCGTTACCGGCACTGCCGCCGTTACCTGAGCGCCCACGGACGCCATTATTTACGCCGCCATCGCCCGCATCGCCGCCGCTACCGCCCAGGACCAATGCACCGCTGTTATTGATAACACCGCTGTTGAATTGCAGCGTTCCCTCTGCGCCGTCCGAGCCGTTGCCGCCATTACCGGCTGAAGCGCTGCCCAGCAAATTCCCCCCGGTGCCGCCATTACCGCCGTTGCCGCCAATCTGTAAGCCGGAGGTTAAGGTCAGCGTACTGTTTTCCACCGTTAGCACGCCCGTTCCCGCAGCACCCGCATCGCCCGCCTGACCGCCCTGACCGCCAGCTGCACCTTTACCGCCTGCGGCAAGCGAATCAGCCGTGCCTGCCTTGCCGTTGGCACCGCTGTTGCCGCCAGTACCACCGTTTGCGCCATCCGCACCGATCGCCAGCGACTGTACGGTCAGCACGCTGTTATTCAACGTTAGCGAACCTTGTGCGCCGTCGCCGCCTCTGGCTCCCTGGCCGCCTTTGCCTCCTGCGCCGCCGTTGCCGCCCTGGCCGCTGTCGCCCGCTTCTCCAGTGATATTGCTGGCAGAGGTTTGACCTGCATCACCCCCTGAGCCGCCATTGCCACCATTGCCGCCGTTTGAACCCGCGCCCGCAGCGCCGCCAATGGTCAGGGCGCTTTTGACGGAGAGCGTAGTGTTATTCAGCGTCAGGCTACCGCTACCGCCGTTCCCACCCTGCGCGCCATTGCCCCCATTCCCCGCTTTTCCCCCCGTACCACCTTGACCACCGGAACCCGGAAAACCGCCAGCGGCCTGTACGCCCGCGACGCCCGCGTTGCCACCGCTGTTGCCTTTACCACCGTCTCCGCCAGCTCCTCCCTCTTCGCCGTTGCTGGCAATGCCGCCACTGCCGCCGAGGGTCATGGTGGTGGTGGAAAAGTTGCTTTGATTAATGGTCAAATCGCCAATGCCGCCCGTCGCGCCGTTGCCGCCGCTACCGCCATTTGACCCATTCCCCCCTGTGCCGCCGTCACCGCCGTCACCGCCATCGCCACCGATGCCGGTTATACCACCGCTGCCGCCATTGCCGCCTTTTCCGCCATCCCCGCCGGTTGTACCGGCAGAGCTTTCGCCAGGCGTGCCGCCTGCGCCGCCGTCTCCGCCAATTTGCAACAGGCCCACCTGGCCTTTGACGTTACGAATAGTGGCTGTCGTACTGGCTCCTTCGGTAGCGGCAGATCCGTCGGTGCCAGCCGTCCCATTCGCACCGCTGCCGCCCGAGGCACCGCTGTTGCCATTGCCACCGTTGCCGTTACCTGAAGCATTCGCGCCGTTGCTACCGTTACCGCCATTGCTTGCCGCGCCTGCCTGGCTGCCTGAACTGCCGTTGCCGCCGCTACCGCCAGGTGTGCCAATATTAATATCCTCGCTGGCCTGGGCAATATTTAAACCTGCAAACGTTGGCAGGGTAATAATCGCCAGTATATTTATTGCCTTGATGATCCTTTGGTTTTTTATACGTACAGGAATGGGGGGTAAAGCATGTTTATCCTTACTGTTCATTTTTATATTCCATTATTTTTTAACAAGGTTTTAGGTTTTTTACTAAAGCGTTTATAGATAATAATTATCTAAAAACAGGTGCTTATATTTTTTTTGAGGTCGTACTCTTCTTTGGCGCTTTTCTTCCTGTTTTTTTGATGAATCAATGAGGGGAATGAATGTGTCACTCTTCATTAAATACCCAGCTTTTTTGGCGGTAAATCCATTTCAGGTTGAAAAGTTGAAAATTAAGAATATTGGCCTGGCATTTACTCTTAGTGCTGAATAAAAATCTGATGCGGCGGAGGCAATGTTTTTTCTGAAAAGCGGCAAAAATGATTATCGGCTGGTTATCCCGGCAGCGTTTGGCGTACCGTTTTGCTCAAAGTGATAGGAATGGCATCCGACGTGCTGGTACACTGTCAGGGTATTTTGCAAAGAGGCTAAACCGCGATCCAACGGTGTTTAGATGAATTATTCCATATAAATCAATGATGAAGTATTAATGAGCTATCAGGTACTGGCCCGCAAGTGGCGTCCTCAAGCGTTTACTGATGTTGTTGGTCAGGAGCATGTTCTGACCGCACTGGCTAACGGTTTGTCTCTTGGCCGCATCCATCACGCTTATCTTTTTTCTGGCACCCGAGGTGTCGGAAAGACCACCATTGCCCGCCTGTTGGCGAAAGGACTCAACTGCGAAACCGGCATCACCGCCACCCCCTGTGGCCAATGCGATAACTGTCGTGAGATCGAACAGGGACGCTTTGTCGATCTGATCGAGATTGATGCAGCCTCACGTACCAAAGTAGAGGATACGCGCGATCTGCTGGATAACGTGCAGTACGCGCCTGCGCGGGGTCGTTTTAAGGTTTACCTGATTGATGAAGTTCATATGCTCTCGCGGCACAGCTTTAATGCGTTGTTAAAAACGCTGGAAGAGCCGCCGGAACACGTCAAATTCCTGCTGGCAACGACCGATCCCCAGAAGCTGCCGGTGACGATCCTCTCGCGTTGTCTGCAATTTCATCTGAAAGCGCTGGATGTGGGCCAGATCCGCGGGCAGCTGGAACATGTGCTGCAACAAGAACAGATAGAATCGGAAACGCGCGCCTTACAGCTGCTTGCCCGGGCAGCGGATGGCAGCATGCGCGATGCCCTCAGCCTGACCGATCAGGCTATTGCCATGGGGCAGGGGCAGATAACCACGGCAACGGTCAACAGCATGCTCGGCACGCTGGATGATGAGCAGCCGCTGGCGCTGGTGGAAGCGCTGGTGAATGCCGAAGGCGAGCAGGTCATGTCGTTGCTCGATCAGGCTGCCTCCAGAGGCGTTGAATGGGAAGCGCTACTGGTAGAGATGCTGACGTTGTTGCACCGCGTGGCGATGATCCAGCTGCTTCCTTCCGCCCTGGGCGAGGATTTTGCCATCGTGGAGCAGCGCTTGCGTGAGCTGGCTCGCCTTCTGCCGCCCGCTGATGTGCAGCTTTACTATCAGACTCTGCTCACCGGACGAAAAGAGCTGCCGCTGGCACCGGATCGTCGTATGGGCGTGGAAATGACGCTGCTGCGTGCGCTGGCTTTTCATCCTAAACAGGTGATTGCCGAACCGGTCGCCCGGCCGGTAATGACGCCGCAGGCGCAGCCCGTGCAGGAAAAACCGGCCGAGCCGCCAGCAGGCTCAGCGCCGCCGCATACGGTGCAGCCTGCCGCTCATCTGCCCGATACCACCAGCCAGCTTCTGCAGGCGCGAACACAGTTAATGCGCCAGCAGGGAGCGACCAAACCAAAAAAGAGTGAGCCGGCGGCGCAAAGTGCGCGGCCGGCAAGTTCGGCACTGGAGCGGCTGGCTTCAGTTACCGAGCGTGCTCAGAAGCGGCAGCCTGCCGCTGAATCTGACGCGCCGGTAAAAAAAGAGGCCTATCGCTGGAAGGCCCAGGTTCAGGAGGTCAAGGCGGAACCGGTTGCCACGCCAAAAGCCTTGCGTACGGCGCTGGAGCATGAGAAAACCCCCGAACTGATGGCAAAGTTGGCAAGCGAAGCGCAGCTGCGTGACGCATGGGCTGGCGAAATAGCCGGGCTGACGTTGCCGAAGCTGGTCCAGCAGCTGGCATTAAATGCCTGGAAAGAACAGACGGAAAACGGCGTGACGCTGCATCTGCGTTCCAGCCAGCGGCATCTGAACTCGCCGTCGGCCCAGAAAGTGTTGAGTGAAGCATTAAGCAGTGCTGCGGGGCAGCCGGTTGAACTCACGCTAATTGAAGACGATAATCCAGCAGTGCTAACGCCGCTGGAATGGCGGCAGAAAATTTACGAAGAGAAACTGGCGCAGGCGCGTCAGTCGATAATCGCGGATACTCATATTCAGACACTGCGTCGCTTCTTTGATGCGGACGTGGATGAAGAGAGCATTCGCCCCCTTTGAAACGCTGTAGCACGGCTACGGCCCTTCTTAAGAGAGAAAACTATGTTTGGAAAAGGCGGACTGGGTAACCTGATGAAACAGGCCCAGCAGATGCAGGACAAAATGGCGCAGGTGCAGGAAGAGATCGCCGCCATGGAAGTAACCGGTGAATCAGGCGCAGGCCTGGTTAAAGTTACCATCAACGGTGCGCACAACTGCCGCCGTGTGGAAGTCGATCCAAGCCTGCTGGAAGATGACAAAGACATGCTGGAAGATCTGGTTGCTGCCGCGTTTAACGACGCAGCTCGCCGCGTAGCGGAAGCGCAGAAAGAGAAGATGGCTGGCGTGTCTAACGGCATGCAGCTGCCACCTGGCTTCAAGATGCCGTTCTGATGCAGACCAGCCCGCTCCTTGAAAGCCTGATGGAGTCGCTGCGCTGTTTGCCGGGCGTTGGGCCGAAGTCGGCGCAGCGCATGGCGTTTCAGCTGTTACAGCGCGATCGCAGCGGTGGAATGCGCCTGGCTCAGGCACTGACTCGCGCCATGTCTGAGATTGGGCACTGTGCAGACTGCCGGACCTTTACCGAGCAGGAAATCTGCACCATCTGCGCCAATCCACGTCGGCAGCAGACCGGCCTGATCTGCGTGGTTGAAAGCCCGGCTGATATTCACGCTATTGAGCAAACCGGGCAGTTTGCCGGTCGCTACTTTGTGCTGATGGGCCACCTTTCGCCGCTGGACGGTATTGGTCCTGCTGACATCGGCCTGGACCGGCTGGAACAACGGCTGGAAAAGGAAACGATTCAGGAAGTGATCCTGGCGACCAATCCAACGGTGGAAGGAGAGGCAACGGCCAACTATATCGCCGAGCTGTGCGGGCAATATGGCGTTGACGCCAGCCGCATTGCGCACGGCGTGCCGGTTGGCGGTGAGCTGGAAATGGTCGATGGCACCACGCTGTCGCACTCTCTGGCCGGGCGTCACAAGATTATATTTTAGTCAGTCAACGGCACGATCCGTCGTGCCGTCTTGAAATCCCCGCAGGCATCCCCATCTTACTCTCAACGTAAACCCCCTGTTTAGTTGAGGTAGCAATGACCATGAAAGGACAAGAGACGCGTGGCTTCCAGTCAGAGGTAAAACAGCTTCTGCACCTGATGATCCATTCCCTCTATTCAAATAAAGAAATTTTCCTGCGCGAACTGATTTCCAACGCTTCCGATGCTGCTGATAAGCTGCGCTTCCGCGCGCTGTCTTCGCCGGATCTGTATCAGGGCGACGGCGATCTGCGCGTACGGGTTTCTGTTGATAAGGAAAATCGCACCCTGACGCTGAGCGACAACGGTATCGGGATGACGCGAGACGAAGTCATTGAAAATCTGGGCACCATTGCCAAGTCGGGCACCAAATCGTTCCTGGAATCACTGGGATCCGATCAGGCGAAAGACAGCCAGCTGATCGGTCAGTTCGGCGTCGGTTTCTATTCTGCGTTCATCGTGGCGGACAACGTTTCCGTGCGTACTCGTGCAGCGGGGGCCAGCGCTGACGAAGGCGTGTTCTGGGAATCCATGGGTGAAGGCGAATACACCATTGCCGATATCACCAAAGAGGATCGCGGCACCGAAATCACCCTGCATCTGCGCGAAGGCGAAGATGAGTTCCTGGATGCCTGGCGCGTGCGCAGCATCATCAGCAAATACTCCGATCACATTGCCCTGCCTGTCGAAATTGAAGAACACAATGAAGAAGACGACAGCAAAAATTGGGAAAAGATCAACAAAGCACAGGCGCTGTGGACGCGTAATAAAGCTGACATCAGCGACGAAGAATATAAAGAATTCTACAAGCACGTTTCCCATGATTTTGCCGATCCGCTGACCTGGAGCCACAACCGTGTGGAAGGTAAGCAGGAGTACACCAGCCTGCTGTACATCCCGTCTCAGGCGCCATGGGACATGTGGAACCGCGATCATAAGCACGGCCTGAAGCTGTACGTGCAGCGCGTGTTTATTATGGATGATGCCGAGCAGTTCATGCCGAACTACCTGCGTTTTGTCCGGGGCCTGATCGATTCCAGCGATCTGCCGCTGAACGTGTCCCGTGAGATCTTGCAGGACAGCCGCATCACTCAGAATCTGCGTAACGCATTGAGCAAACGCGCATTGCAGATGCTGGAAAAAGTGGCGAAGGATGACGAAGAGCAGTATCAGAAATTCTGGCAGCAGTTCGGTTTGGTGCTGAAAGAAGGCCCGGCAGAAGACAGCGCTAATAAAGAGACCATTGCTAAACTGCTGCGCTTTGCCTCCACCAGCAGCGAAGGGTCGGCGCAGACCGTTTCACTGGAAGATTACGTCAGCCGCATTGTGGAAGGGCAGGAGAAAATTTACTACATCACTGCCGACAGCTATGCCGCCGCGAAGAGCAGCCCGCACCTGGAACTGTTCCGCAAGAAAGGCATTGAAGTGCTGCTGCTTTCCGACCGCATCGACGAATGGATGATGAGCTACCTGACCGAGTTTGACGGCAAAACCTTCCAGTCTGTCAGCAAGGCGGATGAAGCGCTGAGCAAGCTGGCCGACGAAGATAGCGAAGAGCAGAAGGAAGCCGAAAAGGCACTGGAGCCGTTTGTTGAGCGCGTGAAAACATTGCTGGGCGACCGCGTGAAGGAAGTGCGTCTGACGCATCGCCTGACCGATACGCCAGCCATTGTCACCACGGAAGCGAACGACATGAGCACCCAAATGGCGAAGCTGTTTGCGGCAGCGGGCCAGGACGTGCCGGAAGTGAAATACCTGTTTGAGCTGAACCCTGACCATGCGCTGGTTAAACGCGTAGCGGACACAACCGACGAGGCTCGCTTTGCTGAGTGGGTTGAGCTGCTGCTGGATCAGGCGATGTTTGCTGAACGCGGCACGCTGGAAGATCCTAACCAGTTTATCCGCCGGATGAACCAGCTGCTGCTGGCTTAATCGCTAACGCAGGTTCAATCGACAAAGGGAGCATTTTGCTCCCTTTGTCATCTCTCGCTACCCGCGTCGCGAAAGCTGGCGTCCTGATGAATGACGCTTATGTAGCACATAGTCTGAAAACGCTCACTTTCAGCCGGTATGGCGGCTAAGTGACCCGGGCGACGGCAATCATGCGGCACGCCCTGAGTTTCATCGCATTATCAATCCGTTACGTCTTGCCCGCCAATCCTGCTCTTTTTCTGCGATGAGTGACCGCGTCTGCCTCGCGGTAGAGGACGAATTTTTTGGATTAAAAACTTTCTATTCAGTCGGTTATCATCGGCGCACTGATTGTAGTAACGATAATCGGATAGCGGCTTTATGCTCGCTGTCGAGCGTCTACGGCATGCCGTGGGGCAGCAGGTTAACCGCCGGGTTCCTTGTGGATAAAGGGCCATGATGGTATGTTCTTGCCCTACATAACTTGATCATTTAAGCGATTCGCAAGGGGATTTACGCAATGCGTATTATTCTGCTCGGTGCACCGGGTGCAGGTAAAGGAACTCAGGCTCAGTTCATTATGGAGAAATACGGTATTCCGCAGATCTCTACGGGCGACATGCTGCGTGCAGCGGTAAAAGCTGGCAGCGAGCTGGGCAAGCAGGCGAAAGAGTTGATGGATGCCGGTAAGCTGGTGACTGACGAGCTGGTTATCGCGCTGGTAAAAGAGCGTATCGCGCAGGAAGATTGCCGTAACGGTTTCCTGCTGGACGGTTTCCCGCGCACTATTCCTCAGGCTGATGCCATGAAGGAAGCCGGTATCAAAATTGATAACGTGCTGGAGTTCGCCGTACCGGACGAGCTGATTATCGACCGCATCGTGGGTCGTCGTGTTCATGCGCCATCTGGCCGCGTTTATCACGTAAAATTCAATCCACCGAAAGTGGAAGGCAAAGATGATGTGACCGGCGAAGAGCTGACCACGCGTAAAGACGATCAGGAAGAGACCGTGCGTAAGCGCCTGGTAGAATATCATCAGATGACCGCGCCGCTGATTGCTTACTACAGCAAAGAAGCGGAAGCCGGTAACACCGCTTACCACAAAATTGACGGCACCCGTAAAGTGTCTGAAGTCAGCGCCGAACTGGAAAAAATCTTCGGTTAAGTCCCGCAGGGCCAGCTAAACCTGGCCCTACTACAGCAATTGGTTTCCCCTCCCCGATTTTCCGCTAGAATAAGTCTCGTTTTCATCACCTGAAATGCCCAGAGAAGGAATAACAATGAGGCAAGATAAACCTGGCGTACTGCTGGTGAACCTTGGGACACCTGACGCGCCAACCACGCCTGCTGTTAAACGCTACCTGAAACAGTTCCTTAGCGATAAACGCGTCGTGGATACACCACGCTGGTTGTGGTGGCCGATTTTGAATGGTGCAATTCTGCCGATTCGCTCACCGCGGGTCGCTAAACTGTACGCGTCAGTGTGGATGGACGAAGGTTCACCGCTGATGGTTTACAGCAAACGTCAGCGCAACGCGCTGGCTGCCCGACTGGATATGCCGGTTGAGCTGGGCATGAGCTACGGCAATCCCAGCCTGAAAAGCGCGCTCGACAGCCTGATGGCGCAGGGCGTCACGCGGCTGATCGTACTGCCTCTCTATCCGCAGTTTTCCTGCTCGACCGTTGCAGCGGTATGGGATGGCATCACCGAGGTTTTCGCCGGTTATCGCAGCCTGCCATCAGTACAGTTTATTCGTGATTACGCAGAGCATCCGGCCTATATCGCCGCACTGAAAGACTCTGTGGAACGTTCGTTTGCTAAACACGGCAAGCCCGATCTGCTGGTTATGTCCTTCCACGGTATTCCTCAGCGCTTCGCCAATGAAGGCGATGACTATCCACTGCGCTGCCGCGATACCGCTGATGCGCTGATGGCGGCAATGGGACTGACCAGCCAGAATGCGATGCTGACGTTCCAGTCGCGTTTCGGTCGTGAGCCGTGGCTGATGCCCTATACCGACGAGACGATGAAATCGCTGCCGGCGAAAGGCATTAAGCATGTGCAGGTGATGAGCCCGGGGTTCTCTGCCGACTGTCTGGAAACGCTGGAAGAGATCAGCGAGGAGAACGGCGAGATCTTCATGCACGCTGGCGGCACCAGGTTTGAATATATTCCTGCCCTGAATGACGATGCCTTACACATCGACATGATGGTGGAGCTGGTCAACAGCCAGCGCGGATAACCGCATTCAGGGATGTGGGCAGTCAGCCACATCCCTGTTATCATTCCCCGCCTGTTCCCCTTCCTGAAGTCAGCAACATGAAATTTCCCGGCAAACGCAAATCCAAACACTATTTTCCCGTCAGCGCTCGCGATCCGCTGCTGCAGCAGGCACAGCCAGAAAGCGAAACGGCAACCAGTTGGATTGCTGGCATCGACCAGACCATGGTTGATATTGAAGCGAAGGTGGATGATGCGTTTATCGCTCGCTACGGCCTGAGCGCCGGACATTCGCTGGTGATTGAGGATGACGTTGCCGAAGCTTTATATGATGAGCTGACGAAGAACAATTTGATTACTCATCAGTTTGCTGGCGGCACCATCGGCAATACGCTGCACAACTACTCGGTGCTGGCCGATGACCGGTCGGTGCTGCTGGGCGTGATGTGTCGGAATGTGCAGATTGGCAGCTATGCCTATCGCTATCTGTGCAACACCTCCAGCCGTACCGATCTTAACTATCTGCATGGCGTGGATGGCGCGATTGGCCGTTGCTTTACGCTAATTGGTGAACATGGCGAGCGTACCTTTGCGATCAGCCCAGGCATGATGAACCTGCTGACCAAAGAAGCCATCCCGGAAGAGGTGATTGCCGGTGCGTCTGCACTGTTGCTGACTTCTTACCTGATCCGCTGTAAGCCCGGCGAGCCGATTGCTGATGCCACGATGCAGGCAATTACCTGGGCGAAAAAGCACAATGTTCCGGTAGTGTTGACGCTTGGTACCAAATATGTGATTGGCGACAATCCGCAGTTTTGGCGGGATTTCCTGCGCGATCACGTGTCAATCGTGGCGATGAACGAGGAAGAGGGCGAAGCGCTTACCGGCCTGAGCGACCCGTTGCAGGCGGCAAATATGGCGCTGGACTGGGTGGATTTAGTTCTGTGTACGGCGGGACCGAACGGCTTGTACATGGCCGGCTTCACCGAAGAAGAGGGTAAACGCAAAACGCAGCATCCGCTGTTGCCAGGCGCAATCCCGGAATTCAACCAGTACGAATTCAGCCGCGCGATGCGTCATCAGGATTGTCAGCAGCCGCTACGTATTTTCTCGCATATCGCGCCTTATATGGGCGGGCCGGAGAAGATTATGAACACCAACGGCGCAGGCGATGGTGCGCTGGCTGCTGTGCTGCATGATATTACTGCCAACGATTACCATCGCCAGAACGTGCCTAATTCCAGCAAGCACGGTCGTAACTACCTGACCTACTCTTCACTGGCTCAGGTTTGCAAATATGCTAACCGCGTGAGTTATCAGGTTCTCAACCAGCACTCGCCGCGTTTGACGCGCGGCCTGCCAGAGCGTGAAGACAGCCTGGAAGAGTCATACTGGGAAAGATAGCAGCAAGTCCGCTTTGGTCTAAAGCGGACTCGCCTGCGGCGCTGCGTGCAGATCGGTCTGCATCAGAGTAAGCATGCTGTTAGCAATTTCACGCTCGCCCATCACCACCCGGTTTGCCCCGCGCTCAATAATGTAGTTCACTTCATCGTCGTGATGAGCGCGGGCAATAATGTCGATGGTAGGGCGCTTTTCCCTGGCGGCGATGACAATTTCACCCGCCTCATAACCATTCGGAATGGTCAACAGCAGCCAGCGCGCGCAGTCGAGACGTGCCAGATCCATGGTATCCGCACGGGCGGCATTGCCTAACACCGCGCTGATGCCTTGCTCTCTTAGCGCTTCCACGCGTGAACGGCTGTTTTCTACCACAACGACTGGAACGCCGCTTTCGATTAAATTGCGTCCCAGCAGGCTGCCAACACGGCCAAATCCGACCACGATCGCATGGTTACAGAGCTCTACCGGGATCTGTTTTTCTTCTTCCATCGCTTCTTCGACGGTTTGATCGTCGATGGTTTCGGTCTTGTCGAGATAGCGTTGCAGCAACGCAAAAAGAATCGGGTTAAGCATAATCGACAGGATCGCACCGGCCAGCACCAGATTACGCCCCTCGTTGGACAGCAGATTAAGGGAGATGCCCAAGCCCGCCAGGATAAAGGCGAACTCACCAATCTGCGCGAGACTAACGGAAATTGTCAGCGCGGTACGCCGCGAATGACCAAACAGCAGCACCAGCAGCAGTGCGGCAAGTGATTTACCCAACACGATAATTGCCAGTACCCCCAGCACGGCCAGCGGCTTATCAAGTAGGATCATCGGGTCGAACAGCATGCCGACCGACACAAAAAACAGCACCGCAAAGGCGTCTCTTAACGGCAGCGTGTCATGTGCGGCACGATGGCTGAGTTCCGATTCGTTCAGCACCATGCCGGCAAAGAACGCGCCCAGCGCAAATGAAACGTCAAAGAATTCCACCGCGCCAAAGGCGATGCCCAGCGCCAATGCCAGAACGGCAAGCGTAAACAGTTCACGGGAGCCGGTCGCGGCGCTGCGTGCCAGAATCCACGGCACTGCACGACGGCCTACCACCATCATCAGCACCATAAAGGCCACCACTTTGCCAATGGTCAGCAGTAGATCCCACAGCAGCATACTGACGCTGGCATTGCCTTCTTCGAACATACCCGCAATGGCGGGCAACAGGACCAGCGCTAATACCATCACCAGATCTTCCACAATCAGCCAGCCAATCGCTATCTGACCGCGCTGGCTGTCAATCAGCTGGCGTTCTTCTAACGCACGTAGCAAGACCACGGTGCTGGCGGTAGAGAGACAAAGCCCGAACACCAGCCCGTTTAGCCACGGCCAGCCCATAGCCAGCGCAAGCCCGGTTCCTAACAACGTGGCGGCGGCAATCTGTGCGACCGCGCCGGGGATCGCAATAGCCTTCACGGCCATCAAATCCTTCAGTGAAAAATGCAGGCCCACGCCGAACATCAGCAGAATTACCCCTAATTCCGCCAGTTCAGGAGCAAGGTTCGTGTCGGCCACAAAACCGGGAGTAAAAGGACCAGCCAGCACGCCAGCAAGAAGATAACCGACCAGGGGAGAGATACGCAGCTTATGAGCGAGCATGCCAAGGAAAAAAGCGAGAACAAGACCGCCAACAACGGTGGTGATAAGCGGGGTAGTATGATGCATGCCTCTCTCCTGTGTGTAAATGTGTCCGGTTGTAAGTTTTAAGTGTATGGCATAATTAACGGGTTCGCCTGAAATATTGGGATGGAATAGTAAAAAAAAAGAGGTCATGACTTAAAATGAGACGTAAGCGAGATTTCTGAGAGTTATCGCTTTTCCATGTTGATTTATTGCAGAGATATCAGCTTAGTGATTGCAATTATCTTTGTTACATTGCTGTGATTTATGCGCTTACCACAGGCAATTAGGGCCGCAAGATATAAAAATCACAGCTAAGCCCGATTTTAACCTGCATCTATTCCTTATTACCTTACCCTCGCCGGGTAACAACAGCCCGCTTGCTATTCGGCTGGCCTGTAGTAAATTTGACCCTCGCCCAATGGCGCCAAACAAGGAGATTCAACGTGCTTAAAGTGAAGAAAAAATCGCTGATATTAATGCTGGCATTGCTCAGCACCCCTCTGATGGCGCAGGCATGGGTTAAAGACCGAGTCTATAAATTCACCGTGCTACACACCAACGATCACCATGGACGCTTCTGGCAGAACGATCGTGATGAATATGGCCTGGCCGCGCAAAAAACCATGATGGACCAGATCCGTTATGACGTGCAGGCTCACGGCGGCGCGGTACTGATCCTCTCGGGCGGCGACATTAATACTGGCGTGCCTGAATCAGACTTACAGGATGCCGAGCCTGACTTTCGCGGCATGAACCTGATTGGTTACGATGCCATGGCAATCGGCAATCATGAGTTTGATAATCCGTTATCTGTTCTTCGGCAGCAGCAAAAATGGGCCAAATTCCCGCTGCTTTCCGCCAATATTTACCAGAAAAGCACCGGCAAACGCCTGTTTCAACCCTATGCGTTGTTCAACCGCATGGGGTTGAAAATCGCGGTCATTGGTTTGACCACCGACGACACGGCAAAAATCGGCAATCCGGAATACTTTAACGATATCGTTTTCCATAAACCGGCGACGGAAGCGAAAGCGGTGGTGGAAGAACTGCGGCAGAAAGAGAAACCCGACGTGGTCATCGCCGCCACCCATATGGGGCATTATGACAACGGCAACCATGGTTCAAATGCGCCAGGCGATGTAGAAATGGCGCGTGAATTGCCCGCTGGCTATCTGGATATGATCGTGGGCGGCCACTCGCAGGATCCGGTCTGTATGGCGAAAGAAAACGTTAAACAGGTGGATTACGTGCCGGGAACGCCTTGCCAGCCAGACCAACAGAATGGAACCTGGATAGTGCAGGCGCACGAGTGGGGTAAATATATTGGCCGTGCGGACTTCACTTTCCTGAACGGTAAACTGACGCTGCAACATTACGAGCTGGTGCCAATAAACTTACGTCATAAGATCGCTAATGCCGACGGCAGCAGCAGCTGGGTGAATTACACGCAGGAAATTGCCAAAAACCCGGCGATGATGAAATTGCTCACGCCTTTCCAGAAAAAAGGTGAAGCGCAGCTTGGGGTTAATATCGGCAGCGTTAACGGACATTTGGAAGGCGATCGTAGCAAGGTTCGTTTTGTACAAACCAACCTGGCGCGGCTGATCCTTAGCGCGCAGATAGAGCGGGCTGGCGCCGATTTTGCGGTGATGAGCGGCGGCGGCGTGCGCGACTCCATTGAAGCCGGGAAAATTACTTATAAAGACGTGCTGAAAGTTCAGCCGTTCGGTAATACGTTGACCTATGTCGATATGAAAGGCAGCGAGGTAGCGGAGTACCTGGCGGTTGTGGCGAACAAGCAGGTGGATTCGGGCGCTTATGCACAATTTGCCAATGTCAGCCTGACAGCCGACGGTAAAGGCGTCAGTGAAATTAAAATCAAAGGCGAACCGCTACAGCCCGGGAAGACTTACCGTATGGCGACGCTGAGTTTTAACGCGCTGGGAGGCGACGGCTATCCAACGGTGAATCAGCTACCGGGCTATGTGAATACCGGTTTTGTGGATGCTGAGGTATTGAAACAGTACATTCAGAAACATTCGCCGCTCGATGCTGCCGCTTATGCGCCAAAAGGTGAAATCATTTACCAACAAACGCCGGTCGGGCAGCAAAAAACGGCGGAAGAATCTGAGCCGTCGACGCTGCATAAAATATGGCGCATGGTCAAAATGGAAACGGCTATGCGCTAGCAGAACAAAAACACCGCCTTGCTGGCGGTGTTTTTTCTATCGTGCATTAAGCTCACAGGCTTTGCGGCGCAGCCATTTCTCACGCAGCGTATCCCAGAGCCAGTTATAGGCCACGGTATAAGGCAGGAAAAACAGGAAGAAACCCACTTCCACTAAAAAAGCCTGCCACAGTGAAACAGCCAGCATCCCGGCGGCAATCGGTAAGCCAATGCCGATAAAACCACCTTCAAAACCTAACGCGTGAACAATGCGCAGTGGCAATCTACGAGGGATGTCGGAGCGGGGGAACAGGCGGTCAAAGCCTGCGTTGTAAATCACGTTCCAGATCATCGCCACGGTAGAAAGCATAATGGCCAGCGTGCCCATCTGAAACAGCGGCTTCGCCATCACCCAGGCAGCAAGAGGCGAGACCAGCAGAATTGCCAACGCTTCAAAGCCTACGGCATGGAAAATACGTTCTTTCAACGTGCGGGTATGCATAACAGCTCCTCAATTAATAAGCTGCTATTTTCCCGGCCTGGTTTGATAAGATAAAGTGAGAACCCATCTAAAAAAGCGATACTTCTGTGCGTTATTCTCCCGAATCTTTGCTGGCGTTTGTACAGACAGTGGAATGCGGCTCTTTTTCCGCCGCGGCACGCGTGCTGCGAAAAAGTCAGTCCACAATCAGCACCGCCGTCGCCAACCTGGAAACCGATCTTGGTTTCACCTTATTTAACCGGGAGGCGCGTTCTCCTGTATTAACGGAAAATGGCAGGCGGGCGCTGGCGCAGGTCAGAGAGATCCTGGCGGCCAGTGCGCAGCTGGACGAACTGGCTGTGCGTTTGGCAGGGGAAGTCGAGCCTTGTCTGAGCATGGCCATTTCCGATTTCTGGCAGGCGGACTATCACGAATCTCTACTGAAGCGATTTGCTGCCCGCTATCCGCAGATCGAATTTGAATGCATGATCGCCGAAGATGCGGATGTGATCGAACTGCTTCAGGCGGGGAGGGCACATATTGGCGTAATCCGCGTTCAGTCTGGCTATCCTGCTGAGATCGCGACCTCACGATTGCAGGTTGAGGTGCAAATGGCGATCTATCTGCATCAGGATCATTTCCTGGCACAGCAGCCACGGGTTGACGAAGCCGAACTGAAAACCGTGCGGCAGCTCAGCCTCAATACCTGGATTGAAAAGGGTCGTTACCCGTCAGGAAAGGGCGTCTGGTCAGCGCCTTCTTATCTGTTGCTGCTGGAAATGGCCGAACAGGGCTTTGGCTGGTCTATTTTACCGCGCTGGCTGGTACAGCAGTTCGGTCATCAGGTGCTGCGTGAGCTGCCGGTCAGCGGCTGGCCGCAAAAAATTTCAGTCGATGCGGCCTGGTCCCGGCATACACCGCCGGGGCCGGCGGGGCGCTGGATGGTCGATCAGCTGCTAATGCAAACCAACGACTAAAATCGTGGGTGGGTTAATCTCGCCGCGAAATATCTGCAAATACAGCGCCGAGCTGCTGCGCCAGATCCTGCGGTGACAGTTCAATTTCCAACCCCCGACGGCCACCCGAGACAAAAATAGTGGGAAAATCCTGGGCGGGCTTATCGACCACGGTGGGCAAACGCTTTTTTTGCCCCAGCGGGCTAATGCCGCCTAACAGGTAGCCGGTCGTACGCTGGGCGATTTGCGGATCGGCCATCTCAACTTTCTTTGCGCCAAAAGCTTTGGCAACATGTTTTAAATCCAGCTGTCCGGCAACCGGCGTCACCGCCACCGCCAGCATTTTATTGTCACCGTTAAGCGCGACCAGCAGCGTTTTATAGACCCGATTCGCATCCAGATTGAGCTTACGCACCGCCTCATCGCCAAAATGGGTGTCGCTGCTGTCGTGCGTATAAGCATGAAGCTGAAAGCTGACCTTTTGTTTCTCGAGGAGTTTTACTGCTGGGGTCATAAAAGCGATCCTTCTGCAAAAAGTGAACGGTAAATAACCGGGGTTGATGAAGAAAAGTACTGGCGAAAATTCAGGCTTTGAGCGACAATCATCGCCCCGTTAGCAACCCGATTGCTGACGGCTAACTAAAATCATAAAAAATTCCTCATTGACGGGCTGATAGCGATATTGGCCTTTTTTTTCAGCTTTTTTTCAGTAAAGCGGGTAAATTACCTTCGCCATACAGATGCAGTGCACCCACGGCCACCACGTAATCCCCTGGCGGTAACTCGCTTAACGTCTCGCTCCAGCGCTGGTTGCGTTGCAGCATCAGTACATCATTCAATGCGTTATTGAACGTGCCGGGCAGCACGGTTTTATTGTTGCCGGGCGGCGTCTCCAGCCACCAGCCAATCATCGTCTGTAGCAGCCTGGCGTTGGTATGCCAGTGCTTCAGGGTATCCTGCAACAGCGACAGACCGTTTTCCGGCAACGCCTTCAGCAGCGCCAGCTGAGTTTCCGGCCCTTCCAGTTCGATGATTCGCTTCTGCTGTGCCCGCGCGGCTTGTAATAGCTGAAAATCAATGCCGTAATCCGCGCGCAGTCCCAGGCGTTGCGCCTGCTGCGCCTGAAGCATGAGCGCAATTTGCCATGCTGGTAGCAGGTCAATGACGTCAGGATCAATGCCAACTTCATGGCATAGCCGCCGCAGCTGGAACAGTTCTTCAGCGGTGAGCCGTTCCGCCAGCGGCAGGCAAATCTCGCTTTCGCTGAAAGGAGAGGCGCCGGAGGTGATATCGGCTTCCACAATCAGGGCATCAGCATGCGCCAGCTTTGCCTGTAATGCTGCGGGCAGCGGCATCATTGTTTGCGTGCCCATATGGATACTGCCAACCAGATGCAGCTGACTGTGGCCGAGGGCGACATCCTGCGCCGGATAGGCATAGCGCACCGGCGACAGTTTTCGCCACAGAGCCGCCATCTCACGCAATAATTTTCCCATAGGCTCCTCATCTGTTATCACCCCATGCTAACGGTTTAGCGGACTGAAGAACAGATGAGAACCGGGTTACGCTACGCCCGCGGCGGCCGGTAGCGAATTAAACGATTGGCATTGCTGACCACGGTAATGGAAGAGAGTGCCATCGCGGCGCCTGCAACTACCGGGCTGAGCAGCGTGCCCGTTAGTGGGTAGAGTATGCCTGCGGCAATGGGGATGCCGCATGCGTTATAGATAAAGGCACCCAGCAGATTCTGCTTCATGTTTCTTAACGTTGCTTTTGCGATAGCCAGCGCGTCGACTAACGCATGCAGATCGTGACGCATCAGGGTAATGCCTGCCGTTTCGATCGCCACATCGCTGCCGCCGCCCATCGCAATACCCACGTCAGACTGGGCGAGCGCTGGCGCATCGTTAATACCATCACCGATCATCGCAACCTGATGTCCCTGCTGCTGAAGTTTGCGTATGGCTTCAGCTTTGCCCTCTGGCAGCACGCCTGCGATAACGTTATCCATACCCGCTTCTTGTGCAATAGCCTGCGCGGTCACCGGATTATCACCGGTCAGCATGACTACCTGATAGCCCATTGTTCGCAGACGTTGCAGCGTGGCGACACTCTCGCTTCGCAAGGGATCGCGTATAGAAAACATCGCCTGAATTTTGCCATCGACGGCTAACAGAACGGGCGTTATACCTTGTTTTGCCTGAGCGGCAATCTGGTCTTGCGCATCGGTAAGCGGGATCTGTTGCTGCGCCATCAGGGCGCTGTTACCCAATAACAATTCTCTGCCGTCGGCGGTGCCGCTGACGCCCTGGCCCGACAGCGTACGAAAACCGGATACCTCAACCTGGGCAGCATCCGCACGTTCGATAATTGCCCGAGCCAGTGGATGGTGGGAACCCTGTTCCAGCGCGGCGGCCCATGTTAAAACCTGCTGCTCTTGCGCTCCGTTAAACAACGTAATAGCCACCACTTTCGGTTTGCCTTCGGTCAGCGTACCTGTTTTATCGAAAACCAGCGTAGAGAGCGTACTGGCGCGTTGCAGGGCATCGGCATCGCGTATCAGCACGCCAAACTCGGCGGCACGACCTACGCCAGCAATGATCGACATGGGCGTAGCCAGACCCAGCGCGCAGGGGCAGGCGATAATCAGCACGGTGGTGGCAATCACCAGGGTATAAACAATTTGCGGCGCAGGGCCGAATACATACCAGATTGCCGCGCTCAGGAGGGCGATAGCAACCACGCTGGGCACAAATACCGCCGAAATCTTATCCGCCAGCTGGCCAATTTCCGGTTTACTGCTCTGCGCCTGGCGTACCAGATTAATAATGCGCGACAGCGTGGTATTTTTACCGACGGCGCTGGCGGAAAACAGTACGCTGCCGTCCTGCATCATGGTTCCGGCATGAATTTTATCACCGCTGCTTTTTTGCTGCGGCAGCGCTTCCCCGGTCAGCATGGCTTCATCCAGCCAGGCTTCACCTTGCGTAATCACACCATCCACCGGGACGCGATCGCCGGTTGTCAGCCGTAGCGTCATGCCGGTCTGCACGTTACTCAGTTCAACGACCTGTTCGCCATGTTCTGTGACCACTCGTGCCGTTGGCGGCGTGAGATCCAGCAAACGCTCCAGCGCCTGCGATGAGCGCTGACGTGCACGCTGCTCAAGCATATGCCCCAGATTGATCAGCCCGATAATCATCGCGCTGGCTTCGTAATAAAGGTGACGGGCTTCATGCGGGAAAGCGTCTGGCCAAAGGTTGACGGTGATGGAGTAAAGCCAGGCGGCAGCCGTCCCGAGCGCCACCAGCGTGTCCATGGTCGCGCTGCGATTAAGCAGGCTACGCCAGGCGCTGCGATAAAAATGCCCGCCTGCGACGATCATCACCAGCAGCGTCAGCGCGCCTGCGATCAGCCAGCCGCTGCGGTTGGCGGCGGTAAGCATCATGTTGTCGCCGACCATGCCCCACAACATCAGCGGGATGCCGAGCGTCAGCGCGACGGCGGCCTGCCAGCGAAAGCGGCGCATCGCCTTATCCGCCGTTTGCTGCTGTTTTTCACGCCGCTCGGTATCGTCCTCAATAATTTCGGCATCATAACCCGCCTCTTTTACGGCCTGGATCAGCGCATCTGGCGTGGCTTCACCCAGCACCAGCGCGCTGCGTTCCGCCAGATTGACGCGTGCCTGACTGACGCCCTGCACCTGTTGCAGGGCGCTCTGCACACGGTTTACGCAGCTTGCGCAGCTCATACCGTCAATCAGCAGGTGAAAGCTCTCGCTTTCCTGTGCCGGAAGCCCTTCAGGTTCCGCTGTCAGCGCTTCCGGCTGAGCTGCCAGCGGTTCAGGCTTTGGGCGAGCGTTGTCCTGCGCAAGCTGGGCCTGATATCCTGCCTGCTCAACGGCAGCAATCAGATCGTCAGGGCTGGCGCTGCCGCTAATACGCGCTTCGCTAATTGAAACATCAGCCTTTTCAACATCAGCACGTTGTTCCAGCGCTTCCTTAACTCGTTTCACACAGTGGCCGCAGGAGAGTCCTTCCAGCGCCAGTAACGTAGTTTGTGACATAAATGCTCCTGTTTCGCGTTAACCCGCAGGCTTTTGTAACCGTAATCAAGGATAAACCTTCCCTCAAGGGGAAGGTCAAGTTATTGGCCTGCGCAGCCTGATACAGTGCTAAGATTTCCCAAAGGCTTGCAGCGGGGACAAAAATGAATATCAGCGACGTGGCGAGAAAAACCGGGCTGACCAGCAAAGCTATTCGCTTTTACGAAGAAAAAGGGCTAATGACTGCTCCCATGCGCAGCGAGAACGGCTATCGCGCGTATACGACAAAGCATCTGGAAGAACTAACGTTTCTGCGGCAGGCGCGGCAGGTTGGCTTTAACCTGGAAGAGTGCCGCGAGCTGGTTTCTCTGTTTAACAATCCGCAGCGCCACAGCGCCGATGTAAAAGCACGAACGCTAAGCAAAGTCGCTGAGATTGAGACGCATATCAGCGAGCTGAACCTGATGCGTGAACGTTTGCTGGCGCTTGCCGACAGTTGCCCGGGCGACGACAGCGCCGAGTGCCCGATTATTGATAATCTGTCGGGTTGCTGCCGCAGCAAAAGCGGCGTTTGAGATACCTTACGCTGCACGAGCGCAAGGTATCTCTTACCCTTGCTACTCTGCTGCCCGTCTGGCAACAAGCAGCGTAATGCCTTCAACCGCGATGACCGTCACCAGGGTTCCTGCCGGAAAGTTTTCGCTGGCCTCAACCCGCCAGCTGCTGTCGCCGATCCGCACATGCCCAATTCTGTCGACCAGCGCTTCTTCCAGCGTTAACTGACGGCCAATTAACTGGTTGCCGCGCTGGTTAAGGGAAGAGGGCGGATAGCTGCGGTCGCGGTTTTTCAGCCAGTAATACCATCCTATCGCGGAGAGAACCGTTAACAGCGCGAAGGCGATACCCTGCCATTCCCATGATAAGGGCACCAGCCAGACCAACAGGCTAACCAACAGCGCCGAGACGCCGCTCCAGAGCAGATAGCCACTGGCACCCAGCATTTCAGCCGCCAGCAGCAGGCCGCCGAGCGTCAGCCACAGCCAGGAAGGCGTTGCCAACAGTTCGCTCAGCATTATGCGCCCCGATCTTTTTTGGTTTCGTTCAGCAGCTCAGAAATACCGGCAATTGATCCGAGCAGGCTGGAAGCGTCCAGCGGCATCATCACCATCTTGCTGTTGCTGGAGGTTCCAATCTGCTGCAAAGCATCGGTATATTTTTGCGCCACGAAATAGTTAATCGCCTGAATATCGCCAGCAGCAATCGCTTCAGAAACCATTTTGGTGGCCTGAGCTTCGGCTTCAGCACTTCTTTCTCGCGCCTCTGCCTGTAAGAAGGCAGACTGCCGTTCACCTTCCGCTTTCAGGATCTGCGACTGCTTTTCCCCTTCTGCACGCAGTATCGCCGCCTGGCGCACCCCTTCCGCTTCAAGGATGTCGGCGCGTTTGGTTCGCTCCGCTTTCATCTGTGCATTCATTGAAGCGATCAGCTCCGCCGGAGGCCTTACGTCGCGGATTTCAATTCGGGTAATTTTCACGCCCCATGGATTGGTCGCTTCATCAACAATACGCAGCAGCCGGGTATTGATGTTGTCACGCTGCGACAGCATTTCGTCCAGCTCCATCGAACCCAACACCGTACGCATATTGGTCATGGTCAGATTGACGATAGCCAGTTCAAGATTACTGACTTCATAAGCGGCCCGTGGCGAATCGACAACCTGAATAAAACAGACGGCATCAATAGTGACGCTGGCGTTATCTTTAGAAATGATTTCCTGCGATGGGATATCCAGCACCTGCTCCATCATATTGATCTTACGACCGACACGATCCATAAACGGCACCAGAAGATTAAGGCCAGGCTGCAAGGTTTTGGTGTAACGACCAAAGCGCTCCACCGTCCACTGATAGCCCTGAGGGACGATTTTTATGCCGGACCAGACGACGACCAGCGCGAGAAGAATAATAACGGGAATCACTATCATATAACCTCCGGATTGTTACTCATCGGGCCGATTCATTCGGCCCGTATCGCTTGAATTAGTAGAGCAGCGAGTAGAGCTGCCTGCGGTATTTTGCCGCCAGTGCATCGCCCGTCCCCAGTGCCGCTAAAATCTCCTGGAGGATTTTACGCGCCTGACCCTCTGCCGCACCTAAATCTTTTTTCAAATAACTGAACAGCAGCTCCAGCGCCTCTTCATTGCGGCCAACCTGATGTAGCTGAAGCGCCAGTTTAGTGGCCAGTTCGGCATTGTCGGGTTCCGCAGCAATTTGTTGTTGCAGTTGCTGAATTTCTGGCGTGTCGGCAGCCTGTTTCAGCAGGTCGATTTGCGCAATCAGCCCCTGATAACGGGTATCTTTATCCTGCAACGGCACCACGTCCAGCACTGCCTGAGCCTCATCGCTGCGATTGAGCTTAATCAGCGCTTCCGCCAGCAGAAAGCCGATTTCGCTCTCCTGGTTGCTGAGCTGCCAGGCCTCTTTTAGCAGCGGCAGCGCTTCCAGCACGTTGCCTTCCTGCATCAGCGCCATTCCCTGCTGCGCTTTTAACTCTTCTTCTTTTGGTAGCACCTTATGCAGCAGGGCGCGTACCGCTTCTTCCGGCTGCGGGCCCTGGAAGCCATCGACTGGCTGACCATTCTGGAACAGATAAACGGTAGGGATGGAGCGCAGGCCGAACTGCTGGGCCACGGCAGGTTCTGCGTCGCAGTCCAGCTCTGCCAGAATGAACTGACCGGCATACTCCTGTGCCAGACGCTCGAGCAGCGGCGTCAGTTCCTGACAGTGCTGGCTGCGTGCTGACCAGAAATAAAACAGGACCGGGATCTGCATCGACTGCTCAAGCGTCTGGTGCAGATTGGTTTCGTTAATGGTGACAATGGCAGCTTGTGGTGACATGAATTCGTCTCTTTTTCAGGGTTTCTTACTCTATTGGGGCGGACCGCCAGGCTTCAAGGTTTATTGCTGTTATCCGCCTGTTTACCGCGCAAAATGCGATCCATCATCCAGCCAGGTAATAAACGTCGCAGAATGCTCAGTGCATGTGCGACAAGCGTCACAGGATAGCGCAGGCGCGGATGACGGCTTTCCAGCGCATGCCGTAGCTTAGGTAAAATGGCTTCGGGTGGTAGCGTAAACCGGGCCGCGATGCCGGGATTTTCTACCGGCTTATCCTGTTGAGTCTGGTTTACGTTTTCAGTGAAGCGGGTTTTAATCGGACCCGGCTCAATCAGGCTGACGCGAATACCACTGCCGTGCAGCTCCATACGCAGCGCATCAGACCAGGCTTCCAGCGCATATTTACTGGCCGCATAGGCACCTCGCCCTGGCGTGGAGACCAACCCCATAACGGAGCTGGTATTCACAATTCGCGCTTCGCCACTGGCTCGCAGAGCAGGCAGTAACAGCATCGTTAACTGATGTGTACCGAACAGATTGGTGGCAAATTGCTGCTCCATTTGCTGACGCGAAATGGCGGATAACGGGCCATACACGCCGTAGCCGCCGTTATTGAATAAGGCATAGATGCGGTTGCCGCTCAGCTCAACGATCCGCGCCGCGGCGCGCTCCACGCTCTCGCTGTCGTTCAGGTCCAGCTCAATACCGGTGAATCCCAGCTGTGCCATCCGCTGTACATCGTCCGGTTTCCGGCAGGCGGCGAAGATATGATAACCCCGGCGCAACAGGTCGTTAGCGGCGACCAGACCAATGCCGCTGGAGCAGCCAGTGATAACAACTATTTTTTGCATAACTTTACCTGTCCGCCGTCTTCAAAGCCGATTGACCATGGTTAACGAGGGGTGCCAGTTCCCTGGCCATCAGCGCGGCAATAAACGGCTGGGCAGCGGGATTGGGATGGATCCCGTCCTGCTGCATCCATTCCGGCTTCAGATAAACCTGCTCCATGAAAAAAGGCACCAATGGAATAGCATTGGTTTCTGCGAGTTTGGGATAAATAGCGCTAAACGCTTCGGTATACCGACGGCCATAGTTAGCGGGAATACGAATCTGCATCAGCAGCGGCTGCGCGTTGGCCGCTTTGATCAGTTTGATGATCTGTTGCAGATCCTGCTCAAGTTTCTGGGGTGGAAAGCCGCGCAGGCCATCGTTTCCGCCCAGTTCAATCAGTACCCAACGCGGTTGATGCGTTTTAAGCAGTGCCGGCAGGCGAGCCAATCCCTGCGTTGCAGTATCGCCGCTTATGCTACCGTTAATAACATCTGGAGAATTTTGCCATTTTTCATTAAGTAAGGCAGGCCATGCCGCGGTTGCAGACATTCTGTAACCCGCGCTGAGGCTGTCACCAAGCACCAGCAATTTATCTGCCGCCGTCGCTTTCGCGATCAGCGCCAAAAATAACAGGACAAGGTAATGCCAGCGGAAAACATTCTTGCAGTTCATCGTCTTAATAAGTCCGTAGGTCAGGGTGAGCATCAGCTTTCCATCCTTACCGGAGTTGAGCTGGTTGTCAAACCGGCGGAGACCATCGCGCTGATTGGTGAATCGGGTTCTGGTAAGTCAACGCTGTTAGGGATCCTCGCCGGGCTGGATGACGGTAGCGAAGGGGAGGTGTTTCTGCTGGGCAAGCCGCTGCACCAGATGAACGAGGAACAGCGGGCCGAACTGCGGGCGAAAAGCGTCGGCTTCGTTTTTCAGTCTTTTATGCTGGTGCCCACGCTCAACGCGCTGGAAAACGTCCAGCTGCCGGCCTTGTTACGAGGAGAGAGCGACAGCCAAAGCCGGGAGCAGGCGAAAAACCTGCTTACCCAGCTTGGCCTCGCCGGGCGTCTCGGCCATTTACCTTCTCAGCTTTCCGGGGGGGAGCAGCAGCGAGTTGCGCTGGCAAGAGCGTTTAGCGGTCGGCCTGCGTTGCTGTTTGCAGATGAACCTACCGGCAATCTCGATCGTAAAACCGGCGAGCGTATTGTCGATCTGCTGTTTTCCCTTAACCGTGACTTTGCCACCACGCTGATACTGGTTACGCATGATGAGCAGCTGGCGGCCCGCTGTGATCGGCGGTTACGGGTTAGGGACGGTAAATTGTGGGAGGAAGCATGATCTGGCGCTGGTTCTGGCGAGAGTGGAAATCGCCTTCGCTGCTGATTGTCTGGCTGGCGCTGACGCTGGCGGTCGCCTGCGTGCTTGCGCTTGGTTCGCTGAGCGACCGCATGGAAAAAGGGCTGACGCAGCAAAGCCGCGACTATATGGCGGGAGACAGAACGCTGCAAAGCTCGCGTGAAGTGCCAGAGGCGTGGCTGGATGAAGCCCGGCGAGACGGCCTGCAAGTTGGCCGTCAACTCACGTTTATGACCATGACTTTTGCCGGTGACACGCCCCAGCTGGCTTCGGTAAAGGCGGTTGACGATCGCTATCCGATGTTTGGCGAGCTGGCGACCGAGCCTGCCGGATTAAAGCCCGCTGCCGGAACCGTGCTGGCCGCTCCGCGCCTGCTGGCTTTGCTTAACCTCAAGGCTGGCGCAGATCTGGACGTCGGTGATACCACGCTGCGTATTTCAGGATCGGTCATTCAGGAGCCGGACGCGGGTTTTAATCCTTTTCAGACCGCACCGCGCCTGCTGATGAACCTTGCGGATGTCGCGAAGACCGGCGCTATTCAACCGGGCAGCCGTCTGACCTGGCGCTATAAATTTGCCGGAACGCCAGAGCAGCTGGCGCGCTATGACCGCTTTATTACGGCGCAAATCAAGCCCGATCAGCGCTGGATTAGCGTAGATAACGCTGAAGATGCGCTGGGGAAATCGATGCAGCGTGCCCAGCAGTTCCTGCTGCTGTCGGCGCTGTTGACGCTGATGCTGGCGATTGCGGCTGTTGCGGTAGCCATGAGCCATTACTGTCGAAGCCGCTACGATTTGGTCGCCGTGCTGAAGACGCTGGGAGCTAACCGCGCGGCGCTCCGTAAGCTGATTGTTGGCCAGTGGCTGGCGGTGCTGCTGCTGGCTGCGATATGCGGCGGCATTATCGGTAAAGGATTCGAGGAAATATTGCTGCAAATGCTCAAACCCGTCTTGCCGGGTGAGCTGCCGGCAGCCAGCGGATGGCCGTGGGTTTGGGCTATCGGCTCGCTGTTTGTTATTTCGCTATTGATAGGTCTGCGGCCTTACCGTCTGCTGTTGGCAACTCAGCCTTTACGCGTGCTGCGACGCGATGTGGTGGCGAATGTCTGGCCGCTGAAGTACTACCTGCCCGCGATGGCGCTGGTGGTCGTCGTGCTGCTCGCGCTGCTGGTCGGGGGAAGTAAACTGCTCTGGGCGCTGATTGGCGGCATTGTGCTGCTGTCATTGCTGCTTTCAGGTATTGGCTGGGGTGGATTGCTGCTGTTACGTCGGCTGCGCGTGCGCCATCTGGCTTTCCGGCTGGCGGTCAACCGGCTGCTGCGCCAGCCCTGGACGACGCTCAGCCAGCTGTCGGCCTTTTCCTTATCCTTTATGCTGCTGGCGTTGCTGCTGGTGATGCGCGGCGATCTGCTGGATCGCTGGCAGCAGCAGCTGCCGCCGGACAGCCCTAACTATTTTCTGCTCAACCTCACCCACGATCAGGTGCCGGAGGTGCAATCCTTCCTGCAACAGCACCAGGTTACGCCACAAACGTTTTATCCTGTTGCCAGAGTCCGCCTGACCAGTATCAATCATCAACCGGCAGATCCCTCGCAGGATAACGCGCTCAACCGTGAACTCAACCTGACTTCGCTTGCGCAGTTGCCCGACCATAATCCGCTGACGGCGGGACACTGGCCACCGGCAAAAGGAGAGGTCTCTATGGAAGAGGCGCTGGCGGGGCGGTTAGGCGTGGGTCTCGGCGATACGCTGACCTTTACTGGTGATACGCAGGCGTTTTCCGCCACCATCACCAGTTTGAGAAAAGTAGACTGGGAAAGCCTGAAGCCAAACTTTTTCTTTATTTTTCCACCTGGTGCGCTGGACGATCAGCCGCAAACCTGGCTGACCAGTTTTCGCGTGGATAACAATAGCGCGCTGCTGGCGCAGTTAAATCGTCAGTTTCCGACGCTCAGCCTGCTGGATATTGGCAGCATTTTACAGCAAATAGGGCAGGTACTGACCCAGGTCAGTCAGGCGCTGGAAATTATGGTCGTGCTGGTCACCGCCTGTGGCGTCCTGCTGCTGCTGGCGCAGATTCAGGTCGGGATGCGCCAGCGCAGACAGGAGCTGGTGGTTTACAGGACGCTTGGCGCCAGTAAAAAGCTGTTGCGGGGAACGCTATGGTGCGAATTTGCGCTTTTGGGAGCGGTTTCAGGCATTGCGGCTGCCACGGGCGCAGAAGCGGCATTATGGGGATTACAGACGAAAGTTTTTGATTTCCCCTGGCAGCCGGATTATTTGTTATGGATTATTCTGCCAATAACGGGTGCGGTGCTACTTTCCCTTTGTGGTGGCTGGTTAGGGATCCGGTTACTGAAAGGAAATGCATTGTTTCGGGGCTATAACGCAGCGTAGAATAAAGGCCGGTTACGCCGGCCTTTATCATTGGCTTTTTTCGGTGATGCATTACCGCCAGGAAGCTCAGGTTGAAAAGAATTCATTCAGGATTGGTGTATTTTTTGGCGGGCTAATGATAAAGGTGTTGTATAACGTATAACAGGGAAATATCTTAAATGTTAGATTTGCTGGATATAAAATATCGTTTCCTCACTGAATTGAAATCAAATGAACTTTTTACGTTAAGAAAAAAAGTGTTTAAAGATCGCCTTAACTGGATGGTGAAAAGTGAAAACAATATGGAGTTTGATGAATACGATAATCATCATACCGCCTACATCTTTGGCGTCTACCACGAGCGTTGCGTTTGCAGCCTTCGTTTTATAGAAATTAAATATCCCAATATGATTACCGGTACATTCAAATCCTGGTTTGATAACGTTGAACTGCCTGAGGGTAATTATGTTGAGGCCAGCCGATTATTTATAGATAAAGAGCGGGTTAACGCACTTGAGTTACGCCAGCAACCGGTGAGCGCTCTGCTTTTTCTTTCAATGATCAACTATGCACGTCATTACAAATATGAAGGGATTTATGCGGTTGTCAGTAATCCGATGTATCGCATTTTCAGGCAGTCGGGCTGGGATATTTCTGTGGTAAAACAGGGGGTTTCTGAAAAGCAGGAAAGTATCTGGCTCATCTTTATGCCGATTGACGATGATAATCAGCGCACGTTGATTGAGCGGGTAAAACTGAAGGCACCCGGGTTAAATATCAAGCTGGATGCCTGGCCACTGTCAATCCCCGTCAGTGAGAACCGGCCTGATAAGCTGTAGTTCAATACTGAGCCTGATGGCATGCTTCATATTGGTAACGCCAAGCTTCTTCACCGCGTTACCAATATGGTATTTTACGGTAGTCAGCTTTATTCCCAGTATCAATGCAATTTCCTGATAAGATTTTCCGACGCTGGCCCAGTAGATAATTTCATTTTCACGTTTTGAAAATATCTCACGGGTATTCATTTCTTCAAATTCTGACTTCCGGGATTGCTCCTGATACAGCGTGGTCATTTTTTCATGTGTGGTAATTAACAACATCTGAAGTTTATCTTTGTTATTCTGAATTATTTCTTCAATGTTATCATCACAATGCTCATCCATCATAATTGACAGGACAACAAGATTGTTATTCTGATCGTGCAGCGTAAAGGTATAGCCATTAATGATGTTATGATTGCGTGCCATATCAAACAGCTTAGGAACCTTAACGCCTTTGTTCAGCATAATATTCTCATCCCATGAGAAGGGAGAGACGCGATAAAGCGCTGTTATTAACACAGGGTCGATAAACTGGAAGTTATTTTCCTTATAAACTTCAAACCATTCCTGCCGATTTGAAATAATACAAAAATCAGCCGGGTTGCGCTTACTCATGATCGCATAGGCGTATTTAATATTATTAAATTGCAGCAGTTTTCTCTCCAGGTAATCCTGTATGGAGGAATTGATCAACATATTACCAAAAAACAATTTAGACATGTCATTATCTCCCTGAGAAAGTGAGGCTTCCATCGTCAATCCCTGACTCTACCATGCTTTGCAAACCAAGCCTATGGCTACACATCACTAAAACTTGTCAATTTGAGTCAAATCTGCTCTGAAAGTTCAAATAATAGCCGGCAGTAAAATGCGAATGCGGTTTAGGTAAAGATCGACGTGAAGCAGCACCCGAAAAGGTGAGGAAAGAGAGAAGATGCGGAGAGCAGGGATAACCAGTTCCTGGCGGAAACAACGTTAATGGTGAAAAAATCTAACGTAATTATCCTTACTGCCTGGAGCTGGTTCCCTTGGTGTTGGCAAACAAAACTTCTAATTACTTAATAGTACTATGTATTTCTTATTGTGTTCGCCGATACAATACGACTTTCACTCCAGAAATGATAGCCATACTTAAGTACAGTTAAGCACTGTCCTTTTTCAGATGAGTGATTGCCCAGGCTATACCGCTGGCATAATCTGTCGGCAGCAGCGGGACTAAATCGTTCAGCGCAGCTTGTAGGGCCTCGACGCTGACATCATTAAGATTCAGGTGGCCTACCTTACGGCCAGGACGAACCTCTTTCTCATACCAGTGAGGGCGTACCAACGGCTGATTAAGCCATGCCACGTTGAATGCGGTACCAATCAAATTCACCATTACTGAGGGCGTGCTCACCACAGGTTTCGGCAGAGGCAGATCGAGAATAGCGCGCAGATGCAGCTCAAACTGGCTGATGGAAGCGCCGTTTTGCGTCCAGTGTCCGCTGTTGTGTACCCGCGGTGCCAGTTCGTTGATGAGTAAGCCTTCTGGCACAACGAAACATTCCATCGCCATCACGCCTACATAGTTCAGCTCGTGCATAATGGCCGAAAGCATACTTTCAGCTTGCTTCTGTCGCGCAGCATCGGCTTCTGGCAGCACAACACTGGTACGCAGAATGCCATCCTGATGCAAATTGTGCGTCAGCGGATAAAACACGGTGCTGCCATCGTGCCCGCGTGCACCTACCAGCGACACCTCGCCAGAGAAGTTAATTCCCTGCTCTACAATGCATTCGCCATAGCAATCAGCAGGGAGGGAATCGGTCTCATGCGCACGCAGTCGCCATTGTCCCCGGCCATCGTAGCCGCCGGTGCGGCGCTTAACGATAGCCAGTTCGCCCAGGCGGGCAAAAACCTGCGGCCATTCTGCTCCGTCGGCCAGCAGTTGCCATGGCGCGGTAGCAAGTCCTAACCGATCCAGCAGCTGCTTTTGCGTCAGGCGGTCGGCCAGACGGGGGAAGATATCGCGGTTAACAAAGGCGGTGTGGCTTGCCAGCTCGCGGGTCAGCGCGGTTTCAGGCCAGCGCTCGATTTCTGCTGTGATTACGCTCTGCTGAATGGGGAGGGCTTCTGGCTCGGCATCCAGGCCGACAGGATAAACGGCGATACCCAGCGGCTCACCCGCCTGGCGTAGCATCCGGCCCAGCTGGCCATTTCCTAATACGCAAACCGGCTTCATGCTTCCTCCCGCGGATCCGGGTTATTCAACACGTCATCGGTCTGTGCCTGACGCCAGTTCGCCAACCGACCTGCCAGATCTGCATCGTGCAGCGCCAGAATCTGTGTCGCCAGCAGGGCTGCATTAGCCGCGCCCGCCTTACCAATTGCCAGTGTGCCTACCGGAATGCCGCGTGGCATTTGCACGATAGAATACAGGCTGTCGACGCCGCTTAGCGCTGCGCTCTGTACCGGCACGCCCAGTACCGGCACCAGCGTTTTAGCGGCCAGCATGCCCGGCAGATGCGCTGCGCCGCCGGCACCTGCGATAATCACGTCGAAGCCGTTCTCTGCGGCCTGCTCGGCAAAGCTAAACAGCTTATCCGGCGTACGGTGCGCTGAAACCACTTCGCAATGAAAAGGAACAGCCAGGCTGGTGAGAATTTCCGCGGCAAATTGCAGGGTTGCCCAGTCACTTTTGGATCCCATAACAATAGCAATGCGGGCCGGTGCGGCGTTGGAAGACATGCGGGTCTGACTCCTGTGATTGTACATACGTCATCTGCCAGCCTGCTGGCCGCCAGATGGGAAGGAGAGAGAGAATATCATGACTGTGGGGCCAGGAAAACGTTTGCTCTGGCCTTAAACGCGGCTTATAACGACTTTTCGCCGGCTCAGAAGGGAAAGGAAATCAGTCGGGTTTCGTTCTCACTGACCCGAATCATTGACCCTTCACTGTGCCAGGCACCGAGCACAATGCGTTCTGCTGGCTGGTTATCAACCCTAAGCTGATGAACCGCCGGGCGATGGGTGTGGCCGTGGATCAGGCAGCGTACCTGATGGCGAGCCATGGTGTCCTGAACGGCGGCGGCATTGACATCCATAATGGTGAAATCTTTGCTGCTGTTAGCCTGCTTGCTGCCCGCCCGCATTTTTAGCGCAATGCGTTGACGAATAAACAGAGGCAATAAAAGAAACAGTTTTTGCAGCCAGGGCTGATGTACTTTGCGACGGAAGCGCTGATAGCCTTCGTCGTCGGTACAAAGCGTATCGCCATGCATGATCAAAATCCGTTGTCCGTGGATTTCCAGCACCTGCTCTTCCGGCAGCAGCGTCATCCCGCTGGCGGCGGCAAAGCGTTTGCCCAGCAAAAAATCACGGTTGCCGTGGATAAAATAACAGGGGATGTTGAGCGGCTGTAATTCACGTAATGCGGCGGCTATTTCAGCGTGAAGCGGATCGGGATCGTCATCGCCGATCCAGGCTTCAAACAGATCGCCGAGAATATATAACGCCTCGGCCTGCCGCGCATCACGCCGTAAAAAAGCAAGAAAACCGGCAGTAATTGCCGGTTCTTCTGCACACAGATGCAAATCTGCGATAAACAGCGTGTGAGACATTATTCGCTGACGGTGACTTTCTGGATCACAACGTCATCTTTTGGCACGTCCTGATGCATGCCGCTGCGGCCTGTTGCCACGGCTTTGATCTTCTCAACCACGTCCATGCCTTCCACAACTTCTGCGAACACGCAGTAACCCCAGCCTTGCAGGCTTTCGTCACGGAAATTCAGGAAGTCGTTGTCGGCTACGTTAATGAAGAACTGTGCAGTTGCAGAGTGAGGCGCCTGAGTACGGGCCATCGCCAGCGTACCTTTGGTGTTCTTCAGGCCATTGTTCGCTTCGTTACGGATCTCTTCTTTCGTTGCTTTCTGCGCCATGCCCGGCTCAAAGCCGCCGCCCTGGATCATAAAGCCGTTGATCACACGGTGGAAAATGGTGTTGTCGTAGAAACCTTCACGGCAGTAATCCAGGAAGTTTTTAACAGTGGCTGGCGCTTTATCATCAAAAGTTTTGATAACGATATCGCCATGGTTAGTCTGGAAAGTGACCATATTCTCATCCTGTCAAGGTTGAAGGGTTTAGATTGCGTCGCCGTCGGCGCTCACGCAGGCGCACGACCGCTATAGATAGAGGGCTTTTATATCACAAAAAGTGATGATGAGTCAGTATCGCCGCATAAACGGAGGCAGGCATAGCCTTGCTTTGCGTGGCGGTTACGTTAACAATACGGCAGAATATGAGTTTCACTCGCTAACGTCGCACACGCTAAAAACGGAATGTCTCAATGCTTAAGATTTTTAATACCCTGAGTCGTCAAAAAGAGGAATTTAAACCTATTCATGCTGGCAGTGTTGGCATGTACGTGTGTGGCATTACCGTTTACGACCTCTGTCACATCGGCCATGGACGTACTTTTGTGGCTTTTGACGTCGTGGCGCGTTACCTGCGTTACCTGGGATATTCGCTGAAATATGTGCGTAATATCACTGATATCGACGATAAGATCATCAAACGTGCCAATGAAAATGGCGAAAGCGTCGAAGCACTGACCAACCGAATGATTGCCGAAATGCATGCGGATTTCGCTGCGCTGAATATTCTGCCGCCGGACCTGGAACCTCGTGCCACGCGCCATATCAGTGAAATCGTTGAACTGGTGGCTAAGCTGATCGATCGCGATCATGCGTATGTCGCCAGCAACGGCGACGTAATGTTTTCTGTTGCCAGCGATCCCGATTACGGTTTGCTGTCGCGCCAGGATCTTGAACAGCTTCAGGCGGGTGCGCGCGTGGAAGTGGCGGCAGACGTAAAACGCAATCCAATGGACTTCGTGCTGTGGAAGATGTCGAAAGCCGATGAGCCGAGCTGGCCATCGCCGTGGGGCGCGGGCCGTCCGGGCTGGCATATTGAATGTTCAGCGATGAACTGCAAGCAGCTGGGTGAGCATTTCGATATTCACGGCGGCGGTTCTGATTTGATGTTCCCCCATCATGAAAACGAAATCGCGCAGTCTTCCTGTGCGCACGATGGCCCTTACGTCAATTACTGGATGCACTCCGGCATGGTGATGGTTGACCGTGAGAAGATGTCTAAATCGCTGAACAACTTCTTTACCGTGCGTGATGTACTGGAATATTTCGACGCGGAAACCGTGCGTTATTTCCTGATGTCCGGGCACTATCGTAGCCAGCTGAACTACGGTGAAGATAACCTGAAGCAGGCGCGTTCTGCGCTGGAGCGTCTCTATACTGCGCTGCGTAATACGGACGCCAATGCAGAAGCCACTGGCGGCGAAGCGTTTGAAACGCGTTTCCGTGAGGCGATGGACGACGACTTCAACACGCCGGAAGCTTACTCTGCGCTGTTTGATATGGCTCGCGAAGTGAACCGGCTGAAAACGGAAGACAGGGCGGCGGCCAACGGCCTCGCGGCGAAACTGCGTCAGCTGGCTGGCGTGCTGGGTCTGCTGGAACAGGATCCTGAGCAGTTCCTGCAAAGCGGCGCGCAGGGGAATGATGATGAGGTCGCTGAAATCGAAGCGCTGATTAAAATGCGCCTGGATGCACGTAAAGAGAAAAACTGGGCTCAGGCGGATCTTGCGCGCGACAAGCTGGTCGAGATGGGGATCGTACTTGAAGACGGTCCACAGGGGACCAGCTGGCGTCGTAAATAAGCCAAAAAATTTCAGGAGCCGAGTGGCTCCTGAATTATTTTAGCGCTGGCGTCGCACTTTTATTTACTGGCGGCGCAGCTTTCAAAGTGCAGCCTGCCGCTGGCTTTATTCAGCGACGGTGATGCTGTTGCCATCAAAGTTAACGGTTTGACCCGCAACGATTTTGCAGCGTTTACGGGTTTCCACTTTACCGTCCACCGTTACCTGGCCGTCCGCGATTGCGTCTTTCGCCGCGCCGCCGCTTTCTACCCAACCTTCCAGCTTCAGCAGATCGCATAAATCGACGTGGGCATGTTTACCCAAAGAAAAAGTTGCCATTATTGTACTGCTCCATCATGAAATTCTTCGCAGGCTTGCAGGGTATTCTGAATCAGCGTCGCCACGGTCATTGGGCCAACGCCGCCTGGAACCGGCGTAATATAAGCTGCCCGCTCGGAAGCTGCAGCAAAATCTACGTCGCCGACCACTTTACCGCTTTCCAGACGGTTGATACCCACATCAATCACGATTGCGCCAGGCTTAATCCAGTCGCCAGGAATAAAGTTAGGCTTACCTACTGCAACCACCAGCAGGTCGGCATGCTCAATATGATGACGCAGATCTTTGGTAAAACGGTGCGTCACCGTTGTTGTGCAACCTGCCAGTAGCAGTTCCATGCTCATTGGGCGGCCCACGATATTTGATGCGCCAACCACCACGGCGTTCAGGCCGAAGGTGTCAATATTATAACGCTCGAGCAGCGTAACGATGCCGCGAGGTGTGCACGGACGCAGTTTAGGCGCGCGCTGGCAAAGGCGACCCACGTTATAAGGATGGAAACCGTCGACATCTTTCGATGGCGCGATACGCTCCAGCACTTTAACGTTATCAATACCTGCCGGAAGCGGCAGCTGAACCAGAATGCCATCGATTGCGCCATCGTTATTCAGCTTGTCAATCAGCTCCAGCAGTTCTGCTTCGCTGGTCGACGCGGGTAAATCATATGAGCGGGAGATAAAGCCGACTTCTTCACAGGCACGGCGCTTACTGCCAACATAAATCTGCGAAGCCGGGTTTTCACCCACTAACACTACCGCCAGGCCGGGGGCGCGTTTACCCGCTGCCAAACGCTGCTGCACTTTCCCGGCAACCTCAAGGCGCACCTGCTGCGCAATCGTTTTACCGTCTATAATCTTTGCTGCCATCAGAGAGGGGATCCATCTGGGTTAGTTGAAACGGAGTATGCGGTCTATTTTGTCAGAAGCGGACGCCGCTGTCAGGCACAGATTCGGCGCTGGCTGCTTAATAGTGCAGCAATAGAATGACCTGGTAAGCAAAATCGTTGACTCGACCGCTTCGCACCGTATAATTCGACCCAGTTCCCAATGCGCCCTTAGCTCAGTTGGATAGAGCACCGGCCTTCTAAGCCGTAGGTCACAGGTTCGAATCCTGTAGGGCGTACCATTACTTTTCAATAGCTTACGCTAGTTTCAATCCCACCTGATTTCCGCCTTGTGTCGTATTTGTGTCGTCACTCCCCAAAAGTGAGTCAATTTTACGCGCATGCTCGGTCAAATGGTTCGGTGCGAGATGCGCATACCGGCGCACCATTTCTATCGACTCCCAGCCACCCATTTCCTGTAAAGCAGAAAGCGGAACGCCGGACTGTATCAGCCAGCTCGCCCAGGTGTGTCGCAGATCGTGAAAACGGAAATCCTCAATCCCGGCCCGCTTGAGTGCCAGGCGCCATGACGTGTTATCATCACGTCGCATCTTCCTGACAGCGGCCGTTTTCGTTCCATCGTGTCTGGTGGCCGCTTTGGTGTGGACAAACACCCATCGGGAATGCTTCCCTATCTGCTCCTTCAGTACCCTGCACGCCGTATCATTCAGAGCCACGCCAATAGCCTTGCCCGCTTTGGCGTTCTCTGGATTTATCCAGGCTACCTTCCTTTGCATATCCACCTGAGTCCATTCCAGATCGATGATGTTTGACCTGCGCAGGCCGGTAGAAAGCGCAAACACGATTACCGGCCTGATGCTGTCCGGAGCACAGTCAATGAGCCTGTTCGCTTCTTCCCGGGTCAGCCAGCGTATCCTTTTGCTGATCGGCTTCTTCGTTTTAATAACCGGTGCCGTTTTTATCCACCCCCATTCATTTGCCGCGGCGCGTAACAGCGATCGCATGAATGAAAGGTAATGGCTTCTGGTTCCTGCGCTGACCGGCTTATCCTTGAAATCCGGCACGGGCTTCCCATCCCGTAATGCCGCGTCACGCTGAACTTCCCATTTTCGGCGGTGATTGCGGTTCACCATCTTGCTGACGATCTTCTGTATTTCCTCGCCTGTGATGGTGGATATGTCCCGGCCCGAGAAATGCCCGACGAAGAACTCCATCTTTACCTTGTCATCGTCAAGGCTGCGCTTATGCTCTTTTTCGTCCAGCCAGCGCAGACAGGCATCCTCAAACGTCCGTGTCGGTAAATCTCCAATCTCATCGACCCGCCAGGCCTCCGCCTTTAGCTTGTCGTGAAGCTCTAAGGCCTGCTTCTTGTCCGCAGTGCCAAGCGAGCGCCTAACTCTTTTGCCTGCCGGGGTAAAGAAATGACAGTGCCATACTCCGCCTCTGAGGGTGATTGACATAGTGCTACTCCTTTGGCGCTATCACCCATGCTCGCCGGGCGATTCTGAGGTGGATTGGAAAGATAATCAATACAGGCAGAACGGAGCACCAGGTACTTGCCGGACGTTCCGCCAGTCTGCCGGCCGACAAGATCACCGCGCTTTATCATATTACTGACCGTGCGCGGCGAGACTTTAAGGAATGCGGCGGCTTCCGCCAGGGTGAGCGGTTCATCATTTGCCATAGCGGCCTCTTTGGTTGCGATGATGTGGGGGAGAGTGATTAGCGCTGACGGAGAATTAAGTCACCTTTTATCAGGGCCTGTTTAATAGTGTTGAATTCCCAACAATAAATATTTGCGTCCACGTACACTCGCAGACCATCACGATAATCATGCTTTTTGCGGGCGATGAAGGCCTCTGCTGCTTCGCGGGTGAAATGGCTATTAACGTAATCCCATTCCCATTGGTAGCCGGTCACGGTATGGTCATCCAATTCACCGACCAGATACCACTGATCCCGGTCTTCGGCTTTCATAAATTGCTTATCGCACCAGTCCTGCGATTTTTTATTAAGTTCAACCTGTGATTCATAGTCCAGATCATCCCAGTATTCCTGGATACTGAGCCAGTGATTATCGTCACAATAAATCATCAGCTGATCCGTATAGTCGGGGTCAATGCCGCTCACCAGCCGCCTGCGTTCAACGATAAAAATCGCATCAGCAGTACAATGGTCGCTGACTCCCTCTCCCTCGCAGTGGTATTTAAGGCGGCTTACAAAATCGGCGAATGTTTCGGGTGTAAGCTTGTCGCCAGTCGCTAAAGTCATGCTTTCATCTCCTTATCCACCACGCGCACGAAGTAGACCAGCCATTGACGGGCCGGGTATCTGCCAGGCGGCAGCGCGGTGATTAGTTTGGTGTATTTGTCTAACAGAAGGGTAGTAATGCGGTCGTGCTCGGATCGGGGCTTGCCGGTTGTGGCTTTGACTATCTCGGCCCGGCAATTTCGGGCGACTGACCGCAGGGCGTTTTCAGTCGGCGCGTCCATTCATGCTATACGCCGCTGACTTTCAGCCCACAAAAACACCTCGTGGTCGTGGCGGCAATCCTTGTCGCAATAGTGACCGAATGCTATCGGTTCCTCGCACCAGTGGCACTCGCCGGTGTAAACCATTTTAGGCACCGGCCGGTTAGCCAGGGCAACTTCAATCATCTGCTGCTCACGGGCAGCTGCTTCATCTAAAATATCAGCGTGCATATCTGTTACTCCTAAAATTTGGGCGTAAAAAAACCACCGCTTGGGTGGTTTCAATTAGTTGAGACTGCGTTATTTGACGTATGGTTCTGGATTATGCTGAATAATGGCGCTTTTTATTTCATGGTCATTTAGACTTCTGCTCATGAAATGAGCCACTAAATATTCATTCCCGTCATTATGTAGGAAGGCTTTAATCCTTCGATGATCGACATGTCCAGTATTTTCATCCTCGTTACTTAGTACTTGACTCCCTTCTTTAATTTTCATTTTAAAAGAGTTACCAGCATCATCAAAAACTATACAATCATCCATTCTTTCATTTCCTTCCGGTAGACCGGGTTGATTCCCGTGCAAACCTCATCGACTCTCCACGGTAAAACTTGAGTCTGTCCCTGAAATATTTCTTAAGTGATCCCGGCTGTTGCATCTCTACTTGCTTATAGATAACCGGTTTTTTCATGCACTTCTTTTGAGGGATGCCTGAAACAGCTAAATCCGCGTTTACTCTGTCGCGCTCTTTTCTACTGCGTGTTGCTAAGTTATGGAGCGTTACTTTTGCTGTCCATCTGCTGTGCGCCCTCGTTTTTTCCGCAAGTCATATGGTGACCTGTACGTATCAGCTGCTTTGACCATTCCGTTGGAAAATTTTTCGCCATTCGCTGTATCAATTTGCAGTTTGATATGACTGTACTTAGAAAGCATGTATCGATGACTCTCTGCGGGAGTCATCTGAGAAATAAGAGTTTTTTCTTTTTTTCTTATGCTTCTGGACATAGGCGTCGTTCTCCTTGACTAGGGATATCGCTTACTGAATGACTTCTGTACAATCAAATTACGCCGTCTTTCTCGATAACGCCACTAACATTGTATTCAGTCATTTTATAGCTCCTAAAATTCGAGTTCTAATTGACTTGAGAACACTTCGCACGATTCCGAACAGCTGCCTGTGTCCAGTTTCTTTGCGCGGATCATGCGCTCCAGCAAGTCGTTGTAATCGTGGTCGGCATACATCTTGGCGATGCCGTCGAGCGACAGGTGTCCGCGGTACATAACGTCTTTCGGCGTTGCGCGATGCCCGTCACGAACGTGCCGGCCGGTTACGCATTTCTCAAAAAGCAGCTTCATTCCCGGCTCGTCTTTAGTTGCCAGGCCAAGTTTGTGGGTGGATTTTTTGATGCAGAAAATGCAGTTGCCGAGGTGCTCGGGTATTTGCAGATCGAAAGGTTGGGTTTTCCACCAGTCGAGAACATCCTGTTTCTCGAAGTCGGAAATTTCAGCCAGAAAACGGATGCCATCCTTTTTTGCCAAGCGGCGTGGCTCATCTGCCCGGATGCCCAACCACGTCGTGTAATTCCCTTTACCGAAAGTATCCTCGCAATATTTCCTGAACGGCTGGAGCTTCATCCGGTCAGTACAGAACGCGCCGCCGATGTAAGGCGTGCCGTACTTTTTGACCATATCCATGAATGGCTTCATGGCTGGCATGCGGGTCTGAATATCCTTCGGCTCCCAGACTGTGTAGCCGTTCCCCTCTCCAAGCTCCGGGTTTATCTCAACCTGTAAGCAGGTGAGTGGGATATCCCAGAATTTCACGACCTCCCGCACGAACCGGTACGTCATCGGGTGCTCTGCGCCGGTGTCCATGAAAATGTAGTGAACATCTTCACCGGCCTTTCTGCGCTGCTCCATTAGGTAAACGAGATAGGCAGACGTCCTGCCGCCTGAGAAACTAACGACATGAGTCATACCTGCTCCTGTTGGGCCAGGCGAGCTGGCCGGGGAGGGTTATTTCCACTGGTCGCCAAATTCGAAACCTATTTCTGCCAGCGCCAAATCCATCTTTTCGATGAACTCCGGCACTGCCTCTTCAAAACTGGCGATATATTTTTCGTCGCGTTCGACGATGACGTGATGAATACCTTCGCGCTTCATGCGCGGATCGTAATTTGCGAAATACCAGGCATCCTTTCCCGTTACCCACATGCTGTATTGCACCTGAGCCATATACGCCGATTTAATGGCATCAAATCCGCCCAGGCGGAATTTCATGAAGTCGCGGGAAGTGAAGGGGCACTTCAGCTCAAGGCCGTGCCCGTCACTGCACAGGCCGTCAGGCGAGCAAGCGGTACGCATGGTTTCATCGCGGTATAGGATCGGCGCTTCTGTCACATCAACGCCTGATGTGAACTCGAAAAGCACCCGCGCTGATTCTTCGTGCTGCTTGCCCCACGCCAGCGCTTTCGCGTTAACCTCTGGCGCGACGCCGGTACAGACTTCGGCCAGCAGCGTATGGAAGTAAGAGGCTTTCATGTCTGGCCACTTCGTGCCGCTTCGGGGCTTCGCGATGACGTTTGAAACTTCGGAGGCTGTGATAACGCCCAGGCGCAGGCGTTGCCAGTCTTCGCCTCCTTGCTCGATAACCCGAACATCAACGCCGGTGCGCTGTAGGATCAGATCGGTTTCTATCATGCTGCCGCCTTAGATTTCTTTTGAAGGAAGTCCAGAGCTTTCACAGCCTCCACCTCGGTCATATCCGCCGGAGAGGTGATAGGACGCCGGAATATGTTGGAACACAGCGGGAGCATGTCGGTATCCCACGTCTTATCCATCGCTAAAAGTAGATCGGTGATGCTCTGGATGGTCTGCTCGCTGGCTGGTGAGACGTCACGCTCTGGAGTCTTATCCTGATTGAAGTTGATACCTTCGCCGCCTTCGGTGTTTACATAGTCGATAGCTGCGTCTAGGCGCTCACGGCGCGGCCAGTACTTCGCCGCCTGCTTCACGACCGTCTTAAGGATCATTTGCTCTTCGTCAGTCACCCACGGGCATTTTTTCGAGCTGTCCTGTTGGTATTTCTTCCAGGCTTCTGAGCGATCGCGGATGGAAAAAATATCCTCCGCGCGCATGGTGTGTGTGAGGTAATCCCCTTCATCGGTTTTAACGACCGTATAGGCGCCAACCACATCCCCGCGCTGCTCGATGGTGTCGAACTCGTTAAACTCATGCGTAGGCGGCCGGTCGATTCCGGTTCGCATGAACCTGTCATTTTTTCTGACGATCGCAGACTGGCACCATTTAATCGCGCCGGACTGCTGGGCAATGTGCATCAGGCCCATATAGCTAATATCGAGACAAATGGAGCCTTTGCGCGGCACCAGATACGCCAGTTTCTGTGCAGGGTTAAGCGTGATGCCAATCGCTGCGATATTCATTACAGCGCTGCGAGTGGTAACCTGATTTTGCGCGGCCACCTTGGCCAGAAAATCGTTATTGGCGAATATCTGCATTGCAAATTCCAGCTCCCGCTTGAACGTCAGCGAAGGCTCCTTACAAACCTGCTCAAACTCTGCTTTGAGCGGTTTAACGATCTCGAATACCTGATTAACCAGTTGCTGGTTCATTACGCTACCTCGTTATAAGAATACCGGGATTTCCATATGCGCTCGGCCAGTGCCTGCTCTTCGAACTTCGTCAGATAATCCCAAAAGAATTTGTGCGCCATTTCCTGTGCATCTACGCCATCCTGAGCGCGGCCAACTAAATCGATATCTCTGCCAGAACTGACAAGGAAAACAGCCATAGCGGACTCCACAGGGTTGTGCTTGATGCGCTCAACTTCCTGTTCAACGGTGGCATAAACCTGTTCGTGCTCCGTCTCGGTAAACGCAGCGATGATGGATTCGATTTCCTGACGGTCTTTGAAATTCAGCTGCATAAAAGGCACCTCCGCGCCATGTTGTGTGCTGCGATCCACATCATTGCGTCATGAGTCATGACAGCTACCCGGGCCATGCTACGTGCGATGCTGATGCTTTCCATTACGGCCTCCCGGGCTGCATTAAAGCGTCGATAAGGTTGCGCCATCCTGTGCGAAGGCGACGTGTAATAGTTTCGAGTAGTGATTCAGAGCGGCCAGCAACAGGCCACCCTGCAACGGCAAACTGTTGCATAGCTATTCCTTGGTTATTTGGTTGCATAACGGAGAGGCCTCTGTGAAGCCGCTTTGTTATGGGCGAAAAAAAACCGCCTCAGTGGGCGGTTGGTGGTAATGTATATTTTTTATTTGATGGGGTAAAAAAATGACGGATTCATGTCCTTTATGTGATGGCATTGCTAATCAAAAACCTGTTGATAAAGACAATGCTTTCAAGGTTTTTTGCGCAACGTGCGGTAATTTTGTAATTTCCAAAATTGTCATCAAAAGACTCATAAACGAATGGGCTACTATGCGAGAAGCCTTAGTTCATGAAGCATTAGATGCTCGTAATAATGGCCACCATCTTGACATCACTCAGAAAATCGAAAGCGGTAAAACAGTATTGGATTGCAAAAAAATAACGGATATTGATTTTTTAGCTATCAAATAAGGGGAATACTTTTCCCACGCATCTTCTGGCGGGCATTTGTGATCTGGCCGTAAGGGTTATTCACCTTGCGGTACTGTGGGTTCTCGCGAGTCACAGCTTCCGGAACTGGCTTGCTGCGCAGCTTCATCTTGTACTCAGTGCTGTTCATTGCTTTGTTGACGCGATCAGAGCAGCCGGTCACTGATGTTTGGCGCTCAGCTGCACGTTTTGCTCTGCGGCGATTTCTGGCGTTATCAGAGGCCAGATAGGTGATTACTATTGTCATGACTACCTCCGGTAATTGGCTTTGGTTGGGAAGACCCTCTATGGGTGACCTCCACGATCTCATCGTGGTGCTCTAAGCTTTACCGACATCCAGCCTCTCATCGTGCGCACTCTGAGAAACTATCCTTCAGCTATTGCAACCGTCACCGCCATCTAGAATGGCCGATTACCGGTTAACACTGAGCTACCGCCCACCAAAGCCAACTTGACTTTGGTTCCCCGCATTTCGGCGGAGACAAACCCCATCAACGCCTAATAGAGAGCAATAAAAAACCCGCCGAAGCGGGTTATTGTTAGGACCATTTCTTTCGCGGGTCTCGTTGGTGAGCGTGATTTACTACTGAATGCATCGCATCACCTCCGCCACTTTCCAGAATCGGGTCTTTGGTGATGTTCTCAATGCCCCCGCTCGCTTTTTCTGCAAGTGTTGCAGCCCTGCTACCAGTCAATTCATTTGCAATCCGTCGCTCAAGCGAAGCTTCTGAGCTTCGCTGGTCTCGCTGACGCTGGCGCTCATCTCTGCGCCTGTTTCGGGCATTATCCTTTGCAGGCTTCACAATTATCTTGACCATATATCCACCAGATTGTGAGTTTGAAACAACCTTAATTCTTTTTCTTATCAGTCGCCATAGCACGGTTGAATTGCGCGACTGAATATTCACATACAAGGGTTGCTATCTGGCAGTCACAGTATCGACCACCTTTCGATGGCCCGCACTGTAAAGCGCTACCTCTGCCATACAGACCGCGCCGTTTGTCTTGGCATCACGGGGTGATGGAGTTGACAAGGCCTTCTCGACTCTCTGGTTGCAGCTGGATAACATGGTCACAATGCGCCGCTCGAAACGTTGCTGTCCAATTTGCTCAGCTGCTTTCTTTGCGTTGAATGCCGCCATACGACGTTGATTTCTGTTCATGGGTTTTCCTCAATGAGTGCTTGGGTGGTGAGGTGGCGTGACATTGTGGCTCTGGTCTCAGCTGCGCCGACTGCCATCCCGATTCGCTCATGCTCTGAGAAGCAATCCGCGTTACTTTTAGGCTCGGACACCTCACCCCGAAGCACTCGCCTCGGCCTGTGTATTCACAGGGTCATATTGTTAAAGAGCAGAATCAGCAGACTGTGTAGCGGTGTGTCGTGCTGATGGGATAAAATATACAGACAAAACTGTTAAATGGTCAACAGGTAAAACTGTATTAATTAACGGTAAAACTGTATGTTGCTGTATTGGAAACAGATTTAATTTTGTAAAGGCGAAAAAAAACCGCCCGTAGGCGGCTTATTCGGTATGGCGGGGCTAGCGTTTACGGCGGTAAATGCGGTGTTCTACCATTGTACCGATAATAGTGATATGACGTTCAGCGCTATTCATTGTGGGATAGTCGTTATTTAGTGGAACCAATTCAAAGTGTTGCACCCCATCCTTAATTCCTGTTGGTCGGTATTTTTTAAATGTGGCCTCATGCTCACCATTCTTTCCAACAACAAACTCACCCGGGTGCGGCTCGATCTCCGGGTCAACGATAATAACGTCTCCCGCCTTAAAATCAGGCTCCATTGAGTCCCCTACGATGCGCAGGGCGAACGTGTACTGTGACCAGTCCATATCCGTCATGACATACTCAAAGCTGCCATCCAGCGCTTCTATTGGGCTTTTAACTGCGAGTTCACCCGCCTGAACATAGCTGATCAATGGAATCCTCCTTGTGTTGACCTCGCTGACCGGAAGGAAGACTCCACCATTCATAAGCCAAGCGGGATCGCATTTAAGCGCCTCTGCGATACCGACAATATTGCGAGGCTTAAGAGTTTTACCATCTTCAATACTAGCCCAGGATTGTTGCCTGATACCTGCTTTTTCAGCCGCCTCAGCCTGTGAAATCCCCATTTCCAATCTTCGTTTTTTTACTCTATCTGCAAGGCTCATAGGCTCCTCTCCATTTGCATCAATCCTCACAGGCAAAACTGTATTTGACAAACAGATTTATCTGTTGGAGAATACAGTTAAAACTGTGGAGGTGAAACAATGGATACTTTTTCTCAACGCCTCAAACAGAAGCGGCTGGAACGCAATATGACCCAGGCGCAGTTGGCTGATAAGGCAGGCATGCGACAGCAGTCTATCCAGTCTATCGAGTCCGGCGTAACAAAGCGTTCGCGCTTTCTGTTTGAGCTGGCTGCCGCGCTTCAGTGTGATGCTAATTGGCTGATGCACGGCACCAAACGTAACAAAGCAGCATAAGCAATACCGCTCTTTATCAATCTGACCCTCCCTCGGAATACCAGGGAAAACCAAATGTGGCACCCCACGGTGCCGACATGTAACTAACTCAACAAGAAAATTATAAGCAATGGAAATTACAAGTACCCGCAAGAAAGCCACCGCAATTACAAGCAACATTCTCAACCGCATAGCGATGAGAGGTCAGCGGAACGTTGCGTCGGCATTAGGGATTAACGAATCGCAGATCACGCGATGGAAAGACAGCTTCATTCCGAAGATGAGCATGCTACTGGCTGTTCTGGAATGGGGTGTAGAGGACGAGGAACTGGCGAGCCTGGCAAAACAGGTAGCACTGCTTCTGACAAAAGAAAAAGCCCCAAACGCTGTAACGTTCGAGGCCTGATGCGAAAAGACTGGATCAATTTACAGGAGTAATTATGAGTTCTTTATCACTGCTTTACAAGGCAAAAGACAAAAACGGCACGGAAACGACCGTTAAAAAAACGTTTCTGGTGCCGCTGAGCGAGCTGTATGTCGAGCCGGGCTATAACGTGCGCGAAATCGACCAGGAGCATGCTACTGAATTTCGCGATGCATTTATCGCTGGCGAGTTTGTTCCGCCGCTGGCGGTGCAGGTAACAGAGCAGGGCGTGAAGGTTATCGACGGCCATCACCGCTACTACGGTGCAAAGATGGCTACCGATGCCGGGCATGAGGTCGCCCGCCTGGAGTGCAAGGATTTCGTTGGTACCGAAGCCGATCGCATCGCTTTCATGGTCACCAGCTCGCAGGGTAAAGCGTTGGCGCCGCTGGAGCGCGCAGCGGCATATCAGCGCCTCAGCAATCAGGGCTGGGAGTCAGCGGAGATAGCGAAGAAGGTGAAGCGCTCCGTGGCTGACGTGAATTATCACCTGCAACTGCTGGAATGCGGCGACGGCCTGATCGCAATGGTCAAATCCGGCGAGGTGGCACCGACAACGGCGGTTGCTCTTTCTCAACAGCACGGTGCCGCAGCGGAATCAGTAGCGCTGGCGCAGATGGATAAAGCCCGTGCCGCCGGAAAGAAGAAGCTGACCAAAAGCGACGCCATGCCGCAGTTTAGCGCGAAGAAAGCACGTCGCCTGGTTGAGTTGCTGGTTGATGCGAAGCACGCGCGCTATGGAGATTTCGACCATCTGATCCTCTCGCATGGCACGGCCGACGAAATTCAGCGCATCCTGGCTGAGTACCGAGCTGGCATTCCAACTAACGGCGGGGAGGCAGCATGAGCTTCGCCTATGACAATGTAACCCCCATAAAACCCGCTCTGCGGGTCGTGGAGCAAAGAGTGGCTGATACCGATGAAGGATATACCCGAATCGCTAACGAGCTGCTTGAGGCCATTGCAGGAGCTGATTTAACTGCGCGGCAGTTGAAGGTGATGATCGCTGTAATTCGGAAAACTTACGGGTTTCAAAAAAAGCTCGACAGGATAGCCGATATACAGATAGCTGAGATCACCGGCCTCTCCAGGCAGAACGTTAACAAGGCAAAAAGGGAGCTTATCTCAATGAATTGCCTGACAGTGGAAGGCAACAAGATTGGGCCAAACAAAGAGCTTTCAGCATGGATTTTTACCAATAGTCTCCAAAAAAGAGACAGTGTCTCTAAGTTGAAGACAAAAGTTGTCTCTAAGATAGAGACACAAGAAGTCTCGAAGTTAGAGACACACAAAAGAAACTCTTTAAATAAAAAAGAAAACACCAATACCCCCTTAATTCCCCAAGGGGAAAAACTTGAAAAGTTCGACCCTCTCGATATTCCAATTCCTGAATGGCTAAACGAACAAGGCTGGAAGGAATGGGTTCAGTACCGCAGCCAGTCGAAGAAGCCTATCAAAACGGCACTGACGGTCAGCAAGGCATTCAACCTGCTGAAAGAATGTTTTGACGAAGGCCACGACCCGGCGGAAGTAATTAACACCAGTATCGCGAACGGCTATCAGGGCCTGTTCAAGCCGAAGTTTCAAAATCGCAAGCAGCAGCAAGCCAATCCGCAAACCCCACACTGGAACAGCCGTGAAGGCTGGGAGGATTTCATATGAGCCTGCAACTCGTAGAGGCGATCAACAATCGTGACGGCTCCGCTATGGCCCGCATGGCTGGCGGAAGCTACGAACCTGAAAAAATCATCAGCAGCGAAGCTGAACAGCTGGTTGACTCGCTGTTTCGCCAGCTGAAGCAAATCTTTCCGGCAGCGGTCAGCACCAGCCTGCGCAGCGAAGCGGAAGAGAAAACCACCAAGCGCCAGTGGATCGCCGCCTTTGCCGAAAACGGCATTAAGACCCGTGACCAGCTGGCGGCAGGCGTGCGGCACGCCAGGGCGAGCAACTCCGACTTCTGGCCGTCGCCTGGCAAATTCATCAGCTGGTGCAAAGACAGTTCGGTAATCCTCGGCGTGACCGTGGAAGAGGTCATGCAGGAGTTCCACCGCTACAGCCGTGATAAGGGATTGTACACTGGCGGCGCGGAGCGCTTCCCATGGTCGAAACCCGTCATGTACTGGATTGTCTGCGATACCCGCCGCGCCATGTACCAGCGCCAGCTCAGCGAGGCTGAAGTCGAAAAGTACGCCGCGAAGCAGCTGGATGAATGGTCGAAAAAAGTCGCGTCGGGCCAAAGCATTCCCGATCCGGTTGTCAGCCTGGAAGTGAGACGGGACGTGATGCCGGTAAGCGATCAGCCCACTGGTGACGATTTGAAAATGCGCTGGATGCCCGATGCTCGCGTTCTCGGCTCGGTAACTCCGGCACAATGGCTACATGCCGAATACAAACGCCGCAAAGCGGTAGGGTTGGTGTGATATGACTCAGGTAATTTACGGGCTTACCCGCGAGCAGTTGATGGCGCAGTTTTTTAACAAATCACTGGTGGCCGGTGCGGTAACGACAATTCTGGTCAAGGCGGCAGCGGCGCGCGCGGAGCGCGATTCACGCCAGCAGCAGGGCAAGCCACGAGGGGGCGGGTTTTGAAAAAGATAATTTTGCTGGCAGCGGTTTTGCTCGTTGGCTGCGACAAGGAGCCAGAGTCGGTACAGATGGCCGGATCAGATTTCAGAGTCGGAAAGTTATTCACGGTTGATGGCTGCACCGTTTACCGGTTCGCGGATGGTGGACGTAACGTTTACTTCACAAATTGCCCCGGCCAGACAAACAGCAGCTATTCGCGCAACAACGGAAAGAATCGCACCACCTCCTACGACGAGGTGATCACTAATAAAAATGGGAGCGGATCATGACCAACGATGAGCTGGAGCGGCGCGAGATACAGTCGTTCAATAAATGGCTGGAGCAAGAAAATCCAGCAATATACCACCTGGCATATCATTGGGATGAAGCTGAAGATGAGGTGATCCACAGCGCCAAAGCATCTGTTCTCGATATGCGTACAGCATGGATGGCCCGCGCCAAACAGGAGAGCAATGATGCTCAATTGTCTATCTCAATCAGTACGCCTGACAGCGTGATTGATGAAAAATTTAAACAGCATTTCGCAACAGGCGAGGAAAAATGACAGCTGAAATCACCCCAATTAAACAGCCCGACCATCTGAACGAAATCAACAGCGCACTGTTGCTGCTTAAGCTATTCAACATGGAAGGCGGCCACAGCCAGCAGGTAATCGACGAAGTGATAACCAAAGGCCAGATCCACACTGCAAAATTGCTGGAGCAGCTAAACCGGAGGTGAGCCGTGCAGGACTTCTGTTTGCACAAATCAACCCTGGGCCAGTTCACTAAGTTAATCTTCGACCTCGTATCTTCCGGCAAGAAATACCGCATCAAATTCACCGAATGGCGTGACCTCCGAACAATTCCAATGAATCGCACATGGCGAATGTGGGTAGAAACCACAGGCGACTGGCTTCGTGCGCGTGGCGTTGTCGTGGATATTCGCAGCCGTAGCGGAAAGGTAGTTCTCAGCAGGCCAATCAGCAACGAAGAGGTACACGATTACTACGTTGGCCACTGGCTGGGCCGTGACGAGCACGGAGATCGGGAGAAGACAAGCAAAATGGACAAAGGCCGTATGCTCCACTTAATGGAGCTTCACGAGCAATGGTGCCTGGACAAAGGTGTTCCCATTGTTATCCCCAACGATTCTGAGTTTATGCAACTCAGGCAAAGGCAGGTGGCATGATGAAAGCATTATCAATAAGACAGCCGTGGGCGTGGTTAATCGTCAACGGATACAAAGACATTGAGAACCGCAGCTGGAATACAAAGTATCGCGGTCCGGTACTCATCCATGCAGGCCAAACGATGTACAAAGAGGATTATCTGATGGCAAGCGAGATTGCCAGTTTATCCGGCGTGCAGCTTCCGCACCCTGATGATCTTATGAAAGGTGGGATCGTCGGTGTCGCCAGTATTATCGGCTGTGTGGATACCAGTTTATCTCCGTGGTTCTTCGGCCCAAAGGGATTCAACCTGGCCGATGCCAAGCCGCTGCCGTTCGTACCAATGAAAGGCAAGCTGAGTTTCTTCGAAACGGGTATCAACCCAATTACGTGAGATGCAGCATGAAGAAATACACCCTGATTTATGCCGATCCGCCGTGGACGTACCGCGATAAAGCCAACGACGGTGAGCGCGGAGCCGGGCACAAATACCAGACAATGACCATTCCCGATATCTGCCGGTTGCCGGTATGGGATTTGGCTGCTGAAAACTGCCTGCTGGCAATGTGGTGGGTGCCAACGCAGCCAGCCGAAGCGCTGAAGGTTATGGATGCCTGGGGCTTCCGGCTGATGACGATGAAAGGCTTCACTTGGCACAAAACGAACAAGCACAAAGGCAACAGTGCGATAGGCATGGGCCACATGACGCGGGCTAATAGCGAAGACTGCCTGTTTGCGGTTCGCGGCAAGCTGCCGGAACGCCTTGATGCCTCAATTTGCCAGCACGTTACAGCGCCACGGATGGAGCACAGCGCCAAGCCGCCAGCTTTTCGCGATCTGCTGGTAAGGCTGCTGGGCGACGTGCCGCGCTGCGAGTTATTCAGCCGTGACAGCGTGCCGGGGTGGGATATGTGGGGCAATCAGTGCGATCGGGCATTCGACCTGCTGCCCGGCGTGGCAGTGAAAAATACAGCGGAGAAAGCAGCATGAGCAATTCACAAAGCAGATTTGGCACTACTGACCGGATGGCATGGTTCAACGCCGTAATGCCGCAACGGTGCGTACATGTAACAACAATCCCGGCGATGCTTGCTGAATTCAGCGGCAACATTTCTAAAGTTTCTGAAATCCTGGGTGCAAACAGATGCACGGTCACTAAGTACAAGAGCGATCAGGATTTATCGCGTCACGTTGTAGTAAACGGCCAACTATTTATCCAAGGGCGCCTGTGCAACGGACACAAAAAGGAGAAGGACAATGCGGCGACAAGTTAGCGTTACCCAGAAAGCCCTCGATAATCTGATATTCCAGCCTACACCCCGCAGCCGCAGCAAACGAAAAACCATCCCACCCGCCAGTCAGGTACAGACGTTCGATTATGTCTGGGGGCTGTTGCAGGCCAAATGGAACCGGAGGAAAGCCCGATGACAATGCACAACTACATGCCCGGCATCTGGTGCGATAAATGCAAAAGCTTCTCGCCGCCTGATGATCCGTGTAAGTGCGGATGCTGCGCTGAATGCGGCATACCGCTCTCACCAGACGAGGCTCACGTATGTGATGAGTGCAGTGCAACGCTGCTTGATCCCAACTTTGATATGACTGGAGACAATAGTGAGTAGCGGAAGCCAATGGGCGAGAATTCATCTTAACTATTCAGCGCGATGCCGTGAATACGAGGACATCATCTCACTGCCAATGAAAACAAAGCGTGGGAAACTCCTTCGTTTAACTGCCGCGCTAGTTTGGGCCGATAGGGAAGAGCGCAAGATGGATGCTTTCATAACCGAGTGCAATCAACTGGCGGGTATTCCAAATGGCTAAAGGCACAATGCCGAAACCCCGTAAATGCAAATGCTGCCCTACAAGATTCACACCCCGCAACAGCCTTCACACTACCTGCTCAGTTAAATGCGCCATCCAACTCGCCAGCCAGCAATCCGAGCGCAAGCAAAAACGCCTGGAGAAGTTGCAGCGCGCGGAATGGAATAAGCGCAAGGCCGATACGAAACCGTTAAGCCACTGGATGAACATGACCCAGCGGGCATTCAACGACTACATTCGGGCGCGGGACGGGGAAATCTGTATCAGCTGCGGCAGCACAACGGCGATCGCTTATCACGCCGGGCATTACCGAACGACGGCGGCGGCAACGCAGCTTAGGTTCAACGAGGATAACGTCCACAGCCAGTGTTCAGCGTGCAATACGCATCACTCCGGCAACATCGGGCCATACCGTATCAACCTTATCGATAAAATCGGCCTTCAGCGCGTCGTAGCGCTCGAATCTGATAACAACCCTCACAGATACACCCGCGAAGAACTGGACGCGCTACGTGCGTTGTATAGGGCTAAATTGCGGGCGCTGATTAAACAAAGAGAGGCAGCATGAAATGGGATGTGGCTTTCACAGTGTTTGCCTGGGCATTTTTCCTGTTCGTATGGTTGCCGCGCAGCTATCTGAGGCATAAAAAGCGGATGCGATCGCTCAGGGCCATAAATAAAGGTCATCGATTTATTAGCAAATATCAGGTGTTAAAAAGGCTCAATAGGAGGTCAGCATGAATAGCGACGCACTCGCACAACTCGCCCAGGTAATGCGCAAATCCGATCTGAAGAAGCGATATCTGAAGCCGGTAAAGCTGATTACTCCACTGCAATCCGCCTGGGTACGTTGCCTGCTAGATGTTTGGGGCGAAAAGTACGGCGGCAGCGTCGGGCCAGACAGCGGAAAGACCAGCGTCATCGGTCGTTTGATGGTTCGCAAAGAGTGGAACGACCGGGAATCAGCCCGCATTATGGAAGTGGTCGATAACCTGCACAAGCAGGGCTACAAGGGGAACGAACTTTTCCTGAAGGCCCAGCAGATCATTAACCCGCAAAACTCAGTCAGCAATCTTCTCGACCGCGCCAACGAACAGGAAGATGCCGACCTTGTGGAATCCATTATCGCCCGGATATTCGCACCAGATAATCCGATCCGGCATGTGGCTATTAAGCATTACTGCGAGCGCAAATGCTCGCAAGATATTGCGTATGAGCTATCTCGCCTGACAGGTATCCATGTTGAATCCAGCAGGAAGCGCATTAGGTGGTGCCGTGAACTCCTTGAGGCGTCCGTATATCACTCGATAATGCAGGAAATGAATGGGAAAATTCACAAAATTGCTGCTTAAATGCTAAATATTGCAAAAATAACTTGAAAACGAGACGTGAGCCTGGTACTTTTCTGATATGCTCGTGACACAAGTAGTTGAGCAACAGAATTAAAGAAAGCCCTGACCTTAACCGGTTGGGGCTTTTTTGTTTCTCAGGTGATATTCCTGCGGGGGCTGTAGAGTATGCCGTCAACGACAATAAACCCCTCATTTATCCAGCGGGTTACTTGTTGACGATTGACGCCAACATGTCGTGCAAACTCTGATTGGTTGCCGCCAAATCTGGCGGCAATGTATTCGGTGAGCGGCATTACTCTGAAATCTTCTCATTAGTGATTTCAAACTGATCCACAGTGAAATCGCTGGTAGGTGTGCCGTCACAATCAACGACCTGTGAATTACCGTCCTTATCAATAACAACCCCATAAGATTCAGAATCTACGTCAAACCAGTAAACAGTTGCTCCATCCGGAAAATTTTCGTCTTTGCTGGTGTAGGTGGCGTTAATGGTAGTCATTGTCATTCCCTCGTTTGTAGGCGGTATTGCCTGTCGATGGAACTAATGTAATCAAAAAATGATTACATGTAAGTGATCAGTTTCACAAAAATGAAGGTCGCCATAGAGCGGCCTTTTTTTCTGCGCAACGGCAAGAGTTGTCGGCGGGTGTCCTGGCGCACCACAGAGGCGCTGATTGCTCTTGACCGTTGTGGTGGCTAGTATAAACAAAAATGTTTATTCTCCTGTTGACTGTATAAACAAAAATGTTTATAGTTATCTCAACTTAAACAGACAGGAGGAGTAGTGAAGCAAAGCGAGTTTCAACGTTGGCTTGCAGCGCAAGGGGCAGAATTTAAGAACGGCACAAACCACCTTAAAATCTACCTGAACGACAAGCAGACGATAATGCCGAGGCATCCGGGGAAGGAAATACCGGAGCCGCTGAGAAAAGCGATTCTCAAGCAACTCGGTCTTAAATAAAACCAGCCCTTCGGGGCTGGTACTCGCAGAGGTTCACTGGTTCATTATGAGATACCCAGTAACATTAGATTGTGACGATACGGGATGCGCAGTGCTGTTTCCTGACATCCCGGAAGCGGTGACGGGCGGCGATACCAGAGAAGAGGCGTTAGCAATGGCGCAAGACGCTCTGGTAACTGCATTTGATTTCTATTTTGAAGATCGTCGTGAAGTGCCGCCGCCATCGTCAGAGGGTGAGGCTTTTGTAGAAGTGCCGGCAAGCGTAGCTGCCAAGGTGCTTTTGCTCAATGCCGTGGTTCAGGCTGGCGTAACCAACGCCGAGCTGGCCCGCATGATAGATACGCGCCCGCAAGAGATTACACGGGTGTTTGATCTGCATCACTCGACCAAAATCGACACTATCCAGAAGGCGCTATCGGCGCTGGGCAAGCGGCTGGAACTGGCCGCTGTCTAATCAGCAATAATATTTCAAAGGCTCACTTCGGTGGGCCTTTTCTTTTTTCGCCCACTCAGTATTTCCCCATGTGACAGGGGCGATTTTTTACATGGATTTTGATCGTTGACTGACGCACAGCGGGAAGATTTCTCAGGTGACATTGAGAAGTTTAACCGGACTCGCGCAGCTCACAATCTCATCAAATCCTAAAGCGAGTCCCCGTATCCGGGGGTGGAAATGAAACGTATGCCAGATAAAGATCCGGGCTACTGGGCAAGCCTGATAGCCTGGCTTTATGCCCATAAGAGTGAATCAGGATACGCGGCACTGGCCGGAGCTATGGCTCTGCTCAGGGCGTCGTATTTCGGTAAAGACACATGGCCGCGCCGCTTAATGGATGCCGCTATGTGCAGTATGTTCGCCTTTTTCGTCAAGCCAACTCTACAGGTGATCATCTCTATCTTCGGCTGGAATGTCGGGGACGACTTCGCCTGGGTGGCGGCAATTCTTATCGGCTTCATCGGTGTCGATTACATCTCGTTCCGGTTCAAGAAGCTTACCGATCGGAAATTTGGAGGCGCGGATGAAACTCAGTAATTCAGGCATTGCCTTTATCAAGCGCGAAGAGGGAGAGAGGCTGCTGGCCTATCTGGATTCGGTTGGCGTCTGGACTATCGGCGTTGGTCACACCGGCACAGTAGAGGGCAAGCCGATCGCAAAAGGGATGACCATCACTCCCGCTCAGTCAACCAGCCTGCTGTTAAGCGATCTGGCCTGGGTGGAATCAGCGATTAACGGCAACGTGAAAGTGCCGCTGACGCAGAACCAGTACGACGCGCTGTGCAGCTTCGTTTTCAACGTTGGCCGGACAGCCTTCGTTAATTCCACGCTGCTGAAAAAGCTTAACGCGAAGGACTACTCGGGCGCCGCTGACCAGCTTTTGCAGTGGAAGCGCGCCGGCACAATCGCGGATCTGCTTCTGCCGCGCCGCAAGCGAGAAAGGGAGCTGTTTAACTCATGAACCCTTTAACACTAATCAAAAACTTTGGCCCAGCCATCGTTATTGGTCTCATCTGCCTGGCGCTCTGGATGCTGAACGCTCGTAGCTCACAGCTTGAGGCAACCAATCAGCGCCTTGAGCAACTGGCAAACAGTAAAGACACGCAGATAAACGATCTGCGCTCTAAAAATGATGGGCTGGCATCTTCAGTGAATGACCTGGTCACAGCAGTGAAAAACCAGAATGCCGTCATGTCTCAGGTAGTTGAGCAACGGGCAGAAACAGCACAGCAAAACAGGAAGCTCCAGAGTGAAATTAAACGTTACCTTGCGGCGGACAAATGCGCTGTTGCTCCTGTTCCCGCTGGCGCTGCTGACCGGTTGCGCGACGCAGCAAAAACCGCTGGTGGAGTACCGGACAATCAGCCAGCCAAACCTTCCGCTTCCCGCTGAGCTAACCAGCCCGATTGACGTGCCGCTGGTGCCGGACAATATGACATTCGGCCAGGCGGTAGAGCTGTCTGCTGAACTGTACGGCGTCATTGAGCAAGCCAACATCGACCGGGCCGCTATCCGGCAGATTGAATCAACCCGACAAGGTAAATAACCAATGAGCGAAGCAAAACCGCAGGACGGCAGCACCGTTAAGGGCTACCGCACATTAACGGCAGGTGACATTGAGGTAATGAACCGGCTGAAAGATGTAAGCCGCCACTTTCTGAACCTGCTGGAGACGTCCAAAGAAACTGGCGCAAATCCGCGCTGGATTGCCATGGCTAAAACGGAGATGCAGAAAGCTTGCATGTTCGCCTGCCGTGCAGTGGCTCAGCCGGATGATGATTGCTAAGTGACCAGCCAGATTGTATTATCAGCGCCGTCATCAGATATGACGTTCGGTGACAGCGTGGCGCTGAATGCTGAGCTGCATGGCATTATTGCGCAGTGCAATATTGATCGAGCTGCTGTTAGAAAAATTGACGCAGAGGATTAGCGAGTTTAATTAATATTAAGCATTATTAATCGGCCTCTGCATAGTCTTAATTTGCAATAGGATATTGCCTAAAAGCCAACATAGATATAATCTCCACCCCCAATCTTACATTAATATTTTTGGGGTTTGCATGAGTGGGGATGCAGGACTGCATGAAGTCGAGCGTTTCAGTATTTTTTATGATGCTGACGACAATGAGCTCTCTGAGCATAAAATGGATGCTATTTTTCTCGGTCAGGCAATCCAGCAAGTAGGCTTGATGGTTAAGCAGGCGGGGCGACTGTTAAACCCAAACGAAGCAGACCTTGATGTCAAAGTCACTGTGCCAGCCCAAGAAGGGTCATTTGCTGTAGAGTTTGCATTATATGCATATAACAATTTTCGTGAGGTTCTACCGGCGCTTGGTCTTCTTGGTGGTGGTGCTTTAGCTGTAACTCAGCAACTTCGCAATCGCAAAGTCATCAATGTTCAGACTTGGGACAATAGCGATGATGCGGTCATAACAGTAGAGTATCGTGGTAGGCAGGAAGATATAGCTTGTCGTAAAGATGAAGCATTGCTTGCTACTGATCCAGTGATTAGAGAGGCATACAATGAAATCATTACTCAACCATTGATCAACAAAGACGCCCCTGTTTTTCGCGTCGAGATTGAGGGTGAAGAGGTCTTACGATTAGACGGAGTTGATGATGTTGAGTTTGCACCATTGCCTAAAAAATCTCTTACGTTCGACCACACTGAGCGTCTTGATACTACAGTCGCATTAACCCAAGTGAATTTTACATCTTCTACAGGGTGGCGTATCAAATACTTGGACGAAGATCGCGCGGTTAAGATGGAAGACACTGCATTTATGGAGCGCGTGCTTAATAATCAGGCAGCTTTTGTAAAGGGTGATCTATACAGAGTTATGCTTAGAATTAAAACTGTAGAAAAGCCCGACAATACTGTAAAAACCACTTATGCTATTGAGCAAGTGCTTCATCATTTTGCTGATGAAGAACGTCGCTTAGTTTAAGGAAACCATGTTTACCAATCTTCCTCATATGATCCAATTCATTCAGGGACTCAGCTGGATACCCTTAACGGCATTTTGTGCCGTGTTTGGATATGCAGCTGTACGCTGGATTGGTAACACTTTTTTTCCTGAGCGTTACGTTACGTTAAATCGGTATCATAACGATAGATTGATTTCATCTGTTCAAATCGACGTTAAAAGTGCCGAACCCCTTGTTGAACAGCTCAGAAAGATAAGGGAGGCTGAACGTGGCTGGTAAGTCTCTTCCAGAAGCTGGAGTAGGTATTGGTACAGGGGTAACAACAACACTTCTGGCATTTTTGACAAGCTGTAGTGAGTTTTTACCTGAGCAATACAGGCACGGTTACACTCAAGTTATTCCCTACATATGCCCCTTCATTAGTTGGCTATCAGTTTGGTGTTACAACCGATTCGTAGAGCCTCCAGAGATGGCTAGTATCAAAGGTAAGTTTAAGCGTGATTTAAAAATGCTTAAAAAATGTATTAAAAATAAAACAATGTCTGAAGCAGCAAGAGACAAAGCACAGCGTGACTATGATGAGACCAGCTTGAAATTTGCTAGTTTAGGCAGGGATTTCGCCGCAGGGCTTTATAGCAAGCCGACCTAATAGCTTTACTCTGGCTACAACCGTTTCATAAACTACAAAAAATGCCGCCTCCGGGCGGTTTTTTTATTGGGGTGAATACGACGCTTATGAAGGTGGAGCTCGGGGATACTTGCGCCTGATTATGTAATCAAACTGGGTGATGTACCAGAGCCGATTGAATAAGGTCCCAGCGGTCCAGGTACTGCTCATCCTCACCTTTAGCTATTTTGAAAAGCGGCGCACTATGGTGCCAAGTGGAATTGTTTGCAACGGTTAAGCTTGGGGCGATAAAAATCTCAGGAACATTATTGTTGTTAATGTCTTCAGACATGTTACAGAACACATAAAAGAAATCAGGTGATACGGCTGGAATATGCTTGCCTACCATCCATTGGCGTGGGGCACTTCTGGCCCACGATCCTTTAACCTGAATGCTGATGCTTTTTGAACCATCAATGGTAGCAATGATATCGACAGCGCTTGAACCGCTTGTAGTTAAAGCGGCACTGATACCCAGTCGGGATAGCATATAAGCAACGTAATACTCTCCGGCATTACCTGCGTTTTTGGTAGACCTTTTAATCATTTCAGACATAGCATCCCTTGGAAAAGTAAATGGCACTCACCGACAAACAAGAAATGTTCTGTCGCGAGTACCTCATCGATTTGAACGCCACGCAAGCGGCCATTCGGGCGGGGTACAGCGAAAAGACCGCACCGACTATCGCATGCGAAAACCTCATAAAACCTAATGTGCAAGAGCGAATTGCGCAACTAAAAGCTGAACGCAATGAGCAATTAAACATTGACGCCGCTTATGTGCTTCGCCGGTTGGTTGAGATTGACCAGATGGACGTGCTCGACATCGTGAAGGATGACCTCTCTCTAAAGCCTGTAACTGAATGGCCCGCGACATGGCGTAGATACATCTCCGGATTCGATGTTGCGGAGATGTTTGAAAATACAGGTGAGGATGGAGCGCGTGAACTGGCTGGCATCCTGAAGAAGATTAAGTGGCCGGATAAGGTCAAGAACCTTGAGCTGCTTGGTAAGCATGTGACCGTCCAGGCGTTCAAAGAGAATGTGAAGACTGAGCAATCGGGAACGGTGCAGGTAGTCAATTACACGCCTGGCGACTATGCAGCAGCACAACAGCAGCTGGAGGCTAAATTAGACGGATTGGACTGATATGAGCAAAGTCATTGAATGGGAGGATTTAACCTTCCCTGAGCGCGTTGCCATTAAATCCAAATCGACTAAGACGTTTCTCAACTTCACCCGGATCTGGTTTGAGATGGTGCAGGGTGACAGGTTACTGGTTAACTGGCATCACCGCCTGATGGCTTCAAAGATTGATGACCTGATCGCCGGTCGATTACAGCCTCGCAACCTGATTATCAACATCCCGCCAGGCGGAACGAAAACAGAATTCTTCTCCATTCACCTGCCCGCCTACGTTAACGCCCTGGTGCAGGAGAAGAGATTAAATCGCTTCCGAAATTTGAATATTTCGTTTGCTGACACGCTGGTTAAGCGCAACTCACGACGCACCCGCGACATTATCAGCAGCAAAGAGTATCAGGAGCTGTGGCCGTGCTCGTTCGGCGTCAATCAGGCTGAAGAGTGGGAAATACTCGACAGCAAAGGCCGCTCTACAGGGCAGACAGTATCACGCTCCAGTAACGGGCAGATTACCGGTGGCCGTGGTGGCTACTATGGCGAGATGTTTTCCGGCATGGTCATGCTGGACGACTACAACAAGCCCGTCGATATGCTCAGTGAGACGAAGCGCAACAGCGCCAACACTCTGCTGGTCAACACTATCCGCTCACGTCGCGGTGATAAGTCGAAAGAGCACCCAACGCCGTTTGTGAGCATTCAGCAGCGCTTGCATACCGATGACGCTACAGGATTCATGCTCAGTGGCGGGATGGGCGTCAACTTTCATCACGTTGCCATTCCGGCGCTGATAAACGAGAAGTACATTCAGTCGCTGGCTGAACCCTGGCGATCACTATGCTGGGAAACGGTGAAGGATACCGAAAGCGTTATCGTTTCTGGTGAGCGCTACTGGTCATACTGGCCGCAGATGGAAGATGTGAACGACCTCGTAGCCCTCTGGGAGCGCGACCGCTACACATTCCTTTCCCAATACCAGCAAAATCCGATGGCACTTACCGGCGGCATTCTCGAAACCGACTGGTTCCAGACTTACACCCGCCTGCCAAAGCTTCAGTATCGCTGCGTATACGTCGATACAAACAGCGGCAAGGTAGAGGACTGGCTCGACTATACGGTATTCACACTTGCTGGCATGGGCGTTGATGGCAACCTCTACATCATTGATGTGGTGCGCGGACGCTGGGACCCGGAAGACCTGCTGAAAAAGGCAGAAGAGGTCTGGTCGAAGTGGAGTGCAAGCGGATCACTCCGCATGATGCCAATGCGGCACATGGCAATCGAAGAGAAACAGGCCGGGCAAGGGTTGATTACCACGCTCAAGAAACGGCAGAGCATCCCCGTTAAAGAAATACCTCGCGGCATCGGACAGAACAAGCTGGTTCGATGCCTTAACGTCATTCCGCAGATTAAGACCGGCAAAGTGTTTGTGCCCGCGACGCATGACAGCAGCGGCGCCGCAGTGATGCACACCTATTACGAAGATAACTCGATCGCTGGAAACACCTCATGGGTGCTCACCGCAATGACCGAGTGCGCAGCGTTCTCTGCTGATGACAGTCACGATAACGACGACATTCTGGATACCTGGATGGATGCCATTGACGACAACTTAATATCTGGTCGCGCACCGATGACTATCGATCCAAACCAACTCAGGAGAATTTAAGTGTGGCCGTTTAAAAAGAAGATTGACGCCGCGCCTGAGCCGGTGAAAGAGCCTGAAAAGGTTCAGATGAAGATTAGCCCGGAGGCCGTAGCGTCTATTCAGCCAAAGCCAAAGCGTGAATTCCAGCGATACGAACCACCCAGGGGCGTTATTCCCGAAGCAATTAAATCCGCCATTCTGGCGATGGACTCAACGCCGTACGGTGAAATTAACGACGCCTACGCGATGGGTATGGGATACGGCAGCTTTGACAGCTTTCCTGGGTATCCTTATCTGGCAATGATGGCGCAGAAGCCTGAATACCGGAAGATGGTTGGCACAATCGCTGAAGAGATGACGCGCAAGTGGATAAAGCTCCGCACGGTTGGCGATGACGACAAGTCAGACCGCGTCAAGGCCATTACCGATGCGCTGGAACGCTTCAATGTACGGGAGAAATTCCGAGAGGCTGCTGAACATGATGGTTATTTCGGCGGCGGGCAGATTTATATCGACGTTCTGTCACCGAAAAAAGTTTCAGCATGGACGGACGATAACGAGCTTCAGAGCAAGCTATTCATCAGTGACAAGAAGATAACAAAAGGTAGCCTGCAAGGGTTTCAAGTTATCGAACCCGTCTGGACTTATCCAGGCGTCTACAACGCACAGAACCCTCTAAGCCCGGATTTCTACAAGCCGACGCAGTGGTTCGTCATGGGAAAAACGGTTCACGCCAGCCGCATGATCGACTTCGTGTCGCGTCAGGTGCCTGACCTGCTGAAGGCCAGTTACAACTTCCGTGGGCTTTCACTGGTGCAGATGGCAGAGCCTTACGTGAACAACTGGCTGCGCACGCGTGACAGTGTCAGCGACATGATCCACTCATTCAGTATCCCGGTCATCGGTACGAATATGGGCAACGCTCTGACCGGCGGTTCTGTTGATCCGGTGCTGTACCGCCTTGAGCTTTTCAACCGATGCCGCGATAACCGTGGGGCGTTCGCAAAAGACAATGACGCAACTAATCCGGAGACGGTTGAGTTCGTCAATGCTCCACTGTCTGGCCTCGACACATTACAGGCTCAGTCGCAAGAGCATATGGCGTCCGTGTCCGGCATCCCGCTGGTTAAGTTGCTGGGTATCACACCGAACGGCCTTAATGCTTCATCAGACGGCGAAATCCGCGTTTTTTACGACTATATCCACTCGCTACAGCAGGCAATGTTCAAAGAGCCTCTGAAGCGCGTGCTGGATGTTATTCAGTTGTCGGAATTCGGCGACATCGACCCTGATATCTATTTCGAGTTCGAGCCGCTTTACGAAATGAGCGCGAAGGAAAGAGCAGATATCCGCCTGGTGGATGCGCAGACCGACGCGGTGTATGTCACCCAAGTGCAGGCGCTGTCTGCCAATGAGGTGCGCGAGAAGATTGCTGATGACCCTGACAGCCCATATCACTCACTGGATCTAAGCGATGACCTCGAAATCGAAGAAGACGACCTCGACGAAAACGAGGAGGGTGGCGAGCAAGACGATCCGCCCGACAAAACCTAACGCAGGGGTTGAGGCCTGGTACCGCCGCAAGCTGGATTCACTCATCACCGAAATGAACGACTCGGTAGTCTACTGGCTGAAAGCGAACTACCGGGCATCCGGCGCTATGGCAATGGACGCATCGCCCGCGGTGTTTATGCGTGATGCGATGAATAAGCTGGCTAAGCGGTGGCAGAAGCGCTTCGACGATGTGGCCGCCAAACTCGCTGACCGGTTCGCAGGTCAGGCGCAGAAGAACTCTGATGTGTCTCTCTATAACGCATTGGAGACAGCGGGCTTCACTGTTCCATTCAAGATGACGCCAGCGATGAACAACGCATTGCAGGCCACCATTGCTGAAAATGTTGGACTGATACGCAGCATCCCTGAGCAATACCTCACGCAGGTGCAGACGCTGGTTATGCAATCTGTAAGCCGTGGGCGTGACCTTTCGACGGTGGCTGATGAGCTGCAAAAGCGATACGGAATTACCCGCCGCCGTGCAGCACTTATCGCACGCGATCAGAATAACAAAGCTACTGCGGTTATGCAGACAGCCAGGCAGCAGTCGCTCGGCATAACTGAGGGCATCTGGCGACACTCTCACGCAGGTAAAGAGCCTCGCAAGTCACACGTTAAGGCCGATGGCGAGAAGTTCGATCTGTCGGAAGGCCTTTATCTTGATGGCAAGTGGACTCTTCCGGGTGAAGAGATTAACTGCCGCTGCACTTGGTCCCCGGTAATTCCTGGACTCAATTAAACGGAAGCACACATGACTATCGAACGGTTAGCGTTTGACCGCGCATCCGTGCGCTCATTCGATGGTAACGGCAGGCTTCAGGTCACGAAGAGCAACATCAGCAAGGCGAATGTCTGCCCCTACTATGGGCGAGAGATTCCCGATGCCGAGGCACTGGGTTTAGAGCCGGACAAGATTTACCGGTTGTATCGCCACCCTGACGAACTGAAGAAAGCCGCACCAACATTCAACAACATTCCTGTTCTCTGCATCCATACCCCTGACTTCCCCGGTGACCCACCTCGCGAATATCGCGTAGGTACGACTCACTCTGGCTGTGATTTCGATGGCACCTATCTCTGCAACGGCCTGTCCGTCTGGGATAACTCAGCCATCGCGGGTATCGAGACTGAAGAGCAGAAAGAACTGTCATCGTCGTATCAGTACGTCGCTGACATGACTCCCGGCGAAACACCAGACGGCGAAGCATTTGATGGCGTCATGCGTGACATCGTCGGGAACCACGTTGCACTGGTCGAAACCGGCCGCGCAGGTAGCGACGTACTGGTCGCTGATTCACTCCCACTGGAGCTTAAATACATGAAGTTAGACCGCAAAGGCGTTGCCGCACGTGCCGCGCTGGGAGCGTTTCTGAAGCCGCGCCTGGCTCAGGATGCTGCACCCAAAGACCTCACCGCCATCCTGAATGCGAACAAATCACCAAAGACGATCGCTCAGGCCATTATCGCAAAATACAAAACCAAGCTGGCCGCCGACATGGAGCTGGAGCCTGAAGAGCTGGTTGAAATCATCGAAGCGTCCGCTGAAGGCATCGAGCCGGAAGAAGAACCGAAAGTGGCTGGCGATGACGACAACGAGTCGATCATCTCCCTGCTGCGTGAAGCTGGCGTGCCCGAAGAGGTGATTGCCAAAATCGCTGCTGCCCTGTCACCTGCCGTCGCCGAAGATGAAGACAAAGACGACGATAAGAAAGACGAAAAAGACAAGGTGTCCAAAACTGCTATGGACTCCGCTATTCGCCTGGCGCAGGACAGTGCAACCAAAGCAGCTGCTGAGAACTTCCGCAAAGTGCGTGAAGCAGAGCAGGCTGTGCGGCCGCTGATTGGCGATGTGGTGGCTATGGACTCCGCTGAGGACGTTTACCGCACTGCTCTTGAGCAGGCTGAAGTAGATATCGCTGGCGTGCATCCATCAGCTTTTCCTTCGCTGGTAAAAATGGCGATTAGCCAGAAAGAAAACAAACGTCCTGTCATTGCTCAGGATTCCGCTTCTATCAGCGATTTCGAGAAAGCATTCCCGACCGCTGGCAAGTTAAAACGAGGCTAAGAAATGGCTAACACTTTTCAGAGCGTAATTAACCAGTATCCAGCCCCGGGCGTTGAAGGTGGTTTCGCTAGCACTAACGATCACATGACCTTTCTCGCTGGCGAGGCGGCCCTGGTGTCTGGTACGAACGGACTGACTGTTGGGCGCTTTGCCTGGGCAGTTAATGGCGTCGCATCCAATACTGGAACCGGCGCACCTTCTGGCTTCGTGCACCGTGACGGCCAGGCGGCAATTACTACCTGGTTGGGCAGCGACTCTAACGTCATTCAGTCCGGTCGTGAAGTAACACTGATGACACGTGGCGACTTCTGGGCGCGCACTTCTACCGCGGCAACTCGCGGTCAGAAAATCTTCGCATCACTGACCACCGGACAGGTTCAGACCGGGGCAACTGGTGCAACCATCGATGGATACGTCGAAACAAACTTTGCCGCCGGTAGCGCATGTGATGCGGGCGAGCTTGTCAAAATCAGCACCTGGAGCAACTAATGAACGAATTTCAGAAGCACTACGCCGCAGCGAGCGGTAAATACGGCATCGTGCTGCCGGGTGCGAAAGACTACCTGAAGCCGGAATTCGCGGATAACTTCGCCCTGGCGATGGATGCTCAGCCAACCATGGTTACCACCGGCAGCTCAGGTATCCCGGCTTACTTCACCAACTACGTTGACCCTGAGCTGATCCGCGTTCTGGTCACTCCGATGAAAGCAGCTGAAATCATCGGTGAAGTGAAAAAAGGTGACTGGACCACGCTTACCGCGCAATTCCCGATCGTGGAATCAGCAGGTGAAACCAGCTCCTATGGTGACTACAACCACAACGGCATGACCGCGGCTAACGTCAACTGGGTAGCCCGTCAGTCTTACCACTACCAGACCCATACCCGCTGGGGTGAGCGTGAGCTGGATATGTACGGCGCAGCGCGTATCGGTTATGCGGCCGAACTGAACGTGGCTTCTGCTCTGGTTCTGAACAAGTTCCAGAACAAATCCTACTTCTACGGCATTTCCGGTCTGCAAAACTATGGCCTGCTGAATGACCCGTCTCTGCCGGCATCGATCACGCCAAATGCAACCGGCACCGGCAGCGGCGTTATATGGTCAACAAAAGACGGTCAGGCTGTCTATGACGATATCGCGAAACTCTACGGTCAATTGGTTGCACAAACCAAAGGCCTGATTGAGCGCGACTCTCCAATGACGCTGGCAATGTCGCCAACTGCTGAAGTGGCTCTGACTAAGACGAATATGTACAACGTCAACGTCTCCGATCTGCTGAAGAAAAACTTCCCGAACCTGACTATCAAGACTGCAGTTGAATACTCAACTCCGGCCGGTGAGATGGTTCAGCTGATTGCAGATCGCCTGGGTGAGCAGGACACCGCTTACGCCGCCTTCACTGAGAAGATGCGCGCACATGCTGTGGTGACTGAAGAATCATCCTGGAAGCAGAAAAAATCTGGCGGCACCTGGGGTGCAATCATTCGTCAACCGCTCGCTATCGCGACAATGCTGGGAGTTTAAATCATGTCTGAAGTCGTAACCGTTGGCTGCAAATTGCCAAATGGCCTGGTGATTGATATCGATGGCTACACCGTCACGCTGAACGGTGCTAACTCCTCAAATATCGTTGGAGGCTACGGCCTGACCGAGAACGTCGATAAGGCTGCTTTCGATAAGTGGCTCAAGGCTCATGGCGATCAGGCTTACGTAAAAAATGAACTGGTTTTTGCTCAGGCTAAAACCAACAGCGCTGAGTCGAAAGCAAAAGAAAATGCTGACGTTAAATCCGGTCTCGAAGGCCTGCCGCAGGACAACCCGGCGCCGGGCGTAACCAAATCAGACGGTAAGTAAAAATGGCTATTGTTGCTTTTGATATTGCCGTGTTCCGCACGCGTTACCCGGAATTCGATACGGTAAATGACTCGTTGCTGAATGCATATTTTTCAGAGGCAACGATTTACCTGAATAACACCGATGCAAGCCCGGTCACTGATGTGAATCAGCGGGCAGTTTTACTGAACATGCTGGTTGCTCATCTGGCTGCGTTAAATAGCGGCGTTGGTGGGCAGGCGGCGTCAGGGTTAGTGGGGCGGGTAACGAGCGCTTCCGAGGGGTCTGTCTCTGTTTCCGTTGATGCCGGACCGTCATCCGCATCCTCATGGTGGTACATGCAGACGCCTTATGGCGCTCAGTACTGGCAGATAACAGCCCCTTACCGGACTATGCGTTACCTGCCCGGCGGTTCGCCGTCAATGTATCCCTATCACTACAACCGCAGAGGTTATTGCCGGAGGTAGTTATGTCGGATCTAACAGGCGGAGAGAAGCTGCAAAAATACCTTGAGGAGATTGAGAGCAACCTCAGTTCCGGTGCTGGCCTCAAGGTTGGGTTTCTTGAAGGGGCAACCTATCCAGATGGAACTTCGGTTCCCATGGTGGCAGCAGTGCAGGAGTTTGGTGGTTCAATCGATATTCCAGCCAGAACGCAGACTATCTACCGCCGATTCAATGAGCGCACTGGCAACATCGATGATTACCGATTTGTTAAAGCTTCCAGGGCCAACCTTGCTCAAACAGTGCAGGTTCCAGCCCATACTATTACCATCCCATCACGACCTTTTTTCCGTCAAATGTTGGCTGAGAAGAGTCCTTCCTGGGGTTCGGATATGGCGGAAATCATGAAGTCCAGCGACTATGACGCCAAGAAAACACTTTCTCTCATGGGTGAGCGGATTGCCGGACAGTTGAGGGAATCCATTACCACCATGGCTGAGCCGCCAAACGCTACATCTACCGTCAGAAAGAAGGGATTCAATAACCCTCTGATCGACTCGGGACACATGCAATCAAGTGTTGATTATGAGGTGGAAGAATGAACCTACACGGCATTGTGCGCCGCGCCATTAACACAGTTAACCCTGATGTGAAGTGTGCGATTTATATCAGCACAGGAACAACAACAACAGCCGCTGGTAAGCGTGTTCCTTCATACGCTGACCCGGTTGATGTGATGGGGCAGGTTCAGCCGATCAGCTCTGATGACCTAAAGCATCTCGATAACCTCAATTTGCAGGGATATATGAAGTCCATTCACCTCAACGGCAGTTTTGAAGGGGTTAACAGGCTCAAGCAGAAAGGCGGAGATCGGGTTGTTATTGAAAGCACTGGCGAGGAATGGCTTACCGTTCAGGTTCTGGAGCAGTGGACAGACTGGTGTCGGATAGCTGTCAGATTACAGGTGCCGACATGAGCGCGACAATAAGCATTACCCAGGATGATCTGACAACCGCCTTGCGCGGTTTTTTATTGTCCCTGATAGACGCAGAAGTTTTTCTTTCGCAGGAAAACAACACGCCAATGCCGAACGGTGATTTCGTCACCATGACGCCAATGTTTATCACCGGCCTGTCTACAAACCGTGTCGCATATAACGACCCGGGTGCCGGCCAGGGAAGTGAGCTAACGCAGCGTAGCAATCAGTGGCGATGCCAGCTGGATTTCTACGGTAAATCAGCACAGGAAATGGCGGCCATCGTAGGCACCATGATCCGCTCTGAATATTCCGCTAACTGGTTTCGCCAGAACAGCTATCCGGTAACCCCGCTTTATGCGGGAGAGCCACACCAAACAACGATGATCAACGCAGAGCAGCAGTATGAAAGCCGCTGGACGCTCGATTTCATCGCACAATTCAACGCCGTGATTTCCACACCTCTGGATTTCATGGGCAGCATCACTGTTGGCACTGTTGCCGCAGATTTAAAATACCCACCGGAGAGTGCATAAATGGCAATCCCATTACGTAAAGACGTACAGATTAACCCTGGCGTGCTGCCTGCTGGCGGATCGGCGGTTGATTTGAACGGCCTTATCCTTACCGACAGCGCTTATGCTCCGGTCGGGGCATTACTGACGTTCACCAGTAAAGAAGACGTGGCCAGCTACTTTGGTAACCAGTCCACTGAATACAATATGGCTGTGATTTACTTCACCGGTTATGACAACTCCAGTAAAACGCCAGGCGCTCTGCTTTTCTCGCGCTTCAACTCCGATCCTGTCGCTGCATTCCTGCGCTCCGGGTCAATGGCTAAAGTCACTATCGATCAGCTTAAGCTGATGAGCGGAGTTTTAACCCTGTCGGTAGACGGGACGTCCCGGACGTCAACGAATATTGACTTCAGCGGAGTCAACAGCTTTGCAGCCGCTGCGGAAGCAATTAAGACTGGTATCGGTAACACGGTCGATGTGACATTCGACACCACGCAAAAAGCTTTCATCATCAAGTCTACTAAAACAGGCGCCACAAGCTCCATCACCTATGCAACCGGAACGCTGTCTGCCGGGCTTAAGCTGACATCGTCCACCGGTGCCGTTTTGTCGCAGGGTGCCGCATCTGCTGTAGCAACTGACTATATGACCGGTGTTCTTGCTCAGTCACAGGACTGGGCGATGTTTACTACCTCTTTCGAAGCGACAACCGCACAGCATCTGGCTTTGTCCGCGTGGGTATCGGCTGAGAATTACCGGTTCGGTTACGCCGCACACACCCTTGAGGGGGTCGCACTGGTACCGGGCAGCACCGACGCGCTGGCATATCAGGTTATTACAACAAACGACTATGCAAATGTGGTGCTGGTTTATGGCGACGCAGTTAAAGCCGCCAGCGCTCTCGGTTACGCCGCTGCGCTGGACTTTGAGCGACAGGAAGGTCGCGTGCCGTTTAAGTTCCGATCTGTATCCGGCCTGTCCGCAGATGTCACCACTTCATCTGACTACGACGCGCTGATCGCCAACGGATACAACTTCTACGGCGCCTACACAGCGAACAACTATTCGACCGCATACTGGGCTGACGGCACTATTACCGGTGATTTCACCTGGCTGGACTCGTTCTGCTTCCAGATCTGGCTTAACGCTAACCTGGCACAGGATGCTATCGAGCTGTTCCAGTCCAATCGCTCTATCCCTTACAACGCCCGCGGCAAAGCGATCATTGAAGCTTCATTCGCTGACACGATTGCTCAGGGCGTGTTGTTTGGTGGCATTCGTACCGGCGTGACGCTGTCCAGCGCTCAGCAGTCAGAAATTACCAACGCTGTCGGAACGGATATTTCCGCTTCACTGCTGGCAAAAGGGTATTACCTCTATATCGCCGACGCCACAGCAGAACAACGAGCGGCCCGCACCAGCCCAAGTATGACCTTCTGGTACTGCGATGGCGGATGCGTTCAGAAAATCACTCTCGCCTCAATTGAAGTCCAGTAAGGAGCCGTAAATGGCCGGAAATAACACTATTACCAGTGCTGACGCTATTTTTGCTCTCACTGTGACAAACCTGTACCCGAGCGCACAAACGCTGGAAGGCTACGCTGCTGATGCGATGTTTGCTCTGGGCGATACCGAGATGGCGGTTTCTGTCCGTGGTGCGGATGGCAAGTTGTCTGCTGGCTTCGTCTTCGGCGAATATCTTCAGACCATCACGATTATGCCGGACAGCCCAAGCCGCCAGATTTTTGAAACATGGCAGCTGACTACGCAAACGTCTAAAGCTGTTTTTCGCTGCAACGCCACGATCATCCTCCCGGCCATCGGCCGCAAGTTCACCATGACAAATGGTGTTTTGCAGCGTGCCAAAGCAATCCCGGACGCTAACCGCGTATTGCAGCAAATGACCTACCAGATCAACTGGGAAACGGTCACCTCTGAAGCCTACAACGCATAAGGTCAGATATGGCACGCAAAGAGATTAATTACACGGTAGACAGTAAAGACCGTGATGCGGGGAAAACCTTCTTTATCCGCGAAATGTCAGCATCACAGGCTGAGTGGTGGGCTATCCGCGCCGGTATGGCGATGGCCCGCAACGGCGTTGAGTTGCCGGAGAACTTCGCTGATATGGGTATGGCGGCAATGGCGACGACCGGCCTTAGTATGGTTGCAAAAATCCCACTGGATGAGGCCAGGCCTTTACTGGCTGAACTGATGGAATGTGTGCAGGCCGTGCCGAGCCAGGGCGTAAAGCGAGCCTTAATCGAAGATGACATCGAAGAGGTCGCTACACGCCTGAAAATTCGCGCTGAGGTATTCAAGCTTCACGTAGCTTTTTTACAGTCCGTCGCCCAATAGACATTCCGCCCCAAATGGGCAGCGATATCGTCGGGCTGGCGGACTACGTCAACGTGCCGAAAACGATCGCTACCGTCATCTCTTCAAAGCTGGCCACGCTTTTCGAGCTGGATTCGGTTTATGGGGTAGAGGATATGTGGCGGTTGCTCGAAATCATCACAGTAGATAACTACAACCGCATGGTTGTGAATAAATCACAAGAGGGAAGCTGATGGCCGGAACAATTATCGATGCTCTGGTCGTTACGCTCGGCCTCGACTCTTCTGGGTTCAAAAAGGGCCAGCAGGAAACCAAAGAGGGCTTGCAGAACACTCGCAAGGAGTCAGAGCAGACAGCTAAGGACATGGAGGCGGCTGGTAAACGTGCTGCTTCTTTTTTTGGCTCTATCCGCACTGAGTTGCTGGCGCTGGTGGGGGTAACGCTATCCGCCCAGGGCATTAAATCTTTCATTACCAGCATGACGAGTAACCTTCAGGAATTGGGGGTATCGTCCCGTTCGCTGGACATGTCAGCAAAATCTCTGGATGGGTGGCAGCGAGCAGCAGAGGCGGCCGGGTCAAGTGCTGAGAAAATTACCGGCACGCTGGGTAACTTCCAGAATGCCCTGACACAGATCCGCACGGGTGGAGGACAGGATAATCCGCTCTATGCGGCCCTGTCTTCCTTCGCGGGTGCCACTGGCGCGAACTTCGACTATCAAAACGATAACTCTGAAGCCATCATGCGGAAGATTGCCGCTAACTGGTCGAAGTTAAGCAAAGATGCGCAACGTCGCTTTGGCGGAATGTTTGGTTTTGACAATGCTACACAGCAGGGTTTGACCAATGGCAACCTTGTGCAGGATGCAGATCGATTTGCCAAAACTTCCAAAGCCACTGAGAACGCAACTGATAAAGCCCAGGCATTCAATCGTCGCCTGGTGGAGATGAAACAAAATTTCTCCGCAGCCTCGCAGGTGCTTTACGAGGCGATAATTCCTTACATTGAAAAGCTTATCCCAATCATTGAAAAGGTTGGGGTCTGGATTTCAACGCACGGGCCGGAGATTAATAAATTCTTCTCGGAATCAGCGGGTGAAGTTAATAAAGTTGTCGACGCTGTTGGTGGGTGGCATAACGCTCTTGAGTTGCTTGCTGTTTTCGTGGCTGGTAGCTGGGCGCTTCGCATGTTGTCTGGTATAGCAAAAGTGAGATCGGGGTTTGCTCCTCTTCTTGTAGCTATAGCGGCAGTAAGCTCATGGGACAAGATCGGCAAAGCTCAGGAAGAAGCCAAAAAATCAGGCATGTCCACAGGCGAGTATCTTGTCAAAAAGATGCACGACCAGCAAAAAGCCAATGAAAGCTCAGGCGCAACAATAAGCGACAGGATCGCTTCGTGGTGGAATAGTTTATCTGGCAATAGTTCGTCGATTGCCTTGTCGCCGCAGCAACAGGCCGCACAGAATGCCATCAATAAAGCTGGATTTCCGGCAGTGCTCAGTCAGCCTCGTGGCATCCGCAACAACAACCCAGGTAACCTGAATTACGCTGGCCAGGCCGGAGCTACCAAGGAAGGCGGCGAAAACGGTCGCTTTGCAGTGTTTAGCAATATGGGTGAAGGCGTTGCTGCGCTTTATCGGCAGCTGCAACTTTACATGAAGCGAGGCGTTAACACTATTGAGTCCATTGTCAATAAGTATGCTCCTGCCGGTGATAACAATAACGTTGCCGCCTATATCCAGCAGTTAGTCGGCGCTACCGGTAAAGGCGCCAGCGATAAAATATCTGGCGAAGATACTGATACCGTCTTCAAGCTGATGAAGGGCATAATCAACCACGAGAACGGCAAAGGTTATCTCACGGATGCTGACATCATGGGGGGTATTCAGCTTGGATCAGGTGCAGCAGCGATGAGAAATGGCCCGAGTGGTGGAAGCGCTGGCGCAGGAAACAAAACCGATATCCATATTGGCGAAATGCACATGCAGACATCAGCCAGCAATGCTAACGCGCTGGGTGAAGACATGAATCGCAACATTCGCCGCAATAGCCTGGTAACACCGATGATGTCAGGGCAGGGGTGATCATGGCCTTTAATCTTAACGAAACCACGATACTGAGCGCCATAAACAGCGGCAGCCTACTTTCTGTTGTGAATAGCGTGCTTTCGCCTGGTTATGGTATTTACCTGAAGAGCGGCATCAAGGCGTTGTCGCCAACGTCATTTCTGGGTATTGAGTATGGCGCGGATGCCGCTGTTGTTTCAGCGCCTATAGAGCAAGGTTCTTACAGCTCTTATAACAAAGTGAAGCGCCCGCCGATCATCCGTGTGCTTTTTACCCTTGAGGGGTGGTCAGGGTTTTCCGGTTCACTGCCCAACCTCACTAACCTGTCCCTGACCAGCCGTGCAGATATGCTGGCCGATCTGGATGCGATGGTGAATGAAGCAAACACCTACGATATTGAAACGCCAGACACGACCTACGAAGACTATGACCTGATCCGCTACAACTACCGTACGTCTGAACGTGACGTTACGCTATTGACGGTGGAAGCGATATTTCAGGCCGTGCTCGTAGAGGCCGAGGTTACTCTGACCAGCACCACTGCCCAGGACAACACTGCCGCGAACGGGACCAGTAAAGCATCCAGCGTGGTTACGGAAAAGGTTAATTCCACGGCAAGCGGTTCAACGCTGTCCGATGTGAGGGGGGCTCTTTCGGGACTGAAAAACTCTGTTTCCAGTGCCAGTACGCAGGTGGCCAGCTCAATCAGCACGACAGTAAGCAATGCAACATCCGGTGCCACCGGCGCGATTAATGGCGCTGCCACGTCATCCATTAACAAACTCTCTCAGAGCGTCACACAGCTCGTTTCAGGACTCTCGTAATGCAGACGATAACGCTTCAGCCATTGAAGGCTCAGGAGGTATCTGTGACGCTCGAAGGTCAGAGCGTTACGCTCAGGATTAACCAGCGGTCTACCGGTCTCTATATCGATATTGGCCTGGCTGATAAATGGATAGCACAAGGCGTGCTCTGCCAGAACTGTAGCAGGCTGATCCGCTATCCCTATCTAAAATTTCAGGGTGAACTGTTTTTCGCTGACACGAAGGGATCAGATGACCCGGATTATTCAGGGTTGGGAACCAGATTCCTGTTGTTTTACGCCAGCGCCGACGAAATGGAAACAGCAACATGACCTACAAAAAACGCAGCCTGAAATTTCAGTTCACTCTTAAAGATGGCGCATTCGATGAACAGGGAAACGATATTCTGAGCCTCGATAATGTGAAGGCGGAAGTAGAAATAGGCGCTTATGGTGGAACATCAGGAACATCGCTGGAGGCCAGGGTTTTTGGCTTCAGTATTAACCAAATGGCTATGCTGAGTTATAAAGGAATCCAGTTAAACGGCGCCAAGCAAAACCTGATGAAGGTGTGGGCTGATGGGGTGCCGATATTTTACGGTTCAATCACCAACTGTTTTTCAGACATGAATCAAATGCCGGACGCGCCGCTAATTATAAGCGCCTTTGCTACCGGTTTTGACCAGTCTATCCCTACACCACCGTTTACGAAAAACGGGATAGCGAATGTTTCTGACATTATTACCTCGATCGCAAAAAGTATCGGTTACGAGGTAATCAATAACGGCGTAACTTCACAGATTGAAAACCCGTATTTTGATGGAAACCCGATAGAGCAGATCAATCAGTGCGCCCATACCGCGGGGATTAACGTGGATTTTCGGTTACAGGTTATCTATATCTGGCCACAGGGAAAGCAGGTGGATGACAACGTGCCATTTATATCCCCGCAGACCGGCCTTATCGGTTACCCGGTGTTCAGTAATTACGGGATAACATTCCAGTGCCAGTACAGCGATCTGATTATTCGCGGGAGAAATGTGAAAGTGGAAACCTCTCTACCAAACGCCTCCGGGGTTTATAACATCCAGCAAGCGACGCACCATTTATCTACCTGGTCGGAAGGTGGCCCGTGGGTTACTCAGGCGTGGGCCTCTATCGGTCAGCTTATCGAAGTGAGGCAATAATGAACCTTTTCACCACTCGCCCGCAGGACGTGGCAACTGATACAAACGCCCAGGCATTTATGATGCAAAAAATGCTGATGAGCAATGCTTTCATCACGTTGGCGATGGTTGCTGAAGTGAATGGCGAAATACTGGCTGTAAAGCCGTTGGTTGATGGCTTCACCGGTGCAGGAGATCGCATCCCGAAAACAATAATCTATGGCGTGCCGGTCTGGCGTTTGCAGCGCGGGGCAAGCGCGGTAATTATGCCCCCTATTGTCGGTGATATCGGTTTGATAGCTATTTGCGATCGGGACATTAGTGGCGTAAAGGCAACCAAAGAAAACTCGCTGCCAGGTTCAAACCGAACGCATAATTACGCTGATGCCATTTACCTTGGAGGCGTTCTTAATGCCGAACCAAGCCAGTACGTGAAGTTTTCAAATGACGGAATTGATATTGTGTCTCCGCTACTGGTAAGCATCGCCGCGCCTTCTGTGCAAATTGATGCTGATTCATCTTTTAGCATTAACTCGCCGAATATTATTCTCAATGGCCCGGTGAGTCAGGGTGCGGGAAGTAACTCCGGAGACTTTACCTTTGCCGGTAACATTACTGCCACAGGGGAAGTGACTAGTAAAGGCGTCAAGCTCTCAACCCATACACATAGTGGAGTTCAGAGCGGCAGTGCAAATACCGGGAATCCTAACGTATAGAGCGACCATACCCCCAATACATGGAGTCTGCTATTGCTTTGTATTGGAATGGGTTGTCTATAACCCCTCTAATGCTATAGAGATATCTATCTAGCATGGATTGTGGTTGATTAGTTACACCTGCATCATATCCTGAAACGCAAGCTTCGGTAGCGGCCATTGCCCATGATTGAGGAGTTTCCGTGACCGTGCTTGAGTTGGTTCCATAGTATTTTTTCGCCATGCTGAAATACTGCTTTGAAGACTCAATGGCATGCTTTGCGCATCCAGAATTAAATGCTTTAAGGTCGAGTTCCTGATCTGCTTTAATCTTCTGCTCGCGCATGGAATTTTCTATTTTAACTGCCTTGGCGCGATCCATCTCATATTGAGATTGTTTGCTATTCGCAGATTGATGCGGAGGGGAAGAGCAGCCAGAGATGACAGCAGAATATAAGACTAAAAATGCAAGCTTTTTCATATAACACCTTAAATAATTTCTTTCTAAATATGCTATCTGTAAATTGCTGCAATAGCATGCAATTTATGTAATCAACCCGCTCCGGCGGGTTTTTTTACGCCCGGAGAAACCATGCTTACAAAATCATTCGAGCTGGAAACAGCATCGTGGGACTTGTCCCTCGATGACTCCGGCAGCATTGCTATTACTAAAAATCCTTATGCCGTGGCTCAGGACGTGGCCTGCGCCTGCTCTACCTTCCTTGGCGAGGTCTGGTACGACACCACACTCGGCATCCCTTATTACCAGCGGATCCTCGGACACTGGCCAGGCACTCAGCTTATCAACACCAAATACGCCAGCGAGGCGAAAAAACTCGATTACGTTCAGTCTGCCTTTTGCACGACAACCGTAGGAAACGGCGACCGTGCGGCGACCGGCGTTATGACAATCACCGATACGAACAACGTTACCAGCACAATCCAATATTGAGGCAATCATGGCAGATACAGTAACCGTTACGACTTCCGTACCGGCCATAACCATTTCTGATACCGGTCTGGCCGTGCCGGATGAGCTGGATATCCTTAATGGTCGCCTGACGGATTTAGACACGGCGATGGGCGGCGGGATGAGTAAATCCCTGACGACGCCGCAGGGCCAAATCGCAATGAGCGAAACAGCGATAATCGCTGATAAAAACGACCAGCTGCTGTTTATCACTAACGCGATCAACCCTGACTACTCATCAGGCCGATTCCAGGACGCTATCGGCCGCATTTATTTTATAGACCGCATTGCCGCACTGGGAACGACGGTTACCGCAACATGCACCGGGCTTGTAGGTACGTTAATTCCAGCAGGAAGCGTTGCCCAGGACGATGTTGGTTACCTGTATTCCTCTCTGGCTGACGCGACAATAGGCACTGGTGGATCGGTGGATGTGGTTTTCCAGAACCAGACAACCGGAGCCATTGCGTGTCCGATCGGGTCGCTGAATACCATTTATCGCGCTGTAACCGGATGGTCTGGCGTTAACAATGCCAGTGCTGGCGTACCCGGCAACGATGTGGAAACGCGTGCCAATTTCGAATATCGCCGTAAGCAGTCTGTTGCGCTCAACGCCAAAGGAACCCCTGAGTCTATCTATGCCGCGGTGCTAGCAGTCGATGGCGTTTCGGATGCATATGTTTACTCAAACCATAAAGGTACGGCGGTGCAGATCGGCACTACAAGTTATACCGTCCCAGCTCATTCAGTTTATGTCGCTGTTTATGGTGGCAAAGCGGCTGACATTGCGCAGGCCATCTACACCAAAAATCAGGTAGGTGCCGGTATGGCAGGCAACACCAGCTATACGGTAAAAGACACATCCTCTGGCTCGCTGACCCCGCCGCAATACGAAATAACCTGGAATACACCTACCGCGGCGAGAACTTATTTTCAGGTGCAAATCCAGAAGATTGATGCGGTCCCTTCTAATATCGTCGATCTGGTGCGTGATGCGGTAGCTTCTGCATTTACGGGGAATAGCGACAGCGTTTCAAAAGCTCGTATCGCCAGCAAGCTCTTTGCTGGTAGCTATTACGCCGTGGTGAACTATATCGATAAAAGCAGCATTAACGTGCTTTCCGTTCTGGTTAGTCTTGATGGAAAAACCTTCACTCCATCAGTGGAGTACGGAGTGGACCAAGTTCCTACGCTCGACAGTGCCGATATATCGGTAACGCTTGTATGAAAAATGTAACCGACACGATTTTAACGCAATACGCCGGAAGTCCTAAGCTGCGTGGCCTGGTCGAAACCTTTAACTCGGCGATGGATATCGATGCGTTTACTGAGGAATTTCTAAAGGCGATATGGGACGTCTCAACAGCAGAAGGCTACGGGCTGGACGTGTGGGGAAAGATTGTGAACGTTTCACGCTTTCTCAATGTTGAGGAAGAACAGACAGCCTTTGGCTTTGATGAAGCTTATATATCATCAAACGCTAACTCCCCCAAACCATTTGACCAGGCACCATTCTATGAGGGCGTCGGCCTGACGACAACATTCAGGCTCACAGATGATGCATACCGCACGCTGATCATGGCTAAAGCAATGGCCAACATTACCGACTGCACGATCCCCAACATAAACCGCCTGCTTCGCTACCTGTTTAGCGGTCGCGGTGATGTGTTCGTGGCGGTAACTGGGGTCATGGCAATTCGCTATGTTTTCGGCTTTGAGTTGACGCCTGTAGAAAGCGCCATTCTCCTCAAATCAAACGCAGTAACCAAACCAGCGGGCGTCTCCGTTGATTTAATGACGGTCGATTTCAATAACACATTCGGATTTAACGAGGCCAGCCTTCAACCTTTCGAAGTCGGAACGTTCTTCCCTGATTCAGGAATAAAAAATGCAAATTAGCTCAGTTCCAAAAAAACTACCTGTTCCTTTTGCTGACAACGGCGATAAGCAAACAATCCCCGTTGAATCACAGGTTGGCATTACAGGCGGCCGCGCTTCTTACTCGACCGGATTTCCACCATTAACCAGGACGCCTTTAAGTGCAGGAGGTATCCCTCCGTTCGGAACCGATTTTAACGGCGTGCTGAATGAGATTACAGCGGCTATTCGTTGGGGCAATGCAGGTGCAGGATATGCTTTCGATTCAAGCTTCGCTACCTCAATCTCCGGTTACCCAAAAGGCGCTTTACTACCTAACTCTGTTGGTGACGGATTCTGGCTGAACACAACAGATGCAAATAGCAACTCACCTGAAAACGCCACAGCGGCTCTTACAGGATGGGTTCCGGTTAACTCGTACGGATCTACAGCTATCACTGGCCTGTCTTCATCCAGCGTAACACTTACAACTCTACAAGCATCAAAAAACACGATCATACTAGCGGGTTCACTTACCTCTAATATCAACCTTATCGCTCCTGCCTGGTTAAAGACATGGGAGATCGTTAATAACTGTACCGGAGCATATTCAGTAACCGTTAAAACACCAGCAGGAACAGGTGTTGCTGTGCCAACCGGATCAAATGCGAGACTTCAGGGTGATGGAACAAATATCAATCAAGCTGCCGCTCCAGGATCTCTGCTGGGCTCTCCTCAAATATTCACCACCAGTGGAACCTATACACCAACGCCTGGAACCAAAGTAGCTGAGATAGAAATCATAGGAGCTGGCGGCGGCGGCGGCGGTACCGGTGCAACTTCATCCAGTACCGCTGCAGTTGCGTCTGGTGGTAATTCTGGGGCGGCAGCTAAAAAGAGGATTTTAAACCCTGTCATTACAAGCGTGGTTATAGGTATTGGTGGCGCAGGCGGCATTGGAGATAATCCGGGTTCTGCTGGTGGGGCATCCTCCTTCGGCACGATAATATCCGCCCCAGGTGGTAAAGGGGGGCTGAAGGTTACATTAACGAGTAGCTCTGCCGTAGTGAGTGCTTGCGCGGCCGCAACAGAAATCGCAACAGGTGGAGATATTAACTTTAAAAGCGGGCAGGGTTCTTATGGAACTATAGCCATTGTCGGTAGCGGATGGTCAGGTAAGGGTGGGGATTCTATCTTTGGCCCCGGTGGGGGCGGGGTATATAAATCAGACGGTATATCTGCTGTAAACCCAGGGGCTGGCGGTGGGGGTTCACATGATGAAAGTGGTGGACCGGCTCGAATAGGCGGAAAAGGTGCCAACGGTATTTGTATTATTCGGGAGTACGCATAATGGGTGCATATGCAATTGTGAACAAAGATGGCCAGGTAATAAACGCCATCGCGTGGGATCGTCAAGATCAGCCAGATTTCGATTATGGGAAAGCGGATGGTAATCAGGCAATCTTGATAGAGGAGGGTGTTGCTGCTGGACCAGGCTTTACATACGCAGACGGCAAATTCCTCGCGCCGGCACTTACGGCAGAAGAGGTTGAGCAACAAAAACAGAGGGCTATCAGCAGCAATATATCTCTCAAAGAGTCGCTTATGGCAGAGGCTACGCAGCGCAGGGATACTTTACAGGATGCCGTCGATTTGGATGAGGCAACAGAAGAAGAGGCAGCAGCGCTTCCACTATGGAAGAAATATCGGGTAATTTTGAGCAGAATAGATGCTAATACCGATCAGGCCATTAAATGGCCAGAAAAGCCATCATTATAAAAATCAAGGGGCTTGCGCCCCTAATTCTTAAAAATAATGATTAAGTAGCAAATCTTTGACCATAAGTACTGATGTAGTGAACATAATAAAGATTACAACCGAATCTTTATGAGACATTTTGTTTTCGCTAAAAATGTAAGCGATTATAATAGCTGGCATTATAAAATACCGTCCCTGAATCCCTATTACCCTAGTGGTCGGGAGTGGGCTATATTGAATAAGTAAAGCAAAAAATATCAAAACTATACTTAATAGGAATCCTAAGGTTATTGCAATATAAAAATACTTGTTGTTTTTGGGATGGAATGATTTAAGGGACATAACTAAAATTGAAAGTGAAATTATGACAAATAACCTAAAAACCCATTCAGGTATATAAATATCAAGCCACCCCAAAACACCAACAAGTTGATGCATAAATGAGTTTATAAAAAATGGGTCAAGCATCGTCCCTAAAATGATATTTATCATCTCTATAGGGTGATGGATATAGTGAGAGAATATTCCTGAATTAGATATCCCGGCATGCCTAACTCCGCCATCATTAGTATTTAGGATGGCTATTATTGTCCATGCGACTATAGGCAATGCTGTGGCAAAAGAATATAATATATGCTTTCTGTTTCCGGTTATAAATGCAAGGCTGAATGGCAGCAAAATTAGTGCGGCTAGATTAGGCTTACAGGTTCCTACGATAAATATAAGAAAGTAGATAAGAGCTGTTTGCCACTTACGTGATCTTTCCGTACCATTTTGCTTGGTAAGTGACGCATACAGAGACATAATAAGCGCTGTGATGGCAATTACTGTTCCGTCAATGCTTGCCGATGAGAACTGAAACACAGACATTGGCAAAGCCATGACGGCTAAAGCTATCGCCGGTATGCGATGGATACGCCACGCAAATAAAATAATTAATATACTGGTTAGAAATGTAAATATTCTCGCGAGCATGTAGGTTTTGTATATGCTTAGTCCTAATAATTTACCAGAAAATAATGCTAACGATTGTGGCAAGTATATGGCGGGGAAATAAAGAGAAACATTTGGTGCTTTAAGGTACTCTCTGTTATCACTCCAATTAATTTTTTTAGATCTATTAATTTGATCTGCCATAGATATTTTGCTTTTATCAAATCCAAGCATGGTAAATAATCCCATAAATTCAACATAAGAGCTATCTATGGTTGTTCCGGTAATCTTTCCATGCTCATTTTCAAGCAGTATCTCCCCTCTGGATAATGTATCAGCCCTAACGATGTGGTAATGCTCATCAGGAGATGACATTGGAGGGTTTGAGGTATTAATATAAAAAAACGAACTTAGAGCAAGAAAAAAAATAAGCAAATAATTTCCCCGCCCGCCTTCCTTAAATAGACCTAAAAATAACCCTTTCATTCCATTACCTCAAATATGAACTTTAATCGCTTTGTCTACATTTTTACCACACTTAATAATTTTTTATAAGACTTATCTTAACTAAATCCTTGCAAATCAGTCATGTTTTCCTACCCAAGCCGTAATTAGCTTTAACCCGAACTACTCATTCCTAACCCTTCCGCCAGTTGCCATCGCGCCGCCACCTGAACTGCTGTATATAAAAACAGTATTTACGTGAGGTGCGCATGGGCGGCAAAGACGACAATTACAAAGTGGTTTACCGCGGAGAATCCCTCCTGTTCACGCGAGAGGGTGAATGGGTCTTCTTCCAGCGTCCGAAACATTGCGGCGGCGGCTGGTGGCTGGGCCGGGCGTATTCTGATTGTTTCTGGCTTGAGTTTGAGCGGCCGACATCGCTGTCGGTTGGGATACTGTATCTGTTGAGCCTGGACAGTGTGCGGAACGGCGATCAGTTCGATGATGACTTTGAGCTGATCGGGTGATGGGTGTGTCGTAGGTGTGTCGCAGATTTTTGCAGGCGAATGCCAGTGGACTTCACTCAACGACACTCAACGACACAAATCATGTTGCGAGCATGGATTTTAGCAGTATTTACAGTGTGTTAAATTAAGTCCTACTATCTTCTAAGCCGTAGGTCACAGGTTCGAATCCTGTAGGGCGTACCATTCTTACTTCTCCCGTCGTCTACTAAAGTCCACAAAACCCCAGCCAGTAAGCACTTTCCCGCTAGTCCAGTTATCTCAACGTCTACTAACATCTATTGAAATTAACAACCGTGTGGGGGTACATTTGGGGGTATAGTTCTGTTCAATGAAATGAGATACCCCCAAATTGAAACTCAATGCCCGCACAGTGGACACTTCAAAGGCCAAAGATAAAGCCTATAAGCTCTCTGATGGCGGTGGCTTGTACCTTCTGGTTAACACTAATGGCTCACGCTACTGGCGCTTAAAATATCGCGTTGCAGGAAAAGAAAAGCTTCTGGCACTGGGGGTATATCCTGATGTGTCTTTGGCGGATGCCAGGGCAAAGCGCGATGAAGCAAAACGCACTTTGGCTGCTGCTGGTGATCCGGGCCAGGTTAAACAGACAGAGAAACAGGCCAAAATTCTGGCCGTCAGCAACAGCTTTGAGGCACTGGCGATTGAATGGCATGAGCATAAACGCCCTAACTGGTCACAGGGCTATGCCAGTGACATTCTGGAGTACCTGAAAAAAGATGTGTTCCCATTTATCGGTAAGAATGCCATCGCAGAAATCAAAGCAGCAGAAATGCTTCTGGTGCTCAGAAAGATGGAGCAGCGTGGCGTTCTGGATAAGCTGAAGAAAACCCGCCAGGCTTGTCGCCAGATTTTTACCTATGCCGTTATCACTGGCAGGGCAGAGCATAACCCTGTGACCGATCTCGCCGGCGCACTCAAAGCGCCAAAGCAAAAACATTTTCCTCATCTTCTTATCGAGCAAATTGGCGGCTTTCTTCGCGCACTCAGTGAATACACGGGCAGTAAGGTTACACAGAACGCCACCCGGCTACTGATGCTTACTGGCACGCGCACGATTGAATTGCGTGCTGCTGAATGGGCTGAATTCAATTTAGAGAAAGGAATCTGGCAGATACCAGCAGAACGGATGAAGATGCGCCGTCCTCACGTAGTGCCGCTTTCCATCCAGGCTAAATCTCTCCTTGAAGAAATCTACCAACTGACGGGAAGAGGGCGCTTTGTATTCCCAGGGCGCAACGATGCCGGTAAGACAATGAGCGAAGCCAGTATCAATCAGGTGATCAAACGTATCGGCTATGACGGTAAAGCTACCGGTCACGGTTTCCGGCACACCATGAGCACCATTCTGCATGAGCAGGGCTACAACACTGCCTGGATTGAAACGCAGCTGGCTCACGCCGATAAGAACAGCATTCGCGGTACTTATAACCATGCCCAATATCTGGAAGGTCGCCGTGAAATGCTTCAGTGGTATGCCGACTATATGGATGCGCTGGAAAAGGGCGATAACGTGGTTCACGGTTCGTTTGGGAAACGCGCTTAACTGGATGAATAGACAGCCTCAGTAGACCACAGTAGACTGTTCTGGACATTATGTGACTTGGGGGGTGTACATGCCTGTATATGATGATCTGCCTGATCTGACCCACTGGCGAACGGTTCAAGAATTTAGCATTGAGCAAGCCGCACTCTTATGTTCTGGTATAGATCCTTATGAACGCAATTTGATAGAAGTCAGAACTGAGAACCATCCAAGATGGAAACTGGCTTGGGGTCTTTCAGATGGCATGCTTAGCGCTATACGAAGGGGTGTATTAACTCCCGTAGAATGTATTGCGATTCGGCGTTATGAGGAATGGAATAGCCCAGATGAATATTATCAGGTGAAACCAACTGAAAGAGGGCACGAATTAAGTAAAGATAAGACTATAATCACGCGTGACTCATTATTTGCATGGGTTAGGGCAGAAAAGGTTGATATAGCCAGAAAGCCATTACCAAAAACACTTAATCTTCCATCACGGTCACAAAATGGTTGGCGAAGTCATTCGGCAGAAGTAGTTATTGATGTGAATCCCGAAGAAGAAAAGCAAAGTGTCTTGATGCTTTCACAATATAATCATCACAGCGAAGGCTTAGAATTTGTTCAAGACGCAATAAAAGAACTTTGGTCTACTTATGACGAAGATAATCCTCAGACAGCCCCCACAAAAAACGAAGTAATTGATTACCTCACCGGAAGAGGGGCAGGTAAAAACATGGCAGATGCTGTTAACCTTGTGCTGCGCCCTTCTCACCTACAAGGGATCGGAAGAAGGTCAAAGAAATCAAAATGATAAATGGTGCCACTATTGCTAAGAAAAGGGGGGGTGCCAATCTGATTAGCGCAAAATTTCAATCCATTTTGGCCGCCGTTAAACTTAGAAACGGTAGGCCCCTTTATCTTTTTACCTCGAACTAATGGTGGACACACGGAAAAATAACACCCATCTATATTGACTGTTTTTTTAGTGTAATTATCTCGTAAACCGCAATAGACGTTACGAGGTAAATATGTCTCAATCATTAATTCGCTTATCAGAAGTACAACGCCGCACTGGCTACAGTAAGGCTTGGATATATCGCTTACTCAAAGAAGAACGCTTCCCTTCTTCCATCAAAATTGGTAGCCGTGCCATTGCTTTTATCGAAAGTGAAATTGACGAGTGGATTAATCAGCGCATCGCTGAATCTCGCGGCGAGGTGGCATGATGAAAATGAAAAACCGCCCATTTCAGGCGGCTAATCAGGGAGCTGACGCCTCTGATATTACGCCTGCCACAGTTATTAAGATAACCCCAAAGAAACACCGCGCTCGCGTCTACATGATACGTACCGGCGTTAATGGCTTCACTGAGAACGAGATCCTTCGCTACTGCCGCTTGTCCAGCGCCCGTAACTACGCGACAGAACTGGAAAGAAGGCTTGATATTCGCCTGGAGCGCATCGACGAGCCTAATGGTGATGGCATCGGTAGCCACTTCCGTTACCGGATTACCTGCCGCGCTGACGTGATGCGAGTGATTCAACTGGTTAATAGTAATGCCGCTGCTGGTGGATATACCGGCCTGTCTCGGCGTGAGATTAACTACATTCTTTCCCTATACCCGGATGCGTTCAATGCCGCTTAACGGAGCCTGATAAATGAAAACTAAAAAAAGCAGATTAATTTCTGAGGCCGCCCCTCAGCCCGCCACTAGCATGACAGCTATTTTCACTGCTGATGAAGATAATATTTCGGTGATTAAATTCGAGGGTAAATCGGTGCGAATCGTCAGCGTCTGCGGTGAGCCTTGGTTTATTGCCAAAGATATTTGTGAAGCGCTGGAAATTTCCGATCACAAAGTCGCATTGCGTCGATTAGATAATGATGAGAAGGGGGAGTGTTTAACACCCACCCCCGGAGGCCAGCAGCTTATGCGTAGGGTTGGTGAATCCGGCTTTTACAAGCTGATCGCACGTAGCCGCAAGGCCACCACGCCTGGCACATTCGCCCACCGCTTCAGCAACTGGGTATTCCGTGAGGTTATCCCATCAATCCGTAAAACCGGCTCATACGGCGTGCCATTCGCATTCCTGAACGATCACAGTAAGCGCCAGGCTGCGTATGACAAGAAGGCCAGCAAGCGCGGTAAAGACCTGCAGGCGTGTAAGGGGGAGAAAGCTAGCCTTGCTGTTGAAGAGGCCGCGCTTTGGCTGAAGTACCAACCTCAGTTGCCGGAGGTTCACTAATGAACGCCTTCCAGAAAGGATCCTGCTCGCTGGCTGGCCTGTTAGCAAAAGTTAGCCTTGGGAACCTGACAATACCTAACATCCACTCAGCCAAAAATTTGGCTTTGTATATAACAAAAGATAGCGTCCTGATGTGTAAGGCAGTGTCTTACACTGGTAGTGCGGGTTATCACAAGCACTTAAAAAACTGCTTGCCCTCTCCACAAACTTCGGATTATCCTCAACTTGCACTGGCAAAATCCAGTGCCGGGATTGGTCTCCCGGATATGTTATCGGCGACACATGACGCGCCTGGCGTCTTTTTTTGTGTCTTCAATCTGTCTCACCCTTTTTTCAGCGATGCGGTTATAATCCGTGCCGCTCACAAAGTAATGGTGGGCTGGGTGGTGGCTTCTTCGGAAGCGCCGGTTTCCGATAACGCCGGTAAGACCAACTCCGCTCAGTCCACCACCAGCAAGATTGGTCTCTTCGGTGGTGGTATAAAATACCAGTTATCGGAGGCTGCCATCATGGCTACTACCCTCACCCAAGCTACACCCAAATTTCAGTTTCGCTTTCTGGCTCTGTCACGCGCTGACATGCTGGCTAAACCTTGCCGCGTCTCCGTTGAAGCCACCAGCGAGAAAGAAGCCCGCCGCGTTCTGGCACCCCATTTCATCCTGTCATTAGCTGCCCGTCAGCCGGTTCAGGAGGTAGCTCATGCGTGATAACAACCTCTCTTCATACAAAGACAATTTGCGCCACGTTCTGGCTGTAGTTGGCCGTGAATCTGCGCCTGTTCCCGCCACGGCAGAGAACATTTCACGCGACCGACTGCTGCGTGCGCAGGCCGGGTTATGCCACCTGTTGACGGAAGTGATCCCCAACACATCCCCCGAGCTTCTGCGTGAAGAGGTTTATCGCTGGGTGGAAGAAATCCATAACCTGACCCGCTTTGAAGAGTGCGATGCGCAAAGAGAATCCAGGACGCACAAAGTGTCAGTAGATGCTGGCCGCAATTCTAAAAACAAGGAAGAGCAGGCCAAACAATGACGCTCATTACCCAAAACTTCCGACTTAATGCGCTGGCGAACCAGTATTCAGCAGCAATTTATGACCATCTCAAACGGCAGAACGATGGCGACTGGTTCCCGATGGAAATCAAGGGCCAGCGGGTTGAGGTTGCCATTGTGGACGGTTCAGCCGGTATCAGGCTGCTGGTGGATAGCTATCTGCTTGAGCCGATAAAGCAGGAATATCCGCACTGGGAGGCACTGGCGGGCAATCTGCTGACCCTCTGCACAGACGGCGGCAGCCTCACTGAGCGCGGTGAAAGCATCTGGCAGAGCATGATTAATGACATGAGCACCTCTCTTTCTAAAGGGGAGGTGAGTTTCCATGCGTAACTATGACCTTATTCGAGAGACGACGACCGCCGCGGCTGACCGCTGGCCGATGGTACTGAGCCAGCTGGGCATTGACGTCCCCCGTTCACCCCGCCAGCACGCATCGTGCCCCGCCTGTGGCGGTAAAGATCGCTTCCGTTTCGATGATAAAGGGCGCGGTAGCTTTTTCTGCAACCAGTGTGGCGCGGGAGATGGCTTAGACCTGATCCAGAAGGTTAATCAGTGCGGCACCACTGAGGCCGCCCGCATGGCGGCTGATGTGCTGGGTATTGATTACCGGGCAACAGAAACAGACCAGAAAGCTGCCAGCCAGAGAAGGCAGCAGCTGGATGAGCAGCGTCACCAGCATGAGCAGGAGCGCCAGCAGAAGGAGGCAGCAGAAGCAGCACAGCGCCGCGACAGCTTTGTGAGCCACTATCAGAGGCTCGCAGCGCAAACCAGGGCAGGCGAAAGCGAATATCTGATTGCCAGAGGGCTAAACGGTTTCACGCTGCCTTGCTTGTCCGATGGTTCAATTCTGCTGCCGCTGGTGGATGAATCCGGCGATGTGGCCGCAGCACAGACCATCACACCGCAGGGGGAAAAGAAAGTGCTCTATGGCTCAGCCAAGCGCGGAGCGTGGCACCTTGTTAACCAGCCGCAGGAAGTAAAGGAAATCATCATTGGTGAAGGGCTGGCGACAACCCTCACCGCTCACCTGATGCGGCCTGATGCGCTGGCAGCGGTGGCGCTTGACGCCGGTAATCTACCGCCCGTTGCGAAGGCTATGCGCAGCCTGTATCCGAATGCCACATTCATCATTGCCGGTGATAACGACTGGCATGAGCCAGGGGAACTTGATGCCAACGGTAAGCCGAAGGTAAATAGCGGCAAGGTGTTCGCTGAAAGAGCCGCCGAAGCCGTCAATGGCTCAGTGTCATTACCACCGACCCGCTACAAAGCCGACTGGGATGATTACCGCCAGCAGAGCGGGCTGGAAGCAGCAGCAAAATATTTTGCATCTGGAATGTATCAACTGCAGGAGGAAAACATGGGCGCTCAACTGGAAGTGATTGAAGGCGGCAAAACAGCAGCGCCGGATCGTGATGCGCTCAAGCCACGCATTGAAAGCCGTCAGGATGGTGTGTACTGGGTTGAGCCAAACACCGATAAGCAAACCGGGGAGATCATCAATCGTGAAAGCTGGCTGTGCTCTCCCCTGCAGGTAATCGGCACAGGGCGCGATGATAAAGACCAGTTTCTGATTCTGCGCTGGGAGGCATGGGGTTCAGACAGTGAAACTGTACAGGCAATCCCGCTGGCTGACATTGGCGAACGTGAGGGATGGAGAACGCTCAAAGCTGGTGGCGTGAACGTCACCACCAAAAGCGGGCTGAGAGCGATTCTGGCGGACTGGCTACAGCGTAACGGGTCAAGAGAAGTCTGGAGAGTGGCGCACGCTACAGGGTGGCAGTGCGGCGCTTATATCATGCCGGATGGGGAGGTCATCGGCACACCCGATAAGCCAGTACTTTTCAGCGGTCGCAGTTCTGCCGCAGCCGGTTACACCTGCCGGGGAAGCGCAGAGAGCTGGCGTCAAAATGTTGGGGCGCTCGCTGCCGGTAACTATTCGATGATGACGGGCATTGCTGCCGCGCTGGCTGCGCCCCTGATTGGCTTGGCGGGCGCGGATGGCTTCGGCATTCACTTCTATGAGCAATCCAGCGCCGGCAAAACCACAACCGCAAATGTTGCCAGCAGCCTCTACGGTAATCCTGACCAGCTGCGCCTGACGTGGTACGGCACCGCACTGGGGCTGGCTAATGAGGCCGCCGCCCACAACGATGCGCTGATGCCGCTGGATGAGGTGGGTCAGGGCGCTGATCCAGTCAGCGTCTCACAGTCAGCCTACGCGCTGTTCAACGGTGTGGGGAAACTGCAGGGAGCTAAAGAAGGCGGCAACCGTGACCTGAAGCGCTGGCGCACTGTAGCGATAAGCACAGGTGAGATGGATTTAGAAACGTTCATCGCTATGGCCGGACGAAAAGCCAAAGCGGGCCAGCTGGTCAGACTGCTGAACATTCCGCTGAGTAAGGCGGTGCGATTCCACCAGCATGCGAACGGTAAACAGCACGCTGACGCGCTTAAAGATGCCTGGCAGAACCACCACGGCGCAGCGGGTAAGGAATGGATTAAGTGGTTAGCGGGTAATCAGCATCTGGCTATGGAGGCGGTCAGGAAAGCTGAGGAACGCTGGCGCAGCCTGATACCGGCAGAATACGGCGAGCAGGTTCACCGCGTAGGCGCTCGCTTTGCCATCCTTGAGGCTTCACTGCTGCTGGGCCGCGTTATTACCGGGTGGGACGAGCAGACGTGCCGGGATGCCATTCAGCACAGCTATAACGCCTGGGTGAGAGAGTTCGGTACCGGCAACAAAGAGCATCAGCAAATCATCGCCCAGTGTGAGGCGTTTCTTAACGCCAACGGCTACAGCCGGTTTGCGCCATTCCCGTATGACCCTCAATCGCTGCCTGTACGCGATATGGCGGGTTATCGTGCCAGCGGCAGCCATGACGATGATCCGATTATGTTCTACACCTTCCCGGCAACTTTTGAGCAGGAGATCGCCAGCGGATTCAATCCCAAGCAGTTTGCCCGTGTGCTGGTGGAAAGCGGGATGCTGACACCACCAGCCAGCGGCAGAGGCTACCAGAGGAAGTCACCGAGGATTAACAAGCGGCAGTACAACGTCTATGTGATCCAGTACCGCCCAGAGGATGAATCAGCCGAGGAATAAATCTCACACATGAGAGAAATAATGTTGGTTCAGTTGGTTCAGTTGGTTCAATTTGTAAAGGATAATGATTTTTAAGGATTTTAATTCAGAAAATGAACCAACACTGAACCAACAAACGGCTTTTTTGAACCAACAAATTTACCTGCCAGCCTGATAACGTGAGAATCTGTAGCTCATAGGCGGCCCGGAAAAGCAGCTTCTTACTGGCTGGAAGAATGTGACGGGTACGATAAACCGGTATCAGCACATCCATTAACAACCTGTTGAAATGTAAAAAATACCGTCAGGCTAGAATGATTCTTATCAAGACGAAGAGAGGGGAAGGGCTCCTGGCCTATCTGGATTCGGTTGGCGTCTGGACTATTGGCGTAGGTCATACCGGTACTGTGGACGGCAAGCCGATAGCAAAAGGAATGACAATTACGCCAGCGCAGTCCAACATTCTGCTGTTAAGCGATCTGGCCTGGGTAGAATCAGCCATTAATGGCAATGTGAAAGTCCCGCTGAAGCAAAACCAGTACGACGCGCTGTGCAGCTTCGTTTTCAATGTGGGGCTGACAGCCTTTGTTAACTCCACGCTGCTTAAAAAGCTCAACAGGAAGGACTACAAAGGCGCCGCTGACCAGCTCTTACAGTGGAAGCGGGCCGGTAGCATTGCGGATTTGCTTTTGCAGCGCCGTAAGCGAGAAAGGGAGCTGTTCATCACATGAAAATTATCGGCTTTATCCGTAATTACTCGCACCTCATTGTGATCGGCCTGATTTGCGTTTGCCTGTGGGGGCTTAATGCTTGCAACGCCCAGCTGACGGCCACCAACGAACGGCTGGAAAAGCTCGCAAACAGCAAAGACGACCAGATTAACGATCTGCGCCCTAAAAACGATGGCCGGCATCTTCAGTAAATGACCTAGTTACAGCAGTGAATAAGCAAAACGCCGTCATGTCTCAGGTAGTCGAGCAACGGGCAGAAACAGCACAGCAAAACAGGAAGCTCCAGAGTGAAATTAAACGTTACCTTGCGGCGGACAAGTGTGCTGTTGCTCCTGTTCCCGCTGGCGCTGCTGACCGGTTGCGGGGCGCAGCAAAAAACGCTGGTAGAGTATCGGACAATCAGCCAGCCAAGTCTGCCGATACCCGCTGAGTTGACCAGCCCGATTGAAGTGCCGCTGGTGCCGGACAACATGACGTTTGGCCAGGCGGTGGAGTTATCCGCTGAACTGTACGGGCTGTTGGGGCAGGCCAACATTGACCGTGCCTCCATTAGGAAAATTGAGGGGATGAATTAAACCCCTCAGTATTAAATTATTTATTGCGATGAATCCGGCCCAGAGCCTTTAACGCAACAATTTTAACCTCGTTGTAAGGGTTGTGGCTTAGATCAAGCAATTTTCTAAGCACTTCTGTGGTTGGCTTTCCACTTTCGCCAAGGGCATAGGCTGCGGAAATTTTGATATCAATATGTGGGTCATCGCATGCGTCTAAGAGACATCTGGTTACTTCAGAATTCATAAAACCTCCTTATCAAGAAAGAATACTTATACATCTAGGATTAATCCTAACCAAGTTTTTTTTACCTCTACCCTCTGGCAATGGATAACGGTTAGTCACGTTGTGAGGTGTCACGAAGCTGGTCATGCAAAAATTGCATAGTAATGCATGCTGATGGCAAGCCTGTAACAAGAAGGCAAATAAATTACAACATATGCCCTTGGTTTTTTTCGATAGCGGCCTCAGCATTAGCTGTATTTAAGGCTTGTCGCAGAGCTATCAATTTATTGAGTTCTTTTATAAGATCGCTCACTTCGTAAGTGGTGTTGTCGGTACCAATTTTGATAGATGTATAAGAGTTAGGAATTGAAGAAGTTGCATTAATTGCAACAAACCCATGTGAAAGGTGGTTTCTCAAATCTCGATAATTGGAGAGTCTATTCAGAAGATCATGATAAGCCTTGTGTGTTGGATAAGAAATATCCAATGCAGTTTGGAGCTTGCTGATTTTATTGAAAAATGTATCACTCATCCATGTGGAAGATAACTGTCTACCTGTAAAAATAGGGTAGGTGGCAGTGATTCCAAATTCAATCTCTCCACAAATGAGTATAAACTTTCCAATAGTTAAAGCTATTTCCTCGAAAGATGGATTTGTGTAATTGCTCATAAATTCTCCTTTTCTGAAAGCTGTAATCAGTTATCGGCAACATTACCTGAAACATTAGTAAGGCTTGTTATTTCATAAGTACAGGATGAAAAATGGCGACCACCAAAAAAATGGCCGCCTTTCTGATTATCTACCAGAGGTGGCTGCTGCCATCTGTTCACTGCTTGCCGGGGGTGAAAGCCTACATGTTCTCGTATCGTGCTCCAACTAGACGACGATTGCTGAGATCATCAAAAGGCGCATTTACGAGTGCGCCTGATGATGGGGTAAAAATAAAAAGTTCATCGATTCACTGTCGTGATAGCAGGATAGGTACCTCATAAACATGAGGATTTATCTATGAAAACGACTCCACACTACTGCCGAACCCGGGAATTACCGATTACTATCATCACAGTGTCAGAACCAGTTTCTGGCATTGGCGAGCTGGGTTATTTGAGCAAACAATTCGCCTGCAGCAGTCAGAAAGATTGCGAATTCCGCTATGATCCCAAAGTATGTTTTTTACGACATTTGCAAATATTTACGAAGTAATGCTAAGCCGCCTCCGGGCGGTTTTTTTATTAGCGAAACTATCCTTAAAGTTTTAAGATAATTTGACGTATATAACTATATAGAAATCTGCATTTTGCGATAGTTCCTCACTGCTAGCGTTGGCTGAAGGTAATGAAATGAAAATATTTTCCGCGCTAATGGCTGTTATGGCTTTAGCTGGTTGTTCACATGAGCAGGTGATTTATCATCGTGATGACTACTATGACCGCAACATTGACTCTATATCCATATTCAACTCAGCCACCTTGCAGGATGCACAGGCAAAGGCTAACAGGTTTTGTAATGCGAAAGCATTTGCTATTCCTGAGCTTAGAGAAAAGGATTTACAGCGCCTACAAGCGGAAAAGGATTATTTGAAGGTGGAGCCAGCGGCTTATCACTTTGTGTGTAAGGAAATGGAAGCAATGTTCGTGAGAGGACGTTATGGCGATAAAACATCGCAAGCGCGTTATGAACAGCTTTCAAAGGCTCAGAGCGATGAAGCGACGAGACAGGGTGCAGAAGATTATAAGCGCCTTAAGCAAGCTGCCAGGGCCCCAGGATATTTCTCATCTACGGAAAAGCTACCGGACGGCTCGATCATGACGCGCTCATGGGGTAACGGCGTAATCTGTGAGTCATTCTATAGCGAGACCGGCGGTTACACCTCCTGTGATGACGTCGATGAATAATCACCAGCTTCAGCACCCACTCGCTCGCCTCCAAGCGGTCTTTTTATTGGAACAATCATGATCAAAACCCCGAATGCTCCGGTAATCGGGGCGAAGTCATGCAGTGGTGTCTGGCTGCCTGCCGACTGCCGAAAGAACAGAGACTGACTGCGGATGTCATCACAAGGCGCATTTACGAATGCGCCCGATGATGCGTCCAGCTTCGGAATTACTGACTTCGCTGAGCAAGATTATTTCACTGACAGAAGCAGAGCTGAACTCGTTGGAATGCAAGTGTCAGGGTTGTAGCAGTACTTATAAATTGGTGTTTGCAGTAAAATGTGAGTTCACGAGTATTACTCAGGAACTCAATAATGGATGCTGATCTAACTTCTTTTGAAACCATGATTGCCACACAAGAAACAGCAAAATGGACTTTTTGGATGATGTTTGCGACTTGGTTTGCGGGAGCTGCGACCTTTATGGCCGTTGTCACTTCTCTGTATATTGCAAATAGAAAACCGGTCCCTAAATTCGTAGTTTCGCAATCAGTAGGGCTTATTGCTCCAAATGGACAGTGCTTTCAGGCAATAATGATTGACGTAGCTAATGTAGGCCTCACTCCCATTATGATAAGTTCGATAACCTGGGAGTTCGGGGGAAGAGATCAAATCTTTAACCTTTTCCCAAGTCCATATTCTACGAAATTGCCAAAGAAGATTGAGCATGGCGAGTCTGCGCTTTTTATCATTGAAACACCGGATTTTAATAAGTTTTTGAAAGAATTGAAGAATGATATAGCTAAAGCGCATGGTGACGTAAATAAGCTTTGTATTTCTGTGCGCCTGGCTACTCAACATAAGAAGAAATTTAAAGTTGATAAAGGCTTCCTCGAAACTCTTAAAAGCGTTTAGCGAACCGCCTCCGGGCGGTTTTTTATTGGAGTGAGCAGCATGCCATCAGCTATCCCTAGCGCATGTCGTAAGCTCAGCTGCTGTAAGACGACAATCGATCGCTCCGGTTACTGTGATGACCACCGCAATGAAGGCTGGCAGCAGCATCAGCGTGGACAGAGCAGACACCAGAGAGGATACGGCAGTAAGTGGGACATTATCCGCGCCCGTATCCTGAAACGTGACCGGCACATCTGCCAGCAATGCCTGAAGAACGGTAAGCCTGTACCTGCATCCACCGTTGACCACATCAAACCTAAAGCCCATGGCGGGACAGACGACGACAGCAACCTGCAATCGTTGTGCTGGGCATGCCATAAGGCTAAGACGGCGAAAGAAAAATCCAGAACTTAGCTATTTTATTTTTTTAAAAACTCACAGACGATAACTCCCTTATTAAACAAAGGAGAAAGCTATGAGTTTACAACGAGGTGAAGCATCTGCATTTATGACCAAGATGGTTAACGATACAGCGAGCTATGTAACCCTGATAGCAGCCATGACATTTATAGTCATCCTGACTGATAAGCGTGGCTATCCTGGAGCAGGGAAAGTAATGGCCGTAATTTATGGAGTAAGCGCGATAATAATGCTCGGGTATTGGATATCTAATGTGCTGGACCAATGTCGACGCTTTAAAAATCCTAGGAAAGGTTTTATGCCGGGATTTCATGCATCAATAATCGCTTTTGTAACCATCATTAGTTGTATCAGCGCATTGGTAATTACTGTCGTCACTTTAACCCAAACTTTGAAGTAACGGGTAGGGCGGGTCAAGAGTTCAGAGCCTGCGCCACAAAGGACCGCCGCCTAAGTTTTTCTCGCATCGCCGCAGGTTAGAAAACTTTTTTATGGGTACCCCCAACGTACCCTCTCAGTGGAGTTTCCCCCATGTCAGGACCACCGAAAACCCCGTCACACTTGGTTTTGGTGAGGGGGAACCCATCCAAGCGCCCGGTAAACGAGAGCGAGCCTAAGCCAGAGAAAGGGGTACCTAATAATTCAGGGTACTGAACAAAAATTCGTATAAAAACATTTCATAAATAGCAACAAAAAAATCATTATCCCAATATATGAAATGACTTGCTCTATTACCGCCCAGGAGAATTTATAGTGATCCAGACAACCGTGAAACCTGTCCTTATCCGCACTGAACAAATCGAAGCCCTGCGCAAAATTCAGGAGCAGGAACGCGCCAAATCGTCTTTAGGCATCGCGCCGACTATCCACGTCATAGCTCGCGGCCTGTTAGATAAAGCGCTCACTCAGCTGGGTCAGGAGTCACAATCCTATTGAGTTTGGTCAAGGTGAAACGGGTATGAGAAATAGCGCAAGGTGGCAGAAAGATGCCTGACAGCACGAAAGAACAGGCCAGCCGTGACAAAGGTGGCAAATGGAAGAAAGGCGCATCGGGTAATCCCGGCGGGCGAAGCAGTAAAGCGGCTGAACTAAGGCGCGCGCTGGAAGGCGGCGCTGATGATGCCGTTAAAACCATTTTGTAAGCGGCTAAAGAAGGCGATATGGCTGCCTGCCGCCTCATCCTAGACAGAGTAGTGCCACCGAGTAAGCCGGTTTATCAGCCTGTTTCTTTCGAATTGGACGATAGCGATTTACCAGCAGCGGCCCGCTCTGTGGTCAAAGCAATTGCCGCGGGAGAACTGCCGGCCGACCAGGGGAAAATGATTCTGGATGGCCTGGCGAACGTGGCGAAGATTATCGAAATCACTGAGCTGGCTGAGCGTGTCGCTGAGCTGGAGAAAACTCAGGGGGGCGGACAATAAGCCTGTTACGGCGAATCGAAGCACTGGAGGCCACTATCGGCGCTCAAACCACCAGCAGCGGCCCCGATGAAATCTGGCTGATTGGCGTCAGCCCTGATGGTTCCGCCAGTGTGGTGGCGGCTGGGTGAAGGATAAAGGGCTTTTCCGCAACGCCACGGCTGAAGAAGCACAGCGCCATAATGAGCTTACTCAAAAGGGTGATCATCATGGGTAGTCTGCTGGCACAACTAAACCGGCTGGAAAAGGCCATGACGCCGAAAGATGGTGATATGCAGGTAATTTCTGCCTTGATGGATGAGTTAGCAGGCAATGCCCCTTCAGGAGCGTATGAGAAGGCCATAGAGCGCCTGTCACTGCGCGGGCATAGCTTTCCGCAGTCCTCAGAATTGAGGGCGTTGCTGGTGGGTGACGGCAGCGAAAAGACATAGCGAGATCGGCACTTGGGTTCGCACTCCTTGCCCTACCCCATGGATACCTGACAAAAGTTAACTTTGAGGCGTAATGAGATGGACAGCAGAGCGGCATAGCTAAAGAAGCTGAAAGCCTACCACCAGCGTCAGAGAGAGCGCTTTGACCGCTGGCAGGCGTCAGGGTATCGACACGAGTTAAAGCCCGTCCATGAGCCGATGCCTGAAGAATTGCGCCATATCCCATGCGCAGCCAAAACCCGAGCCGGAACACCATGCAAGCGTACTGACATCAACAGCAATGGGCGCTGCAAGTATCATGGTGGCCACAGTACGGGAGCAATAACTGCAGAGGGTAAAGCCCGTCAGCTGGAAGGCTATCGGCGTTGGCAGCGAGAAAAGGGAGCGTGACCATCACAAGGCGCATTTACGAGTGCGTCTGATGATGATCGGATAGATTCAGCGCCCCTATTTATCCTTCAACGCTTTAACGATAAGTAAAACCAGGCTCAAAATTTGCACGACATAGTCCAATTTCTTTTCCGGCATGACAAGGGAAAAAAGCATGAACAAAAGGACTAAAGCTAATGTGTTAAGAGATTTCATTTCCTGCTCCGAAAAACCATAGAGCAAGTAATTAGCGTTTTGAGTTGAAGCCTCGGCCTAAAAACATACTTTTTATGAAAATATTTTTCATGTCTTTGAAATTAAAAGAAATTTAATTGGAATAATTATGCCTGACACCTACCGCATTACAGTAACCACTAAGTCAGGTGAAACCCACGAAGGCCTGATGAACCGATCTCAGCCTGAGATGGTTAACAGCTTCATCGGTGTAGCCAAAGAAGATGGCGCGTGGGTATACCTCGCGCCGGATGACGTGCTTAAGACGGAGTATGAGCCGGTTATCGATGAAGAGGAAAGGTGGCAGAAGTTGCTGATCTAAATTGGTAATGAAATAAACCCAAGTTTAGATAAACTTCTAATTGCTTCATCGAAAAACTCCCGATAGAGTTTTTTTAGATGAGTATCGATGTATCCTTCATCTGAAATGTCACCAAGGTAAAACTCCCCCTCCAAAGTTGAGTAAAGCCTTACTATAGGAATTAATTTCTTATCTCTTTCAACAGAGAACTCTTGAAGAGAAACTGGTTGTTTGTCTTGAAAAACAATCCTAGCTGAGGCAACTAACGTGATTGCGACGCCGTTTAGGATTATTTTATTTGGAGGACCATCGTCGAATTCAAAAACACCAGTGTAGCTTCTGTCTGCCCTTGTCTTCCCAACCAAATAATCCCAAAAGTCAGACTGCTTGTCCTCAAGCATCTCTCGATAATTCCTTATCGCAGGAAGATATTCAGCAAGCCCAAGTTCACTCATTTTTAATCCTTAAAGTAGAGGTTACATGGCACTCACCGACAAACAAGAAATTTTTTGTCGCGAGTACCTCATCGATTTGAACGCCACGCAAGCGGCCATTCGGGCGGAGTACAGCGAGAACACCGCGAACCGTACCGCATCCGAAAACCTGTCAAAACCTGACATCCAAAACAGAATCGCTGAACTCAAAGCTGATAGCAATGGTCGCTTGCAGATTGACGCCGCCAGCCGCATTTAGCATAAAGAATACCTGAACATTCACTGTAAACAGGAAGGTGCGAGCTGATTGAACAGCAAACGAAGAAATGGCGAAAAAACAGATCGGCATTTAGTGCGATGAGCTACTCTGCAGGCATACTCTTTTCATTATCTGCACCAGCGTTTCGTAAGCCCTACAGCCACAAGAGTGTCACAAGCACAGGGCCGGAACCCCTGAGTATCATCGGGGAAACCTCAAATGCTTCGACTTCCATGTAACATAAGACTTGGAATTTCATTAATTTTTTACAGCCGTACCTCGAGCATTTCACAACAACATGAAGTTTTACTCTAATAAGCTAATGTTTCTATAAAGGAAGCCGATACTAACTATGTGTTCTATAGTTACCTGTGAGATGGGTCTGATACTGTGGCTTGAGCATCTTTAGTACAGTTTTTTTCTTGCTCAAATATTTTATTTGATATAAAAATGCTCACAACAGTAGCACCTGATCAGAGCCTCTTTAGAGGCTCTTTTCGTATCTAAAAGTAAACAAGCACTACATGTGGTAGTTAACAACAAAAATAAACGCTATATGTAGTTTGGAGGATTTATGACTGTCACCGAATTCTACAAAACCAACGGCATTGAACCTGAAGAATTTAAGTTGCATGAGACCGTAGAGCAGTATGCTCAGCGCATTGCCGGTCATAGCTATTACCAAAGTAGCCACATTGAAGTTGAGTATTCATATGGTACTAAACAGCAAAACAATACTGGAAAATCAGAAACTTATAACCTTTATTCATACTAATTTATGCCAAATTGGATAGACGTACTGGGCGAGATGACGATTCTCGCCCAAAGCAGCCCCTTGGACAAAGTCCGAAAAAAATATTTAGGTGAGCTTGCTAACCATACAGGACGTAACGTTATTTCTTACTACTCTGGCTTTCTTCAAAAAAACGGCCAAGAAGTAACAAATCTCGTTTCAATGACTGACGATGACAAAAACGGATTAATGTCGGCCATTCATGGCCTTGATACATCAAAAGGATTGGATCTGATACTGCATACCCCAGGCGGTGATATCGCGGCTCTAGAGTCGATAGGGAAGTATCTGCGGTCGAAGTTTGGAACAGATATCCGTGCAATCGTGCCCATGATTTCTATGTCATGTGGAACTATGCTCGCATGCTGTGCCAAAGAGATTGTAATGGGTAAACAATCAAATATCGGACCTTTTGATCCGCAGATGGGCGGTATGCCAGTCCATGGTATTCTGGAAGAATACGAACGGGCTAAGCGGGAAATCACATCCAACCCAGCAGCTTTAGCATGGTGGCAATTCTCGTTGCAAAAACTTCATCCCACCTTAATCGGTGAATGTGAAAAAGCCATTCGATGGGCGTCAGAGATAGTACATGAATGGCTGATAACGGGTATGTTTGCCGGTGAACATGATGCGGCAGATAAGGCAAAAAATATCTGTGACCAGCTGAATAATCATGCGACAACCTATACGCATGCGCGGCACTTACATGCTGAGAAAGCAAAATCCATTGGTCTAAAGGTCATAGACCTTGAAGATGATCAGTCCTTCCAAGATTTGGTGCTAACAATTCATCATAGTTACATGCATACGTTTGGTAGTAGCGCGGCATGTAAGATCATTGAAAATCATAACGGAAGTACAATGATGTGGAATGTTCCCAATCAGAACTAAAATCATGCCCTCTATGAGTGAAGGGGGCGTGGTTACCTACCACCCTTAACTTTCCTTTTCCAAGCACTGTAAATATCCTTATCCCATGCCTTCCCAGCCTTTGTCTGATACCCAGCCTCGTTAAGCCGCTCTGCGATGATGCGCCCATTGTCAAAGCCCTGCCTGATAGTCTCCGCAACGATGCGGATTACCGCACCTTCATCATATAGCAAGCCCGGCACGCCCTGCTTACCGACGATCAGAGCAGCAGCGGCCACCTCCATGCGTTCCACCAGTGCCATCATGCGCGCGTCAGGGTTACTGCCTGGCCGGTTCAGTTTCTGCCGAATAGCATCGACCAGCCATGCTGTTTTATCACCACCAGCAGCGATAATCGCATCGCTGAAATCACCGCTTAACTCAGCAGGTACGCGGAACGTAACAGACAGGGATTTGCTCATAAGCCACCAGGTTCAGGGAATAGATAGCTATTTTATCATTGTAAGACAGTGTAAGACATGAAAATGTGTTGGTTCAGGTAGCCCCGTTGTTGGTTCAATTGGGGGGTGTGTTGGTTCACTTTTTTGAAATTAATCCTTTTAAAACAACCGCCTTTACAAATTGAACCAACTGAACCAACTGAACGACACGTTTTTGGTTAATTATATAGAGAGAAAAATCCGCATCCCTCCTACAATAAGGAAGTGTCATTAGCAAAGCTAATAATCCGTTCTGACTACTGCGTTATCTTCTAACCTACCCGAACCGCTTCCCCGTCAATCTCGTTTAGCTTGCCGCTATCGTCCCGCATAACCAAACATAAACCGGGAAGGCCGTAACGGGAGCAGTTACACCATACGCCTTTGCCTGCCCCTGACTGTGTGCTGTCCTGCCGCTGCTCATAGCTGGTGATCTTTTCCAGCAGCCCATCATTAACCATCGCCCCTAGCGTTCGTCTGGCTGATTCCAAATGATGTCGTGATTTGAATGAGTCCATGCCACTGAGCAGATATGCGACCCCGGATACATCGAACGGCAGCGCACCAATCTCACCCGTTACCCACTCGCGGTGCTCAAGTTCGAAGAAACTCAGTATCTCTTTTTACGGCTGGTCATTCTCATGGCTGGTGGCTTCCTTAATGTAGGAGAGATCTATCATACAATAAGGGTTTCAGCTTATCGCGTTATACAGCGAGTTGAATGCGCCTGTTGTGGATAAAAAATAGCCAAAATAGGTTGTCACAAAAACATTTGGGGGTATCTTTGGGGGTATGTGTTATTTTTAAACTGATAAATACTGTTATTTAACATTGGCTTGTTAGTTATTATTCAATCCTGTAGGGGCCATTACTTTTCAATACATTACCCGCTTTTCCCAACCTTCAGATTTTCTCCATGGGACAGATTTGTGTCGTCACTCCCCAAAAGCGAGTCAATTTCACGTACTTGTCGCTTCCGTGCCGCTATGCAGTTTCAACGTGAACAAACATGTGCTTGTCATCCCTTCCTGTTTGTCTCAGACACCCATAATTCTTTTAAACGCGCCACGAGAGAATAAGTAATATTCATTTTTATTCACTTAATCTTCATTCAATGTATGAGAATACAGAAGACCTGTAGGCGCATCGTTAATAGCATAAATTTATCTTATATATCTCAGCGTTTTTTCGGGAGTTGTTTTCGGCACGACAGGATTCTTTCTCACGGCAGTTGAAATTTCCGTTAGCTTGATATGATTGAATTTAGCTCTTATCGCGCCTGGAGATGATTTTTTGGCCAGACTTCTGCCGAGCATAACATGTTGAAGAAGCAAAACGGGTAAACAGAAGAACACCTTAACCTGGTGCATGCAGGAACAGGTTGCTAAAACAGGCTGAGGTTTTTTAGTCTCTGGGAGGTCAGATTGCTAAATTTTTCATATACTAATATTTGTTAATCAGCTAATCCGCAGATGACCGCTAAGAGAATGGTTACTGCTTTTTTTGACTTATCTGACAACTAAAGGTTGTTAGCTGAACATAAGGGAAAATGATGCCATTGATATTTAGTGAGTTATCTGGCGCTCCACCGTGGGTGCCTGCCGTATTGCTCATCACTCTCTCATTCTTAGTGGGTTCTCTGGCCCGATTTATCCTTCTCAGGTTCATCCGCTACTGGCAAAATCGTGACCGAAAGCTGTTCAAATCACTTGAAAAGCATCTTCGTGGATCAATGTTTCTTTTCATCCCCTTACTGTTAATAAATGTAGGGGCTAATTATATTAACATCAAGCCAGACTTTTTAGATTTTATTACAACGACCGTTAATATATTTATTATATTATCATTTTGCTCAATTTTAATTCGCTTAACTAATGTAGCGCAGGATATGCTTTTTATACGCTACGATATTAATCTTTCAAATAATCTTCGTGCCCGCAAAGTCCGCACCCAGATAATGTATGTGAAAAAAGTCGTTATCGTCGTTCTCGTGACATTCTGTGTTTCTCTGATTTTACTGAGTTTCCCTGGTGTTCGAAAATTCGGTACTACCATTCTGGCCGGTGCCGGAGTTGCCGGAATAATAATTGGGTTTGCCCTTCAAAAGTCGCTTGTCAATTTGTTTGCCGGAATTCAGATAGCGTTCACGCAGCCCATAAAAATCGATGATGCTGTCGTCGTTGAAAAGGAATGGGGCTGGATTGAGGAGATAAACCTGACTTATGTCGTTGTGCGTATCTGGGATCTGCGCAGACTGGTTCTTCCCATTACCTATTTTACAGAAAATGCCTTCCAGAACTGGACGCGCAATAACGCACAAATATTAGGCTCGGTTTTTCTTTACCTCGATTATTCAATGCCACTCGAGCCTTTGCGTAAGCATTTTGAAAAAGTACTCAGTGAAACAAAACTTTGGGACCAGGAGACTCAGGTTCTCCAGGTAACTGATACTACTGAAAAAACCATGACTATCAGATTATTAATGACTGCACAGAATTCCCCAACGGCCTGGGATTTACGCTGTCACGTGCGGGAAAAAATGATTGAGTTTATTCAGCAAAATTATCCCCAGAGTCTTCCTCACGTAAGGGCGACGCTGACCGATCCTGGCAGTTTATAGTTGGAAAAATTCAGTAAGTTAGAGGTATTTAGCCAGTCGGGTAACAGGGAGTGTCATGGCGGGACTACCCGATGGAGATGAAGACGCGCGAAGTAACGCCGTTATCGTACCGGTTTACAGAGCCAGGCAATTTTCCTGCCTGGCTCTTTGCGTGAATGCGCATGAATGGCGCTGAGATCGCACCGAACCGAGCAATCTGGCCATTTGCCTGACTTAGCGCGTCAACCTACAACCCGAACGTCTTCAACCTGATCGAGAACCGTAATGGTAATTTGGACGTGTAACGGTGTTTTCCAGTCGACGTGCAGATAAAATTCAACGCCGCCGGGACCGCCTTCGGGATCGTGCGGCCCGATATTGGTCACGTAAATTATCGCATCCCCTAAATGCGGTCTGCCGGTTGAATCGGTAGGGTCGGTACCCGCTGCCCACTCCGCGGCGGTAATGATAACGGCCGATCGTTTATTAATTGCGTCCCAGTTCCAGTTCCAGCGAGAAAGACCTTGCTGATTGCGAGCGATAAGCCTGACTGAACGTGACATGGTATGCACCTTCTGTTCTGCTCACCCAAAAATGGAGAGCAGTTGATGACATGAGAACCGGTTAGCCGGAATGTTCCTCCGGCAAAGAGGCGAGATCCCCATTTTTTCAGGAAGAAATGAGCATAAAACCAGAAAGCATAAAAAAGGCCCGCGGGGGGACGCGGGCAAAGTAAAACAGAAGTTATCTTTTGTAGAACATCGTCCACAGTAAAGTAAAATTACCTTTATTTCTTAACATAGATCACAAAAAAGCATGACAGTGCCAGACTAAGACAAGTCCTGGGGTGGGTTAAAAGGCGGTATTTTTCGCCTGAAATTTGTTATCCGGGGAAAATCTGGCAGAATGTTGGCCGCTGGCAGGGAGCCGATCGAACCGCACGGGGCGTTAAAAAATTCCAAAAAAACAATCGCCGTTTGCTGTTTTCGCAGCTTAAATGTGGTTGCCCGGTCGCCAGCGCTTCAGATTATCATGAGAAAACATTAATAAGATTGAATAACGAGGTTTTATGCCGCACTCAGCCGAAGACAAGAAAAAAGCGCTTAACCGTATCAAACGTATTCAGGGTCAATGTGAAGGAATACAGCGTTCTCTCGAAGCGGGTGCTGACTGTGCGCCGATTTTGCAGCAGATTGCTTCAGCGAAAGGCGCATTGAGCGGCCTGATGTCTGAGATTCTGGAAAGCTACGTTCGCGAAGAATTTCTTGGTCAGACGGGTGAACAAAGTCTGTCCGAAAAACAAATTGCCGAATTTCTTGGTCTGATGCGTTCTTATATGAAATGATCCCACAGCAAATTTGAGTGCGTCGTCGATATGCACTCAGCCGCGATTTTGCATATTCGCGACGTCACGCCCAACTCTGTCAAACAGCCCTTATTTAAACCGCCTCTACGCGCTGGCTTTTCTTTTATTTAACTATTTATCAACGTATTAACAGAACACCCCCTGCCAGATATGTGCGGATAAAAGTGCCAGCAGGCATAATTTGGCGAATACAGCGCAAAAAATTCCGTAAATATATATACCCCAGGGGGGTATATTCGGTATAGTCCCCCCCACTAAATGACCGCCAGGTTTTACTGAGGTCAGCCGTCAGAGAAGGGCTCTGGCGTGAATATTCCCCTCCTGGAGAACATGTTATGAAATCCCGTGCTGCTGTTGCATTTGGTCCCGGTCAACCTTTGCAGATTGTCGAATTAGACGTTGCACCCCCTCGCGCCGGTGAGGTGTTAATCAAAATCAGCCATACCGGCGTCTGCCATACCGATGCCTTTACCTTATCGGGCGACGATCCGGAAGGGCTTTTCCCGGTTGTGTTGGGTCACGAAGGGGCTGGCGTGGTGGTAGAAGTTGGCGAAGGCGTGACCAGCGTACAGGCTGGCGATCATGTTATTCCTCTTTACACCGCGGAATGTGGCGAGTGCCTGTTCTGTAAGTCAGGCAAAACCAACCTGTGTACCGCTGTCCGTGCGACGCAGGGAAAAGGCGTAATGCCAGATGGCACCACGCGTTTCTCCTACAATGGCCAGCCGATTTATCACTACATGGGCTGCTCAACCTTTAGTGAGTACACCGTAGTAGCGGAAGTGTCGCTGGCCAAAATCAATCCTGAAGCCAATCACGAACATGTTTGCCTGCTTGGCTGTGGCGTGACCACCGGAATTGGTGCGGTTCACAACACCGCTAACGTTCAGGAAGGCGACTCGGTGGCGATTTTTGGTTTAGGCGGCATCGGTCTGGCGGCGATTCAGGGCGCACGTCAGGCAAAAGCGGGGCGCATTATCGCTATCGATACCAATCCGGCTAAATTTGAACTGGCGAAGAAGTTCGGCGCGACAGACTTCGTCAATCCAAAAGATCACGACAGGCCGATTCAGGAAGTGATTGTTGAAATGACCGGCTGGGGCGTGGATCACTCTTTTGAGTGTATCGGTAACGTCAATGTGATGCGTGCGGCGTTGGAAAGTGCTCACCGTGGCTGGGGCCAGTCAATCATTATCGGTGTGGCAGGGGCGGGGCAGGAAATTGCGACCCGTCCCTTCCAGCTGGTGACAGGACGGCAGTGGAAAGGTTCTGCATTCGGTGGCGTGAAAGGCCGTAGCCAGCTGCCGGGCATGGTGGAAGACGCCATGAAAGGAAAAATTGAGCTGGAGCCTTTTGTCACTCATACCATGACGCTGGACAAAATTAACGAAGCCTTCGATTTAATGCATGAAGGAAAATCTATTCGTTCCGTTATTCATTATTGAGGGGAGTCAGACTGCTGACAAACCTAAAGCATGAGGAATGCTGGCCTGGAACAAAGCGTCCTGGGCCATGGACGGCCCGGACGGGGCTGGCACGGATGCCGTTTTTTGCATCTTTATGAAGGGCCAGCGTTCCTCGCGCCTGAGCTATGTCAACAGCCTCAGTGAATAGCGCCTATATTATTTCGTCAGCTCAGCGGTCATATGGACATGGTTATTGAAGAAAGCTTCCGTAATCTGGTAAGACGCACCGGCTTTTTCTGCCTGAGCCGCGATTTTTGCTTCTGCGCCGTCAAGCGTATCGGCAGAGGCCGTTACGGTCTGAGCAAAACCCGCAAATGATACGCCAGAAAACAGCGCTGATACTGCAATTTTTTTGATGATGTTCATAATAAATTCCCGATGTTACTTTTAAAGTGAGAGACGGTCTGTCTCGATGGGATAAATATTACGCGTGATATGTGCAAAGAGTAAGCGGAACTATTTGCTAAACTCACTCAAAAAAATTGACTGACAAAGGCAGGTAGGAGAATCTGACCTTACAGGCTGTAAAGCGCTAAAGGCCAGAAAAAAATTAAGCTTTACTGAAACACTGGCTGATAAAAGCCGTTGCCTTATTGATACCGTCCATCGAAATGGTATGAGGAAGGGCGGTTTCGAAGAAGGTCGTTACCGGGATGCCAACCTCGCTCAATTTTGCCGCTGCGCTTTCACTTTCCTGCCACGGAATAACCGGATCGGCCTGGCCATGAACCAGCAGAACTGGCGTGTTGCTCGCGGTAGCATAGGGTTGTGGTGAAGATAAACGTCCGGAAAACGCGACGACGCCCGCCAGCGGCAGGCGAGCGCTGACTAATGCATCGAGCGCCATTATCGACCCCTGAGAAAAGCCAAGAAAAATCACCTGATCCTGTTCAGGATCGATGGCGTGTTTTGCAAAAATCTGCTGTATCGCGGCATCAAATGCTGCCCGGGCATTGACGATGCGTCCCGGACGAGAAGCCTCGGTAACGCCCGTTACGCTGAACCACTGATATCCCGCGCCGCCGCCATCAAACTTTTCTGTGCCGTTCGGCGAAGAAAAAATAACGTCCGGAAAAGAGGGCTGAAAATAGTGTCCCAGTCCCTCCAAATCGGCGCCTGAACTTCCCACGCCGTGCAGTAAAACCACCAGTTTCTTCATGATATTCCCTCGCTAAAGCCATAATCGCTCAAATCCGGCCCAACGGGCACAATGCCGTTTGGATTCAGCGCTTTGATTGAATAATAGCCTTGTTTAATATGATCAAGGTTAACTGTCTCACGTACGCCGGGAACAGCCAACATTCTTTGGGTAAAGCCAAATAACGCCGCAAAAGTACGAAGCTGACGGAGATTACATTTGAACAGGCCGTGATAGGCCGCATCAAAGCGTATCAGCGTGACAAACAGCCGAATATCCGCTTCGGTTATCTTTTCACCCAAGAGGAATTTTCGGCCGTCGCTCAGCCTGTTCTCCAGTTTATCCAGCATGGCGAACACATCATGACAGGCTTCCTGATAGCTGATTTGCGTGGTGGCAAAACCGGCACGGTAAACCCCATTGTTGAGTGCAGGATAGATCTCAGCATTCAGCGCATCGATCTCTTTTTGCAATTCGGCGGGATAAAGATCCTGTTCCGATCGGGCAAGATCGCCAAAACCGGCGTTGAACATACGCACGATATCCGCGGATTCATTATTGACGATAGTTTGTTTCTTTTTGTCCCATAATATCGGCACGGTGGCGCGGCCCGTATAGGTATCATCTGCTCGCGTATAAAGCTGATGCAGCCATTCCGCCTGATTCAGCTCATCGCGATTAGCGCCGGGATAGTCGCCGAAATGCCAGCCTTCATCCAACAGCCAGGGTTCAACGACCGATACGCTAATGATCTCTTCCAGGCCTTTTAGCTTGCGGGCAATTAACGTGCGTGACGCCCATGGACAAATCAGCGCTACGTAAAGGTGATAGCGATCCGGCTCGGCCTTAAACCCGCCTTCACCGGTAACCCCTGGCGAACCGTCCGGTGTTACCCAGTGCCGAAAGCTGGAGGTCTGGCGAACGAAGCCGCCTTTCTCATCTTTAGCCTGCACCGGGTGCCAGTCTGCGGTCCATTTTCCGTTAACCAACATAAGCTTCTCCTGCTCTTTTTAAAATACAAAAAAGTCAGGATAGCTTATTTCCATAATGGTGATTATACGGCTGAATTGAGGATGATTGTTTCCAAAAAGGAAATAATCATCCTGAACGGAAGTCGTCTCAGTGAAGTGTGCTGGCGATTCCGGCGGGAGCAGATCTGCCTGCCATCGCCATAACTTATCGATTTTCGCCAAAAATCTCCGTCAGCGAATTTTCCTGAAGACGTTGATAAAGCGAAAACTCATCGATCACCGGGCAACCCAACGCCGATTCGAAAGCCAGTTTGTTGGGATTGCCTTTATGTACCGCACCCCTTTCACTGCCGAGGTTTGACTGGAAAATTCCCGCTGCGCTAACGGGCAGAAAATCTTCGTAAATGATCGGTTTTGCCTGAACAATGCCCTCGCTGATTAAGGCCTCCAGATGCGCCCGTGAGGCTCTGGCTTCAGGCAGCACTGCGCCGGGTTTCAGGCGGTAACGGAAATAGCCCAGCGCCTGCTGGCGCAGATCCGTCACGTTATCCGGGAAAGCCGCAAAGCATCGGGCCAGCTGCGCGTCATGAGTCTCCTCCTGACTGTGGTCGGCATCGTCGGAAGCCTGCTGTAACAGCCTGTCGTATAAAGCGCGGCCTTGAGGCGTTAGCGCCAGACCACGCTGTTCGATCTCACCAAAGCGCGCGGTATGCAGCCCTTCGGATGAATCGGCGAAGGTAATTTTCTCACTGAGTGCCTTAAAACTGGTTTGCCTGAGCAAAATGGGAACCTGGCGAGGCGGCGGCCCTTCAATGACTTCTTTTGCTGCGATCTGATAGTGCGGCATCAGCTTTTGCACCGCATCAATATCCAGCGTTCTGGGCGTCAGGTGATTGATATGCGGGCCTTTAAACGACACCACATCGGCAATCAAACGATGATGCGCCAGCAGCGACTGATAGGTTGCGACATCAACCTGCGCTTCGCTGTGCCATTTGAATGTTTTCAGCGCTTCCTGAACAAATTCGTCTGCCTGCGTCTCGTCGAGCCCCTGATTTTTCTGGTTAAGAGCAATGAGTTCGCGCACGCGCGGCGTAAAAATATCGCGTTGAGCAAGGATCTGCTGCGCTTTTTGCCGTAGAGCCGCATCATCAATCAGTTCAAGCCGCAGCAGAGACGTAAAAACGCGGAAGGGATTGTATTGCAGTGAGGCTTCTTCGACTGCCCGGAAAGCGGTGGCGTGTACCGGTACACCCGCGGCGGACAAATCATAGTAGCTAACCGGCTGCATGCCCATTACGGCAAACAACAAGCGCATGGTTGCCAGCTCTTCCGGCTTGCCAAGACGAATGGCGCCATGGCGTTCCACATCCAGCCGGTTCAGTTCTTCTGCATCGTCAGAATCGGCAAAAGTATCCGGATGCGCCTGCAAATAGAGCGTGTTGACTTCTTTCACTATCTGCAACAGCGTACGGTACTGCGGCACTTCCTGTTGGTACATCAGCGACATCGCTTTAGAAAACCGATCGCGGATGGTATCCGGTGAAACGTTCTGCTGGGTCATAAGTAGCCCTTATGGTCACGACTGTGAAGGGATTTAGCGCGAAGGGTACACGGCGCCCGTTGGTTTAGTGTTACCCCTTTCCTGAGATGAGTATCGTTCAGGGTTTTCATCACGGCCAGGCAGATGGCACAAAGCTATCCAGCGCCAGAGTTAATTCCAGATAGTGATGAGGCAGCGGCTTTCATAGCTTACGAATCCGCTAAGTGGCAACCTGGAGGCGGAGAGTCCTCTCCGCCTTATTCAGGCACGGATGATGTTGCCGCACCGCAAGCGCCTTTATAAAGGGTTCTTCAGGTCACTGGGGAACCCTTTTTAGCGCATTAAATCGTTCGGCTTTGCAATTCAGCCCGACGCTTGCTGCTTACACCGCGGGATACTTTACGATTGCGGGTAACATAAAAGCTTAACGCTAACATGATTAGCGTCACTGCCGTTGTCATCAGCGTTTCATAACGATAATCCGGTGAAATAAACATGTAACCTAACACCATTAGAATAATGGCAATGGTAAATAACGTCAGCCAGGGAAACAGCCACATTTTGAAATCCGGAGACTGGCCTTTATTTTCCATTGCCCGACGCATGATCAGCTGAGAAACGGCAATAACCAGGTAGACCAGTAACGCAATGGCACCGGTTGTGGAAAGCAGAAAATCAAAGACTTTCCCCGGAAACGCATAGTTAGCCAGGCAGCCAGCAAAACCAGCCAGCGTTGAGCTTAATACCGCCACTTGTGGTACGCCGCCCGCAGACACTTTCGTGCCGGATTGAGGGGCATCGCCACGCTGGGCCAGCGAATAGAACATGCGTGAGGCAGTATAAAGCCCGGAATTCATGCAGCTGCAAACGGCGACAAAGACCACGGCACTGACGATAAATTCAGCGCCAGGCAGGTTTAGCGCGTTCAACACATATTGAAAGGTTCCCTGTTCTTTCAGTTGTGGATCGTTCCAGCTGACTAAAGAGACAACGAGAAAAATCGACAGCAGATAGAAAAGGGCAATACGGTAGACGACCAGATTGGTTGAACGGCGGATCTGTTGGCCTGGATTTTTCGACTCGGCTGCGGCAATCGTCACGATCTCCGCCCCAAAGAAAGAGAAAATGGTAATCAACACGCCCGACAAAATTGCGCCAGCGCCGTGCGGCATAAATCCGCCATGATCGTAAAGGCGGGAGAAACCGCTAATCTGTGCCAGCGGCCAGTAACCGGTTACGGCAAGTACGCCAACCACAATAAATGCCATGATGGCGACGACTTTAATAATTGAAAACCAGAACTCAAACTCGCCAAAGTTTTTTACGTTAAACAGGTTAGTGACGGTGAGTAAAGTCATGATGGAAACGGTGTAAACCCAGGCGGGAAGGGCGGGGAAAGCGGAGTGGAGAATATTGGCGCCGGCTATCGCTTCTACCGGGATAACCAGCACCCAAAACCACCAGTATAACCATCCGATGGTAAAGCCTGCCCAGGGGCCCAGCGCGCGTGCGGCATAAGTCGAAAAGGAACCGGAGTCTGGATGCATCACGGCCATTTCGCCGAGCATACGCATTACCAGTAAGACCAGAAAGCCGGTCAGCGCATAAGAAACTAATATGGCAGGGCCTGCTGTGGCAATCGCGCTGGCCGAACCGATAAACAACCCGGCACCAATAATACCGGCTACAGAGATCATGGTGACCTGACGACTGGATAATCCGTCGCCGAGAGAAGACTGCACTTTTGGTGAGTAACTCATAGCTTATCCTGCATGTTGGTGGTGATGTTAAGGCTTCACTCCTTTTTAAATTCCCTTTTTCCAGTGATTTGAATTATCACCGCTTTTGTCCTTATTCGATTCTGACCCGCCGAAAGATGGGAGTAAAAGCTTTAGGGGTGGTTTGTCATAGTTTTTTCTTATCTTCATGATAAGTCATATTATTTCCCACTCTGTCCGGCCTGAGTATCTGGTTAGAACAAAAATCATACAAACGACAAATGGGAATGAGTTAATGACTTTTGTCGCTGTTCAGGGCGCAAACCGGCATCAAAATGCGCATCCTGGAATTTGCCTCTGCGTAACAACTCTTTTATCACTCCCCTGTACTTTTCTTCGCCGCTGCCGATAACACATTCAGAATGATGAGCCGGGTGCAACATGGCGCCCGGCTTTCTCACCGTACAATCAGCAAGGCAACCCAGAGGTAGTGATGGATAATTTCCAGAAAGAGATTGATGAGAGAGCGAATCTCGCCTTATCCAATAAGTTTGAGCTGCTGTTATTCCGTCTCGGTTCAGATCAGAACGATGCAAAATCAGAGCTGTTCGGTATTAACGTGTTCAAACTGCGTGAAATCGTGCCAATGCCGCCGATCACCAAAGCGGCCGGAATGAAATCGCCCCTGCTGGGTATGGCTAACATTCGCGGGCAGTTTATCCCGGTGATCGATCTGCCTGCGGTTGCTGGCTGCACGCCGGAAACGGGTCTGAATCTGTTGCTGGTAACGGAATACGCGCGTAGTACCCAGGCATTTGCCGTGGAATCGGTGGATGACATTGTTCGTCTTAACTGGAACCAAATTCATACCGCTGAATCCGGTATCAGCAGCCGTAATATTACCAGCATCGCCTGCCTGGATGACAAAACCAACAGCATGGCAATGGTACTGGACGTTGAGCAAATCCTGCATGACGTTATCCCTTCCGTTCGTGATGTGAAAGAAAGCGACGTCAAGCTCAAAGCCTTCAACATCAAGCCGGGTTCAATCGCAATCGTGGCCGAAGACTCGAAGGTAGCGCGTCAGATGTTGGAGCAGGGTCTGAAAGTGATGGGTATCCCGGCGGAAATGCACATTACCGGTAAAGAGGCCTGGGAAAAAATTAAGCTGATTTCTCAGCAGGCACAGGCGGAAGGTGTCTCCATCCATGACAAGATCTCCATGGTATTGACCGATCTGGAAATGCCGGAAATGGACGGTTTTACGTTAACCCGTAATATTAAAAACGATCAGCTGCTGAAAAATATTCCTGTGGTGATCCACTCCTCGCTGTCTGGCAGCGCTAACGAAGATCACGTGCGGAAAGTCGGCGCTAATGGCTACGTCGCGAAATTTGAAATTAATGAACTTTCCGCGGTTATTCATAAAGTGCTGGAAGAAGCAGTACGTTAATTTGTCGCAAAATATCGGCCCTCTTTTATCACTGCTATGCTTATGCCGCATTGTTAACACTGAGGAAAGTTATGAAGCGATCGTTGATTGCGGCAGCCGCTATGTGTCTGCCGCTGTGCACTTATGCCGCGCAATCTGAAGTCAAAGCCGTTCCGGCTGATTCATCCGTCAGGACGACTGTAGAGGGCAAAATCCAGCCGCCGGTGAGCTATGCCAATTTGTGGGCCGATGATAAAGGCGAAACCCATATCGGCCATTGTCGGTTAGAAGGGCTGGATTATAAAAGCTATGCGCCTCCGGCTGCGCCGCAGTGGATTGGCGTATCGCCTGACCAGGTTGAAAGCATCGCTTATGCGGTTCTGCCGCCGGGCTAAGTCGGAAGCTGGCATTCCGCACCGGGCCCGCAGTGGGTGATTACGCTTTCTGGCAAATGGTCGGTCGAATCCTCAGACGGCAGCAAGCTGGTGCAGGGGCCGGGCGAAATGCAGTTTAACGGCGATCACGGCGCAAAAGGCAAGGGCGGTCATAACGGGCATATCAGCCGCACCGTTGGCACCGAGCCTAATGTGCAGCTGATTATCAAGCTAAAAGCGGGTGCAAAAGTGCCGCAATCGGCGATGGACTGCCAGTACTGACGCTAACCGCCGTTTTTTCTGGCCGCGACAGCTGGCGGTCAGGAAGATGTTGGCCTGGCGACAACGCGCCGCAGGCTAAACGGTTTCGCAAACATCACCAGATTTCCTGCCAGAATAAACACCAGACCAATAACCGCATTGGCGTGCCAGACATACCCTTCAAACAGCGTGGAAAGCGTCAGCGCAATCAGTGGAAACAGCAGCGTGCTGTAGGCCGCCTGGCCAGCACCGATGCGTCCTGCCAGCGTAAAGTAGGCGGCAAAGGCGATCACCGAGCCAAAAATAGCCAGGTAAACTAGCGAGCCCAGATAGCGCAGGGAGATTTCCGGCATAAAGTTTTCGCCTTTTACCAGGCTGATAGCGCCCATGACCAGCGCGCCATACAGCATGGCATAAGAATTGGTCGAGAGAATCTCAAGACCATGGCGCTGATGCCGCGTGCTAATCATATTGCCGAGCGAAAACCCTAACGTTCCCAGCGCGCTAAGGCCAATACCGGCAAGCAGTGAAGGCGTCAGGCTGGCGGCCGTTACATCGTGCCAGAACAGCGCCACAATGCCGACGATGCCCGCAAGCGCAGCGGGAAGGAGATGTGGATGAGGACGCTGGCGAAAAAAAATCATGCTGTTAACGGCGTTAAACAGCACCGCCATGGAAAAGATCACCGACTCCAGGCCGCTACTGATCCAGGCAGCGGCATGGTAAAAGCAGACAAAATTAAAGCCGAACACGCAGCAGCCCTGCAACAGACAAAAAAAATGATCGCGCAGGCTGATTTTTCGTAAGCGTCCCAGCAGGCGCAATACCACCATCATCGCCACAGCCGAAAGCAAAAAACGCCAAAAAATCGACACCGTTACCGGGACTACGCCCTGTTGCATCACAATCGCTATCCAGGTTGTTCCCCAAATAACCACCACCAACAAATATAAAATGGCGTTCATACTCTCTCCCAACCTAACCCTTTTTCCACAGTGTGGCGTTTTTGCGTCAGGTGGGCTTGCAGGGCGTTGCGCTGATTTGCAAATTCTTGCGCTTAATTTCACTGCGGGCCGGAGAAGGGCTGGTTTCTGCCCGCTGCCTTCATTAAGCTGAGGTTTCCGGGAGCGACAGTGGAACACCATGAACAAGACTTATCACGCTTTTGAAAATCTTAGCCAGCATCGTGCGCGGCTTCAGGAAAGCGTACAGCTTGGATCGGGTATCCAGCTGGCGGCCTGGCGTAATAATTTCGATCGGGTGACGCAACTTAGCGATCATCATACGCTCAGTATGTATGTTGAAGGGGGCTTTGATACCTGGCATAAAACGCCAGCAGGCTGGAAAAACGGCGGCGCGCCCGATCGTTTTTGCCTGTTGCCTGCAGACAGTGAATCGACGTGGGATGTGCGGGGAGAATTCAGCTTTGTGCATTTATACTGCACCGATGCGCACCTGCGCCATCTGGCTGAACAGATTTGGGATCGCCATCCAGCCACGATTTCTCTGGATATGCAGGTTTTTCAGCAGGACAGCCGTATCACGCAGCTTTACCGGCATTTTTTACTCGGCTGCGACTGGCGTAATAACGCTAATCATCTGACGCTGAGCAGTGCGTCAACCCTGCTGCTGACGCATCTGTTGCAACATTACAGCGAGGTTAACTGGCGGCTGCCTGACGTGCGTGGCGGTCTGGCACCCAGCGTGTTGCGCAATATTTTCGCTTATATTGAGGCGCATTTGGCCTCACCGCTGACGCTGGCAGATTTGGCGCAGCAGGCCTGCCTGAGTGAATTCCACTTCGCCCGCATGTTTAAACAGTCGACCCGGCTTGCGCCACATCAGTTCGTCATGCAGCAGCGAATGATGAAGGCCGAGCAGCTGGTGCGGCACACGCTTTTGCCGCTGACCGAGATTGCCCTACAGTGCGGTTTTCACTCCTCCAGCCACTTCAGCAACCGTTTTAAAAGCGTCTATGGCATAGCGCCTTCTGCGCTGCGCCGCTGAGGCAGGCGGTTCCTGCCCCTTCTCAGGCCGCTTCAGCGCGCTCGATTGCTTTGCGCCGCGCCCTGCTGTTAATCTGATGCCCTCGATCACTTTCCCCGGATGCAGATCTGGTTTCACAGGATGATGAATGATCTGGCTGATGCTTGCCACGCTTGTTGTGGTTTTTATTATTGGTTTTCGCGTACTTAACTCTAAAGCCCGACGCGCGTCACGTGCCTTAACGAAACGGCTGAATCTCGATCCCGTTTATGTCGAATCGCTCATCAGCCTGATGGGGCGTAAAGCGGGCGAGGAGTTTGTTGACTATCTTTCACGCGATAGCGAAGCGCATTTAAGTAATGCTGCCAGCGTACTGCTGATCTATCAGGTATTTATTGTTGATGAATCTGATGAGAGCCTCGCTTTCTGGCGCGGCGTTTTACGTAAAGCCTATCTGCCGCTCGAGTTATCCAATGAGCATGTCCGGCTGGCTATGGTGTTTTTGCGTGAACTGGAACCCGATGCTTATGAAATGAACGATTTTCGTCAGCGTTACAATGCGCGTTTTGCTGCCGATGAAACGATTTTATCTGAATCTCCCAGCAACGTTATTCCGCTTCACTCCCGGCTTAACCGGCACTAGCTTCTTCTCAGGGATGCGCTGATAACTGCGGCGCGTCTTTTATTTCTCCTCTTCACCTTTCCCGCCCCTTAATTTTCTCTTCCTTCGTGTCATTTTTTTTGCGGAGTTTTTTCCATTTATTTATTGTGGTTACTATCACCTGCATTGATTAAACACAAAGGATTATGAAGGGAAAAGAGTCGGAATCAGCACAAAAAAGGGGCGGTTGCGCTTTTTTTAAGCGTAAATGGCCCTGGGCGAGTTTAATAAGAAATTAACAATATTACAAAAACTTAACATTAAACATAACACGTCTTTTGCTTACATTTTGAAATATAAATATCAATAAAATTACTTTTGCCTTTTCTAATAACGATATTTATTAACTCCGATTACATTTTATTATCATGTGAGAGTCGTAATGTGATGCTTCTTCAAAAAGAAACTACCCGCAGAAAGTTTTTACTCGGATCGCTGTTAGCGCTGCCGCTGGGCGATATGGTTTTTAAAGGATTAACGGCAGCACAGGCAGCAGAAATGGCTGCCCCTGAACTGCTCGATTATCAACCGATTTTTTTCGCAGGCGATGAATGGCAATTTATTATGGCCGCCTGCGATCGCCTGATCCCCGCCGGTGGCAAAGGTAAAGCGCCAGGCGCACTGGAAACCAATGTGCCCATTTTTATCGATCAGCAAATGCATGGCGATTTTGGCGACGAAATCTATATGCAGGGGCCGTTTGACGTGCACGCGCCAGCCACCATGGGCTATCAGATTCCCTTCCGCCCTCAGCAAATTTATAAAACCGGCATCAAGCTGGTTAACACCTGGTGTGAACAACATCATCAAAAATCCTTTCATCAGCTCTCAGATGCAGACAGAGACGCGGTACTGACCAGCGTGCAGAAAAACGAGGTCAATTTTGCCGAGCTTGGAGAGAACTCACTAAAAGGCTCGCAGTTCTTCAGCGAACTGCTTTCGGACACCAAACATGGCTATCTTGCCGATCCGATGTACGGCGGCAACAAGGGGATGAAGGCGTGGATTGCCATTGGCTTCCCCGGCGCGCGCGCCAGCTATACGGAATGGGTCAAACAGCACAATGTCCCGTATCCGCTCGGTCCGATCGGCATCAGGGGCGACCGCGCCTGAGTTCCCTTATCAAGTTTGGCAGGATTTAAAATGGCAACAGTAAATAAAGAAGAAGTCGACGTTGTTGTGGTCGGCCTGGGGTGGGCTGGCTCACTGATGAGTATTGAGCTGGCGATGGCAGGTTTAAAAGTCCGTGCGCTTGAGCGTGGTGGCGATCGGGGTTACGAAGAATTTGCCTATCCTAAACCCGCTGATGAATATGCTTACGGCGTGCGTAATAAAGTGATGGCAACACCGGCAGAAGCGGCGGTGACGGTGCGCTACAACATGAGTCAAACCGCCTTACCAACCCGCAAGTGGGGCGCTTTTGCACCCGGAACCGGCGTAGGCGGGTCGGGGCTGCACTGGACGGCCGTTTTGATTCGGCCAACGCCAACCGATTTGAAGCTGAAAACCTACGCCGACCAGGCGTATAAGCCTGGCATTTTACAGGAAGATATGCGGATCATGGATTTCCCGTTCAGCTGGGATGAAATCGAGCCGTATTACACTAAATTTGAGCATATCTGCGGCCAGTCAGGCAATACTGGCAACCTGCGCGGACAAATACTGGAAGGCGGCGATCCCTTTGAAGGGCCGCGCTCGGAGCCTTATCCGTTGCCGGCACTTGAAGATACGCTCAATAACACGATGTTCGTCAAAGCCGCCAAAAAACTCGGCTATCATCCGTTTCCTAACCCCTCAGCCTGCGTTTCTCGCGCCTGGACCAATCCTTATGGCAACCAGATCGCGCCCTGTAACTACTGCGGGTATTGCAGTAAATATCCTTGCCTGAACTACTCCAAAGCTTCACCGCAAACGGCGGTGATGGATGCGCTTAAACGCATGGAGAACTTCTCGTATGAAGTGCATGCCAACGTAATGAAAGTCGTGCTGCACGATGACAAGAAAACCGCCAAAGGGGTGATCTACATCGATGCGCAGGGCAATGAGTGCTTCCAGCCCGCCAAAATTGTGGTGCTCAGCAGCTTCCAGTTCTGCAACGTGCGCCTGATGCTGCTTTCAGGGATTGGTCAGCCGTATAACCCGATTACGGAAGAGGGCGTGGTTGGCCGAAATTATGCTTTTTTGAGCAACGGTGGTTCGACGCTGTTCTTTAAAGATAAAAACTTCAACCCGTTTGCCACCGCTGGCGCGACCGGACAGATGTTTAACGATATCTCGCCGGGCAATTTTGACGGGCCGTCGCTGGGCTTTATTGGCGGAGCAAAAATCCACAGTTCTCAGGCTACCGGAACACCAATCAGTACGTCACTGCCAAAAGGCACGCCGGCCTGGGGGACGGGCTGGAAAGAGGGGCTTGAAGAATGGTACGGCCATTCGATGAAGATCAGCATCACCACGACCTGCCAGTCTTATCGTGATGTTTATCTCGATCTGGATCCGAATTACAAAGATGAATATGGCTACCCGCTGCTGCGCATGACGTTTGACTGGAAACAGAACGAACTCAGGCTGCAACAGTATTTGAAAGGCGTTGTTAGCAAGATTACTCAGGAACTGAACCCGGACAGCTATAGCGAAAGCTTCCTGCCGATGGACGCGCACTTTGACCTGACCAAATACGTTTCCACCCATAACGTGGGCGGCGCGGTGATGGGCGATAATCCGAGAACCTCGGCGTTGAATAAATATCTGCAAAGCTGGGATGTGCATAACGTCTTTGTGCCTGGCGGCAACGCCTTCCCGCAGAATTTTCAGGCTAACCCAACGGATACCATCGGCGCATTGACGCTAATGGCAGCGGCGGCGATTAAAGATCGCTACCTGAAAAATCCCGGTCCTCTGGTACAGGCATAAGCGAGATGAAAATGAACAAGCTACCTTTTTTTATCGCGAATGCTGTACTGCTGAGCGCGGGCTATAACGCCACGGTTCAGGCAGACGATGCGGCACTGCTGAAGCAGGGCGAATATATTTCACGGCTGGGTGACTGTAGTGCCTGCCACTCGATTCCGGGCAAGCCCGCTTTTTCCGGCGGTCTGGCGATTGACTCTAATTTAGGCACTATCTATTCGACCAATATCACGCCCGATAAAGAACAGGGCATTGGCAATTATAGCGAGCAGCAGTTTTCCGATGCCGTGCGTAAAGGCGTGCTGCCAGATGGCAAGCGCCTTTATCCGGCGATGCCTTACCCTGATTACGCTAAAATTAGCGATGAAGATATGCATGCGCTCTACACCTGGTTTATGAAGGGTGTGCAACCGAGTGCCGAAAAACCGCCAAAAACCGATCTCAGTTTCCCGTTCAGCCAGCGCTGGGGCATGCGTTTTTGGAATTGGGCATTTGTCTCTGACAAGCCTTTCCAGCCAATTGGCGGCGCAACGGCTGAGGTCAATCGTGGCGCCTATCTGGTAGAAAGTTTGGGGCACTGCGGCAGTTGCCATACGCCTCGCGGTTTGGGTATGAATGAAAAAGCCCTCGACAGCCGTGATGCAACATTCCTTTCTGGCGGTAATTTGAACGGTTGGGAAGTACCTTCGCTGCGCGGTTTACCGCGCTGGACCGGGCAGGAAACGGTTGATTATCTTGCGAAAGGCCGCAATGACAAAGCTGCCGTGGGCGGAGAGATGACTTCCGTTGTCGAGCACAGCACCTCATATATGACTGACAGCGATCTGAAAGCAATTACGGCTTATCTGAAGTTTATTGGCGGCAACCCGCCAGCGCCCGCTGTTGATGAAAAAGCCGTTACAGCGACAGAAAATAAACTAACCGCGGCGAAAAATCTTTCTACCGGAGAACGTTTGTACCTCGATAACTGCGGTGCCTGCCATTTTGTTACCGGCAAAGGCGCACCCGGGGTGTTCCCGCAGTTGGATCAGGCGACTATCGTGAATGCTGACGATCCTGGCGGGTTGATTCACACTATCCTCGCTGGTGCGCAGCAACCCTCCACCGCGAAAGCACCGTCAACGCTGGCAATGCCCGGCTTTGCTTCCCGTCTGAGCGATGACGACGTGGCGCAGCTGGCGACCTTTATTCGTCAGGGCTGGAGTAATAAAGCCGCCGCGGTCAGTGCTGATCGGGTAGAGAAGGTACGCAAAAGCCTGAAGAGTAAAGAGTAATTGCACAGGTTAGCGCGAGCGATAAGGACCATTTACGATCCGGATGCCAAATTGAGGCTAACCCTGGCGCTTAAAACCTGATGTCACCGGAAGCGGCATAGCGCCGCTTCTTTTATCAGAACCCTCTTCCTGCCCGCTGCTGTTATTCTTGTTTCATTGTTTACATATTAATTTTCCAGGATATGCCGCATTTTAGGGGCGAATCGGAACTTGCCGCCTGCAGAGTTTCGCCATATTCTTTGCTCATCAACCCAACAATGGATATTTTTAACAAGGAAGAGAGCATGGAAAACAGGATTGAAAAAGTCGAAGCCCAAAATGATCTGATGCAGCAGGATATCTCTACATTGAAGGGGGATATTTCGCTGCTGAAAAAAGATGTCTCGATTTTAAAGGAGGATGTTGCTGAACTTAAAAAGGATGTCTCACTCATCAAAACAGATGTCTCACATTTGCAAATCGACATGGCCATCGTTAAATCAAACTATGCAACGAAAGAAGATATTGCCGGGGTGGAACGCAATATTGAAGGGCTGCGGGTGGAGCTTTATAAGGTCATTTCCCGGCAAACATATTGGTTTGTCTCTTCGCTTTTTGTTTTGTTAGGGGCAGGTCTGGGGCTGGCAAAAGTGCTGTTTTAAAGGATGAAATGATTTCCCCTGCTGCTTCCGTGCAGATTTTTTTATCCAATGACCTGTGACTGGGCGGAATTTCATCACTTAACACAAATAAGACCCGGGAGGAAGGTGCACAATTTATTCATAGTGTTAAGGAAGGGTTAAGGTCGGGTAAAGTACAGTAATACCAGCAGTTTTAAGACTGTTAGATATATTCTTACTGCCTCGGTTAGACGATAGTGTCCTGCAACGGCGCTACAGAAGCCGGGAGCAAATCGAGGATATAACCATGAAAAAAACGACGCTGGCACTTTTAATGACTGTGTTCACAGCCAGTACCCTGTTTTCTACCGTGACTCAGGCTGAAGGCCCTCCGGGACAACCCTGGCATCAGCAGGGCGGCCATGACGGGCACGGTGGTCCTGAGGGACATGGTGGTCCTGAAGGACATAATGGTCCTGGCCGTGGCCCGGATCGTGGTCATGACGGCCGGGGCGATTTCCGGGGTCATGACGATCGTGGACACGATCGCCATTTCGAGCAGCGTGACCGTTTCGCCTGGCAGGGACATGAGTTCCACCGCGGTGAACCGCTGCCACCTCACTTCCGCGGCAATGATTATCGCGTAAACGACTGGCGCGATCGCGGCCTGGGTGCACCGCCACGTGGTGAGCACTGGGCTTATATTGACGGCAACTATGTTCTGATTGCCGCAGCAACGGGTGTGATTACCTCCATTCTGTTAAATAACGCGTTCCATTAAGTTTTGGGCTGGCATCTGCGGGTGCCAGCCATTAGTCTTTCCAGTTACCTCTACAATATTATTCCCTTGCTTCGCTTTCTAAATTTCGTTATTTATCCTCTTCTCACTAAAACGTAATCCTGTCTATAACGTACCCCTGTTACATTTTACCGTATTAAGCTGCGCTGACTTCCTTCTTGATGTTATTAAATAGTCATGCTGGTTTGTTACATTATTTTTCATCCGGTTTTTCGAGCGGTCACGCCTTATTTACGGGCTCTGCCGCTGGCTGTTTTAGCTGCATGCAATATAATGGCATGCAAATAAGGATTTACGCGTTCTCAGGAGGGGAAGGAGATGATTGAAAGAATGAAGCTACTGGAAAGTAAAGTAGAAACTCTGCTGATTGATGTAGCGGTGATTAAAGCGGACTACGCCACCCGAGTGGATATTGAAAGCGTACGAAGGGAAATTCGCTCTTCGATTACTGCGCAAACAAAATGGTTTATCGCGGCTTTATTTCTTCTGCCCGGATTGGGGCTGGGCATCGCAAAACTGTTGTTCTGAAGACAACGTCTCCGGTTTGCCAGCCCCTGTCTCCGGGCAATTAGTGGTGAGCGATCACCGAGGTAATGACGCCGGTGGCCACGGCAATCAGCACGTAGTTACCATCAATGTTCTGCCAGCGATGGCCCGCCGGTGGCGCTTTCAGGCCATGTTTGCGCCAGTCGTTCACCTGATAACCTTCCCCACGGTATTTTTCCGGCAGAGGACGTCCCTTACGGAAGTCACCATGCTGAGCAGGGCGATGCTCTGCGTTATGCTGAGGCTGTGGCTCGTGACCACGTTGGTCGTGCTGTTGGCCGCCGTGCTGCTCATTTGGCTGACCGCCATGCTGATTGTTCTGAGGCGGACGCTTGACGGGCTGCTGTTGATGGCCATCCGGACCCTGCTGTGGACCCTCGGCAAAAGCGCTCAGGCTGGTGGTGGCAAACAGCAGCGCGGAAAGGGCAATAATTCCTGATTTTTTCATTGTAATGGTTCCTTGCAGGTCGAAAAATGTGATCTGATTCTGGTCAATCTGGGGGCGAAAGCGGCTTGTAACAATATCAATAATCTGAAGAAGAGGTTGATTAACGAAATATTTACGCTTTCCTGGCAATAATCTGACGCCGCATGGCGCGACGTCATAAGCTTTAGCGCACGTGAAAAGCCTGTTCCAGCATAAAGCGCTGCTGCTGCTCAGTGTAATTCACCCGCGAATTTTTACTGTTGGACCTTGCCAGAATCCACTCAACTTCAGCCTCCGTCAGCGGCTGAGGGTCGTGCCAGAAAGGGGTGATGGCCTGATCCTTCAGCCAGGATGCCAGCATTGTGGCGGGGGGCAGCGTAAAACCTGGAAAGAGTGCGGTGGATAGCTCGTCCATCAGTTGCTGCTGCTCTGCGTTATCGCTTTCCCCGAGGAGTTGCAGGAAAGGCAGCAGTAAACGGCCGCAAATTTCGCCGTGGTGATAATTTTTAATCGCGCCCAGCTCGCCCGCGATACCGTGGATCACGCCCAGCCCTGCCATACTCAGGCTTAATCCTCCCTGCCACGAAGCGATCATCATCTGTTCCCGGGCAACATTACCTTGCTCATCTTCACGATTCAGATGTGGCCAGGCGCTAATAAAAGCGCGCATGCCGGTAAGGGCGGTGTGACGAGTAAAAATATTGCCTTTGGCGGACAGGTAAGCTTCAAACAGATGAGTAAAAGCATCAATAGCACAGCACGCCAGCACCCGATCGGATGCACCGCGCAGCAAATCGGGATCGAGAATCGCTATCTGTGGAACAAAGTTGGCGTGGCGCAATGAGGCTTTGACTTTAGTTTCCACTTTCTCCGTGACCACTGCATTCTGCGTCACCTCGCTCCCTGTGCCAGCCGTGGTTGGAACAGCGATCAGAGGCAGAGTTTCTCCACTGATGGCGGTATCACCCACTTTTTCCAGATAGCGCAGCGTGTTCAATGGATGCTGGCTTAACGCAGCAAATGCCTTGGCTGCATCCAGCACGCTTCCGCCGCCAATGGCGACCACGCGCTGGACTTTGCCACGCCAGCGGGCAACCCAGGCATCAATTTCATTCGGTGAGGCTTCATGGCTGACGATTTCCATACCGATAAACTGCGGTGCCAGATCGGCTTCCAGCGCCTGCCAGGCCGGGCTTTTCAAAAAGGAGTGACCACAAAACAGCAGCGTGGGTAGCGGCGCATTGCACAACAGCGGCAGAAGTTCCCGCAGGCTCCCACGGCCAAAAAAGGTTTGTCGGTTAGCAATCTGGCTGGCGATCATAGCGAATCCTTACCGGATGAGGCGGTCTTGAATGAAGGTGACTCACTTTAGGTGAAAAGATCGCCCTGTATCAAAGCTTTCTTTTATCCAGAAGCACGCATCAGAGCGTGCGGGAAGGGCAGCTAAAGGTGATCATCTTGTCCTGGGGTGCGTTGATCACGCTAAAACGCGTATCGGAGAGTCGCTGAGCCAGCCAGCCTTCTTTCGTCACGGCAGACGGAATGTACTTTTGCGGATCGGCTGACTGAAGCGCACCGCTTTCCAGTTGCAGCTTGTCCATCCGCACCCGGAACGAGGTAAAATGGTCGATGATTTCGCCTTCCGTATTGCCTAAGGACTGTCCGGCCAGGGTTTGCACTTTTCCTTCACACAGCGTTCCTTTTTCTCGCGATGAACAGCCGCTAAGCAAAAAAAGTGAGGCAAGCAGTGTGCCTGTAAGGATAAAAATCGCGGGAGCGACCCGCAAAAAACGTCTGGATTCCTGCCTGCGCATAATACGTCCTGATAAATAGCGAATGGCCTAAGTATAGTCATCCGTTTCAGGAACGGATGAGCATTGTATGGCGCTGTCAAACCGGTCGCAGGCCCGCCAACCCTGCTTGTTACAAGGGTATTATCATTTCGTGTGATATGACTGAATCAATTCAGCCAAATAGGTAACAACAGTTCGCAAACGCATTATTGAGTGCTACAATTCTGCCGCTTTTGATACTTTCCACTTATTCTCCGCTTTGAAACAGCCGTTTTCTTCGACTGAAGGCGCTATAACCCTGGTTTTTTAGGGGATTAAGCGGGCAAGTTCTGAAACTGCTTGTATACTTTTTCTGCAATGACGTATACGCGCTTCACCGTGCGGCGTCCGGGCGGACAGCAATTTCGTTATCGGGCGTCAGGCTGTGAAGCAATTGGCGAAAAATTTATCAATCGAACCGATCCTGTGAACAACAAAACTTCAGCTCTTTTCTTAGCACCGCTGTTTTTAATGCCTTCAGCAGTCAGTTACGCACAGTCCGCAACCTCGTCTGCGAGCGCCACAACCTCTGCTTCGTCTCAGGACGGATCGCTGATGGTGATTAAGCAGCGCAGCGGCTTATCCGAACTGGATACGCCTGCCGCCGTCAGCGTGGTAAGCGGGCAGGCTCTGCGCAGCAATACAGCTCAGGTTAATCTTTCAGAAGCATTGGGCAGCGTGCCGGGTTTGCAAATTCAAAACCGGCAGAATTACGCACAGGATCTGCAACTCTCCGTTCGCGGGTTTGGCAGCCGGTCAATGTACGGCGTGCGCGGCGTGCGTGTCTATGTCGATGGCATTCCAGCCACCATGCCGGACGGTCAGGGTCAGACGTCGAATATCGACATCAATTCGATTGATAAAGTAGAAGTGCTGCGCGGGCCTTACTCGGCGCTGTACGGTAACGCCTCAGGCGGCGTGGTGAATATTGATACCGAAACCGGCAGTCAGCCAACAACGCTATCAGCGGGCACCTATTACGGCAGCTATGGCAGCTGGCGCAACAGCGTTAAAGCCAGCGGATCAACGGGCGACGGTACACACGCTGGCGACGTGAATTACACGATTTCTGGTTCACGTTTCACCACTCGCGGTTTTCGCGACCACAGCGGGACGCAAAAAAACCTGGGTAACGGCAAGCTTGGCGTACGCCTCGATGATGTCAGCACCCTGACGCTGATGTTCAACAGCGTATCCGTTGATGCAAACGATCCCGGTGGACTTACCCGTTCAGAGTGGAAAGATGCGCCGCGTCAGTCTCCACGTGGCGATACATTCAATACGCGTAAGAGCCTTGACCAGACCCAGGTCGGCCTGCGTTATCAGCGTGATATGAGCGAAAACGACAAACTGACGCTCACGACCTGGCACGGCGAGCGGCATACCACGCAATATCAGTCTATCCCCGTAGCCGTGCAGACTCGCAGCCCTGCTTATCCTGGCGGCGTGATTGTGCTGGAACGTAAATATTCCGGCGTGGATACCCGCTGGAAGCATGACGATCAAATCGGTTCCGTTCCGTTCAGCATCACCGGCGGTCTGGACTATGAAACCATGACGGAACGCCGTCAGGGATTTCAGAACTTCGTGACCGAAAACGGTAGCACGACGCTGGGAGAGAAGGGCGATTTACGCCGGAACGAGAAGAACGTGATGTGGAATCTCGATCCTTACCTGCAAACCAGCTGGAATTTGACGCCGAAATGGACGCTGGATGCCGGAATGCGCTACAGCACGGTCAGCTTCGATTCCACCGATTACTACGTCACCACCGGCAACGGCGATGACAGCGGCAGCAAGCGTTATCACAAACTGTTGCCGATGGGCTCGCTGAACTATGCCGTCACCGATGCCTGGAACGTCTATTTCTCGGCCGGTCGCGGCTTTGAGACGCCAACCATTAATGAACTCTCCTACCGCTCAATTAGCGGCAATGAGACCGGACTGAATCTGGGCCTGAAGCCCTCCACCAGCGACACCTTCGAGCTGGGCAGCAAAACCCGTGTCGGCTACGGCCTGTTAACCGCCGCGCTGTTCCAGACAAATACCGACAACGAACTGGTGGTGGCGCAAAGCAGTAACGGTCGCTCAGTCTACAAAAACGCGGGTAAAACCCGGCGTCGCGGCCTGGAATTAGGGCTGGATCAGCAGTTCGCGGAAAACTGGCAGATGAAAATGGCCTGGACGCTGCTGGATGCCACTTATCGTAATGAAACCTGTGACGACAGCGGCAGCTGTACGCCGTCGGGCAACCGTCTGCCAGGCATCGCGCGCAATATGGGTTATGCTTCCTTAGGCTGGGTGCCGGAAGAGGGCTGGCACGCGGGCGCTGAAATTCGCTATATGAGCAGTATTCAGGCCGATGACGAAAACGATGCCAAAGCCCCTTCTTATACGGTGACCAGCCTGAACAGCGGCTACCGCTTTAACTGGGATAAGTGGTCGCTCGATACCTTCGCGCGTGTCGACAACCTGTTCGATAAACAGTATGTCGGTTCAGTGATTGTCAACGAGGGCAACGGGCGTTATTACGAGCCGGCGCCGGGACGTAACTACGGCATTGGCGCAACGCTCACTTATACCTTTATGTAAAAAAGAATCCAGAACAGCCTGCCGCAGAGCGAATGCCCTACGGCAGGTTCGAAACATCGGGGTGGATAAGTCAGTATGAAACCGGGTGTTTTTTGCGATTGAGCTTATGTGGCTTAATCGAAGACGTTAAATTTTGGTAAGGTCCATACTATGCAAAGTAAAGCACCGTTATCACGGATCCTCGTGATTCTTACGGCTGTATTTGCCGTCCTCAGCGGGTTGTACCTGTTGATTGGCGGTATCTGGCTGGCCAGACTCGGCGGCTCGTTCTATTACATCATCGCGGGTGTGATTGAGCTGGTCGTTGCCTGGCTGCTGTTCCGTCGCCGTTCTTCAGCGCTGCTGTTGTATGCGGTATTCCTGCTGGCGACCCTGATTTGGTCGTTGTGGGAAGTGGGTTCTGATTTCTGGGCGCTGACGCCGCGTCTTGACGTCACCTTCTTCCTCGGCCTGTGGCTGGTTCTGCCGTTTGTTTACCGTGGTCTGTCACAGGGTAAATTCGCTCGTGGCGCACTGAGTGCGGTACTGGTGGTCACGGTGATTGCACTGGCTTACTCAGTGTTTAACGATCCGCAGGAAATCAATGGTTCCCTGACCCCGGAACAGGCTGCAAACGTCAACAAATCTGCTGATGGCATTGCAGCGGGCGACTGGCCTGCTTACGGTCGTACTCAGGCTGGAACCCGTTACTCGCCGTTGACGCAAATCAACGACAAAAACGTGGGTCAGCTGAAAGAAGCATGGACTTTCCGTACCGGTGATATGAAAGGCCCAACCGATCCGGGCGAACTGACTGATGAAGTCACGCCGATCAAAATCGGTGATTCCCTGTACCTGTGTACGCCTCACCAGATCCTGTTTGCTCTGGACGCGGCTACCGGTAAAGAGAAGTGGAAGTTCGATCCGAAGATGAAGACCGATCCTTCCTTCCAGCACGTGACCTGCCGTGGCGTTTCTTATCATGAAACCCCAGCCGCAGCAGCCACGCCAGCGGGCGGTAAACCAGCACTCTGCGCACGTCGCATTATCCTGCCGGTGAACGATGGTCACCTGTATGCACTGGATGCAGAAACCGGCGCGCTGTGCCCGGAATTTGCTGAAAACGGCAAACTGAACCTGCAGCAGAACATGCCTTACGCGCGTGCGGGTGCTTATGAGCCAACTTCACCGCCTGTTATCACTGATAAAGTGATTGTGATTGCCGGTGCGGTAACCGATAACTACTCAACCAAAGAGCCATCTGGCGTGGTGCGTGGTTTTGATGTCAACACAGGTAAACTGCTGTGGGCATTCGATCCAGGCGCGAAAGATCCAAACGTGGTTCCGGAAGGCGAGCAGCACTATGTGCCGAACTCACCAAACTCCTGGGCACCTGCGGCTTATGACGCGAAACTGGATCTGGTTTACCTGCCAATCGGTGTAGCGACGCCAGATATCTGGGGCGGCAACCGTACGCCAGAAATCGAACGTTATGCGACCGGCCTGCTGGCGCTGAACGCGACGACAGGTAAAGTTGCCTGGTTCTACCAGACTGTTCACCACGATCTGTGGGATATGGACGTGCCTGCTCAGCCAACGCTGGCAGACATTACTGATAAGAGCGGCAACAGCGTGCCGGTAATCTACGTGCCGACCAAAACGGGTGATATCTTCGTTCTGGATCGTCGTAGCGGTAAAGAAGTGGTTCCGGCTCCGGAAACCCCAGTGCCACAGGGCGCGGCTAAAGGCGACCACGTATCTCCTACTCAGCACTTCTCCGAACTGACCTACCGTCCGAAGAACAAGCTGACCGGTGCGGATATGTGGGGTGCGACAATTTATGATCAGCTGATCTGTCGCGTCATGTTCCACAGCATGCGTTATGAAGGTCCGTTCACACCACCTTCAGAGCAGGGTACCCTGGTATTCCCAGGCAACCTGGGCATGTTCGAGTGGGGCGGCATTTCTGTTAATACCGATCGTCAGATCGCGATTACCAACCCAATGGCGCTGCCGTTTGTTTCTCGTCTGATCCCACGTGGTCCGAACAACCCGATGTGGCCAAATGAGAAAGACAAAGGCGGCAGCGGTAGCGAGACTGGCGTTCAGCCACAGTATGGCGTGCCATACGGCGTGACCCTGAACCCGTTCCTGTCACCGCTGGGCTTCCCTTGCAAACAGCCAGCATGGGGTTATATCTCTGCGGTTGACCTGAAAACTAACGATATCGTGTGGAAAAAGCGCATCGGTACCGTTCGCGACAGCTCACCGGTTCCACTGCCGTTCAAGATGGGGATGCCTATGCTGGGCGGCCCAATCTCTACGGCGGGTAACGTGATGTTTATTGGTGCGACTGCGGATAACTATCTGCGCGCCTTCAACGTGACCAACGGTAAACCATTGTGGGAAGCTCGTCTGCCAGCGGGCGGCCAGGCGACGCCAATGACCTATGAAGTGAACGGCAAGCAGTACGTGCTGATCGCAGCGGGTGGTCATGGCTCCTTCGGCACCAAGCTGGGCGACTATATTGTTGCTTACGCACTGCCAGATGATGCTAAAAAATAAGCGATAACGGGCGTGCTATCTGCCGCCTGACAACGCCGGTTTTAGCCGGCGTATCGACATAAGGCAACCGTTCAGCGGTTGCCTTTTTTTTGCCAAAGCGGCACGCTTATCAGTATCATAGTGAATGATTATCACTATTATTTTTATTCCCATGGAGACATTGTGTGACGATTCGTTCCTGGATTTTACTTGGTTCCCTGGTGGCGTCTGCGGGGTGCGCGGCGACCACTTATCCATTACAGATTACCGATATGGATAATCAGCAGATCACCCTGCCCAAAGAGCCTCAACATGTGATCCTCCAGGATGGTCGCGATATTTTAGCGCTGGCGTTGTTAGATCGTGATAATCCCTTTAAACGCGTGGTGGCATGGAATAACCTGCCGAAAAAGCAGGATCCGCAAACCTGGGATCTGCTGAAAAAAATCTGGCCTGAAGCCACAAAAATTATCGACATGGGGTTTAACGATCGGGGGGAAGTGAACCTTGAAAGCGTCATTGCTCAGAAGCCAGACCTGATGGTTGCGCAGCTGCGGGCGAAACCCGCGCTGAAACAAACGGGCGTGCTGGATACTCTGCAAAGATTGCATATTCCAGTGGTTTTCCTTGATTACGAACTGCATCCGGCGCAAAACACCGCCCGCAGCATCACGTTACTGGGCAAGGTACTTAATCAGGAAGCGCATGCGAAAGAATATACCGACTTCTACCAGCAGCACTGGAACAACATGCAGCAGAAAATTGCGCAGGTTAAGCAGAAGCCAACGGTATTTATTGAGCCTATCGCGGGTAACAGCGACAACTGCTGCTTTACTCATGGGCATAACGGCTGGGGCGGACTGGTGGAAGCGGTCGGCGGCAAAAACATAGGTTCAAGCCTGCTGCCAGGCGCATCAGGATTTGTGGCGCTGGAAAAAATTATCGCCATGAAGCCGGATGTTTATATTATGTCCGGTTCGAAGCGGCCCAATAATAATGTTCTGCCGTTTGGTTTTAATGTTTCGCCGCAAGAGGTTGGCGTAACGTTTAATCAGCTCATCCGCCGTAATGGATTGCAGCAAATCACGCCGGTGCAAGAAGGGAAGGTGTATGGTGTTTACCATCATTTTTACAACCACCCTTATAATATTATCGGGATGGAAATTCTGGCCAAAGATCTTTATCCGACTCAGTTTGCCGGACTGAACCCGACGGGGGATTTCCACCAGATCATTACCCGTTTTACTCAATTACCCGACGCCCCGGTCACGCTGAGTTATTCTCCGCAGCAAAAATAGTCTGCGTTATTGCACCAGATTTCAGAAAAAAGGCGGCACGTTGTCGCCTTTTCACCTTATGATCTCCGCAATTTTATTTTCAGGTTGGCTTGCGATGTCAGAGTCTTCACACCTGCTTGATGTGCAGGATATTTGTTTGAAACAGGGTGACGAAACACGGCTGGCGCCGATTTCATTCACGCTTAATGCCGGAGAACGGATCTTACTGACCGGCCCGTCAGGCAGCGGCAAAAGTACCTTATTAAAAATTATTGCTTCGCTGTTGGAACCCTCTGGCGGTGAGATATTTTTTAAAGGCACTTCCTTTACGCAACTCAAGCCGGAAAAGTATCGGCAGCAAGTTTCCTACTGCTTTCAGACGCCGGTACTGTTTGGAACAACGGTTTTTGACAATCTGGCGCTGCCGTGGACGATTCGGCAGAGAAAAGTCGATGTTGTCGCGCTCAACAACGGGTTAGAGCGGGTCAATTTACCGCAAGAGATCCTAAATAAGAAAACGGAGCAGCTTTCCGGTGGGGAAAAACAGCGTGTTGCGTTATTGCGTAACCTGCAATTTCTGCCGGACGTTTTACTGCTGGATGAAATCACCAGCGCCTTAGACAAAGAAAATAAGCAGCTCATTAATCAGTTGATTGCCGAACGGGTAAACGAGCAGGGAGTGGCGGTGATTTGCATCAGCCACGACATAGCCGACATCGCTCAGGCGCAGCGGGTCATCACTTTGTCGCCGCCAGACAGGAAAGACGCGCATGAATCAGCATAATATTACTAATGAGTCGCTGGGGCTGGCGTTAATGCTGGTATTGCTGGCGTTATTTTTTAGTCGTAAAGAGAAGCTGGGGCTGGAAAAGGAGATGGTCTGGAGCGTCTCACGCGCCATTATTCAGTTAGTGATTGTCGGCTACGTACTTAAATATATCTTCGAACTGAATAATGCCTGGCTTACCGTGCTGATGGTGCTGTTTATCTGTGTGAACGCGGCACTTAACGCCCGCAAACGCAGCCGCAATATCGATCATGCTTTTAAACTGTCCTTTATCGCAATCGCCTTAAGTACGACCTTGACGCTGGCGATCCTGATTCTCAGTGGTTCAATTGAATTTACGCCCATGCAGGTAATTCCGGTTTCCGGCATGATTGCTGGCAATGCAATGGTTGCAGTGGGGTTATGTTACAGCAATCTTAACCAGCGCTTTCGCGATAATCGACAGCAGATACAGGAGATGCTAAGTCTTGGCGCTTCAATAAAAGTGGCGTCGGGGAGCCTTATCCGCGACAGCATTCGTGCGGCGATGATCCCGACGGTGGATGCGGCAAAAACGGTGGGTATTGTGAGTTTACCGGGCATGATGTCAGGGCTGATTTTTGCCGGCATCGATCCGATTAAAGCGATCAAATACCAGATCATGGTGACGTTTATGCTGCTGGGCACCGCCAGCGTGTCGACAATTATCGCAGGATATCTCGCCAGTCGCCGGTTCTATAATGCCAGAGCGCAGCTGAAAGCAATGGATTAAACGCAGAAGAGGGATAATAACTGGCAGGACGATAATTTGCCTGCCAGTATCGGGCTATCAGAAGTTAATATTGGCGCTGATGCCGCCAATAAACGCATCCTTCACTTCGCTGACCGCACCTGGAGAAGCAACGTATTGCAGGTTAGGTCGCAGGCTCATCCAGTTGGTCAGGCGCGCATTGTAATAGACTTCATAGTTATATTCCGAGCCGCTTTGAACAGGTAAATAGGTCGGATTATTGTAGTCGTTCACGCCATTTTCCTGGTTGGTCTGACGCAGCATTTTACCGTAGTCGTCGTTGACGTGAATGCGTGCGGCGCCCACCCCAATCTCATCCGTTGGCCGCGCATCAAACGGACCTTTCCACACCAGCGCCAGCGATTGATAGTTATCGGTTTTTGAGGTTTTGTGATCGTTCATTACGGCCTGTGCCACAATGCCTAAACCACGTTGATTATCGCCATCCATTGCGGTCAGCTGCTGTTGCAGCAGCAAATAGCCGCCATAAGAATGGTCCTGTTCGCCATACTGACCGTTACTGTATGAGCTGTAGTTATCCCCACGGACGGAGGAGTAGTACATACCGACGCGATAATTCCCCTGTAGCTTTTCGGCACCGAGCTGCGGCTGCCAGCCTAATTCAGCCGGTACCAGATTACCTTCGGTATGGCCGCCATCAAGACGGAAGCCGTTGCCGGTATTATAGTTGGATGCGGTCTGATTATAGAAGCCTACCTGGAAGAACACTTCCGGTGTAAAGTTGAATTTCACACGGCCGCCCCATTGTGAAACCGGCCAGTTATACCAGCGGTCGCCTCGCCAGTTACCCGCCTGACCGCCACCGAACGCGAGGTTCTGGAAATTGCTGTCTTTGTTATCGAAATCTTCGCCTACCGTGACCCGCCCCGCTTTGATCTCCACTTTATGATCGAAGAAGCCCTTATTCAGCCAGAACTGGGTCAGACGCCAGGTTTGCCCGCGTCCCCATACTTCCTGTACGGAAGATAAGCCTCCAGAGCGCGGATCGTTAATATACTGCGTTAAATCCTGACCGTTACGGCTGGTAATGGTGGCCTGGAATTGGGTATCGTCCCAGTTGAGTAATTTTTCCAAATCTAAGGTTGTACCGAATCCCCATTGGTCGGTATAGCGCGCCGACGTTGACTGGTTGTAGCCTCCGGAGAAGTTACTGGCGGATTCCATGGTGTAGTTGACCTGAAACTTGACGCCGTCATTCTCCAGCTGGCTGCGATAACCGTCCCAGTCGCCGAAAGCATAGGGAGAATCAACGCTGAGCGGTGCATTGTCTGCCAGCGCCTGGCCTGAGGCCAGCAGTAAGCCAAAACCACAGAACGCCACAGTTCTTGTTAACGTGGTTTGCGGGAAGATGCTTTTCATGATGTTAACCTTGTTGTAGTGATAACGCTGTCTGGTGACCCCGGACAGAATTGCGGCGGTCCTCCGCTTTTGTCAGCATTATCTCCGGTGTATAACAAAGCAACAGGGGGAAACCGCTAACTTTAAGCGTGAATGACGGCCAGAACAGCAGAATGAAACCACTAATCAGGAATTTAATTGTTATAAATAGTGCTGAAGTCGTTTTGTTTTTGCTAAATAAGTTAAAAACTTTAGGTTGATCACGCTTTAAGAGGGGAAAAAGGGGAGGGGACTACAGCTGGCGGAAGTGGGGCTGACAGGCAGACAGCAAAAAGGGCCGGAGACCGGCCCTGATTGGTAGCGACATCAGCTGCCGCCTGGCGGTTTAGCGGCGACCGAAAATCTTCGCGGCAAGAAAACCGACGCCAGCAGCAATAGCCAGCGAAACAAACGGCGAGTCCTGAGTTTTGGTTTTAACACAGTCCAGTGCGTCGTCAACGGCATAAGAAGCTTTTGCTGCGCCCTGACGTACTTTACCTTTTAACTCATGCTCAGGAGAATTGGCAGTCTTACCAAACTGCTCCTGGCCTTTGCCCAGCGCTTCGTCAGCTTTATCGTTGGCTTTGTCTAATAAACTCATACTGTCTCCTTCTTGATGGCATGATTTCCTCATGAACGAATCTAAAGCATAGACCATCAAATCAGAGTTGCCGCTGCGGTTATGTGACTATTTATGAACAATGTAAAGAAAAGGGGCCGATAAATATCGGCCCCTTCAGCAATGAACTGGCAATCAGAGTATCAGTGTGACTTCATGCCAGCAGCGGTCATCATAAAGCGAAACAGTGTCGCGACGACGCCCAGCGCCATCACGCTCGCTGCGTAAATGACGACCATCCACAGGATGCGTTTCCACGCCGGGAGTTTAGGCGCTTGCTGTGTTTCAACCATACTTTCCTCCGTTTTACCTTTCTTCCCGCAGGGGCATTAACTGCCGCTCTGCGGGGTAACGCTGTCAGGTAAACAATGTGCCAATTATTGAAAACGAATTAATGGTAATGCTCGTTCGGATTGATCTTCCCGCGGAACACGTAGTAGCTCCAGAAGGTGTAAGCCAGGATGACCGGGATGATCAACAGTCCACCCACCAGCATAAAGCCCTGGCTCTGCGGCGGTGACGCGGCATCCCAGATGGTGATGTGTGGTGGAATGATGTTCGGCCATACGCTGATACCCAAACCGGTAAAGCCCAGGAACACCAGCGCCAGCGTCAGCAGGAACGGCGAGTAATGAGCATGACGCTTCAGTGCACGCAGCAGTCCCATTGAGGTCAGCAGCACCAGCACCGGCACTGGCAGGAACCAGAACAGGTTAGGCAGCGTGAACCAACGGTGCATGATGTCGGCGTGTTCCAGCGGCGTCCAGATGCTGACGATGGCGATAATGGCCAGTAGCGTCAGCAGCAGGGGCTTGGTCAGCGCGGTCATTTTGCGATGCAGTTCGTTCTCGGTTTTCATGATAAGCCAGGTGCTGCCCAGCAACGCGTACGCGACGACCAGACCCAGACCACAGAACAACGCGAACGGCGTCAGCCAAACCAGTTCCGGACCGCTGTAAGCGCGGTTGGTTACTTCAAAACCGTTGATGAACGTACCCAGAACCACACCCTGACTGAAGGTGGCCAGGAAAGAACCGGCAATAAAGGATTTATCCCAGAATGGACGGTGTTCTTCCGTTGCCTTAAAGCGGAACTCAAAGGCCACACCACGGAAGATCAGGCCAATCAGCATCAGCGTCAGCGGAATCGACAGCGCATCAAGGATAACGGCATAAGCCAACGGGAAGGCGCCATACAGCGCCGCACCACCCAGCACCAGCCAGGTTTCGTTGCCATCCCATACCGGCGCAACGGTGTTAACCATCATATCGCGCTCTGCGGCGTCCTTATTGAAAGGAAACAGAATGCCGATACCGAGGTCGAAACCATCCATCACGATATACATCAACGTTGAAAAGACGATGATGGTGAACCAGATAATTGAAGTATCAATGCCCACGTTATTTATCCTCTTCCTGCGTGTTTAACTTTTCTTTCACGGCAGACAGCGGACGCGCCTGAGTATGTTGAGTACCCGGTCCGCCTTCATGTTCTTCATGGCCTTCGCCCTGCTGTGGACCTTTCTTGATCAGATTGAACAGATAGGTATAGCCCACACCAAACACAGACGAGTAAACGACGATAAAGGCAATCAGGCTGATGCTCATATGCAGGTCGCCATGTGCCGACACCGCATCTTTGGTACGCAGCAGGCCATAAACTACCCATGGCTGACGACCGATTTCAGTTGTGAACCAGCCAGCCAGCAGTGCAATCAGACCAGATGGACCCATCAGCAACGCAAACCACAGGAACGGACGCGAGGTGTACAGGCGGCCACGGAAGCGCAACCACAGGCTTACCACACCCAGCAGAATCATCAGCATGCCCAGACCTGCCATGATGCGGAATGACCAGAACACCACCAGCGAGTTAGGACGGTCTTCTTTCGGGAAGGTCTTCAGCGCGGGTACTTGCTTATGCAGGCTGTGCGTCAGGATCAGGCTGCCCAGGTAAGGAATCTCCAGCGCATATTTGGTCTTTTCCTGCTCCATATCCGGAATACCGAACAGGATCAGCGGAGTAGGTTCGTTCGGTGGGTTTTCCCAGTGACCTTCAATCGCGGCAATCTTAGCCGGCTGATGCTCAAGCGTATTCAGACCGTGGGCATCACCCAGTACTGCCTGAATCGGCGAGACAATCAGCGCCATCCACAGGGCCATTGAAAGCATCTTACGGATGGCAGGCGTGTCGTTTTTGCGCAGCAAATGCCAGGCCGCAGAAGAGCCAACAAAGAAGGCACTGGCCAGGAAGGCCGCGGTAGACATGTGCAGAAGCCTGAACGGGAACGACGGGTTAAAGACAATTTTAAACCAGTCAACCGGGATCACCAGACCGTTCTGAATCGCAAAGCCCTGCGGCGTTTGCATCCAGCTGTTAGACGCCAGGATCCAGAATGTCGAGATGATGGTTCCCAGCGCAACCATACAGGTGGCGAAGAAGTGCAGACCAGGACCTACGCGGTTCCAGCCAAACAGCATCACGCCCAGGAAGCCAGCTTCAAGGAAGAACGCGGTAAGCACTTCATAGGTCAGCAGGGGACCAGTGATGCTACCGGCAAACTGCGAGAATCCACTCCAGTTGGTACCAAACTGGTACGCCATCACCAGGCCGGACACCACGCCCATACCGAAGTTAACGGCGAAGATTTTCGACCAGAAATGGTAGAGGTCACGGTAGTCCTCGTTTCTGGTTTTCAGCCACAGACCTTCCAGCACCGCCAAAAAGCTGGCGAGCCCGATGGTGATAGCCGGGAAGAGAATATGGAAGGAAACGGTAAACCCGAACTGTATCCTCGCCAGGTGGAACGCATCTAATCCGAACATTGCTTACCTCGATCTAACATAAACTGCCTTTTCTTTTTTATTTACCAACAATTAACAAACGAGCCACATAATTACGCAGGCGCAATGTGGACTCTGTTATGCGGTTTTCAGAAGTTTGATCATAAGACCAAATCAGGAGAAGGAGCAGCAACAATAATCGTGTTCTTGCATATAACAGCATAGATCTTTGCGATGAATTGTTTCATCGCCTCGTTAAATTATTTATGCGAACTGTTAAATATGGATTGCCGAATGATGCATTTTTGTAAAAATAAAGTTTTTTTATGCCCTGGAAACGTTTTCATGCTGCTTTAAAAGGTAAAAATAAACAGAAGCAAAAAAAGCCTATTCGGTCGTTTTATTTATATATCTGGCGCCAGCCATAACTTTTTGGCGCAAATTGGCAGGGGGATATCATACTCAACAACATTTCAAACGCTGGAATAACGTCCCTTTATTCGCTAATGTTATTATAATGTTACCATGTGGGGAGTGTGGGTTTAAATATTACGCTTAAGAATGTTATGCGAGATGAATAGTTACGCCGTGTAACCATTTCCTGTGCAAAGCAATGTAAATGTTACACAAGAAAAACGCATCTTGATTCATGCTGAATCATTTTGTTACATTCTGCTTTGCCCTAAAGTCAAATTTCTTGTCGAAAGTCAAAACCTGGCGATTTTTTGTGTGAGTGAACCCCTCCACAGAATGACAATGCCGGCGTCGAAAGCCGTCTTATACCGGCGTGGACTGTTACTTCATCTTTCTAATCCTGAAGCCGTGCTGGTCTGGTTGGCCATTCTGTCATTGGGCGCGCATCCCCATGCCCCCGACTATGTAATGCCGCTGATGGTGACTGGTTGTGCACTTTTAGGCGTGCTGGTATTTGGTAGCCATGCGTTAGTTTTTTCAACCGTGACGATGAATCGGGTCTATATAAAAGCCCGCCGGGGTATTGAAGGCCTGTTTGCCCTGTTTTTCGGTGCCGCAGGTATCAAGCTGTTGCTCTCCCGCCAGTAGAGTTACTCCGCTGCCACCTGTTATCAGGTGAGCAGCACCCTAACGCTATCCCTGATTCGCCTGCTTCTGGCGCCTCTCCTCATGACGCTTTGCCTCTGCTGACAATATGTCAAAAGTTTGATCTTCTTCTCAAAATGTAAATTACCCGGCCGCAGGGCGTATTAGTTTCGTCATGTTACCGTTAACATGCCAGCGCTGGAGTGAAGCATTTTTGACCTGTTTCTCTGTCACTACTACCTGCCATGATAAAGGCGGGAACACAATCAAGGTGCTGCCTTGAGGCGCGCCGTCTGCTGGAGAAGAAATTCATGCCGTTAATCATCGTTGCTATTGGCGTAGTGCTGCTACTACTGCTGATGATCCGTTTTAAGCTAAATGGGTTTATTGCCCTGATATTGGTTGCACTGGCGGTCGGGGTAATGCAGGGCATGCCGGTCAATAAGGTTATTGGGTCGATCAAAGCTGGCGTAGGCGGAACCTTGGGTAGCCTGGCGCTGATCATGGGCTTCGGTGCCATGTTAGGCAAACTGCTGGCCGACTGCGGCGGCGCACAGCGCATTGCCACTACCCTTATCGCCAGGTTTGGTGAAAAACATATCCAGTGGGCGGTAGTGCTTACCGGATTCACCGTAGGTTTCGCATTATTTTATGAAGTGGGCTTCGTGCTGATGCTGCCGCTGGTGCTGACTATTGCTGCTGCGGCCCGCGTGCCGCTGCTGTTTGTTGGCGTCCCGATGGCGGCTGCACTTTCTGTGACGCACGGTTTTTTACCGCCGCATCCTGGCCCGACGGCTATCGCGACGCTGTTCCATGCTGATATGGGCAAAACTCTGCTGTTCGGTACGCTGTTAGGTATTCCTACGGTAATCCTCGCCGGCCCGGTCTTCGCACGCTTTTTAAAGAAAATCGATAAACCGATCCCACAAGGTTTGTACAACCCAAAAACCTTTACCGAAGCGGAAATGCCTTCGTTTGCGGTCAGCGTCTGGACTGCGCTGGTTCCGGTGGTGCTTATGGCGTTCAGAGCCGTAGCGGAAATGGTGTTGCCAAAAGGCCATGCGCTGCTGCCTTATGCCGAGTTTTTTGGCGATCCGATCATGGCAACGCTGATTGCGGTATTAATCGCACTTTTCACCTTTGGACTCAATCGGGGCCGCACCATGGATCAGGTAATGGATACGCTTACCGATTCCATTAAGATTATTGCAATGATGCTGCTGATTATCGGCGGCGGCGGGGCCTTCAAGCAGGTGCTGGTCGATAGCGGCGTGGACAAATACATCGCAAGTTTGATGGAAGGCAGTGCCGTTTCGCCGATCCTGATGGCCTGGTCAATCGCTGCCGCGCTGCGCATTGCGCTGGGTTCAGCAACGGTTGCGGCGATTACCGCGGGTGGGATTGTCGCGCCCATTATTGCCACTACCGGCGTCAGTCCAGAACTGATGGTGATTGCAGTGGGTTCGGGCAGCGTGATTTTCTCACATGTTAACGATCCGGGTTTTTGGCTGTTTAAAGAATATTTTAATTTGACGATCGGGGAAACGATGCGTTCCTGGTCAGTACTGGAAACCATTATTGCCGTCTGCGGTCTGGCAGGTTGCCTGCTGATGCAGGCAGTGATTTAAGCGCGTCCGTCGACTAATCGGAAACGAGGGGTTTCCGGTTAGTCCGCATAATTCATTTCGCCGTTTTACTTCCTTAATTTCACAGGAAAAATTTATTTCCTCACCAGTATAAATAAGAGAAAGTTGCCAATAACCAAAGCGGGTAAGTATACTATCTCCTTGAATTGCTTATATTTTAAGACTTAAGTCAAATTTCTGAGAGTGACTCTTCTTTTTCCTCAGGGCTGTTTTGCTTTATTACTGGCGCAGGCCAGCAGGCCTTAACGTCTAAAACGCTGTTTTTCGGTTTCTCACTTTTATTGGTTGGCAGGCATTAGCCTTGGGGATTATTTAGTTTGGAAAATCAACACTCAGATATCAACGCGACGGTACCCGAACTGTCGCTGAAGGGCATTCCTTCTACCATTCTTCGGCTGGGTAAGCATCTGGCCGACATGAAATATCAAATCGATATTTTAGGAAAAAATGGCTGGGCTGAACTGACGGCAAATCTGCACGGACTCGAACCGAGTGGTGAATGGGATGGCCCGGACGATGCGTTGACTTTTTTCAGCAAAATTTTCCCCTTTGCGATGCTACCGGCGGAGACTGAACCGTTAGGCGTGTTCAATGTTCCGACCGAGCGGGTGATTAGCCGTAGCGGTCAATGGTGGCCCGATCACCTGAACGGCAACAGCGAAGCAAAATTGCGGGAACACCTTAATGGCCCTTTTGCGGCAGAAGGCACTTCCTGGTACTTTTTACCTGCGCTTGGTGTGCTTCTGGCAGCACAAGGTCAGAGCCGCGTTAACTACTGCCGCCAACATCATATTCCTTATATAACGGCCCGGATCAGTCATCTTGATTATCCTCCTGCCGATCGTTTTCGTCTTTATCACGTCACCAGAGGCGCAACGCGGCAAAGCTGGATCGTGATGAACGATCGCTATCTCCAGCAGATTCACCTGCCACGAATCACGTTGCCCGCGCTGACGACGTATGGCGTACATAGCGGCAGCTGGCCCCTGACGTTTCCGCCTGTGGAGCGTATTTTCGAAGAGTTGCATAACCCGCAACCCGCTGAAAACTTCATTGCGCCCTGTGTCGATCTGGCGGCGGTGAAAGCCCGCATGAAAGCAGAAAAGGAAATGGAAAAAAGAGCGAAAAAACCGGTCAAAATGGCGCTGAGCGATATGGATATTACTAATATCTGGCCTGTAAACATGACGCTTTCGTTTTTCTTCCTGGTGGCGCTGGTAGCCGCAGGATTAACGACGGGAGAGGGTTGGATGGGCGGTCTGAGTATGCTGCTGTGCGGAATGGCTGGCAGCCTGTTACTGTTCATTGCGACGCCGGTTTTCCTGGTGAGTAAACGGCATCATCGTGCTTATCAACCTGAATCTGTCGCGCCAGAAGCATTGGAAGAGCCTGAAACAGTAACGGAATCACCTCCGACTACGCCAGCGGCGTAAGCGCAGGGCCATTAACAAGGCCCTGCGTCAGTGGTTTTAATGGGGTTGCTGAAAACCGGCTTTCACCATTTCGTCCCGGAACGCGTTAGTAATGGTGTGATTACCGCCCGTCACCGGGTAAACCACGTTGTTGATCACGTCATCAAGGTAGTGCTCATTAAATTCCTGGCAGGTCACTTCAGCACCGCCCTCATCATTAATCGCAATCGTACCTCTGATGTGATTGCCGCTATCTTTTGCTTTCAGGCTGTATCGGCCCAAACTGCTATTAATTGTGCTCATAAGATCTCCTTGTTAACCATCAGGGAAAGTCATAGCAAGTGAGTTTATAACCAACGACGCAGTTATTTTAACGAGTGGCTTTTAGCGTGCCTAAACATTCTCTGTAAAGAAAACGCAGTTTGCGATCGCAATCGCAAAAAAATTGCGAAAAAAAGCCCGACCGGTTTATTTTTTTAAGTTATTGATTTTGATGACTATACAAAAAAAGGGGCGATAGCGTAAATCGACAGGCGTTGGGCCACTGTTCTGGCATTTTTTGCGGGTCTGAAAGCAGAGTGGCAGAACTTCTTCTATACTCAAGTCACTACATCGTAGTGCTTTTTTTCAATATGGCTGAGGAAATGGAATGAAAATTATTCTCTGGATTATCGCGATTATCTTTATTGTCGGCCTGCTGACGCTTACTGGTGTCTTTAAAGTCCTGTTCTGATAAAGCTCTGGGTGGCAGTGCGTGTACCTGTATTGTCACCTTTTGCCTGTCGGGCCAAAAAGCTCGGTCAGCCGCTGCGGTAGTTTAGTTTTTTCTGCCGTGATGCGGCACTCTTCCTCTTCTCCATGCACCGTTCCCATGGCTTTCGTTCTGAAAAGACAATCCTTCAACGTAACAGGTTTCTGACAATTAGCGCAGACCGCACCATGATGTTTACCAAAATGGCCATCACTGGTGGTAAATATAAATCCCGCATGACCACACTTCCAGCAACGTATTCTCATGCCGGTTCCTCTTTCTGTATGCTTCTGAATGAGATTAATCTTACCAAAAAAAAAACTTAGATCGATAAATATTATTTATCAGTTGCGTATATTGATATTAACCGTTAACAACATGATTACTAACATCAAATTGTAACTGCTTTGCCTGGCTCATTAGAACTGACGATGAAAAGCACTCGTTTCAATCACTTTATTTTTCTTTTTGCTTAAATAAGCATTAATTGCGCAAAAGAGATGATTTAGATCAATATTTGATTAATGTATCCGATAAACGAGAAATTAAAGTTTAAACAGGCTTAATAAAAAATTTGTTTTTTTGACTTTTTTGCAAGTTATTTTTTGACTTGAATCAGGTTTATTGAACCAGCGCTATAAAAACCCTCCGGCGATTTTTTGTTCACGGTCATTCAGGAACCGTTTAAGCCTGATGTTTACAATAATGGCGTAACAGCAGCACCCCCGTTTTTTTACTTTTCCCGGCGGTGGCGTGCATTTTGTCAACACTCTTGGTTATCGGTAGATAAAAGTGAAATCAGACAAATCTTCTCTCATTATGCTGGGCATTGCTGGTTGCATTGCCTTAAGTAGTCCGGGGCATGCGCAAACGCTGGGTAGTGCTATCTCAAGCGGCTGGCAGGGCTTCAGCAACAGGGTCAGCACGACATGGAACGATCCGCAGGGTTACGATCTTTATGTACCTGCAATCACCTGGCATAACCGCTGGACCTACGACCGGGACAAAACCAACAGCTATAATGAGCGCCCGTGGGGCGCGGGTGGCGGTATTTCCCGTTATGATGACCAGGGCAACTGGAACGGTTTGTATCTGATGGCTTTCAAAGATTCCTATAATAAATGGGAACCTTTTGGTGGCTATGGCTGGGAAAAGATCTGGCGTCCGCTGGAGGATCAAAACTTTCGGCTGGGAATCGGTTATACAGCCGGGGTGACGGCGCGTGATAACTGGAAGTATATCCCCGTTCCGGCTCTCCTGCCGCTTGCTTCAGTGGGTTACCGCAAGGCCACCTTCCAGATGACTTATATTCCAGGTAGTTACAACAATGGCAACGTCTATTTTGCCTGGTTCAGATGGCAGTTTTAACGGCGGAAGTTATCTGAAATTATATTGTTATTGCAAAAAAGGCGATATTTATCACTTTTTCGCGATTGGCCACTGGACAAAAGCCTCGGCAATTGCTGTACTAACTGCCGACACAGTTTAGTGTCCATTTTTCATGTAAAGGTAATATAGATGTCTAAGATTAAAGGTAGCGTTAAGTGGTTTAATGAGTCCAAAGGATTCGGTTTCATTACTCCTGAAGATGGTAGCAAAGACGTGTTCGTACACTTCTCTGCCATCCAGAGCAACGGTTTCAAAACTCTGGCTGAAGGTCAGCGTGTAGAGTTCGAAATCACCAACGGTGCCAAAGGCCCATCTGCTGCTAACGTTGCCGCTATTTAAGTTATCAGACAGAATTTTAAAAACCCGCCTGATGGCGGGTTTTTTTTAACCTCAATTTCTCCCCTCGCGCTCCCCGCCGCTTTTTGTGAACGCTATTTTCTTCTTTCACGCTTTGCGTAAAGATTGTGGCAAAAAATTATTCAAGAAACATTAATGTTTCTCCGCAATAGCTGGCGTGACTCGCTTTTCCGCTGGCCGCGTATCTCCTTGAGCGTTTTATGTAACATGAGGCGTTTGCTTATTGCGTCAGGCTGGCTATAAATTTTGTACGTCGTGAAGCCCAACGCTGAGATCGCAGGCTTAAATCCACAGGAGGAATAATGAAGATTCGTCTGGCGAAGGCCGGGGACAGTTTTGCCCTGAGTGCCCTGTTAACCGAACTGGGCTATGAGAATACCGAAACCTTTATTGAAAGGCGTCTGGCCCAGCTGATCAACGATCGCACTGAAAGGCTGCTTGTGGCTGAATATAACGGTATCGTTTTAGGCTTTCTCTCGCTGCATTTCATTCCACAGCTGGCTTTGGCAGGAGATTTTGCGCGTGTCAGCTACTTCTGTATCGCTGAGGGAGAACGAAGCGCAGGCATGGGCCACCAGCTGCTACAGCATGCGGAACAGCTGGCTAAAGAAAGAGGCTGCGACCGGATGGAAGTCCATTGCCACCAGCGCAGACTCAAGGCCAATGCCTTTTATGAGCGGGAAGGATACAGCGAGTCCCCCCGTTATCTGATTAAAGATCTGAGCGAATAGCGCTCGAGTCCAGTCCGCTTGCCAGCACCAGCGCATCTGCAATGCTGTCGATTTCGTTGCTGGCTAACCTGGCGGTACTGACGCGTATAAACTGATTACTGCCGCTGCGGCACCTTTCACCAGGCAGCACGGCGATCCCTCTTGCGGCAAGTGTGATCATGGCAAACTGCTCAGACTGCACCGGAATATAAAGGCTCAAACCATCACGATCGGGAAGATCAAGCCCTCGCTTAGCCAGCGCATCCAGCAGGCTGCGACGACGTTGCCGATAAATTGCTTTGGCCCGTTGGATTTGCTGCTGCGTGCCGCTATCGTTAATCATCCATGCCACTGCCTGTTGCAAAATGCGGCTGGTCCAGCTGGCGCCAAAATTACGCCAGGAGTGAATGCGTTTGATCAATGCCTGCGGGCCGGAAAGCACGGCCAGACGTAAATCCGGGCCATAGGCTTTTGAGTAGGAGCGCACATGCAGTGTTCGATCAGGGTAATGGTGCCCCAGACTTTGTGCTGGCCTCGCTGCCAGTTCACCAATGCCGTCGTCTTCGATGATTAGCGTATTGCTGCCCGCCAGGATCTGCGCCAGCTCCTCACTGCGAGTTTTACTAACAGCATGACCGGTTGCGGAATGGGTGCCGGGCTGGTAGATCAGCGCCGTCGCGCCTTTATTCAGCAACATTTTTAGTGCGCCAGGTAACGGCCCCTGTTCGTCACAGGCCAGCGGCATCACTTCTGCGCCAATGTTGTCGAGCATATCCAGCAGCCTCGTTGCCGTTGGATCTTCAATAATGACTTTGTCTCCCGGCATAAATAACGTTTGTGCGATACAGTTCATCGCATCGAATCCGCCATCCGTCGCCAGCCAGGCCTCCGCCGGAAAAGGCCAGCCGGGTTGGATTGCCGCCAGTAATCCAGGGGCGATAGCCTCACGCTGATAGCTGTTCAACTGAGGGCACTGAATGCCTTGCAGCATCGCTTCTCGCAGGTCCGGTAGCAGGGCAGGATCGGGCGAAGCCATAGCAAGGTCGGCGCGAATATTACTGCCATAATTACCAATCTTCTCAAAACGTACCGGTCTTGCCGTGAGGTTATCGCCACATACCCAGACGCCGCTGCGGCCTTTTCCGGCAATCGCTTTCTGACGCTTGAGTTGCCCCCACGCGGCTGAAACCGTAGCCGGACTTACCGTTAAAATCTCTGCAAGCGTGCGTACCGGCGGCAGAGAAGTTCCTGGCGGGATTTCCCCAGATCGAATCAGTTCAGCAACCGCGGCGGCAATGCCTTTAATGGAAACGTCATTAATGCGTGCTGCCAGCCAGTCAGGGTCCAGCGTCGGGGTCATAAGAAATCCATTTGTTCAGTAACAAAGAAATTATTGTACAGATAATATCCTGGTCGTAGTATCGAAATTGTACAAAATGATTTTTTACCGGCGTTGCCTTGCAAACGCATTGACTGACACGAGAGAAAAAATGGTTACGATCAGACTGGCCGTTCGGGACTGGGACTATTTCACGCCGTTGGCGCTGGGTGACATCAAGCCTGAAGGCTTTGCGCTGGAAGTTCATCGCGTAGGAACGCTGGTCGGTGAGTTAGCTACCAGCCCGGACTATGACGCAGCGGAGGTCTCCTTCAGCCGCTATGCTCAACTCAGGGCAAAAGGGGACACATCATTACTGGCGCTGCCGCATTTTTTAATGCGGGGGTTTCGTCAGCGCTGCATCATTACTACTGAAGACAGCCCAATCGTCTCGCTGGAACAGCTAAAAGGTAAAAATATTGGCGTTACAGGCTGGCAGGATTCCGGTAATACCTGGACTCGTGCGCTGCTGCGTGAAGCGGGAGTTGATATCAACGCCGCTTACTGGTTCGCAGGACGTTTAACCGCCGAACATCCGATCGTTGACCGTCTGAATGGTTTTGGTCGTCCCGGACGTATCGAAGCCGCACCGGGCGAGCACCCCCTGATCGATCTGCTGAAAGCGGGAGAGCTGGACGCTATCTTTACGCCCTTTATGCCCCAGGGATTTTTCCTGCCAGACTCCGGCCTGCGTCAGCTACAAACCGATTTCCGCCAGGCAGAACTAGCCTATTTTCAGCGTGTTGGTTATATCCCCGGTCATCACGTATTGGCATGCAAACCTGAGCTGGCGCTGGCGCATCCTGACGTCCCCCAGGCGCTGAGCGAACTTATCGATCGTTCTGCCCGACTCTGGTACGAGAAGCGGGAAAAATACGCGGATACCACCCCCTGGCTGCTCGACGATCTGCGCCGTACCGCGCAGGATTTACCGGCGAACTGGCAGGCTAATGGCCTTGAGGCCAATCGCAAGATGATTGGCGATTTCGCCACCGAGCTTTTCGAGCAGGGAATTGTTTCTCAACGCCTTACGCCGGAGGATCTCTTCCCGGCTGCACTGAAAGGAGCATAACGATGAAAGTTGCCTTAGGACAGTTTGCGGTCAGCCGTGAATGGCAGGATAACGCAGCAACCTGCATCAGTTTAATGACGCAGGCACAGGCGGGTGGGGCAGAGCTGCTGGTATTGCCGGAAGGCGTACTGGCACGCGATATCGCCGATCCGGACCTGGTTCTGAAAGCTGCCCAGCCGCTGAACGGTCCATTCCTCAGTGACATTTACGCGGCCAGTCGCGGCAATAATCTGACCACTATTATGACCGTGCACGTACCGACGGATGAAGGTAAAGCCCTGAACGTGCTCATCGCCGTGCGCAATGGTGAGATCGTCGCCCGTTACGACAAACTGCATCTTTATGATGCCTTCGCCATGCAGGAGTCCCGCAACGTCACCGCAGGCAATGAGGTTCCGCCGCTGCTTGAGGTCGCAGGAATGAAAGTCGGCCTGATGACGTGCTATGACGTGCGCTTTCCCGAACAGGCGCGCCGGTTAGTACTGGACGGTGCCGATGTGCTGGTATTGCCCGCCGCCTGGGTAAAAGGGCCGCTAAAAGAGATGCATTGGGAAGTGCTGGTGACCGCTCGTGCACTTGAAAACACCTGCTATCTGGTTGCCGTTGGAGAATGTGGCCCGCGCAATATCGGCAACAGCCTGGTTGTTGATCCGCTGGGTGTGGCGATAGCAAAAGCGGCCGAAGCGCCAGCGCTGGTTTTCGCCGATGTCGATCCCGCCCGTATTGCGCACGCGCGCCAGGTTTTACCGGTACTGGAAAATCGCCGTTTTGCTCGCCCTGAACTCAACTAAAACCGCGGGAAAACTATTGATGAAGATGAAAGCAACGGCTATTGCTTTGGCGATGGGCTTAATAGCAAGCAGCGCGCAGGCCACAGAGAGCATTCCGGTACAGAACGTCGATCCTGCACTGCACGACCGTTTACCGGCCGATATCAAACAGGCTGGCAAGATGATTTCCGTGAACAACGGATCTTTTCCGCCGTACGAGATCGTCGAAGGACCCACGTCGATGAGTGGGGCTTCTGCGGATCTTACCGAAGCGCTGGCCCAGCTGCTGGGCATCAAAATTGAACACGCAACCGTCAGCGGTCTGTCGGGCGTACTGGCGGGGATCAAATCGGGCCGCTATCAGTTGGCCATCGGTCCGGTTGGCGACTATCCCGACAGGCAGCAAAAAAACGATTTTATCGACTACGTGCAGGAGTTTGTGGTGTTTGCCGTACAAAAAGGGAATCCGGCGCACATTAACGGGCTGGAAGATACCTGCGGGAAACGAATTGCCGTTATGGCCGCAGGCTCTGCCGAGCAGGTGATCCGCAAACAGTCCCTGGTGTGTACGGATGCAGGCAAACCTGCCGTCACGGTGCAGTCTTTTACCGATCAGCCTTCCTCTATTTTAGCCGTCCGCTCAAAACGCTCTGATGCCTTTTTCTCTTCTCAAGCCCCGCTGGTGTATTTTGTTCAGCAGGCGCATGGCCAGCTGGAACTCACCGGGCAAGGCAAGAAAAATGGCTTTGGTGATATTTTTCAGGGAACCGTAGTGCCAAAAGACTCAGCGCTGGGCAAGGTGGTGCTGGACGGCTACAACGTGCTGTTTGCCAACGGAACCTATGCGGCAATCATGAAAAAATGGCAGCTGGACGGCAACACTATCCCGCAGCCTGGATTCAATTTGGCTAAGGGGACAGGAAAATGACGACGGGTACCACGAATTCACGGGCCAGGGAAAGGGCAGACGTGCAACAGCGCGACGTGGCTTTTGCCCGTAGCGTACCGCGTTACGGTCGCCTGGCCAGCTGGATTGTGGTGCTGCTGATTGCCGCCAACGCGAGCTGGCTGGTGGCAACCAATCCCAATTTCGAATGGCAGGTCGTGCTGAAATGGTTTACCGAAGCCTCGGTGCTGAAGGGGTTGCAGGTCACGCTTGGCCTGACGCTCGTTTCAATGGTGCTCGGCACGCTGTCAGGATTGCTGTTGGCCGTTGCCCGCCTGTCGGAAAACCGTCTGCTCAGAGGATTATCGGGTCTTTACATCTGGTTTTTCCGCGGCACGCCGCTGCTGGTACAGCTAATCTTCTGGTACAACATGTCTACGCTGTTTCCCACTATTACGCTGGGTATTCCTTTAGGCGGCCCGATTCTGGCCAGCTGGAACACCAACGATTTGATCACACCCTTAACCGCGGCTATCGCCGGGCTGGCGCTCAACGAGGCGGCGTATATGGCCGAGATTATCCGTGCAGGTTTGCAGTCGGTGGATAGCGGTCAGGTAGAAACCACTCAGGCGTTTGGCATGAGCCGTGCTCGCGCACTGCGCCGTATCATTATCCCTCAGGCGATGCGCTCGATTATTCCGCCAACCGGTAATCAGTTGATCAGTATGATTAAAGCGACCTCTCTGGTCAGCGTTATTGCAATGGGCGATCTGCTCTATTCGGTGCAGTCGATCTATAACCGCACTTTTGAAGTGATCCCAATGCTAATGGTTGCCGTGATCTGGTATCTGCTGATTACCTCGGTGTTGAATATCGGGCAATCGGCTATTGAACGCTACTACTCACGTGGGATACGTCGTTCATCATCAGCAACGAAACGCCGTTTGCCCTCGGCGGAGACTAAAGCCAGTCCGCTGGTTAACCGTCCTTTACTGCATAAGGAAGATGTATGAACCCGATGCCGCTGATACGTGCCAGAAATGTGCAGAAAAGCTACGGTGATAATGAGGTGCTGAAGGGGATCGACCTTGATGTAATGCCGGGCGAAGTGGTAGTGATCCTTGGCCCTTCCGGCTCGGGAAAATCGACTTTTTTACGCTGCATCAATCATCTGGAAGATATGAATGCCGGGTCGATTATGATCGGTGAACATCAGGTGGGTTACGAGCTTAAAAAGGGGATGTTGCATCGTCTTTCTGCGCGCAAAATCGCTAAACAGCGGCAGGAAATCGGCATGGTCTTTCAGCAGTTCAACCTCTATCCGCATATGACCGTGTTGCAGAATATCATTGAAGCGCCAACAGGCGTCCACAAGCAACCGCGGGAAGAGGCGATTCGTTACGCCAGAGAATTACTGGCGACGGTCGGGCTGAGTGATAAGGCTGATGCCTGGCCACGTCATCTCTCTGGGGGGCAACAGCAGCGCGTAGCGATTGCGAGAGCGCTGGCAATCCGTCCTAAGCTGATGCTGTTTGATGAACCCACTTCGGCACTGGATCCCGAGCTGGTCGGTGAAGTGTTGGCAACGATGCGTACGCTGGCGGATCGGGGATTAACGATGGTGGTTGTGACTCACGAAATAGGGTTCGCCCGTGAGGCTGCCGATCGGGTGGTATTTATGGACGGGGGCGTAGTGGTAGAGCAGGGGCCGCCGGATCGGGTGCTGGTTGCCCCAAAACATCCGCGATTTCAGGCTTTCCTGAGCCGTTTTATCTGATATGATCGGTGTGCCGTTGTGCAGATATTACTCTGTTACAGATTGCGGTTGTATTGACCAGCGATCTGCGCGTTAATACACTTTATGGTTATTGGCCTTTAGGGTCAGGTTAAAATAAAGAAGGTGTGTATGGAAGGTATCAGTATTGCCAAGCTGCTGATTATTGGTGCTCTGATCGTATTGCTGTTCGGAACCAACAAGTTACGATCTCTCGGTGGCGATCTGGGGTCAGCAATTAAGGGCTTTAAAAAGGCCATGAGCGACGACGACACTTCCGCGAAAAAAGCGCCGGTCGCTGAAGAAAAACCTGCTGAGCAAGTTGCACACAAAGAGTAATTCTCAGCTGGCACCATAAAAAAACGGATGACCTGTCATCCGTTTTTAGTTTCTGTTACCAAAATGTAAAATTTTATAACTTCTGAAACGATCTGTCGGATTAAAACGGTCCGCTATGAACCGTTTTGCCGCGCATTATTTCACTTCCAATCCTTTCGCCTGCATATCTGCATGATAAGAAGAACGTACAAACGGGCCGCAGGCTGCGTGCGTAAAGCCCATTTCCATTGCCGCTTCTTTCATCTCATCAAATTCTGCCGGACTGACGTAACGCTGTACGGGGAGATGATGGCGGCTTGGCTGCAAATATTGCCCCAGTGTCAGCATGGTGACGCCGTGGCGGCGCAGATCGCGCATCACTTCGACGATTTCCGCATTGGTTTCGCCCAGCCCAACCATCAAGCCTGATTTCGTGGGGATATCCGGATGCGCTTCTTTAAAACGTTCCAGTAATTTCAGCGACCACTCATAGTTAGCGCCCGGCCGAACCTGACGATAAACACGCGGCACGTTTTCCAGATTGTGGTTAAAGACGTCTGGCGGCGTGGCGGTAAGAATATCCAGCGCACGATCCATACGGCCACGGAAGTCAGGCACTAACGTTTCAATCTTGATATTGGGGCTTTTTGCCCGAATAGCCGTAATGCAATCTGCAAAGTGCTGTGCGCCGCCGTCACGTAAATCATCGCGATCGACAGAAGTAATAACCACATAACGCAGGCCCATATCGGCGATCGTCTGACCCAGTTTTTCGGGTTCGTTAGCATCAGGCTGGATCGGACGGCCATGCGCCACATCGCAGAACGGGCAACGGCGGGTACAAATTGCCCCGAGGATCATAAAGGTTGCGGTGCCGTGATTAAAACATTCAGCAAGGTTAGGGCAGGAAGCCTCTTCACAGACGGAATGCAGACCGTTTTTACGCATAGCGGCTTTGATGCCCTGAATGCGGCTGGAATCGGCAGGGAGTTTGATTTTCATCCACTCCGGCTTACGTAAGATCTCTGGGCGTTCTGTGACCACGGTTTTTACCGGGATCAGCGCCATTTTATCGGCATCGCGGTATTTGACGCCGCGTTCCATCTGAATGGGTTTACTCATAATCTTGCAAGTTCCAGGTTGGCATGCGCTAATCATCCGCAAAAACGAGCTGTAGTATTAAACTTTTTTTGATAAAGCACGAAAATTATATCATCTCAGGTGCCAGGTTTCAGCCTGCTGAAGGCAGAAAATGTGACAGAATTGTAAATTTAACGCCATTCTTCCCGCAATAATATCAACGCGTCCAATAACTCTGCTGCCCGCTTCGCACCCGTGCACTCATTACGATATCCAGCGGACGGCAGGGATAGAAAGCTGCCGGGCAAAATGTTCAATCAGTAACGGCTGAATGTCTGCCAGCGTGGTGCCTGCTTTCAGATCGGAAACCTGAGTCATTTCCAGGCCCGCATAGCCGCAAGGATTGATGCGGTGAAAAGGGGAGAGGTCCATATCAACGTTCAACGCCAGTCCATGGAAAGAGCAGCCGTTGCGGATACGTAATCCCAATGAGCAGATTTTCTTGCCGCTGACGTAAACGCCAGGCGCATCAGGCCTCGCTGCCGCTTCAATATCAAAATGCGCCAATGTCTCAACCACCGTCTGCTCGATAGCCGTAACCAGCTGGCGAACGCCGGTTTTCCTGCGTTTAAGGTTGAGCAACACGTACATAACTTGCTGGCCTGGACCGTGGTAAGTCACCTGACCGCCGCGGTCGCTCTGCATCACCGGGATATCCCCTGGACCAAGCAGATGCTCAGCTTTACCGGCCTGACCTTGAGTGAATACCGGCAGATGCTCGACCAGCCAGATTTCATCGGGGGTATCTTCGTCGCGCTGATTGGTAAAGTCGTGCATTGCCTGAGAGACAGGCGCCCATGGCTGTAGGCCAAGCTGGCGAATAAGCAGAGTTTCGTGCGGCAAAATGGCGGTCCGGTGAAGGAGTCAGACGGGCAGTATAACGCTGACAGAGGACGACAACCAGTCGCCTCCTGTCAGGCATGGCGCCTACAGCACCATGCGAACGATTTCGATTTTACCCAGCTCGTCGTACAGCGTTTCTACCTGCTCAATGTGCGTCGCCGTGATGGTAATAGAAACCGAGTGGTAGTTGCCTTTGCTGCTCGGTTTTACGTCCGGAGAGTAGTCACCCGGCGCGTGGCGCTGAACAACTTCAACCACTTGATCCACCAGCTCTGGCTGTGCCAGACCCATTACTTTATAAGTAAAGGGAGTTGGAAATTCGAGTAGTTCTTTAAGATTGGTTTTCATAAGGGCTCCGGTAACGCCAAAACAAAGACTCCCGCGTACGCGGGAGCCTACAGATAATCTCAATATGGGGTGCATTAACGCCGAAATCAAGAGGTCAATACAACCTGTTTCAAGGCATATTGCCGCTGATGGCGTCAGGGTTTAGCCAAACCAGTGATGGAACATCAGCTTAATATAATCCACGATGCGGCCAAAGAATCCACCTTCAGGCATTTCATTAAGCACCACCAGCGGATGTTGCTCAATAGTTTTGCCGTCCAGTTGGAAGTTGATGGTACCCACCACCTGGTTTTTAGCCAGCGGTGCATGCAGTTCGGTATTGGACAGCCTGTAGCTTGCTTTCAGATCCTTCATGCGGCCACGAGGAATGGTCAGATAAACATCTTTTTCCACGCCGAGCTGAACGCGATCGCTGTTACCAAACCAAACCGGCTCGGAAGCAAACTCTTTTCCTGCTTTCAGCGGCGCCACGGTTTCAAAGAAACGGAAGCCCCAGGTCAGGAGCTTCTTGCTCTCAACTTCACGCCCTTTAAAGGTACGTCCGCCCATCACTGCTGAGATCAGGCGCATCTGGCCTTCCGTTGCAGAAGCGACAATATTATAGCCAGCCGCCTCGGTATGACCGGTTTTGATGCCGTCAACTTGTAAGCTGGTGTCCCACAGCAGGCCGTTGCGGTTGGTCTGGCGGATATTGTTAAAGGTAAAATCTTTCTCTTTATAAACTGCGTATTCATCCGGCACATCACGAATCAGTGCCTGACCGATCAACGCCATATCGCGTGCGGAGCTGTATTGTCCGTCAGCATCCAGGCCATGAACCGTCTGGAAGTGGGTGTTTTGCAGGCCAATCGCTTTAACGTAGTTGTTCATCAGGCCAACAAACGCATCCTGACTTCCCGCCACATAATCCGCCATCGCCACGCATGCATCGTTACCCGATTGCAGCACGATACCACGGGTCAGCTGTGAAACCGGCACGCGGTCGCCCGGCTTCAGGAACATCAGTGAAGAGCCTTTGAACACCGGGTTTCCGGTTGCCCAGGCATCTTTACCCACGGTGACAACGTCTTCCTGATGAATTTTACCTGCTTTTACCGCCTGACCGATGACGTAGCTGGTCATCATTTTAGTCAGGCTGGCCGGATCGCGGCGCGCATCGGCATTTTTCTCTGCTAATACTTTGCCCGAGTTGTAGTCGATCAGGACATAGGCTTCAGCATCAATATCCGGAACGCCTGGGATCATTGTTTTAATATTTACGTCTTCAGCGTGAGCGAAGCTGGTCAGGCTGAGGGCAATCAGCGAGCCTGCCGTGAGGCGTTTAAGCAGTGGGAAAGAGGTGAGATTGTTCATGTAGGACTACAACATCCGTGGCTAAGTTAAAAAAGTGACTCACTATAGCAAAAGCGGTTCTGCCCGGCATCCGTCTTTACCTGAGTGACAGACAAGTCATTGCAGATAAAAGACAAAGGCCGGGACAGCATCACATTTTGCCTGGTGCGACGGTAATAAAGGACGTCAGGCTGGCTTCGCTGGAAAGCCGCTGCTGCAACGCGCTGGCCTGCTGACGCGAACTGAAATGACCCAGCTGGACGCGGTAAACATTTCCCCGACTGTCTACTTTACCGGGTACGCCAAACTGCTTGCTTAATGAATTCATTAGCTGATGAGCGCGGCTGGCATCGCTCAGGGCACCGACCTGCACAACATATCCTGTACCGGAAGCCGTTGCTGCTTCGGATGCGACTGGCGACGAGGCGGCAGCCGGCGCGGATATCGCCGCAGGTGCTGGCTCAGGTGCGGTAACCGGAGCCGGTTCGTTGCCTTCCAGTATGCCGTTGCGTAATGGCTGCGGTGCACCGAGGAAACCGCTGCTACGTACGGGCGCACCCATATTGTCATCACTATTCAGGCTGCTGTTATCAACCGGGCGGGATTCAGATTCCTGCGGCGAACTCATTGTCGGCTGTGCCGAAGTTTGATCCGCGCCAGCACCCATCACGACCATACCGCCAGCAATGTCCGGGCGCGCCGGTAAGGCATAGCTCTGTTTCGCAACCGTGGTGCCTATTGTTCCCGGTCCCGACAGGGAACCGTCGGGTGCGACGTTGATAAAGTCCACTTTTACGCGGGTATTATTGGAAATATTCAGACGATCGCCTGCCGCTTTTGACAGGCTGATGATACGGCCAGGCTGAGCAGGGCCACGATCGTTAACGCGTACAACCAGCTGACGTCCATTTGCCAGGTTAGTAACCCGCACATAAGAAGGCAATGGTAAAGTCGGATGACCCGCGGTCAATGCTTCAAGATCGTATTGCTCGCCGGTGGCGGTACGACTGCCGTTGGCCGTTTCGCTGTACCAGCTCGCCAGCCCCGTTTCGCTAAAGTTAGATGCATCTTTCATGACACGATAATTTTTGCCGTTGGCGCGATAATCCTGATTTGCGCCAGGATTAAGGGGTTCATAGCGAGGTTCCACGCCGCCGATTTCAACAACAGGCCCGTTATAGGCGGGCTGTTGCTGAGTCACGGGTGCCTGCTGTTGTTCAGTAGTATTGCAGGCTGCCAGCATCGCTGTAGCCAGGCCAATCCAGAGCCAATCCTTACGCATGTATAAGCCTCTTATACGCTTTTCGACAACAGTTTACGGTGGGTATGGATCGACATAATAATGCCAAATCCGGCCATCAAAACAATCAGTGCGGAACCGCCATAACTCACCAGCGGCAACGGCACGCCTACCACCGGCAATATACCGCTGACCATGCCAATATTCACGAACACATAGACAAAGAAAATCAGCATCAGACCCCCGGCCATCACCCGGCCAAAGGTTGTCTGTGCCCGCGCCGCCATCAGCAGGCCGCGCATAATCACCAGCACGTACAGGACCAGCAGCACCAGTACGCCAACTAACCCTAACTCTTCCGCTAAAACCGCAAAGATAAAGTCAGTGTGGCGTTCGGGTAAAAACTCCAGCTGCGACTGTGTACCGTGCAACCAGCCTTTTCCGCGCAGGCCACCTGAGCCGATAGCGATTTTTGACTGAATAATGTGATATCCGGCACCCAGCGGATCGCTTTCCGGATCCAGTAGCATCATGACACGGTCGCGCTGGTAATCATGCATCAGAAAGAACCACAGTACCGGAATAAACGCGGCGACCAGCAGCACAGCCACAAGGATCAGTTTCCAGCTCATACCGGAAAGAAACAGCACAAACAGGCCGGACGCCGCAATCAAAATAGCGGTTCCCAGGTCAGGCTGAGCCGCAACCAGCAGCGTTGGCATAAAGATCAGCACCAGCGCAATGGCGGTATTTTTTAGCGTCGGCGGACAGACATCACGGTTAATAAAGCGAGCCACCATTAGCGGCACGGCGATTTTGGCGATCTCCGAGGGTTGAAAGCGCACCACGCCAAGATCCAGCCAGCGCTGAGCGCCTTTACTGATATGGCCGAATGCATCTACCGCAATCAGTAATACCACGCAAAGGATATAGAGATAGGGCGCCCATCCTTCGTAAACTCTCGGCGGGATTTGCGCCATTACCAGCATCATGACAATGCCCATCGCAATCTGGCCGAGTTTGCGCTCCATCATCCCAGGGTCCTGACCGCTGGCGCTCCAAATAACCAGCGCGCTGTAGACCAGCAGGGCAGAAATCAGAATAAAGAATGTTGGATCGACATGAATTCGGGTCCAGATCGTACGCTTCTGATGACGGTCGTTCATGGTTATTCACCTTCATAGCCAGACGGCACCGGGGCGGCATCTGGCAGGTTTGTATTGTTATCCCCGAGCATAATGTGATCGAGGATCTGACGCATAATGGTGCCGACAGCCGGACCTGCGCCGCCGTTTTCCAGAATCATGGTTACGGCTACGCGAGGCTTGTCGTAAGGGGCAAAAGCGGTCATTAATTTATGGTCTCGCAGCAGCTCGGACACCTTATGGGCGTTATAGGTTTCGTTGGCTTTCAGGCCAAACACCTGAGCCGTACCTGATTTTGCCGCAATTTTATAGGGGGCATCGTCGAAGCTTTTGCGGGCAGTGCCGTTTGGCCTGTTCGCTACGCCATACATTCCGTCTTTGGCAATTTCCCAGTTACCCGAGTGAATATCGGCCACCGGCGGTACCTCCGGCGCACGCCAGGGCACTTTCACGTTGTTTTCTGCGCTCGCCATCATCAGATGCGGCGTTTTAACAATACCGTCGTTAATCAGGATCATCATCGCTTTATTCATCTGCACCGGCGTAGCAGTCCAGTAACCCTGACCGATGCCGACAGGGATGGTATCACCCTGATACCAGGGTTTTTTAAAGCGCTTCATCTTCCATTCGCGAGTTGGCATGTTGCCCGGCGTTTCTTCAGTCAGGTCGATGCCGGAAAGATGACCATAGCCAAACTTGCTCATCCATTCAGAGAGACGATCGATGCCCATATCGTAAGCAACCTGGTAGAAGAAGGTATCTGCCGACTCCTCCAGTGATTTAGTCACGTTCAGACGACCATGGCCCCAATGTTTCCAGTCGCGAAAACGTTTTTCTGAACCTGGCAGCTGCCACCAGCCGGGGTCGAACAGGCTGGTATTGCGGTTGATCACGCCAGCCGAGAGTGCAGATACGGCAATATAAGGTTTGACCGTTGACGCCGGTGGATAGGCACCCTGAGTGGTGCGATTGATTAGCGGACGATTGGGGTCCTGCAACAGCATGTTGTAATCTTTACTGCTGATGCCGTCGACAAACAGGTTTGGGTCATAACTGGGCATGGAGACCAGCGCCAGAACCTCTCCGCTGCGTGGATCGGTGACCACGACGGCGGCACGGCTGCCTGCCAGCAACGTTTCGATATACTGCTGCAATTTTAGATCGATGGTCAGCCAGATATCCTGTCCGGCCTGCGGCGGCTGCTCATGCAGCTGGCGAATTACGCGGCCACGGTTATTAACTTCAACCTCTTCATAGCCGGTTTTGCCATGCAATAAGTCTTCGTAATAACGTTCAATGCCCAGCTTGCCGATATCATGAGTGGCGGCGTAGTTTGGCCATTTTCCGGCTTTATCCAGTCTGTCGACATCACGATCGTTAATTTTAGAGACGTAACCCAGCACGTGGGTCAGGGCAGAATTGTAGGGATAGTAACGGCGCTGATAGCCTTTCACTTCCACGCCGGGAAAAGCGTATTGATTAACCGCAAAGCGGGCAACCTGCACATCGTTCAGGCCTGTTTTGACCGGAATCGAGGTAAAGCGGCGGGAGCGTTTTCGTTCTTTTTCGAAGGCGACCAGATCTTCGTCGGTGAGATCGACAATTGGCCGCAGCGCCAGCAGCGTTTTTTCAAGGTCATCGACTTTTTCCGGAACTAATTCAATCTGATAAATGGTTCGGTTCAGCGCAAGGGGAATGCCATTACGATCGAAAATAATGCCGCGGCTGGGTGCAACAGGCACCAGCTTAATGCGGTTTTCATTTGAGCGGGTACTGTAATCGTTGTAGCGAATAATTTGCAGGTGGTACAGATTGACCACCAGGATACCGGAAAGCAGTAAAATGCCTAAAAAAGCGATCATCGCGCGGCGAACGAACAGCGTTTGCTCGGCGGTATAGTCACGAAAGGAGTTACGTTGTAATTTCATCCGCTGCTTAAGTGTATCCGTTTGAGCTTATTCGCGATGATAGGGGTGATTGGCGGTAATGCTCCAGGCACGATACAAACTCTCTGCCACCAGCACGCGAACCAGCGGATGGGGCAGGGTAAGTTTGGAGAGCGACCAGCTTTGCTCCGCCGCCGCTTTGCAGGCGGGAGAAAGGCCTTCTGGTCCACCAATCAGCAGGCTGACATCGCGACCATCCTGTTTCCAGCGTTCAAGCTGAGAGGCCAGCTGCGGGGTTTCCCACGGCTGACCCGGAATATCCAGCGTGACAATACGATTGCCCTTGCCAACGGCTGCCAGCATCATTTCGCCCTCTTTATCAAGGATACGTTTGATGTCGGCATTTTTACCGCGCTTGCCAGCCGGAACTTCAGTCAGTTCAAACGGCATATCTTTAGGAAAGCGGCGCAGATATTCCAGAAATCCGGTTTGCACCCAATCCGGCATTTTGGTGCCGACGGCGACCAGCTGCAACTTCACCGGTTAACTCCAGAGTTTTTCGAGTTCGTAGAGCTTACGGCTCTCTTCCTGCATAACGTGCACAATGACATCGCCGAGATCGACCACGACCCAATCTGCCGTTGCTTTACCATCCACGCCCAGCGGCTTAAGGCCTGCGGCACGGGATTCCTGCACCACGTGATCTGCAATAGACGCAACGTGACGGGTTGAAGTACCGGTGCAGATGATCATGCAGTCGGTGATACTGGATTTGCCCTGAACGTTAACAGAAACAATATCCTGGCCTTTCAGATCGTCAATCTTATCAATGACGAAGTCTTGGAGTGCTTGACCTTGCAAAAGGTTCCCCTTTGAGTAAATGAGTTATCGCGTCATTATCCCATGACGGCGTTTGAGATTCACGACCATTTAACTATTCTGTGAGTCGTCTTCCCGGCTTTCTGTGTATCAATGCTGAATTTGCATCAAGGAAAAACCTGGCAGCGGAGAATAACAGCCCTGGCCTGAGTGTCAATGGCCGTCACGCTTATCCTGACAGAGTTTTACATGGTGCGGCTAAAGGCGGCTATCCCGGGTAAAGTCGTCATAAAAGGGGATAAGCGACCGCGCGATATCGATGTTAAAAAACGGAATAAAAGTAAAATCGGGTGGGTTAATCAGAGCCGCGGCAATAACCGTAACGGCTGATTAATGAAAGGAACGTCCGATTTTATCTGGCGGAGAATAATTATCCGCGACGCTGATAAAGTCCCTGTTGGTTAATCCAGCTAATAACCGAAGCGGGCAGCAAATCGTCGCAGGAAAGGCCCGCGTGAAAGCGTTGACGGATTTCCGTTGCGGAAATGGGCAGCAAGGCCGTATCGGCAAGAAAAACCGAACCGGCAGGCTGCTGATGCAGACGATCGATATCCTGAGTCTGATGGTCTTCCAGCCATTGTTGCAGGGCGGGCGTTTCCATTTTTGTGGCATAGCCTGGCCGTTTACAGACCAGAAGATGGCAATAATTCAGCAGCTCCTGCCAGCGGTGCCATTTGTGCAGCGTTAGCAAGGAATCCTGCCCGATAATAAAGCCCAGCGGCTGGTGTTCACCGCGCTCGGCCCGCACTTCAGCAAGTGTTTCAATGGTGTAAGAGGGCGTTTGGCGGGCCATTTCGCGGCAATCAACATTGAACAGCGGACGATCGGCAATGGCCAGCGACAACATTTTTACCCGCTGCTCAGAAGATGCTTCTGGCTGAGGGCGGTGCGGCGGCACATTATTAGGCAATAAGGTAATTTGCTGCAGTCCCAGCTGAGTGGCCAGCATTTCCACGGGGCGCAAATGGCCGAAATGCACCGGATCAAAGGTGCCGCCAAACAGGGCCTGGAATGTTAGTGGCTCAGACATTGCAGAAACTCTCAGGGAAAGATTTACTGCATAGCAGCAGCGATAATGTTTCCAGTTCCGACCACACGGACTGCCCGTAGTCTTGTTTAAGGGTCAGCTCTATGCGGGTCAACAGATGAATGGCCTGCGTCAGCTGAGTGGCCGACAGACGCTGTAGCGCATCACTAAATAGCGGACGTCGGTTTTGCCAGATGCGGTGCTGGTCAAACAGCGTTCGCAACGGGGTTGTTGTCATCTGGCGCTGTAACGTTAACAGCATCATCAGCTCTCGTTGCACCGTTCGCAACAGGATAACCGGCTCGTTATCTTCAGCCTGCATTTGCTTCAGAATATGCTGTGCCCGTTTGCTTTTACCTGCCAGCAATGCATCCACCCAATGGAAAGGTGTAAAATGCGCAGCATCAAAAACCGCTTGTTCTACTCTGGGCAGCGTCAGTTTGCCGTCAGGCCACAGCAGTGAAAGACGTTCCAGCGCCTGTGACAGAGCCAACAGGTTGCCTTCATAGCAATAACAAAGCAGCTGAATCGCCGCATCGTCGACAGCCAGTTTCATACTTTTGGCGCGGGTCGCTACCCAGCGTGGCAGCTGTGCCTGCTCGGGAGTTTGACAAGGAACCACAACGGCATGAGCGCTGAGTGCTTTAAACCAGGCGCTGTTTTCCTGCGCTTTGGTCAGTTTACTGGCACGCAGCATCAACAAGATATCGGCATGCAGTAGGGTAGAGAGGGTCAGCAACTGTTCAGCAATGGCTGCATTGGGCCCATTTTCAGGCAGGGTGAGCAGTAGCGTCTGACGACTGGCAAACAGGCTGAGTGCCTGGCAGGTAGAAAAGATAGCGTCCCAGTCCGTATGGGCATCAATCACTACGCTGAAATGCTCGGTAAAGCCCTGCTGTTGGGCGCTCGACCGAATAGCATCCTGCGACTCCTGCAAAAGTAGCGGCTCGTTGCCGGTCAGAATGTAGCAGGCGCGCAGCCCCTCATGGAGCTGCGCACCAAGCTGTTCAGGATAGATCCTGATCATTTGGCGTAAGAAGTATCAGGCAGAGTGTTGCGAGGCGAAGTTTGGTCGATAGCCGGTGGTGAAGCATCCAGCGTATTGATCGAACTGTCGTTCTCTGCCGCATGGACAGTCAGCAGTTTGCGTACCAGCTGTTGTGCTGCCTGAGTACGCATTTCACTGATAATAATATCCTGCTCAGAGTCCTTCGCCAGTGCGGCCAGCGGGTTATCGAAGAAGGAACGATAAACGGTTGCGCTAATCGGGTAGATACCTTTATTCGGGATCAGGACCTGAGCGGAAACGGTCATCATCAGTGAATATTCTGCTGTTTTACCGTCCTGGAAAATTGACGCGGTATCACGACCCTGGCTTTCGGTGCCGAGGCGCAGCGACGGCACGTCTTTACGCATGCCCGGCTTGTCGAGAATGGTTACGTTATTCAGTCGTAGCTGTTCACGAACAGCGCGAGCCAGCGGTCCGTAAGGATCGCCCGTATCCACAATCATTGTTTTCATTTCGGGTGGGACCGAAGTCGTCCCACGCAGATGATAGCCACAGCCGGCGGTGATCAACACCGCCAGGCCAGCGACCAGAGACATTATCAGATGTCGCACAATTCCTCCTGACATTAACCCACAACCAGGTTAAGCAGCTTGCCCTGAACGTAAATCACTTTACGGATAGTGACGCCATCAAGATATTTGGCGACCAGATGTTCCTGCGCGGCCCGGGCCTGTACCTGTTCCTGCGTAGCATCAGCGGGAACGGTGATTTTGCCGCGAACCTTACCGTTAACCTGCACCACGACCAGCAGAGAATCTTCCACCATTGCCGCATCGTCAGCCTCCGGCCACGGCGCATTGTCTACGTCGCCAGCACCGTTTAACGCTTCCCACAGGGTGAAGCAGGCATGCGGTGTGAACGGATAAAGCATGCGGACAACAGCCAGCAGCGCTTCGTTCATCAGTGCACGGTCCTGTTCACTTTCCTGCGGTGCGCGAGCCAGCTTGTTCATCAGTTCCATAATGGCCGCGATAGCGGTATTAAAGGTCTGACGACGGCCGATGTCATCGGAAACTTTAGCAATGGTTTTATGCAGATCGCGACGCAGCGATTTCTGATCGTCGTTCAGGCTGGCCACGTCGAGCGCTACGGTCGCGCCTTTTTCGCTGTGCTCAAATACCAGTTTCCAGACGCGTTTCAGGAAGCGGTTAGCGCCTTCCACGCCAGACTCCTGCCATTCCAGCGTCATGTCAGCCGGAGAAGCAAACATCATAAACAGGCGTACGGTATCCGCGCCGTAGCGTTCAACCATCACCTGTGGATCGATGCCGTTGTTTTTCGACTTCGACATTTTGCTCATGCCGGCGTAAACCAGTTCATGCCCGGCTTTATCAGTGGCTTTGGTAATGCGGCCTTTCTCGTCGCGCTCAACCGTAACATCAACCGGTGAAACCCAGTTGCGCTCGCCGTTGACGCCCAGATAGTAGAAGGCGTCAGCCAGCACCATGCCCTGGCACAGCAGACGTTTAGCCGGTTCATCAGAGTTCACCAGGCCTGCGTCACGCAGCAGCTTGTGGAAGAAGCGGAAGTAGAGCAGGTGCATAATGGCGTGTTCGATACCGCCAACATACTGATCCACCGGCAGCCAGTAATTAGCCGCAGCCGGATCCAGCATGCCTTTATCGTAGTCCGGGCAGGTATAGCGCGCGTAATACCATGAAGACTCCATAAAGGTGTCAAAGGTGTCGGTTTCACGCAGCGCCGGCTGGCCGTTTACAGTGGTTTTTGCCCACTCAGCATCGGCTTTAATTGGGCTGGTAATACCATCCATCACCACGTCTTCCGGCAGAATGACCGGCAGCTGATCTTCTGGCGTTGGCATTACGGTACCGTCTTCCAACGTGACCATAGGGATTGGCGCACCCCAGTAACGCTGACGGGAAACACCCCAGTCGCGCAGGCGATAGTTCACTTTACGTTCGCCAACACCTTTATCAGCCAGTGCCTGAGCGATGGCGTTGAAGCCCGCTTCATGATCCAGACCGTTGAACTCACCGGAGTTGAACAGGCTGCCTTTTTCGGTCATCGCCGCAGCGCTCACGTCGGGTTCGCTGCCGTCAAGGTTCAGCACGACAGGTTTGATCGCCAGATCGTATTTAGTCGCAAACTCCCAGTCACGCTGGTCGTGAGCCGGAACGGCCATTACAGCGCCGGTGCCGTATTCCATCAGCACAAAGTTAGCAACCCACACCGGCACTTTTTCGCCAGTCAGCGGATGGATAGCAAACAGGCCGGTAGCCATGCCTTTCTTTTCCATCGTCGCCATCTCGGCTTCGGCCACTTTGGTGTTGCGGCATTCCGCGATAAAATCAGCCAGTGCCGGATTGTTTACCGAAGCCTGCGTTGCCAGCGGATGTCCGGCAGCAACGGCCACGTAGGTTGCACCCATAAAGGTGTCCGGTCGGGTAGTGTAAACGGTCAGTTTCTCTTCGCTGGCATCAACATCAAAGGTGATTTCCACACCTTCAGAGCGGCCAATCCAGTTACGCTGCATGGTTTTAACCTGCTCAGGCCAGCTCTCCAGCGTGTCCAGATCGTTAAGCAGCTCATCGGCGTAGTCGGTGATTTTAACAAACCACTGAGGGATCTCTTTACGCTCAACTTTGCTGTCACAACGCCAGCAGCAGCCATCAATAACCTGTTCGTTGGCCAGCACGGTCTGGTCGTTCGGGCACCAGTTCACCGCCGAGGTTTTTTTATAAACCAGGCCTTTTTCGTACAGTTTGGTGAAGAACCACTGTTCCCAGCGATAGTATTCGGGCTGGCAGGTAGCCAGTTCACGGTTCCAGTCATAGCCAAAGCCCAGCAGTTTCAGCTGGTTTTTCATGTAGGCGATGTTGTCGTAAGTCCACGGCGCGGGTGCCGTATTGTTTTTGACCGCAGCACCTTCAGCAGGCAGGCCAAAAGCATCCCAGCCGATGGGCTGCAGCACGTTTTTGCCCAGCATGCGCTGGTAGCGGGAAATGACATCACCAATGGTGTAATTACGAACATGGCCCATATGTAGGCGGCCAGAAGGATAGGGCAGCATGGAGAGGCAGTAATACTTCTCTTTACCTTCCTCTTCGGTCACTTTAAACGTTTGCTTCTCATCCCAATGCTGTTGAACACGGGATTCTATCTCTTCCGGGCGATATTGCTCTTGCATGGCAGCCAGTGGTCCTTTGTAAATAGCGCCTGCTACCTGAAGTAGCGCTGGGCTTTTGTTCATTTTGTTCGTTCAGATCCGCATAGCATAGCTGATTCGCCCCCGGCGCAACAACAGTAACCGCCCTGACAAGCGGCATTTCTCTGCAAGCTGGAAGACAGCGTGCAAAATTCAGCGCTGCCGTCACGCATTAATTTGTTAAGCGCTAAACTGATTGCAGCATATGTCGGCAGAAACAGGAGAAAAAATGAACAAGGTGGCTCAGTATTATCGGGAACTGGTTTCCTCTCTGACCGAGAGAATAAATAAAGGCGAGCATGATATTGATGCACTGGTTGAAAGCGCCCGTCAGCGAATGAATAACCGTGGCGAACTTACCCGCGATCAGATTGATGATGTAACCCGCGCTGTGCGTCGCGATCTGGAAGAATTTGCCCGCAGCTATACGGAAAATCAGGATGAACCCAGCGACAGCGTATTTATGCGGGTCATTCGGGAAAGTATCTGGAAGGAACTGGCGGATATTACCGATAAGAGCCAGCTTGAATGGCGCGAGGTGTTTCAGGATTTGAATCATCACGGCGTCTATCAGAGCGGTGAAGTGGTGGGATTAGGCAATCTGGTCTGTGAACAATGCAATTTTACGCGCGCCATTTACACGCCCGAAACGCTTACGCGTTGCCCAAAGTGCGGCAACGACCAGTTTCAGCGTCAACCGTTCGAGCCCTAGCATGCCTGAATCTTTAAGGCTAAAACGGGTGACAGCATAAGAAACACGAGCCGATTATAACGATGTAAAAGAGATTACGTTACAGCCTGACTCGCGCCGTCCTTGGCGCGAGAATCTTTCTTAACGTGCCTGCGTTGCCTGTATTTTGAATTTTTGCGCCGCTTTTGGCCTCAATGCAGGATTTTAGCGAGAAAATCTTTTGCCCGATCGGACTGGGGATTGTTGAAAAAAGCATCCTTCGGAGAATCTTCCACAATCTTACCTTCATCCATAAAAATGACCCGGTTCGCCACTTTGCGGGCAAATCCCATCTCGTGCGTCACGACCATCATGGTCATGCCTTCATTAGCCAGCTCAACCATAACGTCCAGCACTTCATTAATCATCTCCGGATCGAGGGCTGAGGTAGGCTCATCAAACAGCATAGCAATCGGGTCCATACAAAGCGCACGAGCGATAGCCACGCGCTGCTGCTGACCACCAGAAAGCTGGCCGGGATGCTTATTGGCATGCGCTGAAAGGCCCACGCGCTCCAGGAGTTTTAATCCTTTCTGTCGCGCCTGTTCCTTATTACGCTTGAGGACTTTGACCTGTGCCAGCGTCAGGTTTTCGATAATGGTGAGATGCGGAAACAGTTCGAAATGTTGAAAAACCATGCCGACTTTTGCCCGCAGCTGGGCCAGATTAGTGCGCTTGTCGTTGACTGGCGTGCCGTTTACTTCAATCAGGCCTTCCTGGATCGGTTCCAGGCCATTGACCGTTTTGATTAGCGTGGACTTACCGGAACCCGATGGCCCGCACACAACCACCACTTCGCCTTTTTTCACTTCTGTTGAGCAGTCGGTCAGCACCTGAAAGTGACCATACCACTTTGAAACGTTTTTCAGGGTAATCATTTAAACAGTCCTTTTTCTTTTTAAATAGCTGACCAACAGCGAGGCGCTAAGGCTGATAACAAAATAGACAGCTCCGGCAAACAGCACCATTTCGATTTCGGTACCGTTATTAATGCCGATAGTGTCAGCCGTGCGGAAGAAGTCAGCAAGGCTGAGCACGTAAACCAGCGAGGTGTCCTGGAACAGGACGATGCCCTGTGTGAGCAGCAGAGGCACCATGGCGCGGAACGCCTGCGGCAGAATAATAAGCTGCATAGCCTGCCACTGCGTCATGCCCAGCGCCAGCGCGGCATTGCCCTGACCACGCGCAATACTGATGATCCCGGCACGAATAATTTCCGAATAGTAAGCGGCTTCGAACAGCGAAAACGCCACCATAGCGGAAATCAGGCGAATATCCGTTTTCGGTGAGAGGCCAAGCACCTGCTGGAGAAAACTGGGCACAACCAGATAGAACCACAGCAGCACCATCACTAAAGGAACCGAACGGAACAGGTTAACGTAAAGTTTGGCGAACCAGCTGATGGGCTTAAAGCTCGACAGGCGCATTACTGCCAGTAGCGTGCCCCAGATAATGCCAAAAACCACCGCGGTAACGGTAATCTTCAGCGTGATAATCATGCCGTTAACCAGGTAAGGCAGGTTTGGAGCAATCGTGCTCCAGTCAAATTCATACATTATTTGCCTCCCATGCCGCCAGGCAGACGGACTTTACGTTCTACCAGACTCATCAACAGCATCACTACGATGTTAATGCCGATATAGGCCAGCGTAATGGCGGTGAAGGATTCATAGGCATGCGCCGAGTAATCCAGCAGTTTTCCTGCCTGCGCGGCCATGTCGACCAGGCCGATCGTTGAAGCGATAGCGGAGTTTTTGACCAGGTTGAGCATTTCAGAGGTCATTGGCGGCACGATGACCCGATAGGCATTCGGCAGCAATACGTAGCGGTAAGTTTGCGGTAGCGTCAAGCCCATGGCCAAGCCTGCATTTTTCTGCCCGCTCGGTAAAGACTGGATGGCTGCCCGAACCTGTTCGCAGACGCGAGCCGCGGTAAACAGCCCCAGGCACAGTACCGAGCAGGTAAAGAACTGAATATTGGGATCCAGTTCTGATTTAAACCACATGCCAATATTTTCCGGCAGCAGTTCAGGGATCACCAGATACCAGATAAAGAATTGCACAATCAGTGGAATATTACGGAACAGTTCCACGTAGCAGGTGCCAATAGCGACCAGCAGACGGTTAGGTGTGGTACGCAAAATACCAAACAGCGAACCGACAAAAAAGGCGATAATCCAGGCGCAGACCGAGACGGCGATAGTGACCTGAAAACCAGACCACAGCCATCCCAGATAGGTGGTATTACCGAACGGGGCCTGTTGCAGGAAAATTCCCCAGTTCCAATCGATTGACATTTTCAACTCCGGTAGAAAAAAGGGCAGCGACGCTACCCTGAAGATTGATGAGAGGTTTCAACAATCAGAGGGCAGCGACGGCCGCCCTTATTTTCTTTATTAGTTCAGTACGTTGTCGTTTGGTGCCTTGAAGGTCGCCTTCATGTCGTCCGACAGGGCGAAGTTCATATTCAGGTTCTTCGGCGGAATTGGCTGGCTGAACCATTTGCCGAACCATTTTTCCGCTTCCCCAGAGGTTTGTGCTTTAGCGATGGTATCATCCATCAGCTGCTTGAAGCCGGTATCCCCTTTGCGCAGCATGCAGCCATAAGCTTCTTTTGACTGTGGCGTGCCGACAATTTCCCAGTTATCCGGTTTTTTAGCTTTAGCACGCTCTCCAGCCAGCAAGGCATCATCCATCATAAAGGCAACGGCGCGGCCGCTTTCGAGCGTACGGAAGGAGTCACCGTGGTCTTTCGCGCTAATAATGCGCATCTCCATTTTCTTTTCGTCATTCAGCTTGTTCAGTAAAATTTCGGAAGTGGTGCCAGAAGTGACGACCACGGTTTTGCCTTTCAGATCCGGGAAGTCTTTAATCGGGCTCCCTTTCTTCACCAGCAGGCGGGTGCCGATAACGAAAATCGTATCGGAAAACGCCGCCTGTTTTTGGCGCTCTGCGTTATTGGTCGTTGAGCCACATTCAAAATCGTAGGTGCCGTTTTGCAGTAAAGGAATGCGGTTCTGAGAGGTGATCGGCAGCATTTTTACCTGCAAATCTGGCTTATTCAGTTTTGCTTTGATCGCGGCAACGATGGCATCGGAATAGGCCTGAGAGTAGCCAACAACTTTTTGCTGATTATCGTAGTAAGAAAAAGGGACCGAAGATTCACGGTGACCCACAACAATGACGCCATTTTTGGCAATTTTATCCAACGTGGTAGTTTGCGGTGCCTCTTCTGCATGGGCAATCGCGGAGGCAAGGCCCAGTGCCAGGCACAGCCCCAGTTTCCGTAATTTCATCTCCAACTCCTTCGTTGTAAGGCGCCATAATAGTGCGCCGAGTGTGGTGTAGTGTTTATGGCCAAACGCGTTATTCAAATACAACAGCTTGATTACGCTTTAACATAGATGATTGTTAACGTAATGAAACAATAAAGTTTCTTTTTTGCGAGCCGCGCCGCACCAAATTAGCGCAGCTTACAGACCGTTGCGCCATGGTGAAGCAGGTGCTGGTTGCTAACGGTGCAATGGCGGACGCTGACGCGCTATTTGCTTACTTTTCAGCGAATTCGCCGTAATGTTTTGCAATAGACATGCCAGCTTATGCACGCGATAAACTTAAGACAGAGAACGGCGAGGTGAAAAGCGTAGGGTGAGAAAAAAACGCTGAATCCGGAGAGATTCAGCGTTAAGGGGATTATCGGCGCTTGCGGCCCAACAGGATAGCTAAGGCACCAAACAGCAGCGTCGCTATCCATACTGGCCAGTTTCCAACGCGGGCATAAGGCGTTAGGCCTCGCGTCGGCGTCACCTGCGTCTCCAGTACGTTAGCGTTAAACTGTGGGATCATCTCTTCTGCGTTACCTGCTGCATCAACAACCGCCGTCACGCCGTTATTGGTATCACGCAGCAGCGGACGACCCAGCTCCAGCGCACGCATACGCGCCATCTGGAAGTGCTGCCATGGCCCAATGGAATGACCAAACCAGGCGTCATTTGAAATGGTCAGCAGAAAATCAGTATCGGGACGGAAGTTATCCCGCAGCTGCTGGCCGAGCACGATTTCGTAACAGATAGCGGCCGTCAGCTTATAGCCCGCCACCTCTAACTGCGGCTGTAGATAGTCGCCACGGCTAAAAGAAGACATCGGCAGGTCAAAGAAAGGTGCCAGCGGACGCAGCAACGTTTCCAGCGGGACGAATTCGCCAAAGGGCACCAGATGATTCTTCTGGTAACGATTGCCGCTGTGGTAATCGTAGGGTTTCTGATTACCCAATACGATAATCGAGTTGTAATCGTGATAGCGATTATTCTCAAGACGGGAATCGACAATCCCAGTAATCAGGCCGCTGCCCTGTGAACGAAGTTCTTCGTCTATTTCATGTAGAAAAGGCTGCTGATTCGTTTCGAGATCGGGAATTGCTGATTCAGGCCAGATAATTAGCGGCGCTTTACCCACGTAAGGACGGCTAAGCGACGTATAGGTTCTGAGTGTGTTAATCAGCTGGTTTGGATCCCATTTCAGCGACTGCGGGATGTTTCCCTGTACCAGCGCAACGTTTACTGCCCGTTCCGGCATCTCCTGATACCAGCTAATCTGGCGCAGTGGCCAGGGAAGCAGCAGCAGAGCCAGGGCAGCGACGGCGGTAATCCAGTTGCGTTTCACTGCGGCATAAACGGCCAGCCCCGCCACGATGGTCAGCACGAACGTAATGCCTTCCACGCCGGTCAGAGGGCCAAGCCCCTTCAGCGGACCATCAATCTGGCTGTAACCAAACTGTAGCCACGGGAAACCTGTCAGTATCCAGCCCCGAAGGAATTCGGTAATTTGCCACAGTACGGGCGCAGTGAGCGTCAGGCGTAACAGGGTAGTTTTGGGGAAAAGGCGATTAAGCAGTGCAGCAAACAACATCGTGTAAAGTGAGAGATAAGCTGCCAGCAAAATAACCAGAAACACATTGACCGGGCCAGGCATGCCGCCAAAAGTGGCAATACTGACGTAGACCCAGTTAACGCCGGTGCCAAACAGGCCAAAGCCCCAGACAAAGCCGATGGCGGTCGCCTGGCGAGTTGAACGGTCAAGCGTTAAGCCCAGCAGGCCCGCTAAAGAAATTAGGGCGGCAGGCCAAAAATCATAGGGCGAAAACGCCAGGGTGCCAGCGGCACCCGTCAGCAGCGCTAAAAGCAGGCGGACCCGCTGGCGCTGGTATAAAGAGGCAATAGCCATAAGGGAATTATTCTTCCAGTATCGGTTGCGGCGAATTTTCCGGAATTCTGACGTGGACCTGAATGATACGACGGCTATCGGCCATAGCGACCTTGAACTGGTAGCCTTCGATTTCAATGCTTTCTCCGCGCGCAGGGAGATGACCAAACGCCTGCATGACCAGACCGCCGATCGTATCCACTTCTTCATCGCTAAAGTGCGTTTCAAACACGTCGTTGAAGTCTTCAATTGGCGTTAATGCGCGGATCGTGTAGGTATGACGGCTCAGCTGACGGATATCGCGATCTTCTTCATCGTCATATTCGTCTTCAATTTCACCAACAATCAGTTCCAGAATATCTTCGATAGTCACCAGTCCGGAAACACCGCCGAACTCATCAATCACAATCGCCATATGATAACGCTGTGAACGGAACTCTTTCAGCATGCGGTCAACGCGTTTGCTTTCCGGCACGACAACCGCCGTACGCAGCACTTTTTCCATGCTGAACGGTTCAGATTCGCTGCTCATAAACGGCAGCAAATCTTTCGCCATTAGAATGCCTTCAACATGATCTTTATCTTCGCTGATTACCGGGAAACGGGAATGGGCAGATTCGATGATAACGTCCAGGCACTCGTCGAGCGTCTGGTTACGCTTTAGCGTCACCATTTGCGAGCGAGGGATCATGATATCGCGCACGCGCTGCTCGGCAATATCCATGACGCCTTCCAGCATGTCGCGGGTATCCTGATCGATCAGCTCGTTCTGCTCTGAATCGCGGATGAGCTCCAGCAGGTCGTCGCGGTTTTTAGGCTCACCGTGAAACAGCTGGTTGAGGATAAGGGTGAAAAATCCCTTTTTACTACTGGGACTGTCATTGTTCTGTGAATGGTCATCGCTCATGGCGTTTTTGTTTCTGTCACTCATGTTGTGAGAAGGGGTATCCCTTCCGACGGATTGCCGAAAGGGACGGTGTTTACGGGAAATCTTTTTCCGAAATGTACGGGTCGTTATACCCAAGAGCAAGCATTATCTCGGTTTCGATGGACTCCATCTCTTCCGCTTCGTCATCTTCGATATGGTCATAGCCCAATAAATGCAGGCTGCCATGCACGACCATATGAGCCCAATGCGCCAGCAGAGGCTTTTCCTGTTCGATCGCCTCCTGCTCCACGACCTGCCGACAGATAATCAGGTCGCCCAACAGAGGAAGCTCAATGCCGGGCGGAGCTTCAAACGGGAAAGAGAGCACGTTTGTCGGCTTATCCTTACCGCGATAAGTGTGGTTCAGTTCATGACTTTCGGCTTCATCAACCACACGAATGGTCACTTCACTTTCTTCCTGAAACTGCGGTAATACTGCTTCCAGCCAGCGACGGAAATCAGCTTCTGCTGGCAGGCCGTCTGGCTTTTCGCAGGCTAACTGTAAATCAAGAATTACGGTACTCATTTATGCTCCTGCGCGGCCTGCTGTAGAGCAAGTGACTCACGCTTACGTTCTTCTGCCTGAGCGTCACGACGTTTTTGGTCGGCGGCTTCCCAGGCTTCATAGGCAATAACGACGCGTGCAACTACCGGGTGACGCACAACATCCTCACTGTGGAAAAAGTTAAAGCTGATTTCCTCGACTTCGGATAACACTTCTATGGCATGACGAAGGCCGGATTTTAAATTACGCGGCAGGTCAATCTGCGTCACGTCGCCGGTGATAACCGCTTTTGAGTTGAAGCCGATACGGGTCAGAAACATCTTCATCTGTTCGATGGTGGTGTTCTGACTTTCATCAAGAATGATGAAGGCATCATTTAGCGTACGGCCACGCATATAGGCCAGCGGCGCAACCTCAATCACATTGCGTTCAATCAGTTTTTCCACGCGTTCAAAACCTAACATTTCAAACAGCGCGTCATATAACGGGCGTAAATAGGGATCGACTTTCTGGCTGAGATCGCCTGGCAGGAAGCCCAGCTTTTCACCTGCTTCTACTGCCGGACGGGTCAGTAAAATGCGCCGTACTTCCTGACGCTCCAGCGCATCGACCGCAGCTGCTACCGCCAGGTAGGTCTTACCCGTACCTGCGGGGCCGATCCCGAAGGTAATATCATGGTCAAGTATGTTAGCAACATACTGAGCCTGGTTCGGCGTGCGCGGTTTGATAACGCCGCGTTTGGTTTTGATATTCACGGCCTTGCCATATTCCGGCACGCTGTCAGCGGTTTGCTCCAGAACCCGGCTCTCTTTAATCGCCAGATGAATCTGTTCAGGATCGATATCCGGAATATGCCCGCGGACAGGGGCTGTATCGACATATAAATCACGCAGGATGCGTACGGCAGCATCGACAGTCAGCGCTTTACCGACCAGCTTGAAAGCGTTGTCGCGACGATTGATTTCAATGCCCAACCGGCGCTCCAGCTGCTTAATATTATCGTCAAACGGTCCGCACAGGCTCAGCAGACGATGATTATCAGCAGGTTCTAAGATGATTTCGCGTGTTTCAATATTCAAACTAATCCTTTGGGTCGCTCAGGGCCAGGTTGAGGATGGCATTTGTATGGGCTTTGCAAAAGGCGTAGCCATAACGGAATTATTTATGGCAGTGCACCAATGCGCAAGCATCAGAAATGATATTTGGGCGAGGTCTGCACAAAGCAAGTGTCGGACGATGATTTGCAGCGGCATACCTGCGAGGCATGCCGCAATTTTTCGGGGAATCAAGGCTGGAAGAGACCTACACCCAGTTCGTTTTCTTTACGCGTACGCGCAATAACCGAAGCGGGGGTTTCGATGGTGCGCAGCCCCATCTGTTCTTCTGTGCGGACAATTTTTCCACGCAGGGAGTTGGTGTAAACGTCGACGATTTCAACATCAACGAACTTGCCAATCATTTCCGGCGTTCCCTCGAAGTTCACCACACGGTTGTTTTCAGTGCGGCCAGAGAGCTCCATAACGTTTTTACGCGAGGTCCCTTCCACCAGAATACGCTGCACGGTGCCCAGCATGCGGCGGCTCCATGCCATCGCCTGCTGATTGATGCGATCCTGAAGGATCCACAGGCGCTGCTTCTTCTCTTCTTCAGGCACGTCATCAGGCAGATCGGCGGCTGGCGTGCCGGGACGAGCCGAATAAATAAAGCTAAAGCTGGTGTCGAAATTGATTTCGCCAATCAGCTTCATCGTCTGCTCGAAGTCCTGCTGCGTTTCGCCTGGGAAACCGATAATGAAGTCAGAGCTGATTTGAATATCAGGCCGGGCGGCAATCAGCTTGCGAATGATTGCTTTATATTCCAGCGCAGTATGGGCACGCTTCATCATCGTCAGAACACGATCTGCACCGCTTTGCACCGGCAGATGCAGGAAGCTGACCAGCTCTGGCGTATCACGGTAAACATCAATGATATCGTCGGTAAACTCAATCGGATGGCTGGTGGTAAAGCGAATGCGGTCAATACCGTCAATGGCGGCAACCAGACGAAGCAGCTCAGCAAAGGTACAAATTTCCCCGTCAAAGCTTTCTCCGCGATAGGCATTAACGTTTTGTCCCAGCAGATTTACTTCACGCACGCCCTGTGCTGCAAGCTGGGCAATCTCAAACAGAATATCATCGCAAGGACGGCTGACTTCTTCACCCCGCGTATAAGGAACCACGCAGAAAGTACAATATTTGTTGCAGCCTTCCATAATGGAGACGAAAGCGGAAGGGCCATCGGCTCGCGGTTCTGGCAGACGGTCAAATTTCTCGATTTCCGGGAAGCTGATATCAACGATTGGGCTTTTGGTACCACGGACGCTATTGATCATCTCTGGCAGGCGGTGCAGCGTCTGCGGACCAAACACGATATCAACATAATGCGCACGCTGCCGAATATGTTCGCCTTCCTGCGAGGCAACGCAGCCGCCAACGCCGATAATAACGTCAGGCCGGGTGTCTTTAAACGTTTTCCAGCGCCCAAGCTGATGGAAAACTTTTTCCTGCGCCTTTTCACGAATTGAACAGGTGTTGAGCAGCAGTACGTCGGCTTCTTCCGCCACGTCAGTCAGGGTAAACCCATGGGTGCTGTTTAACAGGTCAGACATTTTGGATGAGTCATACTCATTCATCTGACAGCCCCAGGTTTTGATATAGAGTTTTTTTGTCATCTGGTTGCCATTCGTCATGCAGAAAGAAATGCAGGGCGCGTAGTGTAAAGTTTCGCTGCTGTTGTGACCAGTGCGCAGACTTTTCTGTTCGCAACAGCCTGTCAGCCCTCAAAAATCCGGTACACTTAGGGTAACAGAATTAGCCTTGATGTGTGTAGGTCTAAGCCGCACGAATGTCCAATGGACAGGAAACAAAATGACAGAAAAAACGCAAAAATGGGATGTTGTTATCGTAGGCGGCGGAATGGTGGGAGCCGCGCTGGCCAGTGGGTTGGCAGCTCATGGGTTCCGCGTTGCCGTGCTGGAACAGCAGGAACCGGCGGCATTCGATATCAACAGTACGCCGGATGTGAGGATCTCTGCGCTTGGCGCGGCTTCCGTCGATCTTCTCCGCCAGCTGGGCGTCTGGTCTCGTGTACAGGCGATGCGCAGCGCGCCTTACCGCAAGCTGGAAACTTGGGAGTGGCATACTGCACAGGTGAATTTTGATGCCGAATCACTGGGATTGCCTGAGCTGGGCTACATGGTTGAGAACAGCGTGCTGCAACTGGCTCTTTGGCAGCAACTCCAGCAGCAGGAAGTGACGTTGATCTCACCGGCGCGGCTGAAGGACCTGCAACCTTGCAACGGTGGCTGGCAACTCTCTCTTGAAAGCGGAGAAAATCTGCACGCGCGCCTGGTTGTTGGCGCTGATGGTGCCAGCTCGCAGGTGCGGCAGCTGGCGGGTATCGGGATTCATGGCTGGAATTATGCGCAATCCTGCATGCTTATCAGCGTTCGCTGTGAACAGGATGCAGGCGACTGTACCTGGCAACAGTTTACGCCTGAAGGGCCAAGAGCCTTCCTGCCGTTGTTTGATGGCTGGGCTTCGCTGGTGTGGTATGACAGTCCTGCCCGAATCCGCCAGCTCCAGACGATGGCGATGCCTCAGTTATCTGCGGAAATTAAAAAGCATTTTCCGGCACGATTGGGAAGAGTTACGCCCGTTACCGCCGGATCCTTCCCCCTGGTTCGGCGTCACGCTACCCGTTACGTTCTTCCCGGTCTGGCTCTGGTGGGTGATGCGGCGCATACCATCAATCCTTTAGCGGGGCAGGGCGTTAACCTGGGCTATCGTGATGTGGATGCGTTAATCGATACGCTTACTGCCTCGCGCGATCGGGCTGAAGATTGGGCGGCGGAGAATGTCTTGTTACGCTACCAGCGCCAGCGGCTGAAAGATAATATGTTAATGCAGGGAGGGATGGATCTGTTTTATTTTGCGTTCAGTACGCCTGCCGCGCCTTTACGTATTTTGCGCAATCTGGGCCTGATGGCTGCGGAACGTTCCGGCGTGTTAAAACGTCAGGCGTTGCGTTATGCGCTGGGACTGTAAAGACGCTGAAATAAAACGGCCAGGATCCGGCGGCATGGAGGCCGCTACCGGAAAGTCTGACACCGGGCAAAGGTTAAAAGTCAGCCCGCCAGACATATTCAGCCAGCAACAGACGTAAAAAAGCCCGCAAAAGCGGGCTTCTTTACTTATTGGCTGGGGTGCAGGGATTCGAACCCCGGAATGCTGGTATCAGAAACCAGTGCCTTACCGCTTGGCGACACCCCAATTTCTTGGGTGCGATCCGCGTTAACAGATCGTCTTTTTTATGGCTGGGGTGCAGGGATTCGAACCCCGGAATGCTGGTATCAGAAACCAGTGCCTTACCGCTTGGCGACACCCCAATAAAATTGGTGGCTACTACGGGAATCGAACCTGTGACCCCAGCATTATGAGTGCTGTGCTCTAACCAGCTGAGCTAAGTAGCCTAATTTTACTGCGTTACAACTATAGTACATCTGATGTGGCTGGGATACCTGGATTCGAACCAGGGAATGCCGGTATCAAAAACCGGTGCCTTACCGCTTGGCGATATCCCAATGTCCGCTTACAAGCACAACCCATCAGAAAAACTGGCTGGGGTACCTGGATTCGAACCAGGGAATGCCGGTATCAAAAACCGGTGCCTTACCGCTTGGCGATACCCCAACACATGCAATACCGCTGTCAGAAATGGTGCGGGAGGCGAGACTTGAACTCGCACACCTTGCGGCGCCAGAACCTAAATCTGGTGCGTCTACCAATTTCGCCACTCCCGCGCTAAAAAAAGATGGTGGCTACTACGGGAATCGAACCTGTGACCCCAGCATTATGAGTGCTGTGCTCTAACCAGCTGAGCTAAGTAGCCTTCTTTTTTCGCGTTACCTTCATCGGCGTTGCGGGGCGCATTATGCTAAGTTGGCCTGAAAGCGTCAACAAGTTTTTTCCCGTTTTTTATCTTAAATGATTCGTTTGTCTGGCTTATAACCAGTATGGCGACTAAATCAACAAAACCCGCTAAAAAAACGGCTCTTTTAAAACAATAACGGGCCGCTGACGGCCCGATGATGTTGAAAAAGACAGATTATTTATAAGCGGACTGGTGAACGCCTACGGCACGGCCTGAAGGATCGTCCATGGTTTTGAACGCTTCGTCCCATTCAATGGCTTTAGCGGATGAGCAGGCCACGGATGGGCCACCCGGCACGCATTCTGCTGCGCTTGGAACCGGGAACAGCTCTTCAAAGATCTCACGATACAAATAGCCTTCTTTTGAGCCAGGCGTGTTGTATGGGAAACGGAAATGAGCCGTTTCCAGCTGCCGATCGCTAATTTGCTTTGCAGCCACTTCTTTTAGCGTATCAATCCAGCTGTAGCCCACGCCGTCGGAGAACTGCTCTTTCTGACGCCATGCAACGCTTTCTGGCAGGTAAGAAGAGAAACATTCACGCAGGATATGTTTTTCCATTTTGCCGTTAGCGCCACACATTTTATCGGCCGGGTTAATGCGCATTGCCACATCAAGGAATTTTTTATCCAGGAAGGGCACACGCGCTTCCACACCCCATGCAGACATCGCTTTGTTAGCACGAGCGCAGTCAAACATATGCAGAGCCAGCAGCTTACGCACGTTTTCTTCATGGAATTCTTTCGCGTTTGGCGCCTTATGGAAATAAAGGTAGCCGCCAAATACTTCATCTGCGCCTTCGCCCGACAGCACCATCTTGATGCCCATCGCTTTGATCTTACGTGACATCAGGTACATGGGTGTTGAAGCGCGAATGGTTGTCACATCATAAGTTTCAATGTGATAAATCACGTCGCGAATGGCATCCAGGCCTTCCTGCACGGTGAAATGAATTTCGTGGTGCACGGTGCCAAGATGCTCGGCAACAGATTTTGCTGCCTTCAGATCGGGAGAGCCTTCCAGACCGACGGCAAATGAGTGCAGCTGTGGCCACCAGGCATCGCTCTGGTCCTGATCTTCAACACGTCTTGCTGCAAACTTTTTCGTTATCGCAGAGATAACAGACGAGTCCAGACCGCCTGAGAGCAGTACGCCATAAGGCACATCGGACATCAGGTGGCTTTTAACCGATTCCTCCAGCGCTTCTTTCAGCGCCGCCGCATCGGTCTTGTTGTGCTCAACCGCTTCATAGCTGAACCAGTCACGCTGCCAGTAACGGCGAATCTCGCCGTCGGTGCTGGACAGGTAGCTTCCTGGCGGGAATTCTTTAATTGATTTACACACCGGCACCAGGGCTTTCATTTCGGAAGCGACAAACAGGTTGCCGTGCTCATCGTTGCCCATATACAGCGGAATAATACCGATATGGTCACGACCAATCAGATACGTTTTCTTTTCTGTGTCGTACAGAATGAAAGCGAACATGCCCTGCAGGTCATCCAGGAAGTCCACGCCTTTTTCCTGATAAAGCGCCAGAATCACTTCACAGTCAGATTCGGTCTGGAACGTATAACGATCGCTCAGTTCTGCACGCAGCGCCTGATGGTTGTAGATTTCACCGTTCACTGCCAGCACGTGGGTATGCGCGGCGTTATAAAGAGGCTGTGCGCCGTTGTTAACATCGACAATAGACAGGCGCTCGTGCGCCAGAATAGCGTGGTCATCCGCATAGACGCCGGACCAGTCCGGACCACGGTGACGCATCAGACAGGAAAGCTTCAGGGCTTCCTTACGTAGCTCAGCAGCATCGCTTTTCAAATCTAAAACGCCAAAAATAGAACACATAGCCTTACTCCCTAACGACATCCCGCAACGGTGATGGTGATGATAACGAATCATGAACGGCGATTTGTTCGCCCGATAGATAAGAAAATGCGCTATATCGCTATCCTGATGCAAGCGTTTTAGCCTTTCTTTGGAAAAAAGGCTGTTGCCCAGGTGATATTTTTAGTGATTATTCAATGAAAGGGGTTTTTTATTATCGAATCGATAAATTTATTGCAAATCAGGTTAATAATTAATCAGCTTGTTAAGGTAAAAAAACCCGACGCAGTGGCCGGGCGGGAATTTACAGGATATCGATATCCGCAACGGACGGGAAAACCCAGCTGGGCCGGAACGGCATCGCATCAATGTCGCTTAATGTTGAAACGCCAGACAGCACCAAAATCGTTTCCAATCCGGCCTGGAAACCAGCCAGAATATCGGTACGCAGATTATCGCCAACAATAACGGTCTCTTCCGAGTGAGCCTGCATCTTGTTCAGTGCCGCCCGCATAATCCACGGGCTGGGTTTACCAACATAGAAAGGCGTACGGCCTGAAATTCTTTCAATACCCGCACACAGCGCGCCGCAGGCAGGCACAAAGCCGCGAGCGTGGGTGTCCGGGTTTGTTGCAATAAACCGCGCGCCGTTGGCAACAAACCAGGCCGCTTTTTGCATCATATCCCAGTTAAACGAGCGGGTTTCACCAACGATAACGAAATCCGGGTTGATATCGGTAATGGTGAAACCGGCTTTATAAAGTTCATGAATAAGCGCGCCTTCGCCAACCACATAGGCTTTTTTTCCTTCCTGACGGCGCAGGAAATCGGCGGTTGCCATCGCTGACGTATAAAAGACGCTTTCGGGCAGTTCGATACCGGCAGAAGAGAAGCGGTTAGCGAGGTCAAGGGCAGTCTGAGAAGGATAATTGGTCAGCACGACCAGCGGCATACCTTTATCCAGAATACGCTGCAAAAACTCATTCGCCCCAGGCACTGCGGTGTTGTCATGCATCAGCACGCCATCAATATCGCAGATCACGTTTTTTATCGTCATCTTTTCGCTGTCATTCAGAGTCAGAGTGCTCATTAACTTTCCAGTAAATGTTGTAATAGGATGCCGTTCAGCATAGCGCGCTTCGCCAGCGCAAAAGCGCCAATCGCTGAACGATGATCGATTTCAGAACGCACCACCGGCAGATTCTTTCGGAAGGCTTTTAGCACCTGAGTATTGATGCAGCCTTGAATCGCCGGTAGCAGAATTTTATCTGCTTCCGTTATCTCACCGGCAACAACCACCTTTTGTGGATTGAATAAGTTGATAGCGATAGCGATTGCTTTTCCAAGATGACGGCCGACATATTCAATAACTTCAGCTGCCAGCGCATCGCCCCGGTTAGCGGCCTTACAAATCTTCGCGATCTGGCAGTCATCCATACTCAGTATGCTGGGATAGCCGCGAGTCAATAACTGACGGACGCGGTTTTCGATAGCACCGTTGGCGGCAATCGTTTCCAGGCAGCCGAAATTGCCACAGTGGCAACGCTCGCCGAGCGGATCAACCTGAATATGACCCAGTTCGCCAACATTCCCATTGCTGCCAAGAAAAATATGGCCGTTTGCGATGATCCCGGCACCGGTTCCGCGATGAACTCGCACTAAAATAGAGTCCGCACAGTCGCGTGATGCACCGAAGTAGTGCTCCGCAAGCGCCAGGCTACGGATATCGTGTCCCACGAAGCTGGTGACATTAAAGCGCTGTTGCAGATTAGCGACGAGCGGCCAGTGATGCACATGAATATGCGGCATATAACGGATGACGCCATTATCCGGGTCAACCAGGCCGGGTAAGATCACCGAAATGGCAATCAGCTCTCGTATCTTACGCTGGTGCTGCTCAATAAAGCGGGCGATAGCGCTAAACAGCGCATTTTCCAGCGTTTCCTGGGTTCGTTCGGGGAGGGGATAGTCATCCTGCGCCAGTGACTTACCGCTGAGATCAAACAGGGAGAGCGTGGCGTCATTTCGGCCCAGACGAATGCCGATGGTATTAAAGCCCCGCGTTTCGGTGATGATTGAGATAGCGCGGCGGCCTCCGGTGGAGGCCTGCTGATCGACTTCTTTAATCAGCCCGCGTTCAATAAGCTGACGAGTGATTTTTGTGACGCTGGCGGGCGCTAGCTGGCTGAGTTCGGCGATCTTAATGCGCGATATCGGCCCTTGCTGGTCGATAAGCCGATAAACGGCCGCGCTGTTGAGTTGTTTTACAAGATCGACATTTCCTATTTGAGCCTGGCCGCCAGTGGTCATTCAGTTTCTACTCGCTTAAGACTTCGTCACCATTAACGAAAGTCTGGATTATTTGATAGTCACGGGTGAAAACCGTCAGATTCGCTACTTTTCCGGCCGTAACTGAACCTAACTTATCCTCTACACCCATAGCGCGCGCTGGATAAAGCGTTGCCATCCGCAGTGATTCTTCCAGTGAAATGCCCGCATGTTCGACGCTGTTCGCCACAGCTTCGATCATCGTTAAGGCAGAACCACTGAGCGTACCCTGTTCGTCAACGCAAAGACCATCCCGATAGTATATTGTTTTTCCTGCAAAAATGAACTGGTCAATGGCTGCACCTGCTGGCGCAGTGGCGTCAGTAACCAGAATTAATTTGTCGCCTTTCAGGCGTTTTGCATTACGAATATTAACGTAGTTGACGTGTAAACCATCAGCGATAATGCCGCACCAGACGTCAGGTGAATCGAACAGAGTGCCGATCAAGCCCGGCTCGCGACCCGTAATAGGCGGCATCGCGTTATATAAATGGGTGGCGAAACTGATCCCGGCAGAAATCCCTTCACGCGCTTCGTCGCTGGTGGCGTAGGAATGTCCGGCGGAAATGACAATGCCCGCTTTGCTCAGTCGCGTGATGATCTCACTGTCGACCTGTTCTGGTGCCAGCGTAATTTTTGCAATGACATCGGCGTTTTCACAAAGGAAATCGACCAGCGCGGCATCCGGCTTGCGGATCAACGCGGGATCGTGCGTCCCCTTCTTCAATGGATTAAGCCACGGGCCTTCAAGGTGCAGCCCAAGCGCCTGATTAGCATTTTGCGCAAGATAAGCACGCATCACCTCAACGGCACGTTTGATCAATTCATCAGTACTGGTAATCAGCGTAGGCAAGAAGCTGGTACAGCCCGACTTCTCATTTGCCCGCTGCATCACGGTCAGGGTTTCAACGCTGATGGCATTGATATCATCATTGAACTGGACGCCGCCGCAGCCGTTTAGCTGCAGGTCAATAAAACCGGGAGCAATTAGCGCGCCATTAACATCACGGGTTTCTGTGCCAGCAGGAAGCGCCTCAAGAGGACAAACTCGCTCAATCATTCCATCAGCAATAACAACAGCATGATTGTCCAGTACTTCGTGGCCGGTATAAATACGACCATGGGTTAAAGCGTACATACATTTTCTCCCGGTGTTATCAGGCATCACGCCCGATAACGGTGTGTCGATGATTTACAGATTTTTGACGTTTTCCGCTTCCATTTCGCGGAAGTATTTAACCGTTTTAACTTTCAGCTCCATCGTGGCGGGTTCGTCACACACCACAACCGCTTTGGCATGCAATTGCAGGCAACTAATGGTCCACATATGGTTCACATTGCCTTCTACCGCAGCCTGAAGCGCCTGAGCTTTTACATGACCCGTCACCAAAATCATCACTTCTTCAGCATCCAGCAGGGTGCCAACACCCACGGTTAACGCGTATTTTGGAACCTGATCAACATCGCCATCGAAGAAGCGAGAATTAGCAAGGCGCGTATCCTGAGTCAGGGTTTTAATACGGGTGCGTGAAGCCAGCGATGAAGCCGGTTCGTTGAAGGCGATATGACCGTCGTTGCCTACGCCGCCCATGAACAGATGGATTTTGCCGTAAGCGCGGATTTTCTCTTCATACTGGCGACATTCTGCGTCAATATCAGGCGCATTGCCATTCAGAAGATTGATATTTTCAGGTGAAATATCAACGTGATCGAAAAAATTGCGGTGCATAAAACTGTGGTAGCTTTCTGGATGTTCTTTTGGCAAACCGACGTATTCATCCATGTTGAAAGTCACAACGTGTTTAAAGCTAACCTGGCCCGCTTTATGCATATCAACCAGATGGCGGTAGGCTTCCAGCGGCGTGCCGCCGGTAGGCAGTCCAAGCACAAAAGGGCGTTCAGCAGTCGGCTGGAAGGCGTTGATGCGATTTACGATATGACGTGCTGCCCATTTTCCGACCTGGGCTGGCGTTGCCAGAGGGATCAGTCTCATGTATTACCTCATTAAAAACAGATTTTGAAAAGCGTCTGACGGTGCCCTTACTGCTAAGATAAAGCGTATCGCGTCAGGGCTGATATCCGCGAGGGATAAAACCGTAATGATTTTTTAGATCATAAAATAAGTTGCTATGCATGACCAGTGCCAGGCGAATAAAAAAGCGGTTTTAGGTGATAAAAATCACAGAAGTGAGGGTTTTAATTTGCGTAACGAATTAATTTTTCACTACACTCCACCGCATTATTCTGTCGTTATCAATATGACATTTTTACCATGATAAAAACGAAACGGGTTTTGACGCTTCAACGGGGCTCACAGGGGGAAGAGGGAAATGCTTAGTTATTTGCAAAAAGTAGGCAGGGCACTGATGGTGCCGGTAGCGACGCTACCTGCTGCCGCAATCCTGATGGGGATCGGCTACTGGCTGGACCCGGATGCATGGGGTGCAGGCAACGCTTTTGCGGCCTTACTGATCAAGTCCGGTGCCGCAATCATTGAACATATGTCGGTGCTGTTTGCGATCGGCGTGGCTTATGGAATGTCAAAAGACAAAGACGGTGCCGCTGCGTTGACCGGCTTTGTCGGCTTCCTGGTGGTCACGACGCTGTGTTCACCTGCTGCGGTCTCTATGATTCAGAAAATCCCGGTCGATCAGGTGCCTGCGGCTTTCGGTAAAATCGAAAACCAGTTTGTAGGCATCATGGTCGGGATCATTTCTGCCGAAATGTACAACCGCTTCAGCCATGTTGAACTTCCTAAGGCGCTCTCTTTCTTCAGCGGTCGTCGTCTGGTGCCGATTCTGGTCTCCTTCCTGATGATTCTAATCGCCTTTATCCTGATGTACGTCTGGCCGTTAATCTTTGGCGGCCTGGTCAGCTTTGGTGAGCATATTCAGAAGCTCGGCTCCGCGGGCGCGGGTGTTTATGCATTCTTTAACCGTTTGCTGATTCCGGTTGGTCTGCATCATGCGCTGAACTCCGTATTCTGGTTCGACGTCGCGGGTATTAATGATATTCCTAATTTCCTGGGCGGCGCTCAGTCGCTGGAAAGCGGTAAAGCCGTGGTAGGCATTACGGGGCGTTATCAGGCCGGTTTCTTCCCGGTGATGATGTTCGGCTTACCGGGTGCCGCGCTGGCAATTTATCAATGCTCACGTCCGGAAAACCGCGCCAAAGTCGGCGGGATTATGCTGGCCGCTGCGTTTGCCGCTTTCTTTACCGGTATCACCGAGCCGCTGGAATTCTCCTTTATGTTTGTGGCTCCGGTGTTGTATTTCATTCATGCCGTGCTAACGGGTCTCTCTGTTTACATCGCTGCAAGCATGCACTGGATTTCAGGCTTCGGCTTTAGCGCCGGTTTGGTGGATATGGTGCTACAGTCGCGCAATCCGCTGGCTACGCACTGGTATATGCTGATCCCGCAGGGCTTAGTGTTCTTTGTTATCTATTACGTGGTATTCCGTTTTACTATCAAAAAATTCAACCTGTTAACGCCTGGCCGCGAGCTGGCTGTTGAAGGCGATGAAACCGATGGTTATGACGTAAATGTTGATAAGACGGGCAATGGAGAATCAGAAACAGAATCGTTAGCTCGCCACTATGTTAGCGCCGCAGGCGGCTCCGAAAACCTGACTGCCATTGATGCCTGTATTACGCGTTTACGCCTGAACGTTAAGGACAGTAATGCGGTTAACGAATCACTGGCCAAACGGTTGGGAGCGTCGGGCGTGATTCGTCTTAACAAACAGAGCGTGCAGATTATTGTCGGTACGCGGGCCGAAACCATTGCCTCGGCGATGAAAACCGTGCTGGCGACAGGCCCGGTTAGCGCAGCGAGTGCGCCGGTGTCGGCCGGGGTTGCGGCGGCTCCGGTTGTACCCGCTTTTGTACCAAACAAGGTGACGGGGGTGGTTGCTACGCTGGTCGCGCCAGTTAGCGGCGAAGTGGTTGCGCTGGAACAGGTTCCTGATGAAGCGTTTGCCAGCAAAGCTGTAGGCGATGGACTGGCTATCAAGCCTACCAGCAGCACTGTGGTTTCACCCGCCAGCGGTACCGTAGTGAAAATTTTCAATACTAACCATGCTTTCTGCCTGGAAACCGATAGCGGTATTGAGGTCGTCGTTCATATGGGCCTCGACACCGTGGCGCTGGAAGGGAAGGGCTTTAGTCGCCTGGTTGAAGAGGGCGCACAGGTCACAACCGGACAGCCGGTCCTTGAAATGGATCTGGATTTCCTCAATGCAAATGCGCGTTCAATGATCAGCCCGGTGGTGGTCAGTAACATTGACGACTTCAGCGGAATCAGGCTGCTGGCCGGAACCACGGTGGTTGCCGGAGAAACGCCTGTTTATGAAGTTAAAAACTGAGTCCTGATTTAACGAAATGCCCAGGGCAGGAAGCGATTCCTGCCCTTTTTTTTCCTGTATACTAACAAACGGTTGTTTCCCTTCGTGGCTTTGTGGATCATACTCCGTTATTTCACGCACTAATTTAGCATTCCTGAGGAAATTGAGATGAGTGAGGCTGAAGCCCGCCCAACTAACTTTATTCGTCAGATCATCGACGAAGATCTGGCGACCGGCAAGCACACAAGCGTGCAGACCCGTTTTCCGCCGGAGCCAAACGGCTATCTGCACATTGGCCACGCCAAATCTATCTGCCTTAACTTTGGTATCGCACAAGATTATCAGGGGCAATGTAACCTGCGTTTTGATGATACCAACCCGGTTAAAGAAGATCTGGAATACGTTGAGTCAATCAAACACGATGTGCAATGGCTGGGCTTCGAGTGGAGTGGCGACGTCCGTTACTCATCTGACTACTTTGATCAGCTGCACAATTACGCCGTCGAGTTAATTAACAAAGGCCTGGCCTATGTTGATGAGCTGACGCCGGAGCAAATCCGTGAATATCGCGGCACCCTGACTTCTCCGGGTAAAAACAGTCCTTATCGCGATCGCAGCGTTGAAGAGAACCTGGCGCTGTTTGAAAAAATGCGTAACGGTGAGTTCGCCGAGGGCACTGCCTGCCTGCGTGCCAAAATTGATATGGCTTCCAACTTTATCGTAATGCGCGATCCGGTTCTGTACCGTATCAAGTTTGCTGAACACCATCAGACCGGCAACAAGTGGTGCATCTATCCGATGTATGATTTTACCCACTGCATTTCCGATGCGCTGGAAGGGATTACGCATTCACTTTGTACGCTGGAGTTCCAGGATAACCGCCGTCTGTATGACTGGGTGCTGGACAACATCACGATCCCTGCTCATCCGCGTCAGTACGAATTTTCACGTCTGAATCTCGAATACGCCATCATGTCCAAGCGTAAGCTGAACCTGCTGGTGACGGAAAAAGTGGTTGAAGGCTGGGACGATCCGCGCATGCTAACCGTTTCCGGTTTGCGCCGTCGTGGCTATTCTGCCGCGTCTATCCGCGAGTTTTGTCGCCGTATCGGTGTGACCAAACAGGACAACATTGTTGAAATGGCGTCGCTTGAATCCTGCATCCGTGACGATCTTAACGAAAATGCGCCGCGCGCGATGGCGGTTCTCGATCCGTTGAAGCTGGTCATTGAAAACCTGCCGGCGAATCACGAAGAAATTCTCACCATGCCGAACCATCCGAATAAACCGGAAATGGGAACGCGTGAAGTGCCATTCAGTCGTGAAATTTACATCGATCGTGCTGACTTCCGTGAAGAAGCTAATAAACATTACAAGCGTCTGGTGCTGGGCAAAGAAGTTCGCCTGCGCAACGCCTATGTGATTAAAGCAGAGCGCGTAGCGAAGGACGAAGAAGGCAATATCACCTGCCTGTTCTGCACCTGCGATATTGATACGCTGAGTAAAGATCCGGCTGACGGCCGCAAGGTAAAAGGTGTGATCCACTGGGTTTCTGCTGAACATGCGCTGCCCGTTGAGTTCCGTCTTTACGATCGCCTGTTTAGCGTACCGAATCCGGCTGCGGCAGAAGATTTCCTGACGACCATTAACCCGGAGTCGCTGGTTATCCGTCAGGGCTTCGTCGAGCCTGGTCTGCAACAGGCGCAGCCTTCAAGCCCTTATCAGTTTGAGCGCGAGGGCTATTTCTGTGCTGACAGCCTGTATTCTACCAGCAGCAAGCTGGTGTTTAACCGTACGGTTGGCCTGCGTGATACCTGGACAAAAACCGGCGAGTAAATACTCTTGCTGAGCAGAACAACGCGACCCTCGGGTCGCGTTTTTTTTCACTTCATTTTATTAACTCATCTCTTACAATAAAAATATAACATGTTTTTGGTCATATTTTTCTCATTAAAATATCACTATTAATTGATAATTCGCGCCGCGAAAAATAGTATGTCGGAAGCTTTCATGATGGGAATTAAAATATTTTTTTTAGTTAAATATTTTATAAGAAAAAGGATTTTTATATGCAGCATTCTGTTTTTTTTCGAAATTCTTTGGGCATCGCTATCGTTTCAGTCATCGCTTTTAGTGGAACGCTCTATTCCACTCAGGCAGAAGCTGCTGGATTTATTGATGATGGCACAATGAACGCAAATCTTTATTACTGGCAACGTCATCGTGAACGTAAAGAGACGGATCCTGCCAGTAACCATTATGGGCAATATCAACAGAATCTTCATCATTCTACTTTTAATGGCAGTCTCGACTTCTCATCGGGTTATGCAGCAGATGTCATTGGCTTAGATCTGGCAGCATTTGGCGTAATGGAAATGTCAGGGAAGGGGCCAGCGGCACCTAACGAGATTGCGTTTAGCGATGCCAAAACCCGCTGGGATGAAAAGTGGCGCGGTGATAAAAACGGCGCAACTATTTATAAAGCGGCGGTAAAAGTTAAAATTCAGGATTACTGGTTACGTGCTGGTTATATCCAGCCCGCTGGGCAAACATTACTGGCCCCGCACTGGAGCTTTCTGCCCGGAACTTACCGGGGAATAGAAGCTGGTGCAATATATGATTTCGCGGAAGCGGGCGCGCTGTCTGTTTCCTATATGTGGAGCGATGAATATAAAGCGCCATGGTATCGCAATATGTATCAATTCCGTAAAGCTGACGGAAAAACCGGCATATCTTATCTGCACTCCATTGGCGCTAAATATGATTTTAAAAACAATTTAATTATTGAAGGCGCACTGGGTCAGGCCGCTGACTACATGGATCAATATTTTAGTAAGGTTTCCTGGGCCTTCCCGGTTGCAGGAAACGATCTTCGCGCCAGCTGGCAATTTTACGGCGCACAGGACAAAGAGCATGGCGGGGCGGCTAACCCTAACGACGTGTATGACGGGCTGGCCTGGTTACAGGCACTGACGCTGGGCTATACGGCAGGTCCGCTCGATTTTCGTCTTGAAGGGACGATGGTCAAAGCCAACGGCAATCAGGGGTTTTTTCTGCAACGCATGACGCCCGGTTATGCCAGCTCGAATGGACGGCTTGACGTGTGGTGGGACTCGCGTTCGGATTTCAATGCCAATGGTGAAAAAGCCCTGTTCGCTGGCGTGATGTATGATCTGAAAAACTGGCAGCTGCCGGGCTGGGCGGTTGGAACGTCATATGCCTACGGCTGGGATGCGCGACCCTCAACGAATCCGCTTTATGACCAACACAGCCGGCTGAAAGAGTCTGCCTGGAATCTGGATCTGCTCTATAACGTGCAGCAAGGGCCGATCAAAGGCACCTCATTCAAGCTGCATTATACCCGCTATCAAAATCATTCCGATATCCCAAGCTGGGGCGGCGGCTACGGCAACATTTTCCAGGATGAAAAAGACCTTAAATTCATTGTGATGGCACCTTTCACTATTTTTGAGCCGGGCAGGCCATAAGCGCCGGTGCGGCATGTTGCGCAGGAAATCGAATAAATCTCTTACTCACGGACAAGGAATACGGATGAACAGGTTCAAAGCCAGTCTTGTTGCAGTAGCGTTGATGTCAGTATCAGGAACTCATGCCGCGCTTGCGGACCAGAAAATTGTCGATCGGATTAGTCAATTCGATGTGAAGTATAACGTCACCGATAATCAGGCCGCACTGCACGGGGTGGATTGTGCTGCACTGGGTGCCGACTGGGCCTCCTGTAACCGGGCTACCATTACGTTAACGAATCCAGGTCCGGCGATAAACAGTCGGGACTGGGCAATTTACATGTCTAACGTTCATCAAACGCTGAAGGTGGAAAACGACCAGTTCCGCATGGTGCATATCGTTGGGGACTTAACGCGACTGGAACCTACAGAAAAATTCAAAGGTTTTGCGGCGGGTGAATCGGTGGAAATCCCGATAATTAATGAATACTGGCAGCTGTTTATCACTGACGTGATGCCGCGCTGGTATGTCACGTCGGGGGATGCCAGGCCAAAAGTTATCACCAGCACTGATTCGGAAACACTAACGAATTTTGTCGAGCCTTTCGGCGATCGGTGGAAGCGTATTGCGGATGATAAAAATGTACTGATGGACGCTGCCAGCCGCTTTGAGAAAAACAGTGATGTGATCCCGCTTCCTGCTTCAGCGTTGCGAGGGCAGATTGTACCAACGCCATTACAGGTTAACATTCTGCCTGAGGATGCCGATCTGTCAAAGGGCGTCAGGCTTGATCTGGCTGCGCTTTCTGCTGATAAAGCGCTGGCGGTAAAACAACGTTTTGAGCTACTGGGACTGAAAGAGCAGGAGAAGGGCTATAAAATTTCCACCCGCATTGCGGGGGATACGTTGAGCAAAACGCTGGCGGTTGCGGGTGGTTATCATCTGACCATCGGCAAAGAAAAAGCGGAAGTGGTCGGTTACGATCAGAGCGGCGTGTTTTATGGTTTGCAGTCAATCCTCTCGCTGCTTCCTGCCGACGGCAGTGCGAAAATCGCCACTTTGCAAGCCAGTGACGCCCCACGCTTTGCGTATCGTGGCGTTTTCCTGGATGTGGCTCGTAACTTTCACAGCAAAGCCGCGATAATGCGCATGTTAGACCAGCTGGCGGCCTGGAAAATCAACGTGTTCCATTTCCATCTTAGTGATGATGAAGGCTGGAGAATTGAGATCCCCGGCTTGCCGGAACTGACCGAGGTAGGCAGTAAACGCTGTCACGATCTCAGCGAGCAACGCTGTTTACTGCCGCAGCTGGGTTCAGGGCCGGAAAGTGATAACAACGGTAGCGGCTATTTCAGCCGTCAGGATTATATCGCGATAGTGAAATATGCGGCGGCGCGTGGCATTGAAGTGATCCCGGAAATCGACATGCCTGCGCACGCGCGCGCAGCCGTCATCTCAATGGAGGCACGTTATAACAGGCTAATGGCACAAGGGAAAACCGCTGAAGCCTCCCAGTATCGTCTGGTCGATCCGACCGATAATTCGAATACGACTTCAGTACAGCTCTACGATCGTACCAGCTATCTTAATCCTTGCCTGGCTTCGTCCCTGCGCTTCACCGATAAAGTCATCAGTGAAATCCAGGCGATGCATCGTGAAGCCGGGCAGCCGATCAACACCTGGCACTTTGGCGGTGACGAGGCCAAAAATATTCGTTTCGGCACCGGCTATTCCGATATAAATAAACCTGTTGCGGGAACCGGCCTGCTCGACATGAGTAAAGAGGATAAGCCGTGGGCGAAATCACAGGTCTGTCAGGCCATGATCAAAGATGGCAAAGTCGAGGACATGGAACATTTGCCCAGCTACTTTGCGCGACAGGTCAGTCAGCAGGTGAAACAGCACGGCATTGGCAGAATGCAGGCGTGGCAGGATGGCCTGAAGGATGCCGAAAGTTCTCAGGCCTTTGCCACGGAGCACGTTGCGGTTAACTTCTGGGATACGCTGTACTGGGGCGGCTTTGATTCAGCCAATGACTGGGCGAACAAAGGTTATCAGGTCATTGTCTCTAACCCGGACTATGTCTATATGGATTTTCCGTATGAGGTGAATCCGCTGGAGCGCGGTTACTACTGGGGAACGCGCTTTAGCGATGAGCGTAAAATGTTCAGCTTTGCGCCGAATAACCTGCCACAAAACGCAGAAACCTCCGTAGACCGCGACGGCAAACCTTTTTCCGCGAAATCGGATAAAGCCTGGCCGGGCGCTTATGGCTTATCCGCCCAGCTGTGGAGCGAAACCGTGCGGACCGACGATCAGATGGAATATATGATCTTTCCTCGCGTTGTTTCGGTTGCCGAGCGGGCCTGGCATCGGGCTGCATGGGAGCAGGATTATCAGCCGGGCAGAGAATATATCGGTGGGGAAACAGCGCATGTTGACCACCAGGCGCAGCGAAAAGACTGGCAGCGATTTGCTAATCTGTTGGGGCAGCGTGAGCTGGCAAAACTGGATAAATCAGGTATTCACTACCGTCTGCCGGTGCCGGGCGCACGCATCGTTGCTGGCAAGCTGGAAGCCAACATCGCATTGCCAGGGATTGCTATCGACTACTCGCTTGACGAGGGAAAAAGCTGGCAGCGCTATGACCAGGCCGCGCAACCTGAGGTGAAGGGGAAGGCGATGGTGAGAGCGGTCAGCAGCGACGGCAAGCGCTTTAGCCGGAGTGAAACGCTGACAAACTGATTTACAAAATCTGAACAGCAGACGAAAAAAAACCGGTGAATTTCACCGGTTCTTTACTTGCACAGCTTACTTATCGTGCAGTGATTCGTCTTCGCGGCAGTCGCCGGTTGCGCAGTGACCATACAAATAGAGGCTATGGTTGCTGAGCTTGATGCCGTGACGTTCGGCGATATCACGCTGACGGGTTTCGATTGATTCATCGCTGAACTCGATCACTTTACCGCAGTCCAGGCAGATAAGATGATCGTGATGATGCTGCTGCGTCAGTTCGAAAACAGATTTACCGCCTTCAAAATTATGACGGGTCACGATACCCGCGTCGTCAAACTGGTTCAGAACGCGGTAAACCGTCGCCAGACCAATTTCTTCGCCCATATCGATCAGGCGTTTATATAAATCTTCCGCACTGACGTGATGGCTCTCTGGTTCCTGAAGCACTTCCAGAATTTTCAGTCGGGGAAGCGTGACTTTCAGGCCGGCCTTCTTTAATGCGGTGTTATTGTCAGTCATGCGGATATTGTCCTGTTACTTTGCTAGTCACTAAGTGGCTGAAAAGCCCTGAGCATCGGTCGACGCAAAAGCTGAGCGTCTCATTATAGAACTGATGCTTCGAAATAGAAACCACAGCGGGATTGCGCAACCGTTGAGGGAAGTAAGGATGAAAAGTCGTTACGTCCGGGAAAGCAAGTACCCATTTTCGCTGAGTTAACATTTCGCGCTGCCTCATCGCTGCCGCCGCCAGGGCGTAAGGCATATTGATGAGCTGGGTGACCGATGGCGTTATTCTACAGTTTTGCAGATGAAAGTTACAAATATGTACCTATTACTTCTATAGGAAAAAACAGTGACCCGATGTGAGATAGCTCGCACATCAGGCCCTTTCCTTATGCCTCAAGAATCTCTTTCAGCTGGAGTTCTTCATAAATCTGTTTGACCCACTTTTCGGTACGTTCGTTGGTCAACTCCGGCTGACGATCTTCATCGATGGCGAGGCCGAGGAAGTGATTGTCATCCGCCAGCCCTTTAGAGGCTTCAAAATGATATCCTTCGGTTGGCCAGTGACCGACGATGACCGCGCCGTTAGGCTCGATGATATCGCGGATAGTGCCCATCGCATCGCAGAAGTATTCTGCGTAGTCTTCCTGATCGCCACAACCAAACAGCGCAACCAGCTTACCGTTGAAGTCGATCTCTTCCAGCGTAGGGAAGAAATCGTCCCAGTCACACTGGGCTTCGCCGTAATACCAGGTTGGGATGCCCAGCAGTAAAATATCAAAGGCTTCAAGGTCTTCTTTGCTGCTTTTAGCGATATCATGAACTTCCGCAACCTCTTTACCGAGCTGCTTCTGGATCATTTTTGCAATGTTTTCCGTATTGCCCGTATCGCTGCCAAAGAAAATGCCTACGATTGCCATGATGTTAATAACCTCTTAAAACTTATAATGGAGGCGGCTAGCCTGCTTGTGTTAACGGCAATGATAGCAGACAGATTCAGGGGGATAAATCAGTAATCCGTCCGCATTTGTCGCTTTGTGCTTTGCCGCTGTATGAGCGTATTAGCGCTCAGGATGGGCCAGCTGGGCCATCACCATTTCTTCAATCAGCTCGCTGCGGCTCATATTACGCTGCTCGGCAAGCTGGTTCAGAGCATCAACCGCGTCACTGTTCATTTTCAGTTCCACGCGCTTCAGCCCGCGCACTTTATCACGCTTAAGCTGATTGCGTTTGTTGATACGCAACTGCTCATCACGCGTCAGCGGATTGGTTTTCGGTCGTCCCGGGCGACGCTCATCTGCGAACAGATCGATCGTGGTGCGGTCCGTGTTTTCTTTTGCCATAGAATCGTGATACTGAAAGGCTGGAGTTCTGATGGATTGAGCCATGATGTCACTGTCGTTGAGGCAGCGACAAAATTTTAGCGCGCCATCATACCCCAGTGAAAGTCGTGACGACAATGATTTAGCTTTTTAACAACCTTTTTGTTTCTGCTGAGCAAAAAAACGGCTGATAGCGCGTAAAACAGCATCAGGTTTTTCTGCATGCACCCAGTGACCCGCGCCGGCAATCACATGTGCGCGTGCCGCAGGGAACTGTTTCAGCAGTGCTTCACGATATTCCTCCGCCAGATAAGCGGAGAGTTCACCGCGAATAAACAGCGCCGGGCGTTGCCAGGCAGGCAGCGGTTGCCAGCCGATAATTCGATCATAGCATTGCCACAGCGCAGGGACATTAAATCGCCAGCGGCCTTCATGAAAGGACTTCAACAGGAATTGAATCACCCCTTCTTCATTGATTGTCTGGCGCATCAGGGCAGCCGCTTCGCTACGCGAGGTGACGCCGGCTTCGCTTACCGCATTTAGCGCCGCAAAAATCTCATCATGGTGACGGGTAGGGTAGGCGACCGGCGCAATATCAATTACCACCAGCTGTTCAACGCGTTCTGGTGCGAGGGAAGCCAGCGCCATTGCAATTTTTCCGCCCATCGAATGCCCAATAACCGCAAACTGCTCTACGCCCGCGTCATCCAGCGTTTCCAGCACGTCCTGAGCCATTTCCAGATAGTCCATTTTTTCAGAACGGGGAGAAAGTCCATGGTTGCGGACGTCCAGCTGGATCACCGGACGATCGTTTTTCAGGCTGCGGGCCAGAACGCCCAGATTATCCAGATTGCCAAAAAGGCCGTGAATCAGCACGACGGGCGAGTCAGAAACCGCAGATTGTTCAGATTGCAAGCGAGCATTCAATTTCATGGCAAAGTTCTTACAGTGGAAACGAGGGGTTAGGGTATCATGGAATCACGATTCTCTGCCGGACTGACCAGATGAATCATGACCCTCTTTTTGCGGCATATTCTGACTTTTGCTGGCAAACAGGGCTGGCGCTACACCCCGGCAGGATTTAACTTTATAATCCTCGTGTTAGAGTTGAACGATCGCTACCCACTTGAGGTGCGCCCGAATCAGCTCTTATCAGCAATAATCGTACTGGATCAAGATGAAAACTATTGAAGTCGACGAAGAGCTCTACCGTTATATCGCCAGCCACACTCAGCATATTGGTGAAAGCGCCTCTGACATTTTGCGCCGCATGCTTAAATTTTCCGCAGGCCAAAGCGCGCCGGCTGCGCCTGTCGCTGTTTCCAGCGCGACTGGCGAGAAAGTCGCAGCGCCTGTAAAAGAGGAAGCACGTCCGCAGGATCGCGTTCGCGCGGTTCGCGAGCTGCTGCTGTCGGATGAGTATGCTGAACAGAAAAAAGCGGTTAACCGCTTTATGCTGATTTTGTCGACTTTATACAATCTGGATCCCAAGGGATTTGCCGCCGCGACAGAATCACTTCTGGGCCGCACGCGCGTTTACTTTGCAGGTAATCAACAGACCCTGGTACAAAACGGCACCCATACCAAGCCACAGCATATTCCTGGGACGCCGTACTGGGTGATCACCAATACCAACACAGGTCGCAAACGCAGCATGGTTGAACATATCATGTCGTCAATGCAGTTCCCGACGGAACTGGCAGACAAAGTTTGCGGCACCCTCTAACTGATAAACTTTAGCGTCAGGGAGAAGCGCCAATGGCCAATCACCCCCGTGCCGGGCAACCAGCCCAGCAGAGCGATTTGATTAACGTTGCACAATTAACTTCGCAGTATTATGTCCTGCAACCTGAGCCAGGCAATGCAGAACATGCGGTGAAATTCGGCACATCCGGCCATCGCGGCAGTGCAGGACGTCATAGTTTCAATGAGACGCATATTCTGGCCATTGCTCAGGCAATCGCGGAAGAGCGTAAAAAGAATGGCGTTACAGGCCCTTGCTACGTAGGGAAAGATACGCACGCGCTGTCTGAACCGGCAATCATTTCCGTACTGGAAGTGCTGGCGGCCAACGGTGTTGATGTCATCGTGCAGCAGGACAACGGCTATACGCCAACGCCTGCGATTTCCAACGCCATCCTTGAGCATAATAAAGCAGGCGGCGCGCAGGCTGACGGTATCGTCATCACGCCTTCGCACAACCCACCTGAAGACGGCGGCATCAAGTACAATCCACCGAACGGCGGACCGGCTGATACTAACGTCACTAAAGTGGTTGAAGATCGTGCTAACGCCCTGATCAAAGATGGCCTGAAAGACGTTAAGCGTATCTCCCTGGCTAAAGCCTGGGAAAGCGGCCATTTGCAGGAGAAAGATCTGATCCAGCCTTATATTGAGGGCCTGGCGCAAATCATTGATATTCCTGCTATTCAGAAAGCCGGCCTGAAAATTGGCGTCGATCCATTAGGCGGCTCCGGCATTGCTTACTGGCAGCGTATTGCAGAATTCTACAACCTGGATCTGACTATCGTTAACGATTCTGTCGACCAGACCTTCCGCTTTATGCATCTGGATAAAGATGGCGTTATCCGTATGGATTGCTCGTCTGAGAGCGCGATGGCGGGCCTGCTGGCGCTGCGTGATAAGTTCGATCTCGCTTTTGCTAACGATCCGGATTATGACCGCCACGGTATCGTCACGCCTGCTGGCCTGATGAATCCTAACCATTACCTGGCTGTCGCGATCAATTACCTGTTCCAGCATCGTCCTCAGTGGGGCAAAGACGTTGCCGTCGGCAAAACGCTGGTATCCAGCGCGATGATCGACCGCGTGGTGAACGATATTGGCCGCAAGCTGGTGGAAGTCCCGGTTGGCTTCAAATGGTTTGTTGATGGTCTGTTTGACGGCAGCTTCGGCTTTGGCGGCGAAGAGAGCGCGGGTGCGTCTTTCCTGCGCTTTGACGGTTCGCCATGGTCTACTGACAAAGACGGCATCATCATGTGCCTGCTGGCGGCAGAGATCACGGCTGTCACCGGTAAAAATCCGCAGCAGCATTATGACGAGCTGGCTGAGCGTTTCGGTGCGCCAAGCTACAACCGCCTGCAGGCTTCTGCCACTTCTGCGCAAAAAGCAGCGCTGTCTAAGCTGTCACCAGAAATGGTCAGCGCAGATACGCTGGCTGGCGATCCGATCACTGCACGCCTGACTGCCGCGCCTGGCAACGGCGCGTCAATCGGCGGTCTGAAAGTGATGACCGAGAACGGCTGGTTTGCGGCTCGTCCGTCCGGTACGGAAGATGCCTATAAAATCTATTGTGAAAGCTTCCTGGGTGCTGAGCATCGCGAGAAGATCGAAAAAGAAGCAGTAGAAATTGTCAGTGAAGTGTTGAAAAACGCCTGATTGACCGTTTAACGGAAAGGCGCTGAATCCAGCGCCTTTTTTTTGTCTTTTTTACCCTCCTTTCTCACCGCTTCCTTATCCGTTGCGCGACTCGATAACCATTCAGCACGTTCGGCACAGGGTATTTATGTGAATGAAAAGTGATCAAAAGCACCCTGTTAACTTTTTTGTAACTTAATGACGGCCGACGGGCAAAAATGGCGATTTTTTCTACAAAATAGTGGTCGGATGAGTAGTAAAATTACAACGTAAGCGTTATCATTTTCGCCAGAATACCCCAGCCCATTTACCCGGAGGACGTATGAACCTTTATCAACCTTATTCGGTACGCCGTATTTTAATGCGTCGTCTTGCGGTGATCCTGGTCGGTGTCGCTGCATTACCCATCATGCTTTTCCGCCACGACAGAGCCAAATTTTATAGCTATCTGCACTGCGTCTGGTTAAAGACCAGTACCCAGCCAGTCTGGCTGGCGCAATCAGAAGCCGCAGGTGGCGATTTCTGGTGATAATCTCCCGCTCCGGCGGGATTTTTTTTGCCTTTCTTTCAACTTTTTCTCAGTATCACTGGGCCTGAAGGCAACTTTTCAGCTACACTTAAACTTCTACAAAACGTAGGAGGTTGTACAAGTATGAGCGAGAAAATTCCCGTGGGTATCAGTGCCTGCCTGCTTGGCGATAATGTCCGTTTCGACGGTGGTCACAAGCGCTGTGCGTTTGCAGCCGAAGATCTCGCCCCGTTTATGCGTTATGAGCCTGTTTGTCCGGAAATGGCGATTGGATTACCTACGCCTCGTCCTGCGTTACGCCTCACCGAAATGGCTGATGGCGAAGTCGAGCTGTGCTTTAGCAATGGTAAGGGCGAGCCGGTAACGGACGCGATGCAGCGCTTTTCAGAGAAGAAAATCTCCTCTCTGCATCACCTTTGCGGCTACATCGTATGTGCCAAATCACCGAGCTGCGGCATGGAGCGCGTGCGCGTTTATCAGCCCGACAACAACAACAATCGCAAGGCTGGCGAGGGTATCTTCACCCGCGAGCTGATGAAGCAAATGCCGTGGCTGCCGGTTGAAGAAGATGGTCGCCTGCACGACCCGGTTCTGCGTGAGAATTTTGTTGAACGCGTTTATACGCTGCATGAATTTAATGAAATGTGGCGCAGTGGCTTAACGCGCGGCAAGCTGATTGCCTTTCACAGTCGTTACAAGCTCTCACTGCTGGCGCATTCACAGCCTGAATATCGCGAAATAGGGCGTTTCGTCGCGGCCATCGAAAGCTGGTCTTCGCTGGAGGAGTATGCCATCGAATATCGTCAGCGCCTGATGGACTTGCTGAAGCACAAAGCGACGCGAGGCAACCACACTAACGTTATGATGCACGTTCAGGGGTACTTCCGACCGCAGCTGAACAGTAAACAACGGCAGGAACTCACCTCGCTGATCGAGCACTATCGTCAGGGATTGCAGCCGCTGTTAGCGCCGATGACCTTGCTTAAACATTACATGTCGGAATACCCCGATCCCTATCTGGCGCAGCAGCGTTATTTCGAACCTTACCCGGAAGCGCTGCGTCTGCGCTACGGTCATTAATTCTGGAGTTTCATGGCCACCCATCTGGTCTGGATGCGCAACGATCTGCGCATCCATGATAACTACGCCTTACACGCAGCCTGCCGGGATGCCAAAGCGACCGTCATTGCTTTGTTCATTGCCACGCCTGCCCAGTGGCAGACGCATCATATGGCAGCCAAACAGGCGGCATTTATCTATCAAAGCTTGCAGGAACTACAGGCTTCGCTGGCTGAAAAAGGGATTGCGCTGCACTGTCTGCACAGCAAAGACTTTACCGATTCTATCGGTGCGCTGACGGATTTTTGCCAGCAGCACAGCGTCGACCGGCTTTTTTATAATTATCAGTATGAAATTAATGAACGCGAGCGTGATGCGAAAGCCGAGCGGGCGCTCTCCGGGCTGGATATTGTTGTTCAGGGCTTTGATGACAGCCTGTTGCTGGCACCTGGCAGCGTACAAACCGGCAATCGTGAAATGTACAAAGTGTTCACGCCTTTCAGCCGGGCTTTTGTTAAGCGCCTGAACGAGGGATTACCCGAGTGCGTGCCTGCGCCACGCGCGCGCGAAGATGCGCCGCTGGCAAAAATACCGTCGCTCGAACCTTTTGATTATCCCTTTGAAGTGTTCGACCCGCAGCTATTTCCGGCAGGAGAAAAGGCGGCGCTACATCGCCTGCGTGAATTTAGCCAGCAGCCGGTAACCCACTATTCCAGCCGCCGTGATATTCCCGCGGTTGATGGTACCAGCCGTCTGTCGGCTTATCTGGCTATCGGGGTGCTTTCACCACGCCAGTGTTTGCACCGGCTGCTGCGGGAACATCCCGACGCGCTGGAAAATCAGCAGATTTTCACCTGGCTGAACGAGCTGATTTGGCGCGAATTTTATCGCCACCTACTCGTTGCCTGGCCGTCGCTGTGTAAGCACCAGCCGTTTATCGGCTGGACGAAAAAGGTGGCGTGGCAGCGCAATCAGGAACATCTGACGGCCTGGCAGCAGGGAAAAACCGGCTATCCAATTGTGGATGCCGCCATGCGACAGCTGAACAGCCTGGGCTGGATGCATAATCGCCTGCGGATGATCACCGCCAGTTTTCTGATTAAAGATCTGCTGATCGACTGGCGGGAAGGGGAGCGCTACTTTATGGCGCAGCTGCTTGATGGCGATCTGGCCGCCAACAACGGTGGCTGGCAGTGGGCCGCATCTACCGGTAACGACGCCGCACCTTATTTCCGTATCTTCAATCCGACTACGCAGGGTGAGCGTTTCGATAAAGACGGTGAGTTTATTCGCCAGTGGTTGCCCGAGCTGAAAGCGGTGCCGGATAAGCATATTCATCAACCTCATGCCTGGGCAAAGCAGCAGAAAATCTCGCTGGACTATCCCGATCCGATCGTGGACCACAAAGAAGCCCGTAAGCAAACGCTCGCGGCTTATGAAGCTGCCAGAAAATAACCGTTCCCAGCGGGCGGTTTTCTCCGCCCGTTCTCATCGATTGCCCCGTCTGCTATTGTTGCCGTTATCCCTCGCTTAAGGCTTTGATTTATTCCAGCCAGCACTTTCAGGAACAGTTATGCGAAATACCGAACTCGAACAAATCGTTAATCAGCAATTAAATACCGCGACCTTCAGCGACTATGCGCCAAACGGGCTTCAGGTTGAAGGACGCGAAGAAATAAAGAAAATCGTTACCGGCGTCACCGCCTGTCAGGCTTTACTGGATGAAGCCGTCCGTCTGAAGGCGGATGCGGTGCTGGTACATCACGGCTATTTCTGGAAAAGCGAAGCGCCGGTGATTAAAGGCATGAAGCGCAACCGGTTGAAGACGCTGCTGGCGAACGATATCAATTTGTATGGCTGGCATCTGCCGCTGGATGCGCACCCGGAGCTGGGCAACAACGCGCAGCTGGCAAAAATGTTTGGCATTACCGTTAAGGGCGAGGTGATGCCGCTGGTGCCATGGGGCGAGCTGCCGGAGGCGTTGACCGGCGAGCAGCTGGCGGAACGTATCAGCAACGTGCTGGGACGCGAACCGCTGCACTGCGGTGATAATGCGCCACGCCTGATCCGCCGTATTGCCTGGTGTTCCGGCGGCGGACAGGGCTTTATTGATGCCGCTGCCGCTTTTGGCGTGGATGCGTTTATCACGGGTGAAGTCTCCGAGCAGACCATCCACAGCGCCCGCGAGCAGGGACTGCACTTCTTTGCCGCTGGCCATCACGCTACCGAACGCGGCGGCATCAAAGCGCTGGGTGAATGGCTGGCGGAAAATCATGGACTTGATGTCAGCTTTATCGATATTGCCAATCCTGCCTGATCCTGAACGGGCGGTTTTTACCACCGCCCATCACTGTTGTTGACACAACTCTTACATTTCCGCATAACTAGCTGTCCAGCAATTGAGTGGCCTCGATAAGCAGGCCCGGAGGAGTGTTTTGCAACGAGCACGTTGTTACCTTTTAGGCGAACGCGCGGTAGTGCTTGAGCTGGAACCCCCTGTTTCACTCAACAGCCAGCAGCGTATCTGGGGATTGTCGGCTCGCCTGACAAAACGACCTGAAGTGATCGAGGTCATCCCCGGTATGAACAACATCACGGTCATTCTTAGCGATCCGCAGAACACGGCGCTGGACGCCATCGAATGGCTACAGAACGGGTGGGAAAAAAGCGAAGCGCTTGAGTTGGACACGCGGCAGATCGCGATCCCCGTTATCTACGGCGGCGCTGCCGGGCCGGATTTGGATGAAGTTGCGCATCTTAGCGGCCTGACGCCACGACAGGTAGTCGAAGCGCACGCGGCGGCACACTACACCGTTTATTTTATCGGCTTTCAGCCGGGTTTCCCTTATATGGCCGGACTTGACGAACGCATTCATACGCCTCGTCGCGCCGAGCCACGCGTTGCGGTTCCGGCAGGATCGGTGGGTATTGGCGGTAGCCAGACCGGCGTTTATCCGCTTTCCGCGCCGGGCGGCTGGCAGCTAATTGGCCTGACCACAGTCGCGCTTTTCACGCCGGAACAGCAGCCTCCGACCTATTTACGGCCGGGCGACAGCGTGCGATTTGTGCCGCAAAAGGAGGGGATATGCTGAAAATTTTACGTGCCGGGATGAGCACCACGCTACAGGATGCGGGCCGCACCGGTTGGCGTCAGTACGGTATCAGCTGTGGCGGTGTACTGGATCGGCCTGCGATGGAAACGGCCAATTTGCTGGTGGGCAATCAGCGAACCCGTGCGGTGCTGGAAATCACCCTGGGGCAGTTCTGCGCCGAGTTCGGCCGCGACGGCTGGATCGCGTTGACGGGCGCAGGATGCAACGCGGAACTGGACGGTAAACCCGTCTGGACCGGCTGGCGTACCGCAGTAAAAAAAGGTCAGCGCCTGACGCTGAAGATGCCGCAGCGCGGGATGCGCAGCTATCTTGCGGTTGATGGCGGTTTTGCGGTTCCCGAGGTGTTGGGATCGTGCAGTACCGATGTTAAAGCGGGCTTTGGCGGATTTAACGGCCAGCGCATTCAGGACGGTGACCTCCTGCCGCTTGCCGATCCGGCGCAGCATTTCAATAAGCCCGCCGGCGTGCGTCAGCTGCTGTTTGGCAACCGTGTCCGCGCCATGGTTGGGCCGGAATACTCTGAGTTCAGTCCGGAAAGCCGCGAAATATTCTGGCGAACGTCATGGCAGCTTAACCCACAAAGTAACCGTATGGGTTATCGCTTGCAGGGCCGGGCACTGACGCGTACTGCTAAGCGTGAAATGTTATCGCACGGGCTTCTTCCCGGCGTCATCCAGGTGCCGCCTAACGGTCAGCCCATCGTGTTAATGGCCGATGCCCATACCACGGGCGGCTATCCACGAATCGCCTGCGTAATTGAGGCCGATCTCTATCATCTGGCGCAGATCCGTTTAGGGGAGCCGATTCACTTTGTCCACTGTTCGCTGGAAGAAGCGCTTCAGGCGAAGCGGGAACAGCAACGCGTCATTGAGCAAATGGCCTGGGGGTTACAACATGAAGGTTGATCTTAATGCCGATCTGGGCGAGGGCTGCGGTAACGATCGGGCGTTGTTGCAGCAGGTCTCCTCCGCCAACATCGCCTGTGGTTTCCATGCGGGTGATGCACAAACCATGAGGCAGAGCGTGCTTTGGGCGCTGGAATATGGTGTGGCAATTGGTGCGCATCCCAGTTTTCCCGACCGTGAAAATTTTGGCCGCACCCGAATGCAGCTTCCGGCAGAAACGGTACGGGCGCAGGTTATTTATCAGATCGGCGCGCTGAAGGCAATTGCACAAAGTGAAGGCGGCAGGCTGGTGCACGTTAAGCCACACGGCATGCTTTACAACCAGTCAGCGCAGGAGCCACAGCTGGCAGAAGCGATAGCACAAGCGGTGCTGGCCGTTGATGCCAGCCTGATTCTGGTCGGGCTGGCGAACAGCGAGTCGATTCGGGCCGCGCGTTCTCTGGGGCTGGCGACTAAACAAGAAGTTTTTGCCGACCGGGGCTATCAGGCTGACGGTACGCTGGTACCACGTTCTCAGCCAGGCGCGCTGATTGAGAGCGATGAGCAGGCCATTTCTCAAACGCTCAGCATGATCCAGCAGGGAAAAGTGCAGAGTATTACGGGTGAGTGGGTCAGTGTTCAGGCCGACACCGTTTGTCTGCACGGTGATGGCGCTCACGCGCTGGCTTTTGCCCGTCAGCTTCGCGAAGCATTTTCAGCGCAAAAAATTGACGTCAGCAGCCGCTGAAACAGGCGCAACGCCTGAAGAATGCCGCGCAACTTCGGAGGATGCATGGAAAATGCAGTAAATTTGTGGCCGCTGGCAGGCATTGCCGCCATCATTATCGGCTTTTTGTTACGTTTTAACCCGGCGCTGGTGGTGATTGTCTCCGGTATTATTACCGGTCTGGCCGCGTATATGCCGGTTGGCGATATTTTGGAAAAACTCGGATCCGGCTTTTTAAATACCCGTAATTTGCCGCTGATCCTGCTGCTGCCGCTGGTGGTGATTGGCCTGCTCGAACGTCACGGCCTTAAGGAGCGCGCGCAGGCGTGGATTGGGCAGATCAAAAGCGCCACGGCGGGCCGTTTGCTGATTGTTTATTTGCTGGCTCGTGAACTGACGGCGGCGATGGGACTGACCAGCCTGGGCGGCCATCCACAAATGGTACGTCCGCTGCTGGCACCGATGGCGGAAGGTACAACGGAGAATCGCTATGGCGATCTACCCCCAGAGGTTCGTCATCGGCTGCGCGCGATGGCCGCGGCAACGGATAACGTCGGTCTGTTTTTCGGCGAGGACATTTTTGTCGCCTTCGGCGCCATTATTTTTATGCATAATTTTATGCAGGAGGCCGCAGGCATCCAGACCGACCCGCTGCAAATTGCCATCTGGGGCATCCCCACCGCCGTTTGTGCTTTTTTGATCCATGCTTTCCGCTTACGTCGGCTGGATAAAACGCTGGCTGCCGAACTCTCCGCGCTTAGCGCACAGGCGCTGAAAGCAAAAGGGGAACGCTGATGTTTGAGCAGCAATATTTGTTCTGGCTGGCCAGCCTGCTGATGCTGGTGGTGGCGGTAATGTCCTGGCGGGATAAAGCCAATCCCCGACGCCTGACCACCGGGCTTTTCTGGGCGCTGTATGCGCTGGTGTTCTTTGTCGGTGACTGGACGGCGGAACTGATCGGTGCCCGGTCATTGCATATCATTATTGGCGTCATTGTTGTGGTGATGGCACTGATCGCCGGGCTTGGCGGTGTGAAACTGGGTTCTTATCACCAGCGCAGCCGTGAACAGCGCGAAGCCAGCGCTCAGCGGTTGCGTAACCGCTTATTCCTTCCGGCTTTGGCTATTCCCGTGGTCACGGTAGCCGGTGTGCTGTTAATCAATAATCTTCCTGGTCTGCAACTGGCACTGTTTGGGGCGGGCAACCACGCTACGCTTATCACGCTGTTTTCGATGACGATCGGCTGTCTTGTCAGCTGGTTGATTGCATTGAAATTGACGCGGGAAGGGCCGGCACAATCGGTGCAGGAAGCTCGCCGCCTGCTGGATGCTATCGGCTGGGCGTTTATTCTGCCTCAGCTGCTGGCGACGCTGGGCCTGCTGTTCACCACCGCTGGCGTCGGCACGGCAATTACTCATCTGACGGAAACGTATCTGGCCGTGGACAGCCGTTTCGCTGCGGTGGCGACCTATGCGATAGGCATGGCGCTGCTGACCATGGTGATGGGCAATGCCTTTGCCGCTTTTCCGATTGTGACGGCAGGGATCGGCATTCCCATCCTGGTTTTACAACATCATGGCAATCCGGCCGTGATGGCGGCGATCGGAATGTTTTCCGGCTATTGCGGCACGCTGATGACGCCGATGGCCGCCAATTACAATCTTGTACCGGCGGCATTGCTGGAGCTGCCGGATCGTAACGCGGTGATCAAAGCCCAGATCCCAACGGGCGTGCTATTGTTAATAGCGAATATTTTCCTGCTCTGGTTTTTAATGTTCTGACGAGGCAGCGCTGACAACAGTGCTGGTCACCGCCTTCGAACCTTTTGATGGCGAACTGATAAATTCTTCCTGGCGTCGCCAGCATGCCGCTACAGACCACAAGACTGGCGCTGGAAATGGCGCTGAGCATTGCACTAACGGTAGAAGAAGATCGTCGGCTGGAAGGTGGCGCAACACACTGAATAATGAAGGATGTGATAAATGCCAGAGGGTCCTGAGATCCGCCGGGCGGCGGATAAACTGGAAGCGGCGATTAAAGGTAAAACGCTGACCGATGTCTGGTTTGCATTTCCGCAGCTGAAAACGTACGAATCTTCGCTGATCGGTGAGCGGGTAGAGGCCATCGAAACGCGGGGGAAAGCCATTTTGACCCACTTTTCCAATGGGCTGACGCTTTACAGTCATAACCAACTGTACGGCGTCTGGCGCGTGGTAAAAAGCGGAACGGAACCACAAAGCAATCGAATATTACGGGTTCGGCTGGCCGCGGAAGATAAAACGCTGTTGCTCTACAGCGCCTCTGACATTGAAATGCATAACCAGGATACGCTGGGCGCGCACCCGTTTCTTCTACGGGTCGGGCCTGACGTGCTGGATATGACGCTGACGACTGAGCAGGTGAAAGAACGTCTGCTGTCGGCTAAATTCCGGCGGCGTCAGTTTAGCGGCCTGCTGCTTGACCAGGCATTTTTGGCGGGGTTGGGTAACTATCTGCGAGTGGAAATTCTCTGGCAGGCTGCGCTGGCACCCCAGCACAAAGCGCAGGATCTTTCACCGGAGCAGTTAGAGGTATTGGCGCAGGCGCTGCTGGATATTCCCCGGCTCTCTTATCAAACGCGCGGCGTGGCAAAGGAGAACAAGCATCATGGCGCACTGTTCAGCTTCAAAGTTTTTCACCGCGCCGGAAAAGCCTGCGAGCGCTGCGGTGGGATCATTGAAAAAACGTCGCTCTCCTCAAGGCCTTTTTACTGGTGTCCTGGCTGCCAGCAATAAAAAAAGCGCCGCAATGCGGCGCTTCTCATCTTTCCGACACGCGTTATTTGCTGTGTGACGTGAAGTCGCGCTGATCGTAGCCGGTATAAAGCTGGCGAGGACGGGCAATTTTGATGCCGTCGTCGTGCATCTCTTTCCAGTGAGCGATCCAGCCAACGGTACGCGCCATCGCGAAGATAACCGTAAACATGGAAGAAGGAATGCCCATCGCTTTCAGGATCAGACCTGAATAGAAATCGACGTTCGGATAGAGTTTGCGCTCAATGAAGTACGGGTCGTTTAGCGCGATATGTTCCAGCTCCATCGCCACTTCCAGCAAATCATCCTTCATGCCCAGCTCTTTCAGCACTTCGTGGCAAGTATCGCGCATCACGGTGGCACGTGGATCGTAGTTTTTGTAAACACGGTGACCAAAGCCCATCAGGCGGAAAGAGTCATTTTTATCTTTCGCTCGCTTGATGAATTCCGGAATGTGCTCCACGGTTTTAATCTCTTCCAGCATTCGCAGACAGGCTTCGTTTGCGCCGCCATGCGCCGGTCCCCACAGTGAAGCAATACCCGCCGCGATACAGGCAAACGGGTTAGCGCCGGAAGAACCTGCTGTACGCACGGTAGAGGTTGAGGCGTTCTGCTCGTGATCGGCATGCAGGATCAAAATACGATCCATCGCGCGTTCCAATACCGGGTTCACCACGTAATCTTCACACGGCGTGGAGAACATCATGTTCAGGAAGTTGGCGGAGTAGGAGAGATCGTTGCGCGGATAGACGAAGGGCTGGCCAATCGAATACTTGTAACACATTGCCGCAACGGTTGGCATTTTGGACAGCAAGCGGAAGGCAGCAATTTCACGGTGACGCTCTATATTGACGTCCATCGCATCGTGATAGAAAGCCGCCAGCGCGCCGGTCACGCCACACATCACCGCCATCGGGTGAGAATCACGGCGGAAGCCGCGGAACAGATGGTGGATTTGCTCATGGATCATCGTATGACGCGTCACGATAGTACGGAATTCGTCAAACTGTTCTTTGGTTGGCGCTTCGCCATTCAGCAGGATATAGCACACTTCAAGATAATTAGAGTGCAGCGCCAGCTGATCGATAGGGAAACCACGGTGCAGCAGAATACCTTCGTCACCGTCGATATAGGTAATTTTAGACTCGCAGGACGCCGTAGACGTGAAGCCCGGGTCAAAGGTGAAATATCCTTTAGAGCCGAGACTACGGACATCAATCTCTTCCTGGCCTAACGTGCCACTCAGCACATCAAGTTCAATAGCCGCTTCACCCGGCAGGTTTAGCGTTGCTTTTTTATCAGCCATTTACAGTCTCCTTAGCGCCTTATCGATGAATCTATGACACCGGAAAAGCTATTATGCCCACCGCTGTGTGCTGATAAATTCATCAACTCTGTGGCATCTTATAATGTGCAGGGTACAGAGTGACGGGCACGTGCAGGCCGGGAGGGCATAATCGGGCTTCATTTCGCAGTTGTTAAAGATTCGGTCTGGTCGTAACTTATCAGTACCCGATACTCAGTGTGTCTATCACACCAATGTTACATAACTTGTGCTTAGGTGAAAGTGTATCCCCATAACTTTTGTGCATCATAGAACTTTTCACGCAGAGTTTGTAACAAGAATGTTGAAACTTTGTCAAATCAGATAATTAAATTTGTATAAATTGTGAAAAATGTGAGTGGGATCACTGTTCCACCGAAATGTTCCCAAGATGTTTGTAGGGGAATTGTAATGAGTTTGTGATCGACCTATACTGCCGCCAGGTCTCCGGAATACCCTGACACCAGGAGCCACCCAGCGTTTGTTTTACCGCGTCAATTAACACTGGATGTTGCTGTTTTGGTGCCGGTACAGAGCTTTACCACGCCCGTGGAAGGTTCTGAGCTTCAGGACCGGAGGAAGCAAAATAAGAAAGGCTGTGTGGGCAAAACCGTGAAAAAACAAAGACCTGTCAACTTGGATCTCTCAACGATCCGGTTTCCCGTTACTGCAATAGCGTCTATTCTCCACCGCGTGTCCGGCGTCATTACCTTTGTGGCCGTTGGAATACTGCTCTGGTTACTGGGCCTGTCACTCTCTTCGCCGGAAGGCTTCCTGCAGGCGTCAGCCGTGATGGATAGCTTTTTTGTTAAATTCATTATGTGGGGCATTCTTACCGCGCTGGCATATCATATTGTCGGTGGTGTTCGCCATATGTTAATGGATTTTGGCTACCTGGCAGAGACGCAAGTGGTGGGAACGCGCTCAGCGCAAATCTGCTTTGGTATCACCGTCGTGCTTTCAATTCTGGCTGGAGTCCTCGTATGTTAAGCAACGCTTCTGCATTAGGACGCAACGGCGTTCATGACTGGCTGCTGGTACGCGCATCAGCAATTATTATGACGCTCTACGTGCTCTACATCCTCGGTTTTGTGGTGATATCGGACACGCTAACCTATGAGATCTGGCGCGGATTTTTTGCCTCCTCCGTTACTAAAGTTTTCACGCTGCTGACGCTGTTCTCCATTTTGATGCATGGCTGGATAGGGATGTGGCAGGTGCTGACAGACTACGTCAAACATCTGGCGACCCGTTTGCTGTTGCAGATGGCGATTGTCGTGGCGCTGTTTGTCTATGCGATTTATGGAACTGTAGTTGTGTGGGGTGCGTAAAATGAAGTTGCCAGTCAGAGAGTTTGACGCCGTTGTAGTCGGCGCTGGTGGTGCAGGCATGCGTGCTGCGCTACAGATTTCCCAATCGGGCCAAACCTGCGCCCTGTTATCGAAAGTCTTCCCAACCCGTTCGCATACTGTGTCTGCTCAGGGCGGTATCACCGTTGCGCTGGGCAATACCCATGACGACAACTGGGAATGGCACATGTACGACACGGTCAAAGGTTCCGACTATATCGGTGACCAGGACGCGATCGAATATATGTGTAAAACCGGCCCGGAGGCGATTCTGGAGCTGGAGCATATGGGTCTGCCTTTCTCCCGTCTGGACGATGGACGCATTTATCAGCGTCCCTTTGGCGGCCAGTCGAAAAATTTTGGCGGTGAGCAGGCAGCACGTACTGCTGCTGCTGCTGACCGTACCGGTCATGCGTTACTGCATACCCTTTACCAGCAGAACCTGAAAAACAAGACCACCATTTTCTCCGAGTGGTATGCGCTGGATCTGGTTAAAAACGCTGACGGCGCTATCGTTGGCTGTACCGCGCTGAATATTGAAGATGGCGAAGTCGTCTATTTCAAAGCGCGTGCGACGGTGCTGGCGACGGGCGGCGCGGGCCGCATTTATCAATCCACCACCAACGCCCATATCAATACCGGTGACGGTGTAGGCATGGCGTTGCGTGCCGGCGTGCCGGTGCAGGATATGGAAATGTGGCAGTTCCATCCGACAGGCATTGCCGGTGCAGGCGTGCTGGTGACGGAAGGCTGTCGTGGTGAAGGCGGTTATCTGCTGAACAAGCACGGCGAACGCTTTATGGAACGCTATGCGCCAAACGCGAAAGATCTGGCAGGCCGAGACGTGGTTGCCCGCTCAATGATGATTGAGATCCGTGAAGGCCGTGGCTGTGAAGGGCCATGGGGACCGCATATCAAACTGAAACTCGATCATCTGGGAAGCGAAGTACTGGAAGCTCGTCTGCCGGGCATTCTTGAATTGTCACGTACCTTTGCTCACGTGGATCCGGTAAAAGAACCGATTCCTGTTATTCCAACCTGCCACTACATGATGGGTGGCATTCCGACGAAAGTGACCGGTCAGGCGCTGACGGTCAACGAGCAGGGCGAAGATGTTGTTGTGCCGGGGCTGTTTGCCGTTGGCGAAATCGCCTGCGTCTCCGTGCATGGTTCCAACCGTCTGGGCGGCAACTCGCTGTTGGATCTGGTGGTATTTGGCCGTGCAGCGGGTCTGCATCTGCAACAGTCTATCCAGGAGCAGGGCGAACTGCTGGACGCTACCGACGACGAGATCGATGCGTCGCTGGCTCGCCTCAACCGCTGGAACAACACCGAGACCGGTGAAGATCCTGTTGAACTGCGTAAGGCTCTGCAAACCTGCATGCAAAATAACTTCTCGGTGTTCCGCGAAGGCGATGCAATGGCGAAAGGCCTTGAGGAACTGAAAGTCCTGCGCGAGCGCCTGAAAAATGCCCGTCTGGATGACCGTTCGCCTGACTTTAATACCCAGCGTATTGAGTGTCTGGAGCTGGATAACCTGATGGAAACCGCTTACGCCACGGCCGTCGCCGCTAACTATCGTACCGAAAGCCGTGGTGCTCACAGTCGCTTTGATTACCCTGAACGTGACGATGCAAACTGGTTATGCCACAGCGTGTATCTGCCGCAAACCGAAAGCATGACTCGCCGTGAGGTGAACATGCAGCCAAAACTGCGCGCGGCCTTCCCGCCGAAAGCACGTACTTACTAGTTTGCGGAGAATAAGAACATGAAAATCGAATTTTCTGTTTATCGTTATAACCCGGACGTGGACGACGCGCCGCGGATGCAGGATTACAGCCTGGAGTCGGAAGAAGGGCGGGACATGATGCTGCTGGATGCGCTGATCCAGCTGAAAGAGCAGGATTCGACGCTGGCTTTCCGCCGCTCATGCCGTGAAGGGGTTTGCGGCTCCGACGGCATCAACATGAACGGTAAAAATGGCCTGGCCTGTATCACGCCGGTCTCTGCTCTGGGTGCAGGAAAACGCAAAATTGTCATCCGACCACTGCCCGGTTTACCGGTAATCCGGGATTTGGTAGTAGACATGGGACAGTTCTACACTCAGTATGAGAAGATTAAGCCTTACTTGTTGAATAATGGGGAAAATCCACCGGCTCGCGAGCACTTGCAGCAGCCTGAACAACGCGAAAAGCTGGATGGTCTGTACGAATGTATACTTTGTGCATGCTGTTCGACCTCCTGCCCGTCGTTCTGGTGGAACCCGGACAAGTTTATTGGTCCGGCAGGGCTGCTGGCCGCTTACCGTTTCCTGATCGACAGTCGCGATACGGAAACCGGCCCGCGTCTGGACAATCTGAGCGATGCGTTCAGCGTGTTCCGCTGCCACAGTATTATGAACTGCGTGAGCGTTTGTCCGAAAGGGCTAAACCCGACACGCGCCATCGGCCATATTAAGTCGATGCTGTTACAGAGAAGCGCGTAAGCGTAACTCACCCGGAGACCTGCTGGTCTCCGGCTGTTTTATCAGGCTGAGTCCCGCTGATAAATGCGGAGCAAGGCCTGCGGCAAGTCGCTTATGCGGCGCGGGACATGCTTGTTCCGTTAAATTTTCACGGCGAAAAAAAGCACAAAATGCTTAAGGGATCACAATGCAGAACAGCGCGATGAAACCGTGGCTGGACTCCTCCTGGCTGGCCGGCGCGAACCAGACCTACATAGAGCAGCTCTATGAGGACTATCTAACCGATCCTGACTCTGTTGACGTTGCCTGGAAATCGCTGTTCCAGCAGCTTCCTGGCGCTGGAGTCAGGCCTGAACAATTCCATTCGACAACCCGCGAGTATTTCAAGCGGCTGGCAAAAGACGCCACGCGCTATACCTCTTCCGTCAGCGATCCCGATACCAATGCCAAGCAGGTTAAAGTCCTACAGCTGATTAACGCCTTCCGTTTCCGTGGGCATCAGCTGGCGAATCTCGATCCGCTGGGACTGTGGCAGCAGGAATCGGTACCGGATTTGGATCCTGCCTTTCACGATCTGACCGAAGCGGATTTTCAGGAAACCTTTAACGTAGGATCTTTTGCGTTTGGCAAAGACACCATGCGTTTAGGCGATCTGTTTGATTTGCTGAAGCAAACCTATTGCGGTTCGATTGGCGCAGAATACATGCATATCACCAACACCGAAGAAAAACGCTGGATCCAACAGCGTATTGAATCGGTGGCGGGTCAGGCTTCTTTCTCGACGGACGAGAAAAAAGGTTTCCTGAAACAGCTGACCGCAGCGGAAGGGCTGGAACGCTATCTGGGTGCCAAATTCCCGGGCGCGAAACGCTTCTCGCTGGAAGGCGGTGATGCACTGGTGCCGATGCTGAATGAAATGATTCGGCATGCAGGTAAAAGCGGTACGCGTGAAGTGGTGTTGGGCATGGCGCACCGTGGCCGCCTGAACGTGCTGATTAACGTGCTGGGTAAAAAGCCGCAGGACCTGTTTGACGAATTCTCAGGCAAGCATAAAGAGCACCTCGGTACCGGCGACGTGAAATATCACATGGGCTTCTCGTCCGATGTGGAAACCGAAGGCGGCATGGTGCATCTGGCGCTGGCGTTCAACCCGTCGCACCTTGAGATTGTCAGTCCGGTAGTGATGGGATCGGTCCGCGCCCGTCTGGATCGTCTGGATGAACCGAGCAGCAATAAAGTATTACCTATCACCATTCACGGTGATGCGGCAGTGACCGGTCAGGGCGTGGTTCAGGAAACGCTGAACATGTCTCAGGCGCGCGGCTACGAAGTGGGCGGTACCGTGCGTATCGTGATCAATAACCAGATTGGTTTCACCACTTCCAACCCGAAAGATGCCCGTTCCACCCAGTACTGTACCGATATCGGCAAAATGGTACTGGCTCCTATTTTCCACGTTAATGCTGACGATCCTGAAGCGGTGGCGTTTGTTACCCGCCTGGCGTTGGATTTCCGTAACACCTTCAAACGCGACGTCTTTATTGACCTGGTTTGTTATCGCCGTCACGGCCATAACGAAGCGGATGAGCCAAGCGCGACTCAGCCGGTAATGTACCAGAAAATCAAGAAACACCCGACGCCGCGCAAGCTCTATGCCGACAGGCTGGAACGTGAACATATCGCCAGCCTGGAAGATGCCACGGAAATGGTCAACCTGTACCGCGACGCGCTGGACGCGGGCGAATGCGTGGTGCCGGAATGGCGTCCGATGAGCCTGCACTCCTTTACCTGGTCGCCGTATCTTAACCATGACTGGGATGAAAGCTATCCTTCCACGCTGGATCTGAAACGGTTGCAGGAGCTGGCAAAACGTATCAGTACCGTGCCAGAAGCAATTGAGATGCAGTCGCGCGTGGCGAAGATTTACAACGATCGCGCCGCCATGGCGGCAGGCGACAAGCCGTTCGACTGGGGGGCTGCTGAAAACCTGGCTTATGCCACGCTGGTAGATGAAGGCATTCCATGCCGTCTTTCTGGTGAAGACATGGGCCGTGGCACCTTCTTCCACCGTCATGCGGTTATTCATAACCAGGCGAACGGTTCGACCTGGACGCCGTTACAGCACATCCATAACGGCCAGGGCACGTTCAAGGTCTGGGACTCGGTTCTTTCTGAAGAAGCGGTGTTGGCGTTTGAATACGGTTATGCGACGGCAGAACCGCGCACGCTGACCATTTGGGAAGCGCAGTTCGGTGACTTTGCCAACGGCGCTCAGGTGGTCATCGACCAGTTCATCAGCTCCGGCGAACAGAAATGGGGCCGGATGTGTGGCCTGGTGATGCTGCTGCCGCACGGCTATGAAGGTCAGGGCCCGGAACACTCCTCAGCGCGCCTTGAACGCTATTTGCAGCTGTGCGCAGAACAGAATATGCAGGTTTGCGTGCCTTCCACGCCCGCTCAGGTTTACCACATGCTGCGTCGTCAGGCGCTGCGCGGTATGCGCCGTCCGCTGGTAGTGATGTCGCCTAAATCTCTGCTGCGTCATCCGCTGGCGATCTCTTCACTGGAAGAGCTGGCTAACGGCGGCTTCCAGCCGGCGATTGGTGAAATTGACGATCTGGATCCGCAAGGCGTTAAGCGTGTGGTGATGTGTTCCGGCAAAGTGTATTACGACCTGCTGGAAAAACGCCGCAAAAACGAGCAGACCGATGTGGCTATCGTGCGTATCGAACAGCTCTATCCGTTCCCGCATAAGGCGGTACAGGACAAGCTGCAACAATACTCGCACGTGCATGATTTTGTCTGGTGCCAGGAAGAGCCACTCAATCAGGGTGCCTGGTACTGCAGTCAGCATCATTTCCGCGAAGTGTTGCCATTTGGTGCTTCATTACGTTACGCCGGTCGCCCCGCTTCGGCTTCCCCGGCAGTTGGCTATATGTCCGTTCACCAGCAGCAGCAGCAAGATCTGGTAAATGACGCGCTGAACGTTAATTAATTAAAGGAAAAATAATGAGTAGCGTAGATATCCTCGTTCCCGACCTGCCTGAGTCCGTTGCCGATGCCTCCGTGGCAACCTGGCACAAGAAACCGGGCGATACCGTCCAGCGTGACGAAGTACTGGTAGAAATTGAAACGGACAAAGTTGTGCTGGAAGTGCCTGCTTCTGCCGATGGCGTGCTGGAAGCGATTCTGGAAGACGAAGGCGCAACCGTCACTTCTCGTCAGACGCTGGGCCGCCTGAAAGAAGGCAACAGCGGCGGTAAAGAGAGTTCAGCGAAACCGGAGGCGAAAGAGTCTACTCCGGCTCAGCGTCAGAGCGCTTCGTTAGAAGATGAGAGCAATGATGCGCTCAGCCCGGCTATTCGTCGCCTGATTGCGGAACACAATCTTGATCCGGCTGCCATCAAAGGCACCGGCGTTGGTGGCCGTCTGACGCGTGAAGATGTGGAAAAACATCTGGCCAAAGCGCCAGAAGCCAAACCGGCTGAAGCGAAGGCGCCACAGGCTGCCACAGCGGCGCCAGCACCTTCACTGGCGGGCCGCAGCGAAAAACGCGTACCGATGACTCGTCTGCGTAAGCGTATCGCCGAACGTCTGCTGGAAGCGAAAAACAGCACCGCAATGCTGACAACGTTTAACGAAGTCAACATGCAGCCAATCATGAATCTGCGTAAGCAGTATGGTGAAGCGTTTGAGAAGCGCCACGGCATTCGCCTGGGCTTTATGTCCTTCTACCTGAAAGCCGTGGTTGAAGCGCTGAAGCGTTTCCCGGAAGTGAACGCGTCTATCGACGGCGAAGATGTGGTTTACCACAACTACTTTGATGTCAGTATTGCGGTTTCCACGCCTCGCGGCCTGGTCACGCCGGTACTGAAAGATATCGATGCGCTGGGCATGGCGGATATCGAGAAGAAAATCAAAGAGCTGGCGATCAAGGGCCGCGATGGCAAACTGACCGTAGACGAGCTTACCGGCGGTAACTTCACCATTACCAACGGCGGCGTCTTCGGTTCACTGATGTCCACGCCAATCATCAACCCACCGCAGAGCGCGATCCTTGGCATGCACGCCATTAAAGATCGCCCTATGGCGGTGAATGGTCAGGTTGTGATCCTGCCAATGATGTATCTGGCACTCTCTTATGACCACCGCCTGATCGACGGAAAAGAATCCGTCAGCTTCCTGGTGGCAATCAAAGAGCTGCTGGAAGATCCTTCACGTCTGCTGCTGGACGTTTAATCCCTGTCGGGTGCGGGCGGTTACCGCACCCAACCCTATGTGTGGCCGACACGCCGGCATTTGCCGGATTCGGCCGAGTCTTTTCCGACCTGGATGGATTAACAACATGAACTTACACGAATATCAGGCAAAACAGCTTTTTGCACGGTATGGTTTACCGGCACCTGTCGGCTATGCCTGCACCACTCCACGTGAAGCTGAAGAAGCCGCCTCAAAAATTGGCGCCGGTCCGTGGGTAGTGAAATGTCAGGTACACGCTGGCGGCCGCGGCAAAGCGGGCGGCGTGAAGGTAGTAAAAAGCAAGGAAGAGATTCGTGCTTTTGCTGAACACTGGCTGGGCAAGCGCCTGACCACCTATCAGACTGATGCCAACGGCCAGCCGGTTAACCAGATTCTGGTAGAAGCGGCAACCGATATCGATCAGGAACTTTATCTGGGCGCGGTTGTAGATCGCGGCACCCGTCGTGTGGTGTTCATGGCGTCTACTGAAGGCGGCGTGGAAATTGAAAAAGTGGCAGAAGAAACGCCGCACCTGATCCATAAAATGGCGCTGGATCCGTTAACCGGTCCACAGCCTTATCAGGGCCGTGAGCTGGCGTTCAAACTGGGCCTGACCGGTAAGCAGGTTGGTCAGTTCACCAAAATCTTTATGGGTCTGGCGAACCTGTTCCTGGAGCGCGATCTGGCGCTGGTGGAAATCAACCCGCTGGTTATCACTAAGCAGGGCGATCTGATCTGCCTGGACGGTAAACTGGGTGCCGATGGCAATGCCCTGTTCCGTCAGCCAGAACTGCGTGAAATGCGCGATCCAAGCCAGGAAGACTCCCGTGAGGCTCACGCTGCACAGTGGGAACTGAACTATGTGGCGCTGGAAGGCAACATCGGCTGTATGGTTAACGGCGCGGGCCTGGCAATGGGCACCATGGACATCGTTAAGCTGAGTGGTGGCCAGCCAGCGAACTTCCTCGACGTTGGCGGCGGCGCGACCAAAGAGCGCGTGACCGAAGCCTTTAAAATCATCCTGTCTGACGACGCGGTGAAAGCGGTCTTTGTTAACATCTTCGGCGGCATCGTGCGCTGTGACCTGATTGCTGATGGGATCATCGGCGCGGTGGCAGAAGTGGGTGTTAACGTACCGGTCGTGGTACGTCTGGAAGGAAACAATGCCGAGCTGGGCGCGTCAAAACTGGCGGACAGCGGTTTGAATATTATTGCAGCAACCAGCCTGAGTGACGCGGCACAGCGCGTTGTTGCCGCAGCGGAGGGGAAATAATGTCCATTTTAATCGATAAAAACACCAAGGTAATCTGCCAGGGCTTTACCGGCGGGCAGGGGACTTTCCACTCCGAACAGGCGCTGGCGTATGGTACGCAGCTGGTAGGCGGCGTAACGCCGGGTAAAGGCGGCACCGAACATCTTGGCCTGCCGGTATTCAACACCGTGCGTGAAGCCGTTGAAGCCACGGGCGCAACAGCATCCGTGATTTACGTTCCGGCACCGTTCTGCAAAGACGGTATCCTGGAAGCGATTGAAGCGGGTATCAAGCTGATCATCACCATTACGGAAGGTATCCCTACGCTGGATATGCTGACCGTAAAAGTGAAGCTGGATGAAGCCGGTGTACGGATGATTGGTCCAAACTGCCCGGGCGTGATTACCCCAGGCGAATGCAAAATCGGCATCATGCCGGGCCACATTCATAAACCAGGCCGTATCGGCATCGTTTCCCGTTCCGGCACGCTGACCTATGAAGCCGTGAAGCAGACAACTGACATCGGTTACGGTCAGTCTACCTGCGTCGGTATCGGCGGCGACCCCATCCCTGGCTCAAACTTTATCGATATCCTGAAACTGTTCCAGGACGATCCACAGACCGAAGCGATTGTGATGATCGGTGAAATTGGCGGTAGCGCAGAAGAAGAAGCCGCGGCCTTCATTAAAGAGCACGTCACCAAACCTGTTGTGGGCTATATCGCGGGTGTTACCGCGCCGAAAGGCAAGCGTATGGGTCATGCAGGCGCGATCATCGCGGGCGGTAAAGGCACGGCAGACGAGAAGTTTGCTGCGCTGGAAGCTGCGGGTGTGAAAACGGTGCGCAGCCTTGCCGATATTGGCGATGCAGTGAAAGCCGTACTGCCTGCTTAACGACGAGTAAGCGCTGAAACTGGCCACCTTCGGGTGGCTTTTTTTTTGCTGTTAATAGGGGTTTCAGCGCACGACTCTCGGGCCATTAATAAACAATGCAGATTAAAAAAATTAACTATTATGCCAGTATGAACAGGCGTTAAATAAACGATATTGTTATGAATAATTAAAGAACAAACTTAATTTAAAAAACAAATGTGCAACAATCAAGAAAATTACGCGCCTTTCATTTCATACGAACTTAATTAAGATCAAAAAAACAGGATTTATATCAATTGCGGGATCTGGATAAAAAAACTGTTTTCATATTAAATTGCCCTGCATCAAAACAGTGAATTTGTTTAATAATAAAAATTAATGTTTTTGTCGTTTTCCGGCTGTCGGAACTGTTTGACAAAAGCATGGCGCGCGCTCGCGCTAAAAAATAATTATGAACAACGTATTCCTGGGGAACGTCCTGACGGCGCCTGGCCTGCAATCAGGCTTCAATGCCTTTTTGAACCCTTTACCTTTTGGGCTGCAATGCTGGATTGCACAGCCTGTCTGCGCCAATTTATGAGCAAGGAGTTAAAATGTTAGATATTGTTGAACTGTCGCGCTTACAGTTTGCTTTAACTGCAATGTATCATTTCCTGTTTGTCCCGTTAACGCTGGGGATGGCGTTTCTGCTGGCCATAATGGAAACGGTTTATGTGCTTTCAGGCAAACAAATTTATAAGGATATGACCAAGTTTTGGGGCAAGTTATTTGGCATTAACTTTGCGCTTGGCGTGGCAACCGGGCTGACAATGGAGTTTCAGTTCGGTACCAACTGGTCTTATTATTCCCATTACGTCGGCGATATTTTTGGTGCTCCGCTGGCTATTGAAGGCCTGATGGCCTTTTTTCTTGAATCAACCTTCGTCGGCCTGTTCTTTTTCGGCTGGGAGCGTCTGAGTAAGCGTCAGCATCTGGCCGTCACCTGGCTGGTGGCGCTGGGCTCGAATTTATCCGCGCTGTGGATTTTGGTTGCGAATGGCTGGATGCAAAATCCGGTCGCGTCAGAATTCAATTTCGAAACCATGCGTATGGAGATGGTCAGTTTTGCCGGGCTGGTGCTGAATCCGGTTGCACAGGTCAAATTCGTGCATACCGTCGCGGCAGGCTATACCACCGGCGCAATGTTTGTACTGGGCATCAGCGCTTATTATCTGCTGCGCGGTCGCGATGTCGCTTTTGCAAAGCGTTCTTTTGCAATCGCCGCCAGTTTTGGCATGGCAGCGATCCTCTCGGTTATCGTGCTGGGCGATGAGTCCGGCTATGAAATGGGCGACGTACAAAAAACCAAGCTGGCGGCCATTGAAGCGGAGTGGGAAACGCAACCGGCGCCTGCGGCCTTCACGCTATTCGGCCTCCCGGATCAGGACGCGCAGCAAAACCACTATGCAATCCAAATCCCCTGGGCGCTGGGACTGATCGCGACGCGCTCTGTTGATCAACAAGTTACCGGGTTGCGGGATCTGCTGGATCAGCATGAGATCCGTATTCGTAACGGCATGCAGGCTTATCATTTGCTTGAGCAATTACGGGCAGGCAACAGCGATCCGGCTGTAAAAAATGCTTTTGACGAAGTGAAGAAAGATCTCGGTTATGGTCTTTTACTCAAGCGCTATACGGAAAATGTGACGGATGCCAGCGAAGCGCAAATCCGTCAGGCGACCAAAGATTCTATCCCCCGCGTCGCGCCGCTCTATTTCTCTTTCCGCATTATGGTCGCCTGCGGCGTTCTGATGCTGTTGATTATCGGCTGCGCTTTCTGGAGCGTGGTCCGTAACCGTATTGGAAAAAGCAGGCTGCTGTTGAAATGCGCGCTGTTTGGCATTCCGCTGCCGTGGATCGCTGTCGAAACGGGCTGGTTCGTTGCGGAATATGGTCGCCAGCCATGGGCGATTGGTGAAGTGCTGCCAACCGGCGTGGCAAATTCCTCCCTGACTACCGGCGATCTTCTATTTTCAATGATCCTGATTGCCGGCCTGTACACGCTTTTTCTGATTGCGGAAATGTACCTGATGATCAAATTTGCTCGCCTTGGCCCCAGCAGTTTGAAAACGGGCCGCTATCACTATGAACAATCGACGATTGCTGCTCCCCAGAAACGTTAGAACAGGAGAGAAAAAATGATAACTTATGAACTGTTGCGTTTCGTCTGGTGGGCGCTGATCGGCGTATTGCTGATTGGCTTCGCCATCGCGGACGGCTTTGATATGGGCGTGGGTATGCTTGGCCGTCTTCTGGGGCGAACGGATACCGAACGCCGCATTATGATTAACAGCATTGCGCCACACTGGGACGGCAATCAGGTTTGGCTAATCACCGCAGGCGGCGCGTTATTCGCTGCCTGGCCAATGGTCTATGCCGCAGCCTTCTCAGGCTTTTATGTCGCGATGATCCTGGTGCTGGCCTCACTCTTCTTCCGTCCGCTGGGTTTTGACTATCGTTCAAAAATCGAAAATCCACGCTGGCGCGGCATGTGGGACTGGGCAATTTTTATCGGCAGCTTTGTGCCGCCGCTGGTGATCGGCGTGGCCTTTGGCAACCTGCTGCAAGGCGTACCTTTTCATGCGGATGAATATCTGCGTCTGTTCTATACCGGTAATTTCTTCCAGCTGCTGAATCCGTTTGCGCTGCTGGCAGGCATTGTTAGCGTCACCATGATCCTGACCCAGGGCGCGACATATTTACAAATGCGTACGGTGGGTGAACTGCACCTCCGTTCCCGTATTGCCGCGCAGATCTCAGCTTGCGTGATGCTGGTCTGTTTTGTAGTGGCTGGTCTCTGGGTAATGCGTGGAATTGAAGGCTATGTGGTGACCTCGGTACTGGATCATAACGCCGCGTCCAACCCCCTGACGAAAACCGTCAGTCGTGAGGCGGGAGCCTGGCTGGTGAACTTCAACGCGATGCCTGTGCTGTGGAGCATTCCGCTGCTGGGGGTTGTGTTACCGCTACTGACCCTCCTCTGTTCACGATTAAAAAAAGGGGGCTGGGCGTTTGTGTTTTCCTCACTGACGCTGGCCTGCGTGATCCTCACTGCGGGCGTAGCAATGTTTCCGTTTATTATGCCTTCCAGCACGGTGCCTGATGTTAGCCTGACAATGTGGGATGCGACCTCCAGCCTGTTGACGCTAAAAATCATGACCGTAGCCGCCATTATTTTCGTGCCGATCATCCTGGCTTATACAACCTGGTGTTACTACAAAATGGCGGGTCGACTGACCAAAGCGCAGATTGAAGACAACACCCATTCTCTCTATTAATTGAGGAGCTGAACTATGTGGTATTTCGCCTGGATCCTTGGCACGCTACTGGCCTGTGCATTTGGCATCATTACCGCGCTGGCGATTGAACATATTGAAGACAGTGCCGCGCAGGAAAAACCGTAGCCATCAAGGCATCGGTCAGTTTTGAAACAGAGCCCGTCATGGGCTCTTTTTTTATCGCCGTGCCACTGCGGGTAGTAAAAGTCACCTCTTTTTCAATCCCGACAGGGCAGGGGGACAAACTGCCCGATTTTTAACCGTGACCTCCCGCCATTCAATGCTGCTTTGCTCGCCGCTTGTGTCAGGATTTGTTTAAGATTTCTCCCGAAAACAGCTAAGTTGTTTCCAAAGGATAATTATTTTATTTACCCTCTGGCAATCCATTCCAAAGGCGTATGCTCTTGCGTATAGTAGCAACGTTTAAAAGCCATACCGGGATGTAGAGTGAGTACAACGCTGTTTCGATGGCCGGTCCGTGTCTACTACGAAGACACCGATGCCGGGGGGGTGGTTTACCACGCCAGCTATGTCGCTTTTTATGAACGGGCACGAACTGAGATGCTGCGTCAGCACCATTTCAGCCAGCAGGTGCTGCTTGAGCAGCAGGTTGGCTTTGTCGTGCGTCGTATCACGGTTGATTACCTTGCCCCTGCGCGCCTTGATGATTTAATTGAGGTGCAGAGTGAGGTGTCAAAAATGACCAGAACGACTATGACATTCACACAACGTATTGTTAATGCAGAAGGACGGACGCTGAATGAAGCGGAGGTTCTGATCGCCTGCATCAATCCACATCTGATGAAGCCCATTGCGCTTCCCAAGTCTATTGTCGCGGAGTTTATGCAGTGACTGACATGAACATTCTTGATTTGTTCCTGAAGGCTAGCCTTCTGGTCAAACTTATCATGTTGATTTTGATTGGATTTTCTATCGCCTCTTGGGCAATTATTATTCAGCGCACGCGCATTTTAAATGCGGCCGGGCGCGAGGCGGATGCCTTTGAAGACAAGTTCTGGTCAGGTATTGAACTGTCGCGTCTCTATCAGGAGAGCCAGTCCCGCCGTGACGAGTTAGGCGGTTCTGAACAGATTTTCTATGCAGGCTTCAAGGAATTTGCCCGTCTGCATCGCGCTAATAACCATGCGCCAGAAGCGGTGGTCGAAGGGGCAACGCGTGCGATGCGTATTTCTCTGAACCGCGAGCTGGAAACGCTGGAAAACCATATTCCTTTCCTTGGCACCGTGGGCTCTATTAGTCCTTATATCGGCCTGTTCGGTACGGTATGGGGCATTATGCATGCCTTTATTGCACTGGGCGCGGTTAAACAGGCGACTTTGCAGATGGTTGCGCCGGGTATTGCTGAAGCGCTGATTGCTACCGCTATCGGTCTGTTCGCGGCAATCCCTGCGGTAATGGCGTACAACCGTCTTAACCAACGCGTGAACAAGCTGGAACAGAATTACGATAACTTTATGGAAGAGTTCACGGCTATTCTGCACCGTCAGGCGTTCTCCAGCGAGAACAGCAAGTAAGAGCGGAGAGTATTATGGCCAGAACGCGTGGTCGCGGCGGTCGCCGCGACATGAAGTCCGAGATCAACATTGTTCCTCTGCTTGATGTTCTGCTGGTTCTGCTGCTGATCTTCATGGCAACGGCGCCAATCATTACGCAAAGCGTGGAAGTCGATCTGCCGGACGCAACGGATTCTAAAACTGTCTCCAGTGATGATAATCCACCCGTCATTGTCGAAGTGGCGGGCGTGGGGCAGTACAGCCTGGTAGTCGATCACGATCGGATGGAGCAGCTGCCGCCTGAGCAGGTTATGGCCGAGGCGCAGCGCCGTATCGAAGCCAATCCGAAGACGGTTTTCCTGATCGGCGGCGCGAAGGACGTGCCTTATGATGAGATCATTAAGGCGCTGAACTTGCTGCATCAGGCAGGCGTTAAGTCTGTTGGACTGATGACGCAGCCGATTTAATTTATTCGAACCGTTTTTGGGAATCGAGAGTGTCGAAGGCAACCGAGCAAAACGATAAGTTAAAACGCGCCATTATCATTTCAGTGATATTGCATATCTTCTTGATTGCACTCCTGATCTGGAGCTCGTTTAACGAACACATCGACGCCAGCAGTGGCGGCGGTGGCGGTAGCGATATAGATGCTGTGATGGTCGATTCTGGTGCGATAGTTGAGCAGTATAATCGCCAGCAGAATCAGCAAAGCGACAGTAAGCGTGCGGAACAGCAGCGCCAGAAAGCCGCTCAGCAGCAGGCGGAAGAGTTGCAGCAGAAGCAGGCCGCCGATCAACAGCGTCTGAAAGCGCTGGAAAAAGAACGCCTTCAGGCTCAGCAGGAAGCAAAAGAAGCGGCCCAACAGGCTGCCGAACAGAAAAAAGCGCAGGAGACCGCGAAGCAGGCTCAGGCCGAGCAGAAGCAGGCCGAAGCCGCTGCGGCGCAAGCTAAAGCAGAGGCAAAAGCGCAGGCGGATGCGCAGGCTAAAGCCGCAGAAGCCAAAGCGCAGGCGGCTGCCCAGGCGAAATCCGCTGCCGCCGCGAAAGCGCAGGCTGATGCAAAAGCACAGGCTGATGCGCAGGCGAAAGCCGCCGCTGATGCACAGAAAAAAGCAGACGCTGAAGCGAAAAAAGCCGCCGCCGATGCCAAAAAACAGGCGGAAGCCGAAGCGAAACAGGCCGCTGCCGAAGCCGCTAAAGTGAAAGCCGCGCAGGAGGCGAAAGCCCAGGCCGCTGCGGATGCCAAAGCGCAGGCGCAGGAAGCGAAAGAGAAAGCGGCGCAGGCTGCGAAAGAAAAAGCCGAAGCCGCGAAAGAAAAAGCCGCTGAGGCAGCAAAAGAGAAGGCTGCTGAAGCTGCGAAGGAAAAAGCCGAAGCCGCTGAAAAAGCCAAAGCAGACGCTGCGGCGAAGGCCAAAGCCGATGCAGCTGCGAAAGCCAAAGCGGACGCTGCCGCAAAAGCCAAAGCGGCGGCAGATGCGAAGAAAAAAGCGGCAGCTGAGGCCGCGAAAGATAGCAGTGACGTTGACGATTTACTGGGCGGGCTGACTTCCGGCAAAAATGCGCCGAAAGAAGGCAAGTCCGGCGGCGCGGCGGGTCAGGGCAACCAGAAGAAGGCCGGGGCTTCAGGCGCGGCAATTGACAGCTATATTGGACAGGTGAAAGGGGCGATTGAGAGTAAGTTCTATGACTCCGATACCTTCAAAGGCAGAACCTGTGATGTGCGTATCAAACTGGCACCGGATGGCTTACTGATTTCTGCCACGCCGGCAGGGGGCGATTCTGCTTTATGTCAGGCTGCGATTAACGCCGCCCGCATGGCAAGAATTCCTAAGCCGCCAAGTGCTGAGGTTTATCAGGCGACTAAAGATGCGGTGCTCGAATTCAAACCATAAGAATTCGGTAACTTGCGGCATGTTGAACTAAGGTCAACATGCCGTACTCTATAGATGCACTATTGGTTCGTTGAAACACTGCTAGTTATCGTGGACGTTGCGTTCAGATAAGGGAGAAAAGATGAAGCAGGCATTACGTTTTGCACTAAGTTTCATGATGCTGTTTGTCGCCGTGGCGCATGCAGAAGTTCGCATTGAAATTACTCAGGGTGTTAACACCGCGCGTCCTATCGGCGTCGTGCCTTTTAAATGGGCAGGCCCGGGTGCAGCGCCGGAAGACATTGGCGGTATCGTTGCGGCAGATTTGCGCAACAGCGGTAAATTCAATCCTCTGGATCGTGCGCGTTTACCTCAGCAGCCCACCACAGCGGCAGAAGTTCAGCCAGCTGCATGGACTGCGCTGGGTATTGATGCGGTTGTTGTTGGTCAGGTTCAGCCTGGCGCAGACGGCAGCTACACCGTCTCTTACCAGCTGGTAGATACCTCCGGCAATCCGGGTGCTGTGCTGGCTCAGAATCAGTTCAAAGTGACTAAGCAGTGGTTGCGCTTTGCCGCGCACACCGCCAGTGATGAATCTTTTGAAAAGCTGACCGGTATCAAAGGCGCATTCCGTACGCGTATCGCCTATGTGGTGCAGACTAACGGCGGTCAGTTCCCATACGAGCTGCGCGTGTCTGACTACGACGGTTATAACCAGTTTGTCGTCCATCGCTCGCCTCAGCCGCTGATGTCTCCGGCCTGGTCGAAAGACGGTAGCAAACTCGCTTACGTTACCTTTGAGAGCGGTAAATCTGCGCTGGTCGTGCAGACGCTGGCGAATGGAGCCATTAAGCAGGTCGCTTCCTTCCCACGCCATAACGGTGCGCCTTCGTTCTCTCCAGATGGCAGTAAACTGGCATTTGCATTGTCGAAAAGCGGCAGCCTGAACCTGTACGTGATGGACCTGGCTTCTGGTCAGATCAACCAGATCACCGACGGTCGCTACAACAGTACTGAACCGACCTGGTTCCCGGATAGCCAGAGTCTGGCCTACACTTCCGACCAGGCAGGACGTCCGCAAATTTATAAAATCAGCGCTAACGGCGGCGCGGCACAACGTCTGACCTGGGAAGGTGGACAGAATCAGGATGCCGATGTCAGCTCTGATGGGAAATCACTGGTGATGATTAGCACCAACGGCGGTGCGCAACACGTCGCCAGACAAGATCTGGAAACGGGAGCCGTTCAACAATTAACGGACACGTTCCTGGATGAAACGCCAAGCATGGCACCAAACGGCACCATGGTAATCTACAGCTCTACGCAGGGCATGGGTTCCGTACTGCAGTTGGTTTCAACTGACGGGCGTTTCAAAGCGCGTCTTCCGGCAACTGATGGACAGGTCAAATTTCCTGCCTGGTCGCCGTATCTGTGATGCATTTAAAAATGTGCAAACAATAATAGGATTGTAGAAATGCAACTGAATAAAGTGCTGAAAGGCTTAATGCTGGCACTGCCAGTTATCGCAGTGGCTGCATGTAGCTCACACAAAAACAACAACAACGACCAGACCAACGGTATGGGCGATGATGCAAACGGTAGCATGAACAGCGGCATGAACGGCAACGGCGGCAACATGTCGTCTGACGAGCAGGCGCGCCTGCAAATGCAGGAACTGCAGAGAAACAACATCGTTTACTTCGGCCTGGACAAATTTGATATCCAGTCTGAATTCGCACAGATGCTGGATTCTCACGCGACTTTCCTGCGTAACAACCCGTCATACAAAGTGACCGTAGAAGGTCACGCGGATGAGCGCGGTACGCCAGAGTACAACATCGCCCTGGGCGAACGTCGTGCAACTGCCGTTAAAATGTACCTGCAAGGTAAAGGCGTTTCTGCTGACCAGATCTCTATCGTTTCTTACGGTAAAGAGAAGCCAGCTGTACTGGGCCACGACGAAGCGGCTTATGCCAAAAACCGTCGTGCCGTACTGGTATACTAAGAGAATCACATGATTAGTAACTTCAGACTTCACTTGCTGAGTCTGTCGTTACTGGTTGGCGTAGCGGCCCCCTGGGCCGCTAATGCCGAGGCGTCAATCAGTAACGTAGGTTCAGGCTCGGTCGATGACCGCGTCACCACGCTTGAGCGTATCTCCAATGCTCAGGGACAGCTTCTTCAACAGCTTCAGCAACAGCTCTCCGACACCCAGCGCGATATCGACTCACTCCGTGGTCAGATCCAGGAAAATCAATATCAGCTGAACCAGGTCACCGAGCGGCAAAAAAATATTTACCAGCAGCTAGACACGCTAAGCAGCAGCGGTGCCAGCGTGTCCCAGGCCGCTTCTGGCGATGCCAGTGCACCTGCGGCAGGCGGAACGTCAGCACCTGCTGATAACGCCGCGGCGGCGCCAACGCAAAGCGGGGATGCGAATACCGATTACAATGCCGCCGTTGCATTAGTATTGGAAAAAAAGCAGTTTGACCAGGCAATCGCTGCCTTTCAGGCTTTTGTGAAGAAGTACCCGGATTCAACGTATCAGCCAAACGCGAATTACTGGCTGGGACAGCTGAATTACAACAAAGGCAAAAAAGATGATGCGGCTTACTATTTTGCCACCGTGGTCAAAAAATACCCTAAATCACCGAAAAGTGCCGATGCGCTGTATAAGGTTGGGGTGATCATGCAGGAGAAAGGCGACAACGCGAAAGCGAAAGCGGTTTTCCAGCAGGTGGTCAAACAGTATCCAAACACGGATACAGCCAAACAAGCGCAAAAACGCGCTGCTGCGCTTTAAATGTCGAACTTTAGCCTGATATCGCATGAATTGTGGTCCAGTCGGGTGAAAGTCAGACAGTTGAACGGGTTATCTGAAAATAGTGGTTGCGCTGAATCGGTAAATCAGTAATATATGCCGCCGTTGCCGGGACATATGTTAAAACGTTTTGACAGCGCAAAAGTGGGTCGTTAGCTCAGTTGGTAGAGCAGTTGACTTTTAATCAATTGGTCGCAGGTTCGAATCCTGCACGACCCACCACTTTAAAGTTTCAGGCAGTACCGCTCGATGCGGGTCGTTAGCTCAGTTGGTAGAGCAGTTGACTTTTAATCAATTGGTCGCAGGTTCGAATCCTGCACGACCCACCATTATTCAGCAAGTTTCAGGCGCTGAACGATAGCATCAAAACGGCGAGCACCGCACAGCGGGTCGTTAGCTCAGTTGGTAGAGCAGTTGACTTTTAATCAATTGGTCGCAGGTTCGAATCCTGCACGACCCACCACTTTAAAAGTGAAAGCAGTAGTCAGGCGTGAAGGATTTGAACCTCTCTCAGGTTTCTGTTCAACACGGCAGTATCAGAAGTACCGAAGTGGGTGATTAGCTCAGTTGGTAGAGCATCTCCTTTACACGGAGGGGGTCGGCGGTTCGAGCCCGTCATCACCCACCACTTCGGGTCGTTAGCTCAGTTGGTAGAGCAGTTGACTTTTAATCAATTGGTCGCAGGTTCGAATCCTGCACGACCCACCAATGTAGAAAGGCGCCCTAAAGGCGCCTTTTTGCTATGCGTCATTCGTCAGGGTTCGAACCTGCAGCAGGTCGGGTCGACCAGAGGGAGACAACATTGCCGCAGGCAATGGCCCGAAGGGCGAGGCTTTAGCCGAGTCATCCTGCACGACCCACCAATGTAGAAAGGCGCCCTAAAGGCGCCTTTTTGCTTTTCTGCGTTTGTAGCATCGTCTAAAAAACCAAAAACCAAATTACGAGTCTGGCGCCAGTAAGGGGCAGAATACCGGCTCGCCGTGAATCCCTCCCGGGAGGCTTAACTGGCGCGTCCCTGCGCCAGATACCCGGCTTATCTGCCCCTTACTGCCGCCCGCAAACAATTGTGTCGTCTGTACGCAAATCAATTCCCATTATAACTTATCCGTTAGCCGCTATTTAAAAGCAGAGCCCTGCACCAGTCCAACAGCGATTTTGACAGCAGCACCGCTGTTTAAAGCAGGAAGGGCGGGCCGGATAAGCGGACCGTGACGCGCAGGGACGCGCGTCTCGAGCCTACAGGGAGGTATTTACGGCGAGTCCGAGTTCCGGCCCGCCCTTCCTCGCAGACGCCTGAGCCAAAGCGACTTACCCAGCCCACAGCGCTCACCCAGCCCACAGCGTTCACCCAGCCCACAGCACTCACCCAGCCCACAGCGCTCACCCAGCCCACAGCGTTCACCCAGCCCACAGCACTCACCCAGCCCACAGCGCTCACCTAATCCACAGCAATCATCACCCACAACCCGCTACCCAACTTTACCCGGCGTCAAATTTTTCCAGATATGCATCACCGCATAGCTCCGCCATGGACGCCAGGCCTGCGACAGCTGTTCCGCTTCCTTCGCCGTCACGCCGCCCAGATTTTTCCTCACAACGATATCGCTTGCAGGAAAGGCATCAGGCCAGCGCAGAGCACGCATAGCAATATACTGCGCAGTCCAGTCGCCAATGCCCGGCAGCGACGTCAGCAACATAATCGCCCGATCGGGCTGCATCACAACATCAGACAGCAGCGCTTTACTCACGCAGGCTTCGGCGAGCGCCAACACGGCCCGGGCACGTGCGCCAACGATGCCCAGGCTGGCGATTTCATCCGCCGAAACGGTGATCAAACGTTCAGGTATGGGCGAAAGATGAGTGAGTTCTGGAAAAGGCGTTTCGATTGGCGTGCCAAAAGCATCCGCAAACCGCCCGCCCAGCGTGGTGGCCGCTTGAACACTAATCTGTTGCCCGAGGATCGCCCGAACCGCCATTTCAAAATTATCGAACGCGCCAGGCACCCTGAGGCCTGGATCTTTTGACAGGCTTTCACCTAACCGCGGATCTTGCTGCAAATGGGCAACGATCAACGCCGGATGCGCATCCAAATCAAATAAATTTCTTAAGCGGCCGAGCAGCGCAGGTAAAACCGGCGTCAGTGAATGGGTAAACTCAACTTTCAGCGCATTCGTTACCTGTACCACACGAATCCATCCCGTATGCTCTCCCAGACGCACCGTACGGGCGTAACTGATGTTATCGACACTCTCTACGCCTTTAATCGCTCGCTTGCTTAAAAAGCTTAACAGGCTTGCCCAGTCAAAAGGAGGCCGGTAGGTTAGCAGCAGCGAAGAGGTATCACCGGCAACCGCAACCGTATCTGCTGTGAGAGAGTTACGCAGGCGGCTGGGCGGCATGCGATAACGCGTGTTAAAAACGTCGTTAAAGCGCCTTAAGCTGGCGAAACCGCTGGCAAAAGCAATATCGGTAATCGGCAGTGTGGTTTCGGTAAGCAATTGTTTAGCCAGCAGCAATCGACGCGTTTGTTTCAACTCCACCGGTGAAACGCCCAGCTCCTTGTGTACGATGCGTCGGAGCTGGCGCAGGCTGAGCGAAAACTGCGAGGCGATTTTTTCGAGACTGCTGGTATTTTCCAATACGCCTTCTTCAATTCGCTGAACAAGCAACGTGGCGATACGATGGCTGCTATCCACCGGCGCATTGCCTGGCGCCAGCTCGGGACGGCAGCGTAAACAGGGACGGAAAGCGGCTTTCTCTGCCGCTTCGGCGCTGGCAAAAAACAGACAATTTTTAGCCAGCGGCGCTTTTACCGGACAAATGGGGCGGCAATAAATACCGGTTGAGGTCACGCCAACGAAAAAGACGCCGTCGAAGCGACTGTCGCGGGAAGTAAGCGCCTGATAAGCTATTTTTTCATCAATCATGGCATAATCCTGTAAGGCTGACGTTCACAGCCTGGTCGGTTTTATGCGACGAAACTCGCTGTTTTCGGTCAGCTAACTTTATTTATTTGCATGACCGAAAACGGCGGGTATATCGCCCACCAACGCGGATAATAAGTTCTGTCAGATAACTGACCACAACCCCGGGAGCAGAACAATGGACTATTTTTTTAAATTGTTGCCGTCGCCAGTTGGCGAACTGACGCTTATCGCCAGCGACAACGGACTGGCCGCTATTCTGTGGGAAAATGAAAACCCGAAGCGCGTCAGAGCAATGATGCCTCAGGAAAATCCTTCTCATCCCATTTTGCTGGAGACGGAGCGCCAGCTGGCGGAATATTTCGCCGGTCAACGCCGCTGTTTTACCGTCAAGCTCGATTTTGTCGGCACCGAGTTTCAGAAGAAAGTCTGGGCCGCGCTGGTAGCTATCCCGTTTGGCGAGACACGCAGCTACGCTGAAATTGCTCGTCAGATTGGGCATCCTGCCGCTGTTCGGGCGGTCGGTGCTGCGAACGGTAAAAACCCGATCTCTATTATCGCGCCCTGTCATCGTGTCATTGGATCCAATGGCAAACTCACCGGTTTTGCCGGTGGCCTGACCGCTAAAGCCCTGCTGCTAAAAATCGAAGCCACCGCAAACAGTGCTGAAGAATTCACCCTCAGTGAATGAAAATGCTGCTGAAGAAGGTGGTAAAAATTTCAGCGACAGAGGCATAAAATTCAGCTATCGTGTTTAGCATATAAAACAAATTAAGCCAGTAATGGCTTTTGTAACCTGACTGAAGCTGGTTTGGTTAAGTTAAACAAACGAGAGTGGTGCCATGAGCCTGATGTTCGATCCCGAAACCGCCGTTTATCCTTTCCCGCCTAAACCTGCCCGTCTGTCGGCGGACGAAAAACAGTTTTACCGTACCAGGATCAAAACGCTGCTGAAAGAACGAAATGCGGTGATGGTGGCGCATTATTACACCGATCCGGAAATTCAGGCGCTGGCAGAGGAGACCGGTGGCTGCGTGGCCGACTCGCTGGAGATGGCTCGCTTTGGCAGCCAGCATGCCGCCAGCACGCTGCTGGTCGCTGGCGTGCGATTTATGGGTGAAACCGCCAAAATACTCAGCCCGGAAAAAACCATTCTGATGCCGACGTTGCAGGCTGAATGTTCGCTGGATTTAGGCTGTCCGATTGACGAATTCAGCCGCTTCTGCGATGCGCATCCCGATCGTACCGTGGTGGTCTATGCCAATACGTCGGCGGCGGTTAAAGCACGCGCTGATTGGGTAGTGACCTCTAGTATAGCGGTTGAGCTGATTGAACATCTGGACTCGCTGGGCGAAAAAATTATCTGGGCACCCGACCGCCATCTTGGGCAGTACGTCACCCGTCAGACGGGCGCAGATATTCTTTGCTGGCAGGGCGCCTGTATCGTGCACGATGAGTTTAAAACTCAGGCGCTGGCGCGGATGAAAGCGCTCTATCCTGATGCGGCAGTGCTGGTGCACCCGGAATCCCCGCAGGCGATTGTAGAACTGGCCGATGCCGTCGGTTCAACCAGCCAGTTAATCGCTGCGGCAAAACAGTTGCCGCAGCGGCAAATGATTGTGGCAACCGATCGCGGTATCTTTTATAAAATGCAGCAGGCCTGTCCGGATAAGGAGCTGTTGGAGGCACCAACAGCGGGTGAGGGCGCAACCTGCCGCACCTGCGCGCACTGTCCGTGGATGGCGATGAACGGCCTGAAAGCAATAGCAGAAGGTCTGGAGCAGGGCGGAAGTGCTCATGAAATACAGGTAGATGCCAAACTCCGTGAAGGCGCATTACTACCGTTAAACCGTATGCTAACCTTTGCGGCAACGTTAAAATAAATCAGGATAACGACACTTATATGGACTTTTTCAGCACGCACAATATTTTGGTACACATCCCTCTTGGCACGGGGGGTTACGACCTGTCGTGTATTGAAGCCATCGGCACGCTCGCCGGTCTGCTCTGCATCTGGCTTGCCAGCCTGGAAAAACTGGTTAACTACGCCTTTGGCCTGATTAACGTCACGCTGTTTGCGGTGATATTTTTCCAAATCCAACTCTACGCCAGTCTGCTGCTTCAACTGTTTTTCTTTGTGGCAAACATCTACGGGTGGTACGCCTGGAGCAGACAGAATGCGAATAATCAGCACGTATTACAGATCCGCTGGCTGAGCATGAAAAAGGCGCTGGGATGGGCGGGCGTTTGCGTGGTCGCGATTGGCCTGATGACGATCTGGATCAATCCGGTCTTTGCCTGGCTGACCCAGGTTGCCGTTACCGTCATGCAGTCGTCAGGACTGGCGGTAACCATGCCGGAGCTTCAGCCGGATGCTTTCCCGTTCTGGGATTCCTGCCTGATGGTGCTGTCGATTGTGGCAATGATTCTGATGACGCGCAAATACGTTGAAAACTGGCTGCTGTGGGTAGTGATCAATGTGATAAGCGTGATGATTTTTGCGCGGCAGGGAGTTTATGCGATGGCGTTGGAGTATGCGATCCTGACGTTAATTGCACTGAATGGTTCCTGGCTGTGGATCAAAAGCGCCCGTGAACAGGGTTCCCGGGCGCTTTCTTAACCTTTAGTGATGATGATGGGCATGAGCATGATCGTGCCCGCTTTTTCCCCAGGAGAGTTCGCAGTCGCCGTCATCGCAGCTCTGATACTCCATCTGCACCGTGGCGTGCTCTATCTGATAATGTTCATGCAGATAGTCATGGATGCGGTGCAGCAGGGCATCGTGATCGTAGGGAGGGATGACCTGAACATGCAGCGTCATCACCGGTTTTTCGCCCACCTGCCATAAATGAAGATGATGAACGTTTCGCACTTCAGGAATGCCACGCGTCAGCGCCCGTTTTAATTTATCCACGTCTACCGAAGGCGGGGTCCCTTCCAGCAGCTCATGAAAACTTTCTTTCATCAGCGCCCATGCGCTTCTTAATACCAGCAGCGCCACCACCACTGACAGAATCGGATCGACAGGCGTCCAGCCGGTATACATGATAATCAGCGCGGCAATGATGGCACCCACCGATCCCAGCAAGTCCCCCAGCACATGTAACGCGGCGGCACGGACGTTAAGGTTTTTTTCTTCGCTACCCTGATGCAGCAGCCAGAACGACAGCAGGTTCGCTAACAGACCACCGACTGCAATTACCAGCATAAATCCACCGGCAACCGGCTCTGGGTGCATAAAGCGCTGTAGAGCTTCCCAGACGATCAGTGCAGTGATGACCATCAGCGCCAGGGCATTAACAAAGGCAGCCAGCGTGGTTAAGCGCAGCAGACCAAAGGTATGGCGGCTGTTGGGCTTGCGATGGGCAAATTGTACGGCCAACAGCGCCATCAGCAGTGCGGCGGTATCCGTCAGCATGTGTCCGGCATCGGCCAGCAGCGCCAGTGAACCCGACAGCAGTCCGCCGACAATCTCAGCGACCATAAAAATAGCAGTGACCAGAAATGCGGCCAGTAAACGATTGCGGTTTCCACCGGTATGAGAATGCGAGTGCGCCATAATTATCCAGTTTTAAAATCAAGCATGCTTAATCATATCAATAATTTTACCTGACAAAACACAAAGACTTAACGTTAATAACGCTCTCTGCCGCAGTGCGATGCCTTATTAAAGCGTCAGTTTTTGAGAAATAAACCAGAACGTGAAAAATGAGCGTCAGAGAGGAGATTCTCTAAATGAAAAAGGAGAGCCAAAGCTCCCCTTTCAGTAAGATACCCGTTTGGATTACTGCGTGGTGCCATCCGTTTTGGTATCTGCACCGGGTCCGACTTTCTTATTGATATCCGGGCATTTACCGTCTTTACACTGGGTATTTTTATCAATCTGGTCGGCGGTCATCTTTGAATGATGTTTGGTGGTTTTATGCTTAGTGCCGTTGTGCGTGGCCGTTGCATCACCGGTGTTGTTGATTTTGCTGTTATCAACTTTGTTCGGTGCCAAATTCTCTTTTGCTCCACCCGCGGCTGCGCCCGCATCTGCCGCCTGGTTAGCGGTACCGTTGTTGCCGCCAGCGGCCATTGCTGCGCCACTGCCCAGAGTCATCGCTGCTGTCAGAAATACGATCGCAAACTTGTTCATCATTATGCTCCGTTAATGTTTTGTGTTGACGATCCAAACCTTGCTGAAAACGCGGTTTGAATAAAGAAATGGAGGAGGCGCAAGCGTCTCCCGCATAATGCTCACATTCGTGAAGCTTGTGATCTCTATGCGTTTTTTTTTAGTGTTGACCGATAAAAGTATAGTAAGGATTAGCAGAACAGCAAATTCGCCCGATGATTATTCAGGGAAAGTTGATTTACAGCCCCGTGCGCACGCGATAAATTGGCTGAGATGCGCCTGGTGTGCAGTATTGCCATGAAAATATCTGGAAATATTATGAATTATCAGAATGATGACCTGAGAATCAAAGAAATAAAAGAATTGCTTCCTCCTGTTGCCTTACTGGAAAAATTCCCGGCCACGGACACGGCGGCGAAAACAGTCGCTGAGGCCCGTCAGGCAATTCACAATATTCTGCAAAAAACCGACGACCGCTTATTAGTCGTCATTGGTCCCTGTTCCATCCATGATGTTACCGCCGCGAAAGAATACGCTCAGCGCCTGCTGAAGCTGCGCGAAGCGCTGAGTGATTCCCTGGAAGTGGTGATGCGGGTCTATTTTGAAAAACCGCGTACCACGGTGGGTTGGAAAGGACTGATTAACGATCCGCACATGGATAGCAGCTATCAGATTAACGATGGCCTGCGTATTGCCCGTAAGCTGCTGCTGGACATTAACGATACTGGCTTACCGGCTGCCGGTGAGTTTCTGGACATGATTACTCCGCAGTACGTGGCCGATCTGATGAGCTGGGGGGCAATTGGCGCGCGCACCACCGAGTCCCAGGTGCACCGCGAGCTTTCCTCCGGCCTTTCCTGTCCGGTAGGTTTTAAAAATGGTACCGACGGCACGATTAAGGTCGCTATCGACGCAATCAACGCGGCCAGCGCACCACACTGCTTCCTGTCAGTCACCAAATACGGCCATTCCGCCATTGTCGAAACCAGCGGCAACGGCGACTGCCATATCATCCTGCGCGGCGGCAAAGAGCCAAACTACAGTGCGCACCATGTGAATGCCGTAAAAGCCGGCCTGGAAAAAGCGGGTCTGGACCCGCAGGTGATGATCGACTTCAGCCACGCTAACAGCAGCAAGCAGTTTAAAAAGCAGCTGACGGTGGCGGACGATGTCGCGCAGCAGATTGCGGGCGGTGACAAAGCGATTATCGGCGTAATGATTGAGAGCCATTTAGTCGAAGGCAATCAGAGTCTGGAAAGCGGCGAGCCGCTGGTTTACGGCAAAAGCGTTACCGACGGCTGCATCGGCTGGGAAGACACTGAAACTGTGCTGCGCCAGCTGGCGGACGCGGTAAAAGCCCGTCGCGGCTAAGTAAAGCGCCATAAAAAAATCCGCCCGAGGGCGGATTTTTTATTGTCTGAACATCAGCAAATTACTTTGCTTTACCCTGGTTAGCCACGGCAGCCGCTTTCGCAGCGATCTCGTCGGCATCGCCCAGGTAGTAGTGTTTGATCGGCTTAAAGTTTTCGTCGAACTCATACACCAGTGGTACGCCAGTTGGGATGTTCAGTTCGAGGATCTCTTCTTCGCTCATGTTGTCCAGGTATTTCACCAGCGCACGCAGGGAGTTACCGTGTGCAGCGATGATCACTTTCTCACCGCTTTTCATGCGCGGCAGAATGGACTCGTTCCAGTAAGGCAGCACGCGATCGATGGTCAGCGCCAGGCTTTCGGTGGTTGGCAGCTGTTCAGCGGTCAGCGAAGCGTAACGTGGGTCGTGGCCAGGGAAACGCTCATCGGCACGATCCAGCTCTGGCGGAGTCACTGCAAAGCCGCGACGCCACTGTTTAACCTGCTCGTCACCGTATTTCTGCGCGGTTTCCGCTTTATCCAGACCCTGTAGCGCACCGTAGTGACGCTCGTTCAGACGCCAGGATTTTTCAACCGGCAGCCAAACCTGATCCACTTCGTCCAGAATGTTCCACAGCGTGTGGATGGCACGTTTCAGCACGGAGGTATAAGCGAAGTCGAAGGTAAAACCTTCTTTTTTCAGCAGCTGACCCGCCGCTTTCGCTTCGGTACGCCCTTTATCGGAAAGATCAACATCGTACCATCCGGTAAAGCGGTTTTCATTGTTCCACTGGCTTTCGCCGTGACGTACCAGAACCAGCTTAGTTACAGCCATAGCTTAACTCCTTAAATTTCTGACGTTTCTGAGATAATGGTAAACCGAAAATTGCCCGACGCATTCCGTCGCAATTTCTACAGGCCATTACCATAACGGAAATCTGTGCAGCGCGTAAGCCTGTAGCCATCGCGATGCACGTTTTTCATGCGCTTAATCAAACCGCCGTCAGACGATAGCGCGTTACCGACTGATACGATTCACCGGGTTGTAGCCAGCAGTCGGGCTGTGGCCATTCAGGGTGATTCGGCGAGTCGGGCAGAAACTCGCTTTCCAGCGCGATGCCCTGAAAGGCAGTATAGACGCCCTGTTCGCGCGCCGGTGTGCCTTCCAGATAATTGCCGGAGTAAAACTGCAGCGCAGGCGCGGTCGTAAAGACGCTAAGCTTTAACCGGCCATCCGCAGACCACAGTTCGGCGTTGGGCTGGTTATCCGCCACTTCGTTCAGCAGGAAAGCATGATCGTAGCCTTTCACCGCGCGCTGATCCGCATCCAGCAGGAAATCCTGCGCAACGCTTTTCAGCTGACGGAAATCAAAACCGCTATCGGTCACCGCGGTCAGATCGGCATTCGGTATCCCGTCGCGGTTCACCGGCAGATAGTAATCGGCGTTGAGCTGTAAACGATGATGACGGGCATCATCGTGCTGCGCATCCAGATTAAAATAGGCGTGATTAGTAAGATTGACCGGGCAGGGCTGGTCGACCGTTGCCTGATACTGGATCGACAGCGTATTGTCATCTTCCAGCCGGTAGAGCAGCGAAACCAACAGGTTGCCGGGATAACCCTGATCGCCATCGACAGATTCCAGTTTGTATTCCACTTCCTGCTCTGCCTGACGCACGATCTGCCAGCGGCGATGATGGAAGCCTTCGGGGCCGCCGTGCAGCTGATGCACGCCCTGATTCGCCGTCAGTTGAATAGATACGTCGTCTTTCTGCAACGTCGCGTTAGCGATGCGGTTAGCATAGCGGCCGACGGTCGCGCCCAGATAGGCCGTCTGATTCAGGTAGTCGGACGGTGTCGCGCAGCCCAGCAGAGCCTCACGTACGCTGCCATCTTTCATCGGGACACGCGCCGACAGCCAGGTCGCGCCCCAGTCCATAAACGTCGCAACCATGCCGCCAGCGTTGCGCAGCGTGGTGATACGCCACGGCTGGCCGTCGGGCGCATGGGAGTTGATTTCTCTTAGCATTGACCTGCTCCTGCCGATGCTTTACAGACGTAGAAGGTTTCTTTAATGCCGGATTGGGCTTCGTACTGCTCCGCCACGGCGGACTTCACGCTATCGACCAAATCCAGCGGCATCAGCGCCACGACACAGCCGCCGAAGCCGCCGCCGGTCATGCGCACGCCGCCACGCTCGCCGAGCGTCGCCTTAATGATTTCCACCAGCGTATCGATTGGCGGCACGGTGATTTCGAAGTCATCGCGCATGGAAGCGTGCGATTCCGCCATCAGCACGGCCATCCGCGCCAGATCGCCTTTTGCCAGCGCGCTAGCAGCTTCCAGCGTGCGGGCGTTTTCAGTTAGCACATGGCGAACGCGTTTAGCGACCAGCGGATCCAGCTCCTGTTCCCTTGCCGCAAACTGCTGCAAATCCACATCGCGCAGTGACGTTTTATCAAAGAAGCGGGCACCGGCTTCGCACTGCTGACGACGGGTATTGTACTCACTGCCCACCAGACTGCGGCGGAAGTTGGAGTTGATAATGACCACGGCAATATCTTCCGGCATTGGCACAGGTTGTGTACCCAGCGTCCGGCAGTCGAGCAGCATGGCGTGATCTTTCTCGCCCAGCGCGGAAATCAGCTGGTCCATAATGCCGCAGTTACAGCCGACAAACTGGTTTTCCGCTTCCTGACCGTTTACGGCGATGGCGGCACCGTCCAGCGGCAGCTGATACAACTGCTGGAAAACCGTGCCTACCGCCACTTCCAGCGAGGCGGAAGAACTCAGTCCCGCGCCCTGAGGCACGTTGCCCGCGATAACCATATCCACGCCAGCAAAATCACCGTTGCGCAGTTGCAGATGCTTCACCACGCCGCGCACGTAGTTAGACCACATCTGCGTTTCATGTGAGGTAATCGCGTCGTCCAGTGAAAAACTATCCTGCTCGTTGTCGTAATCTGCTGCAATAACGCGGACCACGCGGTCGTCGCGTTTTGCACAGGCGATGACCGTTTGATAATCAATCGCACAAGGCAGCACAAAGCCATCATTGTAATCGGTATGCTCGCCGATCAGATTCACACGGCCCGGCGCCTGGAACGTCTGTGTCGCAGCATAGCCAAACTGGTCGGCAAAAAGCTGTTGGGTAGCGGTTTGTAATGTCATTCTGATGCTCCGGTCTCGCGGAAATGGATGTCGCTGACGGAGCGCAGGCGTTCAGCCGCCTGTTCCGCCGTTAAATCACGCTGGGTTTCTGCCAGCATCTCGTAGCCGACCATAAACTTGCGTACCGTCGCAGAACGCAGCAGCGGCGGATAGAAATGAGCATGAAGCTGCCAGTGTTGGTTTTCTTCGCCGTTAAACGGCGCGCCGTGCCAGCCCATGGAATAGGGGAAAGAGCACTGGAACAGGTTGTCGTAACGGCTGGTCAGTTTTTTCAACGCCAGGGCTAAATCCTTGCGCTGTGCATCGGTTAAATCAACCAGCCGTTTGACAGGCGCTTTTGGCAGCAGCAGCGTTTCAAATGGCCACGCCGCCCACCACGGCACCACGGCCAGCCAGTGTTCAGTTTCAACCACGGTTCTGCTGCCGTCTTTCAGTTCACGCGTGGCGTAATCCACCAGCATTGGCGAACCATGTTTGGCAAAGTAATCGCGCTGAAGATCGTCTTCGCGCTTCGCTTCATTGGGCAGGAAGCTGTTTGCCCAGACCTGTCCGTGCGGATGGGGATTGGAACAGCCCATCGCCGCGCCTTTGTTTTCAAACACCTGCACCCACGGATAGTGCTGACCCAGATCGGCAACCTGTTCCTGCCAGGTTCGTACCACCTCTTCCAGTGCGGAAACGGAAAGTTCTGGCAGCGTTTTGCTGTGATCCGGCGAAAAGCAGATAACCCGGCTGGTGCCGCGCGCGCTTTCGCAGCGCATCAGAATATCTTCGCTTTCTGGCGCATCCGGCGTATCGGTCATTAGCGCAGCAAAATCGTTGGTAAACACATAGGTGCTGGTGTAATCGGGATTTTTATCGCCCGTTACGCGGGTGTTGCCAGGACAGAGAAAACAGTCCGGATCATGAGCCGGTAATTTTTCTTGTGAAGGCGTTTCCTGCGCACCCTGCCATGGCCGTTTAGCACGATGGGGAGAGACCAGAATCCACTGATCTGACAGCGGGTTATAGCGGCGATGCGGATGATCGACCGGATTAAATTTTTGCATGTTTTGTCCTGATAACCTTACTTATACCAGCGAACCCTGGAGGAAAAATAGCACAGTACGAGAGAATAAAGCGTGATCCAGTGTGGATAAATGGAATCGTTTACACAAACTGAAAAATCCGAAATAGCGGCCTTCAGGGGAAAATAATCGATAAACAGGCATGGCGCAATAGCATAAAGTGGTAGCGGTTACACACAGAATGCATTTCGCGCCTGTACTATTTCAGCAGCGCCAGCTCAGTTCTGAGGTTAAACCACCTCTTCCTGCTGATAGCGATAGCCGCTGCCATCAGGCACAAAGGTTAAACGGTGTGTAATGCATTGCGGCGCATCTTCAGCATGGTGCGAAACAAACAGCAGCTGCGTTTTTCCTTCACCAATCAGCACGTCGACAAAGCGGCGCACCAGCTGACGGTTAATCGGGTCCAGTCCCTGAAGCGGTTCATCAAGGATGAGCAGAGCGGGATGCTTAACCAGCGCGCGCGCGATCAATACCAGCCGCTGTTGACCCCACGAGAGGCTGTGGAAAGGCACATCGGCGGCTTTGCTCATGCCAAGCCGCTGTAGCCACTGCGCTGCAAGCTGCTGCTGGCGGTCCGAAACGGCCTGGTAGATTCCAATGGAGTCGAAATAGCCGGAAAGAATGACGTTGCGCACGCTGCTGCTGACGCGGTAGTCAAGATGCAGGCTACTGCTGACATAACCGATATGCTGCTTGATGTCCCAAATGGTTTCGCCGCTGCCGCGACGGCGGCCGAACAGCGTTAAATCGTTACTGTAGCCCTGAGGATGATCGCCGGTCACCAGGCTGAGCAGCGTCGATTTCCCCGCGCCGTTCGGGCCAACAATTTGCCAGTGTTGCCCCGGCTGCACTTCCCAGCTCAGGTGATTCAGAATGGGTTTATCGTCATACGACACCACGCCATCGCGCAGTAAAATCAGCGGTAGCGCCGGTTCAGACTGCGCCTCATCAGGCTCGGGCAATGCCATTCCCTGTAAGCTTTCGCTGTGGGCCAGCTGTGCAACCAGCGCTTCAGCCAAAATTTCCTCACGTGGACCTACGTGAGTCAGCGTGCATTCAGCCAGCACGCCAACCTTATCGATAAAATCGGGAATATCATCAAAGCGATTCAGCACCAGCACAATGGTGTAATCCTGCTGATGCAGCCCGGCTAACACCTGCGCAAGATTAGCGCGTGAGGCCACATCCAGACCATCAAAAGGCTCATCAAGGATCAGCAAATCAGGCTGGGCCATCAGCGCCTGGCATAACAGCGTCTTACGCGTCTCGCCGGTTGAAAGGTATTTAAATCGCCTGTCGAGCAGGGAAGTAATGCCAAACAGCGCCGCCAGCTGTTCACAGCGCTCAGCGTTATTGATTTCAGCCTGAATAATCTGCGCGGTGGTGCGGCCGGTATCGTCTTCATCGGCGCTGAGCATGTCGGTGTTATTGCGCTGCCACTCCTCGGAGACCAGCTTTTGCAGCTGTTCGAGAGAAAGACGGACAGGGCGGGCAAACTGCGTCGCCATCTTTCCTTTTGCCACCGGTAATTCGCCCGATAGGGCTTTAGCCAGCGAGGATTTACCGCTGCCGTTTGCGCCGACAAAAGCCCAGCTTTCACCCGCCTGGATGCAGAGATCGTTTAAGGTCAGGGTACGGGTGCTGCTCAGATGAAACTTGCCTTGCGAAATATGCAACCCAGACATTGTTTATTCCATTTTATGCATTGTACCCCAACTAATAAACGCCAGCGGCCGCGCTGTCAAATGCGGCAGTTAATTTCAGAGTAGCGTGGCGATAATGACCTGGTCAGCATTAAAATGTGCTGTTACCGTCTGACCGGGTTGCAGTTTTTGCCGATCGACGCGATCGTTATCAAGCGTGGCGCACAGCGTTTCATTGCTGGCCAGGGTAATTAAAACTTCGCTGTGCGTGGCGCCTCGTTCAAGCTGGGCGAGCGTGCCGCTGAGCTGATTATCCGCCCCGGAAGCGCCTTGGGTAACATCGACCCACGGCGCTTTGATTAACACCAGCACTTCTTTTCCGGCGGTGAGCGCAAGACGATTCGCGCTTTGCTCGGTCAGCGCCACGTTGATGAGCGTTGCGCCATCGGCCAACAGGACTTCTACATGCTGCTGAATGGCCTCGGTATCGCGCTGTACAACGGTGCCAAAAAGCTGATTACGGGCGCTGGTCTGCAACGAAAAGCGAGCGATAGCGCCGAGCAGGCTGCCAAGCGGTACATCATCCTGTAAAACGTCGAACGCTTTTTGCTGAATCTGCTCCAGCAGGGCAAACAACTGGATCAGCCTCTCGCCACAGGGCGTCACCTGCGCACCGCCGCCGCCTTTGCCGCCGGTGGCACGCTCAACCAGCGTGCGGTCGGCCAGCGTGTTCATTTCATTAATCGCATCCCAGGCACTTTTGTAGCTGATGCCTGCCAGCTTAGCGCCCTGGCTGATTGAGCCGGTGTGGCGGATCTGCTTCAGCAGTTCGATGCGGCGGGGATCGGCAAACAGTCGTTGTTGCAGCTTCAGAATCAGGGAAAGGTCGGCCTGCATAGCGGCTCCTGGTAAAAGGTTTTTCAGAATTGTACACCGTTGCGCGCGCCAGACGTAAAAACAGGTAAAACGCACAAAAGGTCAGTGCACTTTTTCTTCCCACAGATACAATGACTTCTTTTGGTCAGCAAGGGAGACAACCATGCTGGAATTACTGATGGGTCTTGGGGAAGCAATCCTCATGGTACCGGTGGTGATGGCGATTATCCTCGGGCTGATTTACGGCCTGGGCGAAGTGTTTAACGTTATCTCCAAATTTGGTCACCGTAAGGACCAGACGGCGAAAAGCCGCCAGTAACAGAGCTTTATACCGCGCCTGCATTTTCCGGGCGCGTTTTTTTTGCGCGATCTCAACTTCTCTCTTCTCCTGCCGATAAACTACGTGACAAGGTTTTTTCTCGTTATAGTATCTCCTACATAACGACACCCTCTGGAGAACACCATGTCTGTGAAATTACGTCATTTCTTTATCGGTACAGTTTTAACGGCCAGCGTGGCAGGCCATGCCGTGGCGGCAGAAACTCTCACCGTGTTTGCGGCTGCGTCGCTGACGAATGCATTGCAGGATATTGCTCAGCAGTATCAGCAGGGAAAAGAGGTGAAAATCGTCTCTTCGTTTGCCTCCTCTTCGACGCTGGCACGCCAGATAGAGCAGGGTGCGCCTGCGGATCTGTTTATCTCTGCCGATCAGCAGTGGATGGATTATGCTGCGCAGAAGAAAACGCTGGATGATGCCAGCCGCGTCACGCTGCTGGGTAACGATTTGGTGCTGGTTACGGCCGACGCGAAGGCTCCGCAGGTGGCGATTAACAAAACCACCGACTGGAAAAGCTTGCTGAAAGGCCAGCGTTTGTCGGTGGGCGATCCCGATCATGTACCCGCCGGTATTTACGCGAAAGAAGCGTTGCAAAACCTTGGCGCATGGTCTGAGTTAGAGCCGTTGCTGGCCCGGGGGAACAGTGTGCGAGCTGCGCTGGCGCTGGTCGAGCGTAACGAAACGCCTTACGGCATCGTGTATGGCTCCGATGCCATCGCCAGCAAAAAAGTCACCGTGGCCGGCGTCTTCCCCGCTGACAGCCACAAGCCAGTGGAATATCCCATGGCGATGCTGAAAGATCGTAATTCTGCCAGCGTTACCGCTTTCTACAACTATCTGAAAGGGCCAGATGCGGCGGCCGTTTTCAAACGTTACGGATTTACACCGGTACTATGATCCTCAGTGACCCCGAATGGCAGGCGATTGCGTTAAGCCTGAAAGTTTCAACAGTTGCGGTATTGTTCAGCCTGCCGTTCGGGATCCTGATGGCCTGGATACTGGTGCGTTGCCGTTTTCCAGGCAAAACCCTGCTCGACAGCCTGATCCATCTGCCGCTGGTGCTGCCACCGGTTGTGGTGGGCTATCTGCTGCTGATCGGCTTTGGGCGGCGCGGTTTTATCGGCGAATACCTGTATGACTGGTTCGGTTTTACCTTTGCTTTCAGCTGGCGGGGAGCCGCGCTGGCTTCCGCGGTTATCGCTTTTCCGCTGATGGTCAGAGCAATCCGTCTGGCGCTGGAAAGCGTCGACAGCAAGCTGGAGCTGGCGGCACGCACGCTGGGCGCCGGGCGCTGGCGGGTCTTCTTCACCATCACTTTACCGCTCACGCTGCCCGGGATTATTGCCGGAACGGTACTGGCTTTCGCCCGCTCGCTGGGCGAGTTCGGCGCCACTATCACCTTCGTGTCGAATATTCCTGGCGAAACCCGCACCATTCCTTCCGCGATGTATACCCTGATTGAAACACCCGGTGCGGAAAACGCGGCGGCGCGTCTCTGCGTGATTGCTATTGTGCTGGCGCTCTGTTCGCTTTGGCTGTCGGAATGGCTTGCACGCTGGGGCCGCAAAAGGCTGGGGGGAACATGCTCGAACTGAATTTTACGCAGCGGCTGGGTGAGCATACGCTGAAAATTAATGCACAGCTGCCAGCCCGCGGTATTACCGCTATTTTTGGCGTGTCGGGCGCGGGAAAAACGTCCCTGATCAACGCAATTGGTGGCCTGACGCAGCCGCAGGAAGGCCGGATTGTGCTCAACGATCGTCTGCTCAGCGATGCCGCGTCGGGCCTGAACCTGCCGCCGGAGAAACGCCGAATTGGCTATGTATTTCAGGATGCCAGGCTGTTTCCTCACTATCGGGTGAAGGGCAATCTGGAATATGGCATGGCGAAAAGCATGCGGCCGCAGTTTGATTCGCTGGTCGCGCTGCTGGGCATTGGCGAGCTGCTGTCACGTTTTCCCGCCTCGCTTTCTGGCGGTGAAAAGCAGCGGGTAGCGATTGGCCGTGCGTTGCTGACTGCGCCTGAGATCTTATTGATGGATGAACCGCTGGCCTCGCTGGATCTGCCGCGCAAACGTGAGCTGCTGCCTTATCTGCAAAAGCTGGCAAAACAGGTTGAGATCCCCATTCTTTACGTCAGCCACAGCCTGGATGAAATTATTCAGCTGGCGGATAATGTGCTGGTGCTGGACAACGGTGAAGTCAAAGCGTTGGGCACGCTGGAGAAAGTCTGGGCCAGCAGCGCGATGCGGCCCTGGTTGCCCCGCGCCGAGCAAAGCACCGTGCTGAAAGTGCAGGTGCTTGAGCAGCATCCTCATTATGCGATGACCGCGCTGTCCTTAGGCGATCAGCATATTTGGGTCAGCCGCATCGATGCACCGCAGAAGACGCCGCTGCGCATTCGTATTCAGGCGGCGGACGTTTCGCTGATCCTACAGCCGCCGGTTAACAGCACTATCCGCAACGTGATCCCGGCGAAGGTTGCTGAACTGTTGGAAATTGAGGATCAAATTGAGGTGAAGCTGCTGGTCGGTCAAAGCGAATTGTGGGCGCGGATCACGCCCTGGGCTCGCGATGAGTTAATGATTAAACCGGGTATGTGGCTTTATGCGCAAATCAAAAGCGTGGCGATTGTCACCTGATTACAGCACTTCTTTGTAGATAGTGTCGGCAATGCCCGGTTCAAGATTGGTACCGATGACGCGACCGGCACGGGCTTTGATGGCGTCATCGGCATTGCCCATTGCCACGCCCAGCCCGACGTTTTCCAGCATGCTCAGGTCGTTATAGTTATCCCCGAAGGCCAGCACGTCGCGCATCTGATAACCTTGCGACTCGACCCATTCTGCCAGGCGCTTACCTTTGCTGTTGCCCGCTTTGGCAATATCGACCTGATCGTGCCATGACCATTCGCAGGCCAGCCCCATCTCATTTTCCACTTTTTCCGCGAACTGCTGAAGCGCGCGAGTGTCAGGATGTGAAAGCGCAAACTTCCAGATAGCGTCAGCCTGTTGGGCCGCTTTCGCCAGGCTGTCGACGTGATTAAACACCGGGCGCTGAGGTTCAGGCAGCGAAAGTCCCCAGTTAATCGTCCGCGTAACGTGGCCGGTTTCGGTCTGATAAAGCATCGCATTATCCACATACAGCAGTCCGTGGATCGCGGCTTCATTCAGCATCTCAATCACCCTGAGCGCCTGCGTCGCTGGCAGCGGATCGGCTTTTAAGACCTTTTTTGCATGATAATCATACAAATAGGTGCCGTTACAGCAAATTGCAGGTGTATCGAGCGCCAGCGCCTGATAAAAAGGATGGATGGCCACATGATGGCGGCCGGTCACAATCACCACCTTCACGCCAGCCTGCTGCGCTTTTTCCAGCGCGGCCAGTGATTCCGGCAGAATAGTTTTACCCGGCGTTAACAGAGTGCCGTCCAGGTCTAAAGCAATGATGCGATAACTCATAAACAGTTCCGAAAGTGACTTAATACGAGCTAATGAGTGTACACGGTGTGACCGGGTTAACAAAATTGACCGGCACAAATCACGCTACCCGCTTTGTCAAAACGCGCTACGCTGAAGCAGGTCAGAAACTCAGAACAAGGAGAATTCATGAAACAAGTCGTCTATACCGCCAGTCCGGAAAGCCAGCAAATTCACGTTTGGGATTTGAACGACAACGGGGCGTTAACCCTGTTGCAGGTTGTGGATGCGCCAGGCCAGGTGCAACCGATGGTGGTCAGTCCTGATAAAGGTTTTCTCTATGTTGGCGTGCGCCCCGATTTTCGCGTGATCGCTTACAAAATTGATGGGGAAGGAAAACTGGCAGAAGCAGGTCACGCATCACTGCCCGGCAGCCCTACGCATATTTCGACCGATCGGGAAGGGCGCTTTATCTTTGTCGGCTCCTATAACGATGCCTGTGTCAGCGTTACGCCGGTCGGCGCGGATGGCCTGCCTGGCGCGCCCGTCTCGGTGATCCACGGCCTGGACGGTTGTCACTCGGCCAACATCGATCTCAGCAATACAACGCTGTTTGTCCCGGCACTGAAACAGGATCGTATCTGCCTGTTCGATTTGCAGGATAACGGCGAGCTGGTGGCGCATAAGCAACCTCAGGTGACTACGGTTGAAGGTGCCGGCCCGCGCCATATGGTGTTCCATCCAAACCAGCAGTATGCCTACTGCGTTAATGAACTGGACAGTACGGTTGATGTCTGGCAGCTGAATAACGCGCATGGCGAAGTCGAACGCGTACAAAGTCTGGATATGATGCCGGAAGGGTTTAGCGACACGCGCTGGGCGGCCGATATTCGCCTGACGCCAGATGGTCGTCATCTTTACAGCTGCGATCGCACGGCCAGCATTCTTACCGTGTTTAGCGTTAGCGAAGATGGTGGGTTGCTCACGATTGAAGGCTATCAGCCAACCGAAACGCAGCCGCGTGGTTTTAATATCGACCACAGCGGTAACTACCTGATTGCCTCAGGACAGAAATCGCATCACATCGAAGTGTACAAAATTACCGGTGAGCAAGGGTTGCTGACGCCGCTGGCGCGCTACGCGGTGGGTCAGGGCCCAATGTGGGTGACGATCGCGGCGCTTTGAAGGCGATGAGATTGGCAGCATAGTGCTGGCATGAGGAACATGGGCCGTCCACAAAGACGCAAAAAGCGGCGTCCCTGCCGGCTCCATGCATGGCCCAGGACGCTTTGTTCCCGTCCCATGATCCTCATGCTTTGACTTATTCACCGTCTGCAATAAGGGCAGGGGTAAGCCCGCCCTTATTTATTGCAGTTAGCTGTAGATAGCGGTAATCGATGCGCTGCCCAGCTGATGGAAATGGACATTAAAGCCCAGCATCGCCCCGCTGGCGTTTTCATCCACTTCCAGCGTCTCCACGTCTAAGGCATAGACGGTAAAGATATAGCGATGGCTTTCACCTTTTGGTGGTGCCGCGCCGCCGTATCCCGCTTTACCAAAATCGGTGCGCGTTTGCACCGAGCCGGAAGGCAGGTCGGCCACGCCAGAACCCGCGCCCTGTGGCAGAACACGCGTGTCAGCAGGCAGATTCGCCACGCCCCAGTGCCACCAGCCGGAACCGGTTGGCGCATCGGGATCGTAGCAGGTTACCACAAAACTTTTGGTGCCCGACGGCACCTCATCCCAAGCCAGATGCGGCGAAAGGTTATCACCGGTGTAGCCCATGCCGTTAAATACCTGGCGTTCCGGCAGCTTATCGCCATCGTTAAAATCCTGGCTGAACAGTTTCATTTCACCTCCTGGTGTTACAGATGCAGTAGTTTCAGCAGCTCCTCGGCTGCGGCTGCGGACGATGCAGGGTTTTGCCCGGTCACCAGATGACCATCGGTCAGGGCATAGCTTCCCCAGTCGTCGGTCTTTTCATAGTGGCCGCCCAGCGCTTTCAGCTCGTCCTCAACCAAAAAAGGTACCACATCTGTTAACCCAACGGCGCTTTCTTCGCTGTTGCTGAAACCGGTGACGCGTTTGCCCGCAACCAGTGGCGTGCTGTCTGGTTTTTTCGCATGGCGCAATACGCCCGGCGCGTGGCACACGGTACCAACCGGTTTGCCGTTAGCATAGAAATTCTCAATCAGTTCAATACTGTGCTGATTTTCAGCCAGATCCCACAACGGGCCGTGACCGCCGGGATAGAACACGGCATCAAACGTGGTGCTGTCAATGCTATCCAGCTGTTGAGTGTTTGCCAGCGCCTGCTGGGCGACGATGTCTTTACGGAAACGCTCCGTATCCACCGTCTGCGCATCCGGCGCGTCGCTGACCGGATCAAGCGGTGGCTGGCCGCCCGCAGGCGAGGCCAGTACCACATTAGCTCCCGCATCGCGAAAGACGTAGTAAGGTGCCGCGAACTCCTCCAGCCAGAAACCGGTTTTCTTACCCGTGTTGCCCAACTGGTCATGGGAGGTCAGCACCATTAAAATTTTCATCTCGCTCTCCTTAAGGTTTGTCGCCGGCGACTCTGATCAGCACTTTGCCAAAGTTCTGGCCTTCTAACATGCCAATAAAGGTTTCCGGAGCATTGTCCAGGCCGTCGACGATATCTTCGCGGAACACGAAGCGATCTTCGGCTACCCACTGGCTCATTTGCTGGAAGAATTCGCCAAAGCGATGGCCGTAGTCCTGAGTGATGATAAAGCCTTCAACGCGCAGGCGCTTACGCAGGATTGCGCTCTGGAACTGTGGCAGATGATCCGGGCCAGGGGCGGTTTCCGTGCTGTTGTAGTCGGCAATCAAGCCACAAACCGGGATGCGGCCTTTGGTATTCATCAGCGGCAGAACGGCCTGGAATACCGGGCCACCAACGCTTTCGAAATAGACATCGATGCCGTCGCGGCAATAGCGCTTCAGCGACTCGGCCAGATCGCCGGAGCGATGATCCAGGCAACGGTCAAAGCCCAGCACTTCTTCGGCGTAGCGGCATTTTTCTTCGCCGCCAGCAATGCCCACAACATAGCAGCCTTTCAGTTTGGCTATCTGTCCGACCATGGAACCCACTGCGCCGGTAGCCGCCGCCACCACCACGGTTTCGCCAGGCTGCGGATTACCGATATCCAGCAGACCCATATAGGCGGTGAAGCCGGTCATACCAAGCATGCCCAGCGCCCAGGAAGGGTGCTTCAGCACCGGGCCGGTCAGTTTAAACAGGTCTTTGCCATCGGAAATGGCGAAATCCTGCCAGCCGCTCTGGCTGACAACCCAGTCGCCCGGCGCATAGTCTTCATGGTTAGATTGTTCAACGATAGCGACGGTACCTGCGCCCATCACGTCATTGACTGCAATCGGCGGAACATAAGAAGGCGCGTCGCTCATGCGGCCACGCATATAGGGATCCAGCGAAAGCCAGACGGTACGCAACAGAATTTCACCTTTCCCTGGCGTGGGTACGTGCTGCGACTCAAGACGGAAATTCGCTTCGGTTGGCGCACCGTGAGGGCGTGAGGCCAGCACAATGCGGCGGTTAGTCTGTTTATCTTGCGGCATGATCTTTCTCCTTATATTTACTGCTCGTAGGTAGAAAGCGTAGTGCATCAGCGCCTCTCTCGCCTGGTCGCACGTGCGGCGCATGGGGAGAAAGGCGGCTGGGGAACTCAGGCCATAAACAGCGCGGGACAGACCAGCGCCGCTGCAATAGCGTCTGTTAACTGCTGAAGTGCCTCAGGCTGGATGATATAAGGCGGCATCAGGTAGATCAGTTTGCCAAACGGGCGGATCCAGACGCCACGTTCGACAAAGAATCGCTGGAGTGCAGCCATATTTACCGGGTGATGGGTCTCAATGACGCCAATGGTGCCGAGCACGCGGGCATCCTTCACTTCCGGCAGATCCTGCAAAGGCAACAGAGCGGAACGCAGATGCGCTTCAATGTTCGCCACCTGCTGCTGCCAGTGATTCTCCTGCAACAGCGCCAGACTCTCGCTGGCAACGGCGCAGGCCAGTGGATTCCCCATAAAGGTAGGGCCGTGCATAAAGCAGCCCGCTTCGCCGTTGCTGATGGTGTTTGCCACATCGCGCGTGGTCAGCGTGGCGGAAAGCGTCAGGGTACCGCCCGTCAGCGCCTTGCCAACGCACATAATGTCGGGCGCAATCCCTGCATGTTCACAGGCAAACAGCTTGCCGGTGCGGCCGAAACCGGTGGCGATCTCATCGGCAATCAGCAGGATGTTATGGCGATCGCAGAGTTCACGAACGCGCTGTAGGTAGCGTGGATGGTAAAAGCGCATGCCGCCCGCGCCCTGCACGATCGGTTCCAAAATCACCGCGGCCAGCTCATTCGTATGCTGCTCAATCAGCCGCGTGAAATCATCCGCATCGTTCTCCAGCCATTCGTCATCAAAACGACAGGCGGGCGCGGCGGCAAAAAGATGCGTCGGCAGATAGCCCTGGTACAGGCTGTGCATGGAGTTCTGCGGATCGCAGACCGACATCGCCGCAAAGGTATCACCGTGATAGCCATTGCGCAGCGTCAGAAAACGCTGGCGCTTTTCGCCGCGCGCCTGCCAGTACTGCAACGCCATTTTCATCGAGACTTCCACCGCGACCGATCCCGAATCCGCCAGGAAAACGCACTCCAGACCGGCCGGCGTCATCGCTACCAGCTTACGGCACAGCGCCACGGCGGCAGGATGCGTAATCCCACCAAACATCACGTGTGACATCTGTTCAATCTGCGCACGCATTGCCTGGTTCAGGCGCGGGTGATTGTAGCCGTGAATCGCCGCCCACCACGACGACATCCCGTCCGTCAGCTGTCGCCCGTCGGCCAGTTGCAGGGTGGTATCGAAGGCGTTAGTGACCGGATAAACCGGCAGCGGCTTGCTCATTGAGGTGTAAGGATGCCAGATATGGTCGCGGTCAAAGGCGAGATCGGAAGGGGTCATAAAAAACTTGTAAACCATTTTCAAAAAATTTAGTTTACAAGTATAACCAGGCAATAACGACAAAACAGCATTATTTTTGGAGCAAGCAATGGCAACTCGCTGGACAATCGCCCAGGCCCAGGCCCTTTTTGACAAGCCGTTTTTAGAGCTGATGTTCGAAGCGCAACAGATCCACCGTCAACATTTCGATCCGCGTCAGGTTCAGGTCAGCACGCTGCTGTCGATTAAAACCGGTGCCTGTCCGGAAGACTGTAAATACTGTCCGCAGAGCGCCCGTTATAAGACCGGCCTGGAGTCCGAGCGTCTGATGGAGGTGGAAGAGGTCCTGATCTCCGCGCGCAAAGCAAAAGCGGCCGGTTCTGACCGTTTCTGCATGGGTGCAGCATGGAAAAACCCGCACGAGCGCGATATGCCTTACCTTGAGCAGATGGTAAAAGGCGTAAAGGAGATGGGGCTGGAAACCTGTATGACGCTGGGCACGCTCAGTAACGATCAGGCGGCGCGTCTGGCGCATGCTGGTCTCGATTACTACAACCACAACCTCGACACCTCGCCGGAATTTTACGGCAGCATTATCACCACCCGCAGCTATCAGGAACGTCTGGATACGCTGGGCAAAGTCCGTGATGCGGGCATCAAGGTCTGCTCAGGCGGCATTGTAGGTCTTGGCGAAACCGTGAACGATCGCGCGGGCCTGCTGGTGCAGCTGGCGAACCTGCCGACGCCGCCGGAAAGCGTGCCGATTAACATGCTGGTAAAGGTCAAGGGAACGCCGCTGGCGGACAATGACGATGTCGATCCCTTTGATTTTATTCGGACTATCGCTGTGGCACGCATCATGATGCCGACGTCGCACGTCCGTCTTTCTGCGGGTCGTGAGTCGATGACTGAACAGACGCAGGCAATGTGCTTTATGGCGGGGGCAAACTCGATTTTCTACGGCTGCAAGCTGCTGACCACGCCGAACCCGGAAGAAGATAAAGACATGCTGCTGTTCCGCAAACTGGGGCTGAACCCTCAGCACACCACCACGGAAGCGGGCGACAACGAACAGCAGCAAACGCTGGCGGGCCAGTTGCTCAACGCCGATACCGAACAGTTCTACAACGCGGCAGTGTAAATGGGCTGGCAACGAATCAGCCTGGCGCTTGCAGAGCGTCGGGCCAAAGGCCAGTTCCGTCAGCGCCGCGTCACTGACCAGGGGAACGCCCGCCTGTTGCAGGTAGATGGACGGCGCTACCTTAACTTTTCCGCCAACGACTATCTGGGCCTCAGCCACCATCCTCAGGTAATAACCGCCTGGCAACAGGGTGCGGAACGTTATGGTGTGGGCGCAGGGGGATCGGGACACGTAACCGGCTATAGCGTACCTCATCAGGAATTTGAACATCAGCTGGCCGACTGGCTGGGCTATCCGCGCGCGCTGCTGTTTATCTCAGGATTTGCCGCTAACCAGGCGGTGATCGGCGCCATGCTGGCGAAAGACGATCGCATCTTTGCCGACAAGCTTGCCCATGCTTCACTGCTGGAGGCAGCCTCGCTCAGCCCGGCCACGCTGCGTCGCTTTGCGCATAATCAGCCCGAGTCGCTCTCAAAGCTGCTGGCAGGCAAAGGGGGAGAGGGCGAGACGCTGGTGGTAACGGAAGGCGTATTCAGCATGGATGGCGACAGCGCGCCGCTGGCCAAACTGCATCAGTTAACGCATCAACACCATGGCTGGCTGATGGTGGATGATGCGCACGGTATCGGGACGGTTGGCGAAGAGGGCCGTGGCAGCTGCTGGCAACAGCAGGTGAAGCCCGAACTGCTGGTTGTTACCTTTGGCAAGGCCTTCGGACTGAGCGGCGCGGCGGTGTTATGCAGCGAAGAGATCGCCGACTATCTGCTTCAGTTTGCTCGCCATCTGATTTACAGCACCGCGATGCCGCCGGCTCAGGCCTGCGCGTTGCAGGCGGCCTTGACCTGCGTTCGTCAGGGCGACGAGTTGCGTCAGCGCCTGCAACAAAATATTCAGCAGTTCCGTCAGGGCGCCGCTGAATGCGGGCTGAAAACCCTCGCATCCACGACCGCGATTCAGCCACTGATTGTTGGCGACGAGGTGCGAGCACTTGAGCTTGCGGAAAACCTGCGCGAGCAGGGCTGCTGGGTCACGGCAATCCGTCCGCCAACCGTGCCGCCAGGCACCGCCCGTCTGCGCATCACCCTGAGCGCGGCGCATCTGCCCGCTGATATCCAACGGCTGCTGGAGGTGCTCGATGACGCTAAGGGTTAATAAACATGCCGTTGCTCAAGCTTTTGGCCGGGCAGCGCAAAGCTATAACCAGCATGCGGAACTACAGCGTCTGTGTGGCGAAAAGCTGGCATCTTATGCGGCGCGTCAGCAGGGACTGAATGTTCTGGACGCCGGCTGCGGTCCGGGCTGGTTCAGCCAGCGCTGGCGCAGCGCGGGCAATCGGGTTACGGCGCTGGATTTATCTTCTGCCATGCTGGCGCAGGCGCGTGAAGAGAACACCGCCGATGATTATCAGCAGGGCGACATCGAAGCGCTGCCGTTTGCCGGCGGGCGGTTCGATCTGTGCTGGAGCAATCTGGCCGTGCAGTGGTGTGACGATTTGCGTCTGGCGCTGAAAGAACTGCGGCGCGTCACCCGACCTGGCGGACAGGTGCTGTTCTCGACGCTGGCGGCCGGATCGCTTAGTGAGATGCATATCGCCTGGCGCTCGCTGGATCTGCCTGCACCGGTCAACCGTTTTCTCCCGACGGAGGCTATTCACCAGGCGGGCCAGCCTTTTGGATTACGTCTTGAACAACAAACGTTAACGCTCGCTTTTGCCGACGTGCTCAGCGCCCTGAAATCGCTAAAGGGCATCGGCGCGACGCATCTGCACGAGGGGCGTAGCGGTGGCCTGAGCCGTCGGCATTTACATCAGCTGGCGCAGCACTGGCCGCGTGATGACCGTGGCTATCTGCTCAGCTATCAACTGGTTTATGGAGTAATAAATTGTGAGTAAGCGTTGGTTTATCACCGGCACGGATACGGAAGTCGGTAAAACCGTAGCCAGTACCGCACTGTTACAGGCAGCGAAAGCGGCAGGGTTTTGCAGCGTAGGGTACAAGCCGGTCGCTTCCGGGTGTGAGGTGACGGAAGCGGGCGTGCGTAATAGCGATGCGCTGGCTTTACAGCGTAACAGCGTGCTGACGCTGCCGTATGAAACGGTTAACCCGTTGGCCTTCGTCGAGCCCACTTCGCCGCATATCGTCAGTGCGGAGGAAGGCAGACCGATTACCTTTTCCCAGCTTTCGGCGGGGCTGGCAACGCTGAGTAGCCAGTCTGACTGGGTACTGACCGAAGGCGCAGGCGGCTGGTTTACACCGCTTTCTGAAACCACCACCTTTGCCGAATGGGTACAGCTGGAACAGCTGCCGGTGGTGCTGGTGGTTGGGGTGAAACTGGGCTGTATCAATCATGCCATGCTGACGGCGCAGGCAATTCAGGCCAGCGGACTGCGTCTGGCGGGCTGGATTGCAAACGACATCCAGCCCCGGGGCAAGCGGCATCAGGAATATATGGCTACCCTGACGCAGCGTTTGCCTGCACCGCTGCTGGGCGAAATCCCTTATCTGCACGACGGTAAAGATTTCGACCACTTAGGGCAGTATCTGCGCCTGCCTGAATAGCCGCGTGGCGGAAGGGATTCCGCCACAAATTCAGGACACCGTCAGCCAGGTGTTCACCATGCTTTCATCCAGCTGCGCGACCTTACCGTGCGCCACGTTGCGCCCGCGATGGAGCAGCAGGAAGTAGTCGGCCACCTTACGGATAAACGAAATCCGCTGCTCAAGTAGCAGGATCGTTAAGCCAAAATCGTGGTTAAGCCGGTGGATCAGATTGCCCATTTCCTCTTCCAGCCACGGCGCCATGCCTTCGGTTGGCTCATCCAGAATCAACAATTTCGGCTGCAAAACCAGTGCTCGTGCCAGCGCCAGCTGCTGTTGTTGATCGACCGGCAGCTCGCCGCAGCGCTGATGTCGCAGCGAGTAGAGCAGCGGAAACAGTTCAAACACCATCGGCGGAATGGCAGGGTGCCGTTGCTGACCCGCGCCTGCCAGCAGGGCAATTTGCAGATTGTCTTCGACGCTTAGCTGTGAAAAAAGGTGGCGGCCCTGCGGCACATAACCAATTCCCAGCGCAGCACGCTGTTCAACAGGCTGCATAAGGAGGTTTTGCGGCGGACCGTTGTCTTCCTGCCAGATCATCGAGCCACTGTTGATGGGCAGGTGACCCATAATGCAGTTGACCAGCGTGGTTTTTCCCATCCCTGGCCGCCCCAGCACGCCCGTACAGGTGCCCGGCGGCAAATCCAGATCGACATCCCACAAGATATGATTCTGCCCGTAAAACTGGTTAACAGAACGTAAGCTCAGCATCTGACACTCTCCTCCAGACAGTTTTCGATCGCACCTGATTGCATCCGCTCTACGTCGTGTGGCAAGCAGTCGTCAACGTTTCCTGCGAAACGTCTGCGGCTTTGTGCTTCTCGCTCTGGTGTTTTGAAAGCGTGAGGCGGTCTGAGTACCTTGCAATTCACAGGCCAACTTAAAAGGGGCGGTGACAAAATGGCCGTTGTGAGGAAATTAGCACCAGTTATTGGTCAGGAAATGTTAATAATTTACCGGTGAAACTGTCTTTTGCACTCTGTCAGTGCTCGTGACTTATCATCAGTGGTGCAATTGCCTGAATGGGAGGCAAAGATGGGGTGCTGGCAGACAGAAAATAAAGGGTGAAAAAGGCTGGCGCTGGCAAAATAAGTGTGCCTGACCGGCAGGAAAGAGGTTCTTAAACGACAAAAAAAAAGCAAAAAAAAATATTTGCGTACGCACTCATGCCCGACTGAAGATTTATACACAGCAGACGGCTCGGGCGTTACAATCAGTTATCCACTATTCCTGTGGATAACCGTGTGCATGACAGGATGAAAACCTGCCTGAGGCGAGAGCGGACGCGGCCTGAGCACGGGTTGCTGCGAAACTCATCTGAATTTTCATTCCACATAAAATCAGCTAGTTAACGAAAATCAAGCTGCTGAAATGGGCGGCATAATCCAGGTGCAGCATTTTGTCAGCACGTATTGACAAATGTTAAACTTTCATCCCGCCTGGGGATAACCTTCCGCCATGCCTAATGCTTAAGCATCGAGCGGTCCTGACGAAACGCGGGCCGGGCATTCACCTACACATCCTGCAAAATAACTGTAGATATATCCAGTCTTTTTTGCTGGCAAATTCGGCATAGCGGAGTAAAATTACTCTCCAGTCCGTGCTTTTTTATCACCAGGTAGCCATGCAATGAGCAAAGTCTTTAAACTCAACTCCGATTTCAAACCTTCTGGCGATCAGCCGGAGGCCATTCGCCGCCTCGAAGAAGGCCTTGAAGATGGGCTGGCGCATCAAACGCTGCTTGGGGTAACGGGGTCGGGTAAAACCTTTACCGTGGCAAACGTGATTGCCGATCTCAACCGTCCCACGATGGTTCTGGCGCCGAATAAGACCTTAGCAGCGCAACTTTACGGAGAGATGAAAGAATTTTTTCCTGATAACGCGGTGGAATATTTTGTCTCTTACTATGACTACTACCAGCCGGAAGCCTATGTGCCCAGCTCGGACACCTTTATCGAAAAGGATGCCTCGGTAAACGAACACATCGAACAGATGCGACTGTCGGCAACCAAGGCGCTGCTGGAGCGGCGTGATGTGATCGTGGTGGCCTCAGTGTCGGCCATTTACGGCCTTGGCGACCCCGATCTCTATCTGAAAATGATGCTGCATCTGTCGCGCGGAATGGTTATCGATCAGCGTGCTATTTTACGGCGGCTGGCGGAGCTGCAATATACCCGCAACGATCAGGCCTTCCAGCGCGGGACGTTCCGCGTGCGTGGCGAGGTGATTGATATTTTCCCGGCAGAATCGGATGACTACGCGCTGCGGGTTGAACTGTTTGACGAAGAGGTGGAGCGGTTATCGATTTTCGATCCGCTGACCGGGCAGATTGATTCGGTCATTCCTCGCTACACCATTTACCCTAAAACGCACTACGTCACGCCTCGCGAACGTATTTTGCAGGCAATGGAAGACATTAAAATCGAGCTGGGCGAGCGGCGTAAGACGTTGCTGGATAATAACAAATTGCTGGAAGAGCAGCGCATTTCCCAGCGCACACAGTTTGATCTCGAAATGATGAACGAGCTTGGCTACTGCTCAGGCATTGAAAACTATTCGCGCTACCTTTCCGGCCGTGGGCCGGGTGAAGCGCCGCCCACGCTGTTCGACTATCTGCCGGCGGATGGCCTGCTGGTGATCGATGAATCGCACGTTACCATTCCGCAGATTGGCGGCATGTATCGCGGCGACCGCGCGCGTAAAGAAACGCTGGTGGAATATGGTTTCCGACTGCCATCAGCGCTGGATAACCGCCCGATGAAGTTCGAAGAGTTTGAGTCGCTGGCACCACAGACTATTTACGTTTCCGCCACGCCCGGCAAATACGAGCTGGAAAAATCTGGCGGAGAAGTGATCGATCAGGTGGTGCGTCCGACGGGGCTGCTGGATCCGCTGATTGAAGTGCGGCCGGTCGCAACGCAGGTGGACGACCTGCTTTCTGAAATCCGTAAACGTGTGGCAATCAATGAACGCGTGCTGGTCACGGTACTGACCAAGCGCATGGCGGAGGATTTAACGGAGTATCTTACCGAGCACGGTGAGCGCGTCCGTTATCTGCACTCGGATATCGACACGGTAGAGCGCGTGGAAATCATTCGTGACCTGCGACTGGGTAAATTTGATGTGCTGGTCGGTATTAACCTGCTGCGAGAAGGTTTGGATATGCCTGAGGTTTCGCTGGTGGCGATCCTTGATGCGGATAAAGAAGGCTTCCTGCGTTCCGAGCGTTCACTGATCCAGACTATTGGCCGTGCGGCACGTAACGTTAACGGCAAAGCGATCCTTTACGGCGACAAAATCACCCCGTCAATGGAGCGCGCAATTGGTGAGACGGAGCGCCGTCGCGAGAAGCAGGAAATTTATAACAAGGAAAAAGGGATTGTACCGCAGGGCCTGAACAAGAAAATCGCCGATATTCTTGAGCTGGGGCAGGGGATCAACAAGAACAAAACCAAGGGAAGGGGCAAAACGCCGCTGCGCATTGTGGAAGACGATGCGGCGGTTATCGATTTGTCACCGAAAGGCTTGCAAAAACGCATCCGCGAGCTGGAGGCCAAAATGCAGGAGCATGCGCAGAATCTGGAATTCGAAGAGGCTGCCCACGTGCGTGACCAGCTGCACGAGGTGCGCGAGCTGTTTATCGCGGCTTCGTAATGGCGGAATCGCCCTTTTAGTCGTCATAAAACGGAAGGAGGCTGGGCCTCCTTCGTTCATCTCTCGGGCTTTAATCGCCTCGTTTTTGCCCAAATGCCTGCACCGCATGCTCCAGCGCGCTGTGCAGCAGCTGGCGGTCATGACGATAAGGAATATCTCCAGCTTCCAGCGGTTCCTGAATCACCAGGCGGTCGGTTAAACCGTGCGTATCGATCCGCGGGCTGACAACCACCGCGTCAATCACTTTCCTGCCGATATACTTTTCCATGATGGCCAGCTTGTCCGCCAGCGTCAGCTGCGCGGCTGCCGGGCTTAACTCCTTACCAAGATTGCCAATAAACACCATGGTTGCTGGCGTGCGACGCAGCGCCTGAGCCATATCGGGCATCAGCAATACCGGCATCAGGCTGGTATAAAAACTGCCCGGGCCGATCAGGATCAGATCCGCTTCGGCAATGGCCTGAATGGCTTCCCGGGTCGCTTTCACACCCTGAGAAAGCATCAGTTCCTGCGGCGGAGCGGACATCTGATCGATGGCCGTTTCGCCATAAATGAACTGGCCTTCATTGTCACGGGCGATTAAATCAACCGGCTGCTCGGACATGGGGATCAGAAACGCATCTACCTTCAGCAGATTACGAATCAAATTGATCGCTTCCAGCGGGCGCACGCTCAAATGATCCAGCGCTTTCAGCATCAGGTTGCCCAGATTGTGGCCAGCCAGCTCACCCTGACCGCCAAAGCGGTATTCAAACATCGCAGACGCGACGCTGGGCTCGGTAATCAGCTGGTTCAGGCAATTGCGCATATCGCCCCAGGCAATACCGCCTTCGGCACGGCGAATACGTCCCGTCGACCCGCCGTTGTCGGTGGTGGTTACAATGCCCGTCAGGCGCGATCCCAGAGGAGAAAGCGCCGACATCACGCGGCCCAGGCCATGCCCGCCGCCTATAGCGACGACGCGATCGAGATCGGCCAGTGTGCGATTACGCATAAAATTCCTTCAATATGTTAATACGGCGATAAACCTGTCGGCCAGTTTTGCCTTATTTTACGCGAATGTGGCGCGAAAATGCGGCGAAAAAACGTTATATATCAAAATACATAGCGAAACTCTGTTCTGGCAACGCTGCCTGATAAGCGGTAGAATTTCCCCACCATGATTTACGCAGTTAAGGGTAAATCACACTTAGCCCTGGCGCCTAAGTCTCCGGATAAGGTGCCCCGGCCGCAACCCCGAGTTGCCAGGGTGCAGAAAGAAATGCCTGCATCTCCCGTTATTTTGGAAAGGTGTTCTGGTGCCACAATTTACTGATAATTTCGACCGCAGCTTTTATTATCTGCGTCTGTCGATCACTGATGTCTGCAACTTCCGTTGCAATTACTGCCTGCCTGACGGTTATAAACCGCAGGGCGTTGCGAATAAAAGTTTCCTGTCGCTGGATGAGATCCGGCGTGTTACCCGTGCCTTTGCGGCTGCGGGGACGGAAAAAGTGCGCCTGACGGGTGGAGAACCTTCCCTGCGACGCGATTTTACCGAAATCATCGCTGCCGTGCGTGAAAATAGCGCAATACGTCAGCTCGCCGTGACCACCAACGGTTATCGGCTGGCACGTGACGTAGCGAAATGGCGCGAAGCAGGCCTGACGGCGCTCAATGTTAGCATCGACAGCCTGGATGCTCGCCAGTTTCATGCTATTACCGGCCAGGATAAATTTCACCAGGTGATGGACGGCATTGACGCTGCCTTCACGGCCGGTTTCAGCACGGTTAAAGTCAACACCGTGCTGATGCGCGATATTAATCATCATCATCTGGAAACCTTCCTCGACTGGATCCGAAATCGCCCAATCCAACTACGCTTTATTGAGCTGATGGAAACCGGCGACGGTGGCGAGCTGTTTCGTAAACACCATATTTCTGGCGAGGTTATCCGCGATCGGCTGGTGGCACAAGGCTGGATCAGGAAGGTGCGCGGGCGCAGCGACGGCCCGGCTCAGGTTTTCTGCCATCCTGACTACCAGGGCGAAATTGGCCTGATTATGCCTTACGAAAAAGATTTCTGCGCCAGCTGCAACCGTCTGCGGGTCTCTGCTACCGGTAAGCTCCATCTTTGCCTGTTTGGCGACGGTGGCGTTTCGCTGCGCGACCTGTTGCAGGATGACGACCAGCAGGATGCGTTGCAGGCGCGTATTGCCGCCAGCCTGCGTACGAAAAAGCAGACGCATTTTCTCCATCAGGGCAATACGGGTATTACGCAGAATCTGTCTTATATCGGCGGCTAACGCTAAGGATGTGATCAATGGGAAAATCGACGGCGGAATTTGTGCCGCTAAATGTTGCAGTACTGACCGTATCCGACAGCCGCGATGCGGCCAGCGACAGCTCCGGTGACTATCTGCGGGAAGCGTTAACCGAAGCAGGACATCAGGTGCTCGATCGCGCCATTGTGAAAGATAACCGTTACCGGATCCGCGCGGTGGTTTCCAGCTGGATCGCCAGCCTTGATATTCAGGTGGTGATCGTGAACGGCGGTACCGGTTTTAACAGCAAAAACAGCACGCCTGAAGCGCTGTTGCCGCTGTTTGACCGTGAAATCGACGGCTTTGGCGAATTGTTCCGCATGATCTCTTATGAAGATATTGGTAGCTCGACGCTCCAGTCGCGGGCCGTGGCCGGAATGGCAAATGAGACGCTGATTTTTGCCGTGCCCGGTTCTACCGGCGCCTGCCAGAGCGCCTGGGAACGCATCATTCAGGATCAGCTGGATGCCCGCACCCGTCCCTGTAATTTTGTTTCGCATGTGAAGAAGCCCTAACGTTATGCCGCAACTTACCCATATCAATGCCTCAGGCGAGGCGCACATGGTGGATGTTTCCGCCAAAAGTGAAACCGTACGTGAAGCGCGAGCCGAGGCCTTTGTGGTCATGCATCCCGACACGCTGCAAATGATCCTTGATGGCAGCCATCATAAAGGGGATGTTTTTGCGACGGCGCGCATTGCCGGTATTCAGGCGGCTAAACGCACATGGGAACTGATCCCGCTGTGCCATCCGCTGCTGTTAAGTAAAGTCGAGGTGACGCTGACTGCCGATCCGGCCAACAGCCGCGTACGCATTGAATCGCTATGTCGCCTGACCGGCAAAACCGGTGTGGAGATGGAAGCGCTGACCGCAGCATCGGTTGCCGCGCTGACTATCTATGACATGTGCAAAGCGGTGCAGAAAGATATCAGTATTGAACATTGTCGCCTGCTGAGTAAAAGCGGCGGTAAATCAGGAGATTTCAACGCGTTATGATTAACGTTCTGTTTTTTGCTCAGGTGCGTGAGCTGGTTGGCACGGGCAGCTTTACGATGACGAAAGATTACGCGACGGTGGAAGAACTGCGCGCCGTGCTGGCTGCTAAGGGCGACCGCTGGGCGCTGGCGCTTTCGCCAGACAAGCTGCTGGCATCGGTGAACCAAACGCTGGTCTCCTTCGATCATCCGCTTAAAGCCGGTGACGAAGTGGCGTTCTTCCCGCCGGTTACCGGAGGTTAAGATGACCACGCGGATCAGGGTAGGGCATGAACCTTTTGATATGGCGGAAGAGTACCGCTGGCTGGCCGCCTGTGATGAAGATGGCGCGGTCGTCACTTTTACCGGCAAGGTGCGTAATCATAACCTGGGCGATGACGTTTCGGCGCTGACGCTGGAACACTATCCGGGAATGACCGAAAAAGCGCTGGAAGAGATTGTGGCGGAAGCGCGCACGCGCTGGCCAATGCAGCGGGTCACCGTGATCCATCGTACTGGCGATCTGTTCCCCGGTGATGAAATCGTGCTGGTTGGCGTCAGTGGCGCTCATCGCGGTGCCGCCTTTGCCGCTGCCGAATTTATCATGGATTATCTTAAAACCCGTGCGCCTTTCTGGAAACGGGAAGCGACGCCGGAAGGTAATCGCTGGGTGGAATCTAAAGAGAGCGACCAGCAGGCCGCTGCGCGCTGGGAATAGTTCTGCCGAAAACAGGTAACTCCGATAGCGGAAAATCAACGCGCTGTGTACCCTTTACAGGACATCAAATAACAAGGAAAGTAATGACTTACTCTGCATTCAAGCGCGTTTCGCTGTTGGCTCTGCTGGTGCTGGCTGGCTGTAGTAATCAACCTGAGCACCCGCTTCCTGAACGGCGTCCGGCCGATGTTAAAGCGCAAATCAATCGCCTGTTGCCGGCGAAAGTCAGCGATCGCCAGGGCTGGACTAATGACATATTCGCGACCTTTAACGGTCAGGGCCTCGACGCGTCGGTGGCAAATCTCTGTTCGGTGATTGCCGTGGCGGACCAGGAATCTACCTTTAGCGCCGATGCGAACGTGCCGGGCCTGCCAAAAATTGCCTGGGGCGAAATCGACCGTCGGGCAGGCAAATTGCATATCCCTTCTTTTTTGGTGCGTACAGCGCTGATGATCACCTCGCCGAACGGCAAAAGCTATACCGAGCGGCTCGACAGCGTGCGCAGTGAGAAAGAGCTAAGCGCGATTTTCGACGACTTTATCAATATGGTGCCGATGGGGCAGAAGCTGTTTGGCAACCTGAACCCGATCCATACCGGCGGGCCGATGCAGGTCAGTATCGCTTTCGCTGAGGCACATGCTAAAGGCTATCCTTACCCGATTGATGGCAGCATACGACGTGAAGTCTTTTCCCGTCGCGGCGGCGTCTGGTTTGGCACAATGCATCTGCTGGGCTATCCGGCTCACTACAGCAAACAGATTTATCGCTTCGCCGACTTTAACGCAGGCTGGTACGCCAGCCGCAACGCGGCGTTTCAGGCGGCCGTGTCTCGTCTGACCGGCATTAAGCTGGCGCTGGATGGGGATTTGATTCAGTACGATTCCGATGCGGCAGGATCAACCGAGCTGGCGGTGCGCACATTGGCGAAACGCATGGATATGAGCAATCGGGAAATTCGTAACGCGCTGGAAAAGGGCGAGACGCTGGATTTCGAAAAAACCGAGCTGTGGCAGAAGGTGTTTGCGCTGGCGGATAAAAATGCCCGAACGCCACGTGAAATGCTGCCCGGTATCAAGCTGGAAAGCCCGAAAATCACTCGTAACCTGACTACAGCCTGGTTTGCTCAACGGGTTGATGGCCGCTACCAGAGCTGTCTGGCTCGGGGTAAATAGCCTGTTACGAATGAAGAAATAACCTCGTAAGCCGCTTTCAGCCTGCTAACACACTCAAAGCGCAAGGCTCATGTTCCTTGTGCCAGCACTATGTTAACAACCTCGAAAACGGGTCTTTTCAGCCGGTTTTTCGTTCCCTGGCGGTAGGTTTGCCGCTCAGGGAACAATTTTGCCTGCGCTAAGTAAACTGCGTTACACCGCTTCCAGCCGGAACAGCTGTACGGTTTGTGCCAGCTGCTTCGCCTGTTCTTCCAGCGAGGCCGCTGCTGCCGACATCTGCTGCACCAGCGCGGAGTTCTGTTGCGTTGCGCCATCCATCTGGTTCACCGCTACGGTTACCTGGCCGATGCCCTGAGACTGCTCATCGGACGCATGTACGATTTCCCCGATAATGGTTTTTACCGAGTTCACCGCCGTGGTCATTTCCTGCATGGTTCTGCCCGCATCCTGCACCAGTGATACGCCCAAATCGACACGCTGCGTGGATTCGCCAATCAGTGCGGAGATATCTTTTACCGCATTCGCACTTCGCTGCGCCAGGCTGCGCACTTCGGCGGCAACCACCGCAAAGCCACGGCCCTGTTCGCCCGCGCGGGCGGCTTCGACGGCTGCATTCAGCGCCAGTATATTGGTCTGGAATGCAATACCGTTAATGATGCTGGTGATGGCGCCAATCTTACGAGAACTGTCGTCGATTTGTTGCATAATCTGCACAACTTGCTGCACCAGTTGCTCACCGCGCTTCGCAATATCGGTGGCGTTGTTGGTCAGTTCCGTGGCGTTATGCGCATTATCGGCGTTGTGTTTCACGGTGGCGGTTAACTGTTCCATGCTGGCTGCGGTTTCTTCCAGCGCGGCAGCCTGCTGTTCAGTACGCGAGGCCAAATCAAGGTTGCCGGAAGCAATTTCTTCCGCGCCCTGGCGCACCGAGTCGCTGGCAGAAATGATTTCGCCCACCATGGTTCGCAGCTGTTGCTGCATGGTTTGCATGGCAAAGAAGATACTTTCCCGATCCCGTGCGGCGACCGGAATATCTGCTGACAGATTGCCTTCCGCCACGCCCAGCGCGATTTCCGCCGCCTGCGAAGGTTCGCCGCCCACCGGTTTAGAAATCTTACGGCTAAACATCAGGCCCAGTACCGTACAGACGATGACGATACTCAGCACCATCATAATCAGCGCATGAATCAGCTGGCGGTTAGCTTCAGCCATGACTGCTTTTACCGGCGTAACGATGCCCAGATACCACGGAAGGTCGCTGTTGCCAATTTTAACCGGACGCCAGGTTTCCAGCACGTCTTCGCCCAGTACGCTGTCATAATGCTCAACAACACCCTGAGTAAAACTGTCGGTTATGCCTTTATAAGGTTTACCCGCCTCGGCTTTGACCGGGCTTGAGACAACCAGCCCTTTATTAGACAGCAGCAGCGCGTAGCCGCTTCCCTGCCACGGCTTGATATCACCCACGCGTTTTTGCAGCGATGCCAGAGAAATATCCGCCGTTGCGACGCCTTTCAGCTGGTCACCATCCATAATTACCGCTGCAACGGAGGTGAGCAGCGTCGGCACGCCGTTATAGGCGTAGCTGTAAGGTTCAATCAGCACATCTTTTCTTAGCTGGCGTGGGATAAGATAGTAATCCCCCTGGCCCGGCGTCAGTATGGACGTGAGCGGATGCATGGCAAAATTGCCGCTGCTGTCGCGATCGACAAAATAAGCATAACGCCCCTCAGGCGCGGCATCTGGCTGATGAGCGAATTCTGCATCTTTACCATCGAACGCATTGGGTTCAAAGGTAACGGAAATTGACAGGTAGTCTGGATTTTGTTTCAGGGAGTATTTCAGCTGCTCGTCAGCCACTTTGCGATCGGTAATGCCCGCCGCAGGCAAAGCTAAAATGCTCTGGCCGACATCTCTGGCGATAGTGCGGGCATAGTCCAGATCTTGCTGTACGCTTAACGCATTGCTTTCGGCAATTTGCCCCAGATAGTCTTCGGCCAGCTTGCGCTGCTGTTGGCTGGACTGCCAGCTCAACAAACCGATTGTAATAGTGAAGCCGAGGGTGATGGTTAAAGCCCCCGTCAGGAGCATCACCGTGCGAGTACTTATTTTTCGCTTGTGGTTTGTTGTGGTCATCAGGCTACCCCGGAAAAGTAATAAAATAAGCTGAGACTTCCAGGTCAAGCGTACTCCCTATAGTGAGACTATCGGCACAATCTGGTCGATCTTTATGCAGTGGCGTACCTTATTTGTGCAGCGCCTCGCTGCTCATAAGGTAAAAAGCCACCGGCGGCACTGGCTTAACCTCATCGGACTGTGCCAGACTTATCGCAACCCATTCATTTGTTAAAAGGAGAGCATGATGGATCGATATCCGCGTTCGAATGGCTCAATCGTGACCGGGGCCACAACCGGCCTGCAAACTTATATGGCTCAGGTTTATGGCTGGATGACCTGCGGCCTGCTGCTGACCGCCTTTGTTTCCTGGTTTGCGGCAAATACCCCAGCGGTAATGGAGCTGGTTTTTGCCAACCGCATTACCTTTTTTGGCTTGATTATTGTGCAATTAGGTCTGGTGTTCGTGCTGTCGGGGATGGTGCATAAGCTGAGCGGTGCGGTCGCAACCGGCCTGTTTATGCTTTACTCGGCGCTAACCGGACTGACGTTGGCCAGTATTTTCCTCGTTTATACGTACTCCTCTATCGCCAGTACCTTTGTGGTGACGGGCGGCATGTTCGGGGTGATGAGCTTCTGGGGTTACACCACCAAACGCGATTTAAGCCGCATGGGCAGCCTGCTGTTTATGGCGCTGATCGGTATTGTGCTGGCGTCAGTAGTGAACTACTGGCTGAAAAGTACGGCACTGATGTGGGCGGTGACCTATATTGGCGTGCTGGTGTTTGTCGGACTGACGGCGTACGACACGCAGAAGCTGAAGAATATCGGCGAGAATATCAATGTTGATGATAAAGAGAACCTGCGTCGCTACTCAATTATGGGCGCACTGACGCTTTATCTGGACTTTATTAACCTGTTCCTGATGCTGCTGCGTATTTTCGGCAACCGTCGTTAAGCAATAAAAAAAGGGGCGAAAATTCGCCCCTTTTTCGTATTCGTAGTGAATTAACATTGTACAGGCACGAGGAACACAGGCCTTCCACAAAGACGCAAAAACGGCGTCCGTGCCGGCTCGGCCCAGGACGCTTTGTTCCAGGCCTGTGTTCCTCGCGCTTTGAGTCTGTCTGCCGTCTGAAAAGGGGCGAAAATTCGCCCCTTTTATTTATCTGTTACACGCTCAGCTTTGATTCTGCATATCCTGCTGATTTTTATGCCGCAGCGCTTTTGCCTGACTTTCCAGCCACAGGTAGAGCACCAGCGCCAGCAGCAGAGGAGCAATAAAGTAAATAACCCGATAGGCGAGCAGGGCGGCAATAATGCTACCGTGAGCCAGATGCTCGCCACCCAGCAGGGCAAGGAACACGGCTTCCAGCACGCCGATCCCGGCAGGAATATGAATAATGACGCCGGCAATACTGCTGATCAGCAACACGCCCAGAACCTGTGGGTAATCCACTTTTTCGCCCAACAGCAGCCAGATAATCGCGCCCATCACCAGCCAGTTGGCGCTGGAAACGGCAAATTGCAGGATCGCCATGCGAAACGACGGCAGCGCCAGCTTGTGGCCTTTAACCACCCAGCGGCGGCGTTTTGAAAAGGCGCAAAGCGCAAGATAGACCGCGACAAAAATCAGTAATCCAGCACCAATCGTTCGTAGCGTGCCTTCGCCGATAAACCAGCCAGAGGGCACCGGCACCATCCCGCTACTGAAGACCACACCTGCGACCAGGACATATCCCAGCCAGTTGGTTGCAATGCTCAGCGAAAAAATCCGCGTGATGGTACTCCCGCTAAGACCTAGCCGTGAATAGAGCCGGTAGCGCATTGCTACGCCGCCGACCCAGGTACTGAGCGTCAGGTTAAAGGCGTAGCAGATAAAAGAAACCAGCATCACCTGGCGCTTTTGCAGCTTATGGCCACAGTAGGCCTGACCAATCAGATCATAAACGCCATAGGTAAGATAGCTCACCACCACCAGCGCGATCGAAACACCGATTGCCGTACGATTGTAATTGGCAATGACCTCAACGACGTCATGCCAGTTAACCTTGCGGGCGTAGATCACCAGCAACACAATCACCGCAATAAAAAACAGCCAGGTGAATATTTTTTTCACCCATTTCCAGCGCGGATGTTTATCAGACATCAGGGATTAGCCCTCTCTTTTTCGGAATCTGACTCGACGCGATCCTGCGTTTCTATTTCGGGCTGCACCGGAGGCGGAACCTGCGCCAGTTTTGGCGTGTGGGCAGGCAGCCAGCCGGCGATAGCAGGGAAGTGACGCAGGAAGTGGAAGACCACCACGCTTTTACCGAACTGCCACCAGTTCTGTTTCGGGAGCCTGCTTTCATCAACGCGTTCGCAATCCTGCGACATCAGGCGGATCAGCTCGCCACGAATCACCTTATTAAAGGTGTGATCGTGGATCATCAGGTTGGCCTCAAGATTCAGTGACAGGCTCAGGGGATCCAAATTGCTGGAGCCAACCGTCGACCAGAAATTATCCTGTACGGCAATTTTGGCGTGAAGAGGGCGACGAATGTATTCGTAAATCTCCACGCCACCATCCACCAGATAATTATAAAGCAGCTCGGCGCCCACTTTAACAATTGGCATATCAGGTTTGCCCTGAACAATCAGTTTTACCGACACGCCACGTTGGGCCGCGGAACGCATCTCTCGCAGTACGCGATAGCCCGGGAAAAAATAGGCGTTGGCAATGATCACTTCTTCTTTCGCTTCCCGCAGCATATCCAGATAATTTTGTTCAATATCATCCGTATGCTGATCGTTATCCCGCCAGACAAACAGGATTTGCGCATCGCCCGGCGCATGATTGCGCGCCACGCGGCTTCGGTGATTATTCCACCAGCGTCGGTTCAATCCTTTGCTGTTGATCGCCTGCTGTACGTAGAGCGTAATATCCTGCACCACGGGTCCTTTGACCTCGACGGCATAATCCTGCTTGGCTTCCGGGCCATAGCTGGAATTATGTTCAGCGGAGAAATTAATCCCTCCGACAAAAGCAATTTCGCCATCACAAACCACAATTTTGCGATGCATACGGCGGAAGACATTTGTTCGTACGCCTAACACCAGCGGACGTGGATCGTAAAAGACAAAGCGCACGCCGGCAGCGGTCAGGCTGCGGATAAATTCACCTGAAAGGTTATTTGATCCGTAGCCATCAAGCAGCATTTCAACCTTAACACCCCGATTGGCCGCTTCAAGAATCACTTTTTGCAATTCTTTACCCACATCGTCTTCAAAAAGGATAAACGTTTCGAGCATCACACTTTCGGTTGCCCGCTGTATGGCGCCAAAAACGCGCGGAAAATATTGCTCGCCATTGGCCAGCAAACGCAGACGGTTGCCATCACGCCATTCCGTTTTCATAGGTGAATCTCCACAGCCAGAGGCGCGTGATCGGACAGGTGCGACCAGGGTCGCAGCGGTATCGTTTGAGGGTGACTAATCCCTGCATTACGCACGTATATACGGTCCAGTCGTAACAGCGGAAAGCGGGCAGGGAATGTACGTGCGGGACGGCCGGATTTCCGGCTAAAAACCTCTTCCATCGCGGCTCCCTGGAATAAAATCTTATTCGCTTTCTGCTGCCAGTCATTAAAATCGCCCGCCACCACTACCGGTGCATCCGGCGGCAGAGTATTGAGTAGCTCGCAGAGCATATGTAATTGCGCGGTGCGATGTGCATCACGCAGTCCCAGGTGCACGCAGACCGTGTGTAACGTTATCTCTTTATCGGGGATCGTTATCTTACAGTATAGAAGACCCCGTTTTTCTGTGCCTTCCACAGAAACGTCGCGGTTCTCATATTCAACAATAGGAAAGCGGGAAAGCAGCGCATTCCCATGATGTCCTTCGGGATAGACTGCATTGCGGCCATAAGCAAAATCATTCCACATGGTATCGGCAAGAAACTCGTAATGCGGTTTTGCCGGCCAGTTTTCCACCTTTAGGGAATGCAGGGCGTGAGAGCCCATGACTTCCTGTAAAAACACAATATCAGCAGTTGTAGCTCTTACCGCGTCGCGCAGTTCCGGCAAAATAAAGCGTTTGTTAAAAGCGTTAAAACCCATATGCGTATTGATCGTCAGGACTTTTATTGAAAATCCTTGTGATTTTTGTGACATACTGTGCGCGCTCTCCTTTTCGACTGCAAAAAACAAAGTGTAGTCTCAGTCACAAAAGAGTGCCTTGAAGCGGAGATGTTTACTGCAATTTGTGAAAACTACGTTAGTCTGAGGAAATCCGTTATCACTTACTGTGGTAACAACACTGGGCGACCTCCGTTAGGTCTGCCAGGAGATAAAAATGAAATGGTCTAACCGTATCCAGATTGTCACCGGACAAACCTGTGTACATATCGCGCTGCACCTGTTGCTGATTGCCGCACTGGTGTGGGGATGGCAGCATCGGGCGCTGCTACAGGTCAGCACGGTTTTACTGGCGATGTATGCCAGCGTGTTCACCGTAATGCTGATGACTCAGCGCCTGCCTCGTTTGCGCCGCGTTGGCGACTTTCTGGAAGACGTGACTACCACGTACTATTTCGGAGCCGCTATGCTGGTGCTGTACCTGCTCTCACGCGTTATCCATAACAACCTGCTATTAGGATGCGTGGGCGTTCTGATGCTGACCGGACCCGCTGTGGTCTCCTTGCTGGCTAAAGAGCCCGTCCGCGCTCGCCAGCGTCATCGCTAAAGCGATACAGGCCACCTTCGGGTGGCCTGTTTTATTCCAGCGCGAGAATATTTCTCAGCATTGTCATAACATCTGTTATAATCCGCACCTTACGCACCGTGGTTTGTGCTCCCTTTCAACGTCAGGCGAAGCCTGGCGTCATTTTGTCCCCCTGGAAACTACACCGCTTGTCGCGGTCAGGGCGGACGGAGTCAGTCAACTTTATGTCATTTGATTCTCTCGGCCTTAATGCCGATATTTTGCGTGCAGTCACCGAACAGGGTTATAACGAGCCGACGCCAATTCAGCGCCAGGCTATTCCGGTCGTGCTGTCAGGTCGTGACCTGATGGCCAGCGCGCAAACCGGTACGGGCAAAACGGCCGGCTTTACCCTGCCATTGTTGCAGCTGTTAAGCAGCGCTAACCCGCATCCAAAAGGTCGTCGCCCGGTTCGTGCGCTGATCTTAACCCCCACCCGTGAGCTGGCAGCTCAGGTCGGGGAAAACGTTCATGACTACAGCAAATACCTCGACCTGCGTTCGCTGGTGGTATTTGGTGGCGTCAGCATCAACCCGCAAATGATGAAACTGCGTGGCGGCGTCGATGTGCTGGTTGCCACACCGGGTCGTCTGCTCGATCTGGAGCATCAGAACGCGCTGGATCTTTCTAAAGTAGAAATTTTGGTGCTGGATGAAGCGGACCGCATGCTGGATATGGGCTTTATCCATGACATCCGCCGCGTGCTGTCTAAACTTCCTGCGAAACGTCAGAACCTGCTGTTCTCCGCGACCTTCTCTGATGAGATCAAAGGTCTGGCAGAAAAGCTGCTGCACAATCCTGAGCAGGTTGAAGTGGCGCGTCGCAACACCGCTTCCGAGCAGATCACCCAGCACGTGCATTTCGTTGATAAGAAACGCAAGCGGGAACTGCTTTCGTTCCTGATTGGCCGTGATAACTGGCAGCAGGTTCTGGTGTTCACCCGCACCAAGCATGGCGCTAACCATCTTGCCGAGCAGCTGAACAAGGACGGCATTACGTCTGCCGCCATCCACGGCAATAAAAGTCAGGGCGCTCGTACTCGCGCGCTGAGCGATTTTAAAGACGGTAATATTCGTGTGCTGGTCGCGACCGACATTGCTGCGCGTGGTATCGACATCTCCGAACTGCCGCACGTGGTGAACTACGAGCTGCCAAACGTGCCGGAAGACTATGTACACCGTATTGGTCGTACCGGTCGTGCAGCAGCAACGGGCGAAGCGTTGTCACTGGTCTGCGTGGACGAACACAAACTGCTGCGTGACATTGAGCGCGTGCTGAAGCGTGAGATCCCACGTATCGCTATTGAAGGCTATGAGCCGGACCCTTCCATCAAGGCTGAGCCGATCCAGAATGGTCGTCAGCAGCGTGGTGGCGGTGCTGGCGGTGGCGCAGGCCGTGGTCGCGGTGGTGAACGTGGGCAGGGCGCGCGTGGTAACGGTGGCGGTGAACGCAGCCAAAGCCGTGGCAATGGTAACGGCGAACGCAGCCAGTCTGCGGGCGAACGTAGCCAGAGCAATGGCCAGCGCCGTCAGGGCGCAGGTGCCGGCGCGGCGCGTACCGAAGGCAGCAGCAACGGTGCGCCACGCAACAAGACCCGTCAGCGCCGTTCTAATCCGGCCTGACAGTAACAGTTTCTAAGGGGGATCGCCCGATCCCCTTTCCTCACGCTACCAACGGTTTTTGACATGCGCGTTTTACTTGCCCCGATGGAGGGCGTGCTGGACTCACTGGTGCGCGAACTGCTCACCGAAGTCAATGACTACGATCTCTGCATCACCGAATTTCTGCGTGTTGTCGATCAGCTTTTGCCGGCCAAATCTTTCTATCGCCTGTGCCCTGAACTCCTTCATGCCAGCCGCACGCCTTCTGGTACGCTGGTTCGTATTCAGCTGTTAGGGCAGTATCCCGAATGGCTGGCCGAAAACGCAGCCCGCGCAGTTGAGCTGGGTTCCTGGGGCGTCGATCTGAACTGCGGTTGCCCCTCCAAAACCGTTAACGGCAGCGGCGGCGGCGCAACCTTACTAAAAGATCCCGAACTGATTTACCGTGGCGCAAAAGCCATGCGCGAAGCGGTGCCCGACCATTTACCAGTGACGGTGAAAGTGCGGCTGGGATGGGAATCTGACGCAAAGCAGTTTGAAATTGCCGATGCCGTGCAGCAGGCGGGGGCGAGCGAACTGGTGGTTCATGGTCGTACTAAAGAAGACGGGTATAAAGCCGAACGCATTAACTGGGAAGCGATTGGCGAAATCCGCCAGCGGCTGACGATCCCTGTCATTGCCAACGGCGAGATCTGGGACTGGGAAAGCGCTCAGGCGTGCATGCAGGTTACCGGCTGTGACTCGGTAATGATTGGCCGCGGCGCGCTAAATGTGCCAAATCTCAGCCGCGTGATTAAATATCATGAGCCGCGCATGCCCTGGCCGCAGGTGGTGACGCTACTGCACAAGTACGTTCAGCTGGAAAAACAAGGGGATACTGGTTTATACCACGTCGCCAGGATAAAACAGTGGCTGGGCTATCTGCGCAAGGAATACCGTGAGGCAACCGAATTGTTCAGCCATATTCGCGCGCTGAAAACCTCAGGCGAGATCGCGCGCTTTATTGACAGCTACAGCATGTGTACGGCACAGGCGCAGGACGTTTAGCGCCTGTCGTTACAATTTTGTAACATTAATTCCAGCGCAGCGCAGGATCTCTTAGCCTGCTAAGGGTATGATGTGACATATATCACAAACTTTATTCCGGCTCTGACATGACGGCGAATCCTGCATTAACCAGTGCGCAGCTTAACAAGCGCATTATCTCAGTGGTGATTTTCACCTTTTTCTGTTACCTGTCGATTGGTTTGCCGCTGGCGGTACTGCCTGGCTACGTGCATAACCAACTGGGCTACAGCTCTTTTATCGCCGGTCTGATTATCAGCCTGCAATACTTTGCCACCCTGATCAGCCGCCCGCAGGCGGGACGCTATGCCGATCTGCTGGGGCCAAAGAAGGTGGTGCTGCTGGGGTTGGTGTTGTGTGGTGCCAGCGGCCTGTTCAGCGTGCTGGCGGTCACTGTTAATGGGAGTTCACTGGTAAGCCTGATCCTGCTGGCCGTTGGTCGTGTGGTGTTAGGACTGGGGGAAAGCCTGACGGCGACAGGATCCATTCTCTGGGGCATTAATATTGTTGGTACGACGCAGAGCGCCCGGGTGATCTCCTGGAACGGCGTCGCGACTTATCTGGCCATGGCTATCGGTGCGCCGCTGGGCGTGATGCTGAATGGCGCTTTTGGTATTCCCGGGTTTGCCGTGCTGATTATGTTGATGGCGATAGTCGGCTTCTGGATGGCAACCCAGCGGCCAACCGTGGTGGTTACTGTTGGGCAGCGGATTCCCTTTACTCAAGTCTTCTCACGGATCTGGCTGTATGGCCTGTGTCTGGGTTTAGGCACCATTGGATTTGGGACGATCGCGACCTTTATCACGCTGCTCTTTTCCAGTCGTGGCTGGAACGGCGCGGCCTTCTCGCTCACGCTGTTCAGCCTGGGCTTTGTGATGATGCGGCTGATATTCAGTAACTTCATCAGCCGTTTCGGCGGTATTCGCGTGTCGCTGGTCTCGTTTGCAATTGAATGCGCTGGCCTGCTGCTGATCTGGCAAGGTTCCTCTTCGCTTGTCGTTGATATTGGCGCTTTCCTGACCGGCTCTGGCTTCTCGCTGATTTTCCCGGCGCTGGGCGTGGAAGCCATTAAACAGGTTGCACCGCAAAACCAGGGGTCGGCATTAGGGCTCTACTCGGCATTCCTGGATTTCGGTTTAGGAATAACCGGGCCGGTCGCCGGTCTGCTAATTGGGCATTGGGGCGTAGACTCTATCTACCTCGCCGCTGCCGTTGTCGTGCTGTTTGCAGTGGCCATTACCTGGCGATTGAAGAGGGTAGCTGGCGTGCAGGCGCCGGCTGGTTGACGTCGGTCGGGGATTCATCCGGACGAAAAAGGAAAAATAATAAAGCCGCATTTAGCGGCTTTATTGCTTCTGCTTTTCCAGTTTGCGCTTAACATCTTCAATTAACCGGGGTCTTAAAATATGAAAGTCATTAATATATTTCTGAACAATGTCTTCGGGCATATTACCGTTGTGGCTTGAGCCATAATCTATCATCAAGATGATACGTTTATTATGCACAATAAAGTCGGTATAGACGATGCAGGCATCGGAAGTTGCGTGGTGCTGATGTTTACTTAAAACGAAATTTACTGGCAGGACATGAATATGCAAAAGAGGTTCCGACAGGGCGGCCGCCGGTTTTCTGAAAGGCGCAATTTTACCGAAGCCACTAACAGTATCTGATAACTTGAATGCTTCCTGCTCCGGCCAGGAATGGAATTCAATAAGGTAGCCAGCGATAGCGGCAGCTTTTAAATCAGCACAAGCTTGATTAATCAAATCATTCTGCTTGCGTTTGCCGCTTAGCGTCTTTGTTTGATAAACTGCAAAGGCAGGAGTACAAAGCTTTTCAGGCCTCTTCAAATACTAAATCTCCATCCGTGCCATGTACAGATCTGTATTCCTCAGAGATTTTGACGGAATGCTGCAGCTCAGGAGCTGTTGCGTTCACATAAATAATTTGCGGATTAAGATTTACAGCTACCCTTCTTTGCGAAGAGCGCGCCTTGTGAAAAGACGCGCGTGACGGTGCCGTGGCCGCTACACCGTTACCTCTGGTAAAAGTCCGCATCGGAACTGAATTAGCTTTAAGTTTCATATTTGTTTCCTTCTCTGTTCGCTTTGCAGACAACTACTCAATGTGTCATATCCCGGCAGAAAGGAGACTATTGGCTTTTGAAAAGCGAATGCAACGCATTGACTATTAATTGTACGTTGTTCCTTTCAGGCTATCAAGAGGACCCGCTCCATCATCCCCCTTCAAAAGCGAGTAAACACCCAGTAAAGCGTGGCGGATAGGAGAATTGAGGCGGGTAGGGTTAGCACCCAGGCCATCGCCAGATTGCGCAACGTGGTCATTTGCAGTCCAGAGCGGTTTGCCGCCATGGTACCCGCCACGCCGGAAGAGAGCACATGGGTAGTGGAAACCGGCAGCCCAAAGGCATCCGCCGCACCAATCGTTGCCATGGCAACCAGCTCTGCGCTGGCACCCTGCGCGTAGCTAAGATGCGTTTTACCAATCTTTTCGCCGACCGTAACGACGATGCGTCGCCAGCCGACCATGGTGCCCAGCCCGAGCGCGATGGCGACCACCACTTTTACCCACCAGGGAATATAGCGCGTGGCGTTATCCAGCTCGCTTTTTAACGCCTGAAGATCCTGTTTCGTCTGTACAGGCAAATTCAGCTGCGAGTTGCTTTGCAGATGCTTAATGGTTTCGGATGCCAGATACATCGCGTTGCGAGTGTTGGAAACTGACTGTGCCGGGATATTATCAACGGTGCCGTACTGACGGATCTGCTCGCCAATCCCACCGGTTAACTGTGCCAGCGCCGGAAGCACTTCAGGAACCAGCGTGCCGGTACGGACGTAAGCCGTTAAAACACTGGCGGGTGAAGCGGGGGGTTCGATACCGGGCGACTGGCGCAGAAGTTCCTGCTGCGTTACGCTGGCAAGCGCGGCCACGCGTGGACTTTGTTCGGCAGGAATCGAGCGGTTCAAGGCATAAGCCATCGGCATGGTGCCTACCAGAATCAGCATAATCAGCCCCATGCCTTTCTGACCGTCGTTCGAGCCGTGGGCAAAAGAGACGCCGGTACAGGTCAGGATGAGCAGGCCGCGGATCCATCCTGGGGGCGCTTTATTCCCCTCTGGCGCGTCATAGAGCTGGCGATCTTTAATCACTTTTTTCATCAACAGCAACAGCGCCGCGGCACAGGCAAAGCCGATTACAGGCGAAAACAGCAGGGCGTAGCCAACCTTCAGCGCCTGATCCCAATCCACGCCGCTGGTGCCGCTACGGCCGTGAATGAGCGCATTGGCCACGCCCACGCCGATAATCGATCCAATCAGCGTATGGGAAGAGGAGGCGGGCAGGCCCAACCACCAGGTCCCCAGATTCCAGATAATCGCCGAAAACAGCAGGGCGTAGATCATGGCGAATCCGGTACCGGTACCCGCCTGTAAAATCAGTTCAACCGGCAGCAGCGAAATAATGCCAAAGGCAACGGCGCCGCTGGAAAGCAGCACGCCCAAAAAATTAAAGAAACCGGACCAGACGACCGCAACGCCGGGGCTGAGCGAATGGGTGTAAATCACGGTTGCTACGGCGTTTGCCGTATCGTGAAAGCCGTTAACGAATTCAAAGCCCAGCGCGATTAACAGCGCCAGGCCCAGCAACAAATAGGGGACGTAGCTGGTCGAGGCGCCGCCTGCATCGCTGACGTCGTTAAATAAGTTCACGCCAGCAAAAGCAATGCCCAGCGCGAGCAGTAAAAAAAACGCTAAAACAGAACCACGGCTGTTTTTACGGTAAATCCCTGGATGGTTGCTGATGGCAGACCTCTGACGAATCGCACTGTTGTGGCTCATAAAACCTCTTTGCTTCGTGAATTAGCATGGCTTGTTTTCAGCAAAGCACACGCGCTATCTGTGAGGGTCTACGCCTGCCAGATGACAGAAAGATGACGCTGTGCGAAATCGCCTAAAGGTTATTGTGGTTAATCGCCTTATTTATCAGACAGTTTCCCCTGAATCCCTTGCTTGTTTTCGACTAAGGTATAGGAAACATCGCATCGCTATCCGAGGAATGTTCCCATTATTATCTCTGCTCCCCTGCCATCACCCCGCACGCTGGCAAGTCTCTCTCTTTGTCTGATACTCACCCCGACCCTTGCTGAAGCAGATACGGTATGGATGAAAAATGGCGATCGAATCAGCGGGACAGTACGCTCACTCAGTGATGGAAAGCTGGTGATGGATACCCGCTATGGCGGCACGCTTTCTCTTAACTGGACAGCGGTCAGTACGCTCTCCAGCGAAAAAGCTATCGATGTGCGAAATGGCAACGGGAAACAGGTATTTAAAGCGCAGCTGGAAGCCGCGGATCCGGGCTATATCGTGGTGCGACGCGGCGCAGATGAGCAAAGGGTGCAGGTTGGCAAATTTGAAGAGTTTATGAAGCCTAAGCCCAAAACGGATGCGCTGACCTGGACCGGCAATATTGATGCGGGCATCAGCCTGAAAAAGGCCTCGACCCATACCCAGGATTCCCATTTTTCTTACAATAACAAAATCAATATTGGTAAATGGCGTAACGATTTTGGCGGCACTTATACCCGCGAAAAAGAAGACGACACCATGAATACCGAAAACTACAGTTTGCGTTACGCGCTGGATTATAAATTTCGCGAACAGTTTTTCTGGCAGGGACGAGCCAGCTACAAGCGTGACTGGGTAGAAGATTTGTCGGAACAGTCGCTGGCTGGCACCGGCCCGGGCTATCAGTTTTGGGATAACGAGCTGGGCTCGTTTTCGCTGGCGCTGCTGGGCGGCGCATTCAGCTATGGTTACAGCGATGGCAGCTCAGATAACCATTTTGGCGCTTCGGTGCGTTGGGATTATCAGCGCTATCTGAAGGGCAGAACCGTCACGCTATTTAGCCACGGTGATGTCGGCCATTCGCTGGACGAAGCCGGCATTTTTACCATGGACGCAGAAGTCGGGCTGCGCTATCAGTTAACCAGCTGGTCTTCGCTCAACGTCTCTTATGGTCACAGCCTGGTCAGCGGAACGCGGGATACGTTAAACGAGCGTAATTTTACTACCGGCCTGGGGGTTAAATGGTAAGCGTTGTCATGACGGGAGGATAAGGAAACGGGCCAGCAAGGTGCTGACCCGTTCTGATAGTTACGACTGAGTCGTTACCGTGGCCGCTTTTGCTGGCGCAGCGGCTTTTTTGTCATAAACCGGCCCTGGCTGGACAGGCGCGACGAAAGTGCTGTCGCTGGCGGTCGGTGCCTGAGGCTTCTGGCCCGCATCCGCATCTGGCGTCTGACCATTTGCTGTTGGCGCATCCGCTGGGGCCTGACCGTCTACCGTCGGCGTATCCGTAGCTGGCGCACTGGCCGCTGGCGCATCAGGATTCAGGATGTTAGCGCCCTGTGGCGTGACCGGCGTCACAGGCTCTTCTTTTGGCACTGCACCGTCGTTTTCCTGAACAGGAATCGGCGCGCTGGAACCGTTAGCGGCGCCATTGACCTTGGTTGGCATCCCGGTACGTGCTTTCAACGCGTTTTCCATCGCGGCAGCATCAACGCTGGCATCTGCGGTCACTTTGTTGACTGCGGGAGTCAGGGTCAAAGGCACCGGTTCACGTGAGTTGAACTGCTCTTCCGTTTGCGACAGCGGGTTGTGGACTTCCACCATGCGGGAACCATCGGGTTCAACAGAAGCCTTCACCGGCTGATCGATAAACTGTACGCGCGTGCCAACAGGCACATTGTCGAACAGCCATTTGATGTCGTCGGCACGTAAGCGAACGCAGCCATGGCTGACGCGCAGGCCGATGCCGAAGTTGGCGTTGGTGCCGTGAATGGCATACAGACGGCCGATATAAAGCGCATAAAGGCCCATCGGGTTATCCGGGCCAGCCGGGAAGATTTTCGGCAACGGCGAACCGCTGGCGACGGAATCTTCATGCATTTTCTTGGTTGGCGTCCAGGTTGGGCCATCTTTCTTGCTCTGAACGGTAGTGGTCCAGTTGATCGGCGTATCTTTACCCAGCTCGCCCACGCCCACCGGCAGCACGACCACGGTTTTGGTGCCTTTTGGATAATAATAAAGACGCATTTCGGCGCTGTTAATCACAATGCCTTCACGCGGCGCGTCCGGCAGAATCAATTGCTGTGGAACAATCAGTTTTGAACCCGCTTTTGGCAGATAAACGTCAACGCCCGGATTGGCTTCCAGCATATTGCTCAGGCCCATCTGATACTGTGCAGCAAACGCTTCCAGCGGCAGTTTACTGTCCTGCGGTACGGTAATTTCAATATTCTCACCCACCACACGGCTGTTAGCCGCCGGTAGCGAGTAGACCACTGCAAAAGCAGAATGGCTGTAAGCCGTAATGGCCAGGGCTAAAGTAGCTAACGCGCGAATGCTCTTTTTCATATTCTTTCAGGTATAGCGCCATGTAAACTGTGGATAAAGAAGCCTGTACAGGTCGGGTGTGACCGGCTGCACATTATATGGGCATAATCGCTCAGGAAGAAACCCGCTTTTGTTACATCTGAGCTAACTTTACGCAGAATTTTAGCCTGCGCGATGATAACGTCCAGTTTGGCCTCAGGGTTGCCATAAAGGATCGTCGCCGTTGAGCTTGCGATTGAGGAAAAAAGCCGCACTGATTAACGCCAGATGGCTAAGCGCCTGCGGGGTGTTGCCGAGCGCAAAGCCCTGATGATCGAACTCTTCCGCATACAATCCCAGCGGATTGGCGTAGTTCAACAGCTTTTCAAATTCGAAATGCGCCTCGTAAACCCGCCCCGCGCGAGCCAGACATTCAACGTACCAGAACGAACAGGCTGTGAAAGCCCCTTCGTTGCCCTGCAAGCCGTCAGCCGGCGTTTCTTCAATGTTGTAGCGCCGCACCAGCCCGTCGTTAACCAGTTTCTCTTTAATGGTATCCAGCGTCGACAGCCAGTCGGGATCGGTCGCGCCGACAAACCGCACCAGCGGCATCAGCAGCATGGAGGCATCCACAAAACTGCCGTTTTTTGTCGCAACAAAATGCCCCTGTTCTTCATTCCAGAAATTGTTCCAGATATCCTCACGGATTTCGTCCCTGACGCGGCACCAACGATCGTAAGGGAAGGAGAGCGAACGTTTTTCGCCCAACCGAATCGCCCTGTCCATGGCCACCCAGCACATCAGCCGGGAATGCAGAAAATGCTGCGGTTCGCCGCGCATTTCCCAAATACCGGCATCGGGCTGATTCCAGCACTCGCCAACGTGGTCGATCATTTTACTGACGTGCGCCCAGCCACGATGTGAAATCGCTTCGCCATATTTATTCGCCAGATAAACCGCATCCATTAACTCGCCGTAGATATCCAGCTGCGACTGGTTCCAGGCATCGTTACCGATACGCACCGGCGTGGAATTGGCATAGCCGGACAGATTCAGTAATTCGCTTTCATGCAGTTCGGTGCCGCTGTCCAGCCGATACATGACCTGTAATTTTTCCACGTCGTTATGGCTGTTTTCAACGCAGCGACCTACCCACTGGGTGAAGCTGTGCGCTTCTTCCACATAGCCCAGCCGCATGAGCGCGTACATGCTGAACGACGCATCACGTAGCCAGGAGGCGCGATAGTCCCAGTTCCGTTCGCCGCCCAACTCTTCCGGCAGACCAAACGTTGCGGCGGCGGCAATTGACCCATGCTTCCAGGAGGTCAGAAGCTTGAGGGTCAGCGCGGAACGATTGACCATCTCCTGCCAGCGACCGTGATAGGTGCTCTTTGCAGACCAGTGCCGCCAGTATTGCAATGTTTCCTGAAAACAGATTTCTGTATGCTCTTCGGTGACGTTTTCATCTTCCACGCTGCCCAGAACAAATTCACGGTGTTCACCCGTTTTCAGGGTGAAGGTGGCCGTGGCGGCATTTTCTCCCACGATGAAATCAGCCTTGCCCGTTAAGCACAGCGTCGGCTCTCCTTCCGCACTGAACAGCACTTTATTCTCTTGCAGGCTGGCAACAGTAGTGGCGCGTGCATAGTCATGAACCGGTGCGCAGCGCAGATGAAAGGTGGCTTCTCCCTGCACCACTTTTACCCGCCGGATAATGCGTGGTTGAGTATCTTCCCGCTGGCAGAGCGGCATATAGTCCGTGATCTCCGCCACGCCCTGGCGATCCAGCCAGCGCGTTTGCAGGATATTGGTATCAGGCAGATATAATTGCAGGCGTCGCGCCTCAGGCCAGTCCGGCGCAATGCTAAACAGACCCGCTTCATCGCCGTCAAGCAAGGCGGTAAAGACCGACGGACTGTCGAGATTCGGCCAGCAAAAATAGTCAATAGCCCCATCATTGGCAATCAGCGCACAGGTACGCAGATCGCCAATGACGCCATGGTCTTCGATTTTTCTTTTTATCTCGCTCATTCCCTTCCTCGTCTGATGGTGCGGGGCTGTTACGGTTAACTATAGCTACCGCATCAGCGAACCGGGTCAGGGAAGCGCAAGGAAGTGTAAACGGCCCGGAAATATCCTCTTCTATACTTTGAACGGGCTGACACCGACATCGAGGAGAGAGACATGAGTACATCTGAGAATAAAGTGGCCGTTATCACCGCTTCCGATTCCGGCATTGGTAAAGCCAGCGCCATCATGCTGGCCGAACAGGGCTTCGATATTGGCATTACCTGGCGTTCTGATGAAGAGGGCGCTCAGGATACGGCGGAGCAGGTTCGTGCGCTGGGCCGGAAAGCGGAGATCGAGCGGCTCGATTTGGCCGATCCTGAAGAGGGCGGTCGTTCACTTGAGGCATTAATTAAAAAATTAGGACGTATTGATGTGCTGGTGAATAACGCCGGTGCGAACTTCAAAGGGGATTTTCTTGAAACCCGCTTTGAAGACTGGCGTAAGGTTTTTACTGTCGACGTCGATGGCGCTTTTATCTGTGGGCAGATTGCCGCACGGCATATGGTCGATCGGGGAGAAGGCGGCAGAATTATTAATATTACCTCGGTGCATGAGCATACGCCGCTGCCCGGTTCGGTTTCCTATACTGCGGCGAAACATGCACTGGGAGGTTTGACGAAGGCGATGGCACTCAGCCTGATCCCGCATAAAATTTTGGTAAATTCTGTGGCGCCAGGCGCTATCGCGACGCCGATGAATGACATGAGCGATGATGACGCTAACAACGTCAACATCCCGGAAATCCCGGCAGGGCGGCCTGGCGATCCGCGTGAAATTGCCAGCATGGTAGGCTGGCTTTGCTCAGAATGGTCAAGCTATACCACCGGGCAGTCTTTTGTGATTGACGGCGGTTTTACGCTGGCAAACCCGCAATATTTCATTCAGTCGTAAAAGCAGGACTCAGGCTGCCACCCGCCTTTTATCCATCAGGTGCAAGGCGGGTGCGGCTTGATGAAAAATAATGAAAAGCTTGTTTTCAGTCATTTTCCCGTGCTGAGCGGCGCTTGAACCAAATCCGCACGCCCCAGACCAGCACCAGAATCAGCACCACCCAGAAAATCTGCTTGAGATGGCGATCCAGTGCATGCAGCCACGGCGCAATAACCTGTCCGCCGACATAGCCTAAAGAGACAAAAATCAGCGCCCACAGAACGGCACCGATCACGTTTAGCAGCATAAACTTGTGCGGTTTTAACCGGCTGGCACCAATGATAATTGGCCCGACAATCCTCAGGCCATACATAAACCTGACGCCAATCACAAACAGCACCGGACGCTTGCGGATCAGCCGGTTGGCTTTGGCGATTTGTGTCTGATGCTTTTTAAAGCGTTTAAGAATAGTGTCGCCATAGTAGCGACCAAGGAAAAACAGTGCGGTATCGCCCAGAATCCCGCCCAGCATTGCTACCACGACCACCCAGCCATAATGCAACAGTCCTTCATGTGCAGCGACGCCACCCAGCAAGGTGAACGTTTCCCCTTCGGCAATGCAGCCAAAAAACAGCGCCAGGTAACCGTATTGTGAGATGAGGTGATTAACATCCATATGTGTGAACTCCTGCGGTTGTTGCGCTAAAACCCCTAAGTCTAACCGCTCTGGCTTAAAGCGGGTCAAAAGAGGGCAATTTCGCTATTTTTTTTCGTAACAAACTGAAGCGCTTACCGGAAACCTGCGCTGGGTAAAAAATAAACAGTTCATCATCACTTATACTTCAGCATGTCGCCAACCCGGGCGACTCGCTAAGGCTGAGGAGAGAAGATATGAACCACGTTTGGGGACTTCTTGCGCATCCTGACCGGGAGATGCGTGATATCAAGCAAGAGAACGAAACCGTCTCGCATCACTATACCCACCATGTTCTGTTAATGGCGCTTATACCTGTGGTCTGTGCATTTATTGGCACAACGCAGCTTGGCTGGGATTTTGGCGCTCAGCGAACCGTTCAGCTTTCGATGGTGAGTGGCGTTGGCCTGGCTATTCTGTTTTACGCCCTGATCCTGGCGGGCGTTGCGGTAATGGGCAGGGTGATTTACTGGATGGCGCGCGACTATCCACAGCGTCCCAGCCTTCAGCGTTGTACCGTCTTTGCTGGCTATGTTGCGACACCGCTATTTTTAAGCGGGCTGGTTGCGCTCTACCCACTGGTTTGGCTGTGTCTGTTCGTCGGCACAATGGCGCTGGTTTACACCGGTTATTTGCTCTACGTCGGTATTCCCATGTTCCTCAATATCGATCGTGAAGAGAGCCTGCGTTTTTCTGGCTCCACGCTGGCGATTGGCATCCTGGTTTTGGAAGTATTGATGGCACTCACTGTTGTGCTGTGGGGCTACGGCTATCGGCTTTTCTAGCTTCATTCGCCGCCGGGTTCCCGGCGGCGTTCTGGTAACGCCCGGAAACGAATATCCTGTAGGCGAAAAGTTAAATTTCATCGTATGATGCGCTTGCCAGCCCCCGTGAGGCCTGCTGTTTGCGGTGGCGGCGTGTGGCATTGCCATACCTGAATCACTACCCGCTTAAGTTTTTAACGATGCCTGCAAAAATCCGCTTGTCTCTTCTGAGTTTAGCTCTGCTTTTTTCTGGTCAGGCTCTTCTGCATCAGGCCGTCGCCAGCCCACGTCTGGCGGAAGTCGCCCCAGCAGCGCCACAGATTGCTTCTGGCAGTGCCATGGTTGTCGATCTCAATAACAACAAAGTGATCTATGCCAGTCATCCTGACCTGGTCAGACCCATGGCTTCCATTACTAAATTAATGACGGTAATGGTGACGCTGGATGCCCATCTGCCGATGGACGAAATGCTTAACGTCGACATCAGCCACACGCCTGAAATGCGCGGCGTCTTTTCCCGCGTCCGGCTGAACAGCGAAATCAGTCGTAAAAACATGATGCTGCTGGCACTCATGTCATCGGAAAATCGTGCGGCTGCCAGCCTGGCACATCATTATCCTGGCGGCTACGATGCGTTTATTCGCGCGATGAACGCCAAAGCACGTGCCCTGGGCATGACGCATACGCATTATGTCGAGCCAACCGGCTTGTCGATCCAGAACGTCTCTACCGCACGTGATTTGACCAAACTACTGATGGCAACCCGAAGCTATCCGCTGATTGGACAACTGAGCACGACGCATGAAGAGATGGCCAGTTTTACCAGCCCAAATTACACGCTGCCGTTCCGCAACACTAACCATCTGGTCTACCGCCCGGACTGGAGCATTCAGCTGACCAAAACCGGCTTTACCAACGAGGCGGGCCACTGCCTGGTGATGCGTACCGTGATTAATCAGCGTCCGGTTGCGCTGGTGGTAATGGACGCCTTTGGCAAATATACCCATTTTGCTGATGCTAACCGTCTGCGCACCTGGATGGAAACGGGGAAAGTTTCACCGGTTCCGGCTGCGGCACTGAGCTATAAAAAGCAGAAAGCGGCAGAAGTGGTCAGTAACGACGGTCGCTCGGAAGCCGTCGAATAGTCAGGAAATCCTCTAGTGTCGGACCAGACAAAAGCTTAGACTGAGGCAAGCTTTTCTTGCTCTGGCTGGTCCGGCCTTGTTTGATATCTGGAAATTTTCATGTCTACATTATTCACCTTTATTCGCGTCTGTTTGCTGACACTGCTGGTTTTTTCGCCGGTCATGGTGCAGGCAGCAGACGATCAAACCAGCGAGCAAAGCAGCGAGGCACCGGCTAAAATCAATGCCGCTGTTGAACTGCCTAAAATGCAGAAAGTGCTGGATAAAATTAAGCAGCAGGTCTCCGGCGAAACCAACGACAGCAAGCTGAACGCGCTGAACGATTTGGCGCTGGAGCTTTCCAGCGATGCCGACACCTTAGTTCAGAGCATCACGCCGCAGCGTGCGCAGCTACAGGCGCAGCTGGCGGTTCTTGGCCCGGCGCCAAAAGCAGAAAGCGGCGTGAAAGAGACCGCAGAAGTCACCAGCAAGCGTAAAAATCTGGAAAGCCAGAAAAGCAAAATGGATGACCAGATCAAACAGGCTGAGGCGATCAAAAGCAGCGCCATCAATCTCTCCTCGCAAATTGTTAATCTGCGCCGTGATGCGCTAAAAACCCAGCTGGCGCTGAATGCCGGCAGTATTTTTGGCCCGCGCTTCTGGTCGCCGCTGTTTAATACCCAAAGCGATGACAATAACAAAGTCCATGACTTTATCGGCGAGCTGGCCGATACCGCGGCGCTTTCCTGGCAGCCGGGCTGGCGTTTTGGCACGGCTTTCTGGATCGTACTGGCTGGCCTGGTGGCAACCTTTGGACGTCGCTACTCCGAGGAGTTTTTGGCGTGGGTAGGCATTCATCTTCTGCCAGAAGGGCGCCTGCGTCGTAGCTTCCTTGCGGCGGCCATTGCCATGACCACGCTGGTGGCGATCGTGCTCTCATTTAACTTCCTCGATCTGGCCTTTACCCGCCATGATGAGGTGACGGACGACGTGCGGGATTTTGCCGATAAACTGGTCAGTCTGAGTATTTTGTGTGGCCTGATCGCCGGCCTTGGCCGGGCGTTTCTCTCAACCCGGCGGCCTTCCTGGCGCCTGCCAACCATCTCCAACGAAGTGGCACTGGCGTTAAAACCTTTTCCTCCGCTGACGGCCGGACTGGTCTTTGTTTTCCAGGCGCTGGAAAACCTGAACAGCAGCGCCAATACCAGCGTCGGCACCACGGTGTTAGCCAACGGTATTACTGCACTCCTGATTGGGGCAACCGCGCTTTCTATCAGCTTCCGTACCAATCGTGTTCGTCGGCGTATGGTACTGGAGGGTTCCCAGCCGGAAGCGAAATCGACGCTGGTGGGCCTGATTCAAATGGCGATCACGCTGATTGGCGTCGCCATTATGGTTACGCTGGTGATTGGCTATGTCACCTTTGCCCGATTCCTGAGCTATGAGCTGATCTGGATGGGCATTGTTTTTGGCTCTTTCTACATCCTCAGTCATCTGGTGACGGACGGCTGCGAAAGCCTGTTTTCCACCAGCAACGCCAGCGGCAAGGGCATTCAGCGCTCGTTAAATATCGACGAACGTCATCTCAGCCAGGTAGCGGTGCTGCTGGGGGCGCTCGGTAAAACGATACTGGTGCTGGCGGCAGCCATGGCGTTACTGAACGGCACTTTCGGCAGCGCTACGCCGATTGAGCTGGTACAAAAAGCCATTGAGTTCTGGGGTGGAAAAGGGCTGGAGTCGCTGAATATTGTTCCGGCGCACGTGCTCAACGCGCTGCTGTGTCTGATTGTCGGCATCTATGTGCTGCGTTCGGTGAAGCGCTGGCTGGATCAGGATTTCCTGCCAAAAACCACCATGGATACCGGTATGCGCGTCTCGCTGATCACGCTGTTCAGCAACGTGGGTTATGTGCTGGTCTTCCTGCTGGCCCTGTCGATCATGGGGCTGCAATGGAACAAGCTGGCGTGGATCGTCAGTGCGCTGTCGGTAGGTATCGGTTTTGGCTTGCAGGAGATCGTAAAGAACTTTATTTCCGGTTTGATCCTGCTAACCGAACGTCCGGTTAAGGTCGGCGATTTGGTGAGCATCAGCGGCATTGAGGGTGATATCCGTCGTATTAACGTGCGCGCCACCGAAATTCAGCTGGGCGACAAATCAACGGTAATCGTCCCTAACTCGCAGTTTATCTCGCAGAACGTGCGTAACGCGACGATGGGCAATGCGCAGGGCGTGGTAACGATCACGCTGACTTTCCCGCTGGACATCGATCCGGTGCTGGTTCGTCAGCTGCTGCTTGATGTTTACATTGATAATGAGCGCATTCTGGAAATGCCAGAGCCATCGGTCTCATTTAAAGATCTCACTTCGGCAGGTATCGTACTGGCTGTCACCGGCAACGTCGCCAGCCCGCGTCAGGTTTCCGGCGCAAAAAGCGATCTGCTGTTCGATATCCTGACTCGCCTGCGCAAAGAGGGCGTCGTGCTGTCGACACCGCAAACCATGATTGTGGAACAGCGTAACGGGCAGAAGGTGGTGGTGCAGGACGGCGAGATTTAATCGTTTAGCCGCCGGTGTGGATGCTTTGGTGATGCGCCGCAAAACGGCGCTGCCGAATGAGCACCTGAAAGCAAAAAACCCGCTTAATGGCGGGTTTTTTGCGCTAAAGGCCAGGGCAATTTCTCATTTTTCCTGCTTGCCGCAGCTGCATTCCAGCCAGTTTTTTGCCTTGGTGGTTTTGCCGATACCGGGATTGAAACTGTTGGTCGGATCGAGCTGTCGATAGAAATCCTTCAGCTGGGGTTTGGCGACATATAAATGCCCAACGTTATGTTCGGCCGGATATTCCGCGCCGCGTTCTGCCAAAATCGCCAGCATCTTCTCTTTCAGCGCATGGACATCCACGCCTTTTTTCACAATGTAATCCTGATGGAAGACATGGCAGAAAAAGTGGCCGTAATAGAGGCGATGTACCAGCGCATCGTCAAACTCTGCGGGCAGTTGCTCAAACCAGTCGCGATCGTTACGGCGCAAGGCGATATCCAGCGCCAGAATATCCTCCACGTCCTGATGATGTACGGCATGATAACGAACGGCAGCGCCCGCTGCGGCAAAGCGATGCAGAAACGCTTTTGTCCCTTCTTCCGGCGTACATTCGAAAAATTCGCCGTCCGCCTGCTGAAAATAGCGGGTCAGATAGTCACGCGCTTCGGCCACCCCAGCACCGGACATCTTCAGCATCAGATGATGCTCAAAACGATCGCGGTACTGTTTCAGCCGCGGCGGAAGATGAGAAGGAAGTACATTACTCACCTTTTGCAGCAGGCGATCGATCAGGTTCGGTTTGATAAACGAAACGCGGCGCAACAGCGCATCGGCACGGCCTTTGAGCGTGAAAAACAGCGGCATCTTGTCGGTGCCGAGTTTATCGATCATCACAAAGGTATCTTTACCGTAGGTTTCGGCAATATCGAAAATATCGCGATGCAGATATTCTCCCGCAACCGGCAACTCTTTAAATTCGCTAAGAATATGGCGGCGCAGTTCGTCCAGCACCGCAGTTTGGTTGGTGCCGATATAAAAGACCTGCTGGGCAGGCTCTACGGGAAAGGTATCCAACCGCACGGCAAACACCGCCAGTTTGCCCGCGCAGCCGGACGCTTCAAACAGCCGGCGGGGATCGGCGTTAAAACGCGAAGGGGTGTCGGCCTGTACATCACGCACGCGCTGCGCATAGTCGTGATCGGAGGCGTGGCGATTATCGTATTTCACATCGGCTGGCCGCCAGTTCTCGTCGTCGAGACGGCCAAGGATCTGTTCAGGCGTGCTGCCAAGGTCGATGCCCAGATGATTAACCAGCGTCAGTTTGCCGTTAGCATCGAGCTGGGCATACAGCGCCATTTCACTAAAGGCCGGGCCACGCTTAATCAGCGAACCGCCTGAATTATTACAAATGCCGCCCAGCACCGATGCGCCAATGCAGGACGATCCGATCACCGAGTGGGGTTCTCGCCCCAGAGGCTTAAGGATTTTCTCCAGCTGATAAAGCGTGCTACCGGGGAAGGCCAATATCTGCTTCCCCTCGTCCAGCAGCTGGATTTTGTCCATTCTCAGCGTGCTGATAATCACAATGTCGCGGTCGTAATCGTTGCCGTCTGGCGTCGATCCCTCGGTCAGGCCGGTATTGGCTGCCTGCATTAATACAATGACGTCGGCCGCCACGCAGGCGGTAAGGATGCGCCACTGCTCCAGCAGCGTACCGGGGAAGACCACCGCCAGCGCGTCGCCGGAGCCTGAGCGAAAACCTTTGCGGTAGCGTTCAGTCTGGCTGGGATCGGTAAGAAGATGGTTGCGCCCGACGATGCGGGCCAGTTCGTTGACCAGCGTTTTGCTGGCCGGGGAGGTTGTTTGCATGTCCTTTGTCCTGTTTTTTCGCACGACATAACTTTAGCACCGCTTAACAACGATGCGGTGTGCCAGCGTCAGCGTATTCAACCGCACCGGTTGAAAACTACCTGCTATCCTCAACTTATGGCACACTGACTGCCCTGAGATTTTTTCGTGATAAATCCTTGCCCTGCCGTTACCTGAGAGAAACCAACACGATGAAATGGATTTGCTCTGTTAGCTTTGCTGCCGCCATTCTGCTGCAGCCTGCCTTCGCGGAAAACGCGGCCCATCCTTTAACGCCAGCAGCCCGCGACGCTTATGTCACCGCTTTGCTGAAAAAAATGACGCTCGACGAAAAAATCGGTCAGCTGCGCTTAATCAGCGTTGGGCCGGATAATCCGAAAGAAGCGATCCGCGAGATGATTGCCCACGAGCAGGTTGGCGCGATTTTTAATACGGTCACGCGGCAGGATATCCGCGCTATGCAGGACCAGGTCATGCAACTCAGCCGCCTTAAAATTCCGCTGTTTTTTGCTTATGACGTGGTTCACGGTCAGCGCACCGTCTTCCCCATCCCGTTAGGGCTGGCGGCCAGCTGGGATCTGAATGCCGTGGCGGAAGTGGGGCGGATTTCCGCCTACGAAGCGGCGGACGATGGGTTGAATATGACCTGGGCGCCGATGGTCGACGTCACGCGTGAGCCGCGCTGGGGACGGGTATCAGAAGGTTTTGGTGAAGATACTTATCTGACCTCGGAACTGGGCCGTACGCTGGTGGCGTCAATGCAGGGCAAAAGTCCGGCAGACCGTTATTCCGTGATGACCAGCGTCAAGCATTTCGCGGCCTATGGTGCCGTGGAAGGCGGCCGGGACTACAACACGGTCGATATGAGCCCGCAGCGGCTGGCACAGGACTATTTACCGCCCTATAAGGCCGCGCTGGATGCCGGTAGCGGCGGCGTGATGGTCGCGCTCAACTCCCTGAACGGCGTTCCGGCAACGGCGGACAGCTGGCTGCTGAAAGATTTACTGCGCGACCAGTGGAAATTTAAAGGGATTACCATCAGCGATCATGGTGCCATCAAAGAGTTGATGAATCACGGCGTTGCCAGCGATCCCGAGGACGCGGTGCGCATTGCTATCAAGTCCGGCGTCAACATGAGCATGAGCGACGAGTACTACAGCAAATATCTGCCGAATTTGGTGAAAAGCGGCGCGGTCAGCGAAAAAGAGATCGACGATGCCACGCGTCACGTGCTGAACGTCAAATATGATATGGGCTTGTTTAACGATCCTTACAGCCATCTTGGCCCGGCAAATAGCGACCCGGCGGATACCAACGCGGAAAGCCGCTTACATCGTGCAGAAGCTCGTGACGTCGCGCGTAAAAGTATTGTGCTGCTGAAAAACCGTCTGGAGACGCTGCCGCTGAAAAAATCCGGCACCATTGCGTTGATCGGTCCTCTGGCCGACAGCCAGCGCGACATTATGGGCAGCTGGTCAGGTGCAGGCGTAGCGGGTCAGTCCGTTACCCTGTTGCAGGGGATGAAAAATGCGACGGCGGATAAGGCGACCATTCTGTATGCCAAAGGCGCAAATGCAACCGACAACAAAGGCGTGCAGGACTTCCTGAACCTGTATGAAAAAGCGGTCACCGTCGATTCCCGCACGCCGCAGCAGATGCTGGATGAAGCGGTCGAAACGGCGAAAAAAGCCGATGTGGTTGTCGCCGTCGTCGGGGAAGCGCAGGGCATGGCGCATGAAGCGTCCAGCCGCAGCGAACTGACTATTCCGGCCTCGCAGCAGGCATTAATTGCCGCACTCAAAGCCACCGGTAAACCGCTGGTATTGGTTCTGATGAACGGCCGCCCGCTGACGCTGGTTAAAGAGGATCAGCAGGCCGATGCGCTGCTGGAAACCTGGTTTAGCGGTACCGAAGGCGGTAATGCGATTGCCGACGTGCTGTTTGGCGACTACAACCCGTCGGGCAAGCTGCCGATGTCGTTCCCGCGCTCTGTGGGTCAGATCCCGATTTACTATAATCATCTGAATACCGGCCGTCCTTACAATGCCAGCAAGCCAAACAAATATACGTCGCACTATTACGATGCAGCCAATGGTCCACTGTTCCCGTTTGGCTATGGATTGAGCTATACCACCTTTAACGTGTCGCCTGTCAGCTTGTCGGCTAAAACCCTGCCGCGGAACGGCACAATTAACGCCAGCATCACGCTGACCAATACCGGCAGCCGTGATGGCGCAACGGTGGTGCAGATGTATCTGCACGACCAAACGGCGAGCATCAGCCGCCCGGTTAAAGAGCTGAAAGGCTTTAAACGGGTTATGCTGAAAGCGGGCGAGTCGCAAACCGTGACTTTCCCTGTTGATGTGAACGCGTTGAAATTCTGGAATGCGAAAATGCAGCAGGTTGCCGAGCCGGGCAAATTCAGTGTGATGATTGGGCTGGATTCGGCGCGCACCAGCGAGGCAGAGTTTAGTTATCAGTAAAGCCGCTGGCCTGACAGGCTAACGATTTCAGGGGCGTTAATTCGCCCCTTTTTTACGCCATAATTTTTATCGGAAACCGCTATGCTCTCGTTTCGGGATAAAGTTCAACAGCAGGTCTTTCGCCTCAACGGTTTGGCGATGAGTGATTTCGACCTCTCCCAGCCGCCAGGCGATCCAGGATTGTATGGGCCGGACAGCGTCATCTGGCGGGTTCATGGCGATTTTTCGTCAATGCTCTGTGGTGGGATCGCTGCATTGCTGATGCAGATGCTGCATCCACTGGCGCTGGCTGGCGTCTGGGATCATTCCACTTTTCGCGACGATATGATGGGAAGACTGCGGCGTACCAGCCAGTTTATTGCCGTCACCACTTTCGGTAACACCGCCGATGCCTGGACGCTCATTGAGCGGGTTAAGCAGATCCATTTGCGGGTGAAAGGCGTGGACGCGCAGGGCAAAGCCTATGCCGCCAGCGATCCAGCGCTACTCACCTGGGTTCACGTTGCCGAAACCAGCCGTTTTCTCGCCGCTCACCTGCGTTATAAAAATCCCTCTTTGAGCCTGGAAGATCAGGATCGCTACTACGCGGAAGCGGCGCTAGTGGCTGAAGCGCTGGGTGCCGAAAATGTGCCAAAAACGACGCGCGGCGTGGCGATTTATCTCCAGGCGATGCAGCCACAGCTGCGCTGCGATGAACGCACCAAAGAAGTCCTTGCCCTGTTATTAAATTCTCCTGCACCGAGCTGGCAGGCTCGTCCGGCGATGAAAACGATGATGATGGCCGGTATTGAACTGTTGCCGCCCTGGGCGCAGCAGCAGTTCGGCTTTCGTTTTTCAGGCTATACGCGTCAGCCAATCCGCTGGCGAATGCAATTGCTGGCGGGTGCGCTGCGCTGGTGTATCCGGCGCGGCGCTTATTCACGGGCGATGGCGCGTATGGGCCGGGAACTTTGAGACTCTTTCCCTTGCCCTGACGTGGCACAACAGGAGATCCTGCTCTACTCTCGGAGGAAACAGGAACCCTCCACACCCAGCGTCGAGGCTCTATGACACAGTCGTATCGGATTGCTGAAGTTACCAATCAGCAACAAACGCTTATCGCAACGGTTGAACAGGATGAGCGTGCCGCCTATTTCTATATTCGCCCAGCGGAATCTTTTCGCGGTGAGTTCGCTGTGCGCGGCTGCTGGCTGAGAAATCTGCTGCCCGCGCCCGCGCAGGAAGACAACGAAGCGATGGCTCAGGGCAGGGTGCCGTTGCTCAGCGCCGAGTTCTGCCGCACGTTAGAAGCCGAACCGATGCTGGTACCTGCTGGTTTACAGGTTATTTGGGAGCCGAGCGACGATGGCGCGGCGCTGTGGTATCAGGGGCAGCTGCTGGCCGTCATTCCTGGCTGGAGCTTGTATCAGCAAAAACAGGTTAGCTTCTCGGCGGGCTGCATCAGGGAAAACCGCCTGACCGCGCCGTTGGGTTCAGCCTCGACCAACGACTATTACGCCCGTGCCGAGAAGCATCGTCATTTCTGGCGTGACTGGCACGATGGGCATCTTTGGGAGCCAATGCAGCGCGATTTGCTGAAATGCTATGAAGCGCAGTATGGCGAATCGCTAAAGTATTACGCTATCGATCAGGGCAACTGGCCGCCGATGGCCATCTCGCAGCACTACCATCAGGGCAGCTGGTACTTTCTGACGCTGGGCATGAGTATTCGTCCGATGCCCTGGGTCGACTACCTTTATGACGATCTGGCTGCACAATACCGACGTGTTGAGCTGGCAATGGCCATCGACGCTGAAGTAATGACCGAGGAAAACGCGGTACAGATGGCAAGTGCGCTCGCCAGCTTCGCCCATTTTCCCTGGGCGCGGCTCAGCTGGCTGGGAGAAGGGCACACGCTGCAATCTTCCGTAGCGCCGGTAGGTTTTGAGGGATTTATTCTCTCTCACGCGCTGGCACGGGAAGAGAATCGGTTCGCGCTGCCAAAGCGTGAAGGCGACAAGGTGAACCTGCTGTGGGCATCGCCAGTCACCACCGCAGAGCGTGAATTTGCTGAGGCGGACGACAAAGGCGGACTTGAGCTGATCGATCGCCTGCTGGATTACGGCGCGGGGCATATTTTCCGGCCACGCCAGCAGATCGTTGAACCGGCAAAATAATTGCCGGTACTGTCATAATTCCGCACGATTTTGTGCAGCCATCCTGACTGAAGATATGCCACAATTATCGGAGTTTCCTGAAGGAGTGTGCATGTCTGCAATTGAAGTCATTCTGGTCGATCGTCACGACCGTCCTGTCGGCAGAATGGAAAAGCTGGAAGTTCATCAAAAAGGGTTGCTGCATCGTGCGGTAACGGTGTATGTCTTCAATTCCCGTCATCAACTGTTACTCCAGCAGCGCGCCAGCGGCAAGTATCACTGTGGCGGGCTGTGGAGTAATACGACCTGCGGACATCCTCTGCCGGACGAAAGCACGCAGGATGCCGCCGAACGTCGGCTTTTTGAAGAGATGGGGCTACGCCTGACGCTGCATCCAGCTTTTGAACTCAGCTACAACCTGCCGCTCAGCAATGGGCTGATCGAACACGAATATGGGCACGTCTGGTTTGCCTTCAGCGATGCCTTACCCCAGCCCAACCCGGACGAAGCGGACGACTGGCGCTATGCGTCACTGGCTGAGATCCAGCAAGAGATGCAGCAGCATCCCGAACGGTTTACGCCCTGGTTCCTGTTGACCTTTGCGCGCGTTCAGCCGGCCTTTGCGCGTTTTTTAGCGCATCAGCAGGCTGGGTAGTTATCCGACTCCGTCACGCCTCTCTGGCAACCCCCCCTGAAAGGATGCGTTGCCAACCATCACTGCTTCTGCGTAGCAAAATCTTCCGCATCCACGTCGTAACCGGAAGGCTCCCAGCGTACGGCCATCAGCGCAATTAATCCTGCCAGCGGAGCCAGGCCAATCACCCAAAACACATTGGTGCCCAGCGTGGCGGAAAGCAGTGGGAACAGGAACAGGGAAGCGGTGGAACTGCCGCGCATCAGCGTCTGGTTAAAGCCAACGCCCACGCCGCGCAGCGAGGTTGGGTAGCTTAACGAGGCGAAAGTCATGGTATGCGAACCTGGCCCAAAACCCTGGCCAAACAGAAATAGCGCCAGCATGGCGATGGAGACGGCGGCCTGGCCACCGTCATCCGGTCGGCCAATCAGCGCCAGGCCGATCAGCGCAATAAACTGGCATAAGTAGCCCAGCACGGTCATCTTCCATGCCCCGAAGCGCGGCACCAGACGCACAGCAAGCATGCCGCCGACGAAAGCAAACAGCAGGTTAAGCGCCAGCGAAACTAAAATGGTGGTCAGCATGGATTGTGCGAGGAAGCTGGAGATAATCACCGGCAGACCGAAAGCGACGGCGTTATAAGCGAAAGCGGAAGCAATCGCCGTCACGGTGGCGAGCAGGGTGCGGCGAAGATAGACGCCTTTTAGCAGCTCGCCATAGTTGCGCCAGCTGGCACGGCGGGCAGGCGTGGCTGGGGTTAAATCGGCATCCTTTGCTACGTGCGCATTAATGCCATAAGAGTGCCGGAGAATGGCGGCAGCACCGTGCAGATCGCCCTGATTAGCCGCCCAGACCGGCGACTCGCTCATATAACGGCTGCGGATAGCGATGATCAGCAAGGCGGGAACCGCACCGAAGCCTAAAATAATTCGCCACAGCCAGCCCGCCTGCGCCTCGGGCAGCACCGAGTAAAAAAACAGTACCAGCAGATAGGAAACCGAAATGGCGGCATACCAGGTCGGACACCACATCGCAATGCTGGCCGCTTTATTTCCCCGGCCTTTCAGCTTTGAGAACTCGGCTAAGAAGGCCATGGCGACAGGGAGATCGATACCCACGCCCAGTCCCATCACAAAACGTGCAGCGGTCAGCACGTACTCATTGGGTGCCAGCGCACAGGCAAGCGCCGCCACAACAAAGAAGAACATATCGGCCATAAACACGCGGTAACGGCCAATTTTATCGGTGAGATAGCCGCCGATCAGCGCGCCGACAATGGCACCAAAAGCGATCGCCGAAGCCACCATTCCCGCGCCCGCAGGAGAAAGTCCAAATTCGCGCGTCACGTCTTTCATGCCGAAGGCGAGCGCACCTAAATCGTAGGCATCCAGAAAAACGCCGCCGAGCGCAATACCAATAACAATCCGTGCATTACTTCTGGCCTGCGTGCTGGTGTTTACCAGATGCGAGACGTCCGCCGCGCGGCGGATAGCGACAGCTTCGCCAGTGGCGATATTCCCTGCCGTGGCGATATGCGCCGAAGAAATTAAGTCGGTCATGATGTTGTGTTCTGATTTATTAAAATAGTTTTTGAGAATACTCCCGCCTGTAACAGAGTTAAATTCCGGCTGGTTATAAGTTAAAACCAAATCAGCAGGAACGGGTTTTCGTCGTGACTCACCGCGTCATAATAAAGTACTAAGTGATTAATTACTGCGCTATTCTTGAAGCTGACCAGGCAAAAAGGAACCAGGAAATGGCTAAATTGACGGGAAGGGTTGCCGGCATGGCGCTGGCGGTAGCGCTGGCAATGGCGGGCAGCGCTCAGGCAGCGGAACCGGTAAAAGTGGGTTCAAAGATTGATACCGAAGGCTCGCTGTTAGGCAATATCATTCTTCAGGTGTTGGAAAAACACGGGGTGAAAACCGTTAACAAAATCCAGCTCGGCAATACCCAGGTGGTCAGAGGCGCGATTACGGCGGGAGAGCTGGATATCTACCCGGAATACACCGGCAACGGCGCGTTCTTTTTCCATGACGAACACGATCCGGCCTGGAAAAACGCGCAGGCAGGCTATGAGAAAGTAAAACAGCGGGACGAAGAAAAAAACCAGCTTATCTGGCTCACACCTGCACCGGCTAATAACAGCTGGACGATCGCCGTACGTGGCGACGTCGCGCAAAAAAATCATCTTAATTCCCTTCAGGATCTCAGCGCATATTTGAAAAATGGCGGCACCTTTAAGCTGGCGGCTTCCGCAGAGTTTATTGAGCGCGCCGATGCGCTGCCCGCTTTTCAGCAGGCATACGGCTTTAAGCTGAGTCAGGATCAGCTGCTGTCGTTGGCGGGCGGTGATACCGCGGTGACGCTGAAAGCGGCGGCGCAGCAGACCTCTGGCGTCAATGCGGCCATGGCCTATGGAACCGATGGCCCGGTAGCCGCGCTTGGCCTGCAAACGCTGAGCGATCCTAAGGGCGTGCAGCCAATTTACGCGCCTGCGCCGGTGATCCGCAGTGCGGTGCTGAAAGCGTATCCGCAGATTGGCGACTGGCTGAAGCCCGTTTTCGCCTCGCTGGATGAGAAAACGCTTCAGCAGCTCAACGCGCGCATTGCCGTAGAAGGGATGGATGCTAAGAAAGTCGCGGCGGACTACCTCCGGCAGCAAAAATTGCTGTAACGCGGCAACCACCAGCCTGAGCCGTCGGGGAAATTTTGCGCCTCACTATTCATAATCGCGTTGTACTGACGCTGGCACTTCTGCTGCTTCTCGCGGCCGGATTGCCGCTGCTTAACTGGGCGCCGAATCGCCTGGTCTCCGGGCAGCCGCTGTTCGTGCCGCAATTGCTGGAGGGAAATGGGCTGCTGCTGCTGTTCCCGGCCGGATTGCTGATAGCGCTGGTTTTTCTGCCTCAGAGCAGAGTCAGCCTCGGGCTGATGCTGATATGCAGTGAACTGTTGTTGATGGCGCTGCTTATCACCAGCGGCCGTGAAGCGGGTTTGCTGGCGCAGCGGGGCAGTGAGCTGGCGAGAACCTCATTTGGCAGCGGTTTCTGGCTATCCATCGCGCTGAGCCTGTTAATTGCTGCCGAGGCGATTTCTCACCTGACTTCACACGCACTGTGGCGGCTGCTGCTTAATGGACAAATCTGGCTACCGGTCATCGTTATCATTGCCAGCGGCCAGCTCGATCAGCTGGCACTATTGAAAGAGTATGCCAACCGCCAGGAAGTGTTCGATCAGGCGCTGAGTCGTCATTTACTGCTGCTGTTCGGTACGCTGCTGCCAACGCTGCTTATCGGACTGCCGCTCGGCTGGTGCTGCTATCGCTTTCAGGCCGTTCAGTCTGCGGTTTTTCCCGTCCTGAATATCATCCAGACCGTCCCTTCCGTGGCGCTGTTTGGCCTGCTGATTGCACCGTTAAGCGGGCTTGCGCGACAATTTCCCTGGCTTAAAACGCTGGGCGTCAGCGGGATTGGGGTGGCACCGGCGCTCATTGCACTGGTGCTTTACGCGCTGTTGCCGCTGGTGCGAAGCGTGGTGGCCGGGTTGCAAAATGTGCCGCGTGAGGTGACGGAAACCGCCTGGGGAATGGGGATGACGCGCAGCCAGATTTTTTGGCAAGCCGAAATGCCGCTGGCGCTGCCGGTGATGCTGGCAGGATTACGGGTTCTTACCGTGCAAACAATGGGCATGGCGGTGGTGGCCGCGCTGATCGGCGCGGGCGGATTCGGTGCGATTATTTTTCAGGGCTTGTTCAGCAGCGCGCTGGAACTGGTGCTGCTGGGCGTCATTCCTGTTGTGGCAATGGCGGTGATTGCCGATGGCTTATTTAAATTCGTTATTACCGCGGTGGAGGCGGCTCGCCCATGATTACCTTTGACCGGGTCAGCAAATATTTTTCGCATAAGGCTGCGGTCAGTGAACTGACGCTGCATATCGCCAAAGGCGAGTTTACGGTGCTGATTGGCACTTCCGGCTCGGGCAAATCCACCACGCTGAAAATGATCAACCGGCTGATTCCCCATGACGAAGGCTCTATTCAGGTGGCGGGAGAGGATATTCGCCGGATCAATCCTCAGACGCTGCGCCGCCGGATGGGCTATGCCATTCAGTCGACGGGCCTGTTTCCTCACTGGACGGTAGAGAAAAATATCGCCACGGTGCCAAATCTGCTGAAATGGCCGCCGCAACAGATTCGGCAGCGCGTCAGTGAACTGCTGGCGCTGCTGCATCTGGATGAATCGCTACGTCAGCGTTATCCGCATCAGCTTTCTGGCGGTCAGCAGCAGCGTGTTGGCGTGGCGCGGGCGCTGGCAGCCGATCCCGAAATACTGCTGATGGACGAACCTTTTGGCGCGCTGGATCCGGTTACGCGTGCGGCATTACAGCAGGAAATTACGCGTATTCACCAGATCTCTGGCCGAACGATTGTACTGGTGACGCACGACGTTGACGAGGCGCTGACGCTGGCCGATCGGCTGGTGTTAATGGATCAGGGGAAAATCGTGCAGCAGGGCACGCCGCTACAGCTGCTGACGCAGCCAGCCAGTGAGTTTGTGCGGGATTTCTTCGGGCGCAGCGAGCTGGGCATCCGGCTTTTATCGCTTGATAACGCGGGTTCAGCGGCGCGGCGCGGCGAATGGCTTCAGGAGGAGGCGATTGTCGAAACCACCACGCTACGTGAAGCACTGTCACAGTTTATTGCGCGGCGAACCGATCGTCTGGCGGTGATAGATGTTAAACACCAGCCGCTTGGCGTCTTGCATTTTGCCGATCTTATCCGGCCACGGAGAGACTAAGATGCGGTTATTACGCGATCCTCTAATATGGCTGATCCTGTTTTTTATCGCTTTTGTGACGCTGTTGCCGCTGAGCGGCCCGCTTTTTGCCAGTGGGTTTCCCGAGCTGGAAAGGCCGGTCTATCAGCAGGACAGTTTTTGGCAGCTAACGCTGGCGCATATTGAACTGGTGGCGCTTTCCGGCACGATTGCCGTTGTGGCAGGGATGGGATGCGGAATAGCGGTGACGCGGCCAGCGGGGAAAGCCTTTCGATCCACGGTAGAAACGCTGGTCGCGGCGGGACAGACGTTTCCACCGGTTGCGGTGCTTGCTGTCGCCGTTCCACTTATCGGATTTGGTAAAGAGCCGGCGGTGATTGCGCTGGTGCTTTATGGGCTGTTGCCGATCCTCCAGGGCACTCTCGCCGGGATAACCGCCGTTCCGGCCAGCGTCCGTGAGATCGCAGAAGGCGCTGGAATGACACCCTGGCAGGTGTTATTGAGGGTGGAATTGCCGCTGGCCGCACCGGTGATTATTGCTGGCATTCGCACCTCAACAATCGTGAATATCGGCACGGCGGCAATAGCCTCAACGGTGGGCGCGAAAACGCTTGGCTCACCGGTGATTATTGGCCTGAGCGGGTTTAACACCGCCTGGATTATACAGGGAGCTTGCCTGATGGCGCTGCTGGCGGTGATTACCGATCGCCTGTTTGAGCGCCTGTTAAGGCAGTTCAGGAACGAATAAGGATGGTGTATCCGGTTAACATCACGCCGCCAATACCGCCCAGCGCCATCATCAGAAAGATGCAGACCACCCCAATTTTTTGCCAGTTCATGCCGTCGCTCGTTTGCAAATAAAGGAAGACGCGAAGTATAACGTTTTTCGCCCCTCAGGGTTAAGCCTTTGCTGGCTTTTATAACGGCATAAACGGAGGAAATCAGCTCAGGTGCGTGACTAAAAACCCCTGCTCCTGCCAGTGCGACATCTGTTCCTGCTGGCGGCGAGTCAGCGGTTTACCGGTAAAGATAAACAGCTGCTGTCCGGGAAACAGTTCAGGGCGAGGCAGCTCCAGCGGTTCGGCCAGCACGTCCATACGCCATCCCTGCTGCGACAGCCGCCAGGCTTCCAGCCAGATTCGGGTGCGGTCATCTGTTCCCCAGCCAATAATCAGCGCGTCTTTACCGGCTTTTTTTCTGCTGCCGGTCAGACAGAAGGCGACATAATCAATCAGGATGCCGTCCAGCAGGCTACACATCGCTCTTGCCGTGTTCTGATCCAGGCCCAACCGCTGTCTGATCGGAATAAATACGTGATCGATAAGCGCATCGGCGGGATGCTCCCGCCCGGTGGAAGCCACCTTCGCCCGGAGTTTGGAGGGTTTTACGTGGCGCAAAACCGTCATCATCTCTTCCTGAAGCGTTACCCAGCCATCATGAATATTGACGTTTTCGCCTTCCAGCAGCGCTTTTACTTTCCCTACAGGAACGCCGCTTTCAATCCAGCGCTTAATCTCTTCAATGCGCTGAATGTCCTCATCGTCGAACTGACGATGTCCGCCTTCGGTACGCGCGGGTTTCAGCAAGCCGTAGCGACGCTGCCATGCCCGAAGCGTGACCGGATTAATCCTGCATCGTTCAGCAACATCACCAATACTGTATAATGTCATTCATACCCTCAGACCTTATTCCACTCCCTTAACCGTATCGAACTCTTTATTGTTGTACAACTATTATTTGGTTGTACAAGTTGATGTAACGCGTGAAAAACTTTATATCTCATAAGCTGTAACGCTTTCATGCGTCTGATTCGTCCGGCGTCCATATGCACTTCTGGCAGACCGCTAATGAACAACATTGACTATCTATTACTAAATGCTGAGCAGGCTGATTCAGTGCGCGACGAGCTCTTTCATGTCCTGAGCGGCTGTGTCGCTACAGGAGCAAGTATAGGCTTTATCAGCACCGATCCTGAACCCATGATCGCATTCTGGCAAGGCGTAATAAGCAGTCTGGCAGCAGGCGAAAAAAAGCTGCTGGTGGCGCGCCAGCAGGGAAAAGTTGTGGCGACGGTGATTGTGGTGCTGGGCATGATGCCGAACGGCAGCCATCGCGCCGAAATCGCCAAGCTGCTGGTGCATCCTTCCGCCAGGCGACAGGGCATTGCGCGTGCGCTGCTGGAGCGAGCTGAAGATCTTGCTCGCCAGGCAGACCGCTCGCTGCTGGTGCTTGATACCCGTTCCGGTGACGTCGCTGAACAGCTCTACCTGGCGCAGGGTTGGCAAATCAGCGGGCAGATCCCGGCTTATGCGTTATCGACGGAGGGCGTACTGGATGCCACCACGGTGATGTACAAGTTTTTAACGCCAGGCGAATAGTGCGTCTTGCGTAAAAAATGATTGAACGCAGTATCTGTTGCCAGTAATGTGATTCTGGTCACATCCTGAGCAGGTGCTGTCGCGGATTGCCTGCCCACCGATCCCCTTTTATGCCACTCGTTACCGTCGGATACACCCAAAAATATGTTCTATCTCAAAGTCATCAGTATCAGCTTTATCTGCGTGCTGCTGCTCTCTTTCGCACAGAGCTATGTTAAAGCCACCCACAGCGGCGTGGTGTTAACCGGTCAGAACTGGTCAACGGCTCGTCGGGATTCCGCCGGGCTGGCACCCGATGCACTGCACTATAAAGACACCGCGATTGTGCAGGTTTATGCGGCACCCACTTTTGGCTGGCGTGGTCTGCTCGCCGTCCATCCGTGGATTATTTTTAAGAAAGCGGGCGAGACGCGATATCACCGTTATGAGGTGGTCAGCTGGGGAAGCAGCAATGTGATACGCCAGAACTATGCGCTGCCGGATGGTTTTTGGTTCGGCGCTAAACCGGGTCTGCTGGTGGAACACCGTGGCGCGGCGGCGGAAGCGATGATCCCGCATATTGAAGCCGCTATTGCCAGCTATCCCTGGCCACACACTTATCGCGTCTGGCCAGGCCCTAACAGCAACACCTTTTTAGCGCATATCGGCAGAGAAGTGCCCGCGCTGAAGCTGGATCTTCCGGCGAATGCCATTGGCAAGGACTTCCGCCCGCTAAGCCATCCGATTGGCCTGCCGCCTTCCGGTAAAGGTTTGCAGGTTTCCCTGCTGGGCGCGCTGGGCTTTACGATTGGCGCGCAGGAAGGTGTTGAAATCAACATTCTGGCCTTTAACCTGGGCGTGGATGTCCGCTCTCCGGCGCTGCGCTTGCCTTTTATTGGCCGTCTGGGCATGGCGAAAGCCAGCGACGTCAGCGGTTGAATTTAACGCCTGGCAGCACGCAGAGCATTTCATAAAGAATATTGGCGGCCAGCTGCGAGGTGGTGCCGTGAGCGATCTTTTCGCCAAACATTTCATCGTTGGTATCGGTGTGGGCATCAACATGAATCAGACCCACCGGCCCGTGTTTTTTCACCAGCGCCCGTAAAATTGCAGCCGAACGATGTAGCTATCAGGCAATGTTTTCGCTGATCTCCCGGCGTGGCCGCAGCCGTGAACCACTTCTGCGCGCCTTCCGTGATGAGGCAAAATTGCATGCCATGCTGAAGGATTAAACATGAAGTGCTGACGTAAAGTGCGTACTGTGTAAAAATACAGGTCGTTTTAGAAAAAAGTGGTCGTCATGGCGTTAAATGCCGCGTTAAAAGCGCAAATCGCTGGGTGGTACAAAGCCCTTCAGCAGCAAATTCCCGATTTTATTCCCCGCGCGCCGCAGCGGCAGATGATTGCCGAAGTGGCAAAAACGCTGGCCGGCGACGATGGCCGTCATCTGGCGATTGAAGCGCCCACGGGCGTCGGGAAAACGCTTTCCTATCTGATTCCGGGAATTGCTGTGAGCCGTGCGGAGGAGAAGCCGCTGGTGGTCAGTACCGCAAACGTGGCGTTGCAGGATCAAATCTTCAGCAAAGATCTACCGCTGCTGAAAAAGATCATCCCCGATCTGCAATTCACCGCGGCCTTTGGGCGCGGGCGCTATGTTTGTCCCCGGAATCTCTCCGCGCTGGCGACCGATGAAGAGAAGCAGGGCGATTTGCTGCTGTTTCTTGACGATCGTATGACCGCCAGCAAAGACGAGCGCGAGCTTTGCACGTCGCTTGAAAAAAACCTCAATCGTCATCAGTGGGACGGTCTGCGCGACCACTGTGAAGAGACCATTGATGATTCGCTCTGGCAGCGCCTGAGTACCGATAAAGCCAACTGTCTTGGCAGCAACTGCCACTGGTTCCGGGAATGCCCGTTTTATGTAGCACGCCGGGAAATTGAAAATGCCGATGTGGTAGTGGCGAACCATGCGCTGGTGATGGCGGCGCTGGAAACGGAGTCGGTACTGCCGCCGCCGAAGAATCTGTTGCTGGTGCTGGATGAAGGCCATCATCTGCCGGATGTTGCTCGTGATGCGCTGGAGATGAGCGGCGACATTACGCCCGCCTGGAGCACGCTTCAGCTTGACCTGTTCTGCCGCCTGGTTGAACAGTGTATGGCGCAGTTCCGTCCTAAAAGGCCGCCGAATCTCAGTAATCCTGAGCGGCTGAAGGCACATTGTGAAGAGGTGCGCGAGCAGCTTCAGCAGCTGTCGCAGATCCTCAACCAGCTCCTGCCGGCAGATCCGCAGGAAGCGGAATACCGTTTTGAAATGGGGCGGCTGCCGGAAGAGGTGATGACGATTTGTGCGCGGCTGTTTAAGCTTAGTGACGGGCTGCGCGGACTGGCTGAAGCGTTGATGAACGATTTGAGCGAAAAGACCGGGCAGTTTGACGTGGTGCGCCTGCACCGCACGCTGCTGCAAATGAACCGCGCGCTTGGCTGGTTTGAAGCCAGCACCAAGCTGTGGCGGCTTTCGGCAATGGAACAGGCTTCCGGCGCGCCGGTATCGAAGTGGGTGACCCGAGAGCTGCGCGAAGGCAATCCGCATCTGCTGTTCCACTGTGCCGGGATCCGCGTTAGCGACCAGCTGGAAAAACTGCTGTGGCGCAAAATTCCCCATGTGGTGCTGACCTCGGCGACGCTGCGCTCGCTGAACAGCTTTCAGCGCCTACAGGAAATGGCTGGCCTGAGTGAAAAAGTGGGCGACCGTTTCGTCGCGCTGGATTCGCCGTTTAACCACGTCACCCAGGGCAAGCTGATTATTCCTCAGATGCGCTATGAGCCGATGCTGGCTAATGAAGTCGCGCATCTGGCTGAAATGGCGCATTTTTTCCGCCAGCAGATCAAAGAGGGCGCACACAAAGGCATTCTGGTGCTGTTTGCCAGCGGCCGGGCAATGCAGCAATTTATTGCTTATCTGCCCGAGCTGCGGCTGATGATGCTGGTACAGGGTGACAAACCGCGTCCGGCGCTGGTGGCGCTGCATCGTAAAAAAGTGCAGCAGGGTGAAACCAGCGTGCTGGTCGGTTTGCAGTCGTTTGCCGAGGGGCTGGATCTGAAAGGCGATCTGCTTTCGCAGGTGCATATTCATAAAATTGCTTTCCCCCCGGTGGACAGTCCGGTTATTTTGACCGAGGGCGAATGGCTGAAAAGCCTGAAGCGTTATCCGTTTGAAGTCCAAAGCCTGCCAAGCGCCTCTTTTAACTTAATTCAGCAGGTTGGCCGACTGATTCGCAGTCATGAATGTTTTGGCGAAATCATCATTTACGACGGACGCCTGTTGAGCAAAAGCTATGGTGCGCGTCTGCTGGGCGCGCTGCCGGTATTTCCGATTGAACAACCGGCTATGCCCGCAGGGGAACTGCCCAAGGCCAGCCCGCTGCTGAAAACGAAAAAAGCCGTGCGCCGTCGTCGCTAACAACCCAAGAGCAGAAGCATGGAATACACAAAAATTATCAAAGAAGTCGGGCGTGGAAAAAATCATGCCCGCGATCTCGATTTCACTACCGCCTGCGATCTTTACCGGCAGATGCTGGACGGTGCGGTGCCCGAGCTGGAAATGGGCGGCATCCTGATTGCGCTGCGTATCAAGGGAGAAGGCGAGGAGGAGATGCTCGGTTTTTATCAGGCGATGCAGGAACGCGTAATCACCTTAACGCCGCCGGCCAGTTTACCGATGCCGATTGTTATTCCCAGCTATAACGGCGCCCGTAAACAGGGCAACCTGACGCCGCTGCTGGCGTTGCTGCTTTCCGCGTTAGGCTTTCCGGTGGTGGTGCATGGCGTCAGCGATGACCCGACGCGTGTCACCAGCGAAGCGGTGTTCGCCGGGCTGGGCATCACGGCGAGTAGTGGTGCAGAGCAGGCGCAGCAGCGTCTGGAGCAGGGAAAGCTGGTGTTTATGTCGGTTGCCTCGCTTTGTCCGCCGCTGGCTGAACAGCTCTCGCTGCGCTGGCGGATGGGCGTACGGAACAGTGCTCATACGCTGGCTAAGCTGGTGACGCCGTTTGGCGAAGACGCTGCGCTGCGTCTCTCCAGCGTCTCGCACCCGGAATATATTGCGCGAGTCGGAAAATTTTTTCAGGCGATTGGCGGCCGGGCATTGCTGCTGAACGGCACCGAAGGCGAAGTCTATGCTAATCCGCAGCGCTGCCCGGCAATCAGCCTGATTGCTGGCGAGCAGCCAGAAGTGCTGCTGCCCCGTCAGGAAGAGAGCGGCATCGCGCGTGATGCATTACCCGAAGCCAAAGATGCACAGACCACCGCTGACTGGATCAAGCGCTGCCTGAACCGTGAAGTCCCGGTGCCACAGTCGCTGCGCCAGCAGATCGCCTGCTGCTACGTTGCTACAGGCCGTGCAAGCGATGTGGAAAGCGCGCTGGAACAGATTGCTAAAGCGGGTTACTAAGATCAAGCCTGCATGCCCTGCACGAGAGACTCCCGGCAGGGCCATGTCTACTGCTTACCGCATTTGTCAGCATCATCAATAATATGCTCCGCTAATTCCCGAAAAGGCATTCTCCTCAGCACATCGCCGGTGAGCACGGCGGCATCCGCTGCGTTTTCCATAAATTTTCGCAGATAATCTGAGGCGATATTTTGGCTTTTCAGACCACAGAGGGCATAAAGTTTTGCCTCGGGCGTGGCATCGGCAGATTCTAAAATGCTTTTAAAATCAGCTGCTGCCTGTGGACCGCGAAGGATTTCGGTATAAATGCGCTCGCCGGGCGATATTTCACCGGCAAAACCATTCATACCCAGTGAAAACGTGGGAACCTGCGATAATTCAGTGCGGTTTTTTTGCGAGGCGTTGACCAGAGAAGAGCTGGTAGCAATACAGAGTGCCAGCATCGTGAGCTGAACGGTTTTGATTCCTGACATCATTCATTCCTTTGATTTTTCAGGCGGCAGATTTTTTGTTGTTCCGAGCGCATCAATGCACTCAACGAAAACCCCAGGCGGCCAGTTTCGCCGCCCGGGCATTATCTTAGCGGCAGTAATTTTTCCGCCAGACGTGTCCAGATAGCGATCCCTTCGCCAATCAGCGCATCGTTAAAGTCGTAACGGGCGTTATGCAAAGGGGCGGACGGCGTTGCGCCATCGGCACCCAGCCAGAAGTAGGCTCCCGGGCAAACTTCCAGCATGCAGGCAAAATCTTCTGAAGCCATCGACGGGTTAATTTCCCAGTGCACGCGCTCCGGCGGCAGCAGCGACAACGCGCAGTCCCGCACGTTTTGTGCTTCCGCCTGATGATTACGGGTGACCGGGTAATCAGTAAGATACTGAATAGTGCCTTCAATGCCCATCGGTGAGGTAAAGGTCGTCACGAACTCATCAATCATCTTACGCACGTTGACCCGGACATCGCTCTGCAAACAGCGCAGCGTGCCGCGCAGCACAACGTTTTCCGGGATAACGTTAATCGCTTCGCCGCCGTTGATTTGAGTGATGCTGACCACCGCCGAGGCGAGCGGAGAAAGTCGGCGGGCAGGAATGGTTTGCAGCGCCAGAATCAGTTGCGCAGCGGCAACGATCGGGTCCGCGCCATTTTCCGGCATCGCGGCATGGCAGCTTTTGCCGCGCAGGATGATTTCGAACGCATCCAGCGAGGCCATCATTGCACCGCTGTTGACCGCCAGATGCCCAACCGGCAGTCCGGGCCAGTTGTGCAGGCCGTAGATGGCGTCCATAGGAAACAGCGTAAACAGACCGTCTTCAACCATTTTACGTGCGCCACCCAGGTTCTCTTCCGCAGGCTGGAACACAAAATGCAGCGTGCCGCTGAAATTACGCGTGGCGCTAAGATGTTTGGCCGCTGCCAGCAGCATGGCGGTGTGGCCGTCATGGCCGCAGGCATGCATCACGCCAGGCTGAGCGGAGCGCCAGGCCGCATCGCCCAGTTCGGTGATGGGCAGCGCATCCATATCGGCACGAAAGCCGATAACCGGACCCGGGCCATTTTCCAGCGTGCCAACCACGCCGGTTCCGGCGAGTCCGGTGTGTACCTGGAGCCCAAATGCTCGCAGCTGTTCCGCCACCTGACGTGAAGTTTGATGTTCGTAATAGCCCAGTTCCGGCCATGCGTGAAACTGCCTGCGCCACTGGGTGGCTTCTTCAATCAGCGAAACGGGGATCATTAAACCTTCACTCCTCTGCTGGCGGTAATCAATCAAGCTAAATTAAGGTAACACAGAAAGACAGGTGCCTCTCATCGTGATAAGCCGTTCTCCGGAAGCAGCAGCATTTCAATTTCCTGCCAGTTCTTTACCCGGCGATAGCCGGTAACCTGCACATTATGCGGCGCGGTGTAGAGAATGCCTTCACCACGAAAGTTTTCAAAATTCACCGCGTTATCGTCGATCATATAGTCAGCATTGATAATGCTTTTGTTGCCGCAGAATACAATATTGCTGGGTTTGATCGCCGGAAAATGATTTTTCAGCCAGCGAAATTTCGCGTTAAAAGAGGTGGGGATCTCCATTGCGGCGGTGGTGATAAATATCTCATAGTGCTTGCTGAGTTCTGCAATAACGCGCTGGCTGTCGGCGATAACATCCAGATCGCCAAAGAAATCTTCGTCATCCGTCACCAGCGTGAATATTTCCTGCAACATCTCGGGCTTATCCCGACGCAGATCGAATAAATTCAGATCGTGATGCGCCAGTTCCAGCGAGAAATGCGTGTTAACGGTTGTGACCATTTTAGGGTGAAAATCGGCGATGACTTCATCCATATCGATGGCAATTCTTTTCATTATCGCTCCATGACTGCGGAAAGGGTGAACGGACAGCATACCAAAAAAGCCAGAAGCGGGTGCTTCTGGCTGCTGATATCATGATGCAGGCATCGTTTGGCTCATCAGGATTTACGGGCATCCGGGCGGACTAAATCGAAGCGTAAATCCTCACTGATCGCATAGTAGGCGCTCGGGCCGCCAGCGCGTAAAATAGGGTTCGCTTTGGCGGTCTGATAAATCCCTTCTTCAAGCAGTTGATGATCGATATGAATAGCCACCGCTTCCCCCAGCACCATCCATTGCTCTAATTTTTTGCCGCTGGCATCTTCTAACTGAATAAGCTGGGTCAGTTTGCATTCGAAATTGACCGGGCTTTCCGCCACCATACTGACGTTCACCTGCGTACCGGGAAGGGCTGTCAGCCCGGCAAGGGCGAACTCATCCTGGTCACTTGCGACGGAAGCGGAGCTTTCGTTCATCGCCACGGCCAGTTCGCGAGTCGCCAGATTCCAGACGAACTCACCGGTTTCAGCAATGTTCGCCACGCTGTCTTTCCAGCCCTGGCTGGAAAAACCGATAATTGGCGGCTGATAATTGAAACAGTTAAAGAAACTGTAAGGCGCGAGATTACGCACGCCAGCGGCGCTTTGTGAGCTGATCCAGCCAATCGGGCGCGGGCCAATAATCGCATTTAGCGGGTCGTGCGGCAGGCCGTGGCCCAGACGGGGTTGATAAGAGTGGCGTGAACGCGACATTGGAACTCCTTAAAATAAAATCAGTTATTTTATAGTAGCGGGTCTGAACAAGGAAAAAAGCCGGGAATTGTTTACGATCTTTACCGTAGCAGGTATCTTACGCGCCTTCAGATAAGAGAGTCGTTCATGAAAAACATCGCCGAAAAAAGCCAGCTTCATCCCCGTAACCGCCACCGTGGCCGCTACGATTTTCCTGCGCTGATTGCCAGCCATCCGCCGCTGGCCGCCTTTGTGGCAGTGAATCAGTATGGCGATGAGTCAGTTAATTTTGCCGATCCGGCGGCGGTAAAAATGCTGAATCAGGCGCTGCTGCACCATTTTTACCAGGTCGAAAACTGGAGCATTCCCGATGGTTTTCTCTGCCCGCCGGTGCCGGGTCGTGCCGATTACGTCCATCATCTGGCGGATTTGCTGGCAGAAGATAACCGCTCCGTTGTGCCACGCAACATTAACGTGCTGGACATTGGTTGTGGCGCGAACTGCATCTATCCGCTAATTGGTTATCGCGAATATGACTGGCGCTTTACCGGCAGTGAAGTTAACGAAGAGGCAATGCGCTCGGCAAATGCCATTATCGCAGCCAATCCTGGTCTGAATCGTGGCGTTCGCCTGCGTCGCCAGAAAGATCCTCAGGCCATCTTCAGCGGCATTATTCATAAAAATGAACAGTATCACGCGGTGATTTGCAATCCGCCGTTCCACGCGTCGGCCAGCGAGGCACAGCAGGGAACGCAGCGTAAAGTTCGTAACCTGGGCCTGGCAAAAAATTCGCCGCTGAACTTTGGCGGCCAGCAGGATGAGCTGTGGTGCGAAGGGGGCGAAAAAGCCTTTATCGCGCGTATGATTGCCGAAAGCCAGACCTTTGCCCGTCAGGTTGTCTGGTTTACCTCACTGGTCTCACGCAAAGAAAACCTGCCGGAAATCTGGCGTGCGCTGGAAGACGCCGAGGTGGCCGCCTTCCGTACCGTTGAAATGGCGCAGGGACAGAAACAGAGCCGGTTTATCGCCTGGACTTTCCTGGAAAAACCGGCTCGCGAACGTCAGATGTCTCGCGTTTAAATTGTCACGTTACTGTCCCGGCGCGGGCAGTGATGGCAGGCTGGCAGCGCCTTCAAGCTCGCTGCCGGTTTGCATCACCTGCACCGTCTGGTGCGGCGCTTTAATTCCTGCCGCATCAAAATGCTTCTTCACCCTGTTGTCGAGCGCAAAGCGTACGGTCCACTGTTTCAGCGGCTGCGTGGTGAAGGAGACACGAACCGTAAAGCCCTGATTCGTCAGCCCAACCAGCCCGGCGAAGTTCGGCTCGCCAATCACCATGCCGCGGATGGTGTCATCCTGCATCAGTTCCTCAACCGCTTCCCTAAGCGTCGCGTTCACGCGTTCGCTGTCTTCGCTGCGATCGACATCATAGTTAGCGACAAACGAGCCGATGCCGCGCACAAAGTTGGCAAACGTGGTTATCGAAGACCAGGGAATAATATGATATGCGCCCGTATCCTGGCGGACCCCCACCGAGCGAATCGACATCCGCTCTACGGTGCCGGTAATCGCGCCGATGGTCACCAGATCGCCGGTGTTCATGCCGTTTTCAAACTGAATGAAAATACCGGTGATAATATCCTTCACCAGCGTTTGCGAACCGAACGAGACCGCCAGCCCCAGCGCGCCCGCACCGGCTAATAGCGGCGCGATATTCACGCCAATTTCAGACAGCAGGATCATAATGGTAATGGTGCTAATCACCACCGCCAGTGCGTTGCGGAACAGCGTGAGAAGCGTACGGGTTCGCGCACTGGGCATCGGCCTGCCGTGTGAATCCGAGGCCAGCCGACTTTCAATCAGGCTGGCAAGCAGCGTCCAGCCCACCGCCGAGAAGAACAGGATCATCACGATTCGAATAATCACATCGACCATTTTTACGCCAGCGCCGACGGTCAGCCAGTGCCAGAGATCGAACAGGTTCCACGCATTGAGCAGCAGCAGACTGACGGCAAATACCGTCAGGGTTCGCGCCAGCTTCAGCATCATAGAAATCCAGCTGTTGACCCGTTTTTGCAGCTCGGGATAGTTGCGGCGCAGGTCAGGCGACAGGATGATAGTTTTAGATATCCAGCGGCTGAGAATACCGGAAACCAGCGCGCCAAGACCGACAATGGCCAGCGAGCGAACCGTCGCAGACATCATAAATTTCAGGCTGTCGCCCGGGTTGAAGATGGATAGCAGAAACAGCGCGATAAAATAGGCACTCGCCAGCCAGTGCCAGATTGCAGCAAATGCTCTGATAAATAGCGAAAAAAAGCTCATTGAGCGATCGGCCAGACGGCCCAGATCCTGCTGGATACTGCGTCGGTTATGGAAGATCAGATAGAGCGCCCAGCCGGTAATTAGCCCCATCAGCACGATATTCACCAGTGCGGCAACCTGGACATTTACCTGATTGGAGACAATCGGCACAATCACCAGCAGACCATAACCAATTACGCTGCTCAGCCAGCTCAGGCGCGTGTTCCAGTAGAAGGCGCGTTCATCCGCAAGATGAAAGAAGCGCAGCTGTGGGTAGCGGGGACAGAATATGAGTCGCAGAATGGCTTTGAAAAATTCAATCAGTGCAAACGCATTGAGGAACAGCCCCTGTTGGTAAGCAATAGTCCGGCTACCGGCATTCAGTGAGTCACTGAGCATCTGTCCGACAAACAGCGCCAGAGCCAGCAGCAGCAGATCGAGAATAAAGGCTCCAATAATCATCGCAGGCAGGTGCAGCCAGTTCGTGCGATCGCTATTTTTCTGGCGTCCCCACTGGCCCATGCGGCGATAAACCGGCGTGATTGCCCGGCAAATCAGCCAGTAAAAGGCAAAAAGCGCAACGGCCAGCATAGCGAAGTGGCTCAGCGCATTAAAGAAAGTATTGTGATTGAATGGTTTATGAGGCGCACTAACAATATTGCGGTGGAGTTTTTTAAACTTATTCAAAAACTCACCGCCAAAATGGCGGCTGACGTCGGTTACGCTTTCCAGCACCGTTTTATCTTCTTCTTCGGCCGGTGGCGTCAGCACCGGCGCTTTGGTATCGGACGGGCTGTTGGCAGCGGAACGTAGCTGGGTGATTAATTCCTGACGGGATTGATCGTTTTGCAAAATATTAGCCAGCGCGGCCCACGCAGCTTTTTTTTCATCGACGCTGGGTTCTTGCGTGCTACCGGACTGGGTTTGAGAGGCTGCAACGGCAGCGGCAGGTAACGATACGGCCTGAGTCTGTGCTGCAAAAAGTAAAAAAGTTACGGCAAGTAGCCACCGGACGGCGAGGCGCCAGGGTGGAAGGGTTCCCAACATCTTATTCTCCTGTTACGACGCAAAAGGGCGTCGACCAGAAAGTATAGTCTGCTAAGGTGCCAGCACAGGGAAAGGGGCGGTTTTTAAGAACAGGACGACGTAAAACGGGCGGAGGATCTCCGCCCGAAGGGATCAGGAAACGTGCTGCAAGAATTCCTGCAGGCGGGCGCCTGGTGGGTTATCAATTAACTCAGCCGGGTCGCCATCTTCCGCAATGCGGCCTTTATCGATGAAGATCAGACGGGACGCCACTTTTTTCGCAAAGCCCACTTCATGGGTCACGATAACCATGGTCATGCCTTCTTCCGCCAGATCCTGCATCACTTTCAACACTTCATGACGCAGTTCTGGATCCAGCGCGGAGGTGGGCTCATCAAACAACATCATCTTAGGCTTCACTGCCAGCGCACGAGCAATCGCGACGCGCTGCTGCTGTCCGCCTGACAGCTCAGAAGGGAAGTGATGAGCACGCTCGGCCAGGCCAACTTTACCAAGCAGCTCTTTCGCCAGGCGGTGCGCTTCCTCTTTTTTGGTGCCGCGTACGCGAATCGGACCAAAGGCGACGTTATCCAGCGCGTTCATCTGTGGGAACAGATGGAACTGCTGAAATACCATGCCTGCTTCCTGACGGATCAGGCGCTCGTCAACTTTCGGATCGTTGACTTTCAGCCCATCGACAATCAGCTCGCCGCTGGTGATCTCTTCCAGCTTGTTAATGCAGCGCAGCAGCGTCGATTTACCGGAACCGGAAGGCCCAATAATCACCACCACTTCACCCTGCTTGATGGTCAGATCGATATTGTGCAGAACCTGCGTCTGGCCGAAATGCTTGGAGACGTTTTTAAATTCAATCACAGGATTTTCATCCTTTTTTCAAGGCGACGCAGAACAAAGCTCAGCACCAGCGTAATAAACAGATAGATAACGGCCACGGCGCTCCAGATTTCCAGCGCGCGGAAGTTTCCGGCAATGATTTCCTGTCCCTGACGGGTCAGCTCGGCCACGCCGATGACGATAAACAGGGAAGTATCTTTGATACTGACGATCCATTGATTGCCCAGCGGCGGCAGCATACGGCGTAATGCCAGCGGCATGATGACGTAGCGCAGCGTTTCGCGACGAGAGAGTCCCAGCGCCAGGCCCGCTTCACGAAAGCCGTTATGAATAGACAGTACCGCGCCACGCGTGATTTCTGCGATGTAAGCGCCGGAGTTAATCATGATAGTGACCACGGCTGCGCTGAACGGATCGATGCGCAAATCGTTGAAGGCCATTGGCAGGGCAAAATAGATAAACATCACCTGCACAACAATGGGTGTGCCGCGAATAAGTTCAATAAAGACCAGCGCGATATTACGGGACAGCCAGCCACCGTAAGCGCGGGCAAAACCGGCAACCAGGCCGATAATTAAACCGCCAATCAGACCGAGGACCGAAATCCACAGCGTCAATCGGGCGCCCTCGAGCAGGGCCGGAATAGATGGCCAGATGGCGCTCCAGTCAAACTGCATTATTATTTCTCCGGATGAAAACCGTTCTTGTGTTGGTGTGAAAAACGCAGGCGCGGACGCCTGCGAAAGGTAAAAATGTTGAATTATTTAGGTTCGCTGCCGAACCATTTTTTATAAAGCGTATTGTAGGTGCCGTTTTCACGCAGTGTTTTCAGTGCGCCATTCACTTTTTCACGCAGTTCGTCGCTGCCTTTCGGGAAGGCGATGCCGTACTGCTGTGCTTCGATAGACTCGCCTACCGCTTTGAACTGGCCTTTGCCAGCGGTATTAATGAAGTACAGGATGTTTGGCGTGTCATGCAGTACTGCGTCAGCACGGTTAGTGCCAAGTTCCATATAGGCGTTATCGATATTCGGGAACTGGCGTAAATCTTTAGACTTGATGTGCTGCTTAGCATAATCGACCGATCCGGTGCCGCTCTTAACAGCGACCACTTTACCGGTCAGGTCATTAATACCTTTGATCTGGTCATTATTGGCTTTCACCATCACCAGCAGGCCGCTTTTGTAGTATCCATCAGAGAAGTCGATCGCTTTTTTGCGCTCTTCGGTGATGGTGATACCGGCCAGCGCCAAATCAACGTTACGGGTTTGCAGGCCAGGAATGATCCCGCTGAAATCCATAGGCTTCAGGGTATAGTCAATCTTCAGCTCTTTAGCGATAGCGGCCCACAGGTCCACATCGAAGCCAACATATTGGTTACCCTGTTTGAACTCAAAAGGCACGAAAGCAGTATCGGTTGCAACAACCAGCTTTTTTTCTGCGGCAGTAGAAGAGACGGCAAACGCCAACGTCAGCGCTGCCAGGGAAAACTTAACAAGTGACTTCATCTTTTTATCCTTATAGCAGTCGGACAACGTTTTTTATCCGAGTGGCACTGGCCATATGAAAAAATTATGCCAGGTTTTCAAAATATATGGAAAACAGCACATTGAGTCAATTTTAATGGGCATTACGTAGGGCTAACGGAGTAAAGGCACCATAAAGGGGCACCAAAATAGTGCATGCCGATCATTATGGTGCATTTAATGTTAGACAGAATAAGAATAAAAACAAATATAAGGAGGAAGAGGGGAGAGTTCTGGATTGCACCAGAGATGAACATCAGCGCAACTGGCTATCCTTACTGCCACGACGATTATAAAGCGCAGCGGATTGCTGCTTGTCTCGCTGTTGCTGACACTGCACGCAATACTGCACGCCAGGTAACGCCAGCCGTCGAGCTTCGGGGATCGCTTCGCCACAGTGTTCACAATACTCAGCGCTGACGCCGCTATTGTGCATTGAGCGGCGAGCGCGGTTTACGGCATCTTCTACCGTGGAATCAATTTGCTCCTGAACTGCATCATCACGTGCCCAGCCACTGGCCATATTCTCCTCCAAAGCAGAAGGAGCAGATGAAAGGCCTCATCTGCTCCTGAATAATGCTCTACGAAAAGGCACTAAAAACCTTATTCGATATTAGACTCGATGAACCACAGGAATTTATCCAGGTCGCGGGAAGCCGCGGTGAAAATGTCTGCGGTATCTTCATCTTCAACTTCGGTAATCGCTTTACGGGTATCATTCGCGACTACCGCATAACGTTCTGCCAGTGCTTTAAGATGATCCTGCACGGTGTGAATGTTCAGCGGATAGCTTTTCAGCGGCGTTCTGTCGTTAACAACCTGAGTCGTACCCAGTGCGACGCCACCCAGCTGTACTACACGCTCGGCGATAGTATCCTGATGATCGGTGATAGTCGTACGGAAACCATCCAGCATTTCGTGTACACCGATAAAGTTTGCGCCACGCATGTTCCAGTGCGCTTGCTTAGTAATCAGGGACAAATCAATGAACTCAGTCACCAGGCGATTCAGCACCTCAATGGTGGCTTTCTTTTCCTCGTCGGCCACATTGTTACGGGTGTAATGCAGATCGGATGACGTTGTTTTTACCAGTTTAGCGGTACTCATCATTAATATCCTCTTAATGGTCAGTTGTCCTGAATGTACGAGAATAAGTATAGCACCGGTTTTTAACTTTGCCGGGAAGGTCGTACCTATCGGTAGAATAGTGACGGCCTTTTACAGATAACCGACTGTAATCTGAGGTGATAAATGCGATTAATAAAGATTATCATTCAGCCGTGTTTTATAAATAATTGATATGTATGAATATTATTATTAATGAGCCGCGTGAGGCATCTTTTTCTAATTTTATTACTTTTTGTTTCCAGGATATTTCTGTATTTGCTAAAGCCTGGATGTTGATGGAAAAACAGCCGTTTAACATCAGGCTTTAAAAAAACATATCTGCTTTTTCAGAGCGATCCAAATTAATTAGTCGACCCGATCGCTGACGGGGGAAATTTGGGGCTTGCCCGCGCGGATCGTAAGCGTTGCGCCTGCTGAGGCCAGCACAATTGCCAGCAACCCAAGCCACTGAACCAGCGACAGGCGTTCTCCCAGAAACAACATCCCGGAAAGCGCCGCCATTGCCGGTTCCAGGCTCATTAGCGTACCGAACGTTTTTGCCGGTAAACGGGTTAGCGCGACCATTTCCAGTGAATAGGGCAATGCGCTGGAGAGCACCGCGATCGCCAGCGCTACCGGAAGCAGCGACAGGCTCCAGATGCCGCTATCGGCATAAACCAGTCCCACGGGAACAAATATCAGCGAGGCAATCAGTGAGCCTGCCGCCACTGTCGCAGGGCCGTGATCTGCTCCCGCACGTTGACCGCTTAAGATATAAACAGCCCAGCACGCCCCTGCAAGAATCGCGAGCAGCGCGCCTTTAAGATCGACGCTGGCGATCTCTTTGCCCAGAGGCAATAAAAGCCAGAGTCCCAGCAACGCCAGCAACACCCAGAGAAAATCCAGCGGCTTGCGGGAGCCAGCCAGCGCCAGCGCCAGCGGACCGGTAAATTCCAGCGCAACGGCAATACCCAACGGTACCGTGCGAATGGCCAGATAAAAGGAATAGTTCATGGCGCCCAGCGCAAGGCCGTAACAAAGGAGGGGAAAACGCTGCTCTCTGCTAAAGCGCAGGCGCCAGGGCTTAAAGACGATACAAAGGATAATCGTACCAAAGCCAAGACGCAGGGCGGTGATGCCCGGTGCGCCTACCAGCGGAAACAACGTTTTGGCCATGGCTGCACCACCCTGAATGGAAGTCATGGCAATCAATAAAACCAGTATGGGTAACCAGAGTGGAGTGGCTTTTGGAACAGACGTAAACATCCTTCAGTCCAACCTTATTCGTCCATTAACACGCAAAAAAGTTCCCGAGAGTGTAATGTAAAGAGGTCGTTTTTCCTCTGTGTAAAATGAAAAAAGTGTAGGAATTTAGGAAAAAGTCGCTGTTGGAAGTAAAGAAGTGTCAGGTTTAATTAAGATTTATCTCAATGAACGTTTTTTTACATTACGAGTCAGGCGAAACGATAACGGTAAAAAGATAAGTAAAAATAATGACATAGATAAACCCGTTAACGTCCTGTTACACCAAACATTGTCTTGGACAACAAAATCGGGGCAGAGTTTCTCGCTAAGTTTTGTTATATTTTCAGCGTTGTCAGGAGATAAGTACTTTCACATTTGAGGTGGTTATGAAAAAAATTGCATGTCTTTCAGCACTGGCTTGTGTACTGGCGGTTTCTGCTGGTTCAGCAATGGCTCAGAGCACAGTTTCCGGCGGTTACGCACAAAGCGATATGCAGGGCGTGGCTAACAAAGCTAACGGTTTCAACCTGAAATATCGTTACGAAAACGGCAGCGATCCACTGGGTTGGATTGGCTCTTTCACCTACACCGAGAAAGATCGTACTGACGCCAGCGTTTATAACAAAGGCCAGTACTACGGAATCACCGGTGGTCCAGCTTACCGTCTGAACGACTGGGCAAGCATCTATGGTGTTGTTGGTATCGGCTACGGCAAATTCCAGCAGAACGCACCAGACCGCGTTAAGTCTGATTCAAGCGACGTTGGCTTCTCTTACGGTGCTGGCCTGCAGTTCAACCCAGGCATCGAAAACGTTGCCCTGGACGTTGGCTACGAGCAGAGCCGTATCCGTAGCGTTGACGTAGGTACCTGGATTGCTGGCGTAGGCTACAGCTTCTAAGTATCGCCTCATTCAGCTTTGGCTGTCTGATGAAAAAAATCCGCCCTTCGAGGCGGATTTTTTTATGGCTGAATCAGGAATGGGGCGCTTTTCTCGCCATCACCATTTCCAGCAGCATCAGCCGCAGCGTAAAGGGAGAGCGACAGAGCAGCTGAAGTAAAAGTGGCTTTTTCATCTCGTTTCCTCCGTTCACTTATTAAACAGGTATAGCACAGGCTATAATGTGTAGCCAGCGCTATTATGCGAAAATTTGTGCTTCTTTGAGCTTCGTTTACAATGTGGCACCAACAGACTGGTGCAGTGTTTGTTATGCATCAGTGATAATAAAAAGAGGAAGCTTAATGAGTCGTCGCGCAAAAAATTCAGTGCCCGCGCCACTGAAAGAAATTGAAGAGCATGTCGAAGGCTTTCGTCAGGTTCGGGAAGCCCATCGTCGTGAGCTGATTGATGACTATGTTGAGCTGATTTCCGACCTCATCCGTGAGTTCGGTGAAGCCCGCCAGGTTGATATGGCGGCGCGTCTGGGGGTTTCACAGCCTACCGTCGCTAAGATGTTGAAAAGACTGGCCGTGGCCGGCCTGGTTGAGCAGGTTCCCTATCGAGGCGTGTTCTTAACCGCAGAAGGGGAATCGCTGGCTGAAGAGAGCCGCAAGCGTCACCACATTGTGGAAACTTTTTTGCTGGCGCTGGGGATCAGTCCCGATACTGCCCGCCGCGATGCAGAAGGTTTGGAGCATCACGTCAGTGATGAAACGCTGGCTATATTCCAGAAATTTTACGAAAGCCGTCAGTAAACTTATCCCTCTGGTGGAACCCCATGGCAACGTTGCTCCGGCCTTTCCTGCACGATCGCTTCCTGCATCTGTTAGTTTTGCTGGGCCTGCTGCTGGCCTGCTTTGCGCCTTTCACGCTGCGGCAATTGCCTGCCGCCGTGGACTGGCCCACCATTCTCACCCTGGGTGGCCTGCTGATGCTCACCAAAGGCATCGAGGCCAGCGGCTATTTTGACGTTCTGGGACGAAGGCTGGTTCAGCGCTTTCAGTCGCAGCGCGCGCTGGCGCTGTTTTTAATCGCCGCTGCCGCGCTACTCTCAACTTTTCTTACCAACGATGTCGCATTGTTCATTCTGGTGCCGCTGACCCTGACCTTGCGTCACTATTCTTCATTGCCCGTCACTCGTCTGATTATCTTTGAAGCGCTGGCGGTTAACGCAGGTTCGCTGCTTACGCCTATCGGTAATCCGCAAAATATCCTGTTATGGCAGCACGGCGGCGCAGGCTTTGGCCATTTTATCTGGCAAATGCTGCCGCTGGCCGGTGCGTTGCTGGCTAGCCTGCTGATCCTCACCGCTTTTAGCTTCCCCGGCCGGCGTATTGAGCGTGCAGAAGGGCGATCGGCGGTGAAATGGCAACGTTCCTTGTTAGTGGTTAGCGTGCTGCTTTACCTGTTTTTCGTGACGGCGCTGGAGCTGGGCTACGCTGGCTGGGGAGTTTTGCTGATATTCGCCGTTTATCTGCTGATGGCCCGTCATATTTTGCTGGCGATAGACTGGAGCCTGCTGGCAGTTTTTATCGCCATGTTTATCGACGTCTTTCTGCTGACAAAATTGCCCGCGTCTCAGGATCTGCTACAGCAAATGGTCCAGCTCTCCGCTGGCGGTAAATATCTGCTGGCGATTGGGCTGTCGCAGATTATCAGCAACGTACCCGCCACCATCCTGCTAATCGGCAGCCTGCCCGCGTCAACATTATTAGCCTGGGCGGTCAATATCGGGGGATTTGGGCTACTTCCCGGCTCGCTGGCAAACCTGATTGCCTTACGAATGGCGAAAGATCGTACCGTCTGGCTGCGATTCCATTTCTACTCGTTGCCGATGCTGTTGTGGGCGATGGCGCTCGGATGGGGACTGCTTTTAGTTATAAATGCGGTCTAACGTGAGTCTATTCTGACTTCGTAAAGAAACGCTGGCATTTGTCAGTTTACGTCCTATGTTTATAGCAGAGTAAATCTTGCGGGCTCGGTTTGAGCCTGCCGTAACCTGATGAGAACTATGGCTAATCAATCTACTTCTTCCTCGGATGATGACAAAAGTCATCAGCACTCCGCTGAGCAGCAGGACGACAATCCGCAACAGGATAAAAACCCACAACAAAACGACGAGCAGCCTGAGCGCAAGCGCCCGGGTAAGAAGCCGCTGATCATTCTGGCTGTGGTGGTCGTGGTGATGGTGATTGTCGGCTTTTATTTCTGGTTTACCAGCCGCAACATTGAAACCACTGACGATGCTTTTACCGAGTCGGATGCGGTGACCATTGCGCCTAAGGCATCTGGCTATGTCACGCAACTGCTGGTGAAAGATAATCAGCGCGTGAAAAAGGGCGATCTGCTGGTGGTGATCGATCCGCAGGATAATCAGGCCCAGCGCGATCAGGCCCAGGCGCAGCTTGGACTGGCCACGGCCCAGCTTCATCAGGCCCAGGCACAGCTGGCGCTTTCTCGCGTACAGTATCCCGCGCAAAAAGACCAGGCTTTGGCACAGCAGGCGAAAGCTGAAGCGAACCTTGTGAACGCGCAGGAAGATGATAAACGTCAGCGCGGTGTCGATCCGCGAGCAACCTCGCAGCGTAATATCGATGCCGCCAGCGCACAGTTAAGAAGCGCCAGAGCGGAACTGCAAAGCGCCAAAGCGCAGGTGGAAGTCGCCTCACAAATTCAGCTGCAAATTCGTCAGCAGGAAACCAATGTTGAAGCCCGCCAACAGCAGGTTGAGCAGGCTAAGGCACAGTTGAATACCGCAAACCTTAACCTTTCCTATACCGAAGTCCGTGCGCCTTATGACGGTTTCGTCACTAAGCGTAACGTGCAGGTCGGTACGCTGGTTCAGGCCGGAAGCTCCCTTTTTTCCCTGGTCTCGCCTGATGTCTGGGTAACGGCAAACTTCAAAGAATCCCAGTTGGAACGAATGAATCCAGGCGACAATGTTGAGATTACCGTCGATGCCTGGCCAGATATTAAGCTGGAAGGCCATGTGGACAGTATTCAGATGGGCTCGGGTTCGCGCTTCTCGACCTTCCCGTCAGAGAACGCCACCGGTAACTATGTGAAAATTGTTCAGCGCGTGCCGGTAAAAATTGTCATTGATAAAGGGCTGGATCCGAACAAGCCGCTGCCGCTGGGGCTTTCGGTGGAGCCTAAGGTGACGGTGGAATGAGTCACAGCGAAAGCTGGAAACCGGCCAGTAATCCCTGGCTGGTCGCCATGACGGTAACGCTGGCGGTGTTTATGGAGATCCTCGACACCACCATCGTTAACGTGGCGTTACCGCACGTCGCAGGTTCGCTCTCCTCCAGCTACGATGAGTCAACCTGGGTGCTGACCTCCTATCTGGTCGCCAACGGGATCGTGCTGCCCATTTCCGCCTTCCTTAGCCGTATGTTTGGCCGCAAGCAGTTCTTTTTGATCTGCATTGTGATGTTCACAATTTGCTCTTTCCTCTGCGGTATTGCTACCGAACTCTGGCAAATCATCCTCTTTAGGGTGCTTCAGGGCTTCTTTGGCGGCGGGCTGCAGCCGGTACAGCAATCGGTGCTGCTGGATTATTTCAAACCGGAAGATCGCGGTAAGGCATTTGGACTCTCGTCCATTGCGATTATCGTTGCGCCGGTACTCGGTCCCACGCTGGGCGGCTGGATCACCGATAACTACAGCTGGCGCTGGGTGTTCTTTATCAATATCCCGGTTGGCATTATCAGCGTGCTGGCTATTTACCAGCTGCTGGAAGATCCGCCGTGGGAGCGCAAATGGGCGAAGGGCAAGCTCAATATCGACTATATCGGTATCGGTTTGATTACCCTGGGTTTAGGATGCTTACAGGTGTTTCTCGACCGCGGTGAGGATGATGACTGGTTCAGCTCGCCGTTTATCGTCACCTTTGCCATTCTGAGCGCCATCGGGTTGGTTGGGGCAGTTTACTGGCTGCTGTATGCCAAAAAGCCGGTGGTCGACCTGCACGTGCTGAAAGATCGCAACTTCGCGGTTGCCAGCGTGCTGATGTCCGGTATGGCCGCTATTCTCTACGGCAGTTCCGTGGTGATCCCACAGCTGGCGCAACAGGATTTAGGCTACACCGCAACCTGGTCGGGGCTGGTGCTTTCGCCCGGTGCGGTATTGATTGTACTGACCATCCCGTTAGTGCTGAAGCTGATGCCAATTGTGCAGACGCGGTGGATCATCGCCTTTGGCTTCACCTGCCTGTTTGTCTCCTTTATCTATTCCGCCAAACTGACGCCGGATATCGACTTTACCACGCTGGTAATGATGCGCAGCGCGCAGACTATCGGGCTGGGCTTCCTGTTTGTGCCGCTGACCACCATCGCGTTTGTCACCATCCCACAGAGGCTGAATGCGGATGCCTCGGCGTTGTTTACGATGTGTCGTAACGTCGCCGGTTCGATAGGGATCTCGCTTTCAACCGCGATGATTACCGAACGCGAACAGGCACGCAGCGCCAGTATGGTGCATAACATGACGCCGCTAAATGAACCGTTTAACCTGACGGTAGAGCGCTGGGCGCAGGGCGTGAGGGACTTTACCTCCGCGGTGGGCGATCCGGTGACGATAGCGACTGGTCAGCTCTATCAGCAGATGATCGTGCAGGCGCGAATTCTCGCCTATATCGATGTCTTTATGGGCCTCAGCATTGTCGCCCTGGTTCTTATTCCATTTTGTTTACTGCTTGCGCCGATTAAGAGCGAGGGCAGTGCAGGAGCACACTGACATGAACGTTTCTCTTGATGCACGTTTGCGACTCAGCGTGCTGCTGGTCGCGGGTCTGACTTTATCGGCCTGTTCCGTTGGCCCGGATTACCGGCCGCCGAAACCGGTGACGCCGGCTTCTTTTAACAGCCTGCAATCGGACAGCGCTTCCCGACCTCAGGCAACGGCAACCAATCCTGGCTGGTGGAAATCGTTTAACGATCCCCAACTCAACAGCCTGATCGATCGGGCAATTGCCGGGAACCTGAGCTTACAGCAGGCGGTATTGCGTATTGCGGGTTCTCGCCAGCAGCTGAATCAGGCGCGAGGCGCATGGTTTCCGACGCTAAACGGCAGCGCTTCGGCGCAGCGCCAGCAGCTTGGGCTAAAGGGACAGCTGGAGTCGAAGGGCATTTATCAGCAGCTGGATGACGTTGACACCGGCACCGATACCGATCTCTCTTCCGCACTGAATAGCCTGACGAAGCCGGTCGGGCTTTATCAGGGGAGTTTTGATGCGGCCTGGGAACTGGATCTGTGGGGCAAAGTGCGTCGCCAGGTAGAAATGGCTGGCGCGCAGCAGCAAGAATCTGTAGAGAGCCGCAATGATGCGCTGGTCTCGCTGGAGGCCGAAGTTGCCCGTACCTGGTTGCAGCTTCGCGGCGCGCAGTCGATCAGCCAGACGTTGGAAACCCAGATTGAGGTGGCGCAACAGACGCTGGAACTGACGCAGAGCCAGCAGCGTAATGGCCTGGCACCGCAGATGGACGTGGAAAATGCCCGGGCGCAGCTTAATTCTCTGCGGGCGCAGCTGCCGCAGTATCAGTCGCAAATTCATCAGGCCATGAACGGGCTGGCGGTGTTAATCGGCAAGCCGCCGGGCATGCTGGATGGCGAACTGGCGGTAAGTAAACCGATGCCTGCGCTGCCAAAAGCGATTCCGGTTGGCCTGCCTTCGACCCTGGCTCGCCGCCGCCCGGATGTGCGCCAGGCCGAGGCCAGACTGCACCAGGCTACCGCCAATATCGGGGTTTCTGTCGCCCAGCTGTTCCCGGATCTTTCCCTCACCGGCCAGTTTGGCATGCGGAATACCGATGCCAGCTATCTGGATAACTGGAGCAGCCACTTCTACAGCTACGGCGCTTCGCTCTCTATTCCAATCTTCCAGGGCGGCAGGCTGGTTTCAAGTGTGAAAGTGGCCAGAGCCGAACAGGCCAGTGCGGCGCTGGGCTATCGGCAGACTGTCCTGACTGCATTGCAGGATGTGGAAAACGCGCTGGTCAGCTACCGTAACGATCAGCAACAGGTTGAGGGGCTGGATCATACGGTAGAAGCGTTGCAAAACGCCTTCGATCTGGCAAGCGACAGCTATAAGCAGGGGCTTTCCTCCTTTATTGAAGCGCTTGATGCGCAGCGCCAGCTGGCGCAGGCGAAGCAGCAGGCCGCCTCGGCAAGGGTTCAAAGCAGCCTCGATCTGGTGGCCCTGTATAAAGCCCTTGGCGGCGGCTGGGAGCTATATCAAAACGTAACGCTGCCCGAATATTCCGTCTTCGGTCCAGCCGAAACCGGCGATGCACCCGTCCGATAAGTTGCGTTAACGCTCACCGCTGGTGGCAGGGATGCTCTGCCAGCGATGAGCCTGCCTGTTTGTTCCCCTCTCATCCTGCTCATCCCCCGTTTTTTCCATTTTTTAGTTTACGCACTCTACAACTGCCACAGGGAATGAAACGGCTCCCGCAGGTTATCGGTTTTTTTCCCCTTTTTATCTTAATTTGAAATAAACGTTTTAATTCTTTGCTGACCTCTCTAACGCCTTCTGGAGCATGCATAATGACCGGAGACAATATTATTACCTGTTATATGATACTCCCGTCACAAAATGAGATGACTGTTGAGAGCTGTGCCGCAAAATTTAATTTTCATTGTTATTTTAAATGAAAAAAATGGACTAAGTTAGGATGCTATAAGGCCGTGCCGTATGCACCTGCCAGACGCTTTCATCCTGCATATCATTCCAAGAGGTTTGTCACCATTATGGCTAAAGAACAATATCTCACCCCCAATCGGGCTTCAGGCCCGAACAGCGCATCGCGAACGGAGCCCTTCGTGAAGATCATTGCCGTGATCGCCACGCTCGGCGGATTGCTGTTTGGGTACGACACCGGCGTTATCTCTGGCGCATTATTGTTTATGGGCGATGAGCTGCATCTCACGCCCTTTACCACCGGCCTGGTAACCAGTTCTCTGCTATTTGGTGCGGCCTTTGGTGCATTGCTTTCCGGACACTTTGCTGCGGCAGCCGGGCGGAAGAAAATCATTATTGTTCTTGCAGCGATCTTCGCTATCGGAGCGTTAGGAACCGCGATGGCTCCTGATGTCCACTGGATGATTTTCTTCCGCCTGGTGTTAGGCGTGGCGGTGGGCGGCGCATCGGCGACCGTACCGGTTTACATTGCTGAAATTGCGCCAGCGAATAAGCGCGGGCAGCTGGTCACGTTGCAGGAGCTCATGATAGTTTCCGGACAGATGCTGGCCTATATCTCTAATGCCGGGTTCAATGCTGCCTGGGGCGGTGAAAGTACCTGGCGCTGGATGCTGGCGATTGCGACTATTCCTGCGGTTGCTCTTTGGTTTGGCATGATGTTTATGCCTGATACGCCACGCTGGTATGCGATGAAAGGGCGTCTGGCCGAGGCGCGTCGGGTGCTGGAGCGTACCCGGGCAAAGAGCGATGTTGAGTGGGAAATGACTGAAATTGAAGAAACCCTCTCCGAAGAAGAAAATAAAGCTAAACCTCGGCTGCGTGAGCTGCGTAAACCCTGGTTATTCAAGCTATTTTTGATTGGCATCGGCGTGGCTGTTATTCAGCAGCTTTCGGGCGTGAATACCATTATGTATTACGCGCCCACCATGCTTAAAGCGGTGGGCATGAGTACCGATGCTGCGCTATTCGCCACCATTGCTAACGGCGCCATTTCGGTAATGATGACCTTTTTCGGCATCTGGCTGCTGGGAAAAATCGGCCGTCGTACGATGACGATGATCGGCCAGTTCGGCTGTACCGCCTGCCTGCTGTTTATTGGCTGTGTTTGCTACTTTATGCCGGAAACCATTAACGGGCAGGTTGATATAGTACGCAGCTATCTGGTACTGCTGGGCATGCTGATGTTTTTAAGTTTTCAACAGGGCGCGCTTTCACCCGTTACCTGGCTGCTGCTTTCTGAAATGTTCCCAACGCGGATGCGCGGAATATTCATGGGCGGCGCGGTCTTTGCCATGTGGATTGCGAATTTCTTAATTTCACTTGCTTTCCCGATGCTGCTGGCCAGCGTGGGCCTGTCAGGCGCGTTCTTTATCTTTGCGCTGATTGGCGTATTTGGCGCGATTTTTGTGGTCAAATGCGTGCCGGAAACCCGCAACCGTAGCCTGGAACAGATTGAGCACTATCTGCACGACTGGTTAAGCAATGACGCCGAAACGCGTTCAATTTCAACGCGGGAGCGTAAAGCAGAGAGTCACTAAGACGATGGTATGATTTTCCCTGGGGCAGCGGTGTATTCGCCGCCCCTTTTTTTTGGCATAATGCGCGCTGATTTATTCTCCCATCGTAAACGAAAGGCAATCCTGTGCTAGTTTCCAGCAACGTCACCATGCAGTTTGGCAGTAAGCCGCTGTTCGAAAACATCTCTGTCAAATTTGGCGGCGGCAACCGCTATGGCCTGATCGGTGCCAACGGTAGCGGCAAATCCACCTTTATGAAAATTCTCGGCGGCGATCTGGTGCCAAGCGCCGGGAACGTCTCGCTCGATCCTAATGAACGCATTGGTAAATTGCGTCAGGATCAGTTCGCTTTTGAACAATATAGCGTGCTGGATACGGTGATCATGGGCCACGGCGAGCTGTGGGAAGTGAAAGAAGAGCGTGACCGTATTTACGCGCTGCCGGAAATGAGCGAAGAAGACGGCTATAAAGTTGCCGATCTGGAAGTGCAATACGGTGAAATGGACGGTTACACCGCCGAAGCGCGTGCCGGTGAACTGCTGTTGGGCGTGGGCATTCCGCTGGAGCAGCATTACGGCCCAATGAGCGAAGTTGCACCCGGCTGGAAACTGCGTGTCCTGCTGGCGCAGGCGCTGTTCTCCAACCCGGAGATCCTGCTGCTCGACGAACCAACCAACAACCTGGACATCGATACCATTCGCTGGCTGGAGCAGGTGCTGAACGAACGTAACAGCACCATGATCATCATTTCGCATGACCGTCACTTCCTGAATATGGTGTGCACGCACATGGCGGATCTGGACTACGGCGAGCTGCGTGTTTATCCGGGCAACTACGATGAATATATGACGGCGGCGACGCAGTCTCGTGAGCGTCTGCTGGCAGATAACGCGAAGAAGAAAGCGCAGATCAACGAACTGCAATCTTTCGTTAGTCGCTTCAGCGCCAACGCCTCCAAATCTCGCCAGGCGACTTCTCGTGCCAAGCAGATTGATAAAATCAAGCTGGAAGAAGTGAAGGCCTCCAGCCGCCAGAATCCGTTTATCCGTTTTGAACAGGATAAGAAGCTGTTCCGTAATGCGCTCCAGCTGGAATCCCTGACCAAAGGTTTTGATCAGGGGCCGCTGTTTAAAAACGTGAATCTGCTGCTGGAGGTCGGTGAAAAGCTGGCAATTATCGGCCCGAACGGTATCGGTAAAACCACGCTGCTAAAAACGCTGGTGGGTGAGCTTCAGCCTGATAGCGGTGAGGTCAAATGGTCTGAGAATGCCCAAATTGGCTACTATGCGCAGGACCACGCGCATGATTTTGCCGATGACCTGACGGTCTTTGACTGGATGAGCCAGTGGAAGCAGGAAAGTGACGACGAGCAGGCCGTTCGCGGCATTCTGGGACGCCTGCTGTTCAGCCAGGACGACATCAAAAAGCCAGCTAAGGTGCTCTCCGGTGGGGAAAAAGGACGCATGCTGTTTGGTAAGCTGATGATGCAGAAGCCAAACGTGCTAATTATGGATGAACCGACTAACCACCTGGATATGGAATCCATCGAAGCGATCAACATGGCGCTGGAGATGTATGAAGGCACGCTGATTTTCGTTTCTCACGACCGTGAATTTGTCAGCTCGCTGGCCACGCGCGTGATTGAAATGACGCCGGGTAAACTCAACGACTTCACCGGCAACTACGAAGACTATCTGCGCAGCAAAGGTATCGTCTGATAGTGCTGGAAGGGGAGGCGAAAGCTTCCCCTTCCTCGTTCTGCGTCGACGCTTTTCCCAGCCGTCCTACACGATTTCTACACGATTTCTACCCGATTCCGCCCGGATGATTTCGCCTGATACAGCGCCTTATCTGCCTGCCCGATAAGTTTCTGGCGGTTATTTTCAGCTTCGCTTCCTGGCGTCACATGCAGCCCGATACTGACGGTCACCACTTTGGCCGCGTTTTCACTGTTTTCGTGAGGAATAGCCAGAGTCGCAATCGCTTCTTTTGCTGCTTCAGCGAAGCGTAGCGCGCTCTCCTGCTCCCATCCGACAAGGATAACTGCAAATTCTTCCCCGCCGTACCGCGCAACAAGATCTTCAGACTGGTGAACAACGTTTTGTAAAGCACCCCCTATGCGCCTCAGACAATCATCACCCGCCAGATGGCCGTAGGTATCGTTGAATCGCTTAAAGGAGTCGACATCGACCATTAACAGCGCCAGCGGGGTTCGCCATTGCTGCGAGCGCTCCAGGCAGTGATCCAGATAAAGATCGAACTGGCGGCGGTTTGCCAGCCCGGTAAGGCTGTCTACCAGCGCCAGCGTTTGCAACGTGCGATTCATCGCCGCCAGCTGGTCGCGTGTTCGCGCCAGCTCCTCCTGATTGCGAATGCTGTAGCCGATATTACGCAGTAATAAAGATCCCAGCACGGCAATCACTGCCAGCAGTAAAATACACAGCGCGACATAGACCAGCAGCTCCGTTAGCCAGGCATGGATCAGCTGTTTTTTGTCATATCCCACCGTCACCACCAGCGGATAACGCTTTAAGCTGGCGTAGCCAAAGACGCGTTCGACGCCGTCCAGGGCTGCGGCATAGATCGCCGTGCCGCTGTTGGACTTTTTCAACAGGCTGGTGAACAACGGGCTACCGGAAATATTACGGTTAATGGTGCTGTCGGGGAACGGGCTGGCATACAGGATATTACCGCTGTTGGTCATTAACGCCAGCAGCCCACGGTCGCCAAGATCGTAGTAACCAAAAATTTGCCGGAAATAGTCAATCCGCAACGTAGCCAGCAGCACGCCCCGGAAAGAGCCATCACGGTTATTCAGACGCATTGAAAGCGGAACAACCAGGTCACCGGTACTGCGGCTGTGAATCACCTGGCTTATCAGCATTTCAGAATCATTGTGCTGTTGGTGATAGCGAAAATAAGCCCGATCGCTGTTGCTTCGATGCTGTTGCAGCGGTCCGCCGGAGGTAATAACCCAATTGCCCTGGGCATCGTAAACAAACAGCCCATGCAGCTGTGGGAGCGAGGCTTTACGCTCAACCAGCAGATTACGCAGATAGGTCTGCCTTTCCGCATCCAGTCCTACCAGCGTAATACGGTCACGCAAATCCTGTAGCGTAAGCTCTATCGGCAAAAAAGAGTCTTCGGCCTGGCGCGAGACCGATTGGGACAGGTTATGCGCGTCGCTCTGGGTCTCATTTAACATACGTTGCCAGCTGTTATACACAATCCAACCGTTTACCAGCAGGACGGCACAGCCGATCACCAGCAAAGAGACGATCAGCGATCGACGCAGTTTTAGCATGCTGACATCGGGTTGCGGGCGAAATTCCCCAGTCATGAAAACGCTCCCTTGCGTAAAATCGCAGTCCTGTAACTATAGTGGGGATGCGAAGAATCTGTTGTTTTTACGTAGAAAAGGTGTGAGTGAATGTGCGCGCCGTAGCAAAAACAGCGCGCGAATAAAAGTCGATCTGGAGAGGAAATCAGCCGCCGCAAACTTCGCAAGCCGGATCTTTTGCCAGCGTCAGGCTACGAAATTGCAGCGTCATAGCATCATAGATCAGCAGCTTACCCGCTACGCTTTCGCCATAATGGGTCAGTAAGCGAATGGCTTCCATCGCCTGTAGCGAGCCTATTACCCCAACCAGCGGCGCCATGACGCCTGCTTCCACGCAGCTTAGCGTGCCAGCGCCAAACAGGCGGCTCAGGCAGCGGTAGCAGGGATCATTTTCCTGCCAGCTAAAGACGCTGATTTGCCCTTCCATGCGGATTGCCGCGCCGGAAACCAGCGGGATTTTACTGGCAAAGCACAGCCGGTTGAGTTGTTCACGCGTGTCAACGTTATCGGTGCAGTCCAGTACCAGATCGTGGTCACTAATCAGTGCGCCCAACGCCTCGTCATCAAGCTGCTTGTTAATAGCCTGCACCGTCAGATGGGGGTTGATTTCGTTTAGCTGTTGCCGGGCGGACTCCACTTTTGCCATGCCGATTTGCGCGTCACGATGCAGGATCTGACGTTGCAGGTTGGAGAGGGAAATCGTATCGAAATCCAGCAACGTCAGCTGGCCCACGCCAGCCGAAGCCAGATAAGGCGTGGCGGCACAGCCCAGGCCGCCCAGTCCAACCACCAGCACTTTTGATGCTTTCAGCTTCTCCTGACCCTCAAAGTCAAACCCGCGTAAAACGATCTGGCGGTTATAGCGTAGCATCTCTTCGTCGCTAAGTTCCGGTAGCATTAGCCCTCCAGCAAAGGGTTAAACGGCTCAACCTCAACCCATTCTCCGGCCTGCACGTTGCCGCGTTCGCGCTCAAGTACGATAAAACAGTTCGCCAGACTAAAGGAACTGAATACATGAGATCCCTGCGCGCCAGTACTATGAACTTCCAGTTCGCCGGCTGCATTACGCTGTAGCCTGCCGCGCTGAAAATCCAGTCGGCCGGGCGTCTTTTTCAGATTATCAGCCACTTTTACCCGCTGGCGTGGCGGAAGCGCTGCGCCTTGCTGGCCGCTAAGCTTCGCCAGCAGCGGCTGTACCAGCTGATAAAAGGTCAGTGCAGCGGAAACGGGATTGCCAGGCAGGCCGCAGAACCAGCTGCTTTGCAGACGACCAAAGGCGAAAGGTTTCCCCGGCTTGATCGCCAGCTTCCAGAAACTGATTTCACCCAATTCTTCCAGCATCGCTTTGGTGTAGTCAGCCTCGCCGACGGAAACGCCGCCGCTGCTGATTACCACATCCGCCTGTTCATCCGCCTGCATAAAAGCAGCCCGTAAAGCGGCCCGATCGTCAGGAATAATGCCGAGGTCGATCACTTCACAGCCCAGTTTATTCAACATCAATTGCACGGCGAAGCGGTTAGTATCATAAATCTGGCCTGCTGCCAGCGGCTGGCCCACCGGCTGCAATTCATCGCCTGTAGAGAAAACGGCTACGCGCAGCTTGCGCTTTACTTCCACCTTCGCTACCCCAAGCGAGGCGAGCAGAGGGAGCTCGGCGGCACCGAGGCGAACGCCGGGGACTAATACGCTGGCACCGGCAACAATGTCTTCTCCAGCCAGCCGAATATTCTGACCTTTAACAACATCGGCACGAATAAAGACGGCCTCACCGACTTTTTCTGTCTCTTCCTGCATCACCACGGCATCACAGCCGTCGGGCACTGGCGCGCCGGTCATAATACGAATCGCGCTTCCGCCTGGCCATTCGCCCGTAAAAGGCGCACCGGCGAAAGCTTTTCCGGCAATATTCAGCGGTTTTCCTTCCTGAATATCGACCAGGCGTACGGCATAGCCATCCATCGCCGAGTTAGCAAAAGGGGGGACGTCAATGGGGGAAATGACCGCTGTGGCGGTGATCCGGCCCGGTGCTGTAACCAGTGAAAGCGTTTCAGTTTCAGCAACAGGGACGATTTGCGCGAGCATCGTTGCCAGCGCATCTTCAAGGGAGATAAGTCCCGCAGTAAAGGATTCCATAATGTCTCCAGCGTGCCTGACGCGAGGGCAGGCGTACAATCAATACGCTATTATGGCGTGAATTAACCTGAGGGTCACGTAAACCCATGTCAGTGTTATGTTATATAACCTTTTGTTATGAGCACTGTGTAAACTTTCCGCTTTACATCACTTTACCGCCTGCCTATAGTCAAAAACGATCAGAAATTTAATAAAAAAAATCTAACTTAGTGTTTTTCATGCCGATTTGGCACCGGGAGAACGGATTATGGTCAAGGCAGTTATCGCCATTCACGGCGGAGCGGGTGCGATCGCTCGTGCCAGCATGAGTGTGGAAAAAGAGCAGCTCTATATTCAGGCGCTTTCAGCCATTATTACTCAAGGCCAAACAATCTTAGCCGATGGCGGCAGCGCGCTGGATGCCGTTACCGAAGCCGTGCGTTTGCTGGAGGAGTGTCCGCTGTTCAACGCCGGAAAAGGCGCGGTCTTTACTCATCAGGGCACCCATGAACTTGATGCCTGCGTAATGGACGGTCATTCGCTACAGGCCGGAGCCGTGGCGGGCGTCAAACGCGTGCGTAATCCCGTTTTGGCGGCGCGGGCCGTGTTAGAGAACAGTCCGCACGTACTTTTGATTGGCGAAGGGGCTGAATCCTTTGCTTCAGACCATGGGCTTGAGCAGGTTGGCGCGGACTTTTTTTACACGCAGGAACGTTGGGATCAGCTGCAACGCGCCCTCTCCACGCAGCAAATGCTGCTGGATCATGACGGTGCCTCGCAAACGCCGGATGATCCGCTCGATCCGGATCGCAAATTTGGCACGGTAGGCGCGGTGGCACTGGATCAGTACGGTAATCTGGCGGCGGCCACTTCGACAGGCGGCATGACCAATAAACAGGCAGGACGCGTCGGCGACTCGCCAATTATTGGGGCGGGCTGCTATGCAAATAATGCCAATGTGGCGGTCTCCTGCACCGGCACAGGTGAAGTCTTTATGCGTACGCTGGCAGCCTATGATATTGCTGCACTGATGGAATATGGCGGTCTTTCGCTACAGGAAGCCAGCAATCGCGTGATTATGGAAAAAATTAAGGTACTTGGCGGCAGCGGCGGAGCAATTGCCGTAGACCGCGATGGCAACGTGGCGCTGCCGTTTAACAGCGAAGGCATGTACCGCGGTTTTGGCTACGTCGGTGACGCGCCAAACGTGGGTATCTATCGCGAAGCATAAAGGAGGCAGCATGGCTACGACCCCAACGTCAGGTTTATCTGCCGGACAGGTGCTTTCGGTCAGGGATCTTAACGTCAGTTTCAGCCAGCAGGGGGAGACTATCCATGCGGTAAAAAATCTCTCCCTCGAGGTTAAGCGTGGCGAAACGCTGGCCATTGTTGGTGAATCCGGCTCGGGAAAATCCGTGACCTCTTTAGCGCTGATGCGGCTTATTGAGCAGGGCGGAGGCCAGATCGACAGCGGAGAAATGTGGCTGCGGCGCAGAAGCGGTGATGTTATCGATCTTTCGCGTGCGCGGCAGTCAACGCTGCGCACCGTGCGCGGTGCCGATATGGCGATGATCTTTCAGGAACCGATGACCTCGCTTAACCCCGTTTTTACGATTGGCGATCAGATTGCCGAGTCGATCCTGCTGCATCAGGGAAAAAGCCACCGTGAGGCGATGAAAGAAGCGGAACGCATGCTGGATCTGGTGCGGATCCCCGAAGCGCGCAGCGTGCTGTCGCGTTTTCCCCATCAGCTCTCTGGCGGCATGCGTCAGCGGGTAATGATTGCGATGGCGCTCTCCTGCCGACCCGCGCTGCTGATTGCGGATGAACCGACTACCGCGCTGGACGTCACCATTCAGGCGCAAATTCTGCAACTGATCCGCGTGCTGCAAAAAGAGATGGAAATGGGCGTCATTTTTATCACGCACGATATGGGCGTGGTAGCCGAAATGGCCGACCGCGTGCAGGTGATGTATCGCGGAGAAGTGGTGGAAACCGGGTCGGTTGAAGCGATTTTTCAGGCACCGCAGCGTGATTACACTAAAGCGCTGCTGGCGGCCGTGCCAAAACTGGGCGCAATGACCGGCACGCTTTACCCGGCGAAATTTCCGGTGCTCACGCCCGGCGGCAATGACGATATTTCTCTGCCTCAGGATACTGTTCCGCCGGAGGCTAAACCGGTGTTGCAGGTGCGCGATTTAGTGACCCGTTTTGATATTCGCGGCGGCATTCTCAATCGGGTTAAGCGCCGCGTGCATGCGGTCGAAAAGGTCAGCTTCGATCTGCATCCCGGTGAAACGCTGGCGCTGGTGGGCGAGTCCGGCTGCGGCAAATCCACTACCGGCCGTTCCCTGCTGCGTCTGGTTGCCAGCCAGGGGGGAACCATCACCTTCAACGGGCAGCGCATCGATAACCTTACCGGTGCCGCGCTTTCGCATCTGCGCCGCGATATTCAGTTTATTTTTCAGGATCCCTACGCCTCTCTCGATCCGCGACTGACCGTGGGTTTCTCCATTATGGAGCCGCTGCTGGTTCACGGTATTGCCCGGGGTGACGAAGCTGAAAAGCGAGTGGCCTGGCTGCTGGAGCGCGTGGGGCTACTGCCGGAACATGCACGGCGTTATCCCCATGAGTTTTCGGGTGGTCAGCGTCAGCGCATCTGCATTGCCAGAGCGCTGGCGCTGAATCCAAAAGTGGTGATTGCCGACGAATCCGTTTCGGCGCTGGACGTTTCCATTCAGGCTCAAATCGTTAATCTAATGATGGATTTACAGCGCGAATTCGGTATCGCTTTCCTGTTTATTTCGCATGATATGGCGGTTGTCGAGCGGATCAGCCATCGCGTGGCGGTCATGTATCTCGGTCAGATTGTGGAAATCGGCCCGCGACAGTCCGTTTTTGAACATCCTCAGCATCCTTACACGCGTAAGCTGATGGCTGCGGTACCGGTTGCCGATCCCGCTCACCGTCGGCGTGAACGGCCGCTGCTGGTGGAAGAGATCCCAAGTCCTGTCAGAGCATTAGGCGATGAGCCACAGGTAGCACCGCTGCTTGAAGTCAGCGCCGGTCATTATGTCGCTCGTCATGCCGTAGGCGGCGCCTGAATTAGCTGTGCAAAACAACAAGGGATTACAGGAGAAAAACGCAAAATGATGAAACGTAAGTTACTGTTAACCGCCGGATTACTGGGCAGCTTTGCGGCGGTGCCAGCCTGGGCGGCGAAAGATGCGGTGATCGCTGTAGGATCCAACTTCACTACGCTTGACCCTTATGACGCTAACGACACCCTGTCGCAGGCGGTGGCGAAATCGTTCTATCAGGGTCTGTTTGGCTTTGATAAGGAGATGAAACTGACCAATGTGCTGGCTGAAAGCGTTGATGCCAGCAAAGATGGCCTGACTTATACCATCAAGTTGCGCAGCGGCATTAAGTTCCAGGACGGCAGCGATTTTAATGCCGAAGCGGTAAAGGTCAACCTCGATCGTGCCAGCAATCCTGACAGCCATCTCAAACGCTATAACCTGTTCAAATCCATCGCTACCACGGAAGTCGTAGACCCGAAAACGGTGAAAATTACGCTGAAAGCGCCGTTCTCCGCCTTTATCAATACGCTCGCCAGCCCGGCAGCCGCGATGATTTCACCGACGGCGCTGAAAAAATATGGAAAAGAGATTGGTTTCCATCCGGTCGGCACCGGCCCTTATGAGCTGGAAACCTGGAATCAGACCGATTTTGTTAAGGTGAAGAAATTCGCTGGCTACTGGCACAAAGGCTATCCGAAGCTGGATACCATTACCTGGCGTCCGGTTGTCGATAACAACACTCGTGCCGCCATGCTGCAAACCGGTGAGGCTAACTTTGCTTTCCCAATCCCTTATGAGCAGGCCAAACTGCTGGAGAAAAACAGCAAGCTGGATCTGGTGACGTCGCCGTCAATCATGCAGCGCTACATCAGTTTTAACGTTACGCAAAAGCCTTTTGATAATCCGAAAGTGCGTGAGGCGATCAACTTAGCCATCAACCGTCAGGCGCTGGTTAAGGTTGCTTTCGCCGGTTATGCCACGCCGGCAACCGGCATTGTGCCGCCTGCTATCCAGTATTCACAAAGCTATCCGGCCCCGGAATACAACCCGGCTAAAGCACGTGAATTGCTGAAAGAAGCGGGTTATCCAAACGGCTTTAGCACCACGCTGTGGTCTTCGCACAACCACAGTACCGCGCAGAAAGTGTTGCAGTTCACCCAGCAGCAGCTGGCACAGATTGGTATTAAAGCGACCGTCACGGCAATGGATGCCGGACAGCGTGCGGCGGAAGTGGAAGACAAAGGGCAAAAAGAGAGCGGCGTGCGGATGTTTTATACCGGCTGGTCTGCGTCTACCGGTGAAGCTAACTGGGCATTGACGCCGCTGTTCGCCACGCAGTCCTGGCCGCCAACCATCTTTAACACCGCTTTCTACAGCAACACCCAGGTGGATAAAGATTTGACTGACGCACTGAACACCACTGATGGCGAGAAGAAAGCCGCGTTGTATAAAGACGCTCAGGATAAAATTTGGAAAGATCAGCCCTGGGCACCGTTGGTGGTTGAAAAACTGGTTTCCGCCAATACCAAAAATCTTACCGGTTTCTACGTGATGCCGGATACCTCGTTCAGCTTTGATGATGCCGATCTGAAGTAACTACGCTTGTTCGCCGCCGTGCGCCTCTGTGGCCACGGTGGCGAGGCGCAGGATAACCTATGCTCAATTATTTTATTAAACGCTTGCTGGGACTGATCCCCACGTTGTTGATCGTGGCGGTGCTGGTGTTCCTGTTTGTGCATATGCTGCCGGGCGATCCGGCAAGGCTGGTGGCGGGCCCGGAAGCAGATGCCACCGTGGTCGCCATGGTGCGTCAGCAGCTTGGCCTGGATCAGCCGCTGTTTCATCAGTTCTGGCATTTTATCAGCCATGCCGTGCAGGGTGATTTTGGCCAGTCAATGGTGTCAAAACGCCCGGTCTCAACAGAAATTGCCCAGCGCTTTTTGCCAACGTTGTGGCTGACGCTCAGCAGCATGGTGTGGTCGGTGATTTTTGGCATGTCGATCGGGATCGTTTCTGCCGTCTGGCGTAACCGCTGGCCTGACCGTCTGGGAATGACGCTGGCCGTTTCCGGCATCTCATTCCCCGCGTTTGCGCTGGGGATGTTGCTGATGCAGGTTTTCTCCGTCGAGCTGGGCTGGCTGCCTACCGTCGGTGCGGACAGCTGGCGGCACTATATTCTGCCTTCCCTTACCCTGGGGGCGGCGGTGGCGGCGGTAATGGCGCGCTTTACCCGAGCCTCCTTCGTCGAGGTGATGCAGGAAGACTATATGCGTACCGCGCGGGCAAAAGGCGTGCGCGAAACCTTCGTTGTCATCAAACATGGCCTGCGTAACGCCATGATCCCGGTTGTCACTATGATGGGCTTGCAGTTTGGTTTTCTGCTGGGCGGCTCTATTGTGGTGGAGGTGGTGTTTAACTGGCCGGGACTGGGACGCCTGCTCGTGGACTCGGTAGAAATGCGTGATTATCCGGTGGTACAGGCTGAAGTGCTGCTGTTCTCCCTGGAGTTTATTCTTATCAACCTGATTGTCGATATGCTCTATGCCGCGATCAACCCCGCGATTCGCTACAAATAAGGACCCGCGATGAAAAACTGGCGACGTAGCGCGGCTCTCTCCGCGATGCCAACTGTACACCGCGTGCGCACTCCCTGGCGGGAATTCTGGCGGCGTTTTCGCCGTCAGCCGGTGGCGATGATAGCCGGCATCTTTGTGGTGCTGCTTATTTTGCTGGCCGTTTTTGCGCCATGGATTGCGCCTTTTGATGCGGAAAACTATTTCGATTATGACCGCCTGACGGAAGGGCCGTCTGCGATGCACTGGTTTGGCGTGGATTCACTCGGCCGCGATATTTTTAGCCGCGTTTTGCTGGGGACGCGTTTATCGCTGATCTCAGGCTTTGTCTCCGTGGCAATTGGGGCGGCTATCGGTACTGCGCTTGGGTTGCTGGCGGGTTACTACGAAGGCTGGTGGGATCGCATTATTATGCGTATCAGCGACGTGTTGTTTGCCTTCCCCGGCATCCTGCTGGCTATCGCCGTGGTGGCGATTATGGGCACGGGTATGGCGAACGTGGTGATTGCCGTCGCCATTTTCAGTATTCCCGCTTTCGCCCGCCTGGTCCGTGGTAATACGCTGGTGTTGAAGCAGATGACCTTTATTGAATCTGCCCGCAGTATTGGCGCATCGGATTTCACCATTATCATGCGCCATATCCTGCCAGGCACTCTCTCTTCCATCGTGGTCTATTTCACCATGCGTATCGGCACTTCGATTATCACCGCAGCCAGCCTTTCTTTTCTGGGGCTGGGCGCACAGCCGCCGACGCCGGAGTGGGGGGCAATGCTGAACGAAGCCCGTGCCGACATGGTGATGGCGCCGCATGTGGCGATTTTCCCGAGTCTGGCGATTTTTCTTACCGTTCTGGCTTTTAATCTGTTGGGCGATGGTTTGCGTGATGCCCTCGATCCAAAGTTAAAAAGCTGATTACACGGGGCTGCGCGTTTGCCTGTTGGCAGGCGCGAATTCTCTTTTCCTGTGCCAGGCTTACTCTTTTAACAGGAGATCAGGCCGTGAAGGAATTCGATTACCAGCAGGACTTTAAAACCATCGATTTTCGTCAGCAGCCCGAGCTTTATCAGGTTGGGCGCGGTGAGCAGGGCGTACTGATGGTCGAGCCTTATAAAAGTGAAATTCTACCGCACTGGCGCTTTAAAACGCCTGCCATTGCCGAGGTGTCGGCAAAGGAAATAATGAAGCTGTTTGAGGGGTATCGCGAGCAGGATGATTTTGTCGGTATGGATATGGCGCGTAAATTTATCCAGATGGGATATACCCGCGCCAGACGCTACGCCAATCATAAAGGCGGCCGTAAATACGATGACGATCGGCAGATCCTGCCCTATCACGTAAACGAAGAGAAAGCCGCCTCAGCGGCCATTTTTAAGGCCTGGTGGGACAAAATTCGCGAAGATCAGGATTATCTGGCCCGCAAGAAACAGCATCAGGCGAAATATGGCTGAGGCTGCTCTACCATGCTGCCGTGGTTGCTTCAGGCCGCCGCACCTCTGCGTTGCGTGGCAAGGTGTCCTGCCCACAGTTCTGCAATCCACTTGACGCCTTTGGCGGTAAACCGCGCCTGAGAGAAAGCATGCTGATTTTCTCCCACGCTGGCATGGACCACGAAATAGCCCGCCTGGAGATGATGCTGCTGTGGCGTTAGTACGCCATTAGCGCGATACATGATATTGCGCTCAAACAGGAACTGCCGAAACTCCGGTTCTTTGACTTTAAGCATCTTACAAAGCTGGCGAAAACCCAGTGAGTCATCGACCTGCATATAGCGATCAAAAAAGTCCGCCTTTGGCGCCGTCAGCGCCAGCTGCTTTTCAGCGGTTTGGCGTCGTTCAAATTCCTCTGCCCATGCGCGTGCCGCGACAGCCGGATTGGTAAAGTCAGGCAAATGCGCATGCTGTTCGCGTTCCTGCCAGTTATCCAGCGCCTGAGCGATAAAGGCCGGTGCAAGGCGCGCGATCGCCTGTAACGAATCACGCTTGTTCAGAAAATATTCCTGGCGTGTCTCGCCTTCACGTTCATAAAGGTTGACCGACAGGGGCTGTGAAAGGCGCTGGGTGGTTTCCAGACTTTTAATTAACCGTTTCACTTCACCATGGGTAATGCCGATCATCTTAGCGATGTCGCGGCTGCTCATGGCGTTCGACTGATTCAGCGAATGACGGGTTTCTACTGGCATCATCATGGTCTTTACCCCTTACTGTCGGATAACAATGCCCTGTTGGGCAGTAGAAATAGTATACAATTGCCTGTTTAAATATCCAGTACTTTTTTTAGTCAAATTTTTAACGCGAAGTGATAACTTCTTCGCATAATTTTTAGGCTAAATGGTAATGTCGCAACAAGCCGCTATGCTTCAGATGTCTCTGCATTTTCCCGCTAAAAAGGAAGAATCTATGCACGCGCTGCGTATGTGTCTGGTTGTCGGGGTGATGGCTATAACCCTCACTGGCTGTGCTTCTAAAGTCACCGAAAAGCAAAATTTTTCGGGTTTTCTGTCCGATTACTCCCAATTAAAACCTACCCGTTCCCCGAGCGGGCATCCTACGCTTCGCTGGATCTCCCCCGATTTTCATTCTGCGGATTATCACGGCATCTTTTATATGCCGGTGGTCTATTACCCGCCAGCCCGACCGACGGCGCGCGTAAATCAGACCACGCTCGACGGCTTGCGTAGATATGTTGATAGCCGGATGCAGGCTGCCGTCGCGAAACATAAACCCCTGGTGAGTTCCGGCGGCCCGGGCACGCTGATGATGAAAACGGCCATTACCGCCGTTAACGCAGAAAATCAGGATATGAAATTTTATGAAGTGGTGCCGGTGGCCGCGGTGATCGCCAGCACGATGGCGGCCTCAGGGCACCGTACGCAAAACAGCGTGCTCTATCTTGAAACCCAGTTAATTGATACCAAAACGGGTAACCCGGTGCTGGTGGCAGTCCGGAAAGCCTACGGTAAGAGCGTGGCAAACAGCAGCGCGCCGGTAACGCTGGATGATTTAAAACAGGCCGTAGATGAAATGGTTCAGGATGTGGCGGCTTTCCCGCCGCAGCCCTGAAGCTGACCGCCATTAAGGGGCGGCAGCTCAGGATCAACAGCGATCCCCTTCAGGAGAGAAAGCATGTTCCGATTACTGCACGGCAGCTTACTGGCTGGTCTCCTTTTAATGAACTGCCCGGTTCTGGCCGCAAAAACGACCGTTGAACAGCTGCAAAACGGATTAAATCACCCCTGGGCGGTCGCTTTTTTGCCAGGGAATCAGGGCATGTTGATCGCTGAACGTTCCGGCCAGCTGCGGCACTGGCAAAACGGCACGCTTTCCGAACCGCTCGCCGGTGTGCCCGAAGTCTGGGCCGAGCGGCAGGGCGGGCTGCTGGATATTGCGCTATCCCCCGATTTTGTGCAGAACCGTCACGTTTATCTTAGCTATACCGAAGCTGACAGCAGCGGGCGCGCTGGTGCGGTAGTGGGTTACGGCACCCTGAATCAGGAAAACAGCCGGTTAACTGATTTTAAAGTGATCCTTCGACAAGAGCCGAAACTCTCGAGTGGCGCAAATCTGGGGTCGAGGCTGCTTTTCGACGAGAAGGGCTATCTCTATATCAGCTTTGGGGACAATTTTCAGGCCGCTACTGCACAACAGCTAAACGCGCTGACCGGCAAGATTATCCGTCTGAATGCCGATGGCAGCGTGCCAAAAGATAACCCTTTTGTTAACCAGCAGGGTGCAAGAGGCGAAATCTGGACTTATGGGATGCGCAATCCACAAGGGCTGGCGCTAAATCCCTGGACTCACGAAATATGGGAAAGTGAGCATGGCCCGCGCGGCGGCGATGAGGTCAATATTCCGCGTAAAGGGAAGAATTATGGCTGGCCGCTGGCAACTTGGGGCGTGGATTACAGCGGTGAAAAAGTCCCGGGTTCAAAAGGTGGGACAGTGCCAGGGACTGAGCAACCTGTTTTTTACTGGAAAGTTTCTCCCGCCATCAGCGGCATGGCGTTTTATAACAGCCAACGTTTCCCTCAGTGGAAGGATTCATTGTTTATCGGTTCATTAAAGGAAAAGAACCTTATTCATCTGACGGTCAATGGCGATCGTATTGTGGAAAAAGAACGTCTGTTGGGCGATCGCGGTGAACGCATTCGCGATGTCCGCACGGGACCAGATGGTTATCTGTATGTACTGACGGATGAATCGGATGGAAAATTACTGAAGGTTGGGCTGGAAAAATAAAGGGGCTGCCCGGCAGCCCGATTCCCTTATTTAAGCCACTGGCACACTTCCCAACCGCGCTGTTGTGCCAGCTGATGCAGGGGTTCAGCCGGATTGATTACCCAGGCATGGTCGGCATGTTCCAGCAACGGTAAATCATTCATCGAATCGCTGTAGGCCCAGGTCTGTGCAAAACCCGCGCTTTCTTGCAGCAACAGCCACTCTTTTAGCTGTCTGACTTTCCCGTGCGGGTGAGTCATTGTGCCATATGTCTGGCCGCTATAACGATCGTCTACGATCTCCACATCGATGGCCAGTGCACCATGTGCGCCCAGTTGCTGAGCGATAGGCGTGACCAGATGCTCACCGGTGGCTGAGACCACCATCACCCGATCACCGCGTTCCAGATGCCAGTTCATTCTTTTACGTGCGCAGGGATAAACCCTTGGCATCACGTCGCGCTGAATAAAACGTCTCACCCAACCCGAAACCGTCAGCGTACCCATCCCGGCGATCGGCGAGAGGGTCATGTTCATGTATTCCTCAATTGAAAGCGACCCCTGGTGGTACTGCACCATCAACGCGCGTTCCTGCTCAATCAGTGCGGCTGGAGCAAAACCTTGCGAAACCAGCCAGCGTAACCACAGGCCAGTACTGTCTTCACAGATAAGCGTTTTATCAAGATCGAACAGAGCTAAATCCATCGTCATTACTCCTCAGCCGGGTTTAATTGAGATTAGTGGAGTTTTGTGACGGAAGTAGCAGTTCAGGACAAAATCAGAATTACCCGTACCTTGCGGGTAAGTCTGCGGAAAAAAAGGGGTTCTGGCCCGTGCTATACAGAATTCTCTATTAAACTCTAAAAAACTTTACGGTCGGGCGGTTCAATTTTCGGCTGATAAACGATAGCGTAAACAGGATTTGCCTTAATTAATAAAAATATTGTTTTTCAAAAGGATACTTGGGTATCACCATGAATAAAATACGCCATTCTGTCGCTGCCGGCACGCTTTCTGCCCTTTTCCTGATTGTCGCTTCCCCCGTTTATGCCGTAGAGGCACCTGCTGCGCCGCAGATTGAAGCCAAAGCCTGGGTTCTGATGGATTATCACAGCGGCAAGGTGCTGGCGGAATCACACGCCGACGATCGTCTCGATCCTGCCAGCCTGACTAAAATGATGTCCAGCTACGTGATTGGGCAGGCGTTAAAGGCCGGAAAAATTCATAACGACGATCTGGTGACCGTTGGCAAAGACGCCTGGGCTACCGGTAATCCCGTGCTGAAAGGATCGTCGCTGATGTTTTTGAAGCCGGGCGATCGCATTCCGGTTTCTGAACTCAATAAAGGGATCATTATCCAGTCCGGTAACGATGCCAGTATTGCGCTGGCCGATTACGTTGCCGGCAGCCAGGACGCATTTGTCGGGCTGATGAACAATTACGTACGGGTACTGGGGCTGAAAAACACGCATTTCAAAACCGTTCACGGACTGGATTCTGACGGGCAATACAGTACCGCCAGGGATATGGCCCTGTTGGGACAGGCGTTGATTCGGGATGTGCCCGAAGAGTATGCGCTGCACCAGGAAAAAGAGTTTACCTTTAACCGCATCAGGCAGCATAACCGTAACCGGCTGTTGTGGAGTACCAACCTGCATGTCGATGGCATTAAAACCGGCCATACCGACGGCGCAGGAAATAATCTTGTTGCTTCAGCAACCGACGGCGATCAGCGTTTGATTTCAGTCGTGCTGGGTGCCGCGACGGATGCAGTACGCTTTCGCGAAAGTGAAAAGCTGCTGACCTGGGGTTTTCGCTTTTACGAAACGGTAACACCGATCAAAACCGATAAACCTTTTGCTACCCAGCGCGTTTGGTATGGCGACAAAAAAGAGGTTAACCTGGGCGTAGCCAGCGATGCGTCGATTACCGTGCCAAAAGGGCAAATGAAAAACCTGAAGGCCAGTTTTACGCTTTCGCAGCCTCAGCTCACCGCCCCACTGAAGAAAAATCAGGTTGTAGGCAACATTGATTTTCAGCTTGAGGGAAAAACCATAGAGCAGCGCCCGTTGGTGGTCATGGATGAGGTTAATGAAGGCGGATTTTTCAGTCGGATATGGGATTTTGTGATGATGAAAATGAACGGCTGGTTTGGTAAATGGTTTTCCTGAAAAGCCTGAGGGCAGACTGGCTGTCTGCCCTTAAATAATCCACTTAGAAGAAATCGTAAGCAATGGCTGAAATAGCAATCAGCCCAACCAGCACCACAAAAACATTGCTGAGTTTGCCGCTGTACTGACGCATCGCGGGCACTTTATTGATCGCGTACATCGGCATCAGGAACAGCAGAACGGCGATAATCGGCCCGCCCAGCGACTCAATCATACCCAAAATGCTTGGGTTCAATGTCGCTACCAGCCAGGTGGTAAAGAACATAAACACCGCCGTCATACGGTTGAGCTTGTTCTCTGACATTGCTTTGCCTTTTTCGCCCAGCGTTTTAACAATCAGTCCGTTAAATCCTTCGCGTGCGCCCAGGTAATGGCCAAGGAAAGATTTGGTAATGGCTACCATGGCAATGATCGGTGCCATCCAGGCCATTAGCGGCGTATTAAAGTGGTTCGCAAGATAAGAGAGAATAGAAATATTCTGTTCTTTGGCTTCCGCCAGGTTTTCGGGTGAAAGGCTGAGCACGCAGCTGAACACGAAGAACATCACCGTGACAACCATCATCAGATGACTGAAAGCCAGGATACGCGAACATTTCGGTTCAGCATCCGGGCCATATTCCTGACTCTTGGCTACCGCAAAAGCAGAGATAATCGGAGAGTGGTTAAACGAGAACACCATTACCGGAATAGCCAGCCACAACGTCATCCACAGACCGTTGCCTGTACCCGCAAGAGTGACGTTCTGGAATATGGAACTGTTCCAGTGAGGGATCAGGAACAGCGCCAGCGCCATCAGCACCAGCACAAAAGGATAAACCAGCACGCTCATCGTTTTGACGATCATCTCTTTACCAAAACGTACGATAGTCATCAGGCCGACAATCAGTACCAGGGAGAGCAGCGCCCTCGGCGGTGCCTGAAGATGAAGCTGGTGGGTCATAAAGCTCTCGACCGTATTGGTGATCGCGACGCTGTAGACCAGCAAAATAGGATAGATAGCAAAGAAATAAAGCAGCGTCAGCAGCGTGCCTGCGCCCTTGCCGAAATGTTCTTCCACTACGCCGGTGATATCCTGATCTTTCCGCCCCGAAAGCACAAAACGGCACAGGCCACGGTGAGCAAAAAAGGTCATTGGAAACGCCAGCACGGCCATAATCAGCAAGGGGATCAGACCACCAATACCGGCGTTAATGGGTAAAAACAGCACGCCTGCGCCAATAGCGGTACCGTAAAGGCCCAACATCCACATCGTGTCACTCTTGCGCCAGCCTGTCGCAGCGCCGGCAGCTGTCTGCGACAGCGTAGCCGTTTTCGTTGATTCCATTGAAAATCTCCCGGTTGAAAGTAGTAAATTAAATAAGCGTTAAAAAGAAGGAAGCGTTATTTAATTTACGACTCTGAATAAGGCGAGCGACACTCTACCATCTGGAAAAGAAGAAGAAAGAGGAAGATGACAGCTTTGTGACCGCAGCAATAAGTAAGGTGGCATTTTTTTTAGAGTTATGCGCTGGAAGGTTTTTTTTATCTGGCGGTATCTTCTGGGGAAGGGGCGGTAAGGCAGTGATTAGGACTATATTATAGGTTTGTTTAATTGGTTAAATATCGACCTTTCAGGGTGAAAAATGCTCATATTGGTGATTTAAATATAATAATATCAATGAATTAAGTTATAAGGCCGTATGGGTTTGTTGCCGCTTTAACCCGTTGCGCAACATTCGAAATAAAATAGGCGGCAGATTTCGACTGTTGCGCAATAAGATGACGCGCTTTCTGGCAGCTGGTGAAAATAGACGCTGCCGTATGTTTACGCAATAAAGACGTTATTCAATCTCTTACCCAGCCTTTACGAATAGGTAAAGCAAACAGCAAGCGGTAAAGCGCAGAGATATTTTGTAGTAAACGTCGGCCACAGAAATGCCAGGCGACCTGAGCAAACAGGCAGGAGAGCATTCCCAGCAGCAGGCCGCCCAGCATATCCAGCGGCCAGTGAACACCCAGGAAAATTCGTGACCAGGCAATCAGTATGCCAGCCAGCATCAGTACCGCGCCGGACCAGGCCCGGTGCCAACACAGGAAGGCAATAGCAAAAGTAAAAATGATGGTGCCATGATTGCTGGGATAGGAATCACTCGGCGTGTGGGCCAAAAATTGATGACCAAAGCCAATAACAAACGGTCGTGGATGAGGATATAAATTGCCGATACACCATGAGATAGCCATGCCGTATGCAAGCGCAATTGCCGTTTTCAACACCAGTTCACGCTGCGATTTCACCTGACTTTGCGCGCCCCAAAACCACATAGCCACAATCAGTACAGGGACAACGGCAATCAAATCTTTGGCTATAAATATCGCCAGTGAGATGAGCCAGCCGGGCGTGTCGGGTGTGGCGTTAATCCACAAAAACAGCGTCCGGTTCAGCGCTTCCATCATGGTATGTCTCCTCGTCGGGTTCAGCAGAAAGTGTCGTATGCAAAAATGGCGGCCAGCGACATCGGCAGGCCATAAACTGAGCCGTAGCTATATATCGTCAGTAATATCAGGCGGATAACATAGAATCGAGACGGCACAAGTTAAATAGTCCCGCTCCTAATTCGGCAGGCGGTTGTCGTTTCGTTAAGATTAAATGAAGATTTTATGTTAATACGATGAAAAATCCGCCAGGCAAGAGGATGCATAAGCGTTAAAAAAGGCAGGAGAGGGGCTGAAAGAAAAAAACCCGCTAATCATCAGATTAACGGGCTCCACAATTTGGGATTTCAAAGAAAAGCAGTGGCACTAATTAAGACTGCACGACAATATAAAAGTTCTCAAAGCAGCCAAAATATTTTTTTACCCACCAAACATTGGCCAGATTAACACAATCAGCGTCCCGGCCAGCGTAAGCAGTACGTTAGCGATAGCGTAAGTTCCGGCATAGCCCAGTGCGGGGATATTACTGCGTGCCGTATCGCTGATAATCTCCATTGCTGGCGCACAGGTACGTGCTCCCATAATGGCGCCAAACAGCAAGGCACGATTCATTTTTAATACCCACGCGCCAAATATAAAGCTAATAACTACCGGCAACAGGCTGACGATTAAACCCGCCGCCAGCATCAACAGTCCGGTATCACCCAGCCCATGAGACAGGCCGCTGCCCGCGCTTAAACCCACACCCGCCATAAACACCATCAGGCCAAATTCTTTCACCATGGTCAATGCCCCTTGTGGGATATAGCCAAAGGTCGGGTGGTTTGCGCGCAGGAAACCCAGCATGATCCCGGCAAACAACAGGCCAGCCGCATTGCCAATGCTGAAACTAAAGCTGCTGAACTGAAAAGTAATCATGCCGACCATCAGGCCAATAATAAAGAAGGCGCAAAAAGCCAACAAATCGGTAACCTGACTGTGGATAGAGATAAAGCCAATCCGGTCGGCAACGGATTTAACCCGACGGGCTTCTCCGCTAATTTGTAATACGTCGCCTTTATTCAGGATGATGCTGTCATCAATCGGCATTTCGATTTGACTGCGGATAACCCGGTTAAGAAAACAGCCGTGATCGGTCAGTTTCAGCTGGCTCAGGCGTTTATTTACCGCGTTATTATTTTTAACCACGATCTCTTCATTAATAATGCGCATGTCGAGTAAATCGCGGTCGAAAACTTCTTTACCGTTACGGAAGCTGGGATCGAGGCGGGAATGGGCGTCTGGATAACCGACCAGCGAGATCTCATCGCCCTGCTGCAATACCGCATCGCCGTCGGGATTCGCCAAAATGCCGTTGCGCCGGATTCGCTCAATGTAGCAGCCGGTCTGGCGATATATCCCCAGCTCGCGCAGGTTTTTGCCGTCGGTCCAGGCGACAAGTTCCGGCCCAACGCGATAGGCGCGTATAACGGGCAGATAGACTTTACGCTGGCTGTCGGGGTCCAGTCCGCGTTCGCGGGCGATTTGTTGCGCGCTGGTGGGCAGGTCCTGATGCTGTAATTTTGGCAAATAGCGTGCGCCAAAGATCAGGCTGACCAGCCCGATAAGATAGGTGAGGGCGTAGCCCAGGCTCAGGTTACTCTGCGCCTGAGCCAGCGTGCTGCCCGCAGGATAAGTTTGCCGCAGCGTATCGCCTGCCCCTACCAGAACCGGCGTTGAAGTCATCGATCCGGCCAGCATCCCGGCCGTCAGGCCAATATCCCAACCAAAAAGTTTCCCCAGCGCCAGCGCAACGATCACGGCGCTGCCGACCATCACCAGCGCAAGTAAGAGGTAATTTTTACCGTCGCGGAAGAAGATTGAAAAAAAGTTTGGCCCAGCTTCCACACCCACACAAAAAATAAATAACATAAAGCCCAAATTAAGGGCGTTAGGATTAATGCCGAAATGCTGCTGACCCAATAGCAATGAGACGACTAAAACGCCAATAGAATTACCCAGTTGGACAGAACCCAGTCGTAATTTACCCAGGCATAACCCCAACGCAAGCACGACAAATAATAACAGAATGTCATTTCCACTTAACAAATCTGCGACGTTTATATTCACGGTTTAACTTCTTGTTTACGAGTAACATGTTGAAATAATGGGTGTTTTGCGCTAAGTTTACTGTACTGCCAGCAGAGCAGCGGCAACGTTCAGGATTATCCGCGAATTACAGCCCAGCGCCATATAAAACGGTCGTCATTTTAATCGCTTCATTCTTTTTCAGCCAGTAAAAAGCCGTTGACGTTTGTAACGGTCTTTTGTTTATCAATAGCAGAGGAAAATGGCCCGGTATCATCCGGCCAGGTGACAACATCAATTACCGAGAGAAGATCCTATGGTGTTTAAGGGTATGTCCTGGACGAACCTGGTGTTCAGTCTTGTTCTCTTTAGTATCGTCTTTTTGGCGGTACGCTACGATATGGTCGCTGAAGGCTCAGGCTATGTACAAGCGCGGCCGGGTTTGCTGATGTTTACCATTCCTGGCGCGATTGCTGCGCTGACGTCCAAAGAGTCGCCGCTGACCGTGGCATTACTGGGAGCCCTATTGGCAATGCCTGTATGCCTGCTAATCCTGCATCTCTACAATATGCATTATCCCGGTTTCTTTATGGAGCTGGCTTTCGATACCAGCGCCATTTTCTGGTGCGGCTCTGGGGCGCTGGGTATCATGCTTTGCCGCACGCTGTTCTGGCATCCCCACAGCTAAACGCTTTGGGACACAACAGGGTGGCCATAAAAAAAGAGGACCGATAAATATCGATCCTCTTCTTGCTGGCTCACGCCATTATTCTGTTTGAGAAATTACTGGAACAGGCCCAGATTTTCTTTGGCATAGGCTTCGAAATCCGTGCAGCCACCAATGTGGTTCTGATCCAGGAAGATCTGTGGCACGGTTTCAACAGGCTTACCGACGGTTTTTTCCAGATCGGCTTTGGTGATGCCTTCCGCATGGATATCGACATAGCGGAAGTTGAAATCTTCGCGTTCTTCAGTCAGCTTTTCAGCCAGCTCTTTTGCACGGACACAATAAGGACAGCCAGGACGTCCAAAAATTACTGCAAACATAGGTTTCTCCTCAAAGGTCAGTTCTTTCTGTGATGTACATCACAACTCATCACTCGCTGGCGCTTATGATGCCCGCTTCATCAGGTGAAAGAAAGAAGGATTTACCTGTTGGTTTAATTCGTGTTGTCTATAATCCCGGCGAAGCCTGTCGATAAATGACAGGCAAGCAGCACAAGCCAACGGGGGAGATGCCATGCGTGCTTTCAGTAAAATGCCCGTCCCAATCCTGGTTCTTGAGGCGTCAGGAGGAATTATGCTGGTTCTCTCTTACCTCACGCTGCATCAGATGCTACCCTTGCCGGCTTCTTTTTCCGCGCCATTAGCTGCCACCGTAATGCTTTTTGCGGGGATCGCGCTGATGCTACCCGCCGCGATTGTCATGATGTGGCGGACAGCAAAAGTGATGGCGCCGGAACTGTTTTATTTGCGTAAACGTACACCAGGAGACAAACATGACGCCGACCATTGAGCTACTTTGCTCTCATCGCTCTATTCGAACTTTTACTGACCAGCCTGTGAGCGATGCGCAACGCAAGGCAATCCTTGCCGCTGCACAGTCGGCTTCCAGCTCCAGTTTTTTACAGTGTTCCTCAATCATCCGTATTACCGACCCGGAGCTGCGCGCAAAGCTGGTAACGCTGAGCGGGGGGCAGAAGTATGTTGCTCAGGCTGCTGAGTTCTGGGTATTTTGCGCCGATTTTAACCGCCATTTGCAGATTTGTCCTGAAGCCCAGTTAGGGCTGGCCGAACAGCTTTTACTGGGCTGCGTGGATACCGCGCTGATGGGGCAAAACGCGATGGTTGCGGCCGAATCACTGGGGCTGGGCGGCGTGTTTATTGGCGGTATCCGTAACGGCATTGCCGAGGTTACCGAACTGCTTGGTCTGCCAAAATTTGTGCTGCCGCTGTTTGGCCTCTGCCTCGGCTGGCCGGCACAAACGCCACAGGTTAAGCCACGTATGCCCGCGGCGATGCTGGTGCATGAAAACCGCTATCAGCCCCTCGATCCAGACGTGCTGGCTACCTATGATCGCGAGCAGGAAGAGTATTATCTGTCGCGGGAGAGCAACCCTCGCCGTGAAAACTGGAGCGAGCATATCCAGAAAACCATCATCAAAGAAAATCGACCGTTTATGCTGGATTACCTGCATAAGCAGGGTTGGGCAACGCGTTAGGATCCCTGCGGAGGCACCTGGTGAAAATAGCGATTCTTTCCCGAGACGGTTCGCTCTATTCCTGTAAGCGGCTGTTACAGGCGGCAAAAGCACGAGGCCATAGCATTGAGGTTATCGATCCTCTCTCGTGCTATATGAATATTAATCCGGGTTCCTCAGCGATCCACTATCGCGGCAAGCAGCTGGGCCATTACGATGCGGTGATCCCACGCATCGGCTCAGCCATTACTTTTTATGGCACGGCCGTGCTGCGCCAGTTTGAAGTTTGCGGCAGTTTTCCGCTAAATGAGTCAGTCGCGATCACTCGTGCCCGCGATAAGCTCCGTTCGCTACAGCTGTTGGTCCGGCAGGGCATCGCGATGCCGGTGACGGGGTTTGCGCATTCGCCGGACGATACCAGCGATTTAATCGACATGGTAGGCGGTGCGCCGCTGGTGGTAAAGCTGCTGGAAGGCACACAGGGCATTGGCGTCGTGCTGGCGGAAACCCGGCAGGCAGCGGAAAGCGTTATCGATGCCTTTCGGGGGCTGAACGCGCATATTCTGGTGCAGGAATTTATCAAGGAAGCGCAGGGAAAAGACATCCGCTGCCTGGTTGTTGGCGGAAACGTTGTAGCGGCCATTGAACGCAAAGCGCGAGAAGGCGACTTTCGTTCAAACCTGCATCGCGGCGGTACGGCTCGTCTGGTGGACATTACCGAAAGAGAACGTGAAATTGCCATCCGGGCAGCAGCTACGCTGGGTTTGGACGTTGCGGGCGTGGATATTTTACGCGCCAACCGCGGGCCGCTGGTGATGGAGGTGAATGCATCGCCAGGACTGGAAGGCGTCGAGAAAACCACGGGATTGGATATTGCCACCATGATGATTGCATGGATTGAGCAGCAGGCGCGCCCTGGCTTCTGTCTGAAAACGGGTGGCTAACCCGATATTTCTTTCACAATCGTGGTATTTAGACGCTTTTTTCCGTAAGCTAGGGCGCAATTTTAAGGCAGTATGAGATTGAATAAATGGATTCACTCGTCGTTCCGGATATCGATTTACTACGACGTTGGCTGGATCAGCAAAGCATCACCTGGTTTGAGTGTGACTCCTGTCAGGCCCTTCACCTGCCGCATATGCAAAATTTCGACGGGGTGTTCGATGCCAAGCTGGACCTCGTTGACGATGTCATTTTGTTCTCAGCGCTGGCTGAAGTTAAACCGACCGCACTGATCCCGCTGGTGGGAGAGTTATCACAAATCAATGCCAGCTCGCTGACCGTTAAGGCGTTTGTGGATATTCAGGATGACAATTTGCCGAAGCTGATTGTTTGTCAGTCACTCAGCGTGACGGCAGGCCTGACCTTTGGCCAGTTCGTACACTTTATGAAGCAGAGCGAAGAACAGATTTCGATGGTGGTTCTTGAAGCTTTTGCTAATCACCTGCTGATGATGGGCGAAGATGAAGATCGCGGCGAGTTCGTCGTTGCTCAGTCTGTGCTGCACTAATCTCCCTGTTCGGGTCAACTCATGTTGGCCCGCTCAACCCGACGCACATTCTTTCCTCGCATCAGCCTTTGCTGCTATTTCAACCAGTCCAACCCCTATCCCCGCAAATTTTTATGCTGTATTAATGCCTGATTATCCCTATTTTCATCGGCTTTACCTGCCGTTTAGCCTGTCATATAAACCAAAGGCGGCAAAACGTCGATAAAAGGCGTTTTTTACCTGCACCTCTGGCCTGAGGCGGCGTGTGGGTCTATCCTTGCGTGGGCGCATTTCGCGTGCAACGTCGCTGTAGATATCGATTTTTTCTATTAACAGCGTAATGAATAATCATTCATTATATGAAACTTATCCGCAGTTATTTGCTTGTCCTGTGGAAGCGGTGATTATCCCTGTTCAGGAGGATGGAAAATGTTCAGCCAGCGCAAAAAATGGTTGTCAGGTGTGGTTGCGGGCGTGGTAATGGCGGTTTCCGCCAGCTCAATGGCTGCTGATAAGACGCTGCACGTTTATAACTGGTCAGATTATATTTCGCCGGATACCGTGCCGAATTTTGAGAAGCAAAGCGGCATCAAAGTGGTTTACGACGTCTTCGATTCGAATGAAGTGCTCGAAGGCAAACTGATGGCCGGCAGTACCGGCTATGATGTTGTGGTGCCATCCTCCAGCTTCCTTGCCCGTCAGCTACAGTCGGGCGTATTTCAGCCGCTCGATAAGAGCAAGCTGCCAAACTATAAAAACCTCGATCCCGACTTGTTGAAAAAGCTGGAACAGCACGATCCGGGCAACAAATACGCCATCCCTTATCTGTGGGCGACCACCGGCATTGGCTACAACGTTGAGAAAGTCAAAGCGGCGTTAGGCAAAGATGCGCCGGTAGACAGCTGGGATCTGGTGCTGAAACCGGAAAACCTTGAGAAGCTGAAAAGCTGCGGCGTTTCGTTCCTCGATGCGCCTGAAGAAATTTTTGCCACCGTACTGAATTATCTGGGTAAGGATCCTAACAGCAGCGATCCCAAAGATTATTCAGGCGCGGCTACCGATCTACTGTTGAAGCTGCGTCCAAATATTCGCTACTTCCACTCCTCGCAGTACATTAACGATCTGGCTAACGGCAGTACCTGTGTGGCGATTGGCTGGGCGGGCGACATTATTCAGGCGAAGAACCGCGCGGCCACCGCTAAAAACGGCGTCAATATCAGTTATACCATTCCGAAAGAGGGGGCACTGGCGTTCTTCGATACGCTGGCTATTCCAAAAGATGCCAAAAATCTTGATGAGGCCTATCAGTTCCTTAATTATCTGCTGGAGCCGAAGGTGATCGCGGATGTTTCTAATAAAGTGTTTTATGCCAACGGCAACAAAGCTTCAGTACCACTGATTAATGCCGACATTCGTAACAATCCTGGCATCTTCCCGCCAGCAGAAGTGATGGCTAAGCTGTTCGTGCTGAAAGTACAGGATCCCAAACTTGATCGTGTGCGTACCCGAGCATGGACTAAAGTTAAAAGTGGCAAGTAACTGACCTCCGCTTTGTCAATCTGCAACAGAGGTGCTTGTCCGGCCTCTGTTTTGTTTTTTTATGGCTATGCCAACTGTTAAGCGCCGGAGTGTAATGGAAGTGAACGACGCGATCCCTCGCCCGCAAAAAAAAGTTAGCAAGGCGGTCACGCCATTGCTGGAAATCCGCAATCTGACCAAGTCTTTCGACGGACAACATGCGGTTGATGACATTAATCTGACTATCTTCAATGGCGAAATCTTTGCGCTGCTGGGTGCATCCGGCTGTGGAAAGTCAACGCTGCTGCGTATGCTGGCCGGATTCGAGCCGCCAACTTCCGGTCAGATCCTGCTTGATGGTCAGGATCTGTCTCATGTTCCGCCTTATCAGCGTCCGATCAATATGATGTTTCAGTCCTACGCGCTGTTCCCGCACATGACGGTTGAACAGAATATCGCCTTTGGGCTGAAGCAGGATCGCCTGCCTAAAGATGAAATTGCCAGCCGCGTGGCCGAGATGCTGACCCTGGTGCATATGACGGAGTACGCAAAGCGTAAACCGCACCAGCTCTCAGGCGGGCAGCGCCAGCGTGTGGCGTTAGCTCGCAGTCTTGCCAAGCGTCCGAAACTGCTGCTGCTGGATGAGCCAATGGGCGCGCTGGATAAAAAGCTGCGCGATCGTATGCAGCTTGAGGTTGTCGATATCCTGGAACGCGTCGGCGCAACCTGCGTTATGGTGACGCACGACCAGGAAGAAGCAATGACCATGGCCGGACGTATCGCCATTATGAACCGGGGCAAGTTTGTGCAGATTGGCGAGCCGGAAGAAATCTACGAGCATCCCACCACGCGCTACAGCGCCGAATTTATTGGTTCGGTAAACCTGTTTGAAGGCCTGCTGCGTGAACGTCGCGCCGAGGGTTTGATTATCGACAGTCCGGGCTTGCTGCATCCGCTAAAAGTGGATTCGGATGCCTCGGTAATGGAAGGCGTACCGGTCCATGTCGCGTTGCGCCCGGAGAAGGTGATGCTGTGCGAAGAGATCCCGGCGGACGGCAATAACTTTGCCGTTGGCGAAGTGGTGCATATTGCCTATCTTGGCGACCTGTCGATTTACCATGTGCGACTGCATAGCGGTCAGATGATCAGCGCACAGTTGCAAAATGCTCATCGTTTCCGCAAAGGTGCGCCGACCTGGGGAGACGAAGTTCGTCTTTGCTGGGATGCGGACAGCTGCGTGGTTCTGACGGTGTAGTGGGGGAGCCATGAATCAACGTTCTGATACCGCTTCTCCGCCCGTTCGGATGAAGCAAAAACGTCCCGGCCTGTTTAGCACGTTACAATCAAGACAGGGCCGCAAGCTGGTTATCGCGCTGCCTTACCTGTGGCTGGTGCTGCTGTTCCTGCTGCCGTTTTTAATCGTACTGAAAATCAGTTTTTCAGATATCGCGCGTGCCATTCCGCCTTATACGGATCTGGTGACATGGGCCGATGGCCAGCTGACCATGGTGATGAACCTGGGCAACTACCTGACGCTGACCGACGACCCGCTGTATATCGATGCTTATCTGCATTCATTACAGGTCGCCGCGATTTCTACCGTCATCTGCCTGCTAATTGGCTATCCACTTGCCTGGGCAATCGCGCACAGCCCGCGTTCCACACGCAACATTCTGCTGCTGTTGGTGATCCTGCCTTCCTGGACGTCGTTTTTGGTACGCGTCTACGCCTGGATGGGCATCCTTAATGACAACGGCATTCTGAACCGCTTTTTGCTGTGGACGGGTGTTATCGATCATCCGATAGCGATTCTGTACACCAACCTGGCGGTCTACATCGGTATCGTTTACTGCTATCTGCCGTTTATGGTGTTGCCGATCTATACCGCGCTGACGCGTATCGATTACTCGCTGGTGGAAGCGGCACTGGATTTGGGCGCTCGTCCGCTGAAAACCTTTTTCAGCGTGATTGTGCCACTCACCAAAGGCGGTATTATCGCCGGTTCCATGCTGGTATTTATTCCTGCGGTAGGCGAATACGTCATCCCGGAACTGCTTGGCGGCCCGGACAGCATTATGATTGGACGCGTGCTCTGGCAGGAGTTCTTTAATAACCGCGACTGGCCGGTCGCCTCGGCGCTGGCGGTGATTATTCTGTTAATCCTGATCCTGCCGATTATCTGGTTCCACAAGCATCAGAATAAAGAGATGGGAGAGAAGGCATGAGTTTACCCGTTGTCCGTTCGCCCTGGCGTATCGTTATTCTGGTGTTTTGTTTCTTCTTCCTGTACGCGCCGATGGCGCTGCTGGTGATTTACTCCTTTAACTCTTCTCAGCTGGCCGCGTGGGAAAGCTTCTCGCTGTACTGGTACAACGTATTATTTCATGATGATGCAATGATTAGTGCCGTAACGCTAAGTCTGAGTATTGCCGCACTGGCCGCTACCGCAGCGGTGGTGTTGGGAACGATTGCGGCGGTGGTCATCGTACGGTTTGGGCGTTTTAAAGGCTCAACCGGTTTTGCTTTTATGCTGACGGCACCGCTGGTGATGCCGGATGTGATCACCGGTCTGTCGCTGCTGCTGCTGTTTGTGGCGATGGGCAACACCTTTGGCTGGCCGGGCGATCGCGGCATGCTGACTATCTGGCTGGCACATGTGACCTTCTGTACGGCTTATGTGGCGGTGGTGATCAATTCGCGACTGCGCGAGCTGGATCGCTCAATTGAGGAAGCCGCGATGGATCTTGGCGCAACGCCGCTGAAGGTCTTTTTCGTCATTACCCTGCCAATGATCGCGCCGGCGATTGTCACCGGCTGGTTGCTGGCCTTTACGCTCTCGCTGGACGACCTGGTTATTGCAAGCTTCGTCACCGGGCCGGGCGCGACAACCTTGCCAATGCAGATCTTTGCCACCGTGCGTCGCGGCGTTAATCCGGAAATCAACGCGCTGGCGTCACTGATCCTGTTCGTGGTTGGCATCGTCGGCTTTATCGCCTGGCGATTTATGGCGCACGAAGAGAAGCAGCGACTAAGGGATATTCGCAAGGCCCGTGGCGGACATTAATTTGTTCTTCCTCACCAGTTGATATGAAAATGTCCGGTGCCTGTAAAGAGGGGCCGGGCATTTTTTATGTTGAGATTGTTCACTGCTGAAGAATATGACGAGTCATTCCCGGAGGGCTGGATATTCTCCTGGCGTCTCTTTTGTATTTTTCCCTTGCCTGAAACCTTAACCAGCAGAGGTGTCAGCCCTCCAGGTTAACTCCAAAGGTTTTGTACTTGCGCCAGTATTAGCCCAACACTTTATTCACGCAGGCTTTAAAGATTTTTACGCCAACCGGCAGCGAGTTCAGATCGAAACGCATATCGGGATGGTGCAGGCCGGGTACCAGCCCTGTGCCTAAGCCCCAAAAGCCCGCTTTAACCTGTGGACGCTGAACCGGATAGTGGAAGAAGTCCTCGCTGCCCGGCGTTGATCGAACCGACATCAACGCCTCTTCGCCCAGTACTTCGGTAATCGCTCCTGCAATCAGCGTGGTCATCTCATCGTCGATCTCGGCGGCGGGCATCGACTTCACTATCTCGATTTCAGCGGTTGCGCCGAATGCGGCCACGCTCTGCAAAACGGCGCGTTCAACCCGGGATTGCAGCAGCGTCATATCTTCGTTTTCTGCCGCGCGCAGATCGAATATGACACGAGCCTCATCAGGTACCGAATTGGTGACGCCAGCATCGCATAAAAAGCGGGTGGCTTTTGCGCTCCAGCTTTTGCCTGGTGGCAGATGGATGGCATTGACGGCCTGCACTGCGCTCACGGCCGCGTCCAGTGCGTTGATGCCCAGATGCGGGCGTGCGGCATGGGCCGTCTGACCACGCACGGTTACTTCGATAGTCAGGCAGGCAGAATAGCGGACGGCAGGAATAGCGGTTCCGACCGCACACTCTTCTGCCGGACGCACATGGAAGCCCAGTATCATATCCACATCATCAACCGCGCCTCCGGCAATCATCGCCAGCGCGCCGGTACCCAACTCTTCAGCAGGCTGGAAAATAAGCTTCAGCCGGCCTTTTTTCACCGCTTTTTCCGCCATCAGCTCCTGCGCCGCCGTCAGTACTACCGAGGAATGCCCGTCATGACCACAGGTATGGCGTGCGCAGGCTTCACCGTTGATGATATGGCCGAGGGCATCCATATCAGCGCGTAGCGCCAGCGTCGGCCCCGGCACGCCGCTGTCCAGCACGGCCACGATGCCCGTTGTGCCATTAAAATTGTCCGCAACCCGATAGCCAGCGGCTTTCAACTGCTGGCTGATATAGGCAGAGGTTTTGAATTCCTGAAAACCCAGTTCCGGAATTTCATGCAGATAAGCGTAATGTTCTAAAACTTTTAACACGTTGAGTCTCCATCAGGCGGCGATCAGGCGATCAGGCGCATCACCAGCATAGCGATAACTGCGTTAACAATGCTCGTCAGCATCAGCAGCGGCCAGTATTTTTTCGGTACATCAGAAACGCCCAGCAGGCGTCCCATATATTGCAGTTGAGAACCCATCAGAAAAATAGCGGGAGCCAGAATAGTAATATCAATACCCGTTAGCACGCCCTTTGCCAGCAGGCTGACCGCCACGCCGGTTCCGGCGGAAGAAGAGAGCCAGGCGGTTAATAAAACGGTGATCGCTTCGCCGGGCAGGCCAAAAAGTCCCATAACCGGCGCAAAAACCTTACCGATAAAGCCCATGACGCCAAGCAAATTGAGCATTTCGGCAATGACATAGGCCATCACCACGTTGGGCATCAGGTTATGTGTGGCAATATGAAACCCTTTCCTGGCCCCCACAACGAAGATATCAAAAGGGTTGCTGCTGAGCGCAACCTGCGGTTTATTCTGCACAGGTAAAATCCTTTTTATAAACGGTATTCAGCGCCAGCCGGACGAAGGCGGCCCCAACAAATTTCAGCACGAACATCACCACCAGCGGCACCAGCACCGGCAGTGAAAGCGAAATAAACAGCGCCGAGCCGATAGCGAAATAGTTATTGATCAGGCCCGCGCCGGAATATTGCCAGGCCGCCATAATCACCACCTCTTTTTTAGTAATCTGTTTCTCGTCATACAGCTCTTTGGTCAGGGCGGCACCCGCATCGGTACTTTGCAGATCGGTAATCAGCGCAAGGCCACAGCGGCCAGGAATGCCTAAAATCGGTTTGAGGAGCGGGGTCAGTAGCTTATGCGCAGCGCGGATAGCGCCGTAGTGGGTAAAGATTTCCAGCAGACCCAGCGCCAGCATTACGGTCGGTATCAGTGAAAGGGCGAACAGAAATCCCGCTTTTGCGCCCGTGCCGCCTTCGCCTAAAAAGGTGGCGTGAGCGGCATCTTTAATCGCCCCAAACTTTCCGCCGAGGGTGGTGAAATCAAAGGCTCCCAGCCATTTCATGCCCTCAATATTAAAAAACAGCCCGGAGAAAAACAGTACTGCCACAATCAGGGCAAGATACGCCCCCAGACCAGGAGACCATTGTTGCGGGGGATTGACCTTCTCATTTGGCATCATTTGAAACTCCCTGAATAACTTTTGGTAATTGCGCAGCAAAGGTTTCCGAAGGTGGAAAGATTGCCTAATCTGCGCTAAAAATAGCTAACGGCTATTTCTCAGGAACAAGCAGGTATCGTGCCAGAAAACGGAAACAGGCCGGAAAACGAGAAAAAGCCGCTTTCATGTCGGCTGGCACGGATTTTCGCCGTCCTTGCAGAAGGCGTGTTGCCGTCAGGGAACAACAGCCTGGGCGTATTTTCTGTTGCAGCCGTTCGGAACCGGTCACGATCGGGTGGCGATGCACTCATTAAGTGCATCAACATCTTCAGCAGGAGAAAGCGATGTCAGAGGTGCTGAAAGAAGGGCAGGCGGCCCTGAAATCAAGTTCATCCGTACCGGTTCCCGTACTGGTCGCGGGGACGGCTATCATTGCTACCCGATTATTAGGCGTTGCGCTCCAGGCGCATGAGCTGGGTTTAGACGAGGTGCTCAGATTCGTGCATCGCAGCGCGCAGGCCTGGGATTCCACGCTGATTTTTATCGCCAGCCAGCTGTTGTTCTTTTTTGAATTGCGCTGCGCTATAGCGGTAATGCGTGGCCGCAACTTGGGACGGTGGGGATTCGGGCTGTCGCAGTTAGCGGTCGTATTTTATCTTTTTATCGCCTCAATGGGCTGGGTCTACCCTGAGCTTTTCAGCGTCAGCGGCGAGAACGGCCAGCAGATCCTCCACCTGCTGATTTCTCAAAAGCTGCCCGATTTGCTGGTTCTGCTGCTGTTGTTTGTCCCTGCGAGCAGCCGGGATTTTTTTCGGCAACGCTAAACGTACAGTGATACAATCTTTGCCCGCTTTTCGCTTTACGGAATAAACAGGCCTCTACATGCACTGCGCCCTTTATGATGCCGACCGCTGCCGCTCATGCCAGTGGCTGGACACCCCATACCCTCATCAACTCGATCGCAAGCAGGAAAACCTGCGCCAGCTGCTTAATGAACAGCCGGTCAGGCAGTGGTTGCCTCCGGTCATTTCTGCTCAGCAGGCATTTCGTAACAAAGCGAAGATGGTGGTTAGCGGTAGCGTCGAGCGCCCAATTTTTGGCATCGTACATCGTGACGGCACGCCAGTTGATCTCTGTGAATGTCCGTTATATCCGTCGACTTTTGCTGAGGTATTTTCCCGGCTGAAGCCTTTTATTGCTCAGGCTGGCCTGACGCCCTATAACGTGGCACGCAGACGTGGCGAGTTAAAATTTATCCTGCTGACGCAAAGTATGCACAGCGGCGAAATGATGCTGCGATTTGTCTTGCGCTCTAAAGAGAAGCTGGCGCAGCTGGTGCGTGCATTGCCTGGGCTGCGCGAGCAGCTACCACAGCTGAGCGTCATTTCGGCGAATATTCAGCCGGTGCATATGGCTATTCTGGAAGGTGAGGAGGAGATCCCGCTGAGCGAAAACCAGACGCTTGCCGAGCAGTTAAACGATGTACCGCTGTGGATCCGTCCGCAAAGCTTCTTCCAGACGAATCCGGCCGTGGCTTCTTCACTGTACGCTACGGCACGGCAGTGGGTTAGCGAGCTGAATATCAGCAGCATGTGGGATCTGTTCTGCGGCGTGGGAGGCTTTGGTCTGCATTGCGCCACGCCGGAGATGGCGCTGACCGGGATTGAAATCAGTGCCGAAGCCATTGCCTGCGCCACACGCTCTGCTGAATTGATGGGCATGAAAAAAGTGAGTTTTGCCGCGCTCGATTCTACCGCCTTTGCCACTGGCGAAGGTGAAGTGCCCGATCTGGTGCTGGTGAATCCGCCGCGCCGCGGAATTGGCGTCGGGCTGTGCGACTATCTTAGCCAAATGGCCCCTGCATTTATCCTCTATTCCAGCTGCAACGCGCAGACTATGGCCAGCGATATTGCTCGCCTGAACGCGTATGCCGTCGAAAAAGTGCAGCTGTTCGACATGTTCCCGCACACCGCGCACAGCGAAGTGCTGGTTCTACTGCGACGACTTTGAAGGCTGCCCGCTGTTGCTGCCAAACCAGCGAAGCCTGAGCTGGCGTAACGTACCGTCGTCACTCAGGCTTTGCAGCGCGGCGTTTAGGCTGCTCTTCAGCGCGTTATTATCTTTGCGCACGGCCATCGCCACACCGTAGCCAAAAAAATGGCTGTCGCGGACGGGCTGGCCGACAGCAGCCAGCTCGGGATGCGATTTCAGTACTTCGTGCATCGAAGGCGTATCGCCAAGGATCGCGTCAATCCGACTGTTTCGAATGTCCAGCAGCGCGTTCTGATAGTTGTCATAACTGACGGCGACCATATCCGGCCACTTTAAGGTCAGCCACGCCTGATGGGTCGTTTCGCTACCCACGCCGATGCGCTTTCCCTTTAACTGCTCAATCGCAGCGTAACGGCCTTTAACGGCAATCAGCGTGGCGGAATTGATAAAGTAGGGCTGGGTAAAATCGACCTGTTCCTGACGCTCGGCGGTAACGTCGATACCGGAAATAACCACATCGTAGCGTTGAAACTTCAGTGAAGGCAGCAGCCGGTCAAAATCATTGTTGGTGAAGACACAGGTACGCTGCATCCGTGCACAGACGGCATTTGCCAGATCGATATCAAATCCTGCCAGCTGATTGTCATCGTTGAGATATTCAAAAGGAGGATTGATCGCGGCTGTTGCGATACGAATGGGGGGCGATGCAAATACAGGTATGCTGAAACCAATCAGCAGCAGGGGCAGTACAAATCTGAGCATCATTCGAGTCCTTGCGATCGAAAAAACCCGATTAGTATGTCTGCTCCCGCTGCGATGTTATCCGTTGATTAACCAGTAAAGAAGGGCTGTTATCCGTCAGTTACGGCGCTCGAAGGCCAGCGCACGGCGTTCAATTAATCGCATCATCAGCGTCAGCAAACCGTTTACACAAAGATAAATTACCCCTGCTGCCGCAAAGACCGTTACGTCATAGGTACGGCCATACAGCAGCTGCCCGTGTCCCATCACCTCCATCAGCGTGATGGTGTAAGCCAGCGAGGTACTTTTAAACACCAGCACCACCTCATTCGAATAGGAAGAGAGGGCGCGTTTAAAAGCATAGGGTAAAAGAATGCGCAGCGTATCTTTTCGGTTCATGCCCAGCGCGGCACAGGATTGCCACTGGCCGGCAGGAATCGCCCGCACCGCACCATAAAACAGCTGAGTGGTGTAGGCGGCACTGTTTAGCGACAGCGCCAGCAGCGCACAAAGCCAGGGCTGAGAAAGCAGATGCCACAGCCAGGGAACGGATTGAATGGATGGGAACTGGCCCGGACCGTAGTAGATCAGGAAAATCTGCACCAGCAGCGGCGTGCCGGTAAACAAGGTGATATAGACACGCACCAGCGCATTCAGGCCTGGCACTTTAAGCGACAGGATGACGGTAAACAACAGTGAGAGCAGCAGCGCCAAAATCAGCGAAGCGACCGTTAACGTCAGGCTGGTGTGCAGGCCTTTTAGCAGCTCAGGCAAATAGCTCAGCATCCGTTATTCCCCTGCTCAAAACGCGTCGTCCGCGCTTCAATACGTTTAAGGATCTGCTGGCTCAACAGGGTGATAATCAGATAGATAGCCGCAGCACAGACGTACCAGGTAAAAGGTTCCTGAGTGCGCGCTGCAATGCTTTTGGTCTGCAACATAATGTCATTAACGCTAATCAACGAAACCAACGCGGTATCCTTCAGCAGCACCAGCCACTGATTTCCCAAACCCGGCAGGGCATGTCGCCACATCTGCGGCAGAATCAAACGGAAAAAAATCGCCGCCGTTTTCATCCCCAGCGCCTGGCCCGACTCCCACTGGCCTTGCGGTACCGCTTTTAATGCGCCACGTAAGGTTTGGGAAGCGTAGGAGGAATAGAGTATCGATAACGCAATCACGCCGCACAGGAACGGGCTGACGTCAAAATTCTCAATGGCTATTTGCACCGGAACATCAGTGAACCCAAGATGGATCGTGAAGCCATCGGAAAGCGTTAGCAGCAGCTGAGAGGCACCGAAATAGACGAAAAGCACCACCAGAATTTCCGGCAGGCCACGAAACATCGTCACCAGACCGGTGCCGAGCCAGGCAATTGGCCGCCAGCGTGCTGACTCCCAGACGGCAAACAGCATCGCCAGAATCAGGCCAACCACCAGCGCAGAAACGGCAAGGCCGACGGTCATACCGGCGGCGCTTGCAAGAGGATAAAGTTCGTTCATTCAGGAATTACTGCTGGAACCATTTGCTGTAGATAGTTTTGTAAGTGCCGTTGGCCTTTACTTTATCCAGTGCGGTGTTGAACTTGTTTTGCAGGTCGGTATTACCCTGACGAACCGCGATGCCGAGACCGGTGCCGAAGTAGGCTTTGTCCGTGACTTTTTCACCAACCGGTGCCAGCGTAGCGTTTTGCTTCAGCCATTCGTTAACCACCGCCGTGTCGCCGAAGACGGCATCGATACGGCCATTTTTCAAATCCAGAATGGCATTTTGATAGCTGTCATACGGCACCATGCTGACACCTGACATTTTTTCAGTCAGGTATTTCTGGTGAGTCGTTCCGTTCTGCACGCCAACGCGCTTGCCCTTCAGCGCGTCCACGCTGGCAACTTTGCCTTTCTGCGCAATAAACAGCGCGGAGTTGTCGTAATAAGTTTTAGAGAACAGCACCTGTTTCTCACGTTCAGGCGTAACGTCCATCCCCGCCATTACCGCATCGAAGCGGCGGAATTTCAGGCTGGGGATCAGGCTGTCAAACGCCTGATTGGTAAAGGTACAGGTCGCGTCTATTTCACGGCACAGCGCATTGGCTAAATCAACATCGAAGCCCTGAATTTTGTTATCGGAATCAACAAATTCAAACGGGGGATAGGATGCTTCGGTCGCAAAACGGATGGTCTGGGCAGCGCTTGCGCTCAGGCTTAATCCGGCTAACAGCGCGGCAAGTACGATTTTTTTCATCATTATGTCCTGCATCAGTGCGATAGATAATTAGCAAACGCGTCGGTTTGCGGCTGTGTAAAGCGGCTGGCATCACCCTGTTCAACCACGTAACCATTTTCCATATACACTACGCGGCTGGCGGTTTTACGCGCCACTTCGACTTCGTGGGTGACAATCACCTGAGTAATATTTGTCTGGGCCAGTTCCTGAATGATCGAAACAATCTGAGCGGTGATCTCAGGATCCAGCGCGGCGGTAGGTTCATCGAACAGCAACACCGCAGGCTCCATCATCAACGCACGGGCAATGGCGACGCGCTGCTGCTGACCACCCGAAAGATGCAGTGGAAAACGATCGGCAAATTTGGTCAGACGCAAACGGTCCAACAGTTTATCGGCGCGGGCATGGGCTAACTCTTTATTCAGACCCAGTACGCGGCAGGGCGCTTCAATCAGGTTTTGCTTCACCGTCAGGTGAGGCCAGAGATTGTATTGCTGAAAGACCATGCCGACGTTTTGACGCAGTTCACGGATGGCGGCGTCGCCTGGCTTTTTGCTGAAGTCAAAATGATGACCCGCAATGCCCAACGTACCGGATCGCGGCATCTCAAGCAGGTTTAAAACGCGCAGCAGAGAGCTCTTACCGGCACCGCTTGGACCCAGCAGAACCAGCGTTTCGCCTTCGGGGCACGCCAGTTGAATGTCAAACAGCGCCTGATGGGCGCCATAAAAGCAGTTAATACCGTTAAGTTGAATACTCATGCGCAAAAAGTGAATAGCAATTGATGCTGCGAATGGTAACGTTGACGGCATACTTATGCAATCATCGTGGCGAAAAATTCGTTTCTGACCGTGAATATTGTTAAAGGCTAGCACAAAATGGCGTGAATCGGGTGAAAATACATCAGCTAAGGTGAGCACAACGGTATAAGTAGTGGTTTGTCAGGCGACAAAAATGTTAAGACGCGCGCGAGACGAGACGGGAAAAAAGCGACACGGGCCCTGGATAGCCCGTGCCGAGTCTCTTACTTCAGCAAACGCTGACTCAGGGAGCCGCCGTCAAGATGCGGGTTCGGGCTGGCATAACGGATATCATCTACGGTCCAGCACGTCCCTTCCCGTACCATCAGCACTTCATCCTGCCACGGTGGGTTGCCATCGCGGCTCAGGTTCACCCGCAGGGGAATATTACGCGCGTCAGTATTAGGAATGGTCGATGAATCCGCTACGCTGGCTGAGTCAGGTCCGGCTGCCAGGCTGGAAAAAAGATCGCCCTGATTTAACTGGCTTTCCTTTTTCGGATCGCTATTGGCGGCCAGCAGCGTTTGATAAAGTTTACCGCTCAGGTAAGGGCGATATTTTGCCAGCTGTTGAGCATTTGGCAGTCCTTGTGTCGGCTGTTCAGTGCGTAAATCGTAAAACTGTTGTGCAACAGAATCCGGGCCGCCATCGACGCACGGGCCGGTACGGCTACCAATGTCCTTGTAAGCGGGTTGTACCGTGGTACAGGCGCTGAGCAGCAGCGCCAGCGGAGCCAGTGCGGCAAGCTGGATTTTCATCTTGATTTCCTTATGGTTTCTGGATGACGATTTTTAGCATAAAGTATAGCCGCTCTGCTTGACTACAAGGGCTACACTCAACTTTCAGGAGGAAACGCGATGAAATTTTCTACTACCCCAACGCTGGAAGGCCAGCCGATTACCGAATACTGCGGCGTTGTCACCGGTGAAGCGATTCTTGGCGCGAACATCTTTCGCGATTTTTTTGCCGGGATCCGCGATATCGTTGGTGGCCGCTCTGGCGCCTATGAGAAAGAATTGCGTAAAGCACGCCAAATCGCCTTTGCGGAACTGGAAGACCAGGCAAAAGCGTTAGGGGCGGATGCGGTGGTCGGTATTGATATCGATTACGAGACGGTTGGCAAAGACAGCAGCATGCTGATGGTCAGCGTCAGCGGCACTGCTGTAAAAACGCGTCGCTGATGCGTCTGATGTTCGCGCTTGCAGCCGCCCTGCTGCTAAGCGCCTGTGCGCCGTCAGGACTGGAAAAACATCACGGCTACGTGGTGGATACCACCCATCCCGCCTGGGGCGCACGACCGCGCATAAAAGTGCTGGTCATCCATTACACGGCGGAAGATTTTCCCAGTTCGCTGGCAACGCTGACCGATCGTGAAGTGAGCGCGCATTATCTGATTCCGGCGCAGCCACAAGAGCAGGGCAAGCTGCCTGTGGTATTACGTCTGGTGCCAGAATCTCAGCTTGCATGGCATGCAGGGATCAGCTTTTGGCGAGGCGCAACGCGGTTGAACGATACTTCTGTTGGCATTGAGCTGGAAAACCGCGGATACAGGGGGCACGCCGGTGAACGCGTCTGGTATCCCTTCAGCGCGCCGCAGATGAGCGTGCTGCTTCCGTTAATGCGCGACATCGTACAGCGCTATGCTTTACTGCCGCAGAACGTTGTGGGTCACAGCGATATTGCGCCGCAGCGTAAGCAGGATCCCGGGCCGCTGTTTCCCTGGCACTGGCTGTCTCAGCAGGGCATCGGTGCCTGGCCTGACGGCAAGCGCGTTGATTATTATCTGGCAGGAAGAGCGCCGGAGCAGCCGATCGATCCGGCGGTATTGTTATCATTACTGGCGCGTTATGGCTATGAAGTCACGCCGGACATGAGCGCAAAACAGCAGCAAAAAGTCATTGCGGCATTTCAAATGCATTTCCGTCCGGCGGATTATTGCGGTCTGGCCGATGCCGAAAGCGAGGCTATTGCGCGCGCGCTGCTGGAGAAGTACGGTTCGGACTAGCCAAAAATGCTTCCCATTCGCTTACCAGCGTTTCCAGCGCATGACGATCCACGTCCAGATGCGTTACCAGGCGAGTCACCGAACCGGTACTGAGCAAAATGTTTTTGCTGTGCATCCATTCTTTCAGCGGTGCGACCTGTGATTCCGGCAGGCGTACAAACACCATATTGGTATCCTGACGGGAAACATCGACGCCAATCTCTCTCAGCTGTCCGGCCAGCCAGGCGGCATTGTTATGGTCATCTTTTAGTCGCGCAATATGGTGTTCCAGCGCGTACAGGCCACCGGCAGCGAGAATGCCCGTCTGACGCATTGCGCCGCCGGTCATCTTGCGCCAGCGCCGTGCCCGCTGAATATACGCTTCAGAGCCGCACAGCAGCGAACCGGCTGAGGTACCCAATCCTTTTGACAGGCAAATAGTTAGCGTGTCGCAATAACGGGTTAGTTCTTCCAGTTCGACGCCCAGCTCAACCGCAGCATTGAAAATGCGTGCGCCGTCAACGTGCAGCGCAAGCTTGCGTTCACGGGTAAAGTTCCAGGCATCCCGTAAATAATTGAGTGGCAAAACTTTGCCGTTATGGGTGTTTTCCAGACTGAGCAGCTTTGTCATAGCGAAATGAAAATCATCGGGTTTGATAAACTGCGCGACAACGTCCAGCGGCAAGGTGCCGTCTGCTGCGGCAAGGATTGGCTGCGGCTGGATACTGCCCAATACGGCTGCGCCGCCCGCTTCGTATTTGTAGTTATGGGCCAGTTGCCCAACGATATATTCTTCGCCACGCTGGCAGTGGCAGAGCAGGGCGACAAGATTAGCTTGTGTACCGGTAGGTAAAAACAGGGCTGCGGCTTTGCCGCTGAGCGTTGCCGCTTTCGCTTCCAGCGCGTTGACCGTCGGGTCATCGCCGTACACATCGTCGCCCGTTTCCGCCGACATCATTGCTGACAGCATCGCGGCGCTGGGACGAGTAACTGTATCACTGCGTAAATCGATCACCATTGCGTTCCTCTTATAAAAACGGACGCCGCAGCGCCCGTAACAAAAGACCCACAATGGTTTTACCGTAGCCAGTTGGTTTTTGCCAGCTCAACGACTTCATTACCCCTGCCGTTGATCAACGCGCGCAGCATATACAGGCTAAAGCCTTTTGCCTGCTCCATTTTAATCTGCGGCGGCATCACCAGCTCTTCACTCGCCGTCACCACGTCCAGTAATACCGGGCCGTCGTGGGCCAGCATCTCCTGGATTGCGGCATCCAGATCGGAAGCACGCTCCACACGAATGCCTTTCACGCCGCAGGCATTGGCAATGGCAGCAAAGCTTGGGTTTTGCAACGCTGTACCGTCGGTCAGATAGCCGCCGGACTGCATCTCCATCGCTACAAAGCCCAGTACGCTATTATTAAAGACCACCAGCTTGACCGGCAGTTTCAGCTGAGCGACGGAGAGAAAATCGCCCATCAGCATTGAAAAACCGCCATCACCGCACATCGCGATAACCTGGCGCTGTCTGTCAATTGACTGCGCACCGAGCGCCTGCGGCATTGCGTTGGCCATCGAGCCATGGTTGAACGATCCGATCAGGCGGCGCTTGCCGTTCATTTTCAGATAACGTGCAGCCCAGACGGTCGGTGTGCCGACGTCACAGGTGAAGATCGCGTCGTCACTGGCAAACGTGCTGAGCTGCTGCGCCAGATACTGCGGGTGAATCGCCTGTTTATCATTGGCCGTGGCCAGGTCATCAAGATCCTTCCTGGCTTCCTGATAGTGCTTCAGCGCTTTGTCGAGGAAATCCCGATCCTGTTTCACTTCCAGCAGCGGCTGCAAGGCAAGCAGCGTGGTTCGGATATCGCCAATCAGTGCCATATCGACATGGCAGTGAGAGCCGAGGCCGCCGGGATCGATATCGATCTGAATGATCTTCGCTTTTTCAGGATAAAAAGCGCGATAGGGGAAGCGCGTGCCAAGCAGCACGACGGTATCAGCGTTCATCATGGCCTGAAAACCGGAAGAGAAGCCAATCAGCCCGGTCATTCCCACATCGTAAGGATTGTCATATTCAACGTGTTCTTTGCCACGCAGCGCATGAACAATGGGTGCTTTTAACGTTTCCGCCAGCTTCACCAGTTCAGGATGAGCGCCTGCGCAGCCACAGCCGCACATCAGGGTGATGTTTTTTGATTCATTGAGCAGTTGCGCCAGCTTGGTCAGCTCGCCTGTAGCCGGTAAAACTAACGGCTGCTGAGGCGGATACCATTCGGCGCTGGCGCCCTCAGGAGCCGGTTGCAGCGCTATATCGCCGGGCAGGACCACCACGGAAACGCCACGGTTCAGGATAGCTTTGCGCATCGCAATGCCTAACACCTGCGGCAACTGTTCCGGATTGGATACCAGTTCACAGTAATGGCTGCACTCTTTGAACAGCTCCTGCGGATGCGTTTCCTGAAAATAGCCGCTGCCGATTTCGCTGGAAGGAATGTGGGCGGCAATGGCCAGTACCGGCACGTTGTTACGATGGCAGTCAAACAGCCCGTTGATCAGATGCAGGTTGCCCGGCCCACAGGACCCGGCGCAAACGGCCAGCTCACCGCTGATCTGCGCCTCAGCGCCCGCGGCGAAAGCGGCCACTTCTTCATGACGAGTTGGCATCCATTCGATGGTGCCCATGCGATTCAGACTGTCGCTCAGGCCGTTAAGTGAATCCCCGGTGACGCCCCAAATGCGTTTAACGCCGGCGTTTTCAAGTGTTTTTGCTACCAGTGCAGCTACAGTTTGTTTCATCTCTGGCTCCTTTTTATGCAGTGAAAGGGTCATCGTCCCGATGGCAAGATGATCTTCAGCAAAAAGCATAGTCGAGGCTGAGAGAAGGGCGAGCGGATGCGAACGGACAGTTTCCCGGTAAAGAGTGCAACTCTCCCAAAGCCACGCCAGGTGGCTCTGGTTTTGCAACAATGAACCCACCGCTCTGCACGAGTGGGTAAAAGAAGTGTAACCTGGCGTAAAACTAAACGCGTTAAGCTGCAAAGAACGCAATTAACACCGGGGCCAGCAGGCTGAGAATGAAGCCATGTACGATAGCCGCTGGGACAATTTCCATGCCACCGCTACGCTGTAGCACCGGCAGCGTGAAATCCATTGAGGTTGCCCCACACAGGCCCAGCGCGGTTGAGCGATGCCGGGAGATGAGCGCTGGAATAAACATAATCGCCATCAGCTCGCGCAACAGATCGTTGAAAAATGCCGCGCTGCCAATGACCGGGCCGAAAGCGCCGCTCATCATAATACCGGAAAGGGAATACCAGCCAAAGCCGGAGGCCATCGCCAGACCAGTCCTGAGCGGTAAATTCAGCATTAGCGCGGCAATGACGCCGCCGACCAGCGCGCTCATAAAGACCATAAAGGCCACAATCATTCCGCGCCGGTTGAGCACAATTTGTTTGAGTGTCATGCCACTTCCACGCAGCTGCACACCCACCAGAAACAGCAGAAAAAGCAGCGCATATTCACTGGCGGTGGAGGCGTAAGACAACGGTCCCCAGTGACTGAGACCCATGACGAAACCGAGAACGACGACGCCGCAGAGTTTCAGCGATTCCAGCGCCATCTGTAATCTTGAAGGAAGCACTTCCAGACGATGATTGTGCTGCCATGGACGGCGATTTTCCAACAGGCGCAGCGCTAACAGGTTACATAGCAGGATACAGGCTGCGCTCACCAGGCAATATTGCACTATTGAAAGCAGGTTATGGGCCAGATTGTCCAGAAAAGCCAGGCTGATCCCCATGAAAAACAGGATGATATAAACCATCCAGCTCAATACTTTGTTGACCATGGTAATCAGGGCAGCATTTTTCGGTAATAAATAGCCAACGATCAGCGGAATCAGAATGATCAGTAATCCGGAGTACATGCGGCGGGTCATCCATGGCAAAAGGAAGGTAAGGCGCTATTCTCGCGGAGTTTTTTTATTGAGTAAAGGCTTCATCGCGGGCCGTCCTGACGCCGTATGAAAAAATTTTAAGGAAATTAATTTCATGTAAACACGCCTTGAAAAATGACAGGACGGCTCCATTTTACTAGTGTTGGTAATTGTTACCCATAAAAATGCCAGCGCGGTTGGCTGGCATTTTATCGCAAGGTTGGTCAGAATGAGTGAAGAGACGGTCAGGCACTGACTGCCACCGCGGTCTCCACAGGAACGATAAGGCTGGCGTGATTGCCTTTCGGCCCCTGATGCACATCAAACTGGACTTGCTGCCCGGCTTTCAGCGTTCTGTAGCCGTCCATCTGGATAGTGGAATAATGAGCGAAAATATCTTCGCCGCCACCGACCGGACAGATAAAGCCGAAGCCTTTGGCGTTATTGAACCATTTAACAGTACCCGTCTCCATGCTTCTACATCCCTCGCAAGACATTCAAATGAGTGGGTTGGCGAGGCGTTAGCCTCAAAGCTGGTTACAACGCATTCAGCTTATGCCTGTACTGTAGAGAAATGGCATTGAGCGTCAAGCAAATGGCGTGTCCAGGCGAGGACGAAATCACCAAAATTTGAGGCAGTTAACGCTATTGCCGTTTTTGTGATGAAGGTCGCGTAGTGGCACTTTGAGTCAGAAATTCATTGGCGCTGACCAGCATTTTGGGCGTGTTAAACTTACCCTTAGTAGTGTTAGTCTGGCGCAAGCGAGCAACGTTTTCAGATCGGGTATGTATGGGAAACACTAACGATTGGCTTAATTTTGAACATCTTGCAGATGACAAACTTCGGGAAGGCCTTAAGCCACCTTCGATGTATAAAGTTATTCTTAATAATGACGATTATACACCTATGGAATTTGTTATTGACGTGCTGCAAAAGTTCTTTTCTTATGATGTTGAACGTGCAACGCAACTGATGCTCACGGTCCACTATCAGGGAAAGGCGATCTGCGGTGTTTTTACTGCCGAAGTGGCAGAGACCAAAGTCGCTCACGTAAACAAGTACGCCAGGGAAAATGAACATCCGTTGCTGTGTACGCTGGAAAAAGCCTGAATAAGGCGATCTATTGGGGGAAGTGTCTATGCTCAATCAAGAACTGGAACTCAGTTTAAATATGGCTTTCGCCAGAGCGCGCGAGCACCGACACGAGTTTATGACCGTGGAGCATTTGTTACTGGCGCTGCTCAGTAACCCATCGGCCCGTGAGGCACTTGAAGCCTGCACGGTTGATATTGTTGCTCTGCGACAGGAACTTGAAGCCTTCATCGAACAGACAACGCCAGTGTTACCGGTTAGCGAAGAAGAGCGCGATACTCAACCCACGCTGAGTTTCCAACGCGTTCTGCAACGTGCCGTATTCCATGTGCAGTCGTCCGGACGCAGTGAAGTCGCTGGCGCTAACGTCCTGGTCGCGATCTTTAGCGAACAGGAATCGCAGGCCGCTTATCTGCTGCGCAAACATGAAGTCAGCCGTCTTGATGTGGTGAACTTTATTTCGCACGGCACGCGCAAAGATGAACCCGGTCAGGCACCGGGTGCAGAAAATCCAGTTAACGAAGAGCAAGCAGGCGGGGAGGAACGTATGGAAAACTTCACCACCAATCTTAATCAGCTTGCTCGCGTAGGCGGTATCGATCCGCTGATCGGGCGCGATAAAGAGCTGGAACGGACGATTCAGGTTCTTTGCCGCCGCCGCAAAAACAACCCGCTGCTGGTGGGTGAGTCCGGCGTGGGTAAAACGGCCATTGCTGAAGGTCTGGCATGGCGTATCGTGCAGGGCGACGTGCCGGAAGTGATGAAGGACGCCACGATTTATTCGCTGGATATTGGCTCGCTGTTAGCCGGTACCAAATACCGCGGCGATTTTGAAAAACGTTTTAAAGCGCTGCTAAAACAGCTTGAACAGGACAACAGCAGCATTCTGTTTATCGATGAAATTCATACGATCATCGGCGCAGGTGCCGCGTCCGGCGGGCAGGTGGATGCCGCTAACCTGATCAAGCCGCTGCTCTCCAGCGGTAAAATCCGCGTGATGGGTTCAACCACCTATCAGGAGTTCAGCAACATTTTTGAAAAAGACCGCGCGCTGGCGCGTCGTTTCCAGAAAATTGATATTACTGAACCTTCGGTCGACGAAACGGTACAGATCCTTAACGGCCTGAAGCCGAAATACGAAGCGCACCACGACGTTCGCTATACCGCCAAAGCGGTTCGTGCTGCCGTGGAGCTGGCAGTCAAATATATCAACGATCGTCACTTGCCTGACAAAGCTATTGACGTGATCGATGAGGCTGGCGCTCGCGCGCGTCTGATGCCGGTCAGTAAACGCAAAAAAACGGTTAACGTTGCGGATATTGAATCTGTTGTTGCCCGCATCGCGCGTATTCCTGAGAAGAGTGTTTCTGCAACCGATCGCGATACGCTCAAAACGCTTGGCGATCGCCTGAAAATGCTGGTGTTCGGTCAGGACAATGCGATCGAAGCCTTAACCGAAGCGATTAAAATGAGTCGTGCGGGATTGGGCCAGGATCGTAAGCCTGTCGGTTCTTTCCTGTTTGCTGGCCCAACGGGCGTCGGTAAAACAGAAGTTACCGTTCAGCTGGCTAAAGCACTGGGCATCGAACTGCTGCGCTTTGATATGTCCGAGTATATGGAGCGCCACACCGTCAGTCGCCTGATTGGTGCGCCTCCAGGCTATGTCGGTTTCGATCAGGGCGGTTTGCTGACGGATGCAGTCATCAAGCATCCTCACGCCGTAGTGCTGCTTGATGAAATCGAGAAAGCGCATCCGGACGTATTTAACCTGCTGTTACAGGTGATGGATAACGGTATGCTGACCGATAACAATGGTCGTAAAGCCGATTTCCGTAACGTGGTATTGGTAATGACGACGAACGCCGGTGTTCGTGAAACCGAACGTAAGTCTATTGGCTTGATCCAACAGGACAACAGTACCGATGCCATGGAAGAGATCAAAAAAATCTTTACGCCAGAGTTCCGTAACCGTCTCGACAATATCATTTGGTTCAAACACCTCGATGCCGTGGTTATTCATCAGGTTGTCGATAAGTTTATTGTTGAGCTACAGGCACAGCTGGATGCGAAGGGCGTTTCGCTGGAAGTTACTGATGAAGCGCGTAACTGGCTGGCTGATAAAGGTTACGATAAAGCGATGGGCGCACGCCCAATGGCGCGTACCGTGCAGGAAAACCTGAAAAAACCGTTGGCGAACGAGTTGCTGTTCGGTTCTCTGGTAGATGGCGGATCGGTTGCGGTGGCGCTCGATAAAGAGAAGAACCAGCTGACCTATCAGTTCCTCAGTGCGGAGAAGCGTAAAACGGAAGGTTCAGTGCATTAAGCCTGAGCGCTAAAATGCGAAAGGCCGGAGATTCTCCGGCCTTTTTTACAGGTGCAGACTCAACATCAGGCTACACGACAGATAAGCTAATTAGCGACTACGGAAGACAATGCGGCCTTTGCTCAGGTCGTACGGGGTCAGCTCAACAGTGACTTTGTCGCCCGTCAGGATGCGGATATAGTTTTTGCGCATTTTACCGGAGATGTGAGCGGTAACCACGTGTCCGTTTTCTAGTTCAACGCGAAACATGGTGTTAGGTAACGTATCCAGTACGGTACCCTGCATTTCAATATTGTCTTCTTTGGCCATCGAATCCTCTGGGTGTTACAACCTTAGTTTTGAACCGGCAAATAATGCCGAATTTCAAGTATTATGTAAAGAATTGTTGGTGATTTCACCAGCATCAGCCGCTCTGTTACGCGCTTTGCGCAGAGAAGCTCACGATTAAAACTGAGTAGTGTATTGGCGTCTGCGTGAGAGAGTTGCGGGCTAAGAATGGGTTCTACATTCGCTCCTGCGCGTAATGAAAACCAAAAGACAAGGGCTTAAGTATTCCCAGCCAGGCCACTCCCGGCTCGCCAGTAACAGGAGGCGATGGGCGGACGACATACCAAACGCGCATATTATATCACTGTTATGCCAACTTGCGTGGAAAACATCGCGCAATCGCCCTAAAAAAGGGTTTGTGGCCGCCAGCAGTCGGCTGATAGCGCCAAATCTGATAGCGAATTGACCAGTTGCAGATAATTTGTCCGGGCAATCTCTTCCGCACCCAGCGAGGCGGTATGAGGATTCAAAACCTGACAGTCAATCAGCTTGCCGCCCTGTTGCTGAAAATAGCGGCTGAAAACCAGTAACGCCGTTTTAGACGCATTTTCACTGCGGCTAAACATCGACTCGCCACAAAAAATCTGCCCCAGCGCCAGGCCGTACATGCCGCCCACCAACTCATTATCCCGCCAGACTTCAACAGACTGCGCATCACCAGCATCAAACAGCTTCATCCATGCGCGCCTGACGTCATGGGTAATCCAGGTGCCCTCATCGCGATCGGCAGCACAGCCCTCAATAACGTCCTGAAAGTTTTGATTTAGCGTGACGCGGTAGGGCGAACGCTGATGAAAACGTTTCATGCTGCGGCTGAGGTGAAATTTTTCCGGATAAAGCACGGCACGGGGATCGGGCGACCACCACAGAATAGGATCCCCGGGAGAAAACCAGGGAAAAATACCGCGGTGGTAAGCACTGAGCAGCCGTGGCACGCTAAGGTCGCCGCCCATTGCCAGCAGCCCGTTAGGTTCACGCAGCGCCATCTCTGGCGGCGGGAAATTGAGTGATTCCCTGGATAGCTGGATCAGTCGCATAGTCACTGTCTCTGTCAAACGAGAGGGTAGACTATAGCGCAATCCGTTGATGGAAGGCGCTGTAATGGCTCTCTTTTGAGATTAATTCGAGATGATTTCCTTGCTCCACCAGCCTGCCGCCATCCATGACGCAGATTCTGTCAAAGCGATGCAATCCCTGCAGGCGATGCGTTACCATAATCAGCGTTTTATCCTGCGCTATTTCCTGCAACAGCTGTAGAATTTGCTGCTCTGTTTCGGCATCCAGGCCTTCTGTAGGTTCATCCAGCAATAGCAGGGAACCATTATGCAGCAACGCACGGGCAAGCCCCAGCCGCCGCTGTTCTCCGCCTGACAGCTGGCGTCCCCCATCGCCTAACCAGCTATTCAAACCCTGACCATCTTCCAGCAGGGTGTGCAATCCGACGCGCTGCAAGACCTCTGTCAGTTGCGAGTCGCTGCTGTCAGGCGATGCCAGCAACAGATTGTCACGCAGCGTATTGCTAAAAATATGCACCCGCTGCGTTACAACGCTGGTCAGTTTTCGCAACGAGGCTTCATCCCATGTTGGCAGCAAATGCCCGTTAAGCCAGATTTCACCCTGACTGGGATCCCATGCGCGGGTTAACAGCTGAAGTAAAGTTGATTTACCGCAACCTGTTCGGCCCAGCAGCGCAATGTGTTCGCCTGAGGCAATTTCCAGCGAAAAATTTTCTATTGCAGAGACGCCGGAATCGTAGCGGAAACTCAGGTTACGCAGGCTAAGAGCGGCACCGTGAGTTTTATGAGTAAACGGGCGAGAAAACGTTACCGCAGGTTTTTGCGCCAGGATCTGTGCCACACGACGTGCTGAAGTCATAACCTGACCGAGATGCAGAAAAGCGCTGCCAACCGGGGCTAATGCTTCAAAAGCAGCCAAAGAACAAAACACAAAGAGCGCGATTAATGCACCAGGTTCATTAGCGTTCGCTGTAGTGCCAGCACTCAGCCAGAACACCACCACCACCACTAAACCCGTTATGAGCAGCAGCAAAGCTTGCGACAGGCCCGCCAGGCCCGCCTGTTTCCGTTGCGCCTGCTGCCATAACGTTTCGGTCTTATCCAGCTCAAGACGAAAGCGGGACGCTGCGCCATAAATTTTCAGTTCAGCCTGACTTTGTAGCCAGCCAGTCAACTGACTTCGATACTGCGCTCGCAGATGGGTAAGATCGTTCCCTGCATTACGACCCGCGCAATAAAATAGCGGCGGCAGTAGCAGCAGCGTCAGCAGCATGATGCCGCCAATGATCATCGCCAGCTGCCCGTCAAAGCAGCTCAGGCCCGCTGTCACCGCTACAATTACCACAAAAGCGCCAGTCAACGGTGAAAGTATTCGCAGATAGAGATGGTCAAGCGTATCGACATCAGCAACCAGTCGGTTAAGGAGATCGCCCTGACTGAAACGGCGTAGTCCGGCAGGAGAGAGCGGGATGAATTTGCTAAAGGTAAATACCCGCAGGTGTTCCAGTACGCGAAACGTTCCTTCATGACTTACCAGACGTTCGGCATAGCGCGCTGCGGTGCGAATTATTGCTGCGCCCCGCACGCCAGCGGCGGGCAGCAGATAGTTAAAGCTAAACAGCCCTGCGGCGCCAGCTGTTGAACAGGCCGCCAGAAACCAGCCTGACAGCGTCAGCAGACCGATACTGGCTAACAGCGTAAGCACGGCCAGTGCGACCCCCAGCGTCAAAAGAAATACATGGCGACGGTAGAGCCGCAGAAAGGGCAGAAGCGTCCTCATTCAGCTTTCTCCTCACGTCGTGACGCCAGCGCCGCAAAAGGCCCTGACGCCTGTAGCAGTTGCTCTCTGACACCATGCTGGACAATTTTGCCTTCCTGCATTACCCAAATTTCATCCCAACGATGCAGCTCGTTCAGCTGGTGGGTGATCAGCAGCGTGCTCTGGTTAAAAGAGGCATAATGTAAAGCCTGATTAACGCGTTGTTCGCTGCTGCGGTCCAGGCTGGCATTGGGTTCATCCAACAGCAGGAGCCTGCAAGATTTATACAGTGCGCGGGCAACAGCAATACGCTGCGCCTGACCAACGGAGAGTGAAGCAGCAAGCTCCGCCGTTGTATTGGCACCAAACCGGCCAATAAATTCACTGACGCCAGCCAGCTGGCAAACGTGCTGCATTTTTTGACTATCAACAGTGCCATTCAGCGCAATATTCTCTTCTATCGTCGCGGCAGGTAAATGCGGATTTTGTCCAACCCATGCCAGCTGCTGCTGCCAGTATTCCGGCTGGATATCCCGCAACTCTGTGCCGTTGATTCGTAGCGATCCGCGATAGGGAAGATGTCCAAGCAGTACATTAAGCAGAGAGGTTTTCCCGGCACCACTTTTGCCTACTAAAGCAATTCGTTTCCCGTGTGGCCAGATGAAGCTCATCGGGCCGGCAAGGACGACGCCATCGCCTGTAGTAATAACCAGCGCTTCTGCGGTGATATTCAGGCCCGGGCTAAAGTCTGGAATACTCACGCCCTGCGGTACTTCAGCGCTTGTTTCCGAACATAAAAATTGTTCAAGCGCATCCGCTGCGCCTACCGCCTGGGCTTTGGCATGATAATAGGTCCCCAGATCCCGTAACGGCTGGAAAAATTCGGGTGCCAGCAGCAGCGCAAAGAAACCAGCAAATAAAGTCACGCCCGTACCGTAATGCCCGAAATTTAATTCGCCCAGATAAGAGAAGCCGAAATAAACCGCCACGACCGCGATAGAAATGGAAGCGAAAAACTCCAGTACAGCGGAAGAGAGAAAAGCCAGCCGTAACACTTCCATCGTACGTTGACGAAATTCGCCAGAAGCCGTGCCAATTTGTGCTGTTTCTGCTTCAGCACGGTGAAAAAGGCGCAACGTATCCAGACCACGAAGGCGATCGAGAAAGTGGCCGCTCAATCTTGCCAGCGCCTGGAAATTGCGCCTGTTCGCCTCAGCAGCGCCAATACCAACCATCACCATAAATAAGGGAATCAGAGGGGCTGCGACCAGCAAAATCATGGCGGCTGCCCAGTTGACCGGTGCAAGGCCAATCAGAATAAAGCAGGGAACGATAGCGGCCAGCCGCATTTGAGGAAGATAGCGCGCATAGTAATCCTGCATATCTTCAATTTGTTCCAGCAGCAGCGTGGCCCAACTCCCGGCTGGCTTGCCGTGGATCATAGCCGGGCCTGTAGCGTCGAGACGATCGAGGATCTGACGCCGCAGCGCTTTTCTGATGACGTTGCCACAGGCGAAGCCCACTTTTTCTCGTAGCCAGGCGAGAAGGGCGCGTAACAAAAAGCAGGAAAAAAGCAGGATAAGCTGCGGGATAACGGATTCGCGGGGAAGGTGATCGGCGATCAACCGCTGAAGTAGCGTAGCCATCAGCCAGGCTTGTAACAGAATCAGCAACGCGCTGATGATGCCTAAGAACAGTGAAAGCTGAAGCCAGCCCTGGCTGTATATGCTCTGGTCTTTCAACCAGCGGAGCAACTGTTGCTGTCGTGACTTATCCATGCCTTACCGCATTGCCGGAAGTTTAGCGCGGGAAACGCCGAACGACCTTGTAATTAACAGGGGAAATGACCGGCGATAATACAGTCTGCAAATGAAAAAGGCGACCTGTGAAGGTCGCCTCAGGCAAGATTGAATCAGACGTTTAACAACTTACTGAGAATCTTTAACTAGCCCGTCAAGATAACGTTCAGCATCCAGCGCGGCCATACAGCCTGTTCCCGCAGAAGTGATCGCCTGGCGATAGATATGATCCATCACGTCGCCAGCGGCAAACACGCCTGGAATGCTGGTTTGCGTAGCGTTGCCGTGCAGACCAGACTGAACCTTGATGTAACCATTTTCCAGTTCCAGCTGATCTTTAAAAATCGCAGTATTAGGGCTGTGGCCGATAGCAACAAACAGGCCAGCAACGTTAAGTTCTTCAGTCTGTGCATCATCCAGCGCTGAACGCAAACGCAAAGCGCTGACGCCCATCTGGTCACCCAATACTTCATCCAGCGTCTGATTGGTATGCAGAACGATGTTGCCGTTGCGCACTTTTTCCATCAGGCGGTCAATAAGGATTTTTTCTGCACGGAAGCTGTCACGGCGATGGATAAGGTGCACTTCAGCTGCAATATTCGCCAGATAAAGCGCTTCTTCCACAGCGGTGTTGCCGCCGCCAATTACCGCAACTTTTTGATTGCGATAGAAGAAACCATCACAGGTCGCACAGGCGGAAACGCCGCGGCCCTTAAAGGCGTCTTCCGATGGCAGGCCAAGATAGCGCGCAGAAGCGCCGGTTGCGATAATCAGCGCGTCGGCGGTATATTCACCGCTATCACCCGTCAGGCGAAACGGACGATTTTGTAAATCGACGCTATGGATATGGTCAAAGATAATCTCGGTGTTGAATTTTTCCGCATGCTCCTGCATGCGCTCCATCAACGCCGGCCCGGTCAAATCGTGCGGATCGCCAGGCCAGTTTTCAACTTCGGTCGTGGTGGTCAACTGACCGCCTTTTTCCAAACCGGTAATCAGCACCGGATTTAAGTTAGCGCGTGCCGCATAGACGGCAGCCGTGTAGCCCGCTGGGCCGGAACCCAGGATAAGTAATTTACTGTGTTTGGCCACGCTCATGAGACCCTCATTGATTGACTGGCATTTGTTTTGATTGTAGGGAATTTACTGCGGCAAAAAAAGCATTCTGCAATTTTGTTAACGATGATTGCAAAAGGTTTAACCAATTCACCGTTGACCCATCACGGGGAAATTTGCGCTAAAACAGGGCATATAACGCGAGATGATGGTGCAGCCCAGCGAAAATACCCATTAAAAAACAGTCACGCAGCGACACATCTGGCATGTTGTACTGATTTTAGTTGTTTTGCTTTGACAATCGGCTGCGCTTTTGCGAAAACAGTGTAGGAAGCGGAGAGGATTCAGGCTGGCAAACGCAGGTTTTCCCTGTTTTGGCGCATCAGCCGAATAAACTCAGTCTGTCATTGGTCATGACGCATGGTGTGGACAGACAGCATGCGTCAGGCGGATGGGCGTTTTATTTCGCAACAGGCTCCAGACTTCACTTAGAACAACTCTGTACAGTGAATACGTCCAGAGTATGGCAGGTAAAGGGAAGGCATTAAGAGAGACAATAATAATGGTAGACAATAAAAAACGACCTGGAAAAGATCTCGACAGGATCGATCGTAATATCCTTAATGAGTTGCAGAAGGATGGCCGCATCTCCAACGTCGAGCTTTCGAAACGAGTGGGCTTATCACCTACGCCGTGTCTTGAGCGTGTGCGTCGTCTTGAAAGGCAGGGGTTTATTCTTGGCTATACTGCCCAGTTGAACCCGCATTATCTGGATGCATCGCTACTGGTATTCGTTGAGATTACTCTGAATCGTGGCGCACCCGACGTGTTTGAGCAATTTAACGCCGCCGTACAAAAACTTGAGGAAACTCAAGAGTGTCATCTTGTTTCAGGCGATTTTGACTATCTGCTGAAAACCCGCGTACCCGATATGTCTGCCTACCGTAAATTGTTGGGGGAAACCCTGCTACGCCTGCCTGGCGTGAACGATACGCGGACCTACGTGGTCATGGAAGAAGTGAAGCAAAGTAACCGCTTAGTCATTAAAACGCGGTAACACAGGGCAGGTGCAAAACCTGGTAGTTTTCGGTACACTCCTGTGAATTCATACAGGTTCAGCGTCGGGCATACCCGGCGCTGTTGCCTTCATAGTTTACAGGCACCTGGAGAGTACTCTTGAGCCAGGAATACACAGAAGATAAAGAAGTTTCGTTACAACCGCTGAGCAGTGGGCGTCGTCTGCTGGAAGCGTTATTAATCATTGTTGCTCTTTTCGCCGTTTACCTGATGGTAGCATTGCTGAGCTTCAATCCTTCCGATCCCAGCTGGTCGCAAACCGCCTGGCATGAACCTATCCATAATTTGGGCGGCGGCGTTGGCGCCTGGCTTGCGGATACGCTGTTTTTCATTTTTGGCGTCATGGCCTATGCCATCCCTCCCGTTATTCTGGGGCTGTGCTGGATCACGTTCCGTCAGCGACATTCTCAGGATTACATCGACTATTTTGCCGTGGCGTTGCGTTTGATTGGCGTGCTGGCATTAGTGGTGACTTCCTGCGGCCTGGCCGCGCTGAATGCAGATGATATCTGGTATTTCGCTTCTGGCGGCGTCATCGGCAGCCTGCTGAGTAATGCTATGGCTCCCTGGTTCAATGGCGCAGGCGGGACGTTAACGCTGTTGTGCGTTTGGGCCGCTGGGCTGACGCTTTACACCGGCTGGTCATGGTTGACGATTGCTGAAAAGATCGGCGCTGCGGTTATGGGCGTTCTGACCTTTGCCAGCAACCGGTCTCGTCATGACGAGCGGTGGCATGAAGATGATGAGGAGCAAGAACATGACGAAGCGGCTTCATCATTAAAACTTCAGGCACATGATGACGATGAGCACGATATTTTGTTATCAGCGCCGAAAAAAGTTCATGATGATAAAGAAGAATATGAAGAGGATGACCACGATCCGTTGCTGAGCAAACCCGTTGCTGCGGCTGTTGCTCAGCGTTCTTCGGAAGCCCCGGCCATTATCACGGCTCGGCCTCTGGCACCTGAAGCGCCTACTCTGCCCGCGTCTCAGGCTGTCTCTCCACCTGTCTCTGCCTCGATCCCAACGCAGGTCGCGACGCAACAACCTGCGTCAACGACTCCGGTCGCGACGGCAAGTGTGCCGCCAGAGCTTTACCGGTTTGAAGTGCCAGCGGAAACGCCTGCGCCATCCGTGCCGGTTGCAGAAGATGAAGGTCCGAGCATGGGCAACTGGCGTGAAGCGTCAGGCTCACCGTTTGATTTCTCTTCCTCAGCATCTTCTCAGCCAGCAGATATTGTGGCGGGCAGCATGACGGCTGAAGCAGCGAAAGCGGCGGCGGCATCCGGCGCCTTTATGCCGGGCTTCAGCGCAACCAGTGAAGCGGCTAATCCGCAGGTTAAGCAAGGTATCGGGCCTGAGTTACCTCGTCCTAATCCGGTAAAGCTTCCTACACGCCGTGAGCTCGCTTCTTATGGCATCAAACTTCCTTCACAGCGCATTGCCGAAGAGAAGGCTAAAGAAGAGGAACTGCGCCAGCAGCAGGCCGCCGTTGAAACTAATACGGATGCTCAGGTACAGGAGGAAGCGCATTTGCGCGAGGCTTTCATGGCTCAGCAACAGACGCGCTACGGTGAAAGTTACGCTGAGGAAGATGAAGAGGAAGCACAGCATCAGGCTGAGCTTGCACGTCAGTTTGCCGGACAGCAGAATCAACGTTACGGGCAGCCAGAGCCGGAAAATAATGCTGCGCTGAAACTGGATACTGCGGGCGCATTCGATTTTTCACCAATGGACGATCTGGTCGACGATGGCCCAAGTGAGCCGCTGTTTACCTTATCTGCCGTAGCGGAAGAAACTGTTAAGCCTGTTGAGCAGCCCCAGTGGCAGCAACACAGCCAGGCTCCACAACAGACGCAGGCTCAGCAAGCTGCGCCATCGTGGCAGGCCGCTCGGCCGGAAGCCCCGGTTCAGCAAGCTGCCCCGTCATGGCAGACTGCCCAGCCGGAAGCCCCGGTTCAGCAAGCTGCGCCATCGTGGCAGGCCGCTCAGCCGGAAGCCCCGGTTCAGCAAGCTGCGCCATCGTGGCAGGCCGCTCGGCCGGAAGCCCCGGTTCAGCAAGCTGCGCCGTCATGGCAGGCCGCTCAGCCGGAAGCCCCGGTTCAGCAAGCTGCGCCGTCATGGCAGGCTGCCCAGCCGGAAGCCCCGGTTCAGCAGCCAGAAGCCGCCAATCCAATGGCCGACAGCCTGTTTCATCCGTTCCTGGTACGACATGAACAGCCGTTGGAAAAACCGACTACGCCATTGCCAACGCTTGATTTGTTGACGGCACCGCCAGCAGAAGCTGAGCCCGTAGACATGTTTGCCCTGGAGCAAACCGCTCGACTGGTTGAAGCTCGCCTGGCTGACTATCGCGTTAAAGCTGAAGTAGTCGGTATTTCGCCGGGGCCGGTGATCACACGTTTTGAACTGGATTTGGCACCGGGTGTTAAAGCGGCTCGTATTTCTAATCTTTCACGTGACCTTGCTCGTTCACTCTCTGCCGTAGCGGTACGTGTAGTGGAAGTTATTCCAGGTAAGCCATACGTGGGTCTTGAGCTGCCTAATAAGCATCGTCAGACGGTTTACATGCGTGAAGTACTTGAGTGCGATAAGTTCCGTGACAATCCTTCACCGCTAGCTGTTGTGCTGGGTAAAGATATTGCAGGACAGCCAGTCGTGGCGGATCTGGCAAAAATGCCACACTTGCTGGTTGCCGGTACAACGGGCTCCGGTAAGTCTGTTGGCGTGAACGCCATGATCATCAGCATGCTTTATAAAGCTACGCCGGAAGAAGTTCGCTTTATCATGATCGATCCAAAAATGCTGGAGCTGTCGGTTTACGAAGGTATTCCGCATTTGCTGACTGAAGTGGTCACCGATATGAAGGATGCGGCGAACGCGCTGCGCTGGAGTGTCGGTGAGATGGAGCGACGCTATAAGCTGATGTCCGCACTGGGCGTGCGTAATCTGGCTGGCTATAACGAGAAAGTGAAGCTGGCTGAAGCGATGGGTCGTCCTATTCCGGATCCTTTCTGGAAACCGGGTGACAGCATGGATACTACGCCGCCGGTGCTGGAAAAACTGCCTTACATTGTTGTATTGGTTGATGAGTTCGCCGATCTGATGATGGCGGTTGGTAAGAAAGTGGAAGAGCTGATTGCTCGTCTGGCGCAGAAAGCGCGTGCTGCCGGTATCCATCTGGTTCTGGCTACACAGCGTCCTTCTGTTGATGTTATTACCGGGTTGATTAAGGCGAACATACCAACGCGTATTGCCTTTACCGTTTCCAGTAAAATCGACTCCCGCACGATCCTCGATCAGGGCGGAGCCGAATCGCTGTTGGGAATGGGGGACATGCTGTATATGCCGCCGAACTCCTCAATGCCAATGCGTGTTCATGGCGCATTTGTCCTTGATCAGGAGGTTCATGCGGTCGTACAGGATTGGAAAGCACGCGGGCGCCCTCAGTATATCGAAAGCATTACTGCTGGTGAGGAAAGCGAAAGCGGTGCGCTCGGTCTTGATGCTGATGAAGAACTGGATCCTCTGTTCGATCAGGCAGTGTCGTTCGTGGTTGAAAAACGACGGGCTTCCATTTCTGGGGTGCAACGCCAGTTCCGTATCGGTTATAACCGTGCGGCCCGAATTATTGAGCAGATGGAAGCACAAAGTATTGTGTCGACGCCGGGTCATAACGGTAACCGGGAAGTCCTCTCGCCACCGCCCCATGAAATGTAATAGCAGCAAACGCTAAGCAGCGGGCCGGGATAATCCGGCCCGTTGAGTTTGCACGCGATATCCCCATATCTACTCTGTCCGTCAGGGGATTAAGGTTAATCTCCTGTTGCAATCGTTGCAGTCCGGCTACAGTTATCCACACAGGTTTACCCGCTAACCGGGATAAAATAGTTTCAATAAGGATGCCCTGATGAAAAAATTAATGATTTCCTGCTGTCTGCTTGCTGCTTTCTCTTCTGCCAGCGTGCTGGCTGACGCCTCTTCCGATCTGCAGCAGCGTCTGGACAAAGTGAAAAGCTTCCATGCCAGCTTTACGCAAAAAGTGACTGACGGCAGCGGCCAATCCGTCCAGGATGGTGAAGGTGAACTGTGGGTTAAACGCCCTAATCTTTTCAACTGGCATATGACCGCCCCTGATGAAAGTATCCTGATTTCAGATGGCGAAACGCTGTGGTTCTATAACCCTTTTGTTGAGCAGGTCAGCGCTACCTGGCTGAAGAATGCCACCAGCAATACGCCGTTTATGCTGATTGCCCGTAATCAGGGTAATGACTGGAAACAATACAACATCACGCAGCTGGGTGATAATTTTGAACTGACGCCGAAATCGGCCGATGGCAATTTGAAGCAGTTCACCATTAACGTTTCCAAAAGCGGAACCATTAACCAGTTCAGTGCGGTAGAACAAGATGGCCAGCGCAGCAGCTATGCGCTCAAAAGTCAGCAGAATGGTGCTGTCGCAGCCGATAAGTTCAAGTTTACGCCGCCAAAAGGCGTGACGCTGGACGATCAACGTCAGTGAGGTTAGCGTGAGCAGTCTGTCTCTGGATTTCTCCCACAACGAATTTCAGCCATTGGCCGCACGCATGCGGCCCCGTAAGCTTGCCGAATATATTGGTCAGCAGCATCTTCTGGCAGCGGGTAAACCTTTGCCCCGGGCAATTGAAGCGGGGCATCTGCACTCGATGATCCTCTGGGGGCCGCCGGGCACCGGAAAGACGACGCTGGCCGAAATTATTGGTCATTATGGCCAGGCTGACGTTGAACGTATCTCCGCGGTGACCTCTGGCGTTAAAGAAATTCGTGAGGCTATTGAACGTGCACGTCAAAACCGCAATGCAGGACGACGCACGATTCTGTTTGTGGACGAGGTGCATCGCTTCAACAAAAGCCAGCAGGATGCTTTTTTACCGCACATTGAAGATGGCACTATCACGTTCATTGGCGCGACTACTGAAAATCCCTCCTTTGAATTGAATTCGGCGTTACTTTCCCGGGCACGTGTCTATTTGCTGAAGTCCCTTACCCGCGAAGATATTGAAACCGTGCTGGATCAGGCGATGAAGGATGAGGCGCGGGGTTACGGCAAGCAAAATATTGTTCTGCCAGACGAAACCCGGCGGATGGTAGCTGAATTAGTTAGCGGTGATGCCCGGCGAGCTTTAAATACGTTGGAAATGATGGCCGATATGGCCGAAGTGGACAGCAAAGGCCTGCGCACGCTCACGGTGCAACTCCTGAATGAAGTATCAGGCGAGCGTAGCGCCAGATTCGACAATAAAGGCGATCGTTATTACGATCTGATCTCTGCGCTGCATAAATCTGTCCGAGGCTCCGCGCCCGATGCGGCTTTGTACTGGTATGCCCGCATTATTACCGCAGGCGGCGATCCTTTGTATGTTGCCCGTCGGTTGCTTGCTATTGCTTCTGAAGATGTCGGTAATGCCGATCCTCGCGGTATGCAGGTGGCGATTTCAGCATGGGATTGTTTTACCCGTGTTGGCCCGGCTGAAGGCGAGCGGGCAATTGCACAGGCGATCGTTTACCTGGCTTGCGCACCGAAAAGTAACGCTGTTTATACCGCTTTTAAAGCAGCAATGCGTGATGCTCGCGATAACCCGGACTACGATGTTCCTGAGCACTTGCGCAATGCGCCAACTAAATTGATGAAAGAGATGGGGCTGGGTGCAGAGTATCGTTACGCTCACGATGAACCGAATGCTTATGCGGCAGGCGAGGACTATTTCCCGGCTGAAATGGCGATGACTCGCTATTACCGTCCCACCTCGCGAGGGCTGGAAGGGAAGATTGGTGAAAAGCTCACCTGGCTCGCTGAGCAGGATCAAAATAGCCCGACAAAACGCTATCGCTAACATTAACGTTGCGGTAAGGTTAGCAAGGAATTCAACGTATTCGCCGTGCGGATGCGCCCTTCTTTAATTAAATACTTATCACAGGACAAGCATGCTCGATCCTAATCTGCTGCGTAATGAGCCAGACGCAGTCGCTGAAAAACTGGCACGCCGGGGCTTTAAGCTGGACGTTGACACGCTGCGCTCGCAGGAAGAACGCCGCAAAGTCCTCCAGGTCGAAACGGAAACCCTGCAGGCAGAACGTAACTCCCGATCCAAATCTATCGGGCAGGCCAAAGCGCGTGGGGAAGACATCGAGCCGTTACGTCAGGAAGTGAACGTGCTGGGCGAACGCCTGGATGCGGCCAAAGCGGAACTTGATCTATTACAGAACCAAATTCGTGACGTTGCCTTAGCTATACCGAACATTCCGGTTGATGAAGTCCCTCTCGGTAAAGACGATAGCGATAACCTGGAAGTGAGTCGCTGGGGCGAGCCGCGCCACTATGATTTTGCAGTACGCGATCATGTTGAACTGGGCGAAATGGCTGCCGGGCTGGACTTTGCCGCTGCGGTGAAGCTAACCGGTTCACGTTTTGTGGTCATGAAAGGGCAGATTGCGCTGATGCACCGTGCGCTCAGCCAGTTTATGCTGGATCTGCATACTGAGCAGCATGGCTATCTGGAAACTTATGTTCCTTACCTGGTCAACCATACTTCTCTGTACGGTACCGGACAGCTGCCGAAGTTTGGTGAAGATCTGTTCCATACTCGTCCACTGGCAGAAGAAGCTTCTGCCAGTGATTATGCGTTGATCCCAACGTCTGAAGTCCCGCTGACTAACCTGGTTCGCGATGAAATCCTTGAAGAAGAGTCCCTGCCGTTAAAACTGACTGCTCATACTCCGTGCTTCCGTTCTGAAGCGGGCGCTTACGGTCGTGATACCCGCGGTCTGATCCGCATGCATCAGTTCGACAAAGTTGAAATGGTGCAAATCACGCGTCCGGAAGATTCCATGCAGGCGCTGGAAGAGCTGGTTGGGCACGCAGAAAAAGTGCTGCAGCTGCTGGAATTGCCTTACCGTAAAGTGCTGCTGTGTACCGGTGATATGGGCTTTGGTTCCTGCAAAACCTACGATCTGGAAGTGTGGCTCCCGGCTCAGGACACTTACCGTGAAATTTCATCCTGTTCCAATATGGGTGATTTCCAGGCACGTCGCATGCAGGCTCGCTGCCGCAGTAAAACCGAGAAAAAGCCGCGCCTTGTTCATACTCTGAATGGTTCAGGTTTGGCTGTAGGGCGTACCCTGGTCGCGGTGTTGGAGAACTATCAGCAGGCTGATGGCCGTATTGCTGTTCCTGAAGTACTGCGTCCGTATATGAAAGGCCTTGAATTTATTGGCTGACGCTCAGCGCGTTATAAAAAACCTGCGGCTTTGTCTGCAGGTTTTTTTATCCGTAAGCCTTTAAAAACATCTGAAATTCGTTTCTTTATCAGCAATAAAAATCATCGATAATGAAAGCGGTATTTTTGTTAATACGCTCATTTTTCATAGAGATAACGTAATTACAGCCTGGCAACGTTGTTGCGTTAACTTATTGAAGATAAAAAAATTAAATCGGTTCGCAGCAAATCGTGCTGCATGCGATTTTTGGCCGTTGACTTTAATCTGGCGAGTGGCATTATGCGCGCCAAATCCTCTGCTGTTTTGGTAGTTTCCTGACTATGTCAACCTGGTCCCGTCCCGTAATTATGCTGCTTTGCGGCCTGCTGCTATTGACCATTTCTATCGCCGTGCTGAATACGCTGGTGCCGCTGTGGCTTACCCATGATGCGTTGCCAACCTGGCAAGTGGGTGGCGTAAGTTCATCTTATTTTACGGGCAACCTGGTGGGGGCATTACTCGCAGGCTGGTTGATTAAGCGACTCGGTTTTAATCGCGCTTATTATATCGCCTCGATTACTTTTGCTCTGGCTACGGCAGCTTTAGGACTGGAAAGCGGATTTCTTTCGTGGTCTTTATGGCGCTTTGTTGCAGGAATTGGTTGCGCGCTAATTTGGGTAGTGGTGGAAAGTGCTTTACTGTGCAGCGGAACGCTTCGTAATCGCGGCCAGCTACTGGCTGCCTATATGATCGTTTATTACCTGGGAACGGTTGCCGGACAGCTCCTGGTTAGTAAAATGTCTACCGGCCTGCTGCATGTCCTGCCCTGGGTGACCGGTTTTATTGTTGCGGCCATTTTACCTCTGATTTTTACTCAGATTACGGCAAAGTCTGAGGATGAAGAAACGTCAGGCCGTATGTGGTCTATGTTGCGTCGTCGCAGTGCACGTCTTGGCATTAACGGCTGCATTATTTCTGGGATTCTGTTGGGCTCGCTGTACGGCCTGATGCCGCTTTATCTTTCCCATCAGGGCATGAGCGACGCGAACGTCGGATACTGGATGGCGCTGCTTATTAGCGCGGGTATTATCGGGCAATGGCCGGTCGGACGACTTGCCGACCGTTATGGTCGTTTGCTGGTGCTTCGCGTGCAGGTTTTTGGCGTCATTCTGGGCGCACTGGCCATGCTCAGTAATACTGCCATGGCACCAGCATTATTCGTTTTAGGCTGTGCAGGTTTTACACTTTATCCCGTCGCTATGTCATGGGCCTGTGAGAAAGTGTCGCATCATGAGCTGGTGTCTATGAATCAGGCACTGTTGCTCAGCTACACGTTGGGAAGCCTTGCCGGCCCCGCGCTGACATCGTTACTGATGCAAAATTACTCCGATCGGGTGTTGTTTGTCATGATTGCCGCCGTAGCATTTATCTATCTGGTTATGCTGTTGCGTAAGGCCGATCAGCATGCCACACCGATTGCCCATGCATAAGTGCTAAAAATAAAGCCGACGGTTTAAAAGAGCAGGGCGGAGAAATCCGCCCTGGTTTAATACATAACCTTGTGGCCGTAGCCTTCGAGTATATGCTTTACCCGTTCCATGGTTTCGGCTTTCGGCGGATGAACGCCGTCCAGCTTATATTCCTCTCCCATCGCTATCCATTTGTGCTTACCCAGTTCGTGATAGGGCAAAAGCTCAATTTTTTCGACGTTTCCCATATCTCGGGTAAATTCACCAAGGCGATGGGCAGACTCATCATCATCTGAATAGCCCGGGACCACCACGTAACGTATCCAGGTACGAATATTTTTCTTCGCAAGGTAACGCGCAAAATCCAGCGTACGCCGGTTCGAGACCCCGACAAGTATCTGGTGAACGTCATCATTTATCTGTTTCAGATCTAACATCACCAGATCGGTAACGTCCAGTAATTCATCAATAACCGGGTCGTAACGGCGTACAAAACCATTGGTATCCAGACAGGTATTAATCCCTTCTGCATGACAGGCGCGGAACCAGTCACGCACGAATTCGGCTTGCAGGATAGCCTCTCCGCCGGATGCCGTTACGCCGCCGCCGGAAGCATTCATGAAGTGACGGTAGGAGACAACATCCTTCATCAGCTCTTCAACAGTAATTTCCTTGCCGCCGTGCGTATCCCATGTATCACGATTATGGCAATACAGGCAGCGCATCAGGCAACCCTGAAAGAAGGTGATAAAACGGATGCCGGGACCATCAACGGTCCCACAGGATTCAAATGAGTGAATACGACCAGTGACTGACATTGCGATGAATTCTCCATAGTAGACCTGCGTTGCTGGCAGGGACGCAGTCTTAGCTGCGTTAAATCTGTTTTGCCAGCCGCCTGAGGCGAATGGCCTGAGAAGGCTGGCAAATCAGACTGAGAAAAGGCTCCAGCGGCGTGGAGCCTTTGCTTCTCAGAGAGATGAAGTTACATAGTCTGAGTGAAGGTGCGGGTAATAACGTCCTGCTGTTGCTCTTTGGTCAGTGAGTTGAAACGTACTGCATAGCCTGAAACACGAATAGTCAGCTGAGGATATTTCTCAGGGTCATTCATCGCATCAAGCAGCATCTCACGGTTCATTACGTTTACATTCAGATGTTGACCGCCTTCAATGCTGGATTCATGGTGGAAGTAACCATCCATCAGCCCCGCAAGGTTAGCTTTACGTACGTCATCATCTTTACCCAACGCGTTTGGTACGATGGAGAAGGTGTAAGAGATGCCGTCTTTCGCGTAAGCAAACGGGAGTTTTGCTACTGACGTCAGAGAAGCGACAGCACCCTTCTGGTCACGACCGTGCATTGGGTTAGCCCCAGGTCCGAATGGTGCACCGGCGCGGCGACCATCTGGTGTGTTACCTGTTTTTTTGCCGTAAACCACGTTTGAAGTGATAGTCAGTACTGATTGTGTTGGCACCGCATTACGGTAAGTCTGCAGTTTCTGAATTTTCTTCATGAAACGTTCAACAAGGTCGCAGGCGATATCATCGACGCGAGCATCATTATTACCAAACTGCGGATATTCACCTTCGATTTTGAAATCAACGGCAAGACCGTCTTCATCACGGATGGTGGAAACTTTTGCATATTTAATTGCGGAAAGTGAGTCAGCAGCAACTGACAGACCAGCAATACCACATGCCATAGTGCGATACACATCGCGATCGTGCAGCGCCATCAGTGAGGCTTCATAACTATATTTATCATGCATATAGTGGATGACGTTAAGCGCGGTAACATACTGTTTGGCCAGCCAGTCCATAAAGTGATCCATGCGAGCCATGACTTTCTCATAGTCCAGCACTTCATCCATCATTGGCGCTTCTTTAGGGCCAACCTGCATTTTTAACTTCTCATCCACGCCGCCATTAATAGCGTAAAGCATGGTTTTAGCGAGGTTTGCTCGTGCACCGAAGAACTGCATTTGTTTGCCAACAATCATTGGGCTTACGCAACAGGCGATAGCATAATCATCGTTGTTAAAGTCTGGACGCATCAGATCGTCATTTTCATACTGAACGGATGACGTATCAATTGAGACTTTTGCCGCATACTTTTTGAAGTTAAGTGGCAATTTCTCTGACCACAAAATGGTCATGTTAGGTTCAGGTGATGGACCCATTGTGTAAAGGGTATTGAGGAAGCGGAAGCTGTTTTTTGTCACCAGCGTACGGCCGTCTACACCCATACCAGCCAGAGACTCTGTGGCCCAGATTGGGTCGCCAGAGAAGAGTTCGTCATATTCCGGCGTACGCAGGAAGCGAACCATACGCAGCTTCATTACCAGATGATCGATAAGCTCCTGAGCGGCTTCCTCGGTAATTTTGCCCTCTTTCAGATCGCGTTCGATATAGATATCAAGGAATGTTGATACGCGCCCAAAGGACATTGCTGCGCCATTCTGTGATTTCACCGCAGCCAGATAACCGAAGTAAGTCCACTGTACTGCTTCCTGAGCGGTTTTAGCTGGCCCGGAGATATCGCAACCGTATTTGGCTGCCATCTCTTTAATCTGTTGTAGCGCACGATGCTGATCGGCAATCTCTTCACGCAGACGGATTGTCGCTTCAAGGTTTACGCCGTTTTCCATATCGCTCTGCAGTGAGGTGAACTGAGCGAATTTATCTTTCATCAGTAAGTCAATGCCGTATAACGCAACGCGACGATAATCACCAATGATGCGACCACGACCATAAGCATCTGGTAAACCGGTCAGTACGCCTGATTTGCGGCAGCGCAGGATATCGGGCGTGTAAACATCAAACACGCCCTGGTTATGGGTTTTACGATAATCAGTAAAAACTTTTTTCAGGCCAGCATCTAACTCGCGACCGTAAACTTTACAGGAACCTTCTACCATCTTGATGCCGCCAAAAGGGATCAGCGCGCGTTTCAGAGGTGCTTCAGTTTGTAAACCAACAATGGTTTCCAGCTTTTTATCTATATAACCAGCATCATGTGAAGTGATAGTGGATGCCAGATCGGTATCAAAATCGACTGGCGCATGGGTGCGGTTTTCCAGCTTAATGCCTTCCATAACCTTATCCCACAACGCCGTGGTGGCTGCGGTAGCGCCGCTCAGGAACGTTTCGTCACCTTCATAAGGCGTATAGTTTTTTTGGATAAAATCACGAACATTAATGCTGTTCTGCCACTCACCTGCTGCAAAGCTTTCCCAGGCAATGGCCTGTTTTTCATTGTGGTCGCTCATTTGATACCTACCTTAATGACTAGAATTTTTTTCGTTCCCACCGTCGTTGCGCAGCGGGGCCAAATTACATTGCTGGCAATCAATGATGATCGCCTTCTCGCAGATAAATAACCCAGTAGGTCAAGCCTACCAGCAGGCCGCCGCCGATAATGTTACCGAGAGTGACTGGAATGAGATTGTCGATAACAAAATTGCTGACGGTCAGGCTTGAGAAGTGTGCTGCTGTGGTTCCTGTCGCTTGCCAGAACTCTGGGGCAGCAAAATCCTTAATAACGATGGCCAGCGGAATCATGAACATGTTAGCAATACTGTGCTCGAAACCACTCGCAACAAACATGCCAACGGGTAAGACCATCGCCAACATTTTGTCGGTCAGCGTTCGCCCCGAATAGCTCATCCAGACCGCCATGCATACCATCAGGTTAGCAAGCGTACCCAGACACAGTGCTTCAATAAAAGTATGGTGCATTTTATGATCAGCCGTTTGCAGAACATTTAATCCCCATGCACCATTAGCCACCATATATTGGCCGGCAAACCAAATCAGCCCAACGAAGAACATTGCGCCGAAGAAATTTCCGATATAAACGTTAATCCAGTTTTTAGCTAACTGGCTCCAGGTAATGCGTCCACTGGCTTTTGCTACCATAGTGAGAACGGTTGAGGTAAACAAGTCTGCACCACAAACGACCACCAGCATCAGTCCCAGTGAGAAACAGATACCGCCAACCAGTTTTGCCAGCCCCCACGGAACGGTTTCTGTCCCTGTGGTTGCCGTAATATAAAAAACAAAAGCAATTGAAATAAAAACGCCAGCAGTAATTGCAAGGAAAAAAGTGGTGAAGGGATGTTTCGTCGCCTTATAGACGCCAGCCTCTTCAGCGAAGAGGGCCATTTCAGACGGTACTCTCAAATCAAACGGGTTGCCAGCTTTCACACTAACGTCTCCCAAAATTATTCAACAATTAAATACTAACAAAGGAGTATAGGGGAGAATTTGATATGGATCATATTGCGTCAGAATGGAGAGGGTATAAAGCCTCAAGAATGTAGGCTTATTAACATTAAACCTTTGATTTATAAATAATAAATAAATTTTAAAATATAAAATAAAATTGCTTTTTCGGCACGATTTGTATTGTTCAGGATGAAAACCAGGAGGTTGTTGTAGCTAGAGTGTAATAATGGTAATTAATGGAAATATTTAGATCACCTTTTATTAACTTTGCGCGGCTTACGCTTTTTTGTTCTGGATAAAAGAAATGGATCTAATTATTAAACGATGGCCTGCAATAATATGCAGGCCATCAAAAGATTATTTCCAGTAGCGGCGTTTTGCCTGCTGGAGTTTTTCATAAGCGGCAAGTAGTGATTGATGCGCCGGGAAGGCCAACAATTCATCATCCACATTCTGCAGTCCATAGAATGGCGCTTCGCCACTAATGGCTGCTGATGCCGCATCCACCGCATCCTGTCCATACATACGTACAAAAGCATGATGATACTGAACAGGATCGCGTTCCTCTTCCAGGCTCAGTAGCAGCAGGGTTTGTAAGCAGCGATAGTAGTTCGCGCGAGCAGGTGTAAAGATTGACGCATTGAACTCCATGGTCCATTCAGTCCAAATCAGCGCTTGATCAATATCACCACCGGCAAGGGCCAGCATAGCCTTCAGTTCACCAATGCGCAGTGTATACCAACCGTTATCTTTTCCGGTTGCCAGGCCTAAAAGTTCACGAACACGTGTGAAATCATCATGGCCGTCTTCGTCCAGCCGCTCAATTAACGCTAAATAGTCTTCTTTTTCCCACTGGCTTTCTGGTAAAGAGAGCAGCGTATCGCGCAGATAAGCGCCCATACTGTTGTTTGCTAACAGTAAATCTTCAGCTGGATAAATATCAGACATGCCAGGTACGATGATTCGACAGGCATACACGTCAAGATGCTGATAATCCGCAATATAGACTTCCTGGTCCTCTGCCTTAAAGATGGCCATCAGCGTGGCGAATTCTTCTTCAGTAGTGCCGGCAAAGCTCCAGTCTGCAAACGGATAATCTGCTTCATCCTTAAACATATCCCAGGAGATCAAGCCGCTGGAATCAATGAAGTGTGTTTCCAGATTAGCGTGTTCAGCCACTTCTTCATCGTCGAAAGTCGGTGGCGTAAATACGTCGAGATCTTTCAGGCTACGACCCTGCAATAGCTCGGTCACGGTGCGCTCAAGCGCAACGCCAAAATCAGGATGTGCACCAAAGGAAGCAAAGCAGGTACCATTTTCAGGATTGAAAAGTACCACGCAGATCACGGGATACTTGCCACCTAATGAGGCATCGTAAGAGAAGATCGGAAAACCTTCGGCTTCCAGTTTGTTAATTGACTCTACAACACCCGGATAGCGGTTAAGCACTTCCTGAGGAATTTCTGGGAGACTAATGGATTCGGCAATAATGCGGTTTTTAATATAACGTTCAAAAACTTCTGAGAGCCCCTGAACCCGCGCTTCGTTCGCCGTATTGCCCGCTGACATGCCGTTCGACACGTACAAATTGCCGATGATATTCATCGGAATATAAACCGTTTGCTGATCGGACTGGCGGGTAAAGGGCAGACCGCAAATCCCGCGGGCGGCATTGCCCGACTGAAGGTCAATTAAATCGCTGGCGCTGACCGACTGTTCTGGATCGTAAAAAGCCGTCAGGCGAGCATCGAGAATGCCTTCAGGAAGGCTGTCGTCCTCCGGCAGCGGAAACCATTTTTCATTGGGATAATGGACAAAGTCACCCTTTGCAATGGATTTGCCCAGCCAGAAGTCCGCAAAAAAGTAGTTGGTCGACAGGCGTTCAAAGTATTCGCCCAGGGCAGAAGCCAGCGCAGCTTTTTTACTGGCACCTTTACCATTGGTAAAACACAGTGGGCAGTCACGATCGCGAATATGGACTGACCAGACATGCGGAACGGGATTCAGCCAGGACGCTTCTTCAATATTGAAGCCCAGATCCTGTAGTTTTTGCTGAAAGCGTGTAATTGAGTCTTCCAACGCGGCATCTTTGCCTGGAATATAAGTTTGCGTCATAGGTAAAGCCCACTCGTTTTGGGTTGTGCCGAAAGCGCGCAATGATACGGTGTTTCCACCTGATTCGCTATCCGACCTGGATAATTTCATGGTCCCTATCATGGCATTTTTATCCTGCTGTGTTAGCGAGAAAAAGCCATTGCGGATATTGCCTCACAAAATATCGCTATCATTACATTAACCCTTACAAGCTGTTGCGGGATGTCATCCGGAACTGGTCGGCTTACCGGATTAAACATTGCAGCTAACGGATGGCGATGATAAAACCGATAGCAGAATCGAACCGATTGAACAGAAAGTGGTGAGGGGAAATGAGCCAGGTTTTCAATTTTAGCTCCGGTCCAGCGATGCTGCCGGTAGAAGTGCTGCGTCGTGCCGAACAGGAACTCTGCAACTGGCAGGGTTTAGGAACCTCCGTTATGGAGGTCAGTCATCGTAGTAAAGAATTCACTCAGGTTGCTGAAGAGGCAGAGAAAGATTTTCGCGATCTGCTGAAAATCCCCGCCAACTACAAAGTATTATTCTGTCACGGTGGCGCGCGCGCGCAGTTTGCGGCAGTGCCGATGAATCTGCTGGGTAACCACTCAACAGCAGATTATGTCGATGGCGGCTACTGGGCACAAAGCGCTATTAAAGAAGCGACAAAATATTGCACTCCTAACGTTATTGATGCCAAAACAACGCTTGATGGGTTGCGGGCGATTACCCCAATGAGCAGCTGGTCGTTGTCAGACGAAGCGGCCTATGTGCACTACTGCCCCAATGAAACTATTGATGGTATCGCTATTGATGAAGAGCCTGATTTCGGCGACAAAATTGCGGTAGCTGATTTATCATCGACCATCCTTTCTCGCCCTCTGGATATTAACCGTTACGGCGTAATTTACGCGGGAGCGCAAAAAAATATCGGCCCTGCAGGCCTGACGCTTGTTGTCGTCCGCGAAGACTTATTGGGTAAAGCCCAGCAAGCCTTGCCATCAATTCTTGATTACAAGGTATTAAGCGACAACGATTCTATGTTCAACACGCCGCCTACTTTTGCATGGTACCTTTCTGGTCTGGTCTTTAAATGGCTAAAAGAGCAGGGCGGGGTAGGTGAACTGAATAAGCGTAATCAGGCTAAAGCTGACCTCTTATATGGCACTATCGATAACAGTGATTTTTATCGTAATGATGTCGCCGGGCGTAACCGCTCGCGGATGAACATTCCGTTCCAGCTGGCGGATGCCACATTGGACAGCGTGTTTATCGAAGAGTCGGTAGCAGCGGGTCTGCATTCGCTGAAAGGGCATCGCGCGGTAGGCGGGATGCGTGCGTCGATTTACAATGCTATGCCGCTCGAAGGCGTGCAGGCGTTAACTGATTTTATGATTGATTTTGAACGTCGTCACGGCTAAAGCGGTGGTGCGGTTCTAAAATTGAAAACCCTGCAGCTTTGCGGGGTTTTATTGCATTTTATTTGGAGAATAAGTTTCACATGCAGGAATCTCTGACACTACAACCTGTCGCGCTGGTGGATGGTACCGTTAATCTTCCCGGGTCTAAAAGCGTTTCTAACCGTGCACTGCTTCTGGCTGCCCTCGCAAAAGGTACGACTCGCCTGACTAATCTGTTAGACAGTGACGATGTACGCCATATGCTCACTGCTCTTGAGGCATTAGGCGTGAGCTACACGCTGTCAGAACAGCGTACCGTCTGCGAAATTACCGGACAGGGTGGCCCGTTGCATGCAGACCAGTCGCTGGAATTATTCCTGGGAAATGCAGGTACGGCTATGCGTCCGTTGGCTGCTGCACTATGTCTGGGAAGCAATAATATTGTCCTGACTGGCGAGCCGCGCATGAAAGAGCGTCCTATTGGCCATCTGGTTGATGCTTTGCGTCAGGGCGGCGCGCAAATTGACTATCTGGAACAGGAAAACTATCCGCCGCTGCGTCTTAAAGGTGGTTTTATCGGTGGTGAAGTTACCGTTGACGGTAGCGTATCAAGTCAGTTCCTCACCGCGTTGTTAATGACGGCACCCCTTGCGTCTGCCGATACGAAAATCGTTATTAAGGGCGATCTGGTTTCTAAACCTTATATTGATATCACCCTTAATCTGATGAAAACCTTCGGCGTTAACGTACAGAACGACAGCTACGGCGTATTCCATATTGCGGGCAACCAGCAGTATGTTTCGCCTGGCGAGTATCTTGTCGAAGGTGACGCCTCTTCTGCTTCCTACTTCCTGGCCGCGGCGGCAATTAAGGGCGGTACGATAAAAGTGACCGGAATTGGCCGCAACAGTATGCAGGGCGATATCCGCTTTGCTGACGTACTGGAAAAGATGGGGGCTACCGTAGAGTGGGGTGATGATTATATTGCCTGTACGCGTGGAGAGCTAAATGCAATTGATTTGGATATGAATCATATCCCTGACGCTGCTATGACTATCGCTACCGCTGCTCTCTTTGCTAAAGGGACAACGGTAATGAGAAATATCTATAACTGGCGTGTGAAAGAAACCGATCGTTTGGCTGCGATGGCAACTGAGTTACGTAAAGTTGGTGCGGAAGTTGAAGAAGGACACGACTACATTCGTGTCACCCCGCCAGAAAAGATCCTGTTTGCTGAAATCGGTACTTATAACGATCATCGTATGGCGATGTGTTTCTCGCTGGTAGCCCTTTCTTCTACAGCCGTCACGATTCTTGACCCAGGCTGTACGGCAAAAACTTTCCCAGACTATTTTGAGCAGTTTGCCCGGCTCAGCCAGCCAGCATAACTTTGCAAGTCTGCTGTCGTCATGTACAGCAGACTTGCGAGACTCCTCACGCTCCAGAGCATAACTATCATCAAAATCATCTGACGCTGACCGATTAATTTGGGGACGTCTATGCTTAGGGGGTAACGATCGGGGCGAGAGCAGCGTATAATGCGCGGCGATCTTTGTCTGAGTAAGTCAACAGACATCCACCGACAGGAGAATGATATGACGGCTATAGCCCCGGTGATCACTATTGATGGCCCTAGCGGTGCCGGTAAAGGGACCTTGTGTAAAGCGATGGCTGAGGCGCTGCGGTGGCATCTGCTGGATTCAGGCGCCATCTATCGTGTTCTGGCACTTGCGGCGTTGCATCATCAGGTGGACATCACTTCGGAAGAGGCGCTGGTGCCAATCGCCGCTCATCTTGACGTGCGTTTTGTATCCATCAACGGCGAGATGGAAGTGATCCTGGAAGGCGAAAACGTCTCCGGTGAAATTCGTACTCAGGATGTCAGCAACACTGCATCTAAAGTTGCTGCTTTCCCTCGCGTTCGTGAAGCGCTGCTGCGTCGTCAACGCGCTTTTCGCGAGGCACCCGGTCTGATTGCAGACGGCCGAGATATGGGAACAGTCGTGTTTCCAGATGCGCCAGTAAAGATTTTCCTGGATGCCAGCTCTGAAGAGCGTGCTAACCGCCGTATGCTACAGTTGCAGGAGAAAGGCTTTAATGTTAACTTTGAACGCCTTTTATCCGAGATAAAAGAGCGCGATGAGCGCGATCGGAATCGTTCGATTGCGCCTTTAAGGCCGGCAGAGGATGCGTTAGTACTGGATTCAACCAGCATGTCCATTGAGCAAGTGATTGAAATTTCGCTTAATCATGCGCGTGAAAAACTCGCTCTGTCGCTGTAGCATCGCAGTAACCGATTTTCTTAACCCTTTGATATGGATGTCATGGGGCATGTGAAACAACCCCATCCGGCAGGAAGTCAGGTGGACGTTAAATTGAAGAATCCTGAAGATTATCAATATGACTGAATCTTTTGCTCAACTATTTGAAGAATCCTTAAAAACAATCGAAACCCGCCCGGGTTCCATCGTTCGTGGCGTTGTTGTCTCTATCGACAAAGACGTTGTTCTGGTTGATGCGGGCCTGAAATCTGAATCTGCAATTCCTGCAGAGCAGTTCAAAAACGCAGCCGGCGAACTGGAAATCCAGGTTGGCGACGAAGTTGACGTTGCTCTGGATGCAGTAGAAGACGGCTTCGGTGAAACCCTGCTGTCCCGTGAGAAAGCTAAACGTCATGAAGCTTGGATCACGCTGGAAAAAGCTTACGAAGACGCTGAAACTGTTACCGGTGTTATCAACGGCAAAGTTAAAGGTGGCTTCACTGTTGAGCTGAACGGTATTCGTGCGTTCCTGCCAGGTTCTCTGGTTGATGTGCGTCCAGTACGTGACACGCTGCACCTGGAAGGCAAAGAGCTTGAGTTCAAAGTAATCAAGCTGGATCAGAAACGTAACAACGTGGTGGTTTCACGTCGTGCGGTTATCGAATCCGAAAACAGCGCAGAGCGCGATCAGCTGCTGGAAAACCTGCAGGAAGGCATGGAAGTTAAAGGTATCGTTAAGAACCTGACTGACTACGGTGCATTCGTTGATCTGGGCGGCGTTGACGGCCTGCTGCACATCACTGATATGGCATGGAAACGCGTTAAGCATCCAAGCGAAATCGTGAATGTTGGCGACGAAATCACAGTTAAAGTGCTGAAGTTCGACCGCGAGCGCACCCGTGTTTCTCTGGGTCTGAAACAGCTGGGCGAAGATCCATGGGTCGCTATCGCTAAGCGTTACCCAGAAGGCACTCGTCTGACTGGCCGTGTAACTAACCTGACCGACTACGGCTGCTTCGTTGAAATCGAAGAAGGCGTTGAAGGCCTGGTACACGTTTCAGAAATGGACTGGACCAACAAAAACATTCATCCGTCTAAAGTTGTTAACGTTGGCGATGTTGTTGAAGTTATGGTTCTGGACATCGATGAAGAACGTCGTCGTATCTCCCTGGGTCTGAAGCAGTGCAAATCTAACCCATGGCAGCAGTTCGCGGAAACCCACAACAAGGGCGACCGTGTTGAAGGTAAAATCAAGTCAATCACTGACTTCGGTATCTTCATCGGCCTGGACGGCGGCATCGACGGCCTGGTTCACCTGTCTGACATCTCCTGGAACGCTACCGGAGAAGAAGCAGTTCGTGAATACAAGAAAGGCGACGAAATCGCTGCGGTGGTTCTGCAGGTTGACGCAGAGCGCGAGCGTATCTCCCTGGGCGTTAAGCAGCTGGCAGAAGATCCGTTCAACAACTACATCTCTCTGAACAAGAAAGGTGCAATTGTTAACGGTAAAGTGACTGCAGTTGACGCTAAAGGTGCTACAGTTGAATTAGCTGACGGCGTTGAAGGTTACCTGCGCGCTTCAGAAGCTTCTGTTGACCGCGTAGAAGACGCAACTCTGGTTCTGAATGTTGGCGACGATGTTGAAGCTAAATTCACCGGTGTTGATCGTAAAAACCGCGTTGTTAGCCTGTCTGTACGTGCTAAAGACCAGGCAGACGAGAAAGAAGCCATCAATACTGTGAACGCTAAACAGGAAGACGGTAACTTCTCTAACGCTATGGCTGAAGCATTTAAAGCAGCTAAAGGCGAGTAATTGCGCTTGCATCAGGGCAGCTCAGGTTGCCCTGAAATAGCCATCACTGTCAGAGCTTTTTCCTAAAGGGATTAACCGGAGGATTTATGACCAAGTCAGAACTGATTGAAAGACTTGCTGGCCAGCACTCTCATATTCCGGCGAAAGTCGTTGAGGATGCGGTAAAAGAGATGCTTGAGCACATGGCGACCACATTGGCGCAGGGTGAACGCATCGAAATCCGGGGCTTCGGCAGTTTTTCTTTGCACTATCGTGCACCTCGAACTGGCCGTAACCCGAAAACGGGTGACAAAGTAGAGTTGGAAGGTAAATACGTTCCACACTTTAAGCCAGGTAAAGAGCTGCGCGATCGCGCGAATATTTACGGCTAGAGCTTACGCATTACAGCAATAAAACGACACTTCGGTGTCGTTTTTTTTTGCCATAATTTCGTGCAGCCAAAGCTGGAAGGTGTTTCACAAAATATTTTGCCGCATGCAGTAAATCGCGAAAAACTTTGCGCATTGGCTCTGAAACAAAATATCAGCTTGCGGTTACCTCATAGATAATGCGCCACACTCTCCGTAACAGACAACATGGAGAGTTAACTATGCCTTACAGCCTTAGCAGGCTGTCGATGTGGACGATCATCGCAGCGCTACCGCTTACCTTTCTTTCCCAGTTACCCGACGCAAAGTACGACTGGGTTTTGATGGCAACAGGCACGATATTTCTGGCCTGTCGTCAGCAATGGCTTAAAGAAGGCGCAATCCTGTTATTACTTTTTCTCTGGATGATCACGCCAGGAAGAGAACTCGTGCGGCAAATTCATTTCCTCTCCGCACGCCCTCTTGAAGCTACGGTGATTATTGACCAGGTGCAGCCGTTAACAGAGAGGATGAGGGTAAGGATTGTTCAGGCCGCTGAACAGCCCTTTTTTTCTCCGATTTATGCTCAGTTAAGCCTGAAAAATATCCCACAAAAATTTTGTGGCGGCCAGCGCTGGAAAATGCGGCTACGGCTTCGTCCCGTGCATGCAAGGCTCAACGAAGGCGGCTTTGATTCCCAACGTTTTGCTCTGGCAAACAGCATGCCATTGACCGGTAAAATCCTTAGCATGCAGCCAGTTAACAGCAGTTGTGGCTGGCGTGAGAAAATTATAGAAAGTCGCCGACAGAAATATGATGGTTTGCCATGGCAAGCCGTTATCTCAGCGCTCGCCTTTGGTGACAGAGGAGAGATGAGCACAGAGATAAAAACCCTTCTGCGAGAAACTGGCACCGCGCATCTGATGGCGATATCCGGCATGCATATCGGCCTGGCAGCCAGTCTGGGCTGGCTTATAACACGACTATTACAACTGTGTTTTCGTGCGCACTGGATAGGCTATCGCTTACCTCTGGCAGGAAGCCTGGTAATGGCGCTGATTTACAGCTGGATGTCAGGTGGCAGCGCGCCTGCAATGCGGGCAATTCTGGCACTCATTACCTGGAGTTTGCTACGGCTGAAGGGGCGATGCTGTACAAACTGGCAGGTTTGGGCACTCTGCATTGCGGTCATCGTGTTTTTCGATCCGCTGAGTATGCTTTCAGACAGCCTTTGGCTGTCGGCAGTAGCGGTAGCGGGTCTGCTATTCTGGTATCAATGGTTTCCATTGCCAGCACGCTTTATGGCAAAAAAACGCTGGTTACTACTGCGCCTGCTGCATTTACAGGCAGGACTTTTTTTGCTGCTCATGCCGGTGCAAATAATGATATTTCATGGTATCAGCCTGAGCGCGCTGCTGGCTAATCTGTGGGCCGTACCCCTGGTTACTCTACTGACAGTACCATTAATCCTTTGCGCTATTTTACTGGACTATTTTAATCCGCTGAGTTCCTTGCTGTGGTGGGCTGTCGACCAGACGCTGATGCTGGTATTTCGGCCGCTTCAGGCGCTGCCAGCCGGTTGGATCTTTGTTGACCGCGAAGGGCTATGGTTGAGTATGCTCGCCTGGCTGATTCTGGCGACGGGGCGCTTCGGCTGGTGGCGAACGTCACCCTTCGCCGTGATTGGGCTTTGTCTTTCCGTGGGATGCTGGCGGCTGAATATCCGCCAGCCGGAATGGCGCCTTGATATGCTGGACGTTGGGCATGGCCTTGCGGTGGCCATTTCACAGCAGGGAAAAGCTACCCTGTATGATACCGGCAATCAGTGGATTGGAGGAGACGCGGCGCTTAGCCACATTCTGCCCTGGTTACGCTGGCAGGGGCTAACAGTGCAGCATATTGTTCTCAGTCACGGGCACTTAGATCATATTGGCGGCCTGGAAAGTTTACAGACTGCTTTCCCACAGGCCGTTATTCATAGCGGATTAAACAAGTCAGGGCATTTGCCTTGCCATCAGGGTGTTAGCTGGCGCTGGCAATCCTTGAGATTTCAGGCCATTTGGCCACGGCATCAGGAGCCTCAGGCAGGCAACAATCAGTCGTGTGTCGTTGCGGTGACGGATGGCAAATGGCGCGTGTTATTAACCGGCGATATTGAAGCGCCTGCCGAGTTGGAAATAGTGAAATTGTACCGCTCAGCATTGCAGGCTGAGGTCATTCAGGTTCCTCATCATGGCAGCGGAACATCGTCAATGCCGCCTTTGCTGAGAAGCGTGGGCGGAAAAGCGGCACTGGCCTCGGCGGCGCGTTATAGCGCATGGAAATTTCCTGCCGATCGTATCATTTCTCGTTATAAAGAGAATGGTTACCAATGGTATGACACGGCAGCGGATGGGCAAGTCCGCATAGAATTTTTCAATGAAAACTGGCGTGTTTTGCGGTTAAGAGCGCAAATAATGTCCCGTTGGTATCATCAGTGGTTTGGCGTACCACGTTAATCCAGGTAGAATAAGCGGCTATTTCAATTAAAGCTGGTTAAATAATGCATCAGGATAAAGATCTCTCCACCTGGCAGACTTTTCAACGCCTCTGGCCGATGATCAAACCATTTAAAGCAGGACTGGCTGTATCGTCCGTTGCACTCATTATTAACGCGGCGGGTGATGTGCTGATGATGTCGTTGCTGAAGCCATTACTGGATGACGGTTTTGGTAAAGCGGATACTTCTGTACTGATCTGGATGCCGCTGGTGGTCATCGGCTTAATGCTGGTACGTGGTGTATCAAGCTATATCTCAAGCTACTGCATCTCGTGGGTTTCCGGCAACGTGGTCATGAGCATGCGGCGTCGTTTGTTCAGCCATATGATGGGCATGCCTGTAGCGTTTTTTGATCAACAGTCGACAGGTACGCTGCTTTCACGAATTACTTACGATTCTGAACAGGTCGCTTCTTCCTCTTCCAGCGCGCTGGTAACGGTTGTTCGTGAAGGTGCCTCTATTATTGGCCTGTTTATCATGATGTTCTATTACAGCTGGCAGCTGTCTCTGATCCTGATTTTACTCGCGCCGGTGGTCTCTTTTGCTATTCGCACGGTCTCTAAGCGCTTTCGTAATATCAGTAAAGGCATGCAGAACACCATGGGGCAGGTCACAACCAGCGCCGAGCAGATGCTGAAAGGGCATAAAGAAGTGCTGATTTTTGGTGGACAGCAGATTGAGAGCGAGCGTTTTGAGCGCGTCAGTAACCGCATGCGCCAGCAGGGCATGAAGCTGGTTTCTGCCTCCTCCATTTCCGATCCAATTATTCAGCTGATTGCCTCCCTGGCGCTGGCCTTTGTCTTGTATGCCGCCAGTTTCCCGAGCGTAATGGCGACGCTGACCGCCGGTACTATTACCGTGGTCTTTACCTCGATGTTTGGCCTGATGCGTCCGCTGAAGTCATTGACCAACGTTAACGCTCAGTTCCAGCGCGGCATGGCAGCCTGTCAGACGCTGTTCTCCATTCTGGATAGCGAGCAGGAAACGGATACCGGTAGCCGTACGATCGAACGTGCGCGTGGAGACATAGAGTTCCGCAACGTGACCTTTACCTATCCGGGACGCGAAACGCCTGCGTTACACAATATCAACCTGTCGATCCCTGAAGGGAAAACGGTCGCGCTGGTAGGCCGTTCTGGTTCCGGCAAATCGACTATCGCGAGCCTGATGACGCGCTTCTACGATATCCAACAGGGAGAAATCCTGATGGATGGCCATGATTTGCGGGAATATACGCTCAGTTCGCTACGTAATCAGGTTGCGCTGGTTTCGCAGAACGTTCACCTGTTTAACGACACGGTTGCCAATAACATCGCCTACGCCCGCCATGAAAAATACAGTCGCGAGCAGATAGAAAAGGCAGCCGAAATGGCGCATGCGATGGATTTCATCAATAAAATGGATCAGGGTCTGGATACGGTGATTGGTGAAAATGGCGTATTGCTATCAGGTGGCCAGCGCCAGCGTATCGCTATTGCGCGCGCCCTTCTGCGAGATTGCCCAATTCTGATCCTTGATGAGGCAACTTCAGCGCTCGATACTGAATCAGAGCGTGCAATCCAGTCTGCGCTCGATGAACTGCAAAAAAACCGCACTTCGCTGGTTATTGCTCACCGCCTTTCTACGATTGAAAAAGCCGATGAGATTGTGGTGGTGGAAGATGGCCATATCGTTGAACGCGGCAGCCACGCAGAGCTGCTGGAGAAAAACGGTGCTTACGCGCAGCTTCACAAGATGCAGTTTGGTCAATGATTGAACGTATCTGGAGCGGGCGCTCTGCGCTTTGGCTGCTGCTTCTGCCGCTGAGCTGGCTGTATGGGCTGATCGCTAATCTGATCCGCCTGAGCTATCGTTGGGGCTGGCGGAAAGCCTGGCGGGCGCCTGTACCGGTTGTTGTCGTAGGAAATTTGACGGCAGGAGGCAACGGGAAAACGCCCGTTGTCATCTGGCTGGTGCAGGCTTTGCAACAGCGCGGATTTAAACCGGGCGTTGTTTCCAGAGGTTATGGCGGCAAAGCAGACCGCTATCCATTGGTGCTGAATGCGCAGACAACCACAGCACAAGCAGGCGACGAACCGGTACTGATTTATCAGCGGACCGGGGCAGCCGTCGCCGTGTCACCTCGCAGAAAAGAAGCGGTGCAGGCACTGCTTCAGCAGGATGATATCGACATCATCATCACTGATGATGGCCTGCAACATTATGCGCTGGCGAGAGACTTTGAAATCGTCGTCATTGATGGCAAGCGCCGTTTCGGTAATGGCTGGTGGCTGCCCGCCGGACCAATGCGCGAGCGGGCTTCTCGTCTGCGTAGCGTTAACGCAGTCATTACTAATGGCGGAGAGGCGTTAGAAAATGAAATATCTATGCAGCTGGTTCCGGCCCGGGCGGTAAATCTTAAAACCGGGATAACTCAGCCCGTCTCTTCGCTTACCGGCGTCGTGGCAATGGCTGGCATTGGTCATCCGCCACGCTTCTTTGCCACGCTGCGTCAGCAGGGCGTTATTCTGGAAAAGGAAGTCCCCTTTGCCGATCACCATGCCTACAGTGAATCTCAACTGACATCGCTGGTAACACCCGAACAAACGCTGCTGATGACCGAGAAAGATGCTGTTAAGGCCAGGCATTTTGCAGCGGCCAACTGGTGGTATTTACCGGTTAACGCCGATTTTCCGCCTGCACAAAGCGACGATCTGCTAAGTCGTATTGCCGCACTAAAATCTACGCGTTAATACGCTGAAAAAAGGCGCTAAACTTAATGCATCTTATTAATTGGGATGCATTATGACCTCTCTTTGCCTTTCGCTAAAGCAGGCTCGTCACCTTCATCTGGCGGCTCAGGGCCTGTTGCGTCCGGCCAGGCGTAAAGCACAATTTGCTGATATTACCCGCACCATCCGCCAGATCGCTTTATTGCAAATCGACACAATTCACGTTGTTGCCCGCAGCCCTTATCTGGTGCTGTTCAGCCGTCTTGGCGATTATCCGCAGCAATGGCTGGGCGACGCGCTGAGTCAGGGAAAACTGTTTGAGTACTGGGCGCACGAAGCCTGTTTTATTCCCGCGGAAGACTACCCGCTGCTGCGGCATCGTATGCTTAACCCACAGCATCTTGGCTGGAAATATAACAGTGAATGGGTAAACACCTGGCAGCAGGAAATTGCGCAACTGATTGACTATATCCGTGAAAAAGGCCCGGTTAGAGCAGCGGATTTCGCCGCGCCACCCGGCCAGAAACCGGGCTGGTGGGCCTGGAAACCCCATAAGCGGCATCTGGAAAATTTGTTTAGCGCGGGGGAATTAATGGTGACAGAACGGCGTAACTTCCAGCGGGTTTACGATCTTCGTCAACGGGTTTTACCTGACTGGGATGATGCGGTTCATGCGGTGGCGGAATCGGAAGCGGTGCAGCAGCTGCTGCGCAACAGTGCGGCAAGTCTTGGCGTATTCCGTGCCGGCTGGTTACCGGACTATTATCGTCTTAAGCGCGCACCGGTTAAAGAGACGCTAGCAGAATGGCTTGCTTCAGGGGAAGTCGTGGACGTTGAGATAGAACAGTTAGGGCAAGGCTATGTACATTCCTCGCTGTTACCCCTGCTTGAGAACTTGCCGGCCGCCACGCATACGGCCGTGCTTTCTCCTTTTGATCCTGTTGTCTGGGATCGCAGGCGTGCGCTTGAGCTGTTCGGCTTTGACTATCGTCTGGAATGTTACACCCCAGCAGCGAAGCGGCAATATGGCTATTTTGTTCTGCCGATCCTGCACCGTGGCGAACTGAAAGGGCGACTGGACGCGAAAATGCTGCGACAGGAAAAAGTCCTGCTGATCAAACAGCTCTGGCTGGAACCGGGCGTCAAAATAACGCAGTCGCTGCGGGACGATTTGCAGCAGGCGATCTCTCGTTTTGCACGCTGGCAGGCGGCGGAAAAAGTCGAGCTGAACAGACTGCCGCCTGAGCTTGCCACCGTCTGGCATAAAAGCTGGTTGCTATAACCGCGACGGGGAGGTTAACTGCTCTGCGTCGAGCTATGATATTCTAATAATCTGTCTGACCGGGTCCACCACGGAGATATCATGGATCATCGTTTACTTGAAATCGTTGCTTGTCCGGTTTGTCACGGCAAGCTGTATTACAACAAAGATCAGCAGGAGCTTATTTGCAAACCTGACGGTCTGGCTTACCCGTTTCGTGACGGCATTCCTGTCCTGCTGGAAGTAGAAGCGCGCTCGCTGTCACTGGAAGAGAGCCATCCATGAGTTTTGTCGCTATCATTCCTGCGCGTTTCGCCTCCACGCGTTTGCCGGGAAAACCGTTGGTAGATATTCATGGCAAGCCAATGGTTGTGCATGTAATGGCGCGAGCGCTTGAATCAGGTGCCGAGCGCGTCATTGTCGCCACCGATAACGATGAAGTAGCGCGAGCGGTTGAAGCGGCAGGCGGGGAAGTTTGTATGACCCGCGCCGATCATCAGTCGGGAACCGAGCGCCTGGCTGAAGTGATTGAGCGCTATCAGTTTGCCGACGATACGGTAATTGTTAACGTTCAGGGTGATGAGCCGATGATCCCGCCGGTTATTATTCGCCAGGTGGCTGAGAATTTGGCAAAAAGCGAAGCCGGTATGGCCACGCTGGCGGTACCCATCGAGTCGGCTGAAGAAGCTTTCAATCCGAACGCGGTGAAGGTAGTGATGGATGCGAAAGGTTATGCACTCTATTTTTCGCGCGCCACTATCCCCTGGGATCGCGAACGCTTTACCGCCTCGCGTGAAACCATCGGCGACCATTTTCTGCGCCACATTGGTATTTACGGTTATCGCGCGGGTTTTATTCGTCGCTACGTAAGCTGGCAACCCAGCCCGCTGGAGCAAATTGAGCTGCTGGAGCAGCTTCGTGTGCTGTGGTACGGCGAAAAAATCCATGTAGATGTCGCCAAAGCGATCCCCAGTGTGGGCGTCGACACGCCAGAAGATCTGGCCCGCGTTCGTACCGCGATGAAGTAAATTTTAAAGGGCCGCTGCGGGCCCTTTTTTTCTGCTCTTTGCGATCCGCCAGGGTAAAAATGGGTCAATGGGTCCATGCTTAACAGAGTGCGACAGAGGAGCAGAAGATGGAACAACTTCGTTCGGAACTTTCACTGGTGCTTGGCGAAACGCTGAGCCGCCTTGAGTGTGTCAGTGAACAACCTTATGCCAGTCTTTACTCGCTTTATGACCGCCACGGCCATTCGCTGCCGCTGGTAGCAAAATATTTTAATATCAAAGGGATCGCTTCGCAGGAAGCCTACAAGCTTTCAATGCTGGCTCGCGACAGCACCATCCGCATGCCTACGGTATACGGTATGATGGTCAGCCAGGAGCCGCCGGTTCATGAGGTATTGCTGCTTGAAAGAATGGGCGGCGTTTCGGTAGAAGCGCCAACCCGGACGCCCGGCCGCTGGCTCCAGCTTCAGGAGCAGATAGTCGAGGCGTTGCTGGCCTGGCATCGTATTGACAGCCATGGTCTGGTCGGCAACGTGGACAGCTCGCAGGAAAACGACTGGCCGACGTGGTATAAGCAGCGGGTTGAGGTTTTGTGGTCGACGCTGGGCTTTATGCGTCCGGATCTGCTGTCCATGGACGATCACCGCCTGCTGTTTCGCTGCCGCCAAAATCTTGCCACGCTGTTTGAAGATTTTGACGATCCTTGTGTGCTGGTGCACGGTAACGTCACCCTGCGCAGCATGCTAAAAGAAGCCTGGAGCGATCAGCTATTGTCGATGGTAAGCCCGGGCCCAATGCTTTGGGCTCCGCGTGAATACGATCTTTTCCGCCTTTGTGAAGAGGGGGCGGGCGAGGCGCTGCTGTTCCATTATCTCAAACAGGCGCCCGTTGATGAGGGTTTTATTGCCCGTCGCTGGCTCTACACGCTGTGGGATGAAACTGACCGTTTGCTCCATACCGGCCAGTTTAACCGGCAGCGCTTCGATGTTGCTGCCCGCTCAATCGGCCCCTGGCTCGGAGAGTGAGGCTTCTTGTGCGGTCAGGCTTTGCCACAGGCGGCCCAGCGACTCGTAAATGGCGCGTTCGCTGTGGCTAAGCCACATAGCGGAAGGGATCGCTTTCTCCCAGAAGTTAAGCGGCGAGGTAATCGCCAGCTGGTTAGCCGGTGCAGGCAGCGGATGCAAACCTTGCGCCTGAAAGAAGATCATGGCGCGCGGTAAATGCGAAGCCGATGTCACCAGCAGAAAAGGGCGATTGCCGACAACGTGAGCCACTTCCCTCGCTTCCTGACGCGTATCGCGTGGCTTATCAAGAGTAATAATGTCTGAGTCTGGCACGCCCAGCGACTGTGCTACGCGCGTACTAACGTCTGCCGAACTGACCGGGTTGCGCTGAGCCGCAGCGCCGGTAAAAATCATTTTTGAACCTGGATTTTCCCGCCACAGGCGAATGCCTTCCACCAACCTCGGCAAGCTGTTACCGATCATATTTGACCCCGGCGCCCAATTCGGATTCCACGTATAGCCGCCGCCCAGCACCACCACATAATCGACTTTTTGCCGATCCGTCCAGGTGGCATAGCGGTTTTCAATCGGCGCAAGCATGCTGTCGGCAATCGGTTGCAGGCTGATGAGCAGCGATAACAGCCAGGCGGAAGAAAGGATTATTTTGCCGGTTTTCTGCCAGCGACTGAACCAGAGCAATAAAAGACCACTCGCCATCACTATCAGCAGCAAGGGCAGGGGCAGTAACAGGCTACCGGTCACTTTTTTTAACGCAAAAAGCATGGAAACGGGTTCCTTTTGTCCGAAAAAACGCCACCCGAGAGCGAAGCAGTGACGGAAAGGTTCATTCTCCGCCAGTGTATGCCAAAATAGCCGCCGGATTCACCTTTTGCCCAGCCCGGAGACCTTTATGCAGGACCGCAACTTTGATGATATCGCGGAAAAATTTTCGCAGAATATCTACGGTACCACCAAAGGCCGCATCCGCCAGGCCATTGTCTGGCAGGAGCTGGAAGCGATTTTAGCCACTCTGCCTACGGGTCCCCTTAAGGTACTGGATGCTGGTGGCGGCGAGGGGCAAATTGCCTGCGGCCTTGCCAGCCTCGGACACCAGGTCTTGCTCTGCGATTTATCTGAAGAAATGCTACAGCGCGCGCGCCTCAATGCCGAAGAAAAAGGTGTGAGCGAGCACATGCAATTTAAACAAATTAGCGCGCAACAGGTGGGTCAACATTTGGATCAGCCTGTCGATCTGGTATTGTTTCACGCTGTGCTGGAATGGGTCGCCGATCCTGAAGCCGTGCTGGCTGCGTTATACAACACGCTGGCACCCGGCGGCGTTCTTTCGCTGATGTTTTACAACCTCAACGGACTGATGATGCAAACGCTGGTGCTGGGCAATTTTGGCTATATGCAGGCCGATTTACGTAAGCGCAAACGCAAAACGCTGTCGCCTGACTATCCGCGAGAACCGGAGCAGGTTTATCGCTGGTTAAGCGAGGCCGGCTTTGAAATTGAAAATAAAGCTGGCGTGCGGGTTTTTCACGATTACATGCGTGACAAAAACAAGCAAACCGAAAGATTCGAAGAAATTCTGGCGCTGGAAAAACGCTTCTGCCGTCAGGAACCTTTTTTAAGTTTGGGCCGTTATATCCACGTTACCGCGCGGAAGCCCATAAACAGGACGAACCATGAGTGAATTTTCCCAGACAGTACCGGAACTGGTTGCCTGGGCGCGAAAAAATGACTTTTCCGTCTCGTTGCCCACCGAACGTCTGGCATTTTTGCTGGCAGTAGCCACCCTCAACGGCGAGCGCATGGATGGCGAAATGAGCGAGGGCGAACTGACAGATGCTTTCCGCCATGTCAGTGAAGGTTTTGAGCAGACCAGTGAAACCGTTGGCGTTCGTGCTAATAACGCGATCAACGATATGGTACGTCAGCGTTTACTTAACCGTTTCACCAGCGAACATGCGGAAGGTCATGCGATTTATCGACTGACGCCGCTGGCCATCGGCATTACGGATTATTACATCCGCCAGCGCGAATTCTCCACGTTGCGACTTTCCATGCAGCTGTCGATTGTGGCCGGTGAACTCAAACGCGCGGCCGATGCCGCCGATGAAGATGGTGATGATTTTCACTGGCATCGTAACGTTTTTGCGCCATTGAAATATTCCGTCGCGGAAATTTTCGACAGCATCGATATCACGCAGCGCATCATGGATGAGCAGCAGCAGGCGGTGAAAGACGATATCGCCCAGCTTTTAAACAAAGACTGGCGTGCAGCGATCTCCAGCTGTGAACTGTTGCTGAACGAAACGTCAGGTACGCTGCGCGAGCTACAGGATACGCTTGAAGCGGCTGGCGACAAGCTCCAGGCCAATCTGCTGCGCATTCAGGATGCCACGCTGAACAGCCCGGATCTGGGCTTTATCGACAAGCTGGTGTTCGATCTGCAAAACAAACTTGACCGCATTATCAGCTGGGGCCAGCAGGCGATTGACCTGTGGATCGGCTATGACCGTCACGTGCATAAATTTATCCGTACCGCGATTGATATGGATAAAAACCGCGTGTTCGCTCAGCGGCTGCGTCAGTCGGTGCAAAACTATTTCGATAATCCATGGGCGCTGACTTATGCCAACGCCGATCGCCTGTTTGACGTGCGCGATGAAGAACTGACGCTGCGTAATGAAGAAGTCACCGGCGAGCTGCCGTCCGAGCTTGAATACGAAGAATTTAATGAAATTCGTGAACAGCTGGCAGCCATGATTGAAGAGGCGCTGGCTATCTATAAGGCGCAGCAAAAACCCCTCAACCTGGGCATGGTAATGCGTGACTATCTGGCCCAGTATCCCCGTGCGCGTCATTTTGATGTCGCAAGAATTGTCGTCGATCAGGCCGTGCGTTTAGGCGTGGCCGAAGCAGATTTCTCCGGCCTGCCCGCAGAGTGGCAGGTCATTAATGATTACGGAGCCAAGGTACAGGCGCATGTCATCGATAAATATTGAACAAGTAATGCCGGTTAAGCTGGCGATGGCGCTGGCTAATCCGATTTTTCCGGCGCTGGACAGTCAGCTTCGCGCCGGTCGCCATATTGGCATTGAAGAATTAGACAATCATGCCTTTTTGATGGACTACCAGGAGTACCTGGAAGAGTTCTATCACCGCTATAACGTGGAGCTGATCCGCGCGCCGGAAGGTTTCTTTTATTTGCGTCCGCGTTCCACCACGCTGATCCCGCGTTCGGTGCTTTCCGAGCTGGACATGATGGTGGGAAAAATCCTCTGCTACCTCTATCTCAGCCCTGAGCGCCTGGCCAATGAAGGGATTTTTACCCAGCAGGAACTGTATGACGAACTGCTGTCGCTGGCGGACGAAAACAAACTGCTGAAGCTGGTGAACCAGCGCTCAACGGGTTCTGACCTCGATCGACAGAAGCTACAGGAAAAAATGCGTGCCTCGCTAAGCCGCCTGCGCCGTCTGGGCATGGTGTGGTTTATGGGTAATGACAGCAGTAAATTTCGCATTATGGAATCCGTTTTCCGCTTTGGGGCCGATGTCCGCAGTGGCGACGATGTCCGTGAAGCGCAGCTTCGCATGATCAGAGACGGCGAAGCAATGCCGACCGAAAGCGCGCGTGCATTACAAGATGACAGCGAAGAGGACAGCAACGGGTCCGATAACGCGGAGAATGAGTAAATGATTGAACGCGGAAAGTTTCGCTCCCTGACGCTGGTTAACTGGAACGGTTTTTTTGCCCGCACCTTCGATCTGGACGAGCTGGTGACCACGCTCTCTGGCGGTAACGGTGCCGGTAAATCCACGACCATGGCGGCGTTTGTTACTGCACTGATCCCAGACCTGACACTGCTGCATTTCCGTAACACCACGGAAGCGGGCGCGACCTCGGGTTCGCGAGACAAAGGCCTGCACGGTAAATTACGGCCGGGCGTCTGTTATGCCGCGCTTGACGTAGTGAACTCGCTTCATCAGCGCGTTATCGTTGGGGTACGGTTACAGCAGGTTGCCGGCCGCGATCGCAAAGTGGATATTAAGCCTTTCAGTATCCATGGCCTGCCAATGTCGCTCAACCCGACCGAAGTGCTGACTGAAACGGTCAACGCGCGTCAGGCGCGCGTTTTACCGCTTAGCGAACTGAAAGATAAGTTCGAAGCGATGGAAAGCGTGCAGTTTAAACAGTACAACTCGATTGCCGATTATCACTCGGTGATGTTCGATCTGGGCATCGTCGCGCGTCGCCTTCGTACGGCTTCTGACCGCAGCAAATATTACCGCCTGATTGAAGCGTCGCTCTACGGCGGTATCTCCAGTGCCATCACCCGCTCGCTGCGTGACTACCTGTTGCCGGAAAATGGCGGCGTGCGCAAGGCGTTCCAGGACATGGAAGCCGCACTGCGTGAAAACCGCATGACGCTGGAAGCGATTCGCGTCACCCAGTCCGACCGCGATCTGTTTAAGCATCTGATTACCGAAGCGACCAACTATGTGGCCGCCGACTATATGCGTCATGCCAATGAACGACGCATCCATCTCGATGGCGCCATCCAACAACGCAGCGAGCTGTTCGGCAGCCGTAAGCAGCTGGCGAGCGAGCAGTATCGTCACATTGAGATGGCTCGCGAACTGGCCGAGCATAACGGTGCGGAAAACGATCTGGAAACGGATTACCAGAGCGCCAGCGACCATCTCAATCTTGTGCAAACCGCAATGCGTCAGCAGGAAAAAATCGAACGCTACGAAGGCGATATCGATGAGCTGACCTACCGTCTGGAAGAGCAAAACGAGGTCGTAGCCGAAGCACGAGAAGTGCAGGAAGACAATGAAGCCCGTGCGGAAGCCGCCGAGCTGGAAGTGGATGAGCTGAAAAGCCAGCTGGCGGATTATCAGCAGGCGCTGGACGTCCAGCAAACCCGTGCAATTCAGTATCAACAGGCGCTGGGTGCCTTAAAACGCGCGCAGGAAATTTGTCAGATCCGCGATCTGAATATTGATAATGCAGATGAGTGGCAGGAAACCTTCCAGGCACGTGAGCAGGAGGCCACCGACCGGCTGCTGATGCTTGAGCAGAAGATGAGCGTGGCAGAAGCCGCGCACAGCCAGTTTGAACAGGCATTTGATTTAGTCACGCGCATTGGCGGATCGGTCAGCCGCAGCGATGCGTATCAAACCGGGCGCGAATTGCTGCGTGATGCCAGCAACCAGCGCTATCACGCTGAACAGCTGCAATCGCTGCGTTCGCGCCTGGCAGAAATGGAGCAGCGCCTGCGTGAACAGCAGGAAGCCGAGCGTTTGCTGAACGAGTTCTGCAAGCGTCACGGTCAGCAGTATGAGCCGGAAGATCTGGAAGCGTTGCAGCACGAGCTGGAAGCGCGAATTGAGCAACTGACGGAAAGCGTCTCGGACGCTGGCGAACGTCGGATGGCAATGCGTCAGGAGCTGGAACAGGTCAGCGACCGTATCGCTCGCCTGACCAGGCAGGCGCCACAGTGGCTGGCGGCGCAGGAAACGCTAACGCAGCTGAGTGAACAGACGGGCCAGGCGCTGGAAAACAGCCAGCAGGTCACTGAATTCATGCAGCAATTGCTGGAGCGTGAACGCGAAACTACTGTTGAACGTGACGAAGTCTCCGCGCGCAAACGCGAGATTGAAAATCAGATTGAGCGTCTGAGCCAGCCGGGCGGTGCGGATGACAGCCGCCTGAACAACCTGGCTGAACGTTTTGGCGGCGTGCTGCTTTCTGAAATCTACGATGATGTGACGATTGAAGATGCGCCTTATTTCTCCGCGCTTTACGGTCCGTCGCGTCACGCTATCGTGGTGCCCGATCTCTCGCTGGTGCGTGAGCAGCTGGATGGCCTGGAAGAGTGCCCGGAAGATCTTTACCTGATCGAAGGCGATCCGCAATCCTTTGACGACAGCGTCTTCAACGTTGAAGAGCTGCAACGGGCCGTGGTGGTCAAGGCGGGCGACCGTCAGTGGCGCTATTCACGTTTTCCAAAGGTGCCGCTGTTTGGCCGCGCTGCCCGTGAAAACCAGCTCGAACTGCTGCACGCGGAGCGTGAAATGCTGGCCGAGCGTTATGCCACCTTGTCCTTTGACGTGCAAAAAACGCAGCGACTGCATCAATCGTTCAGCCGCTTTATCGGTAGCCATCTTGGCGTGGCGTTTGAGGCAGATCCTGAAGCGGAAATGCGTCAGCTTAACGGCCGCCGTAACGAGCTGGAGCGCGCCCTCAGCGCTCATGAAAGTGAAAATCAGCAGCAGCGTCAGCAGTTTGAGCAGGCCAAAGAGGGCGTGGCTCAGCTGAACCGCCTGATGCCGCGTATCAGTCTGCTGCTGGATGAGACCTTACAGGATCGCTACGATGAAATCCTCGAGCGTCTGGATGAGGCACAGGAAGCCGCACGTTTCCTGCAACAGCATGCGGCTCACCTGGCAAAACTTGAGCCTTTACTGTCAGTATTGCAGAGCGATCCCGAGCAGCACGAACAGCTGAAGATGGACTATCAGCAGGCGCAGCAGACCCAGCGCGAAGCGCGCCAGCAGGCATTCGCCATTACCGAAGTTGTTCAGCGCCGCACGCACTTTAGCTACGTTGATTCTGCCGGAATGCTGGACGGCAACAGCGATCTGAATGAAAAACTGCGTCGTCGTCTTGAGCAGGCCGAATCGGAGCGTGCCCGTGCCCGTGAACGATTGAAAGGCCATCAGGCGCAGCTTACGCAATATTCTCAGGTGCTGGCCTCGCTGAAAAGTTCGTATGATGCCAAGCGCGACATGCTGAAAGAGTTGCAGCAGGAAATGCAGGATATCGGCGTGCAGGCGGATGCCAGCGCCGAAGAACGTGCCCGTCTGCGACGCGACGAACTCTACTCCTCGCTGACTAACAACCGCGCCCGCCGCAATCAGCTGGAGAAGCAACTGACCTTCTGCGAAGCAGAAATGGATGCACTGCAGAAAAAACTGAAGCGCGTAGAGCGCGACTACCATCAGAGCCGTGAGCAGGTGGTGAACGCCAAAGCCGGATGGGTGGCAGTGCTGCGCATGGTGAAAGACAATGGAGTGGAACGTCGTCTGCATCGCCGCGAGCTGGCTTATCTGGGCGGTGATGAACTCCGTTCCATGTCGGATAAGGCGTTAGGTGCGCTACGCCTGGCGGTTGCGGATAACGAACATCTGCGCGATATCCTGCGGATGTCCGAAGATCCTAAGCGTCCTGAACGAAAAATTGAATTCTTCATTGCCGTTTACCAGCATCTGCGTGAACGTATTCGTCAGGATATTATTCGCACCGACGATCCGGTCGAAGCGATCGAGCAGATGGAAATCGAGCTGAACCGCCTGAGCGAGGAGCTCACGGCGCGTGAAAAAACGTTGGCTATCAGCTCACGCAGCGCCGCCAACATCATTCGCAAAACGATTCAGCGCGAGCAGAACCGGATTCGCCAGCTGAACCAGGGCCTGCAAAGCGTGAGCTTCGGTCAGGTGCAAAGCGTACGTCTTAACGTAAACGTGAGGGAGTCGCATTCAACGCTGCTGGACGTGCTGTCGGAACAGCACGAACAGCATCAGGACCTGTTTAACAGCAATCGTCTGACCTTCTCTGAGGCACTGGCTAAGCTCTATCAGCGTCTGAATCCGCAGATCGATATGGGGCAGCGTACGCCGCAAACGATCGGCGAGGAACTGCTGGATTACCGCAACTATCTGGAAATGGAAGTTGAGGTTAATCGCGGTTCAGACGGCTGGCTGCGTGCGGAAAGCGGGGCGCTTTCAACGGGCGAAGCGATTGGTACCGGGATGTCGATTCTGGTGATGGTGGTGCAAAGCTGGGAAGAAGAGTCTCGCCGTCTGCGCGGCAAAGATATCTCTCCTTGCCGACTGCTATTCCTCGATGAAGCCGCGCGTCTGGATGCGAAATCTATCGCTACGCTGTTTGAACTTTGCGATCGGCTTGAGATGCAGTTAATCATTGCTGCGCCGGAAAATATCAGTCCGGAAAAAGGTACCACCTACAAGCTGGTGCGTAAGGTGATTAATAATACCGAGCACGTGCATGTCGTTGGACTGCGTGGATTTGCGGCGGAACCGGCAACAAGAAATACGCTGGAAGAGTCAGAGGAGCAGCCGCTCACTCTGTGATAAAAATGGTCCGGTTTTTACAGCAGTATTGATAGTAAAAAGCGGCCACAGCGATTAATCTGTTACACGGCATTTGCTGCACCGCGGCAAGTGCCGTTTTCTTTTCTATACTGTTAACAATGACTAATCAACAGATGGTCATCGTCTGTTCCGACACGCTAAGGAGGCAAGGGATGTTGCTGACAAAACACGCTATAAGGTTATGGTCGGGCTGTTGCCTGACACTGTTACTCGGACAGACGCTACCGGCAGCTGCGGCTACGCCTTCCTATGCTGCGCCGGTAAACACTATCGTCTCTGTTTCTCATGCCCAGTCACGGTTACAGGCGTTATTTGCGACCGGCTATCGTCCATTTTATTTGAAAACGCTCGCGCCACTGTATGCGGCTTATGATATGCAGCCTATGTGGCAGGATCGTGAAGCCGTGCAGCAATTTCAGCAGCAGCTGGCCGAGGTTGCTATCTCAGGCGTTCAGCCGCAGTTTACCCAATGGGTGAGGCTGCTAACCGACCCATCCGTTACCGGGCTTGCTCGCGATGTGGTGTTGTCAGATGCCATGCTGGGATACCTGCAGTTTGTTTCGACAGTGCCAGCAAAAGGGGAAACCTGGCTCTACAGCAACGTCCCTTACAAACTGGACGTCCCTGCATTATCCATCATTAATCAATGGCAGCAGGCAGTACAGCACGGTGCAACCAGCGTATTTGTCGCTTCGCTGGTGCCGCAGCATCCCCAGTATGCGTTAATGCATCAGGCGTTAAAAAAGCTGCTGGCTGATAACCGGCCATGGCCGCAGCTCGCCAGCCGTCAAACGCTGCGTCCCGGTCAGATCAGTGACGACATGCCTGCCTTACGCGAAATTTTGCAGCGAACCAACATGCTGACGCCGGGCAACGACGCCCCTAAACCTGATGACGATGCGGTGCCAACGACTGCGGTACCGGCTTCTGTAGTCGATGAGGATGCGGTAGTGAGCCCTTCTGCCGCGCCAGTAGCTGAAAGCACGCAGGCAAACACGCCAGAACCTGCCGGAGAGGTGAACGGCAGTGCTCTGCCAGCAAATCCGGGGCAGATCTATTCCGCTGAACTGGTGGAAGGCGTGAAGCGTTTCCAGCGCTGGCAGGGATTGGAAGCGGATGGCGCTATTGGTCCACGTACGCGGGAATGGCTGAACGTTTCGCCACAGCTACGGGCCTCTCTGCTGGCACTGAATATCCAGCGCTTGCGGCTGCTGCCGGATGATATGCACAACGGGATTATGGTTAATATTCCCAACTTTTCGTTGATCTATTATCTGAACGGAAGTCAGATTCTGGCATCGAGAGTGATTGTTGGCCGTCCCGATCGAAAAACGCCGTTGATGCGCAGTGCGTTGAATAATGTGGTACTGAATCCGCCGTGGAACGTGCCGACTTCACTGGTTCGTCAGGACATTATTCCGAAGGTTAAGCAGGATCCGGCTTACCTGTTCAAACACAACTATACGCTGCTTTCTGGCTGGAGCAGTGATGCAGAGGTGATCGATCCTTCAATGATCGACTGGCATATGGTTTCGGCAGCCTCTTTCCCTTACCGGGTTCGCCAGGCGCCAGGCGCGACCAACTCGCTCGGCCGCTACAAGTTTAATATGCCAAGTTCAGACGCTATTTATCTGCACGACACGCCAAATCATAATCTGTTCCAGAAAGATATTCGGGCGCTCAGTTCCGGATGCGTGAGGGTAAATAAGGCTTCCGATCTGGCAAATCTACTGCTGCAGGATGCGGGTTGGAACGATTCACGTATTTCAAACACCCTGAAAGAGGGCGACACGCGCTACGTCTCTATTCGCCATCGCATCCCGGTGAACCTTTATTACCTGACCGCCTGGGTCGCTGACGATGGTAAAACGCAGTTTCGTACAGATATTTACAATTATGACATGACGGCGCGTTCAGGCGCACAGGTGTTAGCAAAGGCGGGCCAGCTGTTACTCTAGTTTTTGATTCTTCACGCTTTACTTTTCTCCGATTGCGTCCTGCATCGGAACGGGCACGGCAGGGACTTTAGGAAATGCCGTGCCCGTCACACTTCGTCGGTTGACGCAGCATTTTTACCCAGTTAAGGTTCGGGACGGTGACTATTTTCACCCTTTCAGAACATTTTAGCCGGGTAATACAGATTAATGGATAAATTCGACTCTCATCGCCGCAAATTGCTGGCCCTGGGCGGTTGCGCGTTAGGTTTGTCGCTGCTTCCGGGACAGGCGTTCGCTTCGCTGTCCACCTCTCGTCCAAGGGTTTTAACGCTGAATAACTTGCACACCGGAGAAAACCTCAAAACGGAATTCTTTAACGGTAAAAGCTATGACAAGGACGAGTTAACGCGCCTAAACCATTTTTTCCGTGATTATCGTGCCAACCAGATCAAAAGCATCGATCCGCACCTGTTCGATCAGCTTTACCTGCTCCAGGCCATGCTGAATACGCGCAAGCCAGTGCAGCTGATTTCAGGCTACCGCACGCTGGCAACCAATAATTCTCTCCGTTCACACGGCTCTGGCGTAGCAAAACACAGTTATCATACGCGGGGCCAGGCAATGGATTTTCATATCGAGGGCATCGCCCTGAGCAATGTACGCAAAGCGGCGCTTTCCATGAAAGCGGGTGGTGTAGGATACTACCCAAGCAGTAACTTTGTGCATATTGATACCGGGCCGGCGCGGCACTGGTAAGATGAAATTCCGGCCCGTGGGCTGGTGGTAATGGAGCATTATGGAATATCAAATCATACCGGTAACGGCATTCTCACAGAACTGTTCGTTAATCTGGTGTTCGGAAACGTTGCAGGCCGCAATCGTCGATCCGGGCGGTGATGCAGAAAAAATTCAGGCCAGCGTGAAAGCAAAGGGCGTGGCGGTCACTCAAATTTTGTTGACCCATGGCCATCTTGACCATGTTGGCGCAGCAGCAGAACTGGCTGCTTTCTATAATGTTCCGATTATTGGGCCCCATAAAGCTGACGCTTTCTGGCTGGAAAACCTGCCTGCGCAAAGCCAGATGTTTGGCTTTCCTGAGTGCGCTCCGCTATTGCCCGATCGCTGGCTGGAGGAGGGCGAAAAAGTCCAGACAGGAAATATCACTTTTGAGGTTCTGCTCTGCCCGGGACACACGCCGGGGCACATCGTCTTTTTCGATCCGGCTTCGCGGATTTTGATATCAGGAGATGTGATCTTTAACGGCGGCGTAGGACGAACAGACTTCCCGCAGGGCAGCCACGATGATCTGATTCATGCCATCAAACACAAACTTCTCCCGTTAGGAGATGACGTGACGTTCCTGCCGGGCCACGGTCCGATGTCGACGCTGGGCCGCGAAAGAATAGCGAATCCTTTTTTGCAGTAACGGGACAGCATGAAATAAAAAAGCCTGCATTGAGCAGGCTTTTTTTTGCACGCAATTTACAGCACGGCGACGATGGCTTCGCACAGTGGCGACATATTATCTGGCGTCATGCCTGCGACATTCACACGGCCTGAATTAACGGCATACACACCAAATTCTTCACGTAATCTGATGACCTGATCCTTGCTCAGCCCGCTGAACGAGAACATGCCGTTTTGGTTAATAATGAAGCTGAAATCGCCCTTAGCTCCTTTCTCCTGCAACGTATTAACAAACAGCTGACGCATGCGGTGAATGCGCTGACGCATATCGGTCAGCTCCTGCTCCCAGAGCGTACGTAACGTCTCGTTGCTGAGGATGGTGGCGACAACGGCCGCACCGTGCGCCGGTGGGTTTGAATAGTTGGCGCGGATGGTGGCTTTGACCTGGCTGAAAGCGGTATCAGCAATGCTGGCTTCACTGGCTACCAGCGTAAAAGCACCCACGCGCTCGTTATACAAACCAAAGTTTTTTGAATAAGAGCTGGCCACGATCAGTTCCTGATGACTTGCCGCGAAAATGCGCAGGCCTTCGGCGTCCTCTTCCAGCCCACGGGCAAAGCCCTGGTAGGCGAAATCGAACAGCGGTAGCCAGCCGTTAGCCAGCGACAGCTCAGCCAGCTGCGCCCACTGCTCAGCAGTAGGGTCGATGCCGGTTGGGTTATGGCAGCAGCCGTGAAACAGCACAACGTCACCCGCTTTAGCTTCACGCAGCGAGTTCAGCATGCCGTCAAAATCCAGTCCATGAGCGGCGGCGTCGTAATACTGATATTCAACGACTTCCAGACCGGCAGCGGCAAAAACGTTTTTGTGGTTTGGCCAGCTTGGATTACTGACCCAGATGCGTTTAGCGCTGGTCTGGGTGGCGATGAAATCGGCAGCAATACGCAGAGCACCCGTACCGCCAGGCGTCTGTGCAGTACGTGCACGCTTGTCTTGCAGAATGGCATTCTCTTTACCGAACAGCAGCGCCTGAGTACATTTGCCAAAATCGGCGATGCCGTCGATGCTCAGATAATTTTTAGTCGTTTCATTTTCCAGCAGGTACTGCTCGGCTTTTTTTACGCTGGTCAGCACCGGGGTTTGCCCGGTTTCGTCTTTATACACGCCAATGCCGAGATTGATTTTATTAGGGCGTTCATCGGCGCGGAAAAGGTCGGCAAGGCCAAGGATAGGATCTGCGGCAGCAGCTGCAATGCGTTCAAACATAATGGAAGTCCGTTAGCTTAATCTGAAACGAAGTGGGTTTTCAGATTACCGCCGCCGTAACAAAATTGCCAACCGTTTGCGTGAAAAAGTGGATTAATAGCAGGAAGTTTTGAGGACAGGCAGGCGAGCGACATTTATTTCAGAGATAAAAAAACGGGGCCGAAGCCCCGTTTTTCGTGTTGGCCGGAGGATAAATCCTCAGGCCCGCAATTAGAACTGGTAAACCAGACCTACTGCCACGGTGTCGTCGGTGTTCAGACCCAGTGGATTGTTGTCATCCAGCAGGTTGATCTGATAGTCAACGTAGGTAGACATGTTTTTGTTGAAGTAGTAGGTTGCGCCCACATCAACGTATTTGATCAGGTCAGCATCGCCAACGCCTTCAATATCCTTGCCTTTAGACTGCACGTAGGCAACGGATGGACGCAGACCGAAGTCAAACTGATACTGAGCGACTAATTCAATGTTCTGCGCTTTGTTAGCGAACGATGCGATTGACGCATCGCTGCCGTCAGAGAAGGTTCCGCTGTAAGAGATTGGCGTTGCGTTACGGGTTTCGCCGTACATTGCCGCCAGGTAAACGCTGTTAGCGTCATATTTCAGCGCGGTTGCCCATGCTTCAGCACGTTTGCCTGCGCCGCTGTTGTTAATAGTAATGGTATCAGCACTATCTTTAGAGTTCACTGCGGTACGAACACCAGCTGCCTGTGCATTAGTACGGTCATAAGAACCGTAAGCACCCGATACGCCTACACCGATTGGAGAGGTGTAGCTGGTAGACAACGCATAGCCGTCGCCGTTAGCACGACGGGTATCATCACGATCGTTCTTGCCCTGGTACTGTACAGCGAAGTCCCAGCCGTCAACCAGGCCGAAGAAGTTGGTGTTACGGTAGGTCAGAACGCCGGTAGTACGGCCGCCCAGGACGCCCAGGTCAGTATAAGCAGAGTCGCCACCGAATTCTGGCAGCATATCGGTCCAGCCCATTGGATCGTACAGCAGGCTGTAGTTACGGCCGTAGTCAATAGAGCCAAATTCAGCGAATTTCAGACCGGCGAAGCCCAGACGCGTTTTGTTACCGTCCTGCGCGTCTGAACCTTCTGAATTAGAAGCGTTAGCATTGTATTCCCACTGGCCGTAACCGGTCAGCTGGTCGTTAATCTGGGTTTCACCTTTGAAACCAAAGCGCACATAACTCTGGTCGCCGTCGTTGCCGTCATTATCAGAGAAGTAATGCAGACCAACTGCTTTGCCATAGAGGTCCAGCTTATTGCCGTCTTTATTATAAATTTCTGCTGCATTGGCTGCACCAGCGGCTAAAAGTGCTGGGATAACCAGTGCCAGAATGTTGCGCTTCATCATTATTTATTACCCTCATTGGAGTTATTTGGACACCTGCCACTGCCGTCAACAATTCTTTACAGAACCCTGAACCGAGTTTGGTGTCTTCCTGTGTCTGCACGCATCTTTCCATTCAGCGGTCGGTTAATCTACTCCGAAAATGCTACTAATCTCCTATTCTGGTTACAGGAGGAAAATATGTATTTCAAAATGTAAAATACAGGGAACTTTGTGAAGCATCTCATAATTTACAAAAATAAAAAAAGGCCAGCGAGGCTGACCTTTGTTATATATATGAATTTCTTATATTTAATGCCGAAAATCAGAAGCTGGCATTACGCGGTGTTCTTGGGAATGCAATCACGTCACGAACATTTTGCACGCCAGTAACATAAGCAATCAGGCGTTCGAACCCTAAGCCAAATCCTGAATGAGGGACTGTGCCATAGCGACGCAGATCGCGATACCACCAATAATCTTCTTTATTCAGACCCATTTCAGCCAGTCGCGCATCCAATACATCCAGACGCTCTTCACGCTGTGAACCGCCGATGATTTCACCAATGCCAGGTGCAAGAACATCCATAGCAGCCACGGTTTTACCATCGTCGTTCAGGCGCATGTAAAAGGCCTTGATGTCTTTTGGATAGTTTTTAACAACCACCGGCGCTTTGAAGTGTTTCTCTGCCAGATAACGCTCGTGTTCAGAAGAGAGATCGATGCCCCAGGAAACCGCATTTTCAAACTTTTCGCCACAGGCTTTCAGAATTTCGACGGCTTCGGTGTAATCCACCTGAGCAAAGTCTGTGGTTACAAATTGCTCAAGGCGTGAAATGGCTTCTTTGTCTACGCGCTCAGCGAAGAAGGCCATATCGTCAGCACGCTCTTCCAGAACGGCTTTGAACACATACTTCAGCATCGCTTCCGCTAATGCGGCATTATCTTCCAGATCGGCAAAGGCGACTTCCGGTTCAAGCATCCAGAATTCGGCCAGATGGCGGCTGGTATTTGAGTTTTCCGCACGGAAGGTGGGGCCAAAGGTATAGATTTTAGAAATTGCGCTGGCATAGGTTTCGCCGTTCAGCTGACCGGAAACGGTCAGGAAGGCTTCTTTGCCAAAAAAGTCTTCGTCATAATTGACTTTGCCTTCCGGCGTGCGCGGCAGGTTTTCCATATCCAGCGTAGAAACGCGGAACATTTCGCCAGCACCTTCGGTATCGGAGGCGGTAATCAGCGGTGTGGAAACCCAGAAAAAGCCTTGCTCATCAAAGAAACGATGCAGCGCCTGAGCCAGCGTGTGACGAACGCGAGCAACAGCACCAATCAGGTTGGTGCGCGGGCGCAGGTGAGCCACTTCACGCAGGTATTCAATGCTGTGACGCTTGGCAGCCATTGGATAGGTATCAGGATCGTCAACCCAGCCGACAACTTCAACGGCCGTGGCCTGAATCTCGAAGCTCTGGCCTTCGCCCGGAGATTCAACCACTTTACCGGTAATCATCACGGAACAGCCGGTAGTCAGACGCAGCACTTCTTCCTGATAATTATTCAGAGAATTATTGACGACAGCCTGGACGGGATTAAAGCAGGAGCCGTCATATACGGCGATAAAGGAAATACCGGCTTTTGAATCTCTTCGGGTACGTACCCAACCGCGAACGGTGACTTCGCTGTCAACCGCGACCCGGCCGTGCAGTAAATCCGCTACAGGCACAACGCTCATATAAAGTCTCTCTTTTCATCAGAATTAGAAATATCCCCGAAAATCGGGGTATGGCTATGTTACTTGCCGACGGACGAGACACAAGCAGAATTCGTTGTAATGAGGGAGATTTATTGCGTCAAAGCGGAAGAGAGGAGAAGAGGGGGGGCGCCTCTTCTCCCTGAGCTATTCACTAGCTGGCTTTTTTCACCAGCGGCAAATCAAAGGCTTTTCGCAAAGCGCGGACGAAAGCTTTATCCTGACAAATTGTTTTGCCCGGGCTGTCGGAGAGTTTAGCAACCGGCTTGCCGTTACATTCCACCAGCTTGATCACGATATTAAGCGGCTTGACCTGAGGGATATCGCAGGTCAGACGCGTACCGATACCAAAGATGACGTTGGCCCGCTGTCCAAAGTGGCGATAGAGGTCGAGCGCTTTATCCAAATCAAGATTATCGGAAAAGACCAGCGTCTTGCTTTGAGGATCAATGCCCAGCTTTTGGTAATGGGCGATAGCTTTTTCGCCCCATTCAACCGGATCGCCCGAATCATGGCGCAAACCCTGATAGCTGCTGGCGAAGTGCTGGCCGAAATCACGCAGGAAAGCGTCCATGGTGATACAGTCAGTCAGGGCAATGCCCAGGCTGTCAGGATATTCCTCCAGCCATGCCTGAAGCGCTGCGCGCTGGCTGTTCGCCAACACCGGGCTGATTTGTTGATGTGCCTGGAACCATTCGTGAGCCTGAGTCCCCACCGGCGCCAGCTGTAACTGACGGGCAACATCATAATTGCTGGAACCAACCAGCCACGGAAAATCTGCTTTCAGCGTGCTGACAATTGCCATCTGCACATCGCGTGAAAAACGGCGGCGCGTCCCAAAATCCATCAGCTTAAAGCGTGACATATCTAAATCGTTGGTCAGCGTGCTGAAACCAGCCAGCTTGCTTTGCAATCGTTCGACGGCCATCTCTGGCTGCACGGTTGGCGAGCGATGGCGGTGAACCACTTCACTGATCAGCGCCAGCAGAGGGACTTCCCACAGAATCACTTCCAGCCAGGGGCCGGCAATACGGATATCGAGCTTGCCCTGATGATTACGCACGCGGACCTGAGAGGGGTCGTAACGGAATTGCCGTAGCCACTGGAGGTAATCCGGCGTAAAAAAGGGCAGCCCGGAAAGGTATTCAGCTTCTTCGCTGGTGAGCGCCAGCGACTGCATCATACTAATCTGACTCGAAATTTCATCAGCGTAGATGCCGAGAAGATCGTCACCCCGGCAGCGAAACTCCGCTACGACGGAAACCTTCTGATAACGATGAAATACCGCCTGTTGCATATGCAACTTGTAGGCATCGGTGTCCAGCAATGTGGTCAGTATCGGGGAAGCATGTCGTGTCATGGTGCGTTTCAGCATCCTCTGGCGAAGAGCGTTATCCCTGGTTAAAAAAAAGGAAAAGACGCAGGAGTATAACTTGAATACTCATTTATTGAACCCGATCACAGCACAATTCAGCAGGGCAGGTCGAGGGCAATCTGTGCGCTTGTTAATGGAATGTATATTTTAACCGCATTATTCACCGCAGAACCGCATTCTCCGTGGCAACATTACGACAACAGGAATAGACTTGAAACGGTTAACTAATTATCGACGTGAGAAGGACTTATGACGCAATTGCCGCAAGCCAAGCATCGCCATGATTATCGTGCGCCGGATTATACTATTACCGATATTGACCTCACCTTTGTCCTTGATGCCGCCACCACCCGAGTCACGGCTGAGAGCCGGGTAAAGCGCTTAGGAAACCCCGGCGCGCCGTTGCGTCTCGACAGCGGCGACCTGACGCTGGTTTCTCTGGAAGTGGATGGCCAGGCGTGGTCGCATTATCAGCTGGAAGACGGGGCGCTTACCCTGACCAATTTACCGGAAACTTTCTCGTTGAAGATCGTCAACGATATTCATCCGGACAAGAACACCGCGCTGGAAGGGCTGTATAAGTCTGGCGAAGCGCTGTGCACGCAGTGTGAAGCTGAAGGCTTCCGCCATATTACCTGGTATCTCGATCGGCCCGACGTGCTCGCCCGTTTTACGACGACGCTAATCGCAGAAAAGCATCTCTACCCCTATCTGTTGTCGAACGGCAACCGGATCGATGGCGGCGAGGTGGGAGATGGCCGTCACTGGACCAAATGGGAAGATCCCTTCCCGAAACCTTGCTATCTGTTCGCGCTGGTCGCAGGCGATTTTGATGTATTACGCGACAGTTTCAAAACGCGTTCAGGCCGCGATGTGGCGCTGGAGATATTTGTCGATCGCGGCAATCTCGATCGCGCTGACTGGGCCATGACCTCGTTGAAAAACAGCATGAAGTGGGATGAAGAACGCTTCGGGCTGGAATACGACCTGGACATTTTCATGATCGTCGCCGTTGATTTCTTCAACATGGGCGCAATGGAAAACAAAGGCCTGAACGTCTTTAACGCCAAATACGTGCTGGCTAAAGCGGAAACCGCGACGGACAAAGACTATCTCGGCATTGAAGCTGTAATTGGTCATGAATATTTCCATAACTGGACCGGTAACCGCGTCACCTGCCGCGACTGGTTCCAGTTAAGCCTGAAAGAAGGTTTGACCGTTTTCCGCGATCAGGAGTTCAGCTCTGATTTGGGTTCCCGCGCGGTTAACCGTATTGATAACGTACGCATTATGCGTGGCGCGCAGTTTGCGGAAGATGCCAGCCCGATGGCGCATCCAATCCGTCCTGAACAAGTTATCGAAATGAATAACTTCTACACCCTGACCGTGTATGAAAAGGGTTCGGAAGTGATCCGCATGATGCACACGCTGTTAGGCGAAGAAAACTTCCAGAAAGGCATTCAGCTCTACTTCGAGCGTCACGACGGCAGTGCGGCAACCTGTGATGATTTCGTTCAGGCGATGGAAGATGCCTCTAATGTCGATCTCTCACAGTTCCGCCGCTGGTACAGCCAGTCGGGCACGCCAGTGCTCTCAATCCGGGATGATTACAATCCTGAGCTGGAACAATATACGCTGCACGTCACGCAAATGACGCCACCGACTGCCGATCAAAAGCAGAAGCTGCCGCTGCATATTCCGCTTGATATCGAGCTTTACGACGGCGAAGGCAACGTGATTCCTTTGCAGCACAACGGTCATCCTGTGCATCACGTGCTGAACGTGACGGAAGAGTTCCAGAGCTTCGTTTTCGATAACGTTTACTTCCAGCCGGTGCCTTCTTTGCTGCGTGAATTTTCTGCGCCAGTGAAGCTGGATTACAACTGGAGTGATGCTCAGCTGACCTTCCTGATGCGTTATGCCCGCAATGATTTTTCTCGCTGGGACGCCGCTCAGAGTCTGCTTGCTACCTACATCAAACTCAACGTGGCGCGTTACCAGCAGGGGCAGCCGCTCTCTCTGCCGCTGCACGTGGCGGATGCTTTCCGCGCGGTGCTGCTGGAAGAGAACAGCGATCCCGCGTTGATGGCGCTGATCCTGACATTGCCGACGGAGAATGAAATAGCCGAGCTGTTTGATGTTATCGATCCGGAAGCGATTGCAGAAGTCAGGGAGTCGCTGCTGCGCACGCTGGCGACAGAACTGGCTGATGAGTGGCTGGCGGTTTATCACGCGCATCACAGCACGGAATATCGCATCGATCATGCGGATATCGGCAAGCGTGCATTGAAAAACGTTTGCCTGACCTATCTGGCATTTGGCGACGCTAAGCTGGCGGAAAAACTGATTGTTTCCCAGTTTAACAAGGCCAACAACATGACCGATTCGCTGGCGGCGATGGTGGCTTCTGTCGCGGCACAGTTGCCTTGCCGTGATGAACTGTTAACTGAGTTCGACGAGCGCTGGCATCGGGACGGACTGGTGATGGATAAGTGGTTTAGCCTCCAGGCGACAAGCCCGGCGGACGACGTGCTTAGCCGTGTACGGGCGCTGTTAAGCCATCGCTCGTTTACTCTGAGTAATCCAAACCGCATCCGCTCGCTGGTTGGCGCATTCGCGTCTGGCAATCCTGCGGCTTTCCACGCGAAAGACGGCAGCGGCTATCAGTTCCTGGTGGAAATCCTGACGGATTTGAATACGCGTAATCCTCAGGTAGCCGCGCGAATGATTGAGCCGCTGATCCGCCTGAAACGCTATGATGCCGACCGTCAGGCATTGATGCGCAGCGCGCTGGAGCAGTTAAAAGGGCTGGAGAACCTCTCCGGCGATCTGTATGAGAAGATCGCTAAAGCCCTAAATAACTAACCTTTAGCCATAAAAATGGCCCGGCGCTGATAAGGCGTCGGGCCATTTTATAAGAAAAAACTATCGTTGAGCGTAACGCTTTTCCACTTCTACCGGCGAGCGCTTCATCACGCGATCCAGCACTTCCGCTTCCAGCTCGGCCAGACGCACTGAACCTTTACGGCGCGGACGCGGCAAATCAATCGTCAAATCCAGTCCAATCTGACCTTCTTCAATTAACAGGACGCGATCGGCCATGGCGACGGCTTCGCTCACATCGTGCGTCACCAGCAGCACGGTGAAATGATGGCGTTGCCAGAGAGATTCAATCAAATCCTGCATCTCAATGCGGGTTAGCGCATCCAGCGCGCCTAAGGGTTCATCAAGCAACAGCAGGCCCGGACGGTGGATCAGCGCACGCGCCAGCGCGACACGCTGTTTCTGACCACCGGAAAGCGCCGCAGGCCACTCTTTCGCCCGGTCAGCCAGGCCGACCGCTTCAAGCGCTTCCAGCGCCGCGGTTTTCCAGGCTTTGCCTTTTAAGCCCAGACCGACGTTATCGATAATACTTTTCCAGGGCAGCAAACGTGCATCCTGAAACATCAGGCGGGTATCGTCTCTTGCTTCACTCAGCGATGCGCTTCCGGCCAGTAGCTCACCGGTTGAGGTCTTTTCCAGCCCGGCCAGCAGGCGGAGAAGCGTACTTTTGCCGCAGCCGCTGCGTCCCACCACCGCCACAAACTGGCCGGAAGGAATATGCAGATCGATGTTATTCAGTACTGTCCTGCCGTTATACTGCTTGCTGACGCCGTTAATCACCAGAGGCGTGCCGGCATTGAGACGCGCCGGAGCGGTTTTTACTTCACTCATGCATTTTCCTCTTTCAGTTGATAAGCCGGGTGCCAGCGCAGCCAGACGCGTTCGAGTAACAGCGCGCTGACGTCAGCCAGTTTACCGAGCAGGGCATAAAGGATAATGGCGACTACCACCACATCCGTTTGTAAGAATTCGCGAGCGTTCATTGCCAGATAGCCAATACCTGAATTCGCGGAAATGGTTTCTGCAACAATCAGCGTCAGCCACATCAAACCCAGTGCAAAACGCACGCCGACCATAATGGAAGGCAGCGCTCCCGGCAGCACTACCTGAATAAACAGGCTCCAGCCGGAAAGACCATAGCTGCGCGCCATTTCTACCAGTCCGCGATCGATATTGCGGATGCCGTGATAAGTATTGAGATAAATCGGGAACAGCGTCCCCAGCGCCACCAGGAAAATCTTGGCGGATTCGTCAATGCCGAACCAGAGGATCACCAGCGGGATAAGCGCCAGGTGCGGTACGTTACGCAGCATCTGCACTGAGGTATCCAGCAGGCGTTCGCCAAGGCGTGACATACCGGTAATCAGTCCCAGAATCAGCCCAATTGACCCGCCAATACTGAAACCAATAGCGGCACGCCAGCTGCTGATAGCCAGGTGCTGCCACAACTCACCGCTGGCGGAAAGGTTCCAGAAAGTGACCACAATGGCTTCCGGCGACGGCAGGATACGGGTTGAAAGCCAACCCGTTTGTGAGGCAATTTGCCAGACCACGATCAGCAGGACAGGTAACGCCCAGGGGATAAGCTGATTTCCGATGCGGTTAAGTTGTTTTTTCATAGTGACCTCAGCTCTGCGAAACTTTTTGTGGCGCGAAGTCATGCGCTACCGCTTCGCCATGCGCGGTAATGGCATGCGGCCTGGGCACTTCCGGCACGTTCAGATCGAGATGCGGGAACAGCAGTTCTCCCACGCGGTAAGCCTCTTCCAGATGCGGATAGCCCGACAGAATAAAGGTTTCAATGCCCAGATCGGCATATTCCTGCATTCTTGCTGCTACCGTTTCGCCATCGCCAACCAGTGCCGTACCCGCACCACCGCGCACCAGGCCAACGCCTGCCCACAGATTCGGGCTGATTTCCAGCTTGTCGCGGCGACCGCCGTGCAGCGCGGCCATACGGTGCTGGCCAACGGAATCGGTCTTCGCCAGCGCGGCCTGAGCTTTAGCAATGGTGGCATCATCCAGATGTGAGATCAGACGATCGGCCGCTTTCCACGCTTCTTCATTGGTTTCACGCACGATAACGTGCAAACGAATGCCGAATTTTACCTTGCGGCCCTGTGCGGCGGCTTTGGAGCGCACCTGTTCAATTTTCTCTTTAACCTGCGCCGGAGGCTCGCCCCAGGTCAGATAAACGTCGACCTGTTCAGCGGCCAGATCCTGCGCGGGTTCAGAAGAACCGCCAAACCACAGCGGTGGGCGCGGCTGTTGTACCGGTTTGAACATCAGACGTGCGCCACGGACGTGCACATGTTTGCCTTCGTAATCAACCGTTTCGCCTTCGAGCACACGTCGCCATACGCGGGTAAATTCGGCAGATTCGTCATACCGTTCTTTGTGATCGAGGAAAACGCCATCACCGGCCAGTTCTTCTGCATCACCGCCCGTTACCAGGTTGAACAGTGCGCGGCCGTTAGAGAGGCGATCCAGCGTTGCCGCCTGGCGCGCGGCCTGAGTAGGGGAGATAACGCCAGGGCGCAGCGCGACCAAAAAACGCAGGCGCTGCGTAACCGGGATCAGCGACGCTGCAACCAGCCAGGCATCTTCGCAGGAGCGACCGGTTGGAATTAACACGCCGCCAAAGCCTAAACGATCGGCCGCCTGAGCAATTTGTTGCAGATAACCATGATCGACCGGACGTGCGCCTTCGGCAGTCCCTAAATAATGACCATCACCGTGGGTTGGCAGAAACCAGAAAACAGAAAGGCTCATCGTGTCACTCCTTATTCAGTCACGGAAGTGGCGTGCCAGATACGGCTGGCTACGTCGACTTTTACCGGCATTAAATGATTGGTATAAAACAGATCGGCAGTATGCTGTTGGGCTTTGGCCGTTTTCTCACTTACCGGGCCAATAATCGTTGGCGGACGGTGGTCAAGATAACTGGCAATAACCGGTTCAGGCAGGCCAATGGTTTTAGAGAGGAGGGCGATACTTTGCGTGCGATCGCTGCGCGTTAGCTCGTCGGCCTGGCTAAAGGTATCCAATACCGCATTGACAAAGGGACCGTTGGCTTCGGTAAACGAGCGGGTCGCCAGGTAAAAAGAACCTGTCAGGTTCAAACCGCTGCCGTCTGCCAGCACCCGGACGCCCCCTTGAAGCAACGCGGCGGAGTAGTAAGGATCCCAAATCGCCCACGCATCCACATCGCCCTGCTGGAAGGCTGCACGCGCGTCAGCAGGTGTCAGATAGGTTGGTTTGATATCGCTGAACGTCAGGCCCGCTTTCGTCAATGCACGCAGCAGTAAATTGTGTGAACTGGAGCCTTTCTGGAAGGCGACCTTATGGCCTTTCAGGTCAGCTACGGTTTTAATCGGGCTGTTTTCCGGTACCAAAATCACTTCGGACTGCGGCTTCGGTGGCTCAGAGCCGACATACAGCAGATCCGCACCTGCCGCCTGAGCAAAGATTGGCGGGATATCGCCGGTACTGCCTAAATCAATGCTGTTAACGTTTAAGGCTTCCAGCATTTGTGGGCCAGCAGGGAACTCAACCCATTTGATCTGCGTACCGGGGAAACGCTTTTCCAGCAGCTGGTGGGAACGGGCCAGCGCCATACTGACTGAACCTTTCTGATAACCAATACGGAAAGTTTTGGGTGCGGCGGGTTCGGCAGCAAAAGTGCTGCCCATTAACAAACCAGTGACTGCCAGTGCCGATACGAAACGCGTAAACAAACTCATGCTTTCTTCCTTATACGGCAGTAGCCAGTGGCTGGTGTCGACGCGCAAGCGCATGCCAGAACGTCTCCACCGACTCAGCAATACGGTCCGCCAGGAGTGGGGAAAGCTCCGGCTGCCGGTCGTAGTTTGCGATCTGACTGTCGTCAGCGAAGACACCGTGCAGCACTTCCTGAGCTTTCAGGGCGTTCAGAACCGGCTTGAGGGCATAGTCAACGGCCAGCATATGAGCAAGCGTCCCGCCAGTCGCCAGCGGCAGCACCACTTTATGTTCCAGTGCGCGCTCGGGCAGTAAATCCAGCAGCGTTTTCAATGCGCCGGAAAACGAGGCTTTATAGACCGGGGTTGCCACGATCAGGCCATCCGCGTTCTCCAAATCCTCCCGCAGTGCCAGCAGGGCAGGGGAATCAAAACGCGCATAAAGCAGATCTTCAGGATGAAAATTATGCAGGTTCCAGGGTATGACTTCGACGCCGCGCTGTTCAAGGGCCTGCTGGCAGAGCGTCAGCAGAGCTGTAGACCGGGAAGGATAGCGAGGACTTCCTGCCAAAGTAATAACGCGCATCACCACTCCTTATAACTAAAAGTTATTGATTAAGCTTATTTTCAAACCGATGGAACTATCCTGACAGAGTGTGCAGAGAGGCTTAAATGATTTATCCGGCATATTTAAGTCGATTTTTAGATAAGAAAGGCGGGCCTGAGGAGAAACAGTGAAAAAAGAGCAGGATGCAGCAGCGAAACCGGACGCAAACGTTTTACTTTCCGGTCAAACGACCTTACCATTTTCCCCCGCGCCTGCAGCGTCACTGCGTCGTCTTCAACCCGTATCTTCTTCCGCAACATGTCCATAATAAAGGCGGGAAAGGTCAGGGTACCGCACGCATTTTCAGGGTAGGTATCGTTGCGATACCACCGTTAGCTTTTTCCCGGGTCCGGTATCGCCGGCCATTCAGGAGCGAACATGTACAATCTGGTCCGTAAGGCGCTGTTTCAGCTGGATGCTGAACGTGCGCATGAACTGACTTTACAGCAGCTGCACCGCATAACCGGTACGCCACTGCTTCATCTGGCTCGTCAAACGCTGCCTTTCAAACCGGTAAACTGTATGGGGCTGGTATTTAAAAATCCCCTTGGCCTGGCCGCAGGACTGGATAAAAACGGTGAATGTATTGATGCCTTTGGCGCAATGGGCTTTGGATCGATTGAAATTGGTACGGTAACGCCGCGCCCGCAGCCGGGTAATGACAAGCCAAGAATGTTTCGTATTCTGGAGGCGGAAGGGATCATTAACCGCATGGGTTTCAATAACCTCGGCGTAGACCATTTGGTCGAAAACGTAAAAAAAGCGCATTTCGATGGTGTCCTGGGCATTAATATCGGGAAAAATAAAGATACGCCGGTCGAACTGGGCAAAGAAGATTATTTAATCTGTATGGAAAAGGTTTATCCCTGGGCGGGATATATTGCGATTAATATCTCTTCACCAAATACGCCTGGATTACGTACGCTGCAATATGGCGAAGCATTGGACGATTTGCTGTTAGCGATAAAACAAAAACAGCAAGAGCTTGAAAAACTACATCATAAATATGTCCCCGTTGCGGTAAAAATTGCGCCGGACCTCACAGAAGAAGAACTTATCCAGATCGCGGATAGTTTAGTGCGGCACAACATTGATGGTGTTATTGCGACCAATACAACGCTGGACCGTTCTCTGGTTAACGGCTTAAAACACAGCGATGAAATGGGCGGGCTGAGTGGTCGCCCGCTGCAATTGCGCAGTACGGAAATTGTTCGCCGACTTTCACATGAACTTCAGGGACGGCTACCGATAATTGGCGTAGGTGGAATAGATTCCCTGGTCTCTGCCAGAGAAAAAATGGCCGCTGGCGCGTCGCTGGTGCAAATATATTCCGGCTTTATTTATAAAGGGCCGCCTTTGATAAAAGAAATTGTCACGAATTTGATCTGAAACCGACTTAACTTAGCCAGGGGCTTTATTTTCGCCTCTGGCTCGTTTATATTTTGTCCTGTTTACCCATTATTCAGACTATTGTGATGGCGTTGGCCGTCATCAACATATAGCGTGCTTACCTTTATTCATTACAGGACGCCCTATGAGGATTAAACCTGACAACAGCTGGCGCTGGTTTTTCGATGCTGAAAACGACCGCATGATGCTGGATATGGCCGACGGGACGCTATTCTGCTCACGCTTCCCGCGTAAGATGCTCACGCCAGATGCCTTCACGCCTTCGGGATTCTGTGTTGATGATGCCGCGCTGTTTAACAGCTTTGAAGAGAACAGTCGTAATGGCGATTTGAACGATGAGCAGCGTACCGAGCTGATATTAAACGCGCTGGTGGCACAACGCTTTCTTAAGCCGCTGATGCCCAAAAGCTGGCATTTCGAAACGCATCTGCAAAATAAAACCCCTGTTGAGGGTGAGATGGTAGCGGTACGCCTGTGTGAAAACGGCGAAGAAGCGACGCTGCTGGTGGTTGAAGCCGGAGAAAGCGCGGCGCTCTGTCTGCTGGCGCAGCCGCAACTGGCGCTGGCAGGTCGCACCATGATGCTTGGCGATGCCATCAAGGTGATGAACGATCGCCTGCTTCCGGCTATTTCGCAGTACCATTTCTCTTTTGCTCGCGCGGTGTAACCGAATCGTTATCCGCGCCCGGTAACAGCGTTTGGGCTGGCGTCATCGCTGGCTAATGACGATATTGCCTGTGGGAATGCAGCTACAGGTCAGGATGGATTGATCCTCACGAACCGCCCCTTTTTTCATAGCGCGAACCTGGCCCGCTTCCAGCCTGACGCGGCAACTGCCACAAATTCCGGCGCGGCATGAGTAGGGAATGCGATAACCCTGCATTTCCAACTGCTCCAGCAACACCTGTTGATTGTTGCCGCGGAATGTTTCTCCCTGCCAACAGATCGTCACGCTCTCGGCCGCCTCATTAACCACTTCTAATGCTTCAGCAATCACGCCCGCGCCATAGGCACGTGGTGCGCTTGTTTCCAACACCTCAAGCTCATCGCCCACCCGTAGAATCCCGCTGTTGCGGGCGATAAGATTCAAACCAAAATCGACATCTCCGCTGCCATCCGCTGCGGTACGAAATTTTTGCAGCGTGCTCAGAGGTTCGCCAGTGGGATGTTTTCGGCCGCGCTCGGGACTGACGGTCGTAAAAATACAGCGGCTGCACGGTTTGGGGACATCAAATTCAACGCTGCCGATCTTGACCCGTGACCAGCTGTCTTCCGCCCAGGGCGTTGCGCCGGTTACCACCAGGTTGGGCCTGAACTGTTCCAGTTTGACCCCTGCCGGACAGCGCTGGCGTAAATCCTGAAGGGACGCTTCATTAACCAGCAGAAAAGGGAAGCCATCGGCGAATCCCAGCGGCACCTGCTGAAACCGTTTTACCCGGCGGGTCATTTCCGGGCCAACCCAGCGTAGCTGCACGGCGCGAGGAAAAAAGCCGCTCAGCCATTCATTAATAGCGTCAGGGGCGATCGATGAAGTGAAACTATTGCCCCAGACTTCTGTTGGCGCAGCAACGTTGGCAAAATCGGCAAAGCGAATTGTCGCGCTGCTGCCGTCCGGCGCGGCCAGATACAAACCTTCAGGAGTCAGCGCGGGGGTGAAAAGCACCATTTCAGGATACTGGCGGGCAGTGATAAATGTCCCGTCCGGGTCAGTCAGCATAAACACGCGATCGAAAGCCAGACCGCTTGCCAGCACCTGAGCATGGGAAACCTGGGTGCCGCGCATGGATTTTACCGGGTGAATAAACAGACGAGACAGGCCGATCATAAGATCTCCGGGCAGAAAAAGGGATGCCAGCGCGAAAAACTGCCGGGGGAGCTGACGAAAAGAAGCTAACTTTATGACATGTGCCTGCGATTAGCTATAATGCGCAGCAATTTTCTGAAGACGATAAGTGACGGTATGAATTCTCTGTTTGCCAGTACGGCGCGTGGGCTCGAAGAGCTGTTAAAAAGTGAACTGGAAGCGATGGGGGCGCAAGCCTGCCAGGTTGTCCAGGGCGGCGTACATTATCAGGGTGACGATCGTCTGATGTACCAGAGCCTGATGTGGAGCCGTCTGGCTTCCCGCATCCTGCTGCCGCTGACCGAGTGTGGCGTCTATAGCGACCTGGATCTCTATCTGGGCGTGCAGGCGATCGACTGGCCGGCCATGTTCGGCAGCGATAAAACCTTTGCCGTGCATTTCAGCGGCCTGAATGAAGTGATTCGCAACAGCCAGTACGGTGCGCTGAAAGTCAAAGACGCCATCGTGGACAGCTTCACGCGTAAAAACCTGCCGCGCCCGGATGTGGATCGCGAGCAGCCCGATATTCGCGTTAACGTCTGGCTGAATAAAGACACCGCGAGCATTGCGCTTGATCTGAGCGGAGAAGGTCTGCATCAGCGCGGCTATCGCCAGCAGACTGGCCAGGCACCTTTAAAAGAGAACCTGGCCGCGGCAATCGTGCTGCGTTCCGGCTGGCAGGCGGGTACGCCGCTGGTGGATCCGATGTGCGGTTCGGGAACCTTGCTGATCGAAGCGGCGATGATTGCCAGCGATCGTGCGCCTGGCCTGCATCGCACCCACTGGGGCTTTACCGGCTGGAATAAATTTGATGACGCGCTGTGGCGTGAAGTGACCAGCGAAGCACAAGTTCGTGCTCGCCGGGGCGTGCAGGAAACGACTTCACGTTTCTTTGGCTACGACAACGACTCCCGCGTGATTGAACGTGCGCGTGCCAACGCCCGTCGCGCAGGCCTGGCGGACATTATCGGTTTCACCGTACAGGACGTGCTGAAACTGACTAATCCACTGCCTGAAGGGCCGGTGGGCACCGTGCTGAGCAACCCGCCTTACGGTGAGCGTCTGGAAAGCGAACCCGCGCTGATTGCTCTGCACAGCCAGCTCGGCCGTATTATGAAGAATCACTTCGGCGGCTGGAACCTGTCGCTGTTCAGCGCGTCACCAGAACTGTTGAGCTGCCTGCAACTGCGTGCAGAGCGCCAGTTCAAAGCCAAAAATGGTCCGCTGGACTGCGTGCAGAAAAACTACCAGCTGGCGGTCAGCGCTTCGCCAAACCCGGCTGGGCAGATCGCTGAAGACTACGCTAACCGCCTGCGTAAAAACTTGAAGAAGCTGGAGAAATGGGCGCGTCAGGAAGGCATCGAATGCTACCGTATTTATGACGCCGATCTGCCGGATTATAATGTCGCGGTCGATCGTTATGGCGAGTGGGTCGTGGTGCAGGAATACGCGCCGCCAAAAACCATCGACCCAACCAAAGCCCGTCAGCGCCTGTTCGACGTGATTTCCGCCACGCTCAGCGTGCTGGATCTGCCAGCAAACAAGCTGGTCATGAAAACCCGCGAGCGTCAGAAAGGCAAAAGCCAGTATCAGAAGCTGGGCGAGAAGGGCGACTTCTTTGAAGTTTCCGAATTTAACGCAAAGCTGTGGGTGAACCTGACTGACTATCTGGATACCGGTCTGTTCCTCGATCACCGTGTTGCCCGCAAAATGCTGGGCCAGATGAGCAAAGGAAAAGATTTCCTTAACCTGTTTGCTTATACCGGCAGCGCCAGCGTTCACGCAGGCCTCGGCGGCGCGCGCAGTACCACGACTGTAGATATGTCCCGCACCTATCTGGAATGGGCCGAGCGTAACCTGCGCCTGAACGGATTGACCGGACGTCAACACCGCCTGATGCAGGCCGACTGCCTGAGCTGGCTGCGTGACTCCGACGAGCAGTTCGATCTGATCTTTATCGATCCGCCAACGTTCTCAAACTCCAAACGTATGGAAGAGAGTTTTGACGTGCAGCGCGATCATTTATTGTTGATGAAAGATCTGAAAAGGCTGCTGCGTAAAGGCGGCACCGTGATGTTCTCCAACAACAAACGCGGCTTCAAAATGGACCACGACGGGCTGGCTGAGCTGAATCTTGCTGCGCAGGAAATCACCGCCAAAACCCAGTCGCAGGATTTTGCCCGCAACCGTCAAATTCATAACTGCTGGCTGATTACTCACGCCGGTAAGGAATAAGTTTTTATGTCACTGATCAGTATTCATGGTGCTTACCTCTCCTTCAGCGATGCACCGCTGCTGGATAACACCGAACTGCATATCGAAGAAAACGAGCGCGTCTGTCTGGTTGGCCGTAACGGCGCAGGCAAATCCACGCTGATGAAAATCATCAACCGCGAGCAGCCGCTGGATGACGGCCGCATCATTTATGAGCAGGACCTGGTCATTGCGCGTCTGCAACAGGATCCGCCGCGGAATGTGAAAGGCTCGGTTTATGATTTTGTTGCCGAAGGTGTTAACGAGCAGGCCGAGTACCTGAAGGCCTATCACGCCATCTCGCATCTGGTCATGAGCGACCCGAGCGACAAGAACCTGAACGAGATGGGAAGGCTGCAAAGCATTCTCGATCATCAGAACCTCTGGCAGCTGGAAACGCGTATCCAGGACGTGCTGAAACAGATTGGCCTGGACGGCGATGCGCCACTTTCCTCGCTTTCCGGCGGCTGGCTGCGTAAAGCGGCGCTGGGCCGTGCGCTGGTCAGCAATCCACGCGTTTTAATGCTGGATGAGCCAACTAACCACCTGGATATCGAAACTATCGACTGGCTGGAAACGTTCCTGAAAACGTTCCAGGGCAGCATTATCTTTATCTCGCACGACCGTTCGTTTATTCGCAATATGGCGACGCGCATTGTCGACCTGGATCGCGGCAAGCTGGTCTCCTGGCCGGGCGATTACGATCAGTTCCTGCTGGGCAAAGAAGAAGCGCTGCGCGTGGAAGAGATGCAGAATGCAGAGTTTGACCGCAAGCTGGCGCAGGAAGAAGTCTGGATCCGTCAGGGCATCAAGGCTCGGCGTACCCGTAACGAAGGACGTGTGCGCGCGCTGAAAGCGTTGCGTAACGAGCGTGCCGAGCGTCGTGAAGTGATGGGCAAAGCCAATATGCAGGTAGAAGAGGCGAGCCGCTCCGGTAAGATCGTCTTTGAGCTGGAAGACGTTAGCTACGGCGTTGCAGGCAAGCAGCTGGTAAAAGGTTTCTCCCGCCAGGTACAGCGTGGCGATAAAATTGCGCTAATTGGCCCGAACGGCTGCGGCAAGTCCACGCTGCTGAAACTGATGTTGGATCAGCTGAAACCGGACAGCGGTCGTGTACATATTGGTACCAAACTTGAAGTGGCTTATTTCGATCAGCACCGCACCGAACTGGATCCCGATCGGACGGTGATGGACAACCTCGCGGAAGGCAAACAGGAAGTGATGGTTAACGGCAAGCCGCGTCACGTTCTGGGTTATCTCCAGGATTTCCTGTTCCATCCTAAACGCGCGATGACGCCGGTGCGAGCGCTGTCTGGCGGAGAACGTAACCGCCTGCTGCTGGCGCGTCTGTTCCTGAAGCCCAGCAACCTGCTGATCCTCGATGAACCGACCAACGATCTGGACGTTGAAACGCTGGAGCTGCTGGAGGAGCTGATCGACGGCTATCAGGGCACGGTACTGCTGGTCAGCCACGATCGTCAGTTTGTTGATAACACCGTAACCGAATGTTGGATCTTTGAAGGTCAGGGTGAAATCGGTGCCTTTGTTGGCGGTTATCACGATGCCCAGCTGCAACGGACGGCTTACAAGCATACCCGTAGTGCGGCGCAAAATACGCCAGCATCGCAACGTCAGGAAACCGTAAAAAACGAACCGGCAAAACGTCCCGCCGCTAAAATGAGTTATAACCTGCAACGGGAACTGGAACAGCTGCCGCAGAAAATGGAGCAGCTGGAAGCACAGCTGGCTGCATTGCAGGCTAAAGTGGCGGATGCCAGCTTCTTTAATCAGCCTCATGACGTGACGCAACCGGTCCTGGATGCCTTAGCCAGCGCCGAGCAGGAGCTGGAAGTGGCGTTTGAGCGCTGGGAATATCTGGAATCGCTGAAAAACGGTTAAAACCATGAGGTAATGTATGTGTTCATCGCACCAGGCCGACAAGTGGATGCTCTGCCCGCAGTGTGACCTGATGACACAGTTACCGGAACTAAAGCCGGGCAGCAAAGCCAGCTGCCCGCGCTGCGAAACCACGCTGGTGGTTAACTGGGATGAGCCGCGCAAGCGGCCAACCGGCTATGCGCTTGCCGCGTTGTTTATGCTGGTTCTGGCTAATCTGTTTCCCTTCGTCAATATGCATGTGGCTGGGCTGAGCAGTGAAATAACCCTGATGCGGATCCCTCAGGTGATGGTTTCTGAGGACTACAATAGCCTGGCAACGCTGTTTATGCTGTTTGTGCAGGCCGTGCCTGCCGTCTGCATGGTAGCGATCTTGCTGTTGGTGAATCCCGTCAGAATCCCGTTACCGCTGAAACGCGTAATGGCACGTATTTTGTTTCAAATTAAAAGCTGGGGAATGGCAGAGATTTTTCTTGCTGGCGTTCTGGTGAGCTTCGTCAAGCTGATGGCCTATGGCGATGTCGGCATCGGCACCAGTTTCATTCCGTGGTGCCTGTTTTGTCTGTTACAGGTTCGGGCTTTTCAGTGTGTGGACAGGCGCTGGATGTGGCAGCGAATAGCCCCGGTTCCGGAGTTGCCGGCCAAACCGGTGCCGGCAATCAGTGGGCTTCGACAGGGTATGCGCTCCTGTAGTTGCTGCACCGCCATTCTTTCAGCCGATCGGTTTACCTGCCCACGCTGTGGTACAGGTGGCCACGTCCGTCGCAAAAACAGCCTGCAATGGACGCTGGCGCTGCTGATGACCTCCATATTGCTCTATATCCCCGCTAATGTGATGCCAATCATGATTACCGAATCGCTGGGGACGAAGATGACATCAACGATTATGGCTGGCGTAGTTTTACTGTGGAGCGAGGGATCATATCCCATTGCGCTGGTCATTTTTATTGCCAGTATCATGGTGCCTTCGTTGAAAATGCTGGCCATAGGCTGGTTATGTTGGGATGCCAATGGCAAAGGCACACCGCATCACGACAGCGAAAAAATGCACAAAATTTATGAAGTAGTGGAATTTGTTGGCCGCTGGTCAATGATTGACGTATTTGTGATTGCGGTACTTTCTGCACTGGTGCGGATGGGGCAATTGATGAGTATTTATCCCGCGACGGGGGCGTTGCTTTTCGCTCTGGTAGTCATCCTGACGATGTTTGCTGCCATGGTCTTTGACCCTCGTTTGACCTGGGATCGTGTACGTGAAAACAGTATTGAGGAGCCGAGCATTGCAGGAAAATAATCACGGCGTAGCGAAGGTTGATCAAATCAAACGCTGGTCACCCGTCTGGATCATCCCCATTGTCACCTTATTGATCGGTGCATGGATCCTTTATTATCACTTCAGCCATCAGGGGCCGCTGGTTACGCTGATCACCACCAATGCTGAAGGCATTGAGGGCGGAAAAACGGCGATTAAAAGCCGCAGCGTCGATGTTGGCGTGGTCGAAAGCGCGGTGCTGACCGATGACCTGCATCATGTTGAAATCACCGCTCGCCTGAATTCCGGGATGGAAAAGCTGCTCAAAGGCGACAGCGCATTCTGGGTGGTTAAACCGACTATCGGCCGCGAAGGCGTGACCGGACTGGGCACCTTGCTTTCTGGCGCCTATATTGAGCTGCAACCGGGCAATAAAGGTGACAAGCCGGAGCAATATAAGCTGCTGGATGCGCCTCCTCTTGCCCCGCCGGATGCTAAAGGCATCAGGATTACCCTCGACAGCGCGAAAGCCGGCCAGCTGAATCCCGGCGATCCGGTACTGTTCCGTGGCTACCGGGTGGGTTCAGTGGAGACCAGTCATTTCGATGCGGATAAACGCATGATGACGTATCAGCTGTTTGTTGCTGCGCCTTACGATCGTCTGGTGACCACCAACGTTCGCTTCTGGAAAGACAGCGGTATCGCAGTGGATATGTCGGCCTCAGGAATGCGTGTGGAAATGGGTTCACTGACCACGCTGTTTAGTGGCGGCGTCAGTTTTGACGTGCCGGACGGCTGGGAACTCGGGAAAATCGCCGACAACAAATCTGAATATAAACTGTTTGACGATCAGCGCAGCATCCAGGATTCCCTCTACACCGTGCACAGAGACTTCCTGATGTTCTTCAGCGATTCAATTCGTGGCCTGCAACCCGGCGCACCGGTTGAGTTCCGTGGCATCCGTCTGGGAACCGTTGCAGAGGTGCCGTTTAAATCGACCAAAGTCAGACAGCAGCTGGGTAACGATTATCGTATTCCTGTGCTGATCCGCATTGAGCCCGATCGTTTCCAGAGCATGCTGGGCAAAGACTTTGATATCGAACAGCATCTGAAAGACGGTATTAAGGCCGGTTTAAGAGCGTCATTGAAGTCAGCTAACCTGCTCACCGGTTCGCTTTATATCGATCTGGACTTCAATGAAAATGCGAAGCCCGTTACCGGCCCAACATCGTTTGCTGGCTATGAGCTCATCCCAACGACAAGCGGGGGTCTGGCGCAGATTCAGCAGAAGCTAATGGATACGCTGGATAAAATTAATAATCTGCCGCTGAATCCAATGATTAATCAGGCAACCGGCACGCTGAAAGAGAGCCAGCGTACTATTCGGGAGCTGCAAAAAACGTTGGATAACATTAATCAGATTACCGGTAGCCAGTCGATGAAAGAGCTGCCGCAGGATATGCAGAAAACGCTACGCGAGCTGAATAACAGCATGAAGGGCTTCCAGCCTGGCGCGCCTGCTTACAGTAAACTGGTTGGCGATATGCAACGTCTGGATCAGGTATTACGGGAGCTTCAGCCGGTCCTGAAAACGCTGAATGCCAAAAGTAATGCGCTGGTGTTTGAAGCGAAACCCGGACAGGACCCACAGCCGAAGAGGGCGAAATAATGATGAAATGGATCCCCGTTGCCCTGGCGCTGGCGCTGAGCGCCTGTAGTAGCACGCCTGAGACGACCTATTATCAACTACCTTCAGCTGCGAAAAGCACGGTAGCAAGCAGCAGTGCCAACGCGCTGCGTCCTTCGGTGTTTGTGCAGCATGTTTCCGTGCCTGACTATCTGGCCGGTAACGGCCTGGTGTATCAGGCCAGTGAAGTGAAATATGTGATTGCCAGTAATAATCTCTGGGCCAGCCCGCTGGATCAACAGCTACAGCAGACCTTAGTGGCTAATCTCAGCGAGGCGTTGCCGGGCTGGTTGGTCTCTGCTTCGCCGCTGGGGCAGCAGCAAGATACGCTCACCGTAAACGTTACGGGCTTTCACGGACGCTATGATGGTCATGCCGTTCTGAGTGGTGACTGGGTACTGGAACATCAGGGACAAATCCTGAAGCGTTCTTTTGCGCTGGATATCCCACAGAAAGAGGACGGCTATGATGCGCTGGTCAAAACGCTGGCTCAGGGGTGGCAGCAGGAAGCCCGGGAGATGGCCAACGCCGTCCGCAGTAATAATTAAGGAAAATTAATCTATCCGCTAAGCCCTTGATTATCGCAATTCAGATTTATGCGTAATCGGGGCTTTTTTTATGCTTTTACAGCAGCTTATCAAAATTCCTCGGGTGAATTCAGAGAATGCATCGTGAAGGTGCTTATGCATTTTTATGACATTGGCGTGAATTTTGCGCATTGAAATTAATGTCAAATGGCGTTAGAACTAAATTGTGATTGCGTATGCACTCACTGATTTCTTTCCACCAGATTCCACCTGACCTGAAGAGGGGATTACAGGCATGATGAAGAGACAGAAACGAGATCGGCTCGAACGGGCACATTCACGAGGTTATCAGGCCGGTATTACCGGGCGTCCCAAAGAGATGTGTCCCTATCAAATGATAGACGCGAGGTCTCACTGGTTGGGAGGTTGGCGACAAGCTATGGAGGACAGGACGGTTACTGCGTAACCCGATTGTTCAGTGTAAAAAAGGACGAGGACCTCCGCCGCAGCGGAGGTTTCTGTTTTAGCGACTTAGAAAGCGGTCGTATCTTTAAACAGACCGACTTTCAGATCGGTAGCGTTATAAATAACATGGCCGTCTACCAGCACTTCACCATCTGCCACACCCATCACCAGCTTACGGTTAATTACGCGCTTAAAATGAATGCGGTAGGAAACTTTTTTCGCGTCAGGCAAAACCTGACCGGTAAATTTCACTTCGCCCACGCCCAGCGCACGGCCTTTACCTTCAGCGCCTAACCAGCCGAGGTAGAATCCAACCAGCTGCCACATCGCATCCAGACCCAGACAGCCCGGCATAACCGGATCGCCGATAAAATGACAGCCAAAGAACCACAGGTCTGGATTGATATCCAGTTCAGCTTCCACGAAGCCTTTACCATAGTTGCCGCCGTCTTCGGTCATTTTCACTACGCGGTCCATCATCAGCATATTACCAGATGGCAACGGTGGGCCTTCAGCGCCGAAAAGTTCACCACGACCGGAAGCAATCAGGTCTTCTTTTGTATAGGATTCGCGTTTATCTACCATGTTCTCAATAAGCCTTATTTTAATGAATCACGAAGGTTAGCTTACAGCTGTAAGCTGAACAAGTCCGATCAGCGCTGGTTGAACCAGTTTAACCAGCGCAGCGGCCAGGCACGCTGGCGCCCGTCCTGCTGAGTAATTTGCGTAATACGTTCCTGTATTGATCGTAGCAAACAGGAACCTTCTTCTTTATCCCACTCTGCGCCAGTCAGAAGCGGAAGGGCCTCTTCAACGCTTTCCACCGCCCAGATATGGAAGGTACCTTCTCGTACGGCATCCACCACTTCCTGCTGTAACGAAAGATGGCGAACGTTGGCTACAGGAATAATAACGCCCTGTTTACCGTTAAGCTCGCGCTGATGACAAATATGGAAGAAGCCTTCAATTTTTTCGTTAAGGCCGCCCACCGGTTGTACGCGACCAAACTGATCAACCGAGCCGGTGACAGCAATTTGTTGAGTAATTGGTTGACCTGACAGCGCGCTAATCAGTGCGCAAAGCTCCGCAAGAGAGGCGCTGTCACCGTCTACTTCAGAATAAGATTGCTCAAACACTAATGACGCCGAGAAGGGAAGCTGCTGCTCTAATTCAAGTTCTGCAATCAACCACGCCTGCATAATCATCATGCCTTTAGCATGGATGTTGCCGCCAAGTTCGGCCTTGCGCTCAACGTCATGAAACTCGCCGTCGCCGACGTGAACGACGCAGCTAATTCTTGAAGGTTCTCCAAAGGCGCGAGGATGACCCGGAAATTCAATTACCGACAGGGCATTAATTTGCCCAACCATCTCGCCTTCAGTCTCAATTAAGATCTGTTCAAGCAGGATTTCGTCCCGTACGCGCTCGGCAAGGAAACCTTCACGCCATTCGCGCGTTTCCAGTGCGGTTTGCAGATGTTCACCGCCGATCGCCTCATCAGGACTGTACATGGACGCCTCTTGCAACTGGCGGGCTATCCATGCAGGGCAGAGCGGCAGCGTATCCTGATCGCCGGTGTAACGCACCGCTTCACGGATCAGTACTGGCCAAAAGTCTTCGGCAATCTCGCCATGACCCTCCGCGGCTGCGATAGTGCGTATCCACTTAACCCACAGGCTGAAAGCGTCGCCATCAACAATCTGGATGTTATCTTCATACTCTGAATAGAGCACCAGCGAAGCGAGTTCCGGCTCCATTTCCTGAAAATCTGCCAGCGCATCGCGTTCACCCGTTAATATCAGGCGAAGTTGCAGCGGCATAGACGGAATAGCAACCGGCAGCGGTCGCGTATCATCCTGAGAGTGCCACTCGAAGCGTTGAGTCGTCAGGATTTTCTTTAAACGAAGCCACAGGAGTGGTTGGGCCAGCAAAGCTCGCAGCGAAAGGATCAGCGTCCCGCCGTTAGCTTTGTGAACCAGACCAGGCTCCAGCGTTATAACGTTATTAAACTGACGGAAACAACCAAAAAGCTGTTCAGTTTCAATCCAGTCAGCGCGATGGATACCGCCCTCGCTGGCAAAATTGTCCTGCAACGATGTGGCAGGTCGCCAGCTAATCGATGCGCCGTCAATCAGATAATGACCACCGTAGAGCGTGACGTCTTCACTGTCATCGATGCCGGACATCACTTCTTGCAGTAACGCCTGGTATTCCACGTTTTCTGGCATTTTTACCAGCATTAGCGGGGTTTTAGCTGGCGTATCCAGCAATAAACTCAGGCCGCTGTACAGCCTCGACTGTACTGCAGAAAAATTGAAATCGTCTTCAGGAACCTGTGAAAAAAAGGGCTGAATGCTGTCGGTATCGGGCTGCAGGGCGCGCCATTCAAGTCGGTTGTTGGTCAAAGTTATCGTATTATTCTTCAAAGGAGTAAATGCGGCATTATACAAGATTTCAGCCTGTTAAGCACCGCAGACATGCATTACCCTGCACTCTGTAACAGAGTTTATGAGATAAGCCCCGTTTTCTGTGCGGCACCGATAAAAAAGCTGTTATTCTAAATAAGTTATGTGAGCGGCATGAGATCCCGATGAAATATCAGCAACTGGAAAATCTGGAAAGCGGGTGGAAATGGAAATACCTCGTAAAAAAGCACCGGGAAGGTGAGGCGATTACGCGTTATCCCGAGCGCAGCGCTGCGGAGGTTGCTGTTGGGGAACTGCTGGCAATAGAGAATCGGCCGGTTGAGGTGGTGCAGTGGATTAGCCAGCACATGAATCCTGCTCTTGAAAACCGCATGAAGCAAACGATTCGTGCTCGACGTAAGCGCCATTTCAATGCGGAACATCAGCATACGCGAAAAAAATCGATCGATTTGGAATATCTGGTTTGGCAACGTCTGGCCGGTCTTGCGCAGCGCCGACACAGTACCTTATCGGAAACGATTGTTCAGCTCATTGAAGATGCCGAGCGTAAAGAGCAGTATGCCAGTCAGATGTCTTCCCTGAAACAGGATTTGCAGGCTATTTTAGGTAAGCCAGATTAGCTGGGCTACGGCAATATTTCCCCATGCCCTGACCAAAAAAAACCTCGCCGAAGCGAGGTTTTTTTATCAAAGCGAAACTTAGCCCTGTGGCTGAGTTACAACGTCTTTGATGCCTTTAACCTGAATTTCTACACGACGGTCTGGACCCAGACATTCGATCAGGGCATTACGGCCTTTCACGCTGTCACAGGTGTTGCCGGTAACTGGGTTAGATTCACCCATGCCACGTGCAGAGATCTTGTTAGAAGGGATGCCTTTAGAAACGAGGTAGTCAACAACAGACTGTGCACGTTTCTCAGACAGTTTCTGGTTGTACTGCTCTGAACCGATACGGTCAGTGAAGCCCAGAACGACAACGTTGCCGTCTTTAGGATCCAGGGAGCTCAGCTGGGTGTACAGCTGATCCAGAGCCTGCTGACCTTCTGGCTTCAGAGTTGCCTTGTTGAAGGTGAACAGAACGTCTGATTTCAGAGTGAAACGCTTGGTTTCAACAACTGGAGCTGGAGCCGGAGCCGGCGCTACTACTGGAGCAGCTTCGTCCTGGCCAAAGCGGTAGGAAACACCTACGCTCAGCATGGCGTTGTCTGGACGCGCACCAACGGTGTTCGCATCACCAATGTTGTTAACCCACTGGTAATCCAGACGGGTAGCCCAGTTTTTGGTTACTGCGTATTCAACACCAACGGCTGCCAGCGGAGAAACACCGGTGTCGTGATCGCTGATGCGAACACCGTTGTTGTTTTGCGTGGAGTCAGCGCGCCATACCATGCCGCCCAGACGAGTGTACACGTCCAGATCGTCATAGATTGGGTAGCTCAGTTTAGCAGCCAGCTGAACGCCCTGTGCTTTGAATGCGCCGTTTACGTTGTTGCCTTTGTTAGGCATACGACCTAACCAGTCATAACCCAGTTCGAAGCCCAGGTACTGGTTAGCCTGATAGCCACCGAATGCACCAGCGCCCAGCTGGCTTTCGTGAGTTGGGCCGTCGTTGTTTGCATAACCGTTACCGTAGTAACCAGTGTCGTGATACTGAGACCAGCCCAGTTTTGCACCGGTGTACCAGGTGTCATCTTTAGGGGCGGCCTGCGCTACGGTAGCGAAGCCAGCCAGTGCCACTGCAATTGCGATAGCTGTCTTTTTCATTTTTGCGCCTCGTTATCATCCAAATAGGCAATGAGCTTTCATTAGCTCTTTGATTAATCCTTCGCCGGGTTATGACGCTCGATTATGACTCATCCAAAAAAGGGAGATTATTGAGCACCCTGGCGACGTAAAGTCTACAACGTACCAGCAAACTTACAAGTAAGATGTGAGGGGCGCCAGCAAAAAAACAGGGATTTATACACAATTTTACACATTCACAACGAACTAAATGGCAAAAAAGGTGACTGCGGAAGTGAGCTAACCCGTTGTCCCGCCGCGTCATAGCATAATCAGACGGTTATCACGTGCTCAGGAGACCTTTCTCATGAGAAAGGTCCTATTTTTACTTAATGATACAAACTTGAGTGAATTTTTAGTCCGTTAAAGGGTCTCTGCCCGGCAATATTGTTCGAATTCGGGCGCATGATCAGTCCTAAAGCCTGGCCACAAGATGCCGCTTCCTGAAGTCTGCGACGCTCGTCCGGCGTCATTTCGCCAGGCAACCAACCTAACACCACGCTGTAATTTCCTGTCTGTAAAGCTTTAATCATTGCTTCGACAGTCGTAATGGCTTCAGTCGATTGTACCTGCATCACTTTATCGAGCGGTAAACCCGACTGACGTAGCCAGCTACGGCTTAATTTTTGTGGCGGGGTCAGCCATAGCTGCCAGCGGGACTGGGTACCCAGCTGCTGCAGAAGGGGTAATAACAGCATTTGCGTGAGGGCAGGCTGATCATCGCAGTAAATCAGTTCGCTGATTAAGCCTGTGGCCTGTGCCGATGCGGTACAGGCAGAAGCCTGGCGGAAACTGGCGTTAGCAGAAGGAGATTTCAGGAAATGAGTATGCATAATTGGCGTCGCTCGCAGGTCACTGTATGGATATACAGTATAAGGGCGGTGCATAAAGATCAACCTTATTTTTCTGATAACGCCTCGCAAAATCTGAATGCAACTGACCGTAACGGCAATTATTAATTGAACCTGTTACCGCAATTGCATAGCTTTCCTTCTGGCAAAAAAAGTATCCGACCTATTGTTTTTCTTAAAGGAATAGCATCATGTACGATTCGAAAAAAAGGATTGAAACTGCGAAGCATCATCTTGCGGAACTGGGGAAAATTGGCAGCAGAAGTCAGTTTGGCGGTTACAGCCTTTCGGTTGAAGAGGTGGTTTTTGCTTTGGTCTCTGAGGGTGAACTTTATCTGCGCGCCTGCGAGCAAGTCAGACCTTACCTGGCGGAGCGGAAAATGGAGCCGCTGTGCTATTACAAACGCGGACTGCCGGTTGAACTTGAGTATTATCGGGTTGACGAGCCGTTATGGAATGAACATGAGCAACTGGTGGCGCTGTCGAAGCTTTGTCTTAATGGTGCTCGCCAGAATCGACTGCTGCAAAAGCAAAACCGCCGTTTAAAAGATCTGCCGAATCTCACTGTCCGTATGGAAACGTTGCTGAGACAGGTCGGGGTTTGCACCATTGCTATGTTAAAAGAACAGGGCGCCAGACGAACCTGGCTTAAACTACGAGAATTCAATAAAAATTTGAGTATTAACGTGCTCTTCGCACTGGAGGGAGCAATCCTTGAACGACATCATGAGGCATTGCCCGAAGCGGTTAAAGCAGAGTTGCGCCATTGGTACAGCGAAACTCTGCGCGCTCAGGCGAAACAACAGAAGCCTTAACCGGCATCCATGACCTTTTTTTTCAACAGGGCAATTTCTGGCAATAACGCAACAAGCAGTCCGATCTGTTGCAGAACCAGAGGCTCTTTCGTTGCCGGGTCAGCTTCGATAGCGGCGATTCGAACTGAAAGCTGGCTCAGCAGCCTCACGGCCTTCTCGTCATTAGCGGTATCTGTATGCAACAGGTCATCAACATAGCAAACGGCATCGTCTAAAAGTAACAGAACCGTCTGGTTAGCGATTTTTTCACGATGTGCGCCCAGTGCAGAGATATAGCTGAGAAAAGAATGGTTTAAGCACAGCAAACGAAAGGCATCTTCCCGCAGACCCGGGGTGGCATTCTTTTCGGCGGAAATGTTGGAGACGACCGAAGCCAGTTCTGCATCACTGTTATGGGCATCCCGACGGGCGATTCGATATTCAAGACGGTTATCTTTACCCTGATGATACTGCACCAGAATTGCATCCAGATAACGGCAGTTAGCATCAAGCGAACGTTCCGCAACGGCTGATAAGCGACGAAAACGCCAGTCCGGCCAGATAAAGGCTACGGCCAGCCAGGCGATACCACAGCCAATTAATGTGTCGACAATACGCGGAAGGGCAATTTCGAATCCCTCTCCTAACAGGTTGAAACAGAACAGAACCAGTAAGGTGATAAACAGCGTGGCGTTGGCGTATTGAGATTGCCGGAAAGCAAAAAATAGCACGCCACTGACAACCATCAGGATCAGCTGGCCTTCCACCGAAGGAATCAACCACAAAAGCGGCAGACCAATAATAATGCCGGCGACCGTGCCTACAATACGCAGCGCTAAGCGTCGTTTGGTCGCGTTATAGTTTGGCTGACAGACAAACAGGCTGGTAAGCAGGATCCAGTAGCCATGTTCGAGACCGGTCAGCTGAATAAAACCATAACCTGTGCAGAGCAGCAGTGACATACGTACTGCATGACGGAAAAGCGGCGATTGCGGTGATAAATGACGACTCAGACGCAGACGAATATCCGCCCAGCCAGTCAGCCCTTCGCTGGATAACGTCTGGTTATTACCCGCGCTGTTTTCTTCTAAAACCTGCTCAGATTCAATCGTCGCCAGCTGCGCGTCAATTGCTTTAAGATTATGCAGAAGATATTTCATAGCCTTTACCTCGCTACTTTGAGGTTGAGCGGCCGTCAGGCGATCCAGCGCGTCCTGTAAGTGCAAAAACGCCCGTTCGAAACGCGCATCATGTTGCCAGGGTTCCCGCATCAGTATGCAGTTTGCTAACTGCTGACAGGCTTTTGCCTGCATTGTCAGAAGGCGCTGAAAGCGGAACAGAATATCGCTGTAACGATATTCTTTGCGCAAGGCATGGTACTGCGCATGGGACGAACTGGCGCGCTCATGAATATCCTGAGCAACGAAGTAATAGTGCAGCGTGCGTCGCGTTCCTCGTTGCCCCCGGTCGCCCCGTAAACGAGACTGAATAGAAATTTTTGTCTGATTCAGCGTAGCGACTAAGTTGCTGTTAGCCATGGCTGTTTCAATCAATGACGTATCGTCGTTTTCTTCTATATCGGGATCGAACAGGTTTGCCTTGGCTTCCAGATAGGTCGCCAGTCCTTCAAAACAGCGAGCAATATTTTCCTGTAAAGGACGAATAGGAAAAATAACGTGGCCGGTCAGCGTCAGCAGGTTGTACCAGACCGCGCCGAGCAGCAGAAGCACCGGCTGCAAATACCATTGGGGGAAAAGCTGCACGCCTAAAAGGGTATAGATGGCAATCAGCAGAGCACCAAAAGCGATAGTGGCATAACGCTGGCCCAGCGCGCCAAGCAGGATAAATCCCCAAGTGGAAAGCGCCAGCCCGAAAATAAACAGCCAGGGGAACGGCACAAGCAACTCTACGGAAACCGAGGCTACGCAAAAGCAAACCAGCGTAATCAGCAAATTACGAAGGCGGCCGCTAAGGCGATCGTCAAGATCGGCCAACGCGGCCGCAACGACACCCAGCGTAAGCGGGATAGTCCAGGTTATCTGACCAAGCAGCCAGGGCACACTGGTGGTGCCTGCCAGAGCAAAGAAAATGCGCAGGTTGTATAACACCGCGCTGTTATAGGCATAGCGGCGTAATCCAGGCGTTAACGTTAATCGCATGATTTTACTCAGTTGAAACGACTACGGGCATTGGCTTCGCGTGCGGCTTTAGCCACTTCAACGCTGACAACCCGCCGTCCCACCGGCCAAAGCGCAATGGCGGCAATTTTAAGATTGGCGATGCCGGTGGGAATACCGATGATCGTCAGACATTGTCCAATGCCTGCAATAATATGCATAACGCACAGCCACCAGCCGCAAAAAATCAGCCAGATAATATTTAGCAGCGTGCCGCCTGAGTTCATCAGGGCATTCTTTTTACCCGGATATAACTCATCAACGTGCATCGCTTCATTACCATAAGGCAGCAGAGAGAGCTTCGTGATCTCCCAGCAGGAACGGGTTAGCGGGAGAGTGAAAATAAACACAATGCTGAGCAAAGTGACGATAAGCCAGGAAAGCGTGGTAAGAAAGCCACCCATAATAAAGTTCAGAATGTTTAAAACGGTACGCATCAGTTATTCCTCTCGGTGCGAAGGATCAGAGACAGGTCAATGTGTTGATTGTACCGTGTTTTAAGGCTGGAGCGGTACATCGCTCGCAGTTAAACTGACAGCACTAAAATAACCAGAGCCAGGGGCCGGTCATGGAACTGAAAGCAACATCGCTGGGGAGGCATCTGGCGCAGCATCCCTACAACCGGGTACGGTTGCTGAACGCAGGTGTGGAAGTCAGCGGTGAAAAGCATGAATACCTTATCCCGTTTAATCAGCTCTTAGCGATTCGCTGTAAGCGAGGTTTAGTTTGGGGAGAGCTGGAGTTTTCTCTGCCAGACGATAAAGTTGTGCGGCTACACGGCACGGAGTGGCAGGAGACCCAGCGATTCTTTCATTATCTCAATCAGGCATGGCAGGCCTGGAGTGAGGAGATGAGCGTTATCTCAGCGCAGGTTCTTCAGCAACAGGTTGCGGGGCTTGAAGCCTTATCGCAACAAGATCGCTGGCTAAAAAAGAACGACACCGCAGGTTGGCGGACGGCCATTCTGGATGCGTTTTCCGCACTTCCTTTGCCCGTGGCGAGGCTTCAGGCGTTTGATAACTGCTGTGAAGCGTGGCTGTTCTGTCAGTCATGGCTGGAAAACAGCGAAAGCCTGCGGGAAAAACGCAATGCACAGTGGTCAGAAAAAATGCTGGTGGCGTATGCGGATTTTTTCACTAAGGTTGAAAGCTCGCCGCTGAATACTTCTCAGGCTAAAGCTATCGTCAATGGGGAAGATGTTGTATTGGTCCTTGCGGGGGCAGGGAGCGGTAAAACCTCGGTGCTGATTGCTCGGGCGGGCTGGCTGATGATGCGTAAGCAGGCCTCGGCAGAACAGATCCTGTTGTTAGCTTTTAGTCGTCAGGCCGCAGAGGAAATGAACGGGCGTATCAAAGCCCGACTGGATACCGGCGGTATTGAGGCGCGTACCTTCCACTCGCTGGCCCTGAGTATTATCCAGCAGGCGAGTAACAAATCACCTGTCATCAGCAAGCTGGAAACGGACACTTCGCTACGTCATAAGCTATTAATTGACGTCTGGCGGCAGCAGTGCAGTGAGAAAAAAGCGCACGCAAATGGCTGGAAGCAGTGGTTGCAGGACGAACTGGGCTGGGAACTGAGCGAAGGCGATTACTGGAAAGACGAGCACCTGGCGAAACGTCTTGCCAGTCGTCTTGAACGCTGGCTGGAGTTAATGCGTATGCATGGTGGTGCGCAGGCCGCGATGATTGAGTCGGCCCCGGAAGAAATCCGCGATCTTTTTTCCAAACGAGTAAAGCTAATGGCGCCTCTGCTTAAAGCCTGGAAAAGTGCATTGAAGGAAGAAGGGGCAACTGATTTTTCAGGGCTGATTCATCAGGCGGTGAATCTTGTTGAGAAAGGGCGCTTTATCAGCCCGTGGAAGCATATCCTGGTCGATGAGTTTCAGGATATTTCGCCTCAGCGAGCTGCGCTACTTGCAGCATTAAGACGGCAGAACAGTCAGACATCGCTGTTTGCCGTAGGGGATGACTGGCAGGCAATTTACCGTTTTAACGGCGCTGAAATGAGCCTGACTACCGCTTTCCATCCTTATTTCGGGGAAGGGGATCGTTGTGTACTGGACACAACCTATCGTTTCAACGATCGCATCGGCGAGATAGCGAGCAACTTCGTTCAGAGCAATCCTCACCAGTTAAAGAAATCGTTGAACAGCCTGCGTAAAGGCAACAAAAAAGCGATATCGCTGTTACCTCAGTCGCAGTTAGAAGCACTACTGGATAAACTTAGCGGTTATGCAGCTGCCGATGAGCGGATATTAATTCTCGCGCGCTACCATCATCTGCGGCCGGTTCTGTTGGATAAAGCGGCAACGCGCTGGCCCAGGCTACACCTCGATTTCGCGACCGTGCATGCCAGCAAAGGTCAGCAGGCAGACTATGTTCTGCTGACAGGCTTGCAGTGCGGGGCAGAAGGTTTCCCTGCACCGGCGAGGGAGTCAGTAATGGAACAGGCGTTGCTGCCTGAACCTGAAGATTTTCCGGATGCGGAAGAGCGGCGACTGGCTTACGTAGCAATAACCCGAGCGAAGCAGCAGGCCTGGTTATTGTTCGATGCTGACAACCCGTCCGTTTTCGTTGATGAGTTCAAACGGCTCGGCGTGCCGGTGTTACGCAAGCCCTGAAACCGGCGCATCCCTTACTTCAGGTATTGCGGTAAATAACGTTGAGAATGGGAGAGCCCGCTTGAAGCTGCATGACCGCTATTTACAGACCGGTGGACGCGGCCAGGGATCAGCTGGTATGCAACGCTCTCATTAACAGAACAAAACGCTGGCGCGTGGCAGAATCAACCTGTTGATACCATAATTGTAAAACGCGCGTGCCTGGCGAATTTCTCTGGGCAACAGCAGAATCAGAAATGCTGGTCGGATTGGCCGACGTATGAGGCTGTGCAAAACGGGGAACCGATGCGGCTTTACCCTGCAAATTGAAGGCGATCATCGCCTGTTCGTAGTTTTCGCTGGTGGTCGTTAATCGGTCCTGCAAGCTTTCAATTTTATTACCCTGTTCGTCGTAAAGCTGAAATTCAGGATGTTTATTAAAAGCGTGCCCTTGTTGCATCGTATTTAATGCCGGCAAGGTTATGGTAATAGCCTGTACTCGCGCAGTGAAAGTGGCGACCAGCGGCGTAGAAAGCCACGGAGAGGCTAGTTGATGTTTATTTAGAAGGTTTTTTTCTACGCGAAACAACACCTGATGCTGTCCACGTTCGAGCTCCAAACCTTCTGCACCTTTAAGAAGCGAACCTGAAATTTTGCGTCCATCAAGCACCAACAGCTCGATATCAGACGATAGCTTTAAGGTGGTCGCCGTGACTGGGGCCGCCATCAACATTGTCAGCAAACCTGTTATGACCAAACCCAGCTTCATTCATTCTCCAGAGACGCAGGACGCGAAAACAACTAATGTATCAAAGTCTTTCAGTATGGCAGCATAGTAACATTTTAACATATTTTTCGTGCTAAATATTTTGCTTCGGACATTATTAGCATCAGCCGTCTCTATCCTGACCTGGATCCTGTCAGTAAATTATCGTCGTAAGGAGCAAAAGGTATGTCTGATCAAACAATTGCAGAGGTTTTAAGCACTACGCAACATATCGCGCTGGTCGGAGCCAGTGATAAACCGACCAGAGCCAGCTACGGCGTAATGGCCTATTTGCTGGGGCAGGGTTACAAAGTCACGCCTGTTAGCCCAAAACTGGCCGGACAAACTCTGCTTGGCCAGCCAGTATATGCCAGCCTGGACCAGATTCCAGAGCCGGTAGATATGGTAGACGTATTTCGTAATGCAGAAGCTGCTTATGGCGTAGCGCAGGAAGCTATTGCCATCGGCGCAAAATCGTTATGGCTACAGCTGGGGGTAATCAATGAACAAGCGGCAGTGCTGGCGGCAGAAGCGGGGCTGAAGGTGGTAATGGATCGCTGTCCTAAAATTGAAATCCCACGACTGGGGCTGGAGAAGAAATAAAAAACCCCGCTCTGCGGGGTTTTATCAATTTCTGAGGCGCGGGGCCTGCAACTGTTCACGAATAGAAGCCGCAAGCTCATCCATTGAGGGATGTTCCGGGTGCTCGCCCGGCAGTTCCCAACTCAGTTGAGCTTCTGCGAGATAAGTATGCACCGTTTCGCCCTCTTCGTTTTCCATAACGACGTGGTACCAGGGCGCATTGCGTAACGAGCCGCCGTCAGCAACGTCATCAATTTGTGGATCCTCAAGTGAATACTCAGGATCGACATCCACCACTACGCCTAAAAAACCAAGCAGCTGGTGGCGTACCTGTTGGCCCAATCCAAATTTGCTGGCAATCATTGTGACCTCCTCAGAAACCTTGCCCTGCTACCAAGATGGGGGCAGGGACAGCGTTTTCAAGTCACAGTACGCGACAGGCAAATCCTTTCAGGTATAACCCTTCCGGATAGCTGGCGATCACCGGGTGATCGGCGGCCTGCCGGAACTGCTCTATAAATTGTACTTCACGCTGGGCATCCAGTGCGGCATCGGCGATGATTTTCTGGAACAGTTCAGTCGGCATCAGGCCGGAACAGGAAAACGTCAGCAAGGTTCCACCCGGATTCAACAGCTGCATCGCGAGCATATTGATATCTTTATAACCGCGGCAGGCGCCCATCAGCTGATTTTTGTTTTCAACAAACTTTGGCGGATCCATAACGATGAGATCGAATTTCTCTCCGCTATCGCGATAACGACGCAGCAGTTTGAAAACGTCATCACGCAGGAACTCAGCCTTAGACAGATCCAGCCCGTTTAACTCGACGTTCTGTTTTGCTACGTCCAGCGCGGCCTGAGAGGTATCAACGCTGATAACCTGTTCGCAGCCACCCATCAGAGCCGAGACGGCGAAACCGCCAGTATAGGAGAAGCAGTTCAGTACGCGCTTACCTTTTGCATAGCGGCGAGTTGCCAGACGGCTGTCGCGCTGATCCAGATAATAACCGGTTTTGTGGCCGGTCTGGATATCGACCAGCAGCTTCATACCGTGCTCGGTAATCGGCAGCAGTTCCGGAGGCGTATCACCCAATACCACGCCCTGGGCAAGTTCCAGGCCTTCTTTTTTACGCACCGCCACGTCAGAGCGATCGTAAATAGCACAGTCTGGGTAGCAGCTCTGAAGCGCGGAGATCAGCGGCGCGCGCTGATATTCGGCACCGGCCGACAGCAGCTGCAAGACTAAAAAGTTACCGAAGCGGTCGATGGTTATGCCCGGCAGGCCATCAGATTCACCGGCGATCAGGCGGTAGCTGTCCAGATCGTCACGCACGGCCAGCCAGTCGCGCAGTTGCTGCGCCGCCTTCAGGCGTTTAATAAAGAATTCAATGTCGATTGACTCATCCTGCTCCCAGCTCCAGACGCGGGCACGGATCTGAGAAGCGGGAGACCAGGCTGCACGGGCCAGCCATTTACCCTGGCTGTCGCAAACGTCAATGGTTTCACCTGATTGGGCTTTGCCTTCCAGGCGGGCGACCGCACCGGAAAAGACCCATGGATGGCGACGAAGTAAGGACTTTTCACGTCCTTTGGCAAGAATTAAACGAACAGTCATATTTGCTATGCTTAAAGTCAGAAAATCAGGCGTTATTGTCCGGTGCCTACCGGCAAAATGCAATCTGTCTGTGCAGGAGGAAATCATGACGGCTATCGCAAAGCGAATCTGGGTACACGGGGTGGTGCAAGGGGTCGGTTTTCGCTACCACACTCAGCAGCAGGCAAAATCACAGGGGCTGAAGGGTTACGCCCGTAACCTTGATGACGGCAGTGTTGAAGTCCTGGCTTACGGGGAAGAAAAAGAGGTTGAGGCGTTGATTGCCTGGCTGAAAGCGGGCGGGCCACGATCGGCAAAAGTAGAAAAAGTGTTGGCTGAGCCTTTTCAGCCGCGTGAAGAACTTACAGGCTTCACGACGGGCTGAAAAGTGAAGGCGGCTGCTAAAGGCATTTTGCTGGCTTGGGCAGCCCGGCAATTTTAGTGGCTTGCTTCGCCGGACCTTTTGGGAAAAGACGAAACAGGTAGCGGCTGTTGCCTTTTTCTTCGCCATATTTTTTCGCCATTGCTTTCACCAGCATGCGCACGGCAGGCGAAGTATTGAATTCCAGATAGAATTCACGTACGAAGCGCACCACTTCCCAATGCGCCTCGCTCAGTGCGATATCTTCTTCTTCCGCCAGCAGCGGCGCCAACGCTTCATGCCAGTCGGCCGTGTTCATCAGATAGCCCTGAGCGTCGCGTTCAATTTCTTTACCGTCAAAAAACACCTTGTTGCCTCGTTTACCGCATTTGATTTCCAGTCTAGCAAATTTCCCCGCTACAAAAAAATAAGGCCCCGCTATACGGAGCCTTATTGTGAGGATTGATATTAATTACTGCGGGACATACCGAGAATGCTCAGCAGACTGACAAAGATGTTATAGAGAGAAACATAAAGGCTAACGGTAGCGCGAATATAGTTGGTTTCGCCGCCGTGAATGATGTTGCTGGTTTCCCACAGGATAGCGCCAGAGGAGAACAGAACAAACATTACGCTGATGGCCAGGTGCAGCGCCGGAATATGCAGGAACAGATTAGCGACGACGGCAACTAACAGCACAACGAAGCCCGCCATCATCATCCCGCCAAGGAAGGACATATCTTTGCGGGTCGTCAGTACATAGGCGGAGCAGCAGAAAAACACCAGCGCCGTGCCGCCGAGCGCCATACCAATTACATCGCCCATCCCGGCTGAAAGCAGCGTATTAAGGATGGGCCCCAGGCTGTAACCTAAAAAGCCGGTAAAGGCGAAGGCCGCTAAAATACCGGCCGGACTGTCAGCCAGACGATACGTTAAGAACATCAGGCCATAAAAGCCCGCCAGCATCAGAAGCAGGCCCGGCGCGGGGAGGGCGAATACGGTACTGAGCGTGGCGGTGACCGCAGAGAAAGCCAGCGTCAGGCCCAGCAAAAAATAGGTATTACGCAAAACTTTGTGGGTTGAAAGCAACGAACGTTCGCGTGTGCTTGATACAATGCGTTCCATAAAATGCCTCTCAGGGTCATCAGAATAGCAGTGAGAATAAGGAGCGAGGCGGAGCGGGGGAAGACGTTTTACCCTTCTTTACTCGTTATGCCGCTGCTTTTGTGAGTAAGTTGGCGTTAATAGCAGCAAAAGAATCTTAATTGGTTGTTTATTCAGCAGTCGAATCAAAACCCACTTTACATCGTGAAAGAGGATGTTTATAGTTCGCCTCATTGTGGAGGGGTGGCCGAGTGGCTGAAGGCACCGGTCTTGAAAACCGGCGACGGGAAACCGTTCGAGAGTTCGAATCTCTCCTCCTCCACCATCAAATTTAACGGGTCAGCGAAAGCTGGCCCGTTTTGCTTTGTGCTTCAGCAAACTCGCTGATAACATTTCTGCTTCTGCTTCTGCTTCTGCTTCTGCTTCTGCTTCTGCTTCTGCTTCTGCTTCTGCTTCTGCTTCTGCTTCTGCTTCTGCTTCTGCTTCTGAAACTTATCCGTTTTCCAGCCTGTTCCGGTCGTTTTTTCAGCGCAGGTGGCGTGTTTCCGAACAAATTGCTCAAATAATGAATAAAAGCACCTAAATTCAATAAAATAGGTAATATTTTGCTTGGCAAGCTTCACTCCATCCCCTATACTGCGCGCCATCAGTTACCCAAGACGTTTCAACAAGCGTTGTAGCTGATAAAAGTGTGGAGGGGTGGCCGAGTGGCTGAAGGCACCGGTCTTGAAAACCGGCGACGGGAAACCGTTCGAGAGTTCGAATCTCTCCTCCTCCACCATCAAATTTAACGGGTCAGCGAAAGCTGGCCCGTTTTGCTTTCTGCCCAGTCATTTTTATTCCGGCTTCGTTTGGAGAGATGATTAGAGCATTCCTAAACATCCTGTTTCTTTTCAAACTCCTGATGCGTCTCAACCGCAAAGGCGATAGTCTGCTATATTCTCAACACTAATGACTGACCCTATACCTGGCCTGTTTTCCAGACATGCCGTTGCCGTCTCAGTGTGGGTGTGGGCCTTGTTCCTGTCATATCACCATTTCGAGGCCGGGTGATTTACCCTTGAATCAATGGAAAAAACACATGATTAAAAAGTATAGTCTCTGCGCGTTAGCGGTTTGCTCGGCACTTTCCGGGATCACAGCCTATGCAGCCGACGACAATTATCAGCTTGAGCAAGTGTTAATGATGAGTCGCCATAATCTCCGCGCGCCCCTGGCTGATAACGGCAGCGTCCTTGCTCAGGCTACGAAAAAAAACTGGCCGCAGTGGGATGTCCCGGGTGGACAGCTCACAACGAAAGGCGGCGTGCTGGAAGTGTACATGGGGCGTTATACCCGTGAATGGCTGGCGCAGCAGGGATTGGTGAAAGAGGGTGAATGCCCAACCAGCGATGATATTTATGCCTATGCCAACAGCCTGCAACGCACCGTAGCGACCGCGCAGTTCTTTATCACCGGCGCTTTCCCTGGCTGTGATATCCCTGTTTCTCACCAGGATGAAATGGGAACCATGGATCCGGTCTTTAATCCCGTTATCACTGATGGCAGTGAAGCCTTTAATAAGCAGGCGCTGACGGCCATGAACAGCGCAGCTGAAAAACTGTCGTTGAAGCCAGCGTTTCAGCGTCTTGAAAAAATCATCGACTATAAAAATGCGCCAGCCTGTAATGGTAAAAAACAGTGCGATCTCTCCAGCGATAACCAGAACCAGTTTAGCGCCGAAAACGGCAAAGAGCCTGGCGTTACTGGCCCGCTAAAAATCGGTAACTCGCTGGTCGATGCCTTTACCCTGCAATATTATGAAGGCTTGCCAATGGAGCAGGTTGCCTGGGGGCAGATCAAGACGCCAGAGCAGTGGAAAGAGCTGTCGGCCATCAAAAATGGCTATCAGGATACGCTGTTTACCTCGCCTGACGTTGCCCGTGATGTCGCCGCACCGTTAGTCGACTACATCCGCAGCATGCTGGTGGATGAAGACAAGGCAACGGCACCCAAAGTCACGTTAATGGTTGGTCACGACTCCAATATTGCTTCCTTACTTACCGCGCTGGATTTCAAAGCGTACACGTTGCCCGATCAAAATGAGCGCACGCCAATTGGCGGCATGATTCAGTTCCAGCGCTGGCACGACAAGAAAAATAATCAGGAGCTGGTAAAAGTCGAGTACGTTTATCAAAGCAGCGAACAGCTTCGTGACGCCACGCCGCTGTCGCTGGATACGCCACCGAAACGCGTGACGCTACAGATGAACGGCTGTCAGACGGATGCCAATGGTTTCTGCCCATGGGATCAGTTCACTCAGGTACTGAATAAAGCGATTGCGGGAACGCCGATGGCCGCTGCTCAACCGCAGACGCCCCCAGCGCCAGTCGCCGCTCCGGCGGAAAACGACCGTGCTACAGCAAAAGCCTTAGCCGATAAGGCTGCTGCGGATAAGATTGCGGCAGAAAAGGCGGCTCAGGCAAAAGCATCAGCTGAAAAAGCCGCTGCGGATAAGGCGGCTGCGCAGAAAGCTGCGGAAGCTAAGGCCGCGGCAGACAAAGCTGCTGAGGAGCAGGCGGCAAAAGAGAAAGCCGCTACGGATAAAGCGACTAAAGAAAAAGCCGGCAAAGAAAAAGCTGCTCCAGCGGCAAAAGCCGCAGCGGACAAAAATGCTGCAAACGTCGAGTCCGAAAAAGCGAAGGCCAATGCTGCTCAGCCTCAGCCTGCTGCGGGTTAACGTTTAACAGCGTAGTAAAAAGCCAATATTATTTTGGCTCCTGGCTGTTAACGCACTCATCACGCCAGCACCGTGTTAAAACTTCAAGCCAACATTGTGTTGGCTTTTTTTGACAGCAAAAAGGCCGACAGTCGTCGGCCTTTTTATCACCAGTCGGCAAAATTAACTTTCGCTGCTGACGACGACCAGTTTCTGGTTAACAAACTCTTTAATGCCCAGATCGGACAGTTCACGACCGTAACCTGAACGCTTCACGCCGCCAAACGGCAGCTCGGCGGAAGTGTCGGTAGACGAGTTAATGTAAACCATACCTGTCTCAATACGGGAGGCCAGCTGCTTGCCGCGTTCGATATCGCGGGTGAATACCGAGCCGCCAAGTCCGTAGTGAGAATCGTTAGCCAGCTTCACTACCTCATCATCATTTTTGACGATGTAGATCTGCGCAACCGGGCCAAAGAACTCTTCAAAATAAGCCGGGTTATCGCGAGTGATACCCGAAAGAATAGTTGGCTGATAGAAGCAACCTTCACCTTCCACTGCCTTGCCGCCTAAATGCAGTTTGGCACCTTTTGCCACAGCCTCGTCAACCTGTTTCACCAGCGTATCACGCGCGCTTGAGGATGAAAGAGGGCCAAGGGTGGTGCTTTCATCCAACGGATCGCCAATTTTGACTTCACGGAATGCCTGGGTAAATTTCTCCAGGAAAGCGTCGGCCACTTTCTCATGAACAAGAAAACGCTTGGCAGCGGTACAGACCTGACCACAGTTGCTCAGGCGAGCGCCAACACCCGCTTTCACTGCTTTATCCAGATCGCTGTCATCCAGCACGACAAACACGTCGTTGCCGCCTAACTCAAGAGTGGTTTTCTTCAGGTATTTACCGGCCTGCTGTGCAACAGCACTGCCCGCACGCTCGGAGCCGGTTAGCGCCGCACCCTGTACGCGGTCATCCGCGATCAGTGACGCAATCTGATCGTTACTGACGAAAAGATTGGTCCAGGCACCTTTTGGTGCACCGGCTTCCAGCACCAGTTCTTCAAACAGCGTGGCGCAGTGCGGTACGTTGGCGGCATGCTTAGCCAGCACTGGATTACCGGCGGCCAGGTTAGGGGCCAGAACGCGCATCAGCTGATAGAATGGGAAGTTCCAGGGTTCAACGGCAACCAGCACGCCAACAGGATGATTTTCGACCCATGCTTCACCAAGCTCGCTTGGATAACGGGTCGGCGCCAGAAAACGCTCGGCATTTTCTGCATAATAACGGGCAATTTGCGCGCAGAGTTTTACTTCCCCACGGCTTTGACCGATCAGCTTACCCATCTCAACGCTGGCCGCTTTTGCCAGCTCTTCAGCACGACTGTCGATCAGGTCGGCTAGCTTTTTTAGTACCTGAACGCGTGGCTGGATGGGGCCTTTCGACCAGGATGAGTGATAAAGATCGTCAGCAACGGTTAACGCCTGCTCGACCTGCTGTTCGTTATGGTCTGGCCAGTTTTTAATAAGTTTGTTGTTAGCGGGATTAATTGTCTTATATGACATGCGGACTCCTTATTAAGTCTCCGGCCTGATTGTCAGGCTTAATGAACGTGAAGGTAAGCCTGGCAGCCAGACGGCAGATTAGCCAGGCACGAAGGCCTTTACCGGACGAATCCTGGAGAAAGCTTCACTCGTTTGAAAAGGCTTAACTTTTATCAGGACATGTCAGCAGGCATGAAAAAGGGCGGAAATTTCCGCCCTGATACGCTCGGTTAGCTAGACGTTTTTACGCTCGACAACCTTGTTGTCCCAGGTCAGCACATCCTGATCCGTTTTGTCGAAAGCACGCAGCAATACGTCGTCATTGCCCTGTTGCTCCCAGATCGCTTCGGCGAGTTTTTCATCGTAGTTCGCCACTTCAAAAATGGCTTCGGCAATTTCCGGGGAGGTTCCACGCAGACTGGCCCATTCTCCCACGTGATGTTCTTTCGATTGTTGCGTTGCCATAATTGTCTCCTGTGAATTGAGATTATCCGTTCAGTTTTACTGCAAGTCCGGCGACATATTCGCCCTGATAGCGAGCAATATTCAGCTCTTCTTCGCTGGGTTGGCGCGATCCGTCACCCCCGGCAAGCGTTGTCGCACCGTAAGGTGTGCCGCCACGAACCTGAGAAATATCAAAGAGTTCTTTAGTACCGTAGCCGATAGGCACGATCACCATGCCGTGATGAGCGAGGGTGGTCCAGGTCGACGTAATGGTCTGTTCCTGGCCGCCACCGGTCCCGGTAGAGGAAAAGACGCTGGCAAGTTTGCCGTAAAGCGCACCTGATGCCCACAGACCGCCAGTCCGATCGAGGAAGTTACGCATCTGACCGGACATGTTGCCAAAACGGGTCGGGGTACCAAGCAGGATAGCGTCATATTGCGGAAGTTCATCCGGCGTCGCCTCTGCGGCCGTCTGCTGGGTTTTGCCGCCAACCTGCGCAAAGCGCTCGGCATCCATGGTTTCCGGAACGCGCTTGATCGTCACCTCTGCCCCGGTAACGCGACGCGCACCTTCGGCCACGGCATTCGCCATGGTTTCCACATGGCCGTACATTGAATAATAAAGCACTAAGACTTTCGCCATCAGTCACTCCTTGATTGGTTTGAGATCGTCGCCAGATTGACCTGAGAGAAAAGTATAGATGAGGCTAACGAAGCCTGCCGGGAAGGTGGCTTTAGCTGCTTAAAACATCGCCAGTAATGACGTTTTTTTACGAAAAGTATTAGTAGTAATAATGTTATTATTCAGCCGCTTCATACAGTGCGAGAGCGGTAAAGTGCAATGACAGACATAAATAATTACCATGACCGGACGGGTAATCTATGCTTATTAACGCGGCCAGGAGTCTGGGTTTCCGAAAATGTCGCAGCGGTAAGCCCTGCGCTTACTGCGAGAATACAGTATGACAGCTTAACTATTCGGAGGTAAGAAATGGCAGAACATCGTGGTGGATCTGGAAATTTCGCTGAAGACCGTAAGCGAGCATCAGAAGCGGGCCGTAAAGGCGGTAAAGCCAGTGGGGGGAATTTTAAAAATGACCCTCAGCGCGCTTCACTGGCAGGCGAAAAGGGCGGACGTAACAGCCGCGGCAGTCGTGACAAGACGGAATAAGCTGATACGTCCCTGAAACCGCCGGGCTGGTTCCGGCGGTTGACCCCATTCCTTTCCCCCTGCACACTAGCGCCAACTTTTGCTCTGAGCCTTCTTTATGCCAGCTTTCTTCTCGCGTTATAAACTCTCATTCAGTTCTCAGGAACGGGTTCTGGTGCTGATTACCATGGTCTGGGGCGGTACGTTTCTGGCCGTCCATAAGGCGATGGCCGTTAGCGGCCCCTTCTTTTTTGTCGGTGCGCGTTTTGCTACCGCAGCGGGGTTGCTGGCGTTCATTTCATGGCGCGCTTTGCGAGGCCTGACGCTGAATGAAATCAAAGCAGGCGCGGCGACAGGCGTGGCTATTGCCTGTGGTTATGGCCTGCAAACCTGGGGGATGCAGACCATCTCCAGCAGTAAATCCGCCTTTATCACCGCCATGTACGTGCCGCTGGTGCCGTTATTACAATGGATTTTTTTACGGCGTCTGCCGGGGCTGATGGCGTGGATCGGCATTGTGCTGGCCTTCAGCGGGCTGCTGCTGCTGGCCGGGCCTGAGGGCAACGCGCTGGCGTTTAACGTTGGCGAAACTGCTACGCTGCTCAGCACGCTCGCTATTGCCGCAGAAATTATTTTAATCAGCGCCAGTGCCGGGAAAGTGGATGTTAAAAGGGTAACTGTTGTACAGCTGGCCGTTGCTTCGCTGATGGCGTTTCTGCTGATGCTACCCAACGGCGAATCGGTCCCGCCGCTCACCCCTTATCTGCTTTGTAGCGCCGTGGGATTGGGCCTTGCCAGCGCGGTAATTCAGGTAACAATGAACTGGGCACAGCGTAGCGTTTCGGCAACCCGTGCAACGGTCATTTACTCAGGTGAACCGGTATGGGCTGGGCTGGTTGGGCGAATCGCAGGCGAGAGATTGCCCGCTGTCGCGTTACTGGGCGGTGCGCTGATTGTGGCGGGCGTTTTAGTGAGTGAACTGAAACTTAAACGCAAGAAGGCGAAGACAACGTCTTCGCCAGAGAACATTGAGATTGGCTAACTGTCTTGCCGCGCCACGCTGCCGCCGGTCAGCGCCGAGGCGCGGCGATGGCTGAGCAGGGCATTGAGGGCGATCGCACCGAATGTCGCGGTGCCGATGCCGCCCATGGTGAAGTTACCGATTTTCAACGCGAAATCGCCCGCTCCTAACACCAGCGTAACGGCTACCGTAATCAGATTGCCGTTCTGGCCCAGATCAACATTATTCTGCACCCAGATACGGGCGCCGGCTACGGCAATCAGGCCAAACACGACGATAGATGCGCCGCCAATCACCGGCGCGGGGATGGTATGGATCAATGCGCCAAACTTTGGCGAAAAGCCCAGCAAAATTGCGATGGCGGCTGCGGCGACAAACACCAGCGTTGAATAAACTTTGGTGACTGCCATCACCCCGATATTTTCTGCATAGGTGGTGACGCCGCTGCCGCCGACGCTGCCGGAAAGCATGGTTGCCAGTCCGTCACCCACGAAAGCACGCCCCATCCACGGATCCATATTTCTTCCGGTCATCCCTGCCACCGCCTTGATATGGCCGAGATTTTCAGCGATCAGAATGATGGCGACGGGCGCAATCATAAATATTGCCTGAGTGTTAAATACCGGGCCGGTTGTCAACGGCAAGCCGAACCAGGCCGCATGAGTGACCAGGCTGAAATCGACAGGTTTACCCAAACCCAGGCCATTAGTGAGCAGCGCATAAAGCGCCCAGGCGACGATCAGTCCGACTAAAATCAGTAAACGTTGAACCATCCCGCGCGTAAACACCGCCACCAAACCAATGCAGACAACGGTCATTACCGCCGTCCAGCTGTCGAACATGGAAGCGGAAACGCTGTGTACTGCGATAGGCGCAAGATTCAGACCGATAGCCATCACCACGGCACCCGTGACGACAGGTGGCATCAGCTTCTCAATCCAGCGCGTACCGGCCTTCATCACAATCAGGCCAACCAGGGTATAAACCAACCCGCAGGCGATAATGCCGCCCAGCGCCACGCCGAGGTTCGGGTTCAGGCCCTGGCCGGTAAATCCGGTGACGGCAATGACCACGCCAACGAAGGCGGCGCTGGAGCCGAGATAGCTGGGAACCCGGCCGCCGGTTATCAGGAAAAATAACAAAGTGCCAATGCCCGACATCAGCACCGACAGATTCGGATCCAGCCCCATCAGCAACGGCATCAGCACCGTGGCGCCAAACATTGCCACCGCATGCTGAAGCCCCATAATCATCGTTTGACCCAGCGGCAACCTTTCATCAGGTGCGACTATACCCTCAGCCGAGGCTGACTGTTTACGCCATTTTGGAAACCAGGACATTGCCATCGTCTTCTCCAGAGAAGTGAGTCATTAACCGCCGGGGCGGGGGATCAGGCTTCCTGCCGCATCAGCTGATGATAGCCGCGGTCGAAATAGATCAGACCGTGCGTGTCGTCGTTGCAAACCAGCGCCTGCGCCTCGCAAAGTAAAATATCGTGGGTGCCAACGCTCATCACCTGCGTGACTTTGCAGTCGAAAGAGGCTATAGCGCCGGTCAGGATGGGTGAACCGGTCACCAGCGTTGACCAGTCCGCCGCCTGGAAGCGTTCGGCCATCGCTGTTTTACCGCCAAACAGGTTGGAGAGCGTTTCATGGCCCGACGCCAGGGTATTGATGCACAGCTGGCGGTTCGCATTAAAAATCTCATAGACCGAAGCGGAACGGTTCAGGCACACCAGCAGCGTTGGCGGCGTATCGGTGACGCTGCATACCGCAGAAGCCGTAAAGCCAGCGCGTCCGGCCGGGCCATCTGTAGTGATGATATTGACCGCTGCGCCAAGGCGCGCCATCGCATTACGGAAATCTTGTTTTTCCACACGGCTTTCCGAAACCGGTAATAGCGTATCCAGTGACATAACTGTTTCCTTATTCAATCGTACAGGCATCGGTGAAATTTAGCCGTGGCAGGCGGGCGTAGACTTTTTGCATATCGCCGTAGCCGATATTGATCAGCAGATTGCTTTTCCAGCCGCTGTCGGCAAAGAAAGCCGCATCGACCGCCGCGCGATCGAAGCCGGACATGGGGCCGGCATCCAGCCCTGATGCCCGGCAGGCGGCGATCAAATAGGCAGCCTGTAGCGAGCTGTTGCGAAAGGCGGTTTCTTCGGCCAGTGCAGGGCTACTGGTAAACCAGGCTTTCGCATCCGCATGCGGAAAAAGCGCGGGCAGCCTGTCGTAGAAGGCGGGATCCCAGGCAACGATTGCCGTAACCGGCGCGGACAGGGTTTTTTCCAGATTGCCGCTGGAGAGCGTGGGCCGGAGTTTGGCCTTGCCTTCGGGGCTTTTGACAAAGCAAAATCGGGCCGGGCTACAGTTAGCCGAGGTTGGTCCCATTTTGACCAGCTCATAGAGTTTAAGGAGCTGGTCATCGGTAACCGGCCGATCCTGCCAGCCATTGTGCGTGCGCGCTGCGGTAAACAGCGTCTCTAACGCCAGTGAATTGAGGGCTTCTGCCATAACGGCTCCAGTTAAGCAGTGAGAGAGGCCGCCGTGGTATCGGCGAGCCAGTCCAGTACAAGTGAATTAAAGCCCGCGCTGTCGGTCACGCTCATGGCATGCCCACCCCACGTCATCTTTTTTAACGTGGCGTTTGGCAGCGCCTGGTAAAGCGCTTCTGAGCAGGTCCAGGGCACCAGCAAATCATCCTGCGAGCACACCAGCAGTACCGGCTGAGTAATCGTGGCGGCCTGTTGCGTAAAATCACAGGCCATCAGGGCATTCAGGCGACGAAGGAGATTTTCAGTTCCCTGGAAATGTGCGGCATGCAGTTTATCTTCTGCTTCAATCCGTTCCTGATGCGCCGCCAGCCAGTCGGCAGGGTAGAGAAACAGCGGCTGCGCCCGCACAAAAGCCTCAACGCCCACGTTCAGCAGCAGTTCCTGCCTGACGCTAAAGCAGCGACGGGTATGGGCATTTAGCCGCAGCCAGCCGTTCACAATCACCAGTTTCGTGACGCGTTTGGGGAAATCCAGCGCCAGCTGCATGGCGATCATACCGCCCAGTGCATGACCAAGGATTTCATAGCGATCGATGCCCTTTTCAGCCAGCGCCGCAGCCAGCTCGCCAGCCATGTCGCGCATGCTGTAACCATCAGGCACGCTGCCCGCGCTCCGGCCGGTACCGCGCTGGTCATAAGTGACAACCCGATACTGCTTACGCAGCGCCTCTAACTGCGGCAGCCAGAAGCTGCCCAGGCCGCCAAGCCCGGCGGAAAGCACCAGCGTTCTCGCCCCCGGATGCGGCAGACCCGATACGTCAATATGCATTCTTTACTCCTTTCCGATATGCGCAACGCTGGCGATCTCTATCAGCGCATCGGGCTTGACCAGACCACACTGAATGCAGAAACGGGCCGGTTTTTCCCCGGGGAAATACTCGGCATACACGTTATTGACCTCGCCGTAGTTGTTCCAGTCAGTGATAAAGATGGAATTGAAAGTCACATCGTCCATTGTGCCGCCGGCCGTTTCGATCACGCTTTTGATGGTTTCCAGCACGTGACGCGTTTGTGCCGCCGCGTCACCAACGTGGACAACATTATTATCTTTATCAAAAGGTAAGGTGCCGGAGACATACACCACGCCATCGGCAAGCGTACCCGGAACAAAGGGCGCAATCGGAATACTGGTTCCGGGTGGAGTAACGATCGTTTTTGGCATTGCACTTTCTCCAGTCTGACGGGCTGTTTTATGCCGTTTGTTTCAGCGGCGCATCGGTGGTTTGCAGGCTTTGGCAAAAAGTCGTTACGTCGGACACCCAGCCAAAAAACGTTTCGATATTGAACAGCGCCGCCTGTTGCGCAAACGCCGGACCTGCCTGATAAGTGGCGTCTTCCAACACGATGCCGAAATATTCAAGGAAAAAGCCGTCGCGCAGGGTCGATTCGACGCAGACGTTAGTCGCGATGCCGGTAAACACCAGATGACGGATGCCGCGGCTACGCAACATGCTGTCGAGAGGGGTATTAAAGAAGCCGCTATAGCGAGGTTTAGGCAGCACGATGTCGCCCGGCTGTGGCTGAAGCTGATCGACCAGTTCATAATCCCAGCCGCCTTTCGCCAGCAGTTTGCCTTCCAGCTCCGGGTTTGAACGCATGGTCTTCAGCGCGTTCGATTTATGCCAGTTTGGCGATCCCGGGCCGCCAGCCTCGACGTAGCGCTCATCCCAGCCGTTCTGGAACCAGATAATCTGAATACCGGCTTCACGTGCGGCTTTCACCGCGATATTGATCTTATCGATTACCGGTCGGGTAGCGGAAACATCAAAACCGGCCAGATCCAGATAGCCACCGCGGGTGGCGTAGGCATTCTGCATATCAACCACAATCAGCGCGGTCTGCTCCGGCGGAAAGGCAATGGCTTCCGGGCGCGCATCCAGCGTGATGCTGTTTTTCGTTGAGGCAGTAGTACAAACGACAGGTTCTTTCTTATTCATCAGGCCACCTCTTTTGCGGCATCAATAATGTGGCTACGGCAGGTCATCAGCGGCTGAATGCGCTGTCCAAAGTTCTCAATGCCTTCCAGGAAATCGTCGAAAGTCAGCAGAACGCCTTGCGTGCCTTCCACGGTCGCGACTTCATCCAGCATCCGCGCCACGTTGGCGTAAGAGCCAACCAGCGTCCCCATATTGATATTCACCGCAGAAGTAGGATCGGCCATCTGGCGCACATTGGTGTCGCTGCCGGAACGCTTATCCTGCTGGCTTTGCGTGGTCAGCCAGGCCAGCGCATCTTCGTCCGCGCCTTCTTTATAACTTTCCCATTTCGCTCGCGCGGCGTCGTCTGTTTCGTCAGCGATAATCATAAACAGCACGTAAGAACCGACATCACGGCCCGCTTCGTCGGCCGCGTTTTTCATTCTTTCCGCAGTGGGTGCGAAAGCGGTTGGGGTGTTCACGCCTTTGCCGAAGCAGAAGTTGTAATCGGCATATTTCGCCGAGAAAGCCATACCGGCATCGCTCTGGCCTGCACAGATCACCTTCATCGGTTTTTGCGGTTGCGGACTGACCCGGCAGTCGTTCATGGTAAAGAACTCGCCTTTTAAATCAGATTTTCCGGTACCCCACAGGTCACGCAGAACGGAAACATACTCGGTGAGATAATCGTAGCGGCGGGCGAAATAGTCATCGCCAGGCCAGATCCCCATCTGATCGTATTCCGGCTTCTGCCAGCCTGTAACCAGGTTGACGCCAAAACGGCCATTGGAAATGGAATCGACGGTGGCGGCCATACGCGCCACGATGGCCGGTGGCAAAGTGAGCGCGGCCGCAGTGGCGTAGATCTCAATGCGTGAGGTGACTGCTGCAAGACCGGCCATTAGCGTGAAGGATTCCAGGTTGTGATCCCAGAACTCGGTTTTGCCGCCAAAACCACGCAGCTTAATCATCGACAGGGCGAAATCGAAGTGATAGTGCTCGGCCTTCAGCACAATGGCTTTATTCAGTTCAAAAGTCGGTTTGTACTGCGGCGCAGCGGTTGAAATTAACCAGCCGTTATTGCCGATCGGGATAAAAACACCAATTTTCATAGGATGACCTCATTATTGTCGGTGACTACATTTCCCGCGCTGCGGTGCGTCCTGCGGTTCCATTGAGGCGGCGCTCGCTAAAGACATTGCAAAGGGCGTGCCAGCTCCTGAAAAATGATGACTATTCAATGCGTTGAAAAATTTGTGTTAAAATCCTGTGGAGCAATTGGTCCAAAACAGACCATTTGGTAAAAAATTTGTGCACAAAAAGCATGCAGAGATGGTCACTAAAAGTGCATAGGCTGTTATCACGAGCTTTGTTATTATCCCGACACACCACATGGATCAGGGAGTCAAGGTGAAGTCTGCCGAAAAAATACCCGCAAAAGCGCCTTCACGGCGTACAAGAGCTGTTGCCGCCAAACGTACTGCCATCCTCACAGCGGCACTGGAACTGTTTTCACTGTACGGCATGCACGGCACCAGTTTGGATAAGGTGGCGGAAGGTGCGGACGTCTCGAAGACTAACCTGCTTTATTACTTTCCCTCGAAGGAAGCGCTTTACATTGCCGTCCTGAAAAATATTTTGGATGTCTGGCTGGCGCCGCTGCGAGCGCTGCGAGACGATCAGCAGCCGCTGACGGCCATCAGGGACTACATACGCTTAAAGCTGGAGGTCTCCCGCGATCATCCCCAGGCTTCCCGCCTGTTTTGCATGGAGATGCTGCAAGGTGCGCCTTTATTAAAAGGCGAGCTGGAAGGGGATTTGCGGACGCTGGTGGATGAGAAGTCGGCGGTAATTGAAGGTTGGATTCGGGAAGGCAAGCTGGCTGCGGTTGAGCCGCATCATCTGATCTTTATGCTGTGGGCTACCACCCAGCACTATGCCGATTTTGCCACGCAGGTGGAAGCCGTCACGGGGCGGACGCTCAGCGACGAAGACTTTTTTAACCAGACGTTGGAGAACGTGCAGCGGATGGTAATAGAGGGGATTCGCGTTCGTTAAAAAAACGGGCCATAAAGGCCCGTTTCTCAGTTTATTAAGCCGTTTTTTTACGCTGGCGCAGCCACCAGCCGACCGCCAGCATGATAAACCACAGCGGCGTCACCATCAGCGCCTGGCGCGTGTCTTCCTGCAAGGACAGTAACACCAGCACGAAGGCAAAGAAGGCGATACACACCCAGCACATAAATTTGCCGAGCGGCATTTTATAGACGGACTCTGCATGCAGCTGCGGACGCTGCTTACGGTAAGCCAGATATGAACAGAGAATAATCGTCCAGACAAACATAAACAGAATGGCGGAAACGGTCGTCACCAGCGTGAACACCTTCATCACGTTAGGGATCAGGTAAATCAACGCTACGCCGCCTAACAGGCACAGGCAGGAGAAAAACAGCCCGGCTGTTGGCACCGCACGGCGTGAAAGCCGACCGAAACGAGGATGTGCCACCCCTTGCTGAGCCAGACCGTACAGCATCCGGCTGGTTGAAAAGATGCCGCTGTTGGCAGAAGAAGCGGCCGAAGTCAGCACCACAAAGTTCACAATACTGGCCGCCGCTGGCAAGCCAATCAGCATAAACATTTCAACAAACGGACTGCGGTCTGCCACCACGTGATTCCATGGCGTGACGGCCATGATCACCAGCAGCGCGAGCACGTAGAACATAATAATACGCAGCGGGATGGCATTGATGGCGCGTGGAAGAACCTTCTTAGGATCGTGCGTTTCTGCCGCTGCCGTCCCGACCAGTTCAATGCCGACAAAGGCGAAAACCGCAATCTGGAAGCCTGCAAAGAAGCCACTCAATCCTTTCGGGAACATGCCGCCATGATCCCAGATATTACTTAGCGAGGCCGTTCCGCCGCCCGGAGAGGGATAATGCATTGCAACCAGTACAATACCGGTGACAATCAGCGCAACGATGGCAATGATCTTGATAATGGCAAACCAAAACTCCATCTCGCCAAAAAGTTTTACCGTCGCAATATTTAACGACAGGAAAACCACGATGCAGAGCAGGGCGCTCATCCCAATCGAAAAATTAGGGAACCAGAGCTGGAAGTAGGAGCTAATGGCCACCACGTCAGCAATTCCGGTAACGACCCAGCAGAACCAGTAGGTCCAGCCAGTAAAATATCCCGCCCATGGGCCGAGCAGATCGGCAGCAAAATCGCTGAACGATTTATATTCGAGATTAGAAAGCAATAATTCGCCCATGGCGCGCATGACGAAAAACAGCATAAACCCGATGATCATATACACAAAAATAATGGAAGGCCCGGCCAGGCTAATGGTTTTACCCGAGCCCATAAACAGCCCGGTGCCGATAGCGCCGCCGATAGCAATCAGCTGGATATGTCGGTTATGTAAGTTACGCCGGAGCTCACCCGGCGCTTGTCCGGTAGAAGTGGTGTTACTGGATTGGTCAACCATAACGAAATTCTTGTCCTGTAGTGATGTTGTGTCAGCTCTGAAGGCTTTTAGTGAGTTGGAGATGTTTGCCTGCATAAGATAGTGCACTTATGCCGCTTACCGCTAACGCTTTTTCATTGGGGGAAAGAGGGCGTGACAAGGCGTCACGGTAAAGCCTCTTTCTGCCTTAAGGGCGCAAATCTTAACGTAAAAGCGCAACGCTTACAGGTAAAGTTATGGAAAGCAGGCCTGACTGCGCAAAAACACCGCTACACTTTTTTATCCCGAACCCCGCAGTATTTGCGTCAAATGGTTACAGCGATAAAAGGCGGAGGATAACTTCCTGATGAAAGGTTTGATCGCCGTGGGCGTGGTCATTTTGCTGGTACTACTGGTAACGCCCTTTCTGGAAAAAAATTTGCCGTCTGAATGGAATCCGTTTACGCCACTGCGTGTGACGGACGCACCAACAGTCGTCACCCGCTATAAGTTGAAACGCTTGCAGGGAGATACCGCTGGCTGCATTGCTATCCTGCAAAATGCCCGGGAGGCGGGCTACATCCGCTTCAGCCAGCCGCCACCCGTTTCTGGCGCCTGTCCAATTGCCGTCCCCATACGCGTACAAAGTTTTGGTGATGTGCGCCTTAGCGCCAGCTTTCTGGCCAGCTGTTCGCTGGCACTGAGCACCACGATGTTTGTTACGCAGGTAGCCAAGCCGCTGGCGGCTGCGGAGTTAGGCTCATCTTTAGCGCAGATTGATCATTTGGGGAGTTATGCCTGCCGAAATATCTATCATCGCGCTCAGGGGCGATTAAGCGAACATGCAACAGCCGATGCGCTCGATATTGCGGGTTTCAGGTTACAGAACGGCAGACGGATTAGCGTACTGCAAGACTGGCCCCGGCAGCAACCACAGTCCCATTGGTTACAGGCTGTTTTCCAGCAAAGTTGTGACTATTATGGCAACGCTCTTGGACCTGGTTATAACAGCGCGCATGCGAATCATTTTCACCTGGGCATGCGCGGGTTTAATCTCTGCTCTGCCAGATAGTGGAAAAAGCGCTCTAATTTCAGGGGGCGGAGGAGCATTAGCTGAGGAAACGAAATATTCGGCAGGGTTTCGGGTGAACAGTCGGCAGGCTAGCCTGCCAAAAAATGACATATAAAAACCGGCGACAGGGCAGATGAAATTTATCATCCACACTCTTTATGGGTGGTGAAAAACATCTTGTCTGGCGCTTCTGTATCTGAAGACCATTGGGCAGGCTTTCGCCGATAATGCTTCCTTTAATTAAACAATTTTGTTAAAGGCAAATTGAGGAGGAAAGAGGGAAAAAATTATTTTAATCAATAAGGTGAGGGATATCGTGCGTTTGCCGTTGACGATTTAATCGGATCTGGCAGCCGTTTAAAGTAAAATTTCAGTAAATAATACGATGTTTAAATGCATTGAATATTTCCAGGAAAAATCCTATTCTTATCATCAAAAAAACCTCTCTAATCTTCGGTTTTTTCTCGTTGAGGCTGGGTTGCCATGCGCCTTCGAGGTGTGACCGTTTATTGATCAATTGACCGAAAATTTATTCAGTTGACGCGATGTGATAAAGAGCCAGATGAAAAAAAGCTTTCTTTTTTGTTATTATCAGATAGCGGAAAAATAAATGTGAGTTATTACTTTGAAGTCAACCGTTCATTTTTTCTGTATTAACAATTAATCTGAAAACAGGGTGGGGCTGATGGTTCATCCTGACGAGAAGCTAATGACTGCAGAAAATTATTTTAGTTGGCGCAATGATGTGCATTCTGCTTTTCTGCAGTGCGCCGGGACGGCAGAAATAACCCTGCTTCTCGAGCAGCAAACCATTAAGCTGGGGTTAACATTCTATGCACTGTATATTCGGCATCCGGTGCCGTTTACCCGGCCAAAAATATTTGTTTTCAGTAATTACCCTAAGAACTGGCTTAAAATCTGGCAGGCAGAGAACTTTGCGGAATCCGATCCGGTTATCGGTTATTGCCAGACGCCTGGAACCTTATTATTGTGGAATGATCCGCGCGTGCCGGAGAGCAACCCGGTTTTCGTCGCGGCAAAAGAGTATGGCATCAGATCGGGTTTTTCATACTCAAAGATGGTGACGAACAGAGCCGTTGGGATATTATCAATGGCATCAGGTAAATCTTTTGAAAAGATTGGCTTAACCCATGAAAAACACCTTAAGCTCCAGTATTTAACGGATCTTGCTTTGGAAGCGTTGCAACGGGTGAATGATATTTCGATGTCGATAATGAAGATGACATTAAGCCAGCGAGAATCTGAAATTCTCAAATGGACGGCAGAAGGGAAAACCTCTGCGGAAATATCACTGATTCTCGGTATTTCGGAAAATACTGTAAATTTTCACCAAAAAAAGATGCAAAAGAGGTTCAATGCCCCCAATAAAACGCAAGTGGCCTCTTATGCAGCCGCAACAGGTATGCTTTGAGTAAGTAACCACTACCAGATTTGGTAGTTCCGTATTATTTATCAGTTGTCTACCCTGCGCCCGGGGTGACAGTCCTGATCTGGACGTGCGAACGGGCATTCACGACGGAATGCGACTGAGGATCAATGATGAAAATTATTCAGACCAAGCTAAGAGACATGCCTTCCTCTTTGCTGGCAGAACTGGGAAGTTACCGTTACAGCGTTTTCGCCCGTGGCGAAGGCTGGTCTATCCCGTCCCGCTTAAGTACGCCGGGCCAGGAATATGACCGTTTTGACCGTTCCGATGTGATCTGGCTGCTGGCCTGGACCGCGCAGCAGGGCATCTGCGGCTGTGCTCGCCTGATGCAATGGCAGTCACCTGAAACGACAACCTCAGATGAGGCGAATGCGACCAAAGAAAAAAAACTGCTTCCTGTATGGGAGATGTCGCGCTTTTCCGCCAGACTGGATGTTGACCCGGAATTGCCGCTCAGTATTCTCTGGCACAGCGTACAGCTGGCTGAACAGTCAGGAATCGAGTTTCTATACAGTGCGGCGACACCGATGCTTGAACAAATGTTCGAACAGCATCTTGTTGCTTATGAACCGCTGACGGCTGGCGTTATCCAGTCGGAAGATAACCTGTTTGCCGTCCGGATTCCGGTGACCCAGCCTAACCTTGCCGAGAAGTTTCGCGGGGCGCGTCGCTTTAGCCCTGAAGAAGTTTTGCCAACGTTGGGTGTGTCCGTCAGTTGGGGAGCCAGAGGACGTTAAGCCTGCCATTTTGCCCACAGCGTGATTAACAACCACGCTGCCACGCACCAGCATCCCACGGCGCTGCCCAGCGCCAAAGAAAGTCTCATCATCCCAACAAAATACCAGAGCGACAGCAGGTAAAGAAAATAGGGAATAATGGCCCACATGCCAAATACGATAGTGGCGCGTAATGCCTCAATCCCTCTTTCGCTGGCGACAACATAATGCGCGATTAAGGCAAAAGTGGGAAAGAGTGGCAGGAGGCCTGCGAGATAGTAGTTACGGGTTTTAGACAGAATACCGATGAGCACGACAACGAATGCCCCAAGTACCGCTTTGAAAAGTAAGCCCATTGTGTCAACCGGTCAGAATAAAAACATGACCATGTGATACTGGTGACAAAAAAGCAATGGGCTTGTTGCAAAGAAGAAGGAATTACTGGCGATAAGCCTGCTTGATTTGACTAATCGTGCTGCTGAACACGTCAGCCTGCTGCTGGTCGGTCAGCTGGGCAATATACTTTTCCATGTTAATAATGACTTTCCCGGCGTCTGCCTGACCCATTCCTTTCAACATAAATGTTACCAGCGCTTTCATACAAGCCATTTCTTCGGAAAGCGTCTGCGTCTCTTTGCTGGTTGAAAAGTCAGTATTGCTCATAATTTCTCCTTGGTCCTTATCGACAAAACAGCACCTGAATTTTTAGCGCTGAAAACGTAACTTAGTTACAAGTATATCACATATCGGCCTGACGGAGACCGGCGGACGCGAATGCCTCATGTCCGCGTCGCTGTTTATTTCTGTTCTAACCCCCGGTAAAAAGAGGTAAGATCGCGGGTCAGAATTACATCCCGAACGACCCCGGTATTACTCATTTGGAGAGACCTTTTTGATTAGCGTTCTTCTTGTTGATGACCACGAACTGGTGCGAGCAGGCATCCGCCGCATACTGGAAGACATCAAAGGTTTTCAGGTTATCGGTGAAGTCAGCTGTGGCGAGGACGCGGTAAAATGGTGCCGCAGCAACAGCGTGGATGTGGTGCTGATGGATATGAACATGCCCGGCATTGGCGGTCTGGAAGCGACCCGTAAAATCGTTCGTTACAGCCCTGATATCAAAATTATCATGCTGACCATTCACACGGAAAATCCGCTCCCGACTCGGGTAATGCAGGCGGGTGCTTCGGGTTATCTGAGCAAAGGTGCCGCGCCGCAGGAAGTGGTCAGTGCGATCCGCCAGGTCAACGCTGGCCAGCGCTATATCGCTTCTGATATTGCCCAGCAGATGGCCCTGAGCCAGATTGAGCCGCAAAATACCGACTCGCCTTTCGATTGTTTGTCGGAACGGGAATTACAGATTATGCTGATGATCACTAAAGGTCAGAAAGTGGCGGAAATTTCCGAACAGCTTAATCTGAGTCCTAAAACCGTTAATAGCTATCGTTATCGCATGTTCAGCAAGCTCAACATCAGCGGTGACGTGGAATTAACGCACCTGGCCATCCGGCATGGCCTGTTCAATGCGGAGTCGTTAATCAGTAGTGAGTGATGTTTTTGATGCCAAATCTTTCCTGAAATCTGTCACCAGCCAGCCGGGCGTTTATCGCATGTACGATGCTGGCGGTACAGTCATCTATGTCGGTAAAGCCAAAGATTTAAAAAAACGCTTATCGAGCTACTTCCGGGGCAATCTGGCCAGCCGTAAAACCGAAGCGTTGGTCGACAGCATTCGCCAAATTGACGTGACGGTGACCCATACCGAAACGGAAGCGCTGCTGCTTGAGCATAACTACATCAAGCTTTATCAGCCGCGTTACAACGTGCTGTTGCGTGATGACAAATCTTATCCTTATATTTTCCTCAGCGCCGATGAGCATCCGCGGCTGGCCAGCCATCGTGGTGCCAAACACGCGAAAGGGGAATATTTTGGCCCGTTCCCAAACGGCTATGCGGTGCGGGAAACGCTGTCGCTACTGCAAAAAATCTTTCCGGTGCGCCAGTGTGAAAACAGCGTCTATCGCAATCGCACTCGCCCCTGTTTGCAATATCAAATTGGCCGCTGCCTGGGGCCGTGTGTTGCGGGTCTGGTGAGTGAAGAGGAGTATGCCCAGCAGATTGAGTACGTACGTCTGTTTTTGTCGGGCAAGGACGATCAGGTACTAAATCAGCTGGTTGCGCGCATGGAGTCTGCCAGTCAGGCGCTGAAATTTGAAGAAGCGGCCCGGCTGCGCGATCAGGTGCAGGCGGTTCGCCGCGTCACGGAACGCCAGTTTGTCTCTAATAACGGCGATGATCTGGACGTCATCGGTGTGGCCTTCGATTCCGGTATGGCCTGTCTGCATGTCCTTTTCATCCGTCAGGGCAAGGTGTTAGGTAGCCGCAGCTATTTCCCGAAAGTGCCGGGCGACACCGAGCTGGCTGAAGTGGTGCAAACCTTTGTTGGGCAGTTTTACCTGCAGGGCAGTCAGGCTCGTACGCTGCCCTCCGATATCCTGCTGGACTTTACGCTGCCGGAAAAAGATCTGCTGGCCGAATCGTTGACCGGGCTGGCTGGACGTCGCGTGACGATTCAGAGCAAACCGCGCGGCGACCGCGCGCGATATCTTAAACTGGCGCGTACTAATGCCAGCACGGCGCTGGTCAGCCGTTTATCGCAGCAATCGACTATTCATCAGCGTTTGCAGGCGCTGAGCGAGGTATTGGATCTTCCTGAAATCAAACGAATGGAATGCTTCGATATCAGTCATACTATGGGTGAACAAACGGTCGCTTCCTGCGTCGTTTTCGACAGTAACGGGCCGCTGCGAGCGGAATATCGACGCTATAACATCACCGGCATTACGCCAGGTGACGATTATGCGGCGATGAATCAGGTGTTGCGCCGTCGCTATGGCAAAGAACTGCTCGACGGTAAAATCCCGGACGTCATTTTGATTGATGGTGGCAAAGGGCAGCTGGCACAGGCAAAGAACGTTTTCGCTGAACTTGAGGTCAGCTGGGACAAAGACCGGCCGATCCTGTTGGGCGTGGCGAAAGGAAGCGATCGTAAAGCCGGTCTGGAGACGCTGTTCTTTGAACCGGAAGGGGAGGGCTTTTCCCTGCCGCCAGATTCGCCTGCGCTGCATGTTATTCAGCATATTCGTGATGACTCTCACAATCATGCAATTACGGGACATCGTAATAAACGGGCAAAAGTGAAGAACACCAGTTCGCTGGAGGCGATTGAAGGGATAGGGCCAAAACGGCGTCAGATGTTGCTTAAGTATATGGGAGGCCTGCAACCGCTGATGAACGCTTCCGTGGATGAAATCGCTAAAGTTCCGGGAATTTCCCGGCTGCTGGCAGAGAAAATCTTTTATTCGCTGAAACACTAGGCATTGCAACCCTCGTGGCATTGTAGGAACATAGGGACAAATTCTACTCTGCCCAGACAGTTAGCCTACCTATGCATTTTAACATTCCGACGTTGCTCACCCTGTTTCGTGTCTTTTTGATCCCGTTCTTTGTGCTGGCGTTCTATTTGCCATTCCAATGGGCACCTCTGGCCTGCGCGCTAATTTTCATTTTTGCCGCGATTACCGACTGGTTCGATGGTTATCTGGCGCGCCGCTGGAAGCAAACGACCCGCTTTGGGGCTTTCCTCGATCCGGTGGCGGATAAAGTCATGGTCGCAATCGCTCTGGTGCTGGTGGCAGAACATTTTCACTCCTGGTGGGTTACGCTACCTGCGGCAACGATGATCGCCCGTGAAATTATTATTTCGGCGCTGCGTGAATGGATGGCTGAAATTGGTAAGCGCAGCAGCGTGGCGGTTTCCTGGATCGGCAAAGTGAAAACAACGGCCCAAATGTTGGCCTTGTTTGCTCTGCTGTGGCGTCCTGATGACCTCATTCAGGGTATCGGCATCGTCGCTTTATACATCGCTGCCGTACTGACATTCTGGTCTATGTATCAGTATTTGAGCGCTGCGCGGGGCGATCTGTTCGAAGGGTGATCGATACGATTCAAAAAGCAGCAAACAAACGAAAAGTGAGGATATTTGTGTTGACTCATTTCTCCAGGTCAGTAGAATGCAACGCATCGAAAGGCAGCTGGGTTGCCAGAAGATAAAGTAAATCAGCAGCTTCAACGAAGCGAGTTGAAAAAGCGGGAATAGCTCAGTTGGTAGAGCACGACCTTGCCAAGGTCGGGGTCGCGAGTTCGAGTCTCGTTTCCCGCTCCAAATTTAGTCAGCAGAATGATCTGATGCAGACGGAATTAAGGCGCGTTGGCAGAGTGGCCATGCAGCGGATTGCAAATCCGCCTACCTCGGTTCGACTCCGGGACGCGCCTCCAATTTACACCCATGCCCGGGTGGTGAAATCGGTAGACACAAGGGATTTAAAATCCCTCGGCTTATGGCTGTGCGGGTTCAAGTCCCGCCCCGGGCACCATATTTTTACTGCCGATTAAAACGAATAAAAACAAGCACTTTGTGCAATGTCGTCGAAACCGCCCACGGGCGGTTTTTTTGTGCCTGAAATTCCTTCCTGACATGCCGCTGGCATCATTTTTATGTATGTGCCTGGCTATTATTTTTCATTACCTGCCACAGGAACTATCTGCACTAAAAAGTCACTTTTGGTGCGGGCCATACGTACAGCTATCATATCTCCAGACTGGTTTATTTGGGTTGAAGCTAACCGGACTTGATATCACCTGTAGTGAGGTATAAAATTTTATACACAGGAGTGGTCAGAGAGAGCTAACGGATGGCAGAAAAAGAAATCAGGTGGCGTAGCACTGCTTTGTCTGATTTGAAGCGTTTTCCGATGGATGTTATCAGGCAGGCGGGTTTTGAGTTGCACAAAGTACAGCAAGGTCAAGATCCCAGTGATTTCAAAATCATCACTGACTGGGGGCCGGGCGTGACTGAAATCAGGATTCGGGGCGAAGATGGCATCTACCGTGTGATGTACGTTGCAAAATTTGAGGAGGCTATTTATGTGCTCCACAGCTTCCAGAAGAAAACTCAAAAAACGAGTCCCAGGGATGTTACGGCCATCAAGCAGCGCTACAAAGATTTGGAGCATGAACGGAGAATAAACAATGATTGATAAAATGAAGACCGGAACAACTCATGTGACCAGGGCAGGCGGTAACGTTTTTGCTGACCTCGGATTTGAACCAGAAGAAGCAACCCGTCTTCTGGCGCAATCAAATGCCGAAATTGCCCGTGCCGATGAATTGAAAAAACAGCTTATGGAGGTAATCTCCGGATGGATGAAGGCTAACGGTCACAGACAGTTGGACGCTGCCAAAATCCTGCATGTTTCTCGTCCCCGGATTTCGGACTTAGTTAATCAAAAAACGGATAAATTTACTCTGGATACGCTGGTTGGCATGCTGGGCAATACGGGTAAAAGAGTGAGTCTGCATATTGAATAACTGATTTTTTTAAAACCTCCCGGCTTATGGCTGTGCGGGTTCAAGTCCCGCCCCGGGCACCCTATTTTTACTGCCGATTAAAACGAATAAAAACAAGCACGTTGTGCAATGTCGTCGAAACCGCCCACGGGCGGTTTTTTTGTGCCTGAAATTCCTGTCTCAATGGCTTTACTGATGGCTGGACGTTAATCTCACGTCGTCACGATAAAGTAAATTTGCAATAAGACATAATTCGTCACGCGGATTTAGCAATCGTCTTCCCTTCGACTATGCTCCTTCAGTATACTCGCTGACTCTAATTAATTAGCAACCTAATTATCAGGCTTTTGAATCTTGAATTCACAGGAACTTAACTTCTCGCGGCTGCTCCATCTGACGGCGTTGGCATGGCGTCAGGCCATCGATCGCCGTATGAAAGATGACGGGCTGAGTATGAGCAGCTGGATGGCCGTGGCGACGCTGGCAAGGCAAAGTGAGCCGATGAATCAAAAAGAGCTCGCTCAGGTACTGGGCCTGGAAGACGCTACCGTTGTGCCAATCATTGAACGCCTGGTTAAACAGCAGCTGGTCGAGCGCTTTCAGCCAGCCGAAGATCGGCGCAAGCGGCTGCTCCTCATTACGCCGAAGGGTATCGAACTCTTTAAGAAGCTCTCCGTAGAGTCGGATAAACTGCGTGACGAACTGCTGGTTAATATTAGCCGTGATGAACTGGCAGTAACTCAGCGAGTGCTGCAAAAGCTACTGAAAGCGACCGAGGCGAAATAGCGTGCCGCGCAACCGTCCCGATCCTTTCGTCCCACGCGAATGGGGGCCAGGCGAAAAGCCGATGCTGCCCGGCTCGCCGTCAACACCGCTTCATCCCACCCACAAACGCATCGCTTTTGGGCTGATTGGGCTGCTGATCTCAATTACGGGCGCCTTAAGCAATGCGCTGGTAACGGCTAATCTGACCAGTTTGCAGGGGGTATTTGGTGCTTATACCAATGAAATTGCCTGGCTGCCTGCGGTTTACGTTATGGGTAATATTTCGATTAACCTGCTGCTGGTCAAATTCCGCCAGCAGTTTGGGCTGCGTGCGTTTACCGAAGCATTCCTCGTCCTCTATGCGCTGGTCTCTTTTTTTCATCTTCTGGTTAACGATCTTAGCTCGGCCATTATCGTTCGTGCCGCGCATGGCATGGTGGGTGCGGCGCTGAGTTCGCTCGGCATCTATTATCAGGTGCAGGCGTGGCCCGCGAAACATCGTTTAAAAGCGTTGACCATTGGACTGGGTGCGTCTCAGCTGGCAATTCCGCTGGCGCGGCTGTTTTCCAGCGAGCTGCTCCAGCTGGATGAATGGCGTGGGCTTTACCTGTTTGAGCTGGGCCTGGCGATGGTCTGTCTTGGTGCGGTTCTGATACTGAAACTACCGCCCGGCGATCGCATGAAAGTCTTTGAAAAGAAGGATTTTTTGACGTTTATGCTGATGGCACCCGGCATGGCACTGTTCTGCGGCGTGCTGTCGCTGGGCCGAATAGAATGGTGGACCAGTACGCCGTGGCTCGGGATTTGCCTTGCTTTAGGTTTGGTGCTGGTGATCGCTGCCGTAGTGGTGGAGCATAACCGCAGTAATCCGCTGATCAATACCCGCTGGCTGCGAACCGGGGCCATATTCCGCTTAGGTATTGTGATGATCATGCTGCGAGTCACCCTCGCCGAGCAGAACACTGGCGCCATTGGTTATTTACAGCAGGTAGGATTACTTAACGATCAGCTGCAAGGTCTGGCGCTGGCGATCCTGGCGGGCGTAATCGCCGGCATTGTTACCAGCGCCTTAACGATTAATGTTAAGCATCTCAGCTGGCCAATAGTGATGTCGCTCCTGCTGATTATGATTGCTTCGCTAATGGATGCGCATTCCAGTCCGCTGACGCGCGCAAACAATATGTACTTCAGCCAGTTTCTGCTGGGATTCAGCAGTACCTTTTTTATCGCTCCCGCCCTGTTGCTGAACATTGGTAGCGTTGTCACGCAGCCGAAAAATTTGGTAAGCCTGGTGGTGCTGTTTGGCATGAGCCAGAACCTCGGCGGCCTGATGGGCTCGGCGCTGCTGGGCACGTTCCAGACCTGGCGGGAAAAATATCACTCCAGCCTGTTGGGCGACCAGCTCTCTTATCTTGATCCGAACGTCACGGAAAGGCTGGCACAATACAGCAGTGTGTTTAACAGTTTCATTGGCGACAGCACCCTGCTTGGCGCGCAAAGTACCTCACAGTTACAAACGGTCGCTACGCTACAGGCCAACGTGCTGGCATATAATGATACCTACCTTCTTACGGCCGGGATGGCCTTTATCACGTTGATCTGGGTGCTGTGGCGCCTGTCGCGTCTGCGCTATCTTAACTGGCAACAGGCGAAGCGTGAAGCGCTGGCAGAACAACAGGCAATGCAACAACCGACAACACCGATCGGTACGGGGAAACAATGAGTCAGCAGGAACAGAACCAGCTTCAAACCCAGGAAAGAAACAACAAGCTACGTATTATTTCCATCGCTTTTGGTGCAGGCATTGCGATTGTTGGCGTATTGATCATTCTTTTTGCCTGGCAGCTGCCGCCCTTCACCAGCCAAATTCAGTCGACCGAAAATGCCTATGTGCGCGGTCAGGTCACTTTTATCAGCCCTCAGGTTAACGGTTATGTTACTGCGGTAAACGTGCTGGATTATCAACCGGTACGCAAAGGCGAGGTGATGATGACCATTGATGACCGTATTTATAAACAGCGAGTGCATCAGGCACAGGCACAGCTGGCGATGAAAAAAGCGGCGCTGGCGAATAATATTCAGCAGCGACGCAGCGCGCAGGCGGTCATTGCACGGAACCAGGCCGCGCTGGAAAACGCACAGGCCCAGGCGGTAAAAAGTGCTCTGGATCTGAAGCGAGTTGAGAATCTGGTTTCTGACGGCTCGCTGTCCGTACGTGAGCGGGATGCTTCGCGTGCCAGCAACAGCCAGACCCTGGCAGATGTCCAGCAGGCAAAAGCGACGCTGGAAGTTTCCCGGCAGGATTTACAAACTGCCATCGTCAACCGTGCTTCGATGGAAGCCGATGTCGCCAACGCGCAGGCCGCGCTGGAACTGGCGCAGATTGACCTGCAAAACACGCGAATTATTGCGCCGCGCGACGGCCAGCTGGGGCAAATAGCCGTGCGGCAGGGCGCATATGTTACTGCCGGCACGCGACTCACCTCGCTGGTACCGCAGCAGATGTGGGTTGTGGCAAATATGAAAGAAACGCAGATGGCGCGTATCAGGCCGGGCCTGCCGGTGACGTTTACCGTTGATGCGCTGGATAATGAGCAGTTTCATGGCGTCGTGGAATATATTTCACCTGCCGCAGGATCGGAATTTAGCGCTATTTCACCGGACAATGCTACCGGCAACTTTGTGAAGATCGCTCAGCGTATTCCAGTGCGGATCAATATCACCAGCGAAAATGTTCAACATTTGCGGCCGGGCATGTCCGTTGAGGTGAATATTGACACCTCTGCCAAAGACGATCGTCAGGAGAAAAAATGATGCGCCGGACCCTGTTTCTGGCGCTGGTTCTTAGCGCTGCCGGTTGTTCCACGCAGGTTGAAAAAGCTCCCGGCTCGCTGCCGGTGCCGGTGCAGTGGCGTAATCAGGTTGGGCCGTCAGCCCCGCCAGAAGCCGGCTGGTGGCGCGCGTTCGGCGATGAAAATCTGAATCAGCTGGTTGCGCAGGCGCTACGCAATAATCTGGACATCCTGACCGCGCGTTCACGCGTCGATCAGTATCGCGCCGAACTGCGCGCCGCGCAGGGCGATAACTTCCCGACGCTTGATGCAGGCGTTGCGGCTTCACACGCCCGAGCTTTGTCCTCGGTCAGTGGACAGCCTTATGAATATGCGGTTTTCCAGGGCCTGTTGCAGGCTAACTACGATGTCGATCTGTGGGGGGCGCGCAGCAGCAGCATTGATGCCGCACAAGCGTCGCTGGCAGCGGTGCAGGCGGCCGCGTCTGCGGCTGAACTGACGATAGCCAGTTCGGTGGCATCGGGCTATATGACCTTGATCGCCCTTGATGAACAGCTGCGGGTAACGGAGGCAACGCTGTCGTCCCGGGAAAACTCACTCAAGCTTGCTCAGCGTCAGTTTGAAACCGGCTATACCTCCAAACTGGAATGGGTGCAGTCCCAATCGGAATACCAAACTGCGAAAGCGCAGATCCCGGTATTACAACATCAGATCGCCCAGCAGGAGAACGCGCTCAGTATTCTGGTCGGCATGAATCCACGAGAAATTGCCCGCCAGAGCCGTTTTGAACATGTGCTGCCACAGCAGCTTCCTGCGCTGCTCCCTTCAGAACTATTGCAGCGTCGTCCGGATATCGTGCAGGCCGAGCGTCTGCTGCTGGCCGCCGATGACTCGCTGATCGCGTCAAGGGCAAAGCTTTTGCCGTCATTAAACCTGACTGCCAGCGGTACGGTACAAAGCGGCGTGCTGCATCAGCTGGTGGATAATCCGTTTCGCTTATGGAGCATTGGCGGCAGCGTGCTAGCGCCCATTCTTAATCGGGAAGCGCTGACTGCCCAGGTCGATGTTTCCATGGCCTCGCGCAACCAGGCGCTCTATAACTATGAAAAAGTGGTACGCAATGCCTTCAGTGAAGTGAATAACGATCTGGATGCCATCATGCGCTACCAGCAGCAGCTGAGTGAACTACAGCAGCAGGAACAGGTGGTCAGCGAAGCATTGCGTATCTCACGTAACCGCTATCAGAACGGCTATGCGTCTTATCTGGATGAACTGGACGCCCAGCGAACCCTGTTCAGTACTCAGCTGAATGTGGTTCAGGTAAAAAATAATTTACTGCTGGCGCAGATCGATCTTTACCGTGCCCTGGGCGGCGGCTGGCGCGCTCAGTAAACCCTGATGCGCTAAGTTCACGTTTTCACATCTTTTTATCTGTTCCTGTAGCAGGAGGCGTTTGTCTGCCTGCTTATCCTGCGGCGAAAGGGGCGAATATAGCGCTTGCAATTCCTGTTACCGTGTCGATAATCGCAATCCGAATAATAATGATTATCACTTGTATTTTTATCAGGGAAACGTAATGAGCCACCTGCTTTCAACCCCTCAGCACTTCAAAATGACCGTGCTTGCCGCGCTGATTAGTTCTGCCGCCGCGCCAGCGCTGGCTGCGACCACCGAGGCCAGCACCAGCGAAAAAACCATGACGGTTGTTGCAACGCCAGAAAACAATTTCACGCCGGGCGGCGATCGGCTGGTGCCTGCCTATCTGGATGGCCAGATCGCCAACGGCGGCCGGATGGGGCTGCTTGGCGAGCAGGACGCGCATAATGTGCCGTTCAACGTCATCGGCTACACCGCAAAAATGATCCAGGATCAGCAGGCCACCACCCTGAAAGAGGTTGTCGCTAACGACGCCTCTGTTCAGAACGTGCAGGGCTATGGCAACTTTGCGGAAACCTACCGTATTCGTGGTTTCGATCTTGATGGCGACGACATGACCTTCGGCGGCCTGCCGGGCGTGATGCCGCGGCAGGTCGTTTCCACGCAGATAGTGGATCGCGTTGAAGTGTTTAAAGGATCGAATGCGCTGGTTAATGGCTCTGCTGCCAGCGGCGTTGGCGGCATGATCAACCTGGAACCCAAACATGCGGATGACACGCCACTGACGCGGCTGGGGGTGGATTACACGTCTGCCTCTCAGGTCGGCACTTCGCTGGATGTAGGGCGTCGCTTTGGTGACAATAATCAGTGGGGCGTACGCGCCAACGTGCTGCACCGTGAAGGCGAAACCGCCGTCGATAACGAGAAGCGTCGCGCAACGGTCGCATCCCTTGGCCTGGATTATCGGGGCGATAAGTTGCGTACCTCGCTGGATCTGGGATATCAGAAACAGGCTTATCACGGTGGGCGCCTGGGGATCAATGTCAGCGGCGTTGATTTCATTCCTGAAGTGCCGCGCGCCACCAGCAACTACAGCCAGAACTGGGTTTACAGCGATATCGAAAGCGAGTTTGGTATGGCGCGTGCAGAGTACGATTTTGCGCCAAACTGGACGGCTTACGCCGGTATGGGCGGACAGCACTCTCATGAAATGGGCGCCTATGCGTCACCGAAATTGACCAGTGCAGACGGCTCCGCAACGATTGGCCGCATGGATACTAACAAAATCGTTGATGCATTTAGCGGCCAGACCGGCGTGCGCGGCAAGTTCAATACCGGCTTCGTCAGCCACAGCGTGAATGTGGGTTATGCCGCGCAGACTAAGCGTGAGAAAACGTCTTACGGTATGGCACTGACTTCAGCCGGCACCAACGTTTACAACACTTCTGCTGTCGCGGCACCTGAGAACACCTATTTTGGCGGCGATCTTGACAATCCTAAGCCCACAAGCCGGATCCGTACGGAAGGCCTGTTGCTGGCCGATACGCTGGGCTTCCTGGATGATAAAGTGCTGCTGACGGCGGGCGTGCGTCATCAAAAAGTGGTGGTGCGTAACTACGCTTACGGCACGGCGGTAGAGGATACCGACTCACGCTTCACCAAGTCGCGCTGGACGCCGGGTTATGGCCTGGTCGTTAAGCCATGGGAAGCGGTTTCCCTGTATGCCAACCACATTGAAGCGCTGCAACCGGGTGAAACCGCCTCAACGGGCGCGCTGAACGTAGGTAAAGTCACCGGTATTTCGCTCTCGAAGCAAAACGAAGTGGGGATGAAGCTGGACACCGGCCGGATTGGCGGCTCGCTGGCGCTGTTTGAGATCAAAAAGCCAGCAGGCATTATCGATCAGCAGACGGGTATGTTTGGCATGTATGGCGAACAGCGTAACCGTGGCGTGGAACTGAACGTCTTCGGTGAGCCGGTTTACGGCGTGCGGCTGAACGGCAGCGCGACCTGGCTGGATCCCAAAATGACCAAAACGGTTAACGGCACCAACGACGGTAAAAATGCCATCGGCGTGGCAAACTTTTATACCGTGCTGAGTGCGGAATATGACATCAAACCGGTTGAGGGATTAACCGCACTGGCCCGCGTAACCCATTCCGGCTCTCAATATGCTGACAGTGCGAACACCAAAAAACTCGACGGTTATACCACGCTGGATCTGGGCCTGCGCTACCGCACGAAGGTACAGGAAAACGACATGACCTGGCGTCTCGGCGTGGAAAACGTCACCAACAAGAAATACTGGTCAGGCGTGGAAAGCTACGGAACCTACATTTATCAGGGCGATCCGCGTGAGCTGAAGCTGTCAATGTCTTACGATTTTTAATCGCTCATTCTTACTGTTAAGGCAGGCTTTATCACGATGCCTGCTCACTTTACGGCACGGGTTCCCGTGCCGTTGCTTTTAGAATATCTCTTTTCATCATTGCCACATCTTAATGGTTTTCCCCCTGTCCCGATCTCTGACTGTTTCACTGTCCACTCATCGCACCGCTCTTATGACAGGGTTACTCTCATCATAAAGTAAATTTTATTTAACATTAAGCCATGATAAGCATTAGGATTTTATTTATTTATTATTGATTGCCATTTTTTTATGCAGCATAACCCTTATTTTTATACGACTTATGGGACTGCCGTCGCAATATGTCATTTTATACGCCATGATAAATATTAATTTTATTTATGTAAAATATTTGTATAATTAATTATATTTAATGTTTTCTTGTTTATCTCTGGGAGAGCAACACGTGGCTGTAACAAGAAAATCGGTCGTAGACAAAGCAGTATCTGATGGGTTATTGAACAGGAGGATCTTGAAAATATGCAGTTTGGTAAGGTCTTTTGGCGGGGATACAACAGTCTCACCGGTACAGGGATTTGTTGATTTCCTCAAGGGTATGGAAATGCTGAATGATGAATACGTCAGAAATGGGATAACCCGGCAAACCCGAGCGCCTTTTCTCTATAACGAAGGGCTTATTGATACAGAAAGCACGCTGTTTTTAGCGCGGAAAGGTGAGGAAATCATTGGCACGGTTAGCCTGCTTTCCAGCACCAACAACCCGATGCCCAGTGAGAAACTTTTTGCTCAAGAGATCGCCGCACTGAATCTGCATAACAGGAAGGTTGTTGAGGTGGGAACGTTGTCGGTAAAAAAAACGCCGGCCGCGGAAAATGTTGTCTTCAGGCTTTACCTGTCGATCATGATGCATGCCATTTTTATCGAACAGGTCGACGATATTTTTATTCAGGTCAAAGAAAAAACCGCCTCGTTTTACATTAATAATTTGCTGTTTGAAAAGGTGGGTACAGCGAAAACACATCCCGACTACCGTAACCTGCAAGCTTCATTGCTCAGAGCCGATGTGAAAAATCTGCGGGAAAAGATCTACGAACAGCAATGCTATGGCGCAAAAGGATGGCTCAGGATATTGCATGGACTGGGTTTACTGGCCGAATTTAAATCTTTTTATCATGAGGAAACGCTAAGCGAACGGTTTAATCTTGGCGAACAGGATGCCGAAGTCTATCGTTACCTCTGCCATCTTTAAACGCATCCCGTCCAGACCGGACGGGATCAATTGTTTACTGTTATTGGCTGTTTCCGCCGACGACTTGATGAGACGAAAGTATTATTAAAAATCTGCCGCAACTGGATAAGAATCAATATTTTCAGAGGGGCCTGTGCTATCATTGCGCTTTCCTGAATTTCAGGTGCAGGAAGCCGGGCAGACAAGGAACGGTCGAAGTATAAATATATTTTATTACCTTAGCCCCGATGTGAATTCAGCTTTATTGCGCCGCGCCTGATTTAGCGCTGCGATTTGACCGATTGAGACTGGCGGTTTAAGACAGGACGTTTCGCCAGCAAGACCGTGGTTAAGATGACTGAACGTCCTGAAAACGATATTCCAAAAGATTCACGTTACCTCCTTGATGACGCCCATTTCGCCATTGTGGTGCTTGCAGTCACCTCTTTTACTCTTATAATCTTTGTTCTCATCATTACTTTACTGATGACGTAGTAGTCCCGAGCCTTGCTGTTTTCACCTGAAGGGAGAAAGACGAGTATGGAAACCAAAGAAGACAGATTGCTGGCTTTGGTTGGGTTGCTGGCTGCTGGCCTGATTACTGTGGTGGTGCTTTTCACCCTGACCTGGTTGTCGGACGTTCGCCGCGCGCCGGCCGAAAACTGGTCCGAAACCTGTATCCCACAAACGCTTACTTCTCCCCAACCGCATTCTTCATCCTGATTTGCTGGCTGCGAATTTCCAGTGCGTAGGGTTCGTTGATAGTGCGATTACCATTGGCATCCGCCAGGCCAAACAGGCCGCCAGGCAAACGTCGGTCGTCAGCCCACGACGGGTAATCAACGGCGGGGAAAATGGAGATACCCTGAATATCCGCTCCCTGAGCGCGCGCCTGGTTAACCTGTTCAACTACGCGTCCCAGCCATGGGGCTCGCATCGTGCCTTCAGCCCCGGTTTCTGCAATCAACATCGGGCGCTGATAACGCAGCCAGACTTCCAGCAGCAGGCTGGCAAGAGGGCGGTATTCGGCCTGCTGTTCATCCAGCGGGTCGCCGTTGGTATACCATTGATTATCTGGATAATAATTTAATCCAATAATATCCAGCAGGCTGTCGTTGCCGCCCAGTTCAGGATGCAGACGGCCGCCAATCATATCCCAGGCTTCATATTGCGCTTCATGCTGGCGGCTGGCTTCAGCCAGATGCTCTTTCATCATGTCCGGTGCAGCAATATGCACCAGCGGATCGGTCAGTACGAAGCGGGCACCGGGCAGTTCCTCACGTATCGCATGCATTGCGGCGACCGAGGCCCTGACCAGTTGCAGTTTCAACTCCCGGCCACGGGCCGTAACGCCGGGATTAAACAGGGCGACTTCCGCTCCCGCCCACGACCAGAAAGAGATTTGATTCATTGGCGTAAAGAAGGGCGCAGAATAGCCCTCATCACGCATCAGTTTTGCCAGCGCCCGGGCGAAATGCGCAAAACGATCGACAAACGCAGGCTGCCAGATATCAAGCTGCGCCGGCCAGCCAAAGTGGGCCAGCTCCCAGATGACCTCCAGACCATTGTTTTCGGCGGCGTGCAGCATAGATAAAAATGTCGACCAGTCGTATTCGCCAGGTTTTTGCTCAATCAGATACCAGCGAGCGCTGTCCCGGGCGGTTAACAGCTGATGAGTCGCTAACAGCGCGTAGTCTTTGTCCAGCAGGGTATCGTGGCCGCTGTTAATCACCAGATCGACCCGTTTACCTTCGCCACGGCAGGCGGTGGAGCAGGCGAAACTGCCCTGAAAGAAGCTTTTAAACAGCGGTGCGTGATGCCCTTGAGGCAACATTTCATGCGGTTGATGCTTCATGATGCTTTCCTCATGACGGAGGCGCTCGGCCTGGATATGGGCTAAGTCTAGTCCAAATGCTCCCGCAGGCCTTTTTTCACCGGCAGGTTGGTTAAAGAAACGTTAAGAGCGCCGCAATCAGAACTGTCGCATGACAATTAAACGCAACCGGAACGATAATGCATCCGGTAGACTGGTCTTCGCCGTTCGTTTCAAGACGGAAGCGGGTGAACGCCCAATAATGTTGAATGCACTAAGGATCCCATGTGACCGAAGCTTTTACCGCAGAAGTTGGCGGCACCCCTGATGAAGAGACAACCCTGACCCGTGCTGTCGCCTCGCTGGTGCAAAACCATCCTGAAGACAGTGGGATTCATCCGCTGGAAGAGGGATTGAACGCGTTCGCCGCCCGTTATCAACTGATGACGATGGCGGAGCATACCCTGGATATCCAGTACTATATTTGGCAGAACGATATGTCCGGGCGTTTGCTATTCAGCGCCGTGCTTGATGCGGCCGATCGCGGCGTGAAAGTGCGTCTGCTGCTGGATGACAACAACACCATGGGGCTGGATAAAACGCTGAGCGAACTGAGCCGCCACCGCAATATTCAGGTGCGGCTGTTTAACCCGTTCTCGTTTCGTACGCTGCGAATGTTAGGTTATCTTTCTGATTTTGCACGTTTAAATCGGAGAATGCACAACAAAAGCTTTACCGTCGATCGGGAAGCGACGATTGTGGGTGGTCGCAATATCGGCGATGAGTATTTTGGCGCAGGGGAAGAGCCGCTGTTTTCCGATCTCGACGTGCTGGCCATTGGGCCGGTGGTTGAAGAAGTGACTGACGACTTTGAACGTTACTGGCAAAGTCGGGCCGTAAAACCCTTCAGCAAAGTGGTGGATATTGAGCAAAAAGCGGATCGCGCCGCGATTACCCTGCCTGATGAGTGGCGCAGCGATCCTCAGGTCGAGCGCTATCTTCAGCGTATTGAAGCCTCTTCTTTTGCCACGCAGCTGGCGAAAGGCGAACTGGAACTGACCTGGGCACGCACCCGCCTGTTAAGCGACGATCCGCGTAAAGGGCTGGGCCGTGCAAAAGCCTCCTCGCTCTTACCGCAACGTATGCTGGAAGTCATCGGCAAACCCGAGAAGCAGTTCGACATTATTTCCGCCTATTTTGTCCCCACTCGTGCGGGCGTGGCGCAGCTGCTGGCTTTAAGAAGAAAAGGGGTCAAAATTGCCATCCTGACCAATTCTCTGGCAGCAAATGATGTTTCAGTCGTCCATGCGGGCTATGCCAAGTGGCGGAAAAAACTGCTGCGCCATGGCGTAACGCTTTACGAGCTGAAGCCCCATTCCGACACGCGCGATACGCCACACGACCGGGGCTTGACCGGTAATTCAGGGTCAAGTTTACACGCCAAAACCTTCAGCGTGGATAACGAGAAGGTTTTTATTGGCTCCTTCAACTTCGATCCGCGCTCGGCGATGTTAAACACCGAAATGGGCTTTGTGATCGAGAGTGAAAAACTTGCCGCCAGCATTCACCAGCGTTTTGTCAGCAGGATGCGCGATCGTGCATGGACGCTGCGGCTGGACAAATGGGGAAGGGTAAACTGGGTGGAGTATCCGGGCGAAGGAGAAAAAGAATGGGTACACCGGCATGAACCCCGCACCCGTTTTATTCAGCGGTTACTCGTGCGTTTGGTGTGGCGACTGCCGATAGAGTGGCTGCTCTGATCCTGCCCGGTCTGAACCGGGCAGAAGCAGAGTGCCGTATTTTACCTTTGCGGCTTCCCGGAAAACAGGAAGCGCAGCAACGGGATGCGCAGATGGATCTCGTAAAGAATAAAGGCAATACCGAAAACAAAGGCCAGGCCAGTGAAAAAGCCCAGCGTGTTATTACCGATGTGCGGCACCACGAAAATTCCGTACAGGATGGTCAGCGGATGGTGTACCAGATAGATAAACAGCGAGGCATTAACCAGATAGGTTACGCGCGGTGAATGAGAATTCAGAAAGCGGTGGCCCAACGAGAACACCACATTCACCATCCACAATCCCATCATCATCGACACTATCGCATCGATTTCATACAGCCAGCCCTCTCCTTTACTCCAGGTCTGATTTGCCACATAGGCAACGAAAGCCAGCGCCGAGCCGATAAATGTCCAGGGGACAGGTTTAACCAGCAATGCTTTAATCGCCGGATATTTCCATGCCATTGCGCCAAGTACAAAGAAGGGTAAGAAGAACAGTGATTGCATAAAGGCATAGTTAAACAAGCCATTACTCAACAGCTGCGGCTCGAATATAAACAGAAAACGACGTACTGCACCCCAGCCAAGGCTACAAAGCAAAATAGCGAAGCTGAGTTTGGTCCAGTTAATATCGGCATAATCTTTTGCCGGGCGCTGAGCATCCCGCAGCCATTTAAACATCGCCATTCCGGCAACAGTCAGGACCACCAGCACCAGTAAAAACCAGAGATGAGAAATTAAATCCCAGGAGAGGGCATTGAACTTTTGATAAAGCGTCAGGTTGCTCCAGTCGCCGATCTTCGTCGTCCAGGCTTTTATCATAAAAAATTGAGGTACTGTCAGCAGCGGTATCGCCGCCAGCATAGGAATGCCAACACGCTCCAGACGCACTTTCAGCCAGTGCCTCGACGCATATTTCAAAAAAAGCATATAGGAAAAATAACCGGAAATGACAAAGAAGACCTGCATGCGAAAAGCATGAATAAAATCATTTAACAACGTCAGCCATTCGGAGGACGCCAGGCTATTTACTGACCATGCCTGGCTCGAATAAATCAGGGAGACGTGAAACGGCACGCCCAAAAGCATCAGATAAGCCCGGATCGAATCAAAAAAATATTCTCGTTGCTGTGTTTTTTCCGTCATATTCATCCCATATTCAACGTGTTACAGCGTTTGCTCGCCCTGAGCCACGCTAAAGCTTACCGCTTACTCTAGTTGAGAAAACACGGGTATACTATCAGGGGAATCTGTATCCGCTAAGCACTTGAGAACAGGGCGCTAAAAGCAACAAATGAGAGGAACAAAAACGTTGTTGAGCTGTCGGAATGCTGAATTATCCATTAAGATGGATGGGATTGATTTAAGCACACGAAAGGGGGGGATGTGCTGATTAAAATGAAAAATAAGCCAGAACTGATGAAATTGCGCTTACTTGGTGCAACAGTTTTGCTGTCAATGTATGCCAGTTCAAGCTGGGCTTTTAGCATTGATGACGTCGCAAAACAGGCGAAAGATTTGGCAGGGAAAGGGTACGAAGCGCCAAAAAGCAATTTGCCTTCCCAATTGCGCGATATGAAATATGCTGATTATCAGCAGATCCAGTTCAATCGCGATAAAGCCTGGTGGAGTAAGCTGAAGACCCCGTTCAAGCTGGAGTTTTACCATCAGGGCATGTATTTCGATACGCCAGTGCAAATTAATGAAGTGACCGCCACCAGCGTGCACGAGATTAAATACTCGCCGGATTATTTTAATTTCGGCAACGTTAAGCACGATCCTGAAACGGTCAAAAATCTGGGCTTTGCCGGATTTAAAGTTCTCTATCCGTTAAACAGTAAAAACAAGAAAGACGACGAGATTACCAGCTTCCTGGGCGCCAGCTACTTCCGCGTTATCGGCGCGGGTCAGGTATATGGCCTTTCTTCTCGTGGTCTGGCTATTGATACGGCGCTGCCGTCCGGCGAAGAGTTCCCACGCTTTAAAGCATTTTGGGTGGAACGGCCTAAACCGTCTGACAAGCATCTGGTTATCTATGCGCTGCTGGATTCGCCACGTGCCTCCGGTGCCTATCGCTTTACCATCACGCCAGGCAAAGAATCGACTGTTGACGTGCAGTCTAAAGTCTACCTGCGCGATAAAGTGGGCAAGCTGGGCGTAGCGCCACTCACCAGCATGTTCCTGTTTGGTCCAAGCCAGCCATCCACGCAGGTGAACTACCGTCCGGCGCTGCATGACTCTAACGGGCTTTCTATTCACGCCGGTAACGGTGAGTGGATCTGGCGTCCGCTGAACAACCCAAGGCATCTGGCGGTGAGCACCTTTACCGTTGAGAATCCACAAGGCTTTGGTTTGCTGCAACGCGGCCGTGATTTTGCCAAATATCAGGATCTGGACGATCGTTACGATCTGCGCCCAAGCGGCTGGATCGAACCGCAGGGTAAATGGGGTAAAGGCCATATCGAACTGGTTGAAATCCCAACGGCAGATGAAACCAACGACAACATCGTGGCTTTCTGGACGCCGGAAACCCTGCCTGAACCAGGCAAAGAGATGAACTTCAAATACCGCCTGCATTTCACGCGTGATGAGAACCAGCTGCACTCGGCGGACACCGCCTTTGTGAAAGATACGCTGCGTTCAACTGGCGACGTGAAGCAGTCCAACCTGGTTCGCCAGCCGGACGGCACCGTGGCCTTTGTCGTCGACTTTACCGGTCAGGATATGAGTAAACTGCCGGAGAATACGCCGGTAACGCCACAGGTGAGCATCGGTAACAACGGCGAGCTGGTGGAAAACAGCGTGCGTTACAACCCTGTTACCAAAGGGTGGCGTCTGATCATGCGCCTGCGCGTGAAAGACAACAAACAGCCTACGGAAATGCGTGCTGCGCTGGTTAACGGTGACAAGACGCTGACGGAAACCTGGAGCTATCAGTTGCCTGCCAATGAATAAGTCTACTGCTCTACCCACTGAATACATTGATGCGTTGCCCCTTTCCGAGCCGCGGAAAGGGGCGCTGCGCGAGACGCTGTCCACGCAGTCGGATAATGCCTTCAGCGAGCTACATCAGTCGCTGAGTGGAAAAGATTCGGCGGTGGAGCGTCCCGACGACGCGCCTCTGGAGTCGGTCAAATCACGTATTGAGATGACGTGGCCAGACTCCGTGGGCAAAGGGGAACAGTTCGCTGAAGACCCGCTGCATCGCACTACGCTGAAGGCTATGCCGAAGCACACCCGTTCTTCCATGTACCCGGAAGCCTGGCGCACTAACCCTGTTGGTCGCGCCTGGGACTCCCTGCGTGGTCGTAAATCGAAGCCTCGCTATGCCAATGCGGAAGAGCAGCGTTCGGAAGAAAAATGGCGTCATGTCGGTTCGATTCGTCGCTATATTCTGCTGCTTCTGACCATTGCACAGACGGTGATCGCCACCTGGTACATGAAAACCATTTTGCCTTATCAGGGCTGGGCGCTGATCGATCCGATGGAAATGATCAACCAGAACTGGCAGCAATCCGTATTGCAGATCCTGCCTTACGTGCTGCAAACGGGGATCCTGTTCCTGTTTGCCGTGCTGTTCTGCTGGGTCTCAGCGGGGTTCTGGACCGCGCTGATGGGCTTCCTGCAACTGCTGATAGGTAAAGATAAATACAGCATTTCATATAACAGTAACGATCAGGATCCGATTAACCCGGAACACCGCACCGCGCTGATTATGCCAATCTGTAATGAAGACGTTGAGCGCGTATTTGCGGGCCTGCGTGCTACCTGGGAATCCGTGGTCAGAACGGGTGAACAGCAGCACTTTGACGTCTACATTCTCAGCGACAGCTACAATCCGGATATCGCCCTGGCTGAACAAAAAGCCTGGATGGAGCTGGTGCGTGATGTCGGCGGGGAAGGGCGTATCTTCTATCGCCGTCGTCGTCGTCGTGTGAAGCGTAAGAGCGGTAATATCGATGACTTCTGCCGCCGTTGGGGCAGCCAGTACAGCTATATGGTGGTGCTGGATGCGGACAGCGTGATGAGCGGTGAGTGTCTCACCGGTCTGGTGCGCATGATGGAAGCCAATCCGAACGCCGGTATTATCCAGTCTTCGCCAAAAGCGTCAGGCATGGATACGCTGTATGCGCGTTGCCAGCAGTTCGCCACGCGCGTCTACGGTCCGCTGTTTACGGCGGGTCTGCACTTCTGGCAGTTGGGTGAATCGCACTACTGGGGTCATAACGCTATTATCCGCGTGAAGCCGTTCATTGAGCACTGTGCCTTAGCGCCGCTGCCTGGTGAAGGTTCTTTTGCCGGTTCGATATTGTCGCATGACTTCGTGGAAGCCGCGCTGATGCGTCGTGCTGGCTGGGGCGTATGGATTGCTTACGATCTGCCGGGTTCCTACGAGGAACTGCCGCCAAACCTGCTGGACGAGCTGAAGCGCGACCGTCGCTGGTGTCACGGCAACCTGATGAACTTCCGTCTGTTCCTGGTAAAAGGGATGCACCCGGTACACCGTGCGGTGTTCCTGACCGGCGTAATGTCCTATCTGTCTGCACCCTTGTGGTTTATGTTCCTGGCGCTTTCTACTGCCTTACAGGTGGTGCATACGCTAATGGAACCGACCTACTTCCTGCAGCCGAGACAGTTGTTCCCGGTCTGGCCGCAGTGGCGTCCGGAACTGGCGATAGCGCTGTTCTCCACCACCATGGTTCTGCTGTTCCTGCCGAAGCTGCTCAGTATCATTCTGATCTGGTTCAAGGGCGCAAAACCTTATGGCGGGATCCTGCGCGTGACCCTTTCTCTGTTCCTGGAAGTCCTGTTCTCAGTCCTGCTGGCACCGGTACGTATGCTGTTCCATACCGTGTTTGTGGTCAGCGCGTTTCTCGGTTGGGAAGTGGTCTGGAACTCTCCGCAGCGTGATGATGATGCAACGCCATGGAGCGAGGCTTTTAAACGCCACGGTTCACAGATGGCATTGGGCATTGTTTGGGCCGCAGGCATGGGCTGGCTGGATCTGAACTTCCTGTGGTGGCTGGCACCGATCGTCTTCTCACTGATCCTGTCGCCATTCGTGTCGGTATTTTCCAGCCGGTCAACAACCGGTTTGGCCTCTAAGCGCGCAAAACTGTTCCTGATCCCGGAAGAGTTTGAGCCGCCAAGAGAGCTGGTTGATACCGAGCGTTACAATCAGCTGAATCGCGAGCGTGCGCTGAAAGATGGCTTTATGCATGCGTTGTTTAACCCATCGTTTAACGCCCTGGCAAGCGCAATGGCAACGTCGCGTCACCTGAAAAGCGAGATTCTTGAGTTTGCCCGCGATCGCCGTGTTGAACAGGCGCTGAGCGAATCGCCAGCTAAACTGGATCGGGATCGTCGCCTGGCGCTGATCAGCGACCCGGTAACGTTGTCGCGGATGCATTACCGCTTGTGGCAAAATGCCGACAAGTATCACGACTGGTTTGATTATTACCGGTCGCTGAAAATGAATCCTCTGGCGATCCAGTCAACGAAACTGTAGGTTCTTTTGGCCCGTGAAGGGCCATCAGCAACAAAAACCGGGAACAAGGGTTCCCGGTTTTTTTATGTCAACAACAAAGAGTTACGTGAGGCGGCTAGACTTTCGCTTCCACGCCAGGTGCCGCCGAACGCACCATAAACTGCTCGGTAACGTCAGGCAAGTGAGTCAGGCACCAGTCGGCCATTGCCACTTCCTGTTCGCGAATTTGTGCAAAGATCTTCGCCCCCTCAGTATCGCCGACCAGCTCGGCCGCCGCAATCAATGAGGTGTAGTTGGCGATTTCGAAATTCTCGAAGACGTAACCGCTGATCGCGCCTTTCACGACTTCATCATCGGCCAGCATGCCACCCATGGCCTGTCCAAGCGCGGTTAATTTACCTACCGCATCTTTCAGGGTGGAGTGAGAGGTATCGTAACGGTCAATAACGGACTGAACCAACACCTGCTGCTGACGCGTCTCTTCAATATGTTGTTCAATGCGGGCTTTGAGGTCCGGGTAATGCTCCAGACGTCCGGCCATTTTTTCCAGCATGCTTTCGGCCTGTTTTTCCATGGCATGTGCATCTTTTACCCATGCCAGATAATTCTCTTGGTGAGTCATAAAAAGTACCTCTTTTAATTTTTTTCAGACACGCCTTGCAGGCGTGAGATTTAAGGTTGCCGCCGATGTTTATTAAGGCTGTTGTTCAGCGATACCCGTCAGTTTTTCATCTGTGGCTTTTTCTTCTGCCAGCGTTTCTGCCAGCAGCTTTGCTGCATCCTGATAGCCGAGTTTCACGGCCATCGCGTAGAGCGTGCCGTAAGTCGCGATTTCATAATGTTCAACTTTTTGCGCCGCGCCGATCAGCCCGGCATCCCTGACGGGACCTGCCTCAACCGAATCGATAATTTCCTGAGCTTCTTCTGCAAGTCCCTCAAGCGCATGACACTTCATACGTTTGATCCGCACGCCTTCGGTACTTTCTACCAGCTGATCGAGTCGCTCAATTTGCCCGTGGGTTTCTTCAAGATGCTGTTTAAACGCGGCAACAAGCTTTTCATCAGTTGCCGCGCGGGCCATTTTAGGCAGAGCCCGGGTGATCTGTTTTTCTGCACTGTAAATATCTGATAAGTCGTGAATGAACAGATCTTCCATCGTTTTAATCGTCATTATTTGCTCCGGTCAGGTAGAGGTAAAAGGAAATAAGAAAAAACAGGAGGACTTTAGAACAAGGTTAGCTTATTATTTTCATTCCTGTGGAAAAGAGTAAGTTCAATATTTAATTTAAGCGGGTAAAAAGGACAGTTAACAGGTGGATTTGAAGCGGAACTCTAACCGATTCATCAGGTTAGACGTGGCGTTGAAAGAAAAAAAACGATGGAAAAATATTATTGATCTAGCCACATTTAAAATTTCTGAAATAAATAAGAACATGATGATAGTAAATTACATTAATCTGTTAATCATTTAGTCCGCCATGAAATAAAATTTCACTGGCGGACCGTTAATAAATTTTTCAAGTCGGGAATTATCGAATTTCATGTCCAGTTTTCAGAGCGTTGCGTGCTCCACGTTCAGCCCGGGTATCAGAATAATTTTTCGGCACTCTTCCTCACGTTTTTCGAAAATTTTATAGCCGCGTGCCGCATCCTCAAGCGGCAGATGATGGGTTACAATCTCTTCCGGCTTTAAATGGCCTTGTTCTATAAGCTGAAGCAGATCGGGAAGGTAAGCATGCACATGCGTTTGTCCCATCTTGAAAGTCAGTCCTTTATCGAACGCATCGCCAAAGAGGAAACCGTGGATAAAGCCTGCATAAACGCCCGGCACGCTGACGATGCCGCCTCGTCGTACGGCGGCGATGCACTGACGAAGCGCCTTGCCGCTGCTGCCTTCAAGCTTCAAATTACTTAATACGGTCTCGGTCAGACTGCCTTTCGCTTCAAAGCCCACCGCATCAATCACCGCATCCACACCGCGGTGCCCGGCGCTATGTTCAATAATCCAGGCAGCAGGATCGTCATTATCATCAAAATTGATGGGGATCACACCGTAGCGTTCGCGGGCAAATTCAAGGCGATAAGGATGGTGATCGATCATGAAAATCTGTTCTGCACCGGCCAATCGTGCACAGGCCGCGCTTAACAATCCAACCGGACCTGCACCAAAGATCGCTACGCTTGACCCTTTCTTAAGCTCCGCATTTTTAACGGCCTGCCACGCCGTTGGCAAAATATCGGAAAGAAACAGTACCTTCTCATCCGCCAGCGTATCAGGGACTTTAAACGGTCCGGTATTGGCTTTGGGCACCCGAACATATTCCGCCTGACCACCGGGGACGCCACCATACAATTTACTGTAACCAAACAGCGCCGCAGGTGGGGTAATGCTTTTGCGATTTAAGGTTGCGCCCTTGCCGCTGTTGGTATTTTCGCAGGCCGCATACTGGTGCAGATGGCAGAAAAAACAGTCGCCGCAGGCAATGACGAAAGGAATAACAACCCGATCGCCTTTCGCTACGTTAGTTACCCCGCTGCCCGTTTCGACAACTTCACCCATAAATTCATGACCAAAAATATCACCGTGATGCGTACCAGGAATTTTGCCCCGGTAGAGGTGCAGGTCAGAACCACAAATTGCCGTAGCGGTTACACGCAAAATAATATCATCGGGCGCTTCGATACCAGGATCGGGCATAGTATCGACACTAACCCGATGTGGGCCATGATAAGTCAGGGCTTTCATAGGCTCAGCTCCGGTTATGGATCGGAAGAGGGAGAAAAATTGGGACGATCGGTGAAGAGGCGGTTCTTTTTAAGCGCATTACCTGGTCCTTATACTCAGACAAAGTTAATAAAGCATAGAACAAGAATGCAGTTTCAATTGTTGATTGTCCGTGATGCAGGCGATGAACAATGTCATGTAGGGTGAGGCGGGAAGAAGTGATATTTACACTATTTTTGCGTTTTCAGGTCATCGTTGCGCAAACTGTTCCTGTACAATGGCGCGTTTTTTATTCAGTAAGAGGAAATAATAGTGACGCTTTTACGTAGCATGCTGGTGGGAATGTCTATTCTGACCCTGACCGGATGCGGCAGTATTATTAGCCGGACGTTTCCGGGGCAGGGCCACAGCAACCAGTATTATCCTGGCGTGCAGTGGGATGTCCGTGATACGCCCTGGCGCTTTCTGACCATTATCGATCTCCCGCTGTCGCTGGTGGTCGATACTTTGCTGCTGCCTGTTGATGCGCATCACGGACCTTATGAGTAAGGTCGGTTACTCCCAGCGATCGGCCCGATCGGAATCGCTGTTATCGTCTTCCCACTCTTCCGCCGCGGCTTTACCTTCTTCAGTATCGGCTGGCGGTTCGAGCTGGAACTCGCCCTCGTCCCATTCATGCAGCGTATTTTCCGGCAGCCATTCCTGACGCAGTTCGATCTCATCGAAATCGCCGTCGAAAATAGCCTGTGCGGCTTCACCACTGCGCAGCGCCAGACATTCTCCCTCATCGCTCTCGTCGGTAAAGAACTCGGCCTGCCACATGATATCGCCGTCCTGCATAACATATTTTTGCAGGTTGAACTGGCTTACGGATGCATCATCTTCTTCCAGCTCTGGATTAGCGGCCAGGTACTCTTCACGTGCGGCGTCAATAGCCTCTTCCAGCGTTGCATACATGCTCATGGGGTTTCTCCGTAACAAAATTTGCAGGTTTATGAAGGATAGTCGAAGATCTGAGGGGGTAAAACGTGGAGCGAAAAAAAAATTATTAGGGATTTGTTTAATATTATTAATCAGTTACAGGCGGCCGGGCAATCTGTGCAGGCAGCTGATACATCGAATCTATCACCACATCGGCTCCAGCCGCTTTCAGTCGCTCCGCATGATCGCGCCAGGTATGTGCGCCACCGGTAAAGCCTGCAACATACATCCCTGCACGTTTTGCGGCCGTTACGCCATGTACGGAATCTTCAATAACCAGCGTGTTTTCAGGGACAGCTCGCATAACCGCCGCGGCATGAAGGAAGATATCGGGCTGCGGTTTACCGCGATTTGGCCCAAGATCGACAGCCGAGAAGACAGAGCCGGGAAACAACGACTTCAGCCCTACGTGCGTTAACATAAAATCGAGCTGTTCCCGACCCGAATTAGAACAAATGCATTTAGGATAATCCAGCTGGCTGATAACCTCGTACGTGCCGGTAATGCGCCTTAATTTTTCCTCAAATTCGCTATATAAAGCGTTATAAAATGTCTGATGAAGCGTATCGGGAAGGTTAACGCCGCTTTCTTCGCGCACTTTTGTTATCAGCTCATTCCACGCCAGCCCGCTGTAATGCGTGCAGAACGCCTCAAGGCCGATAACAACGCCGTGCTGCTCAAGCAGCGCGCGGGTAAGATTGATGCCGATAATTTCTGAATCAACCAGCACGCCATCACAGTCAAAAATAATCAGATCGAGTTGTTTCATCTGCTCTTCCTGAAGGGGGCTGGTCACGGCAAAAGCACGTGACCAGCCAGGGATAAACGGCAATTTATGCCGGCACCAGCACTTTTTTATGCTTATGCAGCAGCTGCTGAATATCCCGCAGCCGTCCTACGGCAACGGAAGAAAGCTTCTCTTTGGAGACGTTGCGGTCCAGTGAAATGCAGTCTTTCCACAGTGAGCGTCCGGCAATAACGCCTGAAGCACCATTGCGCAGAGAAATATCAACCTGCCGGAGAAAAGTCTGGTGATCGACACCCGCAGAAAGCACGGCCCAGGGAATATCGCCGCAAATCTCTGTTACCTTAGCGCAGGCCGTTTCCGTGCCAGGATAGGGAATTTTCAGCACCTTGGAACCGCAATCAATACAGGCCTGACAGCCGTCCTGAATCAGCTGCGGAATTTTACTTTGATAAACGTCACTGCTCTCATTTTCCAGTTGATAAGTCAGGAACTCCACCACCAGCAGCAGATCCTCGCGAGCAAAATCGGCAATGACTTCACGCAGCGTAGCAAGATTAGCGGTGTTCGCTTCCGGCGTATCCATACGCAGATAAATCATAATTTTACCACCGGTCGCGCCCAGTTCACGGACTTTACGGGCGTTAACGCCCTCGACCATTTTAGAGATGCGGTATCCCTGCGGTGACGTATCCCAGCCGGAAGCGTCCAGCCCGACCAGTAAGCCGGTATTGCGCGGCACTACATCCTCATCAACGATACCCGGCACGGCACAAATCGGATCAACCAGTACGCAGCCTGCTTCGGCGGCAAGATAACGGGTAATATCGTATTTGGTCTTGCCCAACGTTTCATTGCTAATTTTTGCCTGCTCTTCTGGCGTAGCGGCTAACAACGTTCGCATACCGCCACGCTGGTCACAGGCGACGACCATCATCGATCCCGTAGCATCACAGATCATTTGATAACCACGACGTTCGGCTGTTGTCATTTTATTCATTAGAGTAAACCTCATTGAGAAAAATTAGTTGCAGTTCAGTTGTTGATTGATCCAGGAAATAAGCCCGGCGCGGTTAATTTCCCGATCCTGTAATAGGGTATAAACGTCGCCGAGCTGCATCGGGCAGGCTCGCTCTGCCAGCTGCATTAATTCAGGTATATACTCTTCGCCAGGATGACCTTTAACGCGACAGGAACAGCGTGACTTATAGCGTTGGGCAACCTGCTCAGGCGAAATTTTATTCCATACTTCAACGTGATGTTGGCAGCCGCTCAGAGAAAGATAATCCGCCAAAATGGACTTATCACGAAAGCCAAACCAGGCATCCATAATAAATAAACTCTTTTCCGGCGCGGCCTTAACGATATTAAACATTGCCTCGTAAGCGGCATAACCCAGCTTTCGATTTAAGGGTCTGTCAATAACATCGGCGAACTGAACCATAAATGGCTCTTTAATTTCATCAATACTCAGAACAGGTGCATTAAAGTGGTCAGCCAGCAAACGGGCGACACGGCTTTTTCCTGAGGCTGGAATGCCATTGACTAAAATCAGTTTTTTCATAATAACCCAAGGATTTCATCAATTGTTTTCGCTTGTCTGATCCGCGTGAGTGTTTCTTCCTGATCGAGTAATTCCACAATCGAAGCAATCCCTTCCGTAATGTGCGAATCGCTGTCTACGCCGCCGAACATGACAATAATGTCGACAGGCTCACTGCCTTTGATAGAGACAGGTTGATCCAGCGTGACCATGCTAAAACCATTTTTAAGCACGCCACATTCCGGCCTGGCATGAGGAATAGCAATCCCTTCATCAAAAACATAATACGCGCCATACTTATTGGTGTTATCAATAACGGCCTGTGGATAGTCAGCGGTGACAAAACCTCCTTCTATTAAGGGTCTGGCGGCTGTTTCGATTATCTTGCTCCAGCAATCAATATGCATTCCAATTTGAATATATTGATTCTGTGAAAGGAACTGTCGAATGCTCATAGTACCTCATATATTTTTACGGATGGTATTTCTCAGCTCGTCCATTTTTACAAAGATGTCATCTACGTGATGACGGTATACCGGACTGGCGGCATAAGTTTTCACCGCCTGGTTATATTTAATCATCAATTTTTTTTGGGTGTCATTATCCGAGGGCGCTTTTGATAGCGAGCTTTCCAACAGGGATATTTCCTGCTTAATCTTTTCCGCCGCTTCATGATTTTCATTTTGATGTTGTGGCTCAGATGAAATAAACATATTTTTCAATTTTGCAAACATAAAGCCTCCGCGTCTGTTCAGGCTAATACAGGACATTAATCAGGTTGTTTAACCAGCTTGCGGCTTGAGAACCAAATAATCAGCGTAACGAACAGGATAAAACCAATCACAAACGGCCAGTCATTCTGGAAGGCGTGACCTAAAATTAATCCGGTGCTGATAACGTCAGAATCGCTAAATGTGACGCCTTTAAAGCCGAAGGTTTCAAGTAGCGGCACCAGGATCGCCGGTAATAACGTGATAAACAGGCCATGAACGATACCGCCAATAATGGCGCCTTTTCTGCCGCCCATCGCATTACCAAATACGCCGGCCGTCCCGCCCGCGAAGAAGTTGGTGAGCAAGCCTGGCAGGATCATTGCCAGCCCAAACATTGGGAAAACAATCATGCCGATAATCGACCCTACCGTGGTGGCAAGAAAACCAACAATGACCGCATTGGGGGCATAGGGAAACAACACCGGGCAATCCAGCGCCGGTATGGCGTTGGGCACCAGACGCATGGCAATGCCTCTGAAAGCCGGCACCAGCTCATTAAGCAGCAAGCGCACGCCGCTGTAGAGCACAAATACCCCGGCGACAAACTGCATCGACTGCATAAATGCATACATGATGTAGTTTGTTTCTCCGGCGAACTGGGCAATGTAGCCCGGCCCGGCAAAAATGGCAGGAATGAGATACATCGGTATCATTACCACCGCCATCGACAGATAGGTGTCCTGCAAAAACTTAAAGTTATCAGGTAGCTCCAGATCTTCCGTCGAGCGGGAGTTTTTCCCAATGGCGCGCGCGACGGCGGCCTGAACCAGATAGCCAATTGTGCAGAAGTGACCCAAGGCGACATCATCGGAATCGGTAATTTTCCGTACGATGGGTTGGGCAATAGCCGGCATCAGCACCGCCATGATGCCGCCGAATATCCCCCCGGTCAGGATCAGCGTCATGCCGGTTAGCCCCGCTTTATAGCCGATAACGGTACCAATGGTGGCCATCCACAGCAGCGCCTGGCCGGTGAGGAAGATATATTTGAACGGCGTAATGCGCGCAATGATGATGTTGACGGCAAATATCACCAGTAGCGTCAGCGCCACTTCCGATCCCAGCTCGCGGTTCGCTACGCCAGCAATGGCAGCAACGTCGGTAATGTAGCCCTTCATACCAAAACCGTGGGTGAAAATATCATTAAGGAAGGTGAGTGATTCAACAATGATATTGATACCCGCCATCATGATCAGGAAACCCAGCAGGGTTTTAAACGTCCCCTCCAGCGTTTTCCCAACCGACTTTTTCTGTAAGATAAGGCCAAGCATGGCGATCAGCGCGATGAGAATTGAAGCCTGGCCTAAAAAATCTTTCACAATAAAATGAATAATAGCGTCCACGGGTGACCTCACTTTTTATTTTGAGCCTAAATAAGCCAGGATTTTTTCTTCAAGTTCTTTCTTGTCGGTCAGTTTGTTTAAGATAATAACGCGCTTCTTTTCGTCATCGCTGGCATCGGAGTTAAGAATGTCAGCAAATATTTTTTGAGTAAGAATAATGTCATATTTGAATGATGACGCTTCGGATACTGTCGTATGATCGATATCTGCATCGATAGACAGTTTTTGCAAAACAGATTTGGCGCTCATTTCGATAGCAAAGCTTGAGCCGAGGCCGCAGCCACATACGCAGAGTACTTTAAGCATGGTATTACCTCAGATAAGATTGTTGGCTTTAGCCAGTTTATAAAAGTTGCTTTCTTTATCTACCAAACGTTTGTCGGAATTATTAAGATCGACAGGTATGGCTTTATTGTTGTTATTTATAACAATGATTTTATTAGTCAGGCCGCTGTTTATGCATCTGACGACTTCTTCGGCCAGAATCGCGCCCTGTATAATTTCCTCTCCGGTAGGGGTGCCGTTTCTCAATCCATAGCCCATGATTGTTTTTCTAATTCTGATACCAATCTTGTGCTCAATTTTACCAATCATGGTATCAATAGCGCCCTGAAATCCAGGGGTATATTCTTTGGTATAGCCTTCTGAACAGAGAATAATGACGCTATTCTGCTGGTCGATCTTTGTGCGGATTTTTGTTGCCAGCTCATCGATATCCCAAACTGCTTCAGGAATAAGCGCGATATCCGCATTGCTTTTTAAGGCCGCCTGCAAGGTGAGTTCGCCGCAATAGCCGCCAAGTAACTCCACCATAAATACACGCCCCGGTAGTCCGCGGCCGGTATTACGTAACTTTGCCACTTCACTAATCACCTGTTCGCAGGCAGTCGAAAATCCAATACTGTAGCTACTGCCGGTAATATCATTATCAATGGTCATGCCTATTCCGTAACAGTTGATACCATATTCGCTGAGCACCTTTAAAAACTGGAATGAGCCATCACCGCCGCCCATGACCAGACAATCAATCTTTTTTTGCCGGATGTTTTTTATGATCTTTTCGTAATCCGATTTCCTGCATTTCTCTTCTTTTCTTCCTGACGCAATAAGCGGAACCGAAGAGATCGATAAATCCACCAGATCCCGCCGTGATATCTCTTTTGCCGTGTTGTTAATAAGCCCGGAAATACCGCCATCAAATATGACGATTTCAGAATCGGTCATCCTGTTTATCTGAAAGATAAAATTATTCATGCCGCTAACGTCACCACCACTAATGACTAATCCTATTTTCATGGCTGGCTCCCGAATAATTATTTTTGTTGTTTGTAGATTTGATGTTAATGATGCCCGAATTAAATTTTTCGAACCTGGTCACAATTTTGCAACGAAATAGGATTGCCACATGGCTTGACAGCGTTATATATCGCTTAATTATGTGAAGTAGATCGTCTTATTTTAGCGGGGTTTTAGTGATAACGTTTGTAACGTGTTGTTTCTTTTAGGATTTAATTTTGTGAGCTGCATCGCGTTGGTCGCAGCGGCTGGCATGAATAAGCTATTCGCGTATTTGTGAGTTAATTCACATTAAAATGGGTTTCGGTTTTTGTTATGTCATTCAGGCAGCGCTGCGTTCTCACGTTCCCTGCTTAAAAAAGAAAACCCCGGCCGAAGCCGGGGTTTTGCGTTCTGAGGTAAACCAGAAAGACTTACTGCAGCAGAGACAGCACGCCCTGTGGAACCTGGTTAGCTTTTGACAGCACGGAGGTACCGGCCTGCTGAAGGATCTGCGCTTTGGACATGTTAGACACTTCCGTTGCGTAGTCAGCATCCTGAATACGTGACTGAGACGCGGTCAGGTTGGTCACAGAGGTGTTCAGGTTGTTAATGGTAGATTCAAAACGGTTCTGAATCGCACCCAGGGCACTACGTGAAGTATCCACGTCTTTGATACGCGCATCGAGGTCAGAGAGGTTGCCGCCGGTCACGCTGAAGGTAGCGCCCAGGCCAGAAGCCTGGAAGCCTGCGCCTGACAGGTCGATGCTGATCACGTTAGCGTCGGTAGAATCGTTAGCGCCAACCTGGATTTTTACGCTGCCGGTGGTGTTGAAGATTGCCGTGCCGTTAAAGGTGCTTGCCGCGCCGATACGGTTGATTTCAGACAGACGTGCGTCAACTTCTTTCTGGATTGAGTCGATGTCGTCAGCGCTGTTGGTGCCGTTTTTCGCCTGCACGGTCAGTTCACGAATACGCTGTAAGTTGGTGTTGATCTCGTTCATTGACCCTTCAGCCGTCTGAGTCAGAGAGATACCGTCGTTGGCGTTACGTGCTGCCTGAGTCAGACCTTTAATCTGAGAATTCATGCGGTTAGCGATAGCTTCGCCCGCAGCATCATCTTTTGCGCTGTTGATACGCAGACCAGAAGAAAGACGTTCGATCGCGGTGCTCAGAGAAGCCTGGGATTTGTTCAGGTTGTTCTGAGTGGTCAGGGACATGATGTTGGTATTGATAACGGACATAGTTGTTTCCTTCAAGATTGACTTGGGTCGATTACGGCGCCCGGATGCCCGTCACCGTCAGTGAAATATTTATCGGCGAATGGTGAAATAACTTTAAACAGTTTCTGAATAAAATTTGATCTGAAAGCGCGATGAAGAGCGCCGGGAAAAATCGCCGCTAAAAACCTTTAAATAACAACAGTGCAACATAAAAAAGCATTTACACATTTAAATGTTTAAATATAATGGGCGCCTTATCTCACCAGGAAACTCAACGCTATGACCAGTAAAACGCTTTTTACCCCGATGCAACTAGGCGGCCTGACGCTGCGTAACCGTATTGCATTGCCACCGTTAACCCGCTGCCGCAGCGAACAGCCGGGCAATATCCCAGGCGAGATGATGGTGGAGTATTATCGTCAGCGCGCCAGTGCGGGCTTTATGATTACCGAAGGTACGCAGATTGAACCACGTGGGCAGGGATACGCCTGGACGCCCGGCATCCACAGCGCAGAACAAATCAGCGGATGGAGAAACGTGACCGAGGCGGTTCATCAGCAGGGCGGCGTGCTTTTCTGTCAGCTGTGGCATGTTGGACGCGTATCGCACACCGCCTTACAGCCGGGCAACCAGCCGCCGGTTGCGCCTTCAGCCGTTGCCGCTGAGGGTGTGCGCGTGTTTATTGAAACCGGGCCGGGCGCAGGCATTCTGACCGCGCCGAGTGAGCCGCGTGAGCTGAGCACCGCTGAAGTGAAAGAGATTGTAGAGCTGTATCGTAAAGCGGCGGAAAATGCGAAAGAAGCCGGTTTTGACGGCGTGGAACTGCATTCCGCCAATGGCTATCTGATCAATCAGTTTATCTCTGAACACAGCAATTTCCGCACGGATGAATACGGCGGCTCGCTGGAAAATCGCCTGCGTTTTTTACGGGAAATCATTGCCGCAGTCAGTTCGGTCTTTGGCAGTCAGCGGGTCGGCGTGCGTTTTGCACCGCTGTTCTCCAGCACTGACGAAGAACGTGTTTACCTGGGACTGGTGGAAAGCGATCCGCATACGACCTATATCACAGCGGCAAAAATGCTGAATGAGATGGCGATTGGCTATCTGTCAATTGCCGAAGCAGACTGGGATAACAGCCCGGATCTGCCGGAAAGCTTCCGCATTGCGCTTCGTGAGGCTTTCACCGGGCCGATTATGTATTCCGGCCGCTACACCCGTGAAAAAGCAGAGCGCGTGCTGGAAAATGGCTGGGGAGATCTGTTTGGTTTTGGCCGAACGTTTATCGCTAACCCGGATCTGCCAGCGCGTTTCCTGCACGATTATCCGCTAAACAGCGTTGATGCCTCTTCTCTGTATGGCGGAACCCGTAAAGGATATACTGACTATCCTTTTTATAAATGATTCTGTGAGGCTGCATGACACCTGAAAATGCCATGAAGTTGTTGGCTAACCCAACACGTATGGCAGTATTACACTGGCTCAAAAACCCGGCGCAGGCTTTTGCAAGCTACAGCCAGCTGTATGATTTCGAGCTCTATGGCGTCTGTGCCAGCCTCATTCAGGACAAGGCGGGGCTGTCACAGCCCGCCACGTCGCTTTGCCTGAAAGTTCTACAGGAAGCCGGGCTGCTTGAAGCCAGCAAGGTCGGTAAATGGACCTATTATCGCCGTTGCGAAGCCCGTATCAGCGAGGTAACCGGCTCGGTCACTGCTTTCCTTAACGACCTATAGCTCGACAGTGGAATGAGAAGGGCGGCGACGCAGCGTCCGCCAGGAATAAACGGCGTTGAACAGCACCACCAGCGCCGTCACCACAAATACCGCACGAAATCCCCAGTGCGCCGAAACCACGGCGCCCATCAGCGGGCCGGTGACATTACCGATATCGCGAAAAGACTGGTTATAGCTGAAGATACGCCCGGCAACCTGATTGCTGGCGTTATAAATCAATAGCGTTTGCACCGCTGGCAGCAAAGCACCGTCAGCCGCTCCCAACAGAAATCTCAAGATGCCAAGCTGGAAAGGATTCTGCACCAGCGACATTGGGATCAGCAGCAGAACAGAAAACACCAGCATCGCTATCAGGATCCGATCCGGGCCAATGCGATCCCCCAATTTTCCCAGTCGGGGTGCGCAAATTAAAGCCGCGACGCCGGGCACGGAAGCAATCAAACCGCTCACAAAAGCCAAATTCTGAATATTCCCCGCCAGATCGCGGACGTACAGCGTCAGAATTGGCGCAATCGAACCGGTAGCAACCTGAATAATCAGCGTGGTCACGAACAGCGACAGCACCAGTTTAGGCTTCTTCAGCGAGGTAAAAACCTGTCGGGCATGCAGCATGTCTTTTTTCAGCACCGGCACAAACTCTTCGCGGATAGCAAACAGCGTCATGATAAAGCAGATAAACAGCACGGCGGCAGTGATAAAAAACACCGGGCGCAGGCCAAAACTGTCGGCCAGCAGGCCGCCGATTAACGGTCCGATTAACGCACCGCTGACCGCCCCGGTGGACAACCAGCCCAGCGCCCAGCCGCTTCGTTTGCGGGGCACCTGGGTGGCGATCAGCGCATTTGCATTCGGCACAAAGCCACCGAGCAGCCCAAGCAGCGCACGCAGGGCGAGAAACTGCCAAATCGAGGTCGCCATTCCCATCAGCACCATCACAATCGCCATGCCCAGCGCCGAGCGAAGCAGCATCACTTTTCTGCCTTTACGATCGGCCAGCCCGCCCCAGAAAGGAGAAGCGATAGCCGAAAAAAGAAAAGTAATGCTGAAAACCAGCCCGGACCAGATATTGAGCGACTGCGGATCGGTTACGCCAAGCTGCTCGACATACAGCGGCAGGAAAGGCATCACCAGGCTGAAGGCCATACCCGTCAGAAAACAGCCGCACCAGGCGACGAACAGATTTTTTTGCCAGTTAACGGAGGAGGGAGCAACGTCAGAAATCGCCATAAATAGCTGCGTGACCTCTCTGGAAGGTTATTGTTAGCACACTAATTATGCGCTTTTAATAATCCACTGAACAGAAAATAACAGAGAAAAAGCAGGGTATTGACGGGAGGTTTAGCTTTCCGGCAGGCCGCTGGCAGCCTGCCAAAAAGTCGATTAATAGAGTGAAGGTTCGCCAGAAGGGCGGGTCTTAAAGCGGCGATGCAGCCACATGTATTGCTCGGGTGCCATCAGCACGCCGTTCTCCACCACTTTATTCATCCGGGCGGCGGTAGCGGCTTCATCATCCAGCGGCACGGCTTCTTCGGCGGGCAGGATAACCATCTCATAGCCCCGGCCATGCGGTAAGCGACGCGGAACAAAAGGGATCACCGCAGGCTGTCCACTGCGGATCAGCAGGTAACTGCCTTTGGTCGACGCGGCTTTTTCAACTCCAAAAAAGGGCACGAACACGCTACTTTTAGGACCGTAATCATGATCCGGCGCATACCAGATAATATCGCCGTTTTTCAGCGCGCGGATCATCCCTTTTAGATCTTTGCGATCCAGCATGCTTTTGTTAGATCGCATCCGGCCCCAGGTTTGCAGCCAGTCGAGCAGAGCATTATCGTTCGGACGGTAAACGCCGATACCGGGATTGTGGATGCCGAAAATTCGCGCGCCCAGTTCCAGCGTCAGAAAATGCATCCCGATCAGCAGTACGCCTTTCCCTTCCTGATGCGCCTTATCAATATGCTCCAGGCCGCTCACGTGGAACCACTTGCTGATCCGCCAGTCGGGCCAGAACCAGGCCATGCCGGTCTCAATCAATCCCATGCCGACGGATTCAAAATTACGTACTACCATCGCTTCGCGCTCTGCTTCCGGCATGTCAGGAAAGCATAGTTCCAGATTGCGGCGGGCAATTTCAACGCGACTGCGAATAAACCGCATCGATAAGCGGCCCAGCCCGCAGCCCAGCCGATAAAGTAACGGATAAGGCAACAGAACCAGCAGGTAAAGTAAGCCAATACCTAACCAGGTAAACCAATAACGGGGATGCAACAATGCACGCGTAAATTGAGGCAGCTGAGTCATAAGTTTCCAGACCGTAAAAAAAGGGCACCATTATGCTGCCCCGAATTTATAATTTATGGCCTATTGTGCCATTTTTAGCGGCTAACTGAAATAATGCGTTGTCTTTCAGACGGTTTATGACGCCAACAAAAGGATTGCTGGCGTCGGCAGGGTACTTTACGCGTTAAATAAACCTTTTACTTCGTGAGGCTCGCAGCGCCAGTATTGCTCTGGTGCATCGACTTTGGCCCCCAGTTTTGCCGCGGCATGCCACGGCCAGCGTGGATCGTAGAGCATACCGCGCGCCAGGGCGACCATATCCGCCTGCTGTTCCACCAGCACCGCTTCTGCCTGTTCAGGTTCGGTAATCAGACCCACGGCAATCACCGGAATGGCGACGGCTTTTTTAATTCCGGCTGCAAAAGGCACCTGATAGTTAGGGCCGACGGCTATTTTCTGCTCTGGCGACAGGCCGCCGCTGGAAACGTGAATATAAGCGCAGCCTTCCTTCTCAAGGGCTTTGCTTAAGGCGATCGACTGCTCCAGATCCCAGCCGCCTTCAACCCAATCCGTTGCCGAAATACGCACGCCAACCGGTTTGTTTGCCGGGAAGACCCGGCGAACCTCGCGGAAAATCTCCAGCGTCAGACGCAGACGGTTTTCCAGCGAACCGCCATACTGGTCTTCACGCTTATTAGAAAGCGGCGAGAGGAACTGATGCAGCAAATAGCCATGTGCGGCGTGAACCTCAATCAGATCCAGACCCAGACGATCGGCCCGAATCGCACTGTCAATAAACTGCTGTTTGATCTCTTCAATGCGCGCGGTGGTTAACGCCAGCGGCGCATTGTCGCCGTCGTTAAACGGCACGGCAGAAGGCGCCGAGGTTTGCCAGCCACCCTGTTCAGGCTGCAAAAATCCGCCGCCCTGCCATGGCACATCGGTTGAGGCTTTACGGCCAGCATGCGCCAGCTGAATTCCAACGGGCATTTTGGAATAGTGGCGGACGTCTTTTAATACGTCACCCAGTGCCTGTTCGGTTTCGTCGTTCCACAGCCCTAAATCCTGCGGGGTTATCCGCCCGGCCGCTTCAACAGCGGCGGCTTCCACAATCAGCAGGCCAGCGCCAGAGAGGGCCAGATGCCCCAAATGGATACGATGCCACGCGGTCGCTTTACCATGATCGGCAGAATACTGGCACATTGGCGCAATGGCGATGCGGTTTTTCAGCGTTAGCTTACCCAGTTGGATTGGGCTGAAAAGTTGACTCATAGTTGCTCTCCGGTGTGAATCATTACGACATGCAAAAAGCTAACTATAGGCGGGATTTGTTTATGTCGTTGGTCCGCGTATGCTTTTCGGGTATGATAGCGCCCGCAAAATTTCTCTCTTGAACGCAGGAACGTACACCATGCCAGTGTTACATAACCTTGTATCCAATGAAGAACTGAAGGCGCGGATGTTGGCCGAGACCGAACCGCGTACCACAGTCTCTTTCTATAAGTATTTCACCATTAACGATCCTAAGGCCTTTCGCGATGCGCTTTACCTGGCGTTTACCCGTCTGAAAGTGTTTGGGCGCGTTTACGTTGCTCACGAAGGTATTAACGCGCAAATCAGCGTGCCGGCCAGCCAGTACGAAGCGATGAAAGCGATGCTGTATGCTTTCGATCCGGCACTGGACAACCTGCGTATGAACATTGCGCTGGATGATGACGGTAAATCCTTCTGGGTGCTGCGTCTGAAAGTGCGTGAGCGTATCGTTGCCGACGGCATCACTGATGAAAGCTTTGATGCCAGCGACGTGGGCGGCTATCTGAAAGCGGATGAAGTCAACGCCATGCTGGACGATCCGGAAGCGATCTTTGTTGATATGCGTAACCACTACGAATATGAAGTGGGCCATTTTGACCAGGCGCTGGAGATCCCGGCTGACACCTTCCGCGATCAGCTGCCAATGGCGGTTGATATGCTGCAAGACAGTAAAGACAAAAAGATCGTGATGTATTGCACCGGGGGAATTCGCTGCGAAAAAGCCAGCGCCTGGATGCGTCACAATGGTTTTGAAAACGTCTGGCACGTGGAAGGCGGCATCATTGAGTATGCCCGTCGCGCACGTGAGCAAGGGTTGCCGGTTCGCTTTAAGGGCAAAAACTTTGTCTTTGATGAGCGTATGGGCGAACGTATCTCTGATGATGTGATTGCACAGTGTCACCAGTGCGGTACCGCTTGCGACACGCACGTGAACTGCCTGAACGACGGCTGCCATCTGTTATTTATTCAGTGTCAAAGCTGTGCGGAGAAATACCATAACTGTTGCAGCCCAATCTGTATGGAAGAGTTAGCGCTTAGCCCGGAAGAGCAGCGCGCGCGCCGTGCGGGTCGTGAAAATGGTAATAAAATATTCAATAAGTCCCGTGGTTTACTGAATATGACGCTGAAAATCCCTGGGCCGGATAACTGATTTTCAGGGCCAGACTGCTGGCCCAAAAGCGTTCTGCTCTGTTCTGTCAGTCATCTGCTGGCAGGGCAGAGCCTCTCCTGATTAGCGCTAAAACCTTGCACCACATCGCGTGCCACGCAGGCTGCCTGCTCTCTCAATCGTTTTAAAATCGATCCGCCTTCATCAATTAGCACATAACTCACAAGAAACGCCCAATTACAGCGATTCCTGTCACAAACTTGAAAAAGCAAAGAACGTCGTATAGAGTAAATTACCGTAAAGAGACGTCATTACGCGTTTTACTTCCGATTTTTCGCTGCTTTATAGCTTTCATTCCCTTCTCTCGATTACGCGCTACACCGGCAACGAAAGCTATGATGCTGCTCTATTCATTCTGTCACTAAGGGGACTGCATGAGCGCTCAATCCGAACAAAAGCCAAAGAAGCATTTCTGGCAAAAAAAGCCGAAAGAGCTGGCTTTCGAAGATATCACCATCGTTGATAAAGACATGCTGAAGCGTGCCGTTGGCGCGGCCGCGCTGGGCAACGCCATGGAGTGGTTCGACTTTGGTGTTTACAGCTATTTAGCCGTTACGCTGGGTAAAGTCTTTTTCCCGGGCGGCAACGCGGCGGCTCAGCTGCTGGCGACCTTTGGCGCTTTTGCTGCCGCCTTCCTGGTTCGTCCGGTTGGCGGCCTGGTCTTTGGCCCGTTGGGTGATAAGATCGGCCGCCAAAAAGTGCTGGCGATTACCATGATTATGATGTCGATCGGGACCTTCTGTATTGGTCTTATCCCCAGCTACGACAGCATCGGTATTCTGGCGCCGATTCTGCTGCTGGTGGCGCGTCTGGTACAGGGCTTCTCAACCGGTGGTGAATACGGCGGTGCGGCAACCTTTATTGCCGAATATTCCACTGATAACCGTCGCGGCTTTATGGGCAGCTTCCTGGAGTTCGGTACGCTGGGCGGTTATCTGCTGGGCGCCGGGTTAGTCACCATTATGACGGCGGCAATGCCGGCGGAAACGCTGCTGGACTGGGGCTGGCGTGTTCCCTTCTTCATTGCCGCACCGCTGGGGCTGTTTGGTCTCTACGTCCGTTTAAAACTGGAAGAAACGCCAGCTTTCCAAAAACATATGGAAAAACAGGACGCGCTGGAGCACAGCAAGCCGCGCCTGACGCTGCTGCAAATGTTAAGCAAATACCGCGCGCAGATGCTGAAATGTATCGGCCTGGTGCTGCTGTTTAACGTTTCCAACTACATGCTGACCTCTTACATGCCAAGCTACCTGACCGGTATTTTAGGTCTTAGCGAGATGAGCAGCCTGCTGCTGGTTCTGGTGGTGATGTTTGTGATGATGCCGCTGACGCTGTTTTCAGGACACTGGACCGACCGTCTGGGTCGCCGTCCGGTTATTCTTGGCGGAGCGATTGGCCTGATCGTACTGGCGGTACCTTGCCTGATGCTGATTGGTTCGGGAAATATGCTGCTGGTGTTCCTCGGCCTGATTATTCTGGGCGTGCTGCATACCTGCTTTAGCGGAACCATGCCCGCTACGCTGCCTGCACTGTTTGCGACCGATATCCGTTACAGCGCGCTGGCGATCGGCTTCAACCTTTCCGTGTCGCTGTTTGGGGGCACTACGCCGCTGATTACCACCTGGCTGGTGGATACCACGCATAACCTGCTGATGCCAGCCTATTACCTGATGGGTGCGGGTGCGATTGGCGTGCTGACTGTCTTCACCATGCGTGAAACGGCACGTAAACCCCTTTCCGGTTCCGCACCGGCAGTGGCCAGCGAAGCGGAAGCGCATAAACTGATTAAGAAACTGCGCCTGCGTCAGCAGCAGAAGAAAGAAGCGGCCGCATTAGCCGCAAAATAATTTCTGGTAAATTAACTGGAAATTAACAGCACCATTTAAAATAGTGCTGTAAGTAAAAAAGACGGCCCGTTCAGGCCGTCTTTTTTTATTTAAAGCGGGATAAAGAGAAGGGCGATAAGTCAAATTGCGCTGTTTTATTCTGCGCAAATAGCGCGGCTATTTCGCCCAGCACCGTAGCGAATTTAAAACCGTGACCGCTTAAGCCGGTAATAATAAGTCGCTGTGGCGAGCCGGGAAGCGTATCAATGATAAAGTCTTCATCCGTCGTATTATCATAAGTACAGGCTTCGCCGCGCAGACAAACGCCCACGCCGGGTAAAAACTGCCGTATAAAGCCAAACAGTTCGCTGCCGTCTTCGGCAACATTACCAAATGGCTTACGCTGTTCGGGCGCGGTAATGGGCTGTCCGCCGTCGTGTTTGCCTATTTTTATCGCGTTATTTTCTGCCGGGAAACCGTAGTAGTGCGAGCCGTCGGGCGTTTCCACGGTAAAAGCCGGAAACTGATTGTTTTCGCTGTAGCGTCCATCGGCCTGATGCCAGGCGAACACTTTGCGCACGGGCGTAACGGGCAGCGTGGGCAGCAGCGTTTTCACCCAGGTTCCCGCGCTCAACAACAGCTTATGGCCACGGTAGATGCCATCGTCGGTATGCACCAGTTGCAGGCCATCGCGCTCCTCAAGCGCGTTCACCGCACAATTAAAGAGCTGCGCGCAACCCGCTTCGCAGGCAAGCCGAATCAGCTGGCGAACGGCTTCTTCCGATTTCAGATAGCCAGAGTTGGGTTCGAAAACCCCCGTATAGCCTTCAGGAACAGCCAGTTGCGGCCAGCGCCGATTGATGTCCTCACCGTTCAGTATCTCAACCGGCAGGTTGAATTGCTCTGCGCTCTGGCGAACATTATGTATAAATTCTGAGGAAACAGGCGCAAGATTGATAACGCCGCTGCGCTGCATAATGCGCTCGCCACACTGTTTTTCCAGCTCGTCCCACAGCTGCTGTGCTCTGAGCACCAGTGGCACATAGCGTGATCCTTCACCGTAAGCATGGCGGATTAGCCGTGATTCACCATGATGGCTGCCTTCCCGATGCGGTGGATGCGCCCGGTCAATCATCAGTACACGCAGGCCGGCCTGGGTTGCATACCAGCCAGCGGCTGCGCCGACCGAACCGCTACCCACTATTATTAAGTCATATACCATCAGCGCCTTGCTCCTCTGTGAAATTGCCTGTCGCAGGATAGCAAAATGCGGCAGAAATGAAAAAGGCACCCCATGGGGTGCCTTCAGGCTAACGCGTTCAGAATTAATGCTTTTTGTAGTCGCGGTCCTGATAGTCAGTCGCTTCGATTTTCGCTATGCCAGCTTCAAGAATGGAAATGAATTGCCTGGCGACGTCGGTAGTCAACCAATAGGTCTGGCCAACCTCAGCTTCTTCTGTTTGCTGTTCGTTTGACGAAAGCGAATGTAGACGGATCATCATGGCATCGTAGCTGTCTACGGTACTGATATCCCACCCAATGAGGGGATGTGTCTGGATAACCTCTTTGTTCCTGTCCATTATAACCCCCTTATTACTCGTGTTAACGATGACAACGAAGTGATTTATCGAGGTTCAATGCGGCCTTTTTATTCGTAGAGCAGGATAATTATAACATAACCTGCAATTCGTACAGAATGAAATTTTGTTCAGGGCCAAAACCCTCTATTTAAGCGGCAGCAAGCTTAACGGCAAAAAAAAATATCTTCATGCCCGTCAAGCTTCTGTCAAAAATAACATAAGGTCGATTAATAAATAGTCAGGTGATATTTTTTTCAAGCGCGTCAGCCAGCTCGGTGTAGTGCTGTTGAATATAGTCATCATATTCCTGATTAAGCGCTTGTTGACGGAGTTGCTGGATTAGCAATTGCGACGTATGGGCATCCAGACATAAAGAGAGGGAAGAAAAGGCGTTTTCCAGCACGCTAAGACGGCGTTGTTGCCCGGCTATCAGCGTCAGTAGTTCACCGAAAGTCATCGCTTCTTCGGGGTTTTCAGCCTGCATAGTTACTCCTCACCTGGGTCGCTAAACGAATCAGATCAGTCTACAACCTGCGGGCGATTCCGGCGAGTGCGGTCAGAAGCAAAGATAAAAAAAACCGGGCGGCGAAGCCCGGCAAAAAACGGAAAGTGAAAGCTCAGCGCCACCAGACCGCTGAACGTCACAATATCAACGCGTTCAGTCGGGCGGGCATTGAGCAGAAATTAGTCGGTGATAAACCAGTCGTCGGCGCTTTCCCAGGTTTCCTGGAGAATATCGGTGATTTGATCTTTGGCTTCTTTACCGCCGCCCATCACCGTCAGGTTGTTGGCACCAGCATAGCGGACAGAAACGCTGTTGGACGTTTCAGGAAAATGTTTATCGATACGCTTGCTGAGCTCTGCCGATAACGCATCAATTGCGCCAGCAGGAAGGGATGTGGTTTTTGCTACAGTGACTTCAATACGCATAAAAGCCTCCGAAAGAATTACTGTGAATATATACAGTAAGGCTGACGAAGGCAAATTATTTAATCAGCAATATTTAAAGTACAGCGGCTTAAAGTTCAACACGCCAGTTCAGCGTTTCACCCGCCAGGAACGGCACCAGCGTGTCATTACCCAGCGCGATGCTCTCCGGAACGGTCCACGGCTGGCGTACCAGTTTTATCCTGCCTTCATTCAGCGGCAGACCGTAGAAACGCGGGCCGTTTTCTGAACAGAACGCTTCAAAGTGCTGTAGCGCATCCATTTCTTCAAAGACGGTTGCATACGCCGGCAGAGAAGACGGCGCGTTAAAGACGCCAGCACAGCCGCAGCTTGCCTCTTTACGGTGACGTAAATGCGGCGCCGTATCCGTGCCGAGGAAGAAACGATCATGGCCAGAGGCAATTACCTTGCGCAACGCGTCCTGATGCACGTTTCTCTTCAGGATCGGCAGGCAGTAAAGGTGCGGACGAACGCCGCCAACCAGCATATGGTTGCGGTTAAACATCAGGTGCTGCGGGGTGATGGTTGCGCCAAGGAAACGATTGCCTTCCTGCACGTAAGCGGCCGCTTCTTTGGTGGTGATATGCTCAAACACCACTTTCAGCTCGGGATACTGTTTGCGCAGTGGTTCCATTACCGTTTCGATAAAGCGTGCTTCACGGTCAAAAATATCAATATGCGCGTCGGTGACTTCGCCGTGGATCAGCAGCGGCATCCCGATTTTCTGCATCCGCTCCAGCACCGTAGCAATGGCGGCGATATTTGTGACGCCATGGCTGGAGTTGGTCGTGGCATGCGCAGGATAAAGCTTCGCGGCGGTAAAGACGCCAGCGCTGAAGCCTTTTTCCACTTCATCCGCATCCAGTGAGTCGGTCAGGTAGCAGGTCATCAGCGGTTGAAACTGATGGCCAGCTGGGGTGGCGGCCAGAATGCGTTCGCGGTAGGCGAGGGCAGCGGCAACGCTGGTTACGGGCGGTACCAGATTAGGCATGACTATCGCGCGACCTGAAACCTCGCTGGTAAACGGCAGCACGGTTTGCAGCATTTCATCGTCACGCAGATGAATATGCCAGTCGTCAGGACGGCGGATAAGCAATTGCTGGGGTAAGGCGGTCATAAACAGGCTCCGGCAGAAATGAAATCAGGTCGATTTGGCCGGGTACCAAGCATAAGGATAAAGAAAGCGCTTTGCACCTGCTTTCACGCATTTTTAAAAAATAACGCTCCCCGGCGGTAAATGGCGGGGAGCGTTGGATTTGTATGGCGTTATTCGGTGAACGGGATCACCAGCTCGCCCGGTTTAACTTCCAGCCCTTTGGCAAAGCGTTTCGCCAGCGATTCCGCTTTGCTGCGGTCGGTACTGAGCACGTAGGCCGGCCGCTGATTAAAGTAATCTTTCAGCGACTGATTCAGGTAAGGCGTCAGGGTATTTAGCACGCCCTGCATCTTTTCTGGCTGGACCTGCACGTCGGTCAGCTGCATATCCTTCAAAAAGACCGCGCCCTTATCTTTATCAAATACCGGCTGCGCCTTCATGGTCAGCTGCATATCGGCCTGCTGAGGGCCAAACAGCGAGGTGATATTTACCTTCGCATGGCCGGATAACGTCACCTTATTAGGCTCTTCGCGGCCAATCTGACTTTTTAGATCGGTCAGCACAATATGTGCGTCGGCCAGTCCGGCCACGCCAATCTGCTTTTCATAATTATTGTGTTTTTGCAGCGCCTGGTTTACTTCCTGTTCGCTAATGGTGTACTGCGTCAGCTGATTACAGCCGGCCAGCAAAACGGCCAGCAGCAGGGCGCTCAGCCCCAAAAAAAACCTTTTCATAATGTCCTCTACGTGATGATTCAACAAACCCTTTTTGTGATGCCAAGCTTGCCCGACATCGGGGTTGATGTCACCAGAAGAGCGGTAAAGAGAAGGGGAATTATGTGTCGAAATAAAGCGAGCCCGGCAGAAACCGGGCTCGTCATCGGGCAGGAACGATCAGGCCGCGACGGAAGAGAGCAGGTTAATCTGCGTCTGTTTCGCCATATTATCGCGATAGTCAGCAACGCGGCCTGGATATTCCACCCCGGCCACCAGCGTCAGGGAGCGCAGCACCGGAAACAGATGAATATCATCGAGCGACAGCTCGCCGTTCACCGCATTGGACTTCACGATCAGCTTATCGAGCTTGCGCAGATCGTCGTTAACATTTTTGATAAAGCCTTCAGAGTGTTGTTTCAGCTCTTCAAAGCTGCCCGCATTGGCTTCCTTTTTGTTGCGGAAGTAACTGCGAGCTTCCGGCGTGGCGAATTCGGCAAAAGGCGCAGCGGCAATCCTCGGTAGCAGCAGCTTATTCAAATAGCCGTTGATATGACGCAGCCAGTCGGTGATGGCCGGATTGGTTTTGCCGGTCAGCAGCGGTTCGCCATCGCTTTTGTCAACATACTGCACAATGTCCAGACTCTCCGGCATGCAGCTGCCATCTTCTTTCATCAGGATCGGGGCCATTTTCTGGCCGATCAGCTTGGTAGGTGTCGCTTCGTCATCGTTCAGCATCACGACCAGTTCAACAGGCAGATTCTTCAGACCAAAAATCATTCGGGCTTTCACACAGAATGGGCAGTGATCGTAAATAAATAGTTTCAAGAACGCCTCCTTACAGCGATAAAGCTGATGGCAGTTGCCATCAATCTTCTGAATGTATTAAGGAAGTATGGAAGAGATTGACGATTTCTGAAATATTATCCGCATTATTTTCCCCAGTTGTGCGCGGGCGGTTATAGTGAAATGACGCAGGCTCTGTGAAGGATCGGCGGTAAATCGACCTTTAACCGGAGCCGCAAAATTTTTGACTCAGGCCAGATTCAGGAGAAAAGATGTTTGGCTATCGTTCCGCAGCCCCAAAAGTACGCCTGACCACCGACAGGTTAGTGATACGACTGGTTCACGAGCGTGATGCCTGGCGTCTGGCTGATTATTACGCAGAAAACCGCGCTTTTTTAAAGCCGTGGGAACCGATCCGCGATGAAAGCCACTGCTATCCGTCAGGCTGGCAGGCGAGGCTCGGCCTGATCGCTGATATGCACAGGCAGGGCAATGCTTACTATTTTGCGGTGATGGATCCTGATGAGAACGAAGTGCGTGGCGTGGCGAATTTCAGCAATGTCGTGCGCGGCTCGTTTCATGCCTGCTATCTGGGGTATTCGCTCGGCGAAAAGTGGCAGGGGCAGGGAATGATGTTTGAGGCGCTGCAATCGGCGATCCGCTATATGCAGCGTCAACAGCGTATTCACCGTATTATGGCAAACTACATGCCGCATAATCAGCGCAGCGGCAACTTACTGGCGCGGCTCGGTTTTGAAAAAGAGGGCTACGCCCGCGATTATCTGCTCATTGACGGCCGCTGGCAGGATCATGTGCTGACCGCGCTCACCGCCAAAGAGTGGACACCCGAACGACGTGGATCCCTGTAATGAAAATTCTTCTTTCGCCCGTTGAGGCACGCATCATTGGCTGCCTGCTGGAAAAGCAGGTCACAACGCCCGATCAATATCCTATGTCACTCAATGGCGTTGTCACCGCCAGCAACCAGAAATCCAACCGCGAGCCGGTTTTATCGTTAAGCGACAGCGCCGTACAGGACGCGCTGGACAGGCTGGCGAAAAAACATCTGGTGACTACGCAAAGCGGGTTCGGTAATCGCGTGGTGAAATATGAGCACCGTTTCTGCAACAGTGAATTTGGTCAGTTGAAGCTGTCGCCCGCTGAGTTTTCCCTGATTGCTACCTTGCTGCTGCGCGGCGCGCAAACGCCGGGCGAGCTTCGTACCCGCAGCGGTCGGTTACATGAATTTGCCGATATGACCGAGGTCGAAAAAACGCTGGAAGGATTAGCTTCGCGCGAGGATGGCCCTTTTGTGGTCAGGCTGGCGCGCGAGCCGGGCAAGCGTGAAAGCCGTTATATGCATCTGTTCAGCGGTGATGTGGATGAAGCCGCGTTTCCTGCTGAGGTGAGCGGCGAGGAGAGCAGTGAACTGAGTGAAAGGGTTGCGGCGCTGGAGCAGCAGGTGGCAGAAATGCAGCAGCAGCTGGCACGGTTGCTGGAAGGAGTCTGACGATGACGGCATTACGGATAGGCATTGTCGGTCTGGGCAGCATCGCCCAAAAAGCCTGGCTGCCGGTGCTTACACAAACGGCGGGCTGGCAGATTGCCGGGGCTTTTTCCCCTAATCAACAAAAAGCCCGGACGGTTTGCGACAGCTACCGCATTCCGCTGTTTTCCTCGCTGGATCAGCTGATTGACGCCAGCGATGCGCTGTTCGTTCATACCTCAACTGCCAGTCATTTCAGCATTGTCAGGCAGATTCTGCTGGCGGGAAAAGATGTCTGCGTCGATAAACCGCTGGCGGCAACGCTGGCCGAGGCGGAACAGCTGACCGAACTGGCCCACCGCCGGGGACGCAGGCTGATGGTGGCGTTTAATCGCCGCTTTGCGCCACGCTATTTGCAACTTAAGGCGGTAGCCGGGAGCCTTGCCTCGCTGCGTATGGATAAGCATCGCTGTGACAGCGTGGGGCCGCACGATCTGTTTTTCACCCTGCTTGATGATTATCTGCATGTCGTGGATACCGCACTGTGGCTCAGCGGCGGCAAAGGACGGCTACAAAGCGGTACGTTGCTCACCAATGAGGTGGGTGAAATGCTGTATGCCGAACACCACTTCAGCGAGGCCAGTCTGCAAATCACCACCAGCATGCACCGTCGTGCCGGAACGCAGCGTGAAACGGTGACGGCGATTGCCGATGGCAGCGTCTGGCAGGTGGATGATATGCGGGATTTGCGTCAGGAAACGGCGGGCAAGGTCATTATTGATGCCGTCCCCGGCTGGCAAAGTACGCTGGAGCAGCGAGGCTTTGTCGGTGCGGCTCACCATTTCATCGACTGCGTAAAAAATCAGACTATGCCGCAAACGTCAGGCGAAGCGGCACTGCTGGCGCAGCGCATTGTGGAAAAGCTCTGGCGCGACAGCGATCGGGAATAATGCTGTAACAATCGGGTGTGGTTATTTCATTTCATATCAGTAGACTATGCCGGTTCCTGCACCGCCACTGACGGCTATCAGGCGATAACCGTGGCCCGCGCCACCTCATAGCATACTCAGGAAGACCATGAACCTGTTGAAATCACTGGCAGCGGTCAGCTCTATGACCCTGTTTTCTCGCGTGCTGGGCTTTGCACGCGACGCCATTGTGGCGAGAGTTTTTGGCGCAGGGATGGCCACCGATGCCTTCTTTGTCGCCTTCAAGTTGCCTAACCTGTTACGTCGTATTTTTGCCGAAGGCGCCTTTTCCCAGGCCTTTGTGCCGATCCTCGCCGAGTACAAAAGCAAGCAGGGCGAAGAAGCCACGCGCGTTTTTATCGCTTACGTATCGGGCCTGCTGACGCTGGCGCTGGCGATCATCACCGTTCTTGGCATGTTTGCCGCGCCCTGGGTGATTTTGGTCACTGCGCCAGGCTTTGCGGATACGGCGGATAAATTTGCGCTTACCTCAGCGCTGCTGCGCGTGACCTTTCCTTATATTCTGCTGATCTCGCTGGCTTCACTGGTGGGCGCGATCCTCAATACCTGGAACCGTTTTTCCGTTCCGGCGTTTGCACCTACGCTGCTTAATATCAGCATGATTGGCTTTGCGCTGTTTGCCGCACCCCATTTCCATCCGCCGGTCATGGCGCTGGCCTGGGCCGTGGTGGCCGGTGGCGTATTGCAGCTGGGCTATCAGCTGCCGCACTTGAAAAAAATCGGGATGCTGGTTCTGCCTCGTCTGAACCTGAAAGATGCTGGCGTGTGGCGGGTAATGCGTCAGATGGGCCCGGCGATTCTTGGCGTGTCGGTCAGCCAGATTTCATTGATCATCAATACCATTTTCGCCTCTTTCCTCGTCTCCGGCTCGGTCTCCTGGATGTACTATGCGGATCGCCTGATGGAGTTTCCGTCCGGCGTGCTGGGTGTGGCGCTGGGAACCATTCTGCTGCCGTCGCTGGCGAAAAGCTTTGCCAGTGGCAATCACGAAGAATATAACCGCCTGATGGACTGGGGTCTGCGCCTTTGCTTCGTGCTGGCGCTACCGAGCGCCGTCGCGCTGGGAATTTTGGCAAAGCCGCTCACGGTGGCGCTGTTCCAGTACGGGAAATTTACCGCGTTCGATGCCTCAATGACGCAGCGCGCGCTGGTGGCTTATTCCGTCGGGCTGATGGGGCTGATCGTGGTGAAAATCCTGGCGCCGGGCTTCTATTCACGTCAGGACATCAAAACGCCGGTGAAAATCGCCATTATTACCCTGCTGATGACGCAGCTGATGAATCTGGCGTTTATCGGTCCGCTGAAGCACGCGGGACTTTCGCTTTCCATTGGTCTGGCGGCCTGCCTTAACGCTTCGCTGCTTTACTGGCAGCTGCGTAAACAGAAAATTTTCCAGCCTCAGCCTGGCTGGTTCAGTTTCCTGCTGCGTTTGATTTTTGCCGTCGTGGCGATGGCGGCGGCGCTGGTTGGCGCGCTGTGGCTGATGCCTGACTGGGCGCAGGGCAATATGCTGGAACGCCTGCTGCGACTGGCTGCGGTATGTGCGGCCGGTGGCGGCGTTTATTTTGCCGTACTGGCCATCCTGGGATTCCGCGTCCGGGACTTCGCACGAACCACGGCGATATAATGAGCAGTAAGCTATACGACGGCGGCGATCTTATCCACAAAAACAGGGGATAAGTTATGTACAACTGGTGCTAAACCGGTACATATATCGTCAGTGCGTCTGCCTCCGGAGGAGAACAGGCGCACCGTCAGCCGCTTTTTACAGCGTGGCGAGTCCATCGATAAGCGCGCCACGCCACCATGCCATATCATGGCCGCCCGTATAGAGTTTCAGATCGCTATCCACGCCCGCTGCCAGTAAGCGTTGATGCAGCTGCTGCACATGCGGAACGGTTGTCCCTTCCAGCGTCCCCACGCACAACGCGATCCGCACTGCCTTTGGCGGTGTCGAAAGCACCTGCTCGCTCACCCAGGAAGCCGCGCTTGCCGTGAACATAAACGGACGTTTCTCTTTATCCGGCGACCACCACATGGAAGGAGAGTGGCTGAGCACGCAGCCGAAGATGTCCGGTGCACAGAGGGCGGCCATGAGTGCGGTTACGCCGCCCAGACTTTGTCCACACAGTACGGTTTGCGAACGGCCGGCCCAGGTTCTGTCGGGGTGCTCTGCGCGAGCCTGAGGCACCAGCCGCCGGGCGATATCAATCACCAGCTGGCTCTCGCCGCCCAGGATGGCCGCACGATCGGCCTGATCAAGATTATCGATGCCGAGTATCGCCATCGGGCCAATACGGCCGGTGTTTATCGCCACGTCGATAGCACTTGTCACGCCGACATGGTCGAACCATTTTTCGGCATCGGGCAATACCAGTAATCCCAACGGCGTTGATTTGGGCAGGTCGGGAAGGTAGAGACGAACGCGGCGCGGTTTACCGGCGACAACAGGGTACGAGGTGATAAGTTTACCCTGGCAGGCAGCGGTCATGCCCCATTCGCTTTGCTCAGGAGCCTGATCCAGGGCCAGCACGGATTCCGTTCCTCCTCCCACGTTAATACCCGGCATGTTATTCAGCGGATCGGCCTGACCGGTAAACGGCGGGCGGCGAGTACCAAAGTGCGCCAGCTGCCCGGATGACGTGCCCGGCGGAATTTCAGTAAGGGTGTATGAGCCGCAGTAGCTGGCCGGCAAGCGCAGCGTCAGCGTCCAGATGTTGTCTGCTACGTGAGTCATGTATCCCAGCGCGGCATGGTCTTTATCAGTAACACGATTCAGGAAGAGATAGACACCCTGTAGCGGCTTATCCGCGCGCCACAAAAAAGTCACATCGCGCTGGTCGTCATGCTCTTCAACCCTGGTCACCAAAGGCAACCCAACAGATTCAACGTCGTGCCAAAACCGGGAGAGATCCGGCAAGGCGCGTGCAGTCAGCTGTGCGAATATCCGTTCTGTAACACCGTTATCACGGGGCGTGGAGAGTGAGCTGTTCCTCATTTTGGTATTCCCTGAAAGAGATAAGGTGATAAACACGGCCAACGTAAATTAACCGTGTTGTTATTTTAGAGTGGTCGTAATTCGGTGTCACGTTAAAAAAAACAGACGAAAGTCTCAATATAAATTTATCAGTGAATTATCTGCTTTGTTAAATTTAGTAGATGCAGGAAATAAAGGGTTATAAAAATTGAGTAGAATTACGAAATATAAGGTTTTAAGTGCACCCATTAACGCTGGATTAATGAGTTATTGAAATTAGATGAATGACGAAATAAAAGGTTATATGGATTTAATAGTAGCAGGAAATGAATGGTTTTTTAAATTTAGTAGTCACAGGAAACGAATGGCTATTGCTATGAGTTGCAAATGAGAATTATTTATAAAAATTTACATTACTTCTAAATTTGTGTTAGCGTTATAAACAGAGTCCTCCGAGGAAGGCTCCAGGTAAATAGCAAACTCAGTGATTTTCAACGGCATCGTTTCATCAGCGGGCGCTGGAACATCACTCTGCTGAGCTATTGTCGGACGAAACTATTTCTCTTGTTGGCTTCTGTATTACAGACAGAAACGATGCTCTGTTCCATATAGTTTATCCTGCGCATTCTGCTAAGAATGTGGCGCTCCCGGTCGCCTCTATTTTGCGATTAGGGAATAATGGCAATCTGTTTTGTGGCGTTATTCCGAAATGCTGGCGGCTTGAACGTTATTATTTATTTTGGGAGAGGGGAGTCTGTATTCAACAGCGGCTTCGCAACAACAACGATTAGTTTGCGTCAGGTACGGTTACTGAGTCTTAAATAATGCGCCCCCTGTTTATTTTGCGGGGACTCAGTGCCGGTTAGCTGATTAGCCTGACCCGAGATTTATGGCTGCCTCAGCAAGCGGGGGCTTGCGTAAGCTATCGAATTTCATCAGGTCAGGCAGGAGATGAATTTTCTCATGCGTATTCTTTTTGTCGGGCCACCTTTATATGGGCTTTTATACCCCGTGTTCTCGCTAGCCCAGGCTTTTCGCGTTAACGGGCATGAAGTGGTTATTGCCAGCGCGGGTAAATTTGCGCAGAAAGCGGCTGAAGCCGGTCTGGTCGCGTTTGATGCCGCGCCTGGATTTGATTCCGAGGCCGATTACCGGCGGCGGGAAGCGCTGCGCAAACAGAGCAATGCCGGCACCAAAATGGGCAACTTCTCGTTCTTCAGTGAAGAGATGGCGGACAGCCTGATGGAAATGGCAGGTGAGTGGAAGCCGGATTTAATTGTCTACCCTCCTCTCGGCGTGGTCGGCCCTTTAATTGCGGCTAAATATAATATTCCTGTGGTTATGCACTCCGTGGGCTTTGCCCACACGCCGTGGCATATCAAAGGCGTAACCCGCTCGCTGGCCGACGCCTATGCCCGCCATGGCGTTGCCGCTCCCCCGCGCGATTTGGCGTGGATTGACGTTACGCCGCCGAGTATGAGCATTTTGCAAAATGACGGCGAGCCGGTAATTCCAATGCAATATGTTCCCTATAACGGCGGCGGCGTGTGGGAGGACTGGTGGGAACCGACGCCAGACCGCAAGCGCTTGCTGGTCAGTCTTGGCACCGTTAAGCCGATGGCCGACGGGCTGGATCTGATTTCATGGGTGATGGATTCAGCAGATGAGGTGGATGCTGAGATCATTTTACATCTGTCCGCCAACGCGCGTTCTGACCTGCGGACACTACCCCCCAATGTGCGGCTGGTGGACTGGATCCCTATGGGCGCATTCCTGAACGGTGCCGATGGCTTTATCCATCACGGCGGCGCGGGAAATACGCTGACCGCTTTGCACGCCGGTATCCCGCAAATTGTCTTCGGCGAAGGGGCAGACCGTCCGGTGAATGCGAAGGCGGTGGTGGATCGCGGCTGCGGGATCATTCCCGGCAAGGAAGGATTGTCCAGCGACCTGGTCAATGCCTTCCTGAATAATCACTCGCTGCGCACGGCATCAGCCGACGTTGCAGCAGAAATGGCGGCGCAGGCCAGTCCCTCTGACGTGGCTGACACTCTGATAGCCAGGCTAAACACGCGCTGACCGTCAACGCTACGCCAGTGACGGGCTGCCTGCGGCTGAGGAAGAGCAAAGGCAGCCTGCACTGAAGTCATTAACCCGATTTACCTGAGTACGGCATAACGGTTGCACTCAGGAATTTTTCTCTAGCAGATGAAGGAGGCGCGATGCCCACTGCTCATTCTCCAAAGCCAGCTGGCTGGATTGTACGTCTTGCTGGCGTGTGCTGGGAACGTAAGAAGTTAAGCCTGATTGTCATCTTTGCCTCGGTGTCGACCATTCTCCTCGCCGCGCTAACGCCACTACTGACCCGACAGGCGGTAAACGATGCGTTAGCCGGTGATACGACAAGATTGCCCTGGCTCGCCTGCGGGCTGCTGTTTATTGCGCTGTTCGATTTCATCGGCAACTACGTGCGCCGCGGCTATGCCGGAGAACTGTCGCTATGGGTTCAGCACACTTTGCGGGGCCGCGCCTTCGACAGCATTCAACAGCTGGATGGCGCCGGTCAGGACGCGCTGCGCACAGGACAGGTAATTTCACGCACCAACAGCGATCTTCAACAGATGCACGTGCTGTTGCAGATGAGCCCGGTGCCGCTGGCCGTTCTGACCTATTACATTGCCGGCCTTGCGGTGATGTTATGGATGTCGCCACCCATGACGCTGATCGTGGTCGTTGTGCTTGCGGGCCTGGCGTTTACCGCACTTAGCGCACGCCGTCGGGTTTTTGCGCAGACAGGTCAGGCTTCCGACCGGCTCGCTAACCTGACAGAGCACATGCGTGAAGTACTGACGCAGATCGCCATCGTTAAATCCTGCGTGGCCGAGTTAGGCGAAATGAAGTGGCTGGATCGCCAGTCACGAAAGATGGTGCGCGTGCGTATTGGTTCGGCAATCGCTCAGGCCATGCCGGGCGCGACGATGCTGGCGCTGCCGGTGCTCGGCCAGATCGTGCTGCTGGGCTTTGGTGGATGGTCAGTGATGGCCGGACGGATTGACCTCGGAACCTTCGTGGCCTTTGCCGGTTTCCTCGCCATGCTGACCGGCCCAACCCGTGTCTTCGCCTCGTTCCTGGTGATTGCGCAGCGTACCCAGGCTTCTGTTGAGCGCGTTTTCACCCTGATCGACACCAGGCCGCAAATGCAGGATGGCGTTGAGCAGGTGGCGGGTAAGGTGACAGGTCTTGAACTGGAAAGCGTCGGATTTAACTACGGCAACGGCGCTGACGTCTTAAACGAAGTGTCCTTTTCCATCAGCGCGGGAGAGACGGTGGCGATAGTCGGCGCATCGGGTTCGGGTAAATCAACCCTGCTGATGCTGCTCGCGCGTTTCTACGATACCACCCGCGGTAAGCTGTGGCTTAAAACGGATCAGGGCAGGCAGAACATCGCCGAACTGCGGCTGGATGCGCTGCGTCGGGCGGTTGGCGTGGTGTTTGAAGATACCTTCCTGTTTGCCGGTACGGTCGCTGAAAATATTGCCTATGGTCATCCGCAAGCGACCGAAGAGGACATCCGGCGTGCCGCCGATGCGGCTGGCGCGACCGGGTTTATCTCAGCGCTGCCGAAAGGATTTAAAACGCCGCTTGCCGAACGTGCGACCAATCTTTCCGGCGGACAGCGACAGCGCCTTGCGCTTGCCCGCGCGTTGCTTACGGCGCCGGGTTTATTGATCCTTGACGACACCACCTCGGCGGTGGACGCCGGCACCGAGGCAGAGATCAACGCGGCGCTTAGTGGCTATGCCGACGATGAGCATATGCTGATGGTGATCGCCCGTCGTCGTTCGACTTTGCAGCTCGCCAGCAAGATTGTGGTGCTGGAAGAAGGGCGCGTCGCTGATATCGGCACTCAGGCTGAACTTGAGGCACGATCGCCAGCATTCCGCTCGCTGATGTCCGGCTCAGGGGAATTCCTCGAAGGATCTGCCCGTTCAACCGCCGTACTCTGGCCGGAATCAGAGGTATCTGAAGCCGCTACGGCGGATGAAAATGCGGAGGGGACGGCTAACGCGCGGGAAGGTTTCCGTGAACGCATGACCCGCGTCCCGGAGCGGGCAGTAAAAATGGCGCAGGAAGGCAAAGGAAAGCGGGTCGCCTCGCTGGTCAGGCCGGTGATGTGGATGTTTATTGCTGCTGCTCTGCTGATTGCGATTGACTCCGCTGCCAGCGTTGGCGTACTGGTGCTGCTGCAACGGGGCATCGACCTGGGCGTAGCCGGGGGCAACCTGACGCTGATCGGTATTTGCGCTGCCTGTGCGCTGTTGCTGGTCGCGATCGGCTGGTGCTGCTACTCATTGCAGACCATCATCTCATCGCGTGCCGCAGAAACCGTGCAGCATACGGTGCGCTTACGAAGCTTTGGGCATCTGTTACGCCTGGCGCTGCCTTACCATGAGCAGCAGGCTGATACCCGACTAACCCGCATGACGGTTGACGTCGATGCGCTGGCGCGGTTCCTGCAAAACGGCCTCGCCGGCACGGCAACCAGCCTGATTACCATGGGCGCGATTGCCGTCGCGATGTTCTGGCTCGATCCGGTGCTGGCGCTGGTGGCGCTGGGTGCGGTTCCGGTGGTCATTATCGCCACGCTGATTTACCGTCGTTTGAGCTCGCCCGCCTATGCGCAGGCCCGCTTAGAGATTGGTAAAGTGAACAGTACCCTGCAGGAGAAAGTCTCCGGGCTGCGCACGGTGCAGTCGCATGGTCAGCAGGATGCGGAAGCCGCCAAACTTCGTAAGCTGTCGGATCGCTTCCGCGCCACCCGCGTGCGTGCGCAGAAGTACCTGGCGGTCTACTTCCCTTTCCTGACGTTCTGTACGGAAGCGTCTTACGCTGCGGTGCTGCTGGTTGGCGCATCCCGCGTGGCCGAGGGGCAGCTCACCGCGGGCGTGCTGGCAGCCTTCTTCCTGCTGCTTGGGCAGTTCTATGGGCCCGTTCAGCAGCTCTCCGGCATTGTCGATTCTTACCAGCAGGCCTCGGCCAGCGGCAGGCATATCGATGAATTGCTGGCAACCGAAGGCGCAGAGCAGGTACAGCCATCGGCTCCGTCGTCAGTTGTTCCTCTGCACGGCGATCTGACGCTGGATCAGGTCACGTTCCATTACCCGGGCAGCAACGAGAAAGCGCTGGATAAGCTTAACCTCTCCATCCCGGCAGGCTCGGTCGTGGCGGTGGTCGGAGCCAGCGGCGCGGGCAAGTCGACAATGGTTAAACTGATTGCCGGTCTTTACGTTCCTTCAGCAGGCCAAATTCGCGTTGGCGGACGCTCGGTTAATGAGATGCCGCTGGCAGACTACCGTTCCCAGGTGGGTCTGGTCGAGCAGGATGTGGCATTGTTTAGCGGCGATATCGCGGAGAATATTCGCTATGCGCGGCCGGAGAGTACCGATCGGGAAGTGGAAAATGCGGCTCGCCAGGCCGGGCTGTTAGCGACGGTGCGAGCGCTGCCGCAGGGATTCAGAACGCCGGTGAGTCACGGTGGCGCAGGATTGTCGGCAGGGCAGCGTCAGCTTATCGCTTTGGCTCGCGCGCACCTTGCCAATGCGCATGTTCTGCTGCTTGACGAGGCGACGGCACGTTTGGACCGCGCTTCTGAAGAGGCGCTAATGACCTCGCTGGCCGACGGTGCTCGTCAGCATGGACGTACGGCGCTGGTGGTGGCGCATCGGCTCACCACCGCCTGTCGATGCGATCGGATCGCCGTCATGGCCGCAGGCCGCGTCGTCGAATATGGCTCGCACGCTGAACTGCTGGCAGTGGATGGCCTTTACGCACGTCTGTGGCATGAAAGTACGGGCAAGGCCCAGGGATCCCGAACGGCGGCGGCACAGACCATCGAAGAAGGAATTGAAGAGGTATTATCCTGAAGCGGTAATATTGCTGCCACCTCATCAGAAAAAGGCTATCTGGTGAGGTGGCTGCTGAAAAGCCTAAACCGGAGGCGCGCTTTACCGGGGAACCGGTGGTGCATTGCTGGCGGGATTTTCTGCCATATTCAGCAATGCCTGCTGGAACCCAGCGTTGAACGTCTGGCCATGCGTGAGTTCAGGATGGGACCAATACCCGGCAGGCAGTCCAGCCTTGTGAAGCAGTGACAGCGTAGCGCGGATTTTATCCTGCACATCCGCAGCGGGTGCCTGCGGGTTTTTGCTGGAGGCGGGACTTCCTTCAATAAACCAGAGCTGCTTGTGGTCGTATTGCTGACGGTTGACGGCCCCGAGCATTTTAAGTAAATCAACATATTCACTGTTTAACGTCGGACTGGTCGAATAAAAAACAGTAAATAACGACGAGGACAAATAGGCGTTAAGCACATACAGGCCGCCGAGAGAATGTCCCCAAACCCCACGTTTATGTGTATCAATGTTCAAGCCTCGTTCCGCAACGGGTGCGATTGTCGCTTCCAGCAGATGTTGGAAAATGATACTGCCGCCGCACTCTCTGCTGCGCTGCTGTTGGCAAGGCTTACCCCTTGCTGTCACCGGTGGCGTGTAGTCAAACGATCGGGCGTTAAGCTCAAAAGGCTCAACCGTCTGATAACCTACCGCGGCGATAACCGGTGGATTATTTTCTGACAGTTTCTTCAGTAATGGCTCAGATAATCTGTCCATCACCGCATTCCCATCCAGCAGGTAAAGGATCGGAAAGCCGGACGGCGGCGGCGTTTTATTGGGCACGCCGGTCCAGACTTTGTAATGCCTTTTGCCATCCGCAGAGTCGAATTCGTTAACGGAGAAGTGATAAAACAGGGATCCTTTATCCGCGATATTGGGGCCAAGCGGGGTCATATCGGGTCTGGCATCACTCTTTATGGCAAACAGGAAGGTAAAGAAGAAGGCGGCAAGACGTAAAGCATTGCGGCAGTTTTTGTGGTTTAACCGGTAACTCATTGACACACTCTCACCATTTACTCTTTCTCGAATGCTGCGGAGCGGTTCCCGCAGCTTTATCAAACCGATCCCAGCTTCGGGATCAGAAATGCAGGCCCAGCTCCATATAATAAGTGCGGCCCGGTTCATTATAGGTATTGGCACCCGCGCCCCACAGGTATGCACCTGTTGTCGCGTTTCCGGTGCTTTGGGCGTTGCCTTCACGGAAGTGACGTTTATCGAACAGGTTATCAATACCGGCCGTGACATCCATATATTTCGTCACGGCATAGGTGCCGCTTACGCCAACCAGCGCATAAGGCTTAACCTGCCGGGTTTCGCTGCCGGAGGTGGCTTCTCCTTTGTAGTTATATTTTTTCGGCTTCTGGCGGCCGTACCAGGTTAGCGTTCCCTGCAAGGAGAGATCGTTCGTGGCCTGCCAGTCCAGCGTCGAGTTGATGGTGTATTTCGGGATGATCGACAGGTAATCGCCGGTGGTTTTGTTTTGGTTTTCGATAATATAAGTGAAGTTGTTTTTCATCGAAACGGACCCGGCGATCGGGAAGTTAAGCGTCCCTTCCAACCCCTCAACCACCGCTTTAGGTACGTTTTCCCACTTATAAACATCCGAGGTGCCGTTGGTGTATTCCGCCGAATAACCCGCTTCGATTTTGTCGTGGTAGTCGTTGCGATACCAGGTCAGACCGGCCTGCACCTCTTCGTGGTGATACTCAATGCCAATCTCTTTATTGACGCTGGTCTCCGCCTTCAGATCGCTATTTCCCTGTAGGTAGCAGTAGCCGGCGCTGTCATAGCAGCCCTGGCCTTTACTGAATAACAGATAGTTAGGATTGGTCTGGTACAGGTTCGGCGCTTTCCAGGCACGGGCAATACCCAGCTTCAAAGTGAAATCGCTGCCCAATTCCTGCGATAAATTCAGCGCCGGACTCCAGTTGCTTCCGGTGATGCTCTGATGATTAAAACGGATACCCGGCGTCAGCAGCGTTGAATCCGTCAGTTCAATATTGTCTTCGGTGTAGAGGCCATAGATATCGGCCGAGCTGTAGATATTACGCCCCGAGTCAGCAATTCCCTCTACCGAGCCTCCGGCCGTGGTAGATTCAGTATTCGACGAGGGATCTCGCATCGCCTGATGATTCATCTCCGCGCCCAGCGTTAGCGTCTGGTTAACCCACAGGTCGAAGGGAATATTCACATCTGAATGTAGGTTAGTGTCATACAGCGTGATGGTGGAGAAACCTTCGTCAGAGGGGCTGAAGATCCCGGCGATCCCACCCGATAATCCCTCATTGAGCCGGGTATTACGCGTCTTTTCAAACTGAACGTAGTTGCTGGTGGTCACGCCGTTATCCCACGCCCCGGTATATTTCAGGCTGAGCGACTGACGATAAAGCACGTTTGTTTCTTTGCCGTAATATTTCTTCACCAGCGCATTGCTGTTGGTGTTCTGCGTATCACCCGCATAGAGATTGCCCTGACGGCTAAAGCCGGTATCCAGCTCCAGCGCCTGCTGCGGCATAAATTCCCAGCGCAGGGCGGAATGGATATCTTTATTAATAAAGCCTTCGCGACCTGACGGATAAGATCCGGCATAGGATCCGATACGCGGCGTGGTGTGGCTTTCATTTATATCCTGGGCATCTGCCTGCGTTTTATTCCAGTTGCCATACAGGCGCAGGGTAAGATTATCCGCCAGCGCGCCGCTTAAGCTGGCGTTATAACGTTTGGTGGTGCCCTCAGATTTATGCTCCGGCATATTGAGGTAGGTATTAAAGTTACCGTGCCAGGCATCTGTTGTCGGTTTGGTAATAATATTTACCACGCCGCCCATTGCGCCATTGCCGTAGAGCGCTGCGGCCGGGCCACGGATAACCTCAATGTGGTCGATCATTTCCGGCGGCACCCAGTTGGTGTCGCCGCGAGTATCACGCTCGTCGCTCCAGCCAAACCGCACCGAATTACGGCTGCCGACCGGCATACCATCAACCAGAATGAGGGTATTTTCCGGGCCCATGCCACGAATATCAATTTGTCGGTTATTACCGCGCTGACCGCTGTTGGAGTTGCCGGTAAGATTTACGCCAGGCATGGTGCGAATAATCTCAGCGACGTCACGTTGAATGGGATGCTTTTTAATGGCCTGACTGTCGATAATGGAGACGCCGGGCGCCTGTAATGTCTGTTCCCTGGCCGTGACGACCAGCGTATTTTCGCTGCTGCTTTTATTATTAGTAACAGCCAGTTCGTTACTATTTTCTTTATTACTGGTCTGCTGTTTAATCCCTGTATTTTCATTGGCCATTGCCAGAGAAAATCCCTGACTGCATGCAATAAGCGAAGCCAGTAAAGAATATTTATACGCAATTTTCATAATGGTATTAAACACCTGCCTGTGTGCTATAAATGAAAACACAAACTATAATGAGAATGATTATTAATTACAATCAACTCTTTTCCGGCAGGATGAGATAAGGCTAATGCATTTCGTTTATTCAGCATAAAAAAACTGCTCCTGACTCAGTTGATTACCAACTTTTCGGGAGCAGTTCAGGAAGTGGGGCGCAGGTAATGCGCTGGCTTACACCTTACGGCTAATAAAGCTGCTGGATGTCGCCTGACCGTTTGGGCCATAGAACTTCTGCGTATGGTGTGGTTTCAGCACTTCAATCGCCTGTTCGGTAAAGCTGATCTGGTGATTGAGCAGCAAACCGTTATGAAGATTCATATCGCGCAATCTTACGGTTTGCTCCTGAATCGCAGCCCAGCGGCGGGCCAGATCGGGCTGATTGCTGTAAGGCGCATGAACACCCACTTCTTTATCGGCATCCCGACGCAGCTGCTCAATAAAATTGAGCGTGCCGAGCAGAGAGCTTTTATCTTCGGTAATGCGTTGAAGTAAGCTGCTGTTGATCTGGCCACCTGACAGCTGCTGCTGCTCTGCCATCATCACTTCAGCCAGTGTGGTCAGTACTTCCAACATTTTATCAAGGGCGCCTGGCAGCTTATTCATTGACTTATTTACCTTCTATAGAGTCTTTAGCTTGCTGAATCAGAGCATCGGCGATTTTGCCGGTATCCATTTTCAGTTCGCCGTTTTTGATGGCGGTTTTTAACTGTTCAACGCGGGCAGTGTTGATATCCTGCGCGCTGTTTTTAGTTAACTGAGACTGTGCACCACTCAGTACTACCTGAGTACCGGCGGATTCAGTCGTTTTCGTCTCGACCGGACGTGCTTTAGGCGTGATAACCTCGTTAGTCTCACGCTGCTGTACCGTACTGGCCGGTTTCATCGGTTGAGTTCTGTCGATGCTCATATCTGACTCCTGTATGCTCAGGCGATCTGTTGCCTGATAATAAGATAAGTGTATTGCGTCTGTTATTTACACTATCGGCAGAGATGAGGTCATCTTTAGGGCTTTATAAGCGCTTTATAACGATATAAGAATATTCCCATCCCCGCCTACTTTGCCGCTGACAATCTGCCCGGAGTTTAATCTTACCCGGACCAGCTGTGCGGCGGTGGCATTATTCATCGCCCGACCCTCACTGGTCACGTTAAATCCGTCGCCGCTGGCGGTAACGTTCACGTTATCGCCCGCTTTAACCTTCCACGGCTGGCGGACCATCATCTTTGTTAGCGGCTGGCCGGGAGGGATATCCCGCAGCGTCACCGCGTCAACGACGTCGGTCATCGAGGTCACGGCCATTGCGGGCAGCGTGTCCAGTCGACCATGGGCTGTTTTCACATCATCTGCGGTAATGGCAGTACCGCGAGCGACCATGCGCGCAGCAACCAGATAATCACCTGTAACCTGAATCTGTACCTGAATATAGCGACGGTTCCGATCGCAATTTGCGGCCACGCTTAAGTTGCCCCACATCCGGCTATTGCCCGGTAAGGAGAATTGCGGCGCTTCACACGTGGGCCACTGCGCCTGCGGCGTTTTCACCACCACGGTCAGGGTATCGGCACCCGTGCCGTTTTCCCCATAGCGAGCTTTAAAAAAATCAGTGAGCTGAGCGGTTAAATCGGCCGCGCTGACTGACATCGTCACCAGGCTCAGCCCCATCAGAAAGAAGTTCACACCACGCATTGCTTTATCCCCCGTACAACATGGCAGCAATTCTACGCACGGGGCTGCAATGTCAAGGCGCAAATTAACGACGATTTTTAGCGCTATTCAAACGATCGGAATAATCCGAGAAGGTTATTCTCTCCTCACTGAATTTTCATATTGCGGAGGAAGCATGCTCGACAAACTGGATGCAGCACTGCGGTTTAACACAGAAGCGTTAAATCTGCGTGCCCAGCGGCAGGAAATCCTGGCATCGAATATCGCCAATGCGGATACCCCAGGTTATCAGGCGCGCGATATCGATTTCGCCAGCCAGATGAACAAGGTAATGGAGCAGGGGCGGTCGCAGGGTGCGGGCATGTCGATGGCGGTGACGTCATCTCGCCATATCGCGGGACAATCACAGGAACCTGCGTCGATGGATTTGATGTACAGAGTGCCTGACCAGCCCTCGCTGGACGGCAACACGGTTGATATGGACCGGGAACGTACCGAGTTCGCGGACAACAGCCTGAAATACCAGACCGATTTGACGGTTATCACCGGACAAATCAAAAGCATGATGTCCGTGCTACAGGGGCAATAAGTTATGTCTTTACTGAATATTTTTAATATCTCCGGCTCGGCCATGGCTGCCCAGTCACAGCGTCTGAACGTTGCCGCCAGTAACCTGGCTAACGCCGACAGCGTGACCGGACCAGACGGCCAGCCTTATGTCGCGAAGCAGGTGGTTTTCCAGACCGATGCCGCACCGGGTGCAGCAACCGGCGGCGTAAAGGTCGCGCAGGTTATTGATGACCCAACGCCGGCAAAACTGGTGTACGAACCGGGTAATCCGATGGCGGACGCAAAAGGTTACGTGAAGATGCCAAACGTGGATGTCGTCGGCGAGACCGTTAACACCATGTCGGCATCACGCAGTTATCAGGCCAACGTTGAAGTCCTGAATACCGTTAAACAAATGATGATGAAAACCCTGACACTGGGTCAATAAGGAAAAGGCTGATGGGCATTACAGTTGGCGTTAATGAGAAGTTAGACAACTCCTCGATTACTACTTCGTCGTCGACTACCGATACGTCGGCAGCAGACTTACAGAGTAACTTCCTGACCCTGCTGGTCACGCAGTTAAAAAACCAGGATCCGACGAATCCAATGGATAACAGCCAGCTGACAACTCAGCTGGCGCAGATCAATACCCTGAGCGGCATTGAAAAACTGAATACCACGCTGGGATCGATTTCCGGCCAGATCAGCAGCGGGCAGTCGCTACAGGCCTCCACGCTGATCGGTCACGGTGTGATGGTTGACGGTACGCAGGTACTGGTCGGCAGCGGTCAGACCACGCCGTTCGGTGTAAGTCTGGAGCAGGCTTCAACCGCCTCTACGGCAACGATTACCGACGCCTCAGGCAAAGTGGTACAGACCATTAATCTGGGCGCACTGAGCGCTGGCGTGCACACCTTCTCATGGGATGGCACGGCGGCAGACGGTACAACCGCTGCAGATGGTAAATATTCCGTGGCAATCAGCGCCAGCAACGCCAGCGGTCAGCTGGTCGCGCAGCCGCTGAACTATGCACTGGTTAATGGGGTGACTAACGACACTAGCGGTGCCGTTCTAGACCTCGGCACGATGGGTACGACCACCGTCGCGAATGTTCGTCAGATTATTTAATTAACCCCTTTTCAGGAGTCTACACATGGCATTTTCACAGGCAGTCAGTGGCTTAAACGCCGCGTCCAGCAACCTTGACGTTATCGGCAACAACATCGCCAACTCGGCAACGGTTGGCTTTAAATCCGCGACCGTTTCTTTCGCCGACATGTTCGCTGATTCTAAAGTCGGTCTGGGCGTTAAAGTGGCTGCGGTTACTCAGGACTTTAACGACGGTACTACAACGTCAACCAGCCGTGGGCTGGACGTGGCAATCAGCCAGTCTGGTTTCTTCCGTATGACCGACAGCAGCGGCGCGGTGACCTACACCCGTAACGGCCAGTTCACCCTGGACGAAAACCGCAACATCGTTAATGCCAACGGCCTGCAGCTGACTGGCTATCCGGCAACCGGTACGCCACCAACCGTTCAGACCGGTGCTAACCCTGTTGCACTGAGCGTTCCGACGACCGCAATGGCGGCGAAAGCGACCACTACGGCTGCGCTGACCGCTAACCTGAACTCAACCGACAGCGTACCGGCGACCACGCCGTTCGATTCCACTAACACGGATACCTATAACAGCAAAGCGTCAATGACGACTTATGACTCGCTGGGTAACGAACACACCGTCAACCTGTACTTCGTGAAAGGGGCGACCGATTCCACGACTAACCCGTCGAATCCTACCACTACCTGGAACGTGCAGGCTGTTGACGCCAGCACCGGCGCGGCGGCTGGCAGCTTCGACATGACCTTTAACAGCAGCGGTCAGCTGACCTCTACAGCGACCCAGACGATCAGCCTGGCGTCACTGAACGGTTCTGCACCGAGCAGCTTCACCCTGAACATGGCGGGCAGCCAGCAGCAGAACACCGGTACTGATACCTTCGGCAACCCAACGCAGGACGGTTACAAACCCGGTGAACTGACCAGCTACCAGATCAACAACGACGGTACCGTTGTCGGCAACTACTCCAACGAGAAGACGCAGACTCTGGGTCAGATCGCGCTGGCTAACTTCGCTAACCCGGAAGGCCTGAAATCTGAAGGCAACAACGTCTGGTCGGCAACCGCATCTTCTGGTCAGGCACTGGTCGGCATCGCCGGAACCGGTAACCTCGGCACCCTGACCGCAGGCGCGCTGGAATCTTCCAACGTCGATCTGAGTAAAGAGCTGGTGAACATGATTGTGGCACAGCGTAACTATCAGTCTAACGCCCAGACCATCAAAACTCAGGACCAGATCCTCAATACCCTGGTCAACCTGCGTTAATTCGGCTAACAGGATCGTCTTATGGATCACGCGATATATACCGCAATGGGGGCCGCAACACAGACCCTCCAACAGCAGGCAGTGACGGCCAACAACCTGGCCAACGCCTCAACCCCGGGCTTCCGTGCGCAGCTTAATGCGCTGCGCGCTGTCCCGGTTCAGGGCGAGTCGCTTCCGACTCGTACGCTGGTAACCGCCTCAACGCCGGGGTCAGATATGACGCCAGGCGCGATGGACTACACCGGGCGCTCGCTGGACGTCGCCGTTCGTCAGGATGGCTGGCTGGCAGTCCGCGCCGCAGATGGGTCAGAGGCTTATACCCGTAACGGCAACATGGAAATTGACCAAACCGGACAGCTCACCATTCAGGGCAACCTGGTGATGGGCGACGGGGGGCCAATCGCCGTGCCGCAAGGGTCGGAAATCACCATTGCCGCTGACGGTACGATTACCGCGCTAAACCCGGGCGATTCGCCGAATGCCACCGTGCAGCTTGGCCGTCTGAAGCTGGTGAAAGCCACCAGTTCAGAAGTGAACCGGGGTGATGATGGTCTGTTCCGTCTGACCGATAGCGCCCAGGCACAGCGTGGCGCGGCTTTACAGAGCGATCCGACCATTCAGGTTATGCCTGGCGTACTGGAAGGCAGCAATGTCAGCTCCAGCCAGACCATGGTCGACATGATCGCTAACGCACGACGCTTCGAGATGCAGATGAAAGTCATCTCCAGCGTCGATGAGAATGAACAACGCGCTAACCAGCTGCTGTCAATGAGCTAAGAGCAGAGGAACTTAACATGATCAACTCTTTATGGATTGCTAAAACCGGTCTTGACGCTCAGCAAACCAATATGGACGTCATCTCGAACAACCTGGCAAACGTCAGCACCAACGGCTTTAAACGCCAGCGTGCCGTGTTCGAAGATCTGATGTACCAAACTATTCGTCAGCCTGGCGCGCAGTCTTCCGAGCAGACGACGTTACCTTCTGGTATGCAGATGGGTACCGGTGTTCGTCCGGTTGCGACCGAGCGCCTGCACACTCAGGGCAACCTGAACAAGACCGATTCGTCGAAAGATGTGGCGATCAGCGGTCAGGGTTATTTCCAGGTCCAGATGCCCGATGGCACCGTAGCCTACACCCGTGATGGCTCATTCCAGACTGACCAGAATGGCCAGCTGGTGACCAACGGCGGTTTCCCGGTGCAGCCGGCTATCACCATTCCGGCTAACGCCTTAAGCATGACCGTAGGGCGTGACGGTGTGGTTAGCGTGACCATTCAGGGTCAGACCGCGCCGACTCAGGTTGGTCAGTTAACGCTGAGCACCTTTATTAACGATGCGGGCCTGGAAAGCAAAGGTGAAAACCTTTACCAGGAAACGCAGGCATCTGGTGCGCCGACTGACAGTACGCCGGGCAACAACGGTGCGGGTTTGCTGTACCAGGGCTACGTTGAAACCTCAAACGTTAACGTCGCCGAAGAACTGGTCAGCATGATTCAGACTCAGCGCGCCTATGAGATCAACAGTAAGGCAATCAGCACGTCCGATCAGATGCTGGCCAAACTGACTCAGCTGTAATACCCGTCATCCTTTAAGCCACAGGCGCGTTGGCTGCGTTCGTTCACCCGAATCACTTACTCAAGTAAGCTCATCGGGGTTCGCTCCCTTGCCGCCTTCCTGCGACTTGAATTATTTAGGGTATGGATTTTTGAAGTCACAGAGGCCGGGTTCGCCCGGCTCTAAATAAAAAGTTTTCATTAATTATTAAAGGTTAATTCCATGGCGAAGCAAATCTCAATGCCTGGACGCTTGTTAGTAGCCACGCTGCTCCTGACGCTTAACGGTTGTGCTTTAGTTCCACGTAAGCCTCTGGTCGAAGGTTCGACAACGGCCCAGCCGCTGCCCGCTTCGCCACCGATGGTTAACGGTTCCATTTTTCAGGGCGTGATGCCGATGAACTACGGCTACCAGCCGCTGTTCGAGGATCGCCGTCCACGTAATATCGGCGATACGCTGACGATCACGCTGCAGGAAAACGTCAGTGCGAGCAAGAGCTCCACGGCGTCTGCCGGACGTGACGGTAGCGCAACGCTGGGTCTGACCGCGTTACCATCCGCGCTGACCGGCTTGCTGGGTGGCGATAAAACGAATATCGACGCCAGCGGTAAAAACACCTTTGCAGGTAAAGGCGGCGCGACAGCCAACAACACCTTTACCGGCACTATCACTGTAACCGTGAATCAGGTGTTGCCGAACGGCAACCTGAAAGTGGTCGGTGAGAAACAGATTGAGATCAACCAGGGCACGGAATTTATCCGCTTCTCGGGCGTGGTTAACCCACGCACCATCAGCGGTAGCAATAGCGTCGTTTCGACCCAGGTGGCGGATGCCCGTATTGAGTACGTCGGTAACGGCTACATCAATGAGGCACAGACGATGGGCTGGTTGCAACGGTTCTTCCTGAACCTGTCACCATTCTAAGAGGTTTAAATGCGTAATATTATTTTCCGGTTTACCCTGGTTTTGCTGGCCGCGGTCAGTTCATTTGCTCACGCCGACCGTATTCGCGATTTGACCACCGTTGGCGGCGTGCGTGATAACTCGCTGATCGGTTACGGTCTGGTTGTGGGTCTGGATGGCTCGGGTGACCAGACCACCCAGACGCCATTCACCACGCAGAGTTTGAACAACATGTTATCTCAGCTGGGCATTACCGTGCCTTCTGGTACCAACATGCAGCTGAAAAACGTGGCGGCGGTCATGGTGACGGCCAAGCTGCCGGCGTTTGGCCGTCAGGGTCAGGTGATTGACGTCGTGGTTTCCTCAATGGGTAACGCAAAAAGCCTGCGCGGCGGTACGCTGCTGATGACGCCGATGAAAGGCGTGGACAACCAGGTTTATGCGCTGGCGCAGGGTAACATTCTGGTTGGCGGCGCGGGTGCTTCTGCGGGCGGCAGCAGCGTCACGGTTAACCAGGTGAACGGCGGTCGTATCACCGGCGGCGCCACCATTGAACGTGAACTGCCAAATAACTTTGGCACCTCTAACGTGATCAGCCTGTACCTGAACCAGGAAGATTTCAGCATGGCGCAGCGTATTGCCGATGCCATTAACGGTCGCTACGGTTCAGCGCAGGCAATTGATGGCCGTACCGTACAGGTACAGGTTTCTGCTAACGGCACTTCACAGGTTCGCCTGCTGGCCGATATCCAGAACATTGATGTTTCCGTGCCGATTCAGGATGCGAAAGTGATTATCAACTCGCGTACCGGCTCGGTCGTGATGAACCGTGAAGTGATGCTCAGCTCCTGCGCTATCGCTCAGGGCAACCTCTCGGTAACGGTGAACCAGCAGCAGAACGTCAGCCAGCCTAACACGCCGTTTGCCGGTGGACAGACTGCCGTCACGCCGCAGACTCAGATTGACCTGCGCCAGAGCGGCGGCGCGTTGCAGAGCGTGAATGCCAGCGCCAACCTGAACAGCGTAGTGCGTGCACTGAATGCGCTGGGTGCCACGCCGATTGACCTGATGTCTATTTTGCAATCAATGCAGAGCGCGGGCTGTCTGCACGCCAAACTGGAAATTATCTGATGACCGATACCCAGTCTCTGATGTCAGCGGCTTACGACAGCCGCTCACTGAACAACCTGAAACGTGATGCGAGTAACGATCCTAAGGCTCACGCTAAAGAAGTCGCTAAGCAAGTGGAAGGCATGTTTGTACAGATGATGTTGAAAAGCATGCGTCAGGCGCTGCCGCAGGATGGCCTGCTGAGCACCGAACAGACGCGTCTTTACACTTCAATGTACGATCAGCAGATTGGGCAACAGATTGCATCAAAAGGACTGGGCCTGGCCGACATGATGGTCAAGCAGATGGAACAGGCACAGGCACCCGATGAGAAAGCGGGCACCATTCCGATGATGCTGGATAAAGACTTTATCAACACGCTGCCGCCGCTGGCGTTAGAACAGATTGTACGTAAGGCGGTGCCGCGTCTGCCAGCCTCGTCTGACAGGCCGTTGAGTGGCGACAGCAGCGACTTTATCGCTCAGCTGTCGCAGCCAGCGAAAGAGGCCAGCGCCGGCACCGGTATTCCTCATCACCTGATTCTGGCGCAGGCCGCGCTGGAGTCGGGCTGGGGACAACGTCAGATCCTGACCGCGGAAGGCAAACCAAGCTTTAACGTTTTCGGTATCAAAGCGACGAGCAGCTGGCAGGGGAAAACCACCGAAATCACCACTACCGAATATGAGCATGGCGAAGCGAAGAAGGTAAAAGCCAAATTCCGCGTCTATGACTCCTATTTCGATGCGCTGAATGATTACGTGAAGCTGATTGCCAATAACCCGCGTTACCAGGCGGTGACCACGGCGGCAACGCCGGAGCAGGGCGCGAAAGCACTCCAGGCAGCAGGCTATGCGACCGATCCAAAATATGCGCAGAAGCTGGTGGGAATGATCCAGCAATTCAAAAACATGGGTGAAAAAGTCGTGAAGGCTTATAGCCAGGACGTGGGCGATTTATTCTAAATTTTTCGCTCAAGTTTGCTGCATTTTAACCGATAACAGTGACAGGCCGGATTGACGCTAACGCGTGGACCGGCAACCGATTGTAATGCCGGCCCGTGCTGAGCCAGGGTGATAAGGAACCGACATGTCTAACTTAATTAATACCGCTATGACAGGTATCAACGCCGCCTCGGCCGCGTTGAGCACCACCAGTAACAACATCAGTAATTACAGCGTTGCTGGCTACTCGCGTCAGACGACGGTTCTTGCTCAGGCAAGCAGTACGCTCAACGGCACGCAGTACTATGGCAACGGTGTTTCGGTTGCCAGCGTCAATCGTGAATACGACGCCTTTATTACTAACCAGCTGCGCAGCGCCAGTACCCAGTCCAGCGCGCTGACCACGCAATACAGCCAGCTCTCTAACCTGGATGATATGTTTTCCAGTACCACCAACACGCTGTCAACGACCGTGCAGGATTTCTTCTCCTCGCTGCAAACGTTGACCAGCAACGCATCTGACTCTTCATCACGTCAGGCCGTGTTGGGCAAAGCAGACGGGCTGGTAAACCAGTTTCAAGTCACCGATACCTATTTGCGTAACGTTGACAGCAGCCTGAATACCTCGATCGGCTCCAGCGTGGACCAAATCAACGGCTATGCCAAGCAGATCGCTAATATTAACCAGCAGATCACCAAGCTGAAAGGCGCGGGCGCGGGTAACGAACCTAACGATCTGATGGATCAACGCGATCAGCTGGTCAGCGATCTGAACAAAATTGTCGGCGTCACCGTGACGCAGCAGGATGGCGGCAGCTACAACATCAGCATCGGTAACGGTATTTCGCTGGTGCAGGGCGACAGCTACAACAAGCTGGCTGCGGTTTCTTCCAGCGCGGATCCTGCCCGAACCACCATTGCTACTGTGGATTCAACCACGAAAGCCACCACGGAAATTCCGGAAAAACTGATCACCACCGGCTCACTGGGTGGTCTGCTCGCTTTCCGTACCGATCTGGATAATACACGCAATCAGCTTGGCCAGATGGCGATGGCGTTGGGTGACAGCTTTAACACCCAGCACGAAGCCGGTTATGACAGCAACGGCGATGCGGGCGAAGCGTTCTTTAATCTGGGCGGCCCGACGGTCACGGCCAACAGCAACAACAGCACCGGCGTTTCCGTTTCTGCGGCCTGGACTGATACCAGCAGCGTGCAGGCGTCAGATTACAAGGTGAGCTACGACGGCAGCAGCTGGAGCGTAAAACGTTTATCTGACAACGCGACCGTGACCCCAACCGCGGGAACGGATGCGTCCGGTAATTCTACGCTGAGTTTTGATGGCTTACAGCTGACGGTGAACGGTACGCCATCGGCTAAAGACAGCTTCACGGTGAAACCCGTTTCTAACGTGATTTCCAGCATGAGTGTAAATATTACCGACGAAGCTAAAATTGCTGCCGCCGATGCCGATAATGGTGTAAGCAACAACAACAACGCGCAGTCGCTGTTGGATTTGCAGACCAAAAAGGTCATTACCGGCAACAGTACGCTGACTCAGGCTTATGCCAGCATGGTCGCTACCATTGGTAACAAAACCAGCAACCTGGAAACCACCAGCACCACGCAGGGCAATGTGGTGACGCAGCTGACCAATCAGCAGCAGTCCGTTTCCGGCGTTAACCTGGATGAAGAATATGGCAACCTGACGCGTTATCAGCAGTACTACACTGCGAACGCGCAGATTTTGCAAACTGCCACCACTATATTTAACGCGCTGATCGGCGCCGTTAGCTGATTCTGAGGAAGGAACAAATCATGCGTTTAAGCACCACGATGATTTATGACCAACAAATGCGCGGTATTTCTGACTCGCAGTCTGCCTGGTTGAAATCGGGCGAACAGCTGTCAACCGGCAAGCGTGTGGTCAACCCATCAGACGACCCGGTGGCGGCCGCTCAGGCAGTTGTGCTGTCACAGGCTCAGGCTGAGACCAGCCAGTACAAGACGGCACGTAATTTTGCGACCAGCAGCCTGGCGCAGGAAGACACTAACCTGTCGCAGGTGACGAACGTCATCACTCAGGCTCAAACGGCCGTTGTTGCTGCATCAACCGGTACGCTGTCGGATGCCGACCGCGCCACCTATGCGACAACCCTGACCAGCCTGCGCGATCAGCTGATGAACCTTGCTAACTCGACAGACGGCAACGGCCGTTACATTTTTGCAGGCTACAAATCCGATACGGCACCTTTTACTCAGGATGCCAGCGGCAACGTGAGCTATGTCGGCGGTGATACGGCGATTAACCAGAAAGTCGATGCCAGCCGTACCATGGTCACCAGCCATACCGGTAGCCAGATTTTTAACAGCCTGACCAGCACTGCGGTAGCCGAGCCGGATGGCAGCGCAAGTGAGAGCAATATTTTCACCACGCTGAATACCGCCATCAACGCGCTGAAACAGCCGCTGGCCGATGCCGATGCAACGACCAAAGATGCCGCCGCCGCCGATATGGCTAAGGCTAACCGTGGCCTGCGTAACTCAATGGACAACGTGCTGAAAGTACAGTCTGAAGTGGGCACGCAGCTAAGCGAGCTGGATAATATTGAATCCAAATCTGATGACACGGCGCTCAACCAGTCAACGCAGATGAGTAACCTGGTCGACGCTGACTACACAAGTACCATTTCCGCTTACACCATGAAGCAGGCTGCTTTGCAGGCTTCCTACAAGGTGTTTAGCTCAATGTCTCAGATGTCCCTGTTCAAAACGAATTAAACCTGTTACCCATTTTGGACGCGCTTAAACCGGGTGCGTCCACTTTTCCCCCGTTATCAGAGTAACCTCCTGATAACGGGTTTTTTTTGCCCTGAGTTTGCCGTCGCGAACAGGACTACTTCAGTTGGAAAACGTTCGCCTGCACTGCCGTGTTGGCGGGGGAGTTTTGACGCTGCATCAGAGTACGCGATGAGTTGATGATAGCTGCCAGCGGGAGTTTATCGGCTTTCACGCCTGCAAAAAAAGCCCCGGTCAGTGACCAGGGCTTTTCGTCAGGGTTGCGGTTTATTCCGGGCGGGTTGCCGGGGCCGTTGCCTGATGGGTTGCTGCGTGACCGCCAGCTGAGCCTTTACCTTCAAAGTTGAAGGAAGGGCGAACCCAGTCGCTGTTGCGAGCAGGTTCTGCCTGATACTCAGGTGCCGGCGCTTTAGTCATCGGAGCCGTAGCATGATGCTTGAAGGCCGGAACCGCAGCGTCTGTTACCGCAGGTGCCGCTTCAGCAGCCGGAGCCTGAGGTGCGGCAGTCGCCTGAGCAACCGGTGCAGCTTCAGCAGCCGGAGCCTGAGGTGCAGCAGTCGCCTGAGCAACCGGTGCCGCCTCAACAGCCGGAGCCTGAGGTGCAGCAGGAGCCTGAGCAACCGGTGCCGCCTCAGCAGCAGGAACCTGAGGTGCAGCAGTGGCCTGAGCAACCGGTTCGTCACGTGCCGGAACCGGAGCGTGAGGCTCGGAAGCCACAACAGGTTCTGCGACTGCTTCTGGCGCCTTCAGCACGTCTTCAACCTGCTGCTTCGTTTCTGCACTCACATCGGAGGCAGAAGTGACGGCTTGCGGGTTGTTTTCAGCAGTCTGCTGCGCTTCAGCAATCTCTTTAGCCGGTGCAGCTTCTTCAGCGGTGCTGGCAAAAGAATCAACCGCAGGCTGAGTCTCTTCTACCGGCTGAGCTTCTTCCGCCACCGCTTCAGCAACAGGCTCGTCAGCAGCTGAGATAACCGAAGGTTCCTCATTGACTGGCGCTTCAATGGCGGCAGTTTCGTCGGTGTTAACCAGCGTCACTTCCGGCTGATTCGCTGGCTGAGGCTCGGCGATATGTACCGGCTGAGCTTCATCCTGAACGCCTTCCGGCAGCGAAGCGGTTTCGGCTACGGCAACAGCAGGGGCGGTTTCAACATCCTGATGACCATAATCTGGCACCACGGACTGTTCGACCTCGTCACCATCGGTAATATGCGCCACAGGGTAAGAGACCCAAACTTTACCTGAAGCCATTTCCGGAGACGCAGCAGCAAAGGTCAGCGGCATTGGCGACTGGTTTGGATAGCGCTCGTCACGATAGCGACGACGACGTTGGCCGCTAACGCGCAGATGGCGAGGCGAACGGCGTGAACGACGTGGCATCGTGTTGCTGTCGCGTTCTTCACTTTCATCCGATTCAACGATATCTACCGCCCCGGTCAGCGCAGCTGGCTGTTCTTCAACTGGCGCAGCAGGCTCGTCTTCAGCAGGTGCGAATGAACGTGCAGCCGTTTGCTCGGCCGTCTCAATCCGTACCTTCTGATTCAGCTGACGTGGCTTACGACGTGGCAGTACCTGAACCTGCTCTTCAGCAGCTTCTGCAACTTCTTCAGCCGGTACGACTTCAGCAACTTTCTCTTCCTGCGCAGCGAGACGTTTTTCATCCTGACGACGTTTACGCTCGGCACGCTGATCGCGACGCTGTTGTTGCGCCTCTTCACGTTGCTGATTACGCGCTTCGTCGCTGACCGGTTGGATTTCGTCATGCGTTTCTGCCTGTTGTGGCGCATTACGCTTGTTACGACGATTATCTTCACGGCCTTCAGCGGCAGGATCGCGGTCGCGAACCATACGCTCATTGCGATTGGAGTTGCGGTCGTTACGCTCGTTACGATTGTTATTACGTTCGCCACGCTCGGTACGTTCATTACGCTCGGTACGTTCATTACGATCGCTGTTACGTTCGTTGCTGCGCTCGCTGCGGTCGCCGTAGCGTTCACCACGTTCACCGTTATTACGGTCACGACGGTTATTCTGGCGACGATTGTTGCGGCGTTCGCTACGCGGAGGTGTGGCTTCCGGCGCTTTTTCTTCCACAACGGCAGCAGGCTGAGGCTGTTCAACAGGTTTTTGCTCACCCGCGAACATTTTCTTCAGTCCGCTCAGGAAGCGGCTGACCAGGCCTGGCTGCTGGCTTTCCGGCGCAGCAGGCTGTGGCGCAACGGCAGGGCTGGCGATTTCAACCACAGGCTCCTGTGGAACAGGCGGCGCATCCGGCATCACAAACGCGGCAAGAGCCGGCTGCTCAGGACGCTTACGCTCAGCATGTTCTTCTTCAGAAGGCAGGGCCATTTCCGCTTCATGCAGCTTCGGCAGATGATAGCTAAGGGTCTGCGTTTCTTCACCGCTGCGCACGCGCAGAACGGAGTAGTGTGGGGTTTCCATCTGATCGTTAGGCACGATGATGGCCCGCACGCCGCCCTGACGTTTTTCGATGGCGCTAACCGCTTCACGTTTTTCGTTCAGCAGGTAAGACGCAATCTGCACCGGCACGATAGCGTGAACTTCTTTGGTGTTCTCTTTGAGCGCTTCTTCTTCAATCAGACGCAGGATAGAGAGCGACAGCGATTCGTTATCACGGATGGTGCCGGTCCCGCTACAGCGAGGGCAGACGTGATGACTGGACTCGCCCAGTGACGGGCTGAGGCGCTGACGCGACATTTCCAGCAGGCCGAAACGGGAAATATGGCTAATCTGGATGCGCGCACGGTCCTGACGGACGGCCTCACGCAGGCGATTCTCAACCGCACGCTGATGGCGAACCGGCGTCATATCGATAAAGTCGATAACGATCAGGCCACCCAGATCGCGCAGGCGTAGCTGACGTGCGATTTCGTCTGCTGCTTCCAGGTTAGTGTTAAAGGCTGTTTCTTCGATATCGCCACCGCGGGTTGCACGAGCGGAGTTGATATCAATAGCGGTCAGTGCTTCAGTGGTGTCGATCACAATCGAGCCGCCGGAAGGCAGGCGCACTTCGCGCTGGAAGGCGGATTCAATCTGCGATTCGATCTGATAGTGGCTGAACAGCGGGATCTCACCGGTATAGAGCTTGATTTTGCTGCTAAAGTCCGGACGACCCAGCGCCGCGATATGCTGGCGAGCCAGTTCAAGAACTTTCGGATTATCAATGAGGATTTCACCGATATCCTGACGCAGGTAATCACGGAAAGCGCGCACGATAACGTTGCTTTCCTGATGGATCAGGAAGGGAGCAGGGCGGCTGTCGGCGGCTTTTTTGATCGCTTCCCAGTGTTTCATACGGAAGCTCAAATCCCACTGTAGCGCTTCGGCTGATTTGCCGACGCCCGCGGTACGCACGATCAGACCCATGCCTTCGGGCAGTTCCAGCGCGGAAAGGGCTTCTTTCAGTTCGGTGCGATCGTCGCCTTCAATACGGCGGGAAATGCCGCCAGCACGAGGGTTGTTCGGCATCAGAACCAGATAGCTGCCCGCAAGGCTGATAAAGGTGGTTAACGCTGCGCCTTTGTTGCCGCGCTCTTCTTTATCAATCTGAACGATAACTTCCTGACCTTCGCGCAGCACGTCTTTAATGTTAGGACGACCATGCGAGTTGTAATTGCTGGGGAAGTTTTCGCGGGAGATTTCTTTCAGAGGGAGAAAACCGTGTCTTTCAGCGCCGTAATCGACAAAGGCGGCTTCAAGACTAGGTTCAATGCGGGTGATCTTGCCTTTGTAGATGTTGGCTTTCTTCTGCTCGTGTCCCGGACTTTCAATATCCAGGTCATACAGACGCTGTCCGTCTACCAGAGCAACACGCAACTCCTCCTGTTGAGTTGCGTTTATCAACATTCTTTTCATCGTAACTTACTCATTATTCTTACATTAGTGACAAAGCTACGGGCAATAGTAACGCTGGACGCAATCGACCGATGGCCCCGTGTCTCATCGCAAAGCCGTCAACCTCCCGGTTATCGGCGGCTCAAGGGGCGCAAAATCTCGGTAGCCTGTTTTTCATTAGAAAAAACAGCGCTTTTAAAAAGGGGGAGAACCACCAGTGGATACCAGAGTGAACCAATCCCGTCTTGTCGTCCAGGCTGCAACCCGCAGCCCGCTAAATGCCTGATGACACAATACGTCTTACGCCATTGCTGCGTGTATGGGTTATCCGGCAAAATTTCTTATTACGCTATTTTCTTGTTTCACAAGGCCAGAGCCTGGAAAACGGAATCATTATTCCATTGCTAAGCTTGTGATAGCAAGGTGACTTTTCCCGCTCTGAGAAGTTTATTCCAGCTTTTCGAATCATTTGCAGCGCAATTCAGCAAATTGCCTAAAAACTGGACATAAACGCCTGCATCGCAGGGGTCTTAGTCAGTTAAGCACAGAAAAAGAAGTGGCGCTATCCTGGCGCTCTATTTAGAATCGCCGACCATGAAAACCAATACTCCCGCAGTACAAATAGTGACTATTTCCGCCGATGAGGCGGGACAGCGCATCGATAACTTTTTACGCACCCAGTTGAAAGGCGTGCCGAAAAGTATGATTTATCGCATTTTGCGTAAGGGCGAAGTGCGCGTTAATAAAGGTCGAATCAAGCCTGAATATAAGCTGGAAGCGGGGGATGAGGTGCGTATCCCGCCGGTGCGGGTGGCGGAGCGTGAAGATGCCGCCGTCTCGCCAAAGCTGGCTAAGGTTGCGGCACTCGCCGATGCAATCCTTTATGAAGACGATTATATTCTGGTGATGAACAAGCCGTCAGGCACCGCCGTGCACGGCGGAAGTGGGCTGAGCTTTGGCGTTATCGAAGGGCTGCGCGCGCTACGGCCTGATGCTCGCTTCCTGGAGCTGGTGCATCGTCTCGATCGCGATACTTCCGGCATTCTGCTAGTGGCGAAAAAACGTTCTGCGCTGCGTTCGCTGCATGAACAGTTACGTGAAAAAGGCATGCAGAAGGATTATCTGGCGCTGGTTCGCGGCTCCTGGCCTTCGCATATCAAAGCGGTGCAGGCTCCACTCCTGAAAAATATCCTGCAAAGCGGTGAGCGCATTGTGCGGGTAAGCAGCGAAGGCAAACCGTCCGAAACGCGCTTCAAGGTTGAAGAACGTTACGCGCAGGCTACGTTGGTAAAGGCCAGCCCGATTACCGGTCGTACCCATCAGATCCGTGTGCACACGCTGCATGCCGGGCACCCGATTGCTTTTGATGACCGCTACGGCGAAAGAGATTTTGATGCGCAACTGGCCGGTACGGGCTTGAAACGCCTTTTCCTGCACGCTGCTGCGCTGAAATTCACTCATCCTAACACCGGTGAAGTCATGCGCGTGGAAGCGCCGCTGGACGATGAGCTGAAGCGCTGCCTGGCGGTGCTGCGGAAGAATTCCCCGGCGAAGTGATGTTTGGTACAGCGGTGTTGTCGAAAAGAAATGACTGCAAATAAGCTTACCGTTTGACGCCATGGACGGCGCCAAACGAGCGTATCAGGCATGAGGTTTTTTGCGTGTCCGTGTTCCGGGTAGCCCCTCCCGCTTTCTGACCAGCCTGAAGCGACCGATCTCATCCAGACCTAACCTGCCAGCGGATCGATTCCCGCTTCCCGCAGCATCTCACACAGCGCAATCAGCGGCAGTCCAACCAGCGTATTCGGATCGCGGCCGGAAAGACGGTCAAACAAAGTAATTCCCAGCCCTTCGCTTTTAAAACTTCCCGCACAGTTAAGCGGCTGTTCTTTACGAATATAGTGGCTGATTTCCGCTTCGCTTAGCGGGCGGAAATCGACGCTAAAAGGTTCACAAATCACGTTCAGCTTATTATTTCGGCTGTCTAAAAGCGCCAGGCCAGTATAAAAAATGACGCTGTGGCCGCTGGCCTGACGTAACTGCGCGCGAGCGTTCTCTTCCGTATGCGGTTTTCCGGTGATTTTTCCGTCAATTACGCAGACCTGATCGGAGCCTATAATGAGATGTGCAGGATAAGATTTAGCCAGCGCGCAGGCTTTAGCTGCCGCAAGACGCTTAACAAGATCCGTTGCAGATTCATTGGGTTGAGCCGTTTCATCCACCTCAGGCGAAGCGGTAATAAAAGGAACGCCCAGCTTCTCGAGCAGGGTTTTTCTGAACGGGGAAGTGGAGGCTAAAACCAGCTGTGTCATATTTTTTTCCAGAATAGATAGCGAATCAGTGCGGGACATTTTAAACTGTGCGCCGCACTGGATGCGAATAATGGGTGAAAGATGCTGTTAAACGGCCTTTTTCTTTGACTCTATGTCGTTACAAAGTTAATATGCGCGCCCTATGCAAAAGGTAAAATTACCCCTAACTCTTGATCCGGTTCGCACCGCTCAAAAACGCCTGGATTACCAGGGCGTTTACACCCCTGAACAGGTGCTGCGTGTTGCCGAATCGGTCGTGAGTGTGGACAGCGATGTGGATTGTACGATGTCGTTCGCGATTGACGAGCAGCGTTTAGCGGTACTGAAAGGTACTGCTGCGGTTTCCGTTACGCTCTCTTGTCAACGCTGCAACCAGTCTTTCCCGCACGCGGTCCACGTGACGTATTGTTTTAGCCCGGTCGTTACTGACGAGCAGGCTGAAGCACTCCCGGAAGCGTACGAGCCGGTCGAGGTCAACGAGTTTGGCGAAATCGACCTGCTGGCAGTGGTAGAAGATGAAATTATCCTCGCTCTGCCTGTCGTTCCGGTGCATGATTCTGAACACTGTGAAGTGTCCGAGGCGGACATGGTCTTTGGCAAACTGCCTGCAGAGGCGGAAAAACCAAACCCATTTGCCGTATTAGCCAGTTTAAAGCGTAAGTAATAGGAGTAAGGTCCATGGCCGTACAACAGAATAAACCAACCCGTTCCAAGCGTGGCATGCGTCGTTCACACGATGCGCTGACCACAGCAGCTCTTTCCGTAGATAAAGTTTCTGGCGAAACGCATCTGCGTCACCACATCACTGCGGATGGTTACTACCGCGGTCGCAAGGTCATCGTTAAGTAATTCGCGGCTCTGCCGGCGATACTTTGACACGATTGACCCTGGCGATAGATGCCATGGGCGGGGACTTCGGTCCCTGCGTGACAGTGCCTGCGGCAATGCAGGCACTGGCATCTCACTCGCAGTTGCATCTTCTCCTGGTCGGCGATCCCGACAAAATCACGTCATTACTCGCAAAAGCTGATTCCGCCTTACGGGCACGTCTGCAGATTATTCCTGCCGAGTCGGTTATTGCCAGTGATGCTAAACCTTCCCAGGCGATTCGTCACAGCCGTGGTTCTTCCATGCGCGTGGCGCTTGAGCTGGTAAAAGAAGGGCAGGCACAAGCCTGTATCAGTGCCGGGAATACTGGGGCGCTGATGGGGCTGGCGAAATTACTGCTCAAGCCGTTAAACGGCATTGAGCGGCCCGCGTTGATGACGGTGTTGCCAAACGTGCAGCGTGGAAAAACGGTGCTGCTGGATTTAGGTGCCAATATTGAGTCAGACAGCGCCCTGCTGGTGCAGTTTGCCGTAATGGGCGCAGTGATGGCCGAAGAGGTGTTAAACATTGGTCATCCACGCGTGGCGCTGCTAAATATTGGTCATGAAGAGACCAAAGGTTTGCAAAGCATCCGCGACGCTGCGGTAATTCTGCGTGAATCGCCGGAAATTAACTATATTGGATACCTCGAAGGAAACGATCTTCTTACCGGAAAGACGGATGTACTTGTATGCGATGGTTTCATCGGCAATGTCACCTTAAAAACGATGGAAGGAGTAGTAAAAACGTTTCTTTCGCTGTTGCAATCACAGGGCGAAGGTAAAAAAAGGGCCTGGTGGCTGTCACTGCTGGGACGCGTGCTGAAAAGGCGTCTGGCTAAGCAGTTCGGCCATCTGAATCCCGACCAGTACAATGGCGCCTGCCTGTTAGGCTTGCGCGGTATCGTGGTGAAAAGTCACGGTAACGCCAGCCAGCACGCATTTTTTGCGGCAATAGAACAGGCAGAGCAGGCGGTGCGGCAGCAACTTCCCGAACGGATTGCTGCCCGCCTTGAAACTGTATTACCTAAGAGTGACTGACGTACATGTATACGAAGATTATCGGTACGGGTAGCTATTTGCCCGAACAGGTGCGGACTAATGCCGATCTGGAAAAAATGGTAGATACATCGGACGAGTGGATTGTCACGCGAACCGGTATTCGTGAACGTCGGATAGCCGCAGCAGACGAAACCGTCGCGACGATGGGCTTCCACGCGGCTGAACGTGCGCTGGAAATGGCCGGTATCGACAAGAACGATATCGGTTTGATCGTGGTTGCCACCACCTCCTCCAGTCATGCTTTCCCAAGTTCAGCCTGCATGATCCAGCAGATGCTGGGTATTGATGATGCCGCATCCTTTGATCTGGCAGCGGCATGCGCAGGCTTTACTTATGCCCTGAGCGTGGCCGATCAGTACATCAAAAACGGCGCAGTAAAAAACGCGCTGGTGATCGGTGCTGACGTGCTGGCGCGTATGCTTGATCCAAACGATCGCGGCACGATCATTCTGTTTGGCGACGGCGCAGGTGCGGTGGTGCTGGGTGCCAGCGAAGAACAGGGCATCATTTCGACCCATCTGCATGCTGATGGCCGCTACGGTCAGCTGTTGACGCTGGCGAATCAGGATCGTGAGCACCAGGAGCAGCCTTCTTACGTCACCATGGCGGGCAACGAAGTGTTTAAGGTTGCCGTAACCGAGCTGGCGCACATCGTAGAAGAGACGCTGAAGGCAAATAATCTTGAGCGTGAAGCCATCGACTGGCTGGTACCGCATCAGGCTAACCTGCGTATTATCAACGCCACCGCGCGCAAGCTGGGCATGGAGATGGATAAAGTGGTTGTGACGCTGGATCGGCACGGCAACACCTCTGCCGCTTCCGTTCCGACCGCGCTGGATGAAGCCGTACGCGATGGCCGTATTAAGCCAGGTCAGCTGGTGCTGCTTGAAGCCTTTGGTGGCGGTTTCACCTGGGGCTCGGCGCTGGTTCGTTTTTGATTAACAGGATATAACAATGACGCAATTTGCAATGGTTTTCCCGGGACAGGGATCGCAGACGGTTGGCATGCTGGCTAACCTGGCAGCTGAAAATCCGCTGGTGGAAAAAACTTTCCGTGAAGCTTCCGATGCGCTGGGTTACGACCTTTGGGCACTGGTGCAGCAGGGGCCGGTTGAAGAATTGAACAAAACCTGGCAAACTCAGCCCGCGCTGCTGGCCGCATCTGTTGCTATTTTCCGCGTTTGGCAGGAAAAAGGCGGATTGACGCCTGCAATGCTGGCAGGACACAGCCTGGGCGAGTATAGTGCGCTGGTTTGCGCGGGCGTGATCGACTTTAGTGATGCGATCAAGCTGGTAGAACTGCGTGGCAAACTGATGCAGGAAGCGGTGCCGGAAGGCACAGGCGCAATGCAGGCGATTATCGGCCTGGATGATGCAGCCATTGCTAAAGCTTGTGAGGAAGCGGCTCAGGGACAAGTTGTCTCCCCGGTCAACTTCAACTCACCCGGTCAGGTTGTTATCGCCGGAAATAAAGAAGCGGTAGAGCGTGCGGGGGCAGCCTGTAAGGCCGCCGGTGCTAAACGCGCTCTGCCACTGCCCGTTAGCGTGCCGTCACACTGCGCGCTGATGAAGCCGGCAGCCGACAAACTGGCTGTTGCGCTGGAAAAGTTAACCTTCAACGCCCCGGTCATTCCGGTGATTAACAACGTTGATGTGAAATGTGAGACCTCAGCAGAGGCGATTCGCAGCGCGCTGGTTCGCCAGCTGTACAGCCCGGTCCGCTGGACCGAATGCGTCGAGTTTATGGCGCAGCAGGGTGTGACGTCGCTGCTGGAAGCTGGGCCTGGCAAAGTACTGACCGGCCTGACAAAACGTATTGTTGATACGCTGACTGCGGCGCCGGTTAACGATCCGGAAAGCCTGGCAGCTGCGCTTTAACAATCAGACGAGGATGAGCATGAGCTTCGAAGGAAAAATCGCGCTGGTTACCGGTGCAAGTCGCGGCATTGGCCGTGCTATCGCGGAAACGCTGGTAGCACGCGGCGCGAAAGTGGTAGGTACAGCGACCAGCCAGAGCGGCGCAGATGCTATCAGCGCTTACCTGGGCAGCAATGGCAAAGGCCTGCTGCTGAATGTAACCGACAGCGCCTCTATTGAGAATGTGTTGGCTACTATTCGTGCTGAATTTGGCGAACCAGACATTTTAGTCAATAATGCTGGCATCACGCGTGATAATCTTCTGATGCGTATGAAAGACGATGAGTGGCAGGATATCCTGGACACGAATCTGACTTCCGTATTCCGCCTGTCAAAAGCGGTAATGCGAGCTATGATGAAGAAGCGCGTGGGCCGAATTATTACCATCGGTTCTGTTGTAGGAACCATGGGTAATGCGGGTCAGGCAAACTACGCTGCAGCAAAAGCGGGTTTGATCGGCTTTAGCAAGTCACTGGCACGAGAAATCGCGTCACGTGGTATTACCGTTAACGTTGTGGCACCTGGTTTCATTGAAACCGACATGACGCGTGCACTGACTGAAGATCAGCGTGCGGGCATTCTGGCGGAAGTGCCAGCGGGTCGCCTTGGCGACGCGCAGGAAATCGCCAATGCCGTTGCATTTTTAGCCTCTGACGAGGCGGCGTACATCACTGGTGAAACGCTGCACGTCAATGGCGGAATGTACATGGTCTGATAATCACGAAAATTATTTGCGTTATTTGCGGGAAAAGCCGCAAAATAGCGTAAATTCGTGGTTTGACCAGCCGGGATTTAGTTGCATCTTTTTCAACATTTTATACACTACGAAAACCATCGCGAAAGCGAGTTTTGATAGGAAATTTAATAGTATGAGCACTATCGAAGAACGCGTTAAGAAAATCATTGGCGAGCAGCTTGGCGTTAAGCAGGAAGAAGTCGTTAACACTGCTTCTTTTGTAGAAGATCTGGGCGCTGATTCTCTTGATACCGTTGAGCTGGTAATGGCTCTGGAAGAAGAGTTTGATACCGAGATTCCGGACGAAGAAGCTGAGAAAATCACTACTGTTCAGGCTGCTATTGATTACATCAATGGTCACCAGGCATAAGTGAGCATCTCCAGGCGGTCACTCGACCGCCTGAGTTTTATCTGTACGTCCCACTGAGTATCCTAATTTCCCTCCCTGGAGGACGAACGTGTCTAAGCGTCGTGTAGTTGTGACCGGTCTTGGCATGTTGTCTCCTGTCGGCAATACCGTAGAGTCTACCTGGAATGCTCTTGTTGCCGGTCAGAGTGGCATCAGCCTGATCGACCATTTTGAAACTAGTGCCTACGCAACGCGTTTTGCTGGCTTAGTAAAGGATTTTAACTGTGAGGAGTACATCTCGCGTAAAGATCAACGCAAGATGGATGCCTTTATTCAATATGGAGTTGTCGCTGGCATTCAGGCCATGCAGGATTCTGGTCTGGTCATTACTGACGAGAATGCCGATCGCATCGGTGCCGCTATCGGTTCTGGTATTGGTGGTCTCGGTCTGATCGAAGAAAACCACGCTTCGCTGGTCAACGGCGGCCCGCGTAAAATCAGTCCTTTCTTCGTTCCTTCCACGATTGTGAACATGATTGCCGGTCATCTGACTATCATGTACGGCATGAAAGGCCCGAGTATTGCCATCTCCACGGCGTGTACTACTGGTGTGCACAATATTGGTCAGGCTGCGCGTATCATCGCTTATAACGATGCAGATGTTATGCTGGCAGGCGGTGCCGAAAAAGGCAGTACGCCATTGGGCATGGGCGGTTTCGGGGCAGCGCGTGCGCTTTCCACCCGTAATGACGATCCGCAGGCGGCAAGCCGCCCGTGGGACAAAGACCGCGACGGCTTCGTGCTGGGCGACGGTGCGGGTATTGTCGTGCTGGAAGAATACGAGCACGCCAAAAAACGCGGCGCGAAAATTTATGCAGAACTGGTGGGCTTTGGCATGAGCAGCGATGCTTACCATATGACCTCCCCACCAGAAAATGGCGCAGGCGCGGCGCTGGCAATGGTTAACGCATTAAAAGATGCGCAGCTCTCGCCAGAGCAAATCGGCTATATCAACGCTCACGGCACGTCTACGCCGGCCGGTGATAAAGCGGAAGCTCAGGCGGTTAAATCCGTCTTTGGTGCCAGTGCAGCCAGCGTAATGGTTAGCTCAACCAAATCCATGACCGGTCACCTGTTAGGTGCGGCAGGCGCTGTAGAATCTATCTACTCGATCCTGGCGCTACGCAATCAGGTTATCCCGCCAACCATCAACCTGGATAATCCGGATGAAGGTTGCGATTTGGATTTTGTGCCTCACACAGCACGTCAGGTAAAAGGCCTGGAGTATGCGTTATGCAACTCCTTTGGTTTTGGCGGAACCAATGGTTCATTGATTTTCCGCAAAATTTAACCTTTATCTGCCTTGAGAGGCCCGCAATTGCGGGCCTTTTTCGTTTTAAAATCGTGCTGCAAACTTCATCTCAGGTGAAACTTTCTGTGGCAGGGATGAATCAGGCGTAGTTAGCGGTTAATCTTTACCGTGAGACGGCAGTCGCTCAGGAGGGACGGTGATGTTAATCAATGGTCGGGCAGTTGAGAATATTGCGGCAAGCGACCGCGCCGTCCAGTTTGGCGATGGCTGTTTTACCACCGGTCGCCTCTGGCAGGGCGAAGTCGTGATGCTTGAAGCGCATCTAAAACGTCTTCGCGAAGCCTGCCATCGTTTGTTCATTCACCATGTCGACTGGGAAGCGTTGCGAGAAGAAATGATGATGGCCGCCGCAACACGCGATGAAGGCGTTATTAAAGTTATCCTGTCGCGTGGATCCGGCGGGCGCGGTTATAGCGCCCGCGGCTGCGAGCAGCCAACCCGCATCGTTTCGCTTTCCGCTTATCCGGCCCGCTATCATCAGCTGCGTCAAACCGGCGCAAAGCTGGCGTTGAGCACGATACGGCTGGGACGCAATCCTCTGCTTGCAGGGATTAAGCATCTTAACCGCCTTGAGCAGGTGCTGATCCGTACAGAGCTTGAGCAGACTGGTGCCGACGAAGCGCTGGTGCTTGACACTGAAGGTCAGCTGGTGGAATGCTGTGCGGCGAATTTATTCTGGCGCAGCGGAAAGCAGGTATTCACTCCCATCCTGAGCGATTCTGGGGTTAATGGCATTCAGCGTCAGTGGGTCATCGCCAGACTGAAGCAACTGGGCAACGCTGTGGCTGAAGTCAGAATGCCACCGGACGTGCTCACGGAAGCAGATGAAGTGCTGATAACTAACGCACTTATGCCGATCTTGCCGGTAAGTCAGATTGAAAACCGGTTTTACCGTAACAGAGAGTTGTTTTACCAGCTTTGCAAGCAAGACGATTTACAGGGAACTTTATGAGAGCAAAACGCAAACTTCTGGTCGGGATTATCGTCCTTGTTATAGCAGGCCTCGCTTACAGCTACTGGCAGATCGGGCAGTTTGCCAGCCAGAAGCTGACGGTCGAAAAGGAAACGATATTTACGCTCCCGGCAGGCTCGGGGCGAGTTGTACTGGAAGCTGAACTCAATCAGCAAAAGATTGTTCCTGACAGCATCTGGTTCGGTTGGTTGCTTAAGCTTGAACCCGAACTGGCGAAATTTAAAGCGGGAACCTATCGCTTTAATCCAGGCATGACGGTTCGTCAGATGCTCGCGCTGCTGGCCAGCGGTAAAGAAGCGCAGTTTCCGGTTCGCTTTGTGGAAGGGACTAAAATGCAGGAGTGGCTTGCCCAGCTTCGGGCCGCGCCCTATATCAAGCACACTCTGCCAGACGATAAGCTGACAACGGTCGCCGACACGCTAAAAATAGCCCCGCAGGATGTTGAAGGCTGGTTTTATCCTGACACCTATTCCTATACGGCTAACACCACAGATGTGGCAATCCTGAAGCGTGCCCACGAGCAGATGGAAAAAACCGTCGACCGGCTTTGGCAGAGCAAAAAAGACGGGCTGCCCTATCGCGATAAAAATGATTTGCTGACCATGGCATCCATTGTGGAAAAAGAAACGGCACTCAGCGAAGAGCGCAGTAAGGTGGCTTCGGTATTTATTAATCGCCTGCGGTTGGGCATGCGGCTGCAAACCGATCCGACGGTGATTTATGGCATAGGCGACAGCTATAAAGGCACGCTGACCCGTAAAGATCTGGAAACGCCGACGGCTTACAATACCTATGTTATTGCCGGCATGCCGCCAGGCCCGATTGCGATGCCGGGCAAAGCCTCCCTGGAAGCGGCCGCCAATCCACTGAAAACCGACTTCCTCTATTTTGTGGCGGACGGCAAAGGCGGTCACACTTTTACCACCAATCTTGCCAGCCATAATCGGGCAGTGCAGGCGTGGCGTCTGGCGGTCAAGGAAAAAAATGAACGGTAAATTTATTGTTATTGAAGGGCTGGAAGGCGCGGGGAAGACCACCGCACGGGATGTCATCGTCGCGACGCTTAAGCAGCAGGGCATCAGTGACATTGTCTTCACCCGGGAACCCGGCGGTACGCCGCTGGCCGAGAAGTTGCGCGATCTTATTAAGCAGGGTATTGCAGGCGAGCGGGTAACCGATCAGGCTGAACTACTCATGCTCTACGCTGCACGTGTTCAGCTGGTGGAGAATGTCATTAAGCCAGCGCTGGCGCGTGGCGCATGGGTGGTGGGCGATCGTCACGATCTCTCTTCCCAGGCGTATCAGGGCGGCGGACGCGGGATGGATACGGCGCTGATGAGCCAGTTAAAACGCAGCGTGCTCGGTGAGTTTGCACCTGATATGACGCTTTATCTGGACGTCACGCCCGAAATTGGTTTGCAGCGCGCCAGAGCTCGCGGCGAGCTGGATCGCATTGAGCAGGAATCACTGAATTTTTTCACCCGCACCCGCGAGCGCTATCTGGCATTGGCCGCCAGCGACAGCCGAATTAAAACCGTTGATGCAACGAAAACGCTCGATGGGGTTTCACAGGCGATCCGCCAGACGTTAACGCAGTGGCTTCAGGAACAGCAATGATCTGGTATCCGTGGCTAAATCAGCCTTACCGTCAAATTATTGCTCAGCATCAGAACGGCCGGCCGCATCATGCTTTACTGCTTCAGGCGCTGCCGGGTATGGGAGATGCCTCGCTGGTATGGGGCATTAGCCGCTGGCTGATGTGCCAGCGGCGTTCCGGGCTGAAAAGCTGCGGTGAGTGCCATGCCTGCCAGCTAATGCAGGCTCACACCCATCCTGACTGGTATGAACTCAGCGCCGAAAAGGGCAAAAGCTCGCTGGGTATTGACGCGGTGCGCAGCGTAACCGAAAAGCTTTATCACCATGCTCAACAGGGCGGGGCGAAAGTCGTCTGGGTGCCGGATGCATCGCAGCTCACCGAGGCCGCAGCCAACGCGTTGCTAAAGACGTTAGAAGAGCCGCCCAAAAATACCTGGTTTCTGCTGTGCTGTCAGCAACCGGGCAGTTTGCTGGCCACGCTGCGCAGCCGCTGCCTCACTCTTCATCTTGCTGCGCCAGATGAAGGCCAGAGCCTGAACTGGCTACAAAAGCAGACGCCTGCGCCACAAAGTGATGCGCTCGCCGCTTTACGGTTGAGCGGCGGTGCACCCGCAGCGGCAGAACAGCTGCTGGGAGAGAAGAACTGGGCAGCGCGTCAGGCGCTGTGTCAGGCACTGCCGAAGGCGCTGAATGGCGATATGCTATCCTTGCAGCCCGTATTGAATCAGGATGATGCAGTACGCCGTATTGGCTGGCTGTGTGCGCTGCTGGTGGATGCGCTTAAATGGCAACAGGGCGGCGGACGCTTTATTGCCAACGTCGACCAGCAAACACTGGTTGCGGGTATCGCTCAGCTGCTGCCCGGAAGCGCAATGGATGCCAGCGTGCGGCAGTGGATGATCTGTCGCGATCGCCTGCTGAATGTACCAGCCGTTAACCGTGAATTATTATTGACCGACCAGCTACTGGCATGGGAGCAAATGCTGCATGCCACTACAGCGGGTTTACCGAACTAGAGAGTTATTATGTTTTTAGTGGATTCGCACTGCCATCTTGATGGCCTGGATTATGAAAAGCTTCATCAGGACGTCGACGATGTGTTGGCCAAGGCCGCGGCACGCGACGTAAAATTTATGCTGGCCGTGGCGACGACCTTACCGGGTTATAAAGCGATGACTCAGCTGATTGGCGACCGTCCCAACGTTGCTTACTCCTGCGGCGTTCATCCCCTGAATCAGAATGAGCCTTACGACTTTGCCGAGCTGCGTCAGCTGGCGGCTGACGAGCGGGTAATCGCGATGGGCGAAACCGGACTTGATTACTACTATCAGCAGGATACCAAAGCCCAGCAGCAGGCTTCCTTTCGGGAACATATCCGTATCGGCCGGGATCTGAACAAGCCGGTGATTGTTCACACGCGTGATGCACGAGAAGACACGCTGGCGATCCTGAAAGAAGAGAAGGTTGAAGGCTGTGGCGGCGTCCTGCACTGTTTTACTGAAGATCGCGACACCGCTGAAAAGCTGCTGGATATGGGCTTCTATATCTCTTTCTCTGGCATCGTCACTTTCCGTAATGCAGAGACAATCCGTGAAGCGGCTCGCTACATTCCGCTGGACAGAATCCTGGTTGAGACAGATTCTCCTTATCTTGCCCCGGTTCCGTATCGCGGCAAAGAGAATCAGCCAGCCTATACGCGTGACGTGGCGGAATATATGGCCGTATTAAAAAACGTGAGCCTTGAGGTGCTGGCGCAGGCCACTACTGAGAATTTCTCTCGCTTATTCCATGTGCCGCCATCTCGCCTGACGGACAATTAATTTATTTTATTGCTCGTAATTAAAATGTGAAAAGTGTAACGCCGCATCGCTCTTGCCGGGCCATGCGGCTTTTTTATGGGCAAAAACTGGCAATTGCGCGCGAAATAAACTACACAGCAGGCGGTTGTTGAACGAAACGTGATAGCCATCAAACTAATTTTACCCGAATTATTTTACAGTCCGTAATAAATACCGAGGGCGTTAATCGCTCCATTCATAGCGGGTCCTCCCCCGTTATCGCGCGAACCAGCGCGTAATAAAAAGCACTCATACTCAGGAGTTTCACACTATGTTCAAAAATGCATTTGCAAACCTGCAAAAGGTCGGTAAATCGCTGATGCTGCCGGTGTCGGTTCTGCCGATAGCCGGTATTCTGCTTGGCGTAGGTTCAGCCAACTTCAGCTGGCTGCCCGCAGTTGTCTCGCATGTTATGGCTGAAGCAGGGGGATCGGTATTCGCCAATATGCCGCTGATCTTCGCAATTGGCGTGGCGTTAGGCTTTACCAACAACGACGGTGTCTCGGCACTGGCCGCGGTTGTCGCTTATGGCATTATGGTGAAAACCATGGCGGTGGTCGCACCATTAGTGATTCATCTGCCTGCTGAAGAGATTGTGGCACGCCATCTGGCCGATACCGGCGTGCTCGGGGGGATTATTGCCGGTTCGATTGCCGCCTATATGTTCAACCGTTTTTATCGTATCAAGCTGCCTGAATATCTCGGCTTCTTTGCCGGCAAACGCTTTGTACCGATTATTTCCGGTTTTACCGCTATTTTTGTCGGGGTGGTACTCTCCTTTATCTGGCCTCCGGTGGGTTCCGCGATTCAGGAGTTCTCACAGTGGGCTGCCTATCAGAACCCGGTGGTGGCCTTTGGTATTTACGGTCTGGTAGAGCGTTCGCTGGTGCCGTTCGGCCTGCACCATATCTGGAACGTTCCTTTCCAGATGCAGATTGGTGAATTTACCAACGCAGCCGGTCAGGTCTTCCATGGTGATATCCCTCGCTACATGGCGGGTGACCCAACTGCCGGTAAACTTTCTGGCGGCTTCCTGTTCAAAATGTACGGTCTGCCTGCTGCGGCAATTGCTATCTGGCATTCCGCTAAGCCAGAAAACCGTGCGAAAGTGGGCGGGATCATGATCTCTGCCGCGCTGACCTCATTCCTGACCGGTATCACCGAACCGATTGAGTTCTCATTCATGTTCGTGGCACCTATCCTGTATGTGATCCACGCAATTCTGGCAGGCCTGGCGTTCCCAATTTGTATCCTGCTCGGCATGCGTGACGGTACCAGCTTCTCACACGGTCTGATCGACTTTGTGGTACTGAGCGGCAACAGCAGCAAAATCTGGCTGTTCCCCATCATCGGTATTATTTACGGTCTGGTTTACTACACCATTTTCCGCGTAGTGATCGCCCGCTTTAACCTGAAAACGCCAGGCCGCGAGGATGCGACTACTGAACAAACCGCAGGTGCCTCCAGCGAAATGGCGGCCAATCTGGTAGCGGCTTTTGGGGGTAAAGAGAACATTACTAACCTTGATGCCTGTATTACTCGTCTGCGCGTTAGCGTCGCCGATGTCTCGAAGGTGGATCAGTCTGGACTGAAAAGACTGGGTGCTGCTGGCGTAGTGGTGGCTGGCTCAGGCGTTCAGGCTATTTTTGGTACAAAATCCGATAACCTGAAAACCGACATGGATGACTACATCCGTAATTTGTAAAACGGCGGACATAAACAAGGGGAGCGTAAGCTCCCCTTTTTTTATGCTAACGGCGGTAAAACCGGCAATACAGGGCGGATTCAGAAAGAAAAATCACGGGAAGGTTGAAAGAAAACAAATATCTCGCTCATACTGCCTTAACTCAACGTTGCCCCAGGAAGAGATATCATGGCTGAAGAAACCATTTTCAGTAAAATCATTCGTCGCGAAATCCCGTCTGATATTGTTTATCAGGATGAGCTGGTCACCGCCTTTCGCGATATTTCCCCGAAAGCCCCAACCCATATTCTGATCGTGCCTAATATTCTCATCCCTACCACCAATGATGTGGTCGCGGGTCATGAGGCGGCGCTGGGCCGGATGATCGTTGTTGCGGCAAAAATCGCCAAAGAAGAAGGCTTTGCGGAAGATGGATACCGTCTGATTATGAACTGTAATCAGCACGGCGGGCAGGAGGTCTATCATATCCACCTGCATCTGCTGGGCGGTCGTCCGTTAGGGCCAATGCTGGCTGAGTGAATGCGATTCTGAGACGGACTGACTATATGATGCGGGCTATCGCAGGATTAACGTTTCTCGCTCTGCTGAGTGGTTGTACAAGCGATCGTACGACCATAGATACGTCGCAGGCACTGGTGATGGAGTCGTCGGTGTTATCGGCAGGCATCATTACCGATAAACCCACTCTGTCCGTGCACGAAGGGCAGCAACGCGCTTCAACGCTGCTGTATAATCAGCAGGAGAAGCCGGTCACTGTGCATTACCGTTTTTACTGGTACGACGATAAAGGTCTGGAAATCCTGCCTTTTGAAGTTCCCCGTACGGTGACGGTCGCGGCACACGGCAGTATTGAAATATCATCGCAAACGGGTAATCTGACCGCCAGTAAAGTCAGGCTCTATCTGTATCTTTAGGAGATATGCGTGGAAAGGAAGATAACAAAACTCTCGGGCGTCATGTTACTGGCGCTGGTACTCAGCGGCTGTATTAGCCAGCAACAGCAGCAGAAACCCGCACCCGTAGAGCCGGTTCAGCCTGCACAGCCTGTGCCACCGCCGGTACAGCAGCCACAGCCGCTGCCGGGCGAAACGGTTCCGCAGCCGCCAAAAATGCAGTCAATTAACTGGGATGCCAGCGTAACGCCGCTGGTGGCGCAAATGCTGAGAGCCGATGGCGTCACGCCAGGCAGCGTCCTGCTGGTGGATGGGGTGAAAAACAGCACCAACGGTAGCCTGCAAACGGCGAAGGCCACCGCAGCATTGCAGGATGCGCTAAAAAACAATACGCAGTTCAAGCTGGTTTCTACCGAACAGCTGGCAACGGCGAAGCAGACGCTGGGCCTCTCGGCGGAAGACAGCCTGGGTTCCCGTAGCAAAGCCATTGGCCTCGCACGCTACGTGGGCGCGCAGTATGTGCTGTACAGCAACGCTCAGGGCGACATCAAGTCACCTGCGCTGCAAATGCAGCTGATGCTGGTGCAGACCGGTGAGATCATCTGGTCGGGTAATGGCGTTGTACAACGTTGATCCGGCACTTAACAGGCTCATTGCAGTAAAATTTCCGGCGGCGCAATCCGCCGGTTCTTTTTTTCCACTGGCGGGACTTACCGGGTTGACGGCGAAAATTGAGCTGGGTGAAACCGCTCTGCTTGCCCGTCAGGAGCACAAAGCGCAGCCCATTCCGGGCGTTAACCGGCGTCGTGAATACCATATTTTGCGCCAGCTTGCGGCAAGCGGTCTCGCCCCGGCGGTGCAGGGCTATGCTAACGGATGGCTGTTGCTCAACTGGCAGCCGGGTGAGAACGTATCCGATCTGGCGCACCATCTGACGCCGCTCATCCAGTACGTAGCCAAATTGCACCAGCAGCCGCTTAGCGGCCATCGTTTATCGATACTGAAATTGCTGGAGCAGTACTGGTTAATCAGTCGCCCCGATCGCCGTCACTATGGCTGGCTGAAGCGGCTGCAACGGCTACAGCGGCAGGGAGAGCCAAAGCCGCTGCGTCTTGCGCTGCTGCATATGGATATTCATCCGGGCAACCTGATCGTGTATCGGGATGAGCTGAAGCTGATCGACTGGGAGTACGCCAGCGATGGCGACGTGGCGCTGGAACTGGCGGCGATAGTGGCAGGAAATGAACTTTCAGAAAACCAGCAGTCCCGGCTGACGGAGCAGTATGCCAGTATGCAGCGACTGGATGTCACGGCTCTGCATCGGCAAATGCAGCGCTGGCAGCCCTGGTTACGGTTATTGATGGCCAGCTGGTATGAACTGCGCTGGCAACAAAGCGGCGAAGAGATGTTTTACACGCTGGCAGAAAAAGCCTGGCAGCGGGTGTTATCAGATTAAGAGGTGAAGTGTGGGACCGGTAATGTTAGATGTGCTCGGCTACGAGCTGGATGCGGAAGAGCGGGAAATTTTACAGCATCCGCTGGTCGGCGGACTGATTTTATTCAGCCGTAATTATCACGATCCTGCGCAGCTGCAAGAGTTGATCAGGCAGATTCGGGCGGCTTCCCGCCACCGGCTGGTGATTGCGGTCGATCAGGAAGGCGGCCGCGTGCAGCGTTTCCGCGAAGGATTTACGCGCCTGCCTGCAATGCAGTCTTTTGCCGCGCTAAACAACGAAGCCGAAGCGGGCGCCCTGGCGCAGCAGGCAGGTTGGCTGATGGCCAGCGAAATGATCGCGATGGACATTGATATCAGCTTTGCGCCGGTGCTGGATATTGGTCACGGCAGCGCCGCCATCGGCGAGCGCAGCTTCCATGAAGATCCGGCGATCGCGTTACGAATGGCGCGACAGTTTATTAAAGGCATGCATGAAGCCGGAATGAAAACCACCGGCAAGCACTTCCCGGGACATGGCGCGGTCAGTGCAGATTCGCATAAAGAGACGCCGCACGACGATCGCCCGGAAGCGGTTATCCGCCAGCATGATATGCAAATTTTCCGGCAGCTGATTGATGAACAACTGCTGGATGCCATTATGCCCGCGCACGTTATCTATACTCAGGTGGATCCACGGCCGGCGAGCGGTTCATCGCACTGGCTGAAAAAAGTGCTGCGCAACGAGCTGGGCTTTGATGGCGTCATCTTCTCCGACGATCTGTCGATGGAAGGCGCGGCGATAATGGGCAGCTATGCCGAACGTGGCCAGGCTTCTCTGGATGCGGGCTGCGATATGATTTTGGTTTGCAATAACCGCCAGGGGGCAGTCAGCGTGCTGGATAATCTGTCTCCGATCAATGCCGAACGCGTCAGCAAGCTCTACCATCGTGGAACCTTTACTCGTCAGCAGCTGCTGGCTTCTTCGCGCTGGAAAGAAACTCGTCAGCGGCTGGAAGCGTTGCAGGCGCGCTGGCAGGAGTCGACCCACTAACAGACTAAAAATCCCAGGAGAAGGGTGATGATCATCTATCTGCATGGTTTTGATTCAACCAGTCCGGGCAATCACGAAAAAGTGTTACAGCTGCAGTTTATCGATAAGGATGTGCGGCTGCTCAGCTACAGCACGCTGCACCCCAAACATGATATGCAGTTTCTGCTGAATGAGACGGATAAACTTCTGCGCAGCTGTGAAGATGAGCGTCCGTTGATCTGCGGCGTAGGGCTTGGCGGCTTTTGGGCTGAGCGCATCGGTTTTTTGAATGACATACGGCAGGTGATTTTCAATCCCAACCTCTGGCCGGAAGAGAATATGGTCGGAAAAATTAACCGACCGGAAGAGTATATTGATATTGCCACCAAATGCGTCAGCAACTTTCGCGAGAAAAATCGCGATCGTTGTCTGGCCATTTTATCGCGTAATGACGATGCGCTGGACAGTCAGCGTACGGCAGCCGCGTTACATCACTGCTATGAAATTATCTGGGATAACGAGCAGGGGCATAAATTTAAAAATATCTCGCCGCATCTGCAACGGATCAAGGCGTTTAAAACGCTGGGCTAAGCGTGCTGCATCGTAAGAAGCCTGCCATATCGGCAGGCTTTTTTGTTTCTTATTTATCATTGCCCAAAGCATGAGCTCGTTGACTCAACTCGCCAGGCAGAACGCCCTGTATTCCTGCCAATTCCTTTAAAGACCGATAAAAAATAGCGCATTCGGACGCCTGAAATTTAATAAACCTGAGCCGTGGCGATTAAATTATCCAGTGAAAACAGCGTGATATTCCGAAAGCTCTCAAAAAAATTGACCTGCATCAATTTTAACAGGACGGCCGATTTACCGCGTGGTATTCTGCCAGCAGATAGCGAATAAATCGCCAACCCTATGTTAATTAAGGATATTATTTTAACCTTTGATTAACGACTGGTTCACATTTTTAAGGGGGTCGTTTGACTACACCAATGAAAAAGATTGTTATCGTCGGCGGGGGGGCCGGAGGGCTGGAGCTGGCTACTCAGCTGGGTCACAAACTGGGCCGTAAGAACAAAGCAGAAATTACGCTGGTGGATCGTAACCACAGCCATCTCTGGAAACCGCTGCTGCATGAAGTGGCAACCGGTTCACTGGATGAAGGCATCGATGCCCTGAGCTATCTGGCGCATGCCCGCAACCATCATTTCCATTTCCAGCTAGGCACGCTGACTGAAATCGACCGTGAAAACAAACGACTACAGCTGGCTGAAATTCGCGATGCTCAGGGCGAACTGTTAGTCCCCGAGCGCGAGCTTGCCTATGACACGCTGGTCATGGCGCTGGGCAGCACTTCAAACGACTTCGGTACGCCGGGCGTTAAGGATCACTGCATTTTCCTTGATAACCCTCATCAGGCCCGTCGTTTTCATAACGAAATGCTCAATCTGTTCCTGAAGTTCTCCGCCAGCGAAGGCGTGCAGGAGCAGGTCAATATCGCCATCGTCGGTGGCGGGGCGACCGGTGTTGAGCTGTCGGCCGAGCTGCACAATGCGGTTAAACAGCTGCACAGCTACGGTTATAAAGGGCTGGATAACAAAGCGCTGAACGTGACGCTGGTGGAAGCGGGCGAACGTATTCTGCCGGCTTTGCCACCGCGAATTTCGACCGCTGCTCATCAGGAACTGACCAAGCTGGGCGTGCGTGTTCTGACGCAAACCATGGTGACCAGTGCGGATGAAAACGGCTTAAATACCAAGTCAGGCGAATTTATTGCCGCCGATTTGATGGTCTGGGCTGCAGGCATCAAAGCGCCAGACTTTATGAAAGAGATCGGTGGGCTGGAAACAAACCGGATCAACCAGCTGGTTGTTGAACCTACCCTGCAAACAACGCGTGATGCCGATATCTACGCAATCGGCGACTGTGCATCCTGTGCGCTGCCGTCCGGTGGTTTTGTTCCGCCACGCGCGCAGTCTGCTCACCAGATGGCATCACAGGTGCTGGAAAACATTCTTGCGCAGATGAAGGGCCGCAAGCAGAAAGCCTATGTTTATAAAGATCATGGCTCGCTGGTGTCACTCTCACGCTTCAGCACGGTTGGTAGCCTGATGGGCAACCTGATGCGCGGTTCAATGATGGTAGAAGGACGGATTGCCCGCTTTGTCTACATCTCGTTGTACCGTATGCATCAGGTCGCGCTGCATGGTTATTTCAAAACCGGGCTGATGATGCTGGTTGGCAGTATTAACCGCGTTATCCGTCCGCGACTTAAGCTGCACTAATCAAAATTAACCTGATTTAGTACCGAATATGCATAAAAAAAGGCTTATGGTGACGATATTGCCATAAGCCTTTCCTGTGGTTGAACCCCCTTAAGAACTCTCTTAAAAGCTTTCCCTTATGACCGGGAAACGCGATTTCCTCCGCTATTCTTATTGTCAACAATGGTCCTGTTAAGCAAAATTTATCTTAACTAACACGGCGCGTCGCGCACGCCGGGTAAGGCGCTTCTGTTCAGGGAAGAGGCAGCGGGCAAAAATGCGCGGTAACAATGTCAGGAGGAAGTCCTGTGAATAAATCAATGTTGGCGGGTATCGGGATTGGCGTAGCGGCGGCACTGGGTGTGGCTGCCGTAGCGAGCATGAATGTTTTTGATCGTAGCCCGCAGTTTGCGCAGGTTCTTTCAGCAACCCCGATAAAAGAAACAACAAAAAACCCTCGTCAGGAATGCCGCAACGTTACGCTGACTCACCGACGTGCGGTACAGGATGACCATCGGATTGCGGGTTCCGTGCTGGGAGCTGTTGCAGGCGGCGTGCTGGGACATCAGTTCGGCGGTGGACGTGGACGTGATGTGGCAACCGTCGCGGGCGCACTGGCAGGTGGCTACGGCGGCAACCAGGTGCAGGGCGCTATGCAGGATCGGGACACTTACACCACGACCGAGCAGCGCTGCAAAACCGTCTACGATAAGCAGGAAAAGACCCTCGGCTACGATGTCACCTATAAAATCGGCAACGAGCAGGGCAAAATTCGCATGGACAGCGATCCCGGTACGCGCATACCGCTTAACAGCGATGGTCAGCTGGTACTGAATAATCAGGCATAACTGACAGCAAACGGATAAGAAGCTTCATCATTGATGGAGCTTTTTTTATGCCTGTAATTTGGCTCAGGAGATCAGCACCAGCCAGTCAACCCTCCACGGGTAAGCCAAACGGCTAAAACCAGCCGTCCGCGCTTTACTGGTCACCGGCGCGTTATCCACTAAACTCATTAAGTAAGCTGATAGATCACCTCCACCAAGGCAAGGAGATTGTCATGTCCGAACAGAGTGAAATGACCAACGTATTTGCAAGTAAAATGCGTGATGCAGACCTGAATTTTATCGCAAATATTGCCAGCAAATTTGGCGTGGGATTAGGCGTCACCTTATTTGTTAAAGGCGCGCTGGTGACGGGAAACACCATTTCCGGCAAGGAGTATTACGACAAAATCGTGGCGCTTTTTGGCGATGTCGAGGATGGCTCTACCGAACAGGCTGTCGCGAATTATTTTAAGCGCACCGGTGAAGAATATTATACGCCAACCGATGATGAATCATCCGTTCCTTTAAATTTCTTACATCTGCAAGACGTCTCTTTCAGGCTGGGTTCTGAGAAATTCTCGCATCATAAGAATGGCTTGCTGAGGATTAAAATCGAAGAGATAGATGGCTTTATGTTAGGGATATCTTCAAACGACGAGTAGGGTCGTTAACCCTGAACGCCCTGGCAACATCAGATGAAAGATCCGTTTCAGCCTGCCTGAATCAACAGGCTGAAACGGTAATCAATGGTCAGGCAGCATTTTCCAGGATTTGCCCCATAAACTCTCGCACCCACTTCATGCGCAGCTTACGCTCACCGAGATCGCGGATAAACTTCAGCTTAGTCGGGCCGTCCAGCCGCCAGTTCTGCGGCTCTTTTTGCAGCAGACCGATTAGCCAGCCAGGATCGGCTTTGTTTTTCTCCGCAAACTCGATAAAGCCGCCTTTGTCGCTTGCTTCGACGCGGCGAATACCAATTTTTTGTGCCATCAGGCGCAGCGCGGCAATATCCAGCAGATTACGGGCCGGATCCGGCAACTGACCAAAGCGGTCAATCAGTTCGACCTTCAGATCGTCCAGCTCGCCTTCCTGCTGTGCGCTGGCGATACGTTTATAGAACGACAGGCGCGTATTGACGTCAGGAATAAATTCCTCCGGCAGCAGGGAAGGCATGCGCAGCTCAATATCGGTCTGGTTATTGGTCAGATCTTCCAGCGACGGCTCACGGCCTTCTTTCAGCGCATCGACCGCGTTTTCCAGCAGTTCCATATAAAGCGAGAAGCCGATGCTTTCCATCTGGCCGTGCTGATCTTCGCCCAGCAGTTCCCCGGCACCACGAATTTCCAGATCGTGCGTGGCTAACGCAAAGCCAGCGCCTAAATCCTCCAGCGAAGCGATAGCCTCCAGACGCTTATGCGCGTCGGTGGTCATCGCTTTAGGATGCGGCGTCAGCAGCCACGCGTAGGCCTGATGGTGAGAACGACCCACACGACCGCGCAGCTGATGCAGCTGCGCCAGCCCGAAGCGGTCTGCACGCTCAATAATAATGGTATTGGCGGTCGGGATATCGATACCGGTTTCGATAATGGTGGTGCAAACCAGCACGTTGAAACGCTGATGATGGAAATCATTCATCACCCGTTCCAGATCGCGCTCGCGCATCTGGCCGTGGCCAATGGCTATGCGCGCTTCGGGAACGAGTTCGGCAAGCCGCTGTGCCGCTTTCTCGATGTTTTCCACATCATTGTACAGATAGTAAACCTGGCCACCGCGCAGCACCTCACGCAAGATCGCTTCACGCACCGCCAGATTATCGTACTCCCGTACAAACGTTTTTACCGCTAAACGTCGGGCAGGGGGCGTGGCGATAATTGACAGATCGCGCATCCCGCTCATCGCCATGTTCAGCGTACGTGGAATCGGTGTCGCGGTTAGCGTCAGAATATCCACGTCAGCGCGCATCGCTTTAATACGCTCTTTATGCCGCACGCCAAAGCGATGCTCTTCGTCAACAATCAGCAGCCCCAGATCGCGCCATTTGATCTCGCTTTGCAGCAGCTTATGCGTGCCGATCAGGATATCGATTTTGCCTTCACTCGCCTCGCTGAGGATCTGTGCCTGTTCTTTGGCACTGCGGAAACGCGACAGCATTTCTATACGCACCGGCCAGTTGGCGAAGCGATTGCGGAAGTTGTCATAGTGCTGCTGCGCCAGCAGGGTGGTCGGCACCAGTACCGCAACCTGCTTATGGTTTTCAACCGCCAGGAAGGCGGCCCGCATGGCGACTTCGGTTTTACCAAAGCCAACGTCGCCGCAGACCAGACGATCCATCGCCAGCGGCTGACACATATCGCTCAGCACGGCATTGATTGCCTGTGCCTGATCGGGGGTGGTTTCAAACGGGAAGCTGTCGCAAAACAGACGATACTGAGCCGGATCGTGCTTAAAGGCAAAGCCCGCTTTCGCCGCACGCTGCGCATAAATATCCAGCAGCTCAGCGGCCACGTCGCGGACTTTTTCCGCCGCTTTCTGGCGCGCGCGCGACCAGGCATCGCTGCCCAGCTTGTGCAGCGGCGCATTTTCATCGGCGCCGCCCGCATAGCGGCTAATCAAATGCAGCGAAGAAACGGGCACGTAGAGTTTCGCGTCGCCCGCATAGGCCAGCATCAGATATTCAGCGGTAATACCCCCGGTTTCCAGCGTGGTCAGGCCGATATATCGGCCAACGCCATGTTCAAGATGCACCACCGGCTGGCCAGGATGCAGTTCCGCCAGGTTGCGGATCAGCACATCCGGATTGATGGTGCGGCGGCTGTCCTGACGACGACGGCTGACGCGTTCACCCAGCAAATCGCTTTCGCAAATCAGCGCGCGATGACGCAGGTTGTCGATAAAACCGTGTTCGCTGGCACCAATCAGCAGATAGTGACCGGGCCGATCTGCGTCCTGTAGCGCAGGAATCGCTTTAGGAATGATTTTGATACGAGCAAGCAGCTCCTGTAAGGCTTCGCGTCGGCCTTCGCTTTCCACGGAGAAGACCACCGGGCCGCTGAAACTTTCCAGGAATTTGCGCAGCGCATCCAGCGGCGCTTTCGCCTGAGCCTGAACCGCAAGGTCCGGCAGATTCTGGTAGCTCAGGTTGGTGTTAGCCGCTTTGTCCGGTAGCGCATCGCTTTTCAGCTGGATGCGTGGCCACTGCTTCAGCTCGCTGAACAGTTCATCGGTGCGCAGCCAGAGTTTTTCCGGCGGCAGTAACGGACGCATAGGATCGACGCGGCGATTCTCATAACGCGCGATCACATCCTGCCAGAAGCGGTCAGCACTGCTTTCCAGATCTCCCGTATTCACCAGCAGCGTATTCGCCGGTAAATAGCTGAACAGCGGCGGGAGCGACTGCTCAAAGAACAAAGGCTGCCAGTACTCAATCCCGGCGGGAAGCGTGCCTTTACTGACCTGCTGGTAGACATGTTCAGCTTCACGGCGCACGTCAAAATGCTCCCGCCACTGGCTGCGGAACAGCTCGATGGCGGCTTTATCAGTGGGGAACTCGTGCGCAGGCAGCAGGTTGATGGCCGGCACTTCTTCCAGCGTGCGCTGGCTGTCTACGTCGAACAGGCGCAGGCTGTCGATCTCATCATCAAAGAAATCGATGCGGTAGGGCTGTTCGCTGCCCATCGGGTAGAGATCCAACAGCGCGCCGCGCGTGGCGTACTCGCCGTGCTCCATCACCTGATCAACATGGCGATAGCCAGCCTGTTCCAGCTGGGCACGCAGCTTATCGCGCGACAGCTGCTGGCCTTTTTTCATTACCAGCGCATGACCATGCAGAAAGCTGTGCGGACAAACGCGCTGCATCAGCGTATTAACCGGCAGGATCAGCACGCCTTTTTCGAAACCAGGCAGGTTATAAAGCGTCGAAAGACGTGAAGAGATAATTTCCTGGTGAGGGGAAAAACTGTCAAAAGGCAGCGTTTCCCAGTCGGCCAGGCTGATAACCGGCTGGTCGGTGAACTGTTTGATCTCATCCTGCAAGCGCAGCGCGTTTTGCATATCCGGCGCGATTAGCATCACCGGGCCATCATGCCGCGCGAGGATTTCAGCACATTCCACCGCGCAGGCGGCACCGGTAAGTTCTCCCAGCTGACGCTGGTCGCCTGCTTTCAGAGGCAGGGTGTATCGGGCGTGTTCAGGCATAATCAGTCAGACGGTCTCTTCACATAAAAGGAGAGCGGAAACAACGTTTCCGTTTCGGCTAACCGAGTATACCTCTATTTCGGCGATTGTTGGGTGTAGTGCATTTTAGGTCGGTCAATGTTTGCCCACATCAGCTCTTTTTCGCCATGATAGCTGTGATTGCCGTCGTCCCAGCGGACGTAATAGCCCGCAGAGGAATCACCCTGTTCAAACACGTTTACCACCAGTCCTTTGATATGGCCTGTTTTGTGCCTGACAATACTGCCTTTAGGATATTTTGCCATAACCCTTTCTCCCGCCTGAATGCGATAACGCTTTTCGCTTTCCCCTCTTATCAGAAGGATTAATGTTCAGTTTACGCTTATTTCCGCGTAACAATCGGGTGATTAACAGACGTTTTTTGTCTGTTTTATCCACAATCGTGCGGGCTGACGCGATTGCTGACAAAACAAAGCAAAAGAGTCATTGGCTTAGAGGTTCCATAACGCCGGGCTAACCTTTATCATCTTTGGCAACTTTTTGCCTTATTACCGCCAGAAGACGGAATATATGTATCAACCTGTCGCGTTATTTATCGGCCTGCGTTATATGCGTGGGCGAGCATCAGACCGCTTCGGGCGGTTTGTTTCCTGGCTCTCCGCTATCGGCATTACGCTTGGCGTGCTGGCGCTGGTCACCGTGCTGTCGGTGATGAACGGCTTTGAGCACGAGCTGGAAAAAAATACCCTCAACCTGATGCCGCAGGCGCTGATCACCAGCGACAAAGGCTCAATCAATCCACAGCAGACGCCCGCCGACTCGCTAACCCTAAAAGGGATCAATCGCGTCACGCCGCTTACGACTGGCGACGTGGTGCTGCAAAGCGCGCGTAGCGTCGGCGTCGGCGTGATGCTGGGCATCAATCCTGATGAGCCCGATCCGCTGACGCCTTATCTGAGCAACGTGAAGCAGAGCGATCTGCAATCGGGTCAATATAACGTCATTCTTGGGGAACAGCTTGCTGAACAGCTTGGGCTGAAGCGCGGCGACCCGCTGCGCCTGATGGTGCCTTCAGCCAGCCAGTTCACGCCGATGGGGCGGCTGCCGAGCCAGCGCCTGTTTACCGTTATCGGCACCTTTGGCGCCAACAGCGAAGTGGATGGCTATCAGATCCTGGTGAACCAGCAGGATGCGTCGCGCCTGATGCGCTACCCGGCCGGCAACATCACCGGCTGGCGGCTCTGGCTAGATAAGCCGCTCCAGGTGGATACCCTTAGCGAGCAAAAACTGCCCGCCGGTCTGGTGTGGAAAGACTGGCGCGAGCGCAAGGGCGAGCTGTTCCAGGCCGTCAGGATGGAAAAGAACATGATGGGGCTGCTGCTCAGCCTGATCGTCGCCGTGGCGGCATTTAATATCATCACCTCGCTTGGCCTGCTGATTATGGAAAAGCAGGGCGAGGTGGCGATCCTGCAAACTCAGGGACTGACGCGCCGTCAAATTGTGCTGGTCTTTATGGTGCAGGGCGCGACGGCCGGTATAGTCGGCTCGGTGCTGGGCGCACTGCTCGGCGTACTGCTGGCCAGCCAGCTGAATAACCTGATGCCGCTGATTGGCGCTTTCCTGGATGGCGCCGCGCTGCCGGTAGAAATTTCTGTTCCGCAGGTACTGACCATTGTCATTACCGCGATGGTCGTGGCGCTGCTTTCCACGCTTTATCCTTCCTGGCGCGCGGCCGCCGTTCAACCCGCTGAGGCTTTACGTTATGAGTAACCCGATTTTGTTGCAGTGCGACAACCTGTGCAAACGCTATCAGGAAGGCAGCGTCCAGACTGATGTGCTGCGTAACGTCTCTTTCAGCGTGGCGCCAGGCGAAATGATGGCGATCGTCGGCAGCTCCGGCTCCGGCAAAAGTACCCTGATGCATCTGCTGGGCGGGCTGGATACGCCAACTTCCGGCGACGTGGTGTTTAACGGTAAATCGCTGAACGGCATGTCTTCGGCGGCCAAAGCCGAGCTGCGTAACCGCGAGCTGGGCTTTATCTATCAGTTCCACCATCTGCTGCCTGATTTCAGCGCGCTGGAAAACGTCGCGATGCCGTTACTGATTGGTAAAGCCAGCAAAGCAGAAGCCGAAGCAAAAGCGCTTGAGTTGCTCAATGCGGTCGGGCTGGCTAAGCGTGCCGCTCATCGCCCCTCCGAGCTGTCCGGCGGCGAGCGTCAGCGTGTGGCCATCGCTCGCGCGTTGGTCAACAACCCTCGCCTGGTATTGGCAGATGAACCGACCGGTAATCTGGATGCCCGCAATGCCGATGCGATTTTCGATCTGCTGGGCGAACTCAACGTTCGTCAGGGCACGGCGTTTCTGGTTGTCACGCACGATCTGCATCTGGCGAAGCGCATGAAGCGGCAGATGGAAATGCGCGACGGCGTGCTCAGTGAGGAACTGACGCTGGCAGGGATGGCGTAATGGCAGGCTCTCTCTCTTTTCTCCTTGGCCTGCGTTTTAGTCGCGGGCGTCGTCGCGGCGGAATGGTCTCGCTGATTTCAGTCATCTCTACCGTGGGCATCGCGCTGGGCGTGGCGGTACTGATTGTTGGTCTGAGCGCCATGAACGGTTTTGAGCGCGAGCTGAATGACCGCATTCTTGCCGTGGTACCGCACGGCGAAATAGAGCCGGTTAATCAGCCGTTCACCGGCTGGCAGCAGCTGCTGCCTAAAATTGAACAGGTGCAGGGCATTGCGGCGGCGGCACCTTACATCAACTTTACCGGCCTGATTGAAAGCGGAGCAAAGCTGCAAGCGATTCAGGTCAAAGGCGTGGATCCTCAGCAGGAAACGAAGCTCAGCGCGCTGCCTGCTTATGTACAGAACAACGCCTGGCAAAGCTTCAGCGCCGGCAAGCAGCAGATCGTGTTAGGGCAGGGCGTCGCCAATACGCTGAAGGTGAAGCAGGGCGACTGGCTGACGATCATGATCCCCAACAGCGATCCGGAACATAAGCTGTTGCAGCCTAAGCGCGTGCGCCTTCAGGTCAGCGGTATTCTGGCGCTAAGCGGGATGCTGGATCACAGCCTGGCGCTGGTGCCGCTCGCGGATGCGCAACAGTACCTGGCAATGGGTGACAACGTCACGGGCATCGCGATGAAGATGACCAATCCGTTTGCCGCACAAAAGCTGGTGCATGATGCCGGTGAGGTGACGAATTCTTACGTCTACGTTCGCAGCTGGATTGGCACTTACGGCTATATGTATCGCGATATTCAGATGATCCGCGCCATTATGTATCTGGCCATGGTGCTGGTGATTGGCGTCGCCTGCTTCAATATTGTTTCCACGCTGGTGATGGCCGTGAAAGATAAAAGCGGCGATATTGCGGTTTTACGCACGCTCGGTGCGAAAGACAGGCTAATCCGCGCTATCTTTGTCTGGTATGGCCTGATGGCCGGGCTGGTGGGCAGCGTTAGCGGCGTAATTGTCGGCGTGCTGGCGGCGTTTAATCTCACCCCGATCATTCGCGGAATTGAAACCTTAACCGGCTATCACTTCCTTTCAGGCGATATCTATTTTATCGACTTCCTGCCTTCGGAAGTGCACTGGCTGGATGTGGGCATCGTGCTGATCACCTCGCTGGTATTGAGCCTGATTGCCAGCTGGTATCCGGCCAGACGAGCCAGCCGTATCGATCCGGCTCGCGTTCTTAGCGGTCAGTAAACAGGAACGGCGATGTATTACGGTTTTGACGTTGGCGGCAGCAAGATCGCGCTGGGCGTTTACGACGCGCAGCGCAAGCAGGTATGGACTAAACGCGTGGCGACGCCGAAGCACGATTATGCCAGCTTGCTTAATCAGCTGGTGATGCTAACTCACGAAGCCGATGCCTTTTGCGGTGAACAGGGCAGCGTGGGGGTTGGCGTGCCGGGATTGCCGGTACCGGATGACGGCACGGTCTTCACCGCCAATATTCCGGCAGCGCAGGGACAGCGGCTTCAGGCCGATCTTAGCGCGCGTTTAGGGCGCGAAGTCCGCATCGATAACGATGCGAACTGCTTTGCGCTATCAGAAGCCTGGGACGATGAGTTTATGGCGTATCCGGTGGTGCTGGGACTGATTTTAGGAACCGGCGTCGGCGGCGGGCTGATCGTGAACGGTAAGCCGGTAACCGGGCGCAACTATATCGTTGGCGAATATGGCCACACGCGTCTGCCGATCGACGCGCTGGATGTGCTGGGCAAAGAGGTTGAACAGCCGCTTTGCGGCTGTGGCAAACGGGGCTGTATTGAGTCATGGCTCGCAGGACCCGGATTTTCCCGCCTTTTTCAACTGCATTATCAGCAGGTTCTCAGTGCTCCCGACATCATCACCCGTTATTATCAGGGAGATGCCGAAGCCGTTGCCCATACCGAACGTTATCAGGCGTTGCTGGCCGTTTGTTTTGGCAGCTTGTTAACGCTACTTGATCCTCATCTGGTGGTGCTGGGTGGCGGATTGTCTAATTTCGACGCGCTCTATGACGGACTCTCACTGCGGGTAGCGCAACACCTGCTGCCGGTGGCGAAGCCGCCCCGCTTTGTCAAAGCGCGTCACGGAGACGCAGGTGGAATGCGCGGCGCCGCATTCCTGCACGTTAAGGATTAAATTATGATGCGTACACCCCGTCGCCGATTAAGGCTGGCCCGTTACAAGAAAACCCGACGCCAGGTGCATCAGCGTTTTCGCCAGCGCATTTTTGAGCGCGACCGCAATATTGAGATTGCCCGCCATCCGCTGCCTCGCGTGGTGGTGCTAACCGGCGCAGGCATTTCTGCCGAATCGGGTATTCGTACCTTCCGTGCGGCAGATGGTCTGTGGGAAGAGCACAAAGTTGAAGACGTGGCGACGCCGGAAGGCTTTGCCCGCGACCCGCAAAAGGTGCAGGCATTTTATAACGCCCGCCGTCGTCAGCTCCAGGACGCTGCGATCCAGCCCAATGCCGCTCACGACGCGCTGGCCGAGCTGGAAGCGGCACTGGGCGACCATTTTCTGCTGGTCACGCAGAATATCGACAACCTTCACGAGCGCGCAGGCAACCGAAACATTATTCATATGCACGGCGAGCTGCTAAAAGTGCGCTGTGTCAGCAGCGGTCAGGTGCTGTACTGGCAGGAAGATCTGAAAGAAGACGACCGCTGCCACTGCTGTCAGTTTCCTTCCGTGCTGCGGCCGCATATCGTCTGGTTTGGCGAAATGCCGCTGCAAATGGATGAAATTTACCAGGCAATCAGCGAAGCCGATTACTTTATTGCTATCGGGACATCTGGCCACGTCTACCCGGCGGCGGGCTTTGTGCATGAAGCCAAACTCCAGGGCGCACATACCGTTGAGCTGAATCTTGAGCCGAGCCAGGTGGGCAGCGAGTTCGAAGAGAAAGAATACGGGCTGGCCAGCGAGGTGGTGCCGAAATTTGTCCATCAGCTGCTGGAGAAAGTGGGTAAATAAGGCTGGCAGGGCGACAGCGTGTCGCCCTTAAACCTCTGATTACCGATCTAAAGGGCGTACTGTTAACGCGTTTTCGGTGGTGAAGCGGCGGAGGCAGACGCCTTACGCGATGGCAGACTCAACATCAGATGCGCCACAATTCCGCCCACCAGCCCCCAGAACGCCGCGCCAATGCCCAGCAAGGACAGACCCGAAGCGGTAATCAAAAAGGTTATCACCGCCGCTTCCCGCTGTTGCTCTTCAGCCAGCGAACGTTGCAGGCTGCCAGCAAGGGTTCCCAGCAGCGCCAGTCCGGCAATCGTATGGATCAATGCTGGTGGCAACGCGCTGAACAGTTGTCCAATCGCCCCGCCAAATAAACCCGCAATCAGATAGAAAAACCCCGCACAGGCCGCGCCCCAATAGCGTCGTTGTGGATTGGGGTGCACATCCGATCCCATACAGATCGCGGCGGTAATGGCTGCGATACATACAGAAAATCCGCCGAAAGGCGAAAGCAGCAGCGAAGTGAGGCCGGTCCAGCTCATCAGCGGCGAAACGGGTACCCGATAACCGGCGGCTTTTAGCGTGGCAATGCCGGGCGCGTTTTGTGAGGCCATGGTCACCAGGAAAAAAGGCACGCCGATACCAAGTAAACTCGAAAGCGAAAAGTGCGGCGCGATAAACTCCGGCAGCGTGAACGCCAGCGGCTGGCGCGCCAAATGGATTTCGCCTTTCAGTGCCGCCACCAGCAGTCCGGTGAGCAGGGTGACCACAATGGCGTAACGCGGCAGATAGCGACGCATCAGCAGGTAAGCCAGGCACATGCTGGCGGTAAGCGCAAAATCCAGCTTAAACGCGCCGAACGCATCAAGGCCAAAGCGCAGCAAAATGCCCGCCAGCATGGCAGCAGAAATCGCCTGAGGGAGATAGTTCATCACACGGGCAAACAGCCCGGTCACGCCGCACAAAAAAATCAGCGCCGAAGCAAAGATAAATACCCCAATCGTCTCAGGCATGGAGGTGCCAGGCAGACTGGTGACCAGCAGCGCCGCACCAGGCGTTGACCAGGCGGTAAGGATCGGCGCACGATACCAGAGCGACAACCCCAGAGAAGTGATCCCCATTGCCAGGCCCAGCATGCTCAGCCAGCCGCCAATTTGCGACGGTGTTGCGCCCGCTGCGGCCGCGGCCTGAAAAATAATCGCCGCAGAGCTGGTATAGCCTACCAGGACGGCCACGAAACCGGCCACCACGGCAGGGAACGTCAGGTGTCGGAATGAAAAATTCGGGCGCATGGCTTGTCTCTTATTGACCGTTATAACGCACAAACTAGCACTGTGCGTTATAACGCACAAGCGCTATACTGCCTTTTTCAAGGAGAATTTATGAGCGAAACTCGCCCTGCGCCCGGCAGGATATTAAAATCGCTGAGGCTGGCCCGTGAATGGAGCCTGAGTCAGGCCGCGCTGGAGACCGGCGTCAGTAAAGCAATGCTGGGTCAGATCGAACGGGAAGAGTCCAGCCCCACCATTGCGCTGCTGTGGAAAATCGCGACCGGTTTTAACGTCCCTTTTTCCCTTTTTCTCAACGACCCCGAGCCGGATCAGACGGCACTACGCCGTGGCGAAGCGCTACGTTTTCGTCAGTCGAATGCGGCGATGCAGGTCAGTTCACTTTTTCCTTTTGACAGTCAGTTAGGATTCGACATGCTACAAGTCGAACTGGCTGCGGGTGCACTAAGTGAATCTTCTGCGCATGAACCGGGCGTGATTGAGCATGTGGTGGTCATTGATGGCGTATTAAGGCTGGCGATCGGGGCAGAATGGCATACGCTGAAGGCGGGAGAAGGTTTACGTTTTCAGGCTGACTGTGCGCACAGCTACCAAAATCCGGGAAAGGTAAGCGCAAAATTTCACAGTCTCATCCATTATCCGCTAAGCCGCACAGCAAGGCGTTAGCCAGGATGGCAGGAAGACTGGACGTTGAACTGACCTGACGCAATAAACTCCCCGGTAAAGTTATTAATAATAAACGTTCGCATTCAGAGGGAAGGCAGATGACTAATTTACTCGATCGCTTCTTGCACTATGTATCAATCGATACGCAATCCAAAGCCCATGCGCGGCAGGTTCCCAGTACGGAAGGGCAGTGGCAGCTGGCGCGGGTGCTGAAGGAAGAGTTAGAAACGCTGGGCCTGAGCGATATCACGCTCAGCGAACACGGGATCGTTATGGCGACGCTGCCAGCGACGGTTGCCTGGCCGGTACCGACCATCGGTTTTATTGCCCACGTAGACACTTCGCCGGATTTCACGGGAAAAAACGTTAATCCACAAATCGTGGAAAATTATCGCGGTGGAGACATTGCGCTGGGAATGGGCGATGAAATCCTTTCGCCGGTAATGTTCCCTGTCCTGCACAGCCTGACCGGTCACACGCTGATCACCACCGACGGCAAAACGCTGTTAGGTGCCGATGATAAAGCGGGCGTCGCGGAAATCATGACGGCAATCGCGCGGTTGAAAAGCGAGAATATCCCCCACGGCGACATTCGCATTGCCTTCACGCCCGACGAAGAGATTGGTAAAGGCACCAGCTGTTTTGACGTTACAGCATTTGGCGCGCAGTGGGGCTATACCATTGACGGCAGTGGCGTGGGTGAATTCGAATATGAAAACTTCAATGCCGCCTCGGCGACGGTAAAAATCACCGGCAACAATGTGCATCCAGGTACGGCGAAAGGCGTGATGGTTAACGCGCTCGATTTGGCGATGCGTTTTCACGCGGCCATGCCGGAAAAAGAGGTGCCGGAACAGACGGCCGGCTTTGAAGGTTTTTACCATCTGCATGGTATTAAGGGCAGCGTGGATAAAGCCGAACTGCATTACATCATTCGCGATTTTGACCCTGATAATTTTGCCGCGCGTAAGCAGGTCATGCGTGATATCGCCGCTTCTCTTGCCAGTAACCAACAGGCGGGCGTGGCGATCGAAGTGACTGTCGAAGACAGCTATTACAATATGCGCGAAAAAGTGATGGCGCATCCTCACATTATCGATCTTGCGCTACAGGCGATGCGGGATTGCGGTATCGAGCCGGAAGTGAAGCCGATAAGAGGGGGAACGGATGGGGCGGCGCTGTCGTTTAAGGGCCTGCCTTGTCCAAACATTTTCACCGGCGGCTACAACTATCACGGCAAGCACGAGTTTGCTTCGCTGGATAATATGGAAAAAGCGGTGACGGTGATTATGCGTATTGCGGCCCTGACGGCTGAACAGGCCAGAAAATAGCGTGCCCGAACGGGGCTGAGACACGCAAAGCAGGGGAACACGTTTCTTCAGGAAAGCGTCCTGGGCCACAGAAGGCCCAGGTCCAACAGGTATGAACGCGGCTTTTCGCCTCTTTCCGAACGGCTTATGTCCCGCCTGCTGGCATCCCCCCAACCCCTCATGGGCGCGTCCCAATTTTACGGCTGGGCGGGATGCGCAGACTTTGCGATTATTCTTCTTCGCTAAAATACCAGTAACCGCAGTTTACCAGCGCTGCCAGCTGTGCGAGGAAGGATGGGTCGTCCAGCGCGGTTGTCAGATCTTCTGCGCTAATAGCATGCTGATTAGCCAGAACGGTCAATGCGTGACGATGTGGCGACTCAATCTGCTCGCCGTTCACAAACACGGCATCACCGACCGACAGCACACGCAGCCCGCCCAGACGAAGTAACTTATCGCCCTGTTGCAGCGCATCGTAAATTTCATCCGGCTGATAAGGCGGCTCCGGCGGCGCGACATCCAGCTCGTGGCGTGACTGAGAGATAAACTCGCCAAACCACTGAGTGAAGTGTTCCGGCTGATTAATCACATCCAGCATCATGGCGCGAATACCGTCGAGTTCCTGCGGCAGGATTTCCGCCGTGTTCTCACGGGCAGGCACGTCCGGATCGGTAAAGCGATAGCTGCCCAGCTCACGGGAGAGCACAAAGTCGGCAAAGCTGCTGATCAGCTCACGGCCGCTTGGCGCACGGAAGCCCACGGAATAGTTGATGGCGCTTTCCAGCGAATACCCTTCGTGCGGGAACCCTGGTGGAATATAGAGAATATCGCCCGGTTCCATCTCTTCATCGATGATGGCATCGAAAGGTTCGACCTGAAGCAGGTCCGGATGCGGACAATGCTGTTTCATCGCCACTTTCTCGCCCACGCGCCAGCGACGGCGGCCCGTGCCCTGAATGATAAACACATCATACTGATCCAGATGAGGGCCAACGCCGCCGCCTGGCACAGAGAAAGAGATCATCAGATCGTCGGTACGCCAGTCAGGCAAAAAGCGGAAAGGGCGCATCAGCGCGGCGGAAGGTTCATGCCAGTGATCGACGGCCTGAACCAGTAGCGACCAGTTGTTCTCACCAAGGTGATCGTAGCTTTCAAACGGGCCGTGAGCGACCTGCCATTTGCCCTCTTCATGGCTCACCAGGCGGCTGTCGACTTCGTTTTCCATTGCCAGACCCGCCAGCTCATCAGGTGAGATCGGGTCGACAAAGTTTTTAAAGCCGCGCTTAAGCACCACGGGCCGTTTCTGCCAGTAGCGCTGGATAAAATCGGGCCAGTTAAGATCGAGCTGATAGTCCATGATGAGAGTTCCTGAGACGCTGAATTTACCCGATTATAACAGCGCTGGCGGCGTCCCGGGTAAAGCATTTAGCGTTCGGATGCTTAAGCTTGCAGCGGTCGTAATTATTCTTCGCCATGCAGCATTTCCTGGCGCTTAAAAATCACTTCCATTTTCGCGCCGCCCAGCTCGCTGGTGGAGGCGATAATATCGCCAGTGTATTGCTCCAGAATGTCTCTGGCGACCGCCAGCCCCAGTCCCTGACCGGGACGGAGCGTATCGGCGCGCTGACCACGGATAAAGACCAAATCGCGTTTGCTCTCCGGAATGCCGGGCCCATCATCCTCAACAATCAAATGCAGTTCGTTATCGGTTTGCCGTGCGGTAATTTCCACAAACTCCAGACAATATTTGCAGGCGTTATCCAGCACGTTACCCATCACTTCCATAAAGTCGTTTTGCTCACCGATAAAGCTCAGTTCCGGCGAAATATCCAGCGTCAGCACCACGCCTTTGCGCTGATACACTTTGTTCAGCGCCGAGCAGAGTTTATCCAGCAGGCCGGATACGGAATGCAGCTCGCGTTTCAGCACATTATGATCGGCCTGCATGCTGGCGCGATGCAGATAATAGCCAATCTGCTGCGAAATACGGCCAATCTGCTCCAGCATGATCGGCTCTGCTTCTTCAACCGACAGATTTTGCCCGCCACGCAGCGACCGCAGCGTGCTTTGCAGCACCGCCAGCGGCGTTTTCAGGCTATGAGTCAAATCACTCAGCGTGGTGCGATAGCGGGTGTAACGCTGGCGCTCGTTATCCAGCAGCAAATTGAGGTTGCGTACCACGCTGGTGAGCTCCTGCGGTGGCTCATCCGTCAGCGTTTCCAGCGTGCCTTTTTCCAGCTCCCTTAACTGCCGGGCCAGCGATCCGATAGGCCGCAGGCTCCAGTGCGCGGCCAGCCACAGCAGCGGGATCACCAGCAGCAGATTGACCAGCAGCACGTAGCTGAACCATGACCAGACCACATCAGAATGCTGAAGCTCCTGCGGGATAGAATCCACCACCACCACGGTCAGTGCGGGCAGAGAGGGGGTGGCGGCATAGCGGTTAACCGCCACGGAGTGAGTAAAGGTATCGTTGTTATCATCATCGTAGGCGGTCAGCTTGTTTTGCGCGTCCGGGTTATTACCCAGCGCCTGACGACTGGTGCTGTTATCCGCATCGATTTCATAAAAGTCCGCACGCCTGAGCCATTCACGTTTTATTTTGCTGCGGATCTCCGGCACGTTGCGCAGTTGCCAGAGCAACTGACCATCTTCATTGTAGATATAGACCAGCGTCGGGAAATTGAGCGTAACCCGTTCTGGCTGGGCAATCGTCAGCTGATTGTTCTGCCACTGGGCGAGCGTAAAGAACAGGTTACTTTCGGCGCGCATGACCCGATACGTGTTTTTATCGAAACTGACGACATAGCCCACCACGGCCACCATACCGTAAGAAAGCGACAGGATCAGCACGATCGCTGCGGTAGCCAGCAGAAAGCGGGCGCGCAGCGAAAATGGTTTTTCAGGACGAAATAGCGGCATCCGTTACAAATCGAACCGGTAGCCTTGCCCACGGACGGTAGTAATCACATCCTTAGGGTGTATGGCCTGGATTTTTTTGCGCAGCCGTCCCATCAGCACGTCGATGGTATGACTTTCACGCAGCTCGGCGTCGGGATAGAGCTGTAACATCAGCGAATCTTTACTGACGACTTTGCTCGCGTTGCGGATAAGCGTTTCCATAATGGTGTATTCAAACGCGGTTAGCTTGATTTGCCGATCGTCGATGGTCAGCTCACGGCGTGAAAGATCGACCAGGAAAGGCGGAAGAGAAATAATCTGCGAGGCCAGCCCGCTATTACGGCGCATCAGCGCCTGCATACGCGCGACCACCTCTTCGATATGAAACGGCTTGGTGACGTAGTCGTCGGCACCGGCTTCCAGCGCTTCAACCTTGGCCTGCCAGCCTTCGCGGGCGGTTAACACCAGGATAGGCTGCTTCACTTCCTGACCCCGCCAGCGGCGGATCATCGTCATGCCATCTTCATCAGGCAGGCCTAAATCGACAATGGTAATGTCAGGCGTGTGCTCATTAAGAAAGTAATCAGCTTCTTTTGCATCTTCAGCGGCATCAACCTGATGCCCCATTTCTCGCAGCTGAACGGCCAGATGATGACGCAACAGGGGGTTATCTTCCACAATCAATACGCGCATATCATGATCCTTTCTGTAGATTTTATCGTTGGCGGACGCCTGAATTTAATCAAAGAAAAGTATAGGTTAAAGCAGGTAAACAAGAGGTTAACACGGGCCGGGTAGATCCGGCCCGAAAAGATTTACGGCAGTTCGTCAACCATCTGCACTGCGCGACCCAGATAATTTGCCGGGGTCATCAGTTTCAGACGGCTTTTTTCTTCTTCCGGCAGTGCCAGACTGTCGATAAAGGCTTTCATGCCGGCCGCATCAACACGTTTACCGCGGGTCAGCTCTTTGAGCTTCTCATACGGTTTCTCAATGCCGTAACGGCGCATCACGGTCTGAATCGGTTCCGCCAGCACTTCCCAGTTATGATCCAGCTCGTCGAGCAGGCGTTCGCGGTTCACTTCCAGTTTGGAAACGCCTTTCAGCGTGGCCTGATAAGCGATCAGCGCATAGCTCATGCCCACGCCAAGGTTACGCAACACGGTGGAGTCAGTCAGATCGCGCTGCCAGCGCGAAACCGGCAGTTTGCTGGCCAGATGCTGCATTACGGCGTTAGCCAGACCCAGGTTGCCTTCTGAATTTTCAAAGTCGATGGGGTTAACTTTGTGCGGCATGGTGGAAGAGCCGATTTCACCGGCGATGGTTTTTTGCTTGAAGTGGTTCAGAGCAATGTAGCCCCACACGTCGCGGTCGAAGTCGATCAGGATGGTATTGAAGCGCGCCATGCAGTCGAACAGTTCAGCAATATAGTCATGCGGTTCGATTTGCGTGGTGTACGGGTTCCAGGTAATGCCCAGCGAGGTGACAAAGCTTTCGCTCAGGCCGTGCCAGTCCACTTCCGGATAGGCTGCAATATGGGCGTTATAATTACCCACGGCACCGTTAATTTTACCGAGAACGTCAATACGCTCCAGCTGGCGCAGCTGGCGTTCAAAGCGGTAAGCGACGTTAGCCATCTCTTTGCCCAGCGTGGAAGGCGTGGCGGGCTGACCATGAGTACGGGAAAGCAGTGGAATATCACGATACTGCACCGCCAGATCTTTTACCGCTGCGATGATTTTGTTCCAGTAAGGAACAATCACGTCGCGACGTGCAGTTTCCAGCATCAGCGCGTGCGACAGGTTATTGATATCTTCTGAGGTACAGGCGAAGTGAATAAATTCAGAAACGGCATGCAGCGCGGCGACCGGTTCCACTTTCTCTTTCAGAAAATATTCAACGGCTTTCACATCATGGTTAGTCGTGCGCTCAATCGTTTTGATGCGTGCGGCGTCTTCTTCGCTGAAATTAGCAACAATTGCATCAAGGTAAGCGTTTGCGTCGGCGTCAAATGCAGGAACTTCCTTGATCTCTGCGCAGGCGGCCAGTTTTTGCAGCCAGCGCACTTCGACCTCAACGCGGAATTTCAGCAGGCCATATTCGCTGAAGATATCGCGCAGTGGGCTGACTTTGTCGCCATAACGGCCATCAATCGGGGAGACGGCAGTCAGAGAGGATAATTCCATCAGTGTAACTCCTGGAAGGTTAATGAGTTTGGGGAATACGAGATAATATTTGCTTCGCCTCGTTAACGAGACGATTGCGGGAAAACATCAGCTGCAGGCGGCCACCGCCAACCTGATGCCACAGCACGGCCGAACGAATGCCCGCCAGCAGCGTGGCGCGAACTTTGCTCTGAACCTGTGAGTTTTGCAGAACGGCAGGCGAGCCTGTCACCTGAATCCGTGGGCCGAGCGGGCTGATAACATCAACATAGATGGCGGCCATCGCGCCCAGCAGCGTATCGGAATGTAAGTCATAGTGCGCCAGCTGGCGATCTAACTGGCTGATGCGCTGCGCTAAGTCATCCAGCGCTTTGCTATTCGCGCTCAGCTTGCGCTCCAGCACCATCATGCTCAGCGTATAGCGCGTCAGCTCTGCCCCCGCGCCCTGACGGCTGCCGGTATTGAGCACGGCTAACAGGGTTTCCAGGCCGAAGCGCAGATGGGCTTCGTCACCGCCAAACACCGCCAGCGTGGAAGAGGGATTTAAATCTACCAGGCTTTTCAGCGACACCTGTAGGGCTTCCGCCTGACAATGCCCCTGATGCGCCAGCTGCTGCACCAGATGAGCCGACTGGCAGATGCCCGCGAGGGCCAGCGTAATATCGTAATAATTTTTCGCCAAGGTAACTCCTGTAACGCCAGAGGAATAAACCGGGCAGCATTTTGCCACCCGGAACAGCGGTTAAAGCAGCGGCAGGCGCTCTTCAATAATGCCGCCACCCAGGCAGACTTCATTCAGATAAAACACCGCGGACTGACCTGGCGTAACGGCGGCGACCGGCTCATCGAAGCGAACCTCCAGGCGATCGGCACCTAAAGGCGTTACCGTGCACGGGATATCCGTCTGGCGATAGCGGGTTTTTACCGTACAGCGCAGCGGGGTAGTCACTGTTTCGCGATCCACCAGATGCAGCTGTTGGGCTATCAGGCCGACCGACATCAGGCGAGGGTGCTCGTGACCCTGCGCTACCACCAGCAGATTCTTCGCGACGTCTTTATCCACCACGTACCAGGGTTCTTCGCTGCCTTCTTTCGTTCCGCCAATGCCCAGCCCTTTACGCTGGCCAAGGGTATGATACATCAGCCCCTGATGCTCGCCGACCACGTCGCCTTCCGTACTGACGATGGCGCCGGGTTGGGCAGGCAGATAGCGGCCCAGGAAGTCACGGAATTTGCGCTCGCCGATAAAACAGATGCCGGTGGAATCTTTCTTCTTCGCCGTAACCAGCTCCAGCTCTTCCGCAATGCGACGCACTTCTGGCTTGGCCAGTTCGCCTACCGGGAACAGGCTTTGTGCAATCTGCTCGTGGCTGAGTGTATAGAGGAAATAGCTTTGATCTTTGTTATCGTCCAGGCCGCGCAGCAGCTGGCTCTTACCGTTAACATCCTGACGACGTACGTAATGGCCGGTAGCGATGAAATCTGCTCCCAGGTCTTCCGCGGCGAACTCAAGAAACGCTTTAAATTTAATTTCTTTGTTGCAAAGAATATCCGGGTTCGGCGTGCGGCCCGCCTTGTATTCTTCCAGGAAATGCTCAAACACATTATCCCAGTATTCCGCAGCAAAGTTTACCGTGTGCAGATGGATGCCTAATTTGTCGCAAACCGCCTGCGCATCGGCCAGATCTTCCGCAGCTGTACAGTATTCCTCACCGTCATCCTCTTCCCAGTTTTTCATAAACAGGCCTTCTACCTGGTAGCCCTGCTGTTGCAGTAACCAGGCGGAAACGGAGGAATCTACGCCGCCGGACATTCCGACGATCACTTTTTTCTGACTTAACGACATGAGAAATACCCGACTTTGAGTTGCAGTTAAAGGCTGCACTTTAAAATTGCGGCATATTCTACCACGCGTCAGCGGCGGGCGCATCCTCGCTAAATGGCCACTGGAAGGCGCTCAGGATATCGAGCGGGTAGCGCGTTCCCTGCTGATAAATCCGCAGGCTTTCGGCAACCAGTGGAGAACGCAGCTTTTTCGCGGTGACGATCTCTTCCGGCGGTAGCCACAGCGCCCGATCGATATCCCGATCCTGAGGGTAAGTCGGCAGCACTTTCGGTAAATCCAGCGCAAAAAGGAAACGTAAAAAAGGCGTGTTATCCGGCGCGATCCACTGATGCAGCTTTAAAAAGGCTTCGGGTACGGCCTCGATGCCGGTCTCTTCATACAGCTCGCGCGCGGCGGCCTGTAACAAGGTCTCGTTGGCTTCCAGATGGCCCGCTGGCTGATTCCATGTCGCGCGTCCACGCACCATCTCTTCCACTACCAGAAACTGCCCTTCGGCCTGAACTACGGTGGCAACCGTAACGTGTGGTTTAAACATGCCTGACTCCTTGTGGCCATTGAATAGTGAGTTATAGCGGAAACTCGTCGGTAACATCACGCCATTCGCCCGGCGGCAGTTCCTGGAGTTCCAGCTTGCCCATCGCAAAGCGGATTAACCGCAGGGTAGGGAAGCCGATATGCGCCGTCATGCGGCGAACCTGGCGGTTACGTCCTTCATAAAGCGTGATCTTCAGCCAGCTGGTGGGGATGGCTTTACGTTCACGGATCGGCGGATTACGCGGCCAGATCCACGCGGGCTCGGCGACCCGATCCACCCCTGCGGGCAATGTGGCGCCATCTTTCAGATTAACGCCATCCCGCAGCGGCTGAATATCGCTCTCCGAGGGCTGTCCTTCAACCTGAACGTAATAGATTTTTCCGGTACGTTTGCCCGGCTGGGTCAGGGTCGCCTGGAGCACACCATCATTGGTCAGCACCATCAGGCCTTCGCTGTCCCGATCGAGCCGCCCGGCCGCATACACATCGGCAACAGGAATAAAATCTTTTAACGTGCTGCGCCCGGCTTCATCACTGAATTGCGGCAGCACATCAAAGGGTTTGTTAAAAACAATAACACGGCGCGGCCCCTTGACTGCCGGACGGGCGGCTTTCTTCGGGCTGAATCGGTTAAGGCGGTGATTAATAACGGGAGATTTACGCATGATATTTGCACTTGTTCACAATGAGCGCATTATAACGCAAAGCGGTGAGGATTGGCGCGGACTGAATATTCAAGTAGTATTGACGCGCATCTTACAAATCATTAACAAAAAAGCGCTCGAAGGAGAGGTTAATGGAAAGCAAAGTAGTTGTTCCGGCGGAAGGTCAGAAAATCACCCTGGACCAGGGTAAGTTGAACGTACCCAACAACCCGATTATCCCTTTTATTGAAGGCGATGGTATCGGTGTTGATGTTTCTCCAGTGATGATTAAAGTCGTCGACGCCGCTGTACAGAAAGCTTATAACGGTGAGCGTAAAATTTCCTGGATGGAGATTTATACCGGTGAGAAATCAGTAGAGCTTTACGGCCAGGATGTCTGGCTACCAGAAGAAACCCTCGATTTAATTAAAGAGTATCGCGTGGCTATCAAAGGCCCACTGACTACCCCAGTTGGCGGCGGTATTCGTTCCCTCAACGTGGCTCTGCGCCAGCAGCTTGATCTCTACATCTGCCTGCGCCCGGTACGTTACTACACCGGCACCCCAAGCCCGGTAAAACGCCCTGAAGATACCGATATGGTGATCTTCCGCGAAAACTCCGAAGATATCTATGCGGGTATCGAGTGGAAAGCCGGTACGCCGGAAGCGGATAAAGTGATCAAATTCCTGCGCGACGAAATGGGCGTGAAAAAAATTCGCTTCCCTGAGCAGTGCGGTATTGGTGTGAAACCTTGTTCAGAAGCAGGCACCAAACGCCTGGTTCGTGCTGCTATCGAATACGCAATCACTAACGACCGTGATTCCGTAACGCTGGTTCACAAAGGCAACATCATGAAGTTCACCGAAGGCGCTTTCAAAGACTGGGGATACCAGCTGGCGAAAGAAGAGTTCGGCGGCGAGCTGATTGATGGCGGCCCATGGCTGAAAATTAAGAACCCGAACACCGGCAAAGAGATCGTTGTTAAAGACGTGATCGCGGATGCGTTCCTGCAACAAATCCTGCTGCGTCCGGCCGAGTACGATGTTATCGCCTGTATGAACCTGAACGGTGACTACATTTCCGACGCCCTGGCGGCGCAGGTTGGCGGTATCGGTATCGCACCGGGCGCTAACATTGGCGACGAATGCGCGCTGTTCGAAGCCACCCACGGCACCGCGCCTAAGTACGCTGGTCAGGATAAAGTGAACCCAGGTTCCGTGATCCTTTCCGCAGAAATGATGCTGCGTCATATGGAGTGGTTCGAAGCCGCAGACCTGATTGTTAAAGGTATGGAAGGCGCTATCGCTGCCAAGACCGTTACCTATGACTTTGAACGTCTGATGGACGGCGCTAAACTGCTGAAATCTTCAGAGTTTGGCGAAGCAATTATTAAAAATATGTAATCGCTTTCTGTAACATATAGCCAACATAAGATGTTAATTTTATGTTGGCTTTTAAATTCAAATGCCTTTCCCCAAAATCTCCCCAAAACCTCCTCAAAACTGGCTACGGCTGATGCGCATTATTATATCGGTGCATACCCCGGCAAAACGGGAATCGGCCAGCAGGATCGATAGTGAGCAACGTAAGAATCTACTCTTTACGCTTGTAAAACGGCAACACGTCAGGAAACCGATAATGATGCTTTACTATTGCTGCACCGGTTCCAGGACAAAACCATCAAAAATGGGAGCCTCATATTTATTTATCACATCACGGACCCGATAAATTTTCCAGTCATTACTTTCAAGTTTCATGAATACTTCAAAGTGAATTTTTTTACCGTCCTCAATCCCGAGAAAAACTTAAGGGGTCTCATCGCCATTAAATGCAGGTTTTGCGTCTTCAACCTTAAGTACGGTAATTCATGAGGGATCATAATCCTGGAAGTATGTAAAATAATCGGCTTCCAGAACGTCCTGCTCCGGTAATTGTTGAATCTGATTAATTCGTTTTACGGTATCCGCAGCGACATATTTTTTTAATTAACGCTGATGGGTAAGCTTCGTCACTGTTATTAAAAAAAGCCGTTAAATAAGCGGCATAAAACGCTTTTGCCTGTTCTGTTGCATTTTTCCTGCCGTCTGCAGCGGCTTTTTTTTGTATGTCTCTCTTATCAGTAACCCTTTTCAGTTTTTTCTGAAGTCGCCGGATCTCAGACTGGACATCGGACTGCGTTTTAATGGCTGATGAATCAGGGCCGTAGTTCTTTGCCCTGACATAGAGGTTGTGTGTGTTTAAATCCGTGGTGATTCAAAAAGCTATCGTTGGAGAGTTTGAGGAAGCACGCTTTGAGCAGACCAAAGCTGGAATGAACCATCTCGAATTTAGCCCTGGGCAGACGTACCTGGAAGTTAACGCTGATAGCGTCAGAACTTTATTGAGGATCCAGTTTTACTTATGGATTAATTGTGATCAACTTCAAGATAAATTGTCTGTTTTATTACCTGCACTCCCATTACCAGCCAATTTTATTTAACATGATAAGTTAACCCCTTGTAAGTGTATGCTTTTTTTGACAATTACATATAATTAATTTTTTTGACAGCAGTCATACACAGGTGTAGATATATATTTGTCCTGTTTAAGGAGTACAGGCTAAAAAGCATATAGGTTGATATAACAAGGAGTTGATGATGGCTGTTCAAGAAATTAATCCTGAGTGTTGGGGTTTAGTATCTGGTGGTAATGCTAATGGGAATTATGAAGGGATTTCTCAAAATAAGAATAAATCAAGACAATCGACTATACAGCGTGGTGCTGCCGTTGATATTTACAAAGATGTTGACACTCAGTGCGTGCTGGATATAGGATCTGAAATAATTGGTGGGTTAAAAGGCGGCCCCGGTGGAGTGTTATCTGGTGTTGTTGCTAACGCTTACAACTCTTGTGTTCGTGATTCTGGAAGTCGAAACGCAAATGGAGGAGGAAGTATTTCCCCAGGACAATTCACTTGGTAAAACAGAAAAGATTAATCAAATTTGGATATGTAGTAGTTGTTGTTGTGGGTTTTCAGTTTTCAGCTTCTATATTAAGCGGGGCCGATATAATATCTGGTTGGTGGGAAATGCCAGAAAATTTTTCGCATTGGGCAGTAGTAGTAATTACATCATTGGGCTGTGTCCGATTTTTAAATGATATCTATAGCTGGCTTCTAAAGAAATTTGATAAATCCAACAACCATTGTGATTAATTTAAAATAATATCAGTGGATTAGGTTACAACTCTAAAGGTCGCTTCTATAAGCGGCCTTTTTCTTATCGAGGGCTTAATATGGCAGAACCTTTAGGTGCTAAATAGCTGCACCGAATAGTAGATCACTTTAAGGGAACTCAGTCCAGATTATGTGATCTGATCAATCGCCAAATATCCCACATCACCAACCGGACTGAGCGATGCCGCTCATAGCACCCATTCCTCGCGACGAGCGACGCCTGATGCAGAAAGCTATCCATAAAACGCGTGACAAAAATCATGCCCGCAGACTGATCGTCATCCTGATGTTACACCGGGGCGAATGCGTTAGCGATGTCGCCAGAACGCTCTGCTGCGCCCGTTCATCCGTCGGACGCTGGATTAACTAGTTGACGCTGTCGGGTATTGAAGGCCTGAAATTACTCCCCGTCGGACGTTCCCATCGCTGACCCTCATTTTTTTGTATACCCAACGCAGAACATTAGGTATTTATTGCCTGCGTGTTTGATTTGCATACAAATAAGCGCGAGAATACATATGGATAATATGGAAAACAGGATGTTTGATGCTCAGACTCTACACACTGTGGGAACTCGAACGGGAGCTATCTCCCGATGAATTCCAGCACATACTGACACCCGATGCAGCACTGGAAAAAGCCGCGTTTACTTATGACCTGGACTACCGTAATTACGTATCGCCTCCGGTCAACGAAGTCCCTAACCTATTGCCACTCCCGAAGGACAAACATTATATCCGCTCAGCACACGACCCTGTTTATGACGCTCTTGAAGTCAACCTGATGGAAGGCTGGGTCATCGGACTGGATACCGATGAGTATTGGGACGATACAGTAAATCCTTTTCACATCAACGCCGATGGCAAACTGGTTTTTGATGGTGTTGATCCTTTTTGCTGGGTAGTCAGTGATTTCCAGCGGGCTTACCAATTCGCTATCAATAACCAAAACGGCAAAAAAACCTTACCTACAGAGACGTTTCGCCCTTCAGGTGAGCCAGTGCAACATGCCCAGGCCGCAAAAACCATCAACAGCAAAGCGGTGGGCAGACTTCTGGCTGCTGGCGGCATCTACAACGGAAATGTAGAAGGATTCCTTCAGACCGCACAACAGCTCGGCGGCGATGCGCCTGCGGGTTATGATCAGGTTATGGATAACAAGGGATTGCTGATTACCGCCGCTTCAGTAGCCGCCGGGCTGACAATGGGAAGAGTTAACGTTACTGGAGAACTGGAAGAATTATCGTCATTAAGCAAAATCCCAACGTTTGAATCTCCCGCTTTAAAGGGATTTACCTCAGAGTCAGGGGCATTACTGAATGCTGAACACGCGGTTGTAGATTACAGAAAATTATCGACTTACTCTTTAGATGTTACCCACCCGAAAGGGGGACATAAGGCTAGAGTATTCCAGTCAGCGCTGGGTTATAACCCGACAAATTCTGATGTGTTAGCGAGTAAAGTCCAAGAGGGCATATTAACTGCCCCAGCTAAGGTTTTGGACGCAAACCAGCACGGGCAGCGAATGGCCGTAGACATGCCGATATTAGGCGCTAACGGTGAGACTGTGATAGTACGCACCGGTTGGATATATGAACCTGATGCCGTCGTTCCACGCATGACGACGATTTTTGTTAAGTGAGATACAGGCCATGAGAAGAGAAGAGTTTGAAGTGGTTGTGTTAGCGGAAGATTTACCGAATGATGGGTTAACTAAAGGCATGGTGGGCGCCATCGTATTCATTCATGAAAAACCATATCTGGCTTACATGGTTGAATTTGTTGATGACGAAGGGCGAACTATTGCGATGCCTGATCTTTTACCTGAGCAGGTAACGGATTATGTCCCGCCAGAATAATTACGGGATAGCCGATTTACTATAACATCCGAGAATCGCTTAACAGACATACTGTAGTGGTCAACAAAAACTGGCCACAGCTTTAGAGTTTTTCCAGAACAATCGTTCTGATTCATTCGGCGTCAAACCACCATTATATTGATGAGGCCTGAGCTGGCTGTAATATCCTGTGATGTAATTCGTTATTGCCGTGCTGGCTTCGCTAAAATTCGCGTAGCCATATATCCGGTACCCACTCTGTTTTCAGGCTTCTGAAGAACCGTTCCATTGGGCTGTTATCCCAGCAATTTCCCCGGCGACTCAGGCTTTGCTTTATCTGATATCTCCTCAGTAACTGTCTGAAATTCCTGCTGGTATAGTGACTGCCTTGATCCGAATGATACAGTAAATAGCCGGTTTTCCCCGTGCTTCCCAGGCTATCGACAGGGCTTTACCTGTCAGTGCGGAATCAGGGAAAAATGACATCGCCCAGCCAACCGGTTTACGGGAAAACAAATCGAGTACAACAGCCAGATAAGCCCAGCGTTTTCCCGTCCAGATATATGTCACATCACCGCACCAGGCCTGATTAGGCTCGGTAACAGCAAACTGGCGATCCAGATAATTAGGGATCTCAATGTGTTCCTTAGACGCCTTCTTATAACGATGGCCAGGTTGCTGACAGCTGATAATATTGAGCGCTTTCATCAGCTTTGTTGCCCGCCAGCGGCTCAGTTTTATACCTTTGGTGGTGACCATTGCGGCAATGCTTCGCGCTCCTGCTGAACCGTTACTTTCGCAATAAACTTCACGCACAAGGCTTAGTAATGCCACTCTCGTGGCGTCAGGCTTCCTGAGCTGCCGCCAGTATTTATAACTGCTGCGATGAACCCCAAACACGTTGCACACAGCGGCAACAGGAAACCGCGCCCTGAGTTTCTCAACTAATGAGAATTGTTCAGGGAGTCTGACATCAAGAGCGCGGTAGCCTTTTTTAATATATCCCTTTCCATTTCAACGCGTTGAAGTATTTTCTTTAGCTCGCGTATTTCAATCTGCTCAGATGTCATGGGTGATTTCCCGCTCGCTCTTCTTTCAGTTGTCGAACCCATTTGTCCATTGTGGATTTGCCGACGTTCATTGCCGTAGCAGCGGCGGCAATGGTGTAATGCTGATCGAGTACAAGCTGGGCAGCCTCGAGGCGAAACTCAGGGCTAAAATTGCGTCTGTTACGTCCGGTCATAATGTCACCTGTTTTGACTATGAGGTGATGATATCACCTCTATTCAGGTGGCCAAATTCAGTGTGCCACTACAGTTGTCTGCTTAGGGATGTTGAGAGCATTGCCCGTCGCTTAAAAGGACCAATGGTTTTTGGTAAGCGCCCCCACGAATCCCTGAATAACCTGACACCGTAAGAGCACCGGCTGATGGCTGAAACCCCGGAAATCTCAAAAAGTATGTGGAACTAAAACGGGTGCGCTTACAGTTTGAATCAACAGTTGAAGCTTTGCCTGACTTACCGTCTTGTTTGTTATTAGAAATAAGCGGATCATGGGTCCTTCCAGGTTGAGCACGGTAGGTTCCATGTTAATCAGTACTGAAAATTTTCGTAGCAGCATTGCGGATACTCGTCTCGCCTGCACTCTGGCGGCCGTTGCCGGAGCTCTGAACACTGCCGCTTTTGAAATCGTTGGTTTTTTTTCTGCAAATATGACGGGTAACGTCTCTTCACTGTCAGATCACCTTGCTAAAGCAAACTTCGCTCCAGGCATTTTTTTTCTGTCTGTCGTCTGTATCTTTATTGCTGGCTCTGCCTTCTCCACACTTATTATAAATGCAGGACGCCGAAAGAATATTCGCTCGGTGTACGCCTTAAACATTATCATCGAAGGTGTGGGGCTGGTTTTACTGGGAATTGTTGAACGCTGGCTTACTCCATTTTCGCCTGGCGTATTACTTATTTTGTGCCTGAGCTTTTTAATGGGTCTACAGAATGCTGTGGTAACCCGCATATCGAATGCGCGTGTCAGGACAACACACATATCAGGAACATCGACGGATATCGGTATAGAGTTGGCCATGCTCTTTGATGTGCTGCGGCGTAAGGAGTCTCCAAAAGACGCACCGATTTATCTTGAGAGGCTCAGGCTACACGCGTTCACCTTACTGTCATTTCTGACTGGCGGGATAGCCGGGATCTGGTTGTTCCATTTGCTTGGATATGGATTTCTCATATTCATAGGGGTCGGTGTAATTTTTCTGGCGCTGCATAACATGTTAAAAAAGCATTAAAATGCAGAGCAGAATCTCACCGCCTGACAAAACAGTCACCGGCGGTGCCAACGTCGTATTCCGCCACACAGGCCGTTACCCCGATGCGGCTGGCTATCCTTGGACCCTGGCACCTGCGCAGCAGCCAAAACAAAGGCGCAATAGCGCGATTTAAATCCTTTTTGGAAAAATTGAGGCATTACGCTCAACTTTTGTCATTTGTACATTTATGAATGAAAATTTTGTATAACAGATCACGTTATGTAAACGGAGTCTGGCGTTAAATTAATTTGTCAATTACGACAGGAGGCTATTATGGATAAGGATTCTGTAGTAAGAGAACACGAAGCGGTGTGCATGTTGCTTGGCGAAGCGGCTTATTTGTTGGTGGCAGAGGGAAGGGCTGTCACTAATATAAGCCTGAAAGAAATGATTGCTGAACTATCGGTTGGAGAACCGAACAAAGCAGAGGATTTTGCGTTACAGGTACTGCTAAATTAAACCTGTAACCTAACGAATGGATTATTTCATCGTTATTTTTTATTACCGGGCTGGCAGGTGGCCAGCCCAACGTTATCGGCAGAAGAATATCTCCTGCGTACTCTATATCTCAGAATATATTAAGCAGAGCAGCCTCCCGGCCCGTAGCCGGATAAATAGCTGCCCGGCTATTCATTGCCCCATTGATTCAAAAATGTCGCTATATCATCAATTCGAAGCGCATTGATACCGGCTTCACTGGCCATCTCTTCCTGGGCATTCTCACTGATTTCTTCATTATTTGTTAAGCGAGTAATCAACAGCTGGAAATAGCGTGCCAGAGCGTCACGTTCTGACTCACTCACCGGCTTTGCACACTCCGTCGAATACTCATCTACGATGTCATAAAATTTAAGCGGTACTTCTTCGTTCATAAGTCAGATCCATCGGTTAAGGTTTATGTCGGTTGCGGCGAACTTAAGGTAACAGAAGCCTTCTTCAGGACGTTCATATACGCATTTAAAATCCAGTATATAACAGTAAAAGTGTTTGGAGATAGGCTGGTCAAAGCGGCAAGCGCAGAAATTGATACATCTCCCTGGTTAACTATTTGATTTTATTTATTATTATATCAATAAAGCCGACAGGGTGAATTATATAAGCAGGCTAAGAATCTTACACGCTAAGGTTTTGTTGCATGCGATGGAGTCAAAGGCAGTTACAACGGGCGGCTACCCTGCGGTTATTCCTATAGTGGCAGGTATTACGTGAGACGGCAGTATAAAAAATAACCAACGGTGGTACAATTAATTTCATTCACCGGAAAGGTCGAATATTATGTCCTACTTCAATCGCGTGATGGATCAGATTTCAAAAATTACTTCAGATGCCACCTGTCCCGTTTGTGGAAAAAAGTCTAAGCAATCAATCAGTAAAATTTCTCTTGAACTGACGATGACCTGTCCGCACTGCAAGTCATTATTTGTGATACACCGATAAATGGCGCCGCCTGATTTTGTTGTCAAAAAATCAGCCGGAAAAGCCGCAACAGCGGTTTTCCGGCTGTTTGACACGTCATACCTGTTCCCATTCCGGCAGATGGTTAGCCTGTTTTCGCCATTTTTGAAAAACCGCCATCGCCACGCCAAAAAGCACTCCTGACGTGATCGCTGTGGTAAACGCAGCAAACACACCCGCGCCCTGATCTCGCCATAAGATGAACCACATTACGATGCCCCAAAATGGTGTATAAACAACGGCAAAGCTAAAAAAATTAGTCAGAAAATGAGAAAAAGGTGGTGGCGGTATACTCACGCCCATTTTCCACAAAAACAGATGGCAGGGTGGAGCATAAATACTGCGCCACATGCCTTTTTTGGCCATGATTTCGATGGCTCGATTTTTCTTCCGCTCAAAAATCAGGTCCTTTTTCATTTGAAAAACCCCCCATGCTTTTTTGCCTGTCTGTTAATTATAACGGGGTGGTACAAAATAATGTTGTTTTTAAGATTTTTTCGGAAACCTGATAAGCGGTAACGAATTGAAACTGCAAGATACCCAGCCAGCAACCCTGTTTTGACCGCTACAATCAAAACCTGTGCAATTTCTCCTGCTGTCAGCCTGCCAAAAACCCCGCGTCAGTGATAAAGTCCGCAGCGGAATGAATACTCAGGATAAAAAAATGACGCAATCAGCAATTGCCGGACGCAGCCCATCCGTATGGTGGGGCGCAATGATTATCTGCGGAACGGTAGTCGGGGCAGGGATGTTCACCCTGCCAGTGGTGATGGCAGGCGCCTGGTATGGCTGGTCGTTACTGATATTACTGATCGGCTGGGGAAGTATGCTGTTCTCCGGTCTGCTGTTTTTACATGCCAGCCGCCACTACCCCCTCGGTGCAGGTTACGACACCGTCACAAAAGATCTGTTGGGAAACGGTTGGGCCACACTGACAGGGTTAAGCATTTTGTTCGTACTGGGCATTCTGACTTATGCCTATATCTCGGCCAGCGGGCCGGTTTACCAGCATTCTCTGGCGGCGGCAGGACTGCCTGTCTCAACGGCGGGTGCAAAAATTTTACTGACGCTCTGTGTCGCGGTAATCGTCTGGTTAGGGACTAAAGGCGTGAGTCGGCTGATGACGGTCTCGCTCGTTGCCAAGATTGTGCTGCTGCTGGCGCTTTTCGGGGGGTTATTGATGCAGGTCGATTTGCCCACGCTCACTAACAGCCAGGCATCAGGCGTGACCTATTGGCCGTATACGCTGGCCGTCCTGCCTTTCTGCCTCGCCTCCTTTGGCTATCACGGCAATATTACCGGGCTGATTAGTTACTATGGCGGCGAGCAAAAACCGGTTAAAAAAGCGCTGATCCTGGGAACGCTGTTGGCTCTGTTCCTTTATCTGTTCTGGATCACCAGCACCATGGGCAACCTCCCTCGCTCATCCTTCCCGGCGATCATTGCGCAGGGTGGCGACGTGGCGGCGCTGCTGGATGCACTGCGCAACCAGCTTCATGTCAATGCGCTGACGCTGCTGATGGAGATCTTTTCACACTTCGCCATTCTTTGCTCTTTCCTGGGCGTGACGGCAGGCCTGTTTGATTTTATCGCTGACCGGCTGGGCATGGGCAATACGCCAGCATCACGATTGAAGGTCGCCTGCCTGACCTTTCTGCCTCCGTTGAGTGCCTCACTGTGGTGGCCAAATGGATTTGTCGCGGCCATCGGCTATGCCGGGCTGTGCGCGACCTTATGGGCGGTTATCATCCCTGCCATGCTGGTATTAAAAGCCCGGAAAAAGTTTTCAGCCGGCGAGCCAGTAAGCTGGCAGCAAAATCTGATGATATTAGCCGTGCTGGCTTTTGGCGTGATGAATATCATCGCCTGGACACTGAGCGAATTTAATTTGCTGCCGGTGTATCGTTAGCTTTTTGGCCGAAAATGATTAACCGGCGTTTTGGCCTCAGAAAATGCCGGTTATCTTTCTTACCATGCACGGCACCTCACGCCTCGCAGGTTAATATTTACCTTTATTTAACAAACCAAACATTACCAGAGAAATGACAGCAAAATTAACAAAGTAAATGGCTTAACCTGCTGAATTTCGCTGCGCTTCTGCTGAAATCGCTTATCCTGATATTGTTACGACTGGTTTCATATTGTTGCCGGTTGGTTAAATCAGAGGGGTAAACGACGTGCTGATAAAAAAGAAGAAAGCGAGATCGCATACTGAAGATCGCTATCTGGCCTTGGTGCTGGCGACCGCTGCGGGTATTTTGAACGCCATGGCGCTGGGTGCCTTCGGCTTTTTCCCATCACATATGACCGGTAACGCGTCACAAATTTCCACGGAGATCTCCAGTGCAGATATCAATACGCTGATTTTTCTCAGCGTCATGCTGCTGGCGTTTATTATCGGCTCGACAACCGCTCGCTTTGTGGTGATTGCCGGATTAAAGAAGCGGATCAGAACGGTGTTCTGCCTGCTGCTGCTGGCGGAAGGGATAGCGCTGTTCTTTACGTCGTTATTTGAAACGCATTTTTACTCGTCTGAGAACAACCGGGAAGTGTTGGTGATCCTCGGTTTTTTAATGGGTATCCACAACTCTACCTCGACGCAGCTTTCTAACGGTCGGGTACGATCCACCCATGTTACCGGTACGCTGACGGATGTCGGCATTGCGCTGGGGTCCTTCATCTGTTCATTTACTCACAACTATGAGGCTGGCAGTCGACAGGCCTCAAGAAAACAGTTGTATACGCATCTGACCACCATTTTTTCCTTCCTGTCAGGCTGTATTGCCGGTTTTCTGCTCTATCAGGCCTTTGGTTTTAAAGCGATGACCGTATTGGGTATCAGCCTTGTTTCGGTTGCGCTTTGCGGCATCGTCGTTACGCTGGTAACCAGCAGACGATTGCAGTTGGGGACGCAGAAGCGCAACGGTACTGCGGCTAATTTTTCCGGTAGCCGCGAGGACTGACGCCCATATGATGGCGAAAGATACGTGAGAAATAGAGCGGGTCGTTATAGCCCACGGTCAGCGCGACGTGGGTAATGGAGAAACTGGTTTTTTGCAGTAATTCACAGGCCCGCGCTACCCGCTGTTTTTCACGCCAGGCAAAGATGGTGAGGCCGGTCTCTTCTTTAAACAAATGCGCCAGACGTGAAGGGGAGAGACAGGTTTTACGGGCCAGCCGTTCAATGCTGGTTTCCTGGGCCATGTGTTCGTTCAGATACTGGCAAAGCGTTTTAATCCGCGGATCGATAACCGGCTGGTGCAGATCGGGCTGGGCCCGATAGCATTCCAGCACGATCTTCTCCACGGCGTTCATCGCCAGCGCTTCTGCCAGGGGTTCATCGCTGACGCTCAGCTGGATCACTTCCAGAAAGCGCGATCGCATGATGTCGGATTCGCTGGTGGCAGCCAGCGTCAGCCGGCCAATACCCTCGACGCAGTGTTTCCAGTTAAGCCACGTCATCCAGTAAGTGCGTGGAATGAAATAGATCCACAGATGATCCCACTCTTCACAGGCCTCATCACGACTATAGTGATGCGGTACGCCTGCCGGAAACAGCAAAATTTCGCCGGGCTGGCAAACAAAGCTGCCTTTTGACGTGGAAATTCTTCCCCGTCCACGCAGCGTAAGATTGAGGACATGCCCTTTCATGCCGCCAGCACGGTTAATGGCAAAGTCGAGTTTGCTGCCGCGAGTGATGGGGGTAAAGCCAGCAACCATCCAGGCATTAAAAGTGAAACGCCTGACCAGTGGAGTAAAACCTGACATCGCCGCCTCTTCGTTATGCACCATCGTTACGCTTCCCGGAGTTCTGAAAAAACAGCAGCATAGCGCAACGGCAGTTCGCCGCTGCGCTGCGGCTCCCATCCCGTATAAATTCAGACTTAGCTGCTCAATTTACCTTGCGCAGTCACCACGGGTGCAGCTTCTGGCGAACGAAATTTCCCTTCGGCCAGGTCGGCAGCAACCTGCGGATAAATGGCATCCAGCCGGTAAAAGCTGAGCAGTAAAATGTTGACCAGTGCGAGGATCACCGGGAAGAAGATAAAGAGAAACTGGATCATCTGTATGGCACTTGCAGGCTGAGCGCCGCCGCCGCTGGTAAAGCCGGCGGCGCTTAGCATCCAGCCTACGCTGGCGGTGCCAAAGCCCATGCCTACCGTCTGGCCCAGCGTACCGGCGCTGAATAAAATGCCTTCAATGCGCAGCCCGCTGGTCCATTCGCCATAGTCGATGGTATCGGCAAGAAAGGCGAACATGGTTGCGCCAATGCCGCAAAAGCCGATGCTGCGCACGACCGTTGCGGCGATCACAAACAGCGCATCCTGTCTGCCCAGCAGCGGCAGCAGATAACCCATCGTACAAACCGTTAAACCCAACAGCGCCAGATTGCGTTTGCCGATGCGCTTAATCAGCATGGGTATGATCAGCAGCGTCAGTAATCCAGGCAAATACTGCGCCACGCTGATCCACGACATCAGCGTGATGTCCTGCAAAATATATTTGGAGTAGTAAACGCTGATGGTGCTCAGGGCAGTCAGGCTGGTAAACGTGATCATCAGGTAGAGGAAGATCATCATCCAGTACTTGTTTGCCAGCATCGATCGCCAGATGCGCTGAAAGGCGATCTGCTGGCGATTATCATCACGCACGGGCTTGATACGCTCTCGCGTACCGAGGGCCGTGAGCATCAGAAAGAGGGCGGTAAAGAAGCCGTAAAGGGCAAAGACAATCAGCCATGCGCTGCGGTTATCGCCCAGCCAGGCGATCAGCGGCAGCGTGATAACGCCCACGGTAAGCGAGCCGCAGGTGGAAAGCCCCTTGCGGAAAACGCTCAGCACGCCACGCTCCACCACATCGCGCGTAATCAACGCCAGCAGTGAGCCATAGGCAATGTTGTTTGCCGTAAACAGGATGTTCGCCAGCAAATAGGTGACGCAAACCCAGCTAACCTTGAGGGTATAGCTGCCGTCCGGCACGCAGGCCAGTAAAAAGGTCGAGGCACCAAACGGGATGGCGGTCCATAAAACCCAGGGGCGCGCTTTACCGTAGCGGGTTTGGGTTTTATCGATGCGGATCCCCACCCAAATGCACAACAGACCGTCCAGCACGCGGGCAAGGAACATCAGCGATCCCACCAGAAATGCCGGCACACCGACCACGTCGGTATAGTACCAGGCGAGGAACGTCACCATTAAGGTGTAAGTCAGGTTAGTGCCGTAATCGCCCAGCCCAAAAGAGAGCCGTTCGCGCAGACCGATAGCGGGCACCACTTCAGTATCCGATCGTTTCATTGCGCCTCCTCCCCACACAAAATCACCACGTCCCAGCCCGCGATCTCCAGCATCTCGCCCGTTTCTGTCTGGCGGTTGTTCAGCAACGATCTTGCCTGCCGCAGCGGATTGCGCACTTTTTGCGGCGTAGCCGAATAATTCAGCAGAAACAACAGCGTTTGCTGCGTACGGGTTTGCGCTTTACGTACGACCAGCGGGAAAGTGGCACCGACTGTCAGCGACGCGCTGGCAAACAAAGAGGAGAAGATCTGCTCCATCCCCTGAGAGGAAAGGTGGCAGCCGATATAGGTTGCCGATCCTTTACCATAACGGTGACGGGTAATCGCCGCGTATTTTCCCCAATAAGGATGTTGATAGCGTGCCAGCATTTCTGTCTCCGGCGAGGAGGGTTCCAGCAGTTCCATCCAGTCACTCACCTGGCCGGTCTCGTCGGGGAACGCGAAGGTATCGGTGGTTAAACTGACGTTATCCGGCTCTACGAACAGCTGGTAAGTCACGCCGCAGGCTTCACTGATAATACCCGGCTGAAGCGTGGTACGGACCTTGAGATTCTCATCGGCGAAAGCGGATTTAAACGAGTAAATAATTTGCCCGCCGTCGGCAACGAAGCGGTTCAGACGATGCAGTAAAGCATCTGAAGCGGCATACAGTAGCGGCACGATCAATACGTCGTAACGCATGGCCCGCGGATCGTCAGCATCAAGAATATCCAGTTCAATATTCAGGCGATACAGCGCGTCGTACCAGTCACGAAACTGATCGTTGTACTGATGTTGTTTGTCACCGCCGAACTGATGACCGCGCCACGGATGCCAGTCGATGGCCGTCAGGCAGCGATTACTGACCAGCATGGCAACGCGGTTAGTTTTGGTTAATCCCACCAGCTCGGGCAGTTTCGCCAGTTCATTACCCAGCGTGCAGGCTTCCTGATAAACCGGATTGGGCAACAGATCGTGACTGAGCAGGCCTTTCCAGTAGGTTTCCCATGAGTTATGAAGGGAATGCCAGTGCCAGTAGCCGATAAGTCCGGCACCGCTGGCGACGTGGCTGAATGCCTGTAACCGCAGCTGGCCCGGATAGGGCGTCCAGTCCTTAAACGCCTGCGCCTGCGTTTCCAGTACGAAATAGTTTTTGTCTTTGGTGGTGCGCGCCAAATCTCCCGCAAAGGCGATCTCCGCGCCGGTCAGACGGGACTGGCTGGGGTGATAAATATCCACGCCGGTAATGTCCAGCAGGCGCGAAGTCGCAAAATGGTCCACTTCGCTACGAATGCCAAACGACCAGTTGCGCCACTCGAAATCAAAATTGTGGGTGATAAATTGCGAAGCGGAGCGGTATTCCCTGACCAGATCCGCCTGCCAGCCGAGGAAATCAATCACCAGCTGACGCTGAAAAGCCTGAAACTCGGCACCCAGGCTGGCATTAATTGTGCCTTCAACCGACGGGAAATCTTCCCAGGCATCCACGCGATTGCTCCAGTAATCCAGCCCGAATGCCTGGTTAAGCGCATTGAGATCGTTGCTGAATTTTTTGCGCAGATATTTAACGAACGCGACCTGCACAGAATGGCCGCTGGTTTCGTAATACTTAGTTTCGTTATCAATCTGAAAGCCGATCACTGCCGGATGCGCGGCGGTAACCGCCAGCAGCTGGCGAATAATACGTTCGGCGTAATAGCGGTAAACCGGGCTGGTAATATCCATCTTTTGCCGCGGGCCATACTTATTCAGGCCTTTTGGCGTGGTAGCCATGACGTCCGGATATTTTTTTACCAGCCAGGCGGGGACGGCATAGGTCGGGGTGCCGATAATCACGCTGATGCCGTTGGCGTGCATACGATCGAGCACGATGAGAACGGAGGAAAAATCAAACTCGCCTTCCTGAGGCTCGAAAGTGCTCCAGGTACTTTCGGCAATGCGAACGTAATTGATGCCCGCCGCTTTCATCATCGCAATATCTTCTTCCAGCCTTTCCTGCGGCAGATATTCACGATAATAGGCCGTGCCAAACCAGATCTTATCCATTACAACTCCAGCGTTATCGCCAATCGGGAAGCTAACTTAGCTGAAAGGCGTTACGTGAAGCTGTAATAGGCTGTTGCTAACATAAAGAAATCTGCTGCGTGAAACGGGTTTCGATCCCGATCACAAAACCTCAGATGGCTTCGTACTCGCCGGTGCCTTCCGGCCACGGCGTCAGTAAGTCAAAGCCTGTCGCGGTAACGGCAACGGTGTGTTCCCACTGTGCGGAGAGCGAGCGGTCTTTCGTCACCACCGTCCAGCCGTCGGAGAGCACGCTGGTGGCGGCTTTACCGGCGTTAATCATCGGCTCAATGGTAAAAATCATCCCTTCTTCAAGAACCAGGCCCGTGCCGCACTGCCCATAATGCAGTACCTGTGGCGTGGTGTGATATTCCTGACCGACACCGTGACCGCAATACTCACGCACGACTGAGAAACCCGCATTTTCCGCTACCTGCTGGATAGCGGCACCGATATCACCCAGCGTGGCGCCGGGACGCACGGTTTTGATACCGGCAACCATCGACTGATAAGTGATATCGACCAGGCGGCGCGCACGCACGGAAGGTTCGCCGACGTAATACATTCTGCTGGTATCGCCGTACCAGCCATCTTTGATCACCGCCACGTCGATATTAATAATATCGCCATCTTTCAGCTTCTTATCGGCCGGAATCCCATGGCAAACCACATGGTTGATTGAGGTACACACCGTACGCGTAAAGCCGTGATAGCCGATGTTGGCCGGGATCAGCTTTAGCTCGTTAACGATAAAATCGTGACAAATTTGATCAAGCTCATCGGTAGTTACCCCCACGCGAACATGGGGTTTGATCATTTCCAGCACTTTGGCTGCCGCATGACCCGCCGCGCGCGCCATTTCAACTTCCTGCTGATTGTGAAGTTTTACCTTGCTCATTGCGCTCTTTCCTCCATAGCTGACGCTTTTTGAATAATCCTGGTAATGTCCGTACCGCCTTCAAGCTCAGCCTGAACCAGCGCGCGCGCAATCTCATGATGGGTAAGATCGGGATAAAGCTCGCTGAGCATGCCCACTTTCAGCCAGTGTTCGGCCTGTGAATTCATCGACCGGCTGAGCGCGTTGCAGGCAATGCGCAGGTTTTCATGCATCACATCAGAAATTTTAACGATGCCCATCTTGTCCCCCCGTAAGACTTATACGAAACATATATGAAACGTATATTACCACGAGCGACGAAGAGCGCAAATTTATCCCTGATAGTGGAACAGAACCGAGGCGTCAGCGCCTTTATCGGTGCTGATGGTGCGTAAAAGCTGGCTGCTGGCGATATCCACCAGGGTTAACTTATCGTCTTCGGTTGAGGTTAATACCTGGCCGGCATTTTGCGTAAGCGTGATAGCGGTAGGGCTGGCCGGGAGGAAAATTTCTTTTTGAAACGTTAAATCGGGACTGAACAATAACAGGCTTTTCCGCGCCGCATTTGCCAGCAGGATTTTGCCATCCTGTAGCGCGGCAGCCCGCACGCTCTCTCCCTGCGTTTTTGCAGAATAACGTGTTTTCAACGTCTCTGAATCATACGCTTTGATGGCGTCACCATAGCGATCCACGACGTAAACCGTCTTCTCATCGGGACTTAAACAGCTTCCTTCCGGTGCTTTACCGGCCAAAAGCTTTTGTACCGGAACCGAAGGATCTTCCGTATTTACTGCAATGACCAGACCGCTTAGCGTATCCGTTATCCAGGCGCGGCTACCCTCATCATTCAATACAAAATAGTGGCTGCGAACGCCGTTCACCGGGATTGCCGCGTCAGGTTCATCCTTATCGACAGGATTATCAAAGCGGATCAGTACCGAGCTGCTTTCACTGAGCACAAATAACCGTCCATGCTTATCCATCCGAATGCCGTGCAGGCGGTGCCAGGGCGTCAGATCCAGCGTTTTCACCACCTTCAACTTTTGCATGTCCACCATGGTAATCAGGTTGCCGCCAACGCCCGGCGCGGCCCATTTTTTGGCGCCGTATTGCGCAACAAAGGCATAACGCCGATCGGGCGTCATAACCAGCTCGTGGCTCTGTTCGGGTAACGGGATTTGCGCCAGGCTTTTGCCGGAAACAAAATCATAAACCCCAAGGCTACAGACGGCCTTCTGTACCACGGCAACGGCGTTGGCATAGGTTTCGCGGGTGGCGACGGGGGCAGCGGGTTGCTGCTGCGTTGCAGCTCGTGCGGTCAACGCGGGAACGGCCACTGCAACAGCACTCAAAGAGGACAGGGCGAGGAATCGACGGCGGGTAAATTGATGAGTCACGTTTTTCTCCCTTTTGCAGATTTCCTTTTCACTATAGCAATGAAAAAGGCTTAAATGCCGGAGAGGAAAAGGGAGCGTGCGGAATGTATCTTGTCAAACAATCCAGCCCTACAGGCGGCTTTGAGGGAGGTGCTGACTGTCGGAGGCCGGTTGTTCACTTATTTTAGCTTTACATAACGTCTTTATTCGTTAGCTGAACGTGGTGGCAAATTTTTTGTGGTCGCATCCAGCGTTAGCGCATCATTTTCAACAGCACCTAATAGTGCCTCAAGTAATCCCGGAAAACGGGTATCTAAGTCTTCCCGACGCAGCGAGAGTAAATTTTCGCGCCCAAAAGGACGCTGCCAGATAACCCCACTGTCGCGTAATACACGCCAGTGGTGAGTTAGCGTGGATTTTGGAATACCGCTCAAAACGGCGCTACAGGCATGCTCACCTCCACCGGCCAGTACACGCAACACTGTCAGGCGGAGCGGATGTCCGAAAGCGGTCAGCACGTTTTCAAGACGTATGTTTTCCCTTTCAGGGTGGTTAGGAATCATCAGGCTTCTCATCTGGTAATCAACATATCGGTACTCTACTTTAAATTTTATCAGTTGACTATTGTACGAGTATATTCATACTTTAATTGTACGTATGTATGCGTACAATAGCCGATTAAATTGATACGGAGATTCCTCTATGGCCATATCCTCACCGGACTCAGGTGCCCCTCGTTTACGGCACTGGAGCCTGGCACTACTTGCGTTTGCGCAGCTTATTTACTCACTGGATATCAACATCGTGTTTGTGGCATTGCCGGAAATTGGCGCGGGACTGGGGTTTTCAGATCAGACGCTCCAGTGGGTGGTCAGTGCTTACACGGTGTGCTGCGGGGGTTTTTTACTGTTTGGTGGACGCGCTGCTGATCTTCTGGGACAACGTCGTGTCTTCATCTGCGCGTTATGGCTGTATGCGTTTTCTTCGCTTGCCGGTGGCTTAGCGTGGAGTCCGGTTGTTATCGTTATTGCCCGGGCTGTGCAGGGCATAGGTGCTGCGTTGCTCTTCCCGTCCACGCTTTCACTTATAAACAGACTGTTTGAGGAGGGGCCTTCACGCAACCGGGCATTGGCGGTTTGGGGCGGCGCGGGAGCAAGCGGCCTGACGCTGGGATCGCTTGCCGGAGGCATACTTACCAGTGTATATGGCTGGCCGTCGGTTTTTTTTGTCAACGTTGTACTGGCAGCCGTCGCTATTTTTGCTGCATTTTATGTCTTACCGAAAGACAGTCTCCAGAACAAGCGTCGCAGTTTCGATTTGTTGGGTGCTCTGACGGTAACGGTGGGCGCAACTCTGCTGGTTTATGCCCTGGTCCAGGGGCCTGAAGATGGCTGGCTGTCAGGGTATATTCTTGCATCACTGATTCTGGCCGCTGTATTTCTGCTGATGTTCGCCGTCATTGAGTCCCGCAGTCACGATCCGCTGATGCCGGTACGTTTATTCAGAAACCGCAGTCTTGTTACAGGCATGGTGATTACATTCATCTATATGGGAACCTTTGGCGCCCTGCCTTACTTTCTGACTGTTTTGTTTCAGGCTGTAATGGGGTACAGCGCGTTGCAGACTGGCCTGGCATTTATTATTCCCTCACTGGCAATCTTTGCCGGGACGCAGTTCGGAGCCCGGCTGTCAAATCGCCTGCCGGTACGAACAACACTGCTGATCGGTTTTTTAACCGGGATCGCGGGCACGGTGGCACTGGCTTTGGCAGCCTGCTCGGGGACGTCTTATGCGAACTTTATGCCCGGACTGGTGATTTCAGGAGCAGGACAGGGGATTATCTGGACGGCAATGTGGATAGCAGCGGGTTCAGGAGTAACGGACAGCGAGCAGGGGATCGCTTCAGGTATGGCTTCTACGACACTGAATGTGGGGAATGCCATCGGTATCGCTTTGCTGATAGCGTTATCCGGGAGCGGGGCTGAGAGCCTGTCGCTGGAAGCATCCAGGGGTAATCTCGCAAATGCCTTACAGCTCGCTTTTTATCTTGCCGCGGCTGGACAGATTACGGGGCTTCTTATTTCCCGCCTGTTACCTCATAAAGCGATAACTGATTTATCAGTAGCATCAACATAATCGAAAATCATGCTTAACTTTTTCCGCGCTGAAATGTAAACATGATCATTTTAGACCCGCTACCAGGTGGGTCTCTCTCCATTTTAGCCGGACATTGTACTGTTTGAAACCAGTGGGCATGTTCCTGATCATCAGTCTCTTTTAGTGCAGCTTTCTGAAACAGGAACCGTTTTGCTCGCCGCTGACGCTGTTATGCATCACTTGATGGCAGCTGCGGCTACACGTCAGATGTTTGTCACTGATAGGGAGGATAAACCGGGTATCAGGCGGAGCATGCAAAAATTGCAGACCTGGCTGAAAGCAAAAAAGCGGCGTTCGTGGTTTACGGGCATGACACTGAGCAGTGGGCTTCATTACGTCCGTCGCCGGATATTTATGAATAATTTTAAGGTCACGAGCTGCTAATCGTTCATGGATGCACCTTACGTTTTAAAGCCAGATTCTGACACAAGGCTGTCCGCTAAGAGCGAACAGTAGATATTAAAAAATGAATACCCAAATAGTATAGTGATCGGCTATGGAAGGCTGGCATGGTGTGTTTCCCGGTCATCGTGGCAGTGGATGAAACGGACGCAGTACTGGGATATGCTTCTTATGGTGACTGGCGTTCCTGGGACGGATACCGGCACACCGTGGAACACTCCGTCTACGTTCATAAAGATACGCGGGGTGCAGGAGCAGGCACCAGGTTAATGCAAGAACTTATCAAACTGGCTGCAAAACAAGGTAAGCACATCATGGTGGCAGGCATTGAATCTGAAAACGCTGCATCAATTGCACTGCACAAAAAGCCAGGATCCTCTGAAGCTGGCCGAATGTCAGAGGTTGGCACCAAGTTCGGCCGCTGGCTTGACCTGACGTTTTTGCAGTTGTGTCTGGATAAGCGCGAATTATCCTGAAACAGTCTGGTTGGTCGTTTAGCATCTAAGTCAAAATCTAAAAGTTAGTGAGCAACCCTCTGTTGATTAGCATCCCTGTGTAAGTAATTTCCGCTTCTGGCACAGAACGGCTGTTAAATCACGTTCGATCTTATGCCCCGGTTCCTCGGGGGAACGATGATATTGTTGCTGGATATACTCAAGTAAAATGCAAAAGGGAAGTCAAATCTGATGGAATTATGCACACAGAAAATACATCTTTCAGGATGATGGGAAAAACTACCGAACTAGCAGATCCAGCCAATCTGGGTCCTCAATTTTACGTGAATAGGGCAGCATTGCACAATTAATCAGCTCAAAGAATTCTGACTCCTCCATCCTTGCTGCTTCGCTTGTGCCTGGTCCCTCCCATTCATCAAAGAGATGCCAGTATAGCGATTTCAGGGTATCGACGATCGCAGCGAAAATCTTTACGTCAGGTTCAAACCAATGACACACCAGAAAATACATTTTTTGTTCTGCATCATGGATGGACGCGCACTGGGAAAGTTGACGTACAAACAGCTTGATCCAGACTAATGCTGCTGCTTTTAGCGGTGGCAGGTCTATCCGCTGCTCTGCCATGTACCGTGACATAAATAATTCAACCTCTGTCCGCTCAGATTTTTTATCAAGCCCCAGTGAAGCGAGAATTAAAAGAGTCTCTGAATCATTTCCTTCGGTGATTTGATCTTCAGCCCATGCAATGAATAGGCGGTCCAGATCATTGTGGAGAAAGTGATATTTCCGGGAAAAAACAAGCAACCCGAGTAGGTCATTGAGTGTGTATAGAGACGGCATCTGATAATCCCTTACCTGTATTTTTTTCATGAACTCTGACAGTGATTATTTCTGAGTAAATCATGAACTGAACGGTGAGTCTGTTTAGGATGAAACTCCAGTTAACCTTCATTTTATCTTACCTCCTGATATAAATTCTATAAAGTGTAGTGAAATACCGATTTTGGCCACGTAAGCAGAAGTGTGAAATGTCCGCTTCTGGCACTCAGGGGACATTTATGACCATAAAGGCAAGCGCAGTACCACGGTCATACTGGACATTCAGGTAATCCTGTCCAGACTATGCAGACTGAAATTTTTGGAACGACTCATGGATATCCAATTCGCAAACCTCACCCCGAACAGCCCAGGATTTGTTGAGCTAAGATCGCAGAGCATGGCTGAAGGATTTAATATGCTACGTCGGCTGGAAGAAAATTGGCTTAGCGGAGATAACCGCTTTGACAGGCCCGGAGAAAAACTGATTGGGGCTTATATTGATGGTTTAATTGTTGGCGTGTGCGGACTTAACATCGATCCTTTTACGCAAGCAACTGGCACCGGACGGCTCCGACATTTTTATGTAGACACTGGATGGCGAAATAGACGGGTTGGCAGCGGTCTGCTCAGTGAAATACTTAAGGATGCTGGCCGCTGGTTTGATTTTATCAATACGAACGCCCCCTCTTCGGCATTCACTTTCTATGAACAGGCTGGCTTTGTTGCTTTATCTGGTATGGATAAAGTCACACACCAATTATGCCTGAGAAACCCAGCACGGTAGTGAAGTCATGAATGGGACAGACAACCGTCTCGGTTCATGCATGCACAACGGCTGCCGAAATACCTTCAGGAGTTCTTAGTATCTGACTGGCAGCTATGGGCGAGCAGCGGACATAAAAAATCGCTCCTTAAACAGTTTCGCCCAGGGTGTGCATGCTTACATACATAAGATAAATAAAAGGGAAATATATGCTCCATACATCAGGAACACCCCGGTTGTCTTATCATGCAGAGGGAAAAGGCCCCCTGGTAATAATGCTTCATGGCCTTCTGATGGACAGAAAGTCCTGGAAAGACAGCGGCTTAATATCCGTCCTTAGTCCGTTTTTTCACATTGTTTGTCCGGATCTTATAGGTCATGGAGAAAGCGAAAAAACAAATGTGGAAGAATTCTATACCCAACAAAAACAGGCTTTATCCATTGCTAAAATTATGGATGAGTTGGGATACAAAAAAGCGCATGTTATCGGTTACTCCGCTGGAGCGTGGGTGGCTTTGGGCAGGCGTCAGCGGCACGAGGATGCAGACAAAAAACCTTGCCAGCGCCAGCAACAAAGAATGGGTTGGGAGTGGGCAGAAGGGGGCAGTACGGAAAACCATCGGCACTGAAAAGCAGTCGTAACTCCTTCTGGCAGCGCTGAAGGAAGAAGTAGTTAAGCTGCTCGTATCACGAAAAATTTTGACGGCGAGAACCCCAGCAGATTTCCCCGACCGCATCCCGCAGGTTACCTCCGTCTGCGTTGGCGACGCATATCGAGGTGTAAAAATCACCGACAGCGGGCTGAATGAAATTTCAGCAATAAAGCCAGGGTGCCGTAGGGAATAAAAGCTGTAAAAACTTTGCAATGCGTGCGCAACTTATTGTAAAAATTAAAGAAATATCAATTTCCTTACTATTCAAACACTCCCGCACTGTTGTAATAACTTGTAGTAAAAATCTGAGAGCGTGAAACTACACCTTCTGTCAGGATACGCGCCACGCAGCGTGCAATGGTACGATCTTTTCATCATGAAGTGGTTTTCTAAAAACGCAGTTCTGTTCTCAACTAAAACCTGTCTGGCCGCATTCCTGGCACTTTTTATTGCTCTTGAACTTAATTTCGAAAAACCGGCCTGGTCACTGACCACCGTTTATGTCACCTCACAGCTTTACTCCGCCTCAACGATGTCGAAAGCGGTATTCCGTCTGTTGGGCACATTGCTGGGCGGGGTATTTATTTTCCTGATCTATCCCGAAACCGTTCAGGATCCGATGCTGTTCAGCCTGTGCGTGTCGCTGTGGGTCGGGGTCTGCTTATACCTTTCTCTGCACGAGCGGACGCCAAAAAGCTACGTGTTTATGCTGGCAGGCTACAGTGCGGCGATCATGGGCTTTCCCAACGTGTTTTCGCCTTCGTCGATCACCGAAACGGTGATTTCCAGGATTGAAGAGATCACCTTAGGCATTGTTTGCAGTACGCTGGTACACCAGCTGATCCTGCCGGTATCCATGCGCAGCCTGCTGGAGCAGAGCGTCAGCGTCTGGTATCAGAATGCCCGCAAGCTGTGCAGCGAGCTGATTACCGTGATGCCAAAGGATAAATCGCTGGAGCGCGAAGATATTCTTATTCAGATGGCGAATTTTCCGCTGAACGTTGAAACGCTGATTACCCACTATGTCTACGAAGGCGATGCGGCACGGAAGCTGATCCGGCTGGTCAGCGTGCAGTATCAGCATCTTTCCTATCTGATCCCGACGCTAACCGCTATCGAAGTGCGGCTGAATCTTTTAGGCATGCAGCAGATCCGCTTCCCCGAATACGTCGCGCAGGCGTTTCAACAGTTTTTGCTGTGGCTGAATACCGGTGACAAAATTAATGATACAGCTGAAATTCAGGCAATCCTCGCCGAAAGCCTGCGTCAGCTGCGTGCGGCCTGGCATCACGGCGTGTTGAACACGGAAGAGAGCCTGCTGCTGATGGGTCTGCTGGAGCGGCTGGTGGATTTCGTGCGCATTGCCGGGGCTTATCAAAGCGTCAGTACCCTTGTCAGCGATGTGTCCGGCGATTCACGGCTGAATAAAAGCGCGCGCGCCAGCAGGCATATTGATAAAGGGCTGGTGCTGCTGTCTGCATTTACCGCCTTTCTGGCAACGTTTCTCTCCTGTCTGTTTTGGATCGGCAGCGGCTGGGTGGATGGGGCAACCGCGCCGATGATGGCGGCGATCACCAGCTCGTTTTTCGCCAGTATGGACAGCCCGATTACCCCAATGAAGCGCTTTATTAAAGGGGTGCTGATCGCGCTGGTGATTAGCATACTCTACGTGGTGGTGCTGATCCCTCAGGCTATCACCTTTGAAGCGCTGATCATTTGCCTCGCACCGGTACTGTTTGCGCTTGGGCTGGTGATTGCGCGACCTTCAACCAATCTGATTGGCCTGAGTGTCGCTATTCAAATCCCGGGTTTTATCGGCATGAGCCACCACTTTAAGCCCAGCTATACCTCGGTACCTAATGCGGCGATGTCTTCATTAATCGGGATCCTGTTTGCGGTCATCATTACTGCAATTATCCGCAACAAGCGTCCTGCCTGGACCGCGAAACGCGCATTGCGAAAAGGCCTGCGAGACCTGCTGAGGTTTATCAAAGAGGTGGAGCGCAACGCCGCATCGCTGCTGGCGCGACAGCATTTTGTTTCCAGCCAGCTGGATAAAGTGAATATTATCCTGCCGCGAAAAAAACTCGATCCCGATCCGGATTTAGACGCGGGCGGTAATCTGATTACTGAAGCCTGGCTTGGCGCGTACTGCTACGACTTCTATGCGCGTCACCGTGAAGTGCTGGACTATTACCATATCGACAGTGGAGCGATGTTTCACGAGCTGGGGCTGTATCTGAAACGGCGGATGAAATCGTTACAGGTCAGGCCGCATCAGGATTTGCTCGACGAGCTGGACCTGCTGTTATTCAGGCTGGAAGCGCTGGCGACGCTGGACAAAAGCGCCTTTATGCCAATGTTTTTCATCTTTAATATTCGTCTGCTGCTGTTTCCACAACAGCGCTGGGTAACGCAAGATCGGCTGAAAACATGATAAGCACGGCACCCGCGGGCGCCGTGCTGATAGCAAAATCCAGCAAATTATTTCAGCGAGATGCGTGCCACGCTGTCCAGACCTTTGGTGGAATTGTCCTTGTTGAAATCTTGCTTCAACGTGACATACAGCGTCTGACCGTCGTCTGAAACCAGCAGGCTGTTAGGATGACTGTCGAACGACCAGCTGTTTTTCACCGCATAGCTGGTGGCATCGAGCTGCAAGACTTTCTTCGATTCACGCTGGCTGATGTAAATTTCATTGCGTTTGGCATTGAATTTAATACCCAGCGCGTCGCCTTCAATGCGCTTAATGACCTTGCCGCTGCGTTCGTCAAATACCAGAGTAGTTTTCGCTTTGGAATCATCGGTCACGAACAGCCGTCCGGTAGCCGGATCGGACGCCAGGTTGAGGAACAGATAAGCTTTGCCATCGCCTGCGGTCAGGCGCTTCTCGATTTTATGCGTATGCGGATTGATGACGAGGATCTCGCCGCCGCCGTTTGCCGCATAAATCCGATCGGTTGTCGCAGACCAGATGATGCCCGTAACCCACTTCCCGGCATTGCGAATGCGCGTTTTCAGCTTCATAGTTTTGGCATCGACCACCCAAATCAATCCTGGATCGCCCACGCCGCCGATATAGAGCATTCCCTCATGCCAGAAAACTTCACGCGCGCCTAACGCATCGCCATCCGGGCCTTTCTCGCTGAACATCAGGCGCTGTAAAACCTTGCCGCTTTTAGCCTCTACCTTGGAGACGCCGCCATCCAGCGTATTGGTGGTGTAGAACACGCTGCCGTCAGGATCGGTCGCCATGGCAAAGTTTTTCAGATCGGTATGGGTTTCACCTTTATCAGCCAGTGAAGTCGGATCAAGACGGTAGATCACGCCGCCGTTAACGTCCTTAAACGATTGTGCACTGGCAACATACAGCGCATTAGCCGCGGGAACCGCCGCCATTTCATACAGGCCATTGCCGATAAGGCGCTGAGAAACCTGAGTCGCTGCGGGTTTTGACGCCGCCGTTGGCGCGGCGGTTTTGCCTGCTGGTGCCTGACAGGCGGTCAGGCTGAAAGCGGCAACAACCGCGAGCGCAACCACAGCTTTACGCTGACTGAGCAAAGATTTCATGTAAACCCCGATAATAAAAACTAACGCTGGCAAGGCGTTGCCAGCCTTTGCGTGATAAAAAGAATGAGAATCATACGCATTAACAAAATCTAAGTAAATGCAACATTCGGCGTTGGATGACTATTTTGTTGTTAGCTCGCTGCCCGTCACACGGCGGCGTAACGGTCAGAGAAGGCTGTAATAACAAATTGTTACATCTTAAGTGCATAACGCTGGCGACGTCTGTAAAGCAAATAATTATCATTCTGATTCTCATCAGTCGCCTGTTACCTGACCGATACCTAAGCGTGCGGGTGTGCGCGGGATGCTGGTGGCAGGACAATAACAAAAGAAGCGCCTTGGGCTGCGTATAACAAACAATCAAAGGGTTTTTATGTCTTTTAAAAGCAGGGAAGGCGACGCGGCGGGACGCACGTTGACCATTAAACAGACCTTCACCGTTTCGTTACTGACGCTGGCCATTCAAACCGTTATCCATCCCGCACACGCTGCGGCGATTGATACCACGACAGCAGCACAGCAAGATATGGTCGTGAGCGCCAGTGCGGATAACAGTGCTGAGCAGCAGGACTATGCGGTTCAAACCACCCGTGCAGGAACCAAAATGCTGCTCACGCCACGCGATGTCCCGCAGTCTCTCAGCGTGGTAACGAAACAGCGTATGCAGGATCAGAATTTACAATCGGTAGGCGAGGTGCTGGATAACACCACCGGCATAGCCACCGAGGTGATTGACAGCGAACGCTCTTCCTACTTTTCACGCGGTTTCCAGATAACGAACTTTACCTTCGATGATATCCCGACCTCGGTCAGCGATACGTGGAACTTTGGCGATGCAGGTTCGGATACCGCCATTTATGACCGTATTGAGGTGGTGCGCGGCGCAACCGGGCTGATGACCGGCGCAGGCAGCCCGGCGGCTTCCGTCAATATGGTGCGCAAGCAGGCGGACAGCAAAACGTTTACCGGCAATCTGGATGCCAGCTACGGCAGCTGGAACAAACAGCGCTACGTGGCGGATGTTTCCGGGCCGCTGAATGAAGAAGGCACCGTGCGTGGCCGCGTGGTTGCCGGTTATCAGGATCAGGACAGCAAGCTGGACCGTTATCACAAAGGCAAAAAATTTCTGTATGGCGTGGTGGATGCGGATATTACCGACAACACCACGGCCTCACTGGGCTACGACTATCAGGAAAGCAATACCGGCAACCCGACCTGGGGCGGGCTGCCCACCTGGTATAGCGACGGCACGCGCACCCATTTCAACCGCAACACCAGCGTTGCCGCCGACTGGACGCATTACAATCTGAATTCGCGTAAAGTTTTTGCCACTCTTTCCCATAATTTTGATAACGGCTGGAATTTCCGCCTCAACGGTACGCATGCGGAAGAAACGTTCAACGACAAACTGCTTTATATCGAAGGCTTCCCGGATGCCGAGACGGGCGAAGGCACCACCGGTTTTGGCAGCCGTGACCGGGGAACGCGCAAGCTCGATTCTGTTGATACTTACGCCAGCGGTCCGTTTGAACTCTTTGGGCGTCAGCATCAGCTGATGGCGGGCGTCAGTTACAGCCGTCAGCACAACCAAACCTACAGTGAAGATGGCGAGCTGGACAGCGAGCAGATGGGCAGCGTGAACAACAGCTGGAGCGGCGAAGTCGTTGAGCCACAGTGGGGCGACTGGTATCAGAACGCCGATGACGTAGTCCGGCAGAAATCTGCTTATACCGCAGCACGTCTCTCGCTGGCCGATTCGCTCTCTTTAATTGCAGGCGTACGCTATACCCAGTGGAGCACGACCGGCAGCAGCGGCGACATGCGGAAAAATAATCTGACCCCTTACGGCGGTCTGGTTTATGACCTTAACGACACCTTATCGGCTTACGCCAGCTACACCTCTATTTTCCAGCCGCAAACGAAGCGCGACAGCAGCGGCGGCTACCTCTCGCCGGTGACCGGAAAGAACTATGAAACCGGTTTGAAAGCCGACTGGTTCGATGGCCGTCTGACGTCAAATTTCGCCGTGTTCCGCATTGAACAAGAGAATGCTGCCCAGACGGATGGCAATAATTTTGTTAACAACAGCAGTGAACAGGCCTACGTGGCTACAAAAGGCGCGGTGAGCAAAGGAGCGGAATTTGAGTTAAACGGAGCCGTAACCGATAACCTGCAAATGACGTTTGGCGCGACTCGCTACGTGGCGAGAGATTCTTCAGGCCGCTTTAACAGCAATATGCCGCAAACCTCATTCAAGCTGTTTGGCCGTTACCGTCTGCCGGGGCTGCCAGATCTGACCATTGGCGGCGGTATGAACTGGCAAAACCGCACCTTCCAGGACGTCACCGGCCCTGATGGCGAGACGCAGCGCGTTTACCAGAGCAGCTATCCGCTGGCTAACCTGTTTGCCCGTTATCAGGTTACTAAACAGCTGGCGGTGCAGGCTAACGTCAACAACCTGTTCGATCGCACCTACTATTCCTGGCTGAGCGACTACGCGGTCTATGGCGAAGCGCGTAACTATTCTGTGAATCTTTCTTATTCGTTCTGAGCCAGCTCCCCGACCGGCGTCGGGGAGTCCTTTCAGCGGCTTAAATCTGTGCCAGACCACCATCGACGAAAAGCTCTGCTGCGTTGATAAAACTGGCGGCATCAGAGGCAAGAAACGCCACAACCGTGCCAACTTCCTTCGGTTCGCCCAGGCGACCAAGCGGAACCTGAGCCGTCAGCGCATCGAACAGACCCTGTCGGCTCTCTTCGGCGACCAGCCCTTCCAGACCCGGCGTACGAATCGGACCGGGACTGACCACATTGACGCGGATCCCACGATCTTTTAAATCCAGCGCCCAGCTGCGGGCAAAGTTGCGGACGGCAGCCTTGCTGGCACTGTAGACGCTAAAACCTGCGGTACCCTTAACGGAAACGGTCGAGCCGGTAAGAATTACCGAGGCGTTATCGACAAGCAATGGCAGCGCTTTCTGCACGGTAAAAACCAGGCCGCGCACATTGGTGGCAAAAATCGTGTCAAAATGCTCTTCGGTAATGGCACCCAGCGGCGACAGATCCCCGCCGCCCGCGTTGGCAACCAGAATGTCAAAGTGGCCGACGCTTTTGGCAATCTGCGCGTACATTGCGTCCAAATCACCGAGCTTAGAGACATCAGCACGAATGCCGGTTGCTGCGGAGCCAAGAAGGGCGACTGCCTTATCGAGTTCCTGCGGACGACGACCGGTGATAAAGACTTTTGCGCCCTGAGCAATCAGCTCTTTAGCCGCTGCCAGACCAATACCGGTGGTGCCGCCGGTAACCAGAGCAACTTTTCCACTTAATGGATTATTCATTTTCATTTCCTCGTCATTAAACGTTGATTTCAACCCCTGAAAGACATTGCCACGCTCTACAGGGCATGAAAGAACAGTAGTCCTGAAACCGATGCGGAAAAACGGTGTAAAATGAAAATGACTATTCACACAGGTGGATAATCGAATCTCTAACCCGGAGTGAGATATGGATCAGTTAATGGCGATACGGGCTTTTGCCCGCGTAGTGGAAGCGGGAAATTTTACGCGAGCCGCAGATTCACTCACCATGCCTAACGCTACCCTGAGTAAGCTGGTTCAGGAGCTGGAAGCGCATCTTGGCGTCCGACTGTTGCAACGGACAACCCGGCGTGTCACGGTTACGCCGGAAGGGCAGGAATATTATGAGAAAACCTCGCGTATTCTGCGGGATTTGGAGGATATCGACGCCTGCTTTGATATTGCGCGGAATAAGCCGAGCGGGCAGCTACGCATCGATGTGGGCGGATCGATGATGCGCGACGTGCTCATTCCCGCGCTGCCTGAGTTTGTTGCGCGCTACCCTGATATTTATCTCACGCTTGGCGTCTCGGATCGTGCCGTCGATTTGATTGGCGACAATATCGACTGTGTGATCCGTGGCGGCCCGCTAAATGATTCTTCGCTGATCGCTCGGCATATTGGTTTCGCTACGTTGATAACCTGTGCTTCGCCCGCCTATCTGAAGCTTTATGGCATTCCGGCTTATCCGGAAGAGCTTAAAAACGGCCACCGGCTGGTTAGCTATCTTTCACCGCACAACGGCAAAGCCTTTCCGTTTCGGTTTGAACGTGACGGCATCAAAACTGAAATCAAAATCGATCAGCGTATGGGCGTTAACGAGAGCAATGCGCATCTGGCGACAGCGATTGCCGGCCTGGGGATTATTCAGACGTTTACTTATGCAGCTAATGCCGCATTGCGTGATGGCCTGCTGGTGGAAGTGATGCCGCAATGGCGGCCTGCCGCTTATCCTTTTCACGTGGTTTATCCACAAAATCGACACGTAACGCAGCGTCTGCGGGTATTTATTGCCTGGCTGCTGGAGGCTTTTCCAAAAAAGCTGGCAGGAGATAATCAGTAAAACAAATTTTGTGCCGAAGAAATCTGATAACGTGACGGGCAGTCAGCATTATCTGGTAAATAACCCCATTCTATTTAATAATAAACGCCGTTCATTTTTCAAAACATTGTTATTTATTGTTCAAGGATGCTCATTCGTTGAAAAAAACCGATGTTAAACGACTACATTTTTTGCAGCAGGTCAAAAGAGACCCGTTGAAACTGATATTTTGCCTGGGGACGGTTTTTTTCTTCGCGATATTCATCACCAACATTTTGCCGCTTTTCTCCCGCGGTAATGGTCATGGCGGGCTGATTGGGATCGTTGTCGGCATAGTTTTTACTTATCGCTACAGCAGTATTTCGCAGATAAAACTGACGGAAAACCAGCAGGCGTTTATACCCGTACTAAAGAAATACCGTTATCAAAAAACAGACAGTGGCTATTACCAACCGCCGGGACTGAAAATCCTGCAATTTCGTTCCCAGCGTATTTACCTCGACAGGCAGGGGGAAAACGTTGTGGTAACCGGCCCCTGGTATGTTCTGCAAAAAATACAAAAAGCACATCCCTGATGGTGGATCGGGTGGGTTGAAGCGGGTTATCTGATGATTACTGGCAGGCTAAAGGTCGGATATTTAACTGACCTTTAGCCTGAAAAAAGCGAAAAGATGTGGCCGGTTACGACTGCGGCTGTCCTACCGGACCCGCGCCTAAGGTGCCGCCGGGTGCCTGCTGACCGCCTGGCGCATGAGGACGTCCATCGTTACCGACGGCACTACTGCGATGCATACAGCCTGATAAGGCAACAACGGCTAAAACAGCAATAAGACCTTTAGTGTAATGCTTCATACGATATCCCCCGGATTAAAAGTGAAGTAACGAAATAAAGCGTAGTCAAAATTTCATTTAATTCAAGGCTGAAGCATTCGTTCATTAGCAGCAAGCGCGTTACGCATCCACTATTAAGACGAATGTCTCATTAGCAAAAGGTTATAAATTCATCTATACAAAGAAAGCGTACTTCACTTTTCTTATTTGAGGCCGATATGGTACACGCGAAAAACGGATTTTATGCTGGATTAGCGGTTTGTTATTTTCTTACTGCGGGACTGGCGGTGGCTAAAGAGCCAGCAGAATTAACCGATGCCGCAGTAAAGCAGCAAATTATCGATGAGTCAGTAGCGGATTATTCCGGCGCCTGCGCCTGTCCCTATAATTCAGCGAGAAACGGCAGTCGCTGCGGTGGGCGCAGCGCATGGAGTAAGCCTGGCGGCGCATCACCCATTTGTTATAAAAATGAGGTGACGGCTGAAATGGTTAAGGCATGGCGCGAAAATCATCGTAATGAATAGGGCGATATAAAAGCCCTGGTTGATCTTCGCGCCGGATACCTGGTCAGGACAACGCAACGTTGTCCTGACCGGTAGGATCAGGCCTGCTTTGGCTGACCGTTAGAGGCGGTAATTCCGCCATCGACCGGCAGATTCACGCCGGTAATATAACGCGCATCGTCACTGGCGATAAAAGCGATGGCATCAGCAATATCTTCTGGTTGGCCTGCTCGCGCCAGCGGGATCCGCTCATAGAATTTGTTCAGCAATGGCTGATTATCCTTCATCTCTTCCGTTAAATCGGTAAGCGTAAAGCCCGGGCACACTGCATTAACGCGAACGCCATCGGCGCCGTAATCCATTGCCAGCGAACGGGTAAAGTTAGTGATAGCCCCCTTCGCTGCGTTGTAGACGCTCATTCCCCAGTCGCCACCCAGCCCGGAAACAGAAGAGATGTTCACGACGTTGCCTTTGCTTTTCAGCAGCGCGGGCATGAAGTAGTGGACGCAGTGGAAAACCCCATCCAAATCCACCTTCATCAGGTTTTTCCAGTCATCCAGGGAGACTTCATGAATTCGTCCCTGCACGATCACGCCAGCGTTATTAAGCAGAACGTCAACCTGACCATATTTTTCCAGCACCTGGCGTGACAGAGCCTGTACCTGTTCCGCTTCACCCACGTCACACGGGGCGACAAGGTGATTACCCTGAGGCAATATTGCCAGCGTTTTTTCCAGCTTCTCTTTTGTACGCCCTACCAGCACCACCGAAGCGCCTTCGCTGGCAAAACGTTTTGCGGCCGCCTGGCCAATACCCGATCCTGCGCCGGTCACGACAACGACTTTTTGCTGAAAACGAGCCATTTTAACCTCCTGTTGCATGTTAACTGTTACCGATAACTTTGGCAGTCTCAGCCGGAAGCGCAAGGCAAAGAGAAAGGGTTTTTAATTAAATTGCTGATAGTAATAGGTTTTTTAGCAAATCATAATGTAAGCAGATTTAACGGAGGAAGGACAGAAAACCTTATTCAGGAAGATCGATTACCATCTTCATGCAGGCCAGCTCACCCGCCATGGCCGAGTGATAGACGGCTTTTTTAACCAGCCGAAAGCCCTGATGCTGATAAAAGCGCCAGGCGTTCGGCGTTGAAGCCAGGGTTAAGGTGGTAAAACCGCGCGCCAGCGCTTCTTGTTTAATAGCCTGCAAAATAGCGGTGGCATAGCCAAAACCCATATAGTCGGGCAGGGTAAAAATCGCTTCTACGCTGTGCGCTTGCAGATCCAGAAAGCCCGTTGCTACCGGGATCGCCTGATCCGGCGCATCCGTCACAAAAAAAGGGTTTTGGACGATCGCACTAACAAAACCCGGCGGCATCTTATCCGGCGTCCAGGCCGCTACTGCTGCATCACCATAGGCTTCACGACAGCCTCCCCGGATAGCCAGGTTACGTATGCGCCATAAGGCTTCGGCTTCTTCCGGTCGCGCGCGTCGGGTTCTCATGCCTTCCTCACCGTTTTTCTCCACTGGCATCATAGTAAATGATGGAAAACCCTTCGTCAGGCTGAGGCGTGACAAAGTAGCGACTGATTAAATCGTACTGTGCTTCGGTAGCCTCAAAATCATGCTCACCGTTTTGATTTCTGGCGAGAAGGCGTGCTTTACAAGTGGCATCGGGCACATTAAGAAAGTGCAGCCTGTGATGGCAGTTTGACGTGATAATGATGTCTTTGATGGCTTCGCGGTGGGCGAGGGTATTGGCCGGGAAATCAAGCACCACCGAGACGCCAGCATTCAGTAAATCAGTCAGGTGCGGCTTTATCGCTTCCCACAGTCGTGCGGAACAATCAACGTAATCTGCAACGCTGGTCATCCTGTCAGCGTAGAGCGCTGCCAGCCAGCGATCTTCGCTTAACAACACGGTTAGCGGCGCGTTGGCCAGTTTTCTGGCCAGAGTGGATTTACCGGAGGCGATTTTCCCACAGAGCAGATGAAGCATGGCGGGTTGTTGGCTGAAATGGTGTGACATACAGGCACCTCTTTCGTTACCGACACGCAAAATTATTCTTCGCGATGTCGCAAAATGAAGGTCGCGATTTCGAACAGCATATCTTCAACTTTTATCATCAATGGGCTGGAGGTAAACACCCAAAAAATCAGCAGTACTACGACTAAAGCAAGGCACACGTACAAAAGGCCTCGAAGCATTGTCAGTCCTCGACTATCCTGGTTCTGTTGATCCAGTAAAACCGGATAAAATCATACAGATAGTTAAATGTTATCGTGTACGGAAGAAAAAACGCAACCAGACCAATCTGCAAAAAAAAGGCTTTCATTAACGAGATACTGAACCACCAGCTCGCCACCGGCATCAGCACGCTGATGAGGCCCGCTTCAAAAAGCACCGCATGGATAATCCTGACGTTCAGGGTTCTTTTGAAACCTTTTCGCTGCTGAACTCTGTCAAAAACACGATTAAAAAGGCCGTTCCACAGCATGGCCGTCGCCGCTGACAATGCCGCCAGGACGGCTGATTTTGTGACGGGTACCGACAAAACCAATGATAGTCCGACAGCAATAATTATGTTAGCTAATACCTCGAACAGAATGGAGTGAAAAATGCGTTCTTTGAGGGATTTATTTAATTCGACTTCCATTTAGCTGCTCCAAAACTGTCGTTAGTTATCGCGATTCACGCAAAGCCATTTAGCGGATTTTTGGGGGCGTCAGCGTAGCAGCGTGGGATGAGACAAACGTTGTTTCACGTCATCGCAGCTTCCAATAAATTTTGCTTTTCGGCCGCACGGCCAGCTTTATAAGATAGCCATCAATGCTGAAGTGCTTCGCTATAACGCCATAATCTGTCGACAGCGACGGGGAAAAGTTGATAAAAACCTGGTCATATCCGTTGCCGTTCTGACGGCCCGCTGCGTACGCGTATCGCGGCCGTCAGCCAGCCGCTTACCCTGACAGCGGCAGAGACTGCTGTGGCGCAGGAAGACGCCATTCTTTTATCCAATATAAAGAAAGCTATCAGGGCGGATTATTATTGCACCATACGAAAATATGCGGTTATTAATTCCGTAGAATCAGCTCCATAAATAATTTTATAAAGCGCTCACGCGTACGCAATTAGCAGGCTAAGGTAATAACATCAATCACTACATTACGGTGAGATGGCTTTTTTGCCCGGCCCTGCCGGGTTTTTTGTTTCTCAAATGCTGAGAAGACGCTGAAGCAAGAGGGGGCTCTATGTTCGTTCATGAGATTGCAATTAGCATTGGGGCAGTATCTTCATCAGGAGCGAGTGTGGTGAGCCATTTAGGAGGCATAAATTACAGCGTGCTGTTTGGTGCATTCGCCGGGGCTGTTTTTTATGTCGCGGGCGCAGCCGATTTAAGTTTGCTGGTGCGGGCGGCCTATTTTATCGTTTCCTGGATTGTCGGGGTTTTTGGAGCCGGACTGGCCGGGGCTAAACTGGCCGATCTTTTAGGCTATAGTGAACACCCGCTCGACGGTCTGGGAGCCGTGCTGCTGTCTGCATTGGCAATCAAAACGTTAACTTTCTTTAGTCAGCAAGATCCCGGATCCTGGCTGGCGCGCTTTAAAGGAGGTTTCCATGGTCACAAGTGATCCGCTGGTTATCACCAACGTTATGACGTGTTCAGCCATTGCGCTGCGGATAATGTTTTTCCGTAAGCCTGGCTCACATCATCAATGGTGGGCTTCATGGCTGGCCTATCTGCTCGTCATTGCCTATGGATCGATCCCATTCCGCTATTTTTTTGATCATTACGATCATACAAGCTGGTCATCACTGCTCATCAATTTAATTATTGGTGCAGCGGTGTTTCGGTCAAAAGGTAATGTGGCGGTAATTCTGGCAGTACTACGTCCTCCGAAGAAAAACTGAAGGTTCCGCAAGGTCTGTAGGTGACAATTCGTCTGTTAACTCGGTTATAAAGTGGATCTGTCAACCTTTGTCCAGGTCTTGAATCTGGCTCCTCCCGGGGTGAACGTCTGCTGGTTTCTTTCCACGGATTTAAAGCGCGGCAATGACCATACAGACCTTGCGGAAGAGTGGTACTCAAAATTTTAACAACATTTTCTGCTGATTTTTCACGGGCGCGCCCCGCTAAAGGTTGTGTTTTTGTTAATTTAAATTAAGTTAAATGTTATTGGTGGTTATCGGAGCATTATGAAATATATGGCTTTTTGATCGTTTCCCGGTGGCAAGTAGCCTATCCTTTGGGATTTAACCGACTATTTATGCCAGGAATATTCTGCTTTTTTCTCTTTGTAAGCCTTATTCAACCGAGTTAGCCGTGTTTTACAGCTAAAATGCGTAAAAAAAGCGCGCACGGTGAAATCAAGGGTTGAGCTGGCAGCGCTTTCATCCGTAAAATAGGGCCAAAATTCAAATCGGGAGAATTCTGTGTCTGAAGCTGCGTCCATTGCACAAAGTCTGGAACGACTGGAAGAAGCGAAAAATATCGCTTTAGGCTGGCGAATTGTGGGTCAAATGGAGCCTGAGTCGCTGGAGGATGCCATCCAGATGTTGCGGGACGGTTCAGCCTATGCGGCACAGGTTTATGAGCTGCTTTACACCGAAATCAGCGAGCGCTCCAAAGCGTAATAACGCCTGAGATCGGGCCGTTTATGTCAGATTAACGGCCCGATAAGAAGCCCACTGCTCCCAGCAGTTCAGCGGATCGATATCACTGTATCCGCGTGAGGGTTCTAAATGCCGCGCAATATCATCCGGTACAAAAACACAGGTCGCATTATCACGTACCTCTTCCACTTCCTGCTGTGTTAACAAGCTTCCCTTCTGCCGTTCCGCTCGTATCAGCAATGCTGCCAGCGACGGGATAAAAACAATCGTCATGCTCACTTCCTCTGCCTCTTCCGCTTTCAAAGATCTTCGGCCTTGCGGTAAAAAACTTTAGGCAAAGCAACGCTTGCGGCAGGAAAGGGGAGAGGACCGGACTCACTGGTGCAGTGTATTGTCAGAAAATCGTCAGGAAAGCGTCAGAAGCCGGTGAAAGATATCAGGAAAGATTGAGTTTCAGGTAAAAAAATGCCCGCAAAAGGAACATTACGGGCCAACACCAGGGAAACTTAATGATTAAATTCTGGCATGCTGGCCGCAAAATGCAAAGAAAAAAAGACAAAAAAACCGCGTTTATTCAGTTAATTTGCTGAAGGAATGCGATCTGATTCAAAATTCTTCAGAGATCAACCACTGGTCGGCTTCATCGAACATTTCTTCAATAATTCTCAACATTACTGATTTGTCGCTTTTGCTGGCATCGGTTTTTACGCCATTCGCCTGCATTGGCTTCACTTTCACTTCTGCATCAGGAAAAACGCGCTGAATACGCTTTTCCAGCTCGCTTAAAATCAGCTGCTGCGCATTGGGTAAGCCAGCAACGTTACGCTTATCATAAATCAGTTCAACAAACATGAGGGGATCCTGGTTAAAGATGCTGGATAAAAATACAGTATTCTCGCCGCGTGTTCAATGAAAATTCTGTTCAGGGGGCAGCAAAATGGCTTATCTGGCAAGGCCTCACGGCGTTGCGCCATTTATCCTGCGGCAGTCCAGGGATGTTCCGATTGTCAGGCGGCGGCGAGAGGGGCAGGATGTTGCGCCAGGCATTTCGTCTGCCATAAGCCAATTTATAAGAAAATAACGGGAGTAACCTGCTCATGTATCGCCTGATCGCTGCTGGAAGCCTGCTTGTCTGCACCACTTTCGCTGCCTGGGGATCCGACGCCTCGCTGCCTTTACTGAACAGCAAGTTCCAAATTACCTGCCCTGGCCGCCCAACCATGACCGTCAGTAACGCTCAGTATGGGCTAACGACGGTGATGTGGGCAGGCGATCACTTCCAGATTGCTTCCGGCACGCAGCAGTCAAAAACCGACAACGGCGACAAAGTGTCTATTGTGCTGTTTCGCAATGGCGATCAAATGATCGTCAATAAAACGGACAGTGAAACTTTTTTCTCCTACAGCGGTGAAAAAAATCTGGTGTCGTGTAACCGGACAGGCGAGCGGGAAAACAGCACTGTCACCTTGCAGCGTACCGATGCCAGCGGCAACGTCGAATCCTGATGGCTTAATAAGCCATTATAAAGATCTTATGCCTCTTATACTTACTCGTTCTTAATGCGGTAGCGGTCATGCGCAATAATCGCATTTTCGTTGGGCTGCCCCGTCCAAAGGTTACTCTCCTGGCCGCTGGCGTAAATCCAGCGGGGTGTTTTCCGCTTCATCCAGTAACGCCAGCCATTCCCGCATGGTCACTTCCTGCCAGGAGAGATGCCCGGTCGTCGTGCCCATCAACACCACATCCGGTCGCAGCGCCCGGTAAAACTCCAGCGTCTTTTTTAAATCAGCTTCGTTACTTTCCGGCACCCGCACCGTGACCCAACGATCGTGATAAAGGCTGATGGTATCGCCAACGAACAGGTAAGTTTTGCCAAAGGGAGAAGCATACAAATAGGTGGTGCTACCCGGCGTATGGCCCGGCGTCGGGACGACGTGGAAGCTGCCACAGTGAACTTCCGCCTGGTTAAACGTATCGTCTGCTTCGGCGAAGGGGCTGATCGGTCCCAGCGCACGATTGTGGCAATAAAGCGCTGAGTTAAAACGCTGCTGTAAAATACGTGTTCCCGGGCCGGCTTCATGCCAGTGGGTAAGATAGTGACGAATGATGCCGCCAAGGTCATCAATCGCCTGGTGATCATCTGGATTTTCAACTCTTGAAATCAGTAAGTTACCCCGGAGATGCGCGAGCAAAAAACCATGCATCATCCGTTCTGGATCCTGTTCATCAGGTGGAAACTCCGGCGTAGAGACCCAGAGATCCTCATACAACTGCTTCATGCGTGCTCCCTGAAAATTAACGCAGCGTAGGATGACCTGATAACGTCAGCGAACCGGCTGTTCCATTCACCTGTAAATGCCCTTGCGCACCCAGCGGCAGCGTCACGGTATTCCAGTGATGACCAAATTCCAGCCCGGTAACAATCGGCAGGCCGGTTATCTGCCGTATCAGTGTCCACACGCTGTCAAAATCGTAGCCGTTATCGTATTCGGTGAGTTTTACACCGGTGAAGCTGCCGGTGACAATGGCTTTCTGCCGCGCCAAAACGCCCTGTTGAGCCAGCTGTAACAACATTCGCTCAACCCGGAACGGATGTTCATTAATATCTTCTATTACCAGGATGCCATCCTGAATCTGCGGCATCCAGGGGGTTCCTGCCAGTGAAGCGAGCATGGCCAGATTGCCGCCCCATACCGTTCCGCTGACGGAAACTTGTTGCGGCTCCGTTTGCCACTCCAGCGTTAATTTAGGCGAAGTCAGGGCGCGCCAAAAGTGCTCAATGGTGAATTCAGACAATGTCTCAGCGCCAAAATTACCGGCAAGCATCGGGCCGCTAAAAGTGAACGCGCCCTGTTGCAACAGCGCCATCTGAATAACCGTAAAGTCACTGTGGCCACAAATTGCCATCGGCTGCTCACGCAGGCGGGCGGCCAGCCGGGCGCTGTCGAAGTGGGGAAGCAAGCGGGTCGCGCCGTAGCCACCACGCACCGGCATCACAATATCTGCCTGTAAATCCTCTTGTGCCAGATCCTGTAAATCTTGCAGACGCGCACTGTCACTTCCGGCGAAACGGCTATCGCGACGAGAAATGACCTGCACGTTGTTGATTTTATGACCCTGATCGCGCAGGCGCTGCACGCCAAGCTGCGCGGCCTGCTGATTTTGACAATAGCCGGAAGGAGCGATGAGATGAAAAGAACGTGGAGAAACGGACATAATATTCACTTTATTCGCTCCATTGGTTAAAGATTAGCCATGTTTCAATAAGATCCTGTAAGAGGATGAGTAAGCTGTTCGCCTCTGGTCGCGCCGTAGCGAATTTTTGACGTCCCAAAGTGAATTATTTTATGTCACTGACGGTCCAATACGCCTGATGATGACGAAAAGGTTGGCTGAAGTCATCAGTACTGGCGTGAAATTCAGAGTTACGGTAATTTTTTCCAGGCAGGTAGCCGCTATGATAAAGCGCGAGGCTAAGGCTCAGAGGAATAATATAGCGTGAGAAGCGTGAAAACAGTTGCAATATTAAGTGTGCTTTTGCTGGCAGGGTGCGCCAGCCAGTCACACAAACAGGCTAACAATCAGCAGCAAACGCCATTAACTAAAGCGCCGCCGCACAAAGTCGCACAGGCCTGGTCGCTGTTTACAGAGGATGCAGCACACAATTACGGCATCGATCAGAAACTGGTAGATGCGATTATTTCGGTCGAATCGGGCGGCAATCCAACGGTAGTCAGCAAGTCGAATGCCATTGGATTGATGCAGATTAAAGCTTCCACCGCAGGGCGTGAAGTGTATCGGGTGCAGGGACGTCACGGGCAGCCAACGAACTCAGAGCTGCGCGATCCGGTGAAAAACATCAACATCGGCACGGCATACCTGAAAATTTTGCAGGAACAGCCGCTCGCAGGCATCCGTAACCCGGAAACGCTACGCTACGCCACGATAGTCTCTTACGCCAACGGGGCTGGCGCACTGCTTCGCACTTTCTCGCGTGACAGAGATCGGGCTATTGCCATGATCAACGCAATGACGCCGGAAGAGTTTTATCAGCATGTGCAAAACAAGCATCCTGCGGCGCAGGCACCGCGTTATTTGTGGAAGGTCACGACGGCTTACCGCACCATCTGATGTTATCCGGCATGCCTCGCATGCCGGTTCGCTTTTCAGGCTGGTGTAACGTGACAGGCACCCTGTACATCACTCAATGCAGGAAACGAGCTTTGCCCGCCATATTTTTGCACCGAGAGTGCGCTCACGCGTGAAGCAAAACCGATGGCATCCTGAAGGGCGTTCCCCTGGACGATGTTATAAGCCAGTGCGCCAATAAATGAGTCGCCAGCACCGGTGGTATCCACAACCTGCTTGCAGGGCGAGGCCGGAAAATGCTGGAGCAGCGACGCTGACTTCACCACCGATCCTTTTTCTCCCAGCGTGATGATGACCACGCCGTTAATTTTCTCAAACAGCTGTCCGGCAGCACGGCGAGCGGCTTCAACATCGTTCACCGATTCACTCGTCATCAATGCGGCTTCGGTTTCATTGATCACCAGGTAATTGACCTTCTTCAGCACCGCCTCAGGGATATGCCGCGCAGGGGCATTATTCAGCAGCACCGGGCAACCGTACACAGAGGCTTGTTCAACGACATCATTGACGACGCTTTCTGGAATTTCAGATTGCAGGATCACCAGCGGAGCATGCTGAAAAAAGGCCGGGCTGATATCGTTACTGCCAATAAGATAGTTAGCGCCTTTGATGATGGTGCTGCAATAGTCACCTTCACTCAGGATCTGAACGATACCTACGCCTGACGTACCACTGCGTTTGATATTGGCGGTCTGAACACCGTGTTTTTCCAGCGACTGGATAAGCTCCTGACCATAGAGGTCCTGACCGACACAGCCAACCATATTCACCCTCAGCCCCAGGCGAGCGCACTGAACGGCCTGATTAGCGCCTTTTCCCCCGGGCATCGTCATCAGCGCATTACCGGTAAAGGTTTCACCCAGCTGCGGTAAACGATCCTGCTGAATAAGAATATCGTAATTTAAACTACCGACGACCAGCACATCATATTGCATAATTTCCCCCGGTTAATCAGACGCTCTTTTGGTTAAAATAGAATTTCGTGTTTTTTGCAGATTCGACTGGCTTAACTGACTACGCTTATGGGCGACAACCGTGAATAATGCATCGAGGATAGTTAAATGCACGATACGGGTTGATGCATTTTCACCGGTAATAGGGTTATTACGTACGGCGGAAACCAGCGCGTAATCTGCCATGCGGCTTAGCGGGCTGTTAAGATAATTGGTCAGGCAAATCGTTTTTGCCTGATTGTCTTTTGCCGTTTTCATCATATTAATAATGTCGGTGGTTTTCCCGGAATGCGAAACGCCTAACAGTATATCTTCTGGCTGCATTAACGAAGCCGCCATTTGCTGCAAATGGGAATCGTGATAAACGTTAGCAAAAATTCCAATCTTCAATAATTTATGATGGAAGTCGTCACAAATTGCCCCCGACCCTCCACAGCCTGCAAGAATAATTTTTCGTTGCCCCTGTCCGTTGGCTATTAATTCAACGACCTGATTAAAAGTCTCCATATTGACCGTCGCCAGCGAATCCTGAAGCGCAAGGATAGCGCTGAGAAAAGACTCTTCAACAATCGCCCGGGAGCTGCCGCTCTGTTCAGGGAAGGACTGAAAGTAGTCGTCGTCGCGATCGACAACAATAGCCATATGGCTTTTCAACTCATGAAAACCGGTAAAGCCTAATTTCTTGGCGACTTTAGTAATACTGGAAACGCTAACTTTTAAGAACTTCGACATGTCGGTTATACAGGTCTTTGCCAGCGTATCCGGATTATTCTCAATAAAGCGCGCGATAGCTCGTTCTTTTTTACCTAAAGAGGGCGCTAACGTTCGTGCCAGAAGCACAATTTCATTACCATTGAGTTTTTGCTGAATCATTTTTAAGTTCCGTCAAAACGTGGCGAGCCGTTGCAGTATTTGACAGTAGCACAGCCGCTGCACAGGAAAGTGTTAACTGGCTCACAATAAAAGTGTTAATTTTACTCATCTATTTTACTCATTTTACTAAGAGTAAAATTATGACCGTTAAAAACTCACCTTAAAAAAACTTTCGGTAACGCTTTCATATTCTGCTTTCCTTTTTTAAGCGGTGGTTCATAGAATGTTTCATCGCTATCACACCGAGGAAAGAATATGAAATTTTCATCCAGAATTAACTCTTTTAAATCACGCCCTGATTTATATGGCGGTCAGGATAAATTAACCACGCTGGATTTAATTAAGCGTATGGCTACGGTAAAAGGCCTGACGCATATTGAGCTGAATTACCCTGAGCATTTTATTAATCAGGACGTTGGCCAAATCAAAGAAACCATTGCCGCCGTTGGACTGAAAGTGGGCGGTATTGCCTTACGCTATCAGAATGATTTTGCCGAGGGCGAATTCAGTAACCCGGAGGCGGCCCTGCGCGAAAAAGCCGTGCAGATTACGCTTGAAGCGGCTGAGGTTTGTAAAATACTTGGCGGAAACACCGTGACGCTGTGGTTTGCCAATGACGGTTTTGATTATCCCTTCCAGCTGGATTACACCCGTGCTTACGACAACGTAGTGGCGTGCCTGCGGCGCGTTACCGCTGAACATCCGGAGATGACGTTTAGCTTCGAATATAAGCCTTATGAACCGCGCACGTTTTCACTGATTGGCGACGTGTCGTCCACGCTGATGCTGATTGACGATGTTGGCGCGCCCAACCTGGGCATTACGCTCGATTTCTGTCATATGATCATGAAAAAAGAGAATCCGGCCTTTTCGCTGTTTTTATCAGCGCGGTGCAACAAGCTGGTTGGCTTTCATTTGAATGACGGCTACGGACATTTTGATGATGGTCTGATGCTGGGTTCGGTACATCTGATGCAAACGCTGGAATATATCTATTATGCGAAAAAAGTGAATTTCGACGGGCTGGTCTATTTTGATACCTTCCCAAGCCGTGAAAACCCGGTGGCGGAATGTGAACAAAATATCAGGATGTATCAGCTGCTCGCCGGCTATATCGACAAGCTGTCCATCAATGAAATCGAATCTATTATCCAGTCGCAGGATGCCATCCGCGTACAAAAAATGCTGCTGTCGCTGATTGCAGGCAATAACGAATAACGGACTCCGCGCGGCGCTTTACGATCTGACTCTCTACCTTACCGATATCTTTCCGCCAGCGTAACGCAGGTTACGCTGAGGAGGCGCTATGTTAGAAAAAATGGGTTTACCCGCCAACTTGTTCTGGGGATATGTTGGCCTGACGTTGTTTATGGTCGGCGATGGCGTCGAACAGGCCTGGATCTCCCTCTATCTGGTCAGTAAAGGCATGAGCGTCTCTGGCGCGTCGTTTTTGCTGACCTTTTATGGCATCACCGTCACGCTGGCCGCCTGGTTTTCCGGCGTGCTGGTGCAAACGATGGGACCGCGAAAAGTGATGCTTTGGGGGCTGGCCACCTTCTTTATTGGCAGCATCGGCTTCATTGGTTATGGCCTGCCGCAGATGAATATGGCAGTGATGTTGCCGTTTTACGCCATTCGTGGCATTGGCTATCCGCTGTTTGCCTATTCATTCCTGGTGTGGATTAACTACAGCTCTCCGCTTGAAAAGCGGGCGACGGCGGTGGGCTGGTTCTGGTTTACCTTCTCGCTGGGGCTGAGCGTCATCGGCCCCTGGTTTTCATCAGTGGCGCTGCCGGTGATGGGCGAAATGAAAGTGCTTTGGGCTGGCGTGATATTCGTGGTGGTGGGGGCGTTTCTCGCGGTGGTGGTTAACCGTGATAAGGTGCCGCCGGATGAAATCCATCCCTTTAATCTGCAAGAGCTGATGACGGGGATTACCATTCTGCAACGGCCCCGTATTGCCATCGGGCTGGTAGTGAAATCGATTAACGGCATTGCCCAGTACGGTCTGGCGGTATTCCTGCCGCTCTACCTGATGGATTTCGGCTACAGCAAAACCGAATGGCTGCACATGTGGTCGGCGGTGTTTATCGTGGCGATTTTTGCCAATCTGTTTTTCGGCTTTTTTGGCGATAAATTTGGCTGGCGGAATACGATTATGTGGGTTGGCGGCGTCTGTTACGCGTTGGTATTGATGCTGGTGTGGCTGGTGCCGCAGATGGCAGGGCATAACTTCTGGCTGATGACGTTTGTGCTTTGTTTGTGCGGTATTACCATGGCTGGCTATGTCCCGCTTTCGGCACTGTTCCCGCTGCTGGCGCCGGACAATAAAGGGGCGGCAATGTCGGTGCTGAACCTGGGGGCCGGATTAGGTGCGTTCCTGGCGCCTGCCATTGCGGGCGCTTTTTACGGAAGCTGGGGAGCGGGCGGAGTGCTGAGTATTTACGCCGGGCTCTATATTCTCAGCGCCGTACTCACGCCGTTTTTGAAAACGCCGGAAGAGTTGAAAGGCGAAATGGTGTTAAAAGATCGGATTATCTGATTGAAACAGGGGCGTCCATGGCCCAGGACGCGTTGTTCCAGGCCTGTGCTCCCCACGCTTTGAGTTTGTCATCAGTCTGCACAGGGCCGCTTAAGCGGCCCTGATTGTTGTTACTGGAAGCGGGTCGCTTTCTCGCGAGCAAGCCTTTCCAGCGAAAAAATAACCTGTTGCAACAGCCGTTCCTGGGCAAAATTCAGCGTTAAAAAGCGGAAGCTCAGGCGGGGCGTTACCACGGTTTCATTTTTATTGCCCACCACGCTGCGCTGACCGACGTTGATCAGATTCGCATCCACTTCAAAACGGCCATATTCCCCCAGCTCAACACGCAGGTTTTTGAAGCTTTCCCCACCCTCCAGCGTTTCCGGGATAGGGGAATCGCTGAGCACGCCGATGCCGCCCAGCGAGAGATCTTGCAGACGCATCCGGCCTTCGCCGCTGCCGTCCGGCCACTTGACGTAGCAGTAAAAAATAGGGTCGAGCGGGGCGGAAACGCGGAAATATTCACGCCGTTGGATCATCAAGAGTTCGTCGGGCAGACCGGCACCAAACGCGGGCAGACCGTCATAGCGCTCTTCTTCCAGTTTGCTCAGGGCGAACTCGACTTTTGCACCGTGGGTTTCGGCCGTCAGATGCAAATCGGCGGTTTCCAGCGCAAGCTGGTTTTCGTAATCATTACTGCCCAGATCGACAACCAGACGTTCTTTATCGGCATACAGCAAACGGGTGATAAACTGACCGCGGGCATGGGAAACCATAATGGGGGTCTGACTTTTTAGCAGATTTTTTAAAACTGCCAGCACGGCCAGCGGACCGCGCTTGAGATACTGTTCTTTGTCTTCTTCTTCTTTCACATTCGACTCCAGTTGAATGTCAAAAAACGCGCGCCTGGCGGTGATACGACCAATTATCGGCATTCACACGTGACGCTTTAGGTTTTTTAAAAAAAAATTGAAAAAAGTTTGGCTTTAAATCACGGAGTTAGAATCTTGCTCTATACTCTTTGCGTCTGATTTTAACAAACAAAGGAGCAGTAAATGGGTATTTTGTCATGGATCATTTTTGGTTTGATTGCCGGGATCATTGCTAAATGGATTATGCCAGGGAAAGATGGCGGTGGTTTTATCATCACGGTAATCCTGGGTATTGTCGGTGCCGTAGTAGGCGGTTGGATCAGTACTTTAGTCGGATTTGGTAAAGTTGATGGTTTCAACTTCGGCAGCTTTATCGTTGCGGTGATCGGTGCCATCGTGGTGCTGTGGATCTACCGTAAAGTCAGAAGCTGACCTGCATAATATTTGAATGAGGGAGACGAATGTCTCCCTTTTTTTTGCCGCGAAATCAGAAATCATAGCCAACGGTAGCCACTACCGAGCGTTCTGCGCCCCAGTAGCAGTAGCCCGTGCCGTAACAGGCCGAGACATACTCTCTGTCGGTCAGGTTATTGGCGTTTACCTGCACCCAGGCACCTTTCAGGCGGCTGTTCCAGGCAGAAAGGTCGGCGCGCACCGAGGCGTCAAATAGCGTAAAGGAGGGCAGACGAGTGGTGTTTTCATTATCTGCCCACTGCTTACCGATGTAACGCACGCCAGCGCCGATGCTGATACCGTAATCCAGCTGGTATTTTGCCCATGCAGAAGCCAGAGAGTTCGGCGTGACGTAAGGCGTGTGGCCATCATTACCGTCCGTCGCATCTTTGTAACGCACATGATTCAGCGTGTAGCTGGCCAGCGTACTCAGCCTTGGCGTTAGCTGGTTGTGTGCTTCCAGTTCAATCCCCTGCGAATGCACTTTCCCCACCGGCTCATAGTAGGAGAACTGAACGTTGCGGCTTCCGACATTTTTCTGCGTCAAATCATACAGCGCCAGCGAGTAGAGATCGGCACTGCCCGGCGGCTGATATTTCAACCCGGCTTCATACTGCTCGGCCGTCGTGGGTTTCAGCAGGTTCTGATCGGCACCGGAAAGCGACTGCGGCGTAATCGCCTGACTGTAGCTGACATAAGGAGAGAGGCCGTTGTCGAAAGCATAAAGCAGCGCCGCGCGTCCGCTAACGTGATCGTCCTGACGGCGGTATTTTGTATTGGCTGAGTTATCTTTCGTCTGCGACACGATGCGATCGTAGCGGCCTGAGACATCCAGATGCCATTTTTGCCAGATCATCTCATCCTGTAAGTAAACACCCGTCTGATAATAGCGTCGTTGCGAATCTGAGAACGGATTACTGACAGCCGGCCCAACGGCCTCGCCGGTTAGCGCATTCAGCTGATTCGCATAGCCGCTGGCATCGCTCAGCGTGTTTTTGTATTGATGATATTCTGCGCCCAGCACGACGGTATGCGTCACGTCGCCCGTAGCGAAATCGGCTTCCAGCTGATTATCCAGCGCAAACGCATCGAGAGAAGAACGTGAGCCGGAGTAATAACGGTTAAGCAGATCGGGGTTCGCGCTATCCCAACCGATTTGGTAAACCTGATCGAGATCGACGTTCGAATGGGTATAACTGGCATTAGAGCGGAAGGCCCAGGTGTCATTAAAGCGGTGGGCAAATTCCAGACTGTAGAGCTGTTCGTGACGTTTAAACCGATCCAGCGAACTGTCACCGTCGTAAAAACCGTTGCTCAGCTTGCGGCCGTTGTGTTCAGTGATGCTGCCGTCACCCGGCACCGCACCATGGTAGCCGCCAGAGGGATCTTTCTGTAAATAGGCGCGTAACAACAGCGAGGTATCTTCATCCGGCTGCCAGAGCAGGGAGGGTGAAAGGGCATATTTTTCTTCACGCGTATGATCGTACTGCGTATCGCTGTTGCGGGTAATACCCGTCAGGCGGAATGCCCACTGGTCGTTAATCGCATTGGTGTAGTCAAAGCCGGTGCTGTTGCTGTTATTGGTTCCGGTCGAAGCGCGGAAATGACCTTCCTGACTAAATTGCGGTCGTTTCGAACTCTCCATTACCAGACCGCCAGGCACTGTCTGACCATACAGCGCCGAAGAGGGGCCTTTGATGACGTCGATGCGTTCAAGGAACCAGGGATCGACCTGCAACACGTTATAACTGCCGGGGTCGCTCATCAGACGCAAACCGTCTAAAAAAATGTTGTCGACGTCGCCACCATGAAAACCGCGTAATGACACCGTATCGTAACGCGTTGCCGCACCCGCGAAGTTAGTAAATGCACCTGCCGTATAATTCAGCGCCTGATTCACATCCATAGCGCCCTGGTCTTCCATTTGCTGACGAGTCACCACGGAAACGGACTGGGCGGTTGTAATCAATGGGCGATCGGTTTTCATCGCGCCCTGGCTGGTTTTGGCGGTATAGCCGAGGGTGGGCGTTGTGGCGGTTTCAGTTGGTTCGGCAGTCACCACCAGGGTTTGAGCCGCAAAAGCAGGTGAAGCCAGCGCGAGGGTACAGAGGAGGACGGAACGCTTTTGAGTAAAAGACATTCTCATTATTTTTCCCTTCAGAGTGCGGATAAATAAAACCCGTCTACGCCAGATTACCGCGCAGTAACGGAAATGTAAGGATTATGATAATCGCAATGAGAATTATTATCTTTTCTTGCAAGGCAGGCAATCGGTGATTTTTCCGATAATTTCCGGCCGAAGAAGGGAAACGCGTTTTCAGGCGGCGCTGAGCCGCCTGAAAAGGGTTATTGACCTTTAGGGATATCGCCCACGTTATTGCAGACCACCCCTTTCGGACAGTAGAGATCCATCAGTTTTAGCGTAACGCCATTGGTCCAGCCAAAGCCGTCCTGCAACGGATATTCGCCGCCGCCACCGCCGCCCAGACCTTTACCTTCCACCACGTATTTCTCTACCAGCTTGTGTTCCTTGTCATAAGTCTGCTGCACATTTTGCAGAAAACGCATGCCAATATCTTTTGCCAGCGCCTGTTTGCCGTAATGATTCAAACCTTCAACTGCCGCCCATTGCAGCGGCGCCCAGCCGTTCGGTGCATCCCATTGCTGACCATTATTGATATTGGTCGTCACCAGGCCACCTTCTTTCACCAGATGGGTCTGTACCGCGGTTGCGGTGCGGTTAGCCTGATCCTCGGTGGCAACCTGAAGATAGAGCGGGAACAACGTGGCTGCCGTCAGCTGAGAGCGCAGGGTCGCTTTCTGCCAGTCATAGTCTGCATACCAACCCTGTTTATCGTCCCAAAAATAGCGGTTGATCGCCTGCTGACGCTTGCTGGCCCGCTCATCAAACTGTTTTGCGGCATCACTATGCTTAGCAACGGTATTGGCGTGTGCCAGCGTCTTTTCCAGATGGAACATCAGGGCGTTCAAATCCACCGGCAGGATCCGCGTGGTGTGTATAGATGAAATATCGTCCGGTTTGGTAAACCAGCGGGAGCTGAAGTCCCAACCGGAAGCTGCGCCAGCACGCAAATCACGATACAGTTCAGCTTTATTTCGCCCGGAGGCTTTGTCCGCTGTAGCAATATCATCCATATAAGATTCGGTACGCGGTACGTCACGCGCATCCCAGTAACGGTTCAGCAACGTGCCATCTTTCAGTTTTACCAGTCGCTTACTGGCCTGACCGTTCGTAACCTTATCCGCATCGGCCATCCAGTAGTCGTACTCTTTCTGCAACTGCGGCAAATATTTGCTGTAGACGCTCTCTCCCTGATGCTGTGCCAGCAGATCAACCATCAAGCTGAAAAAGGGCGGCTGGGAGCGGCTGAGGTAATAGCTGCGGTTGCCGTTAGGAATATGGCCATATTTATCGAGAAGGGACGCAAAATTGTCCACCATATCCTGCACGCGGTCCCAGTGGCCGCTTTCAGCCAGGCCTAACATGGTGAAATAGCTGTCCCAGTAATAGATTTCCCGAAAACGACCGCCGGGTACTACGTAGGGTTTGGGCAACGGCAGCAGGGAATCCCACTGGTTAGCCTGAGTCGCCGAGCGGGTCAGCACCGGCCACAGGCCATCAATATGCTCACGCAGGCTCTGACCGGCAGGCGGCACGTAGGTTTCACCTGCCACCGGCAGCGAAAAATTAGCATTTACAAAATGATGCAGATCGAAGTTGCGCTGCTTCCGTTGCATCTGCCAGTCGGCAAGGATCGAGCTCGGATTAAATTTTGGTACAGCATCCGCGAAGGTTTTTTGGTCAGGGTAAAGTTTTGCCGCCTGTACGGCGTGAAACAGTGGCCCCAGACGAATATCAGGTGGCTGAGGCGCATCGCTCAACATACGTTGCTGTATTTCAACAGGGGCCGCCCAGGCTGGCTGAGCAATTGCAACGGCCAGCAACGGCAGTGCCAGCGCGGCTTTCCATTGAGTTTGCTTAACTCTCTGCATCAGTAGTTCTCCCTCTTCCAATCGGATGATCTGTAAGTTATTGACCCTGAAACAAACTTTAGACGACATTTCACCCTTTGTGGTGAAACTAGCGGGAAATGTGATGCTATCCGGGTTTTGCCCGGCGATATTTATGTCGTCAAAGCAGCCTTCACAGAAGGCGCTCAGTCAGTTTATTTGCCATGCGTAATAATAGGGTCTTAAGCGTATTAAGACGAAATTACGCATATTTTGACTATTACTGTTAATGCAGTGAGGTTAAATTCCGATTAATTAGTTACATGAACCTTTTTTTGGTGCTAATTTCCGAATAAGGATAATTTTAGAGAAAATGGGCATTTTACCCGGCGCTTAACACTGAAATGTAATTATTCATTAAGGGGTTGTGTTACTTAAAGCGCCAATTAAAAATTTCTGTTGGAACAATGTTTCCAGATGGGGTTAAACCGTTTGTAATAATGCGGGGGGCGGTTTATTATCGCAATATTAACTATCATGCTGATAACGCTGTTTTCTTTATCAACGCAGGTTGATTTTATTTTTTGTCGATCGGGTTTGTCACAGGAGTGCCACAAAAATAGCTGGAAAGTGAGTAGTAAATTTTAAGGTAATCAAAACGACCAGGGAAGAGTAAAGCCTCAAGTTACAGGGAAAATAACGCATGACAGCACCCATAAGTCATATCCTGCATACCGGCGGTGATCCGCGCACGCTGGCGGAATTTATCGCGCTGCGTCAGGAAATTACCCGGATGAATAACGCTGCATCAGAAGTCGACTGGCTGAGAGTGGAGCAGTTAGCCATTGCGCTGTTCAGAGAGAACGGCATGGATTTGCAAAGCGTGGCCTGGTATACGCTCGCCCGGGCCTGGCGAACCGGCCTGATGGGACTTTGTGAAGGGCTCGAGATTGCTACGGCAATGATGAAACATCAGTGGTCGACGCTCTGGCCGCACCCGTTATCGGCACGTCTGGCCATTATTACCTGGCTGAGCGCCGGCATCCAGCAGGTGCTGCCTACGCTGTCGCTTACTGAGGAAGATCTGGCGCTGCTTCAGCAGCTGCAAAATCAGCTGCAACAGAATGTTGAAACTCTGGAAAAACTGGCGCAGAAACACTTGAGCCAGCTGGATCGCTTAATTGTGCAGGTTAGCAGTATGATTGAGCAGCTTCAGAGGCCAGAATTGAAAATATCACCTGTGGCCCAACCAGAAACGGAACTTAGCACTGACGGCCCGCTACCCTTATGCAGTGGCGAAAAATTTACGCCGCTAATCTATGTGCCACATGACTTAACCTCCTCTTCAGGGCTCAACGTCAGATTCAGTTTTTGGGCGCGTAGCCAGAGGTTTTTCGCAGGCATGGTTTCGATGGCCCTGCTAAGCGGGATCATTGCGTGGGGTTATTATCTGCTTCAACCCGAGCCCGGCAAAGGAGAGAGGATCGCACTGCTCGCACAACAAATCACGCCTGAACGGGTTCATCAGTATCAAAACTGGCAGCAGATGATTGTTTCGACTGCATTACCGGTGGAACAACTGCTGCTATGGAATACGGCGCAGCTAAGGCTACAGAAACTGGCGACAATGATTAACGAGTCGGATATAAATGCAGAGACCTGCCTGTCCGTAACGGAAATAAAAGCGCAGCTTGTCACTATTCAGCAGCCTTTACAGGCGGCATTACCCGTAGAGGAGTTGCTGCGTCAGTTGGAAAAAAATAAACAGTCGCCGGTATTGCGGGGCAAAATTGACCACCGCTTACAACAGCTGATGGCGCGCTATGCATTAATTTTACAGGCTGATGAAAGGGAAGGTCAGTAAAATGACAAATCACGACTTTTACTTTTTTTGTCAAGGCAGATAAAACTATTCAGCCAGCTTCTTAATTCGAAGCTGGCTGTTATATCTTTATTTAGCGCATTTATTACACTGGTTCTGCTGGATTAACTGGAAAAAATCGTTGCCTTTATCATCAACAAGAATAAAGGCAGGGAAGTTTTCAACTTCAATTTTCCATACGGCTTCCATTCCCAGTTCCGGATATTCCACACATTCCAGACTCTTAATGCTCTGCTGTGCCAGCACCGCTGCCGGACCGCCAATGCTCCCCAGATAAAAACCCCCATGCTGATGACAGGCATCTGTAACCTGCTGGCTGCGATTTCCTTTTGCCAGCATAATCAGGCTGCCGCCATTGGCCTGTAGGCGGTCTACATAGGAGTCCATGCGGCCAGCGGTAGTCGGGCCAAGTGAGCCTGAGGCGTAACCCTCCGGTGTTTTTGCCGGACCAGCGTAATAAACAGGATGATCCTTGATGTACTGCGGTAAACCTTCGCCTTTCTCGAGACGTTCGGCCAGCTTCGCATGAGCAATATCACGCGCAACGATAATTGTGCCGCTCAGTGAAAGGCGAGTAGAAACCGGGTATGCCGACAGCTGGGCCAGGATTTCTTTCATCGGACGATTTAAATCCACCTTCAGGACGTCACCTTCCCCCTGCTGACGCAATGCCGCCGGAATGTACTGGCCGGGATTGTGCTCCAGTTTTTCAATCCAGATGCCGTCACGATTGATTTTGGCTTTGATATTTCTGTCAGCAGAGCAGGAGACGCCCATACCGATTGGGCAGGAAGCGCCATGACGGGGCAGGCGGATGACGCGAATATCGTGGGCAAAGTATTTTCCGCCGAACTGTGCGCCAAGACCCAACTGCTGTGCAGCAAGCAAGAGTTCCTCTTCAAGCTGAACATCGCGGAAAGCCTGGCCGTGCTCGTTGCCTTCACGCGGCAGCGCATCATAGTAGTGCGTTGACGCCAGCTTAACGGTTTTCAGGGTACTTTCTGCCGAGGTACCGCCAATAACAAAAGCAATATGGTAAGGCGGGCAGGCTGCGGTGCCTAATGTGCGCATTTTTTCCGTCAGGTAGTCTTTCAGCTTGCCCGGGTTGAGCAGCGCACGCGTTTCCTGGTAAAGATATGTTTTATTAGCGGAACCGCCACCTTTTGCCATGCAAAGGAATTTATATTCCTCGCCATCCACGCTGTATAAATCGATTTGTGCAGGTAAATTGGTGCCGGTATTAATCTCTTTATACATATCCAGCGCCACGTTTTGCGAGTAGCGCAGGTTATCTTCCCTGTAAGTGTTGTAGACGCCCTGTGACAGTGCCGCCTCATCACCGCCGCCGGTCCAGACGCGTTGGCCTTTTTTCCCCATAATAATGGCCGTGCCGGTATCCTGGCAGGTCGGTAAGACGCCTTTCGCGGCAATCTCTGAATTTCTCAGGAATTGCAGGGCAACATACTTGTCGTTTTCACTGGCTTCCGGATCGCTCAATATCTTAGCCACCTGCTGCTGATGGGCAGGACGCAGCATAAATGCAGCGTCATGAAAAGCCTGTTGTGCCAGCAGAGTCAACGCCTGAGGTTCAACTTTAAGTACTTCCTGGCCAGCGAACTCGGCGATGGAAACATAGTCGCTGCTCAGCAAATAGTATTCAGTATCTTCATGTTCAAGCGGGAAAGGAGACTGATAAACAAAAGGTTTGGTCGACATTTTATACTCACTTAGTGACGTAAAGCCGGGCTCCGGGCGGGGTCTGGCAAAGTGACTGCAAGGGTTGTGTTATCCAACCCGCCTGTCGCGATGTCAGGCGGGTCAGGGCAATGACTGAGGAAGTCAGTGCAATCAGAACATCATCACCATCCAGGGATAGCCAATGAGCATCAGGCCACCAAGGAAGATTGCGCCGAAGATGGTTCCCAGTCGCCAGTAATCTTTTGTGGGCAAATAGCCGCTGCCATAATAGATAGGGCTTGGACCGGTGCCGTAAGGGGTAATAATACCCATAACGCCCAGCGAGGTGACCATCATCAGGCAGTAGACCGGCATATTAATGCCCGGAATCGCTGCGGCGATAGTCAGCATGGCAGGCAGCAGCGCCGTTGTATGCGCCGTGGTGCTGGCGAACAGATAGTGCAGCAGGAAGAAAGCCACCAGCAGCATGACCGCCGCGACCTGCGGATCGATACCCGTCAGCAGCTGTCCGCCTTCTTTACCCAGCCAGGCAATAAAGCCAACGCGTGCCAGACCATCGGCCAGCGCCACCAGCGTGGCGAACCAGGCGAAAGTGTTCCAGGCCGGTTTATTGCTGGTAATGTCATTCCAGTTCAGCACGCCGGTCCACAGCATCAGAACCACGACCAGCAGGGCCGCCATAGCCGGCTCGATCCAGCTGGTAGCAAAAATCCACATCAGCAAGGCGCAGACGACAAACACCAGCAGCAAAATTTCATTACGTGAAAGCTTGCCGAGCTTTTCCAACTCGCTCTTCGCCCAGCGAGGAACTTCATCATTAATTTTCACTTCCGGAGGATAGAACCAGTAAGCCAGCAGCGGCATGGTCAGGATTAACAGCACGCCCAGCGGCAGGAAAGCCAGGAACCAGGTGCCCCATGAAATCTCGAAACCAACAATGCTTTTCACCAGCGCCAGTGCCAGCAGGTTAGGTGCCAGAGCGGACAAAAACATCGAGCTGGTGATACAGGCTGCGGTAATCGCCACCCACATCAGATAAGAACCAATTTTACGCGCGCTGGGGTCGTTAGGTTTGGAACCGTACAGCGGCGGCAGGTTGGCAATAATCGGATAGATTGTCCCGCCGCTGCGCGCGGTGTTGGACGGGGTAAACGGTGCCAGCAACAGATCGGCAAAGGTAATGGCATAACCCAGCGTCAGGCTCCGCCGCCCAAGGTATTTCACCAGAATCAGCGCCAGACGACGACCGAACTGCGTCTTGTCATAGCCCGCGGCGAACATAAATGCGCCGAAGATCAGCCAGACGGTAGAATTGCCAAAGCCACTGACCGCCCATTTAAAGGATTCGGTAGCCATCTTGAATTTAGGGTTAGCCAGCTCAGCCGGGCTAAACAGCAGCCACTGACTGAATAGCGCGATGACCACCACGCCGGTCAGACCAATTACCGCGCCGGGCAGGGGTTCGAAGATCAGCCCGACGATCACCCCAACGAAGATGGCAAAGAAATGCCAGGCGTAAGGTTCCAACCCGGCAGGCGTGGGAACCAGTAATAACAGGACCGCTACCAATACGGGCAGGAACAGCATAATCAGGCGTTTTGATCCTGAAGAAGCAACGGGCGCTTTTGGAGGTTCGCTCAAATCAGATCGTGGTTTCATAGTATGTGTCTACAAGTTGTGAGGAATAGGTTCAGGGTTCGGTTGAGTGTATGTCTTTTTATCTCTTTATTCTTTCTTCGCTAATCAACCGGACCATCTTAAACTGGTGGAAGTGTTTTTCTTGCTCTTATTTTTAACACATAATTAAGTCCCCGTGAAGATATTGCGATATGGCTTAAATATAATATTGATCTGGATCAATAAATATTTCTGAACGCATTTAATTTTAAGTAAATGTAATCTTTTTCTTTTGGTTTAATGCGGTAAAGGAGGGGTGAGAACGGCAGCTTTGGGCGCTTAATTTCCAGAAAAGGGCGAAGTTGTTTATGTAACTGTTTGTTTTTAATCTTTTTTATTTCGGTGTTAATCAAAAGTTGATTTAAGTCAACTTCTGATTAACAATAGAGTATTGTTGCGCCCAGGGCTTATGAATTAAATAAACGTAGGGTTTAAAAAGTTTAATAACTAAATTTATCGATTATAAAAATAAAGAAATTGTTATATTTGGCGTATGAAATCGGACCACTTAATTAATTGGGAAATAGCGCGTCCGCACAGAATCTAAAAATTTTTTAATTTTGGAGTTGATAATAATGAATACGCTAACCCCGATCCTTAATCCTCTGACGCTGCCAAAAGGTGCGGTGCTGAAAAACCGTTTAGTGATGGCGCCAATGACCACCTGTACCGGTTTTTACGACGGCACTGTAACCAGTGAGCTGGTGGAGTATTATCGTGACCGTGCTGGCAGCATTGGCACAGTGATCGTTGAATGCGCTTTTATTGACCCCAAAGGCCCGGCATTTCCTGGCGCGATCGGCATCGACAGCGACAACAAAATCTCAGGACTGAGTAAAATCGCCTCGGCCATTAAATCGAAAGGCTCCAAAGCGATTTTACAGATCTACCACGGCGGCAGAATGGTGGAACCCGAGCTGATTGGCGGCAGAACGCCGGTTGGGCCCAGCGCGATCGCCGCGCCGCGTGAAGGCGCCACGACACCGCAAGCGCTGACCGCTGACGAAGTCGATGTGATGATTACTAAGTTTGGTGATGCGGTTAACCGTGCCATCAAAGCCGGTTTTGACGGTGTCGAACTTCATGGCGCCAACACTTACCTGATCCAGCAGTTTTACTCTCCTAATTCCAACCAGCGTGACGATAAGTGGGGTGGCAGCCGCGACAACCGGGCGCGTTTCCCACTGGAAGTGTTAGAAATCACGCATAAAATGGCCGAACGCTTCGCAGATGCTTCATTTATTATCGGCTATCGTTTCTCACCAGAAGAGCTGGAAGTTCCCGGCATCCGTTTTGACGACACAATGTATTTGCTGGAAAAACTGGCGGCGCGTGGGCTGGATTACGTTCACTTCTCCGTTGGCCAGCTGCTGCGTCCTTCCATCGTCGAGCGTAACGATCCTACGCCGCTGATTACCAAATTCCTCGCTCAGCGTTCCGCTACGCTGGCGAAAATCCCGGTGATTGGTGTGGGTGGCGTGGTGAACAAAGCCGACGCCGAAAACGCGCTCGAACACGGTTTTGATCTGGTGGCAGTGGGTAAAGCCTGCATCGCTTACCCGGACTGGACAGACCGCATTGTTAACAACGAGCATCTTGAGCTGTTTATTGACAGCAATAAGCGTGAAGAGCTGAACATTCCTGAACCGCTGTGGCGCTTCTCGCTGGTTGACGCAATGATCCGCGATATGAGCGCGACCGGGCGCAAATACAAAGCTGGCGTGTATCAGGAAAAAGTCGAAGCCGAGGCGCTGAAGCTAAAAATCAACGTCACGCTGGATACGGACCGCATCACCGATATCATGCTGGTGCCGGACGATACGCTGGATGTCGATTTTACCACGACCTTTGAAAGCCTGCGTAGCCGCATCCTGGTGGCCAACAGCCCGCACGTTGATGCCGTCACCGGCGCAACCACACAGAGTGAAGCACTGAAAAAAGCGGTTTCGCGCGCGCTGGCCACCTCCAGTAAAGAGCAGGTCATTGATGAAGGGGGTAATCCACAAGCGCCGCAAAACTACGATGTGGTCGTGGTGGGCAGCGGTGGCGCAGGCCTGGCCGCCGCGATTCAGGCGCACGACGAAGGTGCCCGCGTGGTGATTATTGAGAAGATGCCGACCATTGGCGGCAACACCATTAAAGCCTCGGTAGGGATGAACGCGGCGGAAACCCGTTTCCAGAAGCTGAAAGGCATTGTCGACAGCAAAGAGCTGTTCTATCAGGAAACGCTGAAAGGCGGCCAGTTCAAAAACAATCCCGTGCTGCTGAAAGAGTTTGTTGAGCTGGCACCCGAAGCGATTGAATGGCTGGCGGCCAAAGATATTGAACTGAACGACATCACCATTACCGGCGGCATGAGCATTGACCGCACCCACCGTCCGGCCGATCGCTCAGCGGTTGGCGGCTTTTTGATCAGTGGACTGGTAAAAAATATTAACAAGCGTGAAATTGAAGTGCTGCTGGAGACCTCGGTTGCAGAAATCATTTTTGAAAACGGTGCGGTAACGGGCGTTAAAGTGGTTGATGAATACAACGACAGCCGCATTCTTAACGCGAAAAGCGTGATTGTTGCCACCGGCGGTTTCAGCGCCAATCGTGAAATGGTGGTGAAATATCGCCCCGAGCTGGACGGCTTTGTGACGACTAACCATAAAGGCGCAACCGGCAGCGGTATCGCCATGCTGCAAAACATTGGCGCGGACACGGTCGATATGGGCGAGATCCAGATTCACCCGACCGTAGAACAAACCACGTCTTATCTGATCTCTGAAGCGATTCGTGGTGGCGGTGCAATCCTGGTCAGTCAGGAAGGGAATCGCTTCTTTAACGAAATGGAAACCCGTGACAAAGTCTCTGCCGCCATTATCGCGCTGCCGGAAAAAAGCGCCTGGGTGATTTTTGATGAACAGGTAAGAAAAAACAACAAGGCGGCAGATGAGTATATTGCCAAAGGCTTTGTGGTCAGTGCGCCTTCACCGCAGGAGCTTGCCACCAGGCTAAATATGAATTTCCATACGCTGCTGGCGACGCTGGAACGCTACAATCTGTTCGTTGATAAACAGGAAGATGAAGACTTCGGTCGTAAAACCGCGCTGCGTCACCCGCTCAATCAGGGACCGTTCTATGCCATCCGTATCGCGCCGGGCGTGCATCACACCATGGGCGGCGTCACTATCAATGCCGATACCGCCGTGCTGGATGCGCAAAAACAGGTCATCAGCGGTGCCTGGGCGGCTGGCGAAGTGGTTGGCGGTATTCACGGCGCGAACCGCATTGGCGGCAACGCGGTGGCCGATATCATTATCTTCGGCACGCTGGCAGGCCATAACGCAGCCGCTCACGCGCTGCGTTAACGAGGCGAACCATGGTTCAGGAGCAGGTTTCTTATTCGGCGGTCCTGATGGGATCGCCAATCCTTCTCAAACTGTTTGTTGATGACCAGGCCCTTGCTGCACAGGTGTTTCGTCTGATCAAACATCAGGAAAATCTGCTGACCGTGAACCGGGCGGAGTCTGAAGTGATGGCCGTTAACCATGCCGCAGGCCAGCAGGCAGTCAGCGTCTGCGCGCCGGTTTTCCAGCTAATTAAGCAGGCGAAAGCCGTTAGTCAGCTGAACGGCTGCTTTAATTTTACCATTGGGCCGATAGTCAAACGCTGGAAGATCGGTTTTCAGGGCAACAGCGTGCCGCCCGCAGCAGAACTGCAACGCCTGCTAACGCTAACGGATCCGGCCGATGTGCAGCTGGATGAGCAGGCGCAGACGGTATTTCTGCGTAAAGCAGGGATGGAAATCGATCTGGGCGCGATAGCCAAGGGCTATATCGCCGATGTGGTCAGGGATTTTTTACGTCAGCAGGGCGTGACGCGGGCGCTGATTAATCTGGGTGGTAATGTTCAGACGCTGGGCGCGCCGGATGAGGCAGGGCAGGGTTGGGCGATTGGCTTGCAGCAACCCTTCGCCGGGCCGGATGCGTTGATTGGCGTCATCCACGTCAGCAGTAAATCGGTGGTGACCTCTGGCGTCTATGAACGCTATTTCGAGCTGAACGGACGCCGCTATCATCATATTCTCGATCCCGCTACCGGCTATCCGCTGGATAACGAACTGCTTAGCGTCACCGTGATTTGTGAGCACTCGATAGACGGCGACATCTTTACCACGCTGCTGTACGGCATGGGTGTCCGGCAAGGTCTGGCTTACCTGGGCCAGAACCCGCAGATTGAAGCTATTTTTGTTACCAAAGACCGTCAGGTGATTTGTTCCTCACGGCGGCAGTTCAGCTTCCAACTGTTACACCAGGATTACCGGCTTAATGCAGTTACTGACAGTACTGCTTGAGTAACGCGCTGTATTCCGGCTGTAACCGGTAACGATAGACCGGACGGCCCGTCGCACCGTAGTGAATGCTGGTAAATAAAATATGGATCTGCGCCAGCCAGATAAGGTATTTACGGCAGGAAACGCGCGAGATATTAACTGCGGCAGCCAGTTCATCGGTTGAAAACTCTTCTGCCGGGTGCGCATCAATCCACTGGCACAGCGTACGCAGCGTTTGCGGCGTCAGGCCTTTCGGCAGCCGTTTATTATCGCTGACCGTATTGTCGCCATGGATCAGTCGGTCAACGTCCGCCTGCTGATAATATTGCTGGTTATCCATCAACAATTTTTTTTGCCGCCAGCCGGTCAGCGCTTCTTCAAAGCGTGAAAACTGGAATGGCTTAATCAAATAATCGACCACGCCATAATGCAGCGACTGCTTAATGGTGCTGGCATCCGCCGCTGAAGAAATGACAATCACATCGATAGCACGCTTTGCCGCGCGCAGCTCCGGCAGCAAATCCAGTCCGTTATCCTGCTGCATATAAATATCCAGCAAAATCAGGTCGACATTGCCATGCTGCACCCACTCTTTGGCCTGCTGCAAAGTCGACGCGACGCCGCAGCAGGTAAATCCCTCCAGCTGGCTGATGTAGACGCGGTTTAGCTCGGCCACCATGGCATCATCATCGACGACTAAAACATTGATCATGCGATTTTACTTTCTCCATCCCAGGGCAGTTGGACAAAAAATTGGGTATAAACATCGGGTTCGGACTCTACAGCAATTTTTCCGCCAAGGCTTTCGGTTTGTTGTCTGGCAAGGAATAACCCCACCCCTCGATTATCGCCCTTCGACGAGAAACCTTTATCAAAGATAGCATCAAGCCGCTCGGCAGGAATACCCGGCCCGTCATCGCTTACCACGCAGGCGAGAGAACCGTTCTGATAATGCAGAAGCACGGTAATTTCACCTTCGGATTCGCCGGCGGCATCCAGGGCGTTTTCAATCAGGTTACCCAGCACGGTAATCAGCGTTGCCACCTGCTGTTCACTGCCGCTGTCGGGCAAATCGCTGTCTTCATTGATGGTCAACCGGTGGCCCAGATCCGAGGCCCGATTGATCTTACTCAACAGAAAGCCCGCAATCACCGGCGATTTGATCCGCAGCAGCAGCGAGCCAATTTCATTCTGATATTTACTGGCCGTTTTCAAAATATAGTCTTCCAGCCTGGCATAACTTTTCATATGCAGCAGGCCAAGAATAACGTGCAGCTTGTTCATAAATTCGTGAGAGCGCTCGCGTAATGCATCGGCGTAATTCACCATGCCGTCGAGTCGCAGCATCAGCTGACTCACTTCGGTTTTGTCACGGAAGGTACAGATAGCGCCAATAATAACGTCGTTGCTTTTCACCGGCATGGTGTTGCTGATCAGAACCCGGCCTTTGAAGTTGATCTCGACGTCCCGTTTCGGCACGCCGTCGGCTAACACCTCCCGTAAATGGGTCAGCAGAGGCGCGGCCCGGTCGATCATATCGCTGCTGTTGCCGTTTAGCGCCTGCTGCGCGCCGGTTTCCAAAAACAGCTGGCGGGCGGCCCGGTTAGTCAGCGTCACCTGCGCGCGATCGTTAACGGCAATCACCCCTTCCTTAATGGATTGCAGCATCGCCTGGCGCTGCTCAAAGAGAGTGGAGATTTCATAGGGCTCCAGCCCAAACAGAATACGCCTTAAGGCTTTTACCAGACACCAGGTGCCGATCGCTCCGGCGACAAGACCAAATAACACCGTCCAGAGAATGTACCAGCGGCTCTTGTTGATTTGATGCGTAACTTCGCTTAATGAGATGCCGATAGCCACCACGCCGATTTGCCGATGCTGCTCATCGTAGACCGGGGTGAATACCCGCAGGGCTTCAGCGAGCTGGCCGCGATTTATCGCGACGTTTTCCTTTCCGGCCAGCGCAGGTTGCAGATCGTCACCAATAAAATGCTGACTAATTGCCTTTTTATTGGGGTGTGAAAAGCGGATGCCCTGCATATCGGTGACCACCACGAACAGCAGGTCATTACTTTGCTGAACGGCCTGCGTCAGAGGCTGAATGATATTGCTGTCAGAAGGCAAGCGCAGGCCGCGTTGTATTTCCGCCGAATCAGCCAGGGTGCGTGCCACCGCCAGCGCTTTATCCCTGACGCCGTCGCGGGTGATCTGACTGATCTGTAAAAAGTAGAACAGATGGACAACCAGTAATACCGCAGCAATCGCTGCGCTGACCATCAAACTGACGGAAGTACTCAATTTCATCGGGCGTTTCCGCCGCCGATTGCGTTGCAAGTCGCTCATTATCACTCCATGAATAATCAGGCCGATTCTTTGCTGACACTGTTTTCAGTGAGCCGATAATATAGCGCGAAGGCGCTTGCGGATCAGATTTAATTCCACAAGCGCCCGGCCTTTTTAACCACCTGTTGGCTTAGCGTAACTGCCGATGATTACATTTCCACGCTTTCGACCGGCACGGGGGAGGTAAAGGTCACAAGGCGATGCGGACACGCCAGTCCGATGCCGGTTTCTTCCAGATATTCCTTGATACGGATATTAATTTCCTGCTGGATATCCATATACTGATTGTAATCAGAAAACTTAAGAATATGCACCACTTCAAACATAATGCGGTCCGCTTCAAAAGAAGCCAGATGTGCACGGTCGAACTGGGTTTTCTCAATCTTGTTAATGACACCTTCGATCATCGGGCCAATCTGACGTAATTTTTCTGCGGGCGTCGCCAGCGGCACGCCGAAATTAAAGACAATCCTGCGCGTTTGCATCCTTTTATAATTATGAATAGTTTGCTGAAGCAGAATAGCGTTAGCGCAAACGATCTGCTCTCCGCTCAGGCTGCGGATGCGCGTTGTTTTTAAGCCAATATGTTCAATGGTTCCGGCAACGTCGTTAAACACCACAAAGTCGCCAATTTCAAAAGGTTTATCAATGCCTATCGAGAGCGAGGCAAACAGATCGCTAAGCACGGTTTGTACAGCCAGCGCAATGGCAATCCCCCCCACGCCAAGGCTCGCGACCAGCGCGGTAATATTTACGCCCGCGTTAGCCAGAATCGACAGTATCATTACCGACCAGACAAGGGCACGACACAATAATCCCAGAATAATCGTGGTAACGGGATTACGGTGATGATCGGGGCCTGAAAGCGTGAGGGAGTAGCGTAGCCATGACTGTACGGCCTGATCCAGCCACAAGGCAATCTGTATTGCCACCACCAGGAACCAGGCGTGCGGAATACTGCCGCTGACCCGGCCGGGTAAAACAATAAATTGCAGGCTAAATAAAAAAGAAGCGAAAAGAATTAACATAACGCGTGTTCTTTTTAATACGTCGAGAAACACTTTGTGCGCGACGCGGTTATCGTTATTGGTTGCCCAATAGGCCACGCGCTTTTGCAGTATAGAGATAAGTTTAGTGATGATGAAAAAAGTAACGGCAGTAATAACCACTACCAGCAGGATGTTTCCCCAGAATGTGAATGATGTTATCAATCTCAAATAATCAGCATGAAAGAGTTCCTTCACGTCGCCCCCTTTGTTTTTTGTGGAAATACAGCCTGTTAAGTATAGTACAAAAAAGTGAGGGTTATTATCCTGGAATGACAGGTGAAGTTTTTTTAAATTATAAATAAGATGAAGTTTAATTAAAAATGACAATAACCTCACGTGGAGTAATATAGAGACCATTCTCACCTGACCGTAGCCAGGCTGCCCATATTATTTGCGGAACTCAGGATGTTATGTGCGGTGCGCATAAGTGCGGGAAGGGTGTTGGAGAGGGCGGCGATAACGGCGCCCATCTCCAGCGCGGTGGCTTCGGCAGTGGCCGCCAGCGCAAGGTTGCTGAGCAGAGCCGAAGCGGCACCGGCTACCACCGGTGCGAGAAAAATGGCCAGCGCCACGACGGCGACGGCGGTTACGCCAACGGCCAGGTAGCCGAGCATTCTTTTCAGGTCGGCGGAATTATCACGCCAGTACTGGTGATAATCGCCCAGCGGCAGCAGCTCCAGACGGGTTTCCCTTTTTTTTTGTTCCTCCAGCCATTTTGTTAGCTTCTCGAAAACCTCAACCGGCACGGGCGCGCCCCTGACGGCTTCATGATAGCTATAGAGGATCAGGCCACGGGCAGGCGAAGCGGGATCTTCCAGCTGGAAGTTGCCAATCGGCATCGGCCGATAATTGTAGGTCGGCCCGAAACAAATCCAGCGGTATTTAAACGATGCTATCGCCGTGCCGGGCTGGGGAAAAATGGGCACAATCATCAGTTCTGGCGGAATAATCCATGGTGCACCGTTGGCGATGAACGCTTTTGGTGCTGAGCTGTTCAACGCCAGACCGCTTAACCAGTCATCAACGAAGGTTTTTACCGGCCCGCGCAGCAGCGCCAGCTTGGGTTCCAGATCGCCTTTAATGGTGTTTTCCGCCTGATCGACCGTACTCACTTCCAGTAACTCACAAACGATAGTGGCCTGATAATTATCCAGCGCCAGTCCCAGTACGTCAGGCCGCAAAGCACGGCCTTCGGTCAGTTCAGCGGGCGGTCTGCCTTTCGCGATCAGGTCTCTGTTTCTTTTGTTTTTTGCATAGTAGTTTCGCAGCTCTTTAACAATGATCGCCAGCGCACGATCGGTAAACGCCTGGCCGGTGCCGACCAGCCGAATATCCGATTCCGGGTAGATTTCTCCCCCGGGATAGCGGCGGCGAAAATCGTTGCGATACAGCGCGGCGGCATAGCACTGGGCCAGCCAGGGGATTGCGGTACGTGGCGGCACTTTGACCCGGTTGCCGCCGCATAAAACATCAAATTCAGTCGTGCTGAGCACGCCGCCATCAGGATGTTCACTCACAGCGCCGCCTTAAATCGTCAGGGGAAAGGCAGGTAATGCGGCATCGCTTTGCAGCCATACCAGCGTCGTCGGCAGCGTAAAATCCCAGCCGTTTTGCGCTTTCGGCTCGACCGCTTGTGCGCCGTAGAGATCGTCGGTGCGCTTACGGATCTCATTAACGATGGATTTATATTCGGGATCGTCAAGCGTCGGCGGCTCGCCGCCCAGCCACAGTTTGCTTTCCAGCGGGAGCCCCGGCTGGCTGTTTTTTTGCAGGAAAAAGAGTACCGCCGCGCTGTACTCTAAAGGAACCGGCACGATAACGCGCGCAGCGCCAGCTTGCAGAAAGCTGGCGAAAAGCGCATCGCTGTCGGTCAGATTACTGACCCCGACCCAGTTTTTTTTGCGTCCCCAAAAATAGGGATAATAGAGCCAGGTCAGCTGTGGCCAGTCAAACGCCTGTTCAAAAAACTGGATATAACGGCCTTCTTTTAAGGCTTCCAGCGGCTTCATTTCCGGCAAATCTTTCGGCTGATCCTCAGGGCTGGTCATGGCGTCAAACTGATTAAAATGCTGGCCGGTCATCATCGTAATGCAGAGCTTTTTCAGTTCGCATTTCTCAATTTCCAGATTAGCTGCCGGGTTGCGCCCTTCGATAATGACCGCATCTGCCGCTGCCTGAGCCTGGGTGACTTTTTGATCGTAAGCGGTTTTCAATGCCTGCCAGGCGGTATAAATCGCGGCGAAAGAAGTGGACTGCCACTTTTGATATTTTTCAGGCGTGCGGATGCAGTTTGCCGCCACGTTCACGGCATAGGCATTCACATCGTAGCCTGCCACACTCAGCGGCACGATGCCTGTCGGGGCCAGCGCTTCTCCGCTGAGCGTCATGTAATCAAGCGGATTCATCCCTCTCTCAATGTGGCTGGCGTGGTAGGTGTGGGTATTATTTAAAACATGCCAGCCCCATTCGCCAAATTGCAGAATAAACTGCGGATAATTATGCCAGGTTACGGCGGCAGTGACGGTAAACATCTGGAGCTGATAGCCATCGGCGATCACCAGATCCTTCACCGATTTAGAAACGGTTGCGCCGTCCTGAATACCGCTCTGATCGATGGAGGTGCCAACATAGGTCCAGGCGGGAGGCGGGGGTTCAACAGTGGCGTTGTAGCGGCTGGCGAAAATCTGGTAATTGTTTTCGGTAATATCTTCCGCTGTCAGTTCATGCCCGTTGAGATCGAGAAAAGGCACCGGTGGCGTCAGTCCGGCAACCTCGACAGCCTGTTTACGCTGTGAAGCGCGGTAGTAGGCTGCCGGTTCCGGCAGAATAAACTCCAGCATCAGCCGTCGCCCGTAATTATAAATCTGCGCGTGATACTGCTTATCCACCCAACGGTAAACGCCGGTAATGTGTTGGTCTCCGTCCTTATTATCAATACCGTGTTTGTTAGTCTCTTCCACTTCATGAAAGGTTTTATCGGTGCGCTCGGTTTTGATTTTCTTTTCTATTTTGCTGATTGACCGGTCGATGACCTCATGGGCGAAAGTACTGCTGTTTTTTGTCGACTCCTCGCTGGCGGTCTTATAGGCGAAATCGCCCTGAGCGGTAATTTTCACTGGCCCATAGCCGCCCGTTACCGTTACCCCGGCGCTGACGCTCATCTCTTCTTTGACGGTCTTTTCAGCCTCTTTTTTCAGCTCAAAACGGTCGGTAGACTGCGTGTCACGTTCCACGCTTTGGTTATCTTCCGTTGAGCTGAACAGAATCGTTTCGGTGCGATCAAGCATGCGATGAGTACGTTCGCGAAACTCACCTTTCAACACGTTTTCAATGTGTGCGACTTCGCCAGGCTGATAGGCGATTAGCTGCTGTTTTACGACCAGAAGATCGCCAATGCCCAGCGGCGTGAGTTTACCGGACATATCAACATCTGCCGCCGATTCTGCCTGACCCGCAAAAATTACCGGGGAATCGGCGGGGATCAGTTTGCCGATTTCGGTTAGCTGGTATTCCTGAACCAGCGTTTTAAGCGACGCGCTGGCAGGAAGCAGTGCCAGCTGACGATTTAGTTTTTGCAGATGATTTTTTAAGATGGTATGGGCCTGTGGCAGGCTGCTGCTGTCATTCAACGTCAGTCGTTTCATCAACGAGCGTGCCTGAACAGGCGTTTGCAGGCCCATGACTTCACCAAAGCGTACCTGATTAGAAAGCATCAGCCGCTGGCTGCCGTTAGTCACTTCGCTGCTGGTCTGACGTACCGGCAACCGGCTACCGCTGTCGCCCTCGGTGAGCGAAAGCAGGCGCTGGGTGGTGGCATATTCCTCAAACAGCGGACGCAGTCTGGCTTGTTCCGCGCTGGCCAGCTGTTCAGCCGCCAGCTTTCGCTCTTCCGCTGCATGATGATCTGTTGTCTCCGATGCAGGCGTAAAAGCACTTAAGCCTGGCGGGATGAGCGGACTTGCCTGTAATGCCGCACGCGCTGAAGCGACGTCCGGCAGCTTGTCTTGCTGACGCAGACGCAAATAGTGCAGCAGACGCAGAGCATCCATGGCTATCGGCAGACGTTTACCCGCATCCGGGCCACTCATCCAGGCGGCATACAGCAGATCGAAGGCGTTAGCCGACTGTTCTTCGATATCCTTATCGGACTTGTCGTCGGTAGTTGGCGGTGCGTCAGGGTCGTCTTCCTGCGGCGGTAGCGGTTCCTCTGCCGGACGAGCGCGGTAGGCTGCCAGCAGTTCATCGCGCCGATCGCTTAAGGGTTGTAGCGCCTTGATGTCTCCAGCCTGATAAAACGCTAATGCCTGAGCAGGCGTTGCCAGTTTGCGCGCCAGCCCATTCAGCGTGCGCTCACCGAAAGAAGTGTTAAGCCGGGTATCGTGAATAAAGTGCAGATCGGTTTGCGCGTCGGTAATCAGGTCGGCAGGCCTGACCGCCACGAATTTGAAAACGTCTGTAATGACAGGGTCGGTCATACCGATACCTCACAGAAAAAAGGGAAGGTGTCCCTGGCTCTGCGGCCGCGATTTAAGGCTAGCAGGGGGAAACGTCTTTGCCTGCGGTGCGCTTAACAATCATTACATAACGTTATTATTACGATTTGCAAAAAAGGCGAGGGGCGTGGTCATGGACAGAAGGCAGGTTTGTTTCGGGTGAGAAAAGATATTTTGCAGGCGGGCGGTAACGACGTCTGAAACGCGAAGTCAGCTTGTGCAACGCCTCCTGAAAATGGCCTGCGGCTGCCCGCAAGCCAGAAAGGTCTTAACGCCCAACGCGGGCCTGTAATGACGCCGGATAACGGTCGCCAACAATTTTCACCGTTTCGAGCGCCTGGCTGATTTTGCGCAAGTCATCGGCGGCAAGCGTGATATTTGCCGCATGCAGGTTCTCCTCCAGACGATGCAGTTTAGTGGTGCCAGGAATAGGCACAATCCACGGTTTCTTTGCCAGCAGCCAGGCCAGGGCAATTTGCGCCGGCGTCACGCCTCTTTCAGCGGCGAGATCGGTCAGCAGCGCCACCAGTTTTTCGTTGGCTTCAATCGCTTCAGCGGCAAAGCGCGGGACTTTACTGCGGAAATCATCTTCGCCGAAAATCGTGCCCGCGTTGATCGCGCCGGTCAGAAAACCTTTGCCCAGCGGGCTGAAAGGAACAAACCCGATCCCCAGCTCTTCCAGCATCGGCATGATTTCCTGCTCAGGCTCGCGCCACCACAGGGAGTATTCGCTTTGCAGCGCGGCGACGGGCTGTACCGCATGCGCGCGGCGGACGGTTTGTGCACCTGCTTCAGACAGGCCAAAGTGTTTAACCTTACCTTCGGCAATCAGATCTTTTACCACGCCGGCCACGTCTTCAATGGGCACCTCAGGATCGACACGGTGCTGATAAAGCAGATCGATAACCTCGGTTTTGAGACGACGCAGTGAGCCTTCCACCGCTGCACGAATATGCTCCGGTCGGCTGTTCAGGATCTGCTGCTTGTTATCGTCACCAAAGGTAAAGCCAAATTTGGTGGCAATCACCACCCGGTCGCGGAAGGGTTTTAAGGCTTCGCCGACAACGTCTTCATTCAGATAGGGGCCATACACCTCGGCCGTATCGAAAAGTGTCACGCCGCGTTCAACCGCAGCACGAATTAATTCTACGGCCTGACGGGTATCCGTCGCCGGCCCGTAGCCGTGGCTCAGCCCCATACAGCCCAGACCTATTGCTGAGACTTCAAGGCCGGAATGACCGAGATAGCGTTTTTGCATTGCTAAGTTCCTCGCGGTTTAGGTTAAAGGATCAGACATCCAGCTTGCGGCCGGTCAGCCACTCCACCCTCGCGGGATCGCGATGAGAGAAGAAGGCGCTGGTCGCCGTGTCCAGCGCGGTGATGCGCGTTAACTCTTCACTGCTAAGTTCAAAGTCCATAATGTTGATGTTCTCTTCCATGCGCGCTTTACGGACTGTTTTCGCCAGCGACACAATGCCGCGCTGATAAATCCAGCGCAGGACAACCTGACCGATGCTTTTGCCGTGCTTTTCACCGATGCTGGCTAATAGCGGATGCTGGAACAGACCGTTTTTACCTTCTGCAAAGGGCGCCCAGGCTTCCGGCTGAATGCCACGGCTCTGCATCCACGGCACGGCGTGCAGCTGCTGGTTAAATGGGTTTACTTCGATCTGGTTTACGGCGGGGACGATACGATTAAAGGCCATCAGGTCAGCCAGCCTGTCCGGCTGGAAATTGCTGACGCCAATCGCCCGAATTTTTCCCGCCTGATGCAGCTCTTCCATCGCACGCCAGGCACCGTGAACATCGCCATAGGGCTGGTGGATCAGATAGAGATCGACATGATCCAGCTGCAGGCGGTTCAGTGAACGCTCAAACTGCGCTTTCGCGCCTTCGTAGCTGGCGTCCTGCAACCAGAGTTTGGTCGTGATAAACAGATCTTCACGCGCCACGCCGCTCTGTTTAAGCGCATTTCCCACCTGCGTTTCGTTCTGATAAGAGGCCGCGGTATCAATTAAGCGATAGCCGGTTTCAATCGCGTCAATCACCGCGCGTTCGCATTCGCTGGCATCCGTCATCTGGAAGACGCCGAAGCCCAGCAGGGGCATGTCAATACCGTTGTTTAGTTTTGTCGTTTGCACGGGAGTGTCCTCGAAAGTGATCGCTGAAAAGCATAGCGCAGGGCGATTGGATTGATTAGAGGGCCTAATACGCTAGCGGCCATGAACAGCATTCATTAATAGTCCGTCAGGGAAGAGGTTATCGGTCAGTGAGTTAATTACTTTTCGCTCAGGCGTGGCGCAAATCATTTACGAAGTGTGATCCAGACAAAAGATCGCTTTTTTGTAATCGATTACTTTTAAATTATCTACAATGTAATCGATTACTTTTTCTGGAGGTAGTTATGGTCTCTCCAACACAAGGATCTGCACAGCTGGCAGTCCAGCCCAGATTGCTGGTGCCGCGTCTTGCTTTAATGATGTTTGTGCAGTTTTTTATCTGGGGAAGTTGGTCCGTCACTCTGGGGCTGGTGATGACGCAACATAATATGTCACTGCTGATCGGGGATGCCTTTTCGGCAGGGCCTGTCGCGTCGATTCTGTCACCCTTTGTGCTGGGGATGTTAGTCGACCGCTTCTTTCCATCACAGAAGGTGATGGCGGTAATGAACCTCGCTGGCGCGGTGATCCTCTGGTTTGTTCCTCAGGCGTTAGCCAGTGAAAACGGCGCGCTGCTGATCGCTTTGCTGTTCGGCTATACCTTATGCTTTATGCCCACGCTTGCGCTTAGCAATAACATCGCTTTTCACAGCCTTGTCAGCAGCGATAAAAGCTTTCCGGTAGTGCGTGTGTTTGGCACCATCGGCTGGATTGCCGCCGGGATCTTTATCGGCGTAACCGGTATATCAGCCAGTGCATCCGTGTTTATGGTTGCGGCGGCCTGTTCGGTTTTGCTGGCTCTCTACAGCCTGACGTTGCCACATACTCCGGCACCGGCTAAAGGCATGCCGTTCCGTCCGCGCGATCTGTTCTGCGCCGATGCTTTCGCGCTGCTGAAAATCCGTCATTTCTTTATCTTCTCGCTGTGCGCCATGCTGATTTCCATCCCGCTCGGCACCTACTACGCCTATACCGCCTCGTGGCTGGCGGATGCGGGCGTTGAAAATGTCAGTACAGTGATGTCGTTTGGTCAGATGTCCGAAATCTTCTTCATGCTGGTGATCCCGCTGCTGTTTCGTCGGCTTGGCGTTAAATACATGCTGCTGGCGGGCATGTGCGCCTGGTTTCTGCGCTATGTCTTTTTCGCGCTGGGAATGGGCGACGAGAGCCGGACGCTGATCTACATGGGAATTTTACTGCACGGTATCTGCTACGACTTTTTCTTCGTCGTGGGGTTTATTTACACCGACCGCATTGCCGGAGAAAAGGTGAAAGGGCAGGCGCAGAGCATGATTGTGATGTTCACCTACGGAATCGGCATGCTGCTTGGATCGCAGATTTCCGGCGCGCTTTACAACCTTCTGGTCGCCGGACAGGCGACCGCGCAGAACTGGGCAATTTTCTGGTGGATCCCGGCCGTGGCTGCGGCGGCGATCGCCATTTTGTTCCTCTTTTCTTTCAGATATCGGGACTGAGGCAATTTTTTTGAACGGAGGTGGACGTGAAAACGTTAAAAGGACCGGGTATTTTCCTGTCGCAGTTTATTGGTCAGCAAGCGCCGTTTAACTCGCTGGAAGGGCTGGCGCAATGGTCATCCGGGTTGGGTTATAAAGCGTTACAGATCCCCTGTAATCATCCGGCGATTTTCGATCTTGAGCGTGCTGCGACAAGCCAGACTTACTGTGATGAGGTGGGCGGACTGCTGGCAAACTATGGGCTGGAAGTCAGTGAACTGTCGACGCATCTGGAGGGACAGCTGGTTGCCGTGCATCCGGCTCACGATGCGGCATTTGATGGCTTTGCCCCGCAAGCCCTGAGGGGGGATCCGGCTAAGCGCACCGAATGGGCCATCAACCGGGTAAAACTGGCGGCAGCGGCATCGGCGAAGCTGGGGCTGAAGGCGCACGCCACCTTTTCCGGCTCGTTGGCCTGGCCCTATCTCTACCCCTGGCCGCCGCATAACCCACAGCTGCTCAACGAAGCCTTTGCCGAGCTGGCGCGTCGCTGGCAGCCACTACTTAATGAGTTTGATCGCCACGGCGTGGATCTTTGTTATGAAATTCATCCGGGTGAAGATTTGCACGACGGCGTCACTTTCGAACGTTTTCTGGCGCTGGTGGATAACCATCCACGCTGCAACATCCTGTACGATCCCAGCCATCTTCATCTGCAACACATTGATTATTTACAGTATATCGACATTTATCATCAGCGGATTAAAGCTTTTCATGTGAAGGATGCTGAGTATTTGCCCAACGGACGCAGCGGCGTCTACGGCGGCTATCAACGCTGGCTGGAGCGGGCCGGACGTTTTCGCTCGCCAGGCGATGGCCAGGTTGATTTCAAAGGTATTTTCAGCAGGCTGGCGCAGTATGATTACGACGGCTGGGCGGTGCTGGAATGGGAATGCTGTTTGAAAGAGAGCGAGACCGGGGCGCGGGAGGGCGCTGAATTTATTCGGCACCATATTATCCCCGTTGCTGAACGCAACTTTGATGATTTTGCCGCGCAGAGCGATTCGCAGGCAACTGTACGTGCGCAGTTAGGTTTGGATAAAGGGGTCTGAGATGATCAACGTGGGAATTATCGGCACCGGGTTTATTGGTCCGGCACACATTGAGGCACTGCGGCGACTTGGCAATATCAACATTGTGGCGATTTGTGGTGCGACTCAGCGCTCTGCGCAGCAGGATGCGGCAAAACTAAACGTGCCTTTTGCTTTTAGCAACGTGGCGGCGTTTTTGCAGCATAACGGGCTGGATGTGATCCATAACTGCACGCCGAACCATCTGCATGCTGAAATCAACCGGCAAATCCTTCGTGCCGGCAAGCATGTTTTTTCCGAAAAGCCATTATGCCTGTCGATGGAGGAAGCCCGTGAGCTGGTTGAACGGGCTGAACAGGCTGGGGTAGTCCATGGCGTCAGCTTTGTTTATCGCCAGTTCGCGATGGTGCAGCAGGCGGCGAGCATGATGAGAAACGGCGAGGCGGGACGTCTGTTTTCAGCGCAGGGCGGTTATTTACAGGACTGGATGCTGGAAGAAACGGATTACAACTGGCGGGTTGATGCGGATAAAGGCGGCGTTTCCCGCGCGGTAGCAGATATTGGCTCGCATTGGTGCGACACCGTGCAGTTTGTGACGGGTAAAAAAATCGTTGCCGTCATGGCCGATCTTGCCACGGTCTGGCCAACACGCAAAGCCAGCGTGAGCGGAAGCGCCACCTTCGGCGCTCAGCATGCAGAAACGCATTATGAAGCCCGTGACGTTACCACGGAAGATATGGGGTTTGTGCTGTTCCGTTTTGATGATGGCAGCAAAGGCTGCTTTAGCGTATCGCAGGTCTCCGCCGGGCGTAAAAATCGTCTCAGCTTTGAGCTGAATGGCAGCAATGCTTCGGTTGCCTGGGATCAGGAAACGCCTCAGCAGCTGTGGATCGGCCACCGGCATCAGCCTAATCAAATTTTCACCGATGATCCTTCCCTGTTAAACCGCGACGTTGCCGGGCAGGCACGTTTTCCCGGTGGTCATATTGAGGGCTGGCCCGATGCGTTTCGCAATATGATGCAGAAGTTTTATCAGGCGGTAGAGCAGGGTAAACCGCCTCTGCGAGGAGAGGCCAGCTTCGCGACCTTTTACGAAGGTGCGCAGGTTATGTCGATTGTCGATGCGATTGTAACCAGTCATCACCAGCAACGTTGGGTAAACGTCTTGCCTTAAGTACCTGCCCGGCTGATGCCGGGCTAACTTATTGGATCGGGGGATTTTATGGTAATCTGCCTTATTCAATTGCTTGCAGGAAACGCAACTTCATGTCCATTCAAAAAATCGCCCGTCTGGCGGGCGTGTCGGTCGCAACGGTTTCTCGGGTGCTGAACAACAGCGATTCCGTGAAGGAAAAAAACCGTGAAAAAGTCCTGCAAGCCATCAATGAAAGTAACTATCAGCCTAATCTTTTAGCCCGACAGCTGCGCACGGCGCGCAGCTCAATGGTGCTGGTTATGGTGTCGGATATTTCCAATCCGTTTTGTGCTGAAGTGGTCAAAGGCATTGAAGAGCAGGCCGAAAAAAACGGTTATCGCATTTTGCTCTGTAATTCCGGGTCAGATATCGAACGCTCACGTTCCAGCCTGCAACTGCTCGCGGGCAAAATGGTGGATGGCATCATCACCATGGACGCCTTCAGTAAACTCCCTGAGCTGACCCGGCTGATTGGCGCGACGCCGTGGGTACAGTGTGCGGAATATGCCGATGCCGGCGAGATTTCCTGCGTGGGGATCAGTGATGCTGAGGCTTCCCAGGAGATGGTGCGCTATCTGGCAGGAAAAGGACGCCAGCGGATTGCGCTGATTAATCACGATCTTAGCTATAAATATGCGCAGCTACGTCTGCAAGGTTATCAGCAGGCGCTCGGTCAGCTGCAGCTCGGCTGGCAGGCGCTGAGCTATGCCAGCGAACTGAGTTTTAGCGCGGGCAAACACGCTATGCAGGCACTTTTACAGGGCGGGGAGAGACCGGATGCGGTGTTCGCCGTTTCGGACGTGCTGGCGGCTGGCGCGATGTCGGCTATCCAGGAAGCCGGGCTGAACGTGCCGCAGGACATTGCCGTGGCGGGGTTTGACGGCACCGACCTTGCGGAAATGGTCTCGCCGCCGCTGACGACGCTTTCTCAACCATCACGTGATATTGGCCGCCAGGCATTTACGCTGCTGCGGCATAAAATTGATCATCCTGCCTCGGCGGCGCAGCGGGTGATGATGAGCTGGCAGTTAATCCAACGTGCCAGCGCCTGAGCCGTAAATCAGTTTGCCAGCTTGTTGAGCGCCGCGCTCAGATTACGATGAGAGGTGGTAATAATGCTCCAGGCATCTTTGGGCTTATCGTGTTCGATAATAAACCACTTCACGCCGCTCTCTTTTGCCGCAGGCAGAATAGCTTGCCAGTCCAGCAATCCTTCGCCCAGCGGCGCAAAGTTCATTTCATCATCGCGAATGCCAATTGATGCGTTATCTTTCGCATGAATAGCATAAACACGGCCCGGGTATTTTTTCAGGAAGCGTACCGGATCCTGACCCCCGTGTGAAACCCAGGCGGCATCCATTTCCAGCAATACTTTAGACTCGAGCAGCTCAGCCTGATCCTGTCCTGGAAGCTAAATAACACAGCATGCTCTGGCAGAGGACTCAGAAATAGAATGCGAGTGGTGTTTAACTATGATGGAACGCTTTTAATGAAAAAAGACGAAATACTTAAAACCAGCGATGGCATGCCTGTGTAGCCTACACCTGGCAGGAGACAACAGAAAAACTTCACCTCTTAACTGACAAGCTGCACAGCCTGAATGAGAAGCGGGGACAATCCATGACCGTTAGCGAATTGAAGTCAGCAGTATTGGCTATCATTCAGACGCTTCATCATTATCTCCCGTTGAAGCTCAACTGCGGCAGCTCCATAAACAACGAGCCTGGAATGCTTCTGCGGCAACGCCCCAGTTCCAGACGGAATGACATCTTAAGCAACGGGTAGCCAGCTATTATTTGCTGAAACCTGGCGCCAATTGATAGCTGTTGCCGGAGAATGATTTTATCTTCTTGCTGCCAGCCCGATTAACCAGAGCAATTTGAGATTGGGTTGGGCGCAGGTTAAAGGATTTCATTTTCGCTGTGACTTAAATACAGGCTATCAATCATTTAAATGAAACGATACTTAAAATCTATAAAAAAACGGAGTACTATGATCCGCAAATTACGGCCTGCACGCAAGTCAGGCGCTCACACGCAAGTTAATAAACTTAGAACTCACTTCCTTTGATAACGATGAAAAAAACATTTCTGCTTCCGCTGCTATTCATTCCTTGCGTGTCGTACGCCGCAGCGTCTGTAACGCTCAGTACCATTACATCAGATCCTATTACCAACAGTTTCGTATTAGTTAACCTGGCCCTGACGATATTTTTTGCTTTTATACGCTTTGACAGGTTTGCCATTGTTCATGGTCCAGAAATACTCACTACTGTTGGTATTCTCGGTTGTTTTGCGGGTATTGCAACTTCGCTGCTGCATTTTGATTCAACCAATGTGGCAGAAAGCGTACCTCACCTGCTTGAAGGGGTGAAGACAGCATTCCTTGCTTCATTAAGTGGTGTCGGTGGTTCGCTTATTATCAGAGCAAGGCACTATTTCCAGAAAAAACCCATTCCCCAAACTGCCGGTACTCCTAAAGCTGCGACTCTGGATGATGTAGTTGCTGCCACTCACGCACTTCAGCAGAGCCTTGCCGGTAAGGAAGATAGTAGTCTTCTGACACAGCTAAAATTAATGCGTCAGGAACAGGTAGATGAATTACGCACACTGCGCAGCGCCTTTGATACTTTTTCTCAGAAAATGGCCGAGAATGGCTCTAAGGCACTTATTGAGGCGCTGAAGGGAGTTATTCATGATTTTAATGCGCAGATTAATGAGCAGTTTGGCGATAATTTTAAACACCTGAACGCAAGTGTAGAAAAACTGGTCGTCTGGCAGCAGCAGTATAAAGAGGAGCTCGACACGTTACAGAGTTTGCAAAAATCTTCAGCCGGGGATCTTAAAGAAGCTTCACTGGGACTCGCGTCGTTTATCGGGCAGGCATCCAGTTTTGCCCGGACCGCCGACGCGTTAGAGGAAACGCTGGTGAATCTGGCCCGGCAGCATGGGGAGATCGATCAGTCTCAGCGTTCCATGAGTGAAGTATTATTGCAGATGAAAGACGTCACACCTCAGTTCTCACGAAAAATTGATGAAATGACCACCTCAATGACGTTGGGCGTTGCAAAATTACAGAATGATGTGAGTGATATTGTCAGCGATTTTGGTACCCAGGCACAATCCTTCTCCACGGAAATAAAACATTTCTTAACGGAGACGCTCAGTCAGTCACGGTCGGAAGTTAATTCAGAACTTACCCAGTCAGTAGACAAGATCCGCCAAAGCGTTGTCGCTCTGGATACAGGGTTGCAGGAGGAACTGACAAAGAGTCTCGAAACTCTTGGTCGGCAGCTTGCCTCCCTTTCCGAAAAATTCGTAGCCGATTATACCCCTTTGACCGAACGTCTGAGGGATGTTGTGCGTATCGCTTCAGCGACGTGAGAAAAATATGAATTTAGAACAGAGCAACCAATCTTATTGGATACCCCTCGCGGACCTTATGACGGGCTTAATGATGGTGTTCATGCTACTGACTGCTGCATTTATGCTTCGCGTAGAGCAAACAACGACGCTTGTTGTAAAAGAGTATGAAGTCACGAAGCGTGATTTGCAGATGGCCCTGCAGAAAGAATTTGCGAAAGACCTGAAGCAATGGAATGCTGAAATTTTGGGGGATATGACTATCCGTTTTAACGATCCCTCCGTCCTTTTCGCCACAGGCTCGTCAGAATTAAGACCTCGTTTTAGAGAAGTGCTTGGTAAGTTTTTCCCACGTTACATCGCGCTGCTGACGTCAGAAAAATACAGGGGCGCCGTTAAGGAAATACGTATTGAAGGACATACAAGCGCTTTCTGGAGTGGAGCGCTGGATGAAAGACAGGCTTATTTTAAAAACATGGAACTCTCTCAGGCAAGGACTCGTAGCACGCTTGAATATCTGATGTCATTGCCAAAAGTGCAGGGCGACGGAAAATGGCTTTTTCAGCATGTGACAGCAAATGGTCTTTCTTCCTCCCATCCTCTCTTACATGAGTCATCGCAGGCGGCGAACCAGCGCGTTGAATTTCGCATCGTTACCAATGCCAGCGAAAAAATGGATCTTATTGCAGAGAAATTATCTAAAAAATGAGTTTTAAGTTACCTGATTTTCTCAACTGGTCGCCACTGAATACTTTGCGAGAGAAAATGGGAGCCCCGCTGACGGATAACTTTGTGCTGGCCCCCATTTCTTCTAAAAGCAACATTATGGATCAATTGAATGCCGGCGGCGTCGAAATTGATCTCGATGAAATCAGCGTCCATGAGGATGGGACGTTACTCTACCAAGGCTATCGAGGTCTTTTACATATTAGAGATGTATCTTCTATCGCGGGTGATACGAGGATGCCAAGATTTCATCTGGCATATTGCCAGACTCTCGAAAAGATGCAGAAAAACGCACGATTTGACCGATATGTTGTTGCACAAACGACCTCCGGTGAGTTTAAAGTCAACATCATTGATCGGGAAGAAGTAGTGTCGCAACAAGTAAGATTAAATGTATGCCAGAACTGTCTCGACAAGATCCACTGGAAGGGGTTTAGCATACCTGGTCTGTCACGTATGGAAAGGCAGAATCGAGTTGACGTTTTTTCGCTACCTGAATTTTTTGAGAAATACCCTCGCGATTTGATCGGGAAAAAAACCTTACATACTTCAACTACTGCGCCACTTAATATCTATTCAAAAGACTGGCCTAAATTGTCAAAGGAGATCAGACATAAACGTGGGCACAAATGCGAATCCTGCCATCAATCTTTCAGCAAGGATGATTCTCGATTCCTCCATGTTCACCATCGCAATGGTTTAAAGAATGACAACAGGAGCGAAAATCTGGCAGTGCTTTGTATTGCCTGCCATGCAAACCAGCCGGAGCATGGACATCTCAGGGCTCATCCTGATTACAAACTATTTATGACACGGCAGCAGCGCTGATAGCGTGATGTTTAAGTCTCCATGCAGGGAACGGGTCAACAAACCGACTCTACTGACCGACGGTTGTATCTAATATCGGGGGCATGTCAGGACCCCCTCCGTCTTCACAAATAAATATACGGATCTAATTTTAGAGAGCTTCCATTATCTGTGTGAGGCTAACGTCCGCTTTTCGCTCATTGCAAACTAAGCGCCAGCGGCATTCCGTTTATTGCCTAATCTCAGCAGAGCGCAGACTTGTCACTGGCGGTACCAGCGGAATGGGACTGGCAGGTGCTCAGCCAATTGTCCGTGAAGGCGGTCACGTAGCCAATCCCCGCGCTTAAAACCGAGCGCCTCCGGCTAAAACCATTAGTTGCCCAGATTTAGCAGTTCTTCAGCCGCGCTAAGCCAGATCCCTGGCAACATCCATAAGCGTCTTCTTTACTGAATATTTTTATCCAGAAACGCATGGATAGCAGGAATAATTTCCTTGCCGTGGGTTTCCAGCGCGAAGTGTCCGGTGTCGTAGAAGCGAATGTCCGCATTGGGAAGATCGCGTTTCCAGGCCTCTGCGCCAGCTGGAAGGAAAAACGGATCGTTTTTTCCCCAAACCGCCAGCAGAGGGGGCTGAGCCTCGCGGAAGTACTTCTGGAAGTCAGGATACATTGCCACATTCGAGGCGTAATCCAGCAGCAGATCGAGTTGGATATCCGCATTGCCCGGTCGCGATATTTGCACTCCTTCCAAAGTGTATCCATCTGGCGAAACGGAACTCTTATCGGCAACGCCCTCAAGGTATTGCCACTTAATCGAGGCCGGTGTCGGAAAGTCATGCAGGGCATGCCGGTTCTGCTGCGTGGGTTCGTGCCAGTACTTCCGGATAGGTGCCCAGCTCTCGCCCAGTCCTTCCTCATAAGCGTTGCCGTTCTGGGAAATGATGGCGGTCACACGCTGCGGATGTGCAAAAGCAAGACGCCAGCCCACCGGAGCGCCGTAGTCGTGAACCATAAGCGCGTAGGTAGTCAGCTTAAGCTGTTCGGTGAACAGTCCGATGGTTTTCGCCAGCTGGTTGAAAGTATAGGCGTACTCATCTCGTGCCGGCGCTTCGGTAAAGCCGAACGCCGGCAGATCTGGCGCGATGACGTGATAGCGATCGGCAAGTGCGGGGATTAGGTCGCGGAACATGAAGGATGAGGCCGCAAAGCCGTGAAGCAGCATTATCGTGGGCGCTTTTGGATTACCGGCTTCGCGGTAGAAAATCTTAACGTTATCAACCTGTTCGTAGCGGTAGTGAACCGGATTTACTGCCGCGGCGGCAATTGAATGAGAAACGGTCATGATTATCACCTGTAACCATTAAAGTTTGAATTTGAAGGTTACATGTATTTTTGGTAACCTGCCAGAAAAAATTTATGGGTTACATAGCAGCATGAATTCAGACAGCACTTTTTCCGACGCCCCGTTTCTGGCTGATAACCTGGCCCTTGATTTCATTAACAGCGAATATGGCGTGGACGATAAACGTCATGATTGTTTTATTGATGATCAAAGCGTTGCCGACTGGCTGAGTAGGGCCGAAGTGTTGCCCGACATCAATGGCCAACAGCTACCGGATGGACTGCTTACCGAGGCGCGTGAACTTCGCGACACGGCAAGGAATATTGTGCACGCCGCCATAAGCGGTGCTCCGGCAGAACTGGCCGTAATTAATCGGGTGCTTGAGGTGGGATGCCCAATCAGGAAGCTGGAATGGCACGACGACGTGCAGCACTTCCGGATCGCCGTTTATCAAAATACCAGAAGCCCGTCCGGCCTTCTCTGGCCTATTGCCGATGCGCTGGTGAGTCTGATCACCAGCGAGAAATTCGAATTCGTTCGTCAGTGCGAGGCCCATGACTGCATTCTGCTGTTCCACGACCTGAGTAAATCTCACCGTCGACGCTGGTGCAGCATGGCCACCTGCGGCAACCGCATGAAAGTGGCGGCATTTCGCTCCAGAAAGAAAGCTGATTAAGGCAGATTCGCCAGGACTGCGCGGAAAGCCTGAGCGACCTTATGCGCATAATCGAGGTTTTTATCGCAAACAGGGGCTGCCGGACTATACATCACGTTGCCCCAGCCTTGTCAGGCGCTGTTCCCCTGGACAACGTTTGCCTGACAGCGATGCAACATATTGGGAAAGGCCAGATGCAAGCTTTACAAAAACCGCCTGTTAATCGAAGAATGAGTCGTCAGCTGTTTGTTTCTCTGGATGGGCCGAAGGGCGCCGGTAAAACCACACTGTTGGAGGCCATGACGAAAGTATTGAGGGCTGACAATAAGAAGGTGATCCGACTTTGCGAGAAAAAAAGCGATCCCTTCAGAAGGGAAACAATGGCCCTCGTCAACAGGCTAGCCAGAAATCCCACTCTGGATTTGGAATGGGAGATTTGTAAACGTTTTGCTGATAGCCGTGCCTGGATTTCCCAGCAAGTGTTGCCTGAACAGCCACCGGACAGCATTATCTTGATGGATCGCTGGTATCCGTCGGATGCCGCGTTTCGCCGGATGATTCCATTTGCAGAGATTTTACAGCTTAACATTGAACAAAACGTGCGAACACCTGACCTGCATGTCGGGGTGGTTACTGCGCCTGATATTTCATGGGCAAGAGCCGCGGCCCGCTCGCGGGGGCTGAACAGTACGGTGATGTATAAGCTGGAAGAACACGTTGCTTGTACCAGGGCATTTGAGCAAGAGATTGCAAATCACGAATGGGTTTTATGCCGTAATGAAGGAACGCTCGAAGACGCAACGATGCAGATAATTACTGAGATCTACAGATTACCTGGATGCCCGTAGGCATCGGTTTTGCCGCTGAATGCCGCCAGCAGGGATGTTAATCAACGAGATTCGGCTATTTTTGTCCGGCTTTTTAAATATGTATTGCCTGCGTTTTAATCACGAAAAATACCCGCAGAAGGACTATGCTATGAAAACATTCTACCAGACCCGAGCCACGCCAACCGGCGTTGTCGCCCACGCCGTTTGTCTCTGTGGCTACGCGCGACGTGGCATTGTCGACGCCAAAATGGTTCTGCTCTGAGGATTTCGACATGACCACCTTTCATCAACTCACTGCCACCAGTTTGCGTGGACAACCCATCTCTATGGCCGACTACGCTGGCAAGGTGGTTCTGGTGGTTAATACCGCCAGCCATTGTGGCTTCACGCCGCAATACGCAGGTCTTGAAACACTTTACAGGAAGTACGCAAGCCAGGGGCTGGTGGTGCTTGGGTTTCCCTGCAACCAGTTCGGTAAGCAGGAACCTGGCGGCCCCGACGACATCGCGCAGACCTGTCACATCAACTATGGTGTGAGCTTCCCGATGTTCGGGAAAGTGGAGGTCAACGGCGCCGCTACGCACCCGGTGTTTCGTTACCTGAAAGACGGGTTGCCCGGCGTGCTGGGTAAGCGGATCAAGTGGAACTTCACTAAGTTCCTGATCGGACGCGACGGCAAACCGCTCAGGCGTTTTGCACCGATCGCTACCCCAGAGAAAATGGAAGCGGCAATCCTTGCAGCACTGGAAACCTGAGTGCTGCGGTAATTCAAACCGTCCACTGTCAGAGGACCTCCGACAAACAAAACGATTATAATTTTTTTCTCATAAAGACGGTCGTTCCACCTTTGAAGGGTTCATATCTATCGATTTCATATCCTGCCGCCGCATATAATGCAATGTTCGCCCCGAACGCCTGGTTTGTCTGCAAGCGAATTTCCCCAGGCTTAGCTTGAGCTGCTCCGCAATTGTACTCAATTGTTATATGTCACTCCCTGTTCTCCTGATTAAAATTCTTGAACAGAATTGATCTGTGCCATTAATTCTTTTTCATCTACGGTCATCGTTGCAAGGAAGTCCGCGCGGGGAGGGATATATTTACACAGATAATATTTCATATTGATTCCTGATTGATTGGACAAAATGAGTGCAAACTGTAGTTTTCACTTTCAGGCGGTCTTCACACTTTTCAAAATGGCGCTTTCGAATTCTGCTTCATCAATACCCTTCTGCGTCGCTGCAGCAGCCTTTTTACGGTAAAGATCGTAATCAGAAATTTTATTGCCGTGCGCCAGCGCTGAATTATGGGCGAGGTCAGTTTTAAACCAGGTTGGCTCAACCATGCTCACACTGATATTGAACTGCTCCAGTTCAAAACGCAGCGACTTGAAGTAGCCCTGAACGGCATGTTTTGAAGCGGTGTAGTAGGCAAGGTTTGGTGGTCCGATCAAACCCACAATTGAGCTGACAGTTATTATTTTTCCATTCTTCTGAGCCCGAAAACGAGGGAGAGGCGCATTCGTTAATCTGACGGTTCCCCAGAAATTGGTTTCGAACTGCTGTCTGCCCATCTCAACAGGCGTCTCTTCCGCCACTCCTGTCACCATGTAACCTGCGTTATTCACGAGCACATCCAGCGTATCCATCCTGGTATAAACTTCCCGTACAAAGGCGTTCACCGACTCATCACTGTCTGTATTGAGCTTTAGCAATGTAAACGGAATGCCTGATGCATGTTTATCAGGTTCCCGTGGTTAAAACGGTTTATTCATACATCCCTTCCGCGTCCGGAAATATGCCGGAGTAATGTGAGTTTGTGGGAACACCGGTGCTCAAAACGCCCTCAATGACCAGCATGGCGAATAGTTTTTGTAGAGCCACAAATATGGCTAGAGCACCTCGACGTGTGGATCACTGCATAATCAAGGCCATTGTTGCCGCATTGGTCGGCTTTATGAGGGCGGATTATAAAGCTGAACGCAACAGGGGGTTAATAAGGTGAATAAAATAACGGGTCGGCTCGATGGTCACACGTATATTCGACTGGTTAACAGGTTATTTCCAGAACCCATCTCTTGTTGGCTAACGCTTGAAAACGTCGTGCGCTGAGAATACAGCCATCGGGCTCTGACTGGGTGCATTTTTTGACTCTACTAGCAGCAGTACGTATCCCTGGCGGATGCACGATCGTCGGGATGCAGGAAATCCAACACCTGTTGACCTATCATCTCCTCGGCCGACCAGCCTGTCATTTGGCTGTAAGAAGGCGAGATCGACACATATCGGCCGTGCGTGTCGCAATGGGCGATCAGGTCAGTGCTGTTTTCAATCAACAGACGGTATTCTGCCGCCGTGCGTAACGCATCTTCAAGTGCCTTGCGCTGCCCGGTGATATCAAAAATGAAGCCGTTGTACTGCATGCGGGAAGCGCTGGGTTGGCTATCCGGCAAGCCTGAAATAATCACACGTCGCGTTGTCCCGTCCAGACAGTGGATCGGCACTTCGATATGAAAGGGAGTCATACATTCCAACGCCGCAGTAAGTTGCAGCGCGATTCTGGCATCATCGTCAGCCTGCGCGAGCTTCAGCCATGCACTAAGCGTTACGCCCTTCAGCGCGGGCATCAGGCCAGCTGGGCTTTCCTGACAGGCAATGCATGTGCCATAGGCGTCCGTGGACCAAACGGCGGAAAAGTTAGGTTTGATCACAGTATTCCTGGTCGATAACGAGATTCAAGATTAGAAGTTAGATCATCTTTTATCGGCCGATGTACCGACTATCTTTAATGGAGCAGGGAATGTCTGACAGGAAAGCAAAGAGCCGCAGGAACGCGAGCCCGACACCGCACGATCTCGCCTTTAAACAGTTTCTGACCCATCCCGCTACCGCACGGGATTTTATGCAGCTGCATTTGCCCGCGGAGCTGCAGGCCGTCTGCGACTTCAGCACTCTTAAGCTGGAGTCCGGCAGCTTTGTTGAGGAAACGCTTCGTCCCTATTTCAGCGACGTGCTCTACAGCCTGAAAACCAAGACCGGCGATGTCAGACGCAGAGGCGTTTGTACGCGAACTGGCACAGCTTAGCCGGATTGTGCAGGCGCGTTAAGAGTATTAAAGATGGTGGTTGTGCAAAAATTGTTGTCAGGCTGAATCTGGCCTGGCGGACAATAAGGCCCAAATGAGGAAGAAATTGTGAAATGAGCAGATGTCTCAATCTTCGCAATCAAATTGAAGGGCTGAAGGTCGGCTATGAACTAGAGAAAGTTATATTATTCAAAAGGAAGCGTAAATATTTTGTTTTTTAAAGGAAGTTTAGCTTGAGTGTTTGTTCGGCCAGTTAGCACCGGGTTTAAGAAGCACAAATCAGTATTCTTTAGTAACACATGACTTCAAAGCTTCAGAAGTTAATAATATTCTTTTTTGAATGTTGCAGATAATATAGCAATAAATCAAAGTGTTGCGAGTATCAATCCTGTTCTTTTATAAAAAAGTATTTTTTATCAAGAGGATGCTTTATTTCTCTTATGCTGCTTGCTCGTTAAGCTATTAGCGTAGCTAATGCTATAAACTAAGGTAAATCTTAAAAAAATGATGTTAAGCCAGTCTTCTAGGATAATTTTTATAAAAAAACGATAAATTTCATAGGGTTAATAATTAATTGTTGTCATCTTTTTGTGGATTTATTAAGTGAATCCTATGGATTGATTTTTGTTGTTTAAAGCGGTTTTCAAGTGACGTACATTAATATTTGCTTTGAAATTACCAGCTGGTTCTTAAAGTAAAACCGTAATATCAGTACGTTTACATTACCTAATGGTGACACTTATGTTAAATAATCAATTTAGCTTTGATAAAGATGCCATTATTATTTTCCCGGAAGAAAATAACCTCACTAATTTTCCTTACCCAAAAAATAGCTTTACATCGAAATCAGTAAGAGCAGCCCTACAAGATACTAGCGTTCCGAGTGATAATGCAGGGTGGGATACTGTATTTGCAGTTCCAGTATCCAAGGTAAATGATAAGTTAAAGGATTACTTTACAACGCCAATTGTATTTAGTCATGACATGGATGGTAATGTATTTGATGTAAATATTAATCAGGCAACATGCACCCTTTGGAAAATTGTGCCGGGCGGTAAAAATGGAAATGTATTCTTCGAAATAACCTTAACAGGAGGGCAGGCAATTATCAGCGGGAAAACCAGTAACACATATCCACTTACTGGAGGGGTAATCATTTTAGAAATAATGTTTTCCTATATTTCTGTGCCTCCATCAGGAAGTAATGGAGGGGCGAAGTATAATTTACTAGCTAATACAAACACTGCTTCTGGACAGGGTGGCTCTATACCTGGAGCTGATTATGAAAGTATAGGAGCGATTTCTGAAGCTTTTCCAGATTATTACAATAATAATCCTAATCAGCTGCTTTATGTGTTTAATACAGTAACTATCAATGACCAGGTTAGCGATCCTGGATTCCAATGGATTCAACCAACAACAGTTGGATATGCCTATGCTAATGGGTCATCAGATGATAACGCAGTATTTGCCGTTCTCTGCACTGTAAACGGAAGAGTTGATAGTTCACTAACTAATGTTCTAAACCCTTCGTCGATACCTCAGAACTGTGAGAGCAGTTTTAATATATCTCCTCAATGCTTCATTCAGTACATGGTGCTTCCTGTTTTACCCGCTGCATTCAATGCTAAAGGAACATCAGAAGTTATAGACTCATCTTATTTTAATGTTGATAATACAGGTATATCGATAACTAATTCTAAAGATATACCACTGGCACCTGTGACGCATTTGGGATTGCAGTATCACCCTGTCATCAAAAAATTCTCTGTAGAGTGGGCTGTAACTGAAGTAATAATAAGTTCTCATGTTGAGACAGAAGTGTCTCCTGGAATTACAGCAGTTGTAGATACAATTACTTATTATTATGTGACAGGTGAATCTAATACTTTGCAATATAATGTTGATACATCTAAAAGCTCAGTAACTAAGTCATATAAGGTTGCTACTGGCATAATTGTAAGCGCAGCTATTTTGGCAATCATACTTGCAGTGGCTGCTGTAGTTGCCGTTGTTTTTGTCGAGGGCGCTACACTTGTTATAGTCGGTGTAATACTGGCAATAGCAATAGGCTTGACAGAGGCGCTTCCGGGCATATTGATAGCTATCGCAGCAAAAGGTATTAATAATGAAATCCCATCGCTGGCAAATCTAATTAGTAATAGTGCTTCTAAGATATACTGGCCTGGTAGTTCCGATCTATACGTCAGCTTTGCACAGTTTTTTGGGACACTTCAATTAGGTGGAGTTGCATTCCCAAATAGCTGAAATAATAAGCGGTTTGTGAAAGAATATTTCTACACTGTAGATGAAAATATATTTACAGTGTAGTTATTATAATGTTATATAAAGCAATGGTTAGCTGCTACGACATGATTTATTGAGAGATAAATAAATACTCCTATTCTATTTACATTTACTTCGAAGATGTCATGATTTAAGCTATCAAGCGTTAATTTACGGCCCCGGTACATTTAACCTGCTATCATTCAATTACAGCTGAACAATGTAAACATTGTCCGCTTCTGGCTGTGAGTTCAACTGATAGATGCAACACATTGATTAAAACGCTCTGATATGCTGGAACCTCTGGCCACACCTCAATCAAGGATGATGCTATGCCCCTTCAGGACCAGATACAAAAATCTATTCAGGAAGCCAATGAAAGGGAACGTCACCTCTGGCGTCATACCCGCTGGCTGATCAAAGGGCTGCGAGTTGCCGTCTTTCTGTACCTGTTGTATCCCATTGCAATGTGGGTATTCCGGACTCTATAAGTGATGCGGTAATTCCATGCACCTTCTTTAAATACACCGTATTTGCCATAACATCTGTTCGAGGCCCCGCAGAAACGCATCCCGCGCGATTCTGCGGTAAGATGGCCGTTTACGGCACCTTTCGCTGGCTTTCGGCAATCGTATAAATCTGTTTTTTATACGAATTATTACTCGTCTCAACGATGTCAGTACTCAGTTTTCCATCATTGACGGTTTAACAGGGCTTTCATCCATCATGATAGCCTGTATATCAAACGCACGATTTAATTAAACATTATGTTGATTTGAAGCGGCATAAGCCTTAATTTAGTCAACATATTGTTTAATTGTGGCGAGTGCATTATGACTGATAACCATCCGGATGAATCTTATGAGGATGATGTGTTGCGTATACTCGCCGCAGCCGTCCGTGCTATTGGAAGCATCATTTCTTCTAACACGGAGATTGCTCTTCATGACCTCCGCAGACCTGAGTATTCCATTGCTGAAATTGTGAATGCGCACATCACCGGACGGCGTCAGGGCGATTCCGTGCTTTCCGGCATGCGCACGGACAAAGCCTTTATCAGCGCGATGGAAGAAAGCCAGGAAGCCGTAACGCTTTTGACCGATTACGAGACGTTCAGCCGCTCAGGCACCCGCCTGCGCAGCAGCACGGCCATCTATCGGGGACGTAACGCCCGGCCCTTTGCCGCGCTCTGCATCAATGTCGATGATGAAAATATCCGTAAGGCCCTCAGCGTACTACAGAGCCTGACCGCTATTATGCCGTCGCAACGCGAAGAAGCCATTCCGCAGGAAGAAAGCGGCCCGTCGCCTGACAACATTGAAGATCTGATGCGCGACATTATCAACTCGGCGACGGCGCTCAGCCCCGGAGCCAGAAGAGCCAACGGTAAAAAGGCCAAAATTCTCGCCGTGCAGAAGATGCAGGAAAAAGGCATTTTCCTGATGAAAGGCGGCGTTGAAAAAGCGGCAGCGGCCCTCGGCGTCACTCGCTACACCATCTACAACTACCTTGATGAACTGAAAATGTTGGATGACGGGTCACGCCTCTCAGCGCTGAGGAACCGATGAAAAGATATCCCGGCTCGCTGCCATTTCCGTTTGCCCGTGCGGTGGAAGCCAACGGCTTCCTGTTTCTGTCCGGTCAGGTGTCCATGAATGCGCAGGGCGACCCCGTACGCGGCATCACAGAAGAACAGACGCAAATCGTCGCCAGCCAGCTGGCATTCGGGCTTGAAGTTGAAGTGATGGCACTGGCCTGACGTTCATTTTACCGGAGTATACCCATGGCGCTTAGTATCACTACCCCACTGCTTGAATCCCTCCCGCTGGGTCAGCTGAACGACACCCGCGTATGGCTGAAAATGGAGGCGCTACAGCCTTCCGGGTCGTTTAAAATCCGCGGTATCGGCTATGCCTGTGAAGCGTATTTTTCCCGCGGTGCCCGGCGTTTTATCTCCTCTTCCGGCGGCAACGCAGGGCTGGCAGTGGCCTATGCGGGTCGCAGGCTGGGTGTCCCCGTCATCGTGGTCGTGCCTGAAACCACGCCGGAGCGCACCCGTCACCGGCTGCAGAGTGAAGGAGCAGAGGTTATCGTTCACGGAAAAATGTGGTCTGAAGCCAACGAGCTGGCTCGATCGCTGTTAACCGGTGACGACGCCTTTCTGCATCCTTTTGACGATCCGCTTCTCTGGGCAGGCCATGCCTCCATGATCGATGAGGTGGTCGCCGCTGGCGTACGGCCGGATGCCGTGGTGCTTTCGGTGGGCGGCGGCGGACTATTGGCAGGCGTTGATGAAGGGCTGCGCCGTAACGGGCTTGCGGATGTGCCGGTTTATGCCGCTGAAACGGAAGGTATGGCCTCCTATGCCGCCGCGCTGAAGGCGGGCGTGTTGACGGAAGTTCCCGTGCTGACCGGCGTAGCAACCTCTCTTGGTGCACGTCAGGTCTGCCGGAGGGCGTTCGATCTTGCCAGTGAAAGAACCATCGTACCGGTGCAGGTTACCGACGGTGAGGCGGTGAACGCCTGTCTGGCATTCCTGGACGACAACCGTATTCTGGTCGAGCCGGCCTGCGGCGCCGCGCTGGCTCTGCTTTACGACAATAAAATTCCTGGCGGCAGCCATAAAAACATTCTGGTGATTGTGTGCGGCGGATCGACGGCCACCATCGACTCTCTTAAAGGTTTTACCGGCTGATTACTGCGGCAAGTCTCGCATTGACGGTCCGTTCCTCCTTCAACCTACAGCAAAATCCTGTCCACCCGGCGGACGGGAAAGGATGACTTATGACAGAAAGAACTTACTTCAGCAGTGATGCGTTAGAAATGGCATCGTCCGTTATCAGCTGCGATCCGCAGGATGACGGCCGTTATCGCGTCATCCTCTCCGCCACAATTTTTCATCCCCAGGGCGGTGGCCAGCCCTCCGACCGAGGTACCATCGGTCATGCCAGCATGCTGCATGCCGTTCAGGAGGATGCGGAAGTTGTGCATTTCACGGATGCGCCGCTGGATACCGGGCCGGTGCAGCTGACCGTGGATGCTGCGCTACGCCAGCTTCATACCCGTTACCATTCGGCCGGCCACCTGATTGCGGTTGCGGGTGAAAAATATGGTTGGTATGGCAGCAAAGGCAACCATCGCCCCGGGGAAGGACGCGTGGTTTTTGAACCGCTGCGCCTGACTACGCCGGTGACGGCCGCGGAATTTGCTCAAGGCGTGTCAGAACTGGTTAACCAGGCGCTGCCACGCCGTCAGGAGGAGGAGGAGGGCCGCCGTATGATCACGTGGGGCGAGTTGCCGGCGTACGCCTGCGGTGGCACGCATGTGCTGTTGACGTCCGACGTGGGTGAGGTTCAGATAACGCGCGTGAAGGAGAAGAAAGGGCAGCTCTCAGTACAGTATGAGCTGGTTGAACGGTAAGAAGGCGGTAATGAACTCTGGCGGTGCTGGCGAAACGTTTACCGCCCGTGAAATCAATACCGCCGCGTCAGCTAAGCTGCTCAGCCAGCAGGCCCGCCGCAATGATGATCAGCGCACCGGAATCGGGCATTCAGTAGCGGTCTTGGTTTTGCCATCCGCTTTGAACTGACTGAAGGAAACCTGGCAGCTATTCAGTGTGTTTAATTTTAGCTGCGCCTTTACGATCTTGTCTGAAACGCAATAAAACAAAAAATCCACGCAATTGCGTGGATTTTATAAGATTTCGCGCTTCTTATGAGGTTCTGTGAAACCTCATGAGACAACAGCGGCTGTTAGACGTTGAACCATGATTTTAACTGTATCTTATTGATATTTTTTTTATTTAGAACCTTATCTTTATAGTACTCATTCTTGTACTCATTTTGGAGTTGGCTCGCTTTCGTAAGGCGAAGGTCGTAGGTTCTACTCCATTATCGGCACCATTTTAAACTCTTCCCAAGTCTACCGAAATCGACTTAAAGCCCGTACAGTAAGGCTTATAGCCTGTATTTTATCTCCTGCTATCAACTGGACTCCACCAGAATCAATTCACAGTTGGGGGCATAAGTAGGGGCATTCTGTGTTCGGTCATGGGAGATGCACCTAATGAAGCTTAATGTGCGACAGGTGTGTGCTGCTAAACTCAGAGAGAAAGCCTATAAGCTGGCAGACGGAGCTGGTTCGCGATGTGCAGTTCAACAACACGTTTTAGTCAGTGGCGCTTGAATGGCACGGAACGAAGGTGAGCCGGTGGTCAGAAGGTTATGCTTCCGACATTATCGAAGCTTTCAATAAAGATATTTCCCCTATATCGGCCAACTGCCGGTGAATGAAATCAAACCACTTGTTCTGCTTAATGTGCTGCGTCGAATGGAAAGCCGTGGCGCGACAGAGAAGGCCAGGAAGGTTCGCCAGCGCTGCAGTGAAGTCTTTCGTTACGCCATCGTTACCGGCCGTGCGGAATACAACCCTGCAGCGGATCTACCCAGCGCGATGTCAAGGCATGAATCGAAGCATTATCCCTTCCTTACCGTTGAGGAGTTACCAGACTTCTTTAAAGCGCTCGCAGGCTTCACCTCAGTCAGTGCTGGCAACGATAGAAAAAAAGGGTCTCATGCTCGATGTTTTGTTCGCGTATGACGCTGAGGGCGCACAGTAGGAGCAGGGCGGATAGTCAGGGAATGTTTGAGATTACGGCAGGGATTTTGTTAGTCATTCCAGTTATCCCAACGCTAAATTATCGTCAAGAAATGCTTCAGATTGCCGAAATATAGATAATACGTAATTCTTGATAATAAACTGAATGGATGTTCAATGAAAAAAGATATTACAGTAACTTTTGATTCTTCATCGTTTCCTAAAAGTCAAGTTCAGTACTATAATCCGCTAGTTACTGTTAACAAAATTGATGTGAACTGCATGCTAATTCACACCGCTCTATGGACTCGCCCCCCCAAACTTACTGGCTTTCATTTATCAGACTTCTGGGCCTGGCTAAGATACTTCCCTGCCTTTTCGAAAACCACAACTGACTTGCGACTTCGTAAAGAATGGAAAGACATAGATCCCCATCAAAAAACAATTTTAAGTGATGAAATAGGGGTTGGCTCAACTACATTTACATTAATCAATACTTTAGGTTTTCAGGGGTTCATTGATGCAATTTACTTATTGGAAACATTAAACCTTACTCACCTTCTTTTAAATAAATCTAAAAATGGTAAAGGTAAGACCCCTGATTATATTGGTTTAGACAATTTTGGAAGAGTTATTGCTCTTGAATGCAAAGGAACGCAAAATAAAATAAAGGATTTACACAAGGCTATAAAAAATGGTATAGATCAAAAGGAAAACCTGACAAAAAATCCCGCTGGTCAAATAAAAATAGGGTTGGTTGGCGGGATATTTATTCCTCAGTTTGACAATCCTGAAAATGCGCTAATACACTTCCGTGATCCAGACTGGAATGAATTTAACAAAATCATTTCTGAGGCCGACCCTAAGGAGCTAACTAAAGCCATTATTCGTGGATCGGTGATTAAACAATTGTATCTCGCTGGTGCAAATAATTCTGCGAGTGAGTTATCAAATTATGTCAAAGGTAACGGCTTTAAATTTTCTCCGAAGTCAATCCAAGAATTAAAATCCTTTGAACGAGAAAGTGTGGTTTTTAGCCATAATTTCAAAAATCCAATTGAAGGGGAGATTTCAGATATAAAATTTAGCGCCAAAATAGATAATAAAATATTTTCCCTCGTCGAGGATTTAACCTCAAATAAAACCAAGGTATCTGTATTAATTAATGAGCTAAGTGTTACAAAGGAAAGTTTTGACCGACGGCATAATGCTAACTCATGGTTTGCATATGAAAATGAATATAGTGGAATGATTGTTTCTCCACAAGGTTTTAAGTTTAAATTAAATTATAAAACAAATGATTAGCTGCAGCATTAACCTGAACCGATCACTTAGCAATCAATGAGAAAAGTGTACGTTGAAGCCAACGTACACACCCTCTGACCTACTTCCCGTTGATTAATCCATCGTGATTTTAGAACTGTTTTCATCAGTAACGCGAGGGTATCTTTATCAAGAAGCGTTTTTCCGACGAACAGATCATTAGCATTCTCCGCGAGGACGAAACCGGGGCTCTGGCCCGTGAACTCTGCCGTAAACATGCTTTTTAGACACTACACTCTGTACCTGCCGCAAGTAGTCTGGAGCCATGGAGGATTCTGAGGTGAAGTGGCTTAAGTCGCCTGAAAGTAAACGCACGACACAGGAAGCAGTGGGGGTGATGTGTGATGCGACCGGTCTGTAGCAACCTCGTGCCTGAAGAGCTGAGGTTTTTCCCTGCCGACCTGACGCTAGACGTGTAGCTATCTCTACGTATCCCAGAGCTGGCGCTTGAACACAGACGTTTTCGTTATCGGCTCATCTGGCAGCTACCGCGTCGGGGGCCTTAGTGTCAATCACATGCACCTTCGTATCAATCACATGCAGTTATACCGCATTTGCCATCTCAACTGCCTAAGCGTAAAACGCAGACGACGGCGTAAAAGGCTCGCAACCAAACGGTTTCGCAGTTGCAGCCGGATGTGCCGATTCTGACCTGGTCGATCGATTTCGTTATGGACGGACTGACCACTGGTTTCAGGATCAAGTGCTGACCTGTGTGGATGATTTCGCGAAGGAGTACCTGACAATTACCTCAACATTCGGGGCTCAAGCCAATCATGCAACGTCTAAGTGGTGCAGCATAAGGTAGTTATATATTTCACCGACGATGATAAGACCTGGTAGGTGGAGAGCGAAATTCACCTTTAGCTCTGAATCATTGGGTCTTAAGCATGGCATTGAACTGCATCTTATCCAGCTTGGCAAATCATGAAAGTTTCAACGAGCGATTCGAAGATGAGTGTATGAATGAGCGCTGGTTCAGCGGTACTGTCCACACCGGGAAAGCGATTAATGACTGGTTGCTGAACTATAACAAAAAATATTCACATTTATCGTTTGACCACCAGATACCAACTGAATCTGCAGCGGACTGGTAAAATAGGGTGTGGGAAAAACCAACCGACATTACCTCTTGATGGGATATCTAATCTTGGGGGCTAGGTGGGCCTCGTGAGTCATGTCGCAAAAATGCCTGAGAAAGGCTGACACAGTTTGACAGTTGGTTGTGATTACCTCATTAGCTGAAAGTCATACGTACGAAATATTACTCAATTATCAGTCGAATATGCCGTTAATAAACATATGGATTGAAAGGAACAGAAACAATGAAGCAACTATGGGAAAAACTGGAAGCCATTCTGCAAGACACTGACCCTGAGGTATTAGCAGATCTTGCACCTCCGGCTACAGATGAAGAAATCGCCAGGTTAGAGCATGCTCTGGGTGTAATTTTGCCTGCCGATTTTGTGGCCTTCATGAAAATTCACAATGGTCAGCGCGGTATGAGCCATGGATTATTTGATGAATGCGAATTCTTATCCACTTCACGCATTTTACAGGAGTGGCGTGTCTGGAAAGATTTACTTGATGGTGGAGATTTTGATGGAGCTGAGTCGTGTCCGCAAAGCGGTATTCGTCCGGAATGGTGGAGTCCCGGCTGGATCCCTTTTACCTACAATGGGGCGGGCGATCATCTTTGTCTTGACCTTGCACCGACGGATGTTGGGATTCGCGGGCAGATTATCATGCTCTGGCATGATGATGGTGCGCGTGAAAAACAAGCGGACAGCTTCATTCATTGGTTCAAACAGTATGTAGAGCAAATGTAGGCCTTTTTGCAATTGATTCGATAAACTTGGAGGGTAAATGGATTTAACATATGAAGAGTTAAAACAGCAGCGTCTGCAAAAGCTATTTCACGATTGCCAGCAACAAGTATTGTCACAAGTTATTGGGCCTTTCGGGCTTTCAATGGCCATGTTTGAGGATCGCAATGGCGGCAATGTAACCACGCTGCATAATTTCGATCGCGAAGAGTCGGATTTCATAGCTGATAAAGACATGTCCAGTCATGCGAAATCGCGTCAGGATTACCAGCGCAAAGAGTATGAAAGTAAAGGTTTTACAAAAAAAAGCGAGAAACTACGGGCCGGTGGTGTTGATGGTTATACGGGAAAAACGACCAATGCGGCGGATATGGATCTCGACCATGTCACTTCATTAAATACATTGTCCAAAAACAAGAAATTGCATCTTGCTCTGGAAACCGGGAAAGGCGTTGAAAAATTAGTCAAAATGGCCAATGCCGACGAAAACCTGGTGACCACACATAAGTCGATTAACCGTTCAAAAGGCGCTGCTGAACTCGATACTTTTGCAGAAAAAAATGGTAAAAGATTTGAGCTGGATCCAGAGCGAGTAGCAGCAGCGAAGAAACAATCGAAGGACCATATTTCGACAACGCTTAACTCGGCGCTGATGAAAAAACAAAGCACAGAGTTGCTGCAGACTGGCGGCCAACAAGCGTTGCATATGGGGCTCAGACAAGCACTTGGATTACTGCTCACTGAACTGGTAAATGGCTTGTTTAACGAATTTAAAGTGCTCATTCAACACGGCGTTGAGGTGGGAAAAACATTGTTTGAGGAGATCCGACAGCGCTTAATGCGTGTAGTTGCTTCCGTGGCCAAAAAAATTCCCGATGCGCTGGGACAAATGTTCCAGGGCGGAGTGAGTGGATTCATGAGTAATTTACTTACCTTCTTGCTTAATAATTTTCTCTCAACCGCAAAGCGTTTCGTGACCATGATTCGGGAAGGGCTATTGGGACTTTTCCGGGCATTTAAAATGATATTCTTTCCGCCGGAACTTATGACGGCACAGCAAGCGTTACAGGAAGGACTGAAAATTCTGACTACTGTCATCGTAACTTCAGTCGGTATGTTATTGAACGAAAGTATCGTGACGTTTATGGCGACCGTACCGTTTCTGAAACCTTTTGCAGATATATTAACCCCAGTGCTTATAGGCATTGCCACCGGATTGCTTTCTGCCTTTCTCGCATATCAGATAGACACGTTTTTTGATCGCTCCCGTTTTACGCTAAGCGAAAAACTCATGGATGAGATGTTCGCAGATAGCAAACGTCGGGAAGCGTTTGCCAGTGAGCTGGTGACACTTTCAGAAAGTTCTCTGGGTAATATTGAAAATTACGCGACCGCTATAACCCAATATCAAGCTATTGGGGCAAACCTGGCTACTGCCACAATTTCAACTAAAGCAACATTGGTATGTATTGAGAAAACAACTACTGAGACCGCTATGCAGGTGGCACGGAGTACCGCTGCAATTGCGTTTATTAATGAAAGCCAGGCTGAAATTGATGACTTTCTAAAAAATATTTGAGAACAATAAGATGAGTTTGTTAAACAAGCAGGAACTTCAGGTCATTCAGGCGTTTTCGTCCGCAGATTTGCCGGAACGTGTCTTTCGCGACAGTAACATTAAAGAATTAATCAGCGGTATGACGGAGGAGCAGCAAACAGTTCAGAAGAGCGCAAAGGATCTTGACCGCCTGCGCAGGGAACAAAGGGATGGAAACTTTATAACTAACTGGTGGAATGATCGCGACGATGTGTTACAGGATGCACAGATTGATCTCAATAAAGCCATTGGTCGCCTGACGCAAAAATCTTCTCAGTTATTGATTGTCAATACGGCACTATCCAAACTTCTGAACGAGCAACAACAGATTTTATTGAATCAGCAAAACATTCTGGAAGTTCAAACAGGCTCCCTTGCTGAACAAAATGAACAGATCCTGAAACAACAGGTGCTACTGGAAAAACAGCAAAAAGAGATTAATAAGGCCAACCAGGGATTAATGGATGCAAAAGGAGTAACGCAAGATCAAGCTAAGCAACTGATTGGCTGCGTAAAACGGGTGACAGAGGCGGAAAACAAAATTGGCGAGGCAAACGCTACCCTGCTGGCTGAACTTGAAAAGCGTATCACTAACTTTTCTTCGCATCTTGCACAAAAATTGCAAAGTGGCCTGGAGGAGCAGGGAAAACGGCACAGCATTCTCGAACAGACAATGGAGGACAATCAGGCTGTTCAAAAGGGTTTCGTTGAGAAGATGCAACAGTCCTTGTTGCAGGAACAGCAGTTTTCCCATCAGCAACTGCTCGCTGAGCTTGAGCGAAATCGTCTGAATTTACTTAATTCGGTCAAATCAACCATAAACCAGTGTGATGCGTTCCAGCATGAGTTATCCATTGTCGTGGCGCAGCACGCTGATGGGCAAATAGTCATTGATAATGCTATTGCTGAGTTACAGGTGAAATTTTTCAAATCCCAATTCCGTCACCGCTTTGTACTGACATTGATGGCCAGTGTTGTTGGGCTTTCTGTCGGCTGGCAAATTGCGCAGCACTTTATGATGCTTTGATTGTGTTAAACCGCATCGCTTATGCAGATGCGGTTTGGACTGCCCCGCGACTGTAGACAAATTCTGTCCTTCACGACGGGGGCAGTTCAAAGGCCACCGGACTGACGTCACCGAGATGACTGAAACGCTATAAAACAAAAAATCCACGCAATTACGTGGATTTTATAAGATTTCGCGCTTCTTATGAGGTTCAATCAAACCTCATGAGACCACAATAACGATTTAGACGTTAAACAGGAAGTTCATTACGTCGCCATCTTTAACGATGTAATCTTTACCTTCAGAACGCATTTTCCCGGCTTCTTTTGCGCCTTGCTCGCCCTTGTAGGTAATGTAATCTTCATAGCCGATAGTCTGAGCGCGGATAAAGCCTTTCTCGAAATCGGTATGGATTTTACCCGCAGCCTGTGGAGCGGTAGCGCCAACAGGGATCGTCCATGCACGCACTTCCTTCACGCCCGCGGTGAAGTAAGTTTGCAGGTTCAGCAGCGAATAGCCTGCACGGATTACGCGGTTCAGGCCTGGCTCTTCAATACCCAGCTCGGCCATAAACTCTTCGCGATCGGCATCTTCCAGCTCGGCGATATCAGATTCCACCGCGGCGCAAACCGGCACCACAACAGAACCTTCTTTCTCTGCAATCGCACGAACCTGATCCAGGTACGGGTTGTTCTCGAAGCCGTCTTCGTTAACGTTTGCAATGTACATGGTTGGCTTCAGGGTCAGGAAGCTCAGGTAGCGGATTGCTGCCTTATCTTCTTCGCTCAGACCCAGCGAGCGCAGCATGCCAGCGTTCTCTAAATGAGGCAGACATTTTTCCAGCGCAGCCTGTTCCGCTTTCGCATCTTTATCGCCGCCTTTCGCACGTTTCTGAACGCGTTGCAGCGCACGTTCGCAGGTATCGAGATCCGACAGCGCCAGCTCGGTATTGATCACCTCAATATCATCCGCCGGGTCAACTTTGTTGTTAACGTGGATAATGTTGTCGTTTTCAAAGCAGCGCACAACGTGACCGATAGCTTCGGTTTCACGAATGTTGGTCAGGAACTGGTTGCCCAGGCCTTCGCCTTTCGACGCGCCTTTTACCAGACCCGCGATATCAACGAATTCCATGGTGGTTGGCAGAATGCGCTGCGGCTTCACGATTTCTGCCAGGGCGTCGAGACGGGAGTCAGGCATTGGCACCACGCCGGTGTTCGGCTCAATGGTACAGAACGGGAAGTTGGCTGCTTCGATGCCCGCTTTAGTTAACGCATTGAACAGGGTGGATTTCCCGACGTTTGGCAGGCCGACAATACCGCATTTGAATCCCATGTTTGAATCACCTTAAGCTATAAATCAGGGCGGCTTTTGCATCCCCTGATGTGTTGAGAGTGTTGATACTGCAAATTTCCCGACATTATACACGTAATTGCAGGCTGAATGGCGCTGATTTATCGCCGCGCCAGCGAGAAGAGGGTTGAGATCTGGTTCACATTTTTCCATACTGACGAAACCTGACACATGATGGAGACAGCCGCAGATGCATCGCTTCCTGCTTACGCCACCTTGAGACCTCCCCGCCATGCAACCTCTGTTGCGTTTCTCGTCTCCCTGACGACCGTGCCCGGCTACTGGCGGCACAGTAAATACCTGCATCATTTATAAAAACGGAAAATAAGTATGTTCAATCTGAGCAACCTCAAGGCTGCTGACGTCAAAAATGACGTTCTGGCGGGCGCGGTGGTCTCGGTGGCGCTGATCCCGGAAGCGACCGCCTTTTCACTGCTGGCCGGACTGTCGCCGACTATCGGTCTGCATACCGCCTTTATTTTAGGTCTGGTCACGGCGCTGTTTGGCGGCAAACCGGGCATGATTTCCGGCGCAGCCGGTTCCATCATTGTGGTGTTGATCAGCCTGATTCAGACACACGGTTATCAGTATGTGCTGCTGGCCACTATCTTCGCCGGGCTGATCCAGCTGGCGATCGGGCTGTTCCGCCTGGGTAAATTTATTCGGCTGGTGCCACAACCCGCTATTTATGGCTTTGTGAATGGCCTGGCGATTGTGATTGCGCTGGCGCAGATCCCGATGATTAAAAACCAGGGACCGGTGATGTATGCGCTGGTGGCGCTGGCGATGCTGATTGTCTGGCTGTTCCCTAAGTTTACGAAAGTCATTCCAGGCTCGCTGGCCGCGCTGATCGCTATCAGCGCCATTGCAATCGGCTTTGGTCTGGACACCAAACGCGTGGGCGATTTGGCTGATATTTCCGGTTCGCTCCCGTTCTTTCACCTGCCTGAAGCCCCTCTAAGCTGGGCCACGTTGCAAATTGTACTGCCTTATTCGGTGATTATCGCACTTGTCGGTCTGATAGAATCGTTGTTAACGCTGGCCGTTTTGGATGAAATGGGCAGCAAAAAAGGTGACGGCAACAAAGAATGCGTGGCGCAGGGCATAGGTAACACGCTGTGTGGTTTCTTCGGCAGCTTTGCCGGTTGCGCCATGATTGGTCAGTCGATTATCAACTTTACGTCCGGCGGGCGTGGGCGCATCTCTAATTTTGTTGGCGCCGTTTTGTTGATTTTGTTTGTGGTTAGCCTGTCGAAATATATTGCGTTGCTGCCGGTTGCAGCGCTGGCCGGGATCATGTTCGTGGTATGCATTAATACCTTTGAATGGAGCTCGATCCGCCGTCTGAAGCGCATGCCGAAGCCGGATGCGGTGATTATGGTTGCGGTTACGGTGGTGACTATCTACACCGACTTGGCGATGGCAGTTATTTGTGGCGTCATCATTTCTGCACTGGTTTTTGCATGGCAGCATGCGCGCATTACCATCCTGGCACAGCAGGAGAGCGATGAGCAGAAGACCTATCAGCTTGAAGGTCCGCTCTTCTTTGGATCGGTAGTCAGTTTCCAGGAACTGTTTGATACTGACAAAGATCCGCAGGATGTGGTTATTGATTTTGCCCGTACACGGGTAATGGACTCAAGCGGTGTTGAGGCCATTGATAAATTGACTTCACGCTATCTGGCTGCGGGAAAAACCGTACGATTACGCCATCTTAGCGAAGATTGTATCAGTCTGTTGAAGCAGGCGGGGCCCTTCTGTAGTCACGAGCTTGATGCGCCTGACTATAAAGTTGCTGCTGACAAGCGTTAACGCATAAAGCTGGCGCGGGTCCTGCCGATATACATAAAAATTGCCGATCTGGCCGAAGTTGCAGAATGAAAATCTGTAGCTTTCCTGGTCGGCGAACATAACCACTGGCGGGATGTCCTAACTGGCACCATGGCATGATAAACGACTATATTTGCATTCCGATTCACTCCCTTAGCGGTGAGCTCATTGCACTGGATCTCACCCCTGTAGCAAATCAGGATAACTCAACATTCCTTGAGGCAGATCCGCAAACCCGGCTGCTTAGTCAGCTGTTGACGATTGAGCACTATGCCGACCAGTTCCAGCAGCATGGACTGTTGTGCTGTCTGAATATTGATTTTCAACTGGCCCGTGTGGTGACGGAATCGACCTTTATTCAGCAAATTCTCAGCCATCTGCCGTTTGTACGCCTGAAGCTGTCGGAAGATTTTCCTAATCTGCATGACGGGCCGAATAACCCGCTGCTGCGTACGCTGATGGAACAGTTGAATATCTTATGGCTGGATGATTTGGGCGCGGGCGATGCCAATCTGAATGCATTGCAGTCGAAGATGTTTGAAGTCGTGAAACTGGATCGTCAGTTTTATCTCGATAACGTCAGCAAGCCGTTTTTCAGCATCTTGATTGCGAATATTCGTCAGTATACCAATCGGGTAGTGATAGAAGGCGTTGAAAGCGCGATTCAGCTGGAGAAGCTTGCTACCAGTAAGATCTGGGGTGTCCAGGGGTATTTTGCCGCAACGATGGGGCTGTCCACGCTCGACGGTACGGAAGGGCCGTAAGGTTTGGGACTTGCTGTAAATGCTGAGCTAACTAATAATTTCGACCTGCTCCCGTTTAGCTCATCAGGCTGTCGGAAGCAGGGTCTGAAACGTTTTTAACGCCTACCTGTTAAAGCCGTACTTTTTCTCGAGAATGAACTGCGGCGCTTCCCAGTTTGGGCCTTTAAACACGCCACCTTTTTCACCTTTACAAAGTTTGCCTTCCGCTATGAGCTTAGTAAAAGTTCTGATAAGCAGACCTTCTGCTATAACTTCGAATCTTTTCTTCAAAAGCCTTTTGCAAAAAAATATACCGACTTACATTAAAATATAAGCCGGTGATACTTTCCATATGCAGACGGATTAAATATTAAGCCTTATAACTGTGCAGACGATTCATGGCTTTCAATCTGTCTTCTTTCAGCCAGACTTCGGTACAGCGCGCCGCTTCATCAATGGCGTTATCAATTAACGTCTGTTCAGCTGCCTGAGGTTTGCCCAGCACAAAACCCACCACCTTGTTCCGATCGCCCGGATGACCAATACCGATACGCAGACGGTGAAAGTTCAGGTTATTACCTAATTTACTGATGATATCTTTCAGGCCGTTATGACCACCGTGGCCGCCGCCCTGTTTGAATTTCGCCACGCCCGGCGGCAGATCCAGCTCATCGTGCGCCACCAGAATCTCTTCAGGTGCGATGCGATAAAAAGTCGCCATTGCCGCCACGGCTTTACCGCTCAGGTTCATAAAGGTGGTCGGCACCAGCAGCCTGACGTCTTCACCGCCGATATTCAGCCGGGCGGTGTAACCATAAAATTTACTCTCTTCTTTCAGTGACTGATTGTGACGTTCAGCCAGAAGATCAACGTACCACGCGCCTGCATTGTGGCGTGTCGCGGCATATTCCGCGCCAGGATTGGCAAGGCCGACAATCAGTTTAATGCTGCTCACTTGTCTCTGTTCCTGAGAAGTCCGATAGGGAAGGGCGCTAGTGTACTAAGAGCGGCGGCAGAACTCAAAACTGCGCGTGATATCACAATAGTTGTGTAGCGTGATAATGCCGTTTCTATATAAAAATCAAGATGCTGCGCGTAAAGATTTGTCAGACTTTTAGCAGTAAATGTGATCTGTCCCGCAACGAGTTGCCAAACCATTGCATAAACTTATGGCACTAACCGCACAGGAAGGCACTGACTTTTGGAGGTGACAGATGAAACGCAGACACGTCAATTTAACCGGTAACGCCCTGATGGTTATTGGTCTGGCAGTCGTGGTAACAGGGATCGGCTATGCCGTACTCAATCAGCTGCCGCAGCTACAGCTGCCCCAGTTTTTAGCCAATGTCGCCATTTTCGCGATATTTATTGGTGCGTTAATGTGGCTGATCGGCGCAAGCATGAGCGGGCGTGAAAAGATTACCGATCATTATTACTGGGTACGTCGTTACGGGGACAAGCGTTGTCGCAGAGTGTCAGGCCAGGGTCATCACTGACGGATCGTGATTCAGACAAACAAAAAAAGTGGGACGGATGAAAATCCGTCCCACTTTTTGTTTCAGCAGAGCATTATTGCTGGCGGCATGGCTGAAAAGGCAGCAATGCTAATTCAGCCGGTACGCCAATTAATGCTCGAACATCGCTGAAATTGACTCTTCGTTGCTGATGCGGCGAATCGCCTCAGCCAGCATGCCAGACAGCGTAAGCGTACGCACGTTTGGCAATGCTTTGATCTCTTCCGGTAGGGGAATGGTGTCGCAAACCACCACTTCATCAATCACGGAATTGCGCAGGTTTTCAACGGCGTTGCCGGAGAAAATAGGGTGGGTAGCGTAAGCGAATACGCGCTTAGCACCACGCTCCTTCAGCGCTTCAGCGGCTTTACACAGCGTGCCGCCGGTATCGATCATGTCATCAACCAGCACACAGTCGCGGCCAGCAACGTCACCGATGATATGCATCACCTGTGAAACGTTAGCGCGCGGACGACGTTTGTCGATGATCGCCATATCGGTATCGTTGAGCAGCTTAGCGATAGCACGGGCGCGAACCACGCCACCGATATCCGGAGAAACCACGATTGGGTTTTCCAGACCAATCTGCAACATGTCTTCCAGCAGGATTGGGCTACCGAAGACGTTATCAACCGGGACATCAAAGAAGCCCTGAATCTGTTCTGCATGCAGATCCACAGTTAACACGCGATCGACGCCGACGCTGGAAAGGAAATCAGCCACAACTTTGGCGGTGATAGGCACGCGAGCGGAACGCACGCGACGGTCCTGACGGGCATAGCCAAAGTAAGGAATGACAGCAGTAATACGACCAGCAGATGCGCGACGCAGAGCATCGACCATAACAACCAGTTCCATCAGGTTGTCATTGGTTGGTGCACAGGTGGACTGGATGATGAAAATATCACCACCGCGTACGTTTTCATTAATTTGTACGCTAACTTCACCATCACTGAAACGACCGACGGCGGCGTCGCCCAGGCTGGTGTAAAGGCGGTTGGCAATACGTTGTGCTAGTTCCGGGGTGGCGTTACCAGCAAAAAGCTTCATATCAGGCACGAGAAGAACCTCAGGCTTTGCGTCCAGAGAATGAACATCTTCGTCAGCAGCACTGGGCGGAATACCGCTGACGGGTTCATACGGGTGTTGTAATGAGTGTCGTGCTGCTTCAGGAACAGTTTGATGCAGTCACGGCAACTCTAACTGCTCTGAAAGATGACGGTGCAGCGGCGAAACGTTAACGCCTCGCGCAACAAAGCCCTGCCATGCTTTCGGAGCAAGCTCAAACACCTGACGGGCAGCGGACTCGGTGTCGAATTCAGCAAACACACAAGCGCCGGTTCCTGTCAGGCGCGACGGCGCGTATTCTAGCAGCCAGGAAACAAGCTGTTCAACCTCACGAAAACGTTTTCTTACTACTGGCTCACAATCATTACGGTATTCGGCCTCTAATAACTGCTTGATCTGCCGCTGTGGCGTGTCGCGAATCAGTTCCGGATCGTTAAAAACCACCGGCGTTGAAATAGATACGCCAGGGTGAAAAACCAGATACCACTTTTCCGCCGGGCTAACCGGGGTCAGTTTTTCGCCAACTCCCTCGGCGAAGGCTGCAAAACCTTGTACAAACACCGGCACGTCCGCGCCAAGGCTCAGGCCCAGCGTGGCCAGGTCGGCAAAGCTGAAGCCGGTTTGCCAGTAATAATTCAGCGCGACCAGTACCGTTGCGGCATCTGACGAACCGCCGCCAAGCCCGCCGCCCATCGGCAAACGTTTTTCAATTGCAATCGATGCCCCGGCATTATCCGGCAGTGCTCCCCGCAGGCGTGCCTGTTCCTGCAACAGTTTCGCCGCGCGAACCACCAGATTTTCTTCGGCAGGTACGCCCGGAACTGCGGTGAGCAGCCGAATCTGACCGCTGTTGTCAGGCTCTATGGTCAGTGAGTCGCCATAATCCAGAAACTGAAAAAGCGTTTGCAGGTCATGATAGCCGTCGGAACGACGGCCAGTGATATAGAGAAACAGATTCAGTTTAGCGGGTGCTGGCCATTTCGCGCTGGCTGACGGGTGGGTGGGTTTCATTTAACGGTCCAGCTATCCATTCTCAGCTTGATGCGCTGTTCGCCTTCGCGCAGTTCGAGATTAGAAGGCAGCGCAGGCTTCTGGCGTTCGTCGTAGCCCTGATAGCTCACTTTCCACTGCTGACCGTCACGGCTGTAGTTCACTTCACGCAGGCGATACTTGTCATCAAGGGAGAAATCGCTCGCCTCGCCCGGCAAGCCCATCATCCACTGACGCAGGCTGTTTAGAGGAATATCCATACCGGTAAGCTGAGAAATCATTTTCTCGGCATCGTTACTGGTATAACGCTTGCCCTTGTTATCAACCAGCTGCACCACGCTGCCCTGTGCATCCAGCTGAAGTTCAGTGCTGCCCAGCGGGTTAGTCAACAGTAAACGGTAGCGATCTGGCGCGGTTTGCTGCCAGTTAAAACGTGCATAAACTTTTTGCCTATCGGAAAGATAGGCAAAAGCGCCACGGGTCTGATACTGGGTAATTTTTTCGACAGCCTGCTGGTGCTGCTGCCACTGGGGGGAGGTGACACTCTGTCCGGGCCCCTGGGGTTTATTGACGCTACAGGCGGCCAGCACGATGCTGGCAAGCGGGAGAAGCCGCATCAGACGGCGATTCTTCATAAACATAGGGGAACAACTCCTCAGACTCCATGTGGGCGCTCATGCGCAAACTAACCGTTCAAATTATCGGCCTGCAAAGGCGGCGTCAATGCTCAATTTGTCTTATTTAATGCACAATAGCTATATCTTGTTACAGGGAACGGTGAAGGATGGCTTTTCTTGATCTCGCGCATCTTGTAGAATGCGCCTCTCAAAACCCTATCAACAGTGGGATAACCCAGACCAAATCACCATGACGTTGCTGGCACTCGGAATAAATCATAAAACGGCTCCTGTCGCTCTGCGTGAACGCGTGACGTTCTCGCCGGAGACGCTGGATCAGGCCCTCGACAGCCTGCTGGCTCAGCCGCTGGTGCAGGGAGGCGTTGTGCTGTCTACCTGTAACAGGACCGAGTTATACCTTAGCGTTGAACAGCAGGAAAACCTGCAGGAACAGCTGGTGAAATGGCTGTGTGACTACCATCAGCTCAGTGCTGAAGATGTGCGTAAAAGCCTCTACTGGCACCATGATAATGAAGCGGTCAGCCATCTGATGCGCGTTGCCAGCGGCCTTGATTCGCTGGTACTCGGTGAGCCGCAAATTCTCGGCCAGGTCAAAAAAGCGTTCGCCGACTCCCATCGCGGCCATCCGCTTTCCAGCGAGCTGGAAAGAATGTTCCAGAAATCGTTTTCGGTCGCTAAACGTGTGCGCACGGAAACCGATATCGGTGCCAGCGCCGTTTCGGTGGCCTTTGCCGCCTGTACGCTGGCGCGTCAGATTTTTGAATCACTCTCAACCGTAACCGTTCTGCTGGTGGGTGCGGGTGAGACCATTGAGCTGGCCGCACGTCATCTGCGTGAGCATAACGTGCAGAAGCTGCTCATCGCTAACCGTACCCGCGAACGCGCTCAGGCGCTGGCCGATGAAGTGGGTGCAGAAGTGATTGGCCTTGCCGACATCGATTCGCGTCTGGCGGAAGCCGATATCATCATCAGTTCTACCGCCAGTCCGCTGCCGATTATCGGTAAAGGAATGGTCGAGCGTGCGCTGAAGCAGCGCCGTAATCAGCCGATGCTGATGGTGGATATTGCCGTTCCGCGAGACGTGGAGCCGGAAGTGGGCAAACTGCCTAACGCCTACCTTTATAGCGTGGACGATTTGCAGGCGATCATTGAAAGCAATATGGCGCAGCGTAAAGCCGCGGCCGTGCAGGCCGAAACCATCGTGGTGCAGGAAAGCGGCGAGTTTATGTCCTGGCTGCGTGCGCAAAGCGCAGTAGAAACCATCCGCGATTACCGCTCGCAGGCCGACCAGATCAGGGCTGATTTAGAAAGCCGTGCGCTGGCTGCGCTGGAGCAGGGCGCAGATGCCCAGGTCGTGCTGCGTGAGCTGGCCCATAAACTGACAAATAAACTGATCCACGCACCAACCAAATCTCTTCAGCAGGCTGCCCGAGACGGGGACGATGAACGCCTGCAGATTTTACGCGACAGCCTTGGGCTGTAGCGTTTTCGCCTCTTTGATTACAAGGTAAAACAACATCGATGAAGCCTTCTATTGTTGCCAAACTGGAAGCCTTGCAGGAACGCCATGAAGAAGTTGAGGCGATGCTGGGTGACGCTGGCGTGATTGCCGATCAGGAGCGTTTCCGTGCGCTGTCACGTGAATATGCTCAGTTGACCGATGTCAGCCAGTGCTTCAGACGGTGGCAGCAGAACCAGGATGATATTGCTGCGGCAGAAGAGATGCTCAGCGATCCCGAAATGCGCGACATGGCGCAGGAAGAACTTAAAGAAGCCCGCGAGGCCAGCGAAACCTTAGAGCAGGAATTGCAGGTTCTGCTGCTGCCGAAAGATCCGGATGATGAGCGCAACTGCTATCTGGAAGTCCGTGCCGGAACCGGTGGCGACGAAGCAGCGATCTTTGCAGGCGATCTGTTCCGTATGTACAGCCGTTATGCGGAAGCACGCCGCTGGAAAGTGGAAGTGATGAGCGCCAACGAAGGCGAGCACGGTGGTTATAAAGAAGTGATCGCCAAAATCGTGGGCGACGGCGCTTACGGACGTTTGAAGTTCGAGTCAGGCGGGCATCGCGTTCAGCGTGTACCGGAAACGGAATCGCAGGGCCGTATCCATACGTCTGCCTGTACCGTTGCGGTGATGCCGGAAGTGCCGGAAGCGGAATTGCCGGATATTAACCCGAGCGATCTGAAAATTGACACGTTCCGTTCATCGGGCGCGGGTGGGCAGCACGTTAACACCACCGATTCCGCGATCCGCATTACTCACCTGCCAACCGGCATTGTGGTGGAGTGCCAGGACGAACGTTCGCAGCACAAAAACAAAGCCAAAGCGCTGGCGGTGCTCGGCTCGCGTATTCGTGCCGCCGAGATTGCCCGACGTCAGCAGGAAGAGGCGTCGACGCGCCGTAACCTGCTGGGCAGCGGCGATCGTTCCGATCGTAACCGAACCTATAATTATCCTCAGGGACGCATTACCGATCATCGTATCAACCTGACGGTTTACCGTCTGGATGAAGCAATGCAGGGCAAGCTGGATATGCTGATTGAGCCTGTGGTGCAGGAATACCAGGCGGATCAGCTGGCTGCGCTGTCCGAGCAGGAGTAATGGAAATCCGCCAGTGGCTGCGTTCAGCCATCACACAACTGGCCGAAAGCGACAGCCCGAAGCGCGATGCGGAAATTTTGCTGGGATTTGTCACCGGCAAATCCCGCAGCTGGCTGATCGCCTTTGATGATACGTTGCTCAGCCCTTCACAGCTTGAGCAGCTTGCCCCGCTGCTGGCCCGACGCGCCAGCGGGGAACCTGTCGCTTATCTGACTGGCGAACGCGAGTTCTGGTCATTGCCGCTCAGCGTTTCCCCCGACACGCTTATTCCCCGCCCCGATACTGAACTGCTGGTCGAACTGGCTCTCGCCCGGATCCCCGCTGGCGCAGCTTCCGTGCTGGATTTGGGCACCGGAACCGGCGCTGTTGCGCTGGCGATAGCCAGCGAGCGGCCTGATTGCCAGGTAACGGGCGTCGATCGCATCGCGGCGGCTGTTGAGCTGGCGCAGCATAATGCTCAGCGACTGGCTATCAGTAACGCGTCATTTCGTTTGAGCAACTGGTTTAGCGCGCTCTCCGGGGAACGCTTTGCGGTTATCGTCAGTAATCCGCCGTATATCGATAGCAATGATGAACATCTTCAGCAGGGCGACGTACGGTTTGAGCCAGACAGCGCGCTGGTTGCCGCTGATAACGGGCTGGCGGATATTAAAATTATTGCTGAACGTGCAGGAAATTATCTATTGCCCGGCGGCTGGCTGTTGCTTGAGCACGGCTGGCAGCAGGCGGCTCAGGTACGGGCAATTTTGAGCGAAAACCTATTTATCCAGGTGGCTTCCTGCCAGGACTACGGCGGTAACGACCGTGTCACACTGGCACAGCTGGCCTGATTAAGGAAGAGAGAATGACGGACTGGTATAGCGCGGTTAAGACGCTGCATATGGTGACGGTTGCCATCACCCTCTTGATGTTATTATTGCGTTTTTTTTGGTTACAGACCGGATCGGCAATGATGCAGCGTCGCTGGGTGCGCATCGTGCCGCATCTCAATGATACGCTGCTGCTGCTTTCCGGCGCCTGGCTGGTAGCGATCACGCATTTTTATCCGTTCAGCCCACAGGGCGCGTGGCTGACTGAAAAGCTGTTTGGCGTTATTATCTATATCGCCCTTGGGTTTATTGCCCTTGGACGTAAACCACGCGCACAGAAAGCGCGCTGGATAGCCTTTATAGTGGCGATAGCCATGCTGGTGCTGATTTATCACCTGGCCACCACAAAAATGCCATTGTTGGGGATTGTATGACGTCGATAGCAACTGATGAACCCACAGCGATGCCGCTGTGCGAGGCGGTAATTGCAGCCACGTTGGCGATCCGTCCCGATTTTCCTGCTGAAGACGTGAAAAAGCAGCTTGCGGAGCTGGTCGCAGAGGCCCGCGCCTATGTTTCCTCGCAGACGGAACAGGATCTTCAGCTGGAAAAACTGATTGAACTGTTCTGGAAAAAGTGGGGATTCGGCGGCGCCAGCGGCGTATACCGCCTTTCGGATACGCTATGGCTGGACAACGTGTTGAAAACCCGCCAGGGAACCGCCGTCTCGCTGGGCATCATCTTCCTGCACATTGCCGAACAGCTGACCATCCCGCTGATGCCGGTGATTTTCCCTACCCAGCTGATCCTCAGAGCCGACTGGATTGATGAAGAGATGTGGTTAATCAATCCTTTCAATGGCGATACGCTGGATGAGCACACGCTGGAAGTCTGGTTGAAGGGCAATATTGGCCCGGTCGCGGAACTGTATGATGATGATTTACAGGAAGCCGAGCCGCAGCTGGTGCTGAATAAAATGCTGGATACGCTGAAAGCCGCGCTGATGGAAGAGAAACAAATGGAGCTGGCGCTTCAGGTCAGTCAGGTACTGGTAAATATGGATCCAGAAGATCCCTATGAAATCCGCGACCGTGGCCTGATTTTTGCCCAGCTGGATTGTGAACACGTGGCGCTGAGCGACCTGACCTATTTCGTTGAGCAGTGTCCGGAAGACCCGGTCAGCGAAATGATCAAATTACAAATTCACTCGATTGAACAAAAACAGATCACGCTGCACTAATCTGTAAACTCTGCATGAATAAGGCGAAGACATGAAACAAAAAGTGGTTAGCATTGGTGATATCAAGGTAGCAAACGATCTGCCGTTTGTGCTGTTTGGCGGCATGAACGTGCTGGAATCCCGCGATCTTGCCATGCGCATCTGTGAACACTATGTCACCGTGACTCAGAAGCTGGGTATCCCTTACGTGTTTAAAGCCTCTTTTGATAAGGCTAACCGTTCGTCTATTCGTTCCTACCGGGGTCCCGGTCTGGAAGAGGGCATGAAGATTTTCCAGGAGCTGAAACAGGCTTTCGGCGTGAAGATTATCACTGACGTGCATGAAGCCAGCCAGGCGCAGACCGTTGCCGACGTGGTTGATGTTATCCAGCTGCCTGCATTCCTGGCGCGTCAGACCGACCTGGTGGAAGCGATGGCGAAAACGGGCGCGGTCATCAACGTGAAGAAGCCGCAGTTCGTCAGCCCGGGTCAGATGGGCAACATCGTTGAGAAATTCGCTGAAGGCGGCAACGAGAAAGTGATCCTGTGCGATCGCGGTGCTAACTTCGGTTACGACAACCTGGTTGTGGATATGCTGGGCTTTAACGTCATGAAGCAGGTTTCTAACGGCAGCCCGGTGATTTTCGACGTGACCCATGCGCTACAGTGCCGCGACCCGTTTGGCTCTGCTTCAGGCGGTCGTCGTGGTCAGGTTACAGAGCTGGCGCGTTCTGGTATGGCTGTTGGCCTGGCCGGCCTGTTTATCGAAGCGCACCCGGATCCGGCTAACGCGAAATGCGACGGTCCATCCGCACTGCCGCTGGACAAGCTGGAGCCGTTCCTCAAGCAGATGAAAGCGATCGACGATCTGGTGAAGAACTTCCCGGAACTGGATACCAGCAACTAATCGCTGAGCGAGTAACAAAAAGAGCGCCTTCAGGCGCTCTTTTTTTATTGGCGTAGTGCCAGCAGCGGTAAAAATTTACAGCATAACCGTCATCAAATAGCCGGCGAACAGTGCAAGGTGCGCCGCGCCATTCAGCACGTTGGTGCGCCCGGTCGAGAAGGAGATTTGGCAAAGAAGCAGGGCGGCAATCATGATGACCATCTGCGGCGACTCCAGACCAAATATCAGCTGTTGTCCGGTCAGGGTGGCAATGATAGTGACGGTGGGAACCGTCAGTGAAATCGTCGCCAGCACCGAACCAAAAAACAGATTCATCGCGCGCTGTACCTGATTAGCCAGCACCGCTTTTATCGCTCCCAGACCTTCTGGTGACAGGATCAATAACGCGACCAGGAAGCCGGTAAACTGCTCGGGCGCATTCATCTCGGTCAGTAAGGATTCCAGCGTGTTGGCGTTCATTTTAGTTACGGCAATCACAGCGATCAGATGAATCAGTAACCAGACGGTGTGCCAGAGGCTTGAATGGGCGGAAGGCCTGCCGTGATGCGGATCGTCGCCTTCGTCCTCATGCTCATACACAAACAGGCTCTGGTGGGTTTTGGTTTGAATCAGCAGGAAGACGCCGTACATTGCGGCTGAAATCGCCGAGATCAGCAGAGCCTGCCCGGAAGTAAAATTGCCGCCCGGTAGCGCATTAGGGAAAACCAATACCAAAATACCCAGCGGGAAAATAGCGATAAGGTACTGTTTGACCCCGGCCAGGTTAACATACTGCGTGGCAAATTTACGGCCGCCAAGCAACAAAGCAAAGCCAACCAGCCCACCGGTAACGATCATGATGATCGAATAGAGCGTATCACGCATTAAGGCGGGGGCCGCGTCGCCTGTTGCCATCAGCGCGGAAATTAAACTGACTTCCAGAATCACTACCGACAGGCTGAGGATCAGGGAACCATAGGGTTCGCCAAGGCGGTGTGCCAGCACGTCAGCATGACGAACTACGCTGAATGCACTGCTCAGAATCGCCACCAGCGCCAGTAAATTGATCGCGATGATGACCGGGAAGGACGTCGAATCACCCCAAAGCCAAAGTATGGCCAGGGCAATGAGCGGTAAGATGAGAAACGACTCTTTATGACGAGTTTTGACGCTTTCTTGCGTGCCCATAGGTAGCTTTTCCTTATCACTGACGATTAACCGGTAGACGCGGCGGCCCACCGGTAAAAAAATACCATTTGTTTCAACCTGGTTATTTTACATACGCGGGCAGTGTAACGGCTAATGGGTTAAAAATGTGTAAAATTTACACTGATTTACGCATTAAAAGAGAAAAATCATAAACTTCCATTCTTTAAAATTTATTCATTTATAACTTTATGAATTTTATGGATTAATAATTTTTATTTTCACGCTATTTGTGGTGATTAATGCGCATTTAAATCGCATCTGTATTGGCTAAATTAGCCTTACAGCCTGTTTTTTAATCCTGATGGCAATAACTGCATTGCTGGCGTGGTCGTTAATTTTGTTCCAGGCTTATATGGCCTAACCAGAGGAGGAAAACCGATGCCATACAGTACAAGATCTTCACTGCCTGACAGCGTGAAGCATGTCCTGCCGGCTCATGCTCAGGACATCTACCAGAAAGCATTTAATAGCGCCTGGGATGAATACAAAGAGAAGAAAGATCGCCGCGGTGACGAGTCCCGCGAAGAGGTGGCTCACAAAGTTGCCTGGTCTGCGGTAAAGCATTCCTATGAAAAAGGCGACGATGATAAGTGGCATAAAAAGCACTAGCTTTCCGCAGGGCGGCAGCCGCTTCCCTGCAAAACGTTTCCGTACGGTCTCCCGCGTCACGATCTCCGGCTGTTAACGGCCATCACACTTTTTGTCTGCCGGCCTTAAGTTTTTTCTTATGCGGCCGATGATAAACCTAAGTAAAATTTTTCGCTTTTGTGACAAAGTTCAAACTTGATTGCCAGGGACGAAATGACATATTGTCACCTTTAACGCAAAACAATTTTCGGAATAAGTTAACTTGTCGCAAGCATGAGCACGGGTAAGGGGGGTCAATGTTAACAAGGGATTTCTTATTAAAAGCGGATTGTAAGACGGCTTTTGGTGCAATCGAGGAATCGCTGTTATGGACCTGCGAACAGCGTGCTGCGTCGCTGAGCGCCACGCTTTCCTGTCGGCCTAATCACAGCCCGGTATGGATTTTCGGCTATGGTTCGCTAATGTGGAACCCTATATTCGAGTCCGATGAGGTGGCTGAAGGAACCTTAAAGGGCTGGCATCGGGCTTTCTGCCTGCGGCTTACGGCGGGACGGGGCACGGCTCAACAGCCCGGAAGAATGCTGGCACTGAAAGAGGGCGGCGAAACGACCGGGCTGGCTTTTCGCCTGCCGGAAGAAAAACTCCGTGAGGAGCTGGAGCTGCTGTGGAAGCGCGAAATGGTCACAGGCTGCTATCTCCCTACCTGGCGTGAGCTGGAGCTTTCAGACGGGCGTAGCGTGACGGCGCTGGCTTTCGTTATGGATCCGCGCCATGCGCTTTACGAGGCCGATTCCTGCCCAAAAACCATTGCGCCGCTGATTGCTCAAGCCAGCGGTCCACTCGGCACTAACGCACAGTATCTTTACTCGCTGGAACAGGAGTTGAAGACGCGCGGTCTGTATGATGATTGCCTGACCGATCTGGTGCAGCGCGTGCGTGAATTACAGCAATGCCACGACCCTCTGGTCGGCTAAGCCGGCTCAGCTTCCAGGATTGATCAGCCAGGTGCCTGCCTTGTTAATCGTCAGGCTCTGGCGGTGAACCGCGTTCGCAGAATGCACTTCAATATTGTAGTTACCGGATGCCAGGTTCAGTGAGGCATAGCCGCTGTTGTTCGGCTTGACCTCGATCGGCGTGCCGTTGAGCAGCACGGTTTCGCCGCTGGCAAGCCGCAGGTAGACGGTAGCCATCATCGGTTTAGTATTCACTGCCGCTCCACCCGAGACCGTGCGGGTCGGCGCTGTTTCCGATCCGGCTATCGCAGGTTGCTGGGTATCGGCAGAGGTGTCTTCCCGGCTGAGAGAGATGGCCAGCGCAACCGCAGCCAGCACAGCGACGCCGCCGAGGGCGATAAGCGGTTTAGACAGTCGGGTTTTGACGCCGGGTATTTCCCCGCCTGCTACCGGCGGAGGGGTATAGCTGACCGGCTCCGGCTCAGGGACCGGTTCAGGTTCCTGCTGCGCCTCTGGCACCTCTTCGGCCACAGCCGGTATGCTGGTCACCAACTCTTCTACAGAGCTTACGGGCAGGGCAATAAGCGCCGCTAATTCATCGATAGACTGCGGACGGTCCTGAGGTTTCATTTCCAGCGCGCAGTCAATGGCGTTGAGCAGCGACAGCGAGAATCCTTCCGGGCGCAGCTGGGCGAGCGGCTGGTAGCGATCTTCAATACAGCGCACCACGCTTACCGGTGGTGGGCTTCCGGTAACCAGCGTATGCAATACCGCGCCGAGGGCGTAGATATCCGTCCACGGCCCCTGGTCAATATCACTTTCTTCGCTGTACTGCTCAATAGGCGCATAGCCGGGTTTCAGCATAATCTCCGTTTCGTCGGAGAGGTTACCAATCGTTTTACGCGCTGAACCGAAATCCAGCAGCACCGGCAGCTGATTTTCCTGGATCTGAATGTTATCCAGCGAGATATCGCGATGCAGGTAGCCGCCACGGTGGATGGTATCAATCGCGCCAAAAAGGGGCGGAAGCAGCTGGCGGATCCATTCATCGGTGATCCTTTCCGGGTGGCCTAACTGCCACTCTTTCAGGGTCATACCGCTGTAATAGAGCGTGCCCATATAGGCCGTGCCGTTCTCCTCCCAGAACCGCAGCACGTGCAGCAAGCCCGGATGGTTGAAGCGGGCCAGCAGGCGGGCTTCCTGAATAAAGCTGCTAAGTCCTGCTGAAAACAGTTTATGATAGCGCTCGCCGCGCAGCACGATAGTCAGTTGTTCATCGCGGGAGGCGAGTGAAACCGGCAAATACTCTTTAATGGCGATGGTACGTTCAAGCAGGTGGTCCCAGGCACGATAAACAATGCCGAAGCCGCCACCGCCAATGACTTCTTTAATTTCAAATTCGTTAAAACGGTGGCCAGCCGGAAGGGCGTTGGGCACGTTCTTGACATTATCGTTTGCCGACATAGTAAACACTCTCTGAATGCCAACTTCTCTGCTGCTCCCATCCGGGAGAGCCGGTCAGTTAACAGTGCGCCAGGCGCCAATAGCCGGATCGGCCAGGTCTGCATGCAGGTCATCCACCAGCAGCACATTAATTTTTACTTTTGAATCGACGACTTTGCTCCAGACCTGACGCAGAGCATCTACGCGAGCCTTCAGGACGGCAGGGTCCGCCGCCTGGCTTTTGTCCATTTTTACCAGCAGTGCGCCATCAAATGACCAGACGTGCAAAGCAGGATTAAACGTCAGCACCAGCCAGCTGTTGGGGGCCGTCTTTTTACTGACGACCAGCCGTTGATTATTCGCCGCGACAACGTCCAGTTCTCCCGAAGCAGGATGGATATTGCGTAACGGAAATCCCTGGTAAAACTGGACGTCAACGGGCTGATCTTTCCCGTTAGAGGAAAGAGTCAACTGACTTTTCCCCTCCAGCCATCCTTCGGTAGAACAGCTGAGGTGACGATCGTCAGGGATAAACAGCGACTGGCCTTTTTCGTCCCACCAGGTGCGAAAATGACAGCCACCGGGCAGATCGAAATGCTGCAATGGTGCGCTATTGGCTGGCTGTGACAAATCCAGCGGTTCCGCATTGCTGGCATTCGCCGCCGTTGTCCCGTCCGCGATAACGATTGGGCGCCAGTTCTGTTCTTTGGCTGCGGTACCGGCAGCCAGCACCGTTCCGGCAGCGTTGGTCATTTGCCATGGGAGTTCGGTAAGTTTGCCGCACTGGTTATTTAACAGCTTGCCGACACGCGGCAGAAAACTGGTCAGGGTGCTGGATTCTTTGCTTTTACCGGAAACGAGGCGCAAGTGGATAGTCTCCTGACACCAGTCTCGCGGCGCATTACTTTCAACGTTGTCAATGAACACCTCCAGCGCCAGGCTTGGGGAATATACCACGCGGTAATCCTCAGCCTGAGCGGCAGTTGCAATCAACAAAGCAATAGCTGGCAACCCGTATTTCATAGTGTTCCTTGGTGTTAATCACGCGTCGGCAGGAAGCGTCCTGAGTCCGCTACGGATTGTAAGAGAGTGGTTTCCTGTGGCGAGCCAATCCAGACGGCTACGGCACTCAGGTTATCCTTCTGCTCGCTACGGTTGATGGCTTCCTGCATCAGCGCCAGCCACTCATGAGGCGAGCTGACCATACGCAGCGCCTGTTGCATCTCTTCCGGCGTCAGGCTGCACCAGAAACCATCGGTACAGACTAAAAAGGCATCGCCATCTTCCAGCGGCATAACCTCACTGTAACTCACCGGCAATGTACCGCCCGCACCCAAAGCATTATAGAGTAAGTTGCTGTTAATGCCGGAATTATCTACACCAGCATCCTTTAACTGCTGCGCCAGGCTATGATCGCGCGTGACCGCATGAATATACCCCCGGCGAAAGTGGTAAATCCTGCTGTCACCGGCATGCGCCCACCATGCACGCTGAGAATCACGGTCAATAAATACCGCCGCCAGCGTAGTGCTCATCCGATCAAAATTCAGAATTTTACTCTGTGCCTGGCGAATCGCCTGCTCGGCCTTATCGATCCATTCCGCGGTATCTGCTGGCTGAATAGGCTTATCGACCATCAGCTCAGCCAGCAACGTATCGCGGGCGATTCTCGCTGCCGTTTCACCGCCTGCCGTGCCCGCTACCCCGTCACAGACTAAAAAACAGGCGCAGCGTTCGCCTATCAACGCGCCCGTTTCATCCTGATTACTTTCCCGGGCACCCGTTTGTGAGGTCAATGCATAGTTAATGTTCATTCTTTTCCGGTTTGAGCTGCGAGTCTTTATACTGATTCACTTCCATATCATAGGCTTGCAGAAATGCGTCGCCGAAGAGGGTATGGAAATCGTCCTCAATTTCGCCAGACGTGTTCTGGTAGTGACGCAAAAAATAGTCCCACAGGGCGGCTTTTTTTACCGCGCTTAACCCTATCCGTGGAACGTTGCCATCACGACGGGCGTAATCTTCCAGCCGTTGCGGATTGAAAGATTGCAGCATGGCGGCAATAATCGCGCGGATCCCGGCAATCATCCCCAACTGATGCGCCTGCAAATCCACTAACGCATCACGCACTGCCTGCTCAGGCGGCATAAAGCCTGGCATCTGGCTCTGATATATCTGCATCAGGACCGTCTTACCTGAAGGCAATATTTTGAACGGGTTGTTCGCTTCGTTCAGGATCATCGTCATTTCTGCCTTCACGCCGCGTTTCAGGATTGAACGTGATGAGAGCAGGGCGACGGTTCCCTGAGAAAAGAGGCTGAGCATTTTCCCCGTCGTGCGCATTTGGTCTTCTGTCAGCTGTGGCCTGCCCGCGCCATTATCCAGCCCCATGCCTTCCAGCAGAGCGGCGAGCAAGCGCTGCTCGTTGCCTTCATGTACAGCATTCTCAGCATGCGGCAGATCGCTGCGAACCGGGTCAATATCCAGCCGCGCATCGTTTTGCCGAACCTGACGAACGGCGGGCTGCTCGGGAGCAGGCACCACGACCGGTATCTGCTCGTTCAGGATACCCAGCGGATCGTTGGGCAATGTCTGGTCATGGCTGAATAATGCAAGGGGATCCACGTCGCTGAAAGCGGTATCCTGCTGGCGGTTGGGATCGCTTATCGTAATTTGATAATCGCCAATGCCCAGTATGTCGCCATGATGCAGAACAATTTGCCTGCCGCGATCGAGAGGGGCCTGATTATGCACCACCGCGATCACGCTACCGTGATTGGTCAGACGACACTCGCCGTTGCTGGCGATCTGGACGACTGCCTGCAAGCGAGAAATGGCGCGCTCGGTATCCGGTAAAACCAGATCGTTATCAACGCTACGGCCTATGGTGCCGCCTGGCGGCATAAAATCACAGGCGGTAACGGGCGCCTCGGTTCTGCTTTCAACAATGGTAAATCGCATGCGCTTTTCCTGAAGCCAAAGCCAACGGGCCAAATAACTCTATTCGAACATGGGTGGATAGAGTCCATGCCGACCCGGCTGTGCTACAGCGGCCGGATCGAATAACTGTGAGAATAGTTGTGCGGTAAGGTTGCCGCTGTGTTTATGGCTGGCCAGGGGATAACCATCGCTTTGATTTGTCCACCAGTAGCTGGTATAGCGCATGGGGTCAAAGCGGGTCGCCACCTCGTGCCATGCCAGCGTGCAAGGCAGATCCTGATAGCCAATCACATCCATAATATCTGAACGGCCGGTATCGGGCAGCGACAGCGGCGGCAGCGTCAGTAGCCTTTGTTCAAGCCGCTCGGGGGTCGATTGCTGGCTGACGGCCTGATGCAGCGTTTCCCCCAACGTCTGAAACCAGTCGCCAGACACTGCCAGCTGCGCCGGATGCCAGAGACTGACCGGCACGCTTTGCAGCGCCAGCAAAGGCCAGGTTCGGCCTACGCGATCGCGCGAAGGGAGCAGACAGCCAATTTGTACACGCTGTACACCGAGCGTAGCAGGGACGGCAAAATTCCACACCGGTGCGCGGCTAAAAAGCTCACCGTCACCCTCGCTCTGGTGATACCAGAGTGATAAACCCTGCTGAAACCAGTTAGACCAACTGGCGACAATCGCTTCCGGTAACCGACGCTGTAAAAAATCGCCGGTGCCGGGTAATTTCCCGTACCAACCCAGCATATTTTTATCTGGCATAGTCATCACCTTCCCGGCTAGTGAGGGGGGATAGCCTGAACCGGCGGAGCAATATTTGCCGCAGTGCTGCCAGACGGCCGTCCAGGACTCTCAAGATTAAACGCCAATTTTCTCATCACCAGCGCATTATCACGCGCGAACGGTGAAGTCTGGATCTGCCGATCCAGTAACTGGCTCAGATGCCAGTCAAGCTGCTGAAGCTGACGCGTCGTCACGTTGGCAGGCAACGTACGCTGCAAATTTTGCATTACCCAGCCGCGTAAAAATTCGCCATCGTAGCTGCGGGGCTGATACAGCATTTGATAAGCGCGCAGTGCATTGCGGCTGAATTCGCTATCGTCGCCTTTATCATTACGTAAAGTTTGCGTGATGTTCTGTGCCACGCGCGGCAGCAGCAACGTTTTTAACGCGTTCTGATAAAAGCCCTGTGCGGCGGCGTTAATCTGATCGCCACGGTACAGGCCGCCGCGCATGCTCAAAGGCGGCTCGTCAAGCCGGAAGCTACTGCTTTGCGGCAGGGCCACCAGGCTATTTAAGAAGGGTAGCAGATCCAGGATATCTCCGTGGTTATTGCCGATCAGTTGCTGAGCCTGACGGTCCACCGGGGGAAGCCGTGCTTCAACCTGTTGCAGATACTGCTGATTTTTATAGTAACTGGTGGCCCAAAGCAGGGTGGCGAGGATCAGCGCCAGGCCAAGCGAAGCGTAGCCCGTCCAGTGCAGCAGGCGATTGCGGTGTTCCCATGACCGATCGCTGCCCGCCAGCTCGCTCTCCTGAAAGATCAGATCGCTCATCAGCGCACGAATAAAGTAGCTCTGGCCTTTATTGGCAGGAATGGGCGCAATGCGGTTGACGCTGTTCCAGCTGGCGATAGGATGGCTGGAAGCCTGCGGCAGCTGAAGTTTGCGGGTCAGCTCTCCCATAATGCGATCGAAAGGCAGACCTTCCTGCGTGCCGCTGGTGAAAAACAGCCCGCGCGGCGCCCAGGGTATTTCACCCTCTTTCTCTGCGAAGACAATATCCAGATATTCCGCCAGTAGCGGACGCAGTGAAGCAAATTCCTGTGGGAAGAGAAAACAGTCGGCGCGCTGCGTCAGGTCGCTTTCCTTCGCCATTCTGCCAGCCAGCCCGGTTTGCAAACGCAGCGTCATGTCGTTGAACTGTTCAGTAAACAGTGACGTTAACGATTGTCCAGCAGGTCGCTCGGCGCCCCATGGGAAACCAAAGCCCCAAATACGGTCGCGCTGCGTTTTATCCAGCGTACCGTAATAGCTCATAAAACCTTTCAGTAAATCGGTCTTGGTCACCATGATGTAGACCGGGAAGTGGATCCCGGTTTGCTGGTGCAGCTCCGCCATGCGGGTACGCAACGCCTGAGCCTGAAAACGACGAGCCTCGGCGGAGTCGCTTAACAGATCCGCGACGCTGATCGCCATAATCACGCCGTTAATCGGCTGGCGCGTCCGGTAGCGCTTAAGCAGATTAATAAAGGTCTGCCATTCGCTGGCATCTCTTGCCCGCTGGCTTTCCTGAAGCGTATAGCGTCCTGCGGTATCCAGCAGCACCGCTTCCTGAGTAAACCACCAGTCGCAATGGCGAGTACCGCCCACGCCCCGCAAGGCCGTTCTGCCGATGCTTTCGCCCAGAGGAAACTCAAGACCTGAGTTGATCAGCGCGGTAGTTTTTCCCGCTCCCGGTGCACCAACAATGATGTACCACGGCAGCTGATAGAGATATTGCGCATTGAAACGCTGAAGCCAGCCGCGTTTTTTCTTCTGCTGGGGGCCGGTGAAGTGGGTTTTCTTTAGCAGCGAAGCCGCTTCGCTGAAGAGCGCACCGAGCAGCTCTTCGGCGGCGGCCTGTTCGCTGTGATCGGCGCTGGAACGCTGCATATTGCTTAACAGCTTGCTGTTAAACCAGGCGCGGTAAAGCTGAGGGATCAGCTGGAAAAGGATCCACAGGAAATAGCACAGACCAATCGCTATCTGGCGATTAAGAGGGCTTTCCAGCCAGTGAGTATTATGGAACGACAGCTGCGGGCCGATCATCCAGATCAGCGCCGAAAGGGCGGTAATCCCTAAAAAGCTCCACAGCAGTCGGCTGAAAAAAAGCATAAACAAAGAAGGCATCAGGATTTTCTCGCCTGGCTGGTTTTCACTTCTGGCGCTGGGAACAGAACAATTTCGACCCGGCGGTTTTGCGCCCGGTTTTCGTCGCTATCATTAGGCAGCAACGGGCTGCTGTCGCCACGGCCTTCGCTGCGCAGTAAATGTTCCGGTTCCAGCATCTGCTGGCGCATCTGCGCGCTAATCGAGCGCGCCTGCGCCAGGGAATATTCATAATTTGAGGCAAAGTGCGTTGAATGCACAGGCCGGTTATCGGTGTAAACGCTGATTAAAATCGTGCCTTTGATATTGTCCATCGCGGCAGAGACACGGGTGATAATCGCCCGGCCTTCCGGCGTAAGATCGCTGCCTGAAGGGCTAAACAGTTTGTCGGCGGCGATGATCACTTTGCTGCCATTAGTCCCGTCTGCCACGTCCAGCTGGCGAGCAGTAATCAAATCGTCCAGCCGCTGGCGCAGATCTAATAGCGCCTGGCTCGAACTGTTGCGGGCAATTTCGTTCTGCGGCAGTGGCGTCTCCCAGATAGCCCGCAACAGCGGTTCAGCCGCATTGCCTAAACGCCAGTTGAGGCCTGAATAAATCATGCTGGCGATAAAAGCCGTCAGCGCAATACAGGCCCAGAGCGGTACCGGAGGACGCCATCGCGAATCACGACCGACCGGCTCCAGCGGTTGAGGCTCTGGCTGCGGCGGTAATTCACCTCGCGTATCGTTGATTAACTGCGCAAGGCGATTTCTTACCGCATCGCGTTGCAGCCTGCCTTGCTCAACCGCACGATAGCGTCCTTCATAGCCCAGCAGCAGGCAGTAGTGGATGACTTCCAGCAGCCATAAATGTTGCGCAGGCGTTTGAGAAATACGCGACAGCAGTTGAAACACTTTTTCGCCGCCCCAGCTCTCATTATGAAAAGTCACCAGCAAGCCGTTACCGGACCAGACGCCACGCGTTCCCCAGGGCGTTTGGGCCGCCGCTTCGTCCAGCACGCTGCAAAGGCAGTAGCGGGCGCCAATGATCATATCGAAAGGCAAACCGATGTTTTTGCTGCGCGCTTCAAACTGACGAATCTCATCAACCAGCTGCTGGCGCAGGCCGGCAGGGTCATCATGCGTTGCCGCCAGGCGGATCTGTACGATTGCATTCAGCAACGGCGCTGCTGCTGCAAGTAATGGGTTTTCCTGACCGCTAAAAGTGCGGGTGTCAGCAGGGTGTTCCGGGGTCATCAGGCTTTACTGTCTCAGCTGTTTGGCACCTGCAGCGCAGGCGCTATCCAATCTTATCAGACGGTGATACAGGGCCTTCCATGGCGCTGAGAATATCATGTCTATTCCAGAATCCAGGTGGCGGTATCGTTGTTACGGCAAGCCTTACTTTGCCCGCCAACGTCGACGCAAACTTGTTTGGCTTTGCGTGGGCGAGGGCGATCGCTGCGCAGCGTAGCGTCATACAGGTCGGTTTTGACGCCCGCTTTGTACGGCACGTAACCAATAAGCTCTTGCTGATCAGGTTCGGCTACGGCTAGCCAGTGATTTTCCACTTCGCCCAGCACGGTGAACGGCTTGCTGTTTTCCAGATAGCGCACCACCTTGCTGCCAAAGTCCGGGCCGCTCATCACCGACGCATTGTATAAAGCCCGGTAGGTTTCATTAACTGGCGTAAAGGTTTTTGGTGCATGAACGGCATGGCGATGCGTCAGCTTCACGCCATCGACTTCAGAAGTGACGAGCGTGTCGTCCGTCATCGGAGGAAGAGGAGCCTTGCATGCAGACAGCGTCAGCACAGCCAGCAGGGTTAACGCGATGCTTATTTTCACAGCGATCCTCGTGAATATCATCAGTGAGTAGTAGTGTTCACAAACCCGTCTCACACGCTTCAGTCGTCTGGGCAGAAAAAAGGCCAGTCGGCTGAAAATTATTCTGTTTTACATAAAGATAAATCTGTATTCAGTTTACATGACACTTTTGAGAATGGGAACAATTGCAGTGCCCGGCCTGACATGTTATTGCAGCCAGACCAGGGCAATCCTTACTTTTAAAGAAAGCGATGTCAATTTGATAAGTTCATTAGCGTGAAATTCACGCAATGTAAGTAATCGGCAGCCTGTCTCAATGGTCGTTGCCGTAACGGCCGACCAGGCCAGCTGCGCCAAGCGCATGACCTTTTAATCGTTGCAATAATTCCTCACGCGTCAGCCCCTGTTCAAGTTCACTGGCGGGTAAATCGGTGGCGATGAGCGTGAAGTTGTAATGGTGCAGTCCCGTTCCGGCGGGTGGACAGGGACCATAATAGTGCAGCGTGCCGGGGCTGTTTTTACCCCCCGTGTAACCTTTGCCCTCGGTCAGCTCGCCCTGGGCAAAGCGGGTGCGCTGAGCAGGGATGTTGTAGCCAACAAAATGGTTTACGCCCAGGCCTTTCGCGCCGACCGGGTCGACAATCGTCAGGGCAAAACTTTTCGTCCCCTCCGGCGGGTTAGTCCAGCTTAACGCGGGCGAAACGTTTTCACCGGTACAGCTGATATTGCCTTTGGCCGCGCCAGCAAATTTCTTCTGAAGTACCGCGTTGTCATTAAAATCTGGCGAGCTGAGTGAAAAAAGGGGGGCAGCATAGGCGGCGTTGATGTTCGCCACCAGTGCCATCGCGAGTAAGGTTTTTTTCATCGTCACGTTCCTGTTTGGCGGGTCTGCGCAAAGTCTGGTCGATAAATACACGATCTGCCAGTGGCTTAACCCGGCGTCCATGAATCAATTGCCGCAGAAGGTGCCGTTAGCGGGGCAAAAGTGTTAAGCTGGCATTTATCTGATTTTGTGAGCCATCTTCCATTTTCATCGATTAAATTAGCTTGCCAGATGGCAAATTTTGAAATTATGAAAAATTTTAACCATTGTTCCCTGCCGATCGCATCGCTACTTTTCTTTACGGCCGCCAGCCCGTTTGCGCAGGCGCTAACCACGGATACTCGCGTCGCCAGCGCGCCTTTTGCCGATCCCGCACGTTTTAGTGATTCGCTGCCTGATTTGGGCAGTGATAAAACGGGCGACACGGCGCTATCGAAGCGTGTCGCAGAAGCAATGAAAAGTATTGGCCAGGCCAGTATGAGCAGCGATGATGATAAATCGCTGGGCAGCGAAGCCGGGCAGTGGGCGTTTGAACATTTTCGTGATGAAGCGGCACGCCGGGCGGAAAGTGAAGGGAAAGAGCTGCTGTCGCCTTACGGTCGCGCGACGCTGTCGCTGATGGTCGACAGCAAAGGCAACTTTGATGGCACCTCCGCGCAGCTGGTCACGCCCTGGCAGGATAATTATCAGTATCTCACCTTCAGCCAATTGGGTATTGAGCAAAGCGATTATGGCCTGGTAGGCAATGCCGGTCTGGGGCAGCGCTGGCTGCTCGGCAGCTGGCGTCTGGGTTATAACGCGTTTGTTGATGACCAGTTCGAATCCGATCTTCAGCGCGGCTCGCTGGGAGCAGAAGCCTGGAGCAATTTTCTGCGCTTTTCCGCCAATTACTATCAACCGCTTTCAAGCTGGCGGCAAAACGCGGCTGACTCGCAAATGCGTATGGCGCGCGGGTACGATATTACTACGCAGGGATATCTGCCGTTTTACCAGCAGCTTGGCCTGTCGGTAAGTTATGAGCGCTATCTGGGCAATAACGTCGATCTGTTTAACAGCGGCACCGTCAGCAGCAACCCTGCGGCCATTGAGCTGGGCGTCAGCTATACGCCGGTGCCGCTGTTTACGCTCACTGCCAGCCATAAAACGGCGGACACCGGCGAAACGCAGGATCAGCTGGGATTGAAGATGAACTACCAGATCGGCGTGGCTATCAGTAAGCAACTTTCGGCCGACAACGTTGCCGCAGCGCGTTCGCTAAGCGGCAGCCGCTATGATGTGGTAAGCCGCAACAATCTGCCCGTCATGGAGTTCCGCCAGCAGAAAACCCTGTCGGTGTTTTTAGCGACGCCGCCGTGGCAGGTGATGCCGGGTGAAACGCTGCCGTTGAAATTGCAGATCCGTCATAGCAACCCTGTCGCTGCGGTCAGCTGGCAAGGCGATACCCAGGCCCTCAGCCTGACGCCGCCAGCGGATAACACAGATCCTCAGGGCTGGAGTATTATTATTCCTGCCTGGGACAGCTCGCCGGAGGCCAGTAATGAATATCGCCTGTCGGTGACGGTTGAGGACAGCAAGCAGCAGCGCGTCACCTCTAACTGGATCACATTGAAATTGACGCCGCCGGTGACGTTGCAGGATCCTGATGCCAGCCACTTTGACCTGTTAGCGCCCTGATAATGGCAATGGATAAAACGTCCGACGCTATGACGGGAAGTTGTCAGCATTTACTTACTGCCTGAGCCTGTTCACTATGATTATTCGTCCGCATCGCAACTGGTTTCTCCGTCTCTTTTCCTGGCACGGCTCTGTGCTGCCCGATATTCTGTTTCGCCTGAGCCTGAATCTGCTGATGTCAGTCGTGGCCATTTTCAGCCTCGACTGGTATGAGACGCTGGGGGTGAAACTGACGCTGGCACCGTTCAGTCTGCTCGGCGTCTCCATCGCGATCTTCCTTGGTTTCCGTAACAGCGTTTGCTATGCACGCTACACCGAAGCCCGACTGCTGTGGGGCGGATTGCTGATCAACTGCCGTAACTTTCTGCGACTGGCACTTACGGTTGCGCCAGCTGATGGCCCGAGGATTGGCGCGTTGCTGATGGCGTTCAGCTATAGCCTGAAACACCAGCTGCGGCAGACCGATGCCAAAGCGGACATGTATCATTATCTGGGGGATGAAGCGGAAGACATTTTGCGGCGTCGCGCGCCAACCAATGCTATCGCGATGAAAATTTCGCAGTGGCTGGCTGAACAGCGGCGCAGCGGTAACGTCTCTGATATCGTGTTTGCCCAGCTTGATAACAGTCTTAACCAGCTTTCTCAGGTATTGGGTGGCTGTGAACGCCTGGCGAGTATGCCGGTTCCCTTCGCTTATGGCCTGTTGCTGCACCGCACGGTTTATCTGTTTTGTACGCTGCTGCCTTTCGCGCTGGTGCCCGATTTACACTATATGACGCCGCTGGTCTCGGTGTTTATCGCCTACAGTTTTCTGTCGCTGGATAAGCTGGCGGAAGAGCTGGAGATGCCGTTTGGTTATGCCAATAACCATTTGCCGATGGATGCCATGTGTACCAATATTGCCATTAACCTGATGGAAATGAATAACCAGCGCGAACTGCCGTCCGCGCCGGTTCCTGACGGGCGCTATCGTTTAACGTAATCAGAATTGATAAGTCAGCCCCACGCCGGTAATGTCGTCGGTTGCGGCACCAAGTGGATTATTGTCTTTTAGCAGGTTAATACGGTATTCCGCATAGGCCAGCATATTTTTATTAAAGTAATAGCTGGCACCGGCACTGATATATTTGTACAGATCCACGTTGCCGATGTTTTCAATATCCTTACCGCGTGAGGTAACAAAGGCCAGGGAAGGGCGCAAACCATTCAGGAACTGATATTGTGCGACCGCTTCAAAATTCTGAGCCTTATTGGCAAAGCCGCCGCTAACCGGCGTAGCGTTATGCGTTTCGCCATACATCGCCGCCAGATAAATCAAATTGGCATCGTATTTCACCGCCGTCGACCAAAGTTCGGCGCGATCGCCTTCGCCACGCGCGGCCTGATTCTGGGCCGTTGTGCGGTCTACGCTGGCCCATGCCGCCGCCAGACCCAGCCCGAAATCAGCCGTCCAGGAAAGGGAGGCGGCGTAACCATCGCCATTAGAGCGGCGTACGGCATCCGTTCCGCTGCGTTCATTTTTACCCTGATACTGTGCAGCAATATTCAGCCCCTCTACCAGCCCAAAAAAGTCGCTGTTGCGCCAGGTAGCAACGCCGCCTGCACGTCCGGCTAAAAAGCTGTCGCTATAACCTGAGTCGCCGCCAAACTTCGGCAGCATATCGGTATAGGAGAGGGCATCATAAACAAGACCGTAATTACGCCCATAGTCAAAAGAGCCATACTTGCCGAATTTCAGACCCGCGTAACCCAGACGAGTTTTATTTCCGGTTTGCGCATCGCTACCTTCCGAGTTATTGAGCTGAAACTGGTACTGCCACATGCCATAGCCCGTGAGCTGGTCATTGATTTGCGTTTCCCCTTTAAAACCCAAACGAGCAAAAGAGACGTCACCATTATTGGCTTCATCTGAAGAAAAGAGATGCCCGGCATTCACTTTTCCTGCCAGATCCAGTTTGTTACCGTCCTTATTATAAATTTCAGCGGCGTTAGCACTACCAAACGTTATTAGTGTCGGGATTGCCCATAGGATTACATTGCGCTTCATCATTTTTTACCCTGTGAATTATTTATATTTTTTGAGGTGTTAACTAGCATCGGGAAGAAAAATAACGGCTAACTATTTTTATCAGAATTCATTACTTGTAACAAATTGTAATTTAAGATTGCGTGGGGGTTTTTATGGGCTTTTATAAACGGGGGATAATGGGGTTTATGTGGCAGGAATCTGTTAATATGATTTTTTGTTATAACAGTTAAATTATTATATTATTGATTTTAAAGTGTTTTTTATATCTAAAGCCTGGGATTTTACCTTTCTTTCTCTCTTGCAAAATATTTTTTATTTGGCAGGGCGTTTATTTGCGACGTAACTAAATAAAAAGTGATTTTGTTATCCATAAAAATATTTTGCTTTTCTCTGCTTGCAATGTTTTCACGATGTTTCAATGAATTTCCGCCGGGTTTCATTTCCTCCACAAATGTCTTTCAAAGGTTCGCTGGAGCCAGACGTTCAGTGCGCAATCAGGGTGCAGTAAGCCCCCTTTTAGTGCGCTAACTGCCTCATTTACGGGCTAAATCCTGGCAACGATCACAAAAACAATATTTTATTTTACGAATGCATAATTCCGCTCTTTTTTTATCTGCCAACCCGCTGCGGATTGAGGCGTATTCACTATTTATTCATTAAATGTGAATAGTGAGCTTGCTTAACCTGTTGATTGTTGGTAACAGAAAACGATTTATGCATTTTTTTGCTGGCTGGCACAAAGCATGCAATTTACAGTGAGGCTCAGATGAAGCAATTCATTAACATTATTTAAACTAAAAATTTACCTGCATTTGGGCAGGATAAGAGGTCGCCATGCAATCAGCAGTCACACGTGAAGATTTCGATCGGTGGATGATCCCCACTTACGCGCCCGCCAGCTTTGTGCCGGTTCGGGCTGAGGGCTCCACGCTTTGGGATCAGCAAGGGAAATCCTGGATTGACTTTGCCGGTGGCATCGCGGTCAACGCGCTGGGCCATGCCCATCCCGATTTACAGCTGGCTTTACAGCAGCAGGCCGCGCTGCTGTGGCATACCGGTAACGGCTATACCAACGAGCCGATCCTGCGGCTGGCAAAGCAGCTTATCGACGCCACCTTTGCAGAAAGAGTCTTTTTCTGCAATTCCGGCGCGGAAGCTAACGAAGCCGCGCTGAAGCTGGCGCGTAAGGTCGCGCACGATCGAGTTGGCGAGCAAAAAAGCGGCATTGTAGCCTTCAGTAACGCTTTCCATGGCCGCACGCTGTTTACCGTTTCCGCAGGGGGCCAGCCCGCTTACTCAAAAGATTTTGCGCCGCTGCCTGGCGGGATCCAACACGCCACGTTCAACGATCTCGCCTCAGCCGCCGCGCTGATTGATGACCACACCTGTGCCGTTATTGTCGAACCGATTCAGGGCGAAGGCGGCGTTGTCCCTGCCGATCCGGCTTTTCTTCGCGGCCTACGCGAGCTCTGTGACGCACATCGTGCGCTGCTGATATTTGACGAAGTACAAAGCGGCGTAGGGCGTACCGGTTCGCTGTATGCCTATATGCATTACGGCGTAACGCCAGACGTGCTGACCACCGCTAAAGCGCTGGGTGGCGGTTTTCCGATTGGCGCAATGTTAACCACCGGGCAGTATGCCAGCGCGCTGGGTGTGGGAACGCATGGCACCACCTATGGCGGTAATCCGCTGGCGGGCGCGGTAGGCGGAAAGGTCATGGAGCTGGTCAATCGCCCGGAAGTGATGGCGGGCGTAGCCCTGCGTCACCAGTGGTTTGTGGAGGGATTACAGGAGATCAACCGACGTTTGCCGTTGTTCAGCGAAATACGTGGCCTGGGCCTGTTGATCGGCTGCGTATTAAATCAGGACTACAGCGGCCAGGCAAAATTGTTCAGCCTCGCTGCGGCGAAGCACGGACTAATGGTACTGATTGCCGGTGCCAACGTAGTGCGCTTCGCGCCTTCCCTGATTATCAGCGAGCAGGAGGTGAAAGAAGGGCTGGCGCGTTTTGAACGGGCCTGCCACGACATTGTCGCAGGAGCGGGATCATGATGATTATCCGCCCTGTTGCACATGACGATCTGGCTCAACTGATGCAGCTTGCCGGTAAGACCGGCGGCGGCCTCACGTCCTTACCGGCCGACAGCGCAACGTTAGCGGCACGGATTGAGCGCTCGGTGCTAACCTGGCAGAATAAATTGCCGCGCGCCGAACAGGGCTATGTTTTTGTGCTGGAGGATACGGACACCCGACAGGCCGTGGGCATTTGCGCAATCGAAGTCGCGGTTGGCCTTCAGGATCCCTGGTATAACTTTCGGGTGGGAACGCAGGTGCATGCTTCCCGTGAGCTGAATGTCTATAACATCCTGCCTACGCTGTCGCTTAGTAACGATCATACCGGCAGCAGCGAGCTCTGCACGCTGTTCCTCGATCCTGACTATCGTAACGGCAAAAACGGCTATCTGTTGTCGAAATCCCGCTTTCTGTTTATGGCCGCTTTTCGTGAACGGTTTATGCAGAAAGTGGTGGCGGAGATGCGAGGCGTGAGTGATGAACAGGGCCATTCACCTTTCTGGGAAAGCGTCGGCAGTCGTTTTTTCTCCATGTCCTTTCGGGACGCGGACTATTTATCCGGCACCGGGAAAAAAACCTTTATCGCCGAGCTGATGCCGAAACATCCCCTGTATATCAATTATCTCGCGCCGGAAGCGCAGGCGGTGATCGGACAAACTCATCCCCAGACTTCACCCGCGCGGGCGGTGCTGGAGGCAGAAGGATTCCGTTATCTGAATTATGTCGACATCTTTGACGGCGGCCCGACGCTGGAATGCGATATCGATCGCGTGCGGGCGATTCGCAAAAGTCGTCTGGTGACGGCGGTCATTGGTAAAGAGAGCGACAGCGACCAGCCGCTTTGCCTGGTCGGCAACGAACGCTATGAGGATTTCCGCGTCATGCTACTGAATACCGATCCGCAGGGCGATGCCCTGAGCCTCAGCCCGCAGCAGGCTGATATTTTACGCTGCAGACAGGGCGATACGCTGCGAGTCGCGGCGCTGAACGTTGGGGAGAAAAAAGCATGACGCACTGCATCAATGGACAATGGTTAACCGGCAGCGGTGAAAACTTTACGAAGCGGGATCCGGTAAGCGGCGAACTGCTTTGGCAGGGGAAGGCCGCAAGCGCCAGTCAGATCTCTTCAGCCTGTGAAGCAGCGCGCAGCGCTTTTCCTGGCTGGGCCAGACGCCCGTTTAGCGAACGTCAGGCCATCGCCGAAAAATTTGCGCGCCTGCTGGAGAAAAACAAGGAGCAGCTGGCGGCGACGCTGGCGCAGGAAACCGGCAAACCGCGCTGGGAAGCCGTCACGGAAATCCAGGCAATGATCGGTAAAATCGCTATTTCGGTTGAGGCTTACCATGCCCGTAGCGGAGAAAGCGTGCAGGGTGAAAGCTCGCTGCGTCACCGGCCACACGGCGTCATGGCGGTGTTTGGCCCGTACAATTTTCCCGGACACTTGCCGAACGGGCATATTGTTCCGGCGCTGCTGGCAGGAAATACGGTCATTTTTAAACCCAGTGAACTGACGCCGCTGATTGCGGAAAAAACCGTCCGGCTGTGGCAGCAGGCGGGGTTGCCTGGCGGCGTACTGAATATGGTGCAGGGGGGGCGTGAATGCGGTCAGGCGCTGGCGCAGGAACCCCAAATTGACGGCCTGCTGTTTACCGGCAGCGCAGCCAGTGGGCACCAGCTACATCAACAATTCGCCGGACGCCCGGAAAAAATGCTGGCGCTGGAAATGGGCGGTAATAACGCCCTGATTGTTGAAGACCCGGCGGATATCGATGCCGCGGTAAACATCGCCATTCAGTCCGCTTTTATCACCGCCGGTCAGCGCTGTACCTGCGCCCGCAGAATGTTGGTGAAACGCGGCGCGGCGGGGGAAGCTTTTCTTAAACGGCTGGTGGAAGTGGCCGGAAAAATCAAACCCGATCGCTGGGATGCCGAACCACAACCTTTTTTGGGCAGCGTGATCTCTTTGCAGGCGGCGGAACGAATTTACAGTGAATGGCAGGCACGCGTAGGCGCGGGTGGTACGGTTTTGCTGCCCATGCGTTGGCCAAATCGCGAAAGCGCCATGCTTACACCGGGAATTATTGACGTTACTGCCGTGGCTAACCTGGCCGACGAAGAGGTATTTGGCCCACTGCTGTCGGTTATCCGCTACGATGATTTTTCTCAGGCGATCCGTTTGGCAAACGCCACGCGCTACGGCCTGTCCTGCGGGTTGATCTCGCCGCAACGCGAGCAGTTCGACCGGCTGTTGATTGAGGCTCGTGCCGGCATTGTCAACTGGAACAAACCGCTGACCGGTGCGGCCAGCAGCGCGCCTTTCGGCGGGATCGGTGCTTCCGGTAATCACCGGGCCAGCGCCTTTTACGCCGCAGATTACTGCGCCTGGCCGATGGCTTCGCTCGAATCTTCCAGCCTGTCGCTGCCAGCAACGTTATCGCCAGGGCTGGATTTCAGCGTTGCCGGAGGTGAGCGATGAGCGCGCGTGAAGTCAATTTCGATGGCCTGCCAGGCCTGACGCATCATTACGCCGGACTGTCATTCGGCAACGAAGCCTCAGCCCGACATCAGCACCAGGTTTCTCATCCGAAACAGGCGGCGAAGCAGGGCTTACTCAAGATGAAAGCGTTGGCCGATCTGGGCTTTGTGCAGGGCGTCATTCCGCCCCATGAGCGGCCAAACGTGGCGGCGCTACGGCAAATCGGTTTCAGCGGCAGTGATGCTCAGGTGGTGAGCGACGCGGCAAAGCGCGCGCCTGAATTGCTTTCGGCCACCAGTTCGGCGTCGGCCATGTGGGTGGCGAATGCGGCAACGGTTTCACCTTCTGCTGACAGCGCAGATGGCCGTGTGCATTTCACCGTGGCAAACCTGAATAACAAGTTTCATCGCGCAATTGAAGCGCCAACCACCGGCGCACTGTTAAGAGCGATATTTCGCGATCCGCAGCATTTTTGCGTTCACGATGCGTTGCCGCAGGTGGCGATGTTTGGTGACGAAGGCGCGGCCAACCATAACCGTTTTAGCCAGCAGTATGGCGATGAAGGGATACAGCTGTTTATTTACGGTCGGGAAGAGGGCGGCGGTGGGCTGGTGCCGGCTCGCTATCCTGCCCGCCAGACGCTTGAAGCGAGTCAGGCGGTGGCGCGTCAGCATTTACTCGATGCTGACCGCACGGTCTTTGCCCAACAGAATCCGGCAGTCATCGATCGGGGCGTGTTTCATAACGATGTTATCGCCGTCAGCAATCAACAGGTATTGTTTTGCCATCAGCGGGCGTTTCTCAATCAGGCCGGGCTTTTTGCCACGCTGCGCGAAAAATTTCCAGCTTTTACCCCAATTGAGGTGCCGGAAGATCGGGTCAGCGTCGCGGATGCCGTCGCCACCTATCTTTTCAACAGTCAGCTGCTGAGTAAAGCTAACGGCAAAATGCTGCTGGTTTTACCAGAGGAAGCCCGGCAGCACAGCGGCGTCTGGCGCTATCTCAATGAACTCATTTCAGCGCAAAATATTATCGACGAACTGCGCGTTTTTGACCTGCGTGAAAGTATGGGAAATGGCGGTGGGCCAGCCTGTCTGCGGCTGCGGGTGGTACTCACCCCGGCTCAGCTTGCGGCAGTGAATCCAGCGGTAATGATGAATGATTCACTTTTTGTCACCTTAAACGCGTGGGTCGATCGCCACTATCGTGACGACCTCACGCAGCATGACCTGGGCGATCCGCAATTATTAACAGAAGGACGGGAAGCGCTGGACGAACTGACGAAGCTGCTAAACTTAGGGAACATATACAGCTTTCAGCAATAATCACGGACGAACAGCGCGCGTCAGGCTATGCTAAGGCGCGCTCTGCCACTGGATGAAGGAGCAGAATTTATAATAAGGAGAATGTATGCAGGATTTTCTTAAGCAGACCCTGAGTGGAGAACCGCCTGCGCAGCTTTCAGGTCGTAACGATCGGCTGAGCTGGCAGTGGCTTGATGAAGGGATTCTGGAACTCACCCCAAACGGGCCGACATCGCAGGCTCTGGTGATTTCCGCCGGGATCCACGGCAACGAAACCGCCCCCATTGAAATCTTGAATGCCCTCATTAACCCGCTGCTGGCCGGCATGAAGCGGCTGATCCCCCGATTACTGATTATTTATGGCAACCCGGATGCGATACGCCATAACAAACGCTATATGCGCTGCGACGTAAACCGGATGTTTGGCGGACGCTGGCAGCAGTATGACGACAATATGGAAGCCCGTCGCGCCTGGCGGCTGGAACAGGCGCTGGAAACCTTCTGGCAGGCCGGAATGAATGAAGAGGTTCGCTGGCATCTCGATTTGCATACCGCTATACGTGGCTCCTGGCACAGCCGTTTTGGCGTCATGCCGCTGCGTGAGACGGACTGGCCGGACGACTTTCTGCACTGGCTGACGGCGGCAGGGCTGGAGGCACTGGTTTTCCATCGCGCGCCGGGCGGTACCTTTACGCACTACAGCTCACAGCATTTCAACGCCGCCAGCTGTACGCTGGAATTAGGCAAAGCGTTGCCGTTTGGCAGTAACGATCTGACGCAGTTTTCAGCGGCACGCGATGCGCTTGCCGCCATAATATTTGGTGAAACGCTGCCGGAAGTAAAAGCTCCGCCGCTTCGCTACCGTGTTTCTCAGCAAATCACTCGCCTGTCAGAAGCCTTCGTGCTGCATATGAACAAGGACACGCTGAATTTTACCGCTTTTCCGCAAGGCACCTTGCTGGCAGAGGATGGCGACAAGCGCTGTTACGTGCAGCAGGCGAGGGAATACGTAATGTTTCCTAACCCGGATGTGGCAATTGGCCAGCGTGCGGGACTGATGCTGGTGGAAGACAACGCGCACAATGAGACTTCTGGCGCAGCAGACGCAGTGATTTAAAACGGTTGTTAATACCGGCGAAAGTTTGTTTCGCCGGTCCGACCGGCATTTCATACGTATTCTGCTCAGAAAGAGTGAACGGGCGCTGAAGCAGACAATCCAGCTTACTTATTCCTTTCTCAATCCTGCCGCCTGTATTACACTTCTCCATAATTTCTGCATTAATCAGTTTATATTCATACTCTTTTGCAATTCCTCACGCGATCCTTCTTATTCTCTCCATGATTGCCGCCTTTTTGTCTTTTATGCTTGCAGGGTTTTACCAACCCTCTGAGTACTTGACGTTCAGCGTATTAAGCTTGTTTCCGACATCGCGACATTGCTGTCGTCACAGAACTGAAAAGTAAGGATAAAAAATATGCGTAAATTAACTTCTCTGGTAGTGGCTATGACTCTGGCTATGGGCGCGGCGAACATTGTTCACGCAGCGGCAGATAACGTGACGCCACCACCGGCAAGCGCAGACAAACCAATGATGCACAAGCCACCTCGTCACGGCGGCCCGCACGAAATGTTTAAAGGTCTGAACCTGACTGAAGCTCAGAAAAAGCAGATGCACGAGATCATGAAAGATGCCCATAAAGATATGCCGCGTCCTTCTCTCGACGATCGTCGTGCAATGCACAGCGTTATTGCTTCAGACAGCTTCGACCAGGCTAAAGCGGAAGCACAGGCAACTAAGATGAGCGCGGAAGGCAAAGATCGTGCGCTGAAAATGCTGGCCACGCAGAACAAAATGTATAACGTGCTGACGCCAGAACAGAAGAAACAGTTCAACGCTAACTTTGAAAAGCACCTGACTGAAAAACCGCACCATGGCGACAAAATGCCACCTGCGGGCGAATAAGTTCTTAAGACTTGAGTAAGACCGCCGACGTTGTTCACACTGCTTATATGCCGTGGACAGCGTCGGCGGTTTTTCGTATCCACTATTTAGCGCTAACGGCTAACGGCTTTCACCGACGGGCAGTTCGTCCTTAATTCAGCGGAATAATCGGGAACTTCCCGCTAAGGACTGGCTTACAGAGGATCTTATAACCATCGCTGTCAAAACCCTGCGGCGTTGATGTCAGCTTGCCAGCCTCGGCAATATCTTCCACCGAACCCAAATAAAACCAGTTATTGATAATATGAATCTGCGTTTGCAGCGGGCCTTCTTCCACCACGGCGACTGCGCCATTCCACGGCCAGCATTGCACGCGCACACGTTCCAGCGCGGCCAGCAATCGCTGGTGATGCGCTTCCAGCGTCTCTTTCCCACAGCAGGCTCCCGCACAGCGACCAAGGCTGGCACGAAAGCAGGCACGTCCTTTACTGACGTTTTCCAATCCCAACAGGCCCAGGCAAAGACGCTGTTCATCGGCAATTTTTTGCAGCGTTTCCAGCGCGGAGCGGCGGCTGGAATAGAGGCCGAACAGATCGGGCGTATGGGAAAAATCCACCTCTTTGGCATACACCACGCTGGGCTTGAGATTGCTGATATGCAGGGAGCAGAGCTGGCGGTTTTTTCGCAGGCGCTTATTGAACAGCGGCTGCTGCATTTTGATCATCTGTGCTTCCAGCAGCAGCGCGCCCAGTTCACCAGCGGTAGTAATCCAGGTAACGTGGCGAGCCTGGCGAAGCATTTTCGCTTCATCGGGCGTGCGGAAGTGCGACATCACCCGGCTGCGTAGATTAATACTTTTACCGATGTAAAGCGGCATGGATTCGCTTTCGCCATGAAAAGTATATACGCCAGGTAGAGAGGGCAGCCCTTCGAGCGAAGGACGTAAATGTTCGGGATATTGATAAATGGCCGCCGGCTCAAATGACAGGCGATGGCTTGCAGTACGTCTTACCACTATTGCACTCCGCTTACTGGTTACTTATACAGTGTAACAGCAGCGTAGTGGATAAAAAAGAGGCGTTTAAACCGGGGTTAACCGGAGATAACAGGATTTTATCGCTGGATACGCACCAGGGCATATTGGGGTAGGGTGAAAAAGGTTGTTATATCAGCAGGATCCGGGTCGTCCCTGACCCGTGTCGCTTACCGGACGGAAAAAATGTTATTTTTTCCAGAAATCATCAAATACGGTAATCGGCGGGCGACGTTTATGTTCGGTCTTCAAATACCAGCCTTCGATGATTTTAGCAGCGGCTTCATCAATGGTTTTACCTTCCAGGTACTGGTCGATCATCTCATAAGTCACGCCCAGCGCGACCTCATCCTGAAGTCCGGGGCGGTCGTCTTCCAGATCGGCGGTAGGGTGCTTAAGGTAAAGATGTTCCGGGCAGCCTAACGCTTTCAGCAGCTGTTTGCCCTGACCTTTATGCAGCCGGAACAGCGGGTTAATATCCGTGCCGCCATCACCGTATTTGGTAAAGAAGCCCGTAACCGCCTCTGCTGCATGGTCAGTCCCCACAACCACGCCCGAGGTCATTCCGGCAATGCTGTACTGCGCCTTCATCCGTTCGCGCGCTTTTTCGTTACCGCGCACAAAGTCAGAAACGGTAATGCCCGCATCGCGCAACGCTTTTTCACTTGCCTGAATAGCTTCTTTGATGTTCACCGTTAAAACGCGGTCAGGCTTGATGAAAGCGATCGCATCCTGACAATCTTGCTCATCTGCCTGCACGCCATGCGGCAAACGTACGGCAATAAATTGATAATCCTTATTGCCGGTCTCTTCGCGCAGTTCGTTGATCGCAGTCTGGCTCAGTTTTCCTGCCAGTGTAGAATCCTGACCGCCGCTGATGCCGAGCACCAGCGTTTTGATAAACGGATATGTCTTGAGATAAGACTTCAGAAAGTCGACGCTGGTGCGAATTTCCTGATTAACCTCAATAGTGGGCTTAACCCCCAGCGCTTCGATAATTTCCTGTTGCAGAGCCATTCACCTCTCCTCAGATTCAGTGCCCGCCGAGCTGGGCAGTTGCGAAAACGTCTGTTTTAAAACTTAACGCGCCCGGCGGGAAACAACAAGGCAGAATAAGGTTTTGCCGGTCTTTTGCTGATTATTCAGGCTTTTCCGGCTTCTGCGCTAATAACAGGAACAGGGTGATTGCCAGCAGATAGCAGCCAAATATGGTGGCGGTCATGGTCAGCACCGACGTGCCGCCAATTCCCGTGACCGGCACGGCGATCCCACCCAACGTAAACATGGTGACGCCAAGAACGGCGGAGGCGCTGCCGGCACGATGTCCCTGGCTCTGCATGGCCAGCGAGGCGGCGGCAACACCGACCGCGCCGTTGCTGGCAACGCTAAAGAACAAGGCAACCAGAACAAAAGGCAGCGCGGCCCCGCTAAGGCCGGTAAGCAACAGGCTGGCGGAAGAGACAAACGCCAGCGTCAGGCCGCCTTTTAACACCCGATACTCCCCCCAAAGCGGACTGAGACGAGCGCTGGTTTGTGAGGCAATAATCAGTCCAAATCCATTAGCGGCAAAGCAGAAGCTGAACGCCTGCGGCGACAGGCCATAAATCTGTTGCAGAACAAACGGCGACGCGCCGATGTAGGCAAACATGCCGGACATCATAAAGCCCTGCGTCAGGCAGAAGCCCATAAAAGGACGGTAGGTGATGACCTGGCCCAGCGCGGCCCAGGCGGAAAAAATGCTGCCCTGACTGCGCCGCTCTGGCATAAGCGTTTCGTGCAGCTTTACCCGCGCCAGAAACAGCAGCAATACGGCGATGGCTGCAATGACCATAAACAGGCCGCGCCAGCTGAATATGGCCATCATTGCGCCACCCATCACCGGCGCGGCAATAGGCGCAAAGCCGTTAACCAGCATCAATAACGCAAAAAAGCGCGTCAGGTCATGGCCGCTGTACATATCACGCGCAATGGCGCGGGACAGCACCGCGCCACCCGCGCCGAAAATGCCCTGTAGCAGACGCGCTAACAGTAATTGATGAATATTCTGCGCCAGCGCACAGCCGACGGAAGCGATTGTCAACAGCAGCAGAGAAATCAGCAAAGGACGAACGCGGCCATATTTATCACTCATTGGGCCAAAAAGCAGCTGGCCAGCGCCCAGACCGATCAGGCCGGCGGTCAGGCTTAGCTGTGCAGTCGCGGTGGGCGAATTCAACTCGCGGGCGAGTGCGGGTAACGCAGGAAGGTAAAGATCGATACAAAGCGGCCCTAAAGCCGCCAGCAGGCCGAGCGTGATGGCGTAGCCAAAACGATTGGAATGGGCAGGTGTCATGAATCCTCTGTCTTGAAAAGTAGATCGTTGAATTGTTGGTATAAAGAGTACAGGCGTTCCGCTGAGGCTTTCTGAGGCGTCAGGCGTCGGCATGAGGTGCCTTCCGTCAGGACAGCCAGAACCTCCACGCAGGCGCGGATATGTTCATCGCTGAAGTGCGGATAGTCTCGTTTTACATTTCGGCAGGCATGCGTGAACATGCGGTTATCGGCGTCGCTTACCATTTGTGCAACAACCGGGTTACGCGTCGCTTCGGCTGCCACCTCCATCATCAGGGCTTCATCATCTTCATTCAGCGCGTGACGCCACGCGAGCAGCCGCGGCAGATTGGTCGCCGCCGTCTCTTCCATGTGTTGCAGCCGCGTATCGATAATACGTTTCACCATCTCTTCGATAATCGCGTCTTTATTGGTGAAATAGCGATAGATCTGACCGACGCTCAGGCGCGCCTCTGCGGCCAGCTGCGCCATACTGGCACCGTGAAAACCTGCCTGGCGAAAACAGCGACGGCCAGCAGCGATAATCTCGTCCTGGCGTTGGCGATGCCGTGCATCGCGTGCTTCAGATTGTGTACTCATCACGCTTTCCCGCTCTTTGTCGCTCGCCAGACTGTGCGAGAGCGAACGTTCATTCTCAAAAAGGCCATTATAGTCACCCTGTTGATAAGGATGTTAGCGTTTTTCTCTGCCAAAAAGTTGATAACTCTGCATTTCTGTTCCAGGCTTATGCTCACATGGAAAATAAATGAGGAATAAAAACATGAATAAAGTAACAGGATTTATTGGTGCTGCCGTGGCTCTGGCTGTGTTGTCCGGTTGTACAGCTTATGACCGCGCCGAAAGTTTCGTAACCAAGCCCGTTGTTCAGGATGTTAAGAAAGGGATGACCCGTCAGCAGGTTCGCGATATCGCGGGACCACCTTCTACTGAAATCACCATGACGCATGCTCGCGGCACTTGTCAGACTTATGTGCTGGGCGAGCGTGATCATAAGCAGCAGACCTATTTCGTGAGCTACAGCGACACCGGCCGCGTGATGAATTATGGTTTCCAGAGCTGTAAAGAGTACGATACCGATCCGCAAGCGGGTCAGTAAGCTGTTATAAAAACCGGTGACGGATGTGACCGGTTTTAAACAATAAAAAAACACCCTGCCAGCGTACTGCGGCAGGGTGTTTTATTTTGTCCCGTTTACAGGCCTGGCGGGCGTGGCACTTCCAGGTAACGACCGTCAATATCCCGACGGTAGTAATGACCATCCTGCACGTAAAAACGCTCGCCGTTGTAGTCAAGCGCGTGCATATCACCGCTGAAGCGTTCCGCGGGTGGCTGTACAACAACATAGGTGTTGTCGTTCTGACGCTGATAGTAGTTGCCGTTTAGCGCGTAATAGGTCAGGCCGCCGATGATCACTGCTGCGGCGGCTTCCGGCAGAAAAGAGAGCCGTCCAGGGCCACCGCCACCATGGCCGTGACCATGATCCCAACCGGGTCCCGGGCCCCAGTCTCCGGGATGCGCAATGGCCAGCGTAGGGGCTAACAGCGTCAAGGCGAACAATGTACTTATCACCTTTTTCATAAAGTATCTCCTGGTTCTGACTGAGGCTAACATTACTCCGGGCCAGTGAAAACGCAAGAGGCAACCCGCCGCTATTGCGGGTTGCTTACAGTGCTTAACGTATTCTTAACTCTCTCTCCATGCTCTCTGTCAGATTGCTTCCTTACGCTGCGGATGGAAAACAGGGCCAGTCACCGTCAGCTTTTTCTCCGGCTGTAAAAACAGCATTGCCAGCATGCTGCCAAAGGCAATTGCCGCAGTGGCACTAAACATAGCATTGTAGCCATAATGCTGTGCCAGCCAGCCGCTAAGCATCGGAGAAATAATCGAGGCAAGGTTTGCGATCGCCAGCGTCATTCCGCTGTAGGTGCCGACCGTCGATTTAGGCGTGACGTCAATAACCACCGACCAGTAGACGTTGTTCACCAGCGCATTCAGCGCGTTGCCCAGCGTCATCATCAGAATAATAGCGGTTGCTGAAGGCATCCACGGGATGGCCATAAAGCAGAGTGCGGTAAGCATTAAAGTGACGGAGGCGAAGACATTGCGCGCCAGGCGCAGATTTTTGAAGCGTTTTAATAACGTGTCGGCAATTTTCCCGCCTAGCAGCACGGTCAAACAGGCGCCGCTCCAGGGGATCATGGCGACGTACCATAACGAGTGCAGATCATAATGGAAATTATCCTGCAGGTATTTGGGCCCCCATGTCACCAGGGTGAAAGTAATATAGAGAAAAGAGAAATAGCCCAGCGCGTTGCAAACAAGGGTACGGCTGCTAAAAAAACGCCACCAGGGCAGGCGGGGGCCAGCGGCGCTTTCAGCCTGGCCGTGCAGGATCAAATTTCGTTCAGAGGCACTGACGCGCGGCTGCTGTTCCGGCGTGTCGGTAAATGCGCGGGCGAAAAGCAGCATGGCTGCCAGTGAAAAAATCCCCAACAAAATAAACATCACTCGCCAGTCATTCGTTAATAACAACAGGCCAACCGCGACAGGCGCAGTGAGTAAAGCGCCAACCTGAGTACTCAGCAAGCCAATACCCAGCGCAATTCCACGTTCATTGTCAGGTGCCCAATGCGCGATGGCTTTGTTCATCAGGGCGTACGCTGGCCCTTCCGCAACGCCAAACATCACGCGCATTACCGCAAAGCCCATAATCGCCGAGCCGCCAAATAGCGCCATACCCAGCTCGCCAGCCCAGGCGGTAGCGATTTCCAGTAATGACCAGAGAACGCCAGCAAGGAGCCAGACCTTTTTCGTGCCTAAGCGATCGGCAAGAAAGCCGCCGCACAATGAGCCAAAAAGATAGCCAAAACCAAAATAGCTCAGCACCACACCAAGCTGGACTTTGCTGAAATGGAATTCGTCTGCAATCGCGTTAGCCGCAAAGGAGAGGGCGCCGCGATCGATGTAGTTGATTAGGGCGATCAAAAACAGCATGGCAAAGATTCGATAGCGATAACGGGTGTCGGTAGCAGCTCTCATGGATTGTCTCCTGAACAACGAGGGTATTCAGGAGAAGCAACTTTGATGCCACTGTTTTGACCGGCCGGTCAAAATGCAGAAGGTTGGGTATTTTAGTGCGGGATCCTGCTGGAAAGGGTGGGCAAAATAAGGCGAGGCTAAGCGCTTTGAGCCTGTCCAGAGCAAGGCGCAGCGTCGGCTGCACCTTACTGGAACGGCATCATGCCGCTTTACAGGGCAAATTATGCCGGAACGCTTAACGCTTTCTGACTGCGCGACCAGATACGGTGCGCGGCCATCGCGGCAAGGAATTCGCTCATCAGCACGCCTTCCGCCTTGCTGTCTTCGATAATGCCTTCTTCCTGCTCGCTGTCGCCCAAGCCAAATTGTGATTTAAAGCGGCGTGCGGCACCGCTCAGGCCAATCACTTTCAGATGCTTATAGGCTTCCAGCAGGAAGTAGCGCGCGTCGCCACTGAGCAACAGCGCGTCGATATTACCATCCGGCACGATAACGGCATCGAACGTCAGTGACGGCAGGCCGCTAAAGGTCGCGTCAATCGGCAGTGAAGATCCATCATCAGCGCGCACCTGGCCCATATGTGGCGCAAGCAGTTTGGCATGCACGCCCTGGGCTTTCAGTTCCTGGAGGATCGCCAGCACGTCGGCCGCTATCACGCCGTCGCTGATCAGCAGCGCCACCTGGCGTCCCTTGATGCTTCCGCTCGGTACGGCATAGAGGCTCAGGCTGGCATCTTTTTTCAGGCCATTAACATCTTTTGGCGGTGCGGTGTGCATTTTTTCATCCGAGAGCGCGATACCCAGATTTTGCGCCACGCCATTGGCCAGCGATACGTCGATATGAACCAGATGGTCGACAACGCGTTCACGGATATAGGGCCGCGCAACCTTACTTAGCTCAAATGAATAGGCGTCGATAATGTGCTGTTGCTCAACCGGCGTCTGACTGTTCCAGAACAGGCGTGGCTGAGAATAGTATTCACCGAAGGAAGGGCTGCGCTCGCGAACCTTATGGCCTTCAATGCGTTCCTGATAGCTTTCGAAACCGCCGCGATGGGGGGACGGAGGCGTTTCACGCGGCCAGTTATCATTGATGGAGTTCGGCTCGTAGTTAGCCGGGTTGGTATCAATGTCCATGCGGTGCATGCCCTGACGCTGGAAGTTGTGGTAAGGGCAAACGGGGCGGTTAATCGGAATTTCGTGGAAGTTCGGCCCGCCAAGGCGGCTGATTTGCGTATCGGTATAGGAGAACAGACGTCCCTGAAGCAGCGGGTCGTTGGTAAAATCCATGCCGGGAACGATATGGCCGGGATGGAAGGCGACCTGCTCGGTTTCGGCAAAAAAGTTATCCGGATTGCGGTTCAGCACCATTTTACCGATAAGCTCAACCGGCACGAGTTCTTCCGGGATCAGCTTGGTCGCATCCAGCAGGTCAAAGTCGAACTTAAATTCGTCTTCTTCCGGGATCAGCTGCACGCCCAGTTCATATTCCGGGTAATCGCCCGCTTCAATGGCTTCCCACAGATCGCGACGATGGAAATCCGGATCGCGCCCGGTCAGTTTTTGCGCCTCATCCCACAGTAGCGAGGCTTTACCGGCCACGGGCTTCCAGTGGAAGCGGACGAAGGTGGCTTTACCTTCTGCATTAATAAAGCGGAAAGTATGAATGCCGAAACCTTCCATGGTGCGATAGCTGCGAGGAATACCGCGATCTGACATCGCCCAAATCACGTTGTGCAGGGTTTCAGGCTGAAGCGAGACGTAATCCCAAAACGTATCGTGCGCGCTCTGGCCCTGAGGAATTTCATTGTGCGGCTCAGGCTTCACGGCGTGAACAAAATCGGGGAACTTGTGCGCATCCTGAATAAAGAACACGGGCGTGTTGTTGCCAACCAGATCGAAGACGCCTTCCTCCGTATAAAACTTGGTGGCCCAGCCGCGGATGTCGCGCACGGTGTCTGCTGAACCTGCGCCGCCCTGAACCGTAGAGAAACGAACAAAAACCGGCGTCTGCTGATTCGGGTCGCGTAAAAAATCAGCTTTCGTAATATCGCTCATATCGCGATAGGGCTGGAAGTAACCATGTGCTGCTGAACCACGCGCGTGAACGATACGTTCCGGAATGCGCTCGTGGTCGAAATGAGTGATTTTTTCTCGCAGGATAAAATCTTCCAGCAATGTTGGACCACGGGTGCCAGCACGCAGCGAGTTTTGGTCATCAGCAATGCGTGTGCCCTGATTGGTGGTCAGCGGGAAATTTTCACCGCCTTTGCGGAAGGTTTCCAGCGCGTCGAGCTTCGCGTTACTGGTCTCCGGCGCTTTCAGACTGCCTGGCGCCGTCGGCTGTTTTCCGGGAGGCGTTGGCTCGGACAGAGGCTTGTGTGAGCCGTCCGCGGGTGCCAGAGAATCCATGCCTGGCTTTGCCGAGTCGGGACCGGTTAGCGGGGCGTTATGGGTTATTTCCTTGTTATCGGTTTCTTTTGACATGCTCACTTGCTCCTGTTGTTGTCTTTTGGACTTCAGTAACTATAGAACAGTCAGGCGGATACGCATGAAAAGTACAGGGTTAAACATCTGAAACGCTGAAGGGAGAGCAGGGGCGCAATAAAAATGCCCCGCAAGCAGCAAACTTACGGGGCAGTAGCTCAGTAACGGCAGCGGGCCGTGACGGCATTTGTGGGTAGGGCGTTACCGGTGTGCCAGTTCGGCATCTTCCCTGGCGTCGGCATTTAGCAATGCGCGATCGGTTTGCTTCAGCCACTGGCTGGTCAGCGTACCGGCCGTCATTGAGCCATTCACGTTGAGCGCCGTACGTCCCATATCGATTAATGGCTCAATGGAGATCAGCAGCGCTACCAGCGTAACCGGCAGGCCAAGCGTAGGCAGGACGATCAGAGCAGCGAAAGTCGCACCGCCGCCAACGCCTGCCACGCCCGCAGAACTGAGCGTCACGATGCCAACCAGCGTTGCAATCCACATCGGTTCGAACGGATTAATGCCAACGGTAGGCGCGACCATCACCGCAAGCATCGTGGGGTACAAACCCGCACAGCCATTCTGACCGATAGTTGCGCCGAAAGAGGCCGCAAAGCTGGCAATCGATTCAGGGATCCCCAGGCGGCGAGTTTGCGCCTCAATGCTCAGCGGGATACTTGCCGCACTGGAGCGGCTGGTAAAAGCAAAGGTAATAACTGGCCACACTTTGCGGAAGAACACTTTCGGGTTAACGCCGTTGACGGCCAGCAGCAGCGCATGGACCGCAAACATGATTGCCAGGCCCAGGTAGGACGCCACCACGAAGCCACCGAGTTTAATGATGTCGTTGAGATTTGAACTGGCAACAACCTTCGTCATTAACGCCAGCACGCCGTATGGCGTCAGCTTCATAATCAGACGAACCAGTTTCATTACCCACGCCTGGAGCACATCAATCGCGGCCAGCACGCGTTCGCCCTTAGGTTTATCATCACGTAATAAATGAAGCGCAGCGACACCGAGGAAGGCAGCGAAAATCACTACGCTGATAATCGACGTAGGATTAGCACCGGTTAAATCGGCAAACGGATTTTTCGGTACAAAGGAGAGCAGCAGCTGTGGCGGCGAAAGATCGGCCACTTTTCCAACATAATTTGATTGCAGCGCGGCGAGACGAGCCGTTTCCTGTGCGCCCTGAACCAGCCCGTTAGCGTTCAGGCCAAACAGCCAGGTGACAAAGACGCCGACCAGCGCAGAAATAGCCGTGGTAAACAGCAGCACGCCAATAGTCAGAAAACTGATTTTACCTAATGAGGAGGCGTTATGCAGCCTGGCAACGGCGCTCAGTATGGACGCAAACACCAGCGGCATAACAATCATCTGTAAAAGCTGAACGTAGCCGTTACCGACTAAATTAAACCAGCTAATCGACTCTTTCAGGACAGCACTGTCGGGCCCATAAATAGTGTGCAAAGCCAGTCCGAACAGCACACCCATTACCAGCCCGACGAGCACTTTTTTTGCCAGGCTCCACTGGGTTTTACCGCTTCTGGCCAGCAGCGCCAGGAGAGCAATAAATGCTACCAGGTTAAGTATCAAAGGAAGGTTCATCCCCAAATCTCCATTTATAGCGAGGGTTATACTGCCCTCTGGATATAATTCGTATCGCGTATTAAGTCCGCGGATCTGCAAATGGTAACAGTTCCGCGGATACGCACTATATATCCAAAATCAATAGCTTATAACTAAATGGAATTTAGGATGGCGTTATTGCGCCAGCGAGTGGTTAAGGAAGCGGCTGATGCTGCTTTGCACCGCATTTATTGCCTGGGGAGGCCAGTCGGTCTTGCCAAATCCAGGCGAACCTTGCGGGAAAATAATGGCGTAACCCACCAGCGCCAGGCAAAGCATTCTTTCCATCTGGTTGCCATTCTGGCTTCTGAGCAGCGGCAGGCGAAAACGCCAGCGGCATGGCCAGAGCAGCGGTACGCCTGCGGGGGTTAACATATCCGCAACGATATGACTCAGATAACCCAGCACCAGTCCCTGAAATACATCGGCAGGCACTACCCATTCGGCCGGGACCTGTAAATTAAACAGCGCTACGCCGCCCGCTACCGCCAGTAGACTGTGGGTGAAGCCCCGATGGCCGAACGCCCGTGCTATGGGATGCGACAGCCAGCGGAATCGCTGCCCCAGAAACGAGCGCGGATGATCGATATCCGGCAGCAGGCAGGTCAGCAGCGTGGCGGGAACAATATGCCACCAGTCAGCGCTGGCCAGCACCGGGGTTAACTCGGCTCGCTTGGCAAAAATGGCGCTGGCAATGGCGAAAATGAGATGGCCTTCGGCCGTCATGGGATTACCTGGTAGTCGAACTGTCAATTCATCCAGTATAGGGGATATATACAGTAGAAGAAATATGTGACGCTGTAACGAAAGATAAATATTTCTGCCATAAGGTTAACATTCCGGCTCGTTTCGTGATCGATTATCCAGTTATTAGCTTTGATGCTGGTCTCTGCTGAACGTATTACGCTAAATGTTGACGTATTCACCATCACCAGCCTTATGTTGAAGGAGATCCTGCCTTATGAGCACCAGCGCTAATTCTCAGGCCGTAACCTATGCCCAGGCAACCGGTACAGCCACTGCGGCCGACACTGGGGACCGAATCACCTGGGTAAAACTTTCTCTGGCTTTCCTTCCTTTAGCCACACCGGTTAGTGATGCTAAGGTCCTGACCGGTCGGCAAAAGCCCCTCACCGAAGTGGCCATTATTTTTGCTGAAATCCGCACCCGGGAAGGTTTTGAAGGCGTGGGATTCAGCTATTCAAAGCGAGCGGGTGGACAGGGCATTTATGCTCATGCAAAAGAGATAGCCGATAATCTGCTCAACGAAGATCCTAACGACATTGATAAAATCTACAGCAAGCTGTTATGGGCCGGCGCTTCGGTTGGGCGAAGCGGCATGGCCGTGCAGGCGATTTCGCCGCTGGATATCGCCTTATGGGATCTCAAAGCGAAGCGTGCAGGATTACCGCTGGCCAAACTTTTAGGGGCGCATCGTGATTCTGTACAGTGTTACAACACCTCCGGTGGCTTCCTGCATACGCCGCTGGAGCAGGTGCTTAAAAACGTGGCGATTTCTCGTGAAAGCGGTATTGGCGGCATTAAGATTAAGGTCGGTCAGCCGGATACGGCAGAAGATATTCGACGACTCAGCGCCGTGCGTCATGCGCTTGGCGACGATTTTCCATTAATGGTGGATGCCAATCAGCAGTGGGACAGAGACACGGCTATCCGCATGGGACGCAAAATGGAGGATTTTAATCTGGTCTGGATTGAAGAGCCGCTGGACGCGTGGGATTTTGAAGGACATGCGCAGCTTGCCGCCGCGCTCGATACGCCTGTCGCCACAGGAGAGATGCTTACCAGCTTTCGCGAGCATGAGCAGTTGATTCTGAACAACGCCTGCGATTTTGTGCAGCCTGATGCGCCAAGAGTGGGTGGCATTACGCCATTTCTGCAAATTATGGATTTAGCGGCAAGGCACCATAAAAAACTGGCACCGCATTTTGCGATGGAAGTGCATCTGCACCTGTCTGCTGCCTATCCACTGGAGCCGTGGCTGGAGCATTTTGAATGGCTGAATCCGCTGTTTAATGAACAGCTGGAGCTGCGCGACGGAAGGATGTGGATTTCGGACCGGGCCGGTTTGGGCTTTACTATCAGCGAGCAAGCGCGTAAATGGACGGTGCTGGAGTGCGAGTTTGGCGAGCGGCCATAATAGTCAACGGAGCGGGGCGGAAGCAGCCTCGCTCCGCGGTTTTATTTGCCGTGCAAATGGCGGCTGCTTAACTCAACAAGCGAAGAGAGTTTTACGTCAGCCAGCGCCCAGCGCGGATCGGCGGCATAGTCAGAATCAGGCACGACAATTGAACGCATGCGCGCGGCTTTAGTGGCGATCATGCCATTAAATGAGTCTTCAAGCGTTACGCAGTTCAACGGATCGATGCCTAATTGCGTAGCGGCATCCAGGTAAACCTGCGGATGAGGTTTGCTGTAGGGCAGAGCTTCTGCCGACGCCAGCACGTCAAAGTAGTGACGCAGGTTAAACATCTCCAACACCTGCTTCAGCATATGCAGTGGCGAAGCGGATGCCAGCCCAATTTTTAACCCTTCGGCTTTGCACAGCTTCAGCGCCTGTTCCACGCCGGGTAACAGAGGGCGGGTCTCTTCAACCAGATCCAACGCGCGGGTAATAATCCGCTGCGTTACTTCCTGCTGGCTCGGGCCGCTCCACGGCAGCGTTTCGTACCACATACGAACGACCTGATCGATGCGCAAACCAAGCGTATCCGGTAACGCATCTCGCTTTGAAAGATCGACATCCAGCGTTTCAAAAACGTCCAGTTCGGCACGGTACCACAACGGCTCTGAATCGATCAGCAAGCCATCCATATCAAAAATTGCTGCAAGCACTGGGCGTGACCACGTCATATTACGGCTCCGTTATCCAATTTTCTTCACCTTATCATGAAGTATTGCTGGACGATATCTGCGCATTCAGAGTGATAAGTCGCCATTTACGCTTGCTGCAACAAATTTTCAGGCACATTTAGCGGCGGGCGGGTAAACTTACAGCCTCACAGCTAAAGGACAGGAGAAAGCATGACTTATCAACAGGCTGGGCGAGTCGCAGTCATTAAGCGTATCGCTGGCTGGATTATTTTTATTCCAGCGCTGATTTCCACGCTGATCTCGCTGATGGGGTTTCTGGAAAAAACCCGCGAAAAGCAGGAAGGGATTAATGCGGTAATGCAGGATTTTTCGCACGTGATGATCGATATGATCCGTTTCAACACCCATTTTCTCGATGCATTCTGGCAGAATTCCCCGATTCCTGATTTTAACCAGGGCAGCAATGTTTTGTTCTGGGTTATTTATATCGCCATTTTTGTGGGGCTTGCTTTACAGGCGAGCGGCGCCCGAATGTGGCGTCAGTCACGTCATCTGCGCGAGGGAATTGAAGATCAGATGATCCTCGAAAAGGCGAAAGGTGAAGAAGGGCGCAGCCGCCAACAGCTGGAAGAAAAAATTGTGGTGCCGCGCCATACAATTTTCCTGCAGTTTTTTCCGTTATATGTCCTGCCGGTTATCATTGCCGCCGCAGGCTATTTTGTGCTGAAACTCGCCGGGTTTATTCATTGATTTTCAGGCTGGGCGGGCGTGCTGTCTGCTCAGTTCGTCCAGATCCAGCAGCGTGCCTACCGCTCGCTGCGCTTCTCCCAACCAGTGTCCGCCAAACACGTTTGCCCTGTTCAGTAAATAATAAAGCTGATAGACCGGCTGACGCAGCAGATAATCGTCCGGCAGCGGCCAGACTGACTGATAGCCCTCGAAAATCTGACGTGGCAGCTCTGGAAACCAGGCGAGCATTGCCAGATCGCATTCTCGGTCACCCCAATAGCAGGCAGGATCGAAAATCCATGGGCCCGCATCGCTGGCTCCACAGTTTGCCGGCCATAAATCGCCATGCAGCAAGGAAGGCTGAGGGTGATGAGCAGCCAATACGTTCTGCGCACAGCGGGTAATCAACTCTATATCGCCATACTGGATGCCCTTTTCTGCCGCCAGCTGTAGCTGCCAGCCAATCCGCTGTTCGGCAAAAAAAACAGACCAGCGTCGTAACCAGCTGTTTGGCTGAGGTGAGGTGGTAATGTTGTTATCAAAATCCAGACCAAACTGAGGCTGCTCGCTCCATTGATGCAAATGAGCCAGCTGTTGGCCCAGCTGCCGGGCGCTGTGTTCATCCAGCGCGGTAAGAGGAATATATTCCAGCAGCAAAAAACTGACCTCACGGTCGCTCCCTACGCCGTAAACTGCCGGAACGCGAACGGTATTACTGCGGGAAAGGAGTTCAAGCTGATCGGCTTCCCATGTGAACAGATCCAGCATCTCCCGGGTGTTGCACTTGATAAAAACCTCGTGCTCACCGTAACGAATACGCCATGCCGGATGGACATCACCGCCCGGCAACTCTGTGCGCTGGCTGATTTCAGCCTCACCTAACTGCTCACTCAACAGACGACCAATGGCTGACCACATAGCGGTTTCCTCTTTCGCTGTGTCTTGCAGGACAGGATGATACTAACGCTTAAATAATAATCAAAACCAGCGGTTGCGCACAGCATCGGGCATCTTTTACAAAACCTTAGGTTTTGCTGGCGGCCAGAAACTCGTCAAAACGTTGTATTTCAACCTCGGGTTTTTCTCCCAGTGCCATTTCACCCAGCCCCTCTGCCTGCTCACGGACTTTTTCTTCATCCAGTGCGCTAACGAGGCCAAAGCTGTTGGTTCCCAACTCAAAAGGATGGCCTTCTTTGTCATGAAGGCTGGTGGTAAATCCGCCATTGGTCAGAGCGCTGTTCAGCTCAAGCACATCAGAAAGTCCCTTTTCCTCGAAACGGAAAGTGACAACATACTGTGTAACATCTGAATCACCCATAATTCACCTCGTTGTTAAGCCATCGTTTTTTAGCATAGCTCACCTGGCCGCGTCCGATCGGGCTATACTTTGCGCCGCCGGGGAAAGCGCTTCTCATTTCATTACTTTTTTTGCGGGTAACCAGGTGGAAAAATGCGATTTAATAAAATGTTACAACTCTTTCCATAAAAGGCATTGATCGTCTTTGAAAACTCTTCAGACTCACTCTTTTTTTCAACCTCAACAGCCGTATGGATCATATTTAATGAAAGCGCTTAATAAGTTGTCGGTCGTACTTTTACTTTCTGGCGGCGCCCTGTGCCATCAGGCTCTGGCGGATAACAATGTCTTCACGGTCATGGATGATCCTTCTACTGCCAAGAAAAATTTTGAAGGTAACGCTGCTGCGGGTTACCTCGCTCAAACCGGCAATACCACCAGTTCTTCACTAACTGCCAGCACCAATATGACCTGGTACCAGTCGCAGATGGCTTACAGCCTGTGGGGCAACGCCAGCAATACCTCTTCTAACGATGAGCGCTCTTCCGAAACCTATCAGGTGGGCGGTCGTTCGCGTTATAACATCAACACGGCCGATTACCTGTTTGGTCAGGCAAGCTGGTTAAGCGATCGTTTCAATGGCTACGACGGACGTTCTATTCTGGCTGCCGGTTACGGTCGTCAGATCCTGAGCGGTCCGGTTCACTCACTGCGTCTGGAAGCCGGTCCTGGTGTGCGCTACGACGACTACCATGATGGCGGCCATGAAACGCAGGCACTGGCTTATGGTGCGGCGAGCTACCAGTGGCAGCTGACCGATACCACTAAATTTATTCAGGGTGTTTCCGTGCTGGGCAGCGATGACACAACGGTAAACTCCGAAACCGGTTTACAGGTCGCGATCAACGCTCATTTCTCATTGAAGATGGCTTATAACGTTACCTGGAACCAGAATCCGCCGTCTTCTGCCCCGGATAAAACCGATACCAAGACCACGATTCAGCTTTCTTACGCCATGTAAGAAAGCCTGTGGGTTATGCCAGGCATAACCCACACTCCTCCTGCCATTATGCGCCCGGCATCCATGCGCCGCTGGCGATAAACCACACCAGCAGAGCAACACCCGTTATTCCCACTGCGGCGGGAAACAAATAACCAATTTTCATTTTTTCTTTATCCGGAAGTGAGGGCCTCTGCGTAAGGACTCGTGCTGAGCGGAACGTTACCGGACAGCTTTTCAGCGAAACCGCAGATGACCACAAATAAGCCTTGTTAACTGACAAATTTTTTTCGCGCCGTGCATTTGTTGGCCATGGCGTGTAAGATACTACTCCTTCAAAGGTTTTTGCTAAATGGCTGCTTTTGAATATGTGTATCAGGCTTGACACCGAATCAGCAAATGTGAGTTGATTTTAAGTGCCAGGTTGCTGGTATATAAGTAAATTTCAATTTTGTATGTAGCCTTGCGTATGGGTTACCACTGCAAGTAAGGATGTATTATGCCTGTTATTACTCTTCCTGATGGAAGTCAGCGCTCTTTTGACCACGCCGTTAGCGTGATGGATATCGCCCAGGACATCGGTCCGGGTCTGGCTAAAGCCTGTATCGCAGGCCGTGTGAATGGTGAACTGGTTGATGCTGTCGATCCCATCACCGAAGATGCACACGTTGCCATCATCACTGCTAAAGATGAAGCAGGTCTGGAAATTATCCGCCACTCCTGCGCTCACCTGCTGGGTCATGCTATTAAGCAGCTGTGGCCAGATACTAAAATGGCGATCGGTCCGGTTATCGACAACGGCTTCTACTATGACGTTGATATCGATCGTACTCTGACCCAGGAAGACATTGAGCAGCTGGAAAAGCGTATGCACCAGCTGGCTGAAACGAATTATGACGTCATCAAAAAGAAAGTGAGCTGGCAGGAAGCGCGTGACGCCTTCGCTGCTCGTGGCGAAACTTATAAGATGACCATTCTTGATGAAAACATCAGCCATGACGACCGTCCTGGCCTGTATCATCACGAAGAATATGTTGATATGTGCCGCGGGCCGCACGTGCCTAACATGCGCTTCTGCCATCATTTTAAACTGCAGAAGATTTCCGGTGCTTACTGGCGTGGCGACAGCAACAACAAAATGCTACAGCGTATTTACGGTACGGCCTGGGCAGATAAAAAACAGCTGGCAGCTTACCTGTTGCGTCTGGAAGAAGCGGCCAAGCGTGACCACCGTAAAATCGGCAAGCAGCTTGACCTGTACCATATGCAGGAAGAAGCGCCGGGCATGGTGTTCTGGCACAATGATGGCTGGACTATTTTCCGTGAGCTGGAAGTCTTTGTCCGTAGCAAACTGACTGAGTACGATTATCAGGAAGTGAAAGGTCCATTGATGATGGATCGCGTGCTGTGGGAAAAAACCGGTCACTGGGAAAACTATAAAGAAGCCATGTTCACGACCTCTTCTGAGAACCGTGAATACTGCATTAAACCAATGAATTGCCCTGGACACGTGCAGATTTTCAATCAGGGTCTAAAATCATACCGCGACCTGCCTTTGCGTATGGCCGAGTTTGGTAGCTGCCACCGTAATGAACCTTCTGGTGCGCTGCATGGTCTGATGCGCGTGCGTGGCTTTACTCAGGACGATGCGCATATCTTCTGTACAGAAGAGCAGGTACGTACTGAAGTAAACAGCTGCATCCGTATGGTTTACGACATGTACAGCACGTTCGGTTTTGAAAAAATCGTGGTGAAACTGTCTACCCGTCCGGTGAAGCGCATTGGTTCTGATGAGCAATGGGATCGTGCCGAGGCTGACCTGGCTGCCGCGCTGAAAGAGAACGATATTCCGTTCGAGTATCAGCCGGGCGAGGGCGCGTTTTATGGCCCTAAAATTGAATTTACCCTGCATGACTGCCTGGATCGCGCATGGCAGTGTGGTACCGTTCAGCTCGACTTCTCTCTGCCGGGCCGTTTGAGTGCTTCCTATGTAGGTGAAAATAATGAACGTCAGGTGCCGGTGATGATTCACCGTGCGATTCTGGGTTCAGTGGAGCGCTTTATCGGTATTTTGACCGAAGAGTATGCCGGTTTCTTCCCGACCTGGCTCGCTCCTGTACAAGTTGTGGTGATGAATATCACCGATGGCCAGTCCGAATATGTTGCAGAATTGACCCAAAAACTTCAGAATGCGGGCATTCGTGTAAAAGCGGACTTGAGAAACGAGAAGATTGGCTTTAAAATCCGCGAGCACACTTTACGTCGTGTCCCGTATATGTTGGTCTGTGGTGATAAAGAGGTGGAAGCAGGCAAAGTTGCCGTTCGCACCCGCCGTGGTAAAGACCTGGGCAGCATGGACGTAAACGAAGTGATCGCGAAGCTGCAGGAAGAAATACGCAGTCGCAATCTTCATCAACTGGAGGAATAAGGTATTAAAGGCGGAAAACGAGTTCAACCGGCGCGTCCTAATCGCATTAACAGAGAAATCCGCGCCACAGAAGTACGACTGACTGGCGTCGATGGCGAGCAGATTGGTATTGTCAGTCTGAATGAGGCTTTGGAAAAAGCTGAGGAAGCAGGCGTTGATTTAGTAGAAATCAGCCCTAACGCCGAGCCGCCCGTTTGCCGTATTATGGATTACGGCAAGTTCCTCTATGAAAAGAGCAAATCTTCTAAAGAACAGAAGAAAAAGCAAAAAGTTATCCAGGTTAAGGAAATTAAATTCCGTCCTGGTACCGATGATGGCGACTATCAGGTAAAACTACGCAACCTGATTCGCTTTCTGGAAGAGGGTGATAAAGCCAAAATCACGCTGCGTTTCCGCGGTCGTGAGATGGCGCACCAGCAGATCGGTATGGAAGTGCTTAACCGCGTCCGTAAAGATCTGTGTGAAGACATGGATCTGGCGATTGTCGAATCCTTCCCTTCGAAGATCGAAGGTCGTCAGATGATCATGGTGCTCGCTCCTAAGAAGAAACAGTAGGCCATAAAGTGACCGCGACCCGACGGTGTATGCCGTCGGATTGTTGTCCGCCTGTCTGTTTTATTTTATTAACAATGCGAAGTGGATGTTTTAAATGCCAAAGATTAAAACTGTACGTGGCGCGGCTAAGCGCTTCAAGAAGACCGCCTCTGGTGGCTTCAAGCGTAAACACGCAAACCTGCGTCATATTCTGACTAAAAAATCTACTAAGCGTAAACGTCATCTGCGTCCGAAAGGCATGGTGTCTAAAGGCGATCTGGGTCTGGTTATTGCCTGCCTGCCGTACGCATAAGTAATTTTTTTTTAAATCAGAATATTAAACAGGAGAGCTAAATGGCTCGTGTAAAACGTGGTGTAGTTGCTCGCGCACGTCACAAAAAAATCTTAAAACAAGCTAAAGGCTACTACGGTGCACGTTCACGTGTATACCGCGTTGCTTTCCAGGCTGTTATCAAAGCTGGTCAGTATGCTTACCGTGACCGTCGTCAGCGTAAGCGTCAGTTCCGTCAGCTGTGGATCGCGCGTATCAACGCAGCGGCACGCACTAACGGTATCTCTTACAGCCGTTTCATCAATGGCCTGAAAAAGGCTTCGATCGAAATCGACCGTAAGATTCTGGCTGACATCGCCGTATTCGACAAAGTGACATTCTCTGCACTTGTTGAAAAAGCGAAATCAGCTCTGGCGTAAGTCAGGTGAAAGAGGGAGCTGGTCTCCCTCTTTTATTTTGTGTAACTTAAGCAATTTGTTGACATTTTTATCCATGCGTTTTTCAATAGGGCGCTGATACGGCAAATGACAACAAGGTAATACAAGCATGAACGCGAATTTTCGTTTCTTTTTTTACTTTAGCACCTGAACATCGGGGGCTTTTGCGCAAAGAAAAGAAACGAAAAATCGCGCTGAAAGCCTCCCTCGTGGAGGCTTTTTTATTTCCGGCGTAGCAAATCCAGGACAGAGTCGTCCCATAAAAAACAGACCGGCCACGGCGGCTGGAAGAAGAGGAAAGCATGTCACATCTCGCAGAACTGGTGGCGAACGCGAAAGCGGCCATTACAGATGCACCCGATGTTGCCGCGTTAGATACGGTACGCGTTGAGTATTTAGGGAAAAAAGGTCATCTGACGCTGCAGATGACCACGCTGCGCGAGGTGCCAGCGGAAGAGCGTCCTGCTGCAGGCGCTATCATTAACGAAGCCAAGCAGCAGGTGCAGGAAGCGCTCAACGCACGTAAAAACGATCTGGAGTCTGCGGCGCTCAACGCTCGTCTGGCTGAAGAGACGATTGATGTTTCGCTGCCGGGACGTCGTATCGAGAATGGTGGCCTGCATCCGGTTACGCGTACGATCGATCGTATCGAAACTTTCTTTGGCGAGCTGGGCTTCGCGGTTGAAACCGGGCCTGAAATTGAAGACGACTATCATAACTTTGATGCGCTGAATATTCCGGGACACCATCCTGCTCGCGCCGATCACGATACCTTCTGGTTTGATGCGACCCGCCTGCTGCGTACCCAGACGTCTGGCGTGCAGATCCGCACGATGAAAAACCAGCAGCCGCCGATCCGTATTATCGCGCCGGGCCGCGTGTATCGTAACGATTACGATCAGACGCACACCCCAATGTTCCACCAGATGGAAGGGTTGATTGTTGATAAAAACATCAGCTTTACCAACCTGAAAGGGACCCTGCACGATTTCCTGAATAATTTCTTTGAAGAAGACTTACAGGTGCGTTTCCGTCCTTCCTATTTCCCCTTCACCGAACCTTCTGCGGAAGTGGACGTGATGGGCAAAAATGGCAAGTGGCTGGAAGTTCTGGGTTGCGGCATGGTGCATCCAAACGTTCTGCGTAACGTCGGTATCGATCCTGAAGTCTATTCCGGCTTTGCCTTTGGGATGGGAATGGAGCGTCTGACCATGCTGCGTTACGGCGTGACCGATCTGCGCGCCTTCTTCGAAAATGATTTACGTTTCCTCAAACAGTTTAAATAAGGGCGGGTTATTCCAATGAAATTCAGCGAACTCTGGTTACGTGAGTGGGTTAACCCGTCTGTTGACAGTGCAGCACTGAGTGAACAAATCACCATGGCCGGTCTGGAAGTGGACGGCGTGGATGCAGTAGCCGGTGCTTTTCACGGCGTAGTTGTGGGTGAAGTGGTAGAGTGCGGCCAGCATCCTAATGCAGACAAACTGCGCGTAACAAAAATCAACACAGGTGGCGATCGCCTGCTGGATATTGTTTGTGGCGCACCGAACTGCCGCCAGGGCTTAAAAGTGGCCGTCGCCACCGTCGGTGCCGTACTGCCGGGTGATTTCAAAATCAAAGCGGCTAAGCTGCGCGGTGAGCCTTCTGAAGGCATGCTGTGTTCCTTCTCCGAGCTGGGTATTTCTGACGATCACAACGGGATTATTGAACTGCCGCTGGATGCGCCTGTCGGCACGGATATTCGTGAATATCTGAAGCTCGACGACAGCACGATTGAAATCAGCGTGACGCCTAACCGGGCTGACTGTTTAGGCATTATTGGCGTTGCCCGCGACGTCGCCGTACTGAATAAAATGTCGCTGACCGAGCCACAAATTTCGCCGGTTGCCGCAACTATTCAGGATACTTTCCCAATCCGTGTCGATGCTGTCGATGCCTGCCCACGTTATCTGGGCCGCGTAATCAAAGGCGTTAACGTTAAGGCAGCAACACCGCTGTGGATGCGTGAGAAGCTGCGTCGTTGCGGTATTCGCTCTATCGATCCGATCGTTGATATCACCAACTTCGTGCTGCTTGAGCTGGGCCAGCCGATGCACGCTTTCGATCTGGATCGCATTGACGGCGGCATTATCGTGCGGATGGCAGAAGAGGGCGAAACCCTGACGCTGCTGGACGGCACGGAAGCCAAACTGAACGCCGATACGCTGGTTATCGCCGACCACCATAAAGCGCTGGCAATGGGCGGCATCTTTGGCGGCGAGCACTCTGGCGTCAATGAAGAAACCACCAACGTACTGTTTGAGTGCGCCTTCTTCAGCCCGCTGTCAATCACCGGCCGTGCTCGCCGTCATGGCCTGCATACCGATGCCTCTCATCGCTACGAGCGTGGTGTCGATCCACAGCTGCAGCTGAAAGCGATGGAGCGTGCTACACGCCTGCTGCTGGATATCTGTGGTGGTGAGGCAGGTCCGGTCATCGATCAGACTAACCCGGCGTCATTGCCAGCACGCGCAACCATTACGCTGCGCCGTGAAAAATTGGATCGCCTGATCGGTCATGTTATTTCTGACAGCGAAGTGAGCGATATCCTGAATCGTTTAGGCTGTGAAGTCACGGAAGGGCAAGGCAGCTGGCAGGCAGTCGCGCCATCGTGGCGTTTCGATATGCAAATCGAAGAAGACCTGGTGGAAGAAGTTGCCCGTGTTTACGGCTACAACAATATTCCTGATGTGCCGGTTCAGGCTGGTCTGATTATGACCTCGCATCGTGAAGCCAATCTGTCGCTGAAGCGTGTGAAAGCGCTGCTGGTGGACAAAGGTTATCAGGAAGCGATCACCTACAGCTTTGTTGATCCTAAAGTTCAGGCGCTGCTGCATCCGGGCTTTGATCCTCTGGTACTGCCCAGCCCAATCTCGGTTGAAATGTCGGCGATGCGCCTCTCTTTATGGACAGGCCTGCTTTCTGCCGTGGTTTACAATCAAAATCGCCAGCAAAGTCGCGTGCGTCTTTTTGAAAGCGGATTGCGCTTTGTCCCTGATACACAGGCAAACCTCGGTATCCGACAGGATGTTATGCTGGCGGGTGTGATCAGCGGTACGCGATATGAAGAGCACTGGGATCTGGCGCGTGAGTCATTTGACTTCTATGATTTAAAAGGTGATTTAGAGTCCGTGCTCGATTTAACGGGTAAACTGGCTGACATTCAGTTCCGTGCTGAGGCTAATCCAGCCCTGCATCCGGGACAGAGCGCCGCCATTTATTTACACGATGAGCGCATAGGTTATCTGGGTGTTGTGCATCCGGAACTTGAACGGAAACTGGATCTTAACGGCCGTACCGTGGTGTTCGAACTGGAGTGGGATAAGGTGTCAGACCGCGTCCTGCCTGATGCGAGCGAGATTTCACGTTTCCCGGCAAACCGTCGCGATATCGCCGTATTGGTGGCTGAAAACGTCCCTGCAGCAGATATCATCGCCGAGTGTAAGAAAGTTGGCGTAAATCAGGTAGTTGGCGTAAACTTGTTTGACGTGTACCGCGGTAAGGGTGTAAATGAAGGTTTTAAGAGCCTCGCTATCAGCCTGATTTTGCAAGATACCGGCCGGACACTCGAAGAAGAGGAGATCGCTGCAACCGTCGCCAAATGTGTTGCGGCGTTAAAAGAGCGATTCCAGGCAACCTTGAGGGATTGAACCTATGGCGCTTACAAAAGCTGAGATGTCTGAATATCTGTTTGAGAAGCTGGGGCTTAGCAAACGGGATGCCAAAGAGCTGGTAGAGCTGTTTTTTGAAGAAGTGCGTCGTGCTTTGGAGAACGGTGAACAGGTGAAACTGTCAGGATTTGGCAACTTCGACCTTCGCGACAAAAATCAACGTCCGGGACGTAATCCTAAGACCGGCGAAGATATTCCGATTACGGCGCGTCGCGTGGTGACTTTCCGGCCTGGGCAGAAGCTCAAAAGCCGGGTAGAAAACGCTACGCCGAAAGAAGACTGACGCATCTATAAAAGGCCGCTTTTGCGGCCTTTTTTATCGACGGCCCAAACCCACTTTCTTTTTCAGCGTTTCCCTCTAAAATCAACCTACTGATTTCATTAAGAACTCGCGAATGACTCTGCTTTCACAACAGATGAAACTGGCTCGTCGCCATCAGCGCCGGTGGCTGGCTGCTCTTGTGCTGTTCAGCGTGACGATGGCGATCCTCAGTCTTTGTACCGGCGACCGCTGGTTACCGCCGAACGTCTGGTTTAGTGATGAAGCTCGGCTGTTTGTCTGGCAGCTGCGTCTGCCGCGCACGCTGGCTGTTCTGTTAGTTGGCGCATCGCTGGCCGTCTGTGGCGTGGTGATGCAGGCACTGTTTGAAAACGCACTTGCGGAGCCAGGCCTGCTGGGCGTGGCGAACGGGGCCGGCGTAGGACTTGTATTGAGTATTTTTGCCGGTGTACAGATGCTGTGGCAGCTGAGTTTATTTGCAATAGCAGGCGCGCTGTTAGTCACCTTTATCCTGCTGCATTTTTCGCGCCGGCATCTTTCCAGCAGTCGGCTGTTGCTGGCTGGCGTGGCGCTTGGCATTATTTGTAGCGCCATCATGACCTGGATAGTCTATTTCAGTACCAATCTGGATCTGCGTCAGCTGATGTACTGGATGATGGGCGGCTTTAGCGGCACGGACTGGCGCTATAGCGGTTTACTGTTGGCGCTGTTGCCGGTATTGATCTGGCTCAGTACCCGCTGGCGGGTACTGAATCTGCTTGCGCTGGGCGAGGTTTCTGCGCAACAGCTGGGTTTGCCACTTCTACTGTGGCGAAACATACTGGTGCTTGCCACTGGCTGGCTGACAGGCGTAAGCGTGGCGCTGGCAGGCGCTATCGGCTTTATTGGTTTGGTTATCCCACATATTTTGCGCCTTAACGGCATTCACGATCACCGAATGCTGTTACCCGCCTGTGCGCTGGCAGGCGGCGGCGTATTGCTGGCTGCCGATATCCTGGCACGCATAGCGATTGTATCGGCAGAATTGCCCATTGGCGTGGTGACGGCGACGCTGGGCGCGCCGGTTTTTATCTGGTTACTGTTACGCAACCGGCCGTAGTCTCTGGCCGGTTTACTTCTCCCTTCTGATACAGGAACAATCCATGACTATTTTTGATACAGAACTGGTGACGCTGGATGGTGAACCGACCTCGCTGGCTAAATGGCAGGGCCAGGTGCTGCTGGTGGTCAACGTTGCGTCTAAATGCGGTTTGACCCCGCAGTATGAGCAGCTGGAGAACATTCACAAAGCCTGGCACGATCGGGGTTTCTCGGTACTGGGTTTCCCGTGTAACGCCTTCCTTGGGCAGGAGCCGGGCAGCGCAGAAGAGATCAAAACCTTTTGTAGTAGCACCTACGGGGTGACTTTCCCGCTGTTTGAAAAAATTGAGGTTAATGGTCCACAGCGTCATCCACTCTATCGCCAGCTTGTTGCGGCAAAGCCGGAAGCCGTTTCGCCGGAAAGCAGCGGTTTTCTGGAAAAAATGGTTAGCAAAGGGCGCGGTCCAAAGGAGACGGGCGATATCCTGTGGAACTTTGAAAAATTCCTGATTGGACGTGACGGCACGGTGATTCAGCGTTTCTCACCTGACATGACGCCGGAAGACCCTATCGTGATGGAAAGTATCAAAGCGGCGCTGGCGAAATAAATGCTGCTGCAATGCGAAGGCGTTGCGGTAGCGCAACGCCTGAGTTCCTTTAGCGTGCAGGTCAGGAAAGGGCAGCTGATTCACCTGCTGGGACCGAACGGGGCCGGAAAGAGTTCGTTGCTCGCCTGTCTTGCGGGTTTATTACCGGCGTCCGGCAAAATAGAATTTTTGGGGCAGCCGCTGAATCGCTGGTCAGGCTATGCGCTGGCCCGGCATCGCGCCTGGCTTACGCAACAGCAGATCCCTTCGGGGACTATGCCGGTTTGGCATTATCTTCAGATGCATCAGATCGGCGCTGATGACCGTACGTTAATGGCGCTGTGTGAAAGCTTCCAGCTGGATAATAAACTGACGCGTTCTCTGGATAAGCTTTCGGGCGGGGAGTGGCAGCGGGTGCGTCTGGTGGCGGTCTTCTGTCAGATGGCTCAGCCGCAGGGGCAGTTACTGTTGCTGGATGAGCCGCTTACCGGCCTGGATCTTGCCCAACAGGCCGCTTTCGATCGTTATATTAATGCGCAGGTGAACGCCGGGTTGACGGTCATCATGAGCGGGCACGATCTTAATCACAGCCTGCATCATGCACAACGTGTCTGGCTATTAAAAAACGGCGCGCTGGTACAACAGGGCAGCGCCGGGGAGGTTCTGCAACCGGCAACCCTGTCAGCGGTTTATGAGGTTCCTTTTAAGCGCCTGTGCATTGAAGGACAACAAATCCTGACGACATTCCTTTGAAAGCATGACGTATATTGTCGGCAGGCCTTTTCGTCAGTAAAGTAGTCACAACTTATGAGGGATCCTGTTATGCGCTGCTGGTTTCTGTTTATTGCTTTCGTGCTCGCGGGTTGCAGCAGTCATGCGCCGCCGCCAAACGCGCGACTGTCTAACTCCATCACCGTTATCGCTCAACTGGACGATCAGCTTAGCCAGTGGCATGGCACGCCTTATCGCTATGGCGGTATGGGACATGGTGGGGTGGACTGCTCCGGTTTTGTCTATCTGACTTTCCGCGATCGTTTTGACTTACAATTACCGCGCACGACGTCTGCACAGACAGAAATTGGAACGCGAATTGCCAAAAAAGAGTTATTGCCCGGGGATTTAGTCTTTTTTAAAACGGGTGCGGGAGAAAATGGTCTGCATGTCGGCATTTACGATACCGACGATCGGTTTATTCATGCCTCGACCAGCCAGGGCGTTATCCGTTCTTCATTAAATAATGTCTACTGGAAAAAAGTTTTCTGGCAGGCAAGGCGGATTTAGTTATTGCTAATTAATAGCCTGCTAACCGTTTAAGAAAAAGCTTATTTATCCGGCATTTGATTTATGAAAATATTACCAGCGCTGCCTGATTTTTTAATCGGTAAAGAAACCTGTTGTGGTTAAAGTGACAGGGAAAATCGACTTATGTCAGATTTTTGTAAAGTGCCGTTAAAGCGAACAATGTTATGCTTCAAAAGTGCAAAAATATGATTTAATAGTTAAGCATCTTTCATGCAGGAAATGTGATAGCTTAGGGCTTTTAGCACAGGCCGATCCTTTATCCTGGCAATCCTGCCGCAGCTGAATTTAATAATGGTCCTGTCAGACCCTTGTTGCTGAGTCAGTCTGCGCAGTTTGCGACTTCATCATGGCTGAATAAAAATGAAAATCCATTTGGAAGCGGATTATAAAAGTTACACAGCATTCAACCCTGTCTACAGTTTTGATGGGCATCTTCTCTCTGTCGAACTGCTGACCCATTTCTCGCACAGCACGGCCAATGTGGCGATCCCGCAAGAGCTCCTGCTCCCGCAGTTGAGCTGTGAGCAACGGATGACCTTGCTGCAAAGCCAAATTAACAGTATTCAAAAACATCATGCCTTTTTTAGCGAGCAGGGTGTGAAAGTGACGTTGAAAATAGACGAGATTTCCACAAAGGCCATTCTTGAAAGTGATTTTCTGAAATATAAACTGGACGGATTGTCTTGGCTTGAACTGGAAATAAACGAAAGCTTTCCGGATTTAAAACTGGGCAAGGATCACCCGGGGCTGATGGCGTTAAGCGAGCGCTTTGATTTAAGTCTGGCGAACTACGGTTCGGGCAAAGCGCCTTCCAAAGCCGTCTACGACGATCTCTTTTTCCGCATCAAACTGGATAAAGGCTTTATTCAGCATCATATTAACCGCCTGACTTTCAGACCACTAATTAGTACAGTGCTGGACCATATTAAGCCTCATTGTCAGCAGATTATCGTACAAGGTATTGATGATATTAGCGGACTGGAAAAAATCAGCGATTATGCTTTTGACGGTATTCAGAGTGCGCTGTTTTCCCCGGTAACGGAAGAAGCCCTTCCTTCGCTTATCCATCCTCCTAAAGTGCTTACTGGCGAACTGGTGCAATAACCCTGTAGTAAGTCCGTGTTTACTACGTCGCTGACGGTTTACACTTAGACGATTAACTGACGTCAAATCCTGGCGACGTCCGGAAATCATAAGGGGACGTCATGCAATTCAATAATACCTGGCACAACGAGCTGGCCGGCTTTTACACCGCGCTGATGCCGACACCGCTTAAAAATCCACGATTACTTTATCACAGTCCTTCGCTGGCTCAGGAGCTGGGCATCGACGAGAGCCTGTTCAGCACCGCCGCGCCATGGAGTGGTGAATCTTTGTTGCCGGGCATGCAGCCTCTGGCACAGGTTTACAGTGGACATCAGTTTGGCGTATGGGCCGGTCAGCTTGGCGATGGACGAGGTCTGTTACTTGGCGAGCAGCAGCTTCCCGACGGGCGAAAAATGGACTGGCATCTGAAAGGTGCCGGACTGACGCCATACTCACGTATGGGAGATGGCCGCGCGGTTCTGCGCTCGTCGCTACGCGAATTTCTGGCCTCGGAAGCGATGCATCATCTTGGGGTGCCCACCTCCCGTGCACTCACCGTCGTAACCAGCGATGAGCCGGTATACAGGGAGACGACAGAGCGTGGCGCAATGTTGCTGCGCGTGGCTGAAAGCCATCTACGCTTTGGCCATTTTGAACATTTCTTCTATGGCGGCCAGCCCGAGAAAGTGCGCGAGCTGGCTGACTATGCGATTCGTCATCACTGGCCGCAATATCAGGATGAGCAGGATCGCTACCTGCTGTGGTTCAGCGATGTGGTCAAACGCACGGCCCGTCTGATCGCTTACTGGCAAAGTATCGGTTTTGCGCATGGCGTGATGAATACCGATAACATGTCGATTTTGGGCATTACGCTGGACTACGGCCCTTACGGCTTCCTTGATGATTACAAACCTGACTTTATCTGCAACCACTCCGATTATCAGGGGCGTTACAGCTTTGACAATCAGCCGGTAGTGGGATTATGGAATCTCAACCGGCTGGCTCACGCGCTTTCCAGTTTACTGGATGCAACCCAGTTGAAGCAGGCGCTATCTGGCTACGAGACTGAGCTGATGCGCTGTTGGGGAGAGAAAATGCGGGCGAAGCTGGGGCTGTTGACCCCCCATCGCGATGATAATGATATCCTGACGGGTTTACTGTCATTGATGACCAAAGAGAGTAGCGATTATACCCTGACGTTCCGCAAGCTGTGTGATACCGAGCAGCAGCAATCCCGCTCGCCGTTGCGCGATGAATTTATCGATCGTGAAGCCTTCGACAGCTGGTATAACGTTTATCGTCAGCGTTTACTCCAGGAAGCGCGACAGGATGAGCAACGGCAGCAGGAAATGAAGCAGGTAAATCCGGCCATTATCCTGAGAAATTATCTCGCTCAGCAGGCGATTGAGCAGGCAGAGAAAGATGATATCAGCGTGCTGGCCCGGCTGCATCAGGCGTTGAGCCGTCCCTTTGATGACGCGCCGGAGTTTGCAGATTTAACGCGCCGCCCACCGGACTGGGGCAAAACGCTTGAGGTAAGCTGTTCAAGCTAAAAATGGGTGGGGGGCTTTGCCGGAAGAGCGGGTTGCAGCACAAATTCGCCGTAGATCCGCCCTCCAGGCTCGTGACGCGCGTCCCTGCGCGTCACGGTTCGCTTCTCCGGTCAGCTATTTCTGCCCTAAGCCACGCTATTGCTGGTAGCCTCGCATGGGGATCCACGTAAGACTGAGTTAGCGAGGCGCAACCGCTTGTTGCCGCCAGCTTTCACCCGCTGCCGCGTTAACCTTACCTCGCCCTTAAAACCGTGTCTCAACAGCCTCAGCCAGCAACGCCAATACCTCTTCGCTGTCATCCCATCCCAGACAGGGATCGGTAATTGACTGGCCGTAAACCAGCGGCTTACCGCTCTCAACCTTTTGCGTGCCTTCCTGTAAGAAACTCTCAATCATTACGCCAGCGATCGCCTGCGTGCCTTCCCGGATCTGCTGAGCAACGGAAGCGGCAACGTCTTTCTGGCGGCGATGTTGTTTGAGACAGTTAGCATGGCTGAAATCGACCACCAGACGCTCCGGCAGCTTAAACTCACGCAGGCTGGCAGCGGCAGCGGCAATATCTTCCGCATGATAGTTCGGCTGTTTACCGCCGCGCATAATCACGTGTCCGGACGGGTTGCCGCTGGTCTGGTAAATGGTCATCTGACCATTTTTATCCGGCGATAAGAACATGTGGCTGGCTCGGGCCGCGCGTATCGCATCCACCGCAATCTGAATATTACCATCCGTACCGTTTTTAAAACCTACCGGGCAGGAGAGCGCCGAGGCCATTTCGCGATGGATCTGGCTTTCGGTCGTTCGTGCACCAATCGCACCCCAGCTAATCAAATCGGCAATAAATTGCCCCGTCACCATATCTAAAAATTCAGTCGCCGTCGGCATCCCGAGCGCATTGATATCCAGTAACAGCTTACGAGCGACGTCTAATCCGTGGTTAACACGAAAGCTGCCGTCGAGATCCGGATCGGAAATCAGTCCTTTCCAGCCGATTACCGTACGGGGCTTTTCGAAATAGGTACGCATAACGATTTCAAGGCGCGACTGATGCTGCTCTCGCAGTAGGTTAAGCCTGGATGCATAATCAACGGCGGCAGCAGGATCGTGCAGCGAGCAGGGACCGATCACCACCAGCAGGCGAGGATCGTCACCGGAAAGGATACGGGCAATACGCTTGCGGGAAGCGGTAACATTTGCCACAACAGCGGGCGTGATCGGATGCCGTTTCGCCAGTTCATCAGGCGTAACCAGGCTCTCGATGCGCGCGGTCCGCAGTTCATCTGTTTTGTTCATAGCGATCTCAAAAATTTTGTCTTCGCAGCGGCAGGAGTGCCGGGAAGTGATGGCGATCACAATAGCCTTGACCCGAGGATGATTTCAACCCTAAACGCCCGTCGCACGAGCGTATCGGGAGAAATATCACTTTTTGACGCGATAGGTATTGCCGATCAATACATGCGGCGGTTAAGTCCCATAATATCGAGGATTTTTGTGGCGATTTCTTCAACGGAATAGTTGGTGCTGTTGAGGTAACGAATTTGATGGGTGCGGAAAAGGGCTTCGACTTCACCCACTTCAAGGCGGCACTGGCGCATAGAAGCGTAGCGGGTATTTTCAGCGCGCTCCTGACGAATGGCGGCCAGACGTTCCGGGTCGATGGTCAAACCGAACAGTTTATGTTGAAAAGGTCTCAGGGCTGGGGGCAGTTTCAGGTTGTCCATATCGTCGGCGATAAACGGATAGTTAGCGGCCCGGATGCCAAATTGCATAGCGAGATAAAGGCTGGTTGGCGTTTTCCCGCAGCGTGACACACCCAGCAATATCACCTGGGCATCTTCCAGTCCACGCAGTGAAATGCCGTCATCATGCGCGAGCGTGTAATCGATGGCGGCAATGCGCGCGTCGTATTTGCCAAGATTATTTGCCGTCAGGCCATGCGTCCGGTTCGCTACCGGTGCCGGAGCAAGGCCTAATTCCTGTTGCAGCGGGGCAACCAGCGACTGCACAATATCCTGACAAAATCCGTCGCTTTGCAGGATGATCTCGCGAATTTCAGGCGTGACGATTGAGATAAAAACCAGCGGGCGCACGCCGCTTTTCACATACAGCGCATTGATTTGTGCCTTAACTGCCTGTGCCCGCTGCACATTTTCCACAAAGGGCAGCGTGACGCTGTTGATGCCAACAGGAAACTGTGACAACACCGCATGACCCAGTACCTCGGCGGTGATTGCCGTCCCGTCAGAAATATAAAACACGCTTCTTTCAGTTTCCATTTTCTCATCCTGTAGCGAATTTAACGCAGACTAAAATAATTTACTGCTGTAAAGCAAATCCCGACGGCGACTACACTATAAGATTGATACCTTAAAACAGAATAAAGTAAATCTGTTATTTCCCTTGCGTGCCCCAGAACGGAATAAACATCGAATAATGAAATAACGTTTTCTTTTACTATTCATAAAAACAGGTGTAATCAAGAAAATCATTCTTAATGTTCATCATTATCGAATGAGGGTTAAATTCGACACAGAGACAAGCGTGTCATTTTTTAACTGCATGATAATTAAGTTTTTTATATTTAATTTCATCTCGGGCGTGCAGGGTTTATTGTGCGGAATTTTCTTAAAAGCCATTTTTAAACCCGCTTGAACGATTCAACAGTTTCTTTCTGCATTAAGAATGTGCCAGGCTCAAAAACGTATAACTCTGTCCTCAATCAGTTAGTTAAATCATAAAAGGATTTCTTCAATGTCCAATAAAGACCTGTCGCTCGTGCTCTGGTATAACCAGCTTGGCATGAACGATGTTGATCGGGTGGGAGGCAAAAATGCCTCTCTGGGTGAAATGATTACTAATTTGTCCTCGCTTGGCGTTAGCGTGCCGAACGGTTTTGCGACAACTTCTGAAGCTTTCAATCAGTTTCTCGATCAGAGCGGCGTCAATCAGCGTATTTACGAACTGCTGGATAAAACTGATATTGAAGATGTGGATGAACTGGCAAAAGCAGGTAAGCAGATCCGCCAGTGGATTGTCGAAACCCCTTTCCAGCCCGCGCTGGAACAGGCGATTCGTGAAGCCTATCATCAGCTCTCCGCGGATGATGATGAAGCCTCTTTCGCTGTACGTTCATCGGCAACGGCCGAAGACATGCCGGATGCCTCTTTCGCCGGACAGCAGGAAACCTTCTTAAACGTTCAGGGCTTTGACGCCGTGCTGATTGCGGTAAAACACGTTTACGCCTCGCTGTTTAACGACCGCGCTATTTCTTATCGGGTACATCAGGGATACGATCACCGCGGCGTGGCCTTATCGGCTGGCGTACAGCGAATGGTACGCTCAGATGTAGGCGCTGCTGGCGTAATGTTCACAATCGATACAGAATCGGGCTTTGATCAGGTGGTCTTTATCACCGCCGCGTTTGGCCTTGGCGAAATGGTTGTGCAGGGGGCCGTAAACCCGGACGAATTTTACGTACATAAGCCAACGCTGGCGGCCGGGCGTCCGGCCATTGTTCGCCGCACGATGGGCTCAAAAAAAATTCGTATGGTCTATGCCGATTCGCAGGAGCATGGCGAGCAGGTCAGAATCGAAGATGTGCCAGAGGCGGAGCGCGATCGGTTCTGCCTCAGCAGTGAAGAAGTGGAGGCGCTGGCCGCACAGGCAGTACAGATCGAAAAACATTATCAGCGACCCATGGATATTGAGTGGGCCAAAGATGGCCACACCGGTAAACTCTTCATCGTGCAGGCACGCCCGGAAACCGTGCGTTCAAGCGGCCAGGTAATGGAACGCTACACCTTACAGGGTAAAAGCAAAGTGGTGGTGGAAGGGCGCGCCATTGGCCATCGCATTGGGGCCGGTGAAGTCAAGGTGATCCATGACATCAGCGAAATGAACCGCATTCAGAAAGGCGACGTGCTGGTTACGGATATGACCGATCCCGACTGGGAGCCGATCATGAAAAAAGCCTCGGCCATCGTGACCAATCGTGGTGGGCGAACTTGTCATGCGGCTATCATTGCCCGCGAGTTGGGTATACCGGCAGTGGTAGGCTGCGGCGACGCCACCGATCGATTAAAGGATGGTCATAAAGTCACCGTCTCCTGCGCCGAGGGCGATACGGGCTACGTCTACGACGATTTGCTGGATTTTGAGGTGAAAAGCTCGCAGGTAGATGAAATGCCTTCGCTGCCGCTGAAAATCATGATGAACGTCGGCAACCCGGATCGCGCTTTCGACTTTGCCTGTTTACCGAATGAAGGCGTGGGTCTGGCGCGTCTGGAATTTATCATTAACCGCATGATTGGCGTGCATCCTAAAGCGCTGCTTGAGTTTGATCGGCAGACGCCGGAAATACAGCAGCAAATCCGTAGCATGATGAAAGGATTTGACGATCCGGTTGAGTTCTATGTTGCTCGCCTGACCGAAGGGATCGCGACCCTGGGCGCGGCCTTTGCGCCTAAGCGCGTTATCGTTCGGCTGTCGGATTTTAAAACCAACGAGTATGCCAACCTGGTGGGCGGAGAACGCTACGAGCCGGAAGAAGAAAACCCCATGCTGGGCTTCCGTGGGGCAGGTCGTTACGTAGCAGACAGCTTCCGTGACTGCTTCGCGCTGGAATGTGCGGCAGTTAAGCGCGTCCGCAACGAAATGGGACTGACCAACGTCGAGATCATGGTGCCGTTTGTTCGCACGGTAGCTCAGGCAAAAGCGGTCGTGGAAGAGTTAGAACGTCAGGGGCTGAAGCGCGGCGAAAATGGGCTTTCTATCATTATGATGTGCGAAATACCCTCTAATGCGCTGCTGGCCGACCAGTTCCTGCAATATTTCGACGGCTTCTCAATTGGCTCAAACGATATGACGCAGCTGGCACTTGGACTGGACAGAGACTCTGGGGTGGTCTCTGAACTCTTTGATGAGCGTAATGATGCGGTAAAAGCGCTGCTTTCCATGGCTATCCGCTCGGCGAAAAAAGCCGGTAAATATGTAGGCATTTGTGGTCAGGGACCCTCTGACCATGAAGATTTTGCCGCCTGGCTGATGGAGGAGGGCATTGACAGCCTTTCACTCAATCCCGATACGGTGGTGCAGACCTGGCTGAGTTTGGCGGAATTACCGAAAAAATAGCATAAGGCACTAAAATAGTGAGCAAAGGCCAGATTTCTGGCCTTTTCTTTTGGATCGTACAAAAAAAAAGCCCATCACATGGGATGGGCAAAGACTACACACAGCAATTCGTTACGTTATTCGGGGAAAAAAGGTTGTTTATAAATCAACATGTTGATTGTAAAACATAGGGTTTATACTATTCTGCCGGACAGAGTGAGTCATTAAGAATCCTCTTATTAGTTTAAGTTCCGTAACCTTTTATTTGGGAAACTAATTGTTTTAATGCGCTAATCTGTACGAAAGGTAAACATTTGCCCTTAAGTTAGATGGCGTTGCGCCAAAAGTGCGCTTTACAGGTAAAAGTTGCTAATGAAATGAAACATTACAGGGAAGGGAAAGCTTTCTGAAAGAGGCGGCCAGCAGGCTGACCGCCTTCAAAGGACTATTTAGTGATGTTTTCTTGTTCTATTTCAGCAAGTTCTTCTACGACGTCCAGCGGATCGTCCAGTGGGGCAGGCGCCTCATGCATCCAGACGGAAAGCAGGCGATAAGAAACAGCCAGCACGACCGGTCCAATAAACAGTCCGATCATCCCAAAAGCCACCAGGCCGCCAATGACGCCGGACAGTATCAGAATCATGGGCAAATCGGCCCCCATACGGATCAGCATTGGGCGAAGAACGTTATCCAGCGTGCCAACCACACAGCTCCACACCAGCAATACCGTGCCCCAGGTCGTGTCTCCGCTCCAGTACAGCCAGATAATCGCCGGGATCAATACTACCAGCGGACCAAGCTGCACCAGACAGGAGAAAATCATCAGCACCGTCAAAATGGTTGCATAAGGAATACCTGAGATAGCAAGACCGATCCCACCCAGCACGCCCTGAACCAGCGCGGTGACGACCACGCCAAGCGCAACGGCACGAATTGCCTGTCCGGCCAGTAAAACCGCCGCGTCGCCGCGACGAGAGGCTAAACGGAAAGCAAAGTGACGAATACCGTGGCCTACCTGTTCACCGCGCCAGAAAAGCAGCACGCTGAACAGCAACATCAGCCCGAGATGTAGCATAATGCGGCCAAAATGTCCGGCCTGCGCAAACAGGAAACCGCTGGTACGCCCGATGTAAGGCTGCACCTTGGCCATAATCGCGCTGCCGCCGCCAGCCACCATATTGTGATAAACGGCATAAAGTTTTTTGCCGCCCAGCGGAATACTCCTCAGCCAATGCATCTCCGGCATTTGTAAATGACCTGCCGTCGCCCAGGCGACCACCGGCCCGCTGTTTTCAATCAGGCTGTTAACCAGAAGCGCAATCGGGACGATAAACAGCAAAATCAGGATGATGGTCATGGCGATGACCGCCAGCGAACGTCTTCCCCACAGCCAGCCCTGAATTTTAATCATCAGCGGCCAGGTGGCAATCACCACCATGCTGGCCCAGGCAAAGCCCAGCACGAACGGCTGAACAATCCAAAAACTGGCCACAATCAGTAGAATGATAAACAGCAAAGAAAACACGATTTGCGGCATATCCCATTCTTTATGCGCGTTCTTCATTTATGAACATTTACCTCAATATAAGAGCAATAAAGGGAGCCCTGGCCTGAAGCTGCGTTGGACGGGCCTCCTGATAAGGCTATTAAACGCATTTTCGACTGAAACGGCACGTTATTCTTTTATCTGCTTTTTTTGAAACCGCGACAGGTCATAAAAAAATGTGATAAAACCATGACAAAGCACAAACGTCATACACAACATTTTGGTCTCTCTATAATGATCCCACAGATTTCTCAGGCGCCGGGCCTCGTTCAACTGGTGCTGAATTTTTTGCAGGCGTTAGAGCAGCAGGGTTTTACTGGTGATACCGCGACCAGCTATGCCGACCGCCTTTTAATGTCCACCGACAACAGCATCTACCAGCTGTTACCCGACGCGGTGATTTTTCCCCGTTCGACAGCCGACGTGGCGCTGGTGGCCCGCCTGGCTGGCGAAGCGCGTTTCAGCAGCCTGACGTTTGCGCCGCGCGGCGGCGGCACTGGCACTAACGGTCAGTCGCTGAATCAGGGGATCGTAGTGGATATGTCCCGCCATATGAACCGCATCCTGGACATCAACGTTGAACAGGGCTGGGTCAAAGTTGAAGCGGGCGTGATTAAAGATCAGCTCAATGCCTTTCTCAAGCCCCTCGGCTATTTCTTCTCTCCCGAACTTTCTACCAGTAACCGTGCAACACTGGGCGGAATGATCAATACCGATGCATCCGGTCAGGGATCGCTGGTTTACGGTAAAACGTCCGATCACGTTTTGGGGCTGCGGGCGGTGCTGCTCGGCGGTGATATTCTGGATACACGAAGCGTACCGGTGGCAGTGGCTGAAACGCTGGCCCGGGAAGCCACGCCGGAAGGCGTTATTTATCGTACGGTGCTGGAACGCTGTCGCGATCGCCGTCAGCTGATAATCGATAAGTTTCCCCGGCTCAACCGCTTCCTGACGGGCTACGATCTGCGGCACGTCATCAGCGATGACCTGCAAAAAGTCGATCTGACCCGACTGCTATGTGGTGCAGAAGGCACTTTAGCGTTCATTACCGAAAGCCGGTTGAACATTACGCCCATTCCTGCAGTCCGCCGCCTGGTCAATATTAAGTATGACTCTTTTGATTCTGCCCTGCGCAGCGCGCCGTTTATGGTAGAAGCGCAGGCGTTGTCAGTCGAAACTGTCGATTCCAAAGTGTTAAATCTGGCGCGGGAAGATATCGTCTGGCACTCGGTGAGTGAACTTATTGCAGACGTCCCCAATCGCGATATGCAGGGCCTGAACATTGTAGAATTCGCTGGAGATGATAAGGCGCTGATCGACGCTCAGCTGGCCTCTTTGTGCCAGCGTCTGGACGAATTAATGGCTTCGGGGCAGGCTGGCGTCATTGGCTATCAGCTGTGTGACGATATCAGCGGCATTGAGCGCATTTATGCCATGCGTAAAAAAGCGGTGGGATTGCTTGGCAATGCGAAAGGTCGGGCCAAACCTATCCCGTTTGTGGAGGATACCTGCGTGCCGCCGCAGCACCTGGCGGACTATATAGTCGAGTTCCGCAAGCTGCTTGATGGGCATAACCTCAGCTACGGCATGTTTGGTCACGTTGACGCGGGTGTTTTACATGTGCGCCCGGCGCTGGATATGTGCGATCCGCAGCAGGAAATGCTGATGAAGCAGATTTCTGATGAAGTGGTGGCACTGACAGCACGCTATGGCGGTTTGCTGTGGGGAGAGCATGGCAAAGGCTTCCGTGCTGAATACAGTCCGGCCTTTTTTGGTGAAGAGCTGTTTAATGATTTACGCCGCATCAAAGCGGCTTTTGACCCGGAAAACCGGCTGAATCCGGGTAAAATCTGTGCGCCTTATGGTGTGAATGAGCCAATGATGCAGGTCGATGCGGTCAAACGTGGCACCTTCGATCGCCAGATCCCGGTTAACGTTCGCACCAACTGGCGTGGCGCGATGGAATGTAATGGCAACGGCCTGTGCTTCAACTTTGATGTCCGCAGCCCGATGTGCCCGTCAATGAAAATCACCAGTAACCGAATCCACTCTCCTAAAGGCCGCGCCACGCTGACGCGAGAATGGCTGCGCTTGTTAGCAGAGCAGGGGGTGGATCCGCTGGAGCTGGAGAGACGTCTGCCGGAGCAGAAAGTCAGCCTGCGTGGATTAATTGAGCGGACCCGTAACAGCTGGCACGCCAGGCGTGGCGAATACGATTTTTCACATGAAGTGAAAGAAGCGATGTCCGGCTGTCTGGCGTGTAAAGCCTGTTCGACCCAGTGCCCGATCAAAATTGACGTGCCCGGTTTCCGCTCCCGCTTTTTACAGCTTTATCATACCCGCTACCTGCGTCCGGCAAGTGATTACCTGGTCGCCAGCGTGGAAAGCTATGCGCCGCTGATGGCGAAAGCGCCAAAGTTCTTCAACTTTTTTCTGCGCCAGCCGCTGGTGCGTGAAATGAGCAAAGCGCAGATTGGCATGGTGGATTTACCGCTGCTCTCGTCGCCTAATTTAAAACAGCAGCTGGCAGGCCACCGTTCAACGAATACCACGCTTGAGCAGTTAGAAGCGATGAGCGAGACGATCCGTGCGCGCCACGTCCTGATCGTGCAGGATCCTTTCACCAGCTATTATGAGGCCCGGTTAGTCAGCGATTTCGTCGCGCTGGTGGAAAAGCTGGGTTATCAGCCCGTGGTGCTGCCGTTCTCGCCAAACGGCAAGGCGCAGCACATTAAAGGTTTCCTGCAACGTTTTGCCCGTACGGCGCAGAAAACCGCCGACTTTCTCAATCGTGTGGCAACGCTGGGGCTACCGATGGTGGGCGTCGATCCGGCGCTGGTACTCTGCTATCGCGATGAGTACAAAGAAATTTTGGCTGATAAGCGCGGCGATTTCCATGTACAGCTGGTGCATGAGTGGCTGCAAAAAGCGCTGCCGGAACAGCCCGCTATGCCACAAAGCGGTGAATCCTGGTATCTGTTTGGGCACTGCACTGAAGTGACTGCGCTGCCTGCTTCAAGCCAGCAGTGGGCCGGCATTTTTGCCCGGTTTGGCGCCAGGCTTGAAAACGTCAGCGTGGGCTGCTGCGGTATGGCAGGCACCTACGGCCATGAGAGCAAGAATCTGGAAAACTCCCTGGGCATCTACGAGCTTTCATGGCATCAGGCGCTGCAAAAACTGCCGCGCCAGCGCTGCCTTGCCACCGGCTATTCCTGCCGCAGCCAGGTAAAACGCATCGAAGGCAACGGCATGCGCCATCCTTTGCAGGCCTTACTGGAACTCGTCTGATGGCCATTTGGCAACGACACACCACGCTGGAGCAGCTAAATCAGCTTAGCCAGGGTACAATGGTTGAGCATGTTGGCATTGTGTTCACGTTCATCAACGACGAAAGTCTTGAAGCCACTCTGCCTGTGGATGCACGCACGCGTCAGCCCTTTGGCCTGTTGCACGGCGGAGCGTCTGTCGTGCTGGCAGAAACGCTGGGCTCCGTTGCCGGTTATCTTTGCAGCGTAGACGATCAGCGTGTCGTAGGGCTGGACATCAATGCCAGCCACCTGCGAGCAGTGAGTGAAGGTGAAGTGCGTGGCGTCTGTCGTGCGATCCATCCTGGCCGCACGCACCAGGTCTGGCAGATCGATATTTTCGACCAGCAACAGCGATTATGCTGTACGTCACGCTTAACGACGGTTGTGCTCTCGGGTAAAAAATAAGGCCCAATCGCCTTATATAATCCAGGAGGCGTGCCTGACGAAATCGCTTTGCAGCCGGGTCGCTTTGTCCCACTCGCCGTTCAGCGCCAGCTGGTGACAAAGGCGGCTGAGCGTGTTGCGTGCCAGTTGCCAGGCCTGCATGCGAAACAGCCGCTCGCGTCCGGTGTTGGTTAACTCCTGCATCAGGCGCTGATGAAGGCGGCCAAGTGCATGCAGGTAGCTTTGGTCATCGCCATTAAGCTGACAGAGTTCAGCCATATCAAGACAGGTGTCGTTAAACCTGCGCAGTTGTTCGGGAGTGGATTCCGGGCGGTTTAATTTTGCCTGGGCCATGTAGTAGTCGACGGTAATATCGCGGACGGAAAATTTGTATTCATCAATCTTATGTTGCAGCCAGGCACTCATCGACACATTCATTACAGGCCCCATTCGCGCTAATGATAATCATTATCATATAATAAATGGCGCATTATTCAACGCCACCCGCAATTATTTTTATCGATTCATGCTGCCTCTCAGATAAATTGGTAATAACAATACGCCACAGGGCTGAAAGAGTTAAAATAAGCATTATTACTGCTTAACGCAGCGCGGCTGATATTTACTGGCTGCTTTTCAATGTGTTACCATTTCGTTAAATCGTGCTGTAACACAAAGCGCAATCCTCTTCACAGGGTCTAAACTGATTAAAGAGACCGAAAAACCCCCTGTTAGCCTTAATCCCTGCAAAACAAGAGGTTGAAGAGACTATCATTATCACTAACATAGGGGTATCAGCCCGCAGGGCTTCAGACTCGCGAGGTAATGTTATGCCATCATCATCAACTGCTTCTTTTTCTCCTGACGACTACGTCTGGAAAGGACTGACGCTCACCGACAGCGCCGCTAAGCAAATTATTACGCTGGGTGCTGGCGACGCGCAGGTGAAAGGTTTACGGCTGGGCGTGAAAACGTCGGGCTGTGCCGGATTCGGTTACACCATGGACTTGACTAAAGAGCCCGCTACCGATGATTTAGTTTTCAGCCATAACGGCGCGAATCTTTACGTGCCGTTGCAGGCTATGCCCTTTATTGACGGAACCGAAGTGGATTTCGTTCGTGAAGGCCTGAACCAGATTTTCAAATTTAATAATCCTAAAGCTCAACACGCCTGCGGCTGTGGTGAGAGCTTTGGCGTTGAGTAAAGCTTATGTCTCGAAATACTGATACATCAGACGACGTGCAGGTCTGGGAAGGGAATCATCAGAAATACAAGGAAGGCTTTTTCACCCAGCTGCAAACGGAAGAATTCGAACACGGCCTCAGTGAAGATGTCGTGCGTGCGATTTCGGCCAAACGCAATGAGCCGGACTGGATGCTGGAATTCCGCCTGAAAGCCTATGCGGCCTGGCTGGAAATGGAAGAGCCACACTGGCTGAAAGCGAATTATAAATCGCTGAACTATCAGGATTACAGCTATTACTCAGCGCCTTCCTGTGGCAACTGCGACGACAGCTGCGCATCTGAGCCTGGCGCTCAGCAGGCTTCTGGCGCGCAGGCACCGAACTACCTGACGGAAGAAGTGGAAAACGCCTTTAAACAGCTGGGCGTACCGGTACGTGAAGGGCAGGAAGTCGCGGTAGATGCGATTTTTGACTCGGTGTCGGTTTCCACTACCTACCGCGGCAAGCTGGCAGAGCAGGGCATTATTTTCTGCTCGTTTGGCGAAGCGATTCATGAGCATCCCGAGCTGGTTAAACAGTATCTGGGCACCGTCGTGCCGGCAAACGACAACTTCTTTGCCGCGCTGAACTCCGCTGTCGCCTCAGACGGCACCTTTGTTTATATCCCGAAAGGGGTACGCTGCCCGATGGAACTGTCGACCTATTTCCGCATTAATGCGGCGAAAACCGGTCAGTTCGAACGTACGATTTTGATTGCCGATGAAGGCAGTTACGTCAGCTATATTGAAGGCTGCTCTGCGCCCGTGCGCGACACCTATCAGCTGCACGCTGCCGTAGTGGAAGTGATTATTCACAAAGATGCTGAAGTGAAATATTCCACCGTGCAGAACTGGTTCGCCGGTGGCGAATCTGAAGGCGGTATTCTCAACTTCGTAACCAAGCGCGCGCTTTGCGAAGGCGAGAACAGCAAAATGTCCTGGACACAGTCCGAGACCGGTTCTGCTATCACCTGGAAATATCCAAGCGTGATCCTCAGAGGCGACAACTCGATCGGTGAGTTCTTCTCGGTAGCATTGACCAGCGGCCATCAGCAGGCTGATACCGGCACCAAGATGATCCACATCGGGAAAAACACCAAATCCACCATCATCTCGAAAGGGATTTCGGCGGGTAAAAGCCAGAATACCTATCGCGGCCTGGTGAAAATCATGCCAACAGCGACCAACGCCCGTAACTTCACCCAGTGTGACTCAATGCTGATTGGCGCTGAGTGCGGCGCGCACACGTTCCCTTATGTGGAAGCGCGCAATAATACCGCTCAGCTGGAGCATGAGGCGACGACATCACGGATTGGCGAAGATCAGCTGTTCTACTGCCTGCAACGCGGGATCAGCGAAGACGATGCCATCTCGATGATCGTAAACGGTTTCTGTAAAGACGTTTTCTCCGAGCTGCCGCTGGAATTTGCAGTGGAAGCGCAAAAATTGCTGGCGATCAGCCTTGAACACAGCGTGGGTTAATCCGCGCTGCTTACGATCATTCAGCGCAATGCCCGAGCGTATTGCCCAGGAAACACTATGTTAAGCATTAAAGATTTACAGGTAAGTATCGAAGATAAAGAGATCCTGCGCGGACTGAGCCTTGAGGTGAAGCCGGGTGAAGTCCATGCCATTATGGGACCAAACGGTTCAGGTAAAAGTACGCTGTCGGCCACGCTGGCAGGCCGCGAAGAGTACGAAGTGACCGGCGGCTCGGTGAATTTCAAAGGTAAAGATCTGCTGGAGCTTTCTCCGGAAGATCGCGCGGGCGAAGGCATCTTTATGGCTTTCCAGTACCCGGTTGAAATTCCCGGCGTCAGTAACCAGTTTTTCCTGCAGGCGTCAGTCAACGCCGTGCGCAAATATCGCGAGCAGGAAGCGCTGGACCGTTTCGACTTCCAGGACTTTATTGAAGATAAAATTCACCTGCTGAAAATGCCGGAAGATCTGCTGACCCGCTCGGTTAACGTTGGCTTCTCTGGCGGCGAGAAAAAGCGTAACGACATTCTGCAAATGGCGGCGCTGGAACCTGAACTTTGTATCCTTGATGAAACCGACTCCGGTCTGGATATCGATGCGCTGAAAACCGTGGCAAACGGCGTCAACACGCTGCGCGACGGCAAGCGCTCGTTTATCATCGTGACGCATTACCAGCGTATTCTGGATTACATCAAACCTGACTTCGTGCACGTCCTTTATCAGGGCAAAATCGTCAAGTCGGGTGACTTTACGCTGGTGAAACAACTGGAGGAGCAAGGCTATGGCTGGCTTACCGAACAGGAGTAGTGACAACGCCCTGCAGCAATGGCATCACCTGTTCGAAACCCAGGGCGAGCACCGTTCACTGCAGGCACAGCAGCACTGGCAGCAGGTACTGCGCTTAGGGCTGCCGACGCGCAAGCAGGAAAACTGGAAATACACGCCGCTTGACGGCCTGCTTGGCCAGAATTTTGTTCTGCCTCAGCCTGCGACGCTAAGCAGTGCCGATGTCGCTGCCCAGGCACTGAACATCGATGCGGTGCGAATGGTCTTTGTTGATGGTCGCTTCAGCGCCGAACTGAGCGATAACAGCTGGGATCTGTTCGACATCCAGGTAACAAAAGCTGCCGGACGCCGCGAGCTGAGCGCACCCGTCCAGCCAGAAGTTTTCCTGCATCTGACCGAAAGCCTGGCGGAAGAGGTGACCACCATTCATCTGCCGCGCGGCAAGTCGGCGGCTCGGGCGTTGTATATCCTGCATATCAGCAGCGGCAGCGCACAGGAAGAGATGAATACCTCGCATTATCGTCATCATTTGCAGCTGGATGACGGTGCGGAAGCGACGGTTATTGAACACTATGTCAGCCTGAATGACGCTACGCATTTTACCGGCGCTCGCTTTACCGCGACCGTGGGTAATAACGCGCAGCTGAAGCATTACAAGCTGGCCTTTGAGCACGCCAGCAGCTATCACTTCTCCCATAACGATCTGGTGATTGAACGTGATGCGCGTGTGCAAAGCCATAGCTTCCTGCTGGGCAGTGGCCTTTGCCGCCATAACACCAGCGTGCAGCTGAATGGTGAAGGCACCGATTTGGGCATTAACAGCCTGATGCTGCCGGTAGAAAAAGAAGTTTGCGACAGCCGTACTTACCTTGAACACAACAAAGGGTATTGTCAGAGCCGTCAGCTGCACAAAACCATTACGCGTGATAAAGCGCGATCCGTGTTCAATGGCAAAATTACCGTAGCGAAGCACGCGCTGAAAACTGACGGCCAGATGAACAACAACAACCTGTTGTTAGGACGTCTGGCGGAAGTGGACACCAAACCTCAGCTGGAAATTTATGCTGATGACGTTAAGTGCAGCCACGGTGCGACAATTGGCAGAATCGACGACGAGCAGATGTTCTATCTGCGCGCGCGTGGTATCAGCGAAGAGTCTGCGCAGCGCATGATTATCTATGCATTTGCCGCAGAACTGACCGAAGCAATTACAGATGACGTACTGAAGGAAGCGGTGATGCAGCGTATTGCACAGCGTTTTCCCGGAGGCATTAAATGAGTTTTGACCTGACACGCGTCAGGGCTGATTTTCCTGTTTTGGCGCGAGAAGTGAATGGCCAGCCGCTGGCCTATCTTGACAGCGCCGCCAGCGCGCAAAAGCCGCAGGTGGTTATCGATGCTGAAAGCCGGTTCTATGAACACGGCTACGCGGCAGTGCACCGTGGTATTCACACGCTAAGCGCTGAAGCGACAACGGAAATGGAAAACGTGCGTGCTCAGGCCGCGCGTTTCCTTAACGCCGCTTCGCCAGAGGAGATCGTTTTCGTCAAAGGCACCACCGAGGGCATTAACCTCGTGGCCAGCAGTTGGGGAGGCAGTCAGCTGCAGGCGGGTGACAACATTCTCATTACCGAGATGGAGCATCACGCCAATATCGTTCCGTGGCAGATGATTGCGCAGCGTACCGGGGCGGAAGTACGCTTTATTCCGCTAACCGAAACCGGTGAGCTGGATCTCTCAACGCTGCCGTCGCTGATGGACAGCCGTACGCGGATGCTGGCCATTACTCAGGTTTCGAACGTGCTGGGCACCGTCAATCCGGTTAAAGAGCTGGTTGCTCAGGCCAAAGCGGCGGGCGTGGCCACGCTGATTGACGGCGCTCAGGCGGTGATGCACGGCAAAGTCGACGTTCAGGATCTGGACTGCGACTTTTATGTCTTCTCCGGGCACAAAATTTACGGTCCATCCGGGATTGGTATCCTGTATGGCCGTAAAGCCATACTGGATCAAATGCCACCCTGGGAAGGCGGCGGCTCAATGATTGCCACCGTCAGCCTGACAGAAGGCACGACCTATGCCGCTGCGCCATGGCGCTTTGAGGCGGGTTCGCCAAATACCGGCGGGATTATGGGCCTGGGGGCCGCGCTGAAGTGGATAACCGGGCAGGATCTGGACGCTATCCATCAGCGTGAGCAGGTACTGATGCGTTACGCGCTGGACAAGCTGGCTTCCGTGCCCGATCTGGTCATCTACGGGCCCGAGCAGCGTGCAGGCGTCATCGCCTTTAACCTGGGCAAGCATCATGCTTACGATGTCGGCAGCTTCCTCGATCAGTACGGAATTGCTATTCGCACCGGTCACCATTGCGCCATGCCGTTGATGACGCATTACGGCGTACCGGCGATGTGCCGTGCCTCCTTTGTTTTGTATAATAGCGAAGAAGAGGCCGATCGCCTGGCGGCTGGCCTGACACGTATTCATCGCCTGCTGGGCGGCTGAGCCGTTTAGCGAAGGGAGGTTTTAATGGCAACGTTGCCAGACAAAGAAAAACTGGTGCGCAACTTTACCCGTTGCGCTAACTGGGAAGAGAAATATCTCTACGTTATCGAACTGGGTGCCATGCTGCCAGCACTGGCTGACGCGCTGCATCAGCCGGAGAACACCATTTCTGGCTGTCAAAGCCAGGTGTGGATCCTGATGGACACCGACGCTCAGGGCCGCGTGACGCTCGGTGGCGACAGCGATGCCGCTATCGTTAAAGGGCTGATTGCGGTGGTCTTCATCCTCTATCAGCAAATGACGCCTGCGGAAATTCTCGCGTTCGATGTCCGTCCGTGGTTTGCCCAGCTGGCGCTGACTCAACACCTCACGCCGTCCCGTTCTCAGGGACTTGAAGCGATGATCCGTGCCATCCGCTCTAAGGCTCAGGCGCTGACTCAGAGCTGAGTTGCTACACTTCTCGAAGGGCTTCCCGCCTCGCTGGTGGGAAGTTTTCTTTATCCTGACGAGAAATTAGCATGAAAATTTGCCTCACTTTGTCCTTACTGCTGACTGCTTTCCTGTTTGCGCACCCTGCCAGCGCAACAGAATATCCTTTACCTGCTGCCGACAGCCGCCTGATCGGTGAAAACACCACCTACACCGTCCCCAACGACGGCCGCTCGCTGGAAGCCGTTGCCGCCCATTATAAAATTGTCCTGCTGGGCATGCTTGAAGCGAACCCCGGCACCGATCCCTGGCTGCCGAAAGCCGGCTCACAGCTGACCATTCCGGGTCAGATGTTGCTGCCTGATACCAAACGTGAAGGCATCGTCGTTAATCTTGCGGAGCTGCGGCTTTATTACTATCCGCCGAATGAAAACAAAGTGGTGGTCTATCCCATCGGCATTGGTCAGTTAGGCGCGAATACGCCGCCAATGATTACCCGCATCAGCCAGAAAATACCTCATCCCAGCTGGACGCCAACACCCAATATTCGCAAGCGCTATGCGCTTGAGGGGAAAACGCTACCGGTAACTATTCCGGCAGGGCCGGATAACCCCATGGGGCTTTTTGCGCTGCGCCTGGCTTACGGTAAGGGGCACTATCTGATCCATGGCACAAATGCGGATTTTGGCATTGGCATGCGTGTCAGTTCCGGCTGCATTCGTCTGCGGCCTAAAGATATAGAGGCGCTATTCAACAGCGTGCCTCAGGGCACTCGCGTGCAGATTATTAATCAGCCGGTAAAATATGGCGTGGAACCCGATGGTAAACGTTATATCGAGGTGCATCAGCCGCTTTCCCATACGGAGCAAGACGATCCTCAAACCATGCCGATTACGATGACGATAAATGCCAAAAAATTTGCCCGCAGCGCGCAAAGTGACGATGCGATGATCAAAGAAGCGATTGCAAGACGTTCAGGTATGCCCGTGTTGGTGAACACAGGGGATGCCATTGATAGCGAGACGGAGATGCCCGCTACGACGCAGCAAACGCATTCTGACAAGGGTTCAGCAAAAAAGGCTACCGTAAGTCAGGTTCAGTCACAAAGCGCACAGTAAGAGGTATAGCTCGTTTTGCTGCGGAGAGGTGAGGAGAGAAGGGCCAGGGAAAGTGTTGCAAAAACAGGGCAAAAAAATGGCGCACATTGTGCGCCATTTTTAAAACCAGAACTCTTACTTACGGTAAGAGTGAGCCTGGTTGTCCAGACGCTGGTTAGCGCGAGCTGCGTCGTCTTTAGCAGCCTGAACGTCAGAACGGATTGCGTTCACGTCGTTGCTCAGCTGGTCAACTTTCGCGTTCAGAGTCTGAACATCGGTAGACAGCTGGTCGATTTTAGCGTTGCTTGAGCAACCAGCCAGCAGAGTTGAACCCAGAATTACCGCGCCCAGTACCAGTTTAGTACGATTCATTATTTATACCCTCTAGATTGAGTTAATCTCCATGTAGCGTTACAAGTATTACACAAAGTTTTTTCTAATGAGAATAAATTTTTAGTGAGAACGTGCTTAAATTAGCTCGTTCGCTCAAAGAAGCACCGTCTTTCCAGAATTGTCTAAAAAATTTAGCGAAAACAGGCTATTTTAATCGGAGCGATCGACGCTTAACGGTAAGTTGGATAGATAATTTCGATTGAAATTTTTCGAGAGCGTGTTAACAAAATTGTAAAAAAAGCGCCTCTCAGGGCGCTTTTATCATGCAAGGCGTAATCTTTGATTACAGCACGTGTACAGAGGCAGTATTGGTGGTTCCACTTGGCACCAGGGCGCCGGAAACCATCACAACAACCTCACCCTTCAGGCCATAGCCGCTGGCGAGCGCTGCTTCTTTACCAATGCGGTAGAAATCGTCCGTAGAGGCGATCTCTTTAACCACAGAAGTAATGATGCCTTTACTGAGGATCAGCTGACGAGCCGTTTGCTCATTCGTCGTCAGTGCCAGGATCGTTGCGTTAGGGAAATATTTACGCACGGACTTGGCTGACTTACCACCCTCGGTTGCGACCACAATCAGCGGCGCTTCCAGTTTCTCAGCGGTTTCTACCGCACCGCGACAAACCGCCTCGGTAATACGCATTTTGCGGTTGTCATGCTGAGAATCGATACGGCTCTTCATCACGCGATCGGTACGTTCGCAGATGGTTGCCATGATAGTGACCGATTCCAGCGGGTATTTACCTTTGGCACTTTCACCAGAGAGCATAACCGCATCAGTCCCATCCAGGATGGCGTTCGCCACGTCACCGGCTTCAGCGCGGGTAGGGCGTGGGTTTTTGATCATGGAATCGAGCATCTGGGTGGCGGTGATCACCACTTTGCGTGCACGGTTACATTTTTTGATCATCATTTTCTGGGCGAAGATCACCTCTTCAACCGGGATTTCTACGCCCAAATCGCCACGCGCTACCATGATGCCGTCAGAAGCATCAAGGATTTCGTCGAAGTTATTCAGGCCTTCCTGGTTTTCGATCTTGGAGATGATCTGGATGTGCTCACCGCCGTGCTGCTTCAGGTGCTCACGAATTTCCAGCACGTCAGAACGTTTACGGATGAAAGAAGCCGCAACGAAATCAACGCCCTGCTCGCAGCCGAAGATCAAATCACGCTTATCTTTCTCGGCCAGTGCAGGCAGCTGAATGGAAACGCCTGGCAGGTTAACGCCTTTGTTTTCACCCAGATCGCCGTTGTTTAACACCTTACAGATAACGGTGTTTTCAGTAACTTCAGTCACTTCCATACCGATCAAACCGTCATCTACCAGCACGGTATTACCGATTTTCAGGTCAGACGTTAAGCCAGCATAAGTCACTGCTACGCGCTCAGCATTACCAATCACTGACTGATCGGTAGTGAAGGTGAAGGTCTGGCCCGCTTTCAGCGAGGCATCAGCGCCGCCTTCCAGCTTCATGGTACGGATTTCTGGACCTTTCGTGTCCAGCAGAATAGCCGCCTGCTTACCGGTTCTATTCATTACCGCACGGAGGTTAGCGATACGCTTGCCGTGTTCTTCATAATCGCCGTGGGAAAAGTTCAGACGCATGACGTTCATGCCCGCGTCCAGCAGGTTGGTCAACATTTCTTCCGATTCGGTTTTTGGACCGATAGTACAAACAATCTTGGTCTTTTTCATGACGAGTCATCTGTTAAGTTGTGATGGATGAAAAAATCGAGATCCCGGTGGTTGGTGTTGCGCGCCGGAAAAGCATGGGTGCCAGAGCGGCGAACTGCGATACAGCTTAAGGATAGGTGACAGTAAAAGAGCGTGCAGGGGAAGTTTCAAGGCGGTTGAGCCACAGACGCGGTCAGGCGTTGCGCAGGATGCTATCGTTTTTGCTAAAAGGCCAACCATACGCTGAAACCATTCAAGTGAAACAATGTTTCGTATTATAGCGGTTCAAACAGGTGAAAACCAATTAAAAAGCGGACAAAGGCAAGGGAAAGGTTGTACCAGATCAGGTTGTTGCGTGAAAAATCCCTTTTGCGCTGCGGCGGCAAACGGTGACTGAGCGAGCCAGCACAGCTTTTCTGATTGCTTAATATTTATACAAAGACGGGAAGGGAAACGTTATGCCATAAAGCCGGTGTCAATATGCTGAAGTGGGAGAAGAGCGAAATGGAAAGGAGAGAAGCAGTACAGAGATGGTGCGTTCTAGAGGACTCGAACCTCCGACCCCCACCATGTCAAGGTGGTGCTCTAACCAACTGAGCTAAGAACGCGTTTTGGTGCGTCCGAGTGGACTCGAACCACCGACCCCCACCATGTCAAGGTGGTGCTCTAACCAACTGAGCTACGGACGCACTGTGGTGCGTTCTAGAGGACTCGAACCTCCGACCCCCACCATGTCAAGGTGGTGCTCTAACCAACTGAGCTAAGAACGCATCATGCCGTCTGGGTGACAGCGGGACGAATATTAACGACAGCCCAGGCACCTTGCAAGCGGAAATCCGTTTTTTTCAGCACGACTGCTGCGCAACTGTGCGAAGCGCAGCAAAATTAGCCATGGATGCCGTAAATCTTCGCAAAATTAGCGAGCTGCATGAGCCAGAATCACTGCCGCCGGCTGGCGCTGTAAACGTCGGATACGCCAGATCATCATCACCGCAGAAGAGGTCAGGCCGATAATGAACCCCGTCCAGAACCCTGCCGGTCCCATTTTCGGCACCACCCAATCGGTTAAGGCAAGGATGTAGCCGCTCGGCAGGCCCAGCACCCAGTAAGCAACAAAGGTAATAAAGAAAATGGAACGGGTATCTTTATAGCCGCGCAAAATACCGCTGCCAATCACCTGTATCGCATCTGAAAACTGGTACACGGCGGCTAAAAACATCAGCTGCGCTGCCAGCGCCACGACGGCGGGATTATCGTTATAGAGCAGAGCGATTTGCTCCCGGAAAGTGATAGTGAACAGCGCGGTCAGCACCGATAACCCCATTCCGACGCCTTGCGCAGTCCATGCTGCGACACGAGCCGCCTCTGTCGAACCCTGTCCCAGCCGAAAGCCAACACGGATCGTCGTCGCAACGCCAAGCGACAGCGGTATCACAAACATCAGCGAACTGAAGTTCAGGGCGATCTGATGGCCTGCAACGTCAACAATTCCCATCGGCGAGACCAGCAGCGCCACAACGGCAAACAGCGTCACTTCAAAAAACAGCGCAAGCGCAACGGGCAGCCCTAGCTTGAACAGGCGCCACAGCACTTTAGTATCAGGTTTGCTGAACCGATCTGTCAGGCGAATATCGCGCATTGAACCGGCGCGCATTACCCACCATTTCATCGCAACAAACATGACCCAGTAAACGGAGGCGGTAGCCACGCCGCAGCCCACGCCACCCAGGGCGGGCATGCCAAAATGGCCGTAAATAAAAACATAGTTAACCGGAATATTCACCAGCAGGCCGAGAAAGCCAATTACCATACCCGGCTTGGTGCGCGACAGGCCTTCACATTGATTTCGGGCAACCTGGAAGAACAGATAACCGGGCGCACCCCATAGCAGCGCACGCAGATATCTCACGGCTTTGTCCGCCAGTGCGGGATCGATATCGTGCATGGCGTGGATCATAAACCCGGCATTATAGAGCACCAGCATGACGAAAAATGCTGAGAATGCCGCCAGCCAGTAGGCCTGACGAACCTGAAAAGCAATGCGGTCGCGTCGGCCCGACCCGTTGTATTGGGCAACAACCGGGGTCAGTGAAAGCAACAAACCGTGGCCGAACAGAATAGCGGGAAGCCAGATGGAGGTTCCTACAGCGACGGCGGCCATATCCGTGGCGCTAACCGCGCCGGCCATAATAGTATCGACAAAACCCATAGCGGTTTGCGCAACCTGCGCAATAATCACCGGGAGTGCCAGCGCTAATAATTGACGCGCCTCAGTCAGGTACTTCTGCACGTATACACCTATATTATTGTAAGACTGAACAAGGAGGCACTGATGACAAAAATGCGCTTGAGGCAAAATGACAGCAGGGCAGGCGATACAGTGTAATGTTCATGGCGTAATTAGCCAATCGTCGACATGGAGAATAGCTCTTTCCGTCACGTTAAAATGCGGTTCGGCGTTTGGTTTTATCCCAAAGCCAGGGCAAACTAGGGCAGCGAAAAAATATTACTGAGGCCACAACTATGTTTACCGGTATTGTGCAGGGCACCGCCGAGGTGCTGGCAATTGAAGAAAAACCGAATTTTCGGACGCACATCATCAGCCTGCCAGACGAGATGCTGCCCGGTCTGGAACTGGGCGCTTCAGTGGCTCACAACGGATGCTGTCTGACGGTGACAGAAGTTAACGGGAATCGGGTCAGTTTCGATCTGGTCAAAGAGACGCTGCGTATTACTAATCTTGGCGACCTGCGTGCAGGCGATAAAATTAACGTTGAGCGTGCGGCGAAATTTAGTGATGAAATTGGCGGGCATTTAATGTCCGGTCATATTATGACCACGGCCGAAATCAGTAAAATTATTACGTCGGAAAATAATCGCGAAATCTGGTTTAAACCGCAGGATCCTTTGCAGATGAAATATATCCTGCATAAAGGTTTTATTGGTATTGATGGTATCAGCCTGACCGTCGGCGAAGTCACCAAAAGTAAATTCTGTGTCCATCTTATTCCTGAAACGCTGGCGAGAACCACGTTGGGCAGCAAGCGTCTGGGCGACAGAGTGAATATTGAAATCGATCCGCACACGCAGGCGATTGTAGAAACCGTAGAACGCGTCCTCGCGCAGCGTGAAGCCGCATTGCTGGCTGCTGCGGTAGAAGCCACATCACCTCAGCAGTAAATCTCAGGCAGGCGTGGTAACGAAAAAGGTCGGCAAATCGCCGACCTTTTTAACGGTTAACCGCTAGCGCGGAACGCGCAAACCGCCTTCGGAACCGTGTGTAAATACTACCTGCCAGAGCTGCATATGCCGCGCGCGAAAGGCACCAGCACAAGCGTTAAGATAGTAGGTGAACATGCGGTAAAAGCGCTCGCCGTATTTTGCAGACAGCTGCGGCCAGGCCGCAAGAAAACGCTCGTGCCAGGCCATCAGCGTGACGTCATAGTCCGGTCCGAAATTGTGCCAGTCCTCCATCACGAAATGACCTTCGTGAGCAGCTGCAATATGACGCACAGAAGGCAGAAAACCGTTCGGGAAAATGTATTTATCCATCCAGGGATCGACATTATCGGCGGTCAGGTTTGAGCCGATGGTGTGCAGCAGGAAAATCCCGTCGGGTTTCAGATTGCGGTCAACCACGTCGAAATAGGTGGCGTAATTCTTTGGCCCGACGTGTTCAAACATGCCGACGGAAACAATCCGGTCAAACTGCTGATTCAAATCACGGTAATCCTGTAAAAGAATCGTGACGTCGAGACCTTCACCACGCTGTTGCGCCAGCTTCTGCTGCTCGGCAGAAATCGTGACGCCAGTGACTTTGACGCTATAGTGCTTCGCAGCATAGGCAGCGAGTCCGCCCCAGCCACAGCCGATATCAAGTAACGTCATGCCTGGCGAGAGCTGCAATTTTTCGCAGATTAATTTGAGTTTAGCTTCCTGCGCCTGTTCCAGCGTTTGCGCTTCTTTCCAGTAACCACAGGAATACTGCATATAAGGATCGAGCATCAGCGTGAACAAGTCGTTACCCAAATCGTAATGCTCTTTACCTACAATCCAGGCCCGTTTGCGTGACTGGAGATTAGTCAGGCGGGCGGCAGCGATACGCAGCGTATCTTTAAAATGATGAGGGAGTTGTTCGTCAAGTTTGGCTTCAAGCACCCGGTGAAAAAACATATCCAGCCGTTCGCATTGCCACCAGCCATCCATATAACTTTCACCCAGCCCCAGCGATCCTTCCTGCAGGACACGCTTAAAAAAATCGGGGTGAGTGACCTGAATATCCCACGGGTGAGTACCATTGATTTCAACACCGGCTTTCTGCAGCATCTCCTGCACGATGCGGTACCACTGATTTTCTTCCAGGCTCACTTCTTCTATACACGATGAACTCATAGCCTCTCCATCACTTAGGGTGATTGAAACCTAAGAAAAGAATAGTCAACTTCTCAAGGTTTGTGAGAAAACGCACAGTATTTGCTGTACGACAGATTTCTTGTGCTTCAGAGGATTGAAAAGAAACCTGCAGAGTGGGCGATAGGCACCCGTGAAGAAAGGACAATCGGACGACCCTGTCAGGACTCAAAATGATACTGAATTGTTATATTTTATTGCCTGAAAATGAGTATATGCTCACGCCAGGCAATATTCAATATCATATTGTTAGGGTGCTAACTAAATACTTTCAGCGGCTTAACTTTCGCCGTGGGCGCTGGAGAAAGTGGTTTTTACCGTCCGGGTACGCTGTAACAAATAGCCTGCGCCTGCCAGAATAACCGTTGACAGCATCACCAGCGAGGTGGTGAACAACGGTGTGGTAATCAGCGTAGACACAATCAGGCTTGCAACAAAACATAACCCCAGTTGTAACGTATTTTGCAGCGCTGCTGCTTTGCCGCTGGCCTGAGGAAACGGCAGTAGCGCATTTGAAACCACAACCGGATAGATAGCACCGTTCGCCAGCGCCATGCCGCAAAACGGCAGCAGCAATGCGTAAGTGGAAGGCTCTTCAACCTGAGCGGCGATAAAAAACGCGCCTACGCTCAGCGCATATATCGCCAGCAGCCACGGCAGCAGCGACGCACCCTCGGTATGTTTCAACAGCGTGCGGCAGCCATAGCCGCCAACCAGAAACGCCAGCGTCTGCGGAACATAGCTCAGGCCGATATCGCCCGGCGTCATGCCCAGTTCGGCGAGGATGAACGGCGAGCCGGTTAGCCAGGCAAAAAAGCTGGCGGAACAGGCGGCATAAATCAGGACGTTTCCGCTCCATACAGGCGACTTAAGCAGAGTGAAAAACCCGATTTTAGCTGCCGCCTTGTCGTCAGCTTTTGGCCTGGCGGGAGAGAGGAAAGCCGTAGCGACTAACAGCACGCAGGCGATCAGCATCAATACCAGAAAAATAGCGCGCCAGGAAAAATGGTTCAGCAGCCAGGCACCTAATAGCGGGGCCAGCGCCGGGGAGAGCGCAACCAGCGGCATGATGGAAGCAAAAACGCGGTTTGCAGCGGATGCCGGATAGCGATCGACAACCAGGGCCTGCCAGGTAACAGCCGCTGCACAAATGCCTACGGCTTGCAAAAAGCGTAATACCAGCAGCACGGTAGCAGATTCAACCCACCACATCGCCAGGCAGCTTACGGCGAAAAGCGACAATCCCATCAGCAGCACAGGTTTACGGCCAATTCGGTCTGAAAGCGGGCCCCAGATAAGCTGTGCCAGCGCAAAACCCGCCAAAAATATGCTCAGGCTGGCACTAATTGCACCCGGCTGAGTTTGCAGGTCTTGCTGCATTGCACCAAACGCGGGTAAGTACATATCGGTCGCGAGAAAACCTGCCACGCTCAGCAGCGCCAGGTAAATAATAAATCCTTTCGAAGGCATTTTTTGCTCTGTATCCGTTATTACCAAAGAGGCAGGAGTCTAATTGAGTGCCAAAGGGGTTGTGAAACGGTATTATTTGTTTCTTGCGTTCAAAAATATTGCAGGCAGAAAATGTGGTCTGAACATTCACTTGAAGTGGTCGATGCGGTTGCGCGAACCGGCAGCTTTACGGCCGCCGCGGCTGAACTGCACCGTGTTCCGTCGGCTATCAGCTATACCATCCGTCAGCTGGAAGAGTGGCTGGCGGTTCCGCTGTTTGAAAGACGACACCGTGATGTCGCCCTAACCGATGCGGGTAGGGTGTTTATTCAGGAAGGTCGTCTTGTCATCAAAAAAATGCTTGCCACTCGCCGCCAGTGCCAGCAGGTCGCTAACGGCTGGCGTGGTCAGCTGAATATTGCTGTCGATCGCATTGTTAAAGCCGAGCGAACCCGTCAGCTGGTGGTCGATTTTTATCGCCACTTTCCCGATATGGAGCTGCATCTTGCGCATGAGGTTTTTAACGGCGTCTGGGATGCGCTGGCAGATGGTCGGGTAGACGTGGCCATTGGCGCTACCCAGGCGATACCCGTTGGCGGTCGCTTTGCGTTTCGCAATATGGGCGCGTTGAACTGGCGATGTGTGGTACAGGCCGCGCATCCGCTTGCGCAACGGCTGGAACACGTCAGCGAGGACGCGATTCGCGAATGGCCTTCGCTGTTGCTGGAAGATACCTCAAGGGCGCTACCCAAAAGGACGACCTGGACGCTGGATAACCAGCGACGGCTGGTGGTGCCGGACTGGCAGAGTGCGTTTGACTGCTTGCTGGCGGGACTGTGTGTTGGCATGGTGCCGGGCCATCTGGCTCAGCCTTTGTTGCGCAACGGCACGCTACGCGAAATTACCCTGGATCCTGCTTTTCCTGACAGCCCCTGCTGCGTCAGCTGGTCGGAACAACAGGCATCACCGGCGCTGAGCTGGCTGCTGGACTATCTCGGCGAAACGGAAACGCTGAACAGCGAATGGTTGCGGGAAGAGTAAGCGGGCGGAGTGAGAATGAAACGCCGGTTATCTGCATTAAAGCAGATAACCGGCTAAAATCTTAGCGACGGTAATCCATAAACGGGCCGTCAGCGACCGAGCGACGCTCGATCAGCGTTGGATGAACTTCGATGGTCTGGGGCTCTTCGCGCTTGCTGGTGATGCGGTCAAGCAGCATATTGAATGCGGTTGCACCCAGTCGCTCTTTAGGCTGATGCACGGTGGTTAGCGCAGGCGCAAAGTAGCGTGAGTTGCGCACGTTGTCATAACCGATCACCGAAATATCCTGCGGGACACGCAGTCCCATCTCATCTGCTGCGCAAATTGCGCCCATAGCCATAATATCGCCGCCGCAGAATACGGCGGTAGGACGCTGCTTTTGCGCAAGAATTTGCTGCATCGCACGATAGCCGGATTCCGGCTCGAAATCGCCCTGCACCAGCCACTCCTCACGCAGGGTGATGCCCGCTTCTGCCAGCGCTTTCAGAAAACCGGCATGGCGGCCGCCGCCGGTGTTGCGCTCCAGCTGGCCTGGAATGGCACCAATATCGCGATGGCCCCGGTCAATCAGATAGCGCCCAGCCAGATAGCCGCCTTCAAACGCGTTGTCCAGCACGGTGTCGGTAAAATCACCCCGTGATTCGCCCCAGTCCATCACCACCATAGGGATATTACGATGATCTTCCAGCATCTGAATCAGCTCATCGGGATATTCCGAGCACATCACCAGCAGGCCATCGACGCGTTTCTGCGCCATCATTGACAAGTAGGCCTGCTGTTTTTGCAAATCGTTATGCGCATTACCCAGGATCAGGGTATAGCCTTTGGCAAAACAGCTGTTTTCCACCGCTTCAATAATTTCGGCAAAATAGGGCGCTTCGCTGGACGTGGCAAGCAGGCCAATCGTCCGGGTATTGTTCACCTTCAGGCTACGGGCCACGGCGCTGGGGGAATAATGCAATGCTTTGATTGCAGCCCAGACGGCTTCTCGTGTCTCTTCAGCGACGAAGCGGGTTTTATTGATGACGTGGGACACGGTGGTGGTGGAGACACCGGCGCGTTTAGCCACATCTTTAATGGTTGCCATGAAATAGCTACTCCTGCGCCTATCGCAACTTGCTGATAAGCATCTTGTTAAACGTTTGCCTGGTAACAAAGAAACCTGACGTTGGTTGGCGTTTTTTTTGTGGTCCGGATACGTCAGGAAGGAAAAAAAGGCGGTAAAAGCCTGCCGCGGAGCCCGATAAAATCTGGCCTCCTGGCGTGTTGCGCAACAAAAAAAGGATTCTAACAAGGCTGGGGCGAGAAAACGAGATTTTTACGGCCCGACGGGGAAAATCTTTGCCTGTGTTAATGCTTTGTATAACCCGTCGGGCTCGGTTAGCGAATGGTTTTCGGCGTCATTACCCGACGAGCGCCAACGTAGTGACGCTGCCAGTAATCTTCGCTCAAGGCGGTAACCTGAATATCTTTGCCGGTACGCGGTGACTGAATAAATTTGCCATTCCCCAGGTAAACGCCAACATGATCGGCGGTTCCGCGTCCGTTAATCTGGAAGAACACCAGATCGCCTTTCTCCAGCTCATCGCGTTTGATCGACGCCGCGTCACGCAGATGGAACATCTCATTAGCGGTGCGTGGAATTTTAAATTTCACCAAATCTTTATAGGCATACCAGACCAGACCGCTACAGTCGAAGCCGGTTTTAGGCGATGTCCCCCCCCACTGGTAAGGTTTGCCGAGCTGGCCCATGAGTTTGCTCATCGCGGTTTCGCGCGCTTTCTGATAGCGAACACGGTGCGCTTTGCTGAGCTTAAGGGGCGCTGTAGCAGAATTTTCCGTCAGCGATTCAGCCGCTTCCGGGTGGCGTGAGTGACGGCCATAGCGTTTTTTAGGCGGAAGCGCAGCGGTCTGAACGGTTTTCTTTTTAAATTTATACTTCTTCAGGATGGGCGTTCGGGCTTTTTTAGCGGTGACTTCTTTGACTTTTTTCGTGCCGGTTGATTTTACCGGGCGGCGTTTGCGACGATCGTCTTCACGTGCCGCCGTGTTGCTGTCCACTTTATGGTGGCTGGCATTGACGGGAGCATGGGGCGATGCGTGTGCCATATTCAGGAACAGTTGCGCAAAGGCCAGCATGATAAGCGTAATGAGTGAACGCATCGTTACCATTAACAGTTTGTGCTCCCGCCAGCGGCCAGAGCCTGGATAATTAGGGATATCTGCGCCAGGGCAGACAGCTCGGACAATTCTAATCGAACTCATTACCAAAGGGTTAGGCTTTTTTGTTTCAAGAATACATAACACGTAAAAGCTGTAAAAATTAGCCGAATCAGCTGCTTATCTGCGCAGTTTCGCGCGGTTTTTTTCTAAAGTCAGCACACCAGATGGCTGGGAAATGGTATTTTAACGCAGGCCATCGCCTTGTTAGCTGTAAAACCCTGCTGAAAATGACGTTTTCATCAACGGGCCAGACTCGCTACAATTAACAGACATGTAGTTCTTAAAGGAAGCCATTTATGAGTACGATTGAAAAAATTGAGCGCCAGATAGCAGAAAACCCGATTCTGCTGTACATGAAAGGTTCACCAAAACTGCCAAGCTGCGGCTTCTCCGCACAGGCCGTTCAGGCGCTTTCTGCCTGTGGCGAGCGTTTTGCTTACGTGGATATCCTGCAAAATCCTGAAATTCGCGCCGAGCTACCGAAATACGCTAACTGGCCAACCTTCCCGCAGCTGTGGGTTGATGGCGAACTGGTTGGCGGCTGCGACATCATCATCGAAATGTATCAGCGTGGCGAACTGCAGCAGCTGATCAAAGAAACCGCGCAAAAGCATCCTTCTGACGCGGCTGAATAAGTTCATCAGTAAAGAAAAGGGCGGGAAATTGCTTTCCCGCCCTTTTTTATGTCAGTTATTCGGCCTGTGGCAACGGCCAGCCGCCAAGGCGTTTCCAGCGGTTAACCAGCTCGCAAAACAGATCGGCCGTCTGCACCGTATCGTACAGGGCTGAATGCGCCTGAGCGCTGTCAAAAGGCATACCGGCTGCGGTACAGGCTTTTGCCAGCACCGTCTGTCCCAGTACCAATCCGCTTAGCGCGGCGGTATCAAAGGTGACGAAAGGATGGAACGGGTTACGTTTCAGCGCGGCACGCTCCGCTGCTGCGTTCATAAAGTTCAGATCGAAAGTGGCATTGTGCGCCACCATGATTGCGCGGTTACATCCCTGATCTTTAATCCCTTTACGTACCAGTTTAAAAATAGCGTGTAGGGCTTCGTATTCGCTGACTGCACCACGCAACGGATTCGACGGGTCAATACCGTTAAATGCCAGCGCTTCAGGTTGCAGAACGGAACCTTCGAACGGCTCGACGTGGAAATGCAGCGTTTCGTCTTTCTCCAGCCAGCCATCGCTGTCCATTTTTAGCGTAACGGCGGCGACTTCCAGCAATGCATTGGTTTTGGCGTCGAAACCGGCGGTTTCCACATCAATGACTACCGGATAAAAACCGCGAAAACGGCTGCTGAGGGCGTTCAGTTGGTTCGATTCAGACATCAGGATCTCACAGGGGAAAAATTGCAGCGCGTATTATGGCAAATTTCACGGCGGGATGCAGCAGAGGAAGGAAGAAGGGCGCCATAATGGCGCCCCGAAAGATTAAGCGCCCAGGCCGTGACCCGCGTGCTTGTTCTCAATCAGTTCGATTTTGTAGCCATCCGGATCTTCCACGAAGGCGATAATCGTGGTGCCGCCTTTAACCGGGCCTGCTTCACGAGTGACGTTGCCGCCATCCTTACGAATGCGTTCGCAGGTCGCTGCGACGTCATCCACGCCCAGTGCGACATGGCCGTAAGCGTTACCCAGGTCATACTTCTCAGTGCCCCAGTTGTAGGTCAGTTCAATGACCGCGCCTTCGCTTTCTTCGGTATAACCAACAAACGCCAGCGTATATTTGTATTCAGCATTTTCGCTGGTACGCAGCAGGCGCATACCTAAAACTTTGGTATAAAAATCAAGGGAGCGTTGCAGATCGCCAACGCGCAGCATGGTGTGAAGTAAGCGCATAACATCCTCTTTAAAAAAACGTTATCATCCGATAACTAAGAAACAAGTATAGCGATGAAATCGCCCGGACGATAATCACGCCGGGAAATCTCATCGGGTGCAGCGAGCCGCTCAGCGCTGGCCCGCTGACGTTCAGTCGGCCAGTGACGGATAGTCGGTATACCCTTCCGCATCGCCGCCATAGAACAAGGCAGGGCGCTGCTCATTCAGCGGGGCTGCCTGTTGCAGGCGTTCAACCAGATCCGGGTTAGCAATATAGTCGCGGCCAAAGGCAACGGCATCAATCAGCCCTTTTTCGATCAAATCTTCGGCTTTCTCCGCCGTATAACCGCCAGCACCAACAATCACGCCAGGGTAAGCATGGCGGATAGCTTTACGGAAAGCCTCGCTGTAAGGCTTGCCGCCAGCCCAGTCTGGTTCCGAGATATGCAGATAAGCCAGCCTGCGTTTCGCCAGCTCAGCAATAAAGTACAGCGCGGCGGCTTCCTGATCTTCACCATTGTCCAGACCATTGAACGGGCCCAATGGCGAAATACGGATGCCAACGCGGTCTGCGCTCCAGCCGTCAATCGCGGCATCCACTACTTCGAGCGCAAAGCGGGTACGATTTTCAACGCTGCCGCCGTAAGCGTCGGTGCGCTGATTAGACGCGGGTGACAGGAACTGATGGATCAGATAGCCGTGAGCGGAATGCAGCTCAACCAGGTCGAAATCGGCTTCGCGAGCATTAATGACTGCCTGACGGAAATCATTAATCACGCCCGGGATCTCATTGAGTTCCAGCGCGCGAGGTGTAGAGGTCGCTTCACGAATGGCCTGGCCTTTTTCATCACGCAATGACGTGCGGGTTTCAGCGTTAATGGCAGAAGCGGAAACCGGAGCCTGACCTTCTGGCTGTACGCTGGTGTGAGAAATTCTGCCGGTGTGCCACAGCTGTACCGCACTGTGTCCGCCATCTGCATGGATACCCGCATTAATCGCTTTCCAGGCCGCAATTTGTTCGGACGTGTGCAGCCCAGGCGCACCAGCATAACCTTTAGCCTGGAAAGAGATTTGGGTGGCTTCAGTGATAATCAGCCCGGCACTGGCGCGCTGGCGATAGTACTCGCCCATCAGGGGCGTAGGGATATCGCCTGGCTCAATGCTGCGCAGACGCGTTAAGGGCGCCATAAATACACGGTTAGGCACGGTGATCGCGCCGGTTTTCAACGGGGTAAAAAGCTTATTCAGTTTCATTGTTACTCCTGGTAGACCGGTCGACTAGTAACGAGCGTTTTTTTAGAGCGGCGCTGGCAGCATCAGATTAATTTGCTGCCAGGCGTTTTCCAGCGGCCTGACGTCGCGAGAAATTTTACTCAGCAGGCTGGCGCCAAGCCACAGCATATAAATGTTTTGTGCAACATCTTCTGCATTACTGACCCGCTGCAATGTTTGCTGCTGCTGCGCTTTCTGTAGCGCAGAGGTCAGTGTAGCAATTATCGCCTTAGAGCCGGCATCCAGCGCAATGCGCATGGGTTCAGAGAGATCGCAAACCTCGGCAGAAAGCTTAACCGACAGGCAGCCGGCAAAGCTGCTTTCCTGACAGAACGTCTGCAACGACTGATGATAATAGTCGAGAACACGCTGACGCTGATCGCCCTGATGGTCGTCAAGGTAGCCGCGCAGCTGCTGATGATAATGCGCAAAATAACGCTCCAGCATAGCAACGCCAAACGCCTCTTTTGACGCGAAATAGTGATAAAACGATCCCTTCGGCACGCCCGCGACCTTCAGCAGCTCAATCAAACCCATGGCATGAAAGCCGCGCTGAACGCAGAGCTGTTCGCCAGTGGTCAGAATATGTTCGCGAGTATCAAAACGGGTCGTCTTCATGGCAGGTAGCGTAACAGACCAATCGGTCTGTTACAAATCCACCGATTCAGGACTGGCACGAACGGATCATATCAAGTGAAGGCTGATACACCGTCGTTTGCACGTTCATCATGCCCAATAACGTATGAAAAACATTGTCTTGTGAAACATCTGAGCTGAGCGCTTCCTGCTGTAAGCACTGCTCTTTTATGCCATATGTCCGCAGATAATCGGGCGACAGCCAGAGTAACAAAGGAATATGGGTTTGCTGGGAGGGGGCAAAAACATAAGGGGCGCCATGCAGATACATGCCATGTTCTCCCAACGATTCACCGTGGTCAGAGAGATAAATTAGCGCCACGTTGTACTTCTCACTGTAAGATTTCAGCAGACCGATTGTCTCACTCAGCATCGAGTCGGTATAAAGAATCGAATTATCATAGGTATTAACCAGCGCCTGATGATCGCAATCCTGAATTTGATTACTGTCGCAGGTCGGCGTGAACTGGCGCATCGTCGCGGGATAACGGCGGAAGTAGGCCGGGCCGTGGCTGCCCATTTGATGCAAAACGATCACCGTATCGTCTTTAATGCTGTCGATATAGTGATTGAGCCGGTAAAGCAAAACGTCATCCAGACAGGATTCATCCTGACACAGGGCGTTAAGCTGCCATTTGGTCATATCGGTATGGGGAACGCGATTGCAGGTGCCTTTGCAGCCGCCATCGTTTTCACGCCAGAGCACATTGATGCCAGCATGGGCCATCACATCCAGCACGCCTTCCTGATGGTGGGCAAGATTGGCGTCGTAATGCTCACGTGGCATATTGGAAAACATGCAGGGCACGGAGATGGCGGTTTCCGTGCCGCAGGAGGTGGCATTGCGATAATATATGACGCCCTCCTGCTTGAGTTTTGGATTGGTTTCCCGCGCATAGCCGCCGAGCGAAAAATTTTCTGCGCGTGCCGTTTCGCCCAACACAAAAACCACCAGGGTCTTTTTCTTTTCGGCGCTAATCAGCGGGCCTTTTTGCGCATCCTCACCGATTTTAACCAGCGTCTGATTCCCGGCAAACCAGCGATTATCCGCATAATGACCTATGCCGCTAAGCACGTTAGCGGGCGTCACCATTTTTACCAGGCCTTTATTGTTGCGCACCAGTGACGCGTAATCTTTATAGAATAATGCGGCGACAAGCAAGATAACCAATATGGAAACCAGCGCGGTTATAGCGCGAAAGGCGATATTCATCCACCAGGGATGACGGGTTTTTATCTTTACCAGTAATATCGCCAGGGCGGGTATTATGCCTGCGGCCATTAGCCAAATGACGTAACGCAGACTGAACAATGCGGCCGCTTCCTGCATGTCGGTCTCAAACACGTTCTGAATCATATTCGTGTCGATAACCGTGCCAAAACTGTAGATAAAATAGTTTGCTGCCGCGCTGGCTATTACCAGCACCATCAGCAGGGGCTTACGTATCCAGGGCAGGGCAGCCACGCTGAAAATAAATAAAAAGGCGCTGAACAATACCAGCGGGATCGTAGCAGCGAACAAATAGTCCCGCAGTTTCTGGTAGGGAATCGTTTCCCAGGCATGAAAGAGGAAAACGGCATTAAGAATAAAGGTAAAGAAAAAAGCCATTAAGAGGTTAAAGGTGTTTTCGTTACAGTGTAACTTTCTCAGCAGGTTCATGGCAGCCCAGTCACGGAAGATTCTTCGATCAGCATAGCGGTATTACATTAACTAAACCTTAATAATTGCTAAACAATTATCAGATCCATTATAAAATTTATAACTCTGTTATTGGGTTCACAAACGAGACGCTTGTTGGCCTGGACGACTTGCGTCACGATTAACTTGCCGGAAACGCGCAGAGGAACTTGAATAGAAGGGCGTTCACTAACCGGGAGCCGACGTGGCCGAACAATTAGAATTTTTTCCCGTACCCAGTCCCTGCCGGGGTATTTGTCAGGCTGACGAACGAGGCTACTGCCGTGGGTGCATGCGTAGCCGGGAAGAGCGCTTTAACTGGATGGCATTTAGCGATACGCAAAAGCGCGAGATACTGCGTTTATGTCGGTTACGCTATCAAAGATTGCAGCGCATCCATAAACCTGAATCGCCGGCCGATCCTGAACAGCCGTCACTTTTCTGAAAATTTTACTTATCTTTATGCGCTTTTTTTCAGGCGTTTTCCGGAATTCTGTTCAGACTTAAAGCTCTTAAAGACTGTTGAGGAAAGCGTATGAAACGCATTAATTTACTGGTGTTATCTCTCGGGCTGTGCGGGCTGGCGCATGCCGCCAGCGAAAAAGTAGAGATCAAGCTGGCTACCGAAAAAGGAGCCGGAGAGAGCATTGGCTTTGTCACCATTGATGAAACACCTTACGGCCTGAGTTTTACGCCCCAGCTGAAAGCGCTACCGCCGGGCATTCACGGCTTTCACGTCCATGCTAACGGGAGCTGCGAGCCGAAAACAACGGACGGTAAAGTGGTTGCCGCTGGCGCAGCGGGCGGACATCTTGACCCGGAAAAAACCGGGAAGCACCTGGGGCCATGGCAACCCGGCCATTTAGGCGATTTACCGGCACTGTTTGTTACGGATGACGGCACCTCAACGTATCCTGTTCTTGCACCCCGCCTTAAAAAACTGTCGGAAGTAAAAGGTAAAGCGTTGATGGTGCACGTGGGTGGCGATAACCATTCCGATCATCCTCAACCGTTGGGCGGCGGAGGCGGAAGATTTGCCTGTGGCGTTATCTGAATAACGGCTGCACAACATTTTTTTCGCTAAAAGAAGCGAAAATGGACAGCAGTGAAGTGAGTGAATGCCAGAAAGCGGTCTGTCAGAGGGCCGTTTTCTGCCGTTATTTTATTTATCAATGTGATTAGTGAAGCTGATTCCAAAAACATTTTCCCCCCGGCAATGTTGATACCAGCACCGCCCGTCATGAAGTTTCGCAATGGCACTAACCAGCGAGAGCCCAAGACCGGAACCGGGCGTATGACGTGAGTTGTCTCCTCGCCAAAATCGTCGGAAAAGCTTCTCAGTCTCGGTTAATGGCAGACCCTGATTACTAACCTGCACTTCGGCGGCAGTATAATCTGAGCGGGCACGAAGGGTGATTTGACTCTGCATGGGTGCATGCCGGATAGCGTTAGTTAACAAATTTATTACTGCTCGCTGGAAAAGTATCTTATCCGCAAAGACCCACCCCGAAGCGTCCAGGTTCAGGCTGACAGTATGCTCCTCAGCCAGAGAGTCCATGAAATCGATAATGTTCTCCAGCATATCGTGTAACGGCCAATGCGCTTTTTGCAGAGTGATATTGTGATGATCTGCACGTGATAAAAAAAGAATGTTATCCGTCAGCCGTGACAGGTTTTCCAGCTCTTCGATATTGCCCTCAATGAGCTGCTGGTAGTGTTCGGGTGTGCGTTTTTGAATAAGCGCCACCTGATTTTGCCCTAACAGAATATTAACGGGCGTGCGGAGCTCATGGGCGAGATCGTCGGCGAACTGGTTCAGACGAGCAAAGTCTTCGGCCAGCCGGTGGCGCATTACGTTCATCGCATTGCCCAGCGGCAGGAGTTCGGCAGGCAGTGTGCTAACCGGCACTGGCTGATTTAGCTGGTCCGCCTTTGTCGTCGCGGTAATTTCACTGAGCATCTTTATTGCCCGTAAACTCCGGCGAATAAGCAGGGGGCTGAGAATGGCGCTCAGCAACACCGCCGCAAGGCTGACAAAAAAACTCTTTTGCCGATAGCTGGCCAGAACCCTGGCTCTTTCACTGTTTATTCTGGCTACAACAATAGTGACCGGCAGGCCGTCAAAACTGCCCTGCAGACCCAGAATAGTGATTTCATCGCCGTTATTAACCCGCGAGCGATAAAGCGCCCTGGCCGTTGCAGCCTGTTCTACAGGTAAAGTCGCAACCGGGGGCAGCGTGATGCCCGTATGGTTGATAGCCACATCCTTGCCCCGTGCAGGATGAATGACAAGAATATCCTGGTGGGTATCAACCATACGGTTGAAGTAAAGCGGTAACGAAGCAGGTTCAGCACCATCCAGCAGGAGTTGTCTCAGCTGAGCGCCACGGTTAATCAGCGTCTGCTCGTCACGCCATATCAGCTCATTTTCCAGCGCCCGATATAGCGTAAAGGTGATGCCGGTGCAGGCCAGCGTAACAAGGACAATAAAGACTATCGTCAGCCTGAGCGTCAGGGATATCCTAAGCATTCCGTTCCCCATTCGCCGACAGGCAATATCCCATACCACGCACGGTGGTAATCAGTTTATGCCTGTAAGGGTCGTCCATCTTACGGCGTAACCGGCGGATAGCGACGTCGACGGTATTGGTCTCGTTATCGTAGTTAATGCCCCATACTTCACTGGCAATTAACGTTCGTGGCACGATCTCCCCGGCCCGGGTAGCCAGCAGCCACAGTAGCGCAAATTCTCGTCGGGTTAATGCGATACTTTTTCCTTCCCGGATCACGGATTGCCGCACTAAATCCATTTCCAAATCCGCCACTTTTAATGTCGTATCGGCGACATTATGTTGCCGCAGCTGCGAACGTACGCGAGCCAGAAGCTCAGCAAAAGAGAAGGGTTTCACCAGATAATCGTTGGCACCCAGTTCCAGACCACGGATTCGATCGTCTACGGAGTCTCTTGCCGTAAGACAAATAACCGGAACCGGGCGGGTGGTTCTGAGCAGTTGCAGTATCTGCCACCCGTCCAGGCCTGGCAGCATAATATCCAGAACGATCAGGCTATAGTTCCCTTCCAGCGCAAGGTGCAGGCCGTCTCGTCCATCACCCACCGCGTCCACTACGTAACCCGCTTCCTGTAGTCCTTTACTTACCCAGTCACGGGCTTTTTGGTTGTCTTCAATGAGGAGTATTTTCATCAGGCAAGTCTGCCATGGGGTCAGTAATTTGTCCTGCTGATTAGCGCAATATGACAATAATGTCATGCTGCTGTCAGGTGGACGGTATCCGTTGCAGGTTATGCTGTACTGGTCGAAAATAATGGAAACCAAAAATGAAAAAGAACCTCATCTTTACCGCTCTTGTTATGGCACTGTCGCTGCCCGCGCTGGGTCAGGCCAAAAATCTGTTAAGCGTCCATATCCTTAACCAGCAGACTGGCAAACCCGCTTCTGGCGTGGAAGTTACCCTCGAACAAAAGCAGAGTGATGGCTGGAAAAAGCTTAATGCAGCAACCACGGATCAAGAAGGCCGTATTCCCGCGTTGTGGCCAGCGCAGCCAGCGGCTGCCGGCGATTACCGGGTAGTGTTCCAGACGGGAAAATATTTCTCGGCACAGCACATGGAGAGCTTCTTCCCGGAAATCCCCGTGGAATTTCATATCACCAACACCGGGGAGCATTATCACGTTCCTCTGTTGTTGAGTCAGTATGGCTATTCCACCTATCGCGGAAGCTGAGTGTATAAAGCGTGCTACCGGAATTATCCTGCCGGATGAAACCGGCCGGCTTACTGAGGTAGTGCCACACGCAGCTGAGAGAGCGAGCAGTAGAGTCGCCAGACGATCCCGGCCAGCTCCGTCTCATTTGCAGTATGGCCCGCCGCCAGCGTGGTAACAATGGTTTGGAGTTCATTAAGGGTGTTATCCAGCGGATCCTGCTGCACGCCCTTCACGCTGATAATTTGTTGCAGATTACGCAGTGTGGCATCACGCAGCATAGCAAGCGTTGCGGAATCCGTTTGCCATTCCCGCAGCTGCCAGACGATATGTGAGCAGTTCAGCAACACCACGCCCCAGCGTAAAAGCCAGATGCGGGCCGGTTCATCCCGACTATTGTTCAGCTGATTAACCCGATAGTAAATCAGCGATTCAAAATGACTCTGGTTGCGCTGCGGCCGCCGGCTTAGCTGATCGAGAAACTCCCTTCTGAGCGCGCGTATATGACGGCGGCTGCGGCGTTTATCCGAGCTGGGCCGCAAAATCTGAAACGCCACCCAAACCAGCAGCACGCCGCAAACTTTAGCAATGTTATCGTTAAGAAAGCTTTGGTAATCGTAATCAGGTGGATTCGTCACCGCTAAAAACGAGCCGCCGAAGACAATCAGCTGCGCCCACAGGCTGGCACGCTTTTTCTGTTGCAGCTTAAACAGCTGAAGCGTAATCAGCAGCGGGAACAGAAAAAGTAAAAACTGCCACAGCACGCTGACCTGTACCATCAGGCCAAATTTGATGATAAAGCTGAAAACGGACAGCAGCAGCAGCGTTTTAAGCAGCAGCGAAACGCTGCTGGTGGGCGAGGGCACCGAAGAATACAGCACGCAGCTGATAGCGGCGAGAGTCAGTGCAGCATCGCCTGAATCCCACTGGGTGGTAATCGTAAACGCGCAGCCCAACACGATGACAACAAAAGTGCGTAACGCACTCCAGCTGGCTTCAGCGCTGTCGCTGTGCCGTGCTAATGCGGGAACCGGCGGAGGCGAAAGCAAGGTGTCGGCATCGGCCCGTTCGAACTGGCGTAGCCAGCGGCTGACATTCAGATACAGCCAGCAAAAGTAGCGCAGCCGATGCCAGAAGGCATGATGGCGGTAATCGCCTTTATCTTGTGGTGCCGCGCTCGCCAGGATGCGGGCGAGCTGATATTTATCGCAGTCGCTGCGCGCCAGTTCGGTCAACAGTTGCTGAAGGGCGGTGAAGACGATTTCAGGAGGATCGGGCCAGTTGAGCAGCATCCGCCGCAGGCTGGAAATCACGCTGGTCAGCCGCAGCTGCTGATGAAGCACATAGTTAAGGACATGGTTTTGACGCCGAAAGCGATAGTGACTCCAGAAAGCCTGAATGCGCAGCAGATTCATGGTCAAAATCTGCCCAATAACGTTTTCATGCGCGCTGCGAACATTATCGGTGGTTTCACGCTGCAACAGCAGGTTAGCATGCTCCAGCAGGCGACCGTGCATCTCCTTCAGCGATGTTATCAGGGTGTCTCCATCGGAGGTGCTGGGCAAAATCATCATCATCAGCCCGCCGCACAGGATGCCGGAAATCACTTCACAGACGCGGGCCTGAGTAATATCCCACAGGTCGCTAATATCGGTAACGTTCACCGTGGTAAAGGCAATGATCGCTGCTGTATAGCCTGCAAGCGAGAAAGCGTAGGCGACATTATTTTGATAGTGGTTTTGGATCCAGGTACAGAGTGCCAGCCAGGAGGCGATGGCCAGGGCAAACAGCCAGGGTTCATTCAACGTATGTCCGGCAATCAGCAGTGCGGCGGCTGCCCCCATCAGGCTGCCGGCAATGCGACCCAAACTTTTGCCGATCACCCCGCCTAAGGTAGGAAAACTCACCACGGCGGCAGAGGTCATTGCCCAGTAAGGTTCATCCAAATCCAGACCATAGGCGATGCTCAGCGCCAGACACATGGCAATGGCGTTGCGTAACGCATAGCGCCATTGTCCCGGCGTGGCCTTAATCCATGGCAGCTGCTGCCACTCCAGCCAGCTAAGATTCATGGTTGAATGGAAATACTGCAGGTGGTGCCAGCGACCAGCGGCAAATCTTTGGGCACCCCAGTCAGCCGGATACGCACCGGCACTCGCTGCGCAAGACGCACCCAGGGAACGTTAGGCTTAATATCCGGGATCAGCCCGCTGTCGGTTTCAACGCTCTGATCGTAAATGGCCCGGCCAATACTCTCCACTTCGCCCGTCAGTTCCCGATTATCGCTGTATAAGCGAATGGACGCTTTATAACCGGCACGAATATGGCGTAGCTTGGTTTCTTCAAAATAGCCCATCACGTAGAAAGAGTGGCTGTCGACCAGTGCCACAATCGGCGTCCCGCTGGTGGCATAATTGCCGGGCCGCACCACCAGATTACTGATCCAGCCGTCGGCCGGTGCATAAATCTGCGTTTGCGAAAGATTCCATTTAGCCTGCTCCAGCTCGGCCTGCGCCGCCTTCTCCGCAGCCTCCATCGCTTTAGCATTGAGATTCGCCGCATCCAGATCTTCCGCGGAAATGACATTGCGCGGGAGATTCTGACGTCGGCGAGCTTCGTGCTGCGCCTTCAACAGATCAGATTGCGCCTTCGCCAGCCCCGACTCGGCGTTCAGAACGGCAATGCGAAAAGGCTCATCATCCAGCGTCATCAGCTTGCTGCCTTGAGTGACGTACTGATTATCTTTTATCGGCAACTGCGCGATCCGCCCGGAAACCTGCGGGGTGATATTGACCAGCTCGGCGCGAACTTTACCGTCCCGCGTCCAGGGAGACTGCATGTAGTAATTCCACAGCCACCAGCCGGCAAGAAGCGCAGCGGCAAAAAAAATCAGGGTGGAGAAGTATTTTAACGTGCTGAATTTCATACGATCACCAGGAGAAGCCACAGCGAAGCGCTGACGCAAAGAATAAACAGAGAAAGATCTAACAGGGTGGGATGCCAGATCTCCCCGGAGTAGATCCAGTTGCGTAACAGCGGATGGATCAGTAACCAGAAGAAAAAACCTAACAGCACGGCTTTAAACAGCGGTGGAAAATAGACTGACGCGCCAAATACCAGGTCGGTCAGTGGTGATGCGGAGTTTGAATGCGCGTTGCCCACGGAGTGATTCCCTCTTGCCGGATCGCGTGTTACGGGCCGGGTTAGCAATACAGTTTCATGGCGGATGAATTTGTATTTTGTCCTGTAAACTCGCAGAATAGTCTAGAATCAAGCTTGATAGCTAGCAAGCTAATTATAAGGAGATGAAATTGGATACCCCCTTAGGAACGGACCTGGCAAGACTGGTGCGCATCTGGCGTTCTTTAATCGATCAACGGTTAAAACCGCTGGAACTGACGCAAACACATTGGGTAACGCTGCATAATATCCATCAGCTGCCGCCTGAGCAGTCGCAAATCCAGCTGGCCAAGGCCATTGGTATTGAACAGCCCTCTCTGGTACGCACGCTGGATCAGCTGGAAGAAAAAGGGCTGATTACGCGTACAACCTGCGCCAGCGATCGCCGCGCAAAGCGGATTAAACTGACAGAAGAAGCTGCACCGATTATCACTCAGGTTGAACATGTAATTGATGCCACCCGAGACGATATTTTATCGGGTATCTCCCAACAGGAGATCGACAAAATGGTGACGCTGATTGCCCGTCTGGAAAAAAATATCCTGGAGCTACAAAACCGGGATGAATAAAAGAACCGGCTTTTTGCCGGTTCTTTCGCATTTAACGTGGGGAAACGGTGACCTGGCTGCCGTTTGAGGCCATCGCCACGCGTTGACCAACAGCATAACGGCTGGCGGCCTGTTTCTGGACCACCATAATGGTGTTGCCATCATCCTTACGGATCTCAAGCTCCACGCCTTCGGTTTTATTCATTGAGCCCTGAACACCCTGACCCGCAACGCCGCCTGCTACCGCGCCCGCAGCCGTTGCCAGGCTACGACCGGTGCCGCCGCCAAGCGTATTCCCCAGGAAGCCACCCAGCACCGCGCCGCCAATCGCGCCGATAACATTGCTGTCATCGCCGCCCTGAATTTGCACGGGTCTCACTGCGACCAGCGTGCCGTAGGTGACGCTTTGCACCTGTTTCGCTTCCGACGCACTGTAGACATCTCCGGAAAGATTACTGGTGTTCGTACATCCCGCTAAAGTTACGCCAGTCAGTGCCACGATCAATATGCGCTTGAACATTGTCAAAACTCCTTCGATTTCCATTTGCTGCAGTCAATTGCGCAGCGATCAATAACGTAATTATATGGCACAGGCAAGGCCTGCGTACTGATTGGGTTAAGAAAACTGGTTTAAGGATAGCGCAGGCAAGCTAAACCTGGAATCAATTGGTTGTGAATTGCCAGCGCTCTTCGTAAAAAAGGAATACAGCTCGGAAAACGCATAGTTAATCATAGAATTGCAGTACTATTTTTGCGACGCTGTAGAGATAATCTCATCTCCCCGATCGCGGGTAAGGCATAAGCATGAAATCTGGACGCTATATAGGCGTGATGTCAGGAACCAGTCTCGATGGCGTCGATGTGGTGCTGGCTGCGATTGACCAGCAAATGGTGGCGCAGCAGGCCAGCTATTGCCATCCCATCCCGGGCGAACTGCGTCAGGCCGTGTTAGCCATCAGCCAGGGGCAGCCGCTGACGCTTTCGCAACTCGGGCAGTTGGATACAAAACTGGGACGCCTTTTTGCCGATGCGGTGCTGACGCTGATTCGTCGTGAAGGTTTAGAGAGAGAAGATATCACCGCCATTGGTTGCCATGGTCAGACCGTCTGGCATGAACCGCAGGGCGACGCGCCTAACACGTTGCAAATTGGCGATAACAATCAGATAGCAGCAGCGACCGGTATCACGGTGGTGGGGGATTTTCGCCGGCGTGATATGGCGCTGGGTGGTCAGGGCGCGCCGCTGGTGCCGGCTTTTCATCAGGCAGTGCTGATGCACCCTGGTGAGCGACGCATGGTGCTGAATATCGGCGGGATAGCCAACCTGTCATTGTTGATCCCGGGCAAACCGGTCGGGGGTTACGACACCGGGCCGGGAAATATGCTGCTGGATGCCTGGATTTGGCGGCAGCAGCAGCAGCCGTTTGATAAAAATGGCGAATGGGGCAGCCGCGGGCAAATTATTTATCCCCTACTGAAACAGATGCTGTCCGATCCCTGGTTTTCACTGCCGGCGCCTAAATCTACCGGGCGGGAATATTTCAATCTTGGCTGGATAGAACAGCAGCTGGCCAATTTCCCTGGCCTGGCCGCGCAGGACGTCCAGGCAACGCTGACAGAGCTAACCGCGATAACGATTGCCGAACAGGTGATGCTAAGCGGCGGCTGCGAGCGGCTGCTGGTATGCGGCGGCGGCGGCAAAAATCCACTGCTGATGGCGCGTCTGGCAAACCAGCTGGCGGGAACGGAAATCAGTTCAACCGATCGGGCTGGCCTGGATGGCGACGATATTGAAGCGCTGGCCTTTGCCTGGCTGGCATACCGCACGCTCTCCGGCGAACCGGGAAATTTACCCTCTGTTACCGGCGCGCGGGAAGCCTCGGTACTCGGTGCGATTTTCCCGGCCAATATTCCGCGCTGTAGATAAGACGCGCTTTAACAACCTTAAGGAGCAAGCATGAAAACCGTTCTTATGCTGACAACCCTGTTGCTTTCTGGCTGTAGCCTGTTTCATTCGTCGCCTGAAAGGCCGGTAACGCTGCACTACCAGTGCGGTACGCTGCCGCTGACGGTGAAGCTGGATAATGCCCGGCAGGAGGTTAATCTTATTCTTGATGGCAATCCGCTGACGCTGAAGCAGCTGCCTGCCGCCTCAGGCACCCGTTACGGTGATGGTCATTATGTTTTCTGGTCGAAAGGCGACGGTGCATTTATTGAACGTAATGATAAAGTCATCATCAACGACTGCCAGCTGAATAACAGTTAACCCGTTGAAATCTATTATGATGAGGCGCACAATGCCTTTCCCCTGTCAGTGGAAACCTGAGCGATGAACGAGAGCGATAATTTGCAGCAGATTGCCCATCTGCGCCGTGAATATACCCGTGGTGGCCTGCGCCGTAAGGATCTGCCAGCCGACCCGCTGGCGCTGTTTGAGCACTGGCTTGGCCAGGCGGTTGAAGCACAGCTGCCCGATCCTACAGCGATGAGTGTTGCCACGGTTGATGAGAACGGTCAGCCTTATCAACGTATTGTATTGCTAAAACATTTCGATCAGCGCGGGATGGTGTTTTACACCAATCTTGGCAGCCGCAAAGCGCATCATCTTGAAAAAAACCCGCGCATCAGCCTGCTGTTTCCCTGGCACATGCTTGAACGCCAGGTGATGGTATTGGGGCGTGTTGAAAAACTGTCGATGATTGACGTGGTAAAATATTTTCACAGTCGTCCCCGCGAAAGCCAGATCGGCGCCTGGGTTTCAAAACAGTCGAGCCGTATTTCGGCACGTGGCGTACTGGAAGGAAAATTCCTTGAGCTAAAGCAAAAGTTCCAGCAGGGCGAAGTGCCGCTGCCGAGTTTTTGGGGCGGCTATCGCATTGTAATTGAGTCAATGGAGTTCTGGCAGGGCGGTGAACACCGGCTGCATGACCGTTTTTTCTACCAGCGTGAAGCCGACGGCTGGCAAATTGACCGGCTCGCACCTTAAACGCGCGAAATAATGGTGTTAAGCGCTGGCACAGAGTGCGCCAGCGCTTTATTCTATGTCCCTAATTTTCTCCGCTAGTCAGCGGAAAGCTGTGTACCAGCATAGGTGCAGACTTTTTTTTCATGGAGTCACAGATGGCCAGCAGTAACCTGATCAAACAATTGCAAGAGCGGGGCCTGGTAGCCCAGGTAACGGATGAGGACGCGTTAGCAGAACGACTGGCGCAAGGGCCAATCGCACTCTATTGCGGCTTTGATCCAACCGCCGACAGCTTGCACTTGGGCCATCTGGTCCCGTTACTCTGCCTGAAACGTTTCCAGGATGCCGGACACCGTCCTGTTGCACTGGTCGGCGGCGCAACCGGTCTGATCGGCGACCCGAGTTTCAAAGCGGCCGAACGCAAGCTCAACACCAGCGATACGGTTAACGAGTGGGTAGAAAAAATTCGCCGTCAGGTCGCCCCGTTCCTCGATTTTGACTGCGGCGACAACAGCGCCATTGCAGCCAATAACTACGACTGGTTTGGCAGCATGAACGTGCTGACTTTCCTGCGCGATATTGGCAAACACTTCTCTGTAAACCAGATGATCAATAAAGAAGCGGTAAAGCAGCGCCTGAACCGTGACGATCAGGGCATCTCCTTTACCGAATTCTCCTACAATCTGCTGCAAGGCTACGATTTCGCCTGCCTGAATGAGCAATATGGCGTTGCGTTGCAGATCGGCGGTTCCGATCAGTGGGGTAACATCACCTCCGGTATCGATTTGACGCGTCGCCTGCATCAGAATCAGGTCTTTGGCCTGACCGTACCGTTAATCACCAAGTCTGACGGCACCAAATTTGGCAAGACCGAAGGCGGCGCGGTATGGCTGGATGCGAAGAAAACCAGCCCGTACAAGTTCTACCAGTTCTGGATCAATACGGCTGATGCGGATGTCTACCGCTTCCTGAAGTTCTTCACCTTTATGGACATTGCCGAAATCAATGCGCTGGAAGAAGAAGACAAAAACAGCGGCAAAGCGCCTCGCGCCCAGTATGTACTGGCCGAGCAGGTTACGAAAATGGTGCATGGCGAAGCTGGCCTGCTGGCGGCGCAGCGTATCACCCGCAGCCTGTTTTCCGGCAGCCTGAGTGACATGACCGAAGCGGACTTTGAACAGCTGGCTCAGGATGGCGTACCTTTTGTCGAGCTGGAGCAGGGACAGGATCTACAGCAGGCAATGGTCGATGGCGATCTGGCACCGTCTCGCGGTCAGGCACGTAAGCTGATCGATTCCAAAGCGGTCAGCATCAACGGTGAGATCCAGCTGAACGCGGAGTATGGTTTTGAGCAGGCCGATCGTCTGTTTGGTCGCTACACGCTGCTGCGTCGCGGCAAGAAGAACTACTGCTTAATCGTCTGGAAATAATCCACATCCATTGAGGCCGGTCTGACCGGCCTTTCTTTTTGTCAGGGTAGCATTCCGCAATGAAAAATATTTTATCCGTTCAGTCGCATACTGTTTTTGGTCACGCGGGCAACAGCGCCGCAGAATTCCCAATGCGGCGTATGGGCGCAAACGTTTGGCCGCTGAACACCGTGCAGTTTTCTAACCATACTCAGTATGGTCACTGGACCGGTGTGGTGATGCCCGCTACGCATCTCAGCGAGATCGTCAAAGGCATTGCGGATATCGATCGCCTGAAAACGTGCGATGCGGTACTCAGTGGCTATCTGGGTTCTGCCGAGCAGGGTGAACAGATTCTGGAAATCGTTCGCCAGGTGAAGCTGGCCAATCCGAACGCCTGGTACTTTTGCGATCCGGTGATGGGCCATCCGGAAAAAGGCTGCATCGTGGCACCGGGCGTGGCTGAGTTCCACAGCCGTTACGCACTGCCAGCCAGCGATATTATTGCGCCGAACCTGCTGGAGCTGGAGATGCTCAGCGGCCATGAAGTCACCAGCGTGGAGCAGGCGGTCGCCAGCGCGCGCGAGCTGATTGCCCAGGGGCCAAAAATCGTGCTGGTTAAACATCTGGCGCGCGCCGGCCAGCGTAGCGATCGCTTTGAAATGCTGCTGGTCACCGCTGATGAGGCCTGGCACATCAGCCGTCCGCTGGTGGATTTCGGCGTTCGTCAACCGGTGGGCGTGGGTGATCTGACCAGCGGGCTGTTACTGGTCGATTTACTGCATGGGATGCCGCTGAAAGAGGCGCTCGAACATATTACGGCGGCGGTTTACGAAGTGATGCTGAAAACCCATGAAATGGGTGAATATGAGTTGCAGCTGGTGGCCGCACAGGATCGTATTGCCAATCCTCAGCAGCATTTTGATGCGGTAAAACTGTAAGCGCTTTTCTCCGGGCTGGTTCTCAGCCCGGATGGCCAGCACCTGCATCAAATCTTCCTTTCTCTTGCCATGGCATAAGGTGTTAAACCCCTCGATAGCAATGGCTTATACTCACTCGCAACTAACCCGGAGGTAAAATGAATTCAGTTTTTGATGTCCTCACCGCTCATAAAAGTGAGCGCAGCTTTACCGAGCAGCCTGTTGATGCCGCGGCGCTGGAACGTATTGTTTTGTCTGCCTATCGTGCGCCTACCTCTGTCAATTCCCAGCAGGTTTCACTGGTCATCACCCGCAATGCGCAGGCACGCGAGAAGATTGCCGCTATTGCGGGTGGGCAGCCGTGGATTGCCAAAGCGCCTATCTTCATCACCTTTGTGCTGGATATGTATAAAAGCCGTCAGGCGATGGCTGCGATTGGCCGTGAGCAAATTGCCAACCAGAGCATTGAGAGTATCGTTGCTGGCGCCACGGATGTCGGGATTGCGCTGGGCAGCGTCATGGCTGCCGCCCGTGCGGAAGGGTTGGGAATTGTGCCGATCGGCGGTATCCGCCGTGATTCACAGGCGATGATTTCACTGCTGAACCTGCCCGAACAGACTTTCCCGGTTGTTGGTCTGGCTGTTGGCCATGTTGATGTGCCTGCCCATGCGAAACCGCGCCTGCCGCTCAGCACCTTTGTTCATGATGAGCAATATCACACCGAAGGGCTGGAAGAAAACATCGCCGCTTACAATCAGGAAATGGTTGAGCACTGGCAGGCTATCGGCCGCAGCGACGGCGAAAGCTGGAGCGAAAGCGTCAGTGGTTATTATCAGAAAATCTATTTCCCGGATGTTTTATCCGCGCTGCTTAAGCAGGGATTCGGTAACGATAAATAGTCATGATGCGTTCAGGACTGATTGTTAGGGCCGTTTAAGCCGGGCTCATACCCGGCTTTTTTGAACGTGGTAAAGATTCAACGCTACTCGCCGTTTTCTTCCGCAATCATCTTCTGCAACAGACCCACTAAAACCTGCCGTTCGTCAGCAGAAATCCGTAAAAGAAAACGTTTATCTACCTCATTCGCAACCGGCTGTGCCTTCAGAAGAAGCTGCTCTCCCGCCTCGGTCAGCCAGATGAAGCGCCGTCGTCGGTCGCTGCTGCCGGGTTCACGCCTTAACAGCCCGCGATCTTCCATCCGCACCAGCATTTCTGCCAGCGTCGCCTTGCTGCTTAGCGCCGCATCCATTAAATCGACCTGCTCTATGCCGGGCTGTTCAGCCACCGCGCAGAGTACGGAATACTGCGGCTTGGTCAGCCCCTGCAACGCTTTTTGCCACTGGGCGGTGTGATCCTGGAATAAAAGTCGCATCAGGTGAAAAGGGGTGCTGGCGAGCGTTCGGGTCATGATTACTGTCTCAATTTAACAGGCGAAATAACGTTATGGTCCAAGAGTAACGTAACAGCTGGATGATTTTAATAAACTTTCCAATAAAGTCAGCAATATAACGTTCGTACACGAATTATTTGCCTGGCCTCGCTTGTTTAATGCCTGACAAAACACTACGCTGGTAATGTTGTTCGTATGCGAACAATATCAATAAAGGAATCTGATGTTGTAAAACGACATCACCCGACAGCGGAGAGGATGAAGTATGGCATTTGATGATTTAAGGGATTATCTTCAGGCGCTCGACGAGCAGGGACAGTTACTGACGATTGAAGAAGAAGTTAAAGCGGAGCCGGATATCGCCGCCGCCGCGAATGCAACGGGGCGGATTGGAGAGGGTGCACCGGCGCTCGCCTTTACCCATATTCAGGGGTTTAATCAGGCCCACGTGGTGGTAAACACCCTGGGCTCCTGGAAAAATCATGCGATCGCGTTAGGGATGGCTCCTGCAGCGCCAGTCCGACAGCAAATTGAAACCTTTATTCAGCGTTGGGACAATTTCCCCATTGCCCCCGAGCGGCGGAACAGCCCACCCTGGGCGGAAAACAGCCGTGATGGCGAAGAGATCAACCTGTTCGATATTCTGCCGCTGTTTCGACTTAATGACGGCGATGGGGGGTTCTACCTTGATAAAGCCTGTGTCGTTTCGCGCGATCCTCTGAACCCGGATCACTTCGGCAAACAGAATGTCGGCATTTACCGAATGGAGGTTAAGGGCAAGCGTAAACTTGGACTGCAACCGATCCCGATGCACGATATCGCACTGCATCTCCACAAAGCGGAAGAGCGGGGCGAGGATCTGCCGATAGCCATTACGCTTGGCAACGACCCCATTATCACCCTGATGGGGGCAACGCCGCTGAAATACGATTGGTCTGAGTACGAAATGGCAGGAGCATTACGCGAAAGCCCTTATCCCATTGCTACCGCGCCGCTTACCGGTTTTGATGTCCCCTGGGGCTCAGAGGTGATTCTGGAAGGCGTCATTGAAGGGCGCAAACGTGAAATCGAAGGCCCTTTTGGCGAATTTACCGGCCACTATTCAGGCGGTCGCAATATGACCGTTGTGCGCATCGACAAAGTCTCTTACCGCACAAACCCAATATTTGAATCGCTCTATCTTGGCATGCCGTGGAGCGAAATTGATTATCTGATGGGGCCGGCAACCTGCGTTCCCCTCTATCAACAGCTGAAGGCAGAATTCCCCGAAGTTCAGGCGGTTAACGCCATGTATACGCATGGTTTGCTGGCCATCATCTCAACCAAAAAACGCTATGGCGGTTTTGCCCGCGCAGTAGGCCTGCGCGCGATGACCACGCCGCACGGGCTGGGCTACGTCAAGATGGTCATTATGGTGGATGAAGACGTTGATCCTTTTGACCTGCCGCAGGTGATGTGGGCGCTCTCATCGAAGGTCAATCCGGCTGGCGATTTAGTGCAGCTGCCGAATATGTCGGTACTGGAACTGGATCCGGGCTCAAGCCCTGCCGGCATAACCGATAAGCTGATCGTTGACGCCACCACGCCGGTCGCGCCCGATAAACGTGGCCACTACAGCCAGCCGGTAAAAGATTTGCCGGAAACAACGCTGTGGATTGAAAAGCTGACCGCAATGCTGGCTAACCAACGAGGAGAGTAAAATGATTTGTCCGCGCTGTGCTTTTGATACCCTTGCAACACTGGCTCATTCTCCGGTAAAAGGCGTCTGGACGGTTTTTCAGTGTCAACGCTGCCTTTATACCTGGCGCAACACTGAACCCTTACGCCGTACCAGCCGGGAGCATTATCCGCACGCCTTCCGCATGACCCAAAGCGATATTGATAATGCGCCTGAAGTGCCCACCGTTCCGCCGCTGCTGGCAGACAGGGAGTAATTTTTCTTCACGGGGCGCCATGTGACTGCACTCTTGTGATAAGCGTACAGATTGCCATAGCCATGCAGCGATGCGATGACAATGGCTATCTGTTTTTGCAAAAGATCGGCAAAGAGCACGCGGCGACGGACGGTTTTTTCAAACGTTAGTCTCTTCTGCTAGCTCAGCCCTTCCGCCGCTAAGGCGTCTGTCACCGCTGGCCTCGCCGCTACGCGCTGAAACCACGCTTCCAGCGTCGTCAGTTCGTTTAAATTCAGCTTCAGGGATTTTGCCCAGCGCATGACGGTAAACAGATAGGCGTCCGCCACGGTGAAGTGCATACCCAACAGCCATTGCCGATCGCTGAGCTGTTGATTCACCCAGCTAAACTTTTGCTCCAGCTTTTCGCGCAGCAGGGTTTTGTACTCATCCGGCGTCGCAGAGCTGAACAAAGGACTAAACGTTTTGTGCAGTTCGGCAGAGATAAAATTGAGCCACTCCAGCGTCTGATAACGGGCCAGGCTGCCGGTCGGCGCAAGCAACTGTCGGTCAGGCTTGAGGTCAGCAAGATATTGTACGATGGCAACGCCTTCAGTCAGCACGGTGCCGTCATCAAACAGCAGGGCGGGCACCTGGCCTTTGCTGTTGATCTGGTGATAATCCTCATGCTGTTCGGTGAGACCCGCTTTGGTATCAACCTTGATCAGGGTGAAATCAAGACCGGTTTCCAGCATGACGATATGCGGCGACAGCGAACAGGCACCGGGCATAAAAAACAGTTTCATCACTTGCTCCTCACTCCGTGGCGAAAGATCTCTTTAGCTTAACGCCGCATGGTTAAAAATCCAGCAGCAGAAGACGGCAGCAAAGCGTTAATTGTCCTGCCGCAAGCTTTCGTCTTTAAAACAGCCCAGCATCGGGAGCTCGCTGCGGGCAAGATCCCAAAAAGCCCGCACTCTGGCTGGCATAGACTTAATGTTTTGCGTCACCAACTGCACCGGCACGGCGCTGAGGCGATACGCCGGCAGGACTTCACACAACCGTCCATTTTTAAGATCGTCATACACCTGATAAGAGAGCAGGCGGGCGATGCCTTTTCCCGCGCGTGCTGCAATAAGCTGCGTCTCGACTTCATTAACGATTAACCTTGGGCGGATACGTACGCGCCGATCGCCACTGGCGGCAAAGCGCCACTCCCGGTTTGCCACCTGCGATGCACTGGCTATCAGATGATGGTCCGTCAGCGCGCCGGGAGAGGAGGGGATACCTGCTCTGGCTAAATAGCCCGGGCTGGCGACCAGCATCCGCTGTACGCTGCCGACTTCGGCCGCCACCAGCGAGGAGTCACGCAGCTGTCCAATCCGTACCGCGATATCCAGCCCCTGTTCAATCAAATCCTGATAGCCATCATTGAGCAACAGCTCAATCTGAATATCCGGATAACGCTCCAGAAAACGCAACACCAGCGGCGCAATATGCTTGCGGCCAAACTGCACCGGTGCGGTCAGCCGAAGTTGTCCGTTGAGCTGGGTATAGGTCGCGGCGACCAGCGCCTGCTGATAATCATCCAGTAATCCTTTTGCCCGCTCGAACAGCGCTAATCCAGCTGGCGTGGGGGAAAGTCGGCGTGTTGTTCGCTCAATCAGGCTGGTGGCGAATCGGGTTTCGAGAGCGGCCAGCGCACGCGTAATCGCCGCCGGTGAACGCCGCAGTGAACGGGCCGCCGCCGCCAGGCTTCCCTGCTGTACCACGGCGACAAACACCGCCAGCTCGTCGAGTTTATCCATGATTATTCCAGGTATCGAAATTATGAATTGTTATTTTTGCCCGTTTACGCCGTTTTCAGCAAGAGTATGCTGATGTAAACCCATCGGAGGTAACAATGAGTTCATTAACACTGTACGGCACCGCACTTTCCGGACACGTTCATCGTGTGCAACTGCTGTTGAACATGCTGGATCTGTCAGCAGAGTGGATCGAAGCGGGCGCAGATATCCGCGCCACCGACGCTTTTTTGCAGCTAAATCCACTGGGACAAATTCCGGTGCTGGTGGATGGCGACAGCGTCATCACCGACAGCAATGCCATTCTGATCTGGCTGGTAAAACGCTATGCGCCGGAAAGCCACTGGTTGCCGCAGGATCTCTATCAGGAAGTACAGGTCCATCAATGGCTGGCAAAAGCGGCGGGCGAAATCCGCTACGGTGTGGCATCCGCCCGGATGATTAAGCAGTTTGGTACGTCAGAAAATTATGCCTCAGCCTGTGAGATTACGAAAAAATTTCTGCCGCAGCTGGAGGCGCATCTTGGCGAGAGAACATGGCTGGTAGGCGCACACGCCACGATAGCCGATCTGGCCTGCTACGCCTATGTGGCCTGTGCACCGGAAGGCGGTATTTCGCTAAACGGTTATTCCGCTATCCAGCGCTGGCTGCAAAATGTGGCTTCACTGCCTGGTTTTGTCGCGCTGCCGCCGCTGCCCTATCCCGAGGAGAGGTAAATGTTTCATCCCGGTGAACGACTGGCGCAAGAGAAAGCGGGCTATAAACATGTCAGTGCCGCGCTTTACACGGCAATGCCGGACCAGCACCGCCTGTTTTATGCCGGGCTACGGCAATTCTATTTCAGCGTGCCCGATGCGAAAGGCTACCCGGTTGCCTGTGTGCTACAGGGAATACCGGGCTTTGTCTCGGCCCCGGATGCCGGGCATCTGGTGATCGGTCGGGCTTCGCTGGAGGCTGTAACTTATCTGCCTGAGCTTGAAGCGGGCATGCGGGTAGGTGGACTGGGTCTGGATTTGTCTAACCGACGTCGTAATCGGGTGAATGGCATTATAGAGAGCGTGACCGCCGAAGCAATTACGCTGGCGGTGCAGGAAAGTTTTGGCAATTGTCCGCAGTATATTCAGCGGCGAATGTTGCCAGAAAATTCGCCTGAGCGACTGCCTCAGCTGGAAGAACTGACCACGCTGGATGCGGATGCACGCTATCTGATTGCCGCCGCCGACACCTTGTTTATCGCCAGTCAGGCGCAGCGTGAAAATGGCGCAGGCGGGGCAGATATTTCACACCGGGGCGGCCTTCCCGGTTTTATTGAGCTGAGGCAGGGCCGCCTGCATATTCCTGATTATCCGGGAAATCGCTATATGAACACCTTAGGCAACCTGCTGGTAGAGCCGCGGTGCGCGGTATTGATTATGGATTTTCATCAGGGCGCGGCGCTGCATATTCAGGGCAAAGCCGACATTTTGTGGCAGCCGTCAGAAGGGGCAATTGAGCGCTGGCTGGTCATTGAGCCGGAAAGGATACTGCGGATCCGTCAGCTGCTGCCTGCTGCCGGACTGGCGGTTGAATATGCTGGCTCATCGCTGGCCGTTGGCAATAAAAAAGGGTGACATTGCTGTCACCCTGAGGTCGCGCTGGCACGAGGAACACGAGCCTTTCACAAAGACGCAAAAAGCGGCATCCATGCCGGCTCGACCAGGGCCGTCCATGGCCCTGGACGCTTTGTTCCAGGCTCATGTTCCTCGCGCTTTGAGTTTGTCAGCTGTCGGAGGGTGACAGCAATGTCGCCCAAATCATCACTCAGTCCTGAGTCATCCGGTTCAGCTTTGGCGCTGTCAGCATCATCAGCACGGCAATCACGCCGGTGGCGATACCAATTTGCAGGAACACGTCACCGTAAACATGCAGCGACTGCAAGGGATCGGTAATACCTGAAGGCACTGCCATCAGGTTAGCCACCTTACCGGCAATCATCGCTGCGCCAGCCGTGGTCAGGAACCAGGATCCCATAATAAAGCCCATCAGACGCTGTGGCACCAGCTGCGCCACCATCGCCAGGCCCAGGCCGGAAATCATCAGCTCGCCCACGCTTTGCAGCGCATAACTCAAAATCAGCCAGTTCACCGACACAATGCCCAGCTGATTGGCGAATTTCGCCCCCAGCGGCAACACCAGGAAAGCAGCTGAACAGAGCAGCATTCCCAGCGCAAACTTATGCGGCATCGGTAAACGATCGCCCATCTTGTTGTAGATAGCGGCCAGAATCGGGCTGAAAATCATAATCCAGAAGGGGTTCAGCGCCTGATACTGCTCGGCCTCAAAAGCGATGCCCAGGATGCTGTGCTCCACGTTACGAATGGCGAAGAAGTTCAGCGAGGTTGGCATCTGCATATACAGAACGAAAAACACTACCGCTTCCGTCATCAGCAGAAAAGCGACGATCATTTTGCGACGCGCTGCGCCTTGCAGGGCAAAGGTTTCTTTGGCAAAGATGAAAACAATGGCCACGGCAACCAGCGCCAGAAGCAGACGGGCGATGCCCTGGTTATGCAGCATCCAGGTCGCAATAACGACCAGCACGGCAATGCCAACCAGCGTAGCCAGCAGCTTACCGATATGCAGTGGCTGGAAATCGGGTTTTGAACCGTAGGGTTTAACCCATTTGCGGCACAGCATAAAGTTGACCAGCGTAATCAGCATCCCGACGAAGGAGAGCGAGAACGCCATGCTCCAGCCGTAATGAGCGGCCAGCCACGGCGTCGCCAGCATTGAGAAGAACGAACCAATATTGATCGCCATGTAATACATGGTAAATGCGCCATCAAGACGCGGATCGTCTTTCTCATAGCAGGTCGAAAGCAGCGAAGAGGGGTTAGCTTTAAACAGACCGTTGCCGACGGCAATGGTCGCCATGCCGATATAGACCATGCTGACATCGTGACCAGACCAGGCAATCAGCGCATAGCCCAGCGCCAGCACCAGCGTACCCAGCACAATGACGCGCTTGGTGCCGAGCACTTTGTCACCCAGCCAGCCGCCCACAGCGATCAGACCGTACACCAGCGCGCTGAACGAAGAAAACAGCGTCACGGATTCGGATTCAGACATGCCGAGCATTTTGACGAGATAAACCGCCATAATGCCTTGCAGACCGTAATAGCCAAATCGTTCCCATAATTCGATTGAGAAAATCAAATAGAACGATCGCGGTTGCTTAAACGCGTTGAGACTCGGGGTCTCGGGATGTTTGTTTGCAGTTGACACAAGTACCTCTGGCGTTAAATCCTGATTCGACCTGAAAATTAAGTCGCCATCATTCAAGGTGGGCATTCGCCGCATGGTTATAAGATGGGAGAAACGGCAAGTAATTTCGCCGATTGCCGTGCATCAGGCAAGTCTTTTTTCCGGTAAGGGAAAAACGGCTTTGAAAAGGATGAAGAGAGGCCATTAACTCTATTTTTAGAGTTAAAAGCTAATTGATAATGTATTTCTGAATTTTCCTGCTAATAATAGGCTGCTTCTTGTACTTCACAGCACAGGTTTGCACCAGGCAATCGTTTGCGAGATGAAATAGGGCAAGGTGTAATGCAGGTAAAATAATCATCCGTTAATAGCCTGTTTACAGAGCAAGTAAACTGTTTAATGGCGGTTTACTGTTTGAAAATTTATTTAGTTGAGAAAAATGTGATTTAGATCGCTTATACGATGATATTAATTGTTGAAAAAAAACTTTTATTCCCTCTCCGTTAACACAACAAATCTCCCTGCTTCATTTCCTCCGTAGCTTGCTCTGCCAGTAAATGCTGTTCTGTTACTAAGCTCAGTCTTCCCAGCAGAGAAAGAGAAATAAGCACGCAGAAAGGGCGTCGTCCGAACCCTGTTCAACAAAACCTCAGTGCACCGCTTCTTTTTATTGATTGAACGTTCAATATAAAATGACTATACTTACCCTCATTCAATAGCCAAAACCGATGAAGCGATGCCAAAAGTTGGAATGAAAGCCATTCGTCAGGCGCAGCTGATCCACGCCACCCTGACCGTTATCGATCGCGTAGGCCTGGCCGATGCCAGCCTGGCGCTGATTGCGAAAGAAGCCGGGGTGTCAACCGGGATTGTCAGCCACTATTTTGGCGACAAAAACGGTTTGCTGGATGCCTGTATGCGTCAGATCCTTTTCGATCTGTACAGGGCGGTGGAACACCACCGCAACCTGGCAACGGACGAACCGGCAGCGCGTATTCGCGCCATCATAGACGGTAACTTTGACGTGTCGCAGATTGCCGGGCCGGTACTAAAAACCTGGCTGGCTTTCTGGACCAACAGCCTGCATCAGCCGGAATTACAGCGATTACAGCGGATTAACGACCGCCGGCTCTATTCCAACCTGACGGCGCAGTTTGCCAGGGCGCTGCCTGCACAGCAGGCGCGAGATGCGGGTGCCAGCATGGCAGCGTTAATCGACGGCTTGTGGCTACGCATGACGCTGGCGCCGCAGCCGATGGCGCAGGGGCTGCTTGAAGCCCGACAGCTTTGTTATAAAAATCTTGCGCTGTGGTTAACAACCCCGGCAACCTAAACCCCAAAGGAGGAGACATGGCAGATATGCAACGCCGTGGAATTTACATTAATGGCCGCGAAGAAGCCGGTCATGGCGAAACATTCACCACCATCAATCCCGCCAATGGTGAGGTACTGGCAGAAATCACCTCGGCCAGCCAGCAGGATATCGATCGCGCCGTGGCCACCGCAGAAGCCGGTCAGCGCATCTGGCGCAGCTACACGCCCGTTGAGCGTAGCCGCGTCCTGCTAAAAGCCGTTGCGATCCTGCGCGAGCGCAACCAGCAGCTGGCTGAACTGGAGACTGCCGACACCGGTAAGCCCATCAGCGAAACCGCTGCGGTTGATATCGTCACCGGTGCCGACGTGCTGGAGTATTACGCGGGTCTGGCCGTCGCAGTGGAAGGGGAATCCATTCCTCTGCGTGACAGCGCGCTGGTCTACACCCGCCGCGAGCCGTTAGGCGTCTGCGCGGGTATTGGCGCATGGAACTATCCCATCCAGATCGCCATGTGGAAAAGCGCCCCGGCGCTGGCGACCGGCAACGCAATGATCTTCAAGCCAAGCGAAGTCACGCCGCTCAGCGCGCTGGAACTGGCAAAAATCTTTACCGAAGCGGGCCTGCCGGATGGCGTGTTTAACGTTGTTCAGGGCGCAGGAACCGTAGGCCAGGGACTGAGCCAGCATCCGAAAATCGCTAAAGTCTCCTTCACGGGCGAAGTGAACACCGGTAAGCGCGTGATGGCGGATGCCGCACTGGCTAACCTGAAGTCGGTCACCATGGAGCTGGGCGGTAAATCTCCGCTGATCGTCTTTGAAGATGCCGAGCTGGAACGTGCGGTAGACGGCGCGATGATGGCGAACTTCTACAGCAGCGGGCAGGTTTGTACCAACGGCACGCGCGTATTTGTGCATCGTTCACTGCTGCCCGCGTTTGAAAAGCGCCTGCAGGAAAAGATGGCCGGTATTAAATGCGGCGACCCGCTCGATCCGCAGGTCAACTTTGGCCCACTGGTGAGCGAAGAACACTGCCAGAAGGTGGTTTCTTACCTGAACATCGGTAAAGAAGAGGGCGCTCGTGTGCTGGCAGGGGGATCGCGCATAACCGAAGGCGCGATGGCGAAAGGCTGCTATGTCGAGCCAACCGTGTTCACTGACTGTACTGATGATATGCGTATCGTGCAGGAAGAGATCTTTGGCCCGGTAATGAGCGTGCTGGTCTTTGACGACGAGCAGGAAGTGATCGAACGCGCGAACGATACCCAGTACGGCCTGGCGGCGGGTGTATTCACCACGTCACTCAACCGTGCACATCGAGTGATCCATCAGCTGGAAGCGGGTATCTGCTGGGTCAACAGCTGGGGCGAATCGCCTGCGCCAATGCCGGTTGGTGGCTATAAGCAGTCTGGCGTTGGCCGTGAAAACGGCCTGGAAACCCTGCATCACTATACGCGCACCAAGTCGATTCTGATTGAGATGGGTGAGTATCCGTCCGCATTCTGAGTCGCTGGCCTGAATAGCCATTTTGAACACTGATTACTAATTACCGCGGCTTCGGTCGCGGTTATCTGGAGGTTTAATGCAGAAATTTGACTATATCATTATTGGAGCCGGTTCCGCAGGCAACGTCCTTGCAACGCGACTGACTGAGGATGCTGACGTATCGGTACTTTTACTGGAAGCGGGTGGAAAAGATCACCGCTGGGACTTCCGTACCCAAATGCCAGCCGCTTTGGCTTATCCGCTTCAGGGGAAACGCTACAACTGGGCTTATGAGACCGATCCTGAGCCAAAAATGAACAACCGCCGCATGGAATGTGGACGCGGTAAAGGCCTGGGCGGCTCATCGCTAATCAACGGCATGTGCTACATTCGCGGCAACGCGATGGATTACGATAACTGGGCGAAAAAAGACGGGTTGGAAAACTGGTCTTATCTGAACTGCCTGCCCTATTTCCGCAAGGCGGAAAAGCGTGATATTGGTGAAAACGACTATCACGGTGGCGAAGGCTACCTGAGCGTCACCACGCCGAAAGCAGGCAACAATCCGCTGTTCCGCGCCTTTATCGATGCGGCTACGCAGGCCGGTCATCATGAAACCGACGACCTGAACGGCTACCGTCAGGATGGTTTTGGCCCGATGGACCGCACCGTGACGCCAAAAGGCCGTCGCTCCAGCACCGCTCGTGGCTATCTGGATGTGGCTAAGCAGCGTTCAAACCTGACCATCGTTACCCATGCGCAGACCGATCGCATTCTGTTCAGCGGCAAAACCGCAACGGGCGTGTGCTGGCTGCGCAACGGCAAAGAAGAGCAGGCGGAAGCCACGCGTGAAGTGCTGCTGTGTGCTGGCGCAATTGCGTCGCCGCAGATCCTTCAGCGTTCAGGCGTTGGCCCGCAGGAATGGTTGCAGGAGCTGGATATCCCGGTGGTTCACGCGTTGCCTGGCGTTGGCCGCAATTTGCAGGATCACCTGGAAGTCTATATGCAGTTCCGCTGCAAAAAGCCGGTCAGTCTCTATCCGTCGCTACAGTGGTGGAACCAGCCGGCGATTGGTGCTGAGTGGCTGTTTAACGGCACCGGCACCGGGGCCAGTAACCAGTTTGAAGCGGGCGGCTTTATTCGCAGCGATGACCAGCCAGACTGGCCGGATCTGCAATATCACTTCCTGCCGGTGGCGATTAACTATAACGGCAGCAGCCCGGTGAAAGAGCATGGTTTCCAGGCCCACGTTGGCCCCATGCGTTCAATGAGCCGCGGTCGTGTGAAGCTGACCTCGAAACATCCTTATGCCGCACCTTCGATCTTCTTTAACTACATGTCAGAAGACCGTGACTGGGTGGAGTTCCGCAACGCGGTTCGCCTGACGCGTGACATCATGAAGCAGCAGGCGCTGGCAGAATATTGCGGCGAAGAGATCCAGCCTGGTGCGCATGTGCAGAGTGATGAAGAGATTGACGCTTTCATTCGTGACCACGCTGAAACGGCTTATCACCCGTGCGGCAGCTGTGCGATGGGTAACGACGAAATGGCGGTTGTGGATGCAGAAGGACGCGTCCATGGCATGCAGCGTCTGCGCGTAGTGGATGCGTCGATTATGCCGCAGATCACCACCGGCAACCTGAACGCGCCAACGGTTATGATTGCCGAGAAGATGGCCGATCTTATCCGCGGTCGCGCGCCGCTGGCGGTATCCACGGCGGATTACTATCAGCTACAGCGTGAAAAGGCTGAAGCAGAGCACGAAATGGCCGACGGCACCGTTTAACCGCTCGCCTTTTGCTTATTTGCACAACAAGCCTCTGGTTAACGCCAGAGGCTTTTTTACATCGAGCATCCAGCCTCACTGCGCACTGCGCCATTTCGCTCGCCCTACCGGCATCTGCCAGACCGCATCCCGCACTTTAATGGCCCGTGGCAGCAGGCCGAGAGCATAAAACCTGTCGGCAATAGCCTGCTGCTCACGAACGATGGCAAAATCCATGTGCCGGGTTTGATGGCTGCGCCGGGAAAGTGCATGGCTGAGCGAGGCGGTCGATAACCCCAGCTCGCCTGAAAGCAGCGTTGCCGCCTCACTGCGCTGGGTATCAATGTAACGGCCGGTCTGCTCCAGCGCCGTCATCAGCGTTTGCAGCAAATCTGCCGAATGGCTGGCGAAATCGCGATGGGTAAGATAGAACTGATGGTTGTTGACGCGGCCTTCACCGTTGGCGATCACCCGCAGCTGCTGACCTTTTTCGGCGTCGCTGAGCAACGGATCCCACATCATCCAGGCATCCACCGCATGGCGATCGCTGGGCGTCAGTGGATACTTCGGCGGCGCGTAAACCACCCGCACATCGTCCAGCGTCAGTCCGGCTTCATCAAGAATTTGCAGCAGCAGGTAGTGCACATTAGAGCCTTTGTTCACGGCAATGCGTTTGCCTTTTAAATCGGCCAGCGTGTGCAAATCGCTGTCGGCGGCGACCAGCAGCGCCACGCTTTGCGGCGCGGCCGGCTCCCAGGCGACATACAGCAGCGGACTCTGGCTGGCCTGGGCAAACAGCGGTGGCACCTCGCCGGTGGTGCCAAAGTCGATCTCGCCATGGCTAAGCGCATGCAGCAGCTGCGGCCCTGCGGGGAACTCGCTCCACAACACGCTGACGCCGCAATCGGCAAACTGCGCTTCCAGCGACTGCCGCGCCTTGAGAATGCCAAGGTTGCCGAATTTTTGATAACCGATACGCAGCTCGCGCTCCTGCGCTGTGGCCGTGGTGATGCGCGGTGTTTTTCCTGCCACGCTGCGGCGCGGCTTAATCAGGCCGATATGGCCCAGATGCGTGCGCAGGCTGTTGCGGCTGATGCCAAGCAGGGCGGCGGTCTGGATCTGATTGCCCTGGCTCATCTCAAACGCGTTACGCACCAGCGAGTCCATGATGCGCTGCCAGGCCGCACCGTCATTGCACGCCAGCTGCTGCCGCAGAAAGCTGTCGAGAGAATTCTCTGCCGCTGACGTTGCCGTCATCACCGGGCTGAGGCGCAGTTGCTGTGGCGTAATCAGCGGTTCTTTGCTCAGCAGCACGGCGTTATGTAGCGTATTTTCCAGCTCGCGGATATTGCCCGGCCAGGCATAGTCCATCAGCGTGGCCAGCGCCTCTTCGCTGAGTTTACGCTGCGGGCGACCCAGCCTGCGGGCGTACAACGTCAGGAAATGCTCCGCCAGCAGCGGAATATCCTGGCGGCGCTGTCGCAGCGGCGGCAGCGTAACGGCAGCCACGTTTAACCGGTAATAGAGATCTTCCCGGAAGCGTTTTTCACCGATCGCGTTGGCCAAATCGACATGGGTGGCGGCGATGACCCGGACATTGACCTTCACCGGGCGACGGGAGCCTACGCGGGTCACTTCACGCTCCTGCAACACGCGCAGTAGCTTTACCTGCAAAGAGAGGCTCAGTTCGCCGATTTCATCCAGCAGCAGCGTGCCGCCTTCGGCTGCCTCAAACCAGCCCTGATGCTGTCCGGCCGCGCCGGTAAATGCGCCTTTCTCGTGCCCGAACAGTTCCGACTCTGCCAGGCTTTCCGTTAGTGCACCGCAGTTGACGGCGAGAAAAGGGCGATCCCGTCTGGCGCTATGATGATGAAGGTAGCGCGCAACCACCTCTTTTCCCGTGCCGGTTTCGCCAACAATCAGCACGGTTGCGTCGGTAGGCGCAAGGCGATCCAGCACGCTCTGAAAAGCAAGGGAGGCGGGATCGATCAGCGCGGGAATGGCGTTATGCATCGCAAAATCCTGAGTGACAAGCGTGCTGTCACCATACCGCCTGACTGATAACAAAACGAGAGGGCGCAGCACCGAAACTGTTGCATATGCAGCAGTTGCTGTACGCGATGTGTTGCATTTGCAGCAGAACATAGCCCGGGTAAAAACAGTTAATTCACTGATTTATAATAAAAAATAAATCTTCATTGGCTGGCACGCTTCCTGCTAACTGATTTATAACCAAAGAGTCTGACTCTATAAGATAAATTCAGATAACGTTATAAGGATAAGCGATAATGAGCCACCCTTCACCGGAAAACATCAACGTCTTTTGGTTCCTGCCGACCCACGGCGACGGGCGCTATTTGGGCACTACGGAAGGCGGACGTGCGGTGGATTTGCCTTATTTACAACAGGTTGCGCTGGCAGCCGATAACCTCGGCTATTACGGTGTGCTGATCCCCACGGGCAAAAGCTGTGAAGATTCCTGGCTGGTGGCCTCGGCGCTGGCGCCCATCACTAAACGCCTGCGTTATCTGGTTGCCGTGCGGCCAGGCTTGCAGCCGCCAACGCTGGCGGCACGGATGGCCACCACGCTGGATCGCCTCTCGGAAGGACGTCTGCTGATTAACGTGGTCACCGGCGGCGATCCCGTTGAAAACAAAGGCGACGGTATTTTTCTCAGCCACGCCGAGCGTTATCAGGTCACGCGTGAATTCCTCGAAGTCTATTCACGCCTGTTGAAAGGCGAAAAGGTCGATTTCCACGGCGAACATATTCAGGTCGAGGGCGCTGAAGTACTGTTTCCACCGGTGCAGGAAAACGGCCCGCCGCTCTATTTCGGCGGCTCCTCTGAGGAAGCTATCGACGTGGCTGCTAACCAGATCGACAGCTATCTGACCTGGGGCGAACCCGTAGAGCAGGTTGCCGAAAAGCTGGCAGTGGTGCGTCAGCGCGCGCAGGCACGCGGCCGCACGTTGTCATATGGCATCCGGTTACACGTTATCGTGCGCGAAACGGAAGAGGAGGCCAGGGCCGCTGCTGACCGGCTGATTGCGCATCTGGATGACGACACCATTGCTGCGGCACAGAAAATTTTCTCGCGGATGGATTCTACCGGTCAGGCGCGAATGAGCGCGCTGCATAGCGGCTCGCGCGACGATCTGTGGATTGGGCCAAACTTATGGGCTGGCGTCGGGTTAGTGCGTGGCGGCGCAGGAACCGCGCTGGTGGGGAACCCGCAGCAGGTCGCCGGGCGCATCCGTGAATACCAGGCGCTGGGCATTGAGAACTTTATCTTCTCCGGCTATCCGCATCTGGAAGAAGCACACCGCTTTGCCGAACTGGTGATGCCGTTGCTGCCGCTGGCCTCCAACAGCGAAAAGCGTCAGCGTACCATCAATACCGGGCCGTTTGGCGAAACCATTGGCGGCGATCGCCGTCCGGCAAAAAACCGAGGATGAGTGACTATGAGCAACCAACCCATCAAGTTCGCCTACTGGGTGCCTAACGTTTCGGGCGGCCTGGTCATCAGCGACATTCCACAGCGCACCAGCTGGGACGTTGACTATAACCGCAAGCTGGCGCAAATCGCCGAGCGGGCTGGCTTTGAGTATGCGTTAACCCAAATCCGTTTTACGGCGGGCTATGGCGCAGATAATCAGCACGAATCGGTCAGTTTCTCGCAGGCGCTGCTGGGCGCAACGGAGAAGCTCAAGGTGATTGCCGCTCTTCTTCCCGGCCCCTGGAATCCCACGCTGGCGGCAAAACAGATCGCCACCATCAGCCATCTCAGCAATGCCCGCATCGCGGTCAACATTGTCAGCGGCTGGTTTCGCGGCGAATTCAAGGCGATCGGTGAACCCTGGTTGGATCATGAAGAACGCTACCTGCGTTCGGAAGAGTTTATCCGCTGCCTGAAAGGCATCTGGCAGCAGGAAAGCTTTACCTTTGCCGGTGATTTTTACCGCTACCGTGACTATTCGCTGAAGCCGAAGCCGCTGGATCCGCAGCCTGAAGTCTTTCAGGGCGGCAGCTCGCGCGCCGCACGTGATATGGCCGCTAAGGTTTCCGACTGGTACTTCACCAACGGCAATACGCCGGCGGGGATCCGCCAGCAGGTTGATGATATTCAGCATAAGGCCGCGCAAAACCAGCATCAGGTAAAAGTCGGTGTTAACGGTTTTGTTATCGCCCGTGAGACCGAGCAGCAGGCGCAACAGGTCTTGCAGGAGATCCTCGATCATGCCAATCCGGAGGCGGTGAAAGGCTTTCAGCATGAGGTGAAAAATGCGGGTAGCGCCTCGCCGGAAGGGGAAGGCAACTGGGCAAAATCGACGCTCGACGATCTGGTGCAATATAACGACGGCTTTAAAACCAACCTGATCGGCACGCCGCAGCAAATTGCGCAGAGGATTATGGCGCTCAAAGAGGCGGGTGCCGATCTGCTGCTGCTCGGCTTCCTGCATTTTCAGGAAGAGGTGGAATTTTTTGGTCGTGAAGTGATTCCGCTGGTGCGCGAGCTGGAGGCTCAGCGGCAGCCGGAGCTGCATCATGGTTGAGCGGCATATCGTCATCGTCGGCGGCGGTTTTACCGGCACCGCGCTGGCGATCCATCTGGCGCGTTTGGGCAGCGCGGGCTTAACGGTCACGGTTATCGAGCCGCGTCATCAGCTGGGACAAGGCGTGGCCTACGGTACTGACGATCCGGCGCACCGCATCAACGTGCCCGCCGCACGTATGCAGCTTTCAGCGGCGCAGGAAGGCGAGTTTGACCAGTGGTATCGCGCCTCGGCGGCCTGTGCGCAGGATCCGGCCGCGCGCTGGCATGACGGCAAGATCTATCCACAGCGCGGGCAGTTTGGCGCATACGTTGCCGAACAGTTTGCGCAGGCTGCCCGCACGTCGGCGGTCAGCCTGCGGCACGTGCAGGATCGCGCCGTCGCGTTACGTCATCATGCAATAGTCACCGCTTCGGGTGCGGTGTTTCAGGCAGACGAGGTGGTGTTAGCCATCAGTCATCCGCCGCCTGCGCTACCGCAAATTTTGCAGCGATGGCTTGCGGGAGAGCACGGGCAAAACCGCGCCGCTGAACGGACCGGCGATGCAGGCTCTGCCAGCCCTGCCGCGCTGATCGCCAATCCGTGGCAAAAAAATGCGCTCGCGACGGTGGGCGCGGACGATCGAATCGCCATTATCGGTTCAGGACTGACCATGTCGGACGTGGTGGCCTCGCTGCACCGCCAGGGACATCGCGGTCAAATCGTCGCTTTCTCACGGCGCGGGCAACTGCCACGTGACAACGTCAGCGGCGACTATCCGGCGCGACCGCTGGATTACCAACGCCCTCAGGCCGCCACCGCCCTCGGCTGGCTGCGACGTGTTCGTCAGGAAGTGGCTCGGGCTGCGGAAGACGGTGTGCCGTGGCAGCTGGTGCTGGATGATATCCGCTTGAATGGCCAGCGCATCTGGCAACAGCTGCCGGTTGCGGAGCAGCGGCGTTTTCTGCGGCATCTGCGCCCCTGGTGGGACGTGCACCGTTACCGCATCGCCCCGCAGGTGAGCGAAATCCTGAATCAGTCTCAGGCCAGCGGCAGACTGCATGTGCTGGCCGCTCGCTTAACGGCCGTGCGCAGCGCAGAACAGGGTATTCAGCTGACGCTTCAGCCGCGTCGTGGCGTACGGGCTGCCTGGCCTGAGTGGTCTGAGCAGCCCGGGCTGCACGTCGATAAGCTGATTGTCACCACCGGACCGGCGCACGGCGCATTGCTGAACAGCGACGCTTTGCTCCACCAGCTGGCTGAAGCGGGGGAGATTCAGGCCGATCCGCTGGCACTGGGGATTTTGGTCAATGCCCATTCACAAGCAGTTAATCAGCATGGCTTTGCCAATTCGCATTTGCATGTTGTTGGACCCGCTGCCCGCGGTCGTTTTGGCGAACTGATGGGCCTGCCGCAGGTGGCTGAACATGCTGAAACGCTGGCGTATCAGCTTCTCGGCAAAACCCCGCACCCGCAAAAATCGTCCACTGACGTACTAAAAACTATTCCTCTGGAGTGAACTATGCCTGTGCAACGCGAAATTCGCCTGAACGCTTTTGATATGAACTGTGTCGGACACCAGTCGCCGGGGCTGTGGGCGCACCCGCGCGACCGCTCGTGGGAATATAAAGATCTCGCTTACTGGACCGATCTGGCGCGTCTGCTGGAGCGCGGTAAATTCGACGGCCTGTTTATTGCGGACGTGCTCGGTGTTTATGATGTGCTGAACGGCAATAACGAGGCCGCGATCCGCCACGCCACGCAGGTGCCGGTAAACGATCCGCTGGCGCTAATTACGCCAATGGCGCTGGTGACGGAGCATCTTGGATTTGGCCTGACGGCCTCGCTGTCGTTTGAACATCCTTATCCGTTCGCCCGCCGTCTTTCCACGCTGGATCATCTCACCAAAGGCCGCGTCGGCTGGAATATCGTCACTTCTTATCTGGAAAGCGGCGCGCGCAATATTGGCTACCGGGCGCAAACCGATCATGATGCGCGCTATGACTATGCTGATGAATATTTGCAGGTGGTCTACAAACTGCTGGAGGGCAGCTGGGAAGAGGGTGCAATCCTGCGCGATCGCCAAAAACGTCTGTTCAGCGATCCGGCCAAAATCCATCCGATCAACCATCAGGGGACTTTCTTCCAGGTACCGGGCATTCACCTTTGCGAACCTTCACCGCAGCGCACGCCGGTACTGTATCAGGCGGGTGCCTCCAGCCGGGGCAAGCAGTTTGCCGCCGAACATGCCGAATGCGTTTTCGTTGCTTCACCGTCAAAAGTGCTGCTAAAGAAAACGGTCGCGGACATTCGCCGACGCGCCGCAGAAGCGGGACGCGATCCCCGCAGCGTACTGATTTTCAACCTGCAAACGGTGATCGTTGGCGAAACGGATAAGGCCGCACAGGCCAAATGGCAGGAATATAAAAGCTATGTCAGTTATGAAGGCGCGCTGGCGCTGATTTCCGGCTGGACCGGTATCGACTTTGGACAGTATCAGCCGGATCAGGTGCTGAAGCATCTGCATACCAACGCCATTCAGTCGGCGGTGGAAACCTTCTCAACCGCCGATCCCAACAAACAGTGGACGGTGCAGGCGCTGGCGGACTGGGTGGGTATTGGCGGCTTTGGCCCGCTGCTGGTGGGCAGCGCTGAAACGGTGGCTGACGAGCTGCAAAGCTGGGTGGAAGAGACCGACGTCGATGGCTTTAACCTCGCTTATGCCGTCACCCACGAAACCTTCACCGACGTAGTAGAGCTGCTGATCCCCGAACTGCAAAGACGCGGCGTTTACAAGCAGGACTACCAGCCCGGCACGCTGCGTGAAAAACTGTTCAACCAGGGACCGCGCCTGACCGCGCCGCATCCGGGCGCAGGCTATCGACGCCAGTCTCAGGCAGAAAGTCCCTCACAGACAGTGGTCACGCCTTAAGCGGAATGAGAAGATTTCTGAACAGATACGCCTTTGCCAAAAAAGAATCTTCTTTTTGCAAACGCGATGCCTGTAGTAAAGCAGAAGGAACAATCCTCTGAAAAGGTGACGCCTTTGGCAAAGGAGAATCGTTTTTTTCCTAAAAAGCAACGCCTGTATTAAAGCGGGAGGGGAATGGGCCGGTAATAAAGCGTCCTGGGCCATGGAGGGCCCAGGTCGAGCTGCCAGGGAGGGCGTTTTTTGCGTCTTTATGGACGGCCCATTCCCCTGACGCCTGCACCGGAACCGGCAGCTACATTACCAGCGAGCACCGGACCCGGCAGCCACAATGCCAACGATCACCGGCCTACTCCCCCCGAATCAGCCCCGCCGATCCGGCGTCTTCGCCTGCCTGAAAAATATCATTTAACTTATTGAATTTATTAAATTTAATAGCATATTTTGTTGTTTTGATGCGTCTCATTTTCGCTTTATAACAGCTCGACCTGCAAAATAATAATGAGGGTTCTATGAGCACCATCAACCTTGATGACGAAGGCGAATTGATTTTGCCCTCGCCGCACTCAACACCGATCCGCTCCGTCAGCGACGTGGCGCAACTGATCAACAGCAGCACCAGTAAAAACAGCTATGCACGCTTTATCGTTTTCCTCGCCCTGGGCGGCGTCTTTCTCGACGCCTACGATCTCACTACGCTCTCCTGGGGCATCGACGACGTGGTCAAAGAGTTTGGCCTGACCCCGACGCTCACCGGCTTAGTCACCTCGTCGATTATGATCGGCACCATCGTCGGCAACCTGCTGGGCGGCTGGCTCACCGACAAATATGGCCGCTATTCCGTGTTTATGGCCGACATGCTGTTCTTTGTGGTCTCGGCAATTGCCGCCGGACTGGCACCCAACGTCTGGGTGCTGATCGGCGCACGGTTTCTGATGGGCATTGGCGTAGGCATCGATCTCCCCGTGGCAATGGCTTATCTGGCCGAGTTCTCGAAATTTACCGGTAAAGGCAACAAAGCGGCGCGGCTGGCGGCCTGGTGCCCGATGTGGTACGCCGCCTCGTCCGCCTGCTTCTTTATCATCTTCGCGCTTTATTTCCTGCTGCCGAAAGAGCATCTGGACTGGCTGTGGCGCGCCTCGCTGCTGTTTGGTGCCGTTCCGGCGCTGCTGATCATCGCCGTGCGCAGTAAATTTATGAACGAATCGCCACTGTGGGCCGCTAATCAGGGCGATCTGAGCGGCGCGGCACGCATTCTGCGCGACTCTTATGGCATTCACGCGCACGAAGAAAAATCCGCCTCTGCGGCAGAAAAGAAAGCCCCACCGAAAGTCAGTTTCCGCGTGCTGTTCCAGAAGCCTTATCGCGAACGCACCATCGTCACCAGCGTGATGAACGTCTGCATCTCGTTCGAATACACCGCCATCGCCTTTTTCCTGCCGTCGATTCTGGCGCAGTTCCTTGGCGCTGGCATGTTCGAAACGATTTCCGCCTCGCTGGGGCTGAACGCACTGTTCGCCTTTACCGGCGGCCTGCTGGGCATGCGGCTGGCGTGGAAATTCCCTTCCCGCCACGTGGCCATTGCCGGTTTCGCGCTGCAATTTATCGCGCTGGTGGCGCTGGCATTGGTCGGTCATCCGCAGGCCACCTTCGGCGTGGTGTTTGCCATTCTGATGCTCGGCCTGTGGCTGTTCGCCGAAGGCTTCGGGCCTGGCGCGCAGATGATGATCTATCCGGCGCTCTCCTATCCAACGCATATTCGCGCTACCGGCGTCGGCTTTGGCCGCTCGCTTTCCGGTATCGGTAGCGCACTGGCGCTGTTTGTTCTGCCCATTTTGCAGGCCTCGTACGGCACTAACATGTTCTGGATTGTCTCGCTGGCCGCCATCATCCCGATCTGCTTCCTGATGGTGGTGCGCTTCGAACCGACGCGTCAGGACATTGACGACACTCAAGCTACTGGAGAATCCCATGTCTGAATCCAACACAGCACACTACAACGAGCTGGCTGCACGCTTCCGGCCAATCTTTGCCCGCATCGCCGAAGGCACCGTTGAACGCGAGCGGCGTCGTGCGCTGGCGCAGGAACCCATCCGCTGGCTGAAAGAAGCAGGATTCGGCACCTTACGTATCCCCCGTAGCGAAGGTGGGCTGGGTGCAACGCTGCCGCAGCTGTTTCAGTTGCTGACCGAACTGGCGGAAGCCGACTCCAATCTGCCGCAGGCGCTCAGAGCACACTTTGCCTTTGTGGAAGACCGCCTGAACCAGCCGGACAGCGAGGAGCGTAAACGCTGGTTCCGCCGCTTTATCGACGGTGAGCTGGTAGGCAGTGGCTGGAGCGAAATCGGCAATCTGAAACTGGGGGAAGTATTAACCAAAGTCGCGCCCGCAGAAGAAGGCTGGCTGCTTGATGGCGAAAAGTTCTACAGCACCGGCACACTCTACGCCGACTGGATCGATGTTTATGCTCAGCGCACCGACAACGGCCGCGACGTGATTGCGCTGGTGAACACGCATCAGGCGGAGGTTGAACGTGACGATGACTGGGATGGTTTCGGCCAGCGCCTGACCGGCAGCGGCACCACGCGCTTTAAGCGGGCCAGGGTAGATCGGACGCACGTCTATGACTTCAGCGAACGCTTCCGTTATCAGACCGCCTTTTATCAACACGTTCTGTTGTCAACGCTGGCCGGAATTGGCCGCGCCGTCACCCGTGACGCAGCGAAAAGCGTGGCCGCCCGCAAGCGCATCTACAGCCACGGTAACGCGCCGCAGGTAAAACAGGACGTTCAGGTATTGCAGGTTGTCGGTCAGATCTCCAGCTGGGCCTGGTCGGTTGAGGCAACGGTCCAGCGCGCCACGCAGTCGTTACAGCTGGCGTTTGACGTTCATCAGCAGGGCGGTGATGACGCGCAAATTCGTGAGGCCAATGTTCAGGCGGAACTGGAAGCGGCGAAAGCGCAGGTCATTGCCAGCGATCTGATCCCGCGTGCGGCAACGGAGCTGTTTAACGCGCTCGGTGCGTCAGATACCCGTGTCAGCAAAGCGCTGGATCGCCACTGGCGCAACGCCCGCACGGTCGCCTCACACAATCCGGTGATCTATAAAACGCGCAACGTCGGCGACTGGGAAGTCAACGGTCACGAACCGACCTTTATCTGGCAAATCGGCAACGGTGAATAGCGATGGCTTCTGAAAAACTAACGGCGGCCAGCGGGGCGAGCCTGGCTGCCCACAGCGAAAGCCCGCTCAGCGACATTGACTGGCAGCCCCCAGAGCCTGCCGCAGTGCTTGACAGCGAGCAACAGGCGCTTGCCGCAGCACGGCAGGTGGCGGCACTGGCGGTGGCCGATGCGGCAACGCGCGACAGAGATCGTATTTATCCGCTGGAGGCGCTCTCGCTGTTCAGCCGCAGCGGCTTAGCCAGCCTTTCTGTTCCCCGTGCTTTTGGCGGCGGCGGGCTGCCTTATCGCACCGTGGCGGAGGTTTTCCGCCTGATCTCGGCAGCCGATCCGTCGCTGGGACAGATCCCGCAAAACCACTTCGGCCTGATCCAGTTTGTTCGCGACGCGGGCACACCAGAACAACAGGCGGCGATATTCAAAGCGGTGGTCAACGGCCACCGGCTGGGCAACGGCGGGCCGGAGAAAAACAGCCGACACACGCGGGACGTGCAGGCACGGCTGCGACAAAGTGAACAGGGACTGCGGCTCAGCGGCGAGAAGTTTTATTCCACCGGCGCGCTCTTTGCCCACCTCATCGTCACCACCGCTGTTGATGATAACGGTAAGGCGGTCATGGCGTTTATACCGCGTCAGACACCGGGCCTGGAGATTATTGATGACTGGTCGGGCATCGGCCAGCGCACCACGGCCAGCGGCACGGTACGCCTGACGAACGTGTGGGTCGATCCGGCGCGGGTCATCGCGGTTCCCGACGCCGGGCAGCCTTCGCTGCGCGGCCCGGTTTCGCAGCTGATTCAGGCGGCCATCGATGCCGGAATCGCTCGCGGCGCTTTCGATGAGGCGTGTGAATTTATCCGTCAGCACTCACGTCCGTGGGTGGACGCGGGCGTGGAGCGCAATGCTTGTGATCCGCACCTGCAGGCGGATGTCGGACGCGTCTGGATCGCGTTACAGGCGGCGGAAGCGTTGCTTCGGCGTGCGGCAAATACGCTGGACGCGCTCGATCCCCAACGGCTTGATGCGGCCGGTATTGCGCAGGCGTCCATTGCCGTTGCCGAGGCCAAAGTACTGACAACAAACGTTGCGCTGACAGCCAGCGAAAAGCTATTGGAATGGGGCGGCAGCCGATCTTCACTCAGTGAACATAATCTGGATCGCCACTGGCGCAATGCGCGCACCCATACGTTACATGACCCGGTGCGCTGGAAGTATCACGCTATCGGTAACTATTACCTCAACGCGATTTTCCCGGCCCGTCATGCCTGGATTTAAGGAACGCACATGAGCCAGGTTAAGCCAAAACAGCCCGCCGCCGTCATTACCAGCGAGGCTCAGGCGCTCAGCGTGGCGCACGCGCTGGCTGCACAGTTTCGCCCTGAATCGAGCCTGCGCGACCGTGAGCGACAGCTGCCTGATACGCAGCTTCAGGCGCTGTTTGCATCAGGGCTGGGTGCGATAACCGTGCCGGCCGCCTTTGGCGGTGCGGCCGTCTCCAGCGTCGTAGTGGCGCAGATCATTGCGATCCTGAGCGAAGCCGATGCCGCCATCGGGCAAATCCCGCAGAACCACTTTTACGCGCTGGAAGTGCTGCGGGTAAACGGCTCGGCCAGCCAGCAGCGGCGTTTGTATCGGGAAGTGCTGGATGGCGTGCATTTGGGCAACGCCCTGGCAGAATTCCGCACCCCGGCCGCGCATCATCGCAGCACGTCGGTTTTGCCGCAGGGCGACGGTTTTTTGCTACAGGGGCAGAAGTTCTATGCCACCGGCGCGATCTGGGCCGACCGCATTCCCACCGCTGCACGCGATGGTGACGGCAAAGAACAGCTGGTGTTTGTGCCGCGCGAACAGGCTGGCGTCAGCGTAACCGACGACTGGTCGGGCTTTGGTCAGCGTACTACCGGCAGCGGTACCGTCATCTTTGAAGCCGTGATTATCGATCCGCAGGATATCGTGCCGTTTCAGAGCGCCTTTGAGCGGCCCACGGCGGTCGGCCCTTTTGCGCAAATTATGCATGCCGCCATCGATCAGGGCATTGCCCGCGCGGCCTTCAGTGAGATGCTCGACTTTATTCGTACCAAAGCACGCCCGTGGCCCGACGCGGGCGTGGAGCGGGCCGCAGACGATCCGCTGCTGATCGATCGTGTGGGACAAATGGCGGCGCGTTTGCAGGCAGGAGAAGCCTTACTGGAAGATGCAGGCGAGGCCGTGGATACCGCGCAGCGCGAACCTGATGCACAACGGGTTGCGCATGCTTCCATACAGGTTGCCGCCGCGCGCGCCTGGACAACGGAGTGCGCGCTGGAAGCGGCAAACCTGCTGTTTGAGCTTTCAGGCACCCGCTCGGCGCTGCGGGAACATAATTTTGACCGCCACTGGCGCAATGCGCGTACCCATACGCTGCACGATCCGGTGCGCTGGAAATATCCACTGATTGGCGACTACATACTGAACGGCACGCTGCCACCGCGCAGGGGGACAATATGAAGCCGGCAAAACAGCTGTTACTGAACGCGTTTAACATGAACTGCGTTGGCCATATTCATCATGGCATGTGGACGCATCCGCAGGATCGTTCCACCGAATTTAACGATCTGGATTACTGGCTGGATCTGGCGAAAACGCTGGAACGCGGCCTGTTTGACGGTCTGTTTATTGCCGATATCATCGGCGTTTATGACGTTTATCAGCAGGGCATTGCGTTGACGGCCAGCGAATCTATTCAGCTGCCGGTTAACGATCCGCTGATGCTGGTATCGGCAATGGCCAGCGTGACGCAGCATCTGGGCTTCGGCCTGACGGCGAATCTCAGCTACGAAGCGCCTTATCCGTTCGCCCGACGCTTATCTACCCTTGACCATCTGACCAAAGGCCGCGTGGGCTGGAACATCGTTACCGGCTATCTCGACAGCGCCGCCCGGGCGATGGGGCAGACCGAGCTGGTGAGCCACGATCGTCGCTATGACCAGGCCGATGAGTTTCTTGAGGTCTGCTATCGCCTGTGGGAAGGCAGTTGGGAAGAGGATGCGGTGATCAATGATAAAGCGTGCAGGCGTTATGCCGACGCCAGCAAAATTCACCCGGTACGCCATCAGGGCGAATTTTATCAGCTGGAAGGCTATCACCTCTCGCAGCCTTCGCCGCAGCGCACGCCGCTGCTGTTTCAGGCGGGAAGCTCCGGGCGCGGCACGCGTTTTGCGGCAAATCATGCGGAATGCACCTTTGTGAATGGGCGGACGCCGCAGGCGATGCGAATTCAGTCGGATAAGCTGCGTCGGGCAGCACAGGATGCGGGCCGCCAGCCTGACGATCTGAAGATTTTTATGGGCATCTCGGTGATCGTTGCGCCGACCGAAAGCGAAGCGCAGGAGAAATACCGTGAGTATCTGCGCTATGCCAGCCCGGAGGCGGGCGTGGCGCATTTTTCCAGTTCCATCGGCATCGATCTGGCGCAGTTCGGGCTGGACGAACCGATCCGCAGCGGCCCGACGCGGGCCATCGAATCCGTCAGCAAAGCCTTTGAAGGCTGGACGCGGCGGCAGCTGCTAGAGCAGCACGCGCTCGGCGGCCGCTACGCGCTGATTGTCGGCAATCCGTCGCAGGTGGCGGAGGCATTGATCAACTGGCTTGATGAAGGCGGCATCGACGGTTTTAACCTGACGCGCATCGTGAATCCGCAAAGCTATATCGACTTTATCGATCTGGTGGTACCGGAACTTCAGCTGCGCGGACGCTATAAAACCGGCTATCAGCCCGGCACCTTTAGAAAAAAACTTTTTGGCGATAACAGGCTGCCGGATCGTCATCCGGCGGCTCGCGACCGCATCACTTCTGGGGATCCACGATGACATTTAAACACCTTTTGCTGGCCGGGATTTTGGGCCTGACTTCGACGGCAACGCTGGCGGCAAACTACGACGGGCCGCTGAAAGTCGGCACCACATCCGCCTTTGCGCCGCCGCTGGAAACCGCCGTAGCCGAGGCGAAAAAGCAGGGACTTGCCGTCGATCTGATCGAATTCAGCGACTGGACCGCGCCCAACGTCAGCCTTGAAAACGGCGATATTGACGTGAATCTGTTTCAGCATCAGCCGTTCCTTGATAACGCTAACCAGCAGGGCGGCTTTCACCTGGTGAAATACGCGCCCGCAATCATCAATAACGTCGGGCTTTATTCGCTGAAACACAGTAGCCTGGCGCAGATCCCCGATGGCGGCACGGTAGCCATCGCCAACGATCCGATTAACGGCGGGCGCGGGCTGCTGCTGTTGCAAAAAGCGGGGCTGCTCAGGCTCAAGCCAGGCGCCGGGCTGAAATCTACCCTGGATGATATTGTGGAAAATCCAAAGCATTTGAGGATCCTCGAAGTGGAGGCGGTACAGCTTTCCCGCTCGCTGGAAGAGGTCGATCTGGCGCAGGGCTATCCGCATTATCTGCGCGCGTCGGGGGTGATCGATCCAAACAACGCGTTGCTGTTTGACGGGCTGGAACACCCTGAATACGTTATTCAGTTTGTCATTCGCGATGGGCATCAGGACGATCCAAGACTGAAAAAGTTTGTCGACATCTATCAGCATTCCCCGGTGGTTCGCGCCAGCCTGGATAAATTTTACGGCAAGCTTTATCAGCCTGGCTGGAGCCAGTAATGGTCAGTTTTGCCTGGCCGGAGCAGGCCACGGAAACAGAACAATCGGTGCGGACGAGCAGTCGTGTGCATATTGCCGTAAGCGGCCTGGTGAAACGCTATCCGGGCCAGCACAGCGATGCGTTGCAGGAGATCAACCTGCATATTCCCCACGGCGACATCTTCGGCATTATTGGACGCAGCGGCGCCGGGAAATCATCGTTAATCCGCTGTCTTAACCGGCTGGAAAATCCTTCTGCTGGCAGCGTGGTGATCGAGGGTGTTGATATCGGCAGCCTGTCCGCCACCGAGCTGGTGAACTGGCGTCGCGGCACCGGCATGATCTTCCAGCACTTCAATTTGCTGTCGGCAAAAACGGTACGCGAGAACGTTGAATTACCGCTGCGCGTTGCGGGTGTCGCGAAGCCGCAACGCCAGCGCAAGGTCGATGAACTGCTGGCGCTGGTGGGGCTGGAAGCCTGGCAGCATGCTTATCCGGCCCAGCTTTCCGGCGGCCAAAAGCAGCGCGTGGGGATTGCCCGCGCGCTGGTTCACGATCCCCAACTGCTATTGTGCGATGAGGCGACCTCGGCGCTTGACCCGGAAACCACGCGGGCAATCCTCGCCCTGCTGCGTGATATCAACCGGCAGAAGGGCATCACTATCGTGCTGATCACCCATGAGATGGATGTGATCCACGATTTGTGTCACCAGGTCGCGGTACTGGAACAGGGAAGGATTATTGAACAGGGCCCGGTATGGCAGGTGTATGGTGACCCGCAGCAGGAGACCACGCGGCTGTTGCTGAATCCGCATTCTGCCAGCCTGCCGGAACCGCTGGCAGATCGGCTTCTGCCTCAGCCCTCGCCCTTTTCCCGCCCGCTAATCTGTCTGCATTATACCGGGCAGGGCGCGGTGCCGGATCTGGCCAAACTGGCTGTCGTGTCTGGCAGCGAGCTGACGCTGGTTCAGAGCGCGCTGGAATGGGTGCAGGGACGGCAAATTGGACGGTTGTTACTGCTGGCAGCGGCCAGCGGACAGCGTTTTCAGGCAGAAGATATTTCAGGGCGACTCGCCGATCGTGTGGAGGTAATAGGTTATGTTAGCGCTTGATCGACTGTGGCAGGGATTCCTTGATACGCTGATGATGGTGGGATGTTCCTCGCTGGCCGCGCTGCTGTCTGGTCTGCCGCTGGCGGTGATCCTTGTGACGTCCGGCCGGGGAAATCTCTTTCCCGCACCGACGGTAAACCGCCTGCTCGGCTGGCTGGTCAATCTGTTCCGCTCGGTACCGTTTCTGATTTTGATGGTGGCACTGATCCCCTTTACCCGTCTGATTGTGGGCACCAGCTACGGCGTCTGGGCGGCGGTAGTGCCGCTGACGCTGGCGGCAACGCCCTTCTTTGCCCGCATCGCCGAAGTCAGCCTGCGCGAAGTGGACAAAGGGCTGATCGAGGCGGCGCAGGCGATGGGTTTTCATCGCTGGCACATTATCTGGCACGTGCTGCTGCCGGAAGCGCGGCCCGGCATCGTCAGCGGTTTTACCATTACGCTGGTGACAATGATCAACGCCTCGGCAATGGCAGGCGCTATTGGCGCGGGCGGACTCGGGGATCTGGCTTACCGCTACGGCTATCAGCGTTTCGATACCCAGGTCATGGTGACGGTGATCGTGGTGCTGGTAGCATTAGTTACGCTGCTGCAACTCTGCGGCGATCGCCTGTCGCGTCGGTTAAATCATCGCTGAACCGACAGCTGTTGCATCAAATCGCGAAATGCTATAGACAGGCTGTCAGGTAATTCTTATTATTTGGCGTTGTCTTATAATCAGGCAGAGCACCAACACTGTTTTCTTCTGCCATGCTTATAACGAGACCCTCAGGAGGATTTATGACCGACTTTTTCCGCCGTGGATTCGCCAGGATGTTGGCTGCACCCGCTAAGCTGATGCATGGATCTATTCGCCAAAACATTCAACATTCCGACAGCAGTAAAATTCTTACGGACGCTAATGGTAATGCGTCATTAAACATGAATAATCAACATGTTCGCGAATCAATGCGCGCTCGTATGGAAGAGCTTGCCCGGGAACGCTAAGGAAAAGCAATGGGTCCTCTGGTCATTATGATCGTCCTCGTATGCGGGGTCTGGTACACAGAAAACCATTATCAGTCCCGCATCCGGCAGGCCAGAAGTAACGGCTGGGCTTCTTATTTTTACGTAGCAATGCACGGCTGCAGGTTTGCCATTCTGGGATTTGGGTTCGTTTTAGTTCTTTTTTTGTTGCTGCTGTTAATCACGCAGCTTATAAATTTGTTTGGATTGATATGGCCGGATATCCACGTTGATCTTTTTTCGTGGCTAACCGAAATCAAGATCATGTCATATCCTGTTTTTTTTTATTTTTCTTTAGGCACCGCCGGTCTTTTTGCCTGGTTCGCGGGAAATAATGCCAAAAAAGAAATTGAAGATGAAAAGAAGCGCCTTGCTGCCTATCGCGAAGTGGCTGCGCAGGATGGCATTGAAGCGCTATTAGTTCAGGCGATCGATGAAGATAAACTTATTTTCGTTACGCTAAAATCCAGAAAAGTCTACATTGGCTATGTTGCAGCTCCGCGAATTGAACATACGCATACACAGCATCTGGCCATCATTCCTTATATTAGTGGCTACCGTGATAAAGATACGCTTCGATATTACGAACAACACCGATACTACGAGCTTTATCTCAGTGAAAATATTACGCCACGTTCTGAACCGCTTAATTTACAGCATTTCCGACATGTTATTCCTATGGATCAGGTTGAAGCCGTTTCGCTCTTTGATGTAAAGACCTATAAAATGTTCGATAGCTTTTCTGAAAAATCTCAATAATCGGGCATTTCCCTGCTGCCCGATTGCGCGTTAAAAACCGAACTCACCCCAGTACGCGTTCGCGTTTAATTTTTTCCTGTTCACGGCTCTCTTTGCTCGGCACCAGCTGGAAATCAAACTTCACCTCAGTGTGCGGCGACGGCATATCCCGCTCTCGGGCCAGGGCCTTATCGGTGACGCTAACCGGATCGGCAATCAGCTCTTCGCGCGTGGCAAAGGCAAAATCGTCCCACAGCCACAGATCGCCATTCAGATTGATCTGCGTGGTCAGATGCTTGCAGCCGGGCGCGGAGACAAAAAAGTGAATATGCGCCGGGCGATTACCGTGACGGCCAAGCTGATTCAGCAACGTCTGAGTAGGGCCATCAGGCGGGCAGCCGTAGCCGGAAGGCAGGATACTTCTGACCGCATAGTAGCCATCCGCGCCGGTTTTAATGCGGCGGCGCAGGTTATATTCGCTCTGCGACCGGTCAAAGAAAGAGTAATTTCCCAGCGTGTTAGCATGCCAGATATCGACAACGGCACCGGCTACCGGGTTGCCCTGCGGATCCGTTACCCGGCCATAAAGCCACATGGGTTCTCCTTCGTCCGTACCGTCATCCATACGCGTATACCCTTCCGCCAGCGGCGCATTAGCGACATACAGCGGCCCTTCAATGGTGCGCGGCGTGCCGCCAGCGGTGCCTTCGGCCTCCGCTTTAGCATCCGCGCGCATATCAAGAAAGTGTTCCAGTCCCAGCCCCGCCGCCAGCAGCGCCACCTCCTTACGTTCCCCAAGAACGTTGAGATAGTTCACCGCCTGCCAGAACTCTTCATCGGTGACATCAAACTTGTCGATGGTGCGGCACACGTCGCCCAGTAGCTGAGTCAGGATTGCTTTAAAACGGTCATCGCCGCTGTCTGTCGTAATGCCACAGCTGATGGCCAGCAGCTTTTCCAGCTCTACAGGGTTAATCAGGGTCTGAGACATGGCGTCTTCCTCTTTGTAGGGTAGCTATTATTATTTACTGGTCATCATCTCTTATTGAGGAAGGATGGCGACACAGAGGCTGAATTTTCATCGTCATATAAGGATATAAAGGCAGACCGGTCAGGATTTCATGTAGCTCGTCGTTATTTTCGACGTCAAAGATACTGACGTTTTCATACAGGCCGGCAAGGCGCCAGATATGACGCCATTTCCCTGACTGCTGTAATTTCTGCGCATAGGCTTTCTCCTGCGCTTTTAATTCGCTGGCACGATCTGGCGATAGCGTCGCGGGAATATTTACCGTCATTTCTACTTTAAATAGCATGTTGTTCCTCACTGTTTACGGGCGTAGTGCCGAAGTTTGTCTTCATCAATTTCAATGCCCAGGCCCGGGCCTTGTGGCAATTTCACCTGACCGTTCTGATAATCCAGCGGTGTCGTTACGATGTCATCTTTTAACAGCAGCGGACCGAACATCTCGGTGCCGCTGCGCATTTGTAGCGTAGACCAGGCATGCAGCGAAGCCACCGTGCCCAGCGTGCCTTCCAGCATGGTGCCGCCATAGAGCGAAATACCCGCCGACTGGGCCACGTGAGCCAGCTTAATCACCTGCGCCGGGCCGCCAGCCTTGGCGATCTTCAGCGCGAAAGCGCCGGTAAAGCCGCCGCTTGCCAGCGCAAAAGCAGCATGGCTGTCGGTGACGGCTTCGTCGGCCAGGATCGTCACCGGCATGCGCTGGCTGAGCGCAATAAGATTGTGGCGTTCCTGCAACGCCAGCGGCTGTTCGATCATGCTGATACCGCCGTCGTGCAGCTGAGGTATAGCTTTCAGTGCGGTGGTCATATCCCAGGCCTGATTGACATCAACATGTACCGGAACGTCGTCACCCAACGCGGCTTTGATCGCCAGCGCATGCGCCAGATCGGTTTCCAGCGGCTTCGCGCCAATCTTCAGCTTGAAAGCGCGATGACGACCTTCCGCCAACAGGCGATGTCCCTCATCAATATCTTTTTCCGTGCTGCCGCTCGCCAGCGTCCAGAGCACCGGTAACCGTTCACTCAGCGCGCCGCCGAGCAGGCTGCTGACCGGCAAATTGTGCGCCTTGCCCAGCGCATCAAGAAAGGCAGTTTCCAGCGCCGATTTGGCAAAGGTGTTGCCTTTTACGCTGGTATTCATGGTTTCAGCCAGCGATTCGACGCCGCTGAAGGTTTTTTGGCAAAGCAGCGGCGACAGATAGCCATCAATGGCGGATTTGATCGCCTCAGGGCTTTCAGGACCGTAGCTCAATCCGCCAATGGTCGTCGCCTCGCCCCAGCCGCTAATGCCGCCTGCGCAGGTCATTTTAACAATGGTCAGCGTCTGGCAGCCCATGGTTACCATCGACAGCTTGTGCGGACGAACAGTGGGAATATCCACCAGCCAGCAGGAAAGGGCTTCAATCGTTAAGGCCATGAATCGCTCCGGAAGTCAGGTAAGTCAGTACCTGTTGGCTGAATTCAGCCGGACAGGCGACGTTAGAAAGATGAGAGGCGGGCAGGGTACAGCAGGTTGCCGCCGGGGCACGTTCCTGAATCCACCGCGCATCGTTCAGGGTGGTAACGGGATCGGCCTGACCGGCGATCAGCAGCATCGGCCGCGTCATGTTTGCGACTTCCGTGCGCAAATCGGCTGCGGCCAGCACCTCGCAGCAGGCAGCATACCCTTCAGGCGAGAGCAGCTTCATTTCTGCAATCAGCGAAGCGACAACGTCGGGATGAGCGTCAATGAACGCATCGGTGAACCAGCGCTGCGCTGAGCCTTCAGCCACCGTCTTCATGCCTGCCTGACGCACGCTTTCGGCCCGGCTCAGCCACGCTTCTGCTGTGCCAATTTTGGCGGCGCTGTTGGCTATCACAAAACGGTTAAAGCGCGTGGGTGCGTATCGGTTAAGCCATAAACCGGTCAGCCCGCCGAGTGAAATACCGCAGAAATGCGCGCGTTCAATCTCCAAACGATCAAGCAAAGCAATCACATCATTGCTCAACGTCTCCAGCGTTATTTTACCGTCACCGGGGGAGGCGTTGCCATGCCCACGCGTGTTGTAGCGCAGAACGCGAAACGCCTGCGTAAACCAGGGCAGCTGCGCATCCCACATCTTCCAGCTGGTGCCGAGAGAGTTCGACAGTATCAGGACGGGAGCCGCCTCTGGCCCATCCAGTCGGTATTCGCTGTCCATATTTCGCTCCTTAGACGCGTTCCACAATCATCGCGATGCCCTGGCCGACGCCAATGCACATCGTGCAAAGCGCGTAACGACCCTGACTGTTTTGCAGCTGGTGTACGGCATTCATCACCAGGCGCGCGCCAGATGCGCCAAGTGGATGCCCCAGCGCAATCGCGCCGCCGTTAGGGTTGACCCATTCGGCATCGTCCGGTAAGCCCAGCGCCCTTGTTACGCTCAGCGCCTGGGCAGCAAAGGCTTCGTTCAGTTCGATAACGTCCATTTGTTGCAGCGACAGCCCGCTTTTATGCAGCACGCGTTCCACGGCACCGACCGGGCCAAAGCCCATTACGCTGGGGGCAATGCCGCTGGTGGCGCTGGCCACCACGCGCGCGACCGGCCGTAACGCGTGGCGACGCACCGCCGCTTCACTGGCAACAAACATGGCGCAGGCACCGTCATTTAAGCCTGATGCATTTCCTGCCGTTACGCTACCATCGCTGTCGACAACGGGCTTCAGGCGGCTTAACTGCGCAAGCGTGGTGGCGCGGGGATGTTCATCCTGCTGAAAGCATACGGGCTGCGCGTTTTTTTTCGCCGGAAGCGTGACGGCGACAAGCTGCGGCTGATAAAACCCCTTTTCCTGCGCGGCGGCGGTGCGCTGCTGGCTTCTGAGCGCAAAAGCATCCTGATCGGCACGGCTGATATGATACTGACGCGCCAGATTTTCTGCCGTTTGCGGCATCGATTCCACGCCGTAACGCGCTTTCATCTCGGGATTGACGAAACGCCAGCCCATAGTGGTATCTTCAATCTGCTGCTGGCGGCTGAAAGCCGAACCGGCTTTGCCCATCACGTAGGGGGCGCGCGACATGCTTTCGACGCCGCCCGCAATCATCAGATCGCACTCGCCGCTTTTAATCGCCCGCGCTGCCACAGCCACCGCGTCCAGGCTCGATCCGCACAGGCGATTCAGCGTGCAGCCGGGTACGCTAACCGGCAGTCCCGCCAGTAATAACGCCATACGTGCCACGTTACGGTTATCCTCGCCGGCCTGATTGGCGCAGCCGAGTAGCACATCATCAATGGCTTCCGCGTCCAGCTGCGGCGCAAGCTTAAGCAGCTGCGCAAGAGGAAGGGCGGCCAGATCGTCGGCACGTATTGTTGCCAGGCTGCCATTGAGGCGGCCAAATGGGGTGCGGGTTGATTGACAAATAAACGCCTCAGACATGCGTCACTTCCTCCTCAGCCAGCGCAAATTGCAGGGCAACCGGGGTGATTTCCTGCAAATAATCCGCCGTAATGTCACCCAGCAGCTCAATGACCACTATGCCTGCGGGCGTAATATCCATTACCGCCATATCCGTGTAGAGGCGATCGATACACTGCATACCCGTTAGCGGATAGCGACAGGTTTCGACCAGCTTGCACTGACCTTTTTTGGTCAGATGGGTGGTCATAACCCAGACTTTTTTTGCCCCAATAGCCAGATCCATCGCGCCACCCACGGCCGGAATGGCATCCGCTTCGCCGGTGCTCCAGTTAGCCAGGTCACCCTGTTCTGAGACTTGGTAAGCGCCCAGCACGCAGATATCCAGGTGGCCGCCACGCATCATTGCAAACGAATCACCATGGTGAAAAAAGCAGCCGCCGGGCAACAGCGTCACCGGCTGTTTTCCGGCATTAATCAGTTCAGGATCGACGTGATCTTCAGCGGGCGAGGGCCCCATACCTAAAATACCGTTTTCACTGTGCAGGAAAATTTCTTTTTCCGCAGGCAGGTAGTCCGCGATCATCGTGGGCAGGCCGATGCCTAAGTTAACGTATGCACCGTCGGGAATATCACGGGCAATACGTTGCGCAAGCTGCTGGTGATGTAAACCTTTCATCGTTTCTCCTCAGGCGCTCAGCCGGATTTCCTGCGTGGGGATCTCTACCAGACGCTGCACAAAAATACCTGGCGTCACCACGGTTTCGGGATCGATCTCGCCCAGGGCAACCACTTCGCTTACCTGAGCCAGCGTGCAGTTGCTCGCGGCGGCCATAATCGGGCCAAAGTTGCGGCCAGTTTGGTTAAAGATCAGGTTGCCCCAGCGATCGCCTCTGAGCGCTTTAATCAACGCAAAGTCGGCCTTTAGCGGCATCTCCAGCACGTAATGACGGCCCTCGAACTCGCGGACCTCTTTCCCTTCGGCCAGCTGCGTACCGTAGCCGGTCGGGGTATACACCGCGCCTAACCCTGAGCCGCCCGCCTGGATCCGTGCCACCAGGTTGCCCTGCGGCACCAGCTCCAGCTCAATTTTTTTCTCGCGGTAAAGCTGGTCAAATACCCATGAATCGCTCTGGCGCGGAAAGGAACAGATGATTTTGCGCACGCAGCCAGCGGCCAGCAAGGCAGCCAGGCCGTAGTCGCCGTTTCCGGCATTGTTGCTGATCACGGTCAGATTGCGTGGACGATGACGGATTAAGGCATCCAGCAGTTCAGCGGGCTGACCGGCCGGGCCGAAGCCGCCAATCATCAGTACGGCACCATCAGCGATATCCGCCACGGCTTCATCCGTTGAGCTAAGCACTTTATTAATCATTACGGGGGAGTCCTTTTAAACATGACCTGATGAAAAATTAGGGCAACAAGTGACCCGCAACAAGTGCGAATAACAGTATTGTGTGCGATTATCGAAGCAAAACCGATTCTGCCGTGGGATTTGTGATGGTTGTTGCAAAACTGTTAACTCGCAGGCAGGGGGGCAGGAAAAGATAAAAAAATACTGTTAACTCAGGATATAAAACGCGACCGCGAGGGACAGGAGTATGGCAGAGAGCAATAACGACAGTGAACTTCAGCACGTGCAGGAAATCAGCGAGCTGGCAAACGCGCGCTATAAGGGCGATCCTAACTTTATGACCTCGCTGGCGCGCGGACTAACCGTATTGCAGGCATTCACACCGGAACACGCATCGATGACGGTGCCGCAGCTGGCAGAAAATACCGGGTTACATCGTGCCGTCGTACGACGTTGCCTTTACACCCTCAATGCCCTGGGCTTTGTCTGGTCATCCGACAGTCGGCATTATCAGCTGCTGCCGCGCGTGCTGACGATTGGTCATGCGTGGCTGCACTCTTCAAACCTGGCGCGGCAGGCGCAAACCGCGCTTGAGTATCTTAGCATGCAGCTTGATGAGTCCTGTTCGGTCGCGACGCTGGATGGGGATGCGATCCTTTATATCGCCCGGGCATCCAAAAAACGCATTATGAAAATCGATCTGGATCGCGGCAGCAGTTTACCGGCTTACGCAACCTCAATGGGCATGGTGCTGCTTGCTGAACTGACGGAAGAGGAACTGGCTGGCTACTTCGCGCGGGTAAAACTTGACGCGCTGACGGCGTTCACCCTGACCGATGAGCAGGCGCTGCGGATGCAGCTGAAAAAAGTGAAGCAGCAGGGTTATGCCATTAACGATCAGCAGCTGGAACTGGGGCTTCGTTCGCTGGCCGTGCCGATGTATTCACGCAAAGGCGGGGTGGTCGCAGCGATGAATGTCGGGACGCATGCCGCGGAGGTTTCGTTAACGGATTTACATGACAGGTTCCTGCCGAGATTGCAGCGTGCGGCAATGGAACTGGCGCTGCTGTTATAGCGTAAGCGCCGCGGGTTAAGCCGGGCATTTTTCTTCTCGTTAAAGATAGCCTTTTCCAGCCTGTGATTTTTTAGTGTCGGAGGAGGCATTTGCCTCCTCTGGATCCACTGTTATCAGGCACAACAACGATCGTTCCATGAATCACGATAGATAATATTTCCTTCCGTATACTTCCAGGTGATCGCCTCATAGCGCAATTCGAGCGTTTCAAGATGCGTACTACTCATACCGTTAGGAGACAGGTAGGGTGCAACCGTCGTGAATTTGATGTTTTCCAGAATGATATTGAAATACTCGGCCTCGATGCCTGATTCCAGAATACGGTACATCTTGATTGTCGCCTTCTTCATGGTTCGACCTTCGCAGACGGCGCGGTACAGGAGTGGTGTTGTCCGATCAAATTCCTTCACTATCGTGACAGGGCGGTGAACGCGCGTACCAGTCAGTTTTCCCCAGCTCGGATCAACCGGAATAGTGACAGCATGGGAGAATGATTTTAACTCGACAGAGCCCAGCCGCTGTGGCATTAGACAACTGCCAACAATCGGAGAACCGTTCTCATCTTCAAGCCATAAATGTGCGGGTGTAGACATGTAATTTCCTTATCAGTGGGGTTAGACTAGTGTTAGTCATACAGTTTTTTATCCATCAAAAACAAAAGACCATAATTATAAAAAATACAGGCACAGGCCAGACAGGTCCATCAGGGAATAATTGGAAAAAGACGACTGAAAACAAAAGTGTAAGTACAGCAGGTCCATAATAAGAAACTAATGAACTAAATATTCGCCTAAAAATTCTTAAAATCAGATTCATCATATCTACCGAATCATCCTGGTGATAATTTCGGCGATACCTTCATCAGATGTCCACTGAGCTTTAAACGCCTCAGCACGTTCAAATAATGGTTCGACTAAAAAGTACATCATTTCCAATTCTTGCGCATACAGTGCAGAGTAGTAAGCAGGATAGGTTAAGTGAAGACGGTGTGCGCTATCTGCTGCTTTCTGGACGATGCCATATAGACCTGCCCCTACCAGGAATTTTGTAGCCCTGGCTCCAACTAAGGCACTCATATCAACACTCAGATTCATGCCGACGGCGACAGATGATGCTGCTGCTAAAGCAAAACCTGCTTTTGTCAGTGAACTGGCGGCAATATGAATGTTGACCATCATGAGAATTTGTTTGATATTTTCCAATTGATCGGAGGTCTTATATTTAAATATTTCTTCGAAATATATTTCAAGCATGTCACAGACGATGTTTCTATGCTGTATAAGTCGATAAATTGCTCTGGAAAATCTGATATCCTCGGTCTTTTGCTGTTGGCAGACGTCCTGATATTCATCCGTAAAACAGGATGTGTAATACAGCGCACGCGTAACACCTGCACCTATCATTTCAATCTGATTTGATACTGTTTTTTCAACGCCCTTTAATGCATGTTCAAACTTTAATGCAAGAATGTTATTGGCCTGCAAATAACTGATAACTTCATTGTTGTACATAGCTGCTCCTTGCTAGTTTTCATTAAATGCCGTTGGTTATTTTTACACTCGGAAAAGCGTCCGGTAAACAGTCGGGTCACAGATACTGGCACTTAGGGCAGTTTTACGGCACGAGCCTGAAGGGTATCACTGTTTTTTAGTGCCCTCAGAGCGATCCGGATACGGACATTATTTCCGGGGGCAGGATGACAACTCGCGGTAAAGCAACAGGCAAAAGCGAACGGCTGGGGGTTTTGAACAGTGCCGGGCAGGAAACGTTGTAGAGGCTGTCTGATTGCGATGATGCACAGCGGCTGGACTATCCTGCTGTAGATGGAACCGCACTGGCGCTGGCCTGGCGTCGACAGGACTCCCAGACCACCTTTTTTGATTTAATAATTTTAATTGAGCAGGGAGCCAGTCTGCCGTCGAAAATCAGTCCGTTTTCTCGCCATATTCGCACAGATCTTCAATCAAACAGGAACCACAGCGCGGCTTGCGGGCGATGCAGGTGTAGCGGCCATGCAGGATAAACCAGTGATGGCAGTCGACCTTAAACTCTTTGGGAACGACTTTGATCAGCTTCTCTTCCACCTGTTCAACGTTTTTGCCGGGCGCAAATTTGGTGCGGTTACAGACGCGGAAAATATGCGTATCAACAGCAATCGTCGGCCAGCCGAAGGCGGTGTTTAGCACCACGTTAGCGGTTTTTCGCCCGACGCCAGGCAAGGCTTCCAGCGCTTCGCGGTTTTCCGGCACTTCGCCGCCGTGCTGCTCCAACAAAATGCGGCAGGTTTTGATCACGTTCTCGGCTTTACTGTTAAACAGACCGATAGTCTTGATGTACGTTTTTACGCCGTCCACGCCCAGCGCCAGAATGGCCGCGGGCGTATTCGCTACCGGATAAAGCTTTGCGGTAGCTTTATTAACGCTGACGTCCGTGGCCTGTGCGGAAAGCAGCACGGCGATCAGCAGTTCAAACGGGGTAGAGAACACCAGCTCCGTGGTGGGATGCGGGTTGTTATCCCGCAGTCGACTTAAAATTTGCTGACGCTTGTCCTTATTCACGCGGCACTCGCTTTCCCTTCCGGCACGGCGGCCTGCTGCGCCTTACGGGCTGCACGCGCTTTCATCTTGTTATCAATCAGGTATTTGGCGGCCAGCAGCATGCCCAGACCAATAAACGCGCCCGGCGGCAGCATCGCCAGCAGCATCGGCGAATCGAAATGAACGACCTGCACGCGCAGTACTTTCGCCCACGGGCCGAGCAGCTGATCGGCACCGTTAAAAATGGTGCCGTTACCGATAATTTCACGGATCGATCCCAGCACCACCATCACGCTGGTTGCCCCTAAACCAATTGCCATGCCGTCCAGCGCCGAGAGCGGCACGCTGCTGCGCGAAGCGACCGCTTCAGCACGACCGACCACAATACAGTTAGTCACGATCAGCGGAATAAAAATCCCTAACGACTGATACAGGCCGTAAGCGTAGGCGTTAATCAGCATCTGCACGCAGCTCACCACGGCAGCGATAATCATCACATAGATCGGAATACGGATATCGGCAGGCACCCAGCGGCGCGAGGCGGAAATGGCGCTGTTAGTACAGGTCAGCACCAGCGTTGTCGCCAGTCCCAGCCCGAGCGCATTGGTTGAGGTGGACGTGACCGCCAGTAATGGGCAGAGGCCCAGCAGCTGTACCAGCGCCGAGTTGTTTTTCCACAGCCCGCCGATCAGCAGGGTTTTAGCTTCACTCATTGGAGTCTCCACAGGTTGGCAGCGAGGCGAGTTGCCCCGGCAACGTTTCAACAAACAGCGTAGCGCGTTTTGTCGCGTTCACGACCGCGCGTGGTGTAATCGTTGCGCCGGTAAACTGATCGAAATCACCGCCGTCTTTTTTTACAGCGAAGTGCTGGTCATCTTTACCGTGCAGCTGAACGCCATTAAAGCTGTTGATCCAGTTGGAAATACGCAGCTCTATTTTGTCGCCGAGGCCTGGCGTTTCATGGTGTTCAACCACGCGCACACCCAGCACTTTACCGTTAAAATCTGCGCCGACAATCATCTGAATTGCGCCAGAATAGCCGTCCGGCGCGGTTGTCTCAAGCGCCACGGCCACCGGTTTATCATCTTTACGTGCCAGATAGAGGTGATGACCGCCGTTGCCGAGCGCCGGGTTGCTGACCAGATAACACTCCTGCTGAATGTGGTTATTGTACAGCTCCGGCGGCACAACCTGATCGAGCAGAATTTTTTGCTGCACCACGGTCTGGTGCTCAATGGTCGGTTTGGTCACGGCATTAATCACCGCCGTCAGTCCGGTGGTCACGGCAGCAAACAGCGCCAGCGTGACGCCGTTTTTACGAATCGCATCCAGCATCACTTCTCCTTACGATGGCCGTAAACGCGCGGCTGAGTATAGTAATCAATCAGCGGCACGGTAATGTTTGCCAGCAGTACGGCAAAGGCCACGCCGTCCGGATAACCACCATAGCTGCGAATTAGCCAGACCAGCAGGCCAATCAGTACGCCATACAGCAGACGACCTTTATTGGTGGTTGAGGCCGTTACCGGATCGGTAGCGATAAAGAACGCGCCAAGCATGGTTGCGCCGGAGAACAGGTGTACCACCGGTGAGACCAGGCCCTGAGGCGAGAGCAGCCAGCCCAGCGTTGAGAACACCGCCAGCGACAGCAGGATGCTGACGGGAATATGCCAGCGGATGCTGCGAGTCATCAGCAGGAACAGGCCGCCGACCAGGTAGCCAATGTTGACCCACTGCCAGCCGAGGCCGGCAATGACGCCGCTGTAAATCGGCTCGGCCAGCAGCTGCTCTGCGCTGTGGCCCGCGCGAAGACCGGTTTTAAAAGTATCCAGCGGCGTAGCCTGACTGACGCCGTCGACGCCAATTTGCAGCTGCTGCATGGTATGACCGTCCAGCGTCAGGCCGTGGAAAATCATGCTCAACGTATCAGCAAAGCCAGGCGTCACGGCCTGGAGCGCGTCCGGCGGCAGCCAGCTGGTCATCTGTACCGGGAAGGAGATCAGCAGCACCACATAGCCGACCATCGCCGGGTTGAACGGGTTCTGGCCCAGCCCGCCGTAAAGCTGCTTGGAGATTACCACGGCAAAAACGGTACCGATAACGATAACCCACCAGGGGGCAAGCGGGGGGATGCTGATCCCCAGCAGCAAAGCCGTCAGCAGGGCAGAGTTATCGCCCAGCGTCTTGGCTAACGGCTGTTTACGCAGCTTAAGGATAGCGGCTTCGGCACCAATACCTGCGGCGGCGGCAATCACGACCTGGATCAGCGTGCCCCAGCCGAAAAAGTACCATTGGGCCGCCAGGCCCGGCAGGCAGGCAAGCAGAACCAGCAGCATGATAGTGCCGGTGCTGCGGCGGTTATGAGTGTAGGGCGAACTAGCGATGCGAAAAGCCATTTAATCCTCTTGCGTAGAATGCTGCGCTTTGCGCGCTTTAACGCGAGCGATGGCCGCCGCCACTGCTGCTTTGCGGGGATCGACAACCGCCGATCCTTCATGATCTTCTTCAGTCGGCGTCGCGTCGGCTGTTGCAGCGCTTGCTGCCGCCAGTGCCGCTTCAGCATTTCCCGCCGCCTGAGCGGCTTTCTTCGCTTTGGCGCGGGCGATAGCGGCCTCGACGGCGGCTTTGCGTTTATCAACCGGCGCGTCGGTTTCGGCTGGTGCTTCGGCTATTACAGCGTTTGCTGCTGTCGGCGTCGCTTCAGCTGTTGCAGCGCTTGCTGCTACCGGCGCCGCTTCAGCATCTGCCGCCGCCTGAGCGGCTTTCTTCGCTTTGGCACGGGCGATGGCGGCTTCAACGGCGGCTTTGCGTTTATCAACCGGCGCGTCGGTTTCGGCTGGTGCTTCAGCCGGTGCCGCTTCAGCTGTTGCAGCGCTTGCTGCTACCGGAGCCGCTTCCGCCACAGCATTTCCCGCCGCCTGAGCGGCTTTCTTTGCTTTGGCACGGGCGATAGCGGCCTCGACGGCGGCTTTGCGCGGATCAACCGGCGCGTCGGTCTGAGCTGTTTTAGCCTGAGGAGCCACGTCTGTCGCTGAGGCCACATCACTACCGGCCGCCTGAGCGCTTTTCTTCGCTTTGGCGCGGGCGATAGCTGCTTCAACAGCCGCTTTACGCGGATCGCCAGCCTGACGCGTCGCCGGTTCTGTCTCAGACTGTGTTTCCGCCTGATGCGCACGCGCAGTCGCTTTACGGGCATCCCGCTGCGCAAGCGCAACGTTGTCATTGCTCTCCTGCTTCGCCTGTGCCTGTTTCGCCTTCACGCGTTCCAGCGCCGCATCGATTTCACCTTTATCATCCTTACTGACGGTGCGTTTAGCCTGCTGATGGCGGGCTTCACGCGCCAGTTTTTCGCGCTCAAGACGAGCCTGACGCGCTTCAAAACGGGCTTTAGCTTGCGCCGTCCGTTCGGCTTCCAGATCGATAGCGCGAATTTCCGCTTTTTCCTGACGGTAATACTGCACCAGCGGGATATTGCTTGGGCAGACGTAAGCACAGGCACCACACTCAATGCAATCGGCGATATTGTGCTCACGAGCCTTGTCGTGATCGCCGCCACGGCTATACCAGTAGAGCTGCTGCGGCAGCAGCGCCGCCGGGCAGGCATCGGCGCAGGCGCTACAGCGAATACAGGATTGTTCGTCGTCGTTGTTGCCCATTTCACTGGCGGAAGGGGCGAGAATACAGTTGGTGATTTTCACCACCGGCACGTCGAGCGTTGGTAACGTAAAGCCCATCAGCGGGCCGCCCATGATCACCATCTGGCCGGGAATCGGCGTAAAATCAGCCTGCTGCAACAGATGGCTGATTGGCGTACCAATTCGGCCCCACACGTTGCCAGGCCGCTGTACTGACTCACCGGTTAAGGTTACTACGCGCTCGGTCAGCGGCTCGCCATCGATAATGGCCCGTTTAACCGCCCAGGCTGTGCCGACGTTTTGCATCAGCACGCCTATATCGGTTGAGCGTCCGCCATGGGGCACTTCCAGCCCGGTGAGGATTTTAGTGAGCTGCTTCGCGCCGCCGGAAGGATATTTAGTGGGGATCACGCGAATTTGCATATCCAGCGCGCCGCCCAGCGCTTTTTTCAGCGCGGCAATCGCTTCCGGCTTGTTATCTTCAATGCCAATCAGCACCCGCTCGGATTGCAGCACCCACGCCAGGATGCGGCTGCCTTCAATCACTTCTGCGGCGCAATCCTGCATTAGCCGGTCATCGGCGGTGATGTAAGGTTCACACTCAGCGGCATTGATAATCAGCGTTTTCACGCCGCGAAGGCCGCCTTTCAGCTTGGTCGCGGTCGGAAAGCCTGCACCGCCAAGACCGGCCACGCCCGCCTGATGGATCATCTCGACAAGAGTTGACCGCTCTGCCTGACGATAGTCGGCCAGCGGGTTTTTTTCGATCCAGCGATCCTCGCCATCCGGCGTGATAAAGATGCACATTTCCGCCAGCGCAGAAGGGTGTGCCGTCATATGAGGCGCAATAGCCTCAACGGTACCGGAGGTGGGCGCATGCACCGGCAGCATCCGGCCACGGCCAAAGGTCAGCGGCTGACCGCGCAGGACTTTATCGCCCGGGCTGACCAGCAGTTCACCTTCGTGACCAATATGCTGCTTGATGGGAATAATAAACCGCGCCGGCAGCGGCAGCTGACGCAGCGGCGTGCCGGTAGACTGGGTTTTCATTTCAGGGGGATGGATACCGCCTTCGAAATCCCAAAGTGGTTCTTTTTTAAGGAATTTAAACAGATTACGCATGGCTTTCCACAGAAATGACCTTGACCGGGATGCTTTGCAGATCCCACTTCCAGTTAGCGGTAGTCGTCGCTACCGGACGCATCTCAATGCAGTCGGTTGGGCAGGGAGCAACGCACAGGTCGCAGCCGGTACAGACATCGCTCAGCACCGTGTGCATCGCGCGCGTGGCGCCGACGATGGCATCGACCGGACAAGCCTGAATGCATTTGGTACAGCCGATACAGTTTTCTTCATCGATCCAGGCAACTTTGCGCTCCGGCTCGCGTGCTTCTTCATCGCCCAGCGGCTGCGGCTCAACGTTCAGCAACGCTGCCAGCTTCAGCATGGTCTGCTCGCCGCCCGGCGCGCATTTATTGATCATCTCATTATTGTTGCCGACCGCATCCGCATAGGGGCGGCAGCCAGGGTAGCCACACTGCCCACACTGGCTTTGTGGCAAAATCGCGTCGATTTGTTCAACAATCGGATCTTCTTCAACCTTAAACCGGCGCGAGGCATAGCCCAACAGGCCGCCAAACAGCAGGCCAAGCGCACTTAATACCGCAACAGCAATCCACACCGCACTCATCAGAATTTTACCAATCCGCTAAAGCCCATAAATGCCAGCGCCATCAGTCCCGCGGTGACCAGCGCAATCGACGACCCTTTAAACGGGGCGGGCACGTCGGCCAGCACCAGACGCTCACGGATACCGGCGAACAGCACCATCACCAGCGAGAAGCCAAGCGAAGCGCTAAAGCCATACAGCGCGGCCTGTAAAAACGTGTGGTTGAGATTCACGCTCAGCAGCGGAACGCCCAGCACGGCACAGTTAGTGGTGATCAACGGCAGGAAAATGCCTAACAGACGATAAAGGTCCGGGCTGGTTTTACGCACCACCATTTCGGTGAACTGCACCACAACGGCGATCACCAGGATATAGGCCATGGTGCGCAGATAGACCAGATCCAGCGGCAGCAGGATCAGGTGATTCACCAGCCATGCGCAAATCGAGGCCAGTGTGATAACGAAAGTGGTGGCGAGTCCCATGCCAATCGCGGTTTCCAGTTTTTTGGAAACGCCCATAAAGGGACAGAGGCCGAGAAACTTCACCAGAACGAAGTTATTCACCAGCACTGTGCCAATAAAAAGAAGCAGGTAGTCAGTCATGATTACGCCTGAGAAAAATAAAACGCGTTATTATCGGATATTCCAGGCTCTGCGACAACCGCAGGCCGGGGTAATCGCACTGAGGAGAAAACTTTTGCTTTTTTTTTAAGCGACGGGCAGCGCGTCTTGTTTACTTAACTTATTGAATAACAGATTAATATTTTGACTGGCGAAGGTGGCGTCAGGGGTAAAAAACAAGGAAAAATAAACAGCGCGCTGCGTCATTTAGCAACCAGCAACGCACTTACGGACAGGAATACTGACCACGGTGGGCCAACGCGTGACGCTTTCACGGTTCCAGAAACGGGTTATATCACGAAGCGCCAGACGGACTTCGGCACACAGCCAAGATCAAACAGACGACCACCTGAGGCCAGCTCGGCACGGCGGTGATCGGCAGCACGATACATGTCAATAATCTCTTTGTTATCGGTAAGAGAGTAGTTGAGGTGGTCGAAGAGTTTCTCCAGGGTATCCGGAGAACTTACTTTACGAAATTTTAACAGATAATCTTGAACTGTCATGTTTGCCGTTGAGGTCAGATATAAGAGGCTCCAAGTATATGACCCGCAAAAAAAGTGTCTATACGGTTAATGCAAAAAGAAGATAAATTCAGAATAAAGAGTAAGTCATTTCCGCATTCTTAATACCGCCATTGCCTTAATAGCGCTATTTCCGATATGAAGTCATTTTCAAAAGCAAAGAGGCGGTAAAAGTTCTGGTTAATGGCTGGCAGCATAAGATGTGCTCGCCGTCACATATTCCACAACAAACGCCGTTTTTCTGAATAAGGCGATTATGACAGAACCTGACCTGCTGCTTGTAATCGGTTTCATGAGGCCTCGCGATAACCGTTTCTCTTTTCTACAAATAATTAACAAATCATCCGCCGCTCTGCCAGGCCATTAATCCATATTATTGCCGTGCAGAATGTGCTGCGTTTTGGTAACTGCCTTTATTTGCGACGTTTTGTGAGCATTGTCGAAAATGTTTTCCGCGTCGTGGTCCAGACTTTGTCAGCATTTGACCCTACACAATAAAAAAAGTTAAGAGGAGCAGTGACCATGTGGAAGCGTTTACTTTTATCCACCCTCGTTAGCGCAAGCCTGTCGGGTGCCGCGCTGGCAGAAAACCTTACGGTTGGTTTTTCTCAGGTCGGTTCGGAGTCGGGCTGGCGCGCAGCGGAAACCAGCATGGCGAAAAGCGAGGCGAAAAAGCGTGGAATTACGCTAAAAATCGCCGACGGCCAGCAAAAACAAGAGAATCAAATCAAAGCGGTGCGCTCCTTTATTGCCCAGGGCGTTGATGCCATTTTTATTGCGCCCGTAGTGCAAACCGGCTGGGAACCGGTACTTGAGGAAGCGCGGGACGCAAAAATCCCGGTTTTCCTGCTGGATCGCGCCATCGTGGTTAAAGACAAATCGCTGTATATGGCAGTGGTCACCGCCGACAACGTTTATGAAGGCAAGCTGATTAGCGACTGGCTGGTTAAAGAGCGCGCCGGTAAGCCTTGCAACATCGTTGAATTGCAGGGAACGGTAGGGGCCAGCGTGGCGATTGACCGTAAAAAAGGCTTTGCAGAAGCGATCGCTGATGCGCCTGGCCTCAAAATCATTCGTTCCCAGTCCGGCGACTTTACCCGCAGCAAAGGTAAAGAGGTGATGGAAAGCTTTATCAAGGCGGAAAACAACGGCAAAAACATCTGCATGGTTTACGCCCATAACGACGATATGGCCATCGGTGCTATTCAGGCAATTAAAGAAGCAGGGCTCAAACCGGGCAAAGATATCCTGACCGGATCTATCGATGGCGTGCCGGATATTTATAAAGCGATGCTGGCTGGCGAGGCAAATGCAAACGTCGAACTGACCCCAGATATGGCTGGCCCTGCTTTTGACGCGCTGGAGAAATTCCGCAAAGAAGGCGTTCAGCCGCCAAAAATTATCAAAACCGAATCCAGACTCTTTCTTACTGCCGATGCCCAGGCGCAACTCGATAAGAAAAAAGGCATGGGTTACTGATCCTCTCGCCGCCTGACTGCCAGGCGGCTTTTTTAGGGTATGGCGAATGGCGATCAACACCGGGGTATTCTCTTCCGCACCGCTGCTTGGCATCAGCGGCGTCAGTAAAACTTTTCCAGGCGTAAAGGCGCTGGACAATGTCTCCTTTTCCGTATGCAGCGGAGAAATTATGGCGCTGCTGGGGGAAAACGGCGCCGGAAAATCCACGCTGATTAAAGTCCTGACCGGCGTGTACCAACGTGATGCCGGAAGCATTGAGCTGGCGGGTAATAAAATCAATCCGCGCAGTACGGCGGAAGCGCAAAAGGCGGGTATTGGCACCGTCTATCAGGAAGTGAATCTGCTGCCTGATATGTCGGTTGCCGATAACCTGTTTATTGGCCGTGAACCCAAACGTTTCGGCTTTATCAATCGCCGCAAGCTGGTCAGGCAGGCGAATGCCTTACTCAACAATTATGGCTTTGAGTTGGATGTGACCAGGCCGCTGGGTCAATATTCAGTGGCGATGCAGCAGATTATTGCGATTTGCCGCGCCGTCGATCTTTCGGCCCAGATATTGATCCTCGACGAACCGACGGCCAGCCTGGACGCCAGCGAAGTCGAAATGCTGTTTACGCTGATGAATCAGCTAAAAGCCCGGGGTATGGGGCTGATTTTTGTCACGCATTTTCTCGATCAGGTCTACAAGGTCAGCGATCGAATCACCGTTTTACGCAACGGGCAATTCGTCGCTACGCGGGAAACCCGCGAGCTGCCGCGTCTGGAGCTGATTAAGCTGATGCTGGGACGTGAGCTGCTGGAAACCGCGCTACAGCGCGCGGGCAGCACCTTAAAAAGCAATCAGCCGGTGGTGGAATTCCAGGATTACGGCAAGAAAGGGACCATCGAACCGTTTAGCCTGAGCGTCCGTCCTGGCGAAGCGGTTGGCCTTGCCGGTCTGCTTGGCTCGGGACGAACCGAAACCGCTGAGCTGCTGTTTGGCATTAAACGTGCCGACAGCGGCAGCGCCTTCATCAGGGGAAAAAAACGCACGATCCGCACGCCTGCTCAGGCATCCCGTCTGGGCATGGGCTTTTGCCCGGAAGATCGTAAAACCGACGGCATTATCGGTGCGGCGTCGGTGCGGGAAAATATTATTCTGGCCCTTCAGGCCCAGCGGGGCTGGCTCCGCCCGGTTAAGCGGCGTGAACAGGAACAGATAGCCGAACGCTTTATCAAAAGCCTGGGTATTCGTACGCCTCACGCAGAACAACCCGTCGAGCTGCTCTCGGGCGGCAATCAGCAGAAGGTTTTACTTTCACGCTGGCTGGTGACAAAACCGCAATTCCTGATCCTCGACGAGCCAACGCGCGGCATTGATGTCGGCGCCCACGCGGAAATCATTCGCCTGATCGAATCGCTCTGCGCCGATGGGCTGGCGCTGCTGGTGATCTCCTCAGAGCTGGAAGAGCTGGTGGGCTATGCCGATCGGGTGGTGATCCTGCGGGATCGCCAGCAGGTGGCAGAAATTTCGCTGGCCGAGCTTTCGGTGGCCGCCGTGGTTAACGCAATTGCGGCTGGGGGGACATATGCTTGAGACTCATCTCACATCGGAAAAAAGGCCAAAGCGTTTTCCACGAGGAATGCCGCAAATTGCGGCGCTGATCCTGGTGCTGCTCGCCGACAGCCTGGTGACGCACAACTTCTTTGCTATTCATCTTCAGGATGGCCGTCTTTTTGGCAGCCCCATCGATATCCTTAACCGTGCCGCGCCCGTTGCGCTACTGGCCATCGGCATGACGCTGGTGATTGCGACCGGCGGCATTGATTTGTCGGTCGGGGCGGTGATGGCGATTGCGGGCGCAACGGCGGCGACGCTGACGGTAGCCGGACACAGCCTGAGCATCATCGTGCTTGCCACGCTGGGCGTGGGGATTCTTTGTGGCGTATGGAACGGCGTGCTGGTGGCGTTACTGAAAATCCAGCCGTTTGTGGCCACGCTGATCCTGATGGTGGCCGGACGAGGCGTCGCACAGCTGATCACCCAGGGGCAAATTGTGACCTTTGACAGCGAAGCGCTTGCGCGGCTTGGCAGCGGCACGCTGTGGCTACTGCCGATACCGCTCTGGATAACGCTGATGCTGGCGCTGCTGGTCTGGCTGCTGGTGCGCAAAACGGCGCTGGGTATGTTTATTGAAGCCACAGGCATCAACCTGCGGGCGGCGCGAAATGCCGGGGTAAACGGCTCGGCTATTGTGATGAGCACCTATATTATCAGCGGCTTTTGTGCGGCGGTGGCCGGGCTGATCGTCACCGCGGATATTCGCGGGGCGGATGCCAACAACGCCGGTCTGTGGCTGGAACTGGACGCGATTCTGGCGGTAGTAATTGGCGGCGCGTCGCTAATGGGCGGACGCTTCAACCTGCTGCTGTCGTTAACCGGCGCACTGATCATTCAGGCAATGAACACGGGTATCTTACTTTCCGGTTTTCCGCCTGAGCTGAATCAGGTGGTAAAAGCCGTTGTCGTCATGGCCGTGCTGCTGATCCAGGCTCCGGGCTTTATCAACCTGTTCAGGCGAGGGCGCCCACGTGTTTAAACGTCATCTGCCATTAACCATTACACTGCTGGTGTTTGTCGCGGGCTATCTGTTCTGCCTGAGCCAGTATCCTGGATTTGCCTCCACGCGGGTTATTGCCAACATTCTGACCGATAACGCGTTTCTCGGTATTATCGCCGTCGGCATGACGTTTGTGATCCTCTCCGGCGGTATCGATTTATCGGTCGGCTCGGTAATCGCTTTTACCGGCGTGTTTCTGGCTCGGGCGATAGGCGATTTCCATCTCGATCCCTGGCTGGCGTTTGCCCTGGTGCTGGTCATGGGGTCCGCTTTTGGCGCGCTGATGGGCTGGCTGATCGATGCGCTGAAAATTCCGGCGTTTATCATCACGTTAGCGGGGATGTTTTTTCTGCGCGGCAGCAGCTACCTGGTGGCGGAAAGTTCGATTCCGATCGATCATCCGCTTTACACGACGCTGTCCGGCATGGCATGGAAAATTCCCGGCGGCGGCCGTCTCAGCCTGCTGGCCGTGGTTATGCTGCTTGTGGTTGTGGTGGGCATTGTGCTGGCACACCGCACCCGCTTTGGCAATCAGGTCTATGCCGTTGGCGGTAATGCCACCTCGGCCCAGCTTATGGGGATCTCCACGCGCAGCACAACGGTGCGCGTCTATATGCTGTCCTCCATGCTGGCGACGCTGGCCGGCATCGTCTTCTCAATCTATACCTCTGCAGGCTATGCCCTGGCAGGCATGGGCGTGGAACTGGACGCGATTGCCTCGGTAGTGATTGGCGGAACGCTGCTTTCTGGTGGGGTTGGCACCGTGCTGGGCACGCTGTTTGGCGTGCTGATTCAGGGATTAATCCAAACCTGGATCAACTTTGACGGCACGCTCAGCTCCTGGTGGACAAAAATCGCTATTGGCATATTGCTGTTTGCTTTCATTGCGCTACAGCGGCTGCTAACGGTGATATGGGAGCGGCAGCAAAATGCACCGGTGAAGCGGCTCACCTGAAGTTTTACTTATGCGAGCGCGTTTCCATGCGGGATGGCAATTACGAAAAAGTGAAAATTTTAGCGTGACTGGTCTCACATTCAGAAATTAACGGCGTTGTCAGGGGAACACGAAGCGGAGTAGTGTCCCCCGACACAGGGCGTAACTGTAATGCAGGCGAAACCTGAGAAAGCGACATGCAGAGTAATGCTGTCGCTTTCTCAGGTTTTTTTTCGCTCAAAAAAGGGACCACCGGGAAAAGCCGCATCGGATAGCGGTTTCCGGCAACGCATATGACCACCAGGGAGGTGTGATGAAGGCGCAACGGCAGAATTTTCAGCTTATCGCGAAGCCATCGGGTTCGCTCTGCAATCTCCATTGCGATTACTGCTTCTATCTTGAAAAAGCGCAGCTCTATCCACAGGGTCAGCACCACGGGAAAATGAACGGCGCAACCCTCGAAAACTTTATCCGGCAGCACATCGACGCACAGCAGGCCGACGTGGTCGACTTTATCTGGCAGGGGGGAGAACCCACCCTGCTGGGCCTCGATTTTTTTCGCGAAGCCGTGCGGCTTCAGCAGCACTATCGCCACGGCAAAACCATCAACAATTTTTTCCAGACCAACGGTATTCGCCTTAACGATGCGTGGGCGCTGTTTTTTAAAACGCATCGGTTTTTGGTGGGAATCTCGCTGGATGGCGACAAGGCCAGCCACGATTTATACCGAAAAACGCGGGCCGGAGACGGCACTTTTGACGCTGTTATGACCGGACTGGCGGCGTTAAAGCGCCATCATGTCGAGTTTAATACGCTCACCGTCATTAACGCTGACAACGTTAAAAAGCCGCTGGAGATTTACCATTTTCTCAAGCGCGCTGGCAGCCGTTATCAGCAATACATCCCGCTGGTAGAGCGGCAGAGCACACAGCCGGATGCCGATGGCATGACGCTGATCCAGCCCGATTTCAGCGGTCAGTGTCGGGTCGCACCCTGGTCAACCCCCGCCAAAGCCTGGGGACGCTTTCTGAATACGCTGTTTGACCACTGGATACAGCATGATTTCGGCTCGGTGTTTGTGATGAATTTTGAGCAAACGCTGGCGAGCCTGACCGGCCTGCCTGGCATCTGCGTACACAGTGAAACCTGCGGCGGCAATCTGGTGCTGGAAGCCAACGGTGATGTTTACGCCTGCGATCACTTTGTCTGGCCTGAATACAAACTCGGCAATATCAACCAGAACACGCTGGCCTCCCTGGTGAATAGCGAAAATCAGGAGGCGTTCGGCCAGCGAAAGCTCAACAATCTCAGTGCCGACTGTCTGAAATGCAGCGTACGGGCGCAGTGTCATGGCGGCTGTCCGAAGCACCGTTTTCTGTTGGCTGGCGACGGCAGGGCCAACAAAAATTATTTCTGTGACGGTCTGTCCCTGCATCTGCACCATTGTCTGCCCGTCATGCGCGAATTATTGCCGCTGATGCATCAGCAGCTTCCCGCCCAGCGCATCAGGAAGATCATGAAAAAATATTATCAGGGAGGGTAACGACATCATAACAAGCAGCGGTCTTTACATTGCTTCGCCATCCTTTAATAACGGCACGCCCAGCGGAACGGGCGTCAAAAAGAGAGGTCGACTATGAAAAACAGATTAACGATGCTGGCGCTCTGTTGCAGCGTTACGGGCGGAGCAGCCTGGGCGCAGGGGAACGTCAATGCAGCCCCTTTAGCGCCAACGCAAAACAAGCCGAATATTGTTTATATCCTTCTCGACGATCAGCGCTATGACGCCTTCGGCTTTATCAATCCGAGAATTACCACGCCGCACATGGATGAGATCGCCCGTAACGGCACCTGGTTTAAAAACGCGTTTGTCACCACCTCACTCAGTTCGCCAAGCCGGGCCAGCATTCTGACGGGCATGTATGTCCATAATCATGGCGTTTCCGATAATAATCCGTCTGATTTATCGCGCCTGCATTATTTCCCCGAAAAGCTGCGGGATGCAGGTTATCAGACCGCCTTCTTCGGCAAGTGGCATTTTGGCGGTGCCGATAAAACGGCGAAAGCCGGATTTGACCGCTGGGTTGGGCTGCTGGGGCAGGGCGATTACTATCCGATCAATATGTTTGGTGAACAGGCCATGTTAAATATTGACGGCAGGCTCACGCCGCAAAAAGGCTATATCACCGATGAGCTGACCGATTATGCCCTCGACTGGCTGAATCAGACCGACAAAAACAAGCCTTTTATGATCTACCTGTCGCACAAAGGCGTGCATGCAGATTTTTATCCTGCGGTGCGGGATAAAGGCAAACTCGCCAGCGTTAATTTCCCGCTGCCTGACACCTGGGCCGATACCGACGCAAACTATGCCGGAAAGCCGATGTGGGTGCGCAACCAGCGTAACAGCTGGCATGGGGTGGATTATCCCTACAATAAAAAAATGGATTTGCAGCAGTTTCAGCGCGACTACTACGAGACGCTGATCGGCGTGGATAATAGCGTCGGAAAGGTTCATGCATGGCTGAAGCAGCGCGGGCTGGATAAAAACACCATCATTATGGTCATGGGTGATAACGGCTTTATGTTTGGCGAACATGGTTTAATTGATAAACGAGCCGCCTATGAAGAGTCAATGCGCGTGCCGCTGATTGCCTCGGGGCCGGGCTTCGCTAAAGGCCAGGTGGTAGAGGATGTGGTTGCCAATATCGATATCGCGCCAACCTTACTTGATGCGGCGGGCATTGCCAAACCGACGAACTATGATGGTGAAAGTTTCCTCGGGCTGGGTACGCAGCGCAAAAACATGCCGCCGAGAAAAGACTACTTCGTGTATGAATATTTTTGGGAATACAACTTCCCGTACACCCCGACCACGTTAGCTATTCGCACGCCGGAGTTTAAATACATTCAGTATTACGGCGTGTGGGATAAAGAGGAATTGTACAATATTGCGAAAGATCCGCAGGAGAAAAACAACCTGATTGACGCCACCGATAAAAAGACGATTGATACCAAAATTGCACTGAGGAAAAAGCTATTTGAGAGCCTGAAGGATCATAACGGGGCGAACATTATTCCTTATAACGAAAGAAACAGTCAGGGCATGGTTTTCCGCCATCAGCCGGAAGGCAAAAAGCTGGCCGATTTTCCTGCCGAATGGCTCAGGGGCAACAATCCGCGTGATAAATACAGCGGCGTCATTCCGGATGAGTATCATAAAGAGCAGGCCAGTGAAAAGGTCTTTGCTTCCTTTGAAAAAACCGAGAGGCTGGTTGCAGAGATGCTTAAACAACGGCAGGAATAGCAGGCGCCAGACAGCGCACGTCAGGAACGGTGTAATAAGCGTGGCGTACCGGGACAGCCGTCGGGCGGTCCCGGTTTGAGTCATTAACGTTGATTCAGTCGATAGTAGGCTTCGTTCCAGCGCAGCGCGTCCTTAAAGCCGTGCAGCGTGGTTTCTTCATCAATGACCAGCACCTCAATGCCGTGCATTTCGCCATACTGACGCATATCCTCAACCGTCAGCGCCTGGCTGAACACCGTATGGTGCGCGCCGCCGCCCAGAATCCAGGTTTCAGAGGCGGTAGCCAGGGAAGGCTGAGCACGCCACAGCGCTCGCGCAACCGGCAGTTTCGGCAAAGGCTGGGGCTGCTCAATAGTGTCCACCGCGTTCACCAGCAGACGGAAACGATCGCCCATATCAATCACGCTGGCATTCACTGCGCGACCCGCCGGCGCAGAGAAAATCAGGCGTGCCGGATCGGCCTTGCCGCCAATGCCCAGATACTGCACGTCAATTAACGGGCGAGATTCTTTGGCGATAGAAGGGCAGACTTCAAGCATATGCGAGCCGAGCACCAGCTCGTTGCCGGGTGAGAAGTGGTAGGTATAGTCTTCCATAAATGACGTGCCGCCCGGCAGACCGGTCGCCATCACTTTGAAGATGTGCAGCAGCGCGGCGGTTTTCCAGTCGCCTTCACCGGCAAAACCGTAACCCTGCGCCATCAGTCGCTGTACTGCCAGCCCGGGCAGCTGTGTCATGCCGTGCAGCGTCTGGAAATTGGTGGTGAAGGCCATACAGCCTTCATCCTGAAGGAAGCGCTTTATGCCCAGCTCAATGCGAGCCGCATCCAGCACGTTTTGCCGCTTGTCGCCATTGGCCGCTGCCGCAGGCGTAAAGTCATACAGGCTTTCGTATTCGTCAATCAGGGCATGCAGATCGCCATCGGACACGCTGTTGATCACCTCGACCAGGTCGCCCACGCCCCAGCCGTTAACTGAATAACCAAACTGGATCTGCGCTGCAACTTTATCGCCTTCCGTCACCGCGACTTCGCGCATGTTGTCGCCAAAACGGGCAACCTTAAGCTGTGCACTGGCCTGTTTCGCCGCAGCGGCACGCATCCATTTACCAATGCGCTCCTGGGCGGTTTTATCCTGCCAGTGACCCGTTACCACGCTGTGTTGCAAACGCATACGCGCGCCGATAAAACCGAATTCACGGCCGCCGTGCGCGGTTTGGTTAAGATTCATAAAGTCCATATCCATGCTCTCCCACGGAATTTCCGCGTTGAACTGGGTATGAAATTGCAGCAGCGGCTTGTTGAGGATCGACAGGCCGCCAATCCACATTTTTGCCGGAGAGAACGTGTGCAGCCAGGTAATAATGCCCAGGCAGTCTTCGGCATGGTTGGCCTGACGGCACAGGGCCAGCGCTTCATCCGGACTTTTTACCAGCGGCTTCAGCGTCAGAGTAAACGGCAGATTACCGCCACGATTAAGCCCGTCCACCACTTGCTGTGCATGCTGTTCCACCTGACGTAACGTCTCCGCGCCGTAAAGATGCTGAGTACCGATGACAAACCAGACGTTGAGCGCGTTGAGCTGAGTCATAAAATCTCCTTAAACATTGGACAGGCGTGGGGCGAACTGCGGTTCGGCCACTTCACACCATTGAAGGTAACGCTGATAAAGTTGCTGATAGCGATCCACGCGGCTGAGGTCGGGCTGTAGCGTGGTCGCGATTGGGCTGGCCATTTTTTGCTGGGCGGCAGGGACATCGGCGTAGACACCAGCGGCAACAGCGGCAAAAATCGCGGCGCCCAGCGCACAGCACTCGTCGGAGGCCACAATATCCAGCGGACGGTTCATGACGTCACAGCAGACCTGCATAATTGCCGGGGATTTGCGGGCGATCCCGCCAAGGGTAAGCAGGTTTTCTACAGGAATATCCTGGCGCTCGAAACACTCCATAATGGCGCGTGCACCAAAAGCGGTGGCCGCAATAAAACCGCCAAACAGGGCTGGCGCATCGGTTCCCAGATTCAAATCGGTGATAACGCCTTTCAGTCGCTGATTGGCAAAAGGCGTGCGGCGTCCGTTAAACCAGTCAAGCACCACCGGCAGATGGTCCAGCTGGGGATCGGCCGCCCAGGCCTGGGTCAGTTCGTTGAGCAGGTTTTTCTGAATGCTTTCCAGATCGCCCTGAAGATGAGGATGTTTCTCTGCGGCCTGAACCAGCGGCCAGCTGAGCAGGCGGCTGAACCAGGCATACATATCACCAAACGCGGACTGTCCCGCTTCCAGACCTATCATTTGCGGCACCACGCTGCCGTTAACCTGGCCGCAGATGCCCTTGATGGCGCGTTCGCCGACGCGTTCAGGGTCGGCAATCAGGATGTCGCAGGTTGAAGTGCCAATCACTTTAACCAGCGTATAAGGACCCGCACCTGCGCCAACCGCGCCCATATGACAGTCGAATGCGCCACCGGAAAGGGTCACAGTTGCAGGCAGCCCCAGGCGCGATGCCCACTCGGCGGTAATCTGGCCGACAGGGCGATCGGCAGTCCAGGTCTCGCTGAACATTGGCGTATCCAGATGCGCTGCCAGCATCGGATCCAGCGCATCCAGAAAGGCGCGATCCGGCAAACCCTGCCACTCAGGATGCCATAACGATTTGTGACCGGCGGCGCAACGTCCCCGACGGATTGCCTCCGGCGCAGTGGTGCCGCTCAGTAACGCCGGCACCCAGTCGCATAATTCAATCCAGGCCACCGCCGCTTCGCGTACTTCGCGGTCTTCGCGGCTTACGTGCAGGATTTTGGCCCAGAACCATTCTGAAGAATAAATACCGCCGATAAAGCGAGAATAATCAGCAAACTGGCCACTGTGGCACAGCGCCGTGATCTCTTCCGCTTCTTTAATGGCGGTATGATCTTTCCACAGAACGAACATCGCGTTGGGATTTTCAGCAAATTCCGGACGCAGCGCCAGTACGTTGCCATCGCGATCGATGGGGGCTGGCGTTGAGCCTGTTGAATCGACACCGATACCCACGACGTTTTCACGCTGGGCAGGGGTTAATTTAGTGACAACGTCACGAATGGCCTGTTCGAAAGCGTCAATGTAGTCCTGCGGATGGTGACGAAACTGATTGATGCGGCTCTGACAATAAAGGCCTGCTTTCCAGCGAGGATAAGCCACAACCTGGGTTTGCAACTCCTTGCCGCTGGCGCAATCTACCGCCAGCGCCCGCACTGAATCGCTGCCAAAATCCAAACCTATTGTGATGGCGTCCTTCTGCATTTTTACTCTCCGGCTAATCACTGTGTGACTACCCTAAGAAGTTACGCGTGCAGCAGTTAGGTTAGGGGCGCTGCATATATGCACTTTTCTGTCATTCGCCCGCGTTTTGTGATCCGCTTCAAAAGTTAACATTGGGTTAATTTTGCTAAATATATGGACTATTTAGCTGAATCTTCAGGCTGTGATACCGCTCTCCCTTTCTGGCCTCTCTTAACGTTAAAACTAGCGCTTACCGGCAACGGGAAAACCTCTCAGCGCCGAAACGACAGGCTTTTTAAGTTGTTAAGTTTGCTGCCCTACGATTGATACCGTTTACATCACACCGCAAAAAGCGGGAACTGAGCCGGAGAGCCTCATGCACAAATTTACTCACGCGCTGGCAGCGGTTGGCCTCGCCGCCGTTATGTCACATTCGGCTATGGCCGACACCATGAAACTGGGTTTTCTGGTCAAACAGCCGGAAGAACCCTGGTTCCAGACGGAATGGAAGTTTGCCGACAAAGCGGGCAAAGAACTGGGGTTTGAGGTGATTAAAATTGCCGTACCGGACGGGGAAAAAACCCTGAACGCTATCGACAGCCTCGCGGCCAGCGGTGCGAAGGGTTTCGTCATCTGTACGCCCGATCCGAAACTGGGCTCGGCTATTGTGGCAAAAGCCCGAAGCTACGACCTGAAGGTTATCGCGGTAGACGATCAGTTTGTTACGGCTAAAGGTAAGCCGATGGATACCGTGCCGCTGGTGATGATGGCGGCAACTAAAATCGGTGAGCGTCAGGGGCAGGAACTTTATAAGGAGATGCAGAAGCGCGGTTGGGATGCGAAAGAAACCGGCGTAATGGCGATTACCGCCGATGAGCTGGATACCGCACGTCGACGCACCAGTGGCTCAATGGAAGCGTTAAAAGCGGCAGGTTTCCCGGCGGGCCAGATCTACAAAGTCCCGACCAAATCTAACGATATCCCTGGTGCATTCGATGCCGGTAATTCACTGCTGGTACAGCACCCGGAAGTGAAGCACTGGCTGATTATCGGCATGAATGACAACACCGTGCTCGGTGGCGTACGTGCAACCGAAGGCCAGGGCTTTAAAGCGCCGGATGTGATCGGCATCGGCATCAACGGCGTCGATGCCATCAGCGAACTTTCCAAAGGCCAGGCAACCGGCTTCTTTGGATCGCTGCTGCCAAGCCCGGACGTGCACGGCTATAAGAGTATCCAGATGCTCTACAACTGGGTGAGTAAAGATGCCGAACCGGCGAAATTTACCGAAGTGACCGATGTGGTGCTGATCACCCGCGAAAACTTTAAAACCGAACTGGCCAAAAAAGGGCTGATGTAACAAGGATGGAGCCGCGAAGGCTGCGGCTCCGCATGCTGTACCGCAATGTACTCCGGAGGAATAATGAACACGCAACCCCCGTATCTGAGCTTTCACAGCATAAGTAAAACCTTTCCTGGCGTGAAGGCGCTTCAGGACATCAGTTTTGATTGCGAGGCAGGCCAGATCCACGCGCTGATGGGTGAAAACGGCGCGGGAAAATCGACGCTGCTGAAGATCCTTAGCGGCAGCTATCAGCCGACCAGCGGTGAAATCCGTCTGAAAGGCCAGCCGGTCAGCTTTACGCACACGACCGACGCGCTGGACGCGGGCGTGGCGATTATTTATCAGGAACTGCATCTGATCCCTGAGATGTCAGTGGCGGAAAATATCTATCTCGGACAGCTGCCGCAGCGGGCCGGTTTTGTTAATCGCTCGCTGCTACGTTACGAGGCGGGGCTTCAGCTGAAAAATTTAGGCATGGATATTGATCCGGATACGCCGCTGAAGTCGCTTTCGCTCGGCCAGTGGCAGATGGTGGAAATCGCTAAGGCACTGGCGAGAAATGCGAAAGTGATCGCATTTGATGAGCCAACCAGCTCGCTCTCGGCCCGTGAAATTGAACATCTGTTCCGCGTAATCCGCCAGCTGCGCGCGGAAGGCAAAGTGGTGCTGTATGTTTCGCACCGCATGGAAGAAATCTTTGCGCTCAGCGACGCCATTACCGTGTTTAAAGACGGCCGCTACGTGCGTACCTTTCACGACGTTGCGGCAACCAGCCATGATGCGCTGGTACAGGCGATGGTGGGCCGTGAAATTGGCGATATCTATGGCTATACGCCAAGAGATACCGGCGAGATCCGTTTGCAGCTGGATAACGTGCAGGCCAAAGGGGTACGCATGCCGATTTCACTGACCGTTCGCGCCGGTGAAATCGTCGGGCTGTTTGGGCTGGTCGGTGCCGGACGCAGTGAATTAATGAAAGGCTTATTTGGCGCCACCCGCCTCACCGGCGGTGAAGTCCGTCTGGACGGTGAAAAGCTGGTTATCCGTGAACCGTCCGATGCGATTCGCGCCGGGCTGCTGCTCTGCCCGGAAGATCGTAAAGCCGACGGTATCATCGCGGTACACTCGGTGCGGGACAATATCAATATCAGCGCCCGGCGCAACAATCTCACCGCAGGCTGTCTGATTAAAAACCAGTGGGAGCAGACTAACGCGGCGTCGCATATTCGCTCGCTGAATATCAAAACGCCAGGCGCCGATCAGCTGATCATGAACCTCTCCGGCGGCAACCAACAGAAAGCGATTTTAGGACGCTGGCTGTCGGAAGAGATGAAGGTGATCCTGCTGGATGAACCGACGCGCGGTATCGACGTCGGGGCAAAACATGAAATCTATAACCTGATTTATGCGCTGGCAGAAAAGGGCATCGCGGTGCTGTTCGCCTCCAGCGACCTGCCTGAAGTGATGGGTCTCGCCGATCGTATCCTGGTCATGCGGGAAGGCGCCATTGCCGGAGAATTGCATCATCACGAGGCCACCGAAGCGCTAACGCTGGCGCTGGCGATGCCGAAAACCACCCAACATACCGCCGTCGTGGCCTGAACCGAAGGAGCATTATAATGTCCATTACCACTTCCTCCGCGACGCCACCGACCCGTCGCGTCAACCTGAGCCGCATCTGGGATAATTTTGGCATGCTGGTGGTGTTTGCCGTACTGTTTATCGGCTGCACGATTTTTGTACCGAACTTTGGCTCGCTGATCAATATGAAAGGCCTTGGACTGGCGATGTCGATGTCCGGCATGGTGGCCTGCGGCATGCTGTTCTGTCTGGCTTCAGGCGATTTTGATCTTTCTGTCGCCTCGGTTATCGCCTGTGCGGGGGTGACTACCGCCGTGGTCATCAATATGACTGAAAGCCTGTGGATCGGCATTGTAGCGGGCTTGCTGCTGGGCGTGGCCTGCGGATTTGTTAACGGCTTTGTGATAGCGAAGCTGAAGATCAATGCGCTGATTACCACGCTGGCGACCATGCAGATTGTGCGGGGGCTGGCCTATATCTTCTCCGACGGTAAAGCCGTGGGGATAGAAGACGAGCGCTTCTTTGCGCTGGGCTATACCAACTGGCTGGGCGTACCCGCGCCGGTCTGGCTGACTATTGGCACCATGATCGTCTTTGGTTTTCTGCTCAATAAAACCACCTTTGGTCGTAATACCCTGGCGATTGGCGGCAACGAAGAGGCGGCCAGGCTGGCAGGCGTACCGGTGGTGCGCACGCGCATTATCATTTTTATCCTTTCCGGGCTGGTTTCCGCTGCGGCAGGCATCATTCTCGCCTCGCGAATGACCAGCGGTCAGCCGATGACCTCGCTGGGCTATGAACTGATTGTGATCTCGGCCTGCGTGCTGGGCGGCGTGTCGCTGAAGGGCGGTATCGGCAAAATTTCCTACGTTGTTGCGGGCGTATTGATCCTTGGCACCGTGGAAAATGCGATGAATCTCTTAAATATTTCACCGTTTTCACAGTACGTGGTGCGAGGTCTGATACTGTTAGCCGCGGTGATATTTGACCGCTATAAACAAAAAGCTAAAACGGCCTGAGGAGGCGTTATGTATCATCGTCTGGCGCCGGTGGCGCAATCTAATCCGCTGTTGCCCGGCTATCCCTTCAACGCCTGGCTGGTCGCTGGCCTGACGCCGATCAATGCCGGCGATCCGCTCGATTTCTTTATTGATCGTCCTGCGGGTATGAAAGGCTACATTATTAACCTGACCACCAAAGGGCGCGGCCAGGTCTTCAGCGGTGACGATGCCTTTAACTGTGAAACAGGCGACCTGCTGCTGTTTCAGCCAAAAACCTCGCATTACTATGGCCGTTCTTCAGAAAGCGACTGCTGGCACCATCGCTGGATCTATTTTCGCCCGCGCGCCTACTGGAGCAGCTGGCTTCAGTGGCAGGATGAAAAGCAGGGTGTCGGCCGGTTACGGCTGCCGGAAAGGCTGTGGCCAGAATTTGAGCGGCTGTTCGCCACCATTGAACAAACGCATACGTCGGGCAAACGCTTTGCCGAAGAGCTGGCGATGAACTTACTGGAAAGATTGCTGCTGCGTGCGGTTGAAGAAGATCCGCGCAGTCATCAGCAGGTGCGCGATCCTCGCGTGGTGGAGGCTTGTCAGTATGTGACGAGCAATCTTGCCGGCGAGCTGAAGATCGACGAGGTGGCGAATCACGTCTGCCTTTCCCCTTCGCGGCTGGCACACTTATTTCGCGAGCAGATGGGAATTAATCTGCTGCGCTGGCGCGAAGATCAGCGTGTGATACGAGCGAAGCTGCTTTTGCAAACCACGCAGGAGCCTATTGCTACCGTCGGGCGCATTGTTGGCTACGACGATCAGCTCTATTTCTCACGCGTGTTTCGAAAAAGGGTCGGGGTCAGCCCCAGCGATTTCCGCCGCCGTTCGCTGGATGCCCATGATGCGCTGGTGGCCCGTGAAAGCTGGGACTTGCCTTTACGTGCCACTCAGTAACGATTTAGCAACAATTCAGGTTAATCCGCCTTGTTCTTACCCGGACAATCGTCTTAAATCAACCGGACTGAGACAAGAGGAATGCCAATGAACGATAAAATTCGTGTAGGGCTGGTCGGCTACGGCTTCGCCAGCAAGACCTTCCATGCGCCACTCATCAACGGCACGTCAGGGATGGAACTGGCGGCCGTTTCCAGTAGCGATGCCGCTAAAGTTCATGCCGACTGGCCTGCCGTGCAGACGGTGGCCGACGCGCAGGCGCTGTTCGACGATGCGTCAATTCAGCTCATTGTGATCCCTACGCCCAACGACACCCACTTCCCCCTGGCGAAAGCGGCGCTGAACGCAGGCAAGCATGTGGTGGTGGACAAACCCTTTACCGTCACGCTGTCACAGGCGCGTGAGCTGGAAGCGCTGGCTAAGGCAAAAGGACTGCTGCTGTCGGTATTTCATAACCGCCGCTGGGACAGCGACTTTTTAACCCTGAAGACGCTGCTGGCGCAGGGTACGCTGGGTGAAGTGCGCTATTTCGAGTCGCATTTCGACCGCTTCCGCCCGGAAGTGCGTAACCGCTGGCGCGAGCAGAAGGGCGCGGGAAGCGGCATCTGGTTCGATCTCGGCCCGCATCTTATCGATCAGGCGCTTCAGCTGTTTGGGTCGCCGGTAGCCATTAACGTCGATCTGGCTGAGCTGCGTCCTGGCGCGCAAACCACTGACTATTTCCATGCGGTGCTGACATATCCACAGCGTCGGGTGGTGCTGCATGCCAGCATGCTGGTGGCGGCGGAATCGCCTCGCTATCAGGTACACGGCACGCGTGGCAGCTACGTAAAATATGGCCTCGATCCGCAGGAGGACAGCCTGAAAGCGGGCGCTCGTCTGCCGCAGGAAGAGTGGGGTTACGATATGCGTGATGGCGTGCTAACGCTGGCAAACGGTGAAGAGATGGCTGAAGAAACCTTGCTGACCACGCCCGGCAACTATCCCGCCTATTATGCCGGGATCCGCGATGCAATCAGCGGCGAAGGGCGCAACCCGGTAACGGCTGAAGAAGCCATTCAGGTTATGGAGCTGATTGAGCTTGGCCTCCAGTCCGCCGAGAAGCGTCAAACCCTGTCGCTGAAATAAGCGGTAGCGGAGCCATTGCCAACACGTTGCTGGCTCAGGGATCACGGGCTCCCGTCAAAATGCAAACAATGCCGTTTCTGGCGGCGTGTCGCGGGCCGACCCTGGCCCGCGATGCCCTGCTGGCGGCTTTGGCCAGCACAAAGCCCTGTCGGTTAAGCCGCCACTTTGGCGCGAATGGCGACTTTTTCCGCTTCGCTTAAGAACGCAATCTTTAAACCATTCTCCTGCGCGGTGCGGATCTGCTGCTGGCTTAGCCCTGCCTGGGGTGCAGCAACTTCATATTCATGCGCCAGCTCAATGCCCTGTACCGCCGGATCGTCAGTATTAATGGTTGCCAGAATACCGTGGTCCAGGAATGCGGCCAGCGGATGGTGAGCCAGGGATGACACCGTGCTGGTCTGAATATTAGAGGTCAGACAGGATTCAATACCAATCTGCTGCGCGGCAAGATAATCCATCAGGGCAGGATCTTCGACGGCCTTCACGCCGTGACCAATACGCTCAGCACCCAGCTCACGAATGGCCTGCCAGATGCTTTCCGGGCCTGCCGCTTCACCCGCATGCACGGTGATGCGGAAACCGGCATCGCGCGCGCGGTTAAAGTGGCTGAGGAACTGACTGCCCGGGAAGCCCAGCTCGTCGCCCGCTAAATCCAGCGCGGTAATACCATCACGATGCGCCAGTAAACCTTCCAGTTCTTGCAGACAGGCGTCTTCACCAAAGGTGCGGCTCATAATGCCGGTCAGGCGCACGTCGATATCATGTTGCTGACAACCCGCACGAATGCCATCAATAACCGCTTCAACAACGCCTGCAATCGGTAAGTTATGGGTCATTGCCATATAGCCGGGTGAAAAGCGCAGTTCGGCATAGTGGATACCGGCACGGGCGGCATCCTGCACGTTTTCCAGCGCGACGCGACGGCAGGCATCCAGTGAGCCAAGCACCTTCACGCCCCAGTCGAGTTTTTGTAAAAAACTCACCAGATCGGGTTCGTTGTGCGTGACCTGCACGTGCGGACGCAGGGTTTCCAGCGTGGAAGCGGGCAGGGTGAGGTTGAATTCGCGACCTAAATCAAGAATGGTTTGAGCACGAATATTGCCATCAAGGTGGCGATGAATATCGGTAAGGGGGATGCGGGAGTCGATCATGTCGGCGCACTCTGTTGTTAACGGTAAAGTGCATAACAGTATAAAAACATTTTGCGCAACTTCGCCAGCAAATTGCGCAACCTACTGCGTGTATGTTGTTTATTTGCGCGATGTCGCGCAGAAGATTACCCGCGGGGGAGAAGGACCATCAGGAAAAACGCACAAAGCGGCATCCATGCCGGCTCCATATGACCCAGGACGCGGGCTGCACGTCCTGGGGGCTCCCGGCTTAAAGTCAGCCAGTCGAGGTAAGGTTATTGGGCGGGATCGGTCGGTAAAACCGTGGCGGGTGCATCGCTGCCCAGCATATAGCGGGACAGGAACTGTTCCAGCGTCATCTTCTCGCCGTTCATCGCCACCTGGCCAGTAGCATATTGCAGGCTGGCAACAATATTATTGTCTTTCTGCGTGGTCAGACGGAACATCTGGCCCATTGCCGCCACGCCTTTCACCTGCTGGTCGGCCAGTTTGGCCGCATCTTCTTCTTTATAACCCTGCGCCATGGCGACATGCGTCATCATTTCTGTAGCCATATCCATTGAAATGGACAGCTTGCCATCCAGGGTTTTCAGTACGTTGTCAGCCGCCTGAGTCACATTTTGAGGCTGAGGCGCGCCGGCTGCGGGATCTTTAAAGTGAACCGACAGGTTGAAGCTGCTCTCGCCTTTCTCATTTTTCCAGCTGAACGGGGCGATCGTGATTACCGGGCTGCCTTTTAGCAACAGCGGCAGGTTGTCGCTCATTACCTGGCTCATCCGCGCCTGATACAGCGCCGGGTTGTTTGCCACTTCCTGGTCGCTAAGAAGGGCCTGAACCTGACGGTTATAGTTCTCAGAGAAGGTTTTCATGCTGTTGGCATCAAACTGCGACAGCTTCACAGACAGCTTGCCCTGGCCGAAGTCCTGGTTCTGGATCTTCAGCGAGTTCAGGGCGTAGTCGATGTTGCCGGAAACCAGGCCTTTAACAGAATCCACCGAGGATTTGCCGTTCAGACCTTCTGCAATGAAAGCCTGCTGGCCGTTGACCGCCACGCTCAGTTTTTGCAGATCGATATTTTGATCGCCAACGCGGACGCCTTCCGGGCTTAAATGGGTGTTAGCGTTCAGCTTGAGGCCGTTAGCGGTAAACATTACCGGCATATTCAGCTGATTGCGGGTAGTCAGGACAAGGCTGTCCAGATCGCTGCTGACGTCCACTTTGTTACCGTCTTTATCGGCGCTGATATTCAGCGTGCCGCCATTCGACGCGAAACGCTCACCGCTCTGCGCATTTTGGTAATCCAGCGGCAGCAGGGCAATTTCAGTGGCGGTTGCACCGCTATAGCCAATGCGGGTATCGGCCTGGATCACCGACTTACCTTTGGTCATTTCAAACAGCTTTTTCACCGCATCAGTATTTTCAAGCTGAGTATGAACGGAGGCCATACTTGGGATCAGGTTGAATTTTTTCAGCTGTGCGAAAGGGAAAGGGCCATGGTCGATCTTTTCAAGAAAAACGATGCTCTGTCCCGGTTTGATAACAGCGTTATCTTCCGTCTGTGAATTGGACTGCAACACAAACCGTGCCGAGCTGCTGAACACGCCACGCTGATAATCCTGATAGCTGAGTTTCAGGCGGCTGTCAGGCGCGATATTGTTCATCTGCGCATTGGCGTTCTGCACCACCTGGTCCATGTTCTTTTCCAGTTGCTTACCGGTAAACCAGGCGGTTCCGGTCCAAATCACGCCAAGAGCGATAATTACGCCTGCCGCTATCTTTGTTTTTTTCATCTGTAAAGTCGTCCTTTTTTAAATCACCAATGCCGACAAAAAGGGCCATCCGACCCGTGTCTGACGGAGGGAAAACGCGATAAAGGCGTTTTTGTTTAATAAGTTAAATATCATAGCAACTGTGGCTTATCACGTCAGCCGCAATTACTGCATTGAAGGGTAAAGAGGTGTAATCCTTGCGGTGATGTCGCCACGCAATCCGCCAGGCTCAGCGGTCGAAAAGGCGTTGTCGGAGACCAATAACACCGTGTATTTGCTCAGAAATATAGCGTTGCAAATCGTATGGCGGGTGCAATAAAGACGATTGGGTCGCATAATGTTAAATTATTGTATGTCATACTATGCCCGCGCTAAATGCCCTGCGGGCAGAAAAAGGCTTAAACATTTCATTGTACAAAGGAGAGAGTCATGGCTGCCAACCGCATTGAAAAAGATTCAATGGGTTCCATCGAAGTTCCAGCGGATAAATTATGGGGCGCGCAAACGCAGCGTTCCCTGGAACATTTCCGCATCTCCAGCGAAAAAATGCCACCGGAGCTGGTCCACGCGCTGGCGCTGACCAAACGTGCTGCCGCCAAAGTGAACAGCGATTTAGGTCTGCTGCCCGATGAACGTTCGCAAGCTATCGTCCAGGCTGCCGATGAAGTGCTGGCAGACAAACATACCGGGGAGTTTCCGCTGGCAATCTGGCAGACCGGTTCCGGTACGCAAACCAACATGAATATGAATGAAGTGCTCGCCAATCGCGCCAGTGAAATTCTGGGCGGCGAGCGCGGCATGTCTCGTCTGGTTCACCCCAACGACGACGTGAACAAAAGCCAAAGTTCGAATGACGTTTTCCCAACGGCGATGCATGTCGCGGCTGTGGTCGCGGTAAAAGAGCATCTGATCCCGCAGCTGAAAGTGTTGCAGAAAACGCTGAATGATAAAGCCGAAGCCTTTAAAGACATTGTGAAGATCGGTCGTACGCATCTCCAGGATGCCACGCCGCTAACGCTGGGGCAGGAAATTTCTGGCTGGGTCGCCATGCTGAACCATAACCTGACGCATATTGAGCAGAGTATTCCTCATGTGGCAGAGCTGGCGCTGGGCGGTACCGCTGTCGGCACCGGGCTGAACACGCATCCTGAATATGCAGTACGCGTGGCTAAAGAGCTGGCAGAATTGACGGGCCAGCCTTTTGTGACTTCCCCGAATAAGTTTGAAGCACTGGCAACCTGTGATGCGCTGGTGCATGCGCATGGCTCGTTAAAAGGGCTGGCTGCCTCACTGATGAAGATTGCAAATGATGTTCGCTGGTTATCTTCCGGCCCACGTTGCGGCATTGGTGAAATTGCGATTCCTGAGAATGAGCCAGGCAGCTCCATTATGCCAGGTAAAGTAAATCCGACGCAGTGTGAAGCAATGACCATGCTGTGCTGCCAGGTGATGGGAAATGATGTTGCGGTAAATATGGGCGGCGCATCCGGTAATTTCGAGCTGAACGTTTACCGCCCGATGATCATTCACAATTTCCTGCAATCGGTGCGTATGCTGGCTGACGGCATGGACAGTTTTAACCATCACTGTGCGGTGGGCATTGAGCCAAATCACGATCGTATTTCCCAGCTGCTGAATGAATCACTGATGCTGGTGACGGCTTTAAATACCCATATCGGTTACGATAAAGCGGCAGAAATTGCTAAAAAGGCCCATAAAGAAGGCTTAACCCTGAAGGCTTCCGCGCTGAAGTTGGGTTATCTTTCTGAAGAAGAATTTGACAGTTGGGTACGTCCGGAAGAGATGGTTGGCAGCATGAAAGCCTAATATTCTGTAACAGAGTGAGAGAGCGGAAATCATTTCCGCTCTTTTTTTGTCTGCGTTTTATCTTCTGGTTACGACAATCTGTCGCTATAGAGATGCAGGCGGGGAATGATCAAAAAAAGCTTTTTTGCCTCAGGTTTAAAACGGTGCACAACTTTATCAGCATCATAATTTAATAACTCTCCCAGCTTGGGTACCGAAGCCGTATCGGGGCAAAGCACCAGCAATGGCGAAGGACAGGCGAACTGAGTTTGCTTCTGATCTTGCTTATTCCATACGCGAGCAATCGGTTGCACCTTTACCGGGCGTTTAATTTTCAGCCGGGCAGAGTGGGGTAATGAATTAACCGCCTCGATCTCATCCTGTAATTTTTCGGCCCATTGCTCACGCGTCCAGGGGGCGACTGCCCGTCCTGATTGCAGACTTTTATTGAGCTTTTCCAGCAGTTCCTCGCGGCTGATATTTTTAATAATATGTTTGTTTGCCCAGCCGAAACGTACCGAATCCGGCGCGTCAAGTAAGGTAATAGTCCGGTAAGCGTTAAGGGTAATTAACCCCCTGAGATGGGTGTGCACAAAATCAAATCGTTCTTCACTGGGTACGCCAGATTCAACAGTGATAATTTCTTCCAGACGCTGCTTCAGGCTATTAATCTGACTAACCTGCTGGTGCAGGAGGCTGGCTTCCTGAGCGCTGGCCTGTAGACAAATAGCGCCAGGCAAACGCACGGCGGATTTTGTACTGACCGTTTCCGACTGATGCTGCATATAAAGACGACAAAAGTGAGTAATAGCCATTTGCAACGCGGTTTGTGCCAAATGTTGCTCCACGGCAATCTGCGTTAACGGATCGTTTTCGTGGCCTTTCTGAACGGGAGGCAGTTCAAACACTCGCGCAGCAAGCAGACGTCTGGCTGAGAGTTGCTCGCTTAGCGTCGTTAGGGCTTTCTCCAGCTCAGCAGCGCAGCGATGGAGATTATCTACCGCATCATAACGATTCATAGGTGCACCCTTAGTTACAACATACTGATGAGTATAACGCGATTAGTGGAAATAAACAGCTCAGGAGAGGGGGAATATAAAAAGTAAAAGGGGGGAGTTGAAGGAACATAATAAAGAAGACGCCACGCTGAAGATTCAGCGTGGCTGAAGATTAGATCAGGAAATCTTCCAGTTTTTTACCTTGATCCAGCGCCTGCTTAATCACCGCAGGAGTACGACCCTGGCCGGTCCAGGATTTGGTTTCGCCGTTTTCGTCGGTGTACTGATATTTGGCCGGACGTGGAGCACGTTTAGCGCGAGATTTACCCGTCGTATTTTCAGCAGAGGTCAGTTCGCTTAAATCGATACCGTCGTCCAGAAGCATCTGGCGATATTTAGCCAGTTTCTCTTCTTTTTCTTTGATTTCAGAAGCGATCGCGGCTTCTGCATCACGACGTTCGTTAACAACCGCTTCAAGTTTTTCCAGCATCTCTTCCAGCTCAGATAAAGAAACTTCACGAGCCTGTGCACGAAGGGTTCGAATGTTATTTAATACTTTCAGAGTTTCGCTCATAAAGGAATCCGTAGCGTTAAGTGGTTTAAAAAATAGTGGTGTATGTACGACAAACAGTGTACATACAAATCTCTAAGTTAAAAACACCTGAATGGAAAAAAGTCTCTTTATTTACCTGCTTTTTCATTTTTTTTGCAAATTAGCGCAAACAGGAAAGCAATATATTATCCCTTGATAAGAAAATTCCTGGTGAAAGTGACGGTAAAAAAAACGGAAATGTGCAGTACGTTGCTCGAGTAATGGCCATAATTGCAGCGCATTATCCCTCTGGAATTATAACGAATTAGCCTGCTTACCGTTAGCATGCTGGCATACGTAACAGAATGCGTGCTGGACATATAGTCGAATTTAAAGCGTTGTAAACCTGAATATAAGAAATTTTTGAGGGAATAACTCATCGGATTTGTTGCTGTTGCGTTATGGCAATCCGAGGTTATTGCTGGATATCGAGTGCTTAACCGACGGAAATATTTTTTGTCAAAGCATTAAATGTGAAAAAAGATATTCCTTATCTGGAATTAGTTACAACATACTTTTTGTTAGTTTTTCATTAAGTCGCTGCAATATTGTGCACAAAGAGGATTAAGAGAGGCGATAATACAAAGCTAAAAAGTCAGGCAGGGCAGCGAGTTAAACAAGAGGTTATCTGGTGATTTAGCGAAGCCTGTGCCAGGCTGCCTTTATTCAATACGACCGTCTCCACCCTTTATGCCGTAATTGGCGGGAGATAAGCATGAAAACAGCGGTACGCTGGCTATGGTTAATCTTTTACTCTCTTCTGTTCGTTCTGGCCCTTGAGCAATTGCACCTTCCCGCCGCATTGCTGCTTGGGCCAATGGCAATTGCTATTGTCTTTGCTGCGTGGGATAAGCCGCTAATTGTTTATCGTCCTGTTATTTACCTCGCTCAGGGTGTTGTCGGATGCATGATCGCCCGGGCAATACCTGCCTCACTCTTTCCTGAAATAGTAAATAACTGGCTGCTATTCGCACTTACCCTGTTTTCGGTCATTATCGCCAGCGCCGTGCTGGGCTGGCTGTTAACACGCTGGCAGGTATTGCCTGGCTCAACGGCGATTTGGGGTTCTTCGCCTGGGGCGGCTACCGCAATGACAATCATGGCCGAAAGTTATGGCGCAGATGTACGGCTGGTCGCCTTTATGCAATATCTTCGCGTAGTGATTGTCGCGCTTGCTGCCACGTTAGTAGCCCGTATCTGGGCACCACCGATGGGTTCGCACGCTGCTTCAGGATTAGATATTATCCAGCCGGTTGCCTGGACAGCTTTCGGGCAAACTTCAGCGCTTATTTTGTGCTGCGTGGTCATCAGCCGCTATTTGCGTATCCCCGCGGGTGCATTATTACTCTCTCTGGCGGCTGGGATAACGGCTCAGGAAATGCAGCTAGTTGAGCTGGAATTGCCGCCAGCATTGTTAATGGTCGCTTATGCAATAATTGGCTGGAGTATTGGTCTGCGTTTTAACCGCGCCATATTGCTCTATGCGGCAAAAGCGCTACCCCGACTTTTGTTATCGATATTAAGCCTGGTGGCTATCTGTGGCGGATTCGCTTTTTTACTGGTTCACTTTGCAGGTATTGATCCCTTGACGGCATATCTGGCGACCAGTCCGGGCGGTGCCGACTCGGTAGCGATTATCGCCTCGTCCAGCCAGGTCGATATGTCATTTGTGATGGCGATGCAAACCGGACGCTTTATTATTGTCCTGTTTACCGGCCCGGCGCTGGCAAAGTGGGTAAGTAACAGGCGTTCTGCATAGGGTGATAAAAGTAAAAAGGCCAGGCTGTTTAGCCTGGCCAGAATCACTGTTTTATCAAACTTCAGGGAAGGGCATGGAATTGCCCGGCGCTTCACGGTGAATATGCAGGAAGGTTAAATGACGTTCGTACTGATCGAGAATGTCATTAATAATCTGCTCTTTGGTGTAGTCCATCAGATCGTTGCCCTGTGTTCCTTCCAGCAGGAAGGTTTCGAGGCGGAAATAGTCGGACTTACCGCTACGTGCACGGTAGGTAAATGCCGGAACGGAATAGCGCTGTGGCCATATCTGATACAGGAAGCTCTGCTCATCACCCAGATTTACCAGCATCTCCAGATGGTTCAGACGCTCGTCTTCCAGCGGTGGTCGCTCACTGACCTGCACTTTCGCACCGCGTCGCTCCAGCTCCATGGCGACCTCTTCCATTGCCGGACGACAGACATTATCCAGCATTTTCCGGGTATGCGTGCTGCCAGGATAGTTCATCACGCGGGAAATACGCTGCTTCCAGTTCAGGCGATCTTCACGTGAAACCGGCACCGGCGGCGTACTGACTGTAGAACTTGCCCGACGGTGGTCTTCTACGCGCAGGGATTTATACAGGCCCGCCATCACAAAGAAAATCACAAAGCTGAAGGGCAGGCCCATAATCACCGTGGTTTTCTGAAGTGCCGTTACGCCGTTAACCATCAGCATGCCCAACGTCAGTAAACCGATAGCCAGTGACCAGAAGATACGCAGCCAGTTTGGCGCATCGTTATTAATGTCGCTCAGGCGCGAGGTAAAGTTACCCAGCACCAGCGAGCCGGAATCCGCTGAGGTAACATAGAACAGCAGGCCGGTAATGGTGGCCACCGAAGCGCTGAAGGTAAACGCCGGATATTGCGCCAGCAGGCTGTAGAAACCGCGTTCAGGGTGGGCAAGCGTTTCCTGAGCCAGCGCCAGATTGCCGTGAATAATTTCGTTCAACGCGCTGTTGCCGAAAATCGACAGCCACAGCAGGGTAAAGATAAACGGAATAGTCAGCGTGCCCACAACGAACTGACGAATGGTACGACCACGGGAAATACGTGCCAGGAACAACCCGACAAACGGCGACCAGGCAACCCACCATGCCCAGAAGAACAGCGTCCAGTTGTTCATCCATTCCGTAGGGCGGTCGAAAGCAAAACTGTTCAGCGTCATGCCAACAAAACGATTGATATAGTCACCAACGTTCAGCACCAGCGCATTCAGCAGGAAGCTGGTATCGCCCATAAACAGGACGAACAGGATCAGGCCCAGCGCCAGCAGGACGTTTAGCTCAGACAGGATGCGAATGCCTTTATTGACGCCGGACGTCACCGAAATCGTCGCCATCACCACCGACAGCGCAATCAGCGCAGCCTGCGCGGTGATCCCTTCAGGCACGTCAAACAGAACCTTAAGGCCGTAGTTCAGCTGAACCACGCCAATCCCCAGCGTGGTGGCAATACCAAAGATAGTCCCCACCACCGCGGCGATATCCACCGAGTGACCGATCCAGCCGTTAATGCGTTTACCAAAAATAGGGTAAAGCGCCGAGCGGATGGTCAGCGGAAGGCCGTAACGGTAGCTGAAGTAGCCGAGCGCAATGCCCATCAACGCGTACATGGCCCAGCCGGTAACACCGTAGTGGAACAGCGTCCAGACCATCGCCTGACGGGCCGCTTCCATGGTTTGTCCCTGACCTTCGGGTGGCATCATATATTGCGTAACGGGTTCAGCTACCGAGAAGAACATCAGATCGATACCGATACCCGCTGCGAACAGCATCGCTGCCCAGCTCATCATGCTGAATTCTGGTTTTGATTGCTCCGGCCCAAGCTTAATGGAGCCAAAGCGTGAGGCGGCAATTAAAATGACGAACACCAGATAGACGGTGGCGGCAAGCAGATAATACCAGCCGAAGGTGTTAGAGACCCATTCAAGGGTATTGTTGATCCACCGGTCAGAAAGCGAGGTGTAGAAAATTGTGGTCAGGGTAAATATCAGGATCAGCGCTGCTGAAGTATAAAAGACCACGGGGTTAATGCGGTCTTGTTGTTCTTTCCTGGGTATTTCAGTCGTCGGCATAGATTCTCCGAAAAAATGCTCAAGAATAAACCCGTTTCACAAAGCGTGCCTTAGCGCATACTGGGTTGTGTCCGCCGTATATCCGCTAACTACACTGAGGAATGGTTCGGGTTGAGTGGGTTATCTTATTGATTTACGTTAAATGACTCGGTAATTTGTTGACCTCCTGAGCGATTTTGTTAAAAAAGATGCAGTCACTATAGGTTTTATTGATTGAGCATTCAATTAAAAATAATTTCAGTATTTTTCAGGCTTTCAACAGGCCTTATCAATGTAGGGTTTTAGGACAAGTCATTTTCAGATTAAAGACGTCAGAAAAAAACGAGCCGCCCTGACGAATGGCGTTAAGCCCGCATTTATGCTGCAATGAACAGTGTTGAGGCGATCGTGCTGAACGTGAGTCGGTGGCACAGAGTTAACCAGGAGTTATTATGACTGAATATGCAATTATCGCTGGCGGCTGTTTCTGGTGTACAGAAGCAGTCTTTAAACAGATTAACGGTGTGGAATCGGTAGAAAGTGGCTATATCGGGGGCCATGTAGCCAACCCGACCTATCGCCAGGTTTGTACCGGCGAAACGGGCCACGCGGAAGCCATTCGCTTAGGTTTCGATCCGGAAAAAATCAGCTACGGTGATTTGCTGGATATCAGCTTCGCCACGCACGATCCTACCCAGCTAAACCGTCAGGGTAACGATATCGGCACTCAGTATCGCTCGGCGATTTTCCCAGCCAATGAAGCTCAGGCGGTGGAAGCGAAAGCGGCGATTGCCCGTGCGCAGGTTGATCATGACGAACCGGTCGTCACCACTATTGAAAGCGATGCACAGTGGTATCCTGCTGAAGATTATCACCAGAACTACTGGGAAGGCGAAGGGCAGGAAAACCGCTATTGCCTGGCGGTCATCCCGCCAAAACTACAAAAACTGCATAAGCGTTTCGCTGACCGCACCAAATAAGTCAGACAGGATGGGCGCGTGGCCCATCCTGTCTTCATCGCGTTAAAGCTGTCGGCTGCGTAAACGCAGGCCAACCAGCAGCGCTACTACCAGCAGCAGAGCAATAAATACGGCAATTCCCTGCCAGCCAAATTTGTGCCAGAACACGCCTCCCAGCGTTCCCGCCAGGCTTGAACCTAAATAATAACTGAACAGATAAAGCGACGATGCCTGACCTTTCGCACGCCGTGCGCGAGGGCCAATCCAGCCGCTGGCGACGGAATGCGCCGCGAAGAAGCCTGCGGTAAACAGCATCATTCCCGGAAAAATAAACCACAGAGAATTCACCAGCGTAATCAGCACCCCAGCCAGCATAATCCCGGTCGAGAACAGCAGCACGCTGGCGCGGCCATATTTTGCCGTCATCGCACCCGCTTTAGGCGAACTCCACGATCCGGTGAGATAAACCACCGACAGCAGGCCAACAACGGCCTGGCTTAGCGACCAGGGCGGCGACAGCAGCCGGTAGCCAATGTAATTAAACAGGGTGACGAAAGCGCCCATTAGTAAAAAGCCTTCGGCAAACAGCAGCGGCAAACCGCTGTCACGCCAGTGCAGGCGAAAGTTGATCATCAAACTGCGAGGCTTCAGGGAGGCCGGGCGAAAATGGCGCGAAGGCGGTAAAATTTTCCAAAACATCAGCGCGGAAGCCAGCGCAAAACAGCCGATCGCCGCTATCGCCACGCGCCAGTTGGTAATATCGGTGATGACTCCGCTTAACAACCTGCCGCTCATGCCGCCAATGGAATTACCGCTGATATACAGCCCCATTGAAAAAGCGATCACGCTGGGATGAATTTCTTCGCTCAGATAGGTCATCCCCACGGCCGCCACGCCGCTGAGCGACAGCCCAATCAGCGCCCGCATAATTAAAATGCCATGCCAGCTGGTCATGGTAGCTGAAAGCAGGGTACAAACTGCGGCCAGCAACAGCGCGGTCACCATTACCGGCTTGCGTCCAATGGCATCCGAAAGCGGCCCGGTAATCAGCAAGCCCAGCGCCAGCAGACCGGTAGAAATAGAGAGCGACAGGCTGCTGGTAGCCGGAGAAACGCCAAACTCCTGGGTTAAAACCGGCAAAATGGGCTGCACGCAATACAACAAGACAAAGGTGGCCAGTCCGGCGGAAAAAAGCGCCAGGGTGACACGCATAAATTCTGGCGTGCCACGTTTAATAAACAGCGGGGGCGTGGCGCTGTTTGTAGCGCGAGGGCGAGTAGAACGTTGAATGGCGGAGCGTCGTTCAGCACCGTTGTCGGCCACGATGCTGCGAGATGAGTGGTTCACTGCGATCCCTTAAAAAGAAGAAAAATTATACTGTTAACTGTAAGCCCGGCTTAATATGATGTCTAATCTATTAATAATCTTGAATGATACGTTTAAAATATGAATATTGAGCTTCGTCATCTGCGCTACTTCATTGCCGTGGCGGAAGAGCTGCATTTTGGTCGTGCTGCCCAGCGCCTGAATATCTCGCAGCCGCCGCTCAGCCAGCAAATTCAGCAGCTGGAACAGCAAGTTGGTGCCAGGCTGTTGGCCCGTACTAACCGCAGCGTGCAGCTCACCGCGGCGGGCGAGCAGTTTCTTAGCGATGCCCGCCAGATTATGCAAAACGTGACCAACGCGGCGGATAAAGCCGCGCGGCTCCATCGCGGTGAGGAAGGTGAACTGCGGATTGGTTTCACCTCTTCCGCGCCGTTTATCACCTCCGTTTCTGATGCGCTGTATACCTTTCGCCAGCGCTACCCCGGCGTGCATATTCAAATGCAGGAAATCAATACCCGACAGCAGCTGGCGCCGCTCAATGACGGCAGGCTGGATCTGGGCGTGATGCGCAACACGCCGTTGCCAGAGACGCTATCGCACCAGCTGATGCTGCGCGAGCCCCTTTGCGCGGTGGTTCATCGGGCGCACAGGCTGGCGAATCGGGCCACGCTTTCCATAACCGAGCTGGTGGGCGAACCGTTCGTCTTTTTCGATCCTCAGGTGGGAACCGCTTTATATGCCGAAACCTTAACGCTACTGGAGCGTTACAGCGTTTCGCCTAACATTGCTCAGGAAGTCGGCGAAGCGATGACTATTCTCGGGCTGGTCGCGACCGGACTGGGCGTTTCAATTCTTCCTGCTTCGTTTCGGCGGGTGCGCCTGGAAGATGTCAGCTGGATTACGCTGAGCGAGCCAGACGCGTTATCCGAGGTCTGGCTGGTCTGGTCAAAACGGCGTGAAATGAGCGCGGCAACCCGGCAAATGATCCGGCTGCTGTTAAATAATCAGCAGAATGAATTTTCAAGCCGCATAACCTGAATATGTGCTCTGAATCACAGTATAAATCAAACCGTTGACGTGCTGCCGGAACTGTTTCACCATGGGCCAGTGATTTATTTTGAGGCGCGAAAATAAGCGGGAGGAGGCGGGTGATAGCGGACAGTCAGCCTGGGCACATTGACCAGATCAAACAGACCAATGCAGGCGCGGTATACCGGCTGATCGATCGGTTTGGCCCCATTTCGCGCATTGAATTAGCCAAAAAGGCCCAGCTGGCCCCGGCCAGCATTACTAAAATCGTGCGTGAGATGCTGGAAGCGCATCTGGTGCAGGAAACGGAGTTTCAGGAGATCGGCAGTCGTGGACGCCCCGCTGTCGGCATAATCCTGGACACGGTGGCCTGGCATTACCTTTCTGCCCGCATTGGCAATGGCGATATCACGCTGGCGCTGCGAGATTTAAGCAGCCAGCTTATTGTTGAGGAAAATCTGCCGCTGCCGGTGGACGATCCGCTGCCTTTAATCACGCGCATTATTAATGAAATCGACCGCTTTTTTATCCGTCACCAGCGCAAGCTGGAACGCCTCACCGCGATTGCCATTACGCTTCCCGGTATATTGGATGCCAGACAGGGCATCGTGCACCGCATGCCTTTTTATCCGGTGAGGGATATGCCGCTCGGCAGCGAGCTCGAAAAGCATATTGGCGTGCCGGTTTATATCCAGCACGATATCTGCGCGTGGACGATGGCAGAAGCGTTATATGGCGCTTCTCGCGAAGTCAGTAACGTTATTCAGGTCGTGATCGATCACAATGTTGGCGCGGGCGTCATTGCTGATGGCCGGTTATTACACAGCGGCAGCAGTACGCTGGTGGAAATTGGACACACGCAGGTCGAGCCCTGGGGCAAACAGTGCTACTGCGGCAATCATGGCTGCCTGGAAACGGTAGCCAGCATTGAAAGCGTGCTGGAGCTAACCGCACAGCGCATGCAGTCTTCGCCGGAATGCACGCTGCACCAACAACCGCTGACCATCGAATCGCTGTGTGATGCGGCCCTGGCTGGCGATCCGCTGGCTAAAGATATCATTACCGGCGTGGGGCATAGCGTGGGGCGCATCCTGGCCATTATGGTCAACCTGTTTAATCCGGAAAAAATCCTGATTGGCTCGCCGCTGAACCGCGCGCAGGAAATCCTTCACTCTGCTATTACCGACTGCGTTCGCCGACAGTCGCTTCCCGCGTACAGCCAGCGCACCCGGGTTGAGCCGACGCATTTTCACAATCAGGGCACCATGCCTGGCGCAGCCCTGGTCAAGGATGCGCTTTATAACGGCACGCTGCTGGTCAAACTGTTGCAGGGTTAATCCTCTTTATCAAAAAAAATTGCGCTAACGCAAATTCAACGCTCGCTCGCTGACCTAAGATGATCCGTCTTAAATGTTAACAGTTGTTAATAAATAATCGTCAGGAGCGGACTCTCTACATGACCAGGTTAAAGCGAATATTCGTTACCGGTACCGATACCGAGGTGGGAAAAACGGTTGTTACCCGCGCGCTCTTGCAAAAGCTTGCAGAAGGCGGCAAGAGAGTGGCTGGCTACAAACCGATAGCAAAAGGGAGCCAGCAAACCGAGCAGGGGCCACGGAATAAAGATGCGCTGATATTGCAGGCATCCTCTTCTGTTATTTTGCCCTATGAATCGGTTAATCCATTAACCTTACTGGATGATAAAATCAGTACCAGCCGTGACATGGTGGTTGATTATGCCAGGCTAAGCGAGGGGTTGCAGTCGTTAAGCGTGCAGGCGGACCACGTTGTGGTGGAGGGAACGGGCGGCTGGCTTAGCTTAATGAACGATCTGCGCCCGCTTTCTGAATGGGCCGTTGAGGAGCGCCTGCCGGTGATTATGGTTGTGGGGATCAAACTGGGTTGCATCAGCCACGCGTTGCTTACCGCCCAGGCGGTGATTAATGACGGGTTGCCTCTGTTGGGCTGGGTGGCAAACCGCATCAACCCGGGGCTGGCGCACTATGCAGAAATTATCGAAGTCTTAAGCAGCAAGATCCCGGCGCCTCTGCTGGGCGAGCTGCCTTATTTACCGAAACCTGAACGGCGGGAGCTGGCAGGCTATCTCGATTTAAGTCAGGTTTAATGGCGGTCACAGCGGTGCGCTCGCGCCGCTGCACAAACCTTTTCGGCCTTTCTCAGATCTGTTCCGCACGCGCTCCCCGTTCGTTCGCTATTTTCCTCAGCGTTAAAGTCCCTTTCTCGCCATAATCTTTGCTGCCGATCGCACAATTCGGAAACACTGCAAGCCAATCCAGGCCAGACTAAAAGCACTATGAAAAAAGGATGCTTATGTCAGAAACAGCTCAAACACAGGTCGCGCACCGTCACTGGATATTGATTGCCGCGATGCTGGCGATGTTTATGGCCGCCATTGAGGTCACCATTGTCGCGACGGCGATGCCAACTATCATTGCGGAACTGGGCGGCTTTTCCCAATTTGGCTGGGTTTTTTCCATCTATTTACTGACGCAGGCCGTTAGCGTCCCCATTTATGGTCGGCTGGCCGATCTCTGGGGCCGGAAACGGGTATTCTTTTTTGGCACCTCGCTGTTTTTGGCCGGTTCGGTACTGTGTGGATTTTCCACCAATATGGGCTGGCTGATCCTGTTTCGGGCACTCCAGGGATTGGGCGCGGGTGCCATTATGCCGTTAACGGCAACCATCATCGCCGATGTCTATGCACCGAAAGAGCGGGCGGGGATCCAGGGCTGGCTCTCCAGCGTCTGGGGCGTTTCGGCGATTGTGGGGCCACTGACCGGCGCCTGGCTTGTACAGCATTTTAACTGGGCGCTGATCTTTTGGGTTAACGTGCCCATTGGCATAGTTTCTATGCTGATGTTGGCACGCTGGTTTCCTGAGCCAGACAGCCATAAAAAACAAAAGCTCAATCTGGCAGGCAGCGGCTGGCTGATGCTCTCCGTGACTGCGCTTCTGACGGCTCTGCTTCAGGCTGAAATGCTGGGCTACTGGGTGCTTGCGCTGCTTGCTGTGGCGGCCATCGCCGGTTATGCGCTGGTCAGACATGAAAAGCGTTCTGGCGAACCGCTGTTTCCGCTGGCGCTGTGGCGAAGCCGTACCATTGTTGCCGGTAATGCAGGAAACCTGATTATCGGCGCAGCGATGATGGGCATCAGCGCATTTTTGCCTGGCTGGATCCAGGGCGTGAATGGCGGTACGCCGCTCCAGGCGGGAAGCGCGCTGGCGATGATGTCAATCGGCTGGCCGCTGGCGAGCACGCTTAGCGGTAAACTGATGCTGCGGACTTCTTACCGTTTTACCGCGCAGCTTGGCTCGCTGTTGCTGATCCTCGGCACCGCAATGCTGCTGACGCTGCACAGCACCAGCTCGCTGGTGCATGCGGGGCTGTCTGCCTTTGTCATCGGTACCGGCATGGGCATGACCAGCACCACCTTCCTGATCGCCGTGCAAAACAGCGCGGAATATTCCATTCGGGGGATTTGTACAGCATCGATCATGTTCAGCCGCATGCTGGGTTCCGCGTTGGGCACCGCCGTGATGGGGGCGGTACTTAATTACAATCTGATGCTGCGGCTCCCGGAGTTTAAAGATCCTGTGCAGCAGATTATCTCTACCAGTCAGCGAGAGGCGTTACCGCACGCCAGTCTGCAACATATTATCGAGCAGACGGCTTCTTCACTGCACTGGGTGTTTGCGGTGTCGGTGGTAATTGCGTCAGGAAGTATGCTGGTGGCCAGAGCGATTCCCTCAGGCAGGCCAGAATAGAAAAGGGCTGCAATCGCAGCCCTTGAAGAGAAAACTTACGACGAAGGTGCGTCCTGAGAGGTGCCGGTATTTGCCGGAACCGGGGCGTCACCTTCGGCGCCACGCTTATAAACGATTTTCTGGCTATCGTTTTCGCAGTGTCCAACAACCTGACCGCCAGCCTGTTCGGCCTGATCGTTGGGAACGATTTCCAGCGTAAAACCGTTTGCCGGGACGCCGTTATTGATAATTTTCTGGTTAATGTCCGCTTTTACCGTTTCGCAAGATGCCTGCACCGCCAGCGGAGTGGCGATAATCAGCGCGGTTAATATCCACTTCTTACCTTTCATCATCCTGTCCTTTTGCGTGAATTCAGCGGTAACTATAGCAGCAATATTTCATCAGGGCGTGACGGGGCGTCCGGTACGGCGATCGAGACAGCGCAGGGTATTGGCTTCCCAATAAGCGTTAACGTTCAGACTCTGATCGCAGGCGTCACGCGTATCAATGGCACGGTCGTCTTTATCGAAATCTTTTTCGGCACGCAGATTCTGTTTGCTGCGCAACCGGTGGGTTTCGTCCCACTGCTGTTTTTGCTGACGCGCCTGCTCGTTGGTCAGTGCGCTACTGCCGTCCTGAATAATCAGCGTATCCGTTTTGGCCTGCGCCTGTTGCAGGCTAAACAGCGTGGCGAACAGTACCAGCGGCAAAGCGGCTTTGCTCAGCGTTTTTAACCAGACTTTACTCGTTTTCATCTTCGGTTCCTTTTCACTTCCAACGGACAGCCGACCCGAGCGGCTGCGACGATCGCTTGCAATAGTATATCATCAGCGCTGGCAGGCTAACCACTCAGCCCGCCCGATCGTTGACGTTTCAGAGAGGAAGTATGTTAATAAAAACCACACTGCTGTTTTTTCTTACCGCGCTGGCCGAAATTATTGGCTGTTTTTTGCCCTGGCTGTGGCTGAGAAAAAACGCGTCTGTTCTGGTGCTGATACCTGCCGCCGCCAGTCTCGCGCTGTTTGTCTGGCTGTTGACTTTTCATCCCGCTGCCAGCGGTCGCGTTTATGCCGCTTACGGCGGCGTTTATGTCGTTACCGCTTTGTTATGGCTGCGCTTTGTCGACGGCGTCCGGCTAAGTTACTACGACTGGACGGGCGCAGCAGTGGCATTTTGTGGCATGTTGATTATCGTGGCAGGGTGGGGAAAAGCGTAGCCGGCTGCAAAATCGTATTCCGGCTAAGGCAGGCCCAGATGGCTGATAAACCTGAGCCTGCACTCTCAACAATTTGTACTGTTTTGCCGCCGGATCTGGCAGGCGGCGGCACAGCGCCTTATCAGGATTTATGCACTTTAAGGCCCGCCAGCGTTTGGCCAACCGGCATCATTTCCAGCGTATTAATATTGACGTGTTTCGGCAGCGTAGCGACCCAGTAAACCGCTTCGGTAACGTCTTCTGCGGTCAGCGGTTCTGCGCCGTCATACACGCTGTCCGCTTTCGCATCGTCACCTTTAAAGCGAACGTTAGAAAACTCGGTGCCGCCCACCAGGCCCGGCTCGATATCGGTAACGCGCAGCGCCGTGCCGTGTAAGTCAGTGCGCAAGTTCAGGCTGAACTGACGGACAAACGCCTTAGTCGCGCCATAAACATTACCGCCTGCGTAAGGCCAGCTGCCGGCAATCGAACCCAGGTTAATAATATGACCAATATTGCGTTCCACCATCGCGGGCAGCACGGCGCGGGTCATATAGACCAGGCCTTTATTATTGGTATCGATCATCGCTTCCCAGTCATCCAGGTTTGCTTTGTGCGCCGGTTCAATACCCAGCGCCAGGCCGGCGTTATTAACCAGCACATCGATGTTACGCCACCCGGCGGGCAGACTGGCCAGCGCTTCTTCAATGCCTGCGCGATTACGCACGTCCAGTTGCAGGGTATATAGCGCGTCGCCCAGCTCCTCTTTCAGGCTCTGCAAACGTTCCTGGCGACGGCCGGTGGCAATAACCTTGTGTCCCTCAGCGATAAAGCGGCGGGTGATACTCTCTCCGAAGCCAGCGGTAGCGCCAGTTACAAATACAATCATCTCACTGTTCCTCAACACATTTTGGGTTTTAATCACCATATCATTTCCATCATGAACTGATAAGAACGGATTGGTTATGATTAATAAGAAAAAATGCACGATGCTGGTGCGTTTCAGAACACCCTTGCGATGTTATGGTGCGTCTGAAAACGCCTTGTTGCGGTTTATTCACTCCTGTAATCCCTTATAACGGCATGGCAATCGTTTGCTCACGCAGGCAACCGTTTGCGCATACGATTGGCCGGTAAGTCGCGCCTTTTTAAACGGGTTCTCTTATAATTAACTGAAAAATAAAGGCTAATTTAAATTTTCCAGCTGGCACGGCATTTGCAATTACCTCTTAAGGTTATCACCTGCGCTAATAAAGCGAGGGCCAGCGGCCCTCCCGGAAGGAATTGCTATGTCAGTGTCCATTACTCAGGCTATTCGGGGCAGTTTTTTTGATATTGCCGCCACGGTCAGTCATCCACGGCAGTTGCCGGAGCAGGCCCGCTATATTGAAGACGGTTTATTACTGCTTAATGGCGGCAAAATTATTTCGCTCCAGCGCTGGGAAGAAGGGCAGCATCAGCTAACCGATGCCGTTACAGTGACAGATTATCGCGGCAAGCTGATTGTGCCGGGCTTTGTTGATACGCATATTCACTATCCTCAAACGGAAATGATTGGCGCCTTTGGCGAGCAGTTACTGGAATGGCTCCAACAATATACTTTCCCGACCGAGCGTCAGTATCACTGTCCCGACTATTCGGCAAAAATGTCGGCGTTTTTTCTGCACCAGCTGCTGAGTAACGGTACAACTACTGCTTTGGTGTTTGGTACCGTACATCCTCAGTCGGTAGAGGCGCTGTTCAGCGCGGCGGAAGCACTGGAAATGCGCCTGATCGCCGGGAAGGTCATGATGGATCGGCACGCGCCTGAATATCTGACCGAAACGCCGGAGCAGAGCTATGACCAGACGCGTGAACTGATTGAGCGCTGGCATAAGCGGGGCCGTCTCGGCTATGCGTTAACGCCACGCTTCGCGCCAACCTCATCACCTGCGCTACTGGCAAAAGTGCAACAGCTGAAAACGGAATATCCCGATACCTGGATGCATACGCACCTGAGTGAAAACCCGCAGGAAATCGCCTGGGTAAAAGCGCTGTTTCCCGATCACGACGGCTATCTTGACGTTTATCACCAGTATCAGTTAACCGGGCGTCGCAGCGTGTTTGCACATTGTGTGCACCTGGCGGAAGAGGAGTGGGATTGCCTGCATCATACCCATTCCGCCATTGCTTTCTGTCCAACCTCGAATCTGTTTCTCGGCAGCGGGTTGTTTAATCTGCAAACCTGCTGGGATAAAGGCGTGAAAATGGGCATGGGTACCGACGTTGGCGCGGGCACCACCTTTAATATGCTGCAAACGCTGGGGGAAGCCTACAAAGTTGGCCAGCTTCAGCATTACAAACTGGCGGCGTACGAAGCCTTTTATCATGCCACGCTTGGCGGCGCCCGGGCGCTGGATCTGGATGATCACATCGGCAATTTCACTGCCGGTAAAGAGGCCGATTTTGTGGTGCTGGATCCGGCGGTTTCCGCGCTCCAGCAGATGCGTTATGCCAACAGCCGCGATATTTGTGAAAAACTGTTTGTGCTGATGACGCTCGGGGACGACCGCAATATCGCCCACACCTGGGTGAACGGCAAATGTGTCTGGCAGCAGCAAAAAGAGGAGAAAGCCGCATGATCCAGTTTTTACTCAATCAGGCCTTAGTCAGCGAAGCGGCAATCGATCCAAACCTGACCGTGCTGAATTATTTGCGCCAGTACAAGCGTCGCAGCGGGACAAAGGAAGGCTGTGCCTCCGGTGACTGTGGTGCCTGTACCGTCACGCTGGGTCGCGTCGAAAACGGTGAAATGGTGTATGAAACCGCCAACAGCTGCATGACTTTTGTCAGTACGCTACAAGGCAAGCAGCTGATTACCGTCGAGGATTTGCAGCAGGCAGGCAAACTCCACCCGGTGCAACAAGCGATGGTGGATTGCCATGCTTCGCAGTGCGGGTTTTGCACGCCCGGCTTTGTTATGTCGCTGTTTACGCTGCAAAAAAACAGCACGGGCTGGCAACAGCATCAGGCCGAGCAGGCGCTGGCAGGAAACTTATGCCGCTGCACCGGCTACCGGCCGATTGTCGATGCGGCCCGCAAGGCTTGTCATCACCCCGAGCCGGATAGCTTCCGCCAGCAGGAGGCCGAGACCGTAAAACGTCTGAGCGCGCTGAAAACCGCCGAAGTGCAGGAAATAGCATGTAACGCGCATCGTTGCCTGTTACCGAAAACGCTGGATCAGCTGGGCGATCTGTTAAGCGAACATCCCGAAGCGAAGCTGCTGGCAGGCGGCACCGATCTGGCGCTTCAGGTAACGCAACACGCTAAAGCGTTGCCGTTGCTGATTGCGCTGGAACAGATTGATGAACTAAAAACCTGTCGGGCAGAGGCCGAAGAATGGGTGATTGGCGCTGGCGTTTCGTTACAGCAGTGCCAGCTGTGGCTGCGCGAGCATATTCCGTCCTTTGCGCGGATCCTTGAACGTTTCGCCTCGCTGCAAATCCGCAATCAGGGAACGCTTGGCGGCAATATTGCTAACGGCTCGCCGATTGGTGATACGCCACCGATGCTGCTGGCGCTTAACGCCTCGCTGGAATTGCAAAAGGGTGGCAGGGTGCGCCGCCTGCCGCTGGCAGACTTTTTCCTCGGCTACCGACAAACTGCGCTACAACCCGGCGAATTTATTCGCGCCGTTATCATTCCAAAAGTGACGGCGTCACAAAATTTCCGCGCGTGGAAGGTTTCTAAACGGCTTGAAGATGATATCTCTGCGGTTTTCGCTGCTTTTGCACTGGAAATCGACAGCGACAACCGTGTAACGCAGGCGCGTATTGCCTTCGGCGGCATGGCCGACATACCGAAAAGGGCGTTGCACTGCGAACAACAGCTGTTGGGAAAACCCCTGACGCTGCAATCTGTCGAACAGGCATGCCGCGCGCTGGAACAGGATTTTACGCCGCTGAGCGATTTTCGCGCCAGCGCCCGCTACCGCTTACAGGTGGCTAAAAACCTGCTGCGTCGTTATCACGCGTCGTTTTCTGACGAGCTGCAACTGGTGGAGGTTTCCCGCTATGTCTCATAATCGTCCGGAAGTAGCTGAAGAAGTGATTGCCAGACAATACCGGGAAGGCATCCAGAGCGGCGTCGGCAAAAGCAACAAGCATGAAAGTGCGGCAAAACACGTCTCGGGTGAAGCTGTCTTTATTGACGACAAGCTGGAGTTGCCTGGCATGCTGCACCTCTCTCCCAGGCTGAGCGAGCATGCCCACGCTCGTATCCGCCACATTGATACCGCGCCTTGCTATGCCATTCCGGGTGTCGTTAGCGTTTTGAGCTGGCAAAACGTGCCGGGCGAGCTGGATATCGGGCCGCTGGAACCTGGCGATCCCCTCCTGGCGAAGGATGTGGTGGAGTATGCCGGCCAGATTGTGCTGGTCGTTGCCGCTGAAACGCCACACGCGGCGAGGCTGGCAGCCGATGCCGCGGTTATCGAATACGATCTGTTGACCCCCGTTCTGGACGTCAGAGAAGCGCTGGAAAAACAGCATTTTGTTCAGCAGCCTCATGTGCATCAGCGCGGTGATGTGCAGGCGGCGCTGTCACGAGCGGCACATCGCTTACAGGGCGAATTTCATATCGGCGGTCAGGAGCATTTCTATCTGGAAACCCAGGTAGCGATGGTGATCCCGGGAGAAGACCAGTCGCTACAGGTTTTCTCCTCTACCCAAAACCCGACCGAAGTGCAAAAGCTGGTGGCTTCGGTGATGGGTATCACTATGAACAAAGTGACCATTGATATGCGCCGGATGGGCGGCGGCTTTGGCGGTAAAGAAACGCAGGCCGCCGGCGTGGCCTGCCTGTGCGCGGTGGCAGCGCGCCTCACCGGTCGCCCGGTAAAAATGCGGCTTGGACGGCGGGACGATATGCGCATCACCGGCAAGCGGCATCCTTTTTACGTGCGCTACGATGTCGGCGTAGATGAGCAAGGGCGCTTTTGCGGCGTCAAAATCGATTTGGCGGCCAACTGCGGTTATTCGCTGGATCTCTCCGGTTCAATCGTCGATCGGGCCATGTTCCACGCGGATAACGCCTATTATCTCGGGGATGCGCTGATCACCGGCTATCGCTGCCGTACTAACACCGCCTCCAACACCGCCTATCGCGGTTTTGGTGGGCCTCAGGGCATGGTCGCCATTGAACAAATTATGGATCATATCGCCCGCAGGCTGACGCTGGATCCGCTGGAAGTGCGCAAGCGCAATTACTATGGCAAAGAGACGCGCAATATCACCCATTATCACCAACGGGTTGAAGATAATCTGCTGGATGAAATGACTGAAATGCTTGAAACCAGCAGCGATTATGCGGCACGCCGGCGGGAAATCACCCTGTTAAACCAGAACAGTGCCTGGCTGAAGCGCGGTCTGGCGCTAACGCCGGTAAAATTCGGCATCTCTTTTACCTCCAGCTTTCTTAACCAGGCCGGTGCGCTGATCCTGATCTATACCGACGGCACGGTGCAGCTCAATCACGGCGGCACGGAGATGGGTCAGGGACTGAACACGAAGGTCGCGCAGATCGTCGCGCAGGTGCTGCAAATCGATGTCGATCAAATTCAGATCACCGCAACCGACACCGGCAAAGTGCCAAACACGTCACCCACCGCAGCGTCCAGCGGTGCAGATTTAAACGGTAAGGCGGCGCAAAACGCGGCGGAAATTCTTCGCGACCGGCTGATCGGCATGCTTTGCCAGCTGCACAGCTGTAGGGCAGATGAGGTCAGCTTTAGCAACGGCATTGTCAAAGTGCAGGAAAAACATTTTACCTTCCCCGATGTGGCGCAAATGGCCTGGCTCAATCAGGTGCCGCTTTCAGCCACCGGCTATTACAAAGTGCCCGGCATTCATTACGATCGTGAAGCGGGCCGCGGCACGCCGTTCTACTATTTTGCCTATGGCGCCGCCTGCGTGGAGGCGCTTGTCGATACGCTGACCGGTGAATACCGGCTGCTGCGGGCGGATATCCTGCATGACGTGGGCGCTTCGCTGAATCCGGCTATTGATATTGGTCAGGTGGAAGGCGGCTTTGTGCAGGGCGCTGGCTGGCTAACCTGCGAAGAGCTGGTGTGGAATGCGCAAGGCCGGTTGATGACCGACGGCCCGGCCAGCTATAAGATCCCGGCCATCGGCGATGTGCCGCCCGATCTGCGGGTGACGCTGGTGGAAAACCGCAAAAATCCCAAAGACACGGTGTTTCACTCAAAAGCGGTAGGCGAGCCACCCTTTATGTTAGGCATTGCGGCCTGGTGTGCGATTCAGGATGCGGTGGCCAGCGTGGGCAATTATCAGCAACACCCGCTGCTGGACGCGCCAGCCACGCCGGAAAGGGTGTTTTGGGGAATGGAAAAAATGCGGACGGAGGCGGCTCATGAACGTTGATGACTGGATCACCGCACTGGCTTCACTCCGTGAAAAACGCGAGCCCTGTGTGTTGCTCACCGTGCTGGAGGACAAAGGTTCGGTGCCGCGCGATTGCGGCAGCAAAATGATTGTCACCGCCGGACGAACTTACCTGACTATCGGCGGCGGCCATCTGGAGTTTCAGTGTCTTGCTATCGCCCGCGAGATGCTCAACCAGCGTCATCCTCAGCCTAAAAGCGAACATTTCAACCTTGGCGCGCGCCTCGGGCAATGTTGCGGCGGCATGGCTACCGTCCTGTTTGAACCGCTGTTGCAGACGCAGCCGCAGATCGTGGTTTTCGGCGCCGGTCATGTCGGACAGGCGCTGGTCAATTTGCTGGCTACGTTACCCTGTCACGTATACTGGGTCGACGAGCGTCAGGCGCAGTTTACCGACGTGCCAGCGGGCGTGACGGTTTGCTGTCAGGAAGATCCGTGCGATCAGGTCAGGCTGATGCCGCCAGACAGTTACTACGTGGTGATGACGCATCACCATCCGCGCGATCTTGAATTATGCGAAGCCATTCTTAAGCGCGGCGATTATCACTATTTTGGCGTGATAGGCTCACAAACCAAGCGCCAGCGGTTTAGCTATCGCCTTGAGGGGAAAGGGTTCAGTCCGCAGCAGCTGGCAACCATGCGCTGTCCGATTGGTTTGCCGGATGTAAAAGGGAAGCTGCCCGCAGAAATTGCCGTGGCGGTGGCGGGTGAAATCATCGCCAGCTATCAGCAGCAACATCTTCTCTGAGAAAGTTGCTGCCTGAGCGGCCCGCACGGCGGGGGCGGGAGCCGCTCAGAAATATTATTCAGGTGAGACGGTAAAAGTCGATGGTCACGCCGTCGGGCGTACGCTGGCCGGTACTGACGAAGACCGATTCCGTTAACCATGCTAAAGCCGGATCGTAGATTTCAAATGACGGCACGGTGCGAAAATAAAGTTCTTCAGTAGGGATACTGCTGAAAAAACGCATATCCTCATCGAACAGTCGGGAGCGGAACGCTTCCGGCACGCGACGAACCCCGTTATTTTCTATATAAACAGGGCCATGGTCAGTTTTTAGCGCGTAACGGGCCGAGAGCTTACACAGACCGTCGGGCATCACAATCTGGCTGTCAACGCCGCCAGCCATTACTTCTCCGTTCAGTTTTCCGCTCACCGTTCCGGAAAGGACAGGGATCAGCTGTCGCTTCCCGTACTCGCTGCTGTTCGAGACAATCTCAGGTTTCCCTACGTTCACTTTCACTGAAAAACTGTATTCAAGATCGGGTTTCATTTCACTTTCCTGGCAAGGTTCAGCCTTTTTCCTGTAGCGTGGCGGTCATATTTCTTAATGACACCGGCCAGTCGCCCGGCCAGTTGTACTTATCCTTAATGATTTTCGCGCTGTATTCCAGGCAAATTTTTACCGGCAGATCGGGATAGATCCGTTCCATTTCAGCGATTAACGCCTCGCTGGTGCCGACACGCTGCAACACGTTAAGAAAGTCCTGGATATATCTGCGGGTAAAACCGATGGCGGAAGGGCTAAAATTGCCCGGAAGGCTTGAATGGCCAGGCACAACGGCTTCAGGTCGCAATGCTTCAATGATATCCAGGCTTTGCATCCATTGTGCGATACGTTCCGGCGTGCGCATATCCGCTATCCAGACATGGGCGTTATTAAAGACCAGATCGGACGCGATAAGGGTTTTAAGAGAGGGGATCCACAACGGAGCAATCGTTATGCAGTCACCGCTCATCTGGCCGAGGATTTTGATCTCATGACCTTCGAGATAAAGCGTGTCCTCTTCGACTGGCCTGACTGCAAATTTTGTTTTTGCCCCATTTTTCTGCAAAACTTCCCGCCCCCAGTAATCGATTTTAAAATCGAAAGCGTCGTTAACATCACTGGCGACGGTTTTACAGGAAATAACGTCAGCATCAGGAAAAACCTGTTTGATCACCTCCAGCCCCAGAAAATGGTCCGGGTGCAGGTGGGTAATAAAAATCCTTTTCAGCTCCCGTCCGCTTTCAATAATATCAGCCACCAGCCGGTGTGCATTCGCCAGGGTAAATTGCGCATCAACCAACAGGGCTTCTTTCTTCCCCATGATCAGCGTGGAGCTGACGCCAAAACCATCGTGCTTATCACTGCTGATAAAAACCTGGGTGGATAAGTCCATTTACGATCCTCTTGTTGGCTAAAAGGAGGCGCTGGAATGCCTCCCTGAGATTACTGACAGAGTAGTGGCAGGGGGAGAGCAAAAGCGCGCTCCCTTTTCGCTGATTAACGCAGATTGTCCGGGAAGTTGGCTGGCAGCTCGCTCGCCGCACAGTTTATGACGCTGTCATCGTCAGGGCCACAATCGCGAACGAAAGTGATGGTAGCGAACTCATCAATCACTTCGGTAGGATAAGCCGGGCCAGCTTCGCGATAGCGTTCCATCTCGGCGATGTGCTCATTCTGGAAACAGACGGTTTTCTCCGGATTGTTCATTACCCAACGTGGGAAGAAAATCGTGCCGTGGAACAGGTTGTCACCGAGGTTTGCAATCAGGCTGACGTCAGTACCGGTAGGCTCAGTCCAGGAGATTTTGTAGGTCTCCTGACCGACGCGGACGATATAAGCACGCTGATCTTTTACCCAACGGTTGCCGACCAGCCCGCTGTGAATACGGTAGTCCAGCGTCTGTTCATTTTTCACGTAAATTTCATAATTCCAGCCGTTGTCGTAGGTATAAACCAGGTGTTTACCAACGAAACCACTAAGATCCTGTTTATCGAATTTGCTCATGATTTATTCTCCTTCATTGAATGGCTTTAGATTATCATTCTGAATTTTCGATGAATAATGCTATTTTTAAATCAAACCTATCGAAATTTTGGATGAGTATGCACAAATCAACGCTGGAACAGTGGAGCCTCTTAGATAAGGTAGTCGAGCTTGGCAGCTTCGCCAAAGCTGCGGAAGCCACCTGGCGCAGCCAGTCCTCCGTGAGTTACAACCTGGCTTCGCTACAGGAGAAGCTGGGTGTGGCACTGTTGCAGACCGAGGGCAGAAGAACCGTGCTAACGCCCGCCGGTGAGGTGCTGCTCAGTCAGGTTCGCCCTCTTTTAAAATCTTTTTATTATCTGGAAAGTTCTGCGGCCTCGCTTCGCGAGGGTACCCGCACCAGGCTGGAGCTGGTGGTCGATAATATTTTTCCCCGCAGCCGCCTGTTTGCCGTATTACGCGAGTTTCAGCAGCAATATCCTCATACTCAGGTCAACCTGACCGAAGTGCTGGAAAGCGAGCCGCTGTTGACGGAAGCGGATGTGATGGTACTGAGCCGCAGGCAGGATATGAGTGGGCGCGGCGAGTGGCTGATGAACATTGATTTTGTGGCGGTGGCGCATGCCGATCATCCGCTGCATCACCAGCCGCAGCCGCTAAATGAAGACGATCTGGCATCCTGGCCGCTCATCCGCATCGTCGGACGCGAAGCCAAAGCGGGTATCGATGAAACGGGTGCGGCTCAATGCTGGACATTCTCCACGATTGACGCAGCAATCGAAGCCATTACCTGGCAGGTGGGCTATGGCTGGCTGCCTGAAGAGCGCATTGCCCAACAGTTAGCGAATGAAACGATAAAAATTTTACCTCTCGCGCATGGAATAAGACGCGCCACGCCGCTGCATTTAATTGTCAAAAAAGAGCTGGTTGCCATCGACCAGCAAATTCAGACGCTGTTAGCACTGTTTATAAAAGCCGGGCAGCGTTAACCGATTGGCTTGGGAGGATTATCGGCCTATGCTGAAGTCTTGCGAAGACAAGGAGATAACCATGCAATCGAATCCATTCAGCCAGCCAGGCACGCTGCCTTTTCAGGCGCCGCCTTTCGATAAAATTTTAGAGAGCGACTACCGTCCCGCCCTCGAAGAGGGCATGCGTCAGAAGCGCGAAGAAGTGGAGGCGATTGCCAGCCATCCTGATGCCCCCACCTTTGCTAACACTTATCAGGCGCTTGAACTGAGTGGGCAAATGCTGAAGCGCGTTGAAAACGTCTTCGGTGCCATGACCTCCGCCAATACCACCCCTGGACTGCAACAGCTTGATGAAGAGATGTCGCCAAAGCTGGCGGCGCTGGATGATGACATCAAGCTAAACAGCCAGCTGTTTGCCCGGCTGGACAGCGTTTATCAGCAGCGTGCAACGCTATCGCTGGATGCCGAATCGCTGCGGCTGGTGGAGGTCACCTGGCAGGCCTTTCAGCTGGCGGGTGCCAGCCTGACAGAAGAGAAAAAAGTGCGCTTAAAAGCCCTTAACCAGCAGGCGGCGACGCTGGGCGTACAGTTTACCAATCGCCTTCTGGCCGCAACCAAAGCGGGCGGCGTGGTGGTCAACGATCTCGCGCAGCTGGCGGGACTCTCCGGGGCGGAAATCAGCGCGGCGGCGGAAGCCGCAGCAGAAAAAGGCCTGACCCACAGCTGGCTGCTGGCCTTGCAAAACACCACGCAGCAGCCGGATCTGCAAAGCCTCAGCAATCGTGACACGCGAGCCGCTCTTTTTAGCGCTGCATGGAACCGTGCTGAAAAAGGCGACGAAAACGATACGCGTTCGCTGGTATTACAGCTGGCGGCGCTGCGGGCGGAAAAAGCGGCACTGCTGGGCTTTACCAGCTTTGCAGCCTGGAGCATGGAAGATCAGATGGCGAAAACGCCGCAGGCCGCGCTGGAATTTATGCGGGAAATCGTACCGGCCGCGACGGCCAGAGCCACGCGTGAAGCGGCCGATATTCAGGCAGTGATCGACAGCCAGCCAGCACCGTTTAAACTCGCGGCGTCAGACTGGCTGTTTTACGCCGAGCAGGTGCGACGCGCCAAATACGATCTTGATGAAAGCCAGGTCAAACCCTATTTTGAACTGAATAAAGTCCTGGAAAATGGCGTTTTCTGGGCTGCAACACAGCTGTTTGGCATTACCTTTGCGCCCCGTACTGATATTCCGGTTTACCATCCTGACGTCCGTGTTTATGAAATCAGCGACAGTAATGGCGAAGCGATGGCGCTGTTTTATACCGATTTCTTTAAGCGGGACAACAAAGGCGGCGGCGCCTGGATGAGCAACTTCGTCGATCAGTCCACGCTGCTGGGCACGCGTCCGGTCATTTACAACGTTTGCAACTACAGCAAGCCTGCGGCAGGCCAGCCCGCGCTGATCTCCTGGGACGATGTTATCACCCTGTTCCACGAATTCGGCCACACGCTGCACGGCCTGTTTGCCGAACAGCGCTATCCGAGCCTGTCCGGCACGGCCACGCCAAGGGATTTTGTTGAGTTCCCTTCGCAGTGTAACGAGCACTGGGCCAGCGATCCGCAGGTGTTCAAAAACTATGCCCGACACTACCAGACCGGCGAACCGATGCCCGCTGAGCTGCATGAGAAAATCAATCAGGCCAGCAAATTCAACAAGGGTTACGACATGACCGAACTGCTGGCTGCCGCGCTGCTGGATATGCACTGGCACAGCCTGCAAAGCGGTGAGAAAGTCACGGACGTGGGCAGTTTTGAGGCTGACGCATTGCGGCAGGAGAAGCTGGATCTTGACGCTGTACCACCGCGCTATCGCTCCAGCTACTTCCAGCATATCTGGGGCGGTGGCTACGCTGCCGGTTACTACGCCTATCTGTGGACACAGATGCTGGCGGATGATGGCTTCGAGTGGTTCCGTGAACAGGGAGGGTTAAGCCGCGAAAACGGGCAGATCTTCCGCGAAAAAATCCTTTCACGCGGCAATAGCGAAGACCTGAAAAAATGCTATTCAGACTGGCGCGGCAGGGATCCCGAGATCGAAGCGATGTTGATCAACCGGGGGCTGAAAGACGCGTGAATCCTTCATATCAACGCCGCAAACTGCTGATCGCCGCCGCCGCAATGCCATTGCTTGTCGGCCTTAGCCCGCTTTTAGCGCGGGCTGAGGCTGACTCGTTATCTCAGCAATTAGCCAGTCTGGAACGGGAGGTGAATGGCCGAATCGGCCTGGCGCTGCTGGATACCCACACCGGCGAAAAGCTCACCTACAGAGGCGATGAACGCTTTCCTCTGTGCAGTACTTTTAAACTGCTGGCCGCGGCGGCAGTTTTACGCCGTAGCGAGCAGCAGCCTGATTTGCTGCTGCAAAGGATGCACTGGACGCCAGCCGAACATCTCGCTTATATGCCGGTGACGGAAAAGCATCAGGACGAGGGCATGACCCTTGAGGCGTTGTGCCTTGCCGCCTTGCAGTACAGCGATAATCTGGCTGGCAATCTGCTGCTGAAAACGCTGGGCGGCCCGGCGGGGATCACCGATTTTGCCCGTGGTTTGGGTGATAACGTCACGCGCCTGGACAGAAACGAGCCTGCGCTGAATACGGCGGTGCCCGGCGATCTGCGTGATACTACGTCGCCGCTGGCGATGCTGGGCAACCTCAACACGCTGCTGCTCGGATCGGGCTTAGCGCCTTCGTCGCAGGAAAAACTGGCCAGCTGGCTGAAGGGCAACACCACCGGCAAGAAAGCCATCACCGCTGCCGTTCCCGCGGGCTGGATAGTGGGCGATAAAACCGGCAGCGGCGACTATGGCACCACCAATGACGTTGCTATCCTCTGGCGACCGGACGCTACACCTTTGCTAATGGCCATTTACTTTACCCAACAAGGCAAAGACGCGCGTTCACGCCAGGATGTGCTGGCAAAAACAGCGCGGCTGGCGCTGGCGGCGCTGAAAGCATAACCTCGGCACAATTTATTGCCATTAAATATATACCTAAGTACTATAGTTATTAGGATTGAGGGTAAGGATACATGCTCTTATTATAGGGAAATAATAAGTATGGAGATTTATGTTTTGAAGGTGTTCGACAAGAACACTAAAGGTGACGGCATTGATGACACCATACTGTGCACGGCCGCACAGGAAGTCATAAACGGGGTGTATGAGGCGAGCTTAGGTGGCGGTGTATTTAAGAAACGCATCCCGCTTCCTAACACGGGTAAAAGCGGTGGGGCACGTACGGTTGTTGCGTTTAAGGCAGGAAATTGCCTGTTCTTTATGAACGGTTATGCGAAGTCAGGCACCAGCAGTTATGGCAAAGAGATTCCGGATGATGCTCTTAAAGCCTATAAAAAACTTGCCGCTGATTTGTTTGGTATGACACAAGCGCAGATTGACGCTCAAGTGAAAGCGAAAACGATGCGAGAGGTAAAATGCGATGGTTGATCATCTAAAAGATTTGCAAGAAATGGCGCATGAAATGGTCCCTCAAGGCGGCATTTCTGAAGACACAGTAAACTACATTGATGCGCGGGTGAAACTGCGCGAACTGCGCGCTCAGCTGCCAGCCATTATCGAGATGAATGGTGAGGCGATCCGCGCGCTGCGTGGCCGCTTTAATCTCAGCCAGGCCATGCTGGCTGAGTACGTGAATATGTCTGTTATGACTGTTTCAAAATGGGAAAGAGGGGAGAAAAAACCGAACGGTGCAGCTCTCCGTGTGCTGAGCACTCTCCTTGAAAAAGGCCCGGAAGTTTTCAGGATTTAACCGAGCATTGTATTCCTGAATCAGATATTGAGGCCGAGTATTTCACTATACATAACCGAACTAAAGCCCGTTTACGCGCAAGCAAAAACGGGCTTTCGGCATCCTGAAACCGCCTACGCCAGCGGGCCGCCCTGAATGGTGTCGCACATGCCGTGAATAATGCGTTCGCCGGTTTCGCTCTTCAGTTCTTCATACCACTGCTCGGTGATCGCCATCTCTTTGCCGTGCGTCACGTCACAACGCTTACGCGCTTTCAGCACCAGATCTTTAACCCGATCGGCACGCTTGTGCTGATAGCGCAGCAGCGCATCTTCAATGCCAAGCGAGTTGCTTTGCAGGCTGTTAGCCAGCACCACCGCATCTTCCATTGCGGCGCAGCCGCCCTGACCAATATCGGGCGTAGTGCTGTGCGCGGCGTCACCCAGCAGCGCCACGCGGCCTCTTACCAGCTGAGGGAAGGGATCGATATCGTGGATTTCAATCCGGTTAGTGGTTTCTGGCTCAATCAAATCGATCAGCTTTTGCACGGGCGCCGCCCAGCCGCTGAAATAGCGTTTCAGATCGTCGCGCAGGGTCGCCCGATCCTCCGCCAGTCCCGCAGGCAGCGGCACATCAAAAAAGAAATAGAAGCGGTTACGGGCGACCGGCATCAGGGAAACGCGTTTGCCTTCACCGACAAAGGTGGTCCACTGCGTGGCAGGGGCAATGGCCTCATCGATGGTTACCAGGCCGTTCCAGTTAACGTATCCGGCATAGCGACGCTCCACTTTATGACCCAGTACATAAGGGCGCACCACGGAATGGGTGCCGTCGCAGGCAATCAGTAAGTCGCCGCTGGCCTGAGTACCGTCGGCGAAAAAAGCCGTTACGCCATGTTCATCCTGCTCCACGCGGGCAACACGTTTGCCAAATTGCACCTGTTCGCGGCCATACGTCTCCAGCAACATCGCCTGAAGCTCGGCCCTGGCAACCGGGTAAGGGCGTTCACCCGCATCCTGTACCAGCGGATCGAGGCTGAACTGCGTCAGCGTCGTGCCGTCACGAAAATCGTTATAGGCCATCGTCTGCATTGGGCCGCCCAGCGCGCGCAGCGGTTCCTTCATGCCCAGGAAATTGAGGCACTTGACGCCGTTCGGCCAGATGGAAATAGCGGCACCAACCGGTTTAATTTCCTGCACTGCCTCAAATACCGCCGTTTCAATACCGAACCGTTGCAGCGCAATGGCGGTACACATGCCGCCGATACCGGCACCAATCACAATTGCTTTCATCCGCTTCTCCTTTCAAGATATCAGCAAAATTAAGCAATTTTTGTACCAGATGTTTTCAGCCGTTCAGGCCGGTAAATACGGGGTTCTGAAACAATCGTTTCACTGCGTGACTGCATCAACAGGATGCATTGCACAATAAAAGTGCATAGCGACTGAAACCTTTGCAATTAATGCACAGGGTGTTTGGCAAGCGCAGCGTAATTTGTCACAGTGAGTCTTCACTCATCACGGAGGGGGTAACATGGCGACCATAGCCTGTTTGCACGCGGCCCGCAGTAATATCGACATTTATGAGCAGGCGTTACAGGTGCTGGAATATGATGATATCCAGCTGCTGCATCGCGTTGAGGATCGGCTTTTTGAACAGGCGCTGGCCAGCAACGCGCTGACGCCTGACATTGCTGATGCTACCCGTCAGGCAATTGAAGAGATGTGCCAGCATGCGGACGCGGTGATTGTCACCTGCACCACGCTGGGGGCCAGTGCGTGTGACGCCAGTCAGTTTAGCAAGCCGGTGTTTCGCGTGGATGCGACGCTGGCAAAAGCGGCCTCGCGTTATCATGGCTCAATTCTGGTGCTCTGCACCGCGCATTCCACCCTTGAGGCGACTCAGCGTATCTTTGCCGCGTTTATTCCTGGCGAGCGGCTGGCGGTTGAGTTGATCCCGCGTGCATGGGCGTTTTTTAACAGCGGCGATGAAGAAGGCTATTATCGCCAAATAGCCGACTATATTAAGCAGCGGCCGGAATGCTCGCTGGGCTGCATCGTGCTGGCTCAATCCTCAATGGCGCGGGCTGAAAAATATATCAACAGCACCCTGGCCGTGCTGACCGGCCCGGAAGTGAGTTTGCAGACGGCCATTGAGGCGATTATCTGAGCAGTTGTTTCTGAAACGTTAAAAAAAATACCCGCCGGACAGCAAAGCGTTTTATGGTGTAAGTCCCCAAACCGGCCATTTTTTCAGGAAAGAGACTATGTTCGATATGACGCTGCTGATCTTATTGTGCCTGGCAGCCCTGAGTTATTTCAGCCACAACCTGACCGTGGCGATCGCGCTTTTAGTGTTGATCGTCATCCGCATGACGCCGCTTAACAGCCTTTTTCCCTGGGTTGAAAAACAGGGCGTTACCGTCGGTATTGTGATTCTGACTATCGGCGTTATGGCACCCATCGCCAGCGGTGCCATTCCCACCAGCACGCTGCTCCACTCGTTTTTACACTGGAAATCGCTGCTGGCCATCGCCATCGGTATTTTTGTCTCGTGGGTGGGAGGACGCGGCGTGACCTTAATGAGCTCGCAGCCTACCATTGTCGGCGGATTGTTGATTGGCACGATCGTTGGCGTATCGCTGTTTCGTGGCGTGCCGGTGGGGCCGCTGATCGCAGCCGGGCTGGTTTCGCTGTTCCTGGGCAAGTTATAGCGGCTTGCGTCGCCATATCACTCTGATTTCTGCTATGATTGCGCTCTTTTTTTCAGGCAGGAGATGCGGGTGAGCACCAAACAGGACAAGCGCAATAAGCGCGCCAAACTTAAAGCTAAACAGGCGAACAATGCGCGAGCGCGCGGCAAGCAGCTGGATGCGGTAGGGCGTCAAAGCTACCAGGCCACGCCGGAAATGCTGGCGCTGTTCGATACGTTGCCACCGCTGGATGAGAATGGCGAGATGCCTTTTGTCGCCGACGTGTATCGCTGGTCAGCCGAAGAATATGGTTTTGATGGCACCAGCCGTGAAAACGATATGCTGCAGGTTGCAGCGCTTTGCGTGCTGTACATCCACTGGCGCACCAGTGAGGGTTCGACTTCGCTGATGCAAAATGAAATGATCGAAGCGGCCATTCGCCTGACCGAAGAGAACGACGCCTTTAAAACGCAGTACGAAGCGGCGGAAACGGCACAAAACCAGTAGATTTGTCGGGCGGTGTACGCATTTTGCGGTTCGTCGTGTGGCAGGCATAAAAGGGAGCGAGGATGGCTTCACATCCGACAATGAACGACGTTGCCCGGGAAGCCGGGGTGGGCGTCGCGACGGTAGACCGGGTGATTAACCGCCGTGCGCCGGTTAAACCCGCCACGCAGCAGCGGGTAATGGATGCCGCCCGCAGGTTAGGTTTTAGCGCCGGAAAAGGGATGACATCCTCTGCCGTGCCTTGTCGGCTGGGCTTTATTTTGCTGGACAGCGGCGCGGAATTTTACCGTCAGTTCAGCGAGCAGCTGCGCTTCCATGCTGAGCGTTCAGCGCACATTGCCGCTAATCCGCACTTCGTCTGGCTAAGTATCAATGCCAGCCAGCAAATTGCCGACGCAATCGTTGAGCTGGCGGGCCGTGTCGATGTGATCGGCATCGTCGCAACGGACAATCCCGTGGTGAATCAGGCGATCAACCATGTGCAGGAGAAAGGCGTACGCGTCTACACCCTGTTCAGTGAACTGACCGCGAGCGGCTGCGCAGGTTATATGGGGCTGGATAACCGCAAAGCCGGACGTACGGCAGCCTGGATGATCTCCCGCTTGTGCAAACGGCCGGGTAAAATCGGCATTTTGTTGGGCGATCACCGTTTTCTGTGCCAGGAGATGGCGGAGATCGGCTTCCGTTCCTGGTTTCGCGAAAAAGCCGCAGAGTTCGATATTCTGGAACCGCTGCGCAGCTATGAAGACGATGGGATGGCAGAGCAGGCAACGCACACGATGCTCGAAGAAAACAGTGATTTAGTGGCGCTGTACGTGCCGAGCGGAGGCGTGGACGGCGTGGTTCGCGCACTGCTGGCGGCTAAAAAACAGCAGAGCAGAACGCTGACGGTTGTCTGTCACGGGCCGATTGCCCACGCGCAACAGGCGCTGCTGGAAGAAGTGGTAGACGTCTTTATCTGGCACAGAATGCCGGCGCTTGCAGCAGAGATAATCGCCGCCATTGCGGACGATTTCGTTCACGAAGCGCGCGGTAATCAGCAGCGCTATTTGCCGTTCGACATTCTTACCGTTGAGAACTTTTAGGCTGATTTTCGTTTTCTGACCGCTGAAAAGTTCTGGTCTGGTTGTCGCTTCTTCACCGTTCAGCCCTTACCGCGTAATTGTAGCCTTAACGGGCGATTTGCTCGCCCGTTAAGGCATCCAGTCGCTTATGTTTAAAACCCCACGCTGCGCAGATAATGCAGGCTGGCGGTGACATCGTGCAGGCTGCCCGCGACATCCCGGGGATCTCTTTCCTGTTCAATGGTGATCCAGCCGCGCCAGTTCAGTTCCTCCAGCAGCGCTTTTACCCCCGGATAATCGACGTCACCCGTCCCTAACGGACACATCACGCCCGCCGCACAGGCGCTGAAAAAGTCCTGTTGTCCGGCAATTGCCGCTTCATAAACCGTCTTGTTCACATCCTTGAAGTGCAGGTAATCGATGCGGTCGGCATATTTGCGTAGCCATTGCACCGGGTCCAAACCGGCGTAATAGAGGTGGCCGGTATCCAGACAAAGCCCGGCGGTTGCGGCGGGGATCGCCTGCGCAATGCGATCGATCTCATCACCGAACTCAATAAAGCCGCCGGCATGAGGATGGATCACCGGACGCACGCCATATTCGCGCCAGGCAATGCGGCTCAGTTCGCTAATGTGTTTAACCATGCGCTGCCAGTCAGCTTCAGGCAGGCGCTTTGCGCGGGCAGACTGTCCGGCACAGCGCGCGCGTTCTGCATCGCCAAAATCAATTATCACCAGCCAGGGCGGCGTTTTTGGGCCATCTGGCTGGGCGATCGGCACTTTTTGCAAATTGGCACAAATCGCATGGGTCAGCTCAACCATCATGCCAAAGTGGCTTTCTGAAACCAGATCGTCAAACAGGGTTCCGGCCACCAGCGACAGGCCATGATGATCCAGCGCCCGAGCCAGCGCTGTCGCATCAGATGGCAGATAACCCCACGGGCCAAGCTCAATGCTGTGATAACCGGCTTCACGCGCTTCGGCCAGCACGGTTTCCCACGGCGGCAGAAAAGGATTTTTTGGGTCATCCACGCCCCAGCTACAGGGCGCATTAGCGATTGAATACATAGTGACTCCTTTAGATTTGACGCGCCGTTGAACCTGTTGCCAACGCGGCCACGGCGCGGACAGCGATAACATAAGTCAGGTGATGCCGTTGAGACTGAGGTTTCACGGTGGAGCGAGGGTAAGCATCAGGATGAACCGAGACTATGGCAGGAGGAATGTAAATTCCATTTATTGTTTTATTGGAATATTAATTCTTTGAAGTGGGTCATGAATTGATGGTTTCTATAGGATTTTTGATAGATTTTGATAGTTGATTCCCCTGGGGTAAAGCTGCACGCTTTCTCTGAAGCAGCCGTGTTTGTCTTATCTTTGAAAACGCCATTTCGCCCTGAATACTGCGTTATTCTCTGAGAGTAAATCTTCAGATTGTGATCTTCTCCATGAATTATAACGTTTCACATTTGACTAAAAGTGGAATTATTCTGAGAGTGATTATGAAAGTCTAAATCATAAATTGTGCGGTATTTTGATAGATAAACATCATTTATTTGATATTCAGTGAGGTCATCATGCTAAACGGAGAGAAACAGATTTCCCGCCCGCTGCGCTGGGCAATGGTCGGCGGCGGTCGTCTGAGCCAGGTGGGTTACAAGCATCGTAGCGGCGCATTGCGGGATAACACCGCGTTCAAACTGGTGGCCGGCGCGTTTGATATTGACGCCCGGCGCGGCCGTGAATTTGGCGTGAATATTGGCGTTGAGGCCGGCCGCTGTTACGACAGCTGGGCGCAGATGTTTGCTGATGAAGCCAGCCGCAGCGACGGTATTGAAGTCGTCACCATCGCCACGCCGAACGGAACGCATTATGAAATTTCCAAAGCGGCGCTGAATGCAGGATTACATGTTATCTGTGAGAAACCGCTGTTTTTTACCAGCCAGCAGGCACGCGAAATCAAGCAGCTTGCCGCAGAAAAAGGGTTGATTGTCGGCGTGACCTACGGCTATTCCGGGCATCAGATGCTGCTACAGATGCGCAAGATGATTGCGCAGGGTGATATTGGCGATGTCCGCATGGTGGAAATGCAGTACACGCACGGCTTCAGCGCTAACGACAACGCGGATAAATTTTCCGAGGCGCAAAAATGGCGGGTGGAACCGAAAATTGCAGGCCCGAGCTTTGTGCTGGGCGATCTCTCCACCCATACCTTTTATATTTCGCAGCTGGTTTTACCGCAGCTTCAGCTGAAATCGCTGCTTTGCGATCGCCAAAGCTTTATTCCTTCCCGTGCACCGCTGGAGGACAACGCGATGGTGTTAATGCACTATCACGGCGGAGCCGTAGGCCGGATGTGGACCTCTTCGGTTAACGCCGGATCGATGGACAGCCAGTTTATTCGGATTATCGGCTCAAAAGCGAGCCTGGAATGGCGCGATTCACAGCCTAATGAACTGCGGCATGAAAGACAAAATCAACCCAATCAGCTGCTCCATCATGGCATGCCTTATCTTGATGAAACGGCGCTGGCCGACGATCGCCTTGGCGCTTTGCATACGGAAGGCCTGACCGAGGCCTGGTCAAATATTTACCTGAAATTTGCGCTGGCCATCGATGCGAAGCAGCGGGGAGAGGAAGCCGCGCTGGCCGACATGATCTATCCCGATATTGATGCGGGCATTGAAGGCGTGCGCTGGGTTGAAAACTGTGTGCGTTCGGCTGACAAAGGGGCAGTCTGGGTCAACTACGAATAAGCGGACGGGTCGGGAAGGGCATCCGGAGCCGGGATATGATAAAGTTTTGTCCTCAAAATAATGCGGAGCTTCCCGGCTCAGAATGCGTAAAGGGATTTCTATGTTTTTTCCAGCTACACGGCGCTGGCAGGCCATCGCGATGATTGTTTGCGGCTTTATCCTCACGGCCTGTGGGCATCCACCGCTGGAAAAAAAACCGGTGGTGCCCGTGGTTACGCCGCAGCCACGCCCCGCGCCTGCGCCCGTTATCGACCGACCGATGCGCGGAGTCTGGCTGGCGACCGTGCAGCATCTCGACTGGCCGCCGCTCAATACGGTCAACATGACTGACGATGCAGAACGAATCCGTGCACAGCAAAACGCGCTGATCGATAAGCTCGATAACCTGGCGTCTGTCGGGGTGAATACGATCTTTTTTCAGGTCAAGCCGGATGCAAGCGCGCTCTACCACTCCAACATCCTGCCCTGGTCTGACGTGCTGACCGGCGAAAATGGAAAAGATCCCGGCTACGATCCGCTGCAATTTATGCTGACCGAAGCGCACAGGCGCGGGATGAAAGTTCACGCCTGGCTCAATCCCTATCGTGTTTCAATGGATACCTCGGCAAGCACCGTGGCGGCGCTCAGGCGGACGCTCAGCGGTTCGCCAGCCAGCGTTTTCGCCTTACATCCTGACTGGGTGCGTACCGCAAGTCATCGCTTTGTCCTCGATCCGGGCGTGCCCGAAGTGCGCGAATGGATAGCCAGCGTGGTGGCGGAACTGGTCACTCGTTACGCGGTTGATGGCATTCAGTTTGATGATTACTTCTATTATGAAACCCCAACCTCGCGGCTGGACGATCGGACAAGCTGGCGACAATATGGCCAGGTATTTGCCGACAAAGCCAGCTGGCGGCGTAACAACACGCTGCTGCTGGTGAAGGATATCAGCCGGACCATCAAATCGCTGCGGCCGGAGGTAGAATTCGGCATCAGCCCGGCGGGCGTGTGGCGCAACCGGGGTGACGATCCGCAAGGCTCAGATACACGCGGTGCTGCTGCGTACGATCAGGCTTTTGCCGACACGCGTTTGTGGGTTAACGAAGGGTTGCTTGATTATATTGCACCGCAAATTTACTGGCCCTTCGCCCGACAGGCAGCCCGTTACGATACGCTGGCAAAATGGTGGGCAGAAGTCGTCAGACCCAGCCACACTAAACTCTACATCGGCGTGGCGCTCTATAAAGTCGGACAGCCTTCTAAAATGGAGCCTGACTGGATGGTGGGTGGCGGCGTAGCGGAGCTGCAAAGAGAGCTGGATCTGAATGAGGCGCTGCCGGAAATATCGGGTACGATTTTGTTCCGCGAAGCCTTTCTGCGCCAGCCGCAGACGCAGCAGGCAGTCGATTATTTGCGCTCCAGATGGCAGCATCCGCCCTTACAAGATGAAAAAACCGCGCCTGTACGCAGGGGCGTTTTTACCCGTAATGGCCCTTAGGTCCGGGAATCAATAAGGTGCGAAAAGCAGATTCCGCACCTTATTAAATCCGGTATGTTGGCCGTGGCACTCTTAGCCCGGATAAATACCGCGATCCTTACGCGCCATCAGAATGCGCTCGCAGGCCACGATATAGGCCGCGGTGCGCAGGCTACAGCTTTTCTCACGGGCTTTGTCCCAGACGTGGATCATCGCTTCGGTCATGATCTTGTCCATGCGCGCATTGATTTCGCTTTCGCTCCAGAAGAAGCTTGCCATATCCTGCACCCATTCAAAATAACTGACGGTGACGCCGCCCGCGTTGCAGATCACATCCGGAACAACGGTAATGCCGCGTGAAGTCAGCATGTCGTCGGCATCGGGATAAGTTGGGCCGTTGGCCCCTTCCAGCACCAGCTTGCAGTTAAGCCTTTCCGCCCGCGCCGCGGTAATTTGTCCTTCCAGCGCGGCAGGGATCAGGATATCCATCTGCACATCCCAGAATGCCTCGCTGGCAATCTCCTGCGCGCCCTGGAAGCCGGCGATTTTTTTGTGGCTGGCCTGCCATTCGGTCAGCGCATTTAAATCGATCCCCGCGGGATTAAACAGCGTTGCCGTATGGTCCTGAATAACCACGACCCGCGCGCCAGCTTCCACGAACAGGCGAGCCGCTTCGCTACCCACGTTACCAAAGCCCTGCACCGCAATCTGCGCGCCTTCAATCTCAATCCCTGAACGACGCGCCACTTCCCGGCCGGTAATAAACACGCCACGCCCGGTCGCTTTTTCACGTCCCAGCGATCCGCCCAGATGAATCGGCTTGCCGGTTACGACGCCGGTGATGGTGGTGCCGTGATTCATGGAATAGGTATCCATCATCCACGCCATCACTTTGGCGTTGGTGCCAACATCCGGTGCCGGAATATCTTTTTGCGGGCCGATAATCAGGCCGATCTCACTGGTATAGCGGCGCGTCAGGCGTTCCAGTTCACCATCGGAAAGCGCAAAGGGGTCGACGCGAATGCCGCCTTTCGCGCCGCCATACGGCAAGTTCACCGCGGCACACTTAATCGTCATCCACGCAGATAGCGCCATCACTTCATTCAAATCGACATCAGGATGGTAACGGATACCGCCTTTACCCGGCCCGCGCGAAAGGTTGTGCTGCACGCGGAAACCTTCGAAATGGCGAATCGTGCCGTCGTCCATCTGCAAAGGGATATCAACAATCAGTGCGCGCTTGGGGTGGCGAAGCGTATCGATCCAGCGGGACAGGTCGCCCAGATAAGGGGCAACGCGGTCGATTTGCTGTAAATAAGTAGACCAGGCCGATGTGCTGCTTTCAGAAGCGTAAGAGAGCTTATCCATAACAAACCTTTTCTGAATTAGTGATAAATGCTGCAAAATCGCGGAGAGTGAGGTGCATATGACTTGCACGACGCACAATCTATCACCAAATGAATGTTGGAAATTCATTAAATTAATGTGAATTTTATGGTGAGTGGTGATTTGTTTAGCGCCAGACGAATAAATAATTAAGCGCCGGGTTACAGGAGAGGACAAAGAGGGGCTGTTTTTCCATAGTTATGCAGATAAAATGCATATCTGAAACATTGATGTTATTTATCAAAAGTTTGAATGCGATCATATTTTGCCGTACGGGAAGCGGGTTGGGCTGGCTGTTCATGCTCTTCCTGCAATATGACCAGGAGCCATTATGGATGCCAGCACACAATCGTTTTTACAGCAGTTCCCCTTACTGAAGAAACTCTCCGCACTGGAGCCTGTCACCTGGGTTAACCCGCGAGCAACCACCAGCGAGGAAGGATTACGCTACGTCGGGCTGACGGCCGCTCAGGTTGATGACGCCGCACAGCGGCTGCAACGCTTTGCGCCCTGGCTGATAAAAGCCTTTCCGGACACGGCGGCCGCGCAGGGCGTTATTGAATCTGAAATCGTGGCGCTACCTCGCCTGCAACAAACCCTGAACAGTCGCTTCAGTACGCAGGTAACGGGCCGGCTGCTGCTGAAAAAAGACAGCCATCTGCCGATTTCCGGTTCCATCAAAGCGCGTGGCGGCATTTATGAGGTGTTAACGCATGCGGAAAGCCTGGCTATTCAGGCCGGTTTGCTGCACGAAACGGATGATTATGGCCGTCTTTTCTCCGATGAGTTCCGCCAGTTTTTCTCGCAGTATTGCATTGCCGTAGGGTCAACCGGCAATCTCGGGCTGTCGATTGGCAGTGTCAGTGCCCGGCTGGGCTTCCGCTGTTGCGTTCATATGTCGGCAGATGCACGGGAATGGAAAAAGCGGAAATTGCGCGAGCATGGCGTACAGGTTATTGAATATCAGGACGATTACAGCGTCGCGGTGGAGCAGGGGCGACGTGAGGCGGCCAGCGATCCCCACTGTTTCTTTATTGATGATGAAAACTCCCGCACGCTTTTCCTCGGCTATGCCGTTGCGGGCGAGCGCGTCAGGCAACAGCTTCAGGCCATGGCAGTGACGGTTGATGCTGAACATCCGCTTTTCGTCTATTTGCCGTGTGGCGTGGGCGGCGGGCCGGGCGGGGTGGCTTTTGGTCTGAAGCTGGCTTTTGGGGACCATGTGCACTGCGTCTTTGCCGAGCCGACGCACGCGCCCTGTATGCTGCTGGGCGTCCACACGGGTCTGCATGATGCTGTCGCGGTTGGCGATCTGGGCATCGACAACCGGACGGTTGCGGATGGCCTTGCGGTTGGACGCGCTTCAGGTTTTGTCGGGCGCGCAATGGAACGGCTGCTGTGTGCTTTCTTTACGGTCAGCGACGAGCAGCTGTTTGAACTGCTGGGCCTGCTGGCGCAGGAAGAAAACCTGAGGCTGGAGCCGTCGGCGCTGGCCGGGCTGCCGGGCCCCTGGCGGATGCAGCAGGCCGCGGATGCCCTGGCGGAACAGGGAATGAATGCGCAACGGTTCAGCCGGGCAACGCACCTGGTTTGGGCAACGGGTGGCGGAATGGTGCCTGAAGACGAAATGGCAAAATACCTTGCGGCGGCGGAACAACATTTGAGCTAAGCAGCAGCCGTACGGGCCTGATACCAGCGATAAATTGACTTTGCGGTGATCCTGTACGGCTGTCATCACACTTTTTGTTACATTATAACGATCTGTTTTTCAGTCGCTAAACCAAACTCACGCACCTTTACACTGTCCTAACCCATTCACGCTGTGGCAATAACTATAAACTCCTCGTGCTAAGGCCGTTCTGCCATGAAACCCACTGCAAAAAATATGACGTAACAGATGAAAAAACTGCTTTTTTTGACTCAGCAACGGGTCTGCTGCCTGCTCGCTTTCTACATTGGTATTTTATTAAACCTGCCCATTTTTCTTCGGCGTTTCCATCAGCTGCGCTACGACGCTCTGCTTTCTACCGGCATTGAAATCGTCGCGGCTTTTGCCCTGGTGCTGTTTACCACCCTGCTGGCGTCGCTGGCGGGCCGCCTGCTGTTCCGTATTTTAATCTCACTGCTGGTAGTTGGCTCGGTCGCCGCCAGTTACTACATGATCTTTTTCAATGTGGATATCGGTTACGGCATCATCGCGGCAGTGATGACCACCGACAGCATGGATCTGTCAAAAGAGTCGATAGGCTGGAATTTTGGCCTGTGGCTGGTGTTAGTCAGCCTGTTGCCGCTGCTGATACTGTGGCTGGCTCCGCTACCGGAGGCGGTGTTGCATCGTCGTAACGGCGGCGCAATGCTGCGTCGGGCGGGCGTGATGGTCGCGGCTGGCTTATGCTGCTGGCTGCCGCTAAAGGTGATGGGTAAGCATCAGGACAGCCTGGACCGCCAGCATAATCGCATGATGGCGAGCTATGGCGGCGTCGTGGCAGGCACCTACTCGCCGTCTAACTGGCTGTCTGGCATGGGGCTTCTGGCCTATAGCAGCTGGAGCCAGGCGGAAGACAGCCGTAAACTTTTCGATCCCGCAGCGCATTTCACCTACACGCCGCCAAAAGACGTTAACGATCTCTACGTCGTATTTGTTATCGGCGAAAGCGCGCGTCGCGATCATATGGGCGTTTATGGTTATGCGCGTGACAACACGCCAAACCTGGACAAAGAACCCAACCTGGCGGCGTTACAGGGCTATTCCTGCGACACCTCAACCAAGCTCTCGCTGCGCTGTATGTTCGTCAGGGAAGGCGGAGCTTCTGAAGCGCCAGAACGTACGCTAAAAGAGATGAACGTTTTCTCCGTGCTGAAAAAGCAGGGCTTCTCTTCCGAGCTTTTTGCGATGCAAAGTGAAGCCTGGTTTTATAACAAGGCGCTGGCCGATGATTATGCGCTGCGTGAGACCATTCAGTCGGAGAAACGCAACGTTGGCAAACCGATTGATGATATGGCGCTGGTCAGCGAGCTGAAGGATTCCCTTGATCGTCATCCGCAGGGCAAACATCTGGTGATCCTGCATACCAAAGGGTCGCATTATCTTTATACCGAGCGCTATCCGCGTGCTTTTGCCCGCTATCAGCCGGAATGCATGGGCATTGATGATAACTGCTCGACGCAGCAGATGGTGAACTCCTACGACAACAGCCTGCTCTACACCGACCACGTGCTGGAACAGGTGTTTAATCAGCTGCGCAATCGTAACGCCATCGTTTTTTATGCTTCCGATCACGGCGAATCGATTTCAAAAAATATGCACTTCCACGGCACGCCGCGTAACGTGGCACCGATGGCACAGCGATCGGTGCCGATTATGGTCTGGGCTTCAGATAAATTCCTTGCGCATCCCGATCATGCTGCGGCCTTTGCTCAGCTGAAAATGCTGGCTAAAGACAAAACGCCGGTTTTCCACGAGAAGCTGTTCGACAGCATATTGGGCTGCGCGGGCTTCACTTCACCGAATGGCGGCATCAATGAATTGCGTAACTGGTGTCATGTGAAGCAGTAAGCCGGAAAGGGCGATTAACGCCTCCCTAAACGGCCTGGCAACAGGGGACGGCGTGGCAACACTGCCGTCCTTTTTAATGAGATCGCTTCAGCGGTGAAAATGCCTTATTCCTGCCATTTTAATAACGTCTCTTTATCGATGATATTGCATCTTCGGGTTGCCTGCTGAAGCTTATCACGAAGATTTTCATCAAAATCTTTGTCACCTAATCGATAACTCATACTTTCAGTTAAAACGGCAGGGAGCGTTTTTGGGCAAATCAGGCTGACGGTTCCCATTGAAAAAAGGTTAACGCCTTCAACGATATGAAATTTCGTATCTTTACTTTCTGTCAGCGACCAGTTCTTGCCTGAAAACATTTCTGCGGGATATTTATCTGCCGGAACCGCATAACGGTAAACCGTCAAATCCATCACGCCTGATAATTTCATGGATAAATTAATTATCATTGCCGGGATAACGGGGAGCAGACTTGATACCAGCGCTAACGCCATCAATGCTGCACAGCTAAATATGGCCAGTCTTTTGAATATATGGCTTTTTAAACCTATGAAGACGAGCAAAGGAACCAGGGTGATTATCACAATAAAATAGGTCAGGCCAAATAACAGTAACGCTTCTTTTAAGTTTCCCGTACCGTCAGGGAATTTCAACGTTTTAATCAGCAATCCCATTGGGAAAACGAACAGCCAGGATGCCACACCGATCATCGTTGGCTTAAAAAAATGAATCGTTAAAACGAATTCCCACCAGTCCCACCCGGACAGGTAGCGGGAGCGTTTTTGCGCTATATGACGATTAAACCACAGGTTTAACAGAATACATATCACACTATTTGCCAGGAAAAATAAACCTACAGGCCATGCAGAACCCGGTTTTTTATTAGCAGGATAAAAATAACAAAACGCAAAAAAAAGAATTACCGCAAGAAATGAGCCCCATAAGAGGATCCTGACATAGTTACTCTTGATTTTTTGGTAATCGCTATGGTTACGCGGACTTCCCTGTAAAATCAGTGCTGAAATTATCGAGGGGGTAAAGAAAACCAGGCAAAAAAGAAAGATGCTTAAAACAGAAGAAAACGCAATAAAAGAGAAGATATCTTTGAAGCTGACAACCTGTAAAAAAATGTCCTGACGGCCCAGGCGGTACAGAAAGACCCAGGTAAACAGGATTGCTATACCCGTTAAAATAGCGGTTGGCGTCAGGATTGAAATAAGCCATCTTTTTACATTTTTACCCTGCAACAGGTCATCTTGATTGCTCATTTGACGGTTCCATATGTTAGGAGAATGTAATCAACGCCTTATTATTTATATTGCGCAAGGTAAAGCAATCTATTTTTGGGTGGGGGCCTTTTTTTTCGCACGATAACAGGACTAATTTCACTGGCCTAAAAATGATTATTTTTTAATTTCGTTAAATATAAGAAGAAAATTTTGCCTGACTTTTAGTCACCCTTGATTTTAGGGTTTGTATCTAAATTGAACAGTTTTATGTTTCATATTCTGTTGATGCGGGTAATCGTCCGTTCAACGCGATAAATCAAAACAATAAATGTTATCCTTGTCTCGTCAGTGAATGCTCGCTGGCTTATTTGATTTGAGATTTAAGGAAGTAAAGTATGAATTTTAACCTGAGTAGCCTGAAAAATATCCGTTCATTGCGTGCGCAGACGCGTAATATGGCTACAGAGGAGCTGGAAGAGATCCGCGAAAAGCTCAATATTTTAATCGACGAACGTCATATTGAACGGCAAGCGGCTGAAGCAGCGCATCGTGAAAAAGCTGAAAAACTGGCCATGTATCACGAACTGCTGCTGGAAGACGGTATCTCTCCCGCAGAACTGCTGGACGGCATCAAGCGATCTGGCATGCCAAAAAAAGCACGCGCGCCACGCCCTGCTAAGTATAAATATACTGACGTCAACAATGAAATCAGGCACTGGACGGGTCAGGGCCGGACACCTTCTCCTATTAAAACCGCCCTTGAAAATGGCCAGTCTCTTAATGACTTCCTGATTTAGTCAATGCTGCCTGAAGTGAATGGTTCAGGCAGAACTGTTTGATCGATAAAAGGGGGCATCTGCTGATGCCCCCTCTGTGTGACCCGAACCTGAATATATCAGACGCTGTTAAACAGCGTGAGCGTGCAGTCTTAGCTGATGGAAATCACCACCTTGCCGGTCTGCTGACGGCTGTCAAAATAGCGCCAGGCTTCAACAGCACGCGTTAACGGGATCCGGTGCGATTGCAGGGTTCTGTCGTTCATCACATAAATTTAATAGCGGAAAACGTTACCGATCTCGCTTTCTGAATAAAGGCAGCACCTGCTGCCTTTATGAATTAAATTCTACTCGTTTAGCGATCGCGCGTTTTTTAAAGATAAAAGAGAGGTGATTTGATTTATGTCGGCAGATTAATATCCCATAACGCGCATTATCAAAAATAATTCGTTTTTTAGCTTATCCGGGAACTTTCCGATAGTTAAGGTGTTATTCTTCGCACCCTTACTTACATAATCCTTACAATCAGTTTCACTAAACTTTTAACGATGAAAATTAAAACAGGAAAGTGGCTGGCGTTGTCTGCTGGTTTGTTTTTTTGCAAGGTATTTGCTGCACCGCTAACCCCGGGCGACCGCGATTATATTCAGACTCAGCAACAACAGCAGCTGGAGCAGAACCAGCAGCAGCGTAATGCCCTTTGGCATGCTTCCACACTGCACAGCGCGCCAGCAACGGCTGGCACACAGTCAGGGCAGTGCTTTCCTGTTCATCGTATTATTATTAAAAACGCTACGCTGTTATCAGTCAGACAGCAATCAGCATTAACGGATAATTATAATAACCGCTGCCTGAACTTAACGGAAATTAATGCGCTTGTACATGCAATTTCTGACTGGTATATGCAGCGGGGCTATATTACCAGTCGGGCATTTCTTAGCGAGCAGAATTTATCCTCTGAAGAATTAACGATTCCCGTACTTGAAGGGAAATTAGAGGCTGTACGCCTCAATGGCGTGCACTCGCGCATGTTAGAAACAACCTTTCCGGGGCTGGAAGGGAAAACGCTCAACCTGCGCGATATAGAGCAGGGAATGGAGCAGATTAATCGGGTACGCAGCTCACCGGTACAGATTGAAATTGTGCCGTCGCAAAAGCCAGGCTATTCGATTGTTAATCTGACCAGTCAATCTGAATTTCCCGTTAGCCTCTCGGCCGGTTTTGATAACAGCGGACAGAAGAGCACCGGCGTGGGTCAGCTTAACAGTGCCGTTACCGGTAATAATCTGCTCGGACTGGCCGACCGCTGGTTTATCAGCGGCGGCCGCAGCAGTGCGTTCAGCGAGTGGCGTGATGCACAGAACCTTCAGGCTGGCGTCAGCATGCCGTACGGCTATGGCCTGCTGGATTACAGCTACAGCTGGAGCAATTATCACAGCAGCTTTATCAATAACGGCTTTACCTGGCTGAGCAACGGCGACAACATCGCGCACCGGCTGAACGGCTCCTGGGTGCTGCTGCGCAATGGCACGATCAAAACCGGCGTTCAGATTGGCCTTAACCGTTATGCCAGTCATAACTTCCTCAATCATACGCTGTTGCAAAGCAGCAGCCGCAAGATCACCAGCCTTCAGTTCGGCCTGAACCATACGCAAAAAATCCTCGGCGGCGTCGCTACCCTGAACCCGGTACTGAGTCGCGGCATGCCATGGTTTGATGCCGAAAGCGACGCGGGCAAAACCGGTGATTTACCCAAAGCGCAGTTTCGTAAATGGAGCCTGAGCGGCAGTTTTCAGCGCCCGATCACCCAAAAGCTCTGGTGGCTGAGCAGCGTCTACGGGCAATGGTCACCGGACCGGTTGTATGGCAGCGAACGCCTCACCCTTGGCGGCGAAAGCTCGGTGCGCGGTTTCAAAGAACAGTATCTCTCCGGTGATGCGGGCGGCTACCTGCGTAACGAACTGAACTATTCGCTGTTCAGGCTACCGGGCATCGGTGAGGTCAGCAGCCTGCTGGCCATCGATGGCGGCTGGCTGAAGAGTGACCCGCAGAATCGCCGTTCCACCGGCACGCTGTGGGGCAGCGCCGTAGGTTTCGCAACACGGAATACGCATTTCTACAGCCAGTACACGCTTGGCATCCCACTTAGCTATCCCGGTGAGTTGGCCCCGGATCGCGTCAGCATTTATGCCCGCTTTGGGCTGATCTTTTAAGAGGAAGGATTATGGACGATCTGAAGCCGGTTTCTCTGGCCCGTCGCGCACTGAGCTATGTGATTTGCTACCTGATTGCCGTACAGCCGATGCTGCCTGCGGCCGCTGCGGCCCTCACCCCGGTCACGCCGGGCACAAAAATGGACGCGGCAGGCAATGGCGTGCCGGTGGTCAATATCACCGCGCCGAACCAGACGGGCGTGTCGCATAACCAGTATCAGCAGTTCAACGTCGGCAAGGAGGGGCTGATCCTCAATAACGCCACCGGCCAGCTTACACAGACCCAGCTTGGCGGGCTGATCCAGAACAATCCTAACCTGAAAGCCGGACAGGAAGCCCGCGCAATCATCAACGAAGTGGTCGGCGCTAACCGCTCTCAGCTACAAGGCTATACCGAAGTGGCGGGTAAAGCGGCCAACGTGATGGTGGCAAACCCGTACGGCATTACCTGTAGCGGCTGCGGCTTTATCAACACGCCGAACGTCACCCTCACTACCGGGAAACCGCAGCTGGATGCCAGCGGCAATCTTGCCGCGCTGGAGGTGAGTAAAGGGTCGGTGATCGTTGAAGGTCAGGGGCTTGATGGCAGCAGTGCAGATGCGGTGGCGATTGTGGCGCGCGCAACGGAAATCAACGCGGGCATTCACGCTAAAGACCTGTCGGTGACAACAGGTGCAAACCGCGTCGATCAGGAGGGTTCCGTCACGCCGATAGCGGGCGAAGGTGCCGCGCCTGCGGTCTCGGTAGACACTGGCGCGCTGGGCGGCATGTATGCCAACCGGATTCACCTGGTCTCAAGTGAAAAGGGCGTCGGTGTTAACCTTGGCAATCTGAATGCCCGTCAGGGCGATATGGTGCTGGATGCTAACGGCCAGCTGACGATGAGAAACAGCCTGGCCAGCGGCGCGCTAAAAGTGAAGGGCGAAAGCCTGACGCTTACCGGCGATCATAAAGCGGGCGGCGCGGTTACGTTGAGTGCCGGGAACAATATTGTCGTTCAGTCCGGTTCGCTGCTCAGCGACGGTGATATCACGCTTAACGGGCAAAGTAACGTTAAGCTTGCAGACGCACACCTGACGGCAGGCCGGGCCATCGGCCTGAATGGTCAGACCGTCAATATCGACCAGAACAGTGAAGCTAACGGTGCAGGCAATATTACGCTATCCGGTACACAACTCGGTAATGAAGGACAAATCCGTTCAGGCCAGCAGCTTGATATTACTGCCGATACCTTAACCAATAAAGGCTCACTTGCGGCGGATGGATCGCTGACGGCTCAGGTCGCCGCGCTGGATAATCAGGGCACCTTACAAAGCCAGCAGGCAATGTCGCTGGCGGGAAACTCTCTGCTTAACGGCGGGAAGATCGCCAGCGGCGGCCAGCTGACTACCCGCCATCGTAGCCTGACGCAGAACGGATCGCTTTCTGCCGTCAACGGACTGGCAGTTGCTGCCGACACGCTGACGGCCAGCAGCGGATCGCGCATCGCCAGCGAGGGGAATATTGCTCTGAAGGGCGATGTTATCCGGCTTGCAGGCGAGATAACGGGTGGCGATCTTACCGCGATCGGTAAGCAAATCACCACCGACGGTAGCGCGCAGTTGCAGAGCAAAGGCGCCCTGCAACTCACCGCTAATCAGGCCACGCTGAACGGGACGCAAACGGCCGTTAAGGCAATGCGCCTGAACGCCGATGCTCTCCAGCACGGTGGGAAAAGCTACGCTGACGAGTTGTCGATTGAGGCAGCAGAAATCAGCAACAGCGGAACGCTGATCGCGCCTGAACTGATGCTGACCAGCCAGCGCCTCAGTAACAGTGGACTCATACAGGGCGATCGCAAGCTGGGCCTCACCGCCAGCCGGTTCGATAATTGGCAGGGCGGTACGCTCCACAGCAATAGCGATCTCTCGCTCGCGATTGCCCGGATCAACAATCAGGGCCTGATCACCGGTGATAACGCGCTTTCATTCAGTGGCGACAGCCTGACTAACGGCGGCGAAATCAATGCTGTCAGTCTTGATCTCTCCAGCCGTAGCCTGACCAATCAGAACACCGGTCTGATGCTGGCAAAAAATGGCCTGACCCTTTCAGGTGAACAGCTCACTAACGCCGGACAACTGGCGGCGGAGACGCTGAATCAGACAAAAGGCGACCTCAGCAATACGGGCAGTATGCAGGCCGTGCAGGCTATGCGTTTGCAGGCGGGAACGCTGGATAATCAAGGCACTTTACTGAGTGGCGATACGTTAAATCTGACGGCATCCGTTCTGAACAACGCCGGTCAGCTACAGGCCGATACGCTGGCGCTGGCCGCGGATAAAGCCAGCAATACCGGCACCCTGCGCAGCGAAGGGCGGAGTCAGCTTCAGGTGGATGGCGAGCTGGCGAACAGCGGCCAGATTCTGAGCGTACAGGCTCTGAACGTGCAGTCAGGCACGCTGGCGAACAGCGGGTCGCTGATCGCGAAGGCGCTAACGTTACAAGGCGATCTGCTCAACAGCGGTTTACTTCAGTCCGCAGATGTTTCGATCGGCGGCAATAGCGTGCGGAACGTAAGCGACGGCCAGATTCTGAGTGAAAACACGCTTCAGGTTAACGCTAACACCTTCGTTAACCAGGGCAAGATCGCGGCGCAGTCGCTCACCCTCACTGGCGGCGCCCTGACCAATAGCGGGCTGCTTCAGGGAACTGACGGTTTAAGCGTCACGGCTAACACGGTTGAAAACCAGCAGGCAGGGCGCATGCTGACCGGCGGCGATCTGACGCTGGATGCGGGCCAGTTAACGACTGACGGCGTCTTGCAGGGTATGAACGCCACCGTCACGGCCGCTGACTGGCAGCATAACGGTTCATTGCTGGCGACGGGAACGCTGGACGCTAACCTCTCCGGCCTGCTTGCCAGTCAGGGCGATCTGATGAGTAAAGGCAGCACGGACATCAATGCCGGCACCTTTAACAACAGCGGTTCGCTACTGAGCGAAGGCGATATGACGCTCGGTGGCGGTAGCCTGATCAACACCGGCGCGATCCAGGGAGATAACCTGACTCTTCGCCCGATGCAGATCGACAACGACGGCTCGCTTACTGGTCTACAGTCGCTCACGCTGGGCGCTTCTGCGCCTGTAAGAGCGCGTATGCTGCTCGCGACAACATCTTCAACCCTGCCAGCACTGACCAACGGCAGTCAGGGATCGTTGTTAACCCTCGGCACGCTAAAGATAAAAGCCGGCTCGGTGATCAATGACGGTCGCTGGCAGGGACAGCAGATCCTGCTGGATGCGCAGAACCTTTCCCAGCGCGGGGCTATTCAGAGCGCGGATGCGTTGCAGCTGCTCCTCAGCGACAGGCTGGAGGCGGAAGCAAACAGCAAAATTACCGCCAACGGCACGGCCGCGCTTCAGGCACTGACGCTCACGAATGCCGGGGAATGGACCGCCAACAACCTGACGCTCACCGGCAATACCCTGACCAACAACGGCGCGATCGGCGGCGTCAATGGCCTGACGGTCGCCTTGCAGAGCGCATTCACGCAGCAGCAGGATAAAACGCTGCTCAGCGCGGGCACGCTGACGCTCGATGCCGCCTCGGTAAACAATCAGGGGCGCGTGCAGGGAAAATCGCTGCAAATCACCTCGGGACAGCTGGATAACGGCGGTCGCTTACAGGGTGATGACGCCACGGATCTGGTACTGACCGGCAATCTGAATAACGCGGCCAGCGGCACTATTCTCAGTAACGGGCCGCTGACTCTTACCACGCCGGGCCTGGATAACGCCGGGCTGATCCAGAACGGTAACGGCTCGGTGCTTTCGGTTGCGGGCGAAACGCGCAACAGTGGACGGCTGCTGAACGGCGGGACGCTGAACCTGAACAGCGCTTCGCTGAATAACAGCGGCTGGCTTCAGGCTACGACTTTACTGGCGAATGCGGCAACGCTTCTCAACAGCGGCACGGTGCTGGCTGAACAGCAGGGCGTGCTCACCGGTAACAACCTGACTAATCAGGGCACGGCGCAGGGCAACAATCTTACCGTTAACTATCAGCAGATTAACAACAGCGGCACGCTGCTTGGCAACGGCCAGTTGGCGCTGGATGCGGCTCAGGTTAACCAGCAGGGCAATGGCCGCCTGTTCAGCGGCGGCGATCTGACCCTACACAGCAACGGGCTGGACTCTGCCAGCCAGATTGTAGCGCTGGGCAACCTGGCGCTGACGCTGGCTAACGGCTTTAGCGCGCGCGGCGTATTGGCCGCAGGAAATACGCTTAGCGTCAGCAGCAATGGCGATATTGATAACCAGGGCACCCTTCAGGGCAATACGATCAACCTGAATGCAGGCGGCGTGCTCACTAACAACGGCCAGATTACGACGGGCGGCGGCGTCAGCACCCTGAGCGGCAGCCGCATCGATCTTAACGGCGCGGGCACGCTTCAGGGCGGCGGCGACGTGGCGCTTAACAGCCGCAGCGATATCAACGTCAACGGCTTTACCGGCACGCGTGGCTCAATGACGCTGACCACGCCGGGCAGCATCGTCAATACGGCGCTGCTGTATGCCGGTAATAATCTTTGGCTGCTGGCCAACAGTATCCGTAACCAGCGCGGCGATATTCTGGCCGGAAACAATCTGTGGATGCAGCGCGATGCGGCGGGAAATGCCAACGGCGAGGTGCTGAACACCTCCGGCACGGTAGAAACGCAGAATGGCGATATTAGGGTCAATACCGGGCACCTGTTGAATACGCGTGACGGATTGAGCGTATCGCAAAGCACTACCACGGCACCGACCAGGGCGGGCCTTGGTGATGCGACGATGACGATATCCATCTGGGAGTTACCCGTTGGCAGCTATGGTTATTTTACTACAGTCACTACGACAGAGAGCGGTGGCGGATGTGCCGGAGCGGATGGAGGATGTTCCACACACACCGACGTCAAAACATATTACGGAACGCTTGCTGAATCGGCGGTACAGAAGTTCGCGCTGACTACTGGCACAACAAATGTGATCAGTAACGGCGGGGCGGGTCGTTTCGCTTCCGGGCATGATGTGGTTATCCGGGCTGATCATCTGGAAAATCAGGCCAGCAATATCCTGGCAAACGGCAATATAACGCTTGCCGGTAATCAGCTCGAAAATCAAAGCTGGCAGGCCGGGACGAACAGCGATGTACTGGTTTACGAGCACAAAGCGGTGGCTGGGACAATCAAAATTGGCGAGAAAAGAACCCAAAATGGCGCCAAAGGCAGCAACTTAACCTATAAATTGACGGGCCATGAAACCGAATACACCCCCGGCGAACTCTACCGCGCCGTTATCCAGGCCGGTGGCAACGTCAGCGCGAATTTCAGCAGCGATCTGAGCAATACCAGCACCACGGCCAATGCGGGAGCAACAGGGAATACGCTGGCGGCCCCTTCGCTAAACACCTGGAGCACGCCAGCCCGTGTTGCCGCGTTACAAAAGCAGAGCCTCAACGGTACGGATAAGGTTGCGGTAAGTTCACCGCAGTGGCGCGACCTGCTACAAAATGCAGTTCAGCAGGTCAATGGCGCAGTGGGTCTTGATAACGCTTCCGCTAACCTGCCTTCCGCAGGCAATACGCCGGGCAGTCATTCGCTGAAAAATTATCAGCCGAAAAGCGTGGATACCAGCGCTTATCCGCTGCCTTCTGGTGATAACGGTTACTTTGTTATTTCACCTGAAAGCAAATCACCGTATCTGATCACTTTAAACCCCAAACTAAACGGGCTGGGGCAGCTGGACCAAAACCTGTTCGGCGATCTCTATTCGCTGCTGGGCGCACAGCCTGCCGGTGCGGTAAAAGAAACCCGTGCACAGTATACCGATGAGAAGCAGTTCCTCGGCTCGGCCTATCTGCTTAACCGTCTGAATCTGAAGCCCGATAACGACTACCGTTTCCTTGGTGACGCGGCTTTCGATACCCGTTACGTCAGTAACGCCGTGCTTAACCAGACCGGAAATCGCTACCTCGGCGGCACAGGCTCCGATCTGGAGCAGATGCGCTACCTGATGGATAACGCCGCCGCCACACAGCAGTCGTTGGGGCTGGAGTTTGGCGTGTCGCTGACCGCCGATCAGCTGGCTTCGCTGGATAAAAGCATTATCTGGTGGGAAGCGGCAACCCTGAATGGCGAGACGGTGATGGTGCCAAAAGTCTACCTCTCGCCGAAGGATGCCGTAGTTCAAAACGGCAGCGTGATTGCCGGTAATAACGTCACGCTGAAGGCTGGAAACGTCACCAACAGCAGCAGCACCCTTGTGGCGCAAAATGCGCTGGCGCTGGACAGTCAGAACTCAATTGAAAACCTGAACTCGGGACTGATTCAGGCCGCCGACAGCCTGAAACTAACCGCGCTGAACAGCATCACCAACGTGGCGTCCGCCATCAGCGGTAAAACCGTGGCGCTGGAGAGCGTAAACGGCGATATCAACAACCTGACCACGGCACGGCCCTGGCAGTCCGGTACACGAAATGGTAAAGGCACCCCGGGAGCGCTGACTGAAACGCAGAGCAGCCAGACAGGCGCCATTTCCGCAACCGAATCGCTGTCGCTGCAATCAGGCAGAGACATTAACGTGCAGGGCGCAACACTGCGCGCCGGTGGCGATCTGCTGATGAGCGCCAGCAATGACATCAACGTTACCGCCAATCCGCTGACAGCAAGCAGCGGACTGACAGATTTCAAAAACGGTAAACGCACCGTTGTAAACAACAGTAGCATGTCCAGTCAGGGAAGTGACGTCACCGCGGGCGGCAGCCTTGCCATGCAGTCCGGGCACGATCTGAATATCAAAGCCAGCACGGTGAATGCAGCCGGTAACGCGACTCTCGCGGCAGGTAACGACATCAATCTGCAAAGCGCAGAAACCAGCCAGAACAGCAGCCAGGGAAAAAGTGAATCGCACAGCAGCGGACTGGCCCGCACCACCGTCACCAGCGGCAGCGATTTGACGCTGGCCGCCGGACGCGATCTCAACAGTCAGGCGGCCGGGCTGGTGGCTGACCGGGATGTGGCGCTTGCAGCGGGTCGGGATGTCAATCTGACGGCGGCGCAAACCGCTTCCGGCAACAGCGACAAAGCGAGCAAAAAGACGGAAATCACTGAATCCGTCCGTCAGCAGGGAACTGAAATCGCCAGCGGCGGCAGCACCTCGGTTACCGCCGGGCGTGATGTGAACAGCGAGGCCGCGCAGGTGACGGCCACGCAGGATCTGGCGGTCAGTGCCGGTCGCGATATCAACCTGACCACCGCCACCGAAAGCGATTACCGCTACAAAGAGGAAACCAAAACCAAAAAAAGTTTCCTGAAAAAAACCACCACGCATACCGTTAAAGAAAGCAGCGACACGGCAGAAAAGGGAACCCTGCTGAGCGGCGATAACGTCACGCTAAACGCGGGCAACAACCTGCTGGTTAAAGGTTCTGCGGTTGCCGGTGAACATGACGTCGCGCTGAAGGCGGGCAATAACGTCGATATCGTCGCCGCCACCAACACTGATTCCAGCTGGCAGCTTAGCGAGAAAAAGAAAAGCGGCCTGATGGGCAGCGGCGGTATTGGCTTTACGATCGGCAGCAGCAAAACCCGTCAGGAGCTGAAGGAAAAAGGCACCACCCAGAGCCAGAGCGGCAGTACCGTGGGGAGTTCAGCGGGTAATCTGAGCATTAGCGCCGGCGGGCAGGCGCACGTTGTCGGCTCCGACCTGATTGCAGGCAATAACCTGTCACTGAGCGGTGACAGCGTGGTAATCGACCCGGGTCACGACAGGCGCATCAGCGACCAGACGTTTGAGCAGAAGTCGAGCGGACTGACGCTGGCGCTTTCCGGCACGGTTGGCAGCGCGATTAACAGCGCGGTGACCACGGCCCAAACGGCCAGCAAGGAAAGCGATGGTCGCCTGGCAGCGCTTCAGGCGACAAAAGCGACGCTGTCCGGCGTGCAGGCGTCGCAGGCTATGCGCATGGATACCTCGAAGGGCAACGATCCGGCCAACAATAACACCATTGGCGTTAGCGCCACCTATGGCTCGCAGTCGTCCAAATCGACCAGCCACAGCGAGCAGGATCGCACCAGCGGCAGCACGCTAAACGCGGGCAATAACCTGACCATCGCCGCCACCGGCGGCAAGGAAGGCGCACAAAGCGGCGATATCACCCTTGCGGGCAGTCAGCTAAAAGCAGGCCGGGACATGGCGCTGAACGCGGCGCGCGATATCACGCTGCTTTCCGCTCAGGATACGGATCTCACCACCGGGAAAAACGAGAGCAAAGGTGGCACGCTGGGGATCGGCATTGGTGCCGGTTCAGGCGGCTGGGGGATCAGCGTTTCCGCCAGCGTGAACAGCAGCAATGGCAGGGAGAAGGGCAACGGCGTCACGCAAAATGAAACCACGCTGGATGCAGGCCGTCAGCTAACGCTGAGCAGCGGACGCGACACCACGCTGAGCGGGGCACAGGCGAGCGGCAGCAAAGTCGTGGCGGACGTGGGCCGCAATCTTACGCTGAGCAGCATGCAGGACAGCAACAGCTATGACTCGAAGCAGACCAGCGTCAGCGCGGGCGGCAGCTTTACCTTTGGCTCAATGAGCGGTTCGGCTTACCTCAGCGCTAACCGCGACAAAATGAAAAGCAACTACGACTCGGTGATTGAGCAGAGCGGGATCTTTGGCGGGCAGGACGGGTTTGATATCACCGTCGGCAACCACACGCAGCTGAACGGGGCGGTCATCGGCTCAACGGCAGCAGCGGATAAAAACCGGCTGGATACCGGCACGCTGGGCTTCAGCGATATCGATAACCGCGCGGATTATAAGGTGCAGCACGTGGGCGGCAGCTTCAGCACCGGCGCACCGGCCGGCAGCCAGCTGCTGAGCAATATGACGTCCACGCTGCTCAGCGGCCTGGGCAGCAGCGGCCATGCGGAAGGCGTTACCCGCGCCGCCGTCTCTGAAGGTTCGGTGGTGATACGTGACCAGCGCGGGCAGCAGCAGGACGTCAGCCAGCTCAGCCGCGACGTGGCCGGGGCCAACGGCAGCATCAGTCCGATTTTCGACAGGGAAAAAGAGCAGAAGCGGTTGCAGACCGCGCAGCTGGTCGGCGAAATCGCGGGCAAGGCGATGGAGATGGCGCAGACCGAGGGCACCCTGCGCGCCACCGGGGCGGGCAAGGCTGAGCTGGCGAAGAAGGGCGTCCAGGAGCCGGGTGAGAAGGCCACAAAGGCAGAGTGGAAAGCGTACAACGACGCGCTGACCGGCACTGACGGTTACAAAAACACCGAGGCGAAGTTCGGCACCGGCAGCGCCATCCAGCGCGGTATACAGGCCGCCACGGCGGCGTTGCAGGGCCTGGTGGCAGGCAACGTGCAGGGCGCAATTGCGGGAGCCTCTGCCCCTTACCTGGCGGAGCTTATCCACAGGGAGACCATCACAACCGGTCCCGACGGAAAAGAGGTGGTTAACGAACCGGCCAACCTGATAGCGCACGCGGTGCTGGGCGCCGTGGTGGCGCAGGTGCAGAACAACTCAGCGCTGGCGGGTGCAACAGGCGCGACGGCAGGCGAGTTTATCGCGCAGCAGCTTTATCCGGGCGTGGATCGTGATAAACTCAGCGAGGAGCAGAAGCAGATCGTCAGCGAGCTGGGCACGCTGGCGGCAGGGCTTGCAGGCGGTATAGCCGGAGACAGCACCGCCAGCGCGGTGGCGGGTGCGCAGGCCGGGAAGAATGCGGTTGAGAATAATGCGCTGAGTGTGCCGGGTAACAAATCCCTTGCTCAGGAAATGGCTCAATGTCAGGGCGGAGCCGCCTGCGAAAAAGATGTCATTGATAAGTACAAAAAAATCAATGCTGAGCAGCATGAAAGCGTAGTTGGATGTAAAGGCGCTCAGGACTGCGTTAATAAAGTTAGTGAAGTTAGTCAGTTACAAGCCGATTACGCCAGCCGTACCAATGAGTTGCTGGAGAAAGCGCGCACTGGTGGCGGATTAAGTCCGGCAGAACAGGACGAATTAGCTGTTCTTCAGGTGACGACCATCCAGCTTGAAACGGACAGAAACGCGGCGATCCATAACGCGCTGATGTCCGGTGATTCAGCGGAGGCGAAGCAGCTTGCTATCAATTCGTTAGCGCAGGCGGCAGGAACCAGTGCTGCTGGGATTGGGAAGGCGGGTAATCATTCATCTGGAATTAAAGATAATAGATTACCAATCCCTGAAGCAACAGTTGCAAACAATGGATTTAAAATTGAATCTAATCCCAAACATACGCCAGGTGCACCTGGTTCCAGACCTAGTGCAGGGATAGAACCAAAGAATTCTTTATCGCTCTTCGAGAATTCGATTGCTACAAAAGATCCTAAGATAAGACTATCAATTGATAATGATGGGAATATTCATCGATTCTTTAACACTAACAAAGATGGCTCTGGTACTTATCATTGGAGTGGCAGTACTGGTGATGGTAAAAATGCTTTAGGTAACAGAGAACTGGGTAGCTTCAATAAAGAAATTAAAGAATTAAAGGACAAAAAATGATCTTTGGTAAACCTTTTGAATTTGCTGTTTTTTATGAAATGTTAGAAAAAACAGAGGATAACTACTGGAAGTATGGGATCTTTAGTTTTTTTATTGAGGATGAAATCTATCCGTCGAAAGGATCAAATTATACATTACATATGGCTATTAATTATTTAAAAGATAGCCAGCAAGAAATAAATAGCTGTAAGAGTGTCGGGTTGTCCTTGTCAGAAGATGCGTCAGAGTTGATAACGCAGTTAGCTCATTCACATGGAATGCTTCTTGATAGTGATCCTGATGATCTTGAATTACCTGATTCTGAAGCGTTAGGCGTTTTTTTAAGCCCTGTTGAAATATCAGACGTTGGATTTTATTTGTTTTATTATCCTAAAGATAACGATGAAGAGTGTTTAATATACAGTTCAGATTATGGCAGCACAGCTAAAAAAACCACTTTAAAGAAAGGAACGGTCAATAACGTGATCCAAAAGCTTCCCTATCAAGAATCTGTATAGGTATAAATCCCAGCCCTCACGGCTGGGATTTTTACCTTATAACCAGTTAATTACTTCTGTGCATCGCCTGCCACTCACCCGTTCCCGGTGGCAGTGACCGCTTCTGCGGGGTCGTAATCACCTGGATAAACTCCGCGATCTGCCGCTGCTTACGGGCAGAGAGCTTTTTACAGGCCTGGCGTACCTGGGTCAGCACTTTCGGTTCTACTGCCTTCGTGCTGGCGCTGGAGCAGGCTATGCGGATGGGCAACCGTTCATCACCCGCACGGAAACCACGCTGGATGCATGTCGTCAGCTAACGCTGAGCAGCCAGCAGGACAGCAACAGCTATGACTCGAAGCAGACCAGCGTCAGCGCGGGCGGCAGCTTTACCTTTGGCTCAATGAGCGGTTCGGCGTACCTCAGCGCTAACCGCGACAAAATGAAAAGCAACTACGATTCGGTGATTGAGCAGACCGGGATCTTTGGCGGGCAGGACGGGTTTGATATCACCGTCGGCAACCACACGCAGCTGAACGGCGCGGTCATCGGTTCAACGGCAGCAGCGGAGAAGAATAAACTCGATACCGGCACGTTAGGGTTCGGGGATATTGAAAACAAAGCGGATTACAGTGTTGAGCACCAGAGCGTCGGTGTCAGCACCGGCAGCAGCATCGGCGACCAGTTTAAAGGGAACATGGCCGGCAACCTCCTGGCGGGACTGAACGGTTCGGACAGCGCCAGCTCGACCACCCACTCCGCCGTCAGCGAAGGCACGATTACTGTCCGTGATCAGGAAAAGCAGACACAGGATATTGCGCAGCTGAGTCGTGATGTGGAAAATGCGAATCCGGGTCTGGATAAAATCTTCGACGCGGAGAAGGAACGGAACCGGCTGAAGACGGCGCAGCTCGTGGCGGAAATCGGGGCGCAGGCAATGGATATTGCCAGCACTGAGGGTCAGATAGCGGGCGAGAAAGCGAAGAGAGATCCGGCAGCGCTTGAGGCGGCAAAAGCGGCGCTGGTCGGGAAAGGTAACCTGAAGCCAAACGCCGACCAGATAGCGGAGCAGGCTTATAACACTGCGATGGCGCCGTTCGGCACGGGCAGCGCGCTGCAACAGGGACTCCAGGCGGCCACGGCGGCAATCCAGGGGCTGGCGGGCGGAAACATTGCTCAGGCTGTCAGCGGTGCGGCGAGTCCGTATCTGGCGGAGCAGATACATAAACTGACCACGGATGCGAACGGTAAGGTTAATACCGAAGCGAACCTGATGGCGCATGCGGTGGTTGGTGCAGTAACCGCTTACGCAGCAGGAAACAGCGCGCTGGCCGGGGCTTCGGGCGCGGTGATGGGCGAGTATATCGCGCAGCAGATGTATGCGGGGATCCCGCGCGATCGGCTCAGTGAGGAACAGAAACAGACCATCAGCGCGCTGAGTACGCTGGCGGCGGGACTGGCGGGTGGCGTTGTTGGTGACAGCACGGCTGATGCTGTCGCGGGTGCTCAGGCCGGGAAGAATGCGGTTGAGCAGAATCACCTGCATGTGTCGGAGAAGACAGAACTTGAGCTGGCGAAGCAGAAACTCCAGAACAGCAAAGATCCGGCGGAGCGTGAGCAGGCTCAGCAGAAGACTAATATATTTACCGATCAGAAAATGTTAGAACTTGGACAACAAGCAGCAGCTAAAGGCTATAACGATGCAATGGCGAGTAAAAACGGGCAAGCTAGTGCAACTGTTGACGGCGTTAGCTTCAGAATATATGTAGATAAATCTACTGGAACAGTGCGAAACTTTCACCCTAACTGAGGCTAACAATGAAAAAAGAACTATTTAATCAACAGGATGAGAATGCAGGGTTAAATACAATTGTTATGTCCTATTTTGACAGGATTTATGAGGACAATAAATTTTTAGAAGCTATAGAATTATTGTCTAGAAAATGGACGTTAAATGTTGATGGTGCCTATTGCAACTTTCCAGATATGAATAGCTATGATGAAGAGGATCATTTTGAAGGTGTGCAATTTGCAATAGGTTATCCCCCTTCAGAAGATGATACCGTAATCGTCAGCGAAGAAATCTGCTATCAATATATCCGTTTAGCCTGCTCTAAATATCTTCATCTTCATCAAGAAGATACAGATAAAGTGAATGAATTACTGGCTAAGATCCCATCTTAAAACATAAAACCCCAGCCCTCACGGCTGGGGTTTTCCTTTACAAACAGCTGGTTACTCCAGCCTGCACCACTCAACCATCCCTTCCGGGATCTTCCGCGGTCGCTTCTGCGGCGTGGCGATCACCTGGATAAACTCCATGACCTGCTGCTGCTTACGTGCCGAAAGCTTTTTGCAGGCTTTACGCAGCATGGTCACCACTTCCGGTTCAGCGGGCGGTTCCGGCTGCGGCTCCAGCGCCGTCCCGGTATCAAATCCCGCCTCCACCAGCCAGTGGCCCTTCAGCATAACAGCCGGAACGGGACGGTAATTCGCGTCACTGACATAACCGATGGTATAACAACGGGTTATGGGTGTGTGCGTCTCTGGCTTATGATGTGTCTCAGCCATAATCAACTCCCTTATAGTTGCCTGTGGTCAGCACAGTGGGCAGCGTGAGCCTGACTGCGGACAGCGGCCTGACGGTTAAAGGCTCTGAGGTGCTGGCGGCGAAAGATTTGAGCCTGACCGGCAAGGAAGTGAACATTCTGGCGGCGGAGAACCAGAGCAGCCAGAGCCATAAAGTTGAGCAGAAGCAGAGCGGCCTCACCCTCGCCCTCTCCGGTGCCGCGGGCAGCGCCATTAATTCGGCCGTCACCACCGTAAACGAGGCCACGAAAGAGAGCGACGGTCGCCTCGCGGCCTTACAGGGGGTGAAGGCGGCGCTCAGCGGGGTCAGCGCCACTCAGGCGGCCAGGCTGGATGCGGCCAGAGGTGACGACCCGGACAACAAGACGACCGCCGGCCTCAGCCTCTCTTACGGCAGCCAGTCCTCCAAATCACAAAGCACGCTTAACCAGAAAACGCAGCAGGAAAGCAGCCTGACGGCGGGCAGTAACCTGAGCATCACCGCCACCGGCAGCGGCGTACAGGGGGAAAATGGTGATATCAGCGTGCAGGGAAGCCAGCTTCAGGCGGGTAAAGACATGCTGCTGTCGGCGAACCGCGACGTGAACCTGGTCTCCGCTGAAGAATCATCACAGACGCGCGGCAGCAACAGCAGCAAAGGCGGCAGCGTGGGCGTGGGTATCACCGCCGGCAGCGGCGGCACGGGCTTTAACGTGTCCGCCAGCGTCAGCGCAGGCAAAGGCCATGAGAATGCCGACAGCGTAAGCCAGCGGGAAACCGCAGCTGAACGGCGCGGTTATCGGCTCCACCGCAACGGCGGATAAAAACCGGCTGGATAGCGGCACGCTGGGCTTCAGCGATATCGATAACCGCGCGGATTATAAGGTGCAGCACGTGGGCGGCAGCTTCAGCACCGGCGCACCGGCCGGCAGCCAGCTGCTGAGCAACATGACGTCCACGCTGCTCAGCGGCCTGGGCAGCAGCGGCCATGCGGAAGGCGTTACCCGCGCCGCCGTCTCTGAAGGCTCGGTGGTGATACGCGACCAGCGCGGGCAGCAGCAGGACGTCAGCCAGCTCAGCCGCGACGTGGCCGGTGCCAACGGCAGCATCAGCCCGATTTTCGACAGGGAAAAAGAGCAGAAGCGGTTGCAGACCGCGCAGCTGGTCGGCGAAATCGCGGGCAAGGCGATGGAGATGGCACAGACCGAGGGCACCCTGCGCGCCACCGGGGCGGGCAAGGCTGAGCTGGCGAGAAAAGGCGTGCAGGAGCCGGGTGAAAAGGCCACCAGGGAAGAGTGGAAAGCGTACAACGACGCGCTGACCGGCACTGACGGTTACAAAAACAACGAGGCGAAGTTCGGCACCGGCAGCGCCATCCAGCGCGGCATCCAGGCCGCCACGGCGGCGTTGCAGGGCCTGGTGGCAGGCAACGTGCAGGGCGCAATTGCGGGAGCCTCTGCCCCTTACCTGGCGGAGCTTATCCACAGGGAGACCATCGCAACCGGTCCCGACGGAAAAGAGGTGGTTAACGAACCGGCCAGCCTGATAGCGCACGCGGTGCTGGGCGCCGTGGTAGCGCAGATACAGAACAACTCAGCGCTGGCGGGGGCAACAGGCGCGACGGCAGGCGAGTTTATCGCGCAGCAGCTTTATCCGGGCGTGGATCGTGATAAACTCAGCGAGGAGCAGAAGCAGATCGTCAGCGAGCTGGGCACGCTGGCGGCAGGGCTTGCAGGCGGCATAGCCGGAGACAGCACCGCCAGCGCGGTTGCGGGTGCGCAGGCCGGGAAGAATGCGGTAGAGAATAATGCGCTGTCGGGTCTGGAAGGATTCGGCACCGGCTTCCAGAATAATGTTCAGGCCCAGGGATCGCTGGTAAATAATACGAATCTTACTGATGAAAATGGCAAAGTGCTGAACCCAGCAACACCAAGGGAAATTAAGTATGCCTCAGATAAGCTGGTGACGGGCGAATTACCTGCCGGACAAAATGCGGCAACCGGCTTATTAACGGCGTGGGGAGCAGGCGCAATAACGGTCATGGCACCTGTCCTGTTGCCCGCTACAGCAACGGCGGGAAGTGTTATCGGTGCAGGTGCAATTGGCGGTTCGACAAATGTGTTTAATCAGTTGAACAGCGGGGGACCATTCAGTGCGACTGATGCGCTTTTAGCCACAGGTCTCAGTGGATTAACTCAGGGTAAAGGGTTATGGTTCACTGAATTAGCAAGTATTACTGGTGCTTATATAGGCGCTAAATCGCAGGGGAAAGATGCTACAGCTCCGATGATCGGTGCAGGCTTGGGAACCCTTGGAGGTGCTACTATAGGAAAAGGTGTCGAACGACTACAAACTACAATTCCTCAATTTACTGTACCTAAAATAACAGGGGCGGTCGCTGAATCAGCCGGTTCTGAATATCTTGGAAGTTCCGCACAGAATCTAACCGAAAAAGTTCAGCAGAAATTTGAGAAAAATAGTTATGCAAAAGAAGAAAATTAAGCTCTTGTTATTATTGGTCACATCATGGACAGTTGGCCTTTTCATTACTCTTGTGGGTGGTCGATTACTTATATCTCTGGCATCCTATTTTTTAGTGGGTGATTTTGATTTTGATAGAAATAACTTAATCAGAGGAACTGAAATATCAATAGGATGCGGTATTATTATTGGCGTGGGGCAATGTCTCATGTCGAAAGAGAAACCAGCCTCGCCTTTAAATCCCAAGTGACATAGTAAAATCCCAGCCCTTGCGGCTGGGATCTTTTTATCTGTCAGTCCGATCACTCCTCAGCCAGCCGGATGATCAACTCGGCCTGCTCACAAGTCACCTCAACCTTTTTCCCCGTCTCAAAACCCAGCTCCTCCAACTGTAAATAGACCCGTGTTAGTTCCACGCACTTTTTGAGATCCCAGCCAGATGGTGTTGTGATTCGTATTCCTCCGGTGTCAGGTTGTTCAGTGATTCATGTGGACGTTCACAGTTATATTCTGAAAGCCCCCGCTCTGTGATTTCTCGTACTTCGTTCAGCGTCCTGAACAGATAGAAATCGAGTATTTCAGTGCGGTATGTCCGGTTAAAGCGTTCAATGAATATATTCTGAGTCGTTTTGCCTGGTTCAATAAATTCCAGCCTCACTGCGTGAATTTCTGCCCACTCAGCCAGCGTTAGCGAAATAAATTCCGGGCCGAAGTGGAAAGCGTACAACGACGCGCTGACCGGCACTGACGGTTACAAAAGCACCGATGCGAAGTTCGGCACCGGCAGCGCCATCCAGCGCGGCATACAGGCCGCCACGGCGGCGTTGCAGGGCCTGGTGGCAGGCAACGTGCAGGGCGCAATTGTGGGAGCCTCTGCCCCTTACCTGGCGGAGCTTATCCACAGGGAGACCATCGCAACCGGTCCCGACGGAAAAGAGGTGGTTAACGAACCGGCCAACCTGATAGCGCACGCGGTGCTGGGCGCCGTGGTGGCGCAGATACAGAACAACTCAGCGCTGGCGGGGGCAACAGGCGCGACGGCAGGCGAGTTTATCGCGCAGCAGCTTTATCCGGGCGTGGATCGTGATAAACTCAGCGAGGAGCAGAAGCAGATCGTCAGCGAGCTGGGCACGCTGGCGGCAGGGCTTGCAGGCGGTATCGCCGGAGACAGCACCGCCAGCGCGGTGGCGGGTGCGCAGGCCGGGAAGAATGCGGTTGAGAATAATTATCTGAGCAACACCCAGAAGGCTCAGAAGAAAGAAGAGCTGGCAGAATGTCAGAGCGTGGCCTGTAAAGCCCAGACGCAGGCGAAATGGACGGCGATAGACCTGGGCCAGGATGGCAGCTTTGCGGCGGGAATGGTCGCGGGGGTGCCGTCGGGGCTGTATGATGCTGTTGGCAGCCTCGTAAAAACGGCCAGCAGCCCGGTTGAAACTTACGAAGCCCTGAAGACGCTGTTTAACAGCGGCGATGTGCTGGGTAACGTGTCGGATGCGGTGAAGCAGTTCTATATTGACCGCATTGACCGGATGGAAGCTGAGTACCAGAAAGCCGGAGCCAGCGGTTCATTTAATGCGGGCGTTGAAGGTGGCAAGCTGGTGACGGATATAGCCGGGTTGCTGGCTGGCGGTGCGGGGGTGGTAAAAGGTGGCGCGGTACTGACGGAGAAGGTTGTTGCTAAGGCTGTGAGTAAGGCTGAATCAGCAGCGGCAAAAGCTGGCGCTGAGATTGTAAAAACAGGAACTGTTTTTGATTCTATTAACGCAACTCAGCCTGCAATACCTGGAACATCCATTCCAAGGTCTTTTGAATTAAATGTTAACGGGCAAACTGTTTGGGTGAACCCAAATGCAACTAAACATATGGGCGAATATTTAACACGAAATGGATTGTCTCACAGCACAACAGAAGGAAGTCAGGCTATGCTGACCATTCTTCAAAGTGCTGTTAAAGATGCATCTTCCCAGGGAGTCAAATTTAACGGAAAAATGCAGGTTGAGCGTTGAGAGCTAGTATTTAGCCAAAGGTCTTCAGACCCTTACCCTGTATTAAAACATGCGTTGTATAAATGATGAAATTAACTGTAGATAGCGTTATTAATGAACCAGGATGTGTAGCCATTACTACTGATGGTTACGTTCCTGTTGATATAAAAATCATTGATTCTAAAAAACTTCCTCCTTTGTATTGGCGGGTCGGAAATGGCAAGAAAAGCCTGCTCGAACTGGCTGTACTACCAGAAAATGGATTTTTATCGTCCATAACATTAGTAATGATTGAACCAGGCTCAATCCATAAAACAGATTCCCTTTCAGTATCATTATCAGACAGTATTTATGGACTTCCGGTCGTGAATACAGAACTGTGGACATACTCAGGAAATGATGATTTTAGACAGCGTTTTGTTGACGATTTTAGCCTTGACATTCAAGTGATTATATCCTCAGACTCTATACTGTTAACAATCGGCGAGAATAAAAAAGTAACTAACTGGATAAGATGTAGCGATAATTTTTATCTAGGAATAGATGCTGGAATAAATATCGTTAATTTATTATTGGTCAAGTTAACACAAAGTGAAATAGAAAGTTTTTTTGAGGCAGTAAGTTAGCCAGAAATCCCGGCCTTCGCGCCGGGATTTTTACTGTATCGCTCAGCCAGCGCTCCGCGTCTTCGGCTTCGCCATGACCTGAATCACCCCTAATCTATAAAAAGACTGGAGATAAATCTTACATAGACAAATTACTTCAAAATGGCTCATGGACTCAGACAAAGAATGCGCCAGCAGGGGCTAAATCTATGCCGACTAGGAGGTGATGATCTTATGGAGAATACTATGCCCATGAAAAAAAATGAGATATATATAAAAATGCTATCTCTTTCTCTACCTTACATCAGAAATATCCAGTCATTGGATAAAAAAGAGAAAGGTCGAGATATATCATGCTACTTTGAAGCTGAATTGGTGCATAACCTAATGTATACGCTACTTATCTCAGACTTCGTTGAGCATGATTTATGGTTCTTAAACAATCAAGCAAAATATTATTTTGAAAAATGCAGTGAAAACATTTCACCTAATTACAGTCAACACGTTAAATATATAGAGTTATTATTTAAAATGGTTCCTGATGGATTAAAGTGTAAGCTACAATGGCAAGGCCCTTAATAAGAAATCCCAGCCCTTAGGTCTGGGGTTTTTCTTTATAAACAAAAGGTTAATCCAGCCTCCGCTACTCAACTGCCCCTTACTGGACCTTCCGTGGTCGCCTCTGCGGCGTGGCAACCAGTTCATTAAATGCTGCCATCTCCCGCTGTTTACGGCCAGAAAGCTTTTTACAGCCTTTACGCAGCGTAAACACCACCTCCGCTTCTGCGGGCGATTCCGGCTGCGGCTCCTGCGCCGCCAGTATCAGGCAGCCCAGTAAGATCTTCACCTCCAGCGCCGTACCGGTATCAAATCCCGTCTCCTTCAGCCAGTGGCCCTTCAGCGTAACCACCGGAACGGGGCGGTACTTCGCGTCACTGATATAATCTACGGTATAACAACGGGTTGCGGGTGTGGCAATCTCTGGCTTATGATATGTCTCATCCATAATCAACTCCTTGTTAGTTGCTTGTGGCTAGCGGACTGGGGTGTTAGAGCACCTCAGTCCCGTATTTGTAAACTACTCCGTTTTGCCAATCACGTTATCCAGCGTCTCAGAAACAAACTTCTGCTTCGTCATTGGCATCTGCCGGATCATATCGATCTGCTGCTCCAACCGTGACGCCGGGCCGGCAGACCCAGCAGTTCATCCAGTGACAGGTTCACGATCTGCACCAGTTGTGGCAGCAGTGAGGCCGAAACCTTGGGCCGCCCGCCTTCATAGTGCGCCATCGTCTGCTGGGCGATCCCCAGCTGTTCGGCCAGTTGCAGCGCTTTCCTTGCCAGCGAGATCCTGGCACCCATCTTTCTAAAGAACTGTTCGTCTCTGTGTAAATAGACCCGTGTTAGTTTCACGCACTTTTTGAGATCCCAGCCAGATGGTGTTGTGATTCGTATTCCTCCGGTGTCAGGTTGTTCAGTGATTCATGTGGACGTTCACAGTTATATTCTGAAAGCCCCGCTCTGTAATTTTTCGTACTTCGTTCAGCGTCCTGAACATATAGAAATCGAGTATTTCAGTGCGGTATGTCCGGTTAAAGCGTTCAATGAATGTATTCTGAGTCGTTTTGCCTGGTTCAATAAATTCCAGCCTCACTGCGTGAATTTCGGCCCACTCAGCCAGCGTTAGCGAAATAAATTCCGGGCCGAAGTGGAAAGCGTACAACGACGCGCTGATCGGCACTGACGGTTACAAAAACACCGAGGCGAAGTTCGGCACCGGCAGCGCCATCCAGGCCGCCACGGCGGCGTTGCAGGGGCTGGTGGCAGGCAACGTTCAGGGCGCAATTGCGGGAGCCGCTGCCCCTTACCTGGCGGAGCTTATCCACAGGGAGACCATCACAACCGGTCCCGACGGAAAAGAGGTGGTTAACGAACCGGCCAACCTGATAGCGCACGCGGTGCTGGGCGCCGTGGTGGCGCAGATACAGAACAACTCAGCGCTGGCGGGGGCAACAGGCGCGACGGCAGGCGAGTTTATCGCGCAGCAGCTTTATCCGGGCGTGGATCGTGATAAACTCAGCGAAGGGCAGAAGCAGATCGTCAGCGAGCTGGGCACGCTGGCGGCAGGGCTTGCAGGCGGTATCGCCGGAGACAGCACCGCCAGCGCGGTGGCGGGTGCGCAGGCCGGGAAGAATGCGGTAGAGAATAACAACCTGGCCGTACTGGGCCAGGGAGTAAGGCTTGTCGCACAAGGATGCACTAAAGTCGCGGCCTGTCGTAATGCGCTGATAGAAAAAGGTCTGGGAAGCCTGCTGGGGATTAGTACCGCAGTCACCGTGCTGGATAAGCTTTCAGATACTGATAAAGAGTATGTATTGGGCGTTGCCGCAACGGGCCGTGCCGATTTGATAGAAAAACTGACGCCAGAGCAGCGTGAAGCTTATAATTACATGGTTGCTCAGGATCAAAAAGGACTAGTCACTATCTTCCCTCAGCCGGACAGGGATGTGACGGGTGGCAGGCTGATTAGTCCGGCGCAGGATGAAAACAAGGGAACGTCGCTGGTTACGCCGGATCGGTCTGGCAGTAATAGTTCTATTATTACTATATCCCCTGAAACCCAGCCGGGAAAAAATGATGGGATATTCATTAACCCCAAACCGGTAGAAAATACTGGCAGCAGCTATATTTCTGAATCTTCTGGTAAGAGCAGTGCTGGCGACTTCTTTACGGGAACGACCTATACAGATAAAGTCAAACAACAAGCGTCTTCTGGAGACTTTCATTCCTTCCCTGAATCTGTAGATGGCCATGCTAATCAGGGGACAGTATCAGTAATTACAGGAGGCGATGGCGTAGAGCGCCTGAGGCTCGAGATATCAGGCAGTTACCGTGGGAAAGAAGGTATATTCGAATATATACGTGAACCAAATGGTTCTATAAATCACCGGCTTTTTGTTCCTAAAAAATAAATGGAAATGGAAAAATAATGATTAATAAAATCCTGGAATTGTATTCACGTTGTGGAAAAAGCCTTTTGGAGAATGGGATTCATGATGCAGTTCTACCAATATCTGTAGCGGATGAGGCATTAGAACTCTTTTCAGATGCGAAATGGACAGTTCTTGGTGGAGATGTCTATCAACATGAAAATAATGAAATGAAAAATTTTTATGCTGATTGGTATTGTAATTTAGTGGATCCTTATGAGAGCTGTGATTACGCAAGAGAGCATTTAAGAAAATTAAAAAGTGACAATATTTTTATCTCTTTCACAATAAAAAACTGAATAAATCCCAGCCGGTCAGCTGGGTTTTTACTTTAAAAACAGCTACTTAATCTAAATTAATCGCCACTCAATTATCCCATCTGGGATCTTCCGTGGCCATTTCTGCGGCGTGGCGATAACCTGAATAAACTCTTCGATCAGCTGCTGCTTACACACCGTTAGCTTCTTGCAGGCCTTGCGCAGTGTGGTCACCACGTCCGGTTCTGCTGGCAGTTCCGGCTGCGGCTCATGGCGGGTAATAATCAGGCAATCCTGCATCACCTCCTTACGTCAAAAGGTGTGCCGGTCATAAATTTCGTCTCAACCAGCCAGTTCACTCCAGGGGAGCGACCAATATAGGCTCAAACGCTCACTGCTCCGGGCGTATCCCACAATATAACTCCTTGTTGTTATGGTTATATGCGTAACTGGCTAAAAAAATTGTTCAGCATATTGATGCCTGCCGGAAGATCGCTAACACCTCATAACAGTGGCTGACGTTGGTGATTAATCAAACGATGTAGTAGTAAATCATATCCGCAGGAGCATATCACAGATTAGCCGCCCAGGTGATGCGTGAACCGATGTGGGAATACATCCGGCGCCAGGATGAGAGTCGGGCTTACGTGGAAAATGCTGATTCATACCATACGATACAATAATGCGTTACCATTCCGGTTGAACATTTTTAGTGGCAGATCGGTCATATCTCACTTTACTTATTCAGCAGGCAGCGAATTTCCAGGAAATTTAAAACACCCTCCCGAATTATCCCCTCTTTCTATCCTTTGATATCAAATTACCCCTTTGCTTCGCGGTAGCATGCAAAAACAGATGTGTGCATAAATTAACCAGTAGCGCATTTATTAAGCAATATAAAAACTATCTATTGTCCTAATGCAAAAAAATTCCATCGACAGGGGAAAAAATTTCCCGGCTGATAAGGCGTTATTTTTTTATAGGGAAAATCTTAAAAACGGATTAACGCAATTACAGGCTCTAAAGCCCTTACAAAAATGCTCTTCAGCCAGCCTGGATAGCGGGTTACAGCGTAATACGTATTAGAGAATTTGTATAAACAGGAGCCTCAGGGAAAAATTGTTCTTATACGAAAGGCCTTGCTGACATATTTACGTCATTCTCAAGGTGTAAAACGTTAAGTAGATAAATTATATAGGGAATTTTATTTTTGCTGGTTGAAAAGGCCTTAAGTTATTGAGCTTATACCTGACAACCTCGACGAACAGGCATCTTGAAAAATAATAAAAAATTTTGATTTTTGGCGCTTTACGCAGTTAAAAAGAGTTGATAGTGTTTAGAAAAATTTTAGTCTTATTGTTTGCGTAATTGTTAATTATTCCTTGTTTTACATGTGGTTGTGCTGAATCCCTGTTCCGCTATTGGCAAATTACAAGCGCTTAAAACAAATAAGCATAAACATTACTGATATTTGAAAAATTCCATCAGATTAGATCCACTAATCATTGTGGTCGCGATCGTGCTGTGACGGCGAATCTGTTTACCAAAAAGGTGAATGTGCATGTTGCTCGATAAACAGGCTGAAATTCTTACCAAACAAGCGTTGTATCCATCAGAGGCGCTGTTCAATATCGGCGCGATTATTGATATCAGAGGGCCTTTTGACGAAGGTCGAATGCGTGAGGCCGATCGGGCAGTAAAACGAGATCCCGCCCTGCGTTCAGCCTTGTCTGTGACTGCCTGGGAGCCTGAAATCATCACGCTTGATGACCACAGCACCCCGCTGGAAGTGCTGGATCTCTCCGGCCACGATGATCCTTTCCAATCCGCTATTTCCTGTATTGATCAGCGTCTGCAACAGACCTTTCCTTTTGACGGAAAAACGGCCCTGTTGCGTCATACGTTAATACGTATTGCAAAAGATCATCATTTGATGGTGGGGTTCTACCATCATTTAGCCTACGATGGTTGGGCTACTTCCCTGATTTATCAGCGTTTAGCCGCATTTTATAACGGCACTGCTCAGGGCGAGTTCGGAAGCAGCGTTTTACCCTTAAGTCTGCAAGAGCAATTTAACGCTGAGCGGGAGTATAAAAACTCGCGCTTATTTGCAACCGACCAGACATATTGGCAGGCAAGGCTGACGGGTTATGACACCACGCTGTTTCCGCAAGGATGCAGAGAGGTGACCGCGCGACGTCACTCGTTTACCGTTGAGCCCCATCATCGCGACAAGTTGCAGGCGCTTGCGCTCAGTTCAGGCGGAACGCTTTTTCAGGCGCTGACAGGCATTACTGCCACCTTCCTTTTCCGGACGTTTGGCGTTGATGATATTGTTCTCGGTTTACCCGTGCTAAACCGTCGGTCGGCCCGCGCCAAACAGACGTGTGGTTTGTTTGCTAACGTTCTGCCTTTTCGCCTTCAGAGAAAATCGCGCGACACCTTTAGTAGCCTGTTAAAAAATATTAACGCTCTGCTTAAAGCTGATTATCGGCATCAGCGTTTTCCTGCTAATCAGTTATTAAGAGGCGGCGTATCGTATGAAGCGAGCCTTTCCTATGAAAAACATGATTACAGTGCGGCTTACGAGGGGACTGATACCCGGCTGACGGTATTATCAAGTCCTTCTCAGGATTATCCTTTAAAGATCTTTATTCGCGATTATGACGCAGAAAGACCACTCACAATCGATATCGATTACAACGTCTCTGCCTTCAGCGAAATAGATATCGAGCGTGTATTTTCCGATTTTGAAAATATCCTGGATAACTGTATCGCTTTCCCCGAAAGAGAATTGTTTAGCAGCAGTCAAATAACGCCTGCAAAAGCTGCTTTTGCCCAGCCAACTGTCACCGACGATCTCTGTACTCAGTTTGAACTGGCAGCAACACGCTATGCCGGACGGGTGGCAATCAGCTGCGACGGCCAGCAGCTCACTTATGCCGAACTTGACCAGGCGGCGAACGCGCTGGCATGGCGGCTGCGCGAGCGGGGGATTGGCGCCGGGCAGCAGGAAAGCCTGGTCGGGCTGAGCGTGGAGCGCGGTCCCGGCCTGCTGGTCGGTATCCTCGGCATTCTCAAAGCGGGCGGGGCGTACGTGCCGCTGGATCCGGTTTATCCGGCCGAACGTCTTTCTTTCCTTGTGGCCGACAGCGGCATACGGGTGGTGGTGGCCGACGAAGCGGGCCTGACGGCAATGGCCGGACAGGACGTGCAGCGGGTCGGGCTGGCGACGGAAGGCATAAACCCGACGGGCGAGGAGGCGAGGGATGCACGCCTGTCGGGCAGCTCGAATCGTACGAACGAAGCGGCACCGCCGCGTTCCCTGCATCCGCAGCAGGCGGCGTACGTTATCTACACTTCCGGCTCCACCGGCCAACCTAAGGGCTGCGTGGTGACGCATGCCAACGTGTCGCGACTGTTTACCGCCACCGCGCATTATGAGTTCGGCGAGTCGGACGTCTGGACGCTGTTCCACTCCTATGCCTTTGATTTCTCAGTCTGGGAGATCTGGGGCGCGCTGCTGCACGGCGGACGGCTGGTGGTGGTGCCTTACCTGAGCAGCCGTGACCCGGAACAGTTTGCACTGCTGCTGGAAGAGGAGGCGGTGACGGTGCTGAGCCAGACGCCGGCGGCCTTCCGCCAGCTGGTTGCCGCTTCTGCCCGGCAGACCTTCCCGGCGCTGCGGCTGGTCTTCTTCGGTGGCGAGGCGCTGGAGCCGGGCAGCCTGCGGCCGTGGTACGCGCGGCACGGTGAGCGGGTGCGGCTGGTGAATATGTACGGCATTACCGAAACCACCGTACACGTTACCGAATACGCGCTCTGTGCTGCTGATAGTGAAAAACCGGCAAGCGCGATTGGCGAACCCCTGGCGGATCTGCACGTTCAGGTGCTGGACCGCTACGGCGAGCCGGTACAGGCTGGCGTAACGGGAGAAATGTACGTGGGCGGTGCAGGCGTGACGCGGGGCTATCTGGGCCGCGCGGCGCTGACGGCGCAGCGTTTTGTGCCGGACCCCTGGGGCTCGCCAGGCTCAAGGCTTTACCGCTCGGGCGACCTGGCGCGGCGGCTGGCGGATGGAAACCTAATCTATCAGGGACGTGCGGACCAGCAGCTGAAGCTGCGCGGATTCCGTATCGAACCGGGCGAGATCGAAGCAGCGCTGCGTGAAGAGGCGGGCGTCCGCGACGCGGCGGTGCTGCTGGACACGCCGGAGCAGGGCCAGCCACGGCTGGTGGCTTACGTGGTGGGCGGAGAAAATTCGCAGGCGTTGCGTGAAGCGCTGTCGGCCCGGCTGCCCGCGCACATGGTGCCTGCGGTGATAATGCCGCTGGCGCAGCTGCCGCTGACCGCGCACGGCAAGCTTGACCGCCGGGCGCTGCCAAAGCCGGAAATCGCGGTCGCCGACGGGGCGGGCGCAAGAAACGAGGTTGAACAGACGCTGGCCCGGATCTGGAGCGAGGTGCTGAACATCCCTGAACCGGGCATTGACGAAAACTTCTTTGCGCTGGGTGGCGACAGCATCAATTCACTCCAGGTTATCGCCAAAGCGAGAGCGGCGGGGATCAACGTGACTATTGAAGGTTTTTTAGCCGCGCAATATATCCGTAAAATCGCGGCGGGCGTAAAAAATAATGATACGGCCAGTAACGATGAGAGCCTGACATCCCCGTTTAGCTTGCTGTCGGCATCGGACCGTGCGCTTCTGCCGGACAACGTCGATGATGCTTTCCCTTTATCCAGATTGCAGGCCGGAATGCTGTTTCATTCCACGCTTGCGGAAGAAGGGGCTATTTTTCATGACGTTTTTACCTTCCGGTTACGCATGCCGTGGGATGAGCAGGCGTGGCGTCATGCGCTCGAGCGGCTGCCTTCTTTCCATACGCCGTTGAGAACCTCTTTCCACTGGACGGGTTATAGCGAACCAATCCAGATTATTCATTCATCAGCCGAAATTGCGTATCAAATTATTGACCTGCGCCCGCTGGCGACGGAACAACGGGAACGCGAAATCGCTGCTTTTATTGCTGAAAGCAAGTCATATCATTTTGAACCGGCCGTTGGGCGCATGTTCCGCGTGAGCCTGCACCGGCATACCGATGAAGAATTGCAGCTGACCCTTGATTTCCATCACGCGATTTTCGATGGCTGGAGCGTTGCTACCCTGCTGAGTAGCTTAATTCACAGCGTTACCAACGCGGATGCCAGCGTTGCTCAAACCCTCTCTGATACTTCAGCTAATACCGCTTTCGTGGCGCTGGAACGCCAGGCCGAGGCTGACCAGCACCTCATTGAGACATGGCGCAAACGCGTCTCGGACGTAGCGCCGACGCTGCTGGGTAGAGATGTTTCGGGCGAAGCAGCAACCGCAACGCGCCAGGTCAGGCGCAAAGTGTTCCGCCTGCCCGATCCTTTAGCAAACCAGCTTAAACAACGCGCTACGGATTTGGCGATTCCCCTGAAAATCGTTTTGCTGACGGCACACCTGAGCGCGTTAGCAAAAATCAGCGGCGGAGCAGTGACCACCAGCGGTTACGTTACCCATGGCCGTACGGCAGGCGCGGATAAGGCTGTCGGCCTCTTTTTGAATACTCTCCCTTTCAGCGTGGCGCTGCCGCCAGCCAGCTGGCGCGAACTGACAGAGCTGATAGCCGCCGAAGAACGGGGGCTTCAGTCAATACGCCGCCTGCCGGCCGCTGTCATTAAGTCACTTAACAGCGGCATGCAGCTCTATAACGTCAGTTTTAACTACATCCATTTTCACATCTATGGCGGCCTGCTTGATCTGCCTGATTTCCAGGTTGTGGATGTTGATATTTATGAAGAAACCGATTTTCCGCTCCTCGCCCAGTATTCACAGGATCCTTTTGATGGCTCACTGGAAATCACCCTGGTTTCCGATCCCGCTGTTGTGGCTGACTGGCAGGTTGAACAGTTTGGCGAGTTTGTCATGCACGCTGTGGAGGCCATCGCCAACAGGCCAGATACCCGCTGGTATGCCAGCCTTCAGCCAAAAACAGTCGTGCCCCACTCAGAAAATTCGGTGAAAGCCGTTTTCGACCTCTGTACTCTGTTTGAACTGGCAGCAACGCGCTACGCCGATCGGGTGGCGGTCAGCAGCGACGGCCAGCAGCTCACCTATGCCGAACTTGACCGGGCGGCCAACGCGCTGGCATGGCGGCTGCGCGAGCGGGGGATCGGCGCCGGACAGCAGGAAAGCCTGGTCGGGCTGAGCGTGGAGCGCGGTCCCGGCCTGCTGGTCGGTATCCTCGGCATTCTCAAGGCGGGCGGGGCGTACGTGCCGCTGGATCCGGTTTATCCGGCTGAACGCCTCTCCTTCCTGACCGCTAACAGCGGCGTCCGGGTGGTGGTGGCTGACGAAGCGGGCCTGACGGCGATGGCCGGGCAGGATGTACAACGGGTCGGGCTGGCGGAAGGCGTGAGCCAGACGAATGCAGCGTCGGCGGGCGTGAGCCCGTCGGACAGCGCCGATCCTGCGCACAACGCGCCGCCGCGCTCCCTGCATCCACAGCAGGCGGCGTACGTTATCTACACCTCCGGTTCCACCGGCCAGCCCAAGGGCTGCGTGGTGACGCATGCCAACGTGACGCGGCTGTTTAGCGCCACCGCGCATTATGCGTTCAGCGAGTCGGACGTCTGGACGCTGTTCCACTCATACGCCTTTGATTTCTCAGTCTGGGAGATCTGGGGCGCGCTGCTGCACGGCGGACGGCTGGTGGTGGTGCCTTACCTGAGCAGCCGTGACCCGGAACAGTTTGCACTGCTGCTGGAAGAGGAGGCGGTGACGGTGCTGAGCCAGACGCCGGCGGCCTTCCGCCAGCTGGTTGCCGCTTCTGCCCGTCAGACCTTCCCGGCGCTGCGGCTGGTCTTCTTCGGTGGCGAGGCGCTGGAGCCGGGCAGCCTGCGGCCGTGGTACGCGCGGCACGGTGAGCGGGTGCGGCTGGTGAATATGTACGGTATCACCGAAACCACCGTACACGTTACCGAACACACACTCCCGGCGGCCAGCGTCGACCAACCGGCAGGCGCGATCGGCGAAGCGCTGGCGGATCTGCACGTTCAGGTGCTGGACCGTTACGGCGAGCCGGTGCCTTTGGGCGTGGCGGGCGAAATGTACGTGGGCGGCGCGGGCGTGACGCGGGGCTATCTGGGCCGCGCGGCGCTGACGGCGCAGCGTTTTGTGCCGGACCCCTGGGGCGCGCCAGGCTCAAGGCTTTACCGCTCGGGCGACCTGGCGCGGCGGCTGGCGGACGGAAACCTGATCTATCAGGGGCGTGCGGACCAGCAGCTGAAGCTGCGCGGATTCCGTATCGAACCGGGCGAGATCGAAGCGGCGCTGCGTGAAGAAACGGGCGTCCGCGACGCGGCGGTGCTGCTGGACACGCCGGAGCAGGGCCAGCCTCGGCTGGTGGCTTACGTGGTGGGCGGAGACAATCCGCAGGCGTTGCGTGAGGCGCTCTCAAAGCGTCTGCCGGAACATATGGTGCCTGCGGTGATAATGCCGCTGGCGCAGCTGCCGCTGACCGCGCACGGCAAGCTCGACCGCCGGGCGCTGCCAAAGCCAGAAATTGCTCTGCGCTCAAACGAAGAGGGCTATCAATCCACTCTTGAAAAAGAAATTGCCGGGTTATTGGGTAGCGTGCTTGGGCTGTCTGGCCTGGGACGTCATCAGAGCTTTTTAGAAACCGGCGGCGATTCAATCCTGGCGACTCAGGCGTTATTCCGTCTGCGTGAACGTTATGGGGTTGAACTGCCCCTGCGTCATATTTTTGAAGCGGGGACGGTCGCCGCACTGGCAGAAAAAATCACGGCGCTTCGGCAGATTAATAATGGGGAGCGCCAGAACACGCATTCAGCTCCGCTTCTGCCATCACGACGTCGTCAAAAATGAATGACAAATTTATTGTAAGGAGCGAGCGCAGTGAATAATTTTTACGATGACTCTGAAGCCCTGATATTTCCCTTGTCTTCATCACAACGGCGTCTCTGGACCCTGGCTGAAATAAATGAAGCGGACGTAAGTTATAACATTCCTTTTGCGCTACGCTGCCGGGGGCGGTTTAATCATCAGGCATTGCGTCAGGCATTAACCGATATAGAGCAGCGTCATGAAATTTTGCGCACAAGCTATGGGATAGTGGATGATATCCCGATGCAGCGCATCCATCAGCCCGACGACGACCTGGTGCTGCCGCTTATTCGCATCGAAGAATCCCAGCTCGGACAAAGGCTGGAGCAGGATGCAGCCGAACCTTTTAATCTTCAGCTCGCTCCGGTATTCCGTGCCCGTGTTTATCAGCTGAGTGACGAGCACCATATTCTTTCTATGGTGATCCACCATATTGCCTGCGATGGCTGGTCGGTCGGTATTCTGTTGCGTGAGCTGAGTCATTATTATAATGCCCATGTCGCTAACATATCGCCTGAACTCTCCGAACTCCCTCTGCAATATGCTGATTATGCCGAATGGGAAGAGGCGGAACTTAAGCGTACGGCATCTCAGGTAAAGGTAAAAGAATATGACGCCCCGCGTGCGGCTTATTTGCCCGGATGTGAAAATCAGGATCCAGAGAATATTAGCCGGGGTACAGTTCAGCAACAATTCACCGCAGATTTTGTGCATCAGCTTAATGCTCACGCTCGTGAACGTAATACCACTTTATTTGTCACCCTGCTGACTGGCTTTATGGCGCTGTTAAATCGGTTAACCCAAACCGATGACGTCTGTGTCGGTTTTCCGGTTGCCAACAGAAAGCGCAGCGAGCTTGAAAATATGGTGGGGTATTTCGTTAATACGCTGGTTATCCGCGATGAGATCAAGCCGGGAGAGAGTTTTGACAGCCTGGCGGAACGCTGTGGGGCCGCCGTCCTTGACGCAATGGAACATGAAGATGCCAGCTATGAGAAGCTGCTGAAGCAGACCCATCGTGAAAATACCAACAGCGTGCCTTTTACCGCGATGTTTGCTTTCCAGAACACGCCTTCGACCGCGCTTGTTTTCACCGATCTGCAAATCCAGTCAATCGATCTCTATCCGGTTCAGGCCAAATTTGATTTAACGCTGCTGCTGAAGCAGGAAGGCGACACGCTGACAGCGACTTTCGAGTTTCGCCGCGAGCGGATTTTGCCTGAAGTCGCCCGTGCCTGGATGCATTGCTATCAACGCTTATTAGCAGCGGAAGTCTCTACGCCGCATGAGGCGATCGATCGCGTACCGCTGGCGGACATTACGCCGCGCTCGTCTTTGCAAAAACACCCGGCTCCGGTTGATTTATGCCAGCAATTTGAACTGGCAGCAACGTGCTACGCCGATCGGGTGGCGGTCAGCAGCGACGGCCAGCAGCTCACCTATGCCGAACTTGACCGGGCGGCCAACGCGCTGGCATGGCGGCTGCGCGAGCGGGGGATCGGCGCCGGACAGCAGGAAAGCCTGGTCGGGCTGAGCGTGGAGCGCGGTCCCGGCCTGCTGGTCGGTATCCTCGGCATTCTCAAGGCAGGCGGGGCGTACGTGCCGCTGGATCCGGTTTATCCGGCTGAACGCCTCTCCTTCCTGACCGCTAACAGCGGCGTCCGGGTGGTGGTGGCTGACGAAGCGGGCCTGACGGCGATGGCCGGGCAGGATGTACAACGGGTCGGGCTGGCGGAAGGCGTGAGCCAGACGAATGCAGCGTCGGCGGGCGTGAGCCCGTCGGACAGCGCCGATCCTGCGCACAACGCGCCGCCGCCGCGCTCCCTGCATCCGCAGCAGGCGGCGTACGTTATCTACACCTCCGGTTCCACCGGCCAGCCCAAGGGCTGCGTGGTGACGCATGCCAACGTGACGCGGCTGTTTAGCGCCACCGCGCATTATGCGTTCAGCGAGTCGGACGTCTGGACGCTGTTCCACTCATACGCCTTTGATTTCTCAGTCTGGGAGATCTGGGGCGCGCTGCTGCACGGCGGACGGCTGGTGGTGGTGCCTTACCTGAGCAGCCGTGACCCGGAACAGTTTGCACAGCTGCTGGAAGAGGAGGCGGTGACGGTGCTGAGCCAGACGCCGGCGGCCTTCCGCCAGCTGGTTGCCGCTTCTGCCCGTCAGACCTTTCCGGCGCTGCGGCTGGTCTTCTTCGGTGGCGAGGCGCTGGAGCCGGGCAGCCTGCGGCCGTGGTACGCGCGGCACGGTGAGCGGGTGCGGCTGGTGAATATGTACGGCATTACCGAAACCACCGTACACGTTACTGAACATACACTCCCGGCGGCCCGCGTCGACCAACCGGCAGGCGCGATCGGCGAAGCGCTGGCGGATCTGCACGTTCAGGTGCTGGACCGCTACGGCGAGCCGGTGCCTTTGGGCGTGGCGGGCGAAATGTACGTGGGCGGCGCGGGCGTGACGCGGGGCTATCTGGGCCGCGCGGCGCTGACGGCGCAGCGTTTTGTGCCGGACCCCTGGGGTGCGCCAGGCTCAAGGCTTTACCGCTCGGGCGACCTGGCGCGGCGGCTGGCGGACGGAAACCTGATCTATCAGGGGCGTGCGGACCAGCAGCTGAAGCTGCGCGGATTCCGTATCGAACCGGGCGAGATCGAAGCGGCGCTGCGTGAAGAAGCGGGCATCCGCGACGCGGCGGTGCTGCTGGACACGCCGGAGCAGGGCCAGCCTCGGCTGGTGGCTTACGTGGTGGGCGGAGACAATCCGCAGGCGTTGCGTGAGGCGCTCTCAAAGCGTCTGCCGGAACATATGGTGCCTGCGGTGATAATGCCGCTGGCGCAGCTGCCGCTGACCGCGCACGGCAAGCTCGACCGCCGGGCGCTGCCAAAGCCAGAAATCGTGGTTGCGGGCGGAGAGGGCGCACGGACGGAAGTGGAACAGACGCTGGCGCGGATCTGGAGCGAGGTGCTGAATATTCCTGAGCCGGGCATTGACGAAAACTTCTTCGCGCTGGGCGGTGACAGTATTAACTCACTGCAAATCGTCTCCAGAGCAAGAGCCGCCGGAATTGTCATCACGCCTAAACAGGCGCTGCTTTTCACCACGATCCGCAAGCTTTCAGCCGTAGCCACCCCGGTTAAAGGAAGCGCGGCTCTGGAGAACAAGAGCCGCAGCCTGTCGGGTCCTTTACCGACCACGCCGATTGTCGCCTGGTTCCAGGCGCTGACCCTACCCGAGCCTGCCCACTGGAACCAGTCGCTGGCGCTGGAGATTACCCAGCCGGTTGCGCCAGCCTTACTCGCACGCGTGCTGAATGCGGTGGGGCAGCATCACGACGCCTTCAGGCTGCGCCTGGATTACAACCGTGCAGACAGCCTCTCTCTGGCAGAACGTTCGCCGGAAGCTTTCCCCCTCGAAATCTGCAACCCAGGCTCGCAGGCGGAGATGGACGCGGCAATCCTTCAGGCGCAACAGCATCTCTCACTGGATAACGGTCCTGTTGCCCGCGCAGTGCTGATCCAGCGTGCAGAGCAGGCGGACATTCTGGTGCTGGTCATCCACCATATTGCGATTGACGCGGTTTCCTGGCACATCCTGCTGGACGATCTTGATGTCGCTTTAAAACAGCTGCTTAACAATGATCCGATTGCACTTGCATCGGTGGTCACTGACCTTTCGGACTGGGGGCAGCATCTCCAGACGGCGGTAAAAAATAGCGATCCGCAACCCTGGCTGGCAATGGCGTCCCGGGGCTATCCTTCTCCCTTCCGTCATTCGGTAAGTGTGCAGGGGCGAAACAGAGAAGAGGGGCTGACGGTCTGTAAACGCACTTTATCGTCTGAGAGCAGCGCGTTATTCCTCCAGCTGTTGGCTAAAGGCAGCGAAGCGCGTGCTTCCGCCCTGTTGTGCGCCGCGCTGTGGCGGGTATTTGGCGAGCGCTCGCTGGCCGTAACGCTGGAACACAATGGCCGTGATGCCCACAGCGACGCGGACCTTTCCCGCACTCTCGGCTGGTTTACCAGCTTGTATCCTTTCCTTTTCACCGGCTCGCAGTCTGAGCTGGAGTCGGCGGAGCTGCTGGTCGAGCTGGAATCCTCGCTGCTGAAGCTGGCACCGCATAAAGCAGAATATGGCCTGCTCCGCTGGCTGGGCGCTGATGAAGAGGTTCGCGCCACGCTTGATGAGGCCGATCTGCCTGCATTAAGTCTGAACTATCTGGGCAGCGTGCCTGACCAGCCGGAAGGGAAGTTTGTGCTGCGTCACGATATCAGCAGCGTCGACCGCGCCGCCGGGAACATCCGGGCCTTTACCCTGGATCTGGTGGCGGTGGTGATCGACGGCAGGCTAAGATTTTACTGGAACTTCTGTCGTCACGTTCTCAAACCGGAAATTGTTGAGGCGTGGGCTGACGAGCTGCAACAGCACTTGCAGCAATTGCTCGCCGAGCTGACTGCCCGGCCGTTACTGGCGGCGGACTTCCCTTTTTCCGGCCTCGGACAGGTTCAGTTTGACGCGCTGGTCGGCCAGCGCCGCATCACGGATATCTATCCTTTATCGCCTTTGCAGGAAGGGATGCTGTTCCATAGCGTCGCCGAGCCGGAGCACCACGCTTATCACGAGCAGGCCATCGCCACGCTTGAACGGCTGGACCCGGAACTGTTCATTGGCGCATGGAAAAAATTACTCTCCAGGCACGATATTTTACGCACCAGTTTTCACTGGCAGGATCTCCCGCGTCCTTTGCAAATCGTGCATGCAGAGGCTGAACTGCCAGTTAACGTGTTCGACTGGCGCGGCGAAGATCATCGCCAGCGGCTTGCCGAATTTTTGCAGGAAGATGCCGAAAACACCTTTGATTTAAGCGCTTCTCCTCTGCTGCGCATCATGCTTGCCCGAATCGATAACGACAGCTGGCGCTGGGTATGCAGCTATCACCACATTTTAATGGACGGCTGGTCCCTGCCTTTATTGATGGGTGAGCTGGTTGAAATCTATCAGGGAATGGTTGCGGCATTGCCGTCAGACCTTCCGCCGCCCGTACAATATGGTCTTCATATTGAAAAGCTCGTTAACAACACCCACCGCCACAGCAGCGAGCTGTTCTGGCAAAAGGCGCTGGCGGGCCTTGAGCGGCCTACGCTGCTAAGTCCTCGTCAGCAGTCGGGCCAGGCCGTTTACCATGAGCTGATGGTATCGCCATCGCCAGAGTGGGAGCAGGCCGTACGCCAGTCAGCACGCGAGGCTGGCGTCTCGCTGGGCAACGTCTTCAATGCCGCCTGGGGGATTTTGCTGGCGCTCTCCGGCTACGGCAACGACGTGGTCTTTGGCAGCACGCTTTCAGGCCGCGAGGCGGGCGTGGCCGACGTTGATAAAATGATTGGGCTGTTCATCAACACCTTACCGTTACGGCTGCGCTTGCGCCCCGAGATGAGCGTGCGCGATTTACTGCACGAGGCCAGGCAATATCAGGCGAATTTGCAGGAGCACAGCCACGACAGGCTGGTTGACGTGCAGCGCTGGAGCGGTATGGAAGGGGAAGGAACGCTGTTTGACAGCGTTCTGGTGATTGAAAACTACCCCGGCGGCGTGCCGGAAGATAATGGCAAAGGCTTCCGTTTAGCCGAATTCCAGTATCGGGAGCATTCGAATTATCCAGTCACCCTGGCGGTGCTTCCCGATAACGGCCTGAAAATCAAGCTCGACTACAACTGCGCCACCTTTGATGACGAAGCGGCAGCCCTGCTGCTGACGCGTTTAACCGATCTGATCGGCAAAATGGCTGCCGATGCGGACCGTAAAATTGGCACCCTGGATCTGCTGACTGATGCTGAGCAGAAACAGGCTCAGCAGGTGTGGAATGCGGGGGCGTCAGCCGCTGTCGCGCCGGTGCTGGCGCACCAGATGTTTGAAGCCGTTGTTGCCCGCCAGCCGCACGCGCCCGCGCTGTTACAAGGGGATGAGCGGTACGATTATTTCCGGCTTAATCAACAGGCCGACACGCTGGCGGCGACGTTACAGCAGCAGGGCGTTGGCGCTGAATCGGTGGTCGCGGTGATGCTGTCGCGCGGACCTTTTGCCGTCATCTCGCTGCTGGCGATCCTGAAAGCGGGCGGCGTCTATCTGCCGCTGGATGCGGAATATCCTGTCGAACGTCTCGACTACATGCTGCGGGACAGCGGCGCTGTGATGCTACTCAGTGACAGTGCGCACTCCGTCAGCAAGCTTAATGCCTTACCAAACTTGCTGCTGCTGGACGATTTTGATTTCACCTCGCAGGCCCGGCCTCGCTCCTGCGACAGCCTGACCGCCGACAATCTGGCTTATCTGATTTATACCTCGGGTTCCACCGGCAAACCCAAGCCGGTTGGGGTTACTCATGACGGTATTGCCAATCTGCGGGCAGAAACCGAGCGCATGCTGGGCACCGGTGCCGACGCCCGGGTCTATATGCAGGCTCCGCTGAGTTTCGATGCCTCGGTCTGGGAAGTGATGATGGCGCTGTTCGGCGGAGGGTCGCTGGTTCTGCCTGAAAGCGATGCTGAAGGCGATGTGCTTGATGCGCTACACCGCGCGGCTGAACGTCACCAGTTTACTCACGTACTTGTCACGCCCGCATTGCTGGGCCTGCTGTCTGATTATGCGTTACCGAGCCTGCATACGCTGATTGTTGGTGGCGACGCGGCGGCACCCGGCATGTTGGCGCAGTGGGCGCGAAGCAGACGGGTTTTCAATGCCTACGGACCTTCGGAGTGCACGGTCTGCGTGGCGATTGAGCCATGCGACGTCAACACGATCACGCCGCCTCTGGGGCTGCCGCTACGGGGCATTGCCATGTATCTGCTCGATTGCTGGGGCAATCCTGTTCCACCAGGCGTCAGCGGCGAAATTTTCCTCGGCGGAGAAAGCCTGGCCCGTGGCTATATCGGACGGCCCGCGTTGACGGCCGCCGCGTTTATACCGGATCGCTTCAGCAACGTTCCCGGCGCACGGCTGTACCGCACCGGCGACACCGGGATCCGCCTGGCGGATGGCCGCATCAAGTACGCCGGGCGGCTCGGCGGCTATGCCAAACTTCGGGGCAACCGCATCGATCTTAATGGGGTGGAACTGCTGTTGCAGAGTCATCCTGCCGTACGGGAAGCGTTGGCGATGATCCGCACCGTGGAGAACGGCCAGTCTCTGGTCGCCTGGGTGGTGACTGAAGGGGAGGTGGAACCTGATGCGCTGCGCAATTACATGGTTGAACATGCGGCAGCCTATGAAGTGCCTGGCGCCATCGTACCCTTAGCAAAATGGCCGCTAACCCCGGCGGGGAAAATCGATCGTAACGCGTTACCGCTTCCGGCAGCCACGCCTCGCCAGGCCTCTGAGGGTAAGGCGCTCAAGCCTGTAGAAACCCTCCTCCTGCAAATCTGGTCGCAGGTCCTTGGGCGTGATGACATCGACATTCATGACGATTATTTCTCCCTGGGCGGCGATTCGATTATCGCGCTGCAAATCACCTCGCAGGCTCGTCAGGAAGGCTGGGCGGTAACGCCGAGAATGGTATTACAGCATCGAACCGTGGCGGCGCTCGCCGCGATGGCAGGCGTACTTGAAACCAACGCGCTTGAGCCTGAAGAGGCGAAGGTAGCACTGGCACCCATCCAGCACTGGTTTTTTGCCCAAAACTTACCGGCTGTAGCGCACTGGAATCTGAGCGTGCGCCTGGCGCTACAGCACCCGCTGGACCCGCAGCTGCTTCAGCGGGCGCTTGATGAGCTGGTCCGGTTCCATCCGGCGCTGCGCCTGCGTTTTGACAGCATTGCGGGCGTCTGGCATCAGCGTTACGTTGCCTCAACAACGGTTCCCCTTGAGCGCCTGCCGGCTGCTCATCAGCAGGCGGCGGCAAGAGAAGCAGAGCTGCAATCTCTGCTCGATCTCTCTGAAGGCCCGCTGCTGCGCGCGGCGTATCGTGATGTTGGTGAAACGGGCGAAGCGGAACTGCTGTTTATCGCCCACCATCTGGTAATGGATACCTGGTCATTACGGATCCTGATTGAAGACCTGGCGTCGATTTATACCTCGTTGCACGGTGGCACGCCGGTCAGGGTGCTGCATGAAGGCACAAGTTACCGGCAGTGGTCACAGTGGCTGAACGATCGTGCCGCTGATTTCCGCGACCAAACCCGCTACTGGCAAACCATGCTGGATGCCGGTGCCAAACCCTCAGCGCTGCCGCAAAAAGGCGTGGTCGGCGATCGCCGGGTGCTGTCCGCCGAGCTGGACAGAGAAACCAGCGCGTTCCTCACTGGCGAAGCTCATCAAATCTGGCACAGCCGTGGACAAGAACTGCTTTTGACCGCGCTGGCCCGAGCGTGGCATCGCTGGTGTGGCACCCATTACCTGGCTATCGAGCTGGAAACCCACGGACGTGAAGAATTTCATGACGTCAAAATGGACCTCTCGCGTAGCGTCGGCTGGTTTACCGCGCTGTTCCCACTGCGTATTGAAGCGGGCAACGACTGGCCGGGGATCGTCGATAACGTCAAGCAGACTCTGCGCCATATCCCTTCCGGCGGTCACGGTTACGGCATTTTACGTTATCTGCTTAAAACCCCCGAAATTTGCCAACTGGCAGCGCCGTCGGTCAGCTTTAACTTCTTAGGCGATACGGCGATGTCGGCATCGTCCGACATGGATATCCGGCTGTCCCGACGCGAAGCCGGACCCGGTCAGGCCGCCTGTCAGCGCCTGCCACACGCCCTGAACGTAACCGTGATGCTCGTCGCGGGTCGGCTGCGGTTCTCGTTGGCGTATGCCGACCCCGCGGCCGATTCACCGATGCAGGCATTGTTAAATCATTACCAGGATGCCCTGCACGATTTGGCCGAACATTGTCGCCTCGCCGAGCCGGTTGACCTTCAGAGCAGCGATGTCTCCGGGGTTCGTCTCAGTGAAACAGAGCTGTCTGCCATTTTGAGCGATTTAACCGAGGACGACGAATGAACACCAATGTTAAAGCGAAAATACGTATCGAGAGTGCCCATAAGCTGACGCCTTTGCAGATGGGCGTGCTGTTCCATGCGATGTACGCGCCCGACAGCGCGGCCTATTTTGAACAGCTTTTCTGTCGTCTTAACGGGGAGATCGATCCGCAGCAATTTAAGCAGGCGCTGGCGCTGCTGGCCCAAAGACATGCGATCATGCGGATGGGGATTGTCACTAAAGGGCAGCGCGATCCGTTGCAGGTCGTGCTGGAAAAAGCGACGGTGCCGTTTACCCTGTACGACTGGACCGATCGCAGCGCAGAGGTGCAGGAAGCCGCATTTGAAACGCTGTTAGAAGACGACCGCAAAGCGGGTTTTAACCTTAACCGGCCGCCGCTGATGCGCTTTATTTTAGTGCAGTTTGGCGAGCGGGAATGGCGGCTGGTATGGAGCCATCATCATCTGCTGCTGGATGGCTGGTCGGTGCAGCTGTTGCTGAAAGATTTCTTCCAGCTGATGGCGGGTGATCGGGCCGAAGCGACCTCCCGGCCATTCTCTGACTATCTCGCCTGGCTGGAAAGACAGCCGCAAGCGCGCGCGGGTGATTTCTGGAAAAGCCTCCTTGGCGATGTAAACACGCCAACGCCGCTGGGCATCGATAAACCGGCCAGCACTGAGGGTGGGAAAGAGTTTGCAGAGCGCCGCCATACGCTGATCGTGCCGGGGCTTGCCGGCACCGCTTCTGAATGCAAAGTCAGCGTCGGCACCCTGCTTATGGCTGGCTGGGGCATGCTTCTCGGACACTACGCGCGCAGGGACGATGTGACCTTCGGCGTCACCTTATCGGGACGCGCTATCGATCTGCCCGGCGTCGATAACATTATTGGCCTGTTGATCAATACGCTGCCGCTGCGATTACGACTGACGCCGCAGCGCAAGATTGCCGACTGGCTGGCAGAGGTGCAGGAAGCGCAGTTTTCCCTGCAACGCTATTCTTACAGCGCCCTGTCAGATATCCAAACCTGTAGCGGCGTGCCGCAGGGAACGCCGTTATTCGAAAGCTTAATCATCATCGATAATTTTCCGGTGGGCGACCTGCGTCTGGGCGAAGGGTTACCGTTTGAGATAACCGGAATTGATCTGTTTGAGCGGACCCATTATCCCATCGCGCTGACGCTGGTGCCGAAAGAGGGCGAGGTATCGTTAAAGCTGGGTTATGACCGCAGCAGAATCGACGATACGTCAGCAGAAGCCTTAATCGGCCATTTTGATTCCCTGCTGAATGAAATCATTCGTCAGCCAGAAGCGACGCTTGAGGCGTGGGCTGCCTCTCTGGGCGACACGCCGTTATCCCTCCCACACAGCGAAACTTCACTGGAAAGCAGCGCACAGCAGACCGCTAAGTCCGGGCCTCCAACGGAGCAGTTCTGGCGCAGCTACTTCCAGGCACTGGAACTGCTCAGTCCGGTTGGCGAAGAGACCACGCGGACCGGCGTCCACCAGCAACTGACCACCACGCTTTCCCCAACGCTGACCCAGCGTCTCTCAGATCTTGCCGCCAGCCAGCAGGTCACGCTGAATACCCTGACGCAGAGCGCTTACGCGGTGGCGCTGGCTCGTCTGACCGGCCGACAGGACGTGCTGTTTGGCGCGACCCTGTCCGAACGGGAATCGCTGGCTCGGTCTGAAAGCAGGGCGGGCCAGCCTGTCCAGACTTTACCGCTGCGGGTCGACTGTGCGCCGGGCATCCCGGTTGCCACGCTGTTCAGCCGGGTACAGGCTACTCAGCATGATATTGAGCAACATGCCGATGCAAACATGGCTGATATCCAGCGCTGGTCAGGCCTTGCCGCCGGTCAGCCGCTTTATGACAGCGTGTTGCTCGGGGATCACTCTGTAGCCGGGCAAAACCCGGGTACGGCGGCGAACAGCCATGATGCTGATTACGCGTTCTCGCTGTATATCAAACCCGGCGGGGCAGAACTGACGCTGGAAGCGGTATTCGATCCCGAACGGGTTGAACCGGCACGGGCAGCTTTGCTGCTCGACGGCGTGAGCAGCCTGCTGGCACAGCTGGCTGACAGGGCAACCCACGTCGGCGCGCTGCGGCTGACCGCTGTGCAGAGCAGCGCGGCGGCTTCGCAGGTTAACGAACCGGCCTCGCAGAGCAGCACGGCGGTTCAGCAAACCGGCGAGCCGGACCCTGGCCTGCCGGAACTGTTCCACCGGTCGGCCGGCCGGTCACCGGCGGCGCGCGCGGTCACCGGCGCGGACCGCGAGCTGAGCTACGCGCAGCTGCTGACCGAGAGCCGCAACTTTGCCCGCCACCTTGTCAGCCACGGCGTCGGGCCGGGCGCGGCGGTGGCGGTCTGCATGGCGCGCGGGGCCGACATGCTCTCCGCGCTGCTCGGCGTGCTGTGGGCGGGCGCAGAGTATGTGCCGGTCGACCCGACGCATCCGGCGGCACGCCGGGCGATGATCCTCGAGGACGCCGCGCCCCGGCTGGTGGTGGTGGACGCCGAAAACGAAGCGGCCTTCAGCGACGCGCCGGCGCTGCGCTACGTGCGCGACGGGCAACAGGCCGACTTCACCCTGCCGGGCGACGCGCTGTCGCCGCCCGCACCGGCCTACACCATCTTCACCTCCGGCAGCACCGGCCGTCCGAAGGGCGTGCAGGTAACGCACGGCGCGCTGGCGAACATCCTGCTGCACTTCCGCACCAGCCCGGGGCTGGAAGCCGGCGACCGCCTGCTGGCGGTCACCACCCTGAGCTTTGACATCGCCGCGCTGGAGCTTTTCCTGCCGCTGAGCTGCGGCGCGGAGGTGGTGATTGCGCAGAACCAGCAGGTCACCAGCGGCACGCTGCTGGCCGGGCTGATTGCCCGTCACGATATCACGGTGATGCAGGCGACGCCGGCCAGCTGGCGCATGCTGCTGGCGGCGGGCTGGACGCCGCCGGCAAACTTCCGCGCCTGGTGCGGCGGCGAGGCGCTGCCGGTGGAGCTGGCGCGTGACCTGGTGGCCTGCGGCGTGCGGCTGTGGAACCTGTACGGCCCGACGGAAACCACCATCTGGTCGGCGGAAACCGAAGTTACCGCACCGGTCAGCGGGCCGCTGTCGGTCGGCGGGCCGATCCGGCGCACCGGGCTGTACGTGCTGGACGCGGCCGGACAGCGGCTGCCTGCCGGGGTGAGCGGAGAGCTGGCGATAGGCGGCGCGGGGCTGAGCGCCGGCTACCTGCGCGACCCGGCCCGGACCGCGGGGCGCTTCCGCCCGGATCCTTACAGCGCGCGGCCGGGCAGCCGCCTCTACCTGACCGGCGACCTTGCCCGCGAGCGCGGCGACGGGCGCATTGAGGTGCTGGGCCGGCTTGACCATCAGATCAAGCTCAACGGCTTCAGGATCGAGCTGGGCGAAATCGACGCCGCGCTGCGTGCGCTGCCGGGCGTCAGGGACGCGGCGGCGGCGATTCACCCGACGGCGGGCGGCGGCCAGCTGGTCGGCTATCTGGTGGCGGCCGGGGATGCGCCCGGCGAGGCGGCCTGGCTGGCGGGTCTGGCGGCGGCGCTGCCGCGCTACATGCTGCCCACGGCGCTGGTGCAGCTGGCCGCGCTGCCGCTGACGCCGAACGGGAAAATTGACCGTAAAGCGTTACCGCAGCCACAAATTCGCAGCACGGCTTATGTGGCACCGCGCACGGCTGAGCAGAAAACGCTGGCAGCCATCTGGCAGGAAGTGTTGGGTGTGGAGCAGGTCGGGCTTACCGACAACTATTTTTCTCTTGGCGGCAACTCAATCCTCAGCATCCGTATCGTTACGCAAGCTGCCGCACAGGGGATCGGCCTGACGATTGAAGATCTGTTTCAAAAGCTCACTATCGAACGCCTGACGCAAAGCAACAAGGCGCCGGTTCAGGTGATACAGGAACCTCTGCCGGAAGCCTTTGCCCTGCTTAGCGATGAGGATCGTCGTGCCGCTCCTGCTGGCGTGGTGGACGGTTATCCACTCAGCGAACTTCAGGCTGGCATGCTTTTTCATGCCGGTTCCGACAACACGCAGCAGCTCTATCACAACGTGGTGAGTTACCTGCTCGACAATCCGGCGATGGCGATCGGGCAGGTGCGTCGGCGACTGCGTAAGCTGGTCGCCACGCACCCGGTGCTGCGCACGAGTTTCGCATTAGCAGGCTACAGTCGGCCTTTGCAGTGGGTTTGGGAACAGGCAGAACCGCTAATCGAAGAGGAAGATTTACGGGCGCTAAGCGCGGTCGCGCAGCATACCCTGGTGGGCCGGGCGCAGCAGCGCTTACGCGAAGAAAAATTCGATCTGGCCCGGCCGCCGCTGCTGCGGATGCTTTTCCAGCGCCTTGACGACAGCCGCTGGCAGGTAACGATTGCTCTGCACCACGTGATCCTTGATGGCTGGAGCCTGGCCTCCCTCCTGACCGCGCTGCTGCGGGTTGATGAGTCGGAAACGGCGGCACAGCCGCAGCCTCTGTTCCGTGAGTTCATCCATCTGGAACAGCAGGCGTTACACAGCACGCGGGACCATACGTTTTGGCAGAAACAATTAAAAGATTTACCGGTCACAACGTTACCGCGCTGGCCGTTTGCCGGGAAACAGGCGGATGTCAGCCAGGTCAGCTATGACAACCCGTTCCCACCGGAACTCTGTCGCGCCTTATCAGCACTGGCGAAAGAGAAGGGATTACCGCTAAAAAGCGTCCTGCTGGCGGTACATATGCGCGTGCTTGCACACTGGAGCGGTGAGCGAGAGGTGGTAACAGGTTTAGTCACAAACGGCCGTCCTGAGCGTGCTGGCAGTACCGAAGCGCTGGGGCTGTTCCTGAATACGCTGCCCGTGCGGGTTGATAGCGGTAATCTAAAATGGCGTGAGCTGCTGGAAACGGTCAGGCAGGTTGAGATCGACCAGCTGCCGCATCGTCGTTTCCCGATGACGGAACTGCGGCGGATGCTGCAAAACAGAACGCTGTTTGAAACCACCTTCAACTTTGTCGATTTCCACGTCTACAGCGAGCGCGACAACGTTGAGCCGGTGCAGGTGCTGAACGCCGCAGGCAACCAGGCGTTAGATATTCCGCTGGCGACCAGTTTCAGTGTCGATCGCGAGCAGGGTCTGCTGCACCTAATTTTAACCTGTGACGGCACTCTGTTCCCGGCCGCACAGGTTGAGGCTATTGGCGCCAGCTATCAGCGTGCAGCTGAAGCCCTCGTTAACGGCACGGAAGAGGTTGAGAGCGTGGCGCTGATGTCGGCACAGGAACGGGAGGACATTGCACGCCGTTCTTCAGGCGATTTCCCAACATCGCAGCCGCCGTCGGTATTGCAGGCATTTCAGGCTGCCGCCGCGCGCCATCCGCAGGCCATTGCGGTGATGAGCGCTGAAGGTGAGCTGGACTACGCAACGCTTGACCGACGCTCCAGCGAACTGGCTGCCCACATGCAGCTTGCCGGACTCCAGCCAGATGTGCCTGTTGCGCTGCTGTTTGAGCGCTCCCTTGATCTGACCGTCGCCATGCTGGCGGCGATGAAAGCGGCCTGTCCTTATGTGCCACTGGCGACTTATCTGCCACAGGGACGACTGGCGGAAATCCTCGCTGATGTCAGGCCGCAGGCGACGCTGAGCATGAAAGCACTGCAACACATTCTGCCGGTGGGAAGTGATGCCGGTCGCCTGTTTGTGCTCGATGCCTTACCCGATACCTCTTACCCGCTTCCTGCCCTGAAAGAGGCGCATCCGGCTACGCTGGCCTATGTGCTGTTCACCTCAGGCTCAACCGGACGTCCAAAAGGGATTGGTATCCCCGCGAGTGCGCTCGCTAACCACATGGCATGGATGCAGCGCCGTTTCCCGCTTGCGCCTGGCGACCGGGTCCTGCAAAAAACGCCGGTGGGGTTTGATGCGTCGGTATGGGAATTCTGGGCGCCGCTGATGGCAGGCGCGACCCTGGTCCTGCCCGCAGACGGGGTACAAAATGATGCTGTAGCCATGCTGGAAGCGGTTCAGCGCAATGCCATTACCGTCCTGCAAGTTGTGCCGAGCGTGCTGGATATTTTAATCGGGATGCCTGAGCTGGCGGCATGCCGGTCACTCCAACGCGTTTTTGTCGGCGGCGAAGCGTTACAGGCGGCAACCGTTGAGCGCTTTGCAAGCGTACTCGGCGTGCCGCTGATTAACCTGTATGGCCCGACTGAAGCCACCATAGACAGCACTTTCGCCTGCTATCGCGGCGAGGCAGGAAACGTTGTCAGCCTCGGGGAGCCGATTGATGGCGTCTCTGTTTATGTACTCGATCATTGTCAGCAGCCCGCAGGCGTCGGTATTTATGGCGAGCTGTGGATTGCCGGAGCCGGACTGGCAAGGGGCTACTGGAATCGCGCTTTGGATACCGCAACAAGCTTCCGCCCGAACCCTTTTTCATCGCAGCCGGGCGAGCGCATGTACCGTACCGGCGACGTGGCCCGCTGGCTGCCGGAAGGTGGTCTGCAATACGCAGGACGTAGCGACAGCCAGATAAAATTGCGCGGCAACCGCATTGAGCTGGCGGACATTGAAGCCGTGCTCGCCCGCCAGCCTGGCGTTACCCGTAATGCCGTACGCGTTTGCGGCGAAGGTCGGGGACAGCTGGTCGCCTGGGTGATGGGGCCAGCAGGTCAGGATCCCACGCAGCTTCTCACCGCGTTACGGGCTCATTTGCCGGATTACATGCTGCCGCAGCGGGTAATCAAGGTCGCCAGCTGGCCACTGACGCCTAACGGTAAAACCGATTATAAGGCCTTGCCCGCCGCCGCGCCTGAACCGGGAAATCCGCTTGTTGTCGTGGAACCGGCGAACCAAATCGAAAGCGATCTGATTGGGATATGGCAGGGGCTCCTGCCGCACCAGACCATAGGCGCGACAGAAAACTTCTTTGAAGTAGGTGGCGATTCGATCCTTGCCATGCAAATTGCCGCAGAGATGCGCCGCAGAGGCTGGATCATGTCGCCTCGCCACCTGTTTGAACAGCCCACCATCCGTGAGCTGGCGGCGGTTATTGTCCCGGTACAAAACCACTATCAGCCACAGCACGAAGCCCCGGCCGGCCTGCTGCCACTGTCACCTACGCAACGCTGGTTCTTCGATCTGGCGCTCTCCAGCCGGGCGCACTGGAATCAGGCCGTGATGATCCGCGTTCCGCAGCATATTCAGCCGCACCGTCTGTATAAAGCGCTGGCGCGACTGGTTAGCCTGCATGAGGCGTTCCGTCTGAGCTTCCTGAAGAAAGAAGGGCGCTGGTTTGCTCAACTGAAGGAAAATGCAGGCGATTGGTACAGCAGCGTGAACGTCTCCGATCTTTCAGCCGATGAATACGAAAAGGGGATGGCGGCGTTAGTCGAAAGTATTCAGCGCACGCTTAACCTGGAGCAGGGGCCGTTATTAAAAGCGGTTCACATCGATAAAGGGCTGGATAAAGAGGGCCGACTTTTGCTGGTGATCCACCATCTGATCGTCGATGGCGTTTCCTGGCGCATCCTGCTGAACGAGATCAATTTGCTGCTTGAAGGTGATGAGCTGAGTCCACCGCCAATGGGCTTTGCCGCCTGGCTGGCGTTGCAGGAGCGCGCTGAGATGCCTGAAGCCGTTCGTGACTACTGGCTGACGCAGGCCGAAAAAGCGGCAGAGGATTTTCAGGTGCCTTCCTTTATTCAGCCCCTGAACAGTGGCCATTACGCCCAGGCTAAGACGATTGAGAAATCATTCGATCGCCAAACCACGCAGCGGCTTATTGATCATTCGTCACAGCATCTTAAGGCCCGGCCCGTAGAGCTTTTACTCACTGCAATTGTCTGTGCGTTAAGCCGCTGGACGGATGAGGAGCGCATCGCCCTGACCCTGGAAGGACATGGCCGCGACAATGCGGAAGCGTGGCCGCTGGAGCGCGCGACAGGTTGGTTTACGGTTTTATATCCGGTGATGTTCGACCTGAAAGACACCGACAGCGAAATGGCGGTGCTTCAGACGGTTAAGAAGACGTTGCGGGAAGTGCCGGATGGCGGTTATGGCTATGGACAGCTGCATGACCCTGCCCAGCTGCCGACTCTCTCCTTTAACTATCTGGGCCAGTTTGACGAGAGCGATGAAGATGGGCTGACGGTGGTAGATGAAGCGGTTGGCGACAACGAAGATCCACAAGGTAAACGTCCGTTCTCACTGGAGATCGTCGCTTTTATCCGGGCCGGTAAACTGACCTTACGCTGCGTATTTGACGATCGCATTCCTGAGGCGTCAACGATCACGGCGGTAATCGATTCCGCCTCCAGCTGGCTGCACAAAATGCTCGACCGGGAGGATGTTTCCAGCGCCTGGACGCTTCAGGACTTCCCGCTGGCCGATGTGGAGGAGCGCAGCCTGCCGGTGGCGCTGGGCGATGCGGGCAGACATCTTGCCGATTTGTGGCGAGCCACGCCTGTTCAGGAGGGAATGCTGTTCCACAGCCGCCTGGAGAGTGGCGCGAGCGACGTCTATCTGGAACAAATCGTGATGCGGCTGCACGAGGACGTTGATGCGGCTCTGCTGGCACAGGCGTGGAACAGCGTGGTCAACCGTCATGATGCCCTGCGGGTCTCCTTTGTCTGGGAAGATCTCGATCGCCCACAGCAGCGAGTCTGGCGGAACGTTGAGGTTCCTTTCGAAACCGTCGAGTTGCCGAAAGAGGCGGGCGACGCGGCACTTGAGGCCTTTATGGCGCAGGATCGCCAGCGCGGTATAGCGTTGACCGTCGCGCCACTGATGCGGGTCAGCCTGCTCAGAAAGGATAACAAACCCTGGCGTCTGGTATGGCTGCACCACCATGCGCTGCTGGACGGCTGGTCGATGGCCGTCATCTTTAGCGATCTGGCCGAGTGCTATCGTGCGTTGAAACTCAACCAGAGCTGGCCGAAAACGCCTGCGCCTTCCTGGGCCACTTACCTGCGCTGGCTGGGACAGCAAAAGACCACGCAGGAAGCGACCGGGCGCTACTGGCGCAGCTACTTCCAGGCACTGGAACTGCTCAGTCCGGTTGGCGAAGAGACCACGCGGACCGGCATCCATCAGCGGCTGACTACCCGGCTTTCCCCGGATCTGACACGACGTCTTTCCCGTCTGGCCGCCAGCCAGCAGGTCACGCTGAATACCCTGACGCAGAGCGCTTACGCGGTGGCACTGGCTCGCCTGACCGGCCGACAGGACGTGCTGTTTGGCGTGACCCTGTCCGGCCGTCCGGCCGAGCTGGCCCAGTCAGAAAACATGGTGGGCTTGTTTATCCAGACTTTACCGCTGCGGGTCGACTGCGCGCCGGGCGCGCCGGTTGGCACAGTGTTCAGCCGGGTACAGGCTTTGCAGGGTGAGATTGAGCAACATGCCCACGTTCATCCGGCCGATATTCAGCGCTGGTCAGGCCTTGCCGCCGGGCAGCCGCTTTATGACAGCGTGTTGATTTTTGAAAACTACCCGCTGGGTCAGGGGCTGGTAGAAGCCTCGAACAGCCTGGATATCGATGTCATTGAGGTGCTCGACCATCCTCACTACGCGTTTTCGCTGTATGTCAAACCGCGCGGGGCAGAACTGACGCTGGAAGCGGTATTCGATCCCGAACGGGTTGAACCGGCACGGGCAGCTTTGCTGCTCGACGGCGTGAGCAGCCTGCTGGCACAGCTGGCTGACGGGGCAACCCACGTCGGCGCGCTGCGGCTGACGGCTGTGCAGCACAGCACGGCGGCTTCGCAGGTTAACGAACCGGCCTCGCAGCGCGGTGCGGTGGTTCAGCAGACGGCCTCGCAGAGCAGCGCGGCGGTTCAGCAAACCGGCGAGCCGGATCCGGGCCTGCCGGAACTGTTCCGCCGGGCGGCCGGGCGGTCACCGGCGGCGCGCGCGGTCACCGGCGCGGACCGCGAGCTGAGCTACGCGCAGCTGCTGACCGAGAGCCGCAACTTTGCCCGCCACCTTGTCAGCCACGGCGTCGGGCCGGGCGCGGCGGTGGCGATCTGCATGACGCGCGGGGCCGACATGCTCTCCGCGCTGCTCGGCGTGCTGTGGGCGGGCGCAGAGTATGTGCCGGTCGACCCGACGCATCCGGCGGCCCGCCGGGCGATGATCCTCGAGGACGCCGCCCCCCGGCTGGTGGTGGTGGACGCCGAAAACGAAGCGGCCTTCAGCGACGCGCCGGCGCTGCGCTACGTGCGCGACGGGCAACAGGCCGACTTCACCCTGCCGGGCGATGCGCTGTCGCCGCCCGCACCGGCCTACACCATCTTCACCTCCGGCAGCACCGGCCGTCCGAAGGGCGTGCAGGTAACGCACGGCGCGCTGGCGAACATCCTGCTGCACTTCCGCACCAGCCCGGGGCTGGAAGCCGGCGACCGCCTGCTGGCGGTCACCACCCTGAGCTTTGACATCGCCGCGCTGGAGCTTTTCCTGCCGCTGAGCTGCGGCGCGGAGGTGGTGATTGCGCAGAACCAGCAGGTCACCAGCGGCACGCTGCTGGCCGGGCTGATTGCCCGTCACGACATCACGGTGATGCAGGCGACGCCGGCCAGCTGGCGCATGCTGCTGGCGGCGGGCTGGACGCCGCCGGCAAACTTCCGCGCCTGGTGCGGCGGCGAGGCGCTGCCGGTGGAGCTGGCGCGTGACCTGGTGGCCTGCGGCGTGCGGCTGTGGAACCTGTACGGCCCGACGGAAACCACCATCTGGTCGGCGGAAACCGAAGTTACCGCACCGGTCAGCGGGCCGCTGTCGGTCGGCGGGCCGATCCGGCGCACCGGGCTGTACGTGCTGGACGCGGCCGGGCAGCGGCTGCCTGCCGGGGTGAGCGGAGAGCTGGCGATAGGCGGCGCGGGGCTGAGCGCCGGCTACCTGCGCGATCCGGCCCGGACCGCGGGGCGCTTCCGTCCGGATCCTTACAGCGCGCGGCCGGGCAGCCGCCTCTACCTGACCGGCGACCTTGCCCGCGAGCGCGGCGACGGGCGCATTGAGGTGCTGGGCCGGCTTGACCATCAGATCAAGCTCAACGGCTTCAGGATCGAGCTGGGCGAAATCGACGCCGCGCTGCGTGCGCTGCCGGGCGTCAGGGACGCGGCGGCGGCGATTCACCCGACGGCGGGCGGCGGCCAGCTGGTCGGCTATCTGGTGGCGGCCGGGGATGCGCCCGGCGAGGCGGCCTGGCTGGCGGGTCTGGCGGCGGCGCTGCCGCGCTACATGCTGCCCACGGCGCTGGTGCAGCTGGCCGCGCTGCCGCTGACGCCGAACGGGAAAATTGACCGTAAAGCGTTAGAAGCAACAAAAGTCACTCCTAAAAACGTCACCGGGCTGGCCCCGGAAGGGCCGGTAGAAACGGCCGTCTGTGCAATATGGCAAACGGTCTTTGCGCGGGATCGGGTTGGCGTTGAGGACGATTTCTATGCCCTGGGTGGCCATTCGTTAATGGCTACTCAAATTCATACGCGTATTACCCGCATTTTCCGCATTTCCCCGCCGCTGGGCGAAGTGTTCAGGGCAACCACACCGCGTGAGCTGGCAGCACTCATTTACACCCACTCCGATACAGAGCGGGCTGCTCAGCTGGCTGACGCCTATTTACGTCTGCGATCTATGACCCCGGAGCAGCGCCAGGCGCTGCGCAATGGCGGATCGCTTATCACAGGAGGTTCGGCATGAATTGGGAAAAATCGCTCGCCATCGTCACCGGCGCAGGAGGCGGCATTGGCGGGGCGTTTGCCCGTCACTTGCTTGAAGGAGGGTGTCGGGTCGTTGCCGTCGACAAAAAGGGTGACAGGCTGGATCGGCTGGCGGGAGAGTGCCACGCCTTTGGCGACGCGCTGACCATCCGACCTGTTGATGTGAGCAATGAAGCGGAAGTCCGCGCTTTCTTTAGCGAAATCAGCATGAGCGTTGGCGTGCCAGACATCCTGGTCAATAACGCTGGCGTGCTGCGTGACGGTCTGCTGGTGAACAAGGATGCAGACAGCTACGTGCGAAAACTGCCGACGGCGCAATGGCGGGGCGTGCTGGACACTAACCTGACAGGCACTTACCTGATGAGTCGCGAGTTTGCCGCGCAGCAGGCCAGCCAGCCAGCAGGCGGCGGGATAATCGTCAACATCTCTTCCGTGACCAGCGCAGGCAATCCAGGCCAGTCTGCCTACGCGGCGTCAAAAGCGGGCATGGATGCGCTTACCCGAACCTGGGCGCTGGAACTGGCCTCCAGCCATATTCGTGTGGTCGGTATCGCCCCCGGCCTGACCGACACGCCGATGGCGATGGCCCTGCCTGAAGCCGAGCGAGAGTCGATGCTGAAAAATATTCCGCTGGGGCGTATCGCCAGCACGCAGGAGATCTGGCTGGGTCTGCGTTTCGCTCTGGAATGTGATTATTTCAACGGTCGAGTGTTGACCATTGATGGCGGAGCAGGCTTCTGCTGAGGCTGCCCGCGCAATAGCACTACCCATGTAATTTACAGGAGATCGTTATGAGTGAAGTTGAAAACAATGCCGTTACCTACACCGTGGTAATGAATCATGAAGAACAGTACTCAATTTGGCCAACTTATCGTGATCTGCCAGCCGGCTGGCAGGAGGTCGGCAAATCAGGGAGTGAACAGGAATGCCTGGCGTACATTGAGGAGGTCTGGACAGATATGCGTCCACTGAGCTTACGCAACGCCATGGCCGGCAATCGTTAAATTCGGGTCAATAACGACTTCGATCCGAACAGGAGAGTGAACATGAACATGTACAGGCTACTTTCTGAACGTCCGCAGGGCGCCCCCCGGTTGTCAAAGCTCCTGGCGGCGCAATCGCTGGCCGGGCTGGCAGGTGCCGGGCTGGTCGCCATCCTTACACAGGCAGCGCATGCCGTTGAACAACAGGGAAAGGTGCTCCCGCTGGTCGCGCTTACCGCCTTAACGCTGTTCATGTTCCTTTTCAGTCAGCGTTACGCCATGCGCTGTACGGCCCTGCGCGTGGAGCGTTCAATCCACAACGTGCGCGTGCGGGTCGTGGATAAATTGACAAGAATTGATTTGCAGACGTTTGAACAGATAGGCGAGAAGAATTTGATGGCGTGCGTGGAGAAGGACATCAAAACCATGTCTAACGCCTGTACCGCCATTATTGCCTCCGGCCAGTCGGTCATGCTGTTCGTTTGCGCGGCCGCTTATCTGGCCTGGCTTTCACTCCCGGCCTTTCTGCTCACCGCCGGGACGATCGTTTTTGGCGTCGCGCTGAACTTTATCAGAATGCGTTCAATATTCACCGCCACTGAACAGGCGTTGCAGTCAGAAAACAGCCTCTCCGGGCTAACCAGCCACATTGTAAGAGGATTTAAGGAACTCAAGCTGCACCAGAAACGCCGCCGTGAAGTGTATGAGGAACTGGTTGAGGCGTCTGATAAAACCGCCAGCCTGAATCAAAAAGCCTTTGGCCTGGCGACTGACCATATGATTTTGCTGCAATCCATTCTCTACGTTTTGATCGGGCTGGTGATCTTCGTTCTGCCTCTGGCAGGGCAGATGCAGACGCTTTTGCAGGTTCAGGTGATTGCAGTCATCCTGTTTCTTAACGGACCGCTCAGTCAGTTTATCGGCATTTTACCGATGTACGCGCAGGCGAATGCTGCCGCGCACAGTATTGGCGAGCTGGAGCAGCGGCTTGATGCCGCCGCCAATCGGGATCCCGACTTGCCCGACGTTGTTCCTGAAGCTATGCGAAGTATTGAACTGAGGGATATCCGTTTCGCCTATGAGGCAAACGGCGGTCAGGCATTTGAAATCGCGCCGCTGAATATGTTGATTTTTCAGGGAGAGATCATCTTTGTCACCGGCGGCAACGGTTCAGGAAAATCGACGTTCCTTAAATTGCTGACCGGCCTGCGGTTTGCCAACCACGGCGATCTGCTGCTGAACGGCGAACGCGTTAACAAGCCTGAAAAAATTGCCGGTTATCGCGCGTTGTTCTCGGCAATCTTCTCCGATTTTCATCTGTTTACCAAACTGTATGGCGCCGAGATCCCACGTCGCGCCATGGTGACAGAGCAACTGAACCGGCTGGCGCTTGGCAACAAGGTTCGCCTGGAAGGACGTACTTTTACGCCGCTGAATCTGTCAACCGGCCAGCGCAAGCGGCTTGCCCACCTTGTCACCTTGCTTGAAGACCGGCAAATCTACATTTTTGACGAATGGGCTGCCGATCAGGATCCCCATTTTCGCAGCTGGTTCTACCGCGAAGAGCTGCCCAGACTCAAATCGCTGGGCAAGACCATCATCGCCGTGACCCATGATGAACAGTACTTCGAATACGCTGACCGCTGGTTCCATTTCGAGGAAGGCCGTTGCGAAGAGAAATACCTTAAGCCTGCCGTCCCCGTGCGCCTTTTTCCCGAACATGCCTGATTAATTCTGGCCATTGAGGAGTGACCTGATGAGTGTTAGTGGTAATTTGGACCAGAACGATTTCTTTGAAGAAGATCTTGACCTGCTTGATGCACTGTTATCTGACGATGTGCGGGTTAAAGAACCGGCCATTGCCACGCAGGCGGTGAACAAGGGGCCGTTATCCTTCCAGCAGGAGCGCCTGTGGTTTCTCAGCGAGTTGGATCCTGATGCGGCGGCCTATACGATCTTCAACGCATTTCGGTTACAGGGCCAGCTGGACGAGAAGGCGCTGTTTGCGGCGCTTGAGACGCTGGTTGAGCGGCATGAAGCGTTGCGCACCGCCATTTGTAGCCAGGACGGGCAGGCACAACAGGTAATTATGCCGGCTTATATGCCGGTGCAAAACAGCGTCGATTTGACGCAGACAGAAGGTGAAGCAGCCGAGCAGGCGCTGCACAAACTGTTACGCAGCGAAGCGGCTCGCCCGTTTGTACTCAGCGACGGAAAGCCTTTTCGCGTGGTACTGGCTAAGCTGGCTGCCGATGAACATGCCCTGATGCTCAGTCTGCATCACATTATCAGCGATGCATGGTCGATGACCGTGCTGATGGGCGAGCTGGCCGTGATTTATCATGCTTATGCTCGCGGCGAAGAGCCGCTGCTGCCTCGCCGATCTCTTCGCTATATTGACTATGCTCTTTGGCAGCGAGGAAGTACTGCGGCCAAAGACCGTGAAAGCAGAGAAATGGCTTACTGGCTACAGGAGCTGGAGGGGCTGCCTCTGCTCGAACTGCCCACCGACTTTCCCCGACCGCAGAAGCAAACGTTTAACGGCGCGACGGTAAGTTTTCAGCTGCCCGCGACAACGACCCACGCTTTGCAGAAGCTGTCGGCCAGCGAGCGTACTACGCTGTTCAGTTTACTGATGGCTGCGTTGCACGTGCTGATGGCACGCCATGCACGCCAGTCTGACGTTGCCATCGGCACGTCGATTGCTGGCCGGGACGATCAGGCGCTGGAAGGGCTGATTGGCTTCTTTGCCAATATGGTGGTGATCCGCGCAAGGCTGGAGCAGGACCCGAGCTTTCGCACGCTGCTAAGAACCACCGCCGCTAAGGTGCATGCCGCTATGGACCACAGCACGCTGGCTTACGACCGGCTGGTTGAGGGCATGAAAATTGCGCGCGATCCCAGCCGCAATCCGATTTTCCAGGTGGCCATGACGTTGCTGAATCTGCCCGGCTCGCGGATGTCTCTGGGCACGCTGGCTGCTGAGAAATTGCTCAGCCAGGAAGCGGCCCGTTTCGATCTGGAACTCTTTTTGAGCGAGTCTGACGGCATCCTGTCCGGCACCTTTGTCTATAATACCGATCTCTTTTTGCCCGCCTCGTTAAACCGTCTCACCGAACAATGGCTGATATTGTTAGCCGACATTGCCGCCTCGCCCGATAAGCCGGTGTCGCAACTGGCGCTGATTAACGACAGTGCCGCTTTACTACCGTTTCCGCGCCAGACGTCGCCAGCGGCGGTCAGACCTTTACACGAACGGATAGTGCAACAGGCGGAGAAGTGGCCCGATCGTCGCGCGCTACAGCTGGGCAACGAGCGCCTCACCTACGGTGAACTGGCCTCTCAGGCCCGCCAGATTGCCCACGCGCTGATCGCCGCAGGCATTAATACTGAGCAGCCGGTAGGGTTATGGTTTGAGCCAGGCTTTGGCATGATCGCCGCGATGCTGGGCACATGGATGGCTGGCGGCGGCTATATGCCTGTTGATATCCACTCGCCGGCAGAGCGCATTGCCACCATTATTGAAGACAGCGAAGTCAAATTCATGCTCTCTGACAGCGCTCATTCAGGGACGATACCGATTTTCGCCGGCACCCTTCTCTGCATCGATGAGATCGATAACCCGCCGCAATGTGACCTGCCTGAGGTGAGTCCTGAACGGCTTGCTTATATTATTTATACCTCCGGTTCGACGGGGCGTCCTAAGGGCGTCGAGGTCACTCACGCTAACGCAGCGAGACTTTTCTCTTCCTGCGACAGCCTGTTCGAGTTTGAAAGAAGCGACGTCTGGACCTTCTTCCACTCCTACGCCTTCGATTTTTCGGTATGGGAAATCTGGGGCGCGTTGGTTCACGGCGCTTCGTTATTGATCGTGCCGCCAATCGTGGCGCGGTCGACCGACAGCTTCTACGATCTCCTGTGTGACCAGAAAGTCACCGTTTTAAGCCAGACGCCGTCAGCTTTTCGCCAGCTGATGGCCGCCGAAGAGGCCAACCCTCGCGAAGGCGATCTGGCGTTGCGCTATGTCGTATTCGGCGGAGAGGCGCTGGATATCGCCAGCCTGGCTTCGTGGATGGATCGCCATGGTGATGAGGAGCCACGGCTGGTCAATATGTACGGTATTACCGAAATCACCGTCCACGCGACCTTCCGCCTGATTACTTACGCTGATTTACCCCGAGCGGCCAGCAGCGTTATCGGCACGCCGTTGCCTGATTTATGTCTGCGCCTGCTCGATCCTAATGGTGAACCTGTACCGGAAGGGATGGTGGGTGAAATTTTTGTCGGCGGAGCCGGTGTGGCACGTGGCTATCGCAACCAGCCAGCGCTGACGGCCGCGCGTTTTCTCCGTGATGCCAGCGGCATGCCGTTATACCGCAGCGGCGATTTGGCAAGGATCAATGCCTGGGGTGAACTCGAATACCGTGGCCGTGCCGATTCTCAAATCAAATTACGCGGTTACCGCATCGAAACCGGGGAGATCGAAAATACCTTAAGGCGTCATCCTGCTATTGAAGATGCCGTGGTCGCCGTCAGAGGGCAAAACGACGCCGCGCGGCTGGTTGCCTGGGTACGTAAACGCCCAACGTCTCTGCCACAGGGTGGCGCTACTGCTGAAGACTGGCGGCCAAGTTTCGATATGATTTATGCCGCCGAGGTCGAGGACGACGATCTTGACGTCGTCGGCTGGAATGACTCTTACGACAACAAGCCGCTGCCGCTTGAGCATATGCGCCTGTGGCGGGATGAAATCCTGCAACGACTGCGCGCCTTACAGCCAACCCGTGTTCTCGAACTGGGCACCGGTTCCGGCATGCTGCTGCTGCCGCTGGCGGAAGAGGTTGAGCGCTATCAGGGGCTGGATTTCTCCGCTGAAGCCGTCGCGCGTCTTTCCCGGAAAGTCGCCGGGCGCGGGTTTACGCATGTCCAGCTGGAGCAGCGGGAAGCCAGCGACCAGGCCGGATTGCCGGATGATTTCGATTTAGCAATCCTCAATTCCATCGCGCAATATTTCCCCAAAGCCAGCTATTTTATTGATGTCCTCGATCAGGCGATGCAGCGACTGAATGCGAGCGGCAGCCTGTTTGTCGGCGATTTGCGGCATCTGGGGCTGTTAAGGCATTTTCACGCCAGCCGTCTGGTCCATCGCCGACCTGCTGAATCTGACCGGGCCAGCCTGCTTGCGCAGCTGACAAAAATGGTCGAGGGCGAGAAAGAACTCCTGGTCGATCCCGCATTCTTCTTCCACTGGGCCGCTCAGCGCGACGATATCGCCCGTATCGATATTTTACCGAAGGTAGGTGGCGGGCAGAATGAACTCACCACTTACCGTTACGATGTGGCGATCCTCAAAGGCACGCCGCAACCATCGCAACCCTGCGAGCGCATTGACGTCGCCAACATTCACGCTGCCTGGCAGGGACAGCCTGCATTCATTAGTGGCATCCCCAATCCACGGCTGGCGGCTGTCGACGCTTTTCTCGGCTGGCTGGAAAGCGATGCCGATGCAGCGCCAACGTCACAGCAGTGGAACAACTGGTCCAGCGCTGAGGCGGGCCAGGCGCCTGGGGTGTTGGCAGAGCAGTGGCAGTCACGCGCGGGAGCTGCGAAGCTTTACTGGACCGTTGAAGGGCAGCCAGGGCACTTTGAGCTGGCTGTAGCGACCCGCATCGAAGCGCTGCCCGCTTTAGCGCCTTCCGTCACTATTGATGCAGAACTGACCCAATTTTTCAACGTCCCGTCGAAACTGAGAGAGGAAGAGCCGCTGGCAACGACGCTGCGGCGCTATCTTGCCGCTTATCTTCCCGACTATATGCTGCCAGCGGTCTATATCCCGCTGGAGACTTTTCCTCTGACGCTGAACGGAAAACTCAATTACTCAGCGCTTCCTGAACCGGAGGAAGTGCAGGAAGTCACCGCCGATCGGCATCAGCATTTCAACGATACCGAGCGCAAAGTAGCAAAAATCTGGACCGAGGTGTTGCAGCTGGCCCAGCCGGAACTGCATGCCAACTTCTTTGAGAAGGGCGGCCACTCGCTGCTGGCGACGCAGGTTATTTCGCGCCTGAACGCGGCGTTTTCGGTGAAATTGCCGCTGAGAAGCCTGTTCGATCATCCTACCATTGCCGGGCTGGCCGCGATGCTGGAGAGCCTGCTGAAAAAAACCAGGCAGTCATTGCCGCCGTCAGCCGACCTCAAAGCGGTTCCGCGCGGTGGCTTACTTCCGCTGGCTTATACCCAGCAGCGCTTCTGGTTTATGGAGCAGATAGATCGGGGATCGATTGGCTCTCATAATATTTCGTTAGCCCTCAGGCTTCGTGGACAGTTAGTGCCTGCCGCGCTGCGCGCTACTATTCAGACTGTTGTGGCTCGCCATGAAGCGCTGCGCACGGTATTTGTCCAAAACGAGGGTGAGCCTGCGCAGCTCATCAAATCTGACTGGACGCCGGAGACAGAGGAAACCGATCTTAGCCACCTTTCCCCCAGTGAGGCTGAAAAGGCGCTGAGAGAGCGGATTGCTGTTCAGGCTAACACCCGGTTCAAACTTGACGTCGCACCACCTTTGCGACTGGACCTTGTACGTTTAAGCGAGCAGGAACACGTGCTGCAACTCACTCTGCATCACGCCATCTGTGACGGCTGGTCACTGGGCGTGATGGTCCGTGAATTCAGCGAGTGCTATGCAGCCAGCGTGGCCGGCCGGGCGCCGCAGCTGCCTGCCTTGCCGCTACAGCTGGCTGATTTCGCCGTCTGGCAGCGAACGGAGCTGGCCGGCGCTCGTCTGCAATCGCTGCTGCAACAGTGGAAACAGCGTCTTCTGGGCGCGCCTTATGGCCTGTCGCTGCCTTTCGACCGGGTGCCACCTTCTGACGTGCCAAAGATGGGACAAATCATCTATTTCAATTTCGATGCGGCCCAGCTGCGCCAGCTGAAACATTTCGCCGAAAGCCAGGGCGCGACCCTGTTTATGGTACTGACGGCAGGTTATTCCGCCCTGTTGAGCCGCTACAGCGGAACGTATGATGTGGTGATCGGCACGCCGATTGCCCAGCGACAGCATAAAGAGCTGGAGGGCATTGTTGGCTGTTTCCTGAATACGCTCGCCTTGCGTATTCAAAGCGATGCAGGGATAAGCGGCCGGGCGTTGTTGGCTCACGTGCGGGAACGCGTGCTGGAAGCGTATGAATGGCAGGACGCGCCGTTCGATGCGGTGGTCAGCGAGCTTAGCCCCGAGCGGTCACGCGATCGTCATGCTCTGTTCCAGACCATGCTGACGCTGCAAAATATGCCGTTGGGGAAATTTACGCTACCGGGGCTGGAAGCCGAGCCCTTGCAGGGCGAGGAAGGGGTGGCGGGGTTCGATCTCAGCGTGACTTTTATTGAGACTGCTGACGACAACGGCCAGTCTGGCCTCCAGGGCATGCTGGAATACGATGCGAATAAGTTCCTGCACGCTTCGGTAGAACGCTTCTCAACCCAGCTGCATTCCCTGCTTCTGGCAATGGCAACCACACCGGAAACGCCCGTTGCGACGCTGAACCTGCTGGCACCGGGCGAGCGCGAGCATCTGCTGGAGGTGCTCAACGAGACGGACCATGCGATCCCGCATGAGCGCTGCCTTCACGAGCTTATTGCTTTACAGGCAGCTCGTACGCCTGACAGCATTGCCGTTCGCGACGCTACGGGCGAAATCAGTTACGCAGAACTTGAGGCGCGGGCGAATGCCGTAGCCTGGACTTTGCACGAACATGGTGTCGGTCCCGACAGCATTGTCGGCCTCTGTACCGAACGCGATCGCGGCATGGTGATTGGGCTGCTGGGAATAATGAAAGCCGGGGCGGCGTATCTTCCGCTGGATCCGGATTACCCTGCCGGACGCCTGGATTTGATACTCAATGACGCCCGGCCTGCCGTGCTGGTCACCCAGTCTGGCCTGACATCGGCGACCTCCTTCAGCGGGCCTAAAATCCTGCTTGAGGATCTCGGGCTGGCGGACCCGTGTCCAGCCAGTGGGGTGATGCCTGCTAACCTTGCCTACATCATCTATACCTCCGGGTCCACGGGCGTGCCGAAAGGGGTGATGATTACCCACGCGGCGATTGTTAACTACCTTAGCTGGGCACTTGAGACCTATACCCCAGGCAGCGAAGGTACCGTTCTGATGTCGCCTTCCTATGCCTTTGACGGCAGTATGACCACGCTCTTTACGCCGCTGATTAGCGGGCGCTGCATGCAGCTGATGCTGCGTGATGAAGTGCTGTCACGCACCCGTTACGCGCTGCTGGCGCGCAGCGAGCAACTGGCTCTGATCGATTGTGGCCCGGCACAGCTGGACGTTTTGCAGCAGGTGCTGGAGCCGGAACAGCTGGCCAGCAGCCGCGTAGAAGCCATCGTTATTGGTGGCGAGGCGCTGCAAGCCTCAACCGTTGAACAGTGGCGTCGCCATGCGCCGTCCACCCGGTTGTACAACGAATATGGGCCAACTGAAGCGACCGTCGGCTGCTGTACTTATCAAATTACCGCTGCTTCACCGTGGTTCGGACCGATGCCGGTTGGTCGCGGGATCTGGAACGTCAGGGTCTACGTTTTAGACGAGCAGATGCAGCCAGTGCCTCCCGGCATTGCTGGCGATCTTTACGTGGCGGGCAGCGGGCTGGCGCGTGGATATGCAGGCAAACCTGGGCTAACTGCGCAAAGTTTCATTCCGGATCCGTTCTCGGAAGGGGGACGCCTGTATCGCACCGGCGACCGCGCAAGCTGGAGCACCACCGGCGTTATCAACTATCTCGGCCGCAATGACGATCAGGTGAAATTCCGTGGTTTCCGCATTGAGCTGGGTGAAATTGAGGAAAAAATACGCCAATACCCGGGCGTGACTGAAGCTGCGGTCAGGGTGCATACCGACGATCGGGGAAACAATTCGCTGGTCGCTTACCTGGCAGAACAGCACGATGGCCTGACGCACGATTTAGCCGCCTGGCTGCGAGAACGGCTGCCGGGCTTTATGGTGCCGTCGCACTACGTCCGGCTTGACGCGCTGCCGATATCCGTTAGCGGAAAAGTGGATCGTAATGCTTTACCGCTTCCTGACAATATAGGTAACTCAGAAGCAGAGAAACGCGAGACCAGAGCGCTGAACGCCATCGAACAGCGTTTGGCGACGATCTGGCGTGAAGTGACAGGGCATGCGGTAAACGATCCTGAAGCTGATTTCTTCGAGGCCGGCGGCGATTCGCTCAGAGCGGTGAAGCTTATTTTCCTGATTGAACGCGAATTTAAACGCGCTTTACCGCTGGCCAGCCTGTTTGGGCTGCGTACGCTTGAGGCGCAAGCTGTCGCGATTACCGCTGAAGTGAATACCCCGACCGACGTGCTGGTTCCCATCCACGTTCGTGAAAATGCCCCCAGCGTGGTGCTGGTGCACGACATCTCCGGGCAGATCCTCTCCTACCGTCCGCTTGCTGAGCAGCTTAAGGCGTTTAGCGTCTATGCTATTCAGTCGCTCGCAGCGCAGCATGAGAACGCGCCGTCGATCGCCCAGATGGCGGAACTCTATGCTCGCGCCATAGTGGAAGCCAACATCCCCGGGCCGCTAATCCTGGCGGGACATTCGTTTGGCGCTCAGGTTGCTACCGAGCTGGCCCGAACGCTGACTGCTCAGAGCAAGCCGCCGTTACTGCTGGCAATTCTGGACGGTATAGCTGAGCCAGACCGGGCCTCTTTAGATCAATTACCTCGCGACGATCTGGATTTGATGGACTACATGATCCGCACCATTGAGCTGTCGATAGAAAAACGTATCGATCTGGATGCAACACGTCTGCGCGCGCTGCCTGAAGCCGAACGTGCAGGCTGGATTACCGCCAAAATTACCGAGGCGGGTGTCGTTCCTGAACAGACCTCACCGGAGCATGTTATGCAGCTGTTTACCATTTATAAAAACAATCTGGAAAGCCTGCACGGCTATCAGCCCGGGCGGGTTACCTGTCCGGTGGCGCTATGGTCGACCGAAGCGCTTTACCCGCAGGGAGAGGCCGGATGGGGCAATTATGCTGACCGGGTAACGGTTCAGCTGGCCAGCGGCGATCACGTCAGCATGCTCAAACCTCCCCATGTACAGGGACTGGCGGCGAGCCTGGCTCAGGCCATCAACGACGAGATGCCATCATGAGTATTCCACAACTCATCCATCAGGTTTGGTTTCAGGGGGAAGCACAGCTTCCCGAGAAATATCGCCGTTACCGGGCATCCTGGCAGCGCCATCATCCAGACTTTCAGTGCCTGTTATGGGATGCGCACGCCTTACGGGAACATGTGGCCACTCACTGGCCGCAGTTTTTGCCTGTTTACGATGCCTTCCCACACGATGTACAGCGCATGGACAGCGCTCGTTATTGCCTGCTGGCCACGCTTGGTGGGATCTATGCGGACATGGATATTGAATGTCTGCGGCCTGTCGATGAGCTGCTGGCAGGCCACGAGCTGATCCTTTCCGAGACCGTCGGCTACAACATTGCCTTTATCGCCAGCGCGACGGGCCATCCGCTGTGGGAAACGGTTTTGCATCATCTGACGCACAAAATCTATGCGGGGCTGGATGACGTGCCGGCGTTTATGCGGGAGAGCGCTGCCATGCAGATCGCCGCCGTTTCCGGGCCTCGTTTCTTCACGCTGTGCGTGGAGGAGAGCGGGGTACTGGCGCTTGCAGAGACGCTGGCCTGTCCTGGCGACTATTTTGAGGGAAATGGCCGTACTGAGAACGGCATCGCCTACGGGCGGCACGATATGGATTTGAACTGGATGTCTCCGTCGGCCCGGCTTCTGTCCAGACTGGCGCGCGGTTTTTCATCGATAGCGAGCGGGATGCGTTTCCGCCGCAAAAAGAGTAAAGGAGAAAGTTTCTGATGCGTCTGATTTGTTTCCCTTATGCCGGAGGCAGTACAGCTGTTTTCCGTGGGCTGGCCCAGTTACTGCCGGATATTGAGGTCCATACGCCTGAACTACCGGGGCGCGGTTCGCGAATGAACGAGGCGGCGCATGCGTCAATGGAAGCGCTTGCGGAACAGATGATGACAGAACTCGCTCCCCATTTTGAACGCCCGTTTGCCTTATTTGGCCACAGCATGGGCGCGGCGCTTGCCTTTGAAATTGTTGGCAGACTACCGTTGTCCGCTCGCGCCAACCTGCGCCATCTGTTCGTTAGCGCCTGTCCCGCACCCGGCTATCCCTCTCGCCGGTATAAACAGTTGCAAGGCCTTAATGATGCTGACTTTGTTGAAGAGTTACGTCGCCTTGGCGGGACACCTTCGGAGGTACTGGACAATGCCGAACTGATGGAGCTGCTGCTGCCGATGCTCAGGGCCGACTTCACCGCCGTTGAAAATCATCAGGCAAGATCCGGCACCCTTCTTGACGCCAGCGTAACGGCTTTAGTGGGCGATCGGGATGACAAAGTCAGTGCTGAAGCGGCGGCAGGCTGGCGGAACACAACGCGTGGCAGCTTTGAGTCACACATATTGCCGGGCGATCATTTTTTCCTCAGGCCGCAGTTTCTGACTATCGCTGATATTATCAATCTGCGAATGGCCGCGTAGCCATCAATTTGCGACCGGCAGCCTGGTCATCCGTTTGTGACTGGCAGCCTGGTCGCCTTCAGGCTCTTCGGGATAAGTCCCACCAGGGTGAATCAACCATAAAGCCAATGCTATATACGGAAATTCCTGATGCCGCAGTTTTTTATTAATCGCCCCATCTTTGCCTGGGTTGTTGCGCTGTTTATCGTCCTGGCGGGACTGATTGCAATTCCGCAGCTGCCCGTCGCGCAGTATCCGTCGGTCGCACCACCCAGCGTCAGCGTCAGCGTTTCTTATCCGGGTGCCACGCCTGAGACGATGAATGAGTCGGTCATTTCATTGCTGGAGCGAGAGATTTCGGGCGTGGACAACATGCTCTATTTCGAGTCAACCAGCGATACCTCGGGCACGGCGAGCATTACCATCACCTTTCGTCCAGGAACCGATATCAAACTGGCGCAGGTCGATGTGCAAAATAAGCTCAAGGTCGTAGAGCCACGTTTGCCACAGACGGTCAGGCAAAACGGACTGGATGTGGAGGCAGCGAACTCGGGGTTTCTGATGATTGTTGGCCTCCGCTCGCCCTCGGGCGCGTACAGCGACCAGGATCTGAGCGACTATTTTGCCCGTAACGTTTCTGAGGAGCTTCGGCGTGTGCAGGGCGTGGGGAAAGTGCAGCTGTTTGGTGCTGAGAAAGCGATGCGGGTGTGGTTAGATCCCAACAAGCTGTTCACCTATAACCTCTCGGTTAGCGACGTCGTTACCGCGCTAAGCCAACAGAATGCCCAGGTTTCGCCGGGCCGCGTTGGTGATGAACCTGCACGTCCGGGTCAGAGGGTCACCTATCAGCTAACCGTCCAGGGGCAGCTTTCTTCGGTAGAAGAGTTTCGCAACATTACGCTTAAAGCGCGGAAAGATGGATCCCGCGTGCGGCTAAGCGACGTGGCTCGTGTTGAGCACGGGCTGCAATCTTATGCATTTTCCATCCGCGAAAACGGCAAGCCTGCAACCGCCGCCGCTATTCAGCTTTCGCCGGGCGCCAACGCAGTGAGTACGGCAGAAGGCGTACGCGCGCGGCTGAATGAGCTCTCTTCAGTACTGCCTGAAGGCATGGCGTTTTCTGTGCCTTTTGATACCGCGCCGTTTGTGAAACTGTCGATTGAAAAGGTTATTCATACCTTTATTGAAGCGATGGGGCTGGTGTTCCTGGTGATGCTGCTGTTTTTACAAAATCTGCGCTACACCTTTATCCCAGCCATTGTGGCCCCTGTGGCGCTGCTGGGTACCTTCACCATTATGCTGCTTGGTGGCTTTTCCATTAACGTGCTGACCATGTTCGGCATGGTACTGGCGATTGGGATCATTGTTGACGATGCCATTGTGGTAGTGGAAAACGTCGAGCGTTTAATGGCGGATAAAGGGATGTCGCCAAAAGAGGCAACGCGTGAAGCGATGCGCGAAATCACGCCTGCCATTATTGGCATCACGCTGGTGTTAACGGCGGTCTTTATCCCGATGGGCTTTGCCAGCGGATCGGTCGGGGTAATTTACCGGCAGTTTGCGCTGTCCATGGCGGTCTCGATCCTCTTTTCAGCCTTCCTGGCCCTGACGCTGACCCCGGCTTTATGTGCTTCTTTACTGAAGCCCGTCACTACGCACGGGAACGATAAAAAGGGCTTTGCAGGCTGGTTTAACCGACGTTTTAAGGGGCTGACGCATCGCTATCAGTCAGGATTGCGCTTCACCCTGAAACGCAGCGGAAGGGTGATGATCCTTTATGCCTTGCTGTGCGGCATCGTTTTTATCGCTTACCGTGCGTTGCCGTCTTCATTTTTGCCTGATGAAGATCAGGGCTATTTTATGACGGTTTTCCAGCTGCCGTCGGATGCCACTCAGGAGCGAACCCGCAAGGTGGTTGATCATCTGGAATCTGTTGTTGCCCAACGGCCGGGTATCGAAGGCAATATCTCCGTGTTTGGATATGGCTTTTCCGGCTCCGGCCCGAATACGGCTCTGGCCTTTACCACGCTGAAGGACTGGGACCAGCGCAAAGGCGCGACGGCCGCAGGCGAGGCGATGTTTGTTCAGGAAGCGATGAATACGCAGCCCGACGCGACGGTGATGAGCCTGATGCCGCCCGCAATCGCCGATATGGGTACCTCATCAGGCTTTACGCTCTATCTCGAAGATCGGGGCGGCAGAGGCTATACGGCGTTAATGCAGGCGGCGACAAAGCTGACCGAGCTGGCCGCTGGCAGCGCGATTGTGAGTGGCGTTTACACTGACGGATTGCCGGAAGGCGTTAGCGCGGATTTGAAAGTCGACCGGGAGAAAGCGCAGGCGATGGGGATCTCTTTTGATGAGATTAACCAAACCTTGTCGGCGGCTACCGGCTCTAACTACGTCAATGATTACACCGATAATGGCCGCGTGCAGCAGGTGATTGTGCAGGCTGACGCGCCGTACCGGATGCAGCTCCAGGATTTGCTCAAGCTTTATGTACGCAACAGTAACGAAGAGATGGTGCCGCTCTCGACCTTTATCACTGCCCGCTGGACGCAGTCACCGCAGCAGCTCAACCGTTATCAGGGCTATCCGGCGATAAAAATTACCGGCAGTACCTCGCCAGGCTATTCAAGCGGTGCGGCAATGACGGAGATGGAGCGTCTGGCCGCAACCTTGCCCAAAGGCTTTATGGCAGAATGGAGCGGCGCCTCGCTACAGGAAAAAAGCTCTGCGGCGCAAATGCCCATGCTGATGACTTTGTCGGTGCTGGTGGTGTTTATGGTGCTGGCCGCGCTGTATGAAAGCTGGTCAATACCGCTTTCGGTGATGCTGGTGGTGCCGCTTGGCGTGGCGGGCGCGCTGGCGGCGGTTTATATAGCAGGTATGCCAAACGATGTATTTTTTAAAGTGGGCATGATCACGCTTATAGGCCTCTCAACCAAAAATGCCATTCTTATCGTTGAGTTTGCGCGGCAGCTGCATGCTCAGGGAGCGACGGTCTTTGAGGCTACCGTTGAGGCGGCACATCTGCGCCTGCGCCCGATTATTATGACCTCGCTGGCCTTTACGCTGGGCGTTGTGCCGCTGATGCTGGCAACGGGTGCCAGCGAGAGTACTCAGCACGCCATTGGCACCGGCGTATTTGGCGGTATGATCAGCGGCACGCTGCTGGCGATTTTCTTTGTGCCGGTTTTCTTTGTCGGTATCTCATCGGTGGTTGCAAAATTGTCCTCATCGATTGGCAGGAAAAAACAGTAATTTTAATCAGCGTTTTAAGGACATGATGCCGATGGCAGTGAATTTTGATTTAAACGATCTTTATGCTTTTCGTGCATTGACCGAGTACGGCAGTTTTAAAGCGACGGCAGAGGCGATCTGTATTTCACAGCCTGCTCTTAGCCGACGAATTGATAAACTGGAGACGTCGCTTGGCGTTCAGCTTTTTGAAAGGACAACGCGTCGCGTGAACCTGACCTTAGCAGGCAGGACGTTTGCACCCCGCGCGCAGCAGATTCTGGCGGATCTGGAAGAGGCAGTGCTGGAGGTGAGTGATACACGTCAAAGCCGGAGTGGTTTAGTGACCGTGGCCTGCGTGCCTTCTGCCGCCTACTATTTTATGCCAAAAGTTATTGCCCGTTTTCAGTCACGCTATCCCCGTGTGCGGATAAAACTGATCGACTCCAGCGCCGGCAATGTTTATGACGCGGTGATGAAAGGGCAGGCTGATTTCGGGCTGAGTTTTACCGGATCTCCCCAGCCCGATGTTCTATTCAGAACGCTGGTCGATGAAACCTATGTCGCAGCATGCCGTCACGATCATCCCCTCGCAGCAAGAGAAAGCCTGACGTGGCGGGAATTTTATACCCATCCTTACGTCAGGCTTGATAAGACGTCTGGCAACCGTAACGTGCTGGATCAGGCATTAACAGGCATCACGCCGGACTGTCAGAGCGTATGCGAAACCCGTCACGTCACGACGCTGCTCGGTATGGTCGAAGCGGGGCTTGGCATTGCTGCCGTTCCGGCCATGGCAATGCCCAGGGCCGGGCATCCGGTGCTAACCAGCCTGGCGTTAACAGACCCCACGGTAAAACGTAACGTGGGGCTGCTTAAACGTCACGGACGAGAACTTTCCTCTCTGGCCAGCGAGCTGGAAAAGCTTATTTTTGAGATGAACGCGCTGGATGGTTAGTCTTCTGTTGCGCAACCGTATCCAATCCCGTTGACTGCACGATCGGTTGTACCTGTTTTGAAGAAAGATAGTTCAGCAGGGCTTTCGCCTCCGCAGGACTGGCGGAGCTTGCCGCTACGGCACCTGCAAACCGCGTGGCGTACTGCACGTCATCAGGAATTTTACCAATAAAGGCGACGCCGGAAACGGGCAGAAGCTCGCTCACTTGTTGAAAGCCTATCTCATACTGGCCCCTGGCGACCGTTTCTCCCACCGGCGTTTTTTCCACCTTGTGTGCTTTGGCCGCCACCTGTTGTTCAATGCCCAAGGTCTTAAACAGCTGCTCCTGAACATAACGCCCGCTGGCGCTGTCTGAATAGGCGATTGATTTAGCACTAAGCAGGACTTTACTGAGCCGCTCATTGCTGCTGATATCCGGCTTGCTGTTACCCGCTTTAACCACGGCACCAATTTTTGAGTCGGCCAGTTCGGTGCGTGTGCCGGGCAGGATTTTACCCTCTTTGGCAAGGTTATCCAGCGCGTAACCTACCATAATAACGACATCTGCTTTTTCACCGGCGGCCAGCCGGTTCGGAATGGCCTCTGCCGATTGACCCATTGACGGCCCCGGCACCGTTTTTATCTTCAGCGTGTTGCCGTTCTGTGCAGCGTACTGCGGCTCCAGCTTCTCCCAGGCTGCTTTAAACCCGCCTGAAATCATCACGGTAAGCTCTTTGGCCAGTGAATGGTTGCTGACCACGCACAGCATCAAAACCAGTAAAGTTTGTTTTAACTGTTTCTTCATCATCCTGGCTTCCCTTATCCGAAGTTCTTTTTAACGGAATGATGCAGCTGAGATTCCTGCTTATAGAGGAATAACGTTGCGAGCAGGGCGCAAACGGCGGCGAAGCTCATCCAGAGTCCCGGCGCTGCTTTATCACCCGTGACCTCAATCAGCACGGTCGACATGGCGGGAGTAAAACCGCCAAATACGGCAGTTGCCAGACTGTAAGCAAGAGAAAAACCCGCCACTCTAACTGCGGCTGGCATAATTTCAGTTAGCGCCGGGATCATTGCACCGTTGTACAATCCGTAAATAAAGGATAACCACAGCAGCACGCCCAGCATGGAATAAAAGCTCGGGTCGGCAGCAAGGAATTTTAATGCCGGATAAGAAGTTGCAATTGCAATAAGCGCCATCGTAATTAATACGGGTTTGCGGCCAAATCGATCTGAAATAGCGCCGCCGATGGGTAGCCAGATAAAATTGGAGACTGCAACAAGTAGCGTCACAAGCAAACTGTCTGAAGCGCTTAACAGCAGCACTTTTTTTCCAAAGGTTGGCGCGTAGACGGTAATCAGGTAAAAAGCGGTTGTCGTCATGGCAACCATCAGCATGCCCGCAACAACAATTTTCCAGTTTTTGACCAGGGTGCGGAATACGTCAGAAATTTCAGGATGGCTACGGCGGGAATTGAACGCGTCCGTCTCTTCTAATTTACGACGCAGGAAGAAGATGAAGGGAACGATTAGGCAGCCAAAAAGAAAAGGAATGCGCCAGCCCCATTCACGTATAGCGGCGTCATCGAGTAATGCATTAAGCGCGAAGCCCATCGCGGCGGCGACCATAATTGCCACCTGCTGGCTGCCGGACTGCCAGCTGGTATAAAAGCCTTTATGACCGGGGGTTGCGATTTCGGCTAAATAGACCGACACGCCGCCCAGCTCCGCCCCAGCCGAAAAGCCCTGTAATAAACGGCCCAGCAGCACAAAAAAAGGCGCCCACAAACCAATGGCGTTATAGGAGGGAATTAACACAATTAAAAAAGTCCCCGTCGCCATGATCGACAAGGTAACGATTAATCCCTTTCTTCTGCCGACTTTATCGATATAGGCGCCCAATACTACGGCGCCCAGAGGTCTCATTAAAAAACCGGCACCGAAAACGGCAAACGTCATCATCAGTGAGGCAAACTCGCTGCTGGCAGGAAAAAAAGTATGGGCGATATAGGTGGCGTAAAAGCCAAAAAAGAAAAAATCAAACTGTTCAAGAAAGTTTCCTGACGTCACGCGGAAAATAGCACCGATGCGCGAGCGTAAGGTAGCCGGATTTACAGAGGCAGGTTGCATAACAGACTCCAATATTTATGTGCGTTATTTTAATAAAACGTTGAATATTGAAGACTGAAACATCCTGGATAAGTTAATAAGTGCATTTTTCGGATGAATTAATGCTCTGTACGCATTAATGACGCAAAAAAAGAGGGAAAGGTCCTTAAAGCATGCATTAGTGAGATTTCCGTCAAATTTTCAGATAAAACCGGCTAACCCGTTGGTTTCTTCTTTTGTGACAGCGATCGCGCTCAGTCAGACGTCCATGCGGGCGACTTCATCCGGCTGGGTCTTGCCAGCGGCAGGCGGATACACTCCGTAATGACAGCTTTATCTCTTCTCCTCCGATTACGGCTTCAGGTGAGAGCGACGGATACGCAATTCACCCTGTTGCCACGCGTTATCTTCCGTACTTCCCCCATCGATAAGACGCGCGATCGCTTCCTGCATCAGCCGATCAACCCGCTGGCTGAAGGTGGTCAGCTGCCAGCCCGGCGCGGCAGCCTCATCAATGTCATCAAACCCCACGACCGCGAGCTGTGTCCTGGGCGCAATGTCGCGTATGGCCGCCATCGCACCCAGTGCAAGAATGTCGTTTTCGCAAAACAGCGCTTCAATACGGTCGGCCGCTGAGACCTCAAGCAAATAGCGCTGCATTGCCTCGTAGCCGAGCTGACGCTGGTAATGTGCCGCAGTCAGTTCCCGTTCCAGCGTATAGCCCATCGCTGTCAGTTCGGCGCAAAAACCTTCCTTACGCAGCAGATGCCCGTCATCAGCACCAGGCCCGGACAGATAACCAAAGCGCTGGTGGCCCTGTTCAAGCAGCAGTCGCGCTATGATGCGTCCTGCCTGATAGCCATCAATATTGACCGCATCAATGCTCTCTTTGCTGTTGCGGCCGACCTGCACCAGCGGAACGTTATGCATCTCTTCTGCGATGGCAATCAGCTCCGGCGTCAGCGCCGTGCCGAGAAATAAGATGCCGTCGACCTGAAGCTGGTCCGCCAGCGACATTACCGAAGGGTAATTGTCACCGGTAATGTTCAGCATTAACGCCATATAGCCACGCGCCTGAAGCTGTCGCGTGACTTCATCCAGCAGCTGCATTGAATGCGGATTTTTTAGTTCATCGATCACCACGCCGATAATGTGGGTGCGTTTCTGCGACAGGCTTCGTGCCAGCAGGTTAGGGCGATAATCCAGCGCTTTCGCCGCCGCGAGCACGCTCTCACGCGCTTTGTCTGAAATGGATGCGCCCGGCGTAAAGGCACGGGAAACCGTCCATTTGGAGACGCCCGCTTTTGCCGCCACGTCGCTGGCGGTGGATTTGTGTCGCTTTGCTTGCTGTTGAGTCATCGGCCACGTTTCCCGGTTGGATGTTGCGATTATGTTTTATCTTTGCACCCGATTGCAAACTTTTTGTGATCGAGCATGGTGTATTTAAAGAATGCTAATTGACTATTTATAACGCGCATCCCACAGTCATCCCGTTATCAACGACAAGTTATGGCTAAAAGGGCAGTGAGAGGTCGCTCTTCGCGTCACGGAATGAATAATTATTCTTACCCTACAGGACCCGATGATGAAAAAGACGCTCTGTTTTATCTTATTACTGGTGCTCTCATCCAGCGCCCAGGCAAAAACCTGGCAGGTTGGCGTTGCACTGGCCAACTTTGACCTGAATTTCGTTTCCATTTTACGTACGCAAATGATTGAAGAACTTAAGGCGCAGGGAATAAAAAGCCAGTTCTCAGACGCCAAAGGTGACGTCGCATTACAGGTACAGCAGGTCGAAGATTTTATTAATCAGGGCGTCGACGCCATCATTCTTAACCCGGTTGATACTCAAGGGGTTACGCCGATGATCAATGCTGCGAAGCAGGCCAATATTCCGCTGATTTTTGTTAACCGCAAACCGGAAGTGCCGTTGAGTGGTGCCATGGCCTATGTGGGTTCCGACTCCGCGCTGAGCGGCAAAATGCAGATAGAAGCGCTGGCGAAACAGATGAACTACCGGGGCAATATCGCCATTCTGATGGGTGCTTTATCGAACGAAGAAGCGCGCGAACGCACCCGGGCCGTTGAAGCGTTTGTCGCACAGCATAAGGAGATGAAAGTGGTGGAGAAGCAGAGCGCCAAATGGCAGCGTAACGAGGCGGTAGACGTGGTCTCCGGCTGGTTACTCAACGGCACGCCAGTAAACGCCATTGTGGCAAACAACGATGAAATGGCGATTGGCGCGATCATGGCGCTGAACCAGGCGAAGCGCAAAGATGTGCTGGTGGCCGGTATTGACGGCACGCCCGACGGCCTGCAATTCATTAAAAATGGCGAAATGGTGGTGACGATTTTTCAGGATGCGAAAGGCCAGGCCAGCGGCGCAGTAAAGGTGGCTCACACTCTGCTGGAGAAGCAAAAAGCAGCCAACTATAACTGGATCCCTTACCAGACCGTCACCAAAGCAAATTATCAGCAGTTTGCCGATATGAACCCTCAGTAGTTTTTATCAACCTTAAATTGCACCCGGGTGCAATAAAATGTATGGAGCAACTATGTTAAACGGTGAAAAACAGATTTCACGCCCGTTGCGCTGGGCGATGATTGGCGGTGGGCGGCTGAGTCAGGTTGGCTATAAACATCGCAGTGGAGCATTACGCGACAATACCGCTTACCAGATGGTCGCCAGCGCCTTTGATATTGATGCGGCGCGCGGACGGGAGTTTGGCATAAACCTCGGTATTGCTGGCGAACGCTGTTATGACAGTTACCAGCAGCTGCTGGCGGAAGAAGCCAAACGTGATGACGGTATTGAAGTAGTGACCATCGCCACGCCAAACGGCACCCATTATGAAATTACCAAAGCGGCGCTGGAGGCGGGCATTCACGTGATTTGTGAAAAGCCGCTGTTTTTCACCCGTGCCGAAGCGCAGGAGATCAAAGCGCTGGCCGAAGCCAGAAGGCTGATTGTTGGCGTGACCTACGGCTTTTCGGGGCATCCGCTGCTGATGCAGATGCGGGCAATGATCGCCAAAGGTGAAATTGGCGAAGTGCGAATGGTGGAAATGCAATATACCCACGGCTTCAACGCCAGCGACAGCGCCGATAAATTCAGCGACGCGCAGAAATGGCGTGTCGATCCGAAAATCGCCGGGCCCTCTTTTGTACTGGGCGACATCTCTACCCATACCTTCTATATCTCGCAGCTGGTGCTGCCCGAACTGAAAATCAAAAGTCTGTTATGCGACCGGCAGAGCTTTATTCCGTCCCGCGCCCCGCTGGAAGATAACGCGATGGTGCTGATGCACTACGAAACCGGCGCGGTGGGGCGCATGTGGGCCTCGGCAATTAATGCCGGATCGATGGACAGCCAGCGTATTCGCGTTATCGGTTCCCGCGCCAGCCTGGAGTGGAGCGACGCCAACCCGGGCGAACTCAAATATGAGGTGCAGGGCCAGCCCAATCAGACGCTGCATCACGGTATGCCTTACCTCGACGAAAGCGCGTTGGCGGATGAACGGCTGGGCGCGCTGCATACCGAAGGGCTGGCCGAATCCTGGGCCAATATCTACCTGAAATTTGCTATTGCCATCAGCGCCACCCAGCGCGGCGACACCCAGACGCTTGAAACGCTGATTTATCCCGATATCAACGCCGGCCTTGAGGGCGTGCGCTGGATTGAAAACTGTGTCCGTTCAGCCGATCGCGGCTCCCTGTGGGTCAACTACCAATAAGGAAAAGTATGAAACTCTCATTTTGTACCGACAGTCTGGGTCATCTGCCGTTTGAGCCGATGCTGGATAAGCTGCTGGAGCTTGGCGTCACCGGCGTGGAGATGACCACCGGCGGCTGGTCTTCGGCCCCGCATATCCGCACCAAAGAACTGCTGGAAAGTGCGGGCAAGCGCCAGCAGTTCTTAAAAGCGATTGAGAGCCGGGGAATGACCATCGCCGCGCTCAACGTCTCAGGCAACCCGCTCGATCCCGGTGCGCTGGGCCAGCGACACAAGCAGGAAACCGAAGAGGCGTTGCAGCTGGCAGGCGAGCTGGGCGTGAAGAAAATCGTGATGATGAGCGGCCTGCCGCCCGCCAGCCCGCACGATACCATCCCGAACTGGATCACCTACACGGTCAGCTGGCCGCCGACGCTGAAAAACTGCCTCGACTATCAGTGGAACGAGGTCGCTATCCCTTACTGGCTGGGGCTGGTAGAGCGTGCCCGTCACAGCGGCGTGGAACGCTTTGCGCTGGAAAACTTCAGTGCGATGCTGGTGTGGAACCCGGAAACGCTGTTCCGCCTGCGCGATGCGGTAGGGCCGATGGTCGGACTTAACCTCGATCCCAGCCATCTGATCTGGATGGGCGCCGATCCGATTGCCGCCGCCCGTGCGCTGGGGCCGGCAATCCATCATGTACATGGCAAAGATGTTCGCCTGGAGCGCGGGCTGGTCGATATTAACGGCCTGCTTGAAACCAAACCGGTGGAGGAGGTGGCTAACCGCGCCTGGAACTATGTGGCGGTAGGCTGCGGTCAGGATCTCCAGTGGTGGAAAGCATTCTTCTCGGTGGTGCGCATGATGGGCTACAACGAATGGGTCTCGCTAGAAATGGAAGACTTAACCATGTCGGTGGATGCCGGAATCGCCTCGTCCGTTGCTGCACTACAGCAAACGATTAGTCAGTAACGTTGTACCGTGACTGCGGCAGCATTGCCGCAGTCATCTGCCCGATTAGCGTTTTCTGGCAGGACGCAGATCACCGCAGCAACTGCTGTAGCTGCATAATCGCCGACAACGCAGGGCAGGATGTTGGCTGTTTGGGTGAACCGGTACCTTCCACGCGCTGTGTAAAGGTTGTTCATTTCGCTAAAGCCCGTTACAGCGAAGCCGATAATCCCATTCACCTCCAATAACTGCACTGAGTGATTATGTTATCTGTAAACCATAACGAAACGGTCGCATCGGCGAACAAGTCGCGGACAGCCAACATGTCTCTGCTGGCGCAGTCTATTGAGCGGCTTTCCTCCGGGCAGCGTATCAATGGTGCTAAAGACGATGCGGCAGGCCAGGCCATTGCTAACCGCATGCAGTCCAATATCAATGCCGACAGCACGGTAACGCGCGGTCTGAACGACGCAATTAGCTATGCACAAACGGCGGAAGGCAGCCTGTCGGTCGTCAGCGATATGCTTATCCGCGCCAAAAGCATTGCGGTGCATGCCGCGAACGGCACGATGTCGGTTTCCGATCGTCAGAGCCTGGACGGGGAATATCAGCAGATCCTTGCGGCAATCGGCAATATCGCCAACGGCACTGAAATTTTTGGCAAATTTCCGCTGGCAACCGGACACCCGCAGCTGCCACCGGTTATGCTGGGTGACGTAGCGCCAATCAATACCAAATTCCCGGTGCAGGGGCAGAACTATTCGTTCAGCTCCGGCGTGGTGCCTTTGGCGTATATTCCTGCCGGTGCAACGAATATCTCGATCACCATTGACTCGTTGAGCATGGATGATGACCTGCAACTCTTTACCCGCGACGGCAAACATCTGGTGGGAACGCCGATCGACGGCAGCGATGCGGATTACACCTGGGCGAGCAAGGGCGTGACCGATGACGCATCTGCTACCGCACTGCTCACCACCAGCAATGGATTCAGCAGCGGAGCCAGCTATGACGACAGCGAGCTGATTACCGGCGGCTCCTCGTGGAACTTAAGCGGCAGCGATGCGCTTAGCTACAACGGCATGGACATCAGCTACAGCGGCGACGGCGATCGTTACGAAGATGTGGCCACCGGCGGGTATAACGATGGCCTGGTGGCCGGAAATTCGCAGGAGCGGATCACCATTGATAGCGTGTCGGAAGACCTGATTGTAGTGGTGGTAGGCAATGGTTCCTTTAACGCCAATCTGACCTGGGGGACGCTACCCGAACCGACGATTACTCCCACCGTTCCGCCGAAACAGAGCGGGCCGTTAACGGTAGTCACCAGCGCCAACTATGGTCAGCCGTTGCAGTCGGATACGATTGACGCGACGCCGAGCGATCCAAAATCGCTGGGATTAGCCAACACCAGCCTGCTGACGGACGGATCCACCCGAACCGCGATGCAGGCGCTGGATGCCGCACTGGAAACGGTCAGCGGCTATCGCGCCGACTATGGTGCAAAAATCAACCGCTACGAATCCAATAAATCGGTGCTAAGCCAGCAGAGCATCGCCACGCAGGCAGCGCAAAGCCGTATCGACGATGCGGATTACGCGCAGGAAAGCAGCCAGCTGGCAAAAGCGCAAATTAAAGAGCAGGGCCAAAACGCAGTAATGAAAATGGCAAATCAGTCGGCGCAAAATGTCCTTGAGCTGCTGCGTGACTGATTAACTTCGAGCTGTCGCACATATTTTCTGCATTAACCTGTTGAAAGCCGTCGGGTTCCCTTACTGTTACTCACTCCAGTTAACCTGAAGGCGAATCAACAATGAACAGCGAACCTGCGCATCAGTCCAGCCCAAAAGTGAACCTTATCGGCGTCATCAGCCCCGTGCCCGCCACGCCTTTTAGCGTAAAGATGCTGGATGAACTTACCCGGCAGCTCGGTGAACGGGGGTATTTGACGCTGTTGCTGCCTGTCGATGCGCATCCAGACTTACTGCAAAAAACCCGCCAGCTGGCGCTGGCTGGGCTGATCTGTCTGGAGGCACCGGCGAGTAACATGCTGGCCGCGCTGAAAGAATCGCTTCCTTACCCGGTTATCCCTGTTTGCAGCAGCAGCGCTGATGCTGAGGATAGCGTCAGCATTAACGACCATGCGGCGGCAGAGCAAATCGGGCGATTACTGGCGGATCAGCCGCATCAGCGCTTTGGTTATCTGCAAGGACGAGCGGGCGCTGAACCTTCGCGCAGGCTGGCAGGCTACATCGCAGGCTTGCAGGTTGCCGGGCAAAAAGTTGAAGTGCTAACCGCGGGCGATAGCGATCGCGAATCCGCCTATCAGGCGATGATGCGCTATTTGAAACAGGCGCGGGCGTCGGAACGAATTAACGCACTCTTCTGTGAAAACGATCTGCTGGCCTTTGGCGCAATGCAGGCCATTCGCGATTTCGGACAGGGCGCACATATTGGCGTGGCGGGCTTTGACGATAGTGATGAAGCCGGTACTTCCACCTGGCATCTGACCAGTTGGGCACAGCCTTATGCATTGCTGGTGACGGAAGCGTTAAACCGGCTGCTGGAGAACCGCCGCGAAGAAGAGGGCGCATGGCGTGAGGGTGAGCTGAGAATCAGACATTCTCATCTGGCGAAAGCCGCGCCCGGTGAAATGGCGAAATGTGGCTGCGCCAGTCGGCATTAACAACCCTTAACAACAAGGCCGCCCGCAGGCGGCCATCGATCTTAGTGAGGCACTTCTGAAACGGCTTTCACGTCAGATTTATTGATCTGCTGCTTAACGCCGTTCGCATCGGTGTAGCCCAGCAGTCCGGTTTCCGACTCTTTCGGTTTGCCGTCGCTGATAATCGTTCGACCATCGTTAGTATGAATCGCATAGCTCGTGGTGGTGCAGCCGGATAAAAAGGCCATGCCGAACAATGCAACCAGCGGTAAAACCAATGATTTTTTCATTTTCAGTTCCTTTTATCAGTTATCGAGCTCGTTCATATTGCTGATTTGATCGCGATTGATCTGTTCTGTTTTGCCGGTTTGGGCATTCTTAAAGGAGACCAGACCGGTATCGTCATCAACCTGAGGCTTACCATCCGTCACGATAGTGCGGCCGTCGGTGGTACGGATTGCCTGATTAGAGGAGCAGCCTGTCAGCGCGCCAACGGTGGTAAAAAGCAGGGCAGCGGCTAAAATTGTTTTAATTTTCATCATCCTTTCCTTAGTTCAACAATAACTATGACAATACTGGAAGCGTAGACGGATTTTGAAAATTTACTACATTACAGGCGGCAGATAGTTACACCCTTCGCACAAATCATGCCTTTTATGACCCGACCCGGCCGGGATGAAAAGACGGCGGCGGTGGCAACTTTTTCTGCTCAGAGGTAGTATGGCTTTTTTTCACCCTGTTAAATTCCTCAATAATACCAGCGAGTTGCCGATGAAACTGCATATCTATGAACACTGCCCTTTTTGCGTACGGGCAAGAATGATCTTTGGCCTGAAAAATATTCCTTATGCAACGGCGGTAATCCCGGAAGGTAACAGCGAAATTCCTCTACGCATGGTTGGCCGCAAAGTGGTGCCGATACTTGAAAAAGATGACGGCACTTTTATGGCAGAAAGCATGGATATCGTGAAATTTGTCGATGCATTATCAGCACCACGCCTAACTGATGCCGGGATCGACCCGGCCGTTAAACAGTGGTGCGATGAAGCCACCAAAACGCTGTTCCTGCTGGCGATCCCACGCTTTACTCAGGGCGAGTTTGCCGAGCTGGCAACCGAAGAGGCAAGGGAAGCCTATATCGCTCGTGAGAGAAAAGCGTTTGGCGACCTGGATGCGCTGATGGCCGATACGCCAGCGCTGTTAAGCGATATGCATGCCAGGCTGGAAACGCTGGAACCCCTGTTAGCAGGCAGAACGGCTGTGGACACCACGGACTTTATCCTTTTCCCGCTACTGCGCTCGCTCACCATTGTTTCCGGCGTGAAATTCGGCCCGGCAACGCTGCGCTATCTTAATAAACTGGAAAAAGAGGCGGGTGTTGATCTGCTGTTTAATCAGGCACGCTGATACGACCTTAATTATCGCCTGCGTTTTTAAACCGGAAGCCAGCAGAGGACAGCCCGGCTTCGTCAATGGAGAAGTTGTATGCTCGATATCATTCACTATCCGCTGTTTGTTGTCGCCGTGCTGGTGCTGGTTGTCACACCCGGCCCGGACCTGGCTTACGTTATCGGGCAAAGCATCGCCAATGGCCGCCGCTCTGGCGTGATATCCGCGGCGGGTGTGGCGCTGGGAAGCTGCGCGCACACGGTGGCCAGCGCTGTAGGTTTAACGGCGATTATTGCCGCCTCACCAACGCTGTTTTTGATGGTTAAATACATGGGCGCGCTCTATCTGATCTGGCTGGGAAGCCGCATGATATGGAGCACCTTTAGCAAGAAGGCGAAACCGTCAGAGGAAATCAAATCCATTCCTGCCGTCAGTACCGGTAGCCTGCTGTCACGTGGCTTTATCACCACTATTACCAATCCTAAAGTCCTGTTGTTCTTTATCGCTTTTTTCCCGCAGTTTGTGACCGTTGGCGGCGAACACCAGGCGCTTTCATTCGTGGTGTTGGGGATTACCTATGCCATTGCCGGATTTGCCACGGATACCACCTTTGCACTGATCGCGGGCAGCGCCGCCAGCGCCGTGTCGAAAAATCACAAGCTGCAAAGATGGCTGGACCGGGTAGTCGGCGCGACCTTTATTTCGTTAGGGGTGCGGCTTGCACTGACGCGTCGTTAAAAAAATCACTCAGCTCGCGGGCGATTGCCTGCGGCTGCTCTTCAGGCAGGAAATGGCCGCAGTGAGGAACCCGTATGCCGGAAACGTTTTCGGCAAACGGGCGCAGCGGTGCCGCCATATCGGCAATGGAGCCGTGATCGGCGCTGATTGCTAACACCGGCATTGGCAGTTTTCCTTTGGCAAGCAAGGCTTTGTTTTGTCGCGCTGAAAGCTCAGCGGCACGATAATAAGCCAGCCCGGCGCGCAGGCCGCCGTCGCGGGTCAGAACGCGCAAATACTCCGCCAGATCGTCTTCAGTAAACACATCCGGGCAGGCCGTTTTTCTCTTTAAAAACCATTCCAGATAAATTCTCTCGCGCCCGGTAATCAGCGCTTCCGGCAGATCGGCAATCGAATGAAAGGCAAAGTGCCAGGTTTTCCACGCCTTATCCGGGGTGACCGGCAGCGCGTCCGGCAACGTCACGCCAGGAATTCCGGCATCCAACAAGGCCAGGCGTTTCACTTCATCACCGTAAAGCGCCGTAAAGGGCCACGCGACCCAGGCACCGACGTCATGCGCCGCCAGAAAATAGCGATCTATCTTTAACTGAGCCAGTAAGCCGTGGATTTTTTCGGCAAGCGCCTGGGTATCATAACCGGAATCCGGTCGGTCGGAATCGCCCTGGCCCGGTAAATCGGGCGCGATAATATGAAAGGTGTTCATCAACGGCATCACCTGCCGCCATGCGTACCAGCTTTGTGGGAAGCCTGCCAGCAGCACCAGCGTTTCGCCGTCAGGATTTCCTCCCGTGACATAATGCAATCGCACCCCGTCGACCGTGGCATAGCGGTGGACGAACCCTTCAAGCCCGCTGACGGCAGAGGAATGCGGTTGCGCACAGGCCTGGCGAAGCGGCAATGCGTGAGCGATCGCATGTTGTGGATTTGGCATAACAAGATCTCCATGAACGGTTAATTAGAAATTGATCATTTCCAAAATAGATAAATTTTAATCGACGATTTTTAATACCATAGCGACCACGGCTTCAGGATCGGCAATATTGCCGACTTTACCCACCACCCGCAGCCCAAACAGCAGCGACAGCAGCACGTCAGCCGCCGTTTCGATATTCAGCCCGGCCGAGACGGATCCATCCTGTTGCCCCTGTGAAAGCAGCGACAACAAATGCGTTTTGTTGCGCGTTATCGCCTGCTGCACCAGCGCCGCCAGCTCATCATCCAGCACCTGAAGCTCGGTCGCGCTGCCGACCACCAGGCAACCGCGCCTTCCTTCCACGCCGTGAGCGGATTCGAGATAAAATTTCAACACCTCAGCGAGCCGCTCGCGGCCGTCAGCACCGTTTTCCATGCGCTGACGCAGATCGGCATTACGCACTGAGATATAGCGTTCGAACGCGCGAAGAAACAGGCTGCGCTTATCTTTAAACGCCTTGTAGATGCTGCCCGCGGTGAGATTCATCGCCTCGCTTAAATCGGCAACAGAAGCCGCGTGATAGCCTTTTTGGCGGAATATCAGCATGGCCTTATCGACCGCCAGCTCGGGATCGAACTCTCGCGGGCGACCGCGTTCTTTGGTTGTATTTTGGGTAACAGAAGCGTTCATAAATTTCGCATATAGGAAATGATTGATTCCAAAATGCCAGATAAGCGCGCTAACCGCAAGCGACCACAAGGCGTACGGCAACAAAATTTGTACGGCGAAGGGCAAATTGCGCCTGAGAAATAAGCAAATAAGCCGACTCGCCGCGCCTTACCGCCCGCCAGCTTTACTTGAAAGCACACTAGCGGGTATTCTACTGCGCATATTTACTAAGACGATCTTGAGGTCGACATGATTATTAAACCACGCATTCGTGGCTTCATCTGTATTACTGCCCATCCGGCAGGTTGCAAAGCTAACGTTGAAAAACAGATTGAGTATGTTACCCGCAATGGCAAAATTGCCAACGGCCCGAAAAAAGTGCTGGTGATCGGCGCGTCTACCGGTTACGGCCTGGCGGCACGTATCTCCGCTGCTTTCGGCTGCGAAGCCGACACGCTGGGCGTGTTCTTCGAGCGTCCGGGCGAAGAAAACAAAACCGCCACGGCGGGCTGGTACAACTCTGCGGCATTTGAAGAGCTGGCTGAAGCAAAAGGCCTGTATGCCAAAAGCATCAACGGCGACGCTTACTCAGACGCCGTGAAGCAGAAGACCATTGAACTGATTAAACAGGATCTGGGTCAGGTTGATCTGGTGGTTTACAGCCTGGCCGCGCCACGCCGTACCCATCCGAAAACCGGTGAAGTGTTCAACTCCACCCTGAAGCCAGTCGGTAAAACGCTGACCACTCGCGGCCTGAATACCGATAAAGAAACCATCACCGACATCACGCTGGAGCCGGCTTCTCAGGAAGAAATCGACGGCACCGTCGCGGTAATGGGGGGTGAAGACTGGCAGATGTGGATCGACGATCTGAAAGCGGCCGGCGTGCTGGCTGACGGCGCAAAAACCACCGCCTTTACCTACCTGGGCGAGCAGATCACCCATGACATCTACTGGAACGGCTCCATTGGCGAAGCGAAAAAGGATCTGGACAAGCGTGTTCTGACCATTCGCGATACGCTGGCTGACAAAGGCGGCGACGCGCGCGTTTCCGTACTGAAAGCTGTGGTCACCCAGGCCAGCTCCGCTATTCCGGTCATGCCGCTGTACCTGTCGCTGCTGTTTAAAGTGATGAAAGAGAAGGGTACTCACGAAGGCTGCATTGAGCAGGTTTACGGCCTGTTTAAAGATAGCCTGTACGGCGCATCGCCAATTCTGGATGAGGTGGGCCGTCTGCGTGCCGACTATAAAGAGCTGGCACCGGAAGTGCAGGACGAAGTCACCAAATTGTGGCCGACCGTGACTGACGAAAACCTGAACGAGCTAACCGACTTCGTTGGCTACAAAACCGAGTTCATGCACCTGTTCGGCTTCGGTCTGAGCGGTGTGGACTACGATGCCGACGTTAATCCAGATGTGAAAATTAAAAATCTGGTGCAGATGTAAGTGAAAAGGGCGTCCTGCGGGACGCCTTTTTATTTCCCGCCCCGATAATCCTCCCGCGTCTTGTTAGATCAATCAGTTAACTTTGTTTAATAGATAAGCAAAGTTTTATTCAGGCAGTCGTTACCCGGACCTGATTTTAACGCTACCAACGCAAAAAATTATTACGGTATTGCACTAATACATCACTCTGTCCTCGTAATCTCTTCTTAACTTTTTGAAAGTGATGAGTATTTTCTCAAATTACTTTGAGGACGTTGGCGTAAACCAAGAAACGCTCGGCTTATCGATTAATTTTTCCCTGAATCGAGCCGCTTTTCGGGCCACCGGATGATAGGTGAATCATCAGTTTATTTAACAAAAGATCCCGTTAGATCAGTCTGTTATCTCCGAACTTCGGCATAAATTGCAAAGCAAGTTACGACATGTGATTAAATAATGAGCAAATTCGATCTTATAGATCGAAAATCAGAATTGTACATAAAACACGCAGTGGGAGTAGGGTGCTGTTACAGGAGTAAAGATATTCATCGCGCTTTCAGGCTGTGAATACTCAACTTTTGCCGGAGCTGTTCATTTCAGCAGAAGTTATCTGCTTCTGCGCTGAAAATCAGGAAAGAGTAAATAACATCCGTACAGATTTGATTCGTGTTGATATTTAATGTCAGTTCGCGTTTACCTTTTCTGCAATCGCAGAACAGGTTAATCAATCATATGTTCTGGAGGTTTGTATGTCTGATACTTTAATTACTATCACGCTGGTTAATAGTTCGAGTACGCCCAAGGACTTTTATTTTTTTCAGGAACCGGCAAAATATACCGGCGGTGCAGAAGTTTATTCAAACAGTTTATTGCACTGTGAGGTATCACCTTTAATCTCGCAGGGAACAAGGTATCAATTTCAGCTGAAACTTAAACACCATGCTGGAGTTCAGTCCCTGAAAAATCCTGTCATGGTGGGCCAGCCTTCAGGCTACTATTCTGCTATCCAGGAAATTGGCCTGACGCCTGCTGATGGGACTAATACCAGTGCGACAATTATGTCCGCTCGTCCACTGGGACTGTCGATCCCAGCCGTGCCTGATGCAAGTCAGAACGTGCAGACTGGGGCATTCAGAATCATCGTGCCGGAATATGATTCTTCCCTGGAAACTTATTATGGTGGTTCAGCTGTAGAGTTAAGCGACGGCACAATTGTGCTTTCTAATTTCTCAACGCTGACGCCAAATAGTTATCTTGATTGTCAGCCGGTGTTAACTTTCTATGTGGCAATAGGCAGCTACGAATCAGGACAGGTGATGAATTTTACGGCTTCCTCAAGCGGAAATAGCGTTGGTGTTTGTGACGCTACCGGAGGTGATACTGATTTCTATGTAGAATATACGTCATCCGGAAACTTCGTTACAACCATCAAGCGTCGCCCTAACTGATCCTGATAAAATTAATCAATCAGGCAATGTGTTAACAGCCTCATTGTAGGCTGTTAACATTATTAATTTTATCATATTTAATGATAACGGGAGGCGGCATGCCTGTTTCGCCAGATTTTATTGTTAAACACATACGACCTTACGGTGAAGCGGCGTATGAAAAAATCTGTGAACCCAGGGGAGAAGGTTCATTGTACCGCTGGTTTATCGACAGGGAAATAGATCCCTGCCTTATTGATTCGGTCTTTTCAGCATGGAAAATAACCGCTGAACAAATAATTAATAAGGATAACTATAAATTTTTTATTTACTCAGCTTGCCTGGCAACAAAAACGGCATGGGAAAGGAAAAACGCTCGCCCTCATAATAATCAGGAAAGCCACAGCGTTTTTTTTATGACGGAAGAACTGATTAAAGAGCTTTCTTATAAAAGCAGTTTTTACAAAGGAGAGGAGTTTTTGTTTTTCCCTAACAAAGAAATTCCAGTAGTGATTAGTTTAGAACCTGATTTTAGTGATGTAGAAATAAGGCTCAATGTTGAAGGGGTATCGTTACAGGTTGATGAAAAAGGGTATTGCCACCATTTACTCAGGATCCTTTAATCAAGCGTATCTGCATGTCGCCTGTACAAGAATCAGATAGCTGAAAAGCCTGATGGTTCAGGCTTTCCGGAGGGGATATGAACGAACTGACGGCAACAAATGTATTACCTGCATTACTGCTCTGCGGTCTGGCCGGAATGGTAGGGCAAGGAATGCGTGCTATTGTTGGGCTGAATAAAACGGGAGAGTTAGAACCGGGGAAAATAGCCCATCTTCCGTCATTTAACCTTGCTTATCTGAGTGTCACCTTGATGATCGGCTTTATAGCAGGATGCCTCAGTGGTCTGATCATTGGTATTGGCGACTTCATTAACCAGCTTGAGATAGATAAACTTTTCGCTGTGGTTTCTGCCGGTTATGCTGGTGTTGATTTTATCGAAGGCAGTTTTAACTTAATTATCAGGCAGCATTCTGACAGTTCAGCGCCTGACCAGCCTTCAGTTACCTCTGAGGAAACTAACCGGCGTGAACCTACATTTCCTGCAAAACCAGGACTTCCTGAAAAAACACCAGAGTCAGCAGCCTTAAAAAAAAAACGGATGACCGGAAAAACATTTCGCTTGCCACGGTGCTTGAGCAGCTGAACACCGGAATTAACTCTCGACTTTGGGGACCGGTGTTGGAGAAGGCCTTTGCCGATTTTAATTTTAATAACGATCGACGTAAAGCTGTAGCAATCGGACAGTTTATGGTAGAGGCAGAGGAGGATTTCAGCCGTCTGGAGGAGGATCTGAACTACAGTTCGGCAGAGAGAATCATGCAGGTTTTTGGATCGCATTTTAGTAATGAACAGGAAGCCGAAGCATTTTGCTTTCAGCCCGAAAAACTGGCAAATCGTGTTTACGCTAAGCGGCTGGGAAATGGCCCGGAAGATTCGGGTGAGGGCTATCTTTATCGCGGGCGAGGGCTGATACAGATCACCGGGAAAAATATGTATCAAAAGTTCGCCGACGCGACTAATAAAAATATTACTGATGCCGTTAATTTCTGCACCACGCCACAGGGCGCAGCGAACTCCGCCTGCTGGTATTTTAAAGATACCGGATGCCTGGAGCTGGCTGATAAATGGGATCTGGATGGAATAACCAGACGAGTAAACGGTGGAGCAGAGCTTGATATGAGTAAACGTGATAGTCAATGTGAAGCTGCACTGACGATACTTGAAAACGCTTCAGGTCATTCATGTTAACAATATAGCGGACAGCGGGAGGTAGAAATTCATTAAAGACATTTCAAATTTACCCATTATCTTTATAACATTACCGAAGAGGTTTGCCATGAAAAACATTAATCGCTTCAAAGTTATTATCATGTTGGTGCTTCTCGCACAAGTCCCTGCATCTTTTGCTGCAACGTTGGAACTGGATGCGACTTGTGCACATTACACCAATTTTAATACAACGGCAGGTCAGACGCTGACCAAATCAGGTAAATCAAATAATGGCACTACGGCTTATATATGGATCAATGGTACCAATACAGGTTTCAGGATCCCTTCGGGCGTCTCTTCCTGTAATTATCAGGCAAATGGCAATACCACTTTCTGTTTTCATAATTCGACTAACCCTAATGTTGGCACTCAGGTAAGCGTGACCAATGACCATCTTGTTTCTAATGCCTGTCAGGCATTCTGATTAAGCCAGCACTTCCAGGGGATTGTCACGTTGTGAAGCATGCCTGGCTCCACGACACGTTACGCCACTTCTCTATACCCGGCTATCAGCTGTAAGGATGGTCGGGTCTCAATCATTTACGTCATCAGGTCGGATAAAATAAAAGGTGGCGACCCGGCAAAAAATTCGCCCAATATTTGTGAGTGAAGTCAGCAAACTATTCATTCTAATCTAGTCTTAACAAATGAAGCTCTCCCGAGTCTGACCGTCATTCGTTCTTTGAAGTTAACGCCTGGCCGGGTAGCTGCCTGGCAGCAGAACGTTTGCGGTATCGCTCACTCCCGAACATAACGGAGAAACCCGTGACAGTAACGATTTCAGCCAATGTCGACCCCTTACTGAGTCAGGAAAGCGAACTGCGCAGGCTGCGTGACGCAGTCAACCAGCGTCTGTCCCAACTTTTACCGGTGGGCAGCGAACGAGATCGGATAAGTGAAGCGATGCGGGAAGGCACGCTCGCGCCCGGTAAACGCATTCGGCCCTTGCTGTTAATGCTGGCCGCCGGTGATTTAGGCTGCGACAGAAATCATCCCGGCCTGCTGGATCTGGCCTGTGCCGTCGAGATGACGCATGCGGCCTCGCTGATGCTGGATGATATTCCCTGCATGGACGATGCGGCGCTACGGCGGGGTAGACCGACCATCCACCGGCAATTTGGCCAGGACGTGGCGATTCTGGCGGCGGTTGCGCTGCTGAGCAACGCCTTTGGCGTGGTGGCGGGCGCGGCGGGATTGTCGGATACCTGCCGCACTCAGGCCGTCGCTGAACTCTCTGCGGCGGTCGGTTTACAGGGGCTGGTTCAGGGGCAATTCCGGGATCTGCGCGAGGGTAACGCTGCCCGCAGCGCCGAAGCCATTGCCGATACCAATGAGTTGAAAACCAGCGTGCTGTTTAACGCCACCTTGCAAATGGCCGCGCTGGCAGCGAATGCCTCACCAGCGGTGAAGAGCAAACTGAACTGCTTTGCCCGCGAGCTGGGTCAGGCGTTTCAGCTACTGGACGACCTGGCCGACGGACACAGCGGCACCGGTAAGGATACGAATAAAGACGAGGGCAAATCTACGCTGGTGGCGCTGCTAGGCGCTGAAGCGGTGCGGCAACGCCTGCGCGAACACCTGCACAGCGCCGACCAGCATTTCTCATGGGCCTGTCAGCAGGGCCTGGCGACAAGGCAGTTTATGCAAACGTGGTTCAGTCAGCAGCTGGCAACGTTTAGTTAACCTTGAAGGGCATTCCGGCTTTGCTTTTAATGGAGAGTTAATGAAGGACGCAAACCTTATCCAGCGTAAAAACGACCATCTGGACATCGTGCTGAACCCCTCTCGCGCTGTCCATTCCGCCCGCACGGGATTTGAAAACTGGCACTTTGAACACTGTGCGTTGCCCGAGCTGGATCTTGACAGCATCGACCTTCACAGCACTCTTTTTGGACGAGCCCTTAAAGCACCGCTATTGATCAGTTCGATGACCGGCGGGGCCGCTCGCGCCAGACATATTAATCGTCATCTTGCTGAAACAGCGCAGCTGCTGGGCCTGGCAATGGGCGTTGGATCGCAGCGCGTGGCGCTGGAAAGCAGCGGGCAGGAAGGATTGAATCGCGAACTGCGTGATATCGCGCCCGATATTCCCCTGCTGGCGAACCTCGGCGCGGCCCAGATCAAAGGCTCTCGCGGGCTGGATTATGCGCGGCGTGCGGTTGAAATGATCGATGCGGATGCGTTGATTATCCACCTTAACCCACTTCAGGAAGCGCTACAGAAGGATGGCGACCGCGACTGGCGCGGCGTTCTTGCTGCTATCAGCCAACTGACTGCAACGCTGGAGGTGCCGGTTGTGGTGAAAGAGGTGGGAGCAGGCCTTTCTTGCGCCGTCGGCCAACGGCTGGCCGGGGCAGGCGTAGCAATGCTGGACGTGGCGGGCGCAGGCGGCACCAGCTGGGCTGCGGTTGAGGGTGAGCGGGCCAGCGATCCGCGGCTGCGCGCCGTGGCAATGGCTTTTGCCAACTGGGGAATTCCCTGTGCCCAGGCGCTGCGCGACCTGCATCATTCACTGCCCACAATGCCGCTGATCGCTTCTGGCGGTATCAAAGACGGTATTGACGTTGCCAAGGCGCTCTGTCTGGGCGCCGATTTGGTGGGTCAGGCGGCCGCCGTGCTGCACAGCGCGAATACCTCTGCGCAGGCTGTCACCGATCACTTCCAGACGATCATCGAGCAGCTGCGCATTGCCTGTTTCTGTACCGGCAGCAGCAACCTTAGCGAACTTCGTCAGGCTCCGCTGCGCTACAGCGGAGCGAATGCATGAGCCATTTCGCGGTGATCACGCCGCCGCTCTACAGTCATTTACATGCGATGCAGGCGCTGGCGCAGGTGCTGATTGCCCGCGGACATCGGATCACTTTTATTCAGCCCGCTTCTGCGGGTGCAACGTCCCTTGAGCGGGATATCGCCGTGCACTACGTCGGCGTGGCCGCCGCCGATCTGGCGGGCAGGCCAGGTGAGATTTCTTTGTTCAGCCTGATCGGTCAAATGTCCCGTACCACCGAAATGCTGTGTCGGGAACTGCCCGGCGCACTGAACGCGCTGAAGGTGGATGGGCTAATTGTCGATCAGATGGAAGCGGCGGGCGGGTTGGTGGCCGACGCGTTAGGACTGCCTTTTGTCTCGGTAGCCTGCGCGCTGCCGGTTAACCGTGAAACCGGCCTGCCGCTGCCGGTGATGCCGTTTGACTACGCAACCGACAAGCGCGCGCTGAAGCTTTACGATACCAGCAGCCGGGTTTACGACTGGCTGATGCGCAGCCACGATCGGGTGATTGCCCGCAACGCGGCGAAATTTGGCCTGACGCCGCGGAAAAGCCTGGATCAGTGCCTGTCGCCGCTGGCGCAAATCAGCCAAACCGTGCCGCTGCTGGATTTTCCCCGCCAGGCGTTGCCAGCCTGTTTCCACCACGTCGGGCCGCTGCGGAGCCAGAAAGCGGGCAGCGCGAAAAGCGCATGGCCCGTTTCACCGTCGCGTCCTTTTGTATTCGCCTCGCTGGGAACGCTACAGGGCCATCGGTTTGGGCTGTTCAAAACTATTGCTCACGCCTGCCGCAGCCTTGATGTGCAGCTATTAATCGCCCATTGCGGCGGTCTGAATGCCCACCAGGCCGATGTACTGCTGGCCAGCGGCGCGAACTGGGTGACCGATTTTGCCGATCAGCCACAGGTGCTACAGCAGGCACAGGCCGTTATCACGCACGGTGGGTTGAATACGGTGGTGGATGCGGTAAATAGCGCCACGCCCATTCTTGCGGTGCCAATTGCCTTCGATCAGCCCGGCGTGGCTGCCCGCGTCGCGTGGAACGGCCTTGGCCGCCGGGTCTGCCGTTTTGCCACCAGCAGCACGATGGCGAAAAATTTAAGCCTGTTGCTGAGCGATGACGGCTACCCACGCCGTCTCGCCGCTGCCCGCCAACAGCTACAACAGGCGGGCGGCGCGCTGCGTGCTGCGGATATTATCGAACAGGCATTTAAAACCCAGCCCGCAAGGCTTGAGGCGGCGGGATGAAGCAATGGGATGTTATTTTGGCCGGCGGCGGGCTGGCGAACGGATTGATCGCCCTGCGTCTGCGCCAGCAGCAGCCGTCGTTACGTCTGTTGATGGTGGAAGCGGGGCCTTCAGCGGGCGGCAATCACACCTGGTCTTTCCATGAAGACGATTTAACCGCTGAGCAACATCGCTGGATTGCGCCGCTGGTAGCGCATCGCTGGCAAGGCTATGACGTGCGCTTTCCTCGTTTTACCCGCACGCTCACCAGCGACTACCTCAGTATTACCTCGGAACGCTTTGCAGAGGCAATTGGCGAACTGCTGGGCGAAGATTTGCTGACAGGCTGTGAAATCAGCGCGCTAACCCCGCAGAGCGTCCGGCTTGCCGATGGCCGAACCTTCACCGCTGGCGCGGTGATTGATGGCCGTGGCTATCGGCCCAGCCGGTATCATACGATTGGGCTTCAGGCGTTTCTGGGACAGCAATGGCAGCTGGCGCAGCCGCATGGGCTTCAACGTCCGATCCTGATGGATGCCACGGTCGACCAACAGCAAAGCTACCGCTTTGTGTATACGCTGCCGCTTTCCGCCGACACGCTGCTGATCGAGGATACGCACTATCAGGACAGCGTGGCGCTGGAACCTGATGCCGCCCGTCAACGTATTGCAGATTATGCTGCCGCGCAGGGCTGGCAGCTCCAGACATTACAGCGAGAGGAGCGGGGCAGCCTGCCCATTACCCTGGCGGGGCAACCCGCGGCGTTTCGTGCGCAACATCAGCTTCCCTGTAGCGGCTTGCGGGCCGGGCTGTTTCATCCAACCACCGGCTATTCACTGCCTCTCGCCGCGTCTCTGGCCGATTTGATCGCCCGCCAGCCGACGCCAACATCGGCATCGCTGAATGCAGCGATCGGGCATTTCTCGGCCCGTCAGTGGCGGCAACAACGTTTCTTCCGCGTACTTAATCGTATGCTGTTTCTGGCCGGGCCACCGGCGCAAAGATGGCAAATTATGCAGCGTTTCTATTCTCTTGATGACCGGCTAATCGCCAGGTTTTACGCCGGTCATCCGACGCTTACCGACAGGATCCGTATTCTGACCGGTAAGCCACCGGTACCCGTTGGCGAAGCTCTGCTGGCGGTACTCAAAAAAACTTCCAGGTTGCGAGCTTTCAGATGAAGAAAACAATTGTTATTGGCGCTGGATTAGGTGGACTGGCTTTAGCAATCCGTCTTCAGGCCTCAGGGCTGTCTACCCTTTTACTTGAAGGGCGTGACAAGCCCGGCGGGCGGGCCTATGTCCGCCGTGAACAGGGTTTCGTCTTTGACATGGGGCCAACGGTGATCACCGATCCCTCCGCCATCGAGGAGCTGTTTACCTGTGGCGGCAAGCGGATAGCAGAATATATCGATCTGCTGCCGGTGACGCCTTTTTACCGGCTGTGCTGGGAATCGGGCGAAGTGCTGGAATACGGCAACGATCAGCAGCGGCTGGAGGAGCAAATTGCGCGTTTCAATCCTGACGATGTCGAGGGCTACCGTAAGTTCTTCCGCTATTCCGGCGAGGTATTCAAGGAAGGGTATCTGAAGCTGGGGTTTGTGCCGTTTCTCTCTTTTCGCGATATGATCCATGCCGGCCCCCAGCTGGTGAAACTGCAGGCGTGGCGCAGCGTCTACAGCCTGGTGTCGAAATTCATCAAAAACGAACACCTGCGGCAGGCGTTCTCCTTTCACTCGCTGCTGGTCGGCGGCAACCCTTTTGCCACTTCCTCAATCTATACGCTGATCCACGCGCTGGAGCGGCAGTGGGGCGTCTGGTTCCCCAGAGGCGGCACCAATCAGCTGGTCCACTGCATGACCCGGCTTTATCGCGAGCTGGGCGGCGAGATGATCGTGAACGCCAAAGTAGAGCGTCTGGAAACGGAAGGCGATCGCATCAGCGCGGTGCGCTTGCAGGATGGCCGTCGTTTTGAAGCGGCAGCCGTGGCCTCCAACGCTGACGTGGTACATACCTATGACAAACTGCTTAGCGACCACCCGCGAGGCAAAAAGCGGGCGGCCGAGTTGAAAAAAATGAGCATGAGTAACTCGCTGTTTGTGGTCTATTTTGGCCTGAATAATCCGCACAGCCAGCTGGAACATCATACCGTCTGCTTCGGGCCGCGCTACAAGGAGCTGCTCGACGATATCTTCCATAAAGATTCATTGTCGGACGATTTCTCACTTTATCTGCATGCACCGTGCAAAACCGATCCGACCATGGCGCCGCCGGGCTGCGGCACCTTTTACGCGCTGGCACCGGTGCCGCATTTAGGCACGGCCAATATTGACTGGGATGTTGAAGGGCCGCGCTTCCGCGAGCGCATTTTCGACTATCTGGAAAAACACCATATGCCGGGCCTGCGCGAGCAGCTGGTGACGCATCATATTATGACGCCCTTTGATTTTCGTGATGAGCTTGACGCGCACCTGGGGTCAGCGTTTTCTGTCGAACCGCTGCTAACCCAAAGCGCCTGGTTCCGCCCACACAATCGCGACGACCAAATCGAAAACCTTTATCTGGTTGGCGCGGGCACGCATCCCGGTGCGGGGATCCCGGGCGTGCTGGCTTCGGCCAAAGTCACCGCTAACCTGATGATTGAGGACAGCAGGAAATGAATCAGCCTTTACTGGCGCACGCGACCGAAACCATGGCCGTGGGGTCGAAAAGCTTTGCGACTGCCTCAAAGCTGTTTGATCCGGTTACCCGCCGCAGCGCACTGATGCTCTATGCCTGGTGTCGGCACTGTGACGACGTGATCGATGGGCAGACGCTGGGCTTTAACAGCGATATCAACCCGCAGGAGAGTCCGCAGCACAGGCTGGCAGGGCTTCGGACGCAAACGCTACGCGCCTGTGCAGGCGAACCGATGCAGGAACCCGCCTTTGCCGCTTTTCAGGAGGTGGCGCTGGCGCATGGCATTCCACAGCAGCAGGCTTTCGATCATCTGGAAGGCTATGCCATGGATGTGCGCGGCCAGCTTTGCCATACCTTTGATGACACGCTGCGCTATTGCTACCACGTCGCGGGCGTAGTGGGGCTGATGATGGCGCGGGTGATGGGCGTGCGTGATGAGGCCGTGCTGGATCGTGCCTGCGATTTGGGGCTGGCATTTCAGCTGACCAATATTTCGCGCGATATTATTGAGGATGCCGAAATGGGACGCTGCTATCTGCCCCTGAGCTGGCTTGAAGAGGCCGGCCTGACGCTGGAAAACTACGCCGCGCCGTCACAGCGGGCGGCACTGGCTGGCGTGGCGCAACGGCTGGTGCTGGCGGCAGAGCCGTATTACCGTTCGGCGCAGGCAGGGCTGCGCGGCCTGCCGCTGCGATCGGCCTGGGCGGTGGCGACCGCAAGCGGCGTTTACCGTGAAATTGGCGTCAAGGTGCGCCGGGCCGGAACGGATGCCTGGGCGCGGCGGGCCGGCACCAGCAAGCTGGAAAAACTGGGGCTGCTGGTGTCCGGCGCGGCTAAGGCCGGGGCTTCCCGGATGGTGTCGTCGTCGCCTCGTCCTGCCGATCTCTGGCAGCGCCCTGGCGCTTCGGACGGCCATGCCGCTGCCGCAGGACTGCCTGAAGTTTAGCAACCGGTGGCGCATAGAGAAAACCAAACGAGACGCAGCCTTCGCGCCCGCGTACCGCATGATGCAGGCGATGCGCCATATAAAGGCGCTTGAGGTAGCCGCGTCTGGGCACGTAGCGGAACGGCCAGCGCTGATGCACCAAACCATCGTGCACCATAAAGTAGAGCAGGCCGTACAGCGTCATGCCCGCGCCAATCCACTGTAGCGGCCAGACGCCGCGGCTGCCGAACGCGATCAGCACAATCGCCAGTACCGCAAACAGCGCCGCATAGAGGTCGTTCAGTTCAAACCGGCTGCTGTGCGGTTCGTGGTGGGAAAGATGCCAGCCCCAGCCCCAGCCATGCATAATATATTTGTGAGCCAGCGCCGCGATGATTTCCATCGCCACGACGGTGAACAGGACGATGAGCGCATTGTACAGCCACAACATAATAATCCCCGTGATCCGTTAGGTGCGTTAAGCGTAGCCCATTTAGGCCGGCACGATCTCCAGCATGTCGGTCATGGCGCGCAGGTTGGCCGAACGGCTGCCTTTTCGCCAGACCAGCCAGATATTGATCAGCCCCATTTGTCCGGCCAGCGGCCACGCCGACACGCTGTCCTTGCCGGGCATATTTTCCAGCATGCTGCGCGGCACCATCGCCAGCCCGGCTCCCGCGCTGACGCAGGCGAGGATACCGTGGTAAGACTCCATCTCAAAAATCTTACCCGGTGCGGCATTCTCCCTTGCGAACCAGTTTTCGAATAAGCGACGGTATGAACAGTTGGCGCGAAAGGCATAAATCGTCGCGCCCGAAATGGTGGTAGCGCTGGTCACGGGCGGATGGTTGAGCGAGGAGATCACCACCATCTCTTCGGCGAACACGGGCATACCTTCCAGTTGAGGATGCTTAGGCGGGCCATCGATAAACACCGCACTGTACTCGCCAGCCAGCAGGCCATCAATCATTTCGCCGGAGGGGCCGGTGGAAAGATCCAGCTCCACGTCCGGCCATGTCTGGTGATAGCGGGCAATGAGCGGCGGCAGGCGTACCGCGGCGGTGCTTTCTATTGCGCCCAGCGTGAACACGCCCGTTGGATGCTGGCTGGAAACCTGCAAACGCGCTTCTTCGGTCAGGGCCAAAATGCGGTGGGCATAATCCAGCAGCGTGCGGCCCGCATCGGTAATATGCAGGCGGAGCTTCTCACGGCTGAACAACTGCGTGCCCAGCTCTTCTTCCAGCTGGCGCAGGCGTGTAGAGATATTCGACGGTACGCGATGCAATTTGCTGGCGGCGGCAGTCACGCTGCCTTCCTCAGCAATGGCGCGAAACACTTCCAGCTGGGTCAGATCCATGCATTCTCTTTTTGAGTAAGATATTTTCATTATTATTCATTTTTAAAGAATGAATGACAAGCTTATGATCTCCCCATCGCAAATGACTTTCGTCGGGCAAGCGCCCGACCATCAGGAGAATGTATGACGACTTCCTCTGCCGTTTCCCGCAATCCTTTCACCGGCGAAATTATCCGCCAGACGCCGTTCGCCTCAGTAACTGACGTGGAAACCGCGCTGCAACAAACCGACAGCGCGTTCCAGTCATGGCGCCACAGTGAAATCGACAGCCGTAGCCAGCTGCTGCAAAACATGGCGGCGGGCCTGCGCAAGCATGCCCGTTCACTGGCTGAAATGATGACTGATGAGATGGGCAAGCCCATTACCCAGAGCCTGGCCGAAGTGGAAAAATGTGCCCGCCTGTGTGAATGGTACGCCGAACAGGGGCCGGCTTTTCTGGCCCCAGAAGCAACGCGGGTGGAAAACGACAAGGCTTACGTCAACTACCTGCCGTTAGGCCCAGTCCTGGCGGTGATGCCGTGGAACTTCCCGGTCTGGCAGGTGCTGCGTGGCGCGGTGCCAATCATCATGGCGGGCAACAGCTACCTGCTGAAACCTGCACCGAGCATCATGGGCAGCGCGCTGTTGTTGCAGTCAGTGCTGACCGAAGCGGGTGTGCCACAGGGCCTGTTTGGCGTGGTGAATGCCGATAACGATGCCGTGGCAAAAATCATCAACGACCGTCGTATTGCCGCCGTCACGCTAACCGGCAGCGTACGTGCCGGTGCCGCAATTGCCGCGCTGGCGGGTGCAGCAGTGAAGAAAAGCGTGCTGGAGCTGGGCGGCGCCGACGCCTTTATCGTGCTGGCAGATGCCGACATTGATGCGGCAGTGAAAGGGGCCGTTGCCGGTCGCTTTATGAACGGTGGCCAGGTTTGTATGGCAGCGAAACGCATCATTGTGGAAGAAAGCATTTTTGCTGAATTCCGCGACAAGTTCGTTGCGGCAGTGAAAGAGATGGTGGTGGGCGATCCGCGCGACGAAGCGACCTATATTGGCCCGATGGCGCGTTACGATCTGCGTGACGAGCTGGATACGCAGGTGCAGGCGACGATTGCCGAAGGTGCCGAGTGCCTGCTGGGTGGCCATGTTATTCAGGGCGCGGCTAACTTCTATGCGCCAACGGTGCTCAGCAACGTGAAGCCAGGCATGACCAGCTTCAAACAGGAATTGTTTGGTCCGGTAGCCTCACTGATTGTGGCGAAAGATGCCGAACACGCTATTGCCATGGCTAACGACTCTGAATTTGGCCTGGGCGGCAGCCTGTGGAGCCGGGATCTGGCTAACGCCCGCAAGCTTGCTGCAAAAGTCGAAACCGGCGGCATGTTTATCAACACGCCGAGCTTCTCCGACCCACGTGTGCCAATCGGCGGCGTGAAGCACAGCGGCTATGGTCGCGAGCTGTCGCACTTTGGTATTCGTGAGTTTACCAACGCGCAGACAGTCTGGCTGGAATCCTGATTTAGCCCGCGAACATCTCGCCCTTAAGCCACTGTTCAACCCCTTCCGGCGGAAGGGGTTTACTGCAAAAGTATCCCTGAATTTCATCGCAGCCAAAGCTGCGCAGCGTCAGCAACGTCTGCTCATCCTCAACCCCCTCTGCCAGCACGACATAGTGCAGTTCTTTCAGCATCGCTATCACATGCCGGACAATGGTACGGCTGGCGTTATCGGTCGCCATCTTCCAGACCAGCGAGCGATCCAGCTTGATCACGTCCACCGGAATGCGCTTGAGGTAGTTAATATTGCTGTAGCCGGAACCAAAATCATCCAGCGACAGACCAAAACCGCGCAGCTTGAGCTGATTCAGACCGGCCAGCGCTTGCGGACACTCCAGCATTCTTTCCGTTTCCAGACACTCCAGACGCAGCAGCTCGGTGGGCATACCGGCCCGCAGCATTTTCGCTTCCAGCCGGTCGGCAAAGCCAGGGCTGGCCAGATCGCTGACGCTGACGTTGACCGACACCGGCAGATTCACGCCTTTCGCCTGCCACAGTTGCAGCTGGGACAGCGCGCTGGCGATAACCCAGTTTGTCACTTCCGCCATCAGGCTGGTGGTCTCCACCAGCGGCAGGAACGTCATCGGCGGCAGATTACCGAGGGTGGGATGTTCCCAGCGCAGCAGGGCTTCCAGACCCACCGGCAGCCCGCTGTGCAGGGAAAGCTGGGGCTGATAAACCAGATACAGGCCGCCTTCGCCGCGCAAAGCCGTCGACAAATCATGCAGCAGATGGAAATCAAGTTTGCGGCGGTTGTCGAGCGCTTCATCATAAGTCTGCCAGGGTTTGCGCAGACTGATAGCTTCATGTAAAGCGCTAAAGCCACGGCGCACAATTTCCGATGGTGTAGAGTTTACCGGCACAAAATTCACCTCGCCCAGATGAATACTGAGGTCAATCGTAATGCCTTCATGCAGTCGGGCGTGGGCGCTGCTTAATTTTTCGCCTGAACGCTGTAGCCAGGCGTACGATCTGGCAGCCGAGAGCAGGGCGAAGCAGCCTTTCGTAAAGCAATATAAAACCTCCTGCGGCTGAAGTTGCAGCCGAATGCGCAGCAGCTCAATCATATCTTTTTGCAACGTTTCCAGCGTGCCCATACCCAGCGAACGGGCAATTTCATAGGCACGCGTCACATCCAGACATTCAATCAGCACCAGACTGTGCCGCTCCTGCACGCCCATCTCTTTTAGCAACGCCAGGTCCTGCATCAGCTTTTGGCGATTGGGAAGAGAAGTGACAACGTCACGAAGGCCGTTGTTAAGCCAGGCGTCCAGCCAGGAGGTGATGATATCGGCCAGCAGCTGTAGCATCTCTATTTTATGCTGCGGGAAAAGATGCGGCTGAACGTCGGCAACGCACAGCGTACCGATCACCATGCCATTGCTTAACTTCAGCGGCGCACCTGCATAAAACCGGATAAACGGTACATCAAGCGTCAGGGGATGCTCGCGGAAACGCTCATCGTGATGCGTATCCTGACAGACCAGAATCGTGCCGCTGGCCAGCGTATGGCGGCAGAGCGCATCTTCAAGCGACGTTTGCTGCAATGCAAAACGCTGCGCCGCTTTAATATACTGCTGCTTCTCATCCATCACGGAAATAAAACTGGAGGGGATTTCCAGCAGCCGGCTGGCCAGCTCGGTAAACTTGCTGAGGATCTCATCCCGTTCGCTATCAGTGGTAGTAAACATCTCCAGCACCTGTGGGTGCCGGTTATCTCCCAGGTTGTTTGTCATAATCGCCTGCAAATTATTCCCCATCGGGAAAGCTAATAGTTAAGCTAAACTTGTCTCGAGGGCCGATGCATTAAGCCGCCACGCACAAATTTGGATAACAGCATGTCTCATTCTTCTTCAGCAGCGCCGCACGATCGGATCGTGCTTTATGATGGCGTCTGCAAACTCTGTAACGGCTGGGTCAATTTTCTGATCCGCCATGATACGGGTCATCAGGTTCGGCTGGCTGCGGTACAAACCCGTAAAGGCAAAGCGTTGCTGATTGCAGCAGGCATGTCGCCGGATGAAATCAACACCATTGTCCTGTTGGATAACGGCCAGGTGTACCTGCGCGCCGAAGCCATTTTTCGGGTAATGAAATGGCTGCCCTTCCCATGGCGAATTTTTAGCATTCTGCGTTTTTTTCCAAAAGCTATCAGTAACCGCTGCTACGATCTCATCGCCCATAACCGTTATCGGCTGTTTGGCCGATATGATGAGTGCCAACAGCCCGTAGCCGATCATCCACAGCGCTTTCTGGACCAGCCTTAATACAAACTGATGGCTATCGGCCAGGATAAGGAAGCGAAGAGGGCAGGAAAACCCTTTTTCTGGCAAAGGTTTGCCGGATAACTTCTTTGTCGCCACCTGCCGGCTTTGTTAAAGATGTGATAATAAAAAAATCACCCTACAGGACATCTTTAATGCAAATTTCCTCAGCCCGTTTCACCCCTTTAACATGCCCTTCGCGACGTCCGGCAAACCTGAAGGGGAAAACCGAATGACGCTGCGTGTGGGCAGTCACCCGGACAACCTTTCCCTGTTTATTTTGCGCCACCGGGGCGAGCTGGAGACGCAGGCGGTAAGCCACGGCTGGCAGGTGGAATGGATGGATTATCAGCATGGCGCCGACAGCGCGGCTTATCTTGCCAGCCATCAGCTCGACATTGTGGGTACGGGAACGACATCGCCGCTCTATGCTCAGGCAAAGGGGCTGGACGTCGCTTACCTGGGAGCCTCTCCCGTGAGTAATGCTAACTGTGCGCTGCTGGTGATGAAGGAGAGTCATTTACAGGTTCCGCAGCAGATCAAAGGCACGCGTATCGCCTGCATCCGGGGATCGGTTACCGATCGTTTTTTAGCGCAGCAGCTGCTGCAAAATGGCCTGACGCTGAAAGATATCACCCTGGTCGATTTGAGCGGCAGCGAGTCGCCGCGAGCCTTAAGGGAAGGGCGCGTGGATCTCTGGGCGGCAATCGATCCCTGGCTGAGCGCGGCTCGTGATGCAAAGATGGTACGTATGCTGGGGCAGGTTGATGAGTTTATTGCCAACCGCACGCTGTTCTGGTGCCGGAAATCCTGGCGTGAGCGCTATCCGCGGCAGGCCAGGCTGGCTTTATCGGTGCTGGCAGAGAACGACCGCTGGATCGCCACACATCCGCTCCAGGCGGCGGAACTCATTCACCAGCATCTGGCTGGAAGTATTAGCGTGGAGAGCTGGTTTACCGCGCTTCGTCGGCGTTCATGGGGGATCCTGCCGGTCTCAACGGAGCTGCTCGCTGAACAGCAACGGCAGGCGGACGATCTTGTTGCCGCTGGTTTTCTCAACAACAGCCTGATTATTAATAGCGCCCGGCAGGGACTTCAGGCATAAACGGGGTGCAGCGGCCTGGGGAACGAAAGCCCACGCGGATCGGTGTGGCCAGGCAAAAGGAGCGTTGGTTTTGGTTTGACTTTTGCCTGGCCGAAAAGCCACGTCGAAGGTTCGCTTTTCGGCCCGGATTGCTATTAGCCGCCTGTCCGTGTTATTCAAACGGCTCCCCCAGCGTCAGCATCAGCCGGTTCGCCCAGGCGAAAAAGGCGCTGGACTGCACCAGATCCAGCAGTTGCAGTTCATCCAGCCCGATTTCGCGTAGCGCATCAAGCTGGCGGGGCGAAGCGTTGGGCGGCGTTGTCGAAAGGGCCGCTGAAAAGGCGATAATTTTTTGCCAGCGATCGGACTGGCCCGTCTCCAGCGCCTGACCCGGCGGCGTGGCAATCAGCCGCGCCACATCATCCGTCTGTTTAGACAGCTGGCTGGCTTTGCGGGCATGCACGGAAGCACAATAGATGCAGCCATTGACCTTGCTGGCCACTGCGGCTGCCAGCTCGCGTTCGGCACGCGGCAGGCCTCCTGAAGTATAAAAGATGCCTTTGTCGGTCAGGGTCCGCTGTTCCAGCAGCGGCAGATTACGGGCCAGCAGGCGAAAATAGTCAGAATCCGCGTGGCCAAATTTTGCCAGCGTTGCCTGCTCCAGCGCGTTAAATTCGTCCAGAGGTTTAGCCGCCAGCCAGGGTTCCCAGTGCAGTTCCCGTTGCGTAAAAGCCTGGGGGGCAGGTTGACCGGTTGCGGTTCGGGGTTCGCTGCGCCAGACGGCTGCCACTGCATCATGACTGCCGCGCGGCACGCTATGGCCCGCCAGCAACCGCAGTCCGGTGAGCAGGCGGCTTTGGAAACTGACAAAGGCGACCAGCTGTGACAGTGTCACAATGTCCTGCACCGACCAGCCCGCTTCCCGCAATGCGTGCAGATCGCCCTGCGTCGCTGCGGCAGGTGTGAAAGTCAACGTTTCTGCGTGAGCGAGTGCCGCCTGCAAGCCTGCGCCTTCGGCGGGTTGGGATGGCAGGCTGGCGTAATAATTAGCCAGCTGCGGCGCCTGATGCCACAGCGCAACCTGCCTGGCGAGCGCCGCGCGCCAGCTGAGGGGAAAACTTTTGCTGGCAGATGAAAACAAAATCTCATGACTGCCCTGGGTATGTTCAGTCGCCGCACCGCGCAGGGCGCGAGCCTCGGCGAGCGCGCTGGCGGATTTAATTTCAGCCAGTTCATCAAGCAGATCTTTTGTCCGGGTCATGATGCTTCTCCAACGGTAAGGGGATCGGTGGGCGAACGCCAGCCAAAGGCGGGCGCGACGGCGCTCGCCAGTAGCTCAATGGAACGCAAAATATAGTGATGAGGCGGATCGATTGAGTGCACCTGGAAGGAAATGTCCGTTGCACGCACTAAAACCGAGTCCTGACGCAGTGAGGCAATAACCTGACGAGGCGATCCCAGATGAACATCAAAGGCGGCGATATAGTCATCCAGCGTGGAGCCTTCAATCGGATGTCCGGCGGCACGATGATGGGCGGCCTGCTGCGACAAACCCGGTACTGCCAGCGCCCGGGCCTCTGCGCCATCGTCAGCGACAAAGGCGGTGCGCGAAGCCAAAATACGCGGCTCTACGCCTGCCGGTAGCGCAGCCAGATAGGCATCAATCATCGGATTCTGGATGTCATCCAGCGGCAGTAAGGGTTGTACCTGTGGGCGCGGCTGCGTGCGGGAGAGCATCAGCCCATGGCCAGCGGCACCGATGCGGGCCGCACCCTGTACGGAAAACGTGGCCTGCCAAACCCGATCGAGCAGCTGTGGCGCGGCTGGATAAAGACGGTTATCCGCATGGCCGAGGGTTTCGCCACGCCATGCCGAGAGCAGGGTTTCCAGCTGAGTGGCAAACGCGTCGCCGCGGGTTTCCAGCGTTAAATCAAACGGCAAAAACGAGGTCGCCGTACCGCCCGAGCCAAAACCGAGTTCAATACGGTGATCGGCCAGCAAATCCAGTACCGCCGCGTCTTCCGCGACCCTGATTGCATTCTCCATGGGCAGCGTAATGATGGCGGTACCGAGGCGAATGCGCGACGTCTGCGCCGCAACGCTGGCCAGAAACAGCAGCGGCGAAGGTAAACCCCCTTCCTGTTCATGAAAATGGTGCTGGGCAATCCAGGCGCTGTCGAATCCCCATTTTTCCGCGTGCAGAATTTGTGCCGTCGCCAGACGGTAACGCTCGCGGGGCGAAGTTTTATCCAGCAGACGCGTAAAAAAGCCAAGTCTTTTCATACGGTTTCCCTCTCATGCCTGAAAGTTGGAATAGCGGCGAGCAGCGTGCGGGTATAGTCGCTGGTGGGCCGGTTAAAGACGTTTTCCGTTGGGCCGTGATCCACCAGTTTTCCGGCGCGCAGCACCGACACGCTGTGTGCCAGCTGGCGAACCGTGGCTAAATCGTGTGAGATAAACAGATAGGTCAGGCCCATTTCCTGCTGTAGCTGCCGCAGCAGACTGATAATTTGCGCCTGGACGGTGACGTCGAGAGCGGAAGTGGCTTCATCCAGTACCAAAATTTTAGGGCGAAGCACCAGCGCCCGCGCAATGGCAACGCGCTGCCGCTGTCCGCCAGACAATTCTCGCGGCTTGCGGCTTAACAGTTCAACGGGCAGGGCAACGCGGTGGGCGATCTCTTCCACGCGCTCGCGCCGCTGGTCTTTACTGAGCGATAAAAAATTGAGCAGAGGTTCTTCAATAATGCGGTACAGCGTTTGCAGCGGATCCAGCGAGGCAAAAGGATTTTGCCAGACCAGCTGGATTTTCTGCCGCAGCTGGCGCAACGCCTCAGGCCTCAGCCCCGCCAGCGGAATGCCATCCAGCGTGATGGTGCCGCTTTCCGCCTGCGTAAATCCGGAGAGGATGCGGGCGAGCGTGGTTTTGCCGGAACCGGATTCCCCAACCAGCGCATGCGTGCTGCCGCTTGCTACGCTGAAGGAGACGTTATCCAGCGCCTGAAAGCGGCCTGCGCGTCCGGCAGAAAAGCCTTTACTGATGCCGCCGATCTCAATCGCGGGCAGCGCCAGGCCGGGCGCTATGCTGGCCAGTTTGGGCGCGGCAAAGGCCGGCGCATCGGCGAACAGCTGGCGGGTCCAGGCATCTTCCGGCGAGTTCAGCACGCGGGAAGTTGGGCCTTGCTCAACAATTTTCCCTGCGCGAAAAACCACAATCCTGTCGGCGCGAGCGGCGGCCACGGCGAGATCGTGGGTGACAAACAGCACCGCCGTACCGTATTCGCGGCTTAAACCGGCGATTAAATCGAGAACGCGTTTCTGCACCGTTACATCCAGCGCGCTGGTCGGCTCATCGGCGATAATCAGCGCGGGCCGTAGCGCAATGGCAATGGCTATCAGCACGCGCTGTTTCATCCCGCCGGAAAGCTGATGTGGATACTGATCCGCCCTGAGTTCAGGGTAACTGAGGCCGACGCGGGTCAGCAGCTCAATCACTTTTTGCCGCTGCTGTTGACGTGAAAGGCGCAGGTGCAGATGCAGGATCTCCGCCACCTGGTCGCCGATAGTCATCACCGGATTGAGCGAACTGCCGGGATCCTGAGGAATCAAACTGATACGTGCGCCGCGCAGCGCGTTGAGCCTTTTCTGTGACCAGTCGCTGATGTCGCTGCCGTTGAGGATAATCTGGCCGCTTTCGCGTTCGCCGTTAGGTGCCAGCAGGCCGATAATGGCCTGAGCGACGGTGGTTTTACCAGAGCCGGACTCGCCCACCAGCGCGACAAATTCCCCGCGGTTAACGGCAAAGCTGACGTTGTGCACCACGCGTTTTTGCCCGCTGTCGCTGTGATAACGAATATTGACGTTTTGCAGTTGCAGAACCGCTGTGTTCATCGGCGTTCTCCTGAAAACTGGCGGCTGATGCGGTTAGCGGAAAGAACCACCAGCACCACAACCAGCCCGGGAAACGTGGTCAGCCACCAGGCGGTGGCAAGATAGTTGCGGCCTTCGGCGATCAGCAATCCCCATTCAGGCGTTGGCGGCGGCGTACCGTATCCAAGAAAGCTGAGGGTAGAAATTGCCAGAATCGCGTTACCGAACTGCAACGCCGAGAAGGCCACAACCGGCGTGAGCGAGTTGGGTAAAATATGCCGGATCAGCACCCTGAAAAAGGTTCCGCCGCTGCCATAGGCCGCCTCAACAAAATCCGCATGACGGACGCGCATCACTTCAGCGCGGGCGAGACGGGTGAAATTGGCGATGGAGGTGATGCCCACGGCGATGGCTGCATTGACCGTACCAAAGCCGAGCAGGATGATTACGCTCAGCGACAGCAGCAGGCCGGGGATCGAGAGCAAGACGTCCACCAGACGCATCAGAACCGTTTCCGTTTTGCCACCGACCGCGCCAGCCACCACACCCAGCAGCGTGCCGACCGTCAGGCCCAGCACGACCGCCACCAGCGCACCACTCAGGGAATGTGACGCCCCCCAGATAATGCGGGCAAAAAGATCGCGCCCCAGCTGATCGGTACCCAGCCAGTGGCCCGGCTGAGGCGCAAGGCGCTGTGCGCCAGCGACGCCTTCGGTGCCGCTCCAGTCGGTAAACCAGCCGGGTGCGATTGCCCAGGCGATTGTCACTACCATGACCAGCCAGGCAAGCAGCAGGCCGGGCTGCCAGCGCCGGCGCAGCAGCCAGCGTTTGCGGGCAGGCGTTCTGAGGGTTAAATCGACCAGGCTCATGATAAGACTCCCTGGGAATGGGTCAGACGAGGATCGAGCAGCGGCGTAACGGCATCCACCAGCAGGTTAACCAGCACAAACCCGCTGGCGGAGATCATCACGATAGCCTGAAGGACCGCCACATCCTGGTTGTTCACCGCCTGCTGCGTCAGCTGCCCAAGACCCGACAGGCCGAAGACGGTTTCGGTAATCAGCGCACCGGCAATCAGCTCGCCCAGCAACAGCGCGGCAATGGTTAGCGTTGGCAGCAGCGCATTGCGAGCGACGTGATGCAGCAGAACCCGTCTCTGACTGGCCCCTTTTGCCCGCGCGACGGCGACAAAAGGCTGCGTCTGCACGCTGTCGATACTGCGGATCAGGATCTGCGCCAGCGGCGCGGAAATCGGTATTGCCAGGGTGATAATGGGCAGGATCAAGCCGACCCAGACGCCAGGATTGATGACCGGGACCCAGCGCAGCTGAAAAGAGAAGATCTGAATCAGCGCAATCCCCAGCCAGAAGGTAGGCAGGGCGATAAACAGTGAAGGCAGCGACTGAAGCGCATTGCGCAACCCGCGCAGTCCGGTCAGGCTGGACGCGAAGGCCAGCAGCAGGGCGATCAGCAGCGCCAGCGCAAAACCAGGCAGCGCCAGACGCAGCGTGGCGGGAAAGTTTTCTGCAATCAGGCTGCTCACCGGCACGCCTGCCTGGACGGAATAGCCAAAGTCCCCCTGCAACATTGCCAGCAGCGTATGCAGATACTGCTGCCAGAAGGGCGTGGACGCGCCGTAAATCTGACGCATTTCCTCTATCTGCGCCGGGCTGAGGCCAAGATCCGGGTTCTGAAACTTAATCAGGATCGCATCGCCAGGCAGCACCTGTAACAGCACAAAAGAGACGGTAAAAGCGGCCCACAAAACCAGCAGCGCCTGCCCAAAGCGGTTAACCAGATAGCGCGTCACGGTTATCTCCTCTTAATGTTTTTCCAGCCAGACGCCGTAAAACGCCGGGCGACCCACCGCCTCAAAACGCAGCCCTTTCAGCCAGGGCGCGCTGGCAAAGACCTGCGGCTCTTCGAAAATGGGAATGTTATAGGCGTTAGCAATCAGGTAGCGCTGTGCGTCGCCGACCAGCGTCAGACGTTTCTGCGCGTCGGTTTCGGCAGAGATGGCGGTAAGGATCGCGTTCAGCTTCTCGTCCCGGAAGCTTTTTACCTTGCTGCTGGAGCCGCCCTTTTGCAGTAGCGCATCGCGGTTGTCGGGATAAAACATGCTTTTCACCACGTCAGGATCGGCGCGGCCGACTTCCGATACCGTCAGCGGCGTTTTTGAAGGGTCAAGATTATCCAGCGTGCGGCTTCCGGCATCGCCAGCGCGTACCTCAAGAGCGACACCGACCTGCTTCCACTGCTGCGCCACCAGCTGCAATACCTCTTTGTTCTGCGGCTGGGGTAAGGATTCATAGACGGTCAGCGCCAGCTTTACGCCCGCTTTCTGACGGATGCCGTCGCTGCCCGGCTGCCAGCCCGCTTCATCCAGCAGTTTTTTCGCCTGTTCCGGGTCGTACTTCAGCTGTGCGCTTAAGTCGACATAACCCGCCGCGCTTTTTGCCAGCACGGAGGTGGCCTGCGGATAGTTGGCGGAAAACAGCGTGGTGACAATCTGCTGGCTGTTGGTGGCATGCAGCAGCGCCTGGCGCACGTGCAGATCGGCTACCAACGGGTTATCCGGGCGGAAACTCAGGCTGTCATTCACGCCTCGCGTCGGGGGGGCGTAAATCGGGAACTGCTGATCGCTGGCCTGTTTTTCATCATAAGCCTGCACCTGGCGGATCAGATCGGACTGGCCCGCCAGCAGTGCACCGATGCGCACGCTGTCTTCTGGCGTCACGATGATTTTGATGGCATCCAGGTTTGCGCGACCCTGTTGCGGAGAATTTTTCGGCCCCCACTGATAATCCTTGCGGGCGACCAAATCCACTTCACGTCCCAGCTTTTCATCACTGACTACAAAGGGACCGGAACCGATGATATGTCGCGCATCGCCCAGCGCATCGAAATTTCTTGCCAGCGTACTCAGCGAGACCAGTCCCGAACCGATGGTGGCGGTGCCCTGTAAAAAACCGGGCGACGGTTTGCTGAAGTAGAATTTCACCGTCAGCGGATCGACAACCTCACTGCGGGCATAGTTATTAATCACTTCCGAAACCGGCAGGCGGTTTTGTTTGTTGCCCAGCCCGTAGGTATCAAAATTCTTCGCTACCGCGTTGGCATCCAGCGGCGTGCCGTCAGAGAAAGTGACGTTGGGACGCAGCTTAAAGGTGTACTCGGTTTTCTCCGCGTTGCTGGTCCAGCTCTCAGCTATCCAGGGTTCAACCTGCAAGGTTTGGGGATTCTGCCAGGTCAGTTTATCGGTGATCTGATTCAGGATGCCGCCGTTGGGATAAAACCCGCCGGCGGGGGGATAGAGATTGGTGTGCGCCTGCTGTTCCAGATAAATCAACGTCCCGCCCTGAACGGGACGATCGGCAGCGGCAGCCTGCCCGGCAAACAGCGTCAGCGAGGCACCGATCGCCACAGAATGAGAAAGCGCCCGCAGGCGAAAGGGAAACGGCATGGTCAGTCCTTTAGCGTCAATAAGTTATTGCTAATATCCAGCCGGGAAGCGATGGGGTGAACCGAGAAATTCAGCTAACAATAGCTGTCAGGTGAATAACTGACGCCGGTGATATTCTCCGCAGCATGCAGGGGAAGTAAGCCGCTGATTTTCAGATAAAGCGGTAGCAGCGGCCGCCGGGTTTATGCTTTACCATGAGGAAAACGAACCGGTTCAGGAGAGAGGCTGTGTCTGTAAACGTGAACGAATTTCAACAACCCGTCGGTGAAACGCTTGAGGCGTGGGAGCCACGCCCTTTGCCACAGCGCGTCACGCTGTTCGGGCGTTTTTGTCGGCTGGAACCGCTGAGCGCAGGCCATATTGCCGATTTGCTGGAGGCTTACGGCAACGCAGAGGATGGCAGAGACTGGACCTATATGTTTTCCGGTCCCTTTTCCCATGAGGATGAGTTCCGCCGCTATCTTTCTGACGCGGCGGCGAGCCGCGATCCGCTGCATTTTGCCGTTATTGACGCGCAGGGCGAACGGGCGGTGGGCACGGTAGCGCTGATGCGCATTGCACCACAACATGGCGTGATTGAAGTTGGCCATGTTGCTTTTTCGCCGCTGCTTCAGCGCACGCCAGCGGCAACCGAAACGCATTTTCTCCTGATGCAGTATGCTTTTGAACAGCTGGGCTACCGTCGTTACGAGTGGAAGTGCGACAGCCTGAATGCCCCTTCGCGTAAGGCGGCATTGCGTCTGGGCTTCCGCTATGAAGGGCTGTTTCGCCAGGCGATCGTTTATAAAGGCCGCACGCGTGATACCACGTGGTTTTCCATTATCGACAGCGAATGGCCCGCCGTCCGTCAGGGGTTTGTACGCTGGCTGGATGAACGCAATTTCGATCCGCAAGGTCAGCAGCGACACGGCCTGGCGGCGTTAAGAAATCAGTAAGCTGCGCTGCGGCATCGATCCCGCGCCGCCCGGACAGGTTAATCTTAAAAATCACCGAAACGAGCGGCCTGGGCGCGGGTTTATTAATTATTCATCACATTTGCGAACACGAAGTCATTAAATTTACTAACCTTTTACAGTCTGCATCAGGGCGGCTGGCGTTTCGGGTCGCCGTTTACGTTCATTTTGTATAAGGAGCCGGTGAATGACTTCTCAGGTGACATCCCGCCATTCTACTTTTGCCGTGGCCGTCTATTCGCTTTTACATCCTGTCCCGCTCGGTTTTTTTGTCGCCGGGTGGATTTTCGACATCATCTATATCTACAGCACGGAAGTGCTCTGGACACAAGGTGCCAGCTGGCTGATCGCCATCGGTCTGGTGATTGCCATCATTCCTCGTCTGATCAATCTGGTTCAGGTCTGGGTCGGCGCGGCTTATCCGCAAGGATCGGCGGTAAAGGTGCATTTCTGGAGTTATCTGGTCGCTATCGTGCTGGAAATTTTCAACGCCTTTATCCACAGCCGTGACGCTTTTGCCGTGGTGCCGACCGGCGTCATTCTCTCCACGCTGGCAGTCATTTTGATGCTGTTCGCCAACCTGCAACTCGCCGTGCGCGAACGCACCGCTTAAGGAGGCGTCATGATGAATAAAACAACGCTGTTCTCTCTGCTGGCCGTCTCGATTTCCCTGACCCTGAGCGGTTGCGACGACGGGGCAAAGATCGATCCCGCAAAACAAACTGGCGCAAATCCTGAGCTGCCGCCCGCGAAAAACTTTTTGATACCGCCGATGCAGGTGCCCGGCGGCACGCCGTGGAAAGAGGGTGAAAAACCGAAGGTGGCGGCAGGGCTGAAAATCGAAAAAGTGGCGGACGGCCTGAAAAGTCCTCGCCAGCTTTACACATTGCCAAACGGCGACGTGCTGGTGGTGGAAGCCAGCGGGCCAAAAGCGCCTGTCAGCCAGCCCAAACAGCTGATTACCAGCCTTGTTAAAAATGCGTCGGGCAAGGGGGGTAAAGGCGGAAACCGCATCACGCTGCTGCGTAACGCCAGCGGTGATGGCAAAACCTGGCAAAAATATCCGTTCCTGGAAAATCTTTCCTCGCCGTTTGGCGTACAGCTGATCGGTGACACGCTGTACGTGGCGAATGCCGACGCGCTGAGGAAATATCATTACCAAAGCGGCGCAACGACCATTACCGATCCGGGCACTGAGTTAACCGAGCTGCCTGGCGGCCCCATTAATCATCACTGGACCAAGTCGCTGCTCGCCAGCCCTGATGGCAGCAAACTCTATGTGGGCGTCGGCTCTAACAGCAACATTACGGAAAACGGGATTGGCGCGGAGTATCGCCGGGCTGACATTCTGGAGGTGGATGTGGCATCGGGCGCGAGCCGGATTTACGCCAGCGGCCTGCGTAATCCCACCGGTATGCAGTGGGAGCCGCAGACCGGCAAGCTGTGGGCCATTGTCAATGAACGTGATGAGATCGGTGCCGATCTGGTGCCGGATTATATGACGGCCGTGCAGGAAGGCGGTTTCTATGGCTGGCCCTACAGCTACTTTGGCCAGCATGTTGATGAGCGCGTTCGCCCGCAGCGGCCGGACCTGGTGAAAAAAGCGCTGAAGCCTGACTATGCCTTAAGCTCCCACGTGGCACCGCTGGGGCTGTGGTTCTACACCGGCACCAATTTACCGGCGGAATATCGCGGCGGTGCCTTTATCAGCGAGCACGGCAGCTGGAACCGTAAGCCGCTGAACGGCTATCAGGTAGTGTGGGTCGCCTTCCGTAACGGCAAGCCAGAAGGGCAGCCGAAACCGGTTGTCACCGGTTTCCTGACCGACGATCGGAAGGAAGTGCGCGGTCTGCCGGTTGGGCTGACCATGGACAAACAGGGCGGATTAATGATTGCCGATGACGCCGGAAACGTGGTCTGGCGCGTTACCGCGGCGGATAATCCCTAAATCGGCTTGCTGGCAGACTGTCGTCAATGACCTGTTCGTTCGGGTATTTTGAGGTCATTGAGATAGTGCAGGCACGAGGAACACAGGCCTTCCACAAAGACGCAAAAAGCGGCATCCCTGCCGGCTCCGTCCATGGCCCAGGACGCTTTGTTCCAGGCCAGCATTCCTCGTGCTTTGAGTTTGTCAGTAGTCTGCATTCCCGAGCATCCTTATTGAATTTTCCCGGGGGCTAAATTACTATCAGCCCCCTTTAAAACGGGCTCAGGCAGGCAATGAAACTCTCTGACAATTCTCAGCAACGCGCCAGCGACTCAGGGTCCACAGCGCGCCGGAAACGACGTGAAAAAATGCTGGATGCGGGCGATATTCGCCTGCTGATCCTGCACTTTATTGCGCAGGGCGCCGCGCATGGCTATGAGCTGATTAAATCGATTGAAGATCTCTCCAAAGGGGAATACTCGCCCAGCCCGGGTATCATTTATCCCAATCTGACGCTGCTTGAAGAGACGGACTGCGTCGAAGTGGCCGATCCGCAGGCTGCACGTAAAGCGTTTCGCCTCACCGCCGTTGGTCAGCGTCAGCTGGAAGACAACCAGCCCGCGCTGGCGGAGATCGTCAGCCGCCTGACCTCCATGGCGGTTCTGGTTAACAACCGCAGCATTCCTGCCATCGAAAACGCGATTTACAGCTTTAAGATGGCGTTAAACAATCGGTTATCCCAGCAGGCGCTCTCCGGGGAAACCCTGCATGCAATCGTTGATGCGCTGGAAGAAGCAGCGAACAAAATCAGGCGCAGCTAGCCATTGACGGATTTTTGTGCAGTTGCATAATAAAAAAACCTCTTAGCCTAATGTTACCGGTAACGATGCCGATATAGCCAACTTCTGCCTTATTAACAGGATGCCGCTATGTCTGTTTTCACTCGTATCAAAACGTCCTCATTTCTGCTGTGCAGCATTATTGCCTTTGGCGCGCTGCAATTTATCGCCGGGGTGCTGTTTCTCACCTCACTCAGTCACAATAAAGACAGTTTTGCGACCGCCTCTTCAGCGAATGACCAGGTGACCGCGCTAACCAATGCCTGGTACGAGTTAAACGCTGCCCGTGCAGACGTTAACCGCGTGCTGATCTGGCTACAACGGGAAGGGCCAACCAGCAGCGTGGTGGGCACTATGGTCGACCATGGCAAAGCGATGCTGGCGCAGGCCGACCGCGATTTCAAAGCCTACCAGTCCGGCCCGGTTGTCGCTGGGCTTGACCCGTCGCTGAACAGCAAGCTGGCGCAAAGCTACCAGGTCTATGCCGGTCAGCTTAACCAGCTGATGGCGATTGCGGATCGTCGCGATATGCCAGGCCTGTTCACCATCAACGTGGCGGCGAATCAGCAAATCATGCAGGGCGATTACGATCGCTGGCGCGCGGCAATTGGCCAGCTGGCTAAGGATGCCTCCGCCGACAGTAATCAGACTTTTGTACAAATGCTGTGGTTACTGGGTTCCATCATGCTGCTGGTGGTGATTTTTATCCTGATCTACTGGTCTGTGATCAAGCGCGTGCTGATCCAGCCGTTGAACCGCGCACTGGAACACATCAATGCCATTGAGCAGGGCGATCTGACCCAAACCATTGTTGCCGAGCGCGATGCCCGTAACGAGATGGCTCATCTGCTGTCCGGCCTGGCGGTAATGCAAAGCTCGCTGGTAAAAACCGTCAGCAACGTGCGTAACGGCGCGGATGTCATCCTGACCGGCGTGTCTGAAATCGCGATGGGCAATAACGACCTCTCGTCGCGTACCGAACAGCAGGCGGCTTCTCTGGAACAGACGGCGGCCAGCATGGAGCAGATTACCGCGACCGTGAAACAGAATGCGGATAACTCGCATCAGGCTGCACGACTGGCGCTTTCCGCTGCCGAAACGGCGGAAAAGGGCGGTAACATTGTTGATGGCGTGATTAAAAGCATTTTTGGCTTACAGGAAAGTTCGAAAAAAATCGCAGAAATCACCGGCGTGATCGAAAGTATCGCGTTCCAGACCAATATCCTGGCACTGAATGCCGCCGTTGAAGCGGCACGCGCCGGGGAAAATGGCCGTGGCTTCGCGGTAGTCGCGGGTGAAGTTCGCAATCTGGCACAGCGAAGTGCAGTGGCGGCGAAAGACATTAACGCGCTGATTGCCGAGTCTTCAACGCGTGTGGACAACGGCTCACGCCTTGCCGCACAGGCTGAAGAGTCAATGCAGGCGATCGTGGTTTCCGTGAAGCAGGTTCGCGACATCATGGATGAGATCTCTTCCGCGTCGGATGAGCAGAGCCACGGTATCAGTCAGGTTGGCCTGGCCGTTTCCGAGCTGGATCGCGTGACGCAGCAGAACGCGGCGCTGGTGGAAGAATCTTCTTCTGCCGCTGCCTCGCTGGAAGAGCAGGCAGGGCACCTGAACCAGGCGGTGGCCGTTTTCCGTCTCGCTTCGCGCCCGGTGAACGCCGCCACGCCGAAAAAAGCCGCGCCGCTAAAAGCACCCGTGCTGGCCGCTGCGGGTGGAACGGATAACTGGGAAGCCTTCTGATCCCGGTGACGCTGTCACTCTCTGAGCAAGCGCACTGAGTAAGGTTGCCACTGACCCGCAGAGAGCCTGCGGGTCAGTCTGCTTTACCGAATTATCGACGTGAGCTGCTCTTAACGCGCACCGCGTCGATAAACGCCGCAAAAGCGGTAGTATGCTGCTTACGGCTGGGATAATAGAGGTAATAACCGGGAAAAGGCGCGCACCAGTTTTCCAGCACTTTTTCCAGTCTCCCTGCGCTGACCAGTGCTTCAACGCTATCTTCCGGCACCATCGCCAGGCCAATCCCGGCGACGGCGGCATCGATGCGCGGCTGAAGGTTATTAAACGTCAGTTGTCCTTCCACCCGCACCCGCATCTCACGCTGATCCTGCTGAAATTCCCAGGCATAGAGGCCACCCATCGTAGGCAGGCGCATATTCACGCAGTTATGCTGCTGAAGATCCTGCGGCGTTTCCGGCCGACCGTGGCGGGCGAAATAGTCGGGCGAGCCTACCACAACCATGCGCCAGTCAGGCCCGATGCGCACGGCGATCATATCTTTCGCCACCTGTTCGCCCAGCCGAACGCCTGCATCAAAGCGGCCACTGACAATATCGGTCAGTACGTTGTCAGAGACAACTTCAATGTTCACTTCAGGAAACGCCTTCGTGAACGTTTCCATCGCCGGCCACAGCGTTGAACGCAGCGCATGCTCGCCCGCGCTGATACGAATATTGCCTGCCGGCCGGTCACGCAGCTCACGCAGCGCAATCAGTTCGTTTTCAATTTCTTCCAGTCGGGGACCAATTGTCTTAATCAGGTGTTCACCCGCTTCGGTTGGGGCAACGCTGCGGGTGGTACGGGTGAGCAAACGCAGCTCAAGACGCTCTTCCAGCCCGCGAATGGCATGGCTCAGCGCCGATTGCGATACGCCCAGTTTCGCTGCCGCTTTGGTAAAGCTCTTTTCACGGGCGATAACCATCAGCGAAATCAGATCGTTGAAATTGTCTTTAAGCATGGAGGAGTTCAGGTGTTGTCGGTCAGATAAAAGCAGTGTAGCGATTATGCGGCAGGAGAAAAGCAAAAAGACCGGGACGCCACTGGCGAACCGGCCTGGCAGGTGAAGGGACTATTGCGGGTATTGTTCGGCGGAGACGTGCTCCAGCCAGTCAACCACTTTACCCTGTTCAGCTTCTGCTATTGCGATGTGAGTCATCGATGTTGTTGCGGATGCGCCGTGCCAGTGCTTCACGCCCGGGCGGATCCAGACGATATCGCCCTGGTTTATGCTGCGTGCTGCGTCCCCCCATTCCTGAACCCACCCCTGACCTTCGGTGACGATCAGCGTTTGCCCCAGAGGATGCGTGTGCCAGGCAGTACGCGCGCCTGCGGGAAAGCTGACGGTGGCTCCGCTCACGCGGGCAGGTTCGGTCGTGTTAAAGGGCGCGGTGATTGTCACTTTGCCGGTGAAATACTCCGCCGGGCCTTCTGCGGCCGGTTTGGCATCCTTAACAAAAATATCGATCATGATTGTTCCTCAGTGGTTATCATCAGCTTTTGCATGCCTTAATGATATGTCATTAATAAGCGCTGACTATGAGTATGATCCACTTGATGTTATTAGCCTGATTCATTAATAAGGTGCATCCGCCTTAAATTACGGCATTAGGACATTTCTTATTCAAACTGGCGTTTAATTACCCTCGGGAAGGCAAATTATGGCGATATTGCCTTCTGCCTTTTTATTACAGCCCATACAGATGTTTCTTAATTATCCTTTTACCACAGCTTTCTTATGGTGGGCGCCGCGGCTGTGCAAGCCGCCTGGGAGGGAGGCTGACCTCCGGCGTCCTGCTCAAACATAAAGAATTCTTCTTCTTTATTCGCTGATTTTGAGTGGGATATCGTAAATGGACAGGATAATTAAGGGGGAAATTCTGTGGCTTTTAACGTTTTTTTTACCCAAACTCCGCTTTCTGTTGGACTCATAATCAGGGGGTTACTGCGTACGCAGCCGTTGAAAAGAGAGCGTGGGCAGAGGCTGAAGCCGTACCACCCTTGACCTGAGGGCGTTAGGCAGAATATCACCCGCAGTGGATGTAATAAGATATTACTTTTGGTTACGAGGTTTTTTCGGGCTTGAGTCCAGCGAAAAACGAAAACCGGCCACAAAGAGCGGGTAACATTTAACTTATTTTTAACTTGACGGCGGGGGGACCGAAATTTTCCCTTTGGGGAATTAAATGCCACTTTTAATATTAAGACAATGCCCGTATTTACTTGTCAGGCCTTCTGTGGTGGAGTACACGGGCGTCATGGAATGAAGACCAGGGCAAAATTGAATTCTAATAATATTACTCAGTACAGTTAGCATTACTTTCTATGAGGTGGCGGTATGAGAATCGGCGTATCTAACGATAACTACCCGGAGAAAAGAACAATAATAGTTGATTCAGGCATGGAATATATTAACTTCAAAAATAAGAATCTCTATTCTTATATCAACCTTGTTAATATGAAATTCTTCCGCCAGAGCAAAATTTTTCTTTTCAAACCGGTGATCAGCTCGCCGAAGCGGGACGTGGATGTTTTTCACGTTTTCAACGAGATAGCAATAACAGATCGCAAGTGGGTCGCGACATTCGAGACCGAATTACCGCGTATTCTTCCGCCTAAAAGCGGCAATAAAGATGAGAACCGCGCGAAGCTACAGCGTCTTTCTTCCGCCCTTACTGCCAATAATTGTTTAGCGCTGATTGCGCTCTCTGGCGCGGCCTACAAAATGGAAATGAAGCTGTTCCGTGACAGTCCGGAACTGTCGCAGACGATTCGCGATAAAATGGTGGTGATGCATCCACCGCAGAAGCTCTATACGCCGGTTCGTGCGTCGCGTAAAAGCGCAACGCCGATTCATTTTGTATTTATCGGCAAAGATTTCTACCGCAAAGGCGGGGGAGAGATCGTGCGGGCGTTCGACGAACTGCTGGCGGAAAACAAAATTCAGGCCAGCCAGGTTAAAGTGACGCTGATTGGGGATTTAAAAAAGACGGGTAACTACGCGCTGGGTAAGTATCAGGACGAGCCGACCTTTGCCAGCGAGACGGAAGCGATGATTGCCCGTCATGGCGACATATACGAGCACGTCCCCTCCATGCCTAACGATCGGGTGATGACGCTGCTGCAAAAAGCAGATGTGGGTCTGCTACCCACCTGGGCTGAAACCTACGGCTTCTCGGTGCTTGAAATGCAGTCCTGCGGCTGTCCGGTTATCACCACTAACGTGCGTGCACTGCCGGAGATCAATCCGATCGAAGCGGGCTGGCAGGTCACTCACGAGCTGAACGATGATTGCGACTACAGCGTCTCTTCCGCGCAGGAACGCGACCGGTTACGCAGAAAAACCATCGATCAGTTAAAGGTGATTATCACAGACATTGTTGAAAAGCCGGAGCTGATCACTCAGAAGGCTAATGCCGCTATCGCCCGTATTCGTGACGAACACGATATGGAAGCTTACCAGATCAAACTGCGCTCGCTGTATAACCAAAAATAGCACCACCTGCGCCCGTCCGTGGCCGTTGCAGTCCCACCCGGGCTGCCCCTGTTCCCGTACGCGGCGTTTCACGCCTGGCGTGTTCCGTGTTTCAAGTTTGAGCCGGTGCTGATTTCAGCGCCGGGCTTGCTGTTTTACCTCTGCCGTCCTCTTTTTTAGCGGTTTATCACCGTCTCTCCTGAAAAATCATACCAATACGAAATCTTCACCTAAAATACATAAATTAAATACAGTTTTCATTCAATGTTATTTTAGTTAAATTTGTGTTGTTGAAATGTAATTTAAATGACAGATCACTCCTGAGATTAACCGAGAGACGAAAATGATAAAACTAACCGGTATTGTGTTAGCGATCGTGGGTATCGCAATGCTTTACATGGGCGGCAAGCTATTGCTGCTGGGTGGCACGCCTTTTTATGCCATTATTGCCATCGGCCTGCTAATTACCGCCGTCGCGCTGTTTTACAAAAAGAAATTTGCTCTGACAATTTATGCGGTACTGATGTGGATTGTTGTGGCCTGGACCGTATTCGAAGTCGGCTTCGATAAATGGCAGTGGATCCCCCGTGGCGATCTGATCGGCCTGTTCGGCGTGTGGCTCGCGCTGCCATGGATTGTGCGTCCGCTATCGCGCGTCAGTAATCCTGCTAAACCCGCCAGTTTTCATCCCTTCCTTGGCTCCACCGTGATTATTATCATTGCTGTGGTTATCGGCCTGATGTTTTACGATCCCTATCCCAAAGAGGGCACGCTAACCAGTCAACGTAACCCGATTGCCGACAGCCTGCCGGGCAATGACTGGACGGCCTACGGCGGAACACCTGACGGCCTGCGTTTCTCAAAGCTCAATCAAATAACCAAAGACAACGTCAATAATTTGCAGCTTGCCTGGACATATCATACCGGCGACGTGCGTGACAGTAATAAAGATGCAACGGAATATACCTTTGAAGCGACGCCGCTGAAGGTGAATGACACCGTCTATTTCTGCACGCCGCATAATGAAGTGCATGCCCTGAATCCTGAATCCGGCGCGCTGAAGTGGAAATATCAGCCGACCAAAGATCGCTCTTATTTGCAGCAGCATCAAACCTGTCGCGGCGTGAGTTATTATCAGGAAAGCCAGGCGACAGCGTCCAATACCGCGACTGCTCCGGCGCTCTGCCGTAAACGTATTTTCAATGCCACAACCGATGCGAAATTAATCGCACTGGATGCAGACAGCGGCAAACTCTGCGCCGGTTTCGGTAATAACGGCACCGTCGATTTACGGGCTAATATGGGCAATATTCGTCCTCACGCCCTGATGCAAACCTCTGCGCCGCTGGTGGCTGGCAATCTGGTTATTGTTGGTGGCTCGGTAATGGATAACGGTTATAACAGCGGAAATCCATCCGGGGTCATCCGCGCTTATGACGTTAACAGCGGTAGCCTGGTGTGGAATTTCGACCCGGCTAATCCTGACAATACGCAGCCGCTGCCTGCCGGACAACGTTATCCGCAGGACACGCCTGTCGCCTGGGCGACGCTGAGTGCGGATGTGAAAAACGGTCTGGTCTATGTGCCGTTTGGCAACGCCTCGCCGGATGAGCTGGGCGGCAAACGCGATCCAAACAGCAATACCGAAAAGTTCCGCGACACGCTGGTGGCGCTGGATCTGAAAACCGGCGCGTTTAAATGGCGCTTCCAGTCTTCTAAACATGACTTGTGGGACCGTGATAATCCGTCCCAGCCGTCGCTGCTGGATATTGATTATCAGGGCAGTAAACAGCCGGTGGTGATCCTGCCGACTAAAACCGGCAATCTGTTCGTGCTGAATCGCCTGACCGGCCAGCCGGTTTATCCGATCAATCAGGTTGACGTTTCTACCCAGGGCGGCGTAGCGGGTGAGAAATTCTCGCCAACCCAGCCGGTTTCTGCACTGAACTTTATTCCCGATCCGATTGATGAGAAATCGATGTGGGGACTGACGCCGTTTGACCAGATGGCCTGTCGGATCGATTACAAATCCCTGCGCTATGACGGCAATCCGTGGACGCCTGCCACCGAAGCGGGCTCTATCGTTTTCCCGGGGAATATCGGCGTCTTTAACTGGGGTTCCGTGGCCATCGATCCGGAACGGCAAATCCTGGTGGCATCGCCGGTTCGTCTGGCCTACAAGTACAACCTGATTAAGCGTACGCCAGAGACCGAAAACAAGCGTCTGTTCACCAAAGACGGCACGCCGTACTGGAATGAGAACTTTGAAGGGGATTACGCCATCCATATCCAGCAGTTCGCCTCCAGCCTGGGCATTCCCTGCATCGCTCCACCCTGGGGCCGTCTGGTTGGCGTGGATCTTACCACCGGTAAAACGGGCTGGCTGCGACGCGTTGGCACGACTAAAAACCTGAAAACCACCTTCCTGCCGGGCCGCTTCCCCATCGGTTTCCCAATGGGAATGGTGGCGCACGGTGGCCCGCTGACCACCGCGGGCGATCTGGTATTCCATGGCGCTACGGCAGATAACTTCTTCCGGGCCTATGACATCAATACCGGTAAGCTGCTGTGGCAAACCGAACTGCCGGCAGGCGGACAGGCGACCCCGGCAACCTATATGGGCGCGGATAATAAGCAGTATGTGATTATCGCTGCGGGTGGCCACGGTTCTCTTGGCACCAAAGAAGGCGATGCGGTGATGGCGTTCCGTTTGCGTTAAGATTTATCGGTCTTACCCCGTCTTCCAGCAGGAAGACGGGTTTCCCCCCTCAAACAGCCCGCTTTGCCGCCTTATTCACGCGGGCATGATGATTTTCCTGAAAAGTTTTTTAAAGTTCTGACAAAGGTCGCCGATAAAGAATGCAGACGGTGACGGGCAGCCTGGCGCCGTACAGACCCAAGTTACTTTTTGAAGGAAAATATTATGTCCGTTATTAACACTAACATTATGTCTTTGACCACTCAGAACAACCTGAACAAATCCCAGGCTTCTCTGAGCACCGCCATTGAGCGTCTTTCCTCTGGCCTGCGCATCAACAGCGCAAAAGATGACGCCGCGGGCGAAGCTATCGCTAACCGCATGAACTCTCAGATCAAAGGTCTGACCCAGGCTGCACGTAACGCTAACGACGGTATCTCTCTGACTCAGACAGCTGAAGGCTCTCTGAACGAAATGAACACCAACTTACAGCGTATCCGTGAACTGACCGTTCAGGCGAAAAACGGCACCAACAGCGCTGACGATATCGACTCAATCCAGAAAGAAGTTGATGCACGTCTGTCTGAAATTAACCGTATCGGTAAAGCAAGTACCTTTAACGGCACGGCGATCTTTGATACCACCGGCAGCGTAAACATTCAGGTTGGCGCTAACGACTCTACCGACGCTAACGTGATCAGCATCTCTCTGTCAGGCGCAGGCTTCCAGACCACTGGTCTGGGCGCGACTTTCGACGTGACCGGTGGCGACCTGTCTGACCTCGACGCGCGTATCAAAAACGTGGATACCGCACGTTCAGGTCTGGGTGCGATTCAGAACCGTTTTGAATCTACCATCAACAACCTGAACACCACGTCGACTAACCTGACCGCGTCTCAGTCACGTATTCAGGATGCTGACTACGCAACGGAAGTGTCTAACATGTCCAAAGCGCAGATCCTTCAGCAGGCCGGTACCTCCGTGCTGTCAAAAGCCAACCAGGTTCCACAGGGCGTGCTGTCTCTGCTGCAGTAAGTCTTTCTGGTTTACCGCAGAACGCAAAAACCCGGCCTCGGCCGGGTTTTTTGTTTTCAGGAAGGTGCAGGCGCGTTAAACGCCGTCTCCCACGCGTAAATTTATACCTTAACCGTTTTCAGCAGATAATCCGCCAGTCGCAGGCTGAGGGCCGCGCCGGTCAGCGTTGGATTCATGCAGGAGGCCGAAGGCATGACGCTGGTCCCGGCAATAAACAGGTTAGGGTGATCGTGGCTCTGGCAATGGCGGTTGACCACGGAGTTTTTGGCATCATCGCCCATGATCGTCGTGCCCATAATGTGCTGCCGATCCTGATAGCCCGTATCGATTTTTGACACGTCCGCATTGAGCAAACGGGCGAAATTATCAAAATCCAAAAGCCCCTGGGTTTTACCGGCGTGCCAGTAATCGGTCACGCTGTAGTAAATTTCCGGTACCGGCAGGCCAATCGCGTCCTGCCGGGTTTTGCTCGGCACGATACGGTTTTCCGCCAGCGGCAGGGTTTCAAAGTCGATGGCAAAGTTCAGCGATCGCGCCGACATCCGCTTTAACTCTTCATCCAGTTTTGAACCCAGCACGCCTTTTTTGATCAGCGAAGCCGCGTAGTCAGCGGTCGGCACGGTATTACGCACTTTGATTTTGTAGCTGGGGAAATCCTTGCGGAAAGGGCCGTCGCGATTATTCAGATAAACCAGCAGTTCGGTTGGCCCCTGTCCCGGCCAGACGTCCTCTTTCATCATCACATTCATGCTGATGCCGGTATGGCCCATCAGATTGCGGCCAACCTGGTCCGAACCGTTAGCAATGCCGTTCGGGTAACGTGCCGAGGTCGACATCAGCAGCAGCTTGGGCGATTCAATCCCGTAAGCCGCCAGCACAAAATAGTTGGCGGTCAGGTGGTGGTTGGAGCCGTCAGGTTTGCGATACCAGATACCGGTGATCTTTCCCGCGTCGTCCGCCTCGATTTTATACACCACCGAATTATCCAGCAGCGTTGCGCCGTGTCGTTCCGCTTCGTCAATATGCATTGAACCATCATATTTGGCCGCGATGGGGCAGACAGGATTGCAGTTATTATTGCCTGCGCAGGCCGGACGTCTGCCGTACGGGCGGGTGGCGCGACCGTTCGGTTCCATCACCGGGTTGTAGCCGCCTTTACCCAACAGTTCAGAGAGCCGTTTAAACAGATAGCTCGGCTCCAGACCGGTCATTGGAAAAGGCGTCGAGCGCGGCGGCCAGGCTTCGCCGCCGTGCCCGCTCTCATCCTGGCCATCCATACCGGAAACGCCCAGTTCCCGCTCCGCGCGGCCATACCAGGGTTCCAGCTCCTGATAGTCAATCGGCCAGTCGCGCCCACGACCGTACAAGCTTTGCAGCTTAAAGTCGTTGGGGATCATCCGCCACAGCGCCGAGCCAAAATGCCAGGTGGTGCCGCCGACCACGCGCAGGTATTTGGTGGGGTACTTCACCGGGCCTGTCTGTTGCAGATACTCGCCATAGGTGGAAGGGACATGAGGCAGGTCGGGATAGGGTGAGCCTACGCCCTGCAATTTCATATTGGTCAGCGACATCTTGAATGGCGAGTTGCGAAACCGTTCGACAATTTCCTGGCGCTTAATGCGCGGGCCGGCCTCGACGATAATTACCGATTTGCCGGCTTTCGCCAGCTCGGTCGCGACCAGGCCGCCCATCACGCCGGAGCCAATAATGACTACGTCGGCATCAACCTGCTTCATGCTGCTTCTCCTTTCTCTTTCACCTTCTGCGCCGGATCCCAGCCCCAGGAATCGGGGCCACCGCCGTAGGTTGGCACCACTAAAATATCTTTCGTTGGCAGATACATCATTGCGTCGGCATAGGCGATCAGTTCGCTGCCTGCGCCTTCACCGACCACGCCGGTATACCAGCTGGCGATAATTAACGAGGCGGTTTGAAAAAGCGGGTGTGTCGCATCAACAGCCCGAAGAAAGGCATCCACATGGGCGAAATTCTGCGTGGCAATATAGCCTTTGAGGGCAGCAAACCGCGTTGGGAAATCCGCATAATGTCGGCACAGGGCAGAGTAATAGCGTTCAGCGAGGATCGGGCTGGCGGGTCGGCTGACCAGAAAAGAGGAGGTCGCGACAAAGCCGCTCTCCGCGCTTTGCTGTGCAGCGGCCATTTGCGCCGGGAACAGCGAGGAACAAACGGCGCTGAGTGACAAAACGGCCATACCTTGTAATAAGCGGCGGCGGCTGAAAGCCGGAGACGCTTTAGTGTTCTGTGGCATTACGCCTCCTTTTTCTGCTGAGCAGGATAAAAATAGCGATCAACACAACCAGCGCTGCGGCAATGCCGGCGATCGCTAAAGGTCGGGTCAGCTGTACCAACAACGGCGCATCGCCGCCTTCGCGCAATGTTTTAACCTGCTGCGCGGTAACGGAAACCTGCGGATTACCGAAGTTTTTTAAGACGTAATTACTGACGTCGGCGATCTGTTGGTCGTTAAGACGATTGGTAAAGTCGGCATCTGGTCCGAAAGCGGGCATCGCGACAGGCTGATTATTGACGTTGCGCTGCACGCCAAACAGGATGGCTGAAACGAGGTTATCGGGCCGATCGGCTCCGGTTGCGCTGTTATGAAAAAGTGCAGGGTAACGCGAGTTGCCCTGGCCTGCGGGCTGATGGCAGTTTGCACAGCTGCCGCTGAACACAACCCAACCGGGATCGGCGCTGGCCTGGCCGCGCAGCTGCTGTTCACTGTCGGCGCCAGCACCATAGCCATCCCGAGCCTGGGGAGCGCCGGTATTCACGGCGGGAACCTGACGCAGGTAGGCCACAATCGCCTGAATATCCGCATCGGAAAGGTGCTGCAAACCGTGCTCGATAGCTTCCGCCATCGGCCCTGCCGCCTGCGCTTTACCGTCAAGGCGGCCCGTTTTCAGATATTCACTCAGTTCAGCGGCGCTCCAGTCGCCAATGCCAGATTGATCCGGTGTGATATTCGGTGCATACCAGCTGCCCAAACTGCCGCCGGAGAAAGCCCGATCGTTTTGCTGGCCCATCAGCACATTGCGCGGCGTGTGGCAGGTATCACAGTGCGCCAGCGCATTCACCAAATAGTCTCCCCGGTTCACCAGGTCAGACTTATCGGGATTCGGCATAAAGCGGCGACCGTCGGCAAAAAACATATTCCATACGGCCATGGATGCACGAATGTTGTAAGGAAAGGGCAGGTGGGTTTGCGGCGTGGCAATATCGACCGGGGCCACGGCGTTCATGAAATAGAGATAAAGTGCGTGAATATCGTCGTCGCTGATGGCGGCGTAAGAGGTATAAGGCATAGCAGGGTAAAGATGTTCACCCTGTTTATTCATGCCTTCCCGTACCGCCCGCGCAAAATCCTGCTCGCTGTATTCACCGATGCCATCGGTTTTTGACGGGGTAATATTACTCGCGAAAATGCTGCCTAACGGCGACTGTATTGCATAGCCGCCCGCCATCGGCGCGCCTTGATGCGGCGAGGTGTGGCACGCTCCGCAGTCGGCGGCCGTGGCAAGATATTTTCCTTTGGCAATCAGATCCTGGTTCTCGTCAGGCTGCGCGTGCGCAAACTGCATCCCGGTGACAAGGATCAGGCTCATCGCCAAAGGCAGACAATGTCGTCTCACCTGACATGCTCCTGTAAAAGTGAAATGTCGTTATTTTTATTAGAAAGTGCCGGTTGCCCCCGGAAAACCGGCGGCAGCCGGCTTTAGAGCAGTTCGTAATCGTTGAAGATAAGCGGCGTATCGCCCCCGTTGGTGAGCTCGATTTTTTCCGGCCCGGTTAGCTGGGCATCACCGCGATGCAGCCAGACCTCTTTATTACGGTTAGGCTTGCCGGGAATCGATTCCAGCAGGCGACCCTCGGTAAAGAAGACGCGCACGCCTGGCCCGTGCTGGTTATAGAGCGTGGTGCTTTCGCCGGGTTGCAGCGTGACTTTCCAGCCCTTCACCGTTTTTTGATCCAGAACCTGCTGGAACACCGGCAGATCGGGACGCGTCGCGCCGCCAAAATGCTGGGGGCCGGGCTGGTTGATCTCAAAGGCGACCTGCTGGTTCAGCGTGGTGCCGGTATTGGTCACTTTGTCGGTTTCTGACTTGCCCTGATGCGCGCCAAACTTGACGTTGCCACTTTTCATCTCGCCATCTTTTGGCGGCTTATCGGGATAAGTGGTGTGCGTCAGGCTGCCATCAATATGGGTATTCACGTAATCAAGATGCTGCTCGTGAAACAGCGTGGACTGGCCCGGCCGGATCATCACGCGCATCACGGTGACATATTGGTTTTCCATAATCACGTGATGCAGCGGTTCCAGATTGGTGGCGACAACCTGTTCTGCGGCACTGGCAACAGGCGAAGCGGCAAAAGCAAAGCCCGTAGCGATGAGGGCGGAAAGAAGGGATTGCGAAGTACGTTTCATAAGATCTCCGGTTAGGGCTGGTCTGCCGGGCCGTAGCCGACCCGGGTTAAACTTATTTCTCAACAACAGTGACCCAGTTAGCGCCTTTATCCGTTGGATACTGGCCGGCCAGCGTCAGCGCGCCGGTTGACGTATTGATGGTATAGAGCGAAAGCTGAGTGGATTTCTGCCCGGACTCAATCAAAAAGCGTCCGCTGTTATCGATGGCGAAGCCCCGCGGCTGCCGTTCGGTCTTAACGCTGCTGAGATAAGTCAGATGACCGTTGTTCGGGTCAACTGAGAAGGCGGAAAGGGTACTGCTGGTGCGTTCGGTCGAGTAGAGAAAGCGGCCATCCGGCGTCAGATGAATATCTGCCTGCCAGATGCGGGGCTTCTGAGAAGGCGGCAAATCGTCATCACCGGTCAACGGTCTGGCCTCGCCACGCTGCATCTCTTCTTTCGGCGAGACCGAATTCACCACTTCTGCGGGGGTGGTGGTGCCATTGGCATTCACCGTCAGCCGCGAGATATTGCCCGCCATTTCGGTCAGAATATAGAGGTTGCGTTTACCCTGCTTATCCAGCGCGGGCGCAAAAGCAAAGTGACGCGGGCCGGTTGCCGCCTCGTCCTGAATATTAACGAACGGCGGATCGTTTGGCGTGACCTTGCCCGTTGCCGCGTCAAAGCGGTACTGCAACAGTTGATCGGCGCCCAGCAGGGTAACGTAGAGAAAATGATTGGTAGGATCGACCTGAATAGCATGGGCGCGTTTACCGGTATGCACGACCTGAACCGGCTCGGCCTCGACCAGCCCCTCTTTGTTAATACGGTTGATACTGAACAGATCGCCACCGTAGGAGGCGCTAAGCAGGTAATGTCCCTGCTTATCCAACGACAGATAGGCCATGCTTTCCGGCAGCGGCGTCTGGCCTGCTTTTACCAGCTGTCCATCGGGCTGAATATGAAAGGCCGCCACGCTGTAAGGCTTGCTGCGTACCGAGACATAAAGCATTTTTTTGTCGGGTGACACCACGGAGGACATCGCTTTTGCGCCCGCCGGAAACGTGCCGATCGGCTGTAGCGCGGGTTTGTTTTTATCCAGCTGATAACCGGTAACGGTGCCGCTGTCGGCGTTGGAGACGTAGATCAGGGTTTGTGCCTGCGCGGTTCCGGCCAGCGTCATTAACGACAGAAGGGTGCCAGCATAAAGATTTTTATTCATTGTTATATCCTTATTATTTAACGGTAAGGTGTTACCAGCGGGCAGAAAATACCTCGCAAAGCTCGGCCACCTCATCCTCACCCAACGGCTGAGGCTTAACCGTCGCCTGCATCCACAGCTTTGCCGTTTCTTCCAGCTCCTCTAAGGCAAAGCAGGCGGCGGCAATCGAGTTTCCCCAGATAACCGGGCCAAGCCGCGCGAGCATGACGCCGCGTACCTCAAGCGCCAGCTGAGCAACCCGATCCGCCACCTGTGGCGCACCCGGGCGACAGTATGGGATCAGCGGGATTCTGCCGACTTTCATCACCTGATAAGGGGTAATCGGCGGCAGAATGCTGGCTTCCTGCCAGACACCTTGCAAAGTCAGTCCTACCAGACTGGTAGAGTGAGTATGGACGACCGCCTGCACTTCGGGATTGCGATCGTAAACCTGACGATGCAGCAGCAGCGTTTTTGACGGCTTGTCACCGGCGATCCAGTCACCGTTCAGGCTGACTTTGGCGATACGATCCGGTTCAAGCCGGCCCAGGCAAGCATCCGTTGGCGTAATCAGCCAGCCGTCGGCCAGTCGGGCGCTGATGTTTCCGGCACTACCGACGGTATAGCCGCGATCGAACAGGCTTTTACCCGCCAGGCAGATCTCTTCACGCAATTGCAGTTCACTCATTTTTTTCTCCGCTTTGAGGGTCAGGCTTTATGATCGGCCGCGACCACGCCGCTGACCTGCTGGTTTTTTTCAATCGCCAACGGTTCGATTTTGCCCATGACAAACATGAAGTTCAGCGCGCCAACGAGACAGATCCCGCCAGCGACCAACAGCGGCACCACAAAGGAACCGTGGCTCAGGGTCAGCATCAGCCCGGTAAACGATGCGGTGACAATGCCCGCGAGGTTGCCGGCAAAATTCTGGATACCGCCGAGAGTGCCGACGTAGCCGGAATTCGGCGCGACATCAGCAGGCAGCGTCCAGATATTGGCGGCGGTAAAAGCTAAACCGGCATAGGTAAGCGAGAACAGCGTCAAAATCACCGTAACGCTGCTGGTAAAAGCGGCGAAAGCAATCACGGAAGAGAGCAGCATCCCGGCAATCAGGCAGGATTTACGCGCGGTGGTTAGCGAAAAGCCTTTGCGATAAAGCCAGTCGGAAGTGATGCCGCCCAGCAGACTGCCGGGAATGCCCATCAGGGCAGGGATGGCACCAATCGTCCCCAGCTCTTTCAGGGAGAAACCGTGCGCCATGGTCAGATAGGTCGGGAACCAGGTCACAAAGAAATAGGTGGCGAAGTTCATGCAGAAAAAGCCGATCATCATGCCCCACACCGTTCTGAAGCGAAACAGACCGGCAATATTGACCTTCTCATTTTTATCCACTGTCTGGACGCCGCGATCGGCCAGCAGGTTCTCCCGCTGTTCAGGGTTCAGGCCTTTCATCGCCTCTGGTTCGCGATAAAACAGCAGCCAGATAGCCACCCAGGCCAGGCCCAGCGCGCCGGTAACCACAAACGAGGTTTCCCAATCCCAGGTGCTGATCAACCAGGCAACCAGAGGCAGCGCGATGGCGCTACCGGCACGCGGACCGGCATCAAAAATGCCGCTGGCCGTCGCCCGCTCCTTCTTCGCAAACCACGAATAGACCACTTTTGCACAGCCGGGATTACCGCCAGATTCCCCGATCCCCAGCAGCAGGCGTGAAGCAAAAAGGGAACCGAAGCCCCGACCAAATGCGGTCACGACGGTAAACAATGACCACCAGCCTACCGCGATAGCCAGACCGGCACGGGCACCCAGCCGGTCAAGCAGGCGACCGGCAGGAATTTGCATCAGTGCGTAAGTCCAGAAAAATGCGCCAAGGATCAGCCCCATGCTGGTGTCATCCAGCCCAAGATCTTTTTTAATATGCGGTGCAGCGATGGCGAGGTTAATGCGATCTATGTAGTTGATGGCGATGGCGAAAAAGCAGAATGCAATCATCAGCCAGCGGACTCGTGGGTATCTACGCATGGTGAATTCCTTTATTATCTCGGTGCGTTGGCGAGCGGGCCGGGACGCCTGTCGTCAGGTTGATTGTTATCGTTTGGTAAATTTTGGTCTGTTTCTGATAATATGATGTTAAAAGTAAGCGATTACAAAATTCAGTCAAGCAAAAAGTAAGCGCTTTCAAAACGAGATCTGGCCTGTCTGCAATTTTTGTGGACGGCATCACTAATTTCACTCTGGAGACCGACGATGTCCGATAAGCCTTCACCTCCCGCAAGAGTTTCTCTGGAAGATGTTGCCCAGCGTTCGGGGGTGTCCACCGCGACGGTCTCTCGGGTATTGAACGGCAGCGCGTCGGTGCGGCAGTCACGTCGCGAGGCGGTAGAGCGAGCCTGTGAGGAATTGGGATATGTGATTAATCGTGCGGCAAGAACGCTGGCGTCACGACGCAGCATGACCATTGGCGCGGTTGTACCCACGCTGGCGACGGAAACGTTCTCCCGCCCGCTGGCCAGCTTTCAGCAAAAGATCCATCAGTCGGGTTACACGCTGCTGCTGGCCAATTCCGACTTCGATCCGCAGACCGAACTGAACGAGGTGAACAAGCTGGTGGAGTACGGCATCGATGCGCTGATGCTGGTGGGCAACAGCCACCATCCGCGTTTGTGGGAACGGATTAATCAGCAGGGGATCCCCTGTATTCAGACCTTTTCCGTCGATCAGCGCTACCCCAGCGTCGGCTACGATAATCAGCTGGCAGCGAGTGAAATGACGGCGCATCTGCTGGCGCTGGGCCACCAAAAGTTTGGCGTCATCGTCGGCACGCCGCCTTCTAACGATCGTATTTCTGAACGCATTACCGGCACGCGCAATGCGCTGGCAGCGGCGGGTTTGCAGCTTGATGAGGCGAATCTTATCAGCAGCGCTTTCACCATGAACGAAGCACGACAGGCGATGTTTCAGCTGCTGGATGGCCCAAACCCGCCTACCGCCGTGATCTGTGGCAATGATTTACTGGCATTCGGCGCAATGCGCGCGGCGACAGAACGCTATCTGCGCATTCCTGGCGATATCTCCATAACCGGCTTTAACGATTATGAATACGCTGAACACCTTGAACATCCGCTAACCACCATGCGTGTGGAGCTGGCGCAGATTGGTCTCTGTGCGGCGGACTACCTGCTGGCTACGCTAAACGGTGAAGACGCGCCCCGGCAAACACAGCTAAAGCCGGAGCTGATTGTACGCGGCAGCAGCGGTTCCGCGCCTCGCCAGCGCTAACCCTTAGTTGCGCAGCGACATGCCGAACGCCTCGAACGCCCGGCCCGCTTCGGCAGAGCGCAGGAAATCGAGCAGCGCGGCGGCCCCCTGCGGATTCTGCGCGTTGGCAAGCACGCCAGCTGAGATCGAGGTCGGCTGCTGCACGGCATCCGGTAGCGGCCCAATCACCTTAATGCCTTTCACCGCCAGCAACTCGCTGATCTGCTGTACGGCAATGTCCGCTTTGCCTGCGATAAGCTGGCTGGCGGTAAAACCTTCGCCGATCGTGGTGGCGCGGGCAGCCATCGCTTCTTCAATCCCCAGCTGCTTCAGCACCGTCTGAAAGTAAATGCCGCTGGCACCGCCCAGAGACCAGCAGACGGATCTGGCGGCCAGCAGTGCTTTTTTCAGCGCCTCAACGCTGCTGATATCGGGCGCTTCGGCTTGCGGCAGCATCGCCAGACCAATCGGTGAATCCACCAGCTCCACGCGGCTGCCGCCCGTAACCACCCCTTCGGCAATCAGCTTATCCATCGCCTTAACGGTAACGATAACCGCATCGGCCGGCTCTCCAGCGGCCAGCTTTTTTTCAATCGCCGTGGTGGGGCCCCAGTCGATCGCCAGCGGATTATCCGGATGCTGTGTTAGCCACGTGGCTTCCAGCTGTGTAAAGGGCGCCCGGATGGCGAGCGCGCTGAACAGGCGAATTTGTTGGTTTCTGCTCATAAAAATCCTCTTAAAAGAGTGTTAACCCTGCACAGGAGCAGGGAGCATGCGCAGGCAAAAAAAAGCCGTCCGTAGCAGCCCTTAACGGGCCGTCCATAGCGCGTGATGCTTGCTCCAGGCGTGTGCTCCTTTCGTTCCAGGCGCGTGCCCGTTATCAGCTTTTCCGCAGGTAGCTGGCGTCAAGTTCTGCTGGTGTACGCACGCCAATCAGCGCCAGATCGCGGTCGATTTCGTCCCGTAAAATATGCATGGCGTGTTCCACACCTGTTTGGCCGCCCACCACGGCGGCGTAGAGGAAAGGACGTCCGAGAAAGACAAAATCCGCGCCCAGCGCCATCGCTTTCATCACGTCGGTACCACGACGAATACCGCTGTCGATGATCACTTTCATTGCGCCTTTTTTGGCCGCGATTTCCGCCAGCGTTAGCAGCGGCGGCACGGTGTGATCCAGCTGGCGACCGCCATGATTCGATAAAATGACCGCGTCCGCCCCCAAATCCCGTGCGATAAAAGCATCTTCCGGTGACATCAGTCCTTTGATTACCAGGTTGCCGGGCCATTTTTTGCGAATGGCCTCGACGTTTTTCCAGCTCAGCTTGTCGCGTGCCTGAGTATTGCGTACCTTGCTGGACATCATCGGCGGGCCACGTTCGGCATCGGTATTTTCAAAGTGTGGTGCGCCGTGGCGCAGAAAGGTTTGTGCCACCGTTCCCAGCAGCCAGCGAGGGTTCATGGCGCTTTGCAGCGCCACTTTTGGCGTAATTTTTATCGGCATGCTAAACCCGCTGCGGGTGTTGTGCTCGCGGTTGCCGAGCATCGGCGTGTCACCCGTCACCACCAGCGTCTGATAACCAGCGGCGGCAACGCGATCGAGTAAGCGGTCGATGCGTGGCTGATCGCCCGCCAGATAAGCCTGGAACCAGGCGTCCGGGTTCGCCTTATGGACATCTTCCAGTTTTACCAGCGACGATGCGCTGAGGATCATCGGTACGTTCATCTCCCGTGCGGCTTTAGCCAGGGCAATATCTGCCTGATAAGCCACAAAAGAGGCGCCCCCCAACGGCGCCACGCCAAACGGGTGCTGATAAGCGTGACCGAAAAGCGTGGTGCGCTGATCGCGGCCAGAGACGTCTCTGAACATGCGGGGAATAAAAGTATATTGTTGATAAGCTTCGATGTTTCCGGCAATGCCGCGTCCGGTTTCCACGCCGCCTGCCACATACTGATAGATCATATTCGGCAGGCGGCGTCGTGCGTGACGTTCAAAATCATCTAACGCCAGCAAATCACGAAAATGGCGCGGTACCGTTTTTACCGCCGGACTCTTCACGACCGAGGGCGATGCCGTACGCAGGGAAGAGGAATTTGCAGATGATGTCATAGTGCGTTCTCACAATCGGAGGATAACCATCAGGCTCGGGCAGGACTGCGCCTGACCAAACAGGAAAAAATTTTGTAAGCGCTTTCAATTTTGGTCAATCATCTCTAACATTTCAATAACACCCTGGCATCCTTATTGGGTTTTTATGTGATCCGGCTCACTTTACAGCAATATTTGTAAGCCCTTACATTTAACGCAACCCCCCGACAGCCTGTTTTCTGGAGATGATTATGCGATCCCGAATTGTATTACTGCACGCCACGCCCGTCGCGATGACGCCGATCCATACTGCTTTTAACGAGGTCTGGCCGGAGGCGGAAACCGTTAATTTGCTGGATGACGGGCTTTCTCTTGACCGCGCCAGGGAAGCGGAACTTTCGCCAGCGCTGACGGAGCGCTTTGTCCGGCTGGGACGCTATGCGTATGACATGCAGGCGCAGGGGATTCTGATTACCTGTTCCGCCTTTGGACCCGCCATCGATAAGCTGGCAGCCGCCTTGCCCATTCCGGTGTTAAAACCGAACGAAGCGATGTTTCATCAGGCGCTTGCGCAGGGGAAAAATATCGGCATGCTGGCAACGTTTGGCCCGGCGGTAGAGACGATGACGGAAGAATTTAACGACTATGTTAAGCAGCATCATTCTTCGGCCCGTTTAACGACGGTGCTGGTTGATAAGGCCATTGATTTACTGAAGCAGGGCGATGCCGAAAGCCATAACCGGCTGGTGGCTGAACGCGCACAGGATCTGGCCGGTTGCGATGTGATTATGCTGGCGCATTTTTCCACTTCCCGTGCGGCGGTCAGCGTGCGCCAACAGGTTTCGGTGCCGGTGCTGACCGCGCCTCATGCGGCCGTGCAGCAGATGAAAGCCCGCATCGCGGGTAAGGAGTGACGTATGTTAATTGGCGTAATTGCAGATGACTTTACCGGCGCCAGCGATATCGCGGCTGCCCTGACCAAAGGATTGGGAGAAGGGGGGCTGAAAACCACCCAGTATCCGGGCCTGCCGACCCGACCCGCCGGGGGCGATGTTGAAGCAGGCGTGATTGCCCTTAAAAGCCGCTCAATACCGGCGCAGGAAGCCGTGGCGCAGTCGCTGGCTGCCTGCCGCTGGCTGTTGGATCAGGGCTGCCAGCAGATTGTCTTTAAATATTGCTCAACTTTTGACTCTACGGACGAGGGCAATATTGGTCCGGTCATTGATGCGCTGGCGGCACTGTTGGAGACGGAGAGCGTCGTCGTTTGTCCGGCGTTCCCTGCAATGGGCCGTACGGTTTATCAGGCGCATCTGTTTGTGCATGACCAACTGCTCAGCGAATCCGGTATGGCCCATCACCCGCTGACGCCCATGAAAGACGCCGATTTGCGACGCGTGCTGCAACCGCAGACGACGAACCGCGTGGCGCACGTTCCGTGGCAAACGGTGGTTCAGGGCAGCCAGGCAATCCAGGCGCTTTTTGCTCAGCAGGCACAGCAGGGGCGAACGCTGCATATTGTTGATGCCCTTAGTGATTATGATCTGACGGCTATTGGTCGCGCCTGTGCAGGAGCAAAACTTGTCACCGGCGGTTCAGGCATTGGACTGGCGCTGTCGCACAATTTTATCCGTAGCGGACAGGCATTTGGCCAGGCGGTGGGGGCGTCGTTTGTTAACGGGCCGGAAGCCATCCTGGTCGGCAGCTGTTCGGGGGCGACCCGTGAGCAGGTAGCCTGGCATCAAAAAACGCATCCGGTGATGGCAATCGAGGTGAAAGCAGTACTGAGTGGCGAAACCGGGCCGGAACAGATTGTGGCTTTTATTCGGCAAAATCAGGGTAAGTCGCCGTTGGTATACTCATCAGGCGAGCCGGATGCGGTTAAGGCCATACAGCAGCAGTATGGTCGGGAAAACGTGGCAGGCGCGCTGGATAATCTGTTTGGCGAAGCCGCAAAGCAGCTGGTTGCTGCCGGCGTAAGGCGAATAGTTGTCGGCGGCGGTGAAACGTCGGGTGCGGTCGTGAGCGCGCTGAATTTAACGGCGCTGGAAATTGGTGAAGAGATCGATCCCGGCGTGCCGGTAATGCTATCAAAAGGAGATAACCCGATTGCGCTGGCCCTGAAGTCAGGCAATTTTGGCGGGAAAGACTTTTTTGCACGTGCGCTGGAAAGGCTGAAGGGGCAGGCGGTTTCGGGAGATGATGCTCACATAATGCCAGCACAGGTGATGCGCCGCTAATGTTTGGGGCACTGTTTAGCTTCTGCCCAAAAAAAGATGAGGAAGTTCTTTATTTGGAAATGGAGGATATTGTGAACAAGGATTTGGATATTTCTATTTTGATATCCAGTCAGTTAAAACCGTACTGCTCCTACGTAATGATGATGAACGTTGTCTGGAAGAGGGACCATCGAAAGCCAAACGCGTCAGATGCATGCTGAAGAAGATGGATCGGGAAACCGCGCTACGGGTTCCTGGTGCGCTCTGGCAGCATAAAACAGAGTCTGTGCCTGAGCAGGCTGAACAAAGCCGTAATGCGAATTTGACCGGCTTTATACCCTTAAAAATAAACTACCCGGCACGTCGAAGTAATGTGCCGGGAGTTCCCGGAGCCCGCAACTTACTCCGCCCAGTCTTCCAGCACCAGACCCGGTACCCGCTCAAACTCCCGCGTGTTATTTGTCACCAGAATCGCCCCTGCCGCAATCGCATGCCCGGCGATCGCCGTGTCGTTCGGGCCGATTGGCGTGCCGGCCAGTCGAAGTGCCACCTTAATATCCGTGGTGGCGTCCACCGCGGCGCGATCCCAGGGCAGGATGGCATCGAGGCGGGCGCAGAACGCGTCAACCAGCCCCATGTGGCGCGGCGAGGCCTTCGGGCCAGTGGCACCGAAGCGCATCTCCGAATAGGTAATGGCCGAGACAACGATACGCTGATTACGCAGCACTGCCTGCTCCAGGCGCTTTAGTACGGCTTCCGGCTGTTCGCGCATGATGAACGAGCAGATACAGGTGTCAAGCATATAGGTGTTGTTCACAGGTCAAATCGTCCTTCGTCGCTAACAACGTCTTCGCGCTCTGCCATAAAGTCCGGGTCGGCCTTTTCCAGGCTGGCAAACGAGCTCCAGGTCGGCCGGACGGGACGCAGGATGATGCTGTCTCCTTCCCGGATAATCTCCAGCTCGCTTGCTCCCTCAAAATCCAGATCCCGGGGCAGACGGATGGCGCGATTGTTGCCGTTTTTAAAAATAGAAACTGTGCGCATGGTTTTTCCTCATATGCTGAGTGTGCAAGGGGGATTCCCGCATAGGGGTAGTATATGCTGATTAATCCGCTTTGTATATGTTATGCATATGCAGATATCCAGCACATTTCTGTTTATCAAAACGAAAGTGAAAATACCGATGTGTGGGCGGCAGGTTATAAGGAGGGAATCCAGGTAATTGTTAGTAAAAGAAAGATATTAGATGTGGAAAATGTCCCCAAACTTATATTGCATAAAGTAAAGGGGGGGAACATTGACGGGTAAGCCGTCGCTTTTTTGTGTAACCCGATACCGTGCGAGAACGCGAAGCGTAAACCTGAAAAGCCCGCCGCCGAATAACGTCTCCCGTTCAGGAACCCGTCATCCGGCGGCAGTGGCAGATTAAAACTTAAAGCGTGCCGGTACCGCCGTCAGAACACCAGACCTGTCCCGAGGTAAAGCTGCTCTCGGTAGAGGCTAACGTCACGTAGAGCGGGGCGATTTCAGCAGGCTGGCCAGGGCGGCCAAGCGGTGAAGTTGCGCCAAACTCCTTCACTTTTTCCTGCGGCTGACCGCCGCTGGACTGCAACGGCGTCCAGTAAGGTCCGGGTGCCACGGCGTTGACGCGAATGCCTTCTTCGCCCAGCTGTTTCGCCAGCGCTTTAGTAAAGGCAACGATACTGGCCTTGGTCTGCGCATAATCAAGCAGAATTTCGCTTGGCTTATAGGCCTGCACGGAAGAGGTGTTGATAATGCTCGCGCCACGCGGCAGATGATCTACGGCCGCTTTGGTAATCCAGAACATGGCATAGACGTTCGTTTTAAACGTGGCGTCAAAATCTTCCGTGCTTAACGTACGGATAGATTCATTAAACTGCTGACGACCCGCATTGTTAACCAGGATATCCAAACCGCCAAGCTGGCTGACAGCATCGCTTACCAGTTTTTTACAAAATTCCTCAGAACGGATATCGCCTGGCAGGGCAACGGCTTTACGGCCCTCTGCCTCAATCAGCTTAATCACCTCGGCGGCATCTGATTCTTCTTCAGGCAGATAGCCAATTGCCACATCAGCGCCTTCGCGAGCATAGGCAATGGCAACCGCGCGGCCGATACCGGAGTCGCCGCCGGTGATCAACGCTTTACGGCCCTGTAAGCGACCGGAACCGCGATAGGTTTTTTCACCGTGATCGGGTTGCGGGGTCATTTTGCTGGCGATGCCTGGTGCGGCCTGCGGCTGCTCGGGGAAAGGTGGTTTAGGATACTCCACAGTTAGCAGAGATTTTTTTGCCTGTTCGCTCATCGTGTTGTGCTCCTTCATCTGTGGTTTTGTATCAGTAAGCCTGGCACAAATGTGATGTTTGTCACGTTGAGTTGCGTTTATAACTGAAAACGATAGCCAATCCCCGTTTCAGTTAGCAGGTGCTGCGGGCGGGCCGGGTCGTCCTCCAGCTTCTGTCGCAGATGGCCCATGTAGATGCGCAGATAATGGCTGCGGTCAATGGCGCCCGGCCCCCAAACCCTGGTGAGTAACTGTCTTTGGGTAAGCACTTTACCCTGATTATTCAACAGCACGGCCAGCAGCCGGAACTCAATCGGCGTAAGATGAAGTTCTGTGTCATGCCGGGTGATGCGGCGGGCGGCGAGATCAACCCGTACGTTACCGAAATGATAAACCGGTTCGCTGTCGGGTGATGTCGCTGAGCGTCGCAGCGCAGCCCGCAGACGGGCCTGCAATTCGCCAATGCCGAAGGGCTTGCTGAGATAATCATCAGCACCGGCGTCAAGCGCGGCGATCTTATCGTCTTCTCCACTCCGTGCAGAAAGGACAATAATGGGTGCCTGACTCCACTGGCGAAAATCGCGGATAAATTCGAGACCGTCGCCATCCGGCAATCCGAGATCCAGAATCACCAGATCCGGTTTGCGCGTGGCGGCTTCAATTAACCCGCGTTGCAGGGTTTCGGCATCATAAATCCGCAGGGCCTCGTCCTCCAGCGCAGTGCGCAGAAAGCGGCGGATCTCTTTTTCATCTTCAACTATCAGCAGGGTTTGCGTAATCATCAGTTTCCGTTAATTTCGGCACAGGTGCCTGGGGCAGCGTAGCGATAAAACTCGCGCCGCCTTCAGCACCGTTATGGGCAACGAGAGTTCCGCCATGAACGTCCACAATTGCCTGGCAGATAGCCAGCCCCAGTCCAACGCCGGGCACAGAAGATTCTTTATTGCCACGAGCGAATTTGGCAAAAATAGCCTGTTCCATGCCGGGCGGAATACCCGGGCCGGTATCCCACACCTCAAGCATCAGCTCGCCGGGTTTGATGCGGCTTCTTATCCCAATTTTCGCGCTGGTTCCGGCGTATTTCGCCGCATTTTCCAGTAAGTTTATCAGCACCCGTTCAAATAAAGGGCCATCCACTTCAATCAGCGCCAGCGGATCGTCCATATCCAGTAGAATATGCCGTCCTCCTAAGCCAGGTTCCAGCATTTTTAACGCGCTACCCACCACTTCTTCCAGCGTGAGCCACTCTTTTCGCAGGTTAAAACCGCCGGATTGTAAGCGGGCCATATCCAGCAGATTGTTCACCAGTCGGGTCGTGTTCAGAACATGCTGACGAATTTCGCTGGCCTGCGGCGCATGGGCCGATCCCTCGCTGGCGAGGTCCAGCGTCAGGATTTCAGCCTGACCAAACAGCACGGTAAGCGGTGTGCGCAGGTCGTGAGACAGCGCCGCCAGCAGCGAGTTTCGCAGCTGTTCCCGTTCGCTGGCAAGACGAGACTGCTCTTCGCGCGTGGTTAATGCCAGACGTTCCAGCGCGCTGGCGACCAGCAAAGTAAAGGTTTCCAGCAGGCGTTGCTGTTCCGGGATCATCATTAACAGCTTGCTGCCTGATGCGACCACCACAACGCCTAACGTTTCATCTGCACTACGCAGCGGCATCATTTGCCAGGGGACGCCGGGCAGGGTATCCGTTCCTGCGCCTGCCGGTTGCCCGCTGTTAAAGCTCCAGCGAGCAATCGCCTCATCCCAGGCAAACGGGCCGTCGACGCCGTGCCAGGCAGTCAGCTGGCCGGTGCCGTCAGGGAGCAGCAGCAAACTGCGAGCGTTAAAGGTTGAATGAATAAAATGCGCGCTGGTGGTGGCGATAGCGTGGGTTGTACGGGCGGTTGCCAGCGATTTAGACATCTCATAAAGATGTCGGGTACGCTGTTCCCGATAGCGTGCAATACGCGCCTGGTAGCGAACGCCCGCAGTCAGGTTGCCGACAATCAGTCCTACGCTCAGCATCACGCCAAACGTCAGTAAATACTGTACGTCGGAAACCGCGAGCGTGCCGCGTGGCGCAATGAAAAACAGGTCGAAGCTGATCACGTTTAGCACCGTTGCCAGTACCGAAGGCCAGCGGCCATATTTCAGCGCGATGATCACCACACCAAGCAAATAGATCATCACCAGGTTTGCAGCGTCAAACGCTGCCAGCCACCGGCTGGCAATCAGCGTAATCACCGCGGACATCAACACCGCCAGCGTACAGCCCCGGATCTGTACCCGCCACTTTTCGCTGAAGCTGCGGTCGTCTTGTTTTTGCTCTGACCAGACCGTGGCTTTGTCTTCCAGCGCCACGATCACCAAATCGAGGTCAGCAGCACGGTTGGCCAGTCTGTCGGCAAAAGCGCTGCCTTTTAACCAGCGTTTTCCGGCGCGTCTGCCGATGATTATTTTGCCAAGATTATGTTCGCGAGCGTAGCGTACAACGGCTTTGTCTGCGCAGGTATCGGCGAGTACCGCGGTTTCCGCGCCCAGTTCCTGAGCGAGGCGTAAGGCGCTGAACAGGCTGCGTCGCTTTGCAGGCGCGACCCGATGAAGCCGGGGCGTTTCTACGTAGACGGCATACCACTGGCTGCCCAACTTCGCCGCCAGCCGCGCTGCGGTACGTACCAGCTTTTCGTTACCTGTTCCTTCGCCAAGACAGAGTAAAATCGCGTCCCGTGTATGCCAGACCTTCTCCTCTCCTTTAATATCACGCCAGGCGCGCATTTGATCGTCAACCCGATCGGCGGTGCGTCTGAGCGCCAGTTCACGCAGGGCGATCAGATTGCCCGGCCGGAAAAAATGCTCGATGGCGCGTTCGGCCTGCTCACCCAGGTAAACCTTGCCTTCATGCAGGCGCTGGAGGAGATCGTCCGACGGCAGATCCACCAGGATCACCTCATCTGCCTGGTCGAACACCGGGTCTGGCAGCGTCTCACGCACCTGGATACCGGTTATGCCGCTCACCACGTCATTCAGGCTTTCAAGATGCTGAACGTTAACGGTCGAAAAGACGTCAATACCTGCGTCGAGCAGCTCTTTTACATCCTGCCAGCGTTTGGGATGACGCGAGCCAGGCGCGTTGCTGTGCGCCAGTTCGTCCATCAGGATCAGCGAAGGACGACGAGCCAGCGCCGCGTCAAGATCGAACTCCTGAACCGTGCGACCACGGTAAATCCGGCGTTTAGCGGGCTGGACAGGCAGCCCGTCAAGCAACGCTGCCGTCTCCTGGCGCTGGTGGGTTTCCACCACGCCAATGAGGATATCCAGCCCCTGGCTGCGCAAGCGCTGCGCTTCCTGAAGCATGGCGAAGGTTTTGCCAACGCCCGCACAGGCACCGAAAAAAATCTTCAGTTTGCCGCGATAGCGGGTGTTCGCCTGCTTCAGCAGATGTTGCGGATCGGGACGGAAAGGCTCCTCACTCATCGCGTATTCCTTACTCTTCCTGCATGGCGTCCAGCGCCAGGTTCAGTTCCAGAACGTTAACCCATGGCTGACCGAGAAAACGCAGCGGTGGCTGGTGGGTATTGGTATTAATCAACCGCCTGACCTGTTCCGCTGGCAAATCACGGGCGCGGGCAACGCGTGGTAGCTGCCACAGGGCAGCCTCCGGTGAAATACCGTAATCAAGACCGCTGGCAGAAGAAGTCAGTAAATCAACCGGAATGGCGGCGGTAGCCTGCGGATTTTCTGCCCGAAGCTGCGCTACGCGTTCGGCTACAGCCTTATCAAGGGCCGGGTTGCTGGCGGCAAGGTTACTCCCGCCGCTTGCCATCGGATTATAGGGGAGGTCGGCGGTGGCGGAAGGACGACCGTGAAAATATTTTTCCTCACTGAATGCCTGGCCCAGCAGGCGTGAGCCGCGGATCTGACCGCGATCTTCAATCAGTGATCCCCCGGCCTGCTGCGCAAACCAGCTTTGCCCCAGTGTGGTTGCCAGAAAGGGATACAGCACGCCGGTAATCAGCGTCAGTAAAATCAGCACAACGAATGCAGGACGTAGTTGAGACACGGGAAACTCCTTACATCAGACCAGAGAGCGTCAGAAGCAGATCGATCGCTTTGATGCCGAGAAAAGGCACCGCCAGGCCGCCGAGGCCGTAAATCCACAGATTGCGACGCAGCATGGCCGCTGCACTGAGAGGCTTATAATGCACGCCTCGCAGCGCCAGCGGGATCAGCGCTACAATAATCAACGCGTTAAATATCACCGCGCTGAGAATGGCTGACGCGGGTGAATGCAGATGCATAACGTTTAACGCGTTCAGCTGAGGCCAGCTGGCGGCAAAAGCAGCCGGGATAATGGCAAAGTACTTCGCCACGTCGTTCGCCAGGCTGAAGGTGGTCAGCGAGCCGCGTGTCATCAGCATCTGTTTGCCAATATGCACGACTTCAATCAGCTTGGTGGGATTTGAATCGAGATCCACCATATTTCCGGCTTCTTTTGCGGCCTGTGTTCCGGAGTTCATGGCGACCGCCACGTCAGCCTGAGCCAGCGCCGGGGCATCGTTGGTGCCGTCGCCGGTCATCGCCACCAGCCTGCCTTCTGCCTGATACTGACGAATTAGCGCCAGCTTGGCTTCCGGCGTTGCTTCGGCGAGAAAATCATCGACGCCCGCTTCGGCGGCAATGGCCGCTGCGGTTAAGCGGTTATCACCGGTGATCATCACCGTTTTGATGCCCATTTTACGCAGCTGAGCGAAACGGGTTTTGATCCCGCCTTTTACCACATCCTTCAGCGCAATAACCCCCAGCGCCGTTGCGCCTTCGGCCACCACCAGCGGCGTGCCGCCGGTTCGGGCGACCTCCATCACCAGCTGGTCGATCTCAGGCGGAAAGTGGCCACCGTTTGCCTCCACGTGCCGCCGTATCGCTTCTGCGGATCCTTTACGAATAACCAACTGGTTAAGATTGATACCGCTCATGCGAGTTTGGGCGGTAAAGGGGACAAAGGTGGCATTCAGGCTTTGAATTTCACGCTCGCGCAGGTTAAAACGCTGTCTTGCCAGAACCACAATGCTGCGCCCCTCCGGGGTTTCATCGGCGAGTGATGCCAGCTGTGCCGTATCGGCCAGCCTGCTTTCTTCCACGCCCGGCGCAGGCAAAAAGGCGGATGCCTGCCGGTTGCCCAGGGTTATGGTGCCGGTTTTATCCAGCAGCAGAACATCAACATCGCCCGCCGCCTCAACGGCGCGGCCGCTGGTGGCGATAACATTCGCCCCGAGCATCCGGCTCATGCCGGCCACGCCGATAGCAGACAGCAATCCGCCAATGGTGGTGGGGATCAGGCAGACCAGTAGCGCGACCAGCACGGTGACACTCACGGCGTTGCCGCTCCAGGCGGAGAAGGGCCATAACGTAGCGGTTGCCAGCAGGAAGACGATGGTCAGGGCAATCAGCAAAATGGTCAGGGCGATTTCGTTCGGCGTCTTGCGGCGTTTAGCCCCTTCGACCATGGCGATCATCCGGTCAAGGAAGGTTTCGCCGGGGTTGACGCTACAGCGGATCACCAGCCAGTCGGAGAGGATCCGCGTTCCGCCGGTCACCGAGGCAAAGTCACCGCCTGACTCACGGATAACCGGAGCCGACTCGCCGGTGATGGCGCTTTCATCTACCGATGCGCCTCCTTCAATCACTTCACCGTCGCAGGCAATAATTTCCCCCGCTTCTGCCAGCACGATATCGCCTTTGCGCAACTCCTCTGCCGGAACGAGATCGACGGCGGCTTCGCGATGCGGGGCGCGGAGTCTGCGGGCGAAAACGGTTTTTTTTACGCCTTTCAGACTACTGGCCTGCGCCTTGCTGCGGCCTTCCGCCAGCGCTTCGGCAAAATTAGCAAATAACACGGTAAACCACAGCCACAGGCTGATAGCGGCGGTAAAACCCGCGCTGCCTGAGAGCGTACCGAACAGCATGCCCAGCGCCAGGAGAGAGGTGAGTAAACTGCCAGCCCAGACGATAAACATCACCGGGTTACGCCACTGCGAGCGTGGATTAAGCTTTTTCAGAGCTTCGATCAGCGCCTGCCGAACCAGTGAGGGCTCGAACAGCGCCAGTTGCTGACGACTCATAAAGATTACTCCGTGAAGATGCGGGTCAGGGAAAGGTGTTCCGCAACCGGGCCTAAAGCCAGGGCTGGGATAAAGGTCAGCGCGCCGACCATCAGCACGGTTCCCGCCAGCAGGCCGATAAACAATGCGCCGTACGTCGGCAGCGTGCCCTGAGTGGCGGGCTGCGTTTTTTTCTCTACCAGCGACCCGGCGATCGCCATAACCGGAACGATAACCAGAAAACGGCCCAGCAGCATGCAAACGGCTAACAGCAGATTCCAGAAAGGCGAGTTGGCGGCCAGCCCGGCAAAGGCGCTGCCGTTGTTGTTGGCCGCCGACGATAATGCGTAAAGCACTTCGCTAAAACCGTGGTTGCCGGGGTTGAAAATCGCAGCGCGTCCGGCATCGGTCATCAGTGCCAGCGCGGTACCGGTGAGCACCAGCGCGGGCGTGACCAGAATGGCCATTGCGGTCATTTTCATCTCGCGTACATCAATCTTTTTGCCAAGATATTCGGGCGTACGACCAATCATTAAACCGGCAATAAATACCGCCAGCAGCACAAACAGCAGCATGCCGTAGAATCCAGAGCCTACGCCGCCAAACACCACCTCGCCGATCTGCATCAGCCACATCGGTATCATGCCGCCCAGCGCTGTAAAGGAATCATGCATGGCGTTCACCGCGCCGCAGGAGGCCGCGGTGGTTACCACCGCGAAAAGCGCACTGGGCAGGATGCCAAAACGGCTCTCTTTGCCTTCCATATTGAGATTGCTGGTAGCGCCCAGCGCGCTGAAGTGAGGGTTGCCCTGGGTTTCACACCACATGACTACCGCCACGGCGGCGACAAAAATCAGCGCCATGGTCCAGAGAATGCCTCGCCCCTGACGGGCATCGCCAACGGCTTCACCAAAGGCAAAACAGAGCGCGGCCGGGATCAGCAGTATCGCCAGCATCTGAATGGCGTTACTCAACGCCGTGGGATTTTCGAACGGATGGGCTGAGTTCGCGTTAAAGAAACCGCCGCCGTTGGTGCCGAGCAGCTTAATCGCTTCCTGCGAGGCGACCGGCCCCATAGGCATCAGCTGTTTTGCCCCTTCTATAGTGACAAATGGCTGATATTCATTGAAATTTTGCAGTGCGCCCTGCTGGATCAACAGCAGAGTGATAATCAGCGACAGCGGCAGCAGCACCCACAGCGTAATGCGAATCAGATCCTGCCAGGCATTGCCGAGCAGCGAGGTTTGTTGACGGGTAAAAGCGCGGATCAACGCAAACGCCACCGCCATCCCGCTGGCTGCGGAGAGGAAGTTTTGCACGGTCAGGCCGACCATCTGGCTGAAATAACTGAGGGTGGTTTCGCCCGCATACGCCTGCCAGTCGGTATTGGTCACAAAACTCACGGCGGTATTCAGCGCCAAATCCCAGCTCAGGCCGGGCAGGTGCTGCGGATTCAGCGGCAAATCGCCTTGCAGCATCAGCAGAGCCAGCAGCAGCAAAAAGCCCAGTCCATTAAACAGTAAAATCGCCAGCAGATAGCGCTGCCAGTTCATTTCTTCATGGCCAGTGGCGCGCCAGAGCACCGTTTCTACGCGCCCGATCCACGGCAGCGGCTCGCCTGCGATCAGCTTTGCCAGCAGGCGTCCCAGCGGTTTTGCCAGTAACAGCAAAACCAGCATATAGCTGGCGATCAGTAAAAAGCCCGGGAGTGCCATCAGAAGGCCTCCGCGTTAATCAGGGCATAGACTAAATAACCCAGTAACAGTAGCACCAGCACCACGCCGGCAATTACGCCTGCACCCATTTTTCATCTCCCTAAGCGTTATAACGATATGGCGAGAGTGTAAAAATTAGGATGCAAAAATGGCGTATAAACGGCGGGGCGCGGTGTAAAAAAAGTATAAAATCGTGCTGAAAAAAATAAAGCCCCGCTATAAAAGCGGGGCTTAATTCACGTGCTTACCTCTGAACCGGTTTAGATCACGAGCGCACCAAATCCTGCAACACGGTCAGCTGCGCCACGGCTTTATGCATCGCATCCATCCCGTCGGCGGCATTTTTCAGGCGATCGATGTTTTCGGCCATACCCTGACGTTCAGCGGCATTTTGCTCGCTGAGCGTACTGATTTGTCCGCGTGCTGACTCACTCTTCAGCGCCATATCTTCGGTCGTGGCAACCGTTTTCGAGGCGGTTTTACGAATACGGGCGATCGTCGCTACCGTTTCGTTGATGCTGCTACGCGTGGCATCTGCCTGTTCTTTTGATGAACGAGCCAGGCGGCGCACCTCTTCTGCTACTACCGCAAATCCACGGCCCGCCGCACCGGCACGCGCCGCTTCCACAGCGGCATTCAGCGCCAGCAGGTTAGTCTGATCGGCAATCGTACTGATCCCGCTGGTGATCTGGGTGATCCCCATTGATATTTTTTCCAGCTCGCCAATTTCCGATCCCAGCTCGTCCTGCGCTTCCAGCGTTACCGTGGCGGCATCACCAATAGCGCCGATATTTACGCCGGCAATGTCCAGCGCAGCGCTCTGGCGATTGGTTGCCTGTTCCAGCAGCGGGAAGGTTTTAATCACCGGACTAATTTCCTGCTGGTAGTTAATGACTTTCTCAATAACGTCAGTTTGCAGCGTATGTAAGGCTTCCCAGCGGCGCAGCGATCGCTGGGCGTAATGACCGGCGTAGTCGGCATATTCAATGGGAAAGCGCGTCATCGCCTTTACGTCATGGTCGTAAAAGGCGAGGGCGGAGAGCGTCTGGTTAATCGGCACGCCAAAGATTTCACCGAAGCTGGAGAAGCCCGCCGCCGGGATTCCCTCAAACAGCTCAGCAGAAGGCAGGCTTTCCGGGTTATTCAGGCGGCGCAGCAAACAGTCGTTCAGCAACAGGCCGACCGGTTTGCCCCAGCTGGCAACAAATTTTTCCCAGTCACGTTTGGTCGCCGAGACAAAATCATAGGCTTCGAGCAGATAGAGGCGATCGCCGAATTCCAGATCGCAGAAAAACGACAGGCTGCCCGGCTCAATTTTTGCCACTGAACGAATAAAATATTCATCGGCCACTTTTACGCCAAAGGTTTTTCCTTTTAGCTTCTCTTCGAGTTGCGCAGGCTGACACTTCAGATAGTCGCACAACACCTGAACGACAGGCTGCTGGCGTCCTTTCGCATCGAACAGCGACGTGACGGTACGCGCCACCGGATCGGCTTCTGCCACCAGCCAGCTTTGTGATGTCGGCTGGAAGTTCTGGCTTTTAAAAGGCGCAAAAGATTTCCCTTTGGCCATTTTGCAAAACACGATGACCGCTTTGTTTTGCAGGATCTGCTGATTAGTCGCAATCCAGGTGCCGGCAAAGTCAGTACGGCCTCCGGCAGAACCGCCAATCGCCAGGCAGGGGAAGCGGCCGCTGTCATACCAGGCCTGCATCAGGAAGCCTTCTGAAGAGGAGAGGCCATCGCAGTAGATCATCGCAAAGGTCTGCTCGGCAGAAAGCGACATATTGACCTGCAAACGGTCGAGCTGCGCACGGATGCTGGCGATACGCTCGGTGACGTTGGCTGTCGCCGGCATTTTAAGATCAACGGTATGGACTTCATGCCCGGCAACCACCTGATTCGGCAGCCACATCCAGCTTCCCTGCGGCCCATTAGTGGCGCAGTAGGTGGATTTGCCTTTTTGCGCGCAAAGCGCACCGGTAGAGGAAAGAACCAGCACGGTACGTCCGGGCTGGCTCATTTTCTGCCAGGCCGCGTTCACTTTGGCAAAATCCGCTTCTGGTGGGACAAAAACCATCAGCAGGCCGGAACCGGATCCCGCGCCCAGCTGCTTAAATGACGTAGGCAATGCCCGACAGTCATAGGTTTTACTGACTGGACGGGCAGCCGTGGGGTTGAGCCTCTTCGGCAGCAACACATTGCAGAAATCAGTTAATTTACTCATGGTGTTCTCTTAAAAAAAATGGCTGTTTACCCCTTACAATAGGGTTTTCTTGTTTTAATCATCACGCTCCCGTCTTCACGGGAGCGTGGGTCGGACTCAGGCGTCTGCCAGGCGGAAAGTAGAAACGGAGTGGGTTAAATGCAGCACCTGTTCTTCCAGCGAGGCGGACGCGGCGGCAGATTCCTGTACCAGCGCCGAGTTTTGCTGGGTGACGCTGTCCATTTCCGTCACAGCCTGTTCGATCTGGCTAATTCCGCGGCTTTGCTCATCGGACGCGGTGGAAATATGATCCATCAAGACATCGACCTGGCTGACTGATGCGATAATTGCGCCAATCGCATCGCCAGTTCTGGAAACCTGATCGGAACCGGCTTTAATGTTGGCGACGGATTCGGCAATCAGGCTTTCAATTTCTTTTGCCGCAACCGCGCTGCGTTGCGCAAGATTGCGTACTTCGCCAGCGACAACGGCAAAGCCGCGGCCCTGCTCACCTGCACGCGCTGCTTCAACTGCCGCGTTCAGTGCCAGAATGTTGGTCTGGAAAGCGATACTGTTGATAACGCCGGTAATGTCTTCAATCTTTTTCGAACTGCTGTTAATCAGCCCCATGGTGACAATCACTTCCTGCGACACTTTCTCGCCGGTTTTGGCATTTTTCACCGCTTCGCTGGTTAAACGGCTGGCTTCAAAAACGTTTTCGGTGTTCTGTTTTACCGTTGCGCCCAGCTCTTCCATGCTGGCGGCCGTTTGCGTCAGGGCAGCAGCCTGTTGTTCAGTACGCGAGGCAAGGTCAACGTTACCTGCCGCAATTTCCTGCGAGGCACTGGATACCGTCTGCGTGGAGCTACGAACCTGGCTGATGATTTCAGTCAGAGAGCGACGCATCTGTTCCATGGTGCGCATCAGATCCTGAATTTCGCTGCGTGAAGAGGCTTTCACCGGCACCGGCGTGTCCAGAATCCCTTCAGAAATCTGGCTGCAATGGGTTTTGGCGCTGTCCAGCGGGTTAAGCACATAACGCTTCAGGAACATCAGCACGGCGGCGATCACCACCAAAAACAGCACGCTGAAGGCGATAATCAGGCCAATCCCGAAGACAAAGTGGCTCTGTGCTTCAGCATTCAACCGTTTCGCATATTGCTCATGCAGCGCCAGCACCTGATCCAGCTGGATTTCATACGCCCGATCCAGGCGCACGACCGTCGCAATCTGGTTTTTAAAACGCTGCTGATCGTTAGCGCGTGCGGCTTCAATCATGGGGTCGATACCCTGCTGACGATAGGCCAGATAGGTATTGCGATAGGCATCGGCCAGGGCAGCTTCATTTGCCAGTTTTGGCGCGGCGAGATAGGCCTGGAAAGCCTTATCCGCTTTGCCCATCACCTCATTCAGCCCGTCCATCGTCGGCTTAGACTGTAGGTTGCCATCCTCCATCGTTTTCATATATTCCATTACGCGCACCCGTAATGTACGGCTGTGGTTAATGGGATCGATGATCGACAGCACGACGCGAATCTCTTTATTCACCGCATCCAGCGACTGGTTACTGCGCGTCAGCAGCCAGACGTTGGCGATCATACTGGCGAAAAAAATGATAAATAAGAAAGATAAAACCAATAGTGAAGACTTTTTAAGCGACATCTGAACATCCTTAACAGGGACTATGATGCAGTGAGTATCGGCATTCCGGGGAAAAGATTTAGTTCTGGCGGTAACTTCACCTCGCTTAAGCTGCGCGTTATGTGGAAGAACTAAATCAGAAATGCTTATCAGATGGCGCATTAGTGAATAGCGAGCGATAAGTCTTTTGCTATGAATGCCCACGAGGCGATGATTTTGGGCGGTGTGCGTCGGGACGATCTCAATCACAATAATTTCTGTCAGCGTGCCGGAAAGCCGATCGCTATCACTGTTTGTTGTTAAATAAATGTCAAATTTTATAAGCCTGGTATTAACTTTATTCAGCCGGTTGGAACTAAAACAACGGGTTAGCATTTTAATCTGAAATATTTTAATTAATTAGTAACCTGCGTTAACAACAATTAGATAACTTTTCGCTATGGCCGCCACCGACAGAAGGCGAATGCCGAATTGTAACGGGAGTAAATATCGTGTTGACCATACTCGGTTTTTCGATGGTGACCTGCTTCATGTATCTGATCATGAGCAAACGGATGTCGGCGTTGATTGCGTTGATTATCGTGCCGACCACCTTTGCGCTGGTGTTTGGCTATTACCAGGGATTGGGCGAGATGATGCTGAACGGCGTCAAAGCCCTGGCGCCGACAGGGGTGATGTTAACCTTTTCCATTCTCTATTTCGGCCTGATGATTGACGCTGGCCTGTTTGATCCGTTGGTTCGCTTTATCCTGAAACTGGTGCGCGGCGATCCGCTGAAAGTGCTGGTGGGAACCGCTATTCTGACGCTGCTGGTCTCGCTGGACGGCGACAGCTCGACTACCTATATGATTGCGGTGGCGGCTTTTCTGCCGCTCTATCGCAAGCTGGGCATGAACGTGCTGGCAATGACCTGTCTGGTGAATCTGGCCAGCGGTATTATGAATCTGTCTCCCTGGGGCGGCCCGACAGCCCGTGCGGCGGCTGCCTTACGCATTGATGCGCTGGACATTTTTATTCCGATGCTGCCAGCGATGTTTATCGCCTGTGTGACGCTGGTCGGCATGGCCGTTCTTTTTGGTCTGCGTGAGCGCAAGCGCCTGGGGGTAATTAGCATCAGTAATCAGCATCTGGATGAAATTGAGCTGGGGCTGGGGGATGCCAAAGAGTGTGAAGCCAATCGCCGTCCGAAAATGTTCTGGCCTAACTTTATCCTCACCACCGCATTATTAGTGCTGTTGGTCACGGGGCTGATGCCGATCCAGATCCTGTTTATGCTCGCCTTTGCCATTGCGGTGATGCTGAACTATCCCTCGCTGGAACAGCAGAAAGCCCGTATCAGCGCGCATGCGGGCAACGTGCTGGCGGTGACTTCGCTGATATTTGCCGCCGGTATTTTCACCGGTATTCTCTCAGGAACCGGCATGGTCGATGCGATGGCAAAAAGCCTGCTGGCGGTAATCCCCCACAGCTTTGGACCTTATCTGGCAGTGTTTACCGCGCTGGTCAGTCTGCCATTTACCTTCTTTATGTCTAACGATGCCTTCTACTTTGGCATTCTGCCGGTGATCGCCCAGACGGCTGCGGGTTATGGGATTTCCGCAGAGGAGATTGCCCGCGCGTCGATTATTGGCCAGCCGTTTCACCTGCTCAGCCCGCTGGTACCCTCAGTCTATTTGCTGGTAGGGCTGGCGAAAGTGGATATTGGCGATCATCAGCGTTTCTCCATCAAATGGGGGATTCTGGTCAGTATGGCGCTGCTGGCAGGCGGATTACTGTTCGGCGCATTCCCGTTCTATAACCGATAGCGGCTCAGCTGGCCTGCCTGGGAAGGCAGGCTGGCATCCGGGCGGGCTACTGTCCGGGCACGCAGAATTCTCTCTTTGTGAACAAGTTAATGTGATCTGCGTCACATCAAAGGGTGACATTCCTTACGGGTAAATTGCGGGATAACCTTTGCCGACCAATACTTTTTGGGTCTATACACCTGAAAGTATTTATCGCAGTAACGGTAAAGGAGAAAGGCGATGAAGCGTGACGCACTGAGTGAAGAGTATTATGACGAGGTTTGCCGGGTAATTGGTGATGCGGTGATCGTGCTGTCGGAAAACGGTTTTAACACGCAGCGTGATGTGCTGACCCAACTGCTGAAAAAAACGCGACACGAACGTGAAGATGCGGACCGCGACGAGCAAAAGGTGCTGGAGCATGCTATCCGACTGATCAAGCCCGATTAATTTCGTTTTTTTTCACCAGTCCGCCCCTAAAACAGGCTATTTCTGCCAGGCTTGAAGAGTGAAAAAACAGAAGTGGACAGCCTGATCCTTTAAGGAGAGAAAATGAAAAAGATTCTGACCCTGGCAATACTGTTAAGTTTTGGCGCAATGGCCGACGAAGGTGGATTCAAGGCGGGCGAAGCGCCGCCGCCGCCGCATAAACAGGACGCCGGCTACAAAGGCTCTGAAGATACGGCAGAGACCAAAATCACGCAAATCCGCTCACTGCGCGACGGGGCGTGGGTGACGCTGGAAGGAAACATCATCAAAAAAACCGGTGGTGATACCTACGATTTTCAGGACAAGTCCGGCGCGATTAACCTGACCATTCCAAAATCGGCGTGGGGCGGCAAGAAATACGATTCGAAAGATTTAGTCCGCGTTAGTGGATTTGTTAAAGGCAAAGGTAAACAGACGCATGTGCTGGTGAAGCAACTCGGCGAGCCTTAAGGCCCGCTCCAGAGTCAGGAAGTCGCCTGGCGCGCTTCGGCAAGCAGTTGAGTGAGATGCTGAAGAGAGAAAAGGGCGGCTTCATGCACCACGGTTCCCGCATCCCCGGCAATGTATCTTACTGTGCTACACACCTGTTCGTCAGGCAAACACCAACCAAACCAGATTGTCCCCGCCGGGGTACCGTCTTCCCCACCGTCAGGTCCGGCATAGCCGCTTACCGCCAGGCTAACGGCTTCACCAGAGACGGCCTTCGCGCCCTCCGCCATTTCCCGCACGGTGGCTTCGCTCACGGCGGTATTTACCCGCAATGTATTTTCACTGACGTTCAGGAGACGGTGTTTGGCGCTATCGGTATAGGTGACAAAGCCGCTGGTGAAAAAAGTACTGCTGTCGCTGGCGGCACCCATTGCGGAACTGACCAGCCCGGCGGTACAGGATTCCGCAGTAGCCAGCTTTACGCCCGCCTTTTTCAACGCTTCGCCCAGCGCTTCGGCTGCCATTATCAATTCTTTATCCATATTATTCCTCTGTTAGCTAATACTCCGCTTCAGAAGTATAGATAAAGTTAACCGACATTCCTCCGCGCCAGCAGGCAAGTTAAACATTACTGACGATCATTACCGCCTTTGATTTGGAATCGATATTGGAAAGAGGGAGCCAGCTTTCGGTAAAAGGCGTTTCGTTAATTAGCGGTTCATGTAATCGAGAATGGTCCTCAATCACTGAAGGATGGTGGAATTCTTCCAGCCAGCGCGAATACCGCGCAAGAAGAAGTTCCCGATTCTCGTTGGTACTGAAATTACGGATAAGCAACCATGAGGGGGATCGGATTGATCGCGTACATAAAGTTCGAAGCGAGGCGAGGTCAGTTCGAACACCATAGGTTTGACCAGGAATACGTCCGTAAAGCGGATCCGGGACCATTTGTTGAGTAGGGTAAAAAAATGCTGTTTTTCCATGCTTCACCGCAATGAATATGCACAGTTTAAGGTTTGGCAGCCGCAGATAAAATCTGCCTGGCTGAACCAGCGTCGTTTTTCCCTGTATAAGCCGGATGCAACCGGTAAAGAGTAAAGTGAAGCATGCTGTATCTTCCAGTTAAGAACTGCCGTACAGCTTGTAGGGATAATGTAAAAATTGGTAATTTAAGTCCAGTTTTTTATGCAGCTTTTGACGCTTTTAGGAATGCGCTCATAATTTCAGCACAGGACCATCGCAAGCTGTCACTGTAGGGTGCCTGTCAGGGGAAGGCAACGAAAGGTTTTTGGCGGTAGGGCCGCCGTCATCTTATTGAAAGCACCAGAAAATGATATTTAGAAGTCAGGAATAAAATTATTTTTTAAAATTAAAATAATAACAATATCTGTAATTTTTAATATTCATGTTAATCATAGAGATAGAGAAAAAAGATATTTTTGTAATTTTGTTCTGCCGTTTCCTTGCAATTATGTTGTCTGCTGCTAAATTTAATAACGCGAGACGCTCACTATTAAATAACTTCTGTATTTCTCAGATTTTCAGGGTGAAAACCCGGAAAGGTTAGTGGGCATTCTTTTAACACGAAGAGGACATTTGTATGACTCAGCATCGTGGTAATGCAGGAAATTTCTCCGAAGATCGTGAAAAAGCATCTGAGGCAGGAAAAAAAGGCGGTCAGAACAGCAGCGGTAGCGGTAACTTTAAAAATGACCGTGAAAAAGCGTCTGAAGCCGGTAAAAAAGGCGGAGAAAAAAGCCGCAAAAGCTAAGCGCTAGCTGAAATCGCCTCAAAGGCATCCGCCGCCCCGTTCTGTAATGGGGTGGTGGTTTTCTGTTTTCTGAAAAAACTTCTTTGATTCATACGCAACATCTTTCCTTGTGAGCATCTTTCCTTATGAGATAGTGGCAGGCTCAATAATCTCTTTCTCTATTTACATTAGCGTTATTATTTCGACAGGTTATTGTAAATGCATCGCGTGATGCATTCCGCCTGCAATAAGATAACGCTGATAATGCAGTTTCAGAATAATTTGCCGCTGCGCTTAGATAAAAACTTTGTATACTTTAAAACATTATGGAACTTGAGCCGGGGCACCTCCCGGATTGTAGGTTAGAGGCAGAGAAGGAGGGGGGTTATACCGACCTCTCTGTCAGGAAGAGAATTTGCGCATGCTTAAAATGATTAAAAGCCTTTTTGCCAGCCCTGAAAGGTTACTCAACGCGATGTCGCGAAATGATGTGCAGGAAGCGAAAGATGATGGAGAGCGGATCCTGATTGATGAAGATGGCTGCGCCTCCGTTAATCTGAACAGCCAGGAAGTGCATGAGGATTTCTCCCGACACGTGGAGATGTTGAAGCGGGCAAAAAGAACGCCCGGCGGTACAGACCGTGCAGAAGAATAAATTTTATAGAATTCAATGAACTTTCCGCCAAAAGCGCGGACTAATCCTGTAGTGAGATTTCACTGTAACGAATTTCAGCCCCCTTAATGGGGGCATTTTTTTGCGCTAAATCCGCTTCAGTTCCCCCGGGCAGGGAGAGCGTAGGCTACCAATGCATCACCAGTGGTGGTGCCCAGTCCGCCGTGCCCCCCTGCCGCAATAACCACGTATTGCCTGCCATCGTCGCCGATATAGGTCATTGGCGTTGCTTGTCCGCCTGCCGGCAGGCGGGCGCGCCACAGCTCTTGTCCGCTCTCTTCATCAAAGGCTCGCAGATAGTTATCCGCTGTCGCCGCCATAAAAATCAGCCCACTGCGGGTAATAATGTTGCCGCCCATCATAAAGATTCCGGTGGGTAGCGGGGCGTTGGTATGGGTCCCAAAAATGTTCATATCGCGAGTTGTGCCGGCTGGTCTTTCCCAGGCAATTTTACGGGTGTTGAGATCAATGGCAACCAGCTTACCCCAGGGCGGTGCGCTACACGGCGCACCCAGCGCGGTTAGCCAGGGTTTTACCACCGCCGCCCAGGGTGTACCGTACTCTGGTCCTACGGCGAACTCTTTTGGTTTGGGATAGGATTGCTTGCTGCCCCAGCCAGCCCAGTTTTTCATCAGGCCTTCTTTTACCGCTTCGTCCGCTTTCATCATCTGCATGGTGAACGGAATGTAACTGGTATTAGCAATTAACAGATGCCGTTGCGGGTCAACCGAACCGCCATACCAGTCCATTACGCCATCAAAAGCAGGATAGGCGATTGAGGTACCTTCTGCGGGCGGCGTGTATTGGCCCTGGTAGCGATAACGATGAAACTGAATGCGACAGATAAGCTGATCGACAGGCGTTGCTCCCCACATATCGGTTTCTTTCAGATCGGGTGGTGAAAGCTCGGGCATGCCTGCTGGATCGGGTTGAGTAGGAGAAAGACGTTCTCCAGGTAAGGATGGCGATGTCGGCACGGGTTTTTCATTGACCTGCGCTAAGGGCTTACCGGTGCGGCGATCCAGCAGGAACAGCTTGCCCATTTTAGTTGTTTGCACCAGTGCCGGAACGGTATCGCCGTTTTTTCCGGGTAAATCGACCAACGTTGGACCAACGGGGAGATCAAAATCCCATACGTCATGATGAACCGTCTGGAAATGCCAGCGCTCTTCACCGGTATGGATATCCAACGCCACCAGCGAACTGGAATATTTCTCATCAAAAGAACGCCGGTGGGCGCCGTAATAATCTGGCGTCGCGTTTCCTAACGGAATATAGATTAACCCCAGTTTTTCATCGGCGGTATAGGTTCCCCAGCCGTTGGGCGTACCGCGGGTGTAAACTTCGCCAGGTTTTAACGGCGCGTTCTGCGGCGTTCGGCCCATATCCCAGGCCCAGTCAAGCTGGCCGCTGTTAACATCGTAAGCACGCACCACGCCGGACGGCTCTCCGGTGGATTGGTTATCATAAATCCAGCCGCCAAGCACAATGCGCCCCTCCATGACCATCGGTTGTGACGTGATGAAGTGGAAGCCGGGTGGCACCTCGCCCAAATGGTCGGTCAGGCTGACAAAGCCGTTTTGACCAAAAGAGGGACAGGGTTGCCCCGTTTGTGCATTCAGCGCGACCATCCGCGCATCGCTGGTGGTGGTAATAATTTTTTCCGGGCAGATGCGGTCATCCACGGTTTTACTGTATGCCACGCCACGGCAGGCCAGATATTCATTGGCTGAAGTATCGGCTTTGGGATCAAATTTCCATCGTGTATGCCCGGTTGTGGCATCGAGAGCGATCACTTCACGGTGCGGGGTACAAATATAAAGCGTGTCGTTCACCTTGACAGGAGTGACTTCGAAATTAAACTCTCGTCCGGCTTTATCTTCTCCTTTGCGCAGATTGTCACCGGTATGAAACGTCCATGCAGGTTGCAGCTGGCTGACGTTTGCTGGCGTAATTTGCGTAAGGGGAGAAAAGCGCTGACCTGCGGCAGTACGACCATAATGTTGCCAGTCGTTATTTCGATCGCTTGCGTCGCTATTCTGAGACCCGGCAGCGGGCAACGATTCCCGGTGCACAAACCGCTGGCCGGTTATGTGCCAGCCCGCGTAAAATATGCCTGCAAGGGTTACGATGTAGACCACGCCTGCCAGCGTACCGACCCGGTGTTGGCCCTGTGCCGCCATGACTGGACGAGTCACCCACGGCATGCTGCACCAGACGCCCAGTACGGCCAGTGCAAAAAGACGTGGCATTAACTGCCAGCCATCGAGACCGACCTCCCACAGTGACCAGATCAGGCAAACAATAAATGAAAGCAAATAGAGCCAAATCCCGGCCGCCTGACGCCGGACAATCAATATGCCGCTCAGCAAAAAACCAGCACCAAACAACAAATACCATGGGCTGCCACCAAGCGCCGCCAGCCAACCTCCCAGCAGCAGAAACGCCAGTCCGAACAGCCCGACGACAATCCCGGTGAGAGAAGAGAACGTAAATAATTTCTTCAGCATGATGTGTTAATCATTAAGTTAGGGGTGAATCAAGGATATAAGGCGTGACGGCGGGCGAGGGAGAATGACGAAGTTATCCATGCGGATAATTTAAATAGCTTCTATAACAAAGGATTAGGGCGAAAGATTATTGTCTCAAAATCTTACTGACGGCGTCGGGTGTAAACATCGCTCCTCACTCATTGCACTTAGCCTGAGGAGCGGATGAGTCTTGATGTTATTCACCTTGTTTCGCGACAAACTGATTTTCCGGTTCCGTCAGCCCAAGGTTTTCACGCAAGGTTGCGCCTGCGTATTCTGTACGATACAGCCCGCGCTGTTGCAAAATCGGCACGACCTGGTCGACAAAGTCATCAAACGAGGTGGGTGTTCCGCCTCGCACAATAAATCCATCGGCTGCGCCAGTGGTAAACCAGTGCGCCAGCCCGTCCGCCACATCCTTTGCGGTACCAAGGAAAGTAGGACGGGGTGTAGCGGCTTCAAGCGCGACCTGACGCAGCGTCAACGACCGCTCTGCCGCCTGTTTCTTGATTGTATCCGTGGTGCTGCGGAAGCTATTGCTGCCTAAATCGCCGATGTCCGGGAACGGGGCTTCAGGATCGTACTGACTGAAATCATGATGTTCGAAATAGCGCCCTAAATAGTCCAGCGCCTGCTCAAGCGTCACCAGCTGCGCGGTCTGCTGATAGCGGCGCTCTGCCTCTTCCAGACTCTCGCCAATAATGACGCTAATCCCCTGAAACAGTAAAATACTTTCAGGTTTTCCGCCGTTGGCCACGCGCTGACGGCGCACATCATCAGCATAAGCTTTAGCCAGCTCGGGCGTTTCCTGGCGAGTATAAATTGCATCCGCCGCCTGAGCAGCAAAAGCTTTCCCCCGATCGGAGGCGCCTGCCTGAAACACAATTGGGCGGCCCTGCGGCGTTCTGCCCACGTTCAGTGGCCCCTGTACGTGGTAATAGTCACCCTGATGATTGAGCGTATGCATTTTTTCTGGCGCAAAAAACTGCCCCGTCTGCTTGTTGCGTATAAAAGCGTCGCCTTCCCACGAATCCCAGAGTCCTTTCACCACCGTGACAAATTCGGCAGCGATGCGATAGCGCTCATCATGCTCAGGATGCACCAGGCGTGAAAAGTTTTTTGCCGACCCTTCTAAAGGCGAGGTCACCACGTTCCAGCCTGCGCGTCCTCCGCTCAGGTGATCGAGGCTGGCAAACTGGCGGGCGACGGTAAACGGCTCGCTGTAAGAAGTGGAAAGGGTGGCGACCAGACCAATATGCTTCGTCACCAGCGACAGCGCCGAGAGTAAGGTAATGGGTTCAAAACGATTAAGAAAATGTGGAATCGATTTTTCCGTGATATACAGTCCGTCGGCAACAAATAACAGATCGAACTTGCCCTGTTCAGCCTTGCGCGCCAGCTGCTGGCAAAACTGTACGTTGATGCTTGCGTCTGCCACGGCATCCGGATGGCGCCAGGCAGACATATTTCCTGACGCGCCCTGAATAATTGCCCCCAAATGCAACTGTCTGTTCATGCTAATCCTCCGGAGCGGGCCCGTTTGACGCAGAGGTCTGGGGAGGGCTGTGAAGGCGTAAAGGAATTTACCGCCAGCTTGAGATCTTTTTTCATATAAACGAGTTCCACGCCCAGCGGATTCACCCGATAGTGAAACGGCTGGTAGCCGCGCTGTTCATACAGCGAAGTCAGCCACGGATGGCGAATTGCCGTCGCCAGATAAACAGCTGGGGACTTCAGCGTGTCACGCAGAAAATCCTCTTCGGCATAGCGGATAATCTGGCTGCCATAACCCTGAGTTTTTGCCGTTTCATCGACCGCGAACCAATGAATAAAGGGCCAGCGGGCGGGATCGTTTTCCGCTGCCAGCCAGGGCATGCGCACCGTTATTGTCGCTGTCAGCCCGCGTTCAGTTTCCAGCACGAAAGTGGATTCACGGCGGATGACCGCAAGCACGTCCTCCACGCTGGCCCGGGTAATAGTGAAGTGAATATTATGTTTGAGCAGGCTGGCGTAGGCCCGCTGCAACAGGGCATGCAGCTGAGGCGCCTCATCCTCGCGGGCAAGTCGAATTCGGTTCATAGCGTCGCTCCTGACAACACATCGTAGCCCGAGGCGAGCGCAGTCAGAGAAGCAAGGCGGGCGGTAGCGTTGCTTATGGGGGTATCAATCACAAATTCATCAATGCCATAGCGGGCCTGCAAGGTCGCCAGCTGGCGATGAACCTGCGCGGTTGTGCCGGTCAGCACCAGCGACGGACGCTCTTCAATATCATGGGGGCCGCCGCCCGATTGTCTGATCCAGGCTTCGGCCTGCTCAAGACTGCCGACGCTAACATGATGACCTTCCGCATCGGTGAGACGAAACTGCTGGCGTGGTCCTAACAGATCTTCCGCCTGTTCTTTGCTGTCAGCGACAACGACCGGAACCGCCAGCAGGGCTTTGCGTCCGTGGCTGAGCCGGTGATAGGTGCCGATCGCGCTTGAAATCTCCTCCTCGCTGCCGTTGAGCTGGGCCGCAAAAACAAACTGCCAGCCTGACTCGGCGGCAAGACGGGCGGTGGCCACGCTGGCACCCAGCAGAAAACGTTCGGCAGGTTCGGGTGGCACAGGGGTGACGATCGGGCTGTCAGGCTCGTTCGCCGCCGCTGGCGACAGTAGCCAGTTAGTTAGCTGCTGTAATCGGGCAGGAAAATCGGCGCCAGGGATACCCTGCTGTAGCTCCCGGGTAGAAAGCGGCAATCCTCCCGGCGCTTTTCCCACGCCAAGATCGACGCGGCCGGGAGCCAGTGAGGCAAGCTGGTTAAAATTCTCCGCCACTTTAAACGGACTGTAATGTTGCAGCATCACGCCGCCTGATCCAACGCGGATGCGACGGGTCTGCGCCAGTATCCAGGCAATGGTAATCTCGGGAGAGGAAATCGCTAACTGAGGATTATTATGATGCTCGCTCAGCCAGAAACGATGAAATCCCCAGCGTTCTGCGCTTTGCGCCAGCGCCAGGGTTCTTTGCAGGGCGGCGGCAGCGCCTTCCTGGCCGTCGACCGGACTTTTTTCCAGCAGCGATAAGCGGTATCCCATCTGTGTTCCTTGCATTCAGGTTAATTGACCTGTGGCTGAGAGCATGCCCAGCGGACGGTGTGATTTATTCGCAGAAGATCAGAAGTGATAACAGTATCGGGGCAGGTCGCGGGTGGTGTAAAAGTACAATAATGAATGTGAAACGTCGCGTTTCGGCAAAGCGATATATATTGCTGGCACGCGCCGCTCTCGCTCTAAAAAGAATTCCACAAAACGGCGCGCCGTCTTACGTTTAAATTTTGGAAGATGTTTAGCAAATCAGTCGTTAAATTTTATAAAAATGCGGACATTCAGATATGATCCTGCCGGAAAAAGGGATTTATCTAACAGGAAGAGAGGATGGCTAAGACAAACGGAAAACGCCAAAAAGGATTTAGCGGTACGCCACACGATTCCGCGTTTAAATGGTTTTTGACTCAACCTGATATTGCTAAAGATTTTATGGCACTACATTTACCCGCAGAATTACAAAGCATTTGCGATCTTAATACGCTGAAGCTGGAGTCAGGAAGTTTTGTGGAGGAAAGCTTACGCCTCTGTTACAGCGATATACTTTATAGTGTAAAAACGACGGAGGGGAACGGCTATATTCACGTCCTTATCGAGCATCAGTCCACGCCCGATCGGCATATGGGCTTTCGACTTCTGCGTTATGCAGTCGCTGCTATGCAGCGCCATCTTGATGCCGGATACAGTCAGTTGCCTCTGGTGATCCCGATTTTATTTTACACCGGCAGGCAGAGTCCTTATCCGTACTCAACAAACTGGCTGGCGGAGTTTGATAATCCTGCGCTGGCTGAGAAAATATATACCGCTTCGTTTGCGCTGGTCGATGTCACCGTAATACCTGACGACGACATTATGTCACACCGCAGCATGGCGGCGTTGACGCTGTTGCAAAAACATATTTACCAGCGTGATCTGATCGATATGGTAAACCGATTAGCCGACGTGCTTCTCAACGGATATCTGACGGGACAGCAGCTGGTTTCGCTGATAAACTACCTTATTCAGGCAGGTGAAGCTTCAAATGCAAAAATATTCATACGCGAGCTGGCACAGCGACTGCCACAACATAAGGATGAACTGATGACTATTGCACAGCAGCTTGAACAGGCGGGCATCGAAAAAGGGATCGAAAAAGGGATTCAGCTTGGCGAACAACGCGGCATCGAAAAAGGACGCAAAGAAGAAGCGTTAAAAATCGCCCAGGCCATGCTGAAAAACGGTCTCGAACGCGCCACTATTTTAAAATTAACCGATCTTACCGAAGGCGATCTCGCTCAGATCCACCACTGATGCCATTAAGACCGGTCATTCGCCGGTCTTCTGTTTGATTATTATTCACGCCCGCTTATATCCCACAAAAACCTCTGCCACGCCTGTTGCCAAAGCGTAATCCACCTGTCATTCTGAATCTTTATTCCATTTGGTTATATAACATACTATTACAATCTTTTTCAGCAGGTCCGCGCCTGCCTACTATCGCGGAGGCTATAAGTATTTCCAATAACGTACTAAAAATAGTCAGTGCATTTAACCAGCGGCTTCGCTAAATATTCGACGAATAAAACAGGCAACAAATGATAGTTTTGCGCAACGTTTCCAGAACCTTTCATGGCAGCGCTGGCCCCATCAAGGCGGTCGATGATGTCAGTTTGAAGGTCGACCAGGGTCAGATCTACGGCATTATCGGCTACAGCGGCGCGGGGAAAAGCACCCTGATCCGTCTGCTCAACGGGCTGGAAAAGCCGACCAGCGGCAGCGTCACCATCGCGGGCAAAGATATTGCTCAGGCAAAAGGCGAGGCGCTGCGTACGGCGCGGCTGAAAATCAGTATGGTTTTCCAGCACTTTAACCTGCTGTGGTCACGCACGGTCAGCGAAAATATTGCATTTTCACTGCAAATTGCGGGCGCGCCAAAAGCGGCAATCAAAGCCAGAGTCAAAGAACTTATCGAGCTGGTCGGTCTGAACGGGAAAGAGGATACCTATCCGGCAAACCTCAGCGGCGGCCAGAAGCAGCGTGTCGGCATCGCCCGCGCGCTGGCAAATAACCCGGAAGTGCTGCTGTGCGACGAGGCAACCTCCGCGCTCGATCCGCAAACCACGGATGCGATTTTGGATCTGCTGCTGGACATCAACCGTAAACTGCAACTGACCATTGTGCTCATCACTCATGAAATGCATGTGGTGCGCAAAATCTGTCACCGCGTAGCGGTAATGGAAGCGGGGAGGATTGTGGAAGAAGGCGAAGTGCTTTCAGTCTTTACCCATCCGCAAATGCCGATCACCCGTCAGTTTGTGAAGCAGACGACAGAATACAGCAGCGCCGATACGCCGTTCAATCCGGCGCTGGTTGACTACTCCGCGGGCAACGTGCTGAAGCTGACCTTTGTTGGTCAGAATACCCGCCAGCCGATTGTCGGCGAACTGACGCTGAAATATGCGCTACCGTTTAACATCCTGCACGGAAAGATGACGCAAACCGCTAACGGAAATTTAGGTGAGCTTTGGCTTCAGGTTGCCGCCAGCAACAGCCAGCTGGAAAGCATCCTCGCAGATTTACATGCTCACGCGATTACTACCGAGGTGGTTACAAAATGATTGAGTCACTCTTTCCTCATTTGAAGCTGGACCAGCTGTGGGCCGCCACCTGTGAAACGCTGTATATGACCGCGCTCTCCGGCGTGGCGACGTTTGTTCTGGGTATTCTGCTGGGCCTTGCGCTATTTTTAACCGCGCGTGGCGGATTGTTTCAGAATCGCGCCGTTTACTCGGTGATTTCAGTGCTGGTTAACGTCTTCCGTTCGATTCCTTTTATCATTCTGATTGTATTGCTAATCCCGTTCACCAAAACGCTGATCGGTACCATTTTGGGGGCCGATGCCGCTTTACCTGCGCTGATTGTCGGGGCGGCACCGTTCTACGCGCGTCTGGTAGAAATCGGCCTGCGTGAAGTGGATAAAGGGGTTATTGAGGCGTCTCGCTCAATGGGAGCGCGGATGAGCACGCTGATTTTTCGCGTGCTGCTGCCGGAATCTTCTCCGGCATTGGTTTCCGGTATTACCGTCACGCTGATTGCTTTGGTGAGCTATAGCGCCATGGCGGGTGTGATTGGTGCAGGGGGTCTTGGCAACCTGGCTTATCTGGAAGGCTTCCAGCGTAACCACAGTGATGTAACGCTGGTGGCAACGGTAATGATTTTAGTGATCGTATTTATTATCCAGTTCCTGGGTGATGTTCTGACAACACGGCTCGATAAACGCTAACTTTGGGGTATGAAATGAAAAAAACACTGACGCTGCTGGCTGCAGCAACGCTGGGTGCGCTGAGTCTGAGCGCGTGGGCAGATACGCTGACTGTCGGCGCTTCTAACGTACCGCATGCTGAAATTCTCGAGCAGGCTAAACCTGTTCTGGCGAAGCAGGGTATCGATCTGGAAATCAAACCGTTCCAGGACTATATTCTGCCGAACACCGCGCTGGCCAGCCGTGATATCGACGCCAACTATTTCCAGCACGTACCTTATCTGAACAGCGTGCTGAAAGATCACGCTGATGATAAAAGCTATGACTTTGTCAGCGCGGGCGCGATCCATATTGAGCCAATCGGCATCTATTCCAAAAAGTACAAGTCGCTGAAAGATCTGCCGCAAAACGGCAAAGTGATCATGCGTGATGCGGTGGCGGAAGAAGGGCGTATTCTGACCATTTTTGAGAAAGAAGGCGTGATTAAACTGAAGCCAGGCGTCAGTAAAGTGGATGCGCGCATCAGCGACATCGTGGAAAACCCGAAACACCTGAAGTTCCTGGCAAACGTTGAAGGTGCGCTGCTGCCGCAGATGTATAACAACGATGAAGGCGACGCGGTGGTGATTAACGCTAACTACGCTATCGATGCAGGCCTGGATCCGGTTAAAGATCCTATCGCGGTAGAAAGCGGCGAAAATAACCCGTATGCCAATATTATTACCGTGCATCGTGGCGACGAGAACAAGCCGGATATTAAAGCGCTGGTAACCGTGCTGCATTCCAAACAGATTCAGGACTGGATCCGCACCAAATATAAAGGCGCTGTTATTCCGGTTAATAACTGATTTAATCTTCTGCGTTAATTAAAGGCCGGGAAACCGGCCTTTTTTATGTCAAAAATAGTGTCTGTGTTGCACAGATGAAGTATTGATTATGCTATACGGGAAGTTATGACCTGCTCCCCATTGATTAGTGAATCTTGATGTTAGCAACGCCCGTTTCTGGCTGTGAGTTCAATGGGTCAATGCAACGCTATCCAGGCCATTGGTACTACCGCCTCGCAGGAGAGCATAATTGGACACAGTGTGCGAAGAAGGCACCATCCCCTCTGGCTAGTAAATATCCTCTTACAGCCCTCCATCCTTTCTCGATGTGTCATACGCACGCTGCGCTCTTTCCATCGCGGAGCCGTTGGCGAGCGACCAGTTATACAGGGCAGAAAAGGGTTCGCGTAGCGAGGAGCCAAGATCGGTAATGGTGTACTCGACGCCGACCGGCTGCGTCGGCAGGACTTTGCGACTGACAAGGCCGTTGCGCTCCAGACGCTTCAGTGCCTCAGACAAAGCCTTGTGGGTGATGCCATCAAGGCGGCGCTTGAGGTCGTTAAACCGCACCGGCTGCATGCAAAGGACGTTCAGGATCAACACTGTCCACTTGTTGGCAATATGTTCGAGGATGGGCCGCGTCACGGTGACATTAAGCGGCAGTTCGAGCACTTCTTTGGACATGGGTATACGCCTTAATATCTGAGCACTCTCAGGTACCTTTTTGTAATTAGATATCGGAATGATAGCATACATCGTCACCAGCGACAGAAGGACGTATGAGCAGGCTTTCAGAAAGCATTGCTGTCGTGATCGGTGGCCGTGGCGGCATTGATTGTGCCATGGCAACGCATCTGGTCGGAGGGCTTGTCGGCTCTTCGCGTCAACAACGGCATGCTGCCTCGTGCTCATCACCCCTTAGGTACGGGCATTCAGACAACCGACATTCCCTTTTACTCACAGGCTTGATGCCGTACGGTGCGCTTTAGGTAAGTCGCATTGGTCATGATGCTCTTTGGCTCAGCATTCGCTGTGGCCCACTATTATGCGGACGAATGGGCAGGGCAGCTATCGCTGTGAAACACAAAGCGGCGGTCGCTTTGATTGAAGTCCGCGAGTAAGGTTAGCCCAAACTCGCGAACTATTTGGTCAATCCCCGGCGCAAAGATCATCCCGATCTCCGATATGGCAGGCCGGGGCCTCTTTGTTCCGTATCTCGTTACGCCGGGTTCGAGGTGGTGAACGGCGCGTCCTGTTTCTACACCAGTTTGGCGAGCGAGGCTGCGTCAAAGTCCTTCAGGGCGCTGCTATTGCCGGTTCGTACTTTCTCAGACCATGCCGGATCGGCGATGAGGGCGCGACCGACGGCGATAAGGTCGAACTCATCGCGCTCCATCCGCTCTACAAGTTTGTCGAGTTTGGCCGCAGACGAGCCCTCACCGCCGAACGCGCCCATAAAGTCTCCCGTTAGGCCGACCGAGCCGACGCTGATCGTGGCCGCGCCGGTCAGCTTCTTGGCCCAGCCTGCGAAATTCAGGCCGTGTTCGCCATCGATGTCCGGGAACTCGGGCTCCCAGAATCGGCGCTGCGAGCAGTGCAGCACGTCAACGCCGGCCTCTACTAAAGGAGTCAGCCAGTCGGCCATGAGATCGGGCGTCTCCGCGAGCCGCGCGGTGAAGTCCTGCACTTTCCACTGGCTGAGGCGCAGGATGATCGGAAAGTCGGGGCCGACGCTCGCCCGAACTGCCGCGACGACCTCTGCGGCAAAGCGCGAACGCTCGCCGATCGTGGCACCACCGTAGCGGTCGTTCCGACGGTTGGTGGCGGCCCAGAAGAACTGGTCAAACAGGTAGCCGTGCGCCCCGTGTAGCTCAATGGTGTCGAAGCCAAGACGCTTTGCGTCACTGGCGGCGCGGGCAAAGGCGGCGATCGTATCGGCAATGTCGCCATCGCTCATGGCGACGCCGCGCTCAACGCCTGGTGCCTCCAATCCAGACGGGCTTTCGACGGGCGAACCCGGCACCCACTCCGTCAGGAAGCTCTTGAGCGCTCCGGTATGCCAAAGCTGCGGGCCCATTCTGGCTCCGCCATCATGAACCGCATCGATCACGCCCTTCCAACCGGCCAGTGCCGCGTCGCCGTGGAAGAATGGGACGCCCGGGTCGTTCCGTGACGCTGGGCGATCAATCACTGTACCTTCGGAGAGGATAAGGCCGACTCCGCCCTCCGCTCGACGGCGATAGTACGACGCATGCGCCGCACCTGGGATCCCATCCACTGCGAAGCTGCGGGTCATGGGTGCCATGACGATGCGGTTTGGCAGCTCCATGGCGCCAATACGGAACGGGCGAAACAGGACATCGGTAGCAGTCATCAGAGCCTCCTTTGGAAAGTGCGGTTCGGCAGTTCAGTGGCGCCAATAGGGAATGGGTGAGACAGGACATCGGTAACAGTCATCAAAGCCTCCTCTGAAAGGATCTTACTGGAAAGACCCTGACGGTATCCGAAATATATTAAGGTGACAAGAACGCACTTAGAGTCGCCCAGGTATATGCAAGTAAACCGCATGCCTGAGGGCAATCACAATACTTCTACCGTTATAGAGCGGCCTGTGCGGCATTCTGCGCCAGGCTGGATGGGACCTTCCGAATTCGCCGAAAAATCTGCCGGTTGCCAGAATATGCAGCCAGACTGAAGCCGGTTATTCTTGATTATGAATGGATCACATACGGGGAGCGGGTCCACAGGGTCACTAACCGATATAGTGGATGTATTTAATCTTGAGGGCAGGTCACTGCAACTGGAAATCAAAATACGGTGGTATGGAGGCCAGCGATATCAGAAAGATGTGATTGAAAAAAACTCTGAAGCCAGTAGCAAAGCGGGAGCTGATAAAGCATGTAGTGCAGACTTTTTCTCTCAGCGTCAGACAGGCCTGCCGCTTTTTTCTCTGAGCCATACTGTTTATCATTACCGCCCCGACATGTTGCGCGATGAAGCGTTTTCACACCTTTAACGTTGTGGATGGCTATAACCGCTCTAAGCGCTGGCGAATGAAATTGACCTGAATATACCGGCACCGCATTTTATAAAATTTAAAAATGCCCATCCGCAAATGAGCACTTTATTTTATTGCGATCGGATAAGTGATGTCACAGCCTTACCATTTCACCCCGTTACGCTGCCAGGCCAGCGTCCGATCGCGCACGCTGAACAATAACGTAATGACCGAGGAAAACAGCACGGCCATCACAATCAGCGCGCCATACATATTGGCATAGGCCGCCCAGCCCTGCGCCCACTGCAAATACCATCCCAGGCCGGACTTCACGCCCATCATTTCAGCGGCGACCAGCACCGAGAACGATGCGCCCAGTCCCATAAACAGCCCGACAAAAACGTGCGGCAGTGACGCGGGCACCGCCACGCGCAGAATTAAAAAGAGGTTGCTGGCACCCAGCGTGCGGGCCACGTCATAGTAACGGCTGTCCACGCTGCTCACGCCCGACCAGGTCAGTACCGTCACCGGGAACCAGGTTGCCAGAGCAATCAGGAAAATGGCAGCGGAGAAGCTGGAAGGGAAAAAGTAGAGCGCCAGCGGCAGCAGCGCCGTGGACGGCACCGGCCCGAGGAAACGCAATACCGGATGCACCCAGTAGCCCAGACCCCGCGACCAGCCGATGGCAACGCCGGTAACAAAACCGCTCAGGCTGCCGAACAGAAAACCCAACGCCAGCAGCCGTAGCGAATTAAGTACGCTGTCGCCAAGGCGCGGCCAGTCGGTGGCGTAAGCTTCAATCAGCGCACGCGGTGGGGCAAAAAACGGCGGCGGCAGGAGAGCCAGTTTTGCCGTCACCAGCTCCCAGATGCCGATCAGCACGGCCAGCGCCACCAGCCAGCGCGCGCCACGGCGCAGCGGATCGGCCAGCAGGCGTAGACCGGCCTTGCTGACTAAAGCCGCCACCGACAGCACGCTGGCAAAGAACACAAACAGGTGATGCGTTTCATTTACAAAGCGCGGCGGTGCAAAGCCAACCTGCTTATCCGGCCAGACAATCATTAATGCGGCCAACGCCCACCAGGCAACGATTGCCAGCAATAGCGTTGGCGTCAGTACCGGCTGCTCCTGGCGGGCAGGATTCAGATGGTCAAGCGTTTCACTGGACATGCGGTCTCCTTATCAGGCCATTGCGTGATGCTGAGTATGTGAGGCGGGCAGCAGTTCCGGCACGTAATGTTCGGCAAACAGCCGGGCATCGGTATCGGGACGAATAACGTTAATGGTTTTCAGCTCATTGACGTAAATCGCCACTTCTTTGCGCAGCTGATCGCCGGTAGAGTGATGGTGATGGGTGTGCTCGCTGAGCATGGCGGTGATGTCTTCAATCGGCACCTGGCCGGGCACGAAGGGCGCGAAGATTTTTGCCGTTTCGGCAGGATGATCGGCAGTCCACTGCTGCGCATCGACAATCGCCTGAGTAATGGCGCGAGCGACCTGCGGATTGTCACGCACCAGAGAGCCGCGGAGGCCCAGTACGCAGCAGGTCAGGTTTTTGTACTCGCCGTTCAGGTTGTTGTCGACTTCAATCAGGCCATCGTGGTGCTTAATCAGCCAGCCTTGCGGGTCGTCGGTGGCCAGCGCCTGCACTTCGCCTTTACGCAGCGCTTCGCCAAACAGGTCGGCAGGATACTGTACCCAGTTGACCTGCTTATCGGGATCGATTCCCTGTTTGGCCAGCTGAATAGCGAAGAAGTTGCGGATCGGACTGGCCTGGTCGGTAACGGCCACGCTTTTGCCCACCAGATCTTTCACGCTGTTGATCCCCGCGTTTTTCGGTGCCAGCAGGCGCATACAGCCGCCGTGCGTGCCAACCGTCAGATCCACATCAAAGCCTTGTTCCAGCGGCTTGAGCCAGCGTAGCGCCATGCCAATGCCGCCATCAGCCTGACCGGTAGCAATAGCCTGAAGCAGAGCATCCGTCGGGCCGCTAAAATTTACCGGCTCGACATTGAGGCCATATTTTTTAAAAAAGCCCTGCTGTAGCGCCACGGAGATAGGAGCCTGACAGACTGCCGTCTGTCCCCAGGCGAGCTTAACGGTGGTCAGTTTATCCTCCGTTGCCGCCCATACCGGCAGCGCCGGGGCCAGACTCAGCCCGGCAGTCAGTAAGCTAATTTTTTGCAGAAAAGAACGGCGTGATAATGCGGTGAGTCCGGTCATGGGTTATTCCCTGAATAATGAAGTATTCCTTATATTCCCCGGGAATGGCGTCGCGCTGAAATAACAATAGCGCATTAACTTTGCCAGCCTGAACTTATTCATTTTCAGCGTTAACTTTGCCAGTATTGTTTATTTACCTTTATCGGTGTTTGTTAAATATTGAAGAAAAGTACCGACCAGAAGGGTGAATTATGTCAGTTGCGGAAACGCTCAGTCCGGCTACCGGTCTGGCGCTGGAAATTAATAACGTCAGCCACGCCTTCTATCTGGAGGGAAAAACATTGCCGGTGCTGGATAACGTCTCTCTCCAGGTGCGGCCGGGCGAGTTTGTGGCGCTGCTGGGGCCTTCTGGCTGCGGTAAATCAACGTTGCTGCGCCTGGTTGCCGGGCTGGAAGCACCCGCGGCAGGTGAAATCACCGAAGACGGTAGCGCGCTGCATGGCCCGGATCCCAGCCGGGTCGTGGTCTTTCAGGACCCGACGCTGTACCCATGGCGCAGCGTCTGGCGCAACGTGGCGCTCGGGCTGGAAACCCGCGGCAAAATAACCGATGAAGGGCGGCAGCGCGTCGATCGCATCCTGCAAAAAGTGGGCCTGAGTCAGTTCGCCAACGCCTGGCCGCATCAGCTTTCTGGCGGGATGGCGCAGCGTGCCGCGCTGGCCAGGGCGCTGGTAAACCGGCCGAGACTGCTGATTCTGGATGAGCCGCTCGGCAAGCTTGATTCGCTAACCCGCATCAGGATGCAGCAGGAACTGGTGGCGCTGTGGCGTGACCAGCAGTTCAGCGCGCTAATGGTAACGCATGACGTGGAAGAAGCGTTACTGATGGCCGATCGCGTGGTGATATTCAGCCCGCGTCCGGCGCGAATTATCGAAACTATTCAGGTATCGCTGCCCTGGCCGCGACGCCGTGACGATCCCCGACTGATCCAGCTACGTACTCAGGCGCTGGAACTGCTCGGAGCAGAATCCTGAGCCAGGAGCGCATAATGACAATTCACAATGGCCTTAATGAGCTGGTGGGGCAGACGCCTTTATTACGTCTGAACGGTTTTATCCGGCAGTTTCAGTTACCGGCGGAACTGATCGCCAAGCTGGAATATTTTAATCCCAACCACAGTATAAAAGACCGCATTGCGCTGGGGATGGTGGAAGAGGCGGAGCGCGATGGCCGTTTGAAACCGGGTATGACGCTGGTTGACACCACCAGCGGCAATACCGGCATCGGACTGGCAGCGATTGCCGCGGCTAAAGGTTACAAGTTTCGCGTCTATCTGCATGACAAATTAAGCGCGGAGCGCTTTGCCGTACTGCAGGCGTTTGGCGCAGAGATTATTCCCTTCAGCCAGGTGCCAGGATTCGACAAAATTATTGAGGAAAGCGATGGGGATTTCGTCGCTGCTGCGGGCTGGCTGGCTGAAAATGTGATCCTGAAAGAGCCGAATATTTGCTTTACCGGACAGCTGACGAATCCGGCAAATCCCCAGACACATTATCGGACCACCGGCCCCGAGATCTGGCAGCAAACGGCAGGAGACATCGATCTGTTAGTCGCCTCGGTTGGCACGGGCGGCACGCTTTCCGGCACCGGCCGCTACCTGAAAGAACAAAACCCGGCTATCCGGCTGATTGGCGTGGAGCCGGGCGAATATTCGATTCCTGATATCGACAATCCCGACACGCGAGAGATAACCGGCGTGCATGCCTTCAGCCACGTGTTGCCTGAACGGGTACCGCTGACGCTGGATCGGGAGCTGTGCGACGAGGCTTTTGCGGTCGAAAGCTGGCAGGCGGTGGCGACTGCACGTGAAGTGGCGGCTTCCGATGGGGTGCTGGTGGGAGAGTCTTCCGGCGCAGTGCTGTATGCCGCTCGGGAGATTGCCCGCCGGCCGGAAAATGCCGGTAAACGCATTGTCGCTATTCTTGCCGACAGCGGCCTGACCTATCTTTCCACCGGGTTGTTCGATCCGACTGTCACCCCTGAAGCGCTTAAAAACGCGGCGCTGTTACGCCACGCGCAGCCTGAACCTGTTGGCTGAATCTGCCACGCTTGCCCGGCCGCTTTTTGCTGCCGGGCTTGCTGGCTAGCACCAGAACCGCAGCGCGAGGTTGAACGCATGTTCCGCCTTCACCTGACAGGCACCATTAACCGGCGTGAAGGGAATATCACCCGCCATCAGGCTTACCCGCAATCTTTCAGCAGAAGTGGTGCGAATACCAAGCGCTGCCATGCGGGGAGACCCGTCAAAATCACCGGGCAGCGAGCCATATTCCGCCAGTACCGCTTCCGGCTTTAGAAAACGTATCCTGGCCACGCCAGCAGCCAGCTCTGCGCCGCCTTCGGTACGCTTAATCCACTCTGCACCAAACAGCTGGCTGTAAACCTCGGCGGCGAAGAAGGGGTCGCTGGCGGCGATAACAAAATCGGTAATATTTGCCGCGCCGTTGGGATGGCGTTGCCACGCATGCTGCCAGACAGCATCGGGCGTCAGATGCTGGCAAAAAAAGCTGCGGCCGTTAGCGACCGCGCCGTTTTTCAACCGCACGGTGCAAAATCGAGCCTGTTTCTCCTGCCCGTCGGGAAGCGTTACCGGACGATAAAATTGCTCAGGTTGATCGCTTTCCAGGCCCCGCTCGCGCAGATGCTGCCAGACTTCATCGGCGTTCTGCGTTTTCCACACCAGGCCGTTCAGGCCGGGCGGTGAAGTCCAGATCGCTTTACGCAGATCCGCCGCCCCCGGCTCATAACCCAACAGTTCGAGATAGTTTTCACCCAGCACGGCGAGATGATTGCTGGAGCCGAGAGAATGGTTTCCGCGCGCCGTTAACTGAAAGCCAAGGCGGCGAAACAGCGTGGCGGCTTCATCAAGCCGATCGGCCACGTTAATGACCGCATGATCGAGAACAGGTGCGAGTGCAGACATAGATCTCTCCCGAGTCAGACTGATGTCGTTTGCCGTGTTTGTGCCGTGATATTAGCCAGCGCGCGCTCCGCCAGCTGGCTGAAGTAACGGGCGGCTGGAGCCAGCAGCGCCTCGTCAGGATCAAAACCGGGATGGTGCAGGCCAAACGGGCTGGCGCTGCCGATACTGACAAAAGCGCCAGGGATCTGCTGCAAATAAAACGCAAAATCTTCGCCGCCCATTTGCAGCTCTGCCCGTTCAGCACGGTAACCGCTGTCGGTGGCAACATCCAGGCAGAACGTCGCCCATGCTGGCGTGTTAACCAGCGCAGGTGGGCCGGGTTGCCAGATAAGTTCCGCCTGGGCACCCAGCGCCGCGGAAACGCCGTCAATGATCTGGCGGATTTTTTGCGGGATTTGCTGGCGGATCCGATCGTTATGGGTGCGGACTGTGCCTTCCAATTCTACCGTTTGCGGCAGCACGTTCCACGTATTCCCCCCGCTGATGCGGGCAACGCTGACCACCACCGACTCGAGCGAGCTGTAAGTCCGGCTGGGCAGCGTTTGCAGTGCGGTGACAATGCTGCTGGCAACCACAATCGCATCCACACCTTCCTGGGGACGGGCGGCGTGCGCGCCTTTGCCGGTAACGCGGAGGGTAAAACGATCGACGTTGGCATAAAAAGCGCCGCCGCGGGTTCTTAGCGTGCCGAGCGGGTATTCCGGTGCGTTATGCATACCGAATATCGCCTGCACGCCTTGCAATACGCCAGCTTCTAACAGCTGATTCGCCCCGGTAAAAATCTCTTCAGCGGGCTGAAACAGCAGGCGCACACGGCCGGCCAGCTGCTTTTCTTTCGCCTTCAGCAATTGTGCCGCGCCCAGCATGACCGAGCTGTGCAAATCGTGGCCGCAGGCGTGCATCACGCCAGCGGTGGACGAGCGAAAAGGGCGGTCGGTCGCTTCTTCAATCGGCAGCGCGTCGATATCGGCCCGCAAGGCAATCAGCGCCTCGCCGCTGCCAATTTCTGCCACCACGCCGGTTTTCAGCCCGTAATCGATTTCGCGGATAGCCTGCTGTTCCAGCCACTGGCGGATCCGCGCCGTGGTAGCAAACTCTTCGCCGGAGAGTTCAGGATGCTGGTGCAGTTCACGCCGCCAGGCAATCAGTTGACTGTCAAAATTCATCTTCTCTCCTAAATGACCCGTTCCAGGAAGCGTTGGGTACGGTGATGCGCGGGCCGGGTCAGCACCTGCTCGGCGCTGCCCGATTCCACAATTTTGCCGTCAACCATAAATACCACCCGATCGGCTACCTGGCGGGCAAAGCCGATTTCATGCGTGACCACCACCAGCGTCACGCCCGACTTCGCCAGCTTTTTAATCACCTCCAACACTTCGCCCACCAGTTCCGGGTCCAGCGCCGACGTGGGTTCGTCGAACAGCATCACTTTCGGATTCAACGCCAGCGCGCGGGCAATCGCAATGCGCTGTTGCTGACCGCCGGAAAGCTGACGCGGCCAGGCCAGCGCTTTATCTCGCAGCCCAACGGTATCCAGCAGGTCATAAGCCCGTTCGATTGCCTGTTTGCGGGTGAAAAGACCATGCACCACGGGGGCTTCAATGATGTTGTCCAGCACGGTCAGATGTGGGAAGAGGTTAAAGCTTTGGAAAACATAGCCAACCTGAATACGCTGTTTAAGGATTGCCCGCTCTTTCAGCTCATACAGGCGGTCGCCTTTTTGCCGGTAGCCGACATACTCGCCGTCGATTTGGATAAATCCTTCATCCACCCGCTCAAGATGATTTATCGTGCGCAGCAGGGTAGATTTGCCGGAGCCGGAAGGCCCGAGAATGACGTTAACCGTTCCGGGCTCAATCGTCAGACTGACGTTATCCAGCGCGGTAAAGGCACCATAGCGTTTGCTGATATTGCTGATATCGATCCGGCCCTGACGGGTCTCTGGAAGCGGACGGACATCGCGGTGCTGCGGATAGAGTTCAAAAGCTTCAGACATCAGAGAGTTCCTCAGAAATTACGCGCGTGCAGTACGGCGGAAAAAAGCGAACCGGCCAGGGGAGGACTGGCGCAGGACACCGCGTGAGAAATAACGCTCGACGTAGTGCTGAATGACGGAGAGCACGGTGGTAATCAGCAGATACCAGACGCTGGCCACCATCAGCAGCGGGATCACCTGCTGCGTGCGGTTGTAAAGCACCTGCACGGTATAAAACAGTTCAGGCATCGACAGCACGTAAACAATCGAGGTGCCTTTAGCGAGGCTGATGACCTCGTTGAAACCGGTGGGTAAAATCGCCCGTAACGCCTGCGGCAGAATAATGCGAAAGGTCCGGCGCGAAGGCGGTAAACCCAGCGCGGCAGCCGCTTCATACTGACCATGATCCACACCGGCAATACCCCCACGAATGATTTCCGCGGTGTAAGCCGCCTGCACCAGCGACAGCCCCAATACCGCAACGGAAAACTGATCCAGCAGGTCGGTAGTGGAATAGCTGAAGAAGGTCAGGGAAGTGAACGGGATCCCCACCGACAGGTTGTCGTACAGATACGAGAAGTTGTAGAGGATGATCAGCACCAGCAGCAGCGGCAGGGAACGGAAAAGCCAGATGTATCCCCAGGCGAGCGCGTTCAGCAGCCAGGATTTCGACAGCCTTGCCAGCGCCAGACCGGTCCCGATAACGCAGCCGAACACCGTGCCCAGCAGCGTCAGCAGCAGCGTTCTTCCCAACCCGCCAAGAATGGTTGGGTCAAAGAACCACTGGGCAAAGACCTGCCATTCCCAGCGTGGATTGGTGGCGACGGACTCAATAATGCCCAGCAGAATAAACAGGGAGAACAGTGCCCCGAGCAGCCGTAAAGGGTAGCGAGCCGGAACGACCGTGAGCCGGGCGTGATGCTGGCTGGCGATCTGTGGCCGGGACAGGGTTTTAAAGGTCATCGCGTACTCCTATGCGCTGCGCTGAACGGGCTGGGTGAGCAACGTTTTAATAAAGGGCAGGCGACCATCATAGGGCGGCCGCGAATAGATCTCCGGATCCGCCAGCGGATCGAACTGCGGCAGATAGCCCTGCGCCAGATAAAGCCGTACCGCTTCAGGCTGACGGAAACCGGTGGTCAAAAACAGATCGCTATAGCCCTGCAACGCGGCCAGCCGCTCCAGCTCCAGCAGCACCTTCTGCGCCAGCCCCTGCCGCCGCATACTGGGGTGCGTCCAGATGCGTTTCAGTTCGGCAGTCTGGGCGTCGTAACGCTTGAATGCACCCATAGCAATTGGCGTTTCATGGCGTAGCAGGACGATAAATGCGCCGTCCGGCGGCGCATAATAGTCCAGCGGCTCCTCTTCCTGTTCGCCGAAATAGTCGCCGTAGCGGGCGCGATATTCGGCAAACAGTCCTTCAATGATCGGCTCAATCAGCGGATCGTCCGGGCGGGTATGGACAAAGGTTTCTTCAATCATCAGCTTCTCCCGTTATCAGTCGCCAAGGCCCGGCGGGTTAATTTCGGAATGATCAATTTTTTCAACCGACTCGCCCCAGCGATCCAGCACTTGCAGATAGCTACCGCTGGCAATAGCGCTGTCAAGCGAGGCCTGTACGGCATTGACTAAACCGTTACCTTTTTTCAGCGTAACGGCGACGTTAGCGGTTTTCGGCCAGCCGCCCGCCACCGTCCCCGCCAGCCGGGTGGTGCCGGTCAGTTTGGCTTTATACGCGCCGGTGACGTTGGGGCCAAAGGTGGCATCGGCGCGGCCCGACTGGATCGCCAGCGTCGCGGCGGCGTCGTCGGTCACGTAAAGCGGCTGCACGGCGGGAAGGCCTTTGGCCTGATTTTCTTTATCCCATTGCAGCAGGATCGCTTCCTGATTGGTGCCGGAACCAACAATAATGCGCTTGCCCGCAATATCGGGTGCCGACGCTATTTTGCTTATTTTGCTGTTGCTCTTAACATAAAAGCCCAGCGTATCCTGACGGTAGGTGGCAAAATCAAAACGGGCCTTGCGTTCTTTGGTCACGGTAATATTGTAAATCGCCGCATCGTATTTCCCGGAGGCGACGCCAAGCGGCCAGTCTTCCCATGAGGCGGGAACGATTTTCACTTTTAATCCCAGCCCGTCGGCGACCAGGCGGGCCATATCCGCTTCACTACCAATAACGGTTTTATTATCCCGGGCGAACAGGCCAAACGGCGGGGCGCTCCCCAAAACTGCGGTAGCGACGGTCAGCGTGCCGGGCGTAACAAATTTAAAATTAGCCGGGATCAGCGATTTCGCTTTATCACTTTGTGGTGTATGAATCGGTTTTTCGTTAGCGATCAGGTCGATACCGGGTGCTGCCTGCACGCTGGCACTCAGCCCCAGCAGCAGTGTTAACGTGGTTAAGCGATTGCTATGCATCATTTATTTTTATCCCTGCGGTGAATTGATTGCACTATTCAGGATGCGCAGGCTTAAGTAAAACAACAAAAACAAATAACCATAGGGGGAAATAACAATTACCAGAGAAAACTTTTCGGCTTTATTTTTACGCTGCGTATTTTGTTATTTCCAACAATGCTAAGTGAAATTTAATATTTAGCCGCGGCAGCGAGATATGAAATTCTCCTTATAAACAGGATTATGAGGAACGTTGCCATGGGTTATCGCCTGAGTTTATTAGATCAAAGTCCGGCAGAAGAGGGACAAACGCCGGAGGCCGCGCTGAGTGCCACGCTGAATTTTGCCCGTGAAGCGGAAAGACTGGGCTATCACCGTCTGTGGGTGTCCGAACATCACGACAGCGACCGGCTGGCAGGCAGCTCCCCGGAAGTGCTGGTCGCCTGGCTACTGGCACACACCTCGCGGCTGCGCATCGGGTCTGGCGGCGTGATGTTGCAGCACTACAGCCCGTATAAAGTGGCGGAAAATTTTCATCTGCTGGCCGCGCTGGCACCCGATCGGGTCGATATCGGCATTGGCAAAGCGCCGGGCGGCCTGCCGCTGTCCACTAAAGCCTTGCAGGGCGCGCGGGCCGGACATAATGAAGATTTCCCGGCTCAGCTAAAGCAACTGACCCATTATCTGACTTCAGCGACCGAACCCGCTGGCGGCGACAGTGCACGCGCCTTACCCGCCCCGGCGATTGCGCCGCAGCGCTTTTTACTGGGCGCCAGCCCTGAAAGCGCTCGACTCGCCGCCTCGCTCGGCTGGCATTTTGTTTTTGCCGGTTTTATCAATACCAACGAACAGGCGATGCAGGAAGCCGTACTTACCTATCACGAATACGCGGCCGGCAAAGGCAAGGCGCTCATCAGCCTTGCGGCCGTGGCGGCAGAGACGCAGCACCAGGCCGCTGAGCTGGTGGCCCAACAGCACAATTATCGCGTCACGCTCGGCGACAAACACGTCACCGTCGGCACGCTGGAACAGGCCGAAGCCTTTGTCCGCCAGTCGGCTGCCAGCGAGCACCGCATCGAGAAACAGACCGTAAACGTCCTGCACGGCACCGCCGACCATATCCATCAGCGACTGACCGCGCTTAGTCAGCGGCTGAACGTTGACGAATTTATTCTGCATACGCCACTGACCGATGTTGGTCAGCGCCTGCGTTCAATCACGTTGCTGGCTGACCAGCGAATTAAGGAGAACGGATGAGCACTCAAATTAAGTTCGGCCTGATGCTGCACGGCGCAGGCGGCCATATGAATTCCTGGCGTCATACCAGCGCACCGGCAGATGCCAGCGTCAATTTCCGCTATTTCACCGATCTGGCGCAGCGGGCAGAAAACGCCGGTTTCGATTTTCTGTTTGTTGCTGACGGATTGCATATTAATGAAAAATCGTTACCGCATTTCCTCAACCGCTTTGAGCCGATTGCGCTGCTCTCGGCGCTGGCTTCGGTGACGCACCAAATTGGCCTGGCCGGAACGATTTCGACTTCCTACAGCGATCCCTTTACCGTCGCCCGCCAGCTCGCCACGCTGGATAACATCAGCGGAGGCCGTGCCGGATGGAACGTAGTGACATCGCCACTGGAAGGTTCCGCCAAAAACTTTGGCAAAGCGCATCCTGACCATTCGCTGCGTTACAAAATCGCCGAAGAATATATCGATGTGGTGCAGGGCCTGTGGGATTCCTGGGAAGACGACGCTTTTGTGCGCGATCGTGAAAGCGGCGTCTTTTTCGATGCGTCCAAGCTGCACAAGCTCAACCATCACGGGGCGTTTTTCTCGGTGGAGGGGCCGTTGAATATTCAACGTTCTCCGCAGGGGCAGCCGGTGATCTTCCAGGCTGGCGCATCGGATACCGGTATCGGTCTGGCAGGAAAATCCGCGGATGCGGTGTTTACCAACGCCCGGACGCTGGAAGAGGCGAAGACCTACTCAGACAAACTTCAGGCCTCGGTTGCGGAAAATCATCGCCAGCCGGTAGCGATCTTCCCCGGCATCAGCCCGATTGTCGGCAAAACGGCAGAAGAGGCCGAGGCGAAATATCAGCATCTGCTCTCGCTGCTGTCTCTGGAAGATGTACTGGCCTATTTGGGACGTTTCTTCGACCACCACGATTTTAGCCAGTACGACCCGAACGGGCCTTTCCCGGAGCTGGGCGATCTGGGCCAAAACACCTTCCGTTCCACCACGGATGCGATTAAGCGCCGGGCAAAAGAGGAGCCGATTACCCTGCGGCAGATCGCTTATGAAACTGCGCTTCCCCGCGGCGAATTTTTCGGCACGCCGGAACAGGTCGCCAGCGCGCTGATCCGCTGGGTTGAAGAGGGCGGCGCGAGCGGCTTTATCATCAGCGGGCCGGTGCTGGTAGAAGCGCTGGATGATTTCACCCGCTACGTTCTGCCACTGCTGGCTGAACGTGGCTACTGGCAGCCCTCAAAGGAAACCACGCTGCGTGGCAGACTCGGTATCCCTTTCAAAGTCAGTCGCTATGCGCAGCCGGTTCGTACTGCCGCGCTGGCAGGCAAATAAAAGGAGCTAATCTTGCCTGTTACCTTAACTCGGGCGACGCTGCGTCGCCCTTTGCTGGCCTTACTGGTGAGCGGTCTGCTGGCAGGATGCGATCAAGCCGCCAGCGAAGCACCTGCCGTTCCGGCAAAAGCCGCCGCACAAAAAGGCGGCAATTTGCTGATAGCGATTGATACCGACCCAAATTGTCTCGATCCGCAGCAGGCAGGTAACAATAATTCGCTGAATATTGGTCGCCAGTTGACCGATTCCCTGACCGATCAGGATCCACAAACGGGCAATATCGTGCCGTGGTTAGCGACACAATGGCAAATTGACGAAGGCAACCGGCGGTTTACCTTTACTCTTCGTGACAACGTCACCTTTAGCGACGGCACGCCGTTTACCTCACAGTCCGTTAAAGATAATTTTAACGCTATTGTGAAGTTGGGTGCGCGTGCTTCACTGGCGTCAACCTATCTGAAGGGGCTGAAGCAGATTGATACCCCGGACGCGCAAACGGTGGTCATCACCTTTCAGCAGCCGAACGCGCAGTTTTTACAGGCGACCTCCACCATGAGTCTGGGGTTCTTCGCCCCCAGTACCGTGGCCGCCCCGGCCGAAGCGCGCTGTCAGGGATCGCTGGCAGGTACCGGGCCGTTTGTGCTGAAACAGTTTGTGCATAATCAGAAAGTGGATCTCGTCCGGCGGAACGGTTATCAGTGGCCGTCGTCACTGGCAAAACATCAGGGCGAAAGCTACCTGGATAGCGTGGAATATCGCGTGATCCCGGAGAGCGGCGTACGGTTCGGCAGCCTGATTTCACGTCAGCTGGATGTTAACGTTGGCGTCACGCCGCAGGACGAAGCGCTGCTGCTGGCGAAAAACATTCACCTTATCGCCCGCACCAATCCCGGGCTGGTTTACAGCCTGTTCCCTAATCAGTCCACGCCGCTGATGGCTGAAGCACCGCTGCGTCAGGCGTTAAACCTGGCTATCGATCGCCAGGCGCTGAAGCCGGTGCTTTCGCGCTATCAGTCGGCGGCGACCTCGGTGCTGGCAAAAACCACGCCGCTTTATCAGGATCTCAGCGCCGATCTGGGTTACAACCCGCAGGCGGCTGAAAAACTGTTGGAAGAGAATGGCTGGCGGCGCGGCGCGGATGGCATTCGTAGCAAAAACGGTCAGCGCCTGAGTTTCCGTATCAGCTACTGGCAGTCGGCACCGTTTATTGAGGTCGTGCAGCAGCAGCTGCATCAGGTGGGGATCGATCTGCAACTGGAAAAAGCGCCTATCAGCCAGGTCGTGGCGAGGCAGGCGGGCGGCAAGCTGCCGGTTGACTTCTACAATCTGACCCGCTCCGATCCCGACGTGCTGCGAACGGTTTTTGACGCTGGCGGACGCAATGTTAACCATCGCCAGCCCGCAGAGGTCGATCGGCTGCTGTTGCAGTCCAGCGAAACGCTGGAGAAGGCACAGCGGCAGGATTACGTTACTCAGGCGGCGAAACAGCTGATTGCAGAAGGCAACGCCATCCCGCTGGTGGAGCTGGCAACGGTGATCGCGACCGGGCAGAACGTGCGGGGTTTTCATTTTGATGCCTCCTCCCGCTTCCAGCTTTATGACACCTGGCTTACGGCGAAGGAGTAAAAATGAACCATCTCTTGCTCGCCACGCCGAAGAGCCGCCGTCGGCTCCCGGCTTCCCTGAAGCGTGCGTTGCAGGGCATCGGCGTACTGTGGGCAGCCTGGAGCCTGACTTTTTTCATCCTTTATATTCTGCCTGCCGATCCGGTGACTATCATGCTGAATCAGGGCGAACAGAGTACCGTTGACGCGGCGCAGGTCGCCGCGCTAAAGGCGCAGTATCATCTCGATCTGCCTGTCTGGCAGCAATATTTGCTGGCGCTGTGGGATCTGCTGCATCTCAATCTTGGCAAATCGATTATCAGCGGTGACAACGTCACTGATTTAATTATTCAGGCGCTGCCGGCGACCTTACTGCTGGCGGTCTGCGCGCTGGTCGTGGCGCTTATTGTCGGCGGTGGTCTGGCAGCGGGTACCAGCGTCTTGCCGTCCGGGAGAATTAAATCGATGCTGCTTGCGCTGCCTTCACTGGGTGCGGCGCTGCCGACCTTCTGGTCAGGTTTACTGTTGCTACAGCTTTTTTCGTTCAGCCATGCCTGGCTCCCGGCCATGGGAAACCGTGGCTGGCAGTCGCTGGTGCTGCCGACGCTGACGCTGGCAATCCCTACCGCAGCCACCCTCGCTCAGGTAATGAGTCGTTCACTGGCGGAGGTCTGGCGGCGATCTTTTATCGATGCGCTGCGCCTGAAAGGCGCGGGAACAGCCCGTTTGCTCTGGCGCCACGTCTTGCCGAATGCGGCCATTCCGTTACTGACGCTGTCCGGCATGGTGTTTGGTCATCTGCTGGCGGGCGCGGTGATTACCGAAACGATTTTCTCGCGCGAAGGGCTGGGGCGGCTCGCTGAAGGCGCCGTTTCTGCCCAGGATATTCCCCTGGTACAGGGCGTGGTATTGACGGCGGCCACGGTTTTTGTCGTGGTGAATTTTATCACCGATGCGATCTATCCTCTGCTCGATCCACGCCTTGCGACGGGAGAACGCTGATGAGTGAAACCCTAACCGTCAAGCCGCTAAGCCGTCCTTTTGCACTGAGCCTGTGGCTCAGCGTTGGCCTGCTGCTGCTGGTGGCATTGTGGGCGCTGTTTCCCGGCTGGTTTACCGGGCAAAGCCCGCTGGCAGGCGATCCTGTGCAGGCCTTGCAGGCACCTTCCGCCGTGCACTGGTTCGGCACCGATCATTTGGGAAGAGATCTCTACAGCCGCAGCGTATTTGGTACGGCGCTCACGCTACAGGCGACGCTGTTTTCCACCGCAATTGCGCTGTTTGTCGGTACGCTGATGGGCGTGCTGGCGGGATATACCGGCGGCCGGGTCGACAGCGCCTTTATGCGCGTCATCGATATTCTGATGGCCGTACCTAATCTGCTGCTGGCGATGGCAATTATCACCGTACTCGGTTTCGGCACGTTACATATTGCTATCGCCGTCGGGCTTTCTTCCGTGGCGACTTTTGCCAGACTGTCACGGGGAGAGGTATTGCGTAGCCGCACTCATCTGTTTGTTGAGGCGGCGAGAGTCGGTGGCGTGGGGCATTTGACAATTATCCGCCGCCATATTTTACCGCATGCGCTGGCACCGGTACTGTCGCTGGCGGCCCTTGAATTGGGGTTTGCACTGCTCTCCGTTTCCGCCCTGAGCTTTCTGGGTTTTGGCGCGCCGCCGCCCCAGCCGGAATGGGGACTGCTGATTGCCGAAGGCCGCAACTATATTGCCGCTGCGTGGTGGTATACCACCTTGCCGGGGCTGACCATTGTGCTTACCGTGCTGGCGACCAACCGGCTGGCCGGTTTTATTCAGGACAGGGCGGAGGAGCCATGACCCAACCCTTATTAGATGTGGCGGCGCTGTCGGTGGACTACTTTTCCCGTCAGGGGGAAGCTATCCACGCGGTGAAATCATTGAGTTTCACCGTTGATCCCGGCGAGGTGATAGCCCTTGTCGGCGGCTCCGGCTCCGGCAAGTCGACCACCGCTGCGGCGCTGGTTGGGTTGCTGAAGGGGAAAACCCGCCACGCCGGACATATTCGCTTTAACGGCCAGGCGCTGGAAAATGCCAGCCAGCGCCAGTGGCAGCAGCTGCGAGGCGTGGAAATCGGCTTCGTGCCGCAGGATCCGGCCCAGGCGCTGGATCCGATCCAAAGCATCGGCAAACAGATGATTGAAGCGCTGACGCTGCACGGTGTGACTCGTCGCGATGCGAAGCAGCGAGTGCCGGGGCTGCTGGCTGATGTCGGTCTGCGTGATGCTTCGCGGATCGTTGCCAGCTATCCTCATCAGCTTTCAGGCGGGATGCGGCAGCGGATTTTGCTGGCGATGGCCCTGTGCCATCACCCGAAACTGATTATTGCCGATGAGCCGACCAGCGCGCTGGATGTCAGCGTGCAGAAACAGGTGCTGGATACGCTGGATGCGGTGGTGGAAAGCAAGGGAATTGCGATGCTGCTGATTACCCACGATCTGAATATTGCGCTGGAGCGGGCCGACCGGATACTGGTGATGTATGAAGGACGACTGGTGGAAAGCGGCACGCCTGGCAGCCTGCTGCATCAGACGCGGCATCCTTATACTCGCCGCTTGCTGGACGCCTCTCCGGCGTTCTTAACCGTTCCCTGGCGTAAACCGCTGGTCTCGAGGCCGCTGATGCAGGCGCAAAATCTGGTCCGGCATTTTCCGCTGAAAGATGGCCGCCGTTTTCCTGCGGTGGATGATATCTCATTTCCTGTCCTGCGTGGCGGCACAACCAGTCTGGTCGGTGAATCCGGCTCGGGGAAATCCACCACGGTGCGTATGCTGATGGGGCTGGAAGCGTCAGATGCCGGGCAGGTGATTTTTGACGATGTCGCGTTCACCTCGCTTGCCGCTTTTCAGCGCCCTGAGTTTCGCCGTCGGGTACAGCTGGTGTGGCAAAATCCGTTCGCTTCGCTTAACCCAAAAATGACGCTGGAGGAGATTATTACCGAACCGCTACGGGCGTTCAGATGCGGCAATCGCCAGCGCCAGCGTGAGCGGGCGGCAGAACTGCTGACGGACGTGGAGCTGCCGGTAAGCCTGCTGAACAGCCGTCCCGGGACGTTATCCGGCGGCCAGCGCCAGCGCGTAGCGATTGCCCGGGCGCTGGCGATTTCGCCGGACCTGGTGATCCTTGATGAGCCCGTGTCCGCGCTGGATGTGGCGGTGCAGGCGCAGATCCTCCAGCTGTTAGAACGCTTACAGCGCGAGCACGGCCTGACCTATCTGTTTATCTCTCATGACCTGGCGGTGGTGCGGCAGATCTCGGATTACGTGGTGATAATGCAGCAGGGAAAGGTGGTTGAGCAGGGTGCAGCGCAGCAGATCTTTACCTCACCGGGCGCGGATTATACCCGCCAGCTGCTTTCACATGTTCCGGGCGCGAACGGATATAAAAAAGCGGCAGGGTGATTTTGCCGCAGAATTCGTTTACACCGTGCTGGCGCGAGGAACATGAGTCTTCCACAAAGACGCAAAAAGCGGCATCCGTGCCAGCTCGGCCTGGGCCGTCCATGGCCCAGGACGCTTTGTTCCAGGCTCATGTTCCTCGCGCTTTGAGTTCGTTAGCAGTCTGTACGGCAGGGTAATCCTGCCGCTGCCGTTACTGTTTTTTATCAAGTGACCAGGTGGCGCTACTGACGTCAACTTTTACCGGCAACAGCCCAATCTGGCTAAATTTGTCGGCCAGAGCCTGCTGCTCTTTAAACACCTCCGGCGTCATGCGTTCAGCGCCAAACGGCATTCGTGCCAGCGCCCGCTGCCAGATGGGTTGAGGCAAACCGGTCGAGGTAGAGAGGATCTTCGCCGTCTCAGCCGGATTTTTATTCGCCCAGTCGCTCAGGCTGCCCAGTTCATCCACCACCTTTTTCGCCGTCTCCGGCCAGGTTTCCGCGAACTTACGGCTGGCAAGATAGAAGGTGTAGTGCGGTACCAGGCCTTCGGCATTTTTCACCAGCCGCGCTTTAGCATTGGTTTCCACCTCGGCGTAGTAAGGATCCCAGATTACCCAGGCATCAACCGCGCCACGCTGAAAAGCCGCGCGGGCATCAGCGGGCGGCAGATAAACCGGCGTGATATCTTTATAGCTCAGGCCCGCTTTTTCCAGTGCGCTGACCAGTAAATAATTCACATCTGATCCTTTATTCAACGCCACGCGTTTGCCTTTTAAATCGGCTACGTTTTTAATCGTGGAATTTTCCGGCACCACGATGGCTTCCGTTTTTGGATTAGCCGGTGAATGCGCCAGATAGACCAAATCGGCTTTCGCGGCCTGGGCAAAGGCCGGGGGCGCATCGCCGGTTGCAGCCAGATCGATACTGCCGACGTTTAATCCTTCCAGCATTTGCGGGCCAGCAGGAAATTCTACCCAGCGTACGGCGATGCCCTGTTTTTTAAAATCTTCATCCAGCGTGCCGCGATATTTCAGCAGAGCAAAGATATTGGCTTTCTGGTAACCGATATTGACCGTTTTTGGCGCATTCTCCGCCATGGCCGCCTGGCTTGTGACTAAAATCGCTGTCGCGATAAGACTGCTGAAAAGGGTTTTTTTCACTGTTTTATCCCATAGTTAAAGTGCTGTCTGCGCAACATAGCAAACTGGCGGGCTTCAGCTTAGAGAGTAAAAATTCTATGGTTAGCGAAAAAAAGCATAGCGCGACGGTCAGTTTTCTTTCAATTGTTTGTGAAATTATAGAATGCTGACTTTCATTTAATGATGAGGGTTGTTTTATATCCCGCATCAGTATGCTAACCGGCTATTACATGTTTATATAAATTGTTATCGTAACTTTATATGCGCAGAGGATAGGCATAATAAAAATAATTATTGTGAGATGCTTTCAGGAAAAAGTAAAAATAGCTCGCCATTTTTTCGTGGAACAGGATAATGCGCCCGGCTTTATTCACTTTGTTCGTTTTCAAGGAAGAATTAATCATGAACGTAGTTTTTCGGTTTTCTGCGGCGTTATTTGTCTTTCTGCTCAGCGCCTGCGCCGGTCAATTAACCAGTGTTGATCGACAGGCTAACCATGCTGCACATCAGCTGGCGGCCAGCAAATTCGATCCCGCATTTCGTTTAAACGTAACGGATACGGCTAAGAGTCTTCGCCCCTGTTTACAACAGGCCTGGCAACGCGGGGTGGACGACCGTCAAAAAGGGGTCACGCGTCTTCAGGCCGAAGCGAACAGGGAGGCGCTGCGCAATGCAGAAAATCCTGCTTTGGGGCAGATAGGGTCGATCTTCGTCGGCAAGGTTTATGAGGCCGATCGACCCGAAAAAGCCCGGAAAATTATGCTGGATGCTATGGCGGCCAGCTACCGGGACGGCTATGAGGGGCGCCCGTAAGCAGCAGGCCGGGCGATGGCCATTACCGCTACGACTCGCGCATTATTTACCGGTCGTAGCGGGTGAGGTTCAGATCGCCGAAACCTTAAGCCGACGTCGTTTTCGGCTGGCGTTGACGGCCAAACCGCTGTTCGGGTAAAACGAGCGTGCAGGTCAGCATAAATTCGGCCGCATGACGGCCTGCGGCTATTTCATACTCGCCTCCGGCAATCACCCATTGCCCGCTCTCGCTGTGCCAGCAGGCGATAACTTTAGGTTCCAGCATCAGCGTGACCTGGCGACTTTCTCCCGCGGCCAGTTCAACACGGGCAAAAGCCGCCAGCCGCGGCACATAAGCCTTATTCGCCGGCTGGATGTAAATCTGCACGACCTCAGCCCCTGGCCTGTCGCCAGTATTGGTCACGTCGAGCGAGACTTCGATGCCTGCACCCTGCCGTGATGCGCTGAGATGGCTGCTGCTAAAGGTGGTATAGCTCAGCCCATAGCCGAACGGCAACAGCGGTTTTTGCCTGGTGCGGGCATACCAGCGGTAGCCCACGTCGGAACCTTCGACGTTATAGTCAATATGCAAAATATCGCCTTTAACCGGCACGCCGGGCAGCGAGGTGGTTGTTTGCGGATCGATCTGCGAAGGCTGTGGCAGCTGCTGTTCATGCAGGGGAAAGCTCACCGGCAGGCGACCCGATGGGTTGACCCGACCAAATAACACACCGGCAATGGCTTCGCCGCCGCCCGAGCCCGGATACCAGGCTTGCAGCACGGCAGCCACATCGTCGAGCCACTGCAGCGTCACCGCGCCACCTGTCTCCAGCACCACAATGACCTGTTGATGGCTTGCCGCCAGCGCCGCGATCAGCTGATTTTGCTTATCGTCTAACGCCAGCCCCTGCGCATCCAGGGCTTCTGAACGCCACTCTTCAGCAAAGACAATAACCGCATCGGCATCACGGGCCTGTTCCACCGCGCTGGCAATATCCTCACCGCTATGAAAATCGACTGAGGCGGCACCTGACTCGGCGCGGATAGCATGTAGCGGTGGGGAAGGCTGGTAAACTTTGTCCGTGGCAATGCCCATAAAATCAATGCCCGGCAACCGCAGGCTGCCAACCGGCGTCACCGCCGATGAACCGCCGCCGGCCAGTACGCCCTGGTCAGCATGTGCACCGACCACCAGCAGCCGTTTCGCGCCTTTCTTCAGCGGCAATACGCTATGACGGTTTTTCAGCAGCACAATTCCCTGTTCCGCCTCACGCTGGGCCACCAGGCGGTGAGCCATATAATCAATATCACCGCCCGGCTGCGCCGGATGTTCAATTGCACCCACTGCAAACAGGCTGCGTAAAATGCGCCGCACCATATCGTCAATTCGGCCTTGCGGCACAATACCGGCCGCAACGGCTTCACGCAGAGGGCGATCGAACCAGACCTGCTGGTCAAGATTGGCACCTGACTGCACATCAAGCCCGGCAAGGGCCGCTTTGGCCGCAGAATGGGTCGCTCCCCAGTCGGACATGACCCACCCGGGATAGCGCCAGTCGCCTTTCAGCACTTTATTAAGCAGAAACGCGTTTTCGGAGGCCCATTCACCGTTAACAAGGTTATAGCCGGGCATCACAGCGCCGGGTTTACCCGTATCGATGGCTATTTCGAATGCCAGCAGGTCCGACTCGCGCATTGCGGCCTCATCCAGATCTGAACTGACCACTACGCGGCCCGTTTCCTGAGCATTGACCGCAAAGTGTTTAACGGTTGAGACCACGTGTTGTGACTGTATGCCGAGCACCGAATGGCCGGCCATCACGCCGGTTAGCAGCGGATCTTCAGAGAGATATTCAAAGTTACGGCCGCCTCGCGGTTCGCGGATCACATTCGCGCCGCCTGCCAGCTGAACGTTAAATCCTTTAGCAAAGGCCTCGCGACCTACCATTTTTCCGCTGCGTTCGGCCATGTCTGGATTAAAGGTGGAGGCGAGCAGCAGGCTGGAAGGCAGGGCGGTGGCATTATCGCCGGGACGGACATTGCCCAATGCGGTAATGCCCAGGCTCGCGTCGGACTGCTGCATAGCGGGAATGCCCAGGCGCGGAATGCCGGGATAAAAAGCGGCGGAACCGATAGCGCCTTCCGGCAAAGGCTCATCGCCGAGTGGGATCGCCATCGGCCCGGAAAGCCAGGCGTATTTTTCATCTTCCGTCATCTCGGCCAATACGATTTCTGCCTGCCGATCGGCAGACAGGCCAGGTTGTTGCCAGCAATATTTCATCAGGTTCCCTCCGCGTTAGCATCTTCGGTTTGTTTGGGGTGTGACAGTGCCTGAGCGGCACAGATTAAGGCCAAATGGCTCAGGCCTTGGGGCAGATTGCCACGCCAGCTGCCGGTTCTGACATCAAACATCTCGTTAAAGGTTTCCACGTTGCCGCGGTTGCACAGGCATTCAAGGATCTCCTCCATCGCCTGCGCTGCCTGCCCGGTTTCGCCCATTGCAGCCAGCGCTTCTGCCAGCCAGAACGAGCAGGCAACAAAGGTGCTTTCTTCTTCCTCAACGTTGCTGTAGCGATAAAGCATGGCGCTGTCGTGGCCCAGTTCATGGCGGATCGCCTGATAAGTTGACAACATACGCTGAGGATTTACCGTGTTGCCGTAGTGATGAACCAGCGCCAGCGAGGCATCGAGCCGATCCTCGCTGCCGACATAGAACAGATAGGCCTGTTTCTTATCCGACCAGCAAAATTCTTCAATCCAGTCGCGAATACGATCGCGCTCACGTCTCCAGCGGGCTACCCAGGTGGGTTCGATATGCTTGCCGTCCGCCATGGCGACCGCCCGATCCAGCGCCAGCCAGCAGGCCATTTTCGAATGGGTGTAGTGCTGCTCATCTGGCAGTTCCCAAATGCCGGAATCCTTTTGTCGCCAGCTGTCCGCGCAGCAGTTCGCCAGCTCGCCCAGCATGCGGGAAGTGGCGATATCCAGCACGTGCCCGGCCTCAATGAACAGCTGTGCAGTTGCGAGCATGTCGCCATACATGCTGAGCTGCACCTGATCGCGCGCGTTGTTTCCGACACGAACCGGCTGGGAATTGCAGTAGCCGCTCAGCGGTAAATAACGCTCCTCGGGAACGATATCGCCTTCCAGCGTATAGCAGGCTCGTAGCTTAACGCCGTGACGAATAATGGTGCGCGTAAGCCAGGAAAATGCCGCTTTACAATCTTCCAGCGCCCCCAGATAGACAAATGCCTTAATGATCAGGCAGGCGTCGCGTACCCAGGCGTAGCGGTAATCATAGTTTTTTTCGCCGCCCAGGCCTTCGGGTAAGGAGGTGGTCGCCGCCGCCGCTAACGCGCCGGTAGGTGAATACCACAGAAACTTCAGCGCCAGCGCCGAGCGCTTGACGTGCAGCGGGTACTTACCGTCATAGCTCAGATGATGTACCCAGTCGCGCCAGGCAATATGGCTGGTTTCAATCCGATCGTTAATAGCCGCAAGGCTCGGTACGGCCAGCGGCTCTTTTTCGCTGGCGAGCAGGGCGATCAACGACTGCGAGCCAGGCGATGTGGTCAGCCGCCCGGAGATTGCTTCATCGCTGAAATGCGTCATTGTCACGTCATCGCTGCTTTTCAGCATTGCCATCAAATCGCCAATATGAAAGACCGTGCCCTGTTGGGTATCAGCCAGCCAGGGAGAACGGGTTTCCGCCATGGTGCCAAGGCGCAGGTGAAGTTTGAGTTCAACAGAACCGTCCAGGCCTTCAATACGGCGTGCCAGCTCGCTCCAGGGCAGTCGGCCCGCCAGCGAGCTGTTAAGTGACTCCGTTAGCCGCACCGAACCGCTGTCGGTTTTATAACAGGTTTCCAGTACATTACTGTCTTCGCGATAGTGTCGCTGTACCTGATACTCGCCCACCGGCTCAATCTGGAAAAAACCGCCAATCTGCGCATCCAGAATACGATCGAACAGCGGCGGCGAATCCAGATTTGGCGCACACCACCAGTCAATTGAACCGTCAGGCGCAATCAGCGCAACAGAGCGTCCTTCGCCGATGGCAGCGTAATCACCCAGGCCGACAAAGCCTTTTTCACGAACGGGGGAACGGTATGTTTTGTTATCCACCAGACATCCTTTGTGCAGAACGGAAGTTGCCCTTTTAACCCCAGCAGGCGCGCCACGATGCGGACGACAGCAACACTCGTGAGGGAAATCAGGTTGTTGATTGAAAAGTATAGGTAATTTTCAGCGGACTGGCGCAAGACTAATCGAGGTTTTCGGCGGTCACGATGTTTAACGCTACTTTGCCGTCGCTGTACATTTCTGGTTGATAGCCCGTTTCCAGATGACGCAGCATAAGATCCACCGCCAGCCTGGCGTGCTGCGGGGCATTTTGATCGAGGGTAAACGAGACCACATCATCACAGAGCAGGGTTCGGGTCAGGGAATAGAGTTCATGGGTGATAAAGGTACAGTTACCGGGCAGGCCGTGTCGCTGTAAAACGGAGGTGATTTCGCTGTTGCCCAGCCCCGTATTGTAAATGCCGGCGACCTCTTCAGCGTGGCGCAATGCGTCGTCCAACAGGCCCCGGATCCGTTCGCGTCGGTCTTCGCCGGTCAAGACTTCCCGCAGCCGGATATGCGGCGCACGGGCAGTAACCGCTTCACGAAAGCCTTCAATACGCTGACGGTGCGCCAGGTAATCGGTTCGTCCGCTGATCATAATTACCTCGCCGGTAACAGCCGTCTTGCTCATCAATAAACCGGCTGTGCGACCGGCCTGATACTGGTTGATGCCGACGTGGCATAGCCTGCTGGCATCAGGGATATCCGTCACAATCGTAATCACCGGCACGCCCGCTGCCTGACAGTAAGCCAGCGCCTGATGAATAGCCGCATAATCATGACCGAAGACGATGAGTCCGTCGCGTTTCTGACTGCTTTCAACAATCGCCTGCGCCAGCTTTTCCGGCTGTGATTCAGGAATGCAGGTTCTGTGCAGCGTCAGGCGCTGATAGCCCAGCTGGCTGGCTATTGCGCTAAAATCGCGGGTCAGACGCTGAAAAAAGAAGGATGCGTTACCGCTCAGGAAAACTTCAATTTGCCAGGGCTGCCGGTACGCTTCCGGTAACTGACGTTTGAGTCCGGCTTCGCGCGCAACCTGTAGCACTTTGCGTACGGTTTCTGGTGATACGCCGCCGCGATCGTTGAGCACCCTGTCTACGGTAGCCACACCAACACCCGCCATTTTTGCCAACATTTGCAGGGTTAATTTTTTCATTCATTGCCGCTCCCAAAATCCCTGAAAGGTGTTTTTACTCGAGTCGCCAGACCCGTTTCAGGATCTTCACCACGCCGCTACGGGTCGGGATAGTATGCGCAGGTTACTGCTAAACGCAACCTGCTGAAACAACTGATACAAATGGCCGTAACGGTAAAGACCGGGGCTCTTATCCTCTCTCCGGCCTGACGGGCAAATCTTAAGTCAGGCCGCTAACGGGCAGCCCGCAAAATTTGAGACTAGACTCTGGTATGACGTAAACAGGGGGTAGGATGAAATTAGGCTTTGCTTGTAAATATATTAATGAAGATTTAAAACAGCTTTATCCTTTTAAAGCCACCACGCGCACCCGTTTTTTAAGCTTAGATAATGACCAAAGAACAGCGCTGATTTTCACGCTGGCAAAAAATAATCTGACCCATCTTTATCTTATTTTAGAGCAGCTGGCTTCGCAGCCGGAAGATCTGCGGATGATGAGGATTGGCAGCGATTTGCTGCCTTTATATACCGTGCCTGAAGCCACGCCGCTCTATGCGGATTTTTTACCCGAACTTCACGATTTATTCAAAAGATGCGGTGACTTCGCCCGGAAAAATAATATTCGTCTTTCTTTCCATCCGGGACAGTATTCGGTGCTGGCATCTGATAATCCGGCAGTGGTCGATCGGGCGCTTGAAGACGTGGAATACCACGCTTTATGTGCATCGCTGATGGGCTATGGCAGATCGTTCCAGGATTTCAAGATTAACATCCATATGAACGGTAAAAAGGGGCTGGCGGGATTCAGAGACGCTTTCGCCCGCCTGAGCCCGGCAGCTCAGCGGATGTTGACCGTGGAAAATGATGAAATTTCCTGCTCGCTGGATGACGTATTGCAAGCCAGAGACTTATGTCCTGTGGTGCTGGATATTCATCATCACTGGGTGAAAGAGAATGAATTCATTAAGCCGGACGATCCGCGTGTTGCCTTAATTAAAGAATCCTGGCGCGGCGTAAGGCCGGTTATGCATTATTCAGTATCGGTGGAAGGGTTAATTCCTGAGCAGGGTTTTCCCGATCAGGCAATTTTGGGCGTCGCTAAAACAAAACTTCGTGCGCATTCCGATTACTATTTCAACGATACGCTGAATGACTGGGCCTTGTCGTTTGGTGACTTCGATATTATGTGCGAGGTAAAAATGAAGAATTTAGCCCGCGACAAATTATATGCGCGCTGGTTGACGAAACAGTAAATAAGAGGGCGCTTTAGTCAGTTAATGCCCTGATAAACTTCACGTGCATGAAACACAGGCTGGTCACAAAGCGTCCCGGGCCGGGATTGCCCGGGACGCTTCTGGTCACAGTTTTCCCGCATGCGTTTGTTCTGACGTGCCAAAGTGCGTATCGCCCCTGGCCGCAGCGCCGCCACCCTTAACGCTTTCCAGCTGTACGGTATTGCCTTTTTCCCAGGCATTCGCGCCCTTTGCTACCGGATGCGCGACGATATCCTTGCGTGAATCCCTGATTTTCTTCGTATCAACGTCGAAGCGTTTATCGCGGTCGGTTAACAGCCGGGGATCCATCTGGCCGTCAGCGGTAAAGCCCATCATCAGCGCCGGAATACCCATCGGCAGGGTCTTATCGCGATCGGTATGCCAGGTGTGCCAGGTTTTACCATAGGTATTGACGATGCGCGTCATCAGCGCTTTTTCAGCAACGGGCGGCAGACCCGGCGCAATCAGGCTGCCCGATTTCACTTCATACTGATGGCTGTGCCAGTATTTTTTCTCTTCCGGCGGCAGCGTCTTAAACAGCCGTTCGCTGATGATATATTCCACCCCCATCAGTTTGGCATCGCGGGTATTCCCGTCGTAAATCACCACCTGCATCACATCATCATTAAGGATCGTGACGTAATGGTGGGCTTCCATCTGGCCATTATGATCGCCGTTATAAAAATGAAAACCATCCAGGTAGGCGTTAATCGCATCAATCGGCGGCCGGGATTGCATCATCGCCGCACCGCTGTCCAACACTTTCATTTTTCCGGAGGTTGGCGCGCCGGGGCTGGTCACTTTCGGCGGGCTGTTATTCGCGCCGCAGCCGCAGAGAAGCAATACGGCGAGCAGGGGGATTGTGCCTTTCATAACTGGCTCCATTAGGTAAGGGAACGTCTGAAATTGTTAACTTTTGCTGCAAAGCCTGGCAGGTTACTGGCGTTTATCAAGCTACCAGGCACCAGCTTATTCCAGTAAATGCCTTGCCGAATTATTGGCTTTATCAATCAGCCCGGTCATGTTCACTCCTACCAGGTTGCCGTCGCGCTTAACCAGGCGGCCATCCACCAACACGGTGTCGACATTTTCGGGCCTGGCGGAATAGACGATCAGCGCGGCAGGATCGCCGCCGCCAAAACCGCTCATATTTAGCGTGCCGGGGTTAATAATTTGCACATCGGCTCGCTTACCCGGCTGGAGCGTGCCGGTGATGTTGCCTAATCCTGCGGCCTCGGCACCCTGGCGAGTGGCGAGTGCCAGCAGATGTCGGGCATCGGGTTTGCCTTCATCTTTTGCTCCACCGCTCATCAGCAGGGCAGCCAGCCGCAGCGTGGCAAACATATCCGCGCTGCCCGCCAGCGCGTTGCCGTCAATGCCCAGCCCCTGACGCGTGATGCGGCTGAAATGATCCAGCCGCGTCAGGCCATAGGCAACATGCGCTTCACTGATCGGGGTGAGCGCCAGACTGCCGCCTGCCTTTTCCAGCGCATCCAGCTGCTGCGGTGTGGCGTCTGTGGCATGGACGACGGTAACGAAAGGCGCGAGATAATCACGCTGGATCAGCGCGTTAAACATCGCATCGGCCTGGCCGCTGACGTGAACCTGTACCGGCAGATGGTGCTCACGCGCAAACTGATATTCACGGTCACGCATTGTCCAGTTACCGGCATCCTTTAAATCTTTTGGCAGGCGCCATGCAAGGCCCAGTGAGACGCGCGGTGTCTGTTTGGCTAACAGGGTTTGCAGATGCGATAAATCAATTGGCGAACGGGTGGTTTTATCAGGCCCGCCATAAAACATAATCGCCCGGATACCGGCGTCATTCAGCGCCTTGTAGCCCGCATCGGCCCATTCCGGGCCGCGGATATTGTCAAAAAAATCGCTGCTGGTGGTAATACCCGCCGCCAAAAGCTCCAGCGCGCCGCTATACATGGCGATGTAGACATCATCAGGCTGCATCGCAGCGCCTGACCGGCTACTGACCGCAGAAAATTTCCCTTCTTTATTACGAAACTGACCGCGCATCGTGGTGATCCACAGATGTGAGTGGGCATCGACAAAACCGGGTAAAACAAATTTTCCGCTGGCGTCAATTATCTCGGCATCGGGTTGCTGGAGATTTTTACCCATTTTACTGATGCTGTTACCGTCAATTAACAGATCGGTATGTGGCTGGTCAGCCATACCGGATTGCATAGAAAGAACGTAGCCGTTTTTGATCAAAATGGGTGCCGCACTGGCGGTTGGCGAAATGAAAATAGCGATAAAAAGGGCAATGACCCACGCTGGATACATAGTTTTCTCCGGATGGTAGTGGCCTTCTGATGCGATAAAAGAGTGAGGGACTTAATCAAGGTTAGCTGAGTTGCTTAGAATGGCTTCGGAAGAACATGGATAACGACCAATACCAGCCTGGCGAAAACTCTTTCTTGAAAAGGCGGTTTTTTATATTTTAGCTATACTTATCATTAGGTTAAAATAAGGGGGAACGCATGCCAAAGCAGAATCATCATGACGCCGCTAAAACACAGCCGCAGGAGATTGTCAGTGAAACGCTGATGCAAACAGGCCAGGCGTGGAACGGCACGCCCTATACGGCTTACCCCGGCGGGAAACCGCAGTTGACGGTCATGAAAATGCACATTCCGGCGCACTCCGCGCTACCCTGGCATTCGCATTCGATGCCCAATATTGCCTATATCCTCTCAGGCAAGCTAACCATTGAAGACCAGGCGAGCGGTAAAACGCATCAGGTGAGAGCGGGCGAAGCGCTGAATGAAGCCGTAGGCGATATTCATCGCGGATATACGACCGATGAGCCGGCGGAGTTGGTCATTGTTTATGCGGGTGCAGAAGGGCTGCCGCTTTCTGTTTCGCTGCCCGGAGAACCGGAAGAATTTTAGGCCAGCCGATCGATTGCGCCCTGTCTTAGCTGAAATCATGCGAAAGTGTCATTAGACAACACGCCTGCGCAACGTTAATTTAGCGGGATAATACCTGAACGCCTCTCTGCTGCCCGCCAACTGCCGTATTTGCCGGCAGCAAAATGCGCCACTCTGATAAGGCCTGTACCATGAAAAAAATCGGATTTCTGTCGTTTGGTCACTGGACGCCGTCGCAACAGTCGGCAACCCGTTCCGCGGCGGATGCGTTGCTGCAATCTATCGATCTCGCGGTCGCCGCAGAAGAATTGGGGGCCGATGGCGCCTGGTTCCGCGTACATCATTTTGCCCGGCAGCTTAGCGCGCCTTTTCCGCTGCTTGCTGCGGTAGCAGCGCGTACCAGCAAGATTGAAATTGGCACCGGCGTGATTGATATGCGCTACGAGAATCCGCTTTATATGGCGGAAGAGGCGGGCGCAGCGGATCTGATCAGCGGTGGACGCTTGCAGTTAGGTATCAGCCGCGGTTCGCCGGAGCAGGTGATCGACGGCTGGCGCTATTTTGGTTATCAGCCGCAGGAAGGCGAAAGCGATGCGGATATGGGCCGTCGCCATACCGAAGCGCTGCTGGAAGTGCTGCGCGGCGAAGGCTTTGCCAAACCGAATCCGCAGCCTATGTTTCCTAACCCGCCGGGTTTATTGCGCACGGAGCCTTACTCACAAGGGCTGCGCGAGCGGATTTGGTGGGGCTCCGGCTCTAATGCCACCGCAGTCTGGGCGGCAAAGTCAGGGATGAACCTGCAAAGTTCGACGCTGAAGGATGATGAAACCGGCGAACCCTTCCATATTCAGCAGGCGAAACAGATTCAGGCTTACCGGGATGCGTGGAAAGCAGCCGGGCATCAACGCGAGCCGCGGGTCTCCGTCAGTCGCAGCATCTTTGCGCTGACTAATCAGCAGGATCGCGCCTATTTCGGTTCAAGCGGGCAGGGTGGCGATCAGGTCGGTTATCTGGACGAAAAAACCCGCGCTATTTTTGGCCGCAGCTATGCAGCGGAACCGGAGCAGTTAATTGAACAGCTGGCGAAAGACGAAGCCATTGCCGCAGCCGACACGCTACTGTTAACCATTCCAAATCAGCTTGGGGTCGATTACTGCGCCCATGTGATGGAAGCGATCCTGAAACATGTTGCTCCTGCCTTAGGCTGGCGCGAATAACGGTGTAGTTGCGCTTCACAATTTTCCGTTAACAGACTGAAACGCCGCTCTCTTTTTAAAGGGCGGCGTTATTTATTGGGAACAGCCAATACTGGCTGTCGGGTAGCTTTTATTTTAGTTACAACATACTAATGTTTGTTATTTATCCGCTCACTATGGCATCGAATAATCATTAGTCAGGCAGAGAAAAAGGGCGAGAACCCGAAGCCAGCAGCTGAAGCTTGCCAGCCTGTGCCGCACATCATGGGCAGCAGGCTGGTGGAAGTCGGCAGGTGAAATGAATACTCAGGATGCCAGAGTCGCAACCTTCTCACGCATCAAAGGGATAAGCTGCTGCCCGTAAACGGCTGCATCGCGCAGCTGATCAAAGCCGCGAAACAGGAAAGTGGTCACGCCCAGGCGGTAATATTCCAGTGCAGCATTGGCAACCTGCTCAGGCGTGCCAACCAGTGAGGTCGAATTACCTGCCGCGCCGGAGAGCGCCGCAATCTCAGTCCACAGGCAGCTGTCGTGAACGGCTTTTTCTTTGGCAAAACCGTACAGCCGCTGTGAGCCGCTATTACTGTCCGGATTGGCACTCGCCGGATCGATCAACGCTTTCGCCCGCGCCAGAATCCGCTCTGCACGCGCCCACGCCTCCGTTTCGCTGTCGCCAAGAATAGGGCGCAGCGACAGGCTAAAGCGGATTTTATCTTCACGACCATATTTTTTTGCGGCAGATTTTACCTGCGCGATGCGCTGTTTGATTTCTGCCAGCGGCTCGCCCCACATCATGTAGACATCGGCATACCGGGCTGCAACTTCGACCGCAGCCTCAGACGCGCCGGAGAAATAAACCGGTATATGACCTTCAACCGGTTTCACCTGCGTCAGGTTATCCCGGATGCGGTAAAAATCGCCGTGATGATCGAAAGGCTGCTGTTGATGCCAGGTATTGAGCATGACCTGTAGATATTCGGCCGTCCGTCCATAGCGGCTGTCCTTGTCCAGCCAGTCGCCATCGCGTTGCAAATCGCCGCTATCGCCACCGGTAATGACATTGATGGCCACGCGTCCCTGGCTGAGCTGATCCAGGGTGGCAAACTGCCGTGCAGCGAAAGTGGGCGCCTGAAAACCAGGACGATGCGCCACCAGTAAACCCAGTTTATCGGTCTGCGCAGCTACCCAACTGGCGAGGATTAACGAATCGGGCGCGCGGGTATTGACGGCCAGCAGGACTTTATCGAAACCGGCGTATTGCTGCGTTTGCGAAAAAGCCCGGATAAAATCAGCGTTGACTAAAGGGCCTTCGGCAGCCAGCGCCTCGCTGCTTTCCTGCGATCCCACCAGGCCAATAAATTCCAGGCTCATTTATACACTCCTCTGTTGATTCGATGAAAATGCCAGAACACGCTGGCCTGCGGTTTGCAGGATCACATCGTCCTGAGGCGTATGGATGCGTGCGCAAAGCACGTTGCGAAGATGACGTTGCAGATCGCTACGGCGTGACAAACCCGGATTTCCGGCGGCTTCAATAGCCAACTCAACGGCCTCAATCGCCTGACTGGTGATCAGATGCTTTAACTGGCCGCCGCGGACAGGATCAATGTTGCCTGTAGCCGCACTGTGCAAAAGCGTTTGGTTGCTGAACAACAGGGTATCGATGCGCCCGGCGAGGGCTTGAAAACGGGGAAGGGCTGCCAGCGGTGCCTGAAGCGCGGAAGGTATCCGATGCTGCAAAAAATCATGTAGCCATTGCTGCGCGCTTTGCGCGACGGCATCGTAAACGGCCGGGAGCAGCACCGACATCCACAACGTTTCCTGTGCGTCCTGGGCCGCAGGCCGCTCATTCAGGCTGATAGCATGGTCAAAAGGGATCGTCACCCGCCGGAAAACGACCCGATGACTACAGGTCGCCCGCATGCCTAAATGATCCCAGTCATCAATAATTTGCACGCCGGAGGCGGAAGCGGGTACCAGAAAGCTGCCGGTCAGCGGCTGTGGATCATCGGTAGCGCCCCAGACCAGCAACCAACTGAGGCCGTGACTGCCGGTTGAATAGATTTTTTCACCATCAAGCTGCCAGCCCTTTTCAGTACGGGTAGCTCGCGTGGCAGGAAGCCCACCGCGTGCCGGGGTTCCCAGCGCCGGTTCGACTCTTAATGAATTGATCAGCGCCCCGTTCTTAACAATGTCTGCTGCGACCTGTTGTTGTAACGCTGCCGGCCAGCCACTGGCCGTCCGTAAGCGTAGCGAGTGCAGATAGTGCATGGTCAGGATTAACGCTGACGACGGATCGCCCTTAGCAACCGCCGTTATCACACGCAGCGCGGTTGCCAGATCACATTCGTTGCCGCCCAGCCGTGCGGGCAGTGCCAGCCTCAGTAAGCCGGCATCGTGCAACTCGGCAAAATTATCATGGGGAAAATCACCGGTGACATCATAGTGCGCGGCCCGCTGCGCAAAGGAGCGGGTCAGGGCGGCAAGACGTTGCGGGCTGCCCGGATCTGAATCAACCCTCTGCGGATCAAACCCGGAGGGAAAAGGGGAAAAGGCCGGACTGTTCATCTGTTTCAACGCCTCCACTATTTCATATTTCTGAATAGCAGAAACAGAAATATCGCGAAAAATTCGATGACAGAATGCAAATTAGCGCATCAGTTGTAAAAGACGTAAAACAGATAAGGTAATTAACTATCGGCATAATTATTTTTTAAAACAGAGGGGTGATTAATATTATGATGAGACGAGAACTTTACACAATCATTTCTTATCTTGATGATTTATAAAGTTTTTACATTAAATTACTTCATTATTCAGCCTGCGGTTAAGCGCGGGAATCACGTTGACGCTATCCAATTAACCCGTTCGGAATGGAGCCTGTAGAGTGAATCAAAATTTAATATTGTCGCGTCGGCGGCTTTTGGGATTATTGGGCGGCGCTGCCGTTACCTCTTTATTCAGTCCGAACGTTCTGGCGCATAATATGGCTGGCATGAATGGCACAACGGATATTGAAGGCCCGGGGAAATGGGCATTACCGGCAATGCGGAAGGTTAAACTGGCGGTTAATCTAAACGCTATCTGCATTGCACCGGTAACGGTTGCAGATAAACAGGGCTTTTTCCGTCAGCACAATCTTGATGTGGAGTTCGTCAACTTTGGTAATTCAACAGAACTGCTGCTGGAGTCGATCGCCACTGGCAAAGCGGATGCGGCAGTAGGCATGGCGCTGCGCTGGCTGAAAGCGCTGGAACAAGGCTTTGACGTCAAGCTCACGGCAGGGACGCACGGCGGCTGTATGCGGTTGGTTACGCTGGCTCAGGGGCCGCAAAATTTTGCCGATCTGAAAGGGAAAACCATTGGCGTAACGGATATGGCGGCGGCAGATAAAAACTTTTTCTCGCTGCTGCTGAAAAGGCACGGTATCGATCCGGTAAACGATGTTAGCTGGCGCGCTTACCCGCTGGATCTGTTACCGATGGCGCTTCAGAAAGGGGAAATTCAGGCGGCAAGCGGCTCCGATCCGGTGATGTGGCGGCTTATTAACCAGTCTGGATACCGTGAACTGGCGACCAATCTTACGGATGAATATGCCAATCTCAGCTGCTGTGTCGTGGGCGTGCGTGGTGCATTGACGCGTGATGACCCCGCCGTTGCCGCAGCCATCACCCATGCCATTTTACAAGCCCATGCCTGGGCAGCGAAGCATCCGGATGAAATCGGTGATGAATTTGTCAGCCACGCGCTTAACACTACGGCTCAGGAAATTAGCGCCGTACTTCAGACGCATACCCATGGGCACTCGGCAACGGGGGACGCTTTTGTTAAGGAACTGGCAGTCTACGCCCGCGATTTAAAAGCCATTAATGTACTGCGGCCCGATACCGATCCGCAGCTGTTTGCTCGCGGCATTACGGCCAATGTTTTTGCCTGAAGAACCAAGGAATTTTAATGAAACGTTCTCTGTTATTAATCATGCTGTTGGCAGGTGCCGCCACGCAGGCCGACGATGGCGTGACGCTGCGCATCGCTGACCAGAAAGGTAATATGCGTGCCCAGCTGGAAGCAACCAACCTGCTGGAAAACCTGCCGTATCATATTGAATGGGCAGAGTTTCCGGCGGCAGCTCCCTTAGCGGAAGCGCTAAATGCAGGCGCTGTTGATGTCGGCATTATTGGCGATGCACCGCTGCTTTTCTCCATAGCGGCCGGTTCGCAGGTTAAGGCCGTGGCGGTAGACAAGTCCGATCCTTACGGCACGGCGGTGGTGGTTAATAAGGATTCCGCGATTAAGACCGTTGCGAATCTGAAAGGAAAAAGCATCGGCACCGGCAGGGGATCGGTAGGACATTTCGTTGCGTTGAAGGCGCTGGAACAGGCCGGCATCAAACCTGAAGAGGTGCATTTCCGTTATCTTACCCCGTCAGATGCTAAAATTGCGCTGGCCAGCGGCGCGGTGGATGCCTGGGCAACGTGGGATCCTTACACCGCACTGGCAGAAACCTCGGGGACCGGTCGGGTACTGGTGAGTGGGCGAGGGTTATCGACGGGGAACAGTTTCCTGGCAGCGACCGACAGCGCACTGGCTAATGAAACGAAGCGTAAAGCACTTCAGGATTATATTAACCGGCTGGCTGAAGCGGAAAAACAGGCGTACGCTAATATTGATAATTATTCGGTAACGCTGGCTAAAATCATTGGTTTCCCAAAAGAAGCGATACGACTCTCTTTTGGCCGACGTCAGTCACACTGGCAGGCGATTGACAGTGCCACCATTACCCAGCAGCAGGAAACGGCTGACTTTTATCAAAAGCAGGGGCTGATAAATAAGCCTTTGCAGGTGGAACCGACCTTTTACCGGGGGTTAACGGTGCAGGCGCAGTAGAGGAAGAAAAGAGAGGCATCATGCCTCTCTTCATTACAGGCCGTCATTCGTTAAGCTGATTTCTTTTTACTGTGTTTACGATGATGGCTTTTCACGCCGACAAAAGGCGCAAAGCTAATGTTTATTCTGGCTTGACCGGTACGTGGGGAAAAAAGGACATCCATTTCATCTGTAAACTCAGCGCCGTTCTGATAGTTAAGCCTGAATATAAAGTTAGACATCATGGTCCAGTTAATTATCCATTCCACATCAACCAATTGTGAATCTTCAAACAATATATCATTAAGCAAATATTCGAAAGCATAATTATCTAAAGGCCAGGTGACAGAGCGTCCGGCACTGTCATCATAAATATACTCAATGTCAGAACTGATAAGGGAAATATCGCGTATGTCATAATTTCTGCAAGTGGTCAGGAAAAAATTGAAGAATTGCAGTAAAGCATCTCGCATTGCTACCTGTGGTTTTCCCCGCAGGCTTTCATCAACTCTACCAAAGTTTGAAGACAGGTTCAGCTGAGGCATGATAGTTACCCTTAGTTAATTTATTGAGAATATAAGATCCCTGGTGATACCTGCAAGTATTTACAGGGAATTCGCAAGGCAACTTAACCTTAGCACTACTTTTAACTGATTGCGTAAATTAATAATGACTGGTAGTGCCAGTTATTCTTATTAATTACATTTTCTATTAGTCTGCAATAACTACTCACATTGGATGTTATTTTTATTTTAGTTTGATTGGTTGCTGTTAAAAGTATTTTCGATCGTAATTTTTAATATTTCACTTTTTCTATTTCTTGCATTAAATGTATTTTCTCTTGCGTCAAGACCCGGAGGGAATATCTCAAGTGACCAACCTTTTTCTGCCTGATTTTATAAAAACTTGCTTTGAAGTGACAATGAAATTAATTAGGGCATTATTTGTCTTTAGTTGCCTGATTTTTATGACTTTTTAATGATATCGCCGTCTTAATCATCTAAGGAAAATCTGATAGGATGCGTACGCAATTGACTGATTTCACAGGGGATTGTTATAAGTTAACTCGTACTTAACATTCTTATCCCTTCTGTTATTTAGATTGCGTTACTGATAGAAGTGGGGGGCTATTTAGTTAAAAAAAGCCAGTACTGATATAAGCGCAAAGAGAATTTCACAGGGGATAGATTTCATCTCTGACGGCAGGCTATTAATTCCAATTCCATAAAAGGAGGAAAAAATGCATTAAATAGTCCATGTGAGGGGGGGCTACTCAGCAGCTTTAACTGAGTAGTAATAAGCAAATTTTTTTAAATTAAAACGTTTTTACTTCTGTATAACTAATCAAAAACTTAATGACTCAAGGAGTTACCTATGTCTACTTCATTGTCTCAATCTATTTTATCTTTAAATTCCGTTACCTCGGCACTTAAATCAGCAACTGGCGGAGCGGGTGATGACTCGATTAGTCAGGTTACGGGTAATCTGGCCCAGATTACCGATATTATTACCCGACTTCAGGCGGAAGGTAAGGCGTTTGTTACTTCCACTACTGCGGCACTCAGTAGCATTAAGCCTGAAGATCTTTCAAATGCCTCAACCTATAGCGATCTGCTAAAAACGGCCGTTGCTGATTTTTCTAACTCGGTAGAAAGTGCAATTCAAACCCTTTCTCCGCTTAAAGATTCAGTATTAACTTTCGGAAATGGCATTCAGAGCACGGTAACTACGCTGACTTCGGAACTTTCTACCCTCCAGAGCACGCTTGCCGGTAATCAGGCAGCGCTGACCAAAGCGCAGAAAAGCTACAGTTTGCTAAGTGGATTGGGTTCTCTGGGTGGCGTAGTCGGCTTATCGGGGGCGCTTGCACTGGTGAAAAGCCTGGAGAGTATTGTTTCCGGGAACCAGCTGAAGCTACAGGATTTGCAAACTACGCTTGCGGATAAAACCAAACTGCTGACTTTGCTGACTTCCGCCAACGGCTCAGTCGCTGATAGTTTTAATGTTTTACCGGGCCTTTCAGGGACGTTGCAATTTTTGCAAACCGACGTGGCGAGTCTGGCAGCCGATATAAGTGACAATGCCTCAGCAGCGGCCATTCCGGTCATTATTTCTGCTATTACAGGCGCATTAGCTGAAATTAACAGTTCAGTAAATTGAGTTTTTGTCTCTATTTTCCCAGGGCTTCGGCTCTGGGTTTTTTTACAGCATGACATTATTGATTCTGCCGGTTTATGCTTTGTAAAATATTCTTCTTAAGCCAGTCAGTAAACCGCGTTGCGCGTGCCACTACCGTTGGGCAGCTAACCTCTTCAATTGCGCATGAAATAAATCAGCCGCTGGTGTCTATCGTAGCCAATGCCGGAGCCAGCCAGCGATGGCTTAAACGAGACCCCGCGAATCTGGAGAATGCCAGTAAAAGCCTTGTTTACAGGCAGTTAAACATAACATGAAATGAGTAGTGATAAGTTACAGATTATCAGATGATTTTTATTAATAGCGGGTATGGAATATTAGTTACAGCACGCAATTCTTTTTCTATAATTAATCTCTTATCTTATATACCCCTCAAAAAAATACGGGTATGCACGCCCGGATTTCGTTATAATTCCCCTTCTCGAAAAGAGAATTCCAGGGACAACGGAGCAGGGAATGTCTGACAGGAAAGCAAAGGGCCGCAGGAACGCGAGCCCGACACCGCACGATCTCGCCTTTAAACAGTTTCTGACCCATCCCGCTACCGCACGGGATTTTATGCAGCTGCATTTGCCCGCGGAGCTGCAGGCCGTCTGCGACTTCAGCACTCTTAAGCTGGAGTCCGGCAGCTTTGTTGAGGAAACGCTTCGCCCCTATTTCAGCGACGTGCTCTACAGCCTGAAAACCACGACCGGCGATGATGGCTACGTCCACGTTCTTATCGAACACCAGTCCACGCCGGACAGGCACATGGCGTTCAGGCTTCTTCGCTACGCGGTGGCGGCCATGCAGCGCCACCTTGACGCCGGGCACAAAAAGCTGCCGCTGGTGATACCGGTGCTGTTTTATACGGGAAAGCGCACTCCCTATCCCTATTCCACCCGCTGGCTGGATGAATTTAATCATCCCGGGCTGGCCGGTAAGCTTTACGGCGGTGAGTTTCCGCTGGTTGACGTCACGGTGATTTCCGACGACGAGATAATGGGCCACCGCAGCATGGCGGCCCTGACGCTGCTGCAAAAGCATATTCACCGGCGCGACCTGGCAGAGCTGCTGGACAGGCTGGCGACCCTGCTGTTGAGAGAACCGGTTACGGGACAACAGCTGACATCGCTGATAAACTACCTGATACAGACGGGTGAAACGGCAGACGCAGAGGCGTTTGTACGTGAACTGGCACAGCGTGTGCCGCAACATGGAGACGCATTGATGACCATCGCACAACAGCTTGAACAGAAGGGCATTGAGAAGGGCATTGAAAAAGGCATTGAGAAAGGCATTGAGAAAGGCATTCAGCTTGGCAGGCAGGAAGGCCGTAACGAAGGTAAACTCGAAGTCGCCCGTACCATGTTGCAGAACGGCCTGGATCGCAATATCGTCATGAAAATGACCGGGTTAACTGAAGACGATCTGGCGCAAATCCGCCATTGATGGTTCGTTGCCTGACCGTCAGCCTGTAATCACCTCATACACCAGCGTCACTGGAGATAATTGCGCTGTTTTCAGGTAATCTCAGCACGTTTACTTTTTAGCACCACTTTGTTTTTTTGTGCAGCAAAGTGGTTATCAATAAAAATCCCAATCCCAATCCCAATCCCAATCCCAGCGCTATGCTTTATTTCCCGCCATGCCGGGCTTCCATTAGATCGACCATCGCACCCTGATGTGCATCTACGTTTCGTATATAGCGCATCAGCGTTTCCGGTTTCTTCCAGGTACCTTCCTGCATAATCTGCGCTACAGCGTAGCCTTGCTTTGCCATATCCTGAGCCGCGCCAACACGTGCGCTGTGGCCGCTCCAACCCCGATAACGATTTTTATTGGCTTTAGCGGGCTGAAGAGGTCCGGCAATTTGCCATGCCTGAATAAAAATAGCCTCAAGCGCTGGCGTAGTGAGCGGACGGTCGCAGGTCACTATCACCTGATTACTTCGATGCACCGGGCCAAACAAAAAGGCATCGGGTTCACCCGCCAGCCCGGCACTTTCAATCCATTCGGTTAGCCGCTGGCTGGAAAGGGTGCTCAGAGCTTTAATCAATCCACCCGTTTGCACAATGGTTTTTGTCCAGCCAACGTCCAGAATTATTCGCCCATCTTCCGCGCGCGTAATATCGCCAACCCGCAGACGGGCCAGTTCACTAATACGCAACAGCGTACCGTAAGCAACATGCAGAAAAGCCAGGTTGCGCATTTCCTTTTTACGTGACGAGTTCCTCCAGCGCTCATCCAGCATCATCAGGTCTGCCAGACGAAAAGGAACGGCCTGGCCGGTACGTTCACCGGCGATCACTGCGGTTCGATTAATCTTTTTAATAGTACGAAAAACCAGGGGGGAAACCGTAGGGGAGATCAGACCTGCGTTGCGATGCAGCATTGCAATCAGTGAAGCATGTGTGGCGATGGTAGAAGAGGCCCGGCCTGATGAATGCAGAAAGCCAAGATAGTCACGCAAATCAGCCGACTACATTGGCAAAAAGCTGCGGGCATTATCTGCCGCCCAGCGAAAGCAAATGCGCATTACGCTGAGTAGTTGTCGCCAGGTATTGGCAGAAAAAGCCTCTTTATCTTGTACAAATTCTTTCAGCCGCGTAGAAATCGCGTCATCAGATGAAATCAGGGGCAGCAGGTCGTCAGCTGCTGTTATTTCAGGCATAACGTGTCCAATAAATACTCTGTTTAACAATCGATCGCGCTACGTAAATTCTATAGAAAAAGCAGGGGAGTTACCCTAAAGAATTCACGTAGCGCTACCGGTTGGCTGTTTATAATTTAACCGCCCATGAGCCGGCATTAAAAATGTTCACGACCGAAACAAGTTAGCTAGCGATCTTTTCTGGCGCAGAATTTTATCATAATTGCTCAACACCAGGCCATTTTAACTTTATATAAGTCCCATTATATAAAGTTAAAGCGGTAATTGTTCAAAAGCTAAACAAAAATCGCAGCCGTTGGAGGGGTTACAGCGCAAGTGTCAGCGCGGATCAGGATAGGGCAATACAGGGATTTGCCGTTCACTATGCAGAAAGATGCCTGGGAACAGTGCGCTACTGGTAAGATTATATAGATCTTTCATGATCGCAGAAGCATGCGATCCGCTCAGTATCTAAGCATATACAGGCCTGCTGGCAATCAGCGTGTCGTGCTTCAGAGGGCTACCTTCTGTAAACCGAATACTCAGATTTTAACTGCTCCAGGTACCCACGATATTATTGAGTACATAGGCGTTCTCATCATAATCTATCAGGCCCGGAGCGATAAAACTGCCGAGCAGAGCTTCACCATCATCGACAAAGAAAATAAGAAGAAGGTTATCATCGAGATAGAGATGAAATTTGGTTGTCAGCCTTATCATATTCGTAATGCTGTACGAGGATAAATAACCGAAATCGTGCGGGATATTTTCTTTAATAATCTGCGTTAATTGACCGGTAGTGAATGAAAATGGCCAGCTATTAGTAAAATTCAGGGAAATGATATTAATATTTAACTGTGAGTCTATCGTTGCATTTGCATAGAAATTTGTATTCTGATCGGAGCCATTAAAAAGTGCCTTCGCATAAGTTTGCATATTTATGGGCGCGACAGGTATAAGGGGGATGGTATTTCCCAGTAACGTCATCAATGTATCCACAAGCTATACCTCCGGGATCATCATCCCGCATCAGGAAGACAGCTGCCACGGACAGCAGAACAGGTGGCCGTGGGGCGATAATGATAAGCATATACTCGGTTAGTAACAAAGCCAGTTAACCCCTAAAACAGGGGCTAACCAGCAGGATCGCACGAAGGCAATCTACATTTTAATGCGCGGGTTGTTGCTGCTGCTGTTTCTCTTGCTCTTTCTTCTCTTTTTTATTAGCCATATGGTGGCCAACTGCACAGCCTGCCGCCGCGCCAGCCACGCCGTGATGCTTAATGTGTCCAGCCACGCCGCCAACTGCAGCCCCTTTGATGCAGCCTTTTGCCTGTACCTGAGACGTGGCAGAAAGCAGCAGACCGAAGGTAACCGCTAAAACTGATAATTTGCGCATAACTCTTATCCCTTAAAAATTGATGTAAATATGTTATTGATTGGTAAGAGAGAATAGCGTGCTTTAAAGGAAAGGCCAGCGTATGGCCTTTCTTTCAGAGCAGTCTGCAATTCAAAATATTTCAGGCGGCGCTTGCCTCAAAGTGGTAAGGCGTTTACTGATCAAGCTCGCGTTCTTTGATGTCCGCAATCGGACTCAGGATGTCGCGATCGAACTCGTTTAAAGGCTGATCAGCTTTAACCCGCTCAGGCCAGTCATGGTTTGCCAGAGCGCCACGACCGAGTGCGATAAGATCTGCCCCCATCGCCATCACCTCTTCTGCGCGACCAGGATCGTGGAGGGCACCGTTGGCAATCAAAGTGAGAGAAGGGGCATATTGATGCGCGAGCTCAACCAGCGAACGCTCGTCATCGGCAAATGCAGGCTCCCAGGCTTCATACTCCGTCACATGGATGAAGTCCACGCCAGACTTTTCCAGCAGCGAAAAGATTACCCGGGCATCTTCCACGCCTTTTCCCCATTTATGCACGAAGTCATTCACTTTGCCCTGCGAAATACGAATACCAACCGGAACGTCTGCGCCGAGACGCGCACGAACAGCCTTAATCACTTCAAGGCCAATGGTCATGCGTCCAGCCGTATCGCCGCCCCATCTGTCAGTGCGCAGGTTACTGTATTCAGTAAAGAACTGGTCGAGTAAATAGCCGTTTGCACCGTGGATTTCCACGCCATCAAACCCGGCCTCATGGACAGCACGCGCCGCTGCATCCGCGAAATTGGTGATGATTTCTTCAATCTCGCTGTCACTCAGCTCACGGGGTAACGGGTATTGTCCTTCTCCGCGATAAAACGGCATCTGCTCCCCTTTAGGGCGGATTGCAGAGGGCGCTACCGTCTCAGTCACATAATGGTTTCCTTGTGACAGCGCGCCAGCGTGCTGGATTTGAGCAAAAATAGCGGCTTCCTGGCGGTGGACAGCATCGGTTATCTCGCGCCAGGCATCGACCTGCGCAGTGGAAGTAAGGCCCGCCTGAAAAGCATAGGTCTGTGACCAGGCCCGATCGATATAGATGCCTTCGGTGATAATCAGGCCAAAACCGCCACGCGCCAAACTCGCGTAGTAGCGTTTCATTTTTTCACTGGCGCAGCCATCTTCGCTGGCCGTTACACGCGTCATTGGCGCCACGGCAAGACGGTTTTTCAAACTGATGTTGTTGCCTTTCAGGGCGGTAAATAAAGGAGAGTGATTCATATTTTATCCGTTCGCAATTAACCTTGTGGAGTAATATAGTCTCTCTGATTTGGCGCTTAAACAGGCCATTATGATATGCTGGTATAACGATAATCGTTATAAAAGTCGGCGCTATGAACCTTAATGACGTGCAGCTTTTCCTGATCATTACCGAAACGCTCAGCCTTTCTCAGGCGGCTAAAAGGCTGGATATTTCTCCTATGGCGGTTTCCCGGCGGCTGGCCGGACTGGAGGGCGAGCTGGGCATTCGGTTGATACAGCGCACGACGCGTTCCGTTTCTCTGACGCCCGAAGGCGCTGAGTTTATTCCCTACGCCAAAACCCTTGTTGAGGCGGCAGAAAGTGCGAAAGCCTCGTTCTCACCTGATGCAAAAGGCGCGTCAGGTTTATTACGGATTACGGCACCTTCCGGCTTTGGCCGCCGGCAGATACTGCCGCTTATCCCTTCGCTGCTGGCTGGCAATCCAGCGCTGAAAATTGATTTACAGCTGAATGAAGAGGTGGTCGATATTGTTGGCCGCGGCATTGATGTGGCTATCCGCATCGCGAAGCTAAAAGATTCAAACTTGATTGCCCGCAAGATAGTCGACAATCCCCGCATACTTTGCGCATCTCCTGATTATATTAAACAGGTTGGCGTGCCTGATACGCTTAACGATCTCACTCACCACAACTGCCTGAGGTTAACCAGCGTTTTGCAATGGACGTTTGAACAGGAGGGCCAAAGCACCAGTATCAGCGTGGATGGCAGATTCAGTTCAGGCAACGTTGAAAGCGTCAGGGAACTTTGTATGCAGGGTATTGGACTGGCGCAGTTAACGCTGTGGGATGTTAAAAAAGAAATAGAGGAGGGCACGCTTATTGAAGTGAAGTTGCAAGACGCTCGCCCTCAGGATCTTTCCGTTTGGGCGCTGTTTCCTACCACGCGACATTTACCTCAGCGGGTAACGGTTTTTATTGAAGCCTTGAAAGCCTCGTTGATTCAGTGAAGGGCACCAACAGGTGCCAGCGTCGCCCAGTCTCCATGTGCTGAGATGCTAAAACTATCGGCTCCTTTTTCAATAATTCAGCAAAGCCTGTTTAAACGAGAAAATATGGACGCGCGCGGCTTCTGCGGCACGTTCTGTATCACCGTTTTCCAGCGCCTCGATAATCGCATCGTGTTCGGTAATCACTTCCTGCATATGACTCTCGCTTGATAACGTTGTGGCCCAGAAGCGCTGAGCCTGCGCGTGGATTACGCTGAGAATATCGGATAAACGGCTGTTTCCGGCAATGTCCGCCAGCCGCTGATGAAATTCGCGATCCAGCAGCATAACCTCGACCCGATTGCGCGCTTCGCTGGCGGCGGCAATCTGCTGATTTAGCTGCCTGAGCGAGACGATATGTGACGATGTCACTTTTCGGCTGGCGAGTTGCAGGCATAGCGTTTCGTTTACCATACGCACTTCTATCAACTCCAGCGCATCATCAATCGAGAGAGGGGAAACCATCACCCCTTTACGCGGGATAATCTGCAACAAGCCTTCGGTCGCCAGTCGGTGCACGGCCTGATTAACCGGCGTCCTGCCCATCGCCAAATCGTTCATCACCTGCGCGGTATTCAGATATTCGCCCGGCTTGTAGCGCAGCGTGATGAGTTTATGTTTGAAAGCCTGATAGGCCTGCTCGTTAAGAGAAAGCGCTCGGGGGCTGGCTGCATCAGGCGCTTCAGCAATCGCATCACTCATGTTTTTTTCCTTATCCAACGTTTTCACCATATTACACAAAAAGGTGGCATGAAAATCGCAAGATTGAAAATAGTGTGAAATTTCACACGAATTTCATTTAAGGGGAAAGAGCGATGAAACTGACGTTTACCACCGATGACAAAGCAGCGCCACTGATTGAAGTTGAGATAAATCAGCTGGTTATTGCAGGATGGGTAGGAAGGGATCGGCAGGCGGTGTTGCACCACATCAGGGAGCTGGAAGCGCTGGGCGTGCCCCCGCCAGGTGCAGTGCCGCTGTTTTACCGCGTCACCACTAACCAACTCAGCCAGCAATCTCATCTGGAAGTTGTAGGTGCAGAAACGTCAGGCGAGGCGGAGCCGTTTGTCTTTTTCCATCGGGGTGAATACTGGGTCTCGCTTATTTCCGATCATACCGATCGTCATCTGGAAACGTTCAGCGTTGCCCTGTCGAAACAAGCCTGTATTAAGCCGGTTGCAGGCCACGCCTGGCGGATAAAAGAGGTTGCTGAACACTGGGATGCATTGGAACTGAGCGCCTGGATTAAAGAGCAGGGCGAATGGGTCAGCTATCAGCAAGGTTCACTGGCTTCTTTATTGACGCCGATGGATTTGCTGGCGCGTTATCTGTCTGACACGCCGGCCGAAGAGGGTTTTGCCATGTCCTGCGGCACGCTGAGCGCGCTGGGCGGCATTCGTCCGGCCAGTGATTTCCGCATGGCGCTGCACGATCCCATCCTGAACCGCACGCTAACCCATCAATACAGCACTGGTCTGTTGCCAGTCGTAGCCTGAGGAGACTGACGATGACGACACTATGGCAGGCCAGCCAGCGGCTGAAAGAGGGTGAGGCAACCCCGCAAGACTATACCGAGGCGGCGCTGTTTGCCGCCACGGAGAAAAGCGGTGAGGGCGCTCGCGTCTTTACGCGCTTATATACCGATAATGCCCGCAGACGGGCGATTCAGGCGGGTATCCGCTGGCAAAAGGGTGAAGCACTCAGTTCCGTCGACGGTTTACCGATCAGCATTAAAGATCTGTTCGATGTGGCTGGTGAAGCCACCACCGCAGGCTCCACGCTGTTGATCAACGCGCCCGCAGCGAAGACGAACGCCAGTATGGTGAACCGTCTGGAACAGGCCGGTGCGGCGATCGTCGGTAAAACCAACATGACCGAGTTTGCCTTTTCAGGACTGGGCATCAATCCGCATTACGGCACGCCTGCAAATCCGTGGCAGCGCAACTCGCCGCGCATCCCTGGCGGTTCCTCCTCCGGCGCAGCGGTATCGGTAAGCGATGGCATGTGCCTGGGCGCAATTGGGACGGACACCGGCGGCTCGGTACGCATCCCGGCGGCGCTTTGCGGCCTGACGGGATTTAAGCCCAGCGCCAGCCGCATCGGGCAAGCCGGTACGCTGCCCCTTGCCGCTTCGCTCGACAGTATCGGCGTTATCGCCCATGACGTGCGCAGCTGCTGGCTGCTGGACAGCATCATTGCTGATGAACCACTGATGCTTGCAGAATGCAATCTGTCACAGGCGCGTTTTGCGATCCCACAAACGCGCGTGCTGGATGATTTAGAAGATGACGTCCGCCAGGCCTGGACCGCCACGCGCGATCTGATTCAGGCTGCGGGTGCAACGCTTGTCGAGATACCGCTAACGGAGCTGGCCGAGCTGACAACCCTCAACGCACGCGGCGGCATCATAGCCTGGGAAGCCTGGCAATGGCACCAGCAAAGCGCGCAGTCACGGCCGGAAGCTTACGATCCCCAGGTATTAACCCGTCTTCAGGTCGGCCGCGGGTTAACCGCGCAGGATGCCGAAGAGCTTTATCAGCAGCGTGCTGCCTGGAAACAGCGTGTGGAGGCCGCACTGACGGATTTTGACGGGATGCTTATGCCCACCGTCCCGCGTATTGCGCCCACTATCGCCGAACTTGACGATCCGCAGCGCTACAAAGAAATCAATGCACTGATGCTGCGCAATACCAGCGTTATCAACATGCTGGACGGCTGCGCTGTTTCGCTGCCGTGCCATCAGCCGGGCCACGCGCCGGTGGGGCTGATGCTGGCCGCCACCCAGGGTAAAGATGCCGCAGTACTGAGTCTGGCGTTAGCCCTGGAAATCCTTCTTTTACGGAGGAGATCACGATGACTCTTTCCCACGGCATGCTGTTTGTCGCCACCCAGATTGCGCCTGAAGATGAGGCTGATTTCAATCCGGCGGATGTGCAGCTTTACCCGCTCAGCTGGCAGTTAACAAAGCAGGAGATGACCCATGGCGAATACTGATTCCACGCTGCTCCAGACCGCCCGGAGCGGAATGTCTAAAACGGGTCGGCTGGCCGCGGCCAGTTCGGTGGGCACCGCGCTCGAATGGTATGATTTCACCGTCTATAACATTATGGCGGCGCTGGTCTTCAACCATGTTTTCTTTCCCAGCTTCGACCCGCTGGTCGGGACGATTCTGGCCTTTTCCACCTATGCGGTTGGCTATATTTCCCGCCCGGTCGGGGGGTTTATTTTCGGTCATTTGGGCGACGTTGCCGGCCGCAAAGCGGTGCTGATTACCACGCTGGTGATTATGGGCGTCACCACCGCGTTGATGGGCCTGCTGCCCGGCTATGCGAGTTGGGGTATCTGGAGCCCGGTACTGTTGGTCACGCTGCGCTTTATTCAGGGAATTGCGCTGGGCGGCGAGTGGGCTGGTGCCGTGCTGCTCTCTATGGAACATGGCGATGCCAACAAACGGGGACGCAACGCTTCGTTCGCCCAGGTTGGCCCTTCCTGCGGCACGCTGATTGGCACCGGTTTTATCACCCTGGTCACGCTGGCGCTGAGCGGTGACCAGTTTCAGGAATGGGGCTGGCGCGTGCCGTTTCTGCTGAGTCTGCTGCTGGTGATGTTTGGCCTTTGGCTTCGCCGTGGCGTGGAGGAGACGCCCACCTTTGTCGCCATGCAGGCCAGTGAGAAAACCACGCACACGCCGCTGAAAGAGGTCTTTGTTCGCTATCCACGCGAATTGCTGATTGCGGGAGGCGCGCGCATCGGTTCCGATGTGCTCTATGCACTGGTCGTGGTCTTTACGCTGACCTATGTTACAACGGTGCTGCACTTGCCGCGGCCGGTCGCGCTGCTGGCGACCATGCTGGGCGCAATTGGCAATGCGATTACCGTGCCGATGTTTGGTGCACTTTCCGATCGGCTGGGCAGAAGGCCGGTTTATATCGCAGGCGTGCTGCTGGCGGCGGTTTGGTCATTTGTCTTTTTTGTGCTGCTCGACAGCGCGCAGACGGTATTGATTGTACTGGCGGTCATTGTCGGCCTGCTGATCCATGCGGTGATGTATGGCCCGCAGGCGGCATTTGTCACTGAACAATTTCCCGGCCACGTTCGTTATGCCGGTTCTTCGCTGGCTTACACCCTGGCGGGTATTGTCGGCGGAGGGTTTGCGCCGCTGATTATTACTTCGCTTTATAAAGAGATGGGCAGCACGGTGTGGGTCTCTTTATATGTTTGCCTGGCGCTGGGGATTACGCTGATTGCATTATGGAAGGCAAAAGAGACGGCATATAAACCGCTGTAAACCCGTTTAAGTCACAGTAAATAAAGCCTGACCGCTGTCGGGCTTTATTTTTTCCATACCAAAAATCCATTACTTGTCTTCCGGATCGTTAAAGAAGAAGGCGACTTTATTACCGTCAGGATCGCGCAACCAGGCAACGTAAAAATTCTTCCCGTAGGCATCGCGCCGTTACCGGCAACAGCAGGCCTGCCATCAAAAGGTTTGGCGATAAAACGGCATCGTAAAATTTTTCGGCCGTGTGCAGATCGTTACTGCCAGGAAATAAATAACTGAGCATACCTTATCCTTTTGCCTGTGCTTATCCTTTTTAATGAAGTCGAAGCACGGCCAGAATGAAATAAAAAAGAAAACCCCGGCCGAAGCCGGGGTTTTGCGTTCTGAGGTAAACCAGAAAGACTTACTGCAGCAGAGACAGCACGCCCTGTGGAACCTGGTTAGCTTTTGACAGCACGGAGGTACCGGCCTGCTGAAGGATCTGCGCTTTGGACATGTTAGACACTTCCGTTGCGTAGTCAGCATCCTGAATACGTGACTGAGACGCGGTCAGGTTGGTCACAGAGGTATTCAGGTTGTTAATGGTAGATTCAAAACGGTTCTGAATCGCACCCAGGGCACTACGTGAAGTATCCACGTCTTTGATACGCGCATCGAGGTCAGAGAGGTTGCCGCCGGTCACGCTGAAGGTAGCGCCCAGGCCAGAAGCCTGGAAGCCTGCGCCTGACAGGTCGATGCTGATCACGTTAGCGTCGGTAGAATCGTTAGCGCCCACCTGGATTTTTACGCTGCCGGTGGTGTTGAAAATTGCCGTGCCGTTAAAGGTGCTTGCCGCGCCAATACGGTTGATTTCAGACAGACGTGCGTCAACTTCTTTCTGGATTGAGTCGATGTCGTCAGCGCTGTTGGTGCCGTTTTTCGCCTGAACAGTCAGTTCACGAATACGCTGTAAGTTGGTGTTGATCTCGTTCATTGACCCTTCAGCCGTCTGAGTCAGAGAGATACCGTCGTTGGCGTTACGTGCTGCCTGAGTCAGACCTTTAATCTGAGAATTCATGCGGTTAGCGATAGCTTCGCCCGCAGCATCATCTTTTGCGCTGTTGATACGCAGACCAGAAGAAAGACGTTCGATCGCGGTGCTCAGAGAAGCCTGGGATTTGTTCAGGTTGTTCTGAGTGGTCAGGGACATAATGTTGGTATTGATAACGGACATAATAGTTTCCTTCAAGATTGACTTGGGTCGATTACGGCGCCCGGATGCCCGTCACCGTCAGTGAAATATTTATCGGCGACAGTTGGCAGAACTTTAAACAGATCTGTGAAAGATCTTCTGGGGGCGTTATGACCGCTGAAAAAAACGTAACCGGCCTCATCTGCTGTCTTTCAGGCGAAGCAAAGCAGCCCCTGAAATTACTCAGGCGCTGACCCCTTACGGGATGACAGCGGCTACCGGACAGCACGCACGCGAGGGGGCAGTAGCGTTTTGGCAACATCCTGAAAACAAAATTCCCCGCCATCGGGAAACCCCTGCTCTACGCTAAAAAGACGGTATTTTTTAGTGAGCGAGTCGAATGAAACAGAATAATAAGGGTATTTCACCCTATAGCGGATCGGCAGGGGGTTGGGGCGCACTGAAAGCGGTGGCCGATGCCATTCGCGGCCAGATGGCCGTGAAGCAGGATGTGATCGCGCTGTTCAAAGTTAACCAGCCGCAGGGCTTTGACTGCCCCGGCTGTGCCTGGCCCGACCCGCGTCATGGATCCTCGTTCGAGTTCTGTGAAAACGGCGCAAAGGCCGTTTCGTGGGAAGCAACCAGCAAGCGCACCACGCCTGAATTTTTTTCCGCGCACACCGTTAGCGAGCTTTGGTCGCGCAGCGCTTACGAGCTGGAAGGCGAAGGGCGACTCACGCATCCCATGAAGTATGATGCCGCCAGCGATACTTATCAGCCCATAGAATGGGAAACCGCGTTCCGGGAAATCGGCGAAAAACTGCAAGGCTACGATCCCGACAGCGTGGAGTTTTACACCTCCGGCCGTGCTTCCAACGAAGCCGCTTTCCTCTGGCAGCTTTTCGCTCGCGAATATGGCACGAATAACTTTCCCGACTGTTCAAACATGTGTCATGAGCCGACCAGCGTCGGACTGCCGCAGTCAATTGGCGTTGGCAAAGGCACCGTTGAACTGGACGATTTTGACCATTGCGATCTGGTGATCTGTATCGGTCACAATCCGGGAACGAACCATCCTCGCATGCTCGGCACGCTGCGTGAAGTAGCTAAACGCGGCGCAAAAATCGTGGCGATCAATCCGCTGCGTGAACGTGGCCTTGAGCGTTTTACTTCGCCTCAAAGCCCGGTCGAAATGCTGTCGCTCAGCTCCACCGAATTAGCGTCAACCTATTATAAAGTGCGGGTTGGCGGCGATGCGGCGGTGTTAAAAGGGGTGATGAAATGCCTGCTCAAAATGCATGATGAGGCGCTGACAGCAGGGAAACCTGGCGTGGTGGATGAGGCCTTTATCCAGCAGCACACGGAAGGCTTCGCCGCCCTTAAAACCGATCTCGACGGAACGGACTGGCAGCATATTGAGAAAGTCTCCGGGATGACGTTCGCCGAAATCCAGAACATCGCACACCTCTATGCCTCGGCAGAAAAAACCATCATCTGTTACGGCATGGGCATCACCCAGCACCAGTACGGTACGCAGAACGTGCAGCAAATCGCTAACTTACTGCTTATGCGTGGCAACATCGGCAAGCCTGGCGCAGGCATTTGCCCGTTACGCGGCCATTCCAATGTGCAGGGCGATCGCACCGTTGGCATCACTGAAATTCCGCCGCAAAGCCTGCTCGACAGTCTGGAAAACGTCTTTGGCTTCAGGCCGCCGCAAAAGCACGGGCACGGTGCGGTCAGTGCGGTTCAGGCGATACGCGACGGGCGCTCTAAAGCGTTGCTCTGCCTGGGCGGTAATCTGGCGGAAGCCATTTCCGATCCGCAGGTAACGTTTGCGGCCATGCGCAAGCTGGATCTGGTGGTGCATATGGCCACCAAGCTCAACCGTTCACATCTGCTGCTGGGTAAGCATAACTATCTGCTGCCGGTGCTGGGCCGTACCGAAACGGATCGGCAGGCATCCGGCGAACAAAGCGTAACCGTTGAAGATTCCATGTCGATGGTGCATGCGTCACGCGGTACGCTGAAACCCGCTTCGCCATTCCTGAAATCGGAACCGGCGATAGTGGCGGGACTGGCTAAGGCGACGCTGCCCGCGACGCGGGTTGAGTGGGACAAAATGGTCGGCGATTACAGCGTTATCCGGGAGGCTATTGAGGCGGTGTTTCCGGCGTTTAAGGATTTTAATCAGCAAATTCTTCAGCCTGGCGGTTTCCGTTTATATAACGCCGCGTCGGAAAGGAAGTGGCTGACGCCATCAGGGCGCGCGCAGTTTAAGGTGATGCAGGGCATTAATGAAGATCCGCGCTCGCTAAAATGTCACGACCTGGTGCTGACTACGCTGCGTAGCCACGATCAGTACAACACCACGCTTTACGGTCTGAACGATCGCTATCGCGGCGTCACCGGCAGACGTGACGTGCTGTTTATGGCAGCCAGTGAAGCTGAAAAACGGCAGCTTCGGGTGGGAGACAAGGTCAATATGATTGCGCTGGATCCGGATGGCAAACAGACTTCACGGCGACTGAATAGCCTGACGATAGTGGTGTATGACATGGCGCCCGGCTCCGTCGCGGCTTACTACCCGGAAGCTAACGTACTGGTGCCGCTCGACAGTTTTGATACCGAAAGCGGCATTCCGGCCTATAAAAGCATTCCAGTGGCACTGGAACCCGCCGAGGTGCTCGAAACGGAAGGCGTTATACGCTAGCTGCCGTATACAGAGAGGCGTAAAGCCTCTCTGTAATATAACGGTTCGCTTATTTTGAATTAATGACCTTCCAGCTGCTACCGTTTGACATATACATCAGCTGCTGTCCTTTTTTTACCTGAGTAATAGCGCCATTGACATGCACGGATGAACTATAACCCGCACGATGATCGATAAATATTGATTTCCATTTAAGCGTGTCAGGGTGTGGAAAATAGATATCGGGTGCCCACTGACCATCCTCAGATCGAATAGCGACCAAATCCACTTTGTTCAATGCACCAGCGAGTGTCTCGGCGGTTAAATCGTTATTATTAACGATCGAGACGGTAGGGGCATTCAGGGAAGCGACAGCACCAAGATTGCTCACGGTATTAATGCAGGCATCACCATCGCATGCCGCTTTTACCACATAAGGATCGTTGCAGTTGCCATAGGTGAAGGTACTCTGTCCGGCTTTTGTATGGTCATCGCCTGTGGGATTGAGAAAGGTTGAACTTTGCGCGCCCATGACATAACAGGAAGAAAGTTGCTCATCGCCCTGAGAGTATTCTTCGACAAAACCGGAAGAGGCGTAGAGTTTGCCGAATGTTTCGGGAACTTCAATAACGCCAACCGTTGTGGTTGTGCCGTCCATCTGGTCGGTCACGACACCCGTTACCAGATTGCCATTTTTGGAAACATCTAATTTGTACTGATGACCGGTTTTCCACGGAACAATAATCTGGCATTGTACGCCTGAATTCTCGTGATTGAAGAAACTGCATGTCCCGCTCTTCCAGCCGGTTGCCTGCCAGATAGAGTAATTAAAGGCATGAACGCCATTACCCCTGTTTTGTAAACCAATATACCCTCCATCTCCCTGTTTAAAGTGAAACTCGTTTGCCCAGAAGTATCGGGCTCCGGTTCCACCATCGTTACTAATCTGCTGGAAGAAAGAGAGTTTATTAAATTCTGCGCTTTCAGGCCATGCATGCCTGAGCGAGACAATCCCTCCGGCGACAACGGCCTGGCTCAAGGGGCTTATCAAAAATAATAAGGGGACTAACAACGTTTTTTTAATTCCGTGGTGCATCGGGCTCTCCAGAAAAATTGCATGCTCGCGCGTTATTTAAATTCAGATGACGGATAAGGGACTTTGTCATTCATGGTTATTTCAACGCTTATGATAGCGGTGAGGAATAACTTTTCTTTAAACGAGGGTTTATTGTTGTCTGCAATTATTAATAGGGAGTGGTAATTATTGCGAGGTACGATAGCGCGTTGCCGTTGAGAGACGCGGCTACGTTAAGGAAAGGGAATGACCCAATAAAACGGCGGAGTGTTCTCCGCCGTGGATAAAAAGATTACCGCGTCAGCAACCGGTCCAGCAATGGCCCCAGTGCCGTCAGCGACTCGGCGGAAAGGATATCCGCGTGCTCGCAGTTCAGCGGCCAGATTTCAAGTTCACCGACAAACGGTGCCCAGGTTGCCGGCACATCCATACCCTCCGGCACGGTTTTCTGCGCCATAAACAGGGTAGCTTTGCCGTCAAAACGTGCCGTTTTGGCGACGGATAACCGGGCAACGGCATCTTTATAGTTGGCAACGATGGTGTTAAACATCGCGGCTTTCTCTGCCAGCAGCTGCGGATCGCTTTCTTCCTCCGTCGAGGCCATAAACTGCGCCTGCTCGCGAGCCACTTCCTGCTGCGCCTCCATTTCATCCGGCGTACGCCACGCCTGGCCTTCCGACGGATAGGTATCCAGCAGGCCGAGGAAGGCGACCTCTTCGCCAGCCTGTTGCAGCCTGGTCGCAATGCCCTGAGCCAGCGAGCCGCCCAGAGAATAGCCCAGCAGCCAGTACGGTCCGTGCGGCTGCAACTGACGAAGGGTCGCCAGATGACGATCGCACATGGCGTCCACGCTGTCGCAGGCGGCGATAACGCCCGAAGGACGCGGCGACTGTAAACCGACCACCGGGTAGTCGCCACCGAGATAGTGCAGCAGGCTGCTGTACTGCCAGGCGAAGCCGGAAGCCGGATGCAGGCAGAACAGCGTTGGCCCGGTGCCGCTACGCAGCGGTAACACTTCCGCGTTACCGGCATCGTCAGCGCCATCAGCGCCGTCCAGCAGGGCGGCGAGTTTCTCCACGCTGCGGGCGGTGATGATTTGGCCAATGCTGAGCGAGCGAGAGGCATTACGACGAAGTTCAGCGGCCAGCTGCATCGCCAGCAGCGAGTGGCCGCCTAAGGCAAAGAAATCATCGTCGGCAAACACCCGTTCACGGTTCAACAGGGCGCAGAAGAGCCCGGCCAGCAGCTTTTCGCTGTCGCTCTGCGGCACGCGACCCGCAGCCCGGTCCAGCTGCGGTAACGGCAGGGCTTTACGATCGAGCTTGCCGTTGGCGCTGAGCGGCAGGTGTTCAATCAGCATATAGCTCACCGGCTGCATATGCGCGGGGAGGATCGCCGCGAGCTGGGTTTTAACCGTTTCTGTATCCAGCACAACGTTAGGTTCGGCCACCAGCCACGCCAGCAGCTGACGATTGTCCGCGCCGCTATGCTGCTGCGTCAGCGCCTTCGCGGCCACGATCGCCGTGGCCACGCCCGACAGCGTTTGCAGCGCCTGTTCAATTTCACCGGGTTCAATACGCTGACCGCGAATTTTCAGCTGATCGTCGCTACGCCCTAAGTAGTCGACCGCGCCGTCTTCACGCCAGCTGGCAATATCGCCGGTGCGATACATGCGCTCGCCCTCGGCAAACGGTGAGGCGACGAAGCGTTGTGAAGTCAAATCCGCGCGATACAGATAGCCTTCTGCCAGCTGCACGCCGCCGAGATAGAGATCGCCCGGCACGCCCACCGGCACCGGACGCAGCAGGCTGTCCAGTATATGCAGCTGCGTGTTCCAGACCGGACGACCAATCGGCACGCCTGGTCCCGCGCAGCTCTCCAGCGCTTCGCCGCTGGCGGGTTGGTAAGTGACGTCCACGGCCGCTTCGGTCGGCCCATAAAGATTGTGTAACGGTGCCGGGCACAACGCCTGCCAGCTGTAAGCCAGCTCGCAAGAGAGCGCTTCGCCGCTACAAAATACCCGCTTCAGGCTACTGAGCGTGCCATGTTGCCGTTGCAGATGACCCACAAAGGCCGACAGCATGGAAGGCACGAAGTGCAGCGTGGAAACCTGATAATCCGCGATCAGCTGTGCCAGTATCTCAGGATCGCGATGCGCGTCCGGCGGGGCCATCATCAGCTGTGCGCCCGTTATTAACGGCCAGAAGAATTCCCAAACCGAGACGTCAAAGCTGCACGGTGTTTTTTGCAGGATCACATCGTCGGCCTGTAGCGGATATTCATGCTGCATCCAGCGCAGGCGATTGACGATCGCCTGTTGCCCGACCACCACGCCTTTCGGTTTGCCGGTTGAACCGGAGGTATAAAGCACATAAGCGGGGCGGTTTACGTTCGCAGAAGGCAACGCGTGCTGCGGGCGCGATACGGTGTCAAACCGGTCAAAGGTCAGCAACATGCCCAGCGATGAGAAACGTGATGCCAGCGACGATTCGGTAATAATTACCACCGGGCGAGCATCATCCACCATCAGCGCAAGACGCTCATCGGGATAACCGGTATCCAGCGGCAGCCATGCGCCACCCGCCAGCAGAACGGCGGTCAGCGCCACGCTGAGGCGGGCGGAGCGAGGCAGCGCAACGGCCACAATATCGCCCGGGATCACACCGGCTTCGATCAGCCGATCGGCCAGCAGTTCGGCCTGACGCAGCATCTGACGATAGCTGAGCTGGCACTCCACGTCCCGCAATGCCAGCGCGTCCGGCGTCAGCGCCGCCTGGGTGCGAATCGCCTGTTGCAGCGTTTCAGCAGGCAACGCGAGCTGAGTACGGTTGACGTCGGCTATCAGGGCCTGTTCAGCCGCCGTCTGCAGCTGCCATTGCGCCAGCGGTAAATCCGGCTGGCGAACCAGCTGCTCAAGCAGCAGCAGCAGGCGTTCTGCAAAGCGCCGCGGCTGAGTGACAGTGTCACGATACTCCATGATCAACGTCAGGCCATCGTGCGGCAGAACCAGCAGCGTGAGCGGATAATGCGTGTAGCCACGGTTATGAATCGCTTCACAGCGAATGCCCGCCTCGCTTGTAAGCAGCGTCTGGTTATCAGGATAGTTTTCTACTACCAACAGCGTGTCGAATAGCGTCCCGCAACCGGCCAGCTGCTGAATGTCGGCTAATCCCAGGCAATCCTGCTCAATCAGCTGAATTTGCTGTTTCTGGTGATCGAAGAGCTGGTCAGGCAAGCTGCGTTCGGGCTGATAACGTATCCGCACCGGCAGCGTGTTGCTGAACAGGCCGACATGCTGATCCAGACCGTCAATTTGTCCAAAGCGACCCGATACCGGCGAGCCGAATACCACATCGTTCTGACCGCTGGTGATGGCCAGCTGTAAGCCCCAAATGCCCTGCATCAGCGTATTCAGCGTCAGTCCCCGGCTGCGGCACAGCGCCAGCAAACCGCGTTCCAGTCCCGGCTCAAGCTTGAGACGGATTTCATGCACCTTACTGGCTGCCGCTTCCTCAAACAGCAGCGTCGGGCGCACATCCTGCAAACTCGCCTGCCACAGGGTGCGGGCCTGAGCAACCTCTCTGGCGCTCAGCTGCCGGACAATATCGGCATAGCTGTAGCTGTGCGCTTTCAGTGCCTGTTCGCCACGCCACAGCACGGTGAGCAGATCGCTGACGATCACCGGCGTTGACCAGCCGTCAACCACCAGATGATGCGCATTCAGCAACAGCGTTGCCCGTTGACCATGGCGGATCAGCAGGGCGTGCAGCATCACCGGCTGGCGGAACAGATCGCGTTGCAGCGCCTGTTTTTCCCATTCGGTTATGGCGGCAGCTTCTTCTGCTGCCGACATCTCAGGCAGCGTGATCTCCTCCAGCGGCCAGTGACTTTCATTATGCAACAGCGGCAGCAGCTGCATGGGCGGCAGGCAGAGGTCGCTGTCAAAGCGGGCGGCAAGCTGGGGATGATGGCGAACAACCGCATTTAGCGCAGCCTGAACGCTCGCCGTGGGTAACACACCGCTCAGCGTCAGGCTGGTGAGCGTGTTGTAACTGCCTTGCTGCGTCGTGGTTTGCGCATGGAACAGCAGTCCCTGCTGCAAGGGCAACAGCGGCAGCAGCGTGGTGAGCAAGCCATAACGTTTGGTGAGCTGTTGCAGCAGCGCGTCGTCTACCTGTTCAGGAATTTCAGCGGCAACCAGCGTATTTTGAGCCTGTTGCGGATGCTGGCGGGCGAAATGAATTAACGCATCAGCCGCCTCGCTCAGTGACTGATGTAGCGCGTCAATATCGGCTTCGCTGAAGATCTCTGCGGCCCAGCCCCAGTTCAACGCCAGGCGTTGTGCCTGCTCGTCGACAAAAATATTCAGCTCCAGCGCATGCAGCAGCGGCATGGTCTCTTCCTGCATGACGGCGAACGTATCACGGAACTGATTAGCCGTGCGCAACGGTGACCACTCATCGTCACTATGGCTGAAACGGCCAAGGTAATTAAACAGCACTTCCGGCGCATGTTGGCGGGCCATCTTCGCCAGCTGGCTACCCCGGTTCGCATCCAGCCAGCGCAGCTGCCCGTAACCCACGCCACGATCGGGAACCGCACGCAGGACTTGTTTAATGGCCCGCACGCTGTCCGAACCGGGTGGGTTATCAGGGAGCGTGACCGCGACGGGATAAACGGTAGTCAGCCAGCCAAGCGTTCGCGACAGATCGAGCCACTCTTCCAGCTCGGCACGTCCGTGAGATTCCAGCGTAAAGCGGAACTGACTGGCGTTAAAACGCTGGCGTAACGCCAGAGAAAGCAGGGTGAGCAGCAGTTCTTCCGTCGTGGCGCGATACTGCTGCGGCAGCGATCCCAGCAGCGCCTGCGTTTGCGCCACGTTCAGCAGCGTGCGTTTTTGCCTGGCCTGGCGGCGGTTATCCTGTGCGGTTAAGGCTCGCAGGCCTAAACGCGGCACTTCATTTTGCAGCATTTGCTGCCAGAAGCCGAGTTCCGGAATGCGCTGGTCGAGCGTCGCCAGCAGATAAGCAGACCAGTCATGCAGCGAGGTTTCTTCACGTGACGGTGTCACATTATTCATGGCCGCGTCGCGCAACGCCTCCAGCAGCACACGCCAGGAAACCCCGTCTACCACGAGATGATGCACCGTCAGTACCAGCGCAACGCTTTGCTGATGCTGTTGCAATAATGCAGCCTGCATCATGATGCCCGCAGCCGGATCGATCCGCTGCGCATCGGTCAGAAAAGCTTGCTCCGCCGCGCTGTCGCGACTGGCATCGCCAATATCGGTGCTGTAACACCCGTTCACCGCTGTTGCCGTCTCGCCGACAATCAGTTGGCCTGCGCGCGTAAAGCTTCTTAACACCGGATGCGCCTCAGCCAGCAGATGCAGGGCGTTTTCCAGCTGTGCCTGAGTCAGTTGTGGCGGCACCGCCAGATAAACGCTGTGCACAAAGCGGGCATTGATGCCGGCCCACTCGTTAAACCAGTGCAGGATCGGTAGACCGCCGACAGCGCCTTGCTGCGCCACGCGAGGCGCGGCAACGTGCTGCGTTAGCGGCTGCATAATGTTGGCAATGCGGCCAATGCTGCGTTCGGCAAAGATATCGCGGGGGCGCAGCTGATAGCCGGCACGGCGGGCGGCGGTGCTCAGGCCCATGGCGGAAATACTGTCGCCGCCCAGCGCAAAGAAGTCGTCTTCCATAAAAACGTCATTGCAGCCTGACAGCTCGCAGAATGCGCCAGCCAGCAGCAATTCTTTCTCGCTTTGCGCCACGCGACCTGCGCGCGGGGTCAACTGCGGCAGCGGCAACGCTTTACGATCCAGCTTGCCGTTGGCGCTGAGCGGCAGCTTATCGATCAGCAGATAGCTGACCGGCTGCATATGCGCCGGGAGCACCTCGTTCAGCTGGGCTTTAACCGTCCCGGTGTCCAGCGGGAAGCCCGGTTCGGCAATCAGCCAGGCCAGCAGCTGGCGGTTATCGGCCGCGCCGGTTTTCTGCGTCAGCGCCTTTGCGGCAACCACCGCCACGGCTACGCCAGGCAGTGCCTGTAGCGCCTGCTCAATTTCACCCGGTTCAATGCGCTGACCGCGAATTTTTAGCTGATCGTCGCTACGGCCGAGATAGTCGACGCCGCCATCTTCATTCCAGCAGGCGATATCGCCGGTGCGGTACATGCGCTCGCCCTGACCAAACGGCGAAGCGACAAAGCGCTGTGCGGTCAGATCGGCCCGATGCAGATAGCCTTCCGCCAGCTGCACGCCGCCAAGATAGAGATCGCCCGCCACGCCAACCGGCACCGGACGTAAGCGGTGATCAAGAATATAGAGCTGGGTGTTCCAGACCGGGCGGCCAATCGGCACGCCTGAACTCTCGCACTGGGCCAGCGCTTCGCCGCTGGCTGGCTGGAAGGTGACGTCTACGGCCGCCTCGGTCGGGCCATAAAGGTTATGCAGCGGAGCCGCACAGAGCGCCTGCCAGCTGCGCGCCAGTTCACAGGAGAGCGCTTCGCCGCTACAGAAAACGCGCTTAAGGGTGGGACACGCATTCGGTTGCTGAAGATGGCCGACAAACGCTGCCAGCATCGACGGCACAAAGTGCAGCGTGGTGATGCGATACTCGTCAATCAGCTGCCAGAGGAGGTCCGGGTCGCGGTGTGCATCCGGCGGCGCCATCATCAGCTGTGCGCCGGTCATCAACGGCCAAAAAAATTCCCAAACCGAGACGTCAAAACTGCACGGTGTTTTTTGCAGAATAACGTCGCTGGCATCGAGCGGATAGGCATCCTGCATCCAGCGCAGGCGGTTAACGATAGCCTGCTGACCGACCACCACGCCTTTGGGTTTGCCGGTTGAACCCGAGGTATAAAGTACGTAAGCCGGACGATCCACGTTGACGGGCGGCAGCGCGTGGCGCAGCGCCGTGTGTTCATCAGCCAGCCGATCAAAGGCCAGCAGCGTTCCCAGTGGCGTAAAGCGCGTCGCCAGCGCCGATTCAGTGATCACAACCACCGGGCGGGCATCCTCCACCATCAGCGCCAGACGCTCGTCGGGATAGCCGGTATCCAGCGGCAGCCAGGCAGCGCCGGCCAGCAAAATGGCGGTCAGCGTAATGCTTAAACGGACCGAGCGAGGGAGGGCTACGGCAACGATATCGCCCGGGATCACGCCGGCTTCAATCAGCCGATCGGCCAGCAGTTCCGCCTGGCGCAGCATCTGGCGATAGCTCAGCTGGCAGTCGACATCCAGCAGCGCCAGCGCATCCGGCGTCAGGGCCGTTTGCGCGATAATGGCCTGTTGCAACGTCTCTTGCGGCAGCGTGACAGCGGTGTGGTTGGCCTGTTCGATCAGCTGCGCTTCCGCTGGCGTCAGCAGTGACAGCTCACCGCACGTTAGCTGCGGCTGTTGGGCCAGCTGGGTAAACAGCCAGCTGATGCGTTCACCATGGCGTTGCAAACTGCGGGCATCAAATCGCGCCGGATTGGCAACCAGGGTAATTTGCAGCTGGTTATGACGAAAGCCGACTTCGAATTCCAGATCGTCAACCGGCCCCATCGCCAGCGTATGCGTACGGGCCTCAATACCTGCCAGTTCCAGCGGCTGATGATAAACTTTCACGTTAATCACCGGGCCGTACAGCTTGCTGCCGCTGCCGACCAGCCCCAGATCGCGACGCAGATCTTCCGCCTCATAGCGCTGAAAACGGCGTGCCTGCTTCACTTCCCGCTGGAGTTGTTGTACCAGCTCCGGCAGCGTAGTAGCCTCGCTAACATCGAAGATGAGTGGCAGCACATTGACCACCGGCCCGATGGCGCTGAGCGCGGCAGAACCCATACGGCGCATAAACGGGAAGCCCACCGACAGACGATGTCGGCCACTGATACGGGCTAAAAAGAGAATCAGCAGGGCGCTGGCAATATCGCCTTCAGTCACGTCTTTCAGCCCGGCATGCTGTTGCAGAGGAGCCAAAGCGTCACCGGAAAGATTGACCTGCTGTTTAATGGGCGCGGCGCTCGCGGCGGCACCCGCTTCACGCCGTGCGAGCGTCACTGCTTCCGGCAGTTCAGCCGTGTAGTGCTGCCAGTGGGCGGCTGCCCGCTGCTGCTGCGCGGAACCCTGCCACTGCTGATATTCCGTCACCACTTCGGCGAAAGAGGTAAACGGTGAAGCTGTTGGCTCCGCCTTGCGTTGCAAAAAAGTGTAAAGCGCCGCGATACGGCTGGTCAGCGCTTCAAAACTAAAACCATCCACCATCAGATGGTGGTAGCGTTGATACCAGAACCAGCAATCATCGCTGATACGCATCAGCACGTGGCGATAAAGCGGACGATCGCCATCGGCAGGCAGTTCGGCCGCCAGATCTTCCTGCATCAGGCTCAGCGCCGCCTGTTTTGGGTTGGCACGCTGGCTCAGATCATACCACTCTGCTGCGATGACGCTGGCCGTTTCCGGGATCCACTGCATCGGCGTGCCGTCTTCCGCCAGACCAAAACGGGCATGGAGGGTATCCGCTTCTGCCAGAGCCATACGAATCGCCCGATCCATCGAGGCGCGATTCAGATCGCCATGCAGTTCACTGTAGTGGGCGACGGCAAAGATGTTGCGGTGCCCGGCGATCTGGTCAGCCATCCAGATACCCGGCTGTGCGGCCACCAGAGGCAGGGCGAGAGAGGTTTGCGTCTCAGGCAAGATTAAATCGGTCAAGGTAACATTCCTGTCTTTAAGTTTAAAATCAACGAACGGCAGAGGGCATTTCTGATGCTGCTGGCCGCATCTCCTGCCAGTGATTTTCGATGTAACGCGTGGCTTCCGTGCGCTCAAGCGGCCCGGCTATGCTTTTCCAGCCGGGCGGAACGGCAGCAAAAGCAGGCCAGAGACTGTATTGCTCGCGTGCGTTAATCAGCACGAGGAAGGTCAGCGTTTCATCATCAAAAGGATTTTGTTGTTCAGTCATGATCGATACCTGTAGAAGTAAGAAGTGCATCAGAAACCACAGAAGGGGGCAGAAAATCCGCCAGCAGCCAGCGGCAGCCTTCAATCAGGCCATCACGCCAGCAGCGGGCGTCGTGGCCGCCGGAATAGACCCGAAACTGCAAATGGTGTCCGGCAGCACGCAGCTCAGGCGCAATCTGCTGGTTAACAAATTCGATATTGCGTTCGCGGTTGCCCACTTCCTGAAAAATATGCAGCTGCCCGGCCGGTAAATTTCCGGCCTGAAGCTGCTGAAACAACAGCCCAGGCGGGTGCTGTTCTCGCCGGTCAAAAGCATGAATAAATTGCAGGTTGGGCCACCAGAAAGAGCCGGACTGGCTGAGGATGCGGCCAAAGCGAGCGGGGCGGTGCAGACCGGCATACAGCGCGGCCAGCCCGCCATAGCTTTGTCCGGCCACTAAAGTGCGATCGCCATCCTCACTGAAAGCCTGGTGCTGGCGGATTAACGGCATCAGCTCCTGCTCAATGGCCTGCCAGAACTGCGAATTGCAGGGAAGTTCCGCCTCGCGGTGCTGGCCGTTAATCGCATCAATAAATAACCAGCAGGCGGCAGGCAGATGACCCGCTTCGGTTTCCGCAGCCAGCGCGGAAAAAATCGGCTGGCCTTCCACCCAGTTTTGTCCGTCGAGCAAAATGGCCAGCGGGCGCTGGTCAGGCCGGGAGGTATGTCCGCTGGTCCATAACCAGACACGACGCTGATTATTGAGTATTTCGCTCTGCCAGGTCAGTTGCAGCAGCGCATCTGGCGGCGTCGCTTCACCGCGATCCCACCCTTGCCATGCGGCGATCCACGGCGCTTTCGGCATGCGGGCGGCGCTTAACGGATGACGACGGCTGTTAAGAAAGGGCTGCTGATGATTAAGCGGATCGGCAACAGCCAGCGGCATCAGCGAAATCCACCAGGCTCTTTGCTGCAAACGCGCGGTCTCTGCATCGCTGCTGAAAACTGGCGGCAGATGCTCCGCCGTAATGGGGATCAGGCTGTAGCTGCCGCGCCACCGGTCATCGATTACCGTTGACCAGTGCCAAACATTACTGTTGCTTATGCGCTTTAGGCTGGTGGGCGTAGGGCTGTGATGATTTGTTACGCCGTTCACGTGCACATAGACGCGTTCAATAACGGAATTTTGTTCATCGCCCTGCGGATCGCGCCAGAAGAAATGCATGTCAACGCGTCCTTCATCCACATATTCAACCAGCGGCGTGCCTGTTTCATGCAACCGTCGCCACCAGGTGTCTTCACCTAAATCGTTTTCTGACAACAGTTTAGATGCAGTTCCTGCGGGAAAATCTTGCCGTAACGTCATATCCCTTGCCCTCTGAAACATCTGGCGACATTTTCAAACATTATTGCCAGACTCTTTACACTATCAAACGCAATGCAAATGCTATTGATAACGATTTACATTTGCAATATGATTTTGACGTAAATTTTACTTACTGATTTCCGTACAGTTTCTGGGGAAACCGCAACCCCCGGTGGGCGTTAACACGCCTGTGCTGTGCAGGCGTCCGCGGATTTTTAATGACAAGGTAGTTTGAAGAGATGGCATTCATGGCTGGTAAATTAGAAAATTCAGTGACCTCTGCAATGACGATCCCTTTTAAAAAATCCAGATTACATCTGGCGTTAACACCGCTTTTTCTGCTGACGACGTTTTCGGGTACGGCCTTTGCCGAAGAGACCATGACCGTCAGTGCGGATACCCGCGAAAGCGTCACTGCCCCCATGCCGGGACTGGTGGCGAAAGAGAGTGCTTCCGGGACGAAAACCGCCACGCCGCTGCGCAAAACACCGCAGTCCATTTCGGTGGTGACGCGTCAGCAGATGGACGATCAGGCTGCGGCTTCCGTTGCCGATGCGCTGAACTACTCCAGCGGCATCGTCACCAACTATCGCGGTAACTCTAATCGTAACGACGAGATCATCAGCCGCGGTTTTCGCTATGCGCCCAAGGTGCTGGACGGCCTGACTTATGGCCTGTCGGCCCGCAGCGGCGGGGGGGCCGGGCAAATTGACCCGTGGCTGCTGGAGCGCATTGAGATGATCCACGGTCCGGCCTCCGTACTGTACGGGCAGGTCAGCCCCGGCGGACTGGTCAGCATGACCAGCAAGCGGCCCACCGCGCAGAGTATCCATAAAATTCAGCTCAGTACCGGCAACAAACACTACGGCGAAGCGGCGTTCGATTTTGGCGGTAAGCTGAACGATGACAACACGCTGTTTTATCGTCTGAACGGCGTTGGCAGCACCAGACATGAGTTTGTAAGAGGCGAAAAGCAGCAACGCGTGGCGATTGCGCCGGCCATCACCTGGCTACCGAACGCCGACACCAGCTTTACCTTACTGACCAGTTACCAGAACGAACCCAAAGCGGGCTACCGTAACTTTCTGCCAGCCAGCGGCACGCTGCTGAGTACCAGCGCCGGCTATTTGCCGTACGATTTTAACGTCAGCGAACCGAGCTTTAACCAGTCGAAACGTGAGCAGACGTCCGTTGGCTATAGTGTCGAACACACCTTTAACGAGGTGTTCAGCTTCCAGCAGAACCTGCGCTACAGCAATATCGATGAGTCGTACAAATACGTTGTCTTTACCACGGCGAATACCCGTAACAACGACCACACTATCAATCGTCGCCCGCAGCATGACAAAGTGGAAACCGAAGAGTTGGGCCTGGATAACCAGCTGAAGGCGTTATTCAGCACCGGGCAGGTCGAACATACCCTGGTGGGCGGTCTGGATTACAAGTGGAGCGATATCGACAGCAGGCTGTGGCGGGACAATAACACCAGCCGCTATACCCTCGACTGGACAAATCCGACGCGCGTCAGCGTGAACGAAAGCGCCTTCACGCTTACTACCAGCACCCGCACTAAACTGGATCAGGTTGGCGTCTATCTTCAGGATCAGCTGGAATGGAACAACTGGAACCTGCTGCTTTCGGGGCGTAACGACTGGACCGAAGTGCGCACGCAGGATGCCGTAGCGGATACCGATACCCAGCAGAATGACAACAAGATGACAGGGCGCGCTGGACTGCTGTATGCCTTTGATAACGGCCTGTCGCCTTATGTCAGTTACAGCACCTCGTTTGAACCGAACCTGAACACCGGCGCGCCGGGTGCCGATCCGTTTAAACCGACGACCGGCGAGCAATATGAAGCCGGGATCAAATTCCAGCCGGTGGGTTCGGACACGGTGATGACGCTCTCGGCGTTTCATATTAATCAGAAGAACATCAGCTCTTATAACAGCGTTACCGGCTATAACGAGCAGATTGGTAAAGTGCGCTCGAAAGGGGTGGAAACCGAGATCCATTCACAGATCACGCCAGAAATTGCGGTGATTGCGGCTTATACCTATACCGATTCGGTCACTAAAGCCAGCAACATTGCGGGCCAGACCGGCAACACGCCGCCAAATATTCCCCGCCATGCGGCGTCGGGCTGGGGAAGCTACAGTTTCCTGAACGGCGCATTGCAGGGACTGACGTTGGGCAGCGGCGTGCGCTATACCGGCACGGCAGCGGGCGACTACGTTGGCCAGCTTCGCGTACCGCATTACACGCTGTATGACGTCATGGCGAAATACGAGCTGGATCAGGCCATTCCCGCTTTGCGCGGCACAACCGTTCAGCTGAACGTTAACAACCTCGAAGATAAGCATTATGTCGCTTCGTGTAGTAATACCTCTGCCTGCTTCTATGGCAGCGGCAGAACGATTGTGGGTTCGGTGAGTTATAGCTGGTAGGAGAGCGTTGGGCGGGGGCTTTTATAATGAAAAAAAACCGCTGACTCAAAAGCCAGCGGTTTTTATCTTTACTGCATCATCAGATGCGAAAGAGAACTTACAGCGCCATATCGTGCTTAGCTGGCGTCTTATCAGCCTGCCCGGTGATGGTTGACTGCGCAGGTTCCTGTGCAGGCATGTTGATCACCGGTGGCTTGGTCAGCTGAAGAGTCGCCGCCGTGTCATCCCACACTTTCTGGGTCAGCGCGGTGTTGCCGTTCAGCGTCTGGCCGTAGCTTGGTACCACGTTGCGGATCTTTTCCTGCCATGCTGGCGAGTTGAACTGCTCAGGGAACAGCTTCTTCATCACGTTGATAGCGATTGGAGCCGCGGTAGAAGCACCCGGAGAGGCACCCAGCAGGGCAGCCACGGTTTTCTGCTGATCGGTCACAATTTCTGTACCCAGTTTCAGCACGCCGCCTTTATCCGCATCTTTCTTGATGATCTGCACACGCTGGCCAGCCTGGATCAGTTTCCAGTCTTCTTTCTTCGCGTCCGGGTAGTACTCTTTCAGCGCGGCGAAACGGTCGTCGTCGCTCAGCATGACCTGACCCACCAGGTATTTCACCAGGTCGAAGTTATCCAGACCTACGTGTGTCATAGGGATCACGTTGCTGGTGGTAGTGGTGCTCAGCAGATCAAACAGTGAACCGTTTTTCAGGAACTTGGTAGAGAAGGTCGCGAACGGCCCAAACAGAACAACGCGCTTGCCGTCCAGCGTACGGGAGTCCAGGTGCGGAACCGACATTGGTGGTGCGCCGACGGATGCCTGACCGTACACTTTTTCTACGTGACGGTTAGCGATTTCTGGATTTTCCGTCACCAGGAATGAACCACCGACCGGGAAGCCCGCGTAGTTGTCACCTTCGGGAATACCGGTTTTTTGCAGCAGCTTCAGCGCGCCGCCGCCAGCACCGATAAAGACATATTTCGCATCAACGGTGCGTTCTGCGCCGTTTTTGGTGTCTTTGATCGTTACGTGCCAGGAGTTGTCGCCGTTACGTTTGAATTCGGTCACTTCAGAAGAGGTTTCCAGCTTGAAGTTATCGTTCTTCTTCAGGCTGCCCACCAGCTGACGGGTGATCTCACCGTAGTTAACGTCGGTGCCGACTGGCGTCCAGGTTGCCGCAACTTTCTGCTTAGGATCGCGGCCTTCAATAATCAGCGGCGCCCACTGCTTAATCTGATCCTGATCGGTAGAGAATTTCATGCCCTGGAACAGGGTGGTTTTCTGCAACGCAGCGTAACGTTTGGAGAGATATTCCACGTTAGCGTCGCCCCAGACAAAGCTCATGTGCGGGGTTGAGTTAATAAAGGAGTGCGGGTTATTCAGCACGCCGCTTTTAACTTGTGAAGTCCAGAACTGACGGGAAATCATAAAGGCTTCATTGATTTCCAGCGCCTTGCTCACGTCAATGGTACCGTCTGCACGCTCTGGCGTGTAGTTCAGTTCCATATTCGCTGAGTGACCAGTACCGGCATTATTCCAGCCGTTAGAAGACTCCAGCGCAACGCCGTCGAGTTTCTCAACCATGATCTGTTTCCAGTCTGGCTGCACGTCTTCCAGCAAGGTGCCTAAAGAAGCACTCATGATGCCGCCGCCAATCAGCAGCACGTCAGTTTTCTCTGGTGTGGTCTCAGCATGAAGGGCCGAACTAACCAGTAAGGCCGTTAGCGAAAGGGTCGGGAATAATTTAGTTTTAGTCATGGCAGGTGGTCTACAAGTCTGAATTTGACATTAGTTAAAAAGTGGTTGTAAATATTAAATTATTGTTACTTGCAAAGGCATGTATTTTTAGTTACATAACTAAAAAATGTCATAATTAAGTTTAATTAGTTACAAATAGGGGTTTTGACAGGGGTAATTTTTACAATCTAACTAAAGCGGCGCAATTATAGCATTAATTACAAGGTTTTAAATCCGCATGATTGTTGTGGTTTTGTTAAGCGTAATCAGTACCACTGAGGATTGATGTCAATCTGTCCCGCTCAGTCTTCCTGATTCAGCAGCCGCATCACCCTGGGATGTTCAGCTGCGGGCAGGCGCTGGAAAGAAGAGAGCAGCTGTTCCGCTGCCGTCTCCAGCGCAGCGATCAATGACTGCACGGCAAGCGACAGCTGGCGACCTTGTGGCGTGATCACGCCGAAGAAATAGGGAATGTCTTCTTCCAGCGGGACAATCGTCACGCCTTCAAGCGGCATGCCCCAGGCCGTAACCGGTTCAAGGATTGCCACGCCGAGTCCCGCTCTGACGCAGGCAAGAATGTTAGCTGAGGAGTTGGTTTCGATGGTTTCGTGCGGCGGCACCTTCAGTTTTTTTAGTGCCTTTTCAAAGCGGCCGCGCAAACGCAGCGGATTCCACGGCGCAATCAGCCTGCGGCCAGCCAGGCAATTCAGCGTGATATGCGTTTCTTTCGCCAGCGGATCGTCCTGTTGCAGTGCCACTACGCAACGCGACTGCCCAATCCAGTGCAGATCCACCGCGTGATGCTCCAGCGGCAGGCTGCACAAACCGATATCCGCTTCGCCGCTAATCACCGCGTGCGCGGTTTGCTCAGCGGATTCACTGATGATATGCACTTTATTCTGCAACCCTAACGTTGCCAGCGCCTGCGGCAGCAGACCGGCAGCTAAGGCTGGGGTGGCTGCAATATGCAAAGGGCGGTGTTGCTGCTGACCGATTTCCTGCGCCCGCAGGCGGATTTGCTGCAAGGAAAGCAGCGCTTTTTGCACATACTGATGGAGCTGTAGCGCTTCCTCGGTGGGGTGAATGCGCGGGCCGTTACGGGTAAACAACAGGTAGCCGAGCGACTGCTCCAGCTCCTGAATCAGGCGCGAAACCGCCGGCTGCGAGCGATCTAACGCTTTCGCGGCGGCGGTAATATTGCCCGCAGAAATCACTGCGGCAAAGGCTTCCAGCTGGCGTAGATCCAGATCGTGTAAGGTGGTCATCCGGTGAACGTTTCCTGACTGTCAGGCACCCCCCGCTGACAGCGGGAAATGCCGAAAAAAACCGCCCACAAGGGAGGTTAGTTTTGCCGCTTCAGGTTCTGACCCGGAGCGCCGCCTCGATTTTATCAGCGATTTTTGTTACCACCCAGGCTATCACCATATAAAACACCACGGCAACCGCAAAGGCTTCAAGATAATAGAAATTCAACGCGGCAGTAAGCTGCGCCTGCGCGAAGATATCCACGACCTCAATGGCAAAGGCCAGCGACAGCGCCTTCATGATCACCATAAATGAATTGGCTAAATCGGGAATGGCCGCCACGATAATCTGCGGAAACAGAACCCGCCGGAACAGCTGGCCGCCGGTATAGCCCAGCGAATGAGCGGCATCCGCCTGACCCTGATCGAATGAATTCAGTGCCCCTTTGACCACCTCGGCCTGAAACGCCGCCACGCAGGCGGTGAGCGCAACCACGATAATCACCCAGTTCGGCAATGAGTGCGCATTGACCTCAATGCCCACCCGTGAGGCGACAAAATGCAGCGCGGGCGGCAGGCCGTAGTAGGCCAGAAAAATCACCACCACCATCGGCACGCCTTTGAACGCCACTTTATAAGCAATCACCAGCTGACGCAGCACCGGGATGCGTTTGTGCTCAATAAACGCAAACAGACCGCCGGTGAGGGTCGACAACATAAAAATGGTTAACGCCATCGCCAGCGTGCCGGGTACCGCGTCAAGAATGCTCCAGAAATCCGGCAGCAAAACCTCAAGATCAAACATCGTATTTCTCCATCAGAGGCTGCCAAACTTGATTTTCGCCGGTGCCGTTTTGGAAACGTATTTCCCATGACGATGCTCAAAGAAACGTACAACAAGCCAGGCAATCAGGCACAGCAGCGAGTAGATCACCGCCAGTACCAGATAGGTGCCGAACTGATACTGGTTGTAGTCCCGTTCCATAATCAGGTGCGCGGTCGCCATCACGTCGGCCGCGCCGATATACATCACCAGCGCCACATTATGGATCAGATAAATTACCGCGTTACCGTAGCCAGGCAGGGCAATATGTACCGCCTGTGGTCCGATGATGCGGGTGATTTTCTGCCGGAAGCCGTAGCCCAGGCTGTCGGCGGCATCGTGCTGGCCGCGCTCGACGGCCAGAAAGGCGGGGCGCATCACCTCGGACAGATAACCCCCGTGATAGAAGCTTAAGCCAACCATCGACGCCGTCGTCGCCGAGAGAAAGTCGTCCACGCCAAACAGGCCGGTGATTAACGGCAAACCATAAAATGCCACAAACAGCTGAAGGACAACGGGCACGCTGCGGGCATAGGAAACGTAGAGATCGGCCAGCTGGCTAATCCCCGGGATCCGCCGCACGCGCAGCGCGGTCGTCACCAGCGCCAGCATAAAGCCGGCGAGCAGGGCAACAAACATAATCGCCAGCGTCAGCGGTAATGCTGAAAGCAGCTCGGGGATCATGGAAGAAAGGTGCATGAAACGCTCCTGAACAAGCCCACGGACGGGCGATTACTTCATGTATTTAACAACGTCTTCGCCAAACCATTTCTGCGAAAGCTTATCCAGCGTGCCGTCGGCTTTCAGCGCTTTTAGCGCGTTATTGACATCATCGTTCAGCGCGTTGTTTTTCTCAGAACGATGGATCAGTACGTAGGTGTTGTTGACGGCTACCGGCTCGCTCGCTTTGATGGCCAGTTTCTGATTGTCGATAACGGTCTGTTCGCCCAGGTTGGAAGGCAGGATCAGCGCATCGTATTTGCCGCTCTGGACTTCTTTCAGACGGTCCGGGTAAGGAATGCCGGCGCTGGACGCTTTGATCGTCACTTTTTCGCCTGGGTTATCCTGCTGCCACTGATTAACGAATTTATAAACGCCGCCGCCAGCGGTCACCGGCACGATGTTTTTACCCACCAGATCCTTCATACCGTTAATCGTGCTCTCTTTGCGGCTGTAGATTTTCATCAGGCTTGCGCCAATTGGGCTGTCCGGGATCAGAAACTGTTTGCTGCGGGCAGGGGCTTTATAATAGCCGCCGGTCGCCATATCGTATTTCCCGGTGACCAGGCCCGTTTCCTGGGCGATGTCCGCTGCGCCTTCCATCTGGAATTTATACTGCGGCAGTTTTGCGTTAATCGCTCTGAGCACGTCCGGCTCATAGCCCTGCGGCTCCACGCCGATAGCGCCCCATGACAGCGGCTTGGATTCGGCAGAGGTGGCAATTTTGATGGTGCGAACGGCGCTGTCAGCGGCCTGGGCAAAGCTGAATGGCGCTAACAGGGCCAGAACAACGGCACCGCGACGTAATGGCGTTTTAATTGCAGGCATAGTCTTATTTCCTCTTATTAGATTACGCGCTCAGAACTGAGGAACTGAGCCAGTCGTGGAACGGCGGGGTTATCGAAAATTTCAGCCGGGCTGCCTTGTGCGGCAACCACGCCCTGATCCATAAACACAATGCGGTTAGAGATGCTGCGGGCAAACTGCATCTCGTGCGTGACCAGCAAAGAGGTAATGCCTGAAGAGGTCACGTCTTTAATGACCTTCAGCACTTCGCCGACCAGCTCAGGATCCAGCGAGGAGGTGGGTTCGTCGAACAGAATCACGTCTGGCCGAACCGCCAGCGCGCGGGCAATGCCGGTACGCTGAAGTTGTCCACCTGAAAGCTGTGACGGGTAGTGATCCTGCCTGGCAGTCAGGCCAACGCGATCCAGCTCCTGACGGGCAATTTCCCGCGCTTCATCTTTGGATTTACGCTGCACGACAACTAACGGATCCATGACGTTTTCAATCACCGTCATGTTTTTAAAGACGTTGAACTGCTGAAATACCATCGCGGTGCGCAGACGAATGGCCTGGACGGCGGCTTTATCCACAGACTGATAATCCATACGGATGTCGTCAAAAACAATCGTGCCGGATGCAGGCTTAGCCAGATAGTTAATGCAGCGTAACAGCGTGGTTTTGCCGGTGCCGCTCGGGCCGATAATCGACACCACGTCGCCGCGATTTACCGTCAGGTTGACGCCTTTCAGAATCGGCGTGTTGCCGTAGGAAAGCGTTATATCATTGAGTTCCAGCATGGCTCAGGCTCCTTTTACCGCAGTGGCATGTCCAAGAACGTGCATCAAACGGTTAGCCCAACCGAAGATGGAAATAGCATGGATCAGATCGATAATTTCACGATCGTCCATACCGTTAGCGCGTAACGCAGCAATATCTCCCGGCGTTGCCTGTGACGGTGTCACCGAAAGGCGACGAGCAAAACGGTCGATGGCGGCATCACGCGGGCTGAGTTTTTCTGTTTTATCGAACCAGAGCGCGCTAACAACCTGATTACTTTTGCTTAGCTGCGCATGACGGCGGGCGTGGACCACCGCGCAATATTTGCAGCCGTTAACGATAGAAGCGCTCAGCGCACCCAGCTCACGGTCGGCGCGATCGAGGCCGCCGTCGACATACATGATGGCGTTGAACAGTACCGTGCGGGCCACGTAGCTTTCCGGGTCGTGCGCCAGCGTGCGCACATATTCCGATACCTTCTTGTTGGAAGGAGTGACTTTCATCGCGGCGAGCTGGTCTGGCGTGGCCGATTCCAGCTCGACCGGCTTGATATGCGGGTGCCAGCTAAGCGGCTTCAGGCTAACTTGTGGGATCATGCAGACCTCATCAGGCGCAGGCCAGCGGCGACGCGCGTCTGGAAATTAATAAAGGCGATCAGCTCTGAAAGCGCCACGATCTGTGCGTTGTTCAGGCCTGCTTTCTCAAGCAGCCGAATATCCTCAGCCTGGGCGCGGTCCGGGGTCAGGGTGATGAAATCCACGTGCCGGGCGAGGGCAGCAAATAATCCGCTCAGCCCCTTTTCGCCGTTTGCCAGCGCCAGAAGCTGTTCGCCTGGCGACAGCGCAGCCAGCAGCGCGTCGTATTCTGCAATCAGCGGCGGGTCGTTGTTCAGCAGAGCCATGCGGCGAGCCAGCGCAATGCGTAATTCATGAGCGAGCCCCGCATCGTTTTCGGGTTGCAGCACGGACTGGCGGCATTGTTCCGCGCCCTGCACAAATTCCGGGCGAAAGCGTCGCGTTTGATAAAGCGCATCATCCGGTGAAAGACCAGCAGCCTGGTCAATAGCGTCAATCACAACGCGTTCTCCTGTTTTAGCAAAGGGGTTGAGTCAGTCCATTCGTCGCCCTGAAGTTCCGGCACGTCGTAGGCGATCAGGCTGGCGAAATGCGTTGCCACATCCCCGGCAAACAGCGAGGCGGTAATACCGCGCACCAGCCGATCGGCACCGGCGCTTACTGCCGGAATATCACCAGAGACTTTGCCGTGGGTCAGCATGGCGGCGTCATTAAAGCAGTGAATGCGGGACAGCATCGGGCAGGCGCCCGGCGTACGCTCACGGAATTCGAAAGCCGGGCCAAGGTCCGGCGCCTCCAGCATAGCCGTGCGCGCTGGCCCCATTTCCGGCGTATAGCGACCATCGGCCCAGCTGCGGATATGCGGTGCCAGTGAGGCAAATTCCGGGCGACCGGTAAAGGTATTGGTAAAACCGGTTGCGGCGATCAGATAGTCGTAGCGCATGTCGCCCTGAGTGGTGTGGATCAGCAGATCCTCTTCCTGTGTTACCGCCTTGATGCCGCAGTCGAGAAAGAAGCGGGCATTGGGATGCCGCGAGACGCGCAGGGTGGACGATCGCGGCGGCGGTGTCTGTGTCGAAGCGGTATAATCCACAAACTTCCATTTCCACGCATCGGGCAACTGGTGCATACCGTGAACCACGCCCTGGCTGCCGATGCCGGTCATTTTATTGATGCGCGGCATCGCTTTGCGACGGATCAGCATATCCACCGATCCTGCACCGGCTTCCAGCGCGGTCGCGGCATTGTCCATAGACGATGCGCCCGCACCGATGACCGCCACGCGTTTTCCTTTCAGTGCGGCAAAGTCGATCTCATCTGCGGAATGCGCCCAGTAAGCGCGATCGATACCCTGCAGGAAGTCAGGGATGGCAAAGCCGCCCAGGCCGGAACGGCCGGTCGCCAGCACCAGATGGCGGGTTAGTACCCGACCTGTTTCCGCGCCTTCTAAATCAATAGCAATCAGGTCGTCGACCGCTTCGATTCGGGTCATGCGGACATTATTGCGCACCGGCAGATTTAATACGTTGCGATACCAGACCAGATAGTCCATCCACTGGTTTTTTGGGATTTTATCCAGCGCCTGCCAGGCCTCGTTGCCCCATTGCGCGGCGAACCAGGCGCGAAAGGTCAGCTGCGGCAGACCCAGCGCCGGGCCGTGCAGGCTTTTTGGCGAACGCAGCGTCTCCATGCGGGCAAAAGTGACCCACGGCCCTTCAAGCCCGGCGGGTGCCGCGTCGTAAGCAACAACGTTATCGATACCGGTTAATATCAGCTTTGCCGTCGCTGCCAGACCGCACATCCCTGCACCAATAACCACCACGTCGCGCACCGGCGCATCATGGTGAGTGCGCGACGGCACCCAGGGTTTGGCGGGCAGCTCAAGGAGGTCGAGATCCTGTTTTAGTCGCGCTTCGAGAGCGGCAAGACTGCGGGTAGCGGGCGTTGATGCCGTATTTGTCATGATTCAGATCCCTGACTGATGCCTGACGTTGATACCCGGTGAACATCCGGCCATAAAAGACGCAAAATCCACAAGGTTTTACTATCACATAAACGCATGCTGTAGCGTTGAGTATCAACTTAATGCATGGTAGCGAGTGAGGCCTGAATCATCCTTTTCGGCCCGATAAGAGTCAAGGTCGCAGGTCAGTTATTGCCCTATGGATTTCTTATATCTTATGCTGGAAATGATATAAGGTGTGGGCGGGATGGAAGCACGTAGTTGATGAATGAGTTGTTTTTACCCGGGCCAGATTCTGTATTTATGTCTTTCACGTGATAACGCTTGATTTGTACAAATTTGCACCGTAGCGTGCGATTTGGGTGTAAACGACAAGGAAATCTTAAGGATGAGTAAACGTAATGAAATAATCGATGGCGCACGGGCAGCTACGGCCAGAGGTGGATTAGTGTATACCGAAGTACTGGGGTGGATCGATCCTGGTCATGCAAGAGGAGATGATATAAGAATACTTATGGCTAAATTTAAGCAAGATGAAGCAGCCAGTACACTTTATTACGATATTACTTATGCTCAGTCTATGGTCTCTCCCTATCAAGTCATTCGAGTAGGTAAATTCATAAAATGGCGTATTCGTAAGGGGCGCTCTTATCAGGAGTGTAAAAGCATTGCGCTGGCAATGATGATAACGTTAGCTGGGCGCTTTGAAAAATTTCAGAGTACATTCCCTAACAATATGGTGACTGCCAGTGGATTTAGTGGTGAGGATCTTGTTTCTGATCTATTGGGATTTTATCGTGTAATGTCAACTAAGGATCCTTTTTCTGTCCTGCGGCCGGTAAGCAAAGAGGAAGCACTCAAACGCTGGGATTATTACGGCAAAATCGGTTCCTGGAAAAATGAAAATTTTAAGCCAATTTTATTCCCGGACCCAGAGCGATTTCCTGGCTCAAGGCCACGTACAGGCGAGCTTCCCGATTTTATGCAAACCATTAAACCTTACAATGACTGGAGTTCTGGAAATGTAGCTATTGCAAGCATGGACGGTTCTTTTATCCAAAGTGGAAAGCAGAAGGATCTCATTATATGAGAAAGCCGTTTAAAATCACGCTTGCTCTCATTATCGTTATAGCCGCTATATTTTCTTATTTATGGCCAGTGATAAAAATGGAACTGGCGGGTAGCGCGCACTATACCGAAGAAAATAAAAAAGAGTATGAATACTACACGCCTGACATTCTGAAGAAAATCCCAAGAGTATCTGCAAATTATGAATTCGATTTTTATAATGTGGCAGGCCCAGGGTCACTTATCTATTCGGTTATATTCTTTGGAACGACTGACACCAGCAAGATAAATGCTTACCTGATTTCTCGACACTACGTAAAACAAGACACCTGTTCCGTAGAAGGAGAGTGCTGGCGTGGGAGCGATCCCGGAGAAACGATAACCGTTAGCGTTGTGCCGAAAATTAATGCGGTGACAGTGCAAGTGGATAATTCACCGCAGTTCTGAACAGGCTGGCTTAAATAAACGGGGACGTCACGCAAACGCGACGTCCCCAAACGCTTAATTCCACAGCGCCAGGATCGGCCAGCCGACCAGCAGCAGCAGTGAGATATAAATCACCCCAAATATAGCGCCCAAACGCCAGTAATCACGGGATTTCACGTAGCCGCAGCCGTAAATAATCACGCCAGGCCCGGTCGCATAAGGCGTCAGACAGCCCATAATCCCGATGGAAAGCACTAGCAGCAGGCTAAGCTGTTCCATTGGTACGCCCGGAATGCCTTTACCTAACGCCAGGATCACCGGCAGCATGGTGGCCGTATGCGCCGAAAGGCTGGCAAACAGATAATGTGCAAAATAGAACACCAGCACTAATACAATCACCGTCGCATCCGGTGAGAAGCCCTCCAGATGCGTGCTCATGGTGTTGGCAAACCAGTCGATAAAGCCGGAGCGGGTCAGGCCGTTAGCCATCACCACCAGCGTAGCCAGGTTGACCAGCGTATTCCAGGCGCTGTGATAACGCGTGATATCCTTCCACGGCACCACATGCAGCGCCAGCATCAGCGAGACCGCCAGCAGGCCCACCGCGGTGGCGTTAATCACTTTGCCACCGAACACCCACAGACCCAGACTCAACAATACCAGGCCAATCAGCGTCCTCTCTTTACGCGTCAGGCCACCCATCACCTTTAACTCGTTACCGGCCCAGCTGGAGATTTCAGTACTGTGGGTAACGTCGGGTTTATACAACACGTAAGAGAGCCAGGGCGCTACGATCAGCAAAATCAAACCCACGGGCAAAAAGGCGAGAAACCATTGCAACCAGCTGATTTGTATTCCTGCGATCTTATGAACAAACTCCAGGCCTAACACGTTAGGTGCCGCACCGGTGACAAACATGGAGGAGCTGAGGCTGGTGCCAATAACCATCATCCACATCAGATAACCGCCGATACGCCGCGCGGAAGGATCGTTAGGAAAAGATTGAAACAGCGGCGGCAGGTTTTTAACCACCGGAAATACCGTGCCGCCGGTACGCGCGGTATTGGAAGGGGTAAAGGGTGCCAGCAAAATATCGATAATGACGATTGCATAACCCAGCGTCAGGGTACGTTTCCCCATAAACTTGACCAGAAACAGCGCGATACGGCGGCCAAGGCCGGTCACTTCATAGCCTAAAGCGAAGATGAACGCACCGAAGACCAGCCAGACCGTGGTGCTGGAAAATCCGGCCAGCCCCCATTTCAGCGCCTCTTTTCCCGCATGAAAAGCAGGATTGGCCAGTTCACTGGCATCGAATAACAGAAAATTACCGCCGATAACGCAGATCGTAACGGCAATAAAACCGATCGCCGTGGCCGGGATCGGTTCAAGGATCATGCCGACAATCATCGCCACAAATACGGCAAAATAGTGCCAGGCCTGCGGCGGCATGCCGTCCGGCACCGGGATCAAAAACATAATGCCCATTACAACCAGCGGGGCCAGCAACTTCCATATATTATCTTTGGTTAAAGACATGAGTGATTCTCCGTAGGGATCCTGGGGAAGTCAGGTTGAGGAATAACTTGCGAAAGGTGAGCGAGGAACCAGGTGACAATCAGCAAATCGGCGCTGCCGCCGGGGCTGAGATGACGAGCGATACACTGCCGGTCGAACTGCTGAAGATGAATGAGATCGGCGGATGTGCGAATACCGCCGTTGCGCAGCAATCGTTTTGCCTGTTGCTGAAGCCAGCGCAGGCCGTCCGCACCGCCACGGGATGCGACATTGGTGTCACCATTCAGCGCCATCAGCAGCAGCAGGGTATCAAGCAGGGCGAGTTCCGGATCGAGATGCTGCGCCAGCAACGCCCGATAATGCGGTAACGCATGACGAATGACCAGCGGATAACCGGCTTCCGCTTCTCCGCGCGCGCCGGTCAGTCCCAACTGCTGATAAAGACGCTGCCCAGCCGTGCGCTGCGGGTTATTCTGCTGTAATTCTCTTTGGGTTAAACCCTGACAAAACGCGGCAACCGTGGCGCAAATCGTTTCTGCCGTCAGGGGGTGCTGAGACTGATAAAGACGGCCCAGTGCGGCGCAGATTAGCCCAAGGGAAAAAATGGTGCCTTTATGCGTATTCACCCCTGCCGTTGCACGAAACATCGCGGTTTCGCAGGCCATACCCAGCGCACGCAAGCCCGGCAAAACATCTCCTTCCGGTCGTTTCGCGCTGGAGGCGCCATAGCTGACGAAACGCGGCAGCCAGCCACGAATAGCAGCCGCACTGCAATAAAAATCAGCCAGCGCCATATCCCGATGTGCACCACAGTTGAAGCGATCCACCAACCCGGGCTTTGGTGACAGGTTAACCTCAGCGATCATCGCTCGCCAGGCGAGGTCACACCAGGCGTGGATCAGTTTTTCAAAAGCATCAGTATTGCGCGTGGCGATCGGCATCATCCAGCAAATCCTCCATACGAATCAGTAAATCGGTCAGCGTGTGGGTGCGTGCACGGCCGCATTCCGCCGCGCTCTGTGAACACAGAAGGCAGCGTCGTGCTGTAAGAGAGAAATCGCGGCGGGAGAGGATCCCGCCGTCCGCGCTCAGCACATCGATATCCCATAACCGGCCGAGTGGATGCTGCTGTTCAAGCTGAATGGTGGCCAGCTTGATCCTGCGTGCCGGGGTATTGATGGCAAACAGCGCTTCCGGCCCGCTGGCGGTGGCAAGCGCCGCCTGTTCTCTGATAACCCAGCCCGACCGTTTTGCCAGGGTATGCAACGCAAGCACGCCGTGATTAAAAATCCTGCGGGTTAATACGCTGTCTTTAACCGGGCCGGGCGCCACCACGGTGAACGAGATCAGCGGTACGCGATAGCCCGCCAGCCATGCATTTTGCCTGGCCTGTCGCGCATCGCGGCTGGCGAGCAGCTCTGGGATCGAAACAACATGGTGGCTGGCTTTATCAGGGAACAGGTACATGGTTTATTCTTTCACCTGATGAACAACATCGATCACCGAACCGTCGCGGTAACGCACCACGGCAATCACACGCCCGGTAAATTCAACCGCATGCGGCTGGCCCGTGAGCAGCTGCGCCCGCTCGCGTAGCCATTCAACAGGGACGATTTTCATGCCCGCCTCCTGCAAGCGTTTAGCCAGTTCCTGACGCGAAGGATTCACCGCGATACCGTGATCGGTCACAAGGATATCGATACTTGAACCCGGCGTGACACAGGTCGTCACTTCATCAACCAGTGTTGGAATGCGGCCCCGGACCAGCGGCGCGACGATAATCGAAAGCGCCGCGGCGGCAGCCGTATCACAATGGCCGCCGGAAGCGCCACGCAACACGCCATCGGAGCCGGTCAGCACGTTGACGTTAAAACCGGTATCGATTTCCAGTGCGCTTAACACCACCACATCGAGACGATCGACAGAGGCCCCTTTGGAATTCAAATTGGCATACTGGTTGGCGCTGATTTCGATATGATTTGGGTTGCGGGCCAGTGATTCTGCCGCGCAGCGATCGAAACTCTGCACGTCCAGCAGCTTGCGGATCAGCCCTTTTTCATGCAGATCGACAATGCTGGCGGTGATGCCGCCGAGCGCGAAATCAGCACAAATCCCGCGACGACGCATCTTGTCTTCCAGAAAACGGGTGACGGCCAGTGACGCGCCGCCGGAACCGGTCTGGATCGAAAAACCGTCGTTAAAGTAGCCGGAACGGGCAATCACTTCTGCCGCGCTGCGGGCGATCAGCAGCTCGCGCGGGTTGGAGGTCATGCGGGTGGCATCCGCGCCGATTTTGTCGCTGTCGCCAACCCGATCGACCTGAACGATCAAATCCACCTGGTCCTGAGCAATGCTGGCAGGATGATGCGGATAGGGCAGCAGCGTTTCGGTCAGCAGTACAACCTGTGTGGCGTACCCGGCATCGACCCGGGCATAGCCCAGTGACCCACAGTTTGCGCTGCCGGTAAACCCGTTGGCGTTCCCGGCGGGATCGCACGATGGCACACCCAGAAACGCCACATCAATATTCAGCTCGCCACTTTCAATCAGCTGCACGCGGCCACCGTGAGAATGGATCTGTACCGGCTCATTGAGTAACCCACGGGAAATTTCTTCCGCCAGCGGGCCGCGCAGACCGGAGGTGTAAATGCGGCTGATTACGCCGTGACGAATATGCTCAATTAACGGTTCGTGGCAGTCGCTCAGAGAGCTGGAGGCGAGGGTCAGATCTTTCAGACCGGCGCGGGCAACGGCTTCCATCACTAAATTGAGCGTCAGATCGCCGCCGCGAAAAGCGTGATGGAACGAAAGCGTCATCCCGTCCCGCAAGCCGGAACGGCGAATCGCCTCTTCCAGGCTGGCACACAGTTTGTTGTCGCGCGGGCGGGTCTGTTTCGGGGCGTTCTGATAAGCGGCCAGATCTTTTTCAGCACGGCGGAGCCAGGCCGCAGCGCGTGTGGCATGTTGAGAGTGTTCAGTTGTCTGCGTCATTAGAGAGCCTTATTCTTCACGAATGCCTGATAGTGCGGCGCGGGAAAGGACCAGCCGGGCACGTTCGATAACCGGGCTGTCGACCATTTTGCCGTTAAGTGAGACCACGCCACGGCCTTCGCGGGCCGCAGCTTCAGCGGCTTCCACCACCTGGCTTGCGTGTTCAACTTCTTTCTGCGTGGGCGCGTAGAGGTTATGCAGCAGCTCAATCTGACGCGGGTTGATCAGCGATTTGCCATCAAAGCCCAGCTGCTTGATGTGGGCGGCCTCATGCAGAAAGCCCGCTTCGTTGTTGGCATCGGAATAGACGGTATCGAATGCCTGAATTCCTGTGGCGCGAGCGGCCTGAAGAATGGAGGAGCGGGCGAACAGCAGTTCGATGCCGTCGGGAGAACGTTCGGTGCGCAGATTGCGTACGTAATCTTCTGCACCTAACGCGATGCCGATCAGGCGGGGCGACGCGTTAGCAATATTAACGGCCTGAGTAATGCCCTGCGCGGACTCAATCGCCGCCAGCAAACCGGTGCTGCCGGGTTCGCGACCGCAGGCTTTTTCAATTCTCAGGATCTCTTTTTCAATCTCAGTTACGTCCTGCGCGGTATCCGTTTTCGGCAAGCGCACGATATCGCAGCCGCCGCGCACTACCGCTTCCAGGTCGTCGATACCCCATTCGGAATCGAGCGCGTTAACGCGAACAATGGTTTCCACATCGCGGTAAAGCGGATGTTGTAAGGCGTGATAAACCAGCCGGCGGGCCGCATCTTTTTCTCTGAGGGCAACGGAGTCTTCCAGGTCGAACATCAGCGCGTCCGCAGGGTAGATAAACGCATTGCTGACCATGGCGGCATTCGCGCCCGGCACGAACAGCATACTGCGGCGGGTGCGGGCTTTGCGCTGGAGCAGGGAGGCAGAAATCACGGGCGCTCCTCCCAAGGCAGTGCGTTAAGACCTGCGGAACGTGCCAGGACGGTTTCCAGCCGGGCGCGTAAGATGCAGTCGAGTGCCCCTTTATCATCAATCGTGAGCTGCGCGGCTTTGACGTCATAGCGAGCAAGAACATCCAGAACGGTGGTGCGAATGGCGTCACCAAACTGCTTCTCAACGCTGCTGTTGATTTGCAGGTCAATATCCGCGTTGAGCGGGGCGATGCGGATCATGACGTCGCCAGATTCAAGTGTGCCTGCGACGGCGGCCTGAGTTATCTTCATTTTTCACCTGTTAATGCGTGTAAAGCGTGGCGGGTTGCGGCACCGGTCTGATGGGTGCCAACCATGTTTTGCAGGTAGCTCAGCGTGACGGCTGGCACCAGCGGCGCGATAGCCGAAAAATCTTTTTTGACCAGCAGCTTGCGCACCCATGAGGCAGAAATCGGCGTTTCCTGGAAACAAAGCCGCTCAATTTCCACCAGTTCAATGGCGGGCGCGGAAAGGTCGGGCGTGTTCAGCCAGTGACGCATATCGTGGTTATAGCGGGCAGTTACGGTGCAAAACGGCTCGGTGCCGACAAAGCGGTGCGTAATCCCCAGCGCGGGCGCAAGATACTGCCGAAAGATCTTGAGATCGATTTCGGTATAGCAGTGGTCAATAACACTCTGTTCTTTAATAAAATAGCAGGGGAAGGTGGCGCGGGAGATGATGTATTCGGACCCTCTGTGTACCGTTAATCTGGCGATATCCGCCGTGCCTTTCAGCACTAAATCAAAGCGGTCTTCATAGGGGAAACGCGAGGTATCTTCTTTTACCAGGAACAGATGCAGCCAGTCGCACTGCGCCGCTGCCTGCTGGATCACGTAACGGTGTCCGTTGGTGAAAGGGTTAGCGTTCATCACGATACAGCCAATTTTTTTCCCTTCCCGACGCTCGCGGGCAAGCGAATCGGCATAGCGCTTCAGACGCGTCTTACTGTTTTCCATCAGCACCATAATGCCCGGCACGGAGGTTATCGTTGCAAAACCGCACTGCTTAAAAAGCGTTTCATAACCGGTTTTGGTGTAGATGAAGAGATGCGTGCAGTGCTTTTCATAAGCGAGGTTAATCAATTCTGTGGCCAGCGATAACGCCAAACCTTCGCCGCGCACCGATTCACTGATGGCGACGCATTTAATGATATTTCCGGCAATACCCCCGCAGGCGATCAGCGTATCGTCACGCCTGACAGTAATAAAAACCTCGACCGTTTTATCCACGCTAAGATCGTTTTCTTTCAGAAATTGCTTTATTTCGGCCATCTTGTGCATTTCTGAACGTTTTACTTGCGTGAAGACGTTATTACCCAACATGTTAAGCGGCGTCCTGACAGACATAAGTAAGCAGAGGCGGTAATGCTACAACCAGGCAGAAGGGGGAATACTGGGCGAGCGCAAGAAACAGGCGTTTTTTTGCGGTTAACGTTATAAACCGCTTGCTTGTATAACAATGGTTGAGGCAGGAGCAAAAAGGTTGCCTGAACAGAACTCGCTCCGATGGCGTTCAGGCGTTACGGCAAAAGCGGCGGTTTAACGCTAAACAGTGATGGCTGTCCCGGCCAGCATCAGCTGCCAGTTTCCGCCACTCAGGGCGTCACGCGCGCTGTTACTCAACTGCGTATCGGTGATAATGGTGTCGAAACAGTCAAGCGGCAGGGCAAGAAAAGTGGCGATTTTGTTATATTTTGAGCTGTCGCTCAGTAAAACGCGCCTGCTGCTGACCTCGCAGACCGTCTGTTTTACCGTCACTTTCTCCTCATCGGGTGTGAACAACCCACGCGGTCCCCAGCAGGATGCCGAGATAAAAGCGATATCAATGGCCAGATTGCGCAGGCTGCGTGCCGCGCTCTCCCCGACACACGATCGATTCTCACGGCAAACCGTACCGCCGGTATGGATGACCCGGCACTGGCTGGCCTCCATTAACAGGTTGGCCACCATAAAATCATTGGTCACAACCAGCACATCATCCCGATCCAGCAGCTCACGGGCCAGCGCCAGCGTGGTCGTCCCGGCGTCAATATAGATGCAGCTGTTACGCGGAATATGCTGCGCGGCGTAGCGGCCAATCGCCTGTTTTTCAGCATTCGCCAGCGAGGTTTTGGTCAGATGTGAAGGCTCTGCTGCCAACCGTTCCGCCGAGCGGACGCCACCCGAAACCGAAAGCAGCGCGCCTTGCTCCTCCAGCTTCTGCACGTCGCGGCGGATCGTCATATGCGATACGCCAAGCCGTTCTGTCAGTTCAGAAAAGCTCACCACGCCGCGTTCGGCCACCATTGCCAGGATTTGTTGGTGTCGTTCAACCGGGATCACATCGACTCCTGTGAAAATTTATCAATTTTTCACAGTGTAGTGGAAAAGATCTTTTCTGCGAACCAGAAATGACGAGGCTTAACTTCATTGTTCCCTGAACGGTCGATATAGAGCAAGGCGTGATACGGGATGTGAAAAAATGTGCTCATTCAATCGCCAGGTCAGTTTTGTGACATCAGGCACATTTATTCCGCACGCAAGCTGGCACGATTAACAACATTGAACAAATAATCACTTAATTTAACAGCGGAGGCTGACAGTGCCACTTGCAAATGTTTGTGTCATCGGCTTGGGTTCGATGGGAATGGGCGCAGCGACGTCATGTATTCGTGCAGGTCTGAACACCTGGGGTGTCGATCTCAATCCTGCCGCGCTGGAAACGCTGCGTCAGGCTGGCGCACAGGATGCGCAGAGCTCGGCCGACAGTTTTGTCGAACGACTTGAAGCCGTGCTGCTGCTGGTGGTCAACGCCGCGCAGGTCAACAGCATTCTGTTTGGCGACAACGGGCTGGCAGCAAAACTGAAGCCGGGCACGGTGGTGATGGTTTCTTCCACTATTTCCGCTCAGGACGCTCAGCAGATTGAACAGAAGCTTACCGCTCATCAGTTGCTGATGCTGGATGCGCCGGTATCCGGCGGCGCGGCAAAAGCGGCCACCGGCGACATGACGGTGATGGCGTCCGGCAGCGATGCTGCTTTTGAACGGCTTCAGCCGGTTCTCGAGGCGATTGCTGCGAAGGTCTACCGCATCGGTAGCGAAATCGGCCAGGGCTCAACGGTGAAGATTATCCACCAGCTGCTCGCTGGCGTGCATATCGCCGTGGGGGCGGAAGCGATGGCGATGGCTTCACGCGCCGGTATCCCGCTTGAAACAATGTATGACGTTGTCACCAACGCGGCCGGAAACTCCTGGATGTTTGAGAATCGCATGCGCCATGTGGTGGACGGCGACTACAGCCCGAAATCCGCCGTCGATATCTTTGTTAAGGATCTTAACCTGGTGGCGGAAACCGCGAAATCGCTGCATTTCCCGCTGCCGCTGGCCTCTACCGCGCTGAATATGTTTACTGAAGCCAGCAACGCGGGCTATGGCCGTGAAGATGACAGCGCGGTGATTAAGATTTTCAGCGGTATCACGCTGCCACACGGCAAGGAGGGAGTATGACTCGCCTGGGCGTCATTGCCGATGATTTTACCGGCGCAACCGACATCGCCAGCTTTCTGGTGCAAAACGGTCTCTCTACCCTTCAGTTCAACGGCGTGCCGCAGCAGCACGATGCGCCCACCACGCAGGCGATTGTCATCAGTTTAAAAACCCGCTCCTGTGGTATTGAGCAGGCCGTGCAGCAGTCGCTGGCCGCGCTGAAATGGCTCCAGGAGCAGGGCTGCGACCGCTTTTACTTCAAATATTGCTCGACCTTCGACAGCACGGAAAAAGGCAATATTGGCCCGGTAACTGATGCCCTGCTGGCCGAGCTGGGTGAAACGCAAACGGCGATCTGCCCGGCGCTGCCGGTAAATGGCCGTACTGTCTATCTTGGACACCTGTTTGTCGGCGAGCAGTTGCTGTCCGATTCCGGCATGCGGCACCATCCGGTTACGCCGATGACCGACAGCAACCTGCTGCGTTTAATGGAAAAGCAGGCAACGGGCAAAGCCGGGCTGATTAGCGCTGCGGTGCTCGATCAGGGTGCCCGTGCGGTAGCGAAAAAGCTGGCTGAGCTGAAAAGCCAGGGCGTGAACTACGTGGTGCTGGATACGCTGAACGAACAGCATCTGCTGACGCAGGGCGAGGCGCTGGCTGATATGCGGCTGGTAACGGGCGGTTCCGGTCTGGCCATCGGACTGGCACGCCAGTGGGCAACGGGCAATGGCGCTCGCGGTGAGGCCGAAGCGGCGGGGCGTCCACAAGGCGAACGCGCGGTGGTGATTTCCGGTTCCTGTTCGCAGATGACCAATAAACAGGTTAATGCCTATCGTCAGCAGGCACCTTCTCAGGAAGTTGACGTCGCACGCTGTCTGGATCTCGATAAGGCAGGCGACTATGCACAACAGCTGTGCGACTGGGTCGCGGCCAACAGCGACCAGCCGCTGGCACCGTTGCTTTACGCCACGGCTGATGCGCAGGCGTTGCAGGCAATTCAGCAACAGTATGGCGCGCAGCGCAGTAGCGAAGCGGTCGAAAATCTGTTTGCCGCCGTGACCCGGGAGCTGAAGCGTCGTGGCTGGCAGCGTTTCATTGTGGCGGGCGGCGAAACCTCTGGCGTGGTGGCGCAGAGCCTCGACGTGACCGCTTTCCATATTGGCCCCTCGGTTTCACCCGGCGTCCCCTGGGTACGCGATATCGACCAGCCGCTGTCGCTGGTCCTTAAATCAGGCAATTTTGGCGATGAACAGTTCTTCCGCCGCGCACAAACGGAGTTTTCTTTATGACTGAACAGCAGGCACGCCAGGAGATGGTCACGCTGGGCGCCTCCTTCTTCGCGCGCGGTTACGCAACCGGCTCCGCAGGCAATCTTTCTTTGCGCCTTGAAGACGGCATGCTGCTGGCCACGCCGACCGGCTCCTGTCTGGGCGAGCTGAATGGCGAGCGGCTTTCTAAAGTGACGCTGGAGGGCGAATGGCTCTCCGGCGACAAGCCTTCAAAAGAGATTGCTTTTCATCGGGCGCTTTATCAGAACGATCCCAGCTGTAAAGCGGTAGTGCATCTTCACAGCCATTACCTGACGGCGTTCTCCTGCCTTGAAGGGCTGGATCCGCACAACTGTATTCGTCCGTTCACGCCTTACGTTGTTATGCGCGTGGGCGACGTGCCGGTGGTGCCTTACTACAAGCCGGGCGACCAACGCCTGGCGGAAGATTTAGCCGGGCTGGCAGGACGGTATCGTGCGTTTTTACTCGCCAACCACGGCTCCGTCGTAGTGGGAAAATCGTTGCGCGAAGCGGCTGACAATACCGAAGAGCTGGAAGAGACGGCGCGCCTTATTTTTACCCTGGGCGACCGCGCCATCAGATACCTGAATGATGATGAAGTTGCCGCGTTAAGGAGCCGATAATGCCAAAATTTGCCGCTAATTTGTCCACGCAGTTTACCGAAGTGCCTTTTTTATCGCGCTTTGCCGCGGCGGCCGCCGCCGGATTTGAAGCCGTGGAGTTTCTGTTTCCTTATGACTATCCGGCCGCGCAGCTAAAACAGCTGCTGGACGATAATCATCTCAAACTGGTGCTGTTTAATACCGCAGCCAGGAACGTGCAGGCAGGAGAATGGGGCGTGTCGGCGATCCCCGGTCGTGAAGCGGACGCCCGGGCCGATATTGACAATGCGCTGGCTTACGCCGTGGCGCTGGAGGTGCCGCAGGTACATATCATGGCTTCCGTGGTGCAGGAAGGGATGGACCGCGATGCCTGCGTTGAAACGCTCATCAGCAATATCCACTATGCGGCAGATCGCTTTGCACCACACGGCATCAACATTTTGCTGGAAGCGCTAAGCCCGAAGATTAAACCAAACTACCTCTATTCAAGTCAGTATCAGACGCTGGACGTCATGGCGCGTATCGACCGGCCAAACGTTTTTACCCAGCTCGATCTGTTCCATGCCCAGCTGGTTGACGGCAATCTGAGCCAGCTGATCCGTGCTAATCGGGGCCGCTACCGCCACGTGCAGATCGCCTCTGCGCCGGACCGGCACGAACCGGACGAGGGTGAAATCAACTATCCGTGGCTGTTTAGCCTGCTGGATGAAGTGGGCTACGACGGCTGGGTCGGCTGCGAATATATTCCGCGTCATTCGACGCTGGAAGGCCTCGGCTGGTTCCAGCCCTGGGCGAAAAAGCCCTGAAAACCTGCCACCGGCGTTGCTGCGCCGGTGTCTTCTTACCTCTGCCTGCACCAGGCAACCCTGCGCCTTACTTTAAAACGATAAAAAATATCTGAGGTTTACCATGTCCACCGCCTTGCTGTTAGCTATCGCGACCGCCAGCATTGTTATTCTGCTGCTGCTGGTCATTAAAGCCAAAGTTCATCCGTTTGTGGCCCTGCTGATTGTCAGCCTGCTGGTTGCTTTTGCCACCGGCATTCCGTCCGAAAAAATTATGGAAATCATCATGAGCGGCATGGGCGGGCTGCTCGGTCATATCGCTATTATCATTGTGCTGGGGGCGATGCTCGGCGCGGTGATCGAGGCCTCGGGCGGCGCTGAATCGCTGGCCCAGCGCTTTAGCAAAACGCTGGGCATCAAGCGTACCGTCGCGGCACTGACCATGGCGGCGTTTATTCTGGGAATTCCGGTCTTTTTCGAGGTCGGCTTTATTATTGTTATCCCACTGATTTATGGCTTTACCAAAGTTGCCCGCGTCTCGCCAATGAAGTTTGGTCTGCCGATGGCGGGCGTGATGCTGACGGTGCATGTGGCGTTGCCGACGCATCCCGGGCCAGCGGCGGCGGCGGGGATCCTGCACAGCGATATGGGCTGGCTGATGATGCTGGGGATCGCCATTTCGATTCCGGTTGGCGTGGTGGGCTACTTTGTGGCAAAAGCGATGAATCGCCGTCGCTATCAGCTTTCGGTAGAAGTGCTGGAAAATTTGCAAATGGCAAAACCGGAAGGCGTAGAGAAGAAAAATGAACCGGCTCCGCCCGGCGCGCTGATGATCTCCGGGCTGATTGTCGTCCCCATTGCGTTAATTGTGCTCGGCACGCTGGCACATTCGCTGCTGGCAGAAGAGAGCATGCTGCGTAAAGTGATGATGGTTATTGGCACGCCGCCGATTGCCCTGTTAATCGCGCTCGCGCTGGCTGCATGGTTGCTGGGTCTGCGTCGTGGCTGGAGTAAAGATAAGCTGGAGGATCTGACCGGTCGCGCCATCCCCGGTTCGGCCAGCGTGATCCTGGTGGCCGGTGCCGGTGGTGCATTCGGCAAGGTGCTGGTGGAATCCGGCGTGGGCAAAGCGCTGGCAACCACGCTGGAAACGCTGCATTTGCCGCTGGTGCCGGCCGCGTTTATTCTGTCGCTGGCGCTGCGGGCATCACAGGGTTCCGCCACCGTGGCGATCCTGACAACCAGCGGGCTGCTGACCACGGCGGTCGGCGGTGCAAATGAGATGGAAAGGGTGCTGGTAACGCTGGCGGCCTGTTTTGGCGGGTTGGGGTTGTCACATGTTAACGATGCGGGCTTTTGGGTGGTAACGCGTTATCTGGGCCTGTCGGTGCCGGATGGCCTGAAGACGTGGACCGTACTGACCACCATTATGGGCCTGAGCGGTTTTGTCCTCACCTGGCTGGTTTGGGCTCTGGTTTAAGTGAGTGCTCCCTGGCCCGCTGGTGTTGCTGGCGGGGCAGGGAGCAGGGTCTTAACCTGAAAAAGTACGCCACTGAGGGCGTACTTTGATTAATGAATCATCATTCACATCCAGGTTCGGGTTCGTCACTTAACCCATAAGTGCAAAGATAAGGATCCGTCCATTGATTATCCCTGTGGAAAAAAACGACTTGTTCCCCCGTGTTAAAAAAAACAAAACCCAGCCCGCTGGATTGCAAATTCCAACGCCCACTTGAACCATCATCAAAAACAACTGTTCCTACAGCAAAACAGGGCGAGTAATATTCATGTAGCAGTGTTCCGCTTTCTTTTGACTCACTGGCAAGGCTGAAAAAACGCACAAGCTGATTTTGTTCAGGCCTGAATGATTTACACGCTGTTTTTTCACTTTCTTCATTGTGTCCTTCATAAAGTAAACCGGTTTTTTCAATGTTGAGATGGCTGACCGTCCTTGCCTGTGCAGGATATAAAGCGGTTAAGAAAAAGGTTAAAAAAGCAATTATTTTATAATTTGATTTTACCATTTTGCTGTACTTGCCTCCGTTGTGTTTTTTCTGCCTATTTCAGGATGGCGGTATACCTCGGTCATTGGAACGTTAAGCATGTCACTAAGTTCTTGTATCAACCATTTCAGTGATTCGTTTTGCATATCGTTAACGGGTTCATATACAGGTTCTTTGCTGTCAGCGGCATTTGACTTACCGACAATTTCAATGCCGATACTGTCACTGTTTACAGGAAACCGACTGGGAAATGATTTTTTGTGTTCAATTCTGGATATTTCAGTTGCATTAACCCAGGATTTCTCCAGTGTTGCGATCCTTTTAAACTCCGCTGGTTTACACCTGGCCGTCAAAAAACATCGGGACTGAATTTTCCCAACATGCCATGTCACTTTATACAGTGAGGCCGTCTGATAGATAGTTCCGTCTTTGTCTATCAAAAAATGTGCGCCATTAGCGCCTTTATTTTGATAACTATTAAATGTGCTACCACTCGTTGAGGCGTTTGTCTGATGCACAACAATTCCATTTACTTTTTTAAGTTCTCCGCGCTCTATCGAAGAAAATCTTTTGACGGTAATACGCTCTGCATCGATTAAACCATTTTTATCTATAAATAACATGTTAATCATCCTTGTGTTAATAACAGTTAAATTAAAAGATTGCGTTTAATGTCATATCCAGTGGAAACTGTCCCGGCAGATTTCCCCAGAGCATTCTGCAAAACATAATCCACCTTGACCCGCGCGAAAGATAATTTAACGTCCTCTCTGGGGCCATACATATTGTAAACCCCTGTTGGCTGAACCTGGGTAATGATGATTTCCTGTAAGGTTATTCTTATATATTCCAGCGGCGCTCCTCCAGCCTTGCGCATCGTCAAAATCGCCTCAGAAATTGGCTTTCCGACCAGGCAGTATTGGAGAAGGTTTGGGCTGGCTTTATCGATATAATGTTCAAAACAAAGGTCTTTAACGGTACATTTACCTGAACCTCCGCCGCTGCCTGAATGCATATTTGACGTTTGACTGAGCGACCAGTTCCAGTTGAGCACCTCAATCTCATCTTTATGAACCGGATCCTGGGATTCACCTGCAATGCCCTTAAATTTAATAAAAATATCCTGTGTCATATTTCGTCCTTGTTAATTTACGGTTAAATATTTCCCTGCTATGAATTTTTAGTCAGACAGGGCTTCACAAAGCGCCCCCAGACCGTGAGACCATGCTTCCCTCCGTTCTTTAGAACCCTCAGAGAAGGCCGCTGTTTAAAAATCATGCAGAAACAGAATATCGCATGGAAAAAATGCTTAATCAAAATATGTTTAGCATCAGGCAAGTTGGTCAGCAGCAGGTCAGGCAGATACCCATCTTTTATGCGGCGATCGGCAATATGTCGGCAAAGGCAAAAAATTTTTTCATCCGACCGAAACTTTTACCGTTTCTCCGGCGAACCTATGATTAAGGAAACAATTCCTGTTATCTGTCATTCAATGGAGAGCATTATGCGTATGAAAAACAATCTGAAAACAGTCGTTGCCGCCTCACTTTTAGCCCTTAGCCTGCCCGTGACGTCCGCTTTTGCTGCCTTACAGGTGGGTGAGAAAGCGCCTGACTTCAAGCTTGAAGCCGCACTGGCCGGTAAAGCAACGACCTTCTCACTTCAGCAAGCGTTGCAAAAAGGGCCGGTCGTGCTCTATTTCTTCCCGGTGGCGTTTAGCGCGGGTTGTACACTGGAAGCGCACGATTTTGCCGAGGCCACCGATGAGTTTAAAAAGCAGGGTGCGACAGTGATTGGCGTTACTGCCGGCAATACCGATCAGATTGCTAAGTTCTCCCAGCTGGAATGTCGCGATAAATTTACCGTCGCTGCCGATCCGGGTGCAAAAGTCGCCACTGAATATAAAAACACTCTGGAAATAAAAGGGAAAACTTATTCAGACCGCACGTCTTATGTGATTGCGCCGGACGGTAAGATCCTGCTCAGCTATACCGATAAAAACCCGGATGCGCATATTGAGAAAGCGATGGAAGCAGTGAAAAAATATCGTCAGGCCAACCCGGCTTAATTTTCTAACCTGAGTGGATTTATTATGCTGACCGCAATCGCTGCCGCTTTCCTTGGCGGCCTGATCCTGAATTTAATGCCGTGCGTCTTTCCGGTCATCTCGCTGAAAGCGTTGAGCCTGATCCGCCATCACGACAAGCCCGGACACGCCCGAGCGGAAGGCCTGGCTTTTTTGCTCGGCGTTGTGCTCACTATGATCGCACTGGTAGCGGTATTGCTGCTGGCGCGAGCTGGCGGCGCTTCCGTCGGGTGGGGCTTCCAGCTGCAATCTCCGCTGGTGATTGCGCTGTTGATCCTGGTGATGTTGGGGTCGGCGCTTAATCTTTTTGGCCTTTTTGAGGTCGGACTGGCAGTGCAGCGGGTTGGGGGGATCGGCGGCGATCGCGGCGGTTTGATTGGTTCGGCGCTGACCGGCGCGCTGGCTATCGTTGTCGCTACGCCGTGTAGCGCACCGTTTATGGCCAGCGCTGTCGGCTATGCACTGACTCAGCCGCCTTTCATTAGCGTGGTGATCTTTATTTCGCTGGCGCTAGGCTTTGCGGCACCGTTTACTTTGATTTCGTTTTTCCCGGTACTGGCGCGCGTATTGCCTGCGCCAGGTGCCTGGATGATTACGCTAAAACACGGCCTGGCGTTTCCGATGCTGGGTGCGGTGGGCTGGCTGATTTGGGTATTGGAGCGTCAGGCGGGATCGGCCGCGCTGGCTGCGATCCTGGTCTGCTGTCTGTTATTCAGTTTTGCCGCCTGGCTGTATGGCATGGCGCAAAAACGCCGTATGATGGGTAAAGGCCACTGGGGGCTGCACATTGCAACGCTGGTGTTTCTGCTGCTGGTGGTGCCGCCACTGGCAAACCTGAAAACAACCGCCACCTCACCGGATGGTGCAGAAGCTTCTGAAGCGGCGGCTGCCGTTGCCTGGTCGCCACAAAATGTCGACGCCATTAAAGGGCAGGGTAAACCGATTCTGGTTAACTTCACCGCCTCGTGGTGCATTACCTGTCAGGTTAACGACCGTACCTCGCTCTCTACACAAGCGGTGAAAACGGCAATGGCACAGACCAGCACGATTTATATGGTCGCGGATTCAACCAAATACAATCCTGATGTCGAACAGGCACTCAGCGATTTTGGCCAGGGTGGATTGCCGCTTTATGTGGTTTATCCGGCCGATGGCGGCAAGCCTGTCGTGCTGCCGCAGGTACTGACGCCGCGTATCGTGATTTCGGCGCTGGAACATGCCGCGGTAAGCGACAAAAAATCCTGAAACTGACGAGTAAACTTCTTTGTAATGAACCGAACAGAGAAAATATTCAGGGCCAATGATGGCCGGGACTGAAATCAGCGTTCAGCACTGGCCAGCACTTATGGCTCGCGCGCAGGCTGGCGACAGGGAAGCCTATAACCAGTTACTGAAAGCGATGGTGCCAGCCATTCGTGCCTTCGTGCGCAAAAAAATCAGTGATGAAGCGTTAATTGAGGACGTTATTCAGGAGACGTTGCTGGCGATCCACCGGGTGCGCCACACCTACGATCCGCAACGGCCTGTTTTGCCCTGGGTGGCGGCTATCAGTTCTGCCAGAGCGATTGATGCTTTGCGACAGCGCGGTCGTAATCAGGAAGTTCAGGATGAAGAGGCATTAAATCTTTATCCCGCAGAGTTGGACGATGTTAGCCCTGAACCGCATGACCTCGCCGGCTATTTAGGCAGCCTGCCGGTGCGTCAGCGTGAGATTGTTGAGTCCGTTCATCTGCGGGAACAAAGTCTGGCGCAGGCGGCAGCAGAAACCCATCTTTCCGTTTCTGCCGTCAAATCCCTTTTGCATCGCGCGATGCTTAACCTTCGGAAATATGGAAGCGGTAATCGTGAGAAATCATGAGCAGTTTATAGATCACCTCAGTCAGTCGGCGCAGCCGGTGAAACGCTTACGGCCTGTGGGCTGGCGTGTTGCCGGTTGGGTTGCTTTGGCCCTCCCTTGCGGCATGCTGAGCAGCTGGATACTCCATCATCGTTTCACAGACTGGTCCCAGCCAGGCGCGTTGCCCGCGATGCTCACTTTGCTGCTGGCTTTTATTATTGGCAGCAGCGCTATCGCCGCCGCTTTCACCCTTAGCATTGCCGGACGCCAGCCCGTACGCATGAGATGGCCGCTGTTGCTGGCGCTCTGCTGGCTGGTGCTTAATCTGATTAATATGTCCCTTTCCGGGACAAGAGCTGGAGCGGGTCAGTTTGGTGAAGGGATCCACTGCTATCTGTTTATGCTGTCGGCCAGCCTGCCGATGATGGTGATTTCGGTTATCAGCCTGCATCGCTCGCGTTCGCTCTATCCTGGCAGGAGTCTGGCTCTGGCAGGATGCGGTATCGCGTTTATGTCATCCATGCTGCTTTCGCTGTGCCATGAAACGCATCTGCATCTGCTCGACTTCATTATGCACCTCGCGGCAGGCATCACCATTGTTGCTATTACCGTGTTGGCGGGAAGGCGCTGGATCGGGCTGGATAAGTGATGATACTTGAGAACTAAAAATGGCTTCTTTTTATTATTTTTGAATGATTTATAAATTCAATGACGCCTATATTAATAAGCATCAGTAGGCCTTCGTAAAGCCTCCCCAATAATATAAGTTGACAAAAATTTTACTATCGATTATATCATAATAAATACCTCCAGGTATTCATTCTCTTTTTCATTTCAGAAAAAAACAGGCGTTATTATTTTAAATCTCCACTATAAGGCGCCAGTTATATTAGGTTTAAACTCTGTCACGGCACAGCATCGACAGGTTTTCTGTCTGTTTTTAACTTTTAATGGTGATGAATGGAAATTTTAGATGAATTGAATGCACTTGCAGTCAAAATCAAACAACAATCGCTTTTAATTCAAACGGAAGAGGCCACTAAGAGTGCACTGGTCATGCCCTTTATCAGCAAGATATTGGGTTATGATGTTTTTAACCCTACGGAAGTTATTCCCGAATTTATTTGTGATGTTGGAATAAAAAAAGGCGAGAAAATTGACTATGCCATAGTCAGGGACTCTGAGATTCAGATGCTCGTCGAATGTAAAAAAATTGGCGATTCACTCAATATAAAACACGCTTCACAGCTTTTCAGATACTTTCATGTGACTACAGCCAGAATATCCATCCTCACAAATGGCCAGGTTTACAGGTTTTTCACGGATTTAGATGCACCAAATAAAATGGATGAAAAACCTTTTCTGGAACTGGATCTTCTCGATATCGATGAAAACGTGGTTCCAGAGATACTCAAGCTAACCAGAAGTGCTTTTGATGTGGAGTCAATAGTCAACGCCGCTGGAGAGCTTAAGTATGTCAGTCAGATTAAAAAAATAATTTCGGCACAATTTCAAAACCCCGAAGACGATTTTGTAAAGCTTGTAGGATCTCGGGTATATGAAGGGGTTTTTACGCAAAAGGTCAAAGAGCTTTTCCTGGTTTTAACAAAAAAAGCGGCAAATCAATGGTTAAACGATCAGGTCAATGAAAGGTTAAAGTCAGCTATCAGCGGTTCTGTTACGGATAAGACTGAGGTTGATACTCCCACCACGCTTAGTGAGGGTGGTAAACAACAGACCGATGTAGATGACGGAATTGTAACTACAGCTGAAGAAATTGAAGGATTTCATATTGTCAAATCAATCATAAGGAAACATTTTGCTTCTGAAAGGATTTCATACAGAGACACAAGGAGTTATTTTGGCATACTAATCGATGACAATAACAGGAAGCCAATATGCAGGCTGCATTTGAATCGAAGTCAGATGTATATTGGTCTCTTTGATGCTAATAAAGTTGAGACTCGGCATCCTGTTTCAACCCTTGATGAAATTTATGACTTTACCGATGTCCTGATTGAAACAGCACTAAGATATAACTAGCGAAGGCAGGGGAGCTTTGTCGCTCCCCTGTAAGATTAGACAGCCGGGAATTAACGTTACGAACTACTTAATTCATATTTATCCCATTTTGAGGTTTCTTACGCCTCCATGCCCAGACGCCTTTAAATCCTGAAACTAAACCCAGCCTTTTTGACGAAATTCGTGCATCGTTTTGGCCACCCATTGCATTTCTTCTGGCGTGCCGAGAGAGATACGACACCAGCTATCCGCGGGGGGAAAGGCACGACCAATCAGCACACCGGATTCGGCCATATGCTGCTGATAGTCTTTCAGTGGCGTGTTGAGCTGGTGAAAAACAAAATTTCCTTCGGAAGGTAAATAAGGCAGCTTTAACTCGTCGAGTGCTTTCACTAAAATCTGGCGGGAGAGGTCGATAGTCTTTTTGCTGTAAGCAATAAATGCAGGATCGTCCATCGAAGCCAGTGCCGCATCAACGCCGCAAAAATTGATTTTCTCCCCGGCGACATGCCTTTCCAGCAGCGCAATCACATTCGGATGTGCCACCGCGTAACCAACACGCATTCCCGCCATCGCATGAATTTTGGAAAAGGTTTTTAGCAGAATAATATTTTGTGCTCCGTTGTGCAGGAGCGGAGTGACAGAGCGAAAGCGTTTGTCATTAACAAATTCCGCATAGGCTTCATCAATGATAAACATCGTGTCGGCAGGCTTACTGGCGATCCATGGCTCAATCAGGTCAGCAGGGGTAATCGTCGCCGTCGGATTATTCGGATTGACCAGATAAACCAGCGAAGGGCCATTATGACTGGCTACCGCCGCTTTCATCCCGGCGATATCAAATGCCCAGTTATCAAGCATTTTGACTTTGGTAACTTTCATTCCGGCGATTTTGGCAAACTCTTCGCCGTCGCCATAGGTCAGTTCAGGGATAACCAGTTGCGATCCCAGCGGCGACCAGGCTTCAACCGCTGCCCGGATGCCTTCCGACGATCCGGCAGTCAGTAATATGGATGAAGATGGAACCTGATGATGTTGAGCGACCTTGTCACGCAGATTGACGATCTCATCTTTTGCATAACGGTTCGCTATGGCGACGGCATTGCGTGCCGCTGCCTGCGCTTTTGGGGACATGCCCAGTGGATTTTCGTTAAAGTTAATACGGATAGGGTTCGCCTGCGTGGGCGGAGAGAAGGTCGCCGTGCCGACAGGATCGGCGGCAAAAGCACGGGATAATCCTGACGATAAGGCAGCCGTGCCCAGTAGTGCGCCCGATAACTTGAATAAGGTTCTACGTTTTGAATCCACAGTCTCGTTTTCATTCACCAGAGTACTCATCGACATATTCTCCTTTTTAATTAATGTCGCAGAGGACTATGCAGTAAATATGCCAGGCTGGAAAAAAAGGTTTTCTTTAACCTTCTGTTATAGCTGTGTAATTAATGGTGAGCGTTGTTGGAGTGCGATATTGATAAGAGCAGCATCTGATAGTTTCGCTGTGAAAATACAAATTATCTTTATGATTAGAATAATGACCAGGGCATTTTTTGGTGCACTTTGCACCAAAATATATCCCTGCGGCCTTCTCGCGCGGTTCTCTCTTGCCCGTTAGTTCAGATTGGCTTTGTGCATGAGAGCAGTGCCTCTGCGCTTACCGGGGCTTGTGTGGGAGAGGGCGAGCTTATGGCACTGATATTAAGGGTAGTCGACGTTTTCAGAGGGGAGCTGCATCGCTCCCCCTGTGTTGCGGCCTATACGTTCAGCCGATGGATAACGCTAACAAACTGATGCACGCCGCTGTTGATTTCCCGCAGGCTGCGGGACAGCTCGCCGATTTTATCCTGTTCGGTCACCACAAATTGTTTTACTGAATCCAGCTGGTGATGCATTTGCTGGATCAGCTGCGTGTTTAGCTCCACCACCGAGGTAATTTTCTGCGTGGCGCTGGCGGTTGAAGCCGCCAGGCGACGAACTTCACCGGCAACCACGCTAAATCCGCGGCCCGCTTCGCCAGCTCGCGCAGATTCAATCGCGGCATTCAACGCCAGGATATTGGTCTGTGAAGCGATAAGATTGATGGTTTCGACCACTTCGCTGATGCTTTTTGCCGAGGCGTTCAGCTGGGCGCCAATCTCAGCCGCGGCGTTCATCTGTATCGTCACCTCGCCGGAGTTCCGCACGGTTTCATCCAGCACTTCATTAGCATTGTGCGTAATTTGCGACGTCTGTTCCGACGTGGTGACAGCGATATCCGCCACGCGCTTTGCAGCCTCCACACGGGCGGTAATGTCAGAAGCGATCTTAATGACCTTACAAACTTTCCCATCGGCGTCGTAAACCGGATTGTAGCTTGCTTCAAGCCAGATGCGTTCGCCCGATGCCGTTTTACGCTCAAAACGCCCAACAAAGTGCTGACCTTTAGCAATTTTTTGCCAGAAATCGGGGTTCTCCTGATAGAAACTTTCATAGCAAAAAATGCGATGATGCTGGCCAACAATATCAGAAAGCGCATAGCCCATATGGGTAAGGAAATTATCGTTGGCCGTAATGATCTTGCCGTCAGTCGTGAACTCAATGACCGCCATAGAGCGATCCAACGCGGTGATCACCGCTTCTTTATGCTCCAGCTCCTGATGTCGGGCGGTGATATCAGAGGCAATTTTAATGACCTTGTACACGGTGCCTTTGTCATCGCAGACCGGGAAGTAGGTGGCGCTGAGATAGAAGCGCTGATGCTGTTTATTAAAACGCTCAAAAATGCCCGTAACCGATTCACCCGCCGCCAATGTCTGCCAGAAAATAGCGTAGCCTGAGGAGTGGGAGTAGGTCGGATGGCAGAAAATCCGGTGATGCTTGCCCTGGATCTCACTTAGCGAGTAGCCAGTCAGGTCCAGAAACTGCTGATTGGCGCTAATGATTTCTCCATCGGGCAAAAATTCAATCCATGCCACATGCTGCTTGATCGCATTGATGTCCTTAACAAGGGCGTTGTTTCTGGATAAGGGCAGAGAAATATTCGATTTTTTCACACCAAACATATAAACCTCAGGAAGTTATCTTGTCTCAATGATCCATCTGCGGGCGGGCAGCCCTCTGCCTGCAACCCCGTGCAAATGAATATATGCGGCAACATGAGTCCGCATTTTTCCCGCCTGACGCTTTGCCATTTTGTGGCTAAAGGCCGTGTCTCTTGATGTGCACTGGTGTGCAGGCTGGGAGGCTGTTTTAACTTTCCTGATGCATTAAATTTATGGGACCGATCAAAAAATCCGTCCAGATCCAGATATCGGCAGGGCAGCCAAAAGTTTGAGCGATATTTGCCAACTGTTTTATCAGGCCTGTTTTTTTCAGGGCAACAGGCTTTAGCGCCTTGTTAAGGCCCGAGTATACACGTGGTGGCAGCAACATCGGCTATGTTCACCTGCTACAAGGTGAGCAAGCGGACGCAGGCAGATAGTCGTATTATGTTAAATAGCCAGGTGTTGGGAAGCGGAGCGTCACCTGAAATGTGTGACCGGTAACGCATCAGCACGCCGCTCATTTACATAATATTAACATCCTTGATGTTAATTGACGTAAGCGAGGAGAGACGGCATGAATGCCAGTAAAATTTCAGGGAGTAAACAGAACCGGTTTACCTGGTTTGTCTGCATGATGGCGGCACTTTCGGGCCTGCTGTTCGGGCTTGATATTGGCGTGATCGCCGGGGCGCTACCGTTTTTAGCGAAAGATTTGCAGATCAGCAACCATGAGCAGGAGTGGGTGGTCAGTTCGATGATGTTCGGCGCGGCAATAGGTGCGCTGGCTGCTGGCTGGATGTCTTCAAAGCTCGGGCGCAAGAAAAGCATGCTGGTGGGGGCGACACTGTTTATCATCGGCTCTTTATGGTCGGCGCTGTCACCGGATGTGGAATCGCTGATTTTCTCCCGCGTGCTGCTCGGCCTGGCGGTTGGCGTAGCGTCCTACACCGCGCCGCTGTACCTGGCTGAGATTGCGCCGGAGCGTGTTCGCGGTTCAATGATCTCCATGTATCAGCTGATGCTGACGACCGGCATCGTGGTGGCTTATCTTTCTGATACCGCGTTCAGCTATAGCGGCAGCTGGCGCTGGATGCTGGGCGTTATCGCGATCCCGGCGGTTATCCTGTTTATTGGCGTGCTGTTTCTTCCTAACAGTCCACGCTGGCTGGCTTCACACGGTCGCTTTAATGAAGCGCAGCGCGTGCTGGATCGTCTGCGCAACACCAGTGAGCAGGCAAAGCAGGAGCTGGATGAAATTCGTGAAAGCCTGCAAGTTAAACAACACGGCTGGTCGTTGTTTAAAAACAATGGCAACTTCCGCCGTGCGGTATGGCTGGGTATGTTATTGCAGCTGATGCAGCAGTTCACCGGCATGAACGTGGTGATGTACTACGCGCCGAAAATTTTTGGCATCGCCGGTTTTTCCAGTACCGGTGAGCAGATGTGGGGAACGGTGATTGTCGGGCTGGTCAATGTGCTGGCAACGCTAATCGCTATTGGTCTGGTCGATCGCTGGGGACGCAAGCCGATGCTCACGACCAGCTTCCTGGTGATGGCGGTAGGGATGGGCGTCCTGGGTACGCTGCTGCATATCGGCGTGGAAACCGAGTTCCGTAAATATTTTGCGGTGGCGATGCTGCTGATCTTTATTGTAGGTTTCGCGATGGCCGCCGGGCCGGTGGTATGGCTGCTGTGTTCAGAGATCCAGCCGCTGAAGGGGCGCGATTTTGGCATCACGGCTTCAACAACCACCAACTGGGTGGGCAATATGATTGTCGGCGCAACGTTCCTGACCATGCTGGAGAAGTTCGGTAACGCCAACACGTTTTGGTTTTACGCCGCGCTGAACCTGGCGTTTATCCTGCTGACGATATGGCTGGTGCCGGAAACGAAGCACGTCACGCTGGAACATATCGAACGAAATCTGATGAAGGGCAAACCACTGCGTGATATCGGTGCCTGACAGGCCGTAAGATGAAGCTGCCGCTACGTGAAATCTGCAAGGGATTGATGCTGAGGATTTCTCAGATTTCACGTAGCGCGATCGGTTTAATCTGCGGCTTGTTCAGGTTAAGGCAAACATGTAAAGAACGGCGAGTGAAAGGCAGCCTCAACAAAGGATGGGAAAAGGCAGGTTAGGGACCAGAAGCAGGTCTCCGGATTTCGGCCCGGCTGATGATTATCTAATTTAACATAATATACATTATGCGCACCAAGGTAACGGTACGTTAAAATTATATCCAGGTCAGTCAAACTGCCAGTAAAGCGGCGTGCCGAAGACTTCCACAAAATAGTCAATCACGGCTCTTACGTTTAACGGCGGATGGCGCACGTTGGGATAAATGGCGGCGATATGCTGTGGCTCTGTTTTGATTGCGGCTTCGAATCCCATCATCACTCTGACCAGCTCGCCTTTTTTAATGCTGTCACCAATCAACCAGTCAGGAAACAGCACCATTCCCATGCCGCCCAGCGCGCTGGTAAGTAAGGATTCAGCATTATTAGAAGTGAGTAATCCGGTAACCGGATAATGGATCCAGCTGCCTGCTGGCTCCCTGAACAACCAGCGATTAGGCCCCGACCAGCCTTTGTAGACCAGACACTTATGATGGTTCAGCTCGGCTGGCGACGCCGGTTCTCCCTGCCTTTCTATATAGCCTGGAGAGGCAACCAGATGATAACGCTGTGTCCCGAATATGCGGGCATGGAAAGAGGAATCCGTCAGTGTGCCGATTCTGAAAATGACATCTGAGGCATCCTTGTGCGGATCGATGTAATCATCGGTTTGCGTCAGCTCAATCAGTAGTTTCGGATAGCGCACAGAAAGCTCAGTCAGCCACGGCGCAATATGGCGCTGACCGAAAAAGACGGGCGCATTAATTCTTATCAATCCGGCCGGTTCCAGAGATCTGTCCAGCATCTCTTTACGGGCTTCACTGAGCTGTTCAGTCATGGCCCGGGCATAATCGATAAACAACCTGCCCGCTTCGGTAGGAATAACGGCCCGGGTATTGCGATAAAAAAGCTGCTGACCCAGCGTGTCCTCCAGTTGCAGAATAACGCGTGAAATCATCGAGGCCGAGACCCCTTCACGCCTTGCTACAGCTGAAAAACTCTGGTCGTCGTAGACACCGATGAAAAATAACAACGTGCGAAAATTGATCGTGGCGGGATCGTACATTATCTCATTTCCTGCAAAGGTGTTTCCTGGATTATACCGTTTTTCATTATGCCTTACTGCTATAGGATCCACCGCCTTAATTACTGGGGATTGTGTTATGCAGCTGTTATTTATATTACTCGTTGTTGCAGGCGGGATGGGATTGTCCGTTGAAGCCGGATTATTAGGGCCGTTGGGCAGCGCGGTTGGAGATTTGTGGGCAACGTTCAGTATTTTTGGCGTTGGCGCAGCGCTGACATTTCTGCTGATGCTGTTCTTTAGCCCACGTAACAGCCCTTCTTTCTTTGCTCAGCCATCATGGACGCTGCTGGGCGGCATCCTGGGGCCGGTGTACGTGGTCATTCTGACCGTTGCCGTTCCCAGCATCGGAATCGCGATGACGATGATTGGCATTCTGGCAGGACAGGTGTTCAAAAGTCTGGTGATCGACCACTTTGGCCTGTTCGGTACCGCTCACCGCAAAATTGACAACAAACGCATCATCGCGCTGTTTTTTATTATTGCCGCGCTGTTCCTTGTGGCAAAAGGCTAAGGTAAAAACTATGAATATAATAATGATAATTCTGGCTGTAGTGGGTGGCGCGTGCTTAAGCGTGCAGGCTGCAATGAATGGCAAGTTAGGCAGTAAGGTTGGCGTATTCCGTAGTGCATTTTTGACCTTCTCAATTGGCGCACTGGTCACTGCCCTTCTCATCTTCTTCTTTGAACCGAAGCAGACTGTGACCTTGCTGGACGTGCCAAAATGGCAACTGCTTGGCGCACTTTGTGGCGTTCCATACATCGTCATTATGGTGCTGGCTGTACAGCGTATTGGTGCGGCTGTCGCGACCGTTGCGGTGATCTTTGGTCAGTTGGCAATGAGCATGCTTATTGATAACTTTGGCTGGTTAGGGAATGACGCGATCCACTTCTCAGCAACACGCCTTGGTGCAGTTGTTTGCCTGGGCATCGCGCTTTACTTTATTTATTCGAGCAGTAAGACGGAGAAAAAAACGGCGGGAAATAGTTCCTCCACGGCTTCTTCATCAGGCGCATAAATTATTTTGCCGGGATTGTAAGGTCATAAGTCAGTGATAAAAATGTGAACAGGAGTGCTCCTCCGGTACTCAGCCCGCGCCGCCTCTGGCGGTTACAAAGCCGTTCTACAGCGCTCTTGCTGTGGAACGGCTTCAAGAGTGAAACAAACCTCGAATTCGAAGCCCGTAAGCAGCGGCTTTGCCAATCCAGCTCAAGATGTGAAGGTTTCCTTTTCTGTCTGGCTTTCCCGCACGGTGTTGACATATTCGTATTCTGTTCGTTCAATTACGCGCGGCACAACAAGGGTAAACTCACTTTTTAAGCAAAATTAACGAGGGACTATGACACCTTTATTTGTTTACGGCACGCTCTGTCCTGGCCGTTCTAATGCGCATATCCTGGAAGCTATCGGTGGCAAATGGCAGCAGGGTTTTGTTACCGGCACTTTTTATGAAAAAAGCTGGGGCGCAGCGGCTGATTTTCCCGGCATCGTGCTGGATGACGAAGGACCGCGCGTAAACGGCTATCTTTTTCTCTCCAACCACATGGCAAACCACTGGCCAATGCTGGATGAATTTGAAGACGGTTACGATCGGGTTGAAGTTACTGTTACGACAGCCAACGGGCAGAAAGTTACCGCATGGATTTATCAGTTGCAGCCTGAGTCTGTACCGGCATAGGGTATTCTCGTTGCGGTACCCGGCCATCGAAACTCGATGAAATGTGTCTGAATACGTAACCTGTAAGCAGATGATAATATTGCCGCTAAACCTTCACGGAAATGTGGCCAGACCTTTCTCCGCACGCTAATTAGCAGTTAAAGCTAAAGACGCCGTGGTAAAAGCGTCTTTTATAACAACTACCGAAATCAATTAACTCTTTATTAGCATTTCAGGAGTCAGACCATGAAAGATTTAGTGCAGGATGTGTTATCTATCTTCACGCCTCAGTCCGTTGAGCCGGTTTTCATTCGCGCAGGCTTAACACATCGTGAAAAAAATGCTGCTCAGCCGACGGGCGTGACGACGGTAAGCTGGGCAACCTCGATGGAAGAGTTAAACGATGCCCTGCTGCATAAAGCGCTGGATGCAGGTGCCGTTGCGTATCACATTACTGAAGTGGAATCGCACAAGCCGGGCAATGACGCTCAGTCACTGCTGGCGGCTACCGCCACGCTCTACACCATTAATGACAAAGTGGCTTACGGCTGAGTGGTGATTAAGGTCATTCCGCACCGCAATTATGGCCCGCTGGTGAAAGCGTTGATTTCAGATGTTCAACCAGCGTTTTCACCTTCGGCAGCTTTTCCCGGCTTCTCAGCCAGGCGATATTCATCGGCAGTCCTTCGGACTCCAGTCCAGGTAAAACCTGAACCAGGCGACCGCTTTTCAAATGTTCCCGGACCAGCCACAGCGGCAGCTGCGCGATACCGTGCCCGGCAATAACCGCGGTTGCCTGCCCTTCTATATCGCCAATGGCGATTCTTGTGGCAGCAGGCCTTTGCACTTTCCCCGTACCGATTTCCAACCCGTGTAAAGGGGATGCGGTACCCTCCGCTGTGCCATAAAGTACGCAACCGTGCTCTGCTAATGTCTGTTCATCGACGGGCTCACCTCTCTGATGCAGGTAGTCCGGAGAGGCGCAGAAAATAAGTCGCTGTACACCGATCGGATAATGATCCAGCGCGGCTGGCCAGCTGCCCGAACCGCCAATGCGCACGATAATATCAATGCCCTCTTCAACCGGATCCACAAAACGATCGCTCAGCGTAATGTGCGGCTCAAGCTGCGGATGCTGTTTAACGAAATCCAGTATTGCCGGCAGGACATGCAGCCGCCCGTAAGAGGCAGAGAGATCGATCCGCAATCGGCCCTTAAATTCATTATTATTTGCATGCAGCGACAGCTCTGCCTCTTCAAGATGGGCAAGCACACCGGTGCAGGTATGGTAAAATTCCCTCCCCGCTTCGGTTAGCGCCAACCGTCTTGTGGTGCGGTCAAAAAGCCTGACCTGTAAGCGCTTTTCGAGCCTGGCGATTGCTTTACTGACGGCTGAGGTGGTGAGGTGCAGACGTTCTCCCGCGCCGGTGAAACTGCCGGTATCTGCCACGCAGACAAAAACGTCGATGCCTTTCAGCCGTTCAGAAGAGTGCATTCTTCCGCTCCCATTGTTGAATTTTTTTCAATTGATTGAGTAAGAATCGCCAAAGATGGCATCTGAATTCCAGTATAAGCTGCATGCATTCGTTTTTGGAACCGAACCCGACACGGGAATTTCGGTTTCTGGTTACCCCAGCATGGAGTTTTATCTTTATGAATACGCTCTCTTTTGAAGAAACCGTCCGTCAACGCTTTTCACCGCGCGCCTTTTTACCAACGCCTTTATCGGATGAGCAAATCCAGGCAGTCCTGCTGGATGCGCAACATGCACCATCAAACTGCAACACGCAGCCATGGCATGTGCATATTGTTTCCGGGCAAAAAAAGGATGAGCTTGCCGCCGCGATGATTCGCAATGCGGAAAACGGGGTTATGACGCCTGATTTCACTTTCGATTATGGCGATTTTTACGGTGACTACTTCGATCGCAGCCAGGAACAGGCGCGTATCTACTATGATGCTCTGGGAATAGCGCGGGACGATCGGGCAGGCCGCCATGAAGCCTATCTGCGTAATTTTACGTTCTTTAACGCACCCCATGTCGCCTTTTTGTTTATGCCGTCATTTGGTGACAATGTGCGTGTGGCTTCTGATATCGGCATGTACGGACAGAACTTTTTGCTGTCGCTGGCTGCAAGAGGTTTTGCCGGCATCCCGCAAACGCTGTTGGGCTTCCAGGCCGATACAATAAGAGAGAGGCTGGGTGTGGACGACAGTTTCCGTCTGCTGTTTGGCATTTCGTTTGGTTATGCCGATGACAAGGCGCCATCTCGCCACGCCAATATGGGACGGATGCCGGTATCCGAAAGCGTGGTCATTCACCGCTAACAGCCTGCCCCGACAGCCTGTCGGGGCGTCATTTTTGTCAGAGCGTTATTCTTCTTTCTTCGCTTTCCAGTTAGCCCAGGGACTGTCGGCCGGCAGTTCCGCTTCTGGCGCGGTGGGTTCATCAAGAGACTCAATATAGAAAGCTTCAACTTCTGCACGCGCCCACGGCGTGCGACGCAAAAATTTCAGGCTCGATTTGATGCTGGGATCGCTTTTAAAGCAGTTAATATTGACGCGTTTGCCCATCTCGTCCCAGCCGTAGCGAGCGACAAGGGCGTTAAGAATGGCTTCCAGCGTCATACCATGAAGCGGATCTTTTGAAGTATGGGGGGACATCGTTATCTCTCAGCAATACATTAATGGCGCTACCATACTGGCTGAAAGATTGTGGTGCAAATTTACGATGTTATCCGGCAGTTATGGACGGCTACCCGGATCGCCTGGATTGATGCAGCCAACGCCTGGAATATATGTCCAACCCTCCGCGCAGCCTCCGGGCAATCTCCATCTTGCAGATGATAATCGACGGTTAGCGCTTCATTATTAGTGAATGTAATGTAATAAAATTAGCAGGGACATTATTAATAATTTATATAAACAAAATCCAAAGGATGCCGAATAAATAAGTCAGGATAGTGAGTAAGCTTCCGGCTCAAAATTCTTGTCGCGCCGGTTATGCCCCGCCAGGTCTGGGCACACAATATGCTAATTTTCTGTAAGCGGGTGGATAATACCCGTTTGTTTCCAGCTTTCGTCGTTCATCAGTAAGCCATCGAGAAAAATGACCAATAGGCCAAATTCCTCACAGGAATAATTTAATTTACAATAACTCAACATAGTTAACCCTTTTTTACCTGTCTGACGCCCTGTTCCGTACAGATAAAACCCTGAGGGACTATAATAGATTTGAGTTAAACGATCGCGTGTGTAACGTATCGGCTGAGTCTTTTTTATCAACCGTCGCTTAACAAGATCCTGAACCGCGGTGCTTTTTTGTGCCTTATCGTTAACGGTCGAAGCGGCTATACTCGGCAGCAACGGTCACTAAATCAACAACATATTGATTCATATAAGAAAATAGTAAACAAATTTAAACAAATTTATTTATTGAGTAGCGACTCAAAAAGCCATATATTGGCCGCGTTTTTTACACCCTAACCCTTTTTAATCCCATTTATTCAACTGCGGCGTTGCTGATAACCCCAGTTGTAGGAGTGATATGATGACGGATAAAGTCCGTATTGATACTTTAGGTGCCAATTCCTCAAACAGCAGCAATGAAACCTATTTAGCCCGTCAGGCTGAGTTCGAATCGAATGTCCGCAGCTATCCGCGTAAACTGCCGTTCGCCATTGCGAAAGCATTGGGCGTGTGGATTACCGACGTTGAGAATAATCAATATCTTGACTGCCTGGCCGGTGCGGGAACGCTGGCGCTTGGACATAACCATCCAGACGTTCTGCAAAGCATCCAAAATGTCATTACCAGCGGCTTGCCGTTACATACACTTGATCTGACCACGCCGTTAAAAGATCAATTCTCTGAGTACCTGCTTTCTATCCTGCCTGGTCAGGGTAAAGAGTATTGCCTGCAGTTCACCGGTCCATCCGGTGCGGATGCCGTTGAAGCTGCGCTGAAGCTGGCTAAAAAGCACACCGGCCGCACTGGCGTGATCAGCTTCTCTGGCGGCTACCACGGCATGACGCATGGTGCGCTGGCGGTTACCGGCAACCTGTCACCGAAAGAAGCCGTGAACGGCATGATCCCGGAAGTTCAGTTTATGCCTTACCCGCATCAGTACCGTTGCCCACTGGGGATTGGCGGTAAAGCGGGTGAAGATGCCCTGACTTACTACTTCGAAAACCTGATCAACGACGTTGAGAGTGGCGTACGCAAACCTGCTGCCGTCATTCTGGAAGCGGTTCAGGGCGAAGGCGGTGTGAACCCGGCTCCGGCTGAGTGGTTGCAGCGCATTCGTAAAGTCACCCAGGAACACGGTATCCTGCTGATTATTGATGAAGTTCAGGCTGGTTTCTGCCGTACCGGTAAACTGTTCGCCTTTGAACATGCTGGCATTGAGCCAGACATCATCGTGATGTCCAAAGCTGTGGGTGGCGGTCTGCCGCTGGCCGTCCTGGGTATTAAGAAAGAATTTGACGCATGGGAGCCAGGCCATCATACCGGCACCTTCCGTGGCAACCAGCTGGCGATGGCGACCGGCCTGACCACGCTGCAATACCTGAAAGATAACCAGGTTGCAGATAAAGTGGCAGCGCAAGGTGAATGGCTGAAAGGCAAACTGGCCGATTTGCAGAAACGTTACCCGGTGATTGGTCACGTGCGTGGTCTGGGCCTGATGATCGGTATTGAAATCGTCAAACCAAACGAAGCGCAGGATCATATGGGTTGCTACCCGGCTGATGGTCAGCTTTCTGCCCTGTTGCAGAAGAAATGCTTTGAAAACGGTCTGATCCTGGAGCGCGGTGGCCGCCACGGTTGCGTGCTGCGCCTGCTCCCTTCTCTGCTGATTACCAATGCAGAGCTGGATATTTTCCTGGATAAATTTGAACACGCCCTGCTTGATGCTGGCGTTAAACCAGTCTGAGTGGAGTAAATTCGATGTCCAGGTCTAACCCTATTCTGGCAGGCTCGGCGCAGAGCACCGAGTCCTATCAGCAGGCGATTGCGCAGGCAAGTGAAGCGGTCGTGCAGTGGCTGCAACAGCCTGAGATGTATCAGGGCAAAAGCGTTGCCGAGCTGCGTGAACGTATTCAGCTGGACTTCAATCCTCAGGGCCTGGGCAACCAGGCCGCGATTGAACGCGCCGTGGAATATTTCCTGAAAGACAGTCTGTCAGTGCACCATCCACAGTGTGTTGCGCATCTGCATTGCCCGAGCCTGGTGGTTAGCCAGGCTGCTGAAGTGCTGATTAACGCCACTAACCAGAGCATGGACTCATGGGATCAAAGCCCGTCAGCGACCATTATTGAGGTCAAGCTGATTGAATGGTTGCGTACACAGGTGGGTTATCAGCCTGGCGATGCGGGCGTGTTTACCAGCGGCGGCACCCAGAGCAATCTGATGGGCCTGATGCTGGCGCGCGATGCGTTCTTTGCTGCACGCGGTCACTCCGTACAGCAGGATGGCATCCCAGGCGATCTGCGTAAGATCAAAGTGCTTTGTTCTGAAAACGCCCACTTCTCCGTGCAGAAGAATATGGCGTTGATGGGCCTGGGCTATCAGTCCGTTACGCTGGTGAAGACCGATCGCTTTGCTCGTATGGATCTGACCGATCTGAAAGAGAAAGTTGAGCAGGCGAAAGCCAACGGCGAGCAGATTCTGGCGATTGTTGCGACGGCGGGCACCACCGACGCGGGCGCTATCGATCCGCTGCGTGCCATTGCTGAACTGGCGGCAGAGCATCAGATTTGGGTACACGTTGATGCGGCCTGGGGCGGCGCGTTGCTGCTGTCTGAAAAATATCGTGATTATCTGGACGGTATTGAACTGGTAGATTCCGTTACTCTGGACTTCCATAAGCAGTACTTCCAGACCATCAGCTGCGGCGCATTCCTGTTAAAAGATGCGCGTCATTACGAGCTGATGCGCTATCAGGCGGCTTATCTCAACTCCGAATTCGATGAAGCACATGGCGTGCCGAACCTGGTGTCTAAGTCTTTGCAGACCACTCGCCGTTTTGATGCGTTAAAACTGTGGATGGGACTGGAAGCTTTAGGTCAGACCCAGTATGCCGAAATCATCGATCACGGCGTGACGCTGGCACAGCAGGTTGCAGAGTATGTGACCACGCAGGCCTCGCTTGAGCTGGTTATGCAGCCGCAGCTGGCAAGCGTCCTGTTCCGTTTCCGTCCTGCTCAGCTGGCAAACATCAGCGATGCCGCTATCGCGCTGCTGAACCAACAGATCGGCGACGCCCTGCTGGATTCAGGCCGTGCCAACGTTGGCGTAACCGAGCATGGTGGCGTGACCTGCCTGAAATTGACCCTGCTGAACCCAACGGTGACGCTGGAAGACATTAAGGTGCTGCTGGCGCTGGTAGAGAAAACGGCTCAGCCTTTGCTGTAATCTTTTCTGCGTTAAACAAAAAGCCGATAACAAATGTTATCGGCTTTTTTTATCGCTGCTTTTCAGTGCATCACTAATCAGAAGTGATAGCTGGCGGTCAGTGAGAAGTTACGCGGTTCGCCGTAGACGATATAGTTACCGACGTTGGTGTCGTATTCTTTATCAAACAGGTTGTTCAGGTTGGCCTGCAATGTGAGCTGTTTGGTCAGCTGGTAACGGCCAAACAGGTTCACCAGTGCATAGCTGCCCTGCTCTGCATGCCAGGTGCCGTTGCCTTCCGGTGCATCAACATCATCCCAGACGTGCGTCTGCCAGTTAACGCCGCCGCCAACGGTCAGTGCCTGCAACATTGGCAGACGATAGCTGGTAAACATTTTCAGCTGGGTACGCGGTAAGGTTGGGTTCACCGCTGTGCCATCGCGCTCTTCTGCAATATAGCGCGTGCCGCCGACGGTCATCTGCCAGTTATCGGTTATCGCGCCATTCACTTCAAACTCAACGCCACGGCTTACGGTACCTGATTTACCGACGTAAGCGGTATCGTTAGAGCCTGCGATAGTTTGGTTGGTGCTTTGCGCCACGTTATCCAGTTCTGAGCGGAAAACGGTCAGTGAGGTGGTCAGGCGGCTGTTAAACCAGTCTGATTTCAGGCCCGCTTCGTAGTTTTTGCCCACCACCGGTGCCAGGTAGCTGCCGTTGATATCACGATAGGATTGCGGCTGGAACACAGAGGTATAACTGCCGTAGGCGGACCAGTTTTCGTCGATGTCATAGATCAGGCCAGCGTAGGGCGTAATGTTATTTTTTTCGACGTTTTCAGTCAGCGTGTTGGTGCTCCAGCGCGTATAGCGCGCGCCGAGGATCAGGTGCAGCGGATCGGCCAGTGAAATACGGGTAGCGACGTAGGCGGATTTCTGGCGCGTGGTGTCATCCTGCGACAGCGATCGTTCGCCCCAGTCAGTTTCTGGATACTGGCTGTTGTAGCTGTTGAAGTCGCCCAGCGATTCGGAAGAGATATTATCAAAGGCGCTGTAGTAGGTATTTTCCTGCTTGCTGTAGCTCACGCCCGCCATCAGTTCATGCTGACGACCAAACAGTTGATAAGGGCCGCTGGCAAACGTATCGACAGAATTTATTTTACGTTTGCCGGTGTTGTAGCCCGTGCCGCCAACGACCGGGTAATCAGCATAAGAGGAAACGCCGGCGCCGGTGTTTTTATCGAAGAAACCGTTGATATAGAGCTGTCGGCTGTCGAGATAGGTTTCGTTATGGGTGCCGTTCAGGGTTAGCTGCCAGCCGTTATCAAAGCTCTGCTTCAGCGTCACGAACGCTTTTTTACTCTCTTTGTCGTTATAGGCCCAGTCAGGCGCGGTATTAAATCCGCGACGGTAATGGGTCAGGCTGCCGTCGGTATACCAGCGCGGCGCCCCGCCCCAGGTTGGACTGTCGGCATTCACTTCCTGATATTCGTAGCCCACTGAAAGTAAAGTAGAATCCGTCAGGTCGGCATCGACCACGCCATAAATAAATTTCTTCTCGGCGCTGTAGCGCTCCACGAAGCTGTCGTTATCCTGATAACCGGCAACCAGGCGACCGCGAACGTTGCCCGACTCACTCAGCGGCGCAGACAAATCAGCGACATAGCGCTGTTTGTTCCAGCTACCGTAAGTCGCGGAAACGTCGCCGGTGAATTCTTTGCTGTCGGCATGCTTGCGCACCATATTAACCGCGGCGGAAGGATTCCCCGCGCCGGTCATCAGGCCGGTTGCGCCGCGCACCACCTCAACACGCTCATATAGCGCCGTATCGGTCTGGGAATCGCCCAGGTTCCAGCGCCCTTCAAAGACGGTTGGAATGCCATCGACCATATAGTTGTCGATTAAAAAACCGCGCGAGTAATACGTTTTGCGGTCCATATCCGCACCAGAAACGCTTTCCTGAATCGCGGTGGTGTTATTCAGTACCTGCCCCAGAGACTGAAGCTGCTGATCCTGCATGCGCTGCTTGCTGATAATACTGACCGATTGAGGAATATCACGCGCCGTCAGAGACATTTTGGTGCCGGCGTTAGTGACCGGCACGCTGTAATCGGTAGCGGCAGTGTCGCTGGCACTATTGGCCGTGGCGTCTACCGTCAGGGTCTGCTGTTCTTTTGTCACTTCTGCCGCTGAGGCGTGCGGCATTTGAATAGCGACAGCGACCAGCGCAGCGACGACGGAATAAGGCGTGCCGGTTTTGAGGCTACAACAGCTACTTTCCCTGATACGGTTTAAGTCAAAAAACATCTTATTTCCTCAAAAGAATTTTTATTGTGTTTTATTTAAACGCCTGTCGAATGGCGCTCAGCCACGCTTAACAACTCGCCGGACTAAAGGCGGCGATCCCCCTGTACCTGAAGAGGTTTTTCTGCTTTCCGCCCCGCGGGCACCCACAGAGACGCCAGTCCATAAATGCGAATGAGAACTATAATTTTTTTTATTTAGCATGTAAAAGATTATTAATGAACTTTTCAGGATTTTGTTAGTCCCCTGTTAAGCTCGTCTAAAGGTATGAAGGTTGAGTGAGTGGTGTTTAAAAGAAATAGATATGTATGTTGTAACTAAATATGGGCGGAGCCACCCGCTCTTCGCTGAACGTGTCGGCTGCCACGCCGGGTTCCGTCACAAAAGAATCCTCTTAATGTTTCCTTAATATAAACCTGAGAAACTCCTCAGACGACATAGAGGAGTTTCCGATGAAATCTGCACGCATCCGTCCGGCCAGTGAATATGCCACCGCGCTGTTTTGCGCCCTGGTGATCGTCTCTTTTCTGAAAATCTGGTTCACCACCTTTTAGCGCCCCGCTTCTCAGCCGCCAGAGGTAAAGGTTATCCTGGCGGAACAGCCATGCTGCTCGCGACGATTTTCAAGGAAAAAGTGAGCCTGATGCAGTTGGGCAATGCGGGTGACAATACTCAGTCCCAGCCCAATCCCGCCGTAACGGCTGTCCATACGGACAAAAGCTTTGGTCAGTTCGCCGCTTTTACTCTCATCAATGCCCGGTCCCTGATCTTCCACCACCATTGCTGGCGCAGGCTGATGATCAATCCGAAGCGTGATAACCGTTCCTTCCGGGCTATAGCGATGGGCGTTCTCAACCAGATTACGTAACAGAACCCGTAACAACGTGGCGTCGCCGCGAACGCTCACCGCTGTGGTAAAGTCCATTTTCAGGGTCTGCTGACGCTGTGCCAGCATGGTGTGCAGTTCATGCTCCATTGGGATCGCCACATCCTCCACCAGCGAGACGTTCTGATAATTACCGGAAGTGAACGACTGACCCACCCGCGCCAGCTGCAACAGCTGCGAAACGCTGTTGGTCATCTGATCCAGCCGTTGCAGCAGCGGTTTGACGTTAATATTATTTTTTTTCTCAATCAGTTCCAGATGCAGGCGAAGCCCTGCCAGCGGCGTGCGTAGCTCGTGCGCCACGTCAGCGGTGAACATTCTTTCACGTTCTATACTGGTGGTTAAACGAGAGACCAGCTGATTAATCGCCAGGGTAACGGCATCCACTTCATTAACCGACCGGCGAAGATTGATCGGGTCGAGATCGTCGTCCCGGCGATTCTCAAGATGATGCTGAAGCTCATATAAGGGGCGGGTGATCCATTTCACCGCCTGATAGCAAATCAGCAGCGTCATGGCGATCATAATCAGGCTGGGCAAGGCCAGACTCGCTACCGCTTCATGGATCTCTTTCTCAACATGCTTGTGCTGATCGTGCTTGTGAACTTCCGCATCCACCAGCAGCTGAATTTGTTCTTTGCTTTCATGCCACAGCCAGGCGACGCTGATAACCTGACAAAAAAGCAGGATCAGGCCAATGACCAACAGCAGACGAAAGCGTATCGTGCTGCTACTCCGTTTTAGCTCGGACAGGTGTTTCATTCAGGTTTTCCGCACGTTTCCGCCGTTATCAGCGCATAACCAAACCCCCGTAGCGTGCGAATTGACGATTTGCCAATCTTCTCGCGAAGGTTATGGATATGCACTTCAAGGGTGTTCGTTGACGGCTCCGTTTCCCAGTTATAGATATCATTGTAAAGCACTTCGCGGTGTACCGGCTTACTTGCTTTCAGCATCAGCCTGGAGAGAATGGCATACTCTTTTGGCGTTAAGTCCAGCAGCTCACCGGAAAAATGAATCTGACGGTGCGCCATATCCAGCGACAGATTGCCAGCCTCAATGCGGCTGTCACCCTGATTCACGTGTCGGCGGATCAGCGCGCGAATACGTGCCAGCAGCTCGTCCAGGGCAAAAGGCTTAATTAAATAGTCGTCAGCACCCGCGTCGAGGCCCGCAATACGTTCCTGTACGGTATCCCTTGCGGTCAGGATCAGTACCGGCAGCTTTATTTTCTGTCGTCGCTGCCGCAACAGCAGATGCAGGCCATCCTCATCGGGCAATCCCAGATCCAGCACCAGCAGGCTGTACAGCCCGCTCGCCAGATGCGCTTCCGCCTCGCGAACGCTAGTGACACCGTCACAGACATAGCCTTCACCTTCCAGCGCGATAATCAGCCCCTGCAACAGCAAGGCATCGTCTTCAACTACCAGTATTTTCATTTACGCTTTACTCCGACAGGCCGTCAGAATGTCATCGGAAGTCATGTACTCACGGGTCATCGTCCCCGTCAGGCCCAGTACCGTTGAAAAAAGATTATCCTGGGAAAAATGTTGCGTCGCGGCTGCTTTATTCAGACACCGCGTGTCCACAGCATAGCGTTTCTGATAGTCAGGAGATAACCAAATCACCATGGGAACATGCTTTTGCGCTTCTGGTGCAATGGCGTAAGGCATGCCGTGCAGATAAACGCCGTTCTCGCCCAGCGATTCGCCATGATCGGAGAGATAGACCAGGCTGGTGGTAAAGCGATCCTGATGAGCCTGTAGCAGCCTGATGGCCCGATCGACGATGTAATCTGCATAGAGCAGCGTGTTGTCATAGGTGTTAATCAGCTGCTGCTGAGAACAGGTCTGAATCTCATTGGTGTCACACGTCGGCGTAAACTGACGAAACGCGGGCGGATAGCGATGGTAATATGTTGGACCGTGGCTACCAATGGTATGCAGCACGATAACGCCGTTGCCTTTCAGCCGGTCGATATACGCCTCCAGCCCGTGGAACAGGACGTCGTCATAGCATTCGCCATCAATACACATTCCGGGAAGGTTAAGGCGGGTCATATCCTGATGCGGCACGCGGTCGCAGGCACCTTTACAGCCGCCGTCGTTTTCATTCCACAACACATTGATCCCGGCTCGCTGAATGATATCCAGTAAGCCTTCCTGATGGCTGGCCAGCGCATCATCATAATGCGCACGCGGCATATTCGAAAACATGCACGGAACTGACACCGCCGTCGAGGTGCCACAGGACACGGTATTCGGGAAGCCGATAACGTCATCGTTAGCCAGTCGCGGCGTCGTCTGACGTTCGTAACCTAACAGCGAGAAATGGTCTGCACGGGATGTTTCCCCAACAATCAGAATCGTTAAATTCTGTTTGCCTTCGAGCCGTTGCGGATTTTGATGCGCGTCCTCACCGATGCGTACCAGCGGCAGATTCGCCAGACGATGATGAGAGTAATAAGACCAGGACGCGACAATGCTGTTGGAAGGACTCAGCGACTTGACCAGCTCTTTATTATTACGGAACAGCGAGGCGTAATCTTTATAGAACGGCAGCGCCACCAGCCCAATCAGCAGCGCCGAAATCAGCAGACTGCCCAGACGATAAAATACGCTTTTCCATACTGGCTGCCTCTTTTTAACGCGGATCAGAAACAGCAGCACGATGGGTAAGATAGCGGAAACGAGCAAGGTAAGCAGCAGCTGCGGCGTCACTAAGGCAAAGCTTTCGGACGCGGTGGTATCCAGCATGTTAACAATCATCGACCTGTCGAGCACGATACCAAAGCTGATAATAAAGTACTGAGCCGCAGCGGAAACCAGGATGAAAACCGCCAGCAGCACCCTTTCCAGCCGGAGAAACGAAGCCAGCGTCGCGGCTATATTGATTACGCTAAATGCCACTAACGGCATAGAGAGAAAAACCAGCGTGGTGTGCACTGTCGTCAGGGGCATAACTGCCAATACCTGACGGTAGTAAGCAATATTAAGGAATACGGCAATATAGAGTGAAAAAGCAGTCAGTAGCCAAAGCCGACTCAGTGTCGGTCTTTTCAGTGTAAACAGGGACATAACAGATTTCCGTTAACCAACAATGACCGATAATGTGGCAGAGGAAGATTAGGAAAACCTTAAGCCGCTTAAGGTTACGTCGGAAGCGAAAGCTAGCTGCCACCCCTGGCATCATTGAGCCAAATTCAATACTTACGGCAGGTAACGAAATATAACCCCGCGTTTTTTCGCACTCCGTTTAATTAAGCTCAACAAAACCCGCTGATTTCCCCCTACCACGGAGACAAGTGCGAAAGCCGCTTTCCCCCAGCCGATGGTTTAAGCATGATCTGAAGGAATTTGCAGCGGTTAGCGTTTTTAAGATGAACCCGAACCGTTACTGGCTGTATTCGGCAGCGCGGTAGCGGTAATATGGGCATCTCAAAGTGTGTTGCTTGATAGTGAGGTTCAATGATTTGTCGTTTTACTCTGGCCGCTGTAATGGCCACCCTGACGCTGGCTGGCTGTGCAAGTCAGCATAAAAGCGAACCGAGCGCGCCAACCGAGTCGGCGGATACCCGCTTTTTTAAAGGCCCTGCGCAAATATCGGCAAATGACTTCTCTGAAGGTCCGACCGAAGTCAAAGTCTCGCACGTCATCAGCCGTACGGATGATGGCTCGCCCATTTACGTCACCGTAGACGGTAACGATGCTGGCGCGATTATTCGTGGTCAGAGTCTGGAGCTGCACCTGCCCGCAGGCGATCATCAGATTGGGGGATATGTCCCTACACTGCTTGGCTTTGGCCGCGTAACCGTTCAGTCGATTAAAATCACCACCCGACCTGACCAGGTAAAACAGGTCGCCTATTCCGTTACCCGCAGTAAACCTGCCTTTACTGAAAAAGCCGCAATACCGGTAACGACAGCTAAAGCGGCACCGGCACCAGAAAACATTAAGACGGCAACAGCCGCCGTATCGACGCCTGCCACCACCACCAGCGCCGCGCCGGTCTCAACGCCAGCATCTTCTTCTGAAGCAGCAACGGCGACTCAGACAACGTCAGCACCCGTAACCGCACCCGCTGCCGCGACAGTGCCGTCGGCCCCGGCAACGACGTCGACCACTGAGTCAGGCACCTCCGCTGAAACTCAATCTGCGCCAGCAACCACGTCGGGCACGGAAGCAACGGCTTCGAAAACAACCTCAACGTCTGAAACGGCGGCAGGTTCTGAATCTGCGTCGACGGAGAAAACCACGTCTGCCGAAGCCGCATCAACTCAGGGTTAACGATCGCGCTACCCGAAATCATTCTTTCTGCAAGCGAAGGCACCATGCCTTCGTTTCGCCCCGCACTGAATCTCAGCGATAACATTCTGCTTCAAAACTAAAAAAAACGGCCACCCACAGGGTCGCCGTTGATGATGTGTAACGCGCAGCTAATCCGCGCGAAAAATCAGAAGTCCGCTTTCAGTACTACACGGTAATTCGCCTTACCGGCACGCACGTGCTCCAGCGCGTCGTTGATCTTCGACATCGGGAAGAACTCAACTTTTGGCGCAATATCGCGACGCGAAGCCAGTTTCAGCAGCGAACGCAGCTGGCCTGGTGAACCCGTTGAAGAACCGGTCAGCGCTTTATCACCCATAATCAGCTCGAAGGCAGACACTTCAAACGGCTTCATCACCGCACCGACGGTGTGGAACTTGCCTTTAGGCGCCAGCGCGGCGAAGTAAGGTTTCCAGTCCAGATCGACAGCAACGGTGCTGATAATCAGATCGAAGCTACCCGCCAGCGCTTTCAACGCCTCCGGATCGCGGCTGTTAACCACTTCATCCGCACCCATATCCAGAATCGACTGCTTTTTAGCAGGTGATGAGCTGAACGCCACCACTTCTGCGCCCAGCGCATGCAGCAGTTTAATAGCAATGTGGCCCAGGCCACCGATACCAATAACGCCAACGCGGCTGGTCGCCGTGATGTTGCTCATCAGCAGCGGTTTGAATACGGTAATACCGCCACACAGCAGCGGACCGGCAGTCGTCGGATCCAGTTTTTCTGGCAGAGGAATAACCCACTGCCAGTCGGCACGCAGCTTCTCGGCAAAGCCGCCGTGGTTCAAAATGGTTGGCGTGGAGCCGTTTTCACAGTTAACGTGCTCGCCGTTAATACAGGCGTCGCAGTGCTGGCAGCTTTTAGCGGTCCAGCCAATGCCCACGCGCTGACCGACTTTCAGGCCCTTCGTTTTGGCGGCTTCGCCCATTGCCGATACGCGACCAATAACTTCATGGCCTGCGATGGTCGGATAGCTGGATATGCCCCACTCGTTATCGATCATTGACAGATCAGAGTGGCAAACGCCGCAGTATTCCACTTCGACTTCGACTTCTTCTGCACTCAGCTCGGCAGCATCATACTCGTACAGTTCCAGTGCCTTGCCGGCTTCCATGGCTGCATAGCTTTTAATTTTCATTCGTTACCTCTGATGTGATTAACGTTTTGAGTCTAGCAAAGCAGGCTCGCTGACTATGCACCGAAACGAGTCATTATGCGGTAGGTTTGTATCAATATGTAAAAATAGCAGACTATTTCAGCATAATGACGATGCCGGACAAGCCCACATATTACTGGTGAAATAATGCACGGTTAGTCGCCTTTTAAAATCGCGCATAATTTCGCCATTTCTCTATTTAAATGAAGGTGTTCCAGACTTTTTTGGCCTTTATGAGCTGAGCAGACCCCGCTTTTATCGCTTATTTCTGCATTTGATTTAAGTCTGCTGGGCTACAGTAAATAGAAATTTGGATTAAAACTTATTGAATCCTGACAAAAAAGGTCTTTTTGCGTGGCAAAATTATTCTTACGCAGCGGAAGTCTGGACGCGGTGCTCCCTCTCGGTGAAAATGGCCAGCCTGTCTGGCTGTCGGCCCTGCAACTACGAGAGACGCTGCGTCTGAGAAAACAGCAGCAGATAGCGGATTGTCTGGCTATTCCTCAGCCCAACGATGCGGGCGATCGCCTTGACTGGTATTCCCCGATTTCCGGTAAAGTCACCTCATGGGCCGCCGCCAGCGACAGCTCTCGTTCCCATGCGCTCAACCAGCTTGTCGCCTGTCAGCAGGCGGTGGCCGATATGTGTCAGCGTGCGCAGAAATCAGAAAAAACCAGCCAGAAACTGTTTGGTGCGCTGCTGGCGAAAGCCATTCAGTTTCCCGATCAGAACTTTGTCTATCTGGTGGGCGGCAAACCGGTGTTAACCTTCTGGGGCTTTGTCAGCCTGGAGAAAAAAAATCGTCAGGATCCGCTGGACTGCCTGCGGGCGGTTGAAGAAGATGAGCCGCCGCTCTCGCTGTCGAAAATGGTGGCTACCGTCGCGCCTGCGGTTGTTTCTGCACCGGTAATCGCCGCACCGGAGCCAGCCCCGGCCGCGCCCGTTGTGGAGGCCAGTCCTGAACCCGTCGCGGTGAAAACGGAGCTCCCTGCGGATGCGGTGACTTATGCAGCATTGGATCCTGCCTCTCCTCCGGCGCCTGCTCAGGCTACGGCCGAGCCCGACCGCCCGGCGGCGAAAAAGCCGTCAGGCATTAAAGGTCAGCTGCTGCGTTATGGCTGGATCCTGCCCACGGCGGCTCTGCTGGTGGTGTTTGGCGTGCAGATGAAAAACTATCTCGCTGCACCCTCTGGCGATAAAGCCGCTCAGCCACCGGCACAGTCGAATCCGCAACCTGTCCCCGCGCCTGAAGCGCAGACCTCAACGGCCGCGCCAGCCTCCACGGAACAGGCAAAACCTGCACCGGCGGCCGTTCAGACCCCCACGCTGCCGGTTAGCTCTGCCAGCGTGGCGCCGACCCAGCAGCCTGCCGCTACCGAACCTGCGGCAGTGCAAGCCACGCCAACAGAACCTGCGGCTAACGCCACACCGGCATCCGTTGCTGTTCTGCCACCGGCAGGCAAAGACGATCTGGTGCTGCCCCCGGATGCGGTCAAGCGAGGCTCTACCCGATTCCTTAACGGCAACTGGCGCGTCATCGTGGGCATCAAAACCCCACTGACCGGCAAGCCACCGATTTTGCGTTACCAGATAAAGAACGGCAAAGGCCAGGCCTTGATGACTCAGGGCGACGGCACCGTCTGCCGCGTTGATGTATACGCCGGATTGATGCAGTCAGGCAATCTGGTGATTAACAGCCGTACAAAAGCCCGTTGCAGTGACGGCGCGCGTTACCAGATGCCCGAGCTGGTCTGTACTCAGGGAGCCACGGGCGCGGCAGCATGCAGCGGCCAGTACGATGCCGACACGGTATTACCGATGACGATGAAGCGCGAGAGTAAATAATGATGCTGGCGACAATCGCTGATTTTAAACCGAATATGACGCTGATTCAGAACAGTGGCATTCAGTTCCTTGACTACGCTCTGACCCCGGAGCTGGACGCGGATATGCCCGGGAAATTTGTGCGGCAAACGGCAAACGGCCCGCTGTTACGCCTGAATTTTAACGCGCAGAGCGGCAAATACATGCTGCCCATTAGCGTGGGCGGGATGCCGGAAGTGGTAAAGCCCGAGTTCAGTTTCCCGCTGGCACAGTCGCTGGCGTTGCTGGACGGCATCTGGCTGCCGCTGCCTTTTCTGCGCTTTAATCCCCCCCGCACCTTTATTGGCGGCCCGGACAACTGGGCGCGGGTGCAGATTGTGGCGCTGGACAAGCCCGACGCCAACGGCAATACACACCGTGTTTGTTTCGCTTTTGAAACGCGTGTCTGGCCGGAAGGCGAAGACGAATCGCTGGCCCTGAATGAAAGCGATGTAAAAAACGGCGTCAGTTTTGCGCTTGCTCACGGCAGCGACGAGCTGGGTGAGTTTCTCGATCATACCTGGATTGATGGCTGGCTGCGCGAGGTGTTCAGCCAGCAGGCTGCCAGCCGCGAGCAGCGTCCTCAGGTCAACATCCGCTCCGCGCTGCGCGAATTTGAATATCAGGCGCACTACCTGAATATTTTGCATATGCTGGGCCACCAGCTGACGCTGCCGGAGCTGAAAATCAGCGCCGCTACGCTTCAGGAACCCGCCATTCCGGTCGACCTGATCCTGGACGTGGGCAACTCGCATACCTGCGGCATCATGGTTGAGGATCATGTCGATGACCATCATGGGTTGAAACACACTTATGAACTGCACATGCGCGATCTGACCTCACCGCATCAGCTTTACAACGAGCTGTTTGAGAGCCGCGTGGAGTTTGCTCAGGCCAGTTTTGGCAAACAGAACTTCTCGGTAGAGAGCGGCCGTGATGACGCCTTTATCTGGCCATCCATTACCCGCGTCGGCCGTGAAGCCAGTCATCTGGCGCTGCAACGTCTGGGCACCGAAGGTGCAACCGGTATCTCCAGCCCGCGCCGCTATTTATGGGATGAAGAGAGCTATACGCCAGGCTGGCGCTTCAGCCGTACGCCGGGCAACGCCGCGCAGGAACCGCTGGCCACCGCCGCACCGTTAACTTTTCTGGTCAATGATGAAGGTCAGCCGCTGTACAACCAGCCGCTGGAAGAGCGTCTGCCGGTATTTTCCCCACAGTACAGCCGCAGTTCGGTGATGAGCTTTATGCTTTCTGAACTGCTGGCACAGGCGCTGATGCAGATGAACAGCCCGGCACAGCGTCAAAAAATGCTGCACAGCAGCGCCCCGCGCCAGCTGCGTAATATCATCCTGACACTGCCCTCCGCCATGCCGAAACCCGAACGTGAAATATTCCGCCGCCGGATGATCGAAGCGATCGCGCTGGTGTGGAAAGCGATGGGCTGGCATCCGGCCGACGATGACTTCAGCAGCGCCAAAGACAAGGCGAAAAGCCAGGTGCCGGTGCCGGAAGTCCAAATGGAATGGGATGAAGCGACCTGCGGCCAAATGGTTTATCTGTATAACGAAACGCAGGTGAACTTTGGCGGCCGTGCGGAGGCGTTCTTCATCAGTATGGCGCGTCCCGACCGCGCGCGTGCCGCTGATGAACCGGTTGGAAAAACGCTGCGCATCGCCTCGATTGATATCGGCGGCGGCACGACTGACCTCGCTATCACGCAATACCGACTGGACGATGGCGTCGGTAACAACGTCAAAATTATGCCGCGACTGCTGTTCCGTGAAGGCTTTAAGCTGGCCGGGGATGATATTTTACTGGACGTGATCCAGCTGTACGTTCTGCCTGCATTGCAATCGGCCTTTAAGCAGGCCGGCATGGTCAATCCGGAAGGCGTGATGACCCGCCTGTTTGGTCATGAAGGTCGTCTGGATGGTCATTCCACGCTGCGCCAGCAGGTCACGCTGCAAATCTTTATTCCGCTGGGCCAGGCGATTCTGGAGGCTTACGAACAGTTCGATCCGCTGGAGCTGAATGCCGAAGTGGATGCACGTTTCGGCGAGTTACTGGCGCAGAAACCCACGCAAAAGCTGTTGGACTATATCAACCGTGAAATTCAGCGTGAGCTGCCGGGCGAGGCCGAAGCCTTTGATATTCTGAGCGTGTCGCTGATCGTCAAGCTGAGCAAGCTGCATGCGGAATTCCTCTCACCGCGGATGAACATTACCCAGAGCCTGCGCTCGATGTCGGAAGTGGTTGCGGTTTATGACTGCGACGTACTGTTGCTGACCGGCCGCCCTTCGCGTTTTCCTGGCGTGCAGGCGCTGTTCCGTCATCTTCAGCCGCTGCCGGTCAGCCGTATTCTTTCGCTGGATGGCTATCATACTAATGACTGGTATCCGTTCAACAAACAGGGCCGTATTGAAAATCCGAAATCGACCGCCGCCGTCGGTGCGATGCTGTGCCTGCTTTCACTGGATTTACGCCTCGCCAATTTCTGGTTTAAAGCGGGCGACTTCCAGCCTTATTCCACCATCCGCTATCTGGGTATGCTGGACGGCAACGGCGCTCTGACCAGTGAAAACGTCTGGTATGGCGATATCGATCTTGATGATGAAAAGTTTGCGCTGGATCCTCGCGAGCGCTTCCAGGTGCGCGGCGCACTGACGCTGGGTTTCCGTCAGCTGGATAACGACCGCTGGCCGGCTTCCCCGCTCTACACGCTGTCGATAGCCGATCCGCAGCTGGCACGCAGTGTGGCGGGCGATAAAGTCCTAAAAATTAAGCTGGCAGTAGCCAAAACCGAGGGCGAATTCGGCCCGGAAAGATTCGACATTACCGAAGCGACGCTGGATGACGGCACGCGCGTACCGCTGGAGCATCTGCGCCTGAAACTGAATACCTTAGCCAGCAGCGGATCGGGTTTAACCCATTACTGGATTGACAGTGGGAGCGTATACAAAAAATGAAACCGTTGACGCCTAAGCAGTTGTCGGGGCAGTTCGGCAGAAAACTGGAAACCGTCGCGAAAGGCATCGGTCAATCCATCAGCTGGCTTGCAAGCGCACGTGAAACGGCGCCACGCCTGAACCTTGAGGCCGATCGCCTCGGCGTCAGGCTGCGTCGCCAGCAGAATAAAGCCACGTATCTGGCGGAAGCCGCCGGGAAAGAGAGCGCGCTGGGCTTTTTCGGCCTGTCGCAGGCGGGAAAGTCCTATCTGATCTCGGCGCTGGCCGCCAGTGAAAAAGGCCGGATGGAGATTGCGCTGGGCAACGTCACCTTTGATTATGCCCAGCTGAACCCACAGCAGCAAACCGGCACCATGGTGATGCGTTTTAGCGGCCAGCAAATCCGCGTCGATAATGAATGGCCGGTTCAGCTGGCGCTGTTAAGCGAAGAAGAAATTGTTGCCGTGCTGGTGGAGCTGTGGGCTAAGCGCGAGACCGATCCCTCTGCTATTCCTGACGAGCAGCAAATTGCCGAACGCCTGAAAACGGTAGCGATGTACCGGCAGCCGCAGGAAACCGACGGGCTGAGCAGTAATAACGTCGTGGCGTTATGGGATCGGCTTTCTGCTGCCCAGCTGGTCAGTAGCAAAGCGCTCGAAACCCATTTCTGGCCGCTGGCGGTAGAGTTAGCCCCCATGCTCAGCGTGGATGATCGGGCCCGCCTGTTCTCCCTGTTGTGGGGTGAAGATCGCGAACTGACCGCACTCTACCGACAGCTGGCCCACGTCTTACATCACCTTTCTGGCGCTTCCCGCGTGCTGGCCCCATTGTCGATAGTGGAAGATCCTGCGTTAAGCGTGCTGAATACCCATGGCCTGCGCTATTTCAATGCGTCAACCGATCGCGTGATCCAGGTTGTTCCGCAACATAATGGCCGCAGCCTGAAACCGGTCAACCTTGCACAGGCCGAACTGAGCCTGCTTGCGCGCGAAGTTTTACTGCCGCTTTACAGCGCGCCGCAGGAAACTCTTTTTGAACAGGTTGATTTACTTGACTATCCGGGTTTTGAAGATGCTGCCGTGCTGCCAGACGATGCGCATCATGAGCTGGCGCTGGCTTTTATCAGCGCCAAACGCCCTTTCCTGCTGACCCGCGCGGCCGAGCGTCAGGAAGTGAATATGCTGATGGTGTGCAGCGCCTGTAGCCAGCGCTCGGACACCCGCATCGTGGGCCGCGTGCTGGATAACTGGGTGAAACAGACTCAGGGAGAGAACAGCCAGGTTCGCAGCCGCCGTAAGCCCGGTCTGATTTGGGCGCTGACGCCTTTCGACCAGCGAGTGACCCATGGTCACAACTATGATGCCGCCGTGCAGCGCTATGTCGGCAACCCTGGCGATGCCTGGGGATCGATGCTGGCGATGGACGATAAAGGCGTGAAGCGCATGGCTGGCTGGCTGATGACCGAGATCAATCGTGAAAACAAAATGACGCGGTTGCAGGAACAGCTCGATGAGATAAAACGAGAACTGCGGGAAAACCTGCTGGGCCGCTGGTATCTGGCATCGGAAAAAGAAGAGCCGCAGGCTCGCCTGCGCGTCGCTGAATCTTTACTCAAAGCGTTGCAGGCGAGAACCGGCGTCCACGGCGAGCTGCTTGAACGTCTGTTGCCCTCGCGCGAAACGCTGCGCCATCTCTTTATGCAGCATCAGCATCGGGCCAGCCGTCCGCTGGTTGAAGAGTATGCGCTGACCGAAGAGGATCCTTTTGGTATCGGAATGAGCATTGATCTGCTCAGCGATGAACCCGTACCGGGCCTGCTTAACGCACCTGAAAACGCCGCTGAAGATGAACCCGAGGCCGAATTTGCGCAGCAGGTTTATCGTCACTGGATTAACGTATTGCGCCAGCTGCCCGAGCAGAGCGCGCTGTTAGAACTGCTGGGTGTCACAAAACCGACGCTGGAAATGCTAACCGAAGAGCTGGTCACGGCCAGTATCCGGCTAAATATTGAAGCCGCACTGGTAAAAATCCTTACTGACAATGATGCCCAAGGTACGCCGCCAGAACTGCTGGCTGACCGTCAGGTTTCCAGAGCGATGAGCGTATTAGGTGATTTTGTTGCCTGGCTCGGCTTCCAGCACATTCCTGAAGCACAGCGTCCGGACAGCAAAATCAACCGTGGACAGAAGATTTTCGCCAAGCCGGAAACACAAACGGCCAGTTTGGGGCCAGGCCAGCGTCTGACGAAACTGGCGCTCAAACCCAATAATCATGCCGCCTATTACATTTATGACTGGCTGGTGGGGTTGAATGAGATGATCCTGCAAAATGCCGGTTATTCTGCCGCCCGTGAAATCGACAGCGAACATCGTGAACGGCTGGCGGAAATATTGAAACAGGTCAAATAACGACTGGTTATAAAAGGCGGCCAGTGCCGCCTTTTAAGCAGAACAAGCGAATCAATACTCAAACAGATAAATCCAGGGCTGCCCCCATGGCGCGGAGTAGAAATCCGGCGGCAAATTAATCGAATAGAAGTTATGTTGATAAACCTTGCCTTGATAAGTCACTCTCTCTGCCCAGGTCGCGTAGACCCGGGTACTTTCCCAGGCAGGATAAGGTAAGATCTCAGGCTTTTCTGGTGCTTCGGGTATTTCTGGCGCTTCTGGCTCTTTATTATTTGCAGGCAGCAAAGCATGGTACCTGGTAAGTAAAGTATCCCGTAGCGGATGCGTGAACGCCATAATAGCCAGCCAGAGATTATCTTTCGCCGCAGCATAATCAGTCGCTAAGATAACGGGATGGCTGGCGATACTCTCAGCTGCCTGCTCTATTGCTCGCAGAGTGGCCTCCTGCGGGTCATTATTTAATACAATATTTCTTAAGCCGCATTCGGTAATCTCAAATACGGTGCTTTTCGTATTGCCGCTAATAATGCCCTCAAAGCTGGGGGATAAGCGCAGACGGCCAGGTTCAGCGTGGAAAATCTCTATTTTATACCCGACCGTAAAGGCAAATTCCTGGTAGTTTACAGCGGTATCAGAGCCTTCCATGGTCCGGCTGTAAATTTCATTGTTGTTGCCGTCACGGATAACGATTTGCGCATAGGTTTGCCCTTTAAAATAGACGTGCGGATCGCGTCGGGTAACATCAATACCGATCATGCTTTGTGAATGATCGACAGAAACGTTGGCAAAATTAACGTCGCCAAGTCCAAGCATAACCAGCGTTTGATTTACTAATGGTGACGCTTTTTTCCAGACATAATTCACCTGCTGCGTACTGTCCCCCTGTTTAACCACTAAATAACAGGACTGGATTTCATATTTTTTATTTTTCCCGGTTGGCATGCGCAGGGTATAAACACCGATATTCAGATCCTTTACTACCGTTGTCGTACTGCTAATCGGTACCACCCTGACGACATCTTTGCCGTTGAGGATCTGTATCTTTTCGCCGTTGATCTGACTGAAATCATCAACATTCAGCTGTAAGGTCACGCTGCCTTTCAGGCCACTCACCGACAGTTGATCGACATCTACCAGGCTAAGCAAACTTTGCAAATTCAGCTGCTGCTGCAAACTTGCCAGCTGGTTGGCTTCAGCCAGTAGATACAGCGGATAAACGGCTTTGGCACTGCTAAAGTGATTTTTTTCACGCTGTGCCGGCGTGATATAAGCGCCAACTTTTTGCATAAATGGCGCAACGTCAACCCGCTCGCCGAAAAAGGCAAAGCTTTCACACAGCATATCCAGCAGCGCATGATCGCTGGCGATAAAGTCAGCGCTGTTACTGAGCTGGCGATAATGTTGATTGAACTCGGTAAAGCCTGCCATTCCTGCTTTACTCACCATCAGCATAAAGAAATAGAGTTTTGAACGCAGATCCCAGTCATTTACAACCGTATCTGTACTGATGTAATCAGTGATGACTTTTTCAACCGCCGCCTGTTTACCGTAATCATAAAGCCAGCCTTCCTTAAACTGACGGTCGCCAAGCGTGATGTGCTGATAACAGGCACATAAAATGTTGTTCCAGACTTCCGAAATGCCAATATATTTTTCTGACATGAAGTGCCCTTCATAACCATGCGCAATTTCATGCAAACATCCCCAGCCGGGCTGTTGCGGGTAAAGCCAGAATGATTGAATCGAAGCGGTACTTTCCGCTGTCCAGTTACTACCGTAATAAGCCGCACCTCCGCCATGTTTATCTGCTTTGATAAAGTAGCGATTAGGAATATTACGATCGGTATAAACCGCAGAATCAAATGAAATACCAATTAACGCATTGTAGAACTCAAAAATATGGCTGTAGCTTTCCAGCAGTATATTGATGCCATTTTCAGCATGCAAAGTACGCAGCGCTTCTTTATCCCCCTGAGGGACCAGAATGTTGACGTACTTACCCTCTATCAATGAAAACTCAGCCTGTTGGGTGTCCCAACTATTATAAAATGCATGGTCATCATCACCCTCAATGAAAACCGGCAGCGCTTTCACCGTATCCTCGAACTCATACTCAACAACGACGCTGGCGTTGTAATAAGGCGTATCAATAAACGGGACGGAAGCTGCACTGGCGCTTAAAGATACCCAGCTGCTGCCAACGCTGATGGATGATTCAGTATGATGGTCATCATTCAGCAAGCGCAAGGTTAAATTAGCGCTAATATCGCCGACCTGACGGACGCGGATCGTTTGTCCCGCTGTCAGAATAATATCCAAATGTTGACGATCGTGATTAATACCTTTGGATAGCCCTGCGGCATCCATCCATACCGGACGTTCCAGAGTATAAAGCTGTTTGCTTCGGATAACGCGCATCTCACTCTCTTTTTAATTTATGAAAAGTAGAGGGATAGTAGCAGTAATGCAATTGTGCATAATTTTAATAAATAAAAAACGCCGGTAAAAATTAGCTAAAGTAAAAATGATCTGCATCATTTAAATAAAGATAATTTATTAAACCATCATAGCTATGGCTGGGATGGTGTTAAATAAATTGTTTTATGTAGACGGGGAAATTGACTGGTAAGGTTTACTGACGACGTTTTTTAACAAATTCCCGAAGAAAAAGGGATAATATCCGCTAAAAATTACCCATGAACGCCATTTTAGCTTATGAACAGGCTGAACTGGCCTGCCGTTTCCTTTTCTGCCTGACGCATAACCTCAACGATTGCGGCAAACTGCTGGCGTTCGTGATGCTGTGCGAGATGACAGAAGATGACGCAAACCGGCAGGTCGATCATGCCCGTCAACGCATCCCAAAGCGCATCCAGATTCGCGCCAAACGCCATTTCAATCGCAAACTTTTCGACAAACTGTCGGTAAAATGCTGCTACATCAGCAATTTCCCTGAAATCAAAGCGGATCTGGCGCATCTCAATACACCCGCTCAACATGACGATAATGATCCCGGGTGAGATAAATCAGTCCGTCACTGGAGTAAAGCAGGCGATCGCTGCCGCGATGCCCGCACTGATAATTGACATCCGCTTCAAACCAGCGGCGGCCCTGTGCCTCCGGCAACAGCTTTTCATGGTTGCCAAAACGATCGCCACCAATGGCCCGGCCGAGGCTACTACAGAGATCGCCCCGGGCGGGATCCCAGCCCCGTTTTTTCGCTTCTGCTTTGCTCAGATAGATGGACGGTAGCTGGTGATGCTGGTGCAGATAATCCGCCACACGCTGCTGCTGCGTCAGCGCGGTGACATCGGTGCTGTGGCTGGTGTTACCGGTGGAAGCGACATTTTTCGACGGGTGGCGCAGCCCGGCAGCCGTCGCCACAATCGCGAAGACAACTGCAATAATCAGTTTCTTGTTCATGGCCGGAGTTTGCCTCAGTAAAGACTAAGCGTCCAGCTTTCCGGCCATCTGCCTCTGAGATTATTTCTCAGCCGCAAAAAAAACGGCTATCGCACCCATAACGCGTGACAACGTCACACCTGAGCCAGCTTAAATACGCTGACGCTTTGCAGCAGGCTCTCTGCCTGAGCCTGAAGCGACTGTGCCGCGACGGTGGACTGCTGAGACAGCGAGGCGTTTTGCTGCGTAGCCGAGTCCATCTGCGTAACGGCCAGGTTTACCTGATCGATGCCCACGCTTTGTTCGCCGCTGGCCAGTGAAATTTCCGCCACCAGCGAGCTGACACGCTGAACGTTCTCTACGATGTTTTCCATCGCTTCACCCGCGCGTGCAACCAGTTTGTTGCCCGCATTGATGCGCGTAACCGAACTGTCGATAAGTTCTTTAATATCCCGTGCGGCCGAAGCGGAGCGCTGGGAAAGCGCACGGACTTCTGCTGCAACAACAGCAAATCCACGCCCTTCAGCCCCTGCACGCGCGGCTTCAACCGCCGCATTCAGCGCCAGGATATTTGTCTGGAAAGCAATACCATCAATCAGGGTAATGATGTTGCTGATACGGTCTGAGAAATGCTGGATCTCGCCCATATTTTCCACCACTTCGTGCATCATGCTGCCGCCCTGTTTCGCGGCGGTGGTCGCCGTAAGGGCGATATCACTGGCGTGGCGGGCATTATCGGCGTTTTTTTTCACGACCGAGGTCAGCTCTTCCATAGAAGCGGCGGTCTCTTCAAGTGCGCTGGCCTGCGCTTCGTTACGGCCAGAAAGATCCTGACTGCCCAGGGCAATCTCAGCCGAGGCGGTCGCAATCGTTTCGGTTCCTTCACGCACGTCAGAAACGATGCGGGTCAGGTTGAGATTCATCTCCTTCAGGGCGGTCATCAGCAGCGCGGTTTCATCTCGTCCCCTGATAACAATCTGGGTTTGCAGATCGCCTGCCGCCACTTTCTGCGCAATGCCTACGGCTTCAGCCAGAGGACGCGTAATGCTGCGCACCAGCCACCAGGTGATGGTACAGCCGGTGATTAATGCCACCAGCATGGATACGATCAGAATCAACCGGGTATGCTGAAAGCTGGACTGGTTTTCTGCCTCAATGTTCTGATGCATTTTTTGACTGTGCGCCAGCACCTGGCTGACCACCTCATCAATCATTTTAGTGGGCAGCCGGTCAGCCCCCGTCACTAAACGATCGACGCGTTGCGCGCTGGTCGCATCGCCCTGATGAAACGCATCCAGCGCCGCCAGATAACGCTGTTGCAATTCGGCATGCAGCGCTTTGGTTTTTACCACTTCGCCGGTATCCATCCCCAGCTCGGGTAACGTGGTAATTAACTGGGTCAGCAATACCTGCGTTTTATCGCTTTGTGCAATAAAAGCCTGCTTATATTTCTCAAAAGATTGCAGATCCTGACCGCCGCGCAACAGCGTATTTTTCCACTCCTGCACCTGAATTTTAAACTGCACCTGAGCGTTGCGGGCCGTATCGATAACCTGCTCGATTTGATTTTCCTGCTGCATAATTGCATGACTTTGCTCAAGCGATGCCTGATTTAGCATTAGCCCGCGCAGGCCAATAAAAAGCGTTGCTAACAGCAGGAGCGCGGCTAACAATCCCAGCCGCGCACCGATTTTAAAATTAGATAATTTCATAAAACGCCCTGGTAAGTGTGAAAAGTGGAATGTTGTTGTTGGTTCTTCACAGCTGTTATCGGCAGCCGCAACGCTATTCTTTATGGGCGGGGGATCGTGCAGGATGATCATGGGAAACCGAACCTGGGGCGCTCTGTTGCATGTCCGGTTTCCCACGCCTGAGATGGCGTGTGTTTGCAGCGGGCCGTGGCGGCCCGGCAACATGTTAGATCAGTCTGGCGAGGCGCAGCTCGCTTTTAAGGTAGGCATAATAAACCGGTGCCGCGACAACGCCTGCCAGCCCAAAAGCGGATTCAAATACCAGCATCGCCAGCAGGATCTCCCAGGTTTTAGCGTTAATGCGCGTGCCAAAAATACGGGCATTGATAAAATATTCGAGCTTGTGCACCAGCATCAAAAATATCAGCGCAATAAACGCTGCTTCCAGCGAGATAGAGAGCCCAATCAGCACGATAACCGTATTGGAGATGAGATTGCCGATAATCGGCAGCAGGCCTGCGATGAAGGTCAGTACGATAACGGTTTTGGCGAACGGGAAATGCAGCCCAAACAGCGGCAGCACGCCGAATAAAAAACCGCAGGTGAGCAGCGTGTTGACCAGCGAAACCTTGATTTGCGCAAACACCACGTTATGGAACGACGCGGCTAATACGGTTAACCGTTCGAGCATGGCATACTTGAGCGGCGTCTCGGTGCTGCTGCTGGCACTGCCAATACGCAAAGAGATAATCGCCCCGAGCAGCATACCAATCAGCATGGTGGCAAAGGTGTGTGCCGCACTGCGGCCAAAGGTTTGCACCACGACCAGATGCTCACGCAGCCAGGTAATGACCTGATGCTGAAGTTCATCGATATCCGCTGGCAGATAACGCGTCACCACGGGCGATAAAGTACGCTGGGCATCTTCCAGCAATTTGCTGGCCGCCGCGTGAAAGGCCGCCGGGTTCTGAAAATCGTGCAGCAGGAAACCTATCAGCTTGGTGATGCCGCCAACCAGCGCCAGCAGTACTAATACCGTCAGGAAAAAGATAATAATCCAGCGAGCCAGTGGGCCTTTCACCAGCCTTTCCACCCAGGGCGTCAAAGCCAGAATGGTTTCATAGACGATAAAACCGGCCAGAAAACACGGCAACAGCCGCAGCGGAAAAATTGAAAACAAGGCGACAAAAATCAGCACATAGCTTACGCCTTCACACATCCTCTGTTTACTCAGGTTGCGTATCTCCATCATCATTCCTGTCTGAATATTGCCAAAAATCATTATAATTCAGACAGTATACAACCGGGCAGGCATTTTTTGTCGATTCGATATGAAGTGAGTCAGGCAATCAAGGCTCTGGCTGTGTGCGGACAACCCACAGCGGGGAAAACGAAGCAGAATAAGAAATGAATTTCACAGCGGGCAGGCGCGCCCGCTATTGAAGCACTGCTGTCAGGCGCTGACCTGCACCTGACGACGCCATGCCCCTGGTGACTGGCCGAACTGGCGTTTAAAGCTGCGATTGAAAGACTGCTGGGAGTCAAAACCAAAGGAGATGGCCACATCCAGAATGGGTTCTGCGCCTCGCGCCAGGCGTTCAGCGGATTTTTTCAGGCGACGGGCGCGAATATATTCACCCAGCGCATGGCCGGTATGTTGTTTAAACATACGTTGCAGATGCCACTTAGAGTATCCCGCGCGGCGCGCAACGGTGTCTAAATCCATCTTCCCTTCAATGTGAGTATCAATCCACTTCACGAGATCGCTAATGAAATCATCATGGCTCATTGTCTTCCCCTTAATGCTTTAATGCTGTTTTTTAAGTGTTGACCATTCGCGCCTTGCAGCGTAAAAGGTAACTTTGATGAATGCATTTCGGTAAGTTAAAGCAGCAACGGCCTTAATGCAAGTTTTATTGTTGCATTAAGTGCGATTTGCAACCTGCTGAAGCACAAGTGTATGGGCAAGATGGAGGGCAAAAAAAACCGAACATGGTGGCCATGTCCGGCTGGCTGGCAGGTCTTAAGACGACTCAGGATTCAACTTGCTCACCTGCTTTCATCGCCTCACAGCTTCCTTCAGGATAGCGGCGATCGCGTTCATAGATCTCGCGTAGTGCATCTGCAACCGTGCGTTTTGCCAGCACGTTTAGCGACGCCTGTTCGGCTTCGTGAGCCAGCTCTTTGAAGAACCAGCAGGTATTGGCGCTCACCAGACAACGCGCCGGCACTTCCGGACGCCCCGCCAGTAAGGGTTTATCTTCCAGCACAGAAGTATAAATATCACACAGGGTGATCTCTTCCGCCGGACGCCCTAACCGGATAGTACCGGTCCGACCGAGCGTTGAAACGATAATGCCGTCGCGAGCAAGCGGCACCATCATTTTGCGTACGAAACTGGGATTAGCCTCAAGGCCCATCGCCAGTATTTTACTGGTGCTGCGTTTACCTTCCCGCTCCGCCTGGGCCACGCACAGCACCATCTGTAGGGCCGTAGGAAAACGAATATCAAGCATGTTCAGATCCTTGCTTTTAGCAGTTCCTCACCGTTTCAGCGGTGGTGTTAAAAAGCATTGAAAATCAGTCAACTATAAAAGGCAATGCCTTATTAATATAACAAATACTGTTACATTTTAGAAGATGGGCGTTAAGCGTTTAGGGCTATTGGTTATATAGCCCTGAAAAACATGAGGATTTTAAGAGGTTTTTTCGCTGAGATAACGGTAGATCACCGATAAATCTTTCTCGCCATAGCCTGCGTCTACGGCATCCTGCCAGACCTCAGAAATCAAATTCAGACCGGGAAGTTCGCTGTTTTTAGCGGCAGCCAGCGCCAGGTTAACGTCTTTTAACGCCCAGGTGAGATGCATTTGCGGATCGTAACTCCCCTCTTTGATCATCTCCAGCTTGCCTTTTACATAGGGTACAGCCAGCGGGCCGCCATCCAGTACGTTCCAGAACTCGTCCGGGGTGAAGCCAAACTCTTCCGCCATTTGCGTACTTTCCGCCAGCCCCTGAACCATTGAAATCAGCCAGGCGTTGACCACCAGCTTCATGCGCGAGGCAGCGCCTGCTTTGCCCAGCCATTTGGTTCCTTTGGAAATGGCAGCAAACACCGGTTCGACATGCGCAGCACGTTCGCGATCGCCACTGGCCAGCACCACAATTTGCGCATTTTGCGCGGGAGTCCTGGTGCCTGAAACCGGAGCATCCAGCAGCACCACGTCCGGGCGCTGCTCGCTGAAATGGGCAATCAGTTTTTCCGTGGATTCCACGCCGATGGTGCCCATTTGCACCACGATCGCCTGTTTTTTCAGCGCCGCCGTTGCCTGTTGCAACACGCTTTCGGTGGTCGCAGCATCGGCTAGCATGCTGATCACCACGTCGGCCTGCCGTACGGCTGCGTCAGGCGTGTCGACGAGTTGAAGCCCGGCGCTTTGCAAATCTTCACCGCGGGCTTTTGTCCGGTTCCAGCCCCAGGTGATAAAGCCATTTTTCAACAGATTGGCGGCAAAAGCATGGCCCATGGCACCCAATCCCAGTACTGCGACAGAGGGACGTTGACTCATCTTAATTCCTCATAATGGTTAACAGGTTGGTGACGCTGCGGACACCGTCAACTATCCAGGGTAGCGCAACGCGCAGCAGAATGCTTGATTTGCAGAAGCATTCGTTAGAAGAATGCGTAAGCGGTTATGAATAATCTCCAGCCCGTTTCTATAGTGTTTAGTACGCCCAACATTCGGTCAGCCGCGGGAGAAACGATGATGAGTAAAAAACAAGATTTTCCGGTGCATAATGTCCGCCACTTTCTGGAGCCGGGCCCGGTCGTGCTGATCTCGTCAATGCTGGGTTCAGAACGAGATATCATGACGCTGGGCTGGCATACCATTCTGGAATTTTCACCCTCTCTGGTGGGCTGTATGATTTCTGCCGGTAATCACAGCCATTCCCTGATCAAACAAAGCGGTGAATGCGTCATTAATTTGCCCACATCGGCCCTGCTGGATACGGTTGTGGCCATCGGCAATAGCAGCGGCAAAGCGATCGATAAGTTTCGAGAGTTTGGCCTTACCGCTGAACCTGCAAGCCGGGTAAACGCGCCGCTCATTGCAGAATGCCACGCCAGTTTCGAATGTCGGATCTATGACGATTCGCTGGTGGATAACTTTAACTTCTTTATTTTTGAAGTGGTTAAAGCCCATGCCGCCGCGTCACCACAGCAGCCCGAAACGGTGCACTACCGTGGCGATGGCCAGTTTATGCTGTCAGGTAAACAGGTCAGCCGCCGCTCGCTGTTTCGCCCGGAAATGCTCTGAACGCAAGCGCATCAGGCTCCACCGCAATGACATTAATAACTTAAGTCAACCTGCCGATAATCTCCCTGGAAGCATTATCATTCCTGTCTATACTGGTTGGTCAGCTTTTTACGCTGCTAAATGAACAAAAATTGCTGTAACCACAATCAGAAGCCGTTCCTGCCGCGCACGATGCGACAGATGTTCTGATTTACAAAAAAGAGGTTTTTTTTCATGTCATCTGCCAGGTAAATCAAACACAATATCCCTGTTTCTGCTTTCGCCCTGGCGAAATTAACCTAATAACAACAAGTCGTTAACTCTAATGCAATCATCTACCGTTTCACGCAAAACAGCATGGCTACGCGTCATCATGTTAGCCATTGCTGCGTTTATTTTTAATACCACCGAGTTTGCGCCGGTGGGCCTGCTTTCTGATATTGCCGCCAGTTTTTCCATGAAAACGGCCCAGGTCGGGCTAATGCTGACCATTTACGCCTGGGTGGTCGCGCTGATGTCGCTGCCGATGATGCTACTGACTCGCCAGGTTGAGCGGCGCTTTCTGCTGATTGCGATTTTTCTGCTGTTTGTCGCCAGCCATGTGCTTTCCTCTTTCGCCTGGAGCTTTAATATCCTGGTGCTGTCACGCATTGGTATTGCGCTCTCCCATGCGATTTTCTGGTCGATTACGGCTTCGCTGGCTATCCGTGTAGCGCCTGCCGGTAAGAAAACTCAGGCGCTGAGCATGCTGGCCACGGGCACCGCGCTGGCAATGGTGCTGGGTTTGCCTATCGGACGCCTGATTGGACAGTATCTCGGCTGGCGCATCACCTTTGGCGTAATTGGCGTTGTGGCGCTGGCAACCATGCTGTGCCTCGCAAAATTGCTGCCGAAGCTGCCAAGCGAACATACCGGCTCGCTTAAAAGCGTGCCGATGCTGTTTAAGCGCCCTGCTCTGGTTTCACTTTATCTGCTGATTGCCGTTGTGGTTACTGCGCACTATACCGCCTATAGCTATATTGAACCTTTCATCCAGAGCGTCGCGGCGATGGGTGACAACTTTACCACTTTCCTGCTGCTGATCTTTGGCGCGGCGGGGATTATCGGCAGCGTATTGTTTAGCGCCCTGGGGAATAAGTTTCCGGCAACGTTTCTGCTTAGCGCAATCGCGCTGGTTTCCCTCTGCATGTTGACCCTGCTGGTTGCCGCAACGCACAGCATAGCCATCTCAACGCTCTGCGTTATCTGGGGCATGTCGATGATGATTATTGGCCTTGCCGTACAGGTCAGGGTGCTGGCGCTGGCACCGGATGCAACCGATGTGGCGATGTCATTAATGTCCGGTATTTATAATCTGGGGATTGGTGGTGGTGCGCTGCTGGGGAATCAGGTCAGTCTGCATTTATCTATGACTAATATCGGTTACGTCGGCGGTACGATAGGTTTAATTTCTCTGGCGTGGTGTTTGTGGAGTATGAAACGCTATCCTCAGCTGCGGATAAACGGTTAAAAATAAACCCCGTGAAGTTCACGGGGTTTTTTGTTCAGATTCGTCACTCCAGATAAAAGACCGACTGGAGCTCCGCACTCACCGGGCTGTTATCCGGATTCGACGGCATCAGGGAACACATCGACTGCCACCAGCGCTGACAGACTTCCGTTTTTGCTACCGCAGCCCAGCGCTCTTCCGATTCGATTTCCACCACCGCAAACAGAAGATGACGAGGCGCATCCAAAAAAATGCTGTAGTGATGCGCACCATGATCTTTCAGCGTCTGCGCCAGCTCTGGCCAAATCGGATTATGGCGCTGCTGATACTCTTCATGTTTGTCAGGATGCACCTGCATAACAAACGCTTTACGCAACATGGTCATGCGTCGCGTCTAAGGCTGCCTGCCATGGCTTAACGCCAAAACGTTTACCCAGTGCAATCAGCTGATCGGTGGTAATGCTCTGGCGCATTCCCCCCATCGACAGGACGTTCACCACCACCTGAGACGATTTTTCTGCGGTATCAATCAGGCCAAAGGTTTCGTCGAGGGTCGGCCCTGCGCCAAATATGCCATGGAACGGCCACATCACCAGACTGTGCGAGGCCATTTGTAAGGCGGTCGCATCACCAATTTCATCCGTGCCGGGCACCATCCAGGGAACAATTCCCACGCCGTCCGGGAACACCACCAGGCATTCGGTGCTGCCTTCCCATAACAAGCGGGTAAAGCGAGCCGCGTCCAGCTCAACCACATAGCTTAGCGACATAAAATGGGTCGCGTGACAGTGCATAATCACCCTGTCGGCACCGTTAGTGGCCTTCATTCTTACTGCATGTGACTGGAAGTGAGAAGCCAGCTCTGACGTCGGCAGTCCCCCATTGCTCAGTCCCCAGTAAATGCTGTAAGCACGACCGTCGTCACTGACCTGTAACAGGGCCAGGCTATCCGTGGGATCCAGCTGCACGTTACGGAAAAATTTCCCGGAACCGGTAACGAGGAACCAGCAGTTAGCCAGCTCTGGTGCAGCTTTAGTCAGTTCGACCGTTCTGGGTTCGCGGTAAAAATCCTGCGCAAACGGTTTCACCTCTTCATCCAGAAGACGCAGACTGACGTTGCCGCCGTTGCGTTCGTCCCATCCTTTCAGCCACATATCAGTTGTGGCTTTGACCATTCCCTGGACGAACCATGAAGTCAGAATGTGTTGCATATTGCATCCTTAACGTTTGCTGAGAGTTTGTTGTTCATAATGACGTACGCTGTTAAGCCAGCTGGCATCAGCAGGCACATCGTGGCGCAGGCAGTACGCTTCCCACACCGCCTGCCACGGCAGCGATTTTTGTTCTTCGAGTAGCGCCAGGCGCGTGGTGTAATCCCCGTCCAGCTCCAGCTTTTTCAACATGTCTACCGGTTCCAGCAGTGCACGCAGCAACGCTTTTTTGGTGTTACGGGTGCCGATGACCCAGGCAGCGATGCGATTAATGGAAGCATCAAAGAAATCCAGCCCGATATGCACTTTATCGAACAGGCGCTGGCGAACGATCTCGTTAGCGATTGCCTGGGTTTCATCATCCAGCAGGACGACATGATCGCTGTCCCAACGAACCGGGCGGCTGACGTGCAGCAGCAGGCGCGGCACGTAGAGCATCGCGGTAGAAATTTTGTCGGAGATCACCTCTGTAGGGTGGAAATGCCCGGCATCCAGCGTCAATGCCGTCTGGCGGCTGCTGGCATAGCCGAGGCAAAACTCGTTGGAACCTACGGTGTAGCTTTCCGCACCGATACCAAAAAGCTTGCTTTCCACTGCATCAATATGATGAGCCGGGTTCAGTTTTTCGCTGATGATCTCATCCAGGGAATTCATCAGGCGCTGACGCGGGCCGAAACGGTCGACGGTAAGGTCTTTCATCCCGTCGGGCACCCAAATGTTCATAATCGAAGGCGTGCCCAGCTGTTCGCCGAAGTAGGCGGAAATTCTACGGCTGGCTTTGCAATGCTCGATCCAGAACTGGCGCGTTTCCTCATCCGCGCTGGCCAGCGTAAAGCCATCTTCGCTCAGAGGATGCGAAAAGCAGGTTGGGTTGAAATCCAGCCCGATGTTCTTCGCTTTCGCCCACTCTACCCAGCGTGAAAAATGCTGAGGCGCAATCTCGGTGCGTTCAACCGGCGTGTCGCTTTCCAGGTAGATAGCGTGCAAATTCAGCCTTTTAGGGCCAGGAATCAGCGACATTGCCATATCAAGATCGGCACGCAGTTCAGCCGGCGTCGATGCCCTGCCGGGATAGTTACCGGTGGCCTGAATGCCGCCGGTCAGCGAACCCTGCGGATTTTCAAAACCGCGTACGTCATCCCCTTGCCAGCAGTGCATGGAAATGGGCAGCTTGTTCAGTTGCTCGAAAACCGCGTTTACATCCACGCCAATTTCCGCATAACGCAATCCTGCCAGTTCAAACGCCTGCTCAATTGCTCGGGTCATATACATAGCTCCTTAGCCGTGTGTGTCAGTGACTGAAACAGTGCCCAGCTGCGGCACCAGGCGTCACTGGCCTGTGGGGTAAAAGTTTTTAGGGGGAAATTCTGGGTAATTAACTGGCGGAAGTGCGTAACGTCTCGCACATCGCCACTGGCGATCAGCTGGCTACCGATATTGCCTAACGTTGAGGCTTCAACAGGCCCGGCAATGACCGGGATGCCGCAGGCATCGGCGCACAGCTGATTGAGAAAATGGTTCTGGCAGCCACCGCCAACAATATGTAACTGGCTGAAAGCCGCGCCACGGACGGCAGTCAGCTCTTCAAGAACCTGACGATAATAGAGCGCGAGGCTGTCAAAGATGCAGCGTGCAAGCGCGGCCGCAGTACCCGGCGTCGGCATGCCCTGTTCTGCGCAGGCATCCTGGATTTCACGCACCATGGTGACCGGATTGATAAAGCGTTCGTCGTTAGGGTTGATCAGCGACCGGCAGGCGGGCTGCTGTGCAGCCTCGGTAATCAGGCTATCCAGATCCTCAATCACCAGTTCGCTGCAAATACGCTGGAGCAGCCACAGGCCCATAATGTTTTTTAACACGCGAAAGCGACCTTCCGCCCCACCTTCATTGGTGATGTTAGCCGCCAGCGCCGCCTCACCGTTATAAGGTTCAACGCTTTCAAACCCCATTAATGACCAGGTACCGGAACTCAGCCAGGCAACGTTGTGCTCTGTTAGCGGCGCGGCCAGCACCGCGCTGGCGGTATCGTGCGTTGCCACAGCGATCACCGGAACGGCTTTTCCCGCTGGGGTTTTCCAGTCGCCTACTTTACGCCCCGGTGCGGACGGTTTTCCAAACCAGGCCGGGCGAGCACCGGTCCATTCCAGCAGCATTTCATCCCATTCCCCGCTGTGAATATTGAGCAGCTGCGTGGTGGTCGCGTTGGTGTATTCCCAGTTAAGTTTTCCGGTCAGGCGATAATGGAAATAGTCAGGAATGAGCAGCGCATGACGGACATCGTCCAGCCAGGCAGGCTGGTCTTTACAGAGTGCTCGCAGCTGATAAAGGGTGTTAAAAGGCAGGAACTGAATACCGGTGCGCTGATAAACCGCTTCCTTCCCCATTTCACGGCAGGCTTTCTGCATCAGGCCATGCGTACGATCGTCGCGATAGGCAACCGGCAGCCCAATGCGTTTACCCTGCGCATCCAGCAGCACGTAATCCACGCCCCAGGTATCAATGCCAATGCTGTCCGGAACGATATCCTGCTGCTCAAGTTTGTTAAGCGAAGCGAGAATAAATGTCTCCAGGGCGTCCACATCCCAGCACTGATAATCCTCAATTTTCACCAGTCGGTTTACGCAGCGGGCAATCTCGCTCAGCTGCACTTTTCCGCTGGCAGTATCGACCTGGCACAACATGACGCGACCGCTGGACGCGCCCAGATCAATAGCAACACAATTTCGCATGGTCATGGCATTGGCTTCCTGTCAAATCAATGCCTCCAGTCTAAAAGCGCGCGGATTTACTACCTTCCTGTTACTGCCAGCTGCGTCGGGTGCCTGGCAACACCACAAAGGTGAACGTGAAGCAGGTCACGCTTCTGCAAAAACAACGGGTTGTGATGCGCTACGCAAATTTCTTGATGCACAGGCATATTCTTGAAAAATAAGCAGTCAACCCGCTATTTTGTGTCAAAAAATCAAGGTTCGTTCCTCAGGCAGGCAGTACTATTTTTTACTGATAAAGCAGGAGGGCTAATCATGACCGTGTTACACAGCGTGGATTTTTTCCCTGGTGGTGGGCTACCCATCGCTATTGAACCCCGGGCGCCGCAGGGGGCTTTTCCAGAACACCACCATGATGATTTTCATGAAATTGTGATTGTTGAACAGGGCGCGGGTATTCACGTGTTCAACGGCGAACCCAGAACGCTGTGCGGCGGCTGCGTCTGCTTTATCCGCGACCATGACCGCCATCTGTATGAAAATACCGATCGTCTGATCCTGACCAACGTGCTCTATCGCGGACCGGAAGCGTTTCGCTTTATTACGGGCTTTCAACATTTGCTGCCGCAGGAAAATGAAGGCAATTACCCTTCTCACTGGCGCATCAGCAGTAAGGTAATGGAAAAAGCGCGACTGCTGATTGCAGGCCTGGGGAAAATGCCCCGGCCCTGTAGTCTGATCGATCAGGCCGAACAGGAAATGTGTTTTATGCAGCTGCTGGTCTTACTGCGTCGGGGCTGCAGCGAAGAACCGGGCGACGATCAGGACGGTCGGATGCGCGGCCTGCTGAACTGGCTTGCGGATCATTACAGCGAGGAAGTTGACTGGGAAGCGCTGGCCGAGCGCTTTTCGCTCTCGTTACGAACGTTGCACCGGCAGCTCAAGCATCAAACCGGCAGTACTCCGCAGCGTTATCTCAATCAGCTGCGCCTGTTGCAGGCGCGACATTTATTGCGCCACAGCGAAATGCGCATTACCGATATCGCCTATCACTGCGGATTTGGTGACAGCAATCACTTTTCCACGTTGTTTAAGCGCGAGTTTGGTCTTTCTCCGCGTACCATCAGGCAAAACGACCTGTGAGGTGAAACGTGACCCTGCCCCTTCGTCTGGCAAAAGCCGACTATTTCCCTTCCGAAATGATGCCTGTGGCGGTTGCCGAACGGACGCCGCAGCCCTCTTTTCCGGCTCATATCCATGAGTTCAACGAGCTGGTGGTCGTCTGGCGCGGCAACGGTCTGCACATGATGAACGATCGTCCATGGCTGATCACCTGCGGCGATCTGTTTTACATCGGCCCGGGCGATTGCCACAGCTACGAGTCGGTGAACGATCTGGTGCTGGATAATATTATTTATTGTCCCGAGCGTTTTCGCCTTGAACTGGACTGGTCACAATTTTTGCCGCAGGAGCCGGCATGGCGATTAACGACGCGGGGTATGGCGCTGGCTCGTGGCGTTATCCAACAGCTGGCGCAGGAAAGTCGCAAAAGCGACCTGCTCTCCAGACAGCTGACGGAAGCGCTGTTTCTGCAGCTGGTATTGATCCTGCAACGCCACCGCTATGCGGCCAACAGTGGCGGCCATCTGCCGGAAGGCGAACAGCTGGATTTGCTCATGTCTGCGATTCAGGGACAGATCGCCCATTTTGACTTAGGCGAGTTTTGCCAGCAGCATCAGCTTTCTGAGCGCGCGCTGAAGACGCTGTTCCGCCAACAAACCGGCATGATGCCGGCGCAATACCTGCGGCAGCTGCGGCTGTGTAAGGCAAAGTTTCTCCTGCGTAGCAGCGGCTGCCTGATTGGCGAAGTGGCTGCCCGCTGCGGATTTGATGACAGTAACTATTTTTCAGTGGTGTTCACACGTGAAACGGGGCTGACGCCCAGCGCGTTCCGGCAGCAGTTTGAGCACCACGCCCAGCGGAAAAATCTTCTGCTGCCGTACGAATATTAACGCGGAGCCGTTATCAGGACATCATTCCCATCCCCACGATATTGGCGGCGATAATAATGACAAAGCAGCCGCCACACAGCACGCTCACCGGACGACGCCCCACATTTCTCCACTCTTTCAGCACCAGACCGACCAGACCGCCGCACAACACGTAGAAGCTCATATGTAGCATCCAGCTGATAAAATCATACTGCGCCGGGATACGGGCGTGGCCCCAGGCGTAGAAGAAAAATTGCAGATACCACATGGTGCCACCCAGCAATGAGAGCAATACATTCGCGATCAGCAACGGCTTAGCCACGGAGAAATCCGCTTTTACCGACAGCGTGGACTTGGTGGCAAGACGAATGAAGCAGAAGCCCAGATTGACTATCGCACCCCCTCCCATAATGATCACGTAGCTGGGTAACGAAGCGTAAAGCGGATCGATGCCCATGGCGGCGGCGGCATCGTGCATTGGTTTTGCCGCATTCATCGCAAACGACATACCGGCCGAGAAGATCCCGCACATCACCGCCAGCATCAGTCCTTTTTTCAGGTTAAATTCTTCGGCGGTAATGCCCATCGCCCGCTCTTTCATCAAACCGGCCCGGGACACAATCGCTACCCCGATTAACGCAACCAGTACGCCAAGCAGCGTTAATCTGCCGCCGGTTGAGCTGAAGAGTTCGACAAAACGTCCCTGCAACAGCGGCGTCATCAGCGTTCCGACCACCAGGGTGATGCCGATGGCGATGCCGATCCCCATCGACATGCCCAAATAACGCATGGTCAGGCCGTAATTGATATTACCGATGCCCCACATAGCGCCGAACAGAAATACCGGCAGGAGCTGAGAGAGGGTAAAAGAGCTGTAAAACGCCCAAAAGTGAGGTAGCAGTACAGCGCTGACCGCCCAGGGCAACAGGATCCATGACATGATGCCGCCAACTGACCACATGGTTTCCCAGGACCAGTTACGCACCTTTTTCATTGGAGCGTAAAAACAAGCGGCGCTGGCCGCGCCAACCAGATGCCAGAGGATGCCGGAAAGGATAGTTTGACTCATTGTTATCTTCCTTCGTAGGTAGGGTTAAATCCCGGTGAGCCAGCAGTCTACGAAGGATTGATCGGGCGCGACCTTATGCTGGCTGCCCGCGCGGATACAAAAATGGCAAAATTCAGCAGCTATCGCCGACCGCGATCACAAACTGTACCAGGCACGATTCCGGCACAGACAAAAAGCGTGAATCCCCGTTAATTCCTCTCAGTCTCGCCTGCTGTAAAAACATTTCCTTAACCCTAAAGAAACATCTCTTTCTTTTTGAAGCGTGCGCACCTTAGAGCAACGCCAGTATTTGCGTAAAATAATTGTTTTTTTGCCAAAACTCTCGCAGGCGTGGCAATCCCACCAAGGCAACAAAAAATACAAACAAATACACTTTAATTTAACAACTATTTAACCTGAAAATCGCGCTTTACGGAGACCCTGCCATGAGCCTGCGCCAATATCGTCATTATATTAACGGTCAGTTTGTCGAAAACCACAGCGGACGCTGGATCGCGGTCATTAATCCCGCCACGGAAGAAACGCTCTCGCAGATCCCGCAGGGCAGCCGTGAAGATACCGACTTCGCGATCGTTGCAGCTGAAGCCGCTCAGCCAAAATGGGAAGCGTTGCCCGCCGTTGAACGTGGCAACTGGCTGCGCCGCATTGCTGCCGGCGTGCGGCGTCGTGAAGCAGAAATTAGCGCGACTATCGTTGCCGAAGGCGGCAAAACGCAGCAGCTGGCGAAAACAGAAGTCCTGTTCACCGCTGACTATCTTGAATACATGGCGGACTGGGATCGCCGTTATGAAGGCGAGATCGTGCAGAGCGATCGCGTCAACGAAACGATTCTGGTATTTAAAAAAGCCATTGGTGTTACCGCCGGTATCCTGCCCTGGAATTTCCCTTTCTTTCTTATTGCCCGTAAAGCGGCTCCGGCGCTGCTCACCGGCAATACGATAGTGCTTAAACCGAGCGAACTTACGCCGAATAATGCAATGATTTTTGCCGAAATTGTTGACGAAATCGGCTTGCCAGCGGGCGTTTTCAATATCGTCACCGGCTATGGCCCGGACGTTGGCCAGGCGCTGGCCGCTAATCCCAAAGTCGGTATGGTCAGCCTGACCGGCAGTGTGAATGCGGGCGTGGCCACGCTTGCAGCCGCTGCGAAAAATATCACTAAAGTGTCGCTGGAGCTGGGCGGAAAGGCGCCGGCCATTATCATGAAAGATGCCAATTTGGACCGGGCGATCGGTGCGGTCGTCGCATCGCGAATGATCAATACCGGGCAGGTTTGCAACTGCACCGAGCGGTTATACGTTCAGGAAGAGGTTTATGACGAGGTCATTGCCCGTCTGACTGCGGCGTTCCGGGAAGTGACCAGCGGCGATCCGGGTCAGTCGGATAAGCTGGATATGGGGCCGTTGATCTCCGCCGACGCGCTGGCACGAATGGAGCAGAAAGTTGCTGAGGCCGTGGCGCAGGGCGCTAAGGTTGTTACCGGTGGTAAACGGTCAGGCAATAAAGGCTTTTTCTTTGAACCCACGCTGTTAACCAACGTGCGTCAGGATATGGCGATTATGCAGGAGGAAACCTTTGGCCCCGTTCTGCCGGTAATGCCGTTCCGCACGCTTAACGATGCCATTGCGCTGGCAAACGACAGCGAATACGGTTTGACCTCATCCATTTTCACCGAAAATCTCAATACCGCAATGCAGGCGTTGAAGAAACTGAAGTTTGGCGAAACCTACGTCAATCGTGAGAATTTTGAAGCGATGCAGGGTTTCCACGCGGGCTGGCGAAAATCGGGGATTGGCGGTGCCGATGGCCGTCACGGGCTGGAAGAGTATCTGCAAACTCACGTAGCCTATTTACAGGCGCACGAGGATTAGGGGCGGAGCGGGAACGCAGTCGTCTGTCAGATAATTCGCTGGCAGGAGAAACACGACAGGTTCCTACCGCATGTCCTTGTGCATTAATCCCTCAACCGAACCTGACTTTTCAGCAGCGCCCAGCCGCTCACCAACGCCAGCACCATTAAATAATACCCAGGAGCGAGACTGGTTCCGGTGGCGGTGATCAGCAACGTACAGATTAGCGGCGCAAATCCGCCGAATACGGTGACGGCAACGTTATAGGTAATGGCCATGCCGCTGGCACGGGTGCTGATGGGAAACAGATCCGCCATCATGGAGGGTACCGTGGCAAAATAAACCGATTTCAGCAGCGCCATCCAGCCCACCAGCACCAGCAACCTTGCTGGTGTAGGATGATCAACCACCTGCGAGAACGCCGGATAGATAGTCAAAATCAACAGCCCCAGCGAGCCCCACATCAGCGGTCTGCGACCCGTTTTTTCCGCCAGCAGCCCCATCAGCGGCGTCACCACCGTCAGGATCACGCCCGCCAGCAGCGTGGCGCTAAAGGCCGCCGAACCGGGTAAATGCAGGCTGCGTGTGGCATAGGTCGGCACATAATTCAGCATATAGTTGATGCCGGTTGAAATGACCATCAAACCCGTCGCCAGCAGCATCAATGTTTTTTGCCGGGCAAAAAGCAGCGTAAGCGGCGAACGCACCTTTTCACGCGTCACGAAACTTTCAGGTTCATGAACGTGGCGACGGATATACAATCCTACCGGGCCAATCAGCAGGCCAAATGCAAACGGAATGCGCCATCCCCAGTCCTGAATCTGCGACTCGCTCAGCCAGTGAGTCAAGCCCAGGCCGAATGCGGAAGCCAGCAGCGTGCTGGCCCCCTGGGTAGCAAACTGCCAGCTGGCAATAAAAGCCCGTCGATGGGGAAAATGTTCCACAAGAAATGCCGTTGAGCTGCCAAACTCACCGCCCGCGGAAAAGCCCTGAATCAACCGCGCCAGCAGGATCATTACCGGCGCAATCAGGCCAATGCTGCGCCATGACGGCATCAGCACAATGATTGCACCACCCAGCGTCATTAGGGAGATGGAAAGCAGCAGCGCTTTTTTTCGTCCGACGCGATCGGCGTAAGCGCCCAGCACCACCGCGCCCAGCGGTCGGATCAGAAAAGAGACGCCAAAGCTGCCAAAGGTCAGCAGTAGCGATACGGCAGGATCCTGCGTCGGGAAAAAAGCATGGGCAATATAGCTGGCAAAGAAGCCATAAACCGCGATATCAAACCACTCCAGCGCGTTGCCAATGCAGGTCGCGAACAGGGTTTTATACAGATTGGGCGTCGCCTGCGCCGTCTCAATCCGCCGATCTATTACGGTGCTCATCGCGATGCTCCCTGCTGATAGTCATGATGGCTGGCAAGCAGCTGCCCGCCCTTCTCGCCCAAATCCCACAGCAGACGCGTCATTATTTGCAGACCTTCACGCGCAATCGATTTCAGCATATGTTCATCAACGGCATGCTGACCGCAGGCAGGATAAGAGTGCGGCACCCACAGGGTGGGCAGGCCGAGAATGTGCGCAAACACATCGTTCGGCAGCGAGCCGCCGAGATTAGGCAACAGCGCGGTTTTCTTACCGCTGGTCTGCTGCATCGCGGCCAACGCCCAGTCGACCAGCGGATCGCGTGGGTCGAGCCGGGTTGCTGGCGAACCGCGCAGCACCTCAACCTCAACCTGAGCCATGCCGTGCTTATCCAGATGCGCGCGTAGGTGCTGAGCAATATTTTCCCAGTCGGTACCGACTACAAAACGCAGCTGACAAACGGCGGTGGCGCTGCCAGGAATGGCGTTCATCGGCTGCGCCGGGTTACCCGTGAGAAACGACAGCACTTCCAGCGTGTTCCAGCCATATAAGCGTTCAGTGGGTGTTAACCCCGCCTCGCCCCAACTTTCATCAATTTGCGGACCTTCAGCGCTGCTCACTACTTCAATATCGCTCAGGATGGCGCGGACAGCGTCGCTAATTGCGGGTGGCCTGAGCGCGCTAACCTGCAATTGTCCCCGATGATTGACCAGGCAGGCGATGGCGTTAGCGAGCTGGGTGCCCGGGTTGGAGAGCAAGCCCCCCCAGTTGCCTGAATGGTAATCTCTGTCGCGCGCCTGAATGCTCAGACGAACGTTGACCGCACCGCGCGAGCCAAGAAACAGCGTCGGGCGATCGGCGCTGAGCCTTGGCCCGTCAGAGGCGATAAAAATATCGGCGCTAAGCAGCTGCTGATGGTCACGACAGATTTGTGCAAGGCCAGGCGAGCTGATCTCCTCGCCCATTTCAAACAGGAATTTGCAGTTAAAGCCTAACCGACCGCCGCGTGCGGCAAAAATCTGCTCCAGCGCGGCAATGTTAACCGAATGCTGGCCTTTATTATCGGCGCTGCCGCGGCCGTACCAGCGATCGCCCTCTTCGGTCAGTTCCCACGGGGAAAGCCCTTCGCGCCAGTTTGCATCATCGCCAAAAACCACATCGCCATGCCCATAGCACAGCAGCGTGGGCAAACTGGCGTCTTCGATTTTGGTTGCCAACAGAAATGGTCGGCGCGGCGCCTGAGGATTGGCAATAGGGGTCAGTTCAAAGCCCAGCGCCTGCATTGCCGGGCTGATCTCTTCTTGCAGATAGCGTTGCAGTTCCGCGTCGCGATCGTCTCGCTGGCTCTCGGAACGAATCGCGATGCGGCGCGCCAGCGTTTGCTGGAATTTGCCGCTGTCGAAATAGGCTGCCGCCTGTTTTACCGCCTGTTCAGCTGTCATAAATCTGCCCCGATGTGTTTGCATTGTGATTTTGTTATGCAGACCATCTAAGCTAAAATCGCGCTTTGCCACAATTATTAAAATATCAAACAAGCGTTGCTTAAAAAGCAATGCCCGGCTGCACGAAAACGCGGCATGCACTATAAAGAGGCACAGCGATGCACAGTTCGGAAATTCGCTATTTTCTGGCCGTCGCCAGTAGCGGTTCGTTAAGCGCCGCCAGCCAGCAGCTATTTGTGGCTGTGTCGGCAATCAGCCGCCAAATCCAGCGGCTGGAAGCGGAAATCGGCACGCCGTTATTCGATCGTCACGCGCGGGGAATGGTGCTGAATGATGCAGGCAGGATTTTTGAGAGCCATGTGCGTCGAAGCATGCTGGGAATGGACCAGGCCCTGGCGGAGATTAAAGGCCTGAAGGCGGTGCGACGTACGGCGCTGCGTCTGGCCTGTACCGACGGGATGGCGTTCAGCTTGTTACCCACGCTGTGCTCGCAGTTTCGCCAGCTACATCCGGCGGTCAGTTTTACGCTGACAGTCAGTAGCACCTTAGGCGTGGCAGAAATCCTGCGCCAGGGGGAATGTGACGTGGCTTTCCAGTTTAGCCTGCAACCGGAGCGAGGCGTGAACGTGGTAGGGTCCTGGCCCGCGCCGGTACTGATGGTGATGAATGAACACCATCCGCTGGCGACAAAGCCTTTTCAACTGCGCGACTTAACGGCGTTCCCCGTTGCCCTTCCCGATCAGGGCACCACCGTGCGGCAGCTTTTCGAACTCTCCTGCCAGATGAGCGGCACGTTTATCGAACCGGTGCTGACCTGCAATAACTTCAGTACGCTGTATAGCTTTTTGCTGCAAAATCCGCAGGCCATCACCCTTTGCAGCCAGTTTACCGTGCTGTATCAGGCAAAAGAACATGGCCTGCTGCTGCGCTCGCTGGGCATCGATCAGCTTACCCAGCGAACGTTGCAGGTACAGACAGTCTCTGGCCGCCAGCAATCGGCGGCGCTAAGTCTGTTTTTGACGTTTGTTGCCAAAGAGCTGGAGTTACAAAGCGCGCTTTTTTAGCTGTGAGCATGCTCAATATTTACCAGGCCGAACCCGGTTACATTTCATGATGCACGGAGAAATGTTGCTACGGACGGGTGTCATGAAATCACGCTATACGCTTTCAGAATTTTTAGATGTGGCCAGGCTGCAAACATTGCAGGACAATTTTAGCCAGTCAATGATGATTGCACTGGTGGTCGTTGATGAAACAGGCGCGCCCGTAACCTCCCCGAGCGGCTTTTCTGACTTTTGCTTAAGGGCGCGCGCGCATCCCAACCGGGCGACATACTGTTATCAGAGTGATAATGCAGGAGGCCGTGCCGCTATGCTGGCTGGTAAGCCGGTCGTGTATCGCTGCTGCTGTGGTTTCGTTGAGTTTGCCGTTCCTATCATGATTAACGGCCACTATCTTGGCGCGTTTATTGCCGGACAGGTCAACGTAGAAAAGGAGAAAGAGCAGACCATTCCTTATATTTTGCATAACCGCCCGGTTATGCCGGATAACCCGTGGCCGATCGATCGTAATCACACAACGCCGCGCATGCCTTATCAACGTCTGGAGTCTACAGCGCGCACGCTGTTACAAGTGGCTTCCTACCTTGTTGAGCAAGCCTGGACCAATACGGTGCAGCGGGAACTCCATCAGAAGGAGCGGGAACTCTCCGAGGCGCTGCACAAGCGTATCGAAATTGAACGCTCATTGCATGAAGCGGAATTTAAGGCGCTCTCCTATCAAATCAATCCGCACTTTTTATTTAATATTTTAAATACCATCAGCCGGCTGGCTTTTCTTGAAAATGCGCAGCGTACGGAAGCGATGGTACATGACTTCTCCGATATGATGCGTTATTTGCTGCGTAAAAATAACCAGCAATTCATTACGCTGGGACAGGAAATAAACTATGTAAAAAGTTATCTTTCGGTGCAGAAAGTGAGAATGGCAGATCGCTTCACGTATCAGTTTGACATAGACGAAAAATATTTTTCCGTGCTGTGCCCTTTTCTGTTCCTGCAACCGCTGATAGAAAATTTTTTTAACTATGTCGTTGAGCCTCGCGAGGTGAAAAGCTCCTTACTGATCCGCGCCATGGATAATGGTCACGATATCATTATTGACGTAACAGACAATGGCGATGGAATTTCACCTGAGGATATCGAAAATATTCTTTCGGGCAGGAAAAAACGGCAACAGGGCAGTATCGGAATAAGCAATATTCAGGAAAGAATGCGGTTATTGTTCGGACAAGACGATGCGTTGACCATTAACAGCGCGTATCGGCCGATGATGGGGACAACGGTGTCCGTGCGTTTTCATCTGCATTCACCCCCCGCTAAGGAGAGCAATGATGTACCATATCGTGATCGTGGAAGATGAGCTGATAGAGTCGGAATCGCTGCATCGTATTGTGAGCCAGAGCGTAAGCAATGCGGAGATTTATCTGGCCCGCACAGGGCGCGAAGCCATGCAGCTGATCGATCAACTCAGCCATATCAATATGATGCTGGTGGATATCAATATCCCTTTACCGAATGGCCAGCAAGTTATTGAGTATCTGCGACAGCAAGGCAAAGAAACCCGCGTTATCGTGATTACGGCTAATGATGACTTTACCCTTATACGCAGCATGTTTAACCTGAAGGTTGATGATTATTTACTCAAGCCGGTTAAGCAATGCCTGCTTAGTGAGTCGGTCAGAAATAATTTGCGCATCAGTAAAAATGAAATTGCGGCAGCGATTGCGCTGAAAGCACATATTTCCGGTTTGATAGAAAGCGGCGATTATACGCAGTGGCATAATTTTCTTTTCGGCCTGATGGAGCAAAGCGGTGACGGTGCAGCCGCTTCAGATAATGGCAAAAGCCTGGCGGAAGCGCTGGAAGTCTTGCAACAATATGTTGTTGCCGAAAATGAAAAACTGGCTGGCTGCCATGAAAAAATCGGACAGATTATTCTGCTCCTTCACCAACAGGGTTTGGCCGGACATCATTACCGTTTTATGATCGCTGCATTACTGGAAGTCAGCGCCACTATATACGATCTTTTTTTCAGACGAAATTACCGCCACCTCGATTTTATCGCCCGGGCAAAGTTTCATATTGAAAGAAATATTTCAGGAAATATGACCCTTGATAGCATCGCGGAAAAATCTTTTGTCAGTCCCTGCTACCTTAGCAGAACATTTAAAAAAAATACCGGCATTGGCTTTGCCCTTTATATTACGCGTCGTAAAATCAAACTGGCTAAGTCGCTGCTAATGCACAGCGACCTCAATGTTAACGCTATTGCCCTTGAACTGGCGTGGCAGGACGCAAATTACTTTTGCCGCATTTTCAAAAAAGAAACCGGCATGGCCCCTTCTGATTTCCGCAGAAAGAGAGCAAAAAAATCCACACTGTCGACAACATAGTTTACCGCCAGTGTGGAGTGGCCCCGTTAAAATGCGGTTTCGCCTTGCTGCTGGTTTTACAGGAAGTTGCCGAACGGCGTCCTGATGCCTGGGGCGTGTTGCCCCTTATCCGGCCGCCACGCTGTGCGGTGACGCCCGCCTCTGGCGCGGCGCTTGACCTCATAAAAAGGAGAATAGTATGTCAGGGAAAAGCCTGGGATTAATTGAAGCCGTCGGGCTGGCGGCAGCGATAAAAGCCGCCGATGCCGCGCTGAAAGCAGCCAACGTCACGCTGGCTGGCTATGAGCTCACCAAAGGCGGCGGTCTGGTGACGCTAAAAATGCAGGGAGATGTTGGCGCAGTCAATGCCGCGATTGCAGCAGGGGCGGCAGCGCTAAAGGAAGCCGACCAGCTTTATTCACACCTGATCATTGCCCACAGTGCGGAAGGTGTGGAAAGTTTTATCCAGTCTGCTGAAACGGTGTTAACCCCCGATTTGGCAGGAAAGCCCTGACGCTTCGATTTCCGCCTGCAATAGCGCCATCCTGTTTTCATCCGGCTGAGCGATATTCGCCAGTGAATAATCCCGACCCAGCAGAGCGTATTTGTTCTCACCGAAGCTGTGATAAGGCAGCAGGTGAAGGGTGTCGACACGGGACATCAGTCGGGCAAATTCGGCAATACTGCGCATCTCTTGCGGATTATCGTTAACACCAGGGATCACCGGCACGCGCACTACCGTTTGGGTAATAAAAGAAATTCGAATCAGATTTTCCAGAATACGCTGGTTACTGACACCCGTAAAAGACGCGTGTACCTGAGGATTAATCGCTTTAATATCCGTCAGGGCAAGATCCACCCAGGGAAAAACCTGCTCTATCACTTCCCGGCTGGCCATGCCCGTCGTTTCAATCGCCGTGTGCCAGCCCCGTTCTTTACAGGCTTTAAGCAACTCGCGGGCAAATACCGGCTGCGCCAGCGGCTCGCCACCAGAGAGGGTGATCCCACCGCCCGACCGCCGGAAAAGGTTTTCCTCTTTTTGCAGTTCGAGCATCACGGCCGCCACCGTCATGCGCTTCCCTTTCATTTCCAGCGCCGCGGTCGGACAGACCTGCGTACACTCACCGCACTGAATACAGCGTTCCCGATCGATAAAGAAGCGATTGCGGGTGGAAATAGCCTGCTGACTGCAAACTGCGATGCACTTTCCACACTCAATGCAGTCATTTTTTTTATAAATCACTTCCGGCTGAGGCCGCTGCGATTCCGGGTTGCTGCACCATTTACAGGCCAGCGGGCAGCCTTTAAGAAAAGGGATGGTGCGTATACCCGGCCCGTCATGCAGAGAGTAGCGTTGAATATTAAAAAGTACGCCTTCCGCGTGGTAATCGACTTTATCCATATCCTGTCCTTTTTTATGCGAGCCACTCCCTGGCCCGCTGTCCTGTTCAGAACTGCTGTTCCGTACGGCTGATGATGTCGTCCTGAACCTCTTTCGCCAGCACGACAAACTGCGCGCTGTAGCCTGCTACCCGCACGACCAGATCCTGATGCTGCTGCGGATTCTTCTGCGCCTCAATCAGGGTTTGCCGATCGATAACGTTAAACTGCACGTGCATGCCCTTTTTATCGAAATAGCTTCTGACCAGGCCGCTGAAATTGCGCAGCCCTTTCTCGCCAGCCAGCGAAGAAGGCAGGAACTTCTGGTTATAGAGCGTACCGTTTGAGGCGATAAAGTGATCGAGTTTTGCTACCGAGTTCGCCGCTGCTGTTGGGCCGAGCATATCCTTGCCCTGGCGCGGTGACACGCCATCGGCCAGCGGGGCGCCGGCCAGGCGGCCATCAGGGAGTGCGCCGACATCTTTGCCGAACAGCACGTTGGCGGAAACCGGATAGATCCCGGCCTGGAATTGCCCGCCGCGCGGATTACGGTATTTCTGCACTTCCTGGCAATAGATTAGCGCACAGCGACGGGCGACCATATCCACGTCGTCAATGTCGTTACCAAAACAGGGCGTGTTTTCCAGAATGCGGCGGATGTCGGCAAAACGCGTCATGCCAGACGTTGTGGAGGGTGACGGCTCAGAGGCGACAGCAAGCTGACGGTAGACTTCGTTTTTGATTGCCGCCGGGTCCAGTAAACCGTTTTGCTCGATAATGCGTTTAACCACCTCATAGACGGCCTGCTCATCCGGCAAAGCATCGTCAGGCGGCGCTTCGCCGGTCAAATAACCAAAATTGCTCTCCAGCGCGCTTTTCAGTTCGGCAAGGCTAACCCTGCTCTCTTCGAAAACCTGTTTTTGCAGGGCATAAACGGAATCACCGGTATCCGCTACGCCAAAGGCCTGCGGCCCGGTAAAATTGTAAATTGCTCCGCCTTCCTGCAACGATTTTCCGCGTCCGATACAGTCATCAACCAGTCCCGACAGGAATGGCAGCGGACAGCGCTCCCCGTGGGCAAGATCCACGCTGTTACAGGCTTCAACCAGCTGATGGACAAAATGCGCCATTTGCTGGCTGAAGGCGGCGTAAAAGTCATTGATGTCGCGATAAGTGGTGATTTCACCCGTGGCCGGCCCCAGCTGTTTATCGCCTGCGCGGCCGTTGTTCAGGGTGATTTCCAAAACCCTGGCGACGTTAAAGAAGGCCGCGTCATGCCAGCCTTCCGTACGGTGTGGCGCCTGAGGTTCAACACAGCCAATAATGCAGTAATCGCGCGCGTCGTGCAGCGAAACGCCCCGATTTTGCAGCGCCGGTATAATAACTTCGTCGTTATACATGGCCGGGACACCCAGCCCCAGACGCACCAGCTCACAGGCGCGGTAGAGGAAAGCATCCGGCGTCCCCTGCCAGACGCGAATAGAGAAAGAAGGCTGCGGCAAACGGACATGGGCCGTGGCTTCCATGCACATATAACTCAGCTCGTTGGTAGCGTCACGCCCCTCTTCCGTCTGCCCTCCCACGCACAGGTTCTGAAATACGGCGTAACCGGCAAACGCCTGAGCCGATACCTCGTCGCGGGTTTTATTTATATCATTGAGTTTGATCCAGCAGCAGTCGACCAGTTCCTGAGCAAACGCGTGGGTAAGGGATGTATCCGCAGCGAGATAAGGATACATATACTGGTCGAACCGTCCTGGCGAGATAGAGTGGCCGCTGGATTCAATCTGCAACATGCTTTGAATAAACCAGAAGGTCTGGCAAGCTTCCCAGAAAGTCGTGGCGCCCTGTTCCGGGACGCGAGTACAGTTTTGCGCAATCTGTTCCAGCTCGCGCTGCCGAAGCGGATCTTTCTCTTCCTGAGCCAGACGGGAAGCCTCCTGCGCATAACGATGGGCAAAGGCAATCGCGGCTTTATAGGTGATAATCAGCGCGTGGTAGAACTGCTGGCGGCGGATATAATCCGGCTGGCTGCGATCAAGCTGTTCGAGCGCGCGGGTCACTTCATTGATAATGCCCTGAAAGCCGATTTTCAACACTTTGCCGTAATCCACGCTGACGTGTCCCACGCCGCCAAAGAAATAGTTCCCCACGGTAAAAACGCCGCCGGCCATACTGTCGTGCGTACCCTGAGACATATAAGATGCCGCCAGGGCACTGGTGGTTTTACCCGGCCAGTACTGAAATGCCTCGCGCAGCGCCTGCGCGGTTTCACTGGGAATTATGAAGGGATCGGCCAGACGATGTTCCATGGTCGTAAACTCTTTTTCTACCCAGTCGTAAGAAAACTCCGGGCAGATCTGCGTCGAACGGGGATGGATCGTTACTGCACCGACGATCAGCTCGTCGGTACGAATGACGATTGGCAGCGCGTTGAAGAGTTTCTCCACGGCTTTTGCCCGGCGCATGATGGCGGGTTGATGCTCGTTTTCTTTATACGCCTGCGTAACCAGTACCGCCCGTGCGGCCTCCACGTGAGGTCGGGCCTGAATAAGCCTGTTTTTCAGTCGTATAATGCGATCGGTCGGCTCTGAAAAACCTTTCTCTAACATAATTTCACTCCCTGAATACGGTGGTTGGATCGGGTAGCTTAAGTGGCGTCATGAGCAATGACCCGCATAGCTTCTTCCACAGCCGACAGCTCGCCAAATATTGCCAGCGTGGTGACGTGCTGTGGGCAACTGCCGGTAATTTCTGTCACTACTATCTGGGCACTTTTGCTGGCCAGATCGGCATAGAAATAGAGATCGGGCACCGGCAGCATCAGCAGCCCGACCGCATCAATGCGAATCAGCCCGACGCGGGCACGAAACTCTGCCGGCATCCGGCGCTGCAACATTGCCAGCGTATCGGGCGTGGGGGCCTTAATAAGACGCGTTTTCATGGTTAACAGCCTGTCTCAGCGGATATTAAGCGCCTCCACCATCACGCAGCGGCGGCAGCGGGTAAAAGAGCGGGCCGAGGTCAGCCCTTCTCCCGTCGGCCCGGCAATGGTAAAGGTGGTATAGCCCTCGCCGCCCACGCCGATCCCGGCAAAGGAAGGGCCATTTTTGACAAAAATAGTGGTCTGGATTTGGCGAGCCATTTTGCTCAGTTTATCGATATTGGTGGAATGCATTATCGCGGTGTGCCGATGCCCCTGCTCAACCTCTACAGCAAGTTCAATAGCCTCGTCCACGTTAGCCGCCCGCACCACGGGCAGAACCGGCATCATCATTTCATGAACGACAAAAGGATGGGATTTATCCGTTTCCAGCAGGATGACCCGAACTTCTTCAGGGGTGGTAATGCCCAACTGCTGAAGGATATAACGGGCATCTTTACCGACAAAAGCCGTTGCCGGTCCGCTTCCCTGCTCGTTCATTACCAGCCTTTGGAGCTGCTGGATCTGTTTTTTATCGCTTAACAACCAGGCGCCGCTTTTTTTCATGCAGTGAATAAGGTAGTCGGCAACCTGACTGACCACGATGACTTCTTTTTCGGCTATGCAGGGCAGATTATTATCGAAGCTACAGCCATTCACGATATCGCGGGCGGCCTTTTCTATATCCGCCGTTTCATCAACCACCACCGGCGGATTTCCGGCACCCGCCCCAATCGCTTTTTTGCCGGAGGCCATCACCGTTTTGACAATCGCCGGCCCGCCAGTGGCAACCAGCATGTTGATGCGGGGATCGGCAATCAGCGCAGTGGTGTTGTCGAGGGAGGGTTGTGACACCGTCACTACCAGATTTTCAGGCGCTCCCAGCGCCGCCAGCTTTTGGTTTATCAACGCAATAGCGTGCAGTGAAACATTACGCGATCGGGGATGCGGGCTGAACACGATGCTGTTGCCCGCCGACAGCATGCTGATGCTGTTATTAATGATCGTTTCCGTTGGGTTGGTGGTTGGCGTTATTGAGGCAATGACGCCCCAGGCGGAAAATTCCATCAGCGTCAGACCTCTGTCGCCGCTCTGCGCACGGGTGCAGAGATCTTCAGTGCCTGGCGTTTGCAGCGCTGCCACGCGGTTTTTAATCACCTTGTCAGCGCAATTGCCCATTCCCGTCTCTTCTACCGCCATCCGGGAAAGGGTGTTTAATACCTCTTCCTGCGAAAAGAGTTCACGAAGCCCGCGGATAAAAGCGTTACGATCCTGCATTGAACAGTGGTGAAACTGCACCTTCGCCCGTGCCGCTGCGCTAATCGCTTCCTCTACTGAGTCAAAGATACCGTCACAAACCGACAGGCCTTGCGTATATTTGCTAAGGACCTGCGAGACGGCCCGGGTAATTTCATCATCATTCATCTTCAAGCTTCCTTACCTGGCATCCCGATGTCCATTGAAATCAGATGTAGGGTGTGGTGGTGAATTTGATCGGTGTCGGATCCAGCGCGGCAAGCAGCTGTAAACCTGTCTCACGTGCGGCTATTACCGCCTGGCGAACCGCACCGGAATCCCCGGAGAAGGTGAAAATCACTTCATTACTGAAGCTGGTGCCTTTTGCCGGACTGGCATAACTGACCGCCTCGATAACGGCAGCTTTTGCCGCCGCATCGGCAATCACTACGCCAATCGCCGCAGGCGAAGCACAGGTCATACCAAACGCCTTTCCTGGTGGGGCGCCAAACGCCTTGTAGAGTGCATGGCTGGCGCGGGCGGTGTACTGAAACTCCAGATGTCCCGCAGGCGTACCATAAACATCTCCCATCGTGCGGGCGATTTCGCTGAGCGTGACTTCAACGGCACGGCGCACATCCGATACGTCTTCTGCACCAAAAATAATCATGCAGCCGTGGCCGCCGCCGCCTTCGGTATCCCGCGCCAGTTCAATCGCCACGATTTCGCTGTTGGTGGCTTTTACCGCTTCGTCGGCGGCAAAAATATGCGGGCCAGCGCCGGTTCGCCCGCCAATAATGCCCAGCGAACGGTATTTGCCGTCGATATGCATCACGTCATGCAGTTGGTTGTCGACATTCGCAATGACCAGACCAATCGTATGGCCCAGCGCCGTCCCGACAAACTCCGTTAATCCACATCCCTGCGTGTTGGTCCGTTTCTCAACTGACCGTTCTGCCGTCTCTTTGTTAATGACGTCAGAGATTATCTGCTGAATGCGTTCCTCATCGCGCATAGCCACCCTCCCCGGGCCTGATTAGCTGACGGCCTTAGGCAGGATTTTTTCCACTTCAATATGCGGTCGTGGAATGACATGTACCGACACCAGCTCGCCCACTTTACCCGCTGCGGCGGAACCCGCATCCGTCGCCGCTTTTACCGCACCGACATCGCCCCGTACCATGACCGTTACCAGCCCGGAACCGATTTTTTCATAGCCCACCAGCATCACATTCGCCGATTTGACCATGGTATCGGCGGCTTCAATCGCCGACACCAGCCCTTTTGTTTCAACCATACCTAATGCTTCCTGTTGCATAATAACCTCGCTAATGAAAGGAACAGAGGTTAAGGAACTTCATCCTTAACGGTTTAAAAGTGGTTCGCTGGCAATAAAGTTGCCTGCCTGCCGCCAGCTATCGCCGCGGCATCTTCAGCAATCATCTTTTCTTCGTTGGTCGGGATCACGGCGATAACCGGGCTGCCCGGCGCTGATATCACGCCGCTCTGCCCACCCCGAATAGCCAGATTTTTTTGCTCATCCAGACGCAGGCCAAACACCGCCAGCCGCCTGACCGTCAACTCGCGTACCAGCACGGAGTTCTCGCCAATGCCGCCGGTAAAAATGAGCGCGTCCAGCCGATCCAACGCGGCCAGATGTCCGCCTAAATGACGGGCCAGCCGGTGTACCATCACCTCAATCGCCAGCCTGGCGCGGGGAACGCCCTTTTCGCAGGCGGCCTGGAGCGTACGGCAATCGCTGGAGAGCCCCGACAGTCCGAGCAAACCGCATTGCGTGTTGGCAAGGTGGCAAAGCGATTCAATGGACTGCCCGGTGCATTTCGCCAGCCAGGCTGCCGCACCCAGATCCAGATCGCCGCAGCGCGTCCCCATGACCAGTCCCTCCAGCGGCGTCATCCCCATCGAGGTATCGACGCTGCGCCCATTTTTCACCGCGCAGACCGATGAACCGTTGCCAAGATGCGCAATAAGGATGCCGTGATGAGCAGGATCGAGTTGCAGATAAGCCACCGCTTCTGCTGCTATATAGCGATGCGAGGTGCCGTGAAAGCCATAGCGTCGGATCTGATAGCGTTGCTGAAATTCCAGCGGAATGGCATAGGTGTAAGCTTCCGGCGGCATTGTCTGGTGAAAAGCGGTGTCAAATACCGCAACCTGCGGCAGTTCAGGCAGCAGCGCGAGGGCCGCTTCAATGCCGATCAGATTTGCCGGATTATGCAAAGGGGCCAGCGGCGACACGCGGCGGATTTTATCGACGGTTTCCGGCGTCAGTAATACCGAATGCGTAAACTCGCTGCCGCCATGCGCGACTCTGTGCCCAATTGCGCAGAGCGAACCCAGCATATTCAGCCGGGTCAGCTGCGAAAACAGCAGGCTCAGCGCACACCGGTGGCTCGGCTCGTCAAGAACAAGCGTGGTTTTTTCGCCCTGGGCCTCGACGAAGCTCATACTCGCTTCCTGCTGCCCCAACCGTTCTGCTAACCCGGAGAAGACGGGCATCTTTTCCTGCAACGGCAGCACTGAAAATTTCAGCGAGGACGAGCCGCAATTAATGACTAAAACCCGTGAAGCTGAAGAGGCCATACTCCGATCTCCCCTGGCCAGAAAACTAAGCCGAAACCAGCGGGTAACGACTGTCGCTAAAGCGGAGAATCGCCGCACGGGCAATGGCGATATCCTGTTCAGCTGTTCCGCCGCTAACGCCAATACCGCCCAGTAATTGCCCCTGTGACCAGCACGGCAGTCCGCCTCCCAGCCAGCATATCCCTGGGTCAGCTGCCAGCGCGTGCAGCCCCATTGCGGGCTGAACCTGTCTGCCGAGCTCGTGCGTCGCCATTTTCAGCGCTACCGCCGTCCAGGCTTTCTGCGGAGCCAGTCGGTGGCTAATCAGCAACGCCTCTTCCATGCTAAAGAAATAGCGCTGATGACCGTGGGCATCCACCAGACTGAAGACTACCGGCACCTGCCGGGCCTCGGCCTCCTCACGTACGGCGTGGGCCAGCCATGCCGCGTCATCGAGATTCAGACCGGTTTTTGGCCGGGCTGTATGGCTGGCGATAGCAGTATCAATGCAAACTTCAAGCCTGGGCGTCTCAGAACCCTTATAATCGATCATCTTTATTCCTCATCCTGCTTCCCTTGTGTTGACGCATCATGCATTTTTAATGAATCCACGATGCCAACCACTGCCGCATCAATCACCGAATGGTCTGTCGCGTTGCTCATCCTGGCGGAAGTGCCGGTGGTGACGATAACGACTTCGCCATTTCCGGCACCCACGCAGTCCACTGCAACCTGGGCATACCCCGTAGGAAGATAGTGTTCATTCAGCCGCGCAACGACCAGCAACTTAGCCCCGTTGAGTGAGGCGTGCTTACTGGTGGAGACCAGTGCGCCGGTAACTTTTGCCAGATACATCGTTTCCCCTTAACGTCCCTGAATAACGCTGATATTCCACCGTCGAAGCTCGTCCCGGGCAGCCGGGGTAATTAACGTGTTCCGATCGAGATACAGGCTTTGCCCTGGTGTCATAAGCCGCACGTCCCGCAGTGCGATCAGGCGATCTTTTCTTTCCACGGGCTGGCTTCCCTTAACAACCACACCATACTGTTGCAGGGTGGCAATATGCCGGGCGATCAAGGCCCGGAGCGCGGAAGGAAGCCATGTTGCAGTGCATTCCGGGCCGAGCGTGGCGATCACCTTTTTCTGCCTGCCGAGCGCATAAAAAACCCACTCGCAGGCCACGTTGTCTCGCAGGCCCGACGCGATTTTCATCAGGCTGTTCAGCGACAGCGACGGCAAAAAAAGCAAAATAAAATCAGCGGGCTGTGACTGGATGCGGGGGTTTTCAAAACGTGCCGCGCCTCCCCGCTTAAGGTTCCACAGCTGACAGCCTGCTTTTACAGCGGACTGACTGGCGCTATGTGAGAAGGAAATTCGCAGCTGATAGCCTGCACGGTGCAGCGCTTCAAGGCACTTCAGGCTGCCTGACAGGCTCTCGATTTCGCCGCCGGTCATCACGATTTGCAGGCGTCCGGGCTGTGCCTGCCTGTGCGCGCTGAGGACCTGGCTGATTATCGCGTCCAGACGGTGCGCAAACGTCTGCGGCCTGCTCTCTTTCCGCGCCTCAGCCATGTCAGCACGCCTGCTGCCAGCGGTGAACGATATCGCCGTTATGCAGCCCAAAACCGTTCGCTTCTTCCCGATCTATATGCAGTTCCAGTACCGCATCCTCACTGACACGCACCCGCACATGTCGCATAATGCCGCCGCGTGGACCGGCCGCTTCAATGTCGATCTCCATGCCGTCAGATAATTTATGCTGTGCGGCTTGCTGCGGTGAAATATGCAGATGCCGCCAGGCAACAATGGTCCCGCGCTTTGCCTGCACTCGCCCGCGAGGGCCAAGGATCTCAATGCCTGCGGACTCCTGAAGTTCACCGGACATCCGCACCGGCGCTTTCACGCCCAGCACAAAGCTGTCGGCAATGGAAATTTCAATTTGGGTGGTGGTGCGCAGCGGCCCCAGCACCCGTACGCCGGCGATATCGCCTTTAGGGCCATGTAGCGTAACGGTCTGATCGGCGGCAAATTGTCCGGGCTGCTTCACTGCTTTCATCCGCGTTAACGTTGCGCCATAGCCAAACAGCGTTTCCATATCCGCCAGGCTGAGATGCAGATGATGATTGGAAATCCCTACCGGAATAGCCAGCCTTGTGGGCTGAATTCCCGCTGTTGCAGACAGCTCCTGCATAATTTGTCGGGTAAGCGTTAAGGCCTGCGGGCAATGGTTCATTCTTTTCTGTCCTTGTTAAGAGATTTCCGTCAGCAAGCGGTCAATATCCTGAGCCGTGGGCGTGCGCGGATTCGACAGGGTACAGGCATCGGCTAAGGCCGCAGAAATAACTGACTGACGCAGCCGGCAAATATTCTCCCGTGTAATACCGTATTCAGTGAGCGTTTCGGGAATAGCAAACTGCTGATTCAGATCGCGAATAAGATCGATTAATTGGCAAACTGCATGACGATCGTTATCCGTGTCGATCCCCATTATTTTTGCGCATCTCAGGTAACGCTCCGTTATTACTGGATTTTGCGTCGCGCAGTTATAGGCAATAATTTTCGGCAGCAGCATTGCGTTAATTCTGCCATGCGGAATATGCAGCATCCCGCCAATAGCATGCGCCATACCGTGGACCAAACCCAGCCCGGAGGAATTAAATGCCATTCCGGCCAGACAGGCCGCGTGATGCATTCGTATCCGCGCCTTAATATTTTTTTCCTGATAAAACACGTCGGGTAAATATTTGACGGTCAGGGCAATCGCTTTCTCGGCAAAAGCATCACTGAAATCATTAGCCCCCGTGGAAACCAGTGCCTCAATAGCATGCGTCAGCACGTCCATCCCTGTATCTGTCGCCACCTCTCGGGGGACGCTAAGCACCAGTTGAGGATCCAGAATCGCACTGTCGGGCAGGATATTCGCCGTAACCAGCGGATATTTTCGCCCATTTTCCGGGTCGGAGATAACTGCATAAGCGGTGGCTTCTGAGCCTGAACCACTGGTAGTGGGAATAGCAATCAGCTCAATGTCGCTGCCCATCTCTTCAAGCGTCACCTTAATGGCTTTTGCCGCATCCAGCGAGGATCCGCCGCCAAGCGCAATAATCACGTCGGGTTTGAAGTCGTTAAAACGTGCAGCTCCGGCCTTCACGATTTCCACATCGGGGTCCGGCCTGACATCCGCATAAATACAGACTGAAGCGCGTGGCATTGCCTCAATTAAAGACTGCGTTTTTCCTGATGACACCATAAATGCATCGGTGACAATACCCACCTTGCAGGCGTCAAGGCGTTGTAATGAGTGAATCGCTTTTTCACCGAAATAAATATCAGGTATGGATAGCAGATGACAAACCATGTTCTCAATTTCCTCAGGCGGCTGTTCTGACGTTTCTGGCGAGGAGACTGCGGATTAAATTAGCACTAACGGAGGAAGGACAAACTACGATTGCTTGCGCGGAGAGCGGATTAAATTGTGCTGTCGGTTTGGTAACTGACAAAATAATGCAGACGGAGTACAGGCGTATTAACTGATGAAGCAGCGGGTTTTGTCGATATATACTGCCCTGCGCCGGTTATCGCGCAGGGCGTGCTTTTTCCCCGGCGAGCAGCTTTATTTCAAATCCACCTGATAGAAAATATGTTTACCAAAGGGATCGACCTGATAGCCGCTCACTTCTTTTCTGACCGGTTCGAAAATGGTCGAATGGGCAATCATCACCGCGGGCGCCTGGTCGTGCATAATCTGCTGCGCCTGACGGTATAATTCAATACGTTTATTGTGATCCTGCTCGGCACGAGCCTGCGTAATCACCGTATCGAAAGGCTTGTAGCACCATTTGGAAGAATTCGAGCCGCCGTTCGCCGACGTACAGCTAAACAGAGGGCCAAAGAAATTATCCGGGTCGCCGGTCGCCGTGGTCCAGCCCATCAGCGCGGCCTGGTGTTCGCCATTTTTCACCCGTTTGAGATATTCACCCCATTCAAAGCTGACAATTTTCGCGTTGATACCGACATTGGCCCAGTCAGCCTGAATCATTTCCGCCATGCGCCGGGCATTGGGATTGTAAGGCCGCTGAACCGGCATCGCCCACAGCTCAATAGTGGTGCCGGGCTTGATGCCCGCCTGCTGAAGGAGGATTTTGGCCTGCTGTGGATCGTAAGCGTAATCTTTCAGCGCGTTGTCCGCGCTCCAGACATCAGGCGGCAGCAGGTTTTTTGCTACGGTTCCGGTTCCCTGGAAAACCGCCTGAATAATCGCCGGTTTATTAATTGCCATGGTCAGCGCCTGGCGCACCTTCAGGTTATCCAGCGGCGCTTTTTGCGTATTAAAAGCCAGGAAACCGGTGTTCAGGCCCGCCTTCTGCATTAACGTGACTGACGTGTTCTCTTTCATCCGTGGCAGATCGGCGGGGTTCGGAAACGGCATGACCTGACACTCGTTTTTCTCAAGCTTCGCCAAACGGACTGAGGCATCCGGCGTGATAGAGAAAACCAGCCGATCCAGCTTTGCTTTGCCCTGCCAGTATTGCGGGAAGGCGCGATAGAGAATGCGGGAATCCTTTTGGTACTGCACCAGCTCGAAAGGCCCGGTTCCCACCGGCTGCTGGTCGACCTTTTCCGGCGTGCCCGCCTTCAGCATCGCATCGGCATACTCGGCGGAGAGAACAGAGGCGAAGTACCAGCCTAAATCAGCCAGAAACGGCGCTTCGGCATGTGCAAGGGTAAAACGCACGCTGTGCTCATCAACTTTTTCTATTTTTTTCAGCAGCGTACCGAACTCCAGACTTTCAAAGTTAGCGTAAGTCCCGTTGGAAACGTTATGGTAAGGATTGTTGACGTCTTTTTGCCGCATAAACGAGAAAATCACGTCATCGGCATTAAAATCTCTGGTGGGTTTAAACAGCTTCGTAGTGTGGAATTTAACGCCTTTACGCAGATGAAAAGTGTAAACGGTGCCGTCGGCGCTGATATCCCACGACTCCGCTAAGCTGGGGATCAGTTCAGTGGTGCCCGGTTTAAAATCCACCAGCCGGTTGTAGATGGGCACCGCGCTGGCGTCCACGCTGGTACCCGAGGTAAACAGCTGCGGATTGAAGTTTTCCGGCGAACCTTCCGAACAAAAGACTAACGTCTTCGCAGATGCGCCTGAAGCAACGGCCAGCGTCAGTGCGGCCATGGTCATTCTGATTCCCAACTTTTTCATCGCCATCCTCTCGTTGTCGATTATTCCTGTTTGTACAAAGAGTAATCTAAACGCTGGCGAAGCGCAGAACCAGAGTCAAAATGGGATAATCTTCATACATTTTGATTATATTTCAGGATTTTAGGGGGATAGCGATTAACGAAATACCCTGCCGGGCGGCAGGGTATCTAACTCGTGCATTAATTCAGGGAATAGTCGAGTGTAATTTCAGTATTCAGCAGCTGCGACACCGGGCAGCCTTCTTTGGCTTTATTGATGATTTCATCAAATTTAGCGCTGTCCACGCCAGGCAGTTTAATCTTGCTCTGCAACGCGACTTTAGTAATTTTGAAGCCTTCGCCGACTTTATCAAGCGAAACGTCAGCGACGGTATCGATGCTTTCCGGCACCAGGCCTTCATTGCCAAGCATCAGCGACAGTGCCATAGAAAAACAGGCCGAATGCGCAGCGCCAATCAACTCTTCCGGGTTGGTGCCTGGCTTGCCTTCAAAACGGGTATTAAAACCGTAAGGTTGCTCTTTCAGCGCGCCGCTTTCGGTGCTGATGGTCCCCTTACCTTTTTTGATATCGCCTTCCCAATGCGCCTGCCCTTTCTTATGAATGGTCATGAAAATCCTCCCGTTTATTAGTGATGAGTTTTCAGTATAGTGGCTTTTTACGACTTTGCCGGGGAACGGCTTGCAAATGCTCAATAGCTGACCGTTAATAAAAGAAGACTAACAGGAGAACCACAATGTTTAACGTAGATGATGTAGTACAAAGCAAAACTGGCGGGCCTAAAATGGTGGTGTTAGAGGTGAAAGGCGACACGCTCTACTGCGCCAGAGTGGATGACAAAGAGAAAAAAGAAATTGAGGTACCCGCCAGCTCGGTAAACCTCTATCACGAAGAAGGCGACTTCGGCGTCTGCTGAATCCCGGCAGGCAGCATAAAATATTCTGGTTAACACAAGCTGCCCATCTTACCGGGCAGCCTGTTATTTACCTTAACGATAACGGATTTTATTCATTTTCCGACCATTGACGATCATAGCGGTATTACCGTAAGCAACCACCTGCAGGTTTTCAATCGCTTCGTACGCCTGCGAAACACCTGGGTAGACAATCTGGATATCCAGTTCAACATTCTGTGACGGTAAAACAACATGACCGCTGTTACTTGCCCGATGAATGGTGTTAATTTAACATTAAAATATAATAAACAGCACTGAAAAATGACTTCATAAATATTTTTACTTGCGCTGCATCATGGCGAATATACCGCTCACCTTTCTGCTTGTTTATCTCAATTATCACCGTGATAAATTAGAAATTAATGATGCAAATCGAAGCGTGTAGAATAAAAAACAGGTGAGAAAGTTAAAATAAACAAAAATAGACAAGCGCAATAGCCCTTTTCCCTCTGAAAAGAGTAGGCTATATTCGCTGAACGACTTCATTCAAATCAGGAAAACAGCATGATTCAGGATTTATCCAGCCAGTTATGCACGCGTTTCTATCGTTATCTTGCCGTCACCAGCCAAAGCAATGCGGTTTCCACTCAGTTACCCAGCACGCCAGAGCAGCATGATATGGCCAAACTGCTGGCTGAAGAGCTGCGTGCGTTAGGACTGAAAGAGATTGTTATTGATGAGCACGCGACGGTGACGGCGGTTAAACCCGGTAATCGCCCGAATGCGCCACGCATCGGCTTTATCACCCATATTGACACCGTAGACGTGGGGCTTTCACCTCATATCCATCCGCAAACGCTGCGTTTTGAAGGTCAGGATCTCTGTTTAAATCAGCAGCAGGATATCTGGCTGCGCGTTGATCAACATCCGGAAATCGCCGCCTATCAGGGGCAGGAAATTATCTTCAGCGACGGCACCAGCGTGCTCGGTGCAGATAACAAAGCCGCCGTCAGCGTGGTAATGACGCTGATGGAAAATTTGCAGGATGACACGCCGCATGGCGATATTGTGGTGGCCTTTGTACCTGATGAAGAGATCGGCCTGCGCGGTGCCAAAGCGCTCGATCTGGAGACGCGTTTTAACGTGGATTTCGCTTATACCATCGACTGCTGCGAGCTGGGCGAAGTGGTGTATGAAAACTTCAATGCGGCAGCGGCAGAAATCGTCTTTACCGGCGTGACGGCGCATCCGATGTCCGGCAAAGGCGTGTTGGTCAACCCGCTGCTGATGGCGCTGGATTTTGTCGCTGAGTTCGATCGTCAGCAGACGCCCGAGCATACCGAAGGACGCGAGGGTTATGTCTGGTTTAATGATATGACCGCCAATGCCAGCCAGGCGCGGCTCAAAGCATCCGTTCGCGACTTTGATCTGGCCTCGTTTACCCAGCGTAAACAGCAGATTGCCGATGTCAGCGCCAGCGTTGCTGCAAAATATCCCACTGGAAAGGTCGAATTTAACCTGACCGATATCTACAGCAATATCAGTAATGCTATTGGCGAGGATCGCCGGGCGATTGATTTGCTCTTTGCCGCGCTTGAGGCGCTGGATATTGCGCCGAAAGTGACGCCGATGCGGGGTGGCACGGACGGTGCCGCGCTGTCAGCAAAGGGTTTGTTGACGCCAAACTTCTTTACCGGTGCGCATAATTTTCACTCAAAATTCGAGTTTTTACCGGTACCGTCGTTTGTGAAGTCGTATCTTGTTGCGGAAAAACTGTGTCGGCTGGCGGCGGAATAATCTCACTTCACCGGCAAAAATCAAATTGCGGGAAGCGAACTTCCCGCGCGTTGAATCAGAATGAAACCCAGTCGTCAGCAGCCGCTTTTGCCGCCAGCGGGCGAGCAGCAGCAGCAACGGCACGAACCGGTGCCGGGCTTCTTGCCGGGCTGTCGGCAGAAAGACGGAATTTAGAGACGGACAGCGTCAGTTCTTCGGTCTGACGTTCCAGCGCACTCGCCGCTGTGGAAACTTCTTCCACCAGCGAGGCGTTCTGCTGCGTCACGCTATCCATTTCCGTAATCGCGGTGCCAATCTGCGAAATACCTTTGCTCTGCTCTTCAGAGGCTGAGGCGATCTGCTTCATGATTTCAACCACTTCCGCCACGGCTTTCAGCATTTCATCCATGGTGCTGCCCGCTTCGCCAACCAGTTTGGAACCGTTACTCACGCGGCTCACCGAGTCGGCAATCAGCGTTTCAATCTCTTTTGCCGCGCCGGCGCTGCGCTGCGCCAGGTTACGTACTTCGCTGGCGACCACGGCAAAGCCACGGCCCTGCTCACCGGCTCTTGCCGCTTCCACCGCCGCGTTCAGCGCCAGGATATTGGTCTGGAAAGCGATACTGTTAATCACGCTGGTGATTTCGGCAATTTTATGCGAACTGCCGGAAATACCCTGCATCGTGCTGACCACATCGCTAACCAGCTTGCCGCCTTTGCTGGCGGTCGCGGAAGCGCTCTGTGCCAGCTCACTCGCCTGACGGGCGTTGTCGGCATTGAATTTCACTGTAGCAGTCAGCTGTTCCATACTGGCTGCCGTCTGTTCCAGCGCAGCGGCCTGCTGTTCGGTACGCGAAGAAAGGTCGTTATTGCCGGAAGAAATTTCAGCGGCGCCGCGATAGATATTATCTGTGCCGCTACGGATGGAGCTGACCGCCTCACGCAAGCTGTCCTGCATGGCACTCAACAGAGGCACCAGTTTGCCAACGCAGTTACGACCAATATCTTCCAGCGGATGGCTGAGATCGCCATCGGCAATGCGGCGGAAATGTTCGCGCATGCCGTCCAGCGGACGAACCAGCATTTTGACCAGATAGCGATCGGTAAACAGCAAAATCAGCAAACCCGCGACAACCGCCAACACGATAACCAGCTTGGTCATATCGGTCAGACGATCGACAGTCACGCGGGTTATATCAAGCTTATCGCCTGCGGCAACGTTGAATTTGTCAACGCTGGCACCAAATGCACGGCTAAGCGGCGGCGTTACGGAAGCGGCATGGCGACGGAAATCGTCCAGTACCGGCTGCTGCGCCAGGCGCATCTGCGGCAGAACGCCCTCTTCCAACAGTTTCTGCCAGCTTTCGATGACCGCTGTAGCAAGGCTGGCATTCAGTGGACCTGGTGCTTCAGCTTTAAAGTCCGCCAGCAGTTTGGTCATGTTATCCAGCGCTTTTTGAGCGGATGCCATATCAGCCGGTGCCGTTGCGCTTCCCGCCTGGCGGGATTCGACGGCACGCGTCAGTCGGGTAATAAAACGAAAATATTGATCGTTGCCTTTACTGAGCGTCGTCATTTGGTTGACCAGCAGGCGGTCAACTTCATTTCCCTTGCCCAGTGAATTTAATGAGGAAACGCTGTAAATTCCAACCCCGGTCCACATCAGGCAAAACAGCCCGAGAATCCAAAGCATCACGCTGCGGATGGTAAAGTTTTTTAGCAAATTCATAACTACTCCGTAACGATGTAATAAAGCCGATAATGTCGTCCATGAGGTCGGACGCTTACCGAGGATTATCGGCATCATGACAAAAATACTGAGTAATTATTTCTTGATATTCATTATGTTACGAAACGGAAAATAATGTTAAGTCGTTGCTAAATCAGCTTTTTTTGCCGGGTATGGCGCCTGGAAAAATCTCATGGTGAAATTTGTTTGTTAACAATTTAGCGTTTCAAACGCACCATGTGTTTCATTAACAGCCGAAACAGCTGGGTGCGACGACGCATAAAGCGATTTTCCAGCTTCAGGCCCGCCTCGCCTTTTTCGCCAAAACGCATGACTTTATCCGCCCAGGGCTGCCAGGCGGGCCAGCTCAGTTCTCCCGGCAGCTGATGGGAAAACACACTCGCCTCTCTGGCAAAGTTCAGCCAGTATTCGCTGACCTTTCGGGCAAAAAGACGGTCATTATCGGTAAATGGCCGTTTACCCATCGTCGAGGCAAGCGCATCCAGCGTATTGAATACGTAGGGGATTTCGTTGCCGTGCCAGGTACCCTCAGGATAGATATCCCGCGAGTTTTCTGAAACGTAATCAAAATAGTAACGCCAGACAGGGACCCCAATGCGATGCTGAGAAAGGGCGACGACGTATCCCATCGTGGTAAAAGTGACATCCCTTGCCACCAGCCTGCCCAGCCGATCGTCGTCATAAACGCCGTCGTATAACATACGGATTAGCTTCAACCGCAGTCCCGGACGCCGTGCATGGCGTAGCTCTTTAATTATTTTTCCCGGATTGACGCCAAAATAGTTGAGCACGCTGGCTTCATCACTGTTGCTGCCAATCATCAGCGGCAGCTTTTGCTGCCGGGAGGCGTTAAAGACATCCAGCACCGGCTGCGGTAATACCCGATCGCCCGCAATGGCAACCGGCCCGTTAGCAAAAGCGGGATCGAGCGGCCAGAAAGCTTCAGCAGGCAAAGCGCGAAGCTGTTCGGCGGTGGCGTTCGTCAGGTTAAAATGATGACTAAGTTTTTCACCGGTTTTCAGCGCCGTTTCCCGAGGAATATCGGGGAGCGCATAAGGACTTTGCGCAATCCCCTTATGAAACAGGCCGACGGCCAGCGGCGAGGCGAAAAGTGACAGAACGCTGCGGGCGCCAGAGGATTCACCAAAAATAGTGACGTTATGTCTGTCGCCGCCAAATGAATCGATATTGCGTTGAACCCATTGCAGCGCAGCAATTTGATCGAGTAAGGCGAAGTTATTGACGACTTCGCCAGCGGGATATTCTTTATCCAACGCCGGATGGGCGAAAAAGCCCAGATGCCCCAGCCGGTAATTCAGGGTAACGACCACCACACCTTGCGATGCCAGCGGCGCGCCAATGTAGGGCGTTAATCCACCCGCCCCGATACTGAAGCCGCCCCCGTGGATCCAGACCATCACGGGCAAAGGCTTTGATGGCTCGGTTTCAGGCGTCCAGACGTTAAGATAAAGACAATCCTCACTGAAAACGCCCGGATCTCCGCCACCCACGGCGACGCAATAATCCCGGTTTTGCCAGCTGGCGGCAGACCACTGGATGGCATCCCGCTCGCCCTGCCATGGCTGAACGGGTTTAGGCGGCTGCCAGCGCAGTTTGCCGGTTGGCGGTGCAGCGTAGGGAATTCCCCGAAAAACAAAAATTCCCTCTTCCAGGCGTCCGCGTAACGCTCCTTCAGCCGTACCAATCCTTAACAATTGCTCGTTTTTCATTATTCTGTCATTACGCCATTAATAGCCTGTCGACTATTATTTGTAGACTGGAAACCTTTGTCCAACACTGGCGGTCATTTACAGATTATGCTTACCCCAGTCTCATTTTTAACTGGGCGGCAGGGAATATAAATCCCAATAATTCAACAGGTTTACCAGCCGGATGCGCTCTGCATCCGGAGACGGACATTCTGCTTTCTCGCCGGTAAAATTACGCCTGCCCGACTCGGGTATGGCCATAACGGCTTTTCGCCAACAGCATCAGCGAGGTCAATACCGCCGGGATCGCCAGGCTGGTAAAGACCTCGGTGATATGCCAGCCCATAGAGAGCATCTGCGCACCGGCAAACGCGCTGAGTATGGCGCCCATTCGCCCTACGCCATGCATCCAACTGGAACCTGTGGCCCTGGCATGCGTGGGATAATAGCTGGCGGAAAGCGCGTTCATGCCGGTATTGGCTCCGTTCAGACAGAAGCCGCTACAGAAGGCAATCAGGCTGAGGATCAGCGTTTCTGCCGGCGCATAGCCAATGGCGACGGTCGCGATAGCGCCGGTGAAATAGATCGCCGCCAGCGCCAGGTTAGCGTTAAAACGATCCATTACCCAACCGGCAAAGAGCGAACCTACCGTTCCGCCGGCCTGATACATCGCCGTGACCAACGCCGCCTCGGTGACGGTCATCCCCATATCTTTTACCAGCGACGGTAACCAGCTTCCGATCAGATAGACCAGAAACAGCCCCATAAAATAGCTGCCCCACAGCAGCGTACTGCCGAGCAGATAAGGTCGGGTTAACACCAGTTTTACTGCGCCCTGACGCTGGGCTTTTTCATCCATTGCAAATTCACAGTCGTGACGAACCTGACCGGGCGCCATTTTCTCAACGATCTGGCGAATCTGTTGGGGAGGCGCCTGGCGGGCAAGCAGGAAACGCACGGATTCAGGTAGCCATTTCAGCAGCATCGGCACAATCAGCATCGGCAACAGGCCGCCCAGCACCAGCACGGCGTGCCAGCCAAAGTTAGGGATCAGCCAGGAAGCCGCAAAGCCTCCACCTGCCGCGCCAAAGGTGAAGCCGCAGAACACCACGGTAATAATGAAAGCGCGTTTGCGTTCGGGAGAGTATTCCGCCACCAGCGTACCCACATTGGGCATTGCCGCTCCCAGCCCAAGCCCGGTCAGGAAGCGGAACAGCATCATTTGATCGAGATTTTGTGAGAAGGCGGTGGCCAGCGTCCATAAACCAAAGAAAAACACGCTGCTAATAATGATCACCCGGCGACCAAAGCGGTCTGCCAACGGCCCTGCAAACATCGCCCCCAGCGCCAAACCGATCAGCGCAGCGCTGATGACCACGCCCAACTGAGTGGTGCTTACGCCCCATGACGTTTTTAACGCCGGCGCAATAAAGCCCATTAACGCAATGTCCATTCCATCCATTGCTACCACTGCAAAACAGAGGGCAATGATTCTTTGCTGATAGCGGCTGATGCTGCCTTCGTTGATCAAGGCACGCACATCTGTCGCAGCGATACTCTCCACGTTAGCGCTCCATAGCCAGGGTTGCACAGATAAGCTGGCTGTCGGTTCCTGAAAAAAGTGTCGGCTATCATAACGGATCGTCGGGCGCTCTGGCTGCAAAATTATGTGCTTTTCTGCTGCGATTTGGCATAAAAAAGCGAGCATCCTCAAGGACATTGGGGGCATCTATCGCTTTAACTGATGATTTAGCCAGTCAGCTAAGGGTGGAGGTTATGGAAAAGCGGGCTAATGTTAATTAAGTTTTGCAATATGGTTAACATTTATCTTTACAGAGGCTTGCCTGCTACCCGCCTCGCTGACTACTCTGGGATATGGAAAAAAATTATCTGTTTAACCAGCGCATTCGCCTGCGCCATCTGCATACTTTTGTCGCCGTCGCTCAGCAAGGAACGCTGGGGCGCGCCGCAGAAGTCCTTTCTCTCAGTCAGCCAGCGCTTTCTAAAACGCTTAACGAACTGGAAGAGCTGGTGGGAGCAAGGCTGCTTGAACGCGGTCGTTTAGGCGCTCAGCTTACCGTTATGGGCGAGCAGTTTCTCATTCATGCCGTCCGTATTCTGGATGCGCTCAACCATGCCGGACAATCTTTCAGCCCTGCAAAACCGCAGCAGCCTGATGTATTGCGCGTTGGCGTTTTAACCACCGTCGCGCTGGGCATGCTGCCGTCAATCCTTGAACGTTTTCATTTGCAGCAGCCACAGACTGTCGTGCAGGTAGCGACATTGCATAACAATGTCTTGCTGGCTGGCCTGAAGGCAGGCGAGTTTGATGTTGGCATTGGCCGTATGGCCGATCTGGATATGATGGCGGGCCTGACTTATGAACTGCTTTTCCTTGAGTCTTTAAGGTTGGTGGTAGGCCCGGATCATCCGCTCCTGCGTGACAACGTCACGCTCTCACGCGCCATGAGCTGGCCGGTGGTGATCTCACCGGAAGGCACCGCGCCCAGACGGCTGGCGGAAGCGATGCTGGAGGCACAGGGTTGCCAGCTCCCCGGCACGCTGGTTGAAACCTCAGCCACGTCTCTCGCGCGCCAGCTGGCGCTCCGTTATAACTATGTCTGGTTTGTTCCTTCCGGCGCGGTTAAAGAAGATTTAATGCACCGTTCTCTCACCGCCCTGCCGATTGCCTCACACGGGCCTGGCGAACCGGTCGGTATTATCACCCGCTCCGGCGCACCGCTCAGCCTCAGTGCCGAAGTGTTGATGGCCGTCACCCGTAAAACCTCTGCGGATTGCGCTTAGCGACTGCGCTTGGCATGGCGCTCGCGATTTTCCAGACGCGCCTGCTCGCTTTTTTTCAGGCCAACATAGCAGGCTCCGCTGCCGCCATGATGACGCTGCGCACTGCAAAAGGCTTGCACCTGCTCAAACTGTGGCAGCCAGCGTGCCAGATAGCTGCGCACAATATTGGCATGAGCGTCATCCTCTCGCCCCTTACCATGAATAATCAGTAGATTACGAAAGTTATCTCGCTGTGCCTGGAGCATAAAACTGTAAAGGGACTGTCGGCAGGTTTCGACCGGCTGACGCAGAAGATTAAGACTGGCATCGAGCGGATATTTCCCCTGCCGCAGCTTATCCAGCACGCCCTGTTGGATCCCCTCCGCTTTGTACTCCAGTGGCAAACTAAGGGGAATAACATTCAGAAAGCCGCTGGTCAGCGGATTGTCCAGCTGCGCATCATCTTCAAATGCGCGGGGAGATTTTGGTGAGGGGGATTTCAACCAGTGGATATTTGCGCAATCCTTCAGCGGCGTGACGTCTTCCATCGCGTCTTTGAACAGATCTTCATCTTTAAGGCTCATCATACGGGTCCCCCGGTGGCAACAGATAAATGATGATGTGGTGACACAACCCACCGCGGTAGTTTAGCAAAAATTCAGCCCGGAACGCGCGTTGAATACGGCAGATCGTCCGGACAGCGTAAACCGCTGGTTCCGGCAAAAAAGTTGCGATGAAACACTGGTTATGTAACCAATAATCGACAAGCAGAAGGAAAGTTTGTTTTTAGATGGATTTTTAAACGGAATGTCACTAAACATGACATCCCTGGCTTTTCCAGGGATAAATCACGCGTGATGAGTTCACTTTAGTGACTAAAAAGTGTTAAAATTGACCTCAATCAATAATTACTCGAGCCACTACTATGATCCCGGAAAAGCGTGTCATCAACAGACGTATACAGTCTGGCGGTTGTGCGATTCACTGTCAGGATTGCAGCATCAGCCAGCTCTGTATTCCCTTCACGCTGAACGAGCACGAACTCGATCAGTTGGATAATATTATCGAGCGCAAAAAGCCAATCCAGAAAGGCCAAACGCTGTTTAAAGCGGGCGATGAACTCAAGTCGCTGTATGCGATTCGTTCCGGGAGCATAAAGAGCTACACCATTACCGAACAGGGTGATGAGCAGATTACCGGCTTCCATCTTGCCGGTGACCTGGTGGGATTTGATGCTATCAGCGTGGGTCAGCATCCGAGCTTCTCTCAGGCGCTGGAAACCGCGATGGTTTGCGAAATTCCATTCGAAACGCTGGACGACCTCTCCGGAAAAATGCCCAGCCTGCGTCAGCAAATGATGCGCCTGATGAGCGGCGAAATCAAAGGCGATCAGGAGATGATTCTGCTGCTGTCCAAAAAGAATGCGGAAGAGCGTCTGGCGGCCTTTATTTACGGCCTGTCCCGTCGGTTTGGCGAGCGCGGCTTTTCTCAGCGTGAGTTTCGTCTGACCATGACGCGCGGCGATATCGGCAACTATCTTGGACTGACAGTTGAAACAATCAGCCGACTGCTGGGCCGATTTCAGAAAAGCGGCATGCTGGCCGTAAAAGGTAAATACATCACCATTGAAAATCACGATGAGCTGTCGATGCTGGCAGGCCAGAGCCGCGCCATCGCCTGATTTTTACTGCCGGGTCGCTCAGATCCGGCGCTTCCTTCCCCCTGTTTTCCTCTCCCTCTTCGTCTTATCATTCTTCAACATATAAATAAAAACGAACGCTTTCAGTGAGCTTCGAGGTAAGAATGCGAGCCTTATCGCACTCGCCGTCTGAGAGAAGCTTTAATTGTTATAATATTGATCTGACAGTGACTTTTTGTTTCTCCTCCCGCTATGATTGGGCTATCTTTTAATCTGACACGCATAGCGTATGGAGAACCCGTTATGGCTAAGTATCAAAACATTCTCGTGGCGATCGACCCGCAGCAGGACGACCAGCCTGCGCTTCGCCGCGCTGTTTATCTTAACCAGCGTCTCGGTGGCCGCATCACGGCTTTTTTGCCTATCTATGACTTTTCCTACGAGATGACCACGCTGCTTTCCCCTGACGAACGGACTACCATGCGTAAAGGCGTTGTCAGCCAGCGTACTGAATGGATCCGCGAGCAGGCTAAGGCCTATCTTGATGCAGGCGTAAACATTGAAGTGAAGGTCATCTGGCACAACCGGCCTTTCGAAGCGATTATTCAGGAAGTGCTGGATGGCGGCTACGATCTGTTGCTAAAAATGGCCCATCAGCATGACCGGCTTCAGGCAGTGGTATTTACCCCCACCGACTGGCATCTGTTGCGTAAATGCCCTTGCCCGGTCTGGATGGTAAAAGACCAGCCGTGGCCTGAGGGCGGCAAAGCCGTCGTGGCGGTAAACCTGGCGAGTGAAGAACCTCATCACGACCCCCTGAATACCAGGCTGGTAAAGGAGACGCTGGAACTGGCGGAACTGGTCAATCATACAGAGGTTCACCTGGTGGGAGCCTACCCCGTTACCCCCATCAATATTGCGATTGAACTGCCAGACTTTGATCCGAGCGTGTACAACGACGCGATTCGCGGGCAGCACCTGCTGGCAATGAAAGCGTTAAGGCAAAAATTCAGTATTGATGAAAAATACACCCACGTTGATAAAGGACTGCCGGAAGAGGTGATCCCGAGCCTCGCCAGTCATCTTGATGCCGGCGTGGTGGTGTTGGGAACCATTGGACGTACCGGCCTCTCCGCTGCCTTTTTGGGTAACACGGCCGAGCAGGTTATTGACCATCTGCGTTGCGATCTGCTGGCAATCAAGCCTGAAGGTTTTACTTCCCCGGTCGAACTGGACGACGACGAGGACGATTGACGGGAGAAGAAGAAAGGCCGGGGGAAGCCCGGCCTTTAACGACGTTATAACGCTTTCAAAATGGCGTCGACGGTGGCTTTTGCATCGCCGAACAGCATCTGGGTATTCTCTTTAAAGAACAGCGGGTTTTGCACACCGGCATAGCCGGTATTCATTGAACGCTTAAAGACCACCACGTTTTGCGCCTTCCACACTTCCAGAACCGGCATGCCCGCAATCGGACTACGCGGATCTTCCTGCGCGGCTGGGTTAACGGTGTCGTTAGCGCCAATCACCAGTACGGTATCGGTATCGCTGAAGTCATCGTTGATTTCGTCCATTTCCAGCACGATATCATAAGGCACGCGAGCTTCCGCCAGCAGCACGTTCATATGGCCTGGCAGACGTCCCGCAACCGGGTGAATACCGAAGCGCACTTTAATGCCCATTTTGCGCAGTTTCTCGGTGATTTCGGCAACCGGATATTGCGCCTGTGCCACCGCCATGCCGTAGCCTGGGGTGATAATCACTGATGACGAGTTTTTCAACAGTTCCGCCGTGCCCTGAACATCAATTTCGCGATGCTCACCCACTTCTTCACCCTCACCCGTTGAGCTGCTGTCGGTGCCAAAACCACCGGCAATTACGCTAACAAACGAGCGGTTCATCGCTTTACACATAATGTAAGAGAGGATCGCACCGCTTGAGCCAACCAGGGCACCTGTAACAATCAGCAGGTCGTTGCTGAGCATAAAGCCCGCGGCCGCGGCTGCCCATCCTGAATAGGAGTTCAGCATTGAAACCACCACCGGCATATCCGCACCGCCAATCGACGCCACCAGATGCCAGCCAAAAGCCAGCGCGATCAGCGTCATCAGGAACAGCGCAAAGCCCTGCGCGCCGGTACTCTCAGTGCGCACAAAGATAATCAGCAGGCAGAGTGAAACCACCAGCGCCAGCAGGTTAAGCTTGTGACGATGCGGCAACGCCAGAGGGCGGGAAGAAAGCTTCCCACACAGCTTTCCATAAGCTACCAGCGAACCGGTAAAGGTAACGGCACCGATAAAGATCCCCACAAAGACTTCGGTCAGGTGGATGTTTTCCAGTACCACATCCAGCCCCGGCTCGTGGTCAAGGTAGCTGTTAAAGCCAACCAGTACCGCAGCAAGGCCAACGAAGCTATGCAAAATCGCCACCAGCTCCGGCATTTCCGTCATTTCGACTTTTTTCGCCAGACGGACGCCGATAGCGCCACCGATCACCATAGCCAGCAGAACCCAGCCAACGCTGCTGCTGTACGGGCCAAGAATGGTTGCCAGCAGCGCGATAGCCATCCCGGCAATACCAAACAGGTTCCCCTGCTTAGAGGTTTCATGCTTCGACAGCCCCGCAAGGCTGCATATAAATAAAATTGCGGCAACAATGTATGCTGCAGTCACTAATCCGCCAGACATTGATTACCCCTTAGTTTTTACGAAACATTTTCAGCATGCGCTGAGTGACGGTGAAACCACCGAAAATATTGATGCTGGCAATCAGCACGGCGATAAACGACAGGAAGCTTACCCAGCCGCCGTGGCCAATTTGCAGTACGGCACCGACAACAATGATGCCGGAGATCGCATTCGTTACCGACATCAGCGGCGTATGCAGCGCATGGCTGACGTTCCAGACCACGTAGTAACCCACCACGCAAGAGAGTGCGAAGACGGTGAAGTGTGACAGGAAAGCAGGCGGTGCTACGTTGGCGAACCAGCCAAACAGGATGATAGCCAGGGCGAAAAGCGCATATTTGCGGAAAGGTGAAGCGGGTTTCTCTTCGACCTTATCTGCCGCTTTCGCCGCAGCTGGCGCGGCTTTTGGCGCGGCGGAGACCTGAATGGGTGGCGCAGGCCAGGTAATTTCGCCATCACGGACAACCGTTACGCCGCGAATCACCACATCTTCAAAATCGACGCTGATTTCACCGTTTTTCTCTTTGCACAGCAGCTTCAGCAGGTTGACCAGATTGGTGCCATACAGCTGAGACGACTGGGTCGGCAAACGGCTTGGCAGATCGGTATAGCCAATGATCTTCACGCCGTTGTCAGTGGTCACGATCTTGTCAGCCACCGTCAGCTCACAGTTCCCGCCGGTTTGAGCGGCCAGATCGACAACCACGCTGCCCGGTTTCATTGAAGCCACCATGTCAGCGGTGATCAGTTTCGGTGCGGGTCGGCCAGGGATCAACGCGGTGGTGACAATAATGTCCACCTCTTCCGCCTGAGCTGCAAACAGCGCCATTTCAGCTTTAATAAAGGCTTCGGACATCACTTTGGCATAGCCGTCGCCGCTGCCCGCTTCCTCTTCAAAATCGAGTTCAAGGAACTCGGCGCCCATACTCTGCACCTGTTCTTTAACTTCCGGACGGGTATCAAAGGCACGAACGATGGCGCCCAGGCTGCCGGCGGCACCAATGGCGGCCAGACCGGCTACGCCTGCGCCAATCACCATAACTTTTGCCGGAGGTACTTTGCCCGCTGCGGTAATCTGCCCGGTAAAGAAGCGGCCAAACTCATGCGCGGCCTCAACGATGGCGCGATAACCCGCGATGTTAGCCATGGAGCTGAGCGCGTCGAGCGACTGCGCGCGTGAAATACGCGGCACCGCATCCATCGACATCACGGTCACTTTGCGAGCTGCGAGCTTCTCCAGCAGTTCAGGATTCTGAGCGGGCCAGATAAAGCTCACCAACGTGCTGCCTTCACGAGCCAGCGCAATCTCTTCGTCCGTCGGCGCGTTAACTTTCATCACAATATCAGACTGCCAGACCTCAGCGCTGTCAGTCAGCGTCGCGCCAGCAGCGACATAGGCCGCATCGTCAAAGCTGGCTGCTTTGCCAGCGCCTTTTTCAATGGCCACGCTGAAGCCCAAAGCCCGCAGTTGCTCAACCGTTTTCGGCGTTGCTGCAACTCGCGCTTCGTTGGGCAACCGCTCTTTGGTTATTCCAATCAGCATATTATTCCCTTACATCAGAAGTGATAGAGATGAGTGCACACTGCCCCGAACGGATAGCCGGGGCACAGTCTGTTTCAAACTGTTTATAAACTACTGAAATTATGTCCTTCAATCCAGACGCACCTGGCCCGAATAACGGTTTTAACGGTAAAAAACTGGATACAGATGGCAAATCTACAATTTTCAGTCTTAATTTAGATGACAAACCGGCAGAATCTGCTAGCTGACACGCAGCTTAACGTTTCTGGTGCCGGTTAAAAACCGTAGATTTAACAAAGAATTAACGATATTAGTAATATTAATTACCGCTTTAAGTGTTAAGCAACGAACATGTGCTTTAATTTAACAATTTTTTAATACTCTCACGAGCGAGACTGGCTGCTGCCTGGCTGGACCGCGCAAAATGCCTGAGACAGAACGCATTATTACATGCAATAATCGGCAGCTAATCTGTTACACATCAAGAGTCCAGCACGTTTTCGTACTCATTTTTTGCGTAAGGCGAAGGATTATTTTTATGAAGCTGAAGAACACCATTCTGGCATCAGCCCTGTTGTCACTCACATCATTAACCGCGCATGCGGCACAGGAACTGACCCCGGAAAAAGCGGCATCGCTGAAACCGTTCGATCGCATTGCCGTGTCAGGCCGCTTTAATGCGCTTAACGATGCCAGCGATGCTGTGTCAAAACGTGCAGATGAACTGGGCGCCACCTCCTACTACATTCAGGGCATTAACGACACCAACGGCAACGGCGGAAACTGGCGCGTGGTTGCCGACCTTTACCGTGGCGATGCGCCTAAAGCGGTTAAAAGCACCGATCGCATCATTAACGGTGTACGTGAACTGACCAAGGCTGAAGCTTACAAGCTGGAACCTTTCGACACGGTGTCAATTAGCGGCTTTTATCACAGCCAGCCTGACGTTAACGATGCCATTACCAAACAGGCAAAAGAGAAAGGCGCGGCCTCTTTCTTTATTATTCGTCAGATTGATGCCAACAGCGGCGGCAATCAGTACATCACGGCCTATGTTTATAAAGCCGATGCGAAAGAACGTAAGGTGCAGTCACCTGACCTGATCCCGGCAGATTCACAGGCAGGAAAAGCCGCTGTCGCTGCTGGCGGTGCCGCAGCAAAAACCGTACAGATCCCTGGCGTCGCCTCCTCAGAAACGCCTAGCAACAAAGTCGGCCGTTTCTTCGAAACCCAGTCGTCTACGGGTGAACGTTACACCGTCAGAACGCCAGCGGGTAAAAGCGTGCAGGAAGTGAATGCTGTCACCGCCGCGCAAATGCAGCCTTTTGACAGCGTCACCTTTACCGGCCACTTTGGTACACCAACCGAGATCTCGGAAGCGGTTGGCCGTGCGGCGATCGATAAAGGCGCGAAGTATTATCACATCACGCGTCAGTGGTCGAATCAGAGCGGTGGTAACCTTACCGTTTCTGCGGATCTCTTTAAGTAATGTGTTACGGGAGCGACCACGTCGCTCCCTTTATTGCATAGCTTCCCGCCTTATTTTGCATATTCACTCACTTTTCGCCCGATCGCGCATTGCATCTCACCAGCCCACTCCGTAAAATCGCCGCCGGTTTCAGGAGATTCCTTCACATTTATGCGCAGCTCAGCCCATGAAATGCGATCTAATTCTCCTGCTATGGTTTTTTATTCTGTTTTTGGGATGCATTTTTGGACAAAAAATTAGGTCTTACCGCGCTGACGGCGCTGGTACTGAGTTCGATGCTGGGCGCAGGCGTATTCAGCCTGCCACAGAATATGGCGGCGGTGGCCAGCCCGGCAGCGCTGCTGATCGGCTGGGTAATCACCGGTGTCGGCATTATTATGCTGTCGCTGGCGCTGCTGCTGCTGACCCGTTTCAAACCGGAACTGGACGGCGGTATTTTTACCTATGCCCGCGCCGGATTTGGCGAGCTGGTTGGATTTTGTTCCGCCTGGGGATACTGGCTATGCGCGGTGATCGCCAATGTTTCCTATCTGGTTATTGTTTTTTCGGCGCTGAGCTTTTTTACCGATTCACCCGGCCACGTGGTGTTTGGTGACGGTAACACCTGGCAATCCGCACTGGGAGCCTCTGTGCTGCTCTGGATGGTTCACTGGCTGGTGCTGCGCGGTGTGCAAACGGCAGCCAGCATCAATCTGGTTGCCACGCTCGGCAAGCTCGTTCCACTGGGCCTGTTTATCATTCTGGCGATTGTAGCCTTTAATTTCGACCGCTTCCGCTTTGATTTTACCGGCGTTGAGCTGGGCATGCCTGTCTGGGAACAGGTGAAAAACACCATGTTGATTACGCTGTGGGTCTTTATTGGTGTAGAAGGTGCAGTGGTAGTTTCAGCCCGTGCGCGTAACAAAAAAGATGTTGGCCGGGCGACGTTGCTGGCCGTCGTTGCCGCGCTGATCGTTTACCTGCTGGTCACGCTGCTGTCACTGGGGATCGTTCCGCGCGCCGAGCTTGCCACGATGCGTAATCCTTCCATGGCGGGCTTGCTGACCAGACTAATGGGTTCCTGGGGTGACGTGGTGATTGCGGCAGGGCTGATTGTCTCTGTCAGTGGCGCTTATCTTAGCTGGACAATTATGGCTGCTGAAGTGCCGCTCCTGGCGGCACAACAGGGCGCTTTCCCCCGCTCGCTGGCAAAACAGAATGCACAGGGTGCCCCTTCCGGCTCACTGTGGCTGACCAATATTAGCGTGCAGGCTTGCCTGATTCTGATTTGGCTGACCGGCTCCGATTACAACACGCTGCTTGGCATTGCTTCCGAAATGGTGCTGGTGCCTTACCTGCTGGTTGGCGCTTATCTGTTTAAGGTGGCCCGCTCGCTGAAAAAGACCGGCGCAGTGGCTATCGCTTGTGGTGCCAGCGCTTACGGCCTGTGGCTGCTTTATGCATCCGGCCCGCTGCACCTGCTGCTTTCGGTCGTGCTGTATGCGCCTGGAATTGCGCTGTTCCTGTGGGCGCGTCGCGACGGCAGAGGAAACGCCCCGCTTTGCGCCATAGAGAAAATGGCGATGGTGCTGCTGGTAATCGGCGCAGCGCCTGCACTGTGGATGCTGGTGCGCTAAGAAACTGCTGCATATTGCCGGTTTATAATCGGCAATATGCACAGACTAGTGGGAAAATGCTGGCATATTGATCGTCAGGCGATCGTCGTGCTGCTCAAGATTGAGCGGCTTTACATATTCCTGGCGAATGGTTTCAAGCTGCTGTTCGGAAAGCGGGTAAGGCAATAAAATATCGAACTGTTCAATATGCTGTTGTTCAGCCAGCGTTATCAATCGCGCGATATTTATTTCGTCACTAACCTGGGTGGAAATAATTTGCAGAGCCAGTGCTTTCAGCCGTTCTGAAGGTGCACCAGGCAAATCCGGTGAATTTTTAGTCACCATGCCGAAGATCGGCATCACGCCATAAATTGCATCGACAAAGCTCCAGCGTTTTTTGCAGGAAGCTGAGAGAAAATCAATGTAATTCAGGCAGATATGGTCACTGTGCACCGCTGTAGCCAGCTCTTTATCAGACACCCTTTTCCCCCCTTTCTCCATTAATCGTTTCCGCTAATCGTCAGGAAACAACCCTGCGAACATAATGGCATATTTTACGCTATTTATACTATACATCGAGAGTTATTTAACATGAACTCGTAGTAGTTAGCCTGAACATTGGGTAATCTTACTTTTCATTTTCAGATAAGCCGCATTATGAACAAAATTGTATTTGTTGAAGATGACCAGGATGTGGGTGAATTGATCGCCGCCTATCTCAGTCGCCATGATATTGAGGTTATTGTTGAAAGCCGGGGCGATCGTGCCGAAGCGACAATAGCCGCTACCCTGCCAGATTTAGTTATGCTGGATATTATGCTGCCGGGAAAAGATGGCATGACGCTGTGTCGCGATTTGCGCGCCAGTTCCGCCTGGTCAGGTCCAATTGTCCTGCTAACGTCTTTGGACAGCGATATGAACCATATTCTTTCGCTGGAGATGGGTGCGAATGATTACATCCTGAAAACCACCCCACCTGCGGTATTGCTCGCGCGGCTGCGGTTGCATTTACGTCAGGCCGTTACGCAAACGCCGGACCAGCCTCCCTCCCTGACCAGCCAGAAAGCGCTGCGTTTTGGAACGTTGTTTATCGACCCGGTCAATCGTCAGATCACCCTTGCTGGCGAAGCGGTTGCCCTTTCCACGGCCGATTTTGATTTGCTGTGGGAGTTAGCGACTCATGCAGGATCGATTTTGAATCGCGATGCGCTGCTGAAAACGCTGCGTGGCGTCAGCTATGACGGTATGGATCGCAGCATTGACGTGGCGATTTCACGCTTACGCAAAAAGCTGATGGACAGCGCGACCGAGCCTTACCGTATTAAAACTATCCGTAATAAAGGGTATCTGTTTGCGCCACACGCCTGGGACGCTGAATAAATGAAGAAACTTTTCATTCAGTTTTATTTATTGCTGTTTGTCTGCTTCCTGGTGATGGCAATGCTGGTTGGGCTGGTTTATAAATTTACCGCCGAGCGGGCGGGACGCCAGTCGATGGACGACCTGATGAAAAGTTCGCTTTATTTAATGCGCAGCGAGCTGCGGGAAATCCCCCCGCGCGACTGGAATAAAACCATCGATAATCTGGAACTCAATTTATCTTTTAAGCTGCATATTGAGCCGATGAGTAATTACCAGCTTGATGCCTCTACGTTACGCCGCCTGCGCGCGGGCGAAATCGTGGCGATGGATGACGAATATACTTTTCTGCAACATATTCCGCGCAGTCACTACGTGCTGGTTGTCGGGCCTATCCCTTATTTATTCTTTTTGCATGAAATGCGCATTCTGGATATTGCGTTACTGGCGTTTATTGGCATTTCGCTGGCGTTTCCGGTCTTTATCTGGATGCGGCCGCACTGGAAAGATATGCTGCGGCTGGAATCCGCCGCACAGCGCTTTGGTCAGGGGCATCTTGACGAACGTATTCACTTTGATAACACCTCAAGCCTGCTTCGTTTAGGCGTGGCCTTTAACCAGATGGCCGACAATATCAACACGCTGGTCGCCAGCAAAAAACAGCTGATTGACGGCATTGCTCATGAATTAAGGACGCCGCTGGTTCGTCTCCGTTACCGACTGGAGATGAGTGATAATTTGGCCGGGAGCGAACGCGCTGCGTTAAACCGCGATATTGGCCAGCTGGAATCGCTGATTGAAGAATTGCTGACCTATGCACGCCTGGATCGTCCCCGCGTGGATCTGAATGTACAGTCGTTAGATCTTGCCGCCTGGCTAAGCGAAAAGCTGGAAGATATTCGTCTGGTGCATCCTGAATTTGCCATCGACCTTGATATGCCGCAGCGGGAGAATTCAGGCATGGCTGATACCCGGCTGATGGAACGCGTACTGGACAATCTGGTCAATAATGCGCTGCGTTATGCCGAACAGCGACTGCGGGTAGGCCTGTGGTTTGACGGCAACACGGCCTGTTTACAGGTGGAAGATGATGGCCCCGGCATTCCGCCAGAGGAACGTGAGCGCGTGTTTGAGCCTTTTGTCAGACTCGATCCGAGCCGCGATCGCGCGACCGGCGGCTGTGGTTTGGGACTGGCGATTGTCCACTCTATCGCTGCCGCATTTGGCGGCTATGTGCAAATTGACGCCAGCCCGTTAGGCGGCGCCAGCGTTCGCTTTTGCTGGCCGGTTAATTTATTATCTTCCTCTTCTCACCGCGCTGTCTGACAGCGCCCGACAATCAAGGATCGCTATGTCATCTGCCTACGCTAATCTGACGAAGACATTTACCCGACTCTCCCGCTTCAGTCACCTGTCGGCCATCACCGGCTGGGATATGATGACCATGATGCCACCTGCCGGCAGCAGCGCCCGCGGCGCCGCGCTGGCTGAACTGAGCGTGTTGCAGCATGAAATTCTGACGGACAAGAAGGTGGAACAGTGGTTGAAGGAAGCGTCCGACGCCTCGCTAAATGACGTGGAGCGCGCTAACCTGGCTGAAATGCACCGCGCCTGGCAGCAGGCCGCTCTGCTGCCCGCTTCGCTGGTCGAAGCCAAATCCGTTGCCGGTACGCGTTGCGAACATGCCTGGCGCCAGCAGCGTCCGGCTAACGACTGGCAGGGTTTTGCCACCAATCTGAAAGAGGTGGTCAGGCTTAGTCGCGAAGAAGCGGAAATTCGTGCTCAGGCGAACGGCTGCTCCCGCTACGACGCGCTGCTGGATATTTTTGAACCCGGCATGACCAGCGCCCGCCTGGATAAAACCTTCGGCGATATTAAAGAGTGGCTGCCTTCCCTGCTGAGCCGCATTGTTGAAAAACAGGCACGGCAGCAAGTTGAAGTACCCGTCGGGCCGTTCGCCGTTGAATCGCAAAAACAGCTCGGCCACGCGCTGATGAAGCTGCTGAACTTTGATTTTAACGCAGGCCGCCTGGACGTCAGCGCACACCCTTTCTGTGGCGGTGTTCCTGAGGATGTCCGCATTACCACGCGCTACAATGAAAACGAGTTTATCAGCGCGATGATGGGGGTGATCCATGAAACTGGCCACGCTAATTACGAGCAGAATTTGCCGAAGCAGTGGGCTGGTCAACCCGTCGCTCTGGCTCGCTCAACGGCGATTCATGAATCGCAAAGCCTGTTCTTTGAAAAACAGCTGGGACGCAGCGCCGAATTTCTCAGCCTGATCCTGCCGCAGGTCAAACAGCTGATGGGCGATCGGCCGGGGCTGGAAGAAGGTAATTTTATTGCGCTTAACCAGCGTGTTAAACCGGGTCTGATCCGCGTCGACGCAGATGAAGTCAGCTATCCTGCGCATATTATTCTGCGCTATGAGATCGAACGAGCGCTGATCGAGGGTGATATTGAGGTCGATGACATTCCTGCACTGTGGCAGGAAAAGATGCAATCTCTGCTGGGTCTGGATACCACCGGCAACTATCGCGATGGCTGCATGCAGGATATCCACTGGACGGACGGCGCTTTTGGCTATTTTCCAACCTACACGCTGGGTGCGATGTACGCCGCGCAGCTGTTCCAGAGCGTGAAAAAAGCGTTGCCACAGGTGAATGACTACCTGCGTGAAGGCAATCTGCAACCGGTATTTGACTGGCTACAGCAAAATATCTGGCAGCATGGCAGCCGTTTCAGTACCCGTACGCTGATTGAAAATGCCAGCGGTGAAGATCTCAACCCGTTGTATTTTAAACAACATCTGGAAAATCGTTATCTGAACGGTCACTGATACAGTCCCCGCCCGGCCTTTAGCTGCCGGGCGTACTCTTCCCCTTCCTACCCGCTTTGTACATTCGGTAACACAGCGATACCAATCACTCACGGAAGCGCTCATCGCAATCCCTTATATTCTCTTCACCGGCCCCGCAGTGGGCTGAACTTTGAAATAAAATAAACGAGGGTTTTGCAATGAAAAAATTATTTGCTCTGGTTGTAGCCGCTGCTATGGGTATGTCTTCAGTTGCTTTCGCTGCTGAAACCACTGCTGCTCCAGCTACCGCTCCAACGGCTTCTACAACGACTGCAGCGCCAGCTCATGATACTAAGCACGTTAAAAAGCATAAAAAAGCTGCCGCACAGAAAGCTCAGGCCGCTAAGAAACACAAGAAAGCCGCTAAGAAGCCAGTTGCTCAGAAAGCACAGGCTGCGAAAAAAGTGCACCATAAGAAAGCCGCTAAGCCAGTCGCTCAGAAAGCACAGGCTGCGAAAAAAGTGCACCATAAGAAAGCCGCTAAGCCGGTAGCTCAGAAAGCGCAGGCTGCGAAAAAAGTACACCACAAGAAAGCCGCTAAGCCAGTCGCTCAGAAAGCGCAGGCTGCGAAAAAAGTACACCACAAGAAAGCCGCTAAGCCAGTCGCTCAGAAAGCCCAGGCTGCGAAAAAAGTACACCACAAGAAAGCCGCTAAAAAAGCTTGAGACCGACGTTAAGCAGGATCGAATCCTGAAGGACTCTCACTACAACACCCGGTTTAACCGGGTGTTTTTTTCTGGAGTTGCGGATGATGGTGCGTCGCTATTTATTCGAAATTATCCTGGGTTTTATGATCCTTTGCGGCATCATTGCTGCCAGCTTCTACCTGTAGTTTCCTAGCTTGCTGATATTTCAAATTAAACTCCCTTTTTAATCACTATCCGTCTATAGTTATTGTCACCGTATGGTCGTGATAATTCCTAATAATTCTCCATGTTGAGAGAGATATGCGCCTGACAGCTGTTTTTTTAATGGGGTGTTTAGCCTTATCGTTTTATACCCATGCTGATGACGACGTTCAAAGCGAACAAGAGACGAAAACCCTGTTCTTCGGCAAAGATGACCGCAAGGCCGTGGCAGACACAACCGCCCAGCCCTGGGAAGCCATAGGTCAACTGGAAACCGCCAGCGGTAATCTGTGCACTGCCACCCTGATCTCTTCTCATCTGGCGTTAACCGCCGGACACTGCCTGCTCACGCCTCCCGGAAAAATCGACAAAGTCATTGCGCTACGCTTTATCGCTACTACGGCTGGTGACTGGCGTTATGAGATCCACGATATTGAAACCCGCGTCGATCCTGCCCTGGGGAAAAAGCTTAAAGCTGACGGCGACGGCTGGATAGTTCCTGCTTCTGCGGCACCCTACGATTATGGCCTGGTGATTTTGCATAACCCACCGTCCGGCATCACGCCGGTGCCTTTATTTGCTGGTAGCCGTGGCGATTTGACCGCTGCGTTAAAAGAGGAGCAGCGTCGGGTGACTCAGGCGGGTTATCCGCTGGATCATCTCGATACGCTCTACTCCCATTCCGATTGCCTGATTACCGGTTGGGCACAGAAAGGCGTGCTGTCTCACCAGTGCGATACGCTGCCCGGCGACAGCGGTTCTCCGCTGTTGTTGAAGGTGGATAATGCCTGGCAACTGATTGCCGTGCAAAGTTCGGCGCCTGCGCCAAAAGATCGCTACCTCGCCGACAATCGCGCCATTGCCGTAACGGCTTTCCGCGATAATCTGGAAGCGCTGGCGCAGGAGTAAACTGCGCGTCAGTTTCTGATGAGTACTTTAATAAAGAGAGGGGAGCGAATGCTCCCCTTTGACTTATTGCTCCGGATCTGGCGCGAGGAACACGGGACTGGAACAAAGACGTAAAAACAACGTCCCTTATTCCACGATCTCATCCATCGCCTGCTGAATACGCTTCTCCGAAACCGGATAAGGCGTACCGAGCTGCTGCGCGAAGTAGCTCACCCGCAACTCTTCAATCATCCAGCGAACGGCTTTGACATCCTCATCGTCCTTGCGTACCGCAGGCAGCTTATTGAACCAGCTGCTCCAGGCCTGCTGAATTTTTTCCACCTTCAGCATGCGGGCACGATCGCTGTGCGGATCGACCGGCAATTTTTCCAGCCGCCGCTCAATAGCGTGCAGATAACGCAAGGTATCCGAGAGGCGATTCCAGCCGTTTTGCGTGACAAAACCGCGATAAACCAGACCGCTCATCTGCGCCTTAATATCCGACAACGCCAGCGCCATGGTCATATCAACGCGTCCTTTCAACCGCTTATTGATATTGAAAACCGAGGTAAGAATTTGCTCCACTTTTTTAGCAATCTCAACCACGGTGTCATTCAACTCGGCGCGAACTTTATCGTGCAGCTTGTTGTAACTCTCTTCCTGCCAGGTCGGGCCACCATATTCCGCAATCAGTTTATCAATGCCGCAGGCAATACAGTCGTCGATCAGCTCCAGCACTTTGCCGTAAGGATTGAAATAAAGTCCCAGTTTGGCTTTGTTCGGCAGTTTTTCATGCAGGTATTTTACCGGCGAAGGAATATTCAGTAGCAACAGCCTGCGCTGGCCGCGCCACATCGCCTTTTGCTGCTCGTGTTGAGAGTCGAACAGGCGAATAGCCACGCTCTCTTTTTCATCCACCAGCGCAGGCCAGGCCTTCACGCTATAGTTACCGCGCTTTTGCTCAAAATGGTCTGGCAAATCGCCAAAGCTCCAGATGTGCAGCCCGCGCTGTTCCAGTCCATCGTCAGCTACCTGCGACAGCGTTTCCTGAACTTTACCTTTCAGCGCCTGCTTCAGTTGCGACAGATCGCGCCCTTCACTCAGCTTGCGGTTGTTTTCATCCACCACACGGAAAGTCATTTTCAGATGATCGGGCACCTGATCCCACTGCCAGGCCTCACGCTCTATTGTCACGCCGCTCATTCGACGGAACTCGCGCTCCAAAGCTTCCAGTAACGGCTGTTCAAGCGGCTTCACCCGGCCAAGAAACGCTTCGGCGTAGTTTGGCGCAGGCACAAAGTGACGGCGTAACGGCTTCGGCAGCGATTTAATCAGTGCAATGACCAGCTCGCGGCGCACGCCGGGGATCTGCCATTCAAAACCTTTCTCTTCGACCTGATTCAGCAGCGGCAGCGGAATATGCACCGTGACGCCATCGGCGTCGGTGCCTGGCTCAAACTGATAGCTCAGCTTTAACTTGAGATTGCCCTGCTGCCAGAAGTTCGGGTAATCCAGCTTGCTGACGTTGTCCGCGCCCTGCTTGATCAGCATCTCTTTAGCAAAGTTCAGCTGCTCCGGCTGTTCACGGCTGGCTTTTTTCCACCAGCTGTCAAAATGGCGAGCGGAAATCACATCATGCGGGATGCGCTGGTCGTAAAAACTGAACAGCGTTTCTTCATCAACCAGAATGTCGCGACGGCGTGATTTATGCTCCAGTTCTTCTACTTCTTCCCGCAATTTCAGGTTGGCGCGGAAGAAAGCGTGACGCGTTTGCCAGTCGCCTTCCACCAGCGCATGCCGGATGAAAAGTTCACGCGACAGTACGGGATCGATCTGACCGTAATTGACCTTACGTGCCGCAACAATCGGCAGGCCGTATAACGTGACTTTTTCGCTGGCCATCACTGCGCCCTGAGCTTTTTCCCAGTGCGGCTCGCTGTAGCTGCGCTTGATCAGATGCTGGGCGACCGGCTCAATCCATTCGGGTTCAATGCGCGCGGCAATGCGTCCCCAAAGGCGGCTGGTTTCCACCAGCGCCGCCACCATCGTCCATTTCGGCGGTTTTTTAAACAGCCCTGAACCAGGAAAAATGGAGAAACGGGCATTACGCGCGCCGGTATATTCCTGTTTATCCGTGTCTTTCTGTCCAATATGGGAAAGTAAACCGGTCAGTAACGCAGTATGGACGCCACGGAAGTCCGCCGGTTCGCTGTTCAGCGGAATACCCTGCTCGCGAACAACCTGACGCAGCTGAGTATAAATATCCTGCCATTCACGCACGCGTAAATAGTTCAGATAATCGGTCTTGCAGAGGCGACGGAACTGGCTGGATGACAGCGCTTTCTGCTGCTCTTGCAGGTAGTCCCACAAATTAACGAACGACAGAAAATCGGAGTCTTTGTCGGCAAAACGTCGGTGTTTCTCGTCAGAAGCCTGCTGTTTTTCAACCGGGCGCTCGCGCGGATCCTGAATAGAAAGCGCAGCGGTGATAATCATCACTTCACGCGTACAGGCATATTTCTGCGCTTCAAGCACCATTTTCGCCAGGCGAGGATCGACCGGCAGCTGGGCCAGCGTGCGGCCGGAAGGGGTGAGTTTATAGTGCTGATTATCCAGCGTAATCGCGCCCAGTTCCTCTAACAGCTTGACCCCATCCTGGATATTGCGTTTGTCAGGCGCCTCCACAAAAGGAAAGGCACCGATATCCCCGAGCCCCAGTGCGGTCATTTGCAGAATGACCGATGCCAGGTTGGTACGCAAAATTTCCGGATCGGTAAACGCCGGACGACTCAAAAAATCATCTTCCGAATAGAGACGGATACAGATCCCTTCCGAAACGCGTCCACAGCGGCCTTTACGCTGATTGGCCGACGCCTGAGAAACCGGCTCAATCGGCAACCGCTGTACCTTGGTGCGGAAGCTGTAACGACTGATGCGCGCCGTACCGGGATCGATAACATATTTAATACCGGGAACGGTCAGCGAGGTTTCTGCAACGTTGGTCGCCAGTACGATACGGCGGCCCGTGTGCGACTGGAATACCCGGTTCTGTTCAGCATTCGATAAGCGTGCATACAGCGGCAGGATTTCCGTATGCGGTAAATCGCGACGGTTCAGCGCATCGGCGGTATCACGGATCTCCCGCTCGCCGCTCATAAAGATCAGGATATCGCCACGGCTTTCCTGGCCCAGTTCATCTACCGCGTCAAAAATGGCCTGTAGCTGATCGCGCTCGGTATCGTCCGCATCTTCAACAACGGGACGATAGCGCACCTCAACCGGATAAGTCCGGCCTGATACTTCAATTACCGGCGCATTATGGAAGTGACGCGAGAAACGCTGCGGATCGATGGTGGCTGAGGTAATAATAATTTTCAAATCAGGACGACGCGGCAGCAGCTCGCGCAGATAGCCCAGCAGGAAGTCGATGTTCAGGCTGCGCTCGTGCGCCTCATCAATGATGATGGTGTCGTACTGCAACAGCAGCCGATCCTGCTGGATTTCCGCCAGCAAAATCCCGTCGGTCATTAACTTGACCTGAGTGGTTTCACTGACCTGATCGTTAAAACGTACCTTGTAACCAATGCAGCCGCCGAGCGATGTTTCCAGCTCGTCAGCAATGCGATCCGCAACGGTCCTGGCCGCAAGACGGCGCGGCTGGGTGTGGCCAATCAGGCCGGTGATGCCACGGCCCAGCTCCAGACAGATTTTAGGTAGCTGAGTGGTTTTACCTGAGCCGGTTTCACCCGCGACTATCACTACCTGGTGATCGCGTATCGCCTCGGCAATCTCCTGCTTTTTCTGGCTAACCGGCAGGTTTTCCGGATAACGGATAGCGGGCGTCGCCGCTTTACGCTGTGCAACGCGCTGCTCCGCTATGCTAATGTCCCCGCTAAGCTCTTCAGCAATCGCCTGCTGTGCGGCGGGATTTTTGACTTTTTTTGCCCCGAACAGGCGTTTTTGCAGACGCTGACGATCGCGCAGCATCAGCGCATCGAGGCGAGGTTGCAGCGCCGTCAGCGGCGATTGGGGTAGATCAGACATAAAGTATCAGGCTCGCTAATTGCCAGCAGGCTGGCCAATGAATGCAGATGAAAAAAATTTTGCGTAGTGTAGCACATGCCCAGGCCAGTCTGAGGCTAAAGCAAAATTGCTGGCAGGTGAATGGGAAAATGAATCTGTGAAAAAGTTACTCTTGACCTTTATGATATTCAACCAGCTTTAAGTTGGTGGGAAAAACTATGGTTATGGATAGCAGGCGAACTCTCAAACCAAAGTGAGATAAATAAAGCCCTGTGCTCAGGTCTTTTTTATCAAAAAGATTAATCACCGATCCCGTAAGCGATAACTTTTCGTTACGTCTACTGCATAACTAATTTTGCAGTTTAACTATTTCTCTTTTCGCTGGCTCGCAATGAGCTTCTTTAAATTCAATACCCATTGCTTTGCGTCCCTGCCTCACCGCCGCTTTAGCGATAGAACCAGATCCCTTGAAGAAATCCGCAATCACATCACATTTTCGGCTATGGATCGTGATGACATCTTCCAAAAACTCATTAGGTTTCTCGCAAGCGATTGTTGAAAGACAGCCTGGATGTTGACAGCATATACTTAGTGCAAAGCTAACTTAACCCGCGCTAAAAATGCACGCCGATCGGGTAATCCGTTTTCGTCACCGTTAATTCTGTGAGTTATTGAGACAATATCATCTTTATCAGCTATAGGCATTGTGAATGGGATTTATGCCCTGCTCGGTCAATGATGAAAACCCTCTACTTTCCGTACAAAGTTGCGCCAGAAAGTGGCAGATTCTCAGATAGGTATTAATCTGGTATTTTGCCAGAATCGTGGGCAGATACTTTGGCATCAGCTGAACTATCCTGGCCTGATTTCGTCCTTTTGCACCTCGAAAGTGATAAGAAATTGCGTACAATACTTTAGAATCTATCTTTTTCATTCATTTATACCGGTTAATCATGACTAAAAAATTTGTACTGTTAACGTTAGTAGCGGCTATTTTTTCAACACAGTTACATGCAGAAGTCAGCTGTAGCAATATCACTGAGTTACATATCGCTAACAATCAACAAGCCGAATTCAAAGGTAATTTATTAAGATACCAGCAAAAATGCTGGTATCTTCCGCTAAAATCAGGACAGCGCTTACACGTTGAACTGAAGGATAACAACGGCAACTCGGCTATAACTGTTTATAAGCCAGGTGCAACCATAAAATACGGAAGCGGTAATCCGCAAGACGAAGATCCAGCTAATTACTACAATGGAGATACACTCAAAGGCGCCCCAGCTTATGGAAAGACCAGAAAAGTTGATGAAGTTGTGAGCGAGTCAGGGCAGTATCTTATGGTCGTTGGTCTTTCATTAGGCGCAGGTTCCGAGTTTAAAGGAACTGTACAGGCCAAATAACCTTTGACTCATTTTTTACCAACAAATATGAAATAAAAAGTCCTGAATAAGTAATTCGGGACTTAACCAGACAGATGCTTTCTGAATAAAACAATAAGTCACCGTGCGTTAATATTAAGACGATGTTAAACGCTTCTTATAGTTCCCTTTAATCTAAATAGTAAAATTCCGCATCAGCATAATTTCCCTCTTTCTCACATTTAGCGATCGGCTTTTGCAAAAAAATGATTTCCCGTTACGGCCCCAGATTTTCGCGCGGCATAAGCACTGACAGTGGACACGTTAAAGCGCATCGTCCGCGGATTCAACGGTACGTTATAGACGAGTCTGCGCCATTTATCGTTAAGTGCATCTATACCGTGAGCCCGAGCAAATATAATTGTTTTCGGGGGGCAAACGGGCAGAATTGCTCAAAACCTGTCCCAACGGTCACGAAAGGAACCTCTGACAGACCGGCGGTAAGAGGCATACACCCGGCCTCATTAAGCGGTCCTGGTTTCGTTACATAATTTATTATGAGTTTCAGCACAGACAAACACTTAGTTCCGCCCCTAACCGGGTAAGCTTGTTCAGTAAATTCGAACATCGGCCTCAGAATATTGCACTATCACTGAGAGATGTTTACCCATAAAGTGTAAAGCATTGAGCGGAAGCCCTTCCGCGTAACGCACAGGAAATTATCATGAGCAAAGTTTTAGTTCTGAAATCCAGTATTCTCGCCGGTTATTCTCAGTCCAACCAGCTGGCTGACCACTTTATTGCAGAGTGGAAAACCGCTCATGGCAGCGATGATATTGTCGTTCGCGACCTGGCCGCCAATCCAATCCCGGTACTGGACGGCGAGCTGGTTGGCGCGCTGCGCCCTTCTGATGCAACCCTGACTCCACGTCAGCAGGAAGCGTTGGATCTGTCGAATGAGCTGATTGCTGAAATTCAGGCTGCTGATACCGTAGTGATCACTGCGCCGATGTATAATTTCAATATCCCTACCCAGCTGAAAAACTATTTCGACCTGGTTGCCCGCGCTGGCGTGACGTTCCGTTACAGCGAAAACGGCCCGGAAGGCCTGATCACCGGTAAAAAAGTGGTGGTCATTTCCAGCCGTGGCGGCATCCACAAAGATACCCCAAGCGATCTGCTGACCCCTTACCTGAAGCTGTTCCTGGGCTTCCTGGGCATGAGCGACGTTGAGTTCGTCTTCGCTGAAGGCATCGCCTATGGGCCAGAAGTAGCGACCAAAGCGGCTAACGATGCAAAAGAAGCGCTGAAGCAGATCGTTGCTGCCTGAGATTTTTCCGTTCCGGGTGCCTGCTTCAGGCAGTTAACCTGAGATGAAGACCGAACCCTCTGCCAGCCCTGCTGTCAGGGGGTTTTTTGCAGGTTGTCCTGATTTTTTAACAGCGTTTTTACATCGTCATCCGCTTTAATTCGAATGTCGTGCTCGATTTTGACGTTCATGTTGATGGTAATCGGCTCTTTCGGCGCCGCCACTTCAATACGCGGAACGCAGCCGCTTAGCAGCAGTACGCCGACCGGCATCAGCAGAATGCATTTCATTCAGTGTTTTCCTTGTTGCGATGGCAGAGTGGCGTGCTGCTCCAGCCATGATTGCAAATTATCGCCGTAACGCAGGCTGCGCCAGAGCTGGAAAAGATTTTCCTGCTGCGTATAGTTCAGTGAAACACGCTGGTTTTTATCACTGAAACGACTGGTGCCATTGACCTGCGCCTTCAGGTTCATCTGCCCTGAACGGGTCATATCAAGCGTGGCCCAGCTGCGGGAAATCTCCATATAACGCAGCCAGTCCATTGCTGCGCCGGCGGCAATATTATTGGCCGCAAGCGTGTCGGCAAAATCCTTATCCAGCCGAACGGTCAGCGGACCATTATTGGCGATCCAGCCGCCTTCGACCAGCCAGTGCGGATTGTCCAGCCACAGCGGCAGCGCCGCATTGACATGGCCAGACATAGCGATCTGCTTCGGTTTTATTGCCGTTACCAACTCGCTCATACTGATGTTTTTCAGGCGCAACGTCGCCGCTTCCCGCTGCGGCATTTGCAGGCTGACAAGCGTCATCTGCCCACCCAACACATCGACGCTAACGTTCGTTAAACGCAGCGGCTGACGAGCGTTCCATGGATACCAGCCCTGTAAATCGGCGGTGATATTATGCAGGGAGAACTGGTTTTTGACCTCCGCAATACGCAGCGATACCGGCCCTTTGGCGCCGAAATACCACTGGTGGTCTTTAAACCTGAACGGCAGCGAAAAATTGATCCCGTTAATACTGTTATCCGGCATCCACAGGCTGCCGCTGTTCACCACCCAGTGACCGCCTGCGGTAAATCCTTCACTGGCTGCCGAAAACGCCACCTGGGCTTTCAGCGTTCCGTGCTGAATTTTCATTTTTAAATCTTCACTTAGCAGCGACTGAAACGCGGTGAGATCCTGTTGAGGCCACCACGCCTGACCACGCAGGCGTTCCCCATCCCACCGGCCGCGTACTTTTATCGGGCCGGTTGGCGGTGCGTCCAGATCGCCAGTGAACTGAAAAGCGGAAGGATCGACACCTTTTACGGCAATCAGTAGCGTGGCTGGCATCAGATACGCGCCGTTGCTGAAGTGGGTTTGCTGCGCCTCCAGGCGAAACTTTCCGGTGAATGCAGGATGCTGTTCATTGCGCTGCCAGCGTACCGGCGCGGTCAGGGTTAGCCTTGGATCCTGAACGTTAACGCTGCCGTAATTGATGTGATTAAAGCCGGTTGACAGTGACGCCAGCTCAATCAGCTGGTCCTGCCAGCGTCCCTGACCTTTCACATCCCAGGCTGCCGCCAGCGGCGCCAGTACCCCTTTCCCCCAGTAACGCCAGCGCCATTCACCTTTATCCGGCCAAAAATCGCTGGCCCGGCCATCCAGATGCAGGCGGAACTGGCCCCTCTGTGGGTCGTGCGCGGAAAGAATTGCCTGGAGCCGCCCGTCAATGCCGGCAGAAGAGACTTTGATACCGGAGAGCGGCCAGCGGGCTTCATCCACTTCCAGCGTAGAGAGCATACGTCCGCGCATCCGTAAAAGCGCACCGGGTTTGATATGCAAGAGGGGATCGAGCAGCGGCCCCTGCACGCTGCCCGGTATGCCGGCAAAGAAGAGCAGTCGGGCTAGTTTGCTTTCACCGGTCAGGCGAAACGGCAGCTCGCTGTCGGTCCAGTCCAGGCGGCCAGGCCCCAGCGTTAACACCACGTTCCCCTTTCCGCCGCGCCCCTGGGTCAGGACGTTCAGCCGACCGGTAATCTCAGTCGCTGACAGCCCTTTCTGCCAGTGCTGTAATGCCAGCGTGATGCCGCCCGAGACCGGCTGTGCGGCGTACGGCCAGCGCCATCTCCCCTGATCCAGGGTGATTTTATCCGCAGAAACCTGCCACGGCAGCAATGCCAGCGGTTCCGTCTCATCGGTCGGCTTTAGCATCAGTTCCCCTCGATCCTGCTGCCAGCGCAGCGTGGCTTTTAAGGGTGTGGGGATCTGCTGCAAAGCCAAATCAGCGCTCAAAATGCCGCTGGCGGGAAGCGTGTCAGGAATCTCAGGCAGCATCAGGGTTCCGCTCAGGTTCACAGGCTGCATGAGCGCAGCAGCCGTTAGCGTTAGCGAGTGCAAATTGAGCTGCTGCCCCTGTAATTCCGCCTCAAGTGACAGGGATTTTCCCCGATAGGTTATTCGCTGCCGATCATCAACGTTAAGCGTCAGGGATCCCGCCCAGGTTTGCCAGGGGCTAACAAGCAGCCGATCGACAGTGACGGTCGCTTTGGGCAGCATCGCCTGCCATTCAGCCAGGGAACGCGGTGCTGTTGGCTGTGAAGGCGTGGCAGGCAACTGGCTGAAACAGGCACTGTTGATCTCGACCTGGCGGGCATGTAACAGCCAGCGGCCCGCTTTATGACTCAATACCGGCTTGTTTACGGCAGCCAGCTCGCAATCTTTTACCCGGTAGTGGATAGCGGGCAGCTGAAGCCCTGCTGTTTCCCACACCGGGCGGCCCTCCAGGGAGAGCGTTGTTGTGGCAGGCAGCCAAAAACCCGCCAGTCGGGGAAGCCACCAGCTCAGGTTAAAAAAGGCCACCACCGGTAGCATCAAAATCAACAGCGCTGCAATCAGCCCTTTTCCGCCCCGGCTCATGACCGTTAATCCGCCCCATCCGTGAATATCATCAGGGTAAATGATGTCACGTTACGCGCGGCGGGAGAAGTTTTTAACCTGAAATTCATGCGTTAAGCATTAATTTTTCTGGCATAAACCCGGCTTCCACGGCTTAATGAGAACTATTATTAACCTTGAGTCTGGTTATATTTTCTTTACGGTCACAGGAGAGAAAGCATGAAACTCGCGGTTTACAGTACCAAGCAGTATGACCGGAAATACTTTGAGCAGGTGAACGAAAGCTATGGTTTTGAACTGGAGTTTTTCGATTTTCTGCTGACCGAACGTACGGCTAAAACGGCTACCGGCTGTACGGGCGTCTGTATTTTTGTTAATGACGATGGCAGCCGGGCCGTGCTGGAAGAGCTGGCTGCATTAGGGATCACATTTATTGCGCTACGCTGTGCGGGCTTCAATAACGTCGATCTTGATGCAGCGAAAGAGCTGGGGCTAAAAGTCGTACGCGTCCCGGCCTACTCGCCGGAAGCGGTAGCCGAGCATGCTGTCGGCATGATGATGACGCTTAACCGGCGGATCCATCGCGCTTATCAGCGAACCCGTGACGCCAATTTCTCTCTGGAAGGGCTGATTGGCTTTAATATGCATGGCCGTACCGCAGGAATTATTGGTACGGGAAAAATCGGCCTCGCGACTTTACGTATTCTAAAAGGCTTTGGCATGCGCCTGTTAGCCTTTGATCCCTATCCAAATCCTCAGGCGCTGGAGCTGGGCGCAGAATATGTTGATATCAAAACCCTGTTCCGTGAATCGGATGTCATTTCCCTGCACTGCCCGCTGACGCCGGAAAATAACCACCTGCTGAATATGGCGGCGTTTCAGCAAATGAAAGATGGCGTGATGATTATTAATACCAGCCGTGGTGGGCTGATTGATTCACAGGCGGCGATTGATGCCTTAAAACTGCAAAAAATCGGCTCGCTGGGGATGGACGTGTACGAAAACGAACGCGACCTGTTCTTTGAGGATAAATCTAATGACGTTATTCAGGATGATGTTTTCCGCCGGCTCTCTGCCTGCCATAACGTCCTGTTTACCGGACATCAGGCTTTTCTGACGGCGGAAGCGCTGACCAGCATCGCGAAAACGACGCTGGAAAACCTGAAGCAGCTGGAAAAAAATCAGCCTTGTGACAATGAGCTTACCGCTCAGAGCTGACTTAGGGGCCGCTGGGCAGAGCCCGCCCAATCATTTCATTGCCGGAAAGCTAGCGGGCGCAGGTGCCGCTGGCGAGGGCATTTTCACCGCAGCGTCGACCATTAGCCAGCTGGCACATCCCAACGGCGCTGCCGTCAAGCTGACGGGATAACGCCAGCGTGCCCCCGGCGCTGGCACAGGTGCTGGCGGCCAGTTCGGACATCATGACTTTTGGAACGTGCGCGCTGGTAGCCTGTTGCGGCGGTTCGTTGTCGGTATTGCTGCTACAGCCAGCCAGCAACAACGCGCAACCAGCTAACAGAAAGGTCGCTGCTTTCATTCAAAAAACTCCGGGATCAATGGACAGGGCGTGGGTCAGAATAAGCCATGAATTCTTATGGGTCGAGCGCTGTCACGAATATTTACTAAATAAAAAAATTCGAATGCAATAGCCACCGCTCTTATTTTTCCTTACCCTCTTTTAACAGGCTGTAGTTATTGAGTTTTACAACGAACTGAAAAGTCTATTTCAGTGCCGGTGAATGTCCGGCAAAGGTATTAACAGTAAAGGAGAACAGCATGACCGATAAACATGTGCGTATCGTGGCGAAATTTACCGCCAGGGCGGGCAAAGCTGAAGAGCTGAAGAAAGTGCTTAATGCTGGCGTCAAACCCGCTCGCGCTGAAGAAGGCTGTGTGCATTACGATCTGTATCGCAGCGTGGAAGATGGCAACGTGTTTCTGTTTCATGAAACCTGGAAAGACGCCCAGGCCGTGGATGTCCATGGCAAACAGGCCCACTTCCTCACCCTGATGGCCGATGCCGAACCGCTGCTGGCCCAGCCGCCTGAAGTGATTAAGTTCTGAAACGTGCCGTCATAAGTGATCAATACGGCAAAACTAACCCCAGCCTGGCTGGGGTTAATTGTTTTATTTCAGCAGGCGCGCCCGGCAGGATTTCCCTTTGATTTTCAGCTGCTGTAGCTGATTCATCACCTTACGTACGCTGTCATAACGAATCGCTACGTACGCCTGAGTCGGCCCGATATCAATTTTGCCGATAAGATCGCCGCTCAGTCCCGCTTCGCCAGTCAGCGCTCCCAGGATGTCTCCCGGGCGAATCTTTGCCTTACGGCCGCCGTCCAGGCTAAGCGTCGCCATCGCGGCTGGCAACGGTTTTGCCGCCACGGACTTCAGTTCTGACAGGCTGTGCCAGCTCAGCTTTTGCTGTAAGAAATCTTCCAGCGCGTGAGCGCGGATCATTTCATCTGCCGCGACAAAACTTACCGCTGTTCCCTCTTCTCCGGCACGCGCAGTACGCCCGATACGATGAACGTGCACTTCCGGATCGAATGAAAGCTGATAGTTCACCACCATCGCCAGAGACTTGATATCTAATCCGCGAGCGGCAACGTCTGTCGCGACCAGCACACGGCAGCTGCCGTTAGCAAAACGGATGAGCACCTGATCGCGGTCGCGCTGTTCTAAATCGCCGTGCAGCGCCAGCGCGCTAATCTGACTGTTTTCCAGTGCCGCGGCGATATCGTCGCATTCGCGCCTGGTGTTGCAGAACACCACGCAGGAAGGAGGCTGGCGATCGCTTAGCAGGCCAATTAGCGCGGTGAGTTTTTCACGCGGGCTTGCTTCATAGAACCGTTGTTCAATGACGGGCAGATCGGAAACCACGTCCGTTTCCACGCTTAATGGATCGCGTTGAATACGCTGGCTGATTTGTGCAATATCCTGCGGCCAGGTTGCCGAGAACAGCAGCGTCTGACGGGCAGATGGCGTATGGCCGATAATGGCGTCGATGTCGTCGCGGAAACCCATTTCCAGCATGCGATCGGCTTCGTCCAGCACCAGGGTAGTAAGGCTGTTCAACTGTAGCGTTTCACGCTTGAGGTGATCCAGAATGCGTCCCGGCGTACCGACCACGATGTGTGGCGCATGCACCAGAGAATCGCGCTGAGCGCCCATCGGCTGTCCGCCGCAAAGCGTCAGAATTTTAATATTGGCAGTGAAACGCGCCAGACGACGCAGCTCTTTAGTCACCTGATCCGCCAGCTCACGCGTTGGGCAAAGCACCAGCGACTGGGTAACAAATTGGGTGGCATCAATACGCTGCATCACGCCCAGGCCAAAAGCAGCCGTTTTGCCGCTGCCGGTTTTAGCCTGCGCACGAACGTCTCGCCCTTCGAGGATCGCCGGAAGCGAAGCTGCCTGAATCGGGGTCATGGTAAGGTAGCCCAGCTCGTTCAGATTCTCGATCTGGCTGGCGGGCAATGAAGTCAGGGTTGAAAAAGCGCTCACAAATTACTCTCTGAAAAAACCGGAGGAGGGATTGGCGCTGAGTGTAGCAGAAAACCCCTCCCCGATCGTCACCAACAGCAACTGATTTAGCCTGAAAAAAGTGAGTAGAGTGGCTGCATATATCATCTTCTGACTACGCTTATTGCCAAATATTGTTCTGTTGCAGCTAAATCAATTCCCGTATTGTCACCTGAATGTCTGTCAGATATTTGTCACATCAATAAACATGGCTTTATCAATGTTAGTGGAAGAAACCGTTGCTTCCGTAAACGCGTATTCTTCCCGCTCGCCTTCACGATCCAGCGGCAGATTTTCAAAGTCGAACAGATTGCGATCCGCCAGCTGGCTTGGGCTCACGTTCTGGATAGACTTGAAGACGCTTTCCACCCGGCCCGGATCTTTTTTATCCCATTCAGACAGCATCGCTTTGATTGACTGTCGCTGGAGATTTTCCTGCGAACCGCAGAGGTTGCACGGGATAATCGGGAAGTTTTTCTCCTCCGCATAGCGGATTAAATCTTTTTCACGGCAGTAAGTCAGCGGCCTGATCACCACGTTACGTCCGTCGTCAGAGCGTAGCTTTGGCGGCATCGCCTTCATGCGCGCGCCATGAAAAATATTGAGGAACAGCGTTTCGACGATATCGTCGAGATGGTGTCCCAGCGCGATTTTAGTGGCGCCGATTCGCTCAGCGAAGGAGTAAAGCGTGCCACGACGCAGCCTTGAACATAATCCACAGGTCGTTTTGCCTTCCGGGATCTTCTCTTTCACCACTGAATAGGTGTCCTTATCGACGATGTAATAAGGAATGTTCAGCGTTTCAAAATAGTCTGGCAGAATGTGTTCCGGGAAACCGGGCTGTTTCTGATCGAGATTAACCGCCACCACATCAAACTTGATGGGCGCAACTTTCTGCAAATTCAACAGGATATCTAACATTGCAAATGAATCTTTGCCGCCGCTCATGCAGGCCATAACCACATCATTTTCTTCAATCATGTTGTAGTCGATGATGGCGTTGCCAACGTTTCTTCTGAGGCGCTTCTGGAGTTTGTTGAACTCAAGCGATTCTTTTCTTGTATCGGTTTGATTCATAGCTAATTTCACAACGACCGATAAAACCGGCTGTAGATTTCCTGGTTAGGCACTAAGTTGGCGCGGATTATACGGGTTTTTCGGAAAGGTGGGAATATCACTGGGTAGCCGGATGCGGATCCGGGGCCGGTTCACAGTATGACGTCAACCGGCCAGCCTTTACTTACATATGCAGCGGTGGATCGGTAATCGGATCCGGGACATCCGGTGGCGGATCGGGCATGGGCTGGGGCGTCGGGATAGGTTCGGGAATCGGAACGGGGTCTGTTGGGACCGGGTCAGATGCGCGTGGATTTTCCATTGTGCTATATGACATCTCTTCCTCCTCAGACGTGACAGGAATTATAAGCATAGGCACGTCACGGAGCGCTGGCAAATGCGCAAAAAAAAGCCGGCTTGCGCCGGCCTGTATGAATTAAATGTGCTATGCAATAATTCAAAAAAGGAAGTAAGACAATATGGAGCGCAACGCCCATCGCTTGACGTTGCATTCACCTGCGAAAGAGAGTTTGCCTTAGGTGAGCAGGGATTTTATTGATGTCGATCAGCTTTAATCCCCCTTTTCCGCCTTTCGTCCCTCTGCGCCGTCCGCTTTTACAGCCATTTACGTCGATGTAACCACCAGGCAACGCCCATCACCAGTACCACTAACAACAGGCAAAACGTACTGAACCCATAATGCCAGTTGCCGCCCGGAATACCGCCCAAATTCACGCCAAACAGTCCGGTGAGGAAGGTTGTTGGCAAAAATACCATCGCCAGAAGCGACATGGTATAGGTTCTGCGGTTCATCGCTTCTGCCATCACCGTACTAATTTCATCCGCCAGCACGGCGGTGCGGGCTACGCTGGCGTCCAAATCGTCCAGGCCACGCCCGAGCCGGTCAGAAATATCCTGCATCCGGCGACGGTCGTCATCGCTCATCCACGGCAGCCGCTCGCTGGCAATTCGCGAAAACACGTCACGCTGCGGCGCCATGTAACGACGCATGATGATCAGCTGTTTACGAATAAGCGCCAGCTCGCCTCGTGGCGGAACCTGCTGCTCGACAACGGCATCTTCCAGCTCAATTATTTTGTCGTGTAATTCTTCAATGAACTCGCTGGTGTGATCATTCAGCGCATCGCACACTTCAACCAGCCAGCTTCCGCCATTAACCGGCCCATTACCGTTTTGTAAGTCAGTCAGCACTTCGTCGATGGCAAAAACCTTGCGCTGCCGGGTCGACACAATCAGCTTATCGTTAATAAATACCCGAATAACCACCAGCTGATCGGGACGCGACTCGCTGTTGAGATTGACGCTGCGCAAGGTGATCATGGTTCCATCACCCAACCGATTCACACGTGGGCGCATACTGTCGCCCCCTAATGCATCCCGCACCGCATCAGGGATCAGCGGCGTTGACATCAGCCAGTCCGCGCTTTCACGGTGGGTATAGTTGAGATGCAGCCAGCACGGCTGGTCACAATTAATCACGTCTTTATCATCAATGGGAATCAACCCGCCTTTGCCATCCAGCTGGCAGGAAATGATGGCATCTGACACCTGTAAAGCTTTACCTTCTATGACGTCCACAGCCGCTCCACGTTTCTTTATTTCAATGAGATACAGTCTAGCCTGACCGACTGCTGATGCAAAACACCCTTCTCACTTGCGAATGCTGAAAAAAAGCGCAACCGGGACATAAAATCCGATCGGGTTCACGGATCGGGCACGTACCGTTATCCATTACTTGTTATTTTCGCGCAGCCAGGGAAATATCCCGTCAGCTAAACAGGATTGTGACTGTTCAATCAGGCAAAACCTAAACCGCTTAGTGTGCCATACCGGCACTGATAAGCGGTTTAGGTTTTTTTTTGCTTTTTATTCAGCAATATACCGCGACACCCGTTTCAGGAGCCTCATTATGGAATATCAGCAGCTGGCCCAACAGATTTTACGAGGCGTGGGCGGCAGGGAAAACGTTCAGTCTCTGGTTCACTGCGCCACACGTCTGCGCTTCAAACTAAAAACAGCGGCAAAAGCAGACACTCAACATCTGAAGCAGAACCCCGGCATTATTACCGTTGTCGAGAGCGGCGGTCAGTATCAGGTCGTCATCGGCAATCACGTTAGCGAGGTCTGGCAGGCGTTATTAAACGAAGGCGTAAGCGAAGGCGACTCCACGACGGAAACACAGGAAAAACAAACGCTGTTTGCCCGTTTTATTGATATCGTTTCCGGGATTTTTACCCCTTTTCTTGGCGTTATGGCCGCTTCCGGTGTTTTAAAAGGGTTGCTGGCACTGGCGCTGGCGACCGGTCTGTTAACCGAGCAGAGCGGCGGATACAAAATTTTATTCGTCGCCAGCGATGCGCTGTTCTATTTCTTCCCGGTCGTGCTGGGGTACTGTGCCGGCAAAAAGTTTGGCGGCAATCCCTTTATTTGCATGGCGATCGGTGCCGCCCTGATTCATCCAGTCATGCTGGAAGCCTTTGTTCAGGAACAGACAGGCCTGGCACCGATGCGTTTTTTTGGCGTGCCGGTGGTGCTGCTGAATTACGCGTCTTCCGTAATCCCGATTATTTTTGCCGCCTGGACTTCCTGCCTGATCGAGCGGACCATTAACCCACGCATGCCAGGCGCGATAAGAAACTTTGCCACGCCGTTAATCTGCCTGATAGTGGTTATCCCACTGAGCTTTCTGCTGATTGGTCCACTTGCCACCTGGCTTAGTCGCCTGCTGGCCAACGGCTACGTGTTGATTTACGGTCTGAGCCCGCTGGTGGCGGGACTGTTTCTCGGCGGTTTCTGGCAGGTATTGGTGATTTTCGGGCTGCATTGGGGTTTGGTGCCGCTAATGATCAACAATCTCAGTATTCATGGCCAGGATACTATGCTGCCTCTGCTACTTGCGGCAGTAATGGGCCAGGCGGGTGCGACATTAGGAGTGATGCTGCGTACGCGTGATGCAAAATTGAAAGGCATCGCGGCGTCAGCATTTAGCGCGAGCCTTTTTGGCGTCACCGAACCGGCCGTTTACGGCGTAACGTTGCCAAAGCGTCGCCCATTTATTTTTGGCTGTATCGGCGGCGCACTGGGCGCTGCCCTCACTGGCTTTTACCAGACAAAAGTCTTTTCATTCGGCCTTGCCAGTATTTTTAGCGTTTTCCAGAGTGTCCCCAAAGCGGGCATTGATGCAACTGTTTACGCACTTATTGCTGGCTCGGCGCTGGCGCTGGTTTTTGCGGCTCTCAGCACTTACTTCTTTGGGCTAAGCAAAACAGCACCGCAGGCGGGTTCCCCTTCACTCGTCACGCCACGGGGTATGCCAACAGATGCCCTCCTCCGCACCTTATCAATCAGCAGTCCGATAGCCGGCAAAGTGGTGTCTTTGAGCGAAGTGCCGGATGAAACCTTTGCCAGCGGGCTGTTAGGCAAAGGCGTCGGCATCGTCCCCAGCCAGGGGCGGGTCTTGTCGCCGGTTAACGGGAGCGTGGCGTCACTTTTCCGCACCGGCCACGCTATTGGCTTACTTAGCCATGAGGGCGTAGAACTTTTAATCCACGTAGGATTGGATACCGTCAAGCTCGATGGCAAACACTTCACTGTCCACGTCAAACAGGATCAACCGGTATGCTGCGGCGATCTGTTGATTGAATTTGATATCGCCGCCCTTCATCAGGCCGGTTATGAACTGACCACGCCGATCGTTATTACTAACAGTGATGATTATCTGGACGTGCTTCCCGTTAATTCGCAGCAAGAAACCGCAGAAAATATGCCCTTACTAAGCCTGATCGTTTAACCGCTAACAAGGAGTTGCAGATGACCACACGTTTTCCGGACACGTTTCTATGGGGCGGTGCGATAGCCGCCAATCAGGTTGAAGGTGCCTGGCAGGAAGAAGGAAAAGGCCTGTCGACCTCCGATTTACAACCCGAAGGTATTTTTGGCAAGCGCGTTGAGCGCAAGCCGGGTGATTTCAGTATTAAAGATGTTGCCATCGATTTTTATCATCGCTATCCGCAGGATATTAAGCTATTTGCGGAAATGGGGTTCACCGTGCTGCGTATTTCCATCGCCTGGACGCGTATTTTCCCGCAGGGCGACGAAAGCCAGCCAAACGAAGCGGGCCTGGCATTTTACGATCGTCTGTTTGCCGAAATGGCAAAATACAATATTGCCCCGATGGTGACCCTTTCGCACTATGAAATGCCTTACGGACTGATTAAAAATTATGGTGGCTGGGGCAACCGCAAAACCATTGGCTTTTTTGAGCACTATGCCCGAACGGTATTCCAGCGCTACAAAGACCGGGTTAAATACTGGCTGACCTTTAATGAAATCAACATGTCATTGCATGCCCCTTTTACCGGCGTGGGTCTACCCGAAGAGAGTGACAAACAGGCTGTCTATCAGGCTATCCATCATCAGCTGGTCGCCAGCGCGCGAGCGGTCAAGGCCTGTCATGAAATTGTCCCCAATGGGAAAATTGGCAATATGCTGTTGGGCGGCCTGCTTTATCCGCTCAGCTGTCGTCCGGCTGACATGCTGGAAACGCTGCAAAAAAATCGTGAGTGGCTGTTTTTTGGCGACGTGCAGGTACGCGGCTACTATCCCGCTTACATGAAACGCTTTTTTAAAGAACAGGGCATCACGCTTGCGATCGATGCTGAAGATAAAATCGATCTCCGGGAACCGGTCGATTATATCTCCTTCAGCTACTACATGACGGGCTGCGCCACCGCTAAAGAAAATCAGGATCGGCTGCGCGGTAATATTCTGGATATGGTGCCAAACCCGCATCTGCCCGCCTCTGAATGGGGCTGGCAGATTGACCCGCAGGGCTTGCGGCTGCTGATGAACACCCTTTATGACCGCTACGAAAAACCGCTGTTTATCGTCGAAAACGGCCTTGGCGCGCTTGATAAACAGGAAGCCTGCGGCAGCATTAACGATCATTACCGCATCGCCTACCTTAATGACCACCTGGTTCAGGTCCGCGAAGCTATTGAGGATGGCGTGGAGGTTTGGGGATATACCAGCTGGGGCCCCATAGACCTGGTTAGCGCCTCAAAAGCCCAGCTGTCTAAACGTTACGGATTTATTTATGTCGATCGTGATGACGACGGTAACGGTACGCTCGAACGTAAAAGAAAAAAAAGCTTTTACTGGTATCAGGAAGTCATTAAAAGCCAGGGCGAGTCACTGAAATAGTGTTTTCACGGCAGAATGATCTGCCGTGACCTTAATGGAAACTATTTTATCGGATCTGTTTCTATTTAGCGGATGAGATAAGGAATAATCAATGAAAAGGACCTCGCTAACGGCTTACTCCAGCAATCTTATTGCCTGGACGTTGTTAATCAATCTTTTTACCGCTGGCAGTGCTGTTGCTGATGAACAATGGCAAGGCGTTGCGTTGGGCTTTACGCCGCCGCAAACAGGATTATTGGGTAATATGGCTGGGATAAAACCCATCCTGGAAGAAAACGGCTTTCATTATAACCTCGGCTATTTAAGTCAGGTTTCTTATAATGCCGCAGGAGGATATAACCATGAGCCTCATGCGGCTTATATCGATCAATTTTCACTGACATTCCAGCAGGATCTTGCCGCGTTGACCGGTATTCCTGATGCAAAAATTGAAGGAAATATTGTTAACCGTAATCATGACGACAGCCTGACTACCCGACGATTGCAGGATCCTCGTGCCAATATCAGTGACATTTCTCAGGAAAGTTCAGGTCGCGGTTCTGTTACCCGTCTTGGCTGGCTGACATTTGCGCGCACGTTTAATCATCAGCGTCTTCACTGGCGAATCGGCATGATGAACAAAGTGCAGGATTTTGATCAAATTATCCCCTGTGATTTTCAGCTGCTGTCCCAGTGCGGTGGCAAATCTGCCTACGCTTTAACCTGGTATAACTGGAACGTGCACTATTGGGGAACGACTCTGCAATATAAGCTTAACGATGAACTCACCTTAAAAGCGGGATTGATGGAGCAAAATCCGCACAAGCAGGAACGCAGCCAGGCCTGGAGCGGGTCAACCAGAGGCAGCAAGGGGCTTCTGGTTCCGGTTGAACTGGAATTAAAAACCCATGTAAATGCCTTACCCGGCGCTTATAACCTCGGCCTGTTATTTACCAATGCCAGACAGCAGGATCTTTATAGGGGTAAGTCTGGCAGCACCGGCGCGGACGATCCGCTGGGCTATCGAAACCATAACCGCACCTGGTTTTTTTACGGCGGGCTTAACCAGCAGTTGACCCGCCATGGTGATGATGCATCACGTGGACTGAGTACCTCCTGGAGCATTGGGGTAAGCGACAAGCGCTCAAACTACCTGCGTCTGAATGTCGCGGCCTCACTGCGTTACCACGGGCTGATGGATGCCAGACCCGATGACTGGATTGGTTTTGGCGCCAGCTGGATTGAAATAAGCGACGATTACCGTCGCGACAGGCAATATCGTAATCAGCTACAGGGTGTAAGTGATTACAGTGACCCACGTTATCTGCCTCTGCCGGGGCACGCATTGAATGCAGAGCTGTATTACCGTGTACAGGCGACAAGCTGGCTGCAACTTCAGCCCGGTATTCAATACTGGCATCGCCCTGGTGGATTTAAAGAAACGCAGGATGCCTGGGTGACAGGCCTCAAAACGGTGGTGAAATTCTGAAGGCTATTCGCAGCGGCATGTCGATGGATACCGCTGCACTTTGCAGCATGAACGTGTGCGTCCCACACATCGCAGGTTGTCACCCATCGCCCGCAGACGTGGTGTGACGAGGGGCATTAGGCCTCATCTTCGCTTTCTTCGAGCGCCAGTGTTTCTTTACGCACACGTTCAATATGGATGGTGAGGAACATGCGTTCTTCCGTGCCAAGCGCGTAGTCATAAGTTTTAATCACATGCCGGTCGATTTTCTCCACGCATCGGTAGGCTTGCGGGTAGCGGCTGCGTACCACGTCATGGAGTGACACATCGTCACTGACCACTCCCTGCTTACCCAATATTCGCTGAGCAAAAAATTTCAGATGCGTAACAAAACGGTTGTAGCTGAGAGAGTCCGGCTGATAGGTGATTTGTAGCTGGTATTTTACGATATCGAGGATTTGCTGCATAAAGCGGGTGATATACATCACCTCCGGCATCTCGCTGTGCAGCTGAGCATTGATCAGATGCAGCGCGATAAACCCCGCTTCATCTTCTTCAAGCCTTACGTCTAAGCGCTGAAAAATAATCTCCAGCGCTGCCAGCCCAATCGCATATTCACGAGGATAGAGGGAACGGATCTCCCAGCGCAGCACATTACGCAGAGGGAGGTTTTCCCGCTGTCGCTGCACGGCAAAATTAATATGATCGGTCAGGCCTATCGCCAGGCTTTCGTGGAGATTGCCTGCAAACTCTTTACGGGCAAGCGCGATGATACACTCGCTGGTGGTGACGACTTCGATGGGGATTTCCAGCAGCAGTTCACCCAGTCGGCCGATCAATTCAGAACTTTGCAGCGCAAATGTTTTCTCCACGCACAGTGGGTTAATTTCCTCGCCCGCACTTTTATGAAAAGCCAGCCCGCGCCCCATAACAACCTGTTCCTTTCCCTGTGCGTCATGCACTATTGCAACGTTATTATTCAGTATCTTGATTATTTTCATATCCCGGCCTGCAATGAAAAAAAACCTGACGCCGGACGTTCATCCGGCTGTCAGGTTTTGCCTGCAGCGAAGCAGTAACAATCCAGCTGCTACCTTAATCCAATCTCATGAGAGCTCAAGCCTCCAGAAATGGAACTGTGATATGCTTCGAAAATTACTGTCTAATCAGCTATGTAGCGTTGCCGGGCATTTTGCCGCTTCCAGCTTTTTCAGCTCACTCATCCGTTCATTCGCATGTTTTTGCGCCAGTCCTTTCGCCACACCGTTGCCAATGCCGAAATCGCCAATAAAGCCAAGAACCGTCAGGCCATCAAATTTTCCTGTTTTATCAATCTGCGCCTGGATCTCCTGCTGGCTGGCGATCGCCTTCTCTACGGCCGGGCAATCCAGCGTGGTTTTTTGCACCGCGCTAACCGGCGGTGAAGCAGGATAACGTTTTAATGCACAACCCGTGAGCAGCAGTGAAAGACAAAGCAGAGCACACACTTTAACCATAAAACACCTGACCGAAAGAATGAAAACCTTATAGGAAACGCTATTATCTGGCATTTTATTAATAACGATGCGTTACAAAAGCGTATAAAGCGCACGTTAATTAATCAATAACCGATCGGCGCGCCATCCCCGCCTGGGTTAAAATCTTGCCCACAACCGGAGATGACTCACTGATTATGCTTAAGAATGTACATCGTTCGGCTGTAGGCCATATCTTCCGGGTTGGTAATCGGATATCCCTTCACCCATGGCTTGATCAACCGTCCATTGGTGTACTGATATAACGGTGCAATTGGCACCTGGTCAGCAATAATTTTTTCGGCGCGGTTATAGTCCTCATTACGGGAATCGCTGTTAGTTTCACGGCTGGCCTTCGCCAACAGCGCGTCGTACTCTGCACTGTTGAATTTAGCGATATTCCCGCTGTGGCTGGCAGTTAGCAGGCTGAGAAAGGTGGAGGGTTCGTTATAATCACCGACCCAGGAAGCACGGATCACATCAAAATTGCCACTGTTGCGGCTGTCAATGTAGGTTTTCCATTCCTGATTTTGCAGCTTCACGTTGACCCCAAGGTTCTTTTTCCACATTGAGGCTACTGCAATGGCGATTTTTTGATTATTTTCAGAGCTGTTGTAGAGTAATGTCAGATCCAGCGGATGATCAGGCCCATAGCCTGCCGCCGCCAGCAGCATTTTAGCCTGCGCGTTCAGCTCTTGTTGTGAATGCTGCTCCGGGAAGCCGGACTGTGGCCTGAAACCGGCCGTGACATCTGGCGTAAAGTGCCAGGCCGGTTTTTCACCGGTGCCTAACACCTTTTCAGCAACGATCTTTCTGTCGATGCTCCATGAAAGCGCCTTACGCACCCGCACGTCAGCAGTTGGACCTTTTACGGTATTGAACGCGTAATAATAGGTGCCCAGCTGATCTGGCGTGTAGACCTCACCCGGGATCTGTTTTTTCAGCAGCGCATACATATTTTTGGGAAATGATTCGGTGATATCAATATCGTTAGCCCGATAACGTTTGGTGGCGCTCGATTCTTCATTGATTGGCACAAAGGTGACTTTATTTAACACGCTGTGAGCGTTGTCCCAATAATGTTCGTTACGCACCAGCACCAGTTTTTCGTTAACAACGCGCTCCTGCAATTTATAAGCGCCATTCCCTACCATATTGCCCGGCTGTGTCCAGGCCTGGCCGGATTTTTCAATCGCCTTTGCCGAAACGGGGTACAGACTGAAATTGGACGTCAGGCCGAGGAAATACGGTACGGGTTTATCCAGCATGACTTTCAGCCGGCGATCGTCCAGCGCCACCACGCCAAGTTTATCGGGTGACATCTCGCCTTTGGTAATCGCGGCGGCGTTTTGCATACCGGCTAATTCAGCAAACCAGGCAAAAGTGGAACCAACTTTCGGATCGACCAGCCGTCGCCAGCTGTAAACAAAATCGTTCGCCGTAACCGGTTCGCCATCTGACCAGCGTGCATCTTTACGCAGAGTGAAGATCCATGTCTGGTTATCCGTCGTCTGCCATTGCGTCGCCACGCCCGGCACACTATTTCCTTTAGCGTCCTGGTTAGTCAGCCCTTCAAACAAATCACGAATAACCTGAATTTCAGGTAACCCGACAGCTTTCGCCGGATCGAGCGAAGCGGGTTCATCTTTGATATGCCGAACAATTTGTTGTACGGCAGCCAGGTCAGCGCCCGGCGGCACTTCAGCGGCATAAAGTGCGCCACTGGCCGCCATCGCCAGTAATGCCAGAGATAATTGAAAAGAATTGTGCATCAGGAAACCTCGCTAAATGCTTAAGAGCTAACAGTCGCACTTTAACGCAAATCGTTGATCGCCAGACACTCTTTTTCCATTGCTTTGCGCAACGGATCGAACTGCGCTTTTTTTCTGCTGAAATTTAAGCTAGCGTTAGCAAAACTTTTCGGGAGTTAAGTTATGTCGCGGATCCATCCACGTAGCGCGCGGGGAAAGCTGGAGATCGAATGTAAGATTTACGGGCACAGCGTGCTGGGCGCACCGCTGCTTTGGTTCCCAGCCCCCTTGGCAGATAGCGACAGCGGGCTGATCCTGGCTGGCACGCATGGCGATGAGGCCGCCGCAGTCGTCACGCTTTCCTGTGCTTTACGAACTTTGCAGCAGGAACACCGTCGACATCATGTGGTGCTGGCCGTTAATCCTGATGGCTGCCAGCTGGGTTTACGGGCTAACGCCCATGGCGTCGATTTGAATCGTAACTTTCCGGCGGCGAACTGGCAGTCTGGCGAGACGATTTATCGCTGGAACAGTGCGGCAGAAGAACGCGATGTGCGGCTCTCAACCGGCGACCGCGCAGGTTCTGAGCCGGAAACCCAAGCCCTTTGCAGCCTGATTTATCAGCTTAAACCGGCCTGGGTGGTCTCCTTTCATGAACCGCTGGCCTGTGTTGAAGATCCGCACAGCAGCAAACTGGGCGAATGGCTGGCAGAGAATATGTCGCTGCCGCTGGTGACAACCGTAGGCTATGCCACGCCAGGCTCCTTTGGCAGCTGGTGTGCCGATCTGAGCCTGCCGGTGATTACCGTTGAACTGCCGCCGGTTTCTACAGACGAGGCCAGTGAAAAGTACCTTGCGGCAATGGTAGATTTACTGAGCAAGCCCTCAGGAGAGGGTTATTCTGCCGCAGCTAAAGGGTAGAGCGGGATCAACATCCGCCGCGAGCCACGTTGGGCCGTCTAAATCCACGAAGCGAGCCGAATTTACTAACGGAAGCGCAGCGCTGATTGCACGAGATGTACACAGCATACAGCCGAGCATCACCTCAAAACCGGCGGCTTTTGCCGCCTGCACCAGCGCCAGCGCTTCGGTCAGGCCGCCCGTTTTATCCAGCTTGATATTCACCATCTCATAACGCCCTTTTAGCGCGGGCAGATCGGCTCGCGTGTGGCAGCTCTCATCAGCACAAATCGGTAACGGATGGATAAAGTTTTCCAGCATGGCATCGTCTGCGGCGGGAAGCGGCTGTTCGAGCATCACCACGTTTAGATCGGCCAGCAACTGGCATCTCGCCGCCAGCCCTTCACTGTGCCAGGACTCATTTGCATCCACAATCAGCGTAGCTTGCGGTACTGCTGTTCGTATCGCCACCAGCCGCTCGGTGATCAGCGAATTATCGAGTTTGATCTTCAGTAATCGTGCGCCGTTTTGCCACAATGCCAGCGCGCTGCTGGCCATCACTTCCGGCATTTCAATACTAACGGTTTGTGCCATCTCGATAATCGCTGGCGGTGTGGCACCGGTCAGTCGCCACAGGTCGCTATGTAGTTTACGGGCCTGAAGATCCCACAGCGCCGAGTCGATAGCATTACGGGCGCTTCCTGCGGGCAGCAGCGACTGAAGCTGTTCACGCGTCAGCCCCTGCTTCAGCGCATTAATCAGTAAGGCGATTTGCGCCAGCACCGATGCTTCGGTCTCACCATAGCGTGGATAGGGCGTACATTCTCCAATGCCTTTGATCCCTTCCTCTTCCACTTCTACTACCACAACGCCCGCTTCACTGCGCGCGCCACGCGCAATAGCAAACGGCGTATGCAACGGCCATGTTTCCGGATATACCTTCACTGCTCTCATCAACGGATCCTTAAAGAAGAGAAAGAATTGCTACCACAATACCTTAGCCATTGTGGCCGTATTTGCGTAATGAACAAGCTCAGGGCAGGTTTTTTCTGGGTGAGTTAGCCTGTATGGCTTACACTCAGAACAATGTTTACCGTGCATATAAGGAAAGATTATGTCTCAGACAGTACTTTTTCAGGGTAATCCGGTGCCTGTCGCCGGTCAAATCCCCACTCCGGGTCAGGCTGCGAAGCCGTTTACGCTGGTCGCAAAAGACTTTTCCGACGTTCCTCTTTCCCATTTTGCGGGCAAGCGTAAGGTGCTGAATATTTTTCCCAGTATTGATACTGGCGTTTGTGCCGCCTCGGTACGTAAATTTAATCAGCTTGCGGGCGAAATGGATAATGCGGTTGTGCTGTGCATCTCCTCCGATTTGCCGTTTGCCCTGTCGCGTTTTTGTGGTGCCGATGGGTTGAACAACGTCGTCACGCTTTCAACACTGCGTGGTGCGCAATTTAAAGAGGACTACGGTGTGGCGATTAGCGATGGCCCGCTTGAAGGGCTGGCTGCACGTGCGGTAGTGATCCTCGATGAACAGGATCGTGTCTTATACAGTCAGCTGGTTGAAGAGATCGCCACCGAGCCGGATTATGACGCCGCGCTTGCTGCACTAAAGTAAAGCACTAAGGCCAGTCGATGACTGGCTTTTTAAAAAAATTTGATTAACAGAAACAATACGCAAATTTAAATTAGTGAGTCACCGGTTTAACTAAATCAAGGCCAACACCAAGACGCACCGCATGGCGGGCATTGGTTACACCCAGTTTTTTGACAATATTTGCCATATGGAATTTAACCGTTGTCGTTTTAATTCCTAAAATAATTCCCGTTTCAAGATAGGTTTTACCTACGCTTGCCCAGTAAAGGATTTCGTTTTCGCGATCGGTGAAAAGGTTTTTATTAACTGAATGCAATTCGTTATTTTCAGAAAGCATCATCAGCGCCAGATACCGTTCATGTACGGTGGTAAGCAGAATGTTAATATCGCCCCGATGCTTGAAAAGAAAATCCTCGATTTCGTTTCTCCGTTCAGGATCGATAACAAAAGAGAGTGTTGCCATGTTGTTTTTATAATCATGCAAAACAAACGTATAGCCATTTTTCACATTATGATTTTTTGCTTTATCGAATATGCCCGGCGAGCAAAATTTATTATCCGTTTCTGTTTTTTCATCCCACAGGAATGGCGTCAACCGGTTAAGCGCGTTAATAACAACAGGATCGGTAAAGTGCAAACTTTGTTCCTGATAGGTTTTCACCCACTCTTCTGGATAATTGGTTGCAAAAAACTGCACAGACATTTTGTTTTTTGACAGCACAACATATGCCCATGTGAATTCTCCCAGCTTACCTAATGCTGAAGCTAAATTATCTTCAATTACTTTCAGAATATCCATTAACGAAGCTTCTCCCGATAATTCCCTGAATTTACCTGCAACCCAATATTGACTGTCGTACGCCTGAATCAAAGCCCAGGCCTTGCGGCCGGGGCTGTGTCGTTAATCGATATATTATTGCCGGCTGGCATGACGATGCTTTTTACACGGTTTCAGAAAAAATTTTTCCCGCGCTATTTCCCTTCACCCTCGCCTTTCTTCTGGCTCAGACCATATTCACGCAGCTTATTCGCAATCGCGGTGTGGGAAACGCCCAGCCGTTTAGCCAGCTTGCGCGTGCTGGGATAAGAGAGATACAGTCGGGTCAGCACTGACCGTTCAAAACGGCTGGTGATGTCATCCAGCGATCCTTCCATCGCCTCTTCGCCCAGCGGCATATCCGTAGCAAATTCCGGTAGCACGATATCCTGTGGACGCAGCTCATAGCCTTCCAGCTGAGTCAACGCGCGGTAAAGCGCATTTTTTAACTGACGAACGTTGCCCGGCCAGGTGTAGCGGCTGAGAAACGCATTGAGCTGCGCGGAGAGTTTCGGTCGGGCAACGCCCTGCTCGTCGGCAAAGCGAGCGACAAACATTTCCGTTAACGGCAGGATATCCTGGGGACGTTCGCGCAGCGGCGGCAGATTGAGCGTAAGCACGTTAAGGCGGTAAAAAAGATCTTCGCGAAACTCGCCGCGATGCACCATCTCGGTAAGATTTTTTTGTGTGGCGCAGATTACGCGCACATCAACTTTGACCTCATGTTCTTCGCCCACCCGCCGGAAGGTACCGTCGTTAAGGAAACGTAGCAGCTTGGTTTGCATGCGTGGCGTCATTTCGCCAATTTCATCCAGCAGAACCGAACCGCCGTTCGCCTGTTCAAAAAAGCCTTTTTTGCCTTCCAGCGCGTTCGGGTAGGCGCCTGCGGCATGACCGAACAGTTCGCTTTCAGCAACGTCATCCGGCAGGGAAGCACAGTTCAGCGCCAGGAACGGTTTCTTACCGCGCGCACTGCGTAAATGACAGGCACGCGCGAGCATATCTTTGCCCGTACCGGTATCACCGACAATCAGCAACGGCGCATCCAGCATCGCCAGCTTGCGCGCCTGATCCACCACCTGACGCATTTTAGGGGTAACCGCAACAATATGCTGAAACTCGCTGTCGTCATTTACCGCCAGGTTTTGCAGCTGCTGTCCCATTCTGGCCGTTGATTTCAGCATCACCACAGCGCCTACCGGGTTACCCGGCTGCTCATTTTCTCCCGGCGCGAAAATCGGGGTAATTTCCATCAGGAAATCGCGTCCCTGAATCACAACATGGTGGGCCTGAGGCTCAATGCGCTCGCTTTCCAGCCAGCGCTGAAAATTAAAACCAGCAATCAGCGCACCGGCACCAAAATTGCGCATTTTGTCTTCGTTAAGTGAAAACAGCGCCTGCGCCGCCGGGTTTGCCAGCTCCACTTTGCTTTTCAAATCAATGGAGAAAACCGGCTCAGGCAAGGCGATTAGCAGCGCGCTGAGAGCACGATGCTCCCGCTCGGAAGGTAAAAATGTAATGGTGCGCACGTCCGTCACGCTGGGAATACGGCGAATTTCTGCCATCAGCTGGCTGAATTGATCAAACGAAACGGGCGTGAAATTGAGGTAAATACGCCCAATCGGTGCGATCTCGATTCCCCGCAAGTCAATGTTTCTTTCTACCAGTAAATCAAGCAGTTCACGGGTCAGACCAAGGCGGTCGTGGCAAAATACTTCCAGACGCATGTAGAGCAACCTTCTTATTGTTCGGGCGATAACGAATAATACTCCATTGGTGCAGGCGTCAGAAGCATTCTGGAATGAAAAGTTGACAGTCGGCTACTTCTGCATCGTTTCTTTCAGCTGGGTAACCAAATCACGCCGAAAATCGCCAAGACGAGGCTTATCATTTTCCAGCCACGGCAGCGGTCGACACAGCTCCATGGTTTTTACGCCCAGGCGTGCGGTCAATAACCCCGCGCCAATGCCCTGAGCCGCTCGCGCAGAAAATCGGGCGGCCAGATCCTGCGACATCCAGTCCATCCCCACTTCACGCACCAGTTCAGAAGCACCGGCAAAAGCCATATTTAACAGCACCAGACGGAATAAACGAAGGCGGCTGAAGTAGCCCAGCTCAATGCCATAGATCACGGCGATACGGTTGACCAGCCGCAGATTACGCCAGGCGATAAACGCCATATCCACCAGCGCCAGCGGGCTGACGGCAATCATCAGGGTTGATTCTGCCGCGCTGCGACCGATTTCACGACGAGCCTGAAGATCGAGCACCGGCTGTACCAGCTGGGCGTAAAGCGCAACGATTTCCCGATCGTTGTGCGTTTCATGAAGCGATGCCTGCCAGCGCTGTAAAGCCGGATGCCCCTGATCCAGCCCCGCCTGACGCGCCAGCTTTTCGCAAAACTCGCGCCCTTTTCCCACGCCATGGCTGTGTAACAAATCACGGGCCACGTCGCGTTCTTCTGCTCTTTCACGCAGCCGGTAAAGTCGCCGCCATTCGGCAATTAGCGAACCGGCACCGGCACAAACAACGAGCCCCCCCGCCACGCAGCCGCCCATCGCAATCCAGTCTTGCTGCACCCAGGCGTTATGCGCCCACTGTACGCCCTGCGCAACAATGCTTGCGCCAAATACCGCCAGCCCGGCCTTGACCATTTTTCGCCACAGGCTGCGTTTGGGCCTGAGCGCGGCCTCAACGGCTTTTTCGCCAGCGCCTTCCTCTTCAGCAGGCCGTTCGGGGTCTACTGCGACAAATCGCTCATCCTGTTGGGCAAAAAAATGCGCCGCTTTCAGCGTGTCGGTTTTCTCTGTTTCCAGCGGTTGAGCAAAATCAATCCGTGGTTTAATCGGGCTGTTCATCGCAATTTATCTCCCAGCAAAAATTCCAGCGCCGCATCCAGACGAATGTGCGGTAAAGGACGATCGGCATCCTGTTCCTGTGGCCTGAACTGCTCAAAATGAAATCCCTGCTGCTGCCAGAACGCGTTACCCGGCAGTCGCGGCGGCACTTCGCCGGGATAAACGGTTAGCGGCGCATTATCCGTTAGCCGGTGACCGCGTAACGCAGGAATTTTTTCACCGTTGTGATCCACTAAGCCACTTTGCGTCGCCTGTACCGAAGCCAGCCCAACGCAGTCCATCGTAATGCCTTCGAACGCGGCGTTCTGCCAGGCATCCTGCACCAGCTGTTGCAGGAGCGAAACCAGATTAGCGTGCTGATCGCTGGTAACGTGATCCGCTTTGGTTGCGGCAAATAAGAGCTTGTCGATAACCGGCGAGAAGAGCCGACGGAACAGCGTTCGCTGCCCGTAAGAGAAACTCTGCATCAGCTGTGTCAGGGCAAGGCGCATATCATTAAACGCCTGCGGCCCGCTGTTAAGGGGCTGCAAACAGTCCACCAGCACGATTTGCCGGTCGAAACGCAAAAAATGATTTTTGTAGAAGCCTTTAACGACATGCTGACAATAATAGTTGTAACGAGCACGTAGCATGCCGATATTGGTACTGGCATCCGCCTGCGCCAGTCTCGACTCGTTAACATCGCGAGTCTGTGGCCAGGGGAAAAACTGTAAAGCGGGCGCACCTGCCATATCGCCAGGCAGCACAAAACGCCCCGGCTGGATAAAGTGCAGCCCTTCCTGCTTACACTTCAGCAGATAATCGGTCCAGGCCGCAGCAATGGCCGCCAGACGGTTTTCGTCTGCCGGTGCGAGCGGATCCAGATCGGCACAGCGTTTTTGCCAGGTCTTCGACCAGTCGGCGCGATCGCCCTGAAGCAGCCCGGTCATTTGCCGTGACCAGCTGAGATAATCCTGCGCCAGCATCGGCAGATCCAACAGCCATTCACCGGGATAATCGACAATTTCCAGATACAGCGTGGCGGTTTCTTTAAAATGGCGCAGCAGGGATTCGCGAGAGCGGTAACGCAGCGCCAGCCGCATCTCACTGACGCCCCGCGTGGGCGTTGGCCAGTCAGGCGGCGAACCATACAGCTGCGATAAGCCTTCGTCATAGGTAAATCGTTGAATGCCCATATCGCGTTGCGGGACGCGCTTCACGCCCAGCAGGCGCTCTTCCCGCACGGCAGAAAACATCGGTAGCCGCGCGCCGGCATTAACGTTCAGAAGCTGGCTGACCAGCGAGGTGATAAAAGCCGTTTTGCCGCTGCGGCTAAGTCCCGTGACCGCCAGGCGCAGATGGCGGTCTGCACCTCTGTTCATTAGCGACAGCAATTCATTTTGAAGTCGTTTCATGCGAGTAACCAATGCCTTTTTTGAGCGAGCTATCCCTTTTTAAACGCCAGGCGTAGCAAATATTTAAAAATAACGCTTGAGGAGCCTTAGCGGTTCCAGCGGGAAGTGACGCCGCGCAGCGCACGACGGATAAGCGGTTCCAACGCCCAGGCCAGCACGATTTTAAGCGGTTTACGGGCGACGGATTTCACCGCCCAGCCGGTCAGGCCTGCGGGGCCGTAATTCAGTGCGCCGATCAGCGCAAATTTTCCGGCCGCCTTTAGCGCGGGCGCGGCATTACGACGAAAACCAGATTGCCAGTTGTGCATATTTCTCTCCAGAAAACTGGCGGCCTGACGCGGCCAGCCAGAGCGGTTACAGCTGACGGAAACGACTCCGCACGCTGAAAGTTTCCGAGGTGACGTAGCGTTCTATTTCACGCAGGTTTGCTTCGCCGCCGTTAAGTTCAGCATCAAGCTTTTCTAACAGCATATGCGCCGTCGGCCTGTTTTCTTCTTCGCGCGCAACGCTTTCAGGCATTTCATCCAGTACAAAAGCCAGCACGAAATAGACGATGGTGGTCACCATGAACAAGCCAAAAATCATCGACAGCACCACGATCACCCGAACCAGGCGTACCGGAATATCAAGGTATTCAGCCACGCCGGCACACACGCCTTTCACTTTACCGCGTGAGGGAATGCGGTAAAGCTTTTTGCCGTTAGCCATCATGACTGCCTCCAGTTCGGATGTTCTGCATCAAGGATCTCCTCCAGCGCCTGAATGCGTTCACGCATGCGCCGGGCGTCCTGAGTTAACTGTTGCAGACGCTGTAGCTCGCTGTTAGACAGTGCCGTATTGCCGCTCTGACGGCTGTAGTGCAGCCACAGCCAGATTGGCGCGACAAAAAGCACGAAAATGGTCAACGGTATAGCCAGAAATAATGCGCTCATTTACTCTCCTTGAAAATTCAGGCAAAGGTCAGTGGGCATCTTCAGCGGATGCCCCACACAGACGTTACTCGCTGCGGTTCATTTTTGCTTTCAGCGCGGCCAGCTGAGCAGAAATTTCATCATCGGCCTGAAGCTCAGCGAACTGCTGATCGAGGTTTTTCTGCTTGCCAAAGCTGTGGCTTTCCGCCTCGGCTTCCATATGATCGATCCGGCGTTCAAACGATTCAAAACGCGCCATCGCTTCATCGATTTTACCGCTGTCCAGCTGGCGGCGTACATCACGTGAAGAGGAGGCAGCCTGGTGGCGCAGCGTCAACGCCTGCTGACGGGCACGGGTTTCGCTGAGTTTTTTCTCCAGCTCACCAATTTCACCTTTCATCCGCAGCAGCGTTTCTTCTACCTGCTCCGCTTCGGTTTTCAGCGAAACGGTCAGATCGGTCAGTTTCTGCTTCTCAATCAGCGCGGCACGCGCCAGATCGTCTTTATCTTTACGCAGCGCCAGTTCGGCTTTTTCCTGCCATTCCGCCTGCTGGTATTCAGCCTGTTCGATACGACGCAGGAGCTGTTTCTTTTCAGCCAGCGCCCGGGCGGACGTGGAGCGGACTTCAACCAGCGTATCTTCCATTTCCTGAATCATCAGGCGGACAAGTTTCTGCGGATCTTCCGCTTTCTCCAGCAGTGAATTGATGTTGGCATTCACGATGTCGGCAAAACGAGAAAAAATACCCATAATCACACTCCTCAATTATTTATTTATGCGCGGTGCGCTGTGAGGAGTAATACAAATAGCGTGCCAGTTTTTATCTTATTGATTTATCAGGATTGACAGAGTTTACACCTCGTCGTCATTCAGATAAGGTGGTGTAAATAACCAATATGTGGTGAATTTCATGAGCGAACAGGAAACGCTGTTAGGCGAATCTAATAACTTTCTGGAAGTGCTGGAGCAGGTTTCACGCCTGGCGCCGCTGAACAAACCAGTGTTGGTTATCGGTGAGCGAGGTACCGGTAAAGAGCTTATCGCCAGCCGTTTGCATTATCTTTCCGACCGCTGGCAGGGGCCTTTTATCTCACTCAACTGCGCGGCGCTGAACGAAAACCTGCTTGATTCAGAACTGTTCGGCCATGAAGCCGGCGCGTTTACCGGCGCGCAAAAACGCCATCTCGGGCGATTCGAACGTGCCGATGGCGGTACGCTGTTTCTGGACGAGCTGGCTACCGCCCCGATGCTGGTGCAGGAAAAACTGCTGAGAGTGATTGAATATGGCCACCTTGAACGCGTAGGCGGCAGCCAGCCGCTTCAGGTCAGCGTGCGGCTGGTTTGCGCCACCAATGCCGATTTGCCGCTGCTGGCGGAACAGGGGCAGTTTCGTGCCGATCTGCTGGATCGGCTGGCCTTTGACGTGGTACAGCTACCGCCGTTGCGAGAACGTCGCAGCGATATCCTGGTCATGGCTGAACATTTTGCCATTCAGATGTGCCGTGAGCTTGGGTTAGCTTATTTCCCTGGGTTTTCCGCTGCGGCGCAACAAATGCTGTTGGACTACGGCTGGCCGGGCAACGTGCGGGAACTCAAAAACGTGGTGGAACGTTCGGTTTATCGACACAGCGAACCAGACGAAGAACTTAATGCCATTATTATCAATCCGTTCCAGCCTCGGCATCCGCAAGCTTCACCTGCGGATGCCACGACGGCAACGTCCCCTTCACTGCCGCTGGACTTACGCCGCTGGCAGAATCAGCAGGAAAAGACGCTGCTGGCAAAGAGTTTGCAGCAGGCCCGGTTTAATCAACGTCGCGCCGCTGAACTACTCGGCGTGACCTACCATCAGCTCAGGGCGATGATGAAAAAGCACAATGTTGAGATCAATGGCGAAACATAGCTCTCGCATTAAACAGACAAAAAATGCGCAATTTTATGGGTTTATTGCGACTGGGGTATCAATTTCGCCATAACCCTGTAGGGTGCACTCATCAGTACCCGCAAGCGTGTGCTGGTAAAATGGATTCCCTTTTGTCAGATTTATTGCCCGGTAACGCGGGCCTTTTTAATACCCTTATATTGAACAGGCGAGGTACTCCTACTACCTCGCAAGTGGGATGAAGCCTGCACAGGATGCAGGCTTTTTCTCGTCTGTCTGCATGACCGCAAGGCGCATGTTTATCACCATATTGCCTCTCAAACGCTTCTCTGCCAGCCGCTTATAATCAGGATTGTGCCTTTAGCAGCGACGCGTAAATCGCATAATTTTCCTGTTCAAAGCAGACGATATTAATATGATCAATATTCTCATTTGCCCTTGCTGAAATAACCTCAAGCGCAATTTCCGCCGCTAACGCTTTTGGAAAACGATAAATTCCGGTGCTGATATTAGGAAAAGAAACGGATTTTATCTGGTACTGGGCGATGAGATCAAAACAGCGATTCCAGGCGTTTCTTAACAGCGCCTGTTCTCCGCTTTTCCCGCCGTTCCATACCGGTCCTACGGTATGAATGACATAACTGGCTGGAAGATTGCCTGCGCGGGTAATAACGGCATCGCCCGTTTTGCAACTTCCCTGACGACTGATAATTTCACGGCACTCTGCGAGGATCGTTTTACCTCCAGCCCGATGTATGGCGCCGTCCACGCCTCCGCCTCCGAGCAGAGAAGAGTTCGCCGCATTGACGATCGCTTCAACAGGAATCTGAGTAATATCGCCTTGCAAAAGATTGATTTTACAATTCATAAGCGCTCCTTTTCGACAGGCTAAGTATAGTCGATGGCTCGCCCCGCATTGCCCTTCTGCTGTGCGTTTGCGGCCAGCCTGCTTTGCGGTTTTCTGCATCAGCTGCCGGAACAGCTATCGCCTCCACGTCGGGATCTGACATAAAAAAAGCCCGCGCAAGGCGGGCTAAAAATACTGGAAGCAATGTGAGCAATGTCGTGCGTTTCAGCGGTAGAGCCACCGTCGAAGCGCAGGTGAATAATAATCATTCTCAACCAAACTTGTAAAGCAGTTTGTTGAGAATCTTTCTCATTTCCATAGCAAGACTGGGCGTATTCTTCATCGCCCGGGCTTTATTAAGCACAGGGTTATTTTGTCCTCAGGTCGTCAACGCGCCTGACTGCTATTTCGCTTTCGCATGAAAAATCGTCACTTGCCCAGGCAAACTTTGGGCGACGCCGCAGAGTGCGGTACACTCTGACTATTGCCTGATATTTCAGATGACTTATGCGCACATTTCTCTCTTTTCTTTTCGCTGGCCTGAGCCTGTTCAGTGCTGCAGTTTGCGCCGCCGCGCCGGATGATATCCGCCAGAGCGGCTTTGTTTACTGCGTTAATGGCGCGGTAACCACCTTTAATCCGCAGATGGCCAGCGGCGGGCTGGTCGTGGATACGCTGGCGGCCCAGCTGTACGATCGCCTGCTGGATGTCGATCCCTATACATACCGGTTAATTCCGGAACTGGCCGAACGCTGGGAGGTGCTGGACGATGGTGCAACTTACCGTTTTCACCTGCGACACAATGTCGCCTTCCAGAAAACCAGCTGGTTTGTGCCCACCCGGCCATTAAATGCGGATGACGTGGTATTTAGCTTTGAGCGCATTTTTAATCGTAAGTCGCCGTGGCACGACGTCAACGGCGGCAGCTATCCTTACTTTGACAGCCTGCAATTTTCTGATGCGGTGCAAAGCGTCAGGAAGCTGAATAACGATACCGTAGAGATCCGGCTGAACAGCCCCGATGCCTCTTTTCTCTGGCATATGGCAACACATTACGCCCCGGTGCTGTCGGCAGAATATGCGGCGAAGCTGGCAAAGATCGATCATCAGGAACAGCTGGATCGTCAGCCCATCGGCACGGGACCGTTCCAGCTGAGTGAATACCGCACCGGCCAGTATATTCGCCTGGCGCGCAATCCGGGTTACTGGAAAGGACTGCCACGCATGTCGCAGGTAGTGATTGATATGGGCGCTGGCGGTACCGGGCGTCTTTCCAAGCTGCTGACCGGGGAATGTGATGTGCTGGCCTATCCCGCCGCCAGCCAAATCTCTATTTTGCGCGACGATCCGCGTTTGCGGCTAACGTTGCGGCCAGGCATGAACATTGCCTATCTGGCTTTTAATACCCGTAAAGCGCCGCTGGATCGCCCTGAAGTGCGTCAGGCGCTGGCGCTGGCGATTAACAATGAGCGTCTGATGGAGTCTATCTGGTACGGCACGGCAGAAACGGCAGCGTCGATTTTGCCACGTGCATCATGGGCTTATGATAATGATGCTCGGGTGACAGAATATAATCCGCAGAAGGCACGTGAACAGCTGAAGGCGCTGGGGGTCGAAAATTTGCAGCTGACTTTATGGGCACCCTCGGCTTCCCAGGCGTGGAATCCCAGCCCGTTGAAAACCGCCGAGCTGATTCAGGCCGATCTGGCTCAGGTGGGCGTGACGGTGAAAATCGTGCCGGTCGAAGGACGTTTTCAGGAAGCGCGCCTGATGGAGATGAATCACGATCTGACCTTAACGGGCTGGGCGACGGACAGTAACGATCCGGACAGTTTCTTCCGCCCGCTGTTAAGCTGCGCCGCAATTAGTTCGCAGACTAACTTCGCGCACTGGTGCGATACTTCCTTTGATGAAACGCTGCACAAAGCGCTCCTCTCTCAACAGCTGGCATCGCGGATTGAATATTACAGCCGTGCCCAGGCGCAGCTGGCACAAAAGCTTCCGGTGCTGCCACTGGCTTATTCGTTGCGCCTACAGGCTTACCGATACGATATTCATGGTCTGGTATTAAGCCCGTTTGGCAATGCATCGTTTGCCGGTGTTTATCGTGATAAAGGCGGGGTGAAATAAAGTGGTTATCTATACGCTACGTCGTCTGGTGCTGTGGCTGGTGACGCTTTTTCTGCTGACGCTGGTGGGGTTCAGCCTGAGCTATTTTACGCCGCATGCGCCGCTTCAGGGTGCGTCGCTGACCGATGCTTTGCTTTTCTGGTATCAGGGGCTGATGCAGTTTGATTTTGGGGTATCAAGCATCAACGGCGAGCCGATTTCCCGGCAGCTGTTGGAAGTGTTTCCCGCCACGCTCGAGCTGTGCATGATGGCTTTCGCGCTGGCGCTGATTGTCGGCATTCCGCTGGGCATTGCCGCTGGCGTGATGCGCAATAAATGGCAGGACAAAACTATCAGCGCGCTTGCCCTGCTCGGCTTCTCCATGCCGGTGTTCTGGCTGGCGCTATTGCTCACGCTGTTCTTCTCACTCGACTTAGGCTGGCTGCCGGTTTCAGGCCGCTTCGATTTGCTCTACCCGGTCAAAAACATCACCGGCTTTGCGCTGATTGACGTCTGGCTCAGCCATTCGCCGTGGCGGCATGAGATGCTGAAAAGCGCCTTGCTGCATCTGATCTTACCGGTCACAGCCCTGGCGGTGGCACCAACGACAGAGGTCATTCGTCTGCTGCGGATCAGTACCCGTGAAGTCATGGAGCAAAACTATATTAAAGCGGCCGCTACGCGCGGGCTTTCACGGCTGACGATTATTCGCCGTCACGTACTGCACAACGCCCTGCCGCCCGTCATCCCTCGCCTCGGACTACAGTTTTCAACGATGCTGACGCTGGCAATGATCACCGAGGTGGTCTTTAGCTGGCCCGGTCTGGGCCGCTGGCTGGTAGATGCTATACGTCAACAGGACTACGCCGCGATTTCCGCTGGCGTGATGATGGTCGGCGGCCTGGTCATCACCGTCAACGTACTTGCTGATATTTTGGGCGCGATCACTACGCCGCTGAAGCATAAGGAATGGTATGCCCTCCGATAATATCTATGCTGAAAAGCAGCTTCCCAGTCGTTTTCGCCACACCTGGCGTCTGTTTTACCGGGATACCACCGCAATGATCGGTTTTTACACCTTTATTGCGCTGATTTTACTTTGTCTTTTTGGCCGTCTGTTCGCGCCTTATGGCCTTGATCAGCAGTTTCTTGGCTATCAGCTGCTGCCGCCTTCCTGGTCGCGTTATGGTGATGTTTCCTTCTTCCTGGGGACTGACGATCTGGGCCGTGACGTATTGAGCCGGCTGCTCAGCGGTGCAGGTCCAACGGTGGGTTCAGCGATAGTCGTGACCCTGCTGGCTTCATTCTGCGCGATGGTACTTGGCGTCTTTGCCGGGCTGACGCGTGGGCTACGCTCGGCAGTCATGAACCATATTCTGGATACCTTTCTGTCTATTCCTTCGCTGCTGCTGGCGATAATCGTGGTCGCCTTTTTTGGCCCCAGCCTGCCCCATGCGCTGCTGGCGGTGTTGCTGGCCATCATGCCCCGTCTGGTGCGATCCATCTATACTGCGGTGCATGATGAGCTGGAAAAAGAGTATGTGACCGCTGCGCGGCTTGATGGCGCAAGCAGTGCCAACATTTTGCGCTATGCGATTTTCCCCAATATCCTGGCGCTGCTGGTCACGGAATTTACGCGTGCGCTGTCGATGGCCATTTTGGATATTGCCGCGCTGGGCTTTCTTGATTTGGGTGCACAGTTGCCTTCACCGGAATGGGGTGCGATGCTAGGCGATGCGCTGGAGCTCATTTATGTTGCGCCCTGGACGGTAATGCTGCCCGGAGCCGCAATTATGCTTAGCGTACTGATTGTTAATTTGTTGGGTGACGGCGTACGCCGGGCCATCGTTGCGGGAGTTGAATAATGCCGCTGCTCGATATTCGTAACCTGACCATTGAGTTCATGACCTCCGACGGGCCGGTGAAAGCCGTCGATCGCGTCAGTATGACCCTGACCGAAGGCGAAGTCCGCGGGCTGGTTGGCGAATCTGGCTCGGGCAAAAGCCTGATTGCGAAAGCGATTTGTGGCGTCACCAAAGATAACTGGCGCGTGACCGCCGATCGCATGCGCTTTGACGATATCGATCTGCTGAAACTTTCACCGCGTGAAAGGCGCAGAATTGTTGGTCATAACGTGTCGATGATTTTCCAGGAGCCGCAGTCCTGTCTGGATCCCTCTGAAAGCATCGGCCGTCAGCTGATGCAGGCGATCCCTGGCTGGACTTACAAAGGCCGCTGGTATCAGCGTTTTCGCTGGCGGCATCGTCGTGCCGTCGAGCTGCTGCATCGCGTGGGGATCAAAGATCACAAAGACATTATGCGTAGCTTCCCTTACGAGCTAACGGATGGCGAATGTCAGAAAGCGATGATTGCGATTGCGCTGGCAAATCAGCCTCGCCTGCTGATTGCCGATGAGCCGACAAACGCGATGGAGCCGACCACGCAGGCACAAATTTTCCGCCTGCTGTCGCGACTCAACCAGAACAACAACACGACTATTTTGCTGATCAGCCATGATTTACAAATGTTGAGTCACTGGGCGGACCGCATCAACGTGATGTATTGCGGGCAAACGGTGGAAACCGCCGTAAGTGAGGAGTTGATTGTCTCTCCTCATCATCCCTATACGCAGGCGCTGATCCGCGCGATGCCGGATTTCGGCCTGTCGCTGCCGCATAAAAGCCGCCTGAATACGCTGCCAGGTGCTATTCCTTCGCTGGAACATTTGCCGATCGGCTGCCGTCTGGGACCACGCTGTCCGTATGCACAGAAGAAGTGTATTGAAACGCCTCGCCTGACCGGTGCAAAGTCTCACCTTTTTGCCTGCCACTTCCCGCTGAATATGGAGAGCCAGTGATGGATACCCTGCTGGAGGTGCGCAACCTCACCAAAACCTACCGATACCGCACGGGCCTGTTTCGCCGTCAGCACGTAGAAGCCGTGAAAGATGTCAGTTTTATGCTGCGCGAAAAGCAGACGCTGGCCATTATCGGTGAAAACGGCTCGGGCAAATCGACGCTGGCGAAAATGCTTAGCGGCATGATTGCACCCAGCTCGGGCGCTATTCTGATTGACGATCGTCCGCTGGAATACGGTGATTATGGCTATCGCAGCCAGCGCATCCGTATGATTTTTCAGGATCCGTCGACCTCACTCAACCCGCGCCAGCGTATCGGGCAAATTCTGGATTTTCCGCTGCGGCTTAATACCGATTTATCCTCAGAAGCGCGGGAAAAACGCATTATCGCCACCCTGCGCCAGGTTGGATTGCTGCGCGACCATGCCGCCTATTATCCCCATATGCTGGCACCTGGCCAAAAGCAGCGCGTCGGGTTGGCCAGAGCGCTTATCCTGCAACCTAAAGTGATTGTGGCCGATGAAGCGCTGGCGTCGCTGGATATGTCGATGCGCTCCCAGCTGGTCAACCTGATGTTAGAGTTGCAGGATAAGCACGGCATCTCCTACATCTACGTCACACAGCATCTGGGCATGATGAAACATATCAGCGACATGGTGATGGTTATGCACCAGGGCGAAGTCGTTGAGCGCGGCAGTACTGCCGATGTGCTTGCTTCCCCGTTACATGACCTGACCAAAAGGCTGATCAACAGCCATTTTGGCGAGGCGCTGACCGCCGACGCCTGGCGCAAAGATCGTTAAATTCCCCGTCTGTTTAGCCGAAAATCGCCCGCACCCATAAAATCGGGCGTTTTTTCGGCACATCCTGCTTACGCCTTCAGCATTATGCTTTTCCGCTATTTATTAGCACCGATTGGTCTTTGGTCGGTTAATTCCCCTAAGCGAGGATAGAGTTGCCCTTCAGACCCGGCGGCCATGCTTCTCTGGCGGCCTTCGGGTCAGTTAACTTGAAAAGGAATGACCATGGAACAGCGCCGATTTGAAGGCAACAGCCACTGGTATCATGAAACGCAATCTACACTGACCACGCAAGCCGCCCCTCTGGTTCCCGAGGCGGCGGATATTGAAGACCGCTTTTTACTTGGTCTGGCCGCGTTGTGTAAAGATGAACTGCAGCAGAATTTGCAAGAGGCGCAGCCTGCGCTGCTGGCATCGAGAGATATTTATCAGCTGCTTTTTCCCCGGCAGCTGGTCACCAGCATGACGCATACGCTGACGCTGTACGATCGGCTCAGCACGGCGCTTACCGTGGCGCAGGTGACAGGCATCCAGCGTCTTTGTAATCATTATGCCGCCCGGCTGAATCCGCTCTCCGGGCCTGACTCTTCCCGCGAAAGCAATCGCCGTTTAACGCAGATTACGGAATACGCCCGTCAGCTGGCAAGCCAGCCAACGCTTATCGATAAAGCGGCATTACTGCGGCTGGATGAAGTCGGCCTGACGTTACCGGACATCATTACGTTTAGTCAGATTATTGGCTTTGTCAGCTACCAGGCGCGCGTGGCGGCGGGGATCAACGCGCTGCTCGCGCTGCCGGTACGCTGGATCCCGGGCGTTACCGTGCCTGATGATGCGGATTCACACCGTTTTGAGCAGCAGGCCAGCTGGCAGCCCGCTTTGGCCCCGGTGGAATTGCGCTATGCCTCGCCGCGCCAGCTGGAAGCCCTGACCTGGTGCCAGCCCCAGCAGGCATTAAGTACAAGTGCCTGGCTGCTGGCACACGATGCGGAGGTTTTGTATGGCTGGAGTACGCTTTTCAACACGCTTGAGAGTACCGTTGATTCCCCGGAAGGTGCGTTAGCGGCGGCTGTTGCTGCTCGCATCAACGGCAGCCCCGCCTGCTTCAACCGCTATGTCACCCCAACGCTGCGGGAAGCGCTGAAAGAAGGTGTGGACGTGGCAATTGCCGCAGCAGAACCAGTACAGCAGGCGGTGATCCACGCCGCTGCACAACTTACCCGCTCGCCGGAGCGCTTTAACGCCGCGCATCTTCAGCCGCTAAAAGAAGCGGGACTGTCGCCGCATGCCGTCTTCAGTGTCATTATGAGCACCGCGCTTTCCAGCTGGAATAACCGCCTGATGCAGTCTCTGGGAGCAAGCTGACAAAACGCCCTTAACGCTCGCTTAACCAGCGGCGTACTTCATCAAAGAAGTGCTGTGAAAGCGGCGTTGCCCTGCCCGGCTCGGCGATCACTACCGCAGCCTGGCGGGTCATCGGCGCTATCGCCAGCGGCCTTGAACAGAGTTCAGGCGTCATAGCCGGCAGCAAATGTCCACGAGGCGAAATCAGACAGCCCAGCCCCACCTGGACACCCTGGATAAGCTGAAACACCGAGGTGGTTTCGAGAATGACGCGCAGCTGAATATCGGCCTCGCGAAAATGCGTGTCCAGATAACGCCGGAAATAGCGCGTTTGCTCCGCCAGGCAAAAAGGGATCGCTTTCAGCGCTGTCAGTTCAAGCGGCTCTTCCCCTTTCAGCTGCGGAAAATGTGCGGGATGGTAAACCACTTCCACTCCGCTGTCCTGCAACGGCTCCGCCTGAAAATGCAGTTCCCGCAGCGTTACCAGTTCAAAAAAACCAATGCCGACATCGACGGTATGGCTGTTGAGCGCATCCAGTAACTGATCGGCGCTCAGTACCGAAACGCGATAGTTAAGTTGCGGATAGCGCTCGCTAATTCCTTTCAGGATCGGCGGCAGAGAGATACTGCACTGCGGCACGACCCCAATTCTTAAGGTGCCGCTGACGCCGTGCTTGAGCGATTCCACTTCAAGTTTAAGCCCCTGATAGACAGAAACAATTTCACGAGCCCAGGTTAACACCCGATCGCCTTCGGGCGTAAAGCCGTCAAAGTTGTTACTGCGATTGATCAGCGACAAACCCAGCTCGCGTTCAAGATTTTTCAGCCGCATAGAGAGCGTCGGCTGGCTGACAAAGCTCGCCTCTGCCGCCCGCCCAAAATGACGCTCACGCTCAAGATTACACAGATAAATTAATTGTTTGATATCCATTTTTCTTATTTTTCAGAAGGTTATAATTCGTGGATTTTATCAACTTTAAAATTATGTACCCGGCCGTGTACGAAATAAAGAATCTGTCTGAGCAATAAAATTTGCTGACCGGACAGGATCTTCAGCCAGCCCGTCAGGGATGTCAATTTAAAGCGCCCTAAAGGATCATTCAACGAGGGTGTAGAGCCGGCTACGGCAGCATTTTTTTGTCGTCATTTACCGCTAATGCCAGCAGATACTGACAGAGTCACTTTGCCCAATTTTGGAGCACGGCAGGAATAAGGCTGGAAATAATACCATCACATCAGCATTTAATATTATCAAAATGCCTTTTATAAAAACATTTCCCTGATTTATAACATCCTGAACGGTTTAGCTGCATGATTCATCAAAACGTATCAAGCATGAAACGATTTACCCCAGAAACTGTTACACTAAGATAACAACAAAAACCCTATGGATTTATAAAATGAAAAACGCCCTGTTTTTTGAAGCAAAAAAAAGTCGTGCTTTCGCCATGATGAAGGCAAAAGGTATGTGGCACAGTACTTATGCTCCACCGTGTCACCGTATTCTATGGAACCTCGGATTCAAGGTCGCCCCGGCGACGCTTGCGCCTTTCTGGACTAACTTTCTCTGTTTTACCGCCGTCTATACGCCTTTCTGGGGTCTGGTGATGTGGTTCGTGTTCTGGGATGCACAATCCGTTGATTTCACGACTGCGTTAGTCACCACCCTGTTGAGTGGCTTGCTTTTCAGTACCGCAATGTCAGTTTTTCAACTGTGGCGCCAAAAAGCTAACCAGCTGCCAGACTGGGAAAGGGTATAACCAGCCCCGCAAGAACGGCACGCAGGCCGTTTTTCCCGGTTCTGTGAGCGACTATCTTTAAATCTTTTTTAATTATTTTAAACCACGCTGCAAATATGCAGTCAACGGTTGCCTGCACGGTGTGAAATAAAATTTAAACCAACACGTTCTCTGCGGAAAATAAAAAATAGTCCCGCTCCGCCATCACCTATGTCAGCAAACTGCACAGCAATATCGGGTGCCGTTGATTTTCTACCAGATGACAATTTGGGATATTGCTGCTGCTCCGCAATCATCCTTTCTCCGGATGCATTCTTCCCCTCCGAATAAGCGAACACCAGGCCCGCCAGTGCGCTTTTTTGCCTTTAGCCAGGCTAATGGAAGCCTTCCAGCACGCGTCGCAGGGTGCATCCGGAAAATTATTACCTGAAGGGAAGATTAACAGAATTTATTTTGATGGGGACCTGAGCCGCTATTATAGCGGTTCTTTTTATTCCAATAAACCGGCTCAGCTGCCATAGAAAATGACTCGCTTTTTTGCGAGTCATTCCATAACGGCAACAACGATAATCCTTTCATTTAGTTATCAATATCGCTGACCAGCTCATTCATAGTTACATCCAGTGCACCGGCAATCTGATTTATTATCAGCAGTGACGGGTTGCATTTACCGCATTCGATATGACTGATGTAACTTCTGTCAAGATGCGCATCCTGGCTAAGCACTTCCTGACTAAGATGCCTGATTTTTCTGATGTGCTTTACTTTTTTACCAAAGCAGAGCAGCAGGGTAAGGTTGACTCCCGACCCTTTTGCGGCGTTTTTTAAGCTACGCATGAATTTCAAATAAAACGGACATGGTGTTTCGCCTTTATGATGTATGAAACTAATTGTACCACCTCTGTATATATTTTGTTCAACTCTATTCAGCGTTATGTTCATTTATCGGCGCAGGCTGCAAATTAATATTTTTATCGGCCCGTCGTTGGGTTGTTGTTGCAGGGCCTCTGTGAATTTCACTAAACTCAGCCCTTTGAATATCACCGCATAATTTGATATGACGCTATGCAACATTGAATTACGCTCATCTGAAAATGGAATGACATGACCGACCACCCCGCCGCCCGCCTTTCCCGTAGCGATCTTGCTGACCTGAATGCTTTCAGAGTCGTTGAACGACAGCGCAGTTTCACCCGCGCCGCCGTTGAGCTGGGGATCACCACTTCCGCGCTCAGCCACGCTATCCGCAATCTTGAAACGCGGCTGGGCGTACGGCTTCTCAACCGCACCAGCCGCACGGTCGCCCCGACGGAAGCGGGGTCAAACCTTGCTCTGCGGCTGGATGTTGGTTTTCGGGAAATCGGTGACGCGCTTGACGATATCAACCGGATGCGTGACCGCCCGGTGGGTCGGTTGCGGTTAAACGTACTGAGCGATGGCGCCAGGCTTATCCTCGCGCGCCATCTGCCTAAATTTCTCAACAAGTATCCACAGGTGACGGTTGAAATCAGCGTGGACGATCGCAGGGTGGATATCGTCGCAGAGGGTTTTGACGCGGGGATCCGTTTTGGCGGAACGGTGCCGGAAGAGTTGGTGGCCATCAGGCTGGGTGAGGATCTCCGCTGGATTGCCGTTGCTTCGCCCCGCTACCTGTCTCACCGCTCCGCGCCGGTTATCCCGGAAGAGCTGCGCGAGCATGCCTGCATTCAGCTGAGAACCGGTCAGGGACTTATCGACAAATGGGCATTTTGCAAAGGCAAAGAGCATCGCGTTATTGATGTGCCCGGCCAGGCGTGCGTCAGTGAAACCACGCTGGCGATTGAACTGGCGCTGGCAGGTCACGGAATTGCTTACTGTCTTGAAGATCGGGTTGCCCATCATCTGCGGGCCGGTACGCTACGCGTGGTGCTGGCCGACTGGGCGCACGTAGCGCCAGCCATGTATCTCTACTACCCCGGCCACCGGCAATTACCTCCGGGATTGAAAGAGCTGATTGCATTACTGCGGGAAGAGATAGCCACAGAAAAGCGTTTACCCGAAGCCGCGCTGTGATGCATTAATCAGCGCAGTTTCTCTGCTGCCCTTTTCGTCACCTCAAGCCTTTTAGCAATAAAAGCCGCTGATTGCTGTCTGGCGTGCTCAGTCAGATCTGCCGGGGCGACCCGGGGCGATCCACAAGCAAACGGCGGCGCCGGATCGTATTCCATTTGCAGCTGAATATTCTGCGCAACTTCTGCGCCACGGAGCCGGGCCACCACGCTGAGCGCAAAATCAATGCCGGACGTCACGCCCGCACCGGTGATCCGGTTTCTGTCCTCCACGACACGTTCCGCCACCGGCTGCGCACCGAGCAAAGCAAGCTGGTCGAGCGAAGCCCAGTGGGTGGTAGCTTTGTATCCCTGTAACAGCCCGGCCGCGCCCAGAACCAGTGAACCCGTACACACTGACGTAATCAGGCTGACTTCTTCGCTTTTACGGCGGATAAACGCCAGCGTTTGTTCATCCTCCATCAGGGCTATCTGACCCGGGCCGCCGGGCACACAAAGCACATCCAGTGGCGGACAGCGATCGAAGGTTGTGGACGGTAAAATGGCCATACCCCGGTCGGCCACCATGGGATCGGATGTTTTCCAGATAAGGTGAACCGTAACGCCGGGTGTTCGGGCAAAGACTTCGTAAGGTCCGGTTAAATCGAGTTGCGTAAGGGCCGGAAAAAGTAACAGGCCAACAGATAAAGGGGAGGAAGCCATCTTTTATCGCTCCTTTTGAAAAGCACTATTAATGTCACGGTTTGCAGGTGTTAGCCAAGGCCTACAGACAGGCTTTTCAAAAAAAGCGCACAGCTTATTCTGCATTCGCAATTATAAGTTTATTTTATTTTTCCCTGGTGTGCGGATGATTTACCGATGCGGATAAGGCCAGTTATGAACCCAGCCTCCCGCAGAGATTATGCCGGAAGCGATAAACCACACCGCCAGAAAAAGAAAAAGGAAAAGTACAGAAAACTCTATTATATCAGACGCTTTAACATGCTTCATTACTTACCCCTCACGGTTAACGTGGATTAATGACTCAATGCAAAAATAAGATGTTACCGGTAAAACCGCAAGGCGGGCAGGGTTTTAATTTGCATTAATTTTGTTAACTTAAGTTTCAGGCAAAGCATGAAGCAATGTGCAAAAAAGACGAGCCTGTCTGTCCAGGCATGGCTGGACGGTCTGGTCGCAGCGGCACGCGCGCGTAAAGGCTGATCCGCAGGGCTTCAGGCCACGCCCAGTGCCGTTTTGACTTCATGGGCGATTTTTTCCACCTGAGGCCCGTAAATCACCTGAACATCGTGATCGCTGACGCGGTTCACGCCGTTCGCGCCCGTGGTCATCAGCGTCTGGTCAACGACCTCTTTCATCTCTTTGACCCGCACGCGCAGCCGGGTAAAGCAGCAATCGACGTCCTCTATATTGCCCTCGCCGCCCAGCCCGCTAATGATGGTCTGAGTACGCTCATCCGCCGAAACCAGTTTGCGCTCCGGCTCGGCTTCCTCTGACTCTCTTCCCGGCGTTTCCACCCGCCTGCGAAGAATGATCCACTTAAAGCTATAGTAGTAGACCGGCAGATAAATCAGACCCAGCGCGATGCTCCACCACCACTGCGTTTTACTGCCCCCCAGAATGCCGAACACCACTAAATCGATCGCGCCGCCCTGCACGTTGCCAATCATTAAATGCATCATCGACATCAGCATAAATGACAGGCCGCTGAGAAAAGCATGCAGCAGGTAAAGCACCGGCGAGACAAAGATAAAGCAGAACTCCAGCGGCTCGGTTATGCCGGTGGTAAAGGAGGTCAGCGCGCCTGCCAGCACCAGCGCTTTCACCCTTTGCTTATGTTGCGGCCTGGCACAGTGGTAAATTGCCAGCGCCGCGGCGGGCAGACCGAACATCATCACCGGAATTTTTCCCTGCGCCAGAAACTGCGTCGCATTGCGGATCGTGTCATCAGGAATCGAGCCCGGATGCGTTAGCGCCGTATTGAAGATGTTTAGCGCACCCACGACGGTTTGATTATCCACCGTTGCAATGCCGCCAATGGGCGTAAAGCGCACGGTTTCATTGAGGATATGATGCAGGCCGGTCGGGATCAGCAAGCGCTCGCTGGTGCCATAAAGAAACGCGCCATACTGTCCGCTTTTACCAATCAGCTCGCCCACCCAGGCGATGCCCGCGCCGATGGTCGGCCAGATCATCGCCAGCAGGACGCCCACCAGCGGCAGAACCAGTACGGTGACAATAGGCACAAAACGTCGGCCGCCAAAGAAGCCGATCGCCGTCGGTAACTGCGTGGTGTAGAAGCGATTATGGATGACAACCGTCAGCAATCCGGCGATGACGCCGCCAAGCACGCTCATGTTGTAAGTAAAAATCCCTAACATTTCACTGTATTCTGCCGATGTCATCATAGCGGCAGTCTGCGCCATCCCTTTCGCCTGTAATGCTTCTGGCGTGGTGGTGGCGGCAGTTAAGCCCTGAGCGGCAAGCGTGGCACTTACGCCCACATGCATGGCGATAAAGCCAATTACGGCGGCAAAGGCAGCGGTGGGTTTCTCGGCTTTAGCGAGGCCAATCGCGCTCGCAACGGCAAAGAACAGCGGTAAATTAGCGAACAGCGCGCCAGCAACTTTACGGATAAAACCGATAATGAGCTGGGGCGTATGCAGGCTGGCGAAGGCTTCTCCAGTGATGGCAGGGTTCTGCATCGCTGCAGCCACGCCGAGAAAAATACCGGCCGCGGCGATGACCGAAATGGGCATCATCAACGCCTTACCAAAAGCATGAATTTTGCTGGCAAATTCTTTCACGGGCTGCTCCATTGAGGTCGCAAAGCCTAATTATTAGTCAGCTCGCTACGTGATGGAGGCAAAAGCATAACAATACGCATGATTCTTTGAAGCCGTTCACGCTTTAGCGATAAACCACAGCTATCGCATGATTAAAGCAATCAATTAGACAATTTTGTTACCGAGTTGCAGACTTACCGGATAAAAGAAGTAATAACTTCTTAACAACTCATAAACATAATAGACACCTGCGAAGCGATATGAAATTTAAAACTGCAATCAAACCCTACCAGGCGGCGGCGGGCGGCTGGGGCTCACTTGAGGCTACTACCCGTTTCGTTTTTGACAGCAAACAAGTTTTAAAAAATATGCGCAACCTGATGCGCATGAACAAAGCAAAAGGCTTTGACTGCCCGGGCTGTGCCTGGGGCGATGATAACAAAAGTACCTTCAGCTTCTGTGAAAACGGTGCAAAAGCCGTGACCTGGGAAGCGACGCGCCGTTTTATCGACGCCAGCTTCTTTGCTCAGTACAGCGTTTCTGCCCTCTATCAGCAGAGCGACTATTTCCTGGAATATCAGGGCCGCCTGACTGAACCTTTGCGTTATAACCGCGAAACCGACCACTACGAGCCCATCAGCTGGGACGATGCTTTTGCGCTCATCGCGAAGCATATTCAGGCAATGGACAATCCGCATCAGATGGAGCTGTACACTTCGGGTCGCGCCAGCAACGAAGCCTCCTGGCTTTATCAGCTGTTTGGCCGCATGAATGGCAGCAACAACTTCCCTGACTGTTCAAACATGTGTCATGAGGCCAGCGGCTCGGGCCTGAAGCGCAGTATTGGCGTGGGTAAAGGCACCATCCGTCTGGATGACTTTGATCATGCCGATGCCATTTTTGTCTTTGGCCAAAACCCGGGAACTAACCATCCTCGCATGCTACACAGCCTGCGTCATGCTGCTGACCACGGTGCTAAAATTGTCACCTTCAATACGCTGCGTGAACGTGGACTCGAGCGTTTTGCCGATCCACAAAAACCGCTGGAAGTGGTGACCAGTAAAGCCGGTACCATCAGTTCTACCTATTACCAGCCAAACCTCGGTGGTGATATGGCTGCCGTACGCGGCATGGTGAAAGTGCTGGCAGAAAACCATTTTGCGCTGATCGCTGCGGGTGAAAAAGGCCTGTTTGATGAAGTGTTTATCAATGCGAAAACGGAAGGTCTTGATGCTTATCTGGCCGCCGTTGCCGCGACCGAATGGCCACAGATTGTGCAGCAGTCTGGCCTGAGCGAGCAGCAAATCCGCGAAGCGGCCGCTATTTATCAACATTCTGAGCGCGTGATCTGTACCTGGGCGATGGGGATTACCCAGCACAAACACTCGGTCGATACCGTGCGTGAAATCGTTAACCTTCAGCTGCTGTTTGGCCAGCTGGGCAAAAAAGGCGCTGGCCTCTGCCCGGTTCGCGGCCACAGTAACGTGCAGGGCAACCGCACCATGGGTATTGATGAGAAGCCGACCCAGGCGTTTCTCGACAGCCTGGGCAAGCACTTCAACTTTGAGCCGCCGCGTGAAATCGGTCACAACACGGTTGAAGCGCTGGAAGCAATGCTGCGCGATGAAATCAAAGTGCTGATTGCGCTGGGGGGCAACCTTGCGGCCGCGGCACCAGACAGTCCGCGGACTGAAGAAGCGTTGCGCCGCTGCGGCCTGACCGTACAGATCAGCACCAAGCTGAACCGCAGCCACCTCTGTCCGGGTGCGGTTGACGCGCTGATCCTGCCGACGCTGGGTCGTACCGAGCAGGATATTCAGGCGACAGGCCCGCAGTTTATTACCGTAGAAGACTCCTTCAGCATGGTTCACGCGTCTGAAGGCGTCGGTAAACCGCTGGCGGATACGCAGCGCTCTGAAACGGCAATTGTGGCCGGTATTGCTCACGCGGTGCTGGGTTCGGAGAAAGTGGACTGGCTGGGCCTGGCTGCGGATTATAATAAAATTCGTGACCATATCGCCGCTACCATCCCAGGTTTCAGCGACTTTAACGCTAAGTGTGATATTAAAGGCGGTTTCTACCTTGGCAACGCAGCGGCAGAGTTCCGCTTCAATACGCTGAATAATAAAGCGCAGTTCAGCGCGGCTCGCCTGCCGGATTCCCTGTTCCCGCAGCTGGGTGATGTTGAAGTGCCATTCACACTGCAAACGCTGCGCTCTCACGACCAGTACAACACCACGATCTACGGCCTCGATGACCGTTACCGTGGCGTTTATGGCCAGCGCGAAGTGCTGTTTATCCATCCTGATGATATGGCGAAACTGGGCTTCACCGCGGGCGAAAACGTCGATATCGAAACGCTGTGGAATGACGGTATTACCCGCAAAGTCTTTGGCTTTAAACTGGTGCCTTACAATATCCCTGAGGGCAACCTCGCGGCCTATTACCCGGAAACCAATCCGCTGGTTCCGCTTTCCAGCTTCGGTGACGGCAGCGGGACGCCAACGTCGAAATCTGTTCCGGTGAAAATCACCCGTTCAGAGGCGAAAAGCGACCTGCGTATTGCCTGACGGGACAGCTGTCCGAGTTCTTAAAGCCGGGATTTTCCCGGCTTTTTACTTGCCGCGAAGCGGTTAATCGCGTAAAACTGTCTGCCGCTCTTAGGCCACGAAAACTGTTGAGATTATGTTCCAGGATAACCCGCTGCTCGCGCAGCTCAAAGAGAAACTCCACTCCCAGACGCCGCGTGTTGAGGGTGTGGTAAAAGGCACTGAAAAAGGTTTCGGCTTTCTGGAAGTCGATGCCCAGAAAAGCTATTTCATCCCGCCACCGTTCATGAAAAAAGTCATGCACGGCGACCGCGTAAGCGCGGTGCTGCAAACGGATAAGGATCGTGAAGTTGCCGATCCGGAAACGCTTATCGAGCCTTTCCTCACCCGTTTTGTTGGCCGCGTTCAGCGTAAAGATGACCGTCTGTCTATCGTTCCCGATCATCCTCTGTTAAGGGATGCGATCCAGTGCCGCGCCGACCGTAGCGTACAGCATGATTTCCAGGCGGGCGACTGGGCCGTGGCCGAGATGCGTCGTCATCCCCTGAAGGGCGACCGTACTTTTTACGCTGAGCTGACCGCTTTTATCACCACCGCAGACGACCATCTGGCACCGTGGTGGGTGACACTGTCACGTCATAACCTCGAGCGCGAAGCACCAGAAGCCGTTACCGGCGAAATGAGGGACGAAGGCCTGGTGCGTGAAGATCTGACCGCGCTGGATTTCGTCACCATTGACAGTGCCAGCACCGAAGATATGGACGATGCGCTGTATGTGGAAGAACTGGCCGACGGCCAGCTACGTCTGACCATCGCCATTGCCGATCCGACCGCGTACGTTGCGGCAGACAGCCCGCTTGATGCCATCGCCGCCGAGCGTTCGTTCACCAACTATCTGCCCGGGTTCAACATCCCGATGCTGCCGCGTCAGCTGTCTGACGATATTTGTTCGCTGCGCCCTAATGAGCGTCGTCCAGTGCTGGCCTGCCGCGTAACCGTAGCGGCTGACGGCACGCTGGGTGAGGATATCCACTTCTTCGCCGCCTGGATTGAATCCAAAGCGAAGCTGGCCTACGACAATGTTTCTGACTGGCTGGAAAACAGCGGTACATGGCAGCCGGAAAACGACGCTATTGCGACGCAGATCCGTCTGCTGCACAAGCTGTGTCTGGCGCGCGGCGAATGGCGTAAAACCCATGCGCTGGTATTTAAGGATCGTCCTGACTTCCGCTTCCTGCTGGGCGAAAAAGGCGAAGTGCTGGATATCATTGCCGAGCACCGTCGTATCGCTAACCGCATTGTCGAAGAAGCGATGATCACGGCAAATATCTGCGCCGCTGCCGTGCTGCGCGATAAGCTGGGCTTTGGTATCTATAACATTCACCAGGGCTTTGATGCGGTAAACGCTGAACAGGCCGCTGCGGTGCTGGAAAACCACGGCGTGAAAGTGGATCCGGTCGCCATCGCTACGCTGGAAGGCTTCCGCATCATGCGTCGCGAACTGGATGCTCAGCCTACCCAGTTCCTCGACAGCCGTATCCGTCGTTTCCAGTCGTTTGCCGAAATCGGCATCGAGCCAGGCCCGCACTTTGGCCTTGGTCTGGAAGCTTACGCGACCTGGACCTCACCGATCCGTAAGTATGGCGATATGATTAACCATCGCCTGCTGAAAGCGATGATCAAAGGCGAAGCGGCGAGCCGTCCACAGGATGACGTCACGGTCAAAATGAGCGAACGTCGTCGTCTGAACCGCATGGCCGAGCGCGATGTGGGTGACTGGCTGTACTCACGCTTCCTGCAAAAATCTGCCGGAACCGATGAGCGTTTTGCTGCCGAGATCATTGATGTTTCGCGTGGCGGCATGCGCGTGCGCCTGACCGCTAACGGCGCGGTAGCCTTTATCCCTGCCCCGTTCATCCATGCCGTACGTGATGAGATGGTGTGCAGCCAGGAAAATGGCACCGTACAGATTAAAGGCGAAGTGGTTTATCGCGTTACTGACGTGATTGAAGTGACTATCGCTGAAGTCCGTATGGAAACCCGCAGTATCGTCGCGCGCCCGGTGGCGTAACGCGCTTAACAGGCGGGATAATCTTCCTCCCGCCTGTTTTCTTGCCCGCCTGCGTTAAGTTGCACCCTAATCCCCTCCTGCCCGTTCAACAAAAAATTCTTTGCTACCTCACAGATCTCTCCTGATTGGCTTTCATTAACAAATAATTACATTAGTTTTAACATCATCATTAACATTGAGCTGGCTGCGCCAGGGAGTTTGTCATGAGAAATGTTAAAACCGGGGTAATTTGGACGGGCGTCGCACTGATTGGCGCGACTGCCTTCGCCATGCTGGCGCTGAGTCGGGGGGAACACGTTAATGCTCTCTGGCTGGTGGTTGCCGCCGTAGCCTGCTACAGCATCGCGTGGCGCTTTTACAGCCTGTTTATTGCCCGCAATATTTTTGAGCTGGATGACCGCAGGCTGACGCCAGCCGAAAGGAAAAACGATGGGCTGGACTATGTTCCCACCAATAAATGGGTGCTGTTTGGTCACCATTTCGCCGCCATTGCGGGCGCGGGTCCGTTGGTCGGCCCTATTCTTGCCGCGCAGATGGGCTTCCTGCCCGGGACGCTGTGGATATTGATTGGCGTCATGCTGGCGGGAGCCGTACAAGATTTTTTGATCCTGTTTATTTCAACGCGACGTGATGGCCGCTCGCTGGGCGAGATGGCAAAGCAGGAGCTGGGCGCCTTTGCTGGCGTGGTGACGATGCTGGGCGCGCTTGGCGTAATGATCATTATTCTGTCTGCCCTGGCGCTGGTCGTCGTAAAAGCGTTGGCCAACAGCCCGTGGGGATTATTTACCCTTGCCGCCACCATTCCTATCGCGCTGTTTATGGGCATTTATATGCGTTTTCTGCGGCCCGGAAAAATCGCTGAGGTCTCGTTGATTGGTTTTGTGCTGATGATGGCGGCCATTATTTTTGGCGGCAACATCGCACAGCATCCCTTCTGGGGCCCCTTCTTTACCCTGAAAGGCACCACGCTCACCTGGATCCTGGTAATTTATGGTTTTATCGCGTCGGTGCTGCCCGTCTGGCTGCTGCTGGCACCGCGTGATTACCTTTCTACCTTTTTAAAAATCGGGGTCATTATCGGCCTCGCCGTTGGCATTTTATTTGCCATGCCGGAAATGAAAATGCCGGCGGTGACAAAGTTTATCGACGGCAGCGGTCCGGTATTTTCCGGCAGCCTGTTCCCGTTTTTATTTATTACCATCGCCTGTGGTGCTATTTCCGGTTTTCATGCGCTGGTTTCCAGCGGGACAACGCCAAAACTTGTCGAACGCGAGAGCCATATGCGCCTGATTGGCTATGGCGCGATGTTAATGGAATCTTTCGTGGCTATCATGGCGCTGATCTGTGCTTCGGTCATCGACCCCGGCGTTTATTTTGCGATGAACTCTCCGGCGGCGTTAATCGGAACCACCGTTGAAACCGCCTCGCAGGTCATTAACAGCTGGGGATTCGTTGTTACGCCTGAAATGCTGACGGTTACGGCACGAGACGTGGGCGAAGCCACCATCCTTTCCCGAGCGGGCGGCGCGCCGACTTTCGCCGTAGGCATGGCGCATATCATTACTGACGTCTTTAACAGCCGGGCAATGATGGCGTTCTGGTATCACTTCGCCATTCTGTTTGAAGCCTTGTTTATTCTGACTGCGGTAGATGCCGGAACGCGTGCCTGCCGGTTTATGGTGCAGGATCTGGCAGGGACTATCGTGCCTTCACTGGCAAATAACCGCTCATGGTTGGGAAATCTGGCGGGCACCGCCGTTGCCGTCGCAGGCTGGGGATTCTTTGTTTATCAGGGCGTCGTCGATCCGCTTGGCGGCATCAATACGCTGTGGCCGCTGTTCGGCATCGGTAATCAGATGCTGGCATCCATGGCACTGATCCTCGGCACCGTGGTGCTGTTCCGGATGAAGAAGCAGCGCTATGCCTGGGTCACTATTTTACCGACCGCCTGGCTGTTTATCACTTCAATGACCGCTGGCTGGCAGAAGATTTTCCACGAGAAACCGAGCATCGGTTTTCTGGCTCAGGCACGTAAGTTTTCTAAAGGAGTGGAGGAAGGCGTCATTATTGCGCCCGCTAAAACTCTCGCGGATATGCAGACCATCGTTTTCAGTAATCAGATTAACGCCGCGCTCTGTGGTTTTTTCATGCTGGTCGCCGTGACCATGCTGATCGCCGCGTTTTTTGTTATTCGACGCGCGCTAACGAGCCCAACCCCTACCGTGCATGAATCGGAACAGATCCTGCGAAGTGAGGTCCGTCATGTCTGAGGCCATTTTTGCACGCGCTAAAAGGCGCTCATTGCAGGTGCGGCGTTGCTATCCACTACCGGCAGCGCCAGCGCCGCAGCCCTTTACGCTACGGCTGTTGATTTCGCGGCTGGCGCAAAGTTTTCGACTGATGGTTGGCGTACAGGATTACGGTAATTATGTTCGTCATATGCAGCTAAAACATCCTGATACTCCGCCAATGACGGAGAAAGCATTCCATCGCTACTGTCTTGATGCCCGCTATCCCTCGAAGGCGGGTAAAATAGGAAAATGTCCCTGCTGAATAACGGCCCCGAACATTCGCTCGGGGCCGAATTACTCTATACTTAATTCATTACATAAAAAATATATTACCCCTACGCCTTGAGATTCTGCCGATCGCCGAATACTGTTGCTTACGATGAAAGACCCTTACTACTTAGCATCCCTCAAGGAGATACGTGATGACCAGTGATGAAGGGCAATCATTGCTTTATACCTGGTTTGGAACCAGCAGCCCTCATTGGCGTTTAAAGTCTGACAGCGACGCACTTTTGTTTGCCGAAGATGAACTGGCCAGTACACATGTCGTCATTGCACTAACGCCTTCACAAGCAAATTTATTACGCGCCATGACGGTGATTACATCCAGCGTCAATCTGACGCTAAACCTCTATGGCGAGTCATTATCAATGCATCTTGTTGGACGTAAGGTGAACCAGTCCGAATGGGCTGGCAGTGCTTCCGCATGGGGCGACACTACGGCGGTCGCACGCGATCTGGTTTCGGGACTCTCTTTTGCCGAACAGGTCGTTTCTGAAGCCAATTCGGTGATTGTTATCCTCGATCAGCACGGTAATATTCAGCGTTTCAACCGTAAAAGCGAGGAATATACCGGGCTGAAAGAACAGGAAGTTATTGGCCGCAATGTGTTTCAGCTGTTTATGACACGCCGGGAAGCCGCGGCATCGCGCCGTAACGTCAGCGGTTTTTTCCGCGACGGTAATTCATATGAAGTGGAGCGCTGGATTAAAACCCTTCAAGGTCAGCGTTTGTTCCTTTTTCGAAATAAGTTTGTGCACAGCGGCAGCGGCAAGAATGAAATCTACCTGATCTGCTCCGGGACGGATATTACCGAAGAGCGCCGTGCACAGGAGCGCCTGCACGTTCTGGCCAACACCGATAGCGTGACCGGCCTGCCTAACCGTAATGCGATCAATAATGCTATCGCCGAGGCGCTGGCGAACGATCAGCAAGTCGGTATCGTTTATCTTGATTTGGACAATTTTAAAAAGGTTAATGACGCCTACGGACATATGTTCGGCGATCGGCTGCTGCAAATGGTCTCACTGGCGATTCTGAACTGTCTGGATGAGGAGCAGACGCTGGCGCGCCTTGGCGGCGACGAATTCATCGTGCTGTCCAGACAGGCTACTCAGGTTTCGCTGGAAGCGATGTCGTCGCGTATTCTTCACCGGCTCAAAGAACCGTTCCGGCTCGGCCCGATTGAAGTTTACTCAGGCTGCTCAATTGGCATAGCTATCAGCCCTGAGCATGGCGAGGATCGCGAGAGTTTAATCCGTAATGCGGATACGGCGATGTATAGCGCGAAAGAGAACGGTCGGGGGCGGTTCTGCATTTTCTCAGCGGAAATGAACCGGCGGGTATTTGAATATTTGTGGCTGGATACCAATTTACGTAAGGCGCTCGATCAAAATCAGCTGCTGATCCATTATCAGCCAAAACTGGACCGTGAAGGGAACGTGAACAGCGTCGAGGCGCTGGTTCGCTGGACATCACCCGAGCGTGGGCTGGTTTCTCCCGCAGATTTTATTTCCTATGCTGAAGAGTCAGGACTCATCGTGCCGCTTGGGCGCTGGGTCATCCATACCGCACTGGCGCAGGTTGTACGCTGGCGGGAAAAGGGCATTAACCTTCGCGTGGCGGTGAATGTTTCGCCGCGTCAGCTTATCGATCAGAATATCTACATCGATCTGAAACTGGCGTTGCAGGAGGCCCGGCTTGCCAGCTGCCCTATTGATATTGAACTGACCGAAAGCTGCCTGATTGAGAATGAGCAACAGGCACTCACGCTGATGGAGCAGTTTCGGCAGCTTGGCGCAGAAGTGCATCTTGACGATTTTGGCACCGGTTACTCCTCGCTTTCCCAGCTGGCACGCATGCCGATTGATACCATCAAGCTTGACCGCAGTTTTGTGCATAATGTCAATAATCAGCCGGTTTCGCAGTCGCTGGTACGGGCGATTGTCGCCGTGGCGAAGGCATTGGATTTAAAGGTGATTGCTGAGGGTATCGAAACCGTTGAAGAGGAAATGTTTATTATGGCGAGCGGTGTAGACGCTCGCCAGGGATTTTTATACGCCAGACCTATGCCCCCCGCTGAACTGGAGGACTGGCTGGCAACCGTTAAAGGTTAGCCCGCTTTACGCATAGCCTGCGCGCTGTGGCGATCCTGCAACTGAACCAGCCGTTCCATATAAGCAATATCTTTCGGCTCAATCGAGAAGGCAAAGTCTACCCAGTCTTCGGTTATGTCCATTAATTCGGCCCGCGTCAGTTGAAGCACCCGCTGACGCGCTTTTAACATCGCCCTGACCCCATTCAGTTTCGGCCTCATCGTGTCAATAAAAGTACGCGTGGCCTGATAGCCTTCGCCCGGCTGAAAGAGCCTGTCCACCAGCCCGCGTGCTTCAAACCACTCGGCCGAGTGTGATTCCCCTTCAAAGATTAACTCTTCAGCCACTTTCATTCCTGCGCGACGGGAGACCAGTGAGTAGCCGCCCATGCCCGGAAACAGGTTAAAGGCAATTTCAGGGAAGCCCATTCTCGCCGTATCCTGTGCCAGGATAAAATGGTGAGCCAGTGCCGCCTCGAAACCGCCGCCTAACGCGCTTCCTTCTACCATTGCAATTGAGACGGCGCCGGTGTCAAATCCTCGTGCTGCCGCATGAATGCAATCAACACAGGCCCTGGCATAAGCCCGAAGCGCCTCACGCTGACCATTTTTGATGGACTCAACAAAAAAACGCAGATCGCCACCGGCATTAAACATGTTGGGCACCAGTGAACCCGTTACCCAAAAGTCTATCTGCAGACCTGAGCGTTGCGCGGCATAGCTGAGATTCATAATCTCTTCAATCAGCGCGTGGTTAAAGCTTGGGCGTGGCTGCGCCCTGAGCATCATCCACAGCGTGCGACGCCCTTCTTCATAGTACGCAGTGAGTTGCGTTGTTTGTCCAGCTTCAGTAAACAGCTTACAGGTTGTCTGATTAATTACGGTCATACTCTCATCCTTAGTTTATGGGTGCGCTTAAACGCGGCCCAAGCGTAATGCAGAGAATGACCTTGCTTAACTCAGAGATGATTTTTAAGGTGAAATAATTTGGTTATTACCATAAATACCCTAAAAACAGCAGCCGTAAGAGGAGAGACACCCCCTTACAACCATAAAAAATCGTTATATTACCTAATCTGGTTAATTTACTTCTTCTGACCATACCAGGCGTTGCTGCCGTGCTTACGCAGATAGTGACAGTCAAGCAGGGGTTGTTGGATAGCAGGCAGTTCTGCCGTCAGCTGTTGACTAAAAATGCCCATATAGGCGACCTCCTCCAGCACCACGGCCGCGTGGACAGCTTTTTCAGGTGTTGCCCCCCAGCAAAAAGGCCCGTGTGAATTCACCAGTACGGCGGGTATCGCTAAGGGATCGAGATCGCGTTCCTGGAAGGTTTCAATAATAACCTGCCCCGTTTCCCACTCATATTTTGTCTGGATCTCCTGCGGGTACATCTGACGAGTACAGGGAATGGTGCCGTAAAAATCATCAGCATGCGTCGTTCCCCAGGCCGGGATCTCCCTTCCCGCCTGCGCCCAGATAGTAGCGTGCCGGGAATGCGTGTGGACAATGCCACCCACGTCAGGCCAGGCAAGATAGAGCGCCCGGTGGGTATCGGTATCCGACGAAGGCCGCATATTTCCTTCAATAACCTCACCGCTTTCCAGCGCCACCACCACCATATCGTCTCTTTTCATCTCTTCATAACTGACGCCTGACGGTTTGATTACCATCAATCCGCTGGCGCGGTCGATAGCACTGACGTTTCCCCAGGTAAACACCACCAGGCCATGGCGGGGTAACGCCAGGTTAGCATCCAGTACGCGTTGCTTCAGTTCTTCCAACATTTTCACTCTCCAGCCTGTTTTTCACTATTGTCACTGCTGGCTGAATATCAGGGTATGGAGGTAATGGCTGGATGCGTGGCAAAAACTGGCTACAGCAACAGAACGTTGCCCGAGAGTGACAGCCTGGGCAGTAATTCGGATTTTTTACCTGTAAAGGTGAACAGTAGTTGTTACAATATATATCTGTAATAGCAACAATAGTGATAATGAGAAGCTAAACTATTACATTCTGACGCAGCGCTGAATGGGCCTGTTGACGAAATTTTACCGCTAAAAATTTCAGTTTAGTGAGATAAATCGCTGTTAAATGCGCTGTTCCCGGGCCGTCATAAACGGACCAGGACTATACTTAAAAAGGTTTTCTGCAGCAGCAATAATGGAGAAGTGACTATGTCAATAAATGCAAAACGCATCACCGCGGGCCTGTTGGCCGCGACTTTACTGCTTTCTCTGGCCGGATGTTCGAATTGGTCTAAACGTGACCGTAATACGGCAATTGGGGCTGGCGCAGGTGCCATTGGCGGCTCCATCCTCTCTAACGGCAGCGGCCTCGGTACCGTAGGCGGTGCCGCAGTCGGCGGCATCATCGGACATCAGATCAGTCGTTAATCTGTCATGATGTTTGCAAGGGCCGCGATTCAACGCGGCCCTGATGTTTCAGCCGCCTGCCAGTTTGACCTTCATCCCTTTCGCTTCAAGTAGCGTTTTCAATAAATCACGCTTATCGCCCTGAATTTCAATGACGCCCTCTTTAACAGCGCCACCGCAACCGCACTTTTTCTTCAGCTCGGCCGCCAGCTTTTCCAGCTCTGCATCGGCCAGATCCACGCCCGTTACCAGACAGACGCCTTTGCCTTTACGCCCGCTGGTCTGGCGCTGGATGCGCACAATGCCGTCGCCTTTAGGTCGCTGCACGGTTTCTTTCGGTTCGTCAATCCGTCCGGTTTCAGTGGAGTAAACCAGACGGCTGTTGTGATCGGCCATTATGCCTCCTGTAACGATGCAAGGATGCCGTCTAGTGCCGCAGCGGGATCCGCAGCCTGCGTCACCGGGCGTCCAATAACCATATAGTCCACGCCTGCCAGTTTTGCCTGCTGAGGCGTCATGATGCGGCGCTGATCGCCTGCATCGCTGCCGACGGGACGAATGCCAGGGGTCACCAGTTTAAACTCTGCGCCCAATGTCTGTTTAAAACGCGCCGCTTCCTGAGCTGAGCAAACCACGCCATTCAGGCCACAGTTTTGGGTAAGCCTCGCCAGGCGTTCCGCATGATCGGCAGGTGAAAGATCAATTCCAATACCGCGCAAATCTTCCGCTTCCATGCTGGTGAGGACGGTAACAGCGATCAAAAGAGGAGCATCGTTACCAAAGGGAACCAGCGCTTCACGAGCCGCGGTCATCATCCGCGCCCCGCCGCTGGCATGCACGTTGACCATCCACACGCCGAGATCCGCCGCAGCGGCGACCGCGTGAGCCGTCGTGTTGGGAATATCATGAAATTTCAGGTCAAGGAACACCTCAAAACCGCGCTGTTGCAGATCGCGTACCAGCTGAGGGCCGAACAGGGTAAACATCTCTTTGCCCACTTTCAGGCGACAGCTGCGTGGATCGATGCGGTCGACAAATGCCATAGCGCTGGCGTGGTCAGCATAATCTAACGCTACCAGGATTTGGGAGCCGTGAGGTGATTGCATGATAAAACCCTCTGAAGATGGAGCACCGCATGGCGCAAGAGATAAACGGCAAGCATTCTACCTGCGACGTTAACAAAATCACAGGTTAGCGACCGGGTTTTCGCAATCCTCGCCTGCTTGACGGAAAACGATACCGTTGCTACTGGCATCAATTGAATCACAGTAATTAGTATGTTGTAACTAAAATAAAGGAGGCGGTCAGTCATCTTACGATGGTTACTGACCGTCAAGGCCGCGAATCGGTTTAACGGATGACCAGGCACGACAGGAAGGACAGTGCCAGTAGAGAGCATGTGCAGTAAAACCACATTTGTGGCAGCGATAGCGCGGCTTGGTACGGATTTGTTCTCCGACCATATCGCGCAATACCATCAGGCTTTCTTTTGCCCGACCATCTTCCGCTTCGTGAAGATGGTAATCCATCAGGCGATGGAAAACGCGCATAGTGGGATGGCGTTGCAGCTGTCGGTTAATATAAATCTGGGCGACTTCGCCGCCTTCGTCATGTTCAATCACGTCGGACAGATAGAGTTCAGCCACTGCGCCAGTATTTTCTTCAACGCAACGTTTCAAATAATCGGCCCAGGCCGTTGGCTGTTGCAGCTTTGCATAACACGCTTCAAGCATCTCAAGCGTCTCACTAACCAACTCTTTATCCTGCTCTATTACGCGTTCAAACATCCCCACCGCTTTGGCGTAGTCGCCGTTCGCCATGTGGATACGGCCCATCATAATGGAGACGCGTGCACTTTCCCGGTCGGCGGATTCGCCCTTCTTCAGCAGTCCCATAGCGCGATCCAGGTCATCGCTGCTCATTGCCTGCAACGCCAGCTCGCAATAAAAATGAGCGATTTCCATTCGCTGTTTGTCTTTGCCGAGCTTGACCAGACGTTCGGCCACCTCAATGGCTTTTGGCCAGTCGCTGGTTGCCTGATGAATAATCAGCAGCTGCTGCAATGCGCCAATGCGGAAATCAGTTTCATCCGTCAGTTGGCTAAACATCTCTTCCGCACGATCGTAGAAACCGGCTGCCATATAGTCGCGGCCCAGTTGCTGAATAGCCAGCAATCGCTGATCGTAAGTCAGAGAGGCGCTCTCCATCAGCGCCTGGTGGATACGAATGGCACGATCCACTTCGCCCCGCGAACGAAACAGGTTGCCCAGGGTGAGATGAGCCTCGACCGCGCCGCTGTCTTCCTTCAGCATTTCCAGAAAGAGATCGACCGCTTTGTCCTGTTGATTAGAGAGCAGGAAGTTCACCCCGGCAACATAGTCACGCGACAGACGGCTGGCTTCTTGTTGCCTGTCCTGCTGCGCACTCCTGCGCCCCATGTACCAGCCATAGGCAGCGGCCACGGGTAATAACAGAAACAGCAGTTCCAACATGTGAAATTATTCCTTAACGGCAGGCACGGACGGCGATGCCTCTTCCGCCTGACCAATCTGATGCTGCAAACGCTTCAGCTTACGTTGTGAGGCCGCCAGCGAAACGCGCAGGCGCAGCCAGAACAGTCCACAAATCGCCCATCCCAGCAAGAAGCCGGCGGCAAACAGCGTCGCCAGCAGCGTGGAGACACGATATTGCCCCTGCGCCAGCAGATAGTTAAATGTGACAACCTGGTCATTATGCGCACCCAGCGTGACTGAGATGATAAAGATCACTAAAACCAGTAAAAAAATCAGCAAATATTTCACAGTCCGTCCCATAGTCTGATGATAATCAGATGAATTATGCCAAAAAATTAGCCCTGTTGCTTGCCTGAAACCTCATCAGCAGCCGATACCGCGAAAAATTTCTCCTGCGTTGATGTTATGGGGACAAATCCCCGGAACACAATCACCGCTCTTCTCGTTCGCTTATTTCCTGCTCTTCCGCTGGTGGAACGGTAAGCGGACCACTGTAGCGCTGCACCAGCCACGTTGCCAGCGTCACCAGCACCCAGCTGATGAGCGTGGAAGTAACAAGATCGCGCGGCCAGTGCATACCCAGCACCAACCGGCTGGCCATCACCCCAACGGCCCAGAGTATCAACACTGTCAGCGTGACAATACGCCGACGTGGCCACAGCAGACCAATTGCCAACAGCGCCCAGCTTGCTGCAAACATAGTATGGCCGGAAGGAAATGCATAGCCGGTTTCAAATTCCCAGTGCGCTTTCAACCATGCAGGCAGTTGAGGATCGTCATTAATGGCCTCTCGTACCAGTACGCTTCGTTGCTTGCGGGTTTGCTGATAAAAGAATTGCTCATTCAGGCCGTCATGCTGTTCCAGCCATACCACATAGGGACGGGGTTCACGCACCTGATCTTTAATAAAGGTTTTGCTGTACTGACCCGCCAGAATCGCTGCAATAACGATAACCAATAAAATAACCGCCGCCTTCAGTCGGTAACGCAGACACCAGAGAAACCAGCCGCAAAGCACGGTACTGGTGACAATGCCCCACGGGCTGGTAACGGTTTCCGTTAGCCAAAACAGCAACTTATGACCGAATCCCATCTGCACGGGCTGCCACTGCCAACCGGAAAACCAGACGCCAAGCGGCATAATCAGCAGCAACACGGCACCCAGCGTGGTGCGTTTGGCAATCTCAAACATGGCTTCTCTCCTGGTAGTTCAAAACAAAAAGGTCATTTTCTGCTGACAATATGAGAAAAAATAATAACATACTGATTGAGATGGTGATAATTGTGCGGTATTACAACATTCGCGCTAAGACGTTAACCGCCGCTGCTCTGATTGTGGCAAAATGGCTGGCATTGATGATGCCAGATGGCTGGCAGCCAGCGACGATAACTTAGCAACACCTGATGTACTGGAGAGTCACATGCAGCTTAAACGGGTAGCAGAAGCCAAACTGCCCACGCCATGGGGAGATTTCCTGATGGTTGGTTTCGAAGAACTGGCCACGGGCCACGATCACGTCGCGCTGGTTTATGGCGATATTACCGACAGCGAAGCCGTACTGGCTCGCGTGCACTCAGAGTGTCTGACGGGCGATGCCCTGTTCAGCCTGCGCTGTGACTGCGGCTTTCAGCTCGAAGCCGCGCTAAACCACATTGCGGAGGAAGGGCGTGGCGTGCTGCTCTACCATCGCCAGGAAGGTCGCAATATTGGGCTGCTGAATAAAATCCGCGCCTATGCCTTGCAGGATAAAGGCTATGACACCGTTGAGGCCAATCATCAGCTCGGTTTTGCGGCCGACGAGCGTGATTTCACCCTGTGCGCAGATATGTTCAAGCTGCTCGGCGTGAATGAAGTTCGCCTGCTCACCAATAACCCACGCAAAGTTGAGATCCTCAGCGAGGCGGGTATTAATATCGTTGAGCGCGTTCCGCTGATTGTAGGCCGCAACCCGGAGAACGCTCACTATCTCGATACTAAAGCCGCGAAAATGGGTCATCTGCTGTCAAAAGAGTGATGTCCGACATCCCTACCCGCGCGCGTCCTGGGCCACCGATGGCTCAGGACGCGTTGTTACAGGCCGGCGATCCTCGTCAGCAGCCTGATCGTGCCGCCTAATTCAGCATATTACGAATCACGTAATGCAGAATGCCGTCGTTCTGGTAATAGGTTAATTCGTTGCCGGTATCAATACGGCAGCGAGCCTCCAGCGTTTCGGCGCTGCCGTCTGCACGCGTCAGCGTCACCTGCACCGTTCCGCCGGGTTTCAGTAAGTGAAGGTTTTTCACATCAATCTGTTCATCACCCGTCAGGCCGAGCGTTTTACGGGTTACGCCCTGCGGGAACTCCAGTGGCAGAATGCCCATCCCTATCAGATTCGAGCGGTGGATGCGCTCAAAGGATTCAGCGATTACCACCCTTACGCCCAGTAAGCGTGGCCCTTTTGCCGCCCAGTCACGGCTCGATCCCGAACCATATTCTTTCCCTGCAATCACCGCCAGCGGCGTTGACTGCTGCTGATATTTCATTGCCGCATCATAAATGGCCAGCTGTTCGTCGCCCGGTACAAAACGGGTAACGCCACCTTCAACCCCCGGAACCATTTCGTTGCGGATACGTATATTGGCAAAAGTACCGCGCATCATGACTTCATGATTTCCCCGTCGTGAACCATAAGAGTTGAAATCACCTCGCTCAACGCCATGATCCAACAGATAACGTCCGGCCGGACTTTCCGCTTTGATGCTGCCCGCAGGGGAGATATGGTCAGTGGTGACGGAATCCCCCAGAATGGCGAGGATCCTTGCCCCGCTGATATCTTCAACCGGCTCAGGCTCTCTGCCCATATCGTCAAAAAATGGCGACAGGCGAATATAGGTCGAGCCTTCATCCCAGTCGTAGGTTGCCGCCTCGCTGACTTTAATTTCCTGCCATTCCGGGGTGCCTTCAAAGACTTCGGCATACTCTTTATGGAACATTTCAGTGGAGACCAGCTGTACCGCTTCTGCAATTGCTTCCGGTGATGGCCAGATATCATGCAGATAGACCGGTTTGCCGGTGTGATCTTCACCCAGCGGTTCGGTCTGCAAATTGATGTTCATATTGCCCGCCAGCGCATAGGCTACGACCAGCGGCGGCGAAGCCAGCCAGTTGGTTTTAACATACGGATGGATGCGCCCTTCGAAGTTACGGTTGCCAGACAGAACGGCACCGACGGTCAAATCACCCTGCTTAATCGCGCTTTCAATCGCGTCGGGTAGCGGCCCTGAGTTACCGATACACGTGGTACAACCGTAGCCCACCAGGTTGAAACCCAGCTTATCCAGATAAGGCGTGAGCCGTGCCGTCGCCAGATAATCGGAAACGACCTTAGAGCCGGGTGCCAGCGACGCTTTTACCCAGGGTTTACGTTTAAGGCCAAGGTTAACGGCGTTTTTAGCCAACAGCCCGGCGGCCATCAATACGCTGGGGTTAGAGGTATTGGTACAGGAGGTAATAGCTGAAATCACCACTGCGCCATCTTCAAGCTGATGCTGCTGGCCGGTTGCCCGATCGCGATAACTAACGGCTTTATGCTGCTTCTGCGCCTGATTAACTTCCAGTTCATTACTTGCCTGGAAAGCCTGGGGTACATCGCCGAGCGACACGCGATCCTGCGGACGTTTCGGTCCGGCCAGACTCGCTTCAACCTCATTCATATCCAGCGCCAGCGAGCTGGTGAAAACCGGGTCATCGCCAGGATTGCGCCACATACCCTGCGCTTTTGCATAGGCCTCCACCAGCGCAACCTGTTCAGGCGATCGTCCGGTCAGGCTCATATAACCTAACGTGACATCATCTACCGGGAAAAATCCGCAGGTTGCACCATATTCAGGCGCCATATTGGCGATGGTTGCCCGGTCCGCCAGCGGCAAGTCATCCAGACCATCGCCATAAAATTCAACAAACTTGCCCACCACGCCATGCTTACGCAGCATTTGAGTGACGGTCAGTACCAGGTCAGTTGCGGTAATACCCGGTTTTAATTTCCCGCTCAGCTTAAAGCCGACGACATCCGGGATCAGCATCGACACCGGCTGTCCCAGCATCGCTGCTTCCGCCTCAATGCCGCCTACACCCCACCCTAATACGCCCAGCGCATTGATCATCGTGGTATGTGAATCCGTGCCAACCAGCGTATCGGGGTAAGCCACTTCTTCGCCATCCTGCGTTTCATGCCAGATGGCCTTACCTAAATACTCAAGATTGACCTGGTGACAGATGCCGGTGCCCGGCGGCACCACGCTAAATTTGTTAAAGGCTTTTTGCCCCCAGCGCAGGAAAACATAGCGTTCGTGGTTGCGTTCCATTTCCAGCCGCACGTTTTCTTCAAACGCATCATCATCGCCAAAATGATCCACCGTTACCGAATGGTCAATAACCAGATCGACGGGAGAAAGCGGATTCACTTTTGCAACGTCGCCACCAAGACGCTTGACCGCTTCACGCATCGCAGCAAGATCCACCACTGCTGGCACACCCGTAAAATCCTGCATTAATACACGCGCGGGACGATAAGCGATTTCGCGATCCGCATGCGCCTGTTCGAGCCAACCCGCCAGGGCGGCAATGTCATCAGCCGTCACGGACTCTTCATCCTGCCAGCGAAGCAAATTCTCCAGAAGAACCTTCAGGGATTTGGGCAGGCGGGAAAGATCGCCCAGCTGTTCTGCCGCTTTAGGCAGACTGTAATAGTGATAACGTTGGCCTTTAACATCCAGCGTGGCTTTCGTCGTCTGATGTAGGGTCGCCGACATTACTCCTCCTTCGTTTGTCTTATCATAACCTGAGTAACTATATGGTCTGATTTAAAGATAGTACAAACTGAGTGTAACGTTTTGATAACAACACAAATTGACACAGGCTGAAACAGCCGTATAAACAAAAAAGCCTCACCGGGAAGCGGAGAGGCTCTTTTATATAAATTCTTTTTTTTAATCTGCCGATATTAATGCATTACCCTTCGATATTAATGCATTACCATTCCGAGCCAAAGCAGGCTCGACCAGAATAAGGCGGAAAACATCCAGGTGCTGAACCAGGTCATTTGGGTTAAATTCATTATTGCCCTCACTCAGGTCTGACTGACCAAAACGTATTACATCCCGAACTGCGGTTATTACCGGCAGATCTACCGTTTAATGCTGGTATTACATTCAACCCGGTGACAAAAAACCTGACCAAAAGTATAGCGGTCATTAAAGCTCATTAACTGTTTGAATAACTGGACTCAGTAATAAGATTGAGTATTAATAGCGTGCTTATGAATTTTGATTCTTATCCATCATCATTTCGATGAAGTCGCGCTGCATTTCGCTAAGGCCCCAACTGCCTGGAATAGACGGTTGTTCACTGGCTTTCGCCTGGTGGTACTGATCTTTGCTACTACCGGTTTGTTGCGTTTTCTGATTCAAATACTGCAGGTACATCGTTACCCCCAAATATGCCAAATCGCTACTGCAACAGCTCCCCAAAACAGCGCTGAACCCGCGAATACCGCTAACCAGGCTTTGCGTTTCAGATTCTCAGGACGCTGAGCCTTAAGTGCTTTGTGACCGAAGTCAGAACCTACCGTTATTCTGCTAGCCATAGTTTTTGATAATCACTCTCATTGAAACGATTGTTTTAACCAATCAGAAATTAGGATGAATCCTAAACATTTTATGGAGCGAAATCCAGTCATTTTTATTACGCACAACGATTAATTGTATTTATCAAAACAGAACAATTGTATCGATTGTCGTTAATCAAACTGTAGAAGAAAAATGACTCTTTAACACAAATTACCCCATGAATACTCCCGTTTCGGTCCAACCTTTTCTCAATATTTCTTGAGGTTACCTTACAACGCGCCGCGCTCAGCGATGTATAAATTGAGTATGGGAATCTTCCGAAGAACGCGCAAAGTTGCCGGGGCAAAAATGTGCCCTGTTTCGCATTTAATGAATAACAATGAAAAAACATGTGATGGGTCCGTCATTTACAAAAAAGAATAAGAAGATTTAATCGATGGGAGTAATAGACAGGACCAATGATAAAAAAAGGTCGCCTCAGCGACCTTTTTTACTCAATACGAATTCGCGGGCGGAGTTATCGCGCAGGCAGCTTAATATCCTTAAACATCGCTTCAATATCTTCGTTAGAGCGTAAGCCAACGGCCGTATCAACGACATCCCTCGTCAGATGCGGTGCGAAGCGCTGAATAAAATCATACATATAGCTTCTGAGGAAAGTGCTGCGTCGGAAACCAATCTTCGTCGTACTGAAGGTGAATACATCGGTAGCTTCTATTCTGACCAGATCCGGATCCGAGACCGGGTCCACCGCCATGCTGGCGATAACGCCCACGCCCAGCCCCAGCCGCACATAGGTTTTAATCACATCGGCATCAGTAGCGGTAAAGACAATGCGTGGCGTCAGGCCGGCACGGTTAAATGCCGTATCCAGCTCCGAGCGCCCGGTAAAGCCAAAGGTGTATGTTACCAGCGGATATTCAGCCAGCTCTTCAATAGACACTTTTTCTTTGCCAGCCAAAGGATGATCGGGGGTCACGACGATTGCCCGGTTCCAGTGATAACAAGGCAGCATAATAAGATCGTCATAGAGGTGCAGCGCTTCGGTAGCGATGGCGAAATCGGCGTTGCCTTTAGAGACCGCTTCCGCAATCTGCGTGGGCGAGCCCTGATGCATATGCAGCGAAACGCGAGGATAGCGCTCAATAAAACCTTTGATGACATTCGGCAGCGCGTAACGCGCCTGAGTGTGCGTGGTGGCAACATACAAAGACCCTTTATCGGGCCAGGTATGCTCACCGGCGACTGATTTAATCGCCTCAACTTTTGATAACACTTCACGGGCGATACGAATAATTTCCTGACCAGCAGGCGTAACCTGTGTTAGATGCTTACCGCTGCGGGCAAAAATCTGAATGCCTAATTCGTCTTCCAGCATTCGCACTTGCTTACTGATACCGGGTTGAGAGGTGTAGAGTCCTTCGGCGGTTGAAGAGACATTCAGATTATGATTGACCACTTCAACAATGTAACGCAGCTGCTGCAATTTCATGTTTGTTCCGTCCAGGTATGAAGCTATGCGCCGGCTACCCGTGCAGACAGAAACGCGCAGCACTGGAAAGTCCGGTCTAATGCGATTTGATAATAAGGAAAGGCATTTCTATAACAATCATACCAAAGATGACCGGAATGTATAGCACAGTAAAGGAAGGGAGATGAAAAAACGGGCCGGCATGTGCCAGCCCGTCAGATTACTTCTTCGCTGAGGCTTTGGTGGTGACTTCCCACTTGCCGTCAACGTAAAACGCTGACCAGCCGGTTGCCTTACCGTCTTTCTCGGTGCTGACATACTGCTGTTTGGTTTTACGGCTGAAACGCACTACGGATTTGTTGCCTTCATCATCGGCCGCAGGCGCATCCGCCAGATAGGCCAGTTTTTCCGGCAAACGATCGCGGAAGCGCTGTAGCTCTTCGACCAGCGGCGCACGCGTCTCCCGTGATTTCGGGAAGGTGTTTGCGGCCAGGAAAACGCCCGCCGCGCCATCACGCAGAACGAAATAAGCGTCAGACTTCTCGCAGGCCAGCTCTGGCAGCGGCACCGGATCTTCCTTCGGTGGCGCAACATCGCCGTTACGCAGAATTTTACGCGTGTTCTTACAGTCGTCGTTGGTGCAGGCCATGTATTTGCCGAAGCGCCCCATTTTCAGGTGCATCTCCGATCCACATTTTTCACATTCAACGATCGGGCCATCGTAGCCTTTGATGCGGAACTCGCCCTGCTCGATTTCATAACCATCGCAGCTTGGGTTGTTACCACAAACGTGCAGTTTACGCTGGTTATCAATGAGGTAGCTGTCCATCGCCGTGCCGCATTTCTGACAGCGACGGCGGGCGCGCAGCGCGTTGGTTTCGGCATCTTCACCTTCGAGAATATTCAGTACTTCATTCTCAGGGATCAGGTTAATGGTCTGCTTACAACGTTCTTTCGGCGGCAGCGCGTAGCCAGAACAGCCCAGGAAGACGCCGGTGCTGGCGGTACGGATTCCCATTTTTCGGCCACAGGTTGGGCAGTCAATGGAGGTCAGCACCATCTGGTTCGGCTGCATGCCGCCCTCTTCCGGATCCTTGTCCGCTTTTTCCAGCTGCTGGCTGAAATCGGCAAAGAAGTTATCCAGAACGCTTTTCCACTGCGCTTCGTTGTTGGCAACCTGATCCAGGCTGTCTTCCATTTGCGCGGTGAACTCGTATTTCATCAATTCGCGGAAATTGGCTTCCAGTCGATCGGTAACGATTTCACCCATCTTCTCGGCGTAGAAACGACGGCTTTCAACACGGACGTAGCCACGATCCTGAATGGTGGAAATGATTGAAGCATAAGTAGAAGGACGGCCGATGCCGCGCTTTTCCAGCTCTCTGACCAGCGAGGCTTCGCTGAAACGCGCTGGCGGCTTGGTAAAGTGCTGGCTTGGCTTCAGCTGCTGGAGCTTCAGCTCCTCACCAACGTCAATCGGCGGCAGCGTGCGATCTTCATCGCCCTTACGCAGCGCAGGCATCACTTTTGTCCAGCCGTCAAAACGCAGGGTTCGCCCCTTCGCTTTAAGTTTGAAATCGCCGGCGGTGACGGTCAGCGTCGTCGAATCGTACTGTGCAGGCACCATCTGACAGGCGACGAACTGACGCCAAATCAGCTGATAAAGCTTCTGCGCATCCGCTTCCATATCTTTTAACTGCTCGGCCTGGATAGCGACGTCAGAAGGACGAATCGCTTCGTGCGCTTCCTGCGAATTATCTTTGCTGGCGTATTGATTAGCGGCTTTCGGCAGGTATTTTTCACCGAATTCGTTTTCAATGTAGCCGCGAACCATGCTCACCGCATCCTGACTAAGATTGGTGGAGTCGGTACGCATATAGGTAATGTGACCGGCTTCGTACAGACGCTGGGCCATCATCATGGTTTTTTTCACGCCGTAGCCCAGACGCGTGCTGGCCGCCTGCTGGAGCGTAGAAGTAATAAACGGCGCGCCTGGCTTGCTGCTGGTTGGCTTATCTTCACGATCGGCCACGACATAACGGGCTTTTTCCAGCAGGCTGACGGCCGCCTGAGTCTGCTCGCCGTTAACCGGACGGAATGGCTTGTCATGCTGATGCGTGACTTCCATTGGCAGATCGGTGCCTTTAGGCGTATTCAGATCGGCGTGCAGCTCCCAGTACTCTTCCGGCACGAACGCTTTGATTTCACGTTCACGCTCCACGACCAGACGCACGGCAACTGACTGTACGCGTCCCGCAGAGAGGCCACGGGCAATTTTCTTCCACAGCAGTGGAGAGACCATGTAGCCCACCACGCGGTCCATAAAGCGCCGCGCCTGCTGGGCGTTAACCCGATCGATATTCAGTTCGCCCGGCTTTTCAAAAGCCTGACGAATCGCATTTTTGGTGATTTCGTTAAATACGACGCGGCTGAAACGCGAATCATCACCGCCGATCACTTCCCGCAGGTGCCAGGCAATGGCTTCCCCTTCGCGGTCAAGGTCGGTTGCGAGATAGATGTGGTCAGCGTTTTGCGCCAGCGATTTCAGCTCGGCAACCACTTTTTCTTTGCCGGGAAGAATTTGATAATTGGCTTCCCAGCCGTGATAAGGATCGACCCCCATGCGGTTAACCAACGCCGCTTTTTCGTCCTTCTTCACTTTTTTAGTTGTTTTACTGGTTGTAGAGTCAGCGCTCTTTTTAACTGTTGATCCACTGGTCGGCAAATCGCGAATATGACCGACGCTGGACTTCACCACGTAGTCATTTCCGAGATATTTATTGATTGTTTTGGCTTTTGCCGGGGACTCAACTATTACGAGAGCTTTACCCATATTTACCTTTACCTGATTAAAACATCCGAGAGTAAATTGTGCCGTTTGCCCGTAAGCAGTCCAGCGCGTTAAGACGATAACGATCGGGGTAAGCCATGGCAACCCGCCGGTTTATCCCTGTAACAGCTTCCTTACCGATAAGCTAACTCGCTGATTAACGACACCTTTTACAACCTGTTAAGTGCATCTCTAACAAAGCGTAAAGCCGAGTTTACGCCCGGAACCCGAAACGCCCACACTCTACCTGATAAAATCTGTTACGCAACTTAATTAGCATCTGCGCCTCATTTACGCCAGATCGTTGATGAAAAAGAGTTACCTGGCGCAAACCGCTTTCCTCATTGAGATTTTGTTGGCGGGAGGCGTAATATACTGGCCAGCAACGCCGTTAATAAAGGAGAGAAATCTGTGAAACAGACTGAAGCTATCGGGAAGGCTGCCCTGCTTCTCAAAGCGAACGAAATGATTGCCGCGCACGAAAATTATTTCGCCGGATTAGCCGCGAGCGATGTGGAACAGAAAGGGGATGTATTGGTATTTCGGGGCGATTATTTTCTCGACGAACAAGGGTTGCCCGGCGAGAAAAGCACGGTTGTATTTAACGTATTTAAATTTCTGGCCGTTGAGCTTTCGCCGCGCTATCACCTTGAGCAATAACGCCCGTCAGACGGGCGTTTTTAAACTCAAAGAAGCGGCTTTTCGCCACGCTGCCAGAGGCGCAGCAGCAGGCGTTCGGCGCTGCTGGCTGCGCTTTGCGTAAAGCGATCCATCATTTTTTTGCGTCGTACGTAATGCACCGCAATGACTTCACGTCCGGCAATCTGATCGATGATCAAATCGTCGCTGGTGCCGATTGCGTCAATCAGCCCTTTTTCCAGCGCCTGACTGCCAAACCAGTGCTCGCCCGTCGCCACGCTGTCGATATCGAGCGAAGGGCGCATCTGATGCACGAACTGTTTAAACAGTTCATGTGTTTCGTTCAGATCTTCGCGGAATTTCTCGCGGCCCTGCTCGGTGTTCTCACCAAAAAGCGTCAGCGTGCGCTTATATTCTCCGGCAGTGTGCAGCTCGACATCAATTTCGTTACGCTTGAGCAGGCGGTTAAAGTTAGGGATCTGCGCCACCACGCCAATGGAACCAATAATTGAAAACGGCGCGGCAACAATGCGATCCGCAACACAGGCCATCATGTAACCGCCGCTGGCAGCGACTTTATCTACCGCAACGGTCAGGCGAATGCCTTTATCGCGCAGGCGCTGAAGCTGCGATGAGGCCAGCCCATAGCCATGTACCACGCCGCCGGGGCTTTCCAGCCGCAGCAGCACTTCATCCTGCGGTTTTGCCACCGCCATGACGGCGGAAACTTCCTCACGCAGCGAGGCGACTTCATGCGCATCCATGCTGCCTTTGAAATCAATCACATACAGAACGGGCCTGCCGCTTTCGCTTTTCAGCCCCTGCTTTGCACGCTGTTTGGCCGTTTTCGCCTCCAGTTTTTCCTGCTTTTTATGCTCTTTATGCCACCGTTTTCTATCCTGTGGCTTCATCTGCGCCAGCAGCATCTCGTCCTGCATGTCGCGATAATTATCGCCGAGATGCGTCAGCTTTAACTGGCCGCTTTGCGTCCGTTTGCGCATCGCCAGATGGGTAATCAGAATGGCAACGGCCGCAATCGCCACGACCACCGTGACCGTTTTTGCCAGAAAAAGTCCATAGTAAGAGAGTAATTCCACTTATTCCGCCTTATTTAACATCGTATTAGACTATCGCTAGTGTAGCCGAGTCGCTGCCCGCCGTCGCTTAAATCCCGCGCCTGAAAAAGTGTTTTACGTTGAACCGTCGGCAATTTTCAGGCATAAAGCGGATTATTCATTGCGGTCAAAGGATTACCGACTTAAGGTCGCCTTTGCCCCCCTTCATTCCGCCAGAGGATCGCCTCAATGCATTATCAACCCGACAACAATTTGCTGAACGATCGTATCATTCTTGTCACCGGTGCCAGCGACGGTATTGGCCGGGAAGCGGCCGTCAGCTATGCGCGCCATGGCGCTCAGGTTCTGCTGCTGGGACGTAATCCCCAAAAGCTTCAGGCTGTTGCCGATGAAATCGCCGCCAGCGGTAAACCCACTCCGCCCTGGTTTGTGCTGGATTTAGCCACCGCGACGCCTGAACAGTGCAATCAGTTAGCCGCCGAGGTCGCTCAGCAGGTCTCCCGCCTTGATGGCGTATTACATAATGCTGGCTTACTCGGCGACGTGGTGCCAATGGCCGGGCAGGATCCGCTTGTCTGGCAGCAAGTGATGCGCGTAAACGTTGATGCCACTTTCTTCCTGACCCAGTCATTACTGCCGCTGTTGCTGAAATCGGCGAACGGTTCACTGGTATTTACCTCATCCAGCGTTGGTCGTCAGGGACGTGCCGGCTGGGGCGCCTATTCCGTGTCGAAATTTGCCACCGAAGGCATGATGCAGGTACTGGCAGAAGAGTATCGCGACGCGGCGCTGCGCGTGAACTGTATTAACCCGGGCGGAACCCGCACTAAAATGCGCGCCAGCGCCTTCCCGCAAGAAGATGCTGATAAGCTGAAAACCCCTGCCGATATTATGCCGCTCTATCTTTATGTTATGGGCGACGACTGTCATGAAACCGGCGTCAGCTTTGATGCTCAGCCAGGCCGTAAGCCTGGAGCAGCAGAATAATGACGGACGATCGCCATCAGCAGCGTCAGCAGCGGCTAAAAGAAAAGGTGGATGCACGTATCGCGGCAGCAACCGAAACACGCGGCATCCTGATGGTTTTCACCGGCAACGGAAAAGGCAAAACAACTGCCGCTTTCGGAACGGTAACGCGTGCGGTGGGTCATCAGAAGCAGGCGGGCGTTATTCAGTTTATCAAAGGCGAGTGGCCTAACGGCGAACGCAATTTACTGGAACCAGCAGGCGTCGAGTTTCAGGTTATGGCCACCGGGTTTACCTGGGATACGCAAAACCGCGAAACCGATATTGCCGCCTGTCAAAGCGTCTGGCAGCACGGAAAACGCATGTTGCGGGATGCCTCACTGGATCTGGTGGTGCTGGATGAACTGACTTATATGGTCAGCTATGACTATTTATTACTGGACGAGGTCCTGACAGCCTTGCGTGACCGTCCGGCGCATCAAAGCGTCATTATTACCGGTCGTGGCTGTCATCGTGAAATTCTGGCGCTGGCGGATACCGTGACTGAAATGCGTCCGGTAAAACATGCTTTTGATGCAGGCATTCAGGCTCAGCAAGGGATCGACTGGTAAAGAGTGCCAAACGCCAGGCAATAAAAAACCGCCCCCCGAAATGTCGTTACTGACTTTACATCCGGGGGGCGGTTCGCAACCGTTTCAGCGCTTACTTAACGCTTATTTGCCGGACGACGGCTGCCGTTAAGCTGAGTATGGCGCTTAACAGCGCGACGGATCTGATTCGCTTTAGTACGACGACGATCTTTTTCCACCGCCACTTTACTGGTCGTTTCTGGCTGAAGACCCACCAGTTCACGCAGATAGTTGGTAGGCGCCAGCTCCAGCTCGGTGTAACCCCCTCGCGGCAGGCCTTTTGGCAGGTCGATATCGCCGTAACGGGTACGGATCAAACGGCTTACCTGCACGCCTACCGATTCCCAAAGGCGACGCACCTCACGGTTACGGCCTTCGGTCAGCGTCACGCTATACCACTGGTTGATACCTTCACCGCCAGCAAACTTCAGCGTTTTGAACGAGGCCGGGCCATCTTCCAGCTGCACGCCGCGGCTCAGCTGTTTCAGCTTGTCATCATCTACCTGGCCAAAGACGCGAACGGCATATTCCCTTTCCACTTCACGGCTTGGATGCATCAGACGGTTTGCCAGCTCACCATCAGTAGTGAACAGCAGCAGGCCGCAGGTGTTGACGTCCAGACGCCCTACGGCGATCCAGCGCGCGCCACGCAGCTTGGGCAGGCGATCGAATACGGTCGGGCGCCCTTCCGGATCGTTACGCGTGCAAAGTTCGCCTTCCGGCTTGTAATAAGCCAGCACGCGGCAAACTTCGGTAGTGGATTCGGCGACGGAGACCAGATGGCCATCAATACGAATTTTGAGTGATTTGCTTGGTTCAACGCGGTCGCCCAGCGTTGCTATTTTACCGTCCACGCTGACGCGTCCGGCGGAAATCATGGTTTCAATTTCGCGGCGGGAACCGTGTCCGGCGCGCGCGAGAACTTTCTGTAACTTTTCGCTCATGGAGCTACCTCTTTGTCGCCTTCCCAGGCGTCAGTGATTAAAGGATAAATCCTTTATAAAACAATATGTTAACTCTTTTTCAGTTTGCCATTATACAGGATTAAAACAGTGCTGTAACCTTTAATGTTTCATTCAATTTTGCATGGCAAAAAGCTTTGGCCGTGGCGAGTTCTGCCTAACCTCATCGGCCGCTATAAAAGAAGGGGCGTACAGTTTATCTCTTGCTGATAAGAGAGGCAGGATAAAAAGCTGCCTGGCTTCGGCCAGCAGACAGACGGTAAAAGCAGCCGCACGGGACAAACTTATCACTGAGCAATAAAATTAAACAATTATCATTCGGCGGGCTTAACAGTTAACCTTTTCTGTCGTTGCTTTATATCAAACTGCGCTGTGTCATTATCGGCAATGTTACATGAATGTTTATAGCAATATTCTTTTATTTTATTCGCCTCTTTCTTTGGAAAATTGCCCCCAAAGCCCACCAGAAAGGGAATTGAAACTTAAGTTATCAAATAAAACTTAACGCAGATATAAAAAAACACGCCGAGAATGTTTAATGGATGTTAATAGCAGCATTATACACCAGGGCAGTGCTTTAACCCGACTTAACGCAAACTTACGCCAGCTAACGCAGGTAAATGACAACATGCCATGGCTAATTGATTTGAAGATTGAGTTAGTTCATGAATTTTGCTTTTTTAATTATTTACCTGCTTATATTTATTTGCAGCGCTAATAAGATTGTGTAGAATTCACTCAGGCAAAAGAGCGCCATATAAACAGATCTTGAAGTACACATAATAATTTAGTTTAAGTCAGACTTGAGTTTGAACACTGTATTAAAGTCTAGTCGCTAGCGGCTACACGTTTAAATTCCATTTAAGTAATCTTTAAGTTAAATAAAAATTTAGTTTAAGTTTAAATATAAAAATAGTGATTTTTTTAGTTTAGAAATTAAAAACCGGAGAGATTACCTCTCTGAAATACGCTGACTTACGTCAGCATCGGCCTTGCACGTCATTCATCCTCACCAGGGATTTCCTGACGTGTCCGACTACATGTGACTATTATGAAAAAAATAATGCCCCTCGCGGCGTTAGCATTGCTGACGCTGACCGGCTGCTCTGTAGGCAAATATGAATACAGCAGCGAAGCTATGAAACGTGTCGATATGAATTTTACCGGCATTCCAACCATCCTGGGCATCGGTGCGCTCGGCACCAGCATACCCATTACTCCGGAATACAGCCTCACCGCCGCACACGTCGCTAAGCTCTCCGTGCAGCGCGTTAAGGCATACCATCCTTATTGCGATCTGGCGATTATCTACCATAAAAACGACATTAAAACCTTACCAAAATTCAGTAATGGTGAAGTCGGCGCGCAGGTTAAAATGTATGGCTACAGCTTTATTAGCGCAATGCCGGTGGAATCAACGGGCGTAAATCTGGCGTTGACGGGAATTCGTAATGAATGGAATAAACGTCCTTGTGTCGCAATGGCCTCTAACGCTGGCGTCGTAAAAGGCATGTCAGGCGGCGCTGTATATAATCATGACGACAGCATCAGCGGCGTGATTGTTGGTTTCACCAAAGAGATTAAACGCCATAAGGCAAGCACTGTGCCCCTGAAAGATGTTTCGCTTTATATCCCTTATCAGGACTTTAAAGCGTGGCTGACTCAGACGACAGCGTCGTAACCAGCAACACGGAATAAGTTGACACCTAATGTTTTTAATTGCACTTAAGGCTCACCAGAATTTAACTTGCTGGCGAGCCTGAGTTAATTACAGGAAAGGCTGCACGTCGCCCACGCCTTCACGAATCACTTCTGGCGTATTTTCGGTTAAATCCACTACCGTTGTCGGCTGCTGTCCTAAATATCCGCCATGAATAATTAAATCCACCAGCTTACCTATTTCATCCTGAATCGCTTCCGGATCGGATTCGGTAAAATCATTGCCCGGTAGCATCAGCGATGTTGACATCATCGGTTCATTCAGTGCTTCCAGCAGTGCCAGCGCAATCGGATTGGAAGGAACGCGCAGGCCAATGGTTTTACGCTTATCGTTCATCAGGCGTCGCGGAACTTCTTTGGTCGCCTTCAAAATAAAGGTGTAATTTCCTGGCGTGTTATTCTTGATCAACCTGAAGGCGGTGTTATCAACATGCGCATAAGTAGAAAGCTCAGAGAGATCGCGGCACATCAGGGTGAAGTTGTGATTTCCGTCCAGCTGCCGGATACGACAGATACGTTCCATTGCGGTTTTATCTTCCAGCTTACAACCCAGCGCGTAGCCTGAATCGGTCGGATAGACGATAACGCCGCCTTTATTCAGCAGCTCTATAGCCTGTTTTACCAGCCGCTGCTGCGGGTTTTCCGGGTGTATATAGAAAAATTGACTCATAAAAAACCTCATGTTTGCCGCGCAACGGGCGGATCAAACCTGCGTAATTTCCGGGAAGCGTAGCCAGACAGCTTCAACGCCACCCGGAAGCCATAATTTTTTTCCCAGCTCAATCCACGGACAGGGCTGATGGAAGTCCGAACCCTGAGACGCGGCCAGCTGGTAGTCCTGCGCGTATTGCGCCAGCTGCGTTCTTTCATTAGGCGCCTGCTGACACTGTGCGACTTCCATTGCATCGCCCCCGACGTCACTAAAGTGGGCGATCAGACGCTTCAGCCATTTGGCAGATAGCCCATACCGGCCGGGATGCGCCAGTACGCTACGTCCTCCAGAATGATGAATAGCATCAATGGCTTGTTTAATTGTACACCACTGTGGCGGTACGTAACCGGTTTTACCGCGCGCGAGATAATTTTTGAAAACCTGCGCCATATTATCGGCTTTCCCCTGCGCGACCAGGAAACGGGCGAAATGCCCGCGCGTAATAGCCCCACCGTCGGCCAGCGCCAGCGCACCCGCTAACGCGCCGGGGATGTGAGCTTTTTCCAGACGTTCGGCGATAAGCTGCGCGCGCGCCATTCGCCGGTCGCTTTGTGCCTGCAGGAAAGCCGTCAGGACAGGATGTTGGGGATCCACGCCCAGCCCGACGATATGAATTTCGTGGTTTTCCCACAGCGCAGAAACTTCCACTCCGGCAATCAGCCGCAGCGGCAGTTGGTGTTTGGCAATGGCTTCACGGGCAGGCTCGATGCCATCGACCGTGTCGTGATCGGTAATGGCCAGCACGCCAACGCGCTGTTCAACGGCCCTCAGCACCAACTCTTCCGGCGTCAATAAGCCGTCGGAAGCTCGGGTATGGCTGTGTAAATCGTAAATGGGCCAGGGATTAAGCGGGGTTGGGTCAGTCAAAACGACTCCATAAAGCGCGGAAAATGTCGCAGCATGATAACCAGAATTTTCGCTAAGGGAAAAAGAGTATTGACTTTTTCCTCATGAACTCGTTAACTAGTACGCAAGTTCACACTTATGGGTAGCACGATAATGAAGACGATAAAGGCAATAATGACTGGTTGGTGGCACACTTCTCCCTGAACGGGCGAAGGAGTCTTGCACGCAATCAGTCGTTGCACAGCTACCCAGGCCCGCCCGAAGCGGGCCTTTTTTTTAGCCAAATTCAGAGATGACCTTATGCAATATGCCAAACCTACAGTGAAGTTGATTACCGGCAATGCCCCTTACCGCCAGGATCCTGCGGCGGTTTTTCATCAGCTGTGTGGTGCTCGTCCCGCCACGCTGCTGCTCGAATCAGCGGACATTGACAGCAAACGCAATCTGAAAAGCCTGCTGATTGTCGACAGCGCGCTGCGGATCAAAGCGTTGGACAATATGGTGACTGTTCAGGCGCTGTCAGAAAATGGTCGCGCACTGCTGCCTTTGCTCGATGCGGCGCTGCCTGAAGGCGTCATCAGTACGGTGCGTCCCGATGGACGTGAGCTGCATTTTCCTGCAAACACCGAGATCCAGGACGAGGATTCCCGCCTGAAGGCAACCTCGGTATTTGATGCGCTGCGACTCATTCCTCATTTGGTCAACAGCCCGCAAGAAGAGCGCGAAGCTGTGCTGCTCGGCGGCCTGTTCGCTTACGATCTGGTTGCCGGTTTTGAAGATTTACCGGCGCTGGATAACGATCAGCGCTGCCCTGATTACTGTTTCTATCTGGCAGAAACGCTGCTGGTTATTGACCATCAGAGCCAGACTGCTCGTCTTCAGGCAAGCCTGTTTACCACCACGCCGGGCGAATTTTTACGGCTGCAAAGCCGTATTGAACAGCTGCACGGGCAAATGCTTCAGCCAGCCCAACCGCTGCCGGTTCAGCACGTAGAAAATATGACGCTGAGCTGTAATCAGAGCGACGAAGAGTATTGCGGCGTGGTACGTAAAATGCAGGAAGCGATTCGCATTGGCGAAATTTTCCAGGTGGTGCCATCGCGTCGCTTTTCGCTGCCCTGCCCGTCTCCGCTGGCGGCTTACGACACGCTGAAAAACAGCAACCCCAGCCCTTACATGTTCTTTATGCAGGACCAGGATTTCAGCCTGTTCGGCGCTTCCCCGGAAAGCTCGCTGAAATATTCAGCGGCCAGCCGTCAGATTGAAATTTATCCTATTGCCGGTACTCGCCCGCGTGGCCGTCATGCAGATGGCTCTTTAGATCGGGATCTGGACAGTCGTATTGAACTGGAAATGCGTACCGATCATAAAGAACTGGCGGAGCACCTGATGCTGGTGGATCTGGCTCGCAACGATTTAGCCCGTATTTGTCAGTCTGGCAGCCGCTACGTCGCCGATCTGACCAAGGTTGACCGCTACTCTTTTGTTATGCATCTGGTTTCGCGCGTGGTGGGCCGTCTGCGGGATGACCTAGACGTGCTGCATGCCTACAGCGCCTGCATGAATATGGGCACCTTAAGCGGCGCACCAAAAGTGCGTGCCATGCAGCTCATTGCCGGAGCCGAAGGCACCAGGCGCGGCAGCTACGGCGGCGCGGTGGGCTATTTTACCGCTAGCGGCGATTTGGACACCTGCATCGTGATCCGTTCTGCGTACGTTGAAGACGGTGTCGCCACCGTTCAGGCTGGTGCAGGCGTCGTCCTGGACTCTATTCCTCAGGCTGAAGCGGATGAGAGCCGTAACAAAGCACGAGCAGTGCTGCGGGCAATTGCCACCGCTCATCATTGCAAGGAGATTTTCTGATGGCTGATATTCTGCTGCTCGATAATATCGATTCATTCACTTACAACCTCGTCGATCAGTTACGTGCTTTCGGCCACAACGTGGTGATTTACCGTAACAGCGTACCGACCGAAACCCTGCTTGAACGGCTACAGGATATGGTCAATCCGGTGCTAATGCTGTCGCCAGGGCCGGGCGCACCTTCTGAAGCGGGCTGTATGCCCGAGCTGCTTACGCTGCTGCGTGGCCGCCTGCCGATTATCGGTATTTGCCTTGGGCATCAGGCTATCGTTGAAGCCTATGGTGGCCACGTGGGTCAGGCGGGCGAAATCCTGCACGGTAAAGCTTCTGCTATTGAGCATGATAACCAGGGCATGTTTGCCGGGCTGAGTAACCCGCTCCCTGTGGCCCGTTATCACTCGCTGGTGGGGAGTAACGTTCCGGATGCGTTAACCGTCAACGCGACTTTCAATGGAATGGTAATGGCGGTTCGTCATGATGGCGATCGCGTCTGCGGATTCCAGTTCCATCCGGAATCGATTTTGACGACACAGGGCGCACGCCTGCTGGAACAAACGCTTGCCTGGGCGCTGGCGGAATAATAAGGAGAGACTGATGAATGCTATTTTGGAAAAACTTTACCAGGCGCAAGTTCTGACGCAGGCCGAAAGCCACCAGCTGTTTTCAGCGATTATTACCGGTCAGTTGGAATCTACTCAGCTGGCGGCAGCGCTGATTGCAATGAAAGTTCGTGGTGAACGCCCTGAAGAGATCGCGGGGGCTGCTACCGCACTGCTGGAAGATGCGCGACCTTTTCCGCGCCCCGATTACGCTTTTGCCGATATTGTCGGCACCGGCGGCGATGGCAGCAACAGCATCAATATCTCTACGGCCAGCGCCTTTGTTGCGGCAACCTGTGGGCTGAAAGTCGCCAAGCACGGCAACCGCAGCGTTTCGAGCAAGTCGGGTTCGTCGGATCTGCTGGCCGCCTTCGGCATCAGCCTGGATCTGCCCGCGGAGAAAGCGCGTCAGGCGCTGGACGATCTCAATGTTTGCTTCCTGTTTGCGCCGCAATACCACACGGGATTTCGCCACGCGATGCCCGTCCGGCAACAGCTGAAAACCCGCACCCTGTTTAACGTGCTGGGGCCGCTGATCAACCCGGCGCGTCCGCCGCTGGCGGTTATCGGTGTTTACAGCCCGGAGCTGGTGCTGCCTGTCGCTCAGGTGCTTAAAATGCTGGGCTATCAGCGCGCTGCGGTAGTGCACGGTGGCGGCATGGATGAAGTGGCGCTGCACAGCGCAACACACGTGGCGGAATTACGTGAGGGGGAAATCACCCGCTATCAGCTGACGCCGGAAGACTTTGGCCTGAGCTATCACCCTCAGGAAGCGCTGGCGGGCGGCACGCCGGAAGAAAATCGTGACATTCTGACGCGATTGCTCCAGGGTAAGGGCGAGCAGGCGCACGAAGAAGCCGTTGCGGCTAACGTGGCGCTACTGCTGAAAATTTTTGGTCAGGAAGATCTACGGGAAAATGCCCAACAGGCGCTGAATGCCATCCGTAGTGGTCAGGCTTACGAGCGCGTTGTCGCACTGGCAGCAAGAGGATAATCATGCAGGAAACCGTACTTAACAAAATTGTGCAGGATAAAGCGGTATGGCTGGCCGAACGCCAGCAGCAACAGCCGCTGTCCGCCTTTCAGAGTGAGATTAAACCGTCCACCCGCAGCTTTTATCACGCGCTTCAGGGCGCCCGGACCGTTTTTATTCTGGAATGTAAAAAAGCCTCTCCTTCGAAGGGGCTGATTCGCGAAGATTTCGATCCGGCAACGATTGCAGGCGTTTATAAACATTACGCCTCTGCCGTTTCGGTACTGACCGACGAAAAATATTTTCAGGGAAGCTTTGATTTCCTTCCTGTCGTCAGCGCCGCGATTACGCAGCCCGTGCTGTGCAAAGACTTTATTATCGATCCTTACCAAATTTATCTGGCGCGTCACTACCAGGCCGATGCGATTTTGCTGATGCTTTCAGTACTGAACGATGAACAATATCGGCAGCTCGCCGCCGTTGCGCACAGTCTGAATATGGGCGTGCTGACTGAAGTGATCAGCGACGAAGAGCTGGAACGTGCGACTCAGCTGGGCGCAAAGGTCGTCGGCATTAATAACCGTGATTTGCGCGATCTTTCCATCGATCTGGATCGTACCCGCCGTCTGGCCCCGAAAGTGGCCCATGGCGTGACGGTGATCAGCGAATCCGGGATTAACAGCTATGCGCAGGTGCGCGAGCTGAGCCATTTTGCCAACGGTTTTCTGATTGGCTCAGCGCTGATGTCCGAAGATGACCTGGCGGCAGCAGTGCGTCGCGTCACCCTGGGTGATAATAAAATTTGCGGCCTGACCCGACCTCAGGATGCGCGCTGTGCGCTGGAAGCGGGTGCTATCTATGGCGGATTAATCTTCGCCGCAGGCTCGCCACGTCAAATCGATGCTGAACAAGCTAAAACGGTAATCGCAGCGGCTGCGTTAAAATACGTGGGCGTGTTTCGTAACAGCAGCATAAGTGACGTTGTCACTATAGCCCGGGAACTCCAGCTCGCTGCCGTTCAGCTACACGGTGACGAAGATCGGGCCTTTGTTGCTGAATTGCGCAGCCAGCTGCCGGCAGAGGTGAAAATTTGGAAAGCTTTCAGCATTAAAGAAGCGCTGCCGGCCCGCGACTGGCCGCATGTCGATCGTTATGTTTTTGATAGCGGCACCGGCGGCAGCGGCAAGCAGTTTGACTGGAGCCTGCTGACCGGACCGCTGGATAATGTGTTGCTGGCTGGCGGACTGGGCGCGGACAACTGCGTATCGGCTGCCCAGCTTGGCTGCGCCGGCCTGGATTTTAATTCCGGCGTGGAAAGTGAGCCCGGCGTAAAAGATGCCTCTAAAATTGCCTCAGTTTTTCAGACGCTGAGAGCCTACTGACCGTTGGGGCCTGAAAATGGCGCCATAAGCGAAAAGAGAAGCGATATGACTTTATTAAATCCCTACTTCGGCGAATTTGGCGGTATGTACGTACCGCAGATTCTGATGCCTGCGCTCAATCAGCTGGAAGAAGCTTTCGTCAGCGCCCAGCGCGATCCGGAATTTCAGGCTGAATTTATCGACCTGCTGAAAAACTACGCGGGTCGTCCGACCGCATTAACGCTGTGTAAGAATTTGACTGAAGGCACTAAAACGCGTCTTTACCTCAAACGAGAAGATTTGCTGCACGGCGGTGCGCACAAGACCAACCAGGTGTTGGGCCAGGCTTTACTGGCAAAACGCATGGGTAAAAAAGAGATTATTGCGGAAACCGGTGCCGGGCAACACGGCGTGGCTTCCGCCCTCGCCAGCGCCCTGCTGGGCCTGAAATGCCGTATTTATATGGGCGCGAAAGATATTGAACGCCAGTCGCCAAACGTCTTCCGCATGAAGCTGATGGGCGCTGAGGTTATCCCTGTGCACAGCGGTTCTGCCACGCTTAAAGATGCCTGTAATGAAGCGCTGCGTGACTGGTCCGGCAGCTATGAGACCGCTCATTATATGTTGGGCACGGCGGCGGGCCCGCACCCTTTCCCCACTATCGTGCGCGAGTTCCAGCGAATGATCGGTGAAGAAACTAAGGTACAAATTCAGGAAAAAGAAGGCCGCCTGCCGGATGCGGTAATCGCCTGCGTGGGCGGCGGCTCTAACGCCATCGGTATGTTTGCTGATTTTATTGACGATGCTTCTGTTGGGCTGATTGGCGTAGAGCCCGCCGGTCACGGCATTGAAACCGGCGAGCACGGCGCGCCGCTGAAACACGGTCGCGTAGGTATCTACTTCGGTATGAAAGCGCCAATGATGCAAACGGAAGAGGGACAGATCGAAGAGTCTTACTCTATCTCTGCTGGCCTGGACTTCCCTTCCGTTGGACCTCAGCACGCGTATCTGAACAGCATTGGCCGGGCGGAATACGTTTCCATTACTGACGACGAAGCCATGGATGCCTTTAAGCTGCTGGCGCGGCGTGAAGGGATTATCCCGGCGCTGGAATCGTCTCATGCCCTCGCCCACGCGTTGAAAATGATCCACGCCAACCCCGAGAAAGAGCAGCTGCTGGTGGTTAACCTTTCCGGCCGTGGCGATAAAGACATTTTCACCGTTCACGATATTCTGACAGCTAAGGGAGAAATCTGATGGAGCGTTACGATAACCTGTTTAAACGCCTGGCTGAACGCAAAGAAGGCGCGTTTGTTCCTTTCGTGACGCTTGGCGATCCGACGCCGGAGCTTTCTCTGCAAATTATTGATGCGCTGATTGCTGGCGGTGCCGATGCGCTGGAGCTGGGCATTCCCTTCTCCGATCCGCTGGCAGATGGTCCAACGATTCAGAACGCTACGCTACGCGCTTTTGCCGCAGGCGTAACGCCAGCGCAGTGCTTTGAATTACTGGCTGCGGTTCGCCAGAAATATCCGGATATGCCGATCGGCCTGCTGATGTACGCCAACCTGGTCTTTTCAGGCGGCATTGACAACTTTTATGCCCGTTGCCAGGAAGTTGGCGTGGATTCCGTGCTGGTCGCCGATGTGCCGGTGGAAGAGTCTGCCCCTTTCCGCCAGGCGGCGCTGAGGCATAATGTCGCGCCAATCTTTATTTGTCCGCCGAACGCCAGCGACGATTTGCTGAGAGAGATCGCCTCTCATGGCCGTGGCTATACTTACCTGCTGTCCCGGGCTGGCGTTACCGGTACAGAAAGCCGTGGCGTCAGCCAGTCTCTCCAGCATCTGGTAACAAAACTGACTGAATATCATGCAGCCCCTCCTTTGCAGGGCTTTGGCATTTCCGAACCTTCCCAGGTCAAAGAGGCGCTGACGGCCGGCGCGGCGGGGGCAATCTCAGGTTCTGCTATCGTCAAAATCATCGAACAGCATCATGCCAACCCTCCGGTGATGCTGGCCGAGCTGGAGGCGTTTGTCAGCCGCCTGAAAGCCGCCACCCGCTAGCTGCCCACTGCCTTATCCGCCCGGATAAGGCAATATTTTCATCTGCCTGCTTTCTTTCATGGCAAATTTATCAACCGCAACTAAGCTTCCCTGTACAGAGTCGTATCGTAATCACTGCTCTGGCTAATTCCACATAACAGGGAGAAAACAATGAAGTTATTCAACGTTGTGACGAGTATGGCTATTGCGGCAGTCGTGGCGCTTTCCGTTAGCGCCTGTGCGCCAACAGCAAAAAAAGAAGGTACCGGCGGCTATCTGGACGACACGGTCATTACCACGAAAGTGAAAACTGAGCTGCTGAAAGATGACTCGCTGAAATCGACTGAGATTAACGTAGAAACCTTTAAGGGACGCGTTCAGCTCAGCGGCTTCGTGACGTCTCCACAGATGGCTAACCATGCCGTTCAGGTGACACGTAGCGTGAAAGGCGTGAAGTCAGTTGCGAATAATATGCAGATTAAATAATTTTTATTCATGACAAAAGGCGCAGATTTTGCGCCTTTTTTGTATCTGTCGGGTGCTCAGAAGCGGTAGCCTGCCCCAAGGAAGAAAGCGAACGGATTGATGTGCGTATCAATGCTCTGACGCTGATCGCCGGCGTTGAAACGCACCTTGGTATTGATATCCATGTACCATACGGAGGCGTTCAGCATCCAGTCCGGCGTAAGCTGGTAATCTAAACCAACCTGACCCGCAATCCCCCAGGAATTCTTCACGCTGAGGTTGCTCAGGCCCGCATCGCGTCCGGTCTGATTAAAATCACTGTCATAAAACATGGTGTAGTTAACGCCGATGGCCGCATAAGGCTGCCATTTACTGGTATTGCCCATAAAGTACCATTGTGCCATCAGCGTCGGCGGAAGCTGATGTACGGTCGCCAGCGTGCCGGTAGAAGCCAGACCAACTTTATGACGGAAAGGCGTCGCACCCAGTAACTCAACACCAATATTATCGGTCGCCATATAGGTGAACGTCAGGCCTAACTGCGTGTTGTTGCTGACGTCAAACTCTCCCAGACCCAGGACATTATCCGATCCCCCCGTTGGACGAACGGTAACAGCGCCCGCGCGCATAAAGAAATCGCCTGCCTGATGAGCAGAGACGACCGCAGGTAATAATGCTGTTACTGCCAGAGCCAACACGTTAAGTTTCATAACCACTCCTTTGCGAGGTGAATAAGCGCATCTGCGCGTTTGTCATTTTTTTCTGCGCAGACTTTACCTTTATTTTCATAAAGATCACCTCATTCGTACCCTCCACAATGGCTAAAAGACAAAACATTGATTTGGATCAAAAATTCACTTATTTCATTAATAAAAATAATAGGATATTTTGCGCTATGTTCTCTTTTCGATTCTGGTCATAGTATTTCCTGAATACGAGAAATGATGCAGTCACATTTTGAGGCTTTGCTTTAAGGAAAGTTGTGTAAGTCAGGGTGCCAGGTTGCCTTCAGACCATGTACAATCGCCGGATCGCTAAATTCGGCTTTTCAAGGAGTGTACATGTCATTCACGGCGGCTTCGTTATACCGTGACACGGGGAATTTTTTTCGTCATCAGCTCATTACTATTGTCCTGATTTCACTGCTGACTTCATTTATTACCGTTCTGATTGGCCACGCGCTGACGCCAGGTGCCGATCAGCTGTCAATACTGACCGATGGCGATAGCGGCGCGGGCATGAGCCTGCTGGAAATGGTGCAAAATATGTCGCCGGATCAGCAGCGTATTCTGCTACGCGCCTCCGCTGCCGGAACATTTGCTTCGCTGGTGGGTAATACGCTGCTGCTTGGCGCGATGTTAAGCCTGATCCCGATGGTTTCGGCGGGAGAACGCGTTAGCGCGCTGCGGGCCATTGGTGCTTCTGCCCCCACTCTGCCTCGCCTGCTGCTGTTGGTCTTTGTTATGACGCTGGTTGTCCAGCTTGGCTTTATGGTGCTGGTGGTGCCGGGCATTTTCTTTGCCATTATGCTGGCGCTGGCACCGGTTATCCAAAGTACGGAAAAAAAAGGCATTTTTGCCGCCATGCGCGCCAGTATGCGCCTGGTCTGGCCTCAGCTTAAAGTGGTGGCACCTGCCGTTGCCGTCTGGCTGCTGGCGAAAATTGCGGTACTGCTGCTGGCCTCCTCCCTGACGGTTCTCCCTGCAAACGTCGCTTCAGTGGTGCTAAATGCCCTGAGTAACCTGGTTTCGGCCATACTGATTATTTATCTGTATCGCCTGTATATGCTGTTACGTTAATCAGCCGCCGTGCGCCTTTGCGCGCACGGCGTTTCGTTTGGTTTGATATCTGGAACCCTTATGAAGCAGTTACTTGATTTCCTTCCTCTTGTCGTCTTTTTCATCTTTTATAAGCTGTACGATATTTTTGTTGCTTCTGGCGCGCTGATTGTCGCCACCGCGCTGGCGCTGGTTATCAGCTGGGTTTTATATCGTAAGCTGGAAAAAATGACGCTGGTCACTTTTGTGCTGGTAACGGTATTCGGCACCCTGACGCTGGTTTTCCATAATGATGAATTCATCAAATGGAAAGTTACCGTTATCTATACGCTGTTCGCCGCCGCGCTGTTGTTTAGCCAGTTTTGGATGAAGCAGCCACTGATCCAAACCATGTTAGGCAAAGAGCTGACGCTACCCGCGTTTGCCTGGCGCAGACTGAACGTTGCCTGGGCGCTCTTCTTTTTCGCCTGCGGCCTGGCAAACATCTATGTTGCATTTTGGTTATCTCAGGAATTTTGGGTTAACTTTAAAGTCTTTGGGTTAACCGGCCTTACCCTGCTCTTTACCCTGATCAGCGGCCTGTATATTTACCGGCTGATGCCGCAGGAAGAAAAATAATATTTAGCGCCCGATGGCTTTATCGGGCTGCTTTTCTTTACTTTGGAAGCAAGACAATGAACACAGAGACGCGGATCCCGCAAGGCGAAATGGTGTTGCGGACGCTGGCGATGCCTGCGGATACCAATGCAAACGGCGATATCTTTGGCGGCTGGCTGATGTCGCAGATGGATATGGGCGGCGCGATTCTGGCAAAGGAAATTGCTGGTGGTCGCGTGGTGACTGTCCGGGTGGACGGCATGACGTTTTTAAAACCCGTCGCGATTGGCGATGTGGTGACCTGCCATGCGCGCTGCATTCGTACCGGTAGCAGTTCCATCACTATTAACGTCGAAGTCTGGATTAAAAAAGTGTCGTCTGAACCTATTGGTCAGCGCTACTGCACTACCGAAGCGGTCTTTATCTACGTGGCTGTGGATGCTGAAGGCAAATCGCGCCCGCTGCCGCCGGGTAAAAGCAATTTTATGCATACTGAACAGGACTGACGCCGCGCGGACGCGGCGTGCTCAAAAAGGCGGGCTGAGGTGAGCATTCTTTTCTGTGCTTTTCTCAGGCCCGTTTTTATTCGATGCTGGAACCACCGTTGATTTTAAAAACGATATTCATTGTTAAACCGCTGCCTGGTTTATTTGGCTCATAGCGCCATTTTTTCATCGCCTGCTTAACTTCCCGCTCAAACATATTACGTGGTTGCGCTTCAACAATCTGCACGTTCTGCACCTGTCCGGTACTGTCAACGTCAAACCGTACGCGAACCCGTCCTTCCAGACGCAGTGCAAAAGCACGTTGAGGATAGCCCGGTTTACCAATGCTAAGCGCTCTTGGCCCGGTTGAAACCGCGGTTGACGGCGCAGGCGAGGTCTTAGGTGCGGTAGACGGTTTGGCCGCCGTTGCCGTTTTGCTGTTATCCAGCGGCGCTGCCTGACGAGGTTCGCTCTTCGGCTTAACCTCTTTCTTCGGCCTGATCGCCTCTTTTTTCACCGGTTTTGGCTTGGGCTTTGGTACCGGCTTTGGAATCGGCACTGGCTCAGGCTTTGGCGGCTCTGGTGCGGGTTCAGGCTCCGGCTCCGGCTCGGGAACGGGCTCCGGCGCGGGTTGAGGCGCCGGCTGCGGCTCGGGCTGGACTTCCGGCGCAACCATCGAAACGCTGATGGGCTGAGACGCTTTTGGCACTTCCACAACCTGGTGAAAAGAAGCATAAAGTATTCCCCCAATCACCACAGCATGCAGCCCGACAGAAAACAGCATGGGTAATGATATACGGCGGGGTAAAGAAGTTTGTGTCAGCGTCGTCATAATCTTTCTGCTGTGAATGTTGAGACGTAAGTGTAAATGCAAATAGCAATCAATTTCAATAAGTCGCCGCGCCACAGGCATCATTTTGTCAGAAAAGAGCGCATCAGCCCGGATAACTATCTTTCATTTGCACAACTGAGAACGATCACTTAACGTGTGACCGACTATTACCGACAGGAGTTGTAAACGTGCTCTACGTAATTTATGCCGAAGATAATGCGGACTCACTGGAAAAGCGTACAGCCGTGCGCCCTGCCCACCTGGCGCGTCTACAGCTTTTACAGGACGAAGGCCGTCTGATTGTTGCCGGGCCAATGCCGACAGTGGACAGTAATGAACCCGGCGTGGCGGGCTTTAGCGGCTCGACAATCATTGCAGAGTTTCCGTCCCTGGAAGCCGCTCAGTCATGGGCGCAGGACGATCCTTACATTGCTGCTGGCGTTTATAAGCAGGTCGCGGTGAAGCCGTTTAAACGCGTGTTTTAATCAAGACGCTTTAAAACCTCGTCAAAACGAGGTTTTCATCAGTAAGCCGGATGACAGCAGAACGGACAGTGATTTTCTGAATTAAACCAGCTGAGTAATAAACAGAATAGAACGGCGCTGCTGCTGGCTTAGCTGGTGGCGAATGGCATGCATACGTCCATAGCGCCTCGACTGCCCTTCAAGCCACCGTGCGCGGCGGCGCTGAATTTGGCGCGACATACGCCAGCGTGCGACTTCATTTCTACTCCGTCTCATTTTACCCTCTACGCTTAAAAAAACTCGCGCCGCATTATAAACACTTCTGCTCTGAGGCCAAGTCCGATGACTTTACAGGAAAAGGTTTCGTCTGCTGTCATCTGCACGTAAACTCCCGTTAATCAAGCGTGAACAGGACTTCCACTTACATGACGACTTTTTATACTCTTATCAGTTGGCTGTTGCTTTTCGGTTACTGGCTGCTGATTGCCGGGGTCACGCTGCGCATTCTGATGAAGCGCCGTGCGGTGCCGTCTGCCATGGCCTGGCTGCTGATTATCTATATTCTGCCGCTTGTAGGGATCATCGCTTACCTCTCTTTTGGCGAGCTGCATCTGGGAAAACGCCGTGCTGAGCGCGCGCGAACCATGTGGCCTTCAACCGCTAAATGGCTCGGTGATTTGAAGTCCTGCCATCAAATCTTTGCCAAAGACAACAGTGATGTGGCGCGCTCGCTGTTTCAGCTTTGTGAGAACCGTCAGGGCATTGCTGGCGTTAAGGGTAATCAGCTACAGCTGCTGACCTCTACCGACGACACGCTTCAGGCTCTGATTCGTGATATCCAGCTCGCGCGGCACAATATCGAGATGGTGTTTTATATCTGGCAGCCTGGCGGTATGGCGGATGAGGTGGCGGAATCGTTGATGGCGGCTGCGCGGCGGGGCGTGCACTGCCGGCTAATGCTTGACTCGGCCGGTAGCGTGACCTTTTTCCGCAGCCCGTGGGCGGCAATGATGCGCAACGCCGGTGTCGATGTGGTGGAGTCTTTAAAGGTAAGTTTGCTGCGTGTTTTTCTCCGCCGAATGGACTTACGTCAGCACCGTAAAGTGGTGTTGATCGACAACTATATCGCTTATACCGGCAGCATGAACCTGGTCGATCCGCGCTTCTTTAAGCAGGATGCTGGCGTGGGACAATGGATTGACTTAATGGCGCGGATGGAAGGCCCCGTCGCCACGACCATGGGCATCATCTACTCCTGCGACTGGGAAATCGAAACCGGTAAACGTATTTTGCCTCCTCCGCCGGACGGTAACGTGATGCCGTTTGAACAGGAGAGCGGGCATACCATCCAGGTGATCGCTTCCGGACCGGGTTTCCCGGAAGATTTGATTCATCAGGCGCTGTTAACGGCGGTCTATTCTGCCCGCGAACAGCTGATTATGACCACGCCTTATTTTGTCCCCAGCGATGATCTACTGCATGCGATTTGCACCGCAGCACAGCGTGGCGTCGATGTCAGCATCATCGTACCGCATCGTAACGACTCGCTGCTGGTCGGCTGGGCAAGCCGGGCATTTTTCGCCGAACTGCTGGAAGCTGGCGTCAAGATTTATCAGTTTGAAGAAGGCCTGTTGCATACCAAAAGCGTCCTGGTCGACGGGCAGCTGAGCCTGGTCGGAACGGTTAATCTGGATATGCGCAGTTTGTGGCTCAATTTTGAGAACACGCTGGTGATTGACGACGATGGTTTCGGCGGCGATCTGGCCCGCGTACAGGATGATTATATCGCCCGCTCACGGCTGGTAGACGGCAAACGTTGGGCACGTCGTGCTTACTGGCAACGGATTGTCGAGCGACTGTTTTACTTCTTCAGTCCATTACTGTAAAACGAGCGGAGTTGCACAGCGTCCGCAAGGACATTATGGGAAATTTTTATGGATTTAAATAACCGTCTTACCGAAGATGAAACGCTTGAACAGGCTTATGATATTTTCCTTGAGCTCGCAGGCGATAACCTCGATCCGGCTGATATCATTCTGTTTAACCTCCAGTTTGAAGAACGCGGTGGTGCAGAGCTGCACGATCCGGCAGAAGACTGGGCAGAGCATGTCGATTTCGATCTGAACCCGGACTTCTTCGCTGAAGTGGTGATTGGTCTTGGTGAAACCGAGGAAGACCCGGTCACTGACATCTTTGCCCGCGTTCTGCTGTGCCGCGAGAAAGATCATAAGCTGTGTCATATTTTATGGCGTGAATAGCAGATAAGGCCGGGAAATCCCGGCCTTTTTTATTGCCCGACTAGAGCGGATCGACCTTCAGACACGAAACCGCATGGCGAAAACTCCCTTCCAGCAGCGGACGCGTTTTGGCACATTCAGGCCCGGCAATCGGACAGCGCGTACGAAACACACAGCCGGAAGGCGGATTGATGGGTGACGGTAACTCCCCTTCGAGCAGCTGAATGACCTTGTTTTTTTCCAGATCGGGATCGGGGATCGGCACCGCCGACATCAGCGCTCGCGTATAGGGATGCTGAGGATTTTGATAAACCTCGCTGTAGGTTCCCAGCTCTACCGCATGTCCCAGATACATTACCAATACCCGATCGGAAATATGCTTTACTACCGCCAAATCATGCGCGATAAAGATCAGTGAAAGCCCCATTTCGCGCTGCAATTTTTGCAGCAGATTAACGACCTGAGCCTGAATGGAAACGTCCAGCGCGGAAACCGGCTCGTCACAGATAATCAGCTTCGGCTCCAGGATCAACGCGCGAGCAATACCAATTCGCTGACACTGGCCGCCGGAAAACTCATGCGGATAGCGGTTGATCAGATTCGGCAGCAGGCCAACCTTCATCATCATCGTTTTGACCCGCTCTTTCACTTCCTGGCGCGCCATCTTTGGATGATAGGTCCGCAGCGGTTCAGCGATAATATCGCCAATGGTCATACGTGGATTGAGTGAAGCCAGCGGATCCTGAAAAATCATCTGAATATCGCTGCGGGCTTTGCGCCACTCCTCTTCGCTCTGCCCAAGCAGGTCACGCCCCAGCCAGGCCACGCGCCCTTCCGTTGCTTTCACCAGCCCGATAATGGCCCGGGCCAGCGTGGATTTCCCGCAGCCCGACTCGCCGACCACGCCCAGCGTTTCGCCTTCGTATAAGCGCAGGCTGACGCCATCAACCGCTTTCAGCGTTTTCGATGGCTGCCAGAACCACTGTTTGCCATCTTTAATATCAAAATGCACCTTCAGGTCGGCAATCTCTAACAGCACTTTCTTTTCAGCTACTGCGTTCATACCAGCTCCTCCGCAGGTTTAAAGCAGGCACGGAGCCGTTCTTCGCCAAAAGGCAGTAGCGGCGGCATCGTGGCGCAGATTTCCATCGCATGCGGACAGCGCGGCTGGAACGGACAGCCTTTCGGCAAGCGCAGCAGGTTTGGCGGGTTGCCCGGAATGGTGGTAAGCGAATCGCCTTCTGCATCCAGTCGGGGAACGGCATTCAGCAAGCCGATAGAATAGGGATGCGTCGGCTGATAAAACAGATCCCGCGCCTTGCCATATTCCATAGTGCGGCCTGCGTACATCACCAGTACCCGATCGCAGATCCCGGCAACAACGCCCAGATCGTGCGTGATCATAATAATGGCGGTGTTAAATTCGCGTTTCAGATCGTTGAGCAGCGTCATAATTTGTGCCTGAACGGTGACGTCCAGCGCCGTTGTCGGTTCATCAGCAATCAGCAGCTTAGGCCGACACAGCAGCGCCATGGCAATCATCACACGCTGGCGCATGCCGCCAGAAAATTCATGCGGATACATTTTCATTCGCTTACGCGCTTCCGGCATTTTTACCGCATCCAGCATGCGTACAGATTCTTCAAACGCCTGCGCGTTGCTTAAACCTTTATGCAGCTTCAGTACTTCCATCAGCTGCTCGCCAACCCGCATATAGGGATTGAGCGAGGTCATCGGGTCCTGAAAAATCATTGCGATTTGTTCAGCTCGCAGCCTGTTAAGCTGTTTTTCCGGCAGGTTAAGGATTTCGTTACCCTTAAACAGCGCCGAGCCGCCGATGCGCCCGTTACTGGCCAGCAAGCCCATTAGCGCAAACGCCGTTTGCGATTTGCCTGAACCCGATTCGCCAACAATCCCCAGCGTTTCACCTGCCCGCAGGCTAAAGTTGAGATCGTTTACCGCGGTGACGTCGCCATCCGGGGTAGCGAAGGTTACACGCAAATCTTTTACATCCAGCAGAAGCTCGCTTCCCGCTTTTTTTGCCATCGCTGACGGCATTTCAATTACGCTCATCGGGAAACTCCTTAACGATCTTTCGGGTCGAGGGCATCACGCAGGCCATCGCCGATAAAGTTGAAACAGAACAGCGTAACCACCAGAAAACCGGCCGGGAACAGCAGCAGCCATGGGGAAACTTCCATTGAATTTGCGCCATCGCTAAGCAGAGCGCCCCAGCTGCTTAACGGTTCCTGTGTGCCAAGCCCCAGGAAACTGAGGAAGGATTCAAACAGGATCATGCTCGGCACCAGCAGTGAGGCATACACCACCACCACGCCCAGCACGTTAGGCACGATATGACGCAGTACAATATTGACCGTGGAAACACCACCAACATGGGCCGCTTCAATAAACTCTTTGCGTTTCAGGCTCAGCGTCTGACCCCGTACAATACGCGCCATATCCAGCCAGGAGACCAGCCCGATGGCGACAAAAATCAGCAGAATATTACGGCCAAAGAAGGTCACCAGCAGGATGACGAAAAACATAAACGGGAAGGAGTTGAGGATTTCCAGCAGGCGCATCATCACCGAATCGGTTTTGCCGCCGAGATAACCCGCCAGCGAGCCGTACAGCGTGCCCACTAACACGGCCACCAGCGCAGAAGCCACCCCGACCATCAGGGAAATCCTGCCGCCGATGGCTACCCTGACCAGCAAATCACGGCCGGAAGAATCCGTGCCAAAATAGTGCTTTGAAACGATATCCGGCGCGGCCGACATCATGCCCCAGTCGGTATCGTCATAGGTAAAGGCCGAAAGCATCGGAGCGAAAACGACAAAAAGTGCAATCAGCAACAGTACGATCAGGCTGGCCAGCGCCGCACGGTTATGGATAAAACGACGGCGGGCATCCTGCCACAGGCTGCGTCCTTCGACCTCCAGCTTTTCGCTAAAGGCATCAAGAGCTGCGCTATTTTTCTTACTCAACATCATGGCAAGCTCCGGGATCAGTAACGGATTTTCGGATCGATGACCGCATACAGCACGTCAACAATCGCATTAAACAGAATGGTCAGTACGCCAACCAGAATTGTCAGGCTGAGCACTAATGAGTAGTCGCGGTTAAGCGCGCCGTTAACAAACAGCTGGCCAATACCCGGCAGGCCGTAAATCGTTTCAATCACCATCGATCCGGTAATGATGCCGACAAACGCCGGCCCTAAATAGGAAAGCACGGGCAACATCGCCGGTTTTAGCGCATGACGCAGTACGATACGATGCATCGGCAAACCTTTGGCGCGCGCGGTACGAATAAAGTTGGAGTGCAGCACTTCAATCATCGAGCCACGGGTGATGCGCGCGATACTGGCGATGTAAGCCAGCGACAGCGCAACCATCGGCAAAATCATGTATTGCACCTGCCCACCGTTCCAGCCGCCGCCGGGCAGCCATTTCAGCGCAATCGCAAAAATCAGCACCAACAGCGGTGCGACGACAAAACTGGGGATCACCACGCCCGTCATGGCAATGCCCATCACCACAAAGTCCCATTTACTGTTTTGCTTTAACGCCGCGATCACCCCTGCCGTGACGCCAAGAATGATGGCCAGGATAAAGGCAGCCAGCCCGAGTTTGGCGGAAACCGGGAACGCATGGCCGACCAGATAGTTCACCGAATAGTCTTTGTATTTAAACGACGGGCCGAAATCACCGTGCGCCAGCTGATTCAGATAATCAAGATACTGTTTCCAGATGGGGTCATTGAGGTGATATTTGGCTTCGATGTTCGCCATCACTTCCGGCGTCAGCGTCCTTTCACCGGTAAAAGGACTCCCTGGCGCCAGGCGCATCATAAAGAAGGAGATAGTAATAAGGATTAGCAACGTCGGTATCGCTTCCAGACACCGACGAAATATAAATTTTAACATTGCCCGTACCTGCTGGCCTGTGCATCAGCACTGCTCAAAATAAACCCACGGGGGAAGGAGCACTTCCCCCAATCTTTGCTGCTTAGTGTTTTATTATGTAGAGATCTTTATCGTAGACGTAATTCAGCGGATCTTTACCGCTGTAGCCGCCGACATAAGGCTTAACCAGACGCGTGTTGGCGTAATAGAACACCGGCGCAATCACCGAATCTTTATCCAGAATCTGTTCAGCCTGGGTGTAAGCAGAGCTGCGCGCTTTATCATCACTGGCTGCCGTCGCGGCCGCCATCGCTTTATCGAAATCAGCGGATTTATAGTGAGAGGTGTTGTTGCTGCTGTCGGACAGCATGGTATTCAGGAAGGAGGTCGGTTCGTTGTAATCCGCACACCAGGCCGCACGGGCAACATCAAAGTTCCCCTGATGACGGGTATCCAGGAAGGTTTTCCACTCCTGATTATTCAGCTTGATATTCACACCGAGATTTTTCTTCCAGATAGACGCGGCGGCGATCGCCAGCTTTTTATGCAGGTCGGACGTGTTGTACAGCAGCTCGAAAGTCAGCGGCTTGTCGGCCGTATAACCGGCTTCGGCCAGCAGCTTCTTCGCCTCTGCATTACGCTTGTCCTGTGACCAGCTGAACCACTCAGGTTTGGTGACATCAGCGCCGTCAATGGCGGGCGGTGTGTAGCTGTAAGCCGGCTGCTGTCCCTGAGCCAGCACTTTATTGACCATGATGTCGCGATCCAGGCCCAGCTTCAGCGCGGCACGAACTCGAGGATCGGTGAACGGTGCTTTCTGGTTATTGATTTCATAGTAATAGGTGCACAGATAGGGATCGACATGCAGCTCTTTCGGATTATCGCGCTGTAATTTCTTAAACAGCTCAATCGGCAAATTGGTGTAGGTCATGTCGCTGCCGCCGTTGCTGAAATAGCGATTAACGTCACTGACTTCAGACGGAATAGGCAGGAAGGTGACTTTGTCCAGTTTAGTATCGGCGTTGTCCCAGTACTGCGGGTTACGCACGACAACAATACGTTCATTGATAATGTGTTCCTGTAACTTGTAGGCACCGTTGCCCACCCAGTTTTCAGGCTGAGTCCACTTCTCACCAAATTTCTCGATAGCAGGCTTGTAAACCGGCGACATAGAAGGATGGATTAACAGCTTATAGAAATAAGGAACCGATTCGGTCAGCGTGACCTGTAGCGTATGCGCATCCAGCGCCTTCACGCCCAGCTGATCAGGTTTTTTCTTACCGGCAATGATCTCATCGATATTTTCCAGATGACCATACTGCAAATAGCTGGCGTACGGTGATGCGGTTTTCGGATCGGCCAGACGCTGCCAGCTGTAAACAAAATCCTGCGCCGTAACGGGTTCGCCATTGGACCATTTGGCGTTATTACGCAGATGGAAAGTCCAGACTTTGCCCTCTTTGTTATCCCAGCTCTCCGCCACGCCCGGCACCGGCTGACCGTTGGTATCGTTAATGACCAGCCCTTCCAGCAGATCGTAACTGACGTTAGCTTCCGGGACGCCTTCAATTTTATGCGGATCGAGTGACTGCACTTCATCACCATTACCTTTAATCAGCTCCTGCTTCGCAGCGAGTTCCACCCCTGCCGGCACTGTCGCAGCAATGGCCATATTTCCAGCCAACGCCGTCAGGATGCTCAGTGCAACCAGGCTTTTCTTTGTGATGTTGGTCATTCCACTACTCCAGTTTTTATTATTGCTAATGTTATCTCAGCACACCTGTCTTTCAGGATTCAGCAGGCCGGAACGGAGGCTTACTGAACTGTTGCTGTGTCACTTACTTGCTATCAACACGGTATGGCAAAAACTTAATGCTTTGTAATGTAGAAATATTTCAGGTCAGGCTGGTCCTGAGGATCCTTGCCGGTAAACCCGCCAACCCAGGGTTTGATCAGCCGGGCACTGACACGGTAATAAACCGGAACGATGGCAGAGTCGCGATCGAGCTGTTGTTCAGCTTGCTGATAAAGCGCCGCACGCTGTGAGTCATCAGCGGCTTTGAGCGTTTCTGCCATTAACGAGTCAAATTTCTCGCTGTGATAAAAAGCAGTATTGCTGGAAGAATGGCTCAGCATGGCGTTAAGAAATGTCGAAGGTTCGTTGTAGTCGGCGCACCAGGTCGCCCGTGCAACGTCAAATTCACCCTGGTGGCGCGTATCCAGCATCGTCTTCCATTCCTGGTTCTCTAACGTCACCTTCGCGCCCAGGTTTTTTTGCCACATCGATGCGGCAGCGATAGCCTGCTTTTTATTGAGATCGGAGGTGTTATACAACAAGGCGAACGACAGCGGTTTTGCCGCACTATATCCGGCTTCTGCCAGCAGTTTTTTTGCCTGTTCGTTACGCTGTGCCTGACTCCACGTCATCCATTCAGGCTGCGTAAGATGCGCGCCCGAAATAAACGGCGGCGTAAAACCACCCGCAGGTTTTTGCCCCTGTCCCATAATTTTATTGGCGATGATGTCGCGATCCAACGTCAGCTTGACGGCCGTGCGTACACGCGGATCGTTAAAAGGCGGCCGTTTATTATTCAGCTCATAGTAAAAAGTACAGAGCAACGGACTGACATGAACCTGTGAAGCGATGCTTTTCTTCAGGATAGGGAAAAGATCGGGCGGCAGCGCGCTGTTGGTCATATCAATTTCACCGCTTCGGTAGCGGTTGACGTCACTCGTTTCAGAAGAAATTGGCAGGAAGGTTGCCGTCTCAATAATGGTTTTGCCATTGTTCCAGTATTGTGGATTGCGCCTGAGCACGATCTTTTCGTTAATCACCCAGTCGCTCAGCGAATAAGCGCCGTTTCCGACATAGTGACCGGGCTGCGTCCAGCTTTCGCCCCACTTCTCAATCGCGCTACGATTAACAGGCTTTAACGAGGAATGCGCCACCAGCGCGATAAAATAAGGGACGGGTTCGCTCAGCGTTACCTGCAAATGGTGGTCGTCCAGCGCCTTTACGCCAAGCGTATCCGGCGCTTTTTTGCCGCTGAGGATGGCGTCAATATTTTCAACGTGAGCATATTGTAAATAGCTCGCGTAGGGGGAAGCCGTTTTCGCATCGACCAGACGTTGCCAGCTGTAGACGAAATCTTTCGCGGTCACCGGTTCACCGTTGCTCCATCTGGCATTACTACGCAGGGTAAACGTCCAGATTTTGCCCTGCTCATTTTGCCAACTTTCTGCAACGCCGGGCACCACCGCTCCCTGATTGTCGGTTGTCACCAACCCTTCGAGCAGGTTCAGGATGATATTACTTTCCGGAACGCCCTCGGTTTTATGCGGATCAAGCGAAGCGACTTCACCGCCATTATTAATCACAATGGTTTGGTGCGCCGCCAGTGCTACCCCCGCCGGTGCGGCGGCGGCAAAAGGAACTTGGGTAAAGACAATCAGACTGCTCAGCAGAATGCGGGTATGACGCCAGGACGAGAACGGAATTTTCATTAAGCGTGAGTAACCTGTATCCGGGAACCTTATAGGTTCAATAAAATCAGCTTGCGGGTAGCGCACGGGATACCTGCACATCTGATGCCAGTTTTCAGCGAATCTTTCGAAAACTAACAGAATGCGGTAGCCCGCGCTAAATCTTATTAACAAAAATGTTAACCAATTCTCTTTTTCGCCAGGGAAAGTTTATAACAGCGCTATTATTTCTGACGCGAATTAACAGTCAAGATATTGATTTTTAATCAAAAATTTACAAATAAATCTCAACAAGACCTTCATCGCTTTCAGTTAAGTTATAAAGTAATCGCAAGCGGCTGTAAAAGCAGACTGGCAGGTAAATCCTCTGCCTATCCACAGATTGCGAGAATAATAGTTTGGATGTGGCGATAGTAGCGGAGATAAACGTTGTGAAGAAAATAACATTTCTGTATTAGCTTCTGAATAATTAGCAGCTTGCAGTAATTACATTAATAAAAGCGAAGCGCTGTTAAGATTTAAGAATAATTGCTCTATTTTGGTGCGTAAAAGCCGTAATTCGCACCAGAGTGGTGCGAATTTTTATTAGACATGAGAAAAAAGCGTAGATTGTTCGAAGAATACGGGGTTTTTCAGTGCTTAATTAATGTACCAAACCTGGGAAGAGCGCCCTGATACCGGTGACGACAAACTCAATGCCTAATGCCATCAGCAACAGTCCCATAATGCGCGTGATAACGTTGATCCCGGTCTGTCCCAGCACCCTGACCATTAAAGGGGCCGCACGAAACAGCAGCCAGCAGCAGAAAGCAAACAGCGCAATAGCCACGCTAAATCCCAGCAGATTTTGCCAGCTGTAATAACGGGTGCTCCAGACGATGGTTGAACTGATCGCCCCCGGCCCTGCCATTAAGGGCAACGCAAGCGGAACGACACCTATGCTTTCACGAATAGCCGTTTCCGATTTTTCCTGCTTGTTTTGCTTATCTTCACCCAACTTTCCGCTGATCATCGACATGGCGATTGTCACTACCAGGATGCCCCCGGCGATGCGGAAAGAATCAATGGAAATGCCAAAGGTATGCAGGATGCCGTCTCCCAAAAACAGTGAAGTCCAGAGAATGATAGCCACCGAAAGATTGGCGGTAAGATTAGTTTTGTTACGGGCTGCGGGAGGCAGGTAGCTGGTCATGCTGATAAACACAGGAATAATCCCAACGGGATTGACCAGCGCAAACAGTCCGACAAAAAATTTAATATAGCCTGAAAGGTCCAGTAATGCCGGATTCACGCTCTTCTCCTCTATAGTAATTATGCAAGCCTGACAGGATTATGCAGGCCGTACGGTCTCATCGCCAACGTTGGCTTATTGTGTCAAATTGTTTGCAGTAAATTCACGTCGCATTCTCTTACTGGCGGCTATTTTCCCTGAAAGTATCATCCCCTGCTGCAACCTCAGGCAAACATCTCACAACGCGGCACGTTTGCCGATGCTGAAAGGTGTCAGCTTGGAAAATCGATGATTTAGATCAAAATCCTTCCCCCTCGGAATGCGTAAGATTCACTGCAACAGACGGACTTTTGTAAAGGCAGGCCTGGCCGCCAGAGACTCTTTCAGTAAACTTTTAGAACTTGCGACAGTAAAACTTATGTAGATTCTGTGTCTTTTCAGCGTTAACCAGCACGCGAGTCTATAATTGTCAGTTCTCACTTGTTTACTAATAGAGTTTAAACTTCCATCAGGAGAGCATTATGGCCGTTACTAATGTTGCTGAGTTAAACGCATTGGTTGAGCGTGTAAAAAAAGCCCAGCGAGAATACGCCAACTTCACTCAAGAGCAAGTAGACAAGATCTTCCGCGCCGCCGCCCTGGCAGCAGCAGATGCCCGAATCCCGCTGGCGAAAATGGCGGTTGCCGAGTCCGGCATGGGCATTGTCGAAGACAAAGTGATTAAAAATCATTTTGCATCAGAATATATTTACAACGCTTATAAAGACGAAAAAACCTGTGGCATCCTGGATACCGATGACACTTTTGGCACCATCACCATTGCAGAACCTACCGGCCTGATTTGCGGCATCGTTCCTACCACTAACCCGACTTCCACCGCTATTTTCAAAGCCCTAATCAGCCTCAAAACGCGTAACGGCATTATTTTCTCTCCTCATCCACGCGCTAAAGATGCCACCAATAAAGCGGCCGATATCGTGTTGCAGGCTGCTATCGCAGCCGGCGCACCAAAAGATATTATCGGCTGGATCGATGTCCCTTCCGTCGAGCTTTCCAACCAGTTGATGCACCATCCGGATATTAATTTAATCCTTGCTACCGGTGGCCCAGGCATGGTGAAAGCCGCCTACAGCTCAGGTAAACCTGCCATCGGCGTTGGTGCCGGTAATACCCCGGTAGTGATTGATGAAACAGCGGATATCAAACGTGCTGTCGCCTCGATCCTGATGTCAAAGACCTTCGATAACGGCGTTATCTGTGCATCTGAACAGTCCGTCATCGTTGTGGACTCTGCCTATGATGCCGTTCGTGAGCGCTTTGCCAGCCACGGCGGCTATATGCTGCAAGGTCAGGAGCTGAAAGCCGTCCAGGACATCATCCTGAAAAATGGCGGTTTGAATGCGGCAATCGTCGGACAGCCGGCGGTCAAAATCGCTGAGATGGCGGGCATCACTGTTCCGGCCAACACCAAAATTTTAATCGGCGAAGTTCAGCTGGTTGATGAATCAGAGCCTTTTGCTCATGAGAAGCTTTCCCCTACCCTTGCTATGTATCGCGCGAAAGACTTCGAAGATGCGGTAACGAAAGCAGAAAAACTGGTGGCCATGGGCGGCATCGGCCATACCTCATGTTTGTATACCGATCAGGATAACGAGCGCGAGCGCGTTAACTACTTCGGCGACAAAATGAAAACGGCACGTATTCTTATCAATACACCCGCTTCTCAGGGGGGTATTGGCGACCTGTATAACTTTAAGCTGGCACCGTCGCTAACGCTGGGTTGCGGCTCCTGGGGTGGCAACTCCATTTCTGAAAACGTTGGGCCTAAACACCTGATCAACAAGAAAACCGTGGCTAAGCGAGCAGAAAACATGTTGTGGCATAAACTTCCTAAGTCTATCTACTTCCGTCGTGGCTCTCTGCCCATTGCGATGGAAGAAGTGGCCAGCGATGGCGCGAAACGTGCCTTTATCGTTACCGACCGCTTCCTGTTTAATAACGGCTATGTCGATCAGATCGTTTCTGTACTGAAAACCCACGGTATTGAAACCGAGGTGTTCTTTGAAGTTGAGGCCGATCCAACCCTGAGCGTTGTTCGCAAAGGTGCCGAACAGATGAACTCCTTCAAACCAGACGTCATTATCGCGCTGGGCGGCGGCTCGCCAATGGATGCGGCAAAAATCATGTGGGTGATGTACGAGCATCCTGAAACCCACTTTGAGGAACTGGCGCTACGCTTTATGGATATCCGTAAACGTATCTACAAATTCCCAAAAATGGGCGTAAAAGCCAAAATGATCGCGGTCACTACCACGTCCGGAACAGGTTCAGAAGTGACGCCATTCGCGGTTGTAACCGACGATGCGACCGGCCAGAAATATCCGCTTGCTGACTACGCGCTGACGCCTGATATGGCGATTGTGGATGCCAACCTGGTGATGAACATGCCTAAATCACTTTGTGCCTTTGGCGGTCTGGATGCGGTTGTTCACTCACTGGAAGCGTACGTTTCCGTGCTGGCAAATGAATATTCTGATGGTCAGGCCCTGCAGGCACTGAAGCTGCTACAGGAAAATCTGCCAGCCAGCTACAACGAGGGTGCAAAAAACCCGGTTGCTCGTGAACGTGTCCACAACGCGGCCACTATCGCGGGTATCGCTTTCGCCAACGCCTTCCTGGGCGTCTGTCACTCAATGGCGCACAAACTGGGTTCAGAGTTCCATATTCCTCATGGTCTGGCTAATGCCCTGCTCATCAGCAACGTCATTCGCTACAACGCCAATGATAATCCAACCAAGCAAACCGCATTCAGCCAGTACGACCGTCCACAGGCGCGTCGTCGCTATGCTGAAATTGCAGATCACCTGCGTCTTAGCCTGCCGGGCGATCGCACCGCTGAGAAAATCGAGCGGCTGCTGAGCTGGCTGGAAGGGATGAAAGCGGAACTGGGTATTCCTAAATCCATCCGTGAAGCGGGCGTTCAGGAAGCTGATTTCCTGGCTAAAGTCGATAACCTGGCAGAAGATGCTTTTGATGACCAGTGTACCGGCGCGAACCCACGTTATCCGCTGATTGCCGAACTGAAACAAATCATGCTCGACAGCTTCTATGGTCGCGACTACACCGAGCTCTTCGCCAATGTCGCTGAGGCAGCTGCCGCTCAGCCAGCAACCGCGAAGAAAGCGGAAAAGAAAGCTAAAAAGGCATAAAAGCTTTTTTATCTGAAACAAAAACCCGCCATATGGCGGGTTTTTTTATCGGTTAAATCTTTAGAAAAATTTATCATCAACAGCCGTAGCTAATCATCCACATTCCACAGGTAACTATTGTAACCGCATGCGCTAATCAGAGCGGTTGATTGCCTTTTTCACCGTAAACGGCGCGCAGGCACTTCTGTTCAATAGCGGCCTTATAATGTTTACGACAGACGGAGACATAGCGCTCGTTACCGCCTATCACCACCTGCTCCCCTTCATTATAAGGCGTGCCGTTTTCATCCAGACGCAATACCATTCCCGCTTTTCTGCCGCAGTGACAAACGGTTTTTAATTCTACCAGCTTGTCTGACCAGGCTAACAAATAGTGGCTACCGCTAAATAACTCCCCACGAAAATCTGTACGCAACCCGTAGCACAGTACAGGTATATTAAGATTATCAACCACATCAGATAATGCTTTTACCTGATCGCGGGTCAGAAACTGACACTCATCAATCAGCACGCAGTGAACCGGTTCCATTTGCTGTTCTGCTTTAATCTCAGCAAAAAGTGCCGTGTCGTTATTATACAATTTTGCTGGAGAAGAAAGTCCAATTCTCGAGCTCACTTTACCGAAGCCAAAACGGTTATCAATCTCTGCGGTGTAGATTATGGTACGCATCCCGCGTTCCTGATAGTTATATGAAGATTGCAGTAATGCGGTAGATTTGCCCGCATTCATCGCAGAATAATAAAAATAAAGCTGAGCCATCGGGCTTTACTCCGGTTAAAAGGTTGCAGGTATTCATTCCAATTGTATCATAAGCCGCGCCGCGACAGGCACTGACCTCCACCTGTGCTATGGATAGCTGTACTTACGTAACTAAAATAACAGCTAATATTAATGCACCCTATTAAAGTATAGGGGAAGATTAATGCGCATTTATCGATTAAAGAGAGAGGGTTGATATTGATAGGATTCCCAGCCTTTTTCGTACCGCAGTTACTGCTTTTTCAAAGGAATTAATTGAACATGTTATTACCTTAAGTTACGTTTGTAATCGCGGTATCTGACGGAAAATGCAATCTCTGCTTATAGCGTTGGCGTTAATAAAACAATAGATTAATAATGATACTCGCATGTCTTTTGCATAAACGATTTAACAGCACCGAAAAAATTAGCTATTGCAGTTCTTAGAGACCCACTCTATTATTATCCAGCAGAACATTCCCCATTATAATTTTTGAGACCAGGACAATGAGCGAAGCCCTTAAAATTTTGAACAACATCCGTACTCTGCGTGCGCAGGCAAGAGAATGCACGCTGGAAACGCTGGAAGAAATGCTGGAAAAGCTGGAAGTCGTTGTTAATGAGCGTCGTGAAGAAGAAAGTCACGCTCAGGCTGAAATTGAAGAGCGTACGCGTAAACTGCAACAGTATCGCGAAATGCTGATTGCTGACGGCATCGATCCTAACGAATTACTGGCAACGCTTGGCGCGACCAACAAAACCACGGCGAAAGCAAAGCGCGCCGCACGTCCAGCCAAATACAAATATGTCGATGAAAACGGCGAAACCAAAACCTGGACTGGCCAGGGTCGTACTCCAGCAGTAATCAAGAAAGCTATCGAAGAACAGGGTAAAAAACTCGAAGATTTCTCGCTGTAATTCAGGCCCACGTGCCTGTTAAAGGCTTTACCTGAGTGAAGACTTTATTTGCTTAACCAGCAGCGTGATATTCGTGTATTAAAAAAAGGAAGCTTTCGCTTCCTTTTTTATTGTTTCATACATCGTCAGACCTGATAAAAAGAACGATACCAGCTGACAAAGTGACTGATGCCCTCTTCCACGCCCGTTTGCGGTTTAAACCCTATCGCCTTTTGCAATGCAGTTGTATCCGCACTGGTTTCCAGAACGTCGCCAGGTTGCATAGGCAGCATATTCTTATCCGCGGTTATCCCTAACGCCTTCTCCAGCGCTTCAATATAGGCCATCAGCGTGACAGGATTGCTGTTACCGATATTATAGACCCGATACGGCGCTGAGCTGGTTGCCGGGCTTCCTGTTTCAACGCTCCACTCCGGATCGGCTTGCGGAATAACATCCTGTAAACGCACGATCGCTTCAGCTATATCATCTATATAGGTGAAGTCGCGGCGCATCTGGCCGTTGTTATAAACATCGATCTTTTCACCCGCAATCATTGCGCGAGTAAATTTAAACAGCGCCATATCCGGGCGTCCCCAGGGGCCGTAGACGGTGAAAAACCGCAGGCCCGTGGTCGGAATACCGTAAAGATGAGAATAGGTGTGCGCCATTAACTCGTTGGCTTTTTTAGTCGCCGCATACAGCGAGACAGGGTGATCTACCGAATCATCGGTAGAGAATGGCATTTTGCGATTCAGCCCGTAAACCGAGCTTGAGGAAGCATAGAGCAGATGGCCGATTTTATTATGTCGGCACCCTTCGAGAATATTCAGATGGCCAATAAGATTGGCATCGGCATAGGCTAAAGGATTATCAAGAGAGTAGCGTACCCCGGCCTGCGCGCCCAGATGAATAACACGTTCAAAATGACCTTCGGCAAAAAGACGGGCAATCCCTTCTCTGTCGGCCAGGTCGAGTTGAATAAACGTAAATTCATTGTGAGGTTTGAGGAGATCGAGGCGGGCGAGTTTGAGTTTTACATCGTAATAGTCATTCAGGTTGTCGATACCGACAACCTGGTGACCGGCGCTTAACAGGCGTTGTGAGACATGAAACCCAATAAATCCTGCTGCACCGGTAACCAGATATTTCATACTGCCCTCGTTAATTATGCAATTTGAATAGAAGCTCCGCGGCCGATTGCATAATAAACGAAACCGCGTTTGCTGACTCTTTCTGGATCATACAGGTTACGACCATCAAAAATCACGGGTTCTTTCAGAGCATTTTTAATGACGTCGAAATCCGGCGCGCGGAAATTCTGCCATTCAGTACAGATGACCAGGCCATCAGCACCCTGCAGAGCAGCTTCTTTGGTACCCATCAGCTTCAGATCGCTGCGGTTACCGTAGATGCGCTGTGCTTCGTCCATTGCTTCCGGATCGAAAGCCTGAACGGTTGCACCCGCCTGCCATAACGCTTCCATCAGCACGCGGGCTGAGGCTTCACGCATATCATCCGTGTTCGGCTTGAACGACAGGCCCCACAGCGCAAAAGTTCTGCCCTGCAAGTTGTCGCCAAAATGCCGTTTGATGAACGTTGGCAGTTTGTTTTTCTGCGAGTCGTTGACGTCTTCTACTGCCTGCAACAGACGAGGCTTGTAGCCAATCTGCTCAGCGGTACGAATCAGTGCCTGCACGTCTTTCGGGAAGCAGGAACCACCGTAGCCACAGCCAGGGTAGATGAAGGAGTAGCCGATGCGGGAGTCAGAACCAATGCCCTGACGCACTTTCTCGACATCTGCGCCCAGGCGTTCAGCCAGGTTGGAGATCTCATTCATAAAGCTGATTTTAGTAGCCAGCATGCAGTTTGCGGCATACTTGGTCAGTTCTGCGCTGCGGATATCCATCAGGATCATACGATCGTGATTACGGTTGAATGGCTCGTAAAGTTCACGTAGCAGCTCAACAACGTCATCATTGTCGGTACCCACAACGATACGCTCAGGACGCATACAGTCATTGACTGCCGCGCCTTCTTTCAGGAATTCTGGGTTAGAAACCACGTCAAACGCGATTTCAACACCACGACCTTTCAGGGTCTCTTCCATGACTGCGCGTACGCGGTCTGCCGTGCCAACAGGAACGGTAGATTTGTCGATCACAACTTTATGATCGCCCATGTGCTGTGCAATAGTACGTGCTACCGCAGTAACATATTTCAGATCCGCAGACCCATCTTCGTCTGGAGGCGTGCCTACAGCAATAAACTGCATAATGCCGTGGTTGACCCCTTCTTCCGCATTGGTGGAAAACTTGAGGCGACCTGCCTCATAGTTCTGCATCACCAGCGGCGTCAGACCTGGTTCAAAAATTGGAATGATCCCTTTCTTCAGATTTTCGACTTTATTTTCGTCGACATCGATACAAAGAACGTCATGTCCGACTTCGGCCAGAACAGCAGCCTGAACCAGACCCACATAGCCGATACCAAATACGGTGACTTTCATTGAATTGTCCCGGTTAAAAATTAAACTTACTTATCGTTGCCAACAGTGCTTTCGAGCCACTCTTTGAAATCAGCGCCGAGCGTGCTGTGACGTACGCCGTATTCGACGAAAGCCTGCATATAGCCCAGTTTGTTACCACAGTCATGGCTGATGCCTTTCAGGTGGTACGCTTCAACGGTTTCTTTGTCCATCAGCATTGCGATAGAGTCGGTCAGCTGGATTTCATCGCCCGCGCCTGGAGGCGTTTTCGCCAGCAGAGGCCAGATGTCAGCAGACAGAACGTAACGTCCCACTACCGCCAGGTTAGAAGGTGCTTTATCCGCTTTAGGTTTCTCAACAACACCTACCATCGGTGCGCTTTCGCCTTCTTTCAGCTCTGCACCCTGGCAGTCAACCACGCCGTAAGCAGTAACATCAGCAACAGGCTCAACCATGATCTGGCTGTGACCGGTTTCATCGAAGCGACGCATCATATCGGCCAGGTTATCTTTAGCCAGGTTTGATTCGTACTCATCAATGATGACGTCTGGCAGGATAACGGCTACAGGCTCGTTACCAACAACCGGGTAAGCACACATCACTGCGTGGCCCAGGCCTTTTGCCAGACCCTGACGCACCTGCATGATAGTCACATGCGGTGGACAGATAGACTGAATCTCTTCCAGCAGCTGGCGCTTAACGCGTTTTTCCAGCATCGCTTCCAGTTCAAAACTGGTATCGAAATGGTTTTCAATAGAGTTTTTAGATGAGTGCGTTACCAGCACAATCTCAGTGATACCCGCAGCGATACATTCGTTAACGACATACTGAATTAACGGCTTATCAACCAGTGGCAGCATCTCTTTAGGAATGGCTTTGGTAGCCGGCAACATACGCGTTCCCAGACCAGCAACAGGGATAACCGCTTTTTTTACTTTGGACTTATAGGCAGACATCTAAGTACCTCTCTTTAGGCCGTTCAAGTTATTACTTGATATGTCGAGTTAAAAAACGAAGTGAGTATATCAGTTGAATCGGGATGGAATTATCCTGGTTGAACCAATTCAGCGTAATTTAAGACAATTACCTAAGTGTAAAGCTTAATGCTGGCCCTGTCGCCGGGGCTCAGCGATTAAAGAGAGGTGAATTGATTACTCAGTAGACAACATCAGACGCAGCCTGCCGCCCGCGCCCCAAACCTGACACTGCCACGCATCGCCACGCTGGCTAATTTGATTAAGATGTGTACTCCCTAAAGTACCAAGAGGCACACCATTACTGAGCTGAATTTGGTGAGAATGAATATTTAACGTGGCGTTTAACCCTGCCGAAACCAGAATCAGGTTTTTTAGCCCCTGGTGATAGTAACCGACCAATAAAGGAAACTGACCTTGCAAATTAGCCTGACGCAACAACAGATTGACCTGTTTTAACAGGCCATTTAATTCTGGCAGGCGGTGAGTTTGGCCGGATAATTGATCTTGCAGCAAACCATTAAATAATGCTCTTAACAGCAGGGCGGCAAGCACGCCGTTATCACCAGCTCTGGTGACATCCAGACAATAAAACGCCAGATCTTTTTCAGATAAGGGTGCAATATCCAGTACCAGACCTGGCTGCTCTGCCGTCGTCAGCTGGCGATAATTAATACGACAATTGGAAATAACCTGTTGTACCGGCGGCTGCAACTGCTTCAGAAGTTTCGCTGCGGCCTGCGGATCGCGTACCAGCGCATCCCAGTCCTGAAATAGCTGCTCATCCTCTTCCACCTTTGAGCTGAACATAGAAGGATAGAGACATTCGTACACCGCCTCGCGCAATCTGTTCAAATCTTTCAGCGGCTTCAACAGTACGTCCTGCACGCCAAACCGCAGTACGTGAGCGATATCGGACATGTTCTCCGTGGCGGAAATAACCAGAATAGGAACGGCACAGCCTTTGCTGCGCAGGTGCTCAACCAGCTCAATCCCGTTCATGCGGGGCATATCAAGGTCGCAGATCATCAGCTCAAAGTCTTGCTGATGCATTTTTTCGAGGGCGTCCACGCCGTCGTCTGCTAATGTCACCGTTGCGCCAAGCGCGCCCAGGAAATTATCCAGCAGAGAGCGGAAAACGACTTCGTCTTCAACGATCAGAATCTGTTTTCCACTTAATGGCTTCTCCATTATCCCCCCTTGTTCGCCAGATAAGACAATAGTGGCTCAAAATCGACAATTACGCATCTCGGATTTGGCTGAAGTGTTGTCATTTATCGCTCCGGCAATGAGTATTGACGAACCAACGGGAGTAATTCGTCCATTTTTTTCTCAACGGCCAGCTTGCCGGCTGCAATCGCTTCATCCGCACGATGAAAATCCAGCGTCGAGATTTGAGGACAAAGCGGTTGAATCAGCACATCAGGCGGATCGCCAGCCATCCGGTTGCGCTTCACCCGGTTTTCCAGCACCTGAATGGAGGTGGTCATAATTTCCATGGCACCGGGCGTTTGGTTCATTTTTCTGTGCGTGGCGCGTCCCAGCGTCTGCCGCAGCCTGCCTCGCCAGCTGTTATCCACGATGGCCTCATTATCTTCCGACTGTGGCGTGATGGAGAGCAGATTTTGCTGCATAAGATGCGCATCATGTTGCAGGTCAACGGCAATCACAATATCTGCGCCCAGCGCGCGGGTCAGTGAAATGGGAACAGGGTTAACCACCGCACCGTCTACCAGCCAGTACCCATTCCACTCAACGGGTGCCAGTAAACCGGGCATACTGCAGGAGGCACGCACCGCCTGATGTAAATCGCCTTCCGTCAGCCACAGCTCGCGCCCGGTGCTGAGGTTGGTTGTGACGGCGCCAAACGGTAAATCGCATTGTTCAATGGTTTCGTGATGCATTAAAAGGCGGACATGGCTGAAAACACGCTCGCCGCGCAATAACCCGCCGCGACGCCAGGAGAAATCCATCAGTCGAATAACATCCCAATAGCTGAAAGCGCGAACCCATGAGGTGAGAACAGGCAGGCGATTACTGGCATAGGCGGCACCCACCAGTGCACCTACTGAACAACCCGCAACAGCATCAACCTTGATACCGGCTCTTTCCAGCGCGTTAATTACGCCGATGTGAGCCCATCCTTTAGCGGCACCCGACCCCAGCGCCAGCCCAATCTTAACCTGTCTCATTCAACCTCTGGTGTTCGTTTAACTAACCAATGGCGCCATTATCGTCGCTCAGTTACCATGACGCCTAAACTCACTCAGCCCTTATGTATTATCCATGGAGTCAACGTGTCGGAACATTGCCCGTGCTGTAGCGGATTGGATTATAGCTTATGTTGCCAGCCCTATCTAAATGACGCGGCTATACCTGATTCACCACAGGCGCTAATGCGCTCACGCTATACTGCTTACGTTCGCAACAATACAGATTATTTAATCGCCACCTGGCATCCTTCCTGCGACCCGGCGCGTTTCCGCGGCAGTCTGGAGCAGAGCTATAAAGGGACAACGTGGTTAAGTTTACATATTATTGAAGCCGAAACGCCAGCCGATGAGGGCGAAGGGTTTGTGACTTTCTTCGCCCGATTTTCTGAAAATCAGCAGAGAAGCTTTATCCACGAGCGTTCCCGCTTTCTTCAACTGGCGCAACGCTGGTACTATATTGACGGAACATTCCCTGAGACAGGGCGAAACGATCGGTGCCCTTGTGGCTCCGGAAAAAAATTCAAGAAATGCTGTGGCCAGTGACGGTCCCTTCATTAATTAATGAATTGCTTCGACAGGATTACCATCGCAATGCAAGCGCAAACACTGCAACGAAAAGTTTTACGGACCATTTGCCCTGATGCTAAAGGTCTGATCGCAAAAATCACCAATATTTGTTACAAGCACGAGCTGAATATCGTGCAGAACAATGAGTTTGTTGATCACCGTACCGGGCGCTTCTTTATGCGTACCGAGCTGGAAGGCATTTTTAACGACACGACGCTGCTCGCCGATCTGGACAGCGCGCTGCCAGCCGGATCGTTCAGAGAGCTTAATTCCGCGGGCCGCCGCCGTATTGTTATTCTGGTCACGAAGGAAGCCCACTGCCTGGGCGACCTGCTGATGAAAAGCACCTACGGCGGGCTGGATGTAGAAATTGCGGCGGTGATTGGCAACCATGAAACGCTGCGCACGCTGGTAGAACGTTTTGACATCCCGTTTATTCTTGTCAGCCACGAAGGCCTGACTCGTGAAGAACACGATAACAATATGGCGGCGGAAATCGATCGCTACCAGCCGGACTACGTTGTTCTCGCAAAATATATGCGCGTCCTGACGCCGGCTTTCGTCCAGCGTTATCCTAACCAGATCATCAATATTCACCACTCATTCCTGCCAGCCTTTATTGGTGCACGTCCTTATCACCAGGCCTATGAGCGTGGCGTTAAGATCATTGGTGCAACGGCTCACTACGTGAATGATAATCTGGATGAAGGCCCGATCATTATGCAGGACGTGATCCACGTCGATCATACCTACACCGCTGAAGATATGATGCGTGCCGGCCGCGACGTTGAGAAAAATGCCCTTAGCCGTGCGCTTTATCAGGTTCTGGCGCAGCGCGTGTTCGTTTACGGCAATCGTACTATTATTCTGTAAGCCATTTCGACCGCCGTCTGTTGCTGCCAACTGTTGTTTTGTCTGACAAAACAGCAGTTGGGGCAAAAAAACGGCAAACGGTGTTTTTTAGTGAGTTTCGGGGTTTACAGCGTTCCGACATTTGGTATGATGCGCCCCGCTTTAACGAAGAACAGCAAGGCCAGTGGTGGGGTTCCCGAGCGGCCAAAGGGAGCAGACTGTAAATCTGCCGTCATCGACTTCGAAGGTTCGAATCCTTCCCCCACCACCATTAACATGATTCACTCTGTTAATAAGAGGCAGAATTTTTCAGCTTCCCCATGGGGAAGGACGAGAAACTTCGACCTCGAAGGTTTGACCCGAAGGGCACGGAACGCAGTGACGTGAATCCTTCCCTCGCAGTGCTGTTTACCAGACGCTACGAGTTTTAGTTCAGCATTACGCTTCCCCTGGTGGGGTTCCCGAGCGGCCAAAGGGAGCAGACTGTAAATCTGCCGTCATCGACTTCGAAGGTTCGAATCCTTCCCCCACCACCATTTCAGCGACACTCCGCACCAGTAAACCTTGTAAGCACTTTCATATTCCCCACGGGGAAGGATGAGAAGCTTCGACCTCGAAGGTTTGACCCGCAGGGCACGGAACGCAGTGACGTGAATCCTTCCCGCACGGTAGTGCCCTTTTCTGCACCATTTCAGCGACACTCCGCACCAGTAAACCTTGTAAGCACTTTCATATTCCCCACGGGGAAGGATGAGAAGCTTCGAGAAGGCTTGCCCCTCAAAAGATGACAGCTTAGGGGGCCATCTGCTACCATTCCTCCCTCTTTTTTCTCGTAAACCGGCCCGCGTCATGAAATTTCTTTCTTTTAATATCAACGGGCTGCGTGCCCGCCCGCACCAGCTTGCCGCCATCGTCGAACAGCACCAGCCAGACGTTATCGGCCTGCAGGAAACCAAAGTCCACGACGATATGTTTCCGCTGGAAGAGGTTGCCAGCCTCGGCTACAACGTTTTTTATCACGGCCAAAAAGGCCACTATGGCGTTGCCCTGCTGACGAAAGAGCAGCCGGTGATGGTGCGCCGTGGTTTCCCGGGGGATGATGAGGATGCGCAGCGCCGCCTGATCATGGCTGATATCGCCAGCCCGATTGGCAATATCACCGTTATTAACGGCTATTTCCCTCAGGGAGAAAGCCGCGACCACCCCACTAAATTTCCGGCAAAAGAAAAATTCTACCGCGATCTGCAAAACTATCTTGAACAGGAACAGACACCGGCTAATCCTGTGCTGATTATGGGTGATATGAATATCAGCTCAACCGATCGGGATATTGGCATCGGTGAAGATAGCCGCAAACGCTGGCTGCGCACCGGGAAATGTTCCTTCCTGCCGGAAGAGCGGGAGTGGATGGATCGGTTAATGAACTGGGGACTGGTCGATACCTGGCGCGCACAGAACGGCGACGTCAATGACCGCTTCTCCTGGTTCGATTATCGCTCAAAAGGCTTTGATGATAACCGTGGCCTGCGTATCGATCTTCTGCTGGCAAGCCAGCCGCTGGCAGAGCGCTGTGTGGAGACCGGCATCGATTACGATATTCGCAGTATGGAAAAACCCTCCGATCATGCCCCGGTCTGGGCGAAGTTCACATTGTGATAACGATGCAGCCACGGATCGATGTTGTCGCCGCGCTGATTTACCGTCGTGGCAAGCTGCTGCTGGCGCAGCGTGGAGAAAATGGCGATCAGGCGGGTCTTTGGGAATTTCCGGGTGGCAAAGTAGAAGCCGGTGAAACCCAGCAGCAGGCGTTACAACGTGAGTTACGGGAAGAGTTGGCGATTGATGCGCGGATTGAGCGCTACATCGCCAGTGAAAGCCGCGAAGTCGGCGGGCGGATAATTCATCTGCATGGCTGGCTGGTTACTGATTTTAAGGGCGATCTTAAGCCGAGTTGTCATCAGGCGTTGGTATGGTGCCTGCCCACAGAGGCGCTAACCTACGATCTCGCGCCGGCGGACATCCCCCTGCTTCAGGCCTGGCTGCCCACAATCTGATCGCCATCCGGTCGGTTAAACTCAGCAAAGCTTAACCGACCAAACTATCCCGCGTTTACTTAACGGTTTGCCAGATCAGATTGTTGGTGCCGAAGGATTTTTCATCCCGCACGCACTGAAGCAGCACGCCTTCCATTTTCACTACCGAGCCTTCGGTATAGCTGCGGTTTTGATAACTACAGCAGCGCAGGCAGGGTGGCTGATTATTTTGCCCCTGAGTCCAGACCTCCGGTGGCATATCTACCACCACATCGGCGTTAGTATTGCCACTGCTGGTGCTCTCACGCTCGTCATCATAATCTCGGTTGCTATTATTGCGATAGCGCTGTCCGCTATCGTTTTCATAACCGCGACCGCTCTCGTTCACGCTGTTGGTGTTACCCGTGCTCAGATGCCATCCCTCGCCTGCGGCGAGAATCGGCTGGCTGAACAGGATGGAACCTGCCAGGAGGAGTAGTGCACCTGCTTTCATCACTCAGTTTCCTTCGCTTTTGCCGGCTTGCGCCTGGGCTTTTTACGATTATCCGCCGCAGGAAGGCCACGAAAAGCGTGGGCAGCAGGCTGCTGCCTGGCCTGATAAATCAGGTTATGCAGCGTTTCCACCAGCGGCTGCATAAAGTCCTGGTAGCGGCACTGCTTCTCACTGATTTTCGTTAGCGTGGACTCCCAGTGGGCGGTCATATCCGGACGCGCTGCCATTTCTGGTAGCGAGTGGATCAGCGCTCGCCCGGCGGGACTGGCATGAATATAGCGCCCTTTTTTCACTAAAAAGGCGCGTTTGAACAGTAATTCAATAATCCCGGCGCGCGTAGCCTCTGTCCCTAAACCATCGGTCGCTCGCAGTACTTTCTTTAGATCTTTATCCTGAACAAAGCGTGCAATGCCGGTCATCGCCGATAAAATCGTGGCATCGGTAAACGGACGAGGCGGCTGAGTTTGCTTACTGACCACTTCTCCGCGTTCACAAAGCAGTTCGTCGTCTTTGGCGACTACCGGCAGCGGCGTACCGTCATTGTCTTCATCACGTTCTTTACTGCCCAACAGCGCGCGCCAGCCTGCTTCGGCAAGAAAACGGGCTTTAGCCACGAATTTCCCACCGGCAATATCCAGTTCAATAACGCATTTACGGTAAACCGCATCCGGGCAAAACTGCATCAGATACTGTGTGGCGATCAGCCGGTAAATATTGCTCTCATTTTCCGTCAGGCGGATTTTGCCACTGCGAGCCGTGGGAATAATGGCATGGTGCGCATCGACTTTTTTATCATCCCAGCAGCGGTTTTTACGATCGCTGTCGAAATCCGCCGGCGGCGTCAAATCGGGCTGATGTGAATTAATCGCGTTCAATACCGCATGGCGCCCGGCGAAATGTTCATCCGGCAGATAACGGCTGTCTGAACGCGGATAGGTAATCAGCTTATGGGTCTCATAAAGCTTTTGACAGGTATCCAGCACCATCTGCGCGCTGAGGCCAAAACGTTTGGCCGCCTCTATTTGCAGCGTGGACAATGAAAAAGGCAAAGGTGCCGTGTCGTTCTCACGCTTGTCATTATAGCTTGTGACCCGTGCAGGCTGACCGCCAATACGCGCGACGACATGCTCGGCCAGCGAGCGCTTAAGTAACCGCCCTTCTTCGTCCTGATAAGGCTCACAGGCGTCACTGGGCTGCCAGAGCGCCACGAAACGTTCCTCAGCAGGCGTGACGATATGCGCTTTCACTTCAAAGAAATCTTTAGGAATGAAGTTTTCAATTTCCTCATCACGACGCACGACCAGGCCCAGTACCGGCGTCTGGACCCGCCCGACCGAAAGCAGCCCGTCGTAACCGGCATTGCGTCCAAGAAGCGTGTAGGCACGGGTCATATTGATGCCGTACAGCCAGTCCGCGCGGGCGCGAGCCAGTGCGGATACGCACAGTGGAATAAACTCTCTGTTAGCACGCAGACGCCCTACGGCTCTTTCTACCGCCTGGGGATTGAGGTCGTTAATCAGGCAGCGCTGGACATTGCCGCGGATCTCAGCCGGAAGTTCCAGATAATCGAGCACTTCATCCACCAGCAGCTGGCCTTCGCGATCCGGGTCGCCTGCATGAATCACCTCGGTTGCCTGAGCAAGCAGGCCTTTGATCACGTTGAGCTGCTTAGCCACCGAGGGACGAGGCTGGAGCCGCCACTTTTCCGGCACGATAGGCAAATCAGCCAGCGACCAGCGTGCAAAGCGGCTGTTATAGCTGTCAGGCTGCGCCTGCTCCAGCAGATGGCCTACGCACCAGGTAACGACCTGATCGCTGCCACAGGCAATATACCCGTCTCCGCGACGATGCGGCTTGGGCAAGACATCCGCAATGGCGCGGGCAAGGCTGGGTTTTTCGGCAATAAACAAACGCATCCGGCAATCGCTTCCTTCAGGAGATAAATTCAGTCACGGCATGACTGGCGCAGGCGTGCGGCGTCATCACTCTGGCATCAGATGAGGTTTCGCGGCCGCAGCAAACGTTGCGACAGCAGGGCATCAGGTGAAAAGCATCATCGGTCATGGGCAACGCCTCTAAGAATTTACCGGTGTTATGGTAACGCTTTCGGCACCGCGGCGTAAGGCTCTCGCTGTCTGATAGCTCATTAACACGACAACAGAAGAGAGGGGATTTTTGGCACACAGACGATTGCTGCACGTGAGGCATGGAGAACATGGGCCGGTAAGAAAGCGTCCTGGGCCATGGACGGCCCAGGCCGAGCTGGCAGGGATGCCGCCTTTTGCGTCTTTCTGGACGGCCCATGTTCTTCATGCAGGCACTGTGTCACCCATCTCAAGGCTGGAAATCGTTAACCCTGTAGAAGAAACAATCAGAAATAACGAACAAACGGAGCGGTATCCGGTGGCAGAACGGTGGTGGAAGATTTGAGCTGTGGCGTGCCTAAATAGAGAAAGCCCACGATGGCGTCCTGTTCGCGGCAGTTAAAGGCCTGACGTACGGCATGATGCTCGGTCCACGCGCCGCTGCGCCAGATGCCGTTAAAACCCTGCGCCTGAGCCGCCATCTGCATAGCCATCACCGCACAGCCTGCTGAAACGACCTGTTCCCAGCGCGGCACTTTATGATGCTCTTCACAGTGGGCCACTACCGTAATGATCATTGGCGCACGAAACGGCGACTTTTTCGCTTTTTCAATCGCCTTGTCTTCCATACGATCGTCACGGGCGGCAGATTCAAGCAGCTGACTGAAACGCTCGCGTCCTTCATCTTCAATAATAATAAAACGCCACGGCTGCAACGTGCCGTGATCGGGCGCGCGCATACCGGCGCGCAGAATATTTTCCAGTGCCTCGCCTTTAGGGGCTGGCTCACTTAAGCGCGATGCGGAGCGGCGATTTACCACCAAATCCAGTGCGTCCATAACTTCCTCCTGATAAACATTCTGTGCAGCTGAAACTAGCACAGGATGATGATTTGTTACAGCATTGCACTTTTTCCTGCTGACAATTCCCCCCCTGCTCTTTAGGATGTCTCCTGACTCACTGGGTTTGGCCTGCCTGTATGCCACAGGCGAGCTTTTTTATTGCGATTATGGAGAGAGTATGCGCACTTTAGGGCGAGCGATCGCGGGTATTTTTAAATGGGCCTGGCGCCTGCTGAATTTCGTCCGGGAATTTATCCTGAATCTGTTTCTGGTGGTGGTGATTGTGATTTGCCTGGCGGTTTACTTCCAGTTCAGCAAATCTTCCACGCCAGCAGAACCTCAAAAAGGCGCACTGATAGTCGACCTGAGCGGCACCGTGGTGGATAAACCTTCCGTGAGCAACAAGCTGAGCAAGCTTGGCCGTCAGCTGCTCGGAACCAGCAGCGACCGGCTGAAAGAGAATTCGCTTTTTGATGTGGTTGACGCTATCCGCCAGGCCAAAACCGATGCCAATATCACCGGCATGGTGCTGGACCTGCGTGACTTCGCCGGAGCCGATCAGCCGTCCCTGCAATATATTGGCAAAGCCTTGCGCGAATTCCGCGACAGCGGGAAGCAAATCTATGCCACTGGCGACAGCTACAGCCAGGCACAATATTATCTCGCCAGCTTTGCTAACAAAATTTATCTCTCCCCTCAGGGCACGGTGGATCTGCATGGCTTTGCAACTAACGGCCTCTACTATAAATCCTTGTTGGATAAGCTGAAGGTCAGTTCACACGTCTTCCGTGTTGGCACCTACAAATCAGCCGTAGAGCCTTTCCTGCGCGATGATATGTCGCCTGCCGCACGCGATGCCGACAGTCGCTGGATTGGCGAACTGTGGCAAAATTATCTGAATACCCTTGCCGCTAATCGTCAGATCACACCAGAACAGCTGTTCCCGGGCGCTCAGGGCGTGCTGGATGGCCTGAAGAAAACCGGTGGTGATACGGCACGTTATGCGAAAGACAACAGGCTGGTGGATGAACTGGCTTCCCGTTCGCTGGTCGATCAGCAGTTAAGCAAAGTGTTTGGCTGGGACAAAGAGGCGAACGATTATAAAGGCACCAGCATTTATGATTATCAGGTGAAAGACAACAGCACGCCAGATGGCAATATCGCCGTCGTGCTGGCCAACGGCGCGATTATGGATGGCGATGAAACGCCGGGTAACGTCGGCGGTAATACCACCGCGATGGAAATCCGTCAGGCACGCCTCGATCCTAAAGTGAAAGCAATTGTACTGCGCGTTAACAGCCCTGGCGGTAGCGTCACCGCGTCGGAGACCATTCGTGAAGAGCTGGCCGCCGCAAAAGAAGCGGGCAAGCCGGTAGTGGTCTCAATGGGCGGTATGGCAGCTTCCGGCGGCTACTGGATCTCCACGCCAGCAAGTTACATTATGGCCAGCCCGAATACGCTTACCGGCTCTATCGGCATCTTTGGCGTGATCAATACCGTAGAAAACTCACTGGATTCGATTGGGGTTCACACCGACGGCGTAGCCACTTCGCCGCTGGCTGACGTTTCTACCACCAAAGCCTTACCGACTGAAGTTCAGCAGCTGATGCAGATGAGCATCGAGAACGGCTATAAAAACTTCCTTGGCCTGGTGGCTGCCTCGCGCGGCAAAACGCCTGAACAGATCGATTCGATCGCTCAGGGCCATGTATGGACCGGAAGCGATGCGAAAAATAATGGGCTGGTCGATGCACTGGGCGACTTTGATGATGCGGTCGCTAAAGCTGCCGAACTGGCAAAATTGCCGCAGTGGCATTTACGCTGGTATCAGGACGATCCGAGCTTTGTTGACATGCTGTTCAGCCAGGTTGATGCCTCCGCCCGGGCGATGCTGCCGGAAGCGCTGAAGGTTTATCTGCCTGCGCCAATGATTGATGTCATGTCAGCGATGAAAGATCAGCCCGGGTTGTTTGATAACCTCAACGACCCGCAAAACCGCTATGCGATCTGTCTGACCTGTGGTCAGGTAAAATAACAGTATTGCAGCCCTTAACCGGGCTGCATTTTTCAAATACAGCGTTTATTGAGTTAACCATGCAAAAGAAATCCATTTACGTCGCCTATACCGGCGGTACCATTGGCATGCAGCGTTCCGAACATGGCTATGTGCCGGTTTCCGGGCATCTGCAAACCCAGCTGGCTAACATGCCGGAATTCCACCGTGCCGACATGCCCGATTTCACTATCCATGAATATCAGCCGCTGATGGACTCCTCGGATATGACTCCGCAGGACTGGCAAACGATTGCGAACGATGTCCGGGATAACTATGACGACTACGACGGTTTTGTGATCCTCCATGGCACTGACACCATGGCGTTTACCGCCTCGGCGCTTTCGTTTATGTTAGAAAATCTCTCCAAGCCGGTTATTGTGACAGGGTCACAAATCCCCCTGGCCGAACTGCGCTCAGACGGCCAGCAGAATTTATTGAATTCGCTGTACGTCGCGGCGAACTATCCGATCAACGAAGTCGGACTGTTTTTTAATAACACGCTCTATCGCGGAAACCGCACGACCAAAGCCCATGCCGATGGCTTTAATGCTTTCGCCTCCCCTAACCTGTCGCCACTGCTGGAAGCGGGCATTCATATTCGCCGTCTGAATACGCCGCCCGCGCCGGCGGGAACGGGCGATCTGGTGGTGCGTTCAATCACTCCGCAGCCTGTCGGTGTGGTCACTATCTATCCGGGTATCTCCTCGGATGTCGTGAGCAACTTCCTGCTGCAACCGGTTAAGGCGCTGATCCTGCGATCTTACGGCGTCGGCAATGCGCCGCAAAACCCCGCCTTCCTGAAAGAGCTACAGGAAGCGACTAACCGCGGCATCGTGGTGGTGAATCTGACGCAGTGTATGTCGGGAAAAGTGAATATGGGCGGCTATGCCACCGGCAACGCGCTGGCGCTGGCAGGCGTAATCAGCGGCTACGATTTGACGGTAGAAGCGACGCTGACCAAGCTGCACTACCTGCTTAGCCAGAATCTGCCCAGTGATGAGATACGCCGCCTGATGCAGGTCAACCTGCGCGGTGAGCTGACGCCAGACGAAAAGTGAGATGCTGAATGACCACACAGCAGGCCCTGATCCTGATCGATTTGCAGAATGATTTCTGCCCCGGCGGCGCGCTGGCGGTTAACGAAGGCGATGACGTTATCGCAGTGGCTAACCAGTACGCCGCAGCGTTTCATCAACGGGGCCAGCCGGTGGTCGCTACGCTGGACTGGCATCCGGCCAGCCATGGTAGCTTTGCCTCAAATGCAGGCGAGGCGCCGTGGAGTCTGGGTGAGCTGGACGGGCTGCCGCAGGTGTGGTGGCCGGATCACTGTATCCAGCACAGTGCTGGCGCGGCACTGCATCCTGCGCTTGAACAGCGCTATCTGAGTGCTCAGATCTGTAAAGGTCAGCAGCCGCAGATTGACAGCTACAGCGCCTTTTACGATAACGGTCATCGGTATCAGACCGCGCTGGACAGCTGGCTGAAAGCGCGCGGCGTCACGGCGCTGACCATAATGGGTCTGGCGACGGATTATTGCGTGAAGTACAGCGTGCTCGACGCGCTTGAACTGGGCTATAGCGTGACGGTGATTACGGCAGGCTGTCGCGGCGTGGAACTGTCACCGGGCGACGCTCAGCAAGCGCTGAATGACATGGCCGCTAAAGGCGCGGTAATTTTATAAGTTGGGATGGCAAGCTGAACGGATCGTCAGCAAAAGATCCGTTCAGTTATTCCTCCAGGAATAATTTATTGCAGCGTGATTTGGGTGACATCGTCGTCGCCGATACCAAACTCTTCCTTCAGCTGCTTTTTGCTTTTCATCACCATCTCGCCGCCCTTGCCCACGCTCATATGTTGGGGTTCGTCGTTATGGCGCGCCTGCCAAAGCATGACAAGTTGCAGGCTGTTCTCTTTCTGCTCGGGCGTCAGCGCGACGCCGTCCGCCCATTTTCCCGTTTCAACCGCGGTGGCCAGACGCTGATAGACCTCAGGCGTCATCGCTGCAATCATCTCATCCAGCTCCATAACAGCTATCCTTTAATATTGTTGCCATCATCATCGGTGAAGCTTAACGAGGCAGAGTTAACGCAGTAGCGTTCACCGGACGGCTGAGGACCATCGGGAAACACATGGCCAAGATGCGCATCGCATTTGCCGCAGCGAATTTCAATCCGCTGCATACCGTGCGAATCATCTTCAATATAGCGAATAGAATCATCGTGATAAGGCTGATAAAAGCTCGGCCAGCCGCAGCCGGAGTCATACTTTGTTTCGGAAAGAAACAGCGGAGAGTTGCAGACCAGGCAATGATAAATGCCTTCGTCTTTGTTGTGCAGCAGCTTGCCCGTGTAAGGCGGTTCTGTGCCACGCTGCTGGGTCACGTAGCGCTGCATCTCGTTTAAATCCGTTTCTGGATTCAGGGGCGTCGGGTGATTAGCCATATTAAGGGTCTCTGGCGAAGTGGATCACAAATTATCGGCTAACATTCTAACAAAGACTTAACAACATCAGGGGATTTTTTCCCTCTCAGTGTTGTCTTAAAGTGCTCCAAAGGTGAATTTGTGATTGAGATCACCCTTTGCATCTAACAGCCCTTTATATTCGGGCCGGAAGGCCCAACATAGGGGGAAGAAGTGAGTCAGGAAAGTCGCTTTTTACAAATTATTCCTGCATCAGGGTTTGATTTGTCGCAACTATTGAAGCGATTCCGCTTGACGCCTGGTAAGGTTTTTGTAATTTTACAGTCAACCTTTTATTCACTAACAACAGCTGGTGGAATATATGACTATCAAAGTAGGTATCAACGGTTTTGGCCGTATCGGTCGCATCGTTTTCCGTGCTGCTCAGCAGCGTTCTGACGTAGAAATCGTTGGTATCAACGATCTGCTGGACGCCGAGTACATGGCTTACATGCTGAAATATGACTCTACTCACGGTCGTTTTGACGGCACCGTGGAAGTCAAAGACGGCCACCTGGTTGTTAATGGCAAAACCATCCGTGTTACCTCTGAGCGCGATCCGGCTAACCTGAAGTGGAACGAAATCGGTGTTGATGTGGTAGCAGAAGCAACCGGTATCTTCCTGACCGACGAAACCGCTCGTAAACACATCGAAGCTGGCGCGAAGAAAGTTGTGCTGACTGGCCCGTCTAAAGATGACACCCCAATGTTCGTCATGGGCGTTAACCACAAAGCTTACGCAGGTCAGGAAATCGTTTCTAACGCTTCCTGTACCACCAACTGCCTGGCACCGCTGGCTAAAGTAATCAACGACAAGTTCGGTATTGTTGAAGCGCTGATGACCACTGTTCACGCCACCACCGCGACGCAGAAAACCGTTGATGGCCCGTCTCACAAAGACTGGCGCGGCGGCCGCGGCGCATCTCAGAACATCATCCCTTCTTCTACCGGCGCAGCTAAAGCCGTAGGTAAAGTGATCCCTGAGCTGAACGGTAAACTGACCGGTATGGCGTTCCGCGTTCCTACCCCTAACGTTTCTGTTGTTGACCTGACTGCACGTCTGGCTAAGCCTGCTTCTTACAAAGAAATTTGTGAAGCAATCAAAGCCGCTGCTGAAGGCGAAATGAAAGGCGTTCTGGGTTATACCGAAGACGAAGTGGTTTCTACCGATTTCAACGGCGAAACGCTGACTTCTATCTTTGATGCGAAAGCAGGTATCGCACTGAGCGACACTTTTGTGAAACTGGTTTCCTGGTACGATAACGAAACCGGCTACTCAAACAAAGTACTGGATCTGATTTCTCACATCGCTAAATAAGCGAGTGGATCTATCCTGAGGGCGACTGCGGTCGCCCTTTTTTTTTGCTCAACAACAGGTCATCTGATGAACGAAAAACTCTTTTCGCTTCCCGTAATTGAACAGATTACCCCTTACATTTCGCAACGTAAGATGGGTGAGCTACCCGTAGTGACGATCGTCCATCCAAAAGTACGCGCAGCGGTAACGTTGCAGGGCGCACAGCTGGTGGCATGGCAGCCCAGCGGCGAAAAACCGGTGATCTGGCTCAGTGAAAAAACCGCCTGGACGCCAGGCAAAGCGATTCGTGGCGGCGTACCCATCTGCTGGCCATGGTTTGGTCCGGCAGGCGAACCGGCCCACGGCTTTGCCCGCACTCTTCCCTGGACCTTATCAGCACACGATGAGAACGAAGAGAGCGTAGTACTGACGCTGACGCTGAAAAGTAATGAGCAGACCAAAAAGCTCTGGCCGCATGATTTCACGCTTTTTGCCCGTTTCCGCTTCAGCGACCGCTGCGATATCGAACTGGAAGCGCACGGTGACTTTGAAGCAACGGCCGCGCTACACAGCTATTTTGCGGTAGAAGACATTGCGGGCGTAGAAGTCAGCGGGCTTGGCTCAGGCTTTATTGATAAGGTCAACGACGGGGCGGTAAATACCTCAGCAACCGGCAAGCAAACTTACCCCGATCGCATTGATCGTATTTATACCCAGCCGGAAGATTGCAGCGTGATTACCGACACGGCCGGCAAGCGAACGATTGAAATTTATCATCATTATCACAGTGATGTAGTGACCTGGAATCCAGGGCCGGAACTCTCGTGCAGCATGGGCGATATGGCAAACGAAGGCTTCAAGACGATGGTCTGCGTTGAAACCGCCCACGTTTCATCACCGATGGTCAGTGCAGGCGAATCCCCTGCCCGTCTGGCAACCACCTTCCGGGTGCGTAAAACGGCTTAAAACGTGACTCAGGCGGGCTGACGGCCCGCCTGTTAGTCAGTGCGCTACACCACATCCAGAGGCATTTTACCCGTCGGAGGAGGAAAAGCCTGATTGATGGACGCCAGCTCATCGCTACTGAGCGTTATGTCCAGCGCTGCCGCATTTTCCCGGACGTGTTGCAGTGACCCCGCCTTGGGAATGGCAATCACCCCTTCCTTACGGATAACCCACGCCAGCAGCAGCTGAGCAACACTAATGCCCTTTTGCTGTGCAATCTGATTAAGTAACGGATGAGACATCAGGTCGTGCCGCAACCTCCCGGCCTGCGCCAGGGGGCAGTAGGCCATTAGCGGAATGTTTCTCTGCTGACAGTCGGGGAGTAAATCATATTCAATGCCGCGTGAGGCAAGGTGATAAAGCACCTGATTAGCCGCACAGTTTGTGCCCTCCTCTTCTGCCAGTAATTCGTTCAGGTCATCACTGTCAAAGTTAGAGACGCCCCAGCGCAGGATCTTACCGGCACGGCGCAACGTTTCCATGGCGACAATGGTTTCCTGTAGCGGAACATTCCCCCGCCAGTGCAGAAGATAGAGATCGAGATACTCTGTTTGCAGCCGACGCAGGCTGCGTTCACAGGCTTCTACGGCATCGACTGCGCCTGCGTTCCACGGGTAAACTTTCGATACGAGAAAGGCCTGCTCACGCCTTCCCTTCAAGGCCTCGCCCGCCACCTCTTCCGCTCCGCCATCGGCATACATTTCTGCGGTGTCTATAAGCGTCAGTCCACTGTCCAGACCGCAGCGCAGCGCATCGACTTCCTGCCTGCGCTGAGCGGCGTTTTCGCCCATATACCAGGTCCCCTGGCCAATAGCGGGCAGTACTTTATGATCAGAAAAAATCACGGATTTTGACATTAAGCCCTCCTGCACTGTTTCAGATCGCCCAAATTATGCAAAAGGGCGCGAAGCGCCCTTAATAAGTGCATAACGTTAAATCAGAAGGTGTAGCTGATCCCGGTCCAGATTGTGACCTGGGAATCGTTATCCACCATCGGACTGTCTTTCACTTCGCTCCCCAGGCGCGTGTATCGGCCTGAGAAAGTAGCATTCCACTGCTGATTAATAGCCCACGCTGCCGTCAGTTCGAGATACGGGTTCCAGCTGTCGTCAGCATCGTAGCTGCTCAGTCCGCTACGGCGGGATTCGCTTTTTGATACGCCATAGTAATAGTCGTTCTGGTTTTCGCTGCTGTAGAGCGCACCGATACCCGGCGTAAGGCTAAACTGGCCAAACTGGAAGCGATAAAGCCAGGCCAAATCCCAGATGTAACCATCGCTGTTATCCAGCATGTCAGCCGCCAGCACGGTACGGATAATCCCCCAGTCCGCCACATGCCGATAAGCCAGACCGCCCATCATCGTCATATGACGTTTATCCAGCGATTTCAGCTGGTTGTCGCTGGTATCGTCCGGATCGAAATTTTGTGCTGAGCCTAATACCGTCAGAGAAAGCTGATCCTGAGGGTCTTTCCACAGGTAATAACCCGCCTGCAGGCTGTGCAGATAAAAACTGTCGCCATCATAATTAATAATTGGAAACGGGTAATAACGATCCTGGCCACTTTTATAAGGGCTTTGGCTGTAAATGACTGAAGCACCAACGGTTAATGGATTGGCTTGCGCCATCGCAGCGGAAAAACCGAGAGGCAATAACACGGCAAGCGCGCTAAATTTGAAATGGTTCACAATTTATTCGTTCCATAAATATAACAATCAGGACAGGCAGTTTATCAGCATGATGGCGTTTGGTTAAAATTTTACATCACCCGCAGCACGCAGAATCAACTTCACGAATTCAGCGACGCAGCAATTGCGCTGTCTTATTTACAAAATCCATGCAGCCCGCATTCCACAAGGTCATCGCTTAGATGTTTTATGACTTTGTTATTGAAATTGCATTGAAAAAGAGAAGAGGTTCAGGAAATTTCTTAAATGCCAACTAAGCTTTAATGTAAGACGCTAAGTTTGAAGAGCAGAGTAACCATAAGTTTTGTGTATCCCGATAAAAAACGTCAGGTTGGCATGAGGGTTGCTGTACTCACTATAAGTTCCTTCAGGGGCTGTCACTGATTAGGCTCCTGGTACCTGTGCTAAAAATGAAAGGACGGGCATCGCTATGAATATATTCGATCACTATCGTCAGCGTTATGAAGCTGCCAAGGACGAAGAGTTCACATTGCAGGAATTTCTTACCGTTTGTCGGCAAGATCGCAGTGCATACGCCAACGCGGCAGAGAGACTATTAATGGCTATTGGTGAGCCTGTAATGGTCGATACTGCTTTGGAGCCACGCCTTTCCCGACTTTTCTCCAATCGTGTTATTGCGCGTTACCCCGCCTTCGAGGAATTTTACGGCATGGAAGAAGCGATTGAACAAATCGTCTCTTACCTCAAACATGCTGCTCAGGGTCTGGAGGAGAAAAAGCAGATACTGTATCTGCTGGGGCCGGTCGGTGGGGGTAAATCTTCCCTCGCTGAACGACTGAAATCCTTAATGCAGCGCGTACCTATTTACGTACTTAGCGCTGATGGCGAACGCAGCCCGGTGAACGATCACCCGCTGTGCCTGTTCAATCCTCAGGAAGATGCCAACATCCTTGAGAAAGAGTACGGTGTGCCACGCCGCTATCTTGGCACCATCATGTCACCCTGGGCGGCGAAGCGTCTGCACGACTTTGGCGGCGATATTTCACGCTTTAAAGTGGTGAAAGTCTGGCCTTCCATTCTCGAACAGCTTGCTATTGCTAAAACCGAACCGGGCGATGAAAACAACCAGGATATTTCAGCGCTGGTCGGTAAAGTGGATATCCGTAAACTGGAAAACCACGCGCAAAACGATCCGGATGCCTATGGCTACTCCGGCGCACTGTGCCGCGCCAACCAGGGGATTATGGAATTCGTTGAGATGTTTAAAGCACCGATTAAAGTGCTGCATCCTCTGCTTACCGCCACCCAGGAAGGGAACTATAACGGGACGGAAGGGATTTCTGCCCTGCCGTTTAACGGCATCATCCTGGCTCACTCCAACGAATCAGAATGGGTAACTTTCCGTAATAACAAAAACAATGAGGCGTTCCTTGACCGCGTGTATATCGTCAAGGTGCCTTACTGTCTGCGCGTGTCGGAAGAGATCAAAATCTACGACAAGCTGCTTGATCACAGTGAACTGACCCATGCGCCTTGTGCACCGGGTACGCTGGAGACGCTGGCACGTTTCTCCATTCTGTCGCGTCTGAAAGAGCCGGAAAACTCCAGCACCTACTCCAAAATGCGGGTCTACGACGGTGAAAGCCTGAAAGATACCGATCCTAAAGCCAAGTCCTATCAGGAATATCGGGATTATGCGGGCGTGGATGAAGGGATGAACGGCCTTTCAACGCGTTTTGCCTTTAAAATCTTGTCGCGCGTATTTAACTTCGATCACGCCGAAGTGGCGGCTAACCCGGTACACCTTTTCTACGTGCTGGAACAGCAGATTGAACGCGAACAGTTCCCGCAGGATTTAGCAGAGAAGTACCTTGAGCACTTGAAAGGCTATCTGATCCCGAAATATGCCGAATTTATTGGCAAAGAGATTCAGACCGCCTATCTGGAATCTTATTCTGAGTACGGCCAGAACATTTTTGATCGCTACGTCACTTATGCTGACTTCTGGATTCAGGATCAGGAATATCGCGATCCGGACACTGGCCAGCTGTTTGACCGCGAATCGCTGAATGCGGAACTGGAAAAAATTGAGAAGCCTGCCGGGATCAGCAACCCGAAAGACTTCCGTAATGAAATCGTCAACTTTGTGCTGCGCGCCCGGGCTCATAACAGCGGCCGCAATCCGAACTGGACCAGTTACGAAAAACTGCGCACGGTGATTGAGAAGAAAATGTTCTCAAATACCGAAGAGCTGCTGCCAGTCATTTCGTTCAACGCCAAAACGTCCACTGACGAGCAGAAAAAGCATGATGATTTTGTCGACCGTATGATGGAAAAAGGCTATACCCGCAAGCAGGTTCGCCTGCTGTGTGAATGGTATCTGCGAGTCAGAAAGTCCTCCTGATATCAGCCTCAGAAGTGCCTGAAAGGGGTCAGGGAAACCTGACCCGGCTAGCAACGTATTTGGGGGAGCTCTATGGCCTATTTTATCGATCGGCGTCTTAACGGCAAAAACAAAAGCGCGGTAAACCGCCAGCGCTTTTTGCGCCGCTACAAGTCGCAAATCAAGCAGTCGATCTCCGAGGCCATTAATAAGCGCTCGGTGACAGACGTTGAGAGCGGCGAATCCGTTTCAATTCCTATTGACGATATCAATGAACCCGTATTCCATCAGGGCCGCGGCGGCCAGCGCCACCGTGTCCATCCCGGTAACGACCATTTTGTGCAGAACGATCGGGTGGAGCGTCCTCAGGGCGGCGGCGGTGGCGGCGGTAGTGGCCAGGGCAACGCCAGTCAGGACGGTGAAGGTCAGGATGAATTTGTCTTCAATATTTCTAAAGACGAGTATCTGGATCTGCTGTTTGAAGATCTGGCCCTGCCTAATCTGAAGAAAAATCAGCATCGTCAGCTTAATGAATATAAAGTTCATCGGGCTGGTTTTACCTCTAACGGCGTGCCTGCGAACATCAGCGTGGTTCGTTCTCTGCAAAATTCGCTGGCCCGACGTACAGCGATGACGGCAGGTAAACGACGTATGCTGGGCGAGCTGGAAGCTTCTCTTGAGGCCGTGCAAAACACCGAACCAGCCCAGCTGCTGGAAGAGGAGCGCCTGCGTAAGGAGATTGCCGAGCTGCGCGCCAGAATCAAGCGCGTGCCTTTTATCGACACTTTTGATTTACGCTATAAAAACTTTGAGAAACGCCCGGAGCCTTCAAGCCAGGCGGTGATGTTCTGTTTAATGGACGTTTCCGGCTCAATGGATCAGGCGACCAAAGATATGGCCAAGCGTTTTTATATTCTGCTGTATCTGTTTCTCAGCCGGACGTATAAAAACGTGGACGTGGTTTATATCCGCCATCACACCCAGGCGAAGGAAGTGGATGAACAGGAGTTTTTCTACTCACAGGAAACCGGCGGCACCATTGTCTCCAGCGCACTGAAGCTGATGGATGAGGTGGTTAAAGAGCGCTATGACCCAACGCAGTGGAATATCTATGCCGCTCAGGCCTCGGATGGCGACAACTGGGCTGATGATTCACCGCTTTGCCATGAGATTCTGGCCAAAAATATCTTGCCGGTCGTTCGTTACTACAGCTACATCGAAATCACCCGCCGCGCGCATCAAACGCTGTGGCGAGAATATGAACATTTACAGGCGATGTTTGATAATTTTGCGATTCAGCATATCCGTGAACCGGAAGATATTTATCCGGTGTTCCGGGAACTTTTTCACAAACAGGCTGAAGAATCTTATTAGTAAATCAGGATGGGCAGTCAGAAACGCACGGGTTTCCGGCTGCTTTCCTTCAGGTGTTACGACTCTCTGATACCCTGCTGACTGAATGGGCTTCCTCGCTAAAATAGCGCTTTCTTCGCGTTTTCTTTTTCAATCCCCTGAATAACCCGCAAATCATGCCTTGATGATGGCTTTTACCCGCGGGTAAAATGCGCTATTGTCTTTTTTGGATAAAAAATCTCATTTCGCACTATTCACTATGCCGCTGCCAGGCCATTTGCGGTATTCTTACAACACACTGTTTAAGCAAGTTTTTATTCATTACAGGAGATCGCCCTATTGGAAGCCAGCGCTATTTACAGTCTGTTTATCATTGGTTCCGTGCTGGTCGCTGCAAGCATTTTGCTGAGTTCGTTCTCTTCAAAGCTGGGCATCCCCATTTTAGTCATTTTTCTTGCGTTAGGCATGCTGGCCGGTGTTGACGGCATCGGCGGCATTGCTTTCGATAACTATCCCGCAGCCTATCTCATCAGTAACCTCGCGCTGGCCGTGATTTTGCTTGATGGCGGCATGCGAACCCAGGCCAGTTCCTTCAAGGTTGCGCTGGGCCCGGCGCTGTCGCTGGCGACCGTTGGCGTGCTGATTACCGCAGGCCTGACCGGTATGGCGGCAGCATGGCTTTTCAATCTCAATATGATTGAGGGCTTTTTAGTGGGTGCCATTATTGGCTCTACGGACGCCGCAGCGGTCTTCTCCCTACTCGGCGGCAAAGGGCTTAACGAACGCGTTAGCGCCACGCTGGAAATCGAATCCGGCAGCAACGACCCTATGGCCGTGTTTCTGACCATCACGCTAATTGAGATGATTGAGCAGGGCCAAACGGGCCTGAGCTGGATGTTCGTTGTGCATCTCATACAGCAGTTTGGCCTGGGCATTGTATTAGGAATGGGCGGCGGCTGGGCTTTACAGCAGTTGATTAACCGGGTCTCGCTGGCCAGCGGTCTTTATCCATTGCTTGCGGTCAGCGGCGGCATTTTGGTTTTTGCCATGACTACGTTGCTCGAAGGCAGCGGTATTCTCGCCGTCTACCTTTGCGGTTACGTGCTGGGCAACCGCCCGATCCGCAACAGACACGGCATTCTGCAAACCTTTGACGGTATGGCGTGGCTCAGCCAGATCGGCATGTTCCTGGTGTTGGGGTTGCTGGTTAATCCCAAAGATTTATGGAACATCGCGCTGCCGGCAATGCTGCTGTCGATTTGGCTGATCCTGTTTGCCCGCCCGCTTTCCGTATTTGTCGGCCTGCTGCCGTTTCGCGGCTTCACCACCCGTGAGCGATTCTTTATCAGCTGGGTTGGCCTGCGGGGCGCGGTGCCCATCATTCTTGCGGTGTTCCCAATGATGGCTGGTTTGCCGCACGCTTCGCTGTTTTTTAATATCGCTTTCTTTGTCGTGCTGGTTTCGCTGATGGTACAGGGAACGTCGCTTGGCTTTGCTGCCCGAAAAGCGCGGGTTATCGTGCCGCCCACCGCCTCGCCAGTTTCACGCATTGGACTGGATATTCACCCGGAAAACCCCTGGGAACAGTTTGTTTATCAGCTGGGTGCCGACAAATGGTGCGTGGGTGCCGCGCTTCGTGAACTGAAAATGCCGAGAGAAACCCGCATTGCCGCCCTGTTTCGCGATAATCTGCTGCTGCATCCGACCGGGAATACGCGCCTGCGTGAGGGGGACGTGCTGTGCGTTATCGGCCGTGAAAAAGATCTGCCGGAACTGGGCAAGCTGTTTAGCCAGTCGCCGCCGGTGGCGCTCGATCAACGCTTCTTCGGTGATTTTATTTTGCAGGCCGATGCCCGCCTGCACGATATTTCTGAGATTTATGGTATTGAGCTGGATGAGGACGTCAATGTCCAGGAAACGCTGGGTCATCTGGTGGCCGGCATGATCGGCGGCGCGCCGGTGGTTGGCGATCAGGTTGAGTGGAAGCGAATGATCTGGACCGTGGCTGAAAAGCTGGATAATGAAATTATTAAAATCGGCGTGCGCGTGGCGGAAGATAAGGAATAATCCTGGTGCTGACGGCTCGATCTCTGTGAAATAACGACTAACCTTAAAGTTCGTGTCTTTCCAGAAGGGAGAAAATCATGGGTCATGTCGTGAAGATTGGTCGCTATGAAATTATCGATGCGGAAATGGATGCGCAGAATGTCGATACCGTCAGCATTCCCTGTCAGACCAATCCAGGACTGAGCTACCAGCTTGATGGTTGGGACAATGAGACCAGCGTTCCTGCCTGGATTGATGGTGAACCGGTTGACCTGGCCATTGGCCATTATGATAAGCAGGAAGATCGCTGGGTGCTGAAAAAACCCGCCTGATGACTGTTTATCTCTTTAACGCCGCGAATATTCGCGGCGTTAAACTATTATTTTCCTGCCCTCTCACTGTCCTCTTATTGTCATAATTAATTGCTATGGATTTCTTCCTGCGCTTCGCTTAATTATTTCACTCTCTTTTTTTATAAAAAAAGCACTTCTGACATTTTCGGAATTACCCGTATTAACTAACCCAAATAACTTCGGCATACTCATTAAACTGCTTCATGATGAAACGGAGTGTGTTTCATTTATCTTTTGCGTCAAAACGCTGGCAAGAAAAAATAACCGGTTGAAGTTATACAATTTTTTTGTATATCACGACTCCTGAACGCGTGCGTGATCCTCGTCAGGTCACTGATCCTTCTTGAAAAGAGAGCAGGTATTATGGCTAGTACTCTGGTACTGAATGACCGTCGTCGCGCCTTTAGCGGCACCCGAAAAAACATTATTGCCAAAGTGACATTAAGTCTTAGTGATTTAATCTCAATAAATCTGGCCCTGTTTTTATCAGCGGCTACCGTACGGGCTATTTGGGGAAACTTAGATCTCTTTATCCCACCCCAGGAAGTTCAGATCCGTTTTACCGCTCAGTTTGTTATGTCTGTTGTCTGTACCGCGTGGTTTTGGATGCGGCTACGGCATTATACTTACCGCAAACCGTTCTGGTTTGAGCTGAAAGAAATTATTAAAACCCTGGTCATTTTCTCCCTGTTAGATTTAGCGCTGATTGCTTTCTCTAAATGGGACTTCTCTCGCGTGCTGTGGAGCTTTACCTGGGCCTATGCGCTGATTCTGGTGCCTCTGCTGCGTTCAAGCGTTAAGCATGCCATCCTGAAAGCCGGACAGTGGCAGAAACACACCATCATCATCGGCTCCGGTAAGAATGCCCGCGAAGCCTATGCCGCGCTGCAAAGCGAAGAGATTCTGGGTTATGAGGTGAAAGCCTTTATCGCTTCAAACGGCCATAACGGCGCTGAAAGCCTTAACGGCGTCCCAATCATCACCGCAAAAGATATTGTCTGGGATACGGTCGATCTGGAGAACACCCAGTTTATCGTTGCCATGGAATATGAGCAGCAGGCAATGCGTGATAAGTGGCTCAAACTGCTTTCTAAAAAGAAATGCCGTTCGGTTTCGGTGGTGCCAACGCTGCGTGGTGTCCCCCTATACGGCACCGATATGTCCTTTATCTTCAGCCATGAAGTGATGATCCTGCGGGTCAGTAATAACCTGGCGAAACGCTCGTCACGTTTCCTGAAACGCGTGTTTGACGTGGTCGTCGCTTCCCTGCTGCTGCTGTTCCTTGCGCCCGCTTTTGCGTTGATCTGCTGGATGGTGGGTCGCGATGGCGGCAACAAAATTTACGGGCACGAACGTGTGGGCCAGGACGGGAAGAAATTCAAATGCCTGAAGTTCCGCTCAATGGTGACCAACTCCAAAGAAGTGTTGGAAGAACTGCTGGCCACCAGCGCTGAAGCCCGCGCCGAATGGGATAAAGATTTTAAGCTGAAAAACGATCCGCGTGTCACCAAAATCGGCGCGTTCCTGCGTAAAACCAGCCTGGATGAACTGCCGCAGTTATGGAACGTCATTCGCGGTGAAATGAGCCTGGTGGGGCCACGCCCGGTTATTGAAGCCGAGCTGGAACGCTACGCTGGCGATGTGGATTATTATCTGATGGCTAAGCCCGGTATGACAGGCCTGTGGCAGGTTAGCGGTCGCAATGACATTGACTATGATACTCGCGTTTACTTCGATTCCTGGTATGTAAAAAACTGGGCGCTGTGGACCGATATCGCCATTTTGTTTAAAACGGCAGGCGTGGTGCTGCGTCGCGACGGCGCTTACTGATCTTCAACTTCAGCGTCATGTTGACCCATATCGACATGACGCTGGCCTCTTCGCAAAATTGTGCTTCTTTTTCTTTTCTTTTCTCCCCGTTATCACTACCCTGTGCGGCTTGCTTTTTATTGGATATCGCCTCGCTCAATGCAAAAGTTCACCTTACTTCTTCTCAGCCTGGTGCTGCTTGCACCGCTGGGGATCGATCTTTATTTGCCTACGCTGCCTGAGATTGCGCTGGGGCTGAATACGCCCGTCAGCACAATCCAGACCACTATCCCGCTCTTTTTACTGGTAATGGGTCTGGGACAGATTGTTGCCGGCCCGCTGGTGGATAATTGGGGCAGAAAACCCATCGCGCTGGCGGGTCTGTTGTTGTATGTACTTGGCAGCGTCCTTGCCGCGACGGCAGCCGGGTGGCCACAGTTCCTCTGCGCGCGGATCGTGCAGGGCTGTGCCGTTTGCTGTACCGCCGTCGTTGCCTTCAGCGGCGTACGGGACCGGTTGGACGGGGAAGAGGCGGCCCGTGCCTATGGGTTCCTCAACGGCGCGCTTAATATTGTGCCGGCGCTTGCGCCTATGCTTGGTGGTTTTCTGGCAGATGCCTTTGGCTGGCGTGCGCCCTTCTGGTTCCTGACCTGCTATGCCCTGGTGATTGGCATGCTGGTGATTTGCTTCCTGCCGGAAACGCGTCCGGCCGGAACGCTGGCGGTAAAAGGTATTCCGCTGCGTCAGTACTGGCAGATCCTGCGTCAGCCGCGCTTTCTGGCTTTTGCCTTTGCAAACGCGGGCGCGCTGGGAATGGTTTTAACCTACGTTTCGCTGGCTCCCCAGGTTCTGATGACCGAAGGGAAACTGTCGGCGCTGCAATTTTCCATCGCCTTTGGTGCGAACGGCTTCTGGATTATGTTAGTCAGCGTGCTGGTGAATAAAATGATCCGCAAAGTGGGCCGTCCTGTCTGTCTGGCGACGGGCAGTTTTGCTATGGCATTGGGGGCTGTCACGCTGATTGCTGGCGTGATGCTGTTCCCGGCTGCGTGGCAGAATAACTGGGCGCTCTATATGCTGCCGGTTGCGATCTCGGTTGCTGGTCTGGCCTTTACCGTAGGCCCGGCCACCAGCTATGCGCTGGAGCCTTATCAGCAACAGGCGGGCGTCGCTTCTGCGCTGGCTGGCTTTATCCAGATGGCGGGCGGATCCTCTGCGGGACTGCTGATGATGGCACTGCCGCTGCCGGAGAAATCGGCGCTGGCGTTAATGATGGTTGTTGGTGCTGTTTTGACGGGTCTGGCCTGGGTGTACAGTAAGAAAGTGCGCGGTACGCTGACCGCGCTAACTCATTAATTCTCAATGACCTTTACCGGTACGCGCGGTGCTAAAGCACACATAAGCTCATAGCCTACCGTACCGGCTGCATGGGCAACCTCGTCAATTTTGATATTGTTGCCCCACAGCTCAACCTGACTGCCAATCCCGGCCTGTGGGCAAGGCGTCAAATCCACGGTAATCATATCCATCGAAATCGCGCCGACGGTACGGGTTTTCACGCCATCAACCCATACTGGCGTGCCGGTTGGCGCATGACGCGGGTAGCCATCAGCATAGCCGCATGCCACTACGCCAATCCGCTCTTCGCCGCTGGCACGATAACGAACGCCATATCCCACGCCCTCTCCCGTTTTGAGCGATTGCACCGCGATAATTTGACTGTTTAGCGTCATGGCCGGTTTCAAACCGCAGCTGGCAATGTCCTGCCATTCACCGCTCGGTGAAGCCCCATACAGAATAATACCGGGACGCACCCAGTTGTAATGGGTTTCAGGATGCCAGAGCGTGGCGGCAGAGTTAGCCAGTGAACGGGGGCATTCCAGTCCTTCCGCTGCACGATTGATACGCTGCATCGGCTCAACGATCCCGTCGCTGTTCTCCGCCTGAGCAAAATGCGCCATAAGCGTGATATCACCGACGTTCTCCAGCGCTCGCAGCGAGCGAAAGGCCTGATGCACCTGCTCCGGCTGGAAGCCAAGGCGATTCATGCCGCTGTTGATTTTCAGATAGATATCAAGCGGAGCGCTCAGTTTAGCTTTTGCCAGCGCCTGAATTTGCCAGTTGCTGTGCACGCTGGTGGTCAGACGATAGCGATCGAGGATATCGAGTTCGTCAGCGTGAAAAAACCCCTCCAGCAGCAGGATGGGCTTATTCCAGCCGCGCTCACGCAGCAGAATGGCTTCTTCCAGATTCAGCAGCGCAAAGCCATCCGTCGCAGATAAACTTTGCCAGACGCGATCGATACCATGCCCGTAAGCATTGGCTTTTACCACCGACCAAAGGCGGGAATGGGGTGCAGCCTGGCGGGCGACCGCCAGGTTATGTCGCAACGCGCTGGTGTCGATGGTTGCGACAATCGGACGAGACATAACTTCTCCTGGGTTTTTAACCAAAAAAACTAACGGGCGCCGTGTAAAACGCTATCGCTTACCGGGTAAAAACCCGGCAGATAACGCATTACCGACAGGTCATCTGCTGCAATGGCTGGCGTACGTCCCGAGATAATATCAGAAAGTAACTGTCCCGAACCGCAGGCCATCGTCCAACCGAGCGTTCCGTGACCGGTATTGAGATAAAGATTTTTTAACGGCGTCCGCCCCACTATCGGCGTACCGTCTGGCGTCATGGGTCGCAGGCCGGTCCAGAACGTCGCCTGCTCGATATGGCCGCCCTGTGGATAGAGATCGCTGACGACCATCTCCAGCGTTTCACGCCGTGCGGTTTTCAGTTTGGTGTTATAACCGACAATTTCTGCCATACCGCCTACGCGGATCCGATCGTCAAAGCGCGTAATGGCAATTTTATAAGTCTCATCCAACACGGTAGAAACGGGTGCGGCGTGTGCATCTTTGATGGGGATTGTGAGGGAATAGCCTTTCAGGGGATAGACCGGAATATCAACCACCTCCTTCAACAGCGAGGTAGAGTAAGAGCCGAATGCCACTACGTACGCATCCGCAGTGATGATTTCTGTGCCGCATTTCACGCCAGCAATCCGGTTGCCTTCCTGAAGCAACGCATCGACTGGCGTATTAAAACGAAAGGTCACGCCCGCCGCAGCCGCCATTTCCGCAAGGCGTTGAGTAAAGAGCTGACAGTCGCCGGTCTCATCATTCGGTAAACGCAGACCGCCCGTTAATTTGTGGGCAGTTTGTGCCAGCGCGGGTTCCGCATCGGCCAGCTGGCTGCTTTCCAACAATTCATAAGGCACGCCCGCTTCTTTCAATACCGCAATGTCCTTAGTGGCGCTTTCAAACTGTTGCGCAGTGCGGAAAAGCTGTAGCGTTCCTCCCTGACGCCCCTCATAGGCGATACCGGTTTCCTGACGCAGCGTTTTCATACAATCACGGCTATATTCCGCGATCCTCACCATCCGGCTTTTATTTTTTTGATAATGCGACATATCGCAGTTACGCAGCATTTGCCACATCCATTCCAGCTGGAAGCGACTGCCATCAAGCCGAACGGCCAGCGGTGCATGGCGCTGGAACATCCATTTAATCGCCTTCAGAGGCACACCCGGCGCGGCCCACGGAGCCGAGTAGCCAGGGGAAATCTGACCGGCGTTACCGGCACTGGTTTCCAGCGCGACGGCAGGCTGACGATCGATAACCGTGACCTCATGCCCATTCTGAGCGAGATACCACGCGCTCGCCACGCCCACCACGCCACTTCCCAGAATGACAACTCGCATACCCACCCCGCTGGTTACAATAGAAGAATAAACTGCTTATCAGTATGACTTGCGGACGAAAACACCACACCACACAAGCAACAACGCTTTGACAAATATCACATCTTTTTTACCCTGGGAGGGAATAAAAACAAGATGCCACTCTTAATTTGGCATGAAATATCGCTTTAAAGCCCCTTAAAGCAGTAAATAATTGCAAAACAGGCATTTCTCACTCTTTACAGCAGAATATGACTGCTACAGATCTTTCTCTTATATACAGAATTTTATTCTGCAAAACAGGACATTATCTGCATTTCTCCCGACGTAAAAATTATTTTCAATTGTCGACTCTATTTTCTACTAAAGATTTCCATTGCATTCGTCAGAGCGATCCTGAAGAGTGAACTATCATTGAAAGACTGGCTTCAATTCCAGGCTTGCCTTCGCTTCGGCAAAAGCAAGTCGACCGGCTGTTGTGGCGTGACAAAGTGACGCTGCAACCCGGTTTTTAAAAAGGGGTGCGCTATGACGACTATCTTTGATGAGCCGATTACCCACGGTCAACGACTCAGCGATGGGCCTGACTGGACTTTCGATCTTCTTGATGTCTATTTAAAAGAGATCGACCGCGTCGCCAAACTTTACCGGCTGGAAACCTATCCGCATCAAATAGAGGTAATTACTTCTGAACAGATGATGGACGCCTATTCCAGCGTGGGGATGCCGATTAATTATGCCCACTGGTCTTTTGGTAAAAAGTTTATCGAAACCGAGCAGCGCTACAAACACGGCCAGCAAGGCCTTGCTTACGAAATCGTTATCAACTCCAATCCCTGTATCGCCTATCTGATGGAAGAGAACACCATCACTATGCAGGCGCTGGTGATAGCGCACGCCTGCTATGGCCATAACTCGTTTTTCAGAAACAACTATCTGTTTCGCAGCTGGACCGATGCCAGTTCGATTGTCGACTACCTGATTTTTGCCCGTGGTTATATCGCTAAATGCGAAGAACGCTATGGCGTAGAAGAGGTTGAGCGCCTGCTGGATTCCTGTCATGCATTGATGAACTACGGCGTCGATCGCTATAAACGTCCACAGAAAATTTCGTTGCAGGAAGAGAAAGCACGTCAGCAAAGTCGCGAGGAGTATCTGCAAAGCCAGGTCAATATGCTGTGGCGTACGCTCCCCCGCCGTGAGAAAGAGTCTGCCCAGGCCGAAGCTGCGCGCTATCCTTCTGAACCGCAGGAAAACCTGCTCTATTTTATGGAGAAAAATGCGCCGCTGCTGGAATCCTGGCAACGTGAGATTTTGCGCATCGTACGTAAGGTTAGCCAGTATTTCTATCCGCAAAAGCAGACGCAGGTAATGAATGAAGGCTGGGCGACGTTCTGGCACTACACCATCCTCAATCACCTTTATGACGAAGGAAAAGTCAGCGAGCGTTTTATGCTGGAGTTCCTGCACAGCCATACCAATGTCGTTTACCAGCCGCCTTATAACAGTCAGTGGTACAACGGTATCAATCCTTACGCACTCGGCTTTGCCATGTTCCAGGACATCAAACGCATCTGCGAGGAGCCAACGGAAGAAGACCGCTACTGGTTCCCGGATATCGCCGGTTCTGACTGGCTGGAAACGCTACATTTTGCTATGCGTGAATTTAAAGATGAGAGCTTTATCAGCCAGTTCCTGTCGCCGAAGGTGATGCGCGATTTCCGCCTGTTCACCGTAATGGACGATGACCGTAATAATTTCCTGGAGATTGCCGCTATTCATGATGAAGCGGGTTATCGGGCGATCCGCCAGCAGCTGTCGGCGCAGTATAATCTGAGTAACCTGGAACCTAATATTCAGGTTTATGATGTGGATTTACGCGGCGATCGCTCTCTTACGCTGCGTTACGTTCCTCACAGCCGTGCGCCGTTAGACAAAAGCCGCCGTGAAGTGCTGAAACATGTGCATCGCCTGTGGGGATTTGATGTGCATCTGGAACAGCAAAACGAAGATGGCAGCACGGAAATTCTTGACCGTTGTCCGCCTCGTCCATCAACGCTGTAGTGACAAAAAGCCGGTTTGATTAAACCGGCCCAGACGGCTAACGAACGTGAAGCGCGGGGAACACAGGCCTGGAACAAAGCGTCCTGGGCCATGGACGGCCCAGGCCGAGCTGGCATGGATGCCGTATTTTGCGTCTTTGTGGAAGGCCTGTGTTCCCTGCGCCTGCAATGTATTTCAACAAACTCAAGCCGGTTTAATCAAACCGGCTTTTTTTATCGACGCTGTGGCACGGCTTCAGTCGGCATGGTGTTCTGCATTCCATGCCAGAGCGTGCCGCTACGATGCCCATATTCACGAACAATTTCCGTGATTTTCTCAACCTGTTCGTTATGGCAGATAGTCAGTAGCTGCTGATAAAAATCACGCGCCAGCTGACGCGCTTCGGGATTGGAGAAATAGTGGCGGCCAACGCGCGTATAAAGCCCTTTCAGCCCGTTAAGGATTAACCCGTAAATCGGGTTGCCGGAAGCAAATGCCAGCCCACGGAAAATATTGTAATCCAGCTCGGTATAGGCTTCGGCTTTATCTTCGACCTGTTCCACAGCCACCAATACCTCTTTCGCTTTATCCGGATAGTTGCGAATAGCGCGGCGGATAAAGACAGAGGAGATATCGGTGCGTACAGAGAGCAGATTATCAATAAGCTGCGGCACGCTGTCGTGATCGAGACGCGCCAGCGTTTCTAAAATATTGAGACCGGAAGTTTCCCAAAAATTGTTCACTCGCGTTGGCTTACCATGCTGAATAGTCAGCCAGCCGTCTCGGGCCAGACGCTGTAGCACTTCACGCAATGTCGTTCGGGTAACGCCGATGAGCTCGGAAAGCTCGCGTTCTGCGGGCAAGATTGAACCTGGCGGAAAGCGGCTATTCCAGATGCTTTCGATAATATACTCTTCAGCGAAACCCGCAGGGCTCTGCGCCTTAATGACCATAGCGTTTTGTTTCCATTGCGTTCAAACAGGAAAAATTCGGCTCATCATACCAGATGCCCCCGCCATCACATAGATCGTCGGCCGGGTAAACGGCGATCGCGTTACCACTTTTTCAAAAACGACAGATCGCACCCGCTAAGGTGGCAGGGTTCAGGTCAGGCGCAGCCTTTGCCTGAAGAGAAAATTCGGGCGGGTCTGACTATCTAAATCATATTTAAGGTTAAAATTTCTGTCCGACGGCTGGCAGGGGCGGACTTTTGGTTTACACTGCCGCTTTGACGCTCACTACATGGAAAGAATATGTTGCGATATTTGAATAGCTGTTCCCGAGGACGTGGTGCCTGGCTGTTGCTGGCCTTAACGGCTATGGCTCTTGAAATGACCGCGCTCTGGTTCCAGCATGTCATGTTGCTTAAGCCCTGCGTGATGTGCATTTACGAACGCTGTGCCCTGTTCGGCGTAATGGGCGCCGGACTGGTTGGTGCCATTGCACCAAAAACGCCGCTACGCTGGGTTGCCATCCTGATTTGGCTTTACAGCGCCTGGGAAGGCCTGCGCCTGGCGTGGGAACACACCATGATTCAGCTGCATCCCAATCCGTTTGTCACCTGTGATTTTGCGGCCCGTTTCCCTGGCTGGCTACCGCTGGATAAATGGCTGCCTTCGGTATTTGTCGCCAGCGGGGATTGTTCTGAGAACCAGTGGTCTTTGTTTACGCTGGGCATGCCGCAGTGGCTGATTGGTATTTTCGCCGCCTATCTTTTAATCGCGCTTTTCGTGCTTATTGCTCAACCTTTCAAAGCGAAAAAACGCGATCTGTTCTCTCGCTAGTTTTGCCGTATAGCCCGCCTGGGGTGGGCTGTGCCGCCAGCCCTCCCTACTGTCCTGACGTACCGCAGCCGGTTGAAAGAGCGCAGACCAGCAACTACGCTAATAAGACCTCAACATTGTGGAAAGGGATTCAATGAAAAACATTGCCTTAGCACTGTCTCTCGTTTTCTCACTCACCTTACTTGCCGGTTGTGCTCACTGGGGCGAACGCGATACTCACAGTCCGCCGCCCGCCCCTCCAGGCGGGCAACAGCTTCCTGGCGCACCGGGTGGCAGCGGTCCGGTTGGACAACCTCAGGCCTGAGCACCTCAACCACAGGAGCCTGGGCATACTCAGGCTCTTTCTGCCGGGCTTATTAAAACTGCGAACCAGCAACGGCGGGTCTCACGAAGACATCCCTTTATGGATGACATTTAACACTTTACTGAGATCGTCCAGCGCCACCTGACCTGAAGCGGACGCGTCACCAAGTGAGGCAAACGTCAGCGCCGATCCCGACAGCTCCCCACTCATCCTTGTTAATACGCCCGTGTCGCCCATGGCCATGGTTAGCAGCGGCCGCTGCGCAAAGCGCTGATGCATTTCCAGCGTGGCGGAAAGGAGCCGGAGAACGTCGCTGGCGTCGGCGGGCATAGCCGCCAGCTTAAGAATATCGGCTCCGCGCATTTGCTGTTCACGTAAACGAGAAACGATCTCCTCCGCCGATGGCGTGGCGTGAAGTTCATGGCTGGAGAGGATCACATGCCTGCCGCGTTGATGCACAAGATCGATAAGCGGTTCAGTTAAGAGCCGGTCGCGGTACATTTCAATATCCAGCAGGTCAAATTCGCCCTGCTGCAATAACACCTGATAAAGCTGCGCATACTGCCGATCGCTCACCGCCTTTTTACCGCCTTCGGCTTTGGTACGAAAAGTCAGCAGCAGGAGTTTGCCCGGCAGACGTTTGGCGATTTTATGAGAAAGCGCGGCCATGGCCTGACCATCAGTGCCGTTTTCCAGCGAGTCCAGGCGGAGCTCCAACATGTGGAAGTCGGTTCTTGCCGCAACGCTATCGACAAAATGCAGCACCTCGGATTCCGTCGTTGCGGTGGTGGGGATAATAATTTTGGGTTCGCCTTCGCCTATCGCAATGCCTTTCAGCTTCAGTACCGGTTTTTGCAGCGTCAGCGGTGGTGATTTTATCTGTGGCGCGTCAGCAGCGCTGCCTGATGAAGACATTAAGGAAAGTGCAATGATGGCGCTTCCAGACCCAATAAAATCTCTGCGATGCATAGCGATCTCTACCCCTGTTTTACTGGTAAAGACTTCAAGCATAGCAAAACATTCCCCGCCCCTGGCCTTGCTACACCCCCGCAAAAATGCAACATCCCTTTGCCGTGCAGATATTGCCCCATTAAAAAAATTAAAAAAAGCCAGAAAGTTGCCGATGTTAAAGCCACTGACGTAATTCCACCCTTGAAGAGGCTTACATGGCAAACAAACATCCCGGCACTTGCCCACACTGCAGAAAAATAGTTTCTCCGCGCGTTCTTGGCGAAAACTTTCTGAGAAGAGACAAATGCGAGTGCACCTCGTGCCAGGGTATCGTCTACGCTTGCCGTACGCCAGGCTGCGGTCATTATGCTAAAGGCAGCGAAGCTTATGATGCCGAGTTTTGCCCGGCATGTGCGAATTCTCTTTCTGAGAGCGTCGCGTCGGTAGCGCAAAGCATTTTAGCTACCATCGCGGCGGGTGCAGCGGCGAAAGCAACCCGTAAGTTTAGCCCGGCAGAAGAGTAAGTTAAGCCTGAAATATCAGAGGCAACGCGACGTAAAAGTATTGCCTCTGTGACAAACCCGGCAAATACACAGATCAAAAAAGTGAAGCGGTGCAGGCTTGTTATAATGACCTTATCAACCGCAAACTTTTGGTGACGTATGCTTTGGCTCGAACAAGGTCTGTACCTGAGGGTAAAAGAGATGGATAACGGTCCTCGCCCTCTGCCCCTGCAAAGCGGTTTTAGTAGCGATACCGCTTATCGGGCGTTGGGCTGTTTTAACCCCTCCGAAACGTCGGACGCCTATTATATTCTTTCTAACGATCGTGACGAGATTTGGTTTATCTGCAATCGTCATCTGCGCACCGTTTGTCTGGCCAGCGCCAGTGATGAATTTCGCATTCCACTGTTAAACAGCCAGCAAATTATCGGTGAGGTGGCGGGCATGGGTATTCGTCACAGCTGACCGGCAATATTGAGCGGCCTGATTTTCACAGGCCGCATTTATTTTAGTGTCTCAATGGTTGAACCGTGAGAATTCATCACGTACACCCGATCCCCCGGATAGATGTACTGATACAGTACGCCGTCCGCTTCTTTGATCCCGGGCATTTTCACGCTGTCTACGTCGTTAATCAGCACGGCAACTGCATCTTCAACCAGTACGCCCTCCCTTTCACTGACCAGAATTTCCTCTTTTTGCAGGGTCTTTGTTTTTTCGGCATCTTCAAAAATGCCGGGCATTACCTCGGCAAAATCAGGATTGGGATGTTCACCGGTAAGCGCCAGTACAAATTCAAAGGTTTCAGAGCCTCGCCTTGCAATGGTGATGCTGCCTACCTCACAGATATGGGTCACTCCGCCAATAATACTTTTTACGGTAAGCATGGTTATCCCCTGCCGTTCATCGCATTCATCCGCTCGCGAGAGCGAGGCCCGATAGCTTTCAGTTTGTCCATCAGCGCTGATCGATCCTTACGTCAGAAAGAGCGCCCTTTCTCGCTGACGGCGTTGCAGCAGCAGATCCGCCTTATTCCCGGCCCGCTTCCATTGCAAAAATTGATCCGCTGCCGCCTGGTAGTTGCTCTGATTAAGCTCACGCAGCAGTGTGGAACCGGTGAATGCAGCTTTCCCCACGTTGAAGACGAAGCTGCACAACGCATCATACTGATTCTGCGTGAGCGGCACCTTCACGTTGCTGCTTATGGCCGCTTCCACCCAGGCCAGATCGTTTCGCAGAATGCTGGTTGACTGGTCCGGGGTGACGGCTATCCCTCTGGCAACAGGTTGCCCTTCTACCGTGCCCGTATGCCCGACACCAATAGTCCAGATGCCGACCGAATCCTGATAAGCCGTAAGACGTTCGCCCTCTTCCTGCTTGATAAAGGCAATACCGTTAGTGCTGATTTTCATAGGTCGTATCTCCTGTCTGCAAAGCTACCCGGCGGGTGCTTTTTGCTGAGCGGGTTAACAAAATGAAAAAAGGCCCACCGAAGTGAGCCTCTGAAGAAGGGATCCAGACAAATGTACCGTGCAGAAACGCAAAAGCCCCGACCGGCAAAGGTCAGGGCTTTCTTTAATTTTATTGCTCAGCTGTCACGAGCTTACCGAAAATATAGAAGTCGCGCGTAACACCTTCAAGTTTTCATGCGATCATTTTGCTGTTCATCACGTTTATGCAACAGGTTCGCGGCTTTAGCCTTTCAGATGAACGCCGTAATCGTAATGCAGAACAGGTTGTTACGGTTTGTTTTCAAACCCAATTCCGGCAGCTTCGGCAACGTTAGTGAGCCCTTTTTCATCGAGTTCACTGTCTGATTGCTCTACAAGCTTGGATATTGAAAGCAGTTCCTGGAATTCAGCAAGGAGCAACGCTGCATCGGATTTTAAAATCTCGTCTGCCTCAGCAGATTCTATCACCGTATTAATGGCTTTATTAGCACTCTCCACCATATTGGTGACGCCGCCCCTTTTACCTACGGCTAAAACCAGAGCGCTTATGAGTAAAGATTGAGCTTCGATTCTTGCGGTTAGCTTTTTCGTTTCTGCATCAAGCTTAGAGATTTTAGCAAGCATGCTCAAAATGACATTTTTCATAAACATTCCCAGGTGCAAAGAGAAAAAGTCTACTCTTCAGAGGAGAAGCCGCAATACAAATAAATCTTAAATTTTCCCTGGTATTCCGGGGGAGGGTCAGATTGATAAAGCGCGCTATTGCTTAAGCGGCCTCTGTGTCAGCCCCAGTCGCTTACGGATAACGCGTAAGTTATTCACAGGCTCCTCCTCAAAACTAAATAATACATTTTGTACATTAATGCATCAAGATAGATACACAAAATGTGTATCGCGCAAAACAATACGGATTGTATGATGCAATCATGAATATGAAATGGAATGAGCTCGCTAAAATCCGCATGCGTGACATGGGGATCGGGCAAGAAAAATTGTCTGAGCACCTTGGCATCACCAAAGGTGCTGTCAGTCATTGGTTAAACGCGCGCAGAGAACCCAGCCTCGAAGATATAGCCAAAATTATGCGCTATCTTGGCCTGAAGGCGTTCGTTGTAAACCATGATGGAACCATAGCGCCAGCAGGTTCCATTAGTAATGTGGATGGATATAAACCCTATACGCCAGGCAAGCGTTATCCCGTACTGAGTAAAGTGCAGGCCGCAGCATGGGCTGAAGCTTGTGAGCCCGACAATCTCAAGGATATTGACTTGTGGCTTGAGTCAGACGCCAGCACCCAGGGAGAAGGGTTTTGGCTCGAGGCGGACGGCGATTCCATGACTGCACCGATGGGACTCAGTATCCCGGAAGGTACGTTCGTGCTGTTCGACACCGGACGGGAGCCGATAAATGGCAGCCTGGTCGTGGCTAAACTGGTTGACGATAACCCGGCGACTTTCAAGAAGCTGGTTGTAGACGGCAGTCAGAAATACCTGCGGGGACTAAACCCGCAGTGGCCCATGGTGCCCATCAACGGCAACTGCCGGATTATCGGCGTGGCGATTGAGACAAAGATGCGGCTGGTTTAGGTTACCGCCTCTAAAGGATGTGGATAGTAAAACTGATTTAAGGAGTATTAAAAGTGCAGATCTGCATGATGGATTATGGAAGTCTTTCTCAAGATGGTAAAAGCCTAAAGTTAAATTGTTACGGGGTGGGCTCTTTTGACGTTCTGTCGGGTATTGAGCGCTTTATTAACAAACCCAACTGTTCAGACATTGAGAAGGCTGCAATCCCACCCGGCACTTATTGGATTGTCGACAGGCCAACAGGAAGCTTACTCAACCAGTTACGCGCAGAAGCCATTGATATGTACCATCTTTATAAAAATCATCATTCTGAATGGTTTGGACTGTATAGTGCAGAAACAATGAGCGACTATGTTTTTGTAAACGGTGTTCGCCGTGGGAGCTTCCGATTACATCCTCTCAATACTGATGGTTCCGGTGTATCATGGGGATGCATTACGTTCTACAAATCATCTGATTTCCAAACTTTAAGAAAATCGCTGTTAAACCGTAAAAAAATCCGCGTTCCGGGTGGCAAAGGTCTTATGGCGTATGGTCGGATCGATGTTCGTGGAGTTCCGGACTTTTCTAAGTGTGAAGTAAAATGAAAATTATCATTTTTTTTATCGTTTTTGTCGCTGTAATGGTTTTTATTCCTGATAGTTTATTGAGCAGCTTAGTTGAGCATCACGTTAACATCAGTGGTGATGGTGAAGACGCTATGGACAACTTTGAGTTTACGGTTATTGCTGCTAAAGCTGCACTCTCTACCGTGGCGGCTCTGGTAGCCTTATGGCTGTATCGAAAACGGAAAGTCTGAAAACTTAAGCGCACTGGCCGGACCCGTTCCTGCCACCCTCTATCCAGAGGGGTCACTTGGTGAGTTTCGCCGCTGGCTTCGTGAAGATTACGTACCTAAGGGTTTTCGTGAGTACCTCTCCGACAAGGTAGAGCAGAGAGTCATTGAAAATAAAAAGGCCCTTGAGGTCTTAGCAAATTTACGCAGGCCCGAATTGCCAAAAAATAAGCCGGGTGAAGTCCCAGCTCACGAGCCACATTAAATAGCCCGCCACTAAGCGGGCTTTTTTGTGCCTGCGGCTTATCTCCCGCCTGAGATTTGCCCTCTGGAAAATAAATAACCTTAAAAAACGTCACATAACGTATACACCACAAAATATGTATACATTTCGTATTATGCAGTGAAGATACATTTTGTATATTAAACCCCATCAGCAGTAAACGAGTGTAGTCAAGCTGAAACCATGCTCACCGCACCAGAATCGGACGCCAGCAGGCAATAGTGGTTAACCTGCGTGAGAAGGATAAGACAAGGGTTGATACTTCATTGCCCGGCAGATGGGGCACCCTTCATCGCAGATGATTTACAACGTATAGGGCAAATAGATGAGCGAGAACAGTCTGGACCAAATTGGTCTTTTAAACGCCAGATTTAGCACTAATGCCCCACTCATGCCACAGAGTGATGTAAGTTGACCATCAATCTTTTTTAAATCAACTATTTACCGTACCAGCGTGGCTTGTTAATGATGTGATCTTCCCAATCCTGTACTTCGCTTTCGCGCACGGCAATATGCCTGACAGAAATACGGGCTGAATGCATCGCTGCCTTGGAGCCGCTGCGCAGCGGATGCCAGACGGGCAGATTTTTCCCTTCGGCCAGCACACGATAGGCGCAGCTTGGCGGCAGCCAGGAAAAAGTGGGCAGATTGTCACGCGTTAACTTGATGCAGTCCTCTTCTAAATCGAAGCGGCGTTCATAGTTATTGCACTGGCAGGTTTTGATATTGAGCTGGTTGCAGGCCACGTTAGTGAAGTAAATTTCATCCGTGTCAGCATCCTGCAACTTATTCAGGCAGCACTGGCCACAACCGTCACATAAGGATTCCCATTCCTCGTCACTCATTTGTTCCAGCTTTTTCTGCTGCCAGAAAGGGGTATCTGTCATGTTAGTGTCCTGATTAAGTAAAAGCCCGCACCTTATAAACAGTTCGGGCTCCAGTTGCAAGTCTTACAGAACGCGAGTCGACACACCACGGCCGCCTAGTGAGACTTCAAGTTTGTCGCCCGAGACCATTGGGCCAACGCCTGCTGGCGTTCCGGTCAGGATAATATCGCCCGCGCGCAGGGTGAAGAACTGGCTCATATAGGCAATTAACGGCAGGATTTTGTGGATCATATCCTGTGTGCTTCCCTGCTGGCGCACTTCGCCGTTCACCACCAGCTTCAGCTCAACGTCTTGCGGATCGGCATCAAATTCATTCAGCGGAATAAAACCAGAAATCGGGCAGGAATTATCAAAGCCCTTGGCTTTTTCCCACGGCTGGCCAGCCTTCTTACAGCCTGCCTGCACGTCGCGTAGTGTCAGATCAAGCGCAACGCCGTATCCGGCAATCGCCTTAGCGACGTGATCTTCTGAAGCGTGCCTGAGCGTTGAGCCAATCAGCACGGCCAGCTCAACTTCATGATGAACGGCCCCAAGACTCTGTGGAATAGATAACGGCTGACGAATATCGCAGAGCGCCGTTTCCGGTTTGATAAATAACACAGGTTCAGACGGCGTTGCACTGCCCATTTCTTTGATGTGTTTTGCATAGTTACTGCCCACGCAGACCACTTTGCTCACCGGATAATCTAACAAAGCGCCCTGCCAGTTATGATGCTGATACATACTGTTCCCCTGCCTGTTATGAGTTGGATGGCCATCGCTGGCCATCATTCCGTTACTGAGAAATCGCATCGGCCATCATGCCGATACTGATGGCAAAATAATATGACCGATTCCAGTGCATGATCACACGGAAATTGTCATAAACCATAAATGCCCGGCCAGGTGCATCATCGGGCGTAATAATCCATGCGCGCTGTGAGGTATCGGGCAATGCCGCATCGCTGTTCATTCGTACGCCAAGCTTTTGCCACTCACCAACGGTTTTTGCCTGACCATTTTTCAGGCCGGCCTGCTCCGGCACAAAATCTACCGGCAGGATCACTTCCCGGCCCCAACTTTGTCCGGGCTTCCAGCCTTCAGTGGCCAGATAATTAGCCGTTGAGGCGAAAACATCATTAATGTTATTCCAGATATCGATTTTACCGTCGCCATCGCCGTCAACGCCGTAGCGCAGGAAAGAGGAAGGCATAAACTGGTTTTGCCCCATCGCGCCCGCCCAGGAGCCTTTCATTCGATCTGCGGTAATGTGCTGCTGCTGGATAATCTGCAATGCTGCGTTCAGTTCTTTGGTAAAGAATGCCTCACGGCGTCCTTCAAACGCTAACGTTGCCAGCGCGGAGACAACATCTTCCCTACCCTGGATTTTACCAAAGCTGCTCTCCATCGCCCACAGCGCCACTATATACTGCGGCTGCACGCCATATTGCTGGCTAATCGGCAATAATGCGCTCTGCTGCTGTTGATAATTATCGCGGGCCTGCTGAATTTTCCACTGGGGTAAAACACGGTTCAGGTAATCGCCCAGCGTGACCTTTTTCTCCAGCTGGTTACGATCGGAAGAAATGACATGATCGACGAAATGAACGTTGGCAAACGCGCTGTCGAGAGTCGCCTGATCGATCCCCTGCTGTCTGGCCTGCATCTTGAGCTGTTCAACATAGGCGGGGAATTCGGCGGGATCGCGACCTTCTGTCGCCAGCGTCGTTTTACCGGCGGTGGCAGATTGCGCCGTCGATTTGGCCGGGGCACTATTTTCAGGCGTAGGCGCGGCGTTGTTTTTACTGGCACATCCGGCCAGTACGAGTGAGAGAATAAGAGTACTGAGGGAAGTAAGCTTCATGCGGGCGGCCTTTTAAGAGATTCCCGCCACAAATTAAATTCAGTTCAGCGTGTCTGCGGCGGGAATATATTCTACAGATGATTCCTAATTAATGTTTTTTCTCTTTTTCCAGATGGATCTTAAGCAGGCTTTCCAGCGGAGGCGGCATTTGCAAATAATACCCCTGCTCCTCCAGTGCCGCTTTCACTTTAGCGAGGTCAGCGTTTGCCAGCCGTTTGCTCCCGTCGAGCGGCAGCATCATTGCCAGCTGGGGTTTGCCAAATCCCTGCATCAGTTCAGCAGGAACGCGTGAGAAATCGTCTTTTTTTTCGACATAAAGATAAGTCTGGTCACGCTTAGGGCTTCTGTAGATCACACAAAACATAGATTTTACTCGAATTAACCTGGATGGTGGCTTGCCTGAATATAGCAGTAACTATAACATGCTTGCAGAACTTCGGAATATTGTCCCGATGCGATTAAACGTCAGCCTGACGGCATTTAAGCATCAGGATTATAAATAACAGGACCGAGCGGGACAGATGTCACAAACGCCAATCGAGTTAAAGGGCAGCGGTTTTACTCTGTCTGTTGTTCATCTACACCACCATGATGCAGAAGTGGTGCGTCAGGCGCTTCAGGATAAAGTCAATCAGGCGCCTGCCTTCCTGAAAAATGCGCCGGTGGTTTTAAACGTGGCCTCCCTGACCAGCGACGTTGACTGGCGGCAAATGCAACAAGCTATTGCTGCCACCGGCCTGCATATCGTTGGCGTCAGCGGCTGCAAAGATGAGGCGCTTAAGCGCATCATTAGCCGTGCCGGTTTGCCTTTGCTGTCAGAAGGTAAAGAACAAAAAGCAGGTGCGACTGCCGAACCTGCAAAACCTGTTGAGCCCCCTGCTACCAAAACCCGGGTGGTCAATACGCCCGTTCGTTCCGGCCAGCAAATTTATGCCAAAAACAGCGATCTGATCGTTACCAGCAGCGTGAGTGCCGGTGCCGAGCTGATCGCCGACGGGAATATCCATATTTACGGCATGATGCGTGGCCGTGCCCTTGCGGGTGCAGGCGGCGATCGTGATTGTCAGATTTTTTGCACCAACTTGTCAGCAGAGCTGGTTTCCATCGCCGGTGAATACTGGATTATGGACCAAATCCCTGCTGAATTTTTTGCGAAAGCATCGCGTCTTTGTTTAAAAGACGGTGCTTTGACTATACAGACACTGAACTGAGCCAGGCTCACGAGCCCTTTCTTTTCTTAAGGAAATCATTATATGGCACGCATTATTGTAGTTACGTCAGGTAAGGGAGGCGTGGGGAAAACCACGTCCAGCGCGGCCATCGCTACCGGTTTAGCCCAGAAAGGTAAAAAAACCGTGGTCATCGATTTTGATATCGGTCTGCGGAATCTTGATTTAATCATGGGCTGTGAACGTCGGGTAGTTTACGACTTTGTTAACGTCATTCAGGGCGATGCTTCCCTGAACCAGGCGTTAATTAAAGACAAACGTACCGAAAACCTGTTTATTCTGCCCGCTTCGCAGACGCGCGATAAAGATGCGCTGACCCGTGAAGGCGTTGAAAAAGTGCTGAACGATCTCACCAGCATGGATTTCGAGTTTATCGTTTGTGATTCACCCGCGGGTATCGAAACCGGCGCGCTGATGGCACTGTACTTTGCCGATGAAGCGATTATCACCACTAACCCTGAAGTCTCTTCCGTACGTGACTCAGACCGTATCCTGGGTATTCTGTCCTCTAAGTCTCGCCGGGCAGAAAACGGGCAGGATCCGATCAAAGAACATCTGCTGCTGACGCGCTATAACCCAGGCCGCGTAAGCCGTGGTGATATGTTGAGCATGGAAGATGTGCTGGAGATCCTGCGTATTCCACTGGCTGGCGTTATCCCGGAAGACCAGTCGGTGCTCAGAGCGTCCAACCAGGGTGAACCGGTGATTCTTGATACCGAATCGGACGCGGGCAAAGCCTATGCGGACACCGTAGATCGTATTCTTGGAGAAGAACGTCCCTTCCGCTTCATCGAAGAAGAGAAGAAGGGTTTTCTGAAACGCCTGTTTGGGGGATAAACCATGGCCTTACTCGATTTCTTTTTATCCCGTAAAAAGAGCACAGCCAATATAGCCAAGGAACGGCTACAGATTATCGTGGCGGAACGCAGGAGGGGCGACAGCGAGCCCCACTACCTGCCGCAGCTGAAAAGGGATATTCTGGAAGTCATTTGCAAATACGTGAAGATCGACCCGGAAATGCTCAGCGTGAAGCTGGATCAAAAAGATGATGACATTTCGATTCTTGAGCTTAACGTCACGCTGCCTGAGGCAGAAGATACGCCGAAATGACCCCATCCTGCGCCTGATCCTCCCCTGCTTTTTGGCAGGGGAAGATTAATGCCTCAACAGGCCGCAAGGATCTGTTTAACGTCTTCAGCAAGCAGCTCGCCGCGCCAGCCGTCAATCAGTTCCGGTAGCGAAGTCCGTGGCTTCAGGTTCCAGTGCCAGTTCAGTAACTGGTTGATCTGACGACGAGAAGCCAGCAGTTCCTGGCTCACGCCATTTTTTTCCGCTACCTCTGCCATCAGTGCTTTCAGCTCTTTAAAGACCTTTTTATAAGCTGGCTTATCGATCAGGTTCTCAAGCGGCCTGGGCAGTTCGCTCTCATCAAGCTCATTTGCCGCTGCAACCAGCGCCACCAGCGTTTTACCGTGGAAGCGGATTTCCTGTCCTGCCAGGCCAAGATGATCGAGCTCCGCCAGAGAACCCGGCATAAAGCGCGCGACTTTCCAGAGATTCTCTTCACGCACCACGAAATTGACCGCCATGTCTTTCTCACGTGCCAGCTCCAGACGCCATGCCGCCAGCAGACGCAGCGCCGCCAGTTGACGAGGACGTAACTGCCAGGCATTAGTTATCTCGCGCCAGGCTTCTTCTGGTGCTACCACGCGTTGACGTCGCTTACACAGCAAACCGCACTCGTTCAGGGCCGCACCAATTTTGCCGTTCGCCTCGGCTTCGGCCATCAGTTTTTCGGCAATCGGCAGCAGATAAAACACGTCGGCGGCAGCATACTGACACTGTTTTTCGGTCAGCGGACGTGCAAGCCAGTCGGTGCGGGATTCGCTCTTGTCCAGCGCGATGCCGGTAAAGGATTCAACGATAGTCGCGAAGCCACAGGAGAGCGGCCGGCCGGTAAAGGCAGCCAGAATCTGAGTATCGATCATCGGCTCAGGCAGCACGCCATATTCATGCAGAAAGACTTCAAGATCTTCGCTGCCGGCGTGCAGGAACTTGATGATGTTTTTATCAAGGATCAGTTCGCGTAACGGCCCCCACTCGGTAATCGGCAGCGGATCGATTAACGCAATCTGCTGGCCATCGAAAAGCTGGATTAGCCCAAGGGCGGGATAGTAGGTGCGGGTACGAACAAATTCAGTATCCAGCGCCACGGCGGCGACCTGACGGGCGGCATTGCAAACTTCAGCCAGCGCCTCGTTGGTGGTTATCATGGTGTAATTCAAAGTGATCCTCTCGCTGCGGCTTGAACTGCCTCAGTGTGATTCAATAAAAACGCCGGCTTGACCGGCGTTTGTGTATTCTCAGAGCCCGCTAGCTTTAACTGGCCTGCGCCGCTTTCAGCGTTTCATCGCGCAGCTGACGTCGCAAGATTTTTCCGACGTTAGTTTTCGGTAAATCTTCACGAAACTCAACGATTTTTGGAATTTTATAGCCGGTCAGATGTTTTTTACAGTGCGCAATCAGCTCATCTTTGGTCAGGGAAGCCTCTTTCTTAACCACGCAGATTTTGACGATCTCACCCGCGACCGGATCGGGTACGCCGATCGCTGCGGCTTCACGCACTTTCGGGTGCAACATCAGCACATCTTCAATCTCATTAGGATAAACATTGAATCCGGAAACCAGAATCATATCCTTTTTTCGGTCGACAATTCGAATGAAACCTTCCGGATCAACCCTAACAATATCACCGCTGTGAAGCCATCCATTTTTCAGCACTTCATCGGTCTCCGCGGGACGCTGCCAGTAGCCGAGCATCACCTGCGGCCCCTTGATACACAGCTCGCCAGGCTCCCCGTTACTGACCTCATTCCCCCGATCGTCCACCAGCTTAATATCGGTAGAGGGTACGGGCAGCCCAATGCTGCCGCTGTGGTAACGAATATCGTAAGGATTAACCGAAACCAGCGGCGAACACTCGGTCAGGCCGTAACCTTCCAGGAGATAATGCCCGGTCAGCTTTTCCCAACGTTCGGCCACGGCTTTTTGTACCGCCATGCCGCCGCCTGCGGAAAGCGTCAGGCTGGAGAAATCTAACTTCTGGAAGTCGTTATCATTTAATAATGCGTTAAACAGCGTGTTGACGCCGGTAATGGCAGTAAAACGGGTTTTAGCCAGCTCTTTTACCATCCCAGGAATATCGCGCGGATTGGTTATCAGCAGATTGGCACCGCCCAGCTCCAGAAACAGCAGACAGTTAACCGTCAGCGCAAAAATATGGTACAGCGGCAGCGCGGTTACTACCGTCTCTTTTCCGTCCTTGAGTAAAGAACCATAGGTCGCTTTAGTCTGTTCAAGGTTGGCCTGCATATTACGATGGGTAAGCATGGCGCCTTTCGCCACGCCTGTGGTGCCGCCGGTATATTGCAAGAAAGCCAGATCGTCATTAATAATTTCAGGCCGCGTATACTGCATTCGATAGCCTTTATGCAGCGCGCGCCTGAATGAGATAGCATCCGGCAAATGGTATTTCGGTACCAGACGCTTAATATAGCGAACAACAAAATTCACCAGCGTCGCTTTAGCGGGTGATAACTGGTCGCCTAAACGGGAAAGAATAACGTGCTTAACCTGTGTTTTTGCGACCACTTTTTCCAGCGTGTGCGCAAAGTTAGAGACAATAACAATGGCGCTGGCACCACTGTCATTCAGCTGATGTTCCAGCTCACGAGGCGTATATAAAGGATTAACGTTCACCACCACCATACCGGCACGCAAAACGCCAAATAAAGCAACAGGATACTGCAACAGATTCGGCATCATCAGCGCAACCCTGTCGCCTTTTTTCAACCCTAATCCCTGCTGCAACCAGGCAGCAAAAGCCCGGCTGCGTTCTTCCAGTTTCCGGAAAGTCATTGCCTGACCCATATTGATAAATGCAGGGCGATCGTCATAACGCCTGACGGCCTGTTCAAAAAGATCAACCAGGGACGTATAACGATCGGCGCTGATTTCAGCCGGAACATCGGCAGGATAACGGTTTAACCAAACCTTATTCAAGGAAACACCTCTGAAACGTGTATTTGTTGTCATCGCCACCTCAGCCTAACCGCCGTTAACATTATTTTAACTCAGCGTACCAGTTTGCTGAACACGTCGTTTTGAGGTTGCGAAGCGCATCACTAAATTAATCTCATCCTGAGATAATGGATAAAAAATGACCCGGCGACTGAATTCAGCCGTCGGGTCATAAATGAATTCTGTCTGTCACTATTCAGTGAGAATAGTTTGCACTTCAGCCGGCCCCTGATTATAAAACATCATGCCCGGCGGCGGCCCCCAATATCCACCACGATGGTGGCCACGCGGCGGCCCGTACCAAATCCAGGGATCCATCGGCGGCGGCGCCGATACCACCTGCTGGGTCAAATGCCAGCGCTGATAACCGGTTACGGCAATCGTTACAAACTGATAGGCCGCCTGCCCGACTTCGCCCTGCTCCGTTCCCTTAATGGTGCCAACAACCGTCACCATCTGATTGTTGAAATCAACCGGGTCGACGAAGCCATTGATGTCAGCATAAATGCGGCCGATTGACGGGCTTCCCAGCACCGGCCTGGCGGTTTCGTCCAGACGCATGGCGGCAATTTCCAGCCGGGTGGTGCCATTTTTATTGGTCACCTTCACCACTTTTCCACCAAAACGCGACTCCTGCCCAACATAAATCTGCGGCGCGTTCAACACCCGAACCAAATCCTGCTGTGGTGTGGGTGACGAGCCTTTTACGGAATCCGGCACGCTAACACACCCCGACAGCAGCAGCGCAGCCAGCAGTAAACTTCCTAATGGTAACAACATACTTTTACGCATAACGTTCTCCAGGAGACTGCTAACTTTGACTGCAAGCGGGCAGATTAGTTGCTGAAATTACTCACGGCCCGGTAATTTTTTCCATGTCACTTCGTTACGCAGATAAGTGGGTTCCGCCTGCTCCACCGCCACGGTTTTCCCTGCCGCGAAGTCGATAGCCGCCAGCGGCAGCATATCTTCTGCACAAGGTAATTCGACCTCTGTGGCGTGAAGTTCCAGCGGGCTGGCTTCAGCCAGCTGTGGATGGGCTTTCCAGCCGGTGCCGACCATCGCCCAGCTGCCGGTAAGCGCAGCCATGCGTGTTAAGGCGTCTTCTGGCTTTAACACCGCTTCGCTTGCTTCTCCCTGCCAGACGCCCTGTTCATCACGCTGATATTCGGCCCAGTAAACTTCCCCCATGCGCGCATCAATCGCTGCAAGCACGCGGCTGGCGCCCTGTAAACGCCAGGCGCTTTGCGCCATGGTTTTCAGCGTTGAAACGCCAATCATGGGCAAGTCAGCACCCAGCGCCATCCCCTGTGCAATGCCAATCCCGATACGTACGCCGGTAAAGCTCCCCGGCCCACGTCCGTAAGCCAGCGCATCCAGCCCGGTTAGCGCCATTTGCTCTTGCTGAAGAAGTGTCTGCACCATCGGCAAAATTCGCTGCGTATGTTCGCGCGCGCAAAGCTCGAAGTGGGCCGTCACGTTCTCATCATTCAGTAAAGCAACGGAACAGGCCTCCGTAGCCGTATCAATAGCTAAAATTCGCGTGGACATACTTATCTCTGAACCTCTGGCGGGAGAAAAATTTTCGGCGCGCAGCATAGCATACTGCGCGAGGAATTACTGCGCTGACGGCGGCTTGAGAAAATCCACAGCCTGCTGGATATCACGCGTGCGCGGCGTCGGTGGCAGGCTGTTAAGAAAGACCGCGCCATAAGGCCGCATCACCAGACGATTATCGCAGATCACCAGCACCCCCCGATCGTCGACATCGCGGATTAAGCGGCCTACACCCTGCTTTAAGGTAATCACCGCATCGGGCAGTTGAACGTCCGCAAAGGGATCGCCGCCGCGCAGCTTGCAGTCTTCCATCCGCGCTTTTAACAACGGATCGTCGGGTGAGGTAAACGGTAGCTTATCGATGATAACCAGCGAAAGCACATCGCCACGCACATCCACGCCTTCCCAGAAGCTGCTGGTAGCGACCAGCACCGCGTCGCCTGCGGCAATAAACTGTTTTAGCAACTCACCTTTGCTGGTTTCCCCTTGCAGCAATACGGGCAGCGTCAGCATGGCGCGAAACTGTTCGGCCAGATCGCGCATCATTTTATGCGAGGTGCACAAAAAGAAGCAGCGGCCGTTATTGGCTTTAATCAGCGGCAGCAGCATCTGCGCCATCTGCCGGGCGCTGCCGGGCTGATTCGGCGACGGAATGTTACGCGGCACGCAAAGCAGCGCCTGGCTGGCATAATCAAACGGGCTGTCGAGGATCAGCGTTTTAGCATTTGCGACGCCAAGCCGTTCAACAAAGTGGGTCATCTGCTCATTTACCGCAAGCGTTGCGGAAGTGAAGATCCAGCTGGCTGGTCGCTCGTCCATCACTTCACGGAAGCGATCCGAGACCGACAGCGGCGTCAGCGCCAGCACGAAGTGCCGTGAGTTGCATTCGTACCAATAGCTGAAACCCGGCTGGGAGACATCCTTCAGCCGCTTTAACCGGCCACGATAGAGCGCCGCCCGCTCAAAAGCCGCATCGAGTAAAGCGGAACGCCCCAACGACAGCTTCGCCACGTCGTAACACAGCTCCAGCGCATCGTCCAGCAACAGCAGCGCACGCTGAATAGTGGGATTGTTTAACACATCGCGCAAATTGCCCCGGAAACCCGGATCGCCCAACGCCAGCCGAAAATCCTGCGCGCTCTGTGCAAGGCGATCGGCAGACTTTTGCAGCTGCTGCGCATCACGGATCTCAGTGCGGTAAGCAATAGTAATATCTTTCGCAAGATCGATAAGCTGCTTGCTGGAAAGCTGCTGGCCGAAATACTGGCTGGCAATATCCGGCACCTGATGTGCTTCATCGAAGATCATCACGTCAGCCTGCGGGATCAGTTCAGCAAAACCGCTCTCTTTAACCACCATATCGGCCAGAAAAAGGTGATGATTCACCACCACCACATCGGCATCCATCGCTTTGCGGCGCGCCTTGACCACAAAGCAGTCCTGATACAGCGGGCAGTCGCTTCCCAAACAGTTATCGTTGGTGCTGGTCACCAGCGGCCAGACGGCGCTGTCTTCCGCTACGCCGCCACAGGTGCTGATATCACCATCCACCGTCTCGCTGGACCAGCCGCGCAGATGCACCAGATCGCTCATAGCCTGCGCAGCCAGCTCGCCGCCCGCCATTGACTGCTGCTCCAGCCGTTCAAGGCACAAATAGTTGGAGCGCCCCTTCAGCAAGGCCAGCATGCCTTTGAATTTTAGCGCACGGGCAACGGTAGGCAGATCGCGACTGTAGAGCTGATCCTGAAGCGCTTTAGAGCCGGTGGATATGATCACTTTTTTGCCGGATCGTAGCGCAGGAGCAAGATAGGCGTAGGTTTTACCGGTGCCGGTGCCGGCTTCGACGACCAGCTCGCGCTTATCATCGATGGCTTTGCTGACCGCATCGGCCATCAGGCGCTGAGGCTCACGTGGTTTAAAACCTGGAATAGCCAGCGCCAGTGCGCCATCAGCTGCAAAATCGTTTACCACATATCCTCACTACCGATGAAAAAACACTGTGATTATGTCAGTATCAAGCCGCGTATGTAAAATGCTAAGAAGCCGCAGTTGCGGCGAGACTAACGGTTAAAACTGGCTCAGGTTTTACTCACCGCGTAGCTGAAAACCTTTCCTTTATTAAGCTGTACGGTCAGCGTTTTCCCTTCGGTAGTGCTCATTGTTCTGGCCTGACTGTAAGACCACATCATCAGCGTATGCCCTTCCGGATAAGGCGTTTCACTGGTGGGCTGCCCGAACAACGCTATCAGCTGCTGTCGGGTTGTCACGCCGTTATGGATTTTTGTCAGGGCGCTCTCGTCAAAGTTTTTTCCAGAAGAGGCGGCACAGCCCGATAAAATAAACAGGGCACACAAGGTTAACAGTCGTTTTTTCATGTCGTCTCCGGATAATCCCTGAGGGTTCAGCTCGCGCCACATCCGACGCCTTCACAGTAATTCCAGCTGCCCGCTTTTAGGTTTAGGTTTGGGCCTGACTTTTTTTGCTGGCGCAGGGCGTTTCATCTCCTGACGAAGCCAGTGCAGGATCACCTCAACGGCCCAGGCCTGCTGTTCAGGCGTCATAGCCGTGTGCTGAGGGATACCGTGCCACTGACTTAAACAGCCACGACAGCAGGTGGCGGTAGCATGTTGAGCAATAAAAACGGGGTGCCCGCGCATTGGCGTCTGTTTGCCGTCATTAGCCGGGTCCGCAGGCGCCAGCCTTTCACGAATAAAATCTGCTGCATGCTGCTTTACACACGCCTCACCCTTCTCTTCGCAATAATGATATTCCGTGTAGCCCAGATGAAACTTCTGGCGGAAAGACGAGCGTGATAAGCGCAAAAAAAGGGCGTGTATAGCAGTCATAGGCGTCCGGTATCGCAGGGTTTCAGGCGCATTATAACATTTGCCGTTCGGTCAGTACCTTTGAGATGACAATCCGCTGTGAATTATGTCAGGCTGTCCGCCTTTTCGTTGCACTTTAAAAAGGAACACTGATGACTATTGAACGTCTTGATCCCGAACACCGCATGTCCGAAGCGGTTGTTCATAACGACACTATTTATTACACCAGCGTGCCCGAGAATCTGGATGACGATGCCGAAGCGCAAACGGCCAACGCGCTGGCGGTGATCGATCGCATTTTAATCCGCCTGGGATCGGATAAAAGCCGCATCCTGGATGCCACTATTTTCCTCGTGCATAAAGAAGATTTTGCCGCCATGAACCGCGCTTGGGATGCCTGGGTTTCACCAGGAAATGCCCCGGTGCGCTGCACGGTACAGGCAGGCCTGATGAATCCTCAATATCGGGTCGAAATTAAAATCGTCGCCGCGAAGTAAACTTATGGGCGCTTTAGCGGCCTGACGCGAAAAGCGCCTGCCTGCCTTCGGCGGAGGGAAATACACAGCTCACCTTATGACCACAGCCCGCCACGATGTGCAACTGATGCGGCCCTGGGGGCTTTAATATTTCACTGTCATAACGCGCATAATTTATTCCTCTGTCCAGCCGGTAAAATCCCTGAAGCCTCGCCCCGCAGGATTTATCAAGGATGCGATAATAGCGCCCTTTTCCTTTACCGCGATCCTCTGCGCCTTCCAGATAAGTGATATTGGCTCTGCGGTAACGTTCGCGCGCCTGAGCTGCCTGAGCTTCCAGCCCAGAAGGCATATTTTCCAGGCCATATTTCCACCGAGATGCTTGTGGGCAGAGTGCGGTTGAGCGAACGGCATCAAAATAGAGCCAGCTGCCGGGATCGCTGACCACATAGCGCATTTGCAGCCCCTGCGGCGGCTTCGCAAAACCAATGTAATGCTGAACAAATTGCCCGCCAGCGGAAAAACCGGCTATCGTCACCTGCTGTAAATCTGGCCACTTCTGTTTGAGATGGATGAGCAGTTGATCCAGCACCTGAAAAGACCCGATATTTTTTGCCTGATCCAGCCCGCCATCCAGCCATGACTGGCAGTCCCACAGTGCATCACCTGGTGCAGGCGCAGGCAGCCCTGTCGACGAACAACGACCGTTGAGCCGCGCTGGAAGCGGGAAAAAAGGGGCGATAACCGGCACGGAATCTGACGCAGGGACGCTTTTGGCCGCCTGCAACGCAGCGCTTAGCGTATTAAGCGCATCATGCGGATAACCGTGAATCACCACCAATTCTGAAGTGACAATGTCACCTTTTTGGGCGGGTTTTATGAAGTAGTGGCTGTTTCCTGCATGCCTGGCTAACGCGAAGGTTTGCTGACTCACGCCCGCGGGATACGCCAGCAAGCGCTTCTGTTGCGCCGCGATGGGGAAAGAACTGAGAAACCAGCAACACGCCACCAAGAAAAGGCGCACCGGGAATGAGATCGTCACCGAGCCTTGCCGCCGCGCCTTATTCATCGTTATTCGTCTTCGTCTTCTTCTTCGTCTTGTTGATATTCTTCGTTTTCGTCGTCGTCTTCTTCATCCTCAAAGCGCGCGGCGACCATATCGCCGGTATGCGTTTCACGGATTTCCGCCGCCACCAGCTGGATCGCCTGGCCGCTGCTCATTCCTTCCGACATCAGCTGTTGAATACGTTCAACTGCCTGTTCCTGTTGCTCGCGCGAGAGCGCTGGTAAACCTGTAATCATATCTACTCCTGAACGGGTCGCGAAGATTATTCCACGCGTAACAAACAGATGCCAGAGGGGGAAAAATATGTCAGGCTTAGGGCCTGTTATTGTCCAATCTGTTTAAATCATGCCACCTGTTTATTATCCGCTTGAGTATACGCCAGAAAGCCTCGGGGATCTGTTTGCTTGTGTTTCTGACCAGCCCTGGGCGATGTTGCTGCATTCCGGTTTTGCCGAACACAGCGATAACCGTTTCGATATTATGGTGGCGGAACCGCTCACCACGCTAACCACTCGCGGTAAAACGACCCGTATTGCACATAATAACATCGTTACCGAAAGCGAGGCCGATCCGCTGTACCTGCTGCACACTGCCCTGCAACAAAGCGGACTGGTGGCAAACGAGCAGGATGATTATCCGTTTCAGGGCGGCGCGTTAGGGCTCTTTGGTTACGATCTGGGTCGTCGCTTCGAAACGCTGCCCGAAAAAGCGCAGCAGGATCTCTTTACGCCCGATATGGCAATCGGCATTTATGACTGGGCGCTGATTGCCGATCACCATCAGCAGACGCTGACGCTGATTGTGCATGGTGATGCTCAGCAACGCCTGCGCTGGCTCGGTGAATTACGCCAGCCGGCAAGCGAGCCTTTCAGGCTCACCGGTTCATGGTCTTCGAATATGACGCGTGACGAGTACGGCCAAAAATTTCGTCAGGTTCAGAGCCTGCTGCGCAGCGGCGACTGTTATCAAATCAATCTCGCCCAGCGTTTTCAGGCTTCCTACTGTGGCAGCGAATGGCAGGCCTTTCGCCAGCTGAACCAGCAGAACCGTGCGCCATTCAGCGCTTTTATACGCCTGCCGCACAGCACTATTTTAAGCCTGTCGCCGGAGCGCTTCCTGAAAGTTGCCGGTGGCGCGGTGGAGACTCGTCCGATTAAAGGGACACTTCCGCGCCTGAGCGATCCTGAAGCAGACCGCCTGCAAGCTAAAAAGCTGGCGCAGTCACCCAAAGATCGGGCAGAAAATGTGATGATCGTGGATCTGTTACGCAATGATATTGGCCGGGTTGCCGAGCCGGGTAGCGTGCGCGTACCTGAGCTGTTTGTGGTTGAACCCTTTCCGGCGGTACATCATTTGGTGAGCACCGTTACCGCCCGGCTGAAAAACTCGCTCAGCTGCTGTGATCTGCTGCGTGCCTGCTTCCCCGGCGGCTCGATCACGGGTGCGCCGAAAGTGCGGGCAATGGAGATTATTGATGAACTTGAGCCTCATCGTCGTAACGCGTGGTGCGGCAGCATTGGCTATCTCAGCGCCTGCGGCAAAATGGATACCAGCATTACTATTCGTACGCTGACGGCAGAACAGGGCCAGCTGTTTTGCACCGCGGGTGGTGGCATTGTGGCGGACAGTGATGAACAGGGCGAATATCAGGAAACGTTCGATAAGGTAAACCGTATCCTTCCCTGCCTGGAATCCGCCGATGACCAATAACGACTACGGGCTTGATCGGTTCCTCAGCCGTTTTGTTTTACAGCGACCGGACAGCCAGCCACAGCCGCTTCCACTCCGTCGGGCAGCAGTATTGGTGCCCATAGTCGATCGTGAACGCCCTACCTTGCTCCTGACCCGACGCGCAGCGACGCTGAGGAAACATGCAGGCCAGGTGGCTTTTCCTGGCGGCATGATGGATGAGGAAGACGAATCGCTTATCTTCACCGCGCTGCGTGAAGCGGAAGAGGAAGTGGCCATTCCTCCCGCCAGCGTGCGTGTTATTGGCACCTTGCCTGCTGTCACCAGCAGCACCGGCTTTCAGGTGACGCCTGTGGTGGGTATTGTTCCGGATACCGTACGCTGGCAGGCCAGCGAGGCCGAGGTTGAATCGGTGTTTGAGATGCCGTTGCAGGAAGCTTTGCGCTTAGGCCGCTACTCCCCGCTGGATATTCACCGCCACGGGCAATCTCATCGCGTCTGGCTTTCCTGGTTTGATGATTATTTTATCTGGGGAATGACCGCTGGCATCATTCGCCAGCTGAGTTTGCAGGTCGCGGACTGACATTTCGCACAAAATAGTGCCATTCTGCGCGTACGCCAGTGAGTTCTGTCACTTTTTGAACGAAATGCGCTATTTAAGTGAGTCAAACCTCTTCACAATCGCACCGAATCCTTTATATTGCTGCGCGGATTGCACAGAATACTTTCAGCGCGTCAGTAACTATTTTGCCCTACTCAGGATTGGGCATAAGAATAAGCAAGTTAGCGACCCGACGCGCTTAGCTATAACATTCTTATCCGAACCTGATTAGTTTATTTCATGCGATTATCCATCCCATGAAGATTACCATTATCTAAAATTTATAACGATTGTCTGCGGACCAGGGAGCAGAGTGTGATTAGCGTTTTCGACATGTTCAAAATCGGTATTGGCCCGTCCAGTTCCCATACGGTAGGTCCGATGAAAGCGGGCAAACAATTTATTGATGAGCTGGAAAACCAGGGCAAGCTTACGGATATTACCCGTATCGCCGTGGACGTTTATGGCTCTCTCTCCCTGACCGGCAAAGGTCACCATACCGATATCGCCATTATTATGGGGCTCTCTGGCGCGTCACCGGAAAGCGTGGATATTGATGCCATTCCCGGTTTTATTCGTGATGTGGAAGAGCGTCAGCGTTTGCTGATTGCAAATGGCCGCCACGAGGTCGATTTCCCTCGTGAAGGCGGCATGATTTTCCGTAGCGATAATCTCTCTTTGCATGAAAATGGTATGCAGATCCATGCTTTCGCAGGCGAAACGCTGCTGCTGAGCAAAACCTATTATTCGATTGGCGGCGGTTTTATCGTTGACGAAGAACATTTTGGCCAGTCAACGCTGAATGAAGTCTCCGTGCCCTACTCGTTCAACTCGGCTAAAGAGCTGCTTGCGCACTGTCACGAAACCGGGATGTCGCTTTCCGGCGTGATGATGAAAAACGAACTGGCTTTGCACAGCCGTGCGGAAATTGAAAATTACTTTGCGGATGTCTGGCAAAGCATGCGCGACTGTATTGACCGCGGTCTGAATACCGAAGGCGTTCTGCCTGGGCCGCTGCGTGTGCCGCGTCGTGCTTCGGCGCTCCGTCGCCTGCTGGTTTCTTCCGACAAACTTTCCAGCGATCCGATGAATGTGATTGACTGGGTCAACATGTTTGCGCTGGCTGTTAATGAAGAGAATGCCGCGGGCGGGCGTGTGGTGACAGCGCCAACCAATGGTGCCTGCGGGATTGTCCCTGCTGTGCTGGCCTATTACGATCATTTTATCGCCTCCGTCAGCCCGGATATTTTTATTCGCTATTTCCTCGCCGCCGGCGCGGTGGGCATTTTATATAAAATGAATGCGTCAATTTCCGGTGCCGAAGTTGGCTGTCAGGGCGAAGTCGGCGTGGCCTGCTCAATGGCTGCGGCTGGCCTGGCCGAGCTGCTGGGCGCCAGCCCGGAGCAGGTTTGTGTGGCAGCAGAAATCGGTATGGAACACAATCTGGGGCTGACCTGCGATCCGGTTGCCGGTCAGGTTCAGGTTCCCTGCATCGAGCGTAACGCTATCGCCTCGGTCAAAGCGATTAACTCGGCGCGTATGGCAATGCGCCGTACCAGTGAAGCCCGCGTTTCGCTGGATAAGGTTATCGAAACCATGTATGAGACCGGTAAAGATATGAACGCTAAATACCGCGAAACCTCCCGTGGCGGCCTCGCGATTAAAGTTCAGTGTGATTAATTAAACGAGCTGGCGCTTTTATAAGTGCCAGCTTTTTTATAACGTTATCTCTTCCCGCCTTTTCAACATGCCCTTTTTCACCCGTTTTTCCTCTGGTCACCCATCGCCCCTTTTCCTGAAAGCTCGCCGCGTTAAGTCGCTGTTTTAATTAATGCCGCTTTTCCGTTTTGTCAGACTAAACTTACCGTTGTGATTGCCGATAACCGATATTTGAATTCTGTGCTCGCGTTTCGCTTAAAGGATGGTTACTGATGCAGGTGTCCCAGGAAGCTTCCGGACAATTTCGCCGCAGGCGTTTAGTTATTGCTGCAGTGGTGGCCGCGTTGGTGCTCATCCTGACACTGGCCTTTCGTTTTGTGGAAGCGAAAAACCACATTGCGCTGCAATCACGGACGTTTGCCAGTGAGGCGATCCAACGCTTCGATCGGTTGTTTTCGCCTTTAGACGTGGCCGCCAATAATACGATGGGCCTTGTTGGGCTCCCTTGCGATCAGGTCCGCTTTCCCTTAGTTGAAAAGCTGGCCTCATTGCAAACCGTCCGCGCTATCGTCCTGGTGCAGGATGATGTGATGTATTGCTCCAGCATTTTTGGCAGCAGCAATATAAATTTCAGCACCGCCTATCCTGAACTGGCGGTCAATAACGAGCGCATGATGCTCAGCACTGATGACCATCTGCTGAAAGGTTCGCCTGTGCTGCTGTTATGGACGGCGCATGACACAGATAATCGTGCCGGGATCCTGCAAATCATTAATATTGAGATGATGAGCAATTATCTGCTGGAGCCAACGCTGCCGTGGGTTGAGCGAGCGGTATTTAATGTCGGTGAGCAGAGTCTGGAATATGGCAATCCGATGATTGAAAAAGCGCGGCCTTCAGAAGATGAAGTCAGCTATCAGGACGCCTCGTTACGCTACCCGTTCACCATTACGCTGTTTGGACCGGCTCCGGCGCAGCTGGCCTTAATGACGCTGCCTTCACAGCTTCCCCTGGCATTATTGCTCAGCCTGTTGACGGGCTATATTGTCTGGCTGGCAACAGCGAATCGCATGAGCCTTTCCTGGCAAATCATCTATGCCATCAATGCCCGTGAATTCAGGGTCTATTGCCAGCCGCTGATTAACGCCCGCACCGGCGGATGTGATGGTATTGAGCTGCTGTTACGCTGGCATAATGCTCGTCAGGGATGGGTTTCACCCGATCTGTTTATTCCCCTGGCCGAACGGCACAATTTGATCGCGCCACTGACGCGCTTTGTGCTCAGTGAAGTTGTCCGTCATCTACCCCTTCTGCCAGCCTGCTCGACCTTTCATATTGCAATCAACGTTGCCTCAAGCCATTTTCATCATCGGGAAATCATCAACGATTTACAGCAGCTTTGGTGGCCTGCCGAGCCTAAACCACAGCTCATTGTCGAGCTGACCGAGCGTGATGCCCTGCCCGAGATGGATCAGCGCGTGGTCACGCAACTGCATGATATCGGAGTAAAACTGGCTATTGATGACTTCGGCACCGGACACAGCTCGCTCTCTTATCTTAAAACGCTCAGCCCGGACGTCTTAAAGATCGACAAAGTGTTCACAGCCGCTATCGGTACGGATGCGATTAATGCCACGGTAACGGACATGGTAATTTCACTGGCCCAGCGTCTGAATATCAGCCTGGTTGCGGAAGGCGTGGAAACGGCGGAGCAGGCAGACTATTTGCGCGAGAAAGGCGTTGATGTGTTACAGGGGTATTTCTTTGCCCGTCCTATGCCGCTGGAAGATTTCCCGCACTGGCTGGAAGAGCGGCAAAACGCAAGCCGGGAAACCCCCGCTGAAAACGGATAAACCTGGCAGGGTAAGTGTGTACCCAGCCAGGTTTCAGCGCATTACTGCTCTTCTTCGGCGTGAGGACGCTCACGCGTAACCCGCACCAGATCGATACGGTAGTCGGTAGCTTCCAAAATCTGGAACTTCACCGGGGGCAGCTCAATCACTTCGCCTGGCTGCGGCAGCTGGCCTTTTTGTTCGATCAACAGACCGGCTAACGATGCGTGATCGTCTTCATAATTAACCAGTACCTGCGTATCCAGCAGCTGCTGCAAAGAGTGCAAATCCGTGCCGCCTTTAACCAGCCATCCGTCGCCGTCAGCCACAATATCTGGCGTTTCATCTTCATCCGGGAATTCACCGGCAATGGCTTCCAGCACGTCCAGCGGGGTGATTAAGCCCTGCACAACGCCAAACTCGCTGGTGACCACCACAAAACTGCCTTTCGCCCGGCGCAACACGCCCAGCAGGTTAATTGGATCGAGCGTCTCAGGTACAATGATGGGTGGCGTGGCCGAAGCAAAAGCGGCAACATCGGCGCCCTGATCCAATGCCACCAGCAGCTCTTTCGCTCGCACTACACCGATAATTTCATCAAGCTCGCCACGACATACCGGGAACAGGCTGTGAGGCGTATCAAGCAGCTGCAAGCGGACTTCATCTGTTGGACGCGTTGCATCAACCCAGGAAATTTCTCCGCGCGGCGTCATGATACTGCGAACCGAGCGCGAGGCCAGCGTCAGCACGCCGTTGATCATGTAGCGTTCTTCATCCTTAAAGGCTTCCTGTGGCAATATTTTTGCCATTTCCGTCCCTTCACTGCTGCTGCTTTCCTGGCTACGTCGGCCGCCCATCAGGCGTAAAATCGCTTCGGCCGTTCGCTCACGCATCGGCCTTCTGGCCTGATGACGCATAAAATTAACTCGCGCAATCTGGTTAAACAGCTCAATCAGGATGGAGAAGCCAATTGCCGCGTAGAGATAGCCTTTCGGAATATGGAAACCGAAACCTTCAGCTACCAGGCTAAGACCAATCATTAACAGGAAACTTAAACACAGCACAACGACTGTCGGATGCGCGTTAACAAAATTGGTTAAAGGCTTTGATGCCAGCAGCATAACGCCCATGGCAATAACAACCGCAGTCATCATGATTGCCAGGTTGTTTACCATCCCTACTGCGGTTATGACGGCATCCAGCGAGAAAACCGCATCCAGCACAACGATTTGAATCACTACAGCCCAGAAACTGGCGTAACCTTTGTTGCCGTCTCCGTTATGCTCCCGATTTTCCAGCCGTTCGTGGAGCTCCATCGTGGCTTTAAACAGCAGGAACAGTCCACCGATCAGCAAAATCAGATCGCGGCCCGAAAAAGCAAAATCGCCAACGCTGAACAGCGGACGCGTTAGCGTGACCATCCATGAGATGAGCGAGAGCAGCCCCAGGCGCATTACCAGCGCGAGAGACAGGCCAATTAATCGGGCCTTATCACGCTGTTTAGGCGGCAGCTTATCGGCAAGGATGGCGATGAACACCAGGTTATCGATGCCAAGGACGATCTCAAGGACGACCAGCGTCAGCAGACCTGCCCAAATTGAGGGGTCTAAAAGAAATTCCATCACAGACTCCGGAAAAAGGTACAGGAAGAGAAAGCCAGCGGTCGAATTAACACGCTAAGCAGGGCATTCAGAAGAACAGAAAATGTGCCGTTTAACGGCTGAAACGGGGAAAAACTGGCCGGATGACCCGGGGGCATTAATGAGCGACTTCGGTGACAGTCCATAGGGAGGGCTGAGGCCCGTTACTCCTGTGTTAAATAAGGATCCCTACTGTAATCACACCGTTGCCTGGCGTCAAAATATTTTCTTACATTTACATTATCATGCATCATCCTGCGTCCAAAGATGATGCACAGGCTGAATTTGCTTATTCCTGCCCGGCCTGGCAGGACTCTGCAATATCACGGGTTCGCTGCCATAAACGCAACGTGAAATCAGTTTCCACTGCAAATTCTGCGGTTGTCGCCAGTACGCCCCACACTTCCGGGCGCGCACGCCATGCGAAAGGCGTCATCTGGAGCAGAGCGGCTGACTCTTCGCTGTTGAGCCGCATTGGATAATTCAGCGAATGCTCTTCAACCAGCGTAAAGCCGCCAAGCTGCTCAGGCGTTTCATCGTGCAGTTTAACGTGCTGATAAATCAGCTCTTTGAACTGAATTAGATGGCGTGGCCCGGGCGTAACGGTCAATACATAGCCTCGATCCTTAACCACTCGCGCCAGTTCTTCTGCCTTGCAGGGCGCGTAAATACGCAGTACAGCATCAAACTGGTTATCAGCGAAAGGCAAACGGTGGCTGGAGGCGACGCAAAACTTAACGTTATGGTAGCGCTTAGCGCCAAAGCGTACGGCCACCTTTGAGACATCCAGCGCATGTACGTCAGCCGGGCCTTTTTCCTGCATCCGGTTAGCGACCGCATGCGTGTAATACCCTTCCCCACAGCCGATATCCAGCAGGCTTAAGGCGTCGCCTTCCAGTACACGCGCAAAGATATCGCACACTTTTTGCTGTAACGGCTGATAGTGACCGGCATCAAGAAACTCGCGCCGTGCCAGCATCATATCGGCACTGTCGCCCGGCTGTTTAGAGCGCTTATGCTGTACCGGCAGCAGATTAACATAGCCCTCTTTTGCCTGATCGAACTGATGCCGGTTTTCACAGCGCCATGAGGACGCTTGTGATGACAGGGGCTGATGGCAAAGGGGACACTGGTACGACATAACAACTCTCCGGCAATATTGAGGGCGGCAGTTTACCGGAAACCCAGGCGCTGCGGCAGTTTTTCTTCGCGTAACAGAAAAAGCCCTGCCATTTCTGGCAGGGCTTTAAAATTCAGATTCGTGCCTGATTACGCGAGGCAATAACAGGCTCAGATCGAAAATTAGATAGCGGTGACGTTCACAGCAGCAGGGCCTTTCTGGCCGTCCTGAATTTCGAACTCAACGTTCTGGCCTTCAGCCAGAGTTTTGAAGCCATTACCCTGGATTGCAGAGAAGTGTACGAACACATCTTTGCTGCCATCAGCTGGGGTGATGAAACCAAAACCTTTAGACTCGTTGAACCACTTAACCTGACCTTTAATCTTTGCCATTTTGCAAATTCCTTAGAGTGTTAATTCGCCCGAGGGCTTGACGTACAAAAAAATCAGAGACACAACTGCATGAGGCATAAATTAAGGCTCGGCAAGGAAGCGGTATTCAACGTAACGTCTTTACTCAGAACTTCTTTACTGAAGATGCCATACATAAACAGAACTGTACCCCGTTTTACCAAAAGCGTTATCACATATTCGTTTATTAATGGCAAGTCATTTTTAAACAGTGATAGAGATGCTGCACACAATTGAAACGGTAAGTCATGGATCGCACATTATGTATGGATTATCACAAGCGTTAATCGCAAACACCAAATAATGGTGGCCTGAATGCTTCTCAAAACTTAGCCCTATGTTAACCTGCCGGCGCACTGAAGTCCATTGCGCTTTAAAGGCTGGCTTCCATTGTCGGCTGAATTGATTGCAGAAATATGGCATAGCTTACTCAAAAAACTTCATTCAAAAATGGTATTCATTGCTTAAAGAAATGTCAGGCCTGACTGCACAAAAAGAAGCCTTTGGTTCAAAATGAAATTTAAATTGCACCAAAATCAGGAAAATGGTTTTTGCGTTGCCCCATTTATAAGCAAGACGGCCGTCTGCTTATTCCCGGCCGAAGCATCAGTCATTTTGGATTAACGGCTCGTACCTCCATCTTTGGCAAGAGTTAAATTAAGCAATTTAGGACTATTCCTAATTAATATTATTTAGTGTAATTTTTGCACCAATTTTCCAGGCGCTGAAACAAATATCATCCAGCCCGGCGGCACGCATCGCCGCTGCTAACACGCGTGGAGGTTCATCAAGCGATTCATCAGCCAGCTCAAAGACTCCCCAGTGAATCGGAATAGTGAGCGGCTGCCCTAAATCGCGATGCAGCGAAACAGCCTGTGTCGGGTCCATGTGTTGCCCGCGCATAAACCATGTAGGAGCATAGGCCCCCACAGGCAACGCCGCAAGATTAAACGGGCCAAGGTTGCGTGGCACAGCAAGAAGGTTCTCGGAGTATCCGCTATCACCTGTAAACCAGAAACTGAGGGCGGTATTTTTTATCACCCAACCACACCATAGTGAGCGATTACGATCTTTAAGGGTGCGCATACTCCAGTGGCGTGCAGGCACTGCATGCAGCGTTAATCCGGCTGCCTGGGTACTTTCCCACCAGTCCAGCTGCGTAACCTGCTTCGCGCCCCGCTTATCAAACCAGGGCTTTAGCCCCAGCGGCACGACAAACTGCACCTGCGGGAAACGATGAAGAATTTTTTTGATGGTAGGACGATCGAGGTGGTCGTAATGATTATGGGATATCAACACGCAATCGAGAGAGGGTAAATCAGCAATATTGAGGGCCGCTGGCGTTTTACGTTTAGGACCATAAAAACTCACTGGCGACGCTCGCTCCGAAAGTGCCGGGTCGATTAGCGTATATTTTCCCGCCGTTCGTAACAGCAGACAAGCATGTCCCAGCCACCAGACCGCATCATCATTACCCGACAAATCAGCACGCTGCCACCACTGCTGGATAAATTCATCGTAGCCGTGAGCCGGGGGAAAAGGTAAACCCTGCGCCTTACGCTCCTTGCGCCAGCGTTTAAGGTCGCCTTCTTTACGTAATTCAACTTCAGGGTTGCGGAACCCCTCAGGCGTGTGGTGTGCCTTTTGCGGATCGTACCAGGGATTTTGCCAGGCCATCTTTTTTCCTTGTTTAAAGTATTAGCGCTCCGGGATCAAACGGGTAAAGTCTTTACTGCCCTCTTCGTCAGACGCTGTTTTTTCTTTCCCGGCCACTGCCTCAGCGAGCCGCATCAGCAACGCATTCTGCCGCTTCTGTTCTTCCAGCAGCGCTTCAAGTAAACGAACCTGCTCATTGGCCCGTACGCTGGCACGGTTGATAAAAAACCAGGCAAGCAGCCCAACAATGATTAATCCAACGATGAAGCCCAGGGACGCCATCCCCATCGCACCGCTTGCTAACTCATTCATCACGACCTCAAAATTTTATGATTACCGGCCTTTTATCGCGGCCAGGGAAGATTTTACCGGCTCAGGCTTAAATTGACAGCCGCCATGCGTAAAATTCAGAACCTTCACGCAGGCGATTTAGAGATAGTTGTGTATGCTTCACTCGTAATGCGTAACGCATCGTAAAAACGTAGTAGCGTGATGGCAGACAGCGTGGAAGTAAAACAGGAAGCTGTCTCTTACAAAAAAGGAGAAAGGATGAAATTTTTAGTGCGTATTGTTGCATTACTGGTCGTGCTCTGGCTTGGCCTGCTGATAACAGGCTATGGCGTTCTGGCAGGCAGCGCTGAGAACGTGGCGGGTATGGGGTTGCAGTGTCAGTATCTGACAGCACACGGCATGACTACCGCTCAGTATCTGCATAGCGATAGCGGCATTGTTGGCGTTACAGATTGCCCGTTACTGAAAAAAATTACAAAAGTTGTCGATAACTGATGTAAAAAAGGCCAGTTTTATACTGGCCTGCTTGTTCAGAAAGGCCAGTCGCGATAGCCCATCTGCTCGGAAATAATGCGTGCAGAGTGGTGCAACATTTTGACGTAGCTACTTTTCTCTTCTTCAGAGAAGCGGATTGTCGGGAAGGAGATGCTCAGTCCGGCAATCACCACGCCGAAACGATCGAATACCGGTACCGCAATACATCGCAGCCCTTCTTCCTGCTCTTCATTGTCCTCGCCAAACCCTTGCGAACGCACCTTATCCAGCTCTGGCAGAAGCGCACTGATGCTGGTTAGAGTACGTGAGGTACTGCGCTCAAACGCCACTTCTGCGAGGATCTGCTCGACTTCTCCACGATCGCGCCAGGCCAGTAAAACTTTCCCAATCGCCGTGCTGTAAAGAGGATTACGGCGACCAATGCGTGAATACATACGCAGGTTATAGAGGGAATCTATCTTGTGAATGTAGACAATGCTGTCTTCTTCCAGCGCGCCCAAATGAATGGTTTCTTTTGTCAGTCGGGATATTTCACGCATTTGCACGTCTGCGCTACGAATCAAATCAACGTTTTGCAGCGCTTTTGCTCCCAGCTCAAACAGCTTTAGCGTCAGGCTGTATTTTTCGCTATCGCCTTCCTGAGAAACGTATCCAAGAGATTTCATCGTCTGCAAGAAACGGTAGACGGTACTTTTAGACATCATGACCCGCTGGGACAGCTCGGTAATACCTTGCGCCCTCTCCTCACCCAGCGCCTTTAAGATGCCGAACACTTTCAGCACCGAAGAGACTGAATCAGGCTGTTTATCCATATCATCCTTCGCCATCATCTAACCTTTATTGTTTTATAAAAAATGGAACACTATTTCTATTATAGATTTTTCGCTGTCGGTGGCGCAACGCTCAGCGTAATAACCTCGACACATTTACTGATGATTACTGTTAACCAAAAATGGCATAGTTATTAAAAAATCATTAGCATAGTGATATTCACTCTTCTGACTACTTTTCCCGATGCCGATAACACCTCCACAAGACGGTTTGCCCATTCCACAGCGTTATGGCGCAATTCTCGCGATTGCGCTTGGCATCACTGTTGCTGTACTTGACGGTGCCATCGCCAACGTTGCTTTGCCTACGATTGCCCGTGAACTGCATGCCAGCCCGGCAGAATCAATCTGGATCGTCAATGCTTATCAGCTGGCGATTATCGTTTCCCTGCTTTCGTTATCTTTTTTGGGGGATATCCTCGGCTACCGACGTATCTATCAGGCCGGCCTGGTGTTATTTACCTGTACCTCACTGTTCTGCGCCCTTTCCGGCTCGCTAGAGATACTGACTTTTGCCCGCGTGCTACAGGGTTTTGGCGGCGCAGCTTTGATGAGCGTTAATACAGCACTGATCAGAATTATCTACCCGCAGCGCTATCTGGGCCGGGGCATGGGGATTAACTCGCTGATTGTTGCGGTATCAACCGCAGCCGGCCCGACCGTGGCAGCGGCGATCCTTTCTGTTGCATCGTGGAAATGGCTGTTTTTGATCAATGTGCCGGTTTGCCTGGCGGCGCTTTACCTTGCGCTGCGTTTTTTACCGGATAATCAGCAGAAAGCGCAGGAGCAGCGGTTCGACGTGCCCAGCGCCATAATGAACGCGCTAACCTTCGGTCTGATGATTTCGGCGCTTAGCGGTTTCGCTCAGGGTCAGAGCGGCAAGCTGATTCTGGCAGAAGTTGTCGCGCTGGTTATCGTTGGCGTCGTGTTTATCCGCCGCCAGCTGCGTTTACCTTTTCCGCTTTTCCCGGTGGATTTACTGCGCATCCCTGTCTTTTCACTGTCACTGGGCACATCGGTCTGTTCATTCTGCGCACAGATGCTGGCAATGGTTTCACTGCCCTTTTTCCTGCAAACCGTTCTGCATCGCAGCGAAGTGGCAACCGGACTGTTATTAACGCCGTGGCCGCTTGCCACCATGGTGATGGCGCCGATTGCCGGACGATTGATTGAGCGCTTTCATGCCGGGCTGCTAGGTGCGGTTGGACTGACTGTTTTTGCCCTCGGACTGTTTGCCCTGGCGCTGCTGCCTGCCACACCCGGTGATGGTGATATAATCTGGCGAATGATCCTGTGCGGTGCAGGCTTTGGCCTGTTTCAGTCGCCCAATAACCATACGATTATCACTTCCGCACCCCGCCATCGTAGCGGCGGAGCCAGCGGGATGTTAGGAACCGCGCGCCTGCTGGGGCAAACCAGCGGTGCGGCGCTGGTCGCGTTGATGTTTAATCTGTTTGATGCGCGTGGTACTCACGCTTCCCTGCTGCTCGCGGGCTGTTTCTCGACGGTGGCCGCAATCGTGAGTGCAGTTCGTATGACTCAGCCGCGCGCCTGATTTATCTGGCATGAATAACCAAACATCAGACGTAAAAAAACCGGGCCTGCTGCTGAATATTCAGCCACAGACCCGGTTAGCGTTGATACCTGACGGTTATTTCAGATACTGTCCGCTGCGCAGTGCTTCAATGCGCTTATCCAGCGGCGGATGCGACATAAACAGTTCGCTCAACGATTTCGATTTACCGTTGATGCAGAAGGCCATCATGGTGCTGGCTTCCTGCGGCTCGTAGCTGGTTTTCAGACGCTGCAGCGCGGCAATCATCTTCTCACGCCCGACCAGTCTGGCCGATCCGGCATCCGCGTGGAACTCACGGTGACGTGAGAACCACATGGTAATGATGCTGGCCACAATACCGAAGACCAGCTCCAGCACCATCGACACGACAAAATAGACCATCGGATTACCGTTGTTGCTTTCCCCTTCCTCACGATCGCCTGACAGAAAGCCTGCGGCGATCTGCGCAAGAATGCGGGAAATAAAGATAACAAAGGTGTTCACGATCCCCTGAATCAGCGTCATCGTCACCATATCACCATTCGCGATATGGCTGATTTCATGCGCCAGCACGGCTTCCGCCTCGTCGCGGCTCATGTTCTGTAACAGTCCCGTAGAGACCGCCACCAGCGAAGCATCGCGACGGGCACCGGTGGCAAAGGCATTGATATCCGGGGCGTGATAAATCGCCACCTGCGGCATCGCGATGCCTGCCTGCTGAGACTGTTGCGCAATGGTCTGCATCAGCCAGCGTTCTGTTTCGTTACGCGGCTGTTCAATGACTTCACCGCCAACGGAACGCAACGCCATCCATTTGGACATCAGCAGTGAAACAAACGCACCGCCGAAGCCAAACAGGCCTGCCATAATCATCAGACCCTGAACGCTGCTTGACTGGATCCCTGTCAGACTGAGGATCAGCCCAAAAACCAACATCACTCCCAGGTTGGTCAACAGGAAAAGCGCAATACGCATCATAAAATTTCATCTTCCTCGGTTAAAATAGGCGTGTAGCGGATACCTATCCTATGGGCGCGGCAAAACATTTCAAGCGCTGGTTTGTTTTAAGTGTCTAAAAAGACATAACTTTACATTTTGTCGCACTTTCTGACGCCGCAGAGTCAGCTGTTGTCAGTTTGCTGTCAATATATGTTGGCTATAGCGGAGTATGAAAAGTCTGCGGATAAAAAAAACACCCCGTCAGCGTCATGCTGACAGGGTGTAGAGGGCTAACAACGCGCTGGCCGTTTAGTTTGCCGAGGCCTGCGTTTTTTCAAGCTGGGCTAAGTCGTTGGCAATATCCACCGTTTCGTCCAGGTAAGGATCCGGCTCTTTGTAATCCTTTGGCAGATCTTCAAGCTTCGCCAGTGGTTTTTTGCCTTCACGCTGGAAACGCGCGTTAATACGCTCCAGGCGCAGCGCATCATCTTCACGGTTCTCTTTCTCGCGCTCTGCCAGATTGAGGGAAATGATATTGCGCTTATCTTTCATCGCGTTAAAGCGGGCAATGTCTTTCAGGATGTACTGGAACTCAATATCTTTCGCAATACGATCCTGATGCTGCTTCAGCAGCTGCGGCTCTAACGGTTTCAGATCGCCGGTTTTCGTGTAGGAAGCAGCGTTGATGCTGTCCCACGGCAGTGCGTTATCCTCAAACTTCTCACCGGTTTCTACCGCTTCCACGCCGGTTGGCATCAGCAGATCGGGCGTCACGCCTTTACGCTGAGTACTGCCGCCGTTGACGCGATAGAACTTCTGGATGGTGTAAGTAATGGATCCTAATGCAGGCCATTCCGGACGCAGCATCTGATCGTAGATGCGGTTCAGGGAACGGTACTGCTGCACGGTGCCTTTACCAAAGGTTGGCTCGCCCACAATCAGTGCGCGTCCGTAATCCTGCATCGCCGCGGCAAAAATTTCCGATGCCGATGCGCTGAAGCGGTCAACTAACACCACCAGCGGACCTTTGTAGTAAACAATGCCGTCCGTATCGCTGTCTTCGCGCACTTTGCCGTTATTATCACGCACCTGCACCACCGGGCCAGACGGAATAAACAGGCCGGATAGCGAAACGGCTTCGGTTAGTGCGCCGCCCCCGTTGGTGCGCAGATCGATCACCACGCTGTCGACGTTCTGTTTTTGCAGTTTCTGTAGCTGCACTTTTACGTCGTCAGTCAGACCAACGTAGAAACCAGGAATGTCGAGCACGCCAACTTTTTGTTTGCCAACATTGTGCACGGTCATTTTTACCGCACGGTCTTCCAGGCGAATTTTTTCACGCGTCAGGCTGACAATACGGGTTTTCGTTCCCTTGCCTGCTGGCAGAATTTCCAGTCTGACTTTGCTGCCTTTCGGCCCTTTAATCTGTGCAACAACATCGTCAAGACGCCAGCCGATGACGTCAACAACGGGTTTGCCCGGCTGACCCACACCGACGATACGATCGCCAACGGTGATGTTTTTGCTTTTCGCCGCCGGACCACCGGCTACCATGGAATTGATCACGGTATAATCATCATCCATCTGCAATACCGCGCCGATCCCTTCCAGAGAGAGGCTCATTTCCGTATTGAACTGGTCGGTGTTGCGCGGAGAAAGATAGCTGGTGTGCGGATCGATTTCACGAGCAAAGGCGGTCATGGCCAGCTGGAAAACGTCTTCGCTGTTGCTTTGCGCCAGACGGCGGATGGCGAACTGATAACGCTTGGTCAGAACCTCGCGGATCTCTTTTTCTTCTTTACCGGTAAGCTTGAGGCTCAGTTCGTCATATTTGACTTTGGCATCCCACAGCTTATCCAGTTCGGCGGTGGTTTTTGGCCACGGAGCCTTACTGCGGTCGATATCGATCGACTCGTTCCCGGAGAAATTCATTGGCTTGTTCAGCACCGACAGCGCGTAGTGATAGCGCTCGAAGCGGCGTTTTTGTGCCAGGTTATATAAATCATAAAACACGTCCAGCTGGCCCGATTTTAACTCGTCGCCTAACGTGGTTTTTTTCTGAGCATACTGCTCAACGTCTGAAGCCAGCATGACATTGTGGCTGTAGTCCAGCAGATTGAGATAGCGCGCGAAAATCTTCGCGGAGAAATCTTTATCTAAATCAAACTGGCGATAATGCGAACGGGTGAAGCGCGAACTAACACGCTCGCTTACCGTCGCATGCTGCGGTTCCTGATGAAGCTGGGGGATCTGATCGGCACGCGTAATGGTATCGGCAGCGAAAACGTTCCCGGCAAACAGCAGTCCGGCGATAACGGTGGTTTTAAAAAAGTTGTTCATGCCCTGATTGGCCTCCGTATCAGAACTGCAAGTGTTCTGCGCGTACTATCATTGCCAGGCCGGAAGCCAACTGTACCCGGACGCCATCTTTGGTGATCTCAAGAATGGTTGCATCCATCGCACCTTTGCCCGCGGTGACTTTGATATTCTGACCCACTTGCAATGCTGCGGTATCGGTAACGGGTTTGGTAGGTTGTGGCTGACGCTCTTTAGCAGGAGCGCTGCCAGCATTACGCTGTGGTTTACTGCGAGCCGGTTTAGACTGTTCGCCTTCAGCAGATGCTTTACGCACCGGCTTACGAGGACGACGAGGGGCAGTATCGGTACCCGCTTCGCGTTTTTTCGCCTGCTGCTGTTCGCGCTGTGCCTGAACACGCGCTTTCGCCTCTTCGAGCTGCTTACGAGCATGTTCGACATGCTGCTCGTCGAGAACACCGCAGGCGTTGCCATCCAGGTCAACGCGGATGGCACCCGCTTTGATGCCATACAAATAGCGCCAGCTAGAAGTATACAGGCGCAGTGCGGAACGAAGCTGAGTTTTACTCAGGCTCATTTCACCCTGCACACGTTCGACTAAATCCTGAAAGATTCCGATTTTAAGCGGTCGTGCTTCGCCTTCGGCACTGAAGCATTGTGGGAAACGCTCCGCCAGAAAGGCGATAACTTCTTTGCTGCTATTCAACTTGGGTTGATTTTCCATGAAATTTCCTGATTACAACGGGTTTGCCAATCAGCGCAGGCATGAACAGGCGTCATTATAATGACACCATCGGCAAATGCTACGTGATCCAGCACTTTAGCTGCGTTTCATGTGAATAAATTTTTCCACGTCAGAGCCAGCAAGCACTTCGCTCAGCCCTTCAACAAGGATTGCCAGACCAGCTTCGTCTTCACTGTCGAAGCGATTATAGGTCACGCTGTCGATGTCCAGCACGCCAATTGTCTGGCCGTTAACCACCAGCGGCAGAACAATTTCAGCATTACTGGCGGCATCGCAGGCGATATGGCCAGGAAAAGCATGGACGTCATCAACGCGCTGAATAGCGCTTTCGGCTACCGCTGTACCGCACACGCCTTTACCTACCGGGATTCGGACGCAGGCGATTTTGCCCTGAAACGGCCCCAGGACCAGCGTATTTTCTTCGGTTAACAGATAAAAACCCGCCCAGTTCACGCCTTCCAGACGTTCGTACAATAATGCGCTACAGTTACCCATGGCAGCAAGGAAGCTCGTTTCGCCAGCGAGAAGTGCGCGTAAATCACGGTTGAGGTCCGAGTAAAATTCTGTCTTAGTCATTTTTTAACCATTATGAAAACAATTGGCGAAGTCACTGGACTTCGCCGGAGAAAATAAGCATTAAATGTCCAGACGGACAAGGTGAAACATACCACAGGTTAATATAACCTAGCGGTTCTGGAGTTTTAAAAGCATAACAAGAACAGGTCATTCACCGCGGTGGCGACTCATTAAGAACCACCGGCCCAAAACCTGCAACGTCCGGGCAAGCACCTTAATCGGAAATATGAAAATACACGTTATCAGCCATGCTCTGCCTCAGGCACGTTATCAGCGTTGTCCGCAATGCGATACCCTTTTTTCCTTACCAGATGTTAAATCTAACCAGTCTGCGCACTGCCCGCGCTGCAATGCCCGTATTCTGAACGGGCGGGACTGGTCGATGACCAGACTGACCGCGATGGCGGTCACTATGCTGCTGCTGATGCCGTTTGCCTTCAGTGAACCGCTGCTGACCGTCCGCCTGCTCGGCACCAACATTCGCGCCAGCCTGATGGAAGGCATAGTGCAAATGGCGCAACAGGGCAACGTGATTACCGCGTCGATGGTGGCATTCTGTACCATCGCTGCCCCTGCAACGCTGGTCGGCTCAATTGCTTACCTGTTTTTTGGCAATAAGCTTGGCATGAATTTACGGCCGGTATTATTAATGCTCGATCGGCTGAAAGAGTGGGTAATGCTGGATATTTATCTGGTCGGTATTGCCGTAGCATCGATTAAAGTCCAGGACTATGCCGACATTACGCCCGGCCCCGGGCTGGTGGCATTTATCTCGCTGGCGGTATTAAGCCTCGTCACGCTAATCCATATGAACATTGAACAGCTGTGGCACCGGTTTTATCCGCAGCCGCAGCCGCATGTCGCACCAGAACGTTTGCGCGTTTGCCTGAACTGCCATCACACCGGCTTGCCGGACGAGCGGGAACGCTGCCCACGCTGCCATACGCCGCTCTACTTTCGGCGCAATTTCAGCCTGCAAAAGTCATGGGCTGCACTGATTTCGTCAATCGTGCTGCTTATTCCCGCTAACCTGTTGCCAATATCTGTTATTTATCTGAACGGCGCTCGTCAGGAAGATACCATTCTTTCCGGCATCCTTTCGCTGGCTTCAGGAAACGTTCCGGTAGCGATAGTGGTATTTATCGCCAGTATTCTGGTGCCTTTTACCAAGGTTATCGTGCTGATCACGCTGCTTTGCAGCATTCATTTTAAATGCGAACAGGGCCTGAAAACTCGCGTCCGCCTGCTGCGGGTCGTTACCTGGGTAGGCCGCTGGTCTATGCTGGATCTGTTTGTTATTTCACTCACCATGTCGCTGGTCAATCGCGATCAGCTTCTGGCTTTTACCATGGGACCGGCTGCCTTCTATTTTGGCTCAGCGGTCATACTCACTATCCTTGCCGTTGAGTGGCTGGATAGCCGTTTACTTTGGGATGCTCATGCAACAGGAAACGCCGACTACACCGACTAACGCACGCATTAAAAGCCGGCGCAGAATTTCGCCTTTCTGGCTGCTGCCGCTTATTGCTCTGCTTATCGCAGGCTGGCTCGTCTGGACCAATTACCAGGAGCGCGGCACGACGGTTACTATTGATTTCGCAACCGCGGATGGCATTGTGCCGGGCCGAACGCCGGTGCGTTATCAGGGTGTCGAAGTGGGTCTGGTGCAGGGGATCAGCATGACTGACGATCTGCGCACCATCAAAATCAAAGCCAGTATCAAAAGTGATATGAAAGATGCGCTGCGTGAGCAGACGCAGTTCTGGCTGGTGACGCCGAAAGCGTCGCTGGCGGGCGTGTCGGGTCTTGATGCGCTGGTGGGCGGTAACTATATCGGCATGATGCCCGGTAAAGGCAAGCCGCGTGAGCAGTTCGTGGCTCAGGATACCCAGCCAAAATATCGCGTTAATACGGGTGAAATGCTGATCCATTTGCACACGCCTGATTTAGGATCGCTGAATACCGGTTCGCTGGTCTATTTCCGCAAGATCCCGGTGGGTCGCGTTTATGATTACAGCATCAACCCTGGCAATCAGGGCGTCACGGTTGATGTGCTGATTGAACGACGCTTTACCAATCTGGTGAAAAAAGAGAGCCGGTTCTGGAATGTGTCGGGCGTAAAAGCGGACGTTGGTCTGAGCGGCGCGAAAGTTCAGCTCGAAAGCCTGGCGGCGCTGGTCAACGGCGCCATCGCCTTCGATTCGCCGCAGCAGTCGCCTCAGGCCAGCAGTGAGGACAATTATCAGCTCTATCCCGATCTGGCGCATAGCCATCGCGGCGTGGTGATCACGCTGGATCTGCCTGGCGGGAAAAACCTGAAAGCAAACAGCACGCCGCTGATGTATCAGGGGCTGGAAGTCGGCACCCTGACCGCCATGAAGCTGTTGCCGAATGGCAGAGTGACTGGCGAACTGACTATCGATCCTTCAGTCACAGGATTAATGCGCACCAGCACCCGCATTGAAATGCGCAGCCCGAAAATCAGCCTGACCGATACCAGCCTCAGCAGCCTGCTTACCGGCGATACGCTTGAGCTGATCCCGGGCGAAGGCGAGCCGGAAGATCATTTTACCGTGCTGCAAAGCAATGAATCCCTGTTGCAGCAGCCCAATGCGCTGTCACTTAAGCTGACCGCACCTGAGAGCTACGGTATTGATGCTGGTCAACCGATTATGCTGCACGGTATGCAAATTGGTCAGGTCGTTAGCCGCAAGCTGAGCGAGCAAGGCGTTGATTTTGTTGTCGCACTGGGCGCTGACTTTCGTCATCTGGTGCATGGCGACAGCAAGTTCATTATTAACAGCCGGCTCGACGTCAAGCTCGGTCTGGACGGCATGGAAGTACTGGGTGCCAGCGCCAGCGAATGGGTAAACGGTGGCATTCGCCTTGAGCCGGGCAGCAAGGGCAACGTTAAGGAAAGCTATCCGCTCTATGCCAATGCCGAAAAAGCGGCGGAAGGCATTACCAGCAATCAGCTTCCGGTCACGTTGACGCTGACCGCCAACAGCCTGCCGGATATTCAGGCGGGTTCGGTAGTGCTTTACCGTAAATTCCAGGTGGGCCAGATTGTTGACGTGACACCGCGAGCAAACGAGTTCGATGTGCGCGTTCATATTAAACCGGAATACCGCAAGCTCCTCACGCCTAACAGCGTGTTCTGGTCAGAAGGCGGCGCACGGGTTCAGCTCAATGGCGCGGGCCTGACGGTACAGGCTTCGCCGCTTAACCGTGCGCTGAAAGGCGCGATCAGCTTCGATAACCTCTCTGGCGCAGGCGCAGGCCTGACCAGCAAAGACAAGCGCGTGCTGTACGATTCTGAAACCGCAGCCCGCGCCGTCGGTAGCCAGATTACGCTGCATACTTATGATGCCAGCAAGCTCTCTTCCGGTATGCCAATTCGCTATCTCGGCATCACCATTGGGCAGCTTGAATCGCTGGCGCTGAATGCGGACAAAAATCAGGTGATCGCCAAAGCGGTGCTTTACCCGGAATATGTAGAGGATTTCGCCCGTCTGGGCAGCCGCTTCTCGGTGGTTTCGCCAGAGATTTCGGCCGCAGGCGTTAATCATCTTGATACGCTGCTACAGCCCTATATCAACGTCGATCCCGGTAAAGGTCGTGCTCAACGTACCTTTGAACTACAGGAATCGACAATTACCGACGCCCGCTATCTTGATGGTCTGAATGTCGTGATGGATGCGCCGGAGGGCGGCTCGCTTTCTGTCGGCACACCGGTACTGTTCCGGGGTATTGAAGTGGGTACGGTCACCGGCACGTCGCTCGGCTCAATGGCGGATCGCGTGCAGATTACCTTGCGCATCAGTAAAAAATACCAGCATCTGGTCCGTAACAACTCGGTGTTCTGGCTGGCTTCCGGCTACAACCTGAAATTTGGGCTGATCGGCGGCGTGGTGAAGACCGGCACCTTCCAGCAGTTCATTCAGGGTGGCATTGCCTTTGCCACGCCGCCAACGGTTCCGCTGGCACCTCGGGCTTCTTCCGGCAAGCATTTCCTGCTGGAAGACGAGGAGCCAAAAGACTGGCGCAAATGGGGTACGGCGCTGCCGAATTAACCCAAAAAGAGGGCATGGTGCTGGCTTGAGGGACACAGGCTGTCCATAAAGACGCAAAAGACGGCATCCATGCCAGCTCGACACGGGCCGTCCATGGCCCGTGACGCTTTATTACCAGCCTGTGTCCCTCCCGCTTTGAGTTCATCATTCGTCTAAAAGGGGTAACTTACCGCCCCTTTTTTCTGCCCACCGCAATTGTGCTAAACTCCCCCCACTTTTTTCCTGCCGGAATTTTTCAGTGTCTTCTTCTTCACGCGTGTACTTCCCGGAACTCTTTTTAGATCAAATGCGCGACCTGCTGCCTGATGCGGCAGAGTTCGATCGGTTTATCGCCATCAGCCAGCAACCCCTTCGCCGCAGCCTGCGGGTGAACACCTTAAAAATCAGCGTGGCGGATTTCCTGACGCTGGTTGAACCTTATCAATGGGCGCTGACGCCGATCCCGTGGTGCGAAGAAGGATTTTGGATCGCCCGTGGCGATGCCGATACGCTGCCGCTGGGCAGTACCGCTGAACATCTGGCGGGGCTGTTTTATATTCAGGAAGCCAGCTCCATGTTGCCCGTTAGCGCACTGTTTGCGGGCTGTCCGGCACCACAGCGGGTAATGGATGTGGCGGCGGCACCGGGCTCGAAAACCACACAGATCGCCGCCCGCATGCAGAACCAGGGCGCAATTCTTGCCAATGAGTATTCGGCCAGTCGGGTAAAAGTGCTGCATGCCAATCTCAGCCGCTGCGGCGTAAGCAATACCGCCATGACCCACTTTGACGGTCGCGTTTTCGGTCCGGCGCTGCCTGAACATTTCGATGCGGTTCTGCTTGATGCGCCCTGTTCCGGCGAAGGCGTGATCCGTAAAGATGCCGATGCGCTGCGTAACTGGTCGCCGGAAAGCACAGAAGCGATTGCCGCCACTCAACACGATCTGATTGAAAGCGCCTTTCATGCGCTCAAGCCTGGCGGCACGCTGATCTATTCAACCTGTACGCTTAACCGCAGTGAAAATCAGCAGGTGATTAGCTGGCTGTTGGAACGTTACCCAGGCGCGGTGGAAATCGAACCCTTGCAGGCGCTGTTTGCCGGAGCCGAACGCGTCAGTACGCCAGAAGGTTTCCTGCACGTGTTCCCGCAAATTTTCGACAGCGAAGGCTTCTTTGTGGCGCGTCTGCGCAAGCTGCAAAGCGTCGAGCCGCTGCCCGTCCCCGGTTATAAAGTGGGTAAGCTGCCCTTCTTACCGGTCAGACGCAAAGAAACCGAAGAGATTGCAGCCGCAGCGGCGAAATCTGGCCTGGTATGGAACGCTGACACGCACAGCCTCTGGTCACGTGATAAAGAGCTGTGGTTATTTCCTCAGGCAATCGAACCGCTGCTGGGCAAAGTGCGTTTCTCTCGCATCGGCCTGAAGCTGGCGGAAACCTTCCCGAAAGGCTATCGCTGGCAGCATGAAGCGGTGATTGCCCTGGCGCAGCCTCAGGCGAAGAATCGCTTTGAACTCACCCATGCTGAAGCCGAAGAGTGGTATCGCGGACGCGATATTTATCCGGAGCGGGCGTTGCCCGCCGATGAAGTTATCGTTACCTGCCAGCAGCAGCCAGTCGGACTGGCAAAAAAGGTCGGCAGCCGGATTAAAAACAACTACCCGCGCGATCTGGTTCGTGACGGCAGGCTGTTTTCCTCCTGACCTTTATTGAACCTGTTCCAGCGTAAGCTGATTGCCGAACACGGCACCGGTATCAATAAAGTGCTGGTTGAAAGCGTGTAGCGCGTTGGGCAGCGGCGTGTGACCGAAGTAGAAATCATCCGCGCCGCTAATCGGTTCGCCCTTCCCCTGCTGGATGCGCTCGATACGGGCGCGGCTCCAGACAACATCGAAAGGATCGACCGGCGCTTCCCATTCATATCTGGCCGCCGGATAGTCAGCATGCGCCACCACAATCAGCCGGTTTTTCAGCTGTAAATGAATAATTAGCGGCATAAGGCGGCAGCGGCTGAGCGCATGCTTCGCCTCAATCATCTTCATGCCTTCCAGCTTATAAAACCAGTCACCGCCGTTGCCAATCCACTGTTGATGATTGCCTTTGCTGAGCGCATTCATCGCCATCTCTTCATGATTGCCACGTACGCTACGAAACCATGGCTGAGTCAGTAGCGCCACGCAACCGGGGCTGTCCGGCCCGCGATCGATCAGGTCGCCGACGCTAATCAACAGATCCTGTTTAGCATCAAAACGCACCGTCTCCAGCCGATCCTGCAATAGCCGCAGGCAACCATGCAAATCCCCCACAATATAAATATGCCGCCAGTTTTCACCATTAAGGTATTGGTATGTCATAGTCGGATCCTGAACTGTTCACGTAAAAGGCGACGGGTAGCGCGGCTAAACAGATAAAGTGTAGTCTGTTAATAACCCTCTCATCGACAGAACGTTGGCATAACAGCGTTAATTTAAGGCGGGAGATAATCGTGGTCCTCAGTGCATAAATCAGTACGATTTTGCCAGCTGAGGACGTCGGTGTTACTGGCTTTTCAGCGCGCGGGGATTTTTTCTGAGAGAAGCGGTCCAGTTAAACTCTTTCACTTCGCTTTCTTTTGCATTAGCCGGTTTACGCGGTTTTTTTGCAATAACCGCTTTGGTGGTCTCTTTTACGACCCGATCTTTCATCACAATACGCTTGGCCTCTTTCAGGATCTCCTTTTCCTCTTTTTTAGTCGGCACATGACCTTTTTTTTAGCGTCAGGGCCTTTACCTTAGCGTCTACCAGCGTTTTTTCAGCGTCGGTAAACTGGTCTATCGAAATTTCTTTCTCATTTTTCATCAGGTTGGCTCCAGCCAGAACTTACAGGCGCGATGCTCGCGAGGTGATGCTGCTCATGAGACTAGTGGTTTGACCAGAGATAAACAAGCTAAACACGCGAATTCGAAGCGGGGAGGATCGGTAGTCACCCGGAAACCGCCCGCTTCCTTTACTTTTCGCTGCGAATAACCTTAATTTATCGCACGAGACTGACGCGATTACTGCGATATTTCACCGGTGAAACGGCAAGGTTCTGCTGGAAAATCGCGCAAAAATATTGCGGCGTGTTGTAACCGCATAAGCGGCTGATTTCCGCTACCGGTAATGAGGTGGTCTCCAGCAGCTCTTTTGCCCTCGCCAGCTTTTCAGTTTGAATCGCTTTATGAATAGTCATGCCTGTTTCCAACGTAAACCTTTTATCCAGGTTAGAACGTGAGGTACCAACCGATTCCAGAACATGCTCAACGGTAATACCACGACAGGCGTTTTTACGGATAAACGACAGGGAACGAATAACCATGGTATCAATAACCGAACGGTAATCGGTTGACTGTCTGGCAATCACGCCTTCCGGCGCTATCACCACCGGCGCATCTGGCACAGCGCGCCCGGCCAGCAATCCATCCAGCAGCTTCGCCGCTGAATACCCCATTTTTTGCGTACCCTGCACCACCGAAGAGAGTGAAATGCGTGACAGGTAACGCGTCAGTTCTTCATTATCAATGCCGATCACACACAGGCTTTCCGGTACGGCAATCCCCAGATACTCGCAGGTTTGCAAAATATGACGTGCGCGGGAATCCGTGACGGCGACGATCCCCGTTTGAGACGGCAGAGATGTCAGCCAGTCAGCCAGATTGCGCTGTGCGCTCTCCCAGGTTTGGCTGTCGGTTACCATTCCTTCAAAGATTTCGCCCGGATAACCTCGCGCGCCCGTCTGGCGCAGAAAGGCCGCCCTTCGCTCGTGTGCCCAGTGCTTATTTGCCGCGGCAGGCAAACCATAGAACGCAAATCGCTCCAGCCCCTTTTCAATCAGATGGTTTAAGGCGCAGGCTACCAGCGCTTCGTTATCGGTGGCGACGTAAGGCACGGAAGGGTAATCCTGACGGTGATGATAGGACCCGCCTACGCCAACCACAGGAACATCAATTTGACTTAGCTGCTGAGCCATTTCCACATCGTCAAAGTCTGCGATAATGCCACGACTTGAAAGGATGTTGTAATTAAAGTGATGCACGCTGAAATCTTCTTCGATATAGATATCCCAGCCACATTTTGAGGAATAAAAATATTCGCCAATACCGGCTATGATTTGCCTGTCGTAGGCTTTATTGGCATTGAAGAGCAGTGAAATTTTCGCCTGGGGTGGCGAGGCGTCATGGCTTCTGTTCATTCAGCATTCCTGACCGGCTACGGATAAGCCAATATAGTGCTTTTTTCATTCTGTCTCATCCGGGTAAGCCATGGCGCGTGCAGAGAGTGTGATCAACAAAAGAGTTTGCGCATTGTTATCGCACAAAGTGAGGGGCAGAGCAGGAAAGCGGCTCCGTCAAAAGAAAGAGCCGGGGAAACGTATTAAGACGACAGAGCTAAACGATGGCGCGGGTCTGTTGATAAAGCTGGTGAAAACGCTGTTGCCGCTGCTGATAAAACGCATGGCGTTCCGCTTGTGGCGTATAGCGGCATTCCAGCGGCAGCGCCGGCAGCAAATCCTGCGGTGAAGCTGTGGGATAGCAACTCATTCTTGCCAGCCGCGCGGCGCCCAGAGCCGGCCCCACATCACCACCGGTACGGTAGTCCAGCGCCATTCCCGTAATATCTGCCAGCAGTTGCCGCCACAAATGGCTTCGCGACCCACCGCCAATCAGGGTAACAGACTCAGGAGTCACCCCGGTGGCATGCAGCGCGGCCATGCCGTCGGCCAGCCCAAAACTTACACCTTCGAGTACCGCCATCGCCAACGCTTCCGGCCCATGTTGATGCGTCAGCCCCCAGAAAAGCCCGGTGGCATTCGCATCGTTATGCGGCGTACGCTCGCCGGAAAGATAAGGTAAAAAACAGGGCGACCGCTCGTCAACCACGGCTTTCTCTGCCAGCATCAGTAAGGCCTGTACCGATGCCTGACCGGTCAGACGAGCAGCCCAGTCAAGACAGGATGCGGCACTCAGCATCACCGACATCAAATGCCAGGTATCAGGCAAAGCGTGGCAAAAACTGTGTACGGCCTGCTCTGGATTGCTTTGAAAACCCTCACTGACCGCAAAATAGACGCCGGATGTCCCAAGAGAAAGCATCGCCTGCCCCTGACGCCAGATGCCCGCCCCTATCGCCCCGGCCGCATTATCGCCCCCTCCCGCAACCAGCGGAACCTTTGCAGGCAAATGCCAGCGCTGGCAAAGCTCGGGCAGCAGCCTTCCCGTCACCTGATTGCCTTCAAACAGCGTCGGCATCCGATCGCGATCCAGCCCGCATGCCGCCAGCAGACTGTCGCTCCAGTCGCGCTTGCCGACGTCCAGCCACATCGTCCCGGCTGCGTCTGACATATCCGTCGCGAACTGACCGCTCATTCGCCAGCGCAAATAATCTTTCGGCAGCAGCACCCGGTTAATCTGCCGAAAAACAGCCGGCTCGTGCTGCTTCACCCACAGCACTTTCGGGGCGGTAAAACCGGGCATCATTAAGTTGCCGGTAATTCGTCGTGAATCCCTCACGCTCTGTTCGAGTTGACGGCAGGCCGCAGCGCTGCGTCCATCGTTCCACAGGATGGCAGGACGCAAAACCTGCTGCGATCGTCCCATCAGTACGGCACCGTGCATTTGCCCGGTCAGCCCAATAGCGTGAACAGCCTGCAATGAATGCTGTTGCGCCAGAGAAAGCATGGCCCGATCGGCGGCCTGCCACCACATTTCCGGATCCTGCTCTGACCAGAGCGGATGAGGCCGTGAAACCGTCATCGTTTCCGTCTGGCTGGCCAGCACCTGGTTCTCATCATTTAGCAGAACCGCCTTTACCCCGGACGTACCGAGATCGATACCTATATACATGCCCTTTTCCTCTGGCGCTGCCTGGCGTTAGCGATAGATAGCCTGATTAACGATATTTTCCAGCCGCTCCTGCTGGCCGCTGCGATGCGCAGGATAAAGCGCGGCTTTTTCGCTATAGCCTGCCAGATCGTTGAGCGACAGATTACCCGCCAGGATATCCTGCCCCAGCTGGCCGTTCCAGCCCGCATAGCGCGCCTCGCGTGCCTGCTCAAGCCGCCCTTCTTCCATCAGTCTGGCGGCAATCCGCAAGCCCTGTGCCATGACATCCATGCCGCCAATATGACCATAGAACAAATCGGCGGGATCGGTGCTTTGCCGACGCACTTTGGCATCAAAGTTCAGGCCACCGGTGGTGAAACCGCCGGCTTTCAGGATCTCATACATAATCAGCGCATTTTCTTCGACGCTGTTGGGGAACTGATCGGTATCCCAGCCCAGCTGCAGGTCGCCACGGTTAGCATCTACCGAACCGAAGATACCCAGCGCCGCCGCCGTGGCAATTTCATGTTGAAATGAGTGACCCGCGAGCGTGGCGTGATTGGCCTCGACGTTAACCCGGATCTCATTCTCCAGACCAAACTGCTTCAGGAAGCCATAGACGGTAGCAACATCGTAATCATACTGATGTTTGGTTGGCTCCTGAGGTTTAGGTTCGATCAGCAATGTGCCGGTAAAGCCGATACGGTACTTGTGCTCCACCACCATCTGCATAAAGCGGCCAATCTGTTCGCGCTCGCGCTTCAGGTCAGTATTCAGCAGGGTTTCATAGCCTTCACGCCCGCCCCACAACACGTAGTTTTCGCCGCCTAATTTTTGCGTCGCCGCCATTGCCGCGTTGACCTGCGTTGCAGCCCAGGCAAAAACTTCCGGATCCGGACTGGTTGCCGCTCCCGCACCGTAGCGAGGATGAGTAAAACAGTTTGCCGTTCCCCACAACAGTTTTACCCCCGTTTGCTGCTGTTTTTCCGCCAGCAGATCGGTGATAACCGCGAAATTATGCAGATACTCTTTCACCGAATTTCCCTGAGGCGCCACGTCGGCATCGTGGAAGCAGTAAAAGGGCACGTTCAGCTTGTCGAAAAATTCAAAGGCAATTTCCGCTTTCAGTTTGGCCTGTTCCAGCTCGCTGCCCGCCTTGAACCAGGGACGATCGAACGCGCCCGTGCCGAACATGTCCGTACCGGCCCAACAAAAGGTGTGCCAGTAGCAGGCAGCGAAACGCAGATGATCTTTCATCTTCTTACCGAGAATGATTTCATCCGGATTGTAGAAGTGAAAGGCGAGATCGTTCTGGCTGTCAGCGCCTTCGTAATCAATTTTACCCACGTGTTCAAAATATTCTTTCACCGGAAATTCCTTATTTATTCACTGTCAGGAAATAACACTATGCAAAGTCCGCTTCGCATCTGACAATTATAAAATCTCACATTGTTATTCTGTAATATCCCATCCATGACCGGGATCACATGACAACACCAGCGTCTATTAAGCCGTTAAAATTTGACATGTGATGGTTATCATAAAAAGCAAAAAGACGGTTACGATTACCATAAATTGTAATTTCCATTGCCACCCGCCAGGCCTATGTTGGGTTCACAACAGCCCACCGTCGTTTATTTGTTGCAAAGCAGAGTATCTGCAAGATGCGGTAGCCTGCGGATAAATAAAAAGGCTCCGCCTGATTCGGTATATTTTATCAAGAGGTAACTATGGCAATATCCCCAGATATCAAAGCCAGCAACCGCTATGTCATTTCCATCACGCTGGTAGCAACATTAGGCGGATTATTATTCGGTTATGATACCGCCGTTATCTCCGGTACGGTTTCATCGCTCGATGCAGTGTTTATTTCTCCAAGGGGGCTGAGTGAATCAGCAGCGAACTCTCTGCTCGGCTTTTGCGTTGCCAGCGCGCTGATTGGCTGTATTATCGGCGGGGCCTGCGGCGGGCCGCTGAGCGCACGCTTCGGCCGTAAAAAAACGCTGATTGTCGCGGCCGTGCTTTTCTTCCTGTCCGCTGTGGGATCGGCTTTCCCCGAGCTGGGTCACCGCTCCGTAGATGCAGATAACGGCGTTCCCTGGTATCTTTCCGGCTATCTCAGCGAATTTGTTATTTATCGTATCATCGGCGGTATCGGCGTTGGACTGGCATCAATGGTTTCGCCTATGTATATTGCTGAAATAACGCCGGCAAAAATTCGTGGCAGAATGGTGGCTTGTAATCAGTTCGCTATTATTTTAGGCCAGCTGCTGGTCTACTGCGTTAATTATGGCATTGCGTTATCGGGAAGTGAAACCTGGCTTAATACGATGGGCTGGCGCTTTATGTTTCTTTCCGGCGCCGTGCCGTCGCTCCTTTTCTTTGTATTGCTGTTTGCCGTACCGGAAAGCCCTCGCTGGCTGGCAACAAAAGGATTGACCATAAAAGCAGCTGAAATTTTGGAAAAACTTGTTGGCAAAGCGCAGAGCGTGATTGAATTACGCAATATAACGCAGTCAGTGAATAATAAAAACGCCTCGCACTCTCTGTTCTCTTTTGGGATGGGTATCATTGTTATCGGTATTTTCTTGTCAGTATTCCAGCAGTTCGTGGGCATTAACGTGGTACTTTATTACGCGCCAGAAGTGTTCCGCTCAATAGGATCCAGTACAGACGTTGCGCTGCTGCAAACCATCATTGTTGGGGTAATTAATTTAATCTTTACCACTATTGCTATTATGACTGTCGATAATTTTGGCCGCAAACCGCTGCAAATTATCGGCGCATTAGGCATGGCGATAGGGATGTTCACGCTCGGCACTGCGTTTTACAGCAAGCTTTCTGGCGTTGTCGCATTGGGCGCAATGCTGTTTTACGTCGCCTCATTTGCCATTTCATGGGGGCCAGTATGCTGGGTATTACTGGCAGAAATTTTTCCAAACCGTATTCGCAGTAAGGCAATGTCAATAGCGGTTGCCGCTCAGTGGATTGCAAATTATCTGGTCTCCTGGACTTTCCCGATGATGGACAAAAATAGCTACCTGAATGCGCACTTCAATAATGGCTTTGCTTACTGGCTGTATGGCGTAATGGGCCTGATGGCCGCACTGTTTATGTGGAAATTTGTGCCGGAAACGAAAGGGAAATCGCTGGAAGAGCTGGAAGAGCAATGGCAAAAACCCGCGCCGGAACGCCTTAGCGAGGCCACCGTGAAAGATTAATATTTATCAGGGTAGTGTCCGGTCAAATCGCCGGGGCCATGCATGAATGGGCCCCGGCATCAGGCTAATCCTTTTCGTAAGGATCCTGTTTGTCGTCTTCACTGTCATCCCGGTGGCGAGGGATTTCTCCATGCTGATCGGGAGCGTCCTTCGCCGGATGGTCGTCTTCTTCATAAGGATTTCCCGCCGAAGGTGCCGCCTCCGGCAAGCCTTTATGTACATCACCCTCTTCTTTACGTTTTTCGTTTGCTTTTTTTTCTGACATCTTCCTCTCCTTTTATTTCCAGTCTGTTAAGTGTAGTTGAGGAATTTTTAAGCCGTAAAATAGCCAACATGCTGTTATCAGCTCTGCTCACGTTTGATTTTCAGCGCAGGTCATTAAAAACGCGTGAGTGATGCAAAACCCACTATCTGTAACACATTAATAATAAAGCTTTAATTTATTAATTCTATAATATTGCTTTGTACAATCTGAAAAAAGCTGTACAAGTATAAGAAACATGCTTCACCGGGCCTTATACGCGCCCGGACAACTTTTGATCAGCAGAGGAATGACGCATGCAGCAGAATGGATATCATGCCTTATCGGTTAACAAGATGGCCCATTACTTTAGCAGCGCTTCCCTTCCTTCTCAGCAGGAAACGTTGGGGAGTATCGTTGTTGAAATTTTGCGAGCAGGAAAGTACCTCAACCTTAAATCTGTCTGCACTAAACTTTTGCGTCGTCTGGAAGTTGCCCGCAGTGCAGAAGAAGAGAAACATTACCAGGAGCTGATTCGCCTGTTATTTACGCAATATGCGTAAAACTATTTGCCCCGCGGCTGGCAGGTGCCGGAGTCACTGGGTGATCAACCACTATCCTCGTAAGCAGAGCTCCCCGGCGCTGATGTCAGCGAAATCGCAGCGATGCGGTGCATTTAACATTTTTTCTGCCGTTGTATAAACTTAGTAACTTTCTGAATCTGTATATCGCAGGGAGTTATTATGATTGATCATCTGGACCACCTTGTACTGACGACACGCGACATCGCTTCATGCACGGATTTCTATACGCGCATCCTGGGTATGGAGAGAATCGGCTTTGGCGAAAATCGCCAGTCCTTCATGTTTGGCTCGCAAAAAATTAATATTCATGAATACGGGAAAGAAATTAATCCGAAGGCGCACCTGCCCGTTCCCGGTTCGCTGGATCTGTGCTTTATCTGCTCTCAGCCGCTTGAAGCGGTCATCGCTCACCTGAAAGCGACAAATACTGACATCATTGAAGGCCCGGTTAAGCGTACTGGTGCCCGGGGCAACATCACCTCTGTTTATGTGCGAGATCCTGATTTAAATCTAATAGAATTGTCACGTTACGATGAACAGCAGTCTTAACAGAGGCCGGGGAGCATAATTTTTTACCGCTTCTATTCCCAGAGCGCTAAGGTTACGCTCAGGCAAGCCGATAACCTCAACCTGGAGGCAGTATTGCCTTATTAAGCTTAAACTCTCTCAGGTTGAGGTGTGCATGAACATTACGCAGCGTCTTTTTTTAACATTTGCTATGCTGGCCCTGGCGTTATGCAGCCTGGCCTTTGTTTCGTTCTCGATCATATCCGGCTTTCAGTCGCGATTTGAATACGTGCAAAACAATACTATCCCAAGCATTAAGGATCTTAACAAATCAATCAGTGCAGCCAGCAGTCTGGGCATCTTGCTTTATAAACATCAGTCCGTAATTAATGATGAAAAATTCCCCGAAGCTGAACAGAATATTAATAACGTTCTGGACGAGTTAAAGAAACTCACTGATTATTATAAAAATAATGATATTTCCAGTGAGGAAGACAGCCAAATCACTAATCAGGTTTATCAGGATATTGATGCCGTTCGTGCCGCGCTGCCTGCGTTTTTAGAGGCGTCACGTGCTCATAATCATGCTTTGACAATAGCCCTGCTTCAGGGCGATACCGGCATCGGCAAGGCCGGCAGAAAACTGGCAGCCGACTTAAATAAACAGATTGAATTGAATATCGAAATTGGTAACGCGCTGAAAGGTCAGAACCAGGAGATTTATACCAAAACCATCTGGATTATGTCCGTCAGTGTGGCATTCATTATTATTTTATTAAGCTTCTTTGCGATTAGAACCATTACCACCATCAGGAAAAGCTTAATTAATATTGAAAATACCATGCTAGAGGTGAGCAGTAGTCTTGATTTGACCCGGCGGGCTGATGACACTAAACAGGATGAGATCGGTAAAACCGCATCTGCTTTTAATAAGCTCCTTGGCAAATTTTCTGAGACATTATCATCCGTTAACAGCTCTGCTTTGTCGGTCAGTACCGGCTCATCGCAGATTGCTGCGGGTAACGAAGACCTCTCTTCACGTACTGAAGAACAGGCTGCCTCGCTTGAACAGACGGCTGCCAGCATGGCGGCACTCAGTGAGACGGTTAAAAGCAACTCGCTCAGCGCAGATGAAGCCAGCACGCTGGCTAATACCGCCAATAATCTTTCCGTTGAGAATGGTGCCTCCGTTAAGGCGATGCTGCTGACGATGAACGATATCCGTACAAGTTCAGGCCAGATTTCGGAAATTACCGGCCTGATTGAGAGTATTGCCTTCCAGACCAATATCCTGGCGCTTAACGCTGCGGTTGAAGCCGCAAGGGCCGGTGAGCACGGACGTGGCTTTGCCGTTGTCGCCAGCGAAGTACGCAACCTGGCACAGCGCTCTTCCTCTGCCGCCCGTGAGATTAAAGGATTGATCACCACCTCTGTACAGCATGTAGAGAACGGCACGGCTCAGGCTGCTAACGTGGGTGAGAACTCGGAAAAAGTAACCGAATCCATTAAGCAGGTAGCAACGATTGTGAACGAAATAGCCAGTTCTGCTACCGAGCAGAGCCGTGGCATTGAACAGGTGCATCAGGCTATTGGTCAGATGGATGAAGTGACCCAGCAGAACGCCGCGCTGGTTGAAGAGGCTTCTTCCGCTTCTCATTCACTCCAGAATCAGGCCGAAAATCTCAGTAAGCTGGTGTCATCGTTTAAATTGATGTCTGAAGTATATGGTAATCATCAGGCTGAAAAAATCGTTAAGCAGCCGGTAAAACGTCCGGCAAAACCAGTTATCTCGACACAGGATGAAAGCTGGGAAAGTTTCTAATCGGTAAAAAAGGTGCTGTTTACCCGGTTGTAATCAGCACCTTTTACTCAATTAATTAAAAGTACAATCGCGTCCTGAGGGTGCACCAATAATCCGGGACATTTTTTCACAGACAATAACAACCTGGTTTCCCTTCTTCAGCGACATAGCGGCGGCTTTTTGGGAGTCTTTCATTTCCATTCGCGCAGCCATAAACTGGTTATCCGTTTTAAGACTGATAATAATGGAATTGGTAAAATCCTTGTCAATCGACTGCACAATCCCTGTTACCGCAACCCGCTTGCCTTTAAGCGCTTCATCCGTTGCCACTTCATTCTCTTCATAAGCATTGAACAGCTTACGAGCGGTAGTTTCATAAACCGGTTTTTGTGGTGCCGATGTGGCTTCAGCTTGAGCCGCTGAGTTTGATGAGGTTGCCTGAGAGGTGCTGCCTGATGATGAAGCATTTTCATCTTTACCAACAAAGAAGCCAATTAAAATTAATGCGACAACGACGTAAAAAACCCACCTAAAAAACTTTTTCATGGATATCCTTATTTAATCCTAAACAGAGCTTTTAAACTTTAATTTTCCCTTACAGGGCATGACATCAACACCACAGTGAGAGCTACATACTTTCCCTGAAATGCTAATTTTCTATCCGGAATGCTGATAAGTGACCAGCTTCCCTGATTTTTTAATCCGGCAGCTTCTTCTCCGCTCGGGCAAAAAACCGGATACGGATTCAAAGCGTTGTAATGTTATGATTTCACTGGATATCAAACATTGATCGATGTAACAAAAGCCATAAACAATCAGTTTTCCGGCTATTAGTTTGCCCTTTTTTTGTTTATTAATTTTCTGGCTTACGTTATTCATCGCACTGGTCAGGAAATTTTTGGATTTTATCGGCAGGTTTTTACAGTTCATCTAATCACCATTGTGAGGTTAATGAAATGTTAAAATTGCTTACCGCAAGGCGAAGGCGATAAAGTGCGGCCTGGATAAACGGCACAACATCCCGTGGCTGTGCCTGGTAAACAGAAACAAGCAGCTTTTATCAAAAATCCTCACGGGTCGTCTCGAACAGAAATATGAATTTTTATCTGGTTGAAACGTCACCTGGTACAGGCGCTTGCGGAACGCTGGCTGAATGAATTTAATAGCGAGACGCTTAATATCGCTGCTCGCGCTCCGGGAAAGACGCAACATCATGAAATTCATTAATATTTTAAAATATGATCGCCATCACATAATTTCCTGCACCTAAGTTAATTCTTAAAGCAGCAGTTAACCATGACTTTACCTTAAATGCATCGATATAATTAATCGTAAAATTTATAAATGACAAATTGAATTTATCGTCCCGAACCATTTTACTTTAAATATAATTATTTCTTTTATTAAAAAATGGTTAATAGTATAAATCAACCTCAGGCTTGTTTAACAAACCTCAATACCAGCGGCAATTAAAAACAACACATATAACACTCATCAATGTGAATGGGTTTTAAAACAGCCCTGTTTTAAATTAAACATTTTGTTGTCTCAACTGGATGCTTTGCGATCGTAACTTCATGTTAAAAATCAGCAAACCACTCAATCCCCGGAGGCGTATTATGGCCACGTTAATCACTCTTAACGTCACTAACATGAACAAAATGGATAAAGATATATTTATCTTTCAAGAGCCTTCTTTATATGAAGGAGGCGAAACTCCGTTTGTTAATAGCATTTACACCGACAAACTTTATAACGATCAAACATTAACGTTCAGAATATATGTGCAGTATTATGGTGGCGTGCAAGAAAACAAATCAGAACCAAAAATAAATGAACCCTCAGGCGAAAGATCGGCTATAAAAATTGTTGAGCTTACGCCTAATAACAACGAGGAAGTAAATAACTCTATCAATATGGTGATGGATGATGAGGAAAACTGGTATTTAGAAAACGCTATTTATGACCCAGAAACACAAGCGGGTGCATTTAGAATATCGACGCCGACATATGGGTCTTTCGATAAAGTTTTCTATGCTGGTTCAGCCGTAAGGGCTTCCAGTGGTGAAGTTATTATGTCAAATTTCATCGAAGCAAGCCCTAACAGCAACATGGATTTTCAACCTCAGCTTAAATTCTATGTTCAGGTTGGGAGTTATGAAGCTGGAAATGTAATGGATTTCACAACATCTTCAAAAATGCAGGATTTTGTGATGCATCTAAGGGAGATTATACATTCAATGTTATCTATACAGACAAAGGTGAATGGGAAGTGACAGCAGATGAAAAAACCTTTGAACTAACAGAAGGTGAGGCTGGTAGTATTAAGATAGAAAAATCCCTCACAGCAGCCTAAAGGTGCCACGCACAGTAAAAATATAATTAATTTACGGCTTAGCTAAAGGAATGCTGAGCCGTATTTTTAACCTTTATCTTTTATTAAGACGGGTTGAAGATTTTAAATACCCCCCCTTCTCATCACCCCGAACTTTATTTCTGTCACTTTTCGCTAAATTAATTACCAGCTAAAAAGTGGAAAATGGTAACACAAAAAATATTGGCACCGATTTATATATTCAGGGGGTTTAAATGCTTTATGCCGTCCATTTTTTGATAATCCCGCCTGCCTTGAGATACGTATTAACGACGGAGCGTGCAAGAGGCCGTCACCAATCCAAAAAAAAGACCAAAGACGTTTTTAGTTATTTAAAATCATAGTGTTACAGTAACAAATGGCGACAATATGGCTACAGGTGCTTCAACACAATCTACTAAACACCTGTAACTATCAATCCCTGTACCATTCGCGAAAGTATGTGGAAAAGCGATGATTGAAGCCATCGATATGTGAGCTAAGCTTATAATGATTATGGTTTGTCTTTATTTCAAAAAAATATCGAGACCTGTCAACATATCCCTTTACAGATACATATAATGTCGCCACGGTCTTGACGTGTAGTAAATGATAAGCATCTCGCAGATATGAAACTTCGTAGCTCTGTTCATCTAAAGCCGGACTCCAAATATAATCCACATCAATTTCTTTCATGAGGCCAATATTTCGAAGTAAAAAATTCGGATGTGGGATACTCTTAGTGACTGTCAGAGATCTTATAATAGCAGCAGTGGAACTTGGATTGTAAAAAGCCAACTTGATTACAAAATTATCATCAAGCTGTTTACACTCAATAAAATCGAGGTTAGTTGAACTAATCCTATGGTTATGAGAATTCAACAAATAGCTCTTTCTTTGCAGCCTGCTGTTTTTAATGTGTATTGTTATCATGAATAACGACACTAGTGTGTTTACAACCAATAGGATGTCTTTAATAAATTCGAACGACATATTATATCCTTACGCATCATATCCTTGGCTTGAGAAAGCTCACGCACAAAAATCATCTAATGCTTTTTTTAAAAACTGTAATCCATCGTTAACACTACTTTTCCTATGGCATTCACCTCGTCAGCGCCACATGTGAAGTTAGTTCCTTTACTCGTTACACTAATCTTGCGCCCCGGTAAAAGAGTAATATCATAAATGTCGTATTTATCGTCAATACTCAACAGCCAACGTCCATTACTGATACTGGACACACTAGTATCAATAACCCACGAACCCGAGTTACTTAAAATAAATACAGGCTCATCAAGAGGGTGTGGAATAAAAGTTAAATCTCCCGTCCAGTTTCCGGCATCCTGCAGCACACCTGCACTCAGATTCTTACGCTGGACTGCTATGCCAGCGCTTTCCTTGGCGTTCCCGCCTGCCTTCGCACCCTGACCTGTTGCCAGCCACTGTAAAGAAACGCCAGTATCAAGCGCGCAAGTTACTACAACGTCACCGGGAAAATAATTCCTGCGTATCCAGGTGCTTACTGTACCAGACGAGATACCCATCAAATCACAGAGTTGCTTCTGCAAGGTGAAACCGTAGGCATCCATGATACGTCGAAGCACTGGCCTGCCACCGTTAGAAATGATCTCGTCGTAAAGGGCTTTCCCTTTAGAAGAGGATGACATAACAAGCGAACTCGCATTTGCAAGTTTCCCAGTAGTAAGTAGTTTGAGATCACTGCCGGTATCCAGCGCGCACTTCACAAACGCACTGCCTGGTACGCTATCACGCTTTACCCAGTTGCTTACGTTAGCAGCTGGCACACCAAGGCATTCAGCTAATGTTTTCTGTGTAGTAACGCCATACGCAGTAGACAGACGCTCAATTATTTCTAACGCCGTTCCTTCGGTAAAATCCATAAGCCACCAAATAAATAAACTTTTGTTGTTTACTAATTATCATTTGTTTATTTAGGATGCATCACACCACATGAAACACCGTATAACAAAACGACCAAAAGGAGATATTGCTCCATGCATACTGAAAATGCAAACAGCCAAAATGCATTTGACTCTGCGCAGTCACAACAATTTATTGCTCAGATTACGTCTGCTCTGATGCCTGCACTCAGGGCAGCCGTTAACGCTGCCGTAGACCGTGCCATCAGCCTTAACACCTCGCCAACCATGTCTAAGGAAGACTTCGCAGCAGCCAACGGGATCAGCAAATCTGTGCTGGAAAAATGGATTGCCAACGGTGTCATACTCTTAGCCCCTACCCCAACCAGTGCTGTCACACGCATTATCAAATGTAAAAAGACTGGCAGGACACGTACTGACGTAATGGAAAAGCATGGCAATGCTCTGATTAACGTTGCCGCATGGCGTGAAAAGAACCGTCAGCAAGCCCTCAATTGTCGCTATATCAAACCATAACTTGATTATGCAAGCTCAAGGATCGGTAGCCATGTTTGATTTTCAAGTTTCTCAACAATCTCATTTCGAAAATGCGTGCCGTGCTTTTGCTGGCCGCCACAATATTCGTGAGCTGGCGGATAAGATTGGCATGAACCAGCAGACTCTTCGTAATAAGCTCAACCCTGACCAGATGCATCAGCTAACGGCACCAGAAATTGCTGTGCTGACTGATGTAACTGAAGATGCAACGCTGATCGATGGTTTGCTGGCACAAATGAAATGCTTACCAGCAGTGCCGTTGAATGAAGCTAAGGCCGAACGTATGACCCACTATGTTATGCAGGCTACGGCTGAATTAGGCAAAGTTGCCGCTGCGGCCGTATCAGGCGAGCGCATGACAGCATCGCGTACCAGCGCATTTAACCAGGGTAAGGGCTGATATACCGGAAAAGAGGCATCTTCAGCTGCGCCGCTCTGACAAAACAGAAGCAGCGTGCGAAAACGTGATCGGCCAGATACGCGACATCACCCGCGAAACCATCAGCCGGGCGGTCGCCGTGCGCCTTATCGGCGGTACAGAAACCAAAATCAACGGGCAATGGTTCCGCAGTTCTGCCGGTGGGGAGCTGTTCAGGGCAACAAAACACATTGAAATAGAAAAACTTTTCGCCAGAGTTGAAAAGCTTAGGGAATTTTCCTTTAAAAAATGATTTGGTCGCCTGAATAGTGGTGCAAAAATTCGCCTATGCTTGGGAAAAATGCCAAGGCTGTTTAATTAATGCTCGTTACGAATTTTGTCGAAAAAGCTATTTGTATCATGATGATATGGATTTTCAGGAACTCTCTTAAAATGCTTTATATCGTTATGATTGCTGTGATACTGTATGTATGAACAGCAATTATTAAGGGGGGATAATGGACAGTGAATTGAAAAATCAGGTGATGCTTGAGCGGGTAGAACTCATTGCCAGGCTAACGAATGAGGGAGCCAGGCAAGAGCGTGACAGGGAGATAGCTCTAAATCTAATCGCCGAAATTGCAGCCAATAGGAGCCTTACTAATAATCATTTTTCCGTAGTATTTTCGGCTTTGCCGATTGAAAGATAGTCTTTGGTTAATTGTGGTTACATTTATATATCAGCTTTTATAACTATAAACGCATTAGCTGCATGGATCCATATGAAAATTAACAGTAAAAACAGCATAGTAACATTAAGCAGGGTGCTGTTTTCGGGGATCATGCAGTTGCATTAAAAGCGATACACAAAGTGGGCAAACGTGGCGGGGATAGCGCTGAGCTCCAAGAACCAGCTTAGATCATTGAACCTCAGTAGCATACGAACCAATATATATGCAGTAAGACACAACTATAAAATTTTTGTTAGCACATATGTTTCATAACTCAGTAAAGCATACAAAGCAAAACGCTATGAGAGCCATGCTTAAAATTTCCGATTATTGTGGAAAAAGAAGCATGGAGTTATAAGTAAAAAAATGTAAAATGTTCTAAAAATTGCAATGAGAAGACTCCTAGATGACTGATAATGGATCACCACAAGTTAGAGCTGCGATTTCTGTGCAACAGATTGATCTAACAGCGAAATGTTGGGTGGTTAGACCTGGTGTTAGGTACAGGTTTTTTTCATATTTTCTTGAAAACGGTGTGATCGCAACTGCTCATTTAGATGGCCTCACACCAGGAAATATCGACTTTACCACTGAAATTTCGCGAGAAGAAATTTTCGACAGAATCGATGGTCTTGAGCGTATTGGCTCAAGAAACATTCATACTCAAATTGAAAATTTTATCTCTGAAATGTGTATTGGTGATGTGGTTTTCACGTTGTCAGGAGATTTAGTTGTTCCGGGAGTAATAACTTCATTGCCTTACTTTGATAGAGTACGTTTATCAGATGACCAAGATAACAATGGATTTCATGTAAGGCGCCATGTTACGTGGGGCGATCCTATTCGTAGAAGAGATGTACCGTTAGCAATTCAAAAATCATTCAATGCTTACCAAGCTGTATTCTCACTTGGCGATAGGTCAGACGAAGTTCTACACTGGCTAATGTCATTCTTTATAACAGATAATACATTTTGCACAAGTTTAAGAATTGAGCAGCATGAAGCTATTAAGCACCATACATTAAAACAATTATCTGAACTCGTTGACCGCGTTCAAGTAATATCATTATTAATTGGTGAAGATTTTGATGGTGAATTTTCAAATGACTTAGTCCAGAGTGAAATGGATAGATTTTATGAGGATGGTCTATTAACGTTAACAGCTCAACAGATGTTAATGTCTCCTGGGGATGTTTGGCTTCAATTTAGGACTACCAATAGAAAAGCGGGCATCGCTTTTATTTTGATCATGGCTGCGATTTTTAATCAAAATGTATCATTTGCATCAGTAGATGATAACCAGATCGGACGTGAAATATTACCTCACATTGAAGGCAAAGCAGAAATTGCCAAAAGTGGATTAAACTTTGAAAGAGTAGCGCAATCCCTTGAGTTACATGTAAAAAGGCAGAATAGAAACTTTGCCAGGGCGAATCCGACAAGCCGAGAACGCAATTCAGGTATAGACTTCCCTGAAGATGGTGATGCTAGGCATTCAGGTGAATAGCTATGTTTTATGAATTCATTAAAGAAAATTGGTGTATTTTAGTAGTATTTCTTAAAGAACATTGGTTTATTTCAGGAGTGCTTTTAGTAGCACTTGTTTCTTTTGTATATAAATTTAGAGATATTTACCGAACTCACGCTCAGTTTAATAATGTAGTTATATCGCTTTGTGCAATATTTACCATTTTATGGGGAGGATATGTTTTTGATGTCTTACATCAGAGAGATAAAGCAGAGGCTGATCTTGTCGAGCTCACAAATAGAATAAGAGACACTGAGGCGACGTTCTTCAATGTTGACGTTAAAGTGGTTAGGATTGACGATGTTTTTTATATAAACCCAGTAGTTAAAATCAAAAATAACAGTAACAAAAGAATTTATGTAAAATTAAAAAAAGAATCCCTTACTGTCAGCCGTGTTGCTTCTGATGGGGCTAAACAGGTAGCTATGAAAATATATCATCCCAACTATTACGAAGAGTTGGCTCTCTTAGATTCAAAAGATAAAAATGGGAAAAAAGCTGAGAACATCCCATTGTATGATATTTCGGTTCCTGTTTCAGCCGAAAGAAGTTTAAGCTATTTGGTTTCAACTAAGAAAGCTGGAATGTATTATGTTACGTTTAGTGCTCAAGCCATGGATGAAAAAGGCGTCCCAATTACAAAATTAATAAATGGGAAAAAATCAATTTGGTTTTCATCTTCATATATTGAGGTTAAAAAATAGCCTTATTTTTTCTTAAGGAGCTAAGCGCTTTTAAACCGGACTCCGTCGGCGATTTTAAGGTGCTATGGACACAGCATGCATTAGGCGCATGGATCTGCATGCAGCTATCATGCCGAAAAACATACGACGTACCTAGTACTGGCCTCGTTTTTTTATCTGTTGCAACTGCACTAAAAGCGATACACAAAGCGGGCAGGCGTGGCGGGGATAGCATTGCGCGCGGAGGGAATAAGCATGTACACTTAAGTTCCTATGTTACTGCCTTGTGAATGGTTATAAGAGTAAGCGTTAGGTTGTGTCAGGTCGTATAAAGTGGTTTTTTAAAAAGGGAATAATAGTATTTTTTTAAATTAAATTATGAAACTGTCCGGCCTTGTATGAGACACAATTTTTAATACTTCAAAGGTGAAAGATGAACGATGCAATAAAAGAATTTGCAGGGGTTGTAAAGGAGGCTTTGGTAACACCAGTACAAGAAGCCTTCGTCTACAGAGCAAGAAACCCTTTCTTTGGCACGCTAATAATTTCTTGGCTTTGTTATAACTGGAATAAAGTTGCCTTTTTCTTCCTCTCAGATATGGAAGTGATAAAGAGAATACATTATATTAGAGAAAAAATACCTGATAATTCTATTTTTTTTGGTGAAAGTATACCTCACACACATTCAATTTTTTTTCCAATATTCTGGGCTAGTTTACTTTCTTTAACATTCCCTTTTTTTACTTATGCTTCTATATTAATACATAAAAAGATATTTTCAAGTATTGAAAGTGTGAATGTACAGAGAGAGAAAATCGTATTACATTACAGCGAGAGTTAGTCATTGAAACGGCTTTAAATGAAACAGCCAGAAGCAAACAATTAGCGACTGATGAGGCTGACATTGAGGCGCAAAGAGATAGGGCTGCTGCACACAGAATTAATATTGAATCTTTAAAAAAAGAGCATCAAGCGTTATCTACTATCATCAATGACATGGAAGCTCAGCAATCATCATCACAGTTGAAGCTTGAACAACTTAGTTCCGATGTCATACAGGCAAGCAAAGATTTAGATACTTTAGATAAAAAACACAAAAGCTTTTCAGCTCTTAATATGCGTTTTGATTCATTGCAATCTGAAAATAAAAATATTGAAAAGGAACTTTCACTTACAAAAGGCAGGTATGAGGAAATCTTTGTAAAATATGAAAAATCTCAAGGAGAGAATATCAATCTTAATGAAGTTATTAATAAATTAAAAAAAGATAAAATTAATGCAGAGTCCATCATAAAATCGCAGAAGTTAATATTAGCAAGGGCAAAGGGGTTTTCTGAATATCTGGGTGATGCTTTCCCAAATTTATTTGTCATTGGCAGTGATGGCATTGCTGAGGGTTTTTCTTCTAAACATCTTTCAATGTTCAAGAAAGCTTATGAGGAATCGATTAATAATAAGTCTGTTGTTTTGGGTGAAGGGATAGGGTTAGGGCTTGGTTCCATTGTGGGAAATAGTAAAGGGGTTGATTTAGGAGCGGCAGTAAAAAATAATTCAGGTTTTGGGTTAGGATTAACAGTAAAAAATAATTCAGGTGTTGGATTAGGATATGGATTTAAATCTAGTTCAGGTGTAGGAATAAAATCTTATGAAGGAAAAAATAAAAAGAAAAATGGATGAGGTTAGGGCCTGCTTAGGCCCTACCATAACCTATTAGGGTAAGTTGTAGCTTGTAAAACTAATCACCTCTTCCCCCATCCACTCATTAATCTCCTTCATCCGCTCCTGCAACGGCGTCAGTTCATTACGCACAAATACCTGCGACGCCTTTACCGCATCCCCGAAGCCGCCGGAGTTGTCCGGGATAATGCCCATCATTTGCGGCGGTACGCGGTGCGCGCTTAGCAGGTCGTCGCGGCTGGCCTTTTTGATGTTAAAGAAATCATCCTTTGTCGCCACCTCACTAAGCGGCAGAATCTTGATGCCGTCCGGCTTGCCGTTCGGCGCGTACATAAACAGGTTACGGAAGTTACCCAGGCCTTTCGTGTCGCGCATTGCCTGACGCATCCGGTCTACGTCGCTGGAGCTTTGCGCTGCGTCGGTCATGTACAGGATGTAACCGGCGTGCGCGCCGTTCTGGTAGTACTTGCGGCGAAACAGCGTGGCCGCTTCATTCAGCCAGGCGGAGTTGAGCGCGCTGAGGTATTCCGGCAGACCGTACAGCTCCTGGTTAATGTCCGGCTCAATCAGGTGAAACACGCTGTTGTTGGCAAACTGGTGCGGCTCCTTCCAGTCGTTCACAAACCAGTAGTCACCCTCTTTAACGCCCTTGCGGGTGAACTTGGCCGGGGTGGTTTCCAGCCTGAACGGCCTGCCCAGGCTGTTACGGCGCAGTTCGGCAAACGCATTCCCGAATACCAGATAATCCAGCGCAAACTTGCTGAACTCCTGCTGGCTCATCATCGGATGCGGGATAAAGGTTGAGGCCAGAATGTTTCGTTTCACGTAAATCGGCGAGCTGTGATGCACCGCCGAGCGCAGGCTTTTTGCCAGCCCGTGAAAGCTGACCGGTGGCTCGTACCAGCGCCCGTTGCCGATGCACTCGGCATAATCCAGAATATCGCGCTTGTCCATCACCGGCGTTGGCTCGCCGAAGGTAAATGCCTCAACCTGCTGTGGCGCGGCCGGTGCGGATTGTGGTTTAACCGAATATGCCTTACGGCCGTTGCGCTTAGCCATGATTACCGCCTTTAACGTCGTTATCACCAAATACCGGTGCACACTGGTAAAGCCAGCGGAATGCTTCAGCTCTGGTCATGCTTTTTTCTCGCATAGTTTCTGTAATTAAACCCCGGTCTGAAATGAGCTTCCAGCAAACAGGGTTGGTGTTGTGGTCGGACATATTCTTCATCAGTAAAATTCCAGAATTGAAGGGTTAGCGCTGCCGCTGGCAGCGGTAAGCGGTTCGTTTAGCAGCGCGTGCATGATTGCCCAGGCAACGTCCGCGTGGCTGGCATCCTCGCTGCGGCTCGCCTCGTAGGTGGATCGGTTACCGCTGGCGGTCATGGTTTTGCGGATAGCCATAAAGGACTGCGTGATGTCGGTGCTTCCGGCGTCGTACTCCAGCCGCCCGCTGCCGATGGTGTCTTTCGCCTTCAGGACCATTCCCGTTTTCACTTCCGGCGAATAGCGGATTTCGCGTGCCGCCGGGTAAAACTGGCGGACCAGCTGAAAAACGCCCTGGCCAATGCCGGTGGCGTCCACGCCGATATACTCCACGGTGTATTTTTTGGTTAAGTCCTCTATGGATTTCGCCTGTGCGGCAAAGTCCATACCGCGCCACTGGTGATGCTCAAGCACGCGAAATTTGCCGCCAGCAACCAGCGGCGGCGCAATCACCGCACAGCCCGCGCTGTCGCCGGTGTGCGACGGGTCATAGCCAATCCATACCGGACGGTAGTCGAACGGGCGCGGCAGGTAAGGGTTAAAGTCGGTCCATTCTTCCAGACTGTCGATCATGCAGGTCTGCAACTCCGCGAACGGGAACACGCTCGCCTCATCGTCGACAAACTCACACATTAAAAGGTTCTGGTACTCTGACGGGCTGTATTCCAGCGACAGCTGGTCAAGGTCAAACAGGTTGCAGCCGCCGGTCAGCGCGTCCTCAACGGTGACAATCTGCCGCCACTGGCCGTCACCGCACAGCGCGCCTTTTGCCAGATGCGAATGTGATAAATCCAGCTCAATGCGATCGTCTTTGCTGCGGCGTCCCTTGTTAAACAGTTCGCCCGACCAGAACGGATACGCGCTGTGCGACAGGCTCGACGGCGTGGAGAAATAGGTGGTGCGCCATTTTTTATGCAGTGACATGCCGCTGGCGACCTTGCGCAGCTCCTGAAACTTCGGTATCCAGAAATATTCATCCAGATAGAGGTTGCCGGTGTAGCTCTGCGCGGTGCGCACGTTGGTGCCCAGGAAAATCAGGCGTGCGCCGTTCGGCAGCACAATCGGATCGCCCTTCAGGTCAACGTCAACCTGCCGGGCAAAGTCGATGATGTAGTTTTTGAAAACGTGCGCCTGCGCCTTGCTTGCGGATAAAAATATCTGGTTGCGCCCGGTGGTCAGCGCGTCAATCAGCGCCTCGCGGGCAAAGTAGAACGTCGCGCCAATCTGGCGGGACTTCAGAATATTGCGGATGCGGTGCGCCAGCCCGGCCCGGTGCCAGTTGAGCTGATACTCAAAGCAGTTATCCATAAACAGGCTGGTCAGCTTGCTGGTCTGCTCGTCGCTGAAGACGTTCTTAATCACCGGCTGGCGCTCGCCCTTGTTGCGGTTGCGCACGTTGGGATTAAGGTCGGCCTCATTCCCCGAACTGCGGTAGCGCTCCACGCGGGCCAGGCGCTCAATCTGGCGGCCCAGCGCGTCTATCTCCTTGTAATCCCCGTTGCCCTTGACCTCTTTCATGATGAGCTGGATTAACCGCGCCTCCATGCTGGCCTCAACGCGACTGATGGGCGCAATGTCTTCCCACGCGTCGCGCAGCTTCCAGCTCTGCACGGTCGGTGTTTTCTGGCCGAGCGTCTCCGCAATCTGCCGCACGGAGTAACCCTGCCAGTAAAGCAGTGCGGCCTGACGGCGCGGATCGCTGATGGTGGTTTGTATGTTCATGCCGACAAGGCTACCGGGGCGCAAAAAGGCGCGCCCGCTGTCCCTGTTTGCTGATGGCTGAGCGGGCTGGCTTTCGTTGAGCGGATGGGCCGTGGCGGTGAAACTGGCCCCGACCTAATCCACTGACCGGAGCCTGTAATGGCAACACTAAAAGCAAAGCGTTTTCGAATTGCAGTTGAAGGCGCAACCACCGACGGCCGCGTGATTTCCCGCGACTGGATTTCCCAGATGGCCGCGAACTATGACCCGGCGATGTACGGCGCGCGCATCAACATGGAGCACATCAAGGGTTACACCCCTGACAGCCCGTTCCGCCGCTATGGCGACGTTACCGCCCTGAGCGCGGAAGAAATCGAAGACGGCAAGCTGAAGGGCAAGCTGGCGCTGTATGGCGACATCAGCCCGACGCCGGAGCTGGCCGAACTGACCAGAGCCCGCCAGAAAATCTACACCTCCATTGAGGTCAACCCGAAGTTTGCCGACACCGGCGAGGCGTACCTGATTGGCCTGGCCGTCACCGACGACCCGGCGAGCCTCGGCACGGAAATCCTGAGCTTCAGCGCCACGGCGTCGGCCAATCCGCTGGCCTCCCGCAAGCAGCACAAAGACAACCTGTTTACCGCCGCTGAAGAAACGCTGATTGAGTTCACTGAAGAAGCCGATCCGGCCCCGTCACTGCTGGCCCGCGTGTCGGCGATGTTCTCCGCTAAAACGAAAACCGCCGACCTGCAATTTGCCGACGTCAGCGCGGCCGTTACCGCCGTGGCTGAACAGGTGCAGCAGAACGGTGAGGCGCAGACGCAAAAACTCTCGGCACTGGCGCTGGCCTTAACCGGACGACTCGACGCACTGGAGCAGCAGACCGTTGAAGACCGCGCCGCTTTTACCGCGCTACAGGCGCAGCTGAGTAAAACCGACGGCGGCTTTTCGCGTCGCCCGGCCGCCACCGGCAGCGATAACAAAGCCAGCGTACAGACCGACTGCTAACCCTTAACCGAATACAGGAGCGCAAATGCGCCAGAACACCCGCTTTAAATTTAACGCCTTCATGACCCGCCTGGCCGAACTGAACAACGTCGAAACCGGCGACATGAACAAGAAATTCACCGTTGAGCCGTCGGTGACGCAAACGCTGATGAACCGCGTGCAGGAGTCATCGGACTTTCTGACCCGCATTAACATCGTGCCGGTGTCCGAAATGAAGGGCGAAAAAATCGGCGTCGGCGTGTCCGGCTCGATTGCCAGCACCACCGACACGACGGGCGGTGACGAGCGCGAAACCGCTGACTTTGCCGCGCTGGACAGTGAAGGCTATGAGTGCGTGCAGGTTAACTACGACTTCCACATTCGCTACAACACGCTTGACCTGTGGGCGCGCTATGAAGATTTCCAGGCCCGCCTGCGCGACGCCATCATTAAGCGCCAGAGCCTGGACCGCATCATGATCGGCTTTAACGGCGTATCGCGTGCAAAGACCTCCAACCGCGCCAAATACCCGATGTTGCAGGACGTGGCCGTGGGCTGGTTGCAGAAGTACCGCAACAACGCGCCGACGAGGGTGATGAACAAAACCACGAACAAGGACGGCAGCGTATCCGACGGTGTGCTGGTTGGTAAAAATCGCACCTGGGTGAACCTTGACGCCGTGGTGATGGATGCGACCAACAACCTGATCGAACCGTGGTATCAGGAAGACCCGGAGCTGGTCGTTATCTGCGGTCGCCAGCTGCTGGCCGACAAGTATTTTCCGCTGGTTAACCAGACGCAGGCCAACAGCGAAACGCTGGCGGGTGACGTCATTGTCAGCCAGAAACGCATCGGCAACCTGCCCGCCGTGCGCGTGCCGTACTTCCCGGCGGACGCGCTGCTTATAACCCGCCTGGACAACCTGTCGATTTATTTCCAGGAAGGCACGCACCGCCGCCTGATCGACGAGGTGGCGAAGCGCGACCGCATCGAAAACTACGAGTCCATCAACGAGGACTACGTGGTGGAAGATTATGCCGCTGGCTGCCTGCTTGAGGGGATCGTCCTGTCTGATTTGCCGGATGAGAAAAAAGCAGACGCTGCCACGACCGAAGGCGCTGCGGAAACCCCGGAGGCATAACGCATGTTAAGTCCTGCCCGACGTCACCTTATGCGCCTTGAGGCGGAAGCCGCCTCGCAGCAGGCCAGCAACCCGCTGCGCCACGCGAACGGCTACGAGCTGATGCTGCTGAAGCTTAACGACGACAAACGCCGCCTGAAGAAAGTGCGCTCGCAGGAGCGCAAGGCCGAACTCAAGCGGCAGATGTTGCCTGAGTATCTTCCGTGGGTGGCGGGCGTGTTAGCAAAGGGAAACGGTGCACAGGACGCCGTGCTGATGACCGTCATGATCTGGCGGCTGGATGCGGGCGACGTGCCGGGCGCGCTGGCGATTGCCCGGTACGCGCTTCAGCACGGGTTAGTGCCGCCGTCCGGCTTTAAGCGCGACGCCACCGGCTACCTGCTGGCCGAAGAGGTGGCCGACGCGGCGGCCCGCGCCCGCACGCTGGGCGCGGCGGTTGATATCGACCCGCTGCTGGCAACGCTTGAGATGACGAAATCCGCAGACATGCCCGACCAGGTGCGCGCCAAGCTGCACAAAATCACCGGGTACGTGCTGCGCGATGCGGGCAGGGCTTTGGATGCGATGGAACATTTAACGAGGGCGCTACAGCTGCACGAGGGCTGCGGCGTCATAAAAGACATTGAGCGGCTGGCTACTGAGCTGAAAAAGCAGGCCATGACCCGCCGCTAACCGAACGCGCCCCGCGCCGGGCGGCAGAGCTGCAACGCATTTTTAATGTCTGCGCGGCTCTCCACCGCCCACCTATTTTAAGGCCGACTATGAACATGCTTGTTATCCCCGCCCCGCGACCGGCAGATGCCGCCGAGCCGCCGGTGAAGAATACCTTTTTCTGGCCTGACGTTGATTTGCAGCAGCTGCGCGACACGCTGCGTTATGAAGGCACCGTGACCGCGCAGCGCCTGCGCCTTGCGGTGAAAACGGCGATTTCCGAAGTCAACGCCGAGCTGTACGACTGGCGGGCCGAACAGATGGCGGCAGGCTATAAAACGCTGCCTGACGTCCCGGCAGAAAGCTTCGACGGCGAAAGCGAAAAGGTCACGCACTATTTTGCCGCCGTCAGCGCCCTGACCGGTGCCGTGATTGTTGAGCGCTACCGGGGCTATGACGCCAGCGGCAAAAAAGGCGCTGAGGTAGAGGCGAGCGCCGACGAGTACTGGCGCGACGCGCGTTTCAGTATCAGCCGCATCGGCGGTCGTTCCGGCTGCATCGTGAGCCTACTGTGATTATTTACGCGCAGCAGGGCGACACCGTGGATCAGATTTGCTGGCGGTACTACGGGCGCACGCAGGAGGCGGTTGAACAGGTCTATGCCGCCAATCCGGGGCTGGCCGAAAGCGGACCGGTGCTGATGCACGGCTGCGAGGTGACGCTGCCCGACCTCCCCGGATCGTCCGCTAATGAAACCGTCAACCTGTGGGACTGAAAAAGATGGAGAAAATCAACTCACTGATTAACTACCTTATCGGGCTTGTGCTGATGTGGTTTGGCCGCCACACGCCGCAGGACATCGCTTTTATGGTGGGTTCAGGCGTCGCCGTGGTGACGTTAGTGATTAACGTGGCGACGTTTTTTATCAACTGGCATTACCGGCGCAAGATGTATGAACTACAGCGGCAGAACGTACAGGGGGTGGGCAATGAAGGCCGCTAAACACTGCGCCGTGCTGGCCGTGCTGGCGATTGCCGCGCTGTTACCACAGTTCAACACGCTGAAGATTTCCGAAGGCGGACTGCGGCTGATTGCCGATGCCGAAGGCTGTCGCACCTCGCCGTACCGGTGCAGCGCCGGCGTTTGGACCAACGGCATCGGGCACACTGAAGGCGTCACGCCGCAAAGCCAGGTCAGCGAGCGGCAGGCCGCCGTTAATCTGGTGTATGACGTAATGCGCGTTGAGCGTGAGCTTGCCGTCTGCGTGCCGGTTGAGATGCCCGCGCCGGTGTATGACGCGCTGTTGAGCTTCTCGTTTAACGTCGGCACCGGCGCGGCCTGTGGGTCTACGCTTGCCGGTTATCTGAAGCGCCAGCAGTGGCGGCAGGCGTGCGGCCAGCTCGACCGCTGGGTGTACGTGAACGGCGTCAGAAATGCCGGGCTGGAAAACCGCCGCCAGCGGGAAAAAGCCTGGTGCTTAAAGGGGGCGGCATGATCCGTTTGTTAGCGGTACTGCTGGCCGTGGCGCTCGTTGCGCTGGGTCTCACCGGCTGGCGGCTGGACGCAGTAAGCGGCCACCTTACCGACGCGCAGCGCATTATCGGCACGCTGTCCGCCGGAATTGAAAGCCGCGATAAGGCGCTAACCCGCCTGAACGATGAGGCCAGGGCGGGCCGGAAACACGAGGCCGCGCTGCGCCTGTTGCAGGGCCGCGCCAGTGCTGCCGCCCTGAACCGTGAAATGACAATACAGAGAGAAACCGATGCGAATCCGATTTTGCGCGACTGGTCTGCCGCTGCTTTGCCTGCTGATGTTATCCGGCTGCACGGTCGCCCCGCCTTCAGCAACGCCCGAGATTATCTGGACTGGCTGTCCGCGCGTGACAAGCTGCCCGCTGCCGGGCAACAGCCTGCAAACCCAGGGCGACTTAGCGGCGGATAACCGCCAGTTAGAGGCTGCGCTTGCGTCATGCGGGTTGCAGGTGGAAATTATCAAAGAATGTCAGGAGCAGCACGATGCAGAAACCGAAACAGCTACGGCAGGTGCTGACCGACAGCGTGCCGCTGCTACAGCGAAACCCTGACAGCCTGAACATGTTTATCGACGGCGGGCGCATCGCCTCGACGCTCGCCAGTTCGCTGTCGTTTGAATACCAGTATCAGCTGAATCTGGTCGTGACCGACTACGGGGACGATCTCGACGTGCTGATCGTGCCGCTGCTTGCCTGGCTGCGTGAGAACCAGCCCGACATTATGGCGAACGAAGAAAAGCGGCGCACCGGCATCACCTTTAAGGCTGACGTGCTGAGTGACACCCTGTGCGACATCAGCATTGACCTGCAACTGACGGAGCGCGTGATTGTGAAGCAGGAAGGCGAAGCGCTGCACGTCACCCACGCGGGCGAAAACCCGCTGCCGGATAACGTGGCGCGACCAACGCAGCTTTATGCGGACGGCGAGCTGGTCAGCGGGCTGCAATTATGAACGGACTGGAGGCATTCGACGCCAGGCTAAACGCACTGATCGGCAACCTGTCACCGACGGCACGTAAGGAAATGGCGCGCACCATCGCAAAGCGCCTGCGCGCCAGTCAGCAGCAGAATATTAAACGCCAGCAGGCACCGGACGGCACGGCGTTTAAGCCGCGCAAGGCACCCGCCCGCAAGAAGAAAGGCCGGGTAAAGCGCGAGATGTTCGCCAGGCTGCGCACGGCAAAATACATGAAGGCGAAAGGCACCGCTGACGACGCCGTGGTGGAGTTTACCGGGAGCGTGCAGCGCATGGCGCGTGTGCATCACTACGGGCTGCGCGACCGGCCAGCCCGTGGGGGGAAGGATGTGCAGTATGATGCAAGGCCTTTGTTAGGATTTGGTAAAGAAAGTGTTGACATTTTTCAGAGAATAATCATAAATAAACTTAAAGATTAATCTTATTGACTGAGGTCATTTTGGAGAGATTCAAAGAAGAACGCAAGAACGACCCATCGCAACAAATTGAAGTTTTGTTAAAAATATTGATAAGGACAGATGGTTACCTCAATAGTGCCAATACAAAATCAACTATTTTACTGAGTTTATCGTCAGCTCTTTTTGCTACTATATTATTAAATTATGACAAATTCCTTCAACGCCTAGATGAAATTAATGATAAATACATTCTTTCGCTGTTTGGTTTGATATCTCTCATCTTACTTTTATTGGCAATTTTCTATTCATTAAAAGGCATGATCCCATATTTGGAACCATCTTCGCAAAAGAATATATATTCCTTTGTTGATCTCCGTCATTATTTTAAAAGCGCTAGCGAATACTCAGTGGGGCTGAAAGAGAAGAATAACCATGAAAGAATAGAGTCGCTGGTGTCATTAAATTATAATCTATCCGGCGCTCTTTTGGAGAAATACAACTACCACAAAAGATCTATCGAATGTATCACCGTATCTCTAATTTCATTAGGATTAATGGTGTTAGTGATAATACTCTCAGAAATATAAGGCCTAATATGTCCATAGAAGATATTTATAAAGGGTTAGAAAGATCCTTGGATATTACATTGTCAAAGCGGCGACATAGCGAGTTAATGAAAGGAGGTATGGCTTTTGATTCACAAGAATCATTAAATGAAAGCTCCCTTAATACTGGTTTAATACGTTCTCAAAGTTTAGCTTCAGCACCAGATAGTTATGGTGTAAAGAACATAGTACGGCATAAATTTGGAAAGCATGGGCAACTACAAAAAAGCTTTGGCTGCCATCCGGATTTTGAAGATATCAATGGTACTGATGAGCTGCGTTACGGATATTCAGTCACACTTTTTATGGATATCATTGGTTCGACAAAGCTTGGCGTTATTTATACTCCAGAAGAAGTTTTTGGTATTAAAAATGATATTATCCGTTGCGCAATCGAAACTATAGATTCGTTCGATGGGCATGTTCATCGTATAATGGGTGATGCCGTTATGGCGTTTTTCCGGAGCGAACGGAAAAAAGCTGACGGATTAATAATGGATAGCGGCATTGATGCTTTAAATTGTTCGGCGTTTTTAATAGAAATGATGGAGAAAGTTGTGTCACCTAAACTTTCGGACATTGGTGCTGAGAAAATTGGGATAAGGATTGGTATTGATTATGGTAAAGATGAAGATGTAATTTGGGGAACCTATGGATATTTGGGTTCTCATGAGGTAACAGCAACATCTTATCACGTTGATGTCGCGGCAAAATTACAACAAAAAGCCCCAAAAAACTCAATCTTAGTTGGGGAGAATTTCGCAGAGCTTTTAGGATTCGACGATGATTTGTTAAAAGTGATGGAAAAAAATAAAAATGGCATCCCTGAGAAAAAAACCTTCGTCACACCAAACTATATTACAATTGATGGTAAGCCTAAAAATTATAGGCAATTTTTAGTTGATCACAAATCTTATAATACTTATACCCCTATCAATTCTTATCCAGAACATATGGAGTTGTCAGCCACGATAAAAAGGTCGGCTAAAGATCCATCTGATGACGAGTATTACAGATGTTCACGGAGTATAAAAAAAGGCGCAGGGGTTTCATTTAAAGTTAAATATTACGATATACATGAACGTGATCTTAAGTTTTTATTTAGGGTTGAAAATACAGGTGAGGAAGCCAGGGGGCATGATAACAACGGCAATCACGAATGTTACGTTGCTGCCAAATATCAAGGAAATGGAGTGTATTTTGCGAGCCACTGGGAAGACACTAAATTCAAAGGGATTCACCATATGTTTGTATCAGTATGGTCTGGTAATACCAGGTTAATGGGAGAAGAAAGATTTTCGATATTTATAACGGATTAATTAATAAATAGAAATTGATTTCTAACATGCTTGCTTGTGCACGAGCAAAATAAATTAGCATGAAAGTGCCGATTAATATTGGCACTCTCTCTTCATGAACACACAAATCCCAGAAATCCTGCGCCTGCTGCGCAACCTGATCCGTATCGGCACCGTCTCCGCCGTCAACCTTGACGACGGGCTTTGCCGCGTGGATACCGGTAACAATACAACCAACTGGCTGCACTGGCTGACCGCCCGTGCCGGTCGTACCTGTTCATGGAATGCGCCTTCCGTCGGCGAGCAGGTGCTTGTTCTGTGCCTGGGCGGCGAGCTGGATACCGGCTTTATTTTGCCGGGCGTGTTCTCTGACGAACATCCTGCCCCGTCGGCCTCGGCTGACGCGCTGCACTGGTCGTTTCCCGACGGCGCGGTAATTGAGTATGAACCTGCCAGCGGCGCGCTGAAGGCAATCGGCATCCAGACCGCCACCATACAGGCCGCCGTCAAAATCATGCTGGACTCGCCCGAAGTCGAATGCTCTGCACTGCTGAAAACCGCCACGCTGGAAGTCACCCAGGGCGGCACGATGAAAGGCGATATTCAGCACAGCGGCGGCGGCTTTACCTCTAACGGCGTGGTCGTGCACTCCCACAAACACGGCGGCGTGAAGTCCGGCGGCGACACGTCAGGAGGGCCGCAGTAATGACCGTGAAATACAGCGGTATGAGCCGCGACACCGGCGGGGCGGTGAATGATATCGATCATATCCGCCAGTCGGTACGCGACATTCTGCTGACGCCGGTCGGCACCCGGATAATGCGCCGCAGCTACGGCTCGCTGCTGTCCGCGCTCACTGACCAGCCGCAGAATGAATCGCTGCGCCTGCAAATTATGTCGGCCTGTTACGTGGCGATTTTGCAGTGGGAACCCCGCGTGAAGCTGACCGGCATCTCTTACGAATCTGCGTTTGACGGCGGCATGGCGGTTGAACTCACCGGCACCCGCGCCGACAACGCGCAGGACTTTTCCCTGACCATTCCCGTGAGCTGATATGGCAACTATCGACCTGAGCCAGCTACCCGCGCCCGACGTGGTGGAAGTGCTGGACTATGAAACCCTTCTCGCTGAACGCAAAGCCACGCTGATTTCGCTCTATCCGGCGGAGCAGCAGGAGGCCATCGCCCGCACGCTGGCGCTGGAATCGGAGCCGGTGGTCAAGCTGCTGGAAGAAAACGCGTACCGCGAGGTTATCCTGCGCCAGCGCATCAACGAGGCGGCTAAGGCCGTGATGGTGGCGTATGCCCTGGCGGATGATTTGGACCAGCTCGGCGCAAACAATGGCGTTACCCGCCTGACGCTGACGGCCGCTGATGAAACCACGCTCCCGCCGACCGCCGCCGTGATGGAAAGCGACGACGATTTTCGCGTGCGTATCGCCGCCGCCTTTGAGGGGCTGAGCGTGGCCGGGCCGTCGGGCGCTTACGAGTACCACGCGAAAAGTGCCGACGGCCGCGTGTCGGATGCGTCCGCGATCAGCCCGTCGCCCGCGTGCGTGACCATCACCGTGCTGTCGCGGGAGGGAAACGGCGTGGCGACCGCCGACCTGCTGGCCGTGGTGGATAAAGCCCTAAATGATGAGGACGTGCGCCCGGTAGCTGACCGGGTCACGGTGCAGTCGGCCGCCATCGTGGATTATGCCGTGGACGCCGTGCTGTATCTCTATCCGGGGCCGGAAGCCGAGCCGATACGCGCCGCCGCTGAGGCAAAGCTTACCGCGTTCGTCAGCGCCCAGGCGCGGCTTGGCCGGGACATCCGCAAGTCGGCTTTATACGCTGCGCTTCACGTTGAGGGCGTCCAGCGGGTTGAGCTGACCGAACCCGCCGCCGACGTGGTGCTGGATAAAACGCAGGCCGCGTACTGCACCGGCTGGGCGATTACGGTCGGGGGTTCGGATGAATGATCGCCTGCTGCCGGTCGGCTCGTCGGCGCTGGAAGTTGCCGCCGCTGAAGCCTGCGCGAAGATTGAAGCCATTCCGGCACCGCTACGTCGGTTATGGAACCCGGACACCTGCCCCGTTGAGCTGCTGCCGTATCTTGCCTGGGCGTGGTCGGTTGACCGCTGGGACACCGGCTGGAGCGAGTCAACAAAACGCGCCGTCGTCAGCGCCTCGCAGTACGTGCATAAGCACAAAGGCACGCTCGGCTCAATCCGTCGCGTGGTGGAGCCGCTCGGCTATCTGATCCGCATCGTTGAGTGGTGGAAGACCGGCGGCGAGCCGGGCACGTTCCGGCTGGACGTGGGCGTGCTGGATACCGGCATTACCGAGGAAATGTATAACGAGCTGGAGCGCCTGATTGCCGACGCGAAGCCGTGCAGCCGCCACCTTATCGGGCTGTCGGTTAACCTAGACGCCAGCGGCGCGCTGCCGGTTGCCGCCGCCTGCTACAGCGGCGACGAGCTGACGGTTTACCCCTATACCCCTGAACTTATCAGCGTCGGCGGGCCGGGCTATACCGGCGCGGCGGTGCATCTTATTGACCTGACGGAAGTAAGCACATGACGACGAAATATTTTGCCCTGCTGACCAGCCAGGGCGCGGCAAAGCTTGCCAATGCCGCCGCGCTGGGAACGAAAGTCCAGATTACCGAAATGGCCGTGGGCGACGGAGGCGGCACGTTGCCCACGCCGGACGCGGTGCAGACAAAGCTTATCAACGAAAAGCGCCGGGCCTCGCTCAACGCGCTGTCGGTGGATGCGGCCAACAGCAGCCAGATCATCGCCGAGCAGATTATCCCCGAAAGTGAGGGCGGCTTTTGGATCCGGGAAATTGGCCTGTTTGACGCCGACGGCGTGCTGATTGCCGTGGCCAACTGCGCGGAAACCTACAAGCCGCAGCTCGCCGAGGGCAGCGGCCGTACGCAGACCGTGCGCATGATTTTAATCGTCAACAGCACAAGCGTCGTAACATTGAAAATCGATCCGTCCGTGGTGCTGGCAACGCGGCAGTATGTCGATAACGCGGTGATTGAGGTGAAGGCTTACGCCGACAGGGCGCTGGCCGCGCACGTTGCCGCCGCCAATCCCCATAAGCAGTACCTGCAGGCGGCCAACGCGCTGGCGGAAATTAAGGACGCCGGACTGGGTTCGAAAGCGCTTGCCGCGCTGGGGCTGGGCGATGGTTCATCCGTGCCGGTTGGCGTGCCGCTGCCTTACCCGACCGCAACCGCGCCGGACGGCTGGCTGAAGTGCAACGGCGCATCGTTCAGCGCCACCGCTTACCCGCTGCTGGCGAAGGTGTATCCGTCGCTGAAGCTGCCTGACCTGCGCGGCGAGTTTATCCGTGGCTGGGACGACGGGCGCGGCGTGGACTCCGGGCGGTCTGTCCAGACTTTGCAGTTAGATGCTATGGGCGTGGGTTACGCGTCAAACGGCCTGACGGTTAAAAATATTCTGGTACTTACCAGCAGAGCATCCCAAAGCTCTGACGCCATTGACGGTATTGCTGCTGGAAATAACTTTTCGGACGGAACCGCAACGTCAACGACGCGTCTTGGTATCCGTTCTGCTGCTGAAACCCGTCCGCGAAACATCGCCTTTAACTACATTGTGAGGGCCGCATAATGGCAAAGATTACCCTGGATAAAAACGGGCTGGCGAAGGCTTCCGGCTCACTGACGGTTCATAATTTTGACGGCCTGACCGGTGAATTCACTGGCACAACGGACGAATATTTACCGCAGGGCGTGGGCATTCCGGCTAATGCCTGTAGCACCGCGCCGCCCGCAGCCGGTGCCGGATTTGTAGCGATTTACCGCGACGGCGGTTGGCAGAGCATGGCCGATCATCGTGGCGAAACGGTGTATTCCACTACGGACGGCTCGGCTACAGAAATCGCCGCGCCGGGCGACTATCCGGCAGGCACCACCACGCAGGCACCGGCAACCGACTATGACCAGTGGGACGGGAAAGAATGGGTAACGGATACGGACGCGCAGCAGGCCGCAGCCGTACGGGCGGCAGAGGCTGAAAAAGCCGCACGTATCGCAGAAGCCAACAGCATAACGCAGGCATGGCAGACGCAGCTGAGGCTCGACATTATCACCGATGTGGATAAGGCTTCGCTGACTGCCTGGATGAAGTACGTGCAGGAGGTACAGGCTTTAAATATTTCCTTATCTTGCTCTTTTTCCTGGCCAGCAAAACCCCATTAAATAAAAGCCCGTATCTACGGGCTTTTATTATTGGTGAATGTTTTTTAAAGCAATAATTGTAAAATTTATTTTTATCTAGGTATCTCTTTATCCATGTATGTATGTATAAGCTCCAAGCTGATTTCAAGTTGACGAAAAAGATGTGCCGTTACAATAAGCCTTAATATATCACCTATGCGAATATATTCCTGAGTTGTTAATTTATTCATAAGGACTTTAGGTCGACCTATGTGGGCAAGTTCGTTTCTCAAGGTGGCGATATTATCACCAATTGAATCGCTGTTATACTTTGAAAAAATCCCACAAAAGAACGAGCGCATTCTACTTGAAGCATATTCATTAAAAGGTTTTTCATATTTTTCTTTTGGCACTCCACCTAATGATTTGTTTATATCCTCGATTAAAGTTGCATAAAGAATGATATCCCCATAGGCTTCATTTAATGTTCTCATTCCCGTTTCGTATCGATATGAAATAGAGAGTACCTTATAAGCGTCTGCTATCTCAAACCATTTCCCTAGCGTTGTTTCAAAATTAATCTCTCTTAGATTTAAAGGGGTGTAAAAATGGCTCACGTTTTCCTGAGCTAATTCAAAGGTTCGTTGCTCTAACCCTAGCCCAAATAGTACAGAGCACGATTTTATTTTTTCATCAAGAAATTTTAAGATAATCTCCTCTGGGAAAATTGGCTTAGCAATCAAAATACTAAAAAGCGATGTTACTTTAATTACCCCAAGAATGATATCATTGGTTGTTACATCGCTTTCTTTAGATAGTCTAAAGAAAAACTCAAGCGTTTTTCGAAGCAAAAATGAAGCTTGTGGATATTTCTCGCGGATACTATCAAAGTGATATTTAAACTCATTCAGTGCGTCATCGTCCTTTGAGTGAATTAAGTTACTTAAATTTTTATCAGCTCGCAAAAAAGTTGCTTTATTTCTAATTTGTACTTCCCACCCATGACTTTCAGCTTTCCCGGTTATTTCTTCTTTAAACTCATATTGGTGCAAGAAATTTTGAGGGTGCATGAATTCTTGCATTCCATTGAAATTAAAATCACAGTATTCAATTAAGTCTAATTCTTCTGTAAAATCGCCAAATATTGCGTAGGGGAAACTATGTGTACCTGTTCTTATAAAAAATTCCCCAACATAGTTTGTCCCTGAGGATAAATTGAATGGACCGATCAGCGTACATAGCTTACCGTTACTTAATATCCCAAAAAGACGTTCACATTCTTGCGGTGATTTTTCATTTGATAAAGAGTATTCAAGCTTCAATCCTGTATAAGGTGTGTATTTTATGACGCCTGGAAATCGACCTTCCTTTGTGTTCTTGTCTGGGAAGAATTCACCGAAAAACTCATAATCTCCAAGTAAATTAATTCTATCTGTTGACATTTTAACTCCATGTGTAGGTTGGATTTTATACGGTGGGGTTAGGGTAATCTTCAATTGTAGCTATGCGGAATACAGGAGTGAAATATACTAATTTTTTACACGGATAAGCTGACGCAGCTATAGATATTAAACTGGTGGGAAGTTGATTGCACTAGATACTTCAAACCGTATGATTATTTTTGTTCATCCATCAGCAAATTTCTATTGCATGCACCATTAAGTCTGACCTGACAATCTGAGCGCACCCATTTAACGGAGTGCATCAGATGTCTGATTATCATCACGGTGTCCGCGTCGTCGAAATCAACGACGGCACGCGCACCATTTCCACCGTCTCCACGGCGATTGTCGGGCTGGTCTGTACCGCCGCCGACGCCAATGCGACGACGTTCCCTCTGAACACGCCGGTACTGTTAACCAACGTGCAGGCCGGTATCGCCAAAGCCGGTAAAAAAGGCACGCTGGCCGCGTCCCTGCAGGCGATTGCCGACCAGTCAAAGCCCGTTACCGTCGTGGTGCGCGTGGCCGAAGGCGCGACCGAAGCGGAAACCATTTCCAATATCATCGGCACCACCGATGAGAACGGCCAGTACACCGGCATGAAGGCGCTGTTAAGCGCGCAGACCCAGCTTGACGTCAAGCCGCGCATTCTCGGCGTGCCGGGCCTCGACTCGCCGGAGGTGGCGACCGCACTTGCCAGCATTGCGCAGCAGCTGCGCGCCTTCTGCTACGTCTCCGCCTGGAACTGTAAAACCGTCTCTGACGCGCGCAAATACCGCGAGAACTTCAGCCAGCGCGAAATCATGGTTATCTGGCCGGATTTCATTGCCTGGAACACCACGGCCAACGCGTCTGAAACCGCGTACGCCACGGCGCGGGCGCTGGGCCTGCGCGCCAGAATCGACAACGACACCGGCTGGCACAAAACGCTTTCTAACGTCGGCGTGAACGGCGTCACCGGGATTTCTGCGGGCGTCTTCTGGGACCTGCAGCAGACCGGCACCGACGCCGATCTGCTGAATGAGGCCTGCGTGACCACGCTTATCCGCAAGGACGGCTTTCGCTTCTGGGGAAACCGCACCTGCAGCGACGATCCGCTGTTTGCCTTTGAGAACTACACCCGCACCGCGCAGGTGCTGGCCGACACGATGGCCGAGGCGCATATGTGGGCCAACGATAAGCCGCTGACGCCGGTACTGGTGCGCGAGATTATCGCGGGCATCAACGCCAAGTTCCGCGAGCTGGTCAACGCCGGTTATCTGCTGGGCGCATCGTGCTGGTATGACGAGGCGGCCAACGACAAGGACACGCTGAAGGCGGGCAAGCTGTCGATTGACTACGACTACACGCCGGTGCCGCCGCTGGAAGATTTAACCCTGCGCCAGCGCATCACCGACAAATATCTGGCGAACTTCGCCGCATCCGTAAACAGCTGAGGAGCCGGATAAATGGCACTGCCACGAAAACTCAAGGGGATGAACCTCTTTAACGACGCCAACAGCTATCAGGGCGTCGTCACCAGCGTCACGCTGCCGAAGCTGAGCCGCAAGCTTGACCCGTTCCGGGGCGGCGGCATGAGCGGCGCGGCGCATATCGATATGGGCCTGGACGACGACGCGCTGGATATGGAATGGAGCATCGGCGGTATCGACGAGCTGGTGCTGACGCAGTGGGGCGCGACGTCCGTACCGCTGCGCTTTACCGGCTCGTACCAGCGCGACGATACCGGCGAGGAAATCCCGGTAGAGATTGAGGTGCGCGGCAAGCACCAGGCGTTTGATTTTGGCGAGGCCAAACAGGGCGAGGACACGGAAACCAAAATCACCACCAAATGCACCTATTACAAGATGGCCTTTAACGGCAAGGAGCTGATCGAAATCGACACCATCAACATGGTGGAGAAGGTCAACGGCACCGACCGTCTGGAGCAGCGCCGCAAGAATATCGGCCTCGTTTAACTGACCGCCAGCGCCCGGCGCTGGCCTTATCCCCCTTTTGCAGAGAGAACAATCATGGAAAACAAAGAAAACGTCGTTACCCTGGAAACCCCGATGATGCGCGGCGAGCAGGCAATCAGTACCGTTGAGGTGATTAAGCCCAACTCCGGCGCGCTGCGCGGCACCCGCCTTGCCGACCTTGCAGGCTCGGACGTGGACGCGCTGATTACCGTGCTGCCGCGCATCACCCTGCCCGCGCTGACAAAAGCGGAATGCCTGAACCTCGACCCGGCCGACCTGATTGCGCTGGCCGGTAAGGTGATCGGTTTTTTGTCGCCGAAGTCGGACGCGTAAGCTGGCCCAGAGCGCTGACCGTTAACGACCTGATGGCGGACATTGCGACGGTGTTTCACTGGCCGCCGTCTGAAATGTACGCCATGCCGCTGGCCGAGCTTATCGACTGGCGGCACAAGGCCATCATTCGCAGCGGAGTAAAAACCGATGAATAACCTTAAGTTGCAGGTGCTGCTGAAGGCGGTGGATCAGGCGACGCGGCCTTTTAAGGCTATCCAGAACCAGACCAAGGCGCTGGCGGGCGGCATCCGCGACGCGCAAAGCAGCCTGAAGGAACTGGACGCGCAGGCAGCGAAGATTGACGGCTTTCGCAAATCAAGCGCGCAGCTGGCCGTCACGCAGCAGAGCCTTAAGGATGCGAAGGCAGAAGCGGCCGCGCTGGCCGTGGCCTTTAAAAATACCGAAAAGCCCACCACGGCGCAGGCCCGCGCGCTGGAAAAAGCCCGGCAGGCGGCCAGCGCGCTGCAGACCAAAAGCAACAGCCTGCGCCTGTCGGTGCAGCAGCAGCGCGAGGCGCTGAAGGCCGCCGGGATCTCCACCAAAAGCCTCGGCAGCGAGCAGCAGCGGCTCAAAACCGCCGCCGCCCAGGCGACCGTCAGCCTGAGCCGTCAGAAAATGGAGCTGCAGCGCCTGAGTCAGCAGCAGGAGCGGCTGAACCAGACCGGCGAGCGCTACCGCAAGGGCCAGGAACTGTCGGCGAAGATGCGCAACGTCGGCGCGGCCGGTGTCGGTGCCGCCACGGTTGGCGTGGTCGCGGCTTCTTCCGTTCTGCGTCCGGGCTACGACTTTGCGCTGGCCAACTCCACGCTGCAGGCGACGCTCGGCGTTGATAAAAACTCCGCCGACTTTCAGTCGCTGCGCACCCAGGCACGCAGCATCGGCGACAACACGGCGGCCTCGGCCAACGATGCCGCGCAGGCGCAAATCGTTATCGCCAAATCGGGCGCGAACGTTGACGACATTAAGGCGGCCACGCCGGTTACGCTGAATATGTCGCTGGCGAACAATCGCACGATGGAGGAAAGCGCCGAGCTTTTAATTAGCACGAAAAACGCGTTCGGGCTGGCTAACAGCGAGGTCGCGCACCTGGGCGACGTGATATCCGCGACGCTCAACAAAACCGCGACCAAATTCGACGACCTGAGCGACGCCATGCCCTACGTCGCGTCGGTGGCGAAAAATGCGAAGGTAAGCGCCGAGCAGACGGCGGCCATGATTGGCGCGCTGGCAAATAACGGCACTACCGGCAGCATGGCCGGTACGGGCATTCGTGCCATGCTGCTGCGCGTGCAGGGGCCGACCGGCGAGGCGTTCAAGGCAATAAAAGAGCTGGGCGTAAAGACCGCCGACGGCAAGGGCAACCTGCGGCCGTTTTTCACCATCCTGAAGGAGATGCAAAAGTCCTTTGATAAAAACAGGCTCGGCGATACCCAGCAGGCGGAATACCTGAAGACCATCTTCGGCGAGGAGGCCGCGTCGGCAGCCGTCACGCTGATGAAATCCGCCGCCAGCGGTGAGCTGGACAAACTGACGAAAACCTTTCAGGGATCGGACGGCAGCACGGCGAAGCTGGTCAACGTGCAGCAGGACAACCTCGGCGGCGATCTTAAAGAACTGCAGTCTGCCAAAGAGGCTATCGGCACCGACCTGTTTGACGGCCTTGATAAGACCCTGCGCTCGCTGACAAAGCAGACCACAAAGTTTTTGCTGAACGTGGACGGCTGGATCCAGAAAAACCCAATGCTGGCAAAGGGGATGGCCCTGGCCGCCACGGCGGGGCTGGTTTTAGTGGGCGCGATTGGTGCAATTGGCCTTGTCGCCTGGCCGGTGATTACCGGCGTTAATGCGCTTATCGGCGGCGCGGGCCTGCTCCGTACCGCCTTTACCAGGGCGGGCGAGGCTATCGTAACGGAAATGGGGCTGATTTCATGGCCGGTCGTGGCCGTGGTGGCCGCCGTGGTGGCAGGAGCGCTGCTTATCCGTAAGTACTGGCAGCCGATTAAGGCATTTATGGGCGGCGTGGCCGAGGGCTTTAAGGCCGCGATAGGCCCAATCAGCGAGGCTTTCGGGCCGCTGAAGCCTGTTTTTGACTGGATAACGGACAAGATAAAGGCCGCCTGGAACTGGTTTAAGAAGCTGCTGGAGCCGGTGAAGTCCACGCAGGCGGAGCTGAAAAGCGCGGGCGATATGGGGAAAAAGTTCGGCAACGCGCTGGCCGAGGGGCTGAAGATACCCGGCAAGGCGCTTGAGCAGCTTACAAACGGCATCAGCTGGATGCTGGAAAAGCTGCACCTTATCGACAGCAAGTCCGAAGACCTGAAGGACAAGCAGCCGGGAAGCGATCCGAACAATCCGAAGGATAAACACGACCCGGTCGCGCCGAACGGCCTGCCGTGGAGCCTGGCCGACACTGCCCCGCCTTACAACCCGGTAACGTCACCGGCGGCGGGTGGCTACAGCGACCAGAGCCAGAACAGCTACCAGTACGATATTCACATGCATCCGGGCATGACCAAAGACGACGCGCTGGCGCTGATGGCGGAGCATCAGGCCCGCGAGCAACGCAAACGCCAGGCGCAGCAGCGCAGCAAAATGGGATGGGAATAACATGATGATGATTTACGGGCTGCTGCCGTTTATGCGCCAGACGCTGCCCTATTCGGACATGCAGCAGAATATCGACTACCGCTGGCCTACTAACAGCCGCGTCGGACAGCGGGCGTCGGCGCAGTTCCTCGGCGTGGGCGATGAGAAAATTACCCTGACCGGCGAGCTGCGCCCGGAAGTGACGGGCGGCGCTGTCTCGCTGCTGAGCTTTAAGCTACTGGCCGACGAGGGCCGGGCGTGGCCGCTGATTGGCGGTAACGGCACCATTTACGGGATGTACGTGACGGAGAACTTTTCCGCCTCGCACAGCGAGTTTTTAAGCAACGGCTGCGCGCTGAAAATCACCTTCACGCTGAGCCTGAAGCGCGTCGACGAGTCGTTAACCTCAATGTACGGCGACCTGCAGAAACAGGCCGACGGGCTGATAAGCGGCGCGGGCAGCCTGCCGGGCCAGGTCGCGTCGGCAATCAGCCAGGCGAAAACCGCCGCCGCAACCGTGGGCGGGCTGCTGTCATGAGTATCAGCAGCATGGCAATACAGGCGGGCGCGCAGATGGCCCCGGACTTTATGCTGTCGGTCAACTCCAGGGACGTCACGGCCAATATCCGCGACCGGCTTATCTCGCTGACGCTGACGGATAACCGGGGCTTTGAGGCCGACCAGCTCGACCTTGAGCTGGACGACGCCGACGGGCTGCTGGCGATGCCGGTGCGCGGCGCGGTGATTAAGCTGTTTCTCGGCTGGAAAGGCCAGGCGCTGATCGGCAAGGGCGAGTTTACGGTAGATGAAGTGGAACACCACGGCGCGCCGGATACCATGACCATTCGGGCAAGGAGCGCGGATTTTCGCGGCTCGCTGAATTCCCGGCGTGAAGTGTCGTATCACGATACCACCCTGGGCGAGGTCGTGAAGCAGGTAGCGGAGCGCAACAAGCTAAGCCCCGTGCTGGCCGCAGGCTTCGCCACGCAGGCAGTGAGCCATATCGACCAGACGCAGGAAACCGACGCGGCGTTCCTGACGCGGCTTGCCACGCTGTACGGCGCGGTGGCCGCCGTGAAAGCAGGAAAGCTGCTGTTCCTGCGTCCGGGCAGCGGCGTGACGGCCAGCGGCAAACCGATCCCGCAGCTGAACATTACGCGACAGGACGGCGACCGGCACAGCTTCAGCATTGCCGACCGGGGCGCGTATACCGGCGTGTTGGCCAGCTGGCTGCACACCAAAGACCCGAAGCCGAAGAAGGTCAGGGTGAAGCGCAAGCCGAAGGAAAAGCACCTGCGCGCGCTGGAGCATCCGGCGGCCAGAAAGAAAAAGGCCACCGCCACCAAAACCCCGGAGGCAAAGGAGGGCGACTATCTGGCCGGCACGGAAGATAACGTGTTTACGCTGACCACGGTTTACGCCACCAAAGCCGCCGCGATGCGGGCGGCGAAGGCGAAGTGGGACAAGCTGCAGCGCGGCGTTGCCGAGTTTTCGCTGACGCTGGCAATGGGCCGCGCGGATCTCTTCCCCGAAACGCCGGTAAAGGTCAGCGGGTTTAAGGCGGTGATCGATGCGCAGCCGTGGCTAATCAGCAAGGTAACGCACAGCCTGAGCGGCAGCGGCTACACAACGGCGCTGGAGTTTGAGGTGCTTTTATCTGATGTTGAGTACGAAGCGGAAGACAGTGGAACAGGGTAACATAAACATAAATTAAAATTTGCAAGTTAAAGTTTGATTATGCAAAATCCAAACACCCCCTACCCCGCTTCGCTTTTAAAGGTTAATTCGACAATGATGCATTGCCCACTTTGCCAGACCGCTGCACATGCCAAAAGCAGCCGCTATATCTCACGTGAAACTAAAGAGCGCTATCACCAGTGCCAGAACATCAACTGCAGCTGCACTTTCAAAACGCATGAAAGCATAGCGGGAATGATTGTCTCACCTGGTCAGACTAACAAGGTGCCGATCTTTACCCATAACGCGCAACAGCCTTCCCTACTCCATTGATTATGCCCGCGAAAGCGGGCTTCATAAGCAACTTACCGATTTTTAAATCGTACCTATTTCTTGCTCTTTCAGTTTCATTATTTTTTGGGATGAATCCCTATAATTTATGAATCCAATTACGGTTATAGATAGTAAAATAAGAAAAGACGCAGCCATACTAACGAATGTTTTTTTCTGCTGAGCATTATTCTTTATCGCTGAACTTATTATATCTTTTCTATCCTTACCCTGATTGAGTAAATAATCGCATGTTTCTTTATAGTTCTTCCCCCCACTTATTACTACACGAGGATCGTGACAATTTACCTCTTGATTTCCTTTGTAAGGATCCAGCACCCTTTCTGTATTTATAAACATGTACTCATCATTCTCAAATCTGTAGGTAGCATATCCATTTTTGTATTCACTTGATGCATTAGCTGTAATCATGAACAAAAGCATAAATGCTACACCGGCACCGATTACGGCTATATAATCTATAGCATTTAATTTGCCTTTCATTACAGGGCCAAAAAAACCAGCAAAGAGAAATGAAATATTTTTGAGCTTTCCTTCTTTCCTTTTCTCCTCTATAAAATATATCTCTTCATACTTTTCTACATATATTCCATTAATTAGCCTATATAGCTGAATATCGAATATCTCGTTATTAATATTTTCATTTCTCCCATCATTAAATTTAACCCTTAGAATTTTAAAAAGGAACCTTAACAGGAAAGATATTCCACCGGTTCGTATCATTGCAAAGATAAATATGCTAATCCCCAAAAAAAACTCATAAATAGTCAAACTCGTACTGTCCATCAAGCTCCCCTCATTAAACTTTATTTAAATAGCCTATCCATGGTAAGCGAAACATTATGGAATTTTAAGGAAAGTTTATCTATAGCTAAAGATAAAGTTGCTTATTTAATAGGCAGCTAACCTTTTATATGTTTAAAACAAGCAAATCAAACATTGAATACTGGTTTTACATACAGTATTTTTACCGTTTTTCTTTTCAGGCGGCATCGTGGCAATCAGAAAACAGACAGACGGCAAGTGGTTATGCGACTTCTACCCGAACGGGCGCGAAGGTAAGCGCATCAGGAAAACGTTTAAAACCCGTGCCGAAGCGATTGCTTATGAACGCTATCAGGTCGAGGAAGCAAAAGATAAGCCCTGGCTCGGCAAGAAAGAAGACAGCCGTAAACTGAGCGAATTAATCAGCCTGTGGTACAAACTGCATGGCTGCTCGCTGGGCGACAAAAAAGGCCGGTTGGGTAAACTCCATATTATTTGTCGAGGTCTGGGCGATCCGATTGCTACCTCCATAACTGCTAAAGACTGGGCACACTATCGCGAGAGGCGGTTAAACGGGCAAATTGAGAACGGCTATAAAACCAGTGAGAAATCCTTGAAGGTTAAAGTCGGTACCGTAAATCGTGAGCACTGCTTTTTAAGAGCGGTATTTAACGAACTGGAACGCCTGGGGGAAATCGACTACCCCAACCCGCTTAAAAATATCCGCGAGTTTGACGATCCTGAAAAGGAGATGTCCTGGCTCACTGACGCTCAAATCTTACGTCTGCTTGCAGCTTGCGAACTGCACGGCAACCCGGAGCTAACCCTGATAGTCAGAATTTGTCTTTCTACCGGTGCGCGTTGGAGTGAAGCCGCAGGACTAAAGGCAAGTCAGATATCCCCGAACAAGATCACGTTCATCAACACCAAAGGCAAGAAAAACCGTACGGTTCCTATTGGGGATAGTTTGTATAACGAGCTTAAAGATAAGGAAGGGAAATTTTTCTCAGAGTGCTATCGGCAGTTTTACCGGGTGATACGTCTGGCCGAAATAACCTTACCAGAAGGCCAGATGAGCCACGTTCTGCGTCACAGCTTTGCCAGTCACTTTATGATGGCCGGAGGTAATATCGTGGTATTGCAACGCATCTTAGGGCATTCCGATATCCGCGTGACCATGCGTTATGCGCACTTCGCACCCGACCATCTGGAAGAGGCTGTGACCAATAATCCGCTAGCGAGAATGGTCCAAAAAAGTGACTACAAAGTGTCTACATAGGTTCTTACAGGGAGTAATACGGTACAACAGGATGCGTTTTAAGTGATTGATTTAACTATAAGTGACTGTTTTAAAACCCCAACCAAAAAAAGACCAAAGACGATTCCTGTCTTTGGTCCAGGGAAATGGCTCGTTGAGAGCCGTGCGCTAAAAGTTGGCATTTATGCAGGCGATGTCGCCTTGCCCTTTAAAAGGTAGTACAGACGTGAGGATTTTCCAGCCAGTTGTAAACAGGGCCAGAGGAAGATGATGACTCTGTGATCGTAACGGCAGAAATGATTACGGCTGGGAAATACCCGGAGGGATCTGCTACCGCGTAAATAGTCACGCGGCGGCAGAGCACAAGTCAGTCACACAGCTTTTGAGCGCGCTCGATAAAGGGTGCGAGGCTCTTTTTCTGGCCCGGCTGCTGAGGATCGTCAATCTGAATCACGCTAATCGGCTGAGCTTTCGCCCGTCCGCTTTTTACCAGCTGCATCGCGATGTCGTTCAGCGGATACTGCACCAGCGTACTGGGATTGATAGCGAAAAGCGCGCCGCCCTTCGCACAGGTGAGCATCACCTCTTCCCGATCAAACGCCCAGTTGTTTTTTCCCATTTCAAAACGGCTGACGGTGATGATTTCCGCCGCCATCGCGCTGGAACAAAAACTTAATGCGATCAGTAAACTGGCCAATTTTTTCATGATATTACGATCTCTCTCTGAATAACGCCTGTGCACCAGGCGGTCAATAAAATCAGGCGGGTTCGAGCGTGGCAAAGACGCTGACCAGCAGCAATACCAGCGCAGACAAAAAAACTTCTGCCAGCGTGGTAAGCATAAAAGTGTGCTGCGCCCGCGCGCCGCTACGCTGAAAACGCGGCACCAGTGAATAGCGGTTATAGAGCGCGATGCCGCACATCGTCATCACCAACAATGTCTTGGCGAGCAGCAGCATAGTGTAAGGTTGCAAATGGGCCGGAGGCCATTCGGGAAGCAGTATCATCGCGTTAAGCATACCGGTAATAATCACCAGCGCGACGGCAAGATGCCCCCAGCTGGAAAAGCGCATCATTGTACGGATAGCATCATAACGCGTCGCCAGCTGCCGTGCCTCACGCATCAATAACAGCACCGGCAACAGCCCCCCCGCCCAGAAGGCCGCTGAGAGTAAGTGTACGATCTGGATCCCTCGCTGAATGCCGCCTGCCACGCCATCCAGCATGGCCGCGTGCCCGACAAAAGCCAGGCCGGCCAACTGTCCTGCTGCGCTAAACAACCACGTCAATTGTTGTACGCGTCCTTTTAACAGAAGCGCGGCAACGCTAACGGCGGCCATCAGCAGTTGCCATTGCCATGCCTGACCAAAGCGCGTTTGCGCTGCCGCCCGCCAGACGCTGAGATTGCTGATATCCTGCCAGCCGTTGCCCATCAGCCCGGTCTGCGCAGCCAGCAGCAGAATCGCAGTGGCCAGCGCAGCCCACGCGCTGAGAGTGAGCAAACGGTGGAACCGGCCAGTGAGCGTTTCTCTGAAGCGTGCAGGAGCCAGCAGCGCGGTATAAAGGCTGCCGCCAGCAAGCGTCATCAGCGCAGTAAAATGCAGCCAGCGACAGAGAATATAAAAGAAGCTAAGTGACATCTCACTTCACGCTGAAGGTATAGTTCCCTTGCGTTTTGTGCCCATCCACAGAGAGCACGTGCCAGCTGACCTGATAATGTCCACTGGTCAGCGGTTTTTCCAAAGGCACAATCATTTGATTATGTTCTCTTGGCGCACGGGCGGCTTTCGCCAGCGGTATAGCCTGATTGTTACCATCGGTGATTTCCACGCCGCTGAAAGCCGGTTCGATATCTTCAGAAAAAGTCAGCGTTAGCGCCTGCGGAGAAGCAGTAACGTTCGCATTCGCCGCGGGATACTGGCTTTTGAGGTGGGCGTGAGCAGAAGCTTGCTGAGAGAAAGCGGCAGCGGCAAATGCCAGCGCCATAACCATAGAGAACTTACGCATAAATCGTATCATCCTGACCAAAGCAGCCCTGAGCTGCGGTAAGGCCGAAAGAATACTCCGCTTAAAATAAGGTGTCGAGTCGTTAACAACCTGAGCGCCTCATCGTGCTTGCGAAACGTTCGCGACTGCTTTATTTTTGCGGCGATTATCAGGAGATTTTTATGAATTACAATCTGGCCGAACTGACCCAGGAAGAGAAAGACAAGGTAAATGTGGATTTGGCAGCGGCAGGCGTGGCTTTCAAAGAGCGTTATAACATGCCAGTTGTGGCCGAAATGGTGGAGCGCGAGCAGCCCGAGGCGTTGCGTGAATGGTTCCGCCAGCGCCTGGCGAGTTACCGACAGGCGTCGCTGAGTCTGTCGCGGTTACCTTACGAACCGAGGCAAAAATAGTCGCTGAATTTCGCTTAATTTGCTTGTTTTTCCCTCCCGCTTCGGTTGAGATATCGCCTTAAACCGTCCTACGAGAGAATATATGTCTGTCTGGAGTGTCGCTGCTGCACAATCGGGCTCGCGTCCGGGAGATGTTGACTGGAACATCTCGCATCATCTTGACTTTATTAATCAGGCGGCTGAACAGCGCGTTGATTTGGTTATTTTCCCGGAGCTGTCCATCACAGGTTACGAACTGGAGATAGCCAGCGATCTGGCAATGCCTGTCGACGATGCCAGGCTGGATGTGTTAGCCGAGGCGGCGACGCGGCATAAAATGGCTATCGTGACCGGCTTGCCGCTGCTGTATGAGGATGAAATCCGCCTCAGCGCCCTGACGTTTTTGCCGGAAGGGACGCGTCTCGCCTACTGCAAACGTAACCTTGTTCCTCAGGAGCAGGCTTTTTTCCAGGCGGGTCAAAGCGTGCCGCTGTTCGGCTATCAGCACCATAATGTTGCGCTGGCAATCTGTGCTGATATTGCGGTAGAAGAGTTCGCTGCCGATGCGGCCAGCCGTGGCGCTAATCTTTATGCCACCAGCGTTTTGCTCTCTGAGAACGGCTACGAAAAGGATTGCGAGTACCTGGCCCGCTGGTCCCGTGAATACAAAATGGCGGTGATGATGGCCAACCATGCCTTGCCTACCGGCGGCTATCAGAGCGCCGGAAAAAGCGCGTTATGGGATGAAAACGGCAACCGGATAGTACAGGGCGGCAACGGCGAGCAGCTGGTCATCGCCCGCCGTACAGGTAAAGATTGGCAAGGAGAGGTGCATTCGTTACGCTAGCCGTTGGTTTATTGAGAAGGACGAAATATGTTACGCGTGATCGACACCGAAACCTGTGGTTTACAGGGTGGCATTGTTGAAGTGGCATCAGTCGACGTGATTGACGGCAAAATCGTCAATCCGATGAGCGATTTGATCTGCCCGGATCGCCCAATCAGTCGTCAGGCAATGGCGATTCACCGCATCACCGAAGCGATGGTGATGGGCAAGCCGCCAATAGAACAGGTTGTCAGTCGCTATCACGGCAGTCCTTATTATGTGGCCCACAATGCCAGCTTTGATCGCCGCATGCTGCCCGAAATGCACGGTGAATGGATCTGCACCATGACGCTGGCGCGTGGGCTGTGGCCGGGTAAAAAATACGGTAATCAGGCGCTGCGTGAATCATTACAGCTGAATGTCACCCCTCCTGCCGGGCTGCATGCTCACCGTGCTTTGTATGACTGCTACGTTACCGCCGCGCTGCTGATCCGCATCATGGAATTTTCAGGTTGGGATGCCGCTGAGATGGTTCGCCGGATGCAGGTTCGGGGTTCCAGCGCCACTTTTCCCTTCGGGAAGTATCGCGGCAGCCGGATTGATGATGTCGTGAAGCGCGATCCGGGCTATCTCAAATGGATGCTGAAAAATATCCCGGATCTGAAACCCGACCTGCGCAGCGCAATGGAGCGGGCGTTGTCGGCAGATTAATGTGTGTTGGCCGTGGTCAGCGTCTCCTGAGCCAGGCCAATCAGGAATGCGTATTCCAGCGCGACGCCCTCGTATGATTTAAAGCGCCCCGATTTTCCGCCATGCCCGGCATCCATATCGGTGCAAAGCAGCAGCAGATTCTCATCGGTTTTCATGTCGCGCAGTTTCGCCACCCATTTCGCGGGTTCCCAGTACTGTACCTGGGAATCGTGCAGGCCTGTCGTCACCAGCATATGCGGATAGCTTTGCGCGCTGACACAGTCGTAAGGGCTGTACTGGCGAATGTAGCGATAGTACTGCTCGTCAGCAGGGTTGCCCCACTCGTCATATTCTCCGGTCGTCAGCGGGATAGTTTCATCCAGCATGGTGGTGACAACATCCACGAAAGGCACCTGCGCGACTACGCCATGGAAGCGTGACGGCGCCATATTGATAACGGCACCCATGAGCAGGCCGCCTGCACTTCCGCCCATCGCATAGAGCTTTTCAGGATTGCCATATCCTTTCTCCACCAGCGCATTAGTGACGTCAATAAAATCATGGAAGGTATTAAGTTTATTCAGCAATTTGCCATCTTCATACCACTCCTGGCCCAGCTCTCCGCCGCCGCGCACGTGAACCAGGGCGTAAACAAAGCCACGATCCAGTAAACTCAGGCGACTGGCGCTAAAATCGGCATCCATATTGCTGCCGTAGGAACCATATCCGTAAACCAGCATCGGGCTTTTTCCTGGCCTGAAATGCTCTCGGTGATAAACCAGTGAAACCGGCACTTCCACGCCATCACGCGCTTTGATCCAATGATGTTCGCTGCGGTAACGGTTTGGATCAAATCCTTTTACCTCAGACTGCTTCAATATCCTGCGCTCTCCGCTGTCCATATCCATTTCAAACAGCGTATCGGGCGTGGTCATTGAGGAATAACCGTAACGGAGTTTTGAGGTCGCCGGATCGGGGTTATACGCCAGCCAGGTGACGTACGCCGGGTCGTCAAAGGCAATCCCGAAATCTTCCCCGGTCTGCCAGTTAATTTGCCGCAGGCTGGTCAGCCCTCGCTGCCGCTCTTCCACCACCAGCCAGTCTGCAAACAGCGCGAAATCCTCCAGCCTGATATGGTCGCGAGCAGCAATTACCGTCTCCCACTCCTGTTCATTGAAATGGTCGGTTCGGTACAGACCGAAGTTTTTTCCTTCGCGATTCGATCTGACATAAAAGTGGTGCTGATAGTGATCGATTGTATATTCGTGATCTTTACGGCGCGGGCTGAAAACCTGCGGTTTAGCATCTGCGAATTCGGCATCCAGCAGTAAAATCTCGCTGGTTGTGCTGCTGGCAAGCGCGATCAGGATAAAGTGTTCAGACGTGGTTTTGTGCACGCTGACATAGAAAGTGTCATCTTTCTCTTCATAAACCAGCTCGTCATCCTGCTGCGAAGTGCCTAACCGGTGACGCCAGACCTGCCATGGCAACAGCGTCTGTTTATCTTTCAGCACGTAGTAAAACGTCTGGCTGTCGTTAGCCCAGACAAAGCTGGAGGAGACGTTTTCCAGCACTTCCGGATACCAGCTGCCGGTTGCCAGGTTACAGAAGCGAATACCGTACACGCGGCGAGACAAAAAATCTTCCGCCAGCGCCATCGTCTGGTTATCGGGGCTGATGCCTAAGCCACCCAGCGTATAAAACTCGCTGTGGGCAGCACGCTGATTACCATCCACAAGGATGTCCCATTGATCCGGCGTAGCGGTCTGTTCCGGCTGGCGGGTGTAAAGCGCGTATTCGTTGCCCTCTTCATAGCGGCGCTGATAACGAAAACCGTTTTTCACGTAAGGAACGGAATGGTCCTGTTGCGGGATGCGGTCAACAATCTCTTTCAGCACGTTATCCTGCAACGCCTGCTGCGTATGCATAATGGCTTTGCCGTAATCATTTTCCGCATGGAGATAATCGAGCATTTCGGTATTGGAGCGTTCATCATCACGCAGCCAGTAGTAATTATCGACGCATGTTTCGCCGTGAAGCGTCATCTCATAAGGTATTTTTTTGGCGACTGGTGGTTTTATCATTCTCGGCCCCGCTTAATCAGTTACATAGAGTAAGGGTGGCAGCTGTAAGGATGATTGCCAAGGGTAAAGCGAGCGAACAGAGGAATATTATTGGTATCGGGTGGCTGCGCCCCACCCGGGGAACGGGTTAAATTCAGTACCAGTATAAACATTAAGCGGGAAGTTTGGCTTTCTCGGCCTGAATATCCTTTGCCATGCTGTCACGGACATCCTGCGGGATTTTCAGTTCATCGCCCAGCGCCTGTAGATAGCTACGCTCCATAAAGTGGTCCACATCAATGACCAGATTGCTGAGGAAATAGACTTCCAGCGCTTCCTCCTCGTTTTTTACATCATCAGCCAGCATTTTTGGATCGAGCGGCATATTAATCGCGCGCTGGATCAGCTTTTCGCCTTCTGCACCTAAACCGGCCTGATGAATGTGTTCATCGATGGCCTGCCGTTCCTGACCATCAATATGGCCGTCGCTTTTCGCCGCAAAGACCAGTGCCTGAACCAGTCGTTCTGCGCGCCGGTCGACGGACGATGATTGCTGACCGAACTGCGGTTCATTTTGGTGAGTTTCGCTAACCCGCTGCTTATATTTATTCCACAAGACGGCCGCCGCCGCCGCGCTTCCACCTACAATCAGCGCATTTTTGCCGTATTTCAGAAGCAGATTACGGGAGGATTTACTGGCAATCAGCATGCCTGCCAGACCGCCCAGCGCGCCAGGCGCCAGCATCTTACTCAGGCCTTCCCCACCGTTGCCGCCCTGCTTGCTGCTACCCAGTACCGTTTGTATTTGCTGTAGCCAGTTACTCATCACCTGCTCCTTTCACAAAGAAAGTCACCAGCATAGAGCGCTCCACGTCAAGAAGCGTCAAGCCAGGCAAAGCCTGGAAAACCTTCGGCTCCTGCACTTCGTCTGCAAATCTCAACAAATCACTATACTTAGCTCGCCCGTCAGCTTTTCACCGTCTTTTGCAACGTGCAGCGGCGGCATCTGGAAAGGCTGGCAGATAAGAGAATCTTGCATATTTTGATAAGGGGAAAAAGGATGCGTTTTAACGATAACCCGCTGTTTATCAATACGGTTTTGTTGGGCGGCAGCCCGGAAGAGAAATTACTGGCGGCCGCTCAGGCTGGCTTCAGCCAGGTTGAGCTCTGGCGGCAGGATGTGGAGCAGGCCAGCGGTAGCGCAGTGCAGCTGGCGGAATTGTTTCAACAACAAAAGCTGTTGCTAACCGATTACCAGGTGTTGCTGGATTTTGATGGCGCGCCGGATGACCAGCGTCAGGCTAAGCGTGATGAAGCAGTGGAAATGATGGATACCGCTCTCAAACTGGGTGCCACCACAATCCTGACGCCGGCTTCAACGCATCATGCCTGCATTGCCGATCGTGAAGAGGAAGATCTGTGCTGGTTAGCAGATGAAGCGGGAAAGCGGGGGCTGCGCGTCGCTTATGAAGCGATGGCGTGGAGTACGCATCTCAATACCACCAGCGCCGCCTGGCAGCTGGTTCAGCGTATAGATAAGCCAAACTTGGGTCTGGTGGTAGATGCCTTTCATATTTTTGTGCTCGACCGTACCGTTGCTGACCTGGAGGGCATTCCGATGGAGAAGATTTTCCTTGTCCAGCTTTCCGACCTGGCTACAAAGCCTGATAAGGCGAATCTGATCGACACCGCCCGCCACAAGCGTTTATTACCCGGCGAGGGCAACTTTCCGCTGCACACGTTACTGGATTATCTGGCCGGGAAAGGCTACAGCGGGCCGATAGGGCTGGAAGTCTTCAATGACGAAATCCATCGGCAGCCGCCGGTGACAGCCGCGAAAGAAGCCATGCAGGCTTTAAAGACATGCTGCGGACACGCTTCTTTCAGTCATACTCATTAACCCGCCAGCGCCGGTTCCTGACCTGAACAAACAAGCCCGCAAAGCAGGCTTGTTTGCGCTCCGGTCGGGACTGTCACAACCCAGGCGGGTAAACTCAGGCCTGCACTTACCGCCCGGCAAACGCTGGCCATAAGCTGCTACGCCGCCTTCACAGCGCGAGGCCCTTTTGCCTTCGCGGAAGAGGGGTTCTCTTCATCTAAGCCAGCGGATACCGCTTCGCTCTCCGGCTCTTCTGAAACGGTCACTGACGATGCTGTTCCTTCGGTCGCGGCTTCCGGCATCTTGCTGGTACGAACGATGTGCTGCACGGCATCTTTATGCTCGGCAAGGAACATGCCCAGCGCTTCGCGCTGATCTTCTTCCATTGCCAGCGGCGCAGCGCTCAGCCAGTCGCAGAACACTTCGGCCATATCGAGCATTTTGTCGTATGCATCAGCTTCTTTCTTGCTGGCGAAAGTCATCTTTTCCTCACCTTTTCTGACAACAACATATTTGATTTCAACAGCCATGGTCCACACCTCGCTTACCTGTAATTATATACAGTATATCAGCCCACCTTATTTAACTCAAGTTTGCAAATCAGATGAACGCGCAATCGTTTTCGTTTATACTGCGCGCGCATTTTTTTTCATCTCATCAGGTAAAGATTATGACGACTCTTGGTACCGCACTGCGCCCCGCCGCAACCCGTGTAATGCTGCTAGGTTCTGGTGAACTGGGCAAAGAAGTGGCGCTTGAATGTCAGCGTCTGGGTGTTGAAACAATCGCAGTCGATCGCTATGCCGATGCGCCCGCCATGCACGTTGCCCATCGCAGCCACGTCATTAACATGTTGGATGGCGAAGCGCTGAAGGCGTTGGTTGCACTGGAGCGCCCGGATTATATCGTGCCGGAAATCGAAGCCATCGCCACCGATATGCTGATTGAGCTGGAAAAACAGGGCCAGCGCGTGGTGCCAACCGCCCGTGCGGCGCGCCTGACGATGAATCGTGAAGGCATCCGCCGTCTGGCCGCTGAAGAGCTGGCGTTGCCGACTTCGACCTACCGCTTTGCCGATAACGCGGTCGATTTTCATCAGGCAGCTGAAGAGATTGGTTTTCCGTGTATCGTCAAGCCGGTAATGAGCTCGTCAGGTAAAGGGCAGAGCTTTATCCGTGAGGCGCATCAGCTTGATGCCGCATGGGAGTATGCCCAGCAGGGTGGACGGGCTGGTGCAGGCCGCGTCATTGTAGAAGGCGTCGTGAAGTTTGATTTTGAGATCACCTTACTGACTATTAGCGCTGTTGACGGCATCCATTTCTGCGCGCCCATTGGTCATCGTCAGGAAGATGGCGACTATCGTGAGTCATGGCAGCCACAGCAAATGAGCGATCTGGCATTGCAACGCGCTCAGCAGATTGCTGAAAAAGTCGTTCTGGCACTGGGTGGCCACGGTCTGTTTGGCGTTGAGCTGTTCGTTTGTGGTGACGACGTGGTGTTCAGCGAAGTCTCCCCTCGCCCACACGATACCGGCATGGTTACGCTGATCTCGCAGGATCTCTCTGAGTTTGCCCTGCACGTTCGCGCGTTTCTCGGTCTGCCCGTCGGCGGCATCCGCCAATATGGCCCTGCCGCTTCTGCGGTGATTCTGCCTGAGCTGAACAGTGACAACGTTCAGTTTGCAAACCTCAACGACGTTCTTGGTGCCGGGTTACAGCTGCGGTTGTTCGGCAAGCCTGAAGTTCAGGGCAAGCGTCGTCTGGGCGTAGCTTTGGCAACCGGAAATGACATTGATGAGGCCATTCAGCGCGCGATCAACTGTGCGGCTGGCGTCAAGGTTAGCGGCTAAGGTTAACGCCAGGACGGCGATGGCGCTTGAGGCTTTTTGCCTCATTCCAGCAGCGAATGGCTGAGTTTGTTGTGAGGCAGACAGAAGAAAGCGGCTTTGATGGCCTGCGAATCCGGCAAGTCGCAACCTGGAGCGGGGGGAACCCCGCTTTGCCAGGGCTGTATTGGCCAGATGTCGTCACCAGCGCCTTTCATAAAGGACTGTCAGTTTTGGCTGGCAGTCCTTTTTTTGCCGTCGCGGATTAAATCGCCGCGCCTGCTACCGCTTCTTTCGCCAGCTGCGTGATGCGATCGTAATCGCCCGCTTCAAGCGCATCTGCCGGCACCAGCCATGAACCGCCGATGCACAGCACGCTTTTCAGCGCCAGATAGTCGCGATAATTAGCAGGAGAAATGCCGCCCGTTGGGCAAAAACGTACCTGAGGGAAAGGCCCGCCAATTGCCTGTAGCGCTTTAACGCCACCGTTGGCTTCTGCCGGGAAAAATTTAAATTCACGCAGGCCATAATCCAGGCCGGTCATCAGTTCAGAAACGGTGCTGATCCCTGGGATAAGCGGCACCGTGCCCGCTACCGCCGCTTCGAGCAGTGGTTCAGTAATGCCCGGGCTGATAACAAACTGCGCGCCTGCGGCGGTGACCTCTTCCAGCTGCCTGACGTTCAGCACCGTCCCCGCGCCAACGATCGCTTCCGGCACTTCCTGAATCATGGCTTTCAGCGCGTCCATCGCACACGGCGTACGCAGCGTGACTTCCAGCACTCTTACGCCGCCTGCGACCAGCGCCTTTGCCATTGGCACGGCATGTTCCAGCTTGTTCACTACGATAACCGGCACAACCGGGCCAGTTGTCAGAATTGTTTCAGCGCTTGTTTTCCAGTGGGTCATCGTCCTGCTTCTCCTGTCTGGCCAGCCACATCCCCCTGAGGACGAAGCAGGCAAAAAGCGACGCGCGCGGCGTCCGGAAAGTAAATTCGCCACTACCATACATGATTACTGCCCGCGCCGTCCATGCGCTCACCACTTTTTTGAAATGGCGGTTCATTTTTGAATGGTGCTGAATTCAGGGCATAAAAAAACCCGCCGTAGCGGGTTTATTTAAGGGCTTTATTCAAACTCATTCCATGAACGGCCGTCGCGGGTAATCATGGCCACGGAGGCAACCGGTCCCCAGGTGCCGGCCTGGTAAGGCTTCGGCGCTTCGTTATCCGCCGCCCAGGCTTCCATGATGGAGTCAACCCACTTCCAGGCTTCTTCCACCTCATCACGGCGTACAAACAGCGCCTGGATGCCGCGCATCGTTTCCAGCAACAAGCGCTCGTAGGCATCCGCCAGGTGTGACTGGTTGAACGTTTCAGAGAAGCTCAGGTCCAGCTTGGTGGTTTGCAGATTGTGTTTATGATCCAGTCCTGGCACTTTATTCAGGATCTGAATATCAACGCCCTCGTCCGGTTGCAGACGAATGGTCAGCTTATTCTGCGGCAGCTCCTGCCAGGAATCTTTAAACAGATTCAGCGCCGGGTTTTTGAAGTAAACCACCACTTCCGAGCATTTGGTTGGCAGACGCTTACCGGTACGCAGGTAGAAAGGTACGCCAGCCCAGCGCCAGTCGTCGATATCCACGCGAATAGAGACGAAGGTTTCGGTATTGCTGGACTTGTTAGCGTCCTCTTCTTCCAGGTAGCCAGGCACTTTTTTACCCTGGACAAAGCCAGAAGTGTACTGACCGCGCACGGTTTTATCGCGCACGTTGGTGTGGTCGATGCGACGCAGCGAGCGCAGTACTTTCACTTTTTCATCGCGAATACGGTCGGCTGAGAGATCGGCTGGCGGCGACATGGCGATCATGGTCAGAACCTGTAACAGGTGGTTCTGGATCATATCGCGCATCTGGCCCGCTTTGTCGAAGTAACCCCAACGGCCTTCGATGCCCACTTCTTCTGCAACGGTAATCTGCACGTGATCGATGGTGCGATTATCCCAGTTGGAAGCAAACAGCGAGTTGGCGAAACGCAGCGCCAGCAGGTTAAGCACCGTCTCTTTACCCAAATAGTGGTCAATGCGGAAAACCTGGTTCTCTTCGAAATATTCGCCAACCTGATCGTTGATTTCCTGAGACGTTTCCAGCGAGGTGCCCAGCGGCTTTTCCATCACTACGCGAGCAGGCTGTGCGTTAAGCTTGGCCAGGCCCAGACCTTTACAGATTGCGCCGAACGTTCCCGGCGGCATGGCAAAATAGTTGATGGTTACGCGCTTCTTCTGATCGAGCATTTTGCCCAGTTTAGAGAAATGCGACGCGTCATTAACATCAAGATTACAAAAATCGAGTCGGCTGCTGAGCTTATCCCACAGCGCTTCGTCGATCGTTTCCTTCATGAAGGTTTCCAGCGCTTCACGCACCACTTTGGTGTAGGCTGCTTTATCCCACTCTGCACGGCCCACGCCGATAATGCGTGATTCTTCGTGAATCTGACCGGCTTTTTCCAATTGATACAGGGAAGGCAACAGTTTCCGGCGTGCAAGATCGCCTTTGGCACCGAAAATCACCAGATCGCATGCCTGGGCTGTTTGTGTAACCGCCATTTTATTCTCCTCGTTGCAGGATAAGCCTGACCTGCCGATTCCTTGCACAGTCAGACTCTTATTGTAATTTTCTTTCATACAATGTACTGCTTTTGTCGGGTCCGCGTAAACCTGACAGGCACTGCGTAGCACAGAGTAGACCGATTAAATCGGCTCCGCCGCTGCCCGAGCGTACAGTTTGTGCGTAATTTTCCTTCTTTTTTGTTACTGTGTTCGACCGGGTGAAAATCAGACACCGCTCAAATAATGGTAAAAAAAGCAGGGAAACGTCGCGATGTCGCTGCCTGCGGGCAATTCGCACGCGGTATATTCTCTACAACTTGCTATCGGTTTCTCCACTGAATGAAATCGACAAAATGTATGAGTGACGATGTTATGACTATGCTGGAAAAAATTCAGGCTAGCCTGGAAACCCTTAGCAAATCCGAGCGGAAAGTAGCCCAGGCGATCCTCGCCTTACCTGGCGAGGCCATTCACGCCAGTATCGCTACGCTGGCGAAGCAGGCTGACGTCAGCGAACCCACCGTCAATCGTTTTTGCCATCGCATGCAGACTAAAGGCTTTCCGGACTTCAAGCTCCAGCTGGCGCAAAGTCTGGCTAACGGCACACCCTATGTCAGTCGTGATATCGATGAAAACGACAGCGTAGAGGTCTACAGCGGCAAGATCTTCGAGTCCGCGCTCGCGGGTCTGGATCGTGCCAGAAGCACGCTGGACGCAGCCAACGTAAACCGTGCCGTCGACCTGCTGACCCAGGCAAAGAAAATCGCCTTTTTCGGCCTGGGCGCTTCAGCCGCTGTCGCCCACGATGCGATGAATAAATTTTTTCGCTTCAATGTGCCTGTCATCTGTTCCGATGATATTGTTATGCAGCGGATGTGCTGCATCAACAGCACCGAAGGCGACGTTATGGTGCTGATTTCCCATACCGGCCGCACTAAAAATTTAGTCGAACTTGCGCAGCTTGCGCGGGAAAATGATGTCTCGGTTTTGGCCATTACCTCGCCGAATTCGCCGTTGGCTCGCGAAGCCACGCTGGCGCTGACGCTGGATGTGCCGGAAGATACCGATATCTATATGCCGATGGTATCCAGGCTGGCTCAGCTGACGCTTATCGATGTGCTTGCGACCGGCTTTACGCTGCGCCGTGGCGCTAAATTCCGTGATAATCTCAGACGCGTTAAGCTCGCGCTGAAAGAATCTCGCCTGGATAAAGAAGATCTGGCCGCAGTGCGGCTTTAGTATTGCTATCAGGGAGATAGCGGCCTGACGCCCGGCCGTTATCAGATAAAACAGTAACAGCCTTTCGGGAATTGCGCTGGCAATATCCTTTCAAAGTCAACGGAGTTACACATGTCCAGACGTTTAAGAAGAACCAAAATTGTCACCACCCTCGGACCCGCTACCGACCGCGACAATAACCTCGAAAAAATCATCGCCGCCGGTGCCAACGTCGTTCGTCTTAACTTCTCTCACGGCACGCCAGAAGATCATATGCAGCGCGCCAACAATGTCCGTGCTATTGCGGCAAAATTAGGCCGTCACGTTGCCATTCTTGGCGATCTTCAGGGCCCCAAAATTCGCGTGTCCACCTTCAAAGAAGGCAAAGTCTTCCTGAGCATTGGCGATCGCTTCCTGCTGGACGCCAGCCTGGGCAAAGGCGAAGGCGATAAAGAGAAAGTGGGGATTGATTATAAAGGCCTGCCAGCGGACGTGGTGCCGGGCGATATCCTGCTGCTGGACGACGGTCGTGTGCAGTTGAAAGTGCTGGAAGTTCAGGGCATGAAGGTCTTTACCGAAGTCACGGTGGGCGGCCCTTTGTCGAACAACAAAGGCATTAATAAGCTGGGCGGCGGCCTTTCAGCCGAAGCGCTGACGGAGAAGGATAAAGCCGACATCATTACCGCTGCGAAAATCAACTGCGATTATCTGGCCGTTTCATTTCCACGCTGCGGCGAGGATTTAAATTACGCGCGTCGTCTGGCTCGTGAAGCGGGCTGCGAAGCAAAAATCGTCTCTAAAGTGGAACGCGCTGAGGCCGTAGCCTCGCAGGAAGCGATGGATGACATCATCCTGGCTTCTGACGTGGTGATGGTTGCCCGAGGCGATTTGGGCGTGGAAATTGGCGATCCTGAACTGGTCGGTATCCAGAAAGCGCTGATCCGTCGCGCTCGTCAGCTGAATCGCTCGGTGATCACCGCCACGCAGATGATGGAATCGATGATCACCAACCCCATGCCAACCCGCGCGGAAGTCATGGACGTGGCGAACGCCGTGCTGGACGGTACCGATGCGGTCATGCTCTCGGCAGAAACCGCGGCCGGGCAGTATCCGGCAGAGACCGTTACCGCCATGGCCAAAGTGTGCCTTGGCGCGGAGAAAATCCCCAGCATCAACGTTTCCAAGCACCGCCTGGACGTGCAGTTCGATAACATTGAAGAAGCTATCGCTATGTCCGCCATGTATGCGGCTAACCATCTTCAGGGCGTCACGGCGATTATCACCATGACCGAGTCGGGCCGTACCGCGCTGATGACCTCCCGCATCACTTCTGGCCTGCCGATTTTTGCCATGTCGCGTCATGAGCGTACGCTGAATTTGACCGCGCTTTATCGCGGCGTAACGCCCGTCTTCTTCGACAGCAACAACGATGGCGTCGTTGCCGCACACGATGCGACCAATCTGCTGCGCGATAAAGGTTTCCTGATGTCTGGCGATCTGGTCATCGTAACGCAGGGCGACGTGATGAGCACCACCGGCACCACCAACACCAGCCGCGTGCTGCGCGTAGAGTAACCTCTGAGAGCTGAGAGGCTCAAACGAGAGAATATTCATCCAGCTGGCATAAAAGTGGTGTATGTTGGCGCGGTCGCTTCGGCGGCCGCGTTTTTTTTATCTTTTTTTTTGCTGGAAGGAGCCTGCATGGCCTCATTTGTTCCGGTGTCGAGCTTAACCCGCCGTCACCTGATTTTTCCCCTCTGTCTGGTGCTGTTTGAATTTGCCACCTATATCGCTCATGACATGATCCAGCCCGGCATGCTGCTGGTGACCAGCGAATTTAAGGTCGGGCCGGAATGGGTTTCGGCCTCGCTGACGGCTTACCTGATTGGCGGTATTGTGTTGCAGTGGCTGCTTGGCCCGCTTTCTGACAAATTTGGCCGTCGTCCGGTAATGCTCGCGGGCGTAGCATTCTTTATGCTGACCTGCTTCGCCACCCACTGGGTACAAAGCATTGAGCAGTTTATCCTGCTGCGATTTTTGCAGGGTACCAGCCTCTGTTTTATCGGTGCTGTAGGCTATGCCGCGATTCAGGAGGCGTTTGATGAGTCGCTAAGCGTGAAAATGATGGCGCTAATGGCCAATGTCGCGCTGATTGCGCCGCTGGCAGGCCCGCTGGCGGGCGCGGCTTTTTTATCATTCAGCGACTGGCGCACCATGTTCTGGCTGTTTGGTGCCGTTTCCGCCATTGCCCTGCTCGGATTATGGCGAACCATGCCGGAAACGGCGGGCGATAGCGCCACGTCGCTGGCGCTAAAATCTCTGGCGCGCGGCTACGGTTCTTTGCTGAAAGACCGGCAGGTAATGGGCGGTTCGGCGGCCATCGGGCTGGTGACCATCCCCTGCCTGGCCTGGGTCGCGCTGTCGCCGGTGATCCTGATCCATGACGAAGGCCTGACCCGGCTGGATTATGCCCTGCTACAGCTGCCGGTGTTTGTCGCGATGATCGCGGGCAATCTGGTGCTCAGCCGTTTGGCGGGACGCATGCCGATTGAGCAACCGCTGCGCATGGCGGCATGGCCAATTTTAATCGGCCTGGCGCTGGCCGCGCTCAGCACCGGGATCAATGCGCACAGCTACTTATGGCTGACGGCCGGACTGAGCCTGTATGGTTTTGGCACCGGTCTGGTAAATGCGGGACTCTATCGCCTGACGCTTTTTTCCAGCGAGGCGGGCAAAGGCAGCGTCGCGGCGATACTGGGCATGGTCAGTATCCTGGTCTTTGCGCTGGGCATTGAACTGGCAAAAGGCGCTTACTTTCATGGCGGCAGTTTCTGGTTCAGCCTGGTCAATCTGGGCAGCGGCCTGCTGTGGTTCTGGCTGGTACGGGCGTTTCTGCGTGAACGCAAGCGACGTGCCACGCGGGTTTCGCTGGAGTAATTTGCGGTACAGGAGACCAGCCACAATCGTTTGACGATAGCGGCTGGTCTCCTTAAAGGCGCAATGCCTTACTTCTTGCGGAAGAGATCCTTGCGTCGGTAAGGCTCGATATCGCCCTCTTTGCGGGTCTTCAACAATTTGAGGATCCAGGTGTACTGTTCCGGATTGGGCCGCACGAGGATTTCAACTTCCTCGTTCATCCTGCGCGCCAGCGTCTTGTCATCAGCTTCCAGCAGATCGTCCATCGGTTCACGAAGGTGGATATCCAGGCAATGCGTTTTGCTGTTGTAGACCGGGAACAGTGGCACCACGCGAGCGCGACAAACCTTCATCAGACGGCCTACTGCCGGTAACGTTGCTTTATAGGTTGCAAAGAAATCGACAAACTCGCTGTGCTCAGCGCCGTGATCCTGGTCGGGAAGATAGTAACCCCAATAGCCCTGACGCACCGAACTGATAAAAGGCTTGATGCCGTCGTTACGGGCGTGCATGCGGCCACCAAAGCGGCGGCGAATGGCGTTCCAGACGTAGTCCATCAGCGGGTCGCGCTGGTTATGGAACATTGCCGCCATTTTCTGCCCTTCCGAAGCCAGTACCATTGCGGGAATATCCACTGCCCAGCCATGCGGTACCAGAAAGATAATGTTCTGATTTTCTGCGCGGATCTGTTCGATGATCTCTCTGTTGTGCCAGGTAATGCGCTTACGGGCATGCTCGGGGCGCATCGCCAGTTCGGCCATCATCACAATAGACTGCGGTGCGGTAGCAAACATCTCATCGATGATGTTTTCCCGTTCGGCTTCAGCGACTTCAGGCATGCAGTAAAAGAGGTTGATTTGCGCGCGACGGCGGGCGCTTTTGGCATACTTTCCTGCAAAACGCCCGAGCGCGCCCAGCAGCGGATCGCGCATTTTTGCCGGGAGCCAGGCTATACCGGCGCAGAGTCCAATGGCCAGCCAGCTTCCCCAGTGACGCGGTAATAAAAAAGACTTCTGAAAGGTGGGAATAAACTCATTACTGCTTTTCTTGTTTTCCATGCACTCGCCTCAAACTTTAACCGGCTAATGATAGTGCTGACGGGCTATTTTGCAATGCCCGTTTCCTGTTGCGGATAAAAGAAAAGCCGACGGGCGATGCCGTCGGCTTCAGCGTGCAAAAATCAGGCGGGTTATTTCAGGCGCAGCTGAGGCACAACCTCGCGTACCTGCGCCAGATAGTCGCTGCGATCTTTACCGGTCAATCCTTCCATGCGCGGCAGTTTTGCCGTAAGCGGATTCACTGCCTGGTTATTGATCCAGATTTCAAAGTGAAGATGCGGCCCGGTGGAGCGACCGGTATTGCCGGTCAGGCCAATACGTTCGCCACGTTTTACTTTGTCGCCGGGTTTCACCAGCAGTTTCTTCATGTGCATATAGCGGGTCATATACTGACGACCGTGACGAATAGCCACGTAGTTGCCCGCCCCGCCGCTGCGTTTTGCCACGATCACTTCACCGTCGCCCACGGCCAGTACGGGTGTACCAAGCGGAATGGCAAAATCCACGCCTTTATGCGGCGCAACGCGGCCCGTGACCGGATTCAGACGATGTGGATTGAAATTGGAAGAGACACGATACTGTCTTGCCGTTGGGAAGCGCATAAAGCCGTGCGCGAGGCCTGCACCGCTGCGATCGTAGAATTTTCCATCGGCAGCGCGAATAGCATAGTAATCTTTGCCGCTGGTTTGCAGACGCACACCCGCCAGCTGGCTCTGCTGGCTCTGGCCGTCCAACACTTCGCGTGACATTAATACAGAGAATTTGTCGCCGTTACGCAGCTTACGGAAGTCCATCTGCCACTGTAATGACTTGATGACTGCGCTAATTTCACCGCTGCTCAGTCCGGCGGCTTTGGCACTACTGACGAAGCTGCCGTTAACCGTACCGGTCAGTACGCTGTTCTGCCACTCGCCTTTCTGGATTGCCGCAGAGGACTTGAACGTATCGCCAGAGCGATCGTAAGTGCGGGTTTCACGGCGTGAAGCTTCCCAGGTCAGGCGCTGAAGCTGCCCGTCATCGGTCAGTGTCCAGGAGAGCTGCTGGCCAATTTGCAGGTTGCGCAGATCTTTATCGACTTTGACCAGCTGATTGATATCCCCCATATCAATACCATACTGATTAAGCACGCTGCTTAACGTATCGCCTGATGACACCACGTAATCATGCGTGCCGGTTTCGTTGGGAACATCCTGATCTAATTCATCTTTTGGCACATCATCATCAGGGGAAGGCATGTCCTGATCGATCGGCTCACTGGCTTCAGGCAAAAGCGTCCGCAGCTGGTTTTTATCCAGCTCGATGCTTTTAACAATCGCATTTTCGCCCGTGGTGGCGGGATGATAAACAAACGGCCGCCAGACGGAGACGGCCAGTGTGACAACGGTAAGCGAACCCAGCATAACGCGGTGGGTTCTTGGCAATGTGTTAAACGCCATGGCGACAGCGCGGGCAATCTGCTGCACGTATATATTCCTCTAGGCTCCTTTCAGGCAGCTCGTGTACTGGCTGGACAGCTGTGAGAGGAATTTCACGTAGCTATCCCGGTCCACGGCGATGTTCGTTCCCAGCGGATCCAGCGTTCCAGTACGGACCTGAGTTCCCCGGGCGACGGCATCAATAACGGCTGGCCTGAACTGTGGCTCAGCAAAGACGCAGGTCGCCTTATGCTCAACCAACTCTGTTCGAATTTGATGTAATCGCTGAGCGCCAGGCTGGATTTCAGGGTTAACGGTAAAATGACCCGTTGGAGTCAGACCGAAATGTTTTTCAAAGTATGTGTAAGCATCGTGAAAAACGAAATACCCTTTGCCCTTAACCGGCGCAAGCTGAGTTCCTATTTGCGTATCAGCCGTGGCCAATTCTGCCTCAAAATGCTGCAGGTTCGCGTCAAGTTTGTCTCTGCTTTGCGGCATAAGTTCCAATAATTTTGCGTGGATTGCAACCGCAGATTGCCTTGCGATTTCAGGGGACATCCACAAGTGCATATTATATTCGCCATGATGGTGATGATGTGCCTCTTCTTCCTGCGCAGGGTCGACTGCGTTGTGCTCATGTTCATCATCGTCTTCACCACGAATTAACAGCGGCTTAACTGTTGGCAGCTCAGCGAGTTCGAGCGACTTTTGCACCGGCAATTGTGCTACCGCTTTCGGCATAAACGCTTCCATTTCAGGGCCTACCCAGACAACAAGATCCGCGCCACGCAGGCGTTTGATGTCGGAGGGGCGCAGCGAATAATCGTGTTCAGAAGCGCCATCGGGCAACAAGACTTCTACCGGCGTAACCCCATCGGCAATGGCGGCGGCAATAAATCCCAGCGGTTTAACGGAGGCAACCAGCGCGGCATGAGCAGGCGTGGCAAGCGAAGCGGCAAATCCGAGCGTAGAAAGCAGGGTCAATAAGGGCTTATTTTTATGTAACATAATGCTTCATTCCATCGTGACAGGTCGATGGATTGTGATATTATAACATTCTAAAACTTCTGCAACCTGTAATCGCTATGTCCTCATTGATTTGCCTTGATAAAATTTCCGTCAATTTCGGCCAGCGACCCGTGCTCTCCGAGATCTCTTTGACCTTGCAACCCGGCAGGATCCTGACGCTGCTTGGGCCTAACGGTGCCGGTAAATCAACGCTGGTTCGTGTGGTGCTGGGTTTGATTCAGCCAGATCGCGGTAAGCTGCATCGTCCCGCTGGCCTGCGCATTGGCTATGTCCCGCAAAAAATTCACCTGGACGCCACGCTGCCCCTGACCGTTGAGCGCTTTATGCTGCTGCGCGGCGGCGTGAAGCGCGCCGATATTTTGCCAGCGTTGAAAAGAGTTCATGCCGCACAGCTGCGCAATTATCCACTGCAAAAGCTTTCCGGCGGCGAGATGCAGCGTGTGCTACTGGCGCGTGCCCTGCTCAATCAGCCTCAGCTGCTGGTGCTTGATGAGCCTACACAAGGTGTGGACGTTAACGGTCAGGTCGCGCTCTATGATTTAATCGATCAGCTACGTCATGAGCTGAACTGCGGCGTGCTGATGGTTTCCCACGATCTGCATCTGGTTATGGCGAAAACCGACGAAGTGCTGTGCCTGAATCAGCATATCTGCTGCTCGGGAACGCCTGAAGTGGTGTCGAAGCACCCTGAGTTCATCTCGATGTTTGGAACGCGCGGCGCGGAACAGCTGGCGATTTATCGTCATCACCATAATCATCGTCACGATCTACAGGGACGAATTGTATTACGCAGAGGACAAGCTAAGTGATTGAATTGTTGTTACCCGGCTGGCTGGCGGGTTTCCTGCTGGCGCTGGCTGCCGGTCCGCTCGGCTCTTTTGTCGTCTGGCGCCGTATGTCCTACTTTGGCGATACGCTGGCTCACGCTTCCCTGTTGGGGGTCGCCTTCGGCCTGCTGTTAAATATCAGCCCTTTTTATGCCGTTATCGGCATTACGCTGCTGCTGTCGTTGCTGCTGGTCTGGCTGGAACGCCGCCCGCATCTGGCGATCGATACGCTGCTGGGTATCCTTGCGCACAGTGCATTGTCACTGGGGCTGGTGGTGGTCAGTTTAATGTCTGGCGTACGGGTGGATTTGATGGCGTATCTGTTTGGCGATCTGCTTGCGGTGACGCCAACCGATCTCTATACCATTGCCGCTGGCGTCGTCGTGGTGCTCGGCGTGCTGGTCTTTAACTGGCGTGCACTGTTATCGATGACCATCAGTCCGGAACTGGCGCAGGTGGACGGGGTCAATATTCAGCGAACAAAGATGGTACTGATGCTGGTGACGGCGCTGACGATTGGGGTGGCGATGAAGTTTGTCGGCGCACTGATTATCACCTCGTTGCTGATCATCCCTGCCGCTACGGCCCGCCGCTTTGCCCGTTCTCCCGAGCAGATGGCCGGCTTTGCCGTGATAGTCGGGATTCTGGCGGTTACGGCCGGACTGACCTTCTCGGCCTTTTATGATACGCCGGCTGGCCCGTCGGTGGTGTTGGGCGCCTCGCTGATGTTCATGCTGAGCATGGTAAAAAGGCCGGCGGTATAATAGCGAACAGCGTGCTGGCTCAGGGAGCATGCACAGGCATAAAGCGCTCTCCCTGGTAGCGGGCCGTCCATGGCCCGTGATGCTTTGCTCCGGGCTCGCTTCAGGTTTATCACCTGCCTGAGCGGCCTGAGTAGCAATCACTCTTCCCGCGTAATCCCAAAATGCTTGTAGGCATGCTGCGTAGCCATACGGCCACGTGGCGTACGCTGAATAAAGCCCTGCTGGATCAGATAAGGTTCCAGTACGTCTTCAATGGTTTCACGCTCTTCACCAATGGCCGCAGCCAGGTTATCCAGACCCACCGGACCACCGGTAAACTTATCGATAATCGCCAGCAGCAGCTTGCGATCCATGTAGTCAAAACCTTCCGTATCGACGCTTAGCATATCCAGTGCTCTGGCGGCGACGTCGCCACTCAGGCTGCCAGCCGCACGCACCTCAGAAAAGTCTCTGACGCGGCGAAGAAGGCGGTTAGCGATGCGTGGCGTACCGCGCGAACGACGGGCAATCTCCAGTGCGCCCTCTTCACTCAGCGGCAGCCCCAGACAGGCGGCGCTGCGGCCGACGATGTGCTGAAGATCTTCAACGCGGTAAAACTCCAGGCGCTGAACAATGCCAAAACGATCGCGTAAAGGTGAAGTCAGTGAACCTGCGCGGGTGGTCGCGCCAATCAGCGTAAACGGCGGCAGATCCAGTTTTATTGAACGGGCAGCCGGCCCTTCACCAATCATAATATCCAGCTGGTAATCTTCCATCGCCGGATACAGCACCTCTTCCACCACAGGGGAAAGGCGGTGGATTTCATCGATAAACAGCACGTCGTGCGGCTCGAGGTTGGTTAGCATTGCCGCCAAATCGCCCGCTTTTTCCAGCACCGGCCCGGAAGTGGTGCGTAAATTCACGCCCATTTCGTTGGCGACAATGTTCGCCAGCGTGGTTTTTCCCAACCCTGGCGGGCCGAAAATCAGCAGATGATCGAGCGCGTCGCCGCGCATTTTGGCCGCCTCAATAAATATTTCCATCTGCTCGCGAACAACCGGCTGGCCGACATATTCTTCCAGCAGCTTAGGACGGATAGCGCGGTCGATAATCTCTTCTTCGCTGACGGTTCCCGGCGAGACCAGGCGATCGGCTTCAATCATGCTTTACCTCAAATAGCTGCGCGCAGAGCTTCGCGGATCAGCGTTTCACAATCGGCCTGCGGGCGGCCCACTTTGCTAATCATCCGGCTGGCTTCCTGAGGTTTATACCCCAGCGACACCAGCGCGGCAACGGCTTCTGCTTCAGCATCGTTCGCCGCATCGGCGGGTTGCACTTCACTGGTCAGTGCAAACGGCGCATCGGCGGCGAACAGATCGCCATGCATGCCTTTAAAGCGATCTTTCATCTCGACAACCAGACGCTCGGCGGTTTTCTTTCCGACGCCTGGCAGTTTAACCAGCGCGGCAATCTCCTCACGCTCAACGGCCGTCACGAACTGCTGAGCGGACATGCCGGAAAGGATCGCCAGCGCCAGTTTAGGCCCAACGCCGTTTACTTTGATCAGCTCACGGAACAGCGCCCGCTCCTGCTTGCTGTTGAAGCCAAACAGCAGCTGTGCGTCTTCACGCACCACGAAATGGGTAAAGATCACCGCTTCGTGATTCAGTTCAGGAAGCTCATAAAAGCAGGTCATCGGCATATGGATTTCGTAGCCCACGCCACCCGTTTCCAGCAGCACCAGCGGCGGCTGTTTTTCCAGAATATTGCCTCTCAGACGACCAATCACGTTAGCTTCCTTCGGAATAGATTTAATGCGAGGGTTATATCATAAAAAAAGCTGGATGGATATCCAGCTTATCAGGAACGTAGCCGACCCCGGGCCAGGTTTAGCTTTCCTTCGCCCATCCGGTTAGCGTTCTGGCTAACGTGACAATGGGTGATGGCGATAGCCAGCGCATCGGCGGCATCGGCTTGAGGATTGGCAGAGAGTTTCAGCAAGGTTCGCACCATGTGCTGCACCTGGCTTTTCTCCGCGCTGCCGATGCCGACCACGGTTTGCTTAACCTGACGCGCAGCATATTCAAAGACCGGCAGATCCTGGTTTACCGCCGCGACGATAGCGGAGCCGCGCGCCTGGCCCAGCTTCAGCGCTGAATCGGCATTTTTCGCCATAAAAACCTGCTCGATAGCGAAATAGTCGGGCTGAAACTGGGTAATGATCTCCGTTACGCCGGCGTAGATCAGCTTCAGTCGCGTCGGCAGATCGGTAACGTTAGTGCGGATACAGCCGCTGCCAAGATAGGTCAGCTGACGGCCAACCTGACGAATAATGCCGTAACCGGTGATGCGCGACCCCGGATCGATACCTAAAATGATCGCCATCACGCACCTCCGGCCAGCGGGTTTTGCAGGGACAACGCCATTACAGGGTTGCCGCAACCTCGTCAGAGATCTCACCGTTATGGTAGACTTCCTGCACGTCGTCACAGTCTTCCAGCATGTCGATCAGACGCAGCAGTTTTGGTGCTGTTTCTGCATCCATATCCGCTTTGGTCGACGGGATCATGGTGACTTCGGCTTCATCAGCATTAAGACCCGCCGCAGCCAGCGCGTCTTTCACTTCACCCAGAGATTCCCAGGCAGTGAATACATCAATCGCACCGTCGTCGTAAGTCACAACGTCATCTGCACCCGCTTCCAGCGCGGCATCCATTACCGTATCTTCTTCCAGGCCCGGTGCAAAGGAGATCACGCCTTTACGGGTAAACAGATAGGCGACGGATCCATCGGTCCCCAGGTTGCCGCCGGTTTTGGTGAAGGCGTGACGCACTTCGGAAACGGTACGGTTACGGTTATCACTCAGGCACTCAACCATAACCGCCGTGCCGCCAGGGCCGTAACCTTCATAGATGATGGTTTCCATGTTGCTGTCATCTTCGCCGCCCACGCCGCGTGCAATAGCACGGTTCATGGTGTCACGGGTCATGTTGTTAGACAGCGCCTTGTCCATTGCCGCGCGCAGACGTGGGTTTGAACCCGCGTCACCGCCGCCCAGCTTCGCTGCTGTTACCAGCTCACGAATGATTTTGGTGAAGATCTTACCGCGTTTGGCATCCTGAGCTGCTTTGCGGTGTTTGGTGTTTGCCCATTTACTATGACCAGCCATTAATTAATTCTCTCCTCGATCCCTCACAGGCTATCTTACTGGTGAGTTTGTCCGCTGGCAGTGCTCAGAATCCTCACGTACCAAAAGTACGCTGCGGTTCTTGCGCGCTGGCAGCGAACAAACTCACTGCGACGATGACGCCTGGAAGTTTAACTAAGCCGATATCGTCCTGATTGAACGATCGTTATTCAAAAAACGTTATTGTACAAATTCTTCAATTGCCTGGCGGTTACTCCAGGACTTGGTCAGCGCTGCGCCCGCGTGTGGCGGCAGCCACTGATAAGCCAGGTGCTCGCTGAGGGAAATCTCCCGCTCGCGGGGTAGCGCCAGACAGAACCAGTGTTCGCTGTTATGCGTCACGTCCGGTGCGTAGCGATGGCGGAAATGGGTAAAGATTTCGAATTGTATCTGACGCTGGCAATCCACTAATGTGAGCTGCTCGGCGTTGATGTCAATTCCCACTTCTTCACACACTTCCCGCCGTGCGGTTTCGGCCAGCGTTTCACCCGCTTCCTGACTGCCGGTAACGGATTGCCAGAAAGCGGGATCGTCGCGCCGCTGTAACATCAGCACCCGCCCGGTATCACGGGCGAAAATCACCACCAGCACCGAGACGGGATGCTTAAATGCCATCAGTTGCTCTCTGAGCCGTCTTCAGCAGCGCGCTGATACTTCGCCATCACTTCAATGCCCAGCTCGGCCAGCGAGGTCGGGTTGGCGAAGTTTGGCGCTTCGGTCATCAGACAGGCTGCCGCAGTAGTTTTCGGGAACGCGATAACGTCACGAATATTGTCGGTGCCGGTTAACAGCATAACCAGGCGATCCAGACCGAAAGCTAAACCTGCATGCGGTGGCGTACCGAATTTCAGCGCGTCCAGCAGGAAGCCGAACTTCTCACGCTGTTCGTGCCCGGCAATACCGAGGATACCAAAGACGGTCTGCTGCATCTGGCCGTTGTGGATACGTACTGAGCCGCCCCCTACTTCGTAACCGTTAATCACCATATCGTAAGCATTGGCAATCGCCGTTTCCGGCGCGGCTTTCAGTTCATCTGGCGTCATATCGCGCGGCGCGGTGAACGGGTGGTGCATCGCCGTCAGGCCGCCTTCACCGTCGTCTTCAAACATCGGGAAGTCCACTACCCACAGCGGCGCCCAGGCGTCGTTATTGGTAATGTTCAGATCGCGACCCAGCTTCAGGCGCAGCGCGCCCAGCGCATCGGCCACCACTTTCGCGTTATCCGCACCGAAGAAGATCGCATCGCCATCCGCAGCGTTGGTACGGGTCAGGATCTCTTCGATGATTTCCGCCGTCATAAACTTCGCCACCGGGCTGCTGATGCCTTCCAGGCCTTTCGCGCGCTCGTTGACTTTCATCCATGCCAGACCTTTCGCGCCGTAGATTTCCACGAACTTGCCGTATTCATCAATCTGTTTACGGCTGAGCTGGGCGCCGCCCGGTACACGCAGCGCGGCTACGCGACCTTTAGCATCGTTAGCCGGGCCGGAGAAGACTTTAAATTCAACCTCTTTCAGCAGATCCGCAACGTCCACCAGCTCCATTGGGTTACGCAAGTCCGGCTTGTCCGAGCCATAACGGCGCATCGCTTCGGCAAAGGTCATGGTTGGGAAATCGCCCAGATCAACGCCCTTCACGTCCAGCCACAGCTCGCGCGCCATCCGCTCCATGATTTCACGCACCTGAGGCGCGGTCATAAATGAAGTTTCGACGTCGATCTGGGTAAATTCAGGCTGACGGTCAGCACGCAGGTCTTCGTCGCGGAAACATTTAACAATCTGATAGTAGCGATCGAAACCGGACATCATCAGCAGCTGCTTGAACAGCTGTGGCGACTGCGGCAGCGCATAGAATTTGCCTTTATGCACGCGGCTCGGCACCAGATAGTCGCGTGCGCCTTCCGGCGTGGCTTTGGTCAGCATTGGCGTTTCAATGTCTAAAAAGCCATTATCATCCATAAAGCGGCGCACGAAGCTGGTGATTTTGGCACGCGTTTTCAGGCGCTGCGCCATTTCCGGGCGACGCAGGTCCAGATAACGGTATTTCAGGCGTGCTTCTTCGCTGTTAACGTGATTTGAGTCCAGCGGCAGCGCCTCTGCGCGGTTAATAATGGTCAGATCGGTCGCGAAGACTTCAACTTCACCCGTTGCCATATCGCTGTTTTTGTTCTTTTCGTCGCGCGCACGCACGGTACCGGTGAGCTGAATGCAAAATTCGTTACGCAGCTCAGAAGCCAGTTTGAATGCGTCCTGACGATCCGGATCGAAAAACACCTGTACGATACCTTCACGGTCACGCATATCAATGAAGATCAGGCTACCCAGATCGCGGCGGCGATTAACCCAACCGCACAGTGTCACTTGTTGGCCTACGTGAGACAGGTTGATCTGTCCGCAATACTCAGTACGCATAACGATATCCTTTTAACTTTGCGGCGCACGGGCGGCATCATTACACAGCCCGTCAGGCGATGATGCCGCCGCGAAAAATGGCGGCCATTATAATGGAAAAACCCCGGCGCGATAAGGGGTGCATCCGCATCTGCGCCTCAAGCGCGGGCAAAATCACCATAATCTTCCCGCATCTCACAAAAGCTAACAAATTTCACGCTTTCCGAACATTGTTGTTATCGCTATCCACAGCGGCTAGCCTGTATTCTTACTGATTTCCCTGTTGACCGGAGAAACTATGTTAGAGATTAACGCTGCCACCACCGCGCTGGTACTGATTGATTTACAGGAAGGCATTCTTCCTTTTGCTGGCGGCCCCTATCAGGCGGCGGATGTGGTAACCCGTTCGGCTAAGCTGGCTGAAAAATTCCGCGCCGCTAATGCACCGGTTGTGCTGGTGCGCGTAGGCTGGGCAAAAGATTTTGGTGATGCCCCTAAACAGCCGGTCGATAACAGCCACAGCGGTGCGCTGCCGGAAAACTGGTGGGACTACCCTGTCGCGCTGAACAAGCAGGAGAGCGACATCGAAGTGATTAAACATCAGTGGGGCGCTTTTTACGGCACCGATCTGGAGTTGCAGCTGCGTCGTCGCGGTATTGATACCATCGTGCTGGGCGGGATTTCCACCAATATCGGTGTGGAATCGACCGCTCGCAACGCCTGGGAGCTGGGCTTTAACCTGATCGTGGCGGAAGATATCTGTGCCGCAGGCAGCACCGAAGAGCACAACGGCAGCTTTAAGCATATCTTCCCGCGCCTGGGCCGTGTGCGTACCTCTGACGAGATTATTGCTGCGTTGTAATGAGGCGGACGCCCAGGCTTTAACCGTCAGGTTGCGCTCCCGCTGCCATGCCGCTACATTTCAGCCCAGCGGTATTAACGGGGAGCGCAATAATATGAAGCCTTTTTATCTTGGCCTGCCGCAGTGGCAACATCCGCACTGGAAGAAACTGGGCATGGAAACCCTGGCCGACTACGCGCGCTATTTTAACTGCGTCGAAGGCAATACCACGCTCTACGCCCTGCCGCGTCCTGAGATTGTGCAGCGCTGGCGCGATATGACGCATGATGATTTCCGCTTCTGCTTCAAATTTCCCGCCACCATCAGCCACAAGGCGGCGCTGCGCAACAGCGGCGATTTGACCGCCGAATTCTTTGCCCTGCTGGCTCCGCTCTCTTCCCGTATTGGTCAGTACTGGCTACAGCTGCCTGCGACGTTTGGTCCGGCGGATTTACCCGCGCTCTGGTCATTTCTTGATGGGTTACCGAAAACATTCAGCTATGGCGTTGAAGTACGGCATCCCGAGTTTTTCGCCAAGGGCGAGGCTGAGCAGGCGTTGAACCGCGGCCTGCATGAGCGCGGCGTTAATCGGGTGATTCTCGATACGCGCGGCGTCCATTCAGCCATTGCCAATAATCCGGCAATTATTGAAGCACAGCGTAAAAAACCGCACCTTCCCGTTCATGCCGTCATGACCGCTGACCAGCCGATGATCCGCTTTATCGGCAGCGATAATGAAACGGCGAATCTGAAGTGGTTTCAGGCCTGGCAGCAAAAATTACCGCTGTGGCGCGAACAAGGCCAGCCGTGGTTGTTTATTCACACGCCAGATATCGCTTTTGCGCCCCGGCTGGTGCAGGCTTTGTGGCCTTCGCTCCGGCAGGCGATCCCCGAGCTTGGCGCAGCGCCGGACTGGCCGCAGCAGACCAGCTTGTTCTGATTTTGTGCGGGTCCGGATTTGTTCACTATGACAGCGTAACAACAATAGCTATGATGGCGCCTGAAATTTTCAGCGCGTTATGGAGTCCGGATGGTCAGCGCCTTGTATGTCGTGCTCGGAGCACTGGTTTTAATTAAATTTTCCTTTGATGTGATACGGCTGCGTCGTCAGTATCGCGTCGCTCATGGTGACGGCGGCTTCTATGAGTTGAAGGTCGCCATTCGCATTCATGGCAACGCCGTAGAATATATTCCCATTGCCGTTTTTCTGCTGGTGATGATGGAGATGAACGGTGCCGATATCTGGATGGTGCATCTGGTCGGGCTGTTTTTCTTTCTTGGCCGCTGTCTGCACAGTTACGGCATGCGCACCAGCACCCTGTTGTGGCGCAAGAACGGCATGGTCATTACGCTGTTGTCGCTACTGGGAATGATTATCTTTAACCTGATTTTCCTGCCCTGGGATCTGGTTCTGACGCTGAACTAAGCCAGTTTTTGTCGCAGAGTGGCAGAAAGGGTGCAGCCTGCGCCGCTTTCTGCCAAAATACCGCCTTTCCGTTTTTCTCCCGGACTTACCATTATGTCTAACCGCGATACGCTGTTCTCCGCGCCGATTGCCAAACTGGGCGACTGGACGTTTGACGAGCGCGTGGCTGAAGTTTTTCCCGATATGATCCAGCGCTCGGTGCCTGGCTATTCGAATATTATTTCTATGATCGGCATGCTGGCCGAGCGTTTTGTTCAGCCCAACAGTCAGGTTTACGATTTAGGCTGTTCGCTGGGCGCCGCCACGCTGTCGGTGCGCCGCAATATCAGGGCTGAAGGCTGCAAAATTATCTCCGTGGATAATTCCCCGGCGATGGTTGAACGCTGCCGCCGTCATATTGACGCCTTCCGCGCCGATACGCCGGTTGAGGTAATCGAGGCGGATATTCGTGATATCGCCATTGAGAATGCCTCGATGGTGGTGCTGAACTTTACCCTGCAATTTTTAGAGCCTGACGAGCGTCAGAATTTGCTCAATAAGGTCTGGCAGGGTTTGCGCCCGGGCGGCGCGCTGGTGCTTTCCGAAAAATTCAGCTTTGCCGATGCCGACGTTGGCGAACTGCTCTTCAATATGCACCACGATTTTAAACGGGCTAACGGCTACAGCGAACTGGAGATCAGTCAGAAGCGCAGCATGCTGGAAAATGTGATGCTGACCGACAGCGTGGAAACGCACAAAGCCCGTTTACGCACTGCTGGATTTGAACACGCTGAGCTGTGGTTCCAGTGCTTTAATTTTGGCTCGCTCATCGCACTGAAGGCAGGAACTGACTGATGGAGTTCGGCAATTTTTACCAGTTAATCGCAAAGAGTCCGCTTTCCCACTGGCTGGAGACGCTTCCGGCACAGATCGCAACCTGGCAGCGTGAGCAGCTGCACGGTCATTTTAAAAACTGGGATCGCTCGGTTGAATACCTGCCGGATTTGACGCCAGAAACCTTAGATTTGCTGCACAGCGTTACCGCCGACAGCAGTCAGTTGACCGAGCGTCAGCGCGGCGGCATTGAAAAGCTGCTGCGCAATCTGATGCCGTGGCGCAAAGGCCCCTATTCCCTGTACGGCGTGAACATCAACACCGAATGGCGTTCGGACTGGAAGTGGGATCGCGTGCTGCCGCATATTTCTCCGCTGGCGGGCCGAACCATTCTGGACGTGGGCTGCGGCAGTGGTTATCACATGTGGCGGATGGTTGGCGCAGGTGCAAACCTCGTAGTGGGCATCGATCCGATGCAGCTGTTCATTTGCCAGTTTGAAGCGGTGCGCAAGCTGTTGGGCAACGATCAGCGTGCGCATGTGCTGCCGCTGGGCATTGAGCAGCTGCCGGAGCTGAAAGCGTTTGATACGGTGTTTTCGATGGGCGTGCTCTATCACCGTCGTTCGCCGCTGGATCATCTGTTGCAGCTGAAGAATCAGCTGGTAAGCGGCGGCGAGCTGGTGCTGGAAACGCTGGTGATTGCCGGTGGCGACCAGGAAGTGCTGGTGCCGGGCGAACGCTATGCTCAGATGCGCAACGTCTACTTTATTCCCTCTACGGGCGCGTTGAAGAACTGGCTGGAGAAATGTGGTTTTGTCGATGTGCGCATCGCCGACTATTCCGTGACCAGTACAGAAGAGCAGCGCCGTACCGACTGGATGACCAGCGAGTCGCTGGCGGAGTTTCTCGACCCGCTGGATTCGAATAAAACGATAGAAGGTTATCCGGCACCGCTGCGCGCGGTACTGGTGGCACGGAAGCCATAAGGTTTTGGGTTAAATGCTGACCCGCCAGCTGCGGTCGGTAAAAAGACGCAAGGCCAACGGCGGATCCGGCGTCTGTCGCCAGTGAGGGGCAGAACACCGGGCCGCCGCCCGGCGGCTTAACCGGCGCGTCCCTGCGCCCGATATCCGGTTTATCTTCCCTGGCTGCCGCCCGCAGACCCTTGCGTTGTTGGCAGAACAGGTTGCCAATAACTACGCTGTTCACAGCAGATACTTGATCAATAGCGACTTGTTCTAAAACACTGCCCCTTCAGCGATAGAGACAAATCAGGCTTTTTCCTTTAATCCCGCGTTTAATCAAGCCCACCGCCCGAAAACAGGCCAGGCTATAATCCGTACGACATCTTTTTCATTTACCTGAAAGGAGTCCCACATGAGTAAATTTGTTTTCTCTTCACCGCGTAAATATGTTCAGGGTGCTGGCGTTCTGGCACAGCTTGGCGAGTATGTGGCGGAGTTAGGCAATAGCGCCTTTGTGGTTGCGGATGAAATCGTCTGGGGGCTGATTGGCAAAGAGGTTCAGGCCTCGCTGCAACAGCATAAAATCGAATTTCATTATCAGCAGTTTAAGGGCGAAGCCTCCAGCAACGAAATCACCCGTCTGGCAGGACTGGCGAAAAATCAGGGTGCCCGTTTGGTGGTAGGTCTTGGCGGCGGCAAGACGCTGGACACGGTCAAAGCCGTTGCCGATGAGCTGAAACAGCCGGTGGTTATCGTGCCTACCATAGCCTCAACTGATGCGCCTTGCAGCGCGCTTTCGGTGATCTACTCCGACAGCGGCGTCTTTGAAAGCTATCGTTTTTACAGCAAGAACCCGGATCTGGTACTGGTAGATACGCAGGTCTGCGCCCGCGCGCCAGTCCGGCTGTTTGCTTCCGGCATTGCCGATGGTCTGGCAACCTTTGTTGAAGCCCAGGCAGTGAAACGCTCACACAGCAAATCGATGGTGGATGGCGATCCGACCATTGCCGGTATGGCGATTGCCGAAGCCTGCGAAAAAACCTTACTCACCTACGGATTCAGTGCGTACCAGGCGGTCGCGCAGAAGCTGGTGACGCCAGCGGTGGAAGCGGTAGTGGAAGCGAACACGCTGCTTTCCGGTCTCGGATTTGAAAATGCCGGGCTGGCTGGCGCGCATGCTATCCATAATGGTTTTACCGCCATTGACGGCGAAATCCATCATCTGACCCATGGCGAAAAAGTGGCTTACGGAACGCTAACGCAGATGGTGCTGGAGCAGCGTCCGGACGAAGAAATCGCGCGCTATATTCGTTTTTATCGCGCCATTAAGATGCCAACCACGCTGAAAGAGCTGCATCTGGACAATGAAAGCTGGGAAAATTTGGTCAAAATCGGCGAACTGGCAAACAGCGAAGGCGATACGCTGAAAAACCTTAATCCTCATCTCAGCGCGGAAGACGTTGCCAGCGCGATTCTGGCCGTGGATGCTTTCAGTCAGACCATCAAGTAAACCTGCGGTACGATTTGTCAACCAACGCCGGGTGCCTCCTGCGCACCCGCTTTCCTGCCGTGCTATTGCCCCTCTTCCTTGCTGTTATCCCAATATTCAAACTTATAGGCGGCACTGATATTACGCAGGATTTCACCTTGCGCGAAAACTTCCTTTTCGCGTGAGTAACTGAGCGTGCAGTTATCATGATCGTCCCAAAGCTGGCACTCATCAACGGCCGTCAGTTCGCTGTTCTCGTTATGCGTTTGGGTCGAAAGGCGCTGCTCGCGGTTCTGCTTATCGTACAGCCAGCTCATCTTACTGCTGGCGGATGTGCTGGCGATCAGCTGATCTTTCTCGTTCCACTGATAACGATATTCACCGTTCGTTTGCCGATCCGATCCGCGGGCCACGCTCTTAATCAACCTCGATCGCGGGTCGTAACTGTTGGTTGTTTCCGTAAAGCCTTTCTTTCCCTGCAACAAAAACGCGTCGGTGGAACTGGTGATGGTGCCCTGTTTGCCGGTCAGGAAATTGATTTTCCCCTGCTTGCGATTGACCTCCACCGGCTGCCCGCTTTGCATGACAAAAACCGACATGTCATACACCGCTTCCCACCCGCTGGTAACACGGACAATGCTCTGCACCATCTTCAGCAGCATATTACCTTCGGCCTTATCAAAACTGACGTCCGCGCGCAGCAGTGAGCCGCAGCGGTCAAACTCACCCAGGATCCGTTTCTGCTGATTAACGTCTTTACCAAACTCGCCCATAACCACCTGCTTTATCGGCCCTTTGGCTGTACCACCGAGCAGCAAAATGCTGTTGCTGTCGTTGATCAGTTGGGCATTGGGTGGGCAGGCTGTTGCAGACGAGGCTATGCCGGAAAAAAACGCGGTGAACAAAGCAACAGATCCAACAGCCAGATTGAGGATGTTCATCAGGAGTCTCATCAACATTGAAAGAACAAAATAAGTGTAAAGCAAACCACGGGAGATGGCGGAAAGGCTTGTTCTGCACCCGAATTTATCAAGAAAAAAAGCCCCATCAAAACGATGGGGCCTGGTACTTGCAAACATCACGTCGCTGAACTGGCGTGCTGCGCGGCAAAATCGGATTCAGGCGACTCTGACGGGAGAACTGAGCGCCAGGGAAGCTTTCATTGCCTCCACCATATCACTATCTACGCAAGGACGGCTAAATTCATCTGTTTCCGCTACGGAACTCATCGATACCCCGGCTTTACGATAGCGCATTGGTGAAGCGACACGCTGGCTGGCCGAGCTGTGAACCTCGCTCAAACCGGCCTCAACAAACTTCTGCAAATTGCTGAGGCGAACACCAGCACCCGCCATGATGATTGGACCACGCGTGTTGCGAGTTAGTTCCTTTAATAAAGGTAATCCACTTTCGGCGCTTTGCTGCTGTCCGGAAGTTAAAATACGGGCGACCCCTAAATCGGTGAGCTGTTGCAGCGCCATCAATGGACTGTGGCACAGATCAAAGGCGCGATGAAAAGTCACCGCCATGCCTTCACAGAGGGCCATGACCTGCTGCATCCGGGCCATATTAATATGGCCGTCCACGTCCAGCATGCCGACCACCACGCCAGGAAAGCCCAGCTCACGGATAAAGGCGATATCCGACTTTATCTCATTAAACTCGCCGTCGGTGTAGCAAAAATCACCTCCGCGTGGGCGCACGATAGGATGTACGGGAATAGTAATACTGTTGCGGGCCTGTTTTAAGCTCCCTGCGGAAGGCGTTAATCCTCCTTCTGACGGCGCTGAACAAAGTTCAATCCGATCGGCACCGGCTTTTTCAGCGGTAAGGGCACAATCGACTCCAAAGCAGCATACTTCCAGTTTTAGCATTCCATCCTCCTGTTTAATGACTGCTGGCGGGTTGTGTGAATGAATTCCGCTGTATTAGTCTGGTATGACACGCTAAGAATAATTTTAACGGGAATCGCTAACATGACATGTAATTTTGACCAGCGGATAGATCGCCGTCACAGCGATAGTCTTAAATGGCAGAAATATGGTGCGCGGGATATCCTGCCACTGTGGATAGCGGACACGGATTTTCGTTCGCCGGATTGCGTTATTGATGCTCTGAAACAGCGTGTTGAGCATGGAATTTTTGGTTACGGCAGCTCGCCGGTAGAGTTGGCCGACGCGATAATGATGCGCATGGCCGAGCGTTATCAGTGGCAAATTAAAGCTGAATGGCTGGTTTTTTTACCCGGCGTCGTGAGCGGGCTGAATATCGCCGTTCGCGCTTTTACCGACGCGCATCAGGGCACCATTGCCCCTACGCCCATTTATCCGCCTTTTCGCTCTGCGGCAAAGCTGGCAAACCGCAGACAAATTAATGCCCCGCTCCAGCTTGAAGATCGACGCTGGGTGATCCGGCTGGACGAGCTTGAAGCGCAAATGGACGGTAATGAAAAGCTGCTGATGCTCTGTAACCCACAAAATCCCGGGGGCACAGTGTACCGCCGGGAAGAGTTGGAAGAACAGCTCAGCTTCGCTCAGCGCCACGATCTGATCGTCTGTTCTGATGAGATCCACTGCGATCTGCTGCTTGAACCGGGCGTGAAACATATTCCTTTCGCCAGCCTGAATGAGGATGCCGCACGGCGTTCGGTGACGCTGGTCTCGCCGTCCAAGACCTTTAATATTGCCGGGCTTGGTGCTTCCGTGGCGATCATCCCGGATAAAACCTTACGCGAGCGATTTAAGGCAATACGTCAGGGCATCGTTCCGCCAGTGGATATTCTGTCGCTGGTGGCCGCCAATGCGGCCTGGCGTGACGGTCAGGCCTGGCTTGACGAACAGCTGGCCTATTTACAGAAGTCGCGCGATCTTTTGGTAAAACGCATCAATGCTATCGAGGGGCTTTCCGTTGTCGCGCCGGAAGCCAGCTATCTTGCGTGGATTGATGCCAGCAAGCTCAACGTCGCCAGCCCGGCGCTGTTTTTTGAACGACACGGGCTGGGCTTTTCGCCGGGACGGGATTTTGGAGATGACGGCTTCGTCCGCTTCAATTTTGGCTGCCCGCGCGACCTGATTGATGAAGCTATAAAAAGGATGGAAAAGGCAGTGCGTACCCTGCCTCTCCGGGTCGTTTTATAACTCGCTTTCCACAATCTCTTTCAGGCTCCAGGGATGGAACTTGATGGTGACGGTACCGTTTGAGACGGCCAGCGTCGGGTTCGGCAGGCGCTCGCCCTCGCCTTTTGGCGCGCTGTTTTTGATCGACAGACCTGGCTTACTCAACCCTTCATCGGCAAACAGCGCCAGCGCCCTGGCGCTCAACGTATGCGGATCGCCGCTTAAAACAATCTCAACGTGCTCCCAACCTTCATGCCGGTAGACCTTTTCACCCGGCCAGGGCAGCTCAACCACACTGATTTCCCATGGCCCTACTTTTAGCGGCGTTGTTAACTCAAATAGCGCAATTGGGCGCCCGTGAATCGCTTTTTCAGAAAACAGCACACCATGCTGTAAAAAGCCTTTTTTCCAGCGTTCTGCGGTGGCGGACTGATGACAACGCACGGCGATATGGTCAGCTTTCAGCGCATCCAGCTGTAGCCCTAACCGGTCCGCCAGATCGTAAAGAGATCGTAAAAAACGTGATGAATCATTAGCTAAATCGGCTAATTCTTCCGCGAAATGACCTTCAAACATCTTTTAACCTCGCGCTTACTGTAATTATCTTAATCATTGTGAATTTTATACTCCGCTTGTTCGGGCCAGCTATTCTGTTGAATATTTAAATATCCACCAGTAAAACTTATAAAAAATTGGAAAAAACTGCCTTTTATTGAGTTTAGATTGGCTTTGTTTCAGCGATTTTTCTGAAAAAGAGTTTTTAACTTTCTGTTTTTGTTTAGTTAAATTTATACAATGCGACTATTCTTAAATCGCTGGCCCTGACTTGTAGGGTATTCTTGTTCCTTATAGATTTGTCCCGCTACTTACACAAGGAATAGCAAAATGCTTATGTTGATGCTCGTCGCAGTGCTCATCGTAATGATGGGCTTTGCTCTGGTGCGCCACTGGAAGGTACGCGGTAAAACGACTATTACCAGTCCTTACCGCCCTGGTCGTCGTCGCTCCTGAATATTCGCAGGAAACGACCGTTTCCTGCGCCCCTGTGCCCTTCAGTCCATCAGGCACCTGGATAATCCACTCTGAAATGCAGTATACTTTTCCCCTTCTTTTTTGAGCAGTGCCAGTGTACAGCAGATCGCTCTGCTGGCGGGCGCTGACGGAATGACCGCCTGCGATTATCCCCGCAGGCATTTCAGCATATAAGGTAACTCGGTGAATATTCAGGCTCTTCTTTCAGATAAAGTCAGTCAGGCGATGATCGCAGCAGGGGCTCCGGCCGGTTGCGAATCGCAGGTACGGCAGTCAGCCAAAGCACAGTTTGGTGATTACCAGGCTAACGGCATCATGGCGGTAGCAAAGAAACTGGGTAAAGCCCCGCGACAACTGGCTGAAGAAGTCCTGAACCATCTCGATCTGCAAGGTATTGCCAGCAAAGTCGAAATTGCCGGCCCGGGCTTTATTAATCTGTTTCTGGATGCCAAATGGCTTTCAGCGCAGGTGGATAACGTCGTTAATGCGCCGCGCCTTGGCATTACGCCAGTAACGCCGCAAACCGTTGTGATTGATTATTCTGCGCCAAACGTCGCGAAAGAGATGCACGTAGGGCATGTGCGTTCGACCATTATTGGCGATGCTGCCGTCCGTACGCTGGAATTCCTTGGTCATAATGTCATCCGCGCTAACCACGTGGGTGACTGGGGCACGCAGTTCGGTATGCTGATTGCTTTTCTGGAAAAACAGCAGAATGAGCATCATGAAGAGATCGCGCTGGCCGACCTGGAAGTGTTCTATCGTGAAGCCAAGCGCACTTATGATGAAGATCCGGCCTTCGCTGAACGCGCGCGCGGCTACGTAGTGAAGCTTCAGGGCGGTGATGAATACTGCCGTAAGATGTGGAAAAAGCTGGTCGACATTACGATGTCGCAGAACCAGAAAATTTATGACCGCATGAACGTGACGCTGAGCCGTAAAGATGTGATGGGCGAAAGCCTGTACAACGATATGCTGCCCGGCATTGTGGCCGATCTGAAAGCGAAAGGCCTGGCGGTCGAGAGCGAAGGCGCGACCGTGGTCTTCCTGGACGAATACAAGAACAAAGACGGCGAGCCGATGGGGGTGATCATCCAGAAAAAGGATGGTGGCTATCTCTATACCACCACCGACATCGCCTGCGCCAAATATCGCTTTGAGACCCTGCATGCGGATCGCGTGCTCTATTACATCGATTCCCGCCAGCACCAGCATCTGCAACAGGCGTGGACTATCGTACGCAAAGCCGGTTACGTGCCTGAATCTGTACCGCTGGAGCATCACGCATTCGGCATGATGCTGGGCAAAGACGGCAAGCCGTTCAAAACCCGTGCGGGCGGCACGATCAAATTATCCGATCTGCTTGATGAAGCGGTCGAACGCGCCACGCGTCTGGTGAGCGAGAAAAACCCCGATATGCCTGCTGAAGAACTTAAGCAGCTGGCAAACACCGTTGGGATTGGCGCAGTGAAATACGCCGATCTCTCCAAGAGTCGCACCACGGATTACGTGTTCGACTGGGACAACATGCTGGCGTTTGAAGGTAATACCGCGCCTTATATGCAGTATGCCTACACCCGCGTGCTGTCGGTGTTCCGTAAAGCGGGTATCAACGAAGCTGAAGTTCAGGGTAAAACTGCCATTACCGAAGATCGTGAGGCAGCGCTGGCCGTACGCCTGTTGCAGTTCGAAGAGACCATCACTCAGGTTGCGCGTGACGGTACGCCGCACGTGATGTGTGCTTATTTATACGATCTGGCCGGTTTGTTCTCCGGATTCTACGAGCACTGCCCAATTCTGTCTGCGGAAGACGAAGCCACGAAGCAGAGCCGCCTGACGCTGGCGCTGCTGACGGCAAAAACGCTGAAGCAGGGTCTGGAAACGCTGGGTATCGAAACCGTAGAACGTATGTAACGCACAGCGCATTCTGTTAACGCTCAGGGGACGATTTTCGTCCCCTGAGCTTATTGACATAGTGCAGGCACGAGGAACACTGGCCTTCCACAAAGACGCAAAAAGCGGCATCCGTGCCGGCTCGGCCCGGGCCGTCCATGGCCCAGGACGCTTTGTTCCAGGCCAGTGTTCCCCGTGCTTTGAGTTTGTCAGCCGTCTGAGGGGACGATTTTCGTCCCCTTTTTGATGGGTAAATCCTTTAACTCCCCAACCACACCGCCTCCCTTCGCATCAACTTGTAAACCATAGTCTATGATTGAGTTCGTATATCGCCTGTTATTTAAACGTTTAGCGAGGCAATCGAATGGAGTCCAGAGCGTTTCTTAAAAGTTGGGGGGCCGATTATGTGGCCGCCGATACCGTTCGCTTTCGTGTCTGGGCAACCGGCCAGCAAAAAGTGACACTGCAACTTTCCGGCAAAGCGCACGAGATGCGTCGCAATGAAGAGGGCTGGTTTGAACTCGAGGTACCCGGCGTGGTCCCCGGTTCGGAATATAATTTTGTTCTTGCCGATGGCCTGGTGTTACCCGATCCGGCTTCACGGGCGCAAAAGGCCGACGTCAACGGCCCTTCTCTGGTCATCGATCCTACGGCTTATCGCTGGCAAACCAGCGCCTGGCAGGGTCGCCCCTGGGAACAAACCGTAGTCTATGAAATGCACATCGGCACTTTTACGCCAGAAGGCACTTTTCAGGCTGCCATAGAGAAGCTGCCCGCGCTGGCCGAGCTTGGCATCACGATGCTTGAGATCCTGCCGGTCTCCCAGTTCGGCGGTAATCGTGGCTGGGGTTACGATGGCGTGCTGCTTTACGCCCCGCACTCCGCCTATGGCTCGCCGGACGATTTCAAAGCTTTTGTTGATGCCGCGCATTCCCATGGCCTCTCTGTCGTGCTGGATATCGTCCTCAACCATTTTGGCCCGGAAGGCAATTATTTGCCGCGGCTGTCGCCCGATTTTTTCCACAAGGAACGGATGACGCCGTGGGGGGCGGGCATCGCTTATGATGTGGATGCCGCCCGCCGCTATATTGTCGAAGCCCCGCTCTACTGGCTAAAGGAATATCATCTTGACGGTCTGCGTTTTGATGCCATCGATCAGATCGAAGATATTTCTGATAAGCACGCGCTGATTGAGATTGCAGAACGCATTCGTGCAGAGATTACCGACCGCCCCATTCATCTGACCACCGAAGACAGCCGTAACGTTATTTTTCTGCATCCGCGCGAAGCAGACGGTGCCGTGCCGCTGTTTACCGGCGAATGGAATGACGATTTCCACAATGCCGTGCACGTCTTTGCTACCGGCGAAACCCAGGCCTATTATCGCGATTTTGCCAACGCGCCGGAAAAGCTTATCGCTCGCATTCTGACGGAAGGCTTTGCCTATCAGGGCGAGGTTTCGCCCCAGTCAGGCAAAAAACGCGGCGTAAAAAGCACCGACCAGCCGCCAGTGGCTTTTGTGGATTTCATTCAGAATCACGATCAGGTCGGCAATCGCGCGCAGGGTGAAAGGCTGATTACGCTGGCCGGTGCCGAACGCACGAAAGTTCTGCTTGCCCTGCTGCTCTGTTCACCGCATATCCCGCTGCTGTTTATGGGCGAGGAGTATGGCGAGACCCATCCTTTCCTGTTTTTCACTGATTTTCATGGCGATCTTGCCAAAGCGGTGCGTAAAGGACGGGCGGAAGAGTTTGAAGGTCATGATGGCGAAGACGTGCCCGATCCCAACGCAAAAAGTACCTTTGACGCCTCAAAACTGAACTGGCAGGCGCTGGAAACGGAGGACGGCAAAGCGTGGCTGGCCTTTACCCGTAAGCTGTTAACGCTGCGTCAGCAGCATATCGTGCCGCTGCTGGCGACCGCTGGCGGTAACTCGGGCAGCGTACTGAAAACGGCGGAAGGTTTTGTTGCCGTTAGCTGGACGTTCCCGCAGGGTACGCTGTCGCTGGCGCTGAATATTGGCGCAACGCCGCAGCCGCTGCCTGACCTGCCTGGCGAAACGATTTTTGCCTGGCCGGAAGTGGAAAACGGGCTGCCACAAAATGCCATTATTGTCCGTCTTGATGCGGGAGAGAAAAAGTGAAAGTACCAACATCGACTTACCGTATCCAGTTCCGTAACGGCATGACCTTTGATCGCGCCGTCGGCCTGATCCCTTATTTACAGCGGCTCGGCATCAGCCATTTTTACGCCTCGCCGATTTTTACCGCGTTGTCCGGCTCCACTCATGGCTATGACGTCACCGATGCTAACGAGATCGATCCGGCGATCGGTGGCCGTGAAGGATTTGATCGCCTGGCTAACGCATTGAAAGAGGCTGGCATTGGTCTGATTCTGGATATTGTGCCGAACCATATGGCCTCGTCGCTGGAAAATGCCTGGTGGTATGACGTCATCGAACACGGCGAGAAGAGCCGTTACGCACACCATTTCGACATTGACTGGTCGCGTCGTCTGACCTTGCCGTTCCTCGGCGATACCTTTGAGAAGGCGCTGGAAAATGGCGAAATCGCGATAAAACCCGATCCCAAAACCGGCAGACCGGCTTTAGCCTGTTACGACGCTTTCTATCCGCTGGCACCTGAAAGCTGGCAGGACGACCCGGACGGCGTGCTGCAAATAACGGATAAAGCGAAAATCGCTGAACTGCATGACCGTCAACCCTGGCGGCTGATGTCCTGGCGGGATGCGCCGCACGATCTCTCCTTCCGCCGATTTTTTGAAATCACCGGGCTGGTCGGCGTGCGCGTTGAAGATCCGACCGTTTTTGATGATACCCATCGCTTGATCCTTGAGCTGGTTCACGCCGGCGCGGTTAACGGTCTGCGGATCGATCATGTCGACGGCCTGGCCGATCCCAAAGCGTATCTTGAGCGGCTTCGCCAGCAGGCAGGTGAAGCCTGTTATATCACGGTGGAAAAAATCCTCGGTGAAGGCGAACAACTTCCCGCTGACTGGCCCATATCCGGTACGACCGGCTACGAGTTTATCGCCTCGCTGTCTAACGCGCTGGTTGACGGGCAACAGCTTGCCGCGCTGCGCGACGCCTACAGTGATGAGCTTGGCAAGCCGGTGAATATTTCTGCCGAACTGCGCGCGGCTAAGCTGCTGATGGTCGGCAAGAATTTTGAAGGCGAATTTACCCTCCTGCTGCGGCTGGCGGCGGCGATCGCGGAAACCGAAGGCGTGACGTTAGAAGAAGAGACGCTGGGTAAAGCCCTGCGTGAACTGCTGGTGGCCTTCCCGGTCTATCGCACTTACGGCACCGCAGCCGGTTTGCCACCCGCGGACAGTGCGCTGCTGCAAAAGATTGCTGACAAGGTCAGAGCGGGCGTAAATGCGCCTGATGCCGACGCGCTGGATTTCCTGCTGCGCCTTCTCGCCGGTGAAATTTCTGCCGCTGTTGCAGACAAGGCGACGACGTTCCGCACCAAATTCCAGCAGCTTACCGGCCCGCTGATGGCGAAATCGGTGGAGGATACGCTATTTTTCCGGCAGAACATGGCGCTGGCGCTGAACGAAGTCGGTGCCGAGCCGGTACCGCGGACCTTCTCAACCGCACTCTTCCATGCAGAAATGCAAACGCGCCTTGAACGGCAGCCGGATGCCCTCTCCGCCACCTCCACGCATGATACCAAGCGCGGCGAAGATGCCAGAGCGAGGCTTTACACGCTGACCGAAGCGCCGGATCTTTGGGCGGAGTATGTTAGCCGCTGGCGGGAGATGAACCATTCGGCGGTCAAAGCGCTTGAGGATGGTGTGGCGCCCAAACCCAGCGTGGAGTGGATGCTCTATCAGGCGCTGGCGGGCCTCTGGCCACCGCGTCTTCAGCCGCAGGATAAAGCTGCGCTGAAAGCGCTGGAAGAACGGTTTTTACCCTTTGTGGAAAAAGCGCTGCGGGAAGCCAAATCACGCACCAACTGGGGCGACAGCAACGATCCTTATGAAGAAGCGGTGCTCGGTTATGCCAGCCACCTGCTCTCGCCGGACAATCAGGCCTTTTTGCAGGATTTTCACCAGTCACTCCAGCCGTTTATCCGCGCCGGTCTTGTCAACACGCTTACCCAAACCATTGTTAAGCTGACTGCGCCGGGCATACCCGACATTTACCAGGGTAGCGAAGGATTGAATTACAGCCTGGTCGATCCGGATAACCGCCGTGAACCAAATTATTCCGCGCTTGAGCAGCAGCTTGCCGCACAGGCAAAACCTGATTTCAGTCATGAAGAAGCGTGGTTTAGCGGTCAACTGAAGCAGCAGGTTATTGCGCAGATTTTACACGCGCGTCAGCAGCAGCCCACGCTGTTTCGTCACGGCGACTATCTTCCGCTCGACGCAAGCGGTGAGCAGGCTGAACGGGTGCTGGCTTTCGCCCGCACGCTAAACGACACGGTGCTGATCGTGGTCACGCCTCGCTTAGTCTTTAGTACGGAGGAAGTGCCCCTCTCCAACCCGAAACGCTGGGCAGAGACGGCAATCGCGCTGAGTGGCGCGCTGGCTAACCGGGAGTATCGCGACCTTCTTAGCGGAGAAAGGCGGAGGGTCGGCGACACGTTAGATTTGGCTTCTGGCACGGGCCACGCACTCGTTTTGCTGAGCGAGTCGCCCTAGCGGTAATTGACCATCACTTCGTTACTTAACACACGGAGCGCCTGATTCAGGCGCCCTTTGCCCTGTATGCCGTAAATAAAATGCAGGCTCTCTCCCGCCTGGATATTAGTCAGTCCACGGGTCGAACCGCTGGCGCCTTCCAGCGGCACGCAGCGGCTTTCCGCACAGAGATACACCACCAGCCCGGACGGTGCCGGGCCGGTCAGCGCATAGCGCCAGGCGATCTCAGTCATCACGCCTTTAACCGGCTCAGGTGGGTTAAGCGCCGGAGAAAAGGCCTGCATGCCACGATTCACCAGACCCGGGCCCGTTGCCGACGCGTGCCATGCGCCGCCTGCCATGGCAAAGCCAGGCAGACAGAGCAACAGCAGCAGCATTTTTTTCATTAATGCCCACCAATGGTAGAGGTCATGCGGATCTGACGGTTATCGGTCAGCTCCAGGTTGGAAATCACCATCAGCTGCGGCAGATTGCGACGCAGGAAGCGGGCCAGCAGCGCACGCAGAGGATGGTTAACCAGCAGCACCGGTGGCGCACCCAGCGCTTCCTGCTGAGCAAGGGCATTCTGTGCCTGAGCCAGCAGACGATCGGCCAGGCCCGGCTCCAGTCCGCCACCGCCCTGTAATGCCTGAAGCAGCAGACGTTCAAGCGTGGTATCCAGCCCGATAACCTGCACTTCACCATTGCCCGGATACCATTGCTGAGTAATCGCCCGGCCCAGCGCCACACGCACAACTGACGTCAGCTCATGCGGATCGGTCTGCACGGTGGCATGTTCGGCCAGCGTTTCAATAATGGTGCGCATATCGCGGATAGAGACTTTTTCTGCCAGCAGATTTTGCAGCACTTTGTGCAGCGTAGTCAGCGTGATCACGCCCGGAATCAAGTCTTCTGTCAGCTTCGGCATCTCCTGCGTCACGCGGTCCAGCAGCTGCTGCGCTTCCTGACGGCCAAACAGCTCGCTGGCGTACTGACCAATCAGGTGATTCATATGGGTCGCCACCACGGTACTGGCTTCCACGACCGTAAAGCCCTGAATCTGCGCCTGCTCTTTCAGCGCGCTGTCAATCCAAATGGCGGACAGACCAAAGGCGGGATCCACCGTGACTTCACCCGGCAGGGTTCCTGCGGCGGTGCCTGGGTTAATCGCCATCCAGCGGCCCGGATAAGCATCACCACTGCCAATCTCCACCCCTTTCATCAGGATCCGGTAGCGCGCTGGCGGCAGATCCATATTGTCCCGGATATGCACCACCGGCGGCAGGAACCCCATCTCCTGGGCGAATTTTTTACGGATGCTGCGGATACGGCCCAGCAGTTCGCCATCCTGAGTATTATCCACCATCGGGATCAGACGGTAGCCCACTTCCATGCCCAGCGAGTCTTCCAGCTGAACGTCGGTCCAGGAAGCTTCAACGTTAGCCGGGGTTTCGGTGGGTTTAACCATGCTGCTCTGCGGCGCGGCTTTTGGCTTGCTCTCTTTACCGCGCAGATACCAGGCGAGGCCCAGCAACGCAGCGGTGAACAGCAGGAACACCAGGTTAGGCATGCCGGGAACCAGCCCCAGCAGGCCCAGAACGCCCGCACTCAGCATCATCACGCGAGGGTTTTTGAACAGCTGAGTGACCATCTGTTCGCCAACGTCCTGATCGGTGGCCACGCGGGTTACGATAACACCTGCCGCGGTCGAGATAACCAGCGCCGGGATCTGCGCAACCAGACCGTCACCGATGGTCAACAGCGTATAGGTTTCCGCCGCGTGGCCCACGTCCATTCCATGCTGCACAACACCCACCAGCAGGCCGCCAATGACGTTGATGACCATGATCATGATACCGGCGACGGCATCCCCACGAACGAACTTACTTGCACCGTCCATTGACCCGTAGAAATCCGCTTCCTGGGTCACTTCGGCACGGCGTTTCTTCGCTTCGTCCTCGCCAATCAGACCGGCGTTCAGGTCGGCGTCGATCGCCATCTGTTTGCCGGGCATGCCGTCCAGCACAAAGCGCGCGCCCACTTCAGCAATACGGCCAGCACCCTTGGTGATAACCATAAAGTTGATGATAACGAGGATGATAAACACCACGATACCGATGGCGAAGTTGCCGCCAACAAGGAAGTGGCCGAAAGCTTCAACCACCTGGCCGGCAGCGGCGGCACCCGTATGCCCTTCCATCAGGATAATACGGGTAGAGGCCACGTTCAGCGCCAGGCGCAGTAAGGTGGAGAACAGCAGAATGGTGGGGAAAGCGGCGAATTCAAGGGTTTTCTGGGTGAACATCGCCACCAGCAGCACCATGATCGACAGCGCAATATTAAAGGTGAATAACAGATCGAGGATGAAAGGCGGCAGCGGCAGCACCATCATCGACAGGATCATCAGGATCAATACCGGCCCGGCCATTACCTGCCATTGGGTATCTTTCATATTCGGTAACCGTAATAAAGCGGCCAGGTTCGCCATCAGTCTTTCTCATCAGGAACAAAGTCCAGCGCTTCCGGCACCGGTAAATTGTTTGGTTTTTTCGGAGCCAGGCCACCCTCAAGCTTCCAGCGACGGAGCTGCCAGACCCAGGCCAACACTTCTGCTACAGCCGCATATAACGTACCAGGAATATGCTGACCAATTTCACTATGTCGATAAAGCGCACGCGCCAGCGGCGGTGCTTCCAGAATCGGAACGCGGTGCTCTTTACCTAATTCACGGATACGCAGGGCCACTTCACCTGCCCCTTTCGCCACCACTTTTGGCGCGCTCATTTTGCGTTCGTCGTACTTCAGCGCCACGGAGAAGTGTGTCGGGTTAGTTACAATCACGTCAGCTTTTGGCACATCGGCCATCATGCGGCGGCGAGCGGCGGCGCGCATTTGCTGACGGATACGCCCTTTAACGTGCGGGTCGCCTTCCTGCTGTTTGTGCTCGTCACGGATATCCTGACGAGTCATGCGTAATCCTTTGAAGTAGCTGTAGAGCTGCCAGAACACGTCAAAACCCACCATCGGCGACAGGCCCAGAATCACCAGCATGCAGCACATGGCAATCATGTTCAGCGAGCTGGCCAGCGCGGTATAAGGCGATTCGCTGACTAACCGCAGCATTTCTGGCCAGTTGTGCTTGATAAAAATCCAGGTCACACAGCCAACCAGAATGGCTTTCAGGATCGATTTCACCAGCTCGGTGGCGGTCTGTGCGGAAACCAGCTTCGCCAGCCCTTTAATCGGGTTCATCTTGCCGAAATCGACCTTGATCGCTTTCCCGCTAATCAGCACGCCGCCTAACAGCATCGGGGCTGCGATAGCAACCACCACCAGCCCGGCCATAATCGGCAGTAGCGAGTAAACAGCCTGAAGAAACAATGAACTGATCAGCCGCAGCATCTGGCTGGTATCGCTGACCACTGAGTGATCGAAGTTAAGACCCTGAGCCAGCAAACGGCCGATTTTACGGGCCATTGATTCGCCACCCATCCACAAAATACCGAAGCCTGCCACCAGCATCAGCACGGATGTCAGTTCGCGCGAGCGCGGAACCTGACCTTCTTCTCGTGCTTTTTCTATTCGGTGGGCGGTTGCGGATTCGGTCTTTTCCTCTTCGCTATCTCCAGACACGGCAAACTCACCTTCAGGATGAAATTTCAGGTGTCAGAATGCCAAATTCGCGCAGGGATGAAGCCACGAGTAAACGCGTAAAAAGGGGGTTATTTGAGGGATAGTAAAAAAGGGCCGGTAAAAACCGGCCCCGGAGGGCATGTCGAACTTAAAACCCGAGGCTGTCCAGCAGGTCGTCGACCTGGTCCTGATTGGCGACCACGCCAGGCGCTTCACCATTAATCTGCGGACCGTTCTTCAGGCTGTCGGCATCTTTCTTCGGCCGTACAGGCTGTTCCGGCATGTTTTCCAGCAGCACCATCAACAGCTGACGCTCAATTTCCTGGATCACATCCATCATGCGTTTGATGACCTGACCAGTCAGATCCTGGAAGTCCTGCGCCATCATGATTTCCATCAGTTGGGCGTTGGTAAAACCCGTATGCTCAGGGACGGATTCCAGATATCCACGGGTATCCGAAACCAGTGAGCGGGCATCTGCCAGTTCGATAGGATTCTCAAACCACTCATCCCAGCGGCCTTTCAGTGCTTTAGCTCCATTCTCCATTTCGGCCTGACGTGGCTGCGCAGCTTCTACACAGTTCAGGGCGCGCTCGGCCGCCTGCGCGGTCATTTGCACAACGTAATCCAGGCGATCGCGGGCGTCGGGAATGGCTTCCGCCGCTTCAGCAATGGCCTGATCCAGTCCCAGCTCACGCAGGCTGTCGCGCAGCATCCGCGTCAGCGAACCAATTCGGGAGATTATTTCGTTTGCTGAAGCTGCATCTGTACTTGGTTTCGAAAGTTCGCTCATCTCGGCTCCTTACATACCCAGCTTTTCGAAGATCTTGCCTAATTTTTCTTCAAGGGTCGCTGCGGTAAAAGGTTTAACGACATAGCCACTGGCACCCGCCTGAGCAGCCGCAATAATGTTCTCTTTCTTCGCTTCTGCCGTCACCATCAGCACCGGGAGTTTACCCAGCGTGCTGTCGGCGCGAATAGTTTGCAGCAGTTGCAGACCGTCCATGTTCGGCATGTTCCAGTCGGAAACCACGAAGTCAAAACCACCGGTACGCAGTTTGGCCAGTGCATCAACACCGTCCTCTGCTTCTTCAACGTTATTGAAGCCGAGTTCTTTCAGCAGGTTACGGACGATACGACGCATCGTGTTGAAGTCGTCGACCACCAGAAACCGCATATTTTTATCAGCCATAAATACTCCTGTTTGTGTAGCCCCGCGGGACGGGCGCTGCGTTAGATACGTAATGCCTGTCCGGCGCTAATTTTTGCCAGCATGTGCTGGCTGATTTGGTGGAGATCCACCACCTCACTGGCTCCCCCGAGCGCAATTGCTTCACGGGGCATACCAAATACTACGCAGCTCGCTTCGTTCTGGGCGATGGTCCAGGCACCGGCTTTGTTCATTGCCAGCAAACCTGCCGCACCGTCGTTGCCCATACCGGTCAGAATGACGCCTACGGCGTTACGACCGGCATACTGCGCGACTGACTTAAAGAGCACGTCCACCGAGGGTTTATGACGATTCACCGGTGGGCCGTCGTGTAATTTCACCTGATAGTTTGCGCCGCTGCGCGTCAGCTCCATATGCATCGCCCCTGGCGCGATATAGGCATGACCCGGCAGAACACGCTCGCCATCTTCCGCTTCCTTCACCGTAATCTGACACAGCTTGTTCAGGCGCTCGGCGAAAGAGCGGGTAAAACCTGGCGGCATATGCTGCGTGATTAACAGCGCCGGACTGGTTGCCGGCAGCGGTTGCAGCACGTGCCTGATCGCTTCGGTGCCGCCGGTAGACGCACCGATGGCAATCAGCTTTTCACTACTGAGCAGCGGGCCTGCCTTAAGCATCACCGGTGAAGGCGATGGCCTGCGCGTATGCAGCTTCGCTCGTGAAGCCGCACGTACTTTGTCGCCAATCATCTGGCTGTAGGCCAGCATGCCTTCCCGGATACCCAACGACGGCTTGGTCACAAAGTCCACCGCGCCCAGCTCCAGTGCCCGAAGCGTGATCTCCGACCCTTTGCCGGTAAGTGATGACACCATCACCACCGGCATCGGACGCAGACGCATCAGTTTTTCCAGAAAATCCAGCCCGTCCATTCGCGGCATTTCGACATCCAGCGTCAGTACGTCGGGATTGAATTCTTTAATCAAATCTCTGGCGACCAGCGGATCGGGGGCCGTTGCCACCATCTCCATGTCCGAATGACTGTTAATGATTTCGGTCATCAGCTGACGCATCAGCGACGAATCATCAACACATAACACTCTGATTTTGCCCATTATCTTTCCTTAGTCAGCCCGTAGACCGTCTGGCCGCGCAGGTAAAACTCTTTACTGATCTGGCTGAAGTTCTCGGAGTGACCGGCAAACAAAATGCCGCCCGGTTTCAGCATCGGTACAAAACGCCGTAGAATTTTTTCCTGCGTTTCTTTATCAAAGTAGATCATCACGTTGCGGCAGAAGATCGCATCAAAGGGTCCCGGCAGCGCCCACTCGTTACCCAGCAGGTTCAGCTGAGCAAAGGTGATGGCATTCGCCAGTTCAGGCCTTGCCCGCACCATGCCTGAATGGGGGCCGGTGCCGCGAAAGAAGAAGCGCTGAAGCTGCTGAGACGACAGCGTGCGCAACTCTTCCTGGCGATAGACGCCCGACAACGCTTTTTCCAGCACCTGAGTGTCGATATCGGTAGCGTGGATCTGAAATTTACCCGGGCCGTTACCCAGCGTTTCTGCCAGCGTCATGGCGATTGAGTAAGGCTCCTCACCGGTAGAGGCAGCGGCGCACCAGACGTTGAAGCTGCCACCACGACGTTTGGCATGATCGGCCAGAATCGGGAAGTGGTGTCCTTCACGGAAAAACGCCGTCAGGTTAGTGGTCAGGGAGTTAATAAACGCCTGCCACTCTCCGCTATTTGCGTCCGCTTCCAGCAGCGCAAGGTAACGACCAAAGTCATCGATTCCTAATGTCCGCAGACGGCGTACCAGGCGGTTGTAAACCATTTCACGCTTGTGATCGCCGAGCACGATGCCCGCGCGCTGATAAATCAGCTGGCTGATGCGCTTAAAATGTGTGTCGGATAACGGCAGGCGCTGTACCATCTGCGACAGCATCGTGGCGTTCTCCGGCGGTGCTAACAACGTTGACTTTTTCATCCAGATCCACCCTGCAAAGTACTGATAAAGGGGTTAAAACAATATTATTTTCCCTGTGAGCCTGCGCAGTGACCTGGTCAGAGCCCCCGACACATACAGTGCTGAGGGCTTTTACTTCAGTGTGTCAGCGTCTGGGGCTGCTGCCGCTTCCTCTACCAGCGCGGCGATCTGTTAGTAAACTCTTTGCTGAGGGTTCCGGCGACTGCCTGAACTCATTCAAATTGCTTAACTACTTTATCGGCAGAAATTCACGCTTCCTGAGACTTATTTTGCGTTGTCGTGAACATCGTTAAAACGTTTCCCAGTTATCGTTTGACGGTGCTGCCGCAACGACTTTGCGTGATGCGGCTGCCGGTGCTTTACTGACGATCGCCTGCGCGACGCTGTCTTTACGGATACGGAACACGGCTACGGCCTGATTCAGACGGCTCGCCTGCTCCTCCAGGGCTGCGGCAGCGGCGGCAGATTCCTCTACCAGCGAGGCGTTCTGCTGCGTGACGCGGTCCATTTCAGTGACGGCGATGCCGACCTGATCGATACCCCGGCTTTGCTCGCCCGATGCTGAAGCGATTTCGCCCATAATGTCAGTCACACGCGTGACCGCACTGACGATATCCGCCATCGTTTCACCCGCGCTCTCGACCAGCTGCGAACCGGTGTCGACACGCGCTACGGAATCTTCGATCAGCCCTTTAATTTCTTTCGCTGCCTGAGCACTACGCTGTGCCAGATTACGCACTTCGCCTGCCACTACCGCAAAGCCACGACCCTGCTCACCGGCACGGGCTGCTTCTACTGCGGCGTTCAGTGCCAGAATGTTGGTCTGGAAAGCAATACCGTCGATTACGCTGGTAATATCCGCGATTTTCTTCGAGCTCCCGGCGATGTCGCTCATGGTTTTCACCACGCCATCCACCACTTTCCCGCCCTTCTGCGCGGTTTCCGACGCGCTCAGCGCCAGCTGGGAAGCCTGACGGGCGTTTTCGGCATTCTGCTTCACGGTCGCCGTCAGCTGTTCCATACTGGCCGCGGTTTCTTCCAGAGAGGCAGCCTGCTCCTCGGTACGGGAAGAGAGATCGTTATTGCCGGCAGAGATTTCGCTGGCACCGGTATAGATAGCGTCAGAACCGTCGCGCACGTCGCTTACCGTACGCACCAGCGACTGCTGCATTTCACGCAGGCTGTCTGCCAGCTGGGTCATTTCGCTACGGCCTTCTACCTCAATCGTCTGCGTCAGGTCGCCGCTGGCGATATGGCGAATATGATCGATGTTGGTTTTCAGCGGCTGAAGCAGCAGGGTACGAATGCCGCTCCAGGCCAGGGCGATAACCACAGCAGAAACCAGTAACACGCCCAGCAACAGCCAGATGCTCTGATGATACGCTGCATCATTCGCCTTAATGCCCTGCTCTGTCAGGCCGTTGATGACCGCCAGCCAGTGGTTATAAGCCTGCTGGAACTGCTCCTGATAGCTCTGAGTCGGCTGAGCCACAAAGTCGTTGAAGCGTCCGGTCTGCATCATGACAATCAGATCGGCCAGCGCGTCATGAAACTGCTTGTAGCTGGCCAGCAGCGCCTGAACATCCTCTGCCTTCTTGCCATCTTCGCTAAGATTGGCATTAAAGAGTTCCAGCGACTTATCTGCCGTCGCCAGGTCAGTCTGTGCCTGAGCCATCAGATCGTTTAATGAAGAACCCGCACCGGAATGGTTGGTGTCCATCACATAACGCAATCCTGCACGGTTCAGCGTGTTACGCGCCTGCACCATGGATACCCAGGAATTGCCCATTGACTGTTGCAACAAGCTCATCTGCTGGCTGAATTCAAAATTCTGCTTATCGCTCTGAACGGTTTTAAAAAACAAACCGCCCGTTCCTAACTGCAATACAGCAAATAACACCAGCACACTAACCAGGCCGGTTACTACTTTCATACTCTTGAACATAACTACCTCAGTAAGGGGCTATTTGATTTAGTTATCGGCTGGTTTTTGGGGAACTTTATGTGGAATTTTTTAAATGTTTCGTCACGGTAAAAAGTCGTTCAAACCCTGGCCGGAATAATTAAAAGGCAATAAGAATGCGTTTTTTAAACGGGAAAAGCGGGTAGAAACCGAAAAGAGACGGGTTAACAGGAAAAGCCGTTTTAAATAAAAAACGGCAGGCTGCTGGCGATCACAGGTAAAGCATTCGGTAAATTTTTACTGAATAACGACGCTACGGTAAAAACAGGAGGCCCAGGAAACGGTAATAAAGCGTCACGGGCCTGGGATAGCCCGTGACGCGCTGGCAAGGACGCCGCTTTTTGCGTCTTTACAGAGGGTTCATGTCCCTCTCGCCAGCACTCTTTTTCTCAACAGCAAGAATTAAAACGTTTCCCAGTTGCCTTCATCGGCCACTGGCGCTGCGGCTTTACGCGCAGCAGGTTTAACGGTGCGTGCAACCGGCGCAGCAGCGCGAGCGCCCTGGTCTTTACGAACACGGAACACGGCAACAGCCTGAGTCAGACGGCTGGCCTGATCTTCCAGCGCGGCCGCTGCGGTAGCGGATTCCTCCACCAGCGAGGCGTTCTGCTGTGTTACACGGTCCATCTCGGTGACAGCGGTGCCCACCTGATCGATACCCCGACTCTGCTCATCAGAAGCAGAAGCGATTTCGCCCATGATGTCGGTGACGCGGGTTACGGCGTTAACGATATCGTTCATCGTTTCACCCGCCGTGCCCACCAGTACGGAACCACTGTCCACACGCGCCACGGAATCTTCGATCAGCCCTTTGATCTCTTTCGCTGCCTGAGCGCTACGCTGTGCCAGATTACGCACTTCGCCTGCCACTACCGCAAAGCCTCGACCCTGCTCACCGGCACGGGCAGCTTCTACTGCGGCGTTCAGTGCCAGAATGTTGGTCTGGAAAGCAATGCCGTCGATCACGCTGGTAATATCCGCGATTTTCTTCGAACTTCCGGCGATGTCACTCATGGTTTTCACCACGCCATCCACCACTTTCCCGCCCTTCTGCGCGGTTTCCGACGCGCTCAGCGCCAGCTGGGAAGCCTGACGGGCGTTTTCGGCGTTCTGCTTCACGGTTGCCGTCAGCTGTTCCATACTGGCCGCGGTTTCTTCCAGAGAAGCAGCCTGCTGTTCAGTACGGGCAGAAAGATCGTTGTTACCCGCAGCGATTTCGCTGGCGCCGGTATAGATAGCGTCAGAACCGTCGCGCACGTCGCTTACGGTACGCACCAGCGACTGCTGCATCTCAAGCAGGCTGGCAGCCAGCTGGGTCATCTCGTTACGGCCTTCAACAGCAATCGTGTGCGTCAGGTCGCCGTTAGCGATATGGCTGATATGTTCGATATTGTCCTGCAACGGTTTGATCAGCACAGAACGCAGACCGAACCAGCACAGCGCAATCAGCCCGACAACCAGCACCATCACGCTGCCAATTACCCACAGCATTTTGGTATAGGCGCTTTCGTTATCCGCCACGCCCTGTACGGTCAGTACGTTTTGGGCAGTACGCCATGACGTATAAACGTCCTGCATAGTATTTTGCTTCTCTTCGATGTTGAGCTTAAACATCTCCGGCAGCTGTTTGTTTTCCATTAATACGATCATCTGTCCCAGCGTTTTGGAATAGATCTCGTAATTTTTTTCCAGATTGTCGACCAGAACCGGGTCGACGCCTTTGGTGTCTGGAATGCCCTGGTAGCGTGCGTAAGATTTATCCGCGCTGGCCAGCAGGCTTTTGGCCTGATCGCTGATGGCGGTCAACGAGCTGCTGTTAATGCTGTTTGCCGTATCACTCTGCAAACGCAGCATTCCGCGGTTAATGGCAATGCGAGACTGGTTCAGGGAAACCCATGCATCAGTAAACGCAGAGACGTTTTCGCTGGAATTCTGAGCGATTGAAAAGTTAGTTTTATCGCTGGTCAGCGCGTGGATAAATAATCCCCCCGCCAGCAGCTGAAGCGAGCCAAAAACCAGCAGGACCAACAGCAGGCTGGTGACGACCTTAATGCGTTTAAACATGGGATACCCTTGGTGTAGTAAAAGTGATTCAACACTCGATCTATCGGCGCAGATCGATGGAACTTTATGCAGTCAGAAGAGAGATTTACTAAAGTGATACTTTAGTATCTAAATTAATTTTGCTGCTTTTTTACAGATAGCGAGCATAAAAAAAGACCGATCCGCAGATCGGTCTTTCTACGCAATAAAGCTCAGATTATGCGCTGCGCAGCGTGTCCATCAGGGCCATTTCGTCGCTGTTCAGCAGCTTCTCAATATCAACCAGAATCAGCATACGCTCACCCAGTGCCCCCAGGCCCGTCAGGTATTCTGTTGACATCGTGACCGCGAACTCCGGCGAAGGTCGGATTTGATCGGTGGTCAGCGACAGCACGTCAGACACACCATCCACCACAATACCTACCACGCGGTGCTCAAGATTCAGCACGATAACCACCGTGTTGTCGTTATAGTCCACATCAGGCTGCGCGAACTTAATACGCAGGTCGATGATAGGTACAATAACGCCGCGCAGGTTGGTGACGCCTTTAATGAATGCCGGCGTGTTCGCGATACGCGTCACCTGATCGTAACCGCGGATCTCCTGCACTTTTAAAATATCAATGCCGTATTCTTCATGTCCCAGTGTAAACACCAGGAACTCCTGACCGACAGTTTCGCCAGCGAGTTTTGTTGCCATTCCAGTCATAGTTTTACCCTTAATCGGTTAAAGTCAGGCTGCGGCTCCCGCCACACGCTTTTCACGGTTGAGAGACGGCAGAGCCGAGACATCGACGATCAGCGCGACGCTGCCATCCCCGAGGATGGTCGCCGCCGATATGCCCGGGACTTTGCGATAGTTACTTTCAAGATTTTTTACCACTACCTGGTGCTGACCAATCAGCTGATCCACCAGCAGTGCATAACGTTTTCCAGCGCTTTGCAGGATCACCACGATGCCCTGCGTCGCCTCGGTTTTCGCACCCTGAACGTCAAACACGTTCCACAGCTCAACCATCGGCAGATATTCACCGCGAACTTCCAGCACGCGCTCACCACCGGCCAGCGGATGCAGATCGGCTGACAGCGGTTGCAGTGATTCCATTACGGCATTCAGCGGCAGAATAAAGACTTCGTTAGCGACCCGCACTGACATGCCGTCAAGAATTGCCAGCGTCAGCGGCAGCAGAATACGGATCGTGGTGCCTTTGCCCTGCTTAGAGGCAATCTCAACGTGTCCACCCATTTCCTGGATGTTACGTTTCACCACGTCCATGCCCACGCCACGCCCGGAAACGTCCGTCACCTGCTCCGCCGTAGAGAAGCCCGGTGCGAAGATCAGCATGCCGACTTCTTCATCGCTCATCGATTCGCTCACCGGCAGGCCCGAAGAGAGCGCTTTTGCCAGGATACGTTCGCGGTTCAGACCGGCACCATCATCAATCACTTCGATACAGATGTTGCCGCCCTGGTGTTCAGCGGAAAGGGTCAGATTACCGACGCCGTGTTTACCCGCAGCAACACGTTTTTCCGGTGACTCAATACCGTGGTCCAGACTGTTACGCACCAGGTGCGTTAACGGATCGATAATGCGTTCAATCAGGCTCTTATCCAGTTCGGTCGAGCTGCCTTGCAGGGTCAGCTCCACTTCTTTGCCCAGCTTGCTGGCCAGATCGCGCACCAGACGTGGGAAGCGGCTGAAGACATATTCCATTGGCATCATACGAATGGACATCACCGATTCCTGCAAATCGCGGGCGTTACGTTCCAGCTGTCCCATGCTGTTTAACAAATCGCCATGGGCGACCGGGTCCAGTTCGTTAGAACGCTGGGCCAGCATCGACTGGGTAATGACCAGCTCACCTACCAGGTTGATCAGCTGATCGACCTTTTCTACCGCAACACGGATACTGGTTGATTCGCTGGCTTTCGCGGCCGGCTTTTTCGCTGCTTCGCGTTTTGCTGGCGCTTCGCTAACCGCAGCAGGCTGTGGCTCTGGTGCGGCAACAACCGCTTCAGCTACCACGGCAACCGGTGCTGCCGGTGCTGGTGCTGCCGGTGCAGAAGCCTGATCCAGGAACTTGATTTGCGACTCTTCAATCACAAAGCACAACACCGCAACGATATCGTCCTGGCTCACCGACGAGTCCAGCGTCAGTTCGACAGACGTCTCGCCTTTAACCACGTCAGAAACCGTACCCAGATTGCCCAGCTCTTCCACCATCAGCGGAATTTCAGAAGGCTTCAGGTCGACCAGCGCAAGGCGTAAGCCTCCCGCGGCGGCGACCGGCGCGGCTTCTACAGCCGGTGCAGAGGCTGTCGCGACGGGGGCTGCAACTTCACCTTTGGCTTCCAGAGCCAGCTGGCGCAGCGCCTGGCAGATGTATTCAAACGTCGCGGCATCGGGTTCCGTGGCGGTTTTATAGGCATCCAGCTGTTCCTGCATAATATCTTTGGTTTCCAAAAACAGGTTGATGATATCGGTGCTCAGCTGCATTTCGCCGCGGCGCGCACCGTCGAGAATGTTTTCCAGAATGTGCGTGGTTTCCTGCAGGACAGTAAAACCAAAAGTCCCCGCTCCGCCTTTAATTGAGTGGGCCGCACGGAAGATAGCATTAAGCTGTTCCGAATCCGGTTCCTGCGGGTCTAACCCCAACAGGTGTTGTTCCATGTCGGCCAATAATTCATCGGCTTCATCGAAGAACGTTTGATAAAAATCGCTGATATCCATGCTCACGGTATCACCTCTGCTGTGAGTCGCGATCGGTCTGAGCCGCTGGAGCCGGTGACGCCGGGGCTGCTGCCTTCGGTGTCGCCTGACTGCCAGGCTGCTCAGCCTGTGAGGGTTGAGGGTCTGGTGTTTTTGTGCCAGCGGTCGGTACGGCCGGTGCCACGATTTGCTGCAAATTATTCATATCGCTGTCGCTGACTTGTACCGCGTCGCTTTCTGAGTTCTCTTTTTCAATCTGCGCTTCGGTGTCATGGTTCAACACCAGCAGGCTGATTCGACGGTTAACGGCATCATCGCCACCGCGGTTTTTCAATTTCATGGTGTCTGCCATCCCGACTACGCGCAGCATCTTGTCACTCGCCAGGCCGCCCATGATCAGCTCGCGACGCGAGGCGTTAGCACGATCGGCGGAGAGCTCCCAGTTGCTGTAGCCGCGCAGGCCATTGGCATACTGAATATCATCGGTATGGCCAGAAAGGCTGATCCTGTTCGGAATATCGTTCAGGATCGGCGCAATTGCCCGCAAAATGTCGCGCATGTAAGGTTCGACTTCTGCGCTACCGGTTTTAAACATCGGCCGGTTCTGGCTGTCGATAATCTGAATACGCAACCCTTCCTGCACCATGTTAATAATCAGGTGCGGACGCAGCGCTTTCAGTCGCGGATCGGCTTCAATCAGCTGATCGAGCTTTTCACGCAGACGGTTCAGGCGGATTTCATCCAGCTTGCGTTTCTGCGCGTCCATATCAACCACCTTCTGAACTTCCCCTTTTTTCTGCGTCGGATCTTCTCCGCCACCAGGAATAACGCTAACGCTTTCACTGCTGCGAGAGCCGCCGGTCAGGGCAACTCTCAACGGCGTTTTAAAGTAATCGGCAATCCCCGACAAATCCTGAGGCTTGGCGATCGCAATCAGCCACATCACCATAAAAAAAGCCATCATTGCGGTCATAAAGTCGGCATAGGCAATCTTCCAGGAGCCATGAGCGCCCCCGTGACCGTTATGCTTTTTCTTCTTAACAACAATAATGGGGTGATTTTCGTGCTTCATGCGTCCTGACCTTTCGCTGGTGATTTCGCGTTACGAACATGCTCTTCCAGCTCGCTGAACGACGGTCGCTCGGTGGAGTACAGCGTTTTACGGCCAAACTCGACGGCGATCTGTGGTGCATACCCGTTCAGACTGGAAAGCAACGTCACTTTAATGCACTGCATCATCTTGGTGCTTTCAGCACATTTTTGACGCAGTACGCTGGACAGCGGAGAGATAAAGCCGTAAGCCAGCAAAATCCCCAGGAAAGTTCCCACCATGGCATGCGCGATCAGTTCGCCCAGTTCCGCCGGTGGACGATCTGCCGAAGCCAGGGTGTGAACCACGCCCATTACCGCTGCCACAATACCGAAAGCGGGCAGAGAGTCCCCTACTGCACCCAGCGCCGCTGCCGGCACTTCGCATTCGTGTTCGTAGGTTTCGATCTCTTCATCCATCAACGCTTCAATTTCAAATGCGTTCATGTTGCCGCTGACCATCAGGCGTAAATAATCGGTAATGAAGTCCACTAATCTTTTATCGGCAACAATGCGCGGGTAATTAGCAAAAATTTCACTTTCCTGCGGACTTTCAATATCGCTTTCCAGAGAAAGCATGCCCTGCTGACGTGATTTGGCCATCAGGCGATAAAGCAGCGCCATCAGATCCATATAAACTGCTTTATTGTATTTTGAACCGCGCATTAATAACGGCAGTGCTTTCATCGTGGCTTTAATGGCTTTGCCATTATTCCCCACCAGAAACGCACCAATGCCCGCCCCACCGATAATGATCAGTTCAGAAGGTTGATAGAGAGCGCCAAGGTGGCCGCCTACCATTGCGTAGCCACCCAACACCGACCCGAGAACCAGGATATACCCCAAAATAACTAACACAATAAATCCTTACGTCTGGCGACGTGTGGGTTGAAGATGAACCAGCGATCGGGTTATTTCACCGGTCGTGGGCAAAAAAAAAGCAGCGGTTAAAAACCGCTGCTGGATTCATTCCACGTGGTGAACATTTAAACGGCAAGTTTTACCTGTTCATCCAGCAGTTGTGAAATGTTATCGGCACTATCTTCAATAAGTTTACGTCTTTTTACCGCTCGTGAAGGCGGCTGGCAAAGGCTACAGGTAAAGCTACCAACCGGCTGGTGAGCGTGGTTAATAAAGCTTCCGCCACAGCATTTGCAGTCGGATAATTCGAGCATGCCGCTCTCAACAAACCGGACTAAGGTCCAGGCACGGGTCAGTGCCAACAGCGGGCCTTCGTCCTGTTGCGGGCACTGCTCCAGGTAAAGACGATAAGCTTTAATTACCGCTTCCACGCCCTTACTCTGCCCGCTTTTGAGTAAAAACTGCCAGGCATTGCAGAACATTGAAGAGTGAATGTTCTGTTCCCACGTCATAAACCAGTCGGTGGAAAAAGGCAGCATGCCTTTTGGCGGCGGACTGCCGCGCAGTTCTTTATACAGCTTAATTAAGCGACCGCGACTCAGCTGCGTTTCGCTTTCTAACATTTGCAGACGAGCGCCCAGCGTAATTAATTCAATCGCCAGCTGAATATCGCGAGCTTCCTGAACAATACTTTTTTCTGTCATTAACTCGCCCTCTTTTTCGGTTGCTCGTCGTTTTTCGCAGACACGTTACGTAATAAGCGGCTGGATAACAGAATACCGGCATGGATTTGCTGTAAATCATCCACACGCGATTCCTGAGTTAAGCGGCTAATTGTCGCACTGTCGGTGAAACGAAACTGGCACACCAGCTGATTTGTCTCGGCCAGCTTAACCATATCAGGCAGCGTCAGCGCAGATAGGGCGTCAGCCATTGATTCATCAATACCCAGACGAAACATGGCAGAAGCTTTTTCCTGGTTAATAAGGCGTTGAGCAAGTAATAAATAAGACAAGTTGATATCGTAAATATGTTTTAGTAATTCTGATGTACCCATTTTTTTTCCGTCCTGACTGACACGACTTAAACGTTGGCGGATTGCGCCGCTACCTTTGTTGCTGCTGGTAAATCTTATTGTGGCAAAAAATTAAGTGGCAGAAGCCAAACGTTTGCGAAGCTCCAGGCGGTCCTAAAGGCGGCCTGCAGAAAGTAGTCATTAACTCATTTTGCCGGTTACTGCTCCGTCGTTTTCGTGCGCTTCCCTGACGCTTTCCCTTGGTTTTTACTGCTCTGTTTTAGGACTATTCCGAAAACAAGGCAACTTTATATGCTCTGTTTTCTGGATACAACGTGGGCCAGGTGAAATTTTAGATAAAGTGTGATCTACGTCACACTTTTAGGGGTAATTTAACTAAAATATTCTTCAGAAACATTGTTGATTAGTTCACTAACTAATCATTTTCCGCTTTTTTTGTTAAATTTTAACCTCACGCGATCATTTACCTCATAAAACATTCCCTTTTACGGCGATTGAATCGCTATGGAGTGTGTTTTAGCTATTATCCAGACGTACATATTCCCAAAATAGAAATTCACGGCATAAAATATCGATTTAGCTATGTTGCACGTGTGTAAATCGTAATCACTAAGAGTGACTATCATCCTTAAGAAGGATTATCAGAATGTGACGCAATGCAGGTTTTTATCAGGAAGTGTTTAGCTAGTGTAAGCCGCACCAGGTCTGTGTTCAGGGGGTGCCAACACATGTAACGAGGAGTAACATTAGAGGTGTGAATGTATAAGGGGATTTTTACCTTTCATCGGTAAGTATCGGCACCGGTTCAGTTTTCTTTAGAAAAAAGCCAAAATTTTCGGTTTTTTTCTATTTATTGGTCCTTTTATTGGCACCATCTGTCTCCTTTTTACTCAATGAAGACAAAAAAAAGGGCGATCGTCGATCGCCCTTGATTTTATTGGCATGAGTTATGCCAGACGGGGGAATGCCGCCACTTTACTGTTCTGTGCCCGATCTTCACTTCGGGCCGATAATGCCTGTAAATCCTTGAGATAGGTCTTGCGCCAGTTGGTGATGTCATTCTTACGCAGCACGGCCATCATGTCGTTGTAACGCGAGATACGCTCATTTAATGGCATCGTCAGCGCCTGATTTAATGCTGCGGCCACTTCATCACGATCGTAAGGGTTCACAATCAGCGCGGAAGTCAGCTCGTTAGCGGCACCCGCAAAGCGTGACAATACCAGTACGCCAGGATCTTTAGGGTCCTGAGCGGCGACATATTCTTTAGCAACCAGGTTCATCCCATCGCGCAGCGGTGTGACCAGCCCAATGTCGGTCAGGCGGAAAATTTTCATCAGCAGGCGACGGTCAAAGTGTTGGTTGAGGTAGTAGAGCGGCGTCCAGCCCAGCGTGCCATATTTGCCGTTGATGCGCCCCGCTTCTGTTTCCAGCTGGTGGCGAATATCCTGATAAGCCTGCACGTCGCCACGGGAGGTCGGTGCAATCTGCGAATAACGGATTTTGCCGTGATGCTCCGGATAGTTCTCCAGCAGCGCTTCGTATGCCAGGAAACGTTCCGGCAGGCCTTTGGAGTAATCGAGACGCTCACAGGAGATGATGTTTTGGGCATCGCCGAGATCTTTCTTCATCGCCGCCATTTTTGGCGGCAGCGGCCCTTCGGCCATCTCTTTAATGCTGTCCGGCTCAATGCCGATGGGATAAACCTCGGTGGCAAAATGATTGCCAAACGCCAGATGTTTTTTCCCGTTGCTCTGTACCTGAGTCAGCAGCGACAGGCATTCCAGGAAAGCCATACGATCGCTTTCCGTCTGGAAGCCCAGCAGATCGTAATCACACATCATTTCCAGCAGTTCATTGTGCGGCGGCAGCGCATTGAAAATTTCAGGCGTTGGGAAAGGAATATGCAGGAAGAAACCGATGCGGTTATTGACGCCCAGCTTGCGCAGCGCGGCGGCAAAAGGCAGCAGATGATAATCGTGGATCCACAGAACATCATCAGGCTTCAGCAGCGGTAGCAGGCGTTTGGCCAGCATGGTATTAACGTTACAGTAGCCATCCCAGGCTTCGCGCTGGAAATTGACCAGATCGAGACGGTAATGGAAGGCTGGCCAGATCACCGCATTGGAGAATTGCAGATAGTACAGATCGTAATCATTTTGGTTCAGACCAAAAGAGGCATAGGTTACGCTGTCTTTTTCAAACAGCTCCATTTCCTCATCATCTTCACCAATTTCGTTAATTTCACCGTTCCAGCCAAACCACATTCCGCCGGTAGTTTTTAGCGCATCCATGATGCCCACGGTCAGACCGCCAGCGCTGGTCTTTGACCCATCGGGTACAGCGATGCGATTAGATACGACTACTAAGCGACTCATAACCTTGACTCCTTAATGACGTTTTTTCGTCTTGATCTAGTTGTAATAATGATTGTTCAAGCCAGTGATACACGCCTTCCACATCCGGCAAACGACAAATTGCCTCGGTTGCGCCCTCACCGACTTTAATTGAGATACCGTCCATAGCATTGACCGTCTTAAACCCTGCTTCGTCGGTCAAATCGTCACCGATAAAGACCGGGGTGCGCCCGGCAAAAGGAGCCTGTTGCATAAAGTCCTGGATTGCGGCTCCTTTGTTAACCCCTTTTGGTTTCAACTCCACCACGCATTTTCCCGGCTGTAGTTGAAGCATGGGAAAACGGGCAGTCATCTCCTGCGCCAGATCCATGATCGCCTGCTGATAGTGTTCAGCACGGCGATAGTGCAGCGCGAAAGCCATCCCTTTGGTTTCCAGCTGCGTATCCGGCATTTTTGCTACGGCTTCTTTTAACAGAGCAGAGAGCGAATCGGCCACGTCCGTGGGCAAAGAGAGGCGTTCAATTTGGTTGTTGGCGTCACGACGTTCTGCGCCGTGGACGCCAGCAAGAGGAAAGTGTAAGGGAGCGGCCAGCGCATCCAGTTCGCTCATCGGGCGACCGGAAACCAGGGCAACTGCGCCTTCGCTCAGCTGAGCCAGGCGTTGCAGATTGGCGATAACCTGTTTGGGGATGAAAACTTCATCGGGACGTGACTGGATCGCCGCCAGCGTTCCATCAACGTCAAAGAAAAATGCGTAGCGTCCGCCATGCTGTAACGGGGGGGCAGAATCATTCCGGGTGTTCACAACTATTCCTCCTGATTATGTGTGTCACGACGATACGGGCAACAGGCTGTTTAGCCCACTGAGCTAACGTGGTTCAGATCGCGTATCTGAACTATCCACAACGCTTGAGGAAAAGGGCACAATGCGGCGCGACATTAAGTCGCCAGAGGGAGATGAGAAGGACGATACGGTTCAAATTTCGCTCTTGAGTCGGGTCTGCTTCCTTCTCCATTTAGTCCGCACTGTTCGTGCAGTACGCCTCACCTCGTTGCCACATGCGTAACAACATCAGCATTCAGTATAGACGCTGATAGCGGGCCTGCCAGACGTAATAGCCGGATTGCCTCTTTTCTGACGCTGAGAGGGTGACAAATTCTTCCAGAAAAAGACATAGGAGAAAGGTGAAATGTGACTAAGATGTTTAACAGATAAAACGGTGAGGTAAAAAGCGGCAGGAGAATGTGAATCGCAGCCGGGAATCAGCCTCCCGACCACGGCACGCCTTCAGGCAACAGGCTTTAACCAGAGCAAGTCCAGATTCATTTTTGCCCAGACGTTATTCTCTTCCGGGCCGACAATGCTGTCCCAACAATAACGATCGGCCAGATCGACCGTTTCAGGACGCAGCATGCGGCTGGCCGAAAGCGAATAAAATACGCATACTTTTGGTAACAGCAGAGAGTCCTGACCTGGTTCAACCACGACCGCTATGCGTCCAGAAGCCAGCCGAACAACCGATCCTACCGGATATATCCCCACCGCTTTTACAAAAGCGTAGAAAATTTTTTGATCGAAATGCCCTTCCCAACTGGCCATCTGGCTCATCGCGCTGGCCGGGTTCCAGCCAGCTTTATACGGCCGGTTTGAGGTTACAGCATCATAAACGTCGCAAATTGCGGCCATGCGGGCCAGTTGGGAAATCGCCTTTCCCTTTAATCCATGCGGATAGCCGCTGCCGTTGATTTTTTCATGGTGGTGCAGGGCTACATCCAGTACCGCATCGCTACCGCCGCTTTTGCGCAGCAGCGCTTCACCGAATACCGGGTGCTGCTTCATTATGTCAAATTCTTCAGCGGTCAGCTTACCCGGCTTATTGAGAATATCGATGGAGATACCCGCTTTGCCCACGTCATGCAGCAAACCGGCAGTTCCCGCCAGGCGCGTTTGCGCATCATCAAGGTTAAGCTGCCGGGCCAGGGAAACCATCAGTGCGCAAACCGCCACTGAGTGCAGATAGGTATAATCATCATGCGTTTTCAGGCGCACGACGCTAAGTAAAGCCGCTGGATGCCGGCTGAGAGATCCGCCGATTTCATCCACCAGCGGCAGCGTGCTGTCGGTATCGATGGTTTTGCCCAATCGCGCATCACTGAACATACTCATGACCTGCCCTTTGGCATTCAGGCAAATAGCCTGCGCCTGCATGATCTCTTCATGCATGCCGGTCAGCCCCTTTGCCACCGACTGCTGGGGGTGCGCTTGTGCTTCTGCCGGCGCGATATCAGGCCCGCGTCCTTTTTCCAGGTCGATCCAGACTTCTTGAATACTGCTTTCTGTAACGGTATCGATTTGCTGTTGCGTGGTCAGCAGCATAGCGTTATGCACGAGCGGATGCTTCAGCCAGAAAACTTCCAGCTTATGGACATACATCCCGATACGTAACTCGTGTGTTTGAATTTTTATGATCATTCCACCTCTCCAGCTTCATGCACCGTCCTCCATTCAGCACAGGTATCGGCGTCTCATCTGAAACCTTCATAGTTGGCGGCGGGTTTTATCAATTTTTTACATTTTTCCCTGCCTCAACGCGGGCAGCGGCTGCGGTAGCGTTGCTTCTGCTGTCAGATAAGGCCTCTTTTGTGACAGGTGTGACAGGAAGCCACTATGCGGTCGATGGCGGGCGGGTTCGCGATTAACACGCTGCCCTTTATGCTACGCGCTGAAATTAAGACGGAAGGCGTTTTCTCGCACGAGAGAATAATAAGCCACCTATCCATTAAGTGGCTTTATAATTATCAGGGTTTTTCCTGCTGCAAATAATCCGTCAGGAAATACTGCGCATTACCTTCACGTGACAGATTTTCACTGTAGTACACCGCGTAGCTTTCTTTCTCGCCGGGAAGATATACCTCGCCACCGCTGTAGCTGTTAACGATTAACACGACATATTTTTTACCCTCTACTTCTATTGAGTAATCCCGACGCTTGCCTTTTTTCTCAACGTTCGCCAGCTGGATTTTGCGGTTCCAGGGATGATCAATCTGGGTAATTTGCACCAGGGCTTTATGATCCTGCGGCGGCCCGTAACGCAGCGTCCAGACCTGCATGCCCTGCTCACCAGACCAGGCCTGAACGTTCTCCGCCACTTCGGGCCTCTCTGCGGCTGGCGCCACGTTGCTCCAGCAAAGCGCGCCTGCCAACACTATCCAGAAAATCTTCCGTAACATACCTTCTCCTTTAATATATATAGAATAGAATCCCTACAAGCTTATTACCTATACGCGCTTGCGGTTAACATTCCTGACGCGTGCAGAAAAACCGCTCGCTTAAAGAAAAACACAAGCTGATGGTAAAATAAATATTTTTTTTGAGAAACCCGAGACATCTTCCAAAATATTATCTGCGGATGACTAACGCACTTACAATTTCACATTATTTAATTAAGTAACAATGCGTCATTACAAACGTTCTAAAAACGGTGGTAATCTAACGGATGTAATATCACCATCAGGCTTATATTTATAAAGTGGCGGATAAACCGGAACGTGTTCGTGAAATAAATCACCGCTTCAGCGGCAGGCTTGCGAAAGGGGGGAATTCAGACAGCCTGCGAAGGCAGGGCAATGAAAACAGGATTTGGATCAGTGAAAAACGCTGTCGTCGTCGGCCGGGCGACGCGTAAATCCATCATGGGCGGAAACCTGGGTATTTCGCACTTCTCTGATAGCGGCCAGGCAGGCTTTGCGGCGGGCGTCATCGGGTTCTCTGGCGGCAAGGACTCTGAGCTGACGAAGTAGCGCCGTATTGTTAAGCGGACGCTGTTGTTCCAGAAGCGCAAGCGTCGCTTCTCCCAGCATAATGTCTCTTAACTTATCGGTGTCGTGATTGTCCATGAAGGCTTCTCTGGCTCGGTGGTACATAGTGTGTCAATCAGTCTTTCACTCGCGCTTCCTGTGCTGCTGATTACCGGCTCCTGAAAAGGAAAGCGGTTGACACATGCTATGGACAGTCAATATTCGGTACAGAACCAGCTTTCGTCACTTATGACTCACGTCCAAACAGCATAGCAATCAGTTCATGATGGTGTTGTTCAAGATGGGAATGTTTATCGTTTGACATTCGGCTCAGTAATCTGGCGCAGATCGACTGTCGGTTTACCGTCATACCCGATTTCAAAATCTCCATCACCACTTCACCCATTGTTTCCTGATGTGAAGGGACAGCCCGATCAGATACGCTAAAATAGAGGGAAACATCGCTCTCTGTTTTTGGATTGAAACTGTTCTGACGCATAAGTGATCCTTTTAAGCATGGGGGACGTTGCCCGAAGGGGATGAAAACACCTTTCCTGTACAGCTTTCATAACTGTGTACAGTATCATAAAAATTTGCGCAGTTTTTTTTGTGCAAAAAATGCTTTTTCTGGCAACTTTGTGACGCGTTTGCTCACAAAATTAACGGTAAGACGCTGATTATTAGCGAAGGGGTGGATAAAAGGCGGGTTTTGTACAGGTAGCCGATAGCTGTACAACTTTTCTTAATAACAGCATCGGTCTAAAAGGCGGCCACGGGCCGCCATCAGCAGAGGTCAGCTTTTCGGCTTGTTCTTTTCAATTTCAATCGGTGGCACTGAGCCTAAATCGGTTCCGGTGACCGGGTTCAGACTCGGGTCGGAAGCGGTTCTTAAAGCCAGGCTATCCAGATTCGCTTTCTGCTCTTCCGGCAGGCCGATGCTTGCCAGACCGTCTCCGCCATCTACCGCAGGTTGCGGATCGGCGACATAGGTAAAGTTCTCGTCAGAATTCCAGCTGCCGCGTACTTCCCCGCCTTCTGACATGTTGTAATAGACGTTGGCGTACTTCTCGATTGGCGGCAGTTTGCCCGGCGGGAAGTTATTACGGATAGAATACAGCGCTTTCTCAAACGACATCTGGTGCGCGACTTCACGCGTCATCAAAAAGCCCAGCGCATCCTTAACACCCGGATCATCAGTCATATTAATCAGGCGCTCATACAAAATTTTGGCGCGGGCTTCAGCGGCGATGTTTGAACGTAAATCGGCAGTCACTTCGCCAATAGTATCAATATAGGCCGCCGTCCACGGCACGCCACCAGAGTTAGTCAGTGCCGGACCGCCACCATACAGCAGCGAAGTCAGATGGCTGTCATTCCCTTTACCGGTGATAGAGCGGTACAGCTCACCCTCTTCCTCAGTACCTTCGGCCAGATCGCCTTTTGCGCCTTTATTGAGCATCCCTACCATCGTGCCGATGATTTCGAGGTGGCTCAACTCCTCAGTCGCGATGTCCATCAGCATATCTTTGCGGCCGGCATCTTCATCGGCCAGTCCCTGCGTAAAATAGCGACAGGCGGCGGCAAGTTCTCCTTGAGGCCCACCAAACTGTTCCAGAAGCAGATTAGCTAATCCCGGATTTGGGGCCGCGACGCGAACGGTATATTGCAGTTGTTTTACGTGTCTGAACATAGCTCACTCCAGTGTATAAAAAAAACGAACAATGGGCTGACAGAATCGTCATGCCGTTAAAATAAAATAATAATTACGCTTACTATTTTTACTTTAACAGCCGGATATTTAGCAGGATAGAATGTCAATCCCGTTAAGCTTAGTTGTCTTTCTTAATATCACGACAAAAAGAAACGCATAATGGATGAATTAAGAATCCTCCTGGTCAGGGCTTTTAACGGAAATAACGCAAAAAATAATTTATTACATTAGTCAATTGCGCTGTGAGCGCTGACTTATCGCTATTTTCTTCTGACAGTTTCCTTAAATAATCCTGTTAAAGATGGAACTGGATGAATTTAATGGTTTACAACAGAAAGGAAATATCGCTACGGCGCAGCGTTGTCTCGCCTGGCTGCTGACAAGAACGGGCATCACCTCGCCGATTGTCGGCAACCGCACCGAAAAGCCTTGCAGGACGATCTGGCAGCGGGCGGTCTGCTACTGCCCCCGGTTGCGAGCATCCGCTGTGGAAAAATAGCGGTGACCGCGCACCATTATTTATTGCTCATTCATATAGCAAATCAGATACGTGTCTGGCGCGTTTTCGATTTGTAGCGAGCTGTAGGTGTAGGGACTAATCTCGCCGTTTTTATCAACGATCGCTTTTTTACCCGTTCCCATTTTCCCGACTTCATGATAATTCCACATTTTAGTGAACTCCTCACTTCTGGCCATCAGATCCTCAATAACAGATTCAAACTTTTCCGGCCTGCTGCTGGAGGCATAATAAGCCCGAAATGACGCCAGAGTATGTTTGGCCGCTTTTTCCCAGTCATGGATCCTTTGCTTATATTCCTCGCTAATAAACATCAGCTTAAGGGAATTCCTGTCGGCCACCGGCACTAATGACCAGTTAAAGATGTTATCTTCCGTGGCTTTATTCCAGTAAAGCAAATCCATATTTTCGTGGCGGACAAAAGCAGGATAAGGATTAAGCGCGTCCACCATCCTTTTGATTTCCGGCTGCAATTCTGCCGGTTTGTTTTCACTTACGTCACCGCCAAAAACAATAGCGGTCAGGTATTCCTGCTCAACGTTCGACAGCTGAAGCACCCTGCCAATGCGTTTTAACGCCGCGGGCGAAATACGAATCGATCTCCCCTGCTCAAGCCACGTGTACCAGCTTACGCTGACCGCAGCCAGCTGAGCGACCTCTTCGCGCCGCAGTCCTTTGACGCGCCGGTTGAGCGCGCTAAAACCGTAATCCTCAGGGTTTAGCTTCGAGCGGTGTTTGAGCAGGAAGCTTTTGACATCTTCGTTTTTCATCATTCTGTTCCTGGGTGTGACCTGTAGTCATAGGATAATCCACCCTATTTTTGCGTTAAAACTTTAGCAGTAGAATGGCGGTATTGATAAATGAGTTCAATAAAAGATTAAGGCTGAAATAACATTAATTATCTGGCGACTGATATTTTATTCGCCTGCTTTAGCGAGTTGTTTTTCCTTAACCAAAATTTTAGCAACAGAATAATTTTCATTACAGGGCAAAAAATGTCGCCGTTAAAAAAGAGTATTATCACTATGCTTACCGGTCTGCTGACGCTGGTGGCCGTTATGGGGATTGGCCGTTTTTCGCTGACCCCGCAAATTCCGCTGATGATGCATGATGGCTATCTGTCGCTGTCGACGGCGGGCATTCTGGCAGCAATGAATTATGTCGGCTATCTGCTTGGTGCTGTTCACGTCAGCCGCCTGCAAAAAAACCATGCGCTCTACCTTAAAGCGGGGATTGCCGCTACGGTACTGGTCACGCTGCTTTCCGGGATGACGTCGCAGTTTGCTTTGCAGTGCCTGTATCGTTTTATCTCTGGCGTAGGTGGCGCATGGGCGTTGATTATCGTGACGTCATGGACTCAGCATAATCTTGCCGCGCATTCTCCCCGGCTTTCAGCGGCGGTATTTACCGGCCCGGGCGTGGGTATTGCACTGACCGGCGTGCTGGCCTGGGTGATGTCTGCCCATCATCTGGATTCAGCCCATAGCTGGACTGTTTATGGCGCGGTGGCGCTGGTGGTTAGCCTGGCTATCTGCCGTTATTTACCGGCGGAGTTTACCGCTGTCCGCCCCGGTGCAGGAAAAAATGAACCGATCGGTGGCGAGCTGAAAAAGCTGGTGCTTATCTATACGCTGGCGGGTTTTGGCTACATTTTGCCTGCCACGTTCCTGTCGCAGATGGCCCATGCGGTATTACCTAATCCCAACCTGGCGGCATTTTTCTGGCCGCTGTTCGGTCTCTCTGCCGTGGCGGGCGTCCTGCTGGTGATTCTGTTTTCAGGCCGGTTTAATACTCAGGCAAGCCTCGCTTTTGCGATGATTTTGCAGGGCGCGGGCGTGGCGGCAGCGGTCGCTTTTCCGGGGGCATGGGGGCTGCTCTTTTCAACTCTGCTTACCGGGCTCGGTTTCCTGTCCATCATGCAGCTCACCATGAAGTTTGCCCGTGAGATTTCGTCAATTTCCGTTTCCCGTACCGTGGGGCTGTTAACGTCGGGCTACGCAACCGGACAGCTGATCGGCCCGCTGATCTCCTCCGCCAGCGTCTGGTTTTTTGGTTCGCTGCAACCGGCCATTATCATTGCGGCTATGGGCCTTGTTGCAGGGGGAAGCGCGGTCATGACCCTTAACCGGCAGAAAGTCCGGGCCGCGGCACAAGGACGGTAAGAGCGTCGACGGCCAGAACATGGATGGTGCCCTTCAGCGTGAACGCTGTGTTGCCAGCGCTTTTGACCACCGTTCACGCTGGCACCTTGGGCAGACCAGCCGCTGTTGCGCGTTTAATCGCTGAGTCAGCCCGCAGTGGTTACAGGCGTATAATGCTTCCTCCGGCACTATGACAAAATCCTGTCGGTGCTCCGGCGGGAGCACCGACAGGCCCGGGCGGACAGCATCGCGATCGTAATAGTAGATGCTGATGTCGCCATCCAGCTCAATCAGCGCCAGGCGAATTTGTCCAAGGTGCTCCACGCCTTCCTGACGCAGCTCCATAAAAAACTCATCTTCAGAAATGTTCAGCCCGTCGAGACTGTCGAGTTTGTACAAGCCGTTCTGAATCAGCGTAATCACCTGGCCTTCAATGAGTTTTGAAAAGCGGGCGCTGCGTGCGGTCAGAAACGTGGTCAGCCGATACAGCACCAGCAAGACAACAAACACCATGGTAACGGGCAGAACAGGTACATCATCATAGAAGGTGACATCACCCGATGCCGATCCCAGCGTCAGCACAATGACCAGTTCAAAAAGTGACAGCTGGCGGATACCCCGCCTGCCGGAGACTTTCAGGAAGATAAAAACGATCAGGTAAGCGAAAAAAACGCGCGCCGCGACTTCTATCAAAAAAGTCAGTTCGAGGTCATTAAGCAGAAAGCGATGCCAGTCAAAGGAAGACATAATTGCAGGATTATCCCGGGAAAATGAAGCGCTAAAATTTATCAGCAATTTTTATCATTGTACGACAGTTTATACGGCAAAAAACGTGCGCCAGAATAAATAGTGCCTTTCTGACGCTATTTTCAGCCGTTCATTGCACGCTTAATACGCATTCACGCTTCGCGTCTGTTGAGATAAATTGATAGTTCAGGCGTGCGGTGTTCTGCGTTTTGCTAATACCGTTGGCGTTAAGTCAGATTATTTCCCTGTTTTTAGACCGCTTAAAAAAAGAACCTCTCACCGCACAAAAATAACTAAATTTCCAGTGACTTCAAGCGCTTCGTGGAATTTTCACCTCAATGTCTTGATTGATGTGCGCATTCAACGATACTGTATATATACACAGTTAATTTGGATATTTTCTTATGCAGCCGATCCGTCCTGCTGAATTTATGGAAGAAATTCCTCTGCCGCTTTTTATTGAGCGCGTCTCCTGCGGCTTTCCAAGCCCTGCACAGGACTACGTTGAAGAGAGGCTGGATCTTAATAAAATGGTGATCCGTCATCCCAGCGCAACCTATTTTTTAAAGGTGAGCGGTGATTCAATGATTGAGGCAGGCATTGGCGATGGCGATTTATTAATCGTCGATCGTTCACTGTCTGCGGATCATGGCGATATTGTTGTCGCCGCCGTGGCGGGTGAATTTACCGTCAAAGAACTGCGCACCCGCCCTCTTCTCCAGCTGGTGCCGCATAATCGCCACTATTCGCCGATTATTTTTCACAGCGAAGAGGAACTGGAGATTTTCGGCGTTGTGACTTTCATCTTAAAAGCCACTAAAAATGTTCGCGCTGGTTGATGTCAACAGTTTCTATACCTCCTGCGAGACTGTTTTCAGGCCGGATTTAAAGGGCAAACCCATCGTGGTCGTTTCAAATAATGACGGCTGCATTATTTCACGCTCCGCAGAGGCGAAGCGGCTGGGAATAAACATGGGTGAGCCCTATTTCAAAATAAAAGAGGCGTTGAAACAGCGTCAGGTGCAGGTCTTCAGCTCCAATTATACGCTTTACGCCGATATGAGTTATCGGGTGATGTCGATTTTGACAGAGATGGCGCCCGCAATGGAAATGTATTCGATCGATGAAGCTTTTATTAACTTATCCGGCGTGAGCAACTGCGTTTCCCTTGAGGCTTTCGGGCGGGAAATCCGCCAGCAGATCCTGAAACAGACCGGACTGACCGTTGGCGTGGGTATCGCACCCACCAAAACGCTGGCCAAGCTGGCTAACTATGCCGCGAAAAAATGGTCGGCAACCGGGGGCGTTGTCGATCTGTCCAACGTTGAACGGCAGCGTAAGTTAATGGCGCTGGTTCCCGTTGAGGAGGTCTGGGGTGTGGGCCGGCGCATCAGTAAAAAGCTTAACCAAATGGGCATAGAAAAAGCCCTGCATCTGGCCGAATGTTCCAGCTGGGTTGTCCGCAAACATTTCAATGTGGTGCTGGAAAGAACCGCGCGGGAGCTGCGCGGCGAACCCTGCCTGGCGCTGGAAGAGTTTGCGCCGACTAAACAACAAATTGTCTGTAGCCGCTCTTTCGGGCACCGCATCACGGCTTATGCAGATATGCATCAGGCGGTCTGCACTTACGCCGAACGGGCAGCCGAAAAGCTGCGCGGCGAACATCAGTATTGCCGCTTTATCAGCGTCTTTATCCGCACCAGCCCGCATGACGATAACGCCTCTGGCTATAACAATCAGGCCTCCGGCAAACTGCTGTTACCCTCAAATGACACGCGCGACATTATCCGCGTGGCGATCGACGCACTGGATCGCATCTGGCTCGAAGGCGAACGCTATATGAAAGCTGGCGTGATGCTGAGTGACTTTTACAGCGATGGCGTGGCGCAGCTGGACCTGTTCGACGAATCCCGCGTGCAGCCAAACAGCGAAGCCTTAATGAAGGTCATTGACCAGCTGAATCAGTCGGGAAAAGGCAAAGTCTGGTTTGCAGGCCAGGGTATTCAAAAGTCCTGGGTGATGAAGCGAGAAATGTTATCCCCCGCATATACCACGCGTTATGCGGACTTGCCGATCGTCAAATAGCCTAGGGCGCTAAGGGAGCCTTCGTTGATAATAGCGCGGCGATGGCGGCCTTATCGCTGTTACATTTATCCAGTGCCAGATGAAGACGAGCCACATAATCTGGATAATCTCCCCAGCGCTGTACGTCAAACCGTGGCACCGGACAGGGAGTCAGCAGCGCTGCCGGAATAAAATCATTGGGGCAGGCGCGGAGCGGCACTGAGGGCTTCTCGCTGCAAGCGGATAACATCATCAGGCACAGACTCAGCAGCACAGGCGTCGTGCTGTAATAGCGTGCGTAGCTGCTTGCGAATAACATCGCTCTCTTTCTCCAGTTGCTGTTGTTGTAAATTTTGCGCTATCAGGACGCCAGACAGCCGGTCCAGCTGCGTCGCCAGTTCATTGATACGCTTAGCATAAGCGCCGTTTTGTTCTTTCAGCGATTGATTATGTTGTTGTAGCTGCTGCTGCATATTAAGTTGATGGCGTAGCCATAACCCACCGCTTATAAGGCAACATAACAGAACGACAATGCCGCCTGTACGAAGCCAGGATAATAAAAACACGCTTCCTCCGGTATTAACCTCATTGCCGAAAGCAATATATCACCACGCGGATAATAACAGGATTGCAATTATTGAATCAGAAGCGGGAAGAATTAGATGCTGCCGTGAAAAATATTACCTTAAATAAATTAGTACCCTTACTTTTCGTGTTAAAATCACCACTCAAAGTGTTAATAAAAACAATATCATTGCTATTATAATGTTGTTTGCAAGCGTAAGAAATGAATAAACAAAAACTAAAGAGGGCATATTTTGATTAAATATAGCGTGATGTACCCCAATACAGAAAATGGCCACTTTGACCATGATTACTACCGTGACGTTCATCTGCCATTGATAAAAGAGCGGATGGGAGACGCGCTGGTTTCTTATTCCATTGAGAAAAATATTGTCACGCCGGAAGGTGACCCTGCACCCTGGATTGCAGCCTGTCATCTGTTTTGTCATTCAGTGAGTGATTTACAGAAAGGAATGGCAGGTCATATTGAGGAGATCGTGGGGGATGTAGCGAACTTCACGAATATTCAGTCGGTGAAATGGATTGCTGATGTCGTGGTGTAGGCGGTAAAAAGAGGCGGGCAAGTCCCGCCTCAACGCATTTATAGCAGGTTCTTTTCAGCCAGCTCAAGAGCATAGTAGGTAAAGATCAGATCGGCACCCGCGCGCTTAATGGCGCCAAGGCTTTCCAGCACCACATCCTGTTCGTTGATTGCGCCCGCCTGCGCAGCAAATTTCAGCATCGCGTATTCACCGCTCACCTGATAGGCGGCCAGAGGCAGTTCGCTGCGCTCGCGCACGTCGCGGATAATGTCCAGGTAAGCGCCAGCCGGTTTGACCATCAGCGCATCTGCCCCTTCGGCCTGATCGATCAGGGATTCACGGATCGCTTCACGACGGTTCATCGGGTTCATCTGGTAGGTTTTGCGATCGCCTTTCAGCGAGGTTCCCGCCGCTTCACGGAACGGGCCGTAGAAGGAAGAAGCAAACTTGGTGGAGTAAGACATAATAGCGGTATCGGTAAAGCCCGCTTCATCCAGCGCACGGCGGATTGCCCCTACCTGCCCGTCCATCGCGGCCGATGGCGCGATAAAGTCAGCACCTGCTCGCGCGGCGGCAACGGCCTGACGGCCAAGGTTGACGAGGGTTGCATCGTTATCCACACCCTGTTCATGCAGCACGCCACAGTGTCCGTGCGTGGTGTATTCACAGAAACAGGTATCGGACATCACGATCATTTCCGGCACGGTCTCTTTGCAGATGCGTGACATCCGGGAGACCAGTCCATTTTCCTGCCAGGTATCGCTGCCATCCGCATCGGTATGATGGGAAATACCGAAGGTCATTACCGAGCGGATACCCGCTTTGGCAATACGCTCGATTTCATACGCCAGCCGCTTTTCCGGGATACGCATAACGCCAGGCATCGCCTGGATAGGTTTGTAATCATCAAGACCTTCCTCAACAAAGATCGGCAGCGCCAGATCGTTAATGCTGAGTGAGGATTCCTGAAACAGCGAGCGGAAGGATGGAGTCTGACGCAGACGTCTTGGGCGATGGGCAGGTGAATAAATGGACAAAACAACCTCGATTTAGCGGATAACCGCTGGCGAAGAGAAAACGGCCAGCGAGAAAAAATGAGTCTGTTAACAGTATACCTCTGAACGCTTTCTGACAATGATTGCGATAATTCTTAGCCACTAACGGCACAGATTGCCTGGTTTCACAACGCCTCTGCCCTGCACATTTTCCCAAAAATATGCCTTTTCAAGCAGATATCCTGCTGTGACCTTATTTAGCGTCCATAATTAAGCCTTAAACACCAGAGGAGTAGAAATGGGCTTTCTTGGCTGGACCGCCGCAACTGGCGGATTATTACTGTTAATGACGCTGGCATCGGGCTGGATCAAACGTGGCCCGGTGACGGCTTTTGCGCTTTATCTGGCCGCTGGCGTGCTGTGTGGCCCGTGGGTACTGAATCTGTTACAGGTTGATATTGCGGCTCACGCCGAGCTGACCGCTCACCTGACTGAAATTGCCATGGCGGCGTCACTGTTTATTACCGGCCTGAAGCTGCGCCTGCCTTTATCACATCAGGGCTGGCGCATTGGCTTACGGTTAGCGTTTCCTGGCATGCTGCTAACCGTTGGTGGAATGACGCTGGCAGCACATTATCTGGCGGGCCTTTCCTGGCCAATGGCTTTAGCGTTCAGCGCCATCGTTGCGCCAACCGATCCGGTATTGGCCAGCCTGATCTCGGTTAATGATGCCAGCGATAATGACAACTTGCGGGTGTCGCTCTCCAGCGAAGCGGGCATGAACGACGGCAGCGCGCTGCCGCTCCTGATGCTGGCAGTGATGCTGCTGACCGGCCATGAAGAACTGTCGCTGAATATGTTCGGCCACTGGGCGCTGGTGGATGTGCTGTGGGCAATTGCAGGCGGTATGGGCATTGGCTTTGTGCTGGGCCGTTTCGTCGGTCAGTATGCGACTCACCTGCGCCATACGCATCAGGATGTCGCACCTAATGATTTTCTGGCGCTGGCCCTGATTGCCTTGAGCTATGCCGCAGCTCAGGCGCTGGACGCTTCCGGCTTCCTCGCGGCCTTTGCTGCGGGCGTGGGCCTGCGCCGGGCAGAAATGCGGGTTATCAGCCGCCAGCCTGCTGATGACTTTTCCGACAGTGAACACCGGCCACCCGCCGAGGTGTTGGTAAATCCCCATATTCGCCACTCGGCTGGCGAAACCAATCCTGCCAGTTCGGTGGGACTGGTGGTAGGTGACGCACTGTCATTCGGCGATACCGTAGAGCGTCTGTTCGCCGCAGGTATTATCATTGTGCTTGGCATTACGCTGGCCCAACACTGGGATCTTGCCGGGCTACTGATGGCGGGCCTGCTATTTCTGGTGATCCGCCCTGCGGCGGTATTTATCGGTACCACCGGTATTAAAGCGCCCTGGCAGCAAAAGCTAATTATTGGCTGGTTGGGTATTCGCGGTATCGGCAGTATCAACTATATCGCCTGGGCCTATACCCACGGCCTGGCGGGAGAAGAAGCCACGCATATGGCGAATATGGCTATTACGCTGATCGTTGCCAGCGTGGTGCTGCACGGTATGACGGTCACGCCGCTGCTCAACTGGCGACAGGCAAAAGCGGCAGCCAGAGAGCGTAAAAAAGAATAAGCGTGCTAAATCAACCGGTCGCGCAACCGTTGCCCGCCTGAAAGCGATATTTCGGATTTATGCTAGCCTCAATAGAGGACTACGGTATTGCTGTCAGGCAGCGCGGGTTGATAAAAAACATGAAAATATCAGAGAGTTTTCGCAGTCATTTTATTCGTGAAGTGCTTATCCCTCTCATACTGGTATTACTGGTTACTTTTCTTGCCGCTTCATTTACCGTCTGGTGGGCCACGGCAAAAAGTAATGAAAATGCCGCAGCCGAACAGCAGCAAATCATTCAGACCACGCTCACGCAAAGCCTGAATGAGATGATCAAACAGCATCGCAGCCTGGCGCTGTGGCAGCCGCTGGGTCGACGACTCACGCGCGCGCCTCAGGATACAATCTGGCTTAATCAAAACGTCGGCTCATGGCTTTCTGACATGTTCGGGCATCAGTTGGTATATATCCTTGATGCGAAGAACCAGCCCATCTACCGCTGGGAAAACGGTAAAAATGTGCCGCTGGCGCGGTTTTCCCACCTTCAGCAGCCGGTTACTACGTTAATGGGCAAGCTCAAAGTGCCCTTTAGCAGTACCGATCACCACCGCGAAACCATTGACTATGCGCTGATTGACAATCGCCCGGTTGCCCTGGCAGCTGGCACCATTGCCGGTGAAAATGGCCTGAGCGCCGGTTTTACCCTGATCAGCGTTAAATATCTGGATGACCAGTATCTTAGCGCCCTTTCCGAACGCAGCCTGCTACGTGGATTACGCTATGCCGACGGACACCCCGCCGGCGCGGGTGCTAACTATCTGCTGAAAAACAGCGAAGGGAATTCGCTGGGTTATATCAGCTGGCAGCCTTACGCGCCGGGTACAGAAATGCTGCATGTTATCGGGCCGGTGGCGCTGGCGGTGGTGCTGATCATTAGCCTGATTTGCGGGGTGATGATCCGCCGTTTATGGCTCTCTTCACTCACGCTGTCGCAATCGCTCCTGCAACTGAGCGCCAGCGAAGCCCAGGCGCAACATTTGGCTTTTCATGATGTGCTGACCGGATTACCCAATCGGGCGCTGGTTGAAGACCGTCTGAACCAGGCACTGGGCAGGCGGATGCATAATGAGGAACAGGTTGCCCTGCTGTTGCTGGATCTGGATCGTTTCAAACTGGTGAACGATACCTACGGCCACCATGCGGGTGACGATCTCATTATCAGTGTCGGGCATCGCCTTACTGAATTGGTTAAAGATACGGATACGGTGGGCCGGTTAGGCGGAGACGAATTTGTGGTGATCGTGCAAGGGATTCGCTCTCCTCGCGAAGTTCAGCAGCTGTGCGAAAGCATTATCGAATCTCTGGCACGGCCCTTTACGCTGTTAGGCTGTGAAACCTGGATCGGCGTCAGTATTGGCGTGGCGACGGCACCGGACGATGCATCCGATCGCACCGAGATGATGCGTAAAGCGGATATCGCGCTCTACGAGGCAAAAAGCCACGGACGCGGACAATATCGCGTGTTTGAAGGGGTAATGGATGAGTCGGTAAAAACCCGGCAGCAGGTTGCCGCCGATTTGCGTATCGCGCTGCAAAACAAACGCGAGCTGGCGGTTTACTATCAGCCGTTGATGGATATTTCCGGCCAGCAGGTGGTGGGTCTGGAAGCATTGATGCGCTGGCATCATCCGGTTCACGGGCTGATCTCGCCCAACGAGTTTATTCCGCTGGCGGAAGAGATGGGGCTGATTATTCAAATTGGCGAATGGGTGCTGCGCGAAGCGTGTCGGGTATCGCTGGCCTGGCCCGATCTCTCCATCGCAGTCAACGTTTCGCCGCTCCAGTTCCGCGCGGCAGGTTTTGTTGAACGCATTAAAGCGATTGTGAAACAGGAAAAAACCCTGCCCACCCGTATTGAACTGGAAATTACCGAAGGCGTGCTGATTGAAGATGAAAAAGGGGCGCAGGAAATCATGAGCAAGCTGCGTCAGGCGGGCTTTAAGATCGCGCTGGACGATTTCGGCACCGGCTACTCAAGCCTGAATTACCTTAGCCATTTCTCGGTCGATAAAATCAAAATCGACCGTTCATTTACCCAGTCGCTGGGCGTGACGGAAAATTCAGTGGCGATTATTGAATCGGTAGTCAGGCTGGGTCAGGCGATGGGGCTGACCGTAACCGCCGAGGGTGTGGAGACCGACAGTCAGATGGCGGCGCTGGCAGAAGCGGGATGCAATCAGCTTCAGGGATTCCTCTTCTCGCAGGCGGTACCGGAAGCGCGTATCGCCGATTTGCTGAGCCACAGAAAAGCGGGTTGAACACAGCGACAAACTGCACCTGAGCCGCCAGGCATTGACTAGCGGCTTAGCAGGCGGCATCCATGCCAGCCCGACACGGCCGTCCATGGCCGTGACGCTTTATTACAGGCCCCTGCCCCTCACGCTTTGATAAAAGTGTTGTCTGTCGGTAAAGACAACACCTCGGGTCAGCACCGGTTTACTGTCAGAAAAAGCCCAGCGGCTGCACGCTATAGCTGACCAGCAGGTTTTTTGTTTGCTGATAGTGGTCGAGCATCATTTTATGCGTCTCCCGCCCAATACCGGATTTTTTGTAGCCGCCAAACGCGGCATGCGCCGGATAAAGATGATAACAGTTGGTCCAGACCCGCCCGGCTTTGATTGCCCGCCCTACCCGATACGCCCGGTTGATATCGCGTGTCCACAAGCCCGCGCCAAGACCGTAGATAGAATCGTTGGCGATGGCAATCGCTTCTTCTTCATCCTTAAAGGTGGTGATGCCGACCACCGGCCCGAAAATTTCCTCCTGGAAAACGCGCATGCTGTTGTTGCCTTTCAGCAGGGTTGGCTGAATGTAATAACCGGTGGAGAGCTCGCCTTCGAGCTTTTCGATGCCGCCGCCGGTCAGGATCTCGGCCCCTTCCTGCTGCGCAATGTCCAGATAAGAGAGGATTTTATCAAATTGCTGCTGTGAAGCCTGCGCGCCCACCATGGTCTCGGTATCCATCGGGTCGCCACGTTTAATCGTTTTTACTCTTTTCAGAACCGCTTCCATAAAGGGCGCATAAATAGATTCCTGCACCAGCGCCCGTGAAGGACAGGTACAAACTTCACCCTGATTTAAAAAGCCCAACACCACCCCTTCCGCCGCTTTCTCAATAAAGGAGGGTTCCGCCTGCATAATATCCTCAAAGAAGATATTGGGTGATTTCCCGCCCAGTTCGACGGTGGAAGGGATCAAGTTTTTAGCCGCCAGTTCAAGGATATGACCGCCGGTTGCGGTAGAGCCGGTAAAGGCGACTTTAGCAATACGCGGATTGCCTGCCAGCGCTTCCCCCGCCTCGCGACCGAAGCCATGGATCACGTTCAGCACGCCCGGCGGTAAAAGATCGGCGATTAATTCCACAAACAGCGTAATCGACAGCGGCGTCTGCTCAGCCGGTTTCAGCACCACGCAGTTACCTGCGCCCAGGGCCGGGGCGAGCTTCCACGCGGCCATAAGCAATGGGAAATTCCACGGAATGATTTGTGCAACAACGCCAAGCGGTTCATGGAAATGATAGGCAGCGGTAAACTCGTCAATCTCGGCGGCAGAGCCTTCCTGCGCGCGCAGGCAGCCGGCAAAATAGCGGAAATGATCGACCGCCAGCGGCAGATCGGCAGCCAGCGTTTCGCGAACCGGTTTGCCGTTATCCCAGGTTTCATTGACCGCCAGATATTCCAGATTTTCTTCCAGCCGGTCAGCAATTTTTAACAACGTCAGCGAACGTGCCTGGACTGACGTTTTGCCCCAGGCAGAGGCCGCCGCGTGCGCCGCATCCAGCGCTTTTTCCACATCCTCCTTACCAGAACGCGGAAACTTACCGATGACCGAGCCGTTTATCGGTGAGGTGTTAGTAAAGTAATCTCCATTGAGCGGCGCAACGAATTCACCGTTAATAAAATTGCCATACTGCGATTGCAGGGTAATCAGCGACGCTTTGTTGCCCGGATATGCATAACGCATCATCGTTCTCCTGTGAGGTAGCCCCACCAAAAGTTAACAATAAACAAACCAACGCTTAACATTATTGATAACAGCGAGAATGTCAGGTGTACAAAGTGGAAACTGTGATCGCGACACAAGGAAGGGAAGAATTTTACAGGTTGTGAGGTAAAGCACGACGGAGGATAAATATTCGCGCCGCGCGAGGGGAAGCTGCGGCGCGGTGAGCGAGTTTAGCCGGACAGAGCACCCGATGCTGTACGTTTTTCTGGGCGCTGTTGCTGCCAAAAAGCCTGAAGCAGCTGAAGCGGCCAGACGGGTTCAGACTGATGCGTTAACAGACTGCTGGTGGCGTCATCATGCTGACTGTTTTGCAAACAGGCCGTCATGATGGTGCCGGTAAATTCCGGGTGGAACTGGAATGAGAGGGCCTGCTGGCTGTAGCGAATAATCTGGCACTCATCCATTGCCGAGGTTGCCAGCACCTGAGCGCCCTCCGGGGCTTGCAGCACTGACTGCTGATGCGAGAGCCACGCCGAAAAGTGCGGAGGCAACGAGCTCAGTAACGGATCTTTCTCGCAGCCGGGTTGCGTTGCGATCCTCTGCTGTCCCCGTTCCACGCCGCGCGGATTGTCATCCACCAGCCCGCCCAGCGCATAAGACATCAATTGATGACCATAGCAGACGCCAAGCAGCGGCAGCTGGTGGTCCATTGCGCTGCGGATCCAGGCGGCCGTGCGCTCACTCCAGTCGGCATGATCGGTCACCATCGCCCAGGAGCCGGTCAGAATAGCCGCAGACAACGAAGCGGGATCCGGCAGGGCTTCGCCCAGATCGGGTCGGATGACACGATATTCATCCGGCTGCAAATCCAACGCCGCAACGAACCAGTGCTGCTGTTCACCCACGCTTGCCACCACGCCTTCAGGCGGCGTTTCCAGCTGAATAATCGCTAACGGAAGAGAGGCGTTCATTGACCATCCTTATGTAAGTTGCATCCTGCTCACTGACGGCAGGCGTCAGTGAATTATCATCGCATGGGGTGTACCGGCTGTCACAGAACTTTTTCTGCAACTGACACCCTAAAAAGTCATATCAGCAGGAGAAAAATGGTGAGCGGATGCGTAAAACAGGGGCAATTCATGCCATGATAAAAAGCTCACGCTGACTTTAAGGATTGCTCCGTGGCTTTGCGTCATTTTTTCCTGATTTTGCTGGTGGTCACTACCTGGGCCTTTAATAACATTGCGGTAAAATGGGGGCTGGTCGATCTCCCGCCGCTGTTTCTGACGTTGATGCGCTTTGTGGTGGTCGCGCTGATCCTTATTCCTTTTACTCGAATCACCCGCGATCAGCTGCGTTATCTGATCCCGCTGGCTTTTACCTTCGGTTTTCTGCATTTTTCACTGCTGTTTGTCGGCCTGAAATATACCGATGCCGGAACAGGCGCCATTGTCGTGCAGCTGGGGACACCGTTTGCCATGGTGCTGGCGATGATTTTCCTTAAAGAAAAACTGTCGCTGGTGCAGATGCTCGGCATTGCGATTTCGCTTTCAGGCGTCGTGGTCTTATCGGGCAGCCCGACCATTCCCGCCTGGTGGGTACTGTGCCTGCTGCTGTGCAGCGCGGCAGGCTGGGCAATCAGTAATTTGATCGTCAAAAAATCGCCGTCAATCAAGCCGCTAACCCTGACTGCCTGGCTGTCGTTTTTGGCCATCCCGATTGTGGGGACCGCTTCGCTGCTGCTGGAATCCGATCAGCTGACCAGTCTTGCGCATGCTTCCTGGCGCGGCTGGTTTGGCATTTTCTACAGCGCAATTTGCTCTTCCATCATCGCTTATTCTTTATGGTATGGCCTGCTGCGCAGTTACAACGTCAATCTGATTATGCCCTACTCGCTTCTGACCCCCGTATTATCAGTCATCATGGGCGTGCTGGTGCTGGGCGATAGCATGAACAGCTTTAAAATTATCGGCTCGCTGCTGGTGGTTGCCGGTACGGCGCTTGCGGTTATCAACCTGCGTAATCTGCGCATGCATGCGCGCCTGCCCAAACGTCGACGCCTGCGTTAGCACCAGGCAAAAGGCGTGTTCCATTGCTACTTTTAGCCTGCTGCACACCGTAAGGTTTACCGGCGAGGTCAACACGTTGAGGCTTTACTGAGCCAGACGGATGTCCTGATCGATAGTTTTCGTGCCGATGCGTTAAGTGTGGCTTTCTGGCACACCGCTAATCTGGTCACGCTCTGCTGAGCCGCTGGGTTCGTCACCGGCAAGCTGGACGAAATAAGAGCGCCCTGAATAAGATTACGCAGAGAATAAAGCTGGCGTAAAAACCAGCTTTATCTGGAAGGATTAAACAGGTAACTGAGGCAGGATGCCCTTAGCTCCCTGCAAAAGCCCTTCCGTACTTAAATCTTCATCAAGTTCTGGCCAGTAAATGCCATAACCCGCAGCAGCAGGTTGCCAGTTCTTACGCTGCCCGGGCGAGCCAGCAGCAAGTCGGGGATACCAGGCGACGGGAACAGATAAGCTGCGCCCATCCATCAGTTCAACAGTCATAAGCTGTTCATCCATATGAACATTCATGACACGAGAATCATTCTCTCTTGTTAAAATAAGCATTCCAGGCCTCCTGAAGTCGAATCCGATTTTCGGTAACCAACCGCTGAAGCTCGCGAAGCTCATAGTTGGCAAAGCTTATATTGTGAGCAATGCTGACATCATGCAACCATAATTTAGCTGTAAAATTGTCCTTATCAATATGTATATGTGCAGGTTCATTAGGTTCATGACTGTAAAAGTAAAACCGGTAAGCGCCGATCCTCAACACCGTTGGCATTGTTTCTTCATCCCTGAATAAGTTGCTGACCATTCGGGGAGGATAATGCGGGTCGGTTCAAATATCGTCAGATAAAAGCAACATATGCGAGGCTTTTCGCAGACCTTTACGTCTTAACGAAAAACCTCTGGCTGACTGCCGGTTACTACTCTTCTTCATCCTCGGCCAGTTCATCGCGCATTGCCTGAAGCGCTTCGCGGCTCAGCGCCGCCAGCGTGCGGTAAAACGCGGTGCTGGCATGTGCTTCGACTTTTCCGAGGAACTGGCCGCACCACGGCAGCAGATAGTCATCAAACAACATGATTTGCGCCTGCGCCTCGTCGGCTTCCGACTGATCTTCCAACCATGATGAAGCCAGCAGCAGCGCGCCAAAATGGTCAGCAGGCGCATCGCCGAGCGGCATACCACGGCTTTGCAGAAACGCACGAACTTCACTCTCCTGCGGGCCATTTTCCCACTGCGAACCATAAGGCGGCACCTTACAGTCGCTGCCGACGAACAGCGCATTGTAATCGGTGGCCAGCGCCAGCGGATCGCTGTTTTGCTGTAAACGCGTCAGCAGTTCATCCTGCTCCAGCGGCCAGTGCTGCTGTAATTTGCCTTCACGCAGCAGGGTAAACAGCGGCACCAGCAGCGGATCCTGCGGCTGGCGATTGTAGAGCGAGCCAAGGATACGGCAGATGATTGAAAATTCATTCATAACGGTCAGTCCATTCAGAGATTAATTGTGACAGGGTCACATATTGGCAAATTCAGTAATCGTTTTGCCCATGGGCGGTTTGGATTGCTGGAAGTATAAATGACCTGCCGTTATAAATGCTAAATCATTAGCAATGATAGGGTGAGAGCCTCTGTCGGGCAAAAAAAACTGCTCTGTGCGAGGAAGCTCGGGCAAAAAGGCCCGTATGGACTAAATGAGTATGTGGCAAACATTAGAATATTAGATTTACATTATTAGATTTTACCATTAGGATTACCTAATCCTGGGAGGATATGTTCTTTAACATTTGGGGGCATGATGGTCGAAGTGGTTTGGTCGAAGCATGCATTGAAGCAACTGATCAAAGTTGACAGCCGCTACCGTAAAACCATTCTGGAGAGAACTCAGCGGTTAGTCGCTTTCCCTGTGGTCGTTCTTGATATAAAAAAGCTCCAGACTAGTGAAAATCAGTACAGGCTACGTGTTGGAGACTACCGAATAGTGTTTGAACTAATAAAGGGTAATCCAGTGGTTATCATGATTGAACAAGTGATGCGCAGAACCTCCAGAACTTACTGATACAAGGCGGAGTATTCCGCCGCTATATTTCATGACATTTGCCGAGATCCAAGCAAACCGGATAAATTATGTCAAAACAATACATTTATGACGAAACAGGGAAGCCGCAATTCGTTGTGCTGCCTGTTGCAGAATACGAAAAACTTCTTTCAGAAACTGAGGGTGAGTGGGAAGTTATACCTGTTGAAGCAGATGAACATGATAACGAAACAGTACCCGGTGCTGTAGTAAACATCATGGTTGAACAAGATGTAAGTTTACAAGCCGCATGGCGTATCTATCGCAACCTGTCCCAGCAATATATTGCTGAAAAATTGGGCACGACCCAAAGTGCAGTCTCTCAACTTGAGCGCATTGAGAGTAAACCACAGAAGAAAACCCGTGAACGCCTTGCGAAGCTTTATAATTGCCGCCCGGAACAATTAGTGCTTTAAATTGAAAGGCTACCGTAGCAGGTAGCCTTTGATTTAGTTAATACTATAGGTTTTATTCTCACCTAAACCATCGCTATAGACTTTTTTTAGGTTGAGCTTGTTATCATCGATGCTAAACGTAATCACTGCATCAGCAGGGCATTACACCATCTGCCGGTGCTTTCAGGATTGTCAGAAGCCCAAATGACTTTATCCGCTTCCAGCTTCCAGCTTCCAGCTTCCAGCTTCCATTTAATAGTCCATCACTGGCGAGAACAATGCTTAATAAAACAAAAATTCAGCTTACAGCTTTTGCTGTTATATTAATCACAATGGTAATTTTTATTAGCCAGCAAGCTAAAGAAACAAAAATAGTGGCCGTCATTGACGGCCTGGTCTTTGTTGAAAACGCGCCTGATAACAGTGAAAATAAAATTACATGGTGGAACAATAACAAATCGTTACTACAAAACAAATACCACCTTATCCCTGAGAACGACTACTTCACTCTTCCAATAATGAACTTTGGTGACGGTTACGTAAAACTTCCGCACGCTAATTTTTTATCAGGCGACAATGAAGGAGATTATATATGTGATAACTCGATAAAAAATGAAAAGCGCTGCATCAAGAAAGAGACCAGTTTTACAGTGATGGGTGAAATGAAGAGTAGCCTGTTTATCTCCATTAATGGTGAAATGTATAAACAAAATAAGACTGATAAAAGTATGTTCTCACCTGTGCCTTGAAGCGATCGTTTTCGCTCAGACAGGATACTTAAATTTCTATAGATTATACTCTGCGGTAATTTCTTGCACCTGCTTATCTCCAGGGTACTTTTTTTGCAACTGCTTCTGTTGTTTACGAGCGGCACCACAATATTTATCAACTGAAGCCTCGATTTGCTCCTGCTCAGATTTTGACCAAGAGCTATCCCATTCACCCGCGAAATGCTGACAATCCTCAGCATTGTTCTGGAAAGCTTCAACATCAGCAGGTAGTGCATTAGCCTGTACGGCAGAGCAACCTGCTGAAAATAGTAAAATTGCCAATGGCGTAAACTTAATTTTCATTTTATCTCCCATCTGTAGACCAGTGTGTCTTATCACCATCGCCGCCATAAAATTTGATCACTCTACATGCAGACGGGACATGCCATAAGCTGCAACCATAGCACTGGCTGCATATAAACCTGATTGTCGTGCTTACCTGAAATTTATGCACCCAGTTTGCACCACTCAGCGCCTTCATCTCTTTCTCTCTCTCCATTATAAAAAATAAGGCTATTTCAGACACCGTGAAGGTTAAAACAACTACGGCGAATTGAAACGATTACCTCAGGAAAAACCTTTTCAATATCCGTCGAATAATGTTTTAGAAATAGCGCCGTTATCATCTGTGAAGCAGATAGCAGTCACACCACAATCCAGTCTCAAAATCAGCGGTATGCGAATTCTGCTCAGGGCATAACCGTTGCCCCGCACGGATCTCGCCTGAATGGCTCAGTCTTTTACATGTAAAACTTTGCCAAAAATATAGCGGCAAAATTCTTTTTTAACATGATATGGCCAGTGTGGCGGATCGGTAACAACGGTTCCCAGCAATGCCATTTCCTGATGTTTCTCTGCTTTACGCTCTTTGTACTCCTCAGAGTCATAGCCCATGGTTTCGATCACCAGCGCTACCGCTTCGCTTTCTCCAGGCGGCGTTACATAAAGCATAAAGTCGGGTCTAACCGTTAGCTTTTCTCCTTCATCTTCAATGTCCATATCAAAAATCGGCTTAATGAGATTCAGACGATCTGGCGGCGTGATATTTTCATTGTTGCTCAGCCATTTGCTCATCTTAATGATATTTTTCAGTGTTTCCCTTTCCCTGTTACTGTCTACAGGAACAGGACACACCATATCAAAAGCCGCACAGGCAAAACCTTTGTAACAGATAACTTTCCCCTCCCGGTTTCGTCTGAATTCCAGGATGGCCCAGTATGGAGGGCGACACCCTTCCGCACCGGTGCCCTCGGCGTTGATAGTCATTCTCTGAGAGGGCGAAAACCGATAAAACGTCCCTTTTACTTTGCAACTGACAGTTTCCCTGTCGAGCTCCTGAGCCAAAACAATCAGATAAAAGCAGACTGCTTTACGGCTGTCCCAGTCACTTTCTTCAAGGCTGGTCATCAGTTCCTCACGCGCCTTATCGCTCATCCAGGGGGTGAAGTGGATAATCTCCGAAAGTTTACGTTCCTTATAAAAGCAGTGCTGCTCTGTTACTTTCTTTAGCGCGTTAACCGCATTCATCATGGAGAGGTTAGTCGCGTCAGGATATAAACAAAGCTCATTAATACGGGCAGCATCAAGTAGCGTTAACAGGGTCCGTCCAATGGCTGGAATTCTTTTGCCTGTTGCGCGTTTGCGTTCACCCTCACTTCCGGTGCCGCCACTGATACGCGCTGGTTTTTCTGCTTCCGGTAAAAAATTACTGAAGCTTACCGGGCGTAATACTACGGCTTCGGGTTCGGCCTGAGTTTCAGTGCCAGATTTTTTCAGGCGAAATAACGGGCATCCTGAAAGATGAACCCCCGAAGAAGGAACACGCCGGATAAAGGCGCCTTTTACAGAAGTGTTTAGTGCGGGTGAGTCAGCGTTGCAGTCGCATTGCAAAAAAAGTTTACGCTCCCGCATTTCGTCAAGGATCTTTTCAACTGAGGCTTTTTCGCCATAGCGTTCTTTCCGCCCGCTTCCACAGACATTAAAAATCGCCTGCTTCTCTTCCGGTTCAAGTTCTCGTTCTTTATGGCCTCGTGGATTTTCTTTCCATACAAGTTTCAAACTCCCTCCATTTGCTGCCATCCATTCGGCAGCATTACTTTATACGGTTCGCTCATTAGAAACGCCAGCTGATGCCAGCGCCATTGCCCTGCCCTTAAAAGCTCATAACTACAGTATTGTGTTTATCTGAATAGCGCAAGAATCGTCAGGCGGCGCGCATATTCGCAAAATGCCAGTAATGCGGCGCGTCCGCCATATCCGGGCCATGGTCGGTTATCGCCAGCAGCTTAATGCCATAAGTCTGCGCCTGCTGCGTGTCGTCTCGCAGCGTGCTGTAGGCGTGCGTGCTGGCAATCGTGTGCATATGAAGGTCAGCGGGATACCTATTTCTCTCCTGAGTTAAGCAGGAATAGCCGCAGTGACGTTAATAGCCCCGACTGAGGTCAACGCGGCCAGCCGGCATCTCACCCGCTTCACGCTGTTGAATCGCGTGAGCAAGATAGTCCATCGCTTCATCAGGTAATGTGACGGCAGCATTGTGCGGCGTGATCGCAATCGCCGGATGCGCCCAGAAAGGATGATCTCTCTTTAGCGGCTCTTCAACGAAAACGTCCAGCGCAGCTCCTTTGACCTCGCCCGCCTCAATCGCCGCCAGCAGGTCTTCCTCAACCAGATGCGCGCCACGCGCCAGGTTGATCAGATAAGCTTCGGGCTGGAGTTTGCTGAGTAACTGACGGTTAAGGATGCCCTCGGTCTGAGGCGTGTTTGGCAACAGATTGATCAGCACTTTGCTACCGGAAAGAAACGCATTCAGCTGGTCTGCGCCATGAAAACTGGTAACGCCAGGTAAATCTTTCGGTGAACGGCTCCAGCAACGCACCGGAAATCCCCAGAAGCGCAGGCTTTCGGCCACGCTGCTGCCCAGTACACCCGCGCCGAGAATACCGATACTAAACGCCTCACGCGAGTTGTTCGTCAGGTGTTGCCAGCGGGCCTCGGTCTTCAACTGCTGATATTCATTGAAGCGACGGAACCAGCCCAGCACGTGCCAGACGGCATATTCCTGCATCTGACGGCCCATTCCGGTATCTTCCAGCCGGAACAAAGGCACATTTTCAGCCAGCATGGTCGGATGCTGACGCAGCTGGCTGAGAATATCGTCCACGCCGGCCCCTAAAGCAAATACGCCTTTCAGCTCGCTACGTCCTTGCAGCATTTCTAACGGCGGCTGACGGACCAGCGCGTAATCCGCATGCGCCTCATCACCTGGCTGCCAGACACGAACGCGAGCGTTCAGCCGCTGCTGTAATCCATTAATCCACTTTTCCGCTTTAAATGAAGGATGATAGAAAATGATGTCCACGTTTGCTCTCCTGTTTTTCTCAGGCTCTGAGAAAAAGCCGCCGCTGGCAAGAAATAATTGGTTGTATGCTTATAATATCGCACACAATTATTAGCGTGATGTACTTATCAGCTTGCGCAACAGCGGCATCAGCATCAATAAAATCAGCCCCGTCGCTGCACTGCCCCAGCCAAGCAGACTGAAAATATGACTGTAGCCAGGATTGGTTAGGGCAGGAGAACTGCCGCTGTTTTCCGGCATCATTCCAGAAACGTAGCCAGACAGCACCGAGGCGACGCCCGTTACCATCATCCAGCCGCCCATCATCACGCCCTGATAGCGGGCCGGAGCCAGTTTGCCAATCATCGCGTAGCCCACCGGAGAGATCAGCAGTTCGGCGATACTCTGCAAAATGTAGCTGATAACGATCCACTTAAACGCCACCATGCCGTCAGCACCCGCAAACATAATGCCCAGCGGCAGTACCAGCATGCCCAGTCCGATGCAAAAAAGTGAAGAAGCGAACTGTAGAGGAATATCAATCCGCCAGCCGCGTTCCCGCAGATTGCGGAAACCCACAGCCAGCAGCGGCCCGCCGAAGACAATTACCAGGGTGTTGATATTCTGTATCCACTGCGGCGATATCTGAATGCCATAGACATGGCGCATAATGTTGTATTCGGTAAACAGCATCAGGCCCATCGGCGCCAGCTGATAGAGCGTCCAGAACACCAGCGCACCCACCGCCAGCATCAGATAGGCCGTCATACGACGCTGTTCGTCACGCGGGCGATGCCGTAGCGTGATAAAAGCAAGTAGCAGGAAAATCGCCGCGCCGACCACCAGCACAAAGCTGCCGGTGAAATCAGCATGGGTCAGCAGCAGCCTGATAATCGGCACCAGTATCACTAAAATTGCCAGCCCGGCCAGCATTCTCTGGCGAAACTGGCTGCGGTTTACGTGTAATAAAGGCGTATTGATATCGGCTAACATTCGCCAGCGCAGCAGCGTAATCGTGATGGCTACTATGTTGCCAAGCGTGGCAAACAGGAACAGCGCCTGATAATGCTCGCCGATCTGGAAATAACCTGCGCCGGTAAAACCAATAAAGAAACCGAGGTTCATGCCCGCATAATTCCAGAGAAAAGCGCTTTCGCGGCGATTATCATCCGGCGTAAAGCGCTGGGTCAGCATCATGTTAATGCAGGTGACGTTCAGGCCGCTCCCGGTCAGAAACATTGCCAGCCCCCAGTACAACCCCTCCGCGCTTTGCCCGGAAAGGATCCAGCAGCCGATAATTTGCAGGATCATGCCCAGCACAAAAAGATTGCGATTGCTGAGATAGCGCCCGCCAAGATAGCCACCAAACAGGTGCAGGCCATAGTTAAACGCCCCGAAGACGCCCATCATGGTATTGGCCTGTGCTTCACTGAATCCCAGGCGCTTGGTGGCGTACAGCACCAGCGTCGAATAGAGCACGGCGAAACCCAGTGTGGCGAAGATTTGCATAAAGAACAGCGAGCCGGTGCCGGTTGGCGCGGCAGGCGGGGTTTTTCTTGTCACGGTATCCACTACTTACCTCATGATTTTTCTGTCGGCAGAAGTGCATTATTATGCACGTTGTGCCGCATATTACTCTCCCGTAAAAGTGTTTTGCCGTCAGAAATGGTTTTTTTGCCGATTAAAGCAGCAAAGTGGTTTAAAACTGGCTGAACGAACAGAAAAGTATTGAAAGAGTGTTGACCGGCGAACAACTTTTCCCTACATTACCGGCCACGCAACCGAGGTTGCGGAACGATACGGTGAGGTGTCCGAGTGGCTGAAGGAGCACGCCTGGAAAGTGTGTATACGGCAACGTATCGGGGGTTCGAATCCCCCTCTCACCGCCATATTTAACGAGAAAGCCTGAGCAAAAGCTCAGGCTTTTTTGTTGTTGTCATCGTGCTGACTCATGTTCTTCGCGTTTTTCAGCTGAAAGCTCAGGTTTTATCACTATTTGAGCTCCATTGCGGCTTTCATGGTATAGAACAGATCGGTTTGATCGGTCAGACCTACGACATTCGCGGCGTGCGGGCCATAAGCGGCAATGCGCAGTTGTGTACCGGTATGTCCCTGTGACTCTTCTTCTGAGTTACCGTAGCTGATGGTCATTGGGCTACCTTCTTTAGTCATCAGCTTCTGCGTCAGTCCCGGTGCTTTACTGTCATTAGCGATAATCTGGCTGGAGTGCGCATGGTCGGCAGTAACAATAACCAGCGTATTGCCGTCTTTACGGGCAAATTCCAGCGCTTTTTGCACCGCTTCATCCAAATCAACCGTTTCGCCAATCTGTCCACACGGATTAGCAACGTGGTCCTGCTTATCAATGGAAGCGCCTTCCACCTGCAGGAAGAAGCCGTTCTGATTTTTGCTTAGCAGTTCAATGGCTTTATCGGTCATCTGCGCCAGTGTCGGAGTCGATGCCGGACGCTCGCTGTTAACTTCACAGCTCACCGCTTTATCCTCCAGATTGCCATGATAAGTGGCTTTCGGTCCTTTCCAGCGTACCGGCATATTGCCTTCAGCAAACAGCCCTAATATTGGTTTGTCATGCGTCGCTTCCTTCAGCGCATTCATCCCATCAAGATTGTTAACCAGCTGATAACCGCGCAGCTTCGCCTGCTCCTCCAGGGTTTTGCCCTGCCATTCGCCTGCTTTTGCCGTTTCGCCAAAAGTCTTTCCTCCGCCGCCAAAGGTTACATCAGCCCTGGCGTTTAACAGCTGTTCGGCAATCGATCCTTTGCCGCCCTTCTCTAACGCGTTGCTGGCACAGATTTCAGTGGTTTTTTCCGGGCCATAACATTTTCGTGATGTCACGTGCGCAATCTGGGCGGCTGGCGTTGCATCTTCAAGTTCAGCCGTTGAGACGTTGCCGGTCGCTTTGCCTGCGGCTTTCGCGATTTCCATAATAGTAGGATGATCGTGGCCGTTAACGTCTACCCCGATTGCGCCATTATACGATTTTACGCCGGTGCTCCAGGCCGTGGCGGAGGCCGCGGAATCAGTAACATAGTCAGGTTTGTGGGTTTTCTTATCAAGCGCGTAGTGAGTGTACTGACCGGTGAGCGGCAGTGCGTCGATGCCCTTGAAAAAACCGCCCGCCCCTTCGGCATAGTTACGTGCGGCGGTAATTTCAGAATCGCCCATGCCGTCGCCAATCAGCAAGATGACGTTTTTAGCCTGATTGCTGTTTAACGACGCTTTCAATGCGGCCGTTTGATCTTCCGTGAGGCGACGCGCGCCCCCGGGCTGAGTGATATCACCCTGCGCGGCGCGGGCGGCAGTGTCTGCCCAGGTCGGGGAAGAGACGAGGCTGGCAAGCAAAGTTAATGCAAAAAGATTCCGGGATTTCATCAGACTAACGCTCCATAAGAAAATATGACCAAAGATTTCAGGCCTTCAGTCTGCGACACAACCATGACAATTTTGTGTCGGCCGGATGTTGCTAAGATGACAGGCGACGCGGTGCCGCTGGCAGAATAAGCGGATGTTGTATGCTGCTTAAGCGGCCAGAATAAAAAGAAAAATCTTCTTGACCCGACGGGGCCGACTCCCTATAGTAGCGCCCCGTCGCCCAGTGAGGCGGAGAAGTAGAAAAACGTGGTGAGGTGTCCGAGTGGCTGAAGGAGCACGCCTGGAAAGTGTGTATACGGCAACGTATCGAGGGTTCGAACCCCTCTCTCACCGCCATAATTTAACGAGAAAGCCTGAGCGAAAGCTCAGGCTTTTTTGTCTGCCTGTTTCCCGGAGTGAGGGTGAGCCACCGGCACTAACGGCCTGAGACATGCCTCTCACGTCGTTATTATTCGATCAAAAAAGCCCGGAACACAGTCCGGGCTTGCTATAAAATTTTAAGCAGCTAGTTATAAGCCGCCAGCGTGCGTTGACAAAGCACAGAACGCACGCAGTCATCTTTCCCAAAACGCACCACGCTGACCATTCCGTCGTCCTCAAAGCGCTCAAGCGCATCGGCGAGGCCCGACTTCACGTGCGGCGGCAAATCACACTGGGTGATATCACCGTTAACAATCACCGTGACGTTTTCCCCAAGGCGAGTCAGGAACATTTTCATCTGGGCGGCGGTGACGTTTTGCGCCTCATCAAGTATCACCACGGCATTCTCAAAGGTACGTCCGCGCATATAGGCAAAGGGGGCAATTTCTACCTTGCCGATTTCGGGACGCAGGCAGTACTGCATAAAGGAGGAGCCAAGACGTTTAACCAGAACGTCATAGACCGGGCGAAAATACGGGGCGAATTTCTCTGAGATATTACCGGGCAGGAAGCCCAGATCTTCATCCGCCTGTAGCACCGGACGCGTGACAATTATCCTGTCGACATCCTTGTTTATCAGGGCCTCTGCCGCTTTCGCAGCGCTAATCCAGGTTTTACCACAACCTGCTTCGCCGGTGGCGAAAATCAGTTGCTTGCACTCTATGGCTTTTAGATAGTGCGCCTGAGCTTCATTTCGGGCAGAAATGGGCGAATGGTCACGGGTATCGCGAGCCATGCCAATTGCATCTAACCCACTCATATGCACCAGCGAGGTGACCGATTCGTCTTCACGCTGACGATGACTGCGTGAATCGCTACGAAGCACACGTTTCGCTTCCCGACGAGCTTTGATCACTGCTTTCTGTCTTCCCATAGTGACACCTTACAGTTGGTTTCATTTCCCGCATTTTGCAGCAATGCGATTACGTGAACGCTTTAGAGGTTTCAGTGGCTTCCTTGTAAGCCTTTTCTGGCCGTTGAGAATGGCGCGCGGCAGAGCCTGGCACCGGATTGCATAGCATTGAGAATACTGGCGGTTTGAAGGGTAAAGTAACAGAGAGGCTTGGTGGCAGTCGCACCTTCACGAAGAACGGCGATAAATGTATTTTGACACTGGTATCCATTAGCGGACTTTGTCATGGCGATCTCCGTGTTGAACACTGAACGACCTTTGGCAACTGCTGTTAATAACATTTGCATAATCTATAACTAAATTGCAACATCTATTTTCGCGTACGCAGCAAAAAAAAACCAAATAGCGGCCGCCACCTGGTGATTTTATATATTATATGTTTTAAAACAATGAGTTAATTATTCCGCTAAAGGGCGAAATGCCCGTGTGAATTTTTAGATTTAAGAAAAACCTGGCGGATGAATAATATGATTAAAAAACAACCTGCCGCACGCGACAGGCTGAAAGAGATAATCATCAGGCCTGCAATAATGCCTGCCCAAGAAAATGTTTATCGTCAATGACGCCGGGCAGCACAAAGAAATAACCGCCGCCGACCGGCTTGATATATTCCTCAAGCGCTTCGCCATTAAGCCTTTTTTGCACGGCCAAAAATCCCTTCTCTAAATCGTGCTGATAACAAACAAAAAGCAGGCCCATTTCCAACTGCCCCGCATTGGAAACGCCCAGCGAGTAGCTGTAGCCACGACGCAACATCAGGTTCTCTTGCGTTTCAGGCGTGCGGGGATTTGCCAGCCGGATATGCGCATCCATGGGGATGACGGCCCCTTCTGGATCGCTGGCATAGTCAGGCACATCACGTTCATTGTGCATGCCTAATGGCGCGCCGCTGTGCTTCACCCGGCCGAAAATGTTTTCCTGTTCGCGCAGCGGCGTTCTGTCCCAAAATTCCACGCGGAACTGAATAATGCGCGCAGCCTGATAGCTGCCGCCCACCGCCCAGGCGGGTTCGTCCTGATCCGCCGTCACCCACAGAATTTTATCCATCAGTGTCTGACTGGCCGAATCCGGGTTGGCCGTCCCGTCTTTGAAGCCCAGCAGATTGATGGGCGTTTCCTTCCCTTTACTGCGCGCGGCATGATCGGAAATAAAACCTTCACGCCGCCAGCGCACGCTGAGTAAATCCGGCGAGTGCTTGATGATATCGCGCAGCGCATGAATGACCGTGTCATTGGTATTGGCACAGATTTGCAGCAGTAAATCGCCGTGACACAGTTTGCTATCCAGCGCGTCGTTAGGAAAACGCGTCATCGCCTGCAATTTCTGCGGTTTCAGCGCCTGCAAACCGTAGCGTTCGTCAAACAGCGAATGGCCAGCCGATACGGTGATGGTCAGGTTATCGGGCCAGATATTATCGCCAAGAATGCCGGAATCCATTGGCGGCAGCTGTGGATTAGTCACCAGCGGTGCTTTACCGCCCTGAGTCAGAAAAGCAATGCGTTCGGTGAGTAATCTGAACAGCCGCTCCAGGTCTGTTTTATCCGTTGCCAGCACATCAAAAGCCACGATCATCATCGCCGCCTGCTGTGGCGTCACGATACCCGCCTGATGCGCGCCGTAAAACGGCTGGGCTTCCTGCCGGGAATTCGGTGATAAGGCACCGGGTGAGAACGATTTTTCCTGCGCCTGAACCGGACAGCCGCCGCCAACGGCAAGGGCACCGCTAAGGATGCCCATGCCTTTCAATAAACGACGACGCGACGGTTCAGGCGCGTCGTCTGCTAAATGCCTTGCCATAAAAAATCAGTCCAGTCCCAGCGTACCGCGCAGCTTAGCGAGATCTTCGGCCAGCGTGGTAATCGGCCCTTTCATCGCGTTGCGGTCGGCATCGGTCAGTTTGTCGTAAGACTCGTAGCCTTCATGGGTGCGGTATTTGCTTAAAATCACGTCAACTTTTTTAAAGTTCGCATCCACTCTGCTTAGCAAGGTGGCATCGGCTTTTTGCAGCATGGGACGCAGCAGGTCGACAATTTTTTGTGCGCCGTCAACGTTCGCCTGGAAATCCCACAGGTCGGTGCGGCTGTAGCGATCTTCTTCACCGGAGATCTTGCTGGAGGCGACTTCTTCAATCAGATCGGCCGCGCCGCCTACCACTTTGCCCGGTGGGAAAGCCAGCTCGTTAATCCGTTTTTGCAGATCCAGCGTATCGGCATAGAGCTTGTCGGCGTAAGGCTGCATGCCCTGCGTGCTGTTATCGCCAAACAACGCCTTTTCCAGACGGTGGAAACCGGTGAATTTCGGATCGGCGGCTTTTTTCTCGTAGTCGTCTTCACGCGCATCAATGCTGCCATCAAGATCGGAGAAGAGTTCAGCGATAGGTTCAATGCGCTCATAATGGCGGCGCGTAGGTGCGTACAGCGCTTTTGCTTTGGCAGTGTCGCCCGCTTTTATCGCATCGGTAAAGGCTTTGGTGCCCGCCACCAGCTCCGTTACCTGCTGGGTAACCCAGGTTTTGTAGTCGGTAATCGGCACGGTCAGTTGCAAAATATCCGGCTTGCCGTTAACCGGTGCGCTGTTGCCTTTCACAATCAGCTTGCCTTTCGCGTTGCTCAGCAAGCCGCAGGTCATCTCATATTCGCCCGCTTCCAGATTAGCAGTCAGTTTTTGCGTAAAACCAGGCGCGATATTCTCACGCTCTTCCACGACCATTACCCCCTTCAGAATTTCCCATTCCAGACCTTTCTGGCTGTGGTTCTGAATAATGAACTGCGTCTTTCCCGCATTAACGGTGACGGTCATTGGATCGCACTGCTTATCGTTGACGCTGATTTTAACCTGCGGCACATCGGCCGCGACGGCAGAGCCGGATAATAACGCGAGAAGCGCCGCTTGCAGTGCGGTATGACGGAAACGATGAATCATAGTCAATCCCTGTAAAAGTTGACGTGCCTGCAATCAGGCACGGACAAAAGCTTAACGCGTGGTGCGTAATGTGGAAGCGGGCGGGCGCGCAGGCATAAAGAACAGCAGCAGCGCCGGTATTAAGTAAATCAGCCAGGCCGCCACTTCACTGACGCTGGGGGCTTCCTGATAGCCGAAAAAGCCTTCAAGTAAGGTGCCTGTCAGGGTGCTGGTCGAAAGCGTGTTGCTGAAATCGAAGGCGACAGACTGGAACGCATTCCACAAACCGGCCTCATGGAAAGCCCGAATAGCGCCCGCCGCCAGCCCGGCCGCCACGAAGAGGATAAACAGGCCGGTCCATTTGAAAAATACCGCCATGTTGAGCCGCACGCCGCCCCAGTAAATCAGCATGCCGAGCACAATGGCCGTTGCCAGACCCAGTATGGCGCCTACGGGAGGTGCAATGCCCACATCCTGCTGAAATGCCGCCAGCAGGAAAAACACCGATTCCAGCCCTTCACGCGCAACGGCAAGAAAAACCATCACGATCAGTGCCCAGCCGCTGCCTTTGCCTTTCTGCAATGCGTTGTCGACCGCGCCTTCGAGCTGGACTTTAATATTGCGCGATACTTTGCGCATCCAGAACACCATCCAGGTAAGAATACAGACGGCAATGGTCGCAACGATGCCTTCAAACAGCTCCTGCTCTTTTTGCGGAAATTCGCCGGTTGTTGCGTTAATAAAATAGCCGAGACCCAGGCAGAGCGTGGCGGCGACAAAGACGCCAAGCCACATTGCACCAAACCACTCGCTGCGCTGAGTGCGCTGGAGATAGCTGGCAATCAGGCTGACGATCAGCGCGGCTTCCAGCCCTTCACGTAACATAATCAGAAAAGGGACAAACATAGATACCTTCAAGCGTGACGGGCGTTGAGCACCGGTAAAGAAGTGTAAATACAAACGATACCGATTATCATTATCGCCACAAAAAATACAAGTGGCCCGGAAAGGTATTTTCGCGATTTGCCTCGCGCCGGGCGCCCTCGCGTGACAGCTGCACGGGCAATCGCTCTGATTCACCCATTAAAAAGGCCCGCCGGAGCGAGCCTGCAAAAAGACACCCATTTTAAAGCGCGAGGGACACGGCACTGGAGTAGGCCATGGACGGCCCGTGTCGAGCTGGCAAAGATGCCGCTTTTTGCATCTTTACGGAAGGCCCGCGTCCCTGCGCCGTGTTTACGATCGCAAAGCAAGCAGATTAATGCGTATTGAATTCCGCTTCCGCAGTTTCAAAACGCTGTATCGCCGCGGCGGAAGGTTTACTACCCAGCAGGCTGAACACTACAATGCCGAGGCTGGCAAAGACGAAACCAGGAATGATTTCGTACAGATCCAGCCAGGCGTAATGCTTCCAGATCAGCACGGTTGCCGCACCGATAACGATACCGGCCAGCGCGCCGTTGCGGGTCATGCGTTTCCACATCAGCGAGAAAATCACGACCGGCCCAAAAGCGGCACCGAATCCTGCCCAGGCATAGCTCACCAGACCCAGCACGCGGTTTTCCGGGTTAGAAGCCAGCGCGATAGCAATAACCGCAACCAGTAAGACCATCAGACGCCCTACCCATACCAGCTCACGCTGGGTGGCATTTTTGCGCAGGAAGTTTTTATACAAATCTTCGGTCAGCGCGCTGGAGCACACCAGCAGCTGGCAGCTCAGCGTAGACATAACCGCCGCCAGGATCGCGGAAAGCAGAATACCGGCAATCCATGGGTTGAACAGAATGCGCGCCAGCTCAATGAAGATTCGCTCGCCGTTTTCGGTTACGCCTGCTGCCTGCTCAGGATGGTTCTGGAAATAAGCGATGCCAAAGAAGCCCACGGCAACCGCTCCCGCCAGGCACAAGACCATCCAGGCCATACCAATACGGCGTGCGCTGCGGATAGACCGGTGGGAATCCGCCGCCATAAAGCGCGCCAGAATATGCGGCTGGCCGAAATAGCCCAGACCCCAGCCCAGCAGTGAAATCACCGCGACAAAGTTCATATTTTTCAGCATATCGAGATTTTCGACGCTTTTGGCCTGAATAACCTGAAGGGAATCGCTCAGGCCGCCCACGGCAAAAATGACAATCACCGGCGTCAGGATCAGCGCAAAAATCATCAGGCTGGCCTGCACGGTATCGGTCCAGCTGACCGCCAGGAATCCCCCGACAAAGGTATAGATGATGGTGGCTGCTGCACCTGCCCACAGTGCCGTCTCGTAACTCATCCCGAAGGTGCTTTCAAACAGACGCGCACCGGCCACAATCCCTGAAGCGCAATAAATGGTGAAGAAAACCAGAATGACCAGTGCGGAAATCACCCGCAGGATTTTACTGTTGTCTTCAAAACGGCTGGAGAAAAAATCCGGCAGCGTTAGCGCATTATCATGATGCTCGGTTTGCACGCGCAGGCGTCCGGCGACGATTTTCCAGTTCAGGTAAGCGCCCAGCGTCAGGCCAATGGCGATCCAGCTTTCTGAAATACCGGAAAGAAAAATGGCACCAGGCAGGCCCATCAACAGCCAGCCGCTCATATCAGAAGCCCCTGCTGACAGCGCAGTGACCAGGGCACCCAGACTTCGTCCTCCCAGGATATAGTCGTCAAAATTCTTGGTCGAGCGGTATGCCATAAAACCGATCAGCACCATGCCGAGGATATAGACGCAAAAGGTCACCATCATTGGTGTACTTACTGTCATTCAGGTTCTCCACTTATTATTGTTAATGTGCAGCCGCCGGGTTGCACCCTGACCACGCTGGAACGGCGCGCGGTCACTTATTGCAAATCCGGGCGGGGTATCCTGCCGTAAACCGCCGATACGTACAACTTTCACTGACGGTTTAACACAATTGCTACATATAATTCACTTTTCTTCTCGTCTGGCGATCTGACAGGTTGCACTGGATCACACTTACCCGGTAACACCTGCTGAAAGCCCTACTAACGCCAGGTTTTATCGCGATTTACAACCTGGCCGGATTCTTGCAGCAATAAACATGCCGCTTTTATCAGAGGCGGCTTTTCACTCTGCAAACTGCGTCACATTTAACATGGTTGCACAAAGTTGCAACTTAAGTGATATTGCTTGCCAAACACGTCATTCATCTGCAAGGAGTTTCAGGCATGGGTACAACCACCATGGGTGTTAAGCTGGACGAAGCCACTCGCGAGCGCATTAAACGCGCCGCGGGCCAAATCGATCGCACCTCTCACTGGCTGATTAAACAGGCTATTTTCAACTATCTGGAACAGCTGGAAAGAGGCGATGCCCTGCCGGAAATTCCTTTGCAGGCGAGTACGCAGGAAGGGGAAGAGCTCCCTGTGGAGGAACAGCATCAGCCGTTTCTGGAATTTGCTGAACACATTCTGCCGCAGTCCGTTACCCGCGCCGCCATTACCTCAGCATGGCGTCGCCCGGAAACGGAAGCGGTGCCCATGCTGCTCGATCAGGCCCGCCTGCCAGCACCTTTGGCTCAGCAAACGCAGCAGCTCGCTCACAAGCTTGCCACGGCCCTGAGGCACCAAAAAGGGGCATCAGGTCGCGCCGGAATGGTGCAAAGCCTGCTCCAGGAGTTCTCTTTGTCCTCGCAGGAAGGTGTGGCGCTGATGTGCCTGGCGGAAGCGCTGCTGCGTATCCCTGATAAACCAACCCGCGATGCGCTCATCCGCGACAAGATCAGTAACGGTAACTGGCATTCCCACCTTGGCCGCAGCCCTTCACTGTTTGTCAATGCCGCAACCTGGGGTCTGCTGTTTACCGGTCGTCTGGTGGCTACGCACAATGAAGCTAACCTGTCGCGCTCGCTTAACCGCATTATTGGTAAAAGCGGCGAGCCGCTCATCCGCAAAGGCGTGGATATGGCAATGCGTCTGATGGGCGAGCAGTTTGTCACCGGTGAAACCATCTCCGAAGCGCTGGCCAATGCCCGCAAGCTGGAGGACAAAGGCTTCCGCTACTCTTACGATATGCTGGGTGAAGCGGCACTGACGGCAAAAGATGCCGAAGCTTACCTGGTCTCTTACCAGCAGGCGATTCATGCCATCGGTAAAGCTTCTAACGGCCGTGGTATTTACGAAGGCCCGGGGATCTCCATCAAGCTTTCTGCGCTGCATCCCCGCTACAGCCGTGCCCAGTATGAGCGCGTGATGAGCGAACTCTACCCTATTCTTAAATCGCTGACGCTGCTGGCCCGCTCTTACGATATCGGTATTAATATCGATGCGGAGGAAGCCGATCGCCTGGAGCTGTCGCTCGATCTGCTGGAAAAACTTTGTTTTGAACCAGAGCTGGAAGGCTGGAACGGCATCGGCTTTGTGATTCAGGCCTACCAGAAACGCTGCCCGATGGTGATCGATGCGTTGATTGATATCGCCCAGCGCAGCCGTCGCCGCCTGATGATCCGCCTGGTGAAAGGTGCCTATTGGGATAGCGAGATCAAACGTGCGCAGATGGAAGGTCTGGAAGGTTATCCGGTTTACACCCGCAAGGTTTATACCGATATTTCCTATCTGGCCTGCGCCCGTAAATTACTGGCGGTGCCGAACCTGATCTATCCGCAGTTCGCCACGCACAATGCCCATACGCTGGCGGTGATTTATCAGATGGCCGGCAACAACTACTACCCTGGCCAGTATGAATTCCAGTGCCTGCACGGCATGGGTGAGCCGCTCTACGAACAGGTGGTGGGAAAAGTCGGCGACGGCAAGCTTAACCGTCCATGCCGTATTTATGCACCGGTGGGCACTCACGAAACGCTGCTGGCTTACCTCGTTCGCCGCCTGCTGGAAAACGGCGCCAATACTTCCTTTGTTAACCGTATTGCCGATAACACCTTGCAGATTGAGGACCTGATTGCCGATCCGGTAGAAGAAGTAGAAAAACTGGCCCGTACCGAAGGTGCCGTTGGCCTGCCGCATCCAAAAATCCCGCTGCCGCGCGATCTGTATGGCGAGAACCGTCAGAACTCCGCCGGGCTGGATATGGCTAATGAACATCGCCTGGCGTCGCTTTCCAGCGCCCTGCTGAACAGCGCCATTGAGCCTGGCATGGCTGCGCCGATGATTGACGGTGAAGCCGAACAGGGCGAGCAATTGCCGATTGTTAACCCGGCAGAACCGGGCGATATCGTCGGCTACGTTCGTCACGCCAGCGAAACAGACGTGTCAAAAGCGCTGGACGCGGCGGTTAGCGCCGGTCCAATCTGGTTCGCCACGCCGCCGGCCGCTCGCGCAGAAATTCTCTCTCGCGCGGCGATGCTGATGGAAGGTCAAATGCAGCGTCTGCTCGGCATCCTGGTGCGCGAAGCGGGTAAAACCTTTAATAACGCCATTGCCGAAGTGCGCGAGGCCGTCGACTTCCTGCATTACTATGCCGGACAGGTACGCGATGACTTCGATAATGAAACGCACCGTCCGCTGGGACCGGTGGTCTGTATCAGCCCGTGGAACTTCCCGCTGGCGATCTTTACCGGACAAATTGCTGCGGCGCTGGCGGCAGGCAATAGCGTGCTGGCGAAACCTGCGGAACAAACGCCGCTGATTGCCGCCGAAGCCGTTGCGCTGCTGCATGAGGCCGGCGTGCCGGCGGGCGCGCTCCAGCTGCTGCCTGGCCTGGGTGAAACCGTGGGTGCGCAACTGACCGGTGACGATCGTGTTCGTGGCGTGATGTTTACCGGCTCAACGGCCGTCGCTACGCTGCTGCAACGCAATCTGGCAGGTCGCCTCGATCCGCAAGGCCGGCCAACGCCGCTGATTGCCGAAACGGGCGGGATGAATGCGATGATCGTCGACTCTTCCGCCCTGACCGAGCAGGTGGTTATCGATATCGTCGCTTCCGCTTTCGACAGCGCCGGACAGCGCTGCTCCGCACTGCGCCTGCTGTGTGTGCAGGAAGACGTGGCTGACCACACGCTGCAAATGCTGCGCGGTGCCATGGCGGAATGCCGCATGGGCAACCCGGAACGGCTTTCTACCGACATCGGCCCGGTTATCGACGCCGAAGCGAAAGAGAATATCGAACGCCATATCCTGTCGATGCGCAGCAAAGGCATGAAAGTGTACCAGGCGGCATTCAGTCATCCGCAGGATATCAGTGAATGGCAAAGCGGAACCTTTGTGCCGCCAACGCTGATTGAGCTGAATAGCGTGGCGGACCTGGACAAAGAAATCTTTGGTCCGGTGCTGCATGTGGTGCGCTATACCCGCAACACGCTGCCGCAGATTATCAATCAGATTAACGCATCCGGTTATGGTCTGACGCTGGGCGTACATACCCGTATTGATGAGACCATTACCCAGGTCACTAACAGCGCGAAAGTCGGCAACCTGTACGTTAACCGTAATATGGTCGGCGCGGTAGTTGGCGTCCAGCCGTTTGGCGGTGAAGGCCTTTCCGGTACGGGCCCGAAAGCAGGCGGCCCGCTTTATCTCTACCGTTTGCTCTCCAGCCGCCCGGATGGCGCGCTGCGCGTTACCCTGGATCGCCAGGATGGCAGGCTGCCGGTTGATTCCGCGCTGCGTCCTGGGCTACTGACTGCACATCAGGCGTTAACTGAATGGGCAAAAGCGAAACCGGCACTGGCGGAGCTTTGCACTCGCTATGCCGAGCTGGGACAAGGCGGCACCGTACGTCTGCTGCCAGGACCAACAGGTGAGCGTAATACCTTTGCCCTGCTGCCGCGTGAGCGCGTTCTTTGTCTGGCAGACAATGAAGAAGATGCACTGATCCAGCTGGCGGCCGTCACCGCTGTGGGCAGCCGTGCGCTGTGGCAGGATGATGAACTTCATCACAGCCTGGCGCGCCAGCTGCCTGCCGAGGTACAGACCCGTATTGATTTTGCGGCCAGACCGCTGGAACAGCAAAATGAGTTTGATGCGGTGATTTACCATGGCGATGCCGATCAGCTGCGTTTTGTCTGTGAAGCGATAGCCGAACGTGAAGGCGCCATTGTTTCCGTGCAGGGTTTTGGCCGTGGAGAAACCAATCTGCTGCTGGAACGTTTACTGATTGAGCGTTCACTCAGCGTTAACACCGCAGCCGCAGGCGGTAACGCCAGCCTGATGACCATTGGGTAAATAAAGCGTCACGGGCCATGGACGGCCCGTGTCGAGCTGGCATGGATGCCGCCTTTTGCGTCTTTATGGACGCCCCGTGTCCCCTTCACCTACACCAGACTAAACAACAACCTTAATAACGCGCTTTTTTCTCTCTTTGGCCCGGCAGTAATCAGGCTTTAACCCGCAGCAGGCTTGGGTAGATAAACAGATTTCGTCCCACGCCTCGGTTAAGCAGCGACCATACCCCTACCGAACAGCTGGCGCACAGCACCACCATCGCTATCGGGAAGCCGACAGCCCACAGCAGCGAAAACGCTTTGTTGGCAAACAGCTGATGATGTTCAGCAAACAGAATGGCCGACATGCCAAAGAATTCGATAAAGATGCGGTGCAGAACATAAATTTGCAGCGTGTTTCTGCCAAGCCAGTTTAACCAGCCCAGCGTGAAATAACGGTTTAAAATCCGACAGGCCGCGACCGACAACAGAATAGCCAGCGTGCAGAGAAACAGGCTGCGGGTCATCCCCAGCTTGATATGGATAAACGACAGCACCAGCAACAGAGCCCAGGGCATCAGGTTGCTGCGATGCCATTCACTCCACCGCAGCATTGTACTGCTGTAGAAGGTGCCCAGCAGGAAGAAGATCAGATACTGTGCAACGCTTTCTGGCCCCCAGCCTGGAATGACTTTTGTTATCGCAGCGTAGTTAAGCACCACGGCAATTGTCATCATCGCCAATTTTTGCCCACGAAACAGTTTGGCAAAAACAAAGAACAGCCCCAGCGCATATAAATACCAGGAAGAACTCATTGCCAGCAGCATCAGCTCAATGGATTTTAAGGGCGTCTCGGCCCATGCCGCATTGGTATTATTGGAGAGCTGCTCCCCCATCACTTCATTAGAAACGCCCCGGATCATCAACCACTGAATGATACCCCAGAGAAAATAGAGGTAGAAAAGATTAGTCACCCTGCTGGTAAAGACCTGCTTCCAGGGACGGTTAATAATACCGTTAGTGGCGAGCAAACCTGAAACAAAGAAAAACGCAGGCATTCGTAAAGGAGAAAGCGTGTTATTAAAGGCCAGCCATAATTTAGCCGGCAGGAACCCGGCAACCAGATGGCCAATCATTTCAGCATAGCCGGGCAGAACAACATGATATAAAACAACCAGTAATATGCATATACCTTTCAGGCTGTTTACCCAGGCAATATCTTTGTTTTGAGTAGTATTCATTATATTACTCCGAATGATATTCACATATTGATAATGAAAAGGTGGGCGTTCTTCCTGCAGGAATAGAACAACCTTAACCTGAAAAGATAAACCCTGTTAACGAATAATTAATATTGGCCTTATAACTTCAGCACAGGAAAATCTGAAAAGCACAGCGGAAAATGAAAAAAGAGTAGGTATAGCACCGTCCGCCACAGAATGCGTTGAGATTTATCTCAGAGGGCAGAGAGCGTAATTAAGATAATCCTTAAGGAAAAAGAATGCCCTGACTTAAGCTAAACTTTTAAATTAATCCGCTAAGGATTTTTGAGAGAGAGATCGTTAAAAGCTGGCAATGAAACGAAGTCGCGATTTTCGTCCACTGCCAGTACAGCCCGTATTCGCCCGGTGGCGGATTAACCTTTTCCCGAGAAATAACGCGTTAAATCAAGCGTTAAGGAATTTCTCCAGAAACTGACGGGTACGCGGATGCTGCGGATTAGCAAACAACGCTTTGGCGCTACCCTGCTCGACAATCCTGCCCTGATCCATAAAAATCGCCCGATCGGCAACGTCGCGAGCAAAACTCATCTCATGCGTGACAATCACCATGGTACGATTCTCTTCCGCCAGCGCCCGAATAGTGTTGAGAACTTCCCCCACCAGCTCCGGGTCCAGCGCCGAAGTCGGCTCATCAAACAGGATCACCTCTGGCCGCATCGCCAGCGCCCGCGCAATGGCAACACGCTGCTGCTGTCCGCCGGAAAGACGACGTGGATAGCTCTCTTCTTTACCTTGCAGCCCTACCTTTTCCAGCAGCTGGCGAGCACGCGCCGTCGCTTCCGCTTTTGACTCACCTTTGACGATGGTCGGGCCTTCAATAATATTTTCCAGCACCGAGCGGTGCGGAAACAGATTAAAGCTCTGGAAGACAAAGCCCACCTGCTGACGCAGCTGACGAACCTGCTCTTTTTGTCGGTTCATGCCCGCTGCGGCATCAATCAGGATATTGCCGACCTTAATAGTGCCGCTGTCCGGCGTTTCCAGCAGGTTGATACTGCGCAGCAAGGTGGTTTTCCCCGATCCGCTTGGGCCAATGATGGCCACCACTTCACCGGAACTCACCTCCAGATCGATACCATGCAGCACCGTCTGTCCGTTGAACTTCTTTACCAGCTGGCTAACTTCTATCGCGCTCATTTTGCCTCCCGATCCTGGCGGTTAACGTGATTTTCCAGCTTGCTTTGCAGGATCGACAGTAGCGTAGCCATAATCCAGTAAACCAGCGACGCAGCCAGATACATGGTGAAAACTTCCAGCGTGCGTGAAGTAATCAGCTGTGCCTGGCGGAACAGTTCGGGTACCTGAATGGTCGCCGCCAGCGAGGTGTCCTTCACCAGGCTGATAAAGCTGTTGCCCAGCGGTGGCAATGCGGTGCGCGCGGCCTGCGGCAGAATGACCCGACGCAGCGTCTGCCAGCGCGTCATGCCTATGCTGGCTGCCGCCTCCCACTGACCACGTTCAATCGCCGCAATGGCGCCCCGCAGCGATTCAGACGCGTAAGCGGCGGTATTCAACGACAGGCCAATCATCGCTGACGGGATCGGATCCAGCTCAATGCCAAACTGCGGCAGACCGTAATAGATCATAAACAGCTGGGCAATCAGCGGCGTACCACGAAAGATCGAGACGTAAATCCGTGACAGCCAGGCAACCGGCCAGAAGTGCGACAGGCGCATCATCGCCAGCAGAAAGCCCAGCAGCAGGCCAAAGAACATGCCGCCAATACTCAGCTGTAGAGTGAAGACCGCGCCTTTTAAAAGAAAAGGTGCTGAATCCAGCACCAGTTGTAAACTTTCCTGCATTATTTAGTTACGTCCGCGCCAAACCATTTTTCGGAAATTTTAGATAGGGATCCATCCTGCTGCATCTCGCCAATCGCTTTGTTGATGGCCTGCTGAAGCTGAGCGTTGCCTTTACGCAGCGCAACACCCGATTCCTGACGCGAGAACGCCGGGCCGGCAACCGCCAGCGTATCGTTAGTTTTCTTCACCAGGTCCAGCGCCGCCAGACGATCGACCAGAATCGCGTCGATCCGTCCTACGCGCAGATCCTGATATTTTGTTGGGTCATCATCATAAGTACGGATATCCACACCTTTGACGTTTTCACGCAGCCACTGCTCGTAGTTAGAGCCCAGGCCGACACCGACTTTCTTACCGCTCAGATCGGCCGGTTTGGTGATGCTCGCCGCATTGGCTTTTTTGGTCAGCGCCTGGATCCCGGAAATAGTATAAGGCGTGGAGAAGTCATATTTTTTCTGACGTTCGGGAGAGATAGTCACCTGGTTGATCGCCACGTCGATACGTTTAGAATCCAGCGAGGCCAGCATACCGTCCCATTTGGTGGGTTTCAGGCTGGCCTTAACGCCCAGATGAGCCGCCAGCGCCTGCGCAAACTCGACCTCAAAACCGGTCAGCTTGCCGTTTTCGTCCTGAAAGCTGAATGGCGGATAGGTGCCTTCCAGCCCCACCAGCAGCGATCCGCGCTCTTTGACTTTGGTCAGCAGATTTTCTTCTGCCGCAAAGGCATTCGTTGTCACACCAGCAACCAGCGCCAGTGACGCCATACCCATCACCAACTGGCGACGAACCAGAGAAAATTTCATAAAGGCTCCAAAAGTTTATCCACTACGGGAATAGACGACTGTATGTGTGTAATCGGTTGATTATACTCAGACCAGAGGATGATAAGCGAACAACGCGGGCGAACCGCCGGTATGAATAAAGGCTATCGGCCCTTCGCGTTTAAAACGCTGTTGCGTAATGCCATCAATTAATCCAGCCATTGCTTTGCCAGTATAGACCGGGTCGAGGAAAATCCCCTCAAGCCTGGCCAGCAGCTTAATCGCCTCCAGCCCTTCTTCATTCGGCACGCCATAGCCTGGCGCAAAATAGTCGTCCCAAAGGGTGATATCGGCTGAAGCCGTTAGCTCAAGTGAGGCCGCCAGTTCCTGCTGGATGGTCACCACCTTCGGGCGTTGCTCTGCTGCTTTACGCGAGACGGTGACGCCGACCAGTTCGGTTTCCGGCAGCAGCTGCTCCAGTCCGACGGCAAGCCCGGCATGGGTTCCCGCACTGCCAGAAGCCACCACGACGGCAGCGAAATCAACCACGCCTTCGCTCTGATGAGCAATCTCTTGCGCACACTCAACATAGCCCAGCGCGCCTAAAGCATTAGATCCGCCAACGGGAACAATATAAGGACGGAAGCCCTGTGCTTCGAGGCGGGTGGCCTGCTCGTGCATTTGTGCGGCCGGATCGGTGAGCGCATCAACCATCACCACGTCGGTCGCCATCAGTTCAAGCAGCAGGCGGTTGCCATTGGAAAGGTAATTTTCGGCAGACGTGCCAACAGGATTTTCGAGCAGCGCAACGCATTTCAGGCCGAGCTTTGCGGCCACGGCAGCGGTCTGTCGAACGTGATTAGACTGAATAGCGCCGGCGGTCAACAGCACGTCAGCACCCTGACGCAGCGCATCCGCCGCCAGGAATTCCAGTTTACGCAGCTTATTGCCGCCCAGCGCTACAGGCGTGACATCGTCACGTTTGATAAAGATGTCGCGACCCAGATAGTCGGACAAGCGTGGCAGATGCTCAAGGGGCGTAGGCGCACCAAGCAGTTCCAGCCGGGGAAAAGAGTGTAAAAGATGTAAGGACAACGCAGCCTCCACAGCAGCAGTGAGTCATCCTTACATTTTTACAGAAGATCGCCAAAAGGTAACGTTAATTGCAATTATCATTACCGGCTTAATTACGCTGCCAGCCCAAAAACTGATCGTATTTGCGCAATGCGATGCGATAATTATTGTTGCCCGCATCAGGTAAATCATTCTCCAGACATTCGTGCCAGCTGTTCCCGCTTAATTTTTCCGCCGGGAAATTACGGGCCGACAGCATATCGTCAAGTCGACGCAGGCGAACAACATATTCGCGGATCGTGCTGTGGCTCATCTCAGTTTGCTCAAACAAATATTGTTTAAACGCCATGATGTCAAAATAGGTCGGATGGGTATTGCAAAAAATATCGCTGCAAAAACGGCATAAAGCAGTCAGCTCTTGCTGAAGCTTTAACCAAACCTGATCGTCGATCGGCTGGTCCATCCGGGCAATAGCTTCTTTATTAATTATTTGTCCGCGAAAGACCAGCGCCATTCGGTCCAGTACTTTCCCGCAATGTGAACAATTACTCTGGCTGTGTTTAAAATCTTTCAAATAGCGGCTCAATGGCCTCATTTTAATTTTGGATCCCATCAGAGAGTCCCCGGTTGGTGTTGAGAGTGCTAAACTGACTCCGTCAGCGCGCTCCCGTTAACCGGGCGCGCAGGCGTTTAATCGCCTGACTGTGCAGCTGGCTAACCCGGGATTCCCCGACTTCCAGCACTGCGCCAATCTCTTTCAGATTCAGTTCTTCCTGGTAATAAAGCGTCAGCACCATTTTTTCGCGGTCGGGCAATGCCTCGATCGCTTCCATGACGCGTTCGCGAAGATTCCCTTCCAGCAGCTGGTGTAGCGGGTTAGCCTCTTCGTGGCCTTCCGTCACCAGCTCTGCGCTGTCACCATGCTCCTCACGATATTCATCGTAAGAAAACAGCTGACTATTATTGGTATCCAGCAGGATCTGCCGGTACTCTTCTAATGACACATCAAGCTGTGCTGCAACTTCCTGCTCGCTGGCGGTTCTGCCCAGCGTTTGCTCTACCCGATGCATTGCACCAGCCACCTGGCGCGCATTACGTCGCACGCTACGTGGAGCCCAGTCGCGGCTGCGCAACTCATCAAGCATCGCGCCGCGAATTCGCTGCACTGCATACGTCGTAAAGGCTGTGCCCTGTAGCGCGTCGTAACGCTCTACGGCATTTAACAGCCCGATGCCCCCTGCTTGCAGGAGATCATCCAATTCGACGCTGGCAGGCAACCTGACCTGTAAGCGCAGCGCTTCGTGACGCACCAGCGGCACATAGCGCTGCCACAGCGAATTTTTATCCATCACGCCATCAGCGGTATATAGATCGTTCACTCTGACTATCCTGCGTTAGTTAAGTTATCGGCACGATTATCTGTTTCTGTAGTGAATATTGATTGGCGGAATAGCGGTAATAAAGGCGGGTTATTTAATCTTTGTTGAAGAAAAGCGTCCTCTCAGCCGCGAACACGGGTAAGAGGACGGCTGTTTACGGCTTGAGGGTCAGACGCTGGCGGGTTTTTTCCGGAACCTGCGCCCAGAGCGCACAAACCTTCCCTTCCAGCGCCTGATAGAACGGCCCCAGTAATGCATCTTCTTTCAGTACATGACGAAAACGCACCTGCCCCGTTTGCGGATCGATGCTTAAACGACGACTGATAAATAAGCGTTGTAAATCACTGCGCAGAAATAAACCGTTATCAACACTGTTATCCAGTAAGAAACCCTGTTCATTTTCACGCATATCAATGTGGCAGGCTTCTACCCAGGGCCAGGCGTGTTCGTCGGTTAGCAAGGTACCGGTGATCACGCAGGCGCCATAGCGTTCGCGCACGGCTTTCCCAAACTCATGCTGGCTGGCCCGCTGCCATAAGCGCGCCTTGACCCGACGCCCGACCTGAGTACCGGGGATAACGCCTGCCGGTGGCGGCAACAGCGGCGAGGTCAAAACCACAATAAATTGCAGCTGGCGGGAATACTCAAAACAGGGTTTTGACTGGTTGTCATACAGCTGCCAGTATTCGTCTTCATCTTCGGTACGCAGCAGCGTTAGCGTGTAGCCGCGCTGTTGCAGCAGGCTTTGCGCCATGATCGACGCGGGATCCAGCATCGCGACAACTTTACTTTCCCCCATGACTTTCCAGGTATTCCACAACGCCGGCTGGGCCGGGCGGCGAAAATAGAGAAAGCTCTCCTGGCGCTGTAAATAGTGCTCAAAGCGCTGCAGGTAATTCTTACGTTCATTATCATTGGTAATGAACAGTAAATCTTCCAGCGGGATTTCACTGTCTTTACTGGCAAACACGGCGCGTATGGTCCAGTTTTTGCTGGAGGTCGACGGGCTGAGTAACCCTCGGGTCGTCAGGGATTTATCATCGGGATACTTCTGGCTGTAGCGCTCGCTGATTTCATCAAACGACAGCACTTCTCCCGGTAGCAGGTCATAATTGAAGCGCATGTAACACTCCGCAGTCAGGATCGAAACAATTTGTTATAGAAAATGATTATCGGCCTGGCAGGTCAAAACTACAGCGTTGTTACGGATAAAAGCGGTGAAGGGATTAAAAGTGTTTTGATCGTGAAATAACAGGCCAGCCGCACGGGTAACACTGACTGGCCTCAGGCTTAACAAACGCTATGCGGCACGGCAACAGCAAAACGCCTTTTCAGCGTATTTAGCTCTCTTTTAACCGCGTCATGCGAAACCACCGGAAACTCCGGCGGTAAGCACCCATGCTTCTCTTTAAAATACGTCGCAGCAACCAGGCTAATGGCGCGAGAAGAGAGTTTGCCGGAAATGGTAGACTGTTGCGGGCTCCAGCCCTCATCACCCAAATAATCGCCTGAATTTTCAATATCCGGGAAATAGTGATAAGACGGGTGAAGTCCGGCTTTGATAATGCCGTAGGTATGATCCAGATGTTCTACCGCATTGTAGTAGATTTCATCCATCAGTCCGGCCTTCTCAAGACAGGCTTTAGAATAATAGCAAAACGCGCCGACGCAAGCGGGATAAAGCGGCATGTAAAAATCACCGTAATTCATTACGTAGCGAGGACGCGGCTGGCCATCAGCAGTGATATTTTTATCGCCATGCTGGCTGAAGTTGAAATGCTGAACGCCGGTGCGTGCCGATAGCGTAATATAGCGTTCGAAAACCGCCGGGTTTTTAACGTAAATATCATCTTCAATCAAAAAGAAATGGTCGACCTGCTGCTCTTGCAGATAGCGCAACGCAATATTTTTACTGCGCCCCACCCCCTGATTAACCTCATTATGATGTAAATGACAGTCCAGCGTTGCCAGCTCTGGATAATAGTCGCCGTCATTCACCACAATCAGCGTATCTATAATGTCGCGAGGCAGCGACTGATAAAGTTTAAGCAAACCGGGTTTACGGTTGTAGGTCACAATGCCTACGCCAATTTTTTTACCCTCAAACATCCCACACCTCGTCTATCTCGATCTTTGTTTCAACTCATCAGCGGAAGGCTGCAACCCCTTCCGCCCACTAACTAAAGAAAAGCGGTATAGCCTGGTAGCCAACCGGCTTACCGTGGTAGCCAACCGGCTTACCGTGGTAGCCAGGCGCTCTGCCAGTCCAGCAGCCCTTCGTCGCGCAACATCCAGTCACGGAACACGCCTTCGCGCAGCGCATCACCGCGCGCCGCCAGCGCATCCATATCCGCCAGATGCTCACGAATCGCATTCATCCAGTCTTTATATCGGTTAGTTACGCGCGAAACCGGTAAATCACAACGGTAAGGTTCAATGTCGGTACAGATCACCGGCACGCCGCAGGCACCCAGTTCCAGCAGGCGCAGGTTACTTTTGCACTCGTTGAACAGGTTCATTTCCAGCGGCACCAGCGCCAGATCCAGGTTAAGCGTCGCCAGTTTTTCAGGATAGAACTCGAACGGTACGCCCAGATGGAATTCGCACTTCACGTTTTGCGGCTTCATGCCCATGAAGACCCACTCCACCTCGTTCTCCAGCTCTTTCATAAAGGGCAAGAGGATCTCCAGATCGCCCGCATGACTGCTGCCGCCCGCCCAGCCAACACGCGGCTTTTTACCCTGACGACGCAGGCTGTTCAGACCGACCCACTGATCGTCGAGGCGGTTTTGTGCCACGCGAATATCGTGATGGAAAGACGCATAAGCTTCGGCCAGCGGCTGAGTAGACACCACCAGCCAGTCCGCCTGCTCGACTGAGCGACGCAGCTGGCGAACGATATCTTTCGGTATCGCATGACGGAAACCGTTTTTCAGCGGCAGATTAGGAATATAGTCATCATATTCCATGATGATTTTCGTATTGCTAACCTGACGGAACTGCTTCACACGCTCAGGAATGGAGATATCCGTGACCAGCTCCAGCAGCAAGGTATCCGGCTGGATCTCGGCGACTTCCATTACGGCAGGCAGGCCGTGCGTCAATCCACCTTCCAGAACCAGCTGCCCTTCCAGCGCTTTAAACGGCTTGATCACCCGATAGTTACCGCAGCCCGTCAGGTTTTTATGACAGGCCATCATTACCGGCAAAGGACGGCCCGGCAGCGGCTGCTGATAACGGCCCTGGCGCGTGCCTAACTGGAAATTCCCACCAACCTTGGTCAGCTGACGGTTGTAGCTGATATCCACGCTTAACTGCCCACGCCATTTTTCACGCAGCGTATCAAACACTTCAGGGCCAACGTGCGATGCAACGCCCAGCGCTTCGCCGAGGACGCGGGTCGCGCCGCCCATGTGCAACAGACGTGCATACGGCGTCCAGACGGTAAGATAGCCGGCCTGACGCGCTTTCAGCGCAAAATCAACGTCGCCCAGGTAAACCGGGAATTCGCTATCGCTAAACCCACCTAATTCAGTGAACACCTCTTTGCGAACCATCATGCAGGAAGCGCTGACCGCGGTAACGTTACAAATCGCATCAAGGCGCAGCATATAACCGGTGTTGTCGCCTTTTACGCCTTCATAGACCGGCGACACGCCAAGCCCAACGCCGGCTACCATGCCCGCATGCTGAATACGCCCGTCATGAAATTCGAGGCGTGCGCCAACAATGCCCACTTCCGGGCGCATACCGTGCTCAACCATCGCGCTCAGCCACTGGCTGTCGATGACTTCAATATCGTTGTTCAAAAACAGGAGCAGCTCGCCACGGGCCTGTTGGGCAGCAAAATTGTTGATTGCGGAGAAGTTGAACGCTTCTGGCCAGCGCAGAATACGGATTTGCTCAATGCCCAGCGCGTCCAGCTGCGCCAGATAATCTCTCGCCGCCGGATCCTGCGAACCGTTATCCACCACCAGTAATTCGTAATTCACCCAATGCGTTTTTTCCATCAGGGTTTCGATACAGCGACGCAGTAACGGCAGGCGATCGCGCGTTGGGATAATGATGGAGACCTGCGGCTGTGAAGCGTGTTCAAAGCGAACGCGTTGCAGTCCAGGCTGCAAGCCCGCTTCAACGGCGGCGGCAAGGCCGCAGCGCGCCAGATGTGCTTCGGTGACAGCCCGGCTTTCGGCAATAATATCCGCTTCGCTCAGCCAGTCGGCGAAAGGTTGCGTAACATACATCAGCGTATCGGCAATATGACCCACCGCCTGCGCGCCACGGGTTTCGATAAATTTCCATGCGAGATCGATGCCGCCGAGTCGCTGATAACGGCCATCAAACCCGCCCACTTCTTTTGCAGCGGCCACGTTGATTAACAGCTGCTCACCCAGATAAGGTTCGCTACGCAACAGGTCAATATTCAGATCGGGTCTAAACAGCGATTCTGCGGTCAGCAGGGTTTCGCCATTAACGCTGTCGCAATACCAAAGCGCCGCATCGGGCTGACGCAGACAATGTTCGGCAAATACCAGCAGCGCCTGAGGCATTAATTCTGTGCCGGCGGTCACCAGCAGCAGCGAGCTGGCGCGGGTGTCGTTAAAGAGTGCCGCCACTTTCTGACTGTCGCCGCCGCTAACCACCTCAACCAGTGCGGGTTGCAGATACTGTGCCACCAGCGAAGCGCGTGTCGTTTCCACTGCGGCGCTGTCGTTGTTAGCATCCAAAATCACCAGGCCGATATTGCCCGTTTCCGGCATCTGGTTAATAAAGGAAAGCAGCACGCTGATGCGTGCCTCAGAAGGCAGACGGGTTTTCAGCCAGCTCTCCAGGATTTTCGACTGTTCCGCATCATTGGCAATCACCCGACGATGAAGCGTCAGGCTGGTGGCTTCACCGGCGCTGATGGAAAGCTTATCGGCCGCGGGCAGACGCGCCAGCAGCGCATCAATCAGGCTGGTAAGTGACCATTGCTGTAGCGCCTCTTCCCGGTAGCCCTGCGCCCAGTGCCAGGCATCGACAAAAGGTTCGACGATCTCTTTAGCCCACTCTGCCGGACTTTGGTGCGGCGTACCGCCGTAATCGGCGAGGAAATGGCTGTCGAGCGCGGTGTCCAGCGTTTCATCATTAACGTAGCCTGCGCCATAGACGGTATCGGTTATATAAGCCGGAATACCCGCAGCCATCGCCTGCACCACACTGCGTGAATGCCCCATCACCACCTGATAAGCGGCGAGAAATTCTGGCGTCAGTTCAATTTCACGACGGGTGGAGCTGATGTGATCGAGCTTAATGCCCTGTTCGGCCAGCAGCGTGCGCAGCGTGTTAACGTCTTCACTCTGTTCGGCAGAGATCAACAGGATACGGGATAATTCAGGCACACCGACCACGGGCGTGACCTGGTGAAAACGGTCACCGATGGAAAGAGGAAATATTTGCAGTTTGCGCTGGTCAATCCCTTTCAGCGCGAGTTTCGCGTAGGAAATCGCGGAAACGGCAAGGCTGCGGGCAGCCAGTTTATTTTCCAGGGCTGCGCCATACGGCAGATCCTGGTCAGCATACGCGTAATAGTGCTGGAATACGCAAACGCCAGATATTTCGCCTTTCTCCAGGGCTGAGATCATTTTCAGACTCATGTAACCCTGACAAATCCAGATTAAATCATAGTGAGCGGCGAGCGGATGCTCATCTTCCGTAAAACACTGAGCGTTGCCGCTTTTTTGCAGGACGTTAAAACGTCTGAGATAGCTCCCTTCGATCAGGCGGGTGACTAAATCAACCTGCCAGCCCAAATGATGGAAGTGTTCGACCAGATCGATCAGGGTCGTTTCTGTATCAGTTAACCGGTTAAGCTTATCAATCGTAATTAAGAGACGTTTCATCTGTATTCTCCGCGCCATCGTGTGTGGGCTGGATCCAAAAAAAACCCGGCCTTGGCCGGGTCGAGATAAACGTGCCGAAGAACTTACTGCAGCAGAGACAGAACGCCCTGTGGAACCTGGTTGGCTTTTGACAGCACGGAGGTACCCGCCTGCTGAAGGATCTGCGCCTTCGACATGTTAGAAACTTCAGTTGCATAGTCAGCATCCTGAATACGAGACTGTGACGCGGTCAGGTTGGTCACAGAGGTGTTCAGGTTGTTGATGGTAGATTCGAAACGGTTCTGAATCGCACCCAGACCAGAACGTGCGGTATCCACATTTTTGATACGCGCGTCGAGGTCAGACAGGTCGCCGCCGGTGACGTCGAAAGTCGCGCCCAGGCCAGTGGTCTGGAAGCCAGCACCTGACAGGTCGATGCTGATGACGTTAGCGTCGGTAGCGTCGTTAGCGCCAACCTGGATGCTTACGCTGCCGGTGGTATCAAAGATTGCCGTGCCGTTAAAGGTACTTGCTTTACCGATACGGTTGATTTCAGCCAGACGTGCGTCAACTTCTTTCTGGATTGAGTCGATATCGTCAGCGCTGTTGGTGCCGTTTTTCGCCTGAACAGTCAGTTCACGAATACGCTGTAAGTTGGTGTTCATTTCGTTCAGAGAGCCTTCAGCTGTCTGAGTCAGAGAGATACCGTCGTTAGCGTTACGTGCCGCCTGAGTCAGACCTTTGATCTGCGAGTTCATGCGGTTAGCGATGGCTTCGCCAGCGGCATCATCTTTTGCGCTGTTAATACGCAGGCCGGAAGAAAGACGCTCGATCGCGGTGCTCAGAGAAGCCTGTGATTTATTCAGGTTGTTCTGAGTCGTCAGAGACATAATGTTAGTGTTGATTACGGACATAATAGTTTCCTTCAAAATCAGTTGGTTTAGTAGGCTGAGCCTTCACGCTCACGGCATCTGTCACCGTTACTGATGTTATCGGTTGGCTTAATCTGAACTTTAGAAAAAAAGTTATTGTTAATTTAACTTATTGAAATTTAATTTATTTCCAGCCAATTAAAACAACCTGCCTATTATTCCGCAAAAGAAAAATCACGTTAATCCGCCCTTTGCCGACAACCTAAGAATAGTAGAAGAAGAGATAAAACGATCCCGGTAATTACTGGCAAATCCCGCTTCTGTTCTGGCTATTAAAATTTTTACAACGGCATAAACTTTTATCTTCTTTGGCCGATATCTCATTGGTACATTTCTCACTTAAGGATTTCCCATGGCCAGTGTAAGCTCGCTCGGAGTCGGTACCAGCCTCGACCTGGACACGCTGTATACCAATTTAGAAACCGCCGAAAAAACCAAACTAACGGCGATTACCGATCAGGAGACCACCTATAACTCTAAGCTCAGCTCCTACAGCAAGCTACAGAGTTCAATGGCGGCTCTGGAAACAGCTACGGCTGCGCTGACCAAAACAACCGCGTTCAGTGCGACTTCCGTCACCAGTACCAATACTGCGTTTACGGCCACCACGGATGCGACAGCGTCAACCGGTGATTACAGCGTTAACGTAACGCAAATTGCTAAAGCTCAGACGTTGATTTCTGGCTCTATCAGCAGCAACAGCATCGCGTTAGGCGCGACGACATCGGGTAACAGCCGTACCCTGACCATTGCTCAGGGGGGATCGTCCACCCCGCTGACGCTGACGCTGACCGACAGCCAGACTTCGCTCACCGGCATTGCCGATGCGATCAATAAAAGCGCCGGTAACATCAGCGCCAGCATTATTAAGGCCAGCAGCGGCGACTATCGCCTGATGCTCAGCTCTAAAACCACCGGCACCGACAGCGATATGACCATCAGCGTTACCGGTGATGACACGCTGCAAAGCGCAATTGGCTACGATGCCAGCGCGACCGGCACGCAGAATATGTCCGTACAAACCGCTTCGCAAAACGCCAAACTCAGCGTTAACGGCGTGGCTATTGAGCGCAGTAGCAATACCATCAGCGATGCCCTGACCGGCGTGACGCTGAATCTGAAAGCAGCAAGCACCGACTCCAGCGGTGAAACCCTGACGGTTTCCCGTTCAATTGATGACACTAAAAAAACCATCAATGCGTTTGTGACCGCTTATAACTCGCTGAAATCAACCATCGCTTCGGTAACGAAATATACCGCCGTGACGGCAGGAACTTCGCAGTCGAGCAGCAACGGTGCGCTGTTAGGTGATGCGACAGTGCGTGCGGTTGAAAGCAAAATGAACTCAATGCTGACCACAGTGCAGAGCGGTTCTTATTCGATTCTGGCGCAGATGGGCATCACTATCGATCCCAGCACGCAAAGCGATGGCTCAACCGGCGCGTTGACGGTAGATGACACGAAACTGACTGCCGCGCTGACCAATAACCCGCAGGCCGTCAGCCAGTTCTTTATCGGTGATGGCTCGACTACCGGCTTCGCCACCCAGTTCGACAGCACCTTAACAGCCATGCTGAGCACCTCAACGGGCAAAGAAGGCATCATTAAAAATGCGCAGGATGGCATTAACGCCACCCTGAAAGAGCTGGGCACACGTTACGACACGATGAGTGACCAGATTGACGCAACCATGGCGCGTTACAAAACGCAGTTTACGAACCTGAGTACGCTCGTGAACTCGCTGACGAACACGTCAACCTATCTGACATCACAGTTCTCATCGTCAGATAGCTAACCGGAGAGAGAGTCCATGTATAAAAGTTCAGGGGCACAGCTCTACCGCAAGGTAGGGCTTGAAAGCAGCGTCCTGGGTGCCAGCCAGCATCAGTTAACAACTTTGTTGTTCGACGGGGCGCTTAGCGCCCTGGTTCGCGCACGCCTGTTTATTCAGGATGGTCAGATCGAGGGCAAAGGCAATGCGCTCTCAAAAGCCATTAATATCATTGAAAACGGTCTGAAAGCAGGCATTGCCGATGAAAGCGGCGACGAGCTGGCCGACAACCTGATTTCACTGTACGAATATATGACACGACGCCTCCTTCAGGCTAATTTGCAAAATGATGTCGCTGCCGTTCAGGAAGTGGAAGATCTGCTGCGTAACATCGCTGATGCCTGGAAAGAGGTTATTGCTACCACTGCCCTTCAGGATGCCGTTTAATGAAAATAGCACCGCCACTGCTCGCGCTTTACCAACAATTACTGGAACTCAGTCAGTCCATGTTGCGCCTGGCCACCGAGGGCAGTTGGGACGAATTGATTAGTATGGAAGTCAATTATGTCAATACGGTAGAAAAGCTGGCGGAATGCACGCGTCAGTACCCGGTTCCGGCTAATGCCCAGCATCAGCTGCGTCCCGTCCTCCGTCATATCCTTGATAATGAAGCAGAAGTTAAAAGCCTGCTGCTGGCGCGGCAGGAAGAACTTTCGTCGCTGATCGGTCAGACAATCCGGCAGAAAAGCGTGAATAAAGCTTACGGCGGCATGTCTGGGGTGATCCTTTTCCCACAAAGCTGAACCAAACGATAACGTTCTCTTTAGTATGAATTTTTATACACTCCTCTCCGTGTCAGAGCGGCATAAAATAATTACGCTCTGACACGCGCTTTTCTTACCGCCTGGTCAATACTTCAAATTCCTCACTGTCGAATATTGGAGCAAGGACATGCGTAATCCCACTTTGTTGCAGTTTTTTCACTGGTACTATCCGCAAGGCGGCAAGCTGTGGCCTGAAGTCGCCGAACGGGCGCAGTGGCTGGCCGAGACAGGCATTACTGATGCCTGGCTGCCCCCTGCGTATAAAGGCAGTTCAGGAGCCGCCTCACCGGGCTATGACACTTACGATCTTTTTGACCTGGGGGAGTTCGATCAAAAAGGATCGCGGGCGACGAAATATGGCGATAAGGCGCAGCTGCTGGCGGCGGTTCATGCGTTGAGAGAGCATCAGATTGGGGTAGTAATGGATGTCGTGGTGAACCACAAAATGGGCGCCGACGAAAAAGAAAGGATTCTGGTCAACCGGGCAAACCCGGAAAACCGTGAAGAGATTGATGAGGAAGCGTTCGAAGCAGATGCCTGGACGCGGTTTAACTTTCCGGCGCGTGCGGGCAAGTACTCGAAGTTTGTCTGGGATTATCGCTGTTTTAACGGTGTCGATCAGATCGAAAACCCCGACGAAAACGGCGTGTTTAAAATCGTTAACGACTATACCGGCGACGGCTGGAATGAACAGGTCGATGATGAACTGGGGAATTTTGATTACCTGATGGGGGCGAATATCGACTTCCGTAACCGTTCCGTTACGGAAGAGCTGAAGTATTGGGCGCGCTGGATGATGAACGAAATCCCCTGCACGGGTTTTCGCCTTGATGCGGTCAAACATATCCCGGCGTGGTTCTATAAGCAGTGGATTGACCATATTCAGGAAGTTGCGGAACAGCCGATGTTTATCGTGGCCGAATACTGGTCATATGAAATTGATAAATTGCAGAACTATATTCATCAGGTGGAAGGCAAAACCATGCTGTTTGATGCCCCCCTGCAAATGAACTTCCACCATGCTTCCCGCGAGGGGGCCAGTTACGACCTTACCACCATCTTTAACAATACGCTGGTAGAGCACGATCACTGGCACGCGGTGACTATCGTCGCAAATCACGACACACAGCCCTTACAGTCCCTCGAAGCGCCGGTTGAGCCCTGGTTCAAACCGCTGGCCTACGCGCTGATCCTGCTGCGTGAACAGGGTGTTCCCACCGTTTTCTATCCCGATCTGTTTGGCGCCAGCTATGAAGATTTTGGTGGCGATGGCGAGCAGCATCAGATTGAAATGCCGGTTATTGAGGATTTGGAAAAGCTGATCCGCGCGCGCCAGCTGTATGCTCACGGTGTGCAAACTGAATGGTTTGACCATCCTAACTGCATAGCATTCGCCCGTAGTGGAACCGAGGAAGATCCGGGGTGTGTGGTGATTATGTCTAACGGTGATGAAGGGGAGAAAACGCTTCAGCTGGGAGAAAGCCTGGCGGGCAAAACCTGGCGGGACTATCTGGAGCATCGCGAAGATCGTATTACTACCGATGAGGAAGGTAACGCGACCTTCCACTGTAATGCAGGCAGCGTCAGCGTCTGGGTGCTGGAAGATTAATATCAAGCCCGAACAACAAAAGCCACGCGCCCTGGTGAATTGACGGCATGAAGTCGGACAGTTAATCAGGCAGGTTGTTGGAACGTCGTAGTACCTGAGTTCGGGACTCTACCGGACTCAGGCCTTCACCACTTTATGCTGGTGCTTTCTCCTTCGTTGCGTCTCTGACTTCAGCCCTGAGTTCTTGCAAGATGAATTAGTACATTGATCTCAGACAACTTTTCGAACAATTTAAGCCAGTAAACTCGAATTCCCTTATCGATTAAAAGGACTTTCAGAAATGGCTATACCTGTATATTTATGGCTTACCGACGACGCAGGAAACCAGGTAAAAGGCTCTGTCGATATTAATGAGCGTGAAGGTAGCATTGAGATTGTTGAACTGATGCATTCCGTTAGTTTACCCACTGACGACAAAACGGGGGAAATAATATCCCGGCGTATTCACAGTGATTATGCTCTTATCAAAGAAACAGATAACGTCTCACCTTATCTTTATCAGGCTGTGACAACAGGGAAATATTTCAAAAAAGCCGAACTAAAATTCTACAAAATTAATGATAACGATCAGGAAGCACAGTATTTTACCACCACACTCGAAAACGTACGCGTAAACGAAATTGAACCTTTCATGCTGGATACAAAATACCCTACCTTTGCGCGACATAATCATCTCGAGGCGGTATATCTCAGTTATGAGAAAATCACCTGGCATTATATCGATGGTAATATCATTTACTCGGATTCAGGAAACTCAAGGAAAAGCGCATAATGGGATGGATTTATAACGTCAATTCTAAAAGTTTTTATCTCAATAATACTTACCAGTTTTCTGCAAAATATTCTGGAAGACCAGGTTATAAAGATGACAGTGCAAATGAGTGTGTAAAGAGTAAAGGCCCGATTCCACGCGGTCAATATACAATCGGCGATCCTTTCTACCACCCCAAAACACGTGCATGGACTATGCGCCTTACCCCTGCCACCTCTAACCACATGTGCGGACGCGACGGCTTCATGATCCACGGCGAAAGTTCAAAGCATCCGGGCGAGGCTTCAGATGGTTGCATCATTCTCGGTTTGCCCGGGCGAAAAGCAATAGCTGCCAGTGGCAATCGTTCACTCACGGTGGAATAGCACAATGAAAATAATCTGTATGATTAGCCTTATCGCCATTCCTGCACTTTCATGGGCGAATGTTGATACTGGTTGCGCTAAGGTTGGCGCGTCTGTGTATCTTGATTTAGCTGATGCCATTGTGCACGATTTACATATTGACCGTACTACACTGCATGAAAAAAAAACTACTGTTGAGGTGTTGGATATTTTTCCGGTTTCGAAACTATTCGCTGAACAAATGGCGGATACTGACTATAATAAACAGACCGGGCTCAAGCTGAAGAAAGAGGACTTCTTCGAAAGCTATTACACAAACGGGGCAAAAAGTATTACGGCGAAGTACACTTTTACGAATAAAAAAGGCCAGCGCAATGTTTTCATCGTTTCCAGCCTTCAGAATAATGATGAGTGTTCAATCCGTTTAAATGGATATTTGACGCTATCGCGCGAATTTTAAATATTAAAATAACGGGCACGATAATACCTCTTTAAAGGCCGGAGAGTACGGGAAGATTAATATCAAGCCCGAACAACAAAAGCCACGCGCTTTACCGCACGTGGCTTTTTTACATCAGAACTTTTCGCTTTTCATCATCGCTTTATGATGCGTTTTACTTTTAGCGGTAGCGGCTTTTTTGGCCTGTACCACTTTGTCATTTTCATGTGCCAGCGCATTCTGACACCCGGCGGTGGGCTGATGGACTCGCTGCAAAACCAGCTTGTCATAATGCAGCTCATTGCCTTCTAGGGTTAGCGGCATCACGCGAACCTCATTATTGACATTCACCCAGTCCCCGGAAAACTGGGTGACTTTACCCGGCTTGGCAATGACGCGCTGCCACTCACGGCAGTCAAGCGTGTCGCCCTGAGCGGTGATAATCAGGCTGGCGATAGCGTCTTTGCTCACCAGACCTTTTTGCGGCCCCATCGTCTGCCAGTTGCCCACCAGGTTTGCTGGCGGCGCTGTTTTTACCGCGCTCTGGTAATTCGGTATCTGCGCACAGCCTGCCAGCGCAACAGCACCCGCTAAAATCCACTTTTTCATTTTCAATTCCCGACTCCTCGACCAGGCGGTACGTTATAACCTTTTGCCAGTATAATTCAAGCCTGACCCTCTGAGGTGCAGACAAAGAGGTGCTCATTCGTTCGCGTCCGTATACACTAGCGCGCATTATTTTTTGTTGGACTGATTATGAAAACTATCGAAGAGTATTACACCGCTGCCACCGCCCTGTTCCTTGAAGCCCACCCCGACATCAAATCAGGTATTGCAACGCTAAGTGAAGAAGATGCGGCAAAGATGGGCCTGAGCCTGCCGCAACTGCAGCGGATGCAAACCGATCGCGCTTACGCGGCGTTTACCCGCGAGAAAAAGCTGGATGGCATGCTGTTCGCTATCCAGCTGGCCGAACCGGATAAAGAAGTTGCTGCTCAGGCCATCGAAGCCTACCTGCGTGAACATGCCGCTGCGCTGGGAATGACCTGGGAAGCGTTTTGTATTAAAAACGAACTCTGATGCCCTGTCGGTAACTCATAGCTGCGTCGGCGAAGGCTGGCGCTAATCATTCCGGTTATTTTTTTCCCCTCACCTGCCGCGATCCCCACAACTTTCCCTGAAGTTTTTAGGACCTTTTTAAACAAGAATCCGGCCTAACCAAAACTGGCCGCAATAAACACCGAGTTAACTGGAAATTTTAAGAGTGAATTTTCCGATTTTTCGATCGGTTTAACGCGCCTTAGTTAAGGTTAATTAACCTTCCGAACGATTGAATTTAACGATTCACAAAGTTATTCTTTACGCGCGCTAAACACGTAAAAAAAAATTTGTTACGGCTTGATGAACGGCCGTGCGCCTCTTTATGGTTCAAACAGTTGCACTTAAAACACCGTTAAGCCTGTTCCGGCCCGCAGCCAGCCTCTGTCTTGTCAGCGTCGCTTCCTGCCAGCATTGCCCTGAATAAAACTTGAGCAACAGAAATGCCATTAAGCCAATACAAAAACCAGGTCCTTTTTCTTTTTATCATCACCTTACTTTTAGCCACGCTGGGTTTATATTGCCGTACCAATGCCGCCCTCTCGCTGTTCTGGCCTTGTAACGCTTTCCTGCTGGGTTTGCTGGTCCGTTTTCCACAGCTTTCCACCCCCCTGACTTTTCCGGCAATCTATGCTGCGATGGTAATAGCCGACGTGATGTTCGGCACACCGCTGAACGCCTCGCTGGGCATGGACGCGGCTAATCTTTCGTTTATTATCACGGGAATGGCCGTCGTTTTATCCCGCTACTTTAGTCCTTATCCGCGGCGGCTCCAGGCACTAAACCGCGTTTTCCCCGCCTCGCTTCTGGGGGCAGCCGTCTGCGCGGCTCTTGGCGCAACGGCCAGTCAGCACTACTTTCATGACGATCTGATGAAAGGCTGGATCTCGTGGTTTTGCGAGCAGTTGTCCACCTCCATCCTGCTGCTACCGGTGGTGATTACCGTGCCCCGCAGCGACGAGCTGCGCCAGCTAAGTAAAGATCTACAGGAAAGCTCGCTAATGCCGCTGGCATTGCTGGTGGTTTCACTGGCCGTCGGAATTTATGTTGGGGGCGGCGGCAGCCTGATTTTCCCTCTGCCTGCCCTGCTCTGGTGCGCCATCCGTTATCCGCTGTTTATCAGTTGCGTACTGACGCTGTTAACAGGAATTGCCGAAATTATTCTGGTTGCCGGCAACATTCAGACCATTCAGGGCAAAGATGATTTTTTTATGATCGACAGTCTGGCATCGGCACGGCTGGGCGTGGCGGCAATGACCATCAGCCCACTGATTGTGGCGCTTAGCAGCACGGCCAATAAAAAGCTCATTGCGCGTATCACCCGACGTGCTGATTATGATTTTCTTACCGGCGCGCTCACGCGCAGTGGACTGGCAGCGCAACTGGATGCTATGGCGGCGCGGCGGGAAAACGCTTTTTATGGCGCTGCGTTTGTTATTGATATCGATCGGTTTAAAAGTATCAACGATACCTGGGGTCATGCAGCAGGTGATTATGTGCTGGCAAAAACGGCCGAGCGTATCCGCCAGACACTTCTGCAAACCGCGATTGTCAGCCGGATGGGTGGCGAGGAATTTTTGGTGTTAATCGAAGGGATTTCCTTGCCCCGTGCCTGGCTGTTGGCCGACAGACTGCGGCAAAGTATTGAGCAGCACAGCATCATTTTTAACGACCAGGATCTTAGCGTAACGGTCAGCATCGGCATCAGTACGCTCAATATTATTGATGCCACCAGCCTGGACGAATCGATTAAAATTGCAGATGAGCAGCTTTATATTGCCAAGAGCAGCGGCAGAAACCGCGTTTGTCCTGAGTTTGTGGTGTAACGATGGTTGTGCCTGATGTGGGTCCAAACGGGGGGAGGAGGATCCTGCCCCTGATAAGGGACAGGAGATGGACGTCAGGCTTCGTTATCAATGCGGTTAGCTTCGATCTCAATATCCTGGATAGTTTTATCCAGCTCATCAAGCAGCCCGCCCTGCTGGGTCAGCAGATCGTTGATGCGTTCGGCAAACGCCTGATGTTTGTATTCCCCCTGATCGAACGCCAGCCAGTGGGTTGAAAGCGTTTCTGTATTGGATTGTGCATAGTGGCGCATTTCTTTTAACTGCGATGTCACATCACGTAAATGTTCGGTCGGAGATTTGCGTTCTTCGTTATCGCTCATGCCTTGATCCTTTTAGAGTTAAAAAAGTACTCATTAGTGTGACCCTGCGCATAGCGAGAAGTTCATTAACACTTTTTTAACCCCACAAATACAAAAAAAAGCCGCCATTGCTGGCGGCTAAAGCCATATTACTGGCTAAAAGTAAGCAATTTTACGGTCTGTACCGTTAATATTGACCGTGACATAGCCTGCCGGCGTCGTGGTCGAAGGTGCTGTTGCAGTGGTGGTGGCCACCGTCAGCACGCCTTTCTCGTTAGCTCCTACACCTGCAAGTCCGTTATGCAGGCTCATGCGGGCGTTCACCGCCGTGGTTCCTAACGTACTGGTATCCGTTACTTCTGTCAGGCTTGGCAGGAAGAAGCAGCACTCACCTGAATCAAAGCGACTTGGACCGGTTGCCTTCAGGCTGAATGAGGTATCACCGCTGTTGGCTTTCACCTGAATAAAGACTTCAGCATAGGTGATACCCAGGCGGTTCAGTTTAACGTCCAGTACGGATGGCAGCCCCTTGTGTTGGATATCGCCGTAAATGCCATCCCAACAGCGGGAGACGTTCAGCCAGGTCATGCAGGAACCGGTCGAAGTGGTCGGGTTCCCGGCCGTAACGTTCAGCGCTTCCGTGCTGCGCTTGCCAACAATTTCAAAGATCCACTGCAGGTTATCTTTCGGGAAGTTGATTTTACCCAGCTTGAACCACTTATCACTGCTGGTGTTGTTCGTTACGCGATAGCCTGAGTACCAGCCTGGGCGAATCGAACCGTTCAGCGAGATACCGTAGTTCTCCTCACGACGCCAGCCATACTCATAAATGGACAGCCATTTATTTGCGTCATCATAATTCAGGTTCAGGTTACTGCCGGACTGCAGGTTAATCTGGCGCAGCTGCACGCGACTGTTGGTCATATCCAGCGGGTTAGGACAGTCTTCCACGCTCAGCGCATCGACAATCCACTGCCCCTCACTTAAGTTACCGGGGAAACGTGAATGCTCGATCCATACGTTGTGGATCACGCCCTGAGTCACACGCGGCATATACAAGCAGGCATCACCGTAGCTGTACTGGAAGTTAGCATTGGTTAACTCAACGGCAGTGGAGTGATCCCAAACGCCTTTCGCTGTACCTGACCAGCCCACATCAAATACCCTGCCGTAGGTCGTCGTGGTATAAATCTGGTTAAATTTAGTATCCAGCGTATCCAGCAGCTTGATTACCGTACCACCACAGTTGTTAGCGCGGAAACCGTCAATCAGCACGGATTGTCCCGCAACGATGGTATTTTCAAAGAACGGCTGCACGTTGGAACACATCGACGCGGTGATAGCCCCTTTGTTGGTGTTGATATCTGCCGAGGTCTGACCGTTCCAGGCAATCCCTTCAATGGTGGTTCGGCGAGCCTTAACCTTGAACACCGGCGATGTTGATTTATCGGAAACAATCGTGGTGCGGGGAATGCCGCCATGGGGGTTGTGATCCCCATAAATGTAGAAGAACGGGATTTCAGTTGCTGAAATATCAATCGGTTTCACCAGGAAGTTACCCGCTGGGAAACGCACGGCGATATCGCGCATACTGGTGTTATAGTTCTGCGCCCAGGTCAGACAGTTCTTCACCGCGGTGGTGTCGTCCGTTACGCCATCCCCTCTTGCGCCGAAGTGGAACAGATGAACTTCCGCCGGATCGTCGACCACACGCCGCCAGTAAAAGCCGCTACCCACGGCAATAGTACCGCCATTATCAGCAGGGGGCGTAGTGGTAACATACCCTACGAAATCACCGCCTCCACGATAATAGTTATCGTTATTATAATAACGACGCAGCTTGGCAAGATCGCCTGTTTTCGTTGGCGCAGTCGTTTTCAGTTCAGCAAAAGAGTTAACTTCAATCATAATAACCTCCGCGACAATAAGCACATGCAAATTGCCATCATTAATTAAATTATTAAGGGAATTTATCTTATTTGGATCATCCTTTATTTTTATACACCACCCCTTCCATAGATGTGGTTATTTCACTTTATCCTTATTGGATGCGCAGACTTTATTCCACATGTCATTATGCACATTGATTTCCTTTACCGTCCTGATGTCCATTAACTTCCAATCCTGACCGTAGGTTCGGATTGGAAAAAAAAGCGTACAAGATGAATCGGCGATTAATTTCGGACTATTGTTCGTTGTTGAATCCCGACTGGCGCAGCTTATTGCGAGCGTCGTCGTCAGTAAGAGCATTATTAGTGGTCTGAACATTTTTCGCCTCCTCGATATTTTTTGCCTGCTTCTCGGCTACGGCAGAAATCTGTGCGGATTCAAGTTTTGCGGCTTTGACATCTGAGCGTGCTCTTTCCTGCACCTTGCCGGTTTTTTTTCCGCCGAACCAGCTGGCAGCCACTGCTGCCACCGCGACGCCGATACCGGCAACGATATGCCAGCTGCCACCAAATAAATTTAAAAGCGTATTCATGATTTATCTCCCGTGGTTGGCGGCTGAGGCGGCTCCGCCGCAGGCGGTGGAGTGGAGCCTTCTGGCGGCGGAGTGGAGCTCCCTGTTGGGACTGCCTTTGGTGCCGCCGCTGGCGCCGTTATGGGTGCCGCCGTGGTTACTGCTTTTGGTGCCGCTATGGGTGCCGCCGCGATTACCGCTGGCAGCTCCTTCACTAATTTTTTCTGCCGGATAAATTGCGCAATAACTGCCATTGCCACCATAAATGCCGCGCCTAATCCGAGAAAATGCTGTGGAATAAAAGACTTAACATCTTCAGGAAGCCCTTCCCAGGCATTTGATGCCGAATCAGGAAATGACTGCACCCACGCACCTACTGCCGACCCCGCAGAAGCTAACCAGACAGACCAGGTTTTAAACAGCAGTCTGGCATGAGCAACAATCTCAATTTTTCCGCCCCGGCTTATCCGCCAGACGATAAATATCACTGCGAGCACAAACAGAATAAAAATAATGAATCTCATATAACCCCCTGCCATGCATCATAAGTTCCGCTACGCATCGCCTGAGCGTGACGTTTAGCTCGTGCCGGGGTTTGCTTCGCCCAAAGACTACTCAGCATACCTTCTGCTGCCCCTTCGAAATTACCGTTGGCGATCATTAAAAGCGTATTTTTAAAAGCGGCCAGACCGTCAACGCCAAGTTGATAAGCCATGCTGTAAAGCACATCGGTCCGGACGGAATTGCACTGTTTCAATGCTGCCACCAGCACAGGTCGGTTATTAATTTGTTTAACTTTTTCATCCAGTAACTGCTGCATCCAGACGTTTCCTACGCTTCTGGGCAGGCTGAATTGATAATGAGACAACGGCGTATCTTTTGGTCCTATTAAGATCCCGCAACCTATTGTTGGATAACCTTCTGTGTCAATATATGGTTTTTCTTTATAACCTTCTTCAAAAGCTAATATATCAATTATCTTACTCATTTCTCACCCCTGTCATCGTAATAACCGCAACTGCGGAATTTAAATTTGAAAGGTTCCCCGGTGAAAATGAATAGCGCCTTAATCCTGGCGGTCTAAATTTCCTTTCTAACACACTAGAACTGAATTTGCGTACGCAGCCACTTTTTTTAGAAAAATTATCAATCGATAGTTAAAATAAGCAATTGCCTGATTTTTTTCTTATTGAATTTAAAAAGATTTACTGATTAGCTGGGAGAATTAATTATTTTCACATTCAAGCTCAATATCCAGCGCGCTCAGCACCCCTTCGACAAATCCTTCCGCTGTTTGCAGATCTTTTCGAATGGTGCCGTCAGCACAATGTCGTCGGCGGGCAATCGAACGGAGTGAAATTCGATAATGATAATGGGCAACCAGTAACGCATGTTCTTCCGGATGATCAATCTTCAATCTGCTGATGCAGCTGTCGAGGATCATGCCGTCGTTATCACTACAGATGGGTCGATTGGAAGGCGCTGAAGTGATTAAACCCCGAAAGCCAGCCGCGATGTGAGAATAACTGACACCGCTCTGTTCTGTCGCCGCCCAGCCGCCCCACATTTCCAGTAAACGTTTAATGTTGCGCATTGTATGTTCCCCCTTACACAGTAATTGAAGCACAGGATGCAAGAACTTTACGGCACTTTTCTTTAACACCTGCTAATTTCAAAACGGTACTGATTTCGCGCAACGTGCTGAAAAAGTCAGCACCGTTACGCTTTCTCCTGGTAAAGGGTTGCCAGCGATTAGACTGGGCGGCCAGATTGATAAAGAGCGGGTTGCTGATAGCCTGAGAGAATGATTTTTTATCCGCTTGAGTATCAGCACACCTTAATTAATAGCAAAGGTTATTAAACATGGCAATAGCAAAGCGTGTTTGACGAAAAATACGCGTCGCTATAAATTCTGGTATATGAAACCGAATACACTCGCCTACCGACTGAACATGGCTATGTCCATGATGGGAATCACCCAGGGTGCTTTAGCTAAAGCATCGGGCGTATCACAACCTACGATCTGGCGTCTGACTAAAGGCGAGGCTGAGGGGTCTCGCAAACTTGTTGATATCGCCAGGGCTTTGGATGTCAACGTGCAATGGCTGGCCAGCGGCGAAGGAGAGATGCGTGGAGCATCCTCCCTCAGCGCTGTGGAAAAAGTAAAGAGTGGTACTACTATCCCTGTTTGGGGGCCGGAAGGCAAAACAGGAGAGATAGTCTCTGCACCCAATGGTGTAAAGGCGAAGAGAACCTGGCGCGCCTACATTCTGGACAGGAATAGCGGCTGTTCAGAGGCTACCGCAGGCAGCATTATTATCATTGATACTGACGTACCACCTGAATCTGGAGATTTGGTGATGGCCAGGGTAAATTCACGCATCTCTGTCTACCGCTATCTTGAAGGTCCCTCCAATGGTTTTTTAACCGTCGACGACCCCCGACTCCCCGCCGTGGAGTTGTCGGAAGAGTCAGAACTGATTGGCGTTGCAATCTTTTTGATTCGTGATTTAAGGCGATAAGTACTGACATCCTGCCCTGGCAGAATGGTTTCCTTGTAACGCCCTCCAGACACTCTGTGCAGCACAGATATCATCAGCTTATCCTCGCGAAAACCCGCCCTCTGTAACAGTTAATCTGCGCAGAGGCTTTGGCGCATTGATTCAACTGAATAGATTAGTAAAGCTTTTAATAACATCGCCAGAATAAAGCGTAAAAAAAGCGTTAAGAAAATAATTAATCCTTTTAAAACAATAGATTACGTTAATAACAAAAGTTATAGCGCCAATACCTATTGATATTAATAATAACTATGGCTATTGTTTTTAATGTCGGACAAATTTCTGACGCTAACGTATCAGTCTGCGGCAATTCAAGCGGCTGGAAATCCTACTAAATTGCTCCTGCCCGGGGGTTTTATGACCACTATCATCTGGAAAAAACATCAGCCTAACGGTACCTGTAAGAGCCGTTATAAAGCGCGCCGCGCGCAAGCCCTTGCTCTGCTTGAACAAGAAAAGCAGCTGGCCCGCCGGGTTGCCCGGGTGTTGTCAGGGTGCAGTCCAGGAGTTTTAAAAGCGCTGCATAAATAACCATAACCACCATTTCCTTTAATTAATACTGGATGCATATACAGTATTATTTTTTTCCAGGGTCGATCAAGTTTTTTCCAGCGGAAAGTCACGATAGCCCAGCCTTTCGTACGAATCTGCGAGGGTTGGGCAGTTTTGAGATGCAGGAATGCCCACAGCGAGAGGCTGCGGAATGGGGAGTCAGGAGAGGATGTCAGAATGGGGAAGCGATCGGTCTGTTTGTAGGGTAGAGGCGATCGCTGTCAGGAACAAACCCGGGCCAAAACTGGCTGGATATCAGCCTGCGATGACTTTGTAGCTTACCGTCATAGAAGATCTGCAAAAAATGCAGTTGGCTCCATGGGGGTTTTTAGGCGTGATGTTATAGATTGAGAAGCGGTACTGACATCCGTGGCATGCCGGACATTTGAATTTAATATTTATAGTTTTTACCTTCAAAAAAATGTTTCGAGCGACCAACCTAACACTCTGAGAGCTGCTTGTCTGGTTTTTCTCGCCTATTTCAACAATGAGTTACCTCACCTGCTGTAAACTTTTCTCCCCTGCCACTGGCAAGCACTGGCATGCAGATATGCACTTCCCTGCTAAAACCTATAAGAGGGAGGAATGTCATGGCGTAATGAAAAGCAGAGATCGGACCGATCCCACCTGTTGGTCCCCCATCTGCTGGCGCTGGATAAACGCCTCGCCAGCCAAATGGGTCACTCAGATAGCGCGTTGCGTTTACTACACCTGCATATTCATCATAATGGACTATGGTTTCATATAGTTAGGCTGATTCAGGCTGGTTCAGGTTTTAACAGAGATATACCGCAAGGCAGGAGCCAGCCGTTAAGTTGGTTTAAGCTGCTTTGCGGTATTTTTTTGTGCTACAGGTGTGCTACTTCAAAATTAAGCTTGTGAGATGCTCTGTGGGTTGGGGCGCATGTAACCATGCTATCCACATCATATAAGCTTAAAATCGTCCTCAAAGTCTTCTGGCCGCCTTCTGATGCTATTCAGGCTCAACAGGTACGGCATCCCGATCGACAGCGAAGTTGGCCTCTCTAACTCAAGCATTTTAATTGCTTTATTTTTTTAGCTAAGTTACTGTCGCCTGGCGTATTATCCACCACGAATTTCTTTGTTCATCTGCTAAATTTTCCGGCCCTACGCCGGATTTTTTTCAATCTAAACCAAATCATTGGCGTTTTGTCTTGTTTCTTGAATACTTGCTAAATCCTTACAATTACTGAGCCTGTTATAGGCTATATTCTCCTGGCTACACACATACGTAGTGTGGTTCTGAGAATGTTCTGTTTATAAATTTGTTAGACTTAGTTCTATACCAGCCATAGATCCGCCCGCCTGTTGCGGGCTTTTTTTGACATACGCGCTAATGTTAAAACGATCGCCTATCATCCCATACTGACATAACCGTCATTATCACCACACCCAGTACGGTAATCTCATCCATCATACCGCCCTCTATTGCTTTATCATCTGGCGTAATGAGCGCCCGCCCTCTGGACATATTTTTCTTCACTACAAAAGCTTGAGACTATTCTTAAGTACAGGGAAAAATGATCTATAGCACAAAATTCAAACAGATTTATGCATAAATTTAAAGTGTACGAAGAAGAACCAATGAGTGATAACCTCTTACTTTTTGGCCCGCGGCCCCCTGCGGGCTTTTTTTGGCGGGCCCTCAAGGCTAAACGAATGATGCCGATAACATAATATAACATCAGGGAAACCAGCCCTCGGGCAAAAAAAAGACTGTCAGACAGCAAACACAGCCCGCCTTGTGCGGGCTTTTTTAAAATGCGCTAACCATTGTTAAAACGGTCGCCTGTCATTCACTACTGATATCACCGTCACTATGACCACTCCGCGGACAATCACCTCATCCAACAAAGAATCTTCCAGTGCTTCCCCGATAGGATTAATTATCGCATCACCTAAAATTTTTCCGATCGCCACCTGCCCGAAAGGCTCATATCAAATTCATCTCCTTAACCACGCTTTAGAGATGAGTCAACTATATAGTTCAGGCCATCGTGGTTGACGTGGAACGTTGCGGAAGGGTGATGGATGAACAGCCATTCGAGTCGAGGCGCGACCCGACGTAATGTGTGGCTGGTGAAGAGAACCCCGTCATAACTCCCCGTTATTGGGGTTGAATAACTGAAACGTCCGGCGCTCGCCTTCTTCCGTAGAAACGTCTTTGAAGCTTTCCTGGTAGTGCTCAATCCAGATGTTGGCTTCTTTAAGCGTACAGATGTGATTGTACTTCGCCAGAGTCCTGACAAAGTCCACTGTTGTAACCGTCCGCCTTCCCAGCGGGCTGATAATAATGCTTTCGCGGTAAGCTGTACCGATATCATCTCTGCGTGCCATACATTCTCCATTTACTGTCTTTATATACAGTGATTGAGGTGGCGGCGCGGTGGCAACTGCCGGAAGGGTCAGGCGTCGAGCCCGTCAATGGCTTTCATGCGCCTCAGTAATTCAGAAATATTCACTTCAGTAGCTTCAACTTTTGACTCCAGGGCTTCTACTTTATCCTGTAAAACTTGCACAGTGCCGATTAAATATCCACAAAGCGCTAATGGGTCGACCTGAAGATAAGATAATTTGTCTGTGATCACTGAGCCTTTTAAATGCTCACGTGCTTCTTGTGCAATGAATCCAAACTCCCATTTATCGCCATCCCCCTCCGTTTCTGCAAACGTTTTAAGGTTGAAAGAACGCAGCCTTACATTTTTCACTGCTTCATATGCGACCTGCTTATCTGCATCTTCGATATTACTTTTTAATCTTTCGTCAGATGCGAAAATATTAATCCCGTAAGAACCGCCGTCTATATTTAGCTCAAGATATCCTGTAGCTACTGCCGTAAACATTTTAACCCTGCCGTTCAAGGACCACAGCTGATTTGGCGACATAATATAGTCAGAGGCTTGTATTCCGCCTGTTCGTGTAAAACTGACAACTCCCGTATTTGCAGTATTCTCCTTGTTAATAAAGCGCATCCTGAAGCCGCCATTTCCCAGCCCCGGGTTGACGATCAAGGAACCTGCTCCTGAAAAAGTCGAATCTTCATTCCATCTGAAATGCAAACCTTGACTGGCCCCGTTGCTTCCGCCCAGGTAGGTAGTAGATGCTGGATAGTACGTGTAGCCCCTTACTGTCTGCGCTGCGACAGTCTGTACACCATCAATATTTACTCCATCATCTACTTGCAAGCTTGTGCCAATGCGCAAGCCATTTGATACCGTACCGGCGTGATCTGCGTGGCGAATTCGATATCGCTGTACGGCTTGGTCGTGCCTTCCGGCACTACGGCGGCCTTATTGGTAAAGCCGGTCTGCTGTACCCAGAAAATGGCCGGCGCGCTGGTACGGCCCGGTGCAATCAGGTCGCGGATAAACAGGCGCTGTTTTGGCGCGGTGTCGATACCCGGCTGGCGCTGAGGCTCAACCACGCCGTCGGCAACGCCGGTTGACAGTAGCGCGGCATTAACCGGCACGCTGACGCGCTTGCCGCCCTCCACACTGGCGGCAAATGCCTTCAGTGCTTCAGAACTGATCACGGTATGGCCCACGGACTCGACGACCTTTTTCGCGTTTGCCAGCGGCATGTTGGCGACGTGCTGCTCAAGCTCGCCCAGGGAAGCCTTCAGCGTTTTATTCGCCTCGTTCAGTGCGTTGAACTCGGTGGCAATCTTGTCCACGGCGTCCTTGGTCTGGGCAGAGAGCTGGCCGGAGTTTTTAGCTTCTTTCAGCGCGTCTTCCGCCTTCTGACTGAAGGTACCGGATACTTCTACCAGCTTCGCGGAGACTTTTTTCAGTAACTCATTTACATCTGACATGGTGATTCCTTATTTGCCGAACGCGGCCAGCGCGTTTTGAAGTTGTGTAATATTTTCAGGATTGATTTCGTCGGTAGCGCCCGGCATACCTTCAGGAACGGCAGCAGCGCCTGGCTTGCTGCCGGATAAAGCTTTAAGCAGTTTTCTACGCTCGGATCGCGGCGTGTCGGTCTTTGCTAACAGCGCGTCAAGCTTGCGCAGCGCGGCGGCCGGACTGTCGTCGTCGTCCGCGATTTCATCAGCGGAAAGCAGGCGATCGGCAAACCCTTTATCCACCGCATCGCTGCCGCCGATATAGGTTTCGCCGTCCATCATTGCGGCCACGTCCTCTATGCTGAGGCCCGTGCGCGCTGAATAGATATCGCCCATCGCCTTATCGAAAGGCTCCATATCCGCTGCGACTTGCGCCAGGTCGTGACGGTTGCCCATCGCATAAACCCAGCAGTTGTGGATCATCAGGAAGGCACCGCGCCCGATTTGTACATCGTCACCGGCCATCGCGATGATGGAAGCCGCAGATGCTGCCAGCCCCATCACCTTGACGGTGACTTTGCCCTTGTACTCGCGCAGCAGGTTATAAATCGCCAGGCCTTCAAACATATCGCCGCCCGGCGAGTTGATATTGACGGTGACGTCCGCGCCGTTCATCGAGCGAAGCGCACCGGCAATGCGGCTGGCCGTTATGCCGTCGCCCCAGTAGTCGGCGCCGATCACGTCGAAAACAGAAATGCTGTTGTCGTCAGCGTTCGCGGCCCTGATGCCGCCGTTCCAGCGTTCCATTGCGGCGGACGGCAAATCCCGTTTTGAGAGTGCAGAAGGCCGCCCCGCCGGTGCTTCCGGAAGGCTTTTCAGTGTCATGGGATTAGCTCCTAGGCCGCCTGTTTCAGCGGGGATTGCTCAAAAGGTATGTCGGGGAAAATATGGTTATGTAGCTTCCGCAGCTGCGCGGCCTGAGCGGCCTGGCCGTTGGCTTTCAGGTCTTCCAGCGGGGTAAGGTTCAACTGGACGGTATAAAGCTCACCACCTTCAATCGGCGGCATGTTCTCAAGGCGGCGCACGTCATTACGCGACATCCAGCCATTTTGCAGCGCGGTAGTGTAGTACGCGGCGCGCCCGGCGCTGTCGGCACGCAGCAGGCCTTCAACAGAGAATTCCGCGAAAAGGTCTTCGTCACCGTCCAGCAGGCAGCGCGAAATCTCCTGCTCAATATTCACCAGCAGCGGGCGCAGCGTGTTAGTCAGAAACTGGAGGTTCATGCCCTCAACGCTTGAAGCCCAGCTACTCTGCTTATCGGCATGACCGACCATAAACGGCGGCACGCGGAACCAGCGGCAGATTTCCTCAATGCTGAATGCGCGCGATTCCAGCATCTGGGCGGCTTCGGGATTCATGGTGACGTTCTGATATTTCAGCCCGCCTTCCAGTACCATAATCTTTCCGGCGTTTTTGGATCCGGTGAATGCCTGCATGTAGCCGCGTAACCGCTCGCGCTGATCTTTATCCAGCGCCTGCTCTGCTGACAGAAATCCGGAGCTTTGCAGCCCGTTCTCAAATATCTTGGCCGCCGACTCCTCAACAGCCATTGCGGAGCCGATCACGTCACGCCCGGCCATCATCGGCATCATGCCGCAGACGCCATCCAGGCCAAAGCCGCGAATGTGCATCAGGTTCTTTACCGGAATGACGCGCTGCGTCTGCACCTCGGTATAGGTGTATTCCAGATTGCCGTTATCCAGCCGCTTTACAACCATGTTTTGTGGCAGCAGCGGCACCAGCGACACCATACGATTGCCGATCATCTTTTTTTCGACAAACGCATTGCCGCGCAGGCAGATGCTGGCAACCACCATCAGCATGAAACGCGACGGCGTCATTTCGATATTCGGGCGGCGGCACAGCACCTGATAGGCCGGATGCGACGTGGCTGGCTTGCGTGATCCGTCCGGCTGGCGCTCGTAAATCTTCAGCGGCAGCGTGGAAACGGACTCGCTCAGCAGCCGGACGCAGGCCCAGACGGCGGACAGGTGCATCGCTTTGTCAGTCGATACCACCTTTCCGCTGCTGCTGAGGCCCATCCATTCCTGCCAGAACGTACCGGTAGTCAGTCCGATCGGTACGCCCAGCCAGTTCAGCAGCGCGCTTTTCACCTTGCCGGGCTGTTTGTTCTCTTTCATCAGAAACCTACCATTATCGGATTATCAAAGAAGCCGCTTAAGTCCTGCGGCTCTTCTCCGCCGTTGAGGATCAGACGACTGAGCCCGGTAAACATGGCGACCGGGCCGTCTATTTTTGCCTCTGGCGTCGATTTATTGGGAAACACGTTGTCGTTTTTGTCGGTCTTTGCGGTAACGTTGCTCATCATCCAGGTCATGACCGGATGATTGTTGTGGTGCAGGCGCCCGGCGTAGGCCAGCGCCTCCGTTTCCTTCATGGCTTCGGACAGATTGCGCACAGTCTGCGCCACCTCCACCATCGGCACGCCCTCTTCCGCCAGTGAGAGGCTGAATTGAGTTGCCCCCCACGGGTCAAAACCGATTTCCCGCAGGTTTTCACCGGCGATCCACTTCAGCAGGTCTTCTTTGATAACGGCGTGATCCACAACGTCACCGTCCGTCAGCGTCAGGTGGCCGCTGTCGCGCCATTTCTGGTACAGCTCGCCCATCTGTCGGGAGCAGCGATCCAGACGCCCCTCAGGGAGCCAGAACATAAAGTCTGCATGCACGTGCCCCGCTGGCGCCCGCCAGACTTTCACTGCCGCGCAGATATCAATCTTGTTTGCCAGATCCACGCCGACCCACATCGGGTACGTTTTCAGCTCGTGCACCGGCGCCAGCGGTGAGCATTCCTCCCACTTCACCATATCCATCCACGCCGACTCGGCGCTGACCCAGATATTGAGATGCTTGGTGAAAAAGTTGTTGCGGGCGGAAACCTGCTCCTGTGCCTTTTTCGCCAGGCGGCGCAGGTCGTCCCAGCGCTTACAGATGCCCAGGCCCGGATTGGCCTTCTGCCACACTTTTTCGTCGAAAGGCTCGTCGCCCTCGTCCAGGGTAAAGATGATCCCGAAAAAGGTGTCGTCATCCACCACGCCGCTCAGCACCTTCACCGCGTAATCGCGCAGCTCGTAACAGATGCCCTCACGGTTAAAGCCTGCGGTGGTAATGGCAAACAGCAGGGACTGCGAGCGGGCGCCGGTTGCGGTTTCCAGTACGTCCCACACGTCGCGGGTGCGGTGCGCGTGCAGCTCATCAACGATCGCGCAGTGGATATTCAGGCCATCGAGGTTATTGGCATCACTGGAGAGCGGCTCAAACTTTGAGGCGGTGCGCTCCTGAAAAATTGCCAGCTTGTTGTAATCGAACAGTCTGCCCAGCGCGGCGCGGGACTGCTTAATCATGTTCACTGCATCGTTAAAAACGATGCGCGCCTGGTCCCGCGTGGTGGCGGCGGAATATACCTCGGCCCCGCCTTCCCCGTCTGCACCCGCCATATACAGGCCGATGCCGGAGGAGAGCGTTGATTTGGCATTTTTACGCGCCACCTCGTTATAGGCCGTGCGGAAACGGCGCACCATTACCGGCTTGCCCTTACTGTTCAGCACCTGCTCGCCCGTCAGCTCGTTTATCTGCGGCACGACGAAGCCAAAAATGTTAATCAGGATAAAGATGTGCCAGTCCATCAGGTCAATCGGCTTACCGGCCAGATCGCCTTTGACATGCGGCACAAATTTATAAAAATTGAGGATGTGCTGCGCGCGGCTTTCGCTGAAGAAAACGTTGCGCTGTTCGCCGACCTGTAGATCGTCCAGGAACCGGGCGCAGGCCTGCTTCACATATTTGCACGCAACGATTTCGCCGCTTATCACGCGCTCTGCGTAGCGGATGCCGTCTGCAACCTTTGCCATCAGTCCCTCGCTTTCAGGAATTCTTCCAGCGGATCGACCTTATCAGGACCACCAGCATTAACTTTGCTGCGCGAGGCAGGGGTCATACCGAACTCTGACAGCATGGCGCGAATGCGCTTCCAGGCATCTGATTTCATCGCAGCTGCCGGATGCGCTTTTATCATTACGTCGCCGGTTTGTGTCTCCACCCGGTACGTATAACCTTCCGTATCGAGCGTTTCGCAATGGCGGCGATATTCGGTATAGGCTTCTATCAGCAGCTCAAGCGCTTTTCCGTCGAGCTGAGTAAGCACGCCGATACCGTCAAGCTCCTGAGCAATCTGCTGGAACCAGTACTTGCCCATTTTGTCGAGATGCTTCGGAGTATTGGGTACCCCTTTCTCTGGCTTAGGTTCATTCTGGTTTACCGGTCGCTTAGATGGGTTCCCCCTCACCAAAACCAGGTGTGACGGGGTTTTCGGTGGTCCGGGCATGGGGAAACTCCACTGAGAGTGGTACCTTGGGGGTACCCATAAAAAAGGTTTCTAACCTGCGGCGATGCGAGAAAAACTTAGGCGGCGGTCCTTTGGGGCGCAGGCTCTGAACTCCTGACCCGCCCTCCCCCTCGGTTGACTTGATGAGAATGACTCTCATTTGATGCCATTTCTTTACATTTCACTAGGTTGCTGATGGGGGCCCTGACGACTTCTCTCTGTCGCCGTCTTAGCCTTGTGACACGGCCAGCACAACGATTGCAGGTTGCAGTCATCGTCAGTGCCACCGTGAGCTTTGGGTTTGATGTGGTCTACTGTAGATGCCGGTACAGGCTTTCCACCCTTAATGCATTGCTGGCAGATGTGCCGGTCACGCTTCAGGATGCGGGCACGGATGATGTCCCACTTACTACCGTATCCTCTCTGGTGCCTGCTCTGCCCGCGCTGATGCTGTTGCCAGCCTTCATTGCGATGATCATCACAATAGCCGGCGCGATCCGTTGTTGTCTTAGGACAACCAAGTTTTCGACATGAACGGGGGATTGCTGATGGCATGCTGGCTCCAATAAAAAGCCGCCCGAAGGCGGTCAACGTAACAAAGGCTTTTAATTCAGTTCACAGACATGCAGATCAGCTCACTTATAGTTACGTTTAGTGCCCCTGCAATCTTGCTCATTGTCAAAAGTGAAGGATTACATTTACCGCATTCAATATTGCTTATGTAGCTTCTGTCCAGATGAGCATTTCCACCCAGAGTTTCCTGGCTGATATGCCTGACTTCCCTGTAATATTTAACCTTTTTCCCAAAACAGGTGAAAAGAGACGTGTTCGCTCTTATCTCGGCCTCGGGATGCTTAAGGCTACGCATGAACAATGAACCTGGCATGGCAGTGAGGGCAAACCACTACCTCTTCTCTGGATATTTTGGTAATGGATTGCTTTGATTTTTTCCTGCAAACAGGGCACATAGCGTCAGAGGTGATTTTCGAGATTTGATCCATTACCCGGCTAAAATAAGACATGGTATCTAACCTTTTTTATGAATGAGACTAATCGTACCACCCTGTATATTATTTATACTAAATACTTTTCATTTGTGTGACTTTAGCCGATTATCCTTAGAGCCTACGAGCTCCAGCGGGTTATGCTTATCAGAGCGCTACCTCTCTTGGCCTTTGCCCATACATGCAAAGGTGCAGTGAACCCTATCTTCCCTGTCTCATCGTGCGCAGGTGCGTTAACAGCAGGCTTTGACGGTGAATCCGACCAGCACACCTCAGAGAAGCCAGGCCAGCTTACAACGGTCATATAAGCGTTATTGGTACCATCGGTGATCTGGATGTATTCGCTATCGTTGAGTGTGATTGTCTCGGTTGCCATCGTTATGCCTCGTACTCAATGCGCGTCATGTATCTCTCGCCCCAGTGAGTAGTAGCAAACGGGACGGTTACCGATGCGGCACCGTTAAATGAAATAGTGGTGTTGGTGTTGTCGCTAAAGTGAATCCTGATGCCGCTGGCGTTACCGTCTCTCTGGACAGTTACAGATGAAGCAGCGCGGGTAACAGTTGATGATGATTCAGTAATGATCGGCGACGTGGCGTATGGATAGTTCCCGGTCTCTATCATGCCGATACCTGCCGGGAAGTTGCTGCCGTCTCTGCTTGCCCTGGCGAACCATGAGAACACGTAATTCGCTACAGCGATGTTTGCCGACTGAGTAAGAAACAGGAACGGGTTGCCTGATGGGTCATCACCATTGCGGCCTACCCATATCCGGCATCGGCTCGCCTGGGTTGGCGTCACCGGGAAAGTGAAGCGTGTCCACTTATCCGTTAGCGCGTAGTGCGTCAGCGGGACCAGCTGAACATTGCCGTTATCCTGAGTCACCATAAAGTAAGGCGCTGTGTTTGGCACCTGGCCGATCGCTCCACCGTCAGGCGCACCGGTCGGGTCTGGCATCAGCGTGTAATCACTGGACTTAGCCACATTGCCAGATACCGCTGTTGCGCGGTTATTTACCTGGATATTGGTACTGGCCGGCTCCGGCTGATGCCTGCCGATGATTACGCCACTTTGGTATTCGAGAGGCCATTCGTTAGCAGCAGAGGTAGCGAGTCTACCGGATGCATCCCAGTAGAGATGAGATGGACCACTATATGCAACGCGGCTATCCAGCGCTTGCGCTGTCAGGTCGATAGCTTTAATGCCAGCCTTAACCGCCTTGCCTATGCTTATCGCGCCTGGCACCCAGATACCGCTGAATGATTTCGCCCCGATTACCGGAGCATTCGGGGTTGTGATCATATTAGTTCCAATAAAAACCGCCCGGAGGCGGCTTACTTAATTATTCTTCATGCGGCTGTTCTTGATCATCAAAATAACTTAAATCTATCTCTACACGCTGACCCAAAGACCAGCCTTTCTTTGCCAATATGTGATCTGGAGTATTTTCAGGCACGTTAAAATAGTATGAATAAATCATCTCACCAGAGTTGCCTTCATCCGGATAGATATCGTCCTCATCCAAACCCATCTCTTCCAGTTCTTCATCGGTAAGTTCTAAATATTCTGCGAGCTTTGACTGTTTCATAACGCATCTCCACTTGGACGGTATTAACAGTAAAGCATCCCTTTCAATCCTTGCCAGCTTCGCGACACTTCACAGCGTGGCTAACCGTTATCCCTTGCCGGTGGATTCATCATCAGGCCCACTCGCAAATGGGCCTTGTGATGGTCACTCAGCTCTGGCTTGTGCAGCCAGATTTACCAGCTCAGTAAAATCCTTGCATAGCTCAAGATGGTGACCATGATCGTCTACAAATCTGTAACTCTTAAAATGTTCTAATATCTCTTTGGCGCTTTTGCCATAAAATGGAGAGTCCATAATTAAATCGTCAACCTGTTTCATCTTCAAACCTTCAGTCAGTAGGTTACGATGCTTCCTCAAGCATCCTTGAGATTGCCTTTCATAACGGTGGCATATATCAGTACAGTGGGGTACCCGCCAGCATTCATCAGGGCCTGCTTTCTGCCCCCTCAAAGGGGCAGTATTTTCATTTACACATCAAAAATGTTTATTCTTATCGTAAGGTAGGATAATTACTTGCGGGGCATGGCCCCGCTTTTCTGAGAGCCGTTGTGAAAGTGGCTCTCTGGTAGGAGGCTCCAATTCCAGAGCCTCCTAATTTGCTCATGTTCGAGTGATCTTCCCCTTTCCTGTCTCGGCGAGCACGTAGCTGATCAGCTCGTTAGCTTCGTTCACCAGGGATCTGATCTTTGATACATGCCCAGCTTTAACGCCTTTCCACTCATTGAGTCCAGTGCCAAACATGCTGGCGATTCTCTTGTCATGTTTCATGTCGGCGCAGGCTTGGTTCAGTTCCTCCATGATGCTTTGCTTGCGGGGGTTAATTACCACGCCTTTAGTCCAGTAGTCATGCAGGACGGCAAAGCACTCCTCCTGATATTCGACCAGTTTTCCCCGAATGGAGGCTTTCACCCTGGACGGGTTAATGCTGAAGAGCCAGCCATTTAACTTGCGAATAGGGATGCAGAGCATGTTTTGAATTCCGCCCCTTGAAGGTATTGCGATATCACAACACCCATACTTCTCTCGGTCTTTATTCAGTTTTACTGTCTGGGAAGCCCAATCCAAGCCAATACTTTCGACAACTGGTTTCATCGCCACATAATCAATACCCCCCTCCCGAACAGTGGTAAGGCGATCACCATGGAATTCTACTTCGCTGATTACTGGATATTGCATTGCGTATTTCCTTTCTTTGAGATGAACCTTTGCCGCAATGGAAATCAGCCCACCGAAGGCTCGCCAGCACTAAACTGACTTCCTCAAAGGCTCATTTCAAAGGGATCGGATTCGGTTTGGTTGGAAGCGCATTGCGGTGCGCGCGTTTACTGCGGGCACAAAAAAGCCCTGGCAGAATGAACTGTCAGAGCTGATTTTGGGCACAAAAAAAGAGCCAGACCCGAATGGGCATAGCTCTTCATCTTTGGAGAATTTAGCGCAGTTTCTTGCCCGGCTCAATATGAATATCCGGCGATGGATATTTTATTTCTGAAGTCGCCGTATGGCTGCCCGGTCGATGTTGGCTTGCTCAATAACGCCGTACAGTTCTGCGGACAGCTCAACCGCCTGGCCGAATGTCATATTGTCCGGCACCGTCGGTGCATCAATCGGGCTGGTTAACTCAGCGGGGATCGGAAGCTTTGGCTGGCTGATTGTCCGGTACTCCACCAGCGGATTTTGCTGCTTCGCGCAACCGGTCAGCAGCATTAGCGGGAACAGCAGAGGCAGCACACTTATTTGCCGCAAGATAAAGTTCAATTTCACTCTGTAGCTTCCTGTTTTGCTGTGCTGTTACTGCACGTTGCTCTATAACTTGTGACACAACGTCGTTCTGCTGCTTAACAGCTTTAACTAAGTCGCCAATACTTGCCGCCAGCCCATCGTTTTTAGAACGCAGATCGTTAATCTGGTCGTCTTTGCTGTTAGCCAGCTGCTCAAGGCGCTGATTGGTTGCCTCAAGCTGTGAGCTGCGAGCGTTCAGCATCCAGAGCGCCAGGCAGATAAGGCCGATAACGATGGCCGGACCAAAGTTTTTGATTAGCGTTAGCGGGTTCATGAGTTAAAGGCCTCACGTTCAGCAGCACGCCGTTTAACCAGGCCGGGCAGCAGCTTTCCACCCGCATTAACCCATTTGCCGAACTCATCAGCCGCACCGGCGTAATCGCCCGCGTTGAGTTTCTTCAGCAGCGTGGATTTAACGAAGTTGCCCGCGCCAAGATTGAAGATGAACGACACCAGCGCATCAAACTGGCCCTGTGTCAGTTTAACCTTCACGTTGGCGTTAACCGCCAGCTCTGCAACGTGCACATCCTCACGCAGAAATGCATCTGCCTGCTGGCCGGTGATTACGTCACCAGCCTTAACGCCGTGAGTGTGGCCATAGCCAATAGTAAGGATGCCCACGCTGTCTTTGTAAGCTTTCAGCTCAAGGCCTTCGAATTTCTTGATCAGGTTAATGCCGTTATTGCTGATTTTCATTCGTGCCTCCCGTCTTCGTGGCTATCCAGCTGTGAAGCCTGGCGCTGATGTAGTCGTTGCCGATATAGCCGATATAGATCGCGAACACCTGCGCGGCCGCGTCCGGTACGTTCCAGTTGAGTAATGCGCCAATTACCTGAAGCGTGGGTGCGGCAAAGAATGCCAGGGCGCTGCATGAAACAGCATCCAGTACTCGTTTACTCCAGGAGCTTTTTGCATAAGCACTGCGTAGTAGTGAAAACATGCCTGCTACTCCGGCATATCCCCATTCTGTTTTGTGGCTGTAGAGCCACAGCAGTACGCTGGCCCAAAAGCCCGGATCCTTTTCTGGCGGCATACATTTGATTCCTGCCGTCAGCAGGACGGCGGCTTTTAGTTAATTTTTTGAAAGTAGGAGGAAAATCTTAAGGCTGGTTTTGAGGATACAAATCGCAGACACAAAAAAAGCCCGCAGGCGCGGGCTTTCTGAATCAAAAAAATTTTATTTTTTTATTTTCTACATTATTATTATGGGTATTCCCTGGTGTTGGCCATATTGGCTCCCCCGCTTCACCCAAGCTGTCTTCAATGACTAATGAAGTGGGGATATTTTTTTCACCTTTCCATCCTCTCACTCAGAGCACGAAAGAGATAATACTTTTTGTCGATTACTACCATTGGTTACAACACTTAAACTATAAGCATTCTGCCTGGCACAAGAGATATCATCAACTGTGCTAAAGCACAGTCCAGACCAGCCATTTTCTTTAAACACCTCAGGTGAGCATCTTTGAAAGCCACCCGTAACTTTGATTTGGCTGATAATGTGGTGCCGGGTGCCTCCCGGTAAACTTCCCAGTTCAGAAGTTTGCGTGACTTGTTTACTAATGCCATTCAGTAGAACGGTAACTGATACGCCCCGCCGCACAGGGGGATTCACCACTGGTGCCAGTGTAGTACAATAAAACAGGGCCAGTAATAAAAAACCCGCATCAGCAGGCCTTCTCAGAGGCAGAACTGTCCTAAAGAAAGTTAAATTGCCTTTAATGAACACATGCTTAACCAGAAAGGTCTATATTTTAAAAGTCAGCTTATGAAAGATGGCTGATATCTTGTTAGATTTGTATTTCTCGCGCCTTTCTGGAAACGAATGGCGCTTTTTTTGCGCTAAGCACATCGCCATAATAAAAAGCATTGCTCTGATGGCAACATCATAAACTGGATGCTTTCAGAAACAAAAAAGCCCCGGCAGTTAGGCCAGGGCTTAAATTTCTTAACGGATGCACAACTGCCATCGTTAGAGCGAATTTACCACAGCTTCGGGAAAAGTAAATAGCTCGCGATAAAATAACGAACAATTATGTAGAGTGCTATGCAGTCACCTTGCGCAAAGCGCTATTTGCCCACGCTTCCTCAACCTCCAGCTTGCCAATCAACGAGTCGTAAAAAGGCTTAACGCTTTTCTTCCAAGTGTCCAGGCTGAGCAAATCAGTAACCTCGCAGACTGCCCGGTGGGCGTCTGTGGAAGGTATACGCTCATAACCTCGACCGGAGCATCGTTTGCAATCGCCCATAACAGGAACGCCCTGGGCTTTAGTTTTCTTTCTGTCCAGGGCTTTACCGCGCCCGGAACAGTCATTACAGGCCGCAGATACGATGCCACGCCCATCGCATGGCTTACACCTCACCCGTACTACCTCCCGGATATTGCGCCTGACGCCGCCCGCCAACGGGGATTTTATTGTGAATATCTCCGCTTCAATGAAGCCAACCCCGGAACACCAATCACACGGTTTAACGCTGGCAGCACTGCGGCAATAATCCAGGTAAGCATAAGTTGCGAGCACTTGCACGACCGCTGGTTTAATATCACTTTCGAGTTTGCGCAGGGCTGCAACCCTGTCGCAGGTTTCAAGAGCATATTTCGTTAACAGATTGATCGCCCGATCGCTTTCCTGCTTACTGATTCCCATCTTTCCCAGAAACGCGCTGTAGCCCATTTCAGCGCGATTCTGAGCCATTCCCATTGCAGCCATAACATCCGCGCCCGTTAGAGCTTCAGAGGCGGTTGCGCGTGGTGAATCAGTGAATTGAGGTGATTTTGGTGAATGAAATTTAATAGCGCTTTCAAGGTTCATACTGCCTCTCTTTGCTTAATAAGTTCACGAAGCAAAGCCCTGTAACGCGCTCTGATGGCGTCCAGTTCTTCGCGGGTGTATCGGTGAGGGTTGTTATTAGATTCGAGCGCTACGACTCGATGGAGGCCGATTTTTTCGATAAGGTTGATGCGATATGGCCCAATATTCCCGGAGTGATGCGTATTGCACGCTGAGCACTGACTGTGGACGTTGTCTTCGTTGAACCTGAGCTGTGATGCCGCCGCCGTTGTCCGGTAATGCCCGGCGTGATAAGCGATCGCCATCGTTCTCCCACAGCTGATGCAAATTTCCCCGTCCCGCGCCCGGATATAGTCGTTGAATGCACGTTGAGTCATGTTCATCCAGTGGCTTAACGGCTTCACATCGGCCTTGCGCTTATTCCACGCCGCGCGTTCCGCTTTCTCCTGGCGCTTTTGCTTGCGATCGGATAGCTGGTTTGTGAGATGGATTGCACATTTGGGGGAGCAGACGGTTTGCAGACTATTACGGGGAGAAAACTTCTCAGAGCAGACACGGCACTTTTTCGGCTTCGGCGGCTTAATGCCTTTAGCCATGCATTAGCTCCCTGTGTAATTCGATAATTTTATCACCATCAGGTCGGTCAATAGGATGCAAGTGCTTGCAGCTTACCTGTGCCCAGCCATTTTTTTTGGTAACAACGTTGTAGACTCTGCCTCCGGTAATTACCGCAGCAATGCCAGTTGAGATACAATGGTAAGCTTTTCCGTTGGGTGCTACATATTTTTCACCATCTGAAAGGAGAAACTCGACGGTAACAACCTTCCCAATATTAATACTTCCGGCAATCGTGAATGCTCCAGTCACTAGCGCCAGTCCACCAGCTTTTAATTCACTCATCGTCATCTCCATAGCCAGTGGGATTGGTGATTCAAAAGGACGTTGCACAGATGTGCTTTATAAGATGATAGAGGTATGGCGCATTTAGCGCATAACTTGTTTTCCATATCAGCTTCACATTTTGTGTTGATAGGTCCTGCTCACTTTCGGCTCATCACGTGATTCAGGCAGCAGCGCACTGACCAGCCAGAGGCGCGGATCGGTAGCGAGCGTCTTTTTAGTCTGAATTTTGCGAGCCGTGTAGCGGGAAAGGAGTTCTTCGGCGGTGGGGGTGCCTACAGGGTCATGGTCTGGTATTTGTGGCCAGCTCCGCGCGCGCCATCATTGGCTTTATCGCGATAAGTCCACGGCGGATCTGCATAAATTAGGGTGTATTTTTTCATCACGCCACTTGCTTTTGTCTGAGTTGGTTGTATTCGCTATCGGCCGGAACCGTCAGCCTGCATCCCACGTTTAGCGCCCATGCCTCCACCTGTGTGAGGTAGTGATGCATGTCGCCCGTGTCGAGGTCTGCCGTATGCCGTAGCGTCTGTACCTGAGTTCGTCCACCTGTTACCACGTCGACCATCTCGCGCTCTTCGTATCCCAGATAGGTGTGTTTCATAGCATCCTTGACCCATTCAGGAGATGCAAAAGGCTTACCGCGCTTAATCAAATAAGCGCTCAACTCTGCGTACCACAAGTGTTGTAGGGAATTCTGAGGGATACTGCGTTGATCACGCCATTCTGTGATTTTGATGCGCCAGCGTTTGCCGGATGATACGAGGTCGAAAATGTGTTGAGTGAACTGGTCCAGGGTTGATTTGTGCAAACAGAAGTCCTGCACGGATCACCTCCGGTTAGCTGTCTCCAAATGTTTATTTAAGCTATCTTCTGCTTTTAGAAGCACCTCATTAATTACCTGGTCACTATGCCCGCCTTCAATATTGAACACTTTCAATAAAAGCAAAGCACACTTGACGTCCTCCAGATAGTCATTGCGTAAATTCAACGACGAAATTTCAGCTATCATATTTATCTCCATTAAAATTTGGACCTATTATTCTATTGATAACAGGTGCCACTATGGTTATTTAAGTTTTCAGTAAAGATACTGGCACAGAAATCCAACTTCCCATAACTGAATGAACTACAGCGCGGTAGACAGCCTCTGGTAAACTTCTTCCAACTGAAGGTGCCCTTTCATCAAGGTAGGCTATAAACATAAATTTATGCCCTCCGCTGCTCAGGAAGATGTTCAAATTGGTTATCAGGTATCCGGCCTTATCCCAGGTGCTGTGAACGCCTTCGGGCCAGCTTCCACCGATAGCTTTAAGTACCGCCCATTCCAGAGCCTTGCCTTCCAGTTCATCAGTCTGAACAGTTTCAATCTGCATTCCGTTCCCCAAGATTACTGTCTTTTAAGACAGTAAATAATTACTCATCAAATTTGATGGTAGTTATTCCACATTCTTGTTTCTGTTTCACCTCAATATTGTCTCAGATTAATATATTCAGAATTTGACCATACGTATGTAACTAAATAAACCCTCATGGCCAGATCACTATAAACAGACTATTCTCATTCAATTAATTCATTTTACCCTCCCATATTGAATGATTCAAAATTGGCCTTAATAATGTAATCGTGCGCCTCGCGGGCCAGCATGCCCATTGCGTGAATTGTGTCCTGTGCTTGTGCCAGCGTCAGGATCGGCTTTTCGCTGAGATTGACGACAGACAGCGCCAGTTTCCGCGCCGTGCTCCGTAGCGGCGGCTCTATTATCAACTGCGTTACATTGCTCATGATTTCACCTTCCGCATGCCAAGCTTCTGCCTGATTTCCGCGATTGTATCCAGTCCCTTTTCGTTGCTCACAGGGCAATGCAGCTTCGGTATCTGCGCGACCGGCGCGCCAATCTTCTCGCCTGAGTCGAGACGCTTAGCCATTGAGCGCAATTCCTTCACGCACTTCTGACGCAGCTCTGCCGGGGTCAGGTTCATAGAGCGCATCTGCGAATACAGAGCGGGTACCATCAGCCAGCACTCGTTGCTCTGCCATGGGTATTTTTCCGGGCTGTCGTAGAAACCACGGCGCGCGCTGTACTCCATCACCATGTCGTAAAGCTCGTCCGCGTCCGGCAGGCCATAGCGGCTGGCTTCCCCCTGGCGGCACCAGGCGACAAACTGACCCGGAGAAGGCAGGAACGGCGTTTCCTGCTGACGGGCCAGCTTCATACCGGCGTTAACCTGATCGATACTGGTTATGCCGTTCTCGGCAAATGCCAGCACCCACTGTCGGCGCAGCTCGTTCAGCTCATCCTGAGTTTTGATATTTACCATCAGTGCCGGGAAAGCCGCTTTCAGCTGGTGGAATAGCTCATTGAAAATATGGATCGCCTGCTCAGGTACCTGCTGCCTTGGCTTTTCAACGGCATGCATCTGCTGCAACGCCTGGCCGTCGCGGTTCTGAATGGCGGTAACGACGTTTCTCATAGCTGTAACCCCTCTGCCCAGTCAGTGTTGTTGAAGTCCAGAACCGGTCTGCGGGTGTCGGTGCCGGATATCGCTTTGCTGCGTTTGACTTCCAGCGTCACCCATTTTTCACGAAGCGTTGCAGGGCACAGGACGTTGCCCTTCCAGAAACTGTCCTGGCAAGCCCATTTGAACAGCACGCACATATCCCGGTGCAGCCTCTCGTCTCTCTCACGCATCAGGCGAATGTCATTAGCCCAGGCGGTGTAGTTCGGCTTCCTGGCTGACGGGGCTACTCCCTTCACCACGTCAAACATCCACTCCGCCGCGCGCAGGTCGTCAGCAGTGCCCCACTTGTCCCCTTTCGGTGACTGAATGGCTGCATCAGGTCGTTGCGGTTTTGGTTGCTGGCCAGCAGGAGGGGGATTTCTCTGACGAGAATCTAATACGTTAGTATTAGATGTTATATTGTTTGTGGCACTTTGATGGCAATCTGTTGGCACTACCTCCCCGCCAGTCCTTGCTGTATGCGGGTTTGCGATGGCACTTTGATGGCAATCTGTTGGCACAACTTTTTGCTGATAATCATCGTATTTTGTGACCAGAATCTTCGAAAATTTCTTGTTCGATTCTTTGCTGATCATCCCCATTTTTTCGAACTTCAGCAGCAGGTATTTTATCCGGTTCGGGTCAATACCGGTTTCCTGTGCCAGGGTGTACCGCCCTGTAACAAACTCACCCCTTCTGCACAAAATAACGCCAAACTCGGTATTAACCGGTCCGGGTGCATGGTTGGCAGAGAGGATGAAGTGTATCCACAGGTGAACAGCGTCAGAATCCGTCCTGTAGAAAGGCAGTTCCATTATTTTTCTGTGCAGCAAGGCAAACCCCTTACCGGTTGCCTCCGGTCTGTCAGCGGCCTGCTTATCAGGCCGTAATGGTGTTACGTTGGAATAAGCGAGGTTCATGCGGCCCCCCCGCCGTTAGTTGGGATGCCAGCTCGGTACTCAGCCAGGATGCGGTTGATTTCTTCAGAGTAATCAGGGCTAAATTCCAAACGAGGCCCCAAAATTTCGTCAAAGAATTTTGCATTCACCAGCAGCTCTACCAGACGCCGGGCTTTCTTGGCGCTGAATTGCGGCATGGCGTCGCTCTTGGTCAGCTTCTTCTTACCGGCAGCACGGGCCTTATCCATCTGGGCCAGCGCCACTGATTCCGCCCTGGCGCCATGTTGCTGTGAAAGTGCTACGGCTGTTGTCGGGGCTACTTCGCCAGATTTGACCATTGCGATCAGACCATCGCCACATTCCAGCAGCTGGAGGTGATAACTCACATCCGCCACTGAGCGTTTTACCTTCTTCGCTATCTCCGCAGGTTCCCAGCCCTGATTACTGAGCCGTTGATATGCCGCAGCACGTTCCAGTGGGGCCAGCGCCTTACCCTGTGAGCTGGTGACCATAAACGCGATGCGATCGGCTTCAGTCCCAACAAAATCCTTGCACTCCAGCCTGGCGACTTCATGCCCGGCATCGGTAGCCATCTTCGCGCCGTAATAGCGGTGATGGCCGTCGATAACTTTTACGCCCTGCTCTGTTACCTGGACCGCCAAAGGCGGCACAAACTCACCAGCGATAAACGCATCGCGGAATTCTGCGACATGTTCCTGATCGATTTCACGGACGTTATAGCCAAGTTCGACATATAATTCGCTCAGCGGAACCAGAAACGTTTTTTTAACGGTCGTTTCGGTGCCGTTTTTGTCTTTTGCCTTGTAAAGCAGTGATAAAGAACTCATAATTACTCCTGTAAATTGATCCAGTCTTTTCGCATCAGGCCTCGAAGCTGTTCGCGCAGCTCGGGGCTTTTTCTTTTCCTATCACCGCCTCAACTGCCTGCCTGGCAACCTCAGCTATCAGGCTTGTTTCCCATACCTTTTCCAGCAGCACGAAAACCGTCGCCATATCGCGCAGGTTTAATCGGCTCACCTTCGATTCATGCCATCCGGCTTCAGCAGCGAGAACGCGTTGGCCCTTGTGCGTCAGCCGGGATCGGAGTTCAGTCTCCACCTGGTTAATCAACTTGCTGTTACTTGCGTTTTCCATTTCGTATGATTTCTATGTTGAATAGTTAATTACGTGCGAAGGCCGTAAGCCTTCACGTTGTTGTTTGGGGTGAAACACCCTCAGCCAGATTGTTTAAAGAGCGGTACTGCTTAAGCGGCCTGGATATCACGCTTGCTGCTGGGGAATGGCTTAAGTTCCTCAGCAATCACCCGTCCATTTTCAAAGATGGTGACCGTGATATTTCTCCCTGATGAAAGAGCTTTACTGATGGCGCTTTGACGTACATTGAAAATCTCAGCGGCCTTCTCTTGCCCGTTCCGGGAGACGAACACTGACAAAGGCAGTTTTTCCATGATTGTCTCCTTAAAAACAGAACTTATTATCACCAATAGTAATGAAATAGTCAACACTAACGGTGATTGGTGATTATTCCTCGTGGTTATAAAATGGCAGTATGAAAAAGAAACCCTTAACACCAGAACAGATCGCTGATGCCAACCGGTTAAAAGCGATTTTTGAAAACAAAAAGAAAGTTCTTGGCTTGTCTCAAGAGACGCTGGCTGAGCGGATGGGTATGGGACAAAGTGGCGTAGCGCAACTGCTGAATGGCTCAAATGCTATCGGCCCGGCCCATGCTGCCAGGCTAGCCAAAATACTTGGTGTTTCGGTAGAAGATTTTAGTCCCAGCATTGCGGCGGAAATTGCAGATATGTACGCATCGTTGCAGGGTTCGCCAGCTGCGAAGCCACAATACGAGTATCCACTCTTTGCGCATGTGCAAGCCGGCCCCTTTGCTGAAATCGGCAGCTACACGGCCAGTGATGCTAAGGCATGGGTGCCAACGACGAAGAAAGCCAGCGAGAAAGCATTCTGGCTTGAAGTTAAGGGGCACTCTATGACGGCCCCACAAGGAGTTCGCCCGAGCTTCCCGGAGGGAATGCTTATTCTGGTTGATCCGGCCGTAAATGTTGAGCCAGGTGATTTCTGCGTGGCAGCTGCTAACGGCTATTCAGAGGCAACCTTCAAGAAGTATGACCTTGATTCAGGCATAAGCTATCTGGTGCCGCTGAATCCGGCATACAGGACGATTGACTGCGATCACAGCATTCGCATCATCGGCAAAGTGGTTAAGGCCCAGTGGCCGGAAGAGACGTTTGGGTAATATGAAGTCGCAGAGTTGCAGCCTTTTCAGTCACAAACTCGTTGACGGCAAATCAGTGATGCACAAGAATGAAAGTGTGTAATAGGCATTTTTTTTGTATTGAGGATTTATGGCTCAGGCTTTTATAAACAGGAAAATGTTAACGTGGGCGAGAGAAAGAGCGAATCTTTCTACAAGCTATGTTGCATTAAAAATGAAAAAAAAACCGGAACTCATTGAAAAATGGGAAGACGGCTCTCATCCTGTTTCTTTTGCTGAAGCACAAAAATTCGCAGATATCGCCAATATCCCTTTTGGTTGTCTTTATCTTGATAAACCAATTGATGAAAATCTACCTATACCTGACCGACGCACCATTGGAAGCAGGGATGTTGACATCTCTCTTGAGCTCAGAGACACCTTAACGGATGTGATGATAAAGGTTGATTGGTATAAAGAATATTCTGCAGAAGTTGGTCTTGACAAGGCAGACCTTGTTGGAAAATACAACAAAAATACCCCTTACACAATCCTTGTAAAAGAACTAAGAAGCCGGCTTTTAGTTAGCATTCCGCCTAAAAGTGGAAAATGGGAAGATTTTTTTACAAAATTAACTAAAGAAGTCGAAAGAAATGGAATTTTAGTAATGAAAAATGGGGTTGTTAAGAACAACACTCATAGGCCCATTAATGTAAAAGATTTCCGTGGTTTCTGCGTGGCGGACGAAAGAGCACCAGTTATTTTTATTAATAACAATGATGCGAAGTCCGCGCAATTATTTACTCTTATCCATGAGTTGGCTCACCTCATGATCGGCGAATCTGCTATAAGCGATCTAGACCACAACAATAAATCTAGAGAGGAGCAACTGTGTAATGCTGTTGCCGCTGAATTTCTGGTGCCGGAAGATAAAATGAAGGACAGATGGATAGATGATTCCGATTGGGAACAGAATATCCACTCTTTGACCAGCTTCTTTAAGGTTAGCCGGTGGGTAATTGCAAGAAGAGCTTTGACTCTAAACCTTATTACTGAGAGTCAATATGTATCTTACGTCGCTAAAATCAATGATAAATCTCCCGGTGGTGGCGGTTCTTACCCAAGAACTCAAAAAGGGAGAGTTAGCGAAACCTTTGCTAAAGCTGTTGTGACTCAGGCATTAGAAGGCAAGTTGCTTTTGAGAGAAGCACAAAGATTAACCGGCATTCGACCAAGCAAAATCAATGAATTCGCTCAGAAGGAATTGGGACTTTGACATATATCATCGACTCAAACATTTTCATCCAAGCTCAAAATGAATATTACTGCATGGATATATGCCCGGGTTTTTGGGATTTTTTATCTGAGCGATTTTATTCCGGGGAATTGTTAAGCATTAAAAATGTCTATGATGAAATTGCTCATAGAGATGATCCAATTTATGACTGGGTGAAAGACAGAAAAATCTTTTTTTCAGCTGTCGACGATGAAGCAACACAAAGAAATTTTGCAGATATTGCTAAATATGTTCAGACGGAATATGGGTCAAGAAAGAAAGACAATCATAACATTGCTCCGTTTTTGAGCGTTGCTGATCCATGGTTAATCGCAAAGGCAAAATCTTTATCTGCAACTATAGTAACTCATGAAGTCAGGGCTAAGGGAAGCCCAAAACCAAAAATCCCTGACATTTGTGACCATTTTGGTGTTAGCTTCATTAGAACCAACGAATTACTGCGAAGTTTACAAATTAGGTTCATTAAAGAATTATAAAAAGAGCAATTATCTCCACCCCCGTATAGCCCGCCACTGAGCGGGCTTTTTTGTGCCTGCAATTTGCCTTTAAACAGGTCAGTTTTTGTAATGTTTTTGATGAGTTTAATAAAATAATTTGTTAAGATATTTCCGATTGCAATCAAAGGAAAATATAAGTGAAAAAGATTTTAGCTTTAGCTGCGGTAGTAATGGCGCTGGCCGGATGTAGCAACCGTGTAGCAGATCTCACTGTTGCCAGTACTAAAAACTATAATTTGAACTCGAATAACTTCGTCAAAGGCGCTCGCGTGAAGGCTGAAGACGCCGCCCCAGTGGTAATTTTCCCGCTAGGAATTCCTAACGTGAAAACCGCCATTGACAGAGCTATTGAGAAGAATCGTTGCTCAGTTGCTCTATCAGATGTAGTAGTCACTCAGTTCAACTACTCCTTCCTCTTTGGCCGGTTTGGATACATTATCGAAGGTACTGAAGTTATCGATCGCGGCCAGCCTGGCTGCGAGAACGCCAGCTAATAAAGCTTAACTGTAATCAACCCGGCCGCCGCGCCGGGTTTTTTGTGCCTACTACCCAGCCCCCTCCCACCCTAGATACAACTCCTGAAACTAAATTTCCTTTAAATTCATGAATATCAACACCGCCCGTAATAATTTATCACCATTAGTGTTGACTATAAAATTACTAATGGTGATACTAACTCCCATCAGCCGGACGCTGGCAGACACGAAACGGACTTACTGCTCTTTAACAATCAGGATTGAGGGTGATACACCCCACCAGAGTGCAGTTGGCTTTGGGATGCAGGCAGAAGCCAACCTCTTCGGCGGAGGCGCTTGGCAATGAGTACGCGACCGGGGTTAGTCGCCCGGCTGTCTGCATCACCTAAGCCAATTACAGGAGGCTCTATGCCACGCAATAAGCAAAAGAATCTGGCTCGTGCAGCAGCGCACCGGGCTGAGAAAGCCGGGCAGCAGCGTTTTGAACGCAAGATTGAAGCAGCGCTATCTGGCTGCTCCGATCGAGTACTGAAAGCAGTGAACGCTCCGAGCGTGCGCAGTAAGCCGCAGCCAAGTGCTGACAATCTATGCTTGGGCGACGTTGCTTTGTACGCCGCCGGGTTCCGCAAGAAAACAGAAACAGTGACAGCGAGGTGAGTATGTTGCTTAAACTGCCGAAGGGTATGAAATGGCAACCTTTGCCCTTACCTCGAAAGTGCCCTTGCTGCGGCGCTGATTTAGAAAAAATCGTGAGCGCCCAAATAAGCCAAAAACAATCCAAAGATACACAGGACAGTGCCAGTAAAGCTGAAAGCTCTTTTATGCCCGGATGCCAAAAACTGACGCCCCGAAGCTTCCTGAAGTATTGTTTTAAGAGGGTGATTCTTCCATTCACCAAGCCCAAAAAAAATCACGCCAAGCGAGATTAGCAGGCTTGGTTTTGTCGGCAGGTTGGGAAGTAAACCTGCTGCCGTAGCAATAAACGCGAATGTTCCGATCCAAATAAAGACCTTGTACCAGGCATCTAATGCCAGTTTAGAAAGAATACTATCCATTTTTTCTCAAATCACTGTAGGGGTGATTTAAGGATACAAGGAATCTCGCTGTAGGGGTATGGCGGGCGCACCTCGCCTGATGTGGTTAAAAGCAGGCACCTAACTATACTAGGCCGCATATGCGGCCTTTTTTACACCTGTATATCATTGCTGGTTTGCGAGCTGGCACAGATATGCAACCTACTGAATAAAGAAACCACCCATGCAAATCGCTATTGCAAGGGCGCTTACAGTATTCACTGATTTAAGAAGTTGTAGAAAGGCCGGTAATTTCGGTAAGACCTTCGTGATTTATTACGGGTTCAGCCTGGTCTACAGCTCTTGATATGGTGAGTAAATCTTGCAACTCTGTAAGAAGAATAGCTGCATCGGTTTTCAGGACATCATCGGAATCAGCGGATTCAATTACTGTGTTGATAGCCTTGTTCGCGCTTTCGATCATCTCTGTGACACCGCCCTGTTTACTGACGGCCAGTACAAGAGCACTGATCAATAGCGATTGCGCTTCTACTCGAGCCGTAAGCTGTTTAGTTTCAGCGTCTATTTTTGAAATTTTAGCTAACATGCTCAAAACGACGTTTTTCATATCCACCCCCCTTGCAAAAGGGGGATTTTACGCTAGCGGCCTATGGCTGCAAGATAAATAATCCTAAAAAGCATCAGGTTCTAGCTTAGATAGAAGCGGATTTTTTACGCCAAAAAAACTGTTGCTCCGCATTTGCCCGCCACCGTGCGGGCTTTTTTATGCCTATAACAAAGCGGCTTCACAGAGGCCTCTCCGTTATGAAACCCACTAACTAAGGAAATCACCCATGCAAATCGCTATTGCAGGGGCGGCATGCGGTCGCCCTTTCCACGCCATTAACAGCATTCAGTTTAACCGTTCCAACATCCTGACCAGCGCTTCGTTCACCCCGCCGCCACGTAAAAGCTGGCTGCAAAAGCTTTGGGAAATGCTCTGTTCAGAGGGCCGTCCATGAATCGCTTCGTAATGTACGACCGCAACGAACAGGCGAAACACGATGCTGAGGCTGCCCAGGTAGCGCGTGATGAATGGATCCGCACCAAAGCTGCTGAGCTGGCTGACAGCTTCCCCGAAACAGCTATGGAGTTTTACAGGCCGTCTTTAGTTATGTCTCCCTATCGTGTCGGCCTCGACTCAGACGAAGCGCAAGATGCATACGCCGCATTCGTTGACGCTGTCTGCCAGGCTAAAGCGAAGCAACTTTACGTTGAAGCATATTTTTTGGGTGAGGTGGCGTGATGGAACCGGGTCTTTATCTCAATATCAGCAATGAGGATTACCACGCCGGTGCTGGTGTCAGTAAATCGCAGCTGGACGATATCCTGATTAATCCGGCGATCTTCAAGTGGCGTAAGGAAGCGCCGGTCGACACTGAAAAGCTTAAGGCGCTGGATATGGGTACCGCCCTGCATTGCCTTCTGCTGGAGCCGCAGGAATTTGATAAGCGCTTTATCGTGGCCCCGGAATTTAACCGGCGCACGACCGCAGGCAAAGAAGATGAAAAGCAGTTCCTGAAAGACTGCGAAAACGCTGGCATGACAGTTATGGATGCCGAACAGGGTCGCAAGCTGATGCTGATGCGCGAAAGTGCGCTGGCCCACCCTGCCGCACGCTGGCTGCTTGAGGCTGAGGGCCATTGTGAGGCATCTGTTTACTGGAACGACGAGGAGACTGGCGAGCTTTGCCGGTTCCGACCGGACAAGTTCCTCAACGGCCAGCCCGTGGTAGTCGATGTAAAAAAGGTCGCTGATATGGATCGCTTCCCACGCCATGTCGAAGAGTTCCGCTATCACATGCAGGACGCCATGTACCGTGAAGGCTTTTACCGGCACTTCAACGAATACCCCATGTTTATCTTCATCGCCGTGAGCGAAACCATCGACTGTGGCCGTTACCCCACCCGCGTTTTCCAGCTCGAAGAAGAAGACACCGCCGCAGGCTTTGAATTGTTTCGCCGCAGCCTGGACACCTATCACGAATGCCGCACGACTGATAGCTGGGGCGGCATTGAAGAAATCACCCGCCCGGCCTGGGCGAAGAAAAAGGATCACTCATGAGCAACGAAATCATCCACGCCCCGGTTAACGAAGCCGAGACCAAAGCGGCCATCTTCAGTCCGTCAGGACTGCAAAAGCTACAGGCCTTTGCTGATGTTATGGCTAAGGGACGCGCCACAGTCCCGGCTCACCTCGCAGGAAGTCCCGCTGATTGCATGGCCGTGGCATTACAGGCTGCTCAGTGGGGGATGAACCCGTACGCCGTTGCTCAGAAAACCCATCTGATTAATGGCGTTCTTGGCTATGAGGCGCAACTGGTCAATGCCGTTATTACCTCTATGGCTCCAACAAAAGACAGGCTCCATTACGACTGGTTCGGCCCGTGGGAAAATGTCATCGGGAAGTTTGTCGAAAAGACCTCTCAGAAAGGGAATAAATATATAGCCCCCAACTGGAACATGACCGACGAGAAAGGCTGCGGCGTACGTGTCTGGGCGACACTCAAAGGTGAAGATGAACCACGCGTCCTTGAACTTCTTTTATCTCAGGCTCAGGTGCGTAACTCCACACTTTGGGGAAGCGATCCGAAACAGCAGCTGGCTTATCTGGGCGTAAAACGCTGGGCGCGCCTCTACTGTCCTGACGTCATTCTGGGCGTCTACACACCGGATGAGTTCGAGCAGAAAGAACGCATTGAACGCGACGTAACACCGGCCCGCACCCGGCAGGATTTAAACAATCTGATCAACCAGAGGGCTGCCCAACCGGCACAACCGGAAAGCGGTCAGGCACCGGATCGGATGCCAGAAGAACTGCTGAAAGATTTCACCGAAGCGGCCAGCAAAGCGTCAAGCATCGACGAGCTGGATAAGTTCTATAAATACGCTGCCCGCATGTTGGTTAATGATATCAAAAAGTTAAATTTAGCTACTGATGTTTATCAAGTTCGGCACCATGAATTAACCTCATCTGTTAGTTAAGAAAGAAGTAAAATTAATACAGCAGCCTTCCTTCTACAACTAATCTTTTGAAATTTTGGCATATATTAAAAAGAAAACCTAATTTCTTAAAATCATAAGTTATTTTAATTAAATAACCACCAATAACTGCCGATGAAATAACTACGGGTAATTTTCCTGTATCTATTGCTGGGGGTTATTGTATGTATATAGACATTTATCAAAGTAACAAGAACAATAAAAAATTCATTGTTGTTCCATCCGGTTCGATTCTTGAAGTGAAAAACTTTGGTCCGGAAGCAATTGACTTTATTTCTTTCATGCCTTTTATTACAAAATTCCCTCTTGGCTTTGGGATTATTGGACTGAATGTGGATGAGGCAAGAAGTAATCTTTTACGTAAAGGTTTTCACATTTTCCTTTAAAGTTATGGTGATAATTTGTACAAGCTTATCAATTCAAACCACCCAAGCGGTGGTTTTTTTACATCCAAATTTCAGGAGTTAACCATGTGTGATATCGCAGATGAAGCTTTTGCATGTGAAGAATGGGAGCGCGAGCCGTCATGTACAGAACAACAAAGGAGAGTGGCATGAGCATTGAATGGGATGGTAAAGGCCTGCCGCCGGTTGGGTGTGAGTGTGAGTTAGTTAATTTCTACGGTGAGGATTATCCTGAATTCGTAGGGGAGCCTGGTGAGAAAGTTAAGATAATCGGAAATGGATTTACAAACGCTTGCCCTGTCGCGTTCTATGAAGCCGATGGCGGTCGGGGTGAAATGCTGGCGTATGCAGTTGCTACATGTTTTATCCCAATTCGCACCAAAGCAGAGCGCAGGCGTGAAGAATCAGTTCATGCTATGAATGCTGCATGGCGCGCACGCGCAGGTGAAGAAGATGACGGCAAGCTCAAGTCTATCTACGAAATCATCTATGACGCCATCACCGCCGGTAAAATCCCCGGCATAAGGCTGACCGATGACGCCGGAGACTGAAAACGCCCTGCGGTCAGTTGCCCGAAGTTGCAGAAAGGAAATCATCAGCACCAAGAAAGGCAAACCCAAATCAGAGTATGACCGCATTACCACCCTTTTGTTAGACAAATACACAAAACTAATCACCGCGCTGCCGCCTGGCAGATACCCGGCCCGCCAATGGCTGGTCTACTTCGTGCGCGTGGTGGATAAGGAGATGAAGAATGTCAGTTGAATTAATCGATAAGCGCCGTGCTGGCGAACGCATCAGAGACCTCGGCCTACCAAACGGAACGTGGTTCAAAGTCCTAGCTATCACCGGCATGAAAAAATTGATTGATACTCAGAACACCAACGATCCACTTCAGGTAACCGCAGCGAAAGCAAAAAAGATGGCTGCACTTATCGAGCCATGGACGCCGCCAGATGGTTGGGTAAACGGCAACGACCGAGAATGGCATGCAAAAATGAAAGCCTACCTCATTGAATTCTTGCTGGGCTGCAACGGCTTCCGCACACGCTAATCACCCTCCCCACATCATCGCAACCAAAGAGGCAGTATGGAAAATATAATCCAGCTCGTACCGGGCAAGTGGGTCGCTGAGTCTGTGCTTATTGCGATCACCGGAATGAAGAAAAACACCATTAAAGCGGCCCGTGATCAGTCATGGATGGAGGGCCGAGAGTACAAGCATGTGGCAGCAGATGGGCAGCCGCGAGATAACTCGATGTGTTTTTACGACTGGAGGGCTATCGAAAAGTGGATTGACCGTCAGCCAGCGGCGATCCCCCGTCGAAAATCTGCTTAAATGCAGAGACATTTAGCAAAGGAGAAAGCCCATGACGAAATACCCAACCGGAGTCGCCCCTAACAAGGGGCATCTACGGATATGGTTTATGTATCGCGGTTCCAGAAGGTGGGAAACGCTCGGCGTACTGGACACACCAAAAAATCGCAAGATGGCCGGGGAGATGCGAAACAATATTGTTTATCAGATAAAAACAGGCGTGTTTGATTACCGCTCAAGCTTTCCTGAATCCCGGATTTTTAAAAACGAATCCGTAGCTCAGGATACGGTAGTCACTCTCAGAGCCATTGCTGATACCTGGCTAAAGCTAAAGAAACCGGAACTGGCTCACAGCTCGTACAAAGCCTACGAGCGTCGGATCAGGGTAACGATTGAAATGATGGGGGAAAATTTAAACATCAGGAGCGTGAAACAGGAGGATTTTCTCAATCTGCGGAACGAACTTTTGACGGGATACCATGCGAATGGTAGGAATTATAAGGTGAGAAAAAAAGGCAGATCCGTCTCGACGGTCAACGGCAGTATGGGCGATCTGCTTGCCCTGTTCACATTTGCATATAGCAATGGTTATATCGCTGCAAATCCTATGGCAAATATTAAACCGCTTAAGAAATCTATTAAGCGCCCTGACCCTTTAACGCGTGAAGAATATCCGCGCTTCATCAAAGCCTGTAATACCCGACAGATTACCAATTTCTGGACACTGGCCATTATGACTGGTATGCGTCATGGTGAGCTGTGTGCGCTTGCGTGGGAGGACATTGATCTGGTCGCTAAAACGATCACAGTTGCCCGCAACCTAACCAGTGAAGGGCTTTTTACGCCACCAAAAACTGAGGCGAGCAATAACCGTGTAATTTGTCTGGTAGATGGCGCTATTCACGCTCTACAAGACCAGATGGAATTTACACGGCTATGTCCGCCTTTTGCTTTCGATTTTCATACACGTGAGTACGAAGAGCGGATCCCCGATCAGAAAACATTTGTTTTTAATCCATCCGTAGGCGCTGTGAATGGCAATTACGGCGCACATTACTCAGTCGATTCGATTGGCCAAACGTGGACAACAACGCTAAAGAGAGCCGGACTTCGCCACAGGAAAGCGTACCAGTCCCGACACACCTATGCATGCTGGTCACTTGCTGCCGGAGCAAACCCCAACTTTGTAGCAAATCAAATGGGCCATACTGATGCACAGATGGTCTATCAAGTTTATGGCACCTGGATGCAGGAAAACAACACCGAACAGATCGCCATGCTAAACCATAAACTCAATGAGTTTGTGCTACAGGTGTGCTCCACCCAGAAGACCGCCTGAAAAAGATATTATATATCAGCAATTTAAATATCTACACCTGCATATTCATCATTTCCTGATAGGCGCTGACCAGCTTGTTACGCACCTGAATGCCCATCTGCATGGAAACAGAGGCTTTCTGCATATCCACCATCACATCGTTCAGGTTAACGCCGGGTTTACCCATCTCGAAGTCCTGCGCCTGCGTACGGGCTGCGTTCTGAGTATCACTGATTTTATTCAGCGCTTCTTTTAACTGTCCTGCGAAATCTGACTGACCTGCTGCTTCATTACTCTGACCACTCGCCTGAAGTGCTGCGGTCTGTAACTGCTGCATTACGCTCTGAATGCCTTGAATTGACATGGTTTGCCTCGATAGGTTTATGACAACGATTTTTGTTGATGGAAAACTTAACACAATGTCAATAAGACAAAGCCGCTAAATGAACGCAAAAATCATGGCTTATCCACCCATCGAAATTTGCGTTTCGACAAATAATGGCAGCCATCAGAGTTGAACAAATTTTTAGTCAGTACATCAGGGAGTCAGATTTGTTACGACACTACACGAAACAGTCCGGTCAACTGTCAGGCGGGAAAGAGTCATGAATGCAACTGTCACGCAGGATCAACCAGAGAAGAAAGGTTTGAACGACCTTTTTACTCGCTTAAAGGCAAATCCTCGCATCCCGATTATCATCGCTGCGGCGGCTGCCGTTGCCATTATTATCGCCATGGTGCTGTGGGCTAAACAGCCTCAGTACCAGGTGCTTTATAACAATCTCAGCGATGAGGATGGCGGTGCCATCATTACTCAGCTTACCCAGATGAATGTGCCTTATCAGTTCGATGATAAAGGCGGCGCGCTGATGGTTCCCGCTGAGAAAGTGCACGAGCTGCGTCTGCGCCTGGCGCAACAGGGTCTGCCAAAAGGCGGCGCTGTTGGCTTCGAGCTGCTGGACCAGGAAAAATTCGGCATCAGCCAGTTCAGCGAGCAGGTTAACTACCAGCGTGCGCTGGAAGGCGAACTGGCACGCACCATCGAATCGCTGGGCCCGGTGAAAAACGTTCGCGTTCACCTCGCTATGCCTAAGCCGTCACTGTTTGTGCGCGAGCAGAAATCGCCAACGGCGTCTGTAACCTTAACGTTGCAGCCTGGCCGTGCACTGGATCAGGGACAGGTTGGCGCTATCGTTCATATGGTTTCCAGCAGCGTTGCTGGTCTGCCGCCGGGCAATGTGACCGTTGTCGATCAGGCCGGTCATCTGCTGACCCAGTCTGATAATGCAGGCCGTGACCTTAACGATGCTCAACTGAAATACGCGACCGATGTGGAAAGCCGTTTCCAGCAGCGCATTGAAGCGATCCTGAACCCGATTGTAGGCAACGGCAACGTACATGCTCAGGTTACCGCGCAGATTGACTTTAACTCTCGCGAGCAGACTGATGAGACGTATCAGCCAAACAGCGACCCGTCAAAACAGGCTATTCGTTCACGTCAGTCGAGCAACAGCGAGCAGCTAGGCGGTGCAAATCAGGGTGGTGTTCCAGGCGCCTTGTCTAATCAACCAGCGCCAGCTAACACCGCGCCGGTGACAACGCCGAATACCAATAACCAGAATGGTGCCAATGCAGCCAACGGCGCGAATAACGCAGCGGCTAATCAAAACACCAGCACGGCGAAAACCGGTCCATCGAACACCCGTAACGATGACACCACCAATTACGAAGTAGACCGCACCATCCTGCATACGAAGATGAATGTGGGTGAAGTACAGCGTCTGTCAGTGGCCGTAGTTGTGAACTACAAAACGGACGCCGCAGGTAAGCCTGTTGCGCTGACCGATGCACAGCTGAAGCAGATTGAGAACCTGACCCGTGAAGCCATGGGCTACTCGGACAAACGCGGCGACAGCCTGAACGTGGTTAACTCACCGTTCAACGAAACCGCAGACACCGGTGGCGACCTGCCGTTCTGGCAGCAAGAGTCCTTCATCGAGAAGATGATGGATGCCGGACGCTGGGTACTGGTACTGATTGTGGCCTTCATCCTCTACCGCAAGCTGGTTCGCCCACAGCTGAAGCGTAAAGCGGATCAGGAGAAAGCCGTGGCCGAAGCCGTCGCGCTTGCCAAACAGGCACGCGGTGAGGACGAGGACGAAGCAGTATCGGTCAAGCTGTCTAAAGACGAACTTGATCAAGAACGTAAGTCACAGCACCGCATGAGTGCTGAGGTAATGAGCCAGCGTATTCGTGACATGTCTGAAAATGACCCACGCGTGGTGGCTCTGGTTATTCGCCAGTGGATGAAGGACGAGCTATGAGTCTCACCGGTACCGAAAAAAGCGCCATCCTGATGATGACAATTGGCGAAGACCGCGCCGCCGAGGTGTTCAAACACCTCGGAACCCGCGAGGTTCAGCACCTGAGTGCAGCCATCTCCAGCATGCGTCAGGTTTCACACAAGCAGCTGACCGACGTGCTGCGTGAATTTGAAGTGGATGCCGAGCAGTATGCGGCACTGAACGTTAACTCTAACGATTACCTGCGCACGGTACTGACCAAGGCGCTGGGCGAAGAGCGAGCGTCCAGCCTGCTGGAAGATATTCTCGAAACACGCGAAACCACCTCCGGGATGGAAACGCTCAACTTTATGGAACCGCAGGCGGCTGCCGATCTTATTCGCGACGAGCATCCACAGATTATCGCGACGATCCTGGTACACCTCAAACGCTCCCAGGCCGCCGACATTCTGGCGCAGTTCGACGAGCGTCTGCGTCACGATGTGATGCTGCGTATCGCGACATTCGGCGGCGTACAGCCAGCCGCACTGGCAGAACTGACCGAAGTACTGAACGGTCTGCTGGATGGCCAGAACCTGAAGCGTGCGAAGATGGGCGGCGTGAGAACCGCAGCGGAAATCATCAACCTGATGAAGACGCAGCAGGAAGAAGCCGTTATCGAAGCCGTTCGCGAATTCGATGGCGAACTGGCCCAGAAAATCATCGACGAGATGTTCCTGTTCGAAAATCTGGTGGAAGTCGACGACCGCAGCATCCAGCGCCTGTTGCAGGAAGTGGAGTCCGAATCGCTGCTGGTGGCTCTGAAAGGTTCCGAACAGCCGCTGCGCGAGAAATTCCTGCGCAACATGTCTTCGCGTGCGGCAGATATCCTGCGCGACGACCTGGCAAACCGTGGCCCAATGCGTATGTCGGCGGTCGAGAGCGAGCAGAAAGCAATCCTGCTTATCGTTCGTCGTCTGGCAGAGAGCGGCGAGATGGTGATTGGCGGCGGCGAGGAACAGTATGTCTGATAAATCATCGCTGCCCTGGCAGCGCTGGATGCCCAACGATCTTGGGCAGCCAGACAAGCCTCTGATGGAAACATTTGACGAACCGCCTTCACTGCCTGTGACCGACGATCCGTTCAGTCTGCAACAGTTCGAGCTGGAGCAGATGCAGAGCCAGGCGCGCAGTGAGGCTCAGGGCCAGGGCTATACTGAGGGTTATCAGAAAGGGTTTAACGAAGGTCAGAAAGCGGGCTACGACGCCGGCTTTCAGCAGGGCATGGCGGAAGCGCAGCAGCAGCAGGCGCCTTTACAGGCGCGTATGCAGCAGCTGGTTTCAGAGTTTAACCACACGCTGGAGGCGCTGGACAGCGTGATCGCCGCGCGTCTGATGCAGCTGGCGCTGGAAGCGGCACGCCAGGTGATTGGCCAGGCGCCGCACGTAGACGGCACCGCCCTGCTTCGTCAGATTCAGGGCATGATCCAGCAGGAGCCGATGTTCAGCGGCAAACCCACGCTGCGCGTCCACTCTGATGATTTACAGCGCGTTGAACAAACATTAGGCGCGACGCTCAGCCTGCACGGCTGGCGCCTGATGGCCGATACCTCCATCCATCCCGGCGGCTGCAAAGTCAGCGCCGAAGATGGCGATTTAGACGCCAGCATCGCCACTCGCTGGCATGAACTGTGCCGCCTGGCTGCACCTGGAGAACTGTAATGACCACTCGCCTGTCGCGCTGGCTTGGCGCACTCGATTCATTTGAACAACGTCTGGATAAATTGCCGGACGTTCGTCGATATGGTCGCCTGACCCGCGCCACCGGTCTGGTGCTGGAAGCGACGGGCCTGCAACTGCCGCTGGGCGCAACCTGCGTGATTGAGCGTATGGACGGCAACGGGATTGCAGAAGTCGAAAGCGAAGTGGTGGGCTTTAACGGCCAGAAACTGTTTTTGATGCCGCTGGAAGAAGTCGAAGGCATCTTACCTGGCGCACGCGTGTATGCCCGCGTGGCAGGAGACAGCCAGCACAGCGGTAAACAGCTGATGCTTGGCCCGGAATTGTTAGGTCGCGTGCTCGATGGCAGCGGCCGTCCGCTTGATGGTTTGCCATCGCCGGAAACCGGCTATCGCGCGCCGCTTATCACCCCACCGTTTAACCCCTTACAGCGCACGCCGATTACCGAAGTGCTGGATACCGGCGTCCGGGCCATTAACGCCCTGCTGACGGTAGGTCGCGGCCAGCGTATGGGCCTGTTCGCCGGTTCCGGCGTAGGTAAAAGCGTGCTGCTGGGCATGATGGCTCGCTACACCAAGGCGGATGTGATTGTGGTTGGCCTGATCGGCGAACGTGGTCGTGAAGTAAAAGACTTTATTGAAAATATTTTGGGCACCGAAGGCCGCGCGCGTTCGGTGGTCATCGCTGCACCTGCGGATGTGTCACCGCTGCTGCGTATGCAGGGTGCGGCTTACGCCACGCGTATTGCTGAAGATTTTCGCGACCGTGGCAAGCACGTGCTGCTGATTATGGATTCTCTGACCCGCTATGCCATGGCACAGCGTGAAATCGCGCTGGCCATTGGCGAACCTCCGGCGACCAAAGGCTATCCACCTTCCGTATTCGCTAAATTGCCCGCGCTGGTGGAACGTGCCGGCAACGGCGTGGACGGCGGCGGTTCGATTACCGCTTTTTATACCGTTCTGACCGAAGGTGACGATCAGCAGGATCCGATCGCCGACTCCGCCCGAGCGATTCTGGATGGCCACATCGTGTTGTCACGTCGGCTGGCCGAGTCGGGCCACTATCCGGCCATTGATATTGAAGCCTCAATCAGTCGTGTGATGTCGCACCTGATTGATGACACGCATTACGCGCGCGTCCGCCAGTTTAAGCAGTTGCTGTCGAGCTATCAGCGTAACCGCGATCTGGTCAGCGTGGGTGCTTACGCCGCCGGCAGCGACCCGACGCTGGATAAAGCGATCAAAATTTACCCCGAACTGGAAGCGTTTCTGGCGCAGGGCATGTTTGAACGCAGTACCTTTGATGATGCCTGCCTGCATTTGCAGGCGATATTTGGTTAACACCGGGGCAGATGAAGTATGGCTAAACAAGTATCACCCATCGAAACCCTGTGTGGTCTGGCGCAAAAAGATTTGGAAAAAGCCGCCATCTCGCTGGGTGACGTGCGTCGGGGTCAGAAGCAGGCAGATGAGCAGCTGAACATGCTGCTTAATTATCAGGATGAATACCGCAAGACGCTGAACAACACCATGTCGGAAGGCATCAACAGCACCCGCTGGTACAACTATCACCAGTTTATTGAAACGCTGGAAAAGGCCATTGAGCAGCATCGCCAACAGCTGGCGCACTGGAATGGTCGGGTAGAAAACGCATTACGCCTGTGGCGGGATAAACAACAGCGGCTTCATGCCTATGAAACGCTGCAATCCCGGGCGCTGGCCAACGCATTATTACAGGAAAACCGTCTCGATCAGAAACGGATGGATGAATTTGCCCAACGGGCATCATTGAGGAAAGGTGAATGATCACTTTACCACTGGTTACCAGCGCGACTAAGGTCGCCAGCGCTTCGACTTCCGGCTCAACGCAGGCTTCTGCCGACGTTGGCACCGACACAACGACCACAGCTTCCGGCGTTGCTGGCGAAACCGCTCAGACCGGCGGAGAAGGTTTTCTGACTCTGCTTGGCAATAAATTACTGACGCTCGCGCAAAAAGGCGACGCGGCAGCGAAAACAGGCGTCGCAACCACGACAGCAACGCTGACCGAAACCAGCGAAACGGATCCCTCGCCGAAAGCGAAGCTGAATGCATTGCTCGCGGCACTGGATAAGCCTGAGACATTAAACGCCCTGCTGAAGCCCGCATCAGTAAAAGAAGGCGACAGCATCAAGAGCGAAAAAGCCACTGATGAGAGCGAGACAACAGCGGCAGCGACGACCACGCTGAGCAGCAGCGATATGCAATCGCTCCAGGCGTTGTTTGCTATGTTGCCGCCAACGACGCAGCAACCTTCCCTTACCGCAAAAGCCGGTGAAACCCTGGAAGGCGACGGTAGCATTAAAGGCAGTAAACAGGCGACGCTTGCCTCTCTGCTCTCCTCCGATGCCAAAACCACGGGCAGCGAAGATGAAGCAAAAAATAGCGACAACAATGACAAACTCGTCGGGGCTGCTACTCTGAGTACCACGACCTCTACGCAGAAAGCCTCTTCGGATACGGCTGCGTTGAATACGGCGTTCCAGCAAGTGCTGGGTCAGGTCAATAAAGACAACGATAAAGAAAATTCAAGTTCTTCTTCAACACCGACGATAACCAGTAATGTCATCAGCGCTGCATCTGCCGCCATGACGCCAACCACAACTTCGGTTGTGACCGCGCCGGCCGCGCCACAGCTTAGTTCTCAGCTTGGCAGTCCGGAATGGCAGCAGGCACTGAACCAGCAGATTGTGATGTTTAGCCGTAACGGACAGCAAACCGCCGAGCTGCATTTGCATCCGCAGGATCTGGGCAGTATCCAGATCAGCCTGAAGCTGGACAGCGATCAGGCGCAGCTGAGCATGGTGTCGAATCACAGTCAGGTTCGTGCTGCGCTGGAAGCGGCTATGCCACAGCTGCGTACTGCACTGGCGGAAAACGGTATCAACCTTGGTCAGGCTAATGTCAGCAGCGACGCGTTCCAGCAGGGGCAGAGTTTTGCCGGTCAGCAGGAACAGCAGAAAAATAACAGTCGCGGCAACACCTTTAGTCTGGCAGCTGAAAATGACAGCGATGTGACCGCAATTGCCGTTCCAGCCGCGCTGCAAGCGCGTGCCGCCGGTTCCAGCGCGGTTGATATTTTCGCCTGACGACAACAAACGCATAAGCTAGCGGCAAAACCCGCGTCTTTTCTGCCTATTGTTTGGCGGGCGATGCGGGATAATCTGCCCATAACGTCGTCAGAGAGCGGTAGACCGCCTCTCGGAAATACTCACAGGAATTATCGCTCGTATGACTGATAAGAAAGCAAAAAGCGGCAAACGCAAACTTTTAATACCTCTGATTCTGCTGGTTGTACTGGCGGCGGCAGGCGTAGGCGGCTACATGGTCTGGCATAAGATGAAGGGTCCTGCTGATGCGGCTGAAGCTGCAAAACCAGTACCGCCTCCGGCGCCCGTCTTTTTCGCCATGGACACGTTTACCGTTAACCTGATTAACCCGGATAACGACCCTGACCGTGTGCTCTATGTAGGCTTTACTCTGCGCCTGCCGGATGATGAAACCCGTCAGCGCATCACGGATTATCTGCCGGAGGTGCGTAGCCGCTTGCTGCTGCTGCTCTCCCGCCAGGATGCTGCGGCGCTGGGCAACGAACAGGGTAAGCAGGAACTGGTTAAGCAAATCAAAGCCGTTCTCGCGCCACCGCTGGTGCAGGGTCAACCTCCGCAGACAGTGAGTGACGTATTGTTCACTGCCTTCATTTTGAGGTAAGGCGACATGGGCGACAGCATTCTCTCACAGGCGGAAATTGACGCGCTGCTTAATGGCGACAGCGACAGCGCGGCAGAAGAAAAGGTTAGTAGTGCGGGCGACAGCAACATTCGTCCTTACGATCCCAACACCCAGCGTCGCATGGTTCGCGAACGTCTGCAGGCGTTGGAGATCATTAACGAACGTTTTGCACGTTCATACCGTATGGCGCTGTTTAACCTGCTGCGTCGTAGCCCGGACATCACGGTCGGTGCGATTAAAATTCAGCCTTATCATGAATTTGCTCGCAACCTGCCGGTGCCGACTAACCTGAACCTGATCCACCTGAAGCCACTGCGAGGCACCGCGCTGGTGGTGTTTTCACCCAGCCTGGTCTTTATTGCAGTTGATAACCTGTTTGGCGGTGACGGCCGTTTTCCGACCAAGGTTGAGGGTCGCGAGTTTACCGCTACCGAACAGCGCGTAATCCGCAAAATGCTGAAGCTGGCGCTGGAAGGTTACAGCGATGCCTGGAAGCCAATTTATCCGCTGGATGTGGAATATGTTCGCTCGGAAATGCAGGTGAAGTTTACCAACATCACCACCTCGCCGAACGATATCGTGATTACCACACCGTTCCAGGTCGAAATTGGCAACCTGGTGGGTGAGTTCAACATCTGTATTCCGTTCAGCATGATTGAACCGCTGCGCGAAACGCTGGTGAATCCACCGCTGGAGAACTCGCGCCAGGAAGATCATAACTGGCGTGAAACGCTGGTTAAGCAGGTTCAGCACTCCGAACTGGAGCTGATAGCTAACTTTGCCGACGTGTCGATGCGGATTTCTAAACTGCTGTCACTGAAGCCTGGCGACGTATTACCGATTGATAAACCGGATCGCATTATCGCTCATGTCGATGGCGTGCCGGTATTAACCAGCCAGTACGGCACCCTTAACGGGCAGTACGCGCTGCGAGTTGAACATCTGATTAACCCGATTTTGAATTCGATGAATGAGGAACAGCCCCATGAGTGACACCAATAAGCCGTCCGAAGACGACATCTCCGCGGACGACCTGTGGGCTGACGCGCTGAATGAGCAGACCAGCACCAGCAGCGCGTCATCTGAAGGGGTGTTTAAATCTCTGGAAAGTAACGACATTGCCGGATCGTTGCAGGATATCGATCTGATTATGGATATCCCGGTCAAGCTGACTGTGGAACTGGGCCGCACCAAAATGACCATCAAAGAGCTACTGCGTCTGACGCAAGGTTCCGTGGTTGCACTGGAAGGCCTGGCCGGTGAGCCACTGGATATTCTGATTAACGGTTATTTGATTGCTCAGGGTGAAGTCGTGGTCGTTGCCGACAAATACGGCGTGCGCATCACCGATATTATCACCCCATCTGAACGTATGCGCCGTCTGAGTCGCTAAATGAAGACAACGAGCCAGGTGACACAGCAGCCGGTTGGTCAACCGGCTATTTCAACCGGATCGATGCTGACTCAGGTCAGTAGCGTACTGGCCGTGATTATTCTGTTAATCCTGGCTTGTGCCTGGATAGCCAAACGCATTGGCTTCGTACCCAAGCGCGGCGCTCGCGGACAGCAAGACCTGTCCGTTAGCGCCAGCTGCCAGGTGGGTCAACGCGAACGTGTGGTGATTGTTGATGTCAAAGATGCACGTCTGGTATTAGGCGTTACAGCACAGCAGATCACCCATTTGCACACCCTGCCGCCTTTGCCCGAGCAGGAAAATCCGGAACCTCCGGCTGCGACGGCAGATTTCCGTCAGGTGTTACAGACCTTACTCAAGCGCCCCGGAAAGTCATAATGAAACGCATTCTTCCCCTGCTGGCTCCGCTTCTTCTTCTGCTGCTGGTGCCTGACGTTCACGCTCAGCTTCCCGGCCTGATTAGCCAACCCACGGCTAACGGCGGACAAAGCTGGTCACTGCCGGTGCAGACGCTGGTGTTTATCACCTCGCTGACTTTCCTTCCGGCCATCATGCTGATGATGACCAGCTTTACGCGCATCATTATCGTTTTTGGCCTGCTGCGTAACGCGCTGGGTACGCCCTCTGCGCCGCCAAACCAGGTGCTGGTTGGTCTGTCGCTGTTCCTGACCTTCTTCATTATGGGGCCGGTGTTCGACAAAATTTATCAGGATGCCTATCTGCCGTTCAGCGAAGACAAGATCAGCATGCAGGATGCGATTGATAAAGGTGCTCAGCCACTGCGCGAATTTATGCTGCGCCAGACGCGTGAAGCCGATTTAGCTTTGTTTGCTCGCCTGGCAAATACGCCACCGTTGCAGGGGCCGGAAGCGGTACCCATGCGTATTCTGCTGCCCGCTTATGTCACCAGCGAGCTGAAAACGGCGTTCCAGATTGGCTTTACCGTCTTTATTCCTTTTTTGATTATTGACCTGGTTGTCGCCAGCGTTCTGATGGCGTTGGGGATGATGATGGTGCCGCCCGCGACCATCTCGCTCCCCTTTAAGCTGATGCTGTTTGTGCTGGTTGACGGCTGGCAGCTGCTGATAGGGTCGCTGGCCCAAAGTTTCTATTCATAAAGATTGCGCGGACGTGTCCGCCACAAGCAATAACCTCGCTTCAGCGACGCCAAAAGTCGTCCAGCGAAGAATTTAACCTACTATTTTTTTGCTGGAGTCGTTATGACACCTGAATCGGTAATGGTTATGGGGCAAGATGCGCTGCACGTTGCGCTGGCGTTAGCCGCCCCGCTGTTAGTTGCAGCGCTGGTCAGCGGACTGGTGATCAGCCTGTTGCAGGCTGCAACGCAAATCAACGAACAAACCCTGTCGTTTATCCCTAAAATTCTTGCCGTTGTTGCCACCATCGTGGTTGCCGGCCCGTGGATGCTGAATCTGATTCTGGATTACATGCGCACCCTCTTCAGCAATCTGCCTAATATCATCGGTTAAATGATTAACTTCGACAGCAGTCAATTAGTGTTATGGATGGGGCAATTGTTCTGGCCCCTGGCGCGCGTGCTGGCGTTGATCATGACTGCTCCGCTGTTAAGCGAAAAATCCATCAGCAAAAAGGTCAAGCTGGGCCTCGGTCTGATGATTACCTGGGTGCTGATCCCAACCCTGCCGCCGGTCAACGTGAGTATTTTCTCAATTGGCGGCTTCTGGCTGCTGATTCAGCAGATTCTTATTGGCGTGGCTATCGGTTTTACGATGCAATTCGCCTTCGCCGCGGTCAGAACCGCCGGGGAAGTGATTGGGTTGCAAATGGGACTTTCTTTCGCCACCTTTTTCGATCCGGCCAGCCGCCTGAACATGCCGGTGCTGGCGCGTTTTCTGGATATGCTCGCCATGCTGCTGTTTTTGTCTTTCAACGGACATCTGTGGCTAATCTCAATGGTCGCAGACAGTTTTCAAACGCTGCCGATCGGCGGCAATCTGATCAATGGCAATGCGTTTCTGGCTTTAACGAAGGCAGCCGGTTTAATTTTCCTTAATGGCATGCGATTAGCGCTACCGTTGATAACCTTGTTACTTACCCTTAACCTGGCCCTGGGTTTGTTAAACCGTGTTGCATCTCAGCTGTCGGTTTTCGCCATTGGTTTTCCCATCACCTTATCGATCGGAATCATCTTTATGAGCCTGATGATGCCGCTCCTTGCCCCCTTCTGCGAGCACCTGTTCAGCGAAGTATTTGATTTGCTCGCTGGAATTTTGAGCGAATTGCCATCCAGATAAACTTAAGTATTGTGTACTGGTGATAATATCATTGGTAAGCAGGTAGAATGTTTTTGTGCATTTTTCAAACCGGTTTTACCAGAATAGTCTTAAGGAAAATCTGATAAATCGCCTCGCGCAATGAAAATTATTCTTATTAAATCGATGTTAGCGTATTTTGTTTAACGAAACGGGTTGATTGTTGCGAATAAGTTAAAGTTGACGTTTCGCAAAACTAACTGTTTTTAATGGAAATTTTATTTTTTGTTGTTTCCCTTGTATCAAACCGCGTTTTACGGCATTGTCAGCAACACTTTTCGCGATACACATTCGCAGAGTGAATGTTTTTTAGGAATCGTCCTATCAGATTTTTCCGCGTTCTGCGCGATAGTGGCTCGGTTCACAAAAACAAAGCTACATGCTGTGCTAAGACAAACCGTCAGCCGGATCCTCCGTTCTGACTGTTTTCGGTGCTTTGGTTGTGCGTTATGTCGCCCAAACTTAACGGTAATATCAAGCATGGATGGAACGTGCTAACGCTGCGGATTCAGTACTAAGTACATATAATAAAATTGAAAACAGAACATATTACTCTCGTAACTATACAAACGCGTAATTCATCGTTGATTTAAACGGATAACAATTTGGTGAGGGTCGCTATTATGCCAACAATTATAATGGATTCATGCAGCTATACACGACTAGGGCTTACAGATTATATGTCAGTAAAGGGAGTGAAAAAGAAAAATATAACTTCCGTAAATGATATCGATCAGTTACAAACGAAATGCCAACAGCTTCAGCCGGGTGTGGTTTTTATTAACGAGGATTGCTTCATTCATGAAGCAGACGCCAGCCAGCGCATAAGAACCATTATTATGCAGCACCCTGATACACTGTTCTTTATCTTTATGGCTATCTCCAATATCCATTTTGAGGAATACCTCTACGTTCGTAAGAACCTGATTATTACGTCAAAATCGATCAAGCCAGCAACTCTGGATAATTTATTAATTTCCTATTTTCAAAAGAAACTCAATGTTTCCCCTCGTTACTCTGCAGGCTTCGATGTTCACCCATTGACGCTGAGCCAGACCGAGTCAAACATGTTGAAAATGTGGATGTCTGGCCACGATACGATTCAAATATCGGACAAGATGCAAATTAAGGCCAAGACGGTTTCCTCGCATAAAGGAAACATTAAACGTAAAATTAAAACACACAACAAACAAGTTATTTATCATGTGGTTCGCCTGACTGACAACGTAACCAGCGGTATCTACGTTAACGTTCGATGAATCTGAAGAAAGCCGGCGCAAGCCGGTTTTTTTTGCCTGGTCATAAGGCAAATGAATAACTGAATCTGATTCGGTAAAAAGAATAAGGGGCGAGTTAAATCGCCCCTTTACCTGAATTGTCTGTGCGCTGTCAGCTCTGGGCATGCGGTTCTACAAAAATTCCGTCCGCGTGACCTGTCTCATTAAAGAACCAAACTCCCTGCGGATAATCTTCCAGCGAAACCAGATACATTGTTCCCTCACTGAAATCTTCTACCGCCAGTACCGTTCCCGGACGGCGCGGTCCGCCATCCGTTTTGACCGTCACACGATCGTTTACTTTCATTTCACCCTCTCCATTAATCCATCAGGTTCTGATAAAACGCATCAGAGTGGCTTAACGGCGTGCAATTACCCATACGGCATGCACGATGCCTGGGATATAACCGCACAGCGTCAGCAAGATATTTAACCAGAAGGCACCGCCGAAGCCAACCTGCATAAAAACGCCCAGCGGCGGTAAAAGAATAGCAATAACGATACGTAAAAAATCCATGTCGCCTCCATAGCGTGGACAATCGGTTTATTTTGTAATCGGTTGATAAGTATAGCGGTTATATTGCAATTTGCCCGGAATGTCGTGTAAAACAACGTAATGTTAACGGGGTGACTTCCTTTTCGTTTTTTTAACGTTTTCTGGTGAGACTTTTGACAACCTGAAAGCCTACACTGTCCCCACTGCACCAACCCCAAAGGGGCAGTCAACCTAAAAAGTAACAAGGATTTTTGCCCGCGCAGCGCGGGCTTTTTTTTTGCCTTTTTCCAGCCTGTTATTCCTCCTCCCCCTCTTGTTCACTCTAAAAACGCCAGCAGCGCATGCGGATGGCTCTATACTTTCTGATTATCCTGCTTTTTTTAACGGCATGAGGAGGTAAGGCGATGCCAAAACTACATGACCCGCTAATGATAGTGACGGATTTGGATGGCTCATTGCTGGATCATCACTCCTACAGCTGGCTACCCGCGCAGCCATGGCTGAATCGCCTTACCCGCGCAGATGTGCCTTTGGTGGTTTGCTCCAGCAAAACCGCCGCAGAAATTGTGCCGTTGCAGCGCTCGCTGGGAATAGTAGGCGCGCCTTTTATTGCTGAAAACGGTGCCGTTGTTAAGCTGGAAGGCCAGGTTCAGGCAAAGTCTGCCAGAAGTTATGACGATATTTGCCAGGTTTTGCAGCGCTTGCGCGACCAGCACGGTTTCAAATTTACCGGTTTTTCCGATGTGACTGAAAAAGAGGTGGCGGAATGGACAGGCCTGACGCCGCATGACGCCACGCTTGCCCGAGCACGTGAAGGTTCAGAAAGTGTGATCTGGCGGGATACTACGGAACAGTTTACGGCTTTCCAACAGGCGCTGGCCGCCGACAGTCTGGAACTGGTGCAGGGCGGAAGGTTCTGGCACGTGATGAGCCAGGGCAGCGGCAAAGGTGCCGCGCTGGAGTGGCTGTTAACGCATTACGCCCATCCGACCGGTCAGCGTTACATTACCATCGGTTTAGGTGACGGGCCAAACGATGCGCCGATGCTGGATAAGGTCGATTACGCCGTGGTGATTAAGGGCTACAGTAAAAACAGCGTTGAATTAAAAAGAGAGGATAAAGACCGTGTTTTTTACAGTACAGGCTTTGGTCCTGAAGGATGGAGCGAAGGCCTGACACATTTTATCCAGGATTAACGTGACGATATCCGGTGATTTCAGGCGGATTATAAGGGGAACGCGATGAGTGATTTTTTCCAGAACGGCGTTATAACGAATTTTCACAATCTCACCGCCCGCCCGGTAGAGGAGCTGGAGAAAGATCTGGTTCGCTTTGCCAGACGGCGCAAAATGGGACTGATCCTGCCGTCGCTTTTTTCGGAACTGGAAGGCCCGGCACTGGGCCATATTGTTGATGAATTGGCTAAAGTTCCCTATCTGGAGGAGATCGTTATCGGGCTGGATCGCGCTGACCGCGACCAGTTTCTTTACGCTCGGGAATTCTTTTCACGCCTGCCGCAGCGTCACCGCATTTTATGGAACGACGGCCCACGCCTGAAAGCGATTGATGCCGAGCTGGACAAAGAGGGTCTGTCCCCTTCTCAACCCGGTAAAGGCCGCAACGTCTGGTTTTGTACCGGCTACACGCTGGCCTCAGAACGTTCAGCCTGCGTCGCACTTCATGACTGTGACATCGTGACGTATGAACGAGGCATGCTGGCACGCCTGCTTTATCCGCTGGCAAATCCGGCGTTTCAGTATGAGTTTTGTAAAGGCTTTTACGCCCGCGTTGCAGATAACAAGCTTAATGGCAGAGTGGGAAGATTATTGGTTGGCCCGCTGCTGCGTTCGCTGCAAAAAGTTTATGGTCACTCCGAATACCTGGAATACCTTGCCAGCTTCCGCTACCCCCTTTCCGGCGAGTTTGCGATGCGTACTCACGTGCTGAATAACATTAAAATACCCGGCGACTGGGGGCTTGAAATAGGCGTGCTGTCGGAGATCTACCGCAACTATATTACCCGTCAAAGTTGTCAGGTAGAGATTGCGCATCACTATGACCACAAACATCAGCCGCTTTCGGAAGAGGACGGCACCGGCGGTCTGCGCCGCATGAGTAACGATATCGTGCAATCGCTGCTGCGTAAAATGGCGACGATGGGCGTCAATATCACCAGCGACTCCTTCCGCGTCCTGAAAGCAACCTACTACCGTAACGCGCTGGATATGATGGAGATCTACAGCCATGATGCTGCGATGAACGGCCTGAAATTCGACCAGCACGCTGAGGAAGCGGCCGTGGAAATGTTTACACAGTCGATTCTGGAAGCCGGACAGTCGTTTATTGAACGCCCTAACGAAAAGCCGTTTATTCCCAGCTGGAGCCGCGTACAGTCCGCTTTCCCGGATATTATGCAGCGCATCTATCAGGCGGTCGAAGAGGACAACGAGGGAAAAGTATAACTGAGCGACAGGGGTACAGGCGGGAGATAAAAAGAAACAGGACGGAAGTATCGTCCTGTTCAGTGTGGGCTAGCTGGCAAGTTGAGTTTGCTCCGGGTTCAGAGCGCAAAGCTCATCTTCATGGAAGGCCTCCCGCCTTACGCTATAGCCGTCGTACCAGCGGCACTCGACCATTCCGCTGGCATAGCCGGTAACAATCATCGATGGCCCACCTTCTTTAAGCTGCACTTCCTCACTGACCAGAATCATCTTTCATCTCCTGCGCTGAGCGTACTATTTGCGGACGGAAATTAAGGTATAGCAGTCGCTCCGCATTTATTCCGTTAATTGCAGGTAAAAGTTTTGTTAAATAAAAATATGCAGTTGAAAATGCGAAAAATAAAAAAAGCGAGTAAAGTTCATTACTCGCTTTGAAAGGCAGTTAGATTTTGCAACCTTCGCAGTCAGCTTCATCGCCTAAATCAGCCGGGACTTCGCTGGCTTTTTTCTCGGCATTGGCTTCCGCCTGTTCCAGTTCGGCATCAATATCGAATTCAAAAATATCGTCTTTCATCATTGCTCCAGGTTACTTAGCACTTGAGGGCTGCCTTTATACTGATTGTTTTCGCAGTTTACCAGCCAGATTTACCGCAAAAAGCACAATCGATCCCACGATGAATCCCAGCACCAGGTTGGCCAGGTTGCTGATAAGCGAGGCGATCATTCCGCTAAAGCCTGCACTGACGTGCTCAATGTAGTGATGCAGCAGCGGCACGCCGTGGGCGATAATGCCGCCACCGACCAGGAACATTGCCAGCGTGCCGACAACGGACAGCACCTTCATCATTTTTGGTGCCAGCGTCAACAGCAGACCACCCACGCCTTGTGCCAGCGCGGAGGATTTCTCTTTAAGCCACAGGCCCAAATCGTCAATTTTAACGATACAGGCTACGATGCCATACACCCCAACCGTCACCAGAATGGCGATGCCTGCCAGTATAACGACCTGATTCAGTAGCGGCGCGTCGGAAACAATACCCAGGGTGATTGCGACAATCTCCGCGGAAAGAATAAAGTCGGTGCGCACTGCGCCTTTGATTTTTTTCTTTTCATAGACGGCGGCTTCCTGCGGATTGAGCTTGCGGATGCGTTGCTCTCTGGCCTCAGGCGTTTTCGCGTTTTCATCCTTATGCAGGCTGTGGAAGACTTTTTCCACCCCTTCATAGCAAAGATAGGCACCACCCAGCATCAGCAAAGGCGTAATCGCCCAGGGTGCCAGCGCGCTAATGACCAACGCCAGCGGCACCAAAATCAGCTTATTCAGGAAAGAGCCTTTCGCCACGCCCCACACTACCGGCAGTTCGCGATTAGCCTTTACGCCGCTAACCTGCTGTGCATTTAGCGACAGATCGTCACCCAATACGCCAGCGGTCTTCTTTGCCGCCACTTTTCCCATCACCGAAATATCATCCAGCAGCGTGGCAATATCATCCAGTAATGTCAGTAAACTACTTCCTGCCAAAATTTCCTTCCTTATTTAGTCATGCTGACAGCAGGGACAAACCTGCACTTCGGCTACCGAGATATCGGCAATACCGTCACAATCCCACTCTACGCGAACCGGCCCTTCCGCTTGTGCGTGATGCACATATTTACTGACCGGGCTTTCGGTTTGACCCGCGATCTCTTCTGTCGCCACCAGCGTGTTGCCCACAAAAATGCGCGCGGTAGCCGTGGTGTTGACCATTCGTTCGCCGCTGATTTTATACAGTCGTCTGACTGTGAGTTTGATACTGGCCATAATCCACCGTAGACAGAAGATGTTAAAGAGTGTGATCTAAGCAATTATGAACGAGGGATGCAAATTATGTGATCTGAATCGTCCAGATTGGCAAAAAAAGCGAGATTTCATCTGGTTGAAATCTTTTTTTAACGCTAACGTAGCGCTCTTTATCCGGCTTCAGGAAAAATTATGTTACGCCGCGCGCCTGCCCTGCTTCCACTTCTGGCCTCATTGTTCGCCCTCTATTTTATCTGGGGATCGACCTATTTCGTGATCCGTGTCGGGGTGGAAAGCTGGCCCCCAATGATGATGGCCGGGCTGCGTTTTCTGCTGGCAGGGGTAATTCTTACAGCCTTCTTATTGCTGCGCGGCGACAGGCTTCCCAGCTGGCGTCAGGCCGGGAATGCCGCGCTGGTCGGCATTATGCTGCTGGCTGCCGGTAACGGCGCGGTTACGGTGGCCGAGCATCAGAATGTCCCGTCCGGCATTGCGGCTGTGATGGTCGCGACCGTGCCGCTGTTCGCTATGTGCTTCAGCCGCCTGTTCGGCATTGCAACCCGCTGGATTGAATGGTTAGGGATTGCCGTTGGGCTGGTGGGCATTATCCTGCTGAACAGCGGCGGCCATCTTGGCAATAATCCGTGGGGCGCATTGATGATCCTGGCCGGCTCGCTAAGCTGGGCGTTTGGTTCGGTCTGGGGATCGCGTATTAATTTGCCCACAGGCATGATGGCGGGCGCGATTGAGATGCTGGCAGCGGGCGTGGTTCTGCTGACGGCCAGCCAGCTAAGCGGCGAAAAGCTGCATGCCGCCCCTGCATTACCGGGTTTTCTGGCGCTGGGCTATCTCAGCCTGTTTGGCTCGATCATCGCCATCAATGCCTATATGTTCCTGATTCGCAACGTTAGCCCGGCTATTGCCACCAGCTACGCCTATGTTAATCCGGTTGTCGCCGTGCTGCTGGGCATTAGTTTTGCGGGCGAAAGCCTCACCCCGCGCGAGTGGCTGGCGCTGGCAGTTATCGTTCTGGCGGTAATTCTGGTGACGTTGGGAAAATATCTCATTCCCTGCAAACCGGTGATCAAACCGGTCACTAAAGCGGACTAGTTCTGTTGCGGCAGGCAGGGATCAGCTCAGAGGACGAACTCCCTGCCCGTCGATTTCGGCATTGCCTTCTGCGGCAAACAGCCACTCTTCCAGGCGGGCGCCTAGCGCTTCTGATGCCAGTTTAGTTTTTCCGCGCAGCGCGCACTCCCATACCACCAGTACCTTCCAGCCCGCAGCGCTCAGTTCAGCAACCGCGCGTTTATCGCGCTCAACGTTGCCGTCTATTTTTTCCATCCAGAAAGCGGTGCGGGTTGCAGGAACTTTAAAGAGATGGCAGTGGTGGTGATGCCAGAAACAGCCATGCACAAAGACAATCGCCTGATGGCGATCCAGCACAAAATCGGGCCGTCCAGGCAGGCTTTTGTCCTGCACGCGATAGCTGAAACCCAGCTCGGCCAGCTGTTCGGCCAGCCGGTTTTCAATCGCCGTGTCTCGCGTGCGTATGGCCCGCATGTTCTTGCTACGAATTATCGATGAGTGAACGTCAGCCATACTGTCTCCTTGAGGGTCAGGCGTTCTGATTCCCCTGCCGCGCCTGCACCGCCTGCTTAATCCACGGCAGCAGCAGTTTCGCTACCGCCGCAAACGCCGGCACAACCACTGAGTTACCAAACTGGCGGTAAGCCTGACTGTCTGAAACGGGAATACGAAAGCGCTGGTCTGGCTTTTCAAAGCCCATCAGGCGTGCACATTCCCTCGGCGTCAAACGACGTGGACGGCGCTGCTGATTGTCCGCATCATCAAAATCTCTTTCACCCAGCTGGCGATCCCAGCCACGGTCAATAAGAATTTCCGATCCGTCTTTGTAATAACGCGCGGAGAGCGTACGCACCACGCCATTTTCCAGCTGCGGATCCACCAGGCCGTAGCCAAAGCCATTACCTTTAGCCTGATGTTTCTTCGCATAATTATAGAGGTATTTCCACAGCACGGGCGTCAGGATGTATTTAGCATCCACCGCGGGCTCCAGCAGATCGCGCAGCGGCGTTCGCTGCTGAGGATAGAGCGTTTTCAGCGCGCTGAGGCTGAATTGCGGCAGTTTTAAATCACGTCGAAACCCCACCAGCACAATGCGCTCGCGGTGCTGCGGCAAAAAATGTTTCCCGTCGATGATTTTAGGATCGGCTGCGCCGCTGGCATCAGCATCCGCCACGTCATAACCCAGTTCGTCCAGCGTCTCCATAATCACGCGGAAGGTATTGCCTTTGTCATGGCTCTTCAGATTTTTGACGTTTTCCAGCACAAAAATGGCCGGTTTTTTAGCGGTGATAATACGGGCCACGTCAAAAAACAGCGTGCCCTGCGCTTCACACTCAAAGCCGTGAGCCCGGCCCAGCGCGTTTTTTTTCGACACGCCCGCCAGCGAAAAAGGCTGGCAGGGGAAACCCGCCAGCAGCACATCATGATCCGGCACCTGCCGGTTAATATGCTGGTAAGCCTCCTGCTCGCTGACGTCAGGCTTTGCGCTTAAAGTGACATCACGAATGTCCTGATTGAAAACGTGACTTTCTGGATCGCAATACCAGTTCGCGCGGTAAGTTTTTACCGAGTACTTGTTCCACTCACTGGTAAACACGCACTGACCCCCAATCGCTTCGAAACCGCTGCGAATGCCGCCAATACCGGCAAAGAGGTCAATAAAACGGAATGCATAATGCGGATGATGAGCGGGCGGCGCAGGCAGCAGGTTGTCCAGTGCCGCTATTTCGGCCTCGGTCAAAACCGTCATGGCGCTGCTGCCTTTAACCCAGCGGCTAAGCGTGTCGCGTGTCCAGGCAGACTGGCCGGCCTGCTGTAACGTTGCCGCCAGCGTTTTCAGATCGTAGATTTCCAGTAATTGCTCTACTCGCTGACGATCCTGCTGATATTTTTGCTGCGCCTGCAGAGGTGCTTCGCCGCTACTGTCGAACTCGCTCATAGTCACTCATCAATAAGGATTGAGCCTGGCAGTTTATCACTTCACTGCACCAAAGCCAGGCGCTAACTGGCTCAACTGGCGATTTACACAGCAGCCGGGGCACAATCCGTGACATCCTGCGAGCCTGAGCTTAAACTTGCTCTGTTTTTTTGACCCATTCATGGAGCCTGACGTCATGAGCGACATCTCACGCCCGCCCCTGAGCCTGCCAAACGGTGCCAGTAAACTGCTGCTGCACTCGTGCTGTGCGCCCTGCTCTGGCGAAGTCATGGAGGCCATTGCGGCCGCCGGGATTGATTACACCATTTTCTTCTACAACCCGAATATTCATCCACAGAAAGAGTATCTGTTGCGTAAAGAGGAGAATATCCGCTTCGCAGAAAAGAACGGCGTGCCTTTTGTGGACGCTGATTATGATACGGATAACTGGTTTGAACGCGCAAAAGGAATGGAGTGGGAACCCGAACGCGGCGTACGTTGCACCATGTGTTTCGACATGCGCTTTGAACGCACCGCGCTGTATGCTCATGAACATGGTTTTCCGGTTATTTCCAGCTGTCTGGGGATCTCCCGCTGGAAAAACATGCAGCAAATTAACGATTGCGGCAAACGCGCCGCCGCGCCTTACGATAATCTGACCTATTGGGATTACAACTGGCGGAAAAAAGGCGGTTCAGCACGCATGATTGATATCAGCAAGCGCGAACGTTTTTATCAGCAGGAATATTGCGGCTGCGTCTACTCGCTGCGTGACACTAATCTTCACCGTAAAAGCCAGGGCCGCCAGCTGATTAAGCTGGGCGTCCTCTATTACGGTGATGATGAGCAGGCATGATTCCGTCGATTGCTGACTGACCCCATCCTGAGGATGGGGCAACACTATTTTTTCTTTTTCGATTTTTTCAGCAACGCACGGATTTGCTTAAGTTCACTGGACGTTAATTGCGCATCGACCTCCTCCGACGTATCCAGGTTATCCACGGTGGGATGCGGATACGTTGTCAGGCTACTGTGCAGACGCTGACTAACCTCCTGACTGAGCGAAATTTGATTTTCCGTGGCCAGCGTTTTCAGCGTTTCTTTCAGATTTGGATCGATTTTTATTGTTAAGCTAACGGTGTCGGTAGTCATGTCCGAATCTCCTGATAAATGACCGCAACACCCTCGCATGAAAGCTTGTGTATAACCATACTGTCACAAAAATTTAATATTTTAGTGACTCGTGGCAAACGCCTGTAATACATCCTGATCCAGCGCGCAAAAATCCCCGTTCAGCTCGGCGCACAGCTTTGCCATGTAGGTCACCAAAAAATCGGCATTATGACGCGCCAGCCGGCGCCCCTCTTCGGTATGCATGGTCTCAGGCAGCTTAAGTAATTTTTTCTGAAAATGATCCAGCGCCCATTCCGCATCGTTTAAAGGCCGCTCCTTACCCAAGGGGTCGAAGCTGTCAAACAGCGAACGTCCCAGCGCACCGGAAACATAAAACACGCGAGCCAGTCCTATTGCGCCTAATGATTCCAGTCGATCGGCATCCTGCACGATTTGCGCTTCTAACGTTTCTGCTACCACACCCGCGCTAAAGCTGTGAGCGTGAACGGCATGCGATACCGCATCATGTTTCTCTTCAGGAAAATCAGGGAAAACGTCCAGCAGGATCCGACGCGTCTCAACGGCGGCCTTTGCGGAAGCCAGGTGACGCTCTGGATGATTTTTAGGCAGGTTAACGATGTCATGAAAATAACACCCGGTAAGCACAACCAGCTCATCAGCCGGTGTGTCTTTCATAATACGCTGGGCAGTCAGCCAGACTCGACGTAAATGCGCGACGTCGTGAGCTTTATCATCCTGAGGCCATGTCGCATGCAGCCAGCTTTCAAAGCGGCGTTGCCAGTGATTAAGAGTCATAGACTTCTCCTTATAGTTTGAACTTGTAGAGATGTCAGTGGGTTAACGCTCATCCACTGTAGATAAGGGCAGCGGGCCCGATGCCACCCTTCTCTGTTTATAGCGCTTATCTTCACATTTTCGCAATGCGTTTTGGTTTTTCAGGTTTTTACCCAGCCTTTAATTGCTGATTTTTTATGCAAATGGTTAAACATTAATAATGTACTTTTTGTAATAAGTTATCGGCATTTTGACGCACAGTAAGTTAGAATCATCATCAACCCACAATCGATTCTGGCAGCGGAGCGTCGTAACAGTAACAGATTGTCTCAGGCTGCTGTTAACGTAAGAGATTGTAAAGACGGCATATGTCAAATTTATGATCGCGAGGATTGTTGGGCCTGAACCCGCAGGTCAGACCTGCGAAAATGCCGCCCTTGTCCCTGAAGAGTACAAGGCGGAACAGGTAGCTTAAATAAAAAAGCTCAGCTTATGTTTCATTTGATTTAAAACACACACAGTTCCACGCAGGCTAAAGTTCAGATTAATCTGTATTGTCATTTAAGTAATGGCTGCGATCGGTGCCTTAACCAAATAAGTAACAGGGGTCAAACCATGAAAGAACGCCCGATTTTGTTTAACGATCAACGGGTGCGAGCACTGCTCTCAGGCCAACAGAGCCAGACCCGGCGCATTATGAAATCCCAACTCTTTGGACCAGGACAAGATAACCACGAAGGCTGTTATGGCATTGATGTCTTAAACAACCACCTCCAGGGCAACCGGGTAATGGGCATGGGAAACTTAAGTTACCACTGTCCTTTTGGGCAGCCCGGCGACCGTTTATGGGTGAGAGAAACCTGGCGAGGCCCGGTAATTCCCCCGGAAGAAATGGCCGAATACGAACGTAATCCCGAACGGTTTAAAACGCCTGACTATTGTCAATATCGTGCCGATACCGGAACCTTTTCCAGCGCCGCTGAGGAAGACGATCAGTTCGGCTGGCAGGCGGGCATCCATATGCCGCGCTGGGCAAGCCGCATCAATTTGCTGGTAACGGCGGTGCGGGTTGAGAAGATTCAGGACATCAGCGATGACGATATTTTTGCTGAAGGCGTGCAAACTGACTCTCACTTCCTGAATAACTTTTTCACTATGCACAATGAAGTGATCTCCCCGAAAGACAGCTACCGCAAACAGTGGGCGCTGCAGTATGGCGGCACAAGCTGGGAAGTGAATCCCTGGGTTTGGGTCATCGAATTTAAACGCGTCTGATGACGTTCATCCCGGCTGAGATCGCCAGCCGGGATGCTTATTTTGCTCCTCACCCACCTGCGATCACAGATTCTCTCTGAATTTACTGATTAAATTGCCGCTCTGCGTCCATACGCGAAAACGTTTCTCATATTGCCGAATGTAACAGTTGCGGTTAACAGTATGCTGCGGCATGGTAATACCTCCTCCACCGGATTGGGTTGCATGATGATCAAATGGCCCTGGAAAACCAAAACGGCTGATAATCTGCCCTGGCAGCAGGCACTGGCAATCCCATTGCTGCAAACGCTGAGTGAGAGCGATCGGCAAAAGCTCATCCAGCTTGCCCAGCGCTTTCTGCAACAGAAACGGCTGCTGGCTTTGCAGGATTTCGTTCTCGACGATGTGAAATCTGCGCGTGTCGCCCTGCTTTTTTGCCTGCCCGTGCTCAATCTCGGCTACGAATGGCTGGATGGTTTTCATGAGGTGCTGATCTATCCCGCTCCTTTTATGGTGGACGACGAGTGGCAGGATGAATTTGGCCTCGTGCACCGCGAGCGTATGGTCCAGTCAGGTCAAAGCTGGCAGCAAGGCCCCATCGTGCTGAACTGGCTGGATGTGCAGGACTCATTTGATCTTTCAGGTTATAACCTGATTATTCATGAAGTGGCCCATAAACTGGATGCCCGGGGTAGCGACTACGCTAATGGCGTGCCGGCGATGCCGCTACGTGAAGTGGCCGGATGGGAGCGCGAGCTGAACGCTGCGATGAGCAGTATTCAGGATGAAATCGATTCGGTAGGCGAGAACGCGGCAACTATCGATGCCTACGCGGCCAGCGATCCGGCCGAGTGCTTCGCCGTGCTGTCGGAATACTTCTTTAGCGCGCCTGATTTACTGGCGGAACGCTTTCCTCAGCTGTATGAACGGTTTTGCCGCTTTTACCGCCAGGATCCCAGGCGTACTGGCGGGGAAGCTGAATCGAGGCAAAATGGCAGCATCGTTCATTAACTGTGCGGATTGAGTTATTCCCAGCCAGTTGAAAGCTATCGGGTTTTTTAGTGTTGACACGCCGGGCCTGCCCCGTTACTATGCGCCCCATCAACCGATTCCTCTGTAGTTCAGTCGGTAGAACGGCGGACTGTTAATCCGTATGTCACTGGTTCGAGTCCAGTCAGAGGAGCCAAATTCTTGTTTTCATGCTGCTTTTCGAATCCTTATTTGATTCAGATTCAATAGGTTAGCGTGAAAAGTCTTCCCGTTGCATTTTTATTTCCCCCTCCGCATCGGGCAAGATTGGTGGTCTGATTTGGGGTCATTTCAGTTCGATTATGGAGTGACCACCATATGTCTCTGAACGACACTAAAATCCGCAGCCTCAAGCCTTCTGATAAACCATTCAAAGTCTCCGATTCACAAGGGTTATACCTTTTAGTTAATCCTCACGGTTCACGTCTCTGGTATCTCAAATATCGTATCAATGGCAAAGAATCCCGCATTGCCTTAGGTGCCTATCCAGAAGTATCTCTGGCGAATGCTCGACAACATCGTGACGGGATCCGCAAGCTGCTGGTGCAGAATATTAATCCATCACAGCAACGTATCGCAGAAAATGCTGCCCGCTCATCTGAAAAATCCTTTAAACACGTTGCATTGAGCTGGCATAAAAGCAATAAAAAGTGGTCGCAAAATACCGCTGATCGATTGCTGGCCAGTATGAACAACCATATCTTTCCGGTTCTAGGGCATCTGTCAGTATCAGAACTTAAACCCCGGCATTTCATTGGGCTGCTGAAAGGTATCGAGGAAAAAGGCCTTCTGGAAGTTGCATCCCGCACGCGGCAGCACCTCAGTAACATCATGCGCCATGCTGTTCATCAGGGATTAATCGACACAAACCCGGCAGCAAACCTTGACGGCGTGATATCTCCGCCCGTTAAGCACCATTATCCCGCACTGCCACTCGAGCGTCTTCCTGAGCTGCTTGAACGCATTGCGGGTTATCATCAGGGGCGTGAACTTACCCGGCTCGCCGTTATGCTAACCTTGCACCTGTTCATTCGCTCAAGTGAACTACGTTTTGCACGCTGGTCGGAAATTGATTTCAGAAACAAAATTTGGACTATTCCCTCAACCCGAGAAGCTCTTCCCGGCATTCGCTACTCTGAACGAGGAGCAAAAATGCGCACGCCACATATTGTCCCGTTGTCACGGCAGGCCTTTTGTATGCTAAAACAAATAAAGGAAATGTCAGGTCATCTGGAGTTAGTATTCCCTAGCGATCATAACCCCTATAGGCCGATGTGTGAAAATACGGTTAACAAGGCATTACGGATGATGGGCTACAACACGAAAGTCGATGTCTGCGGACATGGATTCCGGTCTATGGCATGTAGCGCTCTGATGGAATCCGGGCTTTGGTTGCAGGATGCAGTTGAACGTCAGATGAGCCACCAGGAACGTAACACTGTACGGGCAGCTTATACACATAAAGCTGAGCACCTTGATGCTCGAAGGGCCATGATGCAATGGTGGTCGGATTATCTTGACAGATGCAGGGTGATATTCATGCCGCCTTATCTCGTGTCCATGAAAGGCCATTAGTCCTGATAGAAAGAATCATCTGGCTCAAGTCTGTCTCAGTAAAGATGTTGTTATCTGGTGACTCAAGATATAAAACAAAACAGATGATAACTCGTGAAACAAGGCGGAGATATCTCTTCGTCTTGTTTCACCTACTGGTCGGTTAAGAAATGGCAATTGAATATGGCTACCGGTACAAAGTACGCCTTTAGTAATTTATTAAGGTCTTGCAGCTGTTCCATCGGGCAAACGTGCATTGGTCCATTCCGGAATACCGCCCGACACAGGGTACTTCGCTGCCTCTTTCAAATCGATATCCACGCCCAGCCCCGGACGATCGCTGAGATACGCATAGCCGCGATCAATCTCAGGACAACCAGGGAATACTTCCTGCAACGCCTCATTCACCGGAGTATATTCCTGAATGCCAAGATTGGTGATGCTCAGATCAATATGCAGGTTTGCTGCCACGCCAATCGGTGAGATATCGCCCGGACCGTGCCATGCAGTGCGCACGCCGAACAGTTCCGCAAAAGTCGCCAGTTTCTTCGCTGGCGAGATGCCGCCAATGGTGCTGACGTGGCAGCGAATATAATCGATCAGCTGGTTTTGAATTAATGGTTTCCACTCATTGATTTGTGTAAACAGCTCGCCCATGGCAATTGGCGTGCTGCTTTGGCTGCGTAATTTGCTCAGCCAGTCGATATTTTCTGGCGAGACCGGATCCTCAAGGAAAAAAAGCTGATACGGTTCGAGTGCTTTCGCCAGCTGGATTGAAGCGATCGGCGTGATGCGTTCGTGCACATCATGAATAAACTCGACGCCAAAACCGAGCTTATTGCGCAGATGATCAAACAGGCGCGGTACGGCGCGCGCATAAGCATCCGGATCGAAATAGATGCCTTGAGTAGGATTACGCGGTGACACTTTCGGCTGGATATTGCGAGCTTTGGCCAGCTTGCCGGCGATCAAACGCAAATCATCGGTACCCGCGCCGCCATACATGCCCATCTGACAGCGCACATATTGATAGCCCTCCTCCATGCGTGCGCGAATGTTATCTTCAACTTCGATCTCATCGGCGCCGTCGCAGTGGCGATAAAGCGGCACGCCATCGCGACATTTGCCGCCAAGCAGTTCATACACCGGCAAGTCGGCAACTTTACCCTTCAGATCCCACAGCGCCATATCCACGCCGGAGAGCGCATTATTCATCACCGGACCGTTACGCCAGTAACCGCTGACCGCCGCCGATTGCCAGATGTCTTCGATACGCGCCGGGTCTTTGCCGATCAAAAACGGCTTCATGTAGTTTTCAATCGCGGCGGCGACCGCGTAGATACGCTGAGTAAAGGTGGCGCAGCCCAAACCGTATAAACCGGGTTCGCTGGTTTCGATTTTTACCACCACCAAATCGATGCCGCCTGGCGCGGTAAGGATGGTTTTTACATCGGTAATTTTCAGGTTACTCATCATGATCCTCACGGTATCTGGATAACATGCTGTATGATGTCCTACATGTTATGTGTATTAAAAAGCCCTGAGCAGGGCTTTTGGTTATTCAGTTATGGCGTACATCTTCAATGGCATGCACGTTATGTGTCATCGCGCTATTAAGCGTCTCGGCCGCCAGCGATGCATCGCGGTTTTTCAACGCCATAAAGACTTTGATATGGGCTTCAAAGCTTTCCAGCGTAATGCCCAATACGCGGTTCAACTCTTCGAGGTAATGCACATAAATCCCCTTCAGGGATTCCATGACGTGGATGAACACCTTGTTGTGCGAGGCTTTCACAATCGCCAGATGGAAATCGTAGTCCGCCAGCGAGTACTTCTTATAGTCATCTTTACTCACCAGCATGCGATTCAAGGCGCTTTCCAGCACTTTGACATCTTCATCGGTGGCGTTCTGCACTGCCAGCTCCATGCATTTGAACTCGACGGTCTGACGGAAAACCCGCATATCATCAAACTCTTCCTGTGAAAGATGCAGAATGGGCTGGTTATCACTGAACGATCCGTAGCGCGCCACTTCGCGGGTAACATATGTGCCCTTCCCCTGATGCGTCACCACCACGCCAAGGTCACGCAGCTTCTGCACGGCACTCCGCACGCTGACGCGGCTCACCTGAAAGGTTGCGGTCAATTCCGCCTCAGACGGCAACTTACAGCCCGGCTCCCACAGACCATCCTGAATGTTCTGCTTCATCTGCTCGTAGATGACATCAACCACATTATGTTTTTGGATACTTTCCAGCGCCACGGCGTTACTCACTTGTCCTACATGTCTACCGCTTTTTAACGCGTCACTGCCTGCAACACAAGCAGGAATTTTGCTGACATCAACAGCGACAGTTCAAAATGGCGAAATTTAGTAATTGTTTTCAGTAATTTAGTTTATAAGCCGGATAATTCCCTACTGGCGATGGCATTAAAAATTTGTGAGATATCTTACAAATCTCTCGCCTGCCAATTGCTGCCATTCTGCGCATAACGTAAAAGTGACCCATCCAACTTGTTAGTCATGTTACATGAAGGACGTTTTGTTATGCAGACCTTATTTAACCTCTCCGGGAAAACCGCCCTGATCACCGGCTCAACGCGCGGTTTGGGCTTTGCTTATGCACAAGGCCTGGCGCAGGCCGGCGCTAAGGTGCTGCTGAATGGCACGCGTCAGGAGCACATGGATACGGCGCTGGAGCAATTACAGCAACAGGGATTTGATGCCCGAGGCTTTCTGTTCAATGTGGCAGATGAAGCCGCGATTGAAGCGGTATTTCAGCAGCTTGATGAAGAGAACATTCACGTCGACATCGTGATCAACAACGCAGGCATTCAGTTCCGCAAACCGATGCTGGAACTGGCATTGAGCGACTGGCAGCGGGTGCTGGATGTCAATCTCACCAGCGCGTTCCTCGTCTCGCGTGCCGCAGCCAAACGCATGGTGGAACGCCAGCGCGGCGGGAAAATTATCAATATCGGATCGCTGACCAGCGAAGCCGCGCGCCCTACCGTCGCGCCTTACACTGCGGCAAAAGGCGGCATCAAGCTGTTAACCAAATCGATGGCGGCTGAATGGGCGCCGTTCAATATCCAGACCAACGGCATCGGGCCGGGCTACATCCTCACGGATATGAACGAAGCGCTGGTCGAAAACGAAGAGTTCAATAAATGGGTCTGCAGCAGTAATCCTTCTGGTCGCTGGGGAAAACCCGACGAGCTGGTTGGTACCGCCATCTATCTGGCGTCCTCTGCTTCCGATTACGTCAATGGCCAGATGATTTACGTGGATGGTGGCTGGCTTGCCACCTTGTAACGGGCCGATTTAAACGACCTAAGCTGGGCATCAAGACTCAGCTGTATCCTACTCAAGCGACCTGAGGTCATACCATGAACCAGAATATTGCAGGGATTTTACCGGCCAGTCGGTGGGGAAAACTCATCCCGATTGCCTTTATTACCTATAGCCTCGCCTACCTCGATCGTGCCAACTACGGTTTTGGTGCCGCCGCAGGTCTGGCTGAAGATCTCAATATCACGCCCGCCATTTCGGCGTTACTTGGCGCACTGTTTTTCCTTGGTTATTTCTGTTTCCAGGTGCCGGGCGGCATTTATGCTGAAAAGCACTCGGCGAAGAAGCTGATTTTCTGGAGCCTGATCCTGTGGGGCGCATTGGCCACCGCCACCGGCATGGTGCACAGCGTGGCGCTGCTGGCGGTGATCCGCTTCCTGCTCGGCGTAGCGGAAAGTGTGGTGATGCCGGCGATGCTGATCTTCCTCAGCCACTGGTTCACTCGCGCGGAGCGTTCCAAAGCCAATACCTTTCTGTTCCTCGGCAATCCGATCACCGTGTTGTGGATGTCGATTCTCTCCGGCTATCTGGTGAACGCCTTTGGCTGGCGCGGCATGTTCATTATTGAAGGCGTGCCTGCCATCTTATGGGCGTTTGTCTGGTGGAAAATTTATGCCGACCGACCGCGTGATGCCAAATGGCTGAGCGAGGCCGAAAAGCGTGCGGTTGAAAACGCGCTGGCGGCAGAGCAGCAGTCGATTAAACCGGTTAAGAATTACCGTGAAGCTTTCCGCTCGCCTAAAGTGCTGGCGCTGGCGTTTATCCACTTCTTCTGGAATATCGGCATGTACGGTTTCATCATGTGGCTGCCTTCCATGCTGAAGAGCGCGTCAGGTATGGGCATCGTCGCGACTGGCTGGCTCTCAGCCGCGCCCTATCTGCTCGCCGTGCCGCTGATGCTGACCGCATCCTGGTTCTCCGATAAATACCAGCAGCGTAAAAACATCGTGCTGCTTTTCCTTGGGCTGGGCGCGGTGTGCTTCATTGCTTCCTTTACGCTCGGTGCGACGCACTTCTGGCTCTCATGGGTGCTGCTGGTGATCGCGGGCGGTGCGATGTACACGCCGTACGGACCCTTCTTCGCTGCGATCCCTGAGATGCTGCCACGCAACGTTGTGGCGGGCGCGATGTCCTTCGTGGTCTGCTTCGGTGCGCTGGGGTCCTTCGTCGGTGCGTGGATTGTGGGCTATCTCAATGGCCTGACCGGCAGCCCGGCGGCATCTTACGTATTTATGGGCGGATCGCTGGTTGTGGCGGTATTACTCACCGCGCTGACCACCTTTAGCAGCCTGAGCACGCCAACGGCACAAACCCGCTCTGCATACTAATAGAGAATGAAGTCATGACCATGAAACCCACGCGCACGCGTTTAAGCGTTTTATTCATGCTGTTTATTGTCACTGCTATCAATTACATGGATCGCGCTAACCTGGCGGTGGCCGGTTCCCATATTCAGGGCGAGTTTTTCTTATCCGCCACGCAGCTGGGTTTACTGTTTTCGATGTTTACCTGGTTTTATGCGCTGAGCCAGATTCCGGTCGGCTATCTGCTTGACCGGATTGGTTCACGCTGGCTGTACGGCAGCGCGATTGTGCTGTGGAGCCTGTTTACCCTGCTGATGGGATTGGCGTCGCATCACTTTTTCACCACCGCCACCGCGTCATTTATGATGCTACTGGTGTGCCGCGCGCTGATTGGCGTGGCGGAAGCGCCCTCTTTTCCCTCCAACACCAAAATCATCGCCACCTGGTTTCCCGACCATGAACGTGCGCGTGCAACGGCAACTTATTCCAGCGCGCAATATATTGGTCTGGCGCTGCTGACGCCGGTGCTGTCGTTTATCGTCTCTCAATGGGGTTGGGAGATGTCATTTTATCTCTCTGGCCTGGTTGGCATTGTGTTCGGCATTTACTGGCTGATTGTCTATCGCGACCCGCAGCACAGCAACAAAGTGAATGATGCGGAACTCGATATTATCCGCAAAGGCGGCGGGCACGGTTCGGTGAATCAGCAAAACGGAAACGGCAAGGTTAACTGGCAATCGGTGAAATACATCCTGCGTCAGCGCACCACTTGGGGTTTGTTTATCGCGCAGTTCGCGGCCTCGTCGACGCTCTACTTTTTCCTGACCTGGTTTATTGTCTATCTGGAAAAAGGGCTGCATCTGTCGATCGATAAAGCGGGGATTGGCGCGATGTTCCCTTATCTGATGGCGATGGCTGGCGTGCTGTGCGGCGGAACGCTAAGTGATTTTCTGCTGAAGCGTGGCCGCAGCCGCACCTTTGCGCGCAAGCTGCCGGTGATGCTGGGCATGTTGCTCACCTGTTCGATTGCGCTGGTGAATTTCTTCCAGGACAGCCCGGTGATTGCCATCGCTATTCTCTCTATCGCCTTCTTCGCCAACGCCTTCTCTAATCTCGGCTGGGTGGTGTGCAGCGATGTGATTCCGCGCCACTTAATTGGCACCATCGGCGGCTTTCTGAATATTTTTGGCAATCTCTCCGGCATTGTCAGCCCGATCATCATCGGCGTTATTTTGCAGCGCACCCACAACTTCCAGTACGCCATGTGGTACATCGCCGCCGTCGCGCTTATGGGCTTTTTGGCCTACCTGCTGCTGGTTGGCAAAATTGAAGTGATGACGCCGCCCGGCGAACAACCGGCTGAAAATAAGAAGAAATTCGAAACCCCTTCAAACGCATAGAGAGAAGCATAATGCAGCAAAAAACAGTGAACGCGGTGATCGTCAATGCCGCACATGATGTGCGTTGTGAGTCACGGGAAATTGAGTGGAACGCGCAGCAAGTGTTAGTCAAAGTTGAGCGTGGCGGGATTTGTGGCTCGGATATTCACTATTTCCAGCATGGCCGCGCGGGCATGTCGGTACTGAAAGCGCCGATGATTTTAGGCCATGAATTTGTTGGCATCATCGAGCAAGTACCAGAAAACAGCGACCTGAAGGTTGGCCAGCGCGTGGCGATCAATCCTTCCCAACCGTGCCAGCTGTGCGCGCTGTGTCAGGAAGGAAAACAAAACCTGTGCCGCTCAATGCGCTTTATGGGCAGCGCACAGTTTTTCCCACATGTTAACGGCGGATTTGCCCAATATGTTGGCGTCAATCCCGTGCAGTGCGTACCGTACAGCGACGGCGCAGATGCCAAAGTGATGGCCTTCGCCGAACCGCTGGCGGTGTGCATTCATGCGGTACGCCAGGCTGGCGATCTGACCGGCAAGCGCGTGCTGGTCACCGGCGCCGGACCGATCGGTTGTCTGGTCATCGCCGCGGCGCTGGCTTCGGGTGCCACCGAAGTAGTAGCAACCGACATCAGCGAGCGTTGCCGTCAGCTGGCGAACGAGATGGGTGCCAGCGCGGCGTTGGATCCGCGTGACGAGCAGCAAACCGACCTCTGGGCGGAAAATGGCGGCAGTTTTGATGTCTGCTTTGAAGCTTCAGGCGCAGGGGCGGCGGTGGCTTCGCTGGTTGCCTTTACGCGTCCGGGCGGCATTATCGTGCAGCTTGGCATGGGCGCGGCAGAAGTGAACTATCCCATCGGACCGCTGCTGGTCAAAGAGATACAGCTGCGTGGATCCTTCCGTTTCACCAGCGAGTTCACCACCGCGGTGCGCTGGCTTGAGCAAGGCAAAATCAATCCGCTGCCGCTGCTTTCGGCCGAAATGCCCATGCAGGATGCTGCACGCGCGCTGGAACTTGCAGCGGATAAAGAGAGCGCGGCTAAGGTGCAGCTGATTTTTTTTTAATGGCTGAAATGCTGGCAACTGGTAGAAATTGAAGGCTGATGAAATTGAAAATTTTCATGTCCTGATGTCAGTAATTTATTTATATGACTCAATTTTATAAGCTGGTCAAATGCGTGCCTACCATAACAAAGTAGGCACAACATATCTTACCGACTCAGCGTTGCATTAAGCGCGTCAATTGAAGTTTGTAATCCGGCTTCAACACTCATAGTGAGATCCTCCATTTCAAGTGAAACATCACCGTCATAACCTGTCATTCGCAAGACGGAGAAGAATTCTTTCCACCATTTCAGATCTTGACCACAGCCCACTGCGACATAATTCCACGTACGCGTTTTAGTGTTGGTGACAGGCTGATACTCCATAAGTCCATCAACGTCTGCAAGTCCTCGCTCAATACGTGCATCTTTGCCGTGTACATGGAACACTGCACCTTCAAGTTTACGTGCCGCAGCTATGGGATCAGCGCCCATAGCTATTAAATGTGAAGGGTCAAGGTTGATGCCAATCATCTCATCTACGGCATTACGCAGGCGCAATAATGTAGATGGATTATAAACAAGCTGACATGGGAACTCTTCAATAGCAATTTGCTCAACCCCGTGATTTTTAGCGTGCTGTACAAACTTTTTCCACCATGGAATGGCAACATCATTCCATTGGTAGTCAATGACACCTGGCATATAATCTGGCCATGAAATAGTAGACGTAATCCAGTTTGGAACACGATCATCAGGTCCACCGCCAGGCAGGCCACTCATCATCACTATTTTCTTAACACCAAGCCTGCCTGCCAATTCAACTGCGCGGTAACTACTTTTAGTGTGTGTTTCGCCCAATTCACCTGGAGCCAGTGGGTTACCGGAACAATTCAAAGCAACAATGCGTATATTGCGCTGAGCCAGTTCCTCTTTAAATAGTTCAAGTTTTTCAGGTGAAGCGAGTAACTCTTCGGTTTTGACATGAGGACATGGCGACCAGCCGCCTGCGGTCATCTCAACACCATTGATACCATAACTTTGGACCTTATCCAGCATCGCCGAAAACGGCAAATCAGCGAGCACATCCGTACACAATGCAAGTTTCATTATTCAATCCTTTTCTTGGGATGTTAATTAAGGCTGTTCAAATAGTTCAATAAATTCTTGTTTGGATTTAGCATTTGCTAATAAGTAAGTTTTCACTTCGTTACCTAATAGATCCGCAATGTCTGCCAACACCTGGATATGTTCATTTTGTGTTGCAGCCACAGCGACAACTATGAAAACGACTTTTCCAGCTCCCCAACTAACGCCATTTGGAAATTGAAAAACATGAAAACCTGTTTTGTTCACCAGATTGAGGTTCTCTTTAGCACAATGCGGAAATGCAATTCCTGAGCCGATATAAGTAGATACATGTTCCTCACGCGCTAACATACCCGCATAAAAACCTGGCTTAACAAAACCGTTTTTTTCTAATGCATCTGCGGTGAATTTTATTGCCTCAGTTTTTGTTGCTGCACGACAATTTAAATGCAGAGCATCTTCAGCAAGTTTCATCATGATTTTTCTCTTATAGTTATAATCAAAGATAGAGAGCAGGCTGAGATGGAATAATAACGTCATGTTTTGCACCATCTTTTAGCGATGCTAAACCAGCATCGCAGACGAGAGCGACAACATACCCATCCCATGATGATGGGCCTGTCATCTCACGCTGGGCGTTAACGTTATCAACAAAAGTTTGTACCTCGCGGTCGTAGGCGGTAGCGAAGCGCTCCATACAGGATTGAGCAATGTGTTGCGCGTTACCATTCAACGATCGAGTCGTTATTAACTGCTGCTCATTGAGTGCCCCAATGGAATTTTCACCAATGACTTCGCAACGGATGTCATAACCATATTGACAATTTACGAAGAGTTCATCATCTATACGAACACCAGATTCTGTCTCAAAAATCACGATTAATGGATCTTGCAAATGTGGTTGCGCACGACGAGTTTTTTTCCCCGGTTTATCCACGCGGACAGATGTTATATTCTCATTTAACAAATAACGAATGATATCAATTTCATGCGTAGCTGAGTCATTAACTGCCATTTCCAAAGTGTAACCTTCCGGAACGGAAGGATTTCGGTGAGCACAATGAATGAGCATAATATCGCCGAGTTCTCCGCCATCAATTGTCTTTTTCAACGCCTGATAACCCGGATCAAAGCGGCGCATGAAACCAAGTTGGAGCAGGCGTTTCCCTGCCCTCACTTCAGCATCAATAATTTCTTTGGATTCATCGGCGGTAGGTGTCAACGGCTTCTCACAAAACACAGGTTTACCGGCTTTAAATGAAGCAAGTATCTGGTCTTTATGAACCGGGCCAATCGAACAAATGAAGACTGCATCAATTAATTCTGAATTTATCATTTCTAACGCATCATAAAATGCCGTTGCACCGTATTCATTTGCCACTGCATCTGCTGCTGTATGATTAATATCACAAACGGCAGTTACCCGCGCACCGGTAATAACATTACTGAAGCGCTTAAGATGATCACGGCCAATCATACCGAGACCAATCAAACCAATATTTACAGTCATTTATTCTTCCTTAGTTGCAATAGTGTTAAAAGCGAAATTTCTTTTCAATTTGCTCTAAAGTCAATCCGCGTGTTTCTGGCAAGTATTTCACCAACAGAAGAAGCATAATGATGTTAGTCGCGCCAAAGAATCCGAAAGTCATGCCACCACCGTAATGGCTTAACAGGTACGGAAAAATAGATTGAATCATGAAATCAAACATCCACAGTCCAAATACAGCAAAGCCCATTCCTACGCCGCGCATTCGCAATGGATATATTTCAGCTAACATCAACCAGAATACCGGTGCGATCCACCCCTGCATAAATACCAGAAATACCAGCATAAGACCGAGGATTACATAGGGTGCATTAGCGAAATTGGCATGGAGTGTTTCTACACCATTAATAGTTTCGGTATGGAAAAATAATTTAAACGCCAAACCGATTAAAAGCAGACTGATAGTGACGCCAGCCTGACCGGTAAAGAACATTTTACGACGTGAGTGTTTTCCAATTAATGCCATGCCAAGGAGTGTTGCCAATACGGAAATAATTCCATTTGCGACCGCTCCCGTGACTGCAGCTGCATCGCCGAGACCTGTAGCTTTGAGTACAGTTGGAGCGTAGTACATTATGGTATTAACACCTGTTACTCGTGTTGCTAATACAATCATTAAGCCGATTAACACCAGTTGAATCACCCACCGATTCTTTAATTCGGCAAAAAGATTAAACTTCAGCTGATCTGCTTTAACGATCTGCTGTATTTCTTTTACTTCTCTATCAACTTCTTCCGGAAGACGAAGCGTTTTCAAAACTTTAACTGCTTTTTCAGTTTCACCGCGTCGTATAAAGAAGCGTGGTGATTCGGGCATCATTAGCATACCTATCCACAAAAGTGCACCAGGTAATGCTGGAATGGCTAACATGATGCGCCAGTTATGCTGCATTTCAGGGTAAAGGTTAACAATGGCAGCATTGACTGAATACGCGAGAAATTGTCCAGTAACTATCATTAATTCATTGACTGTAACCATTCTTTCTCGTTGGTCGGCGCGAGCCAGTTCAGAAATATAAATTGGGACGGTTACTGAAGCACAACCTACCGCTAAGCCAAGTATAAATCGCGCGACTATCATGGATGGAACATCCCAGGCGAAGGCAGTACCTAATGCTCCAAACATAAAGATTGCGGCAACCCATAATAAGTTTTTTCTACGCCCCTGTTTATCGGAGAGATAACCGCCAAATAAGGATCCTAAAGCTGCACCGAACAATAGGAAAGAAGTAATAAATCCTTCCTGAGCAGGCGTCAAATTAAGATCATATTTCATAAATATTAGAGCGCCTGAAATAACGCCCGTATCATAACCGAAGCATAAACCACCTATTGTTGACACAATAGTGATTAGCCGCATACGTTGCGGGTTCTGCAGGTGAGTTTTATTATACATATCTGTTCCATCTGGTTGTAAGGTCGTACGGTTAGAAGCCGTTATGATGGTCAGTTTTAGGGCTTGTTATTTTTCAGCCGAATTTGAAACTTATTATTTAATAATCAATTGCAATATTAGTTTCTTTATATTTTGAGAAGCGAATGTTTACCCTTATCGTTACAACAACGTTATATCAAAGTTAATTTCAAATACTAGATGCTTTCGCTCACTCGAGCTCATGGCGTGCGGGTGATCATAAATTAACAATGAAAAGCACTATTTGAAGTGACTAATGTCACACATCTATATCCATGTATTGACAAAACAAGAGTCAAGACAGCGTGAAAGTTAACATAATTGAATGGATGTTTAACCTTTTAATGATTTTTTAAGAGCATTTAACATCTAATAAAATCAATGGGTTATCGAGGAAATGTTTCATTTTTTAATTAAACCTACATTTAAAGATAATTGTTGAATAACAATAATGATGATGTTGTTCATTTACAGTTATTTTTTCCTTTCAAAACATGTTCGGTTCAATCTGTAACTAACCAGCAGCATTATACGGGAATGCAGCGTCGATTTTTTGAACAAAATAAAAGTGTGACAGCGATCAAACTTCTTTTTGATTGAGAAATTTGAATAACAATATTTTGTACATGAAGTACTTTTATTATTGCAATAGCTAGACATCTCAATGAGTTAAATAATCATAAAAAGCAAAATTGATGATTACGAGACCATTAAGTAATGTAAGAATAGCGACACACTGACAGGAGCTATCATGCTGACCTTTTGCCTCAATGAACATCCCTTTTCCCATGGCTTCGAAAACAGCCTGCGACCACGCCTAAAATTTATATGTAAGGCAGAGGGACCAGAAGCGGCAATACCACGAGTGATGCATAAACACGATGATCGCTTTGAAATCATGTTCATTCGTTCTGGCTGCGGTGTCTATAACATCGATGGACGAAGCTACGATGTCAAAAAAGGGGACATCATGCTTTTTAACGCCAATGTCTTGCATGATGAACAACCGACGGCCTCGGAGGAGTTGATGATCTTCAGTTGCGGTGTTGAGCAGCTAAAAGTAGATGGTTTACCTATGAATGTATTGACACCTCGTACTCAACCTACTGTCATGCCTAGTGGCGAGTTCTACGGTGAAATTTGTCAACTATTTGATCAGATGTGGTCCCACGTCAGTTGCAAACGTCTTTACAGCTCTGAGATTGGCGACAATTTGCTAAATGTGTTGCTTTTAATTTGTCGCAATTTATGGATGGGCCACAAGCATGAGCAGGAAACGGACACCATTTTGCTTGGCCAGCGTGTTAAAGATTATATTGACAATCATTATAAAGAAGACATTGCATTAAGCACAATTACTGCAGCACTCAGCATGAACCAATTTTATCTTGCACATGCATTTAAAGATTACTCAGGTTATTCACCTAAGCATTATCAAACAAGGCGTCGCATTGGCGAAGCACAAAACTTATTACTTAGTACGGACTTGGGCGTAACTGAAGTTGCTAATGCAGTCGGTTACGATAACGTTAATAATTTCCATAGAATATTCCATAACCTTGTCGGCATTCCACCTGCGCGATATAAAAAATTCTGGCTAACGGGTCAAGTTAAGACTTAATTTTAGCCATCCGACCGCAAGCTTCTGAACAGGTTTATTTCATAAACCTGCAGAATTCCTTTTTCTTAAAAAGTAAGGAACCATTATGACGTTGGTGACTTTAGGCGGAGGCTATTATGCAGAATAATAGTCGATGTAATGCTCGCTATGTGTATTCATTATGCTGCATTGCCACTCTCGGTGGTGTGATGTTTGGTTATTCAACCGGTGTGATTTCAGGCACTGTTGATTCAATTCAGGCGCATTTTCAACTCGATCCCTCTCAAACTGGGTGGGTAGTATCAAGTATCTTTGTGGGTTGTATTATCGGTTCTCTTGCTGCGGGAAAATTAGCGGATAAGCTAGGACGCAAACCCGTACTTCTCCTCGCCACCCTGGCTTTTGCATTATCAGCCGTGGGTTCGACTTTCGCAGATTCTTTTGTTTTATTCTCTTCAGCACGTATTGTCGCGGGCTTGGGTATTGGGTTAGCTGGAACGGTTGCACCGATGTACATGGGCGAAATTTCACCTGCCAGTATAAGAGGGAAAGCCTCGGGTATATTTAACCTTTCGCTTGTAGGTTCTCAAACACTGGTATTTCTCGTCAATTACCTCATTGGTCGTGGTATGTCCGAAACTTGGCTGATAGATGAGGGCTGGCGCTGGATGATGGGGGCACAGTTTGTTCCCGTCATCATGATGCTATTCTGCACGCTGATCCTTCCTGAATCTCCTCAATGGTGTATAAATCATCAGCAAGGCGAAAAAGCGTTGCGTGTACTCAAAAAAATCTATCCAGATCTTAATCAGGAAGAGGCTCGACAGATTATCTCAATGCGCAGTGAACCCAGCAGTAGCGCTAAAGGAAGCAGTTCACTGTCATATATTTGGCATACACCCGTGCTGCGCTACGCATTGCTCATCGGCTGTAGCATTGCAATTTTGCAACAGCTTACTGGTGCAAGTATCGTTATGTATTACGCTCCATTGATCCTAAATACAGGTGATATGAGTAAGGATACTCTTCTTTTTCAGACTATTTTCATAGGCCTGCTAAATGCTTTAGGTTCATTCATAGCGATGAATCTTTATGATCGCTTTGGTCGTTTACCAGTGATGAAAATTGGGACTATAGGTTCCATTGTGTCTCTACTGTTATTGTCATTAAGTATGCTTAATCCAAATAGTGGTTACCTCGCTATCTGTTCCGCATTGCTTTTTATGGTTATGTTCGCCATCAGTTGGGGGGCTGGATGCTGGGTGCTAATATCAGAAATCTTCCCGCCTCGTATAAAAAGTTATGCGATGGGAATGGCTGTGAGTTTTATGTGGATATTTAATTTCCTTGTGACCCAATTCTTTCCTGTTTTAAATGAGATTCCGGTTTTACAGCAGGCATTTAATGGCGCATTTTCATTTTGGATCTTTGCCGCTATTAACCTCTTTTGTCTACTCTTCCTCATACGATATGTCCCTGAGACGCGCGGTGTAGCACTAGACGATATTGAACAATTACTTGCCGATCGTATCAAGCTCAACAACACATCCCATTCATCTGCTGTTTCATCCGCTTCAACCGAAAATTTGGGAGGTAAACATGATTAAGGCATTGCACGGTATTTCAACACATTATTGCAACGTAGTGACTGAAGCGCGTATCGCAGCAGAAACCGGTTACGACGGACTTGAGTTTCTACACTATAAATTACTGCGTTACCTTGATAACGGCGGCAGTACCAGCAGTTTGAAGAAGTTGGTACACGGCTTTGGATTACAAACATCTTGCCTGAATGCGCTAATTGATATTGAGCGTTATAGGGACGGTTCTAAGCAACAAATGCTGACTGAAGCAACGAGGTTAACGCAGATAGCTTCAGAGCTTGAGTGTCCGACAATTCAGATACTTGCACAGCATGGCATCGATCATCTTCCTAAAACGCAGATACTCGAAATAATGACTGAAAATATTTCGGACATAGCTGCCATTGGCGAGCAGTATGGTGTGCGTTATCAGATTGAGGTTATTGCTCATACCAAATTTAATACATTGGAGCAGGCACTTGAAGTCATTCGGCGCATCGATAAACCTAACGTTGGGCTGGTCATAGATTTCTGGCATTTATTTGCTACGGGTACCACTACACCTGACGATATTAAAAAACTAGATCCATCCCTTATCTTCGGTGTGCATTTTTGTGATGGCCGTAAGCCTTTACCTGGGGAGGCATGGGAGGAAACGGTGCTACGTGCTTATATGCCAGGGGAAGGAGATATTGATATTCAGGCCTGGACAGATGCTGTTAGAGCTACAGGCTTTGATGGCGTATGGTCTGCTGAATTGTTTAGTCCAGCGCGCTGGGAAATGGACCATGCTGTCCTTGCAAAACAGGTAATTGAAAACATGAATTATTACTTAAAGTAATTATTGCGGGCTCATCAACTAAACCTATGTATGATGAGCCTGAAATCATATGATTCAGTATTTGCGTGTCTTATAAGGCAAACGGAAACGATATATTGACCAGGGTGAATGCGTGTGATCTTCACCCTGATTATTTTGGCTAAGAAATTCTATTTGCGGCGCAGGAACATAGATCCATCCATTGACAATAATTAAAGCATCGGGTGTCTCTAATCGGTCATCCTGAATAAGTGTCTCAACTGAGCCGTCTGGCTTTATGCAATCAATTGACCTTTTCTCAACATTGGATAAATAAATATTTCCATAGGCATCTATGGCTGAACCCCCAATTGATGGAATTTCGGCTACTTTTTCAATTTTAGATTCAAGCATACTGTCAGTATAGGAATTATCGAGAAGATATTTGGTACGTATTCGATAGAGCGGACCCGTCGGTGTTGAATAATAAAGCCATTCGCCATCGGCAGTAACTTCGATTACATCACTGTGTACTTCCGGTCTTTTTCCCCTGGCATCCTGCAACACTCTGCCTTTGAATCCTTTCTGCACTAAGTCATAAGGTTTACGTAACAGCACCGATGCCGATAGCCTTCGTATGGTATGGCCACTTTTAAGGTTATGGATGATTATCCCACCTAATCCTGAATCAGTAACATAAATCAGCTCACCATGAATGCGAAGATCGTTTGGCGAGCCACCATCTGGCAATGAATTATCATCGAACCGGATAATATTTTTCGCTTCGCCTGAATTGATATCAAACGCAACCAATTTCGCGGCTCCCGCTTTAGGTTTATCGCCCTGAGGTGCTCCCTGGTCAACCACCCAAACCAAATCATCATTAAATATGTGGCAAGCATTTATATTAACCAGAGTATTTGTCCCGTCGTCTTCAGCATGCCATTGGTTCCATTGGTTACCGGGAAAAGCAACAGGGCCATTAAGCGTAATGCGGGCTAACCCAGGCGAATCAAAATGCCCTTTAAAACGCGGCAGATTGATAAAAGTGGCCCCACTTGATGAGATAGCTATACCATTTGCCAACCAGGGCGATGTAAAGCTACGTTCTAAAGCGGGTGTGCTAATCATTTTTGCAAAAGAAAATGTCGATTTTGTGAGACATATTATTGCAAGGCTGCCGCTTATAAATTGTCTACGTTGCACGGTACACTCCGGTGATTTAAGAGGCGGGGATCCATCGCGAGGCAGTGTTTTCAACATCATAATTTAGCTTGGATGGAAGGCTGATTAATTCAATCAGAACACCGAACGTAGTCATGCCAAACCATGTTTGGTTTCCCTTGCCTTTTTCCTGAGCAAAGCAGTCTGATGGTCCTTCGAACATTTTCGCGCCATGTTCACGCATTTTTTCACCCGCCATGTTGATATCATCAACATACAGCGAGAAATGGTTTATGCCTGAATTCGCAGGGTTAGCCTGATGATCATCTGCTACGGGGTAGGTCTGAAAGAGTTCAATATTGCAACCGTTGGCGAGTCGCAACATTGATAAGCCTGTGACTTTCATATCGACAGGGAAACCATTTAGAGGATGCATGTTTTCGCCTGCAATCTCTTTATCTTTGTCGCCCGGCGGAGCCAACCGGTAAAGCACGACAGCATTTAATGCATTAACAAAAAAATCTTCTGCTTGCTTCAAGCAATTCACAGTGATGCCAATATGCTCTATGCCACGGATTGTCATCGTTTCTCCCGATTTATTTCAAATGACTATTAATCCCATATAAATAATCCTGGCATAAATGTGATATTTGTCACATATGGAATAGTAATAGTTAATTTCACCTTGTGTTTGGAGTATGGTAAATAATGAATTCGGGTTGAAGATTCATCATGAAGTGCGTAATATTTGAAGACCATTTCATGCATAAGAAAAACACCTTAATAAGGACAATTCTTTGGTAGAATAATATTCCAATTAGCGCGACAAAAACATAAGCAGTCTGTGTCCTCAGATATATCCACTATCCGAGGCCAGTGTAAGAAAACTAAAAGAGCTTAAATGGAGTGCTGATGCGTAGCAGCAACTCCCTTACAGGCCGATGTGTAGATTACTGTCAACAAGGCACTACGGATAATAGGCTATGACACGAAAATGTATATCTGCGGGTATGGCTTTCGGGCTATGGCTTATAGCGCCCTAATGGAATCTGGACGCTGGTTACAAGATGCAGTTTAACGTCAAATGAGTCACAAGGAGCGCAACAGCGTGCTGCTTACTTACATCCATAAAGCGGTGTATTTGGAAACCAGAAGGGCAATGATACAATGTTGGTCTGACTATCTAGATGCTTGCCGGGGGAAGTATGTTCCGCCCTATAATCGGGGCCGAATAAACTGTTTTAGAATAAATCAAGCTAGCCTGACATAATTAATGATAAAGTGAAAGCAGATCCTACACATTTAGGATCTGCTTTCTTTAGTTAAAAACTTGAACCTGCCACAACTAAAATAACCCGCTCAATTAGAGTATTAAAATTGTGTTTGATAAAAAACCGCTAGCGACAGTTTTCTACTATCGGTATATTTTCCTGACTTTACCGTCATGGAGGCTTAGTTTTAAAGACTTCTTGTACTAATACACCGAAGCGTTCATTCCTAAACGTCACCGAAATTCTCAGCGAAAAAATCACTCTATATATTATTTACAGTTTATCAATATTTCGTTTACTAAAGTAACTAGTATCTCACTCATCGCCTGCAAGAAAACCAAAGTTTTTCGTAAGTGCTATTTTTTAAAACTTAAAAGTAGCGGTCGCTGTAATCTGACGCTCAGTTCCGTAATAACACGCTGTAGTGGCGTAACAACCTGCCACGTACTTTTTATCAAAGAGATTGTTAACGCTGACTCCAACATTAGAGCCCGGTAAATTAAACCTGGCCAAATCGTATTGAACTGCTGCATTCCAGATGGTATAGGACTTAACTTTGAATGAGTTGGCACTATCACCTTCAGTTGAATCGATATACCGTCCCCCGAGGCCAAGTGTCAACCCGCTCAGTGCGGTTTCATGAAAAGTGTAATTACCCCATAGTGCCGCCATATTTTTTGGAACTTCAGATGGCCGCTTATCCTTGTACAAAGTGTCTTTTGTATATTCTGCATCCGTATAGGAATAATTTCCTATGACGTCCACATTTTCAGTTAACGCCGCTTTAGCTTCAAGCTCAATACCTTTTGACTGTATTTCACCGTTTTGCACTGAATAATAAATATGTTCGGGATCCGTACTCAGATTTTTATTCTTCGTCAACTGAAAAACAGATAAGGTTGCGGAAATCAACCCATCATCAGGGATATATTTTAATCCTGCCTCATATTGTTTAGCTCGTGACGCCTGGAATGTTTTACCTGCATAGTCAGTGCCACTTGTGGGCAGGAAAGATTCACTGTAACTGAAATAAGGTGAAATACCGTTGTCAAACAGGTAGTTCATTCCACCCCGCCATGTAAACTCATTGTCTTCCTGCTCCGAAACAGCATTATTGCTCAAGCGATTGACACTGTCTGTTTTGGACCAGTCGTAACGGCCTCCAAGAGTTAATACCCAGCGATTCCATTCAGCCTGCTCCTGCAGATACAGTCCCGTTTGCTCCTGGTGATCAACCTGGCTGCTGGTACTGTAATACTGCACCGCTGTGTTACCATAAACAGGATTTATAAGATTCAGATTTGATGCCAGACCAAAGGCATGCCAGATGTCGTTTCGAGTACGTCGATAATCTACGCCCAAAAGCAGGGTGTGATCTACTATATCTGTAGAAAACTTGCTTTGTGCCTGAGTATCGACCGCGAAGGTAGATAAATGCTCCTTGAACGCCAATGCCCCTCTTGTTAATTGAGTAGGATCAACGGCGGAAATACTACTACCATAGATAGTTTTATAATCCATATCGACCGTTCCATAACGCAGGTTCTGACGGACGGTCCAGTTATCATTGAGCTGATGGTCGAATGTATAACCGACTAACTTCTGGTTTCGGGAGATTTTGTTATAACCCGGTTCACCATCATTAAAGCTTGTTGGCAATTTACCTCCGGCACCATTAGTCACGGTTCCATCTTTAGGTAAATAACCAAACCAGCCAATGTCAGGTTCATCAAGGAAGCTGCTTAAAAAAGTGAAGCTAGTCTTGTCATCTGGACGCCAGGTAAATGAAGGTGCTATGGAATAACGCTTTGCTTTTTCGCCAGTTTGTTGTTGATCTTGATCGCTTGCGACACCAGTCATTCTGTAGGTTAATTCTCCGTTATCATCGGCCGCACCGCCAAAATCAAAACCGGTCTGAAAAAGATTATGATTCCCCACTTTAAACTGAAGTTCACGTATGGTTTCCGCTGTAGGACGCTTGCTCACTAGAGAAATAATTCCCCCTGGGTCACTCAGGCCATATAAGACAGAGACAGGACCGCGCAATAATTCTGCACGCTCAACCATATAAGGATCAACTTGGAATGATGCATAACTATCGTTCTGAAGTTTTAATCCATCAAGATAAATATTATCCGCAATCTGGCTAAAACCTCGAATATTGACTGAGTTGAATCCAGTTACAGACCCTCGGTTGTCAACCATCACACCTGCTGAATAACGAAAAGCATCTTTTAGCGTCGGGGGATCCAGCAAATCCATTTCTTCACGAGTCACGACGGTGATCGACTGTGGTGTTTTAATTAACGGAGTATCTGTTTTGGTACCTGTCGCACTGCGTTTTGCTACCATTGTACCCACTGGCCCCCAGGCATTTTCAGAAGTTGAGCTCTGACCATTAGTGGTAACCGTCATCGTATCTTCTGTAGAAGAGGTCGTGGGGCTGTCTGACGATAATGCCGGAAATGACAATGAACTGATAAACGCACTGATCATGACGGTAGAGGTACGTAGAACCAGAGCTTTTTGCAATTTCATTTATATACTCGTTTGGATTAAGTGAGAAATAATGTCGTGAGATCATATTCCAAGACTTAGAAATAAATGCCCTATATTGCCTAGCTTAATATTTCCTGATTTATCAATATCGGTGATATGAACCCGCGCCTGCCACCCATTTTCTTGTAGATGCCTATCAACTTTCACCCCAGATACTTTTCTGAAAAAATTTTCTGCGAAAAAAAAACCATTCAGGATCTAGGGATTTACAGCGCCGACACACTCAAATAAAACTCATTCTCATTAAACTACGAGAATTAATGTTGCGATAGCGAAATACAGCCATATAGTTTTTCAATACAGCCAAAATGTACTTTCAAAGTCTTTTTGGCTGGAATGCGAAATAACATGACAAATTTTCGCAATGTCTCTAATTCATCGAAAGGATAGAGTGCCAATCAAAATGCCTGGATGTGGGCAAAAATGCGCTTAAGCACAGCCTAATTTCAAATCGATGAGGAATAATCATGCATCTACGAAACACTCGGGGGCAATTATCGCGGCCCTGCTCCCAAACCCTGTCTGTTTTCCCTGACAAAGGTGAGCATTTATGAGCCTCGCAATGAATCGCCATGTGAAGCCAGCAGTTATCAGCATACTCGCCCTCATTATAGTCTTCAGCCTGCTGTACACCTGGCGAAGCCTCCGTAGCAGTGGCGCAGAACAACAGACTCTGCCACCTATACCTGTAACTACAATCCGCGCAAAAACCAGTAACGTCGCAGATCAATTGCAAGCCGTTGCGAGTTTGCAGGCAGTACGTGAAGTATTGCTTGCTCCGGATACATCAGGGCGTGTGACCGCCATTAACTTTGAATCGGGCAAGTTTGTGAAGGAAGGAGATGCCGTGATACAGCTTTATGACGCTCCGGAACAAGCGGATCTCACTTCTGCCAAAGCAAAAGCTGATTTTGCGCAACTGCAACTTCGACGCACACAAACATTATCCAAAACGGGGGCCGAGTCCCGCGAACTTCTTGAACAGCGCACGGCGGAAGCCGCCCAGACCGCCGCCGCGGTCCGGCAACTTGACGCACGTATCCAGCAGAAGACCGTTCGTGCACCATTTCCTGGTCAACTTGGTATCCGTCATATCAATCCTGGTCAGTACCTTAATGCGGGTGATGAAATCGCCACGCTAACCCAGCTCGACCCCCTCTACGTAAATTTCACGCTGCCTCAGCAGGATCTGCCCAAATTAACACCGGGCGCATCGGTGCAGGTGACGGTAGATGCCGCACCGGGCCGGATATTCACCGCCAGAATTAGTACTGTCGAACCGAGAATTGATAGTGAAACACGTAACGCGACTATTCAGGCGTTGCTGCCTAATGCGGACCTGTCTCTGAAATCCGGAATGTACGCGACGGCACGACTGAGCTTACCCGCTACTACTGATGCCATCGTTCTCCCCCTTACGGCGATCCAGACTTCTGCTTCTGGCGACAGCGTGGTACTCGTGCAAAGCGCTAACGCGCAGGGGATAGGCAAAGCAATCGCCGTACCGGTGGTCACTGGTCCGCGACTCAGCGAAGAAGTCATGGTGCTGCAGGGCGTTAAAGCCGGTGACATTGTGGTGACGGCGGGTCAGAACCGCTTGCCGCCCGGTGCTACCGTGAAAATCAGCAATAGGTCTACTTCATCAGCTATCGCTTCAGATACAAACGCACAATAGGGAAAAAAACATCGTGCATTTCACTGACATTTTTATTCGCCGACCGATTCTGGCGCTGGTCGTCAGCTTGCTTATCCTGCTGATGGGCATAACAGCCGTCTTTCAGTTACCTGTACGGCAATATCCCTATCTCGAAAATGCCACCATCAGCGTGAGTACCACCTTACCCGGCGCAACACAGGAGGTGATGCAGGGTTTCGTTACGACGCCAATTGCACAATCCATCGCTACCGCCAGCGGTATTGAATATCTGACTTCAACCACGACACAGGGCAAGAGTGTAATAAAGGCACGGCTGGTACTTAACGCCAACGCCGATCGCGCAATGACTGAGATTCTCGCTAAGGTGCAACAAGTCAAGTACCAGTTGCCGTCCGGTGTGACGGACCCGGTCATCAGCAAGTCTACCGAGGGCAGCACAGGGGTCCAGTACGTGGCTTTCTACAGTAAGTCGCTGACGATCCCGCAGGTAACGGATTTCGCCACCCGCGTGGCACAGCCCATGTTTACAGGAATTCCCGGCGTAGCCTCTGCCAACATTCTGAGCGGCCAGACCATGGCGATGCGCGTCTGGATCGACCCGATAAAACTTGCCGCACGTGGTCTGTCAGCCGGAGAGGTTGCAGCCGCGTTGCGTGCCAACAACGTGCAGTCCGCACCGGGGCAACTCAAGAGTGCCTTGACGGTTACCAATATCAGTGCCGCGACCGATCTGCAAAATGTTGAAGATTTCCGCCAGATGGTTATCAAGTCCAACCCCGAAGGTGGCGTGGTGCGGTTGTCGGATATCGCCACGATGGAGATCGGAGGTCAGAACTACAACAGTGCCTCATTCGCGACCGGCGTTCCTGCAATCTTCATCGAGCTCCAACCTACCCCGGATGGCAATCCGATCGATATCGTCAAACACGCACAGGAGCTGATTCCAAAGATCCGTGAAATGGCACCGCCTGGACTCACGGTAGCACCCAATTACAACGTGGCTACCTTCGTAAATGCTTCTATCTCGGAAGTCAAACACACGCTTGCTGAAGCCATAATTATCGTTATCGCGGTAATTTTCCTTTTCCTCGGCACGTTTCGTGCGGTCATCATTCCGGTCGTCACTATCCCGCTTTCTCTGGTGGGTACCGCTGCACTGATGCTGGCGTGCGGCTTTTCGATCAATCTTCTGACCCTGCTTGCGATGGTACTTGCGATTGGTCTGGTAGTAGACGATGCCATTGTTGTGGTGGAGAACATCCATCGACATATTGAGGAAGGCTTGTCCCCTGTACGTGCGGCCCTTTTGGGCGCTCGTGAGATTGTCGGCCCGGTGATAGCAATGACAATTACGCTTGCAGCGGTATATGCGCCCATCGGCATGATGGGGGGGCTGACTGGCGCGTTGTTCAAGGAATTTGCTTTCACTCTTGCTGGTTCGGTTCTCGTCTCCGGCGTGGTTGCACTTACGCTATCGCCAGTGATGAGTTCAATCCTGTTGAGTTCAAAACAGGGCGAAGGGCGCCTCGCAAAACGGATCGAGCATACCATGCAGGGGATGACCGCTATCTACGGACTGTTGCTGGCGCACACGCTATCTGCGCGTGGTGTGGTGTTACTGGTAGGAGCAGTAGTCATGGGGGCCATCATAGTGCTGTTCTCAGGTACCCGTCATGAGTTGGCACCGATGGAAGACCAGGGCATTGTCCTGGCCGTCACCAAGGCACCCCAGTATGCAGGAGTTGCTTACAGCGCACATTATGCAGAACAAATCGAAAAAGTGTTTGAGTCGATACCGGAATTTGAAAGCAGCTTCATCCACATCGGCGATTACTCCGGGGGGCAAAACCTGACTATTGCAGGCGCGATTCTAAAAGACTGGTCCGAGCGCAAGCGTTCATCCACCGAGATCCAGGGCCAAATTCAGGCTGCTGGCGGTGCCATCGATGGTGAAACCGTCACGGCTGTTCAGATGCCGCCGCTACCAGGCTCCAGCGGTGGCCTGCCTGTACAGATGGTGCTGCGCTCGCCTGACGACTTTCAGACGTTATACGAGACCGGAGAGAAGATCAAAACAGCGGCCTATGCCAGCGGATTGTTCCTTTATGTACAAAATGACCTGGCCTTCGACAGCCCACAGGCACATATCAGTATTGACAATGTCCGCGCCAGCGAAATGGGTTTAACTATGCAATCCGTTGCCGATACTCTGGCGGTGCTGGTTGGCGAGAACTATGTCAACCGCTTCAACTTCCATGATCGTTCCTACGATGTGATCCCGCAGGTACGTGGTAGCGACCGTATGACGCCGGAAGACCTCGGACGTTTCTACGTCAAGTCTACTTCCGGTGCTCAGGTGCCACTCTCAACCGTGACTCGCGTTGAGATGCGTCCACAGGCCAACCAGCTTACCCAGTTCGGCCAGATGAACTCGGCGACACTGGAAATGTTGCCAGCGCCAGGGGTTAGCATGGGGGAGGCAGTCACATTTCTGCAATCACAGGCACTGCCCCCCGGAACCAGCGTGGACTGGCTCAGCGACAGCCGCCAGTTCGTGCAGGAAGGTAACCGTCTGCTGGTGTCCTTCGGCTTCGCGCTGGTGGTTATCTTCCTTGTGCTGGCGGCACAGTTCGAAAGTCTACGTGATCCGCTGGTGATCCTGGTCACGGTACCGCTGGCGATCTGCGGTGCGCTGGTGCCACTGTGGTTAGGTTACGCGACGCTTAACATTTATACCCAGATAGGACTCGTAACATTGATAGGGCTGATATCTAAACACGGGATTTTAATGGTCACCTTCGCTAATCACATCCAGCACCATGAAAATCTCAGCCGCATAGAGGCCATTCAGAAAGCTGCGACGGTGCGTATGCGTCCCGTTCTGATGACAACATCGGCCATGGTCGCCGGTCTGGTGCCGCTTTTGTTCGCTGATGGTGCAGGTTCTGCAAGCCGCTTTTCTATCGGTATTGTGGTGGTTATGGGCATGCTTATCGGTACCTTCTTCACGTTGTTTGTACTTCCTACAATTTACAGCTTCGTTGCTAAAGATCACCGGGCAGTCGCGGAAAGCCCCCGCGCCCGCGAACTCGCCAGTACGGAGGCACCTGATGTCGAACTGTGATCTGTTTTCTGCTCACACTGATGCCATGACCATAGTTCTGCATCGGGCATTATTTCCCATTTTACGTGCCACTTTCCTGGTCACTGCGGTCGCAACCTTCGTCACCGGCTGCGCCAGTGGCCCCGATTACCATGCACCGTCTTTGCCTCAAACCGCAGTCGGCCCTTTTGTCAGCAAACCGGACCATACGGATACCGCTCAATCTCTGCCGACTGAATGGTGGAAATTGTATGATGACCCCATCCTGAACAGACTTGTCCAGGAGGCTCTTTCGGCCAATACCGAGCTGCGTGTCGCCCTCGCTAACCTCCAGCGTGCACGGGCTATTTACAAGGAAGCGCAAGGCGGCTTGCTACCGTCTACCAACCTATCGGGTGGAGCAGGCTACGGACGCGACCAGACCACATGGACCGGCTCCGGTCAGGCACCCACGCAGTGGAGTTACAGCGGTGGACTTGACGTCTCTTATGAACTCGACCTGTTTGGCCGGGTTCGACGTGATATTGAAGCTGCGCAGGACGATACTGATGCCGTCGCTGCCGACTACGATGCGGCGAGAGTTATGGTGGTCGCTGAAACGACACGGGCCTACGTGGGCGCCTGCGCCCAGGGCGAATCCATCGACGTAGCACATTCGTCCATTGAACTGGCCCGACGTAGTCTGGACCTCATCAGCAATCAGGCACACGCCGGAGCGGCATCACATCTGGACGTGGAGCGTGCCGGTGTCACGTTGGCTCAGGTCGAAGCCACTCTACCGCCTTTGCAAAGCCAGCGGGATGCTGCGCTGTTCGAGCTGGCTGCATTAATGGGTCGCACGCCATCACAGGTACCAGCTTCAGCACGTGCCTGCACCAAAGCACCAGAAATTGCGGAAGTGCTACCGGTCGGTGACGGCACTGCACTGCTGCGTCGTCGCCCCGATGTAAGACAAGCCGAACGCCAGCTGGCTGGCGACACGGCACGCATCGGCGTGGCGGTGGCCGATCTTTATCCGCGCGTGTCGCTGGGTGCCTCAGGAAACTACCTGCGTAATGACTATCTGAAAGGCAATCGCACCTGGTCTTTCTCAGTCGGTCCGCTGATCTCCTGGACATTTCCGAACATGATGGTGGCACGTAGCCGTCTCGCTCAGGCGAAGGCGCAAACCGCAGCATCGCTGGCTCATTTTGATGGCACAGTACTGAATGCGCTGAAAGAGTCCGAGCAATCATTGAGCGCCTATGGTGCCGCGATGCAGCAGCGTGAGGCGCTGATCGACGCACGGGATCGTGCAGGGAATGCCTTCCGGTTAGCTGAAGAGCAATACCGGGTTGGCTCGATCAGTTACCTCGATGTGATCGTAGCGCAAAACAACCTGATAGACACAAGGTCACAGGTAGCCGCAGCTGACCGACGGGTAGGTAACGCCCGGGTAAACGTATTTAAAGCCCTGGGTGGAGGATGGGAAAAGACCAGTACAAAATAACAGCCCACACCAGCGCGTTGCATGTTTTGGGCCGCGCTGGTACCCACACTCATTTTCACCCAGCAGGCTTTACGTTGTAGCGCACAGCAGAAAAGTCAGCTCTGCAAAGGGGAATAAATATGGCTTGTAATGACAACCCAAAATTCATTGATCGCATTACGTCATTTGGCAATAAAAGCACTTCAACATCAAAACAACCCAAGCGAACTAACTTAGTCGTCCCTGATTCCAGGGGGAACGACAGTCAGTCACCGCATATTCAACGTCTTGAAGCAAGCCATCTCAGGGCAACATATGCAAGAATTTCTATACTGAACACTCTGAGTCAAGCTGCACCACATTGTCTTGGTGCTGGTCAATTATATCGCCTCCTTAACTCGAAGCCATCCGGGAGCTTAACACAAGCCACAATCTATCGGGTGCTCAATGATTTATGGGTGGCAGGATTACTTGTCCGCACCGATGGAGTTCGTGGTCGTGCCACCTATGCACTCAAGCCATGCAAACAATCACGTAACCAGAATAGCCTGCGTTGCAAATGTGGGGAAAAACTCATTTTCATTGAGGACCCGAAATTACATGAATATCTGCTCTCTCTTGCTGGTCAGGAAGGATTCGAACTTGACGGCGAGCCAGTATTTACCGTTACCATAATTTGCGCTGGCTGCTCATGATGAAATGGTGGTTAACAGACGGCTTATCACCACCTATTTGTTGGATAGTTCTTTCTTAAGCAATTGCTCTCACCACACCACCATCAACCCTGAGTGCTGCGCCGGTCGTAGCAGATGCACGCTCGCTACAGACATAAGCAATCATCGCAGCAATCTCTTGTGTCGTTGAAAAGCGCTGAAGTATCGAAGAAGGGCGTGCTGTCGCAAAAAACTCCTGCTCAATTGATTTGGGATCAACACCACGCCCCGCCGCCATCTCAGCAACCATAGCGCCCACGCCCTCAGATGCTGTGGGGCCTGGAAGCACACTGTTAACGGTGATACCTGTACCGGCAAGACTTTCAGCCAGTCCGCGTGCCACTGCAAGTTGTGCGGTTTTGGTCATACCGTAGTGGATCATTTCAGCAGGTATCTGCAAAGCCGATTCACTGGAAACAAATACAATCCGCCCCCAGTTACGCGATCTCATAGACTGCACATAATGGCGTGAGAGACGTATACCGCTCAATACATTGGTTTCAAAGAAACGTAACCAGTCTTCGTCGGTGATGTCCCCGAACGATTTAGGTTCGAATATACCCAGATTGTTCACTAACACGTCGGTATGCGGCAATAGGTTTATCAGCGCTTCGCAACCTTCATTATGGCTCAGGTCCGCGGCAATTCCCGAGACCCGCGCATGAGGTAACTCATTCAGTATTTCAGCTACAGCATTGTCAACACGCGCCTGTGTCCGTCCGTTTACTGTCACAGATGCCCCTTCAGCTGCCAACATGCGTGCTGTAGCCAGCCCAATGCCTGCCGTTGAGCCCGTTACAAGTACACGTTTGTCACTTAATCCAAGATCCATGAGTTTTCTCCGATATATATGAAAACTCCAAATTTACCGGTTTCTGTGTGAGATGGTTAGCGACGTCCGGCCAGAATCTTGCTCAATACAGTCAATCTTGTGTTTAGCAAAAATGAGTTTTTCTAAAAATGTGGAATGTTAAGAGCTGGGCAACGTTTATTCCAATCGAATGATGCCTGGCATATAGGCGGACTCCCCAGCCGTAGAACCCGCCATTCGTTCTATTAGGTAACGGCCTGGCGGTTTGCCCAATGCTTTCCGGAACATGGTGACAAATCCGCTGGCATTCTCATAACCAAGCTCCAGTGCTACTGTCTGCACACTTTCGCCCTTTGTAAGACGTTGCAGTGAAAGGATCACATGCAGCTGTCGACGCCAGCGGCCAAAACTCATTCCTATTTCCTGTAACAGTAGCCTGCTCATGCTTCTCTCGCTCATGCCGATACGATGAGCCCATTCACCTAAAGAACATTTGTCAGTAGGATCGGCCAGCAGCATTTCTGCAAGCTGACGAAGTCGCCTGTCGCGAGGCATTGGCAAATGAAGATCTTCCACAGGAGCTAAAGACAATTCATCCAAAAGGGTTGATATTAATCTCCCCTCACGGCCATCTGTCAGGTATAGCTGGGGAAAACCAACCACTTTCAACAATAATTCTCGCAACAGTGGCTCTACTGAAATAGTGCAACAGGTTTTAGGAAGCCCTGGCGCCGCGTCTGGTTCAACGAACAAACAATAACACTCGGTATCACCAGAACCTCGGGCCGAATGAGGCAAATTACCTGGGATCCAGACCGCACAGTGTGGAGGGACAATCCACACGCCGTCTTCCACCTCGCAATTCAACATACCTTTCACCGAGTAGAGCAGTTGCGCTTTGCGATGCTGATGCCGTTCCTGTTCCCAACCTGTAGACACCATTGAAGCCCTCATGACGGAGACAGGCCTGGGAATACTATCCACATCGGGTACTACAACAGAATCGAGAGAGTAATCCATGTTTGACATAATCTTAATCGGACCTCAATTTACGGGAAAAGGTGGCAGGATTGAATAATATTATGACCAACATTCGCAATGCAGTCTAATGCTGAATCGCGTATTTTTAATCTAACATTTAGATGCTCGAAACTTTCCCGGAGAACTCGCACTGGGTGGGGTATCGCGACGTTGTCAGAACAGCAAGAGGGTGCAGAAGCACAGAAACGCTCCCTTTCACAATTGTTGAATACAATGGAGGCGATTTATGAACCAAGAAACAATAATTTTCGACTTGCTTACCTGGCTTGAAGACCACCTTACAAATCCGTTGTCTCTGGATAATGTCGCACTCAAAGCCGGATACTCAAAATGGCATTTGCAAAGGATGTTTAAAGAAGTCACTGGTCAAGTACTGGGGAGTTATATTCGCGCCCGCAGACTGTCAAAAGCGGCCGTGTCACTACGATTAACCAACCGCCCGATTCTGGAGATTGCCCTGGAGTATCACTTCGATTCTCAACAGACATTTACACGTGCCTTCAAAAAGCAGTTTGGTCAGTCCCCCGGCAGGTATCGACGTTCGTCAGACTGGACTGCCTCCGGGCTTTGCCCCCCTATCCACCCAGGTGATTTAACTCTTCCTGAATCAATCTTCATGACTTTCCCGGAAACTGTGCTAATCGGTCAGACACAAAGTTATACCTGTGAGCCCAACAGCTCACCAGTTATCAGGATGAAATGAGGTCCCATTTCTGGGGGATTTCTTAAAGAAACAGACTGCCCCCCTATGTGGTTTATGAGCTGCATCAGGTACGGTATGGACGTGAAAGGGATAAACAACTGGAAATTTTGTATACCACTTCGGTTTCATCTTACGTACTGACGCAGCCTTTACCTTCAACACAAACCACACTTCTGGAAGCCGGAGACTATGTGCACTTCACTATATGAAATGACGTGCAAAAATCTTCAGCAATTCATTCATTTCATTTTTGGACCATGTACGCTTGCATTTCAACTGACGTGCAGGAACGGCTATGATATTGAGAAATTTATCAATATTGGTGACAAAAGGGCACTAAACCACTAGTAAATATCCGCTGCGTATATGCGTATATCTGATTCCAGTCTCAGGGTATTTACCTCCGTTGAAACGGAAGAAATCCCGGAAACGCAAATTAACCTGCCACTGATTTCAGGAAGGGTTCATTGAACTGGCCGAATTGAGCAATATTATGGCCAACCAACACAATGACGTTCTATAGACTTTTGGGTATGTTTGAATAAACCATGCTGGTATGTTGCAGCCTAAGGCTTTGCCCCTCAATGACAATAGATGAAACCAAAATTTGGAAGGAATATTACTATGCGGATTGATGCTACTCAGTTCCCTTTCGTGTGGATGCAAATCGCTGCCCCTGGCAATGATCCAGATGTATCCCCGTTTAAAGAGTTCGAAGCTCTGCTTGCGCGTAAAGAGGTCTTCGTTTTCCTGAACGATGAAGGTGTTGCTCATGGCAAACACGAGCATTCGCCTGAAGAGATGAAGCAAACTACACGTTGGATGAAAGCTCACAAAAGTGAATTACGGTCCTTCGTAAAAGCCTCAATCCATATTGAACCAAACAATGCCAAACGGATTGCGGCCAAACCTTTTTCTATCGTATATGAAAAATTCTGGGGCTATCCTTTGATTATAACATCTTCGAAGGAAGAAGCTTTAGAGATAGCGCATAAATTACTGTCAGAAGGGTAAAAAAGAATAGCCAGCCTTTTTTCCACTGATTTTAACCAGGTACTGACGACGGCAAAATAACAAAGAATAATACATCTAAAACCATTTCTGCCACTTGTATAACTCTTACGTATTAACGTAGTCAGGCCATTAATTATGAGTGAAAGCACTACCTTCAGCCACATATACTGAGTATTGAAAGCCCAGCACTAATACCTTTTGAATTTTTTTAAAAAATATAACTTCACAATCAATCAATATTCATTTTTATGTTGTTACGGCGATATATTAAAAATCCCATCAAATAACATTATCTTTTTTTATTTTATCAAAGATACTGTTGCATGAAAGGAGTTGTACTATGTCAAAAAAAACATCATTTTAAATTTTAGAAACATAATGCCAGACTGGGTGACTATACAAGAAGCTGTTGATCTAGCCAGGCAAAGGGGGAATGAGAGCCTGACAATAAGTGACATTTACCGTCAAGCCTTATCTGGAAACATCTACCTTTCCATTTACTTTCAGTCACCTGTCATAGTAAAGAAAATCCAGTTTTCTAACAACAAAGTAAAACTGCGTCCTGTTGAGAATTCGCCAATACACCAACTTTGCCTGGTAGACCATAACTGTTTTCAACGGGGGAGGAATTTAATTATCAGTACTTATGATGAAGCCATTTCACCTATGCAAATGGTTATTAATACAACATTAGCTGGGTATGAATATGTTTTGGTGCAACGCTTACTGGCTCGAACTCTCAATATCCCCCCTCCCATTAAAGGGGCTAATGAAATAAATCATGGCATTTCAGTTTTTCTTTATGGTAAATTATTTATCTTACTTGAAAAAATCACATGGATGGAACGGATAGAAAAACAAATCAGGAGATTACCTCAAAATATCACCCCTGATATTCACGAACACTTTTTATCTCAGAATAAAGGAGAATACGCATTTTTCCCAATTCATGAGTTACCACGAGATGCAAGTTTTGTAATCCGACGTACAGAACTTGAAAAAATAATCGAACTCCCCGTTAAAAATAAAACATCACCTTCATCTTCAACAAGAATATCAACACCACTCTCCCGTCTGTTCTGGCTTTCCTGTCGGAATAATGAGGCCATAAGCCCATTAATCAACAAGCCATATAAACTACTCTCCATCTTTGAACAATGGGCATCAGCCGACGGCATTACCGATCATCTTAGTGGTGACACACTAAAAACTGCACTTGAGCGCGGTTCGCCCACATCAACCTAAACATCAAATATAAATGAGATTACTCTATTTAACCTGAAAGTCCGTATTAAGCATAACGATATCCTTAATACGGGCTTATCAACTTCCCTCATTCACCTTTCCTGTGTTTTTTTGTCCTCTCCGGGCCTGTCCCATTTACTTACAGCACAGGAGAAAATCATGACATCCCATCATTTATTGCGTCTGAAACAGGTTGAAGAAAAAACGGGTCTGAAGCGCTCTCAAATCTATCTGTATATGAAAGAAGGTACCTTCCCACGCTCAATAAAGATTGGCCCGGCCAGTGTCGCCTGGCTCGAATCGGAAATTGACGAATGGATCAATATTAAATTAGTCCGCCGCTCAGTAGGCTGAAGGGAGAAAATATCATGATTATCCCATCACTGAATTACGCCGTATTAACCGATGCTCTTCATGCATTGAAGGATGGCAACATTCGTCACTGTGAATCGCTAGGATTCACTTTCGACGAAATGAATGCCCTTAACCAGTTGTCACTAGACGAGCTGTTTATCATCAGTCGTGAGTCTGCACCATTTTTGGCTGTGACGGTTCATCACGAGGCGTTACGCCTGCTTCTGGCGAAATCCCGTGAGGAGGTTCTGCAGCAACAGCGTATCAACCACGCTATCCGGCTGGGTGGGTCAATTGCGCTACTCAATAAGTATTTTGGCCTCACCTCCAACGAGGTTTGCCTTCGCCGCCGGTTGCTGGGCGTCCGTGTGCCTTATGGCCGGACGCGTGAACCGGACGAAGAAACGGATGGGGCCATCTGGCGGCAATGGCAACAATGCCGGGTGGACAACCTGGAATCACCCGATGCGCTGGCCGCCATAATGCAGGTAACGCAAACCCTGCTGCCGAAAGTCGAAGGGTTGTCACTGACCATCGTTTGGAAGCGTATCGCACTTTGTGAACAGGAGGCGTCAGACCGGAGGGCCGCACATGCCAGATGAGATCGACCGCGATCAGGAATTTAATGAGCAACGACTGGAGGATATGATTGAACAGAGTCGTTTTAAGCCAGGGTCTACGCCATCATTATTCCATTGTCGTCTATGCGGTAAGCCCATTCCTGAAAAGCGACGGCAGGCACTCCCGGGCATAACCACCTGCACAGAATGCCAGGAAAAACTTGAACGTCGAACACGTTAATAATGGTCAAAGAGACATGCAGGAATATTTCCCCTGCATGTCTCTATCATTAACTATGAATATACAGTCGTCTTTATTATATATTTCACTTACTTTTATTTTTCGCAGAGCTTACCCCATCCACCACTAATTTATCTCTCTCATTTTAACTTTGAATTTATCGTTTATATACCGCCCCGGATATCTGATCCTGAAAACCTCATTACATAATAGTTGCCCGAATGGTCGTTAATTTCCCCAGGTCGGGTATTGCTCTTTAAAAATAAGGTTCGGGCTGTCACGAAACCACAATTCAGGGTGCCGCTGAATGTTCTCGCTGACCCGTTAAAACCGGAATGCAGAATTGGGATGTGACATTTATTTAACTCATCGTTGTTTTTATTAGAGGAGGCGTCATGCGAAAACCCATTTACCACGTATTTGTCACTCAGGAAAGTCAACCCGATGCACAGGGCGAAATAAACACGTATTGGACCAGGGTTGGCGTGGCGTTCGCTCATAACGGTAAGTCTGGCCTGAATATCATGCTGACACCCGGCATTGCCGTTTCCGGCAAGTTAGTGCTCCTTGAGCCCAGGGATGACGGCGGCGCGACACAGGATACTCAGTCCATTTAACCGCCCTTCCCCCTTTTCCCGGCCCTATGCCGTCTGATGGCGGTACGCGTTGCCCGGTTTACCATTCCGAGGCCATCATGCTTTCCACCACCGTATTTCTGGCGGCGGCTATGCAGTGCGCCCCCAGCATTCACCCGTCCACGGCGCTTGATGTGGCGCGGGTCGAATCCGGTTTGAATCCGTATGCCATCGCTGAAATTCTGCCCAGTGGCAAAGGCGTGATTTCACATTTCCCCACGAGCAGGGATGAGGCCATCAGCCTCACCGGACGGCTGGCAGCACAGGGCCGACGCTATTCGGTCGGGCTGATGCAAATCACCAGCACCAATTTCCGTCATTACCGCGTGAGCGCCCGCGACCTTCTTGACCCCTGTACCAACCTGTCCGTTTTTGAGCGCATCCTCACCGACTGCTACCGCCGCGGCGGTTCCCTCAAGCGTGCGCTCAGTTGCTACTACTCGGGAAATTTCACGACCGGCCAGCAAGCGGAATCCGCGTTTAACCAGACCAGCTACATCCAGCGCATCGGCTACGCCGTACCGTCAACGCGGGAAGACCGGCAGCGACCACCCGCCGAAAAGCTCGTGCCGGAAATCCGTTACCCCACCGCCGTCATGCGTGGCGAGCTTACCGAGAACGCCACGTCAGTTCTGACATCCCTGCGCTACCCCAATGCCGTGATACGCGGCGCGTTACCCATTCCCGGCCACCATGAGGAACAATGATGAAACGAAAACAGACTGACTGGCCCGTCCTCTCTTCCTTGTTAATGGCAAGCCCGGTGCTGGCAGCGGACAGCGGATTTAATAAAGCCAATGAGACGCTGAGTAACACCTCCACCGGCCTGCTCGGGCTCGCCGCCGTCACCATCACGCTGGCCACCATGTGGGTGGGATACAAAGTCTTGTTTGACGGCAAGAGCCTCCATGACATGCGCAACGTCATCATTGGCGCCATCCTTATCGTCGGTGCGTCAGGTTTCGGTGCCTACTGGGCGTCATAAGGGAGGCAATGATGGCTACGCTGAACAAAGCGCTGACGCGGCCTGCCGCCATAGCAGGCATTCCCCTCGTGCCGTTCGTGATGGTCAGCGGGGCCATCGTCCTGCTGGCGGTCTATGTCAGCTGTTACCTGATATTACTGCTTATTCCCGCCTGGCTGGAGATGAAGGCAAAGGCCAGAGCCGATATTCACTATTTCGGGCTGCTCTGGCTGGCCTTTAAAACCCGTGGACGGTTTGGCACCAATAAACATTTTGGTGCCAATGCCCTGCTGGCAAACCGCTATGACGCCGTCGACGTCTCGGAGTTTATTGAAAAGATGAAGTTAAACGAGCGCGTTACGCTGGATAAATACATTCCGTATTCCTCCCATATTCACCCGCACGTCATCAGAAACCGCCAGGGTGATTTGGTTGCCAGCTGGGAGCTGGAGGGCACCGTTTTTGAATGCGAGGACGAACATCATCTGACCTTAATGGCGACGCATCTCAATAACGTTATTCGTGGGTATGAAGGTCTGCCGGTCACTTTCTATCTTCACCGCATCCGGGAAAAATACCACGCTGCCTTTGACGCAAATTCAGGTATTCCCTTTTCTGATGAAGTGACCCGGCTGTATTACCAGCCGATCAACGAAAAGCCGTTCTGGCGGCACCGGCTGTTTTTCACCCTCTGCTATGCGCCCTTCTCTCCGCTGGAAAAAAAAGCCATGAAGGCGCAGCCGTCCGGTAAACGTAAAGCGGCGCTGGATGATGCCCTGAAAGTAATGCTGGAGCACCGGGAGGCGCTGGCATCGGCGCTGTCCCGCTATACGGCGACGCCGCTGGGGATGTATGAAGAAAACCGGCGGGTGTATTCCGCCCAACAGTCCTTGTATCACCGCCTGCTCACCGGCCAGTGGCTAAAGGTCGCGGTCACGCGTGCACCGTTTTATGAAACGTTAAGCACGCCAGATGTCTTTTTTACCACCGACACCGCCGAGTGCCAGACGGTCAGCGGCTCCCGCTTTTTTCGCAGTCTGGAAATCAAAGATTACTCGCCTGAAACCGCGACCGGCCTGCTGGACGCGCTGCTGTATGCCGAAAGCGAGTATGTGCTGACGCAGTCCTTCACCTGCATGGCCCGCGATGAGGCGCAGAAGCATATTCGTCTGGCGGAAAAGCGCCTGACTTCTGCGGATGACGACGCCATTTCGCAGCGCGAAGAGCTGATTGTCCTGCGTGACCTGCTCCAGTCCGGGCATGTCTCCTGCGGGAAATATCACTTCTCCCTGCTGGTATCCTCAGACAGCGCCGACCAGGTGGTGAAGGACACCAACGCGCTGGCGCAGCCCTTCGCCGACCTCGGCATTATGACGACGCTGTCCACGCTTTCGCTGCCCGCCGCGTACCTGGCGCAACTGCCGGGGGTGTATACGTTGCGCCCCCGTCTGGTGGCCGTCAGCAGCCAGAACTTTGCCGACCTGGCGAGCCTGCACAACTTTCATCCCCACAAGCGGAGCGGCAATCCCTGGGGTGACGCCATCGCGATACTCAAATCACCGGGTGGTGGCGGGTATTACCTGAACCTGCACGACAGCCAGAGCGGGCGGGATGACTTCAACGAAAAAACGCCGGGTAATACGGCGATTATCGGGAAAACCGGTTCCGGGAAAACGATGCTGATGACCATGATGCAGCAACTGATGCAGAAGTACCGCAATCCTGCGACGTTCAGCGCCTCAGCCACAATCCAGCGGCTCACCACGGTGTATTTTGATAAGGACCGGGCGGCGGAAGTAGCGATACGCCAGATGGGCGGACGCTACTTCCGTATCCGTACCGGCACTCCCACCGGGTTTAACCCGTTTTCGCTTGCCCCAACCCGGCGGAATATCAGTTTTATCAAACGACTGGTGCGCATGCTGTGCGGCCGCAACGGCAAGCCGCTCGATCCGCGCGATGAGGAGCGGATCAGTGCCGCCGTAGATACCATTATGCTCGACTACCCGCCGGAATACCGCAAGTTCGGTATCACCCGGCTGCTGGAAGTCCTGCCGGAGCCGCCAACCCCCGACGCCCGCATCAACGGGCTACGTATTCGCCTTAAACAGTGGGCGCAGGGCGGCGAGTTCGGCTGGGTATTCGACAATGAGGAGGACACCTTCAACATTAGCAACATTGATAACGTAGGTATCGACGGTACGGAATTTCTCGATGATGACGATATTCGCGGCCCCGTCACGTTTTATCTGCTGTACCGCGTCACCAGCCTGCTGGACGGTCGCCGGCTGGTGATGTTCATGGACGAGTTCTGGAAATGGCTGGCCGATGTCGAATTTTCCCGCTTCTCGCTCAATATGCTGAAAGTGATCCGCAAGCTGAACGGCATCTTCATACCCGCCACGCAGTCGCCTGACGAAATCGTCAAGCACCCGATTGCCCCGGCGATTATCGAGCAGTGCAGCACGCAGATATTTCTTGCCAACCCGAAGGCCAGCCGGGCGGATTACGTGGGAAGGATGAAAGTGCCGGAAAGCGTGTACGACATCGTCAGAAACCTCGATCCGGGGGAGCGCTCTATGGTGGTCCTGAAAACACCGTTACGCGCGGGTGAAACCCGGCCTTTTGTGGCGATGGCGAAAATGGATTTATCGGGCCTCGGGAAACTCACCAAAATGCTCAGCGGCAGCGAAGACAACCTGAAACTGTTCGACACCCTGTATCAGGAAGGAATGCAGCCTGATGACTGGAAAGCCGCCTTCCTTGAACAAGCCCTGTAATATTCATGACGGAGGTAATTAAAATGCGGTTCAGAGATATCATACTGGCATTATCGTTGTTGATTTCCACCCAGGCGATGAGCGCCGGAATACCGGTATTCGACGCCGTACAGAATACCGAATCCATGAATCAGTGGATCCAGAAACTCCAGCAGTGGCAGGAAACCGTTACCCACTATAGAAGTGAACTTGATGCCTACAAGCAGCAATTAGCCACGGCAACGGGCGTGCGGGACGTTCAGGCATTTCTCCGAGAGGCCAAAAGTCTGAAAACCGATATTGATAATCTTCGTCAGCACGGTATTTCACTGGATGACCTGCTGAGCAACCAAAACGGGTCATATTCGTCTGAACTGAATAGCTTGTATAACAAATATAAAACGTTCGATACCTGTAACCCGTCCAGCGCTTCACAACGCTATCTGGACAGCTGCAAACAGATGATCCTGAATCAGGCCGTAGCGATAGAAAATACGTCCGAGGTTGAAAACAAGATCACGGGCACGCTCGACGATATATCGGATTTATCAGACCGCATTGCTAATGCGCAGGATTCGAAAGAGTCACAGGACCTGGCTAACGCCATCGCGGCCAAAAGCGTACAATTAAATGCGCTGACTAGCCAATGGGAAATGTCAGTCAAACAGGCTGAACAGCGAACAACGCTGCTGGAACAGCAAAAACAGAAAGCCTTTGAGCAACAGCAATTAACTGCGCCCGTTGCCGATCTGAACTCTCTATAGGGAGGTTAACATGTTAAAACCCGTATTAACCTTGTGCATCATGTCAGGCATTCTCGTCTTATCCGGTTGTAAAGAGACGAAATCAGAAGCCTGGTATAAAGAACATCCCGATGAAACCTATAAAGTCTATACGCAATGCCTCACGGATGGTGAGGCAAGCGACAACTGCGAGTTTGCGCACCGGGCAGCACTCATGTTTGCCCAGACAGGCAAACCCGGCATCAGGGAAAAATTCGAGACGCTGTTTCAGCAGGAAGCCCAAAAAAGAAAATCCGTCACTCAGTAAGATCCCCGCCAACAAAAACAGGGATCCCTCCCTGTTTTATCCCCTGTCTCTTCCTGACTAATGAGAGGTACCATGTCCGGTGGTATTTTTGTTGGTATGGACAAAAACATCATGGATGGACTCAACGCCGTGTTAGAAGGTCAGTCTTCTAACTACGGCACCCTAATCAGTGCGATTATCGTCAGTTCCTTCACACTGTTTATTACGTATCGCGGGTATCAGACGCTTGGCGGCAAACTCCAGACGCCGGTTGAAGATGTTGTCTGGGATGTGGGGCGCATGTTGCTGATCATCACTTTTGTTTTAAACCGCGAGGGCTGGCTGGATGCCATCATTGCGGCCATTGAAGGGCTTAAGGACGGCATCAGTGGCGATGATAATGTCTGGGCACTCCTAGACACGGTGTGGGAAAAGGCACAAGCGCTGGGGCAAACGCTGTTTAATCTCGATACCTCCACCTACGTTAAAGTGAATGGCGGTTTTGCCGAGGTGCTGGTCTGGGGCGGAGCAATCGTTCTGTTACTGGCTGCAACCTTTGTCAACCTGCTCGCCGAAATCACCATTCTGTTAATGACCACCACCGCCCCACTCTTTATTTTCTGCCTGCTGTACGGTTTTCTTAAACCCATGTTTGATAACTGGCTGAAAACACTATTTACCGCAATCTTAACGATCATGTTTTCTGCCCTGTCTGTCCGGATCGCCATCAACTACCTGAATAAAATACTGGATGCCGCCACAGCAACGTCTGCTGAAAACAATATGGTGACCCTGGCGGCGCAATGTTTGCTGGCCGGGATTGCGGCAGGCGTCGTGGTGTATTTTTCAGCGAAAATAGCCACTGCACTGAGCGGTGCCGCCGTGCAGGCCGTGTTACAGTGGGCTGCGATGAGCGGATTGCGCGGGCTGGCGAGCAAATCTGCCGACGTCGCCAGACCCGGCATAAAGGCCGGGGGCCGACTGGCCGCCAAAGGTGGCATAGCCGTAGCAGCGACAACCGGCAGGTTCATTGCCGCAGGGGCGGGCAAAACCGTGAACGCCTGGCAGAAACGTGCCACCGCCATTGACAGCATGAAACGCCAGAATCAGCAGCGTCACCGTTGATCCTCCCGACCGCTAATTTCTTTTCTTCGTCACGCCGTGACCTCTGCCAGCGGTGCGGCTTTACTGCATTTATCCGATAAGAGGCTTCCATGAAATTCAGCATCTTGCTTCTGGTGCTGTGCGCGCTTTCGGGCTGCGTGCAGCATCAGGGCAACCTCCCGCCGGTGTCCGGCGATCCCCAGCCGGTTAATTCCCCCGCCATGATCCAGGAGCTGACTCACCATGTCTGATATTCAGCGCATCATTAATGTTTCCCGCTCTTTTGAATCCGTCATGCTGGAAAAGGAAGAGCGTTCCCGCAAAACAGCCTGGCGGGTGGCCGCTGCCGGGCTTATTCTGGCTGCACTGGCAATTACGGCCATGATTATTCTGCTGCCGCTGAAAACCACTGATATTGAATTGTGGTCGGTGGATAAACAGACCGGTCGTTATGAGTATATGACCCGCCTTAAAGAGCGGGATATTGCGTCTGAAAAAGCGCTGGTCCATTCACTGGCGGCACACTATGTCAGGCTCCGTGAGGGATATAATTATTTCTCCCTCCAGCGTGATTACGACGACGTACAGTTATTTAACAGCGACAGCGTGAACCGGGATTATCTGGACGGGTTTAACGGCGACCAGGCCCCGGACGTTATTTTTAATAAAGCCGAATATGTCGTCTATATCGACATTATTTCCAATGTGCATGCGCCTGCCACCGGGCCGGATAACCTGGCAACACTGCGTATTAAGCGCACCCTCCGCCGTATTTCTGATAATTCAGTGAAAACGGACTTCTGGAATATCCGCCTCACTTACCGCTATGTCCCGCATCAGCAACTGACGGACAGCCAGCGTGAAGTGAACCCGCTGGGCTTTATCGTCACCAGCTACCAGCGCGATAAAGAACTGAGGAGCGAATGATGCTGAAAAACATCCTGCTCCTGACGGGCTTACTGGCGTCATGCGCGACATGGAGCGCCGCCACCCCGCGCGGCAGCGCCTATGACAGCCGGATGCAGAACGTATCGTATAACAGCCAGAACGCCACCGTGGTGAATACCCGCCCTGGCTATGTCACCACGCTGCTGTTTGACGACGATGAAGCTGTGATTGATGCGCAAGCGGGTTTTCCAAAAGGCTGGACGGTGACGAAAAGTGATAACCGGGTAGACGTCAGCCCGAACCCCATCACCCAGCCGGTGACGGACGCCAGCGGCAACAACGTCAGCCAGGTCTTCCTGCCCACGGCAAAGGACTGGAAGACCAACCTCTTCGTGGTGACCTCAAAGCGTGATTACAGCCTGGAGCTGAACGTGCTGGACCACGATTCCCCCTCGCAGGCGTTCGTTATCCGTTACCACTATCCGGCCGAGGCTCGCCAGCAATCCGCCGCCGCCAGCGCCGCGCGTCAGACGCTGCAGCGTGAAAGACAGGAGAAGCAGCAGATAGCAGCGGCATTCGGACAGGCCAGCACGCCACGCAACTGGCGCTACACCAAACGGGTCGCCGCCGGTTCGGCCTCCATCGCACCGGATTTTGCCTGGGATGATGGTCGTTTTGCTTATATCGGTTTTTCCCCCATCAAAACCCTGCCGTCTGTTTTCCGGGTGGTTAACGGACGAGAGCAGGCGCTCACGCCCCGGACAGTTAAGCAGGGTAATTACATTGTGATGGTGGTGCCGGCAGCGCCACAACTGGTGTTGCGTTACGGCACCTCGGTGGTGGGGATAGAAAACGACGGGTTCGGGCGCATCGCGATAACCCGCAGCGACACCGTTTCACCGTCCGTTACGCTGGAGGCTAAATGACCGATAAACCCGTCCCGGACGAGCCGGAAAAAACCACCGCAGAGCGGGAAGGGGAAGCCCGCGAACGCGCCCGTGCGGCAATGGCGTATCAGGAGCCGGAGCAAAGAACACCGCCCGGCCAGCCGGAAGTGACCCGTTTTCGTAAGGCATCCGGTCGCCGCACGCTGATCGTCAGCCTGCTGAGTCTGGCGCTGGTGATCGCCCTGGCATCCGGCGGCGATCGTCTTTTCAGTGCATTGAAAGGGGGTAATGAGAAAGAAGCAGACACCGCGCCGCCGCCCTCCGCCGGGAAGACGCTGCATGAGCGTCAAAATCTGGGCATGGACAGTAACCCGTTTGGCCTGTTCGGGCCGCACATACAGGACCGAACAGCCCCTGTCAGCCAGACCGTTACTCCCGCACCATCACTGCCACCGACCCCACCCGCCCTGAACAAGGCAGCCGCGCTGGCTGACGGGCCGAACAACGCCCGAACAATGCCGGCCGATAATGTACGCACGTCCCCGGATGAACCGCGCAGCAACGCAGAAACGTCCGACAGTCGGTCATCATCCACGACATACACATCCTGTCCGTCAGTACTGACCAGGGGAAAGGATGGCCGCCTGCGCTGCCCGGAGACTGCCGCGCCGGAAACGGGTAACAACGACAATCCGGGCGTCGCCCGTGTCACCGGCGTCAGACGGCTGGGCCTCGATCCTGATCTCTATATCCCGGTGGACCGCTATATCCCGTGTTCGATGATGTGGCGCTTCGTGTCCGATGTCGGGGGGCATATTTCCTGTCTGATCAGTGAAGATGTTTACAGCGCCAGCAACCATGTGACGCTGATCCCGGCGGGAACGGTCGCCCGTGGCATCTACCGCACCGGGGCGCTGCAGCATGGACGCAGCCGGATGTTTGTGCTGTGGACGGAGCTGCGTACGCCTGAGCCCGGCAGCCTGCAAATCCCACTAACTGATACGCAGGCCAGCGGCCCGCTCGGCGAGGCGGGGATCTCAGGTTGGATCGACAACCATTTCTGGGAGCGCTTCGGCAATGCCCTGATGCTAAGTACCGTGCAGGACGTGGCAGCGGCGGCGTCGGATGCTGCCCCGGGGAAAGACCGCAATACCGACTACACCGAAAACACCCGCGCAGCCACGGCGGAAATGGCGAAAACGACGCTGGACAACAGCATCAATATCCCGCCCACCCTGTACCTGAATCAGGGTGATGTCATCGGGATCATGACCGGCACTGACATTGATTTCTCATCCGTCTGGCAGCTGCGACTGAAAAAGAGGTGGTATGAACGCTGAAAACCTGTCGCTGGATTTTATGAAAAACCAGCTGTTTGGTGATTTCATTGCGCAGGACGGCCTGACGGAAATTGCCGTTAACCGGCCGGGTGAACTGCATACCAAAATCCGGGGGAAATGGCGAAGACATGAAGCCGCGGTTACGCTGCGTCAGTGTTACGCCTTTGCCAGAGCGCTGGCGTCGTGGCAGGACGATAATATCGACGACACCTCGCCAATCCTTTCCGCCACGCTTGAGACAGGCGAGCGCATTCAGGCCATTATTCCCCCGGCCTGTGAGCGCAATACCGTATCCATTACGCTGCGTAAGCCCTCATTCGGGCAGAAAACACACAAGTCATGGATTGATGCGGGATTTTATAACCGGGTCAGCGGTCAGGAGCGAACGGAAGACAAAGATGTTGAACTGACCCGCTATTATCAAGGTGAAGATATTTCCCGTTTTATGGAAAAAGCGGTGGAATACGGTAAAACGATTTTTATTGTGGGTGAAACAGGCTCCGGTAAAACCACCTATATGAAAACGCTGCTGCACTATATTCCCCGGCACCTCAGGCTGACCACCATCGAGGACAACCCCGAAATCCACTTCTATCATCACACCAATTATGTCCATCTCTTTTATCCGGCGGACGCCGGGGATAATGCCATTGTCACGCCTGGCAGACTGATACGCGCCAATTATCGTATGAACCCTGACCGGATATTACTGGCTGAAATTCGCGGTCGGGAAGCCTGGGATGCACTGAAAATCGTCGGTTCCGGACATGAGGGATTAATGACCTCCCTGCATGCGGGCAGCCCGGAAGAATGTATTGAAGGGCTCATTGACCGCTGTTATGAAAATCCCGACTGCCGGAACATGCCTTTCGACGTTCTGTTACGTAAGGTGCTTAAGAGCATTGATGTGATAGTCAGCATTGATATTCACGGTGACATACGCCGGATGAGCGATATTTATTTTAAACCCCTTCATCTCAATGACATGAGAGGTGTATTCAGTAAAGGACTTCAATAAATAACTTATCAAATTACGCAACACTATTTTTAATATGAAGGTGACCGAAATGAAAAAAGAAATATCCTCCGCATTATTACTCTGCATTATGGCATCATATTCCACCTCCGTCATGGCCGCTGACGCCTGTGAAGTGGTGTTATGCATGTACGGTAAAGCCACCGGGAACGGCGGCAATGAATGCCATTCTGCTGAACGCACATTTTTTAATATCGTCAAAAAGAACAAGCACGGTTTTCTGCCGGACCATACTGCCGATGCCAGAAAATCGTTCTTACTTGAGTGTGATTCGGCAGACCCGGCAATTATCAGCCAGATTATCAATAAATTTGGCCACATGCATGGATAATTAGCGGAGGTAATTTTTATGACCAAACCGGGTTTTATTAAGCATCCCTGGACACATCAGCGCGGAGATTCCATTAGCGCAGCCTGTGTTATTGAGCACATTGAAAATGAGGCGATGCGTGGATGCGGCCTTTATTATGAAATTTATCACTACCGTGTTATATGCTGGTTATTGCAATTACTGCAAACGCTGAACGGCACCGACAGAATAACGCTGACAGAAGAAGCTAACCGGCGAGGATTTACGCTGGATGAAATCAGCATTAAAGAAAGTCGTCAGTGTTATTCCGACATCATCAGGGAAATCCAAGAGAGCCACTATTAACCCCTGCCTTAATTTTATTCGCAGGTCTCCTATAGCGCCGGAATTTTTTAGCCGAGTCCGGCTAAAGGCGTGGCGGTTTTCAGGTTTTTACGGCCCAGCACATTTTTCGCGGACTAAGGAGTGAAGAAATGCGGGCCGTAAAAATGAGGCAGTGGACAGAATTATTTTCGCGGGTTAAGGCGCGAAAATAGTTCAGGCACCGCGCCTCACCGGCAAACAGCCGCGCCCACGCGGATTTTGCCGGCCGGGGGGAGCCGAATAAATTTCGCCGCCCCAGCGAGCGAAAAGCTGTCGCCCACGACAGCGGTTTATTTGGGGGGCATCGCCCCGCACACCGTCGCGGCTAAGTCTCCGGCCAAAAGCCGGTAGCGTGGCGCGACCACCCTCTTTAAAGGTCAGCTTCCCTTTTATTCCCGCTGCGAGGCACGAGCAAAGGGAAGAAAAAGGCGAAAGCGACCGTCTTAAAGGGGGTGGTCGCGCGTAGCGGGCGACGGTGTGCCGCCGTTGACGTTGGGGGTTTTGGCGCGGCGTCCAGCCGCGACATTACCCCCATGCAGCAGGCAATAAGGGCGTCCAGCCCGCATGTACTGGGGCACGCCGTTTCGTGCAGGGAAGCATGCTTTCCTGCATATGGCCGCACAGCGGCCACCATCTTTACCCCATACGCTCGCCCCGCCTTTTCGCCCGACACCGCCGGGCGAACTGATGGGGCGATGTCATGGGGCGAACCGCTGACGAAGGAGGCAACGTGATTTTGAATAAGCTTGCCGCTTCACTGTCGCCGATAGTGAACGGGATGCTGGCACTGCTCGCTTTTATGCAACAGCAACAACTAATGCTGGCATTATTAGCGGGGCTGACGATGCCATTTTTCGCGTCGATTAAAAGCGATGAACGACAGAAAGCCCCGTTATGGAAAAAGCTGATTCTCGCTTTTTCCCTGCTGTGTTTTCTCTCTGGCACACTGGCCCCGATAGTTATCGGATCCTTCCAGTGGCTGTATAAGACCAGACTCACCAGTGATAATACGGTACTGGCCTGGTCAGTACGGATTGCTTTCACTGTAACCGGGATTATTTTTCATATTATGCTTCGTCGGGTATTCACGCCGGAACTGGACAGAATAAAGAAGCACCTTGTTAAAAAGACCACCCTTGAACGGGAATTGCGCACTGATGTCCGCACCGTAAAATCCCTGCTACCGGAAACTCTGCATTATAACCCGCTGGATTATATCGACCTGAATAAAGGCATTTTTACTGGCATGGACAGGAAGAATGAACCGATGTATCTCCCGTTAAAGGACTGGCAGAAACAACACGCGGACATTATCGGCACCACCGGAGCCGGTAAAGGGGTTGCCACCGGCATATTGCTTTACCAGAGTATTCTGGCCGATGAAGGTGTGTTTGTTATGGACCCCAAGGAAGATGAATGGGCTCCACACCTTTACCGCAAAGCCTGTGAGGATGCAGGAAAACCTTTTGCCTTAATTGACCTGCGAAAACAGCAATACCAGTTAAATCTGATTGAAGATATTACGCCCGATGAACTGGAAGAATTGTTTGTTGCCGGTTTCAGCCTGGCGGAAAAAGGGCAGGAATCGGATTTTTATCGCATTGATGATCGCAAAGCCGCCCGTATGGCTGCACAATTTGTCAGTGATAATCCATCGACAACAATCCGTGATGTTTATAACGGTGATTACGTTCAAAGTATTGCAGATAAGATAAAAGCCTTTTTCGGCAAGATTGAGGAACTGGCCTTACTCAATGCCATTAATGCGCCGACAGGATTCTCGCTTAATAAGATATTTGATGAAGGCGGCTGCTGTTATGTTATCGGCTCTATGCGAAACAGCAAAATTATTACCGCACAGCGTATGCTGCTGGTTCGCCTTTACCAGTTAGCAGAAAGGCGCGACCGTGTAACAGACGTACCCCGCCCCATTGCTATTTATCTTTCCGAACTGAAATACCATTTATCCTGGCCAGCGCTGGAAGGTTTAGGCGCTGCGCGGGATAAAGGCGTGCATATTATTATGGACCACCAGTCCGTTGCTGATTTAAAAGACTGCCCGGCAGATTTGAAAGGTGATGCCGTTGTTGGTGCGGTCGTTGAAAATGCCAAATTCAAACTGGTTTACCGGGTTATGGACCCGAACACGGCGGATTGGGTAGCGAGAATGTCAGGCACGATTCTGGTGGATGATGAACTCCGCAAGGCTAAAACAGATAATATGCTGACGGAGACCATCGACAGTGAGCGCACAATCCGCCAGGCCGAACGTTTCTTTATTGACAGCAATATGATCCTAAACCTGCCCGATTTTGTCAGCTTTATCTTTACGACAAAAACGCTACCTTCTGCTTCACTGATTTCACCGATAAAGATCCGAAAGCGTAAGCTAGAAATCTTCTCGATTTCCCCTGATATTGCCGCAGCGGCAGCCCCAGTGAAAATCACGCTGGATTTTAGCGAAGATGATAAACCATCCATACCGGATGTATTGACAACGCACCCGGATCTTTTCTTCGACGAAAGCGAAGTAAAACCGGCAAAGCCCCAATCTGATGATGAAGAACACTTCTCCCCGCTGGATTTTTAAGGAGCGGTTATGCTGATTTCGTCATATCACGAGCGCCAGACGCGCAACAGCGAGAAAATCAAACAACTGCTAAATTTCCTGAGAGAAGAAACCTACAGCGATTTTAAAACGCTGATGCTGTTATTTGGTTTCCGGGATCACAAATCGCTTTATTCACTGCTGGCAAAAACGGAGCGAATGGGGTTAATCCAGAAGCATGTGCTTGAATCACGGACAATGAAGATTTCATTATGGGGGATCACCAGTGACGGGCTGGCGGTGATGTTAACCCCGAATGATAAAATCTTTCCTGCGCGGTTTGAACCATCAAAAATCACCGGCTGGACGCTGGAGCACCATCTTGATAATCAGGCCGCCAGACTTATTCTGGAGAAGAAAGGCGCTTCGGGATGGATTAACGGCGACCGGTCCACCTTTATCAGCCAGTATCAGGTGAAACATCGCCCGGACGGGTTACTGACCCTGCCTGACGGTAACGTTATTGCCATTGAAACCGAGCGCCGCCTGAAAACCCGAGCCCGCTATCAGTCGATCATGGCAAGCCACCTGCTGGCCCGTACCCGCAAGCAGTGGATTTACGTTTTTTATGTTGTGCCCGATCCACAGAAGAAACGTGCGCTTGAACTGCTGTTTGACAGCATCAGGCATGTCATCATCAACCATCAGCACATCCCGCTTGAAGAACGCCACCGTCGGGTGTTTCGCATTTATACCTTTGTTGAACTGAAACTCCTGTCATTAGGCAGCTATACGTAAGCTTTGACTCAGGCCATCGTGATGGCCTTACTGGCCTCGCAGCGATACTGCCAAGCCAGGCTATTTTTTATTCCACTGCCAGACGAAGACTGTTCGGTACTCGCTGTGCTGCGTTCCGCCTCAGTCTGCGCCTTGCAGCGTTGCCGGTTAAAAACCATGTAACCGCATTCCCTTGCGGTTGTCTGATTCCGGTCTCAGAGTTTATCCATCAGGTAACGATGTGCTTTAGAGGCTGTGCTGGCCGATTTGAAAATATAGCGCTTGTCGTTATTCAACGCTTTCAGGCAGGAAGCAATATAGCTTTCATGTTGTACCTCTCCCTCAATTCTCTCTGACGCAACACTGTGCCCTGCATGTTCCTGCATGACAAAAGGGCTGATGATGCCCTTACTGATTGCTTCATTTATGGAGCAATGTTATCCAAAACACTATCTATTCCAGTTTCTATAAAGGTGATGATGACCTCTATGAAATAATTGAGGGCAGATGAGTGCAACGAGATAAGAGCTGGAACTGGCGTCCCGGCGACACAGGCGTTCCGAGGTGCGATGGACTAAACGTGGCCGTCGTAGGTGGCACTGGTGGGATCGGGCGAGCAATCAGTCGCATGCTGGCTTCCAGCGGTGCGCATGTCGTGGTGTTCCGGCGGGAACTTTACTGGGCAATGTGATGGGCTGGCGCACCTGTTTCGGCCTTGTTAGTGCTTTGGCGCTGCTACTTATGGCGTGGGTATGCTTTAAGCTACCTGGTTTCGCCGGACAGGCGGCAGGCAAGCGACTTTACCTTGGTTATATTTTCACCCTGACAGGTGTCAAGCCGGTATTGTCAGTAGTGCTGGCACACAATATCCTCTATACCTACATCGCACTGTTTCTGGCTAAAGCAGGCTGGCCGGACGAACGGATTTGGTGCTAGTGGTATTCGGTGTTGCGGCGGTGCCGCAACCCTCTTCCAGACGGCGTTGGCGAAAACAGGAGAGAAACTGCAGATATCGCACAGTCTATACTGGTCAGCGTCTGGAACATGGCAATAGCCGATGGCGGCATCGTCGGAGGTGTACTGCTGGAACGACTGGGGGGCCAGCGGGTTTGTGCCGACCATGCTCGTATTGTTGTCAACGACACTCGTGGTCGTTTGGCTGGGCAAACGACATGGTTTTCCCGTTTCTGAAGCTACGCCCGGCAGCGACCGACCACCAGAGCACAGCTGATTGGTATGTACGGTCGCCATAGGCGACTGTGGGTTAACAAAGTTGAGTAAGGGGGTATTCCATCTGATGAAGGCATAGCCATCAGACGCTAAAGGGCTTCAACAGGTTTTACGGGCAGTGCAACCACTGCCCGTATGGAATATAAGGGGCTGCCGTACTAAGTGTATTTAACACTATCTGGCAACTTGGTCAGACGCTGCCCAATACACTCGACAAAATATCCATTGCCTGAGCAAACTGCTCATCCGGGATGGTTAGCGGATACAGAAAACGAATGACATTGCCATATGTACCGCAAGTAAGCAGCAGCAGGCCTGCATCAAGCGCTTTTTTCTGCACCTGTTTCGCAACCTCCGCTGAGGGTTCACCCGTTGCAGAGTCGCAGAACTCTGCGGCAACCATTGAGCCTCTCGCACGAATATCGATAATCGATCTGTTTTGACGTTTTGCGGCTTCAAGCACACCGCTCAACGCTTCTCCAAGCCGTTGTGCACGTTCACACAATTTCTCTTCTTCAATAACATCGATCACTGCATGAGCAGCAGCAATGGCAAGAGGGTTTCCTGCATAGGTACCCCCCAGACCACCAGCCCCTGGTGCATCCATAACCTCGGCACGTCCTGACACCGCAGAGAGTGGCATCCCGCCCGCCAGACTTTTGGCCATGGTCATCAGATCAACACACACATCCGGGTAATGCTCCATCGCGAACATTTTACCGGTACGGGCGAAACCGGCCTGAACCTCATCGGCAATCAGCAGAATGCCGTGCTGATCGCAAATCCCACGCAGTGCCTGCATGAAATCATCCGGCGCAATATGAAATCCGCCCTCACCCTGCACCGGTTCAAGAATGACAGCGGCAACCTGTTTAGGATCGATATCGGATTTAAAAAGATATTCCAGACTCTTTACTGCATCCTGGGTACTGATGCCATTCAATGCATTCGGGAAGCGTGCATGGAAAATGGATCCCGGGAATGGTCCAAAACCCAGTTTGTAGGGAGCGACTTTTCCGGTTAATGCCATGGTCATGTAAGTACGGCCATGAAAACCGCCACCGAATGCGATGACACCCGGGCGACCGGTATACGAACGCGCAATTTTAATCGCGTTCTCAACAGCTTCTGCACCTGTGGTAAAGAAAGCCGTTTTGCAGGCCCCCTCAACAGGTACTCTGCTGTTAATTTTCTCGGCCAGAGAGACATAACTCTCGTAAGGCACAATCTGATATGCTGTATGAGTAAAACTTTTCAGCTGCTGCTCAATCGCCTGCACCAGCCGGGGATGCCGATGTCCGGTATTCAGAACCGCGATGCCCGCAGCAAAGTCAATAAACTCACGGCCTTCCACATCCCAGAGCGTCGCATTCTCCGCACGCTCGGCATAAAAATCACACATGACCCCGACTCCGCGAGGAGTCGCTGACAGGCGACGGATATTCAGTTCTGAATTACTCATTGTGACCCTCTCATGCTGGAAACTAAGTGAATAAAGTACTTTGACTGGCTGCGCATTGATGATTATATAGCCTTAAATTGGTTCCATTTTCGAGAACCAGTTGGTGATATTTTAGGGGGCCAATTGAAATCCTTGAAAGGTGATTTGCTGCTACAGCGACTGGCAGAGAATACGAGCGGAAAACTTTACACTCGTCTGTACAACGTGATTCGGATGACTATCCTCGATGGCAGCCTGTCTCCTGCTACACGCCTGCCTCCTTCCAGAGATTTGGCTCAGGAACTCGACGTGTCACGTAATACGGTTATCAAGGTTTATGACCAGCTACTGGCCGAGGGATATATTGTTTCCAGAGCGGGCAGCGGGACATACGTGGCTGAAAGCGTGCCAGATACGCTGTTAAACACGATCACCCTTGCTCCGCTGGTCAGTCAGACACCGGCAAAATCGGTCCTGTCAGTGCGCGGAAAACATCTCCTCGAACGGGCCAGCGCCAGCGCAAGGCAATGGGGACCTTTCATGCCGGGTGTGCCTGATGTGACAGCCTTTCCACACAAACTCTTCAGTCGTTATCTGACGCGGCTTAATCGTGATCCCACGCCATCCCAGCTGACTTACAACAGCCACCCTGGCGGTGAGAGGACATTACAGCAGGCATTAGTCGAATACTTACGCGTATCACGTTCGGTCCATTGCCGGCCTGAGCAGATCCTTATCACTGAAGGGAGCCATCAGGCGCTGGACCTGGTGACCAGAATGCTGTGCAATCCCGGTGATTATGCCTGGGTGGAGGAACCGGGATACTGGGGGATACGTAACATTCTGCAGATGAATGACGTGAATATCTGCCCGATACCCGTTGATGAATCAGGAATGCTCCCCCCCGATGAGTTATTAACGGCCCCTCCTCGGCTGATTTTTGTTACCCCGTCACATCAGTACCCTCTCGGCCCGGTCATGAGTCTGCCACGCCGACAACAACTACTGGCGATTGCACGAAAGCTGGGAAGCTGGCTGATTGAAGATGACTACGACAGTGAGTTTCGTTTTTCCGGTCATCCTATCCATTCATTACAGGGACTGGAGACAGGTACACCCGTAATCTATATTGGCACCTTCAGCAAAACGCTTTATCCGGGACTGCGTCTGGGCTATGTGGTGCTGCCTGAGGCACTGGTGCCCCCCCTGGTCACCGCGCATGGCGAACTTTATCGTGCGGGGCATCTCCTCACCCAACGTGCACTGGCGCAGTTTATCGATGACGGCCATTACAGTGCTCATATCCGGCGCATGCGGCTGCTTTATGCTAAGAGACGTAGCTTTCTGACCGCGTTGATCGAGCAGCACCTGGGCAAAGATGCACTGCATCCTTTTACCAGTAATGCCGGACTGCACCTCATCCTCAGACTTCCGGAAAACATTGATGACATCGCTTTAGCTGAAGATGCCAATCAACAGGGCGTAATGGTGCGCCCGCTCTCCCGTTACTATCTCGGGTCGCAGAAATCATGCGGACTGCTCATGGGTTTTGCGTCACTTCCCGAACAGGAAATGGCTGAGGCGTTCAGCATTCTGATGCAGTGTATTCACCAGCATCAGCCATCCATACCGGTGTTAAATCAGGACGAATGTAATGACACAAATTCATGATCGCCTGGACTGGAACCTGTTGAGAACCTTTCTGGCCATCGTGCAGGAAGGAAGCATCAGCCGGGCAGCACACAGGCTGCATCTTTCACAGCCCGCGGTCAGCCTTGCTCTCAAACGTCTTGAAGAAAGACTTGGTGAGTCTCTGATAATACGAACCGGAGCAACATTCTCACTGACCACTGCCGGTGAGATGGTGTATCAGGAGTCTCTCGCTATCTACGGCAGCATCGCGCGCCTGTCAATTGCCGTGCAGGATATCCCCCATAACCTCACCGGTACCCTACGCTTAGCCCTCGTGTCCGGGGTGAACAGCAATATCGTCGATGACGTGATTACACGATTTCACTCGCTCCATCCACGAACAACGTTCGAGATAACCACCGGATCCAGCACTGATGTACAGCATGCGTTATTGCATCATCATGCCGGACTCGGAATATCCCTGAGACATAAACAGGTTGCCGGGCTGGAGAATACGCCTTTCCTGCATCAGCGTTATTTTCTCTTTTGCGGCAGAAGCCATCCATTCTTTGGTCAGCAGGATCTGAAGGTAGAAGATCTAAGGCAGGAAAAATTTGTCTCTTTTGCCAGTGATCAGCTGGACGGCGTCCTGGCTTCATTAGCCCTTTTCCGCGCTCAGCAATCCCTCGAAGGTCCGTTAGTTGGCATCAGCTCAAGTGTCCATGAAGTGAAGAGAATGATCCGCTGTGGTTTAGGGATTGGCGCATTACCCGAACATATGGTTGCGGAAGATATCCGCTCGGGTCAGTTATGGAAACTGCCACCTTATGATGGCATCGCCCAGATCACGCTGTACCTGATGTGGAATGACGCGCTGAAATTCAATAAGGCCGAAGAGGCGTTTCTCAGCTATCTGAAGGAAGCCCTGCACAGCGCGGGATATTAATCCCACGCTTCTGCCGGTTATTTATCGGCGACTAACTCGGCAATACAATCAATCTCCAGTGTGACTCCCCATAGCGCAATACAGACCGTTGTCCTGGCGGGTGGCGCATGGCCAAGCAACTCAGCATAGACACGATTAAAGGTTTCCAACTGAGAAGAGTCGGTGAGATACCCGTTCACTTTAATCACATGATCAAAGTCGGATCCGGCAGCGCGCAGATTAGCTTCAAGATTTAACAGGGTTTGTCTGACCTGACGCTCAAAATCTTCAGGTTGTTGCCCAGAACTGTCTGTTGGAATCTGCCCGGCAGTAAAGACCAGATTGCCGCTGACAACGGCTTGTGAATAGGGGCCAACGGGAGCGGGAGCATCTGGGGCCGCCGAAATACGCTTCATATTTTTTCCTTCAGCTGGCGGGCAAGTTCCCTCACCCACATTAAAAATGCAGCAGGTTCAAATGCCCTGAGCCTGCTGGTGAGTTACCGGAAAGGTGCCTGCACCTTTTTCAGATCGCGTTTGAATGTCTCAGACAGCAAAAGCAGAGCCAGCAGGGAAATCAGTGCCGAACCAATCAGGTACCAGGCGACTGAGGATCCTTTACCCGTCCAGGATAACAGTGCGGTGGTAACAATTGGCGTGGTTGCACTGCCCAGCAAGCCGGAAAGCATGTACGCAACCGACAGGCCTGAATAGCGCACCCGGGTTCCGAACAGCTCAGCGAGAAAGGTCGCGATTGGACCATAATTGGCGGCAAAGGCTGTCATCAGCAGGCCGTAGCCCAGGAAGACCAGTGGCAGCGATTTGGTATCCATCAGCATAAACATCGGGATCGCTACCACCGCTTCGGCAACGATACCGGCGATGATGACGGGCTTACGCCCAATACGATCGGACAGGGCACCAAATGCAGGCAGTAATACGATACAAAGTGCGCAGGAAACCAGCACAACTGACAGCATCTCCGTGCGGCTGAAACCTAAGGTCTGTGTGCCGTAAGTGAGGCCGAATGCCACGATGATATTGAACGAGGATCCTGTCGACATAGTAGCGACACCGCCGAGCAAAACCTGTTTCCAGTGCTTACGTGCAATTTCAAACAGGGGAACCCGCACCTGTGGTTCGCTTTCTTTTGTTTCTTTGAATACCGGCGTTTCATGGATATTGAGACGAATATACAAACCGATCGCAATCAGCAAAGCACTGGCCAGGAACGGAATACGCCAGCCCCAGTGCAGCAGATCTTCTGATGATAAGAATGCCGCAATGGCGAGGAACGCCAGATTGGCTAACAGCGTACCGACTGGCACCCCAATCTGCACCCATGAACCATATAAACCTCGTTTGGTTTTGGGAGCGTGTTCAACTGCCATCAATACTGCGCCCCCCCACTCGCCACCCAATGCCAGCCCCTGGATCAGACGCAGCGTCAGTAGCGAGATGGGCGCCCAGATACCAATCGATGCATAGTCAGGCAACAGACCGATGGCAAAAGTTGACAGGCCCATCGCCAGAAGTGAAATCAGCAGCATGGATTTACGGCCAAGCCTGTCGCCAAAATGACCGAACAATGCCGCACCAAAAATACGTGCACCATATGCAGAGGCAAATGTGCCAAACGCCAGCAGCGTCCCAATTAACTCATCGAATGACGGGAAGAAAATCTTATTAAAGACCAATGCAGATGCTGTGGCGAAAATAAATAAGTCATACCACTCAACCGTTGTTCCAATAACACTGGCAACGGCAACCTTACGCATATTCACTTCAGGGGGTGCATCTGGCAACGCAGTATCAAAATCTACTGAGCTCGTCATAACTTGTCTCTCCAAAGGTTAGATTACGCGAGAATATTTACCTGGATATGTAGTCAGAGGCCATAAATATCAGCCAAACTTATTCCTTGTTTTAGTTTTTCTATTATTAACGGCTCTTGCCTCTGAATCTCTAACGCCTGATCCAGCAGGCTGGCCATTTCCTCTTTTGGAATTGCAAGCACACCATTTTCATCGGCTAAAATGATGTCACCGGGATTAACCACCACACCCGCACAGGTTACTTTTTTATTAGCTGCTCCACCTGTTTTTCCCCGTTTAGTGGTTAAAGGGGAGCGCCCTTTGCACCAGACAGGAAATTTCGCAGAAATAATGGCCGAAATATCGGTGATGTAACCATCCAGAATAACGGCGGCAATACCGGCCTGCTGTGCCGCCACCGTCATAACGGCTCCCCAGCACGCATGATGATTATCATTAAGACGTTCGATAACCAGCACATCACCTCTGCGGGCTTCCTGTAATGCGAATGGCAAACTGTAGCCGTCATCTTCCGGCAGCGAGACCGTCAGCGCAAGCCCGCAGATACGGACATTTGGCAATATGCATTGCAGCTGAGGAGACATAAAACCATGACTGACCATGTGTCCGATAGTTGCTGTTTCCACGCTAAGTAATGCTGTCAGCAAATCATCCTCAGAACTCATTGCGCGCGACCTTCCAGCGCCTTGCGCTGAATATCGCTGAGCAACATACCCGGTGAGATCCCGTTGCTGTCATAGCGCAACTCCAGAATGGCAGGACGTTTTTTTTCTTCCGCGAACAGTAATGCTTCCCGGAACGCTGCTTCAAAATCCTCAGTACGATCGATGACCCTGCCAAAGCCTTCATAGGCATCTGCGAGACGTGCAAATTGTGGGTTAGTAAATATCAGAGCGGTCTCACGCCCGGGAAAATCACGCTCCTGATGCGCCCGGATTGTGCCCCACATGCCGTTATTGAACACCAGCACCACAATTCCTACGTCATACTGCAGGGCCACACCCAGCTCCTGCATATTCATCTGGAAGCAACCATCGCCGGCGAAACAGATCGAGGGTTGGTCCGGGTTTTCCAGCTTGTAGGATACTGCCGCTGGCAGACCGTACCCCATTGACCCCACTGTCGGAGCCAGTGAACTGCCACGCCCACTAAACGGGATATAGCGATGCGGATAGAGCGCATAATTGCCTGCTCCGACGGTGATACACCCCCGGCCTTCCAGCACACGTCCTACCGTTTCCGCGACCCGATCCAGACTCAGTTCTCCCGGAGATGGCAAAGGTTTAAGTGTATTAAGCCAGGCTTCACGGGCGCGACAACGCAGCTCAGCCCAGAGCGGTACTGAAGCAGGTTTCAGATTGCTTAACGACGCCGCAAAGCCATTTACACTGGCATTGATGGCTAAATCAGGTCGATAAACCCGCCCCAGCTCTTCCGGATCCGGGTACACGTGGATGAGTTTTTGCTGAGGTTTTGGCGAGGAAATCCAGCTGTAGCCTTCGCTGGTGGCTTCACCTATTCGGGTACCCACCGCAATAATCAGGTCACTGGATACCAGCGTCTGGCGCAATTCATCATGCATCGCAAAACCAACATGGCCGACAAACTGTTGATCGTGCTGGTCATAACATTCCAGGCGACGCCATGCGACACCGACGGGCAAATCAAATCGGGACGCAAAAGCGCTGATTTGCTGTTGTGCTTCTTCAGTCCATCCACTTCCCCCCACCAGCAGGAAGGGACACTTCGCCTGTTCAAGATGAGTGGCGAGCTGAGACAGTGATTCTGCACCCGGCCAGGTTTCCAGACGCGTTCGCGCCGGAACAACAGGTACATCGGACTCGCCCCACAAGACATCTTCAGGCAGAGCTAACACGACGGGGCCAGGCCGCCCGCTTGTTGCGATGGCATAAGCACGGGCGACGTATTCCGGAATTCTGTCAGTCCTGTCAATCTGAGCCACCCATTTGGCCATCTGACCAAACATGCGGCGGTAGTCAATTTCCTGAAATGCCTCACGCTCAATAAAATCATTACCTACCTGTCCGACGAATAAAATCATCGGGGTCGAGTCCTGATATGCGGTGTGTACCCCGATTGAAGCGTTTGTTGCACCAGGACCTCGGGTCACCATGCAAATGCCGGGTTCACCGGTCATTTTCCCGTAGGCTTCAGCCATGTATGCCGCACCACTCTCCTGGCGACAGACAATCGGTTGTATTAGATCACTGTGGTCATTAAACGCATCAATACAGGGAAGGAAACTTTCACCAGGGACAAGAAATACTCTCCTCGCGCCCTGTTCTCGCAGTTGCTCTAAGACAATCTGACCGCCATTTCGGGAAACGACTGCTGACACCATCATTCTTCACTCCGGAAATAATTAAAAAATAACGCGGAAATATCAAATAATAGTGCTTTGAATTAAATATCCAGCGTTGTATTTGACAATAAATTTACGCCTGAGGGGTAAATAGTCAACTTTAAGGTTTTAATAGCAGCTATAAATTCAATTAATATGCAAAGGCATTTATTTTCACCAGTGCAGTGCATTAAATTATCTCGCAGCACCAAATAAGTGCAGCCAGTGCACTATTATCAAGCTAATATAAAATCAAAACCTTAGAATATAAAAAATGAGCGATACCGGACTCATGGCAATCTTTAAATTAACGATACTGAAGAAAGGAATGGCAGGATGGATATCTTCCCGGCATAGCGATAAATAGGGGAGAACAGAAAATAACGCTCTGCTCTCCCGCTTAGCTAATTACATGCCCGCACGAGCAGTGACCGCTTTGAATAAGACGTTGGCACCCTGCTCCGCATGTTCCGGTTCGATGCTTTCAGACTCATTGTGGCTGATACCGTCAGCGCATGGGATAAAGATCATCGTTGTCGGACAGTGTTTGGCAATATGAATCGCATCATGCCCGGCCCCACTGATCATGCGTTGATGGGTATAACCAGATGCTGTGGCCGCCTCGTTAACCAGTGCGACGCAGCTTTCATCAAAGGGCGTGGCAGCACTCAACCAATGCTGCTTAACGGATACCTGTACACCGCGTCTTTCGGCAACCGAAGCCAGACTCTGGCGGCAGGCCTGGTCAAATTGCGCCAGTACAGCGTCATCCGGATGGCGCAAATCCACAGTGAAGACAACATTTCCCGGAATCGTATTACGCGAGGCGGAAGAAATAGTGAGTTCACCGATCGTCAATAAGCCCTCAGGGGCAAAGCTTTTTGCAACGTCTTCCAGTGCAGCAGCCATTGATGCCACGGCTAAAAAGGCGTCAGTCCGGTTTTGCATCGGCGTGGTCCCGGCATGCGCCGAGTTACCTGTTACGGTAACATCCAGCCAGCTGATTGCCTGTCCTCCCGTCACGACACCAATGACCAGGTCCCGTTCCTCAAGCACCGGCCCCTGCTCAATATGTGCTTCAAAATAAGCGTTAAAGGCACGTCCCAGCGGGCTATCGCCTGTCCAGCGCTCTTTTTCCAGCGAAGCGGCAACGCTGATACCTGACGCATCTAAGCGGGCCAGTGCATCTTCGAGTGGCATAATCCCGGCAAAAACGGCTGACCCCATCATGGCGGGTGTAAACCGGGCACCTTCTTCATTGGTCCATACCGCAATTTCAATGCTGCGTTTGGGTTGCAGACCGGCATCGTGCAGTGTGCGGATCACTTCCAGGGCGGCAAGTACCCCATAAACCCCATCAAACCGCCCGCCCTTCGGCTGTGTGTCCAGGTGGCTCCCCATGACGACCGGGTCAAGTTCAGGATGGGTCCCTACCAGACGGCAAAACAGATTTCCTATCGCATCGGAAGTGACGGACATTCCCAGCAACTGGCAATCCGCGATGAATTTCCTGCGCCCCTTACTGTCCTCAGCAGACAGCGCCAGTCGGCTATTTCCACCTTTATCGGTTGAGCCAATAGCCGCCATTTCCATCAGGTTGTGCCATAAACGCGCACCATTGATGGTGAGGCTGCTTGCGGCACTCGAATCTGTAGGGTTCTGATTAAGTTTCATTTCTGCATCCTTGCTTAAAGTGCCACACCGACCGAACGCAGTTCGGTATACAGCTCAATCGCTTCCCACCCCATTTCCCGGCCCCAGCCAGACTGTTTAAAGCCGCCAAAAGGCAAAGCAGGATCAATGACATGATGCGTATTAATGCCGATGGTTCCGGCTTTCAGGCGTTTTGCGACGCGATGGGCACGGCTAATATCACGTGTGAATATGCTCGCCGCCAGGCCATAAATTGAGTTGTTAGCTTGAATGACAACATTCTCTTCCTGCTCATCGGTAAAGCGGATCACACACAATACCGGGCCAAAGATCTCTTCCTGAACAACACGCATCTGATTGTGGGTATGGTCCAGGATTGTCGGCTCGACATAAAAACCGGCCCCATTCCAGCTACTGCCTCCGGTTAATACGGTCGCTCCCTCTTCAATACCTGATGCGATGTACTCACAGACGCGCTTCTGTTGTTCTTCGGAAACAAGCGGTCCCATTTGTGTGTCCGGATTCAGTCCCGGCCCCATTTTTAAGGCGCAGGCGTGACTGACAAGTCCTTCCAGCACCCGATCGGCCACATCGTTATGCAGATAGAGGCGGGTACCGGCCGTACATGTCTGACCCATGTTGTAAAAAATACCTGAAGCGATAGCGGATACGGCTTTCTCAATATCGGCATCACCATAAACGATCATCGGGGATTTACCGCCCAGCTCCAGGGAGACTTTCTTCAGGTTAGTGCCTGCAGCAGCAAGGATTTTTTTACCCACTTCCGTTGAACCTGTGAAGGCGATTTTATCCACATCGGGGTGTTCAGCCAGCGCGGCTCCGGCTGTTTCACCATATCCGGTCACAACGTTGATTACGCCAGGCGGAAAGCCCGCTTCCGCCACCAGCTCGGCCAGACGCAGTGCAGTCAACGGGGTCTGTTCAGCCGGTTTCAAAACAATCGTACAGCCTGCTGCCAGCGCGGGGGCGACTTTCCATACCGCCATCATCAGGGAAAAATTCCAGGGAACGATCTGACCACACACCCCGACAGGGGTTCTCAGGGTATAGGCATGAAAAGGTGCACCTGATGACAATGGGATAGTCTGACCATTGATCTTGGTGCTCCATCCCGCCATGTAACGCAGCAATTCATAACTGAAAGCCACATCCCCCCAGCGCGCATCGTTAAAAGGTTTACCGTTATCCAGCGCCTCAATCTGGGCCAGTTCATCAGCATGCTCTTCCACCAGATCACCCAAGCGCCACAGCAATTTGCCTCGCGCAGAAGGCGACATGTCTGCCCATTCGCCATGCTCAAAGGCATTCCGCGCAGCGGATACCGCACGATCAATATCCGCACTCTCACCCGCCGGGACGGAGGTGAAGCTACGGCCATTGGCTGGGTTGATGACCTCTATTGTGCCTCCCGCTACTGCGCTGACCCATTCGTTGTTAATAAACAGCTTATGTTCTTTGTTAACGAATACGGCAGCTGCCGGGCTGAGTAAATCCAATGAATCAGTCATGTTCTCTACGCTCATTTCGTCGATACCTCATTTGCCGTAACCAGAATGACGTCAGCCGCCAGAATCGGTTTGGCTATGTCAAAAAAACGCGCCACTACAGCGGAATTGTTATGTATATCCATTGCGCCTGCATCGGTGAAGCGCTCGTAGGTGGTGAATACACAGGGATTGCTGCTGTCCTGTGAGATGTAAAATCCCTGTGTGCCAGGTTCGTTTTCCCTGACGTGAGCCGCAACTTCCAGCAACGCATCGGCCATTACCCGCTCATAACCTGCCTTCACTGTGATTACCGCAGTGATACTTATCATGTCGAACTCCTGTTTGGGATTCAGGCACCGAGCCCGTTAAATTCAGCAACCCAGTTGCTGTCCGAAAGAACGGCGGGATCAATGGGATCCCCCATTTCACCACGGCGTAACAGAAAGACCCGTTCCGCCAGCTGGCTGATAAACGTCAGATCCTGTTCAACCAAAATGATGGAGAGGCCATTACGCCCGGCCAGTTTTTGTAACGTCTCAGTAATTTCGTCACAGATAGAGGGTTGGATGCCTTCGGTAGGCTCATCCAGCAGGATCAGTTGTGGTTCACTGCACAGACAGCGCCCCAAGGCCAGAATCTGTTGCTCTCCACCACTCAGCACACCACCCGCACGGGGCAGGATGGGTTTCAGCCGAGGGAGATCCTCAATAACCTCTTCAATTTTCTGACGTGCAGCATGAGCCGGGAGATGTATCGCCCCCATTTGCAGATTCTCAGTGACACTGAGTGCAGGGAAAATTTGTCGTCCCTGCGGCACAATACTGATGCCCATACGCGCCCGGCTTTCAGGGCGAAGCCGGGTGATATCCAGTCCGGTAAAATGAATGCTCCCACTGCTGGCCGGAAGGTGACCCATGATGGTTTTCAACAGCGTGGTTTTCCCCATGCCGTTATGTCCCAGAACCCCCACCAGCTCGCCGTTATAAAGGGTAAAATCAACATCAAACAGCACGGGAATGGACCCGTAGCCGGCATGCAGTTTCTGCACCTTAAGCAACTCAGGCCGCATGAGATTTGCCAAGATAGACCTCCCGTACCCGCTGGTTGCTCATAATTCCCTCGACGTTATCCTCGGCGAGAATTTTCCCCTGATGGAAGACGGTGACTGTCTTCCCAATCTGGCGGATAAAATTCATGTCGTGCTCGACAACAACCAGCGCATGACGCTGGTTTATCTCCTGAATGATTTCAGCCAGGCGGTTAACTTCTTCACCTGTCATCCCCGCAGCGGGTTCATCCAGCAGGATCAGCGGCGGGTCGCTGGCAATGACCATCGCCAGTTCCACCAGCTGGCGCTGACCGTGAGCCAGTTTGTCCACGATCTTATTGGCGAGGGAAGTGATCCCCACCCGCTCCATCGCTTCCTCCACCTTTTCATTACGTCCAGCGGGACGGGCAATATCGCGCAGACCCAGCCAGACATTTTCCCGGGCAGATAAGCCTTCAAAGAGGTGGGGAATCTGCGTCTTGATGCCAATTCCCTGTCGGGCAATCTGGAAACGCTCAGATCCCACCATCGGTTTCCCGTTGAATACAATACTGCCGCTGGTGGGGCGCTGGACACCGGTCAGGCAACGGAAAAAGGTCGTTTTCCCGGCACCGTTCGAGCCGATCAGGCAGCGTAGTTCGCCACGACGTAACGTGAAGTCGATGTTATTCAGTGCCCTGACGCCACCAAACTGCACACTGACGCCCGTTGCCTGTAACAGAATTGGATTGTTCATGATCGGCTCACCACCGTGGCTGAAGGCGTTCTGGCACGGATGACAGGTAACCGCTCAAGAAGTGTTGGCAGTAGACCTTTGGGTAACAGCAGCACAAAGAGGATCAACACACTGCCCAATACAATATTGGGGTCAATCCATCCCAGTGTGCCGAGATACGCTGTCAGACCCTGCAGTATCAGGCAGGCCAGAATCGGGCCGAGTAATGTACCGACGCCACCTACCACCACCCAAATCAGTACCTGAGCACTGTTGGATAAGCTGAATACCGTGGGGCTGACAAAAACTGAGTTGGCAAAAAGACAGCCCGCCAGTCCTGCCAGACCCGCACCAATGGCAAACATATACAACTTGATACGGCGTGAGTCGTAACCCAGCAGTTCCGCGCGCGCTTCGTTTTCACGGACACCAGCAACTGCCCGACCAAACCGTGAACCGATCAGCCATTTACACAGCATGTAACCCGCAACCAGGGCACAAACCGCCATCATGAACACAACATCAGGAGAAAGTGGCACAGCGGGATTAAATGGCATATTCAGGGGTGGCGTGTCCGGCATGCCGTTGAACCCACCTAATCTGGCTTTACCGATATGCCAGGCATCCCCGGAAGTACTGTTCGCCAGTTTAAAAAGGATTAGTGTTACGGTGAGGGTGATGACGCCAAAATAGATGTCACTGAGACGACCATAAAAGACGAAATATCCCAGGATCAATGCGAACAGCATTGGCGTAGCAATGGCAATCGGTACTGCCCAGGTTGAGTCGCCAAAATTAACGCCAGCGACAGCATACCCATAGGCACCCAGGCCAAAAAACATGGACTGACCAAAACACAGAATACCTGCATGCCCCCAGATTAACGCCATGCTCAGCGCGAAAAGCGCCAGGCTGACATAAATCGTGGCATTGATGAGTGAATACAAATCCATCACAGCAGGCAGCACCAGAAGCACAACCATTCCAGTAATCAGCGCCGCAATATTGCAGGATGCTGTCGAAGTGAGTTTCATGATGCCCCCCGGAAAATTTTACCGGTTATACCTGTTGGCAGAATGCGCAGTAACACTAAGGCCGCAGCCAGCAGTGCGATATCGCCAAAGATTGGATTGCTCAGGAAGGTGGTCACCGTGCCTATAGAACCAAGCAAGGCAGCGCTCAGTCCGGTGCCCGTTATGACGCTGGCTCCACCGGTAATAACCGTAATGAATGCTTTCGAGACATACGCCGCCCCCATGGTAGGAACCACACCCGAAAGCGGTGCCAGCAACGCACCGGTTAAACCACTTAAGGCAGCACCCAGCGAGAACGTCATCGCGAACACTCTTGAGCGATTAATCCCCATCGATGCTGCCATTTCGGGATTCTGCATCGTTGCACGGGCAATCAGCCCCAGCCGTGTGTAACGCAGCAATGCATATCCGCCCACCAGCAAAATCAGGCAAACCACCACCATCAGCTGGTTGTACAGACTGATACTGAAGCCCGCGAAATCGACGCTGCCCAGGGGGGCGGAGATACCCTGAACACGATTACCAAACGACGTGGTTGCCATTCCGGTTAACAACAGACTCAACCCCCAAGTCGCCAGCATGGTGTACACCATTCGCCCGTATAGATGACGAATAATGATCCGTTCAATGATCATCCCAAGTATGCCCACCACACAGGGTGCCACCACCAGAATGGCTACCCAGACATTAATGCCTGCGTTTACGGCAAAAATGCTGGTAAAACCTCCCAGCATAATAAATTCACCGTGGGCGAGGTTTATCACGCGCATCATGCCAAAAATGACCGCCAGCCCTAATGAAACCAGGATTAACTCCGCAATTGAGTCAACGATTTGAATTATCGTAAGCAGCAGATAATGCATATTCAGGCTCCTCAGGGATTCAGCACGATACGACCGACGGCTCTGCCGGTACGCAGATCGTCTAAAGCTTGCGGTAAACAGCAAAGCGGCCGTTGAGTGATGGGTAACGCACTCAATCCACCCTGAGAGGCCAGACTGATAAGCTGTGTCAGCTCATCAAGGCTACCCGTGTAACTGCCGGTGAGAGAGAGCGCTTTGAAAGGCAGCAAAGGGATGCGCAGCGTAGTTTGCCCCCCCTGCAATCCCACGAGGATGATGCGAGAGCCTTTTGCTACCGCGCTGATTGCCATCTGCACGGTTGCAGGATTACCGACAGTATCAATGACACCGTGCAGTCGATGTTGAGCCAGCGATTTCAGCGCGTTGTCAGGGTCAGCACTGTTGCGGGTATTGAGTACATGCTCCGCCCCGAGCTGTCTGGCTGCTGCCAGCCTGTGATCCGCTATGTCACAGGCAATGATCCGGGTAAATCCCAGCACTTTCGCCAGAGAAACAGCGCTCAGCCCTAATCCTCCCATACCGATAATCGCCAGTGCAGAGTCAGGTTTCATTGGCTGCAATTGCCGAAGCGCACTGAAAACAGTCAGCCCTGAACAGGCCAGCGTACTGGCCCAGGCGGGATCCAGTCCGTTGATATCGAGCAGATATTTCCCGTCAGGTACCACAACATGTTTGGCATACCCACCATGACGGAAGATGCCCAGTGATTGTGGCTGTTCACAGTGGTTATCGTAGCCACCTTGACAGGTCGCGCACTGACCACAGCCAATCCAGGGGTAGATCAGTCGTTGCTGGCCGATCAGCGTTTTGTCAGCCTCCGCGCCTACCGCCACAACTTCACCGACAATCTCATGCCCCATGACCAGCGGCATGGGCATTGTGCTGTCAGCAAAGTTTATTTTTTCACCGTTACCCAGATTCTGATAGCCATCCTGAATATAGACATCGGAATGACAGACACCCGCGTGCGTCACTTTTACCAGAACGTCCTGCGCACGCAGCTCAGGTAGCGGGTGTGTCACCGCAACAGGCTCGCCGCCATAGTTCTGCAGCTGGAAACTCTGCGAGAGCATCATGTTAACCCCCGGGCTTAATGACATATTGCTGGTTGTCGTCCGGATGCGTGAGCAGATTACAGACTGCTGCCGTATCGGAAGGCGGTTGCTGAGGGTAGGTTTCGAGAATGTTCCAGGCGCCGTTTTTAACCTGCCCCAGATAGATATCAACGGTGAAATGATGCGTCGCCGCATCCAGGCGAGAAATACCGCCAGGACCATCTACCGTTGATCCTTTTTCCAGTGCCTCAATCAATGGCATGCGTTCTACCGAATTGGCGACCCGGACGCCATTAGCCCAGTGCATCACGGCATACCAGCCATCAATGGCGGTTTCGTTGATATAGGGCGTTTTATTGCCGAACTTCGCCTGCAAACGTTGCAGGAACTGCTTATTAACCGGCGTATCCAGCTCCTGAAAATAGGCATAGGCTGCAAGGATGCCTTCGCTCTCGTTGGGTGTAAGAATGCGGTTTTCATTGCCAACACCAAAATCGCTGGAGGCAATCGGAATTTGCCCGACTATCCCTGCGGCCGCCCATTGCCGGAAGAAAGAGATATGGTTGCCCCCCACTAACAGTGAAAACACCATGTCAGGTTTGGCGTCCTGGATTTTTTTGATGGTGGTACCGAAGTCGGTGACATCAAGGGGAAAGAACTCAGTAGCGACAACTTCCGCACCGGAATCTTTCGCATACTTGCTCACCCAGTCAGCGGAGATATGGCCAAAGTTGTAGTCAGCGGCGATGACGTAAATCTTTTTACCCCACTGCTTCACGGCATAGGGAACTATGCGGGCAACCGTTTGCGCGGGTGTGGTGCCGATTTCAAAACTGTTGCGATCGCATACCCCACCTTCATAAAGCGAGGGATAAAAATAAGGCGTTTTATAGCGGCGCAGGATAGGACGAATGGCTTCACGCGAGGCACTGGTCACGCCACCAAACACAGCCGACACGTGGTCGCGGGTCGCGGCCTGGGTCGCAAACTGCGTGTAATACTGGATATTGGACTGCGGATCATACTTAACCAGCTCTACCGGGCGGCCAAGCAGTCCACCCTGCTTGTTGATGTCATCAATGGCCAATTCAACACAGTTCATCACCGGCTGGCCGTAGATATCCAGTCCACCTGACTGATCAAAAATCGCAGCAATTTTTATAGGTTCTGCAGCCTGCACTTTACTGATAAAGGGCACTGCAGCGAGCGATAACATACTGTTTTTTAATAAGCTACGACGTGAAATTGCCATCTTGCTCTGTTTCTCCCCTGCCAATGTAAGCAACAGCCGGGCATGATCGCCCCTGCGCCAGGAGAAATTAACCTAACAAGTTATATTTCACTTTTCAAATATAATTAACGTTACTACTGTATGTTTCTTCCTGAAGCGAGGTCACGATGTTGAAGTGAACACCATCCGCCTCAGCTAAATACATGGTGGGATTGGATTTTCCTGAAGTAATACGTTGCTGTCCGCGGACGCTGTGGTAGGTAAGTCCTTCGAAGACCGCCGTCAGTGAACGCAGTGAAAGATCACCGGCGCGTTCAGCTAATGCGGCAAAGAAATGAATGGCGTCGTAGCATGACTGACTTAATACGCCCTGTATCGGTGCAGAATGGCCATAGGCTGCCCGATATTGATCCATAAAAGCGCGATTTTCAGGGGTGGTAAGTGCATTGAAGTAACTGGCTGCACAATAAAGGTTACCGGTGTGCTGAGAGCCAATTCCCAGCAATGTGTTTTCCTCAATGGAGCCAGAGAGTCGGAGAATCTTTTTGTCGAGTCCCGCCGCAGAAAACGCCCGGTTAAACAACACACAATCTGAACCGACCAGGGACTCGAAGATCACATCGGCGTCTGAGGCTTCAATACGCTCAATCATGGTCGAGATATCGACCTGGCCAAGACTCAGATAATCCTCCCCGACAACTTCTCCACCGTGTGACTGTATAAGCTGTCTGACCGTTTCATGGGTAGCCCGCGGCCAGATATAGTCATTACCGACGATATGCCACTTGTTGACTCCGTGGTGCTGCATCATCCATTCGATTGCAGCAGGGAACTGTTGCTGGGGTGTGTCACCAATAGCGAAAACACCGGGGGTCGTTTCTCCGCCTTCATAAAGAGGAGCAAAAACATAAGGAACGATACCTGCAAATGCATTACGCAGAGCAACGCGTACGCTGGAAAGATGTACACCAATCAGTGCATCTATCTGATTATCGTTAACCAACTGCCAGCAGCGGGCGACTACATCTTCAGGGTCGCCGCCAGCATCCAGGGCAAAGAGTTCAATTTCACGGCCAAGCACCCTCTTTCCACGGTTGATCTCTGCTGCCGCGAGTACCGCACTGTACTGGCAGGATGGCCCCCAGATGGCATCAGATCCATGAAAAGGAACCAGTAATCCGAGACGTAAAGGTTTTGATTTGTTCTGCCGGACTTGATGAATCTGACGGCTAACAGGTGACTTATCTGCGTGCAAAGCTGGCGCTCGTTGCCAGGCATATCGAGCACTAACGAGGAACGCTCCGGTATTTAAGCTGAACATGGATTGATCCTCCGCTGGGCAAAAGTTAAAACTAATGCAAAAAGCGTGCTAACTCATATTGATGCTACAGGTTTGTGATTGACCTTGCACATGATGACCTCGATCACATGAAGTGCTAAAGTAGCGCTATTCAACGTTATGCGAACCTGAGCTGGCTCATCATGTCGGACAAGCCCTTAAACGAATATCTCGCCCACCTTCTGGTTCAGGCGAATCGCCGCGTAAACCGTCAGCTTTCGCTTGAGGGAATTACGCTTGAACACTGGCGAGCAATGAAAGTGATCGCTGATCAGGATGGTGTGACGATGCGTGAGCTTTCTGATGAGTTAATGCAAAACTTCCCGACACTGACAAAAATCATCGATAAGATGGTGCTGGAAGCCCTCGTCTATCGTCGCCCGGACGAACATGACCGCCGTAAAGTCCGTTTATATATTTCCGATAAAGGAAAAGCGGTTCTGGACCAGCAAAACAGCCGTGTTAACGATCATCAGGACAAACTCGAAGACGCATACGGAACTGACGAAGCACAGATGCTGAAAGAGATGTTGGAGCAGTTTTTAAAAACCAAAAGTGGCTGACAACTAATACGAGAAAGGAATGATCATCAATTAAAATAATGATGTATACCGAGTAATTATATTAATTTCAGCCATACCAGTAGTTATGTGTGTGATTCATAGACATCGTTACAATTTTCTCAGCTCACGTTCAAGTTTGTAATTTTGCTCCTGTACATGTTCTTCACTGGGCTGATAGCTTGTTTAAACGGCGTCAGAGTAAGGCGTTTGCTCAGCTAGTTCGAAATAGCGCTCCATCGGTGTTTTACCGTTGTGGGCGCTGTGAGGGCGCTCCCAGTTGTAGTAGTGCTGCCATTCCGCCAGGAGATCCCTCAGGTTGTTTGCAGCCAAGTCTGTGGTTGCGTAAAACTCAGCTTTATCTTTTTTTTGGGATCTCTCAACTTTGCCATTAAGATGAGGTGACGCAGGTTTATTCGGACGGAACTTGATGCCGTATTCTTTTAATTTTCCCTGCACCTTAACAGCAAAAAACTCTCTTCCCCGGTCCGTCTGGAACCGTTGTATTGGGAAAGGCATTTCTTCAATAACACAATCGATAAAATCCAGTGTATTAGCAGCCGTGCGACGAGAGTAAAGCCTTAGATCCCTGTAACGAGTGCAATCATCAATAGAAGTGTACTGATATAAACCGGGACCAATCTTGCAGGTACTCATCTGGACACGATCACCGGGAACAGGGCGTTCGTAGCGAATGAAGTCAGCTTTACGTCGGAACTTAACAACAGATTTAACCTGATTTTGGCAAAGAACCTTGTGGATCGTTGCAATAGCCAGAGAGATCGAATGAAGCTGTTTTAACTCGCTTTGAATACGTCTTGCACCCAGATTCCGCAGTATTCGTAACTCCAGAATCAGAGCGATTTCGTCGGGGCCAGTCTTAGTTGATGGTGAGTGTTTAGGACGACGGTTGTGGCTTTCCAGACCAGCCATACCCTGTGCCAGATATCTGCGCCACCATTTACGTAATATGGGGCGAGAAATGCCGCAGCGACGACATACGAACCCCGCATCACCAGACGTCTCATAAAGTTTTACCCACTGTAACCGCTGTTGAATTTCCCTGTTCATATGTAAGGCATTATAGTGAAACGATGTCTATGAATCACACAAGTTATGATTACACATTAAGAGTGAAATATGTAGTAACACTCTGATCCTAGTTAATAAATATATAATCAACCAGATTGTAAATATAAGTTAGATGATGATTACTTCCATCCCCCCCAATTCCTAACAACCAGCCTTCTATCGCAAATATCCACTAAGATATAAAGTTATATTCACAAGTGCGGTTAATACTTGTACTAAAATAAGAATTATCAAATAAAAAAAATAAAACACATCAACAACTCATGCATCACAACTTAAAAAAACTCCCCCTTGATTATCCAAAATATTTCAACTTTAGCGCATACTTTACTGTAGGCGATTTATTAGAGTTTGAGTTAATTTGGTTATACTTCAATCAGCATATTAGTTGACAGAACCTGTAACATCGTTTTATGTGGTAGCCCTCGAACCGACAATGCGTTTCAATAAAATAATATGAACATATTGGTGAGGACTTTAACAACCACATTAAAATCAAAGTGCTTTTGATATACTCAGTATTCTGGAGAAAAACCTTAAGGGGATTGTTAAATACTAGTCAATAGATAAACTTGTCAAATTCAATTCATTGCTTAACTATTTCGTATTTGATTGTCGCCATTTACCGGGAGGCATATGATAATGACAAGTAATGCCCCAAGTAAATGCCTGTTGATTTACAAAGCCAAAAAATAAAGATATAACTAATATTTTCCCGTAACTTTCAATCAATGCTTATGCGGCGAGCTCTAGTATTCTTTCACGCATGGAACTTGCCCAAGAAAACCCGGTCAGCTGGCGAAAAATACGTCGAAAATGCCACTTAGAGCAACCTGAAATTTTCGACACATCTTCCAGTCAAAATGTTGATTCTAAGTTTTCAATCCACATCAAAACATCTCTTTTTACCATCTCTTGTAATAAATTATTTATCCACGCTCTCAACCTCCAATGATTAGAAAAAAGAGCCAGAGTTAATATAAGCACTCTCTCACAATAAGTTATATTTTAAAAGTCAATATACAGATGCGGATTATTTCAACCGCACCTATATTAATAATCAACACCAGTTAAGTTAGCCAAAATAGTTTTTGCCAACTTAACAACTTAACAACTTAACAACTTAACAACTTAACAACTTAACAACTTAACAACTTAACAACTTAAATAATTATTTTGGTAATGCATATGCTATGACATAGTTACCTTTCGGTGTGCGCATAAAGTGATGACCTGTTGCAGTGATCACTACATACTCCCTTCCATCTTGCTCATAAACCATTGGCATTGCTTGTGTGTTAGTACCAATGCAAAAATGACCCATATGCCAATGTAAAACAGACCCACCTGGGGTAAAAAGGCAGCTTTGGAGCTGCTATGTTGACATTGGAGTTACGCGTGGAGATTGCAGTTCTTTTCCGTCAGGGCATGTCTATTCGGGGTATTGCCCGGCAGCTTTCCTGTTCCCGACAGACCGTCCGCCGTTATATTCGTTTGCAGGACTCGCCTGCTAAAGCTCGTTATTCTGCACGCCTTCCCCGGCCCGGGAAGCTGGACCCGTTTAAGCCCTATTTTCTTGAGCGGGTTGAGGCTGCAAAACCCCACTGGATACCGGCCAGCGTTATGCTTGGTGAGATCCAACTTCGCGGGTATTCCGGCGGATACAGCATGCTGACGGCTTTCTTGCTTCCGCTTAAGCAACAGCCGAACGACCCAGTCGTGCGTTTTGAGACGCAGCCCGGTGAGCAGATGCAGGTCGATTTTACGGTGATCAGACAGGGCCGGAACCCGCTGCTGGCATTTGTCGCCACGCTGGGTTGGAGCCGGGCAACCTTTGTGCGTTTTTATCCCCGCAAGGATACGGCAGCATGGTGTGACGGCATTGAACAAGAGCTTCTGGCTTTTGGCGGAACGCCACGACATCTCCTGTTTGATAATGGCAGGACCATTATTATTGAACGTGACGTTTATGGTGACGGCCGTCACCGGTGGAACCCGCCATTACTGGCTCTCGCCGAGAAGTACGGTTTTACTCCCCGGGTGTGCAGGCCTTAGGGAAGTGTTATCAGAATTTGTTGGTTGATGTGCAGACGACAAATGAAAAACTTAGAGCTCGAACAGTAAGAATCGTGATGCAGGCTACAGGGTGTGATCAAAAACATGCCGAAAGCGCCCTACTGGCAGCGGACTATCAGGCCAAGCTGGCCATCATGATGCTTGAGCGGAAGGGAACGGCAGGAAGCTGAAGCGCTACTAAATAAAAGTCAAGGCCGTCTTGTTTTGGCTCTTGAACACAAAGACGGTGACACGTCGTCTTCCTGACAATTTATTATAGAGATCCCGCAATGCAGATTCCTCCACACACAATAATTGCGCGTAAACGCGCATTGGTAGCTGGTTCTGTAGGTAATTTTATTGAATGGTATGAGTTCGCTGTTTACGGTTTTCTTGCCACGGTTCTCGCGCAGAATTTCTTCCGGCTGCAGGGCGAAGGCGAGCTTACCGGCATTATTCGGACATATGCTTCTTTTGCTATCGCCTTCTTTTTCGTCCGCTTAGCGCCATTATTTTTGGCCGCATGGGTGACAGAATAGGACGTAAACCAACGCTGGTTTTTGTCCTTATCATGATGACCCTTGCCACCACTGCGCTTGGCTTTGTTCGTAACTACGCCAGCATTGGAATAAGCGCACCTCTTATCGTCACTGCACTGCGTATCCTTCAGGGACTGTTTGCAGGTGGTGAGTATGGCGGCGCTTTCCCTCTTGCTCCCCGAGGTAAAGAGGACTGTTTGGTGCATGGCAATCTTTTACCGTGTCTCTGGGATTACTGGCGGGGGCGGGCCTGGTTGCATTGTTATCTGCCGTGCTTACCCATGATGAGATGTTGAGCTGGGGGTGGCGTATACCGTTCTTCCTGGCCTTACCTATGGGAGCCGTCGCTCTCTGGCTGCGGTATAACATGGAAGAGACACCAAGCTTTATGCAACAGAAAAAGGCGCAGATTGAACAGCCACAAAAAGTGAAGGCTGATTTGGGCGCTACGTTGAAAACTATTCTGATGGGGATTGGGAGGGTTATGGTCTGGTCTTCAGCGGGCTATACTTATCTGGTGATAATGCCCACCTATCTCCAGTCTTCGCTTCATACTGGTTTTAATCAAGCGCTGCTGATTGCGGTGATATCCAATTTAGGATTTGCAGCTACCATTCTTACTGCAGGCATGCTTAGCGATAAAATCGGACGCCGCAGCGTCATGGTAATGGCTGCTGTTTTACTGCTCATTATGGCATTTCCGCTGTTAAAAATTCTCCAGGCTGAGTCGTCGACGTTGCTGGTGAAAGAGATAGCCGTATTCGTCGCAGGAGGAATTGTGGGATTACTGGCAGGACCAAGGCCAGCCATGTTGGCTGAAATGTTTCCAACAAGCGTTCGCTATACAGGGCTAGGTCTATCTTATTCTTTATCTAATGCGGTGTTCTCCGGATGCGCAGGATTGATCATTACCGGGTTGATCAAGCAAACAGGGAATCTGGATATACCCGCTTGGTACGTCATGATTACGGCTATGATTAGTATCTTTGCACTCCTTACGCTGAACAAAAATGATCACCTTCGTTCTCTTGATGAGTGAATAAAGTTACCTTTGACATGAATTAAATCCCGCGCCTTGCTTTGAAACTGACTGTCAGAGCGCGGGATATATCGCTTACTTTAGAGGGCGCCGTAAAGCAGGATTGCGGTTATTCCCACAACCCGATTAATCAACATTATTCTGGCCTGTCAACATCACCTGTGTTATCGAATTCAATTACAGTTTTAATATTTTTTGGCTGTGTCATATCGCTGAATGCAGACTGACTTAACTCGTTAAATGGAAAAATATTATCTCGCAGTAGTTCAGGGTGAATTCGTTTAGTGGCCATCAAAGCGATCACTTGTTCAAAATCTTGTATATCCGCCGCACGACTTGCCAGCATGGTGGTTTCGCGTTTGTGAAAAGCGAGATCATTGAAGCTAATTTCGCCCTTATGCAAACCGACAAACACAATTGTTCCACTTGCCGCGAGATGTTCTACCTGGCTGTTCATCGAAGCCGCATTGCCTGTCGCGTCGATGATGAAGCCAGGGCCATGTCCTTCAGTGATGGCTTTCAGGCGACCAGCGTAATCTACCGCCAGAGGATTGAGGGCATGAAGATAGCCAAATCGTCCACACGCTTCAGACAATCGTCCTTCATTGACCTCAGCCAAAATAATGTTTATGCCCAAAGCTGAAGCAATATCTGCAACTCCCAAGCCAATGGCTCCGGCACCAACGACCAACAGTGTATCACCCTGTTTCGCACCACTGCGCGCCAATGCATGCGCACCGATTGCGTAGGGCTCAATTAAAGCAGCGTCTCTGACATCAATATCATCAACCGCTAGCAGCTGTTTTGCATCAACGGCAACATATTCCTGCATGGCGCCATGATAATGCACCCCCATCACAGATAGCTTAGTGCAACAGGTAATGCGCCCGCGCTGGCAGGCATAGCACTCACCGCAATGCTTATAAGGGATCACAATGACCGCCTGGCCAATCGGCAAATGCTCCACATCGTCCGCAGCTTTAACGACTTCGCCGCAAATCTCATGTCCCATGATTTTAGGGTAATCAAACATAGGCTGATTACCTCGAAAAGCATGAACATCGGTACCACAAATCCCTAAAGCACGTAGGCGGATCAGCGCCTGACCGGCCGCAGGCTGCGGAATGGGAGAACTCTTTTTAATCAGTGAACCGGGTTGCTCGCACACCCATGTTGTCATTTCAGAAACCATAACTTAATGCCCCTCCATCAACAGCAATTTCTTGTCCGGTGATGTATTTTGCAGCATCACTGACCAGGAACCAGATGGTTGTTGCCAGCTCGTTGCGCACGTGACCGTAACGATGCAGCGGCATTCGTTCGAGGATTTTCTTTAACCGGTCAGGATCGGCGACCGTTGCCGTCATATTGGTTTTGATCCAACCCGGTGCGACCGCATTTACCAGAATGTTCTCGCCCGCCCACTCCACCGCAAGCCCGCGCGTGATGCCCATGATAGCTGACTTGGTAGAGCAGTATGGACTAACCTCGGCAAAACCCAGATGAGCCGCCATAGAGGAGATATTGACGATGCGCCCAACATGATGTGACGCTTTTAATGCATTGAAGCAACATTGGCTGATAAAGAAAGGGGCATCCACATTTAACGCGTGAATCTGCCGCCACCAATCAGGTGTTACCTCTTCGGCTTTCACTCGCTTGGTGATACCCGCATTGTTGATCAGAAAATCCAGTGGCTGATCGCCAATGACCTGCTCAATACTACGACGCGTATTCTCTGAGTCGTTCAAATCGGTTGCGATATGAATAATGCCCGGGTTAACGTTGTAGTCAACATGTTGTTCATGGCGTGCGGTTCGGCTCAGGTTGTAGACTGTTGCTCCGGCATCTACCAGCAGGCTGGCCACGGCGAGACCAATGCCCGATGATGCACCAGTAACTATGCCGCGTCGCCCTTCCAGAGAGAAGAATGTTTTTAACAAATCAGTGCTCATTTTCGCCTCCGGAACGCACTTCGGTAAGATGCGATTTCAGGAAGCTAAACCCCCAGCCAGGCGTTTCACGTGGACGTGCGTAACCATCAACAATCGGCATGGCGTTATCAATGATGTTATCAATCCAGTCAAAGGATTCAGCACCGTAGCCATTGGGAATTGTACACAACAGCGGTACGTCATAATCCTTATAGTAGTGCGGTAGAACCGGTATGTGATGTGCCTGAGCCAGTGCGGCTGAAGTACGCCAGGCTTCAACGCCGCCGATACGGATGATATCCGGCTGCCATAAGTCGAGCGCATTACGTGAAATCAGATTCTTCAGAGGTTCCAGGTCATACTCGCGCTCCCCCATTGCCAGCGCAATACCCGTTTTGTTTCGCAGTAATTGATAACCATCAAAATGGGTGTGGTTCAGCGGTTCCTCAAACCAGTGAATGCCTAATGCTGCCGACTTCTCAGACAGCTTTATAGCACTTGGCAATGTCATACCTTGATTTGCGTCCATCATAATATTCAGTTCTGGACCCACAGCTTCACGTACTTTAGTCAGGCGGGCAATATCCTCTTCGATTGTGGGCGAACCCACTTTAATTTTTACAGCCCTGAAGCCTCGGCGTTTGTAGTCAGAAACCTCTTCCACCAACTCCTGCTCGCTGTAGCTGATCCAGCCGCCGCTTCCATACACAGGTACTTTATCGACGTAGGTTCCGAGAAGCTTATGCACTGGCTGATGCAGCATTTTGCCCCATGCATCCCACATCGCGACGTTGAAGGTTGCCAGCGCCCATTTCTGCAGACCGTTATGACCAAAGTATTCATGCTCTTTTTCAGTGTCCGAAATATATTTCCCAGCCTGCCACGGATAATATCCAATTACACTGTCTTTTATATCATTCAACGCACCAATGATCGCCTGAGGTGAATAGTGGAACGAAAGAAGGTAACCTTCACCCGTCATTCCATTATCTAATTCCAGTTCAACGATAAAGAAAGAAATTTCCGTTAATGAATGTGTGGCATCAGCCAGTGGACGAGACAGTGGTGATACCGCTCGATAAATATTGACATGTTTAATCTTACTCATAAATATTTCCTATATGACTGAATAAGCAAGCAGTCTTATTGACCTGCGGTTACCCTGGTGTGGGCGTGTGAAGTTAAAGGGCGGATGAACACCAAAACAATTAACGTGCCTGTCAGTGCTATGCCGCCTGCTATAAAGAAAGTGGTATAAAAAGATCCCGTTTTATCAATAATGATACCTGTGATTGTCGGTCCAATAACACCTGCTGTATTTCCAATGAGATGCATAACACCACTGACGCTTCCGACCGAACGCTTCTGCACCGTGTCCTGAATAATTGACCAATAAATTGCACCTGTGCCGTACAGGAAGAAAACCGTTATTGACATCAAAATAACAGCAGGCACCATTGATTGAATTAAGACTACAGAACTAATACACCCTGCTGCAATTAACAGGCAAATTGACAGCACTATTTTACGGGCGTTTAGCGCATTACCTGTTTTAACAAAAATACGGTCACAGATATATCCACCTAGCGGCATACCAATAGCCCCACAAATCCAAGGGATGGCATTGGCGATACTCATATCATGCAAATTAAGACCATGCACTTTGGTTAAATAAAGCGGGAACCACGAGAGAAAAAAAACGAGTAAGTAGTTGTAGGTGAAGAAGGCTACTGCCGTCGCCCAGACTGTGGGCTGGCGGAGATAATATCCCGTGGTTTTCTTACCAGCTGCTTCGCTTTGAGCTTCGCGATTTTGCTGATCGGCTTTCAGCATTGCCAACTCTTCTGCAGTGATACGGCTATGATTCTCCGGCGCATCACAGACGCGTTTACGCCAGAACAACAACCAGACAAATCCAAATAGCATGATGATGATAAATGAGATGCGCCAGCCAAACTGCACTGCCAGTAATCCCACAATAGGACCTGCCAGTGCCCCCCCCAGTGGAGTACCAGCATTGGCAAAGCCGACAGCAGAAGACGTTTCTTTTTGTGGGAACCAGTTATTAACAGTTTTGTTAAAGGTCGAGCCCAGCGGTCCCTCGCTCATGCCGAACAAAACGCGCAGGCCCAGCAGCGACAAAAATCCAGACGCCATCGATGTCAGACCGCAAAAAATTGACCAGAGGCCCATGGTGTACTTCATCGTATTAGTCGGACCGAAGCGGTCCGCCGCATAACCACCTATCGCGCAAAAAAGTGCGTAACCAAAGAAGAAGCTACTGAAAACAATGCCCATTTCTGTTGACGTCAGACTCAAGTCTTTCTCAATTAATGGCGCGACGATGGAGAGTGCCGTACGATCGAGATAGTTAATCACGCCGGCAAAAAACAGCAGCCATGCAATCCCCCACCTGATGCTTAATTTCATGTTTACTCCTGGTTTTGTCGTTGGGCATTCTGGAGCGAGCGATGCCGTAATGTAGGGTTATTGTTATTTCGATGTAACGATACATCGATATATCGGTTTGTAAATGATGAAGAGCTATGCTGTCAAAAGGGGCGTTTGAGAATCCGAGGCTGATCACAATTTTTTAGCGTACGAAGGCTAGAAGGTTTTAATAAGCACAACATTTGAAAAGAGTTAAAACGTGCTTTGCGCAGTGGCATTGGGTAAGTTTAATTTTCCGTTATCAAATATCTTCACAGCGTTAATGCCAGAATTGTCTTAATCAATACAGCATATGAATTAGACGCATAGCGCCCTGGTCAGCATTCTGACTTTACTCAACCATTGACTCGGAAAGCGCCATGATGACTCACTCAACTTCGCACGACAAAATCCATCAGATTCAACTCACTGCGATCACCGTGCCACTTAAGCAGGCGGTCAGTGATGCCAAAGTGTTAACCGGCCGGCAAAAAGCATTGTCGGAAGTGTTCCTGCTCGTGGCTGAAATTGAAACTGAACAGAGTTATAAGGGACTCGGTTTCACATACACGTTGCGCATTGGCGGACCGGCGCAGTTTGCATTATTGCAGGAGGTTTCGCCTTTGCTGATTGGTGAAAACCCGAACGATATTCAACGCTTGTGGCACAAGCTTCTGTGGGCCGCAGCATCTGTCGGCAAAAGCGGACTATCCAATCAGGCGATTGCTGCGCTGGATGTTGCGCTATGGGATCTCAAAGCGCGTCGCGCCAATCTTTCGCTGGCCCAACTGCTCGGCGCATGGCGTGATGCGGTGCCGTGTTACAACACGTCCGGAGGGTATTTGCAGGCATCCATCGGTGAAATTACCGAGAAAGCACAGCATTCGCTGGCTCGCGGTATTGGCGGCATCAAAATGAAAGTCGGTCATCCCGATCGCCGTGAAGATTTAGCGCGTGTAGCGTCAGTGCGTAAAACACTCGGTGAGGATGTGCCGCTGATGGTAGATGTAAATCAACAGTGGGATCGCCCCACCGCGCTGCGTATGGGTAAAGCTCTAGAGGAATTCAATCTGCAGTGGATAGAAGAGCCACTGGAAGCCTACGACGTCGAAGGCCATGCTCAACTTGCCAGCCAGTTGATTACGCCAATTGGCACCGGCGAAATGCTAACCAGCGAACGTGAAGTGACAGCCTATATCAAAGGAAAAGCGGTAGACCTGGTAATGCATGATGCGCCACGCATCGGGGGTATCACACCGTTTCTCAACGTCTCCGCATTGGCCGCAGAAGCTGGTTTGATGATGGCTCCACATTTTGTCATGGAGATTCATCTGCATCTGGCGGCTGCCTACCCACATCAAACCTGGGTTGAGCACTTTGAATGGCTGGAACCTGTGTTTAACGAGCGCCTGGAGATCCGTAACGGCATGATGCGGGTACCAACCCGCATTGGGCTCGGCTTGTCACTCCATGAGCAGGTTTCACACTGGACGCAAGCCAGCGTCACGATTCGTTAACCGCCGCGTGCAATGTGGAGATCACATTGTCCAACGCGGGGTTGAGGTTATCTTTGCGCCACACCAAAAATAGCTCACTGGTGAGGCGTGTTTTCCCCTGGATTTCACGATAAACCACATCGTGAAATTGCAGTTGCATCGCCCCCGCTGGCACCAGCGCCACCCCCAGACCACCGCGCACCATCGACAATATCGTCACCGTGGAACCTGTACAAGATTCAAACGCTGGTTGTAGCTGATGTTGCTGGAATAGCTGCACAATTATATCGTGGAACGGCCGCCAGCTCTGAGGTGAGTAAAGAATAAACGGCTGTTGGTGCAGTCTTGCAAGATCAATACAGGTTTGATCTGCCAGGGGATGCGCAACGGGCAGCGCCAGCACAAAGCGCTCACTCAGCAGCAATTCACTATTAAAATCGCCATACGGATGGGCGGACCGTACAATCGCGATATCGCTGATTTGCTGACGCAACGCTTGCAGTTGCTGGGCGCTGGATTGCTCTTTCAATTGCAGATTAAGCTGCGGATAGTGAGATCGAAGTTGCTGGATCAATGCCGGAATCAGCGCGTAAATAGCGCAGGAAACAAAGCTCAAGGTCAGATTTCCCACCTCGCCAGCGGCAATACGCTGCACCTGATGCGCAGCATATTGCGCCTGCTCCAGCAGGAGCATTGCCTGCTGATAAAATGCTTTACCAGCATGGGTAAGTTTTACCGAACGGGTTGATCTCTCAAGAAGTTGCACACCGAGTTGGTGTTCAAGTAACTGGATCTGCCGACTGAGTGGCGGCTGCGTCATGTTGAGTTGCTCCGCTGCGCGCCGAAAGTTGAGTTCGCTGGCGACAGCAGTGAAGCAACGTAATTGCGAGAGCTCAAACATTGATACACACCAAGTATTAATCTGAGGATTAAGTTTGGATTAACGTATCAGTGCTGCAGCAAAGTTAATGATTTATCAATCACAGATTTAGTGATTACGTCATAGTGGTTCGGCTGTAGTTTGAAACAGATCAAGGGTTAGACCGGCAAACATCCACATGCTTTCACATCTAGTAGATTTTTCGCTAATCCTAATCAACCAGCCATTCAGGATTAATATTTTTCAGATCATCAAACACTGAATAAACATGCAACTTCATTAGGTTACGAAGCGCAACTGCGTCACCCGTTTTAAGGAGTGAAACAAGCTCGCGGTGGTCAGCTATCGCCTTCTGAATACCCGATAAGTTCACTGGTGAGCACTGCCGGGCACGATCCAGATGCGCACGGTTGGCACTCAGGTTGTGCCAAAGCGTTGGAAGCGCCAGGACGTCACAAAGGGTTTTATGGAAAGCTAGATCGCACTCAAATACGCGATCAAAATGGCGAGCGTCAAAACTGCGTTCCTGTTCATCCACCAGCGCGAGGCAGGCGCTTTCAACTGCTGGACCCAACCCGTCTAAAGCAATCTGCTCAACTATTGAAGCTTCCAGAGAGTAGCGAATCAATGCATTGGCTTTCACGAGACGAGTGTCGATCAGGGTCGCAATGGTGTGCAGATTAGGGATCATTTCAATGAACCCATCATGCTTTAGCAGAATAAGCGCCTCGCGTAGCGGTGTGGGGGAAATCCCCATATCGGCGGCTAAAGCCGTTTTGTCGATGATTGCTCCTGGGTGTAACGCGCCTTTAATGATGGCATGACGTAACCAAGTATAGACCTGCATTTTTACTGGCTTTTCGCGATCAAGTTGCGGGAGGGGATTCACGGCGGTCATCATGACGATTCCTGTCTTAATCGCCTGCTTTAATTGGGTCACTGGCGACAAAAGTTTTCTGCTAAATTGACCGCGGATTATACATCAATGTGTGAGGGCGTGCTAAGAAGCCTGGGAGACATGAAAAAACGAACAATAAACAGCCTCAGAGATGTGAGAGGCTGTTCAGTGGAAAAGTAAAAATTCATTAGCCGTAGATGGAATAACCGTAGGGACTAAAATATCAAATCTCTTTATCAACATGCTGCACAATCAAATCTATTACGCGGGAGGCGTTCTTAGCTGCAAGTGCATCAAGAATCCCAAGATGTTCCTTATGCAATACCTCTGTCTCTTCAGGTGTGAAACCATACTGTTTCCAAGCCATCCCCCAAAGCTGATGAACCTGTTCCTGCATATTGATAAGGATGCTATTGCCACCAAGTAGTGCCACATTCTTTTCGAAACTCAAATCCAACCTGGCGTCATCATTTTCGTGAGGTTGGCTTGCGAATCGTTGGCGATTGCTCTCGATAAGAACTCTAAGTTGATTGATTCCGTTCTTGTTAACACGCCAGACATAATCCTCAAACACAGCACGCTCGATGGCGGTTCGCGCGACTATTAGATTACGCATGAAATCGCGCGTAACGCCGCTATCAATCAATTTAGCCAGACTCTGTGGGTCGTTGAGTGAAATTGCGGGCAGTTCCTTAAGGAAGGTTCCGTTACCCACTTTAGTTTCAATCCGCCCGGAAGATTCCAGCACTTTGAGTGCCTGGCGCACAGAAGTACGACTGACATTCATCATCTCAGCCAGTTCACGTTCTGAAGGCAAACGTTCGCCCGGTTTTAACTGTTTGCTATCCAGCAAATTACTTAAATGCTGGATGATGGTTTGGAACACATCAGTTCGTTTAATTGGGATCATCGTGAATTTATTCTTTTCCGGCATAACATAACCTGCATTTGATTCTAAATTGCTGGATTGAGGCAGCTCTCCTGCCTCAATCCCATGGACAGAGGTTAGCGCGGATCGGCGTACACCTCAAGAATTGGATGGACCAATACACCATTCTCATAATCAATTCTGTGATCTAAATAGGTCGTCCAAAGTGGAAAACTCATTATCCTCAAGTTTTGTGAGCATACTATCACTTTCGCAAAATTGGTTGGACAACCTACCTCTATCAAAGCATAGTCGGCTCGACAAAACAACAACCAGCGAAAGGTACTCCAGATGTTCAGAAGCAATTTCAAACCGGGTTCAACCCGTTGGGCTGTTCGTCGTGCGCAGTGGCGTTGCATGGGTATTCGCGAAGGGGACATGCATAAGCCAAAAATCGCCATCATCAACACGTCCAATAAATTGTCCTGCTGCTATGTGCATCTGGACGAATTGTGCCGCATCGTGGAACAAAGCATTCGCGATGCTGGTGGCCTGCCATTTGAGGTTCGTACCGTTGCTCCAAGCGACTTCGTCACCAGTGCGGGTAAAAAAGCACGATATCTGATGCCCACCCGTGACCTGATGGTGAATGAAGTGGAATGCATGGTGGAAGGTGCGGTACTGGATGGCATGATCTGTCTTTCTTCCTGTGACAAAACCACCCCTGCGCATTTAATGTCAGCCGCCCGTCTCAACGTCCCAACCCTGCTGTTGACCTGCGGTTATCAGGTTGGTGGCACCTGCTCCAACGAGAAATTCGACGACCAGTTCTTTGACATTGATGACGTTTATGAGCAGGTTGGCGCGCTGGCAACGGGCTCGATCACCTTACAGGATCTCACTGACATGACCGACGTTGGCATTCAGTCACCGGGCGTCTGCGCCGGCCTCGGCACAGCCAACTCGATGCACATCGTGGCTGAGGCACTGGGCATGACGCTACCCGGTAACTCCCCCATTTGGGCTAATGGTCGCAAAGTGAAAGAGTATGCGCAGGCAGCTGGCAAGCGCATCGTCGAGCTGACACAAAAGCAGGTGCTACCACGCGAGATCATCACTGAAAAAGCGATCCAGAATGCGGTAATGACCGTGCTGGCTGTCGGTGGCTCAGTGAATACTGTACGCCATCTTTCGGCTATCGCCACAGAGGCCGAGCTACCCATTGATGTTGTCAGCTTATACGAAAGATTTGGTAAGGATATCAAGCTCCTGACTTCTGTACGCCCTAATGGTCCTTTCCGTACTGAAGACCTGGAAGCCGCAGGTGGCACCACCGCCGTCATGAACCAACTGCGTAACTTCCTGCATCTGGATGCACTGACAGTGACGCAAAAGACTGTAGGAGAAAATATTCAGCACGCAGTGGTGAAGAACCATGAGGTGATCCGTACGCTTGATAACCCCATCAGCCAGCGTCCCGGAATCGCGATCCTACGCGGAAACATGGCGCCGGATGGTGCCATTGTGAAACTCTCGGCAGTACCGGGTGAACTATCGCATTTCTCGGGTCCAGCCAATATTTATGAGGGTGAGGACGAAGCCATCGAAGCGTTGGGGGCAGGAAAAATCCATGAGGGTGATGTCATTGTATTGCGCAATATGGGGCCAGCTGGTGGTCCTGGCACGGTATTCGCCTGTAGTTTTGTCGCTGCACTCAACGGTGCGGGGATTGCGGCGCGCGTTGCCGTTATTACCGACGGTGAACTGTCGGGGCTTAATCGCGGCATCATTGTAGGCCAGTTGATGCCTGAAGCTGCTGCCGGTGGGCCGCTGGCCGTTGTGGCGCAGGGCGAAACCATCCATATCAACTTCGACAACCTCAGCATCGATATGGATGTGCCGCAAGCAGTAATAGATGCACGTCTCGCGCAGTGGCAACCGCAGCCATTGCCACTCGGCGGCGGAAACAGCACCTATCTTGCACAGTATGCGCAACTGGTCCAGCCAATTGCTCAGGGTGCGGTGCTGGGTAAACGCAGCATCCACGTCAAGAACATCGAATAAACCGCAACGAGGTCCGCATGCATATCTGTCATGAACGAAGTCGCAACCCCCCTATTACTTGCCATGTCGACGTGCTGGTTGTGGGTGGTGGTCCAACCGGTGTTGCAGCGGCTACCGCTGCAGCTCGTCGGGGTGACAAAACTCTGATGATTGAGAAGTATGGTTTTTGCGGTGGTATGGCCACGGCGGGAATGTCTGGCGCGATTTGCGGGCTATTTACTTCCGGCAGAGGCCGTAAGCACCAGCAACTGGTACACGGCTTTGCTGGAGAGTTTTATCAGCACCTGAAAGATCGCCAGGCAGTTAGCGAGCCTTTTCCCTTTGGCGAAACAAAACTGGTCGTACATGAACCCCACACGTGGAAAGAGATTGCTGACGACCTGCTGCTTGAGAGCGGCGTGCATATACTCTTTCACAGTCTGGTGACAGAGGTTGTGATGAATGGCAACCAACTGCACGGCGTCATCATTGAGAATAAAAGCGGGCGGCAATGCATCACTGCTGAACGCTTTATTGATGCCACCGGCGATGGCGATCTCTGTGCCAAAGCAGGCGTGCCATACACTCTGGGTCGCAATGGTATGGTGCAGTATCCAACTATGGTCTTCCGTATGAACAACGTGGACATCAATCGCGGTATAGGCCACCCCATCCCGCAACTGGAAGCTTGGGTAGAACAAGCGCAGAAACGAGGGTATCACCTGCCTCGGAAACACATCTACCTGCTGCCCTCCCCGCGTCCAGGCGAAGTGATGTGCAACGTTACCAGTATTCTTCACGACGATGGACGCCCCATTGATGCGACTAACGCCGAAGATCTCACCTTCGCTGAGCTAAAAGGGCGAAAAATGGTGCGAGAGTATGAACGTTTCCTGCAAAACTTTATTCCTGGTTTTGAGCAGGCGCGGCTCAACGACGTGGCTCCTCAGATCGGCATCCGCCAGAGCCGCACCATACAGGGCCAAGGGCGATTGAGTAATAACGATGTGTTCCAAGCACACAAAAGCACACGCAGTGTTGCCAGCAGCGCATGGTGTATTGAAGCACATGGCAACGACGGCATCTTTATGTTTTATCTTGACGATGATTATTACGATATTCCTTACGACACACTGCTGCCTGAAGGGATACCCAACCTCATCACAGCGGGTCGTGCACTATGTGCCGAACATGAGGCATTAGCTTCAGCGCGCGTAACCGCTCAATGCTTTCTTACTGGCTATGCCGCTGGCACCGCCGCCCACCTAAGCCATCGCGACAACTGCGCCTTCAACCAAGTCGATGTCGATGAGCTACGCAGCATCATTGAATATTAAGGAGACAACATGAAACCAGTAATCGGCTTTATTGGCCTCGGCATCATGGGCAAACCGATGGTTCGTAACCTGCTAAAAGCCGGTTATCAGGTTCACGCGTACAGCATCATGCCTGCGGATGTGCAGGAGATGGCGCGTGAGGGCGCTATCGGCGCATCCAGTAATCTGGCCGTAGCGCAGGCGGCAGAGATCATCATCACTATGGTGCCAAATACGCCACAGGTTGAAGAGGTGTTATTTGGTGAGGCGGGCGTAATAGGGGGGCTGCGTAGCGGTAAAGTGGTGATCGACATGAGCACAATCTCTTCACTCGCGACAAAACAGTTCGCTGAACGCATCAGCGCCAGCGGAGCACATATGCTGGATGCGCCTGTAAGCGGCGGCGATAAAGGTGCAAAAAACGGTACTTTATCGGTGATGGTTGGGGGGGACAGTGCCGTGTTTTCTCGCTGTAAACCCGTACTGGACGTGCTCGGTAGCCTTGTGACGCACGTCGGTGACAATGGCGCGGGTCAGGTTGTGAAATCCTGCAATCAGGTACTGGCAGCCGCAACCATGGCTGCACTGGGTGAGTCGCTGGTGATGGGGGCGAAAGCTGGCGTTAACCCAGCAAAAATTGTGGAGGTGCTTTCAGCCGGATACGCACGCTGCGGTGCCCTGGAAATTCGCGGTGAGCTGCTGCTGGATCGAAATTTTGATCCCGGCTTTATGACTCGCCTACAGTACAAGGACCTCAATCTGGCAATGGAACTGAGCCAGGGGATAGATGCCCCGATGCCCATAGCCAGTCTGGTGCGTGAACTGTACAAAACCTGTATGGCACAGGGCATTGGCAATGAGGATCACTCCAACGTGATTAAGGTGTTTGAGCAGTTGGCTGGTTATGAGGTCAAGGCCGGAGAATAATTTTGTGGCCCGGTAAAATAATCGCTCATTCGCCATCGCTCACTGTTCGAAATAAAAGAGCCTCCGGGCGCAGCATAATTACATACAAATGCTTCCTTCAATGATTACTTTGTACCCTACAACAGGTGATCGACATGAAAATATTTACCCAATATCGCTATGCGATACTGACTCTTCTGACATCAGCTTACGTTATTAATTATATCGACCGCGCCGCCCTTTCTGTCGCGATGCCCTTTATCAGCAATGATTTTCATCTCACCAGTTTTGAGAAAGGAGTGATATTCAGCAGTTTCTCAATTGGATATGCGTTATTTAATTTTATCGGTGGTGCGCTGGCCGACAAATATGGTGCAAAACGCGTACTGGCTATTGCCATGACGTTCTGGTCTATCATGTGCGGTTTAACCGCTGGTGCATTTAGCTTCTGGACGTTTTTCCTCTGTCGGGTGCTGTTTGGAATGGGTGAAGGACCCAATGCTGCGGTTGCAAATAAGGTGATTTACGACTGGTTCCCCATTCGCCAGAAAGCAACCGCAGTAGGAATTCAGCAGGCTGGAGGGCCGCTCGGTGGGGCTGTATCTGGTCCACTCGTTGGTCTAATGTGCTACTACTTCGGCTGGCGTTTTTCGTTTGTCGTATTGATGTTTATCGGCTTAACCTGGGTCGCCATCTGGTGTCTGAAATCCAAATCGTTACCGTCTCAGCATCCACGCGTCAGCGCCACAGAACTGGCGCTGATTAACCAGCGCGATCAGGAAAGCATTGAGGAAGAATCCACAAGTGAAAAGCCGTCGATGTGGAAAGCAATTCTGCAGCCGACTATCCTTTCGATTGCACTTTCTCTGTTCTGCTACAACTATGTACTGTTTTTTTTCATCACCTGGTTCCCGACCTTCCTGGTAGAAGCCCGTGGTGTTAGTCCCCACGATATGAGTTTTATCTCTTCGCTTCCATGGTTAATTGGCGCGCTCGGCTATGCTGTTGGTGGCGTACTGATTGACGCCATTTACCGCAAAACGCAGCGCCGGTTTTTCTCCCGTAAAGTGGTGCTGGTAACCGCATTTATGATCAGTTCCGTGTGCATCGCCGTAACCGGCCTTGCCAGCACCACCACCGTTGCTGTTATCAGCATGACGGCGGCAATCGGATTGCTACAACTAGCTGGCCCAGCATATTGGGCATTAATCCAGGATGCAGCACCCAAGAATTATGTTGGTAGCGCCAGCGGATTAATGCATGGCATCGCCAATACCTCAGGAATAATTGGACCAACAGTCACCGGATTAATTGTGCAGACTAGCTCTTACACCGGCGCTTTTATTCTGGCAGGCATTTTAGGTGTTATTGGTTCCTGCGTTATTTTGTTCCGTGTGCGCGGGAAAGCTGAAGTTAATTTTGCAGCTTTAACGTAATAATCTTTTATCGGAGTGAAAAATGAAATATCCATTTCTTGAGAATCACTTTAAAACCACGCTCACACATCAGCATCGCACCATTGGCTGTTGGGGATCTTCATCAAGTCCTATCGTCACTGAACTGGTCGGATTATGCGGTTTTGATTGGGTGATGTTTGATTGTGAGCATTCACCGAATGATGTTATCAATCTGGCACCACAATTGATGGCTCTTAAGGGTACTCACACGCAAGCAATGGTCCGTCCATATTTCAATGACCCGGTACTGCTGAAACGTCTACTGGATATTGGCGTCACTAACTTTCTCATTCCGATGGTAGAGAACGCTGAAGATGCCAAACGTGCAGTGGCAGCCACACGCTACCCCGCGCAGGGCATGCGTGGCTTGGCGGTTTCACATCGCGGGAATTATTTCGGCATGATGGACGACTACCTCCCTCGTATCAACAGCAACATTGGCGTAGTTGTACAAATAGAAAGCGCTAAAGCTGTTGCGAATCTGGAGGCCATTTTACAAGTTGAAGGCGTCGATGGAATTTTTATCGGCCCAAGCGATCTTTCAACATCGTTGGGACATATCGGCAACGCCACACATCCTGAAGTGGTCAGCGCCATCCACCACATTATTAAAACAAGCAAGCAGTATGGCAAAGCAATTGGCACCGTCTCATTTGATGTTCAGACAGTAAAAAATTACTTCCAACAAGGCCTTAGCTTTATCGCCGTCACGAGCGATCTTGGCGCTTTAAAGGGTGGATTACTGGCAGCCAGTGCATCGTATCGAGATTGAGGGGAGAATTTATGAAAACTATTTTAATAACCGGAGCAGCAGGTGGCGTGGGGTCACGCTTGCGCCCCTACCTACAAGAGCACTATCGTTTGCGTCTTTTTGATCGTGTTGCCTGCAGCGATTTACAGTCCAATGAGGAGCAAATCATTGGCGATATCGCCAACCGCGACAAAGTAATGCACGCCTGCGAAGGCGTTGATGGCATTGTCCATCTGGCGTGTGCCTACAGCCTCAACATCAGCTTTGAAGATACTGTTGAAGCAAATTATCGCGGTACAGTGTATCTGCTCGATGCCTGTCAGCACTGGAACATCCCGCGCTTTGTTTTTGCAAGCTCCCATCATGTGTTGGGTCAGCATCCGGCTGCCGGATTCCACAATGATCATGCTGCAGTCGCCCCCGATGGTTTCTACGCACTGAGTAAAGCCTTTGGTGAATCTGCCTTTGCGCTGTACGCGCATAAAATAGGTCTTCAGGGATTAAGTATTCGCATTGGTAGTGCAACAGACACCGTAGTGGATAGTCGCCGTCTGCACATCTGGCTGAGCGCTGCCGATATGGCGCAACTCACCCGTATCGGGCTGGAGCATCCGGACGCACGCGGCGATATTGTGTATGGCACCTCTGAGTGCCCGGATGCATTCTTTCCTAACCAGCGTGCACGTGAATTGGGCTATGTACCGCAGAGCAACGCAACTCATCATCTCCATCCTCTTTATCGTCCTTTGCCGGCTATGCCAGACAGCGAAGGTCCGAACTGGGTCGGCGGCCCGTTTGTGCCCTTCGCGCTTACTTTGGGGGAAAAATCATGAAAATTCGGTCAGTTGAAGCGCAGATCATTGCTATCCCCTTTAATGATGGCGGCAAACCAAAACCGACAACCCCCACCACCTGGAATAAGTTGGAAATGGTGCTGGTGCGCATTGAGGATACCGATGGAAACGTTGGCTGGGGCGAGGCATTCGGATACTTTGTTACCCCCGCGACCAAAGCAATCATCGATAATTTGCTGAAACCGCTGCTGGAAGGCAGCGAGATAACCTCGATTCGTGACTGGAGCCATTCTATACAGCACCGTTTGCATATTTTTGGTCGCTACGGAATTACATTATTCGCTATTTCCGGGGTCGATATAGCGCTGTGGGATCTCTGGGCCAAGCGGCAGAATGCACCGCTGTATAGCCTGCTTGGCGATGGCAAACGTAAGTCACTCAAGACCTATGCCAGCTTAGTGGGTTATAACGATCGTGATACTGCCGTGTCTCAGTGTTTGCGCGCAGTAGATGATGGTTTCTCCATTATCAAAATTCACGAACCTGATATTAAAATAATTACCGCCTGCCACGAAGCCATTGCCAAAGCCAGCCGCGAAGTGAAACTGGCGATAGACGTCAACGGCTGCTGGCAGGCCGAGCAAACATATCACAACATTGAACACTTGCTCGGTTTACCGCAGGTGGCATGGCTGGAAGAACCGGTTTTTCCGCCCGAAGATTTCGCGCAACTGGCTCAGTTCCGTCAACGCGGTATCGCGCTGGGGGCGGGAGAAAACTGGTGCACAAGGCAACAGTTTCTCCACGCAGTAGAACAACACGCGGTCGATTATCTTCAGCCCAGCGTGACCAAAGTCGGTGGCATCAGCGAGTTTCTTCAGGTAGTTGAGATTGCCGGCAAAAATGGTTTACCAGTGCTGCCACACAGCCCTTATTTCGGGCCTGGATTTCTCACCACACTGCATCTTGCCAATGCTTACCACAATATCTCTGAAGTCGAATTTCTCTATGTCGAGCCACAGGCTGAACTGTTTGCTTATGACACTATTCGTCAGGGTAACGTGTTTAGCATCAGCGATCGTCCTGGCATCGGCATGGATCCTGACCCAGCGGTGATCAGCCGATATACGCTTTCCTGAGGAGAACATAATGATCGAGATCTACGACGAATTTATTGGCGATATTCCGGTAATCCATGCCGTTCCGGCAGGAAAGCGCTATCAAACACTGCCGACCATTTTTCATTTCCACGGCTACACCTCATCGAAAGAACTGAACAGCTTTTTTGGCTATGCATTTGCCAGGGCAGGTTTTCGCGTGGTCTTACCGGAAGCTATCGAGCATGGTGATCGCTTTGATGGCAATATTGAACGGCGCCGTTTTCTCTTCTGGCAGATACTGAAAAATAATATCGACGAGTTCGAAGAATATGTCAGCCATTATCAGCAACAAGGCTTGATTCTCGATGACAAAGTTGCAGTGTCAGGAACTTCAATGGGGGGGTTTACCGTTCTGGGTTTACTGGCACGTTATAATCACATCAAGGCTGCAGCCTGCTATATGGGTTCGGGTTTTTTCTCTACCTTATCGCATGAGCTTTTTCCGCCGATTGAAATTAAATCTAGTAAGGACCATAAGAAAATAGATAATCTGTTAGCAAATCTGTACAAACTTGATTCGAGTAAAAACATCACAGCACTTGCCCAACAACCGTTGATGTTATGGCATGGCCGGAATGATGAAATAGTCTCAGTTGCAGAAACTGAACGTTTACATTCAATGCTTTTAGATAACAACCTGACTAATAATGTAAATGTAATTATTGACGAAACAGCAAGTCATAAAGTGCCAATGAATGCTCTGGAACATGGTGTTTCATTTTTTAAAAAAACACTCCTATAATTCATGACAATGGATGCGTAGAGATATCTGCGCGTCAAGAGCCGGACGCAGAGCCGAATAACGGCAGGTTGAAAGGGACAGACCTGCCAGTCTACAGTAAGCGTCCAGCCTGAACCGTGTTGATTATTCTTCAGAGGGGATAACGATATTCCACGGCAGCAGTTCATGCACCCGCGTGACAGGCCAGTCCGCGATAACCGTCAGCACATGTCGCAGGTAACTCTCAGGATCCACGCCATTCAGTTTGCACGTCCCGATCAGGCTGTACTGAACCGCACCGCGCTCTCCGCCGTGATCTGAACCGAAGAACAGGTAATTTTTTCGCCCCAGGCTCACCATCCGCAACGCGTTTTCCGCGAGATTATTGTCAGGCTCGGCCCAGCCGTCGCCACTGTAATATGCCAGCGCATCCCACTGGTTAAGCGCATAGCTGAACGCCTTCGCCGTTTCCGAGTGGCGTGACAGCGTCTTTATCTTTTCGCGCAGCCAGCTTTCCAGCGCCTTCAGCAGCGGTTTCGTCTGTTTCTGTCTTTTTGACAGCCGGTACTCTGCTGGCTGACCCCGGATACTGGTTTCGATGGCGTATAACTCACCGATGCGGCGTAGGGCTTCTTCTGTCGTGGCCGATGGCGTTCGCACGTGAACATCGTGGATTTTCCGTCGCGCATGCGCCAGCAGGCGGCTTCCTGTATGACTCCGGCCTCACGGTCCGGTTTATACAGCTCGTTGAACCCGACATACGCATCCGCCTGCAACACGCCGCTGAACCCGGCAAGATGCTCCTGAGGATGGCAGCCCTTTCTGTCCGGTGAGTACGCGAACCACACCGCCGGGGGCTGTGATGACCCGGCGTTACGGTCGTCGCGCACATACGTCCATAGCCGCCCGGTTTTCGTCTTCTTATTGCCCGGCAGCAGTACCGGCACCGGCGTGTCATCGGCGTGCAGCTTGCCGGGCGTCAGCACATATTCGCGCAGCGCCTCCTCCAGCGGGGCCATCAGGCGGCAGCACGCGTCCACCCAGCCTGACAGCACGGAGCGGCTCAGCTCCGCGCCCTGACGGCCGTAGATTTCCGACTGGCGGTACAGCGGCGTGTGCTCCGCATATTTTGACGTCAGCACCCGCGCCAGCAGGCCGGGTCCGGCGATACCGCGCTCTATCGGCCGCGACGGTGCCGGAGCCTGCACTATCCGGTCGCACTTCCCGCAGGCATGCTTCTCCCGCACCGTGCGGATGACCCTGAACGCGCAGCGCATCAGCTCCAGCTGCTCCGCCGCGTCTTCCCCCAGCCATGACAGCGCGCCGCCACAGCCCGGGCAGCACTGCTCCACCGGCAGCCGCCGTTTCTCCTCACGGGGAAGGGATTCAGGGAAGGGTTTTCGTGTGCGGGTCTGGCGCAGCGGTCGCGGTACGGCGGGGTCATTCACCCGGCCGCAGTAAGCATCACCTTCGCGCTCAAGCCGTTCCAGCGCTGTTTCGAGTGCCGCTATCTTCCGGGTAATTTTCTCGGAGCGGTGGCCGAACTTCATACGCCGGAGTTTATCCAGCTGCGCCCGCAGGTATTCTGCTTCCCGCTCGCTGTGCTCAAGTTTTTCTTCGGCACGGGCAAGCGCCTGGCGCAGCCAGGCTTCAGTATCGTCTTTCAGACGGAGTTGCGCTTCCAGTTCGCGAAGCCGGTCAGTATATTCCTTATACATGCCCTTATTTATAATAGGGTTGCGTGCTTTTTACAACATCGTCAGTGACGTCATGATGTGCTTCGGCTGACGCCAGTCGATGCCCTCCAGCAGCATCGCCAGCTGCGCGGGCGTCAGGAACACTTTGCCGTCACGGGCCGACGGCCAGGCGAAGCGGCCACGCTCAAGGCGTTTTGTCAGGATGCACAGGCCGTCGCCGGTGGACCAGAGCATCTTAACCTGGCAGCCGCGACGTCCGCGGAAGATGAAGACGTGACCCGACATCGGGTCGTCCTTCAGGGCGGTCTGAACTCTGGCAGCAAGACCGTGGAAGCCGTTGCGCATATCGGTGATACCGGCCACTATCCAGATTTTTGTGCCGGCTGGCAGGTTCATCATTGTGATTCTCCCGCCATCATTTCCCGCAGCAACAGGCTCAGCAGTTCAGGCGAAGGATTATGCAGCGTGATATCACCATGGCGAAGCCGGGCGTGGCAGACGGTATCCGGTGAACCGGCAAAAGCTGAGACCGGAGACGTGCTGCCCGGTGGCGGAGTAATCTGCACGGGTAAAAGAGCGGGAGATGCGGCTTTACGGTATTTGCGTCGTGGCCGGGATACCCGGCCTTCGCTCTGCCAGAGGGGCATCCATTTAAAGAGCAGGTTGTCATTAACGTCGTATTCACGGGCAAGTGCGGCAACGCTGCTGCCTTCTTCGCTGGCCTTCAGTGCCATTTTGACCAGTTTAAGTTTCAGTTCAGGGGAATAATGCTGACGGGAATGTCGTTCTTGAGTACTCACGGAGGTGTCCACCTGCAAAAAAATAAGTGGACGCCTAAGTTACAGAGACTTATTAAGGAAACCAGACGGTGCTGAGCTGACGCTTAGAGTGCAAACACTCGAGAATCACCTGGCGGAGATGGTGGGCGACAACTTTTGACAACTCACTCCCTTTAGCAACTGACTGCCCTGCTCTCGATTGATTAACACATACGATCTCAGCAAAATCCGCTCCTGGCACGCAGCAGACTAATTAACAGGCTACAGGTCAGGGAACTAACGTTGACCGCCCTGTTCAGGTGGCCAAATTCAGCTAGCTACTACAAGAATCAATTGATACCTATCCTTTCAATCTAGCAGGTCTATGCATAAACAATCAATTTTTTAAGCCAAGGTTAGGACAGCTCTTCCCGTTTAACCAACGGAACACTGTAATCAGGACGGATACTCTTTGAACCAGGCATAGCTCGCATCTCTTGCGGGAAGTGCCAGATATTAAAATCCTTGTTCGGGAATGTATCGTAGTAGAACATATCCCAGCCAAGCAGAGCAGCCATGCGTTCAAAGGCTAGTTCTTTAGCCACTGATAGTACCAGTCGAGGATTAAGGTACTTCAAGTACCCAGAATTCACAGCCCCGGTCAGGATGTCTACAACCTGTAATCCAAGATCATGTTTAGAGTCGTGCATCGTGACAGACTTAACCAACTTCTTCATCCCTGCCCTAGCCAGCATGTTGTTAGCAACAATACCCGTAACTTCATCGTTCTTTTTGTACTTATCAATCTTCTGATCGATGATGACCTCAATGTCACTCTTAATCTGCTTAGCAACGTTCTTAACGAGCATTGTGTACGTCTGGTAGAAAGCCAGCTCCCTGTCCGTCAACCAGTTGTTGTAAATGTTCTTCACTACAACAATTGAGTGGAAGCAGCACGAGTTCTTGAGCACCATAGCCAGCAGCTCAATGCAGATGTTTGCCTGCCCTGCGCTGTTCTTTATCTTAGACCATTTCAACTCACCGACAATACCGTACTTATCTTTCAGCTTCTGGACACGCTCATTGAAGATGTGCAACGTGTCTTTACGCACACACAGCAAACCAATGCCATAACAGCGGTCACTCCCTGTCGTACCACTCTCATCACCAAAAGCCACGTATTCCATAAAATACCCACTTAAAATTGAATGAATATTTTATGCTCAACCCAAGCGACAGACAATGTCTTATAGGTCTACCAGAAGTATTATGGAACGTACCCCTTCGATTAAGGATAGCGTTGCATCGACCCATTGAACTCACAGCACTGAGCAGACTTCTATAGCTCTTTGGACAAATTTTGCTCCGAGCCGATTTTTTGATGCTCGTTCTAGCTACCCTCCTTTTCAGAGAGCATCGTAGAACAATTAACACATAAAGCGAAGCGTTTAAACTTGCTTTAGGAAACCAGCAACTATTGGTGGTCATTTTGGTGGTCTTGACAGCATCACAATTCAGGTTTAGTCTATTTATTAGCCAGTTACTGGCAAAGGCGATCCCAGTCAGAGGAGCCATATTAGAGAAGCCCGCTTAAGGAAACTTAAGCGGGCTTTTTGCTTTTCCGGTTCGCACAATACGTGAAGGCTCAAAAGCCTGTCGACATATTTTGCGTGGTCATTTTTATTTTCGGCTGGCTAAAAAGGCATCATAATAACAATCGAAGTTTGCACCGATGCGCTGGTAGTGCAGACAATACCGCTGCTGAAAGCCGCTTTTTATCGATGTACGGTAGCTTTTTAGGTGAGCGGCGTTGAGAATAGCGCCTTACTGCGCTAATTAACGGATATATAAGGGGTTATGACATGCAACAAGGACCACTGACGGCGGACGAACTGGAGTGGCTGGACGATATCCTGATGAACCACGGCAATGATGATGCGGTTATCGACGCATCGGAGCTGGATGGTTTACTGACCGCCGCGCTTACCGGGCCTGGGCAGATCAAGCCAGAAGATTTACAGGCCGCGATCTGGGGCGGTAAAGGGCACGATCCGGAATGGGCATCGCCTCAGGATCATCAGCGCTTTGTCGATCTGGTCTCTCAGCATATGAACGATATTGCTGAACGCCTGCGCGATTATCCCGACCAGTTTGACCCGCTATTTGGCACCAGTACTGAGCAGGGTCAGGAAGTGACCATCGTTGAAGAGTGGTGTATTGGCTATCTGAAAGGGATGACGTTAAAAGACTGGTCGTCTTTGCCGGATAATCTTCAGCCCGCGCTGGAAGCGATTGAACTGCATGGTCGCGAAGAAAATCACGCCCGGTTCGAACAGATGTCCGCCGAAGCGTTTGAACAAAGCCTTGATGCTATCCGTCAGGCGGCGCTGAACCTGTACGCTGACTGGCCGCTGCATTAAAGCATTGCAGGCAAATGAAATCTGGGTACCTTTACTGATACCCGGTTCGAAAATTAGTCAGGAGCGCACAGTTCGTTCCAGTAACAGAAGCGGAGCGTCAGGCGATAGAGGTTATTTTTCACTGAAGGCCCTCGCGCGCAGATAACTCATCTCGAAGCCATACAGCTGGCTGATTGGCAGCAGAGACTCACTCAGTCTTGAGGGATCAACGCTCTCTTCCAGCGGCAGCGGCGAGGAGAGCCAGTCGGTGAGAGTAGCAAATAACTTTTTCAGGCCCGAGGGTTTCATGACGTTCTCCTGCAATTCTGTGAATGGATATTTGCGGTAAGACAGTTTTAACCTCAGGCACCCCGTGAGGGGAAATATCATATTCTTCCGTCTTTAGCCGGAATCTGGCTTTAGGCTGCGGCCAGACGGCGGATTCGCGGTGAATAGCGCAAATCTCACCGGCGATTTATGGTATGATTATCTGTTCAAGTTACTTACATGGCCCCGCCACATCTCGGATTATCTGACCCGCTATGCCAGCTATCATCAAGCGAAAAAACGACCCGGAAGGGTTAAAGAAACGTATCCTTGCCGGTGCGCTTGCGACTTTTGCCGAATTTGGTTTACAGGGCGCACGCATGGAACAGATTGCCGGACATGCGCAAACCACCAAACGCATGGTGGTTTATCACTTCAGCAATAAAGAAAATTTGTACATGGCAGTGCTGGAGCAGGTTTATCAGGCTATTCGTCAGCATGAGACCCGTCTGAATCTTGCCGAGATGCCGCCGTTGCTGGCCATGCAGAAACTGGCCGAAGCCAGCTTCGATTACCATATCTCACATCCCGATTTTATGCGGCTGGTGTGCAGCGAAAATCTGATGCGCGGCCGCTATATTAGCCAGTCGTCACGAATCAAAGAGCTGAATCAGAGCGCGCTCGACGTGTTGGAGAACATCCTGATACGTGGCAAAGCCGCCGGCGTCTTCAATACTGATGCCGACACGGTGGACGTGCACCGTCTGATCAGCAGCATCTGTACGCATAACGTTTCGAACCGCTATACCTTTCACACGCTGTTTGGCGGCGACGAAAACGAGCAGCAAAGTATTGCCCGAAATCGCCAGCTGGTGGTTGATGCCACGCTGCGTTATTTAAGACCTTCCTGAATAAACCTGTACAATACTGAAACAGAGTGTACAGTTTTTTCACCCTGAAGCCTGACGTTCCGGGGCAATTCAGCTACCCTTATTGGGGTTTAATCACGAAAGCTCGTTTCCGCGCTTTTCACGTTTTTTAGCCATATACCAGGAGTTAATTAATGGCACGCGAATATGCCGGCTATCCCCGCCGCCACCCTAATGCCGAAGACGGCAAAGTATGGAACTGGGCACAGAACGCCACGCTTGCGGTAAAAAATGCCGTGAGCATTCCGGAAAACGAAAAAGAGTTGCAGCAGCTGATTGCGACCAGTACCGGTAAAATCCGTATTATGGGCAGTCGCATGTCGCCAGGCCGTATGCTGGCGCTGGCAAACAAGGGCGACACCCTGGTTGATATGAGCCGTTTACGCGGTCTGATTAGCCTTGACGAACACAGCGCCACGTTTGCGGGCGGCACGCTGATGCATGAAGTGTATGAAGTGCTAACTGCCGAAGGCAAAATGTTGCCCTCTTCGCCCGGGGTCATCGCCTCGCAAACGCTGGCAGGCGCGCTGGCAACCGGTACACATGGTCAGGGTTTACAGCAAAGCTCTATTGCCGACGAAGCGTTAAGCATCCGCATGGTGCTGGCGGACGGCACGGTTGCCGATTTCGATCGTCAACACCCCAAGTTCCATGCCGTACAACTGGGTCTTGGCAGTTTAGGCGTGGTGACTCAGGTGACGCTGCGCACGACCCCTTCGCTGATTTATACCTGTTACAAAAATGCGGTAAGCGGCGATACGCTGGAACAGGATATTTATGACTGGAACCAGAATTATGCGCTGAGTAAAGCCTGGTGGTTCCCAAACGAAAACCAGGTGCACGTCTGGGCCGCACGTGAAGCCAATAGCGAAGAAGTTGCGCAATACCACGCCAACAATAGCGAGCTGATCAAGCAGGAAGAAACCAGCGATGCGATGAATGAAACGATTGAACAGACGCTGGAGCATATGCGCAGCGACACAAAAATCGTGGATGAAAACGGTAAACCCTTCCGTACCGTAACGCGCTTTAAAGATTTTTCCGACGTCACCGGTGACGTTTACCAGGTCTTTTGCCGGGGCATCGCCACCCCGCAAATCAATGTCGAAATCGGCATTCCTTTAGCGCGTACGGCCGAGGTGATCCGTAAGATTAAGCAGTGGCACAGTGAAACACAGCCGCATATGCATTATCCCATAATTTTACGCTGCACTGGCCCGTCAGACGCCTGGCTCAGCCCATCGTATGGCGCGGATACCTGCTTCTTTGGCTTTGTGGTTTATTATGCTGAGGACGGCTCGCTTTCTGAAGAGGGCGTCAGTTTCCTGCAGGCGATTGAAAAAGTGTTAGCCGCTGAAGGCGGCAGACCGCACTGGGGAAAATATTTTGACGCTGCGCTTTATAACTGGCCAGAAATTTATCCTCAGTGGGACGCGTTTCGCCAGGTGCGGGACGAACTCGACCCGCAGCGTAAATTTGACAATGCGTTTACCGCAGAATTATTAGATTGATTGAGGAGAGTGCCAATGAAGGCATGGGCAACCCTGCTGACGCAGCCGGGCTATTTGATCGGCGTTCAGGCGCTGCAAAAGTCGCTGAAAAAAGTCGGCAGCCGCTATCCGCTGGCGGTAATGGTCACGGAAAATATTGATGCCCGCAGTCGCCAGACGCTGGAGAACGAAGGCTGTCTGGTGCGCGAAGTTCAGCCTGTCAGTCCGAACAGCAGCCTTGAGCATAATTATGCCAACGCGCGCTTTTCCGAGGTGTGGACCAAGCTGGCGGTCTGGCAGCTGACCGAATTTGAACGCATTGTCTTTCTCGATGCCGACATGTTGGTCATCCAGAATATGGATGAATTATTTACGCTGCCGCTGGCGGAGGACGAAATTGCCGCCTGCCACGCCTGCCGCTGCAATCCGAACAAAATTCCCAGCTATCCAAAAAGCTGGCGGCCAGAAAACTGTTTCTACAGCTACTGCCGTTCGGTCGACCACACCGAACAGCTGGATGAGGTGGATAACTACCTCAACGGCGGTTTCCTGGTATTACGCCCGGACCGTGCGGTTTATGAAGATATGCTGGAAAAGCTGGCGGAACTTAGCGATCTCTCGCGCTATCTGTTTGCAGAACAGGATTTCCTCAACGATTATTATCATCAGCGCTGGAAACCCCTGCCCTATATCTACAACGCACTGAAAACGTTACCCTTCCAGCATGCTGCTATGTGGGAAATGGGCGAAGTGAAGAACGTTCACTATATTATCGATAAGCCATGGGAAAAGCGTCCTGAAACGGGTGACCGTTACTATCCGCTGAATAAACTGTGGTGGGATGTAATGGATGCGTAATTCAGCCGCGGCACGCTTTTAATCATCAGGTGTGGCGTGTGGCGTTAAGGGCGAATGGATTTGCCCTTTTCGACGCAGGCTCAGCGACCCGCCTGTTCAGCAGACCTGAACATGGGTTGTATGTGGCAGAGCCATCATCTTGTCTTCGCAGGTGAAAATCAGATCGACGTTGCCCCGCGCCTCGTCGCGCAGATAACGTAATACCCCCTCAGGCAGACGCGGTGCTACAGCACGCTTTTCCAGCCGACCCGGGCCGCTAAGGCGTAGCGTCAGCCCCCCGTTCAGCGCAGTAACCTCAACAATCACCGTAGCCGCTTTTCCTGATTCCTTTTGATGAGGTCGCAGGCTGTCTGACAGCGAATTGACCAGAGATAACGGATTAACATAAAGCGGCGTATCGCGATCCACTAGCGTCATCTGCACGGCGAGAGCGGCTGGAGATGCCTCTCCCCCTGACGAACGTGGCAGAGAAACCACCACGCCCGGTTCGCTCATTGCTTTCTGGATCAGGCGGAAAGCCCGCTGTGAGTCAGCAACCGGATGCGTAAAGCTGGCCAGTAAAGTCATCGTTTTATCTCTTATCAGGTCGTTTGATTAACGATCAGCATGCAGAGCGAATATGACAAGCAGGTGACTTCAGGATGGCTATAAGATGAATTCACGATAAAAACAGCTTTCGTTCACGCTCGCGGCGAGGCAGCAGAATACTGGTCGCGCTGCCCGCGCGTTTCCACATCAGAAAAGCATCAGCCGCTCCCTGATAATCGCCTTCGTTCAGTTTTCGCCTTACGGTGGAGCCGGAAAAAGCGCCGGTGCCAATATTAAAAATCAGGCTGCACAAGGCATCGTACTGATTTTGCGTTAACGCCATTGTCACCTGTCGCTTAATGGCCCGTTCGACCACATCAAGATCGAGTAGCAGCAGCTCGGTTGATTTTTCCGCATCGATTTTCATTCCAACACTGACCGCGACGCCATCTACGGTACCGGTATGGCCTACGCCAATCGTAGGAATGCCGACCACATCAAGATAGCCCGTTAATCTTTCGCCCTCTTCTGCTTTCAGAAAGCGAATCCCTTTATCACTAATGTTCATGATATTTCCCAACGTTGTTGCCCTCTCTTTTCCATGGACACTAACAACATCATTAATCTGATTTAAAATAAAAAGGCCAGATCCCCCTGGCCTTTACGCTATGCCTGTCTACTGATGACGTTAAATCACTTCACGCCACAAAGAATCTTCCAGGCCAGGTGCCCAGTCCGGTGAGTAAGAAATATGGGTCACTAAAGCCACCCAGTTTCTGCCCAGGTTACGTACAATCTGCCCCACCTGATAAGAACCACCCAGCACCCATTGTGGGTAATCGCTGTCGGCGTCATCGCCGCTGTCATTGCTGGCTGCGGTGGTGATGCTCAGCACATTACTCGGTACAGAAAGCTGACCTGCGGCGTTCTCTGCTGCCACGAAGTAACGGTAGGTGGTTGCTTCCTGTAAACCAGCATCGGTGTAGCTCAGCTGAGAAGCCAGCACACGTGCCACTTCATTGCCATCGCGGTAGATGATATAGCTGCTAACTGAACCGGTAGACGAGCCCCACATCAGCGCAACACTGTTAGTGGTAACTGACATGCTGTGTAACTGCACCGGTGCAGTAGGTGGTGTACCTGGCAGGATCACCGCACTGGTACGGGCTGAAACAATCTGGCTACGCGCAGACTCTTGACCGGCCGCGTTCACCGCGCTGACGGAATAGCTGTAAGCCGTATCTTCCTGCAGGCCGTTGTCGGTAAAGCTCAGCTGAGAACCCGTAAACACCGGGTTGCCATTACGGTACAGACGATAGGTCACGCCAGCGGTAACGGAGGCATTCCACGCCATAGTGATGCTGTTGGTGGTCGTAGCGCTTGCACGCAGGCCGGCAGGTACAACCGGGTCGTTATTGTCTGGCGTAACGCTACCGGCGAAATCCAAATCGATAACCTGGTAGAAAGCATTCCCTGTATCGGCAACTTCCCATACGGCCAGCAGAACGTGATAACCGTTACGCTGTGGCAAAGGCACATCGTGCGTGGTCGGGCCGGTTGGGCGCAGCACGCTACTGTGGCTCCAGAAAGGCTGTTCAGTGAACTCAACCTTAAAGAACGGCTCTGATTCAAACTGCGCACGGCTCAGCGGCAGGTTTGGATTCCAGTCTTCACGGGTAATAAAGTAGTTATAACGACGCGTGGTATGTGCCGCCGTGTAAGTCCAGGTAAACTTCATCACCTCGGATGACGCAACGGTATGTTTTTTCCAGTGTGTACCTGGCTCATCCAGGAACAGACCATCGCCCTGGTTTGCGCTGGCAATTTTGCCATCCGGCGGCGGCAGAGCATTGGTAGAATCCGTTGGCGCTACGATGTCGAACAGGCCGCGGTCAAGGGCAGGGAAAAATTTACCGGCTTCACGCTGGTTTAGCTGGCCCGCATTAAGACGGCCTTCCTGCCAGGCGAAATAGGCACGTGATGCAGGGGTGGCGATATGACCATGGCGTAAAGCCGGTTTTACTTGCGCACCAGATGAATCTGACATTGTTTTAAATCCTGTGGTCATTTTGGATGTATTCAGTACCTGCCATAGCGAAGTGGCTAACGCCGGTGTCCAGTAAATATTTGAGGTGTGCTGCATTACGCAAATGTAATTCTGAGAGAGCCAGCTCACTTTCGCGCCGTCGTTATAACGCACACCGGCCTGCCATTCGGCATAGCCTGGCGTTGGCTCAGGCGTTGGTTCTGGAGTCGGTTCCGGTGCTGGCTCAGGGGTCGGCTGTGGTTCTGGTACAACGCCATCACCCGCCAGATAGCCATAACGACGAATAAATTCCCAGTCGTAGGCGTTGCCTTCAACGCTGGTGCCTGCATCCCAGTTAACAGACCAGGTCATCAGGCCCGCGATGGGCAGCCCCGCCGCTTCAAGACGCGCCAGCGCTTTATAGACAGCCTCAGGATCAACGACGTAGCCAGTGGCAGCAGCATCGTTATTGGTTGGCAGGCCGATAATAAATTTATCGTGCGGGATCTTCAGGAAATTACGGGTACCGGTGACTAAACTCTCAGTCAGGTAAAAAAGAAAATCTTCTTTCATCGCATCATTACTCTGCGATACCCAGCTGGAGATTTCATCAACCCATACACCATCGCCGCCCTGATTGTAGAACTGCGGAGCGATGTAATCGTAATAGCCTTCGAGGCCGTTGATATAAGGGCTGTAATGACCGCTCTGGCTCAGATAAGGGAATTCTGGCGCCATACTGATGATGAAGTTTTTATTCTGCAGACGATAATGGTCTTTAACCATTTTCAGCGCGGCAGGGATCACGGTCTGGTTATCAGCTGCGGTAATAGCCGCCTGCTCCAGATCGATATCCAGGCCATCGAAACCAAACTTATCCGACAGCGTAATAATACGTGCGGCAAGCGCCTGTTCATCACCCGCGTGCAGTTCAATGTGTGCATCAGCGCCGCCCAGTGAAATCAGGACTTTACGACCCTGAGCATGGACCATATCGACCTGCTGACGAAACTCGGCATCGCTACCTTTGTAAGGTTTGAAATCAGGAATACGATCGTTGAGATCCAGCACTTTCATAAAGGCTACAGCGATAACGTTATACTGTACTGGAATGTCGGACAGTGCCATTTCCAAAAAACGGCCGCCTTTATACCCCTGGCCATTTTCTGCTGGCCAGTTGTGCCAGAAACCCATTACAATTTTATTTGTCATTATTTCTATTCCACTTATCAATAATAAAGTCATTGTGAATGCAATGACGGAGAGAACAATCTGCACAACGATTGCTTGACGACAGGTATTTTATTTGAAGTGGCTAAAGACTCAATCGCAATAATTAAGCGACACCGCTACAAATTAACAATCATATGAAATAAATGAGTTTATTTCCTGGGGTAAAATACTTATTAAAACCGTTTAATTGCCATTTATTTAAGCTTTTGTTTTTATTGCTATAATAATTTATTCTGGCCTCATAACGACCTCTTTAAATTACACTCCTCCACGAATAAACTTCCATATTGCCATTTACCCAACGGGCAAAGATCAAACGTTTTAAGCCGTAGTTAAATAACGCTGACAACGCACTAAAGCCCAAAAAAAGCCGACCTGTCGGGGCCGGCTTTTATTAAAAATGAGCGTTATGGTTTAATTGATCGGTCTTAACTCAATCCCGTAAGCACGCCCGTTTACCATTACGCGCAGGCACTCTGTGGCGTTTCCTACGGCCGTCGTATTGACGACCCGGCTACGCATTAACAAATCGTTGTTATGGTTATAGCCGAAGCCGACATTTTCATTACCGGACCAGTGCTGTTTAAACGCAGTATCTGCCTCTGCATCCAGTGCAGCCGCTTCTGTCGTGGACAGCATGGTATAGGATTTATCGAAGCGGAAATGCACGCCACGAGCAAAACGGTCAAAACAGTTGGTGGTAATCAACGCTATAGAAAAGCCGGTAAACTTGGCGATCTTAACGTAAATACTGGCTTTGCTGCTGCCCAGGTTTTTAACAATGACTCGTGTTACCGGGCAAGAGCCTTCACCGGCCCACGAAGTAATAAATTGCCCATTAACATTCTGAATCGAAATTTTCGCTTCGCCTTCCGGTGTACGGGTAGAGTAATCATTTTGGGTCTGGGGCATGGCCGCAAACTGAGAAGACCCAATAATGCGCATCTGTAGCTGAGTCGTCCATTCCGGCGCTTCGATATCGCCAACTTTAAACCAGGTTTCAGCATCACGGCGGTTATCCATCCGATCTGGCGAGGTGATGTACTGATAGTTTAGCGAACCCTCGAGTTTCAGCCCGTGGTTCTCAATCCAGGTCTGGCCACTTTCATAGGCTGACAGCCAGCGATCGCCGGTTTCTGAAAGATCCATACCCGCCCCATCATGCACATTGAGCATGGTAGAGATGATGCGTGTATGGTGGCATTTCAGCGGATTGGTATTGTCCTCAAGGTTCAACGCCTGAATGGACCACTGTCCGTTAGAAATGTTACCAGGGAACTCCGTATGCTCGATCCAGCCGTTGTTAATAATGCACTGTGTCGCACGCTGGAGATCGATCATCTCTGATTTAGTGCCGTACTGGATATTAAAATTAGTCAGTTCAATCGCGGTAAGATGATCCCATGAACCGGCTGCACGGTCCGACCATCGGCCATAAATTACCGTCCCGGCACAGCGACTGGCGTACCACTGGTCAATCTTACAGTCCAGGGTATCCAGCAGATCCAGCCCGCGGCCCCCCAGATTATTAAACTGCATGCCGGTCACGCGGAGATACTGACCACCCTGAATGATGTTTTTAAAGAAGCCTTTCGTTTTCGTATTATCCTGGCCTTCAACACCAATACCGTGGATTGAACACCACCGCGCGTTGACGGTGAACATATACTCGCCGTCTTTCTGATCGGAGAAGAGCTTGGTAGCAGGGAAGTAGCCAAAGTTAACGTGGCTGCCGGTCAGGCGGAAACGGCTGGCCTCGGTGGCAGAAATATCGAATTTAGAAATGAAAAAGTGCCCCGCCGGGAAATGAATACCGATATTTTCGTGTGGGCGAGTATTGGTTTTTCTGTCCAGCTTACGTGACCAGTTCCACATGCGGGTGACGGCTTCAAGGCAATCCGTTTTTCCATCGGGAATCGCACCAAAATCAACAACGCTCAGTACTGAAGGATGCGCCACATAACGGACCCATCTTGCCCCCCTGGCAGTCACGATGGTCACGCCAAAATCTTCAACGTTAACTTTGTCGTTTAAGTCATAGGTAAAGATCCCGCCGCCGTATCCTGTTCCTTTATCATAAGAGAGGACGACCGCTATTTCACCATGCGTATTGGGTTCAAGAGAACGTAATTCGCTGACAGACTGGAGCGTAACAAAGTCTTTCGGTTCACTTATTTTAGACTGAAGCTCAATAGCTATTTTTTCAAAGTCAATACTTTTGCCGTCTTTATCAATTACGTTTAATTTGGCGGCCGTTTCATTTAGGTTACTTAGCGCAGTTGTTAACTTATTAGCGCTATTGTCATTTACATTGCTCATTTAAAGCCTCTTTATTAAAAGATATTTGCGTTTTGGTGTTGAAATTTAATGAATTGAAAACTTGATATTAAAAATTATAGTTTTTTCCGTCAGAAATAGCGCATAAAGCGATATATTTTGCTGAATATTGAAGGTTGTGGAGAATAATAAGCAAATGGTAAATGGGCAATTTCAAAAATTAACCACAGGAAGTAAAAAATAGCATCTACATGAATAACCTCAGTAAAACAGTATTATTGCCCCGATCCCCCCCTCACCGTAACAATGATAAGTATGCTATATTTTTCATTAATTTACGTAGCATTAACATCTAAGTCACCACCGGGGGGTTGTATGTTCTTATCAACAAATCTTAAGTGTTTCATTGTATTAGCCAGAGAAAAGTCACTGAAAAAAGCCTCAGAATTCCTTTTTGTTACCTCATCACCCATATCAAGAAGAATTAAAATACTGGAAGATGAGTTAGGTTTTAAATTGTTTTCCAGAAACGACCATGATTTCACGCTCACCAAAAAAGGACTCGAACTTTATGAAAAAATCATGCCCTACTATAATAAAATGACAGAGCTGGAAGATTTTTTCTCCCAGAAAAAAACTAACGTTAATATTAAACGCAATCTGATGATTGGTGTGGAAAACCTCAATCCATTTTTGTTTAATTTATTGGTTAAAACCAAAAAGAAAACGGAAAGCGTCTCCTACTGTGCATGCGATATAAAAAACTCCATGGAAGCTTTGCTGGCAGGCGAAATTCACGGAATTATTTCGCATCGACAAATAGCAGAAAACGGTATTGTCTCTATGGATTTTTTTAGTGAACCAGCCTGTTATCTTTTCTCGAACAAATATCCCGACTTTCAGATTAGTGATAACAAAAACATCCCGATTATTATTCCCAACAATGGTTTTTATGACTCTTACATAAAAAATGCGCACACCCGGATCCTGACACTCAGCCCGACTGCGCAAGTTATTATTGTTGATGATATTTCTGACTATTTGTCTCTTATCAGTAGCGGGGAGGCTGTTGGCCTGATCAGCCAGTCCATGGTTTCGTTTTATAAAAGTAAAATAGACAATTTCAATGAAATCAATTACAGGACAGAATCGATCTTTCCTGAGCTCAAAACCTACATTTATTATCTTAAAGAGAGAGAAAACTCGGTTAAATTAGCGATCGTCAGTAGCAGCGAGAGTCGCATCGCTTCCTGAAACCACAGCTGCACTGTCGTTGGTTTAATCATTCAGCAGTACGCTCTCTCCCGCCGGGTTCAGGAAGCACTGAATAACGGGTTTATAGTGGGGAAAAGTGACAGGTATTCTGAGCTGGCCAAAGGATGGCCTACCCGACCTCTCAGTCAGGCAAGGCGCATGAGTCAGTAAATCAGAATTCAACCTGGGTATGACGGGAAATCAACGAGCGCAGCGGCACGCTGCTTTTAATAATCGGTGATTTAATAACGATATAGCTGAAGTATTTATCAATACCAATTTTTGCATCCAGCAATGCCTCAATCACTTCCTGATAATGCTCAATACTGCGGGTAATAAAACGCAACAGATAGTCGTAGCCCCCGGTAATCAAATGACATTCCATCAATTCGTCAACCTCACGTATCGCTGCTTCAAAACGCATAAAGTCTTCACGTCGATGACCGCTTAGCGTTACTTCAGTAAAAACTGAGACCGAATCGGTGATTTTAGGAAGATTGATATGCGCCTCATAGCCGGTGATAAACCCTGCGCTTTCAAGGCGTTTAACCCGCTGCAGGCAAGGGCTGGGGGAGAGTCCAACGGCATCGGCAAGGTTCACGTTACTGATGCGGCCATCTTTTTGCAGCTGCACCAGGATGTTGATGTCGATGCGGTCCAGTTTCATTAAGCCGTTCATAACACCCCTCATTGTTACCAGATTGTCACCAGTAACGAAGGTATAACACGCTTTCCGCCGGCTGCGCCAGCGTTTTACCCGGTTACACCTTCGCCGGTGATTAGCAATAAATGTAAGAATATCAATGAGGAATAATCGGTCAGCCCAACCGTCCACTGGCACGCGCCAGCGCAATATCAAAAATATGCAGCGCTTCTTCCAGCTGTGAATCGCTGGTAACCAGCGGTGCAAGAAAGCGAATGGTGTTGCGCTGTACGCCACATTTAATTAACAGCAATCCTTCCTGACAGGCGCATTCGAGGATTTTTTGTGTCAGCGCGGCATCCGGCTTTCCGCTCTCGAAATCGATAATTTCTACCGCCTGCATCAGACCAATGCCCCGTACGTCGCCAATACAGGCATATTTTTCCGCTAACAGCCGCAGCCGGCCGGCGAGCTGGCTGCCGAGCTGGTTAGCTCGCGCCAGCAGGTTGCCTTGCTCCAGTAAATCCAGCACCGCCAGTGATGCCGCGCAGGCCAGCGCATTGCCGCCATACGTTCCTCCCAGCCCGCCGGGCAGCGGGGCTTCCATCACCTCAGCTTTGCCCACTACCCCCGAAATCGGCAGACCCCCGCCAAGACTTTTGGCTACCGTCACCAGATCCGGCACGATGCCGGTATGCTGAAAACCAAACATCTTGCCGGTACGGCCAAACCCTGTTTGTACTTCATCGCAAATCAGCAGGATGCCGTGACGGTGGGTGATCTCACGTAACGCCTGCATAAAAGTGGCAGAAGCAGGAAGGAAACCGCCATCGCCCTGCACCGGTTCGATAATGATTGCCGCCACGCGTTCCGGGGCAATCTGCACCGCAAACAGCGTGTCCAGCGCCTTCAGGCAGTCCGCTTCGCTAATCTTATGAAACGCATTTGGAAACGGCACGCGATAGATGTCGCCGGGGAATGGCCCAAAATTTTGTTTGTAGGGCTGGCTCATGCCGGTTAGCGTACAGCCTAATAAAGTGCGGCCATGAAATGCGCCGTCAAAGGCAATAATGCCGGGACGATTCGTGTAGGCGCGGGCAATTTTCACGGCGTTTTCAACCGCTTCTGCGCCGCTGGTAAAAAAAACGCTTTTGAATTTTTCTTCCGTGCTAATCAGCCTGTTCAGCCGTTCGGCCAGTTCGATATAGCCTGGATAGGCCGCTACCTGGAAACAGGCATGCGTAACCTGTTGCAGCTGCTTTGTGACGGCCTCGATCACCGCAGGATGGCTGTGTCCCACGTTGAGCACGCCGATGCCCGCAACAAAATCCAGATAGCGATTGCCTTCCACATCCCACACTTCCGATCCTTTTGCTTTCGCAATGACCAGCGGATGTGCGGTGACCACGCCGCGCGGTACGTGCGCTTCGCGGGCATCCAAAAATAGTGCGTTATCTACAAATGTGTGCTGCTCGTCCAGTAAATTATGCATCTCTCTTCCTCAATGAATGACGTTAACTCAAGTATCGCAATAAGCCTTTTCCCGCCGCTGCCGAATTAACGGCGGCGGCAGCATTACCTGTCGAAAAGCGAGTGGATCCGTGGATTAAATGTTTACCGGCATGGTGGTGCGAACGACTTCGCAAAACCAGGCCACGCCATAAGGGATCACGGCGTCGTTAAAGTCATAGGCGGAATGATGCAGCGGCTGGCTGTCACCTGAGCCCAGCCACAGATAGGCGCCGGGGCGCGCCGCCAGCATAAAAGAGAAATCTTCAGACGTGAGCGCCGGGCTGGCGGCGGCAGAGGCTTGCAGACCTGCCCGGCCCGCCGCTTGCAGCGCAATTTGCGCCTCCGCTGGCGAGTTAATGGTGGCGGGATAATAGCGGTTATAGGCCACGGTCGCCTGCAGCCCATGCGCGGCGGTAACATGTTCAGCCATCTCGCACAGGCGCTTCTCGATAGTGTCCTGCACGGCCAGGCTGAAGGTGCGTACCGTACCGGTGATGCTGGCGCTGGCCGGGATCATATTGTGGGAAAAGCCGCCCTGAATGCGCGTTACCGTCAGCAAAGCGGGCTCGCAGGGATCGACCGCGCGGGCAACGATAGTGTTGAGCTGCACCACCAGTTCGCTGGTTGCCAGCAGCGTATCCGCGCTCAGATGCGGTTGTGCTGCATGGCCGCCACCCCCGTTAACGGTAATATCAAACCGGTCGGCCGCTGCCATAATCGGCCCGGCACGCGTTTGCGCGGTGCCCAGCGGCAGCTCAGGCCAGTTGTGTATGGCATAGACCGCGTCACAGGGGAAGCGGCTGAACAGACCGTCTTCAATCATCGCGCGCGCGCCGGCCAGCCCCTCTTCCGCAGGCTGAAAGATAAAAATAACGGTGCCGTCAAACTCTTGAGAAGCAGCCAGCTTACGTGCCGCTCCCAGCAACATAACGGTATGCCCATCGTGGCCGCAGGCGTGACAGCGACCGGCGTGCAGGCTTTTCCAGGATTGCATCCCGGCATCGTCCATCGGCAGCGCGTCCATATCCGCGCGCAAACCAACACTTCCCGGACCTGTTCCACGGCGCAACACGCCGACCACGCCGGTTTTACCGATATTGCGATGCACCTCAATACCCAGCGCAGCCAGAAAATTGGCCACGATATCCGCCGTACGGTGCTCATCGAATCCCAGTTCGGGATGGGCGTGCAGGTCTCGTCGCAATGCCGTTAAGTCATCCATCTCAGTATCCTCGCTCTCTGTCCACCACGCCCGTCATCGTTTCGCCACGTTCGAAACGGCGGAGGTTATCCAGTAACGCCTGAACCGCGCTTTCCGGCTGCGTCTGGCTGGCAATATGCGGCGTCAGCCAGATGGCGGGATGCTGCCAGAACCGATGACCGACAGGCAGCGGCTCGGGCGACGTCACGTCAATCACCGCCGCCGACAGCTGTCCGCTATCCAGCGCGGCCAAAAGATGATCGTGTTGCAGATGTTTGCCTCGTCCCACCTGAACCAGTGAGGCACCCTGCGGCAGCTGGTTAAACAGTTCGGCGTTCAGGATCCCTTCGGTAGCGGCCGTTAACGGCAGAAGGCAGATAAGGATATCGCTGCGGGCCAAAAAATTGCCCAGTTCACCCTGCCCGACAAAGCTCTTTACGCCAGCAAGGTTTTTGCCTGTGCGACTCCAGCCCGCGCAGTCAAAGCCCAGCTGTACAAGCGGCTGCAACACCGCCTCGCCCAGCGTTCCCATGCCCATCACGCCGACGCGGCTACGGGAAGCAGGCCGGCCAGGGTGCTCAAGCCAGACCTGCTGGCGCTGCTGTTGCAGATAGCGCGGCATATTGCGATGCAGCCCCAGCACGGCAAACGTGACATATTCCACCATGCCGCGGGTCAGGCCGGGCTCGATCATGCGCACTACCGGCAAACTGGCCGGCAGGCTGGCATAATCGAACTGATCGACGCCCGCGCCCACCGAAAACAGCACTTTCAGATTGGGAAAATGCTGCATGATATTGTCTGGCGGCTGCCAGGCGATCAGGCAGTCAACCTGCTCAGGATCGACGATATCGGGCCAAAGCTGGAAACGAATGTCCGGCGCCTGCTCCGCCAGTAAACGCTGCCAGCGGCGTCCGCGTTCGGGTTCAGATTTATAGACGATATTCATCAGGCCATCGCCTGTGACATCAGGCCAAAGGCGCGGACGTCTTCAGGCTGCCAGGCTTTGCCACGAACCATCGTGGTTGGGCGATCGACCTGCGCTAATCCCAACGTGTTCAGCCAGTCGCCCAGCCCGTATTCGCTGTCGGTATCAATACGGATAAACTGCCCCGACAGGCCGGACAGGAGTTCGCTGACCAACACTTTTGCCTGCGGCAGGCTGCGGCAGATAATCGGGCCGATGGCGTAGCCATGGCCGAAGCGGCGCAGGCAGGCAAATCCCTCTACATTGCCCTGTTCTTCCAGCACGATAAAACGTTCTGCGCAGTCCAGCAGGCTGGCGATGAGTGCCGGACGATGCAGTCCATGCGCCTGGGTATCCAGCGCGGTCAACGCGGGGGTTTCCTCTGCATGTGCAGGACGAAGCCGCTGACCTTTGCCGGGTATAACAGCGGTAAAATCTGCCAGCTCACGACACTGATGCTGGGCAATTTCGCCACAGGTAACGAAGCCCAGTTTTTCGTACAGCCCTTTGCCCATTTCAGTGGCATGCAGCCGCAGGTTGATACCTTCCAGCTTTGCCATGGCCGTCTGCATCAGCTGCCTGCCCAGGCCTTTGCTCTGCGCTTCCTCAGCGACGATGACCAGCCCCAGCGTGGCGTAATTGCCCCAGCGCCAGAAAAGCAGCGTGCCCAACAGCTGGCCCGCTTCCACGGCGGCCAGTCCTTCGCCCAGCGCCAGCGCCTGCTGCCAGTCGGCCAGTCGGTGTGGCCACTTCAGACGCTGAGTCAGTGCCACTGCGCGCTCCAGATGCGCGTCACTCATTGCAACGATGTCAATCATGCTTTTCTCCTTTACATCATGCCCGGCGTGGCAAGGTCGGAACCATCCACCAGCCGCGAATAGCGATAGGGTGTGGGATCGACAACGGGTGTGGCATCCATCGCCAGATCGGCGGCAAGCCGGCCAGAACCGGGGCCAATGCCAAAACCGTGGCCGCTGAATCCGGCGGAAACGATCAGTCCGGGAAGTTTGGCTATTTTAGAGATAACCGGCACCGCATCCGGCGTGCTGTCAATCATCCCGCCCCAGGCCTGCTCCACCCGCAGTGCGCCCATGGTTGGATATTCTCTGCGCATTGCCGCCAGTCCTTCCTGTACCAGCCCCCGATCGGCCGCCGGATCGAGAATACGCACTTTTTCAAACGGCGACACGCCGTCAAACTGCCAGCGGGCCAGCGATTCCGGGCCGGTCATAAAGGCCGCCAGGCCCAGATCGATCTTCAGATTTTTGCGTCGCGCCTTGAAGGTGGGATAAAACTGACGTGCATAGCGTAAGCCCTGCACGCCGGGCGTCAGGCGGCCGCGTCCCGAAACCGACACGGTGTAGCTGCCGTCGGCCTGCGGGCGGCAGGCAAAACCCGGTGTATAGAGCGGCATACTAATAGCCTGCTCTACCGGCGAAGTGCGAAAAGCGGTGCCAATTACGTTCCCCAGCGGCAAATCTATCCCATGGCGGCGGCAGAACATGGATGTCCAGGCACCGCCCGCGCAAATCACGCGTGAGGTTTTGATCGGGCCGCGTTCGGTTATCACGCCGCTGACCTTACCGGCAGAAATATCCAGACCGCGCACGGCGCACTGTTGAAAGATGCTGGCACCCAAACGCTGAGCGGCAATAGCTATACCGGCCGAGGCTAGCGCCGGTTCCGCATGACCATCGGTGGGCGAGGAAACGCCGCCCAGCCAGCGGCTGGTACTGCCTGGCGTCATCGCTTTCGCCTGTTCCGCAGTGAGAATATCGCTGCGCACGCCGTAGCTTTTCGCCATTTTCCCCCAGTTATCCCAGGCATCAATTTCGCTTTGATTTCCGGTAGCGTAAACCAGCCCGCTGCGGCGAAAGCCTAAATCCTCGCCGGTCTCTTTGGTGAGTTCTTCCCAACGCTGAAGCGCATGAATAATCAGCGGCAGCTCCCGTTCGTCACGGTTCTGCTGGCGGCACCAGCCCCAGTTACGGCCGGACTGCTCGCCGCCCACCAGGCCTTTTTCAATCAGCACCACGCTGACACCGCGCTTAGCCAGTTCGTAAGCGGCGACCGTCCCGGCAATACCGGCACCAATAATGACGACGTCTGCCGCTGGCGGAAAATAGCGGCTGTCCTGAACGTAGCGAATCAATGCGGGCATAGTGTTTCCTCGTGATGCGTCTTAAAGCGCAATATCGTTAGCGTCATGTTCATCCAGCCAGCCCTGGCGAAGTTCCGGAACGGCACGTTTCAAACGTTCGTAATAGAGTTCGGTAGAGGGTTTATCGTAGTCGGCGCGCGCGACCTGCGTCACCATGCGCCCGTTTTTTACCACCATAATTTCGTCACAAACCGAGCGAACGGCATGCAGATCGTGGCTGATAAAAATTACCGATAAGCCCAGCTCGCGGCGCAGGTCGGTAATCAAATCCAGCACCGCCGCGGCCACCACCGTATCCAGCGCAGACGTGACCTCGTCACAAAGTATCAGATCAGGCTCCGCTGCCAGCGCGCGCGCAAGGTTCACACGCTGTTTTTGCCCCCCTGACAGCGCCCATGGCCTGCGCCACAAGACGCTGCGCGGCAGCCTGACCAACTCCAGCAGCTGGTGCAGCCGCTTTTCAAGCGCTGCGCCGCGCAGGCCGTGAAACAGCTTCAGCGGCCGGCTGAGAATAGTGGCAATGCTATGCGCCGGATTCAGCGCGGTATCCGCCATTTGGAAAACGTACTGAATGCGGCGTAATTCATTTTCCGGGCGCGCGCGCATGTCCCCCTGAATATAGTGACCGTTGAACAGGATGTGGCCACTTGCAGGTGGATTCATCCCGGCTATCGCGTGGGCCAGGGTGGTTTTCCCGGAGCCGGACTCGCCGATAATGCCCATTGCCTGACCGCGGAACAGACGCAGATTGATATCATGCAGGATCGGAATTTTTGGCATGCCCTGACTGTCAACCGGGCCATAACCGGCAAACAGATCGCGGACTTCCAGCATCGGCTGGACGGTCGCGTCTTCAGGCTGCCAGGGCGTCGCCCGCATTTTTTGCTTTGCGGCATCCAGCAGCAGCCGGCTGTATTCCGCCTGCGGCGCACGCAGCAGGCTTTCCGTGGTGCCATATTCCGCAATCGCGCCCTTCAACAGAACTAAAATCCGATCTGCCATCTGTGCGACTACCGCCAGATCGTGACTGACGTAAATAGCGGTCATGCCGCGCTGTCTGACCACGCGACGAAACGCTTTCAGTACCTCGACCTGGGTGGTGACGTCCAGCGCCGTGGTGGGTTCATCGAGGATCACCACTTCCGGATCGCTAATCAGCGCCATTGCGGTCATCAATCGCTGTAGCTGCCCGCCGGAAACCTGATGCGGGTAGCGCTGGCCAATGGTGTCGGGATTGGGCAGCGCCAGCTCGCGAAACAGCTCAACGGCTTTTTTTTCCGCTGCCGCCCGTTTCATCACCCCATGGATCACCACCGGCTCCACCACCTGATCCATAATTTTCATCGCCGGATTGAACGAGGCGGCGGCGCTCTGCGCGATATAGGCCACTTTGTTGCCACGAAACTGGCACTGCTGTTTTGCTGTTAATGAGGTGACGTCGGTTCCGGCAACGTGGATCGTGCCTTCGGCAATTTTACAGCCGTGACGTGCATAGCCCATCAGCGCCAGCGCGATGGTGGTTTTGCCCGAGCCGGACTCGCCAATCAGCGCCAGCACTTCTCCTTTCTGTACGGTAAAACGGATATCAGAAACCAGCGAGATTTCGCGGCCATCATCGCCATATGCGACCACCCGCAAATTTTCCACCGCCACAACCGGGCGGCTACTGTGTAACGTGACGCTCATGCAACCCCCTTCGCCGCGCTGAGCGGACGCATTGCCTGCAGGCTGTCGATAAACAAATTGGCGCCGATAGTCAGGCTGGCAATCGCGATGGCCGGCATCAGCACCGCCGGAGAGCCATCAAACAGGCCCTGTAGATTTTCACGCACCAGCGTGCCCCAGTCGGCATAGGGCGGCTGTACGCCCAGGCCTAAGAAACTCAGGCCGCTAAGCAACAGCACGATATACACAAACCGCAGGCCGAAATCGGTCAGCATCGGATGCAGCATGTTTGGCAGGATATCGTGAATGGCAATATAGAAGCGGCTTTCACCCCGCAGTGCCGATGCGCGAACGTAGTCCATTGAGCGCAGGCTGGAAGCCATCGCCCACGCAATACGAAACGCGCCGGGCCAGTAGGTGAAAACCGCGGTGATAACCAGCATCGGCAGTGAGGAACCGAATACCGCGACAATCATCAGCGCAAGAATTTTCCCCGGCAGAACCAGCATCGCATCGTTAATGCGGCCGAGAATCTCTTCCAGCCAGCGCCCGGCGACGGCGGCCAGCAGCGCCAGCAGCGTACCGGTCAGGCTGGCCAGCAGCGCCGCGCCCAGCGCCAGACCGATGGAGTAGCGGGCGCCGTACAGAATGCGGCTGAACATATCGCGGCCGAGATAGTCGGTGCCAAACCAGAATTCCCGGCTGAAGCCGCCGAACATAGGGCCGCCGCCGATATCCTCCAGATTATGCGGTGCCAGCCCGGTGCCGAATATCGCCAGAAAAATCCACACCAGCGTCATCAGCAGGCCAATTCGCCCGCTTACGGTTAGCGACATAAAGAAGCGCCACGGTAGGGTTAGTGCGTTCATCAGCCTCTCCATTTTGGATTAAATGCAATGGTCAGGATGTCGGCCAGCAGCAGCAGAACCAGATAACAGCTGGCGAACAGCATCACGCAAAGCTGTACCACCGGCAGATCGCGGTTGCTGACCGCATCGACCAGCTGGCTGGCAAGCCCCGGATAGCTGAAAATGCTCTCGATAATAATCACCCCGCCAAACAGATAGGAGAGGCTCAGCGAAATCGCGTTGGCTATCGGGCCAACGGCATTCGGCAAGGCGTGACGCAGCATGGCACGCAGCGGTGAAACGCCTTTCAGCAGCGTCATTTCCAGATAAGGACTGTCCATCTGGTTAATCAGCGCCGAGCGGGTCATTCGGGCCATTTGCGCGACCAGCACGCAGCACAGGGTCAGTACGGGCAGCGCATAGGTTTTCAGATAACTGACAAAATCCAGCGCGGGCGTGCCTAACGACATAGCCGGAACCCAGTGCAGCTTCACGGCGAAGACAATCACGGCAATGGTGGCCACCAAAAACTCGGGAACGGCGACTACGGCCATGGTGGCCATCATCAGGCCGCGATCGAACAGCGATCCGCGTTTCATGGCGGCCGTCAGGCCAATCAACAGCGCCAGCGGAACCGAAACCAGGGTGGTGATCGCCGCCAGTTCAAAGGTGGCGGGCATGCGCGCGGCCACCAGTTGAGAGACCGGCAGATGGCTGGCGAACGAGGTGCCGAAATCGCCCTGTACCATCCCGCCCAGCCAGTGCAGATAACGCAGCAGCAGCGGCTGATCAAGCCCCAGCTGCTGCCGCAGCGCCGCGACCGTTTCCGGCGTGGCGCTCTGCCCCAGCACCATTTGCGCGGCATCGCCCGGCAGCATGCTGGTGATAAAAAACACCACGGCGGAGACAATCAGTAAGGTCAGGATGCCCGCGCCACAGCGGCGGGCAATCAGAAAAAGCATGTAACGGTTCATCGCCTTTCTCCTTATCAGGTCAGCCTGACGACGTGCTAATCAGGCGGTGAGCCAGGCAAACTCGTGGAAGCGGTAGCCCATCATCATGCCTGTCGGCCAGGCCTCCACGCCTTTCACCTTGTTGCTGTGACCGTCCAGCGAACTGATAAAGGTTGGGATCAGCGTGCCGCTGTGGTCATAAATCAGCTGCTGCATATCGCCATACATCTGTTTCCGCCTGGCGGCATCGCGTTCGCCGCGCGCGGCGACCACCAGCTGATCGAACTGCGCGTTCTTCCAGCCCGATTCATTGTTGGGCGCATCGGAGAGATAAAACTGCGAGAGCAGCAGATCGACCGTTGGGCGGGGATTAATTGAGCCGTAGCCAAGCGGATCTTTCGTCCAGTGCGTTGACCAGTAGCCGTCGTAAGGTACACGGCGAACCTGGAAATTCATCCCTGCCGAACGGCCCAGCTGCTGAATTAACTGACCGCCTTCAACCGAACCTTCAATATTCTGCGTGGTAATGATCTCGGCGCTGGCCCCCGCCATCCCCGCTTTTTTGAAGTGATATTTCGCTTTTTCGATATCCAGCGGACGCTGTGGAATATCTTTGTTAAACATCGGATGCCACGGCGGCACCGGCGTATCGTTCGCCACCTGGCCGAAGCCCTGCATCACGGTTTTCACCATGATTTCGCGCGGCTGGAGATACTTCATACCCAGCACAAAATCTTCGTTGCTGCCGGGCTTCATATCGGTTCGCACGATCAGGTTGGTGTACATGCCGGATTTGCTTTCCAGTACGCCAAACTGACCGGAGGCCCTGAGGCGTTTGACGTCATTGGAACTGAGCGTTGCCACCATGTGCAGATCGCCCGACATCAGGGCATTGATGCGGGCAGCCTGGTCGGTAACCCCCATCAGTTCCACCTCGTCCAGATGCGGCAGGCCCGGTTTCCAGTAGTGTGAATTTTTCACCCCAACCGTACTGACGCCTGGCGTAAAGCTCTTCAGCACAAACGGGCCGGTGCCGACGGCTTTGCTGAAGTCTTTCGTGTTTTCCCGCAGGATTAAAAACGGGCTGGTGGCCAGCACCGTTGGCATATCAAAGTTCGACTGCGTGAGAACCAGCCTGATTTCTGAGGGACTGACGGCGGTGATACTGGCGAACTGCTTCGCCTGGGTGATGGCCGTGGAGGCCACCGCCGGATCTTTATGACGATTCAACGACCAGATCACATCCTGCGCGGTCAGCGCTTTGCCATCGTGGAAGACGACGCCGGGACGCAGCTTGATCTGCCAGGTAATGCCGTCGCTGCTTTCAATCGATTCCGCCAGCGCGGGCGTAGCCGTCAGGTTTTTATCCAGCTCGGTCAGGCCGCTGTAGAACATAAACTGACGACAGTAATCCCCGCTGTTGCTGCCCTTAGCCGGGTCGAGCGTATCCGTCGCTGAGGCGTTGGCCACCGCGGCGCGTAATTTGCCGCCTTTCACCGGGGTTTCCGCAGCAAAACTCATTTCCGGGAAGCCAACCAGTCCGGTGCTCATAATCGCGCCCGCTGACAGCAGCTTCATCATGCCTCGTCGCGTAAGAGACACCTCGGTAATGGCCTGGGTTAAAGATGGGTTTACCGGCTTAAATTCTTGACGAAATTTACTCATCTGCACACCCTCAATTCAAATTAATGGCTCAGGAGATCCGGTCCAGCGTTTTGTACCAGAGGCCGGCAACGGGTAAAAACCAGGGTTTGCCAAAGTAGCCAGGTACGGCAGGCCAGCTTTCGCGCTGCCAGGGATTTTCAGCGCTTTTTTCCGCTAGCAGATCGGCCATCACCCGGCCCATCCAGACCGACATCTGCGTGCCATGGCCGCTGTAGCCCAGGGAGTAGAACACCCCTTCATGCTCGCCGGCGTGCGGCAGACGATCCGCCGTCATATCCACCAGCCCGCCCCAGCAATAATCGATACGCGATTCAGCAAGGGTTGGGAAAATTTTGCTCATGCCTGCCTGCAAAATTTTGCCGCTGCGGGCATCGGAAGTGGGGCTGCTGATGGCGAATCGCGCCCGGCCGCCAAAGACCAGACGATGATCGGCAGTGGTGCGGAAATAGTTGCCGATATTCATCGAGGTGACGCAGGTGCGGTTATGGGGGATCAGCGCTTGTAGCTGCGCTGGCGGCAGCGGCTGCGTGACCACAATAAAACTGCCTACCGGAATAATGCGGCGCTGGAACCAGTCGAACGGCCCTGTGTTGGAGCAGCCCGTCGCCATCAGCACTTTTTCAGCGAGGATCTCGCCTTTATCGGTGCAGACACGATGCTGGTAGCCGTTTACCCGCGTCAGGCGGGTGACTGGCGTGTGTTCATAGATTTCGGCACCGCTGCGCGCGGCGGCCTGCGCCAGCCCGATACCAAATTTACCCATATGCATTTGACCGCCGCGCTTCTGGATCAGCCCACCGTGAAAAGCAGCAGAGTCGACTTCACTACGAACCTCATCCGCGCCGACCAGCTCCACCTCGCGGTCCACATGGGTGCGTAAAGCCTCATACGTCGCCTTCAGTCCGGCAAAATGCGAGGCTTTACTGGCAAGCTTGATTTTGCCGCAGCGAATAAAATCGCAGTCAATCTGCTCATCGCTCACCAGACTTTGCACATAATCGACCGCGCTGGCGAAAGCACGATAGTAGCGGCTGGCCTGCTCCACGCCCTGGCTTGCCACCAGCGCGGCAAAGTTCTGCGACACCCCGGTATTACAGTGGCCGCCGTTGCGTGCCGAAGCCTGGCTCATTACCGCTTCGGCTTCCAGCACCACCACTTTCAGCCCGCTGCGCGCCAGATTCAGCGCCGCCGAGATACCGGTGAAGCCGCCGCCAATCACCACCACATCGGCGTGAGTAGGCAGATCGCCTGTTGCCGCACCGGTAAACGTGGGTGCCGTCGCCTGCCAGAAAGATTCGAGTTTCATCGCCCTGCTCCTGTGTGCCGGGTTACAAACCTACGACTGCCGCAAGGCCGCCAATGTCGTTGATTTCGGTGTAGCCGTAATACGGATTACCCGAATCGTGTCCACGGTTGACGAAGACCTTGTGCGTAATGCCCAGATCGTGTGCGGTCATCAGGTCGTAGCGCAGGCTGCTGGAAACATGGAGGATCTCTTCCGGCCCGCAGTTGAGCTTGCTGAGCATATATTCAAAGCCTTTCATCTGTGGTTTGTAGGCACCCACTTCTTCGGCAGTGATGGTCATATGGATGGGCGCGCCAAGACGCGGCACATGGTTTTTGATCAGCTCGTCAGTGGAGTTGGTCAGCAGCACCAGCGGAAATTCCTTCGCCACTTTTGCCAGACCGGCAGGTACGTCAGGATGCGGTCCCCAGGTTGCGCAGGCGCTCATGATCGCCTCACAGTCTGCGGCAGTGCATTCCACGCCCCACTTATTGCAGGTGCGGTACAGCGCATCGCCCACCACCTGAGGATAAAGTTTGAACGCGCCCAGCACTTCATCCATGCGATAGCGGGCAAAATCGGTGACAAACGCCGCCATTTTTTCCGGGCTGACCCGCCCGGCGAAGCGGCTGGCGGCCGCTCCGGCCATGTCGAAGTTGATCAAGGTGCCGTAACAGTCGAAGGTAATAAATTTCGGTTTAAACACAGCCATGACGCATCCTCTTCAGGTTGGTATTTAGAAGTCGATAAGTACGCTTTTATAACGCTGGCAGGCTTCAAAGGCCTGACGGCCTAAGTCTTTGCCGATACCGGAACCTTGAAAGCCGCCGGTAGGAATGATGAAATCGCCCGAGCGGCCGTAACGGTTGATCCAGACGGTACCCGCTGCAATGCCGCGCATGGCACGTAAAGCGCGATCGATATTTTTGGTATGAACACCGGCGCACAGGCCGTAAGTAGGATGAGAAGCCAGCGCCAGCCCTTCTGCTTCGTCATCGAAGATTTGCACGGTCAGCACCGGTCCAAAAATTTCTTCCTGCACCGCAGGGCTGTCCGGCGAGACGTTCGCCAGCAGCGTAGGCTGCCAGAAGTGGCCGTCACCGGTATCGGCAAAGCGCTTGCCGCCCACCAGGATCTCGCCGCCCTGGCGAACGGCCGCAGCAATAACCTGCTCGACTTTGCTGGCCTGACGGCGGTCAATCAGCGGCGCATAGCGGCTGTTTTCATCCCAGGTCAGACCGGGACGAAAGCCCTGACAGCCGGCAATCAGCTCGCTGATTAACGCATCGGCGATGCCGCGCTGTACCACCAGTCTGGTGCCTGCCACGCACGCCTGACCGCCGTTGGCGGTGAAGCCCCGCAGGATACGCGCGGCAACATCAGCCGCATCGCCGGCATCATCAAATACCAGCTGCGGACTTTTACCGCCCAGCTCAAGCGTCACCGGCTTCATGCCGTTATGGGCCGCGTCGCTCATAATTCGGGCGCCGGTCTGTGTCGATCCGGTAAAAGAGACTTTGCGCACTAAAGGATGGGCAACGAGGGCGCTACCGGTCACCGCGCCGCTACCCTGCACGATGTTCAGCACGCCCGCCGGCAGTCCAGCCTGTACCGCCAGTTCAGCCAGACGCACGGTGGAATAAGGCGTCAGCTCCGAGGGTTTGAGCACCACGGCATTTCCTGCTGCCAGCGCCGGGCCACATTTCCATGAGGCCATCGACAGCGGGAAATTCCACGGCGTTATCGCGCCAATCACGCCGTAAGGTTCAGCCACCAGCATCCCTAAGCTGGCGTCACGAGTTGGTAACACATCGCCGCTATATTTATCTGCACATTCGGCATAAAAACGGATCGCTTCGGCAGTAAACGGGATTTCATGGGCAGTTACGTCATGAATCGGACGCGTGGATCCCAACGCTTCAAGCAGCGGAAGCTGGCTGTCGGTTGCAATAAGATCGGCCCAGCGTTTCAGGATTGCGCCACGCTGCCGTGGCGGGCAGCTGCTCCAGCCGCTCTCTCTGGCTGCCCGATCGGCTGTAGTTACCGCTTCGTCGACCAGCGCGGCACTGGCTTCCGCCAGCTCGCCCGCATGGCTGCCATCTGAAGGCCGCTTTACGCTAAACAGCGCGCCCGAATCGGTACGCAGTTCACCCAAAATGTAGTGACCAGCAGGTAAAGCAACTTTATCAGGATCGAAACTTAACATGGCTGAATCCTTATTTTTCGGCGAGACGAGGAAATAATTCACTGACGCCTACAATGCAATATTTCTGCGGTACTTATTCACTTAATGCAGAAAGTATGCCAGCCAGTAAAAAAATTAAAATGCGTAAAAACGAGTGGAAAAAAATTTTATGCCGTAATCACCACTGAAAATCGCATGACGCCAACCTCGAGGTAAATTAATGATTTACAAGTTATTTGCCGTCGCACCATTGCGGAGCGAAAAGAAAATAAATTGCACCAATAATGAGAAACAGCAGTGAAAATAAAAACGCTGGCGGATTATGTCAGCATAAAAAAAAAGCCCACCTCAGATTAAGAGCGTGGGCTTTTTTAAATTTTAGCTTTCAGCGATTACAGACTGCCGAAGTGGAACGCTTTAATTTCCAGATATTCTTCAATGCCGTGATGGGATCCTTCACGACCGATACCGGACATTTTAATCCCACCGAAGGGTGCAACCTCCAGCGAAATGGCGCCCGTATTATAGCCGACCATGCCAAACTCCAGCGCTTCACCCACACGCCACGCCCGGCGCATATCTTCCGTGAAGAAGTAGGCGCCGAGGCCATAAGGCGTTTCGTTTGCCATCGCAATGGCTTCTTCTTCGTGGTCGAAGACAAACAGCGGCGCGACCGGGCCAAAGGTTTCCTCATGGGCAATACGCATTTCAGCGGTCACGTCGCCCAGCACCGTCGGCGCAACAAACGTGCCCTCTGCGCGACTGATGCCGCCGGTCAGCACGCTTGCGCCAAGGCTGACAGCATCTTCGATATGCGCATTCACTTTACTGACTGCCGCCGCGTTGATTAATGGGCCTAGCGTGCTTCCTTCGCTAAAGCCGTCACCCACTCTCAGCTTCGCGACTTCCGCTAATAACCGTTCGACAAAGCGAGGATAGATGCCGCGCTGCACAAGAATGCGGTTGGCACAGACGCACGTTTGCCCGGCGTTGCGGAATTTACTGACCATGACACCGGCAATGGCGATATCCAGATCGGCGTCATCAAAGACGATCAGCGGCGCGTTACCGCCCAGCTCCAGGCTGAGGCGTTTAATACTCCCGGCACTCTGCTGCATCAGCAGTTGGCCGACGCGGGTCGAACCGGTGAAGGAAATTTTACGCACTTTACGGCTGTCGGTCAGCGTAGCGCCAATTTCCTGCGGCAGCCCGGTGAGAACTTGCAGCACGCCAGCCGGGAAGCCCGCTTTTTCCGCCAGTGCCATCAGCGCCAGCGCCGACAGCGGCGTCAGTTCTGAAGGCTTGACGATGATGGGGCAGCCTGCCGCCAGCGCTGGCGCAACTTTTCGGGTGATCATCGCAATCGGAAAATTCCACGGCGTGATGGCTGCGGCAATCCCTACCGGCTGCTTGATGACCAGAATGCGGCGATCGCTGGCGGGTGCCGGGATCGTTTCACCGTAAATGCGCCGGGCTTCTTCGGCAAACCATTTAACAAAGCTGGCACCGTACAGCACTTCCCCTTTTGCTTCGGCCAGCGGCTTGCCCTGTTCCGCAGTCATTATCGCGGCCAGATCGTCGCTGTTATCGAGGATCAGCTGATGCCATTTTTCCAGCAGCTGCGCGCGCGCGGCATTGGGCGTTTTTGCCCAGCCGTGTCGTACTGAATCAGCAAATTCAATGGCTCGCGCCGTTTCCTGTGCGCCCAGGGCCGGAATGGTTGCCAGGACTTCGCCGCTGGCAGGATTGATTACCGGCAGCGTTTCGCCGTTATCTGCCCCGAGCCAGCTGCCCGTAAAGCAGGCCTGCTGTTTCAGCAACTGCGGATCGTTCAAGCGTTGAGTCAACATATCATCCCCTCTGAGTAATCACTTTACTCTACCGGCATCGCTTCAGCGGATGCTGCGTTATGCGCAGAAGCCATGCCGCAGTCAGCAAGATTTGCGAGGCGAAACGAAATTTTATGCTGCAAGCATGTAAGACCAGATATTCAGCTGCGAGAAAGTTCACTAAAGATAAACGCAGCCGGAAAAAGGGTTTGTCGTTTCCCGGCACAATAAGGAAAACTCTCTCACGTCCATTATTTGTAAAGTTAGTCTAACCAACTTGACCAAACCATAAGCGAGGATTAAGGTGAAAAAATGTTCAATTCGCAGTGCGAGAGTATTATGGAAAAAATTAACATCTATGACGCCAAAACCCACCTCTCCAGGCTTGTGCAGGAGGTTGCCCGCACAGGTGAACCTGTCGTCATTGCAAAAAATGGCCAGGCGTTAGTAAAAATCGTTGCCTACAGGGAAGAGAAGCCTAAACGCCAGCTGGGTTTTCTTAAGGGTAAAGGCAGCATTCCGGACAATTTTGATGAGATGGATTGCCCAGAGATTCAGGATGCATTTGAGGGAAAATATTCGTAATGGAACTACTACTGGATACTAACATCTTGTTGTTTATGGCTTTTGCGCCTGAAAGGCTCAATGCGGATGTCACTGATTATCTGGAAGATACTGAAAACACTCTCTGTTTCAGCGCGGCCAGTATCTGGGAGATAGTGATTAAGCGTGCGCTAAACAAGCCTGATTTTTCAGTGAATCCTGCCGAGCTAAGAAACGGATTGTTTGCGGCTGGGCTGATAGAGATAGCGGTAAAAAGCGAACATGCCTTACTGGTCGCCGATCTGCCAGAAAAGCTGCATAAAGATCCCTTTGACCGATTGCTGGTCGCGACGGCAAAGCACGGCCGAATGCCGCTGGTCACTAACGACAGCAAACTTATTGCGTCCGCAGACGACTACATCACCCTTGTTTCAAACCGCTGAAGCATCCTTGCCGACAGGCTGCCGCACTGACGGACAGCCTTGTCGCTGTTGCTTTCAGGTGGAAATTTTCCGGTCAGATCTGGAAGTCGATAACCGGTTCAGGCACATCGTTTACTGACAGCGCCTGGCGTTTAATCTCTTCCAGCGAAAGATTAGCGTTACAGAGTTCAAGGAATTGCCAAACGTAGTTGCGTTGCAGCTGCCCGCGCTTCAGTCCCAGCCAGACGGTGTTGGATTCAAACAGGTGTTTGGCTTCCAGTCTGGTCAGGGAAGAGTGCTCATCCAGCTGGCAGGCCTGATCGGCCAGTACGCCCACGCCCAGCCCAAGCTCGACGTACGTTTTTACCACGTCAGAATCCTGAGCGCTCAGCACGATATCTGGCGTCAGTCCCGCCGCATGAAATGCCCGGTCAACACGCGAACGGCCGGTAATGCCCTGGCGGTAGGTAATCAACGGATAGCGGCTCAGTGCAGCCAGTGAAACAGGCTGTTCCTGCTCCAGTTCGTGTCCCTTTGGCACCAGCAGCGCATGATGCCAGCTGAACCAGGGGAAAGCAGCAAGAGAAGGGTTATTAACTACCTGCTCGCTGGCAATCCCGATATCGGCTTCCCCGGCCACCAGCATGGAGACGATTTCCTGCGGCGAGCCCTGATTTAATTCAAGGCGAACGTTGGGATAGAGCGCGCGAAAAGCCTTGATCACTTTCGGCAGGCTGTAGCGTGCCTGAGTGTGCGTGGTGGCGATAGTCAGCACCCCACTGGATTCATTGGTGAACACGTCGGCCAGGCGACGGACCTTCCCTGCTTCATCGAGAATGCGTTCGGCAATATTCAACAGCGCTTTACCGGGTTCGGTCATACCGAGCAGACGCTTACCGCGGCGGATAAAGATCTCCACGCCCAGTTCATCTTCCAGATCGCGTATATGGCGACTGACCCCGGATTGGGAGGTGAACAGCGCATTCGCCACTTCGGTAAGATTAAACTCGCAGCGTGCCGCTTCCCTGATGATCTTAAGTTGCTGAAAATTCACGTGCGCTCCTCCCTCTGTTATCTGTTGGTTTAGGTCATGTTAATGACGCTTATTGATAGCAACAAATAATAAAAAGAGGTTTTATATGCTTTTTAGCGATAAAGAAGTGAGGCGCGCGGTGGCGCGCCCAACGAGATTAGCTCACTAACATCAGTTCGCGATCTTCAACCATCGGCTTGTTCAGCAGCGACAGCAGAATATTTTTTACGGCCTGGGCCGATGGAGAAAGAGGCAGGCGGGCGGAGACGTTTAGCGACAGCGGCAGATTCAGCGTCGGACTGTTAATGCGCGCCATCCAGGCGTTGGTAGAACTGACCAGCGCGCGGGCGGCTGACTCAGGCAGAACGGTCACGCCCATTCCGCTGGAGACGGCGGCGGTTAGCGTTGCGATAGACTCAATTTCACCGATGATTCGGGCGCTAAGGCGGCGCAAGGAAAATGCCTCGTCGACGCGCTTACGCACTGCGCTGTAGTCACGCGGCAGGAACAGGTTCATGGCTGCCACATCGGCCAGATCAACATTTTGTCCCGGGCAGTCGCTGGCACCAACCAGATAAAGTTCCTCTTTCATCAGCGGCGTGCTGGTGATCCCTGCCGTTGGCGCCCGGTCGTAAAGCACAGCCATATCAAGCTGGCCATTCATCACTTTTTCGTTTAGTGATGTGCCGCTGTTTTCGTGTAGATAAACCAGGATATCTGGAAACTGTTCACGTACGGTGTGCAGCAACGGCATGGTAAGCGATGAGGCTGCCGTGCCGGGAGCCAGCCCGATAGAGACCTGTCCATTCAGCGCCTGGCCTGCATTAATGACTGCCGTTTGTGCCTGTTCACACTGCCGTAAAATGGTACGGGCATGAGCATAAAGAATTTTGCCGGCTTCCGTTGGAGTCACGCCACGCTTGGTACGGATCAGCAGTTGCTGGTCCAGTTCATTCTCCAGCGTCGCGACCTGCTGACTGAGTGCAGGCTGTGCAATATGCAGCACTTCTGCTGCCTGAGTCAGGCTGCCGATATCGACGATTTTTACAAAATACTTCAGTCGTCTTAAGTTCATTTTGCCTCCGTCACGGATCCCGAATGCCATTGCTATGGCGGTAAGAAATAAGTTTTCTCTCTGGTACGGGAATGTTATTGCAAGCGTCATGCCAGAAGTTGCCAAATAAGCACCCGGCAATGCGTAAGGTCGCTAACAGGCGGTTTAATAAGAGAATCTGATTATCACCGGGGGAGTAATCAATTTTATTCATAGTGTGGAGGAAAAGGCGCAACATGGGTCTGCACTGCGATGGTGCGAAAAATGCTATCAGGGTGTGCATGTTAACGTTTACACCTGCGCGTTTGTATAACCTCTCTGCCCGGAAACCGACCTTTTGGCGTTGAAAAGCTCATGAAAGCCGGAGCACGCGCGTCTCCGGCAGACTTTCAGACAGGATCAGCGTTTTTTACGGTTGCGGTACATATCGATTGAAACGGCGCTGACAATGATGATGCCTTTGATAATGTCCTGCACGTAAGCGTCTACACCCACAAAGGTGAACCCGCTTTTGATCAGCCCTAAAATCGCTGCGCCGATCAGCGTTCCGGTAATCCGCCCTACGCCCCCCATTAAACTGCTGCCGCCAATCACCGTTGCGGCAATGGCATCCAGTTCGTACGACATACCCATGCTGGACTGTCCGCTACTGACGCGCGCTGCCAGCACCACGCCGGCCAGCCCGGACAGGCCGCCTGCAATGGTATAGACGATCACCAGGTATTTATTGACGTTAATACCGGAGACTTTCGCCGAGGTCATGTTGCCGCCAATGGCGTAAACATATTTACCGTAGCGGGTATGTTTGAGCGCGATATGAAAGATCACCGCAACCACCAGGAAGATGATAACCGGCATCGCCCCCTGACCAATGGCCGTAAAGCTGTCGGAGAGAAAGCTGATGGGATTGCCCTGCGTATAGTACTGCGCCAGGCCGCGGGCCGAGACCATCATGCCCAGCGTAGCAATAAAGGGGGGAATACCGGTTTTAGTAATTAATACGCCGTTCACTACACCACAGAGGAAGCCAACCCCAATGCCCGCGACTATCGGTACAACGGCAGGCATATTGACCAGCGAGGGAAACATCGGCGACAGACTGTCGGAGGTCTGCGCCAGGCTGGCGGCCACTACCGCCGCTAAAGCAATCACCGAGCCTGAAGAAAGGTCGATGCCGGTGGTGATAATGACCTGCGTCACTCCAACGGCAATAATGCCGATAATGGCCACCTGTAAGATAATCAGTACCAGCCGATTAGGATTCATCAGGAACGACTGGTCGCGAACGTACCAGCCAAATCCTTCAAAAATCAGCGCGATGCCGATCATCACCAGAAAAATGCCGGTATCTTTTGGCAATTTACCTTTCAGACTGCTGATAAAAGAAGCCGAGGGCTGCCGCTCAGTATTCATTTTTACATCACTCATAACTTAACCTCACACCTTATTCGGATGCCAACGACAGTATGGTTTCCTGATCGGCTTCTTCTTTATTGAGGATGCCGGTGATGCGACCGCCGTGCATCACCATCACCCGGTCACTCATGCCCAGAATTTCAGGCAGCTCTGAAGAGACCATAATGATGGCGACACCGCGGTTCGCCAGTTCGCTAATCAGTCGGTAAATTTCCGCTTTGGCACCCACATCGATACCGCGCGTTGGCTCATCCAGAATCAGGACTTTTGGCTGAGCCAGCAGCCAGCGGGCAATCAACACTTTTTGCTGGTTGCCGCCGCTGAGGTTATTGATAATTTGATCCATCGTGGGCGTTTTAATATTCAGCCGGCGGATCTGCTCCATGCAATCTTTCGCCATCTGCATATGGCTGACGAAGCCCGCTTTGCTGCTGTATTCCGGCATGTTGACGATGCTCATGTTTTCCATTACCGACAGCACCAGAAACAGCCCGGACTTCTTGCGATCTTCGGTAAGAAACGCCAGCCCCTTTTCAATTGCCGTTGAAGGAGAATCGATGTTAACCGGCACGCCATCAATCAGGATTTCGCCGCCGTCCAGGCTGGTCATGCCAAACAGGCTTTCCATCACTTCACTGCGTCCCGCGCCAACCAGGCCGGCAACGCCGAGGATTTCTCCTCTGCGAACGCTGAAGTTGATGTCATGAAAAACATCTTTGCGATGCAGGTTGCGTACGGTCAGGACATCTTCACCGATATCATTATTGAATTTTGGGAACAGCTGGGTCAGCTCGCGTCCCACCATTTGGGTGATTAACGACTGGCGGGTATAGCTTTCGGTGGTATTGCTGGCCACCCATGCACCATCGCGAAAAACGCTTACTTCGTCGGTGATAGTAAAAATCTCATCCATTTTGTGGCTGATATAGATGATGGCTTTGCCCTGCTCACGTAAATCGCGAATGATGGCGAACAGATGCGAGACTTCTGTTTCGGTCAGCGCTGAAGTCGGTTCATCCATAATCACCACATCCGCATTCCACGAGACCGCTTTGGCGATTTCGACCATCTGCTGTGCCGCAATACTTAAATCTCCCACCTGCTGTTCGGGCTTCAGGCGGATATTCAGCTTACTTAGCAAATCACGCGTTAGCTTGTTCAGCTTTCCGTGGTCGACGAAACCGTATTTCATCGGCTCGCGGCCCAGCCAGATGTTTTCGGCCACGGTCATATAAGGCACCAGGTTGAGTTCCTGATGGATCATTGAGATCCCGGAACGTAGCGCATCCAGCGTGTCCTGAAACTGCACCGCCTCACCTTTAACCCGGATCTTGCCCTCATCGGGTCGATAAATCCCAATAAGGCATTTCATCAGCGTCGATTTCCCCGCCCCGTTCTCACCCATCAATGCGTGGACTGTGCCCGCCTTAACGCGCAGAGAGACATTATTTAAGGCTTTTACGCCCGGGAAAAACTTGCTGATCCCTTCGGCTTCCAGCGCATATGCGACCATATATCACCTCGGGTTATTTCTGATTCATGGTGGTGAACTTCGCCATATTTTCTTTGGTAATCAGCTGGAATGGGATATCGACAAGCTTCTGAGCATTTTCACCTTTCGCCAGTTTGACCGCCGTCTGCACCGCGCCTTCGCCCTGCCCTTTGGCATCCTGGAAAACGGTAGCGACCATTTTGCCATTTTTGATCATCTGCAAGGCGTCAGGCGTACCATCCACACCGGCAACCAGGATGTGAGACGCATTTTTCCCCAATGCCTGAAGGGCACCGATGGCCATTTCATCATTGTTAGCCGCGATAGCCTGGATATCGTCACCGGCGGTCAGCCAGTTACTGACCACATCGACGGCATCGTTACGGGTGAATTTAGCGGTTTGCTGCTGGGTGATTTTCAGGCCGGGATAGTTAGCGATTACGGCTTTAACGCCTTTCGTACGCTCACGAGTAGATTCGTTCGCCAAATCGCCTAACAGAATGGCGACGTTGCCTTTGTAATTGAGGTTTTTCGCCAGCGCTTCCATTTGCAGACGACCGGCCAGCTCGGAATCCGAACCGACGTAGGCCATTTTGCCAGTCAGTTCTGCCGCGGGGCGACGGTTAACAAAGATGAGCGGAACCCCTGCCTTACTGGCCTGATCCATAATCGGCTTAACCGCGTTGGTATCGACCGGGTTAACGATAATGGCATCAACGCCCTGCCCGATAAAATTCTGTACCTGCTGTAACTGTTGAGCGACATCCCCTTTGGCATCTTCGATTTGGCCTTTAACCTGCTCTTTCTGCATCTCCTTTTGCATTGAGGTGCGAACTATCGTCAGAAAGTTGTCATCGAACAAGGCCATCGATACGCCGATCTGGAGATCTTTCGCCAGGCAGACAACCGGTAACAGACACACTAACAGCGATGCTAAAATCTTGTGTTTCACGTTCATGGCAGGGCCCTTTTATCGTTAGCATGCGCGGCTGGCTGGACCTCGAATGAAAGATATCTTTTACATTCACTCAACTTCACCGGCGACTTTATGAGAATCCACAGGTTTTAAAACGTCTTGCAAGCGTCGCTACAGAGCGAGTGATCTTACATTTAATCTTTTTTAATCAATAAATTAAATTCAAAATGGCGTTTCACTTTTTGAGGCTTTTCTGAAGCTCACGGCAAGCCAGTTTGTTTGTTTCATAATTAACACGTTTGAAACATTTACTATGAAAGCACCGAAATGGCTGTTTTAAAAATGACAAATAACGAAAATTTGACAGACCTCTAACATCAGTGCGGCAATCGCATCAAAGTGGGATCTGGCGCATGAGATTGGATTTTGTTCATTCGGGCGGCAAAAACGGCAGATTGCTGGTTTTACAGGCGTTCAGACGGGAAAGTTGCAATCGCCCTTTGACATCCTTCGGGGCCATCGCTAATATTCGCCCCACTAACCGATTCCTCTGTAGTTCAGTCGGTAGAACGGCGGACTGTTAATCCGTATGTCACTGGTTCGAGTCCAGTCAGAGGAGCCAAATTCGAGAAGCCTGCTCAGGAAACTGAGCGGGCTTTTTTCTTTTCTGACATCTGTTCAAATGTTCCACAACAAATGTTCAATGACAGTCAACACCACAGAGAATAACTCACAGGGAAAGCAAGCCGCGATGCGTCATCATTCTTTTATCAGGCGAAGCCTGTTCTCTCTTTAATAAACTCTGATTGTGATGATGCCAGCCTGAAATGGGCAAGCGGGTAACTGATACCCACCCCGGACAACATTGCCTGACAAAAAAGCGCAATCAGTATCTCCTGCCAATGATATCGACCTGCTGATGCCTTATTTAACGCCGTAAAGCGTCAAAATATGACGTTAAAGCGAATCACTGTTAATAACGAATAAACAACGCCCTTTAAGGTCGCGTTTATTTTAACAACATTCCCAATCCGGGTTGATAAATAACCTTAAGCCTGGATATGGATAAACTTTGCCATAATTAGTATTTCCCCTCGCAATAACCCTTTGTTATTCCTTTGGTTCCTGTTTGTATTGCTTTGAGAACCACCGTGGAAATTTACTGGTATCTGACCGCGCCAGACGGTCATCAACCCTGGGCCGCCTCCGGCAGCCGGCAGGTCAACTACGCCTATTTCCAGCAGGTCGCCCGCGCGGTAGATCATCTGGGTTTTACCGGCGCGCTGCTGGCGACCGGTGCACATGATCCCTGGATTCTGGGGGCGTCACTTATTCCCTATACCGAACGCATGAAATTCCTGATTGCTATCCAGCCGGGTCTGATCTCACCCACCCTGCTTGCCAAAATGGCCGTGACGTTTAACCAGTTTTCGAAAGGCCGGGTGCTGCTCAACGTGGTCAGCGGTGATAAAAATACGCTGGGCGCTTACGGCATGCACCTGGATCATGATGCCCGATATGATCTCAGTGACGAATTTTTGCAGGTGTTACGTCCCCTGCTTAATGAAGAAAATGTCAGCTTCAAAGGGGAACACCTGGATATTGAGAACGCCAGGCTGGCATTGAGCAATGGCGGATATCCCCCGCCACCGCTGTGGTTTGGTGGCTCCTCTGAAGCGGCACAGGAAGTCGCGGCAAAGCACATCGACACCTATCTCTCCTGGGGGGAAACACCGCCGCAGGCCGCAGAGAAAATCGCCCAGGTGAGAGCCAGAGCCGATAAACACCATCGCCAGTTACGCTACGGCATTCGTCTTTATGTGATCGTGCGTGAAACCGATGAGCTTGCGTGGCAGGCGGTAGACGCGCTTTATGCCTCGATGGACGACAGCGCCATTGCCGCCCGGCAGCACCTGGCCCGCGGTTCAGACTCCGTAGGCCAGTCCCGTATGAGTGCTCTGCACAATGACCAGAAACCCGCCGATCCGCGCGAGCTGGAGATCTACCCCGGACTGTGGGCGGGCATTGGCCTGGTGCGTCCCGGACCTGGCACCGCTATCGTCGGCAGTCCGGAAACGGTAGAACGCACCCTGCGAGCCTATCAGCAGGCGGGGGTTGAGGTGTTTATCCTGTCCGGTTTCCCCTTACTGGAGGAAGCCTATCGCTTTAGCGAACTGGTGATGCCACGACTGTCACTCACCCCGCCGGATGACGCGGCAAAGAATACCTTTACCTGGGGAAATCTGTGGGATCGTCCGGTCGGAAGTGGAGATCCAGCGCAATGAAAATCCGTCTGGGAAGCCATCCCAGTAATCTCTCGCTGTTTATTCTGCGCCATCGCGGTGTCATCGAACCTGCCGCCAGAGACCGGGGCTGGCAGCTGGAATGGTTCGACTATACCCAGGGCGCACGCAGCGGCGAGTGGCTGGTTGATGAACAGGTCGATGTGGTTGGCACCGGATCAACCCCGCCAATAAGTGCGCAGGCCACCGGGCTGGACGTCGCTTATCTCGCCAGCTCGCCGCCTCGTAATAACAACTGCGCGTTGCTGACATTGCAAAGCAACGCTATCTCCTCGCTGCGTGGTAAGCGACTGACGGGCATGCCCGGTTCTTTCACCGATCATTTTCTGGCGCGTCTGCTGCAAAAACAGAACCTGCGCCGCACCGATGTCACCCTGCTGGACCTGCAGGGGCAGGATGCCATGACTGCCTTACTCAATGGCGACATTGATGGCTGGCTGGCAATCGATCCCTGGCTGACTCGGGCGTTACAGATAAAGGATGTCGTTGCGCGCTCCGCCGTCGGCGATGAAATCATTAACCGTTCACTGTTCTGGACGCGTGCCGCCTGGCAGCAACGCTACCCCGAAGTCGCCGCCTGGATCGTGAAACAGTTGCGCGTAAATGATGCCTGGATTGAGCAGCATCCGGTAGCCGCCGCGCAGATTCTTGCCGACAAGCTCAACCCGGCCATCCTGCCTGATGAGTGGCTGAAAACAATACGCGGGCGTCCCTGGGGTATCACCCCTGCCAGTGACGCTCTGTTAGCCGAACAGCAGCAGCAGGCTGACGATCTTTTTGCCGTGGGTTTCATCCCGATGGCTTTATCCCTGAACGCCAGGAGACAGATATGACCCGCTGGATACCCCGTACCGCTGTTGCTGCACTGATACTGTGTGCCGGGATGGCAATGGCGACTGAACCGCTCACGCTGCGCATTGGTTTTCTGCGTGGCCCCACGGACTTAGCGCTGGCTAAAGAGAAAGGAACGCTGGAAAAAGCGCTGGCCGCGCATCAGGTGAACGTCGTCTGGTCGGGCCCGTTTGCGGCTGCCGCCCCTGCTTATGAAGCGTTAAATGCCGGTTCAATTGACATGACCACCGGCAGCTCCACAGCGTTTGTTACCGCCATCGCTGCGGGTTTGCCGTTGCGTTTTTTTGCTTATCAGGCCATGCCCGCCGAAGGTGAAGGGATTGTGGTACGCAATAGCAGTGATATCCATTCATTGCAGGATCTGCGCGGCAAAAAGGTGGCGGTGAATAAAGGCGGGACCGGCGAGTATCTGCTCTCACGCGCGCTGGATCGTGCCGGGATTCCGGAGCAGGAGGTGACCAAAGTTTATCTCAGCCCTTCCGACACCGGTACGGCATTTGTGGGGGGACATGTCGATGCCTGGGCGACATGGGACCCCTTCCTCTCTCTGGCCAGACAGAGTTATGACGCCCGCCAGCTGAGTACGGGTCAGCAGATTGGTTCGGAAAATGCAGCAGGTTATTTCGTCAGCGAGGCGTTTTATCAGGCGCACCCCCAAGTGCTTAACTGGGTTTATGACGTATTGCAGCAAGAGAACCACTGGGCCAAAGCCCATCCGCTTGAGGCAGGTAAGATCTGGGCTTCACAAATGGGGCAGCAGGGAAACACACTGGCGGCACTGCTGGGCAAGGTCAACACCGTTCCCATCACGCCGGTCGATGACGCCGCGATAACCCATATCGGGCATATAGCCGACTGGTATAAGCAACAGGGTCTGATTGTCAGCCATCCAGATATTCGCCAGCATGTCGTCACGCTGACGCCTTAAAGCCCCGTTATGAGTGAAACAGAATGACGCAACCGGCTATCTCGCATATCTCGTTTCTGACACCCGGGAATTATCCTGATGATGCTCCGCTTCAGGGTCTTGAACAGACGTTGCAGCTGTTCGAACGCGGTGAACAGCTGGGTTTTAACGGTGCATGGGTACGACAGCGTCATCTGGAGCATGGCGTATCGTCAGCCAGCACCTTTCTCGCGGCCGCCACGCAACGTACCCGCCAGATAGAACTGGGCAGCGCCGTGATTCAGATGGGTTATGAGAGTCCATTTCGTCTGGCCGAAGATCTGGCGACAGTGGATATTCTCGCAAGGGGACGGTTGAATGTCGGCCTGAGCGCAGGCGCGCCCAATCATCTTGAGTTAATCGGTCATTCTGTCTGGGGTGATGCCTGGCAGCAGCAGGATTTTTCTTACCAGCGCGTCCTGACTCTGCGCGATAACCTGAGTGGCCGGTTCTTCGGCGATGATAATACGGTCATTCTCTCACCCGGTAATACGCAACGCCCGCGTGTTCAGCCCTTTGCCGCCGGTCTGGTCGACAGATTGTGGTACGGCGGAGGATCACTTCGCTCGGCGCGCTGGGCAGGCAGCCACGGGTTTAATCTGCTCGCAGGCAATCTCACCTCCGGTGAAGAAACGGACGATTTTTACCAGGCGCAGCGGGCACAAATCCAGCTGTATCGTGAAAACCTTGCGGCTTCCGGTCGGCGTGCGGCGCGCATCGCCCTGGGACGCGTCATCATTCCCACCGACAGTGCGGATGCCACCACCCGCAGACATTATCAGCAGTTTGCCGCCAGCCGCTATCCACGCACTCTGGCACCTCAGGGCTCCCGACGCACCTTGTTCTCTCAGGATATCGTGGGCAGTGCGGAGCAGATTATCGAACGGCTGTTCCACGATCCCGTCTTACGTCTGGTGAATGAGCTGAGAATCGAACTGCCTTATGAATTGCATTATGCGGAGTACAGCCAGATTATTAGCGATTTTGCGACGCTGATTGCGCCAGAGCTGGGCTGGACAGCACTGCCGCATGTCTCACACGTTGGGCCCGACTGAAATCCACAATGAAAGTCAGCGGCAAATGTCCTTTCCGCGGCATTCCGGCTTAACGCGTTAAAAATAGCACGGACGTCCGGATTCGTAACCGCTCTTTTTATTGTGCCGTAACGTTGATCTGAGTCGCATTCTTGTAATAAAGAAAATTATTTCCAAGCTTATCCATAAATAACATAAGGACATTTCGTTATTTGTTATAGCGTTTGATTGTTAGACACCGGATCCGGGGAAGATTAATTTTCAGTTTTTGTAAATGAACATTGCCATTATATTTTTGAGGGATCTCTTTTGGTCAGTTTAATAAGCAAACAAAGCATGCAGTTCAGACTTAAAATAGCACTCTTCAGCAGTCTGGCAGCTTTCAGCGCCATGACGTTTGCCGACGATGTCCTAAAAGAGGGTATCACCCCGGCCACCGATTCCAGCCAGATTCCGGCAGCGGCGAAATTGCGCAAAGACACGGTGGTCGCGGGCATTTCTGAACCTCAGGGGATTTTTAACCCTTACTTTTTTGTCAACGGCTGGGATGAAAATGTCACCAACGTCATTTTTTCACGCCTGATTGACTGGGACAGCCACGGCAATCTGGTGCCGGGTCTGGCGGAAAGCTGGTCGGTAAGCCCGGATAACAACGTCTATACCATTAAGCTACGCCCCGATCTGACGTTCAGCGACGGCTCCCCACTCACCGCCAAAGACGTCGCCTTTACCCTTACCGTCCTGTACGACCCGAAATATGATGGTGACACCGACATCACCCTCGCGAATATTGCCGGGGGCGCGGAATATAAAGCAGGTAAAGCCGACAGCGTCAGTGGCCTGAAAGTCATCGATCCCCTCACGCTCCAGATCACCACCACACAACCCGGCGCAACCACACTGGCAAAAATTGGCGGGCCGGTGCTGTCGGAAGCTTATTACGGCAAAGGCTATCAGCGTGGCAATCTTGACTATCTGCGCACACTGCATGGCAAACCGCTGGGCAATGGCCCCTATGTCTATGACAAATACATCCCCGGGCAGGAAATTCGTTTTCATGCCAATAGCCACTTTTATCGTGGCACACCGCCAACGCCTCGTTTTATTTATCGCGTCACTAACCCCTCAACCAATTTCCAGTTGTTCCAGACCGGTGAAACGGATTACGACGCCTTTACTTCACGACCGGATGATATTGAACAGCTGAAACTGCTCGGCTTTGCCAATATCAACCTCTACGGGTCCAGTGATTACAGTAAAGTCGAGTTCAACGTTCGCCGCCCGGCGTTGCAGGACGCGAAGGTGCGTCAGGCGCTGATTTATGGGCTGGATCGTCAGAAGCTAATTGATGTGGTGTACCAGGGGTATGGCAAGGTTGCTATCGAACCTATCGCGCCCATCTCCTGGGCATATAACCCGGACGGCGTGAATCCCTACAAATACGATCCGGCACAGGCGAAAAAATTGCTTGATGAGGCGGGCTGGAAACCCGGTTCCGATGGTATTCGCGTAAAGGACGGCAAACGTCTTGAACTGACCTTACTGGCAAGCAAAAAAGTGCTGAACGACGCGCTCATCCCGATCGCCAAAGAGGACTGGCAACAAATTGGCGTGCTGCTGAAACCCCAGGTGGTGGACTTCAATGCGCTGATGGCCCAGCGCAAAGCGGGCAATTACGACCTGGCGTCCTTTAGTACCAGCACGTTAAACGATCCGCATGACGGGGTATGGGATTACTACAGCACCGAGGCTAAGGAGTCCGGCTATAACAATCCTCAGGTGGATAAGCTGATTAATGAAGGCAATGCAGTGCTGGATGTGGCACAGCGCAAACCGATTTACCACCAGCTGTACAAAGTGCTGGCAGATGACCCACCGGTGATCCTGCTCGGCTATCGCCAGATTCTCTCCGCCAGCAGCGCCCGCGTGACCGGCTTTAAACCGGATATCTATAACGGCCTGACCGGCAGTCTGCCGGACGTCAAAATCGTTAAGTAACCTTGCCCACTGTTCAGCCGTCGAGACTTCCTGACGGCTGATATGAGAAGACCATGAGAAATTTTATCCTGAGGCGGCTGCTGAACACCCTGCCCATGCTGCTGTTTGCCTCTTTTATCATCTTTATGTTGTTTGCAAAGACACCCGGTGACTTTATTGATGGCAACGTGACGCTGACCGCCGCACGCGCGGCTGAGCTGAAGGCGATTTACGGCCTTGATCAGCCGCTGCTCACCCGCTATCTGCACTGGCTCGGCCAGCTGTTACGGGGTGATTTGGGTTTCTCACTGCAATACCAGATTCCTGTCACTCAGTTGCTCAACCAATACGTCTGGAATTCCTTCCTGCTCGCCAGTGTCGCGCTGGTGTTTTACTGGGGAATTGGCCTTGCCGCCGGTATTGCGTCGGCAATCAAACCCAACTCGTGGTTCGATCATCTGGTCAGCGTGCTGGTGTTTGCCGCAATGTCTTTTCCAACCTTTTTTCTCTGCCTGCTGTTAATCAAATGGTTCGCGGTAGATCTGCACTGGTTGCCGGTCGGCGGCATGACCAACACCGGCAGTGATGACAGCGGCTGGGCCTATATTGTGCAGGTGGCGGCCCACCTGATGCTGCCGGTGCTGGCACTGGTGATGTTGCAGGCGGGCAGCCTGACGCGCTATTTTCGCGCCAGCATGCTCGACGTCATCAAAATGGATTTTATCCGCACTGCCCGGGCAAAAGGTTTACGCGAACGCACGGTGATCATGAAACATGCGTTACGCAATGCGCTGCTGCCGATCATTACCCTGCTCGGCTTTGAGCTGCCGGGATTGTTCTCGGGTGCCCTCATCACCGAAAAAGTCTTCAACTGGCCGGGTGCAGGACATATCCACATCGATTCGCTCGCTGCCCGTGACTATCCGGTGCTGATGGGTTTCACGCTGTTTCTGGCGGTATTAACTATCCTCGGCAATCTGCTGGCCGACGTGCTTTACGCGTGGGCTGACCCGCGTATTCGGGTGAGTTCATGATGATCAGTTCACTTTTTTCCACGCAACGCCGCCTGCGCAAAGCGGTAATACCGGCACTGGCCCAGGCCACGACCTCACCGTGGCGTCAGGCATGGCAGGCATTACGGCGCAATCCTCTGGCGATGGTGTGCCTGGTTTTACTGATTGTCATGGCGATCTGGTGCGTGCTGGGGCCGATCTGGTCGCCGTGGCAGAATGACGCCACGGATGCCCTGATGATCAACAAACCGCCAGGGGTGCAGCACTGGCTGGGAACCGATTTCCTGGGGCGGGACGTCTACACCCGTTTACTTCTTGCCGGGCGCATTTCGCTGACCATTGGCCTGCTGACGATGTTGCTGTCGGTGGCGCTGGGTTATCTGCTCGGTGCCGTATCGGGCTACGCGGGTGGCCTGACCGACAAGCTGATTATGCGTCTGGCCGATCTGGTCATGACTATTCCCAGCCTGCCGCTGCTGATTGTCGCCGGCGCCATGCTGTCGGAGCTCGATTTCTCTGCGGATGCGCGCATCTATATGGTGGTCATCATGCTGAGCCTGCTGGAGTGGCCTAAACTGGCGCGGCTGGTGCGTGGGCAAATCCTTTCGCTGCGCGAGCGTGATTTTATGCTGGCAACGCAGGTACTGGGGCTGTCATCACGTCGCCGCCTGTTTGGTCATCTGCTGCCCAATACCATCCCGATTCTGGTGGTCATGGCGACGATGGCTGTGGCGAACGCCATTCTGAGCGAGTCGGCGCTGAGCTATCTCGGTCTTGGCGTCGTCCCGCCGACCCCCTCCTGGGGCAATATGATGGATGCCGCCAATAGCCTGATCGACTTCCAGCGTCGCCCGTGGCTGTGGATGCCACCGGGCATCGCCATCTTTATCACCGTGGTTGCCATCAACGTACTGGGCGACGGCTTGCGTGATGCGCTCGATCCCCGCATGAAACGGAGCCAGAAATGAGCCAGCCACTGATCACCTTCGAACAGTTATCCGTCTCCTTTGCCGCCGAACAGGGGCGTGTGCAGGCCGTGCAGGAGGTCTCCTTTACTATTCATGCCGGACAGACCCTGGGTATTGTCGGCGAATCCGGCTGTGGCAAAAGCGTTACCGCCATGTCGCTGATGGGACTGTTGCCGCCGCAGGCCGCACGTATTGACGGCGGAGCCATCCGCTTCCAGGGGCAGGATCTGCTTACACTCAATCCCGCCAGGATGGCCGACCTGCGAGGCAACCAGCTGGCGATGATTTTTCAGGAACCAATGAGCGCCCTGAATCCGGTGCTGACCATTGGCGAGCAGCTATGTGAGCCATTGATTCGCCATCGGGGGGAATCACCTAAAGCCGCCTGGCAGCAGGCGATCGCGCTGATTAGCCGCGTCGGGCTGGCGCGCGCGGAGAGTCTGATGACCCGCTACCCGCACCAGCTTTCCGGCGGCATGCTGCAACGCATCATGATTGCGATGGCACTCAGCTGCCAGCCGAAACTGCTGATTGCCGACGAGCCAACCACCGCGCTGGACGTCACCGTTCAGGCCCAGATTCTGCGTCTGCTGCGCGATCAGGCCCGTGCCAGCCAGATGGCGCTGATGCTGATCACCCATGATCTGGGCGTCATTGCCCGGATGGCGGAGCAGGTAGTCGTGATGTATGCCGGGCGGGTTGTTGAATACGGCCCCACCGCAGAGGTACTGCGTAATCCGCTGCATCCCTATACCCAGGGCTTGATCGCCTCCCGACCGGTTCCCGGCGAGCGGCGACGTCGGCTCTACTCCATCCCCGGCCAGGTGCCGGACCTTGCCGCGCTGCCCGCATTCTGCGCTTTTTTTGACCGCTGCGATCGCGCCAGTGAAATCTGCCGGGCAGGCATACCGCCGCTGGTGGGTACAGCGCGGCAGGCCGCCTGTTTTCACCGTGAAAAAGTGGAATCTTTCGCATGAGTTCTGAATACATAATTGAAGTGGACGCGCTGAAGAAGCACTTCCCGATACGCGATGGCCTGTTTGGTCAGGAAACCGGGCAGCTTCGTGCCGTTGACGGTGTCAGCTTTCGCATCCGCCCGGGTACCATCTTCGGTCTTGTCGGCGAATCCGGCAGCGGCAAAACTACCGTAGGCCGCACAGTGCTGGGGTTACATGATAAAACCGCTGGCACGATTAAGTACCGGGGGCAGGACCTGTCGACGCTGACGGCGCGGGAAATGCAGTCACTGCGGCCCAAAATCCAGCTGGTGTTTCAGGATCCCTACAGCTCCCTCAATCCGCGTATGCGTATCGGCGATGCCATTGGTGAGGCGCTACTGGCGCATAAACTCTGCACCCGAGCGGAGTTGTACGACAGGGTAATCGCGGTGATGAAGATATGCGGGTTGGCTCCACAGCATTACCCGCGTTTCCCGCACGAATTCTCGGGGGGACAACGCCAGCGCATTGGCATTGCACGGGCACTGATTCTCAACCCGGACTTTATTATCGCCGATGAGCCAATTTCAGCGCTGGATGTCTCCATTCAGGCGCAGATCATCAACCTGTTTTCCGATCTGCGCGATGACCATGGCGTCACCTTCCTGTTTATTTCGCACGATCTCGGCGTGGTGGAACATCTTTGCGATGACGTGGCTGTGATGTATCTCGGGCAACTGGTGGAGACAGCCAGCCGCGACGCCCTGTTTAGTCAGCCGCTGCATCCCTACACACAGGCGCTACTGGCCGCCGTACCGACGCTCGACCCACAACATGAACCCATCGCGGTGATTAACGGGGAGATTCCGGATCCGTCACGGCCTCCCTCCGGCTGCCGCTTCTCGTCACGCTGCCCGCAGGCAGAAGCGCAGTGCCGTGAGACGGTGCCGGAATTACGTGAAGTGTCGCCAGGGCACCGGGTGGCGTGTCATTTTATTCAGTTTAACAAAGATTAAGCCTCACCAGACATCGCAAAGAGATGGCAATGGCGGTCACTTAATCTCAGTGATATCCGATCCCCAGCTTTGATCACGCTGTCACCCGGCAGGCGTCGCGTCAGCAGTTCTTTGATGCCGGGGATCTGATGATATGACAAGATTTCGTGGCCGGTTTTTTATACCAACACCGCATCAAAAATCAGGTAGTACAGCTTTTCATTGGTCAGAATGAGATGTTCAGGCCAAAACCTATTTCAGAAAATCGACAACCCAAATTAAATTTTAAATGAATTTTCATAATCTTCACCATGTAATTAAACACATTTGAATGCATCTTTTAAACACCCCCAATTTTAGATTAACGCTTTGTTAATACCTCCCAAAAAACAACCTTACGCTGCAGTATTTTTACAAAATGAGCACCACATATGCCTATTACCGCCAATAGCAACACACCAGAAAACATCGTTGACAGGCTCATATTGACGGAGCTGGAAGCAATTAAATATCCCAAACCCTGTTGAGCTGACAAAAACTCGGCAACAACGGCTCCAATTAACGCCAGTGAAACACCAATCTGTAATCCAGAAAATATTTCACTGGCAGCCGATGGAAGTTTCACATGAATCAATAAGTAAACTTTCGAAGCTGAAAATGCCCGGCAGGTATCTAACAATTCATTATCCGTGCGACGAATGCCATTTACGGTATTAACGAACAACGGGAAAAAACACACGAGAGTGACCAAGACTACTTTGGAGGCGATGCCAAAACCGCACCACACCAGAATAATGGGACCTAATGCGACTTTGGGCATCGCCTGCAAGGCGACCAGCAGCGGATAAACAAATCGTTCAAAGGTAGTGGATTCAGCCAGAACGATGCCGAGAGCGATAGCCAACAGACTTCCAAAGGTATAACCCAAGGCAATTTCACTTAATGTTGCAGCAATATGCGGCCAGATACTGGCATCCGCGAACCCCTGATAAAGGGCTGAGAACACCGCAGCTGGGCCGGGCAGAAGATAATCAGGAATAGCAAAAAGCCGTACCGAAAAGTCCCACAGCAGTAGCAGCACCGCCAAACTGATGGTCGGGCAAAGGAATGGCATAATCTTACGCATGAGTAAAATAGCTCCTCAAATGCTGGCATAACTGCATAAAGTCCCGGTCGGCAAGCGTTTCAAGCGTTCGCGGACGCGGCAACGGAATGGTTAAATCTTCAACCAGCGTGCCAGGCCGTGGCGACATCACCAGCACGCGGTCGGCAAGAAACACCGCTTCCTGAATACTGTGGGTGATGAACAGCACGGATTTGCGCTGCTGTTCCCAGATACGCTGTAACTCCAGCATTAACGTTTCTCTTGAGAGCGCATCCAGTGCCGCAAAGGGTTCATCCATCAGCAATAGCTGCGGGTCATGTAAAAGCATTCGTGCAATACCCACTCGCTGTTGCATTCCGCCGGAGAGCTCAAAAGGATAGTTCGCTGCAAATTCCGCCAAGCCCACCAATTCCAGCATGTGGTAGGCCCGCAAGCGCGCTGGCACGATAGCCAGACCCAGTGTACGCGCCGGTAGCAGTACATTTTCTAGCACCGTTTTCCATGGCAACAGATTAGGCTTCTGGAAGACCACGCCGGTCTGTTTACCTGGACCTGACAGGGGATGGCCGCCAAGGGTTATCTCCCCACCACTGGCGGGTAATAATCCCGCCGCAAGTTTGAGTAAGGTCGATTTGCCGCAGCCAGAAGGACCCAGAATGGCCACAAACTCCCCTTCCCGCACGGATAAATTCACGTTCGACAAGGCTTGGATCGTGCCACGACGTGTCGGATATGTAAGTTCAATATCCCGAAGTTGCAGTGCCTCAATCATGACTGAGCCGATGTTGCAGCAGCTAAAAATACCAGTACCCGCTCCCAACTACGTTGGTTGGCTCGTGCATTTTCCAGCGCGGTGCCACCGCCATCAATGACAACGCCGGCCACCGGATGCACACGCGCGATGTCAGTCGTCGGAACACCAGGAAAGCCAATGGCGTGGCCCGCACCGTTATTCTCCACATGTTCCACAGGCCAGCGATGCCGATGAGCCCGCAGCGTTTCTTCAATGCGACGGCAATAATCACGAGAAGGCCAAAACCCGTCATCGCTGCCAGAGATGAGCAGCACCGGTCCGGCAATACGCTCAACAGGGATGCGTGCAGCTGTCAGGCTGGCAGCGTGTTGCTCAACAGCCACGAATGCAGGCGCCTGGCGGATAGGTGCACCGGGCTGCGGTGGATGATCAAAAGCATGCCAATCCGCTGCGGGGTTGTCCTGCCAGATGTTGCGTAAAGGTTGCCCCTGATAGGTCCAGGCGATGGCATCTCTTGGCTCGTCTGGGCGTCCAGCACGTAATGTGCCGTGCACTACAGCACTCGGCACATAACCCATCACCGCTGAAACCAGATCGGGATAAGTTGCACCTAACAGCAGCGCCAGCTCACCCCCTCGTGAGTGCCCTGCCACCGCGATAAAGTCAGCTCGCGGCTGTAATGCTTGCCGAGCCCAAATTAGCGCCTGCTCAAAATACTCAAGCGGCGTTTCGGATATGTAATCAGGTCTGCCTGGCGCTTTGAAATATCCCAGTGCCAGTGATTGATAACCCTGCGCCGCAAACAGCGCCGCACGGGATTCAGGCATACCGCCGCCAGAACCATTAAGCACAATGACCAAGGGGAAAGGCCCGGTGCCTGACGGCGTGAACAGCGTGCCAGACAATCCTTGCTCGCGGACTTCGCGTCGAACAACGCCGTCCGCGAGAATACGCTGCGTAAGTGTTGCCGTAGCGACCTCACCTTTCGCATCATGCAGCTGCAATTGCAATTCGCGCGGCGCCAGACTTTCATTTGAACTGGGATCGTTAGTTCCAGATTGCTTTCGCAACGCCCAAATGAATGCTCCCGGTTCCGCTAGCGACCAGTCCCCCTCAATCGGTGCTGCCGTGTCGAGATTTAACACCCCCGATCCATCGATATCAAAGCGAGCAACACTTTGCCAGATGCTGCCATCAGCATGCACAAAGTCAGTGGTCAGCGTGGCGACGCCTTCAGCCAGACCCACTGCACGAATCTGGCGTGGTCGATCAATCAAATCGTCGGGATGGTCGATGAATAATTGAGCGCTCATTTTGCCTCCTCGGCGCGTTTTTTCAGGGCTTGCTTATCAAAGTCATTAAAAGCGGCGACAAACTGGTTCGAGAAGATGCGATCGACGGGTACGTCAGCGCTGGGGAACTCACCGGCCTGGGCCATGGCGGTGACAGAAGAACGGATCACTTTCAGATCGTATTCACCCGGTCTCCGGCGCGAGCCGTCTTCCCTATAAAGCGTGCGATGCAGACGGCGTGAAAGAAGCGTGGTTGCATCAGCAAGTGCTTTGGCATCGGCATTTGCCGGCTTGTTTTCCGGGTTCTGGCGCCAAAACGCCTGCACGCAATAGGTTGGATTGATTTCACACACATAGTGCGCTTCGGTATAGGCACGGCCGAAGCGGCGGATGAGATCCGGATTATCTTTAAAGGTATCCTCATGGGCGATAAAGCCATTGCCGGCACTTTCCTGAAACACGTCAGGGTAAGCGATACGTCGAATCGGTGTTCCCGACAATTCCAGAATATCGTCCCAGCTACTGTTAAAATTCAGTGCATCGACCCGCTTATTCCGTAAAGCAACAAATCCTGATCCCAGCGCTCCTACGGCGACGAACTGGACATTTTTACCGGGTTGCAATCCTGCCACCTTAAGCGCGGCTCTGCTGTTAGGAATCGTGCCCCACGTCAGTGCGCCTACACCAATATTTTTATCTTTGAGGTCAGATAGCGTTTTAATGGGTGAGTCGGCTAAAACCGCATATTCCATGGTTTGTGATGGCGTGCCGTTATAGAAAAAACGTAACGGAAAAGGATTTTTGCCGCTGAAATAGCTGGATATCACCGGCTCTGAAACAGGAAAACCAAAAGTCACGCGCTTGCTGGCAACTTGAGGTAATAAAGCGCCAGCACCCTGGAACACCACCAGATTTACCGCCAGATTCTGTTGCTTAAACAGTCCCAATTCCTGTGCTGCCGCGTAAGGTGCGCCATCATGTACGGCTAAGGGTATAGCCAGCGCAACCGTTACATTATCAACCGCTTTAGCCGGAACAACACCTGCACATAAAAGCGAAAATAAAACCCACTGCAGTCGCATATTTTATTTCCTGGGTAATGAGTATTGGTCACCAGGGTAAAGGAGTGATTTTGAATCAAGAACAAATAACTTTATCTATTTATGTGCATTTCCTGGATGAAGTGGGATGCTCAGAATAATTAAAGCGAATTTAATCAGTAAAATGCTAAGTGTCTGTGTGTGAGCAGCCCACACTATGCATTTTTATAGATTAGATTACTGATTTAATTATTAGGAAATGACGATATGTTTAATTAAGAATGCGCTAACTCATCTCTTCAACCTCGCCCTGTGAGCAGCTCACAAGGGCATACTGAGAGGCCAGCGTGACTGATTTTTTATCTCTAAGTGATAAGGCATACCATACGATTCGCCGCGATGTATTGACCTGCCGCTTGCTGCCGGGATCGCTGGTGACTGAATCTGAATTAATGGAGCGTTATCACACCGGTAAGAGCACGATTCGTCTGGCGTTGACCCGACTAAGCCATGAAAAACTTGTCGTTTCCCGACCGCGCAAGGGCTATCGCATTGCACCGGTTTCTGTGCAAGACGTAGAAGAGATCTTCACGGTGCGCGCCGCGCTCGAACCGCTTGCAGCACGCCTTGCTGTGGGGAAAGTGGATATTGAGTTGCTTAAATCGCTGGAAGCGCAGTGCCGCGTTGAAGTGGCTGCTCCGCTCTCTACGCGCATCGATGTTTTTATGAATGCTAATAAACGCTTTCACCTCACCATCGCGGAAGCAACGGGCAATCAACACCTGATTAATACCTTGTCAGGGCTGATGGATGAAATGTCGCGCCTGGTGGCACTGGGATTTAATGTTCAGCGAATTAAACCCGAAATTAAACATGACCATAATGCCATGATTGAGGCGTTTATAGAGGGTGATGCAAAACGCGTTGAAACTATTGCACGCCGACATATTGAGACTTTCCAGGCGATGACGCTGGAAAAAATATATGCCACCCTGAGCAAAAAAGGCACCTTATTACCTGTGTTGCCGCGGGAGATATTTGAATGAGCGCGGCCATAGAGTTAAAGGATGTCAGTAAATCCTTCGCCCACCAGCCTGTTCTGGAAAAAATTTCATTAAGCATTCAAAATGCAGAGATTGTCGCTCTGCTTGGTGCCTCTGGAGGTGGAAAAAGCACGTTGCTCAATCTCATTTCCGGTCTGCTTGATGCCGATGGTGGCGACATTCTTATTCAGGGAACAGCAGCGAAGCATTTTCAGCAATGGCAACAGGTAGCCTACTTGTTTCAGGAGGACAGACTGCTACCCTGGCGCTCAGTCCAACAAAACGTGCATTTTGGCCTGGAAAATAGCGCACTGAGCAAATCTGAGAAGCAGCAACGCGTCAGTGATGCTTTAAAGCTGGTGGGACTCGCAGATTATGCCCAGCACTGGCCTCATCAATTGTCTGGCGGCATGCGCAGCCGTGTTGCGCTGGCGCGCAGCCTGGTGGTGCAGCCGCAAATCATGCTGATGGATGAGCCTTTTTCACGTCTTGATCCTCAAACGCGCAGTACGCTACACAACGAACTCTTACGCATCCAGGCGCTAACGGCAATGACCATTATTATCGTGACGCATGATGTTGAAGAAGCCGTTGTATTAGCCGATCGGGTCGTTGTGCTGAAGCCGCACCCAGGTCGTATTCACTCGCAAACGGCATTGTCCTTACCGCGACCGCGCATTGCCACTCTCCCTGACGTCAATGAACAGATTCGTTTGCTCAGGCTGGAGGTGTGAAATGACATTACTTTCACGCACGCTCAGTCTGCTCATCCAACGTCTGGTCCTGATGGGTATTTTTCTGCTGGCATGGTGGCAAGGTTCGCAGCACCTGCCGACGTTTATTTTACCCAGCCCTGGTGCGACCTGGCAGGCTCTGCTTGGGTTGTGGCATACCGGCACCTTATTTCATGACATTGGCGTAACGCTGGGGCGTGTGGTGTCAGGTTTTGCGCTGGCCGCACTTATCGGCACGCTTTGCGGCTTGGTGCTCGGTGCCAATCCGCGTGTCGCACGATTCTGTGAACCGCTGCTGGCAGTCCTCAATACGGTCTCTTCAGCCATCTGGGCCATTTTTGCCATCATCTGGTTTGGCATATCAGACGCCACCACGGTGTTCGTGGTGTTTATGACAGCGATGCCGCTGATTTTAACCAACGTCTGGCAGGGCGCGCTGAATGTGGAAACCCAGTTTGTGGAGCTGGCACGCAGTTTCCGCATGAGCCGCAGACAACTGCTGTCAAAAATTTATTTTCCTTCAATTTTGCCCTACTTCTTCTCCGGTGCGCGTCTGGCGTTTGGTTTCGGCTGGCGCGTGTCTCTGGTGGCTGAAACGCTCGGTTCATCGGATGGGATCGGTTACCGCCTGCGCCAGGCCGGCGACCTGGTGCAAACCAGCCAGGTTTTCGCCTGGACACTACTACTCGTCGCACTGATGTTGTTGCTGGAAGGTGGTCTGTTGAAGCCACTGGAGCGACACCTTTTCCGCTGGAAAAAACGTATATAACTCATTCTTTTCATCAGGGGTATGTCATGAAAAAGCTGCTTGTCTTGTTCACGCTGCTGGCCACGCTGTTGCCGCAGCTTAGCTTTGCCAACACAAAAATTCGTATCGGATACTGGACCTCGGGCGTCAGCCTCGGTTACGGCGCAGTGCTTGAAAACCAGGCGTTTCTTAAGAAGCGCGGGATCGATGCAGAGTTCGTGCATTTCCCGGATGTAAACGCACCGTTAAAGGCATTAGCTTCGGGATCGATTGATTTAGCATTCGGCGCACCGGTTGCTGGCGTATTTAGCATGGCTTCAGAAGGTGTGCCGGTCAAAATCATTGCCGCTACCCAGCCCGCCGACGTGGCCTTTGTTGTGCCGCAAGGTTCGCCCATTACCTCGCTAGCTCAGTTGAAAGGTAAAAAAATAGGCATGTCTCCGGCAGGCTCATCGGTGGCGGTAATTGGCACCACTCTGTTACAAGAAAATGCCGGCATCACGGCCAATGACTTTGCCTTGATTGGTGGCAACGAGTCCCGCCTCGCGCAGTTCTTGTCGCAAAAACAAATTGATGCCGCAGCCCTGCGTACGCTGACCGTTCAGCAACTTCCAGAGCTGAAATTGCGCGTCATCGCGACCTATGCCGACGAATGGAAAAAGCTTACCCATAGCGATGCGCTGCCGTATATCGGCGTCGGCACCGCACGCAGCGAGCTGATCGCACAGCACCCTGAAGCCGTTGCCCAGGTTATTGCCGCCTTGCGTGACACGCTGGCGTGGGGCCGCACCCATCCCGACCAGGTCCTGAAAATTCTTCAGACTCAAGCAAATCTGCCGGAAGACCAGGCCCGTGCCTATGTCGGCCTGTGGGATCGCATGAACCAGATGTCATTTGAAACAGCCGACATTGACACGCTGAAGCGTGAGCATGCGGTACTGCTCAGTAGCGGCGCAGTCAAAGGTGCATTGAACAATCAGCTGTTTGATAACCGCCCTTACCTTCAATCCAAAACCCTGAACTAAACCGGAGTACAACTCATGAAAGCGCTGGTATTAAACCAACACGGCGACCTTGACCAATTGCAGATTGATCCTGACAAGCCCCAGCCACTTGTCCAGGCGGGCCACGTGGTGGTGCAGGTTCACTCTTCCTCTTTCAACTATCACGATGTGTTCACCGTTCAGGGCATGCCGGGCATCAAGATTCCGTTGCCGGTTGTGCCAGGGCTGGATTTAGCCGGCACCATCGCCAGCGTGGGTGAGGATGTCGCTGACTGGGCCATCGGCGATCGCGTGTTGGTGAATCCACTGAAACCCGGCGTCGGTTTGATGGGCGAGATGATTGATGGCGGCATGGCCGAGTATGCGCTGGTTGAGGCCAGCCAGCTGATAGCCATCCCTGAAAAGGTGAGCTTCGAACATGCGGCGGCCCTGCCCGTGGCCTATGGCACGGCGCACCGTATGCTAATAACCCACAATACCGTGAAAGCGGGTGACAAGGTGCTGATCTTAGGCGCCAGCGGCGGTGTTGGCACGGCCTGTGTGGTGCTGGCGAAACACCTTGGTGCGGAAGTGATTGCCTGTGCGGGCAGTGATGAAAAAGCCACAGCGCTGAAAGCTTTAGGTGCCGACCATGTGGTGAATTATCGCGAGCAGGACTTCTCGCGCTGGGCGATCGAAAAATATGGAAAACCGCAGCGCCGCACGCATGAAGGGGGCGTTGATGTGGTGATTAACTTTACCGGTGGAGAAACCTGGCGCCCCTCGCTGAAGTGCCTGAAACGCGGCGGTACGCTACTGGTATGTGGTGCAACTGCGGGTTACGACCCAAAAGAAGATTTACGTTATGTCTGGAGTTTTGAGCTGAATATCAAAGGCTCAAACAGTTTCTATAAGGAAGATTTAACCGCGCTGCTGCACATGGTTGCCAACGGCCAGATTACACCATTAATCGATCGCGTTTTACCTCTTGAACAAGCCGCTGAAGGGTTACGTTTGATTCGCGACCGTGAAGTGCTCGGCAAAGTCATTGTTAATCCCTCATCAGGAGCTCAGTCATGAATGCACATGAAGTCGAACAAAAACTGCTGCAAGGCCCCTATCATCAATGGCTGGGATTGAAAGTATTCAACGTAGCGGAAGGGGAAATTACGCTACAGGTTCCGTTTCGCGCTGAGTTTGTGGTCAATCCTGCGGGTGGCTACATTCATGGTGGAATTCTGGCGACGCTGATTGACCTTGCAGCTGACTGGGCGTTGGTTGCCTGGACACAAAAAGGCGTGCCAACGCTGAATCTGCACGTGGATTACCATCGCCCTGCACGCGGTGATCTTACGGTAAGCGCCAAAGTCATCAAACACGGCAAACTCGCCTCCAGTGCGGAAGCCTGGATCCATGATGCGGAAGGTCGACTGGTCGCAAGCGGACGGGGTCTTTATGCCACGCCGGTCACACAGGGGGTAGCATGATCCTGCCATTGGATCATTTGGTGATTAATAGCCATTTTGCGCTGGATGACAGCGCAAAGCTGTTTGCAGACCTGGGCTTCCACTTAACCCCGCGCGGATATCACAGCCTGGGGTCGATTAATCATCTGATCATGTTTGAGCATCATTTCTGGAGCTGATTGGTCTGCCAGATCAGCGCGACCCCTTGCGACGCGAACTCCTGGAGAGCCCGGTCGGTATTGATGGGTTAGTGTTTGCCACGACAGATGCCGCCCAAACTGAAAATACGCTACGTCAGTCAGGATTCGCCGTACAACCGGTACAACACATCTCACGAGAGGTCGTCAGCGCTCAGGCCAGTGGCGAAGCACGCTTCAGCACGATGCGCCTGCAAGCCGGTAGCTTTAGCGCAGGTCGTGTTTACTTTTGTCAGCACCATACCCCTGAGTGGGTCTGGCGTGACGAATGGCTTCAGCCGGGCAGAATAAAGTCGCTGATTGTGGTCGCAAAAGAGGTTGTCGCCACCGCACAGCAATACGCGCGTCTTGGGCAAACCGATCTTTTACACGTCATCAGTCCAGCGGAATGGCACCAAGAATACGGTGTGCTGCTGCCGTTGGCGACTGAACGTGAAAGCTGGTTTGCTGCCATACAGATTTCGGGGCGAGACCTGACACTGGTATCACAAGTGGCAGCAGCGATTGGCCTTCCGCATGAGCAGCGTACAGGACAACTTCGTGTTGCGATTCCGGCTCTGCAAATGGTGCTGGAGTTTACCGATGACTAACAAGACATTTTTAGACTGGCCAGAAAACCTCGGCGTGTTTCACGCCAGCCTGCGTGAAAGCGATCGGATCGCGTTTCTGATGCCGCAGGATGAGCGACAAAATACCATCACATTCCGCACGTTAAATACCCGTGCAGATGCCATCGGACTTGGCTTGCAACAGTACGGGTGGCCAGCAGGGAGCCGCGTTGCGCTTCTGGCACGTAACTCGATTGAGTATATTGCTTGCCTGCTGGGCATCATGCGCGCGGGTTTGGTGGCGGTACCGATTAATTTTCGTTTTCCGGTTAGCACGATTGAACGCATTCTCACTGACAGCGGCAGCGAACTGCTGCTGGGTGACAGCGATCAACTTGCACGCGTCAGTACGGATTTGCCACAGGTAGCTTTTGGCAGCGCGCTGACTACGCTGGAACGTAACGGTGAATTCACCGCCTGGCTTCCCAAGGCCGATGATCTGGCTTTAATGCTCTATACCTCGGGTTCTACCGGCATGCCGAAAGGCGTTCGTTTAACCCACGCCAGTCACCGTTGGGTAGTACAAACCCGGTTGACCGCGCAGGAACTGACGGGCGAGAAAGTGCTGATTGCGGCGCCCTTCTATCATATGAATGCCCTTGCGCTGGCGTTATTAACGCTCGCCAGCCATGTCACCACCGTCCTGCTGCCGCAATTTGAAGCCCGAGCCTATTTACAAGCGGTTGATCGCTACCGATGCAGTTGGCTGACGGCCGTCCCCCCCATGCTGGCGATGATGTTGCAGGAAAAAGCATTGTTAGCCTCAGTCGATCTCTCCTGCGTAAGGGTGATTCGCATGGGTTCAGCACCCGTCAGCGATAGCCTCTACAAGGCACTGCGTCAGTGGTTACCACAAGCGCGCATTATCAATGCGTATGGCACCACCGAGGCTGGACCGGTGGTCTTCAGTTCGCATCCTGATGGTTTGCCAACACCGCCGGGATCACCGGGTTATCCTCATCCCGCCATTAGCGTGAGACTGCAGAGCAGAAAGGATAAACCCGCACAAGAAGGCGTATTAGAGATGAAAAGCCCAGCGCTGATGCTGGGATATCATCAACGGCCTGATGTCTCCCCTCCTTTTACATCTGACGGTTGGTACATCACAGGGGATGTTTTCCGCCGTGATGAGCAGGGGTTTTACTGGTTTGTCGGTCGCCATGATGACATGTTTGTCAGTGGTGGCGAAAACATCTGGCCTGGTGAGGTGGAAAAGTTGCTCGAAAGCCATCCGCAGGTACAACAAGCCTGTGTCGTACCGGTGACAGATGATATCAAAGGGCAAAAACCGGTTGCGTGGGTCATTCCACGCGCGGGTGAGCAACTGGATCCCCAAGCGCTTAAAGCATGGGCTTTAGCGCATGGACCCGCCTATCAGCATCCGCGTCATATCTGGCTGACCGACGGTTTCCCCCTTGCCGGAACCAATAAAGTGGACCGACGGGCATTGCAACTCACCGCTGAAGAGCGTGTGCAACAGAGGAAAGAGCATGGCGTTTAACTGGGAAAACCTTTATCTGACCGCACGTACGCCTGTTTTTGCGCGCAACGTGGTTTCGACTTCGCATCCGCTGGCTGCCCAGGCAGGCAACCGAGTCCTGCTGGAGGGCGGTAATGCGGTAGATGCTGCTATCGCGACAGCAGCTACCTTAACCATCGTCGAGCCTGTATCTAATGGATTGGGCAGCGATGCCTTTGCGCTTGTCTGGGCAGATGGGCAATTGCACGGTCTCAACGCGTCCGGCCCTGCCCCTGCCGCGTGGGATCTCAACTATTTCCGTCAACGTTATGGTGACAATGCCAGCGGACACGCAAATAGACCCGAACGCGGTTGGGACTCCGTTACTGTACCGGGAGCCATCGCCGGCTGGGATGCACTGCATCGCCGATTTGGCAAATTGCCCTTCTCCCGTTTAATGCAGAGCGCATTAGAGATCGCCGAGCGTGGCGTCACGGTCGCACCCATGGTGGCCAAGAAATGGCGGGCAGCCGTCCCGATTCTGGCGGAGCAGCCAGGTTTTGCAGACGCTTTTATGCCAAATGGCCGTGCGCCCCAAGTAGGGGAAGCGTTTCGTTTTTCTGCGGCGGCAAAAACGTTGGGCATTCTTGCTGACCAAGGCGCACGAGCCTTCTATGAGGGAGAATTAGCCGAAAAAATTGTGAAGTGGGCACAAAAAACCGGCGGCAACCTGACATTAGAAGATTTACGTCGCTATCAGCCAGAATGGGTAACACCGGTCAGCCAGTCTTATCGTGGCTATGAGGTGCATGAAATCCCACCCAATGGACAGGGTATTGCCGCACTGATTGCGCTGGGCATTTTGGAAAACTTTGACCTTGCCAGCCTGCCGCTGGACAGCGTTGATAGCCAGCACTTACAAATCGAGGCCATGAAGCTGGCCTTTGCAGATGTCTACCGTTATGTGGCTGACCCAACATCAATGGAAGTCACGCCCGAGCAGATGCTGGATCCCACCTATCTTAAACAGAGGGCTGCCCAGATTGATATTTCTCGCGCCAGCTTACCCGTGGCGGGGATCCCGCGCAGCGGTGGTACCGTTTATCTGACCACCACAGATGAGAGCGGCATGATGGTGTCCTTTATTCAGTCTAACTATATGGGCTTTGGTTCAGGCGTGGTGGTGCCGGAATATGGCATCAGCTTACAAAACCGGGGGGCAGGTTTTTCTAGCGATCCTAAATCAGCCAATGTGCTAGCGCCGGGTAAACGCCCTTTCCATACCATCATTCCGGCGTTCCTCACGCAAAATGGTCAGCCACAGATGAGTTTCGGCGTAATGGGCGGGGATATGCAGCCACAGGGGCATGTGCAAACGGTGGTTCGCATGCTGGATTATCAGCAACAACCGCAAGCTGCCTGCGATGCTCCACGCTGGAAAGTGAATCGCGATTTCACACTGGACCTGGAAAACCGTTTTGACACTGATGTGACACAGCAACTAAAGGATCGCGGACATCAGTTGAAATCCATTTACGATCCCTACATGGATTTCGGTGCCGGGCAGTTTATCTGGCGACTTTCAGAGAGTCCTGACCACGGCTATGTCGCGGCCAGCGACAGCCGACGTGATGGGCAAGCGCTAGGATTTTAAGATCAGCGCGGCACACATTTTGGCCTGCAGTACCCAGCTTTCAGAACGGTTCACTGCAGACCCAAATGGCCGCGTAAAGTGTCGTGTTCATAGGCTTCCCTGAAAATTCCTCTTTCCTGTAAAAGTGGAATAACGTGATTAAAAAAGGCCTCTGCCGCCCCGGGCCAGGGTGGCATGATCACAAATCCATCCACTGCACGCTGCTGGTACCAAAGCGCCATGCGCTCTGCGAGGCTTTCAGCCGTGCCTGCCACAATAAAGCCACTTCTCGCTATCCATTTCGTGAACTGACGCAGCGTCATGCCCTGCTCTCTTGCGTGATCCAGCATCGGAGCAAAACGTTCACGCCGACTTAGATGGGGGAGAATATCCGGCATGGCTTCATCCAGTGAGTGTTGTGACCAGTCATAATCCATGGTGTTTGAAAGGTGCGTCAGCGTCGCCAGGGGATGATGCAACTGACTGAGTTCAGCCAGTAACTCGTCTGCTTCCTTTTGTGTCGCCCCGATAATCGGCTGCAACCCCGGCAATACTTTTAGGCTATTGGCGGAGCGTCCATACTGCACAACTTTGGCTTTGATTGCTGCGTAGTAGGCTTGCGCTGCAGCAAGACTGGGCTTTTCCGAAGCAAAAATGGCGTCCGCGCGCTGGGCCGCCAGCTCGGTAAAGGCCCCTGACCCACCAGCCTGAATCGTTACCGGGCGGCCCTGTGGAGCGCGCGAGAGGTTTAACGGTCCTTGCACGTTGAACCATTTGTTGCTGATGTCAGCGTAATGAATTTTACGGGCATCGGCATAAATTCCCTTTTCTCGATCGCCCACTATGGCACCATCCTCCCAGCTGTCCCATAAGCGGAACACCGCTTCAATAAAGGAATCGGCCTTATGGTAGCGTTGATCATGGCTCAGCAACGGCACCCCAAAGTTCCTGGCTTCACCTCCGCTGGTTGAAGTCACCACATTCCACCCTGCTCGGCCTTGAGAGAGATGGTCAAGCGTCGCCAGCGTGCGTGCCGCCGCAAACGGGCTAGCGAAGGAACTTGAGATCGTTCCCGCGAGGCCGATCTTTTCCGTGACCGCACTCAATGCAGAGAGCACCGAAAAAGGATCGGGCCGTTCGGTGACACGGTGGGTGACGGCTTCGGCAAAATGATTGCCATAGATATCATCGACCGACAATTTATCGGCCATAAACACCAGATCAAACTTTGCCTGCTCGGCTTGCATCGCCAACGCTTTGAGCTGTTTGAAATCAGCGGGATGCGGTACAGGTTGAGATGAGGGCATACGCCAACCCGCATAATGGCAACCGGTGGTTTCGAGAAACAAGGCGAGGTGTAAAGAGGACATGATTAATTCTGCCCTCCTGCTGGCGCGTGACTGAGGTCCTGATCAAACCATTTTTCCGAAATGGATTTTAGCGTACCGTCATTACGCAATTGGTCGAGCGCAGCATCCACTTTTTTCCGTAACTTGTCTCCTTGCGCATCTTTGCGGAACGGCAATGCCACCTGACGCACGCCAAAAGGCTCGCCTACGACTTTAAGTGGCAGTCTTTTTTGTTTGATTTGTCCCAGCAGGATGACCTGGCCTGAAATAAATGCATCGGCTTTACCTTGCGCGACCGCATTCACCACCACGTCCCTGCCTTCATAGGTCACCAGATTGATTTTATGCTCAGGATCTGACTCCTTTAATACGTTGGCGTAGTTAGAACCCAGTTCCGCTGCCACGGTTTTACCGTTCAAATCGCTCAGGCCATGCACCCAGTTATTGTTTTTACTGACTGCAAGCTGTGCCGCTGAATAGTAATAAGGTGTGGAAAAATTATAGGCTTTACGACGTTCTGGTGTGTCGGCGAAGTTACCCACGGTATCCACTTTTCCGGTCTGGAGAGAGCCCAGCACACCGACCCAATCTGAAGTAACCCACTCAACTTTGAGTCCCGCTTTCTTCGCGACCGCATTCAGCACATCGACGCTGAAGCCCTTAAGCTCACCGCCTTCCTTAAAGTAGTGTGGGTAACCATCTGGTGTCGCACCCACACGCAATACATCCTGAGCATCGCTCGTCTGCTTACTTTGATCGCATGCGCTCAACAACACTGCTGCACACAGGCACATCACCAATCCGCCTAACTTCATACCGACTCCTGAATTATTGTTGATAGGGTTTGCCCAGATGGGTTTCCAGTTGCCGCTGCAGTAATGAGAGCAGGAAGGTCACTCCCCAATAGACCAATGCAACAGCGGTATAAGCTTCGAAGAATTTAAGCGAGGCAGTGGCTTCAAGTTTTCCTGCCGACAGCAACTCGGTGACACCGAGTGTAAAAGCCAGTGAGGAGTTTTTAATCAGCCCGATATACATGTTGCCTGTTGCCGGGATCGCATTGCGACAAATTTGCGGAAACAAAATGCGCCAGCAAGCAACGGGTAGGCTTAAGCCGCTAGCCAGTGCAGCTTCAATTTGCCCGCGGTCCACTGAATCAATCCCCGCGCGGAATATCTCAGCCAAATATGCAGCAGTGTTAAAACTCAATCCGGCGATAACCGCGTAAACGGGCCCAACGGAATTCAATACTGGAAATAGTTGTGGCAAACCAAAATAGATAATCAGTAATTGAACCAGTACTGGAGTGCCTCTGAAAAAGGAAATATACAGCCGAGCGACACCACGCAGTAGCTTTCCGCCACGCAGCATGAGTGCGAGTAGCAAACCCAGTAAGGTGGCTACAATGATTGAAGCTCCCGAGATCAGCAAAGTGATTGGCAGATAGCCCAGAATGGCGGGAATCAATTTGAACATATAGATCAGGTCAAAATTCATGGTCTAGTTTCCTGACTTATATTTCGTAGTCGTTTACAAAGGCGTCAATTCGGCTTCCCACATCACCTTGAATGATCTCATCGGGTGCACCCTGAGCGATGATTCTGCCTTGCTCCATAAAAAAGAGCCGATCTGAAATTTCTCGGGCAAAATTCATTTCATGAGTCACGATAGCCAGGGTGATATTCTGCGTCGCAATTTCGGCAATCAGTTTTAATATGCCGCGGCGCATTTCAGGATCGAGTGAGGAAGTGGGCTCATCCATCAGAATGACTTCAGGTTCCAGACTGAGCGCACGTGCAATTCCCACCCGCTGCTGTTGCCCTCCCGATAACATCGCCGGATATGATGACGCTTTATCATGCAGCCCGACACGATGGAGATATTCCAGGGCTTTTTCATCCGCTTCCTTGCGACCTAGTTTTTTAGCGAAACGCAGGACCTCAGTAATATTTTCCTGTGCGGTTTTATTTCGAAAAAGATTGTAATGCTGGAATACCATTGAGTTTTTACTGCGCAGCGTATTGATCTGTTTTCGCTGGACATGCTGTGCATCTATAGATGCGTTACCGATTGAAATCTTCCCCGAATCGGGCAGGACCAGAAGATTCAACGTACGTAAAAGCGTGGACTTTCCCGAACCTGACGGGCCAATGATGGAAACCACCTCTCGTGGTTGCACATCGAAACTGATATTGTCGAGTGCCTGGAAGCCGCGAAACGATTTACTTATCCCTGAGACATTTATCATTGATTTATCGGCATACATTAAGAGTCAGCAGCCGATTATCAACAGGTCATTAAATCAGACAAAATGCTTAATAGTGCGAAGCATATGTTTTAATTTGCTAACGCATATTAAGTTAACGAGAATTTACTCGCTTTCATTCGCCGCAATGATAATCGTTCGAAAGAGTGTATTAGCCCCTTTCTCTGACCATTCTGGCAAAATAGCTTCTGCCTCGTTGTGGCTAATCCCTTTTACACAAGGAATAAAAATAATAGCCGTGGGTGCTACATGTTGAATATAACAAGCATCATGGCCGGCCCCGGAGACCATATTGCTATGACTGAACCCCAAATGTTCCACCGCCTTTTCAATGCGAGCCACACAACACTGATCAAACTTAATCGGTGCATAATCAAAAATTTTCTCAACGTGAACTGTCAGATGACGATGGGATAATGTGTTCAGTGCATCATGCAAACCTGATTCCATGACTTCCAGACTCTTTGATTCAGGATGACGAAACTCAACGGTGAAGAAAACTTCACCCGGTACAACGTTACGGGAATTAGGCACCACCCGAGACATGCCAATTGTACCCCGACCATCCTTGCCGCTTTGTTGTGCAATCTTCTCGACAGCCAGCACAATTTCCGCAAAACCGCACATCGCATCCTGACGTAAATCCATTGGTGTGGTGCCCGCATGCGCGGCAAAACCCTGAAGGGTGACTTCAAACCATCGCTGCCCCATGGCGGCATGAACAATACCAATATCCGTGCGAGTTTTTTCGAGGATCGGGCCTTGTTCAATATGCAATTCATAGCAGGCATGAAGGTCAATTGGTTGTACTTTGTGACGACCTTGATAGCCGATCGTTTCCAACGCCTCAGCAACGGAGATACCCGCACTATCCAGGCGGCTCAGTGCAAAGGCCTTAGAGAAGACACCGGCCCAAACTCCCGAGGCCAACATGGCTGGCGCAAATCGCGCGCCCTCTTCATTGGTCCAGTTAACCAGCAGAATATCGCGCTCGGTTTGGATTTCGTGATCATTGAGGGTGCGCAACACCTCCAACCCGGCCAGTACGCCATAGACACCATCATAATTGCCTCCCTGCGGTTGTGAATCAGCATGAGAGCAGATCATGACGGGCGCCAGCCCGGCATTTTTACCGGGGCGTCTGATGAACATGCTACCCAACTCATCAATCTCGCAGGAAAAACCCGCTTCAGCGGCCCAGCGCTTCAGGGTATCTCGCCCCTGACGGTCTTCTTCACTTAGCGTAAGACGCGTCACACCGCCAGCAGGGGTCGCACCAAAAGTGGCAAAGGTTTCGAGGGATTGCCACAGTCGTTGCGCGTTGATACGGGCTGTGATACTCATGATTTTACCCGATAGCGAAAGTCACAACGCGGCGCACCAGACATCACTGTGGTGGTGCGCGTTAGCTCAACTTCAGGTGCATAACCGACAATAAACTTGTCATCCCGCGCACAAGAAAGGAGATGCCCAATCTCGCCTAAGCCCATCTCGTGATACATCTCGGCATAGCGACAGCGGGTGACGTCATAGTTATAGCGTTGCCCGTCGTCATCGAGCACTTTAACGTCTAATGCATTGTCTTTTTCCCAGAGATATTGCAGATTGACGAAACTTCGCAGATCTGCCTTTTTGGGCTCTTTTTTGGCAAACTCTTGCCCCGCCTGGATAGCCGCGCTTTCAATGGCTTCTCCAATCAGCGCTTGCGCCTGAGCCTTCCCGAGCTCTCGCACCAGGACGTCATAAATCGGTTTGATAATTTCGGCTTCAATCTTACGCCGGGCAAGAATGCCCAGCTCTTCGTTTTGATGACAACTCATTATGTTCTCCCGTTACTTTGCAGCACCACCCACGACGGTCTGTGGCTGCCATTTACCGTTCACGACTTTGTAAACAGTGAAGGATGGATTTTTGAGGTTGCCTTGCGCATCAAAGGCGATTTGTCCGCTCACGCCGGCATAATTGATGTTACGCAGTACCGGCAGGTATTGGCTTGCATCCGCAGAATTGGCCTCTTCAATCGCAGCAATCAACACGCGTGTAGCGTCGTAGGCAAATGGCGCATGCAGTTCAATGTGAGTGTGATAGCGAGACTGGTAAGCTTGCTCAAAGGCTTTACCACCCGGCATTTGATCTACCGGTAAGCCCGGTTCCAGCGCAACAACACCGTCCCCTTCTTTTTGCGCCAGTGTCAGGAAGGTCTGACTAACAAACCCACCCGCACCCATTAATGTTGCGTTCATACCAAGCTGTTTAATGCGGCGCGCCAGCGGTGCGGCTTGGCTGTCAACGCCTCCGAAAAACACCAAGTCAGCATTTTTGCTACGAATAGCCGTAAGTACTGCACTGAAGTCTACAGTTTTATCGTCCACATACTGGCGGTCAACGATTTTGACGCCCTGCGATTCCAGCGATTTGATGAACTCATCCGCCAGCCCTTGGCCAAAAGCAGTGCGATCGTCGATGACTGCAATACGCTTCGCTTTTAGCGTTTTAACTGCATACTGACCTGCATAGTTACCGCCATCATCATCATGACCCATGACGCGGAAGCTGGTATCAAAGCCTTGCTGCGTGTAGGCGTGCCCTGTGGCGACCGGAGCCACCTGCGCGATGCCAGCATCATGATAAATCCGCGCGGCAGGGATACTGGTTCCTGTATTCCAGTGTCCCACCACCCCGGCCACACCGCTGTCAACTAAGCGCTGTGCAACGGCAACCGCAACACGTGGATCAGACTGATCATCTTCCGACTGCAATTTGAAGGTCACAGCTTTGCCACCCACGGTCGGGTGCGCTTTATTGGCATCATCGATCGCCAGTTGAGCACCGTTCTCCAAATCCTTGCCGATACGCGCTGAAGGTCCCGTGAGTGGGCCCGCCAGACCGATCAGGATGGTTTCGTCAGCATGTACAGGCACCGAAGCAGCCATACCCGCCAGAAGCAGTGCAGTGCTGATGGTACTCATTTTGATTGTTTTCATAGTGTTCCCTGATGTTGGTGAAGTTAAATGGGCAATTCGCCCAGGTAAATTTGTTGAATACGATCGTCGTTCAGCAACGCATCCGAGCGCCCCTGATAGGGTATGGTTCCACTGTCCATCACCCAAGCGTGGTCGGTGGCTTGCAGCGCCAGCCGCGCGTTTTGCTCGATCAGCAGTAATGTGATGCCAGTGGTACGCAGAGAGTGAATAACCTCGAAGATGCGCTCCACCATGATGGGCGCCAGCCCCATGGAGGGTTCGTCCAGGATGAGTAATTTCGGATTGCTGAGCAGTGCTCGGGCAATCGCTAAAAGCTGCTGTTCCCCACCGGAAAGCAGCCCAGCCAGCTGCTGTTTTCGTTCAGCAAGGCGAGGAAACTGTTCCATTAGCTGCGCAATGTGGTGGCGAACATGGGTGCGGTCACGGCGGTGCCAGGCTCCCATTTGCAGATTCTCCAGCACTGTCATGCGCGTAAAAATTCCGCGTCCTTCCGGTACCAGCACAATGCCTTTTTGGACCAACTCATTGGGATGCAAACCTTTGATGGATTGCCCCTGCCAGAAAATCTCGCCGGAGTAAGGCTGCAAACCGCAGATAGCGCGTACGGTGGAGCTTTTACCTGCGCCGTTCGCGCCGATAAGCGTGCCCCGCTCTCCCGGCTGCAAACTTATATTGATGCTTCGTACGGCCTGTATGCCGCCGTAATGCACGCTAAGATCCTTGATCTGTAACGCAGGCTCAGACATGTGCATGGCCTCCCAGATAAGCTTTGATCACCGCAGGATGGCGACGCACCGTCTCTGGATGGCCAGATGCAATCACTTTGCCGTAGTCCAGTACCGAGATGTGATCGCACAATCCCATCATCAATTTCACATCGTGCTCAATAATCAGCAGCGTTTTACCATCGTCCCGAATGCGGCGCAGCAAACCACCTAGCGCGACTTTTTCTGCCGCATTCATGCCCGCTGCGGGTTCATCCAGCGCCAGCAGTTTGGGATCCGATGCCAACGCCCTGGCGATTTCCAACCGGCGCTGATGGCCGTAAGCCAGGTCGCAAGCGCGATAGTGGGCAAACTGAGCAATACCGGTGTATTCAAGCCACTGCCATGCCAGTGTTTCGGTCTCACGCTCTTCAGCACGCGCGCGGCGATGGCGGGAGAGAGCGGCCCACAAACCGTTACGTGTCCGGACATGCCTGCCGATCATCACGTTTTCCAGCACACTCATCTCGTTGAATAAACGCAGATTCTGAAAAGTACGCGCGATACCCGCTTGCGTGACTTTTTCTATTCTTTGCGGGGTATAGGGTTTTCCCGCAAGGTCAAATTCGCCACTGTCAGCTCGGTATAACCCGGTGATGAGATTAAAACAGGTGGTTTTGCCAGCACCATTCGGCCCAATTAGCCCATAAATGTCGCCCGCCTTAACGTTCAGGCTGACATCATCAACCGCTTTAATACCGCCAAAGTTTTTATGCAAATGACGCACGCTCAGCAGATTCATGATGCCACCCCCGGATGACGCACCGGCCAAAGGCCATGCGGCCTGAACAGCATCACCAGTACCAGCGCCAGGCCATAAAACAGCTGACGTAAAATTTCCGGTTCAATGATCACGCTACCAAACAGTGCCTGCTGCAATGGAATCGCCTGGCTTCTCAGTACTTCGGGCAATGCAGAGAGCAACACTGCACCAAGAATGACGCCCGGCACATGCCCAATTCCGCCCAAGACCACCATGGCGAGAACCACGATTGACTCGTTCAACGTAAACGACTCCGGTGAGACAAACCCCTGGAAAGACGCGAACATCACCCCGGCTACGCCACCGAATGACGCCCCAAGCGCAAATGCCAGCAGCTTGAAGTTACGGACGTTGATACCCATGGCACGCGCCACATCCTCATCTTCACGAATTGCGTGCCAGGCGCGGCCAATGCGCGAATGTTGCAACCGTAAACAGATAAAGATGATGACCGCGATGAGCAGCGCGAAAAGGTAATACCATAAATAGAGTGCCGGAATTTTTTGGCCCAGCAGGTGGTAAGTGCCACTGAATTTCAGGCCAAACAGATTCAGGGAATCAATACCTGAAATGCCTTTTGCACCATTCGTGATATTGACCGGACGATCGAGGTTACGCATCAAAATACGGATGATTTCACCAAACCCCAGTGTGACGATCGCCAGATAGTCACCACGTAATCCCAGCGTGGGTGCGCCCAGCAGAATGCCGCAGATACCCGCAACAAAAGCGCCTAACGGCACCAGCCACAAATAGGAGGTATGCATGCCATGGGAGAACATGGGCTGCAAGGCGGGAAAGGCATCCAGAAGATGCGGTGACGCCAGAAGCGCCGCGAGATAGGCACCCACGGCATAAAAGGCAATAAACCCCATATCCAGCAGGCCCGTAAAGCCCACAACAATATTCAACCCTAATGCCAACATGATGTAGAGCAGAGTAAAATCAATCACCCTGACCCAGTAATTACCACCCGTGGCAGATGCAAGCCAAGGCGCAATGAGCATGCCCACGATCAGTAATAACAGGCCTGAATTGAGGCGGCGTTTGGGTACATTTTCAAATGAAATAGCGCTCATAGTCTTATCCTCAGGCACGCTGTGCCACGCGTTCGCCTAACAACCCTGCTGGTCGGAACACCAACACCAGAATTAAGACAATGAAAGCAAAAACATCCTGATAATTACTGCCAAAGACGCCATGCGTTAGCTCTCCCAGATAGCCCGCGCCCAGCGATTCAATAATACCCAGCAGTACTCCGCCCACCATGGCACCACGAATATTGCCAATCCCGCCCAGAACCGCAGCAGTAAAGGCTTTGATTCCCGGTAAGAATCCCATCGAGAATCCGGCATTGCCGTAGTTACTTGCCATCATGACTCCTGCCAGAGCGGCGAAAACACCCCCGATGGCAAAGGTCAACGTGATGATGCGGTTTGGGTTGACGCCCATCAGGCTGGCTACGCGAGGGTTTTCAGCAACGGCACGCATACCGCGCCCCAGCCGAGTAAACTCCACCAGCAACCACAACCCTGCCATGGCGCTCAAGGCCAGCAGGAAGGTGACAATACCGGTAACAGTAATAATGGCAGGGGGATGCTGTGCATCACCGGCGGTGATCGCTATCGGATCCATCGATAAAACTTGCGGGAACATCAGCGGATTGCGGCTCCAGATGATCATCGCGCAGGTCTGGAGCAGGACAGAAAGGCCAATACCACTGATCAACGGTGCCAGGCGCGGAGCATTGCGCAAGCGGCGGTAAGCAAAGCGCTCAATACCCATTGCTAGTAGCGCGCAAACACCCATTGACAGCAGAGTGGCAATCGTTAGTACGACCAGTGCATTTAAGTGTGGGAAATGTTGAGTAAGCAACTGCATCCCAGACAGGGTAGTCAGTGCCCCAGTCATCAAAATGTCGCCGTGTGCAAAATTAATGATGCGCAAAATTCCGTACACCATGGTGTATCCAAGCGCTATCAGGCCATAAATGCTGCCAAGCATCAGGCCATTAATCAGTTGTTGTATAAATGTATCCACAGTAGTTATCCGGAATTAGCGGTTGCGCGCTTAACATCCGATAATTGAGCAAAATTGTAAAATACGTATATATTCTTACTTATGGCAAAATGAATTACCTATAACCATATGATTTAAGTTAACTTATTTTCAACCAGAGAGTTTCCACCGCTGAGAAATAGTGGTTTATATGAGAAAAACAGAACAATCAATCGATGATGATTTCGCATCACATACAGAGTTTTCGGATGATCCACCTTTACGCGCTGTACGCGTGTTCGAAGCCATCGCGCGTTTAGGTAGCTTGAGTGCAGCGGCGCAAGAGCTAAATATCTCGCCTTCTGCGGTGAGCCATCAGCTTCGTGTGTTGGAAAACTTTTTGCAGCTGCCGCTAACCGATCGCCAAGGCCGCCGGCTGGTTCTTAGTTCGTCGGGCAGGGAATATTACCGCTCCATTCGTTCTGCATTTTCGGTACTCCGACAAGCGACAGGGCATATCATGGAGCAAAATCCCTCACGCAAAGTGACTATCAGCCTGATTCCCCTTTTTGGCATGAGTTGGTTTATTCCCAGGCTGCCTAAATTCTCGAATATCCATTCGCAAATTGAAATTAACGTGGTGTATGCCAATCACCGTAATTATCACAGCGATGCCTCTGACCTTTCTATTCGCTTCGGTACCGGACAATGGGCGGGATACAATGCAGAAAAGCTGATCTCCGGGAAAATGGTGCCAGTTGCCAGCAAGGATTTTTTACGCACACATGGCTATATCGATACTCCTGAAATCCTGGCACAAACAAAAAAAGTGCATGATGAGGAGAGGAATGCATGGCAGCAGTGGTTCAACAGTCTCGATATCACGCATTTCAGGAAAGAGGGTCCCATCTTTGAAGATGGGTTGCTGACGTTGGCTGCGGTGCGCGCCGGTCTGGGATGTGGCCTGTTGAGGGAGCCGATGATCGCCCCTTTTCTTGCATCAGGCGAACTGGTGAAGCTTTTCGACCACGAAATCGATGATGGCAGGGACTATTATTTATGTACTCGACAGAATATGGATCTGTCTGAAGACAGTCGATTGCTGCAGAGATGGTTGTACGGTGAAGCAAAGGGTTCAGAGATGAATCAAATCATAATAAACGCTAAATAACTCACAGGTTGTCAGCGCAGCTGACAAGATTATACCTACATACACGATGCATTATATGATGATCAACCTATGTGTGACATGAATTCTATAAGCCTCGAAACGTTGGTGAAATCAAGTCAACCGCGCCATCGGTAATGGCAGCCTCTCTTGACCTGCTTCCCATTGATTAACACACCGCAAGGTTAGCAATATCTTCATCCGTCAAATGAGTACATCCTCATGAAGAATCCTTTTCCGACGATAATGTCATCAATATTGTCCGCGAGGCCGAACCCGGGGTTACGGCCCTGAAACTCTGCCGCAAGCATGCTATTTCAGGTGGCTCTGGGCCGAAAAGATCCAGTTTGCCAAATATTGCAATCTGTTCCGGGAGTGGGTGTTCTGACAGCATTAAGTTTTAAAACGTCAATTGACGACCCCTTTCGCTTCAGACGTGTAAGCGATGCCGGAGCCTTCCTCGGATTAACACCCAAAAAGTACCAATCCGGCGAGGTTGACAGAAATGGGGGGATCTCAAAGCAGGGAAACCGAATGACACGCACGCTTCTCTACGAAGCAGCATCATGCCTTTTAACCCGTTACGGCACTGATACAAGCCTGGCAATATGGGCAAATGAGCTCCGACACAGAATGGGCTATAAGAAGGTTATTGTTGCATTGGCAAGGAAACTGGCAACATTGATGTTGAGTATGTGGAAGTCAGAAACTTTTTATAATGAACGCCTTAACGCGGTAAATTAATAAGCGAAAAGTCATGATCAATTAGAGTGAGCTCGTCTTTAAATTCAATTCCGGGACACGCTTTGCAGGGTAAAAGCCTTGCGAGAATCACATAGGAATGAAGACGATGTCTTGCAACATGTTGTAGCATCAACAGATGACTACGAAGACGACAAAGACCCCATCTGACCCTGATATTGACTGATTAGACAACAAGCGGGTATACCGCATTTATAACCTTAACGGCTGGGGTGTAAAACGCAGGCGACGCCGTAAGGGTCTGCCGACTGATTGCAGCTGACATGAAGCCGGTTATGCCTAGATCATATTCGGGGGCAGGGTCAACAACCCGATATTACAAACTGACGTTGTTATCTACTACTTGGGGCGTCAGTGACAATAGTAGCGATCACCAAATGCACGAGGCCGCACACATCAGTTTGTAGAACCTGCTTCGATTGGTGGTCATTCTGGTGGTCTTGACAGGGAGAGCTTTCAGCATTAGCTTACTTATTAGCCAGTTACTGGCAAAGGCGATCTCAGTCAGAGGAGCCAAATTAGAAAAGCCCGCTTAAGGAAACTTAAGCGGGCTTTTTGCTTTTACTAAAATCAGTACCAGCAGCAGCTGTGGTGCGGTAGAAGTCCCCCGCAAGCTACTCAGTACCAAAATCCTGCTTAATATCACAGGATTTCGGCACGGGTTCAGCCTGACTGCTTTCAGACCTTGAGCAGTTTTACCGTGGCATCCACGTCTATCTCATCTTCCGAAAAGATGAGCGTCCCGCCCTGGAAGGTGGTGATCGCCAGTTTTTTTAGCGTGCGCATTTCATCTGGCTTCGCGGCTGTTTTCGGCTTGATGCTGTTCATCAGTACGCCAACAGAGAGCACCGTATTTTCTTTATCAATACGGGTATTGGCAGGGACTTCTTCGCTGTAAACCAGGTAAGATTTGATCGCCGTGAGCTTAAGGCGCTCGCCCGCGATATAGATATATTTGCTTTCCGGCAGGACTTTTACCGCATAGGCCGACAAACCCTTGTTGTTGGTCGTGGGTTCGAACGTTACCGCCGCATCTTTTTTAATCAGATCAGGGTTGGCGACCTTAATCACATGGAAGTAACGGTTGTCACCGTTCTCATCTTTGATAAATCCAAAACCTTTTTCTTTAAACCAGGTTGTGATCGTTCCGTTCATCGCCATTACCGCCTACTTAATCGTTTATCTACTGAGTTTTTTGCAGCGCGCAGTGTAAATCACAATGCCTGCGCAGACTACGTCTTTGCTTTAAGTCTGGACGATAAATTTCAGCTCTGCGAGAGAGTCACGGCCAGCCGGATTCGTCAGTCGACTGAAAATCCGTTATCATCCGCTCCCCTTCTTCATCCGGTAGCCTGATGTCTGCGATTTTCGATAGCTTTATTGCCCCGCCGTGCCATGACCAGATAGAGATGCTCTGGCAGGATGAGCATCTGGCTTTGATCAATAAACCGGCCGGGTTGCTCAGCCTTTCGGGGAAAAATCCGCAAAACCTTGATTCGGTACATCATCGGCTGGTGCAGCTATTTCCCGGCTGCACCCTCGTTCACCGCCTGGATTTTGGCACTTCCGGACTGATGGTAATCGCACGAAATAAAGCGGTTAATGCCGCGCTCTGCCAGCAGTTTAGCCAGCGCGCCGTCACCAAAAGGTACAGCGCATTGCTCTGCGGACATCTCGAAGACAACGAAGGCGTGATCGAGGCGGCGATTGCCAAAGATCCGGCGCTGTTCCCGCTGATGTCGATTTGCGCAATCAACGGCAAGCCCGCGCGTTCGTGCTATCGGGTCATTGAGCGGTTTTATAAGGAGCTGGAGGATGGGACGTTACTGCCGTTGACGCGGGTACAGCTCACCCCGGAGACCGGGCGCACCCATCAGCTACGCATTCACTGCCAGCTGCTGGGCCACCCTATTTTGGGCTGTGACCTGTATGGCGGTCTTCTGTTGCCAGGCACTGCACAGACGCCACGGCTGATGCTGCACGCCAGCGAGCTGGATTTTGTTCATCCCGTTAGCGGAGAGCAAATCAACGGCCGCAGCGTGAGCCCGTTCTGATTACCACATCAAATCATCAGGCACTTTAAAGTCAGCATAGGGATCTTCTTCATCCTGCTCTTCCTGACTCAGCGTGCTGTTTAATACGATGCTGCTTGCGTCACGCTGCGCGATTTTATCGGCCACGCTCGCTGGGATAATCGCGTATTGTTTCTCGCCGCTGTTTTCAGCAACCAAACAGGCAATGGCGAGACGACCGCTAATCAGCTGTGCCTGCGTCGCCTTATCCACAACGATTTTTTTAATTAAATTATTATCGGTGAAGTTAAAATCAATATTGCCTTTTGAAATGACAATTTTGTTCATTTCAATCAGCTGTTTCACCTGAGCTTTGTATTCTTTCGACAAGGCAGCTTGTTTTTGCTGTTCACTCAGCTGCTTATCACGCTCCAGCTGCGCTTTTTTATTCTCTTCCACCGCTTCTCTGGCCTCACGAGCCTGAACCCGTGATTTTTTAGCCGTCCTTTGAATTTTGTCCATTTTTTTGCTGGTCACTAATCCAGCTTTTAGCATCTGCTCTTGTAAGGTGAGTTTTGTCATTTTCGTATCTAAGCCTGTTGAAGAATGCGTGGGATTATACCTGTAAATGGTGAGCAGCCCTTAGTTTTTAGCCAGCACGCGTTTATGTTCTTCATCATAATTAAATGATATCTGTGCACCATGTTCGTTTGGCAACCTGCGCGCTTCAAGAAAAACAGATTTCCAGTACACGTTATCCAGTGAGGATCGCATCACGCCCTGGCTGGCGGAAGCGTGCAGGAAATAACGTTCGGTATCGTAAAAACCGACGTGCATCTGTCGATTAATACGGAAAAAAACCAGGTCGCCGGGCTGCAAACGATCGGGATCGATACGTTTACCCATCTGAATTAACTGACTGGTGGTCACGCGTTTCATCGGCAGGTTGAAGCGATCTTTAAGAGTGCGCCAGACAAAGCCAGAGCAGTCCATGCCCGAAAGCTTTGTGCCTCCCCATTCATAGGGCGTGCCTTCCCACGCGTACATTTGGTCATGTAATGCTGCGATGACCGGGATAAGATCCGGCTCGCTGGCCCGATGGGCCGTTTTATCTTTTGCGCGGCTGTCTGCTTCTTCAGGAGTATGGGAGGAACAACCCGCCACAATCATAAGGGCCAACGCCGTTATCGTACGAAAGAGGGTTAAATGATGCATCTTTTGTTTGTTGACTCCTGAATATTAGCCCTGAATAACAGGGAAATAGCGACAAATTTTGGGAAACATCATCGGTTTGCCATTGTTATAAAGCATTCATTTTTACTTAAATTTACAGCAGATCCTGCCACGTCATAATCAGCTTCGCGGGTAGCGGTTGCGCCAGCAGTGCGGCATCCGGCTGCCAGCTATCCCAGTCACGGAAAGCACTAAAATTAAGGCCGGTCAGGGTTTCCAGCGCGCTGACGGAGACACGGTATTCATCCACATTGGGCACCGTTTCGGGCTGCGCCCGCGGTAACACGCGGCGCGGCTCATCCAGTAGTTTGTCCTGACTGACCAGCAGCGCAGTGGCCTGAGGCTTCCCTTGTGGCCCGGTACGCAGAACGACTTTCCAGAACATCAGCGGCACCTGTAAATCTGCATACTGCCGGCTCCGATCGTTAAGCACCGGGCCGGTAAGAACGCTGATCCGTTTTTTTGACTGCAATACGCCGAATTCAAGAATATAGCGCTCAACGCCCTGCCAGTACTGCACACTTTGATTGAAGCGGAAATGCTGCGGAGAGCAATTGGTAAAGTGAAAGGTGTCTTTGTTAGCGCGAACGGCTTCGGCGGCGCTGCCCCAGGTCGGATCGCTACGACGGGTAAGATGACCGCGATCGAACCAGCGGCTGAACTCGCTGTAAAAAGCCTGTCCGGTCACGTAGCGGCTGTCGATGCGGCTGTCTTCATACCAGCGGTCTCCCTCCGGTAACAACGAAGGCTGCCCGCTGTCGCGATCGATGTTGATGTAGCTGGCCCCATCAATGTTGGTTGCGGTAAAAAAGGCCAGTTTTCGTTCGGCGCTCATTAACAGCGAAAAATGCTGATAGTCGAGCCTGGCTTCAGCGCCTTTGCTACCGTCGCGCAAGGGTGCCACTTCCGCTACACGCGGTGCGATGATAGCGGCAATATCAACAGATGTACCAAGAAAATCCGCCTGAAAGCCATCGCGATTGCGGTAATTTTCATCCGGTGGCGCAGCACTGGCAACAGACCGCAGCGGCGTGGCATCAGAGGTTAACGCCTGCATCAGCTGCGTCTGCATTGCAACAGAAAGCTGCGGCAGTTCGCCTTTCAGCCAGTCGGTTAACGCGCTGAGACGAATGCCTTCGTTAACCCACTTGCCGTTGTCTTCAACGCCACCATGATGTAGCGCCACCAGCTGCCAGCCGTCATTAAATACGGGTGCGCCGGACGATCCGCCCTCGCTGTCGGCCTCGTAATGCAGAAACTGCTCGTGCCGTGCCAGCAATGCGTTGTTGCGCAGCGTGATCTGCTGTGGCGCGCCGCCCGGATGATGAATCAGATTCAGGTTGATACCCAGCGCATGCTTATCGTTGCGATCGTTAAGCGACAGCGGCAATGGCGCCTCGCCGCTGCCGTTAACGGCTTCGCCCAGCGCGATCAGCGTGCAGTCATACTCTTCTGTCGGGCTGGTAAGCCAGAAGCGGTCCGCGTCCACCGTATAAAGTCGGCCATCAATGATTTCGCCCGTTTCGCTTTGACGATAGCCGAACTGCACGGTTATGACACCCTGCGCAGACGGTTCAGGTAATAAATGGTGATTAGTGATAAAGAGGTTGCCATGCGTCAGAAATCCACTGCCCTTCGGCACGCCATCTTCCCTGATCAACGCCACCGCTCGCGCCGAAGTTATCCCCTGCTGCAAAAAAGAAACCGGCAGCAGATCGTTAGTATCCCCCACGATCACGCTTTGCCGGGTCCGTTGCTGAAAAGCGTAGCGCTGCGCGCGTCGCCGATCCGGCTCTGCCTGCTTTCCCTGTGCAAGCGCTGCGCGCGTCTGTTGTCGTTGCTCTGCGGTTAGCGCCAGTCGTGAAGCGATCAGCGCTGCATTGTGGTTAGTCATTTGCCTCTCCATGATAAAGGTGTGCCGCCCTTTAACCATAGCTGCTGCTTTTCATCCCATGGTATATCGTTCTCTACGCCGGTAGCGCCTACATCATATCGAGAAACCGCAGAGGCAAGGCCACTGTAATATGTGAGTATGTCACCCTACTTTGTTCAGGCGTTTTTCAATCATTCGCACGGTAAATTTGTAAACAACGGCAGCAAGAACAAGGTTGATCAGCCCAAGACTCATCATGATAAATCCTTCAAGATCGGTATCACCAAACAGGTCCGCGGTCGCTTCCCAGAAGTGAGAGTGTTCATAGCTGGCCGTACCAAGCCATTGGAGAATGAAGAACAGAACGATAAGGGCAGCGGCAAAAATAGAGAGTTTTAAGCCGGTCGGTATACGTTTATTTTCCATCAGTGATTACCTCAATCGTGCCATACGTTAAAAGTCCCTTAGACAGTTTTTGGGGCTGAGTACTTAACAGGCTTTGACGGATAGCCAGAAAGTCAGTACGGTTTTTCAACGTAATGCAACCTTCAGAAATCCCTAATGGGCCCGGCGGATGTAGACGAAAATTTCCCCGTTTCACGCCATTTATCCAGGTAAAATCATCAATCCTTCCATCCTGCCTGTAAAGAGCAAACCATTCGGCTTTAATCACAGGGGGTGAGGTTGGCCATGAGTAAAAATCATGGAGGTCAGTTCGAATAACGCCTTTCCAACCGCCGGTTGGCCGGTCAACAATATAATATTTCCCAGGGGGGATTGGACCTTGCATAGGAACGGCTACGTCGCTGACCCGGTTGCGGGATTCTTTATTCCCTGAGTATGCAGCAAAGGTGCCCACACCAAACATGGTGAGCGCTGACATTTCCTGATTATTAATAACAAACTTGCCCGGTATTGGCATTTTTCCCTTACCTTTCTTACAATTTAAGTGCTGGATTATCATAACACTGCTAAAAAAATGTCCTGAAAATTTCCCTTTTGGTACCAGGTGCTTAGCAGGCCTGCATGCACGTGACAGGAATTACGACAGGAAACGTTTGTCACACCCGTTCAGTCAGCAGCTCGTTGCTTCCTGGCAGTGCACAGGCGTTCATGCGGGGATCCAGTGGCAAAGAGAAACCTGCAAACCCACCAGCCTCGATCATGAAAATGGCTCATGTTCGTTGAATTTATATCACTTTCACTTAATCAATGACTTAGGTATAAAATAGACAATATTATTAACCATAAACAACATTAAAAACTCTGAATAAAACCAGAAACTCCGGAAATAAATAAATTCAGTTTTATCTCAGAAATTAGGGTAGCGGATGACGATGAATAAAGACTTTGCATTTACCATTAAGCGTACTTCTCTCGATGAGAATTATAACCCTTCCAAAAACACGCGCATCACGACCAACTTCGCTAACCTGGCCCGGGGCGAGAACCGCCAGGGGAACTTGCGCAACGCTTTAATGATGATTGACAATCGTTTCAATTCCCTGGCGCATTGGGATAATCCCAAAGGCGATCGTTACTCTGTTGAGCTTGAAATCATTTCCGCAGAAATTGATGTTGAAGGCAACGGTAAGACCTTCCCGGTGATTGAAATCTTAAAAACGAATATCGTTGATAAAAAAACCAACGAACGTCTTGAAGGCATTGTCGGCAACAATTTCTCCTCTTACGTACGGGATTATGATTTTAGCGTGTTGCTGCCTGAGCATAATAAAAACAGAGCCGAATTCGTTATTCCTGACAGCTTTGGTGATTTGCACGGTAACATCTTTAAATGCTTCGTAAATTCAAATAACTACAAAGAACAGTTCAGTAAACAGCCGGTTATTTGTCTGAGTGTATCAAGTAAAAATACCTATTACCGTACGGGTAACGAGCATCCGGTGTTGGGCATCGAATATGCGCAGGATGAACCTTCCCTGACCGATCACTATTTCTCTAAAATGGGATTGCAGGCTCGCTACTTTATGCCTGCAAACAGCGTCGCGCCTTTGGCCTTCTATTTTAGCGGCGATTTACTCGGCGATTACACTAATCTTGAGCTTATCAGTACCATCAGCACGATGGAGACATTCCAAAAGATTTACCGGCCTGAGATTTACAATGCTAATTCTGCAGCAGCAAAACACTATCAACCAAAGTTGAACCACCAGGATTATTCTTTAACTCGCATCGTTTATGATCGAGAAGAACGTAGCCAGCTGGCAATCGAACAGGGAAAGTTTACCGAAGAGCAGTTCATCAAACCTTATCACGCTATTCTTGCGCAATGGTCTGCTGATTCCGTTCTTTGATTAACCCAATATACAAGGTCATCTATTATTATGAAAAAGTTATTACCTACGTCGACTGCTGGCAGTTTACCTAAACCTTCCTGGCTTGCTCAACCTGAGACACTCTGGTCTCCCTGGAAACTCCAGGATCAGGAATTAATTGATGGCAAACAAGATGCTCTGCGTTTGTGTCTTGAGGATCAGCTGCGGGCAGGTATTGATATCGTCAGTGATGGCGAGCAAACGCGCCAGCATTTTGTTACGACCTTCATTGAACACCTTGACGGGGTTGATTTCCAGAAGCGTGAGATCGTTAAAATTCGTAACCGCTATGAGGCGAGTGTGCCATCAGTCGTCGGTCCGGTATCACGTCAGAAGCCTGTCTTTGTTGAAGATGCCAAACTCCTGCGTCAGCAGACCGATCGGCCAATTAAATGGGCGCTGCCTGGTCCGATGACGATGATTGATACGCTCTATGACGGCCACTATAAAAGTCGTGAAAAGCTTGCCTGGGAATTCGCTAAAATTCTTAATCAGGAAGCCAAAGAATTAGAAGCTGTGGGCGTTGATATTATCCAGTTCGACGAGCCTGCATTTAATGTGTTCTTTGATGAGGTAAACGACTGGGGCATTGCCGCCTTAGAAAGAGCCATTGAAGGACTGAAGTGTGAAACCGCCGTGCACATTTGTTACGGCTATGGCATTAAAGCCAATACGGACTGGAAAAAGACGTTGGGCTCAGAGTGGCGCCAATATGAAGAAATTTTCCCGAAATTGCAGACATCTAATATCGACATCATCTCACTGGAGTGTCAAAACTCTCATGTTCCCATGGAGCTTATTGAGCTACTCCGTGGCAAGAAAGTGATGGTTGGCGCGATTGACGTGGCAACCAATACCATTGAAACGCCAGAAGAAGTCGCGGCGACTTTACGTAAAGCACTACAGTTCGTCGATGCTGACAAGCTCTATCCTTGCACCAACTGTGGCATGATTCCCCTGTCTCGTCAGGTCGCAACAGGTAAGTTAAATGCCTTGAGTGCAGGCGCAGAAATCGTCAGAAAAGAACTGCTGGCTAAATAACTTCGCCAAATCAGTTCCCTTAATGAAAAACTCAGTCCGGGTTGAGCGATATGGATAATCGTCAACTATCTCAGGAATTTCCCGGACTGATTAATATGTTTTTATATTCAATACGATACTTCCATCCTGAGTGATTTTCCTGCCCCTTTCGACGCTATTCCACTTCACTATTGCCCGTTGTGCCGGTTACGCGGATCGTGATCAATACACTCTGGACTGTTCATGCGTGGTATTCAGCTGAAGCTATGCTTAACGGAGGAGGGAAATACTATGTGTGGACGTTTTGCGCAATACCGCAGTCGTGATGAATACTTTGATCTCCTCGGCCTTGGCGACGGTGAAATCATTCATGACCCTGAACCTGTCGGGCGGTACAACGTCGCGCCGGGTACGAAGGTGCTCTTGCTGAATGAACGCGACCATGATTTGCATCTGGATCCTGTGCTGTGGGGATATGCGCCGGAATGGTGGGACAAGCAGCCGCTGATCAACGCCCGTGGCGAAACGGCGGCTACCGGCAGAATGTTTAAACCTTTATGGAATCATGGTCGGGCTGTCGTTCCAGCCGATGGCTGGTTTGAATGGAAAAAAGACGGTAAAAATAAGCAACCTTACTTCATTCATCATAAAAATGATGAGCCCCTCTTTTTTGCTGCCATCGGTAAGGCACCTTACGATAAGGAACGTGCCGCAGAGGGATTCGTGATTGTGACCGCGGCCAGCGCTGGGAGCATGGTAGATATACACGATCGAAGACCACTGGTACTCACTGCTGATGCAGTCAAAGAGTGGTTGAGTCAGGAGACCTCATCCTCTCGCGCCCAGAAAATTGCAGCAGAGGCAGCGCTTCCGGAAAGTGCTTTCCGCTGGCATCCGGTGACCAGCAAGGTTGGCAATATTCACAACCAGGGCAAAGAGCTTATTGAAGAGATTGAAGAGCCACTGGTTTGAGGTAAAAACTGAGATGCGAATTTATGAGCGTCGCAATCTGACATTGTTATTATTCACGACTAAAACGCCCGCAAATTCAGGCCTTCTAAATCTTTCCTCTTGATCTCTCAACTGAAATTTGATCATTGAGCTTCATGCTTTCACTTAAAAATATTAAACTGCTCATAAACTAAATCTGACATGGAGAATTACAATGGATGCGGCGCTACTCACAATGATGCAGTCCGGAGGAAGAAATAAGTACTGGGCTGAAACGATGGTGAACCTGGAAGCCCGTAAGCTGATAAACGTTGCCAATACGATTTCTTCATTTCATCTGCGTGACATAGAAAAATAGATTCTTTAACTCGTCCTAAACTGACGATGAAAATCGTAGGTTATGGAGTCAAAGCAAAAGTGATCTTTGACCTGTTAACGGTTGATGGCGACAAAAATTAACAGCGGTTATTTCTCCAGTAACGCCATGACTTGTAGGAGAGTATCGGGGGTTGTGCAAACATCATAATGGCAATGCCAAAAACGAAGGCCACGCCCCCAGCGATAATTTTCACAGGCGAGCTAAAAACCACCAAAAGTATGAATATCACTGCACAAACAGCAGTAATCCAGGTCAAAAGCCTGAAGCGGCAGGCCAGATCCTGGATAGCCACATCAAGCGTTCCACCGAATCTTTCCACGTTAATCTTAATTTTTCGCAGTTCTTTTTGCGTGAAACCTGACTGCAAAAGTTTCTCCTGGCTAATGTTCACTCTCTTCTTCCTTAAAAAGGATAATTATCAAATGCCTGAATGGCGAGCAGCTCAAGTGTAACATTTTTATCCTGGCCCACAATGGTGAATATATCTCACTACACAATCGGCTGGTCGAGACGCATGCGCAATACTGCCCCACCAATGCAAAACATGGACGTAACCAGTTATATATGAATCACATTACAAATGAATATCGCGCCAGAAGGCATTCATTATGGTTACCTTAACGCGTTGTTCCCCCGTCTGTGAGGGATATATTCACAACATGGCTGCCTGAAAATTCCACGCCCGTAACAACGCTTCTTTATGAACCTTGCTCGCCGGGGACGTCAAGTATGTTCTGGACAATGAATTGCCCTTTAGCCGGGAACCGATAAAAGTTAGGTGAAATGCAAAGTTCTCCATTTTTAACGGTCAGATTGGCCAAGTCTGTTACCGACAGCTTCTGTGGCGGCGTACCTCTGGGGTTTATAGCAATCAGGGAAGGCTGATAACTTTTGGCATTTAAAACCTGGAAACGGACATCCTCTCCAGCCTTACTGACTGATGTTGTTTCGTCAGTATTGGCTGTCACCGGGTATGGATACGCACTTGCTTAAGATCGCCGATCAAATCGGGTCCCTGCGGCTGCCATTTTAGTTGCTGCTGCGTGATTGCACTTGAAGCCGACATGTCCTGAGCGACAAATTTACTCATCCAGCCGAAATGCTCTGCTGCTTTGGCTGCGTCAATGCTTATGGCCGGCACGTTAAGAATATAGCCAATGGTTTCAGCAATCTTGCGCATCGTAATACCCTCTTCTGCCACGGCATGATATCGACTTCCCGGGCTATTTTTTTCCAGCGCCAGAACATACAGCAAAGCCGCATCGCTGAGATGGACTGCCGACCAGCAATTCTGGCCCTCTTCGATAAAGGCGGAAAATCCTTTTTGCCGGGCAATCTCAATCAGTGGCGTAATTAAACCTTGCTTTAAGGGATTATGAACCTGCGAAAGCCGGATCACAGAGACATTAACGCCCTCTTTTAATGCATTGATACCTGCCAGCTCTGACGCCTTACGCGGGTTCTGATGTTCAGCATTAAAATGGTTTTCAACAGCCAGCACGTTCTGCCCTGATGACCCCAGCCCGACGGCAGAAGTAATAATCAACGGCCGCTGCGTTCCCTTCAGCGCACTGGCCATGGCGTCAATAACCCGGCGGTCCGTTTCACAGTTCGCAAGAAAGGTGGAAAAATCGTGATTAAATGCGGTATGTATTACGCCATCACTTAACGCAGCGCCGCTTCGCAGACTGTCAGGATCCGCAAGGTCGCCGAAATGAGCCTCAACGCCTGCGGCAGATAGCGCTGCTGCCCCCTGCTGGCTTCGGGCAAGCCCGATGACCTGATAGCCGGCAGCAATCAGCTGAGCGGCAACAGCCGTGCCAATAAAACCGGTCGCACCCGTGAGAAAAATACGCATCTTCAGCCCGCCCTTATGTCAGTAATGGATTGCTGTTACAACCCGGTACGGCTACTTTAGGGGTAAGCTGTAATACGATCTATGTTACAGAGTCGCTGTTTTATGTCTAATCGTCCGGAGCAGGTATGGATCCGCTTTCTCAGCTGCTATCGCTACTTAAACCTGAAAGCTATGTTTCAGGCGGAGTCGTCCTGAACCCTCAACGGGCGGTGCAATGGCCGTCACATGACGGGGTGAAATGTTATGCCGTGGTGTCAGGCGCGTGTTGGCTGTCAGTGGAGGGTCTTGCCGAGCCTGTACGGCTTACTGCCGGTGATTGCTATCTGTTGCCCCCTGGCCCGCCTTTCCAACTGGCGACCGATTTATCGTTGCAACCGATCGACTTTCAGGCTGTTCGTACCGAAATGGTTTCAGATATAGCCGCAAAAGCTGACGAAAAGTCGGCCTGTTTTCTTGTCGGCGGTCATTTTCTGCTGGCTGGCCGCCCTGCGCAGATGCTTTTACGTTCACTGCCACCCGTTGTGCATATTCAGAAAAGCTCAGACCGGGCAGCAATGTACTGGGCGCTTGAAAGGATGGCGGAGGAGGTGCGGGATCCTCAGCCTGGCAGCGGGCTGATCGTGCAACAGCTGGCGTTTATGCTGTTAATCCAGGCGCTGCGTCTACACGTGAATGACAGATCTGAGACGAAGAGCGGCTGGCTTATTGCGTTGAAGGATAAACAACTGAGCGTCGCAATTGCCTGTATGCACGATAACCCCGGGCATAACTGGACGCTGGAAAAGCTTGCAAAACAGGCTGGTATGTCCCGTTCAGCCTTTGCAAAACACTTTAAGGAAACGGTAGGTACTGCACCGATTGAATACCTGACGCAATGGAAAATGATGCTGGCCTGCGACCGGTTACAGAATTCAGATGATTCCATCCTGCGCATTTCAACATCATTAGGCTATGAATCAGTAAGCGCTTTTGGAAAAGCGTTTAAACGCGTTATTGGCTGCTCTCCGGGAAGGTTGTCCAACAAGATTACCGATCGCCAAAATCTCTCACGTCAGTCATCAACAACGCCTCTTTAAGCGCCGGTTGCGTGAGGGTAAACGGCAAATCGCCCAGACTGGCTGTGGGAAAGTGAATGGCGGCGGCAATCTGCTCAATACGCTCAGCGCGATCGCCCTGCAAAGCGGGCAAACGTAGCGGACTGCCAAAATGACGCAGCAGCGCCAGTAGTTCAGCATCGGGTTGATCGTTGCGGTTCGCCACCAGCGACTGGATTAGCAGGCTGAACCCCACCTTTTCACCGTGCAGCCAGCCGTGTAATTCGGGCTGATGCGTTAGCGCATCGTGGATGACATGCGCAAAGCCCGGCGTATCCAGGGAGCCGCGCACGCTGTTTGCCAGCCCGGCCAGCACGATATTCGCTTCAATGACCTTTTCCAGCGCCTGCGTAACCTGCTGCTGTTGATTATCCCGCACCGCCTCCTCGCCCCAGCGTTGGAAAATCTCAACGGCCTGCCATGCCGCCGACACCTTTACATCCAGCGCCAGCTGATGCGGGTTGTGCCGCTGATAAGGTTCAAACTCAATCCATTTTGCCAGTGCATCAACGATCCCTGCGCGCAGATAGCGCACATCGCTTTGCGCAATCACCTCGCTGTCGACCAGGATCAGTGCCGGCATCGCGTCCAGCGGCTGGCTTCTGAGATGGCCGCCCGCCGCGTTATACACGATCGCCAGCGGCGACCAGGCTGCACAGGTTGCTGCCAGCGTCGGCAACGCAATCAGTACACGATCGCCCAGCGCGTTATTAACCGCTTTTGCCGTATCCAGCACGCGACCGCCGCCAATGGCCAGAATGCCTTCTGCGCCCTGTTCGAGCAGCTTTTGCTGAAACCGCGCGATATTGTCGTCTGTGCATTCCCCGGACAAATAGTCGAGCTGCCAGCGGATCCCGGTGCGATCCAGGCTTTCACTCAGCGACGGGTTCACCGCCCGCCAGGCACGCGGTGAAGTCAGAATGCGTAAGTGAGCGGCCAGCGGACGGATCAGTTCACCCGCCTGATGACGTAGCCCGGCCTGCTGTTCATAGCGAGCTGGGGATTTTATGGTAAACATGCCGACATCCTTATAATTTAGCGACGATAAGCTAATGAACGAACCAGACGATCGCCTGATTTCTGCACGAGAAGTACCAGCAGCAGCAGTACGATTACCGTCGCCGCCATCAGCGTGTTATCGAAGCGTTGATAACCATAGCGAATAGCCAGATCGCCTAATCCGCCGCCGCCCACCACACCGGCCATGGCAGAAAAGCCAATCAGCATCACCGTCGTCAGGGTGATGCCGGCAACCAATGCAGGAAGCGCCTCCGGCAGCAGCACGCGGCTCACAATATGCCAGTGGCTGCCGCCCATCGAAATCACGGCCTCAATACGACCGCGATCGACCTCATCCAGCGCGTTTTCCACGATGCGGGAAAAAAAAGGGAATGCGCCAAGCGTAATCGGCACCACGGCGGCGGTGCTGCCCAGCGCCGTGCCGACAATCAGCCGCGTTACCGGGATCATGGCAATCAGCAGAATCACAAAGGGTAGCGCACGACCGATATTCACCACGCAATTCAGCACGATGGACAGAGTACGGTTTGGAATAATGCCTTCTTTGCGGGTCAAAAACAGCAACACGCCCACGGGCAAACCGATGGCCACGGTAAAGATCGCTGCCAGCGCCACCATGTAAAGCGTTTCCAGCGTGGCGTTGAGCATCAAATCCTGAAAACGATCCCAATTTACGCTACGCATCGCGTCTCCACCTCCACCCGATGTTTTGCCAGAAACGCCCGGTCGGTCTCGCCATCCTGCAACAGCATCTCCCGCAGCCGCCCATTTTTGTGCGCCATAATCTGATCCAGCGTGCCGCTTTCAATCAGTCTGCCCTGCTCCAGCAGCGCGGCACCGTGGCAAATACGTTTTACCACGGTCATTTCATGGGTAATCAGAACGACCGTGATGTTGAGCTGCTGCTGAATGTCCGCCAGCAGGTCGAGAATGGAGCGCGTTGTTTCGGGGTCGAGCGCGCTGGTGGCCTCATCGCACAGCAGATAGTTCGGCTCGGCCGCCAGCGCCCGGGCAATGCCGACGCGCTGTTTTTGGCCGCCAGAGAGTTGCGAAGGCCAGGCATCGCCAAACTTTTCCAGCCCGACCAGCTTCAGCAAGGCGGCCACTCGCGCCTGCCGCGCTTTTACCGGCACGCCCGCGATTTCCAGCGGCAAATCAATGTTGTCATTAACGGTACGGGAGTGCAGCAGATTGAAATGCTGGAATATCATGCCAGTCTGCTGACGCTGTTGGCGCAGCTGCTTTACGCTGAGCTGGCTGATATCCTTCCCGTCAACGATCACGCGCCCGGAGGTCGGCTGTTCCAGCCGGTTCAGGCAGCGTAACAGGGTGCTTTTTCCCGCGCCGCTGCGGCCCACAATGCCAAAAATGGTGCGTGCTTCTATGGTCAGCGAGATATCCGCTAACGCCGGCGCTGCTGCGCCGGGATACCTTTTACTGATGTTCTCGAGTTTAATCATGTTTAAGGCCTTCAACCGGGATCACCGATCCGTTGTAATTTTTACGGATAAACTCGGCCACCTGCGGCGAAGTCAGATCTTTCGCTAACTCCGCGATGCGGGGATCTTTCAGTCGTTCAGGCGTTGTCACCAGCAGGTTGGCATACGGATTATGATCGGCCGATTCCAACGCTAACGCGTCTTTCGCCGGAACCAGACCCGCTTCCAGCGCATAGTTACCGTTGATGATCGCCGCATCAACATCATCCAGCGCACGCGGGATCTGCGGCGATTCGATCTGGATTATTTTAAGTTTTTTCGGGTTATCGCTGATATCCGCTGGCGTCACCAGCGTCGAAGCGGCATCGCCGACAGACTTCAGTTTCAGCAATCCGTTTTTCTGTAGCAGCCACAATGAACGGCTCAGGTTTGGCGCATTATTGGGTACCGCAATGCTGGCCCCTTCAGGCAATGCTGCCAACGACTTCACCTTATGTGAATAAAGGCCCAAAGGTTCGATGTGCACCGCTGCGGCAACGCTAAAGGTTTTGCCCAACGCTTTTTCCTGATCTTTTAAATAAGGCAGGTGCTGAAAATAGTTAGCATCAACTTCACCTGAAGCTAATAATTCATTCGGATTGATACCGCCGCTGCTCATTTCAATAATTTTCAAATCCAGTTTCGGATCGATCGTTTTTACGTATTCCAGAATTTCCGCATGGGGAACCGGATCGGCGGCCACGCGCAAGGGTGCAGCATGAAGCGTTTGTGCAACAAATAAAGCGGTCCCGGCTAATGTATAAAAAGCAGCTTTCATCATTTTTATTTTCTCAGTGTGTTATTTAAATATTCCGCATAAAAGCGGTTGGCGACGTCAGGATGGGAACGTAAACGGCCTTTTAAATAATTCCAGCCGACCTCACGTAATAACGGATTTAACGGATCGCTGGTTGGCCCCTGCGCCAGTTTCGCCAGCGATTCAGACAGCTGATAAACCGGCACCACGGCATTCAGCTGCGCGCCAAGGAAAAAGGCCACTGACAGTCGTTCGCGATTGCCCTGCGGCGATACCACACGGTGCACGGTGGCCCGCAGATAGCCGTTGGTGGCCAGTTCCAGAAGCTCGCCAATGTTCACCACAAAAGATCCCGGCAACGGCGCGGCATCCACCCAGTTTTCCGGCGTCACCTCAACCTGTAAGCCAGCCTGGTCATCCTGCAACAGCAGCGTTAAAAAACCGGAATCTTTATGCGCGCCGACGCCCTGACGAGATTCGCCATCGGCACGGCCGGGATAGCGGATCAGTTTGATATGTTCGTTGGGAAACTCACCGTACAGGTCGTCGAAGGCATTGCGCGGCAGCGACAGCGCCTCGGCAAAGGCACGCAGCAGTTCCAGCGCCACGCTGGTCATCTCCTGCTGCCAGCGGGTCAGTAAGCTGCGCAGTTCGGGCAAGGTTTCAGGCCACTGATTGGGGCCTTGCAGGCGCTCCCACGGCGCGTCAGGATTGTCGATGGCCGGGCGTTCCGCACCGATATCAAACTGTTCCCGATAGTCCGGCTGGCTGCGGGTAATTTCGGAACCCGCGCGGTTATAGCCGCGGAAATGCGGCGAGTTGGCCATTTGTACGCTGAGCTTTTCCTGCTCTGGCAGCGCAAAGAACTGGCGGGAGACACGTTGCACATCATCTAATAACCGCTGAGAAATACCGTGGCCGGTCAGATAAAAGAATCCAACGTCACGAGCGGCGTTATTTAATTTTTCCAGGAAAGCTTTACGTTGTCCGTAATCGCCATTTAGTTGAGTAAGATCAATCACCGGCAAGGATAATGTCTGCGCTGTGCTCATCTTGTTTCGCCCTGCTTATTTAGAAGGTTTTACCTTGCCATTTCGTCATGGGCTGTACTACGAAGTTATCGTTCTTTCGATATGCAAAAGCTTTATGAGTCTGATGCGGCTAATGATTCAGCCAGACCCATTTTGGGGAAATGGCATGCACGTTAAAATTTATGGCGACCATTTCACAAATTGCGGCGGCTGCCAGGCGGTAATTTCCGGCAGCGGTAAATCAAAGCGCTCAATATCAACGAAGCAGGTTTGTGCGCTGCATCCCTGGCCTAAGCGCGAGCTGCCAGTATCCGTTGTTAATACGTTGGGATTACCGTGTTTATCCAGCGAACGCGCCTGCTGAGGATCTAACGGATCGTACCAGGCTCCGGTAGATATCTGTACTACACCCGGTAAAATGTCAGGCGTTAAAATAACGCCCGCCAGCAGCTCGCCGCGATCGTTAAAAACTTTGACGATCTCGCCATCGCGAATGTCCCGTGCCGCGGCATCCTGCGGGTGCATCCATAGCGGTTCTCGCCCGTGGATTTTGCTCTGCTGACTAACCAGGCCGTGATCGTACTGGCTGTGCAAGCGCGTACGCGGCTGGCTGGAGAGCAGATGCAGCGGCCAGCGCCGTTTTTGTTCCTGCTGCGCCGCCTGTTCCGGTGCATGCCAGTAAGCGTGTCCAGGTGCTTCCTCATAACCCCAGGCCGCGACCGTAGCGGAAAACAGCTCGATTTTACCTGACGGCGTGCTGAGTGGCGCAGCATCGGGATTGTCGCGAAAAGCCTTGAGCAGGATTTGCGGTTCCGACGGGCGTGCGTACTCCAGCTTGCCCTGCGCCCAAAACGTCGCGAAATCAGGCAGGGCAATGCCTTCCGCTTCTGCGCGTGGACGGGACGCCTGATAAATATTTTCCAGCCAGCCACGGACATCGCGCCCTTCGGTAAAGCGGCTGCCGAAGCCCAGCTTGTCGGCCAGCAAAGAGAAAATGGTATAGTCGTCACGCGCTTCGGCGAACGGCGGCAGGTGCTGGCGCATGGCGATCATAAAGCCGTCGTTGCTGGCGCTGCCAATATCCTCCCGCTCCAGCGAAGTGGTGGCTGGCAGTACGATATCGGCGAATTTAGCCTGTGCCGTCCAGTACTGCTCATGCACCACGACCGTTTCCGGCCGCCGCCATCCCTCGATCAGGCGGTTAAGATCCTGATGATGATGAAAGGTGTTGCCGCCGGCCCAATAGACCAGGCGAATATCAGGGTAAGTTCGCGTCTTCCCGTCAAACTCATAGGCGTCACCAGGATGCAGCAACATATCGGCGATACGCGCCACGGGAATACGCGTATCGACCGCGTTGTCGCCTGCGGGCATGCGCGGGCCGGAAAATCGTCGCCGATCCGCCCCCGCCAGATTGGTGGAGGCATAGCCAAAACCGATGCCGCCGCCGGGCGTGCCTATCTGCCCCAGCAGCGCCGTCACGGCAACCAGCGCCCAATAAGCCTGTTCGCCCTGCCGTGCACGCTGTACCGACCAGGCCATATTAATCAGGGTCTTTTTCTTCGCCATTTGCCTCGCCAGCTGGCGTATGGCCGTCGCCTCCAGTCCGGTGATTGGCGCGGCCCATTCCGGCGTTTTGGCTTCGCCTTGTTGATCGCCACGCAGATAAGCCGCATAGCGCTCAAACCCTACCGTATAGCGTGCGACAAAATCGTGCTGAAAGAGATCTTCTTCAATCAGTACCTGGCAAATCGCCAGCAGCAGCGCGGTATCACTGCCAGGCCGGATCGCCAGCCACTTCGCATCCGGCACGCCGGCCAGATCGTTGCGCACCGGGCTGACGTTAATGAACTGACAGCCGTTGTCGCTCAGCCTTTGCAACCAGTAGCCAAGCGCGTGATCGTTGGCCCCTCCGCCATTGACCTGAGCATTGCGCAGCGGCAGTCCGCCTATGGCGACGAACAGCTCACAGTGCTGCGCCAACTCCGCCCAATGCGTGTGCTGGCGCTGAAGCTCGTCGAGATCGCCCAGGATATGCGGCAACACGCGTTCTCCGGCGGCAATGCTGTAGGTGTTGGTGCTGGCCGTGTAACCGCCAAACTGGTTTAAGAACCGGTGCAGCTGGCTCTGGGCATGATGGAAACGGCCCGCGCTTGACCAGCCGTAAGAGCCGCCATAGATCGCCTGATTGCCGTGCTCTGTTTTCACTCGTTCAAGTTCGCTTGCTACCAGCGTCAGCGCCTGTTCCCAGCTCACTTCCACAAACGGCTCTTTACCGCGTCCTTCACGATTGTCGGGCTTGCCCTGAAGATAGCCAAGCCGCACTGCCGGGAGCCGTACGCGACTGTTACCCTGTACGGCCCCCGGCAGCGACAGACCGATTTTTGACGGCTGCCTGTCCCATGCAACCGGCTCAACGGCGGTCAGCAAGCCATTATCGGTGGTGACGCGATACGTTCCCCAGTGGGTGACGGTGAGCTGATGTTCAGCCGCTGCCCGATCGTCGTCAGAGGGATGGCTTACCGTTGACATAATTGGCTCTCCTGAAGGTTATTCACGACGTATTCGACGCGCCAGACGCGTGCCGAGCGTCTGTAGTAGCTGCACGATGACAATGAGCACCAGCGCGGTGGTGAGCGTGGTAAAGGCATCAAATCGCTGATAGCCATAGGTAATGGCTAAATCGCCAATGCCGCCGCCGCCCACGGTGCCCGCCATTGCCGTTGCGCCCAGCAGGCCGATGGTGGCCGTGGTTAGCGCCAGGATGAGCGAGGAGGCGGCTTCGGGCAGCATAAAATGCCAGAGGGTTTGCCAGGTACTCGCGCCCATGGCATTGGCCGATTCCAGAATGCCCTCGTCAACCTCCAGCAGCGAACTTTCTACCAGTCTTGCAATGTAAGGCGCGATAAACACCACCAGCGGCACAATCGCGCCCGCCGTGCCGATAGTGGTGCCGACCAGCCAGCGCGTCAGCGGCAAGATGGTGATTAATAAAATAATAAAAGGCAGCGAACGCAGAACGTTAACCAGCGGATTTAACAGTTGATGAAGCACCCGATTGGGTAAAATACCGCCGGGCCGACAGACCACCACTACCATCCCCAGCGGGATGCCGAGCAGCGATCCAAACCCCAGCGAAATGCCGATCATGACCAGCGTGTCGTGCAGCGCCAGCAGAAACTGCTCGCCGGTAACGGCGGTATCAAAGAATTCAAACATCGCTGATTTTCACTCCTGCCTGATGGAGATAGCGAATGGCCGCCTCGGTATCTGCCGTTTTGCCGCCAATCTGCACAATCATAAAACCCAGGATTGTGCTCTGTACTTCAGACATATTGGCAAACAGGATATTCACCTCAACCGGAAACTTGCGCATCAACTGACTGATGATCGGCTGCTGAGCCGTCTGGCCGATAAACTCCAGCCGCAGCGCGCGACTGTGGCCCTGCTGCCTAATCCGCGCCAGAGTTTGCTCCGGCAAGCGATCGTGGATCACCGATCGCACAAAGCTGGCGGTGACGGCGTCCTGGGGCTGACCGAAAAGCGACAGCACGCTGCCCTGCTCGACTATTCGCCCGTGCGCCATCACGGCAACTTTGTGACAAATTTTCTGCACCACCGACATTTCGTGGGTAATCAGCACTATGGTGATGCCGTAGCGCTTGTTAATCTCCTGTAACAACAGCAGAATTTGTACCGTCGTGTGCGGATCGAGTGCCGATGTTGCCTCGTCACACAGCAGAATAGACGGGTTGGTCGCCAGCGCGCGGGCAATGCCGACCCGCTGCTTCTGCCCACCCGACAGTTCGTTGGGATAGCGCTGCGCTTTGTCGCTGAGATTGACGAAAGCCAGCAGTTCATTCACCCGCTGCCGAATAAAGTGTTTATCACGCCCCTGTAAAATCAGCGGGATCGCCACGTTATGAAACACCGTGCGGGAATTCAACAAATTGAAGTGTTGAAAGATCATCCCAATATCTTTCTTTACCGCATTGAGCTGTTTTTTAGTAATGTGCTGTAGCGAGACATCATTAATCCGCACCTCGCCACGATCGGGCACTTCCAGATGGTTAATTAAGCGCAGCAGCGTGCTTTTCCCCGCGCCGCTCGCACCAATAACGCCAAAGATATCACCCTGATGGATAGTCAGGCTGACCTCTTCTAACGCCAGCAAATTTTCTCCCTTGCGCGAGAAGGTTTTGCTGACTGAGTTAAATGTAATAACGGGCTGGCTCATTTGAAATAGTCAGGCAGCAGATAACCATCATATTGATGGTGCGAACGAATATAGTTTTTAAAATCATCGGAGCGGTACCCTGCCACAATATCTTTGGCAAACGCCGCCTGCTGGTTTTTCCCGGCTACGGTGACAACGTTAATAAACTGGCTGGTGGGGGCTTCCAGCTTTAGCGCAGAATCCAGTTTCATCCCGCTGGAAACGGCAAAATTTCCCTGAATCAGGCCAAAATCGACATCCGGCAGCGCGCGCACCTGCTGGGCATTGTCCATCTCTTTCAGTACGATTTTGTAGGGGTTTTCACTGATGAATTTTTGAGAGAAGGTGGCCGGGTCGCTGTCCGGGCGGATTTTCAGCCAGCCTAAACTTTGCAAGACCAGCGCCGCACGATATTCATTAGGCGCCTGATTGGGAACGGAAATAACGGTGCCGGGCTTAGGTGTCTCCAGCGTGGTTATTTTGCCGCCATAAAGGCCCATTGGTGGCGTAGGCACCTGCACGATCCCCACATTATCAATACCCAGACGCTCATTTACCGACTTCAGATAGACCGGATGCTGCATGATATTGGCTTCGATATTGCCACGGCTGACCGCATCGTTAACCTGAATGCCGTCGCTAAAGTCTTTATATTCTATTTTATAGCCTTTCTTTACCAGCCAGGGCGCAACGCCCTGCTGAAACTGGTCTTTATACGGCCCTGGATTAAAACCAATACGAATTAATTTATCATCCGCCTGCGCCGCTGAAAAAAGCGCAGCAGAAGAAAGTAAAGCCACAACTAATTTACTCATCAATGTCATGCGCATAAAAATCTCTCTACGTGAATAATCAAGGCGATTAAATCACAGAGTGACTGACTGTAAGAAGCCTAAACCGGGCTGTACTTATGGCTTTATTGCGCTAAGGATATTCAGATTACGTTATTGCATTTGCTGAATAACATTATCTCATTTATTGCTTCCCGATGCGCTGCAATTCGGTTTTCTGCCGCAATGCGCTATGCGATAGTGACGTCCTGTTTTTATTTAATCGGAATGAGAATGCCGGTATTTTCTGCCTCTGCGCTGGTAAATCAATTAGAAGAAAATCTGTTTAGCGTGCTTGAGAAAATGGCCGCGCAAATAGATACCTCGCGACGTCCGCTGATCGATCTCTCTTCCGGCAGCCCGCGTCAGCCGACACCGGCTGCGGTGGTCACCCGTCTGCAAGCCGCTGCGGCGCTCTCTGAAAATCACGACTATCCCTCTTTTTGGGGAAAACCCGCGCTGCGTCAGGCGATTGCTCGCTTTTATCAGCGCCAGTATGGCGTGGAGCTGGATCCTGAACATGAGATCGCCGTGTTCCAGGGCGCGCACATTGGCGTTACCGGTCTGCCCCGGTCCTTACTCAATCCGGGGCAGTATCTGATTTCAACCGATCCCTGTTATCCCATTTACCGTTCTGCCGCCGTTCAGGCGCAGGCAGAGTTTTATGGTATTCCGCTGCATGCTGCACGCCAGTTTCTGCCCGATTTTGGCCAGGTGCCTGAAAACGTTGCGCGGCAGGCCGGACTGCTGATGCTGAACTATCCGCATAACCCTACCGGTGCCATCGCGACTCCCACCCTGTTTGCCGAGGCGCTGGAATTTGTTCAGCAGTGGCAGATCCCGCTGCTGCACGATTTCGCCTATGCGGCGACAGGCGTTCATGCACAGGATAAGCCGCTGAGTTTACTGGCTCAGCCAGAAGGAAAGCATTGGGGCGTGGAAATTTATACGCTGTCGAAAACCTTTCTGATGGCGGGCTGGCGTTTCGGTTTTGCCGTGGGCAACGCCTCGATTATCAGCGCATTCAAAAAACTGCATACGCACAGCTACAGTACGGTATTCGGCGCGGTGCAGGACGCTGCCGTGACCGCGCTGGATCTGCCGGAAAGCACGGTTTCTCATTTCGCCGCGATTTACCACCATCGTCGCGAAAAGGTGGTTCAGGCACTTCATGCTATGCGCTGGCGGTTCGATGCGCGTCAGGGCACCTTTTTCCTGTGGTTGCCCGTACCCGCACGCTTTACCGCCCAACAGTTTACCGAGAAGCTGCTGCGTGATGCTCAAGTGCTGGTCGCGCCGGGACACGGCTTTGGTGCGGGCGGTGAAGGTTTTGTACGCCTGAGCCTGACGGCCGATGACGATGCCTTAGCCGAAGCACTGAAGCGAATAGCGGCGCTGAAGCTGTTTGTATAAGGTTGGGGATGATTCTTTCGCTCCCTCCGAACAAGGTGGACAACTGCCAAACCGCCTTAAGAATATAAGGTCTCCAGCTTGCACATGCGTTAATTCTGCACCGAGCAAAAACAAGCCGTTTTTTTATTCTCTGCGTTGAGTGACGGAGCAATAGTTGTCTGTCTGCGATAACAGTGAATATTGCTAACCTGGACAGCATTCAAATCTGACATTATTTAACCGCGCAATTAACGCAATGAATGAGTAATTTCCCGCCTTATCACTGCAGCTGTGTTCGTTATTTAAGCTTTTGCACGTTTAAAGCAAAAACTTCTTTGACAACACCTCAGCCCATCGCTAATATTCGCCCCGTTCAAACGATTCCTCTGTAGTTCAGTCGGTAGAACGGCGGACTGTTAATCCGTATGTCACTGGTTCGAGTCCAGTCAGAGGAGCCATATTCCTGTTTTCATGCATCTTCACGAATCTTTATACGATTTAGATTCAACAAGTTAGCGTGAAATTTCTTCCCGATGCATTTTCATTTCCCCTTCCGCATCCGGCGAAATTGGTGGTCTGATTTATGGTCATTTCGGTTCGATAATGGCGCGACCACCCTATGTCCCTGTCCGACGCGAAAACTCGCAGCATTAAGCCTTCTCTGGCTATCGATTCTGAAAATATAAAAGCCTGAACCTTAACCAGGACAGATGCAGTCAGCAGATATCGGGATTTAAGTTTCAGAGGTATAAAAACTACGTAGCTGACATAATTCCTTGTTAATATTGAAATTTAAAGGTCTCAGACTTGGCGACCGGAATATTCTTTCGTCGTGGATTAGGGTTAATGCCCACGTTTTAGCATGCTTTAAGAAGGCCCGGCATAGTGGGATCATCATAAGTCGGGCATTCCTGGGTTATTTCGTGGCACTTTGCGCTATCTCTTGCCTGATCTCGGCAAGGGTATCCCGCATCGTCCCGAGACATTCCGCTGCCACTGAGCCAGCCATTTTTAGCGCCGGTTCAGCCTTCGCAAAATAAGCTTCAATCTGGGCCTGTGTAAATTGGGTCATGCCGGGTATGCTGCATATAAATGACGTACCGAAACGCTGTTGTAAGCGGTCTGTACTCTTTTCCAGCGGTTTGGTTGCGTTAATCACAGATACAGGGTCTTTAATCAGCGCCATGCTGATAGCGGTCGTCAGTTCCACCGAGTGCTCAGCGTCAAGGGTATCGCCAATACTGCCAATCTTCTCCGGCAGTGCCTGGAGCGTTTTATGGTCCGCCTGTTCTACCTGTCGAATATAAGCGCTCCATTCGCCCGACGATGCTAAGCACGACATTGATAAAATACAGGCGACCAGAACAACGGCACGCCCGATCATCTGACCACCTCCAGCGTGTTATCCGTTGACTGGATGATTTTTGAGCGAATGCGCGGTCCCATTATTATGCAGCCCTCAGAAGCAAAACCGGGAACCGCTGGTGGCCTCTTTTCGCCGTGAATACGAAACAGGGAACGCCCGAATCCATCACCTGAAACCTGAGTCAGGGTGATAGTCATAGGCCCCTTCGAACTCGTATAGCCGCTAATACGCCATGTTCCGCGTGGAATTGGTCCCATCCCTTTAACGTGCTGGCGGTCAGGATTGTTTTTGTTTGTCAAACTTCCCGAATAACCTGTACCCACTAATTTACCGTTGTGCCAAAGCTCGCCGGTATTTTGAGAGTATGTCCATGTCATGTGCCGTGCTCCTTATGCCGCGCTGCGTTCTTTCCAGGAATCAGAGTGGATAATATTGCCGTCCAGATATTTCCAGGTGATTTTCTCATATGTTATTTCGAATACTTCCAGATGATCGTGGCGTTCGTAGTCCGGGTCTTTAACATCTTCCATAAAGGGGACAACACAGGTAATCTGGGCATTCTCAAGAAGTACGTTAAAATATTCTTCTTCCTGGCCGGCGTAATTAATTCGATAGAATTTCAGCTCTGCGGATTTTAAGCGTTTTCCTGAGCTGACGAATTGATAAAGATACGGGCTGGAAGAGTCCAGTGCTTTGGTGAGAATAAAGGGGACATGTTCGCGAGTTGCGGTTATCTTGCCTGACAGGTCATCCGTGGGGAGTGACACGCTGTGAGCCAGCGCGGTGATCTCTATGCTTCCCTCACGTTGATGTACGTCTACAGAGCCTTTGAGGGGGTTTCCGCCATCGTCCTTTAACCATAAATAAACAGGTATAGCCATTCAGCGAACTCCTTTTCCGTGACAGAGAGGATAATTATTACCTTCCTATATGAATGAATCATCATTTGCAGTTTATTGATATACATCAAAAAAATACAAGCCCGCTTAAGGAAACTTAAGCGGGCTTTTGCTTTTCAGGAAATTCGTTTTACCACCGGATGTTTTTCGGTCGCCATTTCATGAAAAATATCGTCCAGCCACTGAGCTAAACCTTCTGTTTCCACATCCGCAGGGATCACATAGTCACGCAGGCGAGAACTTTTGTTTTCATTGAGATCAACCCGATACAGTTCCCATCCAGAACTCACTGCTTTCACACCCAGCGTACGGCCAAAAACATTAAATATAAGCATGGTTAGATCCTCTGTTTGAGACCCGGTTACGTTATCCGGCGGCGTTTTTAACCTCAGGTCAGACGATGAAGAATCAGAGCGAGGTCAGGCTGTCTGCTTCACACTTTATTCCCGTATTGCCTGGCGCTGTTCCAGTCGCCTTATCGATGGTACCAGGCTTGCGGCTACAGAGGCCACGATTACTGCTATCGCGCAGGCCAGCAGCACGTGGGCGTTACCATAGCGCAGCGCCAAAGGGCCGGCGGCAAGCTCGCCCACCGGGATGGCGATAAAAGATCCCATCGCATCCCACGCATAAACGCGTGCGAGCTTATCGGCAGGAATGTGGGTTTGCAGATGATGTGCCCAGATCACGCCAAACTGCCCAAACCCGACTCCGGCCAGGAAGAAAGCCACCATCAGAGCCGGTGTAGCGGCCATTTTACTGAGTAAGAAAAGGGGGACGGCGCTAAGCGCCACCAGCATGACGCCAATCAACATGTCGCGGTTTGGACGCCAGCGAAGCGCCATAAAAGAGCCAACAATCAGGCCCACGCTTTCCGCTGCGATACTGATCCCCCAGCCGGTTCGTCCTACTGATGCATCCGCCACGACAGGCCCCAGCACCATCATCACCCCGCTAAAAGCCGCATTTACAATGGTGAACTGGATAACAACCGTCCAGACCCAGCTGCGGGCGATAAACGCCTGCCAGCCCTCTCGCAGATCGTGCAGAAAATGGCTGCTCACTTCCCGCTGACTTGCGCTGATTCGGATGCAGTAATAAAGAGGAGCGGAAACAGCGAATCCCAGCGCGTCGATAGCAAGTCCCCAGCCCGGCCCCACAGCACCCACCAGTACGCCGCCCAGTGAAGCCCCTGCGATAGTACCGGCATAAACGCCCAGCTGTATAAAAGCGTTAGCCTGCCTGAGTTTCGTCGCGGGAATGGTTTGTGGCACCAGCGCGGACGACGCGGGAAGCGCAATCCCCGCAGCCGCGCCATTCAGGCTTCCCAGCAACATTAACGCGGGAATATTGGCAGTGCTGGCCAGCACCAGCCAGGCGACCATCCCCTGCGACAGCGCCGCGATCGCCGACGATGAGAGCAGCACTTTGTTGCGGGAATAGCGATCGGCCAGCACGCCGCCCAGTAATAAAAAAGCGACGTTAAACACGGAGCGCGAGGCCACCACCAGACCTAAATCGCCCGCTGAACCGCCTGTGTCCAGCACGGCAAAAGCCAGAGCGATAGGCGCAATAGCATTGCCCGAAACGGTGAAAATACGCGCACAGAACAGGTTTCTGAAGGCGGTAAAGGACAAGACATGTCGGTTTGCTGTACTCATTTGACTCAGGCTTCCTTACCGGCAGCCACGCGGGCAACAGGTTGATGACTGAAAAAGTCCGTACGTTTAAAAAGGCAATAAAGCTGAATTTAGTCTAACGTTATTTATTTTTCGCAATTACATTTCACATTAACCTATATCGATTATTTAATATAGCTAAAAAGAATTTAACAAGCCCTGCTTCTCGCCTTAGTCTGCCTTTCACGATGCCAGCTAATTATCTAAAAAATATATAATACCTGCCGGGAGAAATAATGAAAAAGTTTTTTAGCCAACGCCGACTGCCTGCTGTCGCCGCTACGATGTTATTAACGTCATTAGGCGGCATTGCTCAATCGGCTTATGCGGAAGGAAATATTAGCATTGCGCAGCAGTTTGGCATTGGTTATTTGATTCTTGATGTGGTGCGTGACCAGCATTTAATAGAAAAGCAAGGCAAAGAAGAAGGGCTGGATATCAAAGTTGAATGGCGAACGCTTTCAGGGGCAACGGCGATTAACGAAGCGTTGCTCTCGGGCGCGCTGGATGTAGCCTCCGCTGGCGTACCCCCGATGTTGACCGTTTGGGATCGCACCCGTGGCCGACAGAATGTGAAAGCGATTGCCTCGCTAGGCTCAATGCCTAATTACCTGCTCAGCAATAACCCTGCGGTCAAAAACATTAAGGATTTGAGCCAGAAAGACCGTATTGCGGTGCCTGCCGCAGGGGTAGGTTTTCAGTCACGCACGCTGCAAATCGAAACCGCTAAGCTGTATGGCGCAGGCGATTTTAAACGCTTTGACGCCCTTAGCGTCAGCCTTCCTCATCCTGATGCTAACGCCGCGCTGATTGCTGGCGGCACGGAGATTACCAGCCACTTTTCCAGTCCACCTTTCCAGTATCAGGCGCTGGAACATCCTGCGGTGCATAAAATTCTCAGCTCCTATGACGTGCTGGGCGGCCCCGGTACTTTTAATGTGCTTTACACCACGCAGAAATATCACGATGAGAATCCTAAAACGTACAGGGCGTTTTATGCTGCGCTGGCTGAAGCCTCACGCATTATTCAGGCCGATAAAGCCGCAGCGGCACGGACCTATATCCGCACAGAGAACTCAAAATTACCGTTAGCGCTGATTGAAAAGATTGTTAAGGATCCGGAAATTGATTTTACCATTTCGCCCGAGCGCACCTTTATTTATGCCGAAAAATTGCATGAGCTCGGCGTACTGAAAAACAAGGCGGATTCGTGGAAAGATTATTTCTTTCCGGAAGCCTGGACCCATCCGGGGAGTTAACCGATGACCACCACACTCATTCAGGAGGCGCTTGTGACATCCTCAAATCCGCTGTTGCAGGTTCGTGGTCTCGGGCTGGAATATCGTACGCGACGTCAGCAGATTCGGGCGACGCACGACGTCAGCTTTGACGTCTGGCCTGGCGACCGGTTTATCCTGCTCGGTCCTTCCGGCTGCGGCAAATCAAGCCTGTTGAAATCGATAGGCGGTTTTCTTCCTCCGGTTAACGGCGAGATCCGCCTTGAGGGGCAGCCGGTTATTAAACCGGGGCCGGATCGCATGATGGTTTTTCAGGAATTCGACCAGCTGCCACCGTGGAAAACCGTGCTGGAAAATACGCTTTTTCCGCTGCTGGCAAGCCGTAAAGCGACGCGTGCAGAAGCACGAGATCGGGCGCTGCATTTTCTCGATAAGGTCGGCCTGGCAGACTTTGCCGATGCCTGGCCGCATACGCTTTCGGGCGGCATGAAACAACGCGTAGCGATTGCGCGAGCGCTAACGATGCAGCCCAAAATGCTGTTGATGGATGAGCCGTTTGCCGCGCTTGATGCGTTGACCCGGCGCAAAATGCAGGAAGAGCTGATCGGCCTTTGGGAAGATGAGCGCTTTACCCTGCTGTTTGTCACACATTCCATTGAAGAAGCACTGATTGTTGGCAACCGCATATTGCTGCTTTCGCCACATCCGGGACGGGTTCGGGCCGAGATGAACAGTCACCAGTTCGCGTTTGCAGACAGTGGCAGCGACGCTTTTCAACAAACCGCCAGCCGGATACACGATCTGCTGTTTACGCCTGAATCTTCAGCGTCGCAGCCCACCTCCGCCCACCTGTCACCTCTGATGAGCGTATTGTCATGACTCTCCCTCTGCACAAACTGGCTCCACCGGTTCGCCCTGAATACCTGCGCGAGCTTGCGCCTCTGCCACAGCAAAAAATCGAACAGCCGCTGCCGTTGCGCGTTCGACTGTGGAACAGCGCCGGATTGCGTAAAAGCGGCCTGCTGGTGATTTTATTGCTGCTATGGCAGGCGGCGGCATTATGGCAGCAAAACGATCTGCTGCTGCCCAGCTTTACGCAGACATTACGGGCTTTTATTGAAGATACGGTGAGTGGCGAGCTTCCCAATAAAATTGCCATTTCTCTGGGCACCTTAATCAAAGGCTATGCGCTGGGAAGCCTGCTGGCACTGGCGCTAAGCGCACTGGCCGTCTCCAGCCGCCTCTTTCGCGATCTGCTCGGCATGTTGACTTCGATGCTCAATCCTCTCCCCGCCATCGCCCTGCTGCCGCTGGCGCTGTTATGGTTTGGGTTGGGTGAAAACAGCCTGATTTTCGTCCTGACCCATTCCGTGCTCTGGCCCATGGCGTTGACGACCTGGAGCGGCTTTATGTCAGTTTCCGAAACCCTGCGCATGGCTGGACGAAACTACGGCCTCAGCGGGTTTCGCTATGTCTGGCATATTCTGATCCCGGCCGCGCTGCCTGCCATTCTTTCCGGCCTGAAAATCGGCTGGGCCTTTGCCTGGCGTACGCTGATTGCTGCCGAGCTGGTCTTTGGTGCATCCAGCGGTGCTGGCGGTCTGGGCTGGTATATCTTTCAAAACCGTAATGAGCTGTTTACCGATCGCGTATTCGCGGGTCTGGCTTCGGTCATTGTGATTGGTCTGCTGGTAGAAAGCCTGATTTTTGCCACGCTGGAAAGATTGACGGTAAAACGCTGGGGGATGCAGCGCTAGCGTGACGTATGCTCATTCTTTACCGCTTTTAAAGGAGAACCGTATGAAAAAAGACCGGCATCTTTCCTGGCTGCTTGCCGGGGCGCTGCTCTGTTCCGCCGCAGCGCCTGTTACTGCACTGGCGGAGGCGGTCAACTGGGGCAATCGCTGGCAGCATTTGCCATCAACGCCTGCGCCCGTTGCGGGTTTAAAAACCGGTTACGCCAAAGTGAACGGCATCGATTTGTGGTACGGCACGCTGGGCAGCGGTTCGCCAGTGATCTTTATCCACGGCGGGCTGGCTAACGCCGATTACTGGGGTAACCAGCTGCCGGTTATCGCAAAGCATCATCAGGTGATTGTGCTCGACAGTCGCGGTCACGGCCGCAGCTCGCGAAATACCCAGCCTTATGGCTACGACTTAATGACCGACGACGTTGTAGCGCTGATGGATCATCTGCATCTGCCAAAAGCCGATATTGTCGGCTGGAGCGATGGTGCCATTATCGGTATTGATTTGGCTCTGCGCCACGCTGACAGAGTTGATAAAATCTTTGCCTATGCGCCGAATACCGACACCCGTGGGGTTCGGGCCGACGTGGCGGAAAATCCGCTGTTCGCGTCCTATATTACCCGCGCCGGAGAGGAGTACAGGCGGCTGTCGAAAACGCCGCAGGAATATGATGCCTTCGTCAGGCAGATTGGTGAGATGTGGCAATCCCAGCCCAACTGGCAGGACGCCGATTTGAAAAAAATCCATACGCCGGTGCTGATTGCCGATGGCGATCGCGATGAGGGGATTTTGCGTCCGCATCTTGAACACATTGCCGCGACCATTCCTCAGGCTGGCTTACTGATCCTGCCGAACACCAGTCATTTTGCTTTTTTGCAGGCACCGGAAGAGTTTAACGACGCGATCCTTAATTTCCTCGACACCCCTTCCGAACGCGCGCGCTAATCCGCAGCCATGAGACGAGTAAAAAAAGCGTGTTTGTCGCCTCAGACACGCCTTTTGTTTTGCGGTCGATCAATAAGCGCGCCAACAGTTACAGTCAACCGGTCGTTACTCTGGCATGATGATCCCCTTTCGCCGCTTCAGGCTTAGCGCGACCGATAAGGCCCCCTATGATTACCTTCGAAAAAACCATGCTGGTTAATTTCAGTCAGGGTCAGATGTATGACCTTGTCGCCGATGTCGCTGCTTACCCGGAATTTTTGCCCTGGTGCCAGGAAGTAGAAATTGTGGAAGACCAGCCCGAACGCAAGCTGGTACGCATTGGCGTGCGCCACTCGCGGTTGCCCCAGCTTAATCTCACCACGCGTGCGACGTTTCATCCGCACAGCTCGCTTCATCTGAAACAGGTATCTGGCTCGTTTCTGGCAGCCTTCGAAGGTGACTGGCGATTTGCGCCCGACCCGGACCATCCCGGCCAGTGCACGGTCACTTTTATCGTACACTACCGCTTTTCTAACGCGCTGCTGAAGCTGGCGCTGGCACCCTTTTTTGCCCTGCTGGTACGAATGTTGCCAGAACTGTTTGTTCAGCGAGCCGAACAAATTTATGGATCGCGCTGAAGACGCACGCTACCAGGCCTTTATTGCGCGACCCCTGTTTCAGAAGAGATGAGTCAGATAGTGCCCGCGCATCAGTAATAACGATGCTTTTCTCCCGCCCCATCAATCCTGGCTATCCTTGAAGATGGATACGCTCGTCTAAATGCGCGATCCCGACGGCGGGTTTGCTAAACGCTCGCCCTTCTTTTTCAGGTCTTAATTTTTTGAAGCGATGAGGCAGTGTTAACGGCGCACGCGCGGCGTGCGCCTTTCCCGCTGTCAGCGACCTCCCCACCTGGAGACCACGATGACGCAATCCCTGCAATTAACCGTAAACGGTCAGCACTATGAAGTGGCGTCCGATCCCCGCGCCACCCTGCTGGATGTTCTGCGTGAACACCTCCTTTTAACCGGCTCGAAAAAAGGCTGCGACCAGGGTCAGTGTGGCGCCTGCACGGTGCATATTGACGGCGAGCGTGTGCTTAGCTGTCTGACGCTGGCGGCGCAGGCTGAAGGCCGCTCTGTCACCACGATCGAAGGACTGGCAGCAGCCGATGGCACCCTGCATGCGGTGCAGGCCGCTTTTCTGGAGCACGATGCCTTTCAGTGCGGCTACTGCACCTCGGGACAGATTATGTCTGCCGTCGCCTGTATTAAAGAAGGCCACGCGCGTTCCGACGATGAGATCCGCGAATATATGAGCGGCAATCTCTGCCGCTGCGGCGCCTATCCTAATATCGTTAAGGCCGTAAAAGAGGCGGCGACGCATCTCTCGCAGGAGGTGACATCGTGAGAGAATTTAGCTATCACCGCGCGTCCAGTGTGGCAAACGCGCTGGCTCAACATCATCAGCCTGAAAGCCGCTTTCTGGCAGGCGGCACTACGCAGCTCGATTTGATGAAGTGCGGCGTTGAGCGTCCTGCCCAGCTGGTTGATATCAGTCATCTTAGCGAACTGCGCGATATCGCTTTACTGAACGGCCGGCTGAAGCTGGGCGCGCTGGTTAAAATGAGCCAGGCCGCCGACAGCGAGCTGGTACAGACTCACGCCCCGGCAGTAAGCGAAAGTCTGTCGCTGGCCGCCTCGGCTCAGCTGCGCAATATGGCTTCGCTGGGCGGCAATATTTTACAACGCACCCGTTGTAGCTATTTCCGCGATCCGCAGGCCTATCCGAACTGTAATAAGCGCCAGCCCGGCTCGGGCTGTGCAGCGCTTGAGGGGCAGAATCATAATCATGCGGTATTGGGCATCAGCGACAGCTGCATTGCGCTTTATCCGGGCGATTTTGCCGTCGCACTGACCGCTTTTGATGCCGTATTGCATTTACACTCCGCAGACGGTAAGCAGCGTACCGTCGCCGCTACCGATTTTTTCTGTCTGCCTGGCGATCGCCCGGATATTGAAAATCAGCTGGCAGCGGGTGAGATGATCGTTGCCATTGAGGTGCCTCTTAGCCCTGCGCTGGCGCGCTCTCACTATCTCAAAGTGCGCGACCGCAGTTCCTATGAGTTCGCCGCAGCCAGCGCGGCGGTTGGGCTTGAACTGGAAAGCGATGACGTGACGATTAAAGATGTTCGCATCGCCCTGGGCGGCGTGGCCACGCTTCCGTGGCGAGCTTATCAGGTTGAGCAGGCATTGAAAGGCCAGCCACTGAACGAAGAAACGCTGCGTAAAGCGGCAGAAAAAGCCACCGAGGGCGCCATCGCCCACCAGCACAACGCACATAAAATTGTGCTCGCGCCGCGTGTTATCGCCCGGGCCTTAATGCAGGCAGGAGGTCTGGTATGAGTACTTTTGAGACTCGCGACGATGTGCCGCTAAAAGAATCTTATCAGTCACTGGGCCGCCCGCTTAACCGTGCCGACGGCAGCCTGAAAGTTCAGGGTCTGGCCGCTTATGCAATAGAAAAGTCGCTGGAAAATATGGCTTATGCCGTGGTGGTGCAGTCCACTATTCCGGCGGGCCGTATCAGCCGTATGGATATTGACCGCGCCCGACAAGCGCCCGGCGTGCTGGCCGTTTACAACTCTCAAAGCGGGCTAAAAATTCATCCGGCAAAAACCTTCAGCCAGGGCGGTGCCGCCGCGCAGACGTTTGTCCCGCTACAGGACGACAGGGTTTTGTGGAACGGTCAGCATATTGCGCTGGTGGTGGCGGAATCGCTTGAAGAAGCGACCGAAGCCGCTGCGCTTATCGTGACGGAATATGAGCCGCAGGCCGCCGTGATCCATCCCGACGATCCTCAGGCGACGCCTGAAGCGCCGGAAGCGTTGACCATCAGCTGGGGCAACGCGCTGCCTGCGCTTGCCGCGGCAGACGTGCAGGCTGGCGGCGTTTATACCACGCCACGCGAATACAACTCTCCCATTGAACCCCACGGCTGTATTGCCCACTGGCAGAATGGCAGCATAACGCTGTGGGAACCCAGCCAGTGGGTGGGCGGCGCGCGTCAGGTGGTATCAGAATGGATGAACATTCCCCATGAAAACGTCAGGATTGTTTCGCCCTACGTGGGTGGTGGATTTGGCTGCAAAGGCGGTATTCAGCCGCACAGCGCGCTGGCCTGTGCCGCTTCACGCGAGCTTCACCGCCCGGTCAAACTGGCACTGACCCGACCGCAAACCTTTACCTCTTTTGGTGGCCGGCCACGAACGCATCAGCAGCTGGTGCTGGGCGCATCAAAGGAGGGCAAGCTGCAATCAATCGTGCATGAGAGCTGGAACGAAACCGCGCTGGAAGATGTGCACAAGGAGCCGTGTAACTCGGTGACGTCGCTGATGTACGCTTCGCCAAACTTTCTCTCCCATCACCAGCTCATTCATCTGAATACGGTTAATCCAGGCTGGATGCGCGCGCCGGGAGAAAACCCCAGCACCTTTGCGCTGGAAGTGGCAATGGATGAGCTGGCTTACGCCCTGAAAATGGATCCCGTTACGCTCAGACAGATCAACTATGCCGAAGAGGATCCTAAGGCAAAAATCCCCTGGAGTTCACGCCAGCTGCGTGAGGCGTACCAGCGGGGAGCGGAAGCTTTCGGCTGGAGTAAACGCCCCGTTGAACCGCGCAGCCTGCGCGAAGGCCGCCAGCTGATTGGCTGGGGGATGGCGTCCGGCACCTATCCGGTTAACCGTACGCCTGGCGAAGCGCAGATTGTGGTGCATGGCGACGGACAAATTGAAGTGCAAAGCAGCGGCGCGGATATCGGCACCGGCACCTATACCATTCTGGCGCAGACGGCCGCGGACGTGCTGCAAGTTCCGCCTGAGGCCATTACCGTCTCTTTAGGCGATACGCAGCTACCGCGCGCGCCTGTCGCGGGCGGCTCACAGCTGGCGAATGTCCTGACCGGCGCGGTACATAAAACGGCACTGGCGCTGCGGGACAAGCTGATCGCGCTTGCCATCAGCACCGAGCAGTCGCCTCTGTGGCAGGCCTCGCCCGCCGACGTGTCGCTGGCGGATGGGCACGTATGGTTAAACAGCGCCACGGAACGCCGCATCACTTTCAGCGAGCTGCTGGCACTCAGCGGTCATGAAACGCTGGTCGCGCACCAGGACACCTTTGCTAAAGATGCCAGTGAGGATGACCGTAACGCCGCCGATCGCACCTCTTCCATGATGCTGCCGTCCACCGCAGGCGGCGTTTCTGCCCACAGCTGGAGCGCCGTCTTTGTTGAAGTCGCCGTTGATGAGGATTTTGGTACGGTAAGAGTGAAAAGAATGGTGGGCGCGTTCGATTCAGGTCGCGTTTATAACCCCAAACTGGCAGAAAGCCAGTGGATCGGCGGCATGGTGATGGGCATTGGTCAGGCGCTGCTGGAACAGGGCGTGATTGACGATCGCGATGGCCGTATAGCCAACGCCAGCCTCGCTGATTATCTGATTGCCGTTAATGCAGATATCCCTGAACTGACGGCGATTGATGTCGGCCAGCCGGACTATCTGGCGACGGCGCTGGGCGGTAAAGCCGTGGGCGAACTGGGTATTGTTGGCGTTGCAGCCGCCATTGCGAATGCGGTCTGGCATGCCACCGGGAAACGCATCCGCGATCTCCCCATCACGCAGGACAAGCTGCTTTAGGCGCTGATTTCTCCCTCCCCCTTACCGTTGGTGCCTTCCCGGCTGATGGTAAGGGGCACCGCTATTTTTTGTCCGGCAGCTGTGACGGTAAATCAATATCTCGCAGGATCGCTTCATCATCCAGTTCAACGGTATGGAGAGGAAACTGGGTCAGTAAATCACGTGCGCCGTGCTCAGCAGTCAGCTGAGAAAGCGCGGCCTGCGTACTACGACCAAATCCCACCGGATGACCCGGCTGGCCGCCAAACGTTGGTCTGACAATCCCCTCATCCGTTATTTCTTTGGCCATTCGCTGTAAAACAGCGGCAGAAATAAACGGCATATCGGCAAGATGGATCAGCCAGCCACGCCAGCCCGACATTCTGCGAACGCCCGCCGCAATCGACTCCCCCATCCGATCGTTCTCCACCAGCACCACGGGAATGCCCTGCTGCTGGCAGTAGCGCTGGATAGCGTGCTGCGCTGGCCGGGTCACGACACAAACCGGAAGCTGGCTTTGCAGGGCGGCGCGACAGCTGTGTTCAAATACCCTGCCTGCCCGGCCGGACGCATCGCTAAATTCAGCCAGCAGCTTATCCGTTTCACCGCCTGCTGCGGTAAAACGACGCCCATGTCCGGCGGCAATCACTAAGATGCCAACCGGGTTGTCCTGAAGCTGCCGATCGTCCATTTGTGGTTCACCATTATTCACGTTCAGGTTATCAGTCTGCCACAAATTAACCACGCGTGCGGTTAATTCCTGCAACCTTCATGCGCGTCTGCGCGATATCGGTTAACATGCTGTTTTGCTATCGATAATCGCCTGAGGAGAGACCATGACACAGACGCCGTTAACCGTCGCTGAAGCGTTGGATAAGCTGGACTCATTGTATGAAGAGGCGGTCAGCGCTTTGCGGCTAGCCATCACCGCTTATATCGATAACGGCACGTTGCCGGACGAGGCCAAACGGGCTGCGGGCCTGTTTGTCTACCCTGAACTGCGTGTCAGCTGGCAGGGCGATGCGGAGAGCCATAAAATGTCACGCGCCTTTGGCCGTTTCACCCGTCCCGGTAGCTACGCCACCACCATTACCCGTCCGTCACTGTTTCGCCACTATTTGACCGAACAGCTGGAAATGCTGTGCAGCGAATATCCTGTGACGCTGGAGGTAAAGCCCTCACAGCAGGAAATTCCTTTCCCGTACGTGATTGATGGCTCGAACCTGGGGCTGGATCGCAGTATGAGCGCCGGTCTGGCTCAGCATTTCCCAACTACCGAGCTGGCGCAAATCGGCGATGAAAATGCTGATGGCCTTTATCAGCCGACGGAAGCTTATCCGCTGTCGCACTTCGATGCGCTGCGCACCGATTTTTCTCTGGCCAGGCTGCGCCACTATACCGGCACGCCGGTTGAGCATTTTCAGTCTTATGTCCTGTTCACCAACTACACGCGCTACGTGGATGAGTTTGTGCGCTGGGGCTGTGAGCAGATCGCCGATCCCGATTCACCTTACGAAGCGCTTTCCTGCGCGGGCGGCATTTTAGTTAATGCTGAAACTCCAAACCTCCAGGAAACGCTGTCCGGCCTGGCCTGGAAAAATCACCAGATGCCCGCCTGGCACCTGCTGGCGAAGGATGGCAAAGGCATTACGCTGATCAATATCGGCGTTGGCCCTTCTAATGCCAAAACGATTTGCGATCATCTGGCCGTGCTGCGCCCGCATACCTGGCTGATGATTGGCCACTGCGGCGGCCTGCGCGAAAGCCAGACTATCGGCGATTACGTGCTGGCGCATGCCTATTTACGTGACGATCACGTGCTGGATGCCGTGCTGCCGCCCGATATTCCCGTTCCCAGCATTGCTGAAGTCCAGCGCGCCCTGTTTGACGCCACCAAGCAGGTCAGCGGCATGCCGGGCGAAGCGGTGAAACAGCGTCTGCGCACGGGTACGGTAGTGACGACCGATGACCGCAACTGGGAGCTGCGTTATTCCGCCTCCGCGTTGCGCTTCAACCTGAGCCGCGCCGTTGCCGTGGATATGGAAAGCGCCACTATCGCCGCTCAGGGTTATCGCTTCCGCGTTCCCTACGGCACGCTGCTGTGCGTTTCAGACAAGCCAATCCACGGCGAAATCAAACTGCCAGGCCAGGCGAATCGTTTCTATGAAGGCGCAATTTCGGAGCATTTGCAGATTGGCATTTGCGCCATCGATCTGCTGCGGGCAGAAGGCGATAAGCTGCATTCCCGTAAGCTGCGTACCTTTAATGAACCGCCGTTCAGATAAGGCGAGATCGCGGGGGAAATAGCGTTTACTGCCAGCATAATTGAGTCAGGCATGTTGTTTAACATGCCTGACTTCCCTGCTTACGGCTATTTCCAAATTGAAATCAGTGAGGTACCCGTTTTTATTTGCATGCTGAACAGAAGCTATTGTCTTTGCCCCTGCCACACAGACGAATCAGAGAGTCATCCAGCGCCGTTCCTGTGCGGATACAGCAATCGCTTCCAATACTTTTGACACCTGTAACCCTTCGGCAAAGTCTGGCCACATGCGATCGCCTGCGGCAATCCCGTTTATCAAATCACGGATCTCAACGGTTTTCTGATCGTTAAAACCAATGCCGTGACCTGCCGAGATACAGAATGCAGCATAGTCAGGATGAGCCGGCCCGGTCAGGATAGTTTTGAAGCCCTGCCGCCCTGCCGGATCGTCATGCAGATAAAGCGCCAGCTCGGCCATTCTTTCCTGGGTATAGCGGATCGTGCCTTTGGTGCCGGTTACCACATAGGTCAGACCCATCTTGCTGCCGCAGGCGATACGCGACGTTTCAATCACGCCATGCGCACCGTTAGCGAAACGCAGGAGCGCGCTGGCCTGATCTTCGTTTTCCACTTCACGCATCACCAATGGATTTTTCGCATCCGGCCGCTGTTTGATTACCGTCAGCATATCGCCGGATACCTCACTGATGTCGCCGACAAGAAAATGCGCCATATTAACAATATGCGCCGCCAGATCGCCCAATGCCCCCAGGCCAGCCAGCGCTTTCTGGCAGTGCCAGTCGAGCGGCGTCAGCGGATTAGCCAGGTAATCTTCATTGTGGGTGCCGTAAAAGTGCACCACCTCACCGATTTCGCCTCGGGCGATAATCTCTTTAGCCAGCTGGCTGGTCGGGTTTTTCATATAGTTAAAGCCCACCAGGGTTTTCACCCCCGCAGCTTCAGCCGCCCGCGTCATCTCTTCGGCATCAGCTACATCCAGCGCCAGCGGCTTTTCCGAATAGACATGTTTGCCGTGGCGTATCGCCTCTAACGCCATCTCCTTATGCAAAAAGTTAGGCGCGCAGATATCGACGACATCAATATTGGGATCGGCGACCAGCTCACGCCAGTTGCCGGTTGAGCGGTGAAACCCCAGCGCGGCTGCCTGCGTTTTAGCGATTTCCGGATCCACCTCTGCAACCATCTCACGTACAATTTCACCTTTAAGCCGGAACACAGTTGAAGCCTGCGCGTAGGCAATAGCGTGGCAGCGGCCGATATAACCGGTACCAATCAACCCAATTCTGACCTTTTCCATATAAGTTCCTTGCAGGTGAGCGATGCGAATGCATGAAATGTATATTTCAAAAAGTGGCAAAACAACACAAAAATGAAATAAACGTGATCATCCTGACAAAAAACACTGTATGGGGATTCTGGATGCAGAGGTAAATTGCGAGATGGCTTTGATTTTTCTTATGAAGAAGAAAATTCAGCTGACGTCGAGTGCTAAAAAGGAGGGATTATTAACTTTAATTCTACGCCTGTTCGGATTGCCTGTCGGGCGTTACCTGCCCCCAGCTTGCGAACAACATTTCCCATATGGAATTTCACAGTGCGTAATGTAATACCGATTATGATTGCAATTTCCCCATATGTTTTCCCCCTGCTCGACCAGTACAGCACTTCATTTTCCCTCACGGACAAAATATTTTTCTGAGGGAGAAATATCTTTTCATCGTTGATATATAAAGCATGATCGGCTTTGTACATCTGCTCGTGAATATCAATGAGCAGCATTTGCAGCGCATTTCGTTCAGTGATGATGCTTTTCTCCAGCTCCGGGTCGCTTACGCTGGTAATCATTGATAAAAGTGCCATCTTATTATTGTGATCGTGCAAGACGAATGTAAAACCACCAGCCAGCGGGTAGTTCGTAGACGTGGTGAATTTCTTAATAAAATTCAAATCACAAAAATCAGTAGATTTATTGCCCCACGAAAATGGAGAAAATCGCGTCAAAGCGGAATGGATAACGGGGTCGACACACTGGAAGTTTTTTTCCCGATAAATATCCACCCACCCCTGAGGATAAGTTGAAATAATCAATGTATTCAGGATATTAGACTTATCAACTATAGTGTAAGCATATTGTGGGCTATCCCACACTAAAAGTTTCTGGTCGATATATCTGGCTATTTTACGTGACAGCAATAACTGCTTATTTATTTTTGACAAAACAAAAATCCCTTTTCAATCATTCCATTCTGTACAGTAATCATTCAAATAAAAATTCATTGCACTTCTATCGACTCACATGGAATTTCAAGTAAATTCCGAAAACAGCCTGGAACTCAGGTAAACTATTTTCAAGGAGATATTATATGTATAGCTATACGCAATAGCCACCTGATGAGGATTGGCACAGCTCAGATATTATCGCTTCAATCAAAAAAACAGGCACATCCATGGCCGCTCTTTCGCGGCGTTCGGGACTTTTCTCATCAACGCTGTCGAATGTTTTGTACCGAAAATGGCCTCGTGGTGAAAAAATTGTTGCATCTCATCTTAACATTCCGCCCTGGGTGATCTGGCCCTCACGCTACAAGCGCGATGCAGAGGCCGCAGACTGCGCAAAAACGCATCAGCCTATCCCCTGAACGGGCTTGCTGCTGTGTAAAACGACGATTAATTCAGCATTCAGTCAAAAAGGTTCAAAACAGGCTTTGACAACCTGCAGAGCACTGGATATCATGCGCCCCGTTCCAACAATTCCTCTGTAGTTCAGTCGGTAGAACGGCGGACTGTTAATCCGTATGTCACTGGTTCGAGTCCAGTCAGAGGAGCCATACATAGAAAAGCCCGCTTAAGGAAACTTAAGCGGGCTTTTTGCTTTTCTGGCCGATTATCGCAGGTTCGGCACGGGCCGATGCCGCCTAAGCAGTTATAACAGACCCCTCACCGTCGGTGTCGCGGCCGACACGTACTCCCTGCACGGGAGAATGACTGAACGGAAGCCCTGTGAGGCACTAAAAGAAAGTCTGTGGCACTGCCATGTAGCCGGGCGCTTCCGGCAGCATGGCGTTATTCTGCGACATCAGCATATAAAAGTTGGACGATAAAATGTCGTTCACTTTGCTGAGCGGCATCGCTTTCTGGAACAGATAGCCCTGGCCATAATCGCATCCCTGTTTTTTCAGCCACAGCAGCGTCGGGAAATCTTCAATACCCTCTGCCGTCACCTCGACTTTCAGCTCACGGCATAATGCCAGCAGCGTTTCCACCACCCTCCTCTGTTCCCGATTAGCTGGCCCGGAAGAGATAAAGGAACGGTCGATTTTTATCTTATTGATGCCCAGCCCCAGCAAAATGGAGAGGTTAGAATAGCCGGTGCCGAAATCATCAAGCGACACCTTAAAGCCCCGATTCTTAAGATGTTGAATGGAATGTCGCGCCTCTTCAGAATTGCTCATCACATCGTTTTCAGTGATTTCCAGCTCCAGGCGGAACGGACCTGAACTTTGCATGATGTCATAAAGGCGGTTGGTCAAATCAGATTTAATCAACTGTCTCGGCGCAATATTCAGGGAAAGGGTAATCTCTTCCGGCCAGTCCTTTGCGATGTGACAAACCTGCTGTAACAGCTGTTCGGTCAACCGATCGATCAGGCCCAGCTTTTCAATCACAGGAATGAAGACCTCTGGCGAGACCACTTCACCAGAAGGCAGTGTCCAGCGCGAAAGGATCTCAAACCCCACCAGTCTTCCCGTATTCAGGCTGAGAATAGGCTGGAGGAAAGGCTCAATAGCATTATTTTCCACGGCATCCGCCACGCTAAGCTCCAGCATCTCTTTTTGCCGGAACTGCTGTGCCATAACCGGGGTAAAAAAGCTCAGGCGCTGCATTTTCCCGCTCTTAGCCTGATACATGGCCAGATCCGCAGCCTGCACCACATTGTAACTACTGCAATCGTCAGAACGCGCAATACCGATCGACAGGCTCAGATACCCTGACTGCCCGGTGGTGATTTTAGCGGCCCGCAGACGTATATTGTCTGCCAGTCCCATCAGCGCGTCGGTTTCACAACTATCAGTAATCAGGGCAAATTCGTCGCCGCCAATGCGGAAAACCAGCGTATTGGCGCTAATAAAGTCATCCAGCACGCCTGCCAGCGCAACCAGCGTGGCATCTCCCTGATGATGACCGTTAAGATCGTTAATAATTTTAAAATCATTCACGTCTATCATGATGATAGCGTACGGCACGGTACTGCTGTCACAGAGCGCAATATGGCTGTTAAATGCCCTGCGGTTTCCCGCTCCGGTCAGCGCATCGGTATGCGCCATACGGATAGCCTTCTGCTCAGTGAGCGCAAATTTTCGCACAAGGTTTGCGATTATCAGTCCTGGTATAATCATGGCAGGCAAAGAGAATAACGTGGAAGTGACAATAAACCTGAGTCGTTCGCTCACTTCGAAGTTATCATCATAGCTTAAGCCAAATAAAGAAGAGACATATTCCTCAGCACCAAACTCCCATAGCGTGGAAAGCAAAAGGATTGTCAAAAAGTTTATTGCTGCGACCAAAATGAGTTTCAAACGCATTTAGCAGCCCCGGGTTCTTTAGTTGAGTTAAGCATCATTCACGGGTTATTCAGGCAGCAGCTTACAAAAAAGCGCTCCGCTATTAATTTTTTAAAAACAAAGAGTTAATCGCATCCGCTTGCGCCGGTGCGCTTCACTGATAAAGGACGGAAGCAGCCTTGCTTTAGCTGTACACGCAGGCCGGACAAAGGGCCAACCCTGCCCGACGGGCAGAGTCGTATAGCACCGCGCAATTAAATCACACAACGTTCAACCAGACTATATTTTTTTTAGCCTGGCGATGTTTCAGGTCACATTTAGCTAAAAAAGAGAATTTGAGTTAAATTTAAATTGCACATAAGAACCGGAAATAAAATATATTTCGCGGGTAAGTTTAATTTTATTAATTTAATTAGTGTTGATAAAAAAAAGAGCAGAAAATAATTCTGCTCCTGAAGGTTTTGCTAAATCAGCTTATATCGCTGCCATTACTGGCAATGACTTTTTGGTACCAGTAAAAAGAGTTCTTTTTATAGCGGTTGCCGGTGCCGGAGAGCGTGTCATCCAGATCGACATAGATAAAGCCATAACGTTTGCTCATTTCACCGGTAGACATGCTCACCAGGTCGATGCAGCCCCATGGGGTGTAGCCCATCAGCTCCACCCCATCTTCAATTGCATCCGCCATTGCCGCTATATGCTGACGCAGATAGTTGATGCGATAGTCATCGGCAACATTAAATTGCGCGTCCGGCTTGTCGATAGCACCCAGACCATTTTCAACGATAAACAATGGCTTACGATAGCGGTCATAGAGCTGGTTCAAGCCAATTCGCAGGCCAACCGGATCGATCTCCCATCCCCAGTCGCTGGCTTCAAGGAACGGATTACGTGCTCCGCCCAGCAGATTGCCAGCGGCAGCCGTGGCTTCCGGGTTCGTTTTATAGATGGTTGATGACATGTAATAGCTAAAACCAATGTAATCGACCGTGTGCGCTTTTATCAGCGCCAGATCGCCCGGCTGGATGTCCAGCTGCACATTGCGCGACTGCCACAGCCGTTTAGCATAATAAGGATATTCACCGCCCGCCTGCACATCCGCACAGTAAAAGTTAAACAGCTGCATCTCCTGAAGCGTGGCCAGCTGATTCAGCGGATCGCAATCGTAAGCATAAGCGGTGGCATAAATAATCATGCAGCCGATCTGAATTTTTGGATTGGTTTCATGCGCGATTTTCACCGCCAGGCTGCTGGCAACAAACTGGTTATGCCATGCCTGAAATTTAGCCTGGTCGTCCAGTGCGCCGGTTTTCACCGTCAGGCTCTGGCTCATCATTGGGAAATGTACCGCGCTGTTGATCTCGTTAAAGGTCATCCAGTAAATAACTTTATGACCGTAACGTTCGAGCACCGTACGGGCAAAACGCTCGAAGTGACCAATCACTTCCCGGTTCTTCCAGCCGCCATATTCCGTGGCCAGATGCAGCGGCATTTCGTAATGTGAAAGCGTAATAACCGGCTCGATGCCGTGCTGAATACAGGTATCAATCACCTCATCATAATGGCGCAGGCCCGCCTCGTTAGGCTGCTGCTCTACGCCGTTTGGATAGATACGCGTCCAGGCAATGGAAAAGCGATAACATTTGAAACCCATTTCAGCAAACAGCGCAATATCTTCGCGGAAGCGATGATAGTGATCGATGCCCTTGTGATTAGGGTAGGTGTAGCGGTCGGGATAGAGCGTGAAATCAAATTCGGGAGAGGAAACAATCTTTAAGCGTTCTTTGCCGCCGGGAATGGCATCAACAATCGACAGTCCTTTCCCCTCTTCATCAAATGCGCCTTCAACCTGGTTTGCGGCGGTGGCACCACCCCACAAAAAGCCCTGCGGAAACCTTTCTTTCATAACGTTCATCCTTTTATAAGCCGTTTTTTGCACCTCGCCGGGCTTGCGGCCAGCGAGATTCAGCACTGCCTGAACGACTACGGATTCTAAAACAAAAGCAGGATGAGGCACAGGAAAGAGTGCTGCCGGGGCAGGCTGAAAACAGGAGGTGGATCAGGAGATCCTGTTTAAAATACCCCGAAAGCCCGCAGGCTTCCGGGACAGGATTACAGGGCGACGCGCAGCACGTCGTCGGGTGAAGTCGCTTCCTGCTTACGGCTGGAGGCCTGCTTGACGCTGATATAAAGCGTCTGGCCATCCGGCGAAAGCGCCAGGCTGTTTGGATGAGTCGGTGCCTTAATGGTTCTCAGCACTTTCCAAGTTTTCGCATCGATTACGCTAACCTCTCCCGCTTCGCGATGGGTAACGTAAACTTCATTGCGCTGCGGATTAAACAGCACAGCCAGCGATTTTGGCACCTCGACTTTTTGCAGCACTTTGCCGGTCTGGGTATCCACCACCAGCAGCTGCGGCTGTTTGGAGTCGGTAATAAACGCACGATGCGTGGCCGCATCCAGGCTGATATTCAGGAAGAAGTGTTCTCCTTCTTCAGCCAGTTTCGTGCGCGACAGCAGCGTGTTGCTGGCGGTATCGAAAGTCAGCAGCTCGTTGTTGCCGCTAACGGTGTAGAGGCGATGCGCGGCCGCATCCACCGCCAGCGCGGTCGCACGTTTACCGATATCGGTGAAGGTGTGGCGCACTGCCAGGGTGTCGCCATCCACGGCCCAAATCTGGCTGTCCTCACCTACGCCAATGACGTAGAGCGTATTGGTATTTTCATCCACGGCCAGCTCACGCGGTGCCAGCGGACGCACATTCTCGCTGCGCTGACGTTTATCCAGCACCACGCGTCCTTTTACATCGCCACTTTTCACATCAATGGCCGTCACCGCACTGTTGAGGGTATTGCCCACAAAGAGCGTGTCGGTTTTATTGTTGATCGCGGTGCCGAAAGGCTTCAGATCGTTATGGATCGCCTGTGTTATCGCCAGGGTCTGCGGATCAAGACGATAAACCACGCCGCCCTTATCGCTCTGACGGCTTTGCGAAGTTGCCACATACAGCGCTTTTTGCGACGGGCTAAAGGCCAGTTCGTAAACGCCCTTCGCGACAGCTGCACGCAGCGGCGCGGCTGTTTCACTGTGAGCAGGTAACGCAGCGGCAAACAAGGCCAAAGCCAGAAGGGAAATGCCTTTTCCACGGCTAACTAAATTCATTCTCTCTCCATGTAACTGAATTAAAGGTATGGCTAAAAAGACGCGCTGGCTTTATCGGGCACCGCGCGCCGGTATTTTTCTATCCCAGCAGTGCCGTACTCAATCGGGCAGTGCAGCAGCGTCGCTCCCGCGCATCGTAAATGGCGATTTCCCAAACCTGCTGGTTCTTTCCAAGATGCAGCGGCTGGCAAACGCCTTTGACCAGGCCGCTGGTCACTGCCCGGTGATGGCTGGCGCTGATCTCGGTGCCAACCACGCATTGCCCTTCCCGACTGGCCAGATAACCCGCCATCGATCCTAACGTTTCTGCCAGCGCCGCCGAGGCGCCGCCATGCAGCAGGCCAAACGGCTGCCGCGTGCGTTCATCAACCGGCATGGTCGCTTCCAGACTGCGATCGCCAATATGGCTAAACCGCATGCCAAGATGGCTAATCATCGACTCGCCGACCATGGCGTTCAGCTCATCAAGCGTGAGCTGGCGTTTCCAGATAGTGTCATCCTGCATGTTAAGCACCCAGCGTTGTGCCACCGTCCACGACGATGTCCTGAAGCGTAATATGGCTGGCCAGATCGGATGCCAGGAACAGGATAGTGTTGGCGATTTCCTGTGGCCGGGCGATTTTTCCCAACGGGATACCCAGCTTGAACTGCTCGGCAAAACCGCGAATGCGCTGCTGCTCCGCGTCCGGACTGGTCCACAGCGTGCGCTGCATGTCGGTATCGGTCGAGCCTGGCGACACCATGTTACAGCGCACGCCATACTGCGCCAGCTCAAGCCCAACCGTCTGGTTCAGGCTGCGCAGTGCCGCTTTTGATGCGCCGTAAGCTGACATCCCGATCCGCGGACAGTGTGCCGCATCGGAGCCGATAGTGACTATTGCTCCGCTGCGCTGCTCGCGGAAAACCGGCATGGTTTGCTGAAACAGATTAAATGCGCCGCCGACGTTGATATTCATCACCGCCTGCCAGTCGGCGAGCGCCAGCTGGTCAGTTGGCCCCATCCGCAGGATCCCGGCACCATTGACCAGCACGTCCAGCCGTGGCGTCTCCTGCAACAGCTGCTGGCACACGGCTTGCACCTGTGCGGCATCGGCTACGTCCAGCTGTTGCGTGCGGAAAGGATATTCATGCTGAAACGCAAGATCCAGCCCCGTTACCTTCGCGCCGGCCTCGTGAAACGCCAGCGCGGTGGCATAACCAATGCCTTTACCGGCACCGGTTACCCAAACGATTTTGCCGCTGAAGTCCTGGCTCAAACTCATGCCTGACGCTCCCGCGAAAGCAACGTCCACCATGCCGCCAGCGTGGGGTTTTTGGCTAACATGACAAAATCGATATCGCTGTAGACTTTGCGCCAGCGTGCCGCCAGCGCCATCATGCGGACTGAATCCAGACCGTAATCGATCAGGTTCTCGTCATCTTCAGGCGTTTCGTCCTCGTCCAGCATGGGCTGAACCAGCGCGCGCAGATGTGCCAGGCTCTGAGGCACCGGCAGCAGCTCGTCGGTAGTGACCACTTTACCGGCGCGACCTGCGGTATATTTCAGCGCCATCAGATGCTCCTCACGGCTGAAGTCAGCCAGCGCGTCCGCCACCATAAACGGCTGCACGTCACGCATAAACGCGTCAATTGCCGTGGTCAGACAGCCAATGTGAGCATAAACGCCACAGATGATCAGCTGATCGCGACCGGTTTCTTTCAGGTGCTGCTCCAGCGGAGAACGGTGGAAGGCGCTGTAACGCCATTTCACCAGCACTTCATCGTGCTCATCCGGTGCCAGTTCAGCAACCACTTTCTGCTGCTCAGGATGCTTGTTAAGGCCCGGCCCCCACATGTCGTTCAACAGCGCGCGATCTTTATCGCTCTGGTGGTTCGGCTGCGCGGTGTAATAAACCGGAATGCCGTTCTGCTTGCAGTATTCACGCAGCGCCGCAATGTTGCTGATGACCTGCTTGATCATCGGGCAATCTTCACCCCAGAAATTAATGAAGTAGTTCTGCATATCGTGGATCAGCAGCGCGCCGCGTGACGGTTCAAACGTCCAGCTCACTTTGTTTTCCGGTAAATCGGCGGCGGCAGGCAGTGCATAGGCTTTCAGTGCAGGAATAGACATAATTTCTCCAGTCATCAATGAGTCAGCTGACGCGCGGCCAGCTGCTCACGCAGTAATTTTTTATCGACTTTGCCAACCGGCGTTAGCGGCAGCTTTTCAACGGTTTCAATGCGATCCGGCAGTTTGTAGTCCGCCACGCCAAGCTCGCGCAGGTAGCGACGGATCTCTACGGCCCGCACCGGACGTTTGCCCACCACAAAGGCACAGCTTTTCTCACCCAGCAGGCTGTCTTCCATCGAGACCAGCGCCACATGTAAAATCGCTTCATGGCGCAGCAGCAGGTTTTCAATCTCCTCCGCTGCGATTTTTTCGCCGCCACGGTTGATCTGATCTTTTTCACGGCCCTGCACGCAGATATAGCCATCTTCGGTGATGGAAATCAGGTCGCCCGAGCAGTAGAAGCCGTTGGCATCAAAGGATTTTGCATTGTGTTCCGGGCTGCGATAGTAGCCCCGGAAGGTGTACGGCCCCCGCGTCATCAGACGGCCGGTTTCGCCACGCGGCAGCGGATTACCCTGCTCATCGGCTACCCAGACTTCATCGTCCGGGCTCATTGGCTTGCCCTGGGTGGAAAACATGTGCCATTCGTCATCGTCCAGCTGGGTATAGTTCACCAGCCCTTCCGCCATGCCAAACACCTGCTGCAACTGGCAGCCGATTTCCGCCGGAATACGTGCCGCCAGCGCTTCGCTTAACCGTGCGCCGCCAACCTGAAGTAATTGCAGAGAACTCAGCGCGCGGTTGCTGCCCCATTCGGCAATCGCCTGTAGCCACAGGCTAACCGCCGGCGGCACCAGCGCCGTCGCCGTTATCTGGTGTTTTTCGATCAGCGGGAAGCAGAGATTGGCGCTCGGATCGCTCGCCAGCACTACGCAGCCGCCAGCATAGAAGACGCCGAAAGCGCCAGGCGAGCTGAGCGGATAGTTATGTGCAGCAGGCAGCGCGCAAAGGTAGCGGGTCTGACGGTCGAAACCACACACTTCCACGCTACGGCGAATGCTGTAGTAATAGTCGTTGTGGGTGCGCGGGATCAGCTTAGGCGTCCCGGTGCTGCCGCCGGAAAGCTGGAAGAAGGCCACTTCTTCGCTGGCCGAAGGCACGGCGATAAAATTATCTTCCGGTTCCGCAATCAGCTCCTGCAACGAAACGTCGCCTTCGCGGGCGTTATTCAATACCACTTCACGCAGGGACGGGCAGTTCTGACGCATCTGCTGTAAATAGTCGTCGCCAGCAAACAGCGCGTGCTGGCGATCGGCAATCAGCAGCGCGGGTTCGATCTGGCTGGCGTAGGCGTCCAGTTCCTGGCGCTGATGGCTGAACAGCGCGTTAACCGGCGCCACGCCGATTTTTAATAAGGCAAACAGCGTGATATAGAATTCAGCCACGTTGCCCAGCTGCACCAGGGCGGTATCGCCGCAGCGCAGGCCACGGCGCTGCAAGGCGGCGGCCAGGCGGGTAGCGTCTGCTTCCAGCTGCTGATAGCTGAACTGACGATCGCCATCGATCAGCGCGATCTGTTCGCTAACTACGTGGCGGCTGAGGATGTCCGTCAGCGGCAGATCGATCCAGTAACCTTTTTCGCGATAGCGGGCGGCCAGATCGGCCGGCCAGCGTGAATATGAAATTGTCATGTCAATGTCCTTATTTCAGCCCAAAAGCTTGCAGCATGGTGCTGAGTTTAACGCCGGTTTCCTGCCATTCTGATTCTGGCGAAGAAGCCGGAACGATGCCGGCCCCCGCAAACAGGCGAATACGTTTTCCGGCAAGCGTGCCGCAGCGAATAGTGACTACCCATTCGCCGTTGCCTTCTTCATCGCACCAGCCGACCATGCCGCCAAACAGCTCGCGATCGAAAGGTTCCAGTTCCTCGATCCACTGCCTTGACAGCGCGTTCGGGAAGCCGCTTAACGCAGGCGTTGGATGCAGCAGGCATGCCAGCGACAGCGCCGTTTCGCGCTCGTTGCTCACCTTGCCTTCAATCGGCGTAGCCAGGTGCCACAGGGTTGAGGTGGTGATCAGCTCCGGCTTATCCGGTACGGCCAGATATTTGCTGCGAGGCTTGAGTACATCGTGCATGGCGCTGGTCACCAGACGATGCTCATAGCGATCTTTCTGGGAATACATCAGCCGCTCGCCGATAGCCTGATCCAGACCGGCATTACTGCGATCGCGACGGGCCGAACCGGCCAGCGGCAGCGAGGAGAAGGTGTCGCCAGACTTACGCAGCAGCAGCTCCGGGCTTGCGCCCAGTAGCGTACTGCCATCCGCCAGCGGCACGTGGAAGTGGTAGCTGGTTGGATTCATGGCGATCAGCCGATCCATCAGCGCTGGCGCATCCACGGGCTCTTCGGTAGTGATGTCAATCAGGCGTGACAGCACCACTTTATCGAGATCGGGCTGCGAGGTCGCTTCGGCCGCACGCGCCACCATCGCCATAAACTGTTCTTTTTCCGGGATGGCCTGCCGGGAGCTAATGACCGGATCGATGCCGATCGGGGCCTGCCCGGCTGCCTGCAAGCGTTGCTGGCGGGAAAACTGTTCGCAACGCTCAGGAATAAACAGCGCGGAAGGTTTACGCGTATCGAACGGAATCGCGCCTACCAGTACCGGGCGCTGAATGCCCTTCTCTTTTGCCGCGGCAAAAGCGCGGCGCACCTGCTGCTGAAAATTCCCGTTGATATCACCGCCGTCTGCGGCCGGACACGCCAGCGTGGCAAAGCGGCCATGGGTAATCAGGCTTTTCCACGGCGATGCGAAGAAAAAGCTCTCCTGAGAGAGAGGTACTGATGAGGTCTTGCGTTCATCAGCGCTAAGCGTCTCCATAACGATCTCCAGCCATAATGATAAAAGGGATAATAATGATTATCATTTTCATTATCAGGTCGTAACTTTAAGTAAATTTTTTGTAATGTCAAGACATGACAAAATGTTTAAAAGCGCTTCTGTATCCACGCCGCAACGCCGCGCATTAACCGCACGTTTATGTTGCAGACGGGAAATTTCAGCAGCCGGTCAGCGCTGGCTATTTTCCGATAACGGGTTCTGCCTGTTGCACCGCGTCCGGCTTACGGTAATGCCGGAGCGAGCGAAGCGAAACAGCCAGGCCCAGCGTAATTAAGGCTAATCCCAGGCCGCCGCCGCTGGCCGCAGTGGCAGGCATCATCACGGCGGTCATTGTGCCCAGCATTAATGCGCCCAGCGAATCGCCCATCACATTCTGCGCGGTCCACAGGCCGTTCACTCGTCCCAGCATGTTGTCCGGGGTCAACGTCTGGATCAGCGTGTATTGCAATAGCGCACTCAGCGCGCTCAGGTAGCCAAACAACGCAAGGCAAAGCGCCCCTGCCGCCCAGTGAGGCATCAAGCCTGCCAGCCCAACCGCGAGCAGCGATCCCACCGCAGTTAACAACATCACCAGGCCCGGACGGGAATGGCTGGCCAGGTTGCCGCTGGTCAACGCACCGGCCGTCGCGCCGAGCGGTACGGCGGCGTAAAGCAGGCCAATTTGCTGTGCGCTCATCTCCCAGCGGATCGCCAGTGCCGGATAGAGCACGCGGATTGCCGTTGCCATCGTGACCAGCGCGCCAGTCAGCGCTACGCCGCCAATTAACCGGTGGCTGAGCAGAAATTTGAATCCTTCTGTCAGTGCGGCGAACGGCCTGGCCTTCGCCTGGGGAGGTGGCGGAAGTGACGGCAGACGCAGTAACGGAATGAGCGTAATAAACGTCCCTGCTGCGGCCAGGCCAAAATTCCAGACCACCCCGCCGGAAGCCAGCAGCACACCGCCCAGCATCGGTGAAATGACCGCGCCCAGCCTCACCGTCAGCATCGTTATCGCGCCCGCCTGCATCAGGTTTTCGCGCCCCACCAGCGCTGGCGTGGCAGAGAGCAGCGCGGTAACGCCTATCGCGCCGAAGAACCCATCCCACACCCCGAGCAGATAAATTGCCGACAGCGAAGGATGCGGCAGCGCAGCATTGATGCACAGACCAATAAAGCCGAGGCCGCAGGTTGAACGGGCAAACAGGATCAGCCTGCGGCGCTCATAACGGTCGGCCAGCACGCCGCCCATCATCAGACCGGTAAACAGCGCTATCCCGGTCAGCGTCACCGCGAGACTCACTTGTAAAGATGAACCGGTCATAAACTGAATCTGTACCGGTACGGCAACGCCCAACAAGCCCAGAGATAAAATGGAGATAAACCGGGCGATAAAAACCGCCCGAAATGCCGGATGTGTCTTCAGCAAGCTGAGACTGAGCATAAAAGATTGTTGTTTCATTAAATTTTCTTGTTAAGCAGTTCGTTAAGGCGCGGACCAATATGGGTAAATGCCTCGGCGGTAATGATGTCCACATGCGCGCAGTCGACGGTCCATGTCTGTAGATTGCCGATCCAGGGCGCCCAGGCCTGCTGGGGATCCAGCCCCGGCTTCAGCGTTTGTTGTGCCACAAACAGCGTGGCTTCACCGTTAAAGCGGCGGCTTTTCGCCGTCGACAGCAGCCTGACCGCATCAGCATAGTTGCCTTCGATAGTGCTGAACAAATCGCCGCTGCGATCGGCCTCCAGTGACGCTCTCAGCCCCTGCTGTGCGGCCATAAACGCCTCGCGTTCACGGTTGATCTCCTCCAGCACCTCCTCATCAAGTTCATTTTCCTGCGACCAGTTTTGCGTTTCCGGCGGCCAGGTATCCAGCAGTCCAAGGAAAGCCACTTTTTCGCCTGCGGCCTGCAAACGCGCGGCAATCGCATGCGCCAGCGTGCCGCCCAGGGAGTAGCCCATCAGATAGTAAGGGCCATGCGGCTGCTGCTCGCGCAGCGTGGCAAGGTGGCGTTCGCACATATCATCCAGGTCGTTCGCCTGCTGCATCGGGCCTGAAGGACGCGGTGACTGAATGCCCATCAACGACCAGCGAGCGTCCAGATAGCGCTGTAATATGCTGAACTGCCAGGCAAAACCGGAGGCGGGATGGAAGCAGAACAGCGTGGGCCCGGCCCCCGTGCGCAACGGCAACAGCGTATCCATACCGGCGCGGTTCACCTCTTCTTCACTCTGATTGCGGCTTAGCTGTTCCGCCAGCGCACCCACGGTGGAAGCCACCATCACCTGCCCGACGGTGACAGGCCTGTCGAGACGGCGACGGAGATCGACCGCCAGGCGCATCGCCAGCAGAGAATGGCCGCCAAGCGCAAAGAAATCATCGTTTATCGAATTGATTTCACACGCCAGCAGGCGGGCAAAGGCTTCGGCCACGGTGGTTTCGATGCCTGGCTCTGGCGCACGTCCGGCGGCAGCTGAAGCAAGCTGTGGCAACGGTAGCGCCTTGCGATCCAGCTTGCCGTTGGCACTGAGTGGGAAAGCGTCAATCTGCATCACGATCGCCGGCACCATATGTGCAGGAAGCAGCCCGCCAAGCGTTTCGCGCAGCGCAGCGGTATTCAGCGTTTCCCCTTTCGACATGACATAGCCTACCAGCTGTCGCTGATCGCCGTCGCCGCTGCTTTTGCCCAGCACACAGGCGTGCGTGACCGCCTGCTCCACGCCATCCAGCGAGCTCATTACCCGATCGATTTCACCCAGCTCAATACGCTGGCCGCGGATCTTCAGCTGATCGTCGCTGCGCCCAAGGTATTCTACCGCACCGTCGTCCAACCAACGGGCAACGTCGCCGGTGCGGTACATGCGTTCGCCCGCACACTGAGGATCGGCGATAAAGCGGCTGGCGGTCAGATCGGCTCGCGCCAGATACCCTTGCGCAAGCTGCACGCCGGTCAGATAAAGGTCTCCGGCAATGCCCGGCGGCACGGGCTGCATATTACTGTCCAGAATGCGCAGCCCGGTATTCCAGACCGGATAACCAATCGGCACGCTGGTGCCGGTCACTTTGCGCAGCGCGTCGCCATAAGCGGGATACCAGCTGACATCCACGGCAGCTTCAGTGGGGCCGTAGAGGTTATGTAAAGGCACCGCGGTTTTGTTCTCCCACTGGCGGCACAGCCCGGCCGGCAGCGCTTCACCGCTACAGAAAACTCTGCGTAACGAGGCGCACTGCGCCACCGCATCGTCGTCACTTAGCGCGGCGACAAATGCCGCCAGCATGGAAGGTACAAAGTGCGTGGTGGTGACGCGATAACGGCTGAACAGCTGCTGGAGCGCTTCAGGGTCGCGGTGCGCTTCTGGCGGAGCCATCACCAGTTTTGCGCCAACCAGCAGCGGCCAGAAGAATTCCCACACCGACACGTCAAAGCTACAGGGTGTTTTTTGCAGCACAACATCGCGTTCAGTCAGGGGGTAATGATCCTGCATCCATAACAGTCGGTTGACGATCGCTTGCTGTCCAACCATCACCCCTTTCGGCCTGCCGGTTGAGCCGGAAGTGTAAATCACATAGGCCGTATGCTGCGGTCGGGAACGATCTTCCAGAGGGGCGGATGTCACCGGCAGCGTTTGGTAATAGCAGAAACGTGGCAGGTCATTAAGATGACTGAAGCGGCCCAGCTGCGATTCGGTGGTGATCAATAAGCGTGGGCTGGCATCTTCCAGCATCATGGTCAGACGGTCATCGGGATAGCCCGTATCCAGCGGCAGCCAGGCTGCGCCCAGCTCCACGATGGCCTGCAACGCCAGCGACAGAAATACCGAGCGCGGTAAGGCTACGGCAACAATATCACCCGGCTGCACGCCTCTCGCGGTTAACTCTGCGGCCAGCGCAGTCACCTGCTGACGCATCTGCTGGTAGCTGAACTGATGATGCTCATCCGCCAGCGCGGCAGCATGCGGCGTGCGCTGTGCCTGCTGGCGGATCAGACTACTGAGCGTGGTTTGCGGGACCGGCATCGCCGTCGCGTTAACCTGTTGCAGCAGCCGGTTTTCATGCGGATGCAGCAGCTGTGCTTCGGCACACTTCAGCCCGGCATCGGCGGCAAACTGACGTAACAGCAGCGGCAGGCGGTTCAGGTGCTGTTGCAGCGTTTGTGCATCATAGCGTTCGGCATTCGCCAGCATCTCCAGCGAGACATTGCCTTCTTCGTCCAGATAGAGCGCGATTTCCAGATCCCGCACCGGCCCCGAGGCCAGCTGATGAGTGATCCCTTCGATTCCGGCAAAATTCAGCTGGTAGTCGAACATTTTCAGATTGATCACCGGGCCGAACAGCGGCTCGCTGAGCTGCCCGATATCACGCTGGATCTGTTCGGCATCGTAACGCTGGTGGCGACGCACCTTTTTCAGCTGCTTCGACAGCGCTGAAGCCAGCTGCGGCAGCGTGGCGTCCGCAGCAATTCTGACGCCAACAGGTAACACATTCAGCACCGGTCCGGTGGTGCTTAAGGCTGCCGATCCCAGGCGACGCATAAAGATGAAACCGGCGCTGTAATCGGTGCGCCCACAAAGACGTCCCAGCCAGAGCGCGATCAGCGCCAGCGCCATATCCGCTTCGGTCTGCTCGCTTTGGGTCATCAGTTTGCGGAAATCGTCCCGGTCAAACTGTAAGCTATGCCGGACAAGCCTGGTGGTCGCGACAGAACCGCTTAGCGGCAGCGGCGAAAGCGTGGCAGGCATGGGCAGCGCACGCGCCTGCTCCTGCCAGAAAGCGGCGTCACGCTGCCAGGTCGGCGAAGAAGAGTAGCGGTCGTACTCTTCCACCACTTCGCTAAACGGCACGAAGGGCGTGGGAGCTGGCTGACGATTAGCGACGAGCGCGGTATAAATTTCGGCGATGCGGCGGGTAATCGCGGTGAAACTGAAGCCATCAACAACCAGGTGGTGAAAACGCTGATACCAGAACCAGCGCGTGTCGCTCAGCCGGAAAATAGCGTGATGATAAAGCGCGCTGCCGCTGTTGATGCGTAAATCGCCTGCCAGATCCTGCTGCATCAACGCCAGCGCGGCAGCAGCGGGATCGCTCTCCGCGCGCAGATCGTAGCGCTGGGGCGAGGCAAAGGTACAGTCCGCATCAACCCACTGCATGGGCACGCCGTCTTCAAAATCAAAACGCATCCGCAGCGTATCGGCTTCCGTCATTCCGCTGACCACCGCCCGGCAAAGCAGCGACGCATCCAGCGCGCCGTTAAGTTCCACATAGTGAGCCACGCTCCACGCATTCGCCACGGGCGACAGCTGTTCAGCCATCCAGATCCCTGGCTGCGCCGCCACCAGCGGCATACGGGTTTTCACTTCTGCTTTTTTCACAAGTAATTCGCTCATTCTACTCACCCCAGGATGGGTTCTCAGAGGCCGTGGTACTCACTTCAGCCGGGGTTAAACTGCGCCAGTTTGTTTCCAGCCAGTGCTGGCAGGCCTGCTGGCTTTCAGGCCCGCGTATCACCTGCCAGCCAGGCGGCAGTGCGCAATGCGCGGGCCAGAGGCTGTATTGTTCACGCGAGTTTTGCAGGATGATAAAAAGTCCCTCAGGATGATCAAAGGGATTGCTGTACTCCATATCAGGCTCCTCTCGATGCCGGTTTTATCGCCTGACGGGCTGCCAGAGTTCGGTCAGGCCGTCGATCAGGCCGCCTCGCCAGCACAGGGCATCATGCCCGCCGTCAAACAGACGATAACGGGTAGTCAGACCGGCTTTTTGCAACAGCGGATAAAGACGCTGATTGGCTTGCAGGATCAGCGGCTCGCGCAGGCCCGCTTCCAGCCAGATACGTAATCGGCTGCCGTCGCCCAGCCCATCGGTAATTTGTTGAATTAACCAGCCTGCCTTATCGGCCTGCTGGCGGTTAGGCCACCAGAAGGATCCCGACTGGCTCAGTACGCAGCCAAAGCGCTCAGGCCAGTGCAGGCCCGCGTATAATGAAGAAAGTCCACCGAAGCTCTGCCCGGCGACGACGGTGGTGGCCGCCTCATTGCGCCAGGCGACCTGCGATGTCAGCAGCGGCAGCAGCTCTTCCTGCACCGCCAGCCAGAAATCCGGGTTACAGGTCAGCTCCTGCCCGCGATTTTCCGTACTGATAGCGTCGATCAGTAAATACACCGCCGGCGGCAGATGACCGTTATTGGTTTCACGCTGCAAGGCAGGCCATACCGGCTGCTGTTCAGCCCAGAATTTACCATCCAGCAAAATCGCTAACGGACGCTGTTCGGGCTGGCCTTCGCCGGTAGTGAAAATCCAGACGCGGCGTTGATTACCCAATCGCTGGCTGTTCCATTGCACGCAGCGAGGCGCGTCAAAATCGACCGTTTCCTGCGTGTCCCAGCCGTTTTGCAGCGGTGCCAGCGGCAAATGCAGTGCCGAAGCGGCATGGCCCCGCCCCCCTCGCCAGCTGCTATTCACGTTATGCGGATCGGCAATTGCCTGAGGCAGAAGCTTGCGCCAGCCTTCACGCAGCGCCTGGCGGTCAGGCGGGTTTTGCAGCGCGGCGGCGGTAAAGTCCTGCTCCTCACTGGAAGGGATCAGGCAATAGCTGCCGCGCCAGCTGGCGTTGAGGCGAACCTGCCATTGCCAGATATCGGTGCCGGCAATACGCTGCAAGCTCTGCGGCGCGCGCTGCTGGTGATGATCGGTAACGCCAGTGATATAGATCCAGACATGACGGATTGACGACGTGCGTTCAGTACCAGCCGGGTCCCGCCAGTAAAATGTGACGGTGCAAATATTGCCTTCCCTGACGACGAACGGCAGCCCCTGCTCTATTTTTTGCTGCCACCAGGCCTCACCCTCTTTTTCCCAATCGCCAGCCATACCTATAACCCTATGTAAATAATGGTAAAACAGTGATTCTGAAATTGCATGACGCTCAGTTTATTGATAATGGTTTTCATTTGCAATCAGAAATAGTTATCATTTTTACCGTTTTGTGGCAGGCAGGTCAGCGTCAGATTTTTCCGGTGTTTTCCCGGATAAACAGTGAGAGATGAGTGGCACTCATTTTCATCAACAGGCGGGTTGTGGGGAGCAAAGGCGTTGGGAGAGAGTAAACCGGCAGGCGTGGTTAAAAAGGCTTCAAAACAGAATTGCTCTGCCCTGAAGCCCGCAGGAATTTACCCTGCTTTAATATCTTCGATAACGGGTTCGTTATGCAGACGCTGACGACGTCGCAGGCTGGGGAACCACGCCATCCATAAGCCCACCACAATCAGCGTGCCAATGCCACCGAGCGCCGCTGCGGGTGCCGCGCCCATCCATGCTGCCAGCATGCCGGATTCAAATTCACCGAGCTGATTGGAGGTGTTGATGAAGATGGAGTTTACCGCACTGACGCGCCCACGCATCTCATCTGGCGTATCCAGCTGTACCAGCGATCCACGGATTACCATGCTGACCATATCGAAACCGCCCAGCGCAAAGAGTGCCAGGATCGACAGCCACAGCTCTTTTGACAGCGCAAAGATTAACGTTGCCACGCCAAATCCGGCGACGGAAGCAAACATGATCATTCCCACGTTGCGCTCCAGCGAGCGGCGACTGAGCCAGAACCCAACCAGCAATCCGCCCACGGCCGGTGCGCCACGCAATAACCCCAGGCCCCAGGGACCGGTGTGCAGAATATCTTTGGCGAAAATCGGCAGCAGCGCCGTTGCGCCGCCCAGCAAAACGGCAAAAAGGTCTAAAGAGATCACGCCTAATACATCGGGACGGTTGCGAATAAACCGTACGCCGGCAAAGACGCTGGCGAACGTTGCCGGCGTGCGGGCCGGCGGTGCCTGCTCATAGCGCAGCAGGCTGACCATCACCACGGAGATCAGATAAAGCAGTCCGGTGACGATATAAACCGCACCCGGCCCCGCCACGTAGAGGAAACCGCCCAGCGCCGGGCCGAGCATTGAGGCAGTCTGCATGGACGCCGCGTTAGCTGCCGTGGCGCGCGCCAGCATGCGTGGAGGGACTAACGCGGGCAGCATCGACTGAAGCGCGGGCGCTTCCAGCGTACGGGCAATGGAGAGGATAAAGATCAGGCCGAGGATGACCAACTCGTCGGTTCTGTGCATCAGCGTCAGGGCTGCCAGCACCACAATCGCCAGCCATTCGGTTAACTGACCGAACAGCACCACACGGCGACGATCGAACTGGTCAGCGACGTGTCCAGCGGGCAGCGCGAGCAGCACGGCGGGGAGGAACTGCGCCAGGCCAATCAGCCCCAGATCAAACGCCCGGCCGGTTATGGCGTAAATTTGCCAGCCCACCGCAATCGACAACATCTGAAAACCAAAGCTGGAGCTGGTGCGCGCCAGCCAGAACGCCACAAAAGAGCGGTGCTGAAACAGGGATTCCGTATCCCTGGATGAAGAAGAGTGCATAGCTATTCCCGGATCTTATTTTTTGATAACGCCAGATTGCTCGCGGGTTGTTCAGTTTTGGGGGCGTATTTCCACAGCCAGCGGCCGCTGTCCATGCGGCGGTAGAAGAAAATACCACGCACAATCCAGTCCAAAAACATGCCCAGCCAGATCCCCACCACGCCAAATCCTAACAGCACGCCGAGCGTATAACCCGCAACGATACGGCATCCCCACATTCCGAGTAGCGAAACCCACATCGTAAATCTTGCGTCGCGCGCGCCTTTCAGCCCAGCAGGCAGCACCCATGAAGCGGCCCAGAACGGCATAAACGCCGCGTTCAGCCAGACCAGCACTTTGACCACGTGAATAACTTCTGCATCGCGAGTATAAAACGACGCCAGCAGCCCGGCGAACGGCACGGTCAGCGCCGCCAGCGCGCAAAGCCCAATGCTTGAGAGCCAGAAAATATGCCGCAGCTGTCTCTCTGGCTGCCCCAGCTGCCCTTTACCCAATCGCGTGCCGACGATGATGGTAGAAGCGGAACCGAGCGAGTTACCCGGCAGGTTAATCAGAGAAACTATCGAGAAGGCGATAAAGTTACCGGCAATCACATCGGTTCCCATACCCGCGACAAAAACCTGTGTGAGCAGTTTGCCGCCGTTAAACAGCACGGATTCAATGCTGGCGGGCACGCCAATGCCCAGCACTTCCATTAAAATGCCGGTATTGAGCTTGCTGAAATAGCTTTTGAGGGTAATTTTTAGCTTCGGGTTAAAGCCAATCGCCAGCACGTATATTACCGCCGCCGCGCCAATATAGCGGGCAATGGTCAGGCCAAGCCCGGCGCCGACGAACCCCATGCCTTTCCAGGAAAAGCAGCCATAAATCAGTACGGTACTGATAATGATGTTCAGGATGTTCATCCCGCCGTTAATCAGCATCGGGATTTTCGTATTGCCCGCGCCGCGTAAAGCGCCGCAGCCAATCAGCGCAATCGCCGCTGCCGGATAGCTCCAGGCGGTAATATTCAGATAGCTCAGAGCCAGCGCCTTCACTGTCGGTTCGGCGTTGCCGGCTATGACATCAATAATCTGTTCGCCGAAGAACTCAATGCCAATTGCCAGCAGCACGGCAAATATCGTCATCAATACCAGCGACTGTCGGGCCGCAGCCTGAGCGCGTTCCCGGTTTAGCTTACCCAGGCTGAACGCCACCACCACCGTGGTGCCTAAGTCGATGGCGGCAAAGAAGGAGATGATCACCATATTGAAGCTGTCGGCCAGCCCAACGCCCGCCATCGCTTCCTTGCCCAGCCAGCTGACCAGAAAGGTGCTCAATACGCCCATTAACAGGACGCAGAGGTTCTCAAAAAAAATCGGTACCGCCAGCGGCGTGATTTCGCGCCAGAACAGCACGCGGTAAGAACGTCTTTTGGGATACCACGCGGAACGTTTAACAGCCTGCAGCAGAGAGACTCTGAAGTTTTGCAAGATAATTCCAGCTAAAATGAGGTAAATAGACTTACCTGATGATGGTTAAAGCACGGCCGTTATGCAAAGTCTTTTTATTGACGAAAAGTGTGGTTCTGCCGCTGGTCGCGCTCCGGCGGCAAAAATTAATTTTTTTGCCGCGCGCTTTCAGATTTTTATTAGCCAGCAGAGGGTTGCGCATTCGGTTCGCGTTTATTGTTACACTGCAACGGCTACCCTCAGGAGAAACCATGAAACCCCGGACTCATACCCTGGCCGATGTCGCTGCTGCCGCGGGCGTCTCTTATCAGACCGTTTCGCGCGTCATTAATCATTCAGCAAGCGTGGCGGAGCGCACCCGCCTTAAAATCGAAGCGGCGATGGCCGAGCTGAACTATGTGCCAAACAGTCTGGCCCAGCAGCTGGCGGGAAAACGCTCACGCACGCTCGGGCTGGCCACCAGCGATCTGGCATTATCAGCGCCCGCGCAGATTGCCTCTGCCATTCAGCAACGTGCCAGCGCCCTGAACTACCGTTTGGTGGTGGCGATGGCCGGAGACAAAGGGGCTGAGGGCGCGGTGCAGGAGCTGATGGCACAGCGTGTGGATGCGCTACTGATTAATCTGCCGCTGGAGAGCGCCACGGCCAGTCGCATCGAGGCTACGGCCGCCCTTCCCTGCCTGTTTCTTGATGTCCCTGAAGATGCCCCGGTTGCCTTCTGCCAGTTCAGCGCGCAGGCCGGAACGCGCCAGGGCGTTGAGCATCTGCTGTCGCTGGGCCATCGCCAGATCGCCCTGCTGAATGGGCCAGAAGAGTCTGTCGCCGCGCAGGCCCGCCATCAGGGCTGGCTGAAGGTCTTGCAGGCGCATCAGCTCGCCCCCCATTCGGTAATGAACGGTGACTGGAGCGCGCAGTCGGGCTTTCAGGCTGTGACGAATTTAATTGAACGGGGTTTGCCGGAGGCATTACTGGTGGCGAACGATCAGATGGCGCTGGGCGCGTTGCGGGCGCTACATCAGGCCGGCCTGCGTATTCCTGACGATATCTCTATTATTGGCTATGACGATACGGCTGAAAGCGCCTGGTATCAGCCGCCGCTGACGACTGTCCGCCAGGATTTTGCACAACTCGGAGAACGAAGCGTGGACTGGCTGGTAGAGAAGCTGACGCAGCAGAAAGAAGTAGCGCTGTTGCAGCCGTTCGCCACCAGGCTGGTGGTTCGCGAGACGACAGCGCCGCGAAGAGAGCCTCAGGCCAGGGCCAGCGATCTTGCCGGCGAGTTACGCCGTCTGGCGCAGCGAGTGGAAGGGCTTAAATAACCAGGGGCGATCGTTGTTCGCCCTCCGACTGCTGGCAACTCAAAGCATGAGGTACACAGGCCTGGAACAAAGCGTCCTGGGCCATGGACGGCCCAGGTCGAGCGGGCAAGGATGCCGTTTTTTGCGTCTTTGTGGAAGGCCCGTGTTCCTCGTGCCTGCACAATGCCCGTCGTTATCGGGCGAGCTTTGTTCGCCCTTCAGTATTGCCCGGCCGCAGATTATTGCGCTTTGGTTTCGCCCAGCGCCTTCAGTTTTTTCGACAGCTCGCGACGCTCTTTGGAAAGGTCGGCGTTTTTGATGATGTAATCATCCACGCGATCTTCGTAGTCGCTACGCATGCTGGCGATGATTTCCTGGATGGCTTCAACGCTCATGCCAGGCTTGATGTATTCACTGAGGTTATCCAGCAGCAGAACACGTTTCTGGTTATCACGAATCTTTTTCTCGATATCATGGATCTCACGCTGCAATTTGTTCTTGCGGCGGAACATCCGTACAAACTCCAGTACGTCCTGAAATGACTGCTTTGCATTTTCCATGGAGACACCTTTCGTTTAGGCCTGCCTGCGCAGGCGTTATTATCGTAGCGCTCGGCTTACATGGCCGATCGCAATTTTCAAATTGTAGAGTCGGACTGAGAATATCTTACCGCGAACCGCCCTTTTTCGCGATAAGTTGTTGCAAATCGCTTATTTACGCAGCACCAGCCGCATCAGATCCGACAGCCTTTCGAGCTGACCGACCATTTCCAGACTCAGCCAGACATAGCCATGAATCGGCGTTTCAACCCGCTCATCGCTGTCAGACTCTCGGATCAACTGACGCAGTTCCCGGGTGATTTCGGCCAGTTCGGCACTGTTGGCGGAGATTTTTTCCGTACTGCCTTCAACCACAGCCGACGACAGCGCCCGCAGCGTATTTTCCGTCATTTGCTGGGTGCGTTTCAGCGCAGGCGCATTAAGCATAATCAGCAGGCTTTCACGGGATGACCACCAGGCATTGAGCTGAAGTTCAAGGGTACAAACCATATTGCGGTTAATAGTCTGGATCCCTTCAAATACCGAGCGCGGTATCCGTGTTTCCTTACTGGAAGGCTCAATAAGCGAGCGCATTTTCACTACGCCAGTGAGCAACCGTTGCAGAGGTTGCGTCAGACGGGGTTTCTCAACCAGATTAGGGGAAAAGCCAGCATGATAAATTTTTGCTGTTTCAAGCAACGAGTCCGACAGTTTGATGCGCCAGTGAATATAGGCTTTTTGCGGATAAATGCTGGTAAACAGCAGCGCCAGAATCGAACCAAGAATAACGTCGCCGCCGCGCCACAGCGCCGTGGTCATGTCGCCCGGCGGCGCGCCGCAAATTACCGCCAGCGTAATGCCGATCAGCAATGCCATATAAGGATGTTTTCCCATGGTCAGAAAACCACAGAGAAACATCACCAGCGTGCACCAGCCCAGCATAATCGGCAGAGAGTAAAGCTCCAGCTTCAGGGCAATCAGCCCGGAGACAGAGCCGAAGAGGGTTCCGCCAATGCGCTGTACGGCGCGGGGAAAAACGTTTCCCCATGATGAAATCGGCCCCATCACCACGACCAGCGTAATCAGCGGCCAGCTTCCTTCCGGGATAGCGAGCAGGCGGACCAGCAGAAAGGTCAGTACAAATGCCAGCGCAATGCGAATGCCGTGGACCGTACGGTAGTTACGATAGAGGGTGAATTCAAAGGCCGATAACGGCTTGTCGGGACGCACAGAGATCTCCAGAAGGCGGTTAAGGATCGCCGGGCATCATACCCTATGTCAGGCCCGCTGTACGGGGCATAGCGCATTTTTTCCGCCACTATTTCTTACTGCTAACAGTGGAATAACACCCTCAACATAAAACCAACAGAAAGGAGCCTAAAAATGCCGAATGGCGAGGGGCGGCTTTCTGAGAAGCCGCCCGGGAGAGTTACAGCTTCTGTTTGATAAAATCGCTGATGCGGGTAATGACACCGGCTTCGTCAACGGCCTGAAGCGTTACCAGCGGATATGAAGCGAGCTGCTTATCACCGTCAACCAGTTGGATAGTTCCCACCTGCTCGTGCGCTTTCAGCGGCGCGGCCAGATCCTTGCGTTCAATCACGTACTTCGCTTTGATTCTCTTTACATCTTCGCGCGGTAACGACAGATAGACATCTTTATCACTGCCTACGGAAACCCGATGGGGATTACCGTACCAGACATTTTCATGTCCGATTTCCTTGCCCGCATGGAACAGCTGCACGGTATCAAAATTGTTTTGTCCCCAGAGCAACAGCTTGCGAGCCTGTTCTTCACGCCCTTTGGAACTTTTCCCGCCCATTACGACGGCAATCAGACGACGCTGCCCATCCACGCTGGAGGCGATAATGTTATAGCCCGCGCTTTCCGTATGGCCAGTTTTCAGGCCGTCCACGTGCAACGTTTTATCCCATAACAAACCGTTACGATTTTGCTGAGTGATGCCGTTCCACGACAGCGATTTCTCGCTATACATCTGATAGAAATCCGGTTCGCCAAAAATGATCGCGCGCGAAAGCTTCGCCAGATCGCCTGCCGTGGTGTATTGTCCTGGCGCATCCAGACCGTGAACCGTTTCGAAATGGGTATTGGTCAGGCCCAGCTTCTGTACATATTGGTTCATCTGATCGACGAACGCCGCCTGGCTTCCTGCTACGTAATCCGCCAGCGCCACGCAGGCGTCGTTACCGGAATCGATAATCACTCCGCGGCTGAGATCGCGTACCGAGACTTTTTCACCCGGCTTGAGGAACATCAGTGAGGAGCCTTTAAACACCGGATTCCCCGCAGCCCAGGCATCCTTTCCTACCGTCACCATGTCATCGCGCGTAATGTGCTTAGCGTCAATCGCCCGGTCGACCACATAGCCGGTCATCAGTTTAGTCAGGCTGGCCGGATTGCGGCGCTCATCAGCGTTGCCCTGCGTCAGCACCTGCCCCGTCGTGGCGTCCATCAATACCCAGGAAGCCGCATCAATCGCCGGTGGCGTCAGCGGGAAAGCGAGTGGGTTATCCTCGGCGTGCGCCACAGAGGCAAAAGCCAGAACCAGAGTGAAACTTACGAGCTGACGCTTCTTCAACGGAAAATCCTCAATAAACAGATAAAAAAAACCAGCCTGTTGTACGGGATTCGATGCCATAAATCGCTAAAAAAGTGCAAGAAAATATTAATTTTCAGAGAATTAATTTGTGCCATCTTTCCAGGCAGACTTCGACGGCAAAAGCTTCAGGCCGATAGCTAAATGCTTTACCATACAGAGATATTTTCTTTTATCCGGATGTCAGCCAGTGAAACGCGAAACTTCCCCCCCTACCTTCCTTTTCCACGACTATGAAACCTTCGGCAAAAGCCCGTCGCTGGACCGGCCCGCGCAGTTTGCCGGGATCCGCACGGATATGGATTTCAACATCATCGGCGAACCAGAAGTGTTTTACTGCCAGCCTGCCGACGATTACCTTCCGCAGCCGGAAGCGGTGATGATCACCGGCATTACACCGCAGCTGGCACAGGCAAAAGGCATCAGCGAGGCGGCTTATACCCAGCGTATTCACCAGCTTTTTAGCGAACCCAATACCTGCATCGTGGGTTATAACAACGTCCGCTTTGATGATGAAGTGACGCGAAACCTGCTGTATCGCAACTTTTACGATCCCTATGGCTGGAGCTGGCAAAACGGCAACAGCCGCTGGGATCTGCTGGACGTTATGCGCGCCTGCTACGCGTTGCGCCCGGAAGGCATTGAGTGGCCGGAAAACGATGACGGCTTTCCGAGCTTTCGTCTGGAGCATCTGACCAAAGCCAACGGCGTCGCGCATGAAAATGCGCATGATGCGATGTCAGATGTTTATGCCACTATCGCTATGGCGAAACGGGTGAAGGAAAAGCAGCCGCGCCTGTACGATTTCCTGTTCAGCCATCGCAACAAGCAAAAAATCATGACCCTGATCGATATCCCACAGATGAAACCGCTGGTGCATATCTCTGGCATGTTCGGCGCATTTCGCGGTAATACCAGCTGGATTGCCCCGCTGGCCTGGCATCCCGATAATAAAAACGCATTGATTACCTGCGATCTGGCTCAGGACATCTCACCGCTGCTGGAGCTGGATGCCGATGCGCTGCGCGAGCGGTTATACACTCGCCGGGAAGATTTGGGTGACGCGTTACCCGTCCCCATCAAGCTGATGCATATCAATAAGTGTCCGGTGGTCGCACCGGCAAATACCCTGCGCCCGGAAGATGCTGAGCGTTTAGGCATCGATCGTCAGCGCTGTCTGGATAATCTGGCACTGCTGCGCCAGCATCCGGAAATTCGGGAGAAAGTGGTGACGCTGTTTGCCGAAGCCGAACCGTTTGTTGCGTCAGAGGATGTGGATGCGCAGCTCTACGATGGCTTCTTCAGCGATGCGGATCGTTCCGCGATGAACATTATCCGGCAGACCGCGCCGGAGAACCTGCCGGCGCTGGATTTGACGTTCAACGATGCCCGCATTGATAAATTGCTGTTCCGCTTCCGCGCACGCAACTACCCGGGAACCCTTGATGAAGCCGAGCAAAACCGCTGGCTGGCGCATCGTCGTGAGATGTTGAACCCGCAGAGAGTGCAGGATTACGTGCAGGAGCTGGAGATGCTGTTTAATCAGTATGAAGGTGACAAAGCGAAGATGGCCCAGCTGAAGGCGCTGTTCGACTACGCCCGTGAGCTGGTTTCCTGAGGCATTAAAAAAGGGCGCCGCTTTTTGCGTCTTTGTGGAAAGCCGCTGTTCCTTGAGCCTGCACGATACCAGCAACGAAAAAGGGCGCCGAAGCGCCCTTTTCTTTTAGCCGTTTACATTGGCTCTTCAGTCCACTGCGGGACCGGCTTGCGGAAGCGGTGCGTAACAACAGCCAGATAAACCAGGCCGATGGCACCCCAAACCAGGCCGAGGATCATCGAACTCTCTTCCAGGTTAATCCACAATGCACCCACTGTCAGTGCGCCACACAGCGGCAGCAGCAGGAAGTTGATGTTGTCTTTCAGCGTCTTGTTACGGCCTTCGCGGATCCAGAACTGCGAAATCACCGACAGGTTAACAAAGGTAAACGCCACCAGCGCACCAAAGTTAATCAACGCCGTTGCCGTGACCAGGTCGAAGCTGATTGCAGACAGCGCGACCACGCCGACCAGCAGTACGTTCAGTGCCGGCGTGCGCCATTTCGGGTGGACGTAGCCGAAGAAACGCTCCGGGAACACGCCATCACGGCCCATTACATACATCAGACGAGAGACGCCAGCATGTGCGGCCATACCTGAAGCCAGTACGGTGATACAGGAGAAAATCAGAATGCCGAACTGGAAGGTTTTACCCGCCACGTAAAGCATGATTTCCGGCTGCGATGCATCTGGATCTTTGAAACGTGAAATGTCCGGGAAATAGAGCTGTAAGAAATAGGACACCACAATAAAGATCACGCCACCAATCAGGGCAGTCAGGAAAATCGCTTTCGGGATGACGCGGCCTGCGTCTTTCGTCTCTTCAGACAGCGAGCTGATGCCGTCAAAACCGAGGAACGAGAAGCACAGAATCGTCGCACCGGTAATCATTGGCACAACCTGCGCGTGTTCAGACCAGAAAGGTTTGCTGCTCGCCAGCGTACCCGCGCCTTCTCCATGGCTGACGCCATAAATCACCATACCGGTGATAGCGATCATCACCGCCATTTGCAGCACAACAATGATGCTGTTGAAATTGGCGACGGTTTTAATGCCTTTCAGGTTGGAAAGCGTCATAAAACCAACCAGTAATACCACGAAGATCCAGGAAGGAACGCCGGGCACCAGGGCTTCAAAATAAATTTTTGCCAGCAGGATATTGATCATCGGCATGATCAGATAATCGAGCAGCGACGACCAGCCAACCATAAACCCAACGTGTGGGCTGATTGCTTTCTGGGCGTACGTGTAGGCCGAGCCAGCAGACGGGAAGCGGCGTACCAGCTTGCCATAGCTCAGCGCAGTAAACAGGATCGCAATGAGAGCAAACGCGTAAGCCGTGGCTACGTGACCGTCGGTCAGGCCAGAGACGATGCCAAAGGTATCAAACAGGGTCATTGGCTGCATATAAGCCAGGCCCATCATGACTACAGGCATCAAAGTTAGCGTTTTTTTCAGGTGCGGACGTGCCGCAGAGGTCTGGGTATTATGCGACATGATTCAGCCTCCCCATAGCGTCAACCTTTCTGGGTTGAACCACAGGGAAACTTCGCGTCGTGCGAACATTTTTCTTAATCGGGGTAACAGACTGGCAGGCAGGTATGAAGGTGAAACCTGCAACGGCGCCGTAGTCATCGCGAAGGTGCTGCCCGGCTGCGACCGGAGAAATAAAGTGTTGCCCCATCGTTCTTTTCCTCAACATGACACGAATGTGTGTAAAAAGTGTATCTATCCGGTTTTAAACCGGCCTCTTTGGCAAAAGTTTTTTTCTGGCAAAAAAAATAACCGACGCACAAAGGCGACGGTTAGTTCATTTTTCAGGGGACGTATTTTGCCCTGGCTGATGGCCTTGTGACAAGTAGTTAAGTCCTTCAGCAACAATTTCTTTACTGAATGGGACTGAATAAGGCCGTTTTGCCTGCTTCAGCGCCGAATCTGATACCCTAAAATTCCAGACTTAACCCGTCACAGCGGCAGATCCAGCCCATTACAGTAGCCAGTCACCTGATTTTTTCAGGCGTTTTTCAGCATCCAGTCAATTTCCGTGGCGGTAATCAACCGCTCGAAATGCATCATTTCATGGTGTTTACATCGGTGCCAGACAAAGCCAAAGCGTTCACCCAGCATTTTTTGCAGCGCAGGACTGTGAGCAAATTCATACAGCGCATCGCTCTGGCGGATCGGCAAAGGATTTCCTTCGGCCTGATGCCCGTTGCCCTGCACTGCCGGTGGAAGAGGTAAAGCAGTATCAATGCCATGCAGCATTCCCGCAACGACGGCTGCTACCACCAGATACGGATTAGCATCGGCTCCCGCAACACGGTATTCCACCCGATGGTTTTCCGCTTCACCACAGGGAATACGCAGCGCAACGGTGCGGTTGTTATGCCCCCATGAAGCCTGCAACGGTACAAACGCCTCCGGCAGAAAACGGCGATACGCATTTACATTCGGTGCCAATAGCGCCATAGACGCGGGCATCAGATCGATCATGCCCGCCAGCACCCGTTTCAATAAAGGCGAATCGCTGCCGTCATCGCTGATAAAAGCGTTGCGATCGGCGGCGTCGAGCATGCTGACATGCACATGCATACCGCTTCCGGCATATTCCTCATAAGGTTTTGCCATAAAGGTGGCGTTCATGCCGTGAGTTTCGGCAACCTGGCGGATAAGACGTTTGAGTTGAATGGCGTGGTCACAGGCGCTGAGGATATTGCGGGTATGATGCAGGTTGATTTCAAACTGTCCTGGCGACGCTTCGGCCAGCGCACCGTCGGTGGGAATGCCCTGCTTTCGCGCCAGTTCTTCAATATCGCTGAGCACTTCAGCAAAGCAGTCGAGGTTATCCACTGAATAAACCTGACTCTGCATATTGCGCTCGTCGCTGCCTGGCGTGCATGGGGGCTGAATATAGCCCTCCGCGTCTCGTTTTTTATCGACCAGATAGAACTCCAACTCTACCGCTACCACCGGAAAAAGCCCTCGATTGCGTAACTGCTGCCAGAGGTGATTCAGTACGTTCCGGGGTTCAACGTCAAAGGGAGTACCATCTTGATTGCGCATGGTGAGTAACACCTGCGCCAGATGCTGGGGATCGGCGGCAGAAGGGATCAGCGTGCCCTCAACCGGGACGCATATATTATCAGGCTCGCCCAGCGCCTGACCTAAACCCGCTTCCTCTACCGTGTTACCCAGGATATCCATGGCGAACACCGAAGCAGGGAAATAACAGCCTTTTTCCAGTCGGGCCAGACTGGTGACGGGAATGCGCTTGCCGCGAAAAACACCGTTTAAATCATTAAGGAGAATATCAACAAATTGCGTTTGAGGATGGCGTTCCAGATAAGCCTGCACTTCATGCTGGAACGCGCTGGTTCGCTGCTCTTCACTGTGCCTCGTGAAGTCTTCTACTTCGACGATATTGGTCATAGTGCCACCCGCCTTCGTTCAGTTCAGTAAACGTTGTTCGAAATAACAGCCACATTTCTAACATAGCGCCAACATTATCCCCCTGCAAATGTTACGTGATGTTTATTTTTACAGCAAAAATCCGTTTGAATAACCATCAGCGGGTTGCTAGATTGAATTTTGCTGGGCAAAAACGCGCCGCTGGCGTCTTTTTCGGTTGATATACTGAACAGGTCGGGGAAGAACGGAATGGGCAATATATTTAACAAGCCATTGATTGGCGTAGTAATGTGTCAGAAAGATTTCGGCGGCCATCCCACGCAGACAGTACAGAATAAATACCTTGATGCGGTGCTGGCCGCAGGCGGCGTTCCTCTGGCTTTACCTCATCATCTGATAAGCTCAGACGATCTATTAGAAAGTGCTATGGCTCCTCTGGCCGGCATTTTACTTACCGGCAGCACCAGCAATATTGAACCTCATCACTATGGCGAGACGGGGACGGAAACGGATGCCGATGCGGGACGCGACAGGCTGGCTTTTACGCTTATTCAAAAAGCCATCACCCGAAGACTGCCGCTGCTGGCTATTTGTCGGGGCTTGCAGGAACTGGTGGTCGCCACAGGCGGAACGCTGCATCGTCAGGTACAAAGCGTTGCCGGTTTTCAGGACCACCGTGAGGATAAACATGTATCGCTGGCGGAACAGTATGCGCCGGCTCATGAGGCGATTGTCGAGCCAGGCGGCCTGCTTTCTGAGCTGGTTGACGGCGCAACAATATTCCGCGTTAACTCGCTGCACCAGCAAGGGATCCGCTCCCTGGGTTCTGTACTGCGTATTGAGGCGCGCGCGTCCGATGGCCTGATTGAAGCCGTCAGCCTGAAACAGCATCCTTTTGCGCTGGCCGTGCAATGGCACCCGGAATGGCAAAGTGAAGCATCCCTTTCCTCCCGTCAGATATTTGCGGGTTTTGTTCATGCCTGTCTTCAGCATCACCAGGAGATACGGCGATGAACGAAAGTGCACCCGGCCGCCGTTTATCAGAAATCCGCCATCAAATGGGCATGTCACAACGACGCGTCGCGGAGCTTTCGGGCCTGACGCACAGCGCAATCAGCACCATCGAACAGGACAAAGTCAGTCCGGCAGTCAGTACGTTACAAAAATTGCTGAAGGTTTACGGTCTCTCTCTTTCCGAGTTTTTCTCGGAGCCGGTAACCGTAGCTGAACCCAAAGTGGTGCTTGAGCCTGATGAGCTGATCGAGATTGGCAGTCAGGGCGTCTCGCTGCGTTTGATTCACAACGGCAGTCCACAGCGAACCCTTGCGATGCTGCTGGAAACGTATCAGCCCGGTACGACGACCGGCGAAAAAATCCGCCATCAGGGAGAAGAATCCGGCACGCTGCTGGAGGGGGAAATAACCCTGACCATCAGTGGACAAAGTTATCATCTGCATGCCGGGCAGAGCTATGTCATTAACACCGGCCATCCTCACAGCTTTACCAATTCTTCCGCGCAGCAGTGCCGTATTGTCAGCGCGCATACCCCGGCCACCTTTTAATGGCGTTTCAGGAGGGAGTTATGGAACATGTGCAGAGTTATTATGCCGCCTCGGTTAATCCTCACGCTCCCTGGCCACAGCTTAATGACAGTATTCAGTGTGATGTTTGCATTATCGGCGGCGGCTTCACCGGCCTCTCATCGGCGCTTTACCTGACCGAAGCGGGCTTTGACGTGGTGGTGCTTGAAGCGGCCAGGGTCGGTTTTGGCGCCAGCGGCCGTAACGGCGGTCAGGTCGTCAACTCTTACAGCCGTGATGTGGATGTTATTGAGCAGCGCTACGGCAAAGAGAGCGCGCAGCTGTTGGGCAGCATGATGTTTGAAGGGGCAGCGGTGATCCGCGACCGTATCGATCGCTATGCTATCGCCTGCGATTATCGGCCCGGCGGCATTTTCGCTGCGCTGAACGGCCGTCAGCTGCACCACCTTCAGGCGCAGCGTAAGCGCTGGCAGCAATATGGTAACCATCAGTTAGAGATGCTGGATCGGTCGGGCATGATGCGGGAAATCGCCAGCGAACGGTATATTGGCGGCCTGCTGGATCATAGCGGCGGCCATTTGCATCCGTTGAATCTGGCGCTTGGGGAGGCAGAAGCGATTCGCCGGCACGGCGGACGCATTTATGAAAAATCCGAGGTGACTTCCGTGCAGTACGGTTCGCCGCATCAGGTGACGACGGCCACAGGCAACGTCTCGGCAAAATATCTGATTTTTGCCGGTAATGCCTATTTAGCCCCCCATCTGGAACCGAGGCTGTCACGAAAAAGCATTCCCTGTGGCTCGCAGATTATTACCACCGAGCCGCTTTCAGCAGATAAAGCCCTTGCGCTGTTGCCGAACAATCGCTGCGTGGAAGATTGTAATTATCTGCTGGATTATTACCGGCTTACTGCTGATAACCGCCTGCTGTATGGCGGCGGGGTCATTTATGGCGCGCGCGAACCGGGCGATATCAAAGAGCTGATCCGGCCGAAGCTGCTCAAAACCTTCCCACAGCTGGCGGGCGTGAAATTTGACTACGCCTGGAGCGGTAATTTCCTGCTGACGCTGTCCCGAATGCCGCAAATTGGCCGGCTGGAAAACGGGGTTTACTACATGCAGGGCGACAGCGGGCATGGCGTCACCTTTACCCATCTGGCCGGCAAACTGATTCTGGAAGCGCTGAAGGGCAATCCGGCACGCTATGATGCTTTCGCCAAACTGCCGCATCTGCCCTTCCCCGGCGGCCGACGCCTTGGTGTGCCTTTAACCGCTATCGGCGCGGCCTGGTATGCGCTGAGGGATCGGTTAGGGGTTTAGCTCACTTTTATTGCAGCGGCATCTTCGCAGGGTTCGGATAGCGATAGGTAAACCCCAGCTCATCGCAGATTTTACTGCCGTCGATAATTTTGCCGCCTGAAGCGCTCTCTTCCGCCCGGAAAGTGGGCGGCGTAAGACCCAGCTGTCGTGCCACTGCCGGATAAAACACCTCACGGGACGGATGCTCAGACGCGCTCAGGTTATAAACATGTCCACCTTCGGGCTGTTGCAACAGCAGCGTTATGGCTGCAATCACATCTTCCAGATGCACCAGATTTACGCCGTGCCCGCCATCCGCCAGGTCAGTTTTTCCTGCCAGAAAACGGCCCGGATGACGTTCTGGCCCTACCAGCCCTGAAAGTCGCAGAATATCAACCGACGTATTGGGCAACTGATGCAGCCAGTTCTCCAGCTCCACCAGCGTCTTGCCTGCAATGGTGACCGGCTCAAGCGGGCTGCTTTCGGTCATTGCCCCCGATCCACCGCCGTAAACAGAGGTGGAACTGGTAAAAATAATGCGGGAGATGTTAGCGGCCAGCGCGCTGTCGACGATTTGCTGCACCGCCTGCAAATAATTTTCGCCCCCTTCTGCGGTGCGGCTGGCAGGTAACGTAATCACCAGCGCATCCACGTCGAGCAGTTCACTGAGATCGTCCGCGTCGCATACCATGTCCGGCGTCAGCGTCAGGCAGTAGCTTTCCAGCCCGCACATGCGCGCAGCGTCCACACCATCCTGCGTGGTTTTGCTTCCGGTCACCTGCCATCCTTTCGCGGCTAGCGACAGCCCTAACGGCATGCCCAGCCAGCCCAAACCCACTATTGCCACTCTGTTCATCCTTCGACTCCTGTAATCATCCGTCTCAATACCCGTAAACTACGCCAGCCGGTTTTCGGTGACAATCAGCACTTAATGAGAGAATTTTTCAACGTTGACAAAAAAGGGTTGCGCCCGGCGTTTGTCCTGGGTTAGGTTATTTGTCACGAAATGAATATCCATTCATCAAAGAGAATTATATGACACGCGTTCAGTTTAACCACCATCATCACCATCACCCTGACTAGTCTTTCAGGCGATGTGTGCTGGAAGACATTCAGGATCTTCCAGTGGTGCAGAACGCAAGAAAAGCCCCCGGAAGATCGCCTTCCGGGGGCTTTTTTTTGGATTTCAGTCCGGCCCTGATAATGGATGAGCTGTAGCCCGTTAAATCGAAGCAGACAGGAAAAGAGGATAAGTACCGATGTTAGATAATACGCGTTTACGCATAGCTATGCAGAAATCCGGCCGTTTAAGCGATGAATCACGCGAACTGCTGGCCCGCTGCGGCATAAAAATCAACCTGCAACAGCAGCGCCTGATTGCCTTCGCTGAGAATATGCCGATTGATATCCTGCGCGTGCGTGATGACGATATTCCTGGCCTGGTCATGGATGGCGTTGTCGATTTGGGCATTATCGGTGAGAACGTGCTGGAAGAAGAGCTGCTGACGCGCCGCGCTCAGGGCGAAGATCCCCGCTATTTAACGCTGCGTCGCCTCGATTTCGGTGGCTGTCGCCTCTCTCTGGCGATGTCGGTGGACGATGAATATACCGGCCCGCAGTGTTTACAAAACTCCCGTATTGCCACCTCTTATCCTCACCTGCTGAAAAAGTATCTCGACAAACAGGGCGTTAGCTTTAAATCTTGCCTGCTGAACGGTTCCGTGGAAGTCGCACCTCGCGCAGGCCTGGCCGATGCCATCTGTGACCTGGTTTCCACCGGGGCCACGCTGGAAGCCAACGGCCTGCGTGAAGTGGAAGTGATTTACCGTTCAAAAGCCTGCCTGATCCAGCGCGATGGCGAAATGCCGGGCGCGAAACAGGAACTGATTGACAAGCTGATGACCCGCATCCAGGGCGTGATTCAGGCGCGTGAATCCAAATACATCATGCTGCACGCACCGAGCGAGCGCCTGGAAGACATTATCTCTCTGCTGCCGGGTGCCGAGCGCCCTACCGTTCTGCCGCTGGCAGGCGATAAGAGCCGTGTGGCTATGCACATGGTGAGCAGCGAAACGCTGTTCTGGGAAACCATGGAAAAACTGAAGGCGCTGGGTGCCAGCTCCATTCTGGTGTTGCCAATTGAGAAGATGATGGAGTAACCGATGGCTAACTTCGCTACCCCTGTTAACTGGCAGGATTGCAGCACGGAGCAGCAGCAGGCGCTGCTGACGCGCCCGGCCATTTCAGCGTCAGACACGATTACGCTTAGCGTTCGCCAGATCCTCGATAAGGTAAAAGCGGAAGGCGACGAGGCGCTGCGCTTTTACAGCGCGACGTTTGATAAGACTCAGGTCGGCGCGCTGCGCGTGACCGCTGAGCAAATCGAAGCCGCTTCAGCGCGTCTTGGCGAAGAAATTAAACAGGCGATGGCCGTCGCCGTAGGCAATATCGAAACGTTCCACGTGGCCCAGACGCTGCCTGCTGTGGATATCGAAACCCAGCCGGGCGTGCGCTGTCAGCAGGTTACCCGCCCTGTCGCTTCCGTCGGTCTCTACATTCCTGGCGGCACGGCACCGCTGTTCTCTACGGTGTTGATGCTGGCAACGCCTGCCCGTATCGCAGGCTGCAAACGCGTGGTGCTCTGCTCGCCGCCGCCAATTGCCGATGAAATTCTCTATGCCGCGAAGCTGTGCGGCGTGCAGGAAGTCTTTCAGGTTGGCGGCGCGCAGGCGATTGCCGCAATGGCGCTGGGAACGGAATCCGTGCCTAAGGTCGATAAGATTTTTGGGCCAGGCAATGCTTACGTCACCGAAGCCAAGCGTCAGGTGAGCCAGCGGCTGGATGGCGCCGCCATTGATATGCCTGCCGGCCCTTCAGAAGTGCTGGTGATTGCCGATGCCGGTGCCACGCCGGCTTTTGTCGCCTCTGACCTGCTGTCGCAGGCCGAACACGGGCCGGATTCGCAGGTTATTTTACTGACGCCGTCGCTGGACATGGCCAACGCCGTGTCGCAGGCGGTGGAAGAGCAGCTTGCCGACCTGCCGCGCGCCGAAACCGCCCGTAAAGCACTGGAAAGCAGCCGCCTGATTGTGACAAAAGATTTGGCGCAGTGTATTGAAATCAGCAACCGTTACGGGCCTGAGCACCTGATTATCCAGACACGCCAGGCTCGCGATCTGGTTGAGAGCATTACCAGCGCCGGTTCAGTGTTCCTCGGCGACTGGTCGCCAGAATCGGCTGGAGATTATGCGTCAGGTACCAACCACGTGCTGCCGACTTATGGCTTTACCTCAACCTGCTCCAGCCTCGGCCTGGCGGATTTCCAGAAGCGGATGACGGTTCAGGAACTGACTCAACAAGGCTTCAGTAATTTAGCACCGACCATTGAAATTTTGGCCGCGGCTGAACAACTGATCGCCCACAAAAACGCCGTTACCCTGCGCGTTGCCGCGCTCAAGGAGAAGCAATGAGCAGCAGTATAGAAGAGCTGGCGCGGGCCAACGTCCGCAAACTGACGCCTTATCAGTCTGCCCGCCGTCTTGGCGGCAATGGCGACGTCTGGCTGAACGCCAACGAATATCCGCTGGCCGTGCCTTTTGAACTTAGCCAGAATACGCTGAACCGTTACCCGGAATGCCAGCCAAAACAGGTCATTGAGCGCTATGCGGCCTACGCCGGTCTGCAACCCGATCAGGTCCTGGTCAGCCGTGGGGCGGATGAAGGTATCGAACTGCTGATCCGGGCATTTTGCGAGCCGGGTAAAGATGCCGTGCTGTTCTGCCCGCCCACTTACGGCATGTACAGCGTCAGCGCAGAGACGATTGGCGTGGAATACCGCACCGTTGAGGCGCAGGAAGAGTGGCAGCTGAATCTGCCCGCCATCGCTGAACGGCTGGATGGCGTGAAGCTGGTTTACGTATGTAGCCCGAATAATCCAACCGGCAACCTGATTAAGCCGGAAGATATTCGTCAGCTGCTGGAAATGACCCGCGGCAAAGCGCTGGTGGTTGCCGATGAGGCATATATCGAGTTTTGCCCGGCGGCAACGCTTACCGGCTGGCTACAGGAGTATCCGCACCTGGTGATCCTGCGTACGCTCTCTAAAGCTTTTGCGCTGGCCGGCCTGCGCTGCGGCTTTACGCTGGCCAATGCTGAAGTGATTGCGCTGTTGATGAAGGTGATTGCGCCCTATCCGCTCTCCACGCCGGTGGCCGATATTGCCGCCCAGGCGTTGAGCGAACAAGGCGTGGCGATCATGAAACAGCATGTGAAGGAAGTTTTAGCTAATCGTGAAAAGCTGATAGCCGATCTGCGCGAGTGCGACTGCGTGGAAAAGGTGTTCACCAGCGAGACTAACTACGTGCTGGCGCGTTTTACCGCCTCAAGCGCGGTATTTAAAACGCTATGGGATCAAGGCATTATCTTACGCGATCAGAATAAACAACCGGGTTTGTCGGGATGCCTGCGCATCACTGTCGGCACCCGTGAAGAGTGCGACCGCACGATTGAAGCGCTAAAAACATTACCCGGCGCGTCCGACTCCAGGGAGCAAGCATGAGCCAGAAAGTCCTTTTTATCGATCGTGACGGTACGATTATTTCCGAGCCGCCAGAAGATTTCCAGGTGGACCGCATGGATAAGCTGGCCTTTGAGCCACAGGTCATCCCTGCACTGCTGGCGCTGCAATCAGCCGGTTACAAGCTGGTAATGATCACCAACCAGGATGGCCTGGGCACCAGCAGCTTCCCGCAGGCTGATTTCGACGGCCCGCATAACCTGATGATGCAGGTGCTTGAGTCGCAGGGTATCCGCTTTGACGACGTACTGATCTGCCCGCACAAACCGGAAGACAACTGCGACTGCCGCAAACCGAAAACCAAACTGGTAACGGCGTGGCTGGCCGAGGGCGTTCTGGATACGGCAAACAGCTATGTGATTGGCGATCGTACCACCGACCTGCAACTGGCCAGCAACATGGGCATCCAGGGCCTGCACTATTCGCAGAACGGTCTTAACTGGCAGGCCATTGAGCAGCAGCTGACCAAACGCGATCGCCATGCGCTGGTGAATCGTAATACCAAAGAGACGCAGATTAAGGTGGAAGTCTGGCTGGATCGCGAAGGCAACAGCCAGTTCAATACCGGTGTCGGTTTCTTCGATCACATGCTGGATCAGATTGCCACGCACGGCGGCTTCCGCATGAACATTGAAGTGAAAGGCGATCTCTATATTGACGATCACCACACGGTTGAAGATACCGGCCTGGCGCTAGGCGAGGCGCTGCTGAAGGCGCTGGGCGATAAGCGCGGCATTGGCCGCTTCGGCTTTGTGCTGCCGATGGACGAATGTCTGGCGCGCTGCGCGTTGGATATCTCCGGCCGCCCGCACCTTGAATATAAAGCCGAGTTTAATTACCAGCGCGTCGGCGATTTGAGTACCGAGATGGTTGAACACTTCTTCCGCTCGCTCTCTTACACCATGGCCAGCACGCTGCACCTGAAAACCAAAGGCAAAAACGACCATCACCGTGTGGAAAGCCTGTTTAAAGCCTTCGGCCGCACGCTGCGTCAGGCGATCCGCGTTGAAGGCAACACGCTGCCCAGCTCGAAAGGAGTGCTGTAATGGATGTTGTCATTCTGGATACCGGCTGTGCCAACCTCTCTTCGGTAAAGTGGGCAATCCAGCGGCTGGGTTATGACCCGGTTGTCAGCCGCGAAGCCGACGTGGTATTGCAGGCCGATAAGCTGCTGCTGCCCGGCGTGGGCACGGCTCAGGCGGCAATGGATCAGCTGCGGGAACGCGATCTGATCGAGCTGATCAAAGCCTGTACCCAACCGGTGCTGGGCATCTGTCTCGGCATGCAGCTGCTCGGTTCACAAAGTGATGAAAGCAACGGCGTACAAACCCTGGGCATCATTAATGAACCCGTGCAAAAAATGACGGACCACGGGCTGCCACTGCCGCATATGGGCTGGAATCAGATTACGCCGCAGGCGGGCAATCACCTGTTTCGTGGCATTCCGGACGGCGCTTATTTCTATTTCGTCCACAGCTATGCGATGCCGGTTAATGAACACACCATTGCGCAATGCAACTACGGCGAGCCGTTTACCGCGGCGGTGCAGAAAGATAATTTCTTCGGCGTACAGTTCCACCCTGAACGCTCGGGTGCGGCTGGCGCGCAGCTGCTGAAAAATTTCCTGGAGATGTAACGGTGATTATCCCCGCATTAGATTTGATTGATGGCAACGTGGTGCGCCTGCATCAGGGCGATTACGGTCAGCAGCGCGACTACGGCAGCGATCCTTTGCCGAGGCTACAGGAGTACGAAGCTCAGGGCGCTAACGTGCTGCACCTGGTGGATTTAACCGGCGCGAAAGATCCTGCTGCTCGCCAAATTCCCTTGCTGAAAAAACTGCTGGCAGGCGTACGCGTGCCGGTACAGGTCGGCGGCGGGATCCGCAGCAAAGCCGACGTGGAAGCGCTACTTGATGCCGGTGCAAGCCGCGTGGTCGTGGGTTCGACTGCGGTAAAACAGCCGGAAGAAGTGCAGAACTGGTTTAAAGAGTACGGTGCCGATGCCATTGTGCTGGCGCTGGATATCCGTATTAATGCTTCCCGCAAAGAAGTGGCGATCAGCGGCTGGCAGGAAGCGGCAGGCGTGACGCTTGAAGAGGTTATTGCGCAGTTTCAGCCTTCGGGCCTTAAACATGTGCTCTGCACTGATATCTCTCGTGACGGCACGCTGCAAGGCTCGAACGTTGAGTTATATCGTGAGATCTCGGCACGTTTTCCGCAGATCGCCTTTCAGTCTTCCGGCGGCATCGGCTCGCTGGCCGATATCAATGCGCTACGCGGCAGTGGCGCACAGGGCGTCATTGTGGGTCGTGCATTACTTGAAGGTAAATTCACCGTCTCGGAGGCTATCGAATGCTGGCAAAACGGATAATCCCCTGCCTGGACGTACGTGACGGTCAGGTGGTAAAAGGCGTGCAGTTCCGCAACCATGAAATTATCGGCGATATCGTGCCGCTGGCACAGCGCTATGCTGAGGAAGGCGCGGACGAGCTGGTTTTTTATGATATCACCGCCTCATCGGCTGGCCGCGTGGTCGACAAAAGCTGGGTTTCGCGCGTCGCTGAAGTGATTGATATTCCTTTCTGCGTGGCGGGCGGCATCAAGTCTGCGGAAGATGCCACGCAGATCCTCTCGTTTGGCGCCGATAAAATTTCCATCAACTCCCCGGCGCTGGCCGATCCCGAGCTGATCACCCGTCTCGCCGACCGTTTTGGCGTACAGTGCATTGTGGTGGGCATTGATACCTGGTACGACAGCGAAAGCGGTAAATACCATGTTAATCAATATACCGGCGACGAAAGTCGCACAAAAGTCACCACCTGGGAAACCCTCGACTGGGTACAGGAAGTGCAAAAGCGCGGCGCGGGCGAAATCGTGTTGAACATGATGAATCAGGATGGCGTGCGTAACGGCTACGATCTCATCCAGCTACAGAAAGTACGCGAAGTCTGTAAAGTCCCGCTGATCGCGTCCGGCGGCGCAGGCACCATGGAACATTTCCATGAAGCCTTCCGCGATGCGGACGTTGACGGTGCGCTGGCAGCCAGCGTCTTCCATAAGCAGATTATCAATATTGGTGAACTGAAAAAGTTCCTGGCGACTAAAGGCGTGGAGATTCGCACGTGTTAACAGAACAACAGCTGGCCCAGCTGGATTGGGTCAAAACCGACGGCATGATGCCGGCCATTGTGCAGCACGCCGTTTCCGGCGAAGTATTGATGCACGGTTATATGAACGAGCAGGCGCTGGCTAACACGCTGGAAAGCGGCAAGGTAACGTTCTGGTCGCGTACGAAACAGCGCTTATGGACCAAGGGCGAATCCTCGGGCCATTTCCTCAACGTGGTGAGCATCACGCCGGATTGTGATAACGATACGCTGCTGGTGCTGGTCAATCCTGTTGGCCCGACCTGTCATCTTGGCACATCCAGCTGCTTCTCCCCGGCCGCGCCCGACTGGACTTTCCTTTACCAGCTTGAGCAGCTGCTGGCCGAACGCAAGCATGCCGATCCGAAAAGTTCTTATACCGCCAGCCTGTACGCCAGCGGCACCAAGCGCATTGCGCAGAAAGTGGGTGAAGAAGGCGTGGAAACCGCGCTGGCAGCGACCGTTAATGACCGTTTCGAGCTGACCAACGAGGCTTCCGATCTGATTTATCACCTGCTGGTGCTGCTTCAGGATCAGGATTTGAACCTGAGCGCGATTATTAATAATCTGCGCGAGCGGCATAAATAGGTTTGCCTGCGAAAGTGGTGTAAAAATAAGGCTCCGGTAGGAGAAAGCCAGAATTAGAAGACCAGGCAACAGGCTGGGATCGGCCTTCAGGATATCAACATTGTGCTGACATGCGGCACATGCCTTGAGCTTATCAACATCCTGAAGGCCTTAGTTGACGCTGAAGATGTCCGAGGCATTCTTCAACTCCCCCTCAAACTGCCTCTTACTCAAGGAGAAAGCATGAGCACATTCGACAAGCTAACCGCGCTGCTCGACAGCCATCAGGCACGCTATAAAGTGATGGAACATGCAGCGACGGGTAAATGTGAAGAAGTGGCGGCGATCCGCGGCACCGCTGTCGGACAGGGCGCCAAAGCGCTGGTTTGCCATGTCAAAGGCAACGGCGTTAAACAGTACGTCCTGGCGGTATTGCCTGCCGACCAACAGGCTGATTTGAGTAAGGTGGCCAGAGCGGTAGACGGCCTGCGCGCCTCGCTGGCCAGCCCGGCGGAAGTGGATCGGCTGACCGACTGTGTATTTGGTGCGATACCGCCCTTCAGCTTTCACGATGAGCTGAAAGTATTAGTTGATCCCACACTGTGTGAGCGCAACAGCGAAATCGCGTTTAATGCCGGCCTGCTGGAAAAATCGATGGTGCTGGACGTGGCGGATTATCTGCGTGTTTGTGATTTCAGCCCGGCAAACATTCTTAAATAAGAATTCACAGGCTGATGTCTATCGTTTTATTTCTGCGAGTAAAAATCACCCCCCAAAATTAAACCATGCGGCCTTGCTTCAATACCCAGGTCCTACCACCGTGAAAACGCTCGCGCAACATCTGTTCGAAGAAAATGCAGAGCGAAACAGCCCGATGCTACCTGTCTGCCTGGTGAAGTACTGATTTAAATGACTAATCAGCGGCTAACGATTTATGACAAATGGTGTTTGCTAAAAAATTAACTTAGAATGCGCTATTAAGAACCCTGACGTTAAGATAATGAGAAACGGAATGGCCAGTCAAAAAATCAAAAAATTGCTCTTAAACATCCCCTCGGTTAGACATTATGTTGAAACAACCAATAATATCAGAAATGAAAATATTCGGTTAACGCATGAAATTGAAAAAAAAACCTCTTTAATTTCTCAGTCAAGAAGTCCAGCCCTGTTTAACTGTAGTGATGATTTTCTGACAGAAAGACTATTATCTCATCCAATAAAATCCCTTAGCGGATCGCTGACGCTAGCCAGCGAGCCTGCTCGCCACATCGCAAACCGGGTGGAGGTCGCAGAACGTTTAATCAAAGCCTATCATAAGGCTTTAGCCGATGAAGCGGCCTCTCCGCTTCGCCGGGAAGGTGAAGACTTATGGACGGGTTTATTACGTAATGAACTGCCGGAGTTGCTTAACGCTATAGACAGCCGTGACGCGGTAAAACTGGCCGATTTTTTAGCTAATTTTGGGACTTCTTATGTCTGGTTTGGCGGTATAACAACCTGTATTGACGGTTTCAATAAGGATTTACGTCCCGAAAGTATCGCCTTAACCTACCATGATAAACTTGTCAGCCTGGCGGAGAGCCTGGGCGTTTTACGCTACGAAAGCCCGGAATCAGGTCCATGGGGAGACAACATGCTCTCGGATAGCACCGACGTGCTGAACAGCATAGCTCATAAAATCGGCATAGATATTCATCCCCCGATGGGCATAATTCACACAGACGGCATTAAAGCAGGCAAGAGTGTTTTGCACTATCGCCATATTAACGCCCTGTATAGTGCGCTCCGGCTACATGCGCTCAATAAAAAGCAGGAAGCGGTTTGTGAATTTGGTGGCGGCCTCGGCATAACCGCTATGTATTCACTTCGCCTGGGCGTGAAAGATTATACAATTTTCGATTTACCTATTACCTGTCTGCTTGCCGGGCATTATCTTATTCATGCCATTGGCGAAAATAATGTCGTGCTCTATGGCGAGGAAGCAAAGGAAAATGCTGTGAAGCTGCTGCCTTATTGGGAATGTCAAAAACAGGATGATAACAGATTTTCCTATGCTCTGAATCAGGACAGCCTACCTGAAATTTCAGACAACCTTATTAAGGAATATTTAACACAGATAAAGAAAATGGTAGCTAAAGGATTTCTTAGTATTAATCACGAGTGCTTTCATCCTCGCACAGTAATGCGTTTTACCGAGGAGTCCGGCGGATTTGAGCTTTTACACCGTTCTAAATGTTGGGTGCGGGATGGCTATGTAGAAGAGTTTTATACTTTACAAAATTGATGACAGGCTTATAAAAATGGAACAAAAAGTTCAGGCTGCTTTTGGGGCATGCTTTAAAAAAGGTAACAGGTCAGTTTATCTGGCGGTAATACTATTCTCTTTCCTGTTGCTGTCAGCCATATTTTACATAAAACCTCCATTTGGTTCCCCGGATGAAGCGACACATCTTTTCAGAGCAGATAGCCTGGCGCAGGGCTATATCTTGCTTGAGCCCACAGGGAAAGACGGTACTACCGGTGGTGAAGTTAATGGCTCACTGGGCAAAGCGGTGCTGAAATACAGTGACTATGTACACACTCACTCGTATAGAGGAAGTGATAAGTTCATTGAAGAATTAAAGTCGTTAAAGTGGGAAAGTAAAAATGCGGAGATTGGACTACCGACAACGGCCTTTTATATGCCCTTTGTCTATATCCCTCAGGCTGTGTCTTTTTATGTGGGTGAAAAGCTGAATCTCAGCGTTTATTCAACCTACGCGCTAATAAATTACGTTACCTTTGGTATATGCATTATAATTTTTTTAGCTGCTTACAGAATATACCCTATTCCTCTTTTCTCGCTTTGCCTGATACTCATGCCGATGTCGGTTTATCAGATTTTTTCGCCCACTATTGATGGCATAAGTCTTGCGCTTACCTGCCTGGGCATGTCATTTTTTATGACGTTGCTTAACAGTGGGAATAATGATACCGAGAAAAACTGGCGATACATCCTGTCAGGTCTGGCACTGTGCATTATTATTGTAATCGGCAGCCGCGCCAATTTAATTTGCATGGTATTGATTCCGCTGTGGCTGTTCTTCATTTCCAGAAAAAAAACGTATTTGGCGGTATTTCTTATTGTATCCGTTATTACACTGGGCTGGATTGGTTATTCGATAACAAGCTCTTATGACCCCTCATCGGTGAAGCATGGCGGATTAAGCAATGCACAGATAATCGCCTACTACATCAAGAACCCCCTGGTTACCCTGAATATAGCGATCGGTACTTTTACAAACAGTGACAAGCTATTCTTTTACTATAACTCATTGATAGGAAACCTGGCGTGGCTTGACGCCCCCATCCATAAAACAATCCGTAACCTTTTCGCTACGTTACTGGTGGCTTCATTACTGGCACATCTGGTAGTCGGAAAATTAAAGACAAGCCGCGCGACAGCATTTCTAATCGCCATACTGGCTGTTGCATCGCTTACCTTAATTTTCGCAGCGCTGCTGGTTCAATGGTCTACCTTCCCAACCGAGGAAATAGATGGCGTTCAGGGAAGATATTTTATTATTCCCTTAGTAATTCTGGGGTACGCGCTGCCGCAGCTCAGATTCAATAAAAAAGCCACTGCCCTGATACTGGTTAGCCTGTCAGTTGTTTCTGTTGCTACTATTTATGTCACGCTTAATCAGCGCTATCATACGACTATTGATATTCCGCAAGAACGCGACGTGAAGCGTGACGGGACTATTTATAACCTTGACGGCGAAAACCATTTACAGTTTGGGATAAGCACCCCTAATGGCAAAGTCAAAAATGTCAATGTGTTAATGGCCAACTATCGCAGAACAGCTAAAGGCATAGTTTCTTTACATGTCTGCTCAGAAGGTAACTGTGTCGATGCCAGTTCCGATATCAGCAACCGGCCTGATAACGCCTACTACAGGTTTAAATTTGATAAACCTTTAAAAATCACTAACGGAGCAGTAACGATGGATTTCTCTTTCAAAAAAGTTGGTAATTCCTCTCCGGCGGCGTTATGGCTGTTTGAACAAAAAGATGACGAAACGATCCAAATTCCTAAAATGCAGTTTAAGTATAGCAGTATTAAATAATGGTTCTGTAGGTCATACAGATAACATTTAAGCGTGACCATAAAAAAGCTATCCGGTGCCTGGCCCGGATAGCCAGCAGAATCAATACCCCTGGTAATATTTGCAGCAAGAACAGCCACCGCCGTAGCTAACGATAATAATTAGGCTGTATTGATAAAAAAAAAGCCGATAGCATACGCTAACGGCTCTTTTTTTAAAGACCATTTATCTGTAAATGAAACTAAGATTTTACGGCAATGATGATTCCGATCATAATTAGGGCTACCCCGAAAAAATACTGATAGGTGAATTTTTCGCCCAAAAACAGATAACTTCCAATAGGGACGATGGCAAAAGCAAGCGCCATCAGGGGATAGGCCTTGCCCAGCTCTATCTTTTGCAAAACCCAGACCCACGCTATCGTCGTAATACCATAAAGCGCAAAGGCACAAAATAATATTGCCAGCGCGTTAAAAGAAAACATGGTGCCACTTTTATGCATAGCGATGGCGCTAAGCTTAAACATTATTTGCCCTGCGGCAATACCAAGAACGCACAATAGCGCGACTAAATAAAACATGATTACTTATACCTGCGATGGAAAGCTCTTTTAGGCGTGTTTGCCACATCATGACCGACAAAAGCCATAATAAACTGTATGCCGATAATAATTGGTAATGCGGCTAACATTATAGCACCGGACGTTGTAGGAATACCGCTCTGGATAGAGTGAACCCAGTGCGAAATACCGGTACAAAATCCAAAAAGCAACATTAGCAGCCCAACAGGTAACTCTATCGAAGCCAGGGACATGTCGCGCAGGTAGTAATTATAAAAAACCCTCTTACAAAAATTCCTGCCGTGTTTAAACAAAAAATCGCCGATAATTTTAGAAATCTTTAGATTAGATACTTCTTCTTCATACTTGGCATGCATAGGGATATCGATCACAACAGCTTTTAGTGTATTAAGTCTGAAAAGCATGTCAGATTCGAAAAAATATCTCTTACTTATTTTATTTAACGGCAGGTTTTTAATAACATCTTTATGGATTGCCGTATATCCATTCGTCGGATCGAATATATTCCAGTAACCCGAAGATATTTTCGTCATAAAGGACAAAACTGCATTGCCAAACAGCCTAATTTTAGGCATGGCCATAATGTTTTCAAGATTGAAGAAGCGGTTACCTTTAGTGTAATCGGCTTCACCACTTATAATAGGCGCGATAAATTCGCACAGTAAAGACGGATCCATCTGCCCATCGCCATCAATCTTAACAATGACGTCAATATCGTCTGCTAAAGCTGCACTGTAGCCATGCATTACTGCTCCGCCAACGCCCTGATTAACGCTGTTACGCAGGACTGTTACTCTCAAATCCGTATTATTTTCTTCAATAAAATCGCCAGATCCTTCCGGGCAACAATCATCTACGGCATAAATTTTGTCCACTTCAGGTCCAATAGCCTGAATCACCCCTAAGATGTGGCTTTTTACCTTATAACAGGGGATAACAACAGCAACAGCGATCTTTTTACTCATAGAGATTCCTTAAAGTGACAAAGGGAGAAAGTCCTTTTATAAAATAAAGGAACAGACTAATAAAATTTGTCTCACAGGTAAACTAAGTTCTTATGTAATTTCAGGCTGGATGAACCTGAAAATATGATGGTGGATCGCGACCAATGACGAAAGAGGCTTGATTTGAGGCACGTTAACCTAAAAGATGATAATTGATCGCGCTCGATTATTTGAAGACAGGGGGTGAAATTATATTTATATGACAAAAGGGCTTCAGAATGAAGCCCCTGGAATTACTCATGTAGCAGCTAAAATTAATCCAGCCACTCGGTGTGGAACACACCTTCTTTATCAGTACGCTTGTAGGTGTGCGCACCGAAGTAGTCACGCTGAGCCTGAATCAGGTTCGCTGGCAGCACCGCAGAACGGTAGCTGTCGTAGTATGCGATTGCAGCAGAGAAGGTTGGCGTTGGAATACCGTTCTGAACGGCATAGGCCACAACGTCACGCAGCGCCTGCTGGTATTCATCCGCGATGTTTTTGAAGTATGGCGCCAGCAGCAGGTTAGCGATTTCTGCATTGTCTGCATAAGCATCGGTAATTTTCTGCAGGAACTGCGCGCGGATGATGCAACCAGCACGGAAGATCTTAGCAATCTCACCGTAGTGCAGATCCCAGTTGTTTTCGTCAGAAGCCGCTTTCAGCTGAGAGAAGCCCTGCGCGTAAGAAACGATTTTGCCCAGGTACAGCGCGCGACGCACTTTCTCTACAAACTCCGCTTTTTCGCCGCTGATAGTCTGCACGGTTGGACCGCTCAGAACTTTAGAAGCCGCAACACGCTGGGTTTTCAGAGAAGAAAGGTAGCGGGCAAACACGGATTCGGTGATCAGGGACAGAGGCTCGCCCAGGTCCAGAGAGCTCTGGCTGGTCCATTTGCCGGTGCCTTTGTTCGCCGCTTCATCCAGAATAACGTCAACCAGGTATTTACCGTCTTCATCTTTTTTCGTGAAGATGTCTTTGGTGATGTCGATCAGGTAACTGCTCAGTTCGCCTTCGTTCCACTCGCTGAAGGTCTTCGCCAGATCTTCGTTGCTCAGGTTCAGGGCATTTTTCAGCAGGGAATAGGCTTCAGCAATCAGCTGCATGTCGCCGTATTCGATACCGTTATGCACCATCTTCACATAATGACCCGCGCCGTCCGGACCAATGTATGCAACGCAAGCTTCACCTTCTGCGCGGGCAGCAATCTTATCCAGGATTGGCGCAACCAGCTCATAAGCTTCTTTCTGACCGCCAGGCATGATAGATGGACCTTTCAGCGCACCCTCTTCGCCGCCGGAAACACCGGTACCGATAAAGTTGAAGCCCTGCTCAGACAGCTCGCGGTTACGACGAATAGTGTCTTTATAGAAGGTGTTGCCGCCGTCGATCAGGATGTCGCCTTTATCCAGATGTGGAGTCAGAGAAGCGATGGTTTTGTCGGTCGCTTCACCTGCCTGTACCATCAGCAGAATACGACGCGGTTTCTCAAGGGATTCAACAAACTCTTCGATGGTGTAGTAAGGAGCCAGCTTTTTGCCTTCGTTTTCTGCGATGACTTCATCGGTCTTTTCGCGTGAACGGTTAAAGATGGAAACGGTATAGCCGCGGCTCTCAATGTTAAGAGCGAGGTTACGGCCCATTACTGCCATACCTACAACGCCGATCTGTTGCTTGGACATTACATACTCCTGTCTGGGGATTACATAGACTTAAAGCCCGTATTCAATTCATATTAACTGAAGAGTAAGGGCTGTTGGTAGCAATAGGTGTGATAGGTATCTAAAATGTTCCGGGTAACATGCTTACTATTTAAACGATGCCACCTCAAAACGTTTTTATCAGACCATTTTCCAACCATTTTTATGAAAGAACTTAATCATTGAAGAGGTAAACAACATAATATGTTTAAGCCCTTTTCGTGAAGCATTACCGCCATGATGAACGACTTCCACTTGTGGAACATAGGCAACTTTTGTCAGTCTGGCCGCGCGCCAACTCAGATCGGTATCTTCAAAATAGAGAAAATAGTCAGGGTCAAACCCGCGCAGTTCTTGCAGGACGCTGTTTCTGAAAAACATAAAGCAACCACTAACTATAGGGGGATTCCAGTAGACATTATCCAGGGTAATATCCTCAGCCATATTATAGTTAGCAAGCCGTTTTTTTAAGATTTTCCTTATAAAGGATGGCGCGAATCCACGTAGCAAAAGGGTAAAAACACTGGGATAACGCTTACATAAAAATTGTCTCTCGCCATTACGCCAGCGAGCAAGGGGTGAGAGTAGGCCACATTCAGGATGTGAGCTTAGAAAATCCAGGGCTACCGCAAGTGTATTTTCATGCAAAATAATATCCGGGTTAAGGATGAGGTGATAGTCTGCATTTGCATTCATAGCAAGGTTATGAGCACGTCCATAGCCAAGGTTTTCACCGGCAATAATAACCTCGCAGAAACAATACTTTTCTTCCAGAACGCGGTGGCGCTCATTTTTTTCTTTATAGCCGTTTTCGATCAGGATCACTTCAAAACGCGTAGCCTGACAATGCTTAAATGCAGTTTCCAGTGACCCCATCAGGGCAAAAATGTCATCATCAATATAGTAAGTTACAACAGAGACACGCAGGATCCTGCTTGCAGTAGCGGAATTTAACTCATCAACATTGTCGGAAATTTTCATTTCAATTCACACTTACCTGATTTGCTATTTATGCCGTCCCGACATCCCCGAATGATAGCTTTGATATTTTTGAATCTTTGCCCGGCAAACAATAACAAAATAGTCATTTTGATAGCAAGTTTATAGCAATCTACAATTTTCCAGCTCACCGGGATAAATTTTCTTTTATAAAGAAGAATAGCATTTCTTACCATATAGTAGTGGCGCTGAGGAGAATGCACGGCAACATTTCGCCCCATGAAAGCTATATTATTATCACCCAACGCATGATGCATCTGTGCAGAAAAGCAGCCATATGAGCGTAAACCTTTTGCCCTGGCACGGAGCGCCCATTCTATATCAACATAATCAATAAAAAGAGACGCGTCCATCAGACCCGTCACTGCCAACGCACGCACAGGGATCAGAGAACCTGAGGCAATCAAATGATCAACTTCAACGATGTTGCTGCTGTCATTTTGCGCCATTTTAATGATGCTCAATCCCTCAACACGGATAAAACGCGCCTGGGAAGCCTTTTGTCCATTAGTAAAGTTAGGGCCGATTGCCGCCGCGTCAGTTAACATTGAAAAACCCCGGACCAGCTCCTCAACCATATTTTCGGCAGGCAGGCTGTCCTGATCCATAAGCAGGACATAAGCGTAACCCTGCTCTATCGCTCTGGTAATTCCGTGGTTTTGCGCGGCAGCGATGCCGAGATTTTCTTGCATTTTCAGCAAAGAGACATTATCCGGGCAGCCTGAGATATACGCCTCCAGCGCTGCCACATTTTCTGAACCATTATCGACAATAACGACATCTACATTGCTGTTGAGCAAGACAGCAACCTGGCGGGATAAGTCTTTAATGACAGGCTGCCAGGTGACCGTTATGGCCAAAATTTTCTCGTTCACTTTACATTACCCTGATTAAAAAGGGCCAGAGGCCCTTTTTTCAGTGAGCCGAACGGTAAATCTCTACCAGTTCTTCATATTGTTCATCGAATGAGCGAATATGGGAGTGCGGAAGGTCTTCCATCTTTCCAGCAGGAAGCTGCCTGAAGTGAGCTATCGTAGCGACGATGGCTTTTTCAAGTTCTTCGGCATTATTATTGAACGGTATGATCGTTCCATTACGTCCTTCAATAATGTCTTCAGCCGCACCTCCTGCATCGGAGGTGATAACCCATACGTTACGCACCAGCGCTTCGCGCACCGTCAAACCGAAGCTCTCTTTTGACTGAGTAGGATAAATCAGAACATCAATACTGTTATAAAAATCATCCATTGTTTCCTGGCTAAAAGCCGGGGCCAACTGATAATTTTTGAAGTTCGCAAGGTCCGACTCGCTAAAGGAAGAGAAGCCCAGCGCGAGAGTGTTATCGATAATAGTCAGCGCCGCATCTTGGGCCGAAATATTTTTGAAAGCAGCCTTGAGAAGGTGGAAGCCTTTGATTTCAGTATTACCGCCCAGGTAACCAAAGCGAAGCGTAGTAGGCCTGGTTCTTTCGATGTTGACAGCTGGATAATTTACACCGTTTTTGTTGACCGAGATTTCCTTAAACCCTTCGCTTTTATAAAGGTCGCGACAGAAGGCTCCAGGCGCCAGCAAAACAGAAGCAAGAGAAAGCGCATCACGCTTTTTCTGATTATAGTAAATTTTATTTTTATCGCGCTCGTCGGCAGGATGCTTGTCCTGATAACTCAAAATAAACTGGTGTTCATATAGCCACCAGTAATCATGCGTTGTGACAATCACAGGGATTTGCCTCTCAGCACACATCTCAAGCATCGTCACGCCTAATCCCTGAATCGAATGGAAATGAACCGCATCGGGTTTAACAATATCCAAAACTTGAGAAAAGGCAGGCTCGATTTTACGATTAACTATGTGTTCATTTGGTTGCAATATACGCGGCAGGCCAATCCCAAAACATTCATGATCCCATGACTGATAACGACGTAATTCATACGCGGGCACATACTCTTCAGATAACGACGTTAAAACATGGATATTTATATCTTCGTTACTGGCAAAGCGCTTATTAATTTCCTCTGCCACCACTGTCGCGCCGCCGAATGAGCGAGGATTATAGTAGCAATTTACCGAAAGAATATTTTTCTTGTCGTTTTCATTCAAACGAGCATAGTCAGAAATAATATTTTTTACTTGTTCATGCGCAATATTTTCGGGTAAGTAGTGCTCATAAACAGAATGGTAGGCCTGTGCACCCACTTTAGTACGCAGCGTTTCCGACTCTATCAGCTGCATTAACACATCTTCCCATTCCTGCGGTGTTTCGCAAAGAAAACCATTCTCACCATGTTTGATAACACGGCTAAAAGTGGGCCTCGGTGAGCAAACGCTTGGTATAGAAAGTATAGATGCTTCGATATACTTAATATTACTTTTCGAATAGTTAAATATGTAATCTTCCAGGGGGGCAAGACTGATATCACATTCAGCAAGAACTTTTAAATAATCGCGGTATGGGCATAAATCAATATATTCAACTTGCGCTTCAACCTCTTTGAATGAGGCAGGTAAATCAAGATTGCCGATTAATCTGAAATGGACGTTCTTGTTTTGCCTAAGGACACTCACTATTGCATCAGCGGCTTCTAAAAAATCAATATTATGGGTGGTCGTGCCCGAACCGTAAACAATTCTTATAATACCATCTTCAAGACTTTTTCTGCCGGTGGTAATCGATTCAGCCGCTGTAATGGTTTCTGGATCAAGCGCATTTTCGACAACGTAAGCATATTTAGCCCCGGCTTTTACCATTTCGTCAGCCAGATGCTGGGTAGAAGCAATAGCGCCGCTACACTGTAGCATAGCACTTTTATAAAGGTGTGCGCCGTCAAGAAGCCCATTATAAGTGGCCGTATCCAGAGCCTGTAATGTTTTGCTGTTACGCAAAATTTCGGCGTCGAAAATCAGATCATCCACTTCCCATAAGGTCGTTATATTGAGGCGCTTGCACTCAGCAAAGACCGGATCAAGGCTGGCAAAACCAGGCACACGATAAAATATTACCAGCGTATGCGACTGCATTGCTTTAATGCATTCGTTTTGGTGGCTCCATGGCAAAACGGTGACTTCAATACCGAGTCGATTGAAAAGTTCAACTTTCTGATCAACGCGATACTTTTTACATTGCGGGATAGAAACTTCCGCGATAATAAGAACTTTAGGAATGAGTAGCGCCTCAGCGCGTAACGTGACGGGAGCAAGGGCCTTCGACTCAACCACTGCAGAAAGCTGTTGCAGTTGATTAATATAACGAAGCTTATTGATCAAGCCACGAAAACCATGCTGGTTATAAATATTTTTTGCCCGATTAATACTCTCGCTCAAACCGTAATCTCTGACGATTTGGCCTGAAAGATCTACACCTTTTTTTACTTTGCGTAAATGTGTAGCTGACTTGCGCAGAGGTTGAGTTACTTTCCAGCTCGTTGATGTCAGTAAGGCATGATTATCATGAGATAATCTATGTATTAACTCATCTTTCTCAGCAACCTGTTGGCGCAGTTTTTCTTCATTTTCTTTGTAATGAGTAATATCTGCTTTAAGCCTTCTAATTTCATCAAGATTCTTACTTAATTTCTTTTCAGCACTGCTCAGATTTTCTTTAACTTCTTTCCATTCCATTTCAGGGAAAGTTGGCAGGTTCCGCCATGGATTATTGAACTGGTCCTGAGGCTCGTTAAAGGAGCCGTGGATATTACTATGGCCCTGTACGACGGTTTCAACTTCGCCGGCAATTACACGCGGCCCCAGAATATTACTTTCTTTTTTTCTTTTTTGAATGATGCATAGTGAATTTACGAAAGTAACGGAATGAATTTCACTGTAATCAACGGTATCGAAATCGATACAGTCGTAGTGTTCATAAAACGGTCGTAAATAGTCTTTTTCCTGCTTGTTACTTCCCCAATGCTCATGATTGGGAATATCACCCAGCTTTTTCAAAAAAGCCATTGAAGAATAGGGATCATACAGGCCACCTTCAAAATTTAGCCAGTAGCTACAATGAAGGTCTTCAATAATATAAAAACCATCCTCTTCTATTAGGGGGAAATAGAGAAGGAAAGATTTGATGATATCAGAAGAATCGTGCGATCCATCATCAACAATGACATCAAAACGCGGTGAAATTTCTGCAATACAGTTTCTAACTTTCGCTGTAGAAGAATTCCCAATGACCAGGCTTATCTTTGTGTTGTCATATTCCAGTGACGCACACTTTTCGTTGATATCGCAACCGATAATGTTATTAGCATTCGGAAAATATTTAGACCAAATCTCCAGGGAACCGCCATTTTGCACGCCAATTTCAAGGAAATTTACCGGCTTTTCCTGTAGAGGAGAAAGGAATTCATGGTAGGTTTCTAAATAAATCGTCCATTTGTCGGAAGATTTTCCATGATGATTTTCGTAGAGTTCAAAAAGTGTCTTCATTTGATTTCCATCTTAACTTCATCAAATTTTATACCTACCAGTCCCCAACGTACTTCACTGGATGAAACATTGATAATTAGTGCATCATGAAGCAAGTGGTGCTGTACATGGTTATTAATATCGCCATTAGCCAATGACACCATCATGGCATATTCACCGTTTGGTAGCATAGGGAGCGTAAACGTATATTCAGCTTTAATTTTGTCGCCAGCCGTAACAGGCACTGGATTACGCGCGGTGAAGGGCAACGTATTTTCACCAAAAAGAACCTGTCCCAGGCGATCTTTTACCAGAAAACCAATAATGGGAGCGTCAAACTCCTGATGAACCGTTGCTTCAACAGTCAGCTTAACCGCTTCGCCACCCTTATAGATGTGTCGGGTATTGCCAGTTTTTATATCAGCGAAGGAAACGGAATTTATTTCACCCCCTCCTGTTTTCCAGCCATTGGCTTCGGAAAGGTTATTTTCGATACCGTACTGGGTATTATAATTTATCGCTGACTCAAGTGCTGCCGCTTCGTTATCGTTTCCGGTAGCAATCGGTTGAGCATCTTCGGACATCGGTGCTGCTTTCAGGCTTTCAAGCTTAGCTTCATCACCATAAACTTCCTGAAGCGTGTATTGCAGGTATTTTTCCGCAATATCTTTCGCCTTGCCGGAGGTTATCATTTTTCCCTGATGAAGCCAGATGGCCTTATCACAGAGGTTGATCACCGAGCTGGTATCGTGACTGACAAAAAGCAGCGTGCCGTTTTCTTTAAATTTACGGATAAAGCGCATACATTTTTGCGTAAACACGGCGTCTCCGACGGCCAATGCTTCGTCCACCACTAATATGTCGGCGTCAACGTGCGCTATAACGGCAAATGCGAGACGGACATACATGCCACTGGAGTAGGTTTTTACCGGCTGATCTATATGTTCGCCGATTTCGGCAAAGGCCAGGATGCTTTCATAGCGGTCCCGGATTTGTTCATTGGTCAGGCCATAAAGTGACGCGGCCATAAAGACATTTTCATGTCCGGTAAATTCCGGGTTAAAGCCTGCACCCAGTTCCAGCAAGGCGGCGATTTTACCCCCGACCTTCACCTGTCCATCTGTTGGGTTCAACGTCCCGCAGATCATTTGTAACAGCGTCGATTTTCCGGAACCGTTTCTTCCAATAATCCCGACCGTCTCTCCCTTTTTCAAGGTGAAGGAAACATCATTCAGCGCCCAGAAATCGCGATAGAGCTTTTTTCGGCTGCGATAAAACATCTGTAATAGCCGATCTTTAGGGGAGTCGTAGATTTGATAACACTTACTGAGTCCCTGAACGGTAATGATATCTTCAGATGACATCTGCAAACCCCTTGCGCGTTTTCTGGAAAAAGTAAAAACCGGCCCAGGCAATAACAGTGCTTATTACAAAGCCGATCAGCCAGGACGTCATATCGGGAATTATTCCCCAATACATTACCGCCCTGGCCTGTTCAATAAAGTGTGCAAGTGGGTTTAATAACAGCCATGAGCGGATGCTGGCCGGTAGAGCAGACGTCGGGAAAAATATAGGCGAAAGGAACATCAACACCATAGTTATGATACCGACAAGCTGACTGACATCACGAATATAAACGCCTAATGCAGCCAGAAACCAACTCAGCCCCATCGTCAATAATATCAGAGGTATCAGCACCAGCGGCAGCAGCAGCAGCGTCAGATGCGGAATGCCCACTTCAATAACGTAAAACACCAGCCAGACTACGCAGCTGATAAAAAAGTGAAATAGCGCTGCGCCCATATTAACCCACGTTAATATTTCCAGCGGGAATATCACCTTTTTAACATAGTTCGCATTAGCAATAATTGTGCCTGGAGCCTTGTTAATACATTCGGAAAAAAGATTGAAAATAATTAAACCTGAGAATAAAACCAGCGCAAAAGCCGATTTAGATGTTTGACCTTCACTCCATTTAGCCTGAAACACTACGCTAAACACGAAGGTGTAAACCACGAGCATTAATACGGGCGTAAAAAAGGACCATAGCAGGCCCAGCATTGAACCCCGATATCGGCTGATCACTTCTCTTTTTGTTAGCGTGTAAATTAAACGACGATGTATCAGCATCGTCTTAACCAGGGCACCCGGTGTTTTTGCCTGTTCGTTCATTTAGAAAACCTCTGCATCCTGAAGACGAGGTGCGTGCTGGTCTTTGTCGGAAAGAAGAACGTCTGAGATTTTCCAGTCAATTGCGATATCAGGATCGTTCCATACGATGGAGCGCTCGCTTTCTTTGGCATAGTAATTAGTAGTTTTATAAACAAACTCTGCGGTTTCAGTTAGCGTGACAAAACCGTGTGCAAAACCGGCAGGGATCCATAACTGCCGTTTATTTTCAGCGCTCAGCTCCACCCCTACCCACTGTCCGAACGTGGCTGAACCCTTGCGGATATCGACCGCAACATCAAATACTTCACCTTCGACGCAACGCACCAGTTTACCCTGAGCATTTGGATTTAACTGATAATGCAGCCCGCGTAATACGCCCCGCGATGATTTTGAATGATTATCCTGCACAAAGCTGACGGAAGTCCCCACCGCTTCATCGAAAAATTTTTGGCTGAAGCTTTCAAAAAAGAAGCCGCGATGATCGCCAAAGACCGTTGGCTCAAAGATCAGGACATCGGTTAAAGACGTAGTAATAACCTTCACGTTTTTTCCTTCCAGTTTAGTCAGAGCATTATTTCTTAATCAAATTCAGCATATATTTGCCATAACCGTTTTTTGCAAAAGGTTTAGCCAGTTCTTCCAGCTGAGCACTGGTTATAAATTTTTGCCGCCAGGCAATTTCTTCAATACAGGCAATTTTCAGTCCCTGACGATGCTCGATAGTCTGAATAAAGTTTCCGGCTTCAATCAGGCTTTCATGTGTGCCGGTGTCTAGCCAGGCGTAGCCTCGTCCCATCGTAACAACAGAGAGGAGACCTTTATTGAGATAAGCCTGATTGATATCGGTAATTTCAAGCTCGCCACGGGCTGAAGGTTTAAGGCTTTTCGCGATTTCAACTACGCTGTTGTCATAAAAATAGAGTCCGGTCACGGCATAATTACTTTTTGCGACGGCGGGTTTCTCTTCAAGAGAAATAGCAACGCCGTCCTGATCGAATTCTACAACGCCATAGCGCTCGGGATCATGAACATGATAGGCAAACACCGTTGCCCCTGTTTTTTTATTCTTAGCAGCTTCAAGCTGAGGGACCAAATCGTGGCCATAAAAAATATTATCCCCCAGAATCAGCGCGCAGGAGTCATCCCCAATAAATTCTTCACCGAGGATAAAAGCTTGCGCAAGACCATCAGGACTCGCCTGCACTTTATACTGAATGGAGAGTCCCCATTGCGAACCATCACCTAATAAACTTTCAAAACGAGGCGTATCCTGAGGCGTGCTAATAATAAGAATGTCGCGAATCCCCGCCATCATCAGCGTGCTCAGCGGGTAATAAATCATCGGCTTGTCGTAAATAGGCAATAATTGCTTACTCACCGCCATCGTTACCGGGTAGAGTCTGGTCCCTGAGCCGCCTGCTAAAATAATACCTTTATTTTTCATGTTCTCGCACCCGTTAAACAGCCTCGAATGAGGCTTTATCATCAATTTAAATAATTTCGCTAAGCATACGCTGTACACCTACCCGCCAGTCAGGCAGGGTCAATGCGAAGGTTTGCTGGAATTTATTGATATTAAGTCTTGAATTAGCTGGTCTTTTAGCTGGCGTAGGGAAGGCAGAAGTCGTCACAGGATTTATTTTTTTTACCTGAAGATTCATCCCTTTTTCTTTTGCTGTTTCAATAACGAAACCAGCATATTCATGCCATGTCGTTGTACCATTGGCTATCAGGTGATAGATTCCGGAAAGCTGTGGTTGCCCCTTAGCCTGACGAATAGCATGAGCCGTGCAGTCAGCAATTAATTCGGCTCCCGTGGGCGCACCAAACTGGTCATTAATAACGGAGAGTTCCTCTCTGTCCTTAGCCAGTTTTAGCATGGTTTTTGCAAAATTGTTGCCTTTGGCCGCATAGACCCAGCTGGTACGGAATATCAGATAGCTGCTGCACGTGGCGATAATTGCCTCTTCCCCGGCGCGTTTCGTTTTACCGTATACGCTTAACGGCTCCGTGCGGTCGGTTTCGGTCCAGGGTTTATCTCCCTGACCATTGAATACATAATCAGTAGAATAATGAACGAGTAGCGCGCCTGCTTTTTCAGCAGCATCCGCCATTTTTGCTACGGCTTCAGTATTTAATAAGGCAGCGATTTCAGGTTCGGATTCCGCTTTATCGACAGCGGTATGGGCCGCAGCATTGACAATGACGTCTGGTTTGAGCGCGTTAATAGTAGCAGCAATACCCGCAGGATTAGCCAGATCGCCACAGTATTCTGTGGAGTGCCGATCCAGCGCAACCAGATTACCCAAAGGTGCCAGCGCACGCTGCAACTCCCAACCAACCTGACCGTTTTTTCCGAATAAAAGGATGTTCATTAGTCACGCTTCTCGTAGTTTTGCTCAATCCAGCTTTGATAAGCACCGCTTTTAACGTTGTTTATCCACTCACTGTTGGTGAGATACCATTCAACCGTTTTGCGCATACCTGATTCGAAAGTTTCTACAGGTTTCCAGCCCAGTTCCTGCTGGATTTTGCTTGAGTCAATGGCGTAACGACGATCGTGGCCAGGACGATCGTTAACGTAGGTAATCAAATCTGCGTAGTGGCCTTCTGCGGGTTTAAGCTCGTCCAACAGCGCACAAACGGTCTGCACCACTTCAAGATTTTTCTTTTCGTTATGGCCACCGATGTTATAGGTGCTGCCAACCTCAGCCTCAGTCACAACCTTGTACAACGCCCGGGCGTGATCCTCTACGTACAGCCAGTCGCGGATCTGATCGCCTTTACCGTAGACAGGTAAGGGTTTTTTCTCAAGCGCATTGATGATGATTAGCGGGATGAGCTTTTCTGGGAAGTGGTAAGGGCCATAGTTATTTGAGCAATTAGTGATAATAACCGGCAGCTTGTAAGTTCTTCCCCATGCACGAACGAGGTGGTCGCTGGCGGCTTTAGTGGAAGAATAAGGGCTGCTTGGCGCATAAGGCGTCGTTTCAGTAAACAGAGGAAGCTCGCCACTCATTTCATCCGGATGAGGAAGATCGCCATAAACTTCATCGGTAGAAATATGATGGAAACGGAATGCCTGTTTTTTCTCGCCGTGAAGAGAATTCCAGTACTGGCGCGTCGCTTCCAACAGCGTATAGGTGCCCACCACGTTGGTCTGTACAAAATCTGCTGGCCCGGTAATGGATCGGTCTACATGACTTTCTGCGGCCAGGTGCATAATGGCATCCGGGGCAGTCTCATTTAAAACCTTGCTCAGCCCTTCAGCGTCACATATATCTAACTGAACAAACTGGTAACGGTCGCTGTCGCTGACCTCTTTAATCGATTCGAGATTGCCCGCATACGTCAATTTATCCACATTAACGACGGAATCATGAGTGTTTCTGATGATATGTCTTACAACTGCTGAACCAATGAAGCCAGCGCCACCTGTTATCAAAATCTTCATAGCAAGTCTCTAAACGAAAAGTGATTTGGAACAATAACCAGAGATTATTGGATACGACGGTCAGGTTATCAGGATGAATTTTAGCCACGCTACCGCCCCTGGGTCATGGCTCCCAGTACGTCGGATGAAAAATTATGCTGCTTCCCCTTCCTGTCTTAACTTTGTTAAGTTTGTCTCAAGCAGCTTTAACCATCAACCCTTTGAAACACAGTATTTTTTGCTTTCAGTATCCCTGTCGCTTGAACCTGAGGCACAGTTTCTGATTGTATCATTCAGCAATAATGAAAACTAACTAAAATAAGATTTATCCCTCAGGATACAGAGCTAATAACACATTAGTTAATACGGGCACTGAGCAAAAATTACCCAGCTCAAAAAGAAGACAAAATGAACGCTAAACTACATTTCGTCACTTATGATAGCGGATTAAATAAGAGCAGATTTTATTATAATTAACAGAAGGATCGGCCTGTGAGCCTGGCTCACCTCAATATATGCAAAAGCCCGGCATTAGCCGGGCTTGAGAGAAAAGCGCTACTTAACTTTATTTATATCCCTCAGGATTCTGGCTCTGCCAGTTCCAGGTATCACGCATCATCTCATCAATGCCACGCGACACACGCCAGTTCAGTTCTTTATCCGCCAGTGTGGCATCGGCCCAGAACGCAGCCAGGTCGCCGTCGCGACGTGGAGAGATCTGGTAAGGGATCGGACGACCGGAGGCTTTTTCAAAAGACTTCACCATTTCCAGCACCGAGTAACCTTCTCCGGCACCCAGGTTATAGGCTTTATAACCGCTAATGGCTGGCAGATGATCCAGTGCCTTCAGATGGCCTTCGGCCAGGTCCATCACGTGGATATAATCACGTACGCCGGTACCGTCTTTGGTTGGATAATCATCGCCAAAGATGCCCAGCTTTTCCAGACGGCCGATAGCAACCTGAGCAATATAAGGCAGCAGGTTATTTGGAATGCCGTTTGGATCTTCGCCAATCTGGCCAGACTCATGCGCGCCAACCGGGTTGAAGTAACGCAGCGCGATCGCTTTCAGCTCCGGATTCGCTTTGGCATAGTCACGCAGAATCAGTTCAACCATCAGTTTCGACGTACCGTAAGGGCTGGTAGTCCCGCCAATCGGCGTGGTTTCCACATAAGGAACCGGTGCATCAGCGCCATAAACAGTAGCCGATGAACTGAAGATAAACTGATTGACGCCAGCCGCGCGCATCTCTTCCAACAGAACCAGCGTACCGGTAACGTTGTTCTGGTAATACTCCAGCGGGATGCGGGTAGATTCGCCAACGGCTTTCAGGCCAGCGAAGTGAATGACGGCAGAAATATCATGCTGGGTGAATAAATCACGCAGGCAGGCGCGGTCAAGGATATCGCCTTCCACGAAGGTGGCCGTTTTACCGGTGAGTTTTTCCACCCGGCTGACGGACTCGCGTGAAGCGTTGCTCAGGTTATCCAGTACAACAACGTCGTCGCCACGCTCAAGCAGCGTTAGCACCGTATGGGAACCGATGTAGCCCGCTCCGCCCGTTACTAAAATAGCCATGTTTACTCCTTACAACCACGCGCACGCGGTCAGGGTGAAATTGAGAATTACTTAGCCAGAATTTTTTTGATTTCTTCGCGGAATTCGCGACCCTGAGCGTTATTACGCAGGCCCCAGGAAACGAAGGCTTTCATGTAGCCAAGCTTACGACCACAGTCAAAGCTGGTACCCGTGAGCTGCTGAGCGTCAACCGGTTTTTTCTTCGCCAGGCTGGCGATAGCATCGGTCAGCTGGTAGCGGCCCCACGCACCTGGTTCCAGATTCTCCAGTTCATTCCAGATATCGGCAGACAGCACGTAACGGCCTACCGCAGCCAGATCGGATTGCAGCGTCTGTGGATTTTCTGGCTTTTCGACGTAATCAACGATTTGGCTGACCTGACCCGGGTTGTCCAGCGTTTCCTGGGTTTTAATGACCGAGTATTCAGACAGGTCTGCATCCGGCATATGATGAGCCAGAACCTGGCTGCGGCCGGTTTCTTCAAAACGTGCAACCATTGCGGCCAGGTTGTAACGCAGCGGATCGGCGGTGGAGTCATCCAGCAGGACATCCGGCAGGACAACCACAAAAGCTTCGTCGTGCAGCATTGGGCGCGCGCAAAGAATGGAGTTAGCCAGGCCCAGCGGCTGCGGCTGGCGCACGTTCATAATGGTTACGCCTGGAGGACAGATGGACTGTACTTCGCTCAGCAGTGAACGCTTAACGCGCGCTTCCAGCAGCGCTTCCAGCTCATAAGAAGTATCAAAATGGTTTTCTACCGCATTCTTGGATGCGTGAGTGACCAGGACAATTTCCTTGATGCCAGCCGCAACGCACTCGTCGATGATGTACTGAATCATCGGCTTGTCTACGACAGGCAGCATCTCTTTAGGAATGGCTTTTGTAGCAGGGAGCATGTGCATACCCAGACCCGCAACGGGGATAACTGCTTTAAGCTTGGTCATATTTTTTCCATATAAATGAAGTAAAAAAGCGTCTGGTGATTATGCATTAAAGCTGCGATCGGCAAGTATAATCTTAATCTGAAAATTTAGCTGAAGCTGGTCCGCAATTTAGCGGTTTTTTACGGAAAATGAGACCCAGAACGCTCTTTATTGTGCGCGTTAGCTGAATATGAATGCGTAATACTGCGCCACAAGATAAGCGATTGAACCCACTTAGCTTACTCGCATCGCGTTGAGGAATTATTGCAGTACGAAAACGCCCTGATAATAAACGATATCGCCACAAATAAAAAAAAGGGCAATCGTTGCAGCGATTGCCCTTTTAAATTTTTCAGCCAGCAACATGCTGCTAAAAATTATATTTCTGGCCAGAGAAAGCGCGGACGGATATCCGATATAAGACCACGCTCTTTTCCAATAGCCAGCTAGCTACGCGCAAGCTTTTCCAAAATTTCAGCCAGCTCTTGATAAGCGATATGCTGGTTAAATTCGGTTTCAACTTTATGTCGCGCCGCCGCCACTACCGGACCAATATCGGCACCGTTAGCAGCCAGTCGGAACAGGATTTCGCTCAGTGCTTTTGCATCGCCTTCCGGTGCCAGCCAGCCTGAAACGTTGTTCTCGATCAGTTCCGGAATGCCGCTGTGGTCGCTGGAAACAACCGGTAAACCTACCGCCATCGCCTCCATCAGCGCAACCGGGATGCCCTCCATATCTCCATCGGCCGCCGTCAGCGACGGCAGCAGGAAGATATCCGCTTCATCAAGATAGCGCTTAATCTCTTCCTGAGGCTTAAAGCCGACCATTTTGACACAGTCTTCCAAGTTGGCGTTACGGATGGTATTGCGCATCTCATCTTCCATATCGCCGTTGCCGATAATGGTGTACTGGAAATCTGCGCCCTTCTCTTTCAGGTATTTACAGGCTTCAACCGCCACGCCCAGCCCTTTTTTCTCGGTCAGGCGCGCGACGGTGAGAATACGTAATGGCTGGTGCAATCCTTCGCGAATTTTCATATTGAATTTTTCAGGTTCAATACCCATACGCGTTACGTGAATTTTTTCTGGCGGACAGCCCATTGCAATCAGCTTGTTTTTCCACAGATGGCTGATTGGCAGCAGTAGCTCGGTCTGCCGGAAAAGATTCGGATAATCGGTTTTGTGCTCGTTAAGAATGAAACGGCGTGATATATCGGCACCGTGGAAAACGGTTGCCTGCTTACCACGCAAAATGCCCAGTTCACGCAGCTTGTTAGCCAGCGCGCCTGCATAGCCAAAATGCACCAGGAACACATCTGCGGCGATCGGTTTTTTAGCATTCGCCACAATCGCAGGCAGCAGCAGTCGCTTCGACTGATCGCCATAGCGAGGAATATTCATCGATTTGATGGTGGCCGAATTCAGCATTTTCGGCAGCACAATTTTTAAACGTTGCTTCAGCTTTTCCGCCGCGCTGCTTTGTTCTTCCGGCAGCAGGTAGTGGATCCTTTCGGACAGTTTGTAACGATCAAACGCTGCATGACGGTTGACATGATCGCCTGGAAAGACCGAGATGATCTCCACATCATAGCCGCTGTCAATAAAATGGATGACCTGGTTCAGCACGAAAGTTTCGGACGCTACCGGAAAACGCATGGTGAAAAATGTAAGTTTCATCGATTTACCCTAAAATCCTGTCGACGTCTTCGGTAATATCATTCCCGAGAACTTTTCCTGCTCCACGGAGCGAATAACCCGCTGGTAACCTTATTGCAATGATAAGGTTATGATAACCTTGATAAGATCGTCATCCATTAAGCCTGAGTAGTGAATTATCACTGACAAACCAGGCTCTGGTCCCCCGCAATCAGTCTTTCCATCTTACCAGTTATTAACCCTTTGTTAATAAGCGTAATAATCCGAAAAATCCTTGCGTAAGGAATACGTAAAGAGTGGCTCCGGGCAAGCCTTTACCCGGAGTTTGTCCTCAAACAGAAGTCGTTATTGTTTTAACGCGAAATAAGGAACAGCGACCTGGTGACCATTAATAACCATCGACACGTAGCCCTGCGCTTTTGCCGTATCAACTTTATCAGCCTCAATGAGGCGTGACTGCACCAGCAGGTCGCCCTGCTCGTTGGCACCGATTCCGGCTAATCCGTTATGCACAGAGAAGCGACGGACCGCATGACGAGGCCTGGCGCTGTCAGGCGGATTACCAAAAGCCATTTCGCTATCAAAACGCGCGCACTGGCCGGTAACGAAATGGTCCCGGGCAGTGGTTTTCATCAGCACCCCTGCCGAGCCTAACCAGCCAGCCAGCTTCACAAATACCCGCGTGTCGGCATCATGTTCGGTGGTATAAATCACATCGACAATCGGACTACTGCCTTCAACGTGCCAGCTTCCCTCAAAACCATGCACCTTGCGTTGCAGCGTGATGATAGCTTTCCCGCCGGTATTGCGGTCATCCATCATGTTTTTAAGCGCGTCGGAAACCGTGCCGTTACTGAACTGCGACTGTCCGAGAATTTCAATTTCCCAGCTGTCGCTGACATCAGGGGTATGAATGTTGCCCAGCTCATACCATTTTTCCTGATTGCTGTTGTTCTGAATACGGAAGCGGGAGGTCAGATAGTTGTACTTCATGCTGCCGTCAACGGCGATGCCGTAGGATTCGACGCGCGTTGAGCCACGCTCATAAGGGCCGAGCCATTCATCGCCCTGTAGCGAGTTGTCAATCCAGCTTCCTGCCTGCAGGTTAATCTGGCGCATGTTCAGGCGTGAGTGATGAGCGATTAACGGGTTTTTACAGGTTTCGATGCTCAGCGCGTCCACAATCCACTGGCCGTTAGAAAGATCGCCGGGGAATTCGGTGTGCTCAATCCAGCCATTATGAATAATCGACTGCGTGGAGCGCGGCAGATTAAGTGCCTTACCGCCTGAACAGTGCTGAACGTTGAAGTTGGACAGTTCAATAGCGGTGTTGTGATCCCAGTTGCCCTTTTTGGTGTAGGACCAGGTGCCTTTAATCACGTCGCCAGTACAGTTATTGGCATACCACTGGTCAATCTTACAATCCAGCGTATCAATCAGGCTGAGAGAAGGCCCGCCGACATAGCTAAAGCGCAGGCAGGAGCCGCGGAAGTATTGCCCGGCTGGACAGGTATTATGGAAGAAGCCCTGCGTGTTGGGCAGCTCCTTGATACGCCCTTCAAAGCTGATGTTGCTCAGCTCGACCCAGCGGGCATTAATTTTCAGCACGAAGTCTGAATTACCGCCAGAGATCAGGGTTGTCGAGGGGAAATAGCCAAAATTGACCGGCGCGCCAGCCAGGCGGAAGAAACTGACATAGTGGGCGGAAATATCAAAAGAGGAGATAAAGAAGCGTCCGGCCGGGAACTGGATAGACAACCTTTTGTTATTATCCTGCGCCCATTGATACATCGCCTGAACGGCGGGCAGCGTATCGGTCCGGCCATCGGCTACCGCGCCAAAATCGAAGACGGTCATCGCGTTGAGATCGTTGACCACGCGCCGCCAGTGGAAGTCACCGCCGGAAGAGGCGATGTAGCCACCGTCATCTTTTGCTGCCGTCAGTTCGCCTACAAACGCGCCGCCGCCCACTTCGGCACCTTCGTGCCAGCCTTTCAGACGCACTTTCGCGCCATTAAACAGCGGTCTGGTTTTGCGCAGCGCGTCGTAAGAGCCTATCTCGCCAATCAGCTGATAGCCTGATGGCTGAGCCAGCCGCCGGCTGAACTCTGAAACACCGTTGTTTTTTACGTCCGCGACGTAAAAAAGCTGCTGGTCGTTGTCGTCATGCAACGCCATCGAATATTCGCTGTTTGACCACAGCGCGCCTTTGGCCGCCACGAAGCGCTTCATCGTTTCGCGGGTCAGGGCAATCGGCTGCTGGAGCAGGGAAACTTCCCCGCTGGCATCCTTAACAAAAACATCCACTAAATTTTGCGACTGGGTTGGATCCGTCCCGGCTTTGCCGATATAGAGTTTGCCGCGGAAATCGCGCCAGAACGGTTCTGGCATGGTAAAGACATCGTCCGGGGAAAAAATCGGCACGTCATTCTTTGGGATAGCATCAGCCGGTACTTTTTTTAGCTTCAGCTCCGCTTCTTCACTCCGGGCCACGCCAGGCAGCGAACTTAACGCTGCTGTGGCCACAATTGAGGAGAAGGCTGTTCGGATAAGTTCTCTGCGCTTCATAAAAATTCCGTGATTAGTGAGGTGTTGTGGCGAGTCTCCAGAGGTACTTCACAATGCCGGTACATAGGGATTAGCTACGCTACCCTTATCCTTTACGGTCTTTCTCGTAGAGAAACTGCATCACTTTAGCGGGCATCACACGTGTTGAGGTGCGGATCAGAAAATAGATCTTACCGTTAATAAAATTGGTCTGCTTAAGCTTGTTTTTCAGCGTATAGAGCTGAATTTCGCTCTTTATATAGGTCATGCCACGGCGCTTGCTGACCATTTCACTGCCCGCTCTGACCCGCATCAGAACGTCATGCAGATTCGACACCTTGTAACCCTGGGCCATCATGCGCAACCAGAGGTTGTAATCTTCCATAAACAGATGGTGCTGATAGCTGCCTGCCGCAATGACTTTATCTTTACGGAACACGACGCACATATGGTTGAACGGGTTTTTCATGCGTGCAAAATGACGGATAGACTCATCGTCCAGCGGCAGACGCTTCAAACGCTCCTGGCCGTGCTCATCAAACTCAATCACTGCCGCGCCGGACAAGGCCACTTCAGGGTGCGCTTCCATATAGGGGATTTGTTTTTCAAAGCGCTCGGGCAGGCAGATATCGTCCGTATCCATACGGGCAACCAGATTGTGCGTACAGTGATCCAGGCCCGCGTTAAGCGCCTTGCCTAAACCGACGTTTTTTTCCAGCGGCACAATGGTTAACGGCAGCAACGTGCTCCATTTATTGACCGCAGCCTTAAGCGCGTCGCTCAGCGGACCATCGTAGACAACGACGATTTCATCAGCCTGAAGCGTCTGCTGATGCAAACTGGCCATGCACTGCTCGACATTTTCCGGCTTTTCTCTGTGATAGAGAGACATGAGAACTGAAAACATAGTACACCTTCCCCTTAATTCAGAAGTTCATTCCATTTGGTTAAAATCAGGGCCGGGCCGTAGTTAGCGGAGTTACGCCAGGCCGCCTGGGCGAAGGTCTTTCTCTTCTCTTCATCAGCGATCAATTCGTTCAGCTGGGCGACGAAAGCCTCATCGTTTTCATAATCAACGACGTAACCGTCGTCTTTAATGATCTCAGCCGGGCCGGTTTTGCAGTCAAACGCGACTGCCGGTAACGCAAAGTTCTTTGCTTCAATCAGCACCATTGGCAGACCTTCATAACGTGAAGTCATGATGATCAATCCGGCAGAGCGGTAAAACTCGTTGATTTTTTTGTTCGGGCTGACGATTTCGGTCGAATCTTCAAGCTGATAGCTTTTGATCTTTTCCAGCAGTGCAGGCTTGTCTTCACCGTCGCCAACGATCTGCAATTTCCAGCCCTGCTTGTTAACGCGTTTCCACACCTCAAGCATACGGTCAAAGTTTTTCTGGTAGGTTAAACGACCAACAGCCAGCACCTTATTCTGTTTAACCGCTAACAGCTCATCCAGACTGGTGGTCGTACTTTCATCAGAGAACGGCGAAATGTTTCTCACCACATGGACATTCTTCACGTTGAAATTGCTTTCAAGATAGTGTTTGTCATGATCGGTTAACACCGCAATTTTATCGGCAAGACCGTAGCAGAAGACTTTCAGTTTGCGGATTGGCGTTTTAAAGGTTTCGATAGAAACATGATCGCAGCAAATAATTTTTGAGCGCACGCCGAACAGCTTCATCGCTAACAGCGACTGAACGGAAAGTTTGCCCATTGAGATGATCATAATGCCGTCAAAGCGTTCTTTTTTGGCAAAGCGGATAAATTCATAGAGTTTCATCAGGCGATTCGTTGCCTGCGGATGAACAATTTTTACTTTGCTGTCGGTAGGGTAGTAAGGATCGCCTTTATTCAAAGAAAACAGCGTGACGTCATAATTATTATTGCAGAGCAGGCTTGATAACGTGCTGGCAACCCGGTCTGTTCCGCCGCTGTTTGATATCCCGTCAATAAGAATTAGCAATCTGTACATGGAAATTATCCTGTTAATAAGTTCAGCTCAAACCATGGAGCTACCGCGCACTAAGAACAGCCCATTATGCCAGTTGGCACAGCCGGGGAAGCATGCAATTAATCTTAAAAACAAACCGGGATTGCCGTTTTCAGCAATCCCGGTGTTTTAATTCAGGTCAGGATGGCGTCAATATCAGCCAAACAGTTTGAACAATGGCGAAACGCTGTAGCCCGTAATGGACTGGGCAGAAAGGATGGTGTTGTAGGCAAGGTAATAGGTTGCAATACCGCCTAACAAAACAATATTGATCAGCAAATGACGTATTCGCAATAACAGGAATGAGAAGAGTATCGGCTCCGCATGCAGGAACAGGTTACCTACCCTGCCACCGAAAATACTAAAGTCGGAGAAGGTAATACGAACCGCCGCGCCGACGCTGTAAGCAATTAGCAGAATATAGACCAGCCGGTCCTCTTTCTTGATGCCATTGCGGAAGTAGTAAAGCGTAAAAGCACCGATAAAGAAGATGTTCTTCAGGTTAGCCAGGCCGAAAACGGGCGAAGCCGTATCGAAATCGGTGCCGCTATAGCCTTCTGCTCGCTCTCCCAGCCCAGGCACGATGCCCAGTGAGTCGAGGAAGAGTTTTTTCCCGCCGATAATCCCCAGCGGAATTGAAGCAAAGACGATCACTAACGGCAGATACTTGCGCTCACGCATAAAGATAAACGGCATAACCAGAATGACCGTATAGCCGGTAGAGTGCGATTGCGTACTCAATACCAGGAAAACTGCGGCCAGAATATGTTTGCGTGTCGCCATAGAACAGATAAAGGCAATGGCAAAGGCGCTCGATAACCCAAATCGGATCTGGTTCATATCTTTATTGATAAACAGATGCGTGGAATACAGGCACAGCGAGCATAAAAGCAGCGGTGAATACTTCTTATAGCAGTAAACGTTGGTCGATACCGCAATTGCACAAATAAAGAACAGGAAGTAGTAGCTTTCCTTGGTTACCAGAGAAAATACCCATGCCAGCAGCATAAATAATTTCTCATAACGGTAGGTATCGGTGATCGCTGAATAGGTGTTGACCTGCAGCTGCGCCGAGAAATCATGGAAAAAATCAAGATACTGACTGTCATCCATACCACTGCCCAGGCCTCGTGAGCCGCCAAAGCAGATCAGAACCATGGCGCCCACGAACAGGAGATAAGTGGTAAAGCGTTTTACTCTGGTGTCCTGAAGCTGGTTTATTGCTGCCAACTCAAAAATACAGCAAGCCAACAGGCTATAGCTGATTATCCAATATATTGCCATTCGTCTTTCCGCCGATTTATTCTTTCAGGCTATTTTTTTGCAATGCGTTCAGAAAATTTCTGTTTTAAACGGCCGAGGAAATAATCACGATTTCCTTTATTGGTCAGGAAGAAATATTGTGCGAAGCTCAGGCTGGCATGCAGCACTTTTCCGTCCGCTTTATAGCGGATAGGCATTTTGTACGCTTTATACGTATAAACATCGCGCTTGCTTAAATACGGGCTCATGGTTTCCAGCCAGAAGTTGGAATATTTAACCGATTCACCTTTATGCTTGGAGTTAAAGCTGGTCACCATATGATAGTTCGCCAGAGGCTGCGCAATCATGATGAACTCAAAGCCGCTTTTATCCGCACGAATGCAAAAATCATAATCCTGATGACGAATAAATCTTTCATCAAATTTGATTTCCGCCGCGTGTTCACGCTTCAGCACGATGGTACTGGTCTGAATGAAGCCATAGCAGCCAAAAAGATATTCGGCGATGCTTTCATTTTTTTCAGGCAGGTTAAGCGGCATGACTTTCAGGAAGGCGCCGTCCTGCATGATGTTGACCTGACTAAACAGAACAAAGCGGTCTTTGCCTTGAGCCGTCAGTTGTTCAATCTTTTTCACGGTTTCCAGCAGCTTGTCCTGATGCCATTCATCGTCAGCATCCAGGAAACAAACGTAATCACCCGTAGCCAGATCGATGCCTCGGTTTCTTGCACCTGCGCCGTTTAGCTTAACCTCTGACAACACCAGGTTAATTTTCAGGTCGCGGTAGCGCTCGCTGTTTACCACTTCAGCAAGCTGGGCAGCATCAGCGGATTTATCATCAACGATATTCACTTCAAAGTTCTGATAACTTTGCGCTTTGACACAGTCCAGCGTAGTGATAATCGATTCGGACGCATTATATGCAGGAATAACGATCGAGAAGAAAATATCCTTCATGACAAGGCACCTTATTAAACGTTATACAGAAACAGCCTGTTCAGACAACGGCTCCAAAATGCAGAGGAATCTTCCAGTTCAGCACCGAAAGACTCCTCTGTGTTACTTAGCTTTTGGCATTACCCTTGTAGCTGTAATCGTAATAATCGTACCCGTAGCCATAAGCATTTGCCGCTTTGCGTACCACGGCGTTCAGAATTACGCCCTTAATATCAATACCATTCTGCGCGAAACGCTTGTAGCTGATATCCACTTCTTTCAGGGTGTTGGTCTCGAAACGCGCTACCATCAGCGAGGTTCCAGCCAGCTTACCGATGATGGTTGCGTCGGTGACGGCCAGTACAGGCGGCGTATCAACCAGCACCAGGTCGTAGTTTTCGCTTGCCCATTCCAGCAGTGCGTTCATGCGGTTGTGCATCAACAGCTCGGACGGGTTCGGCGGCACCTGACCACGTGGGATAAAGTCAAAGCCGTAGCTACCACGCTGGATCAGGTCTGGCGTGAACGCCGTTTTACCTGACAGCACGTTAGACAGGCCAACCTTGTTGCTCGCGCCCAACAAATCGTGGGTATAGCCGCGACGCATATCGCCATCAATAAACAGAACTTTCTGACCCGCATTCGCCACCAGTGTTGCAAGGTTGGCGCTGATAAAGGTTTTACCAATGCCCGGGCTTGCGCCAGTAATCATCAGAATGTTGTTTTTGGCTTCCATCATGGCAAAGTGCAGACTGGTACGCAGGCTACGAATGGCTTCGATGGAGAGGTCAGTTGGATTACCCAACGCCAACAGGCTGTTCTGCGGTTCGGTTTTCACCTTCACGCCGCGCTTGCTGAGCGCTTCGGCATCTTTTTTACGCTGCCACTCGGAAAGTGGAACGCTGGCGTAAACGTTGATACCGGCTTCTTCCAGCTGATCCGGGCTGGTAATGCCGCGATGGAACAGCGCTTTCAGCAGGATAACGCCAACGGAGATCACCAGGCCAAGCACCAGGCTCGCCAGCAGGATCATCGCTTTCTTCGGCGCAACAGGCTTGTAAGCGGTTTCAGCGCGGTCAACGATGCGCACATCCCCTACCGTACTCGCTTTGCTGATGCTCAGCTCTTGCTGACGGTTGAGCAGCTGCATATAGATTTCCTGACCGGACTGCACGTCACGCGTCAGACGCAGAATTTCCTGTTGAGTCTGCGGCATCTGACCAATCTTCTGGTTCAGTTTTTTCTGCTCGTCTTCCAAGGTCTTACGTTTTTCCAGCAGCGCACGATAAGTTGGGTGATCTTTGGTGAACAGCTGGGACACTTCCGCTTCACGGAAGGTCAGTTCATTCAGCTGGCTCTGTACGCTAACGGAGGAATCCAGGGCAGACTTCGCTTCCAGCGACATATCAACAGATTCGTTGTTACGACGATAGGTGTTGAGCTTGTCTTCAGCTTCATCCAGCTTGCCACGTACCTGCGGCAGTTGCTGCTTCAGGAACTCCAGGCTCTTTTCAGCTTCGGCAGATTTCCGCTCAACGTTTTGCAGCAGATAGTTGTTCATAATCTGATTCAGCACTTTGCTGATCAGCACCGGATCTTCACCGGTATAGGTCAGACCCATAACGCCCGTGTCTTTACCTTTGTCCGCAACGGCAAGGTTGTTGACGATCTGACCGATTGCTGCCAGGTCAGAAAGCTTGGTCACGGTGAAGCTGGTACCCGGCTCGGCCTGGATATCGCTAACCAGTACGGAGACGTTTTTATGGGTTTCCAGCTGGCCGGTTTTCCCTTTAAACAGCTCGTCGCCATCTCGTGAAACGGTGTAGCTGTTGGCGTCGTTGACTTCGATTTTTACAATGCCGTCAGTCCAGGTACGTGGCATATCCAGACGTGAAACAGCAATCTGTCCAGGTACTTTGCCCGTCAGGCGAGCCAGACCACGTCCAATCACCGGCAGATAATCCTGCTGTACCTGAATGTTCAGGCCCAGATCGTCAACGGTCTTGCCGATAACCATACGCGACTGGATAATCTGAATTTCGGTCGCTGAAGCAGGTTCCACCGGCGTTTCAGTCAGATCGTTCAGAACGGTGTTTGGACTCTTTTGCTCTACCTGAACCAGCGCGTCCGCGCTATAAATAGGTGTGGCAAACAGGGTATACAGCGTCCCCAGCAATAAGAAAAAGGCCGTGACGGCCACGATAATCCAGCGATGATCAATTAACTGTCCAACCAGGTGAGCGATGTCAAACCCAGCCGCTTCCTCTTTAGGCGCTGACGAGGCCTTACTTTTTATATTCATGGATAATCCCAACTATCGGCTTAATGCGTTGACCCATTTCTGGGCAGCGTTTTCGAGTAATCCGTACACGGCTTCAAAGGCATCGCGGCTTTTCTTATAAGGATCCGCTATTTCCTGTTGGTTGAGCCAGTGGCCAAATAACATGGTCTTGCCACGTACAGAGGGGTTAATGCGATTAACCAGATCGACATGTTTTTTTTCCATCACCAGGATCAAATCATAATCCCGGCACATGCCCGACGTTAACTGCTGGGCGACATGCCCATCCAGTGCAACCCCATGTTCACTGGCAACGCTGCTGGCGGTTGCGTCGGCCTCATGACCGACCATCGCGCTTATCCCGGCAGACTCAATTCTCTTCTCAGGTAGCGCCATTTTCAGCAGCCGCTCTCCGGTAGGAGAACGGCAGATGTTGCCGACGCAGACCACTAAGATTGAATTAATCATAATGCTCCCGGTTATTACCAGTTATGGAATGTCTGTACGTTACGCGATGCATCGTAGAGACCACTGATCGTCGGCACCAGCTGTGAAATCACACGGTTCCAACGCGTCAACGGCGTAGAAGTTACGTAAACAATGTCATAAGGCTGTAGCTGGAATTCCGATCCCATCACCATTGCCGAAGCGTCTTTGGTGTTCAGCTGATAGATATTGGCAATCTTACTGCGGTTCTTGCCTTTGATTGGACGAATGACAAAGACACCGGTCGCATCGGCCATGGTTTGATCCATGCCCTGCGCGTTGCCCAGCGCTTCAGCCAGCGTCATACCGCTGCGATCCATTTTCAGCGTTGACTGCACTTTTACTTCGCCCATGACAAAGACTTTCAGATCGTCGTTGCGTGGAACATACAGAATATCGCCCGGATAGAGCAGATGGTTCTGCGACAGATCGCCGTTCTGCATCAGCGCCTGCAGAGAAATAGGCTGCTCGCTGCCGTTATGCGTCAGCACCACGTTACGCCAGTCGGCATTGGCAGTCAGACCGCCCGCAGCGTTAACCGCATCCAGAATGGTCAACGGCACGTTGGTGATTGGCTGCTGACCGGACGTGGTCACTTCACCCGTCACGTAGGCTTTTTGCGATTTGAACGAGGCAACGCTCACGTCAACCTGTGGGCTTTCGATGTACTGAGACAGGCGATTAGCAATCTCGTTGCGAATTTCCTGCACCGTACGGCCGGCTACGCGTACACGCCCGATGTAGGGATAGAAAATGGTGCCATCTGAATGAACCCAGTTACCGGTATCGCTGGCGCTACGGTATTGACCCGCAGGCGTGGTCAGCTCAGGGTGATCCCAGACGGTGACGGTCAGCACATCGCCAACCCCAATGCGGTACTCATACGTTTGCAGTTCGTTTTGCAACTGAGGGTTAGGCTGCGCGACAACCGGTGCCGGACGCATCCGCTCAACCAGGCTTGGGGTCAGCGGGAAGACATTGACGTATTTATCAATATCAAAATCGTTGTCCTGCTGCTTAATAACATCTTTTCCACTGGTAGAAAGCTTTGAACCCGGCACCACCGTACATCCTGCAAGGAGAGTTGCCGATATCAACAAGGGTAATAACTTGGTTTTGATTGTAATCATCTATTTCATCGCTATCAGTAATTTGATTGATAGTGGCGGATCCGCCGCTGTGTAGCGTCTTGCAAAAGTGAGATCAGTTATTCAAACGCTGAAACTGTCGGTCATTATCATGAACTCCGTCTTTTATGCCTTGCCGGTTGCGAAACCGACGCTTCACATTCGCTACGAGTGTTTGTTTAGCGTGCAAGTCAATGACAGTTATCAGTCACGCTACGGTGCGTTCTTCGCCAAAAACGCACCGTTTTCTTCACCAGCGAGTATCAATAAGCGCCATCACGCTTCAGTACCACACCCACTGTTTTAAACAGAATGGCGATGTCGTTCCACAGTGACCAGTTCTTCACATACCAGGAGTCAAAGTAAACGCGAGTTTCATAATCAACATCATTACGTCCACTCACCTGCCACAGGCCGGTCATGCCAGGTTTCGCCATAAAGTAGTAATCCACATCGCCGGCATAACGTTCCAGTTCATCTTCGATGACCGGACGCGGCCCAACCAGGCTCATTTCGCCACGCACTACGTTCCACAGCTGCGGCAGTTCGTCGAGACTGGTCTTACGGATGAAATGACCGATACGTGTTATACGCGGATCGTTTTTCAATTTGAAGTCTTTATCCCATTCAGCGCGAGCAACAGGATCGGTTCGCAGCACTTCTTCCAGCACTTCTTTTGAATTAATCACCATCGAGCGGAACTTCAGGCACTTAAATTTGCGCCCGTTCAGACCCACGCGTTCGTGACCATAGATTGGGTTGCCGCCATCGCGAGCCACCAGGAAGATCAGGACGGCCAGGGCTGGCATCAGCATCGTGATAATGCCGAGCGCGCCAACAATATCGAATGCGCGTTTCAGAATGCGGGAAGTGCGCTTCGCCAGATTATTACTGACGCGTAAAATCATTACCTCGTGGCTGAAAATATAAGCCATGTCCGTGCCGTAAAGCGGAACGCCGCGTAAAGAAGGGATAACGGAAACGGAACGGCAATTGTGCTTCGCCAGATTTTTCAGCCACACATCACGGTACTGACTTTGTTCAAACTCAACGGCGACAATAAATTGCGTTTCGCTGTTGACCAGCTGCCAGAGAGCAGACTCTTCGCGCACAACAGGAATACCGAATAGCGCCGGAGCGGGTGTAGTGCCATCAACATCGTAGAAAGCCACAACGTCAAAGCCCATCACCTCTTCGCTCTGCAATGCCATATAGGCTTCTTCAGCGTTTTTACCGCTACCAATAATAATGGATTGCTTTTTCCACAGGCCGTAACGGTTAAGAATTCTTTTCACCAGAGCACGGCCAAGCGGTAGCAGTACCAGCGCCAGAATCCAGGTTGTTACCCAGGTCCAGCGGGACATTTCCCATTTAGATAAGGCAGTAATCGACAGGTCAATTACCGAGAAGATAAAGACGCTGCGGAAGATTTCTTTTAATTCAAACCAGAAAGGTTTGCGATAAGTATAATGGCGCAGGCGAACCCAGAACCAGGCAATACAAATCAGTGAAAGAATGATGTGTGTGGTAATATTTAACTGCAAATCTTGTGAGGAAATGTCATCCAGTATATTACCCGGTAACGCTTTCATCATCAGAACTGCAATAAATAAAGAGGCATTAAAAAAAATGAGATCTGAAAGTGCCAGTGACAGTTTTATTAACAGCCCTTTAAAGGTAAATTCTATATCGCGCATAGTTAACTCTTAATTTTTTCTTCGGAAGCCTGTGATTTAATAATTTCCATCATTGAAAATAATCGCGTGTTTTTTAATCACGTCATTTATCACACAGGAAACGTATTCAGGAGTTGTGTAAAAAAGGTCATTGTAACTGGCAGTGCAGCACGAGAATTGACATGTAAAATCAACAACAACGGTGGTTAATTTGCTGTCTTTTGTGGTGGTTTTTTCACCATTTCAGACACGCTACCGCCCCTGGCTTGTAGCTGCCAATGTGCTGTAACTGACTACCTTGTTGGTTTTATCCTGTCCTCTCAGAGCGGCAGGCTAACGCGTTTGTCATCCCGTCGTGTCGATAATCAACAACACTAAAAGACGCGACCGTGCTAATTGCTACTTTAACGCAGACATTTACTAACACGTTGCTATACTAGTTATTACTGGCCTGTTTACAAGGGGAGCTCACCGCCCACACTCTCTTTTAGGATTAAGACTAGCTGTTACCGTACTCTATACCTGACGTAGCCACTTTTTCCTCCGGATAAAATTCAGAATTATTCCATTCTAAAATGAGAATAATCTCGCCCTTCTTGCCTTCAGTCTTTAAGTATCCCTCAGTTTCATCAGACAACCTATGCGAATAATCTTGAAAACAGTCAACGTCAAAAGTGACATTTGTGTTTAATAAATTCATTTACGGATTAGATGAATTGTTAGCCATTATCTGAACCATCGGCAACTCACAGGGATTATTGGTTGAATTGCGAGGCAACCGCTATCATCATGGCAATTCATGAATTTTTAAAGGTGATTATGTAATGTTCGAATGGATCGTCGATCCGTCAATCTGGGCTGGTCTTGTCACGCTGATTGTCTTAGAGCTGGTATTGGGCATTGATAATCTTGTCTTTATTGCCATTCTGGCGGAAAAACTGCCGCCGTCACAACGCGACCGGGCGCGTGTTACCGGACTGCTGCTGGCGCTGATCATGCGGCTGCTGCTGCTGGCATCGATTTCCTGGCTCTCTTCCCTTACCGACCCCTTCTTCTCGCTTGCTGGTCATCCTTTCAGCGCGCGCGATCTGATTATGCTGCTGGGCGGCGTGTTCCTGCTGTTTAAAGCCACCATGGAGCTAAATGAAAGGCTGGAAGGTAAAGATGAAGATGAGAACCCCCAGAAGCGCGGTGCCCGGTTCTGGCCAGTTGTCGCACAGATTGTAGTGCTGGATGCGGTCTTCTCGCTCGATTCTGTGATTACCGCCGTCGGCATGGTTGATCACCTTGCGGTGATGATGGCGGCGGTCATCGTTGCCATTTTCCTGATGCTGCTGGCCAGTAAACCGTTAACGCGCTTCGTCAATGAACATCCGACCATCGTTATTCTCTGCCTGAGCTTCCTGCTGATGATTGGCTTCAGCCTGGTAGCTGACGGCTTCGGCTACCATATCCCGAAAGGCTATTTGTATGCCGCTATCGGCTTCTCGGTCATCATTGAAGGGCTGAATCAGCTGGCTCAGTTTAACCGGCGCCGTTTTCTCTCTGCCAAATCACCTTTGCGCAAGCGCACCGCTGAAGCCGTGCTGCGCTTGTTACGCGGAAGCCATGAGCACGCCGAGCTGGACGCAGAAACCTCCTCCATGATTGCCGACAGCCACGGAAGCCAGGCCATCTTCAACAAACAGGAACGTATGATGATTGCGCGCGTGCTGGGGATGGGCCAGCGCACTGTCAGTAGCATCATGACTTCCCGTCAGGATATTCAACACATCGATCTCAGCGAATCGCCGGAAAAAATTATGGCGATGCTGGACCAGAATCAACATACACGTTTGGTTGTCACGGATAACAGCGACGATCCGCTTGGCGTCGTACACGTTATCGATCTGTTGCAGCAAGCCTTGCATGGCGACAGTCTGGATATCCGTGCGCTCATTCGTCAGCCGCTGGTGTTTCCGGAGCAGCTAACGCTGCTGCCAGCGCTTGAGCAGTTCCGTAACGCGCGTACGCATTTTGCATTTGTGGTGGATGAGTTTGGTTCAGTTGAAGGTGTAGTGACGCTAAGCGACGTGATGGAGACGATTGCGGGCAACCTGCCGAACGAAGGCGAAACGCTCGATCCCCGTTACGATATCCAGCAGAACGCGGATGGCAGTTGGACCGCGAATGGCCACATGCCGCTGGAGGATCTGGTAATGTATCTGCATCTGCCGCTGGACGAAAAGCGGGATTACCACACGCTGGCCGGGTTGCTGATGGAGCATATGCAGCAGGTACCGAAAGAAGGCGAAGAGATTGAGATTGGGGATTACCTGTACCGCACGCTTCAGGTGGAAAGCCATCGCGTGCAGAAGGTTCAGATAATCCCGCTGGCCCGGAATAAGGACGACGAAGCCTAGTCTAGAGATCTTTCATCAGTTTTTGAACGGAGCCGTTACGGCTGCTGTCAGTGTTACGATCGGACCACTGCTTCAGCCGTTTCCTGGCCTCATCCTGCAGTTGCTGACGCAGAACGCTGTCAACCTGCAAGCCGTAGTTCAATCCGCTCCACGGCCCGTAAATGCGTAACGGTACCGGTGTCTGCTTCAGGCGCTGGACCAGTTCATCATCACCCTGCCAGCCTTGCGTCACCGTTACGCCGAACAGAATATCGGCCTGCTGGCTCACCATATTCACACTGCCCTGCCCGTGATAATTGAGCATTGAAGACTGACCGTTCAGTTCCGCAAAGTTTACCAGCCCATTGTTGAGCGTGAATTTACCCGTAATCTGCTGCATATCGCTGCCTGGGGCCTGTTTGGCCGGGCCATGCACGCGGGCACTGCTGTTCTCGACGGCCCGCTGGATCATCCGTTGCAGATTAAGTCCGGCAATATTGGCATTGCTCAGATTCAGCGCCGCATCACCGTGCCATACCTGCTTAAAAGCAGGTACATTCAGCCCTGCCCCACTGAAGTTACCGGTCAGTGACAGATCGCCGCTCAGCGTCGCAGGCAGCTCAAAGGCCTTCATCAGGGGTGCAATGGCAATATTTTGCAGCACCGGCTGGAGTGTAAGCCGGGTTTGCGGATGACGGAAATCGAGCGCGCCAGGCAGTGAGAAGTTGCCGTTACCGATGTCCCCCCTGAGCGTTGAAAGCGCGAACTGGCCATCCCGGCCTGACAGCTTCATCATCAGCCGATCAAAATCCATTCCCCGCCAGCGCAGCTTATCCACTGACAGCGACAGCTGGCCGTCGATGCCGCTCAACACGGAAGGTTGTTCCTCCGGTTGTGCCACGGCGATCACCGGCGCAGGCCCGGAGCGCTGCGCCTGCAACGATAGGTCATCTGAACCGCTGATTTGTAGCCCCAGCAGTGAATCCATATTTAGCATGGTGGAATGAAGATCGAGATTAACCTCAGGACGCAGCCCCAACGTGCCGCTGGCGCTGCCGGTCATTTCGCTGTCGTTAGCGCTGAGCGAGAGATTTTTCAGGCTGAAAGCCGCCTGGTTACTGCTCCAGTCCGCCTGCATTTTTGCCTGGCCTTTCAGCCCTTCTTTCGGCAAATCGGCACCGCTCAGCTGGTAATCAAGCTGCTGGATCTGCGCAGATAAATGCTGTGGGTAGCGACTGAGATTGACATCGGCATTGAGATTCATCAGCAGCTCGCGCTGATCGCGGCTAATACGGCTGCTCAGTTCAAGATGCGCCTGCCGCTGCCTGTTCTGCGTCAGCTGAAGGTTGAGATCGCGCACGTTCAGCTCTTTGCCAACGCTTTGTTGCCAAATCAACAGGCTGTTGGAAACGCGCAGATTATCAATATCAAAAGTCCAGCGCTGGGCAGGCAGCGAAGGCGCGGCATTCGTCGGGTCTGGCGGCGCATTATCAGGCTGCCGGGCGGTGCTGCCCGGCGTCAGACGTACCACGGCACCGTCCAGTAACACCTGTTTTACCGCCAGCTGGTGGGAGAGCAAGGGAAGCAGCTTGACGTCCAGTCGCATATTACTGGCGCTGACCACAGGCTGCTGCGCACCCGGCGCGGTCAGACTCATCTGACCAGACAGGATGCTGAGCTGGGGCCAGACGTGCCAGCGCAAATTTCCGTCCAGCGCCAGCCGGTAGCCGCTGCGCTGTTCAACCTGCTGAACCATGTAGGCACGAAAATCATTCGGATTGACCAGCAATACCAGCGCGGTCATTCCAGCCACAACGACCACCAGCAAAATGGCCAGCGTGGTAATAAATCTTTTCATGCCTTCCCCTTAAACCTTTATTTCTTTCAATAAGAACGCCCGGCGGCGTGGTTCAGCCAGGCTTACCTCACATCCTGCGGGGCCGGTTAAGAAGCCGGGTTATCGTCTTCATCGATTCTGCTGGCGTCCGCCCCCTGCTGCCCTTTGTATTTGGCATCCAGACGACGATTATAAGGTCGGGCAGCCGGACCGGAAAGCGGTTCAAAGCTCAGCGCGCCAATCAGCATCCCCGGACGCAGCGCCAGCGGTAACTTACCTGAGTTGTAAAATTCAAGCACAATACGTCCCTGCCAGCCAGGATCGATACGGTGCGCGGTAACGTGAACCATCAATCCCAGACGTGCCAGCGACGAGCGGCCATCCAGCCAGCCTACCAGGTTATCCGGCAGCGTTACCGATTCAAAGGTAACGGCCAGCGCCAGTTCACCCGGATGCAAAAAGAAAGCCTCGCCTTCTGGCAGCACGATTTCATCGCTCATCACGCGATCGAGCGCGGCGCTCACTTCATGTTTGGGGCCGCTAAGGTCGATAAATGCCGCGGTGTGCCCACGGAAAGTACGGAACTGATTGCCAAGGCGGACATCAACGGTTGCGCCATTGATGCGTTCAACCGGAGGACGGGGTTGAATGTCGAGCTGGCCGTTGTCGAGCCAGGCTTCAATATCGCGGTCGCATAAACGCATGGATTACTACTCCATTTCTGTAAAGGTACTGATAACTTCAGGATGCCTGAGATCCGGGCGCGTCCTGCGCGAGGTCCCGGCTCCCGTACAACGGGTTGCCGGGCAGTAGCTGGCTATTCGAAGAACTGATTGATCTTCGCCTTGAGGATATCAATCGCGATGCGGTTTTTACCGCCACGAGGGACGATGATGTCAGCGTACTGTTTGGAAGGTTCAATAAACTGCAGGAACATCGGACGAACCGTTTTCTGATACTGAGCCATCACGGAATCCATAGAGCGGCCACGTTCATTCACGTCGCGCTTCATACGGCGCATCAGGCAGATATCCAGCGGTGTATCAACAAAGATCGAGAAGTTCATTTCCGAACGCAGGCGGGCATCCGTCAGCAGCAAGATCCCTTCAAGAATAATCACTTTCTTCGGTTTCAGCGTAATGGTTTGCTCGGTGCGGGTATGCTCAACATAGCTGTACACCGGCAAATCGATCGCCTGGCCCGCTTTTAACATCTGTAAATGTTGCAGCAGCAGGTTGTGATCCATCGCGCTGGGATGGTCATAGTTTGTCTTAACCCGTTCATCCATGGTCAGGTGGCTTTGGTCTTTGTAGTAAGCATCCTCGGGGATAACACCAATATTTTCATCGCCTACCCGGTCGCGCACTTCGCGATACAGAGTACTGGCAATAAGACTTTTACCCGAGGCAGATGCGCCGGCGATACCTACGATGACGCACTGGTGCGACTTATCAGTCATAAATTAAAGACCTGGTTACTGATTGTCTGAGACAATGGAAGGAAGAATTCGCGCGTAATTATAGGGATGATGCAGGGTGGATGCCAGAGAAAACGGGCGGAAAGCTTTTAGGAGTTTCCCGTTACCTCTCACCGTCGTTCCCCGGTAAACTGAATTCCAGCAACCCGGTTCGATTTTTTTGCGTCTGGCAAACCCGTGCTTTGCGGGATGGATATGCGTTATCCGTCACGGCCTGCGCCCGGGGCGTCCGGACAATTCACAATAATAAGGAAACACGGTGTACTGGCCTACTTTGCATTTTTTGACCTATTTCGGCGACAGCATGTTACTTATTCCGACCGCGATCGTAATGGCTATCCTGATGACCTGGAAAAGCAGCGAGCGGCGCACCGTCTGGTACTGGTGCCTGGCATTCTGCGCGACCGGCGCTATCGTCAGCCTGACCAAAGTCGCGTTTATGGGCTTTGGTTTTGGCAGCGCACACCTCAATTTCACGGGGGTTAGCGGCCATACTGCCATGTCGGCAACCCTGTGGCCCGTGATGTTATGGCTGCTTAGCGGTCGCTTTTCCGGCACGCTGCGCGTTGTGGCCGTGGGCGCAGGCTACCTGATCCCGATACTGGTTGGCGTTTCCCGTCTGCTGCTGAGCTACCATTCCACCAGCGAAGTTGTGACCGGACTGATCCTCGGCTTCACGCTGAGCAGCGCTTTTTTGGTCAGCCAGCGCAGCACCCGGCTTCAGGGCTTTTCGGCCCTACAGCTTTGCCTGGCGTTATTGCTGCCCCTGTTGCTGCTAAGCCAGGGTCGCCTTGCCACCACGCAGCAGTTTTTGCAGCGCCTGTCGGTTCAGGTTGCCGGCATTGAGCATCCCTGGACGCGTGGCGACCTGTTAAAACTGCGGCAATAAAACCGGTCAATCGTCCGAATACAGCCCTCTTTTGAATTACCCCATGTAATCAAACGGGGTTGTGTTAGCATGCCTTAAGTAACCCGAAACAGGCTGGCAAACCTGGCTGGTGCCGCGCTGGATTTGTGAATGACGACTGACACTATTTTTTCCGCTAAGCAAAACTGGACGAAGGCGATAACGCTTTGCGCGCTCGCTTTTATTCTGACTTTATTTTGTCTTGAACTGATCAAGGTGAGTAACCAGATCGCGTCGCTGTGGCTTTCTACGGCGCTGATGACCGTGCTTGTCTTCCGGCAACCTCCCCGATCGTTGCCGCTGCTGTTGGGCGCCTGCCTGACAGGTATCGTTGCCGCCAACGCGTTCATAATCGGCCCTCATTTGATGGTGGTGGCTTTTCCCCTGGTCAACCTGATTCAGGCGCTGCTCGGCGGCGCGCTTCTTCGTGCGCTGCTGGATACCAAAGCACCGCTCGACTCCCTGCTCAGCTGGAGCAAAGTCGTCGTGGCGACGGGCATCTTTACCCCGCTGGTTGGCGCACTGCTTGCCTGCTGGGCGCTTAACCTGACCGGCACGGCCAGCCTGCATTTTTTCGTTACCTGGGCCATCTCTGAAACCATTGGCATGCTGGCGCTTGGCCCGATTGCGCTGCTCTGGCAGCACGAAGAACTGCGTAAATCGCTGAGTCAGAACGTGCTGTTTGAAACGCTGCTGACGCTGGTGGTGACGCTGCTGCTGAACTATTTTGCCCTGCGTTATTTGCCCTGGTCCTTCACCTTCGTGATGGTCGTGCTGTTTTACAGCGCCGTACGCCTGCCGCGTTTTTCCGCCTTTATTATCTTTTTTGCCACGCTGTCGATGATGACGCTGCTGCTGGCGCTTAATCAGCTGGTCAGGTATGCCGACGGCCTCGCTATTGTTAACAGCGCGCCGTGGTTGCCATTTTTACTGGCTATTATTCCCAGCCATATGATGGTGCTGGTGATGCACTCTTTCCGCGAAGAGAAAAAACATATTACCGAGAGCGAAACCCGCTTTCGACACGCCATGGAGTTTTCGGTGATTGGCATGGCGCTGGTGTCGCCAGAAGGCCGCTGGCTGCAGGTAAATGAATCGCTCTGCCGCATACTGGGTTATCGAAAAGATGAGCTGGTCGGCATGAATTTTCAGCAGTTCACACATCCGGACGATGTGGCAACCGATTTGAAACAGGGCCGCACGCTGCTTACCGGCGAAAGAGAAAATTACAGTCTGGAAAAACGCTATTTTCGTAAGGATGGCGAGATCGTCTGGGTGCTGCTGGCGGTATCACTGGTTCGTGACAGCGAACAGCAACCGCTCTACTTTATTTCACAAATGGAAGATATCTCCGATCTGAAACAGACGGAAGAGGTCAACCGCAGCCTGATGCAGCGCATCACCCTGGCAAATAAAGCTGGCGGCATCGGCGTTTGGGACTGGAACCTGAAAACCGGCAAGATGAGCTGGGATAGCCGCATGTTTCAGATTTACGGCCTGGAGGAAAGTGGCCAGGCAACGTATCTGACGTGGGTAAACAGCCTGCTTCCTGTCGATCGCCAGGCGGCGATTGACGCTTTCGACGAGGCGATCAGAAACTCTTCCCCGGTCGATCTGGTTTTTCGCATCCAGACCGATGAAGGCATTCGCTTTATCCGCAGCCAGTCCACGCTGGTGCTGAATGATAACGGTGAAGTGGCGAGAATGCTGGGTATTAATCAGGATGTCACCGCCATGCGCCAGCTGACCGACGCGCTGCATGAAGAGAAAGAGCGCATGCATATTACGCTGGATGCCATCGGCGAAGCGGTTATCAGTACCGATGAAGAGATGCGCGTGACCTTTATGAATCCAGTCGCGGAAAGCATGAGCGGCTGGAGTCAGGAGCAGGCAGCCGGTAAAGCAATCAGCGATATTCTGCATATCACCCGGGGCAGTGACGGGCCTGAGATGGAAAACCTGTTGCTGTGTGAGCTGCCACCGGAAAAATCAGAGCCGGATTTGGATCAGGAGCTGGTGTTGCATAACCGCTCTGGCGAACAGTTTGATATTCATTACAGCATTACCGCGCTAAAAACCGTCGAGGGTGAAAATATTGGCAGCGTTATGGTTATCCAGGACGTTAGCGACTCCCGCGAAATGATGCGCAGACTGAGCTACAGCGCCTCGCACGATATGCTGACCGGGTTGCCTAACCGCGTCAGTTTTGAACAAAAGCTTAAGCGACTGCTGCATTCAGCCAGTAAAGCAAAGTGCCAGCATGTACTGATTTTCCTCGATCTCGATCGTTTTAAAGCGGTAAATGACAGCGCAGGCCACGCCGCGGGTGATGCGCTGTTACGCGAGATTGCCAGCGAGATGAAGCTGTACCTGCGCAGCGGAGATTTCCTGGCGCGTCTCGGCGGCGATGAGTTTGGCGTCCTGCTGCCCGATTGTTCAGCAGAACAGGCCTGCGACATCGCGGATCGCATTGTAAAAGCCGTGAACGACTATCGTTTCTGCTGGGAAGGCGGTCTGCATCATATTGGCGCCTGCGCCGGTCTGACGTTGTTAAACAACGATAACCACCACTTCAGCGATGTGATGGCTCAGGCCGATCTGGCCTGCTACCACGCCAAGCGCAACGGACGCGGTCAATATGCACGGTACGAACCCCATCTGATTGACAGTCTGAAACCGGTACTGTCACTTCAGGAGAATGAGCTGCTCTCAAGGCAGCCGCTGCGGCTGTTAGACCGGACGGGGAAATGAACAGCGGTTAAGGCCGCTGCGAATGTCAGACCGTACAAGCCCTCCTGGCCGCGCAAAACGGCAGCAGCGATAACAACTTTACGACGAAAAACGATTGTGGTTCTTGCTCTCCCTTCAGGCCTGGGCTAAAGTCGCCCCCTTTTTTTATTGCTACTGGAGGGTCGAATGTTTATCGGCTTTGATTACGGTACGGCAAACTGCTCGGTCGCCGTTATGAATGAGGGCATGCCTGCCCTGTTGCCGCTGGAAAATGGTTCCAGATTACTCCCCTCTATGCTGTGCGCGCCAACCCGCGATGCGGTCAGCGAATGGCTGTTCCGCCACCATCAGGTGCCAACGCCGGCCGCCGAAAACCAGGCGATTTTACGACGCGCGCTGGCACTGAACCGGGAAGAGGACGTTGAAGTCATGCCCGGCAGCGTCCAGTTCGGTCTCGCCTCGCTGGCGCAGTATATGGCCGATCCGGAAGATGTCTGGTTCGTTAAATCGCCAAAATCCTTCCTCGGTGCAAACGGCTTGAAACCACAGCAGGTGGCTTTCTTTGAAGATCTGGTCTGCGCCATGATGCTGCATATTCGCCAGACGGCTGAACAGCAGCTGAATGACAGCATCACTCAGGCGGTGATTGGTCGTCCCGTTAACTTCCAGGGTCTGGGCGGTGAAGAAGCGAACCGTCAGGCGCAGGGAATTCTGGCGCGTGCGGCGAGCCGTGCCGGGTTTAAAGATGTTGAATTCCAGTTTGAACCGGTTGCGGCTGGACTGGAATTTGAAGCCACGCTGAAGACGGAAACCCGCGTGTTGATCGTGGATATCGGCGGCGGCACCACCGACTGCTCAATGTTGCTGATGGGGCCGCAATGGCATGATAAAGCCGACCGTAACGGCAGCCTGCTGGGCCACAGCGGCTGTCGCGTGGGCGGAAACGATCTGGATATTATGCTGGCCTTCAAGGAGCTGATGCCGCTGCTGGGCGCGGGCGGCTCCACCACGAAAGGTATCGGCCTGCCTGCTCTGCCATGGTGGAATGCAGTGGCGATCAACGATGTTCCGGCGCAAAGCGATTTCTACGCCACCGCCAGCCGTAAGCTGTTGCAGGATCTGATCCGCGATGCGCAGGAGCCGGAAAAAGTGAAGCGACTGCTGAAAGTCTGGCAGCAGCGTCTGGGCTACCGGCTGGTTCGCGCCGCCGAAGAGAGCAAAATTGCGCTGTCTGACCAGCTCCAGACCACATCAGAGCTGGCGTTTATTGAATCGTCTCTGGAAACTGAGATTAGCGTTGAGGCGCTGAAAGCGGCTATCGCGCAGCCGCTGGAGCGTATTCAGGAGCAGGTGAAGCTGGCGCTCGACGAGAGCGGCACGCGCCCGGACATTATCTATCTGACGGGTGGCAGCGCCCGCTCGCCGGTACTGCGTCAGGCGCTACAGCAGCAGCTGCCTGATATTCCGCTGACCAGCGGCGATGACTTCGGTTCCGTCACCGCCGGTCTGGCCCGTTGGGCGCAGGTAATGTTCCGCTAATCTCAGTAGCGGCTGGCTTCACTGAGTTTACGCTGGTCGTCGTCGCTGAGTTTCAGCGCGGCGGCTTTGCTCAGCTCTTCAAGCTGCACCAGCGAGGTGACGCTGACAATCGGTGCCGTAATACTGGGGCGGGCAATCTGCCATGCCAGTGCAACCTGCGTTGGCGTGGCATGGTTGGCTTCGGCTACCTGATCAAGCGCTTGCAGAATGCGCAGACCGCGATCGTTAAGATACTTCCCGACCACGCCCTCCCCTCGCTGACTTTTCTTCGCATCTTCCGGCTGACGATATTTACCGCTCAAAAAGCCGCTGGCCAGAGAGTAGTAGTTAATGACGCCTAATTCGTTTTCCTGCGCCACTTTTTCCAACCCGCTCTCGTAGTCTTTACGATCGTACAGGTTGTATTCAGGCTGCAAGGTTTCGTAACGAGCCAGGCCGTGATCGGCACTCACCTTCAGCGCCTCCGCCAGTCGTTCCGCCGAGTAGTTAGACGCGCCAATGGCACGCACCTTGCCTTCTTTAATTAGCGCGTCAAAGGTCGCCAGCGTTTCCTGCAATGGCGTATCGCTGTCGTCGCGGTGCGCCTGGTAAAGATCGATATAATCAGTTTGCAGACGGCGCAGCGAATCTTCCACCGACTGGCGGATATAAGCGGGTGCCAGTCCGGTTTTATTTGGGCCCATCTCCATGCCAACCTTGGTTGCCAGCACGATTTTGTCGCGTTTGCCGCTCTGCTTCAGCCAGTTACCGATAATTGTTTCCGATTCGCCGCCCTGGTTGCCCGGCGCCCAGCGAGAGTAGACATCAGCGGTATCGATAAAATTGAGGCCTTTTTCCACCAGCGCATCCAACAGCGAAAAAGAGGTAGGTTGATCGATGGTCCAGCCAAAGACGTTGCCGCCAAACGTGAGCGTCGGTACCTGAATACCGCTACGGCCCAGCGAACGATGTTCTGTATGACTCATGATTTTTCTCCTGTGAATGAAGCGTTTCGGGCGTGATTATTAGGGTAGCAAACATTCGCTGTCGCGCTTCGTTGATTTATGGCAAAAGAATTTCAGGTTATGAATACTTACACCAACTGAACGGTTATCCTTATTTCCTTCACTTTTGAAGTCATTAAACCCGCTAAAATAACCTTATTGAGGGCTTTTTTTGCCCCCGGACTTCTCGTTTTGCTAATGGAGAGCTGAACACAACATGAATAACCGGCACCGTTTCCGAAAAATCTGGCTGATGTCGATCGCCGCCGCGCTGGTTGTGGGTGGCATTTACTGGTGGCACAGCCATTCTGCTGCTCCACAGAAAACAACAGGCGCACGCCATTCCAAATCGGAAGGTGGGCGGCGCGGCGGCAGTGAGGCACTGGCTCCGGTACAGGTTTCTGAAGCCGTTAGTCAGAGCGTGCCGCAATATCTTTCGGGCCTGGGAACGGTGACCGCCGCGAAAACCGTGACGGTACGCAGCCGGGTCGACGGCGATCTTATCGCCATCCACTTTACCGAAGGCCAGCAGGTTGCAGCCGGGCAGCTGCTGGCGGAGATCGATCCGCGACCTTATCAGGTCGCACTGACTCAGGCGCAAGGCCAGCTGGCAAAAGATCAGGCTACGCTCGCCAACGCCCGCCGCGATCTGGCTCGTTTTGAAAAGCTGGTGAAAACCAATCTGGTCTCACAGCAGGAACTGGATACGCAGCGTTCGCTGGTTAGCGAAACGTTGGGAACGATTAAAGCGGACGAAGGCGGCGTTGCCAGCGCCCAGCTAAATCTGACCTGGAGCCGAATCGTCGCACCGGTTTCAGGACGAGTCGGGCTGAGACTGGTCGACGAAGGAAACTATATCAGCAGCGGTGATACCACCGGGATTGTGGTAATCACGCAGACTCATCCGGTCGATTTGGTGTTCAACCTGCCGGAAAACGATATCGGCACTTTGTTGACAGCGCAGAAATCGGGCCAGCCAGTGCCGGTAGAAGCCTGGGATCGCAGTAATAAAACGTTGCTGACCACCGGCGCGCTGCTGAGTATGGATAACCAGATCGATACCACCACCGGCACCATTAAGCTGAAAGCCCGCTTCAACAATAGCGACGACAGACTGTTTCCCAACCAGTTCGTCAATACGCGGCTAAAAGTGAATACGCTCCAGGACGCGATTGTCATCCCTGCCGCGGCGCTGCAAATGGGCAACGAGGGGCATTTCGTGTGGGTGGTCAATGCTGACAACAAAGTCAGTAAGAAACTGATAGAGACCGGCTTGCAGGACAGCGAAAAAGTGGTCATCAGCGCCGGTCTGAACGCGGGAGAAAAAGTGGTGACGGACGGTATTGACCGCCTGACCGAAGGCGCCAAAGTGGAAATTGTCGCGCCGCAATCCACCCCGCTGCCTGCTAAAAGCGCCCAGCCCGCCAAAGGAGCACGCCAGTAATGCAGGTGATGCCGCCCAATTCGACCGGCGGGCCATCCCGCCTGTTTATTCTTCGCCCGGTGGCCACGACGCTGCTGATGGTTGCGATTATGCTTGCCGGAATTATTGGCTATCGCGCCCTGCCCGTTTCTGCCTTGCCGGAAGTGGACTACCCGACAATCCAGGTTGTCACGCTTTATCCGGGAGCCAGCCCGGACGTAATGACGTCGGCCGTAACTGCCCCGCTTGAGCGCCAGTTCGGCCAGATGTCCGGCCTGAAACAGATGTCTTCGCAAAGTTCCGGCGGGGCGTCAGTCGTCACGTTGCAATTCCAGCTTACGCTGCCGCTTGATGTCGCCGAGCAGGAAGTGCAGGCCGCCATCAATGCCGCAACCAACCTGCTGCCTTCCGACCTGCCTAATCCACCGGTTTACAGCAAGGTCAATCCAGCCGATCCGCCGGTTATGACGCTCGCCGTCACCACCACCAGCATGCCGATGACGCAGGTGCAGGATATGGTGGAAACGCGCGTGGCGCAGAAAATCTCACAGGTATCAGGCGTCGGCCTGGTCACCCTCTCAGGCGGCCAGCGGCCAGCCGTGCGGGTAAAACTGAATGCACAGGCGCTGGCTGCGCTTGGACTAAACAGCGAAACGGTGCGTACCGCCATCAGCAACGCCAACGTCAATTCGGCGAAAGGCAGCATGGATGGCCCGGAGCGTTCCATTACGCTTTCCGCCAACGATCAGATGAAGTCCGCCGAAGACTACCGTCAGCTTATCGTCAGTTGGCAGAACGGTGCGCCGGTGCGCCTGCGCGACGTGGCAACCGTAGAGCAAGGTGCGGAGAACAGCTGGCTGGGCGCGTGGGCAAACCGCCAGCCCGCGATCGTGCTGAATATCCAGCGCCAGCCGGGTGCGAACATTATCACTACCGCCGACAGCATTCGACAGATGCTGCCCGAACTGAAGGCTTCACTGCCAAAATCGGTTGAGGTGCAGGTGCTTACCGATCGCACCACCAACATCCGTGCCTCGGTAGCGGACGTTCAGTTTGAACTGATGCTGGCGCTGGCGCTGGTGGTGATGATTATTTATCTGTTTCTGCGTAACGTGCCGGCCACCATTATCCCCGCCGTTGCGGTGCCGCTGTCGCTGGTTGGCACCTTTGCGGTGATCTGGTTCCTGGGCTTTTCAATCAATAACCTGACGCTGATGGCACTGACCATCGCCACCGGTTTTGTGGTGGACGATGCGATCGTGGTAATCGAAAACATCTCCCGCTATATCGAAAAAGGCGAGAAGCCGCTGGCCGCCGCGTTGAAAGGCGCAGGTGAAATCGGTTTTACCATTATTTCTCTTACCTTCTCGCTGATCGCCGTGCTGATCCCGCTGCTGTTTATGGGCGATATCGTCGGCCGTTTATTCCGTGAGTTTGCCGTTACGCTGGCGGTTTCCATTCTGATCTCGGCGGTGGTCTCGCTGACGCTGACGCCAATGATGTGCGCAAAAATGCTTAATGCGGAATCGCTGCGTAAGCAAAACCGCTTTTCACGCGCCAGCGAAGCGATGTTCGATCGCGTGATTGCCAGCTATGGCCGCCTGCTGAAGCGGGTGCTCAATCATCCGTGGCTGACGCTGGGCGTGGCGCTGACCACGCTGGCCGTCACCGTTTTGCTGTGGATCGTCATCCCTAAAGGGTTTTTCCCGCAGCAGGATAACGGCATCATTCAGGGAACGATTCAGGCATCGCAGTCGATCTCCTATGCGAAAATGGCGCAGCGCCAGCAGGAAGTGGCCTCGATTATGATGAAAGATCCGGCGGTGCAAAGCCTGACCTCGTTTGTCGGCGTGGACGGCACCAATTCGGCGCTGAACAGCGGCCGCTTACAGATCAATCTCAAGCCGTTAGACCAGCGCGCCGATCGCATCCCGGTGGTTATCGATCGGCTGCAAGCCGCCATCTCGACGCTGCCCGGCATCAGCCTTTATCTGCAACCGGTGCAGGATCTGACGATTGATACGCAGGTCAGCCGCACGCAGTATCAGTTTACGCTGCAAACCGGCTCGCTGGACTCCCTCAGCCTGTGGGTGCCGAAACTGCTGGATAAACTGGCGACGATGCCGCAGCTACAGGACATCAGCAGCGACTGGCAGGATCGTGGTCTGGAAGCTTACATCAACGTTGACCGTGATAATGCCAGCCGCCTCGGCATCAGCATGGCCGACGTTGATAACGCGCTGTACAACGCTTTTGGCCAGCGGCTGATCTCTACAATTTATACCCAGGCAAGTCAGTATCGCGTAGTGCTGGAGAACGATACGTCGGCTACGCCAGGCCTGTCCGCGCTTGACGGCATCCGCCTGACCAGCAGCGACGGCGGCGTGGTGCCGCTCAGCACTATTGCTAAAGTCGAACAGCGTCACGGCGCACTGAGTATCAATCATCTGGATCAGTTCCCTTCCACCACTTTCTCGTTCAACGTCAGCGATGGCTATTCGCTGGAGCAGGCGGTGAATGCTATTACCGCTGCCGAACAGGATCTGGCAATGCCGTCGGAGATCATGACGAAGTTTCAGGGCAGCACGCTGGCGTTTCAGGCTGCCCTGTCGGGAACCGTCTGGCTGATCGTGGCCGCCATTGTGGCGATGTACATCGTTCTTGGCGTGCTCTATGAAAGCTTTATCCATCCCATCACCATCCTTTCCACCTTGCCGACGGCAGGGGTTGGCGCCCTGCTCGCATTGATGATCAGCGGTAACGAACTGGATGTGATTGCGATTATCGGCATCATTCTGCTGATCGGTATCGTGAAGAAAAACGCCATCATGATGATCGACTTCGCGCTGGCCGCCGAACGCGAGCAGGGCATGGCACCGTATGAAGCCATTTATCAGGCCTGCCTGCTGCGCTTCCGTCCGATTCTGATGACCACGCTGGCCGCGCTGTTTGGCGCGCTGCCGCTGATGCTTAGCACCGGGGTGGGCGCGGAACTGCGTCGTCCGCTCGGGGTTGCCATGGTCGGTGGTTTGATTGTCAGTCAGGTACTGACGCTGTTTACCACGCCGGTGATTTATCTGCTGTTCGATCGTCTTTCCCGCGTGACGCGCCGCCGTTTTAAAGCGGAGAAGGCCTCGTGAAATTTTTCGCCCTGTTTATCCACCGACCTGTCGCCACGATTCTGCTGACAATCGCCATTGCGCTGGCGGGCATCCTGAGTTTCCGCCTGCTGCCGGTGGCGCCGCTGCCGCAGGTGGATTTTCCGGTCATAATGATCTCGGCGTCGCTGCCGGGCGCGTCGCCGGAAACGATGGCCTCGTCGGTCGCTACGCCGCTGGAGCGCTCGCTGGGGCGCATCGCTGGCGTCAGTGAAATGACCTCCACCAGCTCGCTGGGCAGCACGCGTATTATTCTGGTTTTCGATTACGATCGGGATATTAACGGCGCGGCTCGGGATGTTCAGGGCGCAATCAACGCCGCACAGAGCCTGCTGCCGACCGGGATGCCTGGTCGCCCCACTTACCGCAAAATAAATCCGTCCGATGCGCCAATTATGATCATGACGCTGACCTCGGATGCGTGGTCACAGGGTGAACTGTATGATTACGCCTCAACGCAGCTGGCGCAGAAACTGGCACAAATCGACGGCGTGGGTGATGTCACCGTCGGCGGCAGCTCGCTGCCTGCGGTACGGGTGGATCTTAACCCACAGGCGCTGTTCAACCAGGGCGTTTCGCTGGATGCGGTACGTACTGCTATCAATAATGCCAATCAGCGCCGGCCTCAGGGTGCAATCGAAGATCGCGACCAACGCTGGCAGTTGAAAACCAATGACGAGCTGAAAACGGCCGCGGAGTATCAGCCGCTGATTGTGCATTATAACGGTCGCGCGACAGTGCGGTTGCAGGATGTGGCAACGGTGACGGATTCAGTCCAGGACGTGCGTAACGCCGGGATGGCCAATGCCAAACCGGCCATTTTGCTGCTGATCCGTAAGCTGCCGGAAGCCAATATCATCGACACGGTGGATCGTATTCGTGCCGCCGTACCGGAACTGCGTGAAACCATTCCGGCCTCGATTCAAATTGATGTGGCTCAGGATCGCTCACCGACCATTCGCGCCTCGCTGGCCGAGGTTGAACAGTCGCTGGTGATTTCTATAGGGCTGGTGATCCTGGTGGTGTTCGCCTTTCTGCGCTCTGGCCGCGCCACCCTGATCCCGGCGGTGGCGGTTCCGGTTTCGCTGATTGGCACCTTTGCCGCGATGTATTTATGCGGCTTCAGCCTGAATAACCTGTCGCTAATGGCGCTGACCGTCGCCACCGGCTTTGTGGTTGATGACGCAATTGTGGTGCTGGAAAATATCTCCCGGCACGTTGAGGCTGGCGTCAAACCGCTCCAGGCGGCGCTTCAGGGCGTGCGCGAAGTCGGTTTCACCGTGCTGTCAATGAGCCTGTCGCTGATCGCCGTGTTTCTGCCGCTGCTGATGCTTGGCGGTCTGGTCGGCCGCTTCTTCAAAGAGTTCGCGGTAACGCTATCCGTTTCTATTGCCATCTCGCTGGTTATCTCACTGACCCTAACACCGATGATGTGCGCGCGATTGCTGAAGGCGCAACCCAAAGGCGCACGGCAGCACGGCGCGGGCAAAATCTTGCTGCGCATCCAGCAGGGCTATGGTCGTTCACTGAACTGGGTGCTGAACCATTCGCGCTGGACGCTGCTGGTGTTTATCGCCACCATTGGGCTGACGATGTATCTCTACGTCGCCATCCCAAAAACCTTTATGCCAGAACAGGATACGGGCCGTTTGATGGGCTTTATTCAGGCCGATCAAAGCATTTCGTTTCAGTCGATGCGCGGCAAGCTGGAAAACTTTATGAAGATTGTTCGTGACGATCCGGCGGTGGAAAGCGTTGTCGGCTTTACCGGCGGATCGCGCACCAACAGCGGCTCGATGTTTATCTCGCTGAAGCCGCTAAGTGAGCGCAGCGAAAATGCTCAGGAGGTGATCGCCCGGCTCAGAGTCAAACTGGCAAAAGAGCCGGGCGCCAATCTGTTTCTGATGGCGGTTCAGGATCTGCGCGTCGGCGGCCGCGAGTCGAACGCGGGCTATCAGTACAGCCTGCTGTCGGACAACCTTGATGATTTACGCCTCTGGGAACCGAAAATCCGTCAGGCTTTTGCTACCCTGCCGGAACTGGCGGATGTCAATTCCGACCAGCAGGACAAAGGTGCCGAGATGGCGTTAACCTACGATCGCGCCACCATGGCCCGGCTGGGTATTGACGTGTCAGATGCCAACAACTTGCTGAATAATGCCTTTGGACAGCGGCAAATTTCTACAATTTATCAGCCGCTCAATCAGTATAAAGTGGTAATGCAGGTCGATCCTCGTTATACGCAGGACATCAGCTCGCTCGATCTGATGTACGTGATTAATAAAGACGGCAAGGCGATCCCGCTCTCCTCCTTTGCCAAATGGCAGCCTGCTAATGCGCCGCTGTCGGTCAATCACGAGGGGCTGTCCGCCGCATCAACGATTTCCTTCAACCTTCCCGAAGGCGTGTCGCTTTCTCAGGCTTCGGAGGCGATTGACCGCAGCATGACCTCGCTGGGCGTGCCTTCCAGCGTACGTGGCAGCTTTGCCGGCACCGCACAGATTTTCCAGCAGACGCAGAGCAGTCAGCTGTGGCTGATCCTGGCGGCAATCGCCACGATGTATATCGTGCTGGGCATGCTGTATGAAAGCTATGTGCATCCACTGACCATTCTCTCTACCCTGCCTTCTGCGGGCGTCGGCGCGCTGCTGGCGCTGGAGCTGTTTAGCGCGCCGTTCAGCCTGATTGCGCTGATTGGTATTTTGCTGCTGATAGGCATTGTGAAAAAGAATGCGATTATGATGGTTGATTTCGCGCTGGATGCGCAGCGTAATGGCAATCTGAGCGCCCGTGAAGCGATATTTCAGGCCAGTCTGCTACGCTTTCGCCCAATTATGATGACCACGCTGGCTGCACTGTTTGGTGCGCTGCCGCTGGTGCTGACGACGGGTGACGGCGCTGAGCTTCGTCAGCCGCTGGGTATTACCATCGTCGGCGGTCTGGTGATGAGCCAGCTGCTGACGCTTTACACCACGCCGGTGGTTTATCTGTATATGGATAAGCTGCGCAGGAAAAGAAAGCCAGAGCCTGTGAGCGAGTACTAACTTTTATGTCTGACTCAGGATCGATTAACCGATGAATACGCTTCCTGCCAGCGTACGCTGGCAGCTGTGGATTGTGGCCTTTGGCTTCTTTATGCAGTCGCTGGATACCACCATCGTCAACACCGCCCTGCCCGCGATGGCGCAAAGCCTGAACCAAAATCCGCTGCATATGCATTCGGTGGTGGTGTCATATGTGCTGACCGTCGCCGTTATGCTACCGGTTAGCGGCTGGCTGGCCGATCGCTTCGGCGTGCGTAACGTATTTTTCAGCGCCATCGTGCTGTTCAGCGCCGGCTCACTGTTTTGCGCTATGTCCGCCACGCTCGATCAGCTGATTGCCTCACGCGTGCTGCAAGGCATCGGCGGGGCGATGATGGTGCCGGTCGGCAGGCTGACGGTAATGAAGCTGGTGCCGCGCGAGCAATATATGGCCGCAATGACATTCGTCACGCTGCCGGGCCAGGTTGGCCCTCTGCTTGGGCCCGCGTTGGGCGGCGTGCTGGTGCAATACGCCAGCTGGCACTGGATTTTCCTGCTTAATATACCGGTCGGGCTGGTGGGTGCCATTGCCACTATGATGCTGATGCCGGACTTCCGATTGCCGCCGGGGCGCTTTGATCTTAAAGGTTTTCTGCTGCTGGCTGTCGGCATGGCCACGCTGACGCTGGCGTTGGATGGCTCTCACGGCTCCGGCTTTTCGCCGCTCCTGCTCGGCCTGTTCATTCTTGCAGGCATTTTTTCGCTGCTGTTTTATCTGCTCTACGCCCGCGATAACGATCGGGCACTGTTCAGCCTCAAACTGTTCGATAACCGCATCTATTCCGTTGGTCTGCTGGGCAGCCTGACCGGGCGCATTGGCAGCGGCATGCTGCCGTTTATGACCCCGCTTTTTTTACAGGTCGGAATGGGGTATACCCCTTTTCACGCCGGGCTGATGATGATCCCAATGGTGCTGGGCAATATGGGCATGAAGCGGATTGTGGTGCAAATCGTCAACCGATTCGGCTACCGCAACGTGCTGACGGGGTCAACCGTGGGCCTGGCGCTGGTCGTGCTGCTGTTTCCTGCCGTCGCGCTGTCAGGCTGGGAAAAGCTGCTGCCGCTGGTACTGTTTCTGCAGGGAATGGTCAACGCGATCCGCTTTTCCACAATGAACACCTTAACGCTCAAAACGCTGCCGGATGAGCTAGCCAGCAGCGGCAACAGCCTGCTGTCGATGGTGATGCAGCTGTCGATGAGTATCGGCGTAACGGTGGCCGGCCTGTTGCTCGGCACCTTTGGTCAGCAGTCGCTTGCCGGAAGCGAAACCACGCAGCAAGCCTTTATTTATACTTATCTCTGTATGGCGGTGGTGATTGTTTTCCCCGCGCTGGTATTCTGGCGCGTACCGGCCGACATCAGTAAAAACGTGGTGCTACAGCGCCGGAGAAAGTCTTAATGTTTGCGAAGTTGCGTATTGGCATTACCGCCAAACTGTTTATTGCCATTTTTTCCACCTGCATGCTGGTGCTGATCACCATGCACTGGGGCGTGCGCCTCAGCTTTGAACACGGCTTTATTGATTACATCAAAAAAGGCAACGAACAGCGGCTGGGCCTGCTGAGCGACGCGCTGGCCGACCAGTATGAGCAGCACGGTAACTGGGATTTTTTACGCAATAACAACAAGCTGGTTTTCCAGATCCTGCATTCGCTGGAGCAAAATCCTGATGCGAACAATCAGCTGCCACCGCACGGCTGGCGCACGCAGTTCTGGATTATCGATCAGCAATATCACGTGATGATGGGGCCACGAGCGCCGGTACCGACAGAAGGGAGCCGCAGAAATATCACCACCAGCACCGGACATATCGTCGGCTGGGTTATTGGTTCCCCACCGGAAAGGCTGACCCGCAGCGCGGATATCAATTTCGATCAGCAGCAAAAACGCACCAGCTGGATTATCGTTGCTCTGACGATGCTGCTGGCGGCTGCCGTGACCTGGCTAATGTCGCGTGGCCTGCTCGCGCCGGTCAGGCGGCTGGTCGAAGGGACTCACCAACTCGCTGCTGGAGATTTTACCAGCCGGGTGAAAGCCGACAGCCGCGACGAGCTTGGCCGTCTGGGTCAGGATTTCAATCGTCTTGCCAGCACGCTGGAGAAAAATGAAAGCATGCGCCGCGCTTTTATGGCGGATATCTCGCACGAGCTACGTACGCCGCTGGCCATTCTGCGCGGTGAGCTGGAAGCGATTCAGGATGGCATACGCAAACTGACGCCGGAATCGATCGTCTCACTCCAGGGCGAAGTCACTACGCTCACTAAGCTGGTGGATGACGTTCATCAGCTTTCCCTTTCCGATGAAGGCGCGCTGGCCTACCGTCGCAGCCAGACCGATCTGGTGCCGCTACTGGAAGTCGTCGCCGCCAATTTCAGCGGGCGTTATCAGAGCCACGGGCTGAGGCTGGATCTTAACCTGCCGGATCAGGCGCCGCTGTTTGGCGACCCCGATCGCCTGATGCAGCTGTTCACCAACCTGATGGAAAACAGCCTGCGTTATACCGACGCAGGAGGCGCCCTGACGGTAACGGTGATGGCGCAACCGGACCAGCTAACCCTGTGGTTTGACGATACCTCTCCCGGTATTACCGACGATCAGCGCCTGCAAATTTTCGAGCGTTTTTATCGGGCAGAAACTTCCCGCAATCGTGCCAGCGGCGGCTCCGGGCTTGGCCTGGCAATTTGTCAGAACATTGTGGAAGCGCACGAGGGAACGATCAAAGCGGATCACTCCGATGCCGGAGGACTGAGAATTACGATACACTTCCCCTGTACCAGGTAATTTAAGAGCAATACTCTTTTTCGTACCGGCAGGAGCGCCATGAATCAAGAATCTCAAGACCCCCTCATTTTAGTGGTGGAAGACGAACCCAAGCTTGCCCAGCTGCTGGTGGATTACCTGCAGGCTGCCAATTATCGCACCCATCATCTGTTGCGCGGTGATGAGGTGCTGGAATGGGTAAAACAGTCGCCGCCGGATCTGATGCTGCTTGATCTGATGCTGCCGGGCGTGGACGGACTGACGCTTTGCCGCGAAATCCGTCGGTTTTCAGAACTGCCGATCGTGATGGTGACGGCGCGCACGGAAGAGATAGATCGCCTGCTCGGTCTGGAAATCGGCGCTGATGATTATATCTGCAAACCCTTTAGCCCACGCGAGGTCGTGGCACGCGTCAAAACTATTCTGAAACGCTGCCAGCGGACGCCGGAAGAAGCGCAAAAAGCGTCACTGTTGGTGGTGGATGAGAACCGTTTCCAGGCAAGCTGGGATAATTTAGCGCTGGATTTAACCCCCGCCGAGTTTCGCCTGCTAAAAACGCTGGCGCAGGAGCCGGGCAAAGTTTTCTCCCGCGAGATGCTGCTTAACCATCTGTATGACGACTATCGCGTCGTTACCGATCGCACCATCGACAGCCATATTAAAAACCTGCGCCGAAAGCTGGAAGCTCTGGACGCCGACCAGCCCTTTATCCGTGCGGTCTACGGTATGGGCTATCGCTGGGAAGCAGATGTCTGTCGTTTGATCTAGCGCAATTTACAATCCTTCCCTCACCTCTTACAATCCCCACACTTTTCGTAAGGCCGTCCCGTGACGGCCTTTATTGCAATATCTGACCTGACATCAGATCGACGAGATACCTCATGTTTAAACCGGAACTGCTTTCTCCGGCCGGTACGCTGAAAAACATGCGCTACGCCTTCGCGTATGGCGCTGATGCAGTGTACGCTGGCCAGCCTCGCTACAGCCTGCGCGTCCGCAACAACGAGTTCAACCATCAGAACCTGGCAATCGGCATTAACGAAGCGCATGCCCAGGGCAAAAAATTCTACGTGGTGGTCAATATTGCGCCGCACAATGCCAAGCTGAAAACCTTTATTCGCGATCTCCAGCCGGTAGTCGAAATGGGGCCGGACGCGCTGATCATGTCCGATCCTGGTCTGATCATGATGGTGCGTGAAGCCTTCCCGCAGATGGACGTGCATCTTTCGGTGCAGGCTAACGCGGTCAACTGGGCAACGGTAAAGTTTTGGCAGCAGATGGGGCTGACGCGCGTCATTCTTTCGCGTGAACTGTCTCTGGAAGAGATCGCCGAAATCCGCCAGCAGGTTCCCGATATTGAACTGGAAATTTTTGTCCACGGTGCCTTATGCATGGCCTACTCCGGTCGCTGCCTGCTTTCCGGTTACATTAATAAACGCGACCCAAATCAGGGAACCTGTACTAACGCCTGCCGTTGGGAATATAAGGTTGAAGAAGGCAAACAGGACGAGATTGGCAATATAGTGCATCAGTATCAGCCGATCCCGGTCAGGAACGTTGAACCGACGCTCGGCGAGGGTCAACCGACGGATAAAGTCTTTATGATTGAGGAAGCGATGCGGCCGGGCGAGTATATGACCGCCTTTGAGGATGAGCACGGCACCTACATTATGAACTCAAAAGATTTGCGGGCCGTGGCGCACGTTGAACGCCTGACGCAGATGGGCGTTCACTCGCTGAAAATCGAAGGCCGAACCAAATCCCACTATTATTGCGCGCGCACGGCGCAGGTCTATCGCCGCGCGATTGATGATGCGGCCGCAGGCAAACCCTTTGATCATTCCCTGCTGGAAACGCTGGAAGGACTGGCGCACCGTGGCTATACCGAAGGTTTCCTCCGTCGCCATACGCATGACAGCTATCAAAATTACGATCACAGCTATTCCGCCTCCGAGCGTCAGCAGTTTGTCGGCGAATTTACCGGTGAGCGGCGCGGCGCAATGGCGCTGGTGGAGGTTAAAAACAAATTCAGCACGGGCGACAGCCTGGAGCTGATGACGCCCGCAGGCAATATCAATTTTCGACTGGAAAAGATGGAAAACCGCAGGCTGGAATCGACCGATATCGCACCCGGCAACGGTCATTTTGTCTGGATCCCACTGCCCGAAGAGATCGATCTGACTTACGCGCTCCTGATGCGGAATTTTCCGGAAGACGCCAAATAAAAGTTTCCTGACGTGACTTATTTTAGAACAGGCTCACATTCCCTGTCGCCTTTTCTGGGTATGCTGTGCAGGCTTAAACGATCAATTCAAAACGGCAGATTTACCTAAACCACCTCTTTGGCCCGTCCGGTTCTTCCGGGCGGGCTTTTCTTTGATTTATCGATTCATCCACGAGCCGCTTTTTCTTCCCCTCTGCGGATATGCTATAACTGAAGCACTTTTCGTTCAGGGCAGTTTTGACAGGAAAATAACATGGATACACATTCACTGACGCTGATTATCCTTAACGGCAAGGGCGCGGGTAACGAAGCGCTGCGCGAGGCCATCCTGAAGCTGCGCGAAGAAGGCCTGCCGATTGAAGTGCGTGTCACCTGGGAACAAGGGGATGGCGAGCGCTTTGTGCAGGAGGCCGTGACGCTGGGTGCTGCAACGGTGGTGGCCGGCGGTGGCGACGGCACCGTCAATGAAATCGCCACCTCGCTGGCGGGCGTAGCTGAAAAACAGCGTCCGGTATTGGGTATTATCCCGCTGGGAACCGCTAACGATTTTGCGACCAGCGCAGGCATTCCGGAAGAGATGGAAAATGCGCTGCGTCTGGCTATCGTTGGTAAAGCCACGCCGGTTGACCTGGCACGGGTCAATCAGGATCGCTATTTCATTAATATGGCGACGGGCGGCTTCGGCACGCGGATTACCACGGAAACACCGGAAAGGCTGAAATCGGCGCTGGGCGGTGTTTCCTACTTTATTCATGGCCTGATGCGCATGGATACCCTGAAAGCAGACACCTGTACGCTTAGCGGCCCCGGCTTCAACTGGCAGGGCGATGCGTTGGTGATTGGGATCGGTAATGGACGTCAGGCAGGCGGTGGACAACGTCTGTGTCCGGCCGCGTTGATTAACGATGGCATGCTGGAATTGAGTATCGTCACGTCAAAAGAGATCTTACCTACGCTGTTTAATTCAGTTATTGGCGGAGACGACGAAAATCCCAATATCATTCGTGCTTCACTGCCCTGGCTGGAAATTGATGCGCCAAACGAAATGACCTTTAATCTGGATGGCGAGCCGCTAACCGGCACGTCATTCCGTATTGAGATTCTGCCGGCTGCCCTTTCCTGCCGCCTGCCGCCCTCCTGCGAACTGCTGGCATAGCGCTGTGAGCCACATCGAGTGGCTCTCTTCTTTTCTCCGCTGCGCACCAATAAAAGGACGTTAGAAATGTGATCCTCCATGCAGACGGCTTGCCAATCAGCTTGTATGGTAGTAGGTCTTTATAACTTACTGGCTTATTCAAGGATTGATTATGACCAACACCAGAGCAATCGCTTCAGCCGAGACAAACGATTCCACTTCGGTTATAAGACGTGTCGCCAGCGCATCCGCAATCGGTACCGCCGCCGAATATTATGACTTTTTTGCCTACGGTACGGCAGCAGTACTTTTTTTTGGCCCGCTTTTTTTTCCTTCCAGCGATCCACTTATCGGCACGCTGGCGGCCTTTGCTACCTACGCCGTCGGCTTCTTTGCACGGCCGCTGGGCGGCATCGTTTTTGGCCATATTGGCGATAAAGTCGGCCGCAAAAAAGCCCTTGTTATCACTATCCTGATGGTTGGCCTGGGCACATTCTGCATTGGGCTGTTACCAACCTATGAAAAAATTGGCTTCTGGGCGCCCACGCTGCTGGTGATTATCCGCATAATCCAGGGGTTTGGCGTCGGCGGTGAACAGGCAGGCGCTGTTCTGATGACCGCTGAATATGCTGAGCCTCGTCGTCGTGGCTATTTTGCCAGCTGGGTGCAGATAGGCGCACCGGTCGGATTTTTACTGCCTCTGGCGCTGTTCGCCGCCTTAACGGCGCTGCTGTCGAAAGAAGAAATGGTGGACTGGGGCTGGCGCATCCCGTTTTTACTTAGCGCGCTGCTGGTTATCGTCGGCATGTTTATCCGCCTGCGTATTGATGAATCACCAGTTTTCGCCCAAATCCGTGAAACCAAAGCAGCCGAGTCGCGTCCGGTAATGGAAGTAATACGCAACTATCCCAAAATTATTGTTTATGGCGTGGCGGCCAAGCTGATTGAAGCCTGCTCGTTTGGCCTTTTCACGGTCATCATTCTGGCATGGGGAAAAGTCAATCAGCTCAGCGATACCCTGATGATGCAAACGATGATTGTCGCGGTGATTCTGGAAATTATGGCGATTCCGTTGATGGGCAAACTCTCCGACCGGATTGGCCGGAAGCCGGTCTATATGACAGGTGCTCTCCTGCTTACCCTCAGCATTTTTCCTTTCTTTATCGCGATGAGCCAGAACATCTACTGGATCTCGCAGCTGGCCATGATCGTCGTGCTGACGCTGGGTCACAGTATGTGTTATGCGCCGCAAGCTTCCTGGTTCCCGGAACTTTTCCCTACTCATATTCGTTGCAGCGGTATTGCGCTGATCTGGCAAACCGGTTCGTTGATTGGCGGCGGCGTGCTGGGCCTGACGGCCGTTAAGATCCTCCAGATGTCCGGCGGTCACTATTATGGCCTGGCCGCTTATGTCGTCATTCTTGGGTTGGTTTCGCTGTACGGCATTTCTCATCTGCCAGAAACCGCACCGGTGAAACGGGGCAAAGAGCTCCATAGCTGGCACAAGTCTTAAATTTTGAAAGCCGAAGCGATCGCAATTGTGATCGTTATCGGATATTCGACGACGCTAACTTGTATGGTAGTACGTTAGTGCGTATTTTTTATCCATTGTCGCAACTCAGGGTCTTGATAATGAAAATTGTTAAAGCGGAAGTCTTTGTTACCTGTCCAGGCAGGAATTTTGTCACTGTTAAAATCACCACCGACGAAGGCCTTACCGGTATTGGCGACGCGACGTTAAATGGCCGTGAGCTACCGGTGGCTTCTTATCTGAAAGATCATGTTTGCCCACAGCTGATTGGCCGTAACGCACACCAAATCGAGGATATCTGGCAGTATTTTTATAAAGGTGCCTACTGGCGTCGTGGCCCGGTAACCATGTCCGCTATCTCGGCTGTCGATCAGGCACTGTGGGATATCAAAGGTAAGGCCGCCAATATGCCGCTTTACCAGCTGCTGGGCGGTGCCTCGCGTACTGGCGTAATGGTCTATTGCCATACAACCGGGCACAGCATTGATGAAGTGATGGACGATTACGCGAAGCATAAAGAGATGGGTTTTAAAGCCATCCGTGCGCAGTGTGGCGTTCCCGGAATGAAAACCACCTACGGCATGGCGAAAGGCAAAGGCCTGGCTTATGAGCCCGCCACCAAGGGTGACTGGCCGGAAGAGCAGCTGTGGTCGACCGAAAAGTATCTCGATTTTACACCAAAACTGTTTGAGGCAATCCGTGCCAAATATGGCTTTAACGAACATTTGCTGCACGACATGCATCATCGCTTAACACCCATTGAAGCGGCGCGCTTTGGCAAAAGCGTTGAGGACTCGCGTCTGTTCTGGATGGAGGATCCAACGCCTGCCGAAAACCAGGAAAGTTTCCGTCTGATCCGTCAGCACACCGTTACGCCAATTGCGGTGGGCGAAGTCTTTAACAGCATCTGGGACTGTAAGCAGCTGATTGAAGAGCAGCTCATCGACTATATCCGCACCACTATTACCCATGCTGGTGGCATTACCGGTATGCGTCGTATCGCCGATTTCGCCTCGCTGTATCAGGTACGTACCGGTTCGCATGGCCCGTCCGATCTTTCGCCAGTTTGTATGGCTGCTGCGCTGCATTTCGATCTCTGGGTGCCCAACTTTGGCGTGCAGGAATACATGGGCTATTCCGAGCAGATGATGGAGGTGTTCAGGCATAGCTGGACCTTTGAAGATGGCTATATGCATCCGGGTGACAAACCGGGCCTTGGCATTGAGTTCGACGAGAAGCTGGCAGCGAAATATCCCTATGAGCCCGCTTATCTGCCGGTCGCTCGTTTAGAAGATGGCACCTTGTGGAACTGGTAAGGAGAGCACCATGAAAAGCGTTGTTATCGCTAAACCCGGCGAAATGATCGTGGAAGATCGTCCCCTGCCTGAGCCAGCCGCGGGCGAAGTCAGGGTCAAGGTCAACTATGCCAGCATCTGTGGTTCTGATGTACATATCTGGCACGGTCACAATCCCTTCGCACGCTATCCACGGGTGATTGGCCATGAGTTTTTTGGTGTCATCGATGCGACAGGCGAAGGCGTTGATGCCTCACGCACAGGGGAACGAGTGGCGGTCGATCCGGTCGTCAGCTGCGGTCACTGCTACCCCTGTTCTGTTGGCCGGCCAAACGTTTGTCGCGAATTACAGGTTATTGGCGTTCACCGCGACGGCGGCTTCAGTGAGTACGCGGTTGTCCCAGCCTCAAACGCTTATGTGCTGCCGCAAAGTATTCCTGACAAGCTGGCAAGTCTGGTAGAGCCTTTTACTATTGCCGCTAATATCTGCGCCTTTCTTAAACCGCAGCCCAACGATGTCGCCCTGATTTTTGGCGCCGGCCCGATGGGATTAACCGCAATTCAGGCACTGAAAGGCGTGTTTAACGTCCGTAAAGTGATCGTAGCCGATCGGCTGCCTGAAAGGCTACAGATGGCGCTGGAGAATGGCGCTGATGTCGTGCTGGATAACAGTGAAATCCCGCTGGCTGCACAGCTGGAAGGGGAGCAACCGACGTTGATTATTGATGCCGCCTGTCATCCTTCGATTCTGTCAGAAGCCGTTGCGCTGGCTTCACCGGCAGCGCGTATTGGCCTGCTCGGCTTTTCCGGCGAACCCTGCACGGTGACGCAACAAAGCCTGACCAGTAAAGAGCTGTCGCTGTTTACTTCACGTCTGAACAGCCATCGTTTTCCTGAAGTCATTAGCTGGATGGAACAGCAAAAAATCCAGCCTGAAAAATTGGTTACTCACTATCTGCCGTTAAGTGACATTGAAGCGGCCATGACCCTTTTCGAAAAAGATCCGCGCAGCTGCTGCAAGGTAATCTTAACGTTCAGCTGACGGGCACCAGGCTTACCGTACTAAGTCGTATTCGGTCTGGGAGCAGGTTCAGGCTCCCGGTATCAGGACTCTGCCGCGGAAAGAGAATCTATAAATTAGAAAAAACCAGGGTACTCCTATGTTTAAAAATCTCCGCTGGACCATCGTTCTGCTGCTTTTTCTGGTGTACATGATCAACTATCTGGATCGTGTCGCGCTTTCGCTGACCGTGCCGATGATCGAAAAAGATCTGCTGCTCAATGCCGAGCAGTTTGGTCTGATCTTCGGCAGCTTCTTCTTCGGTTATGCCATCTTTAATTTTATCGGCGGCCTGGCTACCGATAAATTCGGCCCCACGCTGGTACTGGGCGTGGCAGTAGGAATGTGGTCACTGTTCTGCGGCTTTACTGCACTGGCGACTGGCTTCTGGTCGATGCTAATCCTGCGCATATTGTTCGGCATGGCAGAAGGCCCGATCTGCGCCTCCGCCAACAAAGCGATTAATGGCTGGTTTCCCAAAAAACAGGCAGCCACGGCGATGGGCTTTCTCAGCGCAGGTTCACCGCTGGGGGGCGCAGTCGCCGGCCCGATTATCGGCTATCTTGCGCTCGCCTTTGGCTGGCGTCCGGCCTTCGTCATCATCTGCTCGATTGGGATTGTCTGGATGGTAATTTGGTTTTTTATTGCCGCTGATAATCCATTGAAAAGCCGTCGCGTCAGCGCAGAAGAGCAGGCGCTGATTACCCGCCTGAAAGAAGAACAGACTACGCCGGATGAGGAACTGGCACAGGCCGCTCATGGCCTTGGTTATTATCTGCGTCAGCCGATTATCCTCGTTACCGCTTTCGCCTTCTTTTGCTATAACTACATTCTGTTTTTCTTCCTCAGCTGGTTCCCGGCCTATCTGGTTCAGGCCCATAGCCTGGATATTAAATCAATGAGTATGACCACCGTGATCCCCTGGGTGGTCGGCTTTGTCGGGTTGGCGCTGGGCGGCTGGATCTCCGACAAAATTTTCAACATCACCGGTAAGCTCCTGCTTTCACGAAAAATTGTGTTAGTCGTCTCTCTCTTCGCCGCAGCCTTGTGCGTGGCCCTTGCCGGTTCGGTTAAGGGCGTTTACCCCGCCGTGATCCTGATGTCGGTCTCAATCTTTTTCCTCTACATCACCGGGGCGATTTACTGGGCGATTATCCAGGATGTGGTGCATAAAAGCCGCGTCGGCGGCATTAGCGGCTTTATCCATCTTATCGGTAGCCTCTCCGGCATTGTCGGCCCGGTCGTAACCGGTTACATCGTGCATCACACCGGTAAATTCGACAGCGCTTTTATTCTGGCGGGCGTCGTTGCGGCGCTGGGTGCCGTGCTGGTTCTGCTGGTGATCAAAAGCCCAAAAAGTACGAAAACGCCGGTTTCAGTTTAGTTGCTGTGGGTACGCACTGGCGTACCCTGTTGATTAAGGAGTATGTATGCTGTCCGTTGAAACATTACCCGCAGGGACTTTGATCCCCCATTACGACCGCAGCGCCTTACGCACGCGCATCGTGCATATAGGTTTTGGTGCCTTTCATCGCGCTCATCAGGCGGTATGCACGGATATTCTGGCCGCCGAGCATAACAGCGACTGGGGTTACTGCGAGTGCGGCATTACCCTGAACAATAACGGCGAGCTGTTCAATGCATTGCGTCAACAGGACCTGCTTTATAGCGTGACGGAAAAAGCCGATGACGGCCTGCACACCCGCGTAGTGGGTGTAGTAACACAGGCGCTATATCGTAACTGCGACGGTATCGAAAAAATTATTAGCGCGATGTGTCAGCCTGACGTCGCGATCGTGTCCATGACGGTGACAGAAAAAGGCTACTGCTATCAGCCTGCAACCGGCCAGCTGAATCTTGACCATCCGGCCATCGTACACGACCTGGCGCACCCTGAAGATCCGCAATCTCTGCCGGGGATTATTCTGGCAGCGATTAAGCGCCGTCGCGACGCCAGCCTTCCACCTTTTAGCGTGATGTCCTGTGACAACATGCCTGAAAATGGTCACGTTACCCGCAACGTCGTGGTACAGCTGGCAGAGCAGCAGGATCGCCAGCTTGCTGATTATATCCGACAGAATATTACCTTCCCGTCGACCATGGTCGACCGCATTGTGCCAGCCATGACGGCCGAAGCTTTTCAGTCTTTAAGTCATAAACTGGGCTGTGCCGATCCGGTGGGCGTTGAATGCGAACCTTTTTTCCAGTGGGTCATCGAGGATAAATTTGTTAGCGGTCGTCCGGCGTGGGAAAAAGCCGGCGCCGAACTGGTAGCCGATGTCCTGCCTTATGAAGAGATGAAGCTGCGTATGCTGAACGGCAGTCATTCTCTGCTGGCTTATACCGGCTATCTGGCGGGTTACGAGACCATCAGCGAGTGCATGGACGATGCTGATTACCAGCTGGCCGCGCGCAAACTCATGCTTGATGAGCAGGCGCCAACGCTGAGAACGACCGGCGTTGATTTGGTTGCCTATGCCGACTCCCTGATTGCACGCTATAAAAACCGGGCGATTAAACATCGGACTTATCAGATCGCGACAGATGGCACGCAAAAATTACCGCAGCGCTGGCTCGACAGCATTCGCTGGCATCTTCGCAACGGCAGTCGTTTTGAACTGCTGGCGCTGTGCGTTGCCAGCTGGATACGTTTCGTAAAGGGCGTTGATGAACAGGGAAAAGCATTTGTTATCAACGATCCATTACGGTCTGAGCTGGCGCGATTAACCCAAAGCAGCGCGGAAGGTGAACCACGTGTTACCGCTCTGCTTTCGCTGAAAGAAGTCTTTGGCGAAGACCTGCCGGACAACTCGCTATTCCGGGATCGCGTTACGCATTACTACCAGCTGTTATTGCTTTCAGGTGCAAAAGCTGCGGTTCGTCAGGCGATCCGCGCCGGGTAATGGTTTCATGGCAAAAGGGCTGGCGCTGGTGCATCAGGCTGATTAGACTGATCTTCCCAGCGTCAGCTTTTATGACGCCTTATCGGAATGAAATTACCGAATGTCAATGACCTACACCATCACCGCCAGCGAACCCGTTAATCAGCAGATTTATCGTTTTCTGCGCCAGGATATTGTCACCTGTGCCATCCCTCCCGGATCGTTGCTGTCAGAAAAAGAAGTGTCGAGCCGTTTTGACGTTTCCCGTCAGCCGGTGCGTGAAGCCTTTATTAAACTGGCCGAAGCTGGACTGGTACAGATCCTGCCGCAGCGCGGTACCTTTGTGCGTCGCATCTCTGCCCAGCGGGTCGCCGATGGCCGTTTTATCCGCGAAGCGGTTGAAGTCGCGGTTGTACGCAGGGCGGCACTGGAAGCCACACCGGAAGCCCTGGCTTTGCTGGAGCATAATTTACAGCTACAGAAAATGTCGGCGGAACGTCAGAACAGCCAGGCATTTTTGCTGCTGGATGATGAGTTCCACCGTCTGATTGCGCAAAGCATTAACTGTGAGCTTGCCTGGGAGACGGTGGAAAATATCAAGGCCACCATGGATCGGGTGCGCTTTCTGACGTTGAGTAAAGTCTCGCCGCCAGAAAGCCTGATTGCGCAGCACAATGAAATCTATCAGGCGCTGCTGGCAAAAAACGCCGATGCCGCCGAACAGGCTCTGCGTCGCCATCTTCAGGAGATGATTTTTTCCATCACGCCTATTGCCGAGCAAAACAGCGAATGGTTTGAACAGCCCTGATATCAGGTCGGAAGCGCTGGCCATCTTTCTGTCGGATAGAGTGCCAGACGGATGTTGAATAAGTAGAACAGCGGGCGAAACAGCGCCGGTTCACAGCGGCTGGCGGCTTCGGTTTGCAGCAGCAGTCCATTTAGCGCCTCCAGCAATGACTGGGGCGGTTCACGCGAAATATTCTTCAACCGTTTCTTAAAATACTGATTAATTTCAAACATCAGCACATTGGTTTCCAGCGAATATTCTTTGAGGATCGCCTGATGGCGGCCGTAGAAATCATAGCAGTTAACGCCCAGCCAGATTTCAGTGATCAGATTTCCGCCCAGCGCCACGTTTGCCATGGGATCGATTTTGTTACGTGGCAAAATAATATTAATTTTATCAATCTGGCTCGCCACAAATTGCTGGCGGGATAGCAGCGTCGCGGCGTTAAGGTTTATTTCGCTGATAAACTGAAGCAGTTCTTTAATACCTTTTCGCAACACGCGCCGGGCAGTCCAGGCCGGTCTTTTATTACGGATGACCGAGGTAATCACCACAGCCAGCACAATCCCCACTACGGTTGAAATTGCCGCGTTGATAATCGATAACAAATCGGGTTTAAGGTGATGCGCCATGCCGATAAAACCAGGGATTTGCGTGGCAATAATCAACCCAATAAAATTGGTCGCCGGATTAGCAATAACCAATCCAAGGGCGAACAGCCCCGGCGCAAGGCAAATAATCAATGATTCATAGGTCGTGGTGCCCGGAATAATAATCCCGACGTACAGCACGCTGATAACGATGGCAATGACCACGCCTTTTAAGAAGACCTTCATTGAAGCAACGGGGCTGTCCAGAGCCGCGAAAAACGAGCAGACCACGGCGGCCATCATCGGTGCCGTTGAACCATCTTTCCAGCCCGTGCCAATCCAGAACAGGCAACCCAGCATCGTTGCGGCAAAAGCGGTAAAGCAGGATAAAAGCATTAACCCTTTGTCGGCATGTTTTTTAATCAGCTTTTGCCCGCCGCGCTGTTTTTTACTGCTGATCAAGCTAACCCGCTCCCTGGCGCCAAAATAACTTTCCGCTACCCGGACAAAATTAAGCAGTCGCTCAAGCAGCCCAACAAGCAACAGCCCCTCTTCCGCGTTCATGTCGCCATGATAGTAGCGCCTTTCGATCTCATCCTGCGCCGCAGCAAGGTCCGCCTGTATTGCCTGTGCGTTACCGCTCTGCTCCGGACTGTTGAGCCAGACAAGAAAATGGTTGAACGCTTCAGCGACAAAATCCGGCAGGCGGATATCCTGTTCGGCCAGTAAACTCAGGCGCTTCTCAATGGCGGTCAGCGTGGGGATGAGATAAGAAAGGTGCTGATATTGGGCGCCCACCAGGCGAATGAGCTTTCGGGCAGCGTCGCCTTCGTAAACACAATGGGTAATCAGCGATTCAACGGTGGCAGGATAACTGGCCATCTGAACCAGAATATGCTCTCTTTCCGGCGAAGGGTTTTTTGCCTCAACGGTCAGCAGCTCGTTACAAAGTTTTTTGGCGCTGTCGAACCAGTGATTGACGCTATTTTCCAGCAGGCTGCGCATTCGCACCGGGAAAACCAGCATATGCACCAGCGCGCTACAAATAATGGCAACGGTAATCTCTTCTATACGCGAAATGACCGTGTAGGTAATAGAAAGCGGCGTAGTAACATCCGCAAAGCCCATAATGGCCGCACTGTATCCTGCCAGCATAAAGACATAGCTTTTCGGCGTGCGATCGTGCAGCGAAAGGTATAAACAACAGGCAACCCACAGCGAAACGCTGAAGCTGAACAGGATCGGCGTGGTAACGGTAACCGGATAGATGAGAAAAATAAAAATCCCGCCCAGCACGGTGCCAAGCAGACGAAACAGCGCTTTTGACAGCGTCGAAGCAGAATAGAGCTGCGAGATAACATAGACTGAAACCATCGCCCACGCTGGCTTATCAAGATTTAGCACCAGCGCAATATATAAAGCTAAAAATGCCGCGATGCCGGTTTTCAGGGCAAACAGCAGGGCATTTTTTGACAACCATTTCATGAACAACAGCTCGCGACGAATTAAAAGGCTATTTTATCCCGAGCGGAAAAAGATTAGCGCCCTTCTGCTGGCTGAAGTTGTAACAAAATTACTGAAAAAGCAGGAAATTCAGGGGCGCATCCGGCCCCTGAATCATCAGTCAGGCGATGGTGACATCTTTCGCCAGATAGACATCCTGCACGGCGTTAATCAGCGCCACGCCCTCTTTCATCGATTTTTTAAAGGCTTTACGGCCGAGAATCAGCCCCATTCCCCCCGCGCGTTTATTAATGACCGCGGTGCGCACGGATTCCGCGGTGTCGGTTTCGCCAGCCGAAGCGCCGCCAGAGTTAATCAGCCCTGCGCGTCCCATATAGCAGTTCGCCAGCTGGTAACGCACCAGATCGATGGGGTTATCGCTGGTCAGCTTGCTGTAAACCCGCTCATCGGTAGAGCCAAATTTCAGGGCATTATAACCGCCGTTATTTTCCGCCAGTTTTTGTTTAACGATATCGGCACCGATAGTGGCAGCCAGATGATTGGCCTGGCCGGTTAAATCGGCGCTGGCATGATAATCCACGCCATCTTTTTTGAAGCCATTGTTGCGCAGATAAGCCCAAAGCACGGTGACCATCCCCAGCTCGTGCGCCCGCTCAAAAGCATGTGAGATATCTTCCAGCTGGCGGCGGGACTGCTCAGAGCCAAAGTAGATAGTTGCGCCAACCGCCACGGCTCCCATATTGAAAGCCTGTTCAACACTGGCGTACAGCGTCTGGTCGTACTGCGTGGGATAGCTCAACGTTTCGTTATGATTCAGTTTCACCAGAAAGGGAATACGGTGTGCATAGCGGCGTGAAACCGAAGCCAGCACGCCGTAGGTTGAGGCGACACAGTTACAACCCGCTTCAATGGCCAGTTCGACGATGTTTTTGGGATCGAAATAGAGCGGATTCGCGGCAAAAGAGGCCCCGGCAGAATGCTCCACGCCCTGATCCACAGGCAGAATGGAAAGGTAGCCCGTGCCCGCCAGGCGACCGGTGTTATACAGCGTTTGCATATTACGCAACACGGTTGGTGAACGGTCGTTATCGACCATCACCCGGTCAACATAATCCGCACCCGGCAGATAAAGGCTGTCTGCGGGGATGGTCATGCAGCGATGTTGCAAAAGAGAGTCTGCTTCTTTGCCCAGTAACTGTACGATGTCCGTCATGTAAACTCCTGTTGGTGTATGAGAGCAAACGCCCCCGGCTGAAATGCCTGACCCCCAACAGCGTGGACCCGCAACCGCGCTTAAGGCAAATTGCTGACTCCATTTTTCAGAACCTTCCCCATAAAGTTTTTTGCCAGATGCGCTACCACCAGCGATAAAAATGGTGCACCGGCCCAAAACCTGCGCCCACTTCCAGCGTATCCGCCTGTTCCAGCGCGACCTGAAGCCACTGTTTGGCTTCGCGGACGGTTGTTATCCAGTCCTGATGACGCGGGCGTAGCGCCGCCAGGGCAGAAGAGAGCGTACAGCCGGTACCATGCGTATTTTTTGTCGGCACGCGCAGAGCGGTGAAACGCTGCTCCAGTTGAGGCGTGAACAGCCAGTCAGGGCTTTCTTCATCGCTCAGGTGGCCGCCTTTCATTAATACCGCCTGACAGCCCATTTCCAGCAGTGCCCTGCCCTGCTGCCGCATCTCGTCTTCATCACGGGCAATTGCACAGCCCAGCAATGCAGCCGCTTCGGGCAGATTGGGCGTAATCAGCGAAGCCTGAGGTAAAAGACGCTCCCGCAGCGTCTTTACTGCGCGCTCCGACAACAGCGGATCGCCGCTTTTGGCCAGCATAACGGTATCCAGTACCAGCCAGGGAATCTCAGCCCATTGCAACCCCTGCGCGACCACCTCAACAATATCGGAGTCATGCAGCATGCCGATTTTAACGCTGTCGATTCGTACATCACTCAGCACAGAGGAAAGCTGCGCTGCAACGAAATCCGCATCGACAGGAAAGACGGATTGCACGCCGCACGTATTTTGCGCTACCAGTGCGGTAATCACGCTGGTGCCGTAAGCACCCAGCGCTGAAAAAGTTTTGAGATCGGCCTGAATGCCTGCCCCACCGCTGGGATCGGTGCCGGCAATTGTCAGCGCGTTGATTCGTTTCATGCCATCGCCTCCGGATGTAAACGAGACAATTCATCAAGAAACAACGGCACGAAGGTGCCTGGCCCGCCCGCTGTGGCAGCAGCCTTTTCTCCGGCCAGGCTCATCAAACGGCAAGCGCTGGCGGTATGAACCAGCCTGTCACCTGGCAGCGCGGTAAAACCGGCAACCACCGCTGAGAGCGCGCAGCCCGTTCCTACCACCCGCGTCATTAATGCCGAGCCGCCTGGCACGGCCAGAATGCGGAGCCCATCGGTAATGAAATCGATCTCGCCCGTCACCGCAATCACCGCCCCGGTTGATTTAGCCAGCAGCGTGGCCGCCTCCAGCGCGGCAGAGGAGTCGTGGAGGCTATCCACACCTCGCCCGGAAACCGTCTGACGAGCCAGCGCCATAATTTCCGAAGCATTGCCACGAACGGCGGCCGGACGGTATTCCAGCAGCTGCTGGCAGAAGTCACTACGGAAAGTTAAGGCGCCCACTGCCACCGGATCCAGCGTCCAGGGACGCCCGGCTTTTACGGCGCTTTTAACGGCGGTAAGCATCGCCTCACTGCGCGCCGCTGTTAACGTTCCGACGTTGATCAGTACGGCATCCGCAATAGCGCTGAACTCCCGGGCTTCAGAGGGTTCGATAACCATGGCAGGAGAAGCGCCAAGCGCCAGCAAAACGTTGGCGGTAAAGGATTGCACCACATCGTTGGTCAGGCAGTGGATCAGCGGTGAAGCCTGGTGAAAAAGATTTAAAGAAGGCGCAGCCATCGCTGCCGTAAAGCGAGAAGGTTGGATCAAAATAAGACTCCCAACCGGCGTACAAGAAGGCGATGCGGTTGGGCATCTGACTTCCCTCCGCTGGCATTATCCAGTTCAGGTTCAACGGGTTTTTCTCAGCCCTTTCTTTGGAAAGAAACGGCACCCCGAGTCATAGTGCAAGCTTTGCAGCATAAGGAAGCGGCTGGATTAACGCAAGTTTTACCTCATCCTGCCGTTTCGCCTAAGAAACAGCTGAAGCTATTACAAGAAGAACACATGAATCTCACAAATAAAATAGTCGACCTGTCAATATAAATATATTTGCAACCTGCCTAACATTAACTGGAAGCATTAATCATAAAACTAAACTAACGCGCCAGTTTAATACTTATTAAATCGGCACAAAAGGTGGCTTTAAAAAAATCACATGGCAAACTTAATCAGTAATAAGATAATTCTTATTGCTGTACGCACCAAAGATATTTGCAACATGCCGATTACAAAGGGAATTAAATGAAGCTTAAGTTTCTTGCTATTTTTTGCTGCAATTTCTTTGCCGCCACGTCCGTTCTTGCTGGCGTGATGCGGGAAGATGTCGCCGTTCAGGAATACCGCGACTTTGCTGAAAACCTTGGGAAATATGCGGTTGGCAGAGAAAATATTGAAGTTTTTAAAACCGACGGCACTTCTGCAGGCATACTTGATTATCCGATGCCTGATTTTGGTGCTGTTGTCTCCGGCGGCTACGCTACGCTTTTCTCTGCCTCTTACCTTGCCAGCGTACAGCATAATACCGGTTATAAAACCGTTGATTTTGGCAATAACGCCAAATACAAAACGATCTATAAATTGATTAATCGCAATGAATATGACGTGCGCGATTTTCATCTGCCTCGTTTAAATAAGGTTGTCACTGAAGCTGCCGCCATCCCTTCCGTGGTTGGCACGGAATTACGCGAAAATCCAGATCGCTATACCTGGTACGCCCGGGTGGGCGCGGGTACGCAATTTCAGGTTGATGCCGAAACACAAGAGCTGGTGCAACTGGCGGGCGCTTACAGCTGGAAAACCGGCGGTACCATGACCAATCCCACTTTCGAAAACTGGCGCCTGCGGTGGTACAACTACAGCCCGGATGATCCCAACGTGCAGCCGTTGGACAGTGCCAGCCGGGGCGGCGACAGCGGCAGCCCAATGCTGGTTTATGATAATGTCGATAAAGTCTGGAAACTGGCAGGCGTATTAACCAGCGGTGGTAACGACGGGCCTTATAATCTGCGTTCATATATTTTATTTGTGCAGGATGCTTTTGTTGAGCAAGTGATGGCGGCCAATGTCGATCCCGATATTACTGATAGCAGCGCCGAGGGCATTATTAACTGGGATCCAAATGCCATTACCCAAGGGGCTAAAAGCTGGCTGTGGCATGGCACTGATAAAACGCTGCCCACCGATGCCACTAACGAAGAATTAGATGCCACGAAAGATCTCCGTTTTAACGGCGAAGGCGGCACTCTGGTTTTAAACCAGGCGGTTAATCATGGCGCTGCCAAACTTCAGTTTTCCAATAATTATCAGGTTAAATCGGCAGAGGGCCAGAATAACAGCTGGGTCGGCGGTGGTATCGAAGTTGATGCAGACAAGACCGTACTCTGGCAGGTAAATGGCCTTGCTGGCGATGTGCTGCATAAAATCGGTGACGGCACGCTGCATATTAATGCGACAGGCGCAAACAGCGGTGGATTAAACGTGGGTGCCGGGACCGTTATCCTCGATCAGCAGGCCGATGCAAACGGCTTAAAGCAGGCCTTTTCTACCCTGACGCTGGTTAGCGGTCGTCCGGTGGTGGTGCTGGCGGATAAAGATCAGATTAACACCAAAAATATTCAGTTTGGCTATCGCGGCGGGACGCTGGATATTAACGGCAACGGCTTAACTTTTGCAGAAATTAACCATAACGATAATGGTGCAAAAATTGTTAACCGCAACCTGGATAAAACCGGCGTCGTCACGCTGTATGGCAATGGTTTCAACTTTCCTGGACATATCGGCGAACAGAATAGCGGCAAACTAAATCTTTCCTATTACGCATCAGACAGCGCTTACCGTGCAACACTGTCCGGTGGGGCCGATGTGGAAACGCTGGCGGTGAAGCGCGGTGAGCTGATTTTGTCAGGCCAGCAAACGCTGCATGCCGGTAACGTATTCTACAGCGACGACTGGAGCGAGCAGTCTTACCTGACAAACAAGACTAATGTGCTCTCGGGTGCAGCATTAACGGTGAGCGATCATGCCATTTTAGACGGGACGATCTCTGTCGCAGACAATGCCAGCCTGACTCTTTATGCCCATACTCTGCTTTCAGGTAGCCTGACGCTGGCAGGAACGGACAGCGTGCTGACGGCGGATATTACCGAACGTGAAAGCAGCGTAGAAGGTCTGTCATCCATGATTACGGCAGATATTAGCGGCAACGGTAAGTTGGTAAAAAGCGGTGAAGGTGTCTTACTCGCTGAAGGGGATATTACCACCGCTGGGGATATCGAATTAGAAGCAGGCACGTTGGCGCTAAATGGCAATGTGGCCCCTTCTGTCAATATGGCAAGCGGTACCGTGCTGGCGGGTAGCGGAACGCTACAGACGGTAAATGCAAGCCAGGGATCAACCCTCTATCCTGGCGCTTTATATGCCGAAACGGCGAATTACTCGACGCTGAGTCTGGCTAATCTGAATACCAGCGGTACGGTGAATCTGGCACTGAACAGCGCTTTCAATCGCAATGCGACCGACAAGTTGCTGATTGCCGGAGACATCAACGATGGCGACTCTGTTATGGTTAGCATTAACAGTCTGAGTAGCTGGACGGACAGTGACAGCAACGCCAACGGCACGGCCGATAATACGGAAGGCGTATCGATTATTCAGGTTGGCGGAAATTCGTCAAAAGATCGTTTCAAACTGGCGGGTGACTATGTTGCCAGCGGCGCATGGGCTTATGGCCTGTATGCATTTGCTCCGGGAAGCGCGGCGGAAAGCGAGCGCGAAGTCAGCGGTAGCGGCAGTCAATATTGGGATTATCGCCTGCAAAACGTTCTGTTATCCGAAGGCAGCAATAGCGAGCCGGAAGCGCCTGCGGAAGAAACCCCGATCGTCACGCCAGAAGCACCAGCCGAAGAAGCGCCAATCGTCACGCCGGAAGCGCCTGCCGAAGAAACGCCAATCGTCACGCCAGAAGCACCAGCCGAAGAAACGCCGATCGTGACGCCGGAAGCGCCTGCGGAAGAAGCGCCAATCGTCACGCCGGAAGCGCCTCCGGAAGAAGCGCCAATCGTCACGCCGGAAGCGTCTGCGGAAGAAACCCCAGCCGCAACGCCGGAAGCGCCTGCCGAAGAAACGCCAGTCGTCACGCCGGAAGCGCCTGCCGAAGAAACGCCAATCGTAACGCCAGAAGCACCTGTGGAAGAAACCCCGATCGTGACGCCGGAAGCACCTGCCGAAGAAACCCCGATCGTGACGCCGGAAGCGCCTGCGGAAGAAACCCCAGCCGCAACGCCAGAAGCACCAGCCGAAGAAACCCCGGCCGCAACGCCTGCGGAAAAGGAACCGCCTCAGCCTGCAAAACCGACGCGACGCGCGGTGACGCCGCAGGTTCCGGCTTATATTTCCCTGCCCTCCGCGCTGTTCCGGGCAGAAGAACAGCTGGCCATGTTATTCAAAGAGAGCGCGCTGGATAGCGCGAAAGAAGGCCACTCTCGCTTTTTCCTGTTCGGCTACCGCGGTGATGATAATTACCAATCGGGCAACAGTTTTATGCAGTATGGCTACAACTATAAAAGCCAGTACAAAGGCTGGATGATGGGCACAACGCTGGCGGCCTGGCATAACGATCGGCAGTCGCTGAATGTAAGCGGCGCATGGTCAAAAGGCGATCTGAGCTTTAAGCCTTCCGCCGCAGATGGCGTCAGCCAGGGTAACGTTGACAGCAATGCGCTGAACCTGATGCTCTCCTGGCACTATGAGGACTATTATCTTAACCTGCTGTCCGGCTATGGCTGGTCCAAAGGCACTATTTCGACCCGTTTGCGCGGCACCGCAGCATCACCCAACGTTAAGCAATTTTTTGGTGAGGCAGAAGCCGGTAAATATATTCAATCAGGCGCGCACAGGTTTCGGCCTTATGCTGGCTATCGTCAGCAGCAGATGCGGATAGCCAACTTTACCGATGTCGATCGGGCTCAGGTTAGCTATCAGCAACAGCGACGTGAAGCCTGGATTGGCGGGCTGGCTTACGACTACACCCTACCCGCAGGAAAATTAGGCACGCTGCGCCTGGGTACGGACGTGAACCTTGCAGTCAGGCCAAATAATCAGGGTAAAGTGGTGATAGGCAACGGGCAGAGCAGTAAGGACTTCCACACCGGAAACGGCGGAAACAGCCTGAATATCAAGACCGAAGGCCGGCTGGAGATAAACAAAGATATCGCCCTGACAACGCAGGTGCGCCATCAGCGTAAGCTGCAACAGGAAGGTGCTAACGACTGGCTGTTTGCCGGCGGTATCAACATCAGTTTCTAGCCTAAAACCCCACCCGCTCCCCGTTCCATCGGGTAGCGGGTTTCCCTTTCCCCCGGAAATCCCCGATGTTCCCCTCTGAAAGTTTTTGCTAAAGTTCCTCCGATCCCCTGAAAAAAGCCCGACCACAGAACAACGAGAAGCAACATGACAAGACCGCTTAACGAGCAGTACGGTATTAGCGTTGCCGCCCTGCAAATGCTGAATTATTTACAGCAAATCGCCCGTGGCGATCGCTCGTTCACCATTCGTGATACCACACTTAACAACCGCTGCAACGTTACGCCGCCGGATAACTTCACCCTGCTCGATCAGCTGTTTGAAGCCGGAAAAATTGATTATGAATACCGTGGCACCGGCATTGAAGGCGAACGCCATGTGAAACCTGTTTGGGGATCAAGATGATTGTTATCCGCGCCTTCACCGAAGCCGATCGTCCGTTTTTACGCACGCTATTTCTGGCGGCCCGAAAGGCAAACTGGCACTGGCTCGATGGCGAAGAGTGGCGGCTGGAGGACTTTGACCGCGTCACGCTTGGCGAACGGATTCTGGTAGCTGAAGAAGAAGGACACCGTAAAGGATTCGCTGCTTTGCTGCCTGCCGACAACTTTCTGCACAGTCTGTTTGTCGATCCAGCCTGTCAGGGCCAGGGCATCGGCAGTGCTTTACTTCAGGCTGTACAACGCAGTTTCACCTCAACCGGCGCGTTAAAATGCCTGAAAGCTAACGCCCATGCTCTCGCTTTTTATCAGCGGCACGGCTGGAAAAGAGTGGGCAGCGGCGAGGGCGAACAGGGAGAATATCTGTTACTGCACTATGTGCTTTGACGGCGTAAAGCGGCTGGACATAACAGCCCGGCGTTCACCGGGCTGCACGATTACACTGCGCGGAAGGAAATGTCGCCAGGAATGACTTCGCCTTCCCAGTAAAGCTGTGCGGCAACAAGGCCTGCCAGCTGACGATAGAGGTAGGTGAATTCGCTGTCAGGGCGGCGAATGACGGTGGGCTGTCCATCGTCCAAATCTTCGCGCAGGGTAATGTGTAGCGGAAGCTGGCTAAGCAAACGAGTTTGATACTGTTCCGCCAGCCGTTGTGCCCCGCCGCTGCCAAAAATCGGTTCGTGATGGCCGCAGTTGCTGCAAATATGCATGCTCATGTTTTCAACTATACCCAATACCGGCACGTTGACCTTTTCAAACATCACGATCCCTTTTCGTGCATCGATGAGCGCAATATCCTGCGGCGTAGTGACAACGACAGCCCCGGTCACCGGCACGTTCTGCGCCAGCGTCAGCTGGATATCACCGGTGCCCGGCGGCATATCCAGTACCAGGTAATCCAGCTCGGGCCAGAGCGTTTCGTTAAGCAGCTGCATCAGCGCTTTGCTGGCCATCGGCCCGCGCCACACCATGGCGTTATCGTCCGTCACCAGATAACCAATCGAGTTGGTTGCCAGGCCATGGGCCATGATCGGAGCCATATGCGTGCCGTCGGGCGAGGTTGGCCGCTCATCGGTAGTGCCGAGCATATCGGGTACGGACGGGCCATAGATATCCGCGTCCAGCAGCCCGACCTTCGCACCTTCGGCAGCCAGCGCCAGCGCCAGGTTAACGGCGGTGCTGGATTTCCCTACCCCCCCTTTGCCAGAACTGACGGCGATAATGTTTTTGACGCCGTTAACGCCCGCCTGGTTTTTTACCCGCTTCAGCGTGGCGATATCGTGGTTCAAACGCCAGCTGATGGCCGTAGCGCCGGTCAGACGCAGTAGTTCAGCGCTCGCGCTCTCTTTCAACGCCTCAAACCCACTGTGCCAGGCAAAAGGCATGGCAAGATCGATATGCAGCGTATTATCCAGCATCGCGCAGTGATGCAATGCTTTCAGCGCGGTCAGATTCTTTTTCAGCGTCGGATGTTCAAATGCGGTCAAAACGCCCATCACCATGGCGCGCAGCGCTTCCGGTGAGTGCTGACTCTGGGATTGAGAGGTCATCCCGGCTCCTTTTTTTGATTAGGTTTTACCTGAGAGCATATCAGATGTGACTCAACGTGTTGAGAAAGGCTAAATATCGGTGCGGGCCGCGCGGGATGGTTTACGCAGGGAGGGCCTTTCGGGTAACATCGTAACCCCTATTTTAATCAGGTATAGCAAGTCTCACTATGACTCAAGTCGCGAAAAAAATATTGGTAACGTGCGCACTCCCGTACGCCAACGGTTCTATCCATCTCGGCCACATGCTCGAGCATATCCAGGCAGATATTTGGGTCCGTTACCAGCGAATGCGCGGCAACCAGGTTTACTTCATCTGTGCGGACGATGCGCACGGTACGCCAATCATGCTGAAAGCTCAGCAGATGGGTATTGCTCCCGAGCAGATGATTGCCGAAATGAGTCAGGAGCATCAGACTGATTTTGCTGGCTTTAACATCAGCTATGACAACTACCACTCAACGCACAGCGACGAAAACCGCGAGCTGTCCGAGCTGATCTATACCCGTCTGAAAGAAAACGGCTTTATTAAAAACCGCACTATTTCTCAGCTCTACGATCCGGAAAAAGGCATGTTCCTGCCGGACCGTTTCGTCAAAGGCACCTGTCCGAAGTGTAAAGCCCCGGACCAGTACGGTGACAACTGCGAAGTGTGCAGCGCAACTTACAGCCCGACCGAGCTGATCGATCCGAAGTCCGTGGTGTCCGGCGCTACGCCGGTAATGCGTGATTCCGAGCACTTCTTCTTCGATCTGCCAGAATTCAGCGCCATGTTGCAAGCCTGGACGCGTTCAGGCGCGTTGCAGGAGCAGGTTGCGAATAAAATGCAGGAATGGTTCGAGTCTGGCCTGCAACAGTGGGATATCTCCCGCGATGCGCCGTACTTTGGCTTTGAAATTCCTGGCGCGCCGGGCAAATATTTCTACGTCTGGCTGGATGCGCCTATTGGCTATATGGGCTCGTTCAAGAACCTGTGCGACAAGCGCGGCGACATCGACTTTGACGCCTTCTGGCAGAAAGATTCCGATGCCGATCTTTACCACTTTATCGGTAAAGATATCGTGTACTTCCACAGCCTGTTCTGGCCGGCCATGCTGGAAGGCAGTAACTTCCGTAAGCCAACTAACCTGTTCGTTCATGGTTACGTCACCGTCAACGGCGCGAAGATGTCAAAATCGCGCGGCACCTTTATCAAGGCCAGCACCTGGCTTAACCATCTGGATGCCGACAGCCTGCGCTATTACTACGCGGCCAAGCTCTCTTCACGCATCGACGATATTGACCTGAACCTGGAAGATTTTGTTCAGCGTGTGAATGCCGATATCGTTAACAAAGTGGTTAACCTGGCGTCGCGTAATGCGGGCTTTATCAACAAACGTTTTGACGGCAAGCTTTCTGCTGAACTGGCCGATCCGGCACTGTATCAGACCTTTATCGATGCGCAGGTTAGCATTGCAGAAGCCTGGAACAGCCGCGAATTCAGCCGTGCGATCCGTGAAATCATGGCGATGGCCGATGTTGCCAACCGCTACGTTGACGAGCAGGCACCTTGGGTAGTCGCGAAACAGGAAGGCCGCGATGCCGACCTGCAGGCAATCTGCTCAATGGGTATCAACATGTTCCGCGTGCTGATGACCTGGCTGGCACCGGTTATGCCATCGCTAACCGAACGTGCCGAAGCGTTCCTCAATCAGCAGCTGAGTTGGGAAGGTACTGAGCAGCCGCTGCTGGACCACACTATTTCAGCCTTTAAAGCGCTGTACAGCCGTGTGGAAATGGACAAGGTCAATGCGCTGATCGAAGCCTCGAAAGAAGATGCCGCGGCGGCCAACAAACCGGCGCTGACCGGGCCGCTGGCTGATGATCCCATCGCGGACACCATCACCTTTGATGACTTTGCCAAAGTGGACATGCGTATTGCGCTCATCCAGAACGCCGAGTTTGTGGAAGGCTCCGATAAGCTGCTGCGTTTAACGCTGGACATCGGCGGCGAAACCCGCAATATCTTCTCCGGCATCCGTACGGCCTATCCCGATCCTTCCGTGCTGGTCGGCCGCCTGACGATGATGGTCGCTAACCTGGCGCCGCGTAAAATGCGTTTTGGCATCTCTGAAGGTATGGTGATGGCCGCGGGTCCTGGCGGTAAGGATATCTTCCTGCTTTCGCCTGACAGCGGTGCCCAGCCTGGTATGCAGGTTAAATAACCTCAGGGTTCACAGCACGGGCAGTCGCCCGTGCTCATATGTTTGCCTGAACGCTGTTATCCTTCTAAGGATAGGTTCGGAAAAACAGGAGATTTTCATGCGCACCGCGCTGTCTGCTCTCTGGCGTTACCTTCGCGCCTTCGTCATTATCTATCTTTGCCTGTATGCCGGAAACGCGCTTGCCGCCCTTTTGCCCGTCACCATTCCCGGCAGCATTATCGGCATGTTAATTCTGTTTGCCCTGCTGGCCACTCAGATCCTTCCCGCTGACTGGGTAAAGCCCGGCAGTCATCTGTTGATTCGCTATATGGCGCTGCTGTTTGTGCCCATCAGCGTCGGCGTGATGAGCTACACCGATATTCTCAGCGCGCAGTTCGGCCCGATTGTGGTTTCCTGCGTGGTAAGCACCTTTATCGTTCTGCTGACGGTGGGCCTGGTTTCTCACCGGCTGCACGGCAGGCCTGTTCAACCCGGAGCCGGTAATGAGTGATATCTGGTGGTCGTTACCGCTTACCCTGCTGGTGTTTTTTGCCGCCCGCAGGCTGGCCGCAAAAGTAAAAATCTCGCTGGTTAATCCTCTGCTGGTTTCAATGGCGGTGATTATTCCACTGCTGCTGCTGATTCAGATGCCCTATGCGCGCTACTTCCAGGGAAGTTCATTACTTAATCAGCTGCTGCAACCGGCGGTAGTTGCGCTGGCGCTGCCGCTGTATGAGCAGATGCATCAGATCCGCGCTCGCTGGAAATCAATTATCGGCGTCTGCTTTATCGGCAGCGTAACGGCCATGATCTCAGGGACGGCAATCGCCTTATGGATGGGGGCTACGCCGCAAATCGCCGCCACGCTGATGCCAAAATCGGTGACCACGCCCATCGCGATGGCCGTCTCCGCTACGCTCGGCGGTATTCCTGCCATCAGCGCTATTTGCGTGCTGATTGCTGGCGTACTGGGTGCGGTATTTGGTCATATGCTGCTGAACATGTTTAAGATCTACAACAAGGCTTCGCGCGGCCTGGCGATTGGCAACGCTTCACACGCATTAGGGACGGCTCGCTGCGCCGAGCTGGATTATCAGGAGGGGGCCTACAGCTCGCTGGCGCTGGTCATTTGCGGGATTATTACCTCGTTGCTGGCGCCTTTCCTGTTTCCGCTGCTGATGCATCTGTGGGGGTAAAACTTGCGATAAGTCGCGCATTTCTCTGCTTTATTTCATAAGTTGCAATATTAATGTGATTATAATCACATACAATACCCTGCCGGGCCGCCAGAATGGGCGGCCGACCTTGTAAGAGATGCCCGATATGCACCCACGATTTCAACCCGCCTTTGCCACGCTGTCATCCTCTTTTCAGGCCGTGCTCCAGCCAATATTAGCCGCTGACGATTTTCCGGCGTATTTAACCCCGGCGCAGATGGCGGAGATCGAAGCCCAAACGGGCCTGGACCGCCAGGCGATAAGTTTTGCGCTGCTGCCGCTTGCCGCTGCCTGCGCTGTCGCCCCGCTTTCTAAATTCAACGTCGGTGCGCTGGCGCTGGGTCAAAGCGGTCATCTCTATTTCGGTGCCAATATGGAGTTTTCTGGCGCCACCATGCAGCAGACGGTACATGCTGAACAGAGCGCAATCGCCCATGCCTGGCTGCGCGGTGAAAAGGCGCTGGAAGCCGTCACCGTGAACTACACGCCGTGCGGACATTGCCGCCAGTTTATGAATGAGCTTAACAGCGGTACGTCGCTGCGCATCTACCTTCCGGGACGCGAGCCTGCCACGCTGGGCGATTATCTCCCTGATGCTTTTGGCCCGCGCGATTTGGCTATTGAAACGCTGCTTTTGGATGACGTTGATCATGGTCTGACTGTAAAAGGCGACCCGCTTTGCCAGGCCGCCTTACAGGCTGCGAACCGCAGCCACGCGCCTTACTCGCAGGCGTTGAGCGGCGTGGCCTTACAGATGGCTGACGACAAAATTTTCGCGGGTAGTTATGCGGAGAACGCCGCGTTTAATCCCAGCCTGCCGCCGCTACAGGCCGCGCTGATCATGCTGAATTTATCCGGTTATGATGTGCTACAGATCCAGCGTGCGGTGCTGGCTGAAGCGCCAGATGCCCGCTTAATTCAGCGTCAGGCGACATTTGCTACGTTGCAGGCATTGGGCTGCGCGAATTTCACTACGGTTCCGCTGAGATAAGTTTCTCCCGGAAACTTTTCCCTGCCGTAACGGGCACGTAAACTGCAGCAAAGCGATAGCTTTTGTTATCAGCTGTTAACAAAAGCTGTACTTTCAGATGAATTATTTTAGGATTGGCGCACAACATTACGATCCGAATGAGTATTTTTTCATGGAACTCGAACACGAAAGTAAACGCCCCCTTTATATCCCTTATGCTGGCCCGATTTTGCTGGAATTCCCGCTGCTGAATAAAGGCAGCGCCTTCTCCGTCGAGGAGCGCAACGATTTCAACCTGAACGGCCTGCTGCCTGAAACGGTAGAGACCATAGATGAACAGGCCCAGCGCGCCTGGCGCCAGTTCCAGGATTTCAAGAACGCCAACGACAAGCACGTTTATCTGCGCAACATTCAGGATACCAACGAGACGCTGTTCTACCGTCTGCTGGATAGTCATCTGGAAGAGATGATGCCAATTATCTATACCCCGACGGTTGGCGCGGCTTGTGAGCACTTCTCCGAAATCTATCGCCGTGCGCGCGGGCTGTTCATCTCTTACCCGAATCGCGGCAGCATTGAAGATATGCTGCAAAATGCTACCAAGCAAAACGTTAAGGTGATTGTTGTCACCGACGGCGAACGCATTCTGGGCCTGGGCGACCAGGGCATCGGCGGCATGGGCATTCCAATTGGTAAACTGTCGCTCTATACCGCCTGTGGCGGCATCAGCCCGGCTTATACGCTGCCTGTTGTGCTGGATGTCGGCACCAATAATCAGCAGCTGCTGAACGACCCGCTCTATATGGGCTGGCGTCACCCGCGCATCACCGGCGAAGAATACGATAATTTCGTTAATGAGTTTATCCAGGCCGTGAAAAGCCGCTGGCCGAACGTGCTGTTGCAGTTTGAAGACTTCGCGCAGAAAAATGCGATGCCGCTGCTTGAGCGCTACCGTGACGAAGTGTGCTGCTTCAATGATGATATTCAGGGAACGGCTTCCGTGACGCTGGGTACGCTGATTGCCGCCAGTCGCGCTGCCGGCAGCAAAATGAGCGAGCAGAAAGTCGTCTTCCTCGGTGCGGGTTCTGCGGGCTGCGGTATTGCCGAGCAGATTATCGCCCAGATGAAATCCGAAGGCCTGAGCGATGAAGAAGCCCGCGCCCGCGTCTTTATGGTCGATCGTTTTGGTCTGCTCACCGATAAGCAGCCGAACCTGCTCAACTTCCAGAGTAAGCTGGTGCAGAAAAGCGAGCAGCTGGCGGAGTGGGATTCCAGTTCCGACTCGCTGTCGCTGCTGGACGTGGTGCGCAACGCGCATCCTGACATTCTGATTGGTGTTTCCGGCCAGCCGGGGCTGTTCAGCGAAGAGATCATCCGTGAAATGCACAAGCATTGCGCACGCCCTATCGTGATGCCGCTGTCCAACCCGACCTCACGCGTTGAAGCTACGCCACAGGATATTTTGGCCTGGACTGACGGCGCGGCGCTGGTGGCAACAGGTAGCCCGTTCGCGCCCGTGACCTGGAAAGATAAAACCTTCCCTATCGCCCAGTGCAACAACTCTTATATCTTCCCTGGCATCGGTCTGGGCGTTATCGCCTCTGGCGCTACTCGCGTCACCGACAGTATGCTGATGGCAGCAAGCCGTGCGCTTGCCGACTGTTCACCGCTGGTGAATGACGGCACCGGCCCGGTTCTGCCTGAAGTGAAAGATATTCAGGGCGTATCAAAAGTGATTGCCATGGCGGTCGGCAAAGCTGCACAGCTGGCCGGCGTGGCCGTCGTGAGTTCGGAAGATGTGCTTTCCAGAGCGATAGCTGCCAACTTCTGGCTACCGCAATATCGTAACTACCGTCGGACCTCGATCTGACCATCATTGCCGGGTGCTCTGCGCGCCCGGCAAAAACACCGCTTTCACCCGGCGCATTGTGCGAAAAGCCGCCATCTGGCAAGCTGCCGCTTGCTTCGCCAGGCGCGGTAAAGTAGCCTTGAGGCACCTTTATTTTGTAAGCCTGAGCACCGTCCGGCATGATAAAACGCTTGATTTATGGCCTGATTATTATCCTTGTCGCGATAATACTGGCCGCGCTCGGCCTGGATCGCTGGATCAGCGTGAAAACCGCCCCTTACGTTTACGACGACCTCCAGTCGCTTCCCCATCGACAGGTTGGCGTGGTGTTGGGTACGGCGAAATATTATCGCACTGGCGTAATTAATCAGTATTACCGCTACCGCATGCAGGGCGCGCTGAACGCCTATAACAGCGGTAAGGTGAATTATCTGCTGTTGAGCGGTGATAATGCGCAGCAAAGTTATAATGAGCCGATGACAATGCGGCGCGATTTGATTGCCGCAGGCGTTGCCCCCTCGGATATCGTGCTCGACTATGCAGGATTCCGCACCCTCGACTCCATTGTCAGAACGCGTAAAGTGTTTGATACCAACGATTTCATTATTATCACCCAGCGCTTTCACTGTGAACGCGCGCTGTTTATCGCGCTGCATATGGGTATCCAGGCACAGTGTTATGCCGTCCCGTCACCAAAAAATATGCTGACGATCCGTTTTCGTGAAGTGGGTGCCCGGCTTGGCGCACTGGCCGATCTTTACCTGATGAAACGTGAACCGCGATTCCTGGGGCCGATGGTGCCCATTCCAGCACGTCATGAAATCCCCGAAAATGCGCAAAGCTATCCTGCCGTAACGCCTGAGCAGCTGCTGGAATTGCAGCAAAAGATGAAAGGTCAGGCGGCGCACTAGCCAGGGACGACAAAGGCCAGACGACACTGCCGCCTGGCCTGGGAGGTAACGTGAAAGCTTATTTCTTACGAGCGTATTTCAGTGAGTCCAGCGCCACGGCGAAAATAATAATGCCGCCCTTGATAATGTACTGCCAGTAAGGATTAACGCCGATATAAGTCAGGCCATAGTTGATAACGGTGAAAATCAGTACGCCGGTAACCACGCCTGCTACCGTTCCCACCCCGCCAGCAAATGACACGCCACCAACCACACAGGCGGCGATTGCATCCAGCTCATACATAAAGCCGAGGTTATTGGTTGCTGAACCAATACGGCCCGCTTCCAGCATCCCACCGAAGGCATAAAACACGCCGGATAAGGCATAAATCAGGATCAGGTTAAAGTTAACGTTAACGCCCGACACTTTAGCCGCTTCCGGATTTCCGCCGATGGCAAAAATGTTTTTGCCGAAGCGGGTTTTGTTCCACAGTACCCAGACAAAGAAAATCGCAATAGCCGCGTAAAAGGTAATGTACGACAGCTTAAAGTCGCCTAAGCGGATAAAGCCCTGCGCAAAGGTGGAAAACTTCTCATCGAAGCCAGCAACCGGCGAAGCGCCCACGTAATCGTAGTAAAGGGAGTTAATACCATAAACGATAATCATCGTGCCCAGCGTGGTGATAAACGGCGTCACTTTCAGATAGGCGATAATCAGGCCGTTAACCAGACCAATAATGCCGCCGATGACACAGACCGCCAGGATCACCAGCGGAATTGGTACGGTATCAAGATGCGGGAATACTTTATTGGCGTTGTCCATGGCCTGTAGCAGCGTAGCCGCCACTACCGCCGCCAGACCAACCTGACGTCCGGCTGACAAATCGGTGCCCTGAGTCACGATTAACCCGGCAACGCCCAGTGCGATAATAATACGCACCGAAGACTGGGTTAAAATATTACTCAGATTCATTAAGCTTAAAAAGGTCGGATCCTGGAAGATAATGATTGCCAGCAGTACCAGCAATACAACATATATCCCACCCTCTTTTAACCAGGTGAGCGCATTCTTTTTATTTACTGCTTTCATGGTGTCAGCCCTTACCTCATTAAAGATGCTTTGATGCCAAACGTAAGATTTCGTTTTGCGTAGTCGTTTTGGTTTCTACAATACCTGCCACCATGCCATTACTCATCACCAATATACGATCGGTAATGCCTAACAGCTCCGGCATTTCAGAGGATATGATAATGATCCCCTTCTCTTTTTTCGCCAGATCGGAAATAAGCTGATAGATTTCAAACTTGGCGCCCACATCAATTCCGCGCGTCGGTTCATCCAGCATCAATATTTCCGGTTGCGTTAACAGCCAGCGGCCAATAATCACTTTCTGCTGGTTTCCGCCTGAAAGTGAGCCAATTGAAGTCGCATGGCCCGGGGTTTTAACTCTCATCGAGTCGATAACCCACTGGGTGTCGCTTTTCATCCGGTTATTATCCAACAGGCCAATGCTGTTTTTATATTTACGGATGTTGGATATCAGGGAGTTAAAACCGATATCCAGAAAAGCATAAATCCCTGTTGCACGCCGTTCTTCCGTTACTAAAGCAAACCCGTGATTAATGGCTTCGTTAGCGGAATGGTTATTAATTTTTTTGCCGTGCAGTTTGATGGTGCCGCCTGACTTCTCACGAATACCAAACAGCGTTTCGACAATATCCGTACGCTTTGCGCCGACCAGGCCGGCCACGCCGAGGATCTCCCCCTTGCGCAGATCGAAAGAGATATCTCTGATCGACGGCTGGCGCAGCGAGGTCAGGTTTCGCACTTCGAGAATTGTCTCACCCGGCACGTTGCTTTTATCCGGGAAACGCTGGCTCAGCGAACGCCCGACCATCATGGCAATGATTTTATCCATATCCAGCCCGTCCAGCGGCTGAGTCGTAATCCACTGCCCGTCACGCAGAACGGTAATCTCATCGCAAAGCTGAAAGATCTCTTCCATCTTGTGAGAAATATAAACAATGCCGCAGCCGCGTTCTTTCAGCTTACGGATTATCGTGAACAGATGGTTGACTTCTTTTTCCGTTAAGGATGACGTAGGTTCGTCCATAATGACAATCTTTGCGTCATAGGAAAAAGCTTTGGCTATTTCAATCATCTGCATTTGTGAAACAGAAAGCGTGATCACTTTATCACGCGGATCGATATCAATATCCAGCTCGTCAAAAATGGCCTTGGTGTCGCGATACATTTTGTCCTGATCGACAAATAACCCTTTGCGGGGGTAACGCCCAAGCCACATGTTATCCATGACCGTGCGTTGCAATACCAGGTTTAATTCCTGATGCACCATTGAAACGCCATTTTCCAGCGCCTCTTTGGAACTTTTATAATCAATCTCTTTACCCTGAAAAAGAATACTTCCCGTATCCTTACTGTAAATGCCAAACAGACATTTTAATAACGTCGATTTTCCCGCACCGTTTTCGCCCATTAACGCGTGGACAGAATGCGGACGTATTTTCAGATTTACGTTATCTAATGCTTTAACGCCAGGAAATGATTTGCTGACGTTGGTCATTTCCAGCAGATATTCGCGCTTTGGTTGCACTTGATCACTGCTCATAGTTCTACCTGGCTGAAAAGAGGGTTACTGGCGGCCGTCATCAATAACGAGCGCAGCACGCTGCGCCCGTTTCAGGTTGGGCTTATTTAACAAACTGGGACAGATTATCTTTATCGACCGGAACATAAGCCACACGAACGACTTTGCCTTCCAGCTTGTAGTTGGTGCCTTCGGTTGCGGGTTTCCCTGCCGCCAGGTTTTTAGCCATATCAAAGGTGGCTTTAGCCTGGTTTTCTGCATCGTTCAGCACGGTTCCGGCCATTGCGCCCGATTTCACCATCGCCAGCGCTTCTGGCAAGGCATCCACGCCAAATACCGGCACAGCGGATTTATTATGCGCCTTCAGCGCTTCTACCGCGCCCATTGCCATGGCATCGTTGTTGGCGATGACCACTTCAATTTTGTTGCCATTCGGCCCGGAGAGCCAGGCATCCATTTTATCTTTCGCCTGTGCGGTATCCCACATGGCGGTATCAAGATGGAGCTGCTGAGTTTTCACACCGTCTTTATTTAAGGTGTCGATGACGTATTTCGTACGGGCTTCCGCATCCGGATGGCCCGGCTCGCCTTTCAGCAATACAAACTGTACGACGCCATCTTTGTTCAGATCCCAGCCCTGATTTGCTTTCCAGTGTTTTTCAATCAGCTCGCCCTGCTTGACGCCCGATTCTTTCGAGTCGGTGCCAACATAATAAGCTTTGTCGTAGCTGGCCAGCGCTTTAGCGGACGGCTCTTTGTTAAAGAACACCACGGGAATGTCATTAGATTTGGCTTTGCTGATCACCACTGGCGCAGCCGACGGGTCGACCAGGTTAATGGCTAACGCCTTCACCCCTTTCGCCACCAGCACATCAACCTGATCGTTCTGGGTCGACTGGCTGTTTTGCGAGTCGTTCATCAGCAGCTGAACATCGCTGCTATTTTTTGCTTCTTTCTCAATGTCTTTACGTACGACGGACATAAAGTTGTCGTCATATTTATAGATGGTCACGCCGATACGGGTGTCGGCAGCCTGTGCTGCGCCACTTAACATCATGCTGGCAACCAGGGCAGTGAGCGTGAAAGCCTTTTTCATGGTATCTCCGGTTTTATGTAGGGTCGTTCTCAGCGTCGCGGTCAGGAACAGCGCTGGCGTGACGTTATTTGTTACATCAAGTTTCATAGCCGGTAAGTGGCTGTCATCATAGTGAAGACAATGTTAATTAACTGTGAATTTACTCACAGATTGAAAACGGTTACACGACGGTATTATTCGGGTAAGTGACGGGTGCCACATTTTGGCAGCTGCCAACGGAATGCCGACGAACCAGCGTGGGCATAAAGCAGTGATCCGCGCTCTCGTCCAGCTGCCCTGCTGCGCCCTGAAGCGCCAATTCTGTCGCCAGCTTTGCCATAGAAACAATCGGATAACGCACGGTGGTTAATTGGGGATCGGTGTAGCGGGATATAGGAATATCATCAAAACCGATGACTGAAACCTGCTTCGGCACCGCAATGCCGTTATCTTTTAGCGCGGCAAGCGCACCGGCCGCCATGCTGTCGTTGTAGGCAAAGATGGCGGTTAAGTGCTGATTTCGTCCCAGCAGTTCCACCATAGCGGCTTCACCACCCTGCATATCGGGTTCTGCGCTGGCGCACCAGCTTTCCGGCGGTACGCTTCCCTGCTCCGCCATCGTCTGCTGCCAGCCGGCGCGGCGCTGCACGTCGTCTTCAATGGCATGGCAGGAACCCAGATAGCCAATACGCTGATGCCCCTGTTGTTGCAGCGTGCGGGTCGCTATCTGCGCGCCGCTAAGGTTATCCAGGCAAACGCAGCGGTGCTCATAGCCCGGTAGCGAGCGGTTAATCAGAACCATGCCCGGCACCTGATACATCAGCGAGGAGAGCTCCTCATCGCCCAGCGCCTTAGCGTGAACCACCAGCGCATTGCAGCGCTGGCGGATCAGCACTTCAATAGCGTGGCGCTCTTTATCCGCCTGATGATAGGAGTTGTTGATCAGTACATGCTTTTGCATCCGCTGGGCGACGGTATCAACAGCCTTCACCAGCGCACCAAAAAAGGGATCGGACACGTCCATCACCACCACGCCGATGGTGTCGCTTACCTGTGAGGCGAGCGCCTGTGCATTGGCATTGGGCCGGTAGCCAAGCCGCTCAACAATGCTCAGGACTTTGTCACGCGTTTCTGGCGTAACGGCGGCGCTGTTATTCAGCACGCGCGACACTGTCGCCACCGATACGTTGGCCTCGCGGGCCACATCGCGAATGGTGATCATGACCTGCTACCTGAGGAAGATAAGATTTGCATAGCCCTCCCGGACACTGTGATTCCGGCGGTCATTCTGACAGAGGGCGGGCTTACGCTACGTGAGGGGTGTCACAGGGATGAAAACGGTTACATTGACGGATGTCACCTTTGTGACCGATATCAATGCCGGGAAGTTGATTTGGTTAACGGCTGACCGCCGCCTGCTACGGTCAATTTACGCCACAACCATTCAACCGGCCCCTGGCGGAAATAGCGTAGCCAGAGAACGGAGAAAAGCAGATTGGCCAGCCAGACGCCGGGCACGACGGCCAGCAGCGACAGGCGGTCGAGCTGATTAAACCAGCCGAAACGGTTAAAGAGCGTGGTGCAAATCAGCGTCTGTAACAGATAGTTGCTCAGCGCCATGCGTCCTACGCAGCTTACGGCATGGGTGATTCTCAGCCGGACAAGCGTTGGCCAGTAACCAAAACAGAGCGCGGCATAGCCCACGGCCTGAAGCGGCGCGCCAAACTCACGCGGAACCTGGAGAAAAAAACCGGCCCAGCGGTAGTCCCATCCGACGTGCCATTGCAGCCAGATGCCAGGCAGCTGGATCAGTAAAGCCAGCCCCAGCAGGAGAACGGCGGTGCGACGATAGTGCGCCACGCCCCAGTTTCCCTTTAGCCAGCCGCTGCGCATCAGCGCTGCGCCAATCATCATTAAGCCTGCCAGCTGCCAGCCATACTGTATTGCCAGCGACAGCAGGCTGGATGAAAGCAGTTCAACCCGATTATGCACCGCTTCCCAGCCGCCATGGGTTTTCCAGAACGTTTCGTATTGCACCTGCGCGACGTCAGGCAGCCATGAACTGCCCGGCTGATGCCCGGAGGCCATTCCCAGTACAATCAGCACGCCACTGCCAATCACATAGAGCAGCGCACCCGTGTTAAACAGCTGGCGCGTTGAGGCGACGTCGCGGATCATGCGCCAGGCCACAATGCCAATCAGGCCGTAGTCGAGCAGAATATCGCCTTCCCAGAACATCAGGCTGTGCAGAACGCCAAACAGCGCCAGCCAGGTCAGCCTGGCCTGTAGCCAGCGCTTGCCGCGTGGCAAAAGCATATTGAGCGAAGCGCCAAACAGCAGAGCAAACAACGCCAAAAATTTTAGTTGGGCAAGCAGATCGACAGCGGCCCAGGCTAGCGCATCCTGCAACGCAGGCGCTCCGTTCCAGGCGGGATTGAGATAGGCTGCGGCGGGCAGCCCAAAGGCATTAATATTGAGCAGCAGGATCCCCAGAATGGCGAGGCCTCGGATAAAATCCAGCGTCTGTATACGCGGCATCGGGGATCCTGAGTCGATTAGCTATGACGAACGGCGCGCAAGAACTCCTGACGGGTGTTCTGGCTTGATTTGAACAGGCCGCCCAGCGACGTTGTGGTCGTCGCGCTGGTTGCATCGCGGATGCCGCGAGCTTTCACGCAGTAATGCACCGCATCAATCGATACCGCAACATTGTTGGTGCCTAACAGCGTTTGCAGCGCCACCAGGATTTGCTGAGTCAGGCGTTCCTGCACCTGCGGACGCGAGGAGAAGAACTGCACGATGCGGTTAATCTTGGACAGGCCAATCACTTTATCTTTAGGGATATAAGCCACTGTCGCTTTGCCGTCGATGATCACAAAGTGGTGTTCACAGGTGCTGGTCAGCGTGATGTCGCGCACCGTCACCATCTCATCCACCTTCATCTTGTTTTCGATAACGGTGATTTTAGGGAAGTTGGCGTAATCCAGGCCAGAGAACACTTCGTTCACATACATTTTAGCAATGCGGTGCGGCGTTTCTGCCAGGCTGTCATCTTCCAGATCCAGATTCAACAGCTGCATTACTTCGGTCATATGACCGGCGATCAAACGTTTACGGGTTTCGTCATCCATTTCACGCGCAGGCGAGCGTAACGGGGTTTCCAGTCCACGGGCAACCAGTGCTTCATGAACGAGTGTGGCTTCCTGACTTAACGTAGCCATGGCGATTTCTTCTCCAGCGGGTGTGACTCCGGCCCCGGCGGGACCGGTAAAATTTCTGAGGCGGTATTTTGTTACACAATGCGCCGTTAATCCAGCGAATCAAGCACGAAACTGTTTCATTCAGCGACTGACGCTCGCTGCCAGACCAGCGCACCTGCTATCAGTAAACTCACGCCCGCCACGTATAATGCCGGTTCCAGCCTGTGCGTTAACGCTGTTGATAAGGCAGACAGTAACGGCCCGACCAGCTGGCCTGTAGCATAACCCGTGGTTAACAGACCGGCGAGATAACGCATATGGAGCGGTGCCTGCTCGCGAGCATATTGCAAAGCAAACTGCACAACGCAGAGGAACCCGCCGCCCATTAGCAAGGCCCCCAGCGCCAGCCCGCTAATCCCCGGAACAGCGTCAATACAGAAGACCCCCAGCGCCTGCAACCAGAGCGCAATTGCCAGCCGCCGGTTTGCCGTACCATAGCGCCGGGTCAGAATCCCGAGGCCGATACCGATTACCGCTGCCCCACCAAAAATCGGCCAGACAAACTGAGCAAAGGCGCTGCCGGGAAAACGCGCGGCAGCCATCTGTGACAGGAAAGTGGCGGGAAGGATGTAGCCAAATCCAGCGAGGCTGTAGCTCCAGACCAGCTTTTTCAGGCCGGTGGTTAACACCAGCGGCTCAGGCGCCGTTTCCGGTCGATGCAGCTGCCCTTTGCGCGGCAAATCACGGGCGATTAAGGTAATCAGAATCAACGCCAGCAGGCCATACGCCCCCCATGCCCAGGCGGCACTGACGTTCAGGCTGTGTAGCACCACGGCCAACGTGCCACTGATAAAAATCCCCATTCCTGGTCCGGCAAATACGGCTGATGCAAGTCCGATGCGCCCTTGCTTATGGAGCAGTTCGTTACTCCAGGCGGCAACCAGTACCATCACCCAACCGCTGGCCCAGCCGATGAAGAAACGGATAATGGCGTGCAACCATGGGCCTGTTGCCAGCGCAGACAGCAGCGTCAGCGCAACCGCACCCCAGATCCCGATTTTCAATCGCCCCTCAACCTGCCGGGAAGCGCGCATCGCATCATAAGATCCGCAAAGATAGCCGAGATAGTTAAACGCGGCCACCACGGCTGCGCTGGTGAGGGTTAATTGATGCTCACCAATCATCAGCGGCACCTGAGGCGTAAAAGCAAAGCGCCCGATGCCCATTGCTACCACCAGCGACAGAAAGGCGCTCAGCGCAATACGTAAAGCCATCTCTCACTCCTTGTTACTGGAACAGCCTGAATGTTTATAAAATGTTGTCGTTATCATGCACGAGCAGTAAACTCACGAAAAGTGAATAATTAACACCAACTTCCTGACGATGAGAGAATAAATGGATCTGACACAGCTAAAAATGTTCTGCTCCGTCGCTGAGACAGGCTCGCTGGCACGCGCGGCGGAGACTCTGCATCGGGTGCCGTCCAATCTCACCACCCGACTGCGTCAACTGGAACAGGAACTGGGGGCCGATCTGTTTATTCGGGAAAAACAGCGTTTGCGTCTTTCGCCCGTCGGCCATAACTTTCTTGGCTATGCCCAACGCATCCTGGCGCTAAGTGAAGAAGCGCTGAGTATGACGCACAGTGGCGAACCAGGCGGAAATTTTACGATCGGCTCAATGGAAAGTGCGGCAGCAACGCGTCTCCCTTCCCTGCTCGCAGCCTATCACCAGCGTTATCCCGCGGTGTCGCTCTCATTACGTACCGGCACCACCGGTGAAATTCTTGAGCAGGTACGAACAGGCACGCTGGCAGCTGCGCTGGCTGACGGCCCCATTATTTCCGACGATCTTCACAGCTGCGTGGCTTTCGCTGAGCGTATGGTGTTGATCTCAGGTCAGGCCCATTCGCCCATTCGCCATCCCCGTGATGCCGCCGGTGATACGCTTTTCGCCTTCAGGCCGAGCTGTTCTTATCGTCTGCGGTTTGAAAATTGGTTTCGCGATGCAGGTGTCCAGCCCGGTGCCTTTATGGATATTCACTCCTATCACACCCTGCTCGCCTGCGTAGCGAGCGGCAGCGGCCTGGCTTTTCTGCCTGAATCGGTACTCGATCTGCTATCGGGGAATGATAAAGTTCAGCGTCACTCGTTGCCTGATAAAGTCCAGCAAGCGGCGACTTATCTGATTTGGCGGCGTGACAGCTTTACGCCCAATATCAAGGCGCTGAAATCGCTAATCGCTGAACAAAATGACGATATCGCTGAAGTTGATGAAACTCGTCCATAATTACCCTGACCGATCGCTTTTGATGCGACTAACCCGCCGGGCGTTAATACCCAACCCCGCTTTAAGGAGATAAATGAGATGCAGATGATAAAAACTCGTGCCGCGGTTGCCTGGGCTGCTGGTGAGCCACTTTCCATTGAAGAGGTGGATTTAATGCCGCCACAGAAAGGTGAAGTGCTGGTACGCATTGTGGCAACCGGCGTCTGCCACACCGATGCCTATACGCTTTCTGGCAAAGATCCGGAAGGTGTTTTCCCGGCAATCCTTGGGCATGAAGGCGGTGGGATTGTAGAAGCGGTAGGCGAAGGCGTTACCAGCGTTGAGGTGGGCGATCATGTCATTCCGTTGTACACGCCAGAGTGCGGTAAATGTAAATTTTGTCTGTCAGGGAAAACCAATCTTTGTCAGGCAATCCGCGCCACGCAGGGCAAAGGACTGATGCCGGACGGCACCACCCGCTTCTTTAAAGACGGCAAGCCGATTTTCCACTATATGGGCACCTCGACCTTCTCCGAATATACCGTTATTCCTGAAATCTCTCTGGCGAAAATCAGCAAAGAAGCGCCGCTGGAAGAGGTCTGCCTGCTGGGCTGCGGCGTCACCACCGGTATGGGTGCGGTGATGAATACTGCTAAGGTCAAAGAAGGCGATACCGTGGCGATCTTCGGCCTTGGCGGCATTGGTCTGTCGGCGATTATCGGGGCGAAAATGGCGAAAGCGGGTCGCATTATTGGTATCGACCTCAACACCAGTAAGTTTGACCTGGCGACTAAACTGGGCGCAACCGATCTGATTAACCCAAAAGATTTCGACAAGCCGATTCAGGATGTGATTGTTGAAATGACCGATGGCGGCGTGGATTTCTCGTTCGAATGCATTGGCAACGTCAATGTGATGCGTTCCGCGCTGGAGTGCTGTCATAAAGGCTGGGGCGAATCCGTGATTATCGGCGTTGCTGGCGCAGGTGAAGAAATCGCCACGCGGCCTTTTCAGTTAGTCACCGGCCGCGTCTGGCGCGGCTCCGCTTTTGGCGGCGTGAAAGGCCGTTCCCAGCTGCCCGGCATCGTACAGCGCTATCTTGACGGCGAGTTCCAGCTTAACGATTTCATCACCCATAATATGCCGCTGGAAGAAATCAATGACGCCTTCGATTTGATGCATGAAGGAAAATCGATCCGTTCCGTCGTGCATTTTACTAAATAAGGAAAAGTAATGACCTCCCCTCTGGAGTTACTGGAAGAACATCGCATGTTCGGCGGCTGGCAGCAACGCTATCGCCATCTGTCGACAACGTTAAACTGTACAATGACCTTCAGCATTTTCCTGCCAGGCCCAAAAGGCGAAACAGCCCCGCCGGTGCTCTGGTTTCTGGCCGGGCTGACCTGTACCGACGAAAACTTTTCGACCAAGTCCGGCGCGCAACGAATCGCGGCAGAGCTTGGGGTGGTGCTGGTGATGCCGGATACCAGCCCTCGCGGTGAAGTGGTGCCTAATGATGAAGGGTACGACCTCGGTCAGGGCGCGGGCTTTTACCTGAACGCCACCAGGGCACCCTGGGATGCGCATTTCCGCATGTACGATTATCTTAATGAGGAGCTGCCTGCGCTGATTGCCAGTAGTTTCCACGTTAGCGATCGGCAGGCGATTATGGGGCATTCAATGGGTGGGCACGGCGCCATTATGCTGGCGCTGCGTAACCCACAGCGGTTTGTCTCCGCGTCGGCTTTCGCGCCGATCGTCAATCCTGTTGAGGTTCCCTGGGGACGGAAAGCCTTTACCGCCTATTTGGGCGGGAACAGTGAGAACTGGCGTGAATATGACAGCTGCTGGCAGATGCGTCAGGCGTCAACGGCGGTACCGATGCTGATCGATCAGGGCGACAGCGATCAGTTTCTGGCCGATCAGCTGCATCCTGAACGTCTGGAAGCGATTGCCCATGAGAAGGGTTTCCCGCTTACCCTGCGTATCCAGCCGGGCTACGATCACAGCTACTTCTTTATCGCCAGCTTTGTGGAAGATCATCTGCGCTTTCACGCTCAGCATTTGCTGGCTGAATAATGTAAAAGGCCGGGGAAATCCCGGCCTCAGGCTACTCACTGACTCAAAGTGCAAGGAACATGAGCCTTCCACAAAGACGCAAAAAGCGGCTTCCCTGCCAGCTCGGCCTGGGCCGTCCATGGCCCAGGACGCTTTGTTCCAGGCTCATGTTCCTTGCGCTTTGAGCTTGTCAGCTGTCTGAGGTCGTGAAGCTCCGGGCCTGACGTTATTTGAATGCGTTACTCGCCTGTCAAAAAACAGGCTGCGTCACCAAGCCGTCAATCAAAACCTGTGGCGTGCCCTGCGAGCAGCGCTCAATACGCCCTTTTACGCCATAAACCTTCGCCAGACTTGCTGGGGTAATAACCTCTTCCGGCAAACCATCAGCAATCAATTCGCCATTTTGCAGCATCAGAACATGCTCACCGTGACGCAAAGCGATATTGATATCGTGTACCACGACCACGGTGATGATATTGCGCTTATGGGTTTCTCTGCGCACCAGGTCCATAACGTGAAACTGATAGTTCAGATCCAGCGCGCTTAACGGCTCATCCAGCAGCAGCAGTTCCGGACGGCGGATCAGCGATTGGGCGAGTCCCACCAGCTGTTTCTGGCCGCCAGAAAGCTGATCCAGGTAGCTCAGCGCCAGATGCGCAATACCTAAGCGATCCAGCAGCGACATTACTTCAGCTTCACTGGCCGCGCTGTTACGTCCACCGGAAGCGCGCTGGGCAACAATGATCGACTCCAGCACGTGCAGATGTACACCCGCAGGCAGCGACTGCGGCAGATAAACCACTTTTTCGGCGCGCTTTGCAAATGGCAGCGCCATCAGCTCATTACCATTTAGCCACAGCTCGCCCTGAGCGCGATTCAGTCCCGCCAGCGAACGCAGCAGCGTGGATTTACCGCAGCCGTTTGGCCCAAGGAGAACGGTAATTTTCCCGCGGGGCAGCAAAGGCACGTTCAGGTTGCTGATAATTTGACGTTTTGGATAGCCGGCATGAAAGCCGCTGATTTTCAATCCATCCATCAGACGGTCCCCCGGTGACGCAGAATAATGCTCAGGAAGAACGGCACGCCCACCAGCGAAGTGACAATGCCTACCGGAATAATGACGCCCGGCACCAGATTTTTTGAAACCACTGAAGCCATGGACAGCACCAGCGCGCCGGTCAGTGCGCTGGCGGGCAGATAGAAGCGATGATCTTCACCGAAGATCAGGCGGGCAATATGCGGCGCGACCAGACCAATAAAGCCAATTGGCCCGACAAAAGCCACCGCCAGCGCAGAAAGAATACTGATGCGCAGCAGCGTGCCCAGACGAAGTCGACGTACGTCAATGCCAAAGCTGATGGCGCGGTCTTCGCCCAACCGCAGCGCGGTCAGCTTCCAGGAACTCATCATTGAGAACGGCACCAGTATCACCAGCGCCAGCGTCAGCACGCCCAGCTTTTCCCATGACGCACGGGCCAGGCTGCCCATGGTCCAGAAAACCAACCCCTGTAAGGTGTCCTCACTGGCGATGAACTGCATCATCGAAACCAGCGCGTTAAAGGTGAACACCAGCGCAATACCAAACAGCACCACGCCTGAAGTCGCGACCTGCGTCCAGCGCGTCACGCCGTCCAGCATCAGCGCGGCCAGCAGCGCAAAGATAAAGGCGTTGGCGGAGATAAACCATTGATCGGGGATACCCGGGATGCCAATGCCCAGCACGATAGCCAGCGCGGCACCAAAAGCGGCCGCCGAGGAAACCCCCAGCGTGAACGGGCTGGCCAGCGGATTATTCAGGATTGTCTGCATCTCGGCACCCGCCAGGCCCAGCGCCAGGCCAACGACCACCGCCATCAGCGCATAAGGCAGGCGAATATCCCATACAATCACCCGCGTACCCGCATCGACGCTATCCGGCGACAGCAAAGTTTGCCACAGCGTATCCAGCTTCAGACCCGAAGGACCCAGCGTGAAATCCAGCAGCAGCGAAGCAAGGATAGCGACAACCAGTATCCCCATAAAAACCAGGCGATGACGCAATACCTGATGATAACGGCCCATCACGCTTTGCGGTTTATCGGCGTACTGTTCGGGGTTGTGGGTCACACTCATGCTCAATACCTGTGATTACTCAGCGGATGCTTACCTGCGAAAAAGATACGGCGCTAACAATAAAGGAAACGATAATAGTTATCAATTATATGTGTAAGCAGGCGTGAAAAACGCGAAAGGCGCGGGAGCCGCGCCTTTCAGGGAGAAGAAGGATTACTTAAATTCAGGGAACTTCATTTCGCTGTACTTCACGAAACGGGTTTTCTTTTTCAGCTTGTAGCCAAACCAGATAATCAGGAACAGCGGAATACCAATATAGGTCGCCGCCACGCCATACCAGTCGATGCGGTCTGCGAGGAAGGCCTGATAGTTTTGCCCCAGCGTGATGACCAGGCACAGGACAAAGGCAAAAATCGGTCCCAGCGGGAAGAAGCCGGAGCGGTAAGGCAGATTGGCCAGATCGAGTCCATTCGCCACGTAACCACGACGGAAGCGATAATGGCTGATCGCGATGCCCAGCCAGGCGATGAAGCCGGTCATCCCTGACGTGTTCAGCAACCACAGATAAACCGTTTGATTACTGAACATAGAGGTCAGGAAGCAGAGTGCAGCCACAACCGTCGTGGCGTAAAGTGCATTACGAGGCACGCCCCCTTTTGAAAGCTTACCGAATATACGCGGCGCTTTGCCTTCACGCGCCAGCGTAAACAGCATACGAGTAGAGGCATACATGCCCGAGTTTCCGGCTGAAAGTACCGCAGTCAGGATCACGGCATTCATCACCGCTGCCGCAGAGAGCAGGCCAGCATGTTTGAAGACCAGCGTAAACGGACTGACGCTGATATCTTTAACATCGTTACGCAACAGGCTCGGATCGGTATAAGGAATAATTAAACTGATCACCAGAATCGCCAGCACGTAGAACAGCAGGATCCGCCAGAAGACCTGACGTACGGAACGCGGAATATTTTTTGCCGGATCTTCCGACTCGCCTGCCGCCACGCCAATCAGCTCGGTTCCCTGGAAAGAGAAGCCGACTATCATTGCCACGCCGATCATTGCCGAAAAGCCACCGGCAAAAGGCGCATCGCCAATCTGCCAGTTCTGCCAGCCTGCAACGTGCTCACCGCCGTGCAGAATGCCCAGGATCATCAGCACGCCAACGACAATAAAGATGACAACGGTGACAACTTTAATTAATGAGAACCAGTATTCCGCCTCGCCAAACCCTTTCACTGAAATGAAGTTAAGCAGGACGATCACGCACATAAACAAGGCGCTCCAGATCCAGCCTGGCGTGTCCGGGAACCAATAGTTCATCACCAGCTGAGACGCGACCAGGTCAACCGCGATGGTTACCGCCCAGTTGTACCAGTAGTTCCAGCCCAGCGCGAAGCCGAAGCCTTCCTCAACATAGTTAGAGCCGTAGGTGGAGAACGAACCCGAGACCGGCATAAAGGCAGCCAGTTCGCCAAGGCTGGTCATCAGGAAATAAACCATCAGACCAATCAATGCGTAGGAGAGAAGCGCGCCGCCCGGGCCCGCCTGCGAAATTGTTGCGCCTGAGGCAACAAATAAACCCGTGCCAATAGAACCGCCAATGGCGATCATCGTCAGATGACGTGCCTTTAACTCACGCCTTAAAGCAGGTTGTTGTGTTGTTTTTGTGTCCTGATCCATCTTGAAATGCTGTGCTCTGACTGAAAGAGGCGCGATTGTAACAAACTCCTTCGTCAGAGATACTACTTCCGCGACGTTATAAGATAGCTTCATGATCGGCGGCCGATTATTAGCAGCAGAAGATTTTAAGCTAGTTATAAGCGGTACGGCTTATAGCATGACGAGAAGGCGGCCGACGGCTGCATGCCGCATTGGTAGATTATTCAGTGCAATAGCTCAGAAAACGCAGCAGCGCCTTGGACAGATGCTTTTGCCGGTGATGAATACGATGCAGCGTGCGCTTCAGCTTTGGCAGAGGAACCGGCACCTCTTTCAGCGTGCCTGCCGCCAGCTGCTCATCGATAACCCGGCGTGACAGGCAGCTAATCCCCATCCCGTGGCGTACTGCATGTTTAATCGCTTCAGAATTGCCCAATTCCAATGCCAGCCTGAACTGGGGCAAATGCGACAGCAGCAAATAATCAACGATTTCACGCGTGCCTGAACCGTGCTCGCGTAAAATCCACGGCGCGGCGGCAAGGCTTTCCAGCGTGATCGGCTGCTGAAAAATATCGGCATCTGCCGCAGCAAATACCACCAGTTCGTCTTCCAGCCAGGGTTCGCTAACGATATCAGACACATGGCAAGGCCCTTCGATCAAGCCTATATCCACACGGAAATCCGCCACGGCATTGATCACATCCAGGCTGTTGCCCACGCTCAGTTCGAGCGGCAAGTCAGGGTAATCCCTGCGCCAGCCTGCCAGCATGCCCGGCAGCAGATAGTTACCGATAGTGCTGCTGGCAAACACTCTCAGCGCGCCGTTATCTTCCCGAAACAGCTGCTCGATTTCCGTTGCCTGTTCCAGCAGAGCAACGGTACGCGGATAGAGCAAACGGCCATGTTCATTGACCACCAGCCGCTTACCTACCCGATCAAAAAGCTGCACGCCGAGCTGGCCTTCCAGATCGGCCAGCGCTGCGCTGACCGCTGACTGAGAAAGCGACAACCCCTGTGAGGCCTGCGTGGTGGAGCCGCTTTTCAGAACTTCAGCAAAGACCTCAAGCTGCCTTAATGTAATATGCATCGCTTTTCCTTATGCGCTGTAATGCCCGATCAAAAAGACCATAATGCCTGCCCAGATCAGCAGGATTAACCCTGTCCAGCGGGTAATTTTTTTTCTGTTGGTGGATTGCTGCGTCGCCTTTTGCTGGCTGGCGAGTCGCACCTGTTGCGGCAACAAACGTAGCAGTAGCATGATGCCTGACGGCACGATGACCGCATCATCCAGCAAGCCGACAACCGGGATCACGTCCGGAATCAGATCGATTGGGCTGAAGGCATAACATACCAGACCTGCGGCCAGCGCTTTTATCCAGACGGGCGTACGCGGATCGCGACAGGCAAACCACAGCATCAGCCCGTCTTTCTTCATCACGCGCGCCCAGCGCCTTATCAGTCTGAACATTTCCGCCTCCTTATTACTTATTCAGGTTGATTATAAATATATAATCAATTTCTCTTTTAAGCCACTCTGTTTCATGCTGCCTGTAACAAAGGAGAGGCCGTATGAGTACATTATCACTTAACCTTCAAGCGCAACCGCTGCGCTATACCTGCGGCGTTGCGCTGGCTTTACTGTTGGCGGTTATGGCACTGCGACTCGGTACGCTGCCAGCGGTCGTCGCATCGGGTTTCGGCACGCTGACGCTGGCGATGGTTATGGGTATTGTGGTGGGCAACACGGTTTATCCGCGCCTTGCAGACTCGTGCGCGCCCGGCGTGCAGATAGCAAAACAACATCTGCTGCGGCTGGGCATTATGCTGTATGGTTTCCGGCTGACTTTCCAGCAAATTGCCGACGTAGGGATAAGTGGAGTGGCGATCGACCTTGCCACGCTCAGCTCAACCTTTTTTATCGCCTGCTGGCTGGGCCGGCGCGTTCTCAAGCTCGATCGCGATACTGTCTGGCTGATCGGCGCGGGCAGCAGCATTTGTGGCGCAGCGGCGATTCTGGCAACGGAACCGGTTATTAAGGCTGAAGCGCAAAAAGTTACCGTTGCTATCGCGACCGTCGTGATTTTCGGCACCGTGGCGATTTTCCTTTATCCCCTGCTCTGGCACGAATTCAGTACGTTGTTTCCGGCGATGACACCTGAAGCCTGGGGCGTTTTTACCGGTTCAACTATGCACGAAGTGGCGCAGGTTGTCGCCGCAGGGCATGCCGTTGGCCCGCAGGTGGAAAACAATGCGGTGATTACCAAAATGCTACGGGTCATGATGCTTGCGCCTTTCCTGCTGCTACTGAATGCCCGCGCCGGAAAAAGCCCTCAGCGCGGAAAAGTGCAGTTTCCCTGGTTTGCGCTGATTTTTATTGCTGTCGCATTGTTTAACTCTTTGCATCTGCTGCCGCAGGCGTGGGTTTCGGCGATCGGCGAGCTGGACAATCTTTTGCTGGCAACGGCGATGGCGGCGCTGGGATTGACGACGCGTCTCAGCCAGCTCAGGCGTACCGGCTTCAAACCGATATTGCTGGGCCTGCTGCTGTTTATCTGGCTGATTGCAGGCGGTGGTGCGATAAACCTGGCAGCTCACTATTTGCTGGCGTGATTTCTGACGGTTTTTGGTTATCATGACCGGCCCGTAATACAGACATTCAGGAGAAAAGGCATGAAATATATCGGCGCCCACGTTAGCGCAGCCGGCGGCGTGGATCAGGCGGTCCTTCGCGCCCATGAGATTGAAGCCACGGCCTTTGCGCTCTTTACCAAGAATCAGCGCCAGTGGCGTGCTGCCCCGCTCAGTAAAGAAACCATTTCCGCCTTTCGTCATGCCTGTGAGAAATACCATTACCGCAGCGATCAGATTTTACCGCACGACAGCTTTCTGATTAATCTGGGTCATCCGCTGGAAGAGGCGCTGGAAAAATCACGTCACGCGTTTATTGATGAGCTGGAGCGCTGCGAACAGCTCGGCCTGTCGCTGCTGAATTTTCATCCGGGAAGCCATCTGCATCAAATCGATGAAGAAGCCTGCCTGAAACGCATTGCCGAGTCGGTGAATATCGCGCTGGACAAAACCAAAGGCGTGACTGCCGTCATTGAAAATACGGCCGGTCAGGGTAGCAATCTCGGTTTTCGCTTCGAACATCTGGCGGCCATTATTGACGGCGTGGAAGATAAATCGCGCGTGGGCGTCTGCATTGATACCTGCCACGCTTTCGCGGGCGGCTACGATTTGCGCACGGAAGAAGACTGTGTGAAAACCTTTGCCGACTTCGATCGCATCGTCGGTTTCCAGTATCTGAAAGGGATGCACCTGAACGATGCTAAAAGCGCTTTTGCCAGCCGTGTTGACCGCCATCACAGCCTTGGCGAAGGCAACATCGGTAAAACGGTGTTTAGCTGGTTAATGAAAGACAGCCGCTTTGACGGTATTCCGTTGATTCTGGAAACCATTAATCCGGATATCTGGAAAGATGAAATCGCCTGGCTGAAGTCGGAACAGCAGTAATCTTCAGACGTAAAAAAGCGCGGTTGCCCGCGCTGTTGTTGTAAATATAGTGCTGGCACGAAGAACATGTGCCTTCCACAAAGACGCAAACAGCGGCGTCCTTGCCGGCTCGACCTGGACCGTCCATGGCCCAGGACGCTTTGTTACAGGCCCATGTTCCTCGCGCTTTACGTTTTTGCGTAGTTTAAGCGCGGTTGCCCACGCTTATTGCCTTCAGGAAATTATGCTTTCGCCATTTCCGCTTCAGGACGTTTCAGAATGGCATAGCCCAGACCCGCAACGACTGTACCCGCAATGATTGCCAGCAGATAACCCAGCACCGGGGTAATAGCGCCAGGGATTAGCAGCACGAACAGGCCACCGTGCGGCGCCATCAGCTTCGCGCCAACCCACATGGAGATTGCACCGGTCAGCGCGCCGCCAACGATACAGCATGGCAGAACGCGCATCGGGTCACGGGCAGCGAACGGGATCGCGCCTTCAGAGATAAAGCACAGACCCAGAACCAGCGCCGCTTTGCCCCCTTCCTGCTGACCTTTGTTGAACTTTTTGCGTGCAACCAGCGTCGCCAGCCCCATTGCCAGCGGTGGTACCATGCCGCCCGCCATAATCGCCGCCATCGGCGCATAGGTTTGCGAACTCAACAGGCCAACCCCGAACGCATAGGCTACTTTGTTCACCGGACCGCCCATATCGGTACACATCATACCGCCCAGGATTGCGCCCAGCAGAACCGCGTTTGCCGTGCCCATGTTAGCCAGCCAGTGCGTTAAGGCCTCCATGATTTTGGACACCGGGCCACCGACCACATAAATCATTAACAGGCCGGTGATTAAACTGGCGACCAGCGGAATGATCAGGATCGGTTTCAGCGCTTCCATACTCTGCGGCAGCTTAAGCTTCGCGCTGATAAATTTCGCCGCGTAACCGGCAATAAAGCCCGCGATTATCCCGCCGAGGAAGCCAGCGTTAATGCTGGTTGCCAGCATACCGCCGATCAAACCAGGCGTCAGGCCCGGACGGTCGGCGATGGAGAAGGCGATAAAGCCAGCCAGTACCGGCACCATCAGCGCAAAGGCGCTGCCGCCACCAATCTGCATCAGCGCGGCGGCCAGCGTGCCCTGCTCTTTAAACGCGGTAATACCAAACGCAAAGGAAAGCGCAATGCTTAAGCCCCCTGCAACAACCATTGGCAGCATGTAGGAAACGCCGGTCAGAAGGTGACGATACGCGCCCGCACTTTCTTTTTTCTCGCCCTGTTGAGAAGACTGGCTTCCGCCCTGCGGCTGGTAAGGTTTAGCTTGCGCTAAGGCCTTATCGAATTCCTGAGCGGTTTTCTTCAGCGCCAGACCGGTAGAGGTGCGATACATCGGTTTACCGGCAAATTTAGCCAGATCCACTTCAATATCTGCCGCAACGATCACCAGGTCGGCCTGCGCCACTTCTTCTGGCGTAATCGCATTTCCTGCACCCACTGAACCACGGGTTTCAACTTTGACCCACCAGCCGCGTTTTTTCGCTTCAGCGTCAATCGCTTCAGCCGCCATAAAGGTATGGGCAACGCCGGTCGGACAGGCCGTGATCGCAACAATGCGTTTCGGACCGCTGGCCGCGGCTTCGGTTGCCGGCGCGGCTTCGGTAGCGGGCGCATGCCAGGTCGTCGCTTCCGTTTGCGCGTTGGTCAGCACATCTTCAGGCTGACGCAGCAGTTCAGCAATATCAGTCTGGTAAACCGCTTTCCCCTCCAGCGCAATGCTGGCCGGCGGGTTTTTACCGGCTAAAATAATCAGATCGCTTTCAGCCGGGTGATCCGTCAGCGTCAGGCCTTTTGCGGCTGCCGCAGCTCGGGTGATATTTTTTGCCAGATGGCTGGTTGCCAGCCCCAGCGAAGGATCAATAATCAGCAGCGTTTTCATTATGCCTCTCCTGCTGTCAGTTAAAAGGTTTCAGGTCGACACGCGCCATCATCGCGGCCAACTGGGTACGATCGCTCACGCCTACGTTGCTCTGGCTAACGGCTAATGCCGCTACTGCCGTGGCAAGACGCAGCGTATGCTCGCTGGATTCACGCATCAGCAGGCCGTAAATCAGGCCGCCGACCATAGAATCTCCTGCACCCACGGTGCTCACCACTTCACAAGCTGGTGGTTTGGCGATCCATTCGCCTGACGCATTGACCCACAGCGCCCCTTCGGCACCAAGAGAGATCACAACGTGTGCAATGCCCTGCTCGCGTAACGCATGCGCGGCAGTAATGACATCCTGTAGCGTCGGCAGCTTACGACCCGCCCAGATCTCCAGCTCGCGACGATTGGGTTTTACCAGCCATGGCGCGGCCTTAAGACCGGCCACCAGCGCTTCGCGGCTGCTGTCGAAAATGATGCACGGGCAGTGGGTGCGCAATGCACTCATCCACTCGGTAAACGCATCGGGATCGACGCCTGACGGTAAGCTTCCGCTAACGCAAACCATATCGAACTGGCCCAGCCAGGTCAGTGAATCCGTGGTAAAGCGCTCCCAGTCCTGGCCGGTCACTTCAAAACCGGAGAAATTCAGATCGGTAACTTCGCCATCTTTTTCAGTAAGCTTAACGTTGATACGGGTGCGCCCTTCTACCACCTGAAAGCGATTGGCAATGCCCAGCTCGCTAAACAGATGCTGAAAGCCATCCTGGTTTTCTTTACCGAGGAAACCGCCAACGGTAACGTCAATCCCCAGGTCTTTTAATACTTTCGCGACGTTGATGCCTTTACCGGCCGCATGCAGCCCGGTAGTTTTCACCAGGTTCACTTCGCCGCGCTCAACTTCCGGCGTATAACCGACCAGGTCATAAGCAGGATTGAGGGTAATTGTTGCTACACGTCTGCTCATGATGCGCCCTCGCCCAGACCGGCTGCGATCGCTTCCCCAACCGCATCCAGTGCGGCTCGTGCATCTTCACCGCTGGCGGTAAAGCGCAGGCGGTGGCCTTTTTTCACGCCCAGCGCCACAACCTTCATCAGGCTGCGCCCGTTGGCAGGTTTACCGCTGCCGTCCAGATTCGTTACGGTCATATCGCAGTTATACTGTTTGATCACGCTGACCAGAGCGGTGCCCGGACGAGCGTGCAGACCATGTTCGTTACGAATGGTGAACTCTTCGGTCAGCACATCTGCCTGCTCTGAGACTTCACTGGTCAATAATGCCAGCACGCCAGCGGCATCAGCGCTCAGCAGACGTTCGGCTTTCTGCTTAATCAGCAGGTCGCTGAGGTAGTTCAGCACGTCCAGCGGCCGATCGTCTGCAACGGCGACCGTAACCAGTAACGCGGCCTTTTCGCCCGCTACGTCAAAAGGCGCTGCGGCGCGACTGACCGCAACGGCGCTGGTCAGGTTGCCTTCGGTGCTGTCGCTCAGCCAGATGCCCTGCCCCAAATTCAGCGGCTGAGAAGCGATAACGCGGCTGACAAAGGTACTGTCTACTGCGCCAGCCTGTTGCAGGCGGCCCGCGTTCAGCGCCTGTAACGTCATCAGATCGCCCGTGGCCACATCAAGGGTAATCAGCGAGGTGTCGAATTTGAACTCTTTGCCCTGTTTTTCGCCCATCAGCAGGCTGCGCAGCGTCTCGGCCGAGTCAGTGGTTTTCAGCTCTTCCGCCACGCTGTCATCACTCAGCACGTGAGTAAGCTGACGCAGCAAGGCCAGATGTTCGTCCGATTTGGCGGCGATACCGATGACCACGTAGGCAGTTTGATCTTCGCCCCAGGCGATACCCTGCGGAAACTGATAAACCTGCACGCCGGTTTTCAACACCAGATCGCGCGTATCGGTCGTACCATGTGGGATAGCAATGCCGTTGCCCAGGTAGGTTGAGGTCTGCTGCTCTCGGGCAAGCATGCCGTTGACATACCCTTCTCCAACGTTGCCCGCAGAGGTCAACGCGGCCGCAACCTGGCGAATAGCTTCTTCTTTACTCCCGGCCGTGGCGCCGGGATGAATGGCGGTCAGTTCAAGCTGGAACATAGTTCTCCTCGCTGCTTCGTTTGAATCGTTTCAGCTAATTTTCGCGAAAAAAGGTTATCCCTGAGGTAACAAGCTGTTCAAACAACGCTGAAACGTTTCAATGAGTTTGGTCCTGAAGCCCATATGGTTGCAAGTTTTACCGTTAACGGCGTAGCAGATTTTTGAAGCCACGCACACTTCGACGGCGCATTTCAGAAAATAGCTGGCTTCCCGCTTCGTTTACTGACAATCTGATGGCACCTTACGCTTTTCTTTATCCCCGTTCAGCACCCGCCTTCCAGGCTCGACAAAACAGCCCAAACTCACGTTCAGCCCCATGATTTTAAAGAAGATTATATTTTCAGCCTTTACCAAAAGCCTGACATTCAGTGCCGGTATTTTTTCGACGGACACCGCGTTATAAAGCGTTAATCAGCAGGCGTCAGCTTTCAGAAAACAGAAGGACACAGAGGGATTAGGGTGCGGTTTGTCTTTCCAGCTCAAGCAGCCAGATCATCGCTTCGCTGCGGTTACTGCGACACATTTCCGCATCAGGCTTTAAGCCTGCACAGACAGCCGGCCGAAGAGGTGAAGCAAAAATTTTACAGCGCTGCTGGTCGTCCAGCTGAATACAGGGCGTATTTGCCGGTTTACCGTCAGGCATGCCAGGAATGGGAGTTGAGATAGAAGGCGCAGTGCAGCAAGCACCACATAATGAACGGCACTGCATTTTGGATTCACCTGAACTGAAAACGCGACAATAGCAGCCGCCTGAAAGAAATACTATTCTTTCCTGATAGCCCACAAATAGCGCTGGCAGGCTCGCTTTTGCGCCCTTCAGCACTTGCCTCAATCGGTGAGCAAGAGTAATTTGTCGCGAGAATTTTCACTGCCCCTTTCTATTGGAAAATCAGAATGCCAAGAGCTAACGAAATAAAAAAAGGTATGGCCGTAAATTATAACGGTAAACTGCTGTTAGTAAAAGATATTGACGTACAAAGCCCCAGCGCTCGCGGTGCGTCCACGCTCTATAAGATGCGCTTTACTGATATCCGCACCGGCCTTAAAGTCGAAGAACGTTTTAAAGGCGACGACATTATTGAGGCGATCTCGCTGAGCCGCCGTCAGGTAACGTTCTCTTATATCGATGGCGATGAATATGTCTTTATGGATGACGAAGACTATACCCCTTACGTGTTTAAAAAAGAGCAGATTGAAGAAGAACTGCTGTTTATTCCTGAAGGGGGAATTCCGGGCATTCAGGTACTGACAATGGATGGTCAGATTCTTGCGCTGGAACTGCCGCAAACGCTGGATATGGAAATTGTGGAAACCACACCGGGTATTAAAGGGGCTTCTGCCAGCGCCAGAACCAAGCCTGCGACGATGAGCACCGGTCTGGTTATTCAGGTGCCCGAGTATCTGAGCAGCGGCGACAAAATCCGCATCCATATTCCTGAACGCCGCTACATGGGCCGTTCTGAATAACCTGCCTTTCTGAAACGGCGTATGCAGGCTGCATCGCCGCTTTTGTTATGTTATAACAACTCAAGCGGTTACTGATAGGTTACCGTCATAATGCCCTGCTGATGCGCATCGTCCAGCCAACGAACCTCCGTACTGGCAAATTCCGGCACTGCTGTCTCGCGCTTATTAAGTGAAAGACGTGAAAGCTGGTATTGACCGTCGCGGTAACAGGTTGCGTTCACCTGATCTTGTTCTGAAGAGAGTTCACAGCTGTTTGTCACTAACGCGCCGCGGAAATAGATCGTACCTGAAGTGGCAGACGAATCCGCTGCCAGAGCATTGCTCATCCATGAGGCGAAAAGCAGGGCAGCAAGCGCAGCCTGTTTGCTATTCATAAAACACCTCATTTTTAACTAAAAGATCACCCAGTATACACAAAAAATAAACATTTAATAACCAAATCGCATAATTTGCAAAATATCCTTATCATCAGCCTTAACGTTATTAAGGAGTCACTATGACCCGGGTAAACCTGATTACCGGCTTTTTGGGCAGCGGGAAAACGACGACGCTGCTTCATTTATTGGCGAATAAGCCCGAGGGTGAAAAATGGGCTGTATTGGTCAATGAGTTTGGTGAAATAGGGATTGATGGCGCGTTGCTGGCCGAAAGCGGAGCTGTACTGAAAGAGATCCCCGGCGGCTGCATGTGCTGTGTTAACGGACTTCCGATGCAGGTCGGCCTGAATATGTTATTAAAGCAGGCTAAACCAGACCGGCTGCTGATTGAACCCACCGGCCTTGGGCATCCAAAACAAATTCTGGATATGCTCTCTTCACCGGTTTATCAGCCCTGGCTAACGCTGAATGCTTCCTTATGCCTGCTCGATCCTCGCCAGCTTAATGAGATCCGCATTCGGGAAAACGAGAACTTTCGCGATCAGCTGGCCGCAGCTGACTTCATTATTGCGAATAAAGAAGACCGCTGGGACGATAGCGCGCGTATGGCGCTGCAACAGTGGCAGACTCAGGACGCCTTATCCCGGCCTGTGGTCGTCGCCCGCTTTGGTCAGATTGCTCAGGAACTGCTGGATCAACCGCGGAAAAACGTCACGAAACTGCCGCAAAGCCCGCATCATCATTCGCACCCCGAGTCGCAGCTTTCCAAACTCGCCCTTACCTCTGCTTCGCGCTGGCGTCGTTCGATGAATCAGGGTCAGGGCTACTATTCCTGTGGCTGGATATTTGATGCCGAAACCTGCTTTGACACTATCGGGCTGCTGGAGTGGGTACGTCTTGCGCCGGTAACGCGGATCAAAGGTGTTATGCGCACTCAGGAAGGCTTAGTCAGTGTAAACCGTCAGGGGCAAGATTTTAACATTGAGACTCGACAGGCGACGCCGCCAGACAGCCGTATCGAAATTATTCACGAAGAAGAGGCAGACTGGAACCTGCTTCAGGCATCTTTGTTGAAACTTCGTTTAACTTTGCAGGTATAATCTCCGCCGTCACGATTTCTTAAACTGTATTTAACATACAATGAATACTAAACGCTTAATGAGTATCCTGGTACTGAACGTACTGGGACTGGCGCTGTTTTTTTCCTGGTACCTGCCAGAAAACCATGGTTTCTGGTTTACCGTCGATAAAACGATTTTTTACTGGTTTAACGAACGGCTGGTCACAAACAAGGCGCTGCTATGGCTGGTTGCTATTACCAATTTTCGCCCTTTTGACGGTGTTTCACTGCTGGCGATGGGCGGCCTGTATTACAGTTTCTGGCGGCGAGAAACGCCACAGGGGCGGCGACGCCTGTTCGCTATTGGCATTGCAATGCTGCTGAGTGCCGTAGTGCTTAATCAGCTGGGACATTTAATTCCGGTCTCTCACGTCAGCCCGACGAAATTTTTCCCGGATGTGAATCACGTCACAAAGCTGACCGGTATTCCCACCAAGGATGCCTCTTCCGACAGCTTCCCGGGCGACCACGGCATGATGCTAATGGTCTTTGCCTGTTTTATGCTGCGTTATTTTGGCCGGGGTGCTTTTTTAATCGCCGTCGCTATCGTGCTGGTATTTGCCACGCCGCGTATCATGATTGGCGCGCACTGGTTTACCGATGTGATGGTGGGTTCACTTTCCATTGTGCTGGTGGGACTGAGCTGGTGGTTAATTACGCCAGGCAGCGATATGTTGGTCAATGCGTTATATCGTTATCTGCCAGGAAAATATAAGCCAGCTAAGTAATTTCCCTGATTACGTTAAAAGAATACCCGGGCAATGCAAAGTTCCTGATGCTTTCATTGCCCTTTTTTTTTAATTCGTATTCCGGTTAGTCGCTAACTAAAAGGTTTGGTTATGTTTGACAGCCAGCGGAATCTGCTGAACTTTGACGCTCCGCAATAAGATTAATCTGAGGGCGTGATTAACTGCCGGATTTTCAGCCTTTTTTACCTTTTTTTACTCATGTTTTTAGGGCGTTTGCCGATAAAGTGGCCATGTTACGACCTCACTGTTTCTTATCATAAAAAGCGATAAAAAAGTCGCTAAAACCCCTCGCCATGGGGCTGTTAATCGGGTAATCTCATTTTCGATTAGGCCAACCAGTAAGATATTTCCGCCATTTACACTTTTTATCGTGATCGCTGATGCGTTTTACGTTTTCAGGAATGGTCTTACCCTGTAGCGCTAATTAATCTCGTTCTGTTTCGCAATTTAGCTAGCGACTTTGTCGTTAAGGACTTCAAGGGATCACAAACATAATGGTCAAGTCTCAACCGATTCTGAGATATATTTGGCGGGTATTACCCGCAGTGGCGCTAGCCACTCTGCTTTCAGCCTGTAGCTCGACGAATACCAACAACAATGCACAAACTGATACTCATGCAGTTAAAGGCCAAAACGGTTTTTTACTGCAAGCGTCTCAGGATGAATTCGAACAGATGGTCCAGAACGTGGATATCAAATCCCGTCTGATGGATCAGTATTCGGACTGGAAAGGCGTTCGCTACCGCATGGGCGGTACCAGTAAACGCGGCATTGACTGCTCTGCCTTTGTTCAGACCACCTTCCGCGAGCAGTTTGGTCTGGATTTACCCCGTTCGACTTACGAACAGGAAGATACGGGAAAAAGTATTCAGCGTGGCAAGTTACGACCGGGTGATTTAGTGCTGTTCCGTTCAGGCTCTACCGGGCGCCATGTCGGAATTTATCTTGGCAACGATAACTTCGTTCATGCCTCTACCAGTAGCGGCGTAATGATTTCGAATCTGAACGAAGCTTACTGGAAAAATCGCTATCGCGATGCGCGTCGGGTACTAAGCCGAACGCAAAGCTGACTTTCCCTTGAGTCTGCGAAAAACGAGATAAGAAACGCTGCTTCCGCAGCGTTTTTTTTTGCGCCTGTTTAGCGCAGCAATGGGCGCCGCCATCAGGTTTGATTTCTTGAAAGAAAACAGTAAAAAATCTATCCATATCATAATAATATGAAGACAAAAGACGCTTTACCGGTATATCCTGCCGATCTGAAAACTGGAGCACTGTTGGGCAGGACAGCGCAGAAAAAAAACGGCACTCACGGGAGACACACCCAATGCCACTTTCAACCACTCTCACGCGCCATGCCCTCAACCGGCGCAGGATTGTTTATCTAAGTGCAACAGTAGGTCTGCTTTTTCTTCTGCTGTTTACCCTCACCGCCTGGGTTTTTGTCTGGCACCGACGTGCGGAAAGTCATGACAAACTAGCCCAGAATACCCAGCAGTATGTTTTAAACCATTTTGACGAACTGCAAAAAAATCTCTTCCCGTTGCAGGGAATGACGCGTTTTAGCTGCGCCAGTATACGCAATGAGCTGACTCAGCGTGCCGCATTCACGACCAATATCCGTAATATCTTATTGGTGAGTGATAATCATGTTTATTGTTCTTCCGCGTCGGCTGAAGGTGGCCTGGAGACGACAGCGCTATTCGCTGAACTTGATACCCGCAAATCCATTGATATCAAATTGGCCTCCATTACGACCGCGGGAACTAACAAACCGGCGATCTTAATGTGGCTGGCAAACAAGCAGACGCCCGGCAGCGGTATTATTGTTACGCTAAATATTAATTTAACCCCCTGGCTACTGTTTACTGCCCGGCAGCAGGAAATCAGCGGAATGGCGATTATCACCGGTGATAAAGCGCTGACCAGCTGGGAACAGCGTGTTGTTGAGCTTGCCACGCTGCCGGACCCGCCTCTACGCACAATTTCACTGCCAAATTACCCGTTAAGCATGCAGCTTTATGGCGAAGAGCTGCCCGTACAGGATATTAATGTGCTGCTGTTAGCCGGTCTGCTATTAGGATTATTTAGCGGCGGCGGCTGTTATCTGCTGCTGATGTTGCGAATACAGCCCGGTAAAGAAATTTTGCTGGGGATCAGACGCGGCGAGTTTCACGTGCAATACCAGCCGGTTATCGAAGCGGCAACCGGTAAAGTTTATGCGCTTGAAGCCCTGATGCGCTGGACGCATCCGACTGAAGGCCCGATTCCCCCAGATACGTTTATTCGCTACGCGGAATATAAAAAACTGATTGTTCCGCTGACCCGCCACCTCTTTGAGTTGGTGGCGCGAGATTGCGAAACCTTATGCCAGACGGTGCCTGCGGGAACCGGGCTAAACCTCAATATTTCACCTGCTCATCTTATCGATCCCGAATTTTACCAGGATGTGACACGGTGGCTGGAAGGGATGCCGCAGGGGCATTTTCGCTATGTTTTTGAAATAACCGAGCGAGCGATGGTCGAGGAAAATACGGCCTTTACCATTTTTAACTGGCTGCACAGTAACAATATCAGCATTGCCATAGATGATTTTGGAACAGGCCATAGCGCTTTGATTTATCTGGAAAAATACAATTTTGATTATTTAAAAATCGACCGTGGTTTTGTGCAAAATATTGCTCGTGAAACCTTGTCTTCGCCGGTACTGGACGCCGTGCTGACGCTGGCAAAGAAACTGGATCTGCATACCGTGGCCGAAGGCGTGGAAACAAGCGAACAGGCGCGCTGGCTGACGGATCGCGGTGTTCACCATATGCAGGGTTTTCTTTTTAGCCGCCCTTGTACCGTTTCGCAGCTGATTGATTATTTCGGCCGTGACAGCAAGTTGCCGCCGCTTGCCGGAAAAGAGATCGCCACTGATAATGTCTGAAAGCGTAAATACCTGTCTTAGCGCATTGCTCCATCCTTTATCTGACTGTTAGTCTGGTTATAATTGCGTTTTTCCCTGGGAGCCTGATAACGCCATGATACTGCGCTGGTTTGCTTTGATTGTGTTCAGCCTGACTATTCAGGCAGCGCAGGCTGAGAAAATTAATGAGAGTTATGCCTTTGCCCAGCTGGGCGAGCCTAAATACGCCACTGATTTCAGCCACTATGACTATGCGAATCCCGCTGCACCAAAAGGTGGGAGTATTACGCTTTCTGCTATTGGTACCTACGACAATTTTAACCGCTTCTCTTCGCGTGGTAACCCCGGCGTAGGCACAGATACGCTTTATGATAGCCTGTTTGTTAATTCCGAAGATGAAGTCGGCAGTTACTATCCCTTAATCGCAGAGTTTGCCCGCTACCCGGACAGTTACCGCTGGGTGGAAGTGACGCTAAACCCACAGGCACGTTTTCAGGACGGCTCGCCGATTACGGCTGAAGATGTGGCGTTTACTTTTTCTAAGTTCATGACCGAAGGCGTTCCACAATTTCGGGTATTTTATAAAGGCGTCACCGCCAGGGCTATTTCGCGACTCACCGTGCGGTTTGAGCAACCTGCATCCGATCGCGACAAAATGCTCTCACTATTAAGCCTGCCCGTTTTTCCTGAAAAATTCTGGAAAAACCATAACCTGGGCGAGCCGCTCCCTTCCCCGCCGCCTGCCAGCGGTCCGTGGCGCATCACCCGTTATAAAGTTGGTCAGTCTATTACCTATTCGCGTGTAAAAGATTACTGGGCCGCTAATTTGCCCGTCAATAAAGGGCGTTTTAACTTCGATACCCTGCGCTATGACTATTATCTGGATGACAACGTTGCTTTCGAAGCCTTCAAAGCGGGTGCGTTTGATTTTCGTTCTGAGAGCTCAGCTAAAAAATGGGCGACGCAGTATCAGGGACAGAATTTTGATAAAGGCTTTATCGTGCAGGATGAGAAGCCAAATACCGTCACAACAGCCAGCAGCTGGCTGGCCTTTAACGTGCAGAAACCCCAGTTTAGCGATCGCCGCATACGTGAAGCGATATCGTTGGTATTCGATTTTGAGTGGATGAATAAAGCATTATTTTACGGTGCTTATAAACGGACCGGCAGTTATTTCCAGAACACAGAATATGCGGCGGCTGGCTATCCTGAAGCCAAAGAGCTGGAGATTCTCGCGCCCTTCAAGGGAAAAATTCCGGATGAGGTTTTCTCGCAAATCTATCGTCCTTCTCATACTGACGGTAGCGGTTACGACCGAACGCATCTTCTGAACGCCCTGAATTTATTAAAACAGGCGGGTTGGGAGTTGAAAAATCAGCAGCTGGTTAATGTGAAAACAGGCGCCGCTTTCAACTTCGAATTAATGATGCGAAGCGGGGGGAACGATCAGTGGGTACTGCCTTTCCAACACAATCTTGCCCGACTGGGGATCAAACTGAATATCCGTCAGGTCGACAGTTCACAGTATCTGGCACGGCTGCGCAAAAGCGATTTTGATATGGTGGTATCGCCTTATCCGGCGATGCCGTTCCCCGATAGCAACCTGCAAATTTACTGGGCAACGGCCTATATTAATTCCAGCTATAACCGCCCACATGTATCGAATCCGGTTATCGACGAGCTGGTTAATCAAATTAATCAGCATCAGGGCGATCAAAAGGCCTTACTGCCGCTGGGCCGCGCGCTGGACCGGGTACTGCTGTGGAACTATTACATGATCCCAATGTGGTACAACGCCAACGATCGCTACGCTTACTGGAACAAATTCTCCATGCCAACCACGCGTCCAACCTATTCTCTGGGCTTCGACAGCTGGTGGTATGATGTTAACAAAGCCGCGCAGCTGCCGGCCCAACGTCGTTAAAGGGGTCAACTTTGGGCGCTTATCTGCTACGCCGACTTTTGTTAGTGATCCCCACTCTGTGGGCGATTATCACCATCAACTTTTTTATCGTTCAGATTGCGCCGGGTGGCCCGGTCGATCAGGCATTAGCGAATATCGAATTTGGTCAGTCCACCGGCATGCCGGGTTCGGGCGGCGCACCGCAAACGCAGGGGCGAAGCCAGCTGAATGCACAACCCGGCGATAATCAGTATCGTGGCTCGCGAGGGCTGGATCCGGAAGTCGTGGCCGAAATCACTAAACGCTACGGCTTTGACAAACCGCTTTATGAGCGCTATTTCACCATGCTGTGGAACTATGTCCGTTTCGATTTTGGCGACAGCCTGTTCCGTAGCAGCTCGGTGATCCAGCTGATAAAAGAGAGCCTGCCGGTTTCGGTCTCGCTCGGTCTGTGGAGTACGCTGATTATTTATCTGGTGTCGATTCCGCTAGGCATTAAGAAAGCGGTCAAAAACGGCAGCGCTTTTGATATCTGGAGCAGCTCAATCATCATTGTTGGTTACGCTATTCCTTCTTTCCTGTTCGGGACAATGCTGATTGTACTGTTTGCTGGCGGCAGCTATCTCGACTGGTTCCCGTTACGCGGGCTGGTTTCTGCCCAGTTTGATTCTCTGCCGTGGTACGACAAAATTACGGATTACCTGTGGCATATCACTTTACCGGTCACGGCCACGGTGATAGGCGGCTTCGCTACGCTGACGATGTTGACCAAAAACTCTTTTCTGGACGAGATCCGCAAACAGTATGTTGTCACCGCACGGGCTAAAGGGCTGGATGAGAAAAAAATTCTTTACCGTCACGTTTTCCGTAACGCCATGCTGCTGGTGATAGCCGGCTTCCCGGCCACCTTTATCAGTATGTTTTTCACCGGTTCACTGCTGATTGAAGTGATGTTCTCGCTGAACGGCCTGGGCCTGTTAGGCTATGACGCCACAATTCAGCGCGATTATCCGGTGATGTTTGGTACGCTGTATATTTTTACCCTGATCGGCCTGCTGCTGAATATTCTCAGCGATATCACCTATACGCTGGTCGATCCGCGCATTGATTTTGAGGGACGCCAATGAGCCGATTAAGCCCCGTTAATCAGGCCCGCTGGGCAAGATTTCGCCGTAACCGCCGTGGTTACTGGTCGCTGTGGATTTTTGTCGTGCTGTTTGTGCTTTGTCTGGCTTCCGAGCTACTGGCCAACGACAAGCCGTTGCTGGTGCACTACAACGATCGCTTCTATTTTCCGCTGGTTGTGAACTACAGTGAAACAGATTTTGGCGGAGAGTTAGCCACCGCCGCCGATTATCAGGATCCGTGGCTAAAATCGCGTCTCGATCGGCAAGGCTGGGCTGTCTGGGCACCGATTCGCTTCGGCGATGGCACGCTCAATTTCGCGTCAAACGTCCCCTTCCCTTCTCCACCTTCGGCACAAAACTGGCTGGGCACTGATGCGAATGGCGGTGATGTGCTGGCGCGCATTCTTTACGGCATGCGAATTTCGCTGCTGTTTGGCCTGGTGCTGACGCTGGTTTCCAGCGTAATAGGCGTGGTCGTCGGCGCCTGCCAGGGCTATTACGGCGGGCGCGTGGATTTATGGGGCCAGCGCTTTATCGAGGTCTGGTCCGGCATGCCGACGCTGTTTCTGATCATCCTGCTTTCCAGCGTGGTGCAGCCAGGCTTCTGGTGGCTGCTGGTGATTACCGTGCTGTTTGGCTGGATGCAGCTGGTTGGCGTCGTGCGTGCTGAATTTCTGCGAACCCGTAATTTTGATTATATCCGCGCGGCTCAGGCGCTTGGCGTTGGCGATCGCACTATTATGCTGCGCCATATGCTGCCCAACGCAATGGTCGCCACGCTTACCTATCTGCCTTTTATTTTGTGCGGTTCAATCACCACGCTAACCTCGCTTGATTTTCTGGGCTTTGGCTTACCGCTCGGTTCCCCCTCGCTTGGCGAACTGCTGTTACAGGGGAAAAATAACCTACAGGCACCGTGGCTGGGGATTACCGCCTTTTTCTCTCTGGCGATCCTGCTGTCGCTGCTTATATTTATCGGCGAGGCGGTTCGCGACGCCTTCGATCCCAGTAAGGTGCACTAATGTCGCTGCTCTCTGTCAAAAATTTAAGCATCGCCTTCCGTCAGGCGGATATCGATCGCCTGGTGGTGGACAATCTTTCGCTGTCCGTCGAGGCAGGCGAAACGCTGGCGCTGGTCGGCGAGTCCGGCTCTGGCAAAAGCGTTACCGCACTGTCCCTGATGCGCCTGTTGCCTGGGCCGCCAGCCATTTATCCTCAGGGCGAGATCCTGTTCGACGGCCAGGACGTGCTGAAAGCCGATGAGCGAACGTTGCGTGGCCTGCGCGGCAACCAGATGGCGATGATTTTTCAGGAACCGATGGTGTCGCTCAATCCGCTGCACAGCATTGAAAAGCAGCTGTACGAGGTGCTTTCACTCCATCGTGGCATGCGCGCGGCGGCGGCCAGGGCAGAAATTTTAAGCTGTCTGGACCGCGTAGGGATCCGTCAGGCTGCAAAACGGCTTGGCGATTTCCCACACCAACTGTCCGGCGGTGAACGTCAGCGGGTAATGATCGCCATGGCGCTGCTCACGCAGCCTAAGTTATTGATTGCCGATGAGCCTACAACCGCGCTGGACGTCACGGTTCAGGCACAAATTCTTACCCTGCTGAAAGAGCTAAAGCAGGAGATGAATATGGGGCTGCTGTTTATTACCCATAACCTGAACATCGTGCGCCGACTGGCTGATAACGTACTGGTGATGCGCAATGGCCAGCGCGTGGAATATAATTCGACGCATCAGCTCTTTAGCGCGCCTCAGGAGATTTACACCCAAACGCTGCTCAATTCTGAGCCAGAAGGCAAGCCCGACCCCGCTGACACGCAGGCTGCGCCTCTGTTACGCGTTGAGGATCTCAGCGTCGCATTTCCCATCAAAAAAGGGTTTATGAAGCGCGTTGTTGGCCACCATCATGCGTTGAAGTCGCTTAGCTTTGAGCTTCGTCCTGGAGAAAGCCTGGGCCTGGTAGGCGAGTCTGGCTCGGGAAAAAGCACCACCGGGCTGGCTTTGCTGCGCCTGATTGCGTCACAGGGTGAGATCTGGTTTGGTGAACATCCGCTTCATCAGTGGGATCGGCGAAAAATGCTGCCGGTGCGCCGCCAGATGCAGGTTGTGTTTCAGGACCCTAATTCATCGCTGAACCCGCGACTTAACGTGCTGCAAATCATTGCGGAAGGATTACAGGTTCATCAACCTGATTTAACGGCGACACAGCGTGAAGAAAAGGTCATTGCAGCGATGCAGGAAGTCGGTTTGGATCCCGATACGCGCCAGCGCTATCCGGCTGAATTCTCCGGCGGTCAGCGCCAGCGCATTGCCATTGCCCGGGCATTGATCCTTCAGCCGCAGGTGATCGTGCTTGATGAACCCACCTCGTCACTGGATCGTACCGTACAAAAACAGATCCTGGCGCTGCTGAAAAAGCTGCAACAGGATCATCGTCTGGCCTACATTTTTATCAGCCACGATTTACAGGTGGTGCGATCGTTATGTCACCAGGTCGTGGTATTACGGCAGGGAGAAGTGGTGGAACAGGGAGAGTGTGAAACGATTTTTGCCACGCCGAAGGAAGATTATACCCGGCAGCTGATTGCGCTGGCCTGAGCAGCGCTTCCGCCTCACGGAAATCAGGCGGAAGCGTTTTTAAACGGCTCAGCAATCCCGACGCCAAAGTTTTTCAGCCGACAGGTCGTCGCGCATTCATCATGGCGTGCAACGAACAAACACGGTTCCCCTTCCCACTCCACGATAGAGCAATCGAGCTGAATTTCAGCCAGCGCTTCTTTAATGATCTTCATAATATCCCACGCCTGCATGCCCTGATGACTGAGCAGGGTAAGCCCAATCAGGTCATCTTCTGCATCCATACTGCTTAGCAGCAATGGCTCCACGCTGGCACCGATTGTGCCTGCGCCCCAACGATAGCTTTGCGGTAAACGGTGTACCACGGAATGTTGTAACGTATTCACCTGAACTCCCCAGATCGGTATCAGACGCCATCGCCTTTACTGACGATTCTTTTGCTGGTTTTGTTGGGCCAGTGAGTTGACCTGCCAACAATTTTTACCAGAGCATGGCTGTTTTTATGAGAGCTTGCTCTCAATAAAATTATATTTACCGCGTTCGCGGCGGGATAACAACCACTTTTGTTGCATAAAGGTAACTTAACGTCGAGTTATCTTTACATTAATACAACATTATAGCGAATAAAACGGAGAAGCTGAGGAAACCGTGTTCCTCAGCTTTGGGGAGATAATTTAACGGGTGGCTTTTCTTCGTGGGCGGGTGGCGTAAATAAACAGCAGTACTGACAGCGTGGCACAGACAAAAATCGATCCCACCATGGGCCATGCGCTGGTAAATGTTACGGTGGAAAGCAGTGCGCCAACCAGTGCGCCAACGCCAAAGCGCAGCGTGCCGGCCAGCGATGAGGCCGTTCCCGCCATGTGGGGGAACTCTTCCAGGATGACCGCCATTGCGTTGGAGGAGACCATAGCCACACAGCCGATAAACATCGCTACGCCAAACACCAGCGGTAAAAATCCAAGGTTCAGCGCGCTAACAACCACCAGCCATACGCCCATGGTAAATTGAATCAGCAGCCCTAAACGGAACATCGCCAGCGGGCCAAAGCGCCGCACCGAGCGGCTGTTTATCAGCGTCATCAAAAACAGGAAAACCACGTTAAGCGCAAAGTAGTAACCAAAATCCTGCGGCGAAATGTGATTAAGCTCGATATAAACAAACGGCCCGGCATTGAGAAAAGAGAACAGGCCGGCAAAGGAGAAGCCGCTCGCCAGCATGTAGCTGAACACGCGTTTATGACGAAACAGCGACAGAAAATTCCCAAGCGTGGTTCGCAGATGGAATTTCTGCCGACGGTCGCGCGGCAGCGTCTCTTTGATTTGCGTCACTACCAGCACGGTAGTCACTACCGCAGCCAGTGAAATCGCCCAGAATATGGCATGCCAGCTCCACAGCAGCAGCAGCCAGCCACCGACAATCGGTGCCAACAGCGGGGCAATCGTTGTTACCAGCATGACGAAAGACATCATGCGGGAAAACTCTTCTTTTGAATAACTGTCCCGCATCAGTGCGCTGATTACCACGCTGCCGGCAGCGGCTGACAGTCCATGCAGCAGACGCATAAAAATCAGCTGCTCAATGGTCTGCGACAGCGCACAGGCGGCGGCCGCGACGGCAAAAATCAGCGTGCCCACGGCGATAACCGGCTTGCGACCAAAGCTGTCGGCCAGCGGCCCGTAGAGCAGCTGTCCCAACGCAAAGCCAAGGATGTAGAGATTCAGCGTCATCTGCACGCTGCCTGCCGACACGCCAAATTCGCGAGCAATTTGCGGAAGCGCAGGTAAATACATATCAATCGACAACGGCATCAGCATGGCCAGCAGGCCAAGGATCACCACCAGGCCCAGCGACGAATTTTTATCCTTACGCACCTTCATTGCTCACGTCCTTTATTTTGCTGAACTGCCCGGTACGCCAACGCTGGCGATTTCTTCCGCCGTTAGCGGACGGTATTCACCCGGTTCGAGATCTTCATCCATCACGATATCGCCAATACGCTCGCGATGCAGCGCAACCACATGATTTCCTACCGCCGCAAACATCCGTTTGACCTGATGATAACGTCCTTCGCTAATCGTCAGGCGCACCTGATTCTCGCTGACTACCTCAAGAGTGGCAGGTTTAGTCAGATCTTTTTCATTATGCAGCTGCACGCCCGCTGCGAACTGCTCTGCGGTATCGTCCGCCAGCGGATTTTCCAGCGTCACCAGATAGGTTTTTTCACAATGGTGGCGTGGCGAGGTAATGCGGTGCGACCACTGTCCGTCATCCGTCATCAGCACCAGACCCGTGGTATCAATATCAAGACGTCCTGCCGCGTGCAGTTTGTAAGCGGTCGGTTCTTCAAGGAAATAGAGCACCGTGGGATGATCCGGATCGTCCGTTGAGCAGACGTAGCCCTGCGGTTTATTCAACATAAAATAGCGCGGGCCAAACTGCTGCTGCAGCGGGTTGCCGTCATATTCCACTTCGCTGGTAGGGCTGAGCTTATAAGAGCCTTCGCGCACCACTTCCCCATCAACCGTGACCTTACGCGCTCGCAGCTCACGAGCGGCAATCGCCCGGCTGACTTCCAGTTGCTGAGATAAAAATTTATCAAGTCGCATTCAATCTGCACTGCCTGTTTAGTAGAAAAAATTCGACGTTCTTAAAACGCCTGAAGAGTATATCGGATGGGAGTATATCGGGAGTTCACGCTCAGGCCCAGAGGCGCAGGCGCGCAGACCCTGCTTTCGTGGCATAATGCGGCTTTGCTTCCGGATTTGAAATAATGTCGTTTACTCTGCGTCCTTATCAGCAGGAAGCGGTTGATGCCACCATCGGGTATTTCCGCCGCTCCCACCAGCCTGCCGTCATCGTCCTGCCCACTGGCGCGGGAAAAAGCCTGGTGATTGCCGAACTGGCAAGGCTTGCGCGCGGTCGTGTGCTGGTTCTGGCTCACGTCAAAGAACTGGTGGCGCAGAACCACAGCAAATATCAGGCTTACGGCCTCGAGGCCGATATCTTTGCCGCTGGCCTGCAACGTAAAGAGAGCCGCAGCAAAGTGGTTTTCGGCAGCGTCCAGTCGGTGGTGCGCAATCTGGCTCAGTTTGACAGTGAGTTTACCCTGCTGATTGTTGACGAATGTCACCGCATCAGCGATGCCGATGACAGCCAGTATCAACAGATCCTGACGCATTTACGCCTGCGCAACCCTAAGCTTCGCCTGCTGGGCTTAACCGCAACGCCCTATCGCCTCGGTAAAGGCTGGATCTATCAGTTCCACTATCATGGCATGGTACGTGGCGACGAGCGGGCGCTGTTTCGCGACTGCATCTATGAACTGCCGCTGCGTTATATGATCAAGCATGGATTTCTGGTGCCGCCGGAAAGGCTGGATATGCCAGTAGTGCAGTATGATTTCAGCCGCCTGACGGCGCGGGAAAACGGCCTGTTTAGCGAAGCCGATCTGAATCTGGAGCTGAAACAGCAGCAGCGAATTACGCCGCATATTATTCAGCAGATTGTTGAATTTGCTCAGGACCGAAAAGGCGTAATGATTTTTGCCGCCACGGTTGAGCACGCGAAGGAAGTCCTGGGGCTGCTACCCGGCAGCAAAGCACTGATTACTGCCGATACGCCCGCGGCCGAACGCGATGCATTAATTGCCGCGTTTAAAGCCCGCGAATTACTCTATATGGTTAACGTTGCCGTTCTGACCACCGGCTTTGATGCGCCGCATGTGGATTTAATTGCTATTTTGCGGCCAACCGAATCCGTCAGCCTTTACCAACAGATCGTCGGACGCGGCCTGCGGCTCTGTCCCGGTAAAACCGACTGCTTGATTCTGGATTATGCCGGCAATCCACATGATATTTTTACGCCGGAAGTCGGCGCGCCCAAAGGCAAAAGCGATAACAAGCCGGTCCAGGTATTTTGTCCGGCCTGCGGCTTCGCCAATACCTTTTGGGGAAAAACAACGGCTGATGGCACCCTCATTGAGCATTTTGGCCGCCGCTGTCAGGGCGTTTTTGAAGACGATGAGGGCGAACGCGAGCAGTGTGACTACCGTTTCCGCTTTAAAAGCTGCCCACACTGCAACGCCGAGAACGATATCGCTGCCCGCCGCTGTCAGGAGTGCGATGCGGTACTGGTCGATCCTGACGATATGTTAAAAGCCGCGCTCAAGCTGAAAGATGCGCTGGTGCTGCGCTGTGCCGCGATGGTGCTGGAAAGCGGTAAAGATGAAAAGGGTGAATGGCTGAAAGCACGCTATTTCGATGAAGAGGCGACGGAAGTCAGTGAACGTTTCCGCTTAAGCACGCCTGCTCAGCGTAAAGCGTTCGAACAGCTGTTTATGCGGCCTCATCAGCGCGCGCCCGGCGTGCCCCTCGGCTGGCAGAATGCAGCGGATATCGTGGCGCTGCAACCCTTGCTTCGCCATCCCGACTTTGTGGTGGCCCGTAAACAGCGTCATTTCTGGCAGATCCGCGAAAAAATGTTCGATTATCAGGGCCGCTATCGTCGCGCCAACGAGCTGCGTTAAGGGTTGAGTGGTTTAATTCGTTGCCCGTGAAGGCGAACTCAGGCTATAATGCGCCCCGCTTTTGCACATGCAAAAGCTGAACACTCCAACCTGCTGCTGGGTCGCCTGTAGCAGGATAATCACTATAAAGAGACTGAACAATGTTCACTATCAATGCAGAAGAACGTAAAGAGCAGGGTAAGGGTGCGAGCCGCCGCCTGCGTACAGCTAACAAATTCCCAGCCATCATCTATGGCGGTGAAGCAGCAGCTGTTGCCATCGAACTGGACCACGACTACGTGATGAACATGCAGGTTAAGCCTGAGTTCTACACCGAAGTTCTGACTCTGGTTGTTGACGGTAAAGAAACCAAAGTAAAAGTGCAGGCTGTTCAGCGTCACCCGTTCAAGCCAAAACTGCACCACATCGACTTCGTTCGCGCTTAATTGCTCGTCTGAAATCATGTGAAGGAAACGCCGCTTAACGCGGCGTTTTTTTTGGCTATTTTCCGCTGCTGCGGCGCTGTAGCTGGTCACGCAGGTTTGGCGGCGTGCCTTTAATCGTCAGCGTATCAGTGGTCGGATCCCAGAAGATGCGCTCACCTAACAGCAGAGCGTCAAAGTTGATGGTCAGGCCGCCGCCGCTGCCAGCGAATTTGGTCAGCTGACGCAGCGTGCTGCGATCGGCGGGGAAACTCTCTTCCAATTCGTAACCCTGCTCCTGCGTAAACGCCTGGAAGCTCTTTTCACCCAGCGGGGCCAGCTCTTTCGACAGGCCTTCCAGCTCGATTTCTTCACCGGACTGAAGCTGTTCGTTACAGTAGCTGTAGACCTGCTGACGATAGTTTTGCCGCTCGTTTTTATCGAGGCTGGCTTCGGAGCAATAATCGTCAACGGCCTGAAGCAGCCCTTTGTTCTGCGCTTTGGTATCCAGACCGACGCTTGCACCGAGGAAATCCATAAAGAAGTCCGCAACCTTGCGCCCTACTCGCCCACGCAGGAAAGTCAGGTAACGCGTTGACTCCGGGTTGGTTTCCCACTCCGTTAAGTCAATTCGGGCGACGATATCAGCATGGTTGATATCGAGATAGTGCGTGCTGCTGATATCCAGTTCTTCATTGACGCGCATGCTGTTCTGGCTGTTCAGCACGGCAATCAGCAAATATTCCACCGCCAGGTAGCGATAATGTCCGAACAGAACAATGCCGCCGTCGGCAAACGGATATTTCGCTAATTCGTCACGTAAACGCCCGGTTGCTGCACGGCTGAAGGCCAGAAAATCATCCTGCCCCTTGCGGCAATTACGCAGCGCATCGGCCAGTTCGCTCTCTTCATTAAACAGGCCATATGCTTTGCTTTTCGCACTGTAGACGCGATGCAGCTCCTCCATCATCGCCGTGACCGGCCCGTTAGCCGGCAGCAGCGATTCACGCAGCACCAGCTCCAGCGACTGCTCGTCACGTTTGATCATCTGGTGAAGGGCAATCTGGTCGATATCCAGACTCATGGTTGATTCTCCTTTATAACACAGGCGCGTATTCAATCACCGCACGTCGCTGCGATCAACAGGCAACAACATTAACCGTTCCCTCACGATAAAAGTGCAGAAAAAATCGCACTTTTACGGTAAGATGCCGCCCTTTAATACTCAATAAGTTCGACGCTATGCCACAATCATCCCGTTACAGTGACGACCGCGTGGAGAAACTCCTCGCCGAAATGGTCAACGTTCTTGAAAAAGACAAGGCCCCTACCGATCTTTCCCTGATGGTACTGGGAAATATGGTGACCAATTTGATCAACACCAGCGTATCTCCGGCACAGCGCCGCACGCTGGCACGCTCGTTTGCCGAAGCGCTGCAAGCCTCCGTGCATGAAGATAAAGCCCATTAATGTGATAACTCTGATTCTGTTATGGTAAACAACCAGCAGCGCTACCGTGAAAAAGTCTCCCAGATGATTGGCTGGGGGCATTGGTTCGCCCTGTTTAATATTATCTTTGCCTTTATTCTGGGTAGTCGCTACCTGTTTGTCTCCGACTGGCCGGCCTCGCTGGCCGGACGTATTTACGCGTTTACCAGTTGGATAGGCCATTTCAGCTTCATCGTTTTCGCTGCTTATCTGCTGATCGTCTTCCCACTGACTTTTGTGGTGATGTCGCAGCGGCTGCTTCGTTTTCTTTCCGCCATTATTGCTACCACCGGGCTAACGCTGCTGTTGGTTGACAGCGCGGTCTTCGATCGCTTTCATCTGCATCTAAATCCTGTGGTTTGGGAGCTGGTGGTTAACCCCGATCAAAGCGAAATGGCACGCGACTGGCAGCTGATGTTTATCAGCGTGCCGGCTATTTTCCTGGTGGAAATGCTGTTCGCCACCTGGAGCTGGCAGAAGCTGCGCAGTCTGAACCGGCGCAGCTTCGGTAAACCATTGGCCGTGCTGTTTATCCTGGCCTTTTCCGCCAGCCATATTATGTATATCTGGGCCGATGCTAACTTTTATCGCCCGATTACCATGCAGCGCTCTAACCTGCCGCTCTCTTACCCAATGACCGCAAGGCGCTTTCTTGAGCGTTATGGGCTGCTGGATGCGCAGGAGTATCAGCGCAAACTGGTGCAGCAGGGGAATCCGGAAGCCGTGTCGGTTGCTTATCCGCTTAACGACATTACCTTCCGTGAGCCCGGCCATCACAATTTGTTGATGGTGACCGTTGATGGTTTGAACGAAGACACGCTGGATAAATCGCTGCCCCATCTGGCGCAATTTGCGGATGCCAACGTTAACTTTACCCAGCATTTCAGCGCCGGAAGCCACGCGGACACCGGTTTGTTCGGGCTGTTTTACGGCATTTCTCCCAGCTATATGGACAGCATTCTGGCTTCACGCACCCCTTCAGTGCTTATTGATGCGCTGGCAAAACAGGGGTATCAGTTTGGCCTGTTCGCTGCCGATGGCTTTGCTTCCCCTCTTTATCGCCAGGCGCTGCTGAGTGATTTTTCCCTGCCTGCTTCGCAAAATCAGTCGAATTCACAAACGGTTGAGCAGTGGCAGCGTTGGCTGGAAGGTCAGAAAAATAATAGCGCACCGTGGTTCTCCTACCTTTCTCTTTCCGGCATGGATAAGGATAAGGCCGGCGCTACGGCGAAAGAGATTACCCGACGCTATACCCGCACGGCGGCTGATGTGGATACGCAGGTACAAAACGTGCTGGCGACGCTGCAAGAGAAAGGCCTGCTGGAAAACACCGTTGTAGTGATTACCGCCCAGCATGGCGTGGCGCTGGACGGCAATAGCAGCATGGGCGATCGGGCCAATTTACAGGTTCCGTTAGTTGTTCACTGGCCAGGGACACCGGCGCAGCAGATTACTCGTCTTACGGATCATCAGGACATCATGGCTACCCTGATGCAGCGCCTGCTGAATGTAAGAACATCGGTAGCGGACTATTCGCAGGGTGACGATCTCTTTACCCCTCAGCGCAACCGCAACTGGGTTTCCAGCATTAACGACCGTCAGTTAGTGATCACTACGCCTACGGTAACGCTGGCGCTGGATAACAACGGCAGCTATACCGCCTGGGATAGCGCCGGGCATAAGCTGAAAGATCATAAACCTCAGCTGGCCCTGCTGCTTCAGGTGCTGACGGAAGAGAAAAGATTCATCGCTAATTGATCGCCGACAAGTTCAACGGCAAGTTGGTTAAATTGTTAGCAGTCAAGACGTTAGCCGCTTGCATTCAAAGCGAAATTGCGTAGTATTAGCTGACGTGTCGGCACGTAGCGCAGCCTGGTAGCGCACTGTCATGGGGTGTCAGGGGTCGGAGGTTCAAATCCTCTCGTGCCGACCATCCATATCCCCAACGTTTTGTCTGGCAAAGTCCAGACAAGACTATAAGTCCTGAAAGTACAGTGGGTTAACATGATCCGCTGTACTTTTCTATTGTCTAGTGACGTCCATACTCTTACATTGAAATCCACTGATTTGGGCATATCTCTAGGCTTAGTCATACAGTGACGCGCCGACCAATATGCCTAACACTCTAAGGACTCTTGTGGAGAGCTAAAGTGGCAAGGCAGACCAAACCCCTGACAAATACTGAGATCAAAAACGCTAAGTGTTCAGAACGTGCCATCGTCCTCTATGACGGAGACGGACTAGAAATTCAGATCAATCCAGCCGGTTCAAAACTCTGGCGCTTCCGTTACTACAGACCTTTTACAAGCAAACGCACTATCCTCAGCTTCGGTTCCTACCCAGAAATCTCTCTTTTAGAAGCTCGCCAGTTCCGTACAGACTTCCGAAAACTTCTGCAGCAGGACATTGATCCTCAGGAGCACAGGAAGGCGCAAAGACTTCAACAAAGAGAAGCAACAGAAAACACATTCGAAAAGGTTGCTGCATTATGGTTTAAGACTAAAGAAGCTGCCGGACTAACCCAGCACACGCTAAACGATATCTGGCGCTCCCTTGGTAAATACGTTTTCCCGCACATTGGCTCATTACCTATTTCAAAAATCACTGCTCAGCAATTCATTGGGGCGCTTGAACCAACTCACTCAGCCGGGAGACTGGAAACGGTCAAACGACTTACGCAACGTATCAACGAAGTCATGGATTACGCTCTCAACGCTGGATTAGTCACTTTCAATCCTGCTGCGAGAATCAGCAGAACTTTTCACAAACCAACCGTTAAGCACCGCCCTGCCCTTGCGCCTGAACAACTCCCCCTGCTTATGAAGGCTCTTGCATTTGCGAGTATTGGCAGACAAACGCGTTGCCTTATCGAATGGCAGTTGCTAACCATGACAAGACCAGCTGAGGCAGCAATGACCCGGTGGGACGAGATCAATTTTGAGACAAAGGAATGGCGCATTCCTGCCGGGCGCATGAAAATGAAACGTATGCACATTGTTCCATTGTCTGAGCAGGCACTTGCCGTATTAGAAGTCATGAAGCCTATCAGTAAACACAGACCACACGTTTTTCCAGGCTACCGTAATCCACTGGAACCAATGAACAGTCAGACGGCAAACATGGCGCTGAAACGCATGGGCTTCAAAGACATCCTTGTTGCGCATGGTATGAGATCCATAGCCTCAACTGTTCTCAATGAGAAAGGGTTTCAGCCTGACGTAATTGAAGCAGCATTGGCACACATTGATACTAATGAGGTCAGGAGAGCTTACAACCGTTCTCAATATCTGGAGCAACGAAGAGATATGATGGCGTGGTGGGGAAGGCATGTTGAACTTTCAGCAAGTGGCAACTACAGCTTTTCATCAGGATTGGAAAATGATTCAGTAAATCATTACCATGATTTAAAAGTATGATAATTATTTGCATTTAACATTGTACTCAACTACAAGAATAGCAACTCATCTTTATGATCCAAAGATCATGACTAAGCCTAATAATTTTAAAAGGAAATAGCCTAATGATTTATCAGTGTTACTCATGCAGCAAGACATCTTTCGAAATTATTTGTCCCTGGTGTTCTGGCGGAGTACCAACTGTAACGAATTCATGGGGCACAAAAACGCCCACCCCTATTACCTCAGAACAAATGATCCCTCTTAATCCCTCTTTTTATCCAGAATTTCAGTATCAGTCAAAAGGAATTATAAAAGACTTGTTCGGGAAAAAGAAAGAGCAGTCCCAACTCAATAGTCTCTTGCAAAATGTTTTAGATAAATATGCAACGTTTAAGGATCCTTATTTCACTAATTTCATTTACACAACAAAGTTCTCACATGATAAGCGATCAGAAAGTGATTTATCGGAAGACAAAAGCACTTATTCTGATTTTGTATTATTTCGTGAAGTACTTGTTCGAAAGGGGTTTAATGAATTGGAAGAGCTGCCAATGCTTTTGGACAAGCTTTTACTTACTACATCATTTAACGCTGTATATAACGGGTTTGCGAAAGAGATCAAAAGACATATCAAACCTACATTAACAGAATCTTTAAAATCATGGATTGAAGAAGCAGGAACGACATTTAGATCTGATCTATCATTGTTTCTATACTTTGTCTGGAGCAATAACATAGCCTTCTCTGCATTAGAATTCGATGAGAACGCACAAAATACTCCCGGAAAACCATTGATCTCAATTGATAATGTTAGAAAGTATATATCAATCTGTGAAACTATATATTTTGACATACTGGTAGAAAGATTGGCTATACGCCTCGAACATTTCAATCCCGATAAATATGTTAATATGTACTCAGTTGATTCAATGAATGGTTTTGAATTTGAAGACTTTTTAGTCAAGATATTCCAAACTCTTGGATACGATGTTAAAGAAACCAAGAGAACTCAAGATCAAGGTGCAGATCTATTTGTCACTCGTTTCGATAAAAATATTGTTATTCAGGCAAAAAACTATTCTGGCTCAGTTGGTAATTCAGCAGTACAACAAGCTATCTCCGCTAAGGCATTTTACTCATGTGACGAAGCAATGGTTATTACAAATTCATATTTCACCAATTCGGCTAAAGAACTTGCTGAATCAGCAAAAGTACGTTTGATTGACAGAAATGAATTACAGAAATATTTGGAAGATTATAACCAAAAAATAATTGAAGACTTCGAATAATCGAAAAATCGAATAACTATAGTTTTCATGAAACTAATAGAATTGATGCTAAACAAGGCATTTAAAGAATTAGCACAATTTTTAATGCCTAAGTGCATAATTGGAACACTAATTGAGGGTGGTTATCAAGTAATCTTGAACATACAATCCTGATACTACACCACCCTGACCTTTAGCAAATAACAAATAAAGACCCGCACAGAGTATCTACAATAATCTAATTACCCGAATCTGTCGGTAAATCTTTTATTACTGACTCTTCGGCTCATTTTATTGTTGCAATTAGGACATAAATGTTGTTTACGACCTTCAATTGTCCAGGTGTAGTAGTTTCTTTTAAACAATATTCCACAGACATCACATCTTCGTGGTTTCAGAATCGCGCCTATAATTGCAAATAAAATGACCCCACCAATAATCCATTCCATAAATCCTCTCATAAAAAAGCAGTAAATTATTAATAATAATTCTTTTATTATAGAGAAATAATTCCGTCATTAGACTTGATAACACCTGCAAGTAAGTATATATCTATTCTTGAGAGATTTCCCTCTCGAACATATAGGATACCAATCATGTCACTTAAACCAGGACCAAAACGCATTGCTGAATCAACTGGCAAACCTGATCAGCGCCAGCGTGATAACAAAAACACGCCTGGAAATACTCCAGATCTGAAGCCTAGTAAATCTTCAAAAAAATGATTATTGTAAACTTAAACGCATAAAATCCCTTCGGGGCTTTTTTTTAATAGCGCACGCTCAGCCAGCAGTAAATTATCAAGTGTATTTCCACATTTTTCTCTATTACAATCTACTCTCAGCAATATATTTCGCAAGAATAAAAAAATAAATATAAAAACGACAAAACAGTGCAATTGGACAAAAGAGCATTATAGCTGACTATCAGTTAAGATTTAAACAAAAAAAATTTTAGCTTTCGATAAAAAGCAGAGTAAATTGCAATTTCTACTTAACTCAAATTATGGAAGCTTAATCGCTCCAGCTATCAATTTTTTAATTGATTAACTCAAACTGAGTTAACAGCACTTTTAAACATGGTAATGTCAATCTGCGTTAGAAAAAATCGTGTTAACGATTAAAACAAGACCTCTGGAGATTGATATATGTCAAAAGTACCACTCGGAACCACTGGCACTACTGGCGGAACATGTCCTGAAAGTGGAGTATGGACTGTTGTTGGGACTCCTTCAACGACTGCGCCGATTGCAAAAAATAATCGATTCCCACCCTATAATGGTAAGTCGGTTACTTGGAAGCTAACCCAGTATGCTTAATAATTAGTGACCGCATTGCGGTCACTTTCAGCAATTTCAAGAGGACAAGAAATGAAATACACCGTGGCAGGAAAGAGCTTTCTTACAAAGGAATTAATTAAGAAAGAGGCTCAGCGCATCCTCAATAAAGGCACAATCGGAAATGCTGTAAAAGGAGAAGATTATGATTTTTTATTAAGTTTATTTAAAAATCATAGTGAGTGGGAAGAAAAGAGTCGAGGTGGATTTGAGGAAATTTTCACAGGAAAAGCTTCACATGGCACAACATGCTTTTATTTAAAAAAGGAAAACGACTTAGAAGATATCTCATTCATACATGCTATTAAATGCTTGAAGCCTAATAAATGAGATACTCAATACTAACCCCTGACATTAAAAATACAGGGGCTAATAATTTGTATAGAAACTCTTCACACCCAGCCGTATTTTAGTTTATCATACAAACAAGCCAATTTTTTAAAGTAAGTTGCATAACTTGAATTATCAGGGTTAATTTTATCAATATTTGCAATAAGAAAATCTCGAGTAACATCAAGATCAATTTTATCCCAAAGGAATGGAATATAGATCGCAGCTGACTCAGGAGTACAGTGTTCAATTATATATTCAGTATCCTTACCTTTAAATTTTCTTACGTAAGAACGTAAATAAGTAGAACACTGGTAGCTTTTATCTTGGCGGAGAACCCACTTATCTAGATTAAGAGAAGACCTTTTGTAGTCGTCGAAACTTTCAATATCTACTTCCTTTAAATATTTGAAAACAGGTATGTTAGGCGAATGCTTTCCAGCATTAGGAATTACACTATCTAAAATACTATTGGCATGATATTTTTTATTACCTTTTAGCAAGTCTTCAAATAAGTCCAAATTTCGTATTTGTGTGTACCCGATCATGCCTACTTCGTCTTCTTTTTTCTTTGCGGCTGCTACTCCCACACCAACAACAAATTCAACATCTTCATGTTTTTCGACCTCATCAATATCTACTACATAGATCTTTTTCTCAGGCTCGTTAGATTGAACTAAATTATAAAGCTCTTCCTTACAATACCTTAGTATTCTTGCTGGTATTTTTCTTTTATTTTCGTCTATGGCCTCATAAATTGGTAAAAAATCATCAGTTCGGATTAACGTAATAGGAATCTGTACGCCATCAATCGCAGTATAAGTTTCAGAGACTGTTGGTTCTTCGATACCTTCTTCTCGCTGAACAAATATCAAATTATTTCGAAGTTGATGTAGATTGTCGCTGCCAATACATACAGAAATCGCACTAAGTAAATCACTAATATTTTTATCAGAAAGTGAGTAACCTAGAAAAACAACAGGATGCTCAACAAAAATTGTTATTAGCTTCGCTGCAAGATAAGGATTTTTTAAATTAAAATCCACATAATCATAGTCAGTTAAAACCAGAGACTTAGGTTTGTGAGCGCTTCCATGGATTTTATATATCTCGGCAATTGATTGCGGATTTGAGAAAAGCAATTCATTCTGCCCAGTATAAATCTTATAGTCAGGGAATAGCTGCTCAAGTAAACAGTCCCAATTAGTAGTGATAAGCCCGTCTACGTTAAGATTTGATAATAAATTTATTTCTTGAATATATAGGCTATCGCTCAAAGGTTTTTGAACAGCTTTGGTCAATATGTCACAGATTTCAAAACGCATTGCAGAAGTTTTATCAGTAACTCTCTTACTAAATTTCTCACGGCTAGAGGAATATAAATCGTCGGTCCACCATTCATTATTGAAATCTTCTGCTATAAGCCGTGCAGCTGTAGGGTATGTGCCATCTCCGCTTGAAAGATAATACTCAAATGGTTTTTTTGCACTGCAAAAAACTGATAGCAATTCGGCCCAATCAGGCAACCCTATGTATCTCCTTGAAAATCCAGAACCTACAAAAAGAAAAGGCCCTGCACTGCGTTGTCCAAAAATATTAACTAAAATTTCTTTTAACTCATCGTTAGCCATCATAACACTCCAAACATGGATTTCATGGTGATCAAGCTATCACAACACACTGTTTTATATGCAATAACAAACAAAATAAAAATAAAGCTTTACTTTCTCCTTGAAGTTAATAAGATAAAAAAAATTTATGTATTTTGTCTAATCTATGAAGATACACAAAGGCAGGAAGCTAGATGAACAAAACAAAAAACAATATCTCAAATGAAAATGTAGAAAAAAAACTAATAAACTCTAAGGCATTATATGTATTGGATTTAGTTTTTGTCCTCTTAATTGTTGCATGCACTTGGTTTTTTGGTCAACTTATTTTAAAAAATAGTTATTTAGTTAATTTATTTAAAGCCCTTGAAAACATCCCAGAACTATTGAGCCTTTTTCCAATCTTTTCTAGTAGCTTAATGATTGCAGCATGGTTTATATATAGAGGCAAATCGATTAAATCACTAAACGATTTCATCCTCTTTTTTTCAGTCAGTTATGCACTTTATCTTTTTCTGTTTAATAATACAGAATATCAAAAACTAAATAATTTAAAAGCAGTAGTCAATGAAAGCAATCTATTCTTTGCAAAGATAGTTATTCTTGACTGTACTATAGCTAAAACTTTAATTACGTTATTTGAGTTTGTAATTGAGTGGGTAAAAGAAAACTCAGAAAAGGAACTCATCATGCATAAAAATGAACATAGCAAAAATGAAAACATCCCCTCTAAGGAAGATAATGATGGAAAGCATGAAAGGTTCCAATTTAATTATAAGTACCATAAATCAGATGGGAATAAGCTGGAACATGAAGAGGTTTCTGTAATGAAATTTGAAAAGCATGGTCAAAAAGAAAGCGAATCATCTTCACGGGAAAAAAATGGAGATAACAATAAACCAATTTCGTCGGTAAGAAAAAAACCTTTTAAAAAGAAATTTCTAATTTCACTATTCTCACTATCGTTACTACTTTTGGCATCCCCGTTTGCTTACAGCTTATTTACTCATCACTTTCATTAGACATTCCACTTACATAAATAATTGCTAATGCCATAGCAAATGACATTAAATCCATTAGCACGAGCGCCTGTTTCATCTCCGGGTGGCATATAAAACCATAAAAGTTAATAATACCAATTACCATTATAAATATAAAAATTTTCATTGGATCCTCCTTCTATATTTTATCAATATCATTTCTGTTCAATATGTCAACATCCATCTCTTCAGGAGCAAGAGCTAACTCAGCGAAGCTGAGTAGCCTTGCTTTTTCTGCTCTTCGATTGTAAAAGGGGAAAGTCAAACCCGACATCGTTGACATAATCTACCTATCGATTATAAATATATTAGGCATAAGGAATATGCTTATCTTTATATAATAGAAAAGGAGCTTCTATGGATACCACCTATCAACCTCCCCTTGCAGAGAACCTACGTATTCATTGCGTTAGTGTTAGACTGAATAACTCAGAGCTAAATACTTTGGATCATGAGCGTAAACAATACGCCAAAGGCGAATGGCTTCGAATGTGCTTCATGAAAAACCAACCTGTTATCGTTCCTGAGATCAACAAAGCAGCATGGAAAACGTTTGGCGAAATAAACCGCAGCCTAAACGCAATTGTTAATCACCTCAACGCGAAACAATCATGTAGCCCTCTGACAAAAACAGAACTCTTCGCTGTGAAACGTCAAATTAGTGATCTTCGCTCACGTCTCATTACAACCGATCTTTGGAGTATCCCCTCTCATGAAGGGTATGCAGAAGATCAAGCGCGGTAAGAGTTTTGCTGGGGTTGTCATATACGCATTAAAGCCTGGAACTCACCATAAAACTGACCCGGTGATCATAGGGGGGAACATGCTGGGCGCTTCAGCACCTGAACTGATTGCTGAGTTCAACGCTTCTGCTTCACTTCGGACAGACGTTGCAAAACCGGTGTGGCACAACTCACTCCGCCTGCCACAAGGTGAATCCCTCACAGCGAAGCAGTGGGTTTCATTTGCTGACGACTATATGAATCGCATGGGGTTCAGTGAGACGCACCTGCGCTGCTATGTCATACATGACGACGAGGCAGGTCAACATATTCATATCATTGCCAGTAGAGTCGACCTGGTAGGAGGGAAGCTCTACCTGGGAAGGAATGAAAACCTAATCAGCACGCGAGTAATTCAGGAACTCGAGTCAGCACATGACCTGACCAGAACCATAGGTCCTTCCCCTTTACAGTGCCCTACCGCCTCCAGTAGGCGTAAGAGGCTATCACGAGGTGAGGAACAGAAAGAGAAGCGCGAGCAGGTCCCGTCTCCGAAGACATTCCTGCAGGACACAATTGATACACTCCTCCGTACTCACAATGACATTCCTAGCTTCGTTGAAGCACTCCATAAGAACGGTATAACGCCCTTACCAAATATATCATCTACAGGTCGTATGAATGGTTTCGCATTTGACTACGCTGGAATCGCTTTTAAAGCCTCTCAGTTAGGTAAAGCCTACTCATGGGCGACTTTACAAGAGAAGCTCAGCTACGCACCTGAACGCGACAACCCCCTGCTCTTTTCATTGGAAGCCCCGGCTATGAGAAGTAATGAGACGGGTGATTCAGTAACAGAAGCTCCGACCCGGGATACTACGCCGTCACTACCGGCTACGTTAGAGTCAGAAATTATTGCACGACCTCCCCAGCAGGAACATAGAGTTGAGACAGCGGAAACCTGCGAAGCACATACGCCTGCCAGCATTGTGCTTACAGCACCGGGACAAGCCAACAACAATAGCTACCTCATGACAGCAGTCATAAAGTGGCTACTGAGCATTCCTTACCTTCAAGTCTTTGCAAAATTGCTCAAAGAGACAGGTAAAACGTTTCTCCACAGAAAATCCTCATTTTCCGTTATCAGCACGGTTAAATCAGCCGAGCCTGACGTCAAAACTTCAAACGAAACGCCTGAAGAATTTTCAAAAAGCTTATACACGCCTAATTAGACAACCTTCTGAAGAACATCATCTTTCCTGTCTAAGCGCTTCAAAACATAAAACAATTGATCGTTTTTACAGATCAATTAATAGCATTATGATAGCTTATAACTATCAAATAAGATCTATCGATCGGTACAAGTGATTTGCTTAAGTTTTGAGCTTGCTCAAAAATGCCCAGTAAAAGCAGTGACCAATCAGCTAGTTACCGACATGACTACCTTCAACTATTGGTTTTAAAAGGAATTCAACATGAGCAGCATGAGTATGAGAAAACCCTCTTACTTCCGTTCAATCAGAGTCTGGTTTACAATCGGCGTGGCCGTATTAATCGTCCTCAAGGCAAAACCAACTGACGCCATGGGAATGCTTATTCTTTGGTGTATCCCCGCTTTTTTCTTACTTGTGACAGCTGGTATTAGCTATAAGCATAAGAAAGATAACGTCTCAACTTTCGATAACTTCAACGAAGGCAATGACGGCTCCTGGAGCCATGAATTCAACGACTCAAAGCTACTGCTAAATGAGAAGCAGCAGACTATTACGCTCAAGAATGGTAAGAACGAAAAAACGTATCCGTTTAGCTCTGTAATCGGTTGGCGATACAATTTGGAATCTGGTGGCTATGACGGGGGATTTGGAACCGGCGCTATCAGACAGCAAAATCTCAACAACTCAGGTCTTTTCATTGAAGTTAAGGACGTCATGTTTCCCGAATGGCAGATCAAGTTCTATCCGCAAAAAGGGAAGTTTCACCAGGACACCGGTTATAAAGATATGGAAATGCAAATTAAACGCTGGTTGAGAGTTCTTTCTCAGGTTATTAACAAGGAATAAATAATGAAAGCTAAGGTTGCAGGAGCTTTATTAACTATTATCGTTTTATCAGGTTGTGCGTCAACAGCAGGGAATCAATCAATTAAAAATGAGACGCAGCAAAGTATTGCGTCAAAGATCTTCAAAGGTCGAACCACGAAGCAAGATATTCAAAAGCAGTTCGGTGAACCTACTCGTAAAACCACCGTTGATACTAACGAGGATATGTGGTTTTATTCAGTCATGAATTCAAATATGTCAGCAACGTCGTATATTCCAATCGTTGGAATTTTTACGAACGGAACCGACATGAAAAGTAAGGCACTAACAGTTACGTTCCAAGGAGACAAAGTCGAAAACTGGTCTTTCAGTGAGAGTAACGATTCAGTTCATAACGGATTGTAAAAAGGCTCTTATTTGAATTATTTCAGATTTGAGCGGAAACAGCTATTGTACAGACCTAAACCTCATCTGACAGGCAGCTCTGTGCCAAAAGAGGTAATAGTTTACAGTAATTAGTATTGATTAACAGGAAGCAGATAATCTGCGATAAGTTTTGTAATTCCCAGCAGTTTAAAAAAGTTGTTAACTTTCAGATAAGAGAAGATTTTTTCCTCTTGCAATAAATCATTAAAAAGTGTTATAAATCATTTGCCCTAAGTGCAGACTTGGGGGAGGTGTACAGTTTGTCCAGTCCGGGCCAGCGAGCTTCGCAACACGCCGACCAGAGACTGAACAACAGGTGGACGATGCTCATAACGGTCTCCATTAAGCTGATTACATTATACAGTGTTTCTAACATTTGCGGTGAAATGCATCTCTGGTTACTTGCGAATCAGTATGTATGAGAAGGTTGGATAAAGACCACTTTGTTAAGCCGGGGCAATGTTTTTTGGACGACCGCAGTTCAAAGTTGCCCCGGTTTCACAATCCCTGAGAACTAACAATATGGAATCTCGTGAGCATCCTTGGTTTAGAAAACGTGGTTATTTGCACTTTGATAAGCCAATTTCTGTAGAGCATGCCTTAGATATAGTTACTAATCCTAATTCGGTTGCCACTCATTCGTTCCTTCCGTTTATAACATTTACTTCGACTACTTTTAAAATCCATAAAGACAAGGGAAAAAACGCAATAGAAAAAACGATAAAAGAAAGGCCCATAGCGTATTCCTCTCACATCGATAGTCATATCTATTCTTATTATTCTGAAATCCTCGACTACCTGTATGAGGAACAGTTACACACTCACAATATATCCAAAAATATACTAGCGTTCAGAGCGTTAGGTAAAAGTAATATTGAGTTTGCTAATGCAGCCTTTCAGGAAATAAAACGGAGAGGTAATTGCAGTGCGGTTGCTTTAGACTTATCTAAATTTTTTGACACTCTGGACCATTCTATATTAAAAGATGCTTGGTGTAGATTGCTGACTACTGACATTTTACCCCGAGATCATTATGCTGTTTTCAAAGCTATTACAAAATACTCTAAAGTAGATAAAGAAAAAGTTTATGAACTTATGGCTATTCCTAAAAATAATGCAAAACACGCAAAAAAGACAAGGAAGCAAATTTGCTCATTTGCAGAATTCAGGAATAAAGTTAGGAAATCAAGCCTTATAGTACCTAATAAAGCTAATTTTGGTATTCCGCAAGGTTCTCCGATAAGTGCCCTTCTTTCAAACATCTATATGTTGAACTTCGACATTGAGATGGATCAATACGCGTCTTCATTAGGTGGGGAATATTTTCGCTATTGCGATGACATGCTTTTTATTGTACCTACGCATGAAAAAAACAATGTAGCTGGTGAGGCAGAAAAACGCTTGATTAAACTTAAAGTTTCTCTAAATGTCAAGAAAACAGAAATTAGAGAATTTAAAGCAACTCCAACAAAAATTACATCTGATAAACCACTTCAATATCTAGGTTTTATTTTCGATGGAGATAATATTTTTCTTAGATCCTCATCTCTTTCACGCTATTCTGACAGAATGAAGCGTGGAGTTAAGCTGGCAAAAGCAACTATGAAGCGAAAGAATAAAATAAGAAAAAATAAAGGACTACCAGACAAAGAACTTTTTAAGGAAAAGGTTTATGCACGTTATGCTCATGTAGGAAAGCGAAACTTTTTAACTTATGGATATCGTGCTTCACGCATTATGAATTCTAACTCAATAAGAAAGCAGTTGAAACCTTTGTGGGAGAGATTGCAAAAAGAGATCCAAAAGTAATGTGTGTTACCCATATATGGTTTGCAGAACACACTTCCAATTAAGTTGTGGAATATAGGCAACGCTAGAGTAATTACAATTGTTAAAGCAGATTTGTTAAGTAACCAAGAAAATCTCTGGTTTTAACTCAGACTTAAAAAGGAAAATACTATTATGAATGAAGAATTTACTTCCCATAATGCCAGTAAAAATAAAAATTCAAGTGATCCCTACGAAGATAGTTCTGCTCAAGATTATTTTAAAAAACCTTCTGCTAATTTATATTTTAAAAAGCTACTTGGTTGTAGCGATAAATTATATCTCACTAACGGAGATTTAGAGAAGCTTAAAGAGTCATATGATAAGGCCCATGACATTAGGAAATTTGAAATAGAACTTTACTGGAAACGCACCACCTATATTTGGACATTAGTGGCTGCATTAATTACAGCATGTGCAATTTTAGCGGCAGCTTATTATCGTGTCCATGATGCAGACCCTTCAAAAGATAGAGCTCTTAGTGAAACTAGAAATTTTTTACTGGCGTCCTTAGCTGGCGTGTCTTTTTTCGGTGTTATTATTACTATAACTTCCTCTTTCATACTTAAAAGTGGAGAATATTGGCAGAAAAACTGGGAGTATCATGTAAGCCTATTAGAACCTTTATTTTCCGGCAGATTATACTCAAGCCTGCTTGATAAAAACAAAAGTCGTTACTCAATCGCTGGGTTAAATAATTTCCTTTATGCTATTTTTCTTTTTCTTTGGATTGTGATTTTCGTTATCATTACAATTACACTTTCGAAAGATTTTCCATTTTGGTTTTATTTATCCCCACTTATTATATTTGGTTCTACATTTTTATTAACAAACACAATTATCTCTTGGAAAACACGCAGAACAACTGACGTCTCTCAGATTGAAATTTCTCAATGGGGGGTAGAGGTTAAGGAAAAAACATCAAAAGAAAGCAAAGAAACCTCTCGACTACATTACATATTAGAAACAACACTAAAGATTGTGAAAATTTTAACATATTGTTTTTTAGCAGTTATACTCGGAAATGTAATCTACCACCAATTATTTTAATATAATAGGACACCAAATAGTGTACTCATTATCTTATCACGCATTAACCTAAACCCAAGAATTAAAAAATCGAATTATTAGTAATTTCCGAAAATCGCTCAAAGCAGACTGTCAGATCAGATTGTGTGCTGCTAATGAAAACTGTTAGACGAAGTCTGTGCTAATACACTTAATGACTAAGACCTCGGTTGAAACTTGTGGGGTCTTTAAGTTTGTGTTAAGCACATCTTATCGGTTACAATCCTGAAATGTTCTCATGCTTCACGGATAATGGATATGAATAAACTACAAATCGAACAACTTTTACGACAGGAAGGGTTCACACCTAAAGAAATTTCCGTGATTCGTCAACATGCTGAGAAAGACGCCTACCCCTACCCTTGGTTGTTATCTCAACTTTCAAAGAGATTTGTTGTTTCCATTATCCTGCTGCTCATACTTTTCGCAGGCTTTATCTTCACATTGAGTCATGGCACTCATGAAAACCTTGTCTCTTACTCAATTACGTTTTTAATAGGTTTCGGAATCATGTATGTTTTCGTTCCATTGAAACCTGCATTTAAAGCATTCAGATTCATGAGAAAGCATGGTCATTCATTATAATTATCACTGATAGATTTGATCGCCATACCGTCGTTATAGACTTCAATAAACAGCTCTTTTCTACTCATTTCCTTTATACCGCGAACGTAATCAGTATTGAGGAAGTAGAAAAGCCTCCATGCCTCCGGTTTCTGAACCAGGCGAACAATGCCATACACCGATAACGCCAGATCCGTTGAGCTATAGGCTATCTGTCCAACCTTTTGATCGAAGCCCAAAAATTCCGCTGTAGCTACATAGCCCTGCTTCAACAACCCTTCGCTATCGCTTTTGCCATAAATCAGATTCTCAACTGATTCCTGAACACCGTTTAACCCATGGAGCACTAGCATTCCGCCAAAAGCTGTTCCAATGATTGTTCCGGTAGCAAGGGAAGCGCCAACGACCGATACTCCGGCTATAACCTGCAGGCCACTTAGAACTACACCTACTCCATTTATCACATAGCCCCAGATATCTCCCTTCTTAACGAGCTCAACTGACGCATGTACAGCAGCTGTACCAGCACGAAGCATTCTGTCCTGAATCGTTAGATATTCATTTTCCTTTTTCAGATTCTGTATGCAGTTCTGGCACTGCTCATCTGAAGATCCTGACCGTATTATGTTAAGTTGAGCATTCACAAAAGCTTTAACATCGTCCTGAAACTGCAAGCGATTAAGCCCGTCTTTAAGATAGATAAGAGACAGGTGATTAGCATGAGCAAGAAGCTGATTTGCCTCTGCATTTGCCATTGTCAGGAAGTAATCTGCGAATCTGTTCGGTTTCCAGTAGTCCATGACTGACCCTTTATGTCATTATGTATATCTATAAGTTTATTTAATCAGATAAGTTTGCTGAGTGAAAGAAAAAGGGCCAATCATGAGTACTGATCTCTTCTTAAAAATCGACGGCATTACAGGTGAATCTCAGGACAGCAACCACAAAGGCTGGATCAACGTAGACTCTTTCACATGGGGTGCAACACAACCTGGTAATATGTCAGTTGGGGGCGGCGGCGGCGCTGGTAAGGTCCAGTTTCGCGATCTAACAGTACAGACCCAAATCGACAAAGCAACACCCGCTATCATGCGATACGTCTCAAACGGCAAGCATATCGGCAAAATAGAGCTATCAGTCTGTAAAGCAGGCGGCAGCCAGATAGAGTATTGCCGTATAACTCTGGAAGACGTATTAATCACAAACGTAACATTCCATGGTACGACAAATCGTGACCTTATCGGATTGTCCTACCAGTTTCAGGCTTCAAAAGTCAAAACCCAGTATTGGGAGCAGTCCTCTACTGGCGGCAAAGGCGCAGAAAGTCAGTCAGGTTGGAATATTAAGACCAGTCAAGAAATTTAGTTATTATCTTTAATCCCTTTGAAAATAGAAAATTTTTACGCCCTATATAATGAGAAGTTAAGTTCGCATATGAAATATATAATTTTGATTGTTATTTTTATATCCACTTTTTGGTGCTGGCATGCATTCCCTGATAGCAGCCCACTAATAATGCTAACTTATTCCAGCACAGACATTAATGAAATAGTCAAAAATTCATTTAATCTTACAGCAGGCATGTTTAAATACAATTTACTTTCTGCCTCCTGGATTACGTTTATCATTTATGGTTTTGACTTTGTTACGTCTACACTAAACTATAATACGCCATACATGCGTAAATTATATAAGAGTTGCAGACTTGAAGTTGTAACTCTTTTCATTATGTCAGTAATTACTTTTTTTATATTCTGGGATTCGAAGAATACTTTCACTAATTCAAGTGTAGACATTGCTATGGCTGGCTTAAGCTTTATGATAGGTGCGCATTACAACTTTCTAAAATTATTCAAATTTAAAATTGGTAGAGTTAAATACCCAATTAAAATTGCAGCTTTGATCAATATTTTCATGGGTGCATTTTCTTTTTACATCATTGCGATTACAAATGACATTTCAATGGGTAGATTCAATATGGAACAATCTATCTGGTTGCAAATCACAGTATTAACTTATTCTTTATCACTGTATTTTTCTTCAAAGTATATTTCTTATGTAATTAAAACTAAAACATTAGGCGTGTCTCCTATCATTCTTGAAATTCTTAAATCTCTAAAACCCAATAATAATATGTATGAAGATCTTGCTAAGGGAGTAGATATTTGGAACAAAAAAAGCAGAGAGGAAAAAGCAATAGCCAGCTCCAAGCTTAGAAAAAGAAACTCCAAAAAAAGAAAGAGAAAATAACACCTAATTGTATTCTTAATTGATTGGTGCAATCCTAGCATTAATCAAATATGGAAAGTCAAAGCCTTTTGCCTTTCCGTTTTTTCTTGTTAGGTGATACTTGACTCAATAGGACCGATTTCTCGTACTTAACCCTTTCTGCCTGATAGATCCCCTCTGCCTCCTGTTCATTATCAATCGCATAGTGAATGAGATATCTAAAGAAGTATGTTAGCTCATGCTCAAACCCTAAGGTATCAATGATACGTTTTGAGCTACATTTAAGTGCATTTGAAAGCATAGAGATTATAGTAAAGCGATCAATTGTGCTGTTCATCTGATCGGGAAGATAGTATTTGATATAATAGCCTACGCAGAAGAGCCACATGTAACGCACAATTCTACTGTGATCAAAGCCAGACTGTTTTAATTTTTCAACATATAGTTGTAAAAGAAGAAGCAATTTCTCTTCTTTTGTAAGAGTATTATAATTTTTCATAGTTGCATCCTTGCAATAATCGTCATCCTGACGATTAAAAAGTAACATAAAACTTTAACTAGTCAATAGGTGAAATCTATCAAGATTAGTTTAATATCAGCTTTGTATTACATCGCTCTCACGTATATTGTGTTTGCCACAAAAAAACAGTAGCTTATTTATATATTCTCTTTGAGCATCTATAGTTTTAGCACTGTCTTCGAGTTTCTTTTCAAGCCGTTCAATCCGCTCAGCAGCAACCTGGAGATTTCCTGGACGCACCTGGCACTTTAACTTTGATTTGATAACATCTTTCTTAACTTCAAATGCACCTACGATGTCTTTATGCATATATAGTGCTTGTCGAGTTGGACGTCTGCCAATCTTCTTGGTTACACTATCGCACAATCCTTCCCAGGTTATTTTATCTGGTAATGACCACGAATTTATAGACTCAATTATCTTTCTTTTATCATTGTTTGTAAGTCTTCTTGCCATGTAAGCCACCTATAATTTACAAGTTTTAAATATTAATTCCTCATTCGCCCACTTATCCGCACCGTAGACACCAGAACTACTATCTTTATCTGATGTTTTTATTAAATATTCAAATTTTTCTTTCAAAAATTTATTATTTTTATCAAATCCCGGATACTTTCCACATGGAGCCATTGCATAATCATGCTCACAATAACCATTGTCCATAATCATAAAAGCCCCGTGACACTGATCAAAATCTAGTTCCGGTTCTTTCACACGCTCCTCTTTATTATTTTTTAAGTCTGATAGAGTGTCATTCTCAGAAAGCCCCTCTGGTATATTCTCCATGAAATCCATAGCATGTTCTTGTGAAACATGGTTATAACTATTATTTTGAGAAACATTTTTCCTTCCAGACCAGCGAGCTATCTCAAAATCTGTCATTCCACCTAAATATGCAATTGTGTTTAATAAATGACGAGCCTGGTGAGAATTAAAAAATAAACTTTTATTTTCTGAATCAGAGTATTTGTGCCTAGCAAATATATTATTTTTGTTATAACATGAAATGTCATTATTAAACTCAACTGCATTCGCAACTCTAAGAGAAAAATAGTCTGTTTTTTTCTTAGAACTAAAACAATACTTGTGCTGCAAGCATAACGCATTAAATTGCTCAGGTTTAAATCCTTTCGCCAGTCCATATTTAATGGCAGAGCTTTTATTTTCGAAGTTATTATATTCTAACTCTTTTGCCAGCTTACGTGCATTCTCAGATAGTTTTTTTAAACGCGATATAGCTTTCTTAGCTATAGGAACCATAATGGTCGGGATCCATTTTATATTTGCTCCATATCCTTTTAGTGAGAATAACCGAAGCCCATATCTCATTACCCCATTGTGATCCTCTGAACAGAGTTCACAATCAAAAGGCAATGACAGTATCTCTGTTATGCGTGAAGGTGCACACATGAGTAAAGCAAACACTGAACTTGTAAATAAATCTTGCTCACTTAAAAGGCAATCGTCTTTTGCAAAGATTGCAGCTAAAGCCTCTATTGATTTCAAACCAGACAATTTCCCTTCGGGACTTATCAGACACTCAAAACTTTCATACAGTTCAGGTGAAGGTTGTCTGGTTTTATTCTTCCAGCAAAAGTAGTGTTTATTTAGAAATCCCTTTTGAAAGATAATTTCAGAAATCTTTTGCAGATTAACTGATATCTGAAATGCAGTATTCCTTTTATATAACTTCTTTGCTCTTTGATAAGCATAATCGAACACATTCTCGTTAATCAAGCAAACGTCTGCACAATTGCATTTCTTATTTAGGGAGAATTCTAAAAGCCGTAGAGCAGCTATCAAAGCTGTATAGCTCTTGGAGGGATTTAAAATGTGCTTGTGAATAATAATTGCTTTACTAAAGTCACAAAATTTTTCATTCATATATTTCAATTTATTGGGCTTTGAATCTTCATCTTTTAACGATTTAAAAGTACAGAATCCATTCCATTTGTTTTCTTCCCAATGGAATGGGAATTTGAAACGCTCAAATATTTTCTTGGCGTCAGTAATGTAATTATCCAACCTTTCTAATGGGTTGCGATTTTTATCAACGACATAAAAATTATTTTTCATTCTACCCTCCATGGATTAAACCTTTTACAGCCATGGCAAGGGCTAGAAACCTTCTCACTTTCGATATTTTTAAGAGAATCAGGCTTTAGAGCATTCATTAAAACGTCGCCACTAAAAGGCCTAATCCCCATAAAGACTTCCGCTATATCCTTAAGATAAGGAGTAACTGCTTTATCAATCACTTCAGCATTCCCAGGCTCATTTTTAATATATATTGCTGCACATGCTGTTGAGGTGTGGTCTAAAGCAACTGCTATTTCTTGAACACTAGCCCTATTCCTGGCCATTTTAGTACCCAATGTATATCTAAATCTGTGAGGGTTCAATTTAATAATTTTATTTGTTCTTTCTGAAATTACATTATGAACACTTGCAAATTTATTTAGTTTATAAATCAAGTTTGACCGCCCAATTGTCAACTGATTGATCGAGCCTTTTAAAGAACTATTCATTAGTAACTTTTTATTTAAAAACAACGGGGCCTTTCTAAGTTCACTTAAAGGAATATCCTTGAATCCATGCTTCTTTAAGAAGTCAAGATTATCTCTTACATGACTATTAAGTTGATTACAAAGTTTTTTTGATACTTTGACTGTTCTGTACAACTCTCTTGAACCTGGTCTTTGTTTCGCCCTCTGTATACTTAGAATTCTCACTCCACCTTCTTTAAATATATCTTTCATTCTGAGGTTAAGTATTTGTGATATTCTTCTTCCAGTAGTTAATAGCAACTGAATTATTAGATAACATTCGTTATCTAAACTTTTTTCCCTCCGTGCTTTTCTGGAAATAAGAGATATTTGCCTTATCTCCTTATCTGTAAATGGCCCTCTTTCAGGATCCATAGATCCAACTACTTGACCTGGTGGTTTCCCTTTTGATTTCATTTCCTTGAAGAAGGTATATGCTTCATCATTTACACCATCTAATCCAAGATCGAACCATTTGATCATGAAAATTTTCGTATTTACTGTATACCTATAGTTTTTAATGTTAAGATTTGCTTTTAAATCCCATGCAAATTCTTTGTTAATTTCTTTTGGAGAAAAAAACTTAAAAACATAGAGTAAGCTTTGAAAAATACTTTTTAGGTATACCAAAGAATAATTTTCCGCATAAAAAATCAAAGTTTCAATCATTCCTGCCTGCAAATCAAAATGCACTTTTTCAAGCAAGCTTGTCACGTCCCTCTTAAGATAATTGCTCAAATAACTGATTTGTTCTGTAATCGCTTCGTTATTTTTATTATCGTCTTTAGACAGTTCCAATTTTTCTTTTAACTTATTCATTTACAAGCTCCTTTAATTCATTTTGAATTCTATCTTGAACTAACGATAAAATTCTGTTGGCTTGTTCTCGAACGTATGTAGCATTATAAACATTCGACATTTGTGAATAAGGGGTCCAGCCCATTGCATAAGATCTAATTAACTCTGTACTGAGACCATTCAACGAGAAGTTTAATTTTTCGATTTTCACTGAAAACTCATAGTTCCAGGTGTGTCTAAGCGAATGACCTGAAAATTCTTTCAAGATAGGGTCATGCTCTCTGATTTTTTGAATGGTTTTTTCATACGAACTAACGGACATAGGCAATCCCGCTTGTTTTCCACCCTTGTGACTTATAATTAAAAAATCATGCGGTTTCTTGCCAATATAATTTCTTCTCTCTGTTTGTATGTACTCAATAACTTTTCCAATGACCCATTCACTCACCTTCATTTTTCTACTCAATGTTTTAACTACGGGCTGATTAACCCTAGTATCAAATATATCCCCATGTCTTCTCATAATTGAAATGGTGCTTTTATCAAAATTAATATCGCTAATTCTTAAATTCAGCAACTCACCTTTTCTCATACCGAGTGAATAAAGCAAAATGATAATAAGCTCATTTCTTTTCCTGACGTTTTCACTATAAATATTGCTTGAAGAGTTAGCGCCAACATATCTGAATAAAACTTTTTTCTGAGTAATGTCAATTGCTTTTCCATCGTCCATATAATAGGTATCTGCGATCTTCTTTCTGGGTGTATATCCATTCAACATTTTTAGAAATAGTCTTGCCTGACTGTCATTGTGAGCTTCGCTTCCTATTAAATACTCACATAACCATTTGATATATTTAAATGCTATTTTTACTCTATAGCATTTAGTCCCTGAACCTACCTCTCTGTGATTAAACTCGTATATATTACCTTTAGCTTTTCTTTTAGACATATAAGTAATAATGTCTTTTATGTCTTCTCTTGCCAGAAAACACTTGTCGTTGATTACCTTTTCAAGATCGATATTCTTTTTTTCAAAAAAATCTAATAGCATTATTATGACTTTTGCTACTGCTAGTCTTGTAGAAGCGGTGTATTTGTCATTTACTATTTCACTTACCAGATACAAATTAGGATAAACTACAGGCTTTAAACTACTGTGTATTATTTGGCATGATCTCGTACCGTCATTCATTATAAAACTTTTAATTACATACTTATTCATTTCAACCTCCCGGTTTACGTTTTAATTAACTCCGGGAATCTATATTTTATTATTTTTAACTTTGCAAATTTTTTTATTATTAAATTTTCTCGAATTGCATTCTTATTGATTTCTTCAAGTCTAATTTTACGTTTCATTATTCACTCAGATAAATAGTATTTCTCCTGAGTAAATACCATAAATATCTTTAAACCCCTTGAGAATAAAGGATTCTTTTCTTGCATTTTGAAAATATGTAAATTTCAATATACTTAAAATGCTATTATTTACGTTTTATTTTTCAAACGAAAAAAATTTTTTACATCGACCATTCGATTTTTATCATAGCTAAATTTAAGTCAAATTTCTTTGTGTGCTTTTTGTACTAAACTTATAGTTGCTATGTCCCTCAAACTTTTCATTAAACTTTTATAAGTAGGGAAGCCTATGAACATCTTCATTAGTTCACTGATATCTGGGTTTGAAGAAAATCGAATTGCAGTTAAACGAGCCATTTCGATTCTTGGTCATAAGCCTATCATGGCCGAGGATTTCGGTGCGCGTTCTGACTCTCCCCAAGTCACTTGCCTCAGAGGAGTCCGAGAAGCAGACGCTGTAATCTTGATACTCGGTTCTCGCTATGGAGCACCACAGCAAAAAGGTTTGTCTGCTACTCATGAAGAAGTACTAGAAGCTCGCACCACTAAGCCACTGATTATATTTCTTGAAGCAAATATTCATCCTGAGCCCGAACAAGAAAATTTGCTAAATGAAGTGAGTACCTGGGAAAAAGGACTATTCCGAGAGGAATTCAGCTCCGCAGAGGATCTGTTTGAGAAATCCCTTAAGGCCATTAGTCAGTTACAGCTTGCTCATGCACAATCACCAGTTGACCCAGAAGGGTTGAAAAAGCGAGCCATAACGAATTTACCTAAGGAAAATCAGAACTATTTCCATAGCTCAGTCAGACTCCAAATCTCCATAGCAGCAGGCCCTGACACGACAATTATCCGTCCAGCTCAAATGGGTTCCAAAGCACTGATAAACATCATGTCGCAGGAAGCTCTTTTTGGAAACAATTCGGGAATCGGACCAATTTTCGACAGGCAGTCTGGAGTTAACGATAGTTTAGATAGCGACTCATTATGTATCAGCCAGAGTCAAAATCGCGACGTGCACAACTTAGTCAAGCTTTCCCCCTCAGGGGACATACTTCTGATCCTTTCCATGCCAATGCAGTCAGGTGGTTTGCCGGTAATACTCGAGGAAACCGTACACGAAACCTTATTAAAGGGCTTTGACTACGCCTCATGGCTTCTGGCAGAGATAGATAACACGCAACGGCTGACTCATGTTGTTCCCGCCGTGAGCATAGCAGGAGCTTCCTCCGCTGGCTGGCGCACCATTGCTGAACACCAGGCTAGTCCAAACTCAATGCAGTCTTTCGGTATGGGTCAAAGCAAGGAACCTGTGCTTTTAAGTCCTGCACACATTGTCAGACAGTCATTTGCTTTGTCGTCAGATCGGAATACTTACGTTGAAGACTTCGTAGCCCTTCTGAGACGTATGTGGAAAGAACAAAGGTATTAAGATTGCAGCCGACCCTATGTCTGAGGCGAGGAAAAATGCATGTCCGAGCTTAAGGCCAAGTAATGGGCCTAGCGTCAGAAAATCAAAATCTGCATTTCCTGATATAAATCATTGATTTATTGAAACTAGCTCCAGTGATCTCGTGCCGACCAAAATACAGAGTCTGTCAGTCATGGTCACTGATGGATACCCTACAGAAACCCGCATTCTCACTGAGTTTGCGGGTTTTTTGTTGCCTGTATAAAAATCAGGGCAAACCGGGCGGAATTCTGAATTGTCTTTTCTTTGTCGGTGAATATTTACAGCTTGTTCAGGGAGAGTATGATTTCTAACGGTCTGAACAAGCTGATGGATTATCACGCACAAGGAAGCGATACCGTGCCAGCACTAGAATTCCCCTGTACCCTTTTCACGACGCAAAGACGGATGGATGATTACAGCGCCAGCGATATGCTCTGTGGCGATTTATCCGCCTCACAGTTGCTGGCAGCAGTGCAGATTCCTAACAGCTAAGGACTTTAACGAAGACTAAATCACTTCGCTACTTTCTGTGATTAGCGGCTTTTTAATGCCTAAAATTTGACCCGGGCACGGCACTGCCCTCAACATCCTACACGTAACCCACCAGTAGGGATGACATATCAGCAAACATCATTTGCACCTGCTGCCAAATTTTAGCCTCAACCAGCGGCATCCCCTTATAAATTTATCTAATTGAATTTAATCATTTTTATTGAAATTTAGCCGCAGCTTTACCTTCAAGCTTTGTAAAAAGTGTGATAAGGATCACTTTCGGATTGAATTTTATACGCAGGCTTCTAGAATTACGCGTTTTGTAACGGGAATGGAGCTGAAGCCTATGTCTGACATGAACATCGTCTCGCGTAAAGTCGCATGGTCACGCGTTCTGGCTCTTGCGGTAGCTGCCTTTATTTTTAACACCACCGAATATATGCCGGTCGGTCTGCTGTCAGATATCGGCCACAGCTTTGGCATGGAGTCGGCACAGGCTGGCATCATGCTGACTATCTATGCCTGGATCGTGGCGCTGATGTCGCTGCCGTTGATGCTGATGACCAGCCAGACAGACCGCCGGCTGCTGCTGATTGCGATATTCAGCTTGTTTACCGTAAGCCATGTGCTGGCCTTTTTCGCCTGGAACTTTGATGTGCTGCTGCTCAGCCGCGCTGGCGTTGCGCTTGCTCATGCGTTGTTCTGGTCCATTACCGCATCGCTGGCGGTCAGACTGGCCCCGCCGGGTAAGCGTGCTCAGGCACTGAGCCTGATTGCTACGGCAACGGCTTTGGCCTCCGTACTGGGGCTGCCGCTGGGCAGAATTATTGGCCAGAGCTTCGGCTGGCGCAGTACGTTCCTGCTGATTGGTGCAAGCGCCTTTGTGCTGCTGGGTTTGATTTTAAAAATCATGCCGCGCGTACCGTCAGAACACACTGGCTCACTGAAAAGCCTGCCAGATCTGTTCCGTCGCCCGGCATTGGTGGGTCTGTATGTGCTGGCTGTCACCGTGGTGACTGCACACTTCACAGCGTTCACCTATATTGAACCGTTCGTGCAGAAAGTGGCGGGCTTTAATCAAGATTTCGCTACGCTGCTGCTGTTGATCTTTGGCATGGCGGGCATTACCGGCAGTATTATTTTTGGTAAAAGCGGCGAGAAACGTCTGTCAGGATTACTGATTGCCTCAATCGCATTGCTGGCACTCTGCCTGATTCTGCTGTCGCCTGTTGCCGCCAGTAAGGCTGGCTTAATCGTTCTCAGCCTGCTGTGGGGCATGGCGTTTATGATGATTGGCATGGGCATGCAGATGAAGGTGCTAACGCTGGCACCCGATGCAACCGACGTGGCGATGGCGATGTTCTCCGGCATTTTCAATATCGGTATTGGTGCAGGCGCGCTGTTAGGTAATAAAGTGAGCCTGGATTTATCGATGTCATCTATCGGTTACATCGGCGCGGTTCCGGCCGTATCAGCGCTGCTGTTGGCAATTGTGGTCTTCCGTAAACGTCGTGGCGAAGAACCACAAAGCGAGACCAACGTGGTTACCGAGATCAAATAAGCCGTCATAAAATAAGAAGCAGCGGTTGATGAATTCAACCGCTGCTTTTTTTATTGCAGCAAGCAAACGCTATGGCAGGCGTTTAAATCTTTCCGCCCTGCACTACCTTGTCCTTTTCACGCATAAAAATCACGCTCTTCAGGATATTCCTGAGGAAAGGCTCTGCATATTTAGTGATCAAAAAAGCGATGCAGTAGATCACTGATACCACCAGCACCGGCATAATCAACATGACATAATCATTCTGCACCAGCGCATCAATTTTTCTCAGCGAGGCAATCATCAGGTTTTCATGGATAAGATAAAGTGCATAGCTGGAAAAACCGACCGCAGTGAGCAGCTTTGTGGATAAAAAGCGCTGCACGTGGCTGCTATAGAAGCTAACGGTAAACAGGATTATTGCCAGTACCAGCGGAATGATAACCAGAGGGCCGGTGTTTTTAACGTAGTAAGCAAAGTTAATCAGCACGGCAACGCAGACCAGCGCATAATGGAATTTCACATCCCGATTGTTCATACGTTCATAAAGCAGACAGCCGATCATAAACCAGGAATAATGGATAAAGCCAAACTTGGCGACAAAATCAGCGATTTCAGGATGCCCCAGACTTTTAAAAGCCGAAGCGCCTGCCACCAAAAGCATCGGTAACAACAGGGATGGCAGGCAATATTTTCTGCCCGCGGTGAAATAAACTGCGCCGATAACAATATAAAATACCGCTTCAACATACAGTGACCAGAAAGAGCCTTCCAGACCGTTAATATGATAGCCAATAATATATTTCAATATCAGCGGATCGATAAACAGCAGGCCAGGGATCAGGTTTGAAGGCGAAGGGATGCCGCCAGGTCTTTCGGCGAAAAGATGCGCGGTAAAGTAGACCAGTAAGGAAACGATTACCATCGCAGGAAACAGCCTGAGCCAGCGCTTCAACATGAAGTTGACGAAACCTTTGGACTTATCCAACGTCATAAAAATAACGAACCCGGAGATCATAAAGAACAGCGGGACGCCAAGATAACCAAAGGAGAATAAAGGGAAATTTTTAGTGATGGTAGCGAAGTTGAGCAGTGACGACCAGCGGCTGTAAGCATGAAAACCGATAACCAGCAGAATAGCCAACCCTCGCATGCCATCTAAGTGTTTAATGCGCATGGTATTTAATCCCGGAAAAAAATTTGCAGCACGCAACATAACACTTTACAAAAGCTTTACGGATGAGAGTCGTCTGATTGCGTTCCCCCTGATACCTCCTGTTTTTTAAAAATTGAAAAATCCGTTAATCTTTTGAAATAAAAGACTTTAACATCATCGTTTCCTGTCCTGCCGGCTAATTTCACTAACGTTGAATCTTAATATTTCGTCCTTGTCGTCCATTTTAAGATAAATTCTCCAGGCGTTTTCCTAAGCATAAAAACCGATAAAAGGTCTTTCTACCCAGCGATCCAGCGTTGCCTGCGGTTTTCTCCCAACGAGTTGATATTGCTCAATTCCTGATACCAGCAATATGCTATTTTGTCGCCCGTGGGTCGTTAGCTCAGTTGGTAGAGCAGTGGACTCTTAATCCATCGGTCGCGGGTTCGAATCCCTCACGACCCACCATGCGGCCATCGTATAATGGTATTACCTCAGCTTCCCAAGCTGATGACGCGGGTTCGATTCCCGCTGGCCGCTCCAGTTTTTAGCGCTCTGACCGGTTCTTTAACCGCTGAAGCAAACCTGCGTCTCACTCGATAAATGACTGGCCTGTAAAATCTGGCGATAATCTCAAAACCCTGCCCTGAAACAAAAACGTCATATTACTAACATAAGCTCCCGTTACACTTTTGCAGCAAAAACGGTTTACGACAGGTAATCATAATGGCAACAATCAAGGCAAAAAATTATCGGGATGCAGAGGAAATGCTGCAATCCGGCATCAGCAGGGTAGAACTGGCCTATGATATTGACAGTGATGACTTCTTTCGCTTTGCCAGCCACTGGTGCGATCGGGGAGCAAAAATATCACGTGGCAACGAGCATTTTGTCGTGTCGTTAAAAGGTTTTACTATTCCTCCTAACGAGTAAATCATCCTGCTTTGCTATCTTGTGCCTGACCTGCTTAAATCACCGCTTCAGGAGATAAGCAGGTCAGGTCAAGTGAACAACCATTCTTTCCCCAATCTGGTGCCTTGCGCGCTGGATCTACTGCCAGTAGAACCGCTGCCAGCGCCCCACTTTCTTCATACCCTCAACTGCCTGTCACCGGCAGATCATTCGGACGTCATGTTGCTACAGGCCCGCTTCGACCTGACGCAGTTTGATAATGCTTTATTTGCCGCCTGCAAAATTCCCTTTCCCGAGTCGCTGAATAAAGCCGTTAATAAACGCCGCGCGGAGTATCTTGCCAGCCGCCTGTGCGTCAGACACGCTGTGAGTCAGTTGGGCATTGAGGACTTTTTGCTGGCCAATGATTGCGATCGCGCGCCCATCTGGCCGCAAGGCATTACCGGATCGCTTTCACATACTCATCACTGCATCAGTTTGCTGCTGGCTAAAACCACCAGTGGAAAAATACTCGGCGTGGATTGTGAACAGGTGATGAAACACCAAACGGCGCAGGAGATGCAGTCCATGATTGTGACTGCGCAAGAAATGGCGGTGTTGCGACACAGCGGCCTGCCCTTTGCAACAGCGCTGACCGTAGCCTTTTCACTAAAGGAGAGTCTTTATAAGGCACTGTTTCCGCAGTTAAGGCAGTTTATGAATTTTGATGCAGCGGAAATCGTGCGCTGCACCCCCAATGCAGAACAGGTTACTTTACGCCTGACGCACACTTTTGCCGGGGGTTTTACGGCTGGCAGAGCATTCAGCGGACGGGTGCTGGTAGAACAGGATGAGGTGCTGAGCTGGATTATCGACGCGACAACATAAAAAAACCGGCCTGAAAAAAATCAGACCGGCCGTGACCATAAGTCAAGACGACGGGAAAGTCCGTGACGGCCTGCTGCCGTCACGATTACCTTACCTTTATTCGTATCTTACTGACCAATAAGACTTTCTGCATTGCTTATGCAGCCTTTAGCTAACCACGCCCGTGTCCGTTTGCTGCACTGCGTCCAGGGTAGCCTGTGCTCTCGCCTCGCCAGTCAGTTCTCTCAGTTGGCCTTCACGCATTTCCAGCAGGCGGTCAGCATGCAGGAAATAGTGATCGTCATGGCTGATAGCAAACACGGTTTTGCCCATCTCTTTCAGCCACGGCAACAGTTCACGATAGAAGATACGGCGGAAATGCGGATCCTGATCGGCCGCCCACTCATCCAGTAAAAGAATGTCTCGCTGTTCGGCCACTGCCAGCAGCAGCGCCAGACGTTTGCTCTGTCCTTTCGACAGTTTCAGATTCAGGACTTTGTTGCCTTCCAGCTTAAGCTTGTCCTGCATCTGTAAACGTTCCAGCCAAAGCTGAACCTTCGCGGGATCGGCAGCATTTCCCTGATTATCGATCAGTCGATCGAACAGATGCAGATCGGTGAAGACGGCCGAGAACAGTTGACGACAGGCAACGATATCGATCGGCTGGCCATCCAGCAGAATCAACCCGGAAACCGGCTGGTAAAGACCGGTCAGCAGCATCGCCAGCGTGGATTTTCCGCTGCCGTTGCCGCCAATCAAAAACACCAGCTCACCCCGACGCAGCGTCATATTGATTGGCCCAACCTCGAACCCGCTTTCGCCATAGTGGAAATGGAGATTACGCAATTCAAGCGTTTGCCATTCTTGCGTCACGACATGTTCGTTAAAGCTCTCCTGGTGCGCCGCCAGCTTAAACTTATGCAGCTTATTGAACGCCACCTGCGCCGTCAGTAAGGTGGGCAAAGCGCCCACGGCGGAAAGCAGCGGCGTGCGCAGGAACAGGAGCGTTAGCGAGTAGGTGGCGGCAATCGCCGTATCTGCCCAACCGAGGCTGTTAGCCATAAAAAACACCAGGCCAATAGCGCCAAGCATCATAATATTTGACCAGTTCACCGCACTCAGGTGAAAGGTATCGGCACGTACGATATGGTGCCGGTAAGCGCGGGCATCTTCCTGATAAACCGTCTCGAAGATCAGCTGCGCGCGCTGCCGGTTCAGCGCCAGCTCTTTGCGCCCTTCGATAATGGTTTGATAATCCGCATACAAGCTGTCTTCAATGTCGCGCAGCTTTGCCATATGGCGGTAAACACGCGAGACCAGCAGCCAGCCGCCCACAATAGTAATCACCAGCCAGATAACCGTTATCAACAGCATACGTGGCGAAAGCCAGGCCAGATAAGCCGCAGAACCGACGGTAAGAATGATCCCCTGAATCAGCTCCGGCAGGCGCACAAAGGCAATAGTGATATTGCGGACGTCGCTGGTCAGCGCTGCCAGCAGCTGGGCACTACCGATTTGCTCAATGCGCTCAACCTGCGTGTCGAGAATGCGTTTAATAAATTCTCCGCGCAGACGATAGACAAAATGGTGCCCGAGCAGGGTCAGCGCCAGCTGGGAAGCCAGCGTGATCGCCATCAACAGCAGCAGCAGACCCAGAAATTCCGGCAAAACCAGCAGCGAAGCGTTGAGCGAAGTAATCAGTTCACGATTGATAAAGGCGATAAGGCCAATGCCCAGCGCCGCGCTGAGCAGGCTGAGAAAGATGACCAGCACAAAAGGCCAGCGATACTGGCGGTAAACGACGCGAAGCAACTCCATGACACCATCCCGGTAAAATCAGCAGCCTGCAGTTTAATGAGAAGCCGGACGATATCAATAATAATTCTCATTGGCTTTCTTAACGGAAAGCGCGCCGAAACGTCAGGTTGTAGCGAAAGGCACCGGTAGCGGGATGGATACCAGGCTTGAGCGGCAGAATACCGTGATACCTCAGGCGTGACGGACCGCCCCATACCACGATATCGCCATGTTCGAGTAAAACACGCTGCGTGGCGTCTCCGCGTTCAAATCCGCCGAACTGAAAAACTGCCGGCAGACCCAGCGAGACAGAAACGATCGGCTGCTGAAAATCCTGTTCATCTTTATCCTGATGCAGCGTCAGTTTTGCCCCCGGCTCATAGCGGTTAATCAGGCAGGCATCAGGATTAAAATCAGGAAAGCCCGCCTCGCTGGCGCAGGTTTGTGCCAGCTGGCGAAACGGTGCCGGCATTGAAGGCCAGCGCTGCCCGGTCGTGCTGTCACGCTCGCTGTACTGATAACCTCGCGAATCCGTTGACCAGCCGAAGTCGCCACAGTTGGTCATGGCCACCGACATCCGGTGGCCGCCAGGGGTAATGCGATGATGAAAAGGATTCTCAGCGGCGATCTGCTCCACCAGCGCCAGCAGCGTTTGCGCTTCATCACGCGCGCGCCGCCGCAGGATCACGGCCCCTTCCGCCAGCGGCTCTGCCCACGGCGCTTCTTCACTAAACAAATCCAGCATACCGGCTCCTCACAGGCAGCGTACTGCCCGGTTTAAGGCAGGACAAAAGCGTTAAACTGCGGCGACATCCAGGTCGTAAAGCCATTGCCCTGCCTGATAATCAGATAGACCGCCAGATGCTCACGCAGCGCCAGCGCTTTGGCTTTCTCTTCGCCCAGCACCATCAGCCCGGTATCCCAACCGTCCGCTTCCAGCGCGGTCGTCGCGATAACCGTGGCGGAAACCAGCTTGTGCTGAATGGGTCGTCCGGTTTCCGGGTCGATAATGTGCGAAATTCGTTGGCCATCCAGTTCATAATAGTTGCGATAGCTGCCGGATGTACTGATGCCATGTCCCTGTAAATCTACCCGCGCCTGTACCGCATTCTCTTTATCGGTCGGCTTCTGGATCGCCACTTTCCAGGGGTTGCCCTGCGCGTTTTTCCCACGAGTCAGCACCGCGCCGCCAACAGAGACCAGATAGTTATTGATGCCCTCTTGTTCCATCAGCCGCGCCAGATGATCGGTAGCAAAACCTTCACCGACGGTAGAGAGATCGACATAGAGATCGGGAAGATCTTTTTGCAGATATGCCCCTTCACTGCGCTGAATCACCCGCAGATGTTGCAGGCCGGTTAACGCCCGAGCGGCATCAATCTGCGCCTGGCTGGGAATACGTATTGGCTGTTTATCTGGCCCAAAGCCCCAAAGATTGACCAGCGGCCCGACGGTGATATCCATTTCCCCACGGGTTTTTTGCCCGATACGCAGGGAAAGCGTTACGATATCGGCCATATTGTCACTGACCGGCTGCGGCTCGCTGCCACGATAGCGGTTAAAGCGGGAAATAACCGATTCAGGTTTCCATGTAGACAGCTCCCGATCGTCATTATCAAGCCGCTGCTGCACCTGCTTTTGCAGCTTTTCTCTCCGATCGGGCGACACGCCAGCCAGGCTGACCCTCCAGAATGTTCCCATAGTGCGTCCTTCCAGAATCAGCGCTGAGTCCGCATCACGCTGGTGATTATCACAGCCTGAAAGTAAAAAAAGTGCTGTAAGCCCAATACAATAGAGCCAATTCTTTCTCATTTCGAACCTTTTTTTATAGTTAACTGTGGACCTGAATATCAATGAAATCAAAACGATGCGGTATAATCACCCTTGATCTTATGCCGTAAGCAAACCAGGATAATGGCCAGATGGCTGCCTGTGTATGGCGGCTGATTTCAGCGACAAAAGGGGGATCTTAATGATCTATTACCTGATACCTTTCATCTGCCTGGGGCTGATTATCTTTTCAGGCTACAAGCATTACAAGCAATCACATAACAGACAGCTCCATCGTCCACGTCATCGTTAAGTGGGGAGCCGGTAAGGAAGAGATAACACGCAGGGAACGGCAGAATGAGGGAGCGCAGGCAAGCTGCGCTCCCTTCGTAATTAGAACTGGTAGACCAGACCTAACGCTACGACATCATCAGTGTTGATGCCAGCATCGTCGGTGAAGTTGTTGTCATCCAGCAGGTTGATCTGGTAGTCAACATAGGTAGACATGTTTTTGTTGAAGTAGTAAGTCGCACCAACATCAACATATTTTTTCAGGTTCTGTTTGCCATAGCCCTGGATGTCGGTGCCGCGAGAGCTGACGAAGGCCAGAGAGGGACGCAGACCGAAGTCGAACTGATACTGTGCAACCAGTTCCCAGTTATCGGCTTTATCCGCATAACCGTAAGCCGTTGAGTCGTCGGTGCTGCTGGTGCCGAAACGGGTCGCGTTCAGTGAGCGGGTATACATCGCCGCCAGGTAGATGTTGTTCGCGTCATATTTCAGGCCGCCGGTGTAAGCTGTCGCTTTGTCGCCGTTGCCCAGGATGCCGTTGGTGTTGTTGTTCTGATCGTTAGTGCGATCGGAGCTAAACATTGCCGCACCAATACCGAAGCCAGAGCCCAGATCGTAAGTGGTAGACACGCCCCAGCCATCGCCGTTCGCGCCCAGCACATCACGGCCGCCGGTTTCAGTTGCGCTGCTGTTTTTGCCCTGATACTGGACTGCAAAGTTCAGACCATCAACCAGACCAAAGAAGTTGTTGTTACGGTAAGTCGCTACGCCGTTCGCACGCTGGAACATGTAGTTATCTGCGCCGTAGGTATCGCCACCGAATTCTGGCAGGACGTCAGTCCATGCGCCGATGTCGTAAACCACGCCGTAGTTACGGCCGTAATCGAAAGAGCCTGCATCGCCAAATTTCAGGCCTGCAAAGCCAACGCGAGTGTAGCTGTTTGCCGTGCCTTCATTTTCAGTGGTGTTCAGTGCCGCCTGGTATTCCCACTGGCCGTAACCGGTCAGCTGGTCGCTAATCTGGGTTTCACCTTTGAAACCAAAACGCAGGTAGGACTGGTCGCCGTCGGAGCCGTCGTTATCGGAAAAATAGTGCAGACCGTCTACTTTACCAAAGAGGTCAAGTTTATTGCCGTCTTTGTTGTAGATTTCTGCAGCACCTGCAGAACCTGCGATCAGCATCGCCGGGACCATCAGGGAAAGAACGCGAAGTTTCATTTTTATTACCCTCTTGTTATGTGCCTTATTTACCACTGCGTGCTGAACGTCGAAAATTCAGCCGGCAACCACATGTTAGTGTTCACCCAGTAATAATCTATAAAGAAAATGATACTAAATTTCCGAATGTGTTTCATTATGTAAATTAATTATTGCAAATGATTTCAAGAGGGGAGCTTTTGAGCAGCACATATAGGTAAAAAATAGCGCACTTAATGTCAATAAATAAGTAAATTATTCATATTCATCAAGTTAGGTAATGTTAGTTAAGTGAGCACTGAATGATAAAAATAAGTCATCATCAGGTTATACAATGACGTCGCTATCATCATTTTATTTCATTATTATCTTCATTCACCCCGAATGTGTTGTTTTACCCTAATTCCCGCCGGACTTCGTGTTCGGCATTTTTTTATCTGCACTAAAAATGCCTTTCACTTCCCGCTGCGACTGTCTTAATTCCGTCATCAAAAACCACCGAATAATTTATTACCTCTGACGAAGAAAGTCTCGCTAATAAACTATTCAGTGGCGTTATTTCTTACCGTTCGCGCATTGATTCTTTAACTTTATTCAGGGGCTTAATCAGATAATCCATCACCGATTTCTGACCCGTTTTAATTTCCACGTTCGCGACCATGCCCGGCACGATAGGAAACTTACGCCCGGCCTTATTGACCAGCTCCGCTTTCTGAGTGCGCACGTAAACGCGATAGTAATACTGGTCACGTTTGACCTCATCCTGGAGAGTATCGGGCGAGACGGTTTCAACTTCACCGTCCAGATTGCCGTAGATCGATGAGTCGTAGGCGGTGACTTTCACCACGGCTGGCAGGCCAGGTCGAATATAGGCAATATCGCGTGGATTGATACGGGTTTCAATCAGCAGCTGATCTTCCAGCGGAACAATCTCCATCAGCTTGCCTCCCGGTTGCAGAACGCCGCCGACCGTGGTGACCTGGATATCCTTCACAATGCCGCGTACCGGTGAATAAATGGTGGCGCGGGTGAGCTGATCCTCTTTACCGGTCAGTACCTGAAGTTGCGCATCCAGATCGGCATTATTTTTCACCTGTTCTTCGCGCGCTCTTACCGCATAGTCGTTTTTCGCCTCATCAATTTTACCGCGCAGATCGCTTACCTGACGACGCAGCCTGATCACCTCAACCTGTCCGGCAGCGCCTTTCGCCACCAGCGGCTCGGTCATCCGCAGTTCATCCTGCACCAGCTTCATCGACTGGTTGAGGTTACTCACCGTTTCGGTCAAATTGCGTCGACGCGACTGATAGAGCTGGGTTTCCCGGGCGACCAGCTCAGGCTCTTTCAGCGTTTCCGCGCTGAAGGCCAGCGGTGCTCCCGTCAGTTCAGCGCGCAGCCGCTCCGCCGAGGCGCGCAGCGTCCTGGCTTTTGCCGCCGCTTCGCCAAAGTTGGACTGGAACCGCGTGGGATCGAGGCGGGCGATGATTTCCCCTTTGTCGACAATATCGCCCTCATGCACATTCAGCTGATTAACAATACCGCCATCCAGACTTTCAATGACCTGCGCGCGGCTGGAGGGCGTAACCTTACCGGTGCCGACGGTGACTTCGTCAAGGATGGCAAAATGCGCCCAGATAAAGAAAATCACCAGCGCTGCGGTACACAGCCAGATAATGGCCGACGTTTTGCGTTCATTACGTTTCAGGCTGCGATCGACAAGTATCAGGCTCATGCGGCATCTCCTGGTGTTGTGGCCTGTTTGGCCGACTGCGCGGCGGCAGCATTGAGGATCTCATCCCGCTTGCCGTCGGCAATGATGCGTCCGTTATCCATCACGATGATTCTGTCCACCAGCTTCAGCAGCGCCGGCCGGTGCGTCACCAGCACCAGCGTGCGGCCAGAAAGCCAGCCGTGCATCTGACGGATCACGTGATCCTCCAGCGATTCGTCCATTGAGGCGGTCGGCTCATCCATTAGCACGACCTGAGGCTGACGCAGGATCATCCTGCTGAGCATCACCATCTGCCGCTGCCCGCCGGAAAGACCGCGACCGCCCTCATTGATAATACGATCCAGGCTGGCGGCATCCTGCTGCACCAGGCTGAGCGCCCCGCTGACCCGCAGCGCCTGCAACATCTCCTGTTCGCTGGCATGAGGATTTCCCAGCATCAGATTTTGCCGAAGCGTGCCGAAGAACAGACGCGAATCCTGCGACAGCCAGCCAAGCTGACGACGCAAATCGACCGGATCGATACGACGAATATCCACGCCGTCGACGATCACTTTGCCCTGTGTCGCCGTTGCCTGCCCGGCCAGCATTCTGAGCAGCGTGGATTTGCCCGCCCCCACTTTGCCCAGTATGGCAATGCGCTCGCCCGGTTTGATTTGCAGCTGTCCGATAGTGACCACGTTTTTCACGTTTTCTTCATCGTAGCTGTACTGTACGCCACGCAGATCGTAGTGGCCGGTCAGCGTGGGACAGTGCGCCATTTCGCCCTCCTCCGGCTGATCGAGCGGTTTTTTTAGCAGCTCATCCAGACCGGTCATCGCCGTTTTTGCATGTTGCCAGCGTGAAAATACCATGGTCAGCTGCATAAGCGGCGCGATAGTCCGTGAGGAAAGCAGACTGCTGGCAACCAGCGTACCGGTGGTGATGTCCCCTTGCAGCACCAGATACACGCCAAACACCAGCATCCCGGCATAGGTCAGCTGCTGCACGGTGGAGGCCCAGCCCGTCAGCCGCGCGCCCCATAACCTTTGCTGCATCCCAACCGTGGCGCTCACCTCATGAGTCTGCTCCCACTGCCGCTGAAAATAGGGTTCCGCCTGCAACGATTTAATGTCTTCAATGCCTTCGATAGTTTCCACCAGCACCGCGTTACGCAGCGCGCCTTCACGCAGCCCTTCTTTCGCCAGTTTCGCCATCGGGATTTGAATAAGCAGGCCCGGGATCACAATCAGCGGAATAGCCAGAATGGGGATCAGCACCAGCGGCCCACCGATAAAGGCCATGATAAACAGGAACAGCAGCACAAAAGGCATATCAGCGGCGGCGCCCACCGTGGTGGAGGTCAGCAGCTCACGCACCTGATCGATTTCACGCAGCTGAGAGATAAAAGAGCCGGTCGATTTTGGTCGTGCTTCGTTGCGAATGTTCATCGCGCGAGCAAACAGCATCGATGACACTTTTAGATCGATGCGTTTACCCATCAGATCGGAGACCTGGGTACGCATCAGTCGAATCAGATATTCAATGGCCGCTGCAATCAACACGCCAATAAAAAGTACCCAAAGCGTTGGCACTGATTGCGCCGGAATAACGCGGTCGTAAATCTGCATTGAAAAGAGGATCCCGGCCAGCGCAAGCACGTTGCCGACCACTGAGGCAAGGGAAATCTCCATAATCCGACGGCCCATGCCGCGAAAGTTTTCCCAGAACCAGTGCTTTTTATAGGGCTGGACGAATTCGTCGATCCTTGCATCGCGGCCTCGGGCCGCCACGCCAATAATGCCCACCTGTTCCTGGCTTTGTGAAAGCAGCTGTGACAGCTCGCTCTCACGCACCACGTCGCCGCCGTCGCTTAACCAGTAGCGCGCATTGCCTTCGGCATCAATTGTTTCAACCACCACCACGCTGCCGCTTTCCATAATCAGGATCACCGGCGTCACCTCCTGCCGCCAGCGAATTTTATCGCGCGGCGTCATGGTCAGATGCAGCCCGAGCAGCCCGGCGAGTCTTTCCAACTGCTGTGCCGGTGCAAGGTGCTCGAACCAGCGCATCTGCTGGCGTAGCGTGGAGCCATCCGCGGGTTTGCCAAATCTTGCCGCCACGCGCAGCATGGCGTCGATCCAGTTTTCGGTGCTAGCGGTCTTGCTCATAAAAAAACCTTATCTTGTAGGGAGTGGCTTGTGCGCTAAAGCGACGGCAGGGTTTGTCCGCTGTTCGCTTCGCGATCGATGCCCATAATGTCCAGCAGGTTATCAACGGCGGCGGCATAGCGAACCGTGGCGTCCCAGCCATCATAAAGTGCAGTCAGGCGGCTGCTGTCTGCCTGAAAAACGTCCTGCTCCACGCTCAACAGATCGTTGAGGCTGCGCTTATTGAGCTTGTATTCATCGGCGTAAACCGAACGCGTATGATCGGCGCTGCTCAGCTGCTGTTCGCCAGCGGCCTGGCGCTGCTGCGAGCCAATCATGTCGGCATACGCGGTAGAGGCGTGCTGATTGATATCCAGTTTGGCCTGTTGAATGGCGGCTTCGGCGGCTTCACGATCGCCTTCAGCCGCGCGGGTTTTTGCATTGACCAGCCCGCCCTGATACAGCGGCGCTTCAACCTGAAGCTGCAACTGGTTATCCCAGTAGGTATTGGTGTTGGCGTTTCCTTCATAACGAGTGCGACCCGCCACCACTTTGAGCGTTGGCCAGTGATTTGACGACGCCTGGCGGACGCGTTCCCTTGCTGCTTCCTGTTTGCACTGGGCGCTGCGCACGGCGGCGCTTTTTTCATAGGCAATGCGATCGAGGGTGATTTGCTGGCCCAGCAGCGATTGCGGCAAATCGGGCAGATCGTTTGAGACCACGCCGGTAAGCACCGTCAGCTGTGCCTGCGCCGAACGCTCCGAAGCGCGATACTGCTCCATGGTGGCGTGCATACCGGCGATACGGGTTTCAGCCTGCAAGACGTCCGATTGTGAACTTAGTCCGGCATCGGCGCGGTCGTGGGCAATGCTCCTGACTCGCTCAAGCGAGGCGACATTGTTGCGCGCCGCTTCCACCAGCGCGCGATAACGCTTTACCTGCAAATAAGCCTGTAGCGTGTCCTGCGCCACGGTGGTCATGGTGTCATAGAGCGCATAGCGATACGCATCGGAAAGTTTATGCTGTTCGTCAATCGCGCCATTGGTGCGGCCAAAGTCCCACAGCAGCTGACTGAGCGTGATGCCGCCGGAGCCTTTATTTTTAACGGTGCCGGAGGAGTAGGTTTGCTGTGAGCTCCCGCCGGAAGCCTGTAATGAAAGTTGCGGATACCAGGCGCTTTGCGCCGCATCCAGATCCGCTTCACCTACGCGGATCTGCGCAGCGGCTTCAGATATTTTCGGATTACGGGCAAAGGCCCGCAGGATCGCATCTCGCAAAGTCAGTGTTGAAATTTGCTCTTCAGTTGGCGCAGCGCGCCAGTTAAACGCCACCTTCTGTTGTTCCGCTGCCAGCGCGCCCGGACCCGTGCTGCATAACGTGGCCAGCCACAGGGATACCCACACTCTCTTCATCTTTACACCACTGTTTCCATCGTTTTCAAAAATGGCGCGGAGCAGAAGCCCGCCCCGCGCCACCCGAGTCAGGCTGTCTGTACCTGTAAGTTGTGTTGAATTAATACATCGGCCAGCATGCCTTGATAGCTGGCCGATGAGTTGTGGTAAATATCGTACTGCTGACCGTCAACCGTGCGATGGCCAACATCGCTCCAGACACCGCCTTCCGTGGTGCTCAGGTTTACCGTATTGCCCTCAACCCCTTTGATGGTTAGCGTTTCGCTGCCGTTATCCGTCAGCTGCAACAGGTCGGTTTTGCCCAGCGTCAGGCTGTTGGTTCCTGTCGTGCCGAGATCGAGGGTTTCAATACTGCTGACCTGCAAGCCCAGCGAAGCAAAATCCAGCGTCAGATGCGAACCGCTCAGGAGCAATGTGTCGTGACCTGCACCGCCATCGAGGTGACTGAAGTCAAGCGAGGAGAGCCGGAAAGTATCGTCACTTGCCGTGCCGATAATGTTGGCGCTGCCGCTGATGCTTTCTCCGTTCAGGCTGTTTTCCGCCAGGCTGCTATCCGTCACGCTGTCATTGCTCTCCGTCGCCGTGGCCAGGCCGTTATCCGTACCGGAAACCGTTTCGCCATCGGTTGGGTTATCTTCTGCAAGCGTGGCGGTAGCCGCAGTCTCCGTTCCGTCCGGCGTGGTGAGGCTCGCCGTACTCAGCGTGGTGACAAAGCCCACCTGCTGCTCTTCCCAGTTTTCAGCAATGTCCAGCACGCCAAACGTTAGCGTGTTAAAACCGTTCTGAAGCTCATTTGCCGGGATATCTACTGTCCAGCTGCCGTCTTCCGAAACGGTAGCCGTGTAGTAGGTCTGCATGATGTCGCTTTTTAGCGCGACCAGCGTAAGCGGGAAAATGGCCGCCATGGTGCCGCTGACGGTGTAATAGAGCACGCTGTCGTGATAGATGGCGTCGGCCGCGGTGATTTCGTTGGCGGTAACGGTTGGATTACTGGTGCGGGGATGGGTCAACAGCCAGACGTCGCGGCTGGCGCTGGTGCTGTTACCGTCGGCATCGGTGGCGGCCACCGTAAAGGTGTAGTATCCGTCCGCCACGGCTTTCAGGGCATTATCGTCAATCTGCACGCTCCAGCTGTTGCCATTGACGTAGCCTGAATAGGTTTGACCATCCAGCGTTAATTCTACGCGGCTGCCAGAAGCCAGATGCGTACTGGTTCCGGTGACTGCCATGCCGTAGACGCCTTCGCTGATGTTGATGGCGTCATCGGTGCCGACAATATCAATAGTCAGCGTCGGCAGCGCGTCGGTGGTGTAAACACTGACGTCAAGTGAAGTGCTGCTGGCATTGCCCGATCTGCTGGCGATGGTTGCCGACAGGGTGTAGTCGCCAGGTGCCATCGCCTGAACTTCCGCCGCCGACATGCTGGCCTGCCAGGTGCCGTTGGCCGCTACCGTGATTTGCCATGTGGCGGCTCCCAGCGTTAACGTCACGATATTACCCACATCGCCGGTGCCGCTGAGCACCAGCGGATCGGTGATGTCACTGGCGTTGATGCGGTTGCCATCCGCCAGCTCGCTGAGGGTGACATGCGGCATCACGCTGTCGGTCACAAAAGTGGCGCAGGTGGTGCCGGTCTCGCCTTCGGCGTTGGTCACGGTAACGTGAGCCCAGTGCCTGCCGTCGACAAAATTGCTGGCCGCCATCTGGGCCGGGGTCAGAAGCAGCGTCCAGCTGCCCCCTTCCGTTACCGTTGCCTGATAGGTTGTACTGCCAATTTTTACCACTACCGACTGGCCGCTGCCGGTGATGCCGGTAGTGCCGCTCAGGGTCTCATCGTGGCTTCTTTCCTGCACGTTTAACCAGTAATCAACGAACGGCGTGGTAATCGTCGGTTTTGGCGTTGCGGTTGCCGCTGCCGCCGCGGTGGCTTCAGCGGTGATGCTGTCGGCAGCGGTGGCGATGGTCGCCGCTGTGGAGAGCGTTGTTGCCGTGCTGTCGACAGGATTATCGGCAACCAGCACGGCAACAGCAGAATCCGCGACGACGCTGAGTGAGGGAGCATCGGGCGTGTTAACGTAAATCGTCTGCTCAAACCAGTTTCCCGCCCGATCCTGAATGCCAAACTCCACGCTGCCCAACTCATACGCACGAACGTCTACGCTCCAGCTGCCATCTTCATTAATAACGCCATCAAACCAGCCTTTATCGCTGCCATGAATAGAGAAGAGAGAAACAGGGAATGTGCCTTCTGCGGTGCCGCTGACCTTATACCAGAGCTGGCCATCGTGATAAACCGCATCAGCCTGTGTCACGTCATTCACCGTGACTACCGGATTGCTGCTGTTGTAATGGGTAATCAACAACAGATCGCGGCTGGTACTGGTACTGTTACCATTTGCATCCGTGGCCCTGACCGCCACGGTATAAGTTCCGTCGGTAAGGCTGGCGAGATCGGTATCGCTTAGCTGTACAGACCAGCTATTGTTGCCATAAACGCCGCCGGTCCAGGTTTTGCCGTCTATGGTCAGTTCAATCATGGTGCCGGTTGGCAGATGCGCGCTGGTGCCGGTGATTTCGACGCCATAAATCCCTTCGCGGTAGTTAACAGCATCATCCCCGGAAATGGGGTTAATCGTGAGTTCAGGCAGGGTGTCTGCGGCATAAACCTGTACGCTTTTACCCGTCGAATAGCTGTTGCCCGCCTCGTCACTGACCCTGGCTTCAACAACATAGCTTCCTTCCGCCAGCGTCTGAATGGTGCTGGCCGGGACGGTAAACTGCCACTGCCCGTCTTCGCCAATGGTACTGTTCCAACTTTCACCATTGAAAGTGACGGTCAGCGCGGCTCCCGCGTCACCCGTCCCGGAAATAACCAGCGGTTCATTGATTTCACCGGCATCAATCAAATTGTCGCCAGAGACATTATTCAGAAAAACAGAGGGAGCACGGGCATCAGCTATAAAGGTCGTGGTCGCAGTATCTGTCCGGCCCCAGGCATCCGTTACCGTAACGGCGACGGTATGCTCGCCATCCTCATAGTTACTGTTCATCATCGCGTTGAGCGAAAGCGGTACGCTCCAGATGCCGTCACCGTCGACCGTGCCACTGTAGCTGACCCCATCAATAGTTAACGCGATCTGCTGGCTGACGCCGGTGACGCCGGTCGAGCCGGTCAGCGTATAAGCCTGGTAATGTTCGTCACTGTTCAGCCAGCCGTCGCCAAATGGCGCATCAATGGTGGCGTGCGGCAGCGGCGCATCGGCCGGGGCTTCGGATGCCTCCACGCTAATGGTTTTACTGGCGGTCGTCGTGCCGCCAACGCCGTTAGCAAAGCTGATGCTGATACGATTGCTGCCAACAGGCAATAACTGTAAATCCGCCGCCGGAATTTCCACATTCCAGCTGCCGTCCTGAGCCAGCGCGGTCGTGTACGTTTTACCATTGAGGCTGATGGTCAGCGTGCTTCCTGCCGCCAAATTATGCGTGATGCCGCTCAGCGTTTGCGCCGACAGTTTCTCCCCGGCCGAGACTACACCGTCGCCGGTAAAGCTGTTTACCGCCAGCGAAGGCGATCCGGTTGTCGCCGCAGGCGTATCGGCGCTGTTATCAACAGGCGTCGTGTCGCCACCGGTTGGGTTATCCGCAGACGCGCTGTCACCGTCCGTGGGATTGTCTTCTGCGGGCGTGGTGGTTCCTGCGTTACTGCCGGATTCGACTGGCGTTTCCAGATCGTAACTTACTGAAATGACTTGCTCGAACCAGTTTCCGGCACCGTCCTGCACGCCGAAAAGTAGCGTGTTGCTGCCAATGCCCGATCCCAGATCGTAAGAATTTACCTCAACGCTCCACTGCCCGTTTTCGCCGATCGCGCCATCCCGCCAGCTCATTTCGCTGCTCTGCACGGCAAACATTTGGATCGGAAGGCTGCCTGACAGGGTGCCGGTAAGCGTGTACCAGGTCTGGCCATCGCGTTCGACAGCATCGGCGAGCGTCACTTCGTTGGGGGTGACGACCGGGTTGCTGCTGCCGTAGTGAGTGATTAACAGCAAATCGTGAGTGGCGCTGGTGCTGTTGCCGTTGACGTCGGTGGCACTGACCGTCACGCTGTAGTTGCCGTCGGTAATGGCGGCCAGGTCGGTGTCGCTGAGCTGTACCGTCCAGCCGTTGTTATAAACGCCGCCGGTCCAGGTTTTGCCATCCAGCGTCAGGACGATTTGCGTACCGGAAGCCAGATGGGTACTGGTGCCGGTAATTTCGACGCCGTAAATCCCTTCCCGATAGCTCACCGCATCGTCGCCAGAAATGGTGTTAAACGTCAGGCCGGGCAAGGCTTCTGAGGCGTAAACCTGTAACGTCTGACTGCTGTAGCTGGCATTACCTGCTTCATCCGTCACGCTGGCGGCAACCACATAGCTGCCTTCGCTCAGGTTTTGCAGGGTGCTGGCCGGGACGGTAAACTGCCAGGTTCCGTCTTCACCGACGGCGGGCGTATAGCTTTCGCCATTAAATGTCACGGTGAGCGCACTGCCCGCTTCGCCCGTGCCGGAGATCACCAGCGGTTGGTTGATTTCGCTGGCATCAATCAGGTTATCATTTGAAAGCGTATTGATTGTAACGGGTGGATGCAGCGTATCAACGGTAAAGCTGCTGGTGGTCGTTGCGGTTCGTCCCCAGGGATCGGTGACAATCACTGAAATATCGTGGCCGCCTTCACTGAATGCGGCTTCGCGCATGGCATCCAGCGACAGCGGCACGCGCCAGTTGCCTTCGCTGTCTACGGTGCCTGTGTAGCTGACGCCATCGATAGTCAGTGCAACCTGCTGGCTGGTGCCCGCCACGCCGGTGGTGCCGGTCAGCGTGTATTCCGCATAATGCTCGTTTTCATTCATCAGGCCATCGCCAAACGGCGTGTCAATGGTGGCATTGGGTAGCGGCGCATCGGCCGGTGCCTCGGACGCTTCCACGGTAATCGTCTTGCTGGCCGTGGTGGTGCCGCCCGCCTCATTGGCAAAGCTGATGCTGATTTGGTTGCTGCCCGGTGGCAGCAGTTGCAGATCGGCCGCCGGGATCGCTACATTCCAGCTCCCGTCCTGCGCCAGTTCGGTGGTGTAGGTTTTCCCATTCAAACTGATGGTGAGGGGGCTGCCCGCTGCCAGGTTTTGTGTGGTGCCGCTCAGCGTTTGCGCCGACAGTTTTTCATCCGCCGAGACCACGCCGTCGCCGGTAAAGCTGTTGACCGTCAGTGAAGGTGCGGCGGCGGTGGCCGTTGCGCCGGCATCGGCTGTATCAGGGATTGCTGACTCGGCTGTGGTTGCTGCCGTTGCGTCGCTGGCTATGGCATCACTGACTGTTGCGGTCGCGGCAGTTTCTGAAGAGACGGCAGCGTCAGCTGAAGCGGTGCTGTTAGCCGCCGTTTGCCCGGACGCGTCGTTACCCCCGCCGCTACCGCCGCTGGCCGCAGCGACGCCGGCCCCTGCGCCAATCAGCCCAAGCACGCCCAGTCCCACTGCCGTCACTGGATTGCTGGCTTCTGCGGCAGGCGTTGAAGCCGAAGCCATCAGCGCGTCAACATTTTCCAGTGACTCATAGCCGGGCGTCAGGGCAACAATCGCTTGCGGATCGGTTTGTAACTCAGAAGCAAACAATGCCTGCTGAAGCGACTGCCCGCCTTCCTGAAATACCAGTTCACTCTGTTCGCCATCCATCACCGTAAAGAAGTGCTGATAGCGCACGGTGCTGCCATCCCGCATATGCAGGATCAAATCCTGGCCTTGCTGTTGATAAGACGCCACCAGCGAAGGGGTGCCCTGTAGCGAAATAACGCTGGGCTGGGTTAGGAAAAAACTGTGTGAATTGCCTGCTGAAAGTTGAGCCAGCGATTTGCCGCTCGCCCGCGATAAAATATCGACGTGGCCTTCGCCTGAATACGCCATGGACATCCCCTTGTGCACCGAATAAATAAGTAAAGTGATGCCGCAGAAAAGTAAAGCTTTGCTTTATTTTCTTGCAGACATACGTTGGCCAGCGCCGAAAACGGAGCCGAGCCTGACCCGGTGCTCATCGGATTGAAAAATAATCCGTAACAAGGATAATGGTTAAAATTGTAGCCAAAAACAAAAGTGCTCAGTGCCTGACGCATACGGACTGATTCAGCCAGTAAAAACAGTACCACTCTTTGCAAGAACCCGAGCGTCAGCCCAATTTACCACTATTAACCTCAACCACTTATCGGCAGATGAGGTTAAGCGCGCAACGCTGGAGATGGATAAGCTAATCCTCGCGTACGCACTTTTCTATTGGCTAAATTCTGGAAATTGATCCAGAACAGCTTTTTTTATCATTAATGTTTCTGAAGTCACTTTACTTAAATTTAACGCTTATTTTGTCGGTCTGATTTTAGGTTTGAAACTGTCACCGTCTCGCTATTGATAATTTCCTCTTAACTTTAGACGCCCTGCGCGGGAATTTCACCCCCCGCGCAGAGAAAGTCTTTGTTACACAACGTGAACCTGAAGCGCGTGCTGGATCAGCACGTCCCCGAGCGTGTTGGTCGAAGCCAGCGCCGAGTTGTGATAAACGTCATAAACCTGCCCGTCTACCGTGCGCTGCGCGGTGGTTGCCCAGACGCCGCCATCTCCGTTGGCCAGCGTGACCTGGTCTCCTGTCACCCCTTTAATCACCAAATCGTTGCTCTGACTGTCGGTGATATTCAGCGCCTCGTTGAGATCCAGCTTAATGCTGTTGGTACCGCTGCTGCCCAGGTTGATCACTTCGATATGCTCGACCTTCAGCCCCAGCGAGGTGAGATCCAGCGTCATATTTTCCCCGTTCAGCACCAGCGTATCGGTGCCTGCTCCTCCGTCGATGTGCGTAAAGTTGGTGGTATTCAGCGTGATAGTATCGTCGCCGGTTCCGCCGGTAACGGAAGCGCCCTCTGCGGTGTGGCCATCCGCGAAGGCGATCACCAGGCCGCCGATGGTGTAGCCGCTGTCATCCGACGTTGCCGCAGTGGCGGTGGTGGTGGTGTCGTCCGTCGTCGTTGTTGAGTCAGAAGTGGTACTGGCAACGGTTGACGAATCCGTGTCGCTGGTTTCCGAGGTTGTCGCCACCCGTGCGGCCGTCGCTGCCTGCGCCGTCGTGGTATCGCTGTTATCAGCGGCGGCCACCGCGGTTGCATCATCTGCTGCAACTGCCAACAGGGTGGTCGCGGCCACGGCCGAGGTCGTCGTTGTTGGCAACAGTGAACCCAGTAACAGCGTCGTGCTGGTGTTCGCCGGGTTACCCGCCACGTCTACGGCCGTTACGGTGACAATTGAGTTAAGGCTTAAGGTGGTTAACAGCCCACCGGTAAATTTGGTGCTGTAACGCCCTAACGCATCCAGCGTTGCGGTTTGCGTGGTGCCATTTAGCGTAACGTTGACGGTGGTGCCCTGTGCCAGATTTAGCGTGCCGCCGGAGATCGTCAGTCCGTTGACCAGCACGCTGACCAGGCTCAGCACCGGATCGACACCCACAATCGGCAGGTTATTGGTTTTCGCTGTAAAGGTATTACTGCCGGTCGAGGTGTTACCGACCGTATCAGTGACCGTTGCATTAATGGTGTAGCTGCCGTCAGCAAGAGATCGCAGCGTGGCGGAAGGGATGGTAATACTCCATGCCCCGTTGCTGCCTACCGTGGTGGTATAAACATTGCCCGCCACGTTAACCGAAACCGTGCTGCCTACCGCGTTGGTGGAGGTACCGCTGATGGTTTCCGCAACGTTGGCTTCGCTAAGGTTCAGGTAGTGATCGCCGCCGAATACCGTGCTGTTGGTGATTGCAACCGTCGGCAGCGTATGGGTTTTAATCACCACCGTATCGGTGCCAGAACCGGTATTGCCGACGTAGTTCGTTACGCTGGCCGTCACGGTGCTGGTGCCATCGGCCAGCGCCGCCAGCGTGGCAGCCGGTACGGAAACGCTCCAGGTCCCGTTAGCACCCACCGTCGTCGTTAACGTCGCCGTTCCCACCCGCACGGTAAGGATTGAACCTTCCGCATTGGTGGTTGTGCCGTTGATGGTTTGAGCCGCGGTTGCATCCACTGCATTCAGCAGGCCATCGCCAAAGATGCTGGAGATGGTGACGGATGGCGGAGTCTGAGCAATATTGATCAGCGTGCCGGTGTTGGTTGCCGTGTTGCCATAAAGACTGTCCGTCACCGAAGCGTTTACCGTCAGCACGGTATTTGGCAGCGCGCTCAAATCAGCTTTAGGTACGTTCAGCGTCCAGCCGCCGCTGCTGTTCACCGTGGCGGTGTAAGTGACGTTATTCAGCGTCACGGTCACGATTGAACCCGCCGCCACGTTCCTGGCGGTACCGCTAATGGTCTGCACGGTGCTGAGGTCGTTGGCGCTGAGCACGCTGTCACCGAACACGGTATTCACCGTCAGCGTTGGTGTGGTGTGAATACCCACTTTTAACCCAGCGCTTGTGCTGGCAACGTTACCTACCGCATCGGTGACCGAGACGCTGGCCGTCAGGTTGCCGTCCAGCAGGGTGCTAAGAATAGCCGGGGAAACCTGCGCACTATAGGCACCGTTTTGGCCGACAACTGCCGTTACCGTGGTATTTCCCAGCGCAATGGTGACGGTTGAGCCCGCAGCGACGTTGGTTGCCGTACCGGAGATCGTCTGCGTTACCAGCGATTCAGCCAGGTTAAGCACGCCGTCGCCAAACAGCGGATTCAGCGTTACCGCAGGCAGCGTATGCACACCCACGATTGCCCCCGCCGTGGCGCTGCTGGTGTTACCCGCCGCATCCGTAACGCTGACGCCCACCGTCAGATTGCCATCCGCCAGTCCTTTAAGGATGGCCGGGGTTAGCGCCACGCTAAACGCGCCGTTCGCGGCCGTGGTCGTTACAAACTGTGTACCGGCTACGGTGACAACCACACGAGAACCGGCTTCTGCCCCGGTGATCGTCCCGGTAACGTTTTGCCCCAGCGCGGCATCCGCCAGATTCAGCAAGCCGTCGCCAAACAGCTGGGCAATACTGACCACCGGTGCCGTGAGTTTCGTCAGCAGCGCACTCGACGCGGTAGCGGTGTTGCCTGCCGCATCCGTTACGCTCGCGCCTACGGTCAGATTACCGTCGGTCAGCGTGCTGAGAATGGCTGGTGTGACGGTCGCGGTGAAGGTGCCGTTTTGTCCAACGGTCGCCTGGACACTGGCATTGCCCAGCGTCAGGGTGACAATACTGCCTGCCGCCACGTTATTGACCGTGCCGCTAATGGTCTGATTAACCAGCGCATCTGCAACGTTCAGGATGCCATCGCCAAAGATTGGGCTGAGGGTAATCGTTGGCTGAGCGGTAAAGATGCCGAGCGTGGTTGAGGTGGAAGAAACGTTCCCTGCCGGATCCACAACGGTAACGCCCAGCGTCTGGTTGCCGGTGGTTAGTGCGGCCAGATCCAGTGCCGGAACGCTGATGCTCCATGCACCGCCCGCCTGCAACGTGGTCTGATAAGACTTGCTGCCCAGCGTCACGGTCACGGTTGAGCCGGTTGTACCGTTAATGGTGCCGCCGATGGTTTGCGCTACTGCCGCTTCAGCAATGTTCAGCAGGTTGTCGCCGCCAAACAGGCCGGTAATCGCGTTAATCACCGGTGCTTCCAGGATAGCCGTAACCGTTTCACCGACGGTGCGGGTATTGCCCGCCGCATCGGTCAGCACCAGATTCAGCGAGGTATTGCCATCGCTTAACAAGCCCAGCAGGCTTGGCGGCACCACCAGCGCAAAACGGCCATCCTGACCCACTGCGGCGCTAACGGTCGTTCCACCCAGCGTCAGCGAGACGGTTGCCCCAACGCCTGCCGAGCTGGCCACGCCGGTAATCGTCTGCGCAACTGCGGTATCCGCCGCATTCAGGAAGCCATCGCCAAAGACCGTATCCACCACCAGATTCAGCGCAGCGTTAACCACCTTATTCACCGTTAACGTCGCATCGGTGGCGTTGCCCGCAGCATCACTGACGCGCAGGCCAAACACCAGAGCACCATCCGTCAGGCTGCCTAACACTTCAGGCGTCAGATCCAGACTAAAGGTGCCATCGGCATTGACTATCGCCGTGGCGATTGGCGAACTGTCGCCGACATACAGGCCGATAGTCTGTCCTTCCGCGCCCGATGCCGTACCGGTTAACACCTGGGTTGTCAGGATATCCGTCGCGTTCAGCAGGTTGTCACCCAGGAGCGCATCCACCTGAATCAGCGGCGCGCCGGTATCAACCGTGAAGTCGTGCGTCGTGGTGCCCACGTTGCCTGCCGCATCGGTCAGGGTCGCGCTAATGGTCTGGCCGGACTGTGCCAGCGCCTGCAAATCGCCTGCGCCAACGGTGGTAGACCAGCTGCCGTCGCCCTGCACGAACGCCGTGTAGGTTTTCGCATTCAGCGTGACGGTCACTGCCCTGCCCGCTTCGCTGACCGAGGCGGTACCGGTGATGGTTTGCGAGGTGGCCGCTTCACTGTTGTTCAGCACATCGTCACCGGCAAAGGTGTTGACGGTGACGGTTGGCACAATGCGATCCACCAGTACCTGACTGGAGGAGGTGAGCGTCGTGCCCTGATCGGTGGTCAGGGTTGCCGTGACCGTTGCCGTGCCTTCCGCAATATTCGCCGTGGTGTTAGGAACGGTAATGGTCCAGATGCCGTCAGCGGTGACAACGGCAGATGTTGCCGCTTGCGCCACACCATTAATGGTCACCGCTACGGTGCCCGTTACCGCGCCGCCGGTGGTCGGCAGATTGGCGAAGGTCCCGCTCACCGTTAGCGTCGCGCCGTCAGTGCTGTTAACAACGTTGTCGCCAGAAATTGGATTCAGCGAGAGCAGCGGCGTCGGAGGTGGGGTGAGATCGACAGTTACGTCGGTGGTAGCCGTACCGGCATTGCCCGCAATATCAGCGATCGAGGCGGTAATAGTACCGGTATCGCCTGTCGTCCCGAGCTGCGCCAGCTGCACTGGCGTCAGGTTCACTGACCAGCTGCCGTCAGCCGCTACCACGCCCTCAACGGATGCGGTACCTATCGTTACCGTGACGATCTGTCCTTCACTGGCTCCGGTTGATGTCCCGGTCAGCAGCTGCGTGGTGAGACTTTCAGCGTAATCCAGCGCATTATCTCCGGTGAACGGATCGATGTTAACCACTGGCGCAATCGTATCAACCGTGAAGCTGCCCGCTACCGTTGCCGAGTTACCTGCCGCATCGGTCGCCACAACCGTGACGTTCTGCAATCCTTCGCCCAGCGCGTTGAGCTGCGCCGTATTGAGATCCAGCGTCCATGCGCCGTTGGTGGCAACCGTTGCCGGATAGTTAGTGGCTCCGATGGTGACGATGACGGTCTGTCCATCGCCCGCCACGCCAGTGGTTCCCGTTAGCGCAGCGCCTGCTGCCACATCGTCACCGTTCATATAGCTGTTATCGAACGGCACGGCCAGCGCAGGGACTGGCGGCGTCAGCAGAGAGGTGAAATCCAGACTGCTGGTATTGGTGTTACCTGCGGCATCGATGACCGTCACGTTAACGCTGTGCGCGCCATCGTCGAGGCTATTTAACGCGCCGGCAGGCAGCGGCACCGCCCAGGTTCCGTCTGCCGCAACCGTTCCGGTATAGACAATACCGTCCAGGTCAATTTGCAGCTGAACGCCCTGGTTCGCGCCGGTAACGCCGGTTGTCCCGGTCAGGGTAATCGCCGCGCCCGCCTCGGCAATATTCAGGAAGCCGTCGGTAAACAGCGGTCCGTCAACGGTAGGCTGTGGCAGCGTCAGCAAGGCATTGAAATCAAGGGTGGCCGTACTGGCATTGCCCGCGCTGTCCGTGGCGGTAACGGCAAAGGTATGGGTGCCATCGCTCAGTGCCGTTAGCTGGTCAGTGGTCAGATCCAGCGTCCAGTTACCGTTGGCATTAACCGTTGCCGTTAGCGGTGCGCCGCCATCAATAGTCACCGCTACCGTTTGACCGGCACCGGTGATGCCGGTGTTGCCGCTAACCGTCTGGGTGATGGCTGCTTCCGCCACGTTGAGCTGGCCATCGCCAAAGGGCAGATCGATGGTGGTGGCAGGCAGCGTATTTACCGCGACAACCAGATTATCGGTAGCCGAGGCCACATTGCCGACGGCATCCGTTACCGTAACGGTAATCGGCAAGGTGCCGTCCGGCAGCGTAGTCAGCGTGCCCGCCGGTAAATCGAGACTCCATGCGCCGGTGGCAGGATCAACCACTGGCGTATAGGCCGTGCCGTTAATGTCCACGGTGACAGTTTGTGCGCCGGTAATGCCGGTGGTGCCATCCAGCGTGCCGCCCGCGGCTGCTTCTGCCGCATTCAGTACGCCATCGGTAAATGGCTGAACCAGCGTTGGATCAGGCAGTCCGGTGACGATGGCGGTATAGACCAGCGAATCGGTGCTGGTATTACCCGCGCGGTCGGCAACGTTAACCGTAATAGTATGGTCGCCGTTGCCCAGCGTTGCGGCCAGCGTTGGCGTTAGCGTAGCGCTCCAGACACCGCTTTCGTCTACGGTGGCCGTAATGTCGTTACCGTCAATGTTTAGCGTAACCGTCTGGCCCGCTCCGGTAATCCCCGTATTGCCGTTGATAAGCTGATCGACACCCGCTTCGGTGGCATTCAACAGCCCATCAACAAATGGCGTTGCGATGGTAATGGCCGGCAGCGGCGCAACCAGCAGTTCGATACTGCCGCTGGCACTGGCCGGGTTTCCGGCTGCATCGGTGGTGGTAATGGCAAGCTGATAAGCGCCGTCTCCCAGACCGGTCAACGAACCTGCCGGGATGGTTGTGCTCCAGGTGCCGTCCGCGTTTACCACACCGGCAAAAGTCAGCCCTTCAACGGTAACGGTAATGGCCGTGCCTTCAGCAAGGTTGGTCGCGCTACCGGTCAGAATCTGATCGGCTCCTGCTTCTGCCGCGTTGACCAGACCATCGGTAAACGGCGTATCCAGCGTCAGCGTTGGCAGAGCATTGATGGCCACACCCAGGCTGAGGTCACTGGTGGCGGTATTGCCGCTGGCATCCGTTACCGCGACGGTTAGCGGTGTCTGCCCGTCCGCCAGCGCCAGCAAATCGCCGCTGTCGATGGTCAGACTCCATGTCCCGTCGGCGGCTGCCGTCGCGGAATAGGTTTTGTTGTTCAACGTGACGGTAACAGGCAGTCCGGCGTCGGTAGTGCCGCTGACCACCAGCCCGGCTTCCGCTTCAGAAACGTTCAGCACGTTGTCGACACCGGCGCTGGTAGCGACACTCAGCACTGGCAGCACCGTATCGACGGTGAAATCAACGGTAGAGGTGGCGACGTTGCCCGCCACGTCATTCCCGCTGGCCGTTACGGTGTTGGTTCCCTGCGACAACGCCTGCACATCAGCCGCCGGAACGGTCGTGGTCCAGTTGCCATCGGCATCTACTGTTGCCACATAGGCATTCCCATTCATCGTGACCGTGACGGTATCGCCAGCAGGAATACGCTGGCTGGTTCCGCTAATTTGCAGATCGTCCTGCGCTTCCTGATTATTGACGACGTCATCGCTGGTAATCGGATTGATAGTGATGGCAGGCAGATCGGCGGCCTGAGCAATGACGGTAATTTGGCTGGTAACGCTCGCCGGATTACCCGCCGCATCGGCAACTGCGGCACTGATATTCTGTGCGCCATCAGGCAGCGTGGCGAGGTCAGCAGCCGGGATTGTCGCGCTCCATGTTCCATCTGCCTGCACCAGTGTCGTGTACGTCAGGCTGTTGAGAGTCACCGTGACGGTCTGTCCCTCAGTGACGTTCGTGACATTACCCGTGACGATCAGATCCTGTCCGGCTTCGATCTGATTAATGTAGTTATCGCCCGTTACGGCATCCAGCGTAATCACTGGCAAACTTGCCGCAGCAGCATCAACGGTGACCGTCAGATCCTGAGTCGAGACGTTACCTGCGCTGTCGGTCAGGCTCACGGTGACCGGATAAGCGCCATCCGCCAGCCCCTGCACCACGTTGGACGGCAGATTGATCAGCCAACTGCCGTCGTTCTGCACCGTCTGCTGATAGGCGGTACCGTTAAAGGTGACAGTCACCAGCTGGCCCACTTCGCTCAGCGAAGCGGTGCCGCCAATGGTGACCGGCTGTAAGCTTTCTGCCGCGTTGATGATGTTGTCGCCCGCGACCGGATCGACAGTTAGCGTTGGTGCCGTGTAGTCAACGGTAATCGACGTGGAGGCCGTGCCGGTGTTGCCCTGCGCATCCGCAGCGGTTACGGTCACGGTCTGAATGCCTTCGCCAAGCGCTTGCAGCGTTGCGGCTGTCACCGGTAGCGTCCAGCCGCCGTTCGCATCCACGGCGGCCGAATAATCAATGCCGCCAATATTCACCGTGACCGTCTGGCCTGCCCCTGTCGCACCGGTGGTGCCGCTCAGCGTTTGGTCGGCCTGCGCTTCTGCGGTGTTCAGATAGTTATTGGTAAACGGCGTATCCAGCGTTGGCTGTAGCGACACGGTCGACAACGTAATATCCGATGTTGCCGTGGTACTATTCCCTGCGGCATCGCTGAGGGTCGCCGTCAACGGATACGTTCCGTCGACGGCTGTCTGCAACAGGCCCGCCGGGAGCTGAAGCGTCCAGCTGCCGTCTGCGGCAATCGCCGTGGTGTAGTTTTGTCCGGCAAGCGAAACGGTAACCAGCTGGCCCGCTTCCGCATCGGTGCTGGTGCCGCTAACGGTGATTTCCGCTGCGGCTTCACCCGCATTCACTATGCCATCGCCCGCGATGGTGTTCAGCGTCACGGTTGGCGCAACGGTATCCACGATGACCGGCACGCCCAGCACATTGGTATTGCCCGCCGCATCCGCGACCGTAACCTGCAACGTGTTGCCGCCCTGCGGTAATGCCTGGAGATCGGCGGCCGGAACGCTAACGCTCCAGTTGCCGTTTGCGTCAACCACGCCGGTATAGGTAATGCCACCGACGACGACCGTCACAATCTGCCCATCGCCGGTCAAACCGGTGGTGCCGGTCAGCGTTTGCGCGGTTGCCGCTTCGCTGCCGTTCAGTACGCCGTCATTAAACGGTGCGTCGGCAGTGGCCAGAGGCAATTGATTAACCTGCACATTAAGCGTGCCATCGCTGATGATTGTCGTGCCGCCAGCGTCCGTCACCGCAACGGTTAGCGTCGCCGCGCCATCCGGCAGGCCTGCCAGAGAAGAGGCTGGAATAATGGCGTTCCAGGTACCGTCTGCGCCCACTGCACCGGTAAAGGTCTGCCCGTTAAAGGTGACAGTGACCGGCGTGCCCTGTGCAATATTCACGGTTGTGCCGGTGACGATTAACGCATCCTGTGCTTCGACCGCATTCAGATAACCATCGGTGCTGAGCGGATCGATACTGATACCGGTCGCGCCTGCATCAACGGTGATGTCGCGAGTGGTGGTCACCGGATTGCCTGCCGCATCCGCCACGGAAATGCTGAAGGTCGAGGTTCCATCTTCCAGTGCAGCGAGCGCTGTAGAAGGAATAGCGACCCGCCACGCCCCGCTCGCCAGCACGCGGGTAAAGTAAGCCACGCCGTTGAGCGTTACCGTCAGCTGTTGGCCCGCTTCAACATTAGTGGTGGTACCCGTCAGGTATTGCGTAGTTTGCTGCTCGGCACCATTGATCGTATCGTCGCTGGCAAACGGATCGACGCTGATAGTTGGCAAGCCAGCCGCGCTGGCCTTGACCGTCAGCGGCGACTCAACCGTCGTGCTGTTGCCTGCCGGATCGGTCGCGGTGGTATTCACCACGTAATCGCCATCCGCCAGGTTCGCCAAATCGGCAGCCGGAATGGTCAACGTCCACTGGCCGTCACCCCCAACCGTAGCGGTGTAATTCACGCCATTGAGTGAGACGACAATCGCGGAATCCGCTTCACCCGTCCCGCTAAGGGGCAGATCGCTGCCCTGTTCAGCCGCATTGAGGGTGTTGTCTCCGGCAATATCCGCCACCGTGACAGCCGGTGGCAGCGTATCAACGCTGAGCGTCAGATCCGAGGTCGACGTATTGCCAGCCGCATCGCTGACCGTGACCAGGGCCGTGGTGTCGCCCTGCGGCAGAGATTGCAGCACGCTGGCTGGCAGCACCAGGCTCCAGTTGCCGTCGCCATCCACCGTCCCGGTGTAGGTCTGACCGTTAATCACCACGCTCACGGCTTGTCCATCGCCCGTGACGCCCGTGGTGCCGGTCAGCGTCTGTGCCGTCGCCGCTTCGTCAGCATTCAGGGTTCCGTCAGTGAATGGCGTTGCTGCAACGGCCGTTGGCAGTGTGGCAATGGCAACATTGAGCGTCGCGTCGCTGGTCACCGTATTATCACCGGCGTCTGTGGCACTGACGGTCACTGTCTGCACGCCATCAGGTAATGCCGCGAGATCCACTGCCGGAACCACCAGGCTCCAGGCGCCGTTTTGAATCGTCGCGGTGTAATCTACGCCGTTCAGCGTGACCGTCACGGTATTCCCTTCCGGCAGATTCGACGCGGTGCCACTGAGGGTTAAATCGCTTTGCGCTTCAATGGCATTGAGATAGCCATCTTCGCTGATCGGATCGAGTGCGATAGCACTCAAATCGGTGTTGACATCAAAACTTCCCGATACCGTGGCCGGATTGCCTGCCGCATCGCCTACGGAAACCACATAGCTTTGCGTACTGCCGGAAGGCAGGTTAACCAGGTCCGCTGCCGGAACAGTAATGCTCCATGCGCCGCTGGCCTGTACCGTGCCGATATAGGTCACGCCATTCAGCGTCACGCTAACCAGCTGGCCTGGCTGTACGTTAGTGGTGGTTCCGCTAAGCTCCTGATTAACTTGCTGTTCTGCACCATCAAGAATATTGTTGCCCGCAAAGTTATCCACCGTCAGCACCGGCAGCGTGTTGGCGTCCGCCACCACGGTGAGCGTACTGTCCTGCGTGGTGGTATTGCCCGCCGCATCCGTTGCCGTCACGGTGAGCGTATAGTCGCCGTTGGTTAACGCCAGCAGATCGGCCGTTGGAATTGCCACGGACCACTGCCCGTTGGCGGCGGCAGTGGCAGTGTAGTCAACGCCTTCCAGCGTGACGGTAATCGCCGCGCCGTTTTCAGCCGTACCGCTAACCGTCAGTGGCTGCGACTGCTCTTCGGCATTGAGGATATTATCGCCGCTCAGTGGGTTGACCGTGAGCAGCGGTGCGGTGAGATCGACCGCCAGCGTGCTGCTTTGCGTAGCGGTATTGCCCGCCGGATCGGTGACGGTAACGTTAAGCGGATAGCTCCCGTTGGTCAGCGCGATTAACGCCGTATCCGGCACGGTGACTGTCCAGTTGCCGTCGGCATCGACAGTCGCGGTGTAGACGGAGCCGTTAAGCGTGACGCGCACGCTGTCGCCTGCCGTACCTGTCCCGGTAATATCCAGAGGCTGCCCTTGTTCGGCCGTATTCAGGAAGCTATCGCCGGAAACTGCCGCAACGGTAAAGGTTGGCAGAGCGGTATCAAGCGTGATGGTCGCCGGTACGGTAATCGCGCCGCCCGTTGCTGGCGTTGCGGTCACCGAGACCAGATAATCGCCATCGGCCAGACCGTCCAGTGCGCTGGCCGGGATCGCAGCGGTCCACAACCCGTTTGCGCCGACTGTCGCCGGATAGCTTGTGCCGTTGAACGTTACCACCACGGCGGTCGTCGCATCCGGCACGCTGCCCGTGACGTTAAAGCCCTGCACCGCTTCGGTCGCGTTAACAATATCATCGCCCGCCACGGTGTTGACGATCAGCCCGACATCAATCGCGGTATCCAGTACAACGGTTGTATCCTGGCTGGCGGTGTTGCCCGCCGCCGAAGTGGCCGACACGGTGACGGTGTTGTCGCCTTCAGTCAGGTTGGTCAGCGTGGTAGCCGGCACGCTTACCGTCCACACGCCATCTGCACCAACGGTGGCATTAAAGGTATCGCCTCCCAGCGTAACGGCAATGGTATCGCCTGCGGTGCCTGTACCGGTAACATCAACGCCCTGACCCTGTTCAGCCAGATCGATGATGTTGTCCGTCGCAATCGGATCCACGGTAAAGGTTGGCGTTGCGGTATCCACCGACAGCGGCAGGTTCTGCGTAGTGGTATTGCCGAAGGCGTCCGTGACGCTCAGCTGCAACGCGTAAGGACCATCTGCCAGCGCCGCCAAATCCGCCGCCGGAACGGTGATTGTCCAGCTGCCGTCATCGTTGACGGTAGCGGAGTACTGTTCGCCATTCAGGGTGGCATTCACCGTATCGCCTGCCGTTCCTGTCCCACTGACTGTCAGTGGATTTCCCTGCTCATCAGCATTAATGATGCCGTCGCCGCCCGCCAGCGGATCGACCGTTAACGCAGGTAAGGTGGTGGCAACGGTGATGGTGGGGGCAGGCGTAATAGCAGAGGTGTTGCCCGCCACGTCAGTCACTGTCACCGTTACAGCGGATTGCCCCTGCGGTAGCGCCTGAAGAATGGCCGGAGAAAGATCGAGGCTCCACAGGCCGGAGCTGTTCACCGTGGCGGTGTAATCTGTGCCGCCAATATTGACCGTGACCGTTTGGCCATCGCCCGTTTGTCCGGTGGTGCCGTTCAGCGTTTGCGTAATGCCCGCTTCGTCGTTCGTCAGCGTGCCGTCAGTAAATGGCGTCTGAAGCGTTGGATCCGGCACGCGATCGATATACACGTCCAGCGTGCTTTCGCTGGTGACCACACCGCTGTTCGCCGTGACGCTGGCAGTGGCCGTTTGCGGCCCTTCCGCCAGCGCCTGCAAATCGGCCGCAGGCACCGTCACCGTCCAGCTGCCGTCTGCCGCCACTGTGCCGGTGTAGGTCTGGCCGCCGAGGGTAAAGGTAACGGTGCTGCCTTCGGCAACGTTGGTGGTTGTCCCTGTCACCGACAGATCGGTTTGCGCTTCCTGCGCGTTCAGATAACCATCGGCGCTTAATGGATCGAAGGCAACGCTGCTCAGCGTGTTATCGACGGTAAAGGCTTTATCAACGCTGCTGCTATTGCCTGCCACATCGGTCACGCTTACGGTGAGGGTTTGCGCACCATTCGCCAGTCCCGTTAGCGCGGCTGCCGGGATCGTCACCTGCCAGCCGCCGCCGGCAAGGATCGCGGTGGTGTAATCGACGCCATCCAGCGTCACGGTAATTTGCTGACCCACTTCAACGTTGGTCGTTGTACCGCTGATGATCTGGTCGGTTTGCTGTTCCGCACCGTCGACCACGTTGTTGTCGGTGACGTCGTTAACGTTAATTACCGGAACCGAGGTGCTAACGGTCAGCGGCGTGGTGGTCACCGTGGTGTTGCCAGCCTGATCGCTGGCCGTCACGTTTAGCGTATAGCTACCGTCCGCCAGACCATTAACCGCCGTATTAGGAACGGTCAGCGTCCACTGGCCGTTAGCCCCTACTACGGTGGTATAGGTGACGTTGTTTAAATCCACGCTAATGGTGCTGCCCGTCTCACCCGTGCCGCTCACCACCAGCGGCTGATTGCTCTCTGCCGCGTTAAGATAGCCGTCGCCGGAAACGGTGTTGACCGTCACCGCTGGCGGCGTCAGATCGACATCCAGCGTACGGATCACCGTACTGACGTTGCCCACGGCATCGGTGACGCTCACCGTCACGTTATAGCTGCCCTCAGCCAGATCCAGTAACGCCGCAGATGGGATATCAATGTTCCAGCTGCCGGTGCCCGTTACCGTGCCGGTATAGGTATTGCCATTGAGCTGTACGCTAACGGTATCGCCTTCCTCGCCGTTGCCGCTCACCGTCAGCGTTTGGTTTTGCTCAGCCAGATTCAGACGATTGTCCTGCGCGATCGCATCCAGCGTCAGGGTGGGTGTCAGCGTGTCGACGGTAAAGGTGGTCGTCAGGCTGGTGGCATTACCTGACGGATCGGTCACGCTGATATTCAGGTCATTGCTGCCCTGCGGCAATGCCTGAAGCACCGCATTCGGCAGTAATACTGACCAGTTACCGTCCGTATCTACCGTGCCGGTGTAGGTGATGCCGCCCAGCACCACGCTGACGGTCTGGCCGGTGCCCGTTACGCCCGTGTTGCCCGAAAGTGGCTGATCGCTGGTGGCTTCAATGCCGTTCAGTGAACCATCAACAAACGGCGGATTCAGCGTCAGGTTGAAATCAGGCGTAACTGCCGAATCCAGTGCCTGCGTGGTGGTAATGGTGTTGCCGTTGATATCAGTCGCGGTGGCGGTGATGGTCTGGCTGCCGTTAGCCAGGCCCGCTAATGCGCTGGCCGGTACGGTCACGCTCCAGCTGCCGTCGGCGTTGGCGGTTGTTTCATAATCCACGCTGTTGAAGCGCATCAGAATGCGCGCGCCAAACGCGACGAAACGGCTGCTACCAGAAATCACCAGCGGCGTTTGCGCTTCGGCTGCGCTCAACATATTGTCATTGCTGACAATGCCTATAGCGATGGCGCTAAAGGTGTTATCAACAGTAAAGGTGCTGCTCGTCGTGGCAGGATTCCCTGCCGTATCGCTGACCGCCACAGTATAGTTTTGTGCCCCGTTCGCCAGCGCGTAATAAGCGGTGGCCGGAACCTCGATACTGTAGCTGCCATCGCTCTGAACCGTGCCGGTATATTGCTGACCATTTAGCGTTAGCGTGACCGGCTGCCCGGCGGCGACGTTGGTAGTGGTGCCTGTGACCAGCTGGTTCAGTCCTTTTTCGGCACCGTCCAGCACGTTATCCCCCGCGAAGGCGGCTACGGTGATGGTCGGCTGGGAAGCGGCCTGCGCCACAACGGTGAGCGGCTGGAGCGTACTGCTGCTGTTTCCTGCCGGGTTAGTCACCTGCACGTTAACGCCGTAGGTGCCGTCGGTTAAGGCATTGACCGCATCGGCAGGAACCTCAACGCTCCAGTTTCCTGCTGCATCAGAAACGGTGTTATACGTGACGCCGTTCAGCGAAACGACCACGGCTGAACCCGCATCAGCCGTACCGGCAACGCTCAGCGCGGCGGCATGTTCGGCGGCGTTCAGATAACCGTCGCCCGAAACCGGCGCGACCGTCACTACCGGCGCAACAGTGCTGATGGTGATGGGGACCAGTGAACTGGTCTGGTTGCCTGCGGCATCCGTTGCGGTGACGGTAACATCATATTTTCCGTCCGGCAGCGATTGCAGCGTCGACGGAGAAATGTTCAGGCTCCAGTTACCGTTGTCATCAGCGCCCGTGAGATAGGTGACGCCATCCAGCACCACACTGACGGTGCTGCCTGCTTCTGCCGTCCCGCTCACTGCCAGCGGCTGGTTTTGCGTCTGGCTGTTAATGGTGCTGCCGTCGCCCACTGTTACTGCGTCCAGCGCTGGCGGAGCGGTATCCACCGTCACCGGCGTGGTACTGTTAACCGTGTTGCCAAGCGAGTCGGTGACGGTAACGATAATATCGCTGCTGCCGTTCGGCAGAGATTGCAGCACCTCTGGCAGTAACGTCAGGCTCCAGTCACCCGTGGTGGCATTAACGGTTGCCGGGTAATCGACTCCGCCAATATTGACCGTCACGGTCTGATCCGCTGCGGTGGTACCGCTGTTGCCACTTAACGTTTGCGGCGTCGCTGTTTCCGCTGCATTCAGGGCGCCATCGCCGAAAGGTGAGTTCAGGGTGATATCTGCCGGAGTCGGGAAAGTTGTACGGACAGCCAGCTGGCTTTCACTGGTCACAGGATTATTGCCTGCATCGGTACCGGTAACGGCCACGGTGTAGTTTCCGTTAGCCAGCCCCGTCAGCGCCGCAGCGGGTACCGTAACGGTCCAGGTGCCGTCGGCATTCACTACCGAGGTATAGTCAACACCGTTAAAGGTAACAGTGAGCGGCGTCGTTGCTGCCAGACCGGCGCTGCTCCCGCCGATCACCAGATCGGACTGCGCTTCAGTGGCGTTCAGCGCGTTATCGCCGCTGATGGGTCCGACGGCCAGCGTGGCAACGCTGTTGTCTACCGCCACGTCAAAACTGCCGGTCGTGTTGCTGGTATTTCCTGCTGCATCACTCACGGTAACGCTATAGCTTTGCGTGCCGTTAGCCAGCGCCGATAGCGTGGCCGCCGGTAAGAGAATGCTCCAGCCTCCTCCCGCTTCTACCGTGCCGGTAAAGGTCGAGCCGTCGGCCAGCGTTAAGGTGATTTCTCTGCCTGCCTGCACGTTAGTTGCCGTACCGGTTAGCGTTTGAGCAACGGTCACCTCTGCGCCGTTGAGAATACCATCAGCTGTTAACGCATTTACCGTAACAATCGGTTGGGTCGTGGCGAAGGTGACAGAAGAATAGATTTCGCTGCTGTTACCTGCCGCGTCAGTGGTGACCACGGTGACAACATAGGTGCCATCCGCAATGGCGGCTTTAATGTCATCGGTCAACGCGGCCGTCCATGCGCCGGTAGTTGGATCAACGGTGGCAGCAAGATCCACGCCGTCCAGGCGGACAACAACCGTATTGCCTGGCTGAGTGGTGCCGGTGAAGTTTAACGGCAGGTCAAATTCCCCGGCGTTAACGTAGCCATCGCCAGAAATGGTATCAACCGTCGCGGTCGGTGGCGTGGTGGCAATCGAAAGCGTGCTGGTTTGCGTATTGCTGTTGCCATAGCTGTCGGTGTTTGTCACGGTGACGGGGTAATCGCCGCTGGCAATCTGTTGCAGATCGGAGGCGGGAATATTCACGCTCCAGCTGCCGTCAGGATTGACCGTGGTGGTGTAGGTAATGCCATTCAGCGTAACGGCAATATTTTGACTGCCGTCACTGACACCGCTGATAGTGAGCGGTTGCGTAACGTCCGTTTGATTCAGCGGCGCATCCGGCAGCAGAACAGTTGATGCAGGCGCCACCGTGACAACGTTTACAGGTGTGGTCGAGGTGGTGCTGTTACCTGCCGGGTCGGTGACCACGACCGTGATATCAGTACTGCCCTGCGGTAAACCTTGCAGCGCTTCAGGCGGGATGGAAACGGTCCAGCTGCCGTCATTATTCACCGTACCGGTATAATCCGTGCCGCCAACCGTGGCAACAATCGTTTGTCCTGGCCCGGTAACGCCCGTGTTCCCGGCCAGCGTTTGCGCCGTACCCGCTTCGCTACTGTTTAATACCGCATCGCCAAACGGCACGTTCACATTGGCATTCGGCTGAATGGTGATGACCTCAAGCGCGCTGGCCGTACTGTTCTGTACCAACGTGCCATCGGCCAGCGTCGCAGTCGCAATGACTAAATTCGAACCCTGTGGCAAATCCTGGAGATCTGCCGCGGGAATGGTCGTGCTCCAGCTGCCATCATCGTTGACGGTGGTACTGTAAAGACGCCCATGCAGAGTTAACCGGATTACCGTCCCTGCCGGGATCCCGGTGGCAAAACCGGAAACAGTCAGATCGGACTGCGCTTCAGTGATATTCAGATAACCATCACCGCTGAGCTGATTAATACTAATGCTACTGAGATCGGAAGACTCGACGGTGAAATCGTGCGTCGCCGTTGCTGGCGTACCGGCAACGTTGGTCACGTCTGCGGTAATAGTGGCTGTTCCCGCCGCCAGCGCCTGTAAGGCCGTAGCCGGTACCGCGACGCTCCACGCACCGTTAGCATCAACGGTAGCGGTATAAGTGACGCCATTCAACGTCACGGTAACGGTTTGACCTTGCTCAACGTTGGTGGTGGTACCGCTGAGGGTCTGTTCCTGCAATTTCTCTGCGCCATCCAGCAGGTCGTCACCGGCAAAGGCGTCAATTGCGACTGTTGGAACACCGGCAGCCGCGACCGTAAAATCATGCGTAGTCGTGACCGTTGCGCCTGCGGCATCCGTTATGCTGGCATTGATTGTGGTTGTCCCCGCCGCCAGCGCCTGAAGTGCAGTAGCCGGCACCGATACGCTCCACGTACCATCTGCGCCCACGGTTGCGGTGTAAGTCTGACCGTTTAAGGTCACGGTAACGGTTTGCCCCTGTGGAACGTTGGCGGTTGCCCCGCTGATGGTCTGCGCCGCCTGCTGCTCGGTGGTATCCAGTACGTCATCGCCAGCAAAGGCGGCGATGGTAATGGCCGGGGTGCCTGCCAGTGCTTCCACCGTGAAGTTGTGTGTCGCATCTGCTGAGACGCCAGCGGTGTCCGTCACGGTCGCACCGATCGTTGAAGCGCCCGCCGCCAGCGCCTGAAGTGCTGTAGCCGGTACCGCTACGCTCCACGTACCATCTGCACCCACGGTTGCGGTGTAAGTCTGACCACCAAGGGTTACGGTAACGGTCTGGCCCTGCTGGACGTTGGTCGTCGTCCCGCTTACCGTTTGCGCCGTTTGCTGCTCGGCGGCATTCAGCACATCATCGCCCGCAAAAGCGGCAATCGCGATGGTCGGTACACCCGGTTGTACGGTACTCGCTTCCACCGCGATCGTGTCGCTGGTGGTCGCCGTGGTGCCTGCGTTATTGGTCACGCTCAGTGAAAGGGTATTGTTACCGGTTGGCAGCGCGGCCAGATCGGCTGCTGGAATGGTAACGTTCCAGGTGCCGTCTGCGGCAATGGTCGTGGTATACGTCACGCCATTGAGCACGATGGTGATGGTGTTACCGGCTTCCGTGCCCGTTGTCGTGCCGCTCAGCGTTTGAGCAACGCCTTTCTCTGCTGCCGAAACAATGTCATCACCGGCAAAGGTATTCACACCGATAGTTGGCGTGACCAGTGCGGTTCCGCCACCGCCGCCACCGCCGCCGCCACCGCCATTTGCCAGTGCACCGATGCCGAGGCCTGCCAGACCAAGCGCACCGATACCCGCAGCGGTGATAACACCCGTTCCCGCCCCGGTATCAGCAAGCAACAGCGGATCGAGTCCGCCCAGAGATTCATATTCCGGCGCGATCGCCATGGCCGTTTGCGCATCGGCAAACTCGCTGGTAACAGGGAATAACGCATGTTCAGGAGGATTTACGCCATCATCGAAAACCAGCTCGCTGTGGTCGCCATCGACGTCATCAAAGAAGAACTGCTGATAGCGGACGGTCTGGCCGTCGCGCATGTGAACAATAAGATCGTTACCCTGTCGCTCAAACTCGCTCACCATCGCCCGGGTGCCGTGAATTCTAACTACGCTGGGTTGATTGAGGAGAACCGTATTTGAGTTCCCTGCTGCGGCCTGTGAAAGGATTCTGCCATCGTCGCGAGAAAGAATATCCACGCTGCCGTCAGTAAGCTGAGCCATAGTAACCTCTTGTGCGCCAAAGTATGCATTAGTGTTTCGCGCGCAAAAGTGAAGAAAAACTTCAGGTTTGCGCACAAAGTAATGAATAGCCAGACCCGGTTAAGGGAGTGGTTTTTACCCGGTGCGTAAGCGATCCCAATGGGAGCTAATTTGTTAAAACAAGTTAAAAAACCAAACTGAATGGTTAATCTTTTTTAAATTTTTCTTTTCTGATAGTAAGAAATATCCGGATACATAACTTGATTAATATTTATCGAAAAGATAAAAAAAATTAATCATATGATGTAGCTTATAATTTATCGAATTACCAAAATGATGCAGGTTACCCGGCTGCATACGCGGTAATCTTTTGATTTAACTTAAAGAAAAACTTTAAGATTCTGTAAGTAAACCGCAGGGAAAGCGTAAAAAAAGGACGAGTGTCCATAAGATATGTCAGGATTTATTTAGCGAAAATTTATATTCTGTCACGGAATCTGGCAAAAGATACCCATCGAAAAACTGCCTGTTTTTTACACAACCCAATGAAAACTGCATTTCCCGGAGCGGGTAATTTTCCTCTGCTGCCAATGATTTGAGTTAAGGTGAGATTTCCACCGTTTCGCCAGGAGTTATCTGGAAAATAGCACTTAAGGACAAATATTCATTAACAAGCGCGTTTTTCGAGGTTAATAACGTCAGCGGTAGCGCCAGCCAAGGTTTTAACCTTGATGAAAAATGATTTTTTTCATCGGGTTTTCTTCGTAAATCTGGCTAAATGTGATAAAAAGTAGTGCTAATGGAGCCTGGCTTTGAACAGGAAATATGACAATGCAGGATGCCCAACCTGTAATGGCCTCTGCGGCGGAAACGTGACCTGAGATATACGCAATTTGCTTAACTATTCCAATAGGGGTGATGCTATGAGCCTGTTGATACTGCCGCCTGTCAGGTCCATTTCCTCCATGACAATCCACACTTATACAGGTATTCTGGCAGGCTCGATCCTGACAGGGTTGCTTGCATTAAAGTACAGCCTGAGCGTAGCCTTTCGCGCTATTACCGTTCTGCTGCCAGTCGTCGCTGCCAGCGCCCGGCTGCTTACACGTTAACTGGGGTCTTAAGCTACGCTATGTTGCCATACAAATTTCCTCTGACTTCGGGTAATGTCACTCGCTTCTTTGTGATGTTTATTCTGGTCCTGCTGCTCGCGTCAGGGTTTATGATCCACAATGCCGTCAATGCCTGGCTGACGGAGAAACGCTACGCCATGGCCGATATCGCCCATGCCATGCAGAAGCGTATCGATACCTATCGTTTTGCTACCTGGCAGATTTACGAAAATCTGGCCGCTAATGCCGCAGGTACGCCGCCAAACAGCTTGCAGGAAACTCGCCTGCGTCCTGACGTTTACTATCTGGAAAAAACGCGCCGTAAGACCGAAGCGCTGATCTTTGGCTCGCACGACAGCAGTACGCTGGATATGACCCTGCGGATGTCCAACTATCTTGATACCCTGTGGGGCGCTGAAAACAGTACCTGGTCGATGTATTTCCTCAACGGTCAGGACAACAGTATGATCCTGGTCTCTACCCTGCCGCTAAAGGATATGGCCACGCGTTATAAAGAGAGCGCGATTAGCAATATCGTCGACGCACGGCGGGCAGAAATGCTTCAGCAGGCGAATGCGCTGGACGAGCGGGAAAGTTTCTCTCCTCTGCGGCGCTTTACCTGGCAAAACGACCATTACTTCACCGTACGCACCACCTTTAACCAGCCGGGCCACCTGGCAACGGTTGTGGCTTTTGATCTGCCGATTAACGATCTTATTCCACTCAATATGCCGCTGGAAAATTTCCAGCTTAAGCAGGACAACACCGTCTCCGGTAACAGCACCGATGTGGATGACGGCACGCATACCACCACGGTTACGCTGCTCAACCCTAACGTGGAGATTGCGGCTTCGTTAACCAGCACCCCGCTCCAGCTGGTTTATCGCGTACCCGTGCTGGGGCTTATCGTTGATACATTACGCAACCTGATGTGGCCGCTACTGGCAAACTTTGTTCTGCTGCTGCTCTCACTGGGCGGGCTGTTTATGCTGCGTCAGCAGTCGCTTCGCCCGAGTGAAAACCAGAGCGCCGAGCTGGAATCGCTGCGTATTCTCAATGATGAGATCGTTGCCAGCATGCCGGTCGGTCTGCTGGTGTATGATTTTGCCAACAATCGCACTATTATCAGCAACAAAATTGCCGAGCACCTGCTGCCGCATCTTAATCTGCAAAAGATTATCAATATGTCCGATCAGCATCAGGGCGTATTACAGGCGACGGTGAACAACGAGGTTTATGAGATCCGCCACGCCCGCAGCCTGCTTTCCGCTAATACCCAGCTGTTTATGATGCGCGATCAGGATCGTGAGCTGCTGGTGAACAAAAAGCTGCAAAAGGCGCAGCAGGTTCTGGATAAAAGTCATCAGACTCGCCAGCAGCTACTGCAAAATCTGGGGCATGCTCTGAATGCGCCACTGGCCAGCGTTATCCATCACCTGCAAGCCATCAGCGAAGCGCAGCCGGCTGAATCGCTCAACGATGCGCTGGAAGAGTCGCATGCTTTACGGCGTCTGGTGGACGATATCGTGCTGCTTAACCGTCTTGAAACGCATGACTGGGCACCCGATGCTGGCGCATTTAATTTGCAAAGCGTGCTGGATGAGCTGGTGACAGAAGCCCTGCCCTCCATGCGCCGCAAAGGCCTGAAGCTGGTCGTCAGTAATCGCCTTAACAGCGATGAGAACCGCTTTGGCGACCGTCGCGCACTCTATAAAATTTTGACTACGCTGCTGCATTATTCGATTACCAGCACCAGCTGGGGTCGGATCAGCATTGAGGTGAGTCATCCCGCTGATCGGCCAGACAGGCTTGCCATTGAAATGGTGGATACCGGTGCCGGCCTGACCGTAGATGAGATGGGAAATACTGATTTCCCGTTCCTCGGAGAAACCAGTCAGGATCGCTTCGGCCAGGCTTCTGGACTGGCCTTCTTCCTTTGCAAACAGCTTTGTAAGCAGCTTGGCGGGCACCTGGAAATCGTGGCGCGACCGGATATCGGCACTCGCTACAGCATCCAGATCCACGCACCGCAGGAGCATTTGCAGGTGCAGGAAGAGAAGCTGCTGGAAGGCCTGACAACGTTGATTGATATCACCGTGGATGAAGTCAGAAAGATTGTCGTTCATCAGCTTGAAAACTGGGGTGCCAACTGTATTACGCCTGATGAGCGTTTTTCCGGACAGGATCATGATGTGCTGGTAACGGACGATCCGGCGAACCTGACACCGTGGGCGCTGTTGCTCGCGGATGACGAAACTGGCTACAGTGCGCTTTCTCGTGACCAGTTCAGGGTCAATTTCAATATCAGTAGCGCAATGCAGGATGCGCTGTTACAGCTTATTGAGCTCCAGCTGGCCCTGGACGAGACGGAAGAAGAGCAGGACACGGCGCAGCTTTTCGCGCCGGGGTACTTCCAGCTCTTCGTCGATACAGTACCAGATGATGTAAAGAGATTGTATAATGAGGCCGCAGAAAGCGATTTGAGTTCGCTTGCTCAGACTGCGCATCGCCTGAAGGGCGTGTTTGCCATGCTTAATCTGACACCAGGCAAGCAGCTTTGTGAAACGTTAGAACAGCACATTACAGAGTGTGACAATTCAAACATTAAAAATACCACCAGTGAAATTGACCGCTACGTCAACGAACTGCTGCAGCAAGGTAACCAATAATATGAACAACCTGAATGTAATTATTGCCGATGATCATCCCATTGTTCTGTTCGGCATTCGTAAATCACTCGAACAAATTGAATGGGTCAACGTTGTCGGTGAGTTCGAAGATTCCACAGCACTCATCAACAGTTTGTCCAAGCTGGACGCGAATGTCCTGATCACCGATCTTTCCATGCCTGGCGAAAAATATGGCGACGGTATTACGCTGATCAAATATATCAAGCGTCACTATCCGGACCTTTCTATTATTGTTCTGACGATGAACAATAACCCGGCAATCCTCAGCGCCGTTCTGGATCTGGATATTGAAGGGATTGTGCTGAAACAGGGCGCGCCTACTGATTTACCAAAAGCACTGGCTGCTTTGCAGAAAGGCAAAAAGTATACGCCTGACAGCGTGGCGAAACTGCTGGAGAAAATCAGCGCAGGTGGCTACGGCGATAAGCGTCTGTCACCGAAAGAGAGTGAAGTTCTGCGGCTGTTTGCGGAAGGCTTCCTGGTGACTGAAATTGCCAAGAAACTGAACCGCAGCATTAAAACTATCAGCAGTCAGAAAAAATCAGCAATGATGAAACTGGGCGTGGATAACGATATTGCGCTGCTGAACTACCTTTCTTCCGTCAGCACGATGCCGGTAGATAAGGACTAAGCTTCCGTTCTGATAAAAAGGGTGAATAGATATTCACCCTTTTTTTTTAATTATTAATCGCAATGACTTTGATCGTAAACTTGCTGCAATCCTGCGAGTGACAAATACCGCTGTACCAAAGCTCGCCGTGTTCACCCACCATGATGCCCATATCTCTGGCAAACACATCCGCGTATTGCTGATCCACAATACTTTTACGATAAGAGGGCGTGAACACCCGATCGTAGATCTGGATAAAGGCCCTGGGGGTGTTGATCTTCCGCTTCTTCTGATTGACCGTGACGGTTATCGGATAGCTAACCATCGCGGCAACAGCATGCTTATCGCCCTTCGCCACGGCCTGCTGCAAATCAGTCAGGAACTGATGATATTGTTGATGCGTTCCCTGCCCCATCAGGCTGTCGATTCTTGCATCGGTTGCCGTATCCGATCCGCCCAGGGCGGTTCCCGTTAGCACCTGCGACAGCAGCATTGCACCGATCATTTTTTTAAGCATTCTACCTTCCCTCTGCGCAAGCGGGTTGCTGATTAATACCCGAATTTCACTCTGTTTTATACTTCCCGGCCTTTTCTGACCCGCTCGGCATAAAACGCCAGCGTCTGTTGCAGCGTATTCAACGTAACCGGCTTCGACAAACAGTTGTCCATTCCCGCTTCCATACAGCGCTGTTTCTCTTCTGCCAGCGCGTTTGCCGTGACGCCTACCACCGGGAAGGTTAGCCCCAATTGACGCAGGCGCTGCGTCAGACGATATCCATCCATATTAGGCATATTCACATCGGTCAGCACAATATCGATTTCGCTGCGGCTGAGCACATTTAGCGCGTCTACGCCATCCTGTGCCGTTTTCACCCGATAGCCTAACGAACCGAGCTGGTCGGAGAGCAACATCCGGTTAATTGGATGATCGTCGACCACCAGGATCAGGATATCTTCATTACTGACCCCTTTCTCTTCGGCTTCCGGCATGGCTGGCGTGGCATTCGGCATATCCACTTCCACGCGATAGATACGGCCCAGCAGCGCAGGCAGTTCGTGAGGCGTTGTGGTGCCGTAAACCCAGCGCCCAGGCGACAGCTCCTGCGGCCCGTCATTATGACTGCCGTCAAAGCGAATAGTCGCCCGATGCGCCTGCGGATTTTGGTAATCGTAATCGGTAACGATAACATCGTCCGGTTCCAGGCTGATGCCTTCCTGGAAACGCTGTACGGTAATGCCATGTTCGCTCAACAGCGTGATGAGGAAAGTAGCCAGTGCATCGTTGCGCAGCTCAAGCCAGCATTGCTTTCCTTGCAGACCGTCTTGCATAACCGGGATCATCACCTGGCTGTTGTACAGCGGAATTCGCACCACAAACTGGCTGCCCATACCCGGTTCAGAATCGACCTCGATATCGCCATCCATCATATTGATCAGTTTTTCACAGATTGCCAGCCCCAGCCCGGTACCCTGGAAATTGCGCTGCACGCCCGTCCCTACCTGGAAGAAAGGATCGAACAGTCGGGTGATTTCTTTCGCCGGTATGCCTACGCCGGTATCGCGGACGCGGAAAGCGAGATAACCGTCTTTCACAAAAGCCTGCAGGACAATGCCGCCGGTATGGGTAAATTTAATGGCGTTATTCAGCAGGTTGGAAATCACCTGCTGCAAACGCAGCGGATCGCCATCCAGCGTGACCGGCACGTCGCTGTCGATAAAGCACCACAGCGTCAGCCGCTTTTTCACCACCATCGCCAGATAGTTGGAAGCGATGTGGGTGATGACTTCGCGCGGCGAGAACTGGCGCGGTTCAATGCGCAGCTGCTCGGATTCAATCTTCGAGAAGTCGAGAATATCGCTGATGATTTTTAGCAGCAGGCTGGAGGAGTTATTCATCGCCGTTACCAGCGATTCCACGCCTTTCGGCAGTGAGCGGGTCTGGAGCAGATCGAGGTTTCCGATAATGCCATACAGCGGCGTGCGCAGTTCATGGCTAACCGTGGCAAGGAACATCGATTTCGACTGGCTGGCCTGCTCTGCCGCCTGAGCCATTTCCTGCAATGACTCTTCCATCTTCACGCGGGCGCTAACATCGACCAGTACGCAGATCGCCACGTTCTCGTTACGATAGCGCGAGTGAACGAAGCTGATCTGAAGATTAGTATTGCTGCCGGTCAGGACATCAACAAAATTCACCTGCTGGCCGCAGATGATTTCCGTAAGCCGCTGGCGGTCTTCCTGCGTCAGCATGCTCAGGTAGTTATGCGCCAGCTCGTTACTGAGAATGTTAGTCCCGTCGCTGGTTCGCAGAATGCAGATGCCTACCGGCGCAGAGGCGACAATTTTACGGTTAAACTGCTCGTGCTCTTCCAGACGGTGCGCATTATCTTCTGCGGGCAGGAACATACGTCGTTCAAACAGCCACGCCAGGGTAAACAGAATTAATGCGCTGATCACATTTAACAGGATGGCATTGATGATCAGCATTTTCAGCTTTTCAACCATCTCGTTGGTCTGGACTGAGTAGACCACGGTCAGTGAAGAAGGCGTCAGTGTTTTCTTCAGCACCAGCTGCTTATAGCCATTGATGTAGCCGAACCAGGCATTGTCATCAGGCAGATCGTCCAGTGAGATTCTGGCCGCCATTCGTGAGGAAGACATGACGCGCTGGTTGTTCGAATCCAGAATGGTTGCGTTAACCGGGAAGCTGCCCGGCAGCACAAAGTCTTCCAGACGGATAGTCTGCTCAATGCCCAGCAGCGCCGCCATTTTGTTGGCGATATAAACCGGCGTGACCATATAGTAATAACTCACGCCCGGCTGGTTAGTCGGTGCAATCCAGAAGAAGCTGCTTTTACGCTCTTCATCATTGCCATTACGGTATTTAAGAATGCGCTCGTGCAGCGACTTCATCGTGCGCTCACGATCGGCGGAGGCGTGACCAACGCCAAAGTCTGCCAGGCACAGGCTTTCGCCACCGATAAAGAAGACCCGGTTTAATTCATAAGCCGTGGCAAAGTTCTCTTTCCAGTAGCGCAGGAAATAGCTCAGCGATTCCAGAGAATTACGCCAGGTATCACTCATCGCGCTACAGTCAGAATCGGAATACAGCGGATAAAACTGAGGCAGCGAGGTTTTCCCGGGAAAAACACCGTTCAGTACGTCCAGACCGTTAGCTGAAGCATTTAGCCGGTTTTCAGCGATATATTTCAGCTCGCGGGTAATATCAGCAGAATGACGCACATACCACTGCGCCTGTTCAAAGTTGGCGTTGAACTCCTGGCGAACCTGGGCTTCTTTCTCGTGCAGGACATTAATGATATAGAACGTCGTCAGCAATGCGCCCAGCGTCCAGAGCATTAGCGCCAGCGCCCGGAACAGATAGCGGGAAATCCTTAACGTGGTTCTGAACGAGACTAAATATTTCAAGCGAAACCTACAGTGGCAGCGGGTATGGGGTAACTCATTTTGATCCCGCTACAGTACCGCCAGAACGGTAAAAAAGCCAGTTACCCCTTCGTTTCCTCGCTTACTTTGCGCAGATAAAGCGATTCCCTGCTGATTGACGCAATTACGATTAATCATCAGCCTGTAAAACAACAACCTTAGCGGTATTATCAGGCTGAGTCAGCTTGCTGTCGAAGCGTTCAGGGTTTTATTGCCGGATGCAGCAAAACATATTTGCCTAATCCGTCCTGCGACTGCGCCAGTGCGGCAAGCTGCTCCGCTCTTTCATGCAGGCAAGCCAGCGACAGCGCGATAACCTCTTCGCGGGATGATTTTATTGATGAGCCCCTGGGGATGGGCGCTTTTCCTTTTGATTTCGAGTACATATAAAGCCTCCTGCACATATGTTTGATGGTAAATATATCCGGCACCAGCCGCGTGTCGGACTAAAAGACGATGGTACAGCCTGCCCAGATTCTCGCGTATGGCGACGGCAACCAACAGCGCGGGCTGATGACGTTGCATAAAATCGTCTATCGCACCGCCAATACCCTCGATCATCAGGCTTTCCAGTTCCCGGCGAGTAAACGCCATCCTGCTGTCAGATCCGAAACGCCCGGACTGATTGAGGGAGAATAACGCATCATGTGGATAAAAACTAATCATCCAGATGAAATTTTCCACATAAAATTGCGGCCAGTCATTATTAAATAAAAAATGCATTGCCGAATGGAGTCGATTGATTTCAACCAGATATTCACGCTTCCTGCCGTCGGCTTTCACTACCCCAATAAGATAATTTTCCCGGCTCCCTGACCACGGGGAAGGATAACGTCCAACCTTGATTTGCATGGCCACCTCCTTTGTGTGCCCTGCCTGTATAGCAAGCCTCCTGCCCGACGTCAGCTATCGCATTTTAAAATGCGTAACGGCTTCCAAAATATTTTCTCCGCTCGTTTCGGCATAAAAAAAGGCCGGTTCACTGAACCGGCCTCTGGCACTTTTTAACGATGACGTTTATTCGTCTTCATCGCCTTCAGGTGCATCATCTTCATTTTCCACTTCTGGAGAGATATCTTCATCCCCTTCCGCAACGCTACCGTCAATAGCATCCAGCTCTTCTTCAGCAACCGGCTCCGCAACACGTTGCAGACCCACGACGTTCTCATCTTCCGCAGTACGGATCAGAATAACGCCCTGAGTGTTACGACCAACCACGCTCACTTCAGATACACGGGTACGCACCAGCGTACCGGCATCGGTGATCATCATGATCTGATCGCTGTCGACAACCTGCACCGCACCAATCACCGGTCCGTTACGCTCGGTCACTTTGATCGAGATAACGCCCTGCGTTGCACGCGATTTGGTTGGGTATTCGCTGTTAGCAGTACGCTTGCCGTAGCCGTTCTGCGTGACCGTCAGAATAGCGCCGTCATCACGTGGCACAATCAGTGATACCACGCGATCGCCCTCAGCCAGCTTGATGCCGCGTACGCCCGATGCGGTACGACCCATCGCGCGCACAGCGCTTTCTGCAAAGCGCACCACTTTACCGGCGGCTGAGAACAGCATTGCTTCGTCGCTGCCGTTGGTCAGTGAGACGCCGATCAGCTCGTCATCTTCACGCAGGTTGACGGCGATAATACCGGCACTGCGCGGACGGCTAAACTCGGTCAGGGCGGTCTTCTTCACGGTACCGCTGGCGGTGGCCATAAAGATGTTCCAGCCTTCCGCGTACTCACGTACCGGCAGGATTGCGGTAATGCGCTCGTTGGCTTCCAGCGGCAGCAGGTTGACGATAGGACGTCCACGCGCGCCACGGCTCGCTTCCGGCAGCTGATAAACCTTCATCCAGTACAGGCGACCACGGCTTGAGAAGCAGAGGATCGTATCGTGGGTGTTGGCCACCAGCAGGCGATCGATAAAGTCTTCTTCTTTGATACGCGCGGCCGATTTGCCTTTACCACCGCGACGCTGCGCTTCGTAATCCGTCAGCGGCTGATACTTCACGTAGCCCTGATGAGAAAGCGTAACGACAACATCTTCCTGATTAATCAGGTCTTCGATATTGATATCGGCGCTGTTGGCCGTGATTTCGGTGCGACGCTTGTCGCCGAACTGATCGCGGATCAGCTCCAGCTCTTCACGAATCACTTCCATCAGGCGCTCAGCGCTTTCCAGAATGTGGATCAGTTCAGCAATCTGCTCCAGCAGCTCTTTGTACTCGTCCAGCAGTTTTTCATGCTCAAGGCCGGTCAGTTTCTGCAAGCGCAGATCCAGAATCGCCTGAGCCTGCTGCTCGGTCAGATAGTACTTGCCATCACGGATGCCGAACTCTTCTTCCAGCCATTCAGGACGCGCGGCGTTATCACCGGCACGCTCCAGCATGGCAGAAACGTTACCCAGCTCCCACGGGCTGGCAACCAGACCCGCTTTGGCTTCCGATGGCGTGGCCGCACGACGGATCAGCTCGATAATCGGATCGATGTTTGCCAGCGCAATGGCCAGCGCTTCAAGGATGTGAGCACGATCGCGCGCCTTGCGCAGTTCAAAGATAGTGCGGCGCGTTACCACTTCACGGCGGTGACGCACGAAGGCTTCCAGAATATCCTTCAGCGGCATAATCTTCGGCTGGCCCTGATGCAGCGCAACCATGTTGATGCCGAAGGAAGTTTGCAGCTGGGTGAGCGAGTAGAGGTTGTTCAACACCACTTCGCCAACCGCATCGCGCTTCACTTCAACCACAATACGCATGCCGTCTTTATCAGACTCATCGCGCAGTGCGCTGATGCCTTCCAGACGCTTCTCTTTCACCAGTTCAGCCATTTTCTCAATCAGGCGAGCTTTGTTCACCTGATAAGGAATTTCATGAATGATGATTGTTTCGCGGCCGGTTTTGGCGTCGGTTTCCACTTCGCCACGCGCACGGATATAAATTTTTCCGCGCCCGGTACGGTAAGCTTCTTCAATCCCACGACGGCCATTGATGATGGCGGCAGTTGGGAAATCCGGCCCTGGGATGTGCTCCATCAGCCCTTCAATGCTGATGTTTTCATCTTCGATGTAGGCCAGGCAGCCGTTGATCACTTCCGTCAGGTTGTGTGGCGGAATGTTGGTCGCCATACCTACTGCAATCCCTGACGCACCGTTCACCAGCAGGTTGGGGATTTTGGTCGGCATGACTTCCGGGATCTGCTCGGTGCCGTCATAGTTCGGCACAAAGTCTACGGTCTCTTTTTCCAGATCGGAGAGCAGTTCGTGGGCGATTTTGGACATGCGAACTTCGGTGTAACGCATTGCGGCAGCGGAGTCGCCGTCAACGGAACCAAAGTTACCCTGCCCGTCTACCAGCATGTAGCGCAGCGAGAAAGGCTGCGCCATACGCACAATGGTGTCATACACGGCGGTGTCGCCATGAGGGTGATATTTACCAATTACGTCGCCGACGACACGGGCAGACTTTTTATAAGGTTTGTTCCAGTCATTGCCCAGCACGTTCATGGCAAAGAGTACACGACGGTGTACTGGCTTCAGGCCATCGCGAACATCTGGCAATGCGCGGCCAACGATGACCGACATGGCATAATCGAGGTAAGAGTTCTTTAACTCTTCTTCGATATTGACCGGTGTGATTTCTCTGGCCAGGTCACTCATTGAGGCACTTTCCTTCTAATTATACCCGGATTCAAAGGTGCGAAAGTATATCACCTTTCGCCCTGGTGGTGAATGGAAAGCGTCGTTCAGGCTGCTTAAATCAGGGCAGAATGCCACCGCCAGGTCAGCACTGCCCTTACTTATGCGGAAAGATGTATACTGACGGCAAACGGGTATGGGAGTTATTAATCATGAAGTCAGAGCAAAACGGCACCACCGCGAACGTGGATCATAATGAAATTGCTAAATTTGAAGCGGTCGCGTCCCGCTGGTGGGATCTGGAAGGCGAGTTCAAGCCGCTGCATCGGATCAATCCTCTGCGCCTCGGTTATATTGCTCAACACAGTGACGGCCTGTTTGGCAAAAAGGTGCTGGACGTTGGCTGCGGCGGCGGCATTTTGGCAGAAAGCATGGCGCGTGAAGGCGCTAACGTCACCGGCCTGGATATGGGCGCTGAACCCTTGCAGATCGCTCGCCTGCACGCGCTGGAAAGCGGCGTAAAAGTGGATTATGTCCAGCAGACGGTAGAAGAGCATGCCGAACAGTTTGCGGGTCAATACGATGTCGTGACCTGTATGGAGATGCTGGAGCACGTACCGGATCCGCGTTCAGTGGTTCACGCATGCGCGCGCCTGGTCAAACCTGGCGGTGAGGTATTCTTTTCTACTCTGAACCGCAACAGCAAATCCTGGCTGATGGCCGTTATCGGCGCTGAGTATGTTTTACGTATGGTGCCGCGCGGTACGCATGATATTAAGAAGTTTATTCGCCCGGCCGAGTTGCTCAACTGGGTTGATGAGACGCCGCTGCGTGAACGCCATATGATCGGTCTGCATTATAATCCGCTGACCAACAAGTTTAAGCTGGCCCCCGGCGTGGATGTTAACTACATGGTGCATACGCATTCTGTTGCCGGGTAAATCCACGGCTTAAGTAACGTATCAGGCAGGCCCTTCGCCTGCCTTGTTGTTACCTAAGGGAAATTTTTTCTCGCTACGCTGTCGAACCTGCGCATCAAACCGCTACTCTTTCCGGCAATATAAATTTTAATTCTTTCATCACGCTTTTTTGTACTTGTCCGACGTTGCTTTTTTAGCTACCTGGCGCACAGAATTCAGGCAAAAAAAATCCTGATTTATTTGTACTGAACAAGAATCCCGCGCTCAATAAAAAACTTAAAAAAAATCTTAAGCTGTTGACATGGCTTCAGAGCCTTGAGAAACGCGGACTTAGGAAAAAGCCTGGCGTTAGATCAGTAAAAGTGGGTCGCCGTCAAGCCTTGTTAAGCGCTGATAAATTACTAGAATACTCACCATATAGTTACCCACACTTCCCTTACCCCCTATATATAGTGTTTATCCACAGAGTTACTCACACTTGAGTATGCTGTGCATAAACGGGGGATATTTTTGACTTCACGGACAGGATTAACCGCCACATGAATCAGAGCCTACTGGTCACTAAACGCGATGGCCGCACCGAACGCATCAATCTGGATAAAATCCACCGCGTGCTTGACTGGGCTGCAGAAGGACTGCAAAACGTCTCCGTCTCGCAGGTTGAACTACGTTCACATATCCAGTTCTACGAAGGCATCAGAACCTCTGATATCCACGAAACGATCATCAAATCTGCCGCCGACCTGATCTCCCGCGACGCGCCGGATTATCAGTACATGGCCGCACGTCTGGCCATCTTCCACCTGCGTAAAAAAGCCTACGGCCAGTTTGAGCCGCCTAAGCTTTACGATCAGGTTAAGCAGATGGTCGACCTGGGTAAGTACGATCGTCATTTGCTGGAAGATTACAGCGCAGAAGAGTTCGAGCAGATGGACGGCTTTATCGACCACTGGCGCGACATGAACTTCTCTTATGCCGCCGTGAAGCAGCTGGAAGGGAAATATCTGGTACAAAACCGCGTGAGCGGTGAGATCTACGAAAGCGCGCAGTTCCTGTACATTCTGGTTGCTGCCTGCCTGTTCTCCGGCTATCCGCGTGAGACGCGTCTGGATTACGTGAAGCGTTTCTATGACGCAGTATCCACCTTTAAAATCTCACTGCCGACGCCAATCATGTCCGGCGTGCGTACCCCTACCCGCCAGTTTAGCTCATGCGTTTTGATTGAATGCGGTGACAGCCTGGATTCCATCAATGCGACTTCCAGCGCCATTGTGAAATACGTTTCCCAGCGTGCCGGTATCGGCATCAATGCGGGTCGTATTCGTGCGCTGGGCAGCCCGATCCGGGGCGGCGAAGCTTTCCACACAGGTTGTATCCCGTTCTACAAACATTTCCAGACCGCCGTAAAATCCTGTTCGCAGGGCGGCGTGCGCGGCGGTGCGGCGACGCTGTTCTACCCGATGTGGCATCTGGAAGTAGAAAGCCTGCTGGTGCTGAAAAACAACCGTGGCGTTGAAGGCAACCGCGTCCGCCATATGGACTACGGCGTACAGCTTAACAAACTGATGTATACCCGCCTGTTAAAAGGTGAAGATATCACGCTGTTCAGCCCGTCTGACGTGCCAGGCCTGTATGATGCGTTCTTCGCCGATCAGGCTGAGTTTGAGCGTCTGTATACCAAATATGAAAAAGACGACAGCATTCGTAAGCAGCGCGTAAAAGCGGTAGATCTGTTCTCTCTGATGATGCAGGAACGTGCTTCTACCGGTCGTATCTACATCCAGAACGTTGACCACTGCAACACCCACAGCCCGTTCGATCCGGCTATCGCGCCTGTGCGCCAGTCTAACCTGTGCCTGGAAATCGCGCTGCCGACCAAGCCGCTGACTGATGTTAACGACGAAAACGGTGAGATTGCGCTTTGTACGCTCTCTGCGTTTAACCTTGGCGCGATTGAAAGCCTGGACGATCTGGAAGAGCTGGCAACCCTCGCCGTTCGCGCGCTGGATGCGCTGCTGGATTACCAGGATTACCCAATCCCTGCGGCAAAACGCGGCGCGATGGGCCGTCGTACCCTGGGTATAGGCGTGATCAACTACGCCTACTACCTGGCGAAGCACGGCGTACGCTACTCTGACGGCAGCGCGAACAACCTGACGCACAAGACCTTTGAAGCCATTCAGTTCTATCTGCTGAAAGCCTCAAACGAGCTGGCAAAAGAGCAAGGCGCCTGTGCGTGGTTTAATGAAACCACCTATGCGCAGGGCATTCTGCCGATCGACACCTATAAGAAAGATCTGGACGCGATCAGCAACGAGCCGCTGCACCTGGACTGGGAAGCGCTGCGTGAAGAGATCAAAACGCACGGCCTGCGTAACTCCACGCTTTCTGCCCTGATGCCGTCTGAAACCTCTTCGCAGATTTCAAACGCCACCAATGGGATTGAACCGCCGCGCGGTCATATCAGCATCAAAGCGTCGAAAGACGGTATCCTGCGCCAGGTAGTGCCAGAATACGAGCGCCTGAAAGAGAGCTATGAGCTGCTGTGGGATATGCCGAACAACGACGGCTACCTGCAACTGGTCGGGTTAATGCAAAAGTTCATCGACCAGGCAATTTCATCCAACACCAACTACGATCCAACGCGTTTTGCTAACGGTCGTGTGCCGATGAAACAGCTGCTGAAAGATCTGCTGACCGCCTATAAGTTCGGGGTGAAAACGCTTTATTACCAGAACACCCGTGACGGCGCGGAAGATGCGCAGGATGACCTGGCACCTTCCATTCAGGATGATGGCTGCGAAAGCGGCGCCTGCAAGATTTAACAATTAGCGGGGCGAAGCGATTCGCCCCAGCCAATGTGTCGGGCCGGGTTTACCCGGCCCACCCTCACTGGATTAGAATTCATGGCTTACACAACGTTCTCGCAGAATAAAAACAACCAGCTGGACGAACCGATGTTCTTCGGTCAGCCGGTTAACGTCGCGCGCTACGATCAGCAAAAATACGGCATTTTCGAAAAGCTGATTGAAAAGCAGCTCTCTTTCTTCTGGCGCCCGGAAGAAGTGGACGTCTCCCGTGACCGTATCGACTATCAGGGTCTGCCGGATCATGAGAAACACATCTTTATCAGCAACCTGAAATACCAGACGCTGCTGGATTCTATTCAGGGGCGCAGCCCGAACGTGGCGCTGCTGCCGCTGATTTCGATTCCTGAGCTGGAAACCTGGATTGAAACCTGGGCGTTCTCCGAGACGATCCACTCACGTTCCTATACCCATATTATTCGTAATATCGTTAACGATCCGGCGATCGTATTTGACGATATCGTGACCAACGAACAGATCCTTTCCCGTGCGAAAGATATTTCGGGCTACTACGACGATCTGATCGAGATGACCAACTACTGGCATCTGCTGGGTGAAGGCACGCATCAGGTTAACGGTAAAAGCGTTACGATTAATCTCCGCGCCCTGAAAAAACAGCTCTATATCTGCCTGATGAGCGTTAACGCGCTGGAAGCGATCCGCTTCTACGTCAGCTTTGCCTGTTCCTTCGCCTTCGCCGAGCGCGAACTAATGGAAGGCAATGCGAAAATCATCAAGCTGATCGCACGCGACGAAGCGCTGCACCTGACCGGCACTCAGCATATGCTGAACCTGCTGCGCAGCGGCGAAGACGATCCGGAGATGGCGGAGATTGCTAAAGAGTGCCGTCAGGAGTGCTACGATCTGTTCGTGCTCGCCGCACAGCAGGAGAAAGAGTGGGCAGAATATCTGTTCCGTGACGGCTCGATGATCGGCCTGAACAAAGACATCCTCTGCCAGTATATTGAGTACATTACCAATATCCGTATGCAGGCTGTCGGCCTCGATCTGCCGTTTAAAACGCGTTCAAACCCCATCCCATGGATCAATTCCTGGCTGGTGTCTGACAACGTGCAGGTTGCTCCGCAGGAAGTCGAGGTCAGCTCTTACCTGGTGGGTCAGATTGACTCAGAAGTGGGTGAAAACGACTTCGACGACTTCCAGCTGTAACAATGCGCCAGTTTGTTACTCTCAGCGCCTGCGGCACCCGGCTGGAGTGCGCTGAGGATCATCCCAATCTGCTCACCACGCTGGAAGCGCATCAATATCAAATTGAGTTTCAGTGTCGTGAAGGCTATTGCGGCTCCTGCCGCATACGCCTGGTGAAAGGTGAAGTCAGCTACGCGGAGAAGCCGCTGGCCTTTATTCAGCCGGGAGAGATCCTGCCGTGCTGCTGTAAGGCGAACGGCGATATCGAAGTGGATATTTAAAAAAAGGCACTTTATTTTTCAATAACGTGCCTTTTGCTTTACAGCCCTTTTCAGCCGCGCAATGTCTCAACCACATCAATCCAGCCGTGGCCGCCTGAAATTTCCAGGCCATCCATCCAGCGCCTGAGCATATTCAGCGCCATCATCGCTACCACGTCCTGGCGGGCTTTTAAGCCGTGGCGGTTGACGTTGAACTTCACTTTTTGTCCCCAGCTTCCGCCCGGCGTATGTAAGGCAATATTCAGATGCTCGTCCTGGATGCTGCCGACCGCCAGCGCCAGCTCGCTCTGGCTGGTTTGCGCAAGTGACTGGCTACGGGCGACCAGCTCTGCCAGCGTTTCTTCACTGGCTGGCAGCACGCTTCCCGCAGCCAGCGGCGCTTCTGCCGACGCCAGCTGCCAGTGCAGCAGTCCGGCAGTAAACTGTTCGCTGATGGCCAGCTGGTAGCCCGCTTCTTTTAGCCGACGTGACAGCTGAGCGGGCAGCCCTTCAGTGCCTTCAAAAATAGTACTTTCACCAGCAATTTCCCGCACCTGCTGCCAGAACTGCTCCATCTCGGGCAGCTTAGAGGCCGGGCCGTTCAGCTTCAGTTCTATAATCGGCATTGAGGCGCGATAGCCCATCACCACGCCTTCAGGCAGCGGCAACGGCTCAATTTCCGAGGCCAGATCGCTTTCGCCCCGGCCAAAAGTGGTCAGGCGCAAACAGACCGGCGGATCTGATACCGGGAAGCGCGCTTTAAGGCGAGGAAGAATTTGCTGTTCAACCATCACTTTATATTCAGACGGCACGCCAGGCGTAAAGAATATCCAGCAGCGGTTCAGCTTGAGCGCAAAGCCGCAAGCGGTGCCCACCGGGTTATCCAGCATTTCTGCGCCGCGCGGAATTTCCGCCTGTTTACGATTGCTGTCCGCCATTTTTCGCCCGCGCCCGGCGAAGAAGGCTTCCATTTTCGCCAGCCACGCTTCGTGCATCACCAGCTCAACGCCTGCTGCCATCGCCGCAGCCTGCGCGCTTAAATCATCACTGGTTGGACCCAACCCGCCGTTCACGATCAATACATCAGCAATTTTGCTGCGTTCAGTGAGCACCGTCACCAGTTCGTTGATGTCATCGCCGACTGTCTGTCGACTGGTCATCGGCAATCCGTGCTGGAACAACACCTCAGCCAGCCACGCGGCATTGGTATCGACAATCTGTCCATGCAGTACTTCATCGCCGGTGGCGAGCATTTCCACTCTGATCATTTTGTTCTCCGGGTCGTTCAGTATTCGTTAACTGTATGAAGCCTGGGGAATAAACACAATGTCATTTTGCCGTTGCGTTTGTTTTGGGTATGGCAGCGATAGCCAGCACCAGATTGCTGAGGTCGCCGGTTCACGGGCAAACTAGCGGCATACAATAGCTTGTACCAATTAAAAACAGATTTTTAATAATAAAACCCCACTCATGCAGAGAGATTTCCCATGACAAAAAAAGGACTCACCACCGCTTCCGGCGCGCCCGTTGCCCATAATAATAATGTGATGACCGCAGGTCGCCGTGGGCCAATGCTGTTGCAGGATGTCTGGTTTTTGGAGAAGCTGGCCCACTTCGATCGCGAAGTGATCCCCGAGCGTCGCATGCACGCCAAAGGATCCGGCGCTTACGGCACCTTCACCGTAACCAAAGATATTACCCGCTTCAGCCGGGCCAAAATCTTTTCTGAGGTGGGGAAAAAAACCGATCTGTTTATGCGCTTTTCCACCGTGGCCGGCGAGCGCGGCGGTGCGGATGCCGAGCGCGATATCCGCGGCTTCTCAATGAAGTTCTATACCGAAGAAGGCAACTGGGATTTGGTAGGCAACAACACCCCGGTGTTTTATCTGCGCGATCCGTTAAAGTTCCCGGATCTTAACCACGTCGTTAAGCGCGATCCTCGCACGAACCTGCGTAATCCCACCTATAAATGGGATTTCTTTTCGCAGCTGCCTGAATCCCTGCACCAGCTAACCATCGACTTCAGCGATCGTGGCCTGCCCACTTCCTATCGCCATATCCATGGCTTTGGCAGCCACACCTACAGCTTTATCAATGACCAGCAGGAACGCTTTTGGGTGAAATTCCATATGCGTTGCGAACAGGGCATTGAGAACCTGATGGATGATGAAGCCGCGCTGCTGATTGGTCGCGATCGTGAAAGCTCGCAGCGCGATCTGTTTGACGCTATTGAACAGGGTAATTTCCCGCGCTGGAAATTCTTTGTGCAAATTATGCCTGAAGCGGAAGCCTCAGCGACGCCCTATAACCCGTTTGACCTGACCAAAGTCTGGCCGCACGCCGACTATCCGCTGATTGAAGTGGGTGAATTTGAGCTAAATCGTAACCCGGACAACTATTTTGCTGAAGTAGAACAGGTGGCGATGAGTCCGGCAAACGTGGTGCCCGGCATTGGTTTCTCGCCCGACCGCATGTTGCAGGGGCGTCTGTTCTCTTATGGTGATGCGCATCGTTACCGTCTGGGCGTCAACCATCATCAGATCCCGGTTAACGCGCCGAAATGCCCGTTCCATAACTATCATCGCGACGGCGCAATGCGCGTCGACGGCAACAGCGGCAATGGTGCGACTTATGAACCGAACAGCTTCCATGTTTTTCAGGAACAGCCGGATTTTAGCGAGCCGCCGCTGTCACTCGAAGGCGCGGCCGACCACTGGAACCATCGTGAAGATGACGACTATTTCTCCCAGCCTCGCGCCCTGTTTAACCTGCTTGGCGAAGAGGAGCACCAGCGCATGTTCAAACGAATTGCCGGTGAGCTGATTCAGATCCCGGAATTCATCCAGCAGCGCCAGCTTGCGCTTTTCTATCAGGTGGATCCGGCTTACGGCGCGGGCGTTGAAGAAGCGTTGAAACAAGCGAAATAATCAGATCCGGGCGGATTACCGCCCTTTTTCCTGCTGCGCTACCCAATTTATCAACTGTCGGCGGGAAATCTTAATACCACCGCTGTCCAGCTCCGGTAGCAGATACCACCTTACCGGCCGCTGGAAACCCGCCAGCCTGGGCGCCGCCCAGGCTTCTAAAGCGCTTAACGACAGTTCAGGCTTTATCGCTACCAGCGCGACCGGCCGATGACCATATTCTTCGTCCTCTTTCGGCACAATAAATACCTGATCAACAGCGGGATGCGCTGCCAGCACCGCTTCCACCTGCTCTGGCTGAATGCCTTCGCCCGCGGAAAAAAACTGGTTGTCCAGCCTGCCGGTCAGCTGAAGTTCACCTGCCACCCAGTGGCCACCATCACGAGTATGAAACCAGCCGTCCTCATCCACCAACGGCAGCAGCTCGCCATTTTGCCAGTAGCCACAGGCCAGCGCGGCCGACTGGAGCTGCACCTCGCCCGCCACCAGCCTGATGCGATGCCCTGCCAACGCCGTCCCCACGCCGACAGTTGCGCTGGCACGCTTAGCCGCGATGGTTGAGGCGGTTTCCGTCATGCCATAGCCACACCAGCAGGCAATGCCCTGCGCTTCTGCCTGCTGGGTAAGCGCTGGGGAAATGGCCGCACCGCCTAACAAAACCGTGCGCAGCTGTGTCGGGAGAGGTTGTTGCAACAAGCGCCAGAGCTGGGTCGGTACCAATGACGCAAAGCTGCACCGCGCCAGCGAGGCTGACAGCGTTGCGCCATCTGTCAGCGCCAGCCCGCCGCCAACGCTCAGCCAGCGCCAGAGGATCCCCTGACCTGAAACGTGATACAGCGGTAGCGAAAGCAGCCAGCTGTCCGCTGCGGTAAAACCCATCTTTTCTACCACGCCCTGCGCGCTGGCCAGATGCGCTTTTAAAGTATGGGCCGCTGCTTTTGGCCGCCCGGATGAGCCGGAGGTCAGCGTCAGCGTGGCGATAGTCTCCACCTGCCACTCATGCCTGACCGTTCCGCTTCGCGGCTGGCGCTGTAAGGCGGCTATCCCGGCAGGCGGATCGCCTTTTAACGTCAGGGCAAAATCGATATTCAATGAAGGCAGAAAATCTGTCTGGCTGGCAGGAAGCTGGGGATTTAGCGGCAGCAGGCGAGCCCCACACTGCAACAAGGCAAGATACGCCAGTACGGCCTGCTCGCTGCTGTCTGCCTGTAGCACCACGCCACAGCCAGCATGAATGCCCTGACGGATAAAGCCTGCGGCGAGCTCGTCAATTTGCCGCGTCAGCTGCGACCAGCTAAGTGTACGCTGGCCTTGTCGGAGCGCACATGCTTCCGCTCTCTGCCGTGCCCAGTGCCGCCATGGCCAGTCACTAAATGTTCGCATTTGGGTTTCTGATAAACCGTTATTCAGCGCTGCCATACTGTCACCAAATCGTCTGCCGTTAGCAGCGGCAAAGAAGAGTGCGGCCAGCGGCGAACCAGCTGCTGCTGCATCAGCGCCAGCGTATCCAGGCCGGGCGTGACGCCAGGCGTTAGCCATTCAGCCACGCGCGCCAGCTGCGTCAGGCCAAGGCTGGACTCCACCGACGAGCTGATGACTGCCGTCAGGCCTGCACGTTGTGCTTCAGCAATCAGCGTGCGTACCTGACTCAGGCTGCCGGTTAACATCGGTTTAATCACCACTGCACGCAGATGCGGTTCAGCGAGGGGCAAAAAATTTGCTTCACGTACGCTTTCATCCCACGCAAGCGCCAGGCCGGTTTCCCGGGCAAAAGTTCTGGATTCCTGCTGCGTGCGGCAAGGTTCTTCAATAAACGCAATGCGTGAACGCAGCCGTTCGGGTACTTTGCGGGCAAACTGATGTGCTTTCTCCAGGCTCCACTGCCGGTTGGCATCCAGCCGTAAGGTCAGGGTCGGTAACGCTTCCAGCAGCAATGCGGCGATCATGCCGTCACGCACCGGTTCATACAGGCCCACCTTCATTTTTGCTACTGGTGCTGACTGCTGAGAGAGCTGGCTGAACAGTTCATCGGGATCGCCCACGCAAAGCGTCGCGCTCTGATAGTTCCCCGCCTCAGGCAGTTCATCGTTCAGCTCGGCCAACGCGCAGCTCACCCCAAATGCGACCGACGGGAGCGGGCTTTCAGCCGGATTTTCTCCGTTACACCAGCTTTCCAGCCAGCAGGTCGCCGCCGCCAGCGCAGCGTCCGGCGTTTCCTGGCTGAATCCGGGGAGCGGCGCAATCTCACCCCACCCGACGGCCCCGTGGTCATTCAGCCTGACCAGCCAGCCACAGCGCGTTGTTACCCGACGATCGCGCAGTACCGTCCCGGCCGCCAAAGGTATGTTGTAACTAAGAAGCGTAGCCTGGCGCATTATGGATTACGCTTAAATCGACTGAAGTCGGGCTGGCGCTTCTGATTAAACGCATTACGTCCTTCCTGGCCCTCTTCAGTCATATAAAACAGCATGGTGGCGTTACCGGCCAGTTCCTGCAAGCCTGCCTGGCCATCACAGTCGGCATTCAGCGCGGCTTTCAAACAGCGCAGCGCCATCGGACTGTTTTGCAGCATCTCGCGGCACCAGCACACCGTCTCTTTTTCCAGTTCGGCCAGCGGGACAACGGTATTGACCAGCCCCATATCCAGCGCCTGCTGAGCGTTGTACATCCGGCACAAGAACCAGATTTCGCGGGCTTTTTTCTGCCCGACGATGCGCGCCATATACGCCGCTCCCCAGCCGCCATCAAAAGAACCGACTTTTGGCCCGGTCTGGCCGAACTGCGCGTTATCAGCAGCAATGGTCAGATCGCACATCATATGCAGCACGTGCCCGCCGCCCACCGCATAACCCGCCACCATTGCCACAATCGGTTTAGGACAGGTGCGGATTTGCCGCTGGAAATCCAGCACGTTGAGATGATGAACGCCAGACTCGTCACGGTAACCGCCATAGTCGCCGCGAATTTTCTGATCGCCTCCGGCACAAAAAGCCTCGCTGCCTTCGCCGGTCAGGATAATTACGCCAATCTGTTCATCGTGGCGGGCATCGTTTAGCGCCAGCAGCATCTCCTTCACCGTCTGCGGCCGAAAGGCATTACGCACCTGCGGACGGTTGATGGTAATTTTGGCGATGCCGTCCAGCGATTTATGAAAACGTATATCGCTGAAACCGGCATCACACGCCTGCCATTCTACTGGCGCATAAAGGGTCGCTTCATCGGGATAGATCATGTTGATTCCTCAAGAGAGAGTTTCTGTGCCAGCAGCCGGCCAAAGGCGCCTGGATTAGCGCGATGCGCGTTATGACCCGCGGCAGGAATCGCGTCGCAGGGCAAGGCAGCCTGTCGGGCGAGCTGGCTAAACTTCGCGTCCTGCTCGCCGCATAGCGAATAAACCGGACAAGGCAGCCGCTGTAGTTCAGGCAGTAAATTGGGTTGCTTCGCCAGCGAGGTCGCCAGCAGCATGGAAGCCAGCGCCTGCGGATGATTATGGCTGCGCAGTGAAATCAGCTGCTGCCGCTGCGCTGCGCTGAGATCGGCAAAGACCGGCTGCCGATACCATTCGTCCAGCGTCTGGTGCAGCGGCTGCTGGCAAAAGCGTGTCGCCCAGCGCCGATCCGCCGCCAGCCTGTGCGCTCTGTCGTCTGCGTTCAGGCCGTGGTGGGCGCTTTCTACCACCAGTCCGGCCAGTTCGGCTCCGCTGTGGCGGCAGGCATGAAACATGGCGATGCGCCCTCCGAGTGAATAACCGATCAGCCAGTAACGCCGGATGCGATGATGATGCAGCGTGGCAGTCAGTCGGGCTGAAAGCTGGTCAAAATCGCTAATCTGCTGCGCACGGGAACCGCCGTGGCCTGGGAGATCGATGCTGAGCTGCGGCCAGTCGCTGAACCCGGACTGAACAGGCAGCCAGTCCGCGCTGCTGCCCAAAAAGCCATGCAGCCAGACCAAAACCGGTCGGCTGCTGTGATGAGATCCCTGCCAGTGAGCATGCAAAATCATACGTCCCCCTTCACGGCAGCCGCCAGCAGGCTGGCGCCCTGGCAATCCTCAACCCGTAATTCAATCAAGGTGGCTTTTTCACTTAGCCAGGCTTGCTCAACAGCGGAAAGCAACGATGTCCAGTCCTGCGGCTGGTGATAGCGCAACGCAAACATCGCCGCCGCTGCGGAAAAATCCACCTGCTGCGGCATGGCAAAAAACCGCTCGCGCTGTTCGAGGGGCGTAGGGAGCAGTGAAAATATCCGGCCGCCATTGTTGTTTACTACGATCAGCACCAGCGGCGCAGTGACCTGCCTGAGTAACGCCAGGCTGTTGAGATCATACAGTGCCGAAAGATCGCCGATCGCCGCCAGTAACGGTTTTTGGCTGGCGCGCTGGATACCTGCTGCGGTGGAAATTAATCCGTCGATGCCGCTGGCTCCCCGGTTAGCGAAAACGGGATAGCCCGCGGGAAGCTGAGCAAAAGCATCCACCAGGCGAATAGTCAGGCTGTTGCCGAGAAACAAACTGCCTTCTGGCGGCAACAGCGCTGGCAACAGCGCGGCCAGCCGGGCTTCGCCAAACTGCGTCAGTTTGCGTCTGAGCCGGGTTTGCGTCTCATTCGCCAGCGTCGTTAAGGAAGGAGCCCAGCAGGGGTGGGCAACGGCAGGATGCGCGGCCAGCCAGGCGGCAATACCGGCCTTAATACGACGGCTGCGATGATGGGCAGGATCGAGGCGGCCCGGCAGCGGATCGATCAGCCACCAGGCATCCGGCTGAGCGGCTGCCAGCCAGGAGGTGACGTTTTTACCGGTCAGATGGCCACCAAACTGCACGATGATTTGCGTCTGCGATAACGTTTCCCGCGCATGAGGTTCGCGCAGCCAGACTTCCGCGCAGGGCAACGGCATGCCGGTTTGCGACTGCACATCTGCCAGTAAAGGCCAGCCCAGTTCAGCCGCCCATGCTGCCAGCCGCTCGCCCTCTTCGGCACTCATCTTGCCCGCAACGATGAGTCCACGCCTCTGCCGCCAGCTGTGCCAGTCACTCATTACAGGCGTACTTTGACCGTCATCCAGCGTAAGCCAGCGCTGATCGTCATGCCACCAGCGGCCAAGCGGGTCGTACCAGCGCTGAAACGTCTCGCCTTCTTCGCCATAAAGCGGCTCTGCCAGAGGACAATTAATATGTACCGCTCCTGACGAATGCCGTTGCAAAAGCGCATCGATGGCGGAGACCAGCCAGCGAGCCGGAATATCAGGCGAAGGACGAGGTAAATTCAGGGAACCACTGATATGTGAGGCAAAAATGCCGGTCTGACCGATAGCCTGATTCGCGCCGCAGTCAATCAGCTCTGGCGGCCGATCGGCGCTGATAACAATCAGGCGTTCCCCGGTCAGGCTTGCTTCAATAACCGCAGGATAAAGGTTGGCGACGGCAGTCCCGGAAGTCACAATAATCGCTACCGGTTGACGGCTCGCTTTCGCCAGGCCCAGTGCGAGATGTCCAAGGCCGCGCTCGTCGAAATGCGTATGGCAAATCATGCGTTTCCCGGCTTCAAGCGTCAGCGGTGCAGAGCGCGAGCCTGCCGCGATGCAGATGTGCTCCACCCCGTGGCGGGTTAAGGCATGAAGGATCACGGCAGCCCAGCTGCGGTTGAAGATACTGTGTGACATAACCCACTCCAGATCAAACAAGCAGCGGGCAGTATAAAAGAGCCTTCAGCGGCTCATTTTGATTTAAGCCAGGATTAACGCGCTATTTCCAGTTTTGTAACAAAAGCATCTTTCCGGCGCAGAACAGGCGCGCACCAGGCGTAATAAAACAAAACGGGCGCCCCGAAGGACGCCCGTCTCTGCACAACGCAATGATTAGCGACGTGCGAGCAGTAAACCGACAACCAGACCCAGAGTGGCACCAACGCCGATACCCTGCCATGGTTTTTCGTGTACGTATTCATCGGCACGGCTGGCGACCTGCTTAGCGCGATAGTAGTAGGTGTCGGAAGCATTGCTGACGCGAGCTTTAACGTCGTTCAGCGACTTCTCAGCCTTCGCTTTCAGCTCAACATACTTCTGATCGGCCGGATCGCCAGAGGATTTCAGCACCTCTTCCAGCGTTTCGGTCAGCAGCGCCAGATCGTCATCGAGACGGGTATCTTGTGGATCGATTTCAGTTGCGTTAGCCATAACATCTCCTTGTGCGAATAATATTCTTCAATAACTATAGACACTTTCCACCGCTTTGCTTCCCGTGCAGGCCAGGAATCGCCTGATAATGCATTATTATTTTGCGCTGTCCCAAACGTTGCATTAGGGTTGCGTGCTTCAGGGCTGTTGCGTTAAACCCGTGTGAAGTCCTTTTTCAGGATACAATCGTAAAACGCGTGAAAGCAGATGAACTCACTGCTTTTATCGGATTTATCTGTTAAGTTTTTGCCTGACTGAATTTCTGACGCCACATGCTGTCGTAAAACCCTGTGACCCGCTCACAATTCAGATTAAATGACGACCTGCTTGCAGGTCAGCCCTGAAAGTGCAACAGCACAACAGTCACTACAAACTCCGTTCAGCAAAGGAAATGACTCTGGCATGAATCGAAGAATGTTTATGAAAGCGTCAATGGCTTTCGCTACGGTAAGCGGGATGTCCGGTTTATCGACTTTATTTGCGCAGGCCGCCTGGGCAGATACCGATATCGCCGACGGCACGGCGAAAAATTTTGATTACGACGTGCTGAAGAAGATGGCCGCAGACCTTGCGAAAAAGCCTTACGGCGGCGCGCCAGCTCCCCTGCCGGAAACGCTGGCGACGATGACGCCACAGGCTTACAACGAAATTCAGTACGACGCCAGTCACTCGCTGTGGAACGACATTCCTAATCGCGAACTTGACGTCCAGTTTTTCCATGTCGGGATGGGCTTTAAACGCCGCCTGCGCATGTTCTCAGTTGATAACAACCGTCAGGCGCGCGAGATCCATTTCCGCCCGGAGCTGTTCAACTACAACAATGCCAAAGTGGACACCAAACAGCTGGAAGGCAAAACCGATCTGGGCTTTGCTGGCTTCCGCGCCTTCAAAAAGCCTGAACTGGCAAGCAAGGACATCGTTTCCTTCCTCGGTGCCAGCTACTTCCGCGCCGTCGATGAAACCTATCAATACGGCTTGTCCGCTCGCGGCGTTGCGATTAATACTTTCGGCAGTAAAGAAGAGTTCCCGGACTTCACCGCCTTCTGGTTTGATACGCCAAAAGCGGATGACACCACCTTTACCGTCTATACATTGCTGGATGGCGAAAGCTGTACGGGCGCATTTAAATTCATCATCCACTGCGAAGAGAAACGCGTGGTGATGGAGGTGGAAAATCATCTGTATGCCCGCAAAGATATCGATCAGTTGGGTATTGCGCCGATGACCACCATGTTCAGCTGCGGCAATAACGAACGTCGTATGTGTGACACCATTCATCCGCAGATCCACGACTCCGATCGTCTGGCAATGTGGACCGGCAACGGCGAGTGGATCTGCCGTCCGCTGAACAATCCGCAGCGTCTGACCTATAACGCTTATCAGGATGAAAACCCGCGCGGCTTCGGCATGTTGCAGCTTAATCATGATTTCCAGGATTATCAGGACGTGATTGGCTGGTACAACAAGCGTCCCAGCCTGTGGGTTGAGCCGGTTGGTAAATGGGGCAAAGGGGCCATCAACCTGATGGAAATCCCGACGACCGGCGAAACGCTGGATAATATTGTCTGCTTCTGGCGTCCGGCTGACGCGATCAAGGCGGGAAGCGAGCACAGCTTCAGCTATAAGCTCTACTGGAGCGGCCTGCCACCGGTACGCAGCGGCCTTTCTCGTGTTAACGCAACGCGTACCGGCATGGGCGGTTTCCCGGAAGGCTGGGCGCCGGGTGAGCATTACCCGGATGTCTGGGCGCGTCGTTTCGCCGTTGATTTTGTCGGTGGCGATCTGAAAGCGGCTGCACCGAAAGGCATTGAGCCGGTGATTACGACGACGTCAGGCACGATTAAGCAGGTTGAAATCCTCTACGTCGAACCGATTGACGGCTATCGCATCCTGTTTGACTGGTATCCGAACAGCCCGTCAACCGAGCCGGTGAACCTGCGTCTGTTCCTGCGCACGAAAGATGAAACGCTGACTGAAACCTGGCTGTATCAATATTTCCCACCCGCGCCAGACAAGCGTAAATATGTCGATGACCGCCAGATGACGGCGGGCTAACACGACAAGGACGAAGATATTCTCAGCTGGGGTTAATGACTTACAGCAAGCGGAACATGGGCGAAGAGATCTTCGCCCATTTTTTTATCTGTCATACTATTTTGAACACGCCAGGGGTTCACTATTCAGCGAAAGCCATATGCCAGATCTCCAGCGTGCTCAGGTAATCAACCGGGTTACGAGAAGAATGACATTACTCGCGGTTGAAAGCCTTGATAGGTACAGTAATTAAATAACAGCAGGTAAAAATGTCCGATCCCGTTCAGTCATCTTTACGACTATTGCAAATGTGCTGCGAGCTTCATCGCATGGGCTACCAGAAGCTGCAAATCTATCCGGCGATGTCACCTTCTGGCGTTCACTGGCGCCTGACGCTTGCGCCGGCTGCGATATTTAGCAACTGGCACAGCTGTCCTGACGAGCGTTCAGAATTGCGGGTTCATTATGGCAGTGGCGACGGTGATGCGCCTTTTGGTTGGGAGGCAAGCAGAAGCCTTACCCCTCTTCAACTGGCGCAGAGGTTTATTCAGCACTGGCCCGAGCTGGCAGAATGTTGCAAAGGCAACAATGAATCTTATCGCGCCTGGCTGGCTGAATTAACCACTTTTTGCCTGCATAACAAAGCGTTGCCCTATTTTCAGGCTGACTGGCCTTGCGATTTTACCCAGGGTATTCCGTTAACCAACGGACAGTTTTTTCCACAGCTTCCGGAGACAAAACGGAGAAAAAGAAGCAGCCGCCTGCTGCGACTGCTAAAACGACTACCTTTTATCTGATACGTGCAATAAGGCCCGTTTACTTCTCCATATCCACATGCGGAATATTATCTTCCAGATAAACATCGCTCACCGTTTTAAAGCCAAAGTGGCCATAAAACGCCTGCAAATGCGCCTGAGCAGAGAGCTTGATTTTATGCTGAGGCCAGTGTTCTTTGCAGAGATCGACAGCCTGCTCCATTAAACGATTGCCGAGACTCAATCCACGCGCCTCGCTGGAGACGATGACCCGGCCAATTTTCACCGGCTGACTGTGTTCTTCAGGCGAAAGAATGCGGGCATAGGCCAGTAGCCGATCGTCAAACCAGCCCAGCAAATGACGATTTTCATGCGCCAAATCGGCGCCATCAATATCCTGATAGGCGCAGTTCTGCTCAACAACAAATACCGCATTACGCAAAGCCAGCAGCTGATAAAGCAGCGGCGCGCTTAGCTCGCTATGATGTAAATCCTGCCAGATAATATTCATTTTTTCCCTCGGTTGCCGCAAAGGATCCTGCTACGCTTTTCAAAAAAGTCTCGCCCTGTCTGGTTCTTTATCATCAGCGCGCGACGTCGGCCTGTCGATTCTGAAAGAGGTTATGCATGATCCCGCTCGCCAGTAACAGTGACTATTTCGACCAATCTTTCAGTAAGCTGGATTTTTCGGCCTCGCGTTTAGAAGGCACCAGCTTCGAAGAGTGTGAATTCAAACACTGTAACTTTACCTCAGCACGCCTGACCCGATGCAAATTTATTAACTGCACCTTCAGTCATTGTAATCTTAGCGTGATGGAGATCATCGGTTCGCGTTTCACTGAAATCAGTTTTGACGAGTGCAAACTCAGCGGTATTGACTGGACCCGGGCGCACTGGCCAGCATTCAGTCTTGCTCCTGAGCTGCAATTCACAAAGTCGATTTTGACTAATGCTTCTTTTTTTGGCCTGACGCTACGCGGCCTGAAACTGGAAGAGTGCCGGCTGAACGAGGTCGATTTCAGAGAGTGCGATCTCTCTTCTGCTGAAATTATCCGCTGCGACCTGGCAGGGAGTTTGTTCAGCAATACGAATCTCCGGGAAGCCGATTTTACCGATTCCTGGGACTTTCAAATCGATGTGCTGAACAACGCTGTCGCTCGCGCAAAATTTTCCCGTCTTGAAGCGGTAAGCCTGCTGGAAAGTCTGGGTATTGAGCTGGTTGATTAACGGCGGGTTAACCGAGCGGCAGATGAAAAAAACGGGCTCCAGAGAGCCCGTTTTCCATCAACTACATCAGCGGCTGGGCCATCTGCACCAGTGAGATCAGCGGCTGAGGATAGATACCCAGCAGCAGGACCAGAATGGCTGAAATCAGCACCACCACACCGCCCGCGGTAAATGCCCAGTTGGCTGGCGTATCACGCTGTAACAGCTCCGGCGGCGTCAGATAAAGACTGACGGTGACGCGCAGATAGTAGTAAAGGCCAATGGCGCTCCCTACCACTACCGCACCGGTCAGCCACCACAAATTGGCGCTCACACCCACCGCGATAACGTAAAACTTACCGATAAAGCCTAACGTCATCGGGATCCCCGCCAGCGACAGCATCATCACGGTCATCACCGCCGACAGGATTGGGCGATGCCAGAACAGACCACGATACGAATACAGGGAGTCTGCATCCGGGCCGCGGTACGGGCTGGACATCAGGCTTACCACACCAAAGGCACCCAGGCTGCTAAACAGATAACCCGCCAGATAAACGCCTACCGCTTCCAGCGACAGCTGATGCGTCTGAATGGCAATCAGCGCCACCAGCAGATAGCCCAGATGCGCAATCGACGAATAGCCCAGCAGACGCTTGATATTGCTCTGCGAAATCGCCATCAGGTTGCCGAACAGAATCGACGCAACGGCAATAATCGCCAGCACCAGACGCACAGCCTCGCTGTCAGCCGCTGGCGCGTACAGGAACAGACGCATCACCACGCCAAAAATGGCGATTTTGCTGGCGGTGGCGAGGAAAGTCGAGACCGGCGCAGGCGCGCCCTGATAGACATCCGGCGTCCACAGGTGGAAAGGCACCAGCGAGAGCTTAAAGCCGAGCCCAACGATCATCATCCCCAGGCCGGCCAGCAGCAGCGGCTGATGCAGCATACTGTCGTTCAGGCTGTGACCGAGCGCGACAAAGCCCAGATTGCCGGAGTCGGCGTAAAGTAGCGCCATACCAAACAGCAGAAACGATGAAGCCACCGCCGACATAATGGTGTACTTGATGCTCGCTTCCAGCGAGCGTTTTTGCTGGAAGGCATAACCGACCAGGCCAAACAGCGGCAGAGAAATCAGCTCAATACCGATAAACATGGACGCCAGATGATTCGCGCTGGCCAGCACAATGCCGCCCAGCGCCGCAATCAGCACCAGCAGATAGAACTCTTCCCGGTTATCCGGGTAAGTCTCCAGCCACGGGTAAGCAAAGGTACAGGTCGCCAGGCTGGCAAGGATCACCAGCCCGGTATAGAGCATTGAAAAACCATCGACCCGCAGCAGCGGCGTGACGTCCATTGGCGCGGCCTGCCCGACAAACCAGAGCGAGAACAGCGCCAGGTTAAGGCCAACTACCGCCAGCGTGGCGTTGACGAAGTGGTTGCGTCGCCACGCAATGGACAGCATCACCACGACTACCGTCAATCCGACGATCAGCATCGGCAGAAGCGCGATCAATTGTTGAGGAGTTATTGTCATGGCGAATTACGGCCTTGTAGTTGAAATTGAAGCGGTGTACCACTGCTGAATATTGCTCATGGCAGCATGTGAGGTATCCAGAATCGGCTGCGGATAAACGCCCAACAGCACCAGCAGAACCACCAGCACCATAATCATCAGGAACTCACGCGGCGACATCCCGCGCAGCGGCGTTTCTGACTTTGGCGCACCGTAATAGGCGCGCTGCATCATGATCAGCGAGTAAACGGAAGCGAAAACCAGGCCAAATGTCGCAACAACGATAATAACCGGTACCGACTGGAAGCTGCCGGTGAGGATCATAAATTCCCCCACGAAGTTCCCGGTGCCCGGCATGCCAAGGTTGGCAACGGCAAAAAATAGCGACAGACCCGGTAGCCATTTAATGCGCGACCACAGACCGCCCATCTGGCGCATATCGCGGGTATGCAGGCGTTCATAAAGCTGGCCGCACAGAATAAACAGTGCCGCAGCAGACAGACCGTGAGCAATCATCTGTACTACCGCGCCCTGGAACGCCAGCTGGCTGCCGGTGTAGATGGCGATCAGCACAAAGCCCATATGCGAGATAGAGGTATAAGCGATCAGGCGCTTGATATCGTACTGCGAGAACGCCATCCACGCGCCGTAGAAAATACCGATAATCCCCAGCCACATCGCAATCGGCGCAAACTCTGCCGATGCATTGGGGAACAGCGGTAGCGCAAAGCGCAGCAGGCCGTAAGCTGCGGTTTTCAACAGGATCCCCGCGAGGTCAACCGAACCTGCCGTTGGTGCCTGACTGTGCGCATCGGGCAGCCAGCCATGCAGCGGCACAACCGGCATTTTCACCGCGAAAGCGATAAAGAAGCCGAGCATCAGCATATATTCAACGCTGTTCGACATCGGCGTTTTCAGCAGATCTTCGTAGTTGAAGGTCCACACGCCGGTGGCGTTGTAGTTGACGAAAACCAGCGCCAGAATGGCAATCAGCATCACCAGGCCGCTGGCCTGCGTATAGATAAAGAATTTGGTCGCGGCGGTAATACGTGTCTTCCCGTCCGAGGCTTTATGACCCCAAAGTGCGATGAGGAAATACATCGGCACCAGCATCATTTCCCAGAAGAAGAAGAACAGGAACATGTCGATGGCAAGGAACACGCCAATCACGCCGCCGAGGATCCACAACAGGTTAAGGTGGAAGAAGCCCTGCCATTTTTCAATCTCGTTCCATGAACAGAGAATAGCCATCACGCCAAGCAGGCCGGTAAGCACGACCATCAGCAGCGACAGACCGTCCAGCGCCAGGTGCACGCTAATGCCAAAACGTGGGATCCACGAATGCGAAAATTCAGACTGCCACTGTGGCAGGCCCACAGCCTGCGTTAACGAATAGCCGCCCTGCAACCAAAGTTGCAACGATAGCGCCAGCGTCAGTCCCATTGCGATCAGCGCGATCCAGCGCGGCAGCTTGACGCTAAAGCGTTCCAGCTGCCAGCACAGCAGGCCACCGATGAACGGGATTAATATTAGCCAGGGTAATAACATGGCGATCTCTTCCCTTCTTTAGTCCCCGTTTGGGCTATCTTGCTCGGTATTTCGTTTTCCGGCAGTGCTCGCAATCCTCACATACCAAAGTATGCTGCGGTTGCTCCGCGCTGGCGGTAAACGAACTCCCTTCGCCGATGACGCCCGTTGTTCCGGGGAATATTTTTAAAAATATTTTTATTGGGATGAAGCAGCCTGCCTCATCCCCCGCTCACAAACCTTTAAACCACCATCAGCAGCGCCAGCACGACCACCGCACCAACGCTCATGGAAGCGACATACCAGCGCAGATAGCCGTTCTCGCTGACTACCAGCCCTTTGTTCGCCAGACGGGAGAACAGCGCCGGGATATTCATCAGCCCGTTCAGCGGATCGCTTTTCAGTACCCAGGCGACAAACAGGTAAGGCTTGACGAAAACCTTGTCATACAGCCAGTCGAAGCCCCAGGCAGCAAACCACCAGGTAGAGAAGAAGCGTCCCGGTGCGCTGCTGGCGATACTGTTTACCAGTGAGCGTTTACCCAGCCACAGGAACGCCGCGAGCAGGATGCCGACAATCGCTACCACGCCCGAGGTGATTTCCAGTGTCAGCACGCTGCCGTGCGCCAGTTCCGTCGTTTCTGGCAGTACGCCTCTGAGCGGTGGAACAATCAGTGCACCAATAAAGGTTGAGAGGATCAGCAGCACGATTAGCGGCAAATGATGCGTAATGCCTTTGCCCGCGTGCGCGTGAATTTTTTCTTCGCCATGGAAGGTAATAAAGATCATACGGAAGGTGTAGAGCGAGGTCATAAATGCGCCGACCAGACCCGCAACCATCAGGTTAATGTGTCCATTTGCCAGCGCGCCCGCCAGGATCTCATCCTTACTGAAGAAGCCCGCGGTAATCAGCGGTAACGCTGACAGCGCCGCGCCGCCCACCAGGAAGCAGACATACACCAGCGGAATGCTTTTACGCAGGCCGCCCATCTTGAAGATGTTCTGCTCGTGATGGCAGGCAAGGATCACCGAACCGGAAGAGAGGAACAGCAGCGCTTTAAAGAACGCATGGGTCATCAGATGGAAAATGGCCGCGTCCCAGGCCTGAACGCCCAGGGCGAGGAACATATAGCCAATCTGACTCATGGTTGAGTAAGCCAGCACGCGTTTGATATCGGTCTGCACCAGCGCGGCAAAGCCTGCCAGCACCAGCGTTATCGCACCAATAATCCCCACCAGATGCAGCACTTCCGGCGTCAGCAGGAACAGACCGTGACTGCGGGCAATCAGGTAAACGCCTGCCGTCACCATGGTTGCGGCGTGGATCAGCGCGGAAACCGGCGTTGGGCCTGCCATTGCATCGGCCAGCCAGGTTTGCAGCGGCAGCTGAGCAGATTTACCTACCGCGCCACCCAGCAGCATCAGCGTCGCCCATTGCAGCATGTGGTTATCCGCCGCGAAGTGCGCAGGCGCCAGCTCAACCATTTCGCGGAAGTTCAGCGTGCCCAGTTCGTTGTAGAGGATAAACAACGCAAACGCCAGGAACACATCGCCCACACGGGTGATGATAAAAGCTTTCATGGCCGCCGCGCCGTTTTTCGGATCGGTGTAGTAGAAGCCAATCAGCAGGTAGGAGCAAAGCCCCACCCCTTCCCAGCCCAGATACATCAGCATCAGGTTATCGGCCAGCACCAGAACCACCATGCTGGCGATAAACAGGTTGGTATAGGCAAAGAAGCGCGAATAGCCCTCATCTCCCCGCATATACCAGGAGGCAAACATGTGGATAAAGAAGCCCACGCCGGTAACAACCGACAGCATGGTCAGTGATAAACCGTCCAGCGTCAGGTTGACCTTGATATTAAAGTTGCCAACGTGCATCCAGGTCCAAAGCGCCTGATTAAATACGGGCTGTCCCTGGCTGAAAAAGTCGATACCGACCCAGATCGTGACCAGCGCCGCCAAACCGACGGAACCCATTCCCACCGTTGCCGACAGGTTTTCTGACCAGCGGCCGCGGGAAAAAGCCAGCAGCAAAAAGCCAATCAGCGGGAACAAAATGGTTAAATAGAGAAGATTCATCCGCGCATCTCACTCACTTTGTCAATGTTGAGGTTCTGGCTACGACGATGCAGCTGCAGCAACAGCGCCAGGCCGATACTGGCCTCCGCTGCGGCAAGGCTGATCGCCAGGATATACATCACCTGGCCGTCGGCTTGTCCCCAGTAGCTCCCCGCCACCACGAACGCCAGCGCTGCCGCGTTAATCATGATTTCGAGGCTAATCAGCATAAATAGCAGATTACGACGAATAATCACGCCAGTGAGGCCGAGGACAAAGAGAATAGCCGCCAGAATGAGGCCATGTTGCAAAGGGATCATGCGTGTTCCTCCTTCTTGCTTTTTGCTGCATCCGCAGGACGGTTACTCAGGACTTCGCCAGCACGCTGCTCGCGGCCAATGTGGTAAGCCACCACCAGACCCGCCAGCAGCAGCATGGAAGCCAGTTCCACCGCCAGCACGTAAGGACCAAACAGGCTGATACCCACGGCTTTGGCATCAATCATGGTGCCGTCAATGCCCTGATCGTTGATTGAGCGAATGGCGTAAACCACTACGCCCAGCAGCAGCAACGAGAGCAGCCCCGGCCCAAACCAGACGCCGGGCTTGAGCCATTCGCGCTCCTGAGCCTGAACGCTGTCGCCCAGGTTGAGCATCATCACCACGAACACAAAAAGCACCATAATCGCCCCGGCATAGACGATGATTTCCAACGCACCGGCGAAATAGGCGCCCAGCGTGAAAAACACCCCGGCAATCGCCAGCAGGGAGATAATCAGATACAGCAGTGCGTGGACCGGGTTAGTGTGGGTAATAACGCGCAACGTCGTTAGCACCGCCACCAGTCCGCAAAGATAAAATGCAAATTCCATGCCTGGCTCCTTAAGGTAACAAGCCCTTGACGTCGATGGGTTTGGCTTCATTGGCCGCTTCGCCTTTGTCCTTGCCATCAATCGCCATACCCGCCATCCGGTAGAAGTTATATTCCGGATATTTGCCCGGACCGGAAATCAGCAGGTTTTCTTTTTCATACACCAGATCCTGACGCTTGAACTCACCCAGTTCGAAGTCTGGGGTAAGCTGAATCGCAGTGGTCGGGCAAGCCTCTTCACACAGGCCACAGAAAATGCAGCGCGAGAAGTTGATACGGAAGAATTCGGGATACCAGCGGCCATCGGCCATTTCCGCTTTTTGCAGCGAGATACAGCCTACCGGACAGGCTACTGCGCAAAGGTTACAGGCGACGCAGCGTTCCTGACCATCGGGATCGCGTGTCAGCACAATACGCCCACGGTAGCGCGGCGGCAGGTAAACCGGCTCTTCCGGATACATCATGGTTTCACGCTTAGCAAACGCGTTAGAACCAATCAGCACGATACTGCGTACCGTTGTGCCAAATCCCACCAGAATGTCTTTAATATTCATCGATTAACCCCAAACTCACGCGTTGTACAGAATCACTGCGGCGGTCGCCAGCAGGTTCAACAGCGTCAACGGCAAACAGACTTTCCAGCCAAACGACATCACCTGGTCATAGCGCGGACGCGGTAGCGCAGCACGAATCAAAATGAACATCACCATGAAGAACGCCGTTTTGATGGCGAACCAGAAAATCGGCGGCAGCCACGGACCGTTCCAGCCGCCGAAGAACAGCGTCACAATCAGAGATGAAACGGTGACGATACCGACGTATTCACCCACAAAGAACAGACCGAACTTCATCCCGGCGTATTCAATATGATAACCGTCGGCCAGTTCCTGCTCCGCTTCCGGCTGGTCAAAAGGATGACGGTGACAGACCGCAACGCCCGCAATGGCGAAGGTGATAAAGCCAAAGAACTGCGGAATAATGTTCCACAGATGCTGCTGGCTGTTAACGATATCCACCATATTGAACGAGCCTGCCTGCGCCACCACGCCCATCAGCGACAGGCCAAGAAACACCTCATAGCTCAGGGTTTGCGCCGACGCACGCATCGCGCCCAGCAGGGAGTATTTGTTGTTACTGGACCAGCCCGCGAACAGCACGGCGTAAACAGCCAGGCCAGCCATCATCAGGAAGAACAGGATGCCGATATTTAAATCGGCCCCCATCCAGGTCGAAGTGACGGGCACAATCGCCATCGCCAGCAGCAGCGAGGTAAAAGCGATCATTGGCGCGAGGGTAAAGATCACCCGGTCGGTAAACGGCGGCGTCCAGTCCTCTTTAAAGAACATTTTGATCATATCCGCCACCAGCTGAAGCGAGCCGCCCCAGCCGACGCGGTTAGGTCCATAGCGGTTCTGGAACAGCCCGAGCAGGCGACGTTCGCCAAAGCTCATAAACGCGCCACAGCCCACTACCACAAACAGGATCACCAATGCTTTAACGACGGCAATAATCACATCAGTAACTTCCGGTGTTAACCAACTCATTGCGCCGCCTCCCGCAGATTGTCAATATTGGCACCCAACAGGAATGGCGGGATGCCCGGCATGCCTAACGGCAGTCCTACCTGCCCCGCCTGCAACGTTGCCGAGAAACGTACCGGCAGACGCAGGGTTTCTCCTGAACAGCCAAACTCCACAAAGGTGCCGGCATTCACGCCCAGCTTCTCGGCATCAGCCGGATTGACCACCACATAAGGCGTAGCCATACGCTGTTGGAAAACGGGCGAGCGCTGACTCATCTCTTCACTGCCGAACAGCTGGAAATAAGGGGCGACACGCCAGTTGTCCGCCTGACCGGTAAAGGCAACGGGCACGTTATCAAACCAGCCCAGCTGGCTGTCGCCTGCTTCAAACAGGCGCACACCCGGATCGCCGTTACGCAGCTTGCCGCCCACTTCATCCTGGAATTTGTTCCAGGCCTGCGGGGAGTTCCAGCCCGGCGCCCAGGCAAACGGGATCTGCGAACGGGCAGCGCCCGGCTGGTTGTTCCCTTCCATTGAGAAGGCGAACATGGTGTCTTTGTCCTGCGGCTGGCGCGGCTCATGCACGCTGATGTTTGCACGCATCGCCGTACGACCACTGGCACGTGCTGGTGAACGCGCCAGTTTCTGACCACGGATACGGAAGCTGGCATCCGGCGCGGCCTCTTTGATTCCGGCCAGCTGAGGGAAGGCGGCTATACAAGCATCGATAACGTGGTCGAGCTGTGTCCAGTCCACTTCGCGGCTGCTGATGGTGCTCTGGAGCGAATGCAGCCAGCGCCAGCTTTCCAACATTTCCACTTTGTCGTCGTAGTAAGCAGGATCGTAAACCTGGAAGAAACGCTGCGCGCGACCTTCCTGATTGACTACCGTGCCGTCGCTTTCGGCAAAGCTTGCGGTGGAGAGGATCAAACCGGCTTTTTCAACAGTGCGGGTGCGCTGATGATCGATAACGATGACGTTTGGCGTATTGCTTAGCGCCGCATCTACCTGAGCGGCAGGCGCGTGACGATAGAGATCGTTTTCCATAATGATCACCGCATCTGCCGAACCCTCTTTCAGCTCGCCCAACACGGCATCCAGCGATTTCCCGCCAATCATGCCCAGTCCAACGCTGTTGGCGGCACCCGCCAATAGCGTAATCCCGACCTCTGCGCCGCGACCTTTCAGCGCTTTAGCCACGTTGGCAGCAGCCTGAATGGTGGCTTCGCTACCGGCATGAGTGCCGGCAATAATCAGCGGCTTTTTCGCACCGGCCAGCGCCTGAACAACCACATCGATTTTGCCGCTGAGGGCGCGATCGATGCCCTCAACTGCCGGTGCAGTCTCATCCAGCGCGTGAGCAATCGCGAAACCGACGCGAGCCTGATCTTCAACCGGCGCGCGATAGCTCCATGCGGCAATATCATCGAGGCGAGTGGCATCAACGTGGGTGACAAACAGCGGATGTTTGGCGTGCTGACCAATATTCATGATGGCGGCAATCTGCCAGTCGGACACTTTCTGCGCGGCGGCCATGTCACGCGCTTTGCCTTTCACGGCCTGCCGTACGGAAAGCGCCACGCGGGCACCGACCTGCGTCAGGTCTTCGCCCAATACCAGTACCGCATCATAGCTTTCGATTTCACGCAGCGCAGGCGTATGCACACCGCTGTCGCGCAGAACCTTCAGCATCAGCTCCAGCCGCGACTGCTCGCCCGATGGAATGCCAGTAGAGAAGTTTTCCGCACCGACCAGCTCACGCAGTGCAAAGTTGCTTTCGACGCTGGCGCGAGGTGAACCAATGCCGATCACTTTTTTCGCCTGGCGCAGTACGTCAGCCGCGCCCTGCATCGCCTGTTCAGCGTTCAGGGCAATCCAGTCATTGCCACGGCGCTGCATTGGCTGGCGAGGACGATCTTTAAGATTGACGTAGCCGTAACCGAAACGCCCGCGGTCGCAAAGGAAGTACTGGTTTACGGTGCCGTTATAGCGGTTTTCAATACGACGCAGTTCGCCATAGCGCTCACCCGGGCTGGTATTACAGCCGATGCTGCACTGCTGGCAGATGCTTGGCGCATACTGCATGTCCCATTTACGGTTATAGCGTTCGGAGTGCGTTTTATCGGTGAATACGCCGGTCGGGCAGATTTCCACCAGGTTGCCGGAAAACTCGCTTTCCAGCGTACCGTCTTCCGGGCGGCCGAAGTAGACGTTATCGTGCGCGCCGTACACGCCAAGATCGGTGCCGTCCGCGTAATCTTTGTAGTAGCGTACGCAACGGTAACAGGCGATACAGCGGTTCATTTCGTGAGAGATGAACGGGCCAAGGTCCTGGTTACGGTGGGTTCGCTTGGTAAAGCGATAGCGACGGAAGCTGTGGCCAGTCATCACGGTCATATCCTGCAAATGGCAGTTACCGCCTTCTTCACAGACCGGGCAATCATGCGGGTGGTTGGTCATCAGCCACTCCACCACGCTTTCACGGAATTCTTTTGCCTCGCCATCATCAATAGAGATGAAGGTGCCGTCAGACGCTGGCGTCATACAGGACATCACCAGGCGGCCACGCGTATCTTCGGCATTTTGGAATTGCTTCACCGCACACTGGCGGCAGGCACCGACGCTACCGAGCGCCGGGTGCCAGCAAAAATAAGGAATATCAAGGCCAAGAGAGAGGCAAGCCTGTAGCAGGTTGTCCGCTCCATCGACATCGTATTCTTTACCGTCTACATGAATTGTAGCCATAGTGAACTTGCTCAAGTAAGGCCCGGGGTTAATCGGGCGTTAAACATAAACTGTTATCTGCGCGTAAGCGTCGTTTTACCAGCGAGCCTTCAGCAGGTTGGCCTGAATACCGGCAATCGCATGCGCGTTGCTGTAAACCTGCGGCGCAATGCCTGCTTCGAATTCTTCGCGGAAATATTTGATTGCGCTTTGCAGTGGCTCGACTGCACCTGGCGCATGCGCACAGAACGTTTTACCCGGGCCAAGCTGGCGGCAGAGCTGCAACAGGGTTTCGATATCGCCCGGCTGCCCTTCTTTACGTTCCAGCGCGCGCAGAATTTTTACGCTCCACGGCAGGCCATCACGACAGGGCGTGCACCAGCCGCAGGATTCACGGGCGAAAAACTCTTCCAGGTTACGCACCAGCGAAACCATATTGATTTCGTGGTCGACGGCCATGGCCAGCGCGGTACCCAGACGACTGCCCGCTTTGCCAATGCTGGCAAATTCCATCGGCAAATCGAGGTGGGATTCGGTCAGGAAATCGGTTCCTGCCCCGCCCGGCTGCCAGGCTTTAAACTTCAGGCCATCACGCATGCCGCCGGCATAGTCTTCGAGGATTTCACGCGCGGTGGTGCCAAACGGCAGCTCCCAAACGCCCGGGTTTTTTACCCGACCCGAGAAGCCCATCATTTTGGTGCCGGTATCGTCGCTTTTGGAGATGTTTTTGTACCAGTCGACGCCGTTAGCCAAAATTGCCGGAACGTTAGAAAGCGTCTCAACGTTGTTTACGCAGGTTGGCTTGCCCCATGCACCCGCAGATGCCGGGAACGGCGGTTTCGAACGAGGATTCGCGCGACGGCCTTCCAGCGAGTTGATCAGCGCCGTTTCTTCGCCACAGATATAACGACCTGCGCCGGTATGCACGATCAGCTCAAAATCAAAACCGGTACCGAGGATGTTTTTCCCCAGATAACCGGCCTCTGTCGCTTCAGCAATAGCGCGACGCAAATTGACAGCGGCTTCAATATATTCGCCGCGCAGGAAGATGTAGCCACGGTAGGCTTTTAGCGCAAACGCACTGATCAACATGCCTTCCACCAGCTGGTGTGGCATTTGCTCCATCAGCAAGCGGTCTTTGTAGGTGCCTGGTTCCATCTCATCCGCGTTGCACAGCAGATAACGGATGTTCATGGATTCATCTTTCGGCATCAGGCTCCACTTCAGTCCCGTGGAGAAACCTGCGCCGCCACGGCCTTTCAGACCTGAATCTTTCACCGCCGCCACAATCTCATCCTGAGACAGAGTTTTCAGCGCCTTATCGGCACCTGCGTAGCCATTTTTGCTGCGGTATTCGTCAAAGAAAACCGGCTGTTTGTCGTCGCGCAGACGCCAGGTAAGCGGATGCATTTCCGCAGTACGAATGATCTGTTTGGCTGTCATTGATACTGCTCCAGTAAATTGACGATGTTTTCCGGCGTAAGATGAACGTGCGTATCTTCATCCACCATCATCGTCGGGCCTTTGTCACAGTTACCGAGGCAGCAGGTTGGCAGCAGCGTAAAGCGGCCATCCGCCGTGGTCTGGCCTGGTTTAATTTGCAGGTTTTCTTCCAGCGCCGCCTGAATGCCCTGGAAACCGGTGATATGGCAAACCACGCTATCGCAGTAGCGGATTACGTGGCGGCCAACCGGCTGACGGAAAATCTGGCTGTAAAAGGTGGCTACGCCTTCCACATCGCTGGCCGGAATGCCCAAGACATCGGCAATGGCATGGATAGCGCCATCCGGCACCCAGCCGCGCTGTTTCTGAACGATTTTCAGCGCTTCAATCGACGCCGCGCGGGCATCTTCGTAATGATGCTTTTCGTGCTCGATGGCATCATGTTCTGCCGCACTCAGCACAAAAGCCTTGTTATCTTCGATCGTTTCGATCGCAATTCGTTGATCGTGCATAATTAGCGGTCCACGTCTGACATAACAAAATCAATACTGCCGAGATATACGATCAAATCGGATACCAGGCTGCCGTTGATTACCGAAGGGATCTGCTGCAGATGTGGGAAGCTCGGCGTACGCACGCGGGTGCGGTAGCTCATGGTGCTTCCATCACTGGTCAGGTAGTAGCTGTTGATCCCTTTCGTCGCTTCAATCATCTGGAAGGATTCGTTGGCCGGCATTACCGGTCCCCACGAAACCTGTAGGAAGTGAGTGATCAGCGTTTCGATATGCTGTAGCGTGCGCTCTTTTGGCGGCGGCGTGGTTAACGGATGATCGGCCTTGAATGGGCCTTCCGGCATATTTTTCAGGCACTGCTCAAGGATGCGCATACTCTGACGCATCTCTTCCATTTTCAGCATCACGCGCGTGTAGGCACAGCTGACGCCATCGCCGATTGGCACTTCAAAATCGAAGTTTTCGTAACCTGAATAAGGGCGCCATTTACGCACGTCGAAGTCCAGCCCGGTTGCACGAAGCCCCGCACCCGTGGTTCCCCACGCCAGCGCCTCATCCATGCCATAGGCGGAAACCCCTTTCGCACGGCCGATCAGCACCGAGTTTTTCAGTGCGGTTTGCTCATAGGCTTTCAGGCGTTTTGGCATCCAGTCGAGGAATTCACGCAGCAGACGATCCCAACCTTTCGGTAAATCGTGCGCCACGCCACCAATGCGGAACCAGGCCGGATGCATACGGAAACCGGTGATGGCTTCCACAACATCGTAAATTTTCTGGCGATCGGTAAAGGCAAAGAACACCGGAGACATCGCCCCAACGTCCTGAATAAAGGTAGAAATATAGAGAAGATGGCTGTTAATGCGGAACAGCTCGGAAAGCATTACGCGGATCACATCCACGCGCTCAGGCACTTTAATACCGGCCAGCTTTTCTACCGCCAGCACGTAAGGCATTTCGTTAACGCAGCCGCCGAGGTATTCAATACGATCGGTATAGGGGATATAGCTGTGCCAGGACTGACGCTCGCCCATTTTTTCCGCGCCGCGATGGTGATAACCCACATCCGGGACGCAATCCACAATCTCTTCACCATCCAGCTGCAAAATGATGCGGAACGCACCGTGCGCAGAGGGGTGGTTCGGACCGAGGTTCAGGAACATAAAGTCTTCGTTAGCCGTGCCGCGCTTCATGCCCCACTCTTCCGGCTTGAAGGTCATCTGCTCCATCGCCAGATCTTCCGTTTGCTTTGTCAGCTGGAACGGATCGAATTCTGTCGCACGCGCCGGATAGTCTTTACGTAGCGGATGGCCTTCCCAGTCCTGCGGCATCATGATCCTTGTCAGATGCGGGTGACCATCAAAGGTGATGCCAAACATTTCCCAGGTTTCACGTTCATACCAGTTGGCATTTGGAAATATTTTGGTGATGGTCGGAACGTGCAGATCTTTTTCAGACAGCGCCACTTTGAGCATAATGTCGCGGTTACGCTCAATGGAAATAAAGTGGTAGAACACGGAAAAATCGGCCGCAGGCAGGCCCGCGCGATGCGTTCGCAAGCGCTCATCCATACCGTGCAGGTCGTACAACATCACATAGGGTTTCGGCAGCTTGCGCAGAAACTCAATTATTTCCAGTAATTGTTCGCGCCTGACCCAGACTACCGGAATGCCGGTACGGGTTGGCTGAACGGTAAAGGCATCAGGCCCAAAACGGTTACGCAACTCGCCGATCACCGGGTCATCCTGGTGATCCCGGGTTTGCCATGCTGGCTGGGCGAGATCTTGCGTGGTCAAATCTGTCATAAATTATTCACCATGTGGGCCTGCAAAGCCCTCAGTATTGGCGTCACGACAGGCCGTGCGCGTATTTTGTTTTTTATGCGCCGGGTAAGCCCGTCGGTTAACTGCTTTAAATTTCGTCAGGCGTGCGCAGGTTAGTCACCGCAATGCGTTCGCCCTGCTTTCTTTCACGCTCGGACGGCATATTGGCACGGTAAACGCCCTGATCGCCGACGACCCAGGAAAGCGGTCGACGTTCTTTACCGATAGATTCCTGCAACAGCAGCAGTGCTTGCATATAGGCTTCCGGGCGCGGCGGGCACCCTGGAATATACACATCTACCGGCAGGAATTTATCCACGCCCTGCACCACGGAATAGATGTCGTACATCCCGCCCGAGTTGGCGCAGGCTCCCATCGAAATGACCCATTTCGGCTCCAGCATCTGGTCATACAGACGCTGAACAACGGGGGCCATTTTGGTAAAGCAGGTACCGGCAACGACCATAAAGTCAGCCTGGCGAGGCGAGGCACGAATAACTTCCGAACCAAAGCGGGCAACGTCATGCACTGAGGTGAATGAGGTGGTCATTTCGACGTAACAACATGAAAGGCCAAAGTTAAATGGCCAAAGGGAGTTTTTCCTTCCCCAGTTCACCATGTCGTGCATAGCCGTTTCGAGCTTGCCCATGTAAACGCTTTGATGAACGTGCTTCTCCAGAGGATCGGTGACGATCTCTTGTTTCTGCAGCGGATAACGGTCGTTCTCACCGTTCGGATCTGCGCGGGTAAGCGTGTAGTCCATTTTTATGCCTCGCTGTTACTGCGTGTGACGATTGGAATGCGAAATGGTTGTTGGCTTAACCACGACACGACGAGGTGCCGGAGCCCAGTCCAGCGCGCGAATACGCACCAGATAAACCAAACCAGCAAGCAGTACCAAAATGAAGATGGCGGCTTCGATAAAGCCAATCCACCCGCTTTCGCGAATGGCGGTCGACCAGGCGTACAGGTAGAGGGCTTCTACATCGAAAATGACGAAGAACATGGCGACCAGATAGAATTTGGCGGACATGCGCAGCTTGGCGGTACCGACCGGAGCGGCTCCGGACTCAAAAGGCGTATTTGTATATCTTCCACGGGCTTTTCCGCCCAAAAACCATGCTCCAGCTAACATTGCGCAGCACAGACCGATGGCTGTGATCAGAAATACAGCAAACGCCCAGTGGTGGGCGATAACTTCAGTGGTTGTTGACATACACTCTGCTTAATTCAATAACGTGGCGTCAGGCGTCTGCTCTGCTAGTCGGCAGTTAACCCACCACATCGATTCAAGGGAAAAATAAAAAACCTGATAAACTTTACTGTCTTTTCAGAGTAAGCAGCAATTTTATGTGGTTTTTTACTCCTTTCTATAACCTTTTGTCAACTTTGACAAAAGTATCCACAGATTATTTTACACCCGCAGCATTTATTTAACATTTTATGCTCAAATACTGCGCTAAATCGAGTCAGTTTACCCTTTCAGGTAAAGTGTAGCGGGTATTTCCCTGCATGGATCGCGGATTTAACAAAGACTATTTTGGCAGGAAATGTGGGCTTTTCCTTCCCCTGAGCAGGGTTATTTTTTTGATCCAGAACAGACTTTTGTAACTTATGCAGAAAAAACAGACGATGCAGACTGAGCAAAATCAAGTCAGCTGCATTATTTTTGCACTTCTGCATTAAGACGAAGGGGTATATCAGAGGGGGTGACGGTTTTAACATCAACACAGCAAAAAAAGGAGGACAAACCCCCTGTCATTTATTAAAAAAACATCATAAAAAAAGCCTCATGGCGCACAGGGCTGCCATAAGGCTTTTTTTTCTCTTTTCTGCTGATTATTTATTTAAAAATCAGCAGGTAATACAGAGTTTTTTTTATTCTTCTTCGTCGGAGAAGGCGCCACTGTCCTGACCGTTAACGGTCAGATTGTAAGGATCGCTGCTCGATTCCATCGCGTTGAAGATAGCCAGCGCCAGCTCGTTATCGCTTTCCGGGTTACGGCACAGCAGATATTCGGTGTCTGGCAGAACCGGCAAGCCTTCCGCCGCTCCCATCACACGCAGCTCGGGGCTCATCATCTCTACCGGACGCGCGGTGACGCCAAGACCGGCTTTTACCGCCGCACGCACGGCTGCCAGCGTGGACGCTACGTACGAAATACGCCAGGGGATGCCGGCCTCGTTAAGGTGATCAATTGCCATATCACGATAAGGGCTTGGTTCGTCCAGCAGAACCAATGGAATCGCTTCCCCACGCTGGAAGATATAATCAGCAGCACAATACCAAAGCGTTGGTGAGGTACGCAGAACCTGCCAGGTAAAGTTCATTGGGCTGGACGTTGTGACAACCAGATCCACTTCACCCTGATTCAGCATTTCCATCATAAATGGATTGCGTTTCACCCTGACATCAATCGCTAACTTTGGATAAACCGAGGTCACGCGGTTGAGCAGGAAAGGGAGAATGGTATCTGACGTATCGTCAGAAGCGCCGATAGTGAGTACGCCCTGAATGTTGCTGTACATCAGAGAAGTACAGGCTTCATCATTGAAACGCAGGATTTTTCTGGCGTAGCCCAGCAGTTGAATGCCGTGCTCTGTCAGCAGTTTGTTACGACCGTGTCTGGCAAACAACTCTTTACCTACCAGTTGTTCCAGGCGCTGCATTTGCTGACTGACCGCAGATTGTGTTCTGCATACTGCTGCGGCAGCCGCAGCAAAGGTATTCAGATCGGCGACAGCTACAAAAGTTCTCAGCAGATCGAGATCGAGATTGAGAATTGGACGATTTGCACTAGTCATGTTTTCTTCACTTTATAAGATTTTTAAGAACTACTACCCTGGTGTTATTACCTGCTATATCAAAAGGATACAGCGATAATAAGAATGTGATGAAGCGCTTCGCTCCCTCACCTTACTACGCAGACGCCTATCCCAGCAGCTCAAATATACCCTGCTCACGCTAAGGGCTAAGCCGCTGACGGATTCATACGTCTGATACATCATTAATGCGCGCCACGCTGAACAACAGGTAAGCGGCAGTACAGAACTGATAACAGCGCATGCAGGCCTTAAAGGTGCCGTGCTGTTGTTAGTGTATGACACTGAAAAAATCGGGACGGCCAGAACGCTGTAGTTACAGCGGAATAATAATTAACACAACTTAACATTAACAGCAGTAAAACAGGGTGGATACTGCCTGAAAAACCCGCACTGGCAGTGCGAAATTTCATGAATATTATCCTGACACACTGTCGATTACTTTTTAAGCCCTAATCTGATTATTCTTATCAGTAAAATAAGATTTTATTGGCTGAGACCGTTTCAACGCCTGTCATAGTACAAAAATTTATCAATCAGATACAATCTGACAAGCTCTGACAAAAGCATGGTGGCTTTTGCCGCGCCAGCGTTTCAAGTTGAGCACCTTATCATCATGCCTGGTTTTCAGGCAACCAATTAAGCTTATCTTGACAGTTTCGCTGCGCATCAATCCACCAGATTTTACCTAATTATTACAAAAATCTTCCCCAGAACCCTTTTTCAGGTTCCACAAACGGTCTCCGCACACCAAATCATCCAGTGTTAAATTTTGCTAAACCAATTTAGGTCGACATATTAAACCAGATGTATCCTGTCTCTCCTGTAGCCCTGACGGTAACAGAAACAAAAACTCCACTATCCCACCAAAGCCAGCGGACGGACTTCAAAAGCGCGGGAGAGAGGAGTACATTGTGCGGGTTTACTATTCCACGGCAGGAATACAGCTCAGCCAAAGGCGAATGAAATGACCCCGATTGATAAATCCAGCAAGCTCGATAACGTCTGTTACGACATCCGCGGCCCGGTTTTAAAAGAAGCCCGCCGCCTCGAAGAAGAAGGCAATAAAGTCCTCAAGCTCAACATCGGCAATCCCGCGCCTTTCGGTTTTGAAGCGCCTGACGAAATCCTGGTTGATGTGATCCGCAACCTGCCCAGCGCACAGGGCTACTGTGATTCCAAAGGACTGTATTCCGCCCGTAAAGCTATCGTTCAACATTATCAGGCTCGCGGCTTACGTGAAATGACCGTTGAAGATGTCTATATCGGTAATGGCGTTTCCGAACTGATCGTCCAGTCAATGCAGGCTTTACTCAACAGCGGTGATGAGATGCTGGTTCCGGCCCCGGATTATCCTTTATGGACGGCGGCGGTCTCTCTTTCTGGCGGTAACGCGGTGCACTATCTGTGTGACGAATCGGCTGGCTGGTTCCCGGACCTGGACGACATCCGTAGCAAAATTACGCCACGCACCCGGGGCATCGTCATCATTAACCCAAATAACCCAACGGGCGCAGTCTACAGTAAGGAACTGCTGTTGGAAGTGGTTGAGCTGGCCAGACAGCATAATTTGATCATCTTTGCAGATGAGATCTACGACAAGATCCTCTACGATGCGGCACAGCATCACTCCATCGCCGCTCTGGCTCCCGACCTGCTGACGATTACCTTTAACGGCCTGTCTAAAACCTATCGTGTGGCCGGTTTCCGCCAGGGCTGGATGGTGTTAAACGGTCCGAAGAAACATGCGAAAGGCTACATCGAAGGGCTGGAAATGCTGGCCTCAATGCGCCTGTGTGCCAACGTTCCTGCACAGCATGCCATCCAGACGGCATTGGGCGGCTATCAAAGCATCAGTGAATTCATTGTGCCAGGCGGCAGACTGTATGAACAGCGCCAGCGTGCGTGGGAACTGATCAATGACATTCCAGGCGTTAGCTGCGTGAAGCCGCAGGGCGCGCTTTATATGTTCCCTCGTATTGACGCGAAAAAATTCAATCTGCACGATGACCAGAAAATGGTGCTGGATTTCCTGCTACAGGAAAAAGTTTTGCTGGTACAAGGCAGTGCCTTTAACTGGCCCTGGCCTGACCATGTGCGCATCGTTACGCTGCCTCACGTCAACGATCTGGAAATGGCGATTGGCAAATTTGGTCGTTTCCTGGAAGGATATCGCCAGTAATTTTGTTCGAAAACGCCTGCCGACAGAGCACGGCGTTATCTGATATCGCTGCATTCAGCAGGTTGAAGCGTATATAATAATCCCGAAGTCGCCCGGCTTCGGGATTATTACAGGAAACCGCATCGATGAATCAGAGCCATTTCTTCGCCCACCTCTCCCGTCTTAAGCTGATCAACCGCTGGCCGCTGATGCGTAACGTGCGTACGGAAAACGTTTCTGAGCACAGTTTGCAGGTGGCGATGGTGGCGCATGCGCTGGCGGTCATTAAAAATCAGAAATTCAACGGGAATCTTAACGTTGAGCGTATCGCCCTGATGGCAATGTACCATGATGCCAGTGAAGTTCTGACCGGCGATCTGCCTACCCCTGTAAAGTATTACAACGCGCAAATTGCCTTTGAATACAAGAAGATTGAGAAAATTGCCCAGCTGAAGCTTATTGAGATGCTGCCTGAAGAGCTCAGAGACGCTTACCGACCGTTGCTTGATGAGCACCAACGAAGCGAAGAAGAGACGGCCATTGTGAAACAGGCGGATGCGCTTTGTGCTTACCTGAAATGCCTGGAAGAACTTTCAGCGGGAAATCACGAATTTCAACTGGCCAAAGCCCGACTGGAAAAAACCCTGAGCCAGCGCCACAGCCCGGAAATGGACTATTTCGTCGAGGTTTTTGTCCCCAGTTTCAACCTGTCGCTGGATGAAATCAGCCAGGAGCTTTAGCGCCTGACCCGCCTTATTCAGAACGGGAACAGCAGCGGCACCATCACCACGCTTACCGCCATAATCAGCACGGTAAAAGGGACGCCAATTTTGACAAAGTCGCTGAAGCGATAACCGCCGGGCCCAAGGATCAGCGTGTTCACCGGGCTTGATACCGGCGTCATAAACGCGCTTGACGCGGCCAGCGCCACAATCATGGTAAAAGGATACGGTGAAAGCCCCATTTGATGAGCGGCTGCCACCCCTACCGGTGCCATCAACACCGCCGTGGCGGTATTCGAAATAAACAGCCCGATGACGGCGCACAAGATAAATAAACAGAGCAGCATAACGTGCGGACTCTGTCCGCCAGCCAAATCCATTAACCCTTCGACAATTAGCGTGATCCCCCCTGTTTTTTGCAAAGCCAGCGCAAAAGGCATCATGCCAACGATCAGAATAATGCCTGGCCAGTGAATGGCACGCCAGGCGCTTTCCATATCAATGCAGCGAAACTGCCCCATCAACAGGCAGGCAATGATAGCCGCTATCGGATTAGGGATTTCATTGGTCAGCATCATGGCAACCATCAGAGCCAGACAGAAAATCGCATGGGGAGCCTGGCTGCTGGCAGGTGCGACGTCGTTGACCTCGGCAGGCAGATTTAACAGGATGACATCACGTTTTTGCTGCTGTAACTGCGTGATTTTTTTCCAGTCGCCGATCACCAGCAGGCTGTCACCCAGCTCTAACGGCAGATTGTGTAGCGCGCCTTCAAGCACCTCTCCACGGCGACGGATACCAATGACACTGAGGCCATAGCGGGAGCGAAAGGCGGACTCGCGCAGCGTTTTATTTTGCAGTTCGGAATCGGGCACGATCAGAATTTCTGCCATCCCCACATCCTGGGCGCGATCGGAAAAATATTCGCCCCGCAGGATCATTGGCTCCAGCCTATGCCCAGAGCAGAATTCACGCAGATCGATACCCGCAGCACTCATGTCTATTAGCAGCACATCGTGGGCGCGGAATTCAGTTGTGCCGGTCACCGGCACCATAACCCGGCGAAATTTACGCCAGCGCTCGAGGCCAACAACATTGACGCCGAAACGTTCGCGCAGCTGCAAATCGTCCAACGTCTGACCGATCAGCGTTGACCCCGGGCGCACAGCCAGCCGTCGCGCTCGCCCGCTTAGTTTGTAATCCCGGATAAGATCGCGAAAGGTTCTCTGCTGCTTGTGGCTAACATCCTGAGGCGTGTTGCCCAGCCAGAAACGGACAAGCAGCATATAACCTATTCCCAGTACCAGTGCTACCAAACCAATCGGCGTCACGGCAAAAAAACCAAAGCCGGTCAACCCTTCCCGCACCAGTTCGCTGTTAACCACCAGGTTAGGTGGCGTGGCGACCAGCGTCATCATGCCGCTAATCAGCCCCGCAAAGCTTAGCGGCATCATTAGCCGCCCCGGGGAGCTGTTAATTTTAGCCGCCACGCTTATCACGATGGGAATAAAAATAGCTACCACCCCTGTGGAGCTCATAAAAGCGCCCAGTCCGGCAACCGTAAGCATGAGCAGCACCAGCATGCGTGTCTCGCTGCTGCCCGCCATTCTGACCAGCCATTCCCCCATTCTTAACGCCACGCCGGTGCGCACGAGGCCTTCACCGATAACAAACAGCGCGGCAATAAGAATAACATTGGGATCGCTGAAGCCCTGGGTGGCTTCTTGCAGGGAGAGTGTGCCGCTAAGGACAAAGGCGGTGATGACCAGTAATGCCACCACGTCCATCCGCAGTTTTCCGCTGACAAACAGCACGATGGCGATGGCTAACAGACTGAGAACCCAAAAAAGCTCTTTATTCACAATTGATCTCTGCAACGGGGGAAGCTGCAAAGAGAATGCCATAAAATAAACCCCGCTAATGCGGGGTCAAATCATAACTTAATGCTTTCGATGCACATCAATAGTGCCATCAGGATTCTTGTTAACAATCAGCTCTTCCAGTGAGAAAAGCTGCATATCAACATCTTCCAGCCTTGGCGAGCCCGCAGGCGCGTTTACGGCGATAACGTGACAGCCAGCGGCCAGTCCGGAGAGAATACCTGCGGCGGCATCTTCCACCACTACACACTCTTCCGGCTCCAGCTCCAGCAGTTGAGCGCCCAGCAGATAAGCGTCAGGCTCTGGCTTGCCATTTTGTACCCGTTCAGCCGTAACAAACTCTTCGGGTTCAGGTAAACCGGCCGCCTGACGACGGGCCGTGGCGACCGGTACCGAACCCGAGGTTACAATCGCCCAGGGGATCGCCAGCTCGTCCAGCGTCGCCAGCAGCTGTAAGGCACCAGGCAAGGCGACGATGCCATCGGTATCCTCCGCTTCCGCCTGTTCCAGCGCGAAGAACTCCTGCTGAATAGCCTCTTCAGAAGCCCCTTTCATAAAGTGGCGCAGTGAGGTGATAGCCTGCTTACCGTGGATGAAGTTCAGTACTTCATCGGCAGCGATGCCGTGTCGTGTTGCCCAGTTTACCCAGGCGCGTTCGACCGCCGGTAAAGAGTCCACCAGCGTGCCGTCCAGATCAAACAGAAAACCTTTACACTTCACTACTTATTCCTTATCAGGCGTTGATAATTTGCGCGATCTCATTCGCACTCAAATGGTACTGCCTCGGACAAGTGTGCCACACAGCCAGCATTCGTTGATACTTTTCCCACATCGGCGTCTGTGCGTTAAAACCGTGCGTTCCCGAGTCGAAATGCGTATAGCGTCCCTCGACGTTGACCATAAACCGCACATAGCCAAGGAAGCGCGCTTCCGTAGCCGCATCGAAACCCAGAAACATTAGCCGCCGCTCTTCGATTGCGCCAGGCTCTTTCAGATTTGTCCAGGACACGTGCAGCGCATGATGCAGCTCCATAATATCAATTATCGTGCGGCAGACTGCCTCACTCAGCTCGCCGAATTCCCGGTCAAGCTCGCGCATTTGCAGGCTGTAGCCTCGCTCGATAATGGTTTGCAGACGGCGATAGCGCTCGAGGTTATCCGGATCGAGCATGCTCATCATTTTATATTGATTAGAGAGGATCAAACGCTGGGCGTGGGTCATTTCCATCATTAACTCCTGTGTCACTGGGACAAATTGAAATTTGAAGGGATGACTAAGGATTGCACAACGCGTACGACTCCGGCACAGCAAACAGCGTGTTTTTTGATATCACACGGGTTTTCGCCGCCAGAGCCGCTAAACCCGGTTTTTTTTACAGATCGTCGAGGAAGGTTTTATCCAGCTGCCGGAAAGCTCGCTTCAGCACATCGGCCAGCGACTGATAGGTCGGTTTGCCTTCAACCGGCGCAATGGCCTGACCCGCCGCCTGGAGTTTTTCGCGGACCTCATGGAACCAGCCCAGCAGCGTCGGCGGCAGCGGCGTCACAGAGCGTTTGCCCAGCCACCATAATCCCTGCATCGGCAGGCTACAGGCGAACAGCGCTGTCGCCACGGCCGGACCGAGCTGACCACCCAACGCAAGCTGCCATGTCATCGCAAAGACGGCCAGCGGCGGCATAAAGCGGATACCGAAACGCGTTGCGGTGGTGATCCGGTTTTCTGGAAACATGGGGGCAAGGCGTTTATCGACAGGCCATGTCTTCATATAATGCTGTCCATGCCGGAACAGTTTAAACCAACCGACAGTGCCGGATTCATTAGCCATGGCTGACCTCAACTTTGGAGCTAAAAATTAAACAAATAAGCGTAATACAACAACTTTACATGACATCTTTCAAAATATTTTGTCTTTAAACGGCGCTCTGGTTATCCTGTGCGCGATTGTTGACTGGCTGTTACAGCCATGCTGCATGTCTGATGTAGTTAACGACACCAGCAGGGCAAAATTCAAAAAAATTTGTGATCTTTATGAATTTTTTTTGCTTTCGGACAAAATAATCCGACAGCATGATGTTCATCATTAATGTACCAGCTTTCATGCGCTACGCTGATAGTCTGATTGAGTTTTTTTTCGCCACCTTTAATCAATAGGACCTACCATGTCGAGTAAGTTAGTACTGGTTCTGAATTGCGGTAGCTCATCCCTCAAATTTGCCATTATTGACCCGGCAAACGGTGAAGAATACCTTTCTGGTTTAGCCGAATGTTTTCACCTGCCTGAAGCGCGCATCAAATGGAAAATGGCAGGCGCTAAACAGGAAGCAGACTTAGGCGCAGGCGCTGCCCACAGTGAAGCGCTTAACTTTATCGTTAAAACTATCCTGGCACAAAAACCTGAACTGTCAGCACAAATTACTGCAATAGGCCATCGTATTGTTCATGGCGGCGAAGCGCTGACCCAATCAGTGGTCATTGATGCAAGCGTTATTCAGGGTATTAAAGACGCCTCCTCTTTTGCCCCGCTGCATAACCCTGCACACCTGATCGGCATCGACGAAGCGATGAAAAACTTCCCGCATCTGTCTGATAAGAATGTCGCCGTATTCGACACCGCTTTCCATCAGACAATGCCGGAAGAGTCTTATCTCTACGCCCTGCCTTACAATTTATATAAAGAACACGGCGTTCGTCGCTACGGCGCACACGGCACCAGCCATTACTATGTGACTCACGAAGCGGCAAAAGTTTTGAACAAGCCGCTGGCGGAACTGAATATCATTACCTGTCACCTGGGCAATGGCGGCTCGGTTGCCGCTATTCGTAACGGTGAATGCGTCGACACCTCAATGGGACTGACGCCGCTGGAAGGTCTGGTGATGGGCACCCGTTCCGGTGATATCGATCCGGCCATTGTTTTCTTCCTGCATGACACGCTCGGCATGAGCGTCGACGCTATCAATAAACTGCTGACCAAAGAGTCCGGCCTGCTGGGTCTGACCGGCGTCACCAGCGATTGTCGCTACGTGGAAGATAACTACACCTCAAAAGAAGATGCTAAGCGGGCAATGAACGTATACTGCCACCGCCTCGCGAAATACATTGGCTCCTATACCGCGATGATGGATGGTCGCCTGGATGCCGTCATCTTTACGGGCGGTATTGGCGAAAACGCCGCGATGGTGCGTGAGCTGACGCTTGGAAGACTGGCTTTGCTGGGCTTCGAGGTCGATCATGAACGCAACCTGGCTGCCCGTTTTGGCCATGCAGGCTATATAAATAAAGAAGGCTCGCGGCCAGCCCTGGTCATTCCAACTAACGAAGAGTTAGTGATTGCCCAGGACGCCAGCCGCCTGACCGCATAAGACATGAACACCGTCAGCCAAGGCTGACGGTGTTGTTTTCAGACACCAGATCGAGAGGTTTACCGTGTCCCGTACCATTATGTTAATTCCTACCGGCACCAGCGTCGGCCTGACCAGCGTCAGTCTTGGCGTGATCCGTGCTATGGAACGCAAAGGCGTGCGCCTGAGCGTATTTAAGCCGATTGCCCAGCCCCGTTCCGGCAGAGATTCCCTTGATCAAACCACGCTGATTATTCGTAAAAACTCCGCCATTCCCGCCGCTGAACCGCTGCAAATGAGCCGGGTAGAATCGCTGCTGGGGTCGAATCAGCAGGACGTGCTGATGGAAGAGATCATTGCGCGTTACCACGCCAATACCAAAGATGCCGAAGTGGTGCTGGTAGAAGGCCTGGTGCCGACCCGCAAACATCAGTTTGCCTCTGCACTGAACTTTGAGATTGCTAAAACGCTGAATGCTGAAATTGTGTTTGTCATGTCATTAGGCAATGACTCACCTGCCCAGCTGAAAGAGCGTATTGAGCTAACGCAGAGCAGCTTCGGCGGCAGTAAAAACAAGAGCATTACTGGCGTTATCATCAACAAACTGAACGCGCCGGTTGATGAACAGGGCCGCACGCGTCCCGATCTTTCCGAAATTTTCGATGATTCCACCAAAGCCAGCGTGGCGAATATCGATCCAAAACAGCTGTTTGCTAACAGCCCACTGCCGGTTTTAGGCTGCGTGCCGTGGAGTTTCGATCTGATCGCCACTCGCGCTATCGATATGTGTCATCATCTGAGTGCCGAGGTGATCAACGAAGGCGATATTCAGTCCCGCCGCATAAAATCGGTGACTTTCTGCGCTCGCAGCCTGCCGCATATGCTGGAACATTTCCGTCCGGGTTCGCTGCTGGTCACCTCTGCTGACCGCCCTGACGTGCTGGTTGCGGCCTGCCTGGCGGCAATGAACGGCGTAGAAATTGGTGCCATTTTGCTGACCGGCGGTTATCAGATTGACGAACCAATACGCAAGCTTTGCGAACGCGCCTTTGCAACAGGCCTGCCGGTATTTATGGTGAAAACCAATACCTGGCAGACCTCGCTCAGCCTGCAAAGCTTTAACCTGGAAGTGCCAGCCGATGATACCGAACGTGTTGAACGCGTTCAGGAATACGTTGCCAGCCACATTGATTCTGAATGGGTTGAGTCGCTGACCGCCGCTTCAGAACGCAGCCGCCGCCTCTCTCCGCCAGCCTTCCGCTATCAGCTGACCGAACTGGCTCGCGAGGCCGGTAAACGTATTGTGCTGCCTGAAGGCGATGAGCCACGCACCGTGAAAGCCGCCGCGATTTGTGCTGCCCGCGGCATTGCTACCTGTATTCTGCTGGGTAATCCGGAAGAGATTCAGCGCGTCGCTGCCGTACAGGGCGTTGAGCTGGGTAAAGGCATTGAGATTGTCGATCCGGAGGTGGTCCGTGAAAATTACGTCGCTCGCCTGGTTGAGCTGCGTAAGAGTAAAGGCATGACCGAAGTGGTCGCGCAGGAACAGCTGGAAGACAACGTGATGCTCGGCACCATGATGCTGGAACGTGGTGAAGTAGACGGCCTGGTTTCTGGTGCGGTGCATACCACGGCGAATACCATCCGTCCTCCGCTACAGCTGATTAAAACCGCGCCAGGCAGTTCGCTGGTTTCCTCGGTCTTCTTTATGCTGCTGCCAGAGCAGGTGCTGGTTTATGGCGACTGCGCCATTAACCCGGATCCTAACCCAGAGCAGCTGGCCGAAATCGCCATTCAGTCGGCAGATTCTGCTACCGCCTTTGGGATTGAGCCTCGCGTAGCGATGATCTCCTACTCAACCGGTGATTCAGGTGCGGGCAGTGACGTGGAAAAAGTGCGTGAAGCGACCCGTATCGCCCAGGAAAAACGTCCTGATTTGGTGATTGACGGGCCGTTGCAGTACGACGCGGCTATCATGGCGGATGTGGCAAAATCCAAAGCACCAAACTCTCCGGTTGCCGGACGTGCCACGGTGTTTATCTTCCCTGATTTGAACACCGGCAACACCACGTATAAGGCCGTGCAGCGTTCAGCGGATCTGATTTCAATCGGGCCGATGCTGCAAGGCATGCGTAAACCGGTCAACGATCTGTCCCGCGGTGCACTGGTGGATGATATTGTCTACACTATCGCTCTGACGGCTATTCAGTCAAAGCAGGCTGACAGCTAACAGCCACTTTAAAAAAGGCGGATCGAAAGCTCCGCCTTTTTTATCCTTAATGCAATAAAAGTATTTATTTCTTACTGCTAAAAAATTTAAAACCATAAAATAATGGCGCCCTGCCATAAGCCTGACGCAATATATTGAAAATAACCTAACGCACCCTTTTCAACTCCCTGATAAACATACAAAACATACCGTGGTAAATATTTCCTGGTCGAAAGCCGGTTCCGGGACTAACCTTATGATGGCAACGCGTTAAGCCGTAATCCGATAATAAGGTCCAGACAGGAAACTCACTAATATCAGGCAAGGGAGACTCACCATGAGTGACACTCAAATCCATCCGGTCCACAGTGAAATAAATAGCGGCATTCCGCTAAAGCGCATTTCATGGAGCGCTGTATTTGCAGGCGTAATATTATCCGTGGTTATTTATTTGCTATTAACCATATTGGGTACGGCGATCGGTGCTACCACTATCGATCCGCTAAAAGAAAGAAACCCGCTTGAGGGTCTTGGGACAGGCGCCACCATCTGGACCGGACTGAGCATGCTGATTTCGATTGCAGCAGGAGCGTTTATTACTGGTCGACTGGCACAGCGAGAAGGCGCTTTGCACGGGCTGCTGATGTGGGCCGTCAATACTCTGGTTTGCGTCTGGCTGGTTGTGGCAGTATTAAGCAGTGCAGTCAGCGGTACGGCCAGCGTAATTGGTTCAGGTTTCAGTATGTTGGGTAACGGTATTTCCGCTATTGCCCCTTCTGTTACGCAAAGTGCCAAAGAGACGCTACAGGAAAATAATATTGATTTAAACAATCTGCAAAATGAACTGGAAACAACGCTGCGCCAGACCGGGAAACCGGAATTGCAGCCTGAGAAACTTCAGCAAGATGCTAATAAAGAAGCAGATAATGCGAAGGGCCAGGCAGAAAGTACCGCTAATAATCAACAAAATGCAGACACTGATTTAGCTAACTGGTTTAAAGGCGTACTGGGCCGTAACCAGGCCACGCTACAGGCTGCTGATGTTGATGCACTGAAAAATATTATTAAGGCGCGTACCGGTAAAAGCGATCAGGAAGTCGATCAGATTGTTGCCCAGACTCAGCAGAGTTATGAGCAGGCTTACAAAAAATATCAGGAGTTAAAAGCGCAGGCCGAACAGAAAGCGCGTGAAGCAGGTGAAAAAGCGGCATCAGCGACGGCGAAAGCCAGCTGGGTAACGCTGATTGTCCTGCTGGTCGAAGCTGCGCTGGCTGGCTGGTTAGGTAGCGTTGGTCGTAAAACGCAGCCGCGTCTGGCGGTTCGCGAAACGCATCGCTAAGGGAATAAGGCCGCAGCCGCGGCCTTGATTTCAGACAACACAGAAGTTTAAAGCACGAGGGGCATGGGCCGGTAATAAAGCGTCACGGGCCATGGACGGCCCGTGTCGAGCTGGCATGGATGCCGCTTTTTGCGTCTTTATGAACGGCCCATGCCCCTTGTGCAGACACGACATTATCAGCCAACAAGGCCGCAGCCGCGGCCTTTTTATCGTCTTTATCGTCTGTCAATCACTGAATCATCACATCCAGCGCGCGCAGGTGCTCCGACTGCCAGGAAAGCGTGACTTCGCTGCCTGCCTTCCAGCGGCTGTCCACCTTCGCCGGACTTAGCTTGATCATAAAATTGCCCTGCCCGCCCACTTCCGTCAGCATACGGACATGATCGCCAAGATAGATAAACTGCTGAATTTTCGCACGAACCTGCTGATCGCCTGCTTCAGGCGCATTCACGTTAACGCGTTCCGGACGAATACTGAGCTGGATTTTTTTACCGGGCGAGCTTGGACGTACTTTCAATGCCTTTAGCTGCGTGCCGTCATCCAGCTGCACATGATAATAATCCCCTTCCGAGGCGAGCTGCGTGGCCAGCAAGCTATTGTTTTCACCGATAAACTGCGCGACAAATGCGTTAGAAGGTTGTTCATAGAGTCGGTCAGGACTGTCCATCTGCTGGATCATGCCGTCGTTGAAAACCGCGACGCGATCGGACATCGTCATCGCCTCGCTTTGGTCGTGCGTCACATAAACGATGGTCAGGCCAAGCATTGCGTGCAGCTGCTTGATCTCCATCTGCATATGCTCACGCAGCTGCTTGTCCAGCGCGCCCAGCGGCTCATCCATCAGCACCAGTTTAGGTTCAAAAACCAGCGCGCGTGCTAACGCAACCCGCTGCTGCTGCCCCCCGGACATTTGGGCAGGATAACGATCTGCCAGCGACGTCAGTTTGATCATATCCAGCACGCGATGGACGCGTTCTTTCACATCCGCTTTGCTGAGACGACGGATCGACAGAGGAAACGCCAGGTTTTCCGCTACCGTCATGTGAGGAAACAACGCATAGTTCTGAAAAACCATGCCGATATCCCGCTGATGCGGCGGCAGGGTGTGCAGCGGTTTATCACGCAAGAAAATTTCGCCATCGGTGGGCGTTTCAAACCCGGCCAGCATCATCAGACTGGTGGTTTTACCTGAACCTGATGGGCCAAGCAGGGTTAAAAACTCCCCTTCCTGCACGTCAAGATTAAGATTACGCACCACCAGCTTGTCGCCGTCGTAACTTTTTTTAATGTTTTTAAAACTGACCAGTGACTTCATCGCGTTCTCTCGTCCAGGCAGGATAATTGACCCACGGCCAGGCGTACCGGATTGTGGGTGGCTTCTTTTAGCTCTATCACAACCCATTTCCTGCCGACAAGCAGAATTTGAACAGCCCATCAAAAACCACGATCAAAAACACAAGTTAAATTATTGATATTAAATCATATTTATTATGGTTATTTTTTACACCCATTATTAAAAGCAGAATCAGGCAAGGTTTTGCACCATAAATATGCACTTGCCCTTATTTGGCGCCCCGTTATCAGGCAGGAGAAAGACGCCGTTGCAGACAGTGAAGTACCGGCGCGAAGGTCTCGGCCATATTCTGTTCCTCCACGCAGGCATAGCCCAGCAGCAGACCACGGCGTTGCGTGCCCTGAATGTAATAGGCCGAAAGCGGCCGGGTCAGCACGCCCTTTTGTTCCAGCTCGGCGGCCAGCGCCACATCGTCGATACGCTCCGGCAGGGAAAGGATCAGGTGCAGCCCGGCATTTCCCTGCTGTGACAGAAACGCCGGCCCGAGGCTGTCGCTGATTACCTTCACCAGCGCGGCGCGGCGGCGGCTGTAGAGTTGCCGCATGCGTCTTACGTGAGCAGCGTAATGCCCCTCCCGGATAAATTCAGCCAGCGTCAGCTGCGCCAAACCATTTCCGCCACGATACAGCTCCGAATGCGCCATTTTCATCCTGGCGGCCAGCGGTTTTGGCATCACCATATAGCTCAGCCGCAGACCCGGATACAGCGTTTTGCTAAAGGTACCGAGATAGATCACCGGCGCGTCTGCCGACAATCCCTGTAGCGCGGGAACCGGGCTTTCGCCAAAGCGAAACTCACCGTCGTAATCATCTTCAATCACCCAGCTACCTGCCGATTTCGCCAGCGCCAGGAGCTGCTGTCGGCGCTGCAAACTCATTACCGAACCCAACGGATACTGGTGTGAAGGCGTTACGCAAATCAAGACTGGCGGACGTTGCAGCTGGCTAAAGGAGGCCAAATCGGGCAGCAGCATCCCTTCGTCATCGACCGGCGTTGGCAAGAGCTCGACGCCGTTCACCGCCAGCACGTTACGAAATCCCCAATAGCCCGGCTCTTCAATCCAGGCCCCCTCGCCCGGGTCACAGAGCATTTTCGCAACCAAATCTAACGCCTGATGGGTCCCCGCCGTAATTAAAATTTGCTCGGGAGCACAGTTCAGCGAACGACTAACCCGCAAATATTCCGCCAGCGCCTGCTGAAGCTGTAGGCAGCCGCCGTGATTGGAATAGCTCAATGCCTCAACCGGCATCCGTCGGCTAAGCCGCAGCTGGATCTTCCGCCAGATATCATGCGGCATATGGCTGACGTCCGGTACGCCAGGCATAAACGCACCCCATTGATAAGCTCCGGCACCGCTGCGTGCCAGCACCCTTGTTCCCCGGCGGGAAAGGCGAATGTGGTTGAACGGCGGGCTGGAGGTCGATGGCGACAGGCTGGCCTGCGGAGCCGTTTCCGGTAGCTGTTCGCAAACGTAGGTTCCGCTGCCGGTTCGGGTTTGCAAATACCCTTCCGACTGGAGCTGCTCGTAGGCCGCCAGCACGGTATTGCGTGAAACGGAGAGCTCCTGAGCCAGATCGCGTGAGGCGGGCAATCGACTCCCCGTTGCAATAGCTCCCTGCTGGATCGCAGTCTGCAAAACATCGTACAGGCGCTTGCTGAGAGCGCCTGCCGGAGCCTGACTTAAACGATGTGCGATCAGGTCGCCAGATAACGTTCGCAAAATTGGTACCTCAAATAAAAAAAAACTGGCTCTGGATTATAAATCTCATAAAAAGTTACAAATCAGATAGCCCAATTCTGCGTGGAACAAGCCGCGCAATGACATCTGATGAGGTAGAGCATGAACAGTGAAGTGCAACAGCGTCGTTTAGCTGCCACGCCGCGTGGCGTTGGCGTCATGTGTGATTTCTACGCCGTCCGCGCGGAAAATGCCACGCTGTGGGATCATCAGGGACGAGAGTATACCGATTTTACCGCCGGGATCGCCGTTCTCAACACGGGTCACCGCCATCCAAAAGTGGTCGAGGCGGTGAAAAATCAGCTGGACTGCTTCACCCACACCGCTTTTCAGGTTATCCCTTATGAAAATTATTTGCAGCTGGCAGAGCGCCTGAATCAGCGTGTCCCGGTAGAAGGCCCGGCAAAAACGACCTTTTTCTCCACCGGCGCTGAAGCCGTTGAAAACGCCGTTAAAATTGCTCGTGCCGCAACCGGCCGCGCTGGCGTCATCGCTTTTACCGGCGCGTTCCATGGTCGCACCATGATGACGATGGCGCTGACCGGCAAAGTGGTACCTTATAAAACCGGCTTCGGCCCGTTTCCGGGTTCAGTATTCCATGCCCGTTATCCTAACGCACTACAGGGTTACAGCGTTGACGATGCGATGGAGAGCCTGGCCACAATTTTCCGCTGTGATATCAGCCCGCAGGACGTTGCCGCGATTATTTATGAACCGATTCAGGGCGAAGGCGGCTTCAATATCGCGCCGGCTGAATTTGTCAGCAAGCTGCGTGAACTGTGTGATGAGCACGGCATTCTGCTGATTGCCGACGAAATCCAGACCGGCTTTGCCCGCACCGGCAAAATGTTCGCCAGCGACTACTACGATGCAAAACCGGATCTGATGACCATGGCGAAAAGCCTGGGCGGCGGTTTACCGATTTCCGCCGTGGCGGGACGCGCTGAGATCATGGATGCACCCTTGCCTGGCGGTCTGGGCGGTACCTATGCCGGCAATCCTCTGGCAATTGCCTCTTCACTGGCGGTGCTTGAAATCATTGATGAGGAACAGCTGTGCGAGCGCGCGCTCAAGCTGGGCGCTGAACTGGTGGAAACGCTGAACGCCAGCGGTCATCCGGCGCTGGCAGAAGTTCGTGCCAGAGGCTCGATGGTAGCAGCGGAATTTAACGATCCTGCTACCGGCAAGCCTTCCGCTGAGATTGCACGAGACATTCAGCAAAAAGCGCTGGCGCAGGGTTTGATTTTGTTGACCTGCGGCGTACACGGCAACGTTATCCGCTTCCTCTATCCGCTGACGATCCCCGACGCGCAGTTTAAAGCCGCGCTCAGCCTGCTTTCTACCCTTTTAGCGCACTAAGCCTGCGGGCCTCTGGCAATACGCTGTATGACATCCGGCAGGTTCGCCTGCCGATAATAACAATGACGGGAGTTCAGGCATGGTAAAGAAGTTAGCAGCACTGATATTGGCCACCTTCGCGCTACATGCGCAGGCTGAAACGCTGACCGTGGTCTCTTTTGGCGGCACCAATAAAGACGCGCAGGACAAAGCGTTTTACAAACCTTTTACCGCCGCCGGGAAAGGTACGATTGAGGCCGGGGAATATAACGGCGAGATGGCTCGCATTCGCGCAATGGTGGAAACCGGCCAGATTGGTTGGGATGTGGTTGAACTGGAAACGCCAGAACTACAGCGCGGCTGTGAAGAAGGCCTGTTGGAGACCATGGACTGGAGCAAGCTGGGTAAAAAAACCGACTTCATTCCTGCTGCCGTAACCGAATGCGGTGCCGGGATTTTCGTCTGGTCGACGGTGCTGACTTATGATGCCAATAAATTGAAAAAAGGCCCCACCAGCTGGGCTGATTTTTGGGACATCAAAGATTTCCCGGGCAAACGTGCGCTGCGTAAAAGCGCTAAATATACGCTGGAAATTGCCCTGATGACCGACGGCGTGAAGCGTGAAGATGTCTATAAAGTGCTGGCAACCCCAGCAGGCGTCGATCGCGCCTTTAAAAAACTGGATGAGATCAAACCCAATATTCAGTGGTGGGAATCGGGCGCGCAGCCGCTGCAATGGCTGGTATCCGGCGACGTGGTGATGAGTTCTGCCTATAATGGCCGTATCGGTGCTGCCCAGGATGAGGGGCATAACTTCAGGATCGTTTGGGATAACGGACTGTACGATCTGGATAACTGGGCCATTGTAAAAGGCTCAAAGCATAAAGCGCTGGCGGAACAGTTTATCGCCTTTGCCAATCAGCCTGAAAACCAGAAAGTGTTTGCGGAAAACATTCCTTACGGGCCGACCAATATCAATACCGCTAAGCTTCTCGATCCCGCGCGTCTGAGCAAGCTGCCGACCGCGCCAGAAAACCTGGCGAAATCGTTGCAGGTCAGCAGTGATTTCTGGCTGGAACACGGCGAAGAACTCGAACAGCGTTTTAACGCCTGGGCCTCCAGGTAAGCCAAACCGGTCGGGCTGCTCTCCGGTCCGGCCGCCGCTCAATCAAGGAGCCAGCGATGAGTCAAAACCCGGTTTTAGAGTCCACTGTTGCCGCGAAGCCCCGCGAACTGACGCTCAGTCAACGTCTGCGCCAGGTGGATCGGGTCAAAACCCGCCGCTCGCTGCTGCTGATCGCGCCATTGCTGATTTTTGTCGTGGTCTGCTTCCTCTTCCCCATTTTTTCGATTCTTACTAAGAGCGTCGATAACCCGGAATTCAGCACGACGCTGCCGGAAACCACGACGGCTTTACAACACTGGTCAGGCAAAACGCTGCCAGATGAAGCGCTGTATGCAACCCTGGGCAAAGAGTTAATCAGCGCGCGCGATCGCGGACAGATTGCCCTTGTCGCTAAACGGATGAGTTATGAAGATGCCAGCTTTCGCCGCCTGATCACCGCCGCCCCTCGCATGGTCCCGGCTTCAGGTGAAAACGTTAAAGAAGCGATGATAGCCAAACAGCCGTTATGGGGCGAACTCAGCACCTGGCAAACGCTCCAGCGCGCGGCGAAACCGATGACCAGTTACTATCTGCTTTCGGTTTTTGATCGCAAGGTGGATGTCAAAACGGGCGAAATCAAGGCGCTGTCGTCCGATCAGGCGCTCTATGTCAACGTCCTGCTGCGCACGTTGTGGATGGCGCTGGTCGTCACCTTGCTGTGTGTTGGCATTGGTTATCCTCTGGCGTACTGGCTGGCGAAACAGCCTTCCAATCGCGCAAATCTGCTGATGATTTTGGTGCTGTTGCCGTTCTGGACGTCACTGATTGTCAGAACCGCCAGTTGGATTGTGCTGCTTCAGTCCGGTGGACTGATTAACCGCGCATTAATGGCGGTTGGTTTCATCGATCATCCGCTGACGCTGGTATTTAACCGTGTCGGGGTCTTTATTTCGATGACCCATATTTTGCTGCCTTTTATCGTGCTGCCGCTCTACGCGGTGATGAAAGGGATCTCGCCGAGCTATGTTCGGGCTGCGGTCTCGCTTGGTGCGCATCCGTTCCTCGCCTTCTGGCGGGTGTATGTCCCGCAGACTTATGCGGGCGTGGCGGCGGGCGCGCTGCTGGTGTTTATGATGGCCATTGGCTATTACGTTACGCCTGCCCTGCTGGGCGGACCGGACGATCAGATGGTCAGCTACTTTGTCGCCTTCTTTACCAACAGCACCATGAACTGGGGAATGGCCGCAGCGCTGGGCAGTCAGCTGCTGATTATCGTGCTGCTGCTGTATATCGTTTATGTTCGAGTAACCCGCACTTCTGCCGAAGCGGCAGCCCATTAAGGAGACGATGATGAGACAAAATGGCAGCCAGCTTCTTCGTTTATGGAACGCCTGTTTTAACGTTTACGGGGCGGCGGTTCTGCTGTTCTTAATCGTGCCGATTTTGGTGATCGTGCCGCTCTCGTTTAATTCCAGCTCGTTTCTGAGCTATCCGCTCAGCGGCTTCTCGCTGCGCTGGTATCAAACCTTTTTTCACTCGCAGGAGTGGCTGAACGCGCTGGGCAATAGCCTGACGATCGCGCCTCTGGCTACGCTGCTGGCGACGGTTCTGGGCGTGCTTGCCGCGATGGGGCTAACGCGTGGAGAATTTCGCGGCAAGGGCGTCGTGATGGCCATTCTGATCTCGCCAATGGTTGCGCCTGTCGTCATCATTGCGGTTGGGATGTTTTTCTTCTTCGCGAAACTGTCGCTGCTGAACAGCTATCTGGGATTGGTACTGGCACATGCGCTGCTCGGCGTGCCGTTCGTGGTGATTACCGTTATTGCAGTGCTGAAAAGCTACGACACCAACTTGTCACGCGCGGCGGCAAGCCTCGGTGCCTCCCCTTTTCTCACCTTCCGCAAAGTCACGCTGCCGCTGATTGCACCTGGTGTATTTTCCGGCGCGCTGTTTGCCTTTGCCGCCTCGTTTGACGAAGTGGTGGTCACGCTGTTTTTAGCCAGCCCCCGCCAGCGGACGTTGCCGATCCAGATGTTTGCCGGGATCAGAGAAAACCTCGATCCCACTATCGCGGCGGCGGCATCGCTAATGATCGGCGCATCGCTGATTCTGCTGATTGTGATGGAGCTGCTGCGACGCCGTGGAGAGAAGATGCGGGTGGCATAGCGTCACCCACCATGTTGAGTGATGATGAAAAACGTTGGCTTGCAAATGGCGCTATTGCCAGCGGAAGGCGATGTGCCTGATTTACTTAATGTAAATAACGTTAAAAGCGCCCGGTTTGGGCGCTTTTTTATTGATTCCGCTACGCCTGAGCGCCTGCTACCGCCCGGCCCTGCTCGTTGTTACGGCTCAGCCACAGCGAGAGCGCCTTCAGCGAATCGTCAGTGAACTCATCGCAACGCGCAGTGATCTCTTCCGGCGTCAGCCAGAAAATTTCATCCACTTCCTCTTCCTGCATGGCAAAAGGCCCGTGCGAAACGCAGCTGAACAGTCCACCCCAGACGCGGCAGTGTTGATCTTCATAATAGAACAGGCCATGTTCAGCAAAGGGGACAGCGGCAATACCCAGCTCTTCTTCAGCTTCACGACGCGCCGATTCCAGCATCTCTTCACCGCTTTGGACGACGCCGCCCGCCGTGGCATCCAGCATCCCCGGCATGAAGTCTTTCGTTTCAGTGCGACGCTGCACCAGGATTTTACCCATACCATCGTGTACCACGATATAGGTTGCGCGATGACGCAAACATTGTGCCCGCATTTGCGCACGGCTGGACTGCGCAATGACTTCGTTATCTTCACTAACGATATCGACCCATTCCGTGCCGCGATCTTGCTCCACCATCCCTAACCCTTATTTGTTTTTGCGCCGCAGCGCTGATTTGACCTGTGCCCGCACAGTGTGCCACGGGCTGCCAAAAAATTATAATCCCGCTGTGTCATTCACGGCGGATTTGGAAGATTCCGACAGCCACAGCTGCACCGAGGCACGCTGCCACTGGAAATGGGCGTAATCGGCGACCGCGTCAGGAACCGCATCACCATGCAAGACCAGTCGGTTAAGCATAACGGCCAAATCGGTATCCGCGATTGACCACTCGCCAAACAGGTTGTGCTGACCAGGCTTAAGCAGGCGTTCAACGGCTGAAATCAGCTTTTCCGCTGACTGCTGCGCGCTGATGCTGAGCGGCGCGAAGGTTTCGCCAGCAAACAACACTTCCGTCGGACGCTCCTGACGCAGCGGCACAAAATCGCTGCGCAGCCAGGCCTGAATTTCCCGCGCTTTTGCGCGCTTTTCACCGTCTCGTGGGTAAAGGCGCTCATATTCCGGCGCGGGAAAACGCTCATCGAGATATTCGGCAATCGCCGAGGATTCGCCCAGCCGAAAATCGCCGATTTGCAGCGTGGGCACACGTCGGGTCAGCGAAATTTGGCGATAGGGTTCAGCAAGCTGCTCATCACTGTCGAGATCGACACGCCGCAGCGAAAACGGCACGCCTTTTTCGCTCAGCGCCACAAAAACAGACATTGCGTAAGGACTGAAAAAGCAGGCATCGGACCACAGTGTAACAAGGGGATAATTCATCCTGATTTCCTCACAAGGTGGGGTCTGCAACCTGTTTACCCATTTTTTAACCAGAAGGCAATCACTCTGCATAGCCAAACGTATAATCCAGAATGATGCCGGGTTCAGGATGCCAACTGCGGCGTTTTTTGACTGAGACTTAGCGGACAAAGCTCACAACCCTTCCGCCAAACATCACCTAAGCTTGTGGCAAGCTTTTCACTTTTATGAGGGCAGACAGCATGCATATTTTACTTACAGGCGGCACTGGCCTGATTGGCAGCCATCTTATTCCTCGCCTCCTCGCGCGAGGCGATAGCATAAGCGTCGTCACGCGTGATGTGGTTAGCGCACGCAGGAAGCTGGGCGACCAGGTGAACCTGTGGTCCGGTCTGGAACAACAGCATGACCTGAATCAGGTAGATGCGGTTATTAACCTGGCAGGCGAGCCGATTGCCGATAAACGCTGGACCGATCATCAAAAGCAGCGGCTCTGTGAAAGCCGCTGGCTGATTACCGAACGGCTGGCCTCATTGATCAATGCCAGCAGCACCCCGCCCGCTGTGTTTATCTCAGGGTCGGCCACCGGCTATTACGGCGACACCGGCGAACTGGTGCTAAACGAAGACGATCCTGGCCATGATGAGTTTACCCACACGCTGTGCGCGCACTGGGAAGCACTGGCGCAAAGCGCCGACAGTGAAAAAACCCGTGTCTGTCTGCTACGTACCGGCGTGGTGCTGGCGAAGGAAGGCGGTGCGCTGAGCAAAATGAAGCTGCCCTTTAAGCTGGGCATTGGCGGCCCGATTGGAAGCGGGCGACAGTATATGCCGTGGATCCATCTTGACGACATGCTGAATGCCATTCTCTGGCTGCTGGATCATCAGGAGCTGCGCGGCCCTTTTAATATGGTGGCGCCTTATGCCGTACGAAATGAGCAGTTTGCGGCCACGCTGGGGCATGTGATGCATCGTCCGGCTTTTATGCGTACGCCGGCCAGCGCTATCAAGTTAATGATGGGCGAATCGTCAGTATTGATATTGGGTGGCCAACACGTGTTACCAAAGCGCCTGGAAGAGTCCGGCTTCGGCTTCCGCTGGTATCAGCTGGATGAAGCGCTGGCCGATGTAGTGTGAAATTACGGCGCGCATGACTCCCCGGCAGCTTATTCACCCAGCGGCCGGGGAGTCATGCATGCAGCCAACACCGCTTTACCAACAGGCGGCGACCACCGCCTGGACAAAGACTATTTTAACGCGCCAGACAGAAACTGCTGCAAGCGCGGACTTTTCGGCTGATTGAACAGCTCATGCGGCGGGCCTTCTTCCTCAATTTTGCCCTGATGCAGGAAAATCACATGGCTGGAGACATGGCGGGCAAACTCCATTTCATGCGTCACCACCACCATGGTTTTCCCCTCTTTTGCCAGCTTCTGCATGATCCTCAGTACTTCTCCAACCAGCTCTGGATCGAGCGCCGAAGTGGGCTCGTCAAACAGCAATACCTCCGGCTCCATTGCCAGCGCCCGGGCAATGGAAACACGCTGCTGCTGTCCACCAGAGAGATTTACCGGATATTTGGCGCGGGCGCGTTCATCGATACCGACCTTGTCCAGATAGCGAATAGCCCGCTCCCGCGCTTCCGCTTTGCTCAGTCCCAGCACCTGTATTGGCGCTTCCATCACGTTTTGCAGCACCGTCATGTGGCTCCACAAATTGAAGTGCTGAAACACCATCGTCAGGCTGGTACGCAGCGCACGCAGCTGTTCTTTATTAGCTACTTTTAGCTGGCCATCGGTATCGCGTACCAGCGTGATCAGCTGATTATTGACCGAGATCGATCCTTCACTGGGTTTTTCCAGAAAGTTGATGCAGCGTAAAAACGTACTTTTCCCGGAGCCGGAAGAGCCGATAATGCTGATCACATCTCCGGCTTTCGCCTGCAGCGATACGCCTTTCAGCACCTCGTGCTCGCCATAACGTTTATGCAGTTCGGTCACGTGTAATTTATTGTCGGCCATAGTTCTACTCAATGAGTCGATGAGGGTTTCACGTGCGCCAGCCAGCGTTTTTCCGCCTTGCGGAACAGACTAATCAACACATACGAGATAATCAGGTACAGCACGGCGGCAATGCCAAAAGCCACAAATGGCTGGTAGGTCGCTGCGTTAATATCGCGCGCCACCTTTAACAGATCGGGAACGGTTGCCGTAAATGCCAGCGCTGTCGAATGCAGCATCAGAATGACTTCGTTGCTGTAGGCCGGCAACGCCGTTCGCAGCGCCGACGGCAGAATAATGCAGCGGTAGAGCTTAAAAGTGGAAAATCCATAAGCCCTTGCCGCTTCGATTTCACCATGCGGCACGGCGCGAATGGCCCCGGCAAAAATTTCAGTGGTATAAGCGCAGGTGTTTAGCGTCAGTGCCAACAGCGTACAGTTCAGGCCGCTACGGAAGAAAGCGTTCAGCAGCTCGTTGCCTTTTACCACCTCCAACGTATACATGCCGGAATAAAAGACCAGCAGCTGCACATAGAGCGGCGTTCCGCGAAAAATATAGGTGAACAGCCAGACCGGGAAACGCACTGCCCTGACGGGTGAGACGCGGGCAATTGACAGCAATACCGCCATGCAGCCGCCCAGTACAACGGAGATAATCAGCAGCCAAAGCGTAATGGCCACGCCGGAAAAACGATATCCGTCCGTCCACAGCAGGGCTTTCCAGTATTCCTGCACGATATCGATCATAATTCAGCCCTTCTTACGCCCACCGAATAGCGACGCGTCAGCCACCACAGCACCCCATTGGAAAGCGTGGTAAAAATCAGGTAAATCACGCCAGCGACGATGGCGAAATAAAACGGCTGCCAGGTACTTTTCCCCGCCAGCTGGGTGGCCTTAACCACATCTTCCAGCCCCAGCAACGAGACCAGCGCGGTCGCTTTCAGGATCACCTGCCAGTTGTTACCGATGCCCGGCAACGCGTAGCGCATCATGCCGGGAAAGAGGATACGGCGGAACGTTTGAGAAGCGGTGAAACCAAAAGCCGTGGCGGCTTCAATCTGCCCTTTCGGCACCGCCATCCAGGCACCACGAAACGTTTCCGTGAAGTAAGCACCATAGATAAATCCCAGCGTAATGATCCCGGCAACCATCGGATCGATATCAAACTGTTCGAAACCGAGCAGATCTGTCACCTGATTCAGCGCAATTTGCAGCCCGTAAAAAATCAGCAGCATCAATACCAGATCGGGTACGCCGCGGATCAAAGTGGTGTAGCCTTCAAAAATCATCCGCAGCGGACGGTTGCTGGAAAGTTTGGCCCCGGCGCCAATTAAACCCAAAATGACGGAGAGCAACACGGAACTGAGCGCCAGCTCCAGCGTTACCATCGCGCCTTTAAAAATAACGTCAGAATAGCCATACAGCATCAGGAGTTCCTGTCTTTGGTTGAGCGAGACAAAATGGGGGCCAGCGCTTACCAGCTGGCCCCCATGACAGGTTTTTATTAACCGCCGTAGATATCAAAATCGAAATATTTTTTCGCCAGCTTGTCGTAAGTGCCGTCTTTGCGGATCTCATCGAAGGCTTTATCAATCGCCGCTTTCAGCCCGGCATCATCTTTACGCATGCCGATGCCCGTTCCCACGCCAAAGATTTTTTCATCTTTTACCGCCGGACCCGCAAAAGCATAGTCTTTACCCGCAGGCTGTTTGAGGAAACCTTCGCTGGCGGCGACTTCGTCCTGGAAAGCCGCATCGATACGGCCCGCGGTCAGATCCTGATAAACCAGGTCCTGATTAGCATAAGGCGTAATGGTAATGCCTTTTGGCCGCCAGTTTTGGTTGGCATAGATTTCCTGCGTCGTCCCTTGCAGCAAACCAATGTTTTTCCCTTTCAGCGATGCTTCGGTCGGCTGGAGCGGGGAGCCTTTCGGCGCAATCAGGCGGGCATTAGCCGCATACAGCTTTTCGGAGAAAGCAATTTCCTGCTGGCGTTTTTCAGTGATGGAAAGAGAAGAGATAATTGCATCGATTTTTTTCGCTTTCAGCGAAGGGATCAGTGCATCAAAGTCACTTTCAACATAGGTGCACTTCGTTTCCATACGCTTGCAAATTTCATTGGCCAGATCGATATCAAATCCAACCAGCTGTCCCTGCGCGTTTTTAGCTTCAAACGGCGCATAGGTAGGATCGGTGCCGATGCGCAGCGTTTTCGGTGCGGCAGCAAAAGCGCTCCCGGCCGAGGCGAGAGCCAGCAGCAAAGAAAGAGCCAGAACCTGCTTTTTCATAGATTACCCTCAATTTTCTTATATTAGTGGTGTGTCAGCGCAGAGCACGTGCAGGTTCCGTGCCAGTTTGACTGTCTGAGGCAGATCGCCGCCTGAAGAGGCCAGACTGAGGGGCAGACCCGTCTGTATGCCAGCTGACTAAATATCTATAGCAGGTCAGGAGAAAAGGAGAGGTAAAGATGATCTGTTTTGGTGCACTTGCTGCACGAAAAGCGATTCAGCAGCGGTAAATGCACCAAAAAAATGCGTCAAAAAAGGGGTTATGCACCTTGCCAGCGCGTAAACAGATCTTTATCGAGCGTAACGTCAAACTGATCGAGAACGCGATTAACCGTCTGGTCCACGATGTCCATCACCTTGTCCGGTCGGTGATAGAAAGCAGGAACCGGTGGCATGATAATCGCCCCCAATTCTGCCGCCGTCGTCATCATCCGCAAATGCCCCAGATGCAACGGCGTTTCGCGTACGCACAGCACCAGACGTCGCCGCTCTTTCAGCACCACGTCTGCGGCCCGGGTTAGCAAACCGTCGCTGTAACTATTCACAATGCCGGAAAGGGTTTTCATCGAACAGGGTAAAATCATCATGCCGTCGGTTTTAAACGATCCGGAGGAGATGCTGGCAGCAATATCACGCGCATCATGCACCACGTCCGCCAGCGCCTGCACATCACGCAGGGAGTAGTCGGTTTCCAGCGCCAGCGTCTGGCGTGCGGCCTGACTCATTACCAGGTGCGTTTCCACATCGCTGACCTGCTGTAAGATTTGTAGCGTGCGAACGCCATAAATCGCGCCGCTGGCGCCTGAGATACCGATAATGAGTCGTTTCATATTCGTCCTTACCTGAAAAATAAAAAATGGGCCGGAATCGCTTCCGGCCCATCATACCTGCTGACGCACGCAAGGGCATTAGCCTTCGTTGTGCATTTCCAGGTTTTCAACTTCGTTCTGGCGAGCCATCGCTTTCGCATCGTCGTTACGCAGCGACTGCAGATACTCCAGATACTGCTGATCGACATCTTTCGTCACGTAGATGCCGTTAAATACCGAGCACTCAAACTGCGCGATATCCGGGTTCTCTTCACGCACCGCTTCGATCAGGTCGTTGAGATCCTGGAAAATCAGCGCGTCAGCACCAATCAGCTGGCGAATCTCTTCCACTTCACGGCCATGGGCAATCAGCTCCGTCGCGCTTGGCATATCGATGCCGTAGACGTTCGGGAAGCGGATTTCCGGGGCGGCAGAAGCCAGATAGACTTTCTTCGCGCCAGCATCACGCGCCATCTCAATGATCTGTTCGGACGTGGTGCCACGCACGATAGAGTCATCCACCAGCAGCACGTTTTTACCCCGGAACTCAGCACGGTTAGCGTTCAGCTTACGGCGAACCGCGCTGCGGCGCAGGTGCTGGCCTGGCATAATAAAGGTGCGGCCAACGTAGCGATTCTTCACAAATCCCTGACGGTATGGCTTATCAAGGATGCGGGCCATTTCCAGCGCGATATCGCAGGAGGTTTCCGGAATTGGAATAACAACGTCAATGTCCAGATCTTCCCATTCGCGCGCGATTTTCTCGCCCAGCTTGGTGCCCATACGGACGCGTGCGCTGTAAACGGAGATTTTGTCCAGGAATGAATCCGGGCGGGCAAAGTAGACGTACTCAAACAGGCACGGATTGAATTTCGGGTTTTCCGCACACTGACGGGTAAAGAGCTGCCCTTTTTCGCTCACGAACACCGCTTCGCCCGGCGCCACATCGCGCAGGAACTCAAAGCCCAGCGTATCCAGCGCCACGCTTTCAGAAGCCACCATGTATTCCGTACGACCATCCGCCATCGCACGCTTGCCAATCACTAAAGGACGGATGCCGTTAGGATCGCGAAACGCCACCAGACCGTGTCCGATGATCATCGCCACGCAGGCATAAGCGCCGCGAACCTGCTGATGGACAGCGGCCACAGCGGCAAAAATGTTTTCAGCTTCCAGCGGATAATGCTGGAAACGATCCAGCTCAACCGCAAAAATATTGAGCAGAATTTCAGAATCTGATGTGGTGTTAATGTGACGACGACCGCTCTCAAACAGCTGTTTACGCAGTTCATGAGCGTTGGTCAGATTACCGTTGTGCGCAAGCGTAATGCCGTAAGGCGAGTTGACGTAGAAGGGCTGCGCTTCGGAAGCACTGGAGCTTCCCGCCGTCGGGTAGCGAACGTGGCCGATCCCCATATTGCCCTGCAAACGCTGCATATGGCGGGCTTCAAATACATCGCTCACCAGGCCGTTTGCTTTACGCAGGCGGAAGCAGTTTAATGCATCAATGGTGACGATGCCTGCGGCATCCTGCCCACGGTGCTGAAGCACCGTTAACGCGTCATAAATCGACTGGTTGACCGGCATGAAACCGGCGATCCCGACAATACCGCACATATGGTCATTTCCTCATAAGCCGCACCCCCGGTTTGATTACCGGGGTAAAAAACTCGACGTGCTTTTCAGGTAGTCAAAAAACCACCTGATAATGTAACTAAACTGGGGAACCAGCTGGGACTGTTGCCAGTCCGGGCTTTTGGCAAAGCCGGTGAAGGTATCGAGGAAAAACAGAATGGCCGACACAATCAGTACGCCACGTAATGCCCCGAAACAAACCCCAAGCACTCTGTCGGTACCCGACAGGCCGGTTTTATCAACCAGCGAACCAATCACGTAATTGACAATCGCCCCGACTAACAGCGTGGCGATGAACAACACCGCAATGGCTATGCCATTTCGAACCAGTTCGTCTTCAAATCCTGTAAACCAGACGGCAAGGAAGGAGTAGTAATGACTGGCGACAAAAAATGCGCAACCCCAGGTGACGAGTGATAATGCCTCCCGAACGAACCCGCGGATCAGGCTGACAAGAGCCGAAAAACCAATAACCGCAATAATGACGTAATCTATCCAGACCATGAACTCTTCCAGCGACTGTGCCCCTAAGGTCGCCTCCCGCTGTTGCACGTGGTGATACTGCAACAGCGGGAGGCGACCTGTAGTTCGGGGCGAATTCTAACAGAAAAAGAAAACGTTTGCGTAGGTTTTCCGTAACCTGCTTACGCAAAACGTTTTGCGCAAAAAAACAGCCGTCACCCCAGGGCTGGAACGGGAAAAACCCCATCCAATGCAACTGGTTTAATTAGCTGATAGTTATATAAAAAAAGGCCGCCCTGCGTTTTTATTTCGCAGCGGAGACCTTCACTAACACGGCTTGAAAGGCACAGGCTTTCGCAATAATAGCGAGAGCCTGACAGGGCTAGCGGGCGCTGTAAGGTTTTACTACCCCACCCAGCCCGGAGATGCCTTTCAGTTCACCGACCGCAGCCTGCATCTTCGCCTTCGACGCATCCGGGCCAACGTAAATCCGCGTGATCGCGCCCTGTACCGGCGTTGATGGCACGGTAAAGGCCCGATAACCCGACAGGCGTAGCTGTGCGACGATCTCGTTCACCTTAGCGGCATTCTTCAATGCCCCCAGCTGCACCACGTAAGCCTGCCCTGCTGGCGCACTTTCCTGCGTGGCAGGTGCCTGCTGCGGTTCAGGACGACTTTCCGGCTTTGTCTCAGGTTTTGGCTGCGGCTCCGGTTTTTCAACCGGCTTTGGCTGCGTTTTGGGTTTTTCTACCGGCTTCGGCGCTTCGGCCGGTTTCTGTTGCTCAACCGGTTTCTGCGGCTCGGTTTTCATCGGCGGCGGCGAAACAACAGTAGGCTGATTGGCCGACTGAGGTGCAGTAGAGCCACTTTCCGCCTGAGAGGTGTTTTCGCTGCTGTGGCCACCCAGCGCAGTGCCTGCGCCTTCCGGCGGCTGTGCCGGAAGAGACTGTGTCACCGGTGGCACACTGTCCGTTTCCTGCTGATCGCCTGGTTTGGGCACCAGCGGGATCGCGGCAAACTCTTCTTTGTAGTGCTTTTTCTTGCCGTCCAGCAGTCCCGGCAGAACAATTACGCCCAGGGCTACAATGATGACGGTGCCGACTAAACGGTTTTGAAACTTACTTGCCACTGCCGCTCTCCGTTTCCAGCATTTCCATTACCTGCGCCACAGTGTGAAACGAACCACACACCAGCACAATATCTTGTTCCTGAGCTTTTAAGCGCGCCTGCTGATACGCCTCTGCCACGCTGGTAAAAACCCCTGCGCCAGGCAGGTGAGCGCTAAGCTGCTCTGCCGTCGCCCCGCGTGGCCCTTCCAGCGGGGCGCAATACCAGGAATCCACCTGCGAGGTCAGACACGCCAACGTGCCGGCAATGTCTTTATCATGCAGCATACCGACCACCGCATGCACCTTGCCGGTTTTTGGCAGTTCGCTCAACCGACCCGCGAGATAGCCTGCCGCATGCGGATTATGCGCAACATCCAGAATCACGCGTGGCGCGTCGGCGACCGTCTGGAAACGGCCAGGCAAAATTGCCTTATCCAGCCAGCCGGTAACGATAGCGTCATCCACCTTCAGCTCAGACGCGCGCAGCGCAGCGATGGCCGTAGCCGCATTGGGTAAAGGAACCTGCGGTAAAGGCAATCCGCTGAGCGTGCCTTTTGCGTCGCTAAATGACCAGCTCCCCTCGCCCACGCTGAAAGTCCAGTCACGACCGCGTTTTGACAGGCGTGCACCGAGGCTGTCAGCCACCTCAGCAATAGTGTGGGGCATATCCGGTTCACCGACGACAGCGGGCTTACCGCTGCGGAATACCCCGGCTTTTTCACGTCCGATGCTTTCACGATCCGGCCCCAGCCAGTCGGTATGGTCGAGCGCAATGCTGGTGATGACAGCAACATCCGCATCAACAATATTGGTGGCATCAAGACGACCGCCCAGCCCGACTTCCAGAATCACCACATCAAGCGCAGCGCGTTTAAACAGCCAGAGCGCAGAAAGCGTGCCGTATTCAAAATAGGTCAGGGAGGTGTCGCCGCGCCCTTTTTCAATATCGGCAAACGAGGCGGTGTGATCGGATTCGGCCAGCTCTTCACCCTGAATACGCACGCGTTCGGTGTAACGCAGCAGATGCGGTGAGCTGTAGACGCCAACGCGATAACCTGCAGCCATCAGCAGCGTTTCCAGCGTACGGCAGGTAGTCCCTTTGCCATTCGTTCCGGCAACGGTGAAAACAACAGGCGCAGGCGTTAACAGGTCGAGCTGCTTTGCCACGCGTTGAACGCGCGTTAGCCCGAGTTCGATAGCTTGAGTATGAAGATTCTCAAGATAATGAAGCCACGTGACCAGAGGCGACGTGGCTTGAGGAAGATTATCCATGTGTCCCGTTCACAACGTTACGGTTCATTGGTGAAAGGGCATTTACGCCCTTTCGTAAATCAGTCAGGCTTCGTGGCTCTGCCCGGCCTCTTCAGCGGGTTCTTGCCGTTTTTCTTCCTGCGGCTCCGGCAGATTCATCATCTTCGCCAGAATGCTCGCCAGCTTGAAGCGCATCACCGGGCGACGCACGATCATATCGATGGCGCCCTTCTCGATCAGGAACTCACTACGCTGGAAGCCAGGTGGCAGCTTCTCGCGAACGGTCTGTTCGATAACGCGGGGACCTGCAAAGCCGATCAGCGCTTTCGGTTCCGCAATGTTCAGATCGCCTAACATCGCGAAGCTGGCGGAAACGCCGCCCATGGTCGGGTCGGTCAGCACGGAGATATAAGGCAGGCCGCGAGCCTGCATCTTCGCCAGCGCCGCGCTGGTTTTGGCCATCTGCATCAGCGACATCAGCGCTTCCTGCATGCGAGCACCACCGGATGCAGAGAAGCAGATCATTGGACAGTTATCTTCCAGCGCCTGTTCAACCGCACGCACGAAACGTGCACCAACGACCGAACCCATTGAGCCGCCCATAAAGGAGAACTCAAAGGCCGCAGCCACCACCGGCATGCCGTGCAGCGTGCCTTTCATTACGATCAGCGCGTCTTTCTCGTCGGTCTCTTTCTGAGCCGCAGCCAGACGATCTTTATATTTTTTTGAATCCCGGAACTTGAGCAGATCTTTCGGCTCCAGCTCGCTGCCCAGCTCAATCATTGAGCCTTCGTCCAGCACGCTGTGCAGACGTTCACGACCATGCATACGCATGTGATGATCGCATTTCGGGCAAACTTCCAGATTGCGCTCCAGCTCGGCGCGGTACAGAACCTGACCGCAGCTGTCACACTTGGTCCAGACCCCTTCAGGGATACTGGCTTTGCGCGAGGGGGTGATAGTGCTCTTATTGAGAATTCGTTCAATCCAGCTCATTGATGACCTTTCTGTTTGAACCTGGTGAAACCAGTTTTCTTTTTCCACGCCGCAACGGCGCAGACCATAATGTCGCTCATTAAACCATAACCGCCCGATGCTGTGGATAAAAATCTGGCCTTCGGGCGGCAGTTTGGCGATTTGTTACTGTGATTTCGTCTGGCGAGCCGTACGACGATGGCGCAAAATTTCTATCACGCCCGGCAGGACCGAAACCAGAATTATCGCAATAATCAGGTAGTGAATATTCTTCTGTACCGCTGGCAGGTTGCCAAAGAAAAATCCGGCATACGAGAACAGCAGCACCCAAAGCAGCCCCCCCGTCACGTTAAACAGCGCAAAATGGCGATAAGACATTTTACCCATGCCCGCGACAAAAGGTGCGAAGGTGCGAACGATCGGCACGAAGCGCGCCAGAATAATCGTTTTCCCACCGTGACGCTCGTAAAATTGATGCGTTTTATCAAGGTAGCTGCGACGGAATACCTTTGAGTTCGGATTGCTGAACAGTTTATCGCCAAACAACCGGCCAATAGTATAGTTCACCGCATCACCCGCAATCGCTGCCACGCACAGCAGCAACGCCATGACGTGGACATTTAACGCGCTGTCAGGAATTGCCGCCAGCGCGCCCGCCACGAACAGCAGCGAATCGCCAGGCAAAAACGGCGTCACAACCAGCCCCGTTTCGCAGAACAAGATAAGGAACAAAATGGCATAAATCCAGACGCCGTACTGCGCAACCATCGCTTGCAAATGGACATCAATGTGCAGAATAAAATCGATCACGGTGTGAATCATTTCCATAGATGTATCCTTAATACTCCAGGCCAGGGTTAATCCTCGAGGAACAGTGGTCCCATCGGTGGACGGGGTAAATCATATTTTTCCGGGTAATCGACCGCGACCAGATAGAGCCCTTCCGCTCTGGCGGTCGCCGCAGCCAGCGTGCGATCTTTCGCCGCCAGCAGCTCGGCCATCCAGCTTTCCTGCTGATTCCCACACCCTATTTCCATCAGGCTGCCTACTATGTTACGCACCATATGATGCACGAACGCGTTGGCTTTAATGTCCACTATCACGTAAGCGCCAAAACGGCTGACGTTCAGATGCATGACGTTACGCCAGGGCGTACGTGACTGACACTGCACCGCGCGAAACGAGGTAAAATCGTTCTCGCCGAGCAGAGCCTGGCCTGCACGCTGCATTTTTTCCGCATCCAGCGGATGGTAAAAATGCGTGACGCCGCCGTGTAAAATCGCTGGGCGTAACCGACGGTTATAAATCACATAGCGATAACGGCGCGCCGTGGCGCTGAAACGAGCGTGAAAATCGTCCGTGACCGGCTTGACCCAACGCACCGCAATATCGTCCGGCAAATTCGCGTTTACCCCCAGCGTCCAGGCAGCATCTTTACGCCGTGAGGTCGTTTCAAAATGCACAACCTGACCCGTTCCGTGAACGCCTGCGTCGGTACGCCCGGCACAGAACACCACGACCGGATGATCGGCGACTTTCGACAGCGCCTTCTCCAGCTTTTCCTGTACGCTTCGGACTTCCTGCTGGCGCTGCCAGCCGTAATAACGGCTGCCATCGTATTCAATGCCGAGCGCCAGTTTTACCGTTTGCTGCGGCAAATCTGCTGCTGACATCAGTAAAAATACTCCTGCACCAGCTTCTCAGCGGTTTTGACCGCCATCAACGCGCCGCCAAAGCGTACGTTGTCCGCCACTGACCAGAACTGCAGCATCTCCGGCACGCCGTAGTCGTTACGCACGCAGCCCAGGCTCAGCTGTACGTTGCCGGAAGCATCACCAACCTGAGTGGGATAATCGTCCTCATCAGACAGCGCAATATCTTCTGCCTGCAACAGCGCGTCACGAGCCTCTTCTGCCGACATTGGGCGCAGATTTTCGATATGCACAATCTGCGCGTTGCCGTAGAACACCGGCGCCTGTACGGTCGTGACGGTGATCGGCAAGCCTTCGTCCTGCATCACTTTACGTACCTGATCGATCAGGCGGCGCTCCTGCAATACGCTACCTTCCGCATCGGCCAGCAGCGGCAGCATGTTAAAGGCCAGCTGACGGCCGAAATAGGTCTCTTCAGCGGGCAGACCGTTCAACAGACGAGCGGCTTCACCCGCCAGCGAGTCCACGGCGGCTTTGCCGTGAGCAGAGGCGGCAATCAGGCTGGTCACCTGCAAACGACTCAGGCCAGCCTGATCCACCAGCGGCTTGATCGCACACAGCAGCTGGCTGGTTACGCTGTCCGCTACGCTAATAATATTGCGGTTGCGGTAGTCGGCCAGCACCTGAGGGTTCACATCCGGTACGACCAATGGCACGTCCGGTTCCAGCGCGAACAGATCGCTGGTATCAATGACCAGACAGCCCGCGCTTGCCGCTTCGTCTGCATAACGCGCTGAGGCTTCGCGACCGGCAGCGAAAAAGGCCAGCTGCACCTGTGACCAGTCGAAATTACTGGCATCGGTTACCAGCAGAGTTTTTCCTTCAAAACGCAGGTTTTCGCCCGCGCTGCGTTCGCTCGCCAGCAAATGCAGCTCACCAACCGGGAACTGGCGTTCAGCCAGTAATTCCAGTACAGCTCCCCCTACTGCGCCTGTCGCGCCAAGTAGCGCAATGTTCCAGCCGTCAGACATGTTGGTTTACTCCAGACAATGACATAAAAAACAAAAGGCGGTGAGTCCACCGCCCGGCAATTCAGATTTTTACGAGGCCGATTTGAAAACGGCATTGAAGCCAATTTGCTTCAGCAACACCGCGGCCTGCTCAGAATCACAGATTACCCGCAGTGAAGACCACTCGCGGCGCTCCAGATAATTTTTGCGCAGGCGATCGAATTCGCCTGGGATGGCGGCTACTTTTCGCAGCGGTGCATCATCGCGGCGCACATCATACACCAGATGGGCCAGTCTTTTCAGCGTTGGCTGATCCAGCTCGCCGTGCAGCGTGATTTCACCAAACTCTGGCGCAGGAAGCAGCGTGGCGAGTTCGACCTGTTGCGGTTGTCCAAGGAACTGTGTCCAGGCCTCGAAAACCTGCGTTGTGCCACGCGCTTTACCTTCCAGCGTGTAGCCGGCGATATGCGCGGTCGCGATGTCCACCTTATCCAGCAGCGGCAGAGAAAGTTCCGGCTCCGGTTCCCAGACGTCTAACACCACGCTCAGATCGCGACGCTGCTGCAACACGTTCAGCAAGGCGGTATTGTCCACGACCGGACCACGGCAGGCATTGATCAGGATGGTGCCCGGCTTCAGCGCCCGCAGCAGCGCTTCGTCGGCCAGATGCAGCGTTTTGTATTCACCCTGCTTAAACAGCGGCGTGTGGAAAGTGAGGATATCAGCTTCGGCCACCAGCTCTGAAAGCGGCAGAAACTCGCCCTCGTCACCGCGATCGGCGCGAGGCGGATCGCAAAGCAGAGTCCGAATACCGAGCGCCGCCAGACGAGCCTGTAAACGGCCGCCAACGTTGCCGACGCCGACAATCCCCACGGTGCGATCTTTCAGCAAAAAGCCATCGCGTTCCGCCAGCAGCAATAAAGCGGAGAAAACATATTCCACCACGGCAATAGCATTGCAGCCCGGCGCGGCAGAAAAACCAATCCCCTGCTCTTGCAGGAATGTCTCATCAATATGGTCGGTACCCGCCGTCGCCGTACCGACAAATTTTACCGGTTTGCCGCCGAGCAGCTCAGCGTTCACTTTTGTTACCGAGCGCACCATCAGCCCATCGGCATCATCCAGCTCGGCCTGCGGCACCGGCCTGCCCGGCACGGCAACCACGGTGCCCGTGCGGCTGAACAGCTCGCGGGCATAGGGCATATTTTCATCAACGAGAATCTTCACAATTGGGTTCCTGCTCTGAAACAGTGAGGGGCGGTATTCTGCCATAATCCCACCGAGGGGATAACCCTGAAGTGCGGCGTTCGGCAATCTGTCGTCAGGGATGTAGCGAAAGTCCTTTAATGACCTTATCTACCTGCTTTTTTGGCCCACGCAACGCCAGCCCAGCCAGACACAGATTACTGGCGTCCTCCGCCATAAAAACTTCCCGGTTGGCCTCATCGTTTCCGGTTGAAAACATCGCCTGCACATAAGGAATCAGCGTCAGTTCGCGTTCCAGTCCTTTCCGGTGAGCATGTTGCAAATCCGCCAGATCGGCGGAAAAAATCAGCATCGGTTGCCCATACAGATTACCGTACTGCCGTCCAAGCGCGTCGACGTAGGGCTTGCCCATCATTTCAGGCGAGGCGGAGGCAATTCCCGTGGCGAGAAACGCGACGACGTTTAATTTCTGCCAGACCGCCAGATCGTCGCGCACCACAATCGCTACTTTCGTATCAAACATCACTTTCTCTCCTGTTACTGGTTGAAACAAGAGAGTGACAGATTTGCTGTTGTTCAGTCTGGAACGTTTGTGCACTGACGCTGATACAAAGCCGGAGACATGCGATAAGCGCGCTGAAACCAGCGTCCCAAATGGCTCTGATCGGCAAAACCAACCGTCGCGGCGACGTGCGCCGGTTCCAGACCCTGGGCAAGCAGCACGCGGGCAGTTCGTAACCGTAGACGAACCAGGTAAGCATGCGGCGAGAGTCCAAACGCCTTTTTAAATTGTCGGTTCAGGCGAAAGCGATCTAATCCGCTATAGTGCGCAAGCTCATCCAGTCCGATGTCGCATGCCATCCGATCGTGCAGATAAGATCTCAGCAAATTCATCTGTCCGACAGAGCCATCAAGCAGGGAAAGCGGCCGTGCCTGAATATGCCGCCCAAGCAGCGAAAGCAGATGATCCAGGCTCTGATCGCGCGCCAGCCGACCTTCATTATGATGGATGGCAAAAAAGGCCTGCTGGATGGCGGCGATCAGCAACGGATCCCCGGTCAGCGTATGCCGAAAGCCGGCTTCCAGCGTCGATACATCCCCCAGGCCACGCTGCTGCATCATGCCCGTTACCCAAGGCTGCGGCAGGTAAAGCATGAGATAGGTAAAGCCATCCTGCTCGGGCGCATGCCCGTCATGAACCGCACCGGGTTCAATAAGTATGGCCTGGCCGGGCGTGCTGGTATGGAGAAAACGGTGACAGTTAAAGCGCTGCAAGCCCTGTTGCGTAACGCCCAGCAGGATTTCATCATGATCGTGAGGGTCGTAGGCGTGCCCCCTGAAGTGCGCATGGACGCTTTCGATGCGGGTCTCTTCATCACGACGAAGTTCGACCCAGTCGTTGCAGCCTTTCTTATTACGCCCTGCATCCATAAAATCGCTCCACAAATCAACGGCTGGATCAAATTATCATTTTTCGTTTGAAACAGGGCAAGCGTACACTGGCTGTCGTTCACTTAACTCCAGGTAAATTGATGAATTTTATGTTTCCGCTGCTGGCCGTGTTGATCTGGTCGGTGAATGCTATCGTCAGTAAAATTTCGGCTGGCGCTATCGATCCGGCCGCGATCTCTTTTTATCGCTGGCTGGTGGCGTTAATAACCCTGACGCCGTTTGTATTGCCTGCCGTCTGGCGCAACCGCCAGCAAATTAAAAAGCTGTGGTGGAAGCTGCTGGTCCTTGGCCTGCTGGGAATGGTGCTCTATCAGAGCCTGGCTTACTATGCTGCTTATAGCGTTAGCGCACTGTTTATGGGAATTCTGGCTTCGCTGATCCCGCTGTTAACGGTCTTAATCAGCATGGTGGTATTACGACTGGCACCAACGCTGGGGATTGTTCTCGGTGCGGTTTTATCGCTTAGCGGACTGATCTGGCTGGTCAGTCAGGGTAATCCTCAACAGCTGCTGACGCACGGATTAGGAAAAGGTGAGCTAATGATGTTTGCCGCGTCGACATCCTACGCCCTGTATGGCGTTCTCACCAAACGTTGGGCAATCCCGCTGCCCAACTGGCAGAGCCTCTATGTGCAAATTGTTTTCGGGGTAATCCTGCTGACGCCGGGCTTTTTCCTGGCGCAGGATATTTCTCTTAATGCCCATAATATTCCGCTGGTGCTGTTTGCCGGCATCCCCGCTTCCATTATCGCTCCCTTCCTGTGGATTCAGGGCGTGATACGGATGGGCGCGAATACCGCTACCATTTTTATGAACCTGACGCCGATTTTTACTGCCGTCATTGCGGTTGCGTTTTTACATGAAGCGTTGCACAGCTATCACTTTATTGGCGGCGGCATCGCGCTGTTTGGCGTTATTCTTGCTCAGCGTTTGCGCACGCCGCTGCGATTCAGGAAACGACCACAGTCGGAACAGCCCACTCCTTAACCGGCCTGTAAAATAATTCCCCCTGCGCGGCGTCCCGCTACTACCTATCGCAGGGCGGGATTGTTATCATAGCGAATCCCCCTTTTCCGGCGCGCCCCGGATATTGACCTGTGAGTTAAGGATTTTGCCATGCAACCTTTAAGTGGCCCAGGTGCGCCGCTCCCCGGCAATCGTACGCAAGTCGATGCCGGATCGGCCTCGCCTCGTACCGGCCCCGGCGATCAGCCGCTGACCCCGGCTCAGCGCACCACGCTGGAAAGGCTGATTGTCAAAATCATGTCGCTCAGCTCGTTAAAGTCTCCTGAACTGTGGGCTGGAATGCGGCACGAGGTCGGCGTAAAAAATGATGCTGGCTTATTATCCCGTCACTATCCCGCTGCCGAGCAGTTTCTGAATACGCGCCTCTCTCAGGTGCAGAATACGCACGCCACGCGCCAGCTGTTTCAGCAGTTAAGCGACCTGTTGCCCCAGGGCAATAACCGTCAGGCTGTGAGCGATTTTATTCGCCAGCAGTTTGGCCATACCGTTCTCAGTTCGCTTAACCCAGACCAGTTACGTCAGGTGTTAACCATGCTGCAAAACGGGCAGATGGCGATCCCGCAGCCGCAGCAGAATCGCATTACTGACCGAACGCTGCTGCCTGCCGAGCATCACGCATTAAATCAGCAGATTTCGAAGCTGGCGGCCGCCACAGGCGAACAGCCGGTTAAGCTGTGGGCTGCCGCATTAAAAGTGGTGAACCTGCACAGCGGCGATCCTATCCCGTCCCGCTTGTTCCCGCTGCTCACGCAATATTTGCAGGTGAGTCAGACGCTGAGTCACCACGCTGCGCCAACGCTTCCAACGCTGCTTTCTTCTCTGAAAGTGCCGCCGGATCATGCTGAACAACGCATGCTGGAAGACGCCAGCCAACAGCGCTTCCAGCTGCCACCTCAGGCGATACTCACCCCGGCACAGGCGCAGGATTTAATGAATCTGCTGTTTGCCCGTCGTGCTGAACGCCTTAAGGAACAGCCGGTCGCCGACAGTGAAATCAATCCGCAGCCGCTGTTTGGCTACGTGCCGCCAGTGCTGCTGCCTTTGGTGAACCGTCCGGCATTTACCGCCTTTGCCGTGCTGATTTTGATCGGCTTTTTGCTGTGGATTTTTCTCTGATATCAGCAGCCGCAGTCCGCTAAAACCGTCTGCGGTGGCCACTCGCCCACCGCATCGCCTGGGGTGACCGGATGCTGGTCACGCCGCCAGAAATCCAGCCCGCCAATCAGCTCTTTTACCCGAAACCCTGCGGTTGCCAGCTTCCATGCGCCTTTGGTCGAGCCGTTACAGCCGATCCCGTCGCAGTAGGTGATATAGACTTTTTCTTTGTCCAGATCCGCCAGGGTTTCCGCGTTCATGGTGCGATGAGGGAAGCTGATTGCACCGCAGATATGCCCCATTTGATACTGCTCTGGCGATCGGGTATCAATGACCACAATATCGGCGATCCCCCTGGCTAAATCCTGCGCCACATCCCAGGCATCGGCATAATGAGCCAGCTTTTCGCTAAGCCAACGTTCGCTCTGCTGAGCAGACGGCGGAGGAAACTGTAAAACGGCAGAAACGGTCATCATCACAACTCCTTTGATTAGTGTCTGGCTCAATGATACGGTGAAATGGCCTTAACAACAGGACCCATTTCACCAGGCCAATAAGACCACTATGTCACTGAACAAGGTTCCGCTAATCCAGATTTTTGCTTCTCAGCAGGCGCAAACGTTGCGGGACAAGCTGTGTGCAACGCTGCGCCAGTTAATCGTTAGCGGAACATTGCCACAGGGCGAGCGGCTCCCTTCCTCACGCCTGATGGCTGCCGATTTGTCACTGTCCCGGGTGACGGTAGAAGCCGCCTACACGCAGCTGGAAAGCGAAGGTTATTTAGTGCGTAACATCGGTAAAGGCACTTTTGTCGCCATTGCGCTGGAACCACCGCGGCGAGTCCGAAAAATGGCGCAGCCCGCGCCGCTGGCGCTTTCCTCTCGCGGTAAAAAGATCGTTGCTACCGGAGGCTGCCGGGATCCGCTTTATCCACAGGCGTTTGCCGCAGGCTCGCCTGATTTGCGCGTCTTTCCTCATGACATCTGGCGACGTCTGACCGCGCAACGCTTACGGTCACCGGAAACCGTGATGGGCTATGGCGATCCGCAGGGATTACCAGAACTGCGCCAGGCGGTTGCACGCTATCTCGCGCAGTCACGCGGCGTGCGCTGCGCGGCTGAGCAGGTGATAATCCTCACCAGCTCCCAGCAGGCGCTGAAAATGTTGGCGATGCTGCTGTGCGATGTGGGTGAAAAAATCTGTCTGGAAGAGCCAGGCTACAGCGGCGCTTTTAACGCGTTTGTCAGTGCCGGAGCAGAAATTAGCGGCCTGGAACTCGACGATCGGGGCGCAAAAATCCCCGACACGGGGCGAGCGAAGCTGATTTATCTGACGCCTTCACATCAATATCCCACCGGCGTCACCATGAGTTTGTCACGACGTCTGCAATGGCTGGCTTATGCTAACAAGCACGACAGCTGGCTGATTGAAGACGATTACGACAGCGAATTTTACTACGATGAGCAGCCAATGCCTGCGCTTCAGGGCCTTGATGATAACGGTCGGGTGCTTTATCTCGGGACATTTTCAAAGGCGCTGTTCCCTTCCCTGCGGCTGGCTTATCTGGTGGTGCCACCCGCGCTGGTCGAGCCTTTTTGTCGGATGCGCAGCGTCATGGACGGACACAGCGCCCAACTGATGCAGGCCGTCACGGCGGACTTTATCATTCATGGTCATTTTCAGGCGCATCTGCGGCTGATGCGTAAGCTGTACGCCAGCCGTCGCGATCTGTTGCTGACGCAGCTGGCTGAAAAACTCGGTGACAGGCTCAGGCCGCAAAGCCACAGCGGCGGATTACAGCTAACGGTGACGCTGCCGGGCGGCGGAGAAGAACGGCTTACGCGGGCAGCGCTTAACGCAGGGCTGATTTTGCCACGGCTGTCGCCGCTGTATCAGGGGGCGGTAAGAGAGGAAGGCTGGCTGTTAGGGTTCTCCGTTCTACAACGAGCGGAGATTATTAACGCGGTCGATAAGCTTGCGCGGCTGTTTTAGCGCGTGCACGCCACCATCACCACCAGATTTCCATCTGCGCGCCGAAGGTCACTTCATCATTATTACCCCGACTAAATGTGTTCAGGCTGGTATCGCTGTAGGCCGTCCCTGATACAAAACCGCTGTCGTCCGCCGTGGCATATCCCCATTTCTCATTCCATTTTGCATAGGTGGCAAACAGACGAAGTGCCGGACGCGCCCAAACGCTGGTACCCGCCTGCCACTGCTGTGCCAGGGTCACTTTATACTGGCTGTTGCGCTGGCCGGTAAGCTGCGATTTAACATTGTCGTAGCCAAACTCCAGCAGGGTACTCATGATCGGCGTCCAGTTGTACATGGGACGCATGCCCAGCGTATACCATTCTGAACCGTTCTGATTGTCGCGGTCGATATGCTGATACATTGCGACGTAAGACAGGCCCCATCGATCGTTAAAATCGACAGCCCCGTGATCCAATACTCGCAGCATACGGCCATTATTATCCACTGAGGCGCCCTCGCTGCGACCGTTATTCAGCGACGTCATGGAATCCGTAGCATACTGCACGGCGAGGATATTATTGCCCTTCAGGATGTGCTGATTGTGCAGCGCGGTGAACATCCAGCCCGCTTTGCTTGCGCCCTCCTGAAGCCGATAGCCATCCTGCACGTTGGCACGACCGTAATCTATTCCCAGCTCGAGCGAACCGCCCGGATTGGTCTCAAGCCCAGCGAAACGGATATCAAAAACGTCATTGATGGTTGGCCGCTCATCGCGCTGCGTGTCCAGATAGCCCTGTGAACCGCCAGACTCGCTATTACGAGTGACCGCCAGTGAAAGCTTACCGAAACCCGTATCAATATTTTCCAGACCCGCGCCCGGTCCGGAAATATCCCAGTAGTAGAAATCGATCATATGCACGTCATGACGCTGGTAAAAACGCTTACCTGCCCAAAGCGTGGTGCCGGGCAACCAGTCAATCAGATTAACGCCCGTAATGTTCACTTCGCGAAAGCCCGGTTCTACCGCCTCAAAATCAGAGCGCTGGGAAACCGCATAGGCAAGCGTCGTATCGAAGTAAAAACTTTTGTCGCCCCCTTTCCAGGCTTCCTGTCCCAGTTTCAGTTCGGCATAGGTTTCGCATTCATTTCCCAGGCGATACTTGCTTTGTGCGCCGCTGGCCTGAAAGCATTGTTGTTCTCCCCCGCTTCCGCTCCAGCCGATGCCGGAACGGGCATAGCCGTGAAAATCTACGGCCAGGGCGGGTGCAGCGGCCATACCGCTGACCAGAACAGAAAGACACAGTTGTTGCAGAGATTTTGTGGCAGTCATTTTAATTTCCTTATTATAAAAATCCTGATTAGGTCAGTTTTTCAGCCACCAGATAGCTTCAAACGGACGCAGTGTTGTCGCTTGCGGCTGTCGTGGCGCATCGGCATAGTTGCTGATAAGGCGATGCCAGCCGGGTGCAGTCATGTTTTCTCCAGGCTGCCATGTCAGCGGCTCGCGGCTTAAATTCGCCACGACAATCAGCTGCCGATCCTGCCAGCGACGTCGATAGCACCAAAGCATCGGGTGGAGTGGCGCCAGATCCTCATAATCGCCTTGCGTCAGTAGTGCATACTGCTTGCGCAGTGCGATCAGCTGGCGATAGGTGTGAAAAATGGAATCGGGATCGGCTACTGCCGCTTCTGCATTGATGAGCGAAGCGTTTGGCGCGCAGCGCAGCCAGGGGGTGCCTGTGGTGAAACCAGCCTGCGCTGAGCTGTCCCATTGCATTGGCGTACGGCTGTTGTCGCGGGATTTACGGGCAAGAATAGCCAACAGCTCAGACTCGTTGCGGCCCGCGGCGCGTAATTCAGCATACATATTCAGGCTTTCCACATCGCGATACTGGTCAATGTGGGTAAAGCCAGGGTTAGTCATGCCAATTTCTTCACCCTGATAGATATAGGGCGTTCCCTGCATACCATGCAGCACCATTGCCAGCATTTTAGCGGCAGGCTCGCGCAATGCGCCTTCATCACCAAAACGTGAAACAATGCGCGGCTGATCGTGATTACACCAAAACAGCGCGTTCCAGGCGCGATTATGCATACCGCGCTGCCAGTAGTGAAAAATCGTTTTCAGCGCAACAAAGTCTGGGCTGGCCTGGGTCCATTTTTCCCCGTTGAGATAGTCCACCTTTAAATGGTGAAAGTTAAAGGTCATGGAGAGTTCGCTGCCATCGCATGCAGCATACTGCTGGCAGTTTTCCAGCGTGGTGGAGGACATTTCACCCACCGTCATCAGGCCGAGAGGCTGAAATACCTCACGGCTCATTTCCTGCATGTATTGATGAATTCGCGGGCCATCGGTATAAAAACGGCGGCCGTCGCCTTTGTCGTCATTTGGCAGGCCCGGCTCGCGGGAAACCAGGTTAATGACGTCCAGCCTCAGACCATCGACGCCTTTATTCGCCCAGAACCGGCAAATTTTCTTTAACTCCTCACGTACCGGCGGATGTTCCCAGTTCAGATCGGCCTGCTCTGGGGCATACAGGTGCAAATAATAGTGCCTGCTGGGTTCATGCCACTGCCAGGCCGAGCCGCCAAACTTAGAACGCCAGTTATTAGGCGGCCCCGCTTTATCGCCTTCACGCCAGAGATAAAACTGTCGGTAAGCGCTTTGCGGATCCTGTGAGGCCAGAAACCAGGGATGTTGGGTCGAGGTATGGTTAAACACCATATCCATGACGATACGGATACCCCGTTGATGCGCCGCAGCCACCAGCCGTTCAAAATCAGCGAGGGTGCCATAGGCAGGATCGATATCGTAGTAATCCGCCACGTCGTAGCCGTTATCTACCTGAGGCGAAACGTAGACCGGCGTCAGCCAGATAGCATCAACGCCCAGCGTCTGCAAATAGTCCAGCCGCGACGTTACGCCGTTGAGATCGCCATAACCGTTGCCGGTACTGTCCTGAAAGCTTTTTGGATAGATTTGGTAAATGACCCCGTTCTGCCACCAGGGAAGTACATCACTCATCGTGATAATCCTTTATTGTCATAAGCGGCCCATTCCTGGGCCAGAGAGTGCGTTAAACCGGTAGCGATCCGCGACGGGCTTTATGTCGGTACACCATAACGGTCAGCAGGATGGGTACGATTATCGCGATCAGCATTGCCGCCATAAAAATCAGCCAGAACTGCGGTCGAATCGATAAAATCCCCGGCAACCCGCCAACGCCAATACCGTTGGCCAATACGCCATACAGGCCGCAAAGTAAGCCAGCGATAGCCGACCCGATCATCGCGCACAGCATGGGAAAACGATATTTAAGATTGATACCGTACATGGCCGGTTCAGTTACGCCGAGATAGGCGGAAAGGGCTGCCGGGATAGAAATCTCCCGTTCGTTTGCCTTGCGGCTGATGATAATAATGCCGAGAACGGCAGAGGCCTGAGCGATATTCGACAGGGCGATCAGCGGCCAGAGCGGCGTACTTCCCATGCTGTTGATCATCTGCAAATCAATCGCCAGGGTAGTTTGATGAATGCCGGTGATCACCAGGGGCGCATACAAAAAACCAAACAGCGCAGCGCCAATCGGGGCAAAACTGCCGGTCATCAGTGCCTTCACGCACCAGGCAATACCGTCACCCACCAGGCGGCCAAAAGGCCCGATTGCCGCGTGCGCAAGGAAGACGGCCAGTAAAAGCGAAACAACCGGCACAATAACCAGATAGAGGTAATCCGGGGTCAGTTTCTTTAGTCTGATTTCAATCCACGCCAGCGCCATGCCTGCCAACACGGAAGGAATGACCTGCGCCTGATAGCCGACTTTTTCAATGACAAACCAGCCGAAGTTCCAGACTTCCGGCTGCTGCTGCCCGAGCAGGTAGGAATTCATGAGCTGCGGCGAAACCAGGGTAATACCCAGAACAATGCCCAGTACCGGCGTTCCCCCCATTTTCTTAACCGTTGACCAGCAGACGGCCACCGGCAGAAACATAAAGATCGCCTCCCCCAGCAACCACAAGAAATCATAAAGGTTTTGCCAGGCCGGGTGCATTTGTGCCAGCGTCTGGCCTTCTGAGAAGGGAATATCACCGATAATATTACGGAAGCCGAGGATCAAGCCGCCGCTGATCAGCGCGGGTAGCAGCGGAAAAAAGATTTCAGCAAAGTGAGAGATCGCCCGTTCAGACCACTTCATATTCTGTCTTGCGGCAATTTTAGTTTGTTCTTTATCGGCCGTGCTGTGTCCTGTGGCCGCAATTAATGCCTGATAGTACTTCCCTACGTCTGGCCCGATAACGACCTGGAACTGCCCCGCATTTGTGAAGCAGCCTTTTACCATGGGTAGCGCTTCAATGTCTTGTGGTCGGGCCTGACTGGCATCATTAAGCACGAAGCGTAACCGGGTAATACAGTGGCTTACAGCGGCAATATTGCCGTCGCCGCCGACCAGCTCAATCAGACGATCAACGTCATAAAATTTTTCCATAGGAAGTCCCTTCCATTTTTATTTTATTAAAATGAATTCAAACGTTTTTAGATCGGACGGAGTGTAACCATTCTCTTTCTAACCGAAAAAGGGAACGTTCCCATTTTGGCGCAGCGATCACAAAATAACCGTTATTGACCCGAGTTTAAGCGTTTACAGGAAAGCGGGAGGAGAGTTGAGATGGCAGGGAACGACAATATCACGCAGAACCGACTCACCGTTTAGCTGGGCCAGAAGCTGTTGTGCTGCCTGAACACCCGCTTTGTCGTAGCCAAATTCTACCGATAAGGTTTCAGGAAACAGGAAACTCAACAGTGGGCTGTTGCCAATAGCACCAACCTGGATACCGGTGATTTTCTGCTGTTGTAGATATTTGATAGCGCCGAGAGCAATGCTGTCGGAGGCACAAATCAGTGCGGTTGTTTCCGCAGCCAGCACGCTGGAAGCATGGTCATAACCGTGTTGAAAACTCAATTCTCCTGACGAACTGAGCGGCGTAATGTTCAGACGCTGACATCCTGCAATATAAGCCTGATAGCGACAAGCGCCTGTGGTGGCATCGCTTTGGTTCACGCCAAGGTAGCTGATATGCCGATGGCCTTGCTGACTCAGGCTGTCCATCAGCAGATTGACTGCACCGGCGTCGTCATAGCGTACCGAGGAAAACCCAACGTACTGACGTACCATCACCACCATTTTCTCCTGCCAGCGGCTGAGCAGCGCTTCCGTCAGGCCATTAAAGCCAAACAGGATCACGCCATCCACATGGCGTTGCGCCAACATATGCAAATGCCCGGAGACCAGCTCGGGATCAAACTGACTTTCCATGATTATCGGGTCGAACCCGTGCTGATAAAACAGCGGCAGCATGGTTCTCACCGCCTGGTTTTCCGCAGGAGAATCAAGACGCGAGACAATAATGCCGACCACCCTGTCGCTTTGTCCACGCATGGCGCGTGCCGACTTGGAAGGGGTGAATCCCTGCTGATGAATGACCGCCTCTACTCTGTCGCGCGTTTTCTGGCTTACGCTATGTTCACCGTTCAGCACGCGTGAAACCGTCGATTTCCCTACCCCACTCAGACGAGCGATATCCTTGATTGTCAGACGGTTGTTCATAGCGTATCTGTTGTAATGAGGTTAATGCGGATTAGCCACAGAGTAGCCTATTCCGCAAAAACAATCTGCGATTCATGGCATTCGGCTAACAAAAATCAAGCGGTCATTGATTTCTGGCAAAGTTAAGCGTGACGGCAATACCCAGCACCGCGCAGATTGCACCCGCCAGATAAACGGCGCCATAACCCAATGAAGTTGCAAGAAAACCGGTCAGCGGGCCGCTGGCACCGTAGGCGACATCCTGAAAAGCGGAAAATCCGCCCAGTGCCGTGCCGCGAACCTGAGGCGCTACGCGTTTTACCACTTCCACGCCGAGCGCCGGAAAGACCAGCGAGCAGCCGCAACCCGTCAGCGCCGCGCCTGCCAGCGCCATCCAGCCGTTTACAGCCAGCCCCAGCACCAGCAATCCCATTGCTTCGATCGCCAGCGAAATCAGCGCAACCTTAACGCCGCCAAGCCTGTCGGGCATCCAGCCAAACAGAATACGCATCAGCACAAACGCCATGCCAAACGCGGTGAGTGCAAATCCCGCATTGCCCCACTGCTCGCTGGCAAAATAGAGCGTGGTAAAGGTGCCAATAACAGCAAAGCCGGTTCCCTGTAACGCCAGCGCAAAACCGGGAGAAAGGATCTGGCCGACCACTTTCCACAACGAAGGCCGCTCACCGCCATGCGTTGGCACCGGTTTAACCCAAAAGTTAAACAGCAGCGCGATACCCGGCAAAATAATGGTCGCGATACCCATTGCCATAAAACCCCAGTGGTTATGCAACAGCAGCCCCAGAGGTGCACCGGCGGCCAACGCGCCATAAATCGCCATGCCGTTCCACGACATCACCTGACCGGAACGTTTAGGCCCGACGAGGCCCATCCCCCAGGTAAGATTGCCGGTGAGTAATTGACTTTCGCCAAAGCCGAGCAGCAACCGCCCCACGACCAGTAGCGCAAATTTGCCCATGACGGGCAAAGGCAAAATGGCGGCCAGAACATAGGCTATACCAACCAGCATACAGGCCAGCATGCCCTGTAAAACCGAGCGTTTGGCACCACGCTGATCTGCCAGTCTTCCGGCATAGCCGCGCGTCAGCAACGTTGCAAAAAACTGTACGCCGACTGCAATGCCCACCATCACATTGTTCAGCCCCAGTTCCTGATGAACAAACAGGGGGATGACCGGCAAAGCCAGCCCGGCGGTGAGGTAGGTCAAAAAGACGGCGAAAGAAATAGCGCCCAGCGAAACGGTTGCCCGGGTCGGGCGTTCATCGGTGATTGATGACATGAGACACGCATCTCCTTATGTTTACGTAACGGGCCGCATTATACGCACCCGGCTATTCCGCTACAAAGAGCGGTTCAGGTGCGTTGATTAACGTAAACGCTTACGCAACATCGATGAAGACGTTGAGGGGAATGTTTAGCGGGTGAGTGTGACGAATTAAATCAGTAACGTCAATTTAACATTGGGGTATTTATAATAACAAACCCAAGGCAGCTGTGTTCTCCAGGCGAAAAAAAAGATGCCTTGTGAGCATCTTTATTTCGCAGACGTAAGCCGCAATGCAGCTTACGTCTTAACCCGATGACGAATTACAGCTTACGCATAACCAGCGTAGCGTTCGTTCCGCCGAAACCGAAGCTGTTAGACATCACGGTCGTCAGTTTCTGCTCGGTTGGTTTAGTCACGATGTTCAGACCTTCAGCAGCCGGATCCAGCTCGTCGATGTTGATGCTTGGCGCGATAAAACCGTGCTCCAGCATCAGCAGTGAGTAGATGGCTTCCTGCACGCCAGCGGCACCCAGAGAGTGACCGGTCATGGCTTTAGTCGCAGACATTGCCGGGGTGTTATCCGGGAAGACTTCGCGGATTGCGCCCAGCTCTTTCACATCACCAACCGGCGTGGAAGTACCGTGGGTGTTCAGGTAGTCGATTGGCGTATCCACGCCCTGCATTGCCAGACGCATACAGCGCATTGCGCCTTCGCCTGATGGTGCAACCATGTCTGCGCCATCGGAAGTTGCGCCGTAGCCAACAACTTCAGCATAGATGTGTGCGCCGCGAGCCAGTGCATGCTCCAGCTCTTCCACCACGACCATGCCGCCGCCGCCAGCGATAACGAAGCCGTCACGGCTGGTATCGTATGTACGGGACGCTTTTTCTGGCGTGTCGTTGTATTTGGTGGAGAGTGCGCCCATTGCATCGAACTCGCAGGACATTTCCCACACCAGCTCTTCGCCGCCACCGGCAAAGACCACGTCCTGTTTGCCCAGCTGGATCTGCTCAACGGCGTTACCGATGCAGTGTGCTGAGGTTGCGCAGGCAGAGCTGATGGAGTAGTTCACGCCGTGGATTTTGAACGGCGTTGCCAGACAGGCAGACACGCCGGAAGCCATCGCTTTAGTCACCATATACGGGCCAACGCCACGCAGGCCTTTAGCACGCATGCCGTCGACGCTGGCTGCCTGGTAGAACGGTGAACCGCCGCCAGAACCCGCAACCAGACCCACGCGTGGGTTGTTCTGGTACTGCTCAGCAGTCAGGCCGGAATCTTTTACCGCTTCCAACATAGAGATATAAGCATAAATGGACGCATCGCTCATAAAACGCAGAACTTTACGATCGATGAGGCTGGAGATCTCGTCTTTAGACAGCTTGACGTTACCCCAGACGTGACTACGCATACCGGAATCTTTCAGCTCCTGAGAGAAGGTAATGCCGGAACGCCCTTCACGCAGAGATGCAAGGACTTCCTGTTGGTTATTACCAATGCTGGAAACGATACCCAGGCCAGTAATCACTGCACGTTTCATTCAATACCTCGTTAACTACTTATATTAGGATTCGACACGCACTTTAGCGTACAGTTGTAAGCCGAACAAGTCCGATCAGCGCTTAACTTTTGTAAATTTGCGTGGGCACCCCCGGGTGGTTACAATCGCAACACCGCAGGATAACTGAGTTTTTGCCGTGAAAAGCGCCCCAATTGAGCATGCTGAACTGAACTGGAATGAACAGGGTACACCTGTATCCCGAACCTTTGGCGACGTCTATTTTTCCAATGAAAACGGACTGGAGGAGACGCGACATGTCTTCCTGGCGGGCAATGACCTGCCCGCTCGTTTTATCACGCATTCACGGGCGCTGTTTGTCACCGCCGAAACCGGTTTTGGTACCGGATTAAACTTTTTGACGTTGTGGAAGGCGTTTGACCAGTTTCGTGCAACCACGCCAGACGCAAAGCTACAGCGTTTACACTTCATCAGCTGTGAGAAATATCCGTTAAGCGTTAGCGACCTTGCCAGTGCGCATGCCTGCTGGCCTGAACTGGCCGATTACGCCGCCGCGCTGCGGGACCAGTGGCCGGTCGCGCTGCCGGGCTGCCACCGCCTGTTGTTGGATGGCGGACGCGTGACGCTGGATTTATGGTTTGGCGATATTAATCAGCTTATTCACACTTTTGATGACAGTCTGCAAAATCAGATAGATGCCTGGTTTCTTGATGGCTTTGCGCCGTCGAAAAACCCCGATATGTGGACGCCAGCGCTGTTCGCCTGCATGGCAAAAATGGCCCGTACAGGCGGCACGCTGGCCACCTTTACCTGTGCCGGATTTGTTCGCCGTGACTTACAGGAAGCCGGTTTTACCGTTGCTAAACGTCCCGGGTTTGGCCCTAAACGGCATATGCTTTCCGGGGTGATGGAAGAAGCGCTCTCCCCCCGATCTCAAACCCCCTGGTATGCACGCCCAGCGGCTAAAGAGACCGATTTTATTGCCGGGCCTGGCAATTCGGAAGATTCTGCCGAGCCGAATAACGCTGAAAGTACTGCGCCTGGCGAACACGCAGGCAGTGCGGGTGGAAGCGATATCTCAATAATCGGCGGCGGCATTGCCAGCGCGCTGCTGGCGCTGGCGCTGCTGCGGCGCGGCAAATCCGTTACGCTTTACAGCGCCGATGCACATTCTGCTCAGGGCGCTTCCGGCAACCGTCAGGGCGCGCTTTATCCGCTGCTTAATCATCATGACCCGGCGCTGGCACGTTTTTTCCCTGCCGCCTTTACCTTTGCCCGTCGCCTGTACGATCGCCTGCCGGTCGATTTTGATCATCAATGGTGCGGCGTCACCCAGCTCGGCTGGGACGAAAAAAGCGCCGATAAAATTGCCAAAATGTTGACTATGCAGCTGCCGGAAGAGATTGCCCGCGCGGTTAACCAGCAGCAGGCCGAAGCGCTATGCGGCGTGGAAACCGGTTGCGGCGGCATCACTTATCCGCTGGGCGGTTGGCTTTCCCCTGCGCAGCTAACGCCTGCGCTGTTTGCTCTTGCCCAACAGCAGGGATTACAGATTCACTGGCAGCATAAACTGACCACGCTCGTGCCTGACGAGTCCGGCTGGCTGCTGGAATTTGTTGATCAACCTGCCCGCCATCATACCAATGTGGTGCTGGCAACCGGGCATGCACTGACCGATTTTGCGCAGAGTGAAGCGCTCCCTGCCTATGCGGTTGGTGGACAGGTCAGCCATATTCCCACCACGCCGGCACTGGGCGAGCTGAAACAGGTGCTGTGCTACGACGGCTATCTGACGCCGGTCAATCCGGCTAATCAGCACCACTGTATTGGTGCCAGCTATCATCGCGCCGACCGTTCAACCGCTTATCGTGAAGAAGATCAGCAGGAGAATCGTGACCGGTTGCTGCGCTGCCTGCCTGAAGCCGACTGGCCCAAAGAGGTGGATGTGAGTGAAGGCAGCGCTCGCTGCGGCGTACGCTGCGCCACGCGCGATCATCTGCCGATGATTGGCCCGCTGCCGGACTATTCGCGCACGCTGGCCCAGTACGCCACGCTGGCACAGCATAAGGATGAGGCGGAAGATGCGCCCGTTCATCAGGGGCTGTTTGTTCTGGGCGCGCTGGGTTCAAGAGGATTATGCAGCGGCCCGCTGGCGGCCGAAGTTCTGGCAGCGGAGCTTTGCGGCGAGCCGATCCCGCTGGATCGCGATACGCTGGCGGCCATGCATCCTAACCGTTACTGGGTTCGAAAACTGCTGAAGGGAAAAGCGGTGAAGACGGCGAGCTGAGGTAAAAACCGGGTTCAGGCGGCACGACTGCCGCCTGATTATTCAGGAAGGCTGGCGTGCCTGAAGGAAAAGGTTGTCCCACATGCCGATGACCAACGCCTGATCGCGCGGGGAGAGCTCTCCGGCATCAATGGCGTTATGCAGACTTTTCTGTACCTGAATCTGCAACGCTTCCGGCGTGTGTTCGCCAGACTGTTCGATCTCAGCCACGGCCAGCGTCAGGTGGCCACGCAGATAGCCACTGGCGAACAGCTCATCATCACTGGCACTCTCCACCATGTCGTCAATCAGGGCCAGAATACGCGCTTCAAATTCATCGATCATACAATTCCTTATTCCTTTACGTCGGGCCGTGGAAGCTGTGCCGCTATCGGCAGGCTCAGAGATCTTCCGGCCACGGAAACTGCGCTGCATTCAGCGGGGGTGTGGCGTAATAGTGACAAAGCGCCGCAATAAAACGCGCGGGCCGTGGCGGAATACCCTTTTCCAGGTGCGCCATGACCTGGGCATGCACTTTACGCTGGAACGCGATGCGATCCGGCTCACAATCGCCATTGAGATTGTCACAACTTACATTGAAGGGAAACCCTGCCGCAACACAAAACATCCATTCCAGTGACTGTGGCTTAACTTCCACCGCTTCAAACTGGCTTTGTGTCATCGCATCACGGCCGTCAGGACAGTACCAGTAGCCAAAATCCACCTGCTTGCGGCGCCCGGCGCCGGCAATGCACCAGTGTGAAATCTCGTGCAGCGCGCTGGCGTAGTAGCCATGCGCGAAAACGACACGGTTGTAATCCAGCGCTTCATCAGCAGGCAGATAAATCGGTTCGTCGTCGCCCTTTACCAGGCGCGTATTAAATTCTTCAAAAAAGCAGCCTTCAAAGATGTCAATCAGCTGCTGATAATGGTGAGCAATCATAGTTATCTTCTGCAAATACTCGCGCCATAAGAGCGGCGCGCCGGTGAGGCCTTGCGGCAAATTCAGTTAAACAGGTGATGGCACCAGGCCGCTATGGCCGCGCCGTGGCTGTCATAAAGCAGTTTCGCACTCATCACTACCGAAACCGTGACGACCATCGGGCGGATCAGTTTCTGTCCGCGACTGAGTACCAGCCGGGCGCCCATCCGTGCGCCGCAAATAGCGCCGATCAGCATCACCAGCCCGGTTCCCCAGATCACCTTGCCGCCAAACATAAAGAACAGCAGGCCGCCAAGATTTGAGGTGAAGTTAAGCACCTTGGCATGCGCGGTAGATTTCGCAAGGTTAAAGCCGCAGAGTGTGATAAACGCCAGCGCATAAAATGAACCGGCGCCCGGGCCAAAGAAGCCATCATAAAAACCGACACAGCCGCCAGCGACCAGCGCAAAAGGCAGGCCATGTAAACGACGATGGCGATCTTCTTCCCCTACTTTCGGCATCAGTAAAAAGTAGAGTCCGATACCAATCAGCAGCAGCGGCAGTACCTGACGTAGCAGGCCCGGCTGGATGTGTTGGATAGCAATCGCTCCACTTACCGCCCCGATAAAGGTCATGGCGATATTGAGTTTTTGTTGGCGAAGATCCACCGCTTTGCGTCTGACAAAATAGAGGCTGGCGGAAAAAGAGCCGCCGACCGACTGTAGCTTATTGGTCGCCAGCGCCTGTGCCGGTGAAAGCCCGGCAGAAAGCAGCGCAGGCACCGTCAGTAATCCGCCACCGCCCGCAATGGAATCAATAAATCCGGCCAGCATGGCGATGAAAAACAGCAGCCCAACCAGCAGCGGGCTTACCACAAACCAATCCATCTTTATTTCCTAAAGCAGATGTTTATCCAGCAGCGCCTGACAGGAAGGCGGTAACGGCGGTGGTTCACGTTTTACCGGTTTGCCGGCCGGTTTCGGCGGTGCAAACCAGCTTTGCAGTTCAGCGCCACAGCCATCGCCAGGCGGCGGAGTGGGCTGATCCTGACATTCCAGACTGCCTGAAGGGCAACGCAGGCGAACATGCATGTGCGCACGATGCCCAAACCACGGGCGCACCTTACGCAACCAGTCACGATCGGTGCCCGCATCGGCACAAAGCTGCTTTTTAATCGCTGGATTGACGAAAATGCGTGTAACGTCATCGTCTTTCGCCGCCAGTTTGACCAGACTGTCGATTTCCGGCTGCCAGTGACGTGACACGACGCTTTTACCGTCCGCAGTGACTAAATCAAGCGGCTGTGGTTTCAGCAGCATCTGCGGCGTCCAGCGTGTTTTGGGCAGCTGTAGCCAGATATCCACATCCAGCCCGGTCTGATGGCTGGCGTGACCGCTACTAAAGCGTCCGCCTGCCGCCATCCCCATATCGCCAATCAGCACTTCACCCAGCTGCAAATTATGCACCTGCGTACTGAGCCGTTGAATAAAGAGGATGAGGTCAGGATGGCCATAGAAACGACGCTGATCCTGGCGCATCACCTGGTAAGCTGGCGAATTGAGCGGCAGTTCCTGCGCACCCACGATGCAACCGTTGGCGAATGCGCCTATCGACTGCGGCGCTCCGCTTACCGGCTGACGGATGGATTGCCAGGGCGTAGCCGCCAGCGTGGAAGCACTTACCAGCAGCGCACAAAGGGCGATCAGCGTCTTTTTCATGTTTTTACCAGCGAGGAATATCCGTGTGCACGTCAGCGTTTTGAGCGCGCTGGCGCAGTAAGTGATCCATCAGCACGATCGCCATCATCGCTTCCGCGATCGGCACCGCACGGATCCCTACGCAAGGATCGTGGCGGCCTTTGGTGATCATTTCCACTTCTTCACCTGAACGATTGATCGTTTTGCCCGGCACGGTGATGCTGGAGGTCGGCTTCAGTGCCAGGGTGGCCAGAATCGGCTGCCCGCTGCTGATACCACCCAGAATGCCGCCCGCATGGTTGCTCTGGAAGCCGTCAGCACGAATTTCATCGCGATGCTCGCTGCCGCGCTTGTTCACCACGGCAAAACCGTCGCCAATTTCAACGCCTTTTACCGCGTTAATGCTCATCAGCGCATGCGCCAGATCGGCATCAAGACGGTCGAAAACAGGTTCACCCAGGCCAACCGGAACATTCTCTGCCATCACCGCCACTTTCGCGCCAATGGAGTCACCCTCTTTTTTCAGCGCGCGCATCAGCTCATCCAGCGCTTCCAGTTTGGTCGGATCCGGGCAGAAGAACGGGTTCTGTTCAACCTGTTCCCAATCGGCCAGTTCACAAACCACGTCGCCCATCTGCGCCAGGTAGCCACGGATTTTGATGCCGTGCTTCATTTCCAGGTATTTTTTTGCAATCGCGCCAGCGGCAACCCGCATCGCGGTTTCACGTGCGGAAGAACGCCCGCCTCCGCGATAGTCGCGCAGGCCATATTTCTGCTCGTAGGTATAATCGGCATGGCCAGGACGGAAAACGTCTTTGATGGTGCCGTAATCCTGTGAACGCTGATCGGTGTTTTCAATCAGCAGGCCAATGCTGGTGCCGGTGGTTACGCCGTTAAAAACGCCGGAGAGGATTTTAACCTGATCGGGTTCGCGGCGCTGCGTGGTATAGCGCGATGTGCCAGGACGACGACGATCGAGATCGTGCTGCAAATCAGCTTCCGTCAGGGGAATGCCCGGCGGAACGCCATCAACAATACAGCCGAGCGCCAGTCCATGAGATTCTCCAAACGTGGTCACGCGGAAAACCTGCCCAAGAGTATTACCAGCCATGACTACCTCTCCTTAGTCCTTATAGATGCTGAAGTGATGCTGGGCATCGACAATTTGCTGACGGGTCAGCATAAAGACGCCATCGCCGCCGTTGGTGAACTCCAGCCAGGTGAAAGGCACATCCGGGTACTGGTCGATCATGTGCACCATACTGTTGCCCACTTCACAAATCAGCACGCCCTCTTCGCTCAGGTAATCCGGCGCACAGGCCAGAATGCGGCGAGCCAGTTTCAGGCCATCACGGCCTGCGGCCAGACCCAGCTCGGGTTCGTGCTGGTATTCACCCGGCAGATCGCCCATGTCTTCTTCATCAACATACGGCGGATTGGTAACAATCAGGTCGTAAGGGGTTTTTGGCAGCTCGCGGAACAGATCGGCGCGGATTGGCGTCACGTTATGTTCCATACCGTGCGCTTCAATATTTTGCTCGGCAACCGCCAGCGCATCGGTGGAGATATCCACCGCATCTACTTCAGCGTCCGGGAAGGCGTAGGCGCAGGCGATGGCAATACAGCCGCTGCCGGTACACATATCCAGGATATGCTGCGGTTCATGAGGGATCAGCGCGGCAAAGCGCTCATTAATCAACTCGCCGATTGGCGAACGCGGCACCAGCACGCGTTCATCAACGTAAAATTCATGACCGCAGAACCAGGCTTTGTTGGTCATATAGGCAACAGGAATGCGTTCGTTGATTCGACGGATCACGCGTTCAACGATGCGGTGACGTTCGCTGGACGTGAGGCGTGCAGCGCGCATATCTTCCGGAATATCCAGCGGCAGATAGAGCGTGGGCAGCACCAGCTGGACAGCTTCATCCCAGGGATTATCAGTACCGTGACCGTACCAGATATCGGCAGCGGCGAAGCGACTGACCGACCAGCGAAGCATATCCTGGATGGTGTGCAGTTCACTGACTGCCTCATCAACGAAAATTTTGTCCAATGTGCCCTCCAACAGGCCAAACTCAACTCGGCAGCTAGTTTGCCATGAAGCTGACGATAATCCAGCGCGCAGGCATGAAAAAGCTGACATTTGTTTAAAAGCCGGTAAAAGACAAGGTAGACTGTGGTGAATATTGCTGAATATTCTGGCCGTTTTGCGCCGCCATGAGAACGAAATGAGTAAAAAACAGAATCTGAGCACTGAAGATCAAGCGCTGTTTCGCGGCTTAATGACCGGCACCCGAAAGCTGGCTCAGGACACTATTGTCCATAAGCCGCCGCGTAAAAAGATCTCGGAAGTTCCACAAAAGCGTCTGCTTTCAGAACAAATGGATGCCAGCCACTATTTTTCTGACGAATTCCAGCCGCTGCTGGCGGATGAAGGTCCGGTGCGCTATGTCAGAAGCGACGTCAGTCATTACGAGTTGAAAAAACTCAGGCGGGGAGACTACACGCCAGAAATTTTTCTCGATTTGCATGGATTGACTCAAAAACAGGCCAAAGCGGAGTTGGGAGCGTTAATTGCCGCCTGCCGACGCGAGCATATTTTCTGCGCCAGCGTGATGCATGGCCACGGTAAACACGTGCTGAAGCAGCAAACGCCGCTCTGGCTGGCGCAGCATCCAATGGTGATGGCTTTTCATCAGGCGCCGAAACTGTTTGGGGGCGATGCCGCACTGCTGGTGCTGATTGAAGTGGAAGAGTGGCTGCCGCCGGAACTGCCGTAGGACGGGCCGGGATACCGGCCCACAGAAGGGTCTTACATCGCTTTTGCCAGCTTCGCGGGGCTCACCTGCCAGGCAAGCCGCCCACAGGCGCTTTCCACATCAAAATCGACGCAGGCAATCGCAGAGGTCGCAAACATTGGCGGCGCTTCCTGCGGACAAAGTTCGGAAACCAGATAGCCCACCAGAGGCAGATGTGAAATGACCAGCGCGGACTTCACGCCTTCTTTCCCCAGCGCCTGCAAATAACAAGCCACCAGTCCGGGATCGCCGCCAGGCGTCAGTTCCGGCAAAACGTCCTGTTCCGCAGGCAAGATTAGCGCTTCACGTACCGTTGCCAGCGTCTGTTCCGCACGCAGATAGGGGCTGACCAGTACTCGTTCGATATCTATTGTCTGGCCGTTTAGCCAGGTCGCCATCTGGCGTGATTCATCACAACCGCAATGAGTCAGAGGTCTTACAGAATCACTGGCTGCATCAAGTGCCGCATCGCCGTGACGCATAATGAAAACTTGCATAATGCACCGCTGTTGTTAAACATAAAACGCCGGAAAACACCGCCTTCCGACTCTTCACTCAGAGAATGAACGCTGTGTTGTACCCCAATGCTTAAAGCCAAGTCAACCGATTGTTTACTTAATGAGCGCCATCCGGATGAAGGCCAGTAAGTCCTTTTGTCGAAACGAATTCTAACCCGCTGAATCGGCGTGGGTATTGATTTCCTGCGCCGATTTGTAAAAGGTTTGTCGGGAAACGGCCCGCTGGCGTAAAGCCTCACAGGGGGCAAATCGCTCACCGTGAGCCTGTGCCAGCCGTTCTAATATGCTCACCACCTGCCCAGCCCCCAGCCGATCGATATAGCGAAAAGGGCCGCCGAGAAAAGGAGGGAAACCTATGCCAAATACCGCGCCAATGTCGCCATCACGTTCACTGCGAATCACGCCTTCATCCAGCGTTCGCACCGCCTCATTCAGCATCATCATCACGCAGCGCTGAGCAATATTTTCGCCGCTCAGCCGTTTGCGTGGGCTGAGGTTGAGCAGCTGATAAATTGTGGGGTCAACGCGCTTCCTGCTTTTCCGCCCCGGGTATAAATAGAATCCCCGGCCGTTCTTACGCCCCTTGCGATTATCGTTCAGGACGGCATCCAGCGCTGACGGCGCTTTAAAACGCTCGCCCAGAGCCTGCTCAAGCACCGGCATGATATGGGTGCCGACATCAATACCGACTTCATCAAGCAGCTGCACCGGCCCAACCGGGAAACCAAAATCCATCAGGGCTTCGTCAATCGTCTCAATCGGCTCGCCTTCCAGCAGACAGCGCATCGCCTCAATAATATAGGGCGCCAGAATGCGGTTAACGTAAAATCCGGCGCGATCGGCAACCACAATCGGTGTTTTACCCTGCCTTTTTGCCAGCGCAACCGTGGTGGCAATCGTTGCCGCGCTGGTTGAAGCATGAGGGATCACTTCCACCAGCGGCATTTTATCAACCGGACTGAAGTAATGGAGACCGATCACGTTTTCCGGCCGCCTGGCGTGCGCCGCTATCTCGCCAATCGATAGCGAAGAGGTGTTGGAAGCAAAAACAGTCTGTGCTGACGCGTTGGCTTCCACTTCCGCGACCATTTTCTGCTTCAGCATCAAATCTTCGAATACGGCTTCGATAATCACGTCACGTCGACCAAATCCCTGGTAATCCATTCCGCCGCTGATGCGCGCCATTTGCCGCTGTCTTTCGGCTGGCGTCATATGACGGCGCGCGACCTTTTTGCTGAGCAGATCCCAGCTATATTTCAGCGCGGGGTTGATACCCTGCGCGTTGATATCTTTGATCCTGACCGGCAGTTTGCCACGGCTCGCGGTGACAAAAGCGATGCCGCCGCCCATTAACCCACCGCCGAGCACGCCGATAGCGTTCAGCTCTCGCGGTTTTGCCTCGGCACCCAGCTCTTTCTTCATCTGCGTGGAGGCAAAAAAAAGGCTGCGCAGCGCCGCGGATTCTGGCGTCATCGCCAGCTCGCCAAAAGCTTTCGCTTCTGCGGCATAGCCTGCACTGCGACCATGATGCAGGCCGGTACGCACCACGGAGAGGATTTTTTTGATCGCCGGATAATGACCCCGGCTTTTTGCCTGCGCCCGTTTTGCCACCAGTGAAAATAGCAGCGCCCTGCCCGCAGGCCCATTTAACAGACGTTCACGCAGCGGTAACGATTTGCGCGGCCTGCGCCCTTTAAGCACCATGCCGATCGCCGTTTCCAGCAGAATAGTTTGCGGCACAACGTCGTCAACCAGCCCCAGTTTTAAGGCTTGCTTAGCCCGCAAGGTTTTTCCGGTGAGCAATAAATCCAGCGCATGAGACGCGCCGATCAGCAGCGGCAGCCGCTGTGTGCCACCGGAACCCGGCAGCAGGCCGAGCTGCACTTCGGGCAGCCCGAGCCGGGTTTTCTCATCCAGCGTGCAAACACGTTGATTACAGGCCAGTGCCAGTTCAAGACCGCCGCCTAAACAGGCGCCATGAATTGCCGCCACCACCGGCACCGACAGCGAAGCGATCTCCGCCATCACGCGCTGCCCCTGTTTCGCCAGATCTTCCGCTTCCCTTGCCGTCTGACAGGCTGCAATCATGGTGATATCCGCACCCGCAATGAAAGAATCAGGCTTGCCGGAAATAATTACCAGCCCGGCCAGTTCAGGATTGCGACGCGCCTCGTTAATTATTGCTTTGATCTGACTGATAAACTCAGCTTTCAGCGTATTCAGCTTTTCGCCAGCAACGTCTACCGTTATCACACCAATGTTGTCCAGCCGCATGCTGAGAGTAAATGCAGATTGCGTCGCCATTATTCCGCCTCCAGAACCATGGCCGCGCCGAGGCCCCCTGCGGCACATGCCGTCACCAGCCCAAGCCCGCCACCACGGCGTCGCAGCTCATTAAGTGTCTGGGTAATCATTCTTGCTCCCGTTGCGGCAAAGGGATGTCCGTAGGCGATTGAGCCGCCCAAAACATTAAATTTTTCTTCATCGACCTCGCCTAACGCATGAGGACGATTGAGCACTTCGCGGGCGAAACGTTCGTCGGCAAACAGCTTGAGATTGGTCAGCGTTTGCGCAGCGAAGGCTTCGTGCATATCGATCAGCGTCAGATCGGCAAGCGTAAGGCCTGCCCTGTCCAGCGCGAGCGGCGAGGCGTAGGCAGGTCCCAGCAGCATATCCTGCCAGACATCCGTCGCCGTGAAAGCATAGCTGCGCAGATAGCCTAACGGCGTGATGCCCAGCGCTTTCGCGCGCGATTCAGTCATCATCACTACTGCCGCTGCACCGTCAGTCAATGGCGTGCTGTTAGCGGCGGTAACCGTGCCATATCGCCGATCAAAAGCCGGCCGCAGCCTGGCATATTCTTTCAGATCGGAATGGGTGCGGATGCTGTTATCTCTTTCCAGCGCCTTGCGCCAGGGCGGCACAAACGCGGTCATGACTTCTCCGGCCAGTTTGCCTTCGTCCCAGGCACGCGCTGCGCGGACATGAGAACGATGCGCCAGGGCATCCTGTTGTTCGCGGGTAATACCGTAGGTTTTTGCCATTTGTTCCGCGGTATCGCCCATGCGTAGTCCGGTAGAGTACTCCGCTACGGCAGGCGGCACAGGCAGCAAGTCGCGTGGTCGTAGCTGGCTGAACAGCGTTAACTTTTGTGAGAGCGTTTTAGCTTTATTGAGGTCGACCAGCGTCCGGGCTAATTTTTTACTGACGCCAATGGGCAATACAGAAGCAGAGTCGGCACCGCCAGCCATGCCCGCCTGAATAGTGCCGGCCAGCAGGCTCTCCGCGACGTTCGCCACGGCCTGGAAGCTGGTCGCGCAGGCCCGGCTGACGCTGTACGCATCGGTCCGCACGCTTAACCCGCTACCGAGCACGATCTCACGAGCGATATTGGGGGCTTCAGGCATTTGTACTACCTGGCCAAAAACCAGTTGCTCAATAATTTCCGGCGCAATTTCGCTGCGGATGAGCAATTCACTAATTACCATTCGGCCCAGCTCTACCGCAGGAATGCCGTGTAGTGCCGTAGCCTGACGGGCGAAAGGCGTTCTTAAACCGTGCGTAATCGCGATGCGTTCGCCCTGACGGGTCAGTAACGGTTGCGCTTTGATCATTCCTGCCACCTGTATCAATCCGGGCATCATTGCCAAAAGAGGTCTGACCTGACTAATGTTAACCAGATTTTTACATTTTGCGCGTTAAGAAAGGAAAATTGCGAAGGAAGACACGCTTAAGCGCACAGTGAGCGAGAGAGACTCGCTCACTGCAAAGAGAAGAACTTAGCGCAGACCGAGCTGGAAAATCATCGTCTCAGCCTGGCAGCTAAAGGTGAAATCGACATCCAGCTGTACGCCGCTGGGCTGGTCGCTAAACCGTGCGTCAATCTGGCAGGGTTCAGACTCTATCTGACGCGCTTTCCCGGTCAGCTGTTGCAGAGCGGCTTCTGCCTGCTGCCGAGTTTCATACAGCTGACTCCACGATGCGGTGCAGTCGGTATTGTCCATAATGGTTCCAACGTCCACACAGCAGCAGGCAGCGGTTTCATTAGCGCTGCATTTTTTTATGGCATGAGTCATAGGATTCTCCGGGAGGCCAGTAACGGCATGAAGTTAAAACATTGCCAGCAGTTTACGCCGTGGTTTTTTTCTTGTCTGGCAATCCGCTGAAGAAAGCACGCTAAGTCGTGAATATCAGGGTTAAATTTGATCTTAAACAAGTTAAACTCCGCTGCGCTAAAACATAGCAAGACGTTTTTTGTTAAGCAGATCCCTTTTTGTGGATCATTATGGAAAAAACTATAAAACAATATTGCAACATCAGTGCGAGTGAGACCTATACTGGGGCACTGGTCTGATAAGTTAGCGGTTATTCAGATCCAATGAGTACCGACAGGGGTTATAAAATTAACCTGTTGAATAATAATCAAATAATGAGGTTGTGGTCATGAACCATAAAAACCTGTTTGCGAAGTCTGCGCTCGCAGCCGCAGTGGCCATTGTTTCTTCAAACGCTTTTGCAGCCGGCTTTCAACTTAATGAATTTTCCGCAATCGGTCTGGGCCGCGCCTATTCAGGCGAAGGCGCGATGGGCGATACCGCTGCCTCCGCCAGCCGCAACCCGGCAACAATGGCATTAATGGATCGCCCGATGTTTTCCATCGGTACCGTATTTATCGACCCGGATGTGGCGGTTGACGGTTCAAGTTCAACCGGCCAGAGCCTGCATGCAAATAATATTGCGCCTACGGAATGGGTGCCGAATATTCATTATGTCCAGCCGCTTAACGATCGCTGGTGGCTGGGTGCTTCCGCCAACTCTAATTATGGCCTGGCGACCGAGTTTAATAATGACTACACCGCCGGCCCTTATGGCGGAAAAACCGATCTTCAAACGGTAAACTTTAATTTAAGCACCGCTTATCGACTTAATGAGAATTTTAGTTTTGGCGTGGGCTTTGATGCCGTTTACGCCCGCGCTAAAATTGAGCGCTACGCGGGTGAAGCCGGCGCTGCTTTAGGTTTCCCGGCCGATACTCAGATTGCGCATCTGAAAGGCAATGAATGGGGCTACGGCTGGAATGCCGGTATTTTGTATGAGGTGGATCAGAATAACCGCTTCGGCTTTACCTATCGTTCAGAAGTCAAAGTCGATTTCGATGGCGCATATAAAAGTTCGGTTCCTGGCTATATCAATTCGCTGCCGCAAGCCCAGGCTTTTGGTCTGCCATACGGTACCAGCGGTTCAACCATTCCAGGCTCGTTGACGCTGAATCTGCCTGAAATGTGGGAACTGTCCGGCTATCACAAAGTCGCGCCACAGTGGGCGGTGCATTACAGCCTGACCTACACCAGCTGGAGCCAGTTCCAGGAGCTGAAAGCGACCGGCAGCAGCGGCCAGACGCTGTTCTATAAAGACGAAAGCTATAAAGATGCGTACCGCATCGCGCTGGGAACATCCTATTTCTATGATGATAACTGGACTTTCCGTGGCGGTATCGCCTTTGATGACAGCCCGGTCCCGGCCGACCAGCGTTCAATTTCCATTCCCGATCAGGATCGTCTGTGGCTGAGCACCGGCGCCTCCTACGCGTTTAACCAGGATGCTTCCGTCGACGTGGGCGTTTCATATATGCACGGTCAGCACGTTGAGGTGAACGAAGGCCCCTATACGTTCCGCTCTACCGGCAAAGCCTGGCTATATGGCGCGAGCTTTAACTACAAGTTCTGATTGCCTGACTCATCGTCAAAAGGCCTGTCGCAAGACGGGCCTTAAGGTTGTTGACAAAGTGCAGGCTCAGGGAGCATACCCCCTCCGCAAAGACGCAAAAAGCGCCATCCGTGGCAGCTCAACACGGGCCGTCCATGGCCCGTGATGCTTTGCTACGGGCGTAAGCTCCCCTCGCTTCAGGTTTGTCAGCAGTCAAAAGGCCTGTCGCAAGACAGGCCTTTTTTGTGCTGAATGCTTTAGTTCGCGTCGATGTCGTTGAGATCGCCCTGAATCGCCGCGGCGTTTGGATTTTCCTGCGGGATTAGCTTGCCATCGCTGGCAAGGAAATCGTGACGCTGGAAATAAGCTGCCCGCACAAAGGCGTAAGGGTCGCCAGAGTTGCGCAAAATCGCGTCGGAGTCGAGCAGCTGCGCACGGGTTTCAACACCTTCCAGCGCCCATTTACCCGCAGTCATCCACCAGGTCAGCCAGCCCAGTGGCGCGTAGAGATCGTCCACCATGCCGCCAACATCTTCACGCGGCGTAAAGCTGCCGTAACCCGGTAGCTCGACATACGTGCCGTATCCCACGCCGTAATTACCCAGCGTGCTGCCGAAGCGGCGCGGTTCTTCCTTCGCCAGTTTCGGATTCGCCATGCCGGCTACGTCGATAAATCCACCCATTCCCAAAATGGTATTCAGGAAGAAGCGGTTGAAGTGAATCATCGCTTTATAAGGTTTGCCCTCAACAAAGTAGTTCACCATGGTTGAAGGTTCGCTCAGGTTGCCGAGAAAATTGCTCAGGCCGCTACGGGCAGGCATTGGCACATAATCACGCCAGGCAACAGCTACAGGGCGGACGACGTAAGGGTCCAGCACGTTGTAGTTGAAGTTGAACATCGATCGGTTGAAGCCTTCCAGCGGATCGGACCGCTCCTGAGGTTCATCCGTCGGCGAACTGGCACACCCGATCAGCAATACGCTTGCCAGCGCAACGCCCATCACGCGGTAGCTCATATCTGTCTCCCTGTAGTGAAATGTATAACTGCCGCTACGGCTGCCGTTGATTAATCTCAACGGCCAGCTGTTGATGACCATCGAAAGGCGTAAGCGCACTCGTACCAAACCAGTCACCCGCCTGTGGATTAGCGCTGCCATCACGCGAGATGCGTACGCGAACCTGAACCTGACGCTGTGCAGAGAGTAAACGCTCCGGCATCATGGCATTGCTGTCATCAAGCGTCAGCGATAGTGGAAAATGGCTTAACGGCAGTTTTTTTACCGCCACCGGAACCGGTGAAGTGCCATCGGCAACGGAAATATACAACACTCCGCTCTCGGGTAACATTTTTTCTGCGCCCGGTGCCAGCGTAACGGTTAAAGCCAGATGGCTGTTTTGCTTGCCGGAATCGGTTTTGGCCTGCTCAATACTGCGTTGAATCATCAAGACCCGGCGATCGTCAGCAGGTAACAATTGTAACATCTTTTGCCAGCTCGCTATCGCTTCAGCGTAGTGCTGTTGGCTAAAAGCATTAAATGCCAACAGGCTGAGAACCCGAAGATTGTTGCCGTCGGTTTTTATCATCTCGTTCAGCATGGTCGCAGCCTGACGATTGTTTTCAGGATCCGGTGAACGCGTCAGAACATCGGCATAGCTTAATTTTACTTCGGGATTGTCAGGCGCCAGCTGCATCGCGCGCTGAAAAGCCTGCGTCGCAGTGGTGGCGTTATTTAACACCATGCCAATTCGTCCCAGCATTAGCCAGTCATCAACGTTGCGCGGATCGTTTTGCAGCGAAGTACGGATCCCCAGCCCCAGACGAGCCAGCTGCTCCGTGCTTAGCGGTTTGGCATTAGCATCCATCAGCTGCGCACGCAGCGCAGGAAGCTCATTATTGACCTGCTGCCATGCCATTACCTGAGCAAAACCACCGGTTTTGAAATAAAAGCCCAGGCTGACCAGGACAATAACCAGTACGCCCGGCACTAATACCCAGCGGCTGACCGTGCGCTCGCGGAGCTGTTCATCCTGTGGAATATCCCACAGCAGCGTCTGTTGCAGTTCAAGCACCATTTCCGGGCGTTCGGCTACCACGCCCTGCTGCTCATCCAGTTCAAGCTCTTTCAGACGCTGATGATAAAAAGTTTTATTCAGCGTATCGCGATCGGCGGTAACGGATTGCTGCCTGCGTCCACCCGCAATCAGCAGCAGCGCGCTCGCGGCGACCAGCAATGCCAGAAGGGTGAACCAAAATCCACTCATGGTTGCTTCCTGTTATTTTTTAAAAGCTCGTCCAGCCGCGCCTGCTGTTCAGCATCCAGCTCACTGCCGGTCTGCCGTTTTTTCCGACTGCGTAATACAATCACCAGCCCACCGATAAGAACAAACAGTACCGGGCCAGCCCAAAGGATCAGGGTTGAAGCCATCACGGGCGGCGCATAGCTGACAAAATTACCGTAGCGGGCCACCATATAGGCTTTCACCTGTTCCGGCGTCTGGCCGCTTTGCAGCAGCTCATACACTTTCAGGCGCATATCGCCCGCGATCATGGCATTCGAATCGGCGATGCTGTTGTTCTGGCATTTTGGACAACGTAAAGACTCGGTCAGATGCCGGTACTGCTGCTCCTGATCGACAGAAGAAAATTTATAGGTATCAATATTGTCTGCCAGCGTGCTGAAAGAGATCATCAGCGCCACCGCCAGTATCATGCAGTGTTTCATGTTCCTGCCTCCTTGCTGTATTTATCCCATAATGGCTTCACTTCGGTATTCCATACCCGGTCATTCATGTCCCCGGCATGGCGATAGCGGATAATCCCTTTACCATCGATTAAAAACGTTTCTGGTGCGCCATACACGCCCAAATCAAGCCCCAGCATACCGTCGCCGTCATACAGACTCAATGCATAAGGATTGCCCAGCGAATTCAGCCAGCCGATCGCCTTGCTGCGGTCATCTTTATAATTCAGGCCGACAACCCGAATTCCCTGCACCGCCAGGGAATTGAGATACTGGTGTTCAGCCCGGCAGGTGGGACACCAGGTCGCCCAAACGTTCAGCAAAATCGGCTTACCGTCCGTCAGCACCGACTGGTCATACGTTTTTCCAGGCTGGTCGAGCGATTCCAATTTGAACAGCGGAACCGGCTTGCCCACCAGCGCGGACTCCAGGCGAGTGGGGTCGTCGCCGTTTGCATTTCGGCTCAGCTGCCACATCAACGCGGCCGCCAGCAGCAAAAACAGAACCAGCGGGATATACAGTATTTTCTTATTCATGCCAGCTCCTTTTGCGCTTTCTTACGCGAGCGATAGCGCGGATCGAGCAGACAAAATATGCCGCCTGCCGCCATAAACACGCCGCCAAACCAAATCCAGCGCACAAAAGGTTTGTAGTAAATCCGCACCGCCCAGGAATGATCATCCAGCTCTTCACCAAGCGCAGCGTAAAGGTCGCGAGTGAAACCACCGTTGATGGCGGCTTCCGTCATCATGGTGTGCGCCACGCTGTAGTAGCGTTTCTCCGCATGCAATGTTGCTTCCTGCTTGCCGTTACGTGTGACGTCGATAATGGCGACGCCCCCCGTATAGTTCGCTCCCTGCAAGTTGTGCACGTCGCGGAAGGTGAAGTGATAGTTGTGAATGTCTACCGTGTCTCCCGCGCGCATACGCACGTCGCGCTCGACGCTGTAATTCTGGCTGAAGGCAATACCAATTACGGTGACGGCAACCCCCAGATGGCCGAGCACCATGCCCCAGTGACTACGTGACAGATGGCGCAAGCCGGTGAAAAAACGGTGACGATGCGTTGCGCGCTCATGCAGTTCCATCAACGTCAGGAAGATGACCCAAATCGCCATCAGCAGGCCAACGACGGTCATCGCCTCAATACGATCCTGCATCAGCCAGGGCACCGCGACGGAAAGCACCAGCGTACCCACCAGCGCCAGCGCCAGCCGCTTCCACAGCTTTTGCGGCTCGTCGCGACGCCAGCGAACCAGCGGCCCCACGCCCAGCAGCAGCGCCAGCGGTGCCATCAGCCAGGTGAACAGCGTATTAAAGAAAGGTTCGCCAATTGAAATGCTGCCAAGCCCAAGCTGTTTATGCACCAGTGGCAGCAGCGTACCCAGCAGCACGACCAGCATGGCGGCGATCAGCAAAATATTATTGCCGAGCAGGAAAGATTCTCGTGACCAAATCTCGTTTTGCACCCGCCCGCGCACCTTGCTGCCTTTAATGGCATAGAGCAACAGCGAGCTGCCGATCACGATCACCAGGAAAGCAAGGATAAACATGCCGCGAGCCGGATCGGAGGCAAAAGAGTGCACCGAAACCAATACGCCGGATCGCACCAGGAAGGTACCCAGCAGGCTAAGAGAAAAAGCGGTAATCGCCAGCAGCACCGTCCAGGCTTTGAACGTCCCACGTTTTTCGGTGACCGCCAGAGAGTGGATCAGCGCGGTACCTGCCAGCCACGGCATAAAAGAGGCGTTCTCAACCGGATCCCAGAACCACCAGCCGCCCCAGCCAAGTTCGTAATAGGCCCAGGCGGAGCCGAGCACAATGCCGATAGTCAGAAAGACCCATGCGGCCGTGGTCCAGGGGCGTGACCAGCGAGCCCAGGCGGTATCCAGCCTGCCGGCCATTAACGACGCAATAGCAAAAGCAAACGCCACCGAGAAGCCCACATAACCCATATATAACAGCGGTGGGTGGAAGATCAGCCCGATATCCTGCAGCATCGGGTTCAGATCGTTGCCGTCAATGGGGAAGTCGGGCAGCGTTCGGGTAAAAGGATTAGAAGTCAGCGTAATAAACAGCAGGAAGCCAAGATTTATCATCCCCATCACGGCCAGTACGCGGGCAATCGCATCCAGCGGCATGCCGCGGCTGAACAGCGCTACCGCCAGCGTCCAGGTGCTGAGCAACAGCAGCCACAGCAGCAGCGAGCCTTCATGCGCGCCCCAGGTAGCCGCAATACGGTAGTAAACCGGCAGCAGCGTGTTGGAGTTTGTCACTACGTAAGCAACGCTGAAATCGTTCACAATAAAGGCGTGAACCAGGAGGGAAAACGCTCCCAGAATACAGGCAAACAGGGCATAGCTGAGCGGTCGGGCCAGGCCCATCAGCCGTGGATCCTGGCGAGATGCCCCCCATAAAGGATAAATGCTAAGCAACAGCGCCAGCGCAAGGCCGAGACAAAGCAGAAAACTGCCGATTTCAGGCATCATGACGAGCCTCCTGGCTGCGCGTTCTGATAGTTTGATGCCGGTCCACGGTGATTCTTCTTCATTGCATCCTCGATTTCCGGCGGGGTATATTTTTCGTCATGCTTCGCCAGCACCTCTTTCGCCTTGATCAGGTTCCCCTCTTCCAGCACGCCCTGCGCGACAACGCCCTGCCCTTCCCGGAACAGATCGGGGAGAATGCCAAGATAGCTCACGCTGATCGTGCCGTTACCGTCATACAGCTTAAAAAAGACCTGCAAGGTTTGCGGATCTCGCCTGACGCTGCCAGGCAACACCATACCGCCTACGCGCAGGCGTTGGCCCGCCACCGGTTTTTCATGATCTTCCCCTTTGCCATTGAGAATTTCACTTGGGGTATAAAACAGATCGATATTTGAACGTAACGCGTACATCACTAATGAAGTAGCCAGACCCAGGCCGACCAGCACAGCGATAATCAGGATCAGACGATTTTTACGACGGGTGTTCACGGTTGCTCTCCTGCCGCGTTTTTTATTTTTGCCGCGTGCATACGACGTTCGCGTGACTGCCGCTGGCGTATATCAGTCAGCAAACGCTGGCGCTGAATAACGGTGTGCAGTACCAGCACGCCGAGTGCAATGAGCGTACAGGCGACAGCCAGCCAGACATAAAAGGCATAGCCGCCCATCGCGAAAAAGGCCTGCCAGGAAGAGAATGCGGGCGTCATTTACGCGCTCCTTTTGCTGCAACGGATGCTACCCAGGGACGATGACGTTCGGTAAACAGGATCAGGTTACGCAGGCGCATCAGCGTAAGCGTGATGAACAGCAGCCAGTAACCCAGAATTGACCAGCGCAGCGGTGTACGCATTTCCGGTGCGATAGCCTGTTGCAGCATACCGGAGGAGCCCTGATGCAACGTGTTCCACCACTGTACCGAGTAGTGAATGATCGGCAGGTTTACCACGCCAACCAGTATCAGGATCCCGGCAGCGCGGCCCGCCATCCGGCGATCGTCGAAGGCGTTATAAAGCGCAATAACGCCCATGTAGAGGAATAAAAGCACCAGCTCGGAGGTCAGCCGGGCATCCCAGATCCACCAGGTTCCCCACATCGGCTTGCCCCAGGCAGACCCGGTGATCAGCGCAATAAACGTGAAGACTGCGCCAACGGGAGCCATTGCGGCTGCTGCCAGATCGGCGGTTTTCCATTGCCAGACCAGACCGGTAAACGCCGCGATTGCCATCATCGAATAGATACCCATCGACCACATGGCAGCAGGCACGTGAATATACATGATGCGATAGCTGTTACCTTGCTGATAGTCGGCAGGCGCGAAGCCGAACCCCCAAATCCACCCCAATAACAGCGTTGCGGTGGCGGCGATTGCAAACCAGGGCAAGAGCCGACCGCATAATGAGTAGAGCCGCTCCGGCTTACCCAGCTGGTGTATCCATTTCCACATTATTATTTTGCTCACATAAAAAGAAAATGCGTTCTGGTGTTCAAAATTTAAATACGTTAATGCACGCTAACCCGCAATGCGGCGGCAGTAGCGAAAGGCGCCAGCGTTATGCTGCCTGCAAGTAATGCACCTAAAATAGCCAGATAACCTTTAATCGGTAATCCCATGCTCGCGGCGTCTATGGCCGCTGTAGCAAAAATCAGTACCGGCACGGCAAGCGGCAGCACCAGTAAACTCAGCAAAACACCACCACGGCGCAGGCCGACCGTCAGCCCCACGCCAATGGCACCCAATAAACTCAACGTTGGCGTTCCCAGCAGCAGCGAAAGCGCCATCGCACGCCAGCTGGCAAAGTCCAACGACAGCAGCAGCGCCGCCAGCGGAGAAAGCAGCAGCAACGGCAATCCGGTGATCACCCAGTGAGCGGTCACTTTTCCCAGCACCGTTACCGGCAGTGGGGTCGGCAACAGCAGAAGCTGTTCGAGTGAACCATCCAAAAAATCGTCGCGGAACAGTCGCTCCAGCGCCAGCAAGGAGGAAAGCAGCGCGGCAACCCACACAATGCCCGGCGCAATCCGCGCCAGCAGCTGAGGTTCAGGTCCAATCCCCAGGGGGAAAAGCGTGATAACTATAAGGAAAAACCACAGCGGATTAATGATTTCTGCTCCGCTTTGCGAGGCAATACGCAATTCACGCTTCACTACACGCCAGAACATCAGCTCAGCTCCGACGAGGTCAGACGAATTTTGCGAATCGGGTTCTCTGCTACAGGTAGTTCCTGATGAGTGGTCAGAATGACCGCTCCCCCGCTGTCTGCATGACGGGTAAATAAGGTCATTAACGTCGCCACGCCTGATTTATCAATGGCGGTCAGCGGCTCATCCAGAATCCATAATGGCGCCTGCGTTAACCACAGTCTGGCAAGCGCAACGCGGCGCTGCTGTCCGGCAGAGAGCTGAGCCGTAGCCACTTCTTCAAATCCCATCAAATCCACTTCTTCCAACGCGTTCCACACAGCATCCTGCGAGCAGGAAGCATGAAAGAACTGCAAATTTTCCTGAGGCGTTAACCGCGCTTTTACTCCTGGCTGATGGCCAAGGTAGAGCAGCCCGGCGTGATAATTTTCCCGCTGCTGACGAATGGGCTGCTGATGCCACATCACTTCACCCTGTTCGGACTGGCTCAGGCCCGCAAGAATACGCAACAACGACGTTTTTCCCGTCCCGTTTGCGCCCTCAATCTGAACAATGTCGCCCGCAGAAACAGCAAAACTGAGATCGCTAAATAGCGTGCGCTCATCACGTACGCAGGTAAGATTGCAGGCCTGGAGCATTAATTTATATCGCGCTTGTTAAAAAGGAGTGAAATAGTACCACAGGAACTCCGGTCATCGCAGCCTGCAGCCTTCCTCCCGGCGCGTGGATCGATGTCATTATGTGCTTTTTCGCTGCAAATTCGCTGAAAAAAACCGCTTCGTTAAAAGCTTGTTACCCTTCTCTTCAACCTTCGTTACATTTCAGCATTGGCAAAATCCCGCTACGCTTAACACAGGATCTCTCCTCTGGGGCATCAGGAGCCGCAAACATGAAAAACAAAAATGAAGATGAAGTAGAAGTCGAAAGTGATGAAAGTGAAACAGGACAAGAGATTGAAGTCGATGAGGAGGCTTTGCCTTCACGCGCAGCGGCGATTCATGAGCATATTCGTCAGGATGGCGAAAAAGAGCTTGAACGTGACAGCATGGCGCTGCTGTTTTCCGCCATCGCTGCCGGACTGTCAATGGGTGCATCATTGATGGCGAAAGGTATCTTTCAAACCCATCTGGAGGGAGTCCCGGGCGCTTTTTTGCTGGAAAATCTGGGATATACCTTCGGTTTTATTATTGTGATTATGGCCCGACAGCAGTTATTCACAGAAAACACCGTTACGGCCGTGTTGCCCATCATGCATAAACCGACCGGGAGCAATATGCTGCTGTTGCTGCGTTTATGGGGCATTGTGCTGGCGGGCAATCTGGTTGGCACAGCAATGGCTTCGCTGGCCTTTACGCATATGCCCATTTTTGATGACGCCACGCGGGAAGCCTTCGTCGCTATCAGCCAAAAAGTGATGGTCAATACGCCCGCAGAGATGTTCGCTAACGCTGTCGTTTCGGGTTGGATTATTGCCACTATGGTTTGGATGTTCCCTTCTGCCGGTGCGGCAAAAATCTGGGTGATTGTTTTAATGACCTGGCTGGTGGCGCTGGGCGATCTGGCCCATATCGTGGTGGGCTCGGTTGAAGTGCTTTATCTGGTGTTTAACGGTGTGGTTAGCTGGCAGGAATTTATCTGGCCGTTTGCACTGCCAACGCTGGCGGGCAATATCATCGGCGGAACCTTTATTTTTGCCTTAATCAGCCACGCGCAGATTCGTAACGATATGAGTAACAAGGCGAAGGCTGAAGCGGCTAAAAAACAGCAGAAAAAGCGCCGACAGGGCGAAAAAGACTCTTCAGAAAGCTAAACAAAAACGGCAGCTGCCTTAACAAAGACGCTGCCGTTATTGCCTCAGCTGAACAGCGAGAAGGTGTGCATATAGAACGTGCTGGCAAACGCGACGTAACCCAACCAGACCAGCATGATAATGGCAAGTGACAGTTTCAGGGACATGGGCATACCTCTTTCAGGTAATAAATGAGAAGTTGATTCACTTCGCATTACACTATTCCTCTGTCAGATCGCCGATATTGATCCAGCGCAATAATGCCCGATCAGATTGCAAATATGTCACAGCCACTGACGCCAGCGCAGGACAAAACACAGTCTAAATCTTAAAAGCACCAGCCGATTGTGGATAAAACCAGCAGTCAATCGGGTAAGTGGTTAATCTGAAGATAAAAACGCGCTATACTCCCCGCCGCTGTCTCCTTAGTTAAATGGATATAACGAGCCCCTCCTAAGGGCTAGTTGCAGGTTCGATTCCTGCAGGGGACACCAAATGTTAGCCCACCAAAGTATTTCAAAGTCTAGTCAACTCTTTAACTTCAAACACTTACCTCTCGTTAATAGCCCATTAACGTTTACCGCTGTATTTCAAAATCCACTCTGTTTAGTTGGTACATATGTTGGTATGTTAAGTTCGATATTGCAGATACCATCATCTGAGGGTTTTTAGTATGGCACTCACAGAGCTAAAAGTAAGAAATACAAAGCCTTCTGATAAACCTGTCAAGATGACCGACGGTAATGGTATGCACCTGTTGATCACCACAAGTGGTTCCAAATACTGGCGTTTTCAGTATCGCTTCGCTGGTAAACAGAAAATTCTCGCGCTGGGTGTTTATCCAGAGGTTTCATTGTCAGAAGCCAGACGAAGAAGAGATGAAGCCCGTCAGCTCGTTGCAAACCATGTAGACCCAAGTGAAAAGCGAAAAGCACAAAAGATTGAGAGCAAAGGCTTGCTAACATTTGAGCAAGTTGCCAGAGAATGGCATACCAGTAACAGAACCTGGTCAGACAGTCATAGAACTACCGTATTGAACAGCCTTGTTTCCCATGTGTTCCCTGTCATCGGCAAACGTAATATCAGCGAGCTAAAAACTCGTGATTTGTTGGTTCCTTTGAAAAAAGCAGAAGCTTCAGGACACCATGAACTGGCTTCCCGCTTACAACAGCGCATTACGGCGGTAATGAGGTATGCCGTTCACAATGCTTTGATTGAACAGAATCCTGCAAACGACCTCGCTGGTGCTGTTGTTTCCACTAAAAGTGTTCATCGCCCTGCCCTTTCTCTGGAACGATTGCCAGAGCTTATGAATCGTTTGGAAGCATATAAAGGAAGAGGCATTACCCAAATTGCAGTGCAGTTAACACTCCTGACTTTTGTCCGTTCGAGTGAACTGCGATTTGCTCGCTGGTCAGAAGTCGATCTCAAAAATTCACTGTGGACTATCCCCGGAAAGCGACAACCTATGGAAGGGGTAAAATATTCTGCAAGAGGGGCAAAGATGAAAATGCCTCATTTGGTTCCATTAAGCTCACAAGCCAAAGCACTTATGGAAGAGCTTCATACGATCAGTGGTAACAAAGAACTTATGTTCATTGGTTTTACCGGGGATGACAAACCTATCAGTGAAAATACTGTCAACAAAGCACTTAGGGCGATGGGTTACGATACGAAAGTAGAAGTCTGCGGGCATGGTTTCAGGACTATGGCATGTAGTGCCTTAATCGAATCGGGATTATGGTCGAGAGATGCTGTGGAAAGACAAATGAGCCACCAGGAACGCAACAGTGTCCGGGCTGCTTACATACACAAAGCGGAGCATTTGGAAGAACGGAAACTTATGTTGCAATGGTGGGCTGACTATCTGGAAGCTTGTAAAGAAGAAGCACAGACACCTTTTTCCTACTCTGTTCAACAATCAGAAAAATGAGTAGCAAACTATACGTATTTAATATTTATAATCGATAACTCAATGGGGATGCGAATATCTATCAAGAATTCAAATCTCCCCTTTGTAAAATAAATAATTACCTTAATACATACATCCATTAAGCATAATCGTGGCAAAAACGATGATGGTTATTAATGACATATTTCAAAAATCGATGTTTATAAATCATCAAAATAACCTTGCAAATCAATAAGTTAAACCATCCTTATGTTACAAGATTTTCATTTCATTCTTATCACTCAACCATCCTCTCCCCCTGGTTCATAACAATGAATCTTCAAAAGCGGTTTTGTTTTGTAGCTAAAAAACAAACCTAATAAATTAATGCCAAAAAAGGTTGCAACTAGAACGAAATTGATCAATTTTTATACAGATTGGTTTTCCACAGTTGCACTAAGGCACTGCAATGGATAATAAAAATGAGAAAAAACAGAAGGTTAAAGTAGCCCAATATCTACGGATGTCTACAAATCTTCAGGAATTTTCGTTAGATAACCAAGCTCAGTTCATAAAAAAGTATGCTGACGACAACAATATGGAAATCTTGCATACTTATGATGATGCAGGAAAAAGCGGTGTATCCACGTCAGGAAGGCATGATTTTAATAAGTTAATCAACGACATACTCACTAAGGAAATCAATATTGATGCTGTGCTTGTATATGATGTAAGTCGTTTTGGTCGCTTTAAAGATCCACAAGAAGGCATTTACTATAAATATTTATTAAAAATGAATAAGGTAGATGTCATCTACTGTGCTGAAAATCTTCCTGCGAATAGTGATACTGAGACGTTCATACTTTCATCACTTATGTATGCTGCGGGAGCCTTTAGTAAAAACCTTTCAATCAAAGTATTTGCCGGACATGTAAATCTTGTTAAGCGAGGATACTATCAAGGTGGAGTGCCTGGATACGGACTTAAAAGAAAGTTACTTGATAATAATAACAAAGCGAAAATGATACTCAACAATGGTGAGAGAAAGAGTCTGCAAACAGATAGGATAGTCTTAGTGCCAGGAAGTAAAAAAGAAACGGACTTAGTAAAGAAAATATTTAACATGTTTATTTTTGAAGGATTGAATGAGTATCTCATTGCTTCAAAACTAAACCAAGAAGGATATAAATACAGCGACAAATCGGATTGGACACGAAGCCGGATACATTCTGTGCTTATAAACAATCGCTATACTGGTAAGTATACATATAATCGAACATCTCAGAAACTGAAAACTAAAAGAGTTCAAAATCCTGAAGAAGATTGGATTGAGTATAATACCTTTTTTAAACCCATAATTTCAGAAGAAAAATTCAGGTTAGCGAAAGAGATTATTAATAACCGCTCAATAAAAATGAGCAATGAAGAGATTCTTGAATTTTTAAAAAAGATCCTTTCGACTCATGGAAAAATATCAGGTTTTATCATAGATGAAGAGGATAATGGTCCATCAAGCAGTGTAGTAGCAAGCCGCTTTGGAGGACTTCTACCTGCATATAAGCTGATAAATTACACACCCGAACGAGATTACCGTTATTTAGAAATAAACTCATCCCTACGTATTAAACATGACCATATTATAAATAAAATACACCAAGAAATTAATAACAGCGAAATATCTATATTAGATAATAAACTAATCACCATAAACAAAAGCTTAACCTTTACCATAATACTTTCTCGATGTAGAAAAATGGGAACTGGAAAATATAGATGGATTGTTAGATTAGACAGGGGGATAAATCCTGAAGTTAGTGTGATTGCAAGAATGAACAGTCTTAATACCGAACCTGTAGATTATTACATCCTGCCTTCGCTTGAAAGTTTTGAAAATAAACTGAGTCTAAAAGAGAATAATAACCTTCTATTTGAGATGTATAGATTTGATAACATCAGGACCTTCTTTGATATGCTTTCAACTACGGAAATGGAGGTAGCCTAAATGAACGACGACCAAATTCACATGCTTGAAATATCAAAAATAAAAGTTGTAATTCCTCGTTCCCGGAACAAGTTTAAACATGCTGAGATAACAGATAGTATTGATACAAGTGGATTAAGAAAACCAATAACAGTAAGAAGAATTGCGGATAGAAAATACGAATTTGCCTTGATTTGTGGTCAGGGTAGACTTGAATCACTCTCAGCTTTGGGAGAAGAGCTAATACCTGCTTTCATACTGGACATTGATGAAAACAAAGCATACATAATGAGTTTGGTTGAAAATATGGCTCGTGTAATACCAAGAGCGGGCGAGCAGTTCCAACGAATAAAAGAAATGAATGATCAAGGTTTATCTAACAAAGAAATATCCTATTCTACTGGCCTATCATTGCACTGGATTACCAGCCTGACTATGCTAATTAGCAAAGGAGAAAACAAACTATTATCTGCTGTAGAATCAGGAAGCATTCCAATCTCACTTGCAGTTGAAATTGCCAGAGTGGACTTCGAAGGTGGGCAAGAATTACTAATTAAAGCTTTTGATGAAGGTTTAATAAAGCATAAAGATGTTGGTAAAATAAGAGATATATTGGATTCCCGAGATGAAGGTTTAAAAGGCTTTCTGAACAATAGTTTCGGAGTTGCAAAGAAAAAGAAAAAACTCACTACTGATGAACTTAAACAGTTATACCAAGATAACATTTCACAGCACAGAAAAATAAAAAACAAAGCTGAATATGTCGAGAGAAACTTACTCATAGCCAGTCAAATATTTAAAGAGTTATCTGAAAGCGAAGAGTTTAGTAAAATTTTAAATGAAGAGAATTTAAATGGAGTAGTAAAGGTTATTATGAAAAATACTTCTTGCTGAGGTTAAAATGATTAAATACTGCTTTAATGAAAAAACAGTCAGCTTTAAATTATCTGATCTTATTTATACAAAAAAACCTCCTACCAACTATAAAAGTAGCCAAAAATACATTCAAATAAAGAGCACGATATCTGCACTTGGATTAGTCGAACCTATACTGATTTACATTGATGGGGCTGATGGCACTGCAAAAATCCTCGATGGTCATCTGAGAGTTGAGGCATTAAAAGATATTGGAGAAGAAAGAGTTGCTTGTCTCGTTTCAACTGTTTACGACACTTATACGCCCAACAAAAAAGTCAATAGAATAACAATAATTCAAATTCAAAGAATGTTAAAAGAAGCTGTTAGAGTAGGTGTTCCTGAAGACATGCTTTGTTCAGCTTTGAATATAAGTTCCGATTCATTAAAAAGTAACCTATCAGTTCTTAAAGGCATATGCCCTGAGGTTATAGAATTATTTAATGATAGAGATATACCTAAGAACACATTTATGATCTTAAAAAGAATGATTCCTTTTAGGCAAATTGAATGTGCAAACCTAATGATAAAATTTGATAATTATTCAAAGATTTTTGCTCAATCGCTTTATCACAGTTCATCACCTGAGCTTTTAAACGACAAAGGTAAACCTAACATTGATGAGAGATCTGGTAATAGAAAAGCAATTGAAAGGCTTGAGAAAGAGATGGCTCAGGTCCATTTCGATACAGAAAAGATAAAAGAAAACTACGGTTCCAATAGTCTGAAGCTAACGATTGTTATCTCTCACATAAAAAAAATACTCGAAAACCCCAAGGTTTTCCATTGGCTTCTTAGGAATAAACAAGATTATCTTAGTGAACTTACCAAGATATCTGACATTGATAAATTATCTTAGGTCTTGTTCTTTTGTGGCTTACATAACTTTTTTTTGTAAATATTGGGATCTACTGCTATTTTGCAAATCCTAACTTCGTATCCAAAGTTGCTAATGCTCTTATGAAAGTTTTTTAAATTTATTTTTGAAAACAGAGGCAGATCTTCAGGGATTTTTTTGTTCGTAGCTATAGCGAATACTAATTTATAGTTTTTAGCATCAGGCCGTATTATATGATCAGCTAATTTTATATGAACGGGAAGTTTCTCATTAAGTTTTCCTCGAAACTCTGAATCGCTTATGAAAAGTTCAGAACCGACAAATCCTTGTGAGAAAAGATGGCTCATACTTTGTGAGCCACTATAATACTTCACATGAATAAAATCTGATGCACCTTTTATAAGGTCGCAAAATTCAATTTTACTTTTCCCACCACCATGATGAATAAATTTTTGATCCATGTGTGTAAATGATTTGTCACCAAGACAAACATTTTTATTGTAATCTTCTTCTCTTTTATAGGAGTATACCGGAAACTTATCAGACTCCTCATAATGCAGAATCTTTTTCATCTCATCATCAATGGTTGTTACGAATTTTCTATCGGCCACATACCATATGGAGTCTCGCAGAATGTAGTTTTGATCGCCTTCTTTTATTTCAGCATAAATGCATCTATACAAAGACCATTTCTTTATCGTTTCATAATCGGCATTTAAAACATGCAAGCAACTTCTTTTAAGTTCATCAACAGTAACATCCGCATTTTTGCCATCAAAATATTCACATATGTGATCGATTGACAAGCTTTCATAAATAATGCTTCTTTGCTTTCTCTCGAAACAATATCCTATTTGATTTTCCCAATCCACAATTTCTGGCTCACCTATCCATATGTCACTGAAGTCTCTTTGATTTATCAAATCGATCAAAAGCGAATCCAATATTTCAACTTCAGCTTCATCAGCTTCTTTGATATTGTTAACCCATTCGAATTCTTCAGGAAGGGGTAATTTATAAATAGAGTCTATTTTTATTAATAATTCAGGAATGGTTTTCAAGTCAATGTCTGGCACAATTACAAAAGAATCTTTCCCTGTTATTTTATTCCCTAAAACATCTTCAGTGGAAGTGCCCGTGAGGGTCGTGAGAATATCCATCTCAGAATCAATTTTAAGATTATATATATCGACTTCTTTACTACTCTGACTACGAGTTAGAAGATTGGTTTCGTTATGACTACCTTTATCCAGGCTACGGATTTTTTTATGCTCAATACATTTAAGGGTTGTTTTCAGTCCAAAACCTTTGACAATGCCACTATCATTAATTAAGTGATGACCAGTTCCAAACGGAATAAGATACCTTGAGTTATCAACCTCAACTACCAGTACTGCTCCAGTGCTACTATTCATACCAAAAAAATCGGGTTTTATGTCTTTCTTTTGGCTTGTAAATAAACTTGTCCATTCAGGTAGCACTGGGTCAGAAATCTGCTTTGCATAAAGGTATGCTCTTGCATCGTCCATATCAAATTCAATAGGTTTTTGGACTTTTTCCAAATTCAAAACCTGATCAATGTCATCAGTAATTCTTTTTGTTTTATAAATTGAAAGTTTTATCTTCATTATATTTACTCCCAATGTCTTATCGGGCCAGTATATTTAAGGAGTTCAATAGCTGAGTGTCTAATGTTTCTCTTACTGGAGTAGGCAATCCATTCGCAACCCTATAATTCTTGATTGCTGCCCTTGTGGCTGGTCCCATGCTACCGTCAATACTACCGTTGTAAAAACCTTTATCGAGTAAGGCGAACTGCACTCTCATGATCAACCGCTTCCGTTTTTCTGTATCCGAAGTCAGCCCACTACTTGCGCGGTTGGCACCTGTAGTCCCTGCTGAATTTGTTGTGGTTCTGCTATCTGTGTCATTAGAACGAAGTGAACGGACAGAGGAGGATGACGACGAACGAGTTCCTGAACTGGATGAGTCTGATGTGCTAGGCGAGCTGTATGTTTTGGGATAGTAAGGAGTGCTTCCACCATAGTAGCCACCGCCTGATGAGGAACGGTGTGAGCTGTGGCTACGGTGAGAACTGTGACTTCTGTGTCCTGCAATGTAGAACGGCACTTCGGTGTTGAGCGGAGCTATCACCAAATCATGTTCGTTCAAAGTCATACCAGGTAAGTCACTGGCACCAGTAGATGAATCACTTGCCCAAACAGAGTTATTAAGAGCCAAAAATCCAGGAAGCAGAGCCGCGAAATTAAACTTTTTCATATTATTGGTCTCGGAGGTTGATGAAAACGGCCTTTTGATGAACTGAAATAACCAGCACAGGAAGACTTCTGAGTGCATTCATCACATTCTTTGGGATAGTAATTTTTCCAGTCAGAGATGGATTGTGTAGCAAAACCCCATGCCCTTTCAGGAAGGTGGCATAATGGATAATTGAAGATGGTAAGAGGGATTCCTGACCTGTGTGCAGTGTCTACAGCCGAAAGGATTTGTTCGCTGTATTTGTCGTGCTCAATGAAGATTGATGACCAGTTCTTACGGGCCCATCCAATCGACTCTAACCCCATCAGGGAAATCTGATTGATGTTCGAGAACACACGACCAGCAAACTCTACTATGTCATCAAGATCTGTGTAGTTCGCCTGAGTAGGGATGACTCTCAGTTCGATGTTGATACCTGAATTACCGGCATTGATCAGTCCCCTGACTGTTTCATCAAAAGCTCCCTCGCTTCCGACCAGATAGTCGTGCACAGATGCTCTTGAAGAATAAAGCGGTATCCCAAACGTGATTTTGATCTTATCGCTTCTTTCCTTCATCTGCTGGGTAAAGCTGACATCCGCAAACTTCCGTCCGTTGGTTAGAACATGCAGTGCTGTGTCAGGAGAGTTTTCGATGATGAAGTCCAGAAAATGCAGGAAGTCTTCGCCATAGAGCAAAGGCTCTCCCCCGCTCACTCCCACTACTCCATTCAGAGAGAAGGAAGCGATAGCGAGAGCTGACTGGTTGAGAAGCCAGTCATCGTTTCCAGCTTTAGGAGGCTGAGAACAAAACAGGCAACTGTTGTTGCACCTTTCAGTGACAAGAACTGTGTTGTGGTTTGCTCTACGGGACAGTATCACCCGGAGCATGTTGCCGTTGTTGACGATCCCAATGTCACCATCTTCAATGGAATCGAAAAGTTCCTGGCTCACAATTGAGTCTGCAAAATATGCAGGCAGTCTGGAATCGAGTTGTGTTGCAGTGACAAGCAAATTTGGCAGATAGAATTGAGGATTCTCGGGCTTGGTTTTACACAGGCAATAGAAGCCTTGCTGAACTGGTAAGTCTGATGAAAACCGAAAAATATCGTTTCTCAGCACCTCAGACATAAGCCCACCTTTTGAGCATCTCAGCCATTGGTCCATCCTGAGAGATTTCATTCAGCAGGAAGCGGAACATCCCTTTATGATACTGGCAGAAGGTTGACCGACTCTTGTCACCAACAGGCTCGCCATGAACACTGATGTTCTGACAAGGATCTGCTCCACAGAAAGGCTGATATGCGCAGGTGTCACAACCTGGCATGGCGAAGTTGAATGATGATGAGAGAGCGGAACGGTAGTATTCGTTGCTACTGAATGAGAGTGAAGCAAACTCTCCTGCACTGAAATCTGCTTCGGGATTTACTTTCTGAAGCATACGGCTTTCATCGCTGCCGTATACCTTGCCGTCATAGTTAAACAGGATGCAGTTCAGCACGACTCCACTTGGTGATTTCAGATCTGCATAACCACTGAAACCCGGATTAAAAATCCGCTTTAGATGGATAGAGGCTGAGTGCTCAACGACAGGTATGCCTTTCTGATTCTGAAGCAACACTTCCTGCATTAACTTCTTATAGAACTCAAAATATTCAGGCATTGAAAAAGTGAAGCTCTGCTTCTGAGCAAACCCGTAGGGACTTACAGGCCGGATAAACATGTCAGTGATGCCAAGAGACAGATGAGCATCAACTATGGAAGCTGGCTCTTTTGTCAGCTCCTTAGTAACTGTGGTTACCGTAGCTACCCGGTTTGCTCCCAGCTCTTCTGTAATTTTTCTAATGCCCGTGACGGCTTTGTTGTGAGCCTGAGAGTCGGTGAGGATACGGTTTTTATTATGGACGGCTTCGTTACCATCAAGAGAGACAGAAAAGGTGATATTCCGTTCTTTAACCCAAGAGAGGATGCTTTCATCGAGTATTGAAAGGCTCGTAGCAATAACCATTTCGAAAGCACCACTACCTAATGAACTATCGCACTCTTCATAAATTGCCTGGACGAGATCGAACCTGAGAAGCGGTTCTCCGCCCTGCACTTCAATCTTGTAAGGTGAAGTGCCCAGTTTTTTAATGGTGCTGACGATTTGCGGTATCAGTTCTGGGTTGAGGTCATAGCCGTCAGCAGTGACCGATGCTCTGCTGACCTGGCAATACTTGCATGTATGATCGCACCTGAGAGTCGGCACAATCATGAAAATAGGTCTGACGGCCAGTTCGTTCATCAGTCGCTTGGCAAAGGCAGAACTCAGTGAGGCTTTTGAAACTGCCTGATTCGCATCGTCTGCAATGAACAATCTGCTTTCAAGTAGCCGGGAGGTTGTTTGTTCAGGAGGGAATTTGTTATCGGCAAGGAGATGTAGTTCTTCGTTATCGACGAAGCTGTGAAAGCCAGCAAGGTTGCTGATGAAGACTTTGCCATTGCTCAGGCGGTCAAAGTTGAATGGCATCGTATTCATTGAAATAGTCTCGAATCAATACTCCTCAGAACATTGTCGATGATAGAACTCCTGACCTGTCCGGTATGAGCCTGAAGCTTCTCCCTGAGCTTGTAGTCATTCAGTAGTCGTTCGAACTCGAACTCAACTTCGTCGTTCCAGTCTTCGAACGAGACGAGCCAGTGCTCATCGTCTTCATCAAGCTTCCAGCGGGCGACATTACTCATCCAGTAGAGACTGTTCCGCAATATCCATTCTGAATATTCGTTTTTACTTATGATTTTTTTCATTAACATAGCCCATATGGAATTGAAAAAAAGCAACTTATTAGAAAGCAAAGATTTTTAAAAAAGTGACAAATGTCACCCCAATAAAAAAACAATCAGCCTCAGCGCAAACCATTGATTTAAAAGCACATATCAATAAAAATTACAGAAAAATCCTATAGAAAGATAATAAATTCTGCGCAACGTCTTGTAAATCAATTTTACCTCGATCAATAAGTTAATTTACTATATAAAAGGTTTTTAATGATATGGTTGCATAAAGTCGCTGTTTGAAGGTTCGACTAACTCATTGAATTAATTGGAATTGAGAGGCAAGATGAAACTGGAAGAAGCATTTAGCTTAGAGTTAAGAAGATTAGTCAGTGCAGATGATGCTGATCGTGCATTTAACAAGGCTATAACCTCTAAGCACATGTTCAAATGTCCAGATACCAAATGTGATGCTCAGGTGACATGTGCAAATTTAGATAAACCTAAATCGTTTCGTAAACGAGACCCTTACTTTATTTTTGTATCTGAACATATTCAGGGATGTCCAATCGGGGAAAATATTGTTCGTGAGCTAAGAAAAAGTAAAAAAGGAATGAAAGATCCAGAAGCTCTTTCCTATATAAATGATGATGTTATTGAACTTGATCTTTCATCAGGCAGAAGAAAAATTTTAAAAGATGATAATGTTGAGAATGAGAAATCGGACCCATCATCCTCAAACAGAAATCAAAAAAAAAGCTCGGATGAGGATACACATCAGAAAAGACATTCCCGTAAAAGACTCTCTGGTTTGGTAGAAGCTTTCTTGGCCGGAGAAGAGCGATTTGTAGAAACAATTGATGGAAAAATTCATATTAAGGATCTTTTTATACCTATATCAGCAAAGCAGGATATTTCTATCCTTCCTGATGAACCTAAAATATATCATGGCAAGGCTTGGCTTAATAAAATAAAAGATTATTATCAAGTAAGATTTAACTCTGATATGGTTTGTGGTGAATTAAAATGTAAGCCCACTTTTTTTATTCCCGCCAGCTTGGTAAATGATGAATCAAATTTGGTAAGGACATCAAGAGCTAATTTAGATAAATTAACTTCTTCAAAGCCTACCAAGCTACTTAATATGTTTATTTTTAGCAGTGTACCTCCTGTTAAAAGCAATAAAGGAAACCATATTAACTTCTTATTAAATGACATGACTCACATTTATTTTAAGAGCACAGAATAAGCATTGATTAACTCCCACTTCAACACAAAAGGAATCTATGTCAGTATGGATTTTAATATTAGGTTGGACTATATGACATCCAACAAATCAGGATAACTTCAGGCTGATGCCTCTTAATTATAGGACAGTATATGATTAATAAAATAGGTAGCGATAGCCATGTAAGATAATTATCTTACAGCTTAACTTACTACCCTAATTCATCCGATAAAATCATTTCCATATTTTTTTCGTAAAGAAAAGCAGTAAAGCTTTCTTTGAGATATCATTTCTCTCATAAGCCTTATTTATTTTTTAAAGCATATATTATCATTAAAAATTTTAATGAATTTTAATGAATTTTAATGAATTTTAATGAATTTTAATGAATTTTAATGAATTTTAAAGCAAATGGAATAGAATTTCATTATATCACATCAAGTAAATGACTTTTAGAAACTCTCATACTGGAGGCGAAAATGGCGGGACAAGATTCAAGGAAATCAAATCGGGACTTAGTTTTATTTTCAGCGGCAGTTATAGCCTGCATATTCATTGTATCATTCGCAATAATTTATGTTCCAAAAATCTATGAACAGTATCCATTAATTGAAAAATACACACCAAACAAACTCGCAGAAAATGCAATTAAGCTTCTTCCTTTCTTAGGATCTTTAATATTATTTGCTTTATATAAAAATAATAAAAAATCAATTAAGGCTTTTAATGATTTTATTATAGCAATAATTGGCACGTCAGCATTATATGCTATCTTTTGCCTGGGCAACGATGATTTAATAAAAAACGTATACTACCAAACTCTTTCAAGTTTATTTGTTTTTACAGCAAAACTATTATTAATGATGTGTAGCATTAGCAAAGTAATTATTACTTTTTTAGAGTTTAAAGATGAAAGAAAAAAAGAAATAGATAGTCATAATGATAAGAACTTCACATCTAAAGCTCATTCTGTATCAATATCAAAAAAATCAACAATAATATTAGGGCTTGTAGCTTTGATTATTTACACAATCGAAAAAAAAGGTTCACCTATCCAGAAAATCATTTCTAAAGAAGATAAAAATGACAATGGCCGTTGTAATTAAAAATATATCACATAATATCACAAACGAAGATAAAACGTATTGTGCATTCATAACTGCCGGTTGAAAATCGTATTTAAACATATTGGAAAATAAGCCAGGGTTTTTTAGCAAATAGATTAAATTTAGAATATTCGACATCCCCAAAACTAAAAAAGTTAAAATGTATTTTATTTTCATCATGCCACCTTTTATTAAACTAATACAATCAACATTAATAAATATAATTCAGGTGTCAATAGCATAAAAATATTAAATTATTTAATTTTTTTTAGCAAGGGCTAACTGAGCGATGCTCAGTTGCCTTGCTTTTCCCGCCCTTCGGTTGAAAAAGGAAAATCAAGTTCAAAACCAACACCTAAAGCATTGACACAATTGCATATTATGATATTAATTTATACATAGCATACGGACTTGCTATCAATTAAATATCAAAGGAGTTGATATGGAAAAATTTAATAATATATTCGATGATGAATTCCCTTCGTCTTTTACTGATAATATTCAATCCAATAAATTACCACCTAACCGTATTCGCAAGCACACAATAACTGTTCGTCTAAATGACATAGAACTTGCCAAAGTAAATGGTTCACGAAATCAGCTCAGTAAAAGCTGTTGGCTGAGATCCTCAGCGCTTCAGCAACTCCCTCCATCTGTTCCTGAACTCAACAAAGAAGCTTGGCAACAACTAACGGCTTCACTACAAAAACTCAACGATCTTGGGTCATTCCTTCTCCGCAGAGGGGAAGATGCTCAGCCTCTCTCACAAGAGTTAACTGCTTTGAAAGCCAAACTGTCGCATGTAAGAGATGCTTTGCTGAGTGTTGAAAAGTGATCGTCCCAGATGAAGGGTATGAATAAAATAAAAAGGGGGAAGAACTTCCGGGGTGTCGTCTCGTATGCTCTTTCCCCTGCCCCTCATCACTCAACCGCTCCCCTTGTGATAGGAGGAAACCTGGTAGGCATTTCAGTGGAGGCGTTGACAGCAGAGTTCACCAGAACTCTACAACTGAGAGAAGATGTTGAGAAACCTGTATGGCATAACTCGCTACGATTACCAAAGGGCGATTCATTGACCAATGAGCAGTGGAAGCTCATTGCCGACGATTACATGAAGCGAATGGGGTTCTCAGACACTCATCTTCGTTGTTATGTCCTACACAATGATGAAGCTGGTCAGCACATACACATCATTGCTTCCCGTATAAACGTTTTAGTAGGTGGCCAACTTTACCTGGGTAGGAACGAGAATCTCGTTAGCACCAGAATCATTCCAGACCTTGAACGGGATCATCAGCTCACCAGAACGAAAGGTCCTTCTCCTGCTAAACCGCCTCAGAAGCAAAGAAAGCTTACTCGTAACGAAAAGATGATGCAGGACAGAACCGGAGAGAAACCTTCTAAAAAAGTGATACAGGAAGCTGTAGATGCGATCCTTACCTTCTTCCCAACCATCACTATCGAAGACTTCATATATGAATTACAAAAGCAAAACATATCAGCGACAGCAAACATCGCATCTACAGGCAAGATGAACGGTTTTTCATTTGAGCATCAGGGAGTCGCTTTTAAGGCATCACAGCTCGGTAAGGCATACAGTTGGTCAAATATGAGTAAGCGAATCACCGTGACTCAACCAATAGAGGCTGTTGCTCATGAATCGAAATCGATTACCGACAAAGAAAACGTTTCGAATCCAATTGAAGTTCCTCCCACAGCTACACCAACACCCCTTACGGCAAATTTCAAAGAACATATCCGATCTCGCTGGTTGCAATGGATACCCTACCTCGACGAGCTTGTTGCCAGTTTAAAAGCTGTTAGTTCAACGATACTCAATCCTCTCAAAAGTAATGTCATCTATACAGCAATACGAACCGGCAACTCTGAAGCACCAAAGATATCTGAGGTAAATTCTCAAGACTCGGCAAGAAAACCGCAATTTAAACCTCTTTAAACGGCTAGTTTTCAGATAGTTAAAATCATTCCCTAAGCCAAACACAACAAATATTTTCATTTCAAATCAGATTGATAGATAAAAACGATCGATCGTTATTACTGATCAATTATCTATTCATGATAGTCAATGACTATCAAAAGAAAGCGATCGATCGGTATAAATGATTTGCTAGATCCTGTTTCCTAGCCGTAATGTAACTTCAAACGAAACCACCTAGCACACTGATTTATCAGCAGAATAAGCTGATGCATACGTGCGCCTTCGATTCAGTGAAACTAACCTTGGAAGAACCTATGACAGCAATGACTGAAGTAAAACAGCCAAACTTTCTTATGATGAAAAGGGTATGGATTGCTATTGCACTTCCGATTGTCATTTTCTATTTCTCTGGAGTTCAGGGTTTGGTCCAGCTTGCAATCGTATGGGTTTTCGCAAGCATCATGCTCTTGATGTTTGCTTATAAAAAATTCCGCATCAAAAAGTGGAATGCCAGCACCAGAGACCATTTTGGCGAGCAAGACGGTATGTGGAGTCATGAGTTTGGTCCTACCGCAATGAGGCTTGATGAGAAGCGAAAATTGGTCCATCTCAGAGAAGGCGATAAGCAAAAGACTTATCCCTTCTCAGCTATCAAAGAATGGCGATACAACTTGTCTACTACGAGACAAAGAACAGGTATCGATAAGGAAATGGATCGCACCCATGATTTCAGAGAGTCAGGTTTTTACATTGCTGTAGATGATGTGCAATACCCAGAGTGGCGAGTTATGTTTTTCCCGCAGAAGGGCGATTTCAACTCACAAGAAGGCATTCGGGATACGGAACTGCAACTTAAGCGCTGGATGCAAATCTTTGACAACTTAATTAACAGATAAATTTTAATATCTTATCAATCAATAACTTAACAAAACCAATCGGCTGATTGGTTTTTTTTACTTCTTAACTGTAAAGATAAACTTAACCATTCCGATAAGTTCTATGTTTTCACAAAATTTCAATAGGGACTTAGAATGGCTGAAGCGTTAAACGAAGGTAAAATCATGCAGGCTCTAAACTGGGCCTATGATAAGGCTCTGGATGGAAGCATACCAGGAACAGACTCTGCTTATGAAATGGCCGAAAGCTATCTAAAAGGCGATGACACTTTAGTTGAAAAAGTAAACTCTCTCATTCGCTGGCAAAATACCAAATCCGCCACAACAGGTTTTGTCTCTGGCCTTGGGGGAATCATAACCCTCCCTGTAGCAATCCCCGCAAGCATAGCTACAGTCATTTACGTTCAAATCCGCATGATTACATCCATCGCTCTGATGGGCGGATATGATGTAAGAGATGATCGCGTAAAAAGCATTGTCTATAGCTGCATTGCTGGAAATGCAGCAAAAGACATACTCAAAAGCACGGGCATTATCATTGGTTCTAAAATGTCTACTCAGTTGATCAAAAGTATTTCTAAAGAAACCATTTTTGCCATCAATAAGCAGGTCGGTTTTAGGCTGCTGACGAAGTTTGGTGAAAAAGGAGCTATAAATTTAGGCAAGATGATACCTGTTGTAGGTGGGATCATTGGTGGAACTTTTGATGGTATATCAACCAATATCGTTGGAAATATTGCTCGTAAAACTTTTATCGAACAACTTCAAAAAACACCTAACACATTGATATAAATGCACTTAAATCAGATTTAGATTGTTTTCTTGCTCAGAATAAGAACCTGTTATAGATTGGAAAAAATTAACGAAAGGAATGATAAATGTCTATTGAAGAAATCAAAGATTTGCCAAGGAATTCAAGGTTAAGTAGAAATTTAAAAAATCTTTATCTTGATCCTAACAATTATCGATTCGTTGATAATCAGAATCATAAACCAATTGATGAGGAAAATCTTCTTGATCCCCAAATACAAAAAAGAAGCCGAATTTTCATTGAGGGTCGTAATCAGGAAAATATCCGAGATCTTATAGCTAGTTTTAAAGCAAATGGATTTTTAGATGTTGATATAATTCAAGTTAGAGAGCTTGGAGATAATCGATATTTAGTCTTAGAAGGTAACCGAAGAGTTACTGCTCTTAAGGCTCTTCAGGAAGCACATGAGAATGGTTTTGATATTGGAAAATTAGATCCATCTATTTTCAGAAGCGTCCCCTTTGAAATTCATAGTAAAGAAGAAAGTGAAAAACATCTTATTGTAATGGGATTAAAGCATATAAGCGGCAATAAGAAATGGTCAACTTACAATCAATCAAAATTGCTCTATGACTATTTAAAACCTTATGAAGGGTTAGCTCGTGATGAATATACAAATAAAGAAAACGAGTTAGTCAACTCATTAGGAATTACCAAGCATCGACTCCGTTCAATGTTAAGGGTTTATAATTTAATTCAAGAATATAAACAAAGTGATTATAGTGAACAATTTTCTCCAGAGATGGTCGGTATTTTTGAGGAGATAATGAAAAAACCAGTTATAAAAAACTGGTTAGGTTGGAATGACATTGGTTATCATTCATCTAATAAAATAAATTTAGAAAGACTTTTTTCATGGATATCTAAAACAGAGGTGTATGCCGAACTGGAAGAAAACACTGAAGAGGATGAAGAAATTTATGATAACGGTGATGATTATAAAGAAATTGAACCCATTATAACTAAATCTCTTGAAATAAGAGACTTAGCTCTATTCATTGACAATGATAAAGCCTTGAAAGTCATGGAAGAGGAAAGAAGTTTAGCAAGAGGTTTAGTCTCAAGTGGATCAGTTGACAAACAAAATTATCAAAGTGCTTTGTCAGGACTAAGCGAATCATTGAAAGGTTTGTTACTTTATAGTTCTCTTATAAGTGTTGATGATACAAAAACTCTTGACGAAGCAAAAGATAAACTTTTAAAGATAATACCTAAAAAAAGTACATTGAATATTGAAGGTGGTAATTATACAACCGTTTTTGAATATTCAGTAAAGCAACACTTTGAAAAAATACACATAACCAAGTACAAAAAGTTAAAGAACTTCAGCTTAGATAATTTAAACAAAATAAACATTTTCGCTGGGCTAAATAACACAGGGAAAACAAGCCTTCTGGAAGCAATATTTCTTTTAACACAAAGAAATGACATGTCTTCATATTTTAAATTAATTAGACATAAAAATAAGTGTTCAGTATTAAGCCCAGTATTCTTGAATGCTGTTTTTCAAGATAAAATATTACTAAATGGTAAATTCAACGATACTGAAGTCTCAATAGAAATGGAGAAATATGAGGCTGTCAATATCGATAAGAAAGATGACTATATTGCCTCTTATAAACTTTCATCTGAAATAGACAATAAAGAAATAACTAATATAGTCCACACCTATGTTCATGAAAGTATGAAGAGAACTTCAGACCAAGTATCGCATTTATGTGCATCTTCATTTAAGAGTCCATACTTCCATGACATCGACGATTCTGTTAGCGATTATAATAAAAGTGTAGAGTTAAAAATAAATACTGATGATGGCGAAGCAAAATTAGCTTTAAATTTAGTAATTGAGTTCATGAAGAAAGTTGACGATAGTATAGTAGATATACGCTATACCGAAGAAATGGATATCAAAAGATTCCTAATCGATTCAAAATATTCTTTAGACCGGAGTTTTGATTTAACAAGCTATGGAGAAGGGATTCAAAGAATATTTTACACAGCTCTTTCATTTGCATCATGTAGAAATGGTGTTTTATTTATTGATGAATATGAAACCGCCATACATTATAGCCTTCTGAAAGAGTTTACTAAATTAACCCAGGAACTCTCAGAGGTATTTAATGTACAAGTTTTTCTAACGTCACATTCAAAAGAATGCATTCAGGCTTTTGTTGATAATGGTTATAAGAATGATCAATTGACAGCATTTAGAATGATCAATGATGATGGAAAAATAACAACGAAGAGAGTTGATGGTGAGAGATTTAAATATTTAGTCGAAAGCATTGACTTAGATATCAGAGGTTAAAATGAGCGATAAAAAAAGGATTACTATCGTTGCTTGCGAAGGCCAACATGACGTAGCTTTCATCACTCGAATTTTGCATGTCGCAGGTTACATAACGAGCAAGAAAAAAATTAGTACTTTTCCATCCCCATTTGATTCTTTGTTTAAAAATATAGCAACATCCATGGTGATTGCTGACAGGAAATTAGGTTACCAAAGCCCTAATTATCTTCTTCCCTCATCAGCGCTAGAAAAAGAAGATGAAGTTATTTTTATACATAGCTTAAACGGTGATGGTCGAGGGGAAGAGAGGAGCATATTGATTAATCAATACTCCGATCTTATTGGTGATGATGACTTTACTAAAGACTTAGAATATTACTTCAGATTCCTTTTCTTTTTTGATGCTGATAGTGACGGCGTAGATGAGAGATTGAAATGCATTGTTAAGGAATTCAATCTATCTTCACCATTATCAAATGGAATTATTTCGACATATAGTAACAATCAGATTGGTTGTTATGTTTACCATGAAAATGGTAAACATACTGGAGTTTTAGAGGATATACTTTTAGAACATTTTTCTAAAAAAAATACGGATTTATTTGATAATATTTCAGGTTTTTTATCATCTAATGCACTGGAGACTGATCGCACTAAAGAACTCCATTTAAATGGCGATAATGAGATAAGAAAAGGCCCATCAAAGTATTATTTGAAAAAATCTCAGGTAAGTTTATTTGGACAATTGCAATTTTCTGGAATGAATAACTCAGTTATAATCTCCAGATCGGATTTTTTGAGAAAAGCTGATATTGATAATTGCGCCCAGTGTATCTTAATTAAAAATATGTTTGATTAGTTAAACCTAAAAATCAAAAAAAGCACCCCTAAAGCGGGTGCTTTCATATATATACTAAAAACAAAAAATTGATTGCATACATCTATAATTTTAATCTTGATGTTTGAGAGTTATTTTTTTCAAAAATAATTTTGTGTCTACTGAATAAATTGAGGACCTCAGATTCGTTCCATACAATATACTCAACTATAAACTTGTAAAAATAAACAACCCTGTCAAGATTGATACTCTCTGGGATGGTATTGAAATTAGGGCTAAGTAATGCAGATGAGAGAACGGCAATAATATTGCTTGATCCGGTTAAGTGAGGGTTGTCATAGTCCTGCTGATACTTCAAAAAGTATCCTACACAGAACAGGTAGGCATCTTTTACGATTTTTTCTTTATTGCAGTCTGATTCATCGTATCTAAGAATGAAGCGATTGAGGAGTATCAAAAATTTCTGATCTGGCAAATATCTGTTTAATTTATTCATAGTAGCATCCTTGCTGTTGTGAATGTCATCCTGACATGTAAAGAAATATCACAATATTTAATCATGTCAATAGCTATAACCTATCAATTTCTATTTGAATATCTTTTTTAGGTAAAGGACGATTAAGCTCTTCGGCTGTAATTTGCTTTAAATGAGAGTTATACAGCCATATCTTAAACTGCTCTAAATATTTGTTATTCAATGCTATCAAAGCTTCGTTTTCAGTTTCGAGCCTTTTTATTCTCTGACAAGCAATCTTTAAATTAGCAGGTTTAACCGCACATGTTTCTTTCACACCAGACTTGAGAAGCTCCTTTTTTGAATTAAAACAATCCGCAATTTTAACATGACTACTCAAAGATTGCCTTGAAGGTCTCTTACCAATGATCTTTATCAACTCGTCGCATAAAGCCTCCCAGGTCAGCTTCTCATCGTCATTCCAGGTATTAATAACTTTCATTATCAACTTTTCATCATAACCAGTAATATGTTTAGCCATTTATTCTCCTTTTATTATTTTAGTTTGAAATTTATACCATTTATCAGCATTAACATTCCCATCATTTTTATCACAATTGGTCTTTTCAAGAATTTTAGTGTGTATCATCATTAATTGGCCGTCATCCGTTCCAGAGTCTTGTAAGGGATAATAACTGCAAGGCTCAAAAACATATGAGTGCTTGCAGTAGCCATGCTTAGTGATGAGCACAGCTCCATCATTCAATAAATCGAAATCAGTTATGTCCATAACAGCTATTTCTTTTTTCCTATGACCGTTACCGGCTCCGATTGAAGTTTTATCTTTCATGAGATTGATCATTTGTAAGTGTGATCGGTGATCATAGGAAACATTTTGTGAGACCAGCTTCCTTCCAGACCATCTGGCGATGCTAAACTCGTCCATACCATTGATTTGAGAAAACGTATTGAGTAGATGTCTTAACTGATGGGTTCTTAGCGAATATGGGCTACCATCTTCGTTAATATAACCGTGTCTTTTAAACAGGTTGGTAGTGCCTTTGATACTTGCAAAGGCATCAATATCCGATCTAAAAAACTGAGCAGTGGGTCTGAACAAAGGTGCCAAATGATTGCTCGTTTTCTTACATAATTGTCCCTCAAATAACAGACATAAAGCATTCGAATATTTGATTTTCTTTTCTTCATCATACCAGGGAAAATTTTGAGGCTTTTTAGTAAAGAGTTCATGTTTGTATGACTCAGGGACCTTCCCTTCCATTGTTCTTGCGACAAACCTTGGATGGTTGGACAACTTACTCAATCGGGCTATGGCCTTTTGAGCGACAGGGACCATTACTGAAGGAATCCATTTGATGTCTCCAGCATACCCCTTCGCTGAAAAAAACCTTAAACCATATCGTTCAATGCTGTTCTCATCATGCTCTGTAATCTCACAATCCGCAGGAAGGCTTAAAATTTCCGAGATTCGTCCGGGTGCACATATCAGTAGTGTAAGAACAGACGTTGTGAAAATGTCCCTCACAGACAGTTGGCTTTCATCTTTTGAGAAAATCTCCGCAATGGCTATGACAGATTTTATATCTGGTAATTTTGAGTGCCCTTCCAGCGAAGGTTCATAACCTTGCCAACTTTGAGTTATTTTATGCCTTAACGGATTTACCCAAAAAAAATATGATGAGATTGTCATTCTGTTTTCACTCAAGAATGAACATAGTTTCTCAAGTTCCTTACCAATTCCAACTGCTGCTAATTTTGTATATTTAGCAGTTGCTACTCTTACACACTCATCAAAAATGTTATTATTACACTTGACGACATTAGCTTCACCGTATGATTTCAATAATACAAACTCAACGATCTTCAACATTGCCAAAGCATTCTGGTTTGATTTTGACTTATTAAAAGAATGAATATGAAACATGTAAGCCTTAGCAAAATCAATAAAACTATCATCTAATCTGTCTTTGCTATTTCGATTATTGTTGATATCAAATTTATTGAATCTGTAACATCCCTTCCATACATTGCTTTCCCATGAACTGGCTAACTTAGAGTTAAAAACATTACTCTTGCAAAATTCAATAAAGCCCTCGACATTTATTTTTGGATTATTGGTATTTATTGGCTCGAATAAAATCAAATTGGTCATTCAGAACTCCAGGCTCTAAAGTTTTTGCAGGTAAGACACTCTATTTTTTCGTGTTTACAATCAGTGAATCCAAAAGAATTTAAAACATATTCTGTAAAGAGCTTCTTGTTCTGTGTGCTATCGCTATCCTGAAATATCTTCGATAGAGGTTCAAAAAATGAATGAAGTTTCATATCAATATAGTGAACATTATCTGGGCTATTTTTTACGTATATCCCTGATGAGTTAATAGATTTATGGTCTAATGCTTTAGCGATCACTTCAACTGAGGCTCCTTCCTTTGCTAAACGAGAACCAAGGGTATACCTGAATCGTCTGGCATTCAGCCTTATAGGATTATGGGTTCTTGATGACTGGATATTAAATTTAGTGGTGATTTTATCTAATTCTTTAGAGATAAATGAATTCTTCATATGTAAAAAATCAGTTGCCATAATGGTGTCCAAACTTTGACCAGACTGGATTGATATGGATTTTTTGGAGTCCATGAATATAGGTAATTCATTTTTTATATGACCAATGCCCTGATTAATATTATCTTCGATATGTTTTTGATTCACATCAACCAAGGTTGTTAGTTTTTCATAAAGGCAGTCATCGATACTTACCAAGCTAAACTCACTTCTAAAGTCCTTCCTTTGTTTTACTTTCGGTATGTTTAGAAACCAACCTTCTCCCGTTCTGATGAGATCTTTCGCTTTTAAAGAAGTTAACTGTAAAGGCCTCCTTCCCGTTTTTGCTAATAGAATAATGTAGCAATAAATAAACAGATGGATTTTGTTTTCTTTCAATAATTTCCTGATACTTTCAAGTATGATTTTCAGCTCTTGTTCCGTTAGCGGACCACAATTTGGATCTCTTCGTTTGACGGCTTCTCCTGTCAAATTATTTTTAACTTTTATTTTTTCCAGCATTGTTAAAGCTGAGGTTTCAACTCCTACATAACCGAGCTTTTTCCACTTCGTTAGAAACTTCTTTATAGAGTTTAGTTTGTAGTTTTTCTCAGGGCCTAAATTAACATTAAATTGATAAACCGCGTTTGCATCTATCGTCTTAAGGTCTATCATCCCTAACCATTGACTAAAAATCTGGTTTATGTTTTTTGTGTAACCTGCACTGTATTCAGCCGAAAAGTAAGCCAAGGTAGTAAGGTAACCAATACGCATTGACTTTGTTATTTTGTCGGCAATCTTATGTGGGAAAATACAAGTCTCTTTATCTAATTGCCATTTGATATCAGAAAGCTTGAAGCTATACCCCTGCATCGTTGCAAAAATCAGATTCTCTTTTCTTAGATTACATGTTTCCATTATATTGACCCTCAGTTATCTTTTTCAAAGATTCATAAACCCTTCCAATAACTTCCTTTTCTTTTTCTGATATATGTTTGAAATTGTAGTTTTCAGACATTTTAGAATCTTTTGACCATCCCATGAGATAGCATCTCAATCCTGATTTTCGACTGATATTCAAATTTGAACTATCAATTTCATTTGAATAGAAATAGTTCCATGAATGCCTCAATCTATGCCCCGATAAACTCTTTAATTCCGGGCTTACTTTTTTAATAGTTGAAATTATTTTCTCATATGCTGAAACAGATAATGGTTCTCCTACCGTTTTACCTGCGCTGTGAGTTACAAACAGGAAGTCATGTTTTTTCTTTTTAGTGATTTTACTTCTACAAGTTTGTATGTAGTCGAAGATCTCCATCACTAACTCGTCTGATAATGGGATTATCCTTTCGCCAGTTTTGACTAATGGCTGATTTAGCCTCCGGTCTTCAATGCAGTCATGTCTTCTGAAGATACTTAGTGTGTTATTTCTAAGATTTAGATCATTTACTTTAAGATTTAGTAACTCACCTGCTCTCAACCCGCAATTTAGTAGCAAGGTAAAAATGAGCCTGTTCCTTCCTTGAACCTCCTTCTGAAAGGGGTTTTGGCTCCCTTCGACTTCCAACAGCTTAAACAGAGTTTTTATTTGTTCTTCACTCAATGATTTGTCTTTTCTGTCGTTCATGCTGTGTGATTTATTTCGTGGGAGATGTGCTCTCAAATTTTCTATGAAAGTATCGATTTCATATCTGGCATGGATTCCCTTCATAGAATGAATCAATCCGCACAACCATTTTAGGTAATTTGAAAAAACGTGTATCCTGTAACTAAAAGTTCGTGTAGCAATCTGCTTTCCTTTGAGTAATCTTACATTCGTAATTTTTTGTTGATCGAATCTTTGCTTTGCATACCGTATCAGGTCATCTACTTCGGCTACACTTAGGAACCGCTTACTTTCAATCCTATCAATGATTTTAATGTTCCTGCTTTTCATAAAATTGCTAAGGATAAGTAGATTCGTTGCGACTATCTCCATCGTTGATGCAGTCGCACTTCTGTTCCTGACATTAGTTGTGAGATAAAGGTTCTGATAGTAAACTGGTAGCAGTGTTTCTTTGTTGAGAATCAAGCAGCCTCGCTCTCCATTACTCATGACAAATTTTTTTATTTTGAATGACATTATAATAACCCTCCGAAAACTTTACATTTAGTAATCACTACGACTTATCATTATTTTATTGATTTAAATTTTGCAATTTTATTTTGTTATTTTTGTGTTTATTTATAATTTATTTAGATACTTAAAAAAATTTCTTTCACGTGAAAGAAACCAGTACGGCTAGTTACCAGTAGTCATACCCGATTCAAGAAGAAAAACTAACAAAGCCTTATTGCATAAGTAATACAGCGGCGCAAATAAATAATTTGGAAAGTATTTTGTTAAATCTAACTACTTTTTAATCATTAAACTTTACAATTTCTAGAATCATTAGATTTTAAATAAAAATTTCATTCACGTTTGTCCATTGTAAATACTTTCTACTTCATTCCAGTGTTGCTCTTGTATAATTTTAGCTTTACTTTTAAGTTCATCACCCATGTGTATTATCAACGCTCCTCTGTCCAACATGTCACCCAGCAAAATTTTTGTTATATCTTCAACCGTTAGCTTGAGAAGATTTATGTCATCTGTCATGAATGAATCTTCATCTGGGAGAAGATCCGGCATTGTTTTCACATAATCGTCTAACATCCCTTTTTGCACACTTAAGCTACAGAGCAATACATGGTTTTCGCCCTTTTCTGTCTCTGTTACCGCAATATTAATTTCATTCTGTGTGATTTTCTTCGATAACTTTCTGAGTAGCTCATTACATTTAATCACTGACAGTAAGGTTTCATATATACAGTTTCGGCTCTCTTGATTTAACTCAGGTAAAAACTGAAATGGATTGTATTCGCTATCTTCGAGGTAATAGCTTAAACAGGCCACGGATTTCTTACTCAATGTATTCATAGGTAATAACCTGATAGCTTCAGCATCAAAAATCTTATCAAAAGTTTTTTGACTCACAAGCCTTGAAAGGTTTCCAATATTAAGGAATTCTTTTATTTCCACATTATACTCGCTTTGTCGATATTGTTGGTCTGGAGCCTAACTATGAAGCTGTTCTCGAATTGCTAATGGCGTCAGAAATCCACTGATCGATCTCCGCCTCAATAAAAGCCACAGCTCTCGAACCTAATTTGATAGGTTTAGGGAATCTATTTTCAGAGATCAATCGGTAAATCCATGCTTTCTTGTAACCTGTTTTATGCATGACTTCTGGTAAGCGGATGAGTCTTGTGGTGCTTGGAGTTGCTGTATTCATGATTGTATCTCCTCGTCTGGTCGATGAGTTGATACTAGATAGACGGGAGTGGGCTTTGAAGGGATTCTGTAGAAATAAGATTTTCTTTGAGTCTAATCATCGAATATTTTACGGTAGAGAAAATATAATCATTGATACCTTGACATTGTTTTCAGAGTGGCTCACAGGTTTTTTAGAAATTAAATTTCAGTTCGTGATTTTTTCACGATTATGTAGATATGCAACTAACTACGTAACACAAGCTCATAGTGTTGAAACTCACATAATCAAACCACCTTAGTAAAAATTTACTTTACTTTAATTATCTTTATCTTTATCTTTATCTTTATGTTTATTACTCTAGCGACATCAGTTAGAAAACTTCTGCCAAAACATAACTAAAAATTTGAAGCTACTATGCTTTATCCCACTCGATGAGTTACTATTAAAGGATTAATTTATGAGTCATATAGAAGAAGATACATATAATACTTTACTTAATGGGTTGGCACCTGGAAACATTTATTTTATCACAGGTAAAAATGGTTCAGGCAAATCAAGATTTTTTTCATATTCAACAAAATACATATTAAGTAGTAAACAGTATTTTTTTAATAGAATAATTTGCATGTCAGGAACAATGCATGATAAATTCCCCCCAGAAATTTATAAGAAAAACATTGAAAATCAAAATATTGTTTACCTTGGGAATAAAGTCAACAATAATATGATTTCAGATATTGCACCCTTCCGCACTCTTTGTAAATTCATTTTAAGAAAAGTCAGTGATTATAATGAACTCCTGACTACAAATAAATATTTAATCGACCATGCATTGTCAAGGCTTAACTTCGAAGATAATTTTGTTTTCAAGTTTCGCTATGGTAAAAACAGAAAGGAGGAGGTGTTTTCGTCTGTTCCATCTGAGTTGGCGGTTAACCTTACTAATCCACAAAACAATACAAACTTACTTAAAAAATATTTGAACCATGTTGAATTAGGTGATATTTTGCTTTCCGACATTAGTTTTCATCGGAAAGGAAGAGCATTCGGACTTTCAGAATTGAGTTCTGGAGAAAAGCAATATGCTCTCGCTCTTTTAGGTTTTTTTTATTGCGGCAGTCCCAATAGTATTATTTTCTATGATGAACCAGAAAACTCCCTCCACCCTTTGTGGCAATTGACCATAATCAATGATTTATCACTAATAATAGAAAAATTATACCCTGATACTATATTTTTGGTTGCGACTCATTCACCTTTGATAGCAAGTAGCGTTCGCAATAATAAAACATTTATCTGTGATTTTCCTTCGGGACAAACCTGGAAGCAATCGGACTTATTCGGTCAAGCAAGTGACACTGTTTTACGTGAACAGTTCCACTTGTATTCGGCTAGATCTCCAGAGATTTATGAAATCATTAATAAATGCCTTGATCTTATTTCTAATAATAAAAAACATTCTTCAGAATTTAAGAGTCTTCAATCTAACCTTAAAAGTTTTAATTTACAGTTAACTTCTGATGATCCTTTATACAAGGTCGTTAAGACAATCTTGAGTTTTAACTTATGAAACCTCTCAAACCTGTTGCACGTTACGTTATAAACAGAAAAGAAGTTAGAGAAGCGATTAATAATTATCTTTCCGGTAAAATATTTTGGAAAGATAAATCTCTTACACAAATTAAAAAAACAATTCGAACACTTTTAAGATTAGAACAGAAAGGTATTTGTCCTTACTGTCAAAGATTAATCTTCCCTGAAAGAAGAAATGTAGGTGAGCATATTGAGCATTTTTTTGATAAATCAAAACCAAAGTACAAAAAATTCGCATTCTCAGCATCAAATTTAGTTTTATCGTGTCAAGCTTGTAACGTCGTGAAATCAACCAAAGATATGCTTCCTGTAGGTCGGCAGCCATTAATATACTTGAGAGAGGCAGAATCTCCATTTTTATGGCCCCATCCATATTACGATGTGATGTCTGAATGTATCAAAAAGCTTCCGGGGCCGGTGTATGAACCTATTATTGGTTCTGGCCGTGAAACTGAATCTAATCGATTGATAAAAGATTTACAACTTAATGAAATCATGAACTTAGAGATGCGTCATAGTATACTCACTTATAGACGTGATCGTTTGATTGATATTCTTGGTAGACTTGCTGAAAAAGAGGATTTGAGGAGTATGGCAAGAATGCGCAGGCTCAACCTTGAATTAAAAAAAGTAAGAAATGAAATAAATTAGAATCTATATTTATTTTCATTCCCTATCAGTAATATTACTCTTTACTTTTAAAATAAAGAAGGCTCATTAAAAAATCATGGGTCTTCTTTTAAGATAAACTTAATCTTTAATACCATTAAAACAAACGAATTTATTGAAAATGCTTTTTATAATCATTTGAAATCACCTTATACGAAATAATTGTAACCTTCATATAATCAGTTTTGCTAAATATCTCCCCCCCCATTATTACCTTTATAGTTCTCGATATCATAATATCCAGGCTTTTATAATTGAATTATTCAGCTAAAATGTAATTACATATTCTACACCTGCTTATTTTTAAAGCATTTTTTTCAGCGCTGCTAGTTTAACATCGACAAGATGACTGTTTTTGTTAATATAATTCTCAATGTTTTTACTGGTTTCACCTGACAATGCTTTTTCAGCTATTGGACGATCTGTGTCTTTGAGTTGTTCATCTCCTCGAACCTCATCTGTGAGCTTAGGGTAAAGCACTCTGGAAAGGATGGTGTTTGAAAGAGAAATATCTTTCAACTTGGCCCACATAAGCAGATCCATCATTGGAACGATACGGTAGTCAACCAACTTTAGAATCTTTCCAAGACCGAAAGCCTCTTGCTTCCTGCCTTTGATTCCATACTCTTTCCTCCACACAGGGAGTAGCGCACGAAGCGAGCCTATGATTTCGTCATCAGATGAGCTTTCGAGATCAAAAAAGGTATACACACGGCTTTCGTTTGTTCCCAGAAAAACGGCTCTCATACTTTGAGTAAGTGGCTTCTCCCTGACCTCTTTCTTAAGTTGATCACCACCTTTGACAAACGATTCTTGCGAGAACATTTCAAGAGATCTTTTGAGGCTTTCAATATGACCAAAGGTGACTTGTTGTATGTGCGTTTGGCTTTCTGCCAGATGTGTTTTGAGGTCAATTTTTTTACTGAATAGAGGTTTACCTGCAAGGATCTGGTCAAAATAAATATCCCCTTCTCCAAAAAACTCAATTGAGTCCAGAATGTTCTTTCTGACCTGTAACTCCTTATGTAAACCTTTCAAAGTGCAAGACTCAACATCAACATAGTTGTCGTAGTCAAACCAAGCCTGTAGCTCTTTGTAGATCTGAACCGTATCCATACCGAGGCCTTACATTTGTGTTTTTATAGCTCAATGTAGAAGTCAGCTCATCATCACCTTGAACCAGCTCTTCAATCAACAAGCTGTGAAACAGTAACAACGGCTGATAAAATTGAGTATAATTAAGACGCTTTTTTCAGTGTCTCACAACAGTTTTTAAGGTTATTTTTGAGTGTTGGTATCTATGATGGTATAAAAAGCTTAACTTCAATAAAAACCTTTTAAATCAGTAAACTAACCACTAGTTCGATTTCTGCAGGGGACACCATTCAACCTTTCGCAACCCTCCATACCCGTTCGCAAAACTCCACTAAAACCAATGCGCCACGCGATCCAACGTTCGCCATGGTTCGTTGATAACCGCATGCTTCGGCGGGTAAAAAAAGCAAATAGTTTACCTACCGGAATTTACCCCTACTGACTATCAAGCAGATCGATGCGGCAAAGCCTGGCTGGCAAGGAAGAATGTTTCTTTTGCTGTGGCTCCAGTGAAAGCGAAAAAGCTGTCGGTAAAAATGCCTCATTGAGTGCTATTCGCCATGAGTGATATGTGCAAAAAAAACAGATTTGGTCGCCAGGCGCCAGCTTTTAATCCATGAAATCCTAAGACTCATCCTGGTCTGGTCTCTTACTTTCTGAGTGTGACGGCGATCATAAAATAATATCAGCAACACTGTACTGTGGACGATATTCAACAAAATGGTTCGATCATTTGCATGGAATATCTCAATGAAAAGTAATCTGACCTTTAAACTTAAAAAAGACCGTGCAATCGCTATCATGGCTAAAAAAGGGATGTGGCAAAGCCTCTATGCCCCTCCCTGTCATCTATTTTTATGGAAGATGGGTATTAGTGTAGCGCCGCCGCCATTTTCTTCCTTTTGGAGCAATTTTCTTTGTTTTACAAGCGTGAATACTACGTACTGGGGGATAGTGATGTGGATCGTGTTTTGGGAGGGCCGCCGAGAGGAACTTTTTTCTGCATTAATGACAATTATCGTTGTGGGAATAGTGGCCGGTCTTGTTATGTCAGCTCTGGAGTTCTGGCGGGGAAAAGCGAATCATCTTCCGGAATGGGATAGGGTTTAGCCTGTTTTTTATTGTTGCCGCCAACCGCGATATATGAGCCCACAGCCCGTGGGCTTTTTGGCCAATAGTGATTGTATTGCCCTGTGTCAGAGCAGCACGAGTGAATGATTGTTCAATGTTTTAATCATTCACGCTGTTTTTCCTGCGCCAACGTATAGATTTGAGCCTGGAGGTGCTGCTCAGCCTGGCGGATCTGCTGCTGGTGCAGCGGGGAACCTTCAGGCAGCAGCTTCAACAGACGAAGCTGCTCTTCCACCGGGACGGTCTGCCGGAAGCTTGTCATCATGCCAAAGACCTGCGATTTAAGCTCACTGACCGTGATGTATTTTCCCCTCTGACCGTCCAGCGTATTTAGTTTATCGGCAAGCGCCTGAAGCTGCATTATACCCTTGTGCCAGCCGTTCATTGCATCAGTTGACAACGCTGAGACGTTAATCTGTTGCTGCCACTGCTCTATCAGAGGTTTGGCCTGCTCCGGCCAGAGCGCCTGAGCCTGTTCTACCAGCTGTCGACTATGGTCGACATTCCAGTCAGGAGGCAATTTATTCAGTCGGACAAGCTGCTGCCGTGTCTGTGCGATTAAGTCCTGCGGTAAGGGGAGTTGCTGACGTATCACATCCAGCTGTTCAGGCGTAAGAGGTGCAGGTAATGGTGCCAGTGAGGCGGCAAGCTGCGTCTGTAGCCTGTCTGGCCGGTGAAGATACTGCCAGCTCCACACTACGACGGTGCTGATCACCAGCATGGTGCACATCCCGGCGGCGAAGGATTTCCACTTTTTTACCGGAGTGGGCATTGCCGCCAGTACTTCCACGTTCGGCTGCTGTTCCGGTTGCGCAACGTACACCCACTTCACTGCGCTGTCTGGCGTATCTTCCGGCGGACTACTCGCAAGGCCCCTCGTGGATGCTGCCGCATCATTCATCACCGTGGCAGGCAACGCGATACCCGTCTGAATGGCTGTATCTGAGTCAGCAGTATCGCCATTGTTTTCCAGCCTGACGGCATTGTTATACATCAGGATACGCAACGTATCGAGCTGGCTCAGATGCTTAAGCTCAAGACGCTGTAATACTTCTCCGAGAGCGGTAAGCTGCTGCTCTGCATGATAAAGCTGGCTGAGATCGCGGTAGTTAAGAGAAAGAGTCCGCATCCGTTGCTGCAAACGCTGACTGAGTCCACTGAGGATTTCCATGCGGGCATGTACTGGCTGCGGCCACAGCGTCCCCCACTGATGGCTTATCAGCGCCTCGAGGATCGCCAGACCTTCATTGAGACCCGATAAACCGGCCAGTTGCGTACGGGCCAGCGTGTACCAGGCCGTTGTCTGGAGTTCCACCCCGTTTTGCTCAAACAGTGAGAGGCAGAGTTTTTCGACATAATGCCAGTCCACATCCGGACGTGCCGGATGCATCAGCTTACTCAGTTCAGCACGCAGGGCGGCATAATCCGGTAGCGTGCGCGGGTCACCGCCGGTTTTGATTTTACGTGGGGTAATGTCATTCATGACAGATATCCATTTTGACGCGTCCGGAAATAGGGAGGATTAACGCTTATGCAGCTTCGCTTTCTGCATATTCAAAGGAACGGGTACTGCAATACCAGCAGTTATGGCAGAAGCGCCAGAATCAGACTAAAAAACGTGCTTTCTTTAAAACGCTGTTCGGGACGGGATGATGCATCAGGCGGAGTAAAGGACCAGTCACTGAAATGACCTGCCCGCATGAAAAGACGCCCCACAGAGGTTACACTGCCTTCGGCATGAAGGGTCACTTCCGCGCATCCTGTCACGCCCTGACCGTACAAAAATACCGGTATAAATTTTACAGACCGGTCGTCGTAACGCAGGGTGATAGCTGCAATCTCAAAAGTCCCGCCCTCCACCAGCAGGTCCGTAACGGATACCGTGAACGTCTCCACGTTCAGTCCTGTATTCTCCAGCCACGCGTCCATCTGCTCCTGAAGCTGCCCCATTCGCAGGCGAAACTCTGCAATATCAGCCTGAGTTTTGCTGGTAAACGAGACCGGAACAGGCTGTCTGGTCTGCAGTTTTTTGAGAAACTGTGATTTTACTGACATGGTGTTAACTGGCCTTACATACGGGTTGCGGTGTCGAGATACTGCTGTTGCTTAAGATGTCGCAGGAGAACCCGCCCTTCTGGCATAAACTCGGTGCCGTAACGCACCAGGCCAATGCCCCTGAGTTCCGCATCAATGGCGTAACGCAGCTCACCGGGAATTTCCTGATCAAGCAGTAGCACCTCAATAGACTTCAGGCGCGGCTCATACTTCATCAAAACCGCTGACAGCGTGGCCATCAGTTTATGTGCAGTGCCGGGAAGTCCCTGTAGAATGGTGGTCATATCTGGCAGACCGTAGTCCGGCAGATGCGCCAGCGTGCCGGCACGACAGTTAAGGATCCGCTGCATATTATCCAGCACCGACAGGATGACCTGATTTTCTTCACTGACCTGGTGAAGATCGAGGCCGCCGGTAAAGTTGCCGTATAGCATTTCGCATAATGAGAGTGAATAGCGTGGCATGATCAATTCCTCTCATCCTGAAGGATGGCAAACACGCTGCCGCCATCATTTCTTTCCAGTAGTGACCAACGGGCATGGTGCTTCTGGCCATGATTATCTTCAAACTCCGGCATAATTTCCCCGGCGCGGGTTTGGGTGTACTGCGTCGTCCCGTTAACAACGGTGGCCCAGCGGCCATCGAATGGCGTAATGTCACCGCTCCAGCAGGTAATACGTTGTTGTTCTTCCTGCAAGAGTTTCTTTTCACGCAGCGGCCAGTTATAAAGCTCTTCCGGTTTTCCTTCAGGAAAAAAACCTTCTGGCGGGACATCAATAAACTCACCTTCAACACGACGGATCAGCGTCCAGCCTGTTTTGGCCCACTCAGACGCTTTCCAGCTATAGCTCCGTTTGCCATCTCTGCTAACGTAATCGCTTCGCAGTATTCCCTGTCTGGCTTCAGGCGGTTCACCAAAATCTGCTGGTATAAACCGGGCTGGTGCAAAATCAATGTCTGGCAAATAAATGCCTGTCTGTACAGGATTATCACCTGACTCTATACGAACGGTCGGGTCAAGTTCATATCGAGGTATCCTGGAAGGAATATTATCGCTGGTATAAACACCGTTGCCATCATACGTCAAATTTCCCTCATGCCATGTCGCATCTAATGTAACAGATAGCCTTCGATCTAACTCTGCTGCTATACCATCAAGCTCAGATACCTTTTGTATTTCCTCTTCCGTCATCCAGCCATCCCAGCATTCGGTAATACCTTTGTGAATATCACTCATCGTATGACCAATATTGAATGCCTGGATATTATCATGAGTTCTCAGAATGAAAGCTTCAGTATAACGCTCTCTGGCGGAGCGAATATTGGGCATCACACGATTTCCCCACACCCTATCAGCTTGCTGCCATAAAGGTAGCATACGGTTGTTTAGCGGCATTTCTCGCAAGTAACGGGCAAAGGCGGCCTCATGAGCATCTGTATAAGCAATAATTGCATCGCGGATTGCGGCGTAATGTTCTGGGGAAATGAATTTCTCCAGCAAATAACATTCCTGCAGGTGTAAGACAGCCATTATTTTTGTCCTTTGGTTCATACCAGTTATGGGTATTTTCCAGTTTCGGCAATCCCTGAAACGGGTATATCGGATCATTCGCAACATCACCATACCCCCAACCTGTTTTCTGCCGTGGTCCGATGAACTCTTTTTTTAGTTATGACGGATCCAGCACTATCTGCACGGCTCCACCTTCCAGTGAATATTCAGGCGCCTCACGATTAATCTGTGTACCTGCACGCCCCTCCCAGACCTTCAGTAGTTGCCCGGGCGTAACGGCATAGGTCACATACTCACCGTTTTCATTCCACTTTTTCCATACCGCAAACCGCCGCCGCCAGTCTCTTTTACTGGTCAGCTTGTCAAATTCAGCCTTTCGCATGACGGGTATCACGGGCCGCGCGGAAGGTGGCGAGCATAATCACCATCCCCTCTTTCAGCTCCGGCACGTCACTGTCACCGGTTTCCAGCACCATGCCTGGGGTCAGATGGCTGGCATTACTGAACAGGTGCAGGCGCGCCGCGTGGTTGAGGGCATTAGCTGTGATGAATATGGGTGGATTACAGTTGTACCTGATAGTCGAGATAGTTTTGTTGTTTCATATGGCGCATTAAAACGCGTACTTCCGGCATAAACTCAATACTGTAGCGCACCGAACCCACGTCTGTGAGTTCGGCATCGATGGTATACCGCAGTTCGCCGGGGACGTACTGATCGAGCAGCACCACCTCAATGGATTTCAGGCGTGGCTCACACTTCAGCAGGACTGTTGACAACGTAGCCATTAGTTTTATGTGCCGTGCCCGTAAGCCCCTGCAAGGTGGAGGCCATATCCGGCAGACCGTAATCCGGTAAATGCTCCAGTGTGCCGGCGCGACAATTAAGGATGCGCTGCATGTTATCCAGCACCAACATGATGATCTGATTTTCTTCACTCACCAGGTGAAGATTGAGACCGCTGGCGAAGTTACCGTAAAGCATCTTGTATAAAGAGGGCGTATTTCCCGGCGTCATCCGTTTTTCTAATCTGAATTGGCTACAAAAAAATGCTGCCATCGTCATCACGATCCAGCAGACCCCAGTTTGCCTGGGTGAACGTCGCAGGACCGAAACCGCCCTTAAAGACCTGCGCTTCAGGCATCTTGCCCCCCGCACGAACATAAGTAAACTGCTGATGACCACCGGCAAGCGTGGCCCATTGTCCGGAATGAGGGCATTTATCCCCCGTCCTGCACTGGATACGTTTGCCTTGTGCTTCATGAAGAAAATACTCTGATTCATCCGGAATAAAGCCATCACAGTAACGAGTGTCTTCCCAGACCAGACGCCATTGAACCTCACAATATCCCCATCCATCTGCCAGTAACATGTCTTCATAAACCTGCAAAGGTGCATTCATTCCCCGGATGAAATAATTATAAGCACCCTGGTTTTTAAACCCACTAATGTCAGTTTTTATCACCAACAATTTATGGTTGTACTGAATTTTCACTGGTTCCCAGATACCGTCACAGGGTACAGGCTCTCCTGTTTTGATGATAATATCTGTGCCCTCGGGAACCGGCGGTAGTTTTTTGGGAAATACAGGGTATGAATATGTATGAAACACTCCATTATATCGATCAGAGTCCAACAGATAATCTGCTTCAAAAATATTGCAAACATTATCGTACGGAGGAAATAACAGATTATCGCCATAATACTCAGTCGCAAATCGTAAATTATCCAGGGGAATTACATGCTCAGGATAGGGCTCTACATGAACCCAACGTTCATGGCATGAAGCCCAAAAAAATGATCTAACAAGATCAATTGGCCTACTCAGATGAAAAAATTCTCCCGTCTTAGTCTGCCACACCTGACGATTCCCTACAGCCAGTTCTGACAGACCTTCATCATAAAGACGTAACGCATCATAAATCCAGATAATAGCTTTTTCATTAAAACCCTCTGTTCTTTCTTCTGGCCATGTTTTCAGGGCTTCCTCGTATTTCTCAGCAAATTGAGCCCAGGCATCCCGTTTACGTTGCCAGAGACTATAACTACTGAGCCGTTGCAAGAGCCAGAAAAGGCGGCGTCGAACATGTTCATCCGTCATCAGAAATTTTGCCATTACTTAGTACCCTCAGTGCTGGTCTGGCGGTCAATACGAGCGGCACTCACAACACTGCGCTGCGTCACTTTGCTTCGGAGTTCATCATCATGTAGCTGGCGCGTGTTTGATGCAAAGGGAGGTTCGATACCTTCCGGTTTGCTGTACCCATATTTTCCACTTACATCCTCCCACCTGGAGGGGTAAAATTCAGCTTTTACGCCCTGGATATCGACAGTAATTGTCTGAGCATTAGCTTTAGCCTGATTTCCGTAGTTATTCACCATTCTTTTAAACCGTTCGTCCAGGTCAATAATGACCTGTTCTCCACCACCTTTTAGATATTGATCCGGCTTGTATTTACCGAATTGCTCAGCTATTTTTCCGTGCCATGCATTTGCACCAGGCATCCGTGTACCGAAATCTTCAGGGAGATGAAGGACAACCAGGAAACCATTACCGTTCCACTCATCCAACACAGCATAAAACTCACGCCATTCTTCAGCTGTCTGTGGTGTTTTTTGATACCCCCAGAATCCTCCTGCGGCATAGGATTCTTTAGCAAATTCACTTTTATTTCCAAAAGCACGAAATAGAGTTTTCCCACCCATTTCTCTGGCACTTTTGGCCGTAATTTCTCCACTGAAAGACGCGATGTCTGTAAATACGGTTTTTTTAGGAAATGCTGGGCTCTCCCCTTCCCAATGAAGCATGTCTGGATAACCTGGTTTTTGATATTTCCGGCTGAGATTACTTCTGAATCGCGTCTCTGCTTGGATACTCGGAAACCGCGTCCCCTGTTTAGGCGCTTCTCGCAACTCGCGTTCAATCAGATACGCCTCGGATTCACGGCGAACGACCCCACGACCGGAAGGTGTCGCGAAGGTCAGGATGTTCCCCTTGTAGACCATCCCCTGTATCACTTTCAGCTTTAAATCCAGTTCCCTCAGAGCCTGAGGGATCATTCGGGCTCCCATATCCCGCAGGCTGGCAAACCCATCGACCAGAGAGTGGAGCTGCCCGTGCCATTTTTCTGGCAGCGCACGTCCTGGCGTCGAGCCCAGGATCTTGTTCGTCACCGTGATCATCGTGTTACAGAACGCCCCAAATTTATCCAGCAGTATGGCCTGGTGAGACTGAACATCCAGTGCTTTCAGCCATTTCGGTGCGTTACCTTCGCCGACACGGTTTAAAAACTGGATTATTTTCTCCTGCGTTTCAATATTGCGGGCCGTATCGGCGGTAATTTTAAGCGCCAGGCGCCCTACCCCCTTGATGACACCGCCAATTACCGGGATCAGCGCAAACAGCAACACCACCAGGAAGACCCATTCAGTGGTGCTTTCACGTTTTTTGGGCTCATTAATCAAGCCAATCGACACGGCCAGTAAATCACGCACCGCTGTCACATCTCCCACTAAAGGGATCATCCCGATGGCTGCATCGGTAATGATTTGCCCGATGGTCTGTTTTTCATTGAACGCCCCGGACAGGGTGCCCCAAATCCACTGGCTGGTTTCAAGGCTGGTCTGCTTAAACCAGGCAGTACCGCTGATATCACTCATGATTCATTCCCTGTGTGGCGGGCAATCAGGTCGTCGGCCTGAGTGTCACTCATTGCCTGAGCCTGGTAGCGCGTGTTTTCCTCTGTGGCCTTACGGGTAAAATTGCGGTTGTCCGGCCCCACCTCAACGGTCATCGGTCCATCCGGTACATCATCGAGATGCAGATATCCGGCCCCATCGAGATTCCCGGTTCGCACTGAGCCATCCGCCAGCGTCGCGGTAAACGGTGCACCGACCACCGGGGCGTCATCATGGTAGAGGTACTGCATCAGTGCATCATTGCGGTCTTTCAGCGGGTCAGCCAGCCACGGCACGTCCGGCCTCTGTGACACGCCGCCCTCGGTATCCAGTCGACTGGCTTTACGGGTATACGTACCCGCCGTCTCGTATTTGATTTGTCCCTGCTCAATGATGATGGAGCTCCCCCCTCCCACCAGGCGTATCCGCTTCTTCCCGGCAAGCAGCATCTCCTTTGCTGAGATGAGGGTCAGTTTCTGCTCCGCGCTCAGGTGCATCATCCCGTTCTGCGCCTGAAACTGTACCGCCCCCTGGGCCGAAATCAGGCTTAGCTTGCCGTGTTGGGCAAAAAATCCCACGCTGTCGCCTGCCAGCGCGGTGATATGCCCTTCGGTGCCCGCACTGATATTGCCGCCCGCATTCAGGGCGACATTGCCAGCGGCCGCCAGCTGCAGATGCTCACCGCTGGTGAAGGCCAGCCCCTCAGGTGCTGAGAAGTGAAGCATCTCACTGAGGGTTTTCAGGCGTGTGGCGAACATCGCCTGCTGACTGGCGATATCGGCCTCCAGGGCTTTTGCCTGCCGGGCAGCCAGGGCCAGCCCCTCGATTTGAGCACGGACGGCCTCAATCTCCCGGAGGGCCGTATCCCCACCCCCTCCGCTTAAGAACGGGGATTACGCGATATATGGCGCACTAAGCGATTACGCTAAATAGTTCGTGTCACGGGAAGGCGGCAAGGTCATGAGTCCCCGGGAGCATAGATAACTATGTGACCGGGGCGAATGAATGCAGCCAACGCACCTGTGGCGCGAAATATGACGCGTAATCAGGCGGTGGCGCGTTCGTTCCACGAATCGGAATGAATAATGTTGCCGTCTTTATAGGTCCAGGTGATTTTTTCGTAACGCAGCTCGATCTGCTCGAGGTGGTTATGCTTCTCGAAAGCAGGATCCTTGACGTCGTGCATCACCGGATTCACTTTCACCACTTTGACGTTCTCGAGTTTGGTGTTGAAGTACTCCACTTCCTGGCCCGCGTCGTTGATTTTGTACCACTTGAATTCCGCAGACTTGAGGGTCTGACCGGTGGTCACAGCCTTGTAGAGATACGGGCTGGACGAGTCGATTTCCTTGGTGAACAGGAACGGGGTATGGATACGGGTACCGGTCAGCTTGCCGGTGTTGTTGTCAGTCGGGATGTACAGGTTATGCTCCTGAGCGACAACCTCGATGCTGCCGTCACGATCCTGAACGTCCACAGATCCTTTGATGTCCGCGCCGCCGTCGTCTTTCAGCCAAAGATAAACAGGAATTGCCATGGAATTACTCTCCATTGTGTTGTGAAGCGTCATCATCCTGCGATAACGCCTGGGTGTGGCCCGGTATCTGGCAGGCATTGGCCTGCGGTACCAGACTGATTTCGACACGACGGTTAAGCGAACGCCCATCCGGAGTGTCATTGGTTGCGATTGGGCGGCTTTCGCCATAGCCCTGCACCGCAAAACAGCTTTCCGTTACATCACCGGTGTCACGCATCCAGTCGCGTACCGCTTCGGCACGTTTCAGGGACAGCGTCTGATTAAGTTTCGGGTTACCGGTGTTATCGGTATGACCTGACACGACAATCAGCCAGCCTGGCTTCGCCTTGATGCCGACCAGCGAGTTCACCAGCATTTTGGTGGAGCCGGTTTTCAGGTCCGATTTGCCGGAATCGAACAGCGACATACTGTCGAGGCGAATAATTGTCGGCGCTGGTTTAGGTTTCGGCTGTGGTTTAGGTGGCGGCGGTGGAGGCACCCAGGTATCTATGGCCTGCTGAACTGCGAGCCACAGTCGGTTACCCGTCCTGCAAAAGACGGGCAATGGCGCAGGTGTCCCACGCGCCGTTGTCTTCATGTCCGAAACGGAATGCCAAATTGAACCGGGCCACCGCCATCGACTCTTCTTCCTGGCCGAAACGATCGGCGATCGTTTCCCAGGCTTCCCGATAGCGCAGCGGACGCTCTGCCGGAACCCTGTCCGTCTGCACATTCACGATCCCGGCCTGCATCACCGGTAACGCCACATACACCGTTACCGGGGCACTGCCGGCAGAAGCCGATGCATCTATTTCACGGGACTCCGGTGGCAGGTCGCTGAACCGGGTATCAACCAGCGTGTCGTCCGGGAGCCAGAGGCGCAGTAACTGCGCCTGGACCCGACCGGAGGCCAGCATCGCTTCATTCAGCTCTACCCGGCCGACACCCCACGGGAAAGCACTGCTACGGGCGGCAACACCAGCCCGGGAAAGTGCATCCCATTCAGACTGCTGCTGGAACTGTTGCGGGGCCAGAAGCGCCCCTTCATTCCATAACGGACGATGAATTTTCATCCCTGATTTCCTCTCGCCTTACGATTTCGCCTTCGGCATCTGAGAAACGAGTGACAGGTTGACGTCCATCCCTTCCACCTGGAAGTGCGGGATAGCGAACAGCCGGACACGGAAGAAGCCCGGGTTGTCTTCGATATCTTCCACAGTCACTTTCGCATCGCGCAGCGGGTGGGAAGCCTGCAGCTCGTCGCCCGGATCGGTCATTTCCGTTACCAGACTGCGCACCCAGGTATTGAGTTCCAGCTCCAGCAGGCGACGGTCTTTCGTCGTACCGATATTTTCGCGCTGGATAAGCTTCAGGTAATGGGCGATGCGTGACAGCAGGAAGATGTACGGCAGGCGGGCGTTGATACGGCTGTTGGCGGTCGCATCCGCGGTATCATACAGCGCCGGTTTCTGGGTTGAGTTAGCGGAGAAGAAGCACGAGTAGTCGCGGTTTTTGTAATACGATAGCGGAATAAAGCCGAGGTTAGCGAACTCAAACTCGCGGGTTTCCGGGATCATCACTTCTGACGGGATCTTGACCTGATTACCGGTGCCCAGATCGTACAGATGAATAGGCAGATCCTGCACGGCGCCACCGGCCTGCGGGCCACGGATTTGCACGCACCAGCCGTTGTTGATAAAGCTGCGCACCATGTTGGACGCAAAGGCAAACGAGGCGTTGGTCCACAGATATTTGTCATGATCCGGACCTTTCACTTCTTCGACGTAGTTGAAGCTGCGCACCGGTACGGTGTCCGGGCCATACGGCAGGCGGCCCAGCACGCGCGGCATCACCAGACCGATATAGCGGGAATCGTCCGTCTCGCGGAAGGATTTCCACTTGATGTACTCGGCACGGTCAAAGTAGTTACCGATATCTTTAATGGCGGCCACATCCTCCATCGAATCCTTCAGGAAGAATGTCGGGCCGGCAGAGCCGATAAACGGCATATGCGCTGCGGCAGACACTTTCGAAATATTGCGCAGCAGGGTGACGTCCTGTGCAGACGCATCAAATTCGTAGGCAGAAATCAGCGCCGCTATGGGTTCGCCGCCCGGGGTGTCATACTCATCAATATATGTGTGTTTATACAACCCACTCTGGATAATTTCCGGGCTGTCTTCAAAGTCCTGACGCAGGTCTTCTTTAGACATATCCAGCAGTTCAACCTTCACGTTCTGACGGAAATCGGTTTTGTCGACCAGGGATTTCACGCCGCGCCACAGACTTTCTACTGCCTGAAAGGCTTCATGGTGCATGACGGCATCAAGCTGACGACTAATCTGGTAGTCAAGCTCCGCGATATGATGGTCAATCAGGTTTTTGTCGAGTTTTTCAACTTTTGAGCCCGATTTTGTCAGGCATTCGAGAAATACCTGCATCCCGGCCGTTAAACGTTCATCCGCAGTCGCATCCGACATCGCCTGCGCGTCCTGCCAGATATCCAGTGCGCTCAGCTCGGACACCGGGTTCAGATTGATTTTTTCAAACAGGGACGCATAAACCCCACCTGCTACAGGACGTTCAAGCACCACACTCTCGCCACCCGCGGCATTCTCATTTTTTACAGACATCAACATCTTCCTTATTAATCCGTTAAAACATCGTGACCGTTATGGCTGCTTCGGGGCCAGGGCGGAGAGTTCGGCTCTGAGTTCTGCGCTTAACGCCGGGTCGAGCAGAATTTTTTCCAGTTCTTTTCGGAAAGCCTGGTTATCCAGCAGGTTCGCTTTTAAATCACGAAGCAAATTACGCATGGAAAGCATCGCCTTCAGCTGGGGTATTTGCCGGGAGACCTGCTCAGGGGTGAAATCTTTCATGCTCTGGAATGTCAGGCTGATATTGTCTTCGCTACCGTCACCGGCAAGCGTGTTTTTGACGGTAAGATTTACTTTTGGAGAATATTCGGAAAGCACTGAGTCAAAGTTATTTTTATTCAGATTAACTTTTTTGCGCTCAGATAAGGGTGCAGACTCCTGGCCATTACTGAAATCGCCCGCCACCAGTAATTTCAGGGGGAGCTCGGTTTTCTTGCTCGCCCCCCCCGTATGCAGATCAAGTTTTAAATTAATACGTGCCTTGGGTATTTCGGACTGAAAGGAAGAGTTAGACATGGCTGTCCCTGTTCTATGGAATGATAGAAACGGTCAATGCCAGTGAGAAATTAATAAGAAAGGCAACCCCAGCCTGAACATCTTCCCGGTTCACGTCATCCGACGAGCATCTAAATCCCGGAATTAAAAGCGGGCGCATTCCATTCACCAGCATGTCGACACGGTATTTTTGGGTAATTGTCTGAAATATAAAAATTCGGATAAAACCCAATAGCCAGAGTGTAAAAACGTTCCACACCCGATCGGAAACGAAAATATGTAACAAAATACTACAGGAATAGATTTTGAGAATGACAGATCATCATCCTGATATATAAGAATTTTCTTTTGTATTCCCTTCAGACCTTATGGAATAAGGGTGTGCAGCAAACAATCAATTTGGTTTAGGGGCGAAATAGTACGAAATTACACCAATTGTGTGAAATTGGTGATTTTTTTATTTTTTTCAGAAATGAGATCCAGGACGTGACTGAGCAGCTGAAAAACGGACGACATATGCAGATCTTCGAAGCTGACGTTACTTTTTATGATCCCGACGATAAAGCGCCCATTGTTCAATCCGCTCGCCGGTGGGCAGCAGGCAAAAACTGACTTCTCCTTTTGAGGTTGCAGCGCTTTCCTGCTTACCGCCCTGCTCCACGCAGTAAACGGCTGCCGGATTTTTCATCCCCAGCGCAGCAGGTTTATCTGTTTTTGCGGCACAGCCCGCAACGGCCAACATACAAACTAACATCGCGGTTCTTTTCATTTCGTCTCCTGGTGCAGCCGGCGGTTTTATGTTGTCGGCTTCACATTATGTCTGAAAAAAGCGTTCCGGCAGTTTAAGCCGTTGAACTTCAATGGGGATTAACTAAGATGGTATTTATTCACCTACGCCAGACTGGTACGGATGCCGCGCCTGCGCGTCGACAGCAGGTTACGTTGCTCTCCCATGACAAGGAATGCTTATGCCCATGCCAACCTTCACTTTGCGTTTAAGCCGCAGCGTGAGCCACTATCTTTTACCAGATATCCGCGCCCTGCTCCCAGCCGAAAGCGTACAGTTTTTCTCTAATGAACTGGATGAGGAATGGCATTACACCTTATTGTGCGGACAAAGCCCGGAAAACTGCTCGCTGGCGGTTTCCGCTATTCTGATCTGGTATCAGCTTAAGCATATTCACAAACTGATTTTTTTGACCAGCGCGCAGCAGGTGGACGCCTCTGGTTGCACCCCGGGTGAGCTTTTTGAGCTGCTGAAAAAACCTGACGCCGTACTCTACCTTTCGTGAACCTTCCCCTGGCCGTCGGCTGAAATAGTCAGGATGCCGATTTAACGCCAATCATGGGCTGTATTCCGCTGATTGATTTTCATTCGACTGGCTACACTGGCGGTAAGTAAACGTAGAGTACCGGAGTAGTTATGTCAGACAAAGATCCCATTGTTGAACGCCTTACCGTAGAGCTGCTGGCGCTCAGACAAATCGTGCAGATGCTGATCGCTTACGGCAATGTTCCTACGGGCGGCAAGCTGAACAAATATTTGCAGAAAGTTGCTGATGATACCGAGCATCGTGAAGATCACCGCGGGCCGAACAAAGCCATTGCCGACGCCATTCGCAGCTATATCAAGTAATCCTGAAACCTCGTTACGGCGAGGTTTTTTTCGGCAGGCATTGTTCCTCTCAGGCTGCCTTTTGGGTTTTGTTACATTTCCTCCGGCAAAGCCTTGTGCTTTCTACCAGACTTACTTCTTATAAATAAAAAGCCAACGCTTAGATTTTTAAGGAGTATTTATGACCACACCAGATACGACTCGTCTTTTAAACTCTGCCACGCTAAATAAAGGCACCGCTTTCAGCCAGCAGGAACGAGTCGAGGCTCATCTGGAAGGATTGCTGCCGCCAGTAGTGGATTCCCTGGAAACGCAGATTAAGCGCGTGCTGGAACATCTTGACGGCAAACCTAACGATATTGAGAAATATATCTATCTCCAGGAGCTGGCCGATCGCAACGAAACGCTGTTTTTCGCCACGCTGATGTCCGATCCGGTCACTTTTATTCCCCTGGTCTATGACCCAACTATCGCCGATGCCTGTTTGAAATATGGGCATATATACCGCCGCCCCAAAGGCATGTATCTCACCCATAAAATGAAAGGTCGCCTGAAAGAAGTATTGCGCAACTGGCCGCAAAAGGAGGTGCAGTTTATTTGCATCACGTCAGGCGGACGCATTTTGGGCCTGGGTGATATCGGCGCAAACGGCGCGCCTATTCCGGTTGGTAAACTCCAGCTTTACACCGCCTGCGCCGCCGTTCCGCCGCAGGGCTTGCTTCCCATTCATCTCGATATTGGCACCCGCAATAAGCCATTGCGTGACGATCCGCTTTATACCGGCCTGCGTGAGGAGAAGCTTCAGCAGCAGGATCTTGACGAATTGCTTGATGAGTTTGTCGAGGCGGTTAACGAGGTATTTCCCGGCTGCTGCATCCATTTTGAGGACTGGGAAGGCAATGATGCGATCCGTTATCTGCAACGCTATCAGCAACAGGCGCTGGTTTATAACGATGATATCCAGGGAACCGCCAGCGTCGTTCTGGCCGGGCTGCTCACCGCGCTGAAAACGACCGGCGGCAAGCTGGCTGAACAGCGCATATTGTTTGCCGGTGCGGGATCGGCAGGCACGGGTATCGCAAACATGCTGGTCGAGGCGATGGTTCAGGAAGGGGCAGAACGGCAACAGGCCCGGCAGGCGATTACGCTGTTTGATAAAGAGGGGTTGATCGAATCCAGCCGCAACGATCTTAACGATTCGCAAAAGATCTATGCCCGCAGGATGGAGGCTGAACAGGATCTGCAAAAAGTGGTGGAGTCCGTTAAGCCGACCATGCTGATTGGCGTCAGTACGCAGGGCGGCCTGTTTACCGAAGGCGTGGTGAAAGCGCTGAGCGAGCTGAACGATCGGCCGATTATTTTTGCCTTATCCAACCCGACAAAAAATGCCGAATGCACGGCTAAACAGGCTTACGACTGGAGTAAGGGTAACGCGCTCTTTGCGGCAGGCGTGCAGTTTGGTGAGGAAAAAGTCAACGGCGAAACACGCTATCCCGGGCAGGCAAATAACTTCTATATTTTCCCGGCGGTAAGCCTGGCCGTTTATGCCGCCAAACCAAAACGCATTGATGATGCTTTGTTTATTGAAGCGGCGCGTCTTTGTGCTCAGCAGGTGAGCAAACAAGATCGCGAGCGTGGCAAACTCTACCCTTCACAAGCTGATATTCTGTCGACGGAAATTGCTATTGCCAGCGGGCTGGTGCGCTACCTGTTTAAAGAGAAACAGGCGGGCGTGAAAGAGCCAGAAGATATCGATCGCTGGATGCAGAAAATCACCTGGCGGCCGCGCTATCAATAACAGCACGCGGCACGCCGACTCTTACCGGAGTGCCGCGCTTCGCTGACTGACCCGTCACAACGTATCTGAATTAAGATACAGCGACCCTGAACGAAGAGATATCCTGCGCCAGCTGTGAAGCCTCACTGCGCAGCGCTTCGGTATTCTCCGCTGTCTGGTTAACCAACAGCAGATTTTGCTGAATGCTGCGTTCCATCTGTGAAACCGCCAGCGTCACCTCGCTGATGCCTTTACTTTGCTCATCACCGGCGACGCGCATTTCGCCCACGATCTGCTTCACTTTCAGCACGTCGTTTACCAGGGTTTCCAGCTTCTCACCGGCACCTTCTACCAGCCTGCTACCGGTAAGCACGGTGGCATCAGACTGGCTAATCAGCGCTTTGATCTCCTGAGCAGCGGCGGCGCTGCGCTGCGCCAGCGCCCGGACTTCTGCGGCCACCACGGCAAATCCACGCCCCTGCTCGCCTGCTCTGGCGGCTTCAACCGCCGCGTTCAGCGCCAGGATATTAGTCTGGAACGCAATACCGTCGATTACGCTAAGAATTTCCCCTACCCGGCTGGAAGAGGATTTAATCGACGCCATCGTGGTAATAACCTGATTCATGACTTCGCTACTGCTGCGGGCAATGTGTGCCGTCTGCTCGGTAAATTCGTCCGCCAGACGGGTATTGGCCGCGTTCTGCTGTACCGTCGCGTTGAGCTGTTCCATCGCTGCGGCGCTCTCTTCCAGCGCGGAAGCCTGATCGCCAATTTTGGCAGAAAATGCCTGGTTGCTTTCCGCCAGCGAACTGGCGTTAGCAGCAACGTTCACGCCGCTCGCCTGCACACTGGTAATCACCCTGGCGATTTTATCCACGAACTGATTAAAAGAGAGCGCGATGTCGGTGATTTCATCTTTACCCGTGGTTTCCAGACGGCGGGTTAAATCGCCGTCGCCCAGCGCGATTTCGTCCAGCGCGGTTCGGGTCGATTCCAGCCGGGCCGCCATGCGTCGGGCAAACAACCAGACACAAGCCAGCAGGATCAGCAGCGCCGGGATGAGTACGACAAAAATATCCTGCCGGATATTATCCGCCAGCGCGGTGACTTTCGCCTGCGGCGTGACCAGCCCAATAACCCAACCGGTAGTTTGCATCTTAAACAGCGTCACCTGAACGTCGGTTTTAAGAATGCCGTCTTCAATATTATTGAGGGTGGTCGGTGCCGCTGCCTGCACAGTACCCAGGGATTCTTGCACGCTGAGCAGCCATTTTTGCTGAGCAGCCAACGTACCGAATTTTTTCAGCGTCTTATCGCTATTGCCAGGAAAGTAGAGCACGTTACCAGCCTGATCTAACGCAAAAGCGTAGCCACCGGTAAGATTACCGTTACGCACCATAAAAGCGGAAAGATCATCCAACAGAACGTCAAACGTCGCCACGCCGGCAAACTTTTCGCCCTGCGTGTAGGGAACGCTACAGGTCACCATGTTCACCAGTGAAACAGGATCCTGATAAACTTCTGACCAGTTACATTTGCTGCGTGAAGCGTCCCGGGTCGAGGTATACCAGCTTTCATTATGATAGCCGGCACTGCTGGCCGCGTTATAGCCGTCGGAATAAGCCAGGGAGCCATCTGCACCTCGCGACCAAAAGAAGCTGCGGCGCGCCACGCCTTCGGTAAAGGCGCCAGGCTCGGGCCAAATCCCTCCGCCCGCCACGCTCTTATCACCTTTGCTGTCGATAATTTGTGGCAAAACGCTTTTAAACAGCTCGGGCTGATGTGGCAACACTTCTGCCAGCCGCGCAACACTCACCACTTCACCTTCAGTACGCGCCAGTTGCTGGTTCAGCTGGCCGACAATATTTTCTCCGGTCTGCTGGATCAAGCGGTTACTGGCTGCAATGACGCGCGGCTGCCCACGCAGGGAAATCGCAAAATAAACAATCAGCAGCGTTAACAGCAGCATTGTAACGCCGCCGAACATCAATTTTCCGGACAGGCGAGCGGGTATCCCAGGCATGGTCATTTCCTTAGCAAAAGCGTCACAGGGAAAACGGATAGAGTGCGGAGTGTGTGATTGTTGAGCATCACTTCTTTGGATTATCGGCAGCCGTGATGAAAACTGGATCAATTCCGGCGAAATTTTCTTCTGTAAAAAACAGCAAAGCCGGGAGAGTGCCGATTGATCTCTGGCTTACTGCCAGGCTACCCTGACGCCCCGCTGCAGGGGTCAAAGAAAACTGCGGTGTGGCTTACGTCTTTGCCAGAGAACGCTTTGGACAAGTTTTACTACAGGGAAAATATTATGTATCAGTACTTTATTGGCTGGCTTAACGACTTTGAGCTGCCTTATTCATCCTTGATAGCGCTGGTCGCTATTCTTGTCGTTATCTTAATTATCTCACTGATTGCGCACGCTATTCTTCACCGGGCGGTGCTGCCATTTTTACGCCGACTGTCGGAAAAGTCTTCACGTCAGTGGCCAAAATCGCTGATCGACAACAAGCTGTTTAGCCGTTTCGCGCTGGTGATGCAGGGCATTTTGCTGCAAATTCAGCTCGACCTTTTTCTGACCGGCATAGAACCTGTCTATACGGTTCTGCTGGTTGCCAGTCAGATCTGGCTGATGGTTTTCAGCCTTCTGATGTTCTTTTCGCTGCTTGATGTCGCGCTCGATCTGTCAGAACAAAGCATGCTGGCGCACCAGCTGCCGCTTCGCGGCATTTTTCAGAGCATGAAGTTGATTGCCGCGTTGCTGATCGCGCTGATGATTATTTCTGTCCTGATCGGCAAATCGCCGCTGGTGCTGCTGACCGGTTTAGGGGCGATGACCGCTGTGCTGATGCTGGTGTTTAAGGATCCCATCCTTGGTCTGGTCGCCGGTATCCAGCTTTCGGCCAATAACATGCTGAAGATGGGCGACTGGCTGGATATGCCTAAATATGGCGCGGATGGTTCGGTCGTGGATATCGCACTGACGACGGTAAAAGTGCGTAACTGGGACAATACCATTACCACTATCCCTACCTATGCGCTGATCTCCGATTCGTTCAAAAACTGGCGGGCGATGTCAGAATCAGGTGGGCGTCGGATCAAGCGCAGCATTAACATTGATACCACCAGCATCCGTTTTATGACTGATGAAGACGTTGCACGGCTGAAACGCGCTCAGCTGTTAACGCCTTATCTGGAGAGCAAAAGCGAAGAGGTGGCAAACCATAATGCGCAACTCGGCTGCGATGTGACCACCCCGCTAAACGGCCGTCATATGACCAACATCGGCACTTTCCGTGCGTGGCTGGAAGCCTGGCTACAGGCGCATCCGCAAACGCGCAAAGACATGACGCTAATGGTACGTCAGCTGGCCCCGGGCGCCGATGGCCTGCCGCTGGAAGTCTATGTCTTTACCAACACCACCGTCTGGCTGGAGTATGAAAAAATTCAGTCTGATATTTTCGATCATATCTTCGCCGTGCTGGCAGAGTTCGATCTGCGCGTGCATCAGACGCCAACCGGCAACGATCTGCGCAATCTGCGGATAGCGTCAGCGAGTTAATTCCAGACGGGCAGCTCCTGCGCGGATTGGCTTCAGACTACTGACAAACCTGAAGCGAAGGGGCATACGCCCAGAGCAAAGCTTCACGGGCCATGAACGGCCCGTGAAGTGCAGCCCCCGCAGCAGCCTGCCGTTCATTCCTTCTCAGCGGCATTTCATTCCGCTCTGACGGCAGTTCATGCCGTATTGTCCCCGCGCGCGAAAGTCCCGCCTTACTATGTGCTTAATTTCTTCAACTTCTCCCGGGAGCCTGCCATGAGCACAAGGCCTGTCAGTCACAGCGTTAACCGCACCCGTTGGTTAACGCTGATCGGTACCATCATCACGCAGTTTGCACTGGGTTCTGTTTATACCTGGAGCCTGTTCAATGGTCAGCTATCGCAAAAGCTGGACGCACCGGTTAGCCAGATCGCTTTTTCCTTCGGATTACTGAGCCTTGGACTGGCTATCGCCTCTTCACTCGCTGGAAAATTACAGGAGCGATTTGGCGTGCGTAATGTGGCTATCGGCGCGGGAGTGTTGATGGCGGTAGGCTTTTTTCTGACGGCACATGCCAGCAACCTGTTTATGCTTTATCTCAGTGCAGGCGTGCTGGTCGGTCTGGCCGATGGCGCGGGCTATCTGATGACCCTGTCAAACTGTGTGAAATGGTTCCCTGAACGCAAAGGCGTTATCTCTGCCTGCGCCATCGGCGCTTACGGGTTGGGCAGCCTGGGCTTTAAATTTATTTGCAGCTATCTGTTAAGCGTCAACAGCCTGGAAACGACGTTTATTATCTGGGGCGGTCTGGCGATGGTGATGATAATCGCCGGGGCGTTATTAATGAAAGATGCACCAAAACAACAGCCTGTGAGCAATGGTAAAGAGACAGGCGCCCGGGATTTCTCGCTGGCGGAAGCCGTGCGCATGCCGCAATACTGGATGCTGGCCGTGATGTTCCTGACTGCCTGTATGAGTGGTCTGTATGTGATTGGCGTGGCGAAAGATATTGGTGAAGGCCTGGTGCATCTCTCAACCTCAACGGCCGCGAATGCGGTAACAATCATCGCTATCGCCAATTTAAGCGGCAGGCTGGTACTGGGCGTGCTGTCAGATAAAATGGCGCGCATTCGCGTTATCACGCTTGCCCAGGTTGTTTCACTGACCGGCATGAGTATTCTGCTTTTCAGCCAGATGAATGAGACCACTTTCTTCCTCTCTCTGGCTTGTATTGCCTTTAGTTTTGGCGGCACCATTACCGTTTATCCTTCCCTGGTCAGCGATTTCTTCGGCCTGAATAACCTGACGAAAAACTACGGCCTGATCTATCTTGGCTTTGGGATTGGTAGCGTGATGGGGTCGTTGATTGCTTCATTGTTTGGCGGCTTTATGGTGACGTTCAGCCTGATTATCGCCCTGCTCGCCCTGTCGCTGATCATGTCGGTCACTATCCGCATGCCACATCGTCCGGCGAAAGAGAGCAAAACGCTACAGCATGCCTGAAATACCAGCGCGAGGCCGCCAGGAAATGGCAGCCTCGCGCTTTTGTATTATTTCTTTGCCCGGAATGTCGGCTCAGGTAGCCCGGCAACATTAACCCGAACTGCAAACAGATCGCCAGACTGCGGATACTGGGCCAGTTCTTCTTCGCTGCGCCCTTCGCGCGAGCTGGTGATATACAGCGTTTTCAGATCGGGGCCGCCGAACGCCACCATAGTCGGCCAGCGTACCGGCAGTGGAATTTCATCGACAATCTGACCATTGCGGGGATCAAGCCGAATGACCCGCGAGCCATCAAACATCGCTGCCCAGTAAAAGCCTTCACTGTCGATTGCCGCGCCGTCGGGCAATCCGCCCTCTTCCTGTTTAAAACGCTGTAATACCTCACGCGGGCCAATATCGCCCTGGTCATCGACCGGATAACGGTAAAGCACGCCGTTAGGCGTATCGGTATGATACATCCAGCGGTTATCCGGTGAGAAAGCCAGTCCGTTGGAAATCATCACGTCTTCCGCTTCCACGGTCAGCTTCAGGTTTTCGTCCAGTCGACATAGCTTGCCGCCATTGCGGTCCTGCGGTTCCCACAGGCTACCGCACCAGAAGCGGCCAAACCGATCAACCCGTCCGTCGTTAAAGCGGCTACGTTCCGCTTCACCCGGATTCGGCGCGATACGACGGGTAATCTTCCCCTGCTCGTCCAGCATGCATACGCCGCTGCGTAAGGCCGCCACAAAACCGCCGTCTTCGTTCAGGCCAAAACAACCAATATGCTCCGCCACCGGCACGGCACGATGCTCGCCACTTTGTGGATTAAAACGATGCAGAGCCGGTGCCAGAATATCAACAAACCAGAGCACCTGTTCGCTCACTGACCAGACCGGACATTCGCCCAGTTCCGCCTGAGCCGCCAGCACATTGTCTACCTGATAAGCCATAATTTTTCCTTGTAGTGACCTGGAGTGAATTGCAGAGCTAAGTTTACTGCATAACGCGGCTTCTGCTGAAATTAACGCAAATTCAATTACAGGAATATCTTGTACGCAGTCGGGGGATTTAAGAATATTCCAGGCCGATCTCTCTTTTTTTAAGCCTTATCTTATTTATCGCAACGTTTAAAAGACTAGTATTTGCCGTACAGAATTATTTGGTAATATTTACGGAAATAACTCTACATTTCCATCATTATTCTTCCACTTTTCTCTCGTAAATTGGCAGCTATAGAAAAGTGAAGGAGTATTCACCATGAAAAAAATAATTAAGGTTGCGACTGTTCTGGGTGTAATGATGATGCTGAATGGTTGTATTATACACGATGGCTACCGGGGCGGCGGCCATCACGGTGGCGGCTATCATGGCGGTAATCACCATGGACACGGGCCACATCGGGGCTGGTAAGAAAGGCATTATAAGAGGGTGAATCACCCTTAAGCGGGCAAAGCCTGCACACAGCAATATAAAAATAAAATAATGCAGTTTTCCAGGCGGGTTATTCCCGCCTTTTTTATTAACTTTTAATGCTGTAGTTACACTGATACCAGGCTTTCATTAATCCTGGCAATCGGCTTTCCTGCGGTTTGATCGCTTCAACTTTGTCGAACCCACGTTCAGAACAGTAATGTTCAACATCTTCCAGCATGGCGGCTTTATTTACCGTCTCTGGGTTAAAGCGATATTGCACGGTGTTTACAGCGGGATCTTCATCCACCTTTTCAAAAGCGCCCGGTTTGCCTGAAGTGCAGCCTGTTAATAACAGGACCGCCAGCGTCAGAGCGCCAGCAATACTCTTTTTCATCTTAACTCCTCTCTCCGGTGTCGCATAATACCCGGTCGGCCAGTTTGTTCTAATCGGAAAAGACTGCTTTTGCACATTCTTTACTGTGCTTATGCAATATTTTACCGATTGAATCGATTCAGAAGGCCGACTGGCGTGCCACGAAAATGAATGCCAATATGACGTCAGACACAGCGAAATGTCTGCTCAACACCAGGATTTTACTTATAATAACAAAGTGTTATGCCCGCGGCGAGCGGGCTTTTTTTTGCGCTTAATCCGCGCTGGCGTCGAGTATGATACGTAAAACGCCAGCGGATTGATTAACCGGAAGTGCCAGCACCGATTGATAAAGATCGATAGTCATATCGCACAGCTTACTTTTATCAACGCCCGCTTCCGCCGGTGAGTTAAGCGTTTGTAAGTCGCTGCCCCATTTGCCGTACAGCGTCCCGACCAGCGCCTGCAGGTCAGCACGGCTCCGCGCGATATCCATCGGTTGTTTGGCTCCGCGACTTTGCATCAGAAACGTATCCAGGGCCGCCATTTCCCGATCCCGCAACGCCTGGGGTAACACTTCACTGGTATTAATGCCGCCGTTGATCTGCGGAAAAAGAAAGCGATAGCAAAGCTGTGCGCTTTTCTGACGAATCAGCTTCATCTCTTCCAGTGAAATTTGCATAAAACTGTGCAGCTGAGCGTTGCTCACGTAGCTGATGCGCTGGTTGATCAGATCGGAAAGCGCAGGACGAAGCACCTCCAGCGCCTGCTGTTCATTCATGCCTTCCTGCAAAGCGGCGTTAAACTCTTGCTGTAGCTGCTGAAAAAGTTCGGGTTGCTGAACTTTGATCGTGCGGAACGCCGGCATATCGGCCAGTCGCTTTTCTGTCGCCGCCAGTTTTGCCTGTCGCTGGTGTTGAGGCGCGATGACGCCGAAGTAAGTCATGTTACCGGCAAACAAAAGGATGAAACCGCAAAGCGCAGCCAGCCGTCGACTGATTTTGCCTTTTTTATGTAGCCAGGAAAGAAAAACAATCAGAAGTGCGGCGCACAGAGCGGCAATAACAACTTGGAAAATCAAAATAACGTCCTGAGATAAACGGATGAAAATCAGAGCTCATGTCCGGCCAGGGTGCTGCCTGACATGAGCGATACGCGAGGCAGTTTAATCGGCCCTGACGTCGACCAGCACCGGGCAGCTGGCGCGCTCAATGACCGCCGCGCTCACCGACCCTTTCAGTAGCCGGTTAAAAGAGGAAAGGTGACGGCGCCCCATCACTATCATCGATGCACCAATCTCGTTGGCATGGGCGACGATGGTTTCAGCTGATTCGCCAGCCAGCACGCGTCCGGTCGCACGGATACCTTCGTTTTGAAGTTCAGCCAGCGCCTGCCGTACCGCTGCTTCCGCCGTGTTCTGCTCATCAAGCGCGCTGCCAAAATCACCCGGATCTTCTCCCGCTTCGATAACGTAGTCTCCGGTGGTACTGGCATAGCTTGCATCCACGCAGCACAACACCACAACGTCGGCATCCAGCGCACGTGCCTGCTCGCCAGCCAGAGAAATCACTTTGCGCGCAATAGCGGAATTATCAACAGCGACTAAAAGCTTTTTCATATTCCCTCTCAGTTAATCACGTAAGGCCGCTTTGCCTATCTCATGCACCAGCGCCTCCTTGCATTTCAGGATCTCTTCACGATAGAGCGCCTCATGCTTTTGGAAACGGGTGGACGGGACCAGTAAGCTGATGGAAAAACGTCCCAGTATGGTATCTATCGCTACCGCCATGGTGGAGATGCCTTCCAGCGTTTCCCCCCGATCGTACGACAAACCGGTGCGACGAATCTCTTGTAATCGCTCCATCAGGTCAGGGAAGGCTTTGACGGTCAGATCGGTGATGGCCTGATAGGCATCGCCGACCAGCAATCTCGCTTCTTCATCGCTGTCCAGCGCCAGTAACGCTTTTCCGCCAGAGGTGCTGTAGAGCGGCAGATTTAAGCCGATGCGTGGTACAACGCGCAGTTCACGATCGGCTACAACATAATGCACTATAGCTAACTGCAAGCCGCTGGCACGCGCAAGCGAAACCGTTTCGCCCGTGGCATCACTCAGCGCCTGTAGCCAGGGCTGCGCAATCGCTACCACGTCGGTATGCACGGTCGCAATCAGGCGTAACAGTGCCGGCCCTAGCCGCACGCCGCCCGACCCGTGGCTGCGTACCAGCTGTACCGAGTCCAGCGCGCCGACAATGCGCTGCACGGTAGAACGCGGGAGATCGACCATCTGCGCGATCTCGCCCAGACTCATGCCGTTTGGCCTGTCGCCAAGGGCATTCAATATCCTGGCAGCACGAGAGATCACCTGGATGCCGCCTGTACGTTCTTCTTCACGCAGAGCTGAGGGTTCAGACATGAGATTTCCTTCCTTGTTGATGGCGATACTTTAGCACTTTTTTCCCCCTGCTGGCAGGCCGTACCGCATTGCAATACACCCAATCACCATGTAATATCCGCGCAGAATGTATCACAATGCAATACAGTGCATCACTTTAATTCTTTCCTTTGCGGAGCACCTGCTATGAATGCTCAACCCGCAGCGGCCCCAGCTCCTCATCCTTTTACCCTGCGCCTGGCGCTGGGTTTGGTTGGCGTGTTGATTGCTGCGCTAACTTCCGGCCTGAACGACCGTGTGACCGATCTGGCGCTGGCCGATGTGCGGGCCGCCATCGGTTTCGATTACGATCGGGCCAGTTGGATTACCTCGGCTTATCAGGCAGCGGAAGTGGCGGCGATGATGGTCGCCCCCTGGTTCGCCGTGACCTTTTCACTACGCCGTTTTGCTCTGGTGGTGGCGTTTGGCTTCGCGCTTACCGGCGCGCTTCAGCCTTTTGCCGCTACGCCGACGCTTTTCATTACGTTCCGCGTGATTCAGGGTCTGTTTGGCGGCGCGCTGCCGCCCTTATTGATGACTGTTGCGCTGCGCTTTTTGCCGCCGCCCTTTAAATTGTACGGACTGGCTGCCTATGCCCTTACCGCTACTTTTGGGCCGAATGTTGCTGCCTCGCTGGCCGCTTTCTGGACGGATGCCGTCGGCTGGCAGTTTGTTTTCTGGCAGGTTATTCCGCCTGTCCTGATAGCCAGCCTGCTGATTGGCTGGGGGCTACCGCAGGATCCGACCCGGTTTGAGCGGTTTAAACAGATTGACCTGTTTGGCATGCTCACGGGCTGTAGCGGGATCGCGCTGATGATCCTGGCGCTGAGCCAGGGCGAGCGGCTGGACTGGCTGAACTCTCCACTGATTGTGGCGATGCTGCTTTCCTCTACCGCTTTGCTGATCGTGTTCTTTATTAATGAATGGTTTCATCCGCTGCCGTTGTTCAAATTGCAGCTGCTGGAACGGCGAAATCTGACGCACGGCCTGCTGGTGCTGGCTGGCGTGCTGCTGGTGGCGCTTTCCGGTTCCGCCCTGCCCTCCGCCTATTTCGGGCAGGTGGAAGGCTTTCGTACCGTGCAGTTTGCCCCGCTGGCGCTGACTATCGGCCTGCCGCAGCTGTTAATTGCGCCGCTGATGGCCACGCTATTAAACCTGCGCTGGATCGACTGCCGCTGGATGTTGACGTGTGGCGCTATCCTGCTCAGCATTTCCTGTCTGCTGGGCATGCAGCTTACCGATGACTGGGCGCGACAGAATTTCTGGCTGATCCAGCTGTTACAGGCATTTGGTCAGCCGATGCTGATCCTGCCGGTACTGATGAGCGCCACCAGCGTGATCCTGCCGCCGGAAGGACCTTATGCCTCGGCGATGTTTAACACCGTACGCGGTTTTTCCAGCGTCGCCGCCGGCAGCCTGGTGGAAAATTTCCTGACGCATCGGGAAAAGTTTCATTCGCATACCCTGGTCGATCAGCTGGGTAATCGCCCCTGGCTGATGACCGCCGACAGCAGCGCCAGCGCCAGCACGCTTCACCCTTTACTGCCTGATGGCTCGGTCAGTTCAACAGAAAACCTGAGTCATTTCAGCACGCTGGTAAAACATCAGGCGGTAATCCTTAGCATCAGCGACGCTTACCTGATGCTGATTGGTTTTGCCCTGCTGCTGGTCGTGCTGACCGCCTGGCTACCGAAACGCGTCTGGCCGCCGCAAACTTTACTTCAACCCGTTTCAAAAGCGACGAGATAATAACGATGAGCTTTACACCTGCCAAAAGAACATTCACCCTGGCCGTTCTGCTGCTGATCCTGCTGGGGATTGCCTTTTTCATCTGGTCGGCCATGAGCCGTCACCAGGCGCGCACTGATGATGCCGTCATCACCGCTGATTACACCGCAGTGGCACCAAAAGTGTCCGGTTATATTCGTACGGTAAACGTTGGCGATAACCAGATCGTTAAAGCGGGCGCCACGTTGGCGACGATCGATGACCGCGACTATCGGGTTGCGCTGGAAACGGCCGAAGCTAATTTACAGGTGAGTCAGTCCAAACTCACCAGCGTTCAGGCGCAGCTGGAACAGCAGCAGGCGACCATTGCACAGAACGATGCTGCCGTCAGCGCCAGCCAGGCTACGTTAAATTATGCCGGTCAGAATGCTGAACGCTATCGCCGCCTGCTGAAAAGCGGTACCGCCACGGCCGATGAGCAGCAGAAAACCAGCGCGTCAATGCAGGAAGCCGCCGCCCAGCTGCGCCAGAGCCAGGCAGCCGCGCTTGCTGCGCGTAAAGAAGTTGGCGTCCTGGAGGCCAGCATTCGTCAGGCTCAGGCCGATATTGCCGCATCTAAAGCCAGCGTCGATCAGGCTCGTCTGAATCTCTCTTATACCGTGATTACTGCTCCAATCGATGGCTCAGTAGGCCAACGTTCTGCCCGTCAGGGTGCCTGGGTTTCCGCCGGTACCCGGCTGATGGCCGTGGTGCCGTTACAGCAAACTTATGTCGTTGCTAACTTTCTCGAAACGCAGCTTGGCGATGTACGTCCAGGCCAGCCTGTCTCCATTGAAGTCGACGCGCTACCGGGCGTCACGCTGCGCGGGCATGTGGACAGTATTGCACCTGCTACCGGCTCTACCTTTGCCGCTATCACGGCTGATAACGCCACGGGAAACTTTACCAAAGTGGCTCAGCGCCTGCCGGTGAAGATTTTGCTGGAACCGGGTCAGGCAGATCTGCCTCGCCTGCGCGTGGGAATGTCGGCGATACCGACCATCGAAAAACGCTAAATCAGGCACTATTCTTAGTGCCGCAGCCTTTATTTTGCCGGTGAGAGCGGGTAAATTAGCGAACGATCCTGCTATGAGCTGACTCATGGCAACCTCAACCGGGGAATCTTCCGGTGTTTGTTCTGTTTGCGTTGCGCAGGCCCGGGATCGCCTCAGGTAACCGCTCAGAGGAGTCGTTTGGTGAAATATGCGTTGATGGGAATCTCATTTCTTCTGCTGGCCTGGCTGGGCACGTTTTATCTGATGCTGTAATTCAGGCTGGCGTGAGAGGGCAGGCAACGAGCCTGCCCTTCTGCTGTTTACTCCGCGCTCTCTTCGCTGATTTTTACCGTCCCCGGTAAGATGCCGTCCGCCCGGAACATCGCCTTAATGCCCCGGATCGCCTGACGAATACGGTCGCTGTTTTCAATTAGCGCAAAACGAACATGGGTATCACCATAGTCACCAAAACCGATGCCTGGCGAAACACAAACCTTCGCTTCCTGCAGCAGATGTTTGGCAAACTCCAGCGAGCCCATATGCGCGTAATGGTCCGGGATTTTGGCCCAGACATACATAGACGCTTTCGGGATCTCCACCATCCAGCCCGCCTCATGCAGCCCTTTCACCAACACATCGCGTCGGCGCTTATACTGCTCTGCAATATCGCGTACGCACTGCTGATCGCCTTCCAGCGCGGCAATCGCGGCCACCTGTAAAGGCGTGAAGGTGCCATAGTCATGATAGCTTTTGATGCGCGCCAGCGCGGCCACCAGCTCTTTGTTGCCGACCATAAAGCCAATGCGCCAGCCAGCCATATTATAGCTTTTCGACAGCGTGAAGAATTCTACCGCCACGTCGCGCGCACCGGGCACTTCCATGATCGACGGCGCTTTCCAGCCGTCGTAGACGATATCGGCATAGGCCAGATCGTGGATAACCAACACGTTATACTGCTTCGCCAGCGCGATAACCCGTTCGAAGAAATCCAGCTCCACGCACTGCGCGGTGGGATTCGAAGGGAAACCCAGGATCATCATTTTCGGCTTGGGATAGCTTTCGCGGATGGCGCGTTCGAGTTCATTGAAGAAATCGACGCCCGCAACCAGCGGGACTGACCGTACCTGAGCGCCCGCAATAACGGCACCATAAATATGGATCGGGTAGCTTGGGTTAGGCACCAGCACGGTGTCGCCATGATCCAGCGTGGCCAGCATCAGGTGCGCCAGCCCTTCTTTCGAACCGATGGTGACAATCGCTTCCGACTCGGGATCGATATCGACCTGATAGCGGTCGGCATACCAGCGTGAAATCGCCCGGCGCAGGCGTGGGATCCCGCGTGAAGTGGAATAGCCATGCGTATCTTCGCGCTGGGCAACCGCACACAGCTTTTCAACAATATGCGGCGGCGTGGGGCCATCCGGGTTGCCCATACTGAAATCAATAATATCTTCACCACGACGGCGTGCGGCCATCTTTAGTTCGCTGGTGATATTGAACACGTAAGGGGGAAGACGTTCGATACGGGAAAAACGACGTGCGGAGCTGTTGTCAGCCATAGGATCCTCTGATTTACGTTAGCGCCCGGACCGTCCGAGCGACGCTGACCAGAATCTGGTCGAGGAATGAACATATCGCACTGTTTGCCAGGCTGTCGAGAGGCAGAAGAAAATTTCTTTAAAAGTCAGATTTCAGGCAGCCAAACACCCAATCGTTCACCCATTGCCCGCGCAGCAGATAATTATCCCTTAGCGTACCTTCAAGCTGGAAACCATTTTTCTCCAGCACGCGCCGCGACGGCCAGTTGCCTTCCACCACCTGCGCCTTGAGCTTATGGAATTCACAGTGAGTGAACAGATAGTTGCGTATGGCTCCCAGCGCTTCGCTACCGTAGCCCTGCCCGGTAAAGCGATGCAGCAATGAATAACCGACTTCCGCCTGACGATACGGCGCCCATTCAGCGTTCGCGCCGATCAGGCCAATCGCTTCTCCACTGCTTTTCAGACGAATGGTCAGGCACAGCATATGCAAACTGGTTACCTGCCAGGGTGCCAGCCGATCGTTGAAGCGCTGGCGAATATCAGCCAGCTGCGGCACCGCGCTGATAAATTTCATGCTAACCGGGTCAGTATGCACCTGGTGAAACAGCGTCCAGTCGGCGGGCTGTAACCGATCCAGCAGCAGGTGCCGGGTATTTAGCTGCATAATTTGCTCCTAAAAGGGGATATATTTATTTTCTTATGGGGCAGAATTTCCTTGTTTTACGGCGATATTGCCCGGGAAAGGCGCGAGATATCTTCCAATACCTATCCCCTTTTTCCAACCAGGATTTCCGCAAATATCTTTTTTTGCGATGTTTGACAATATTTCGGCACCCGAAGCAATTCAAGCCTGCGAGGGCAAAAGAATGGCTGAGTCAATATTGATCCAAACAGGCATTATCTCATTTGGCCTCTCGCTTACCTGGCACATCGCCTGCGCTTTCCTTATCATGGAGCTCTCTTTTCCCGAGCCGGAGGGCTTGTGCACTCAACGTTTGAAATGCTGTTGGCGGTGCTGGATCGTGCCGCCCTGATGCTGATTTGTCTGTTCTTCATGACGCGCACCCGTCATTTTCGCCAGCTGCTGCAAAAAGACGAGCATTCACGTCAGGAGCTGATGGCGGTTACGGCTATCTTTTCGCTGTTCGCGCTTTTTAGCACCTGGAGCGGAATCAACGTTGATGGCTCGCTGGTTAATGTGCGCACCATTGCCATTATGTCTGGCGGCATCCTGTTTGGGCCCTGGGTGGGTATTATTACCGGCGTGATTGCTGGCCTGCACCGCTTCCTGATTGATATTCACGGCGTCACCTCCGTTCCCTGTCTGATTACCAGCATCATTGCTGGCTTTGCTGCCGGCTGGATCAATCTTAAAGTCGTTAAAGAGAAGCGCTGGAGCATGGGTATCGCTGGCGGCATGCTGTGCGAGTCACTGACCATGATCCTGATCCTGCTGTGGGCCGAACCGCGTGAGCTGGGGCTGAATATCGTGTCGGAGATCGCCCTGCCGATGATTTTAGGCGCGGTAAGCATCGGACTGATTGTGCTGCTGATCCAGAGCGTGGAAGGCGAAAAAGAAGCCATTGCCGCCCGTCAGGCCAAGCTGGCGCTGGATATTGCTAATAAAACCCTGCCGCTGTTTCGTCACGTTAACAGCAGCTCATTGCGAAAAGTCTGCGATATTATTCGCAGCGATATCAATGCTGATGCAGTGGCTATCACCAATAAGTATCAGGTTCTCGCTTATGTCGGTGTAGGCGAAGAGAACTACCGTGAAGGCGATGAAGCGATCAGCCCGACGACTGCCCGATCGCTCGCTAATGGTGAAATCATCATCAGGAATAACGATGAGGCGCACCGTACGCCGGAAATCCACTCCATGATTGTCATCCCGCTGTGGGAAAAAGGCAAAGTGACCGGCACGCTGAAAATTTATTATCGCCATGCTCACCGCATCACCTGGTCACTGCGAGAAATGGCCGTTGGCCTGTCGCAGATTATCTCGACCCAGCTGGAAGTTTCACGGGCAGAACAGCTGCGTGAAATGGCCAATAAAGCGGAACTGCGCGCGCTGCAAAGTAAAATCAACCCACATTTCCTGTTTAACGCTCTGAACGCCATCTCTTCGTCTATCCGTATCAATCCCGATACCGCCAGGCAGCTCATCACCAATCTGGCGCGTTATCTGCGCTATAACCTGGAACTGAACGACGACGAAGTCATTGATATTAAAAAAGAGCTGTATCAAATCAAAGATTACATCGCTATTGAGCAGGCGCGTTTTGGCAGTAAGCTGACGGTGATTTATGAAATTGACGAAGACGTAAGCTGTTCACTGCCGAGTCTGTTAATTCAGCCGCTGGTGGAAAATGCCATTGTGCACGGTATCCATCCCTGTCGTGGCAAAGGTGTGGTAACAATTAGCGTGAAGGAGCTGGACGACCGGGTCCGTATCGCCGTACGCGATACCGGCAACGGCATCAGCCAGGAAGTCATTGCCCGGGTTGAAAGCAATGAGATGCCCGGTAATAAAATTGGCCTGCTGAATGTGCATCATCGCGTGAAGCTTTTATACGGTGAAGGATTGCATATTCAACGGCTCAATCCGGGCACGGAAATTGCCTTCACCATTACCAGGAACGGGGCCGTTTTGCCCGAACGGGCGTCGCTCACCTTGTTTGCTGACGAAACCGCAACAACCGGAAAAACACCGTGAAAGCGATCATAGTTGAAGATGAATTTCTGGCTCAGCAGGAGCTGAGCTGGCTTGTCAGGCAGCACAGCCAGCTGACGATTGAAGCGACATTTGATGACGGCCTGGACGTGCTGAAGTATCTGCAAAACCATCAGGTTGACGTTATTTTTCTGGATATTAATATTCCGTCGCTGGATGGCGTATTGCTGGCGCAAAATATCAGTAAGTTCGCCCACAAGCCGCTGATCGTCTTTATCACCGCTTATAAAGAGCACGCGGTAGACGCCTTCGAGCTTGAAGCCTTTGACTATATTCTCAAGCCGTACCACGAGATGCGTATTATTACTATGCTGCGCAAACTGGAGAATACGCTACAGCCGCCGCCTGCCGGAAATGCTGAGGCCGTTCGCAGTCCGGTACAGACCATTAATCTGGTGAAAGACGAGCGCATTATCGTCACCAATATCAACGATATCTATTATGCCGAAGCCCATGAAAAGATGACGTTTGTTTATACGCGGCGCGAAGAATACGTGATGTCGATGAACATTACCGAGTTTTGCCATCGCCTGCCGGAAGAGGCGTTTTTCCGCTGCCATCGTTCTTACTGTGTGAATCTGAGTAAAATTCGCGAAATCGAACCCTGGTTCAACAATACCTATATGCTGAAGCTGCGCGATCTGGATTTTCAGGTGCCGGTAAGTCGCAGCAAGGTGAAAGAGTTTCGCCAGCTGATGCGCTTATGATGATAAAGAGCCGGAAAGATATCCGGCTCTTTAGAGAAGTATTACAGGATCGTACCCAGCGTCTGGCGCAGATGCGCGCCCGCGCCCAGCAGGCCTGGCTTATCATGCGTGATCAGATAAACCGGGATGTTCTGCACGTAATCCTTAAAGCGCCCTTTATCTTCAAACGCCGCACGGAAGCCGGAGGATTTGAAGAATTCCAGGAAGCGCGGCACGATACCGCCAGCGATATAAACGCCGCCGAACGTACCGAGGCTCAGCGCCAGATTGCCGCCAAAACGTCCCATGATCACGCAAAACATTGCCAGCGCACGACGGCAGTCGGTACAGCTGTCGTCTAACGCACGCTGAGAAACATCCTTCGGCTTGAGATTTTCCGGTACACGGTTATCGGCTTTAACAATCGCCCGATAAAGGTTAACCAGACCCGCACCTGACAGTACGCGCTCAGCGGAAACATGGCCCAGTTCAGCGCGCAGCACTTCAAGGATCAGATCCTCTTCTTCGCTGTTAGCTGCGAAATCGACATGGCCGCCTTCGCCCGGCAAACTCACCCAGCGCTTATCAACATGCACCAGATGCGCGACGCCCAGTCCGGTTCCCGCACCGTAAACGGCAACAGGCTTATCTTTTACCGGCGCGGTGCCGCCAAACTGCATAACGTCCTGCTCGGTCAACATCGGGATAGCCATTGAAACGGCAGTAAAGTCGTTAATGATCTCCAGATGTTCAAAACCCAGGTTAGCTTTCATTTGGCTGGTGGAGAAAGCCCAGTCATGATTGGTCATATCAACCCAGTCATCGGTGATCGGACAGGCAATCGCGATGCAGCCGTCGGTCACATCCTGTTTTTGCTCGTCGAGATAAAAACGGATGACCGCTTCCAGGCTATCGTAGTCTGCTGTGGAGAACGTTTTGGCTTGTGAAATGGCGCCGTTCTCAACATCACACAGCGCCAGGCGAGCGTTGGTGCCGCCGACATCACCTACCAAAGCATACTTAGTCATTATTGTTTTGCTCCGCTTACGTCATTTGTACACACTATAAATTTCCCCCACTCAAACAACAACGCCCACCAACCGAAAGATGAGCGCAAAATCAAGCTGCGACCGCCTACCATACCTGCACTGGCGGCCTTTTCCCACGGGCATCAATCTGAATTCTGCCGCTGGTGCAGAATTTCAGGCGGAATTACGTTGATTCAGTGCTCTGGTAACGGCTTCAAGCAACGGTGGTACGTCCAGCGGCGGCAATATTACCTCGACCAGTGACAAACGCGAGCTTTGCGCGATCACCTTCAGTACCTCCGTTAATTGTACTGTTTGCGTCACTCGCCAGCTCTGGGCCGTGCACGTTTTGCTCATCGCCTGAGGTAGCTGCGTCCAGTTCCAGGCCGCGATATCATTGTAGCGTTGATGTTCACCATGAATAGCCCGTTCGACCGTGTAACCGTCGTTATTCAGCACCAATATGATCGGCTTCAGATTGTCACGCAGCATAGAACCCATTTCCTGCGCGGTTAACTGTGCAGAACCATCTCCCACCAGCAGTACGACGCGCCGTTCAGGGCAGGCAATTTGCGCACCATAAGCTGCTGGCAGCGTATAGCCAATCGAGCCCCACAGCGGCTGGCTGATAAAGGTAACATCTTGCGGTAAACGCAGAGCGGCAGCGCCAAACGCGGCGGTCCCCTGATCGGCCAGCACGATATCACCGGGCCGTAAAAAATCCTGCATTGCTTGCCAGAAGGTATTTTGCGTGAGGGAATCGGAGGGTTCATCAACCAGCGCAGGCGGCGCAATTTTACGTTCTGGCCAGCCTCCTGCGTGCTGCTTTAACAGCTTATGCAGAATAGCGATTGCTTCGCTCATCGGTACCTGCGGGAAATGCGCGTCTCCTACACGCGCGCTGTTAAGGCCAATCGCAATAGTGTTCGCGGGATCGATTTGGTGGGTAAAACCGGCAGTAATGGTGTCAGTGTAAATAACGCCAACGGTAATAATGACCTCGTTTTCTTCAATGATTTTCTGGGTGTTGCCCGCGCTGGCTTTACCGGAATAGGTTCCGGCGAAGCCAGCCTGCTGTTCCGGCAGCACGCTTTTTCCCATCAGCAGCGTGGCAAACGGCAGTGGGATATCCGTCACCAGCCGGGCCAGCGCCGCTTTTTGTCCGGCGCGATCCGCCAGAAAATCAGCCAGCAGCGCTACGCTATTGGCCGCAGACAGCCTCTTCTCAGCCGCTGCGGCGAAGGCATCCAGTTTGCTTTTGTCGACGTCATGGCTCAGCGGCAACGGTTGTGCTGGCGGCTGGATGCGGGCCTCCGCCACGTCGGTGGCTAAAAAGAGATAAACGGGCCGGTGCTCGCGCAGCGCCACCACGATCAGCCGATCGATTTCTGCCGCCGCGTTTTCAGGCGTCAGCTCCGCCTGAGCCACGGTCACTTCTTTATACATACGCTGAAAGTGGCTGAAATCGCCATCGCCCAGCGTATGGTGCAGTAAAAGCCGGCCTTGTTGTGAAGTTGTCGAGGGTGCCCCAACGATATGTATGACGGGCACATACTCCGCATAGCTGCCTGCCACGCCGTTTAACGCGCTAAGTTCACCTACGCCAAACGTTGTCAGTAGCGCAGCCGCGCCGTGACAGCGTGCATAACCATCCGCAGCGTAAGCCGCGTTCAGCTCGTTGGCACAGCCTACCCAGCCAATGTCCGGGCTGTTAATAACGTGATCGAGAAATTGCAGATTATAGTCACCGGGTACACCAAAAAGATGGCCAATGCCCGCCTGATGCAGCCGGATTAACAGGTAGTCTCCAACGGTCAGATTTTGCATGATTTTCCCCTTATTAAAATAAGCGCTGTAATCAGTATCGCCGATTATTTCGCCTCTATTTACAGCCGGTCTTCCCTCAATCTGGCAAGCGAACGTTACGCCTGAGACTTTTCCGTAAGTTGCGATCTGTGGCGCGAATCCATTTGGTGTAACCGTATACACTGCTACGCTCATTTTTACCCCGGTCTTTCAGCACAGGAACTTTTTTATGGTTTATCAGCCCGATGCACAGCGCTACCAGACAATGTCCTACCACCGTTGTGGAAACAGCGGCCTTAAGCTGCCCGCCATTTCGCTGGGGTTATGGCATAATTTTGGCGACAGCACCCGCGTCGATAACAGTCGCGAACTGCTGCGCCACGCTTTTGATAACGGTATCACCCACTTTGATTTAGCCAATAACTATGGTCCGCCACCGGGTTCAGCCGAACAGAATTTTGGCCGGATTTTGCGTGAAGATTTTCACTCGCTGCGTGATGAACTCATTATCTCTTCGAAAGCCGGTTATACCATGTGGGACGGGCCGTACGGCGATTGGGGCTCGCGTAAATATTTGATAGCCAGCCTGAACCAAAGCCTGAAGCGCATGGGCCTGGACTATGTTGATATCTTCTATCATCACCGCCCGGACCCGGAGACGCCGCTGGAAGAAACCATGACCGCGCTCGACCATCTGGTACGCCAGGGAAAAGCGCTCTATATCGCGCTGTCAAACTATCCGGCAGCGCTGGCTGAAAAAGCCATTGGTATCCTTAATCAGCTCGGCACGCCTTGCCTGATTCATCAGCCAAAATATTCTATGTTTGAACGCGCGCCGGAAAACGGCTTGCTGGATGTGCTGACTGAACAGGGCGTCGGCTGTATCGCCTTTTCACCGCTGGCGGGCGGTATGCTGACTGACCGTTATCTGCACGGGATCCCGGATGATTCGCGTGCCGCCAGCGGCAGCAAATTCCTCAGTGGGGATCAGCTAACGCCGGAGAAAATGGCGAAAGTGCGCCAGCTCAACGAACTGGCTAACGCGCGCGGGCAGAAATTATCGCAAATGGCGCTGGCCTGGGTGTTGCGCGGCAACCGCGTCACGTCGGTGCTGATTGGGGCCAGTAAAACCAGTCAGATTGACGATGCTATCGGCATGCTTGCCGCGCGAGACTTCAGCCAGGCCGAGCTGGAACGCATTGAGGCCATCCTCGCCTGAGCCCTTTCCCGCCGCGCCCTGCGGCGGGATTTTTACAGATAACTCCCAATCTCATTACCTGCGCTGCTTTTCAGAACTTCCCAGGCGAAACGTTCGCAATCTCTTTATAATACTGGTACCCCAGCGGAGCAGGTGTGCCGTTGATAAGGAGATATAATGAAACGTTTGATGCTTATTGCCACGTTACTGGCAAGTTTGTCCCCGTTGGCAATGCACACAGCGCACGCCGACAGCGCCCGAATTTTTTTAGCACCGGGCGTCTCGCTGCAATTAGGCGATCGCGATCCGCGTGGTCGTTACTGGGACGGTGGTCGCTGGCGCGATGGCCGTTACTGGCATAATAACTATCGCTATGGTGAAGGGCGCTGGTGGCGGCACGAACAGTGGCGTCGTCATGAAGAGATGCGTCGTCGCCACGAGTGGCAGCGTGAACAGCGATGGCATGACCGTGAACGCCACCGTGAATGGCGCCATCACGAACGCGAGCGTCATCACGATCGCTGGTAATGATTATGACACGGCCTGTTCACGGGCCGTGTCATGTTTTTCCGGCATGGAGTATGCCGTCGGTTAAAACCCTCTTGCCATGGCCACCAGCAGATAGAAGTTCAATGCAATAACAATCACCACTATCACCTTACCGACCGCCTGCATCAGGCGGGAGTTAACCATATCGCCCATCAGCTCGCGATTGCCGGTAAAAGCCAGCAAAGGGATCAGCGCCAGCGCGATGCCGAAGCTTAGCAGCACCTGGCTCATGACCAGGATGCGGGTGGGTTCCCAGCCAGCCATAATGACGATAAACGAGGGAAGCATGGTTACCACGCGGCGTACCAGTAGCGGAATGCGCACGTGAATAAAGCCCTGCATCACCACCTGCCCGGCCATGGTGCCCACCACCGTGGAAGAGAGACCCGCGGCCAGCAAGCTTAAACCAAACACCAGCGCGGCCGCGCGTCCCAGCAACGGATCCAGCGTCAGATAAGCCTGATCGAGTTCAGCAATGCCCGTATGCCCGCTAAAGTGGAACGCGGCGGCGGCAGTCGCCATCATCGCCAGGTTGACGAATCCGGCAATAGTCATGGCAATAGCCACGTCCAGTTTGGTCGAAGAGTAGCGTTCAGAACGCGTATTACCGTTGGGATTTTGCGTCAGTGAGGAATGTAAATAGATGACGTGCGGCATGATCGTTGCGCCCAGCACCCCGGCGGCCAGCAGCACGGCATCTGCGGTTGGCAGCTGCGGGACGGCAACGCCCTGAAGTAAATCGACAATTTTCGGCTGCGAAAAGAACAGCTCAATGACATACGCCGCCGCGACAAACAGCAGCAGGCCGCCAATCACCAGCTCGAGCGGTTTCTGCCCGCGACTTTGCAGCATCAGAATCAGGAAGGTCACTACGCCAGTTAGCACAGCGCCCTGTAACAGACTGACGCCAAAAATCAGCTTAAAACCGATGGCTGCACCAATAAACTCCGCCAGGTCGGTCGCCATGGCGATAATTTCCGCCTGTATCCAGTAAAACCAGACGGCAGGACGCGGAAAACGATCGCGAATATGTTCAGCCAGGTTTTTGCCTGTCGCGATCCCCAGCTTGGCGGACATCAGCTGAATGACCATCGCCATGATGTTGGCCCAAACCACTACCCACAACAGTTTATAGCCGTAGGATGCGCCCGCCTGAATGTTGGTCGCGAAGTTGCCTGGATCGATATAGCCGATCGCCGCAATGAAGGCTGGCCCCATTAGCGCAAATTTAATTTTACGGGAACTGCGAATGGTTCGTTCCGCAGCGCGGCCTTCGAACATAAACATACTCCTGCTGATACACCTGAAGTTATTATTGTCTTTTAAATGATAATGATTATCAAGTGCATTTAGATAGGTTATTTTTATCGCTGTGATAGCCTGCGCTATAAAATATAGCATTGGCTATACTTTTAGACAAAGTATGTCATTCCCAGTCGATACGCAACAAGTTAAATCTAGGTTAAAAGGAATAACCACACAAGTTATTTGGTGTTTTTTTGAACATCAGCCCGCGCGTTCGGGAAAGGAAAATATCAATTTTGTGCGATAGGTAATTATTATAGTGAGGCTTTAGTCTCGTTTTTCTGCAACTTGTTACATAGAATATGCAGCGAAATATAACAGCCTTCAAATTTGGAGCAATCATGTCCCGCATTCTGCATTTTGCTTTGGCGATGGTGGTCGTGACGCTGCTGGCCCTGCTGGTGAGTAGCGATCGAAAAAACATTCGCGTACGTTTTATCATACAGCTTCTGGTGATCGAGGTTCTGCTCGCCTGGTTCTTCCTGAACTCAACGATCGGTCTGGGCTTCGTCCAGGGCTTCGCTGGCTTCTTCGATAAGCTGCTGGGCTATGCTGCTCAGGGAACTAACTTTGTATTCGGTAATATGAGCGATAAAGGCCTGGCGTTCTTCTGGCTTAACGTGCTCTGCCCTATCGTTTTTATCTCTGCGCTCATCGGTATTTTGCAACACTTCCGGATCCTGCCGGTGGTGATCCGGGCTATCGGCACCGTGCTGTCTAAAGTTAACGGCATGGGCAAACTGGAATCCTTCAACGCGGTAAGTTCGCTGATTTTGGGACAGTCAGAAAACTTTATCGCCTATAAAGATATCCTGGGCAAAATGTCGCAGCGTCGCATGTACACCATGGCGGCAACGGCGATGTCGACGGTCTCCATGTCCATCGTTGGCGCCTATATGACCATGCTCGAGCCGAAGTACGTGGTGGCGGCCCTGATCCTCAATATGTTCAGCACCTTTATCGTGCTTTCGCTGATCAATCCTTACCGCGTGGAAAGCGAAGAGGACCTGAAGCTCAACGATTTGCATAAAGGACAGAGCTTCTTTGAAATGCTGGGCGAATATATTCTTGCCGGTTTCAAAGTTGCGGTGATTGTAGCCGCCATGCTGATTGGCTTTATCGCGCTGATTTCCGCGGTCAATGCCCTGTTCTCCACCGTTTTCGGCATCAGCTTCCAGGGCGTGCTGGGCTACGTGTTCTACCCGTTTGCCTGGGTGATGGGCGTGCCCGCACACGAAGCGCTACAGGTTGGCAGCATTATGGCGACCAAGCTGGTTTCCAACGAGTTTGTCGCCATGATGGACCTGCAAAAAATTGCCGGTACGCTGTCACCGCGCGGTGAAGGCATCCTCTCCGTGTTCCTCGTTTCCTTTGCCAACTTCTCCTCAATCGGGATTGTGGCGGGTGCGATTAAAGGCCTGCACGAAGAACAGGGCAACGTGGTTTCACGCTTTGGTCTGAAGCTGCTGTATGGATCAACGCTGGTCAGCGTGCTGTCTGCATCGATTGCCGGTTTGGTATTGAGCTAACCGTCTTTAACCGTGTTCGTCGACAGAAAAAGCGGATCCAACAGGATCCGCTTTTTTTATGTCTGCTGCCGGTGAATAGCTGTTTTGCATCTAACGTCAGCAGATATATGAATTTCACAGCAGGCCCTTGCGATAATAGGGTTTTCTCTTCCGTGCCGGCTTGCCGGCCTTCCCTTCGGAGAGTTAACCATGAGCATTCAGTTTCTCGGCATGATTGGCCACCGGCTGGCATCGGAAATCATTCCTGCCAGTGGCCCCGTTTTCGATAAGCAATATATCGCGGATTTTGCCCGCGCCCATGAAGAAGCCGGTTTTGACCGGATACTGGTGGGCTACTGGTCCGATCAACCTGACGGTTTTCTGGTCACGGCGCACGCGGCGGCCCATACGTCGCGCATTAAATTTTTGCTGGCTCACCGCCCAGGCTTCGTCTCACCCACGCTGGCTGCCCGTAAACTGGCGACGCTTGACCAGCTTACCGATGGCCGCCTGGCGGTACATATTATCAGCGGCGGCAACGATGCCGAACAGCGCCGCGACGGTGACTATCTCAATAAAATTCAGCGCTATGAACGCACCGACGATTTCCTCAGCGTGTTGAGAAAAAGCCTCTCTTCTGAGCAGCCTTACGATCATCAGGGCGACCATTATCAGGTTGAACAGGCATTTTCCGCCGTGAAACCGGTGCAGGCTAACCTGCCCGTCTACTTTGGCGGTTCCTCACCGGAAGCGATTGAGGTTGCCGCTCGCCACGCCGACGTGTTTGCCTTATGGGGCGAGCCGCTGGCCGGTGCGGCCGAAACGGTGCGTACCGTGCGTGCCGCCGCCGCCCGACACGGCCGTAAAATCGGTTTCAATATCTCTTTCCGACCGATTATTGCCGCTACCGAAAAAGAAGCCTGGGAAAAAGCAGAATATATTCGTGAAACCGCCCGTCAGAAACTGCTGGCGTCGGGTCACGATTTTGGCCTGCCGAAGCCGCAAAGCGTCGGTGCGGAACGCCTGATGGCGGCGGCCAACGAAGGCGACAGGCTGGATAAGAACTTATGGACCGGCATCGCCAGGCTGGTTGGCGGCGGCTATAACTCAACGTCGCTGGTCGGCACGCCGGATCAGGTCTCCGATGCTCTGCTCGATTATTACGATTTAGGCATTGAAAGCGTACTCATCCGCGGCTTCGACCCGCTGAACGACGCGCTGGATTATGGTAAAGAACTGATCCCGCTGACGCGGGAAAAAGTTGCGGCTCGCCGTATTGCAAGGAGTGCCTGATGCGTTTGTTCGCCGCCGTGCTGTTAACAGCCATCGCCACCTCTGCGGTTGCGGCTGAAAAGGTCACGCTGCGCCTGGGTGACGTAAAAGGGGATCGCTTTATCTCCCTGCGTGAATCCGGCGAGCTGAATAACCTGCCTTATGACTTAAAGCTGACCTCCTTTGATTCCGGCGCGCCGGTGCAGGAAGCATTGAACGCAGGCGCGCTGGACGTTGGCTTTACCGGCGATCTGCCCTTCCTGTTTGTTTATGCCGCAGGCGCCCCGGTAAAAGCGGTAGGTGCCTGGAAAAATAACCCGGACAGCATTGCCTTACTGGCCCGCCCGGATAGCGGCATTCACAGCCTCAACGATCTGAAAGGCAAGCAAATTGCCGTCAATCGCGGCGGCTGGGGCCACTATCTGCTGCTGGGGTTGCTGGAGCGCGCCGGACTGAAACCCTCCGACGTGACGCTGCGCTTCCTCGGGCCGGTGGATGGCCGCGCCGCGTTGGCCAGCCATTCCGTTGACGCCTGGGCGACCTGGGAACCCTACGTTTCTTCCGCCGTGGTGGTCGATCAGGATGTCCTGGTGCCGCAAGGCGGCGGCAAAGGCATTCTTTCAGGTTACTCATACTCGCTGGCACGGGAAGAGTCGTTGAAAGATCCCGCTAAGCGTCAGGCAATTGCCGATCTGCAAGCCAGACTGGCAAAAGCTCAGGTCTGGGCCGCGCAGCATCCTGCTGAATTTTCTGCTGCGCTGGCGAAATCACTGGGCATGCCTGAAAAGATTACTCAGCGTTGGATTGCCAGCGCGCAAATCCGCCCGGTGGATTTCACGCCAGCGGTGGCGGAAACCCTGCAACAGTCAGCGGATTTCTTTTTCAAATATCACGTTCTGCCTAAAGCCGTAAATGTCCATCAGGCCTTTGATTACAGCCTGTCAGCACAGGCGAACAAGGTAGCGGACCGCCAGGAGACCTCTTATGAGTGAGCTAAACCACTACCGCCTGCGTGAATTTGTCGGCGGGCTGGCAGAGTTACTGGATCGCCAGCCTGCGGAAGCCGAAATTTTGCAGGTCGGCAGCCAGCTACTGAGCCAGTTAATCCGCGATGACGACTGGCTGGGAGAGGCGTTTACCCGGCCCAGCCCGGAACGTTATCAGCAGTATTTATTGCACGCCGACGCCCGCCAGCGTTTTTCAGTCGTCAGTTTTGTCTGGGGGCCGGGCCAGTCGACGCCGGTACACGATCATCGCGTCTGGGGATTAATCGGCATGCTGCGCGGCGCTGAAGTCTCCCAAAATTTCCGTCGTGATGCGCAAGGCCTGCACGCGGAGGGAGAACCCGTACGCCTGAATCCTGGCGATGTGGAAGCGGTCTCCCCGGCCGTTGGCGATATTCATCGCGTCAGTAATGCGTTTGCCGATCGCACCTCAATCAGTATTCACGTTTATGGCGGTAATATCGGGGCAGTCAGGCGCGCGGTTTATAGCGAAGATGGCCGCGAAAAGCCCTTTATTTCCGGCTATAACAACGAATTTCTACCTAATATCTGGGATCTTTCACATGGCTGATACTTTTACTACCCGTCGTTATCAAGACATTCGTCAGGCGCTGTTACAGCGTCAGGAACTGGCGCTGCTGGATGTGCGAGAAGAGACACAGTATGCCGAAGGCCATCCGCTGTTCGCCGTCAATGTCGCCCTGTCAAAGCTGGAAATTGAGGTGCTGAACCGCATTCCCCGTCTGACTGCGCCCGTTACCGTTTACGATAACGGTGAAGGGCTGGCCATAATCGCCGCTGAACGCCTGAGCGCGCTGGGCTATCAGGATGTCGCCCTGCTGGAAGGCGGCCTGCAAGGCTGGCTGGACGCGGGCGGCGAGCTGTTTATCGATGTCAACTCACCGAGCAAAGCCTTTGGCGAACTGGTCGAGAGCCGCAACCATACGCCTTCGCTGCCGGCTGAAGAGGTCAATGCCCTGCTGCAAAGCGACGAATCTGTGGTGGTGCTCGACAGCCGCCGCTTTGATGAATATCAGACGATGAGCATCCCTGGCGGCATCAGCGTTCCTGGTGCGGAGCTGGTACTGCGGGTCAGAGATTTGGCCCCCTCGCCTGAAACCAAAGTCATTGTTAACTGTGCAGGCCGCACCCGCAGCATTATCGGCACTCAGTCACTGGTCAATGCCGGGATCCGCAACCCGGTTTATGCGCTGAGAAACGGCACGATTGGCTGGACGCTGGCCGGGCTTGAACTGGAGCACGGGCAAAACCGACGCTATGGCGAAGTCAGCGAAACCGCACTGATTCAGGCTGCACGCAGCGCGCGTGACGTAGCCGATAAAGCGGGCGTAAAACGCATTACGCTGGCCGATCTTCACAGCTTGCAGCAGCAGGATCGGCGCACGGTCTATCTGTTCGACGTGCGTGACGGTGAAGAATATGCGGCGGGCCATCTGCCCGGCGCACGCCACGTTCCCGGCGGCCAGCTGGTGCAGGAAACCGATCACTATGCCAGCGTGCGTGGCGCAAAAGTGGTGCTGGTGGATGATAAAGGCGTGCGGGCGAATATGAGCGCTTCATGGCTGGCACAGATGGGATGGGACGTGGCGGTGCTGGATGCCGTCGGCCCCGAAGAGTTCACCGCCACAGGAAACTGGTCGCCAGCCGTTCCGCCTTTAGCTCCGCAGCCGGAAGTGGAACCGATCCAGCTGGCCGAATGGCTAAAAGAGGGCCGGACGCAGGTACTGGATTTCACCACCAGCGCCAACTATGTTGCGGCTCACATTCCAGGTGCGGCATGGCTCCAGCGCGCCCTGCTCTCTTTAAACGGAACGCTGCCGGCTGCCGAACGCTATGTTGTCACCTGCGGCAGCAGCATGCTGGCACGCTATGCCGTCGCGGATATTGAACGCCTGACCGGCAAGCCGGTTGTGGTGCTGAAAGGGGGTAATACCGCCTGGAAAGCGGCCGGGCTTCCGGTTGAACAGGGCGAAGCGTTACTGCTTCAGCCGCGCAGCGATCGCTATCGTCGTCCCTATGAGGGAACTGACAATTCAGCAGAAGCTATGCAGGCCTATCTGGACTGGGAATTTGGTTTGATTGCTCAGTTAGATCGCGATGGTACGCACGGCTTTAGCGTGGTGACACAAAAAGTCGCCTGATAAAATCGGCCAGCCGTTGCAACAACAGCGTGCTGGCCTTATTTCCTTCGCTTCCCTACTGTCTGGCCCGCTTCTCATCCTTAAGGCCATTATCATACTGAACCTTGTTTAGCAGCATATGGCCCTCCGCTTCACCTTTCACGCCAGCACAGCAGGTTGAACGGTTACCATGAGCTCGACTTCGTATGTACAAGGCGAACAGGCGTGACGGTTTATATGAGAGGAGTGAGACCATGTTTCCAGTAGGTACAGACGTAAGCAAGAGCACGCTTGCCCTCTGTATGCTTTACGATGGTATCAAAGGGCGTGTTAAAACACCGCATGTCGAAAATCGAACCGCCTCCGCTGAGAGCGAAGTTTTACATGTCAGCCCGGGGCGGGAAAATTCATAATAAACGGATGCGCAATATCTACAATGTGTGGTGTCTGCGGGGCAAACCGAAAAGGGTGGCCATCGGCGCACTGATGAGAAAACTGATCCACTTGTGTATGGCGTACTGAAAACGAAAGCGGCATTCTGTGACGTAAATTTTCATACCTCTGCGCACGCCTGACTTTCGCCCAGGTTTTACACGGCCGTTTTGTACAGAGGACAATATGAGCTGAGCATAGTCCGTTATGAGCGAGAAGCGGACTGTCATACTTTGAATTTTATTATATTACTTAGGCAGACATGACCATTTACCTGACTTTAAGATGTATCTTTGATAGTATTTGACATAATATAGATAGCTTATCCTATTGAAGGAATAAACATGGCAAAAATTAGTGAAAGATGGAAGCACAATGGGATTATTAAAGGTTATTGCAATATTTGTGGAAAATATGACTTACTCACAAAAGATCATGTCCCTCCAAAATGCGCCATAACATTAGGACCCGTACTTCAGAAAACAGTTAGCGAGTTTTTTAATGCTCAAGAACCAGTTAAACCATTAAATGCTAAAAATGGATCTTATTTCAGAACTATTTGCAGCCACTGCAACAATAAGGTTTTAGGTGGCCTCGATACTGCAATTGAACATGTAACAAACTCCTTTAAAGATCAGTTGAGTCAATATATGAATGGTTTGAAGGTATATCCATTCATTAGAATATCTTTTGATAGTATATCTTTCACTAAGCCTATGATTGGACACGTACTATCAGCAACTTCAGTTGAAGATTGTAAAAAAGAACCCGTAGATAGTCCTTTCTATACACCTTTAAAGAATTATGTTTTGGGAAAAAACCCAAGTTTTGAGGATACTCATGATATTTACTACTGGTTTTATCCACACAGGATGCACATATCTGCTCAAAGTGTAGCATTTATGAACGAAGGAAATGTGGCAATTATTTGTGCTCTACATTTTTTCCCTATCGGTTTTATTATTACAATGAAAAATGAAGGGACATACCCTGCCCATTCAACAAAATTAAATATTGAAGATAAATTTCTTACATTCAATATAACTTCTATCAATTACGAATATACGACTTTTCCATTTGTAAACCTTAAAGGAAACCAAATGTATGCTATAAGCTCCGGCCATACTTGTGTAAGTTACCCAATAATTAATTGAAAGCTAAATTATAGAACCTGTAATTTAAATTGTGTATCTGTCTGTTTTTGATATGTTCACTCCAGTAACGGAGACAGGCAAATTATGGACGAAAAGAAACTCAAAGCCCTTGCGTCTGAACTGGCTAAAGGCTTTAAAAGCGAAGCCGATCTCAATGCGTTTTCCCGCATGCTGACGAAAATTACCGTCGAAACGGCACTCAATGCGGAGCTTACTGACCATCTGGGGCACGAGAAAAATGCGCCCAAAACAGGCTCAAACACCCGAAAACATAACAGTGCTGTTGTACACCCGAATGTTTCTGGCTATAAAAGCAGCAAGATAACTCATTGAATGACAAAAAATCAGGAGAAATTTTGCGGCTAACCACCACCCGACTGCATCTTCGGCCCGTAATTACCTCAGACGCAGATGACCTTTTCAGAATTTATGGCGATCCTGCCACGAATACTTTTAATCCCGCAGGTCCGTATCCTGATATCAATTATGCCCGCGACGTTCTGGCTCGCTGGCTTAAACACTGGGAAGACTACGGTTTCGGAAACTGGGCTATATTGCTGAAGAATAATCCTGAAATGATCATCGGTTTTGGCGGGCTGAGTATCCGCAGTTATGCCGATACTGCTATCAATAACCTGGGATATCGGTTCTCAGCTGAGTCGTGGGGAAAAGGCCTGGCGACAGAGTTTGCTAACCATGCGGTCAGCTACGGGTTTGGTGAGCTAAAACTACCTGAAATCTCAGCAGTAGTAAGAGCAGATCACCTGGCATCGCAGAAGGTCCTGACGAATGCCGGACTCCGGTATGTACGGGACATTCAGGATGTGACAAATGCGCCCGCCAGCATGCTGTTTACACTGACCCACCCCGAATGGAATAAAAAGTCAGAGTAAGAGAGCAACTCAGTAGCTTTTAACATAAGACTGCTTATCGGCCCCCCTGAGAGGCCCTCAGCGCGTTTCTGACGCGTGCGGGCGTTTTCCGTCACTTTACCCTCAAAAACGCCCCTGATGATTCTGGCGCGTCTGCATGGCTATGCAGTGAGATCTGTTCTCCACCGATATAGTGCATGCAGATGTTGGAAACGTCCGCTTCTGGCACGAAGGGGACGCACGAGTAAGGTCAGCTAAGAGCTGACTATCGGACAATAAATTGAGCGGAAAGAGGTAGGAAACTTCGCTACTTTTTTCAGGCCAGCCACCTTATTTAGCTGGCCTTTATTTTAAAAGTTTTTATAGAGGAAGTGGTCAAGTCAGGGCGACCTTCACCTTTAGTCCAATAACCAGCGTGGCAACAAGCATTATGCAACCAGCGGTGATGAAAACACCTGTTACGCCGCTGAGACCAAAAATTAATCCTCCCAACGCAGCGCCCGCAGCAATTGAGGATTGAACTGCTGCGACTACCATGCCGCCAGCAGTTTCAGCCTGATCGGGAACGGAACGTGCTACCCAGTTTGACCACGCAACGGGTACGCCACCAAATGCCATCCCCCACAACGCGACGCACAACATCAATCCTGCTTCCTCAAGTGGCAGCAAAATCATGCTTAAAGCCGCTAAACCAACAAGCGCTGGCATCAGTATCAGGGTAAGACGCAGACTTCTCTCCATCAGCCACCCGGCAAGCAGCGTACCGATAAAATTAGCGACGCCAAATCCAAGCAGTATTAATGACAAACGATCCACATCAAGTTGGGCAATATTTTCAAGAGCCGGACGGATATAGGTAAACAGCGCATATTGACCAGTATGAGCAATCACACACCCCGTCATTCCCACCGCAATGCCTGGGCGGCGGAGTAAATCCATGACAGATGCCGTTATCATCATTTTCCGCGGAGCCATTCCAGGAAGGGTAAACAGCTGAAAGAGCAGTGTCAGCACGCCTACTGCGGTTGCAGCGATAAAAGCACTACGCCAGCCATAAAGCCCACCTAAATAGCTCCCAAGTGGGATCGAAACCACGGTACCGACAGCAATACCGCTAAAAATAATGGAGAGAGCACGCGGGACGCTTTTAGTAGGGACCAGCCGCATAGCTACGGCAGCAGCCATACTCCAGAAGCCTCCCAGCGCGATGCCCAACAAAATGCGCATGAGCAGCAGCACAGCCAGGCTGGAGGAAATTGCGACAAGCAGGTTGGAGGCGATCATCAGCACGGTAAAACCCAGCAAAACAGTTCGGCGATCATAATTACGTGTCAGGCGTGGAATCATCAGACCAGCAAACAGGGCCACCACAGCCGTTACCGTCACAGCCTGACCAGCAAGCGCTTCGGTCACACCGAGATCGGCGGCCATGGGTGTCAACAGGCTGGCTGGAAGATATTCCGCAGTCAGCAAGCCAAACACGCCCATAGTCAGTGAAATAACGGCCATCCATGCGGATTCTTTAGGTTCCGAACTGTTCAAACTAGCGGATACAGCTTCAGTTGCTTCATTTCTCATAACACACTCTTTTTTTAGAGAAAAAATGATAACTCCAAGTCTAGAGTTGAGCAGCTGGACGATCTATGATGCCACATCCTGATTTTTTACCCGAAACTCCGAATATGCATGTGAATAAACATTTTGCCCTATCATCTGAACTCATCAGTGAATTGCTGCTGGAAATGCGCCTGCGTGGCGTGCAGTATCGCCGTTTACAGACTGGCTCTGAGTTTGGCGTCGGTTTCAGCAACAGACCGGGACATGCCTATTTTCATTACATCGCAGTGGGTACTGCTCTGCTGCGCACACACGACGGTACGTTGCACGAACTGAGAGCCGGAAGCATGGTATTCATGCCGCAGGGCGAGGAGCATCAGCTTTTATCGGATGTCAGCTGTTCATTTCAACATATCGACACGTTCGGCTCTGCTCCTTTAGGCGAGGCCGTCAGCGGAATTAATACCTGCCCGAGTTCGCATCCGACACCCAGCACGGTTCTGTTTTATGGCTGTATGGAGTTCGATCTTGGTGGAATGCAGGGCCTTGGTAAACTGATGCCGCAAGCCATCGTGGTTGAGGCAAATGAACAGATTTATCCGGGGCTGGTTCCCGTTCTGGGCGCGATGAAATCTGAAATCTGTTCCGGACGCGCGGGCTTCGCGGGCATTCTGGCACGCCTCGCAGAAGTGGCGGCAGCCATGATTGTGCGTGGATGGATCGAAAACGGCAGCGAGAACGCCGCTGGTCTGCTCGCTGCGTTACGTGATCCACGACTTGCCCGTGCTATTCTGGCCATCCATCGTGATACGAGTCGGGAATGGTCTGTTGCTGAGCTTGCTGCGCAGTCGCATGTATCACGTTCTGTTTTTGCTGAACGCTTTAAATCAATCATCGGCATACCTCCCCAGCGCTATGCAAGGGAAGTGCGAATGCGCATCGCAGGTCACTGGATTATTCACGATAAGCTCTCAATTGACACCGTTGCTCTTCGCCTCGGATATGCCTCACAGGCAGCGTTTAGCAGAGCTTTTAAACGCATCAATGGCTATCCGCCGGGTGCTATGCGTCAGCGACCAGTGAGAGGCGTTAATACAGTAAATAAGTGAATGTTATTATTATGATTTGCTGGATTAACGTTAGGAGTGCGCTCTCAATATTAAAAACTGAGCGGAAACGTCCTTTCATCATTCAACGTATCGCAAATTTTCCGATGTCCGCTTCCGGCACAAAGCTGGCTGTTGCAAGGAGCGGATGTCCGTTTTGAGCGAAAAGCGGACATCCGTGGCTGTCATTACTCGTAGAGAATTTGCTTGCTTAGTCGTGTATTCATTAAAAGGGATCAGGTCTAAACACGACCATCGATGGTCAGTAAATAACAGAAACCTATACATCTGAGCCTTGTCTGCGGGCTTCAATGCAAAGATACTGACGTCTTTAAACTCAGCCAGTATTGATAACTCTATGGAATCTTTCTTTTCATCCACTGCAAATTGTCTCGTCCGCTGGCAGGATCTGCCCGGCAGCGGAACACCCCTGATATTTGTGCACGGACTAGGGTGTGCTTCTTCGTACGAATATCCACTTATCGCCACAGACCCTCGTTTAAATAAAAGACGTGCGATTCTTATAGATTTGCCAGGGTGTGGCTACAGTGAAAAACCTCGTGATTACAGCTATTCAATCACTGACCAGGCCAGTGTGGTGGCAGAGTTAGTACGGTATTTAGGGCTGAATAAATGTTTTATTTACGGGCACAGTATGGGGGGGAGTATCAGTATTGAAGCGGCAGGCTTAATCACAAATCGCATGGAGGGACTTGTGGTATCTGAACCTAATTTTAGGCCCGGGGGCGGTTTTTTCAGTCGGCAGATATGCAGTCACAGTGAAGAAGAGTTCATAAACAAACACTGGAAACAAATGATTGAAAACGAATCAGGCCCCTGGGCGGGAAGCCTCGCAGTTGATGCCCCTTGGGCGGTCTGGCGAGGTGCTTCAAGTCTGATAGCAGGCGGTGACTGGCTTGAGCGATTTATTAAATTGCCAGTGCGTAAACAGCTGATCTTCGGTGAATGGTCGTTACCAGACGACGATGTCGATTATTTAGTCAAGTCAGGGATTTCAACGGTAATCCTTGATGATTGTGGGCATTGCATGTCATGGGAACAACCGGGCTATCTTTCTCTTGCACTGTCAAATTTTGTCGGTGAGTAGCAGTAAAATTCAGCACTCAATTGAGTTTCGCGGCTTGGTGCCCAACATCATACTCAGAGCCGGGCGATAACGGAGGGCTGTTCATGGCACAAAGCGGACATTTTCCCTGAACTGTAACTAACAGCCTGAAGTCGACGATCGGTGGGCAGCCTGCCCCTGAATGCCGCTTCAGCGGCATGGAGGCACCAGATGATGCCACATGTAGGGCCGAAGCTCATTGCGCCGTACGCCCGGCGTAGCCGGTTACACCCTAATAAATCCTGCCCTATCCCTCCCTGAACAGCATGAACCCGCTTTCAGCAATGAATACGCTCAGATAACCCCTTTTAACCCCGGTGAGCGGGCTTCGCGGCGCTTGCTACGTGCAGTGCGATATTTCCGGAACCTTAGCTTGCTGCTGACGCTTAAGGGGGTGTATTGATGCATTCAGCGAAACCATGGAACTTAACAGGGTAGCTGTTTAGCCGAATCGGTTTAGCACTTTCATTTTTTTTAACTATGCTTACCTCATGCCCGGCTTACAGAGCCGCCTGGTAAAAATTCTTTCATATTCACTGCGTTGCCGCTGGCAGCGCACTGTCTCATCAACTACCGGCGTAAAAACCGGTCTTAGAGGAGAAATCATGTCTACAACGCATCGTCCAAAACCTCCCTTCCCGGAACAGCCACAACAGTGGCCTGGCAGCACGAACGAAATGCAGCCGAAACCCGACCACGGTGAAACCAGCTACAAAGGCTCCGGCAAGCTAACCGGCAAAAAAGCCATTATCACCGGCGGCGACTCAGGCATTGGCCGGGCAGTGGCCATCGCCTACGCCCGTGAAGGCGCCGACGTGCTGATCTCTTACCTTGATGAACATGAAGACGCCAAAGAGACGGCTCGCCTGGTTGAAGAGGCGGGACAAAAAGCGGTGCTGGTTGCCGGAGACGTTACCGAGTCCGCGCATTGCAGGGACATTGTGCAGAAGGCGGTTGACGCCTTTGGCGAGGTCAACATCGTGGTCAATAACGCGGCTTTCCAGATGACCCGTAACTCGCTGGAAGAAATCAGCGATGACGAGTTTGACCGCACGATGAAAACCAATCTTTATGCGATGTTCCATATCTGCAAGGCTGCGGTTCCGCATATGCCCCCAGGCGGCTCAATTATCAACACCGCCTCGGTCAACGCCGATCAGCCGAAGCCAAAGCTGATCGCCTACTCCGCGACGAAAGCCGCCATTATCAATTTCTCCGGTAGCCTGGCCGCCCTGCTGGCCGAAAAAGGCATCCGTGCTAACGCCGTGGCGCCGGGTCCAATCTGGACGCCGTTGATCCCAACTACCATGCCGGTTGAGCAGGTGAAACAGTTTGGTAGCGAAGTGCCGCTTAAGCGCGCGGGTCAACCTGCCGAACTGGCCGCTCCTTATGTGATGCTGGCCAGCGACGAAGCCAGCTATATCTCCGGCGCGACCATCGCCGTCACCGGCGGCGTTGCCGTTATCTGATTTTTCCGGCGTCAAGGCCTGACGCCGGTACCGGTTCTTTCCTCGCTGTCACCGCTGAAATATTACCTGCACGGGTAAAGAATCGCTTTCTGTAAGGAGCTGGATTATGGACGCTTATCCTTTGCAGCTGACGCTGCCGATGGCTTACCACATCTTCGGCGGAGAGCTGATCAAAACACGTCTGGGCAAGGCGAACCTGCCCGATAAACGGATTGCGGAAACCTGGGAAGTCAGCGACGTGGACGGCATGATCGCCACGGTGAAAAACGGCTCGCTGAGCGGTAAAACCCTGCGTGAGCTGGCTGAACAATTTCCCGACGAGCTGGTTGCGCCCGGCTGGAGAGGCCCGCACTTTCCGCTGCTCACCAAATTCATTGATGCCAGCGGCATGCTGCCGGTGCATCTTCACGCCAACGATGAGGCAGCGCAGCGGCTTGAGCAGCAGCCCAATGGCAAAACCGAAGCCTGGCATATTCTCTGGGCCGCACCGGGTGCGACCTGCCTGGTAGGCATCAAACCGGGTATTGGTCAGCAGCAGCTGCGCGCTGCCCTGCTGGCGGAGAAGTACGATGAGGTGATGCCTCGTAAACCGGTAAAAACGGGCGATACGTTTTATATTCCTGGCGGCATGCCGCACACGTTCGGGCCGGACACGCTGATTTATGAAATTGAACAAACCTCGAATATTCAACAGCACGCCATGCCGTGGCGGATGGAAGATGGCAGCAAGCTCTCCGCCCAGGAGCGGGAAAAGAATATTGATGCTCTGCTGGCCGAGCTGCGCCCGGAACTCACTACTGAACCCCAGCCGGGCCTGAAGCTGGAAGAAACGTCCCAGCTGCGCCGCCTGATCTGCTGCGCCGGGCCTTATTTCGCGCTGGAGCGCTGGAAGCTGTCGGGTTCATACCGTTATCAGTACAGCGGCGCCCGCATCGTCTCCAGCCTTGGCGACCCGCTACAAATTACCGCTAATGGAGAAAGCTGGACGCTGGAGCGCGCAGAAACCTTCCTGCTGCCTTCCGCGCTCGGCGACGTCACCTTTAGCGGCAAAAGTGAGGTGCTGGTAGGCTACGTGCCTGATTTACAAAAAGATGTTATCGCACCTTTGCAGGCGCTTGGCTACAGCGAGCACGCTATTGCCCAACTGGGTGATGTGCACGACAAACTGCGTTAGGAGATTCTATGCTGCCTTACAGCCTGCATGGCCAGGCAACCGACACGCCGACGTTCGTGCTGTTGCACTATCTTGGCGGTTCACGCCATACCTGGTATCCGACTATTTGCTGGCTGGACGCCCATCATCAATGCGTTGCGCTGGATACGCCCGGCTTCGGTGACGCTCATCATATTGAAGGCTACGACGTGGCCGCTATGGTTGCGCACGTCGATCGAACAATTCGTCAACTGGAACTGCGTAATTGCATTCTGGTGGGCCATTCCATGACCGGAAAAGTGGCGCTGGCCCTGGCGGCAGAGCAGCCGGACTACCTGCGAGGGCTGGTACTGGTTGCGCCCTCACCGCCGGGACCCCAGCCGATGACTGACGAAGCCAGGCAGAGCCAGATTGCGTATCGTGCCAGCCGGAAGGAAGCTGAAGCCTTTGTGGACACCGCAGCCCACGATCGCCTGCCCGATCTCCTGCGCGAGATTGCCATCCACGACGCGCAGCGTGCCAACCTTAATGCCTGGCGTGCCTGGCCGGAACAAGGCAGCCGCGAAGACTGGACCAGCCGCATCGGACGGGTTGACTGTCCGGCCTTGTTGGTGGCCGGCTCGGAAGATGACCAGGTGCCGTCGGCGGAGGAGCAAAAGCAGCTGACGCTTTCACATTTGCCCAACGGACGACTGGAGGTGATAGCCAGCGCCGGGCATCTGATGCCGATGCAAACGCCTGAAACGCTGGCGAAACTGATGCTGGATTTTGCTGCCGAACTGGCTTAAACGGACGGGGAGAAATCCCCGCTCCCCTTTCCCTTCCGTTTGTCTTATCCATTTTCCTTATCAGCCCGTGCAATCATGTCACACTTCGCCGTCGTGTTAACGGCATTGCTATGTTAAAAATGGTTGCCTGAATAATAATTTATTTCCCCTCTGCCAACAGGAGGCCCGGTGGAAAGACTGGACTGCGAAAGAATGTTTATCGCCGTAATGGAAACAGGGAGCTTCACCGCCGCCGCTAAACGCATCGGCACCAGTCATGGTCAGGCTTCCAAACTCGTTTCTCGCCTTGAGAATGAGTTAGGTGTGCAGCTGTTTCGTCGCAGCACTCGCGCGCTGACCGCTACCGATCCTGGCATTGCCTATTACGATAAAATCCGAACGGTGGTCGCCGAATATGATGCGCTGAATGATGCTATTCGTAACAGTTCCGCGTCGCCAGCAGGACGGATACGCATTTCCGTGCCGGTGACGTTTGGCACCCGGCAGCTGACGCAGCCACTGATCGCCTTTGCCCGACGCTATCCCGACATTGAAATTGACGTCAGTTTTGCCGACCGCGTGGTCAACGTGGTGGATGAAGGTTTTGATCTGGCGCTGCGCATTGGTAACCTGGCGGACAGCAGTCTGATAGCGAGAAAGCTTTGCGATATCCATATTCTGACCGTCGCCTCGCCGCACTATCTGGCGCAAAAAGGCATACCTGAACACTTGCAGGCGCTGGCAGAGCATGATTGCATTATTGATACCAACTTTCGCGACCCTTTCCGCTGGGCTTTCCAGCAGGATGAACAAGTGTTGCCACTGCCGGTGAACGCACGGCTGAAATTTTCGAATGCGGAAGTTTGTCTTGAAGCGGCCGCTGGCGGCCTTGGCATCGCCCGCGTTCCGACCTTTGTCGCCAGTGAGGCGCTAAGACAAAAATCGGTGGTGCCCGTGCTGGAAGATTTTGCCTTGCCGCCACTGGGCCTGTTTGCCGTCTATCCTCCGGCAAAATATCTTGCACACAAATCCCGCACCTTTATCGACTTTCTGGTTGAAAATTTCGCGGGTCAGCCTGAGTGGGAAAAAGGCTGGTGACCATTTCCATTCAGGAACAAATCTTGCGCTAAATAAGCGGATAATCATCATTCTGGAAATAAGTTATCTTCCTTTCATCAACTGACTGAGAGGAAATCATCATGACCGACAACCGTACTGCACCCTTTGCTGCTTTGATACTGCGTATCTCGTCAGGCATTCTGTTTCTCGCCCACTTCGGCCTGAAATTCTTTGTCTTTACTCCCGCTGGCACCGCCAAATTTTTTGCTTCGCTGGGACTGCCCGGCGGCCTCGCTTATCCGATCATGGCCGTTGAGCTGATCGGCGGTATCGCCCTGATCCTCGGGGCCTGGACGCGCATTGTCGCCGTTGTGCTGATCCCGGTGCTGCTGGGTGCCATCGCTACCGTTCACGGCCCGGCAGGGTTTTTCTTTACCGATACCAACGGCGGCTGGGAGTTTCCCGCGTTCTGGATTATCGGTTTGATCACGCTTGCGCTAATGGGCGATGGCAAATATGCCATCAGGCCAACGCTGGCAGGACGCTGATGGCGATTGCTGACCGGCTAAAGCCTGTACCCGTCTTACGCTAAGTCCTGACGGCCGTTTTTCTGCCGATCAGGATTTTTGCGTGAAGGGCGTTCGGTTGAACGATAAAACAAATAATTAACACCCGTGGTTTAAACAGGTTTATATTATTTTTTAATCAGTTATCAATCCGTTAGCCCGGCCGCCCGCACTGACAGGGCCGCCACAGAGAGGAACAGCGCGTGGTAATAACCATCCCGGAACACCTGATCCCGACCGATCCCCGCTTCGGTTGCGGCCCATCCCTGATTGAACTCGATGACCTGACCCGTTTGCAGGAGTACGGGCCGCATCTGTTGGGAACCAGCCATCGTAAAGAACCCGTGCGGGCTTTGTGCCGCGACATTCAGCAAAATCTAAGGGCCTTTTTATCGGTCCCGGATGATTACAGCATCGTATTGGGTAACGGTGGCGCAACGGCGCTGTTCGATATGGTTGGGCTGGGACTGGTCAGAAAGCGCATTGCTCACCACGTTTGCGGCGAATTTTCCGATAAGTGGTTTAAAGCCTCCGATCGCATTCCCTGGATCGAAGCGCAGAAAGTGGCGGTGGATTATGGTCAGGCCAATCAGACGTTTGTTACTGAAAACGTTGATGTGGTGGCCTGCACGCTGAATGAAACATCGACAGGTGTCATGAATCCACGTTTGCCTGAAGTGGGTGAAGCGTGCCTGCTGGCCGTTGATGCCACCAGCGGTGCCGGACAAATTGCCTGTGACTTATCACGCGTGGATCTGTTCTTTTTCTCGCCACAAAAAGTTTTCGCCAGCGAAGGCGGACTGTTCGTGGCTATTTTGTCGCCCAAAGCCAAAGCACGGGTAGCCGAGATCGCCGCCGACAGTAACCGCTATATTCCTGTGTTCGCCGACTGGCGTCTGGCGCTGAGCAACAGCGAGCAGCAGCAAACTTACAATACGCCAGCCGTGGTCACGCTGTTTCTCTTTGCCAGACAGGCGCAGCGGATGAATCAGCTGGGATTTGCCGAGGTCGAGCGTCAGGCCGCAGCCAAAGCAGAATGGATCTACCAGTGGGCGGAGCAAAAAGCATATCTGTCCGCTTACGTCACAGATCCTGAATTCCGTTCCACTACGGTAGCCGCGATTGATGTCGCCGAACGAATTTCCGTCGATAAATTAACGCGTTTTTTGGATGAGCAAGGACTGGTACACGGTATTGAAGGCTATCGGGCATTGGGCCGCAACCAGCTGCGGATTGCGCTGTTCCACAATATCGCTTATGCCGATCTGCAAAAGCTTACCGCGCTGATCGACTATCTGATTGAAAGCAAAGAATTTAACGCTTGATGCCTAAGGTGCGGCTGTCCGGTATTAGCAGGATGGCTGCATTTAGCATTCACATCAGCAAACAGGCAGTTTTGAGCAATAAAAGGAAAGTACGACGAAAAACAGCGCGTGAATCGCAATGATTATCTAAATAAGGAATGCTGGAGCAGAGAAGAAAGGATTTGGTGGAGATAAGCGGGATCGAACCGCTGACCTCTTGCATGCCATGCAAGCGCTCTCCCAGCTGAGCTATACCCCCACAACAAAAAACCGGTTTTTCGCGGCCAAATCGTCTGGTGAAGATTTGGTGGAGATAAGCGGGATCGAACCGCTGACCTCTTGCATGCCATGCAAGCGCTCTCCCAGCTGAGCTATACCCCCGAGCCGAAAAACCTTTGTCGTCTTGACGGCGTGGATAATATGAAACGAGGCAAGGGGTGTCAACGGCAAATTCACAATCTGTGTTTGATCGCTGAAAAAGAAGCCAGAAGAGCGGTGCCGTGATGATATTTACAGCAACAGCGGCAGCATAATCCTCCTCAATACTACCGACGGTGGCGATCAAATGATGCCCAGAACGCAATTAATCGATGTTCAGGCTGCAATCACGAGACGTGCCAACCAATCCTGTAAACAGAGCGTTAAAACCCCGTTTTATTACGCTTGTTTTTGTTAATTTCCCGTGCAAAACTTCTCGCGTTTTCGAAGGCCAGTCCCCTGCCCACGCCGGATACACGCGTTTCCGCTGCGGTGGATTTAGCCATTCTTCCTTTACTACACCAGAATCAGAGCCACTATGTCCTTGCATTCACCTAAAGAAATCGCGGCGGTCGCCATTCAGGCCGGTATCGCCAAAAGTCATTCTTCTGTCGCTAACCTGCTCATCCTGGGTTTTTTAGCTGGTGCTTTTATTGCCATCGGCTTTTTACTGGATTTGCACGTCATTAACCAACTGCCTGCGGACTGGGGTTCGTTTGGCGGTCTGCTGGGCGCAGCCGTGTTCCCGGTCGGTATTATTCTCACCGTGCTGGCTGGCGGTGAATTGCTTACCGGCAATATGATGACCATGCCAATTGCTTTCTTTGCCCGCAAAGTAAGCGGATATGGCGTAATTCGTAACTGGTTCTGGGTCACCATCGCCAACTTTATTGGCAGTATTGCGGTTGCCTGGTTCTTTGGTCATCTGCTGGGCATGACGGAAGGCGACTATCTGAAAAAGACCGTCGCGATAGCAACAGCTAAAGTCCATACCGATTTTATGCACGCGTTTATTTCAGGTATTGGCTGTAACTGGCTGGTTTGTCTGGCGACCTGGCTGGCTTTTGCCAGTAAAGATGTGGTCGGTAAAATCTTCGGTATGTGGTTCCCGGTAATGGCTTTCGTTGCCATTGGTTTCCAGCACGTCGTGGCAAATATGTTTATTGTTCCTGCGGCTATTTTTGCTGGCCAGCTGAGCTGGGCCGACTATCTGCCAAACTTTGCGGCGGTATTTTTAGGTAATACCGTTGGCGGCGCAGTCTTTGTTGGTCTTGCCTACTATATGGCTTATCGCCCACAAACTCAGTCTGCTTCCGTATAAGGCCATCGCCTGTTTCCCTCTGTCAGCAGGCAGAGGGAACGCCCAAATTCAATCTCCCGTTTAGTAACAGCTTCGGATAACTCTTATCTGTTAGTTGTTCAGACAATAAATTCCTGTAATATGTCCTCGTTACATATAAACGCAAAAAGGATATTGCATAATGAAAAAGGAATGGTTAACGCCGGAAGAACTGGCGCAGGAAACGGGTTTTAGTCGTCAAACGATTAATAAATGGGTCAAGAAAGAACAGTGGACTACCGTGCCGAAACCCGGTGTTCAGGGCGGAAAAGCCCGAATGATCCATATTGACGAGAATGTCAGAAACTTTCTCAAGTCGACCCGCCATGTTGCTGAGCCGACAGCCACCTACCGCGTCACCCAAAACTCTCTCCCTGCACTGTTAATGACGTCTCTTCAACAGATGAACAGCGAAGAACAAGAAAAGCTTTACGCTCTATTGTTACGCGAAGGCATACAGGGGATGCTGCTCCGACTCGATATTTCTCAGTCTGAGACGTAAAAAAAAACCGGCCAGCTGGCCGGTTTATTGTTTCTGCCTTAACGTCAGGCCTGAGCTTCACGGGCTGCAATGTAGCCCAACGCTTTTTCAATTCGCGCAATGGTGCGAGAGCGACCAATAGCCTGTACCGTAACGTCCAGCGCTGGCGACTGGCCTGCACCGGTCACCGCTACACGCAGCGGCATACCGACTTTACCCATTCCCACTTCCAGCTCGTCTGCCGCTGCCTGAATCGCCTGATGCACATTTTCCGCGCTCCAGTCGGCAACCGCGGCCAGCTTATCACGCACGACCTCCAGCGGCTGGCGAGCGACCGGACGCAGATGTTTTTTCGCGGCATCCGCATCGAACTCTTCAAAATCCTCATAGAAATAGCGACAGGAAGCCGCCATCTCTTTTAGCGTTTTGCAGCGTTCGCCCAGCAGTTTAACCAGCTGAGCCAGTTCAGGCCCGGTGCGGGTGTCGATGTTTTCCTGCTCGATATGCCATTGCAGATGCGTGGCGACATATTCCGGTGCCAGCGTGGTGATGTAATGATGGTTCAGCCACTGCAATTTTTCAGTATTGAACGCGCTGGCCGATTTGCTGACCGCATTGAGATCAAACATCTGCTTCATTTCTTCAATGCTGAAAATTTCCTGATCGCCATGAGACCAGCCCAGACGCACCAGATAGTTCAGCAGCGCTTCAGGCAGGTAGCCATCATCGCGATACTGCATCACGCCTACCGCGCCGTGACGCTTGGAGAGCTTTTTACCGTCATCACCGAGGATCATCGAAACGTGCGCATAGACCGGAACCTGTGCACCAATCGCTTTCAGGATATTAATCTGACGCGGCGTGTTATTGATATGGTCTTCGCCACGGATAACGTGGGTGATTTCCATATCCCAGTCATCGATCACGACACAGAAGTTGTAGGTCGGGGCGCCATCGGTACGACGAATGATCAGATCGTCCAGTTCCTGGTTGCTGAACTCGATTGGGCCACGGATCTGGTCGTCAAAAATCACCGATCCTTCCTGCGGGTTGCGGAAACGCACGACGCAAGGCTCATCAGCAGCATGATGTTCGTGGCTGTCACGGCAGCGGCCGTCATAGCGAGGTTTTTCATTGTTCGCCATTTGCGATTCACGCAAGGCTTCCAGACGTTCTTTGGAGCAGTAGCATTTGTACGCTGTACCCGCGTCCAGCATTTCGTCGATAACGGCGTTATAACGATCAAAACGTTTGGTCTGATAATACGGGCCTTCGTCCCAGTCGAGGTTCAGCCAGTTCATGCCATCCATAATCGCGTCGATAGCCTGCTGCGTTGAACGTTCCAGATCCGTATCTTCGATACGCAGTACAAATTCACCGCCCTGATTGCGGGCAAACAGCCAGGAATAGAGTGCGGTACGAGCGCCGCCAACGTGCAGGTAGCCAGTTGGGCTTGGGGCGAAGCGGGTTTTGATTTTCATTAACAGCTGCCTTATTACGCTATTAGAGTCGGCCATCGCCGGGGGGTCTGGTAAAGACCAAAAGAAAGTGGGCAACATTCTATCATCTGAAGACGATTCCTCAACGGCAAACCCCTGCTTACTCACGGCCTTTGCTGTAAAAGGCAACAGGCGGCTGTTGTTTTTGCACAAAAGCCCAACATCCTGTTTAAATTTAAGACGAACGAACATTTTTGCCAGAAAAACCGTTGACTCATTTCCCGCGATCCCTATAATGCGACTCCACACAGCGGGGGTGATTAGCTCAGTTGGTAGAGCATCTCCTTTACACGGAGGGGGTCGGCGGTTCGAGCCCGTCATCACCCACCACTCTAAACGGTGGCTCCGCAGTGTTAAGTAAGACCAGAATTCTTCAGGATGGGTGATTAGCTCAGTTGGTAGAGCATCTCCTTTACACGGAGGGGGTCGGCGGTTCGAGCCCGTCATCACCCACCATTCTGAATGCATTTTGTGAGAAGTACCGAAGTGGGTGATTAGCTCAGTTGGTAGAGCATCTCCTTTACACGGAGGGGGTCGGCGGTTCGAGCCCGTCATCACCCACCACTTCGGGTCGTTAGCTCAGTTGGTAGAGCAGTTGACTTTTAATCAATTGGTCGCAGGTTCGAATCCTGCACGACCCACCAATGTAGAAAGGCGCCCTAAAGGCGCCTTTTTGCTATGCGTCATTCGGCAGGGTTCGAACCTGCAGCAGGTCGGGTCGACCAGAGGGAGACAACATTGCCGCAGGCAATGGCCCGAAGGGCGAGGCTTTAGCCGAGTCATCCTGCACGACCCACCAATGTAGAAAGGCGCCCTAAAGGCGCCTTTTTGCTTTTCTGCGTTTGTAGCATCGTCTAAAAAATCAAAATCAAATTACGAGTCTGGCGCCACAGCAATCACCCAACCCACCGCTTCGCTTACGGATTCTTATCATTTCTTTTACTCTTTTCCGCATCAAGTCTCAGGCATCGCTGACCGATAACCGTATTGACCTATCACTAAGGAGACAGCGATGACGACTATCAGTACCAGCACCACCACTTCAATCGGTTCCGGCAGCTCCGGCAGCGGTTCCAGCTCACAGATCGCCTCACTGAACAAGCAGATCACCACGCTGCAAACTCAGCTGAAAACCATCGATAAGGACACTACCCTTACCGACGAGCAGAAAACGCAGCAGGAACAGCTGATTAAAAACCAGATCCAAATGATTGAAGCGCAGATTGCTCAGCTGGAACAGAAGCAGGCAGAGAAATCAGCAGATAAAAAAGACGACCAGAAAGAAACAACCGCGACTAAAGCGGCAGATGGTGTTAACCGTCCGACCTCAACTAATTCGCTTAACGTTTATATCTAAAACGCTGGCGTGAGTTCTCGTTGTTGCGTCAGCAGGATCGCCTGCTGACGCACTTCCTGCCAGATAACTTCAGCCGCTGGCGTCAGCGAGCGGTTTTTACGTCTTATCAGCATAATTGAGCGATTAATCTCTGGCTCTATACGCCTGACCAGCAGCGGCCTGCCCTGCGGCAGCGGCAATGCCAGCGCAGGCAGAATACTGATGCCTATCCCCGCTTCTACCATCGGGTAAAGCGTTGCCGGATGGCCAATTTCCTGCACGATTTCAGCCTCAACCTGTTGCGCCCGCAGCGCCTCGTCAATCAGCACACGACTGCCGGATGAGTAATCTTGCAGCACCAGCTGGCGGTTACTCAGCATTTCCCAACGGACCGTTTGTTGATCCGCCAGCGGATCGTCCTGGCGGCAAAGCAGTAAAAAAGGCTCGTCCAGAATCGCCTCACACTCAAAGTCATCAACCTGTAGCGGGCCAATAGCAATGCCAAAATCGACCTCTGCGTTGCGGATACTCTGCAATACCCATTGCTGGGGTCGGTCGCGCAGCATGATTTTGATATCAGGAAAGCGCAGCTGACTGGCAGCCAGGCACTGTGGCATCAGATGCGCGGAAATGGTTTGGCTGGCGGCAACACGCACGGTGCCGCTTCGCTGCTGGCCATAGCTGCGCACATCGAGCAGGGTTGTATTCAGTTCCTCAAGCAAGCGCTCCAGACGGCTGGCAAGCTGTTCGCCTGCCTCGGTAAGAAGCACTTCGCGGGTGGTGCGGTCGAGTAACCGAATCCCCATTTCCGTTTCCAGCTCTTTAATACTGTGGCTCACCGCAGACTGGCTAAGGCCAATCATCTGCCCTGCCTGACTGAAACTGCCCTGTTGGGCAACGGCAACAAACACCCGCAGCTGACGTAGCGTGTAATTCATCGATTTTACTCATAGATGCATTCAATAAATCAATTTTATTTCTAAAACCCGGCGGCGCACAATAGCGCCATGATTTTTTTAACTGGGCGTTAACAAATGCGTATTTTTCGTCTTGACCCGCTGATGGTAAAACTGATCGTCACCGTACTGCTGGCGAGTTTTCTGCCTGCACGCGGTTATTTTGTTGAAATTTTTGAATGGCTGACAACGGCGGCGATTGCCCTGCTTTTCTTTATGCACGGCGCAAAGCTTTCCCGCGAAAAAATCATTGCTGGCGGTGGCCACTGGCGGCTGCATTTGTGGGTAATGTGCAGCACCTTCGTTATTTTCCCGCTCCTTGGGCTGCTATTTGTCTGGTGGCACCCGCTGCCGGTCAGCGCTGAAATTTATACCGGCTTCCTCTATCTTTGCATTTTGCCTGCTACCGTACAGTCTTCTATTGCGCTGACCTCCCTGGCCGGCGGTAACGTTGCCGCAGCGGTCTGTAGCGCTTCAGCGTCAAGCCTGCTCGGCGTTTTTATCTCCCCACTGTTGGTCGGGCTGGTGATGAATGTTCATAGCGATGCGGCCGGCGGCAATCTGGAGCAGATTGGTAAAATCATGCTGCAACTGCTGCTGCCTTTCGTTCTGGGGCACATTTCACGTCGCTGGATTGCGGATTGGGTTGAAAGGCATCGTAGCCTGATTGGCAAAACGGATCAGACCTCCATTTTGTTGGTGGTCTACTCTGCGTTCAGTGAAGCGGTGGTAAACGGTATTTGGCACCGTGTTGGCGCAGGTACGCTGCTTTATATTGTTGCGGGTAGCCTGGGCATCCTGTTTGTGGCGCTGGCGATTAATCTCCTGGCGGCCCGCCTGTTCGGGTTTAACCGTCCGGATGAGATTACTATCCTGTTTTGTGGTTCGAAGAAAAGCCTGGCGAACGGCGTCCCGATGGCCAATATTCTGTTCCCTTCCGCAGCGGTCGGGATTATTGTCCTGCCATTAATGATTTTTCACCAGGTACAATTAATGGTCTGCTCAATGCTGGCGCAGCGCTATAAAAGAGCCGGTGAGAAGCTGATTGCCCAACAGCAACAAGAAAACACGCCGCGCAAAGCGGTGGTTGAATCGCAGAAATAAACAGTAAGGGGGAGCCAGGCTCCCTCTTGCATCACTGATGTAATGCGTTGCGTTTGCAGCCAGTCTCTAGTCTTTGCGTAAAGGCTTCACCAAACCTTCCAGACCTTCCACTTTTATCGCTAACGTCAGCTGCATCAGCTCCCCCAGATGCCCGGCCGGGAACTCGCCTTTACGGGCAAACCACAGTAGATAGGGTTCAGGTAAATCGATCAGCATGCGCCCTCTGTATTTTCCAAAAGGCATCGCCGTATTCGCGATTTCGATCAGGTGTTCTTTTTCCATTTAGTCACCCAGTAGCCGAATCATCTCCGCTTCGTCAATCACTTCAATCCCCAGTTCCTGCGCTTTCGCCAGCTTGGAGCCAGCGGCCTCACCGGCAATAACCAGATCGGTTTTTTTCGAGACGCTACCACTCACTTTGGCACCCAGCGCAGTCAACCGATCTTTAGCTTCATCGCGGGACAGTAAGGTCAATGAACCGGTCAGCACCACCGTTTTACCGGCGAAAGGACTGTCGATCTCCTCAGCCTTAATCACGGCAACCGCCGGCCAGCTAATACCGGCCTCTTCAATCAGCTGACGAATAACCTCACGGTTGCTCTCTTCATCCATAAAATTACGAACGTGAGCGGCAACCACGGTTCCGACATCCTGCACGGCGATTAACGCCTCAAGATCGGCTGCCATAATTTTTTCCAGCGAGCCGAAATGCGCCGCCAGGTTGGCGGCTGTCGCTTCACCAACTTCGGTAATGCCTAATGCATACAGGAAGCGTGCCAGCGTGGTATGACGTGATTTATCGAGCGCATTAACGACGTTTTGCGCCGATTTCGGCCCCATACGGTCTAAACCAGTCAGCTTGCCTGCGGTGAGCTGATAAAGATCGGCCGGGGTTTTGACGTACTCCTTTTCCACCAGCTGATCGATAATTTTATCGCCCATACCGTCAACGTCCATGGCGCGGCGAGAGACAAAATGCTTCAGCGCGCCTTTACGCTGTGCGCCGCAAATTAAGCCGCCGGTACAGCGGGCAACGACTTCGCCTTCCACACGCTCAACGTCCGAGCCGCACACCGGACAATACGTTGGGAATTCTACCGCTCTGGCATCGGCGGGGCGATCGGCTTCAACCACACCCACCACCTGCGGAATGACATCACCGGCACGCCTGATAATCACGCGATCGCCAATGCGCAGCCCAAGGCGATCGATCTCGTCCGCATTATGCAGCGTGGCGTTGCTGACCATCACGCCAGCCACCTGCACAGGCTCAAGCCTTGCCACAGGCGTAATAGCGCCGGTACGGCCCACCTGGAATTCGACATCACGAACCCTGGTCATCTGTTCCTGCGCGGGGAATTTAAAGGCGACGGCCCAGCGAGGCGCGCGAGCAACAAAGCCCAGCTGCTCCTGGAGATCCTGAGAATCGACCTTGATGACCACACCGTCAATATCGAACCCAAGCGTGGCGCGATCCTGCTCGACCTGACGGTAGAATGCCAATACGTCGTCCGGTGAATGACAAAGCCGGATGCGATCGCTAACCGGTAATCCCCAGGCTTTAAACTGCTGTAACCGCGCCAGGTGGCTGCGCGGCATTTCGCCACCTTCCAGTAATCCTAAACCGTAGCAGAAGAAGGTTAACGGGCGTTTTGCGGTGATGCGTGGATCAAGCTGGCGCAGCGATCCCGCAGCGGCGTTACGCGGATTAGCAAAGACTTTAGTTCCGGTACGGCGCGCCTCTTCGTTTAGTGCTTCAAAGCCGTTTTGCGGCATAAAGACTTCGCCACGAACCTCAACGCGTGCAGGAATGTTCTCGCCATGAAGGCGCAGAGGGATAGCACGAATGGTTCTGACGTTGGCAGTGATATTTTCACCCGTCGTGCCATCGCCGCGCGTAGCGGCACGCACCAGCAGGCCATTCTCGTACAATAGGCTCACGGCCAGGCCATCCAGCTTAAGCTCACAACAGAAAGTGATGTCGTCAACGCTTTTGAGGCGATCCTGGACGCGCTTGTTGAAAGCCCGATAACTCTCTTCATCAAAAGCATTATCCAGCGAGAGCATCGGCACTTCATGACGCACCTGCTCAAAAGCGCTGAGCGGTGCAGCCCCGACACGCTGAGTCGGCGAATCTGGCGTTATCAGATCAGGATGGGCCTCTTCCAGCTTGCGCAGCTCGCCCATCAGGCGATCATATTCAGCATCTGGTACAACAGGCTCATCAAGGACGTGATACTGGTATTCGTAATGGCGAAGCGTGGTTTGAAGTGAAATAATTTTGTCTTGTACGGATTCCATAGCGGCACCATAGCGATAAAAAACCCCCGACGGGCGGGGGTCTTGTCATACGAGGATTAAGGCAGATTAATGAATCAGGCGTTCGCCTCAATCACGTCACGAATGCGGTTTTTATACGTTTCCAGCTTTTGCGGCGTCATCATCCGACGCTCATCATCCAGCACCACGCCGCCAACATCATCGGCAATACGCTGGGCCGACTGTAACATCAGCTTGAAGTTCTGATTCGCATCACCGTAAGAAGGCACCATCATAAAGATAGATACGCCCGGCGTAGTGAAATCAGCCATTTCGTCGGGATTGAAAGAACCCGGTTTCACCATATTGGCGAGGCTGAACAGTACCGGGCCGCTGCCTGCCGGGCTGAGATGACGATGGAAAATATTCATTTCGCCAAACTGGAAACCGGCCTGCAACATACCTTGCAACAGGGCTTCGCCATTCAGTTCACCGCCTGCGTGGGCGCTGACGTGCAGCACCAGAACGGTCTCTTTTGGACGTTCCTGTACCGGTGTCGCTACTTCAGGCTTCACCGGTTCCGCTACGGGTTCTGGCTCAGGCGCTTCAGGCTCTGCAACGGGTTCTGGCTGAGGAGCCTGACTCACCACCGGCTGTGGGCTAACCGGCTGCGGCGGGCGCTGTGGTGACGGCGTACGCTGCGGCTCAGGCTGCCGATGAGTTGCCGGTGCAAGAGTGGGTTCATCATCGTAGTCATCTTCAGACGGCAAATCTCCGCCAAAGAGCGGATCGCGTTCAGGTTGCTCATCAACCGGCTGCTGATGACGAACGGGTTCAGGCTGAGCGCGAGGCTTAACCGGACGCGGCTGCGCCTTTTCCTCAAAAACGCCTACGGCGGGCTCATCGTCTTCCTGACGCGAACGGGGACGTTTTGCGCGCACTTCCTGAGCGCCGTCATCGACGTCGTCATAAGACTCTTCTCTGTCCTGTTTTAAACGTTTGTGAGGACGATCGCGAAAAACGGAAGAGCGCTCTTTACGGCTGGTCCAGAAGCCGTGAAGCAGAAGCGCTATTATAGCGATCGCGCCAACAACGATTAATATCAGACGCAAATCCTGCATCATTGTATTCTCTGTTGTTCCAATACCTTGCCACCGCGGCAAACTTTATCCCCTAACTGTATTTGCCCGGCTGCACAAGTGCAAGTCTGTACAGTATTTTCTGACAAATAAGCGTATTTAGACACGCTTATTTGCTGTTTTTTCGCGCAAAACCCCTCTGGTCAGCGCAAGCAGCTGGGTTATTATAGCCCGGCTCAGGCTGCCTAACAGAGGAAAACAGGACATGGCCCTTCAACGAACTCACGTTTCCGGTAACGGAATTCACTATTTTGCGCAGGGATGGCGACTGATAAACCTGCCCGGGATCCGCCGTTTCGTGATCGTTCCTCTGGTACTCAACTTTTTGTTAATGGGCGGCGCGTTTATCTGGCTATTCCTGCAACTGGGGCACTGGCTGCCTGCCATGATGGCTTATGTGCCTGACTGGCTTCAGTGGCTCAGCTATTTGCTTTGGCCTCTGACGGTGATCTCTGTCGTGCTGGTATTCAGCTATTTCTTTTCAACGGTGGCTAACTGGATAGCCGCGCCGTTTTGCGGGCTGCTCGCCGAGCAACTGGAAGCAAAGCTGACCGGAAAACCGCTACCCGACAGCGGCTGGGCCGGTATGGTGCGTGATATACCGCGTATAATGAAACGTGAATGGCAAAAACTGGCCTGGTATCTGCCGCGCGCGCTGTTACTGTTCCTGCTCTATTTCATTCCAGGTTTTGGTCAAACGGTGGCGCCCGTGTTGTGGTTTTTGTTCAGTGCGTGGATGCTCTCTATTCAGTATTGCGATTACCCTTTCGATAATCACAAAGTGAGCTTTAAACAGATGCGTTCCGCACTCAAACAGAATAAAACGGATGTGATGCAGTTTGGCGCGCTGGTCAGCCTGTTTACGATGGTGCCCGTGCTGAACCTGGCCATTATGCCGGTGGCTGTCTGCGGCGCGACCGCCATGTGGGTGGATCACTATCGCAATGCGTTGGGACGCGTCAGGTAAGGCTTATGCCATTTCATACGTCCTTATTGCTACAGAACATATATATATACTATTTCTTCACTTCCTTGAAAAAATGAAGCGGGTATGATCCAGGCTGTTCCCAATATTTCATACAGTTAAGGACGGGCTATGAGTAAGATCTATGAAGACAATTCGTTAACAATCGGTCATACGCCACTGGTTCGACTGAACCGCATCGGTAATGGCCGTATTTTGGCGAAAGTGGAATCGCGTAACCCGAGCTTCAGCATCAAATGCCGTATCGGTGCCAATATGATTTGGGACGCGGAAAAACGAGGCATTCTCAAGCCCGGCGTAGAACTGGTGGAACCGACCAGTGGTAACACCGGCATTGCTCTGGCCTATGTCGCTGCCGCTCGCGGTTATAAACTGACGCTGACCATGCCTGAAACCATGAGCGTAGAGCGCCGTAAACTGCTGAAAGCACTGGGTGCAAATCTGATCCTGACCGAAGGCGCTAAAGGCATGAAAGGTGCCATTACCAAAGCGGAAGAGATCGTTGCCAGCAATCCTGATAAATTTGTGCTGCTACAACAGTTCAGCAACCCGGCTAACCCGGAAATTCACGAAAAAACCACCGGCCCAGAGATCTGGGAAGATACCGATGGCGAAGTGGATGTCTTTATTGCCGGTGTAGGCACGGGCGGCACCCTGACGGGCGTGACGCGCTACATTAAAAACACGAAAGGTAAAAAAGACCTTATTGCGGTTGCGGTAGAGCCTACTGATTCTCCGGTTATCGCTCAGGCGCTGGCAGGCGAAGAGATCAAGCCAGGCCCACACAAAATTCAGGGTATCGGTGCCGGTTTCATTCCGGGTAACCTCGAACTGAATCTGATTGACCGCGTTGTGGCTATCACCAATGAAGAATCCATTTCGACCGCACGTCGTCTGATGGAAGAAGAAGGTATCCTTGCCGGGATCTCCTCTGGCGCAGCGGTTGCCGCAGCGCTGAAATTGCAGGAAGAGGAAGAGTTCGCCAATAAGAATATTGTCGTGATCCTGCCTTCTTCCGGTGAGCGTTACCTGAGTACCGCGCTGTTTGCCGATCTCTTCACCGAGAAAGAATTGCAGCAGTAATCTCTGTCACCGACAATTGCGCAAAAAAGCATCCTTTGGGGTGCTTTTTTGTGGAGCACGTCAAAGTTTTGCCATTCTCAACATTGCTTTTACCCTTGAGTGTCTGGTATCTAAGCTTTCAATTATTTCGAACCGCAAAATTAATCGCTGTGCTGATTCGATGCGGCTGAATCGATTTACCGGTTTGGCGCAACAGGAAGAATCGCGGCATAATGGGAAAGGGATAAGCGAGACAAAAATCGTTGATTTTAGCCCCGCCGCCACCCGCTCCTTAGCAGCGCATTTTTTGGCGCGTCTTTGTACGCAGGCCAGCGCGACTCCCAGGCTAAAGTCACGGTCCCAGGCTAGACTTTATGCCGATAACACCAAACCAAATTAAGTTGGGGAAACAGAATGTTCCAGCAAGAAGTCACAATTACTGCACCAAACGGTCTGCACACTCGCCCTGCCGCTCAGTTTGTAAAAGAAGCAAAAGCCTTTGCCTCTGAAATCACCGTCACCTCTAACGGCAAGTCTGCCAGCGCAAAAAGCCTGTTCAAGCTGCAAACACTGGGTCTGACTCAGGGCACCGTTGTGACGCTGTCGGCAGAGGGTGAAGACGAGCAGAAAGCCGTAGAGCATCTGGTTAAGCTGATGGCGGAACTTGAATAAGCCGTCGCTTTTCTTCCGCGGCTTGTACATTACTGCAAACATATTGATCGCGGACAGTTAGTCCGCGATGTTGTTTCGGTAAAGTATTCAACCGCCAGACGACAGCTCCAGGCGGGCGTTATCTGCCAATGGCTCAAGGGTGCGCCGACAGTTTCTGGATCGATCGCTCGCGATTATCAGTTATCAAAAAGGTAGGGTTATGATTTCAGGCATTTTAGCATCACCGGGTATCGCTTTTGGCAAAGCGCTTCTGCTGAAAGAAGATGAAATAGTCATCAACCGGAAAAAAATTACTACCGAACAGGTTGAGCAGGAAGTTCAGCGTTTTCTTGAAGGTCGCAGCAAAGCCGCCACGCAGCTGGAAGCGATTAAAATCAAAGCCGGTGAAACCTTCGGCGAAGAGAAAGAAGCCATCTTCGAAGGGCATATCATGCTGCTGGAAGATGAAGAGCTTGAGCAGGAAATCATAGCCCTGATAAAAGACGATCTGGCTTCTGCCGACGCGGCGGTGCACTCCGTCATTGAAGGCCAGGCGAAAGCACTGGAAGAGTTAGACGATGAGTATCTGAAAGAGCGTGCAGCTGACGTTCGCGATATCGGTAAGCGTTTACTGCAAAACATCCTTGGCTTGCACATCGTCGATCTGAGCGCTATTTCAGAAGAAGTTCTGCTGGTAGCGAAAGATTTAACGCCTTCAGAAACCGCACAGCTGAATCTGAACAAAGTGCTGGGCTTCATCACCGATTTGGGTGGCCGCACCTCCCACACCTCCATTATGGCGCGTTCTCTCGAACTGCCAGCCATTGTCGGCACCGGTTCTGTCACTTCACAAATTCAGAATGGCGATTATCTGATTCTCGATGGCGTTAACAACAATGTTTATGTTAACCCAACACCAGAGCAGATTGATGAGCTAAAAGCAATTCATAATCAGTATGTTACTGAGAAAAACGACCTCGCCAAGCTGAAAGATTTGCCCGCAATCACTCTGGATGGTCATCAGGTTGAAGTGTGCGCTAACATCGGTACCGTACGCGACGTCGCGGGTGCTGAGCGCAACGGTGCAGAAGGTGTCGGCCTGTATCGTACCGAATTCCTGTTCATGGATCGTGACTCTCTGCCCAGCGAAGAAGAGCAGTTCCAGGCTTATAAAGCCGTCGCAGAGGCGATGGGATCTCAGGCAGTTATCGTGCGTACGATGGATATCGGCGGCGATAAAGATCTGCCTTATATGAATCTGCCAAAAGAAGACAACCCGTTCCTGGGCTGGCGTGCGATCCGCATCGCCATGGATCGTCCGGAAATTCTGCATGCTCAGCTGCGCGCCATTCTGCGTGCTTCCGCCTTCGGCAAGCTGCGCATCATGTTCCCAATGATTATCTCTGTTGAAGAAGTTCGTACGCTGAAAGCCGAGCTGGAAACGCTAAAAGCGCAGCTGCGTACCGAAGGCAAAGCTTTTGATGAAAGCATTGAAGTCGGCATCATGGTGGAAACACCTGCTTCTGCCGCGATTGCTCATCATTTGGCCAAAGAAGTCGATTTCTTCAGCATTGGTACCAACGATCTGACGCAGTACACCCTGGCGGTCGATCGGGGCAATGACCTGATTTCTCATTTATACAACCCAATGACCCCTTCCGTGCTGACGCTTATCAAGCAAGTTATTGATGCATCTCACGCTGAAGGCAAATGGACTGGGATGTGTGGTGAGCTGGCTGGCGATGAACGTGCTACACTACTGTTACTGGGAATGGGGCTGGACGAGTTCAGCATGAGTGCCATTTCTATCCCGCGCATCAAAAAAATTATCCGTAACACGAATTTTGAAGATGCGAAGGCGTTAGCAGAGCAGGCTCTGGCTCAACCGACAGCGGAAGAGTTAATGAACCTGGTCAACAAGTTCATTGAAGAAAAAACACTCTGCTGATTACCCGCGAGACGCTGGCCAAATATTACTGCTTAGGAGAAGATCATGGGTTTGTTTTCAAAACTTTTTGGCGATAAGTCAGATACCGCATCTGGAGCCATTGAGATCGTAGCGCCGCTGTCTGGCGAAATCGTCAATATCGAAGACGTTCCAGACGTGGTGTTCGCAGAGAAAATTGTTGGCGACGGTATCGCTATTAAACCTACTGGCAATAAAATGGTAGCGCCGGTTGACGGCACCATCGGAAAGATTTTCGAAACCAATCATGCGTTCTCTATCGAATCAGACAACGGCATTGAGCTGTTTGTCCACTTCGGTATTGATACGGTTGAACTGAAAGGCGAAGGTTTTAAACGTATCGCTGAAGAAGGCCAGAAAGTGAAGAAAGGCGACGTCGTTATTGAGTTCGACCTGCCGCTGCTGGAAGAAAAAGCGAAATCCACGTTAACGCCGGTCGTTATCTCTAATATGGATGAGATTAAAGAGCTGGTTAAACTGACTGGTAGCGTAACCGTGGGCGAAACCCCGGTGATCCGCATCAGGAAGTAATCGGTCAGGCGTCCCGACTAAAGCCTCCTGAGCAGTCAGGAGGCTTTTTTTTGCGGTGAATTCAATGGCCGACAGCTAACGCTTCGCGCAGGTTTACCGGATCGGGCGTGGCGTCATTCAGATCGAGCTGCTGTTCAAGAATATCCAGATGTTCTTTCATCGCCATCTGCGCGCTGGCACCGTCGCCGCTCTGCAAGGCAGCAACGATTTTGCCATGCTCAAGGCACTGACAGGCGTGATTTTCGTTGCTTTGATACAGCGCCACAATCAGCGAGCTGCGTACCAGCAAATTAGCGAGGATTTCATTGAGTACCTGATTACCGCTGATTTTTGCCAACAGCAAATGAAAGCGGGAAAGCTGATGGACGATTTCAAGACGCTCGTTGTGCGCTATCGCCTCTTTTTCCGCCTGCTGCTGTTGCGCCAGTTCTTGCTGATGAGCAGCCATTTTTGCCGGGGTGATGTTGTCGATTACCGCGCTTTCAATCGCGCGGCGGGCGATAAACACTTCCACGGCCTCACGCGCTTCAGGACGTGCAACCATCGCTCCACGGTGAGGCTCAATGGTGACAATATGCTGCAATACCATACGCTGTAACGCCGCCTGCACATGATTACGGTTGGCGTTCAGCACCTCGACGATTTGCGCTTCGACCAGTCGCATTCCCGGCTTCAGTCTGTGCTGGGCGATAGCGCTCGATAAAGCTTCAACGATACGCTGCACTTCCTGCTGCTTACCCGGAACAGCCTTCCTCATCCCCTGCCCTCCAGCGTTACGTTTTTCCGGTAAGAATCATAGCACTGGCGCACACATTTAAACTAGCCAATGTGGAAGTTTGAGAGTTAGCTCAAGTCCGCCATCCTTACCGTTTACCGCACTGACTTCACCCTGATGCGCTAACAGGACTTTACGGACAATAGACAGTCCCAGCCCGTACCCCTTACCGGAAAGCGGCGAATTGACCCGGACAAAAGGATCGAAAATACTGGAAAGCTTGTCGGCATCGACGCCAGGCCCCTGATCGCTAACCGTAATGGTCAGCCAGTCATTATTCTGACGAAGATTGATTTTGACCTGCTGGCCCTGCATCGAAAACCGTAGTGCATTGCGCACGACGTTTTCCACAGCGGAACGGATCAGCTTGGCATCGCCTTTCACCGTATAATCGCTGTTCCGATCGGCGTAGAGCAGAATTTCCACGCCCGGTATCTGCGCTTCGTAACGCGCATCATTCGCGACCGCTTCCAACAAACCAAGCAGATCGAAATACTGCTCCTCAGGCACGCTCTGATGCTCAGTGCGCGACAAGGTCAGCAGCTCACCGATCATTTTGTCCAGCCGACGGGCTTCTTCGTCAATACGATCTAAAGACTGCCCGACGGATTCCGGCGTTTGACGTGCCAGGCCGGTAGCCAGCTGTAACCGTGCCAGCGGCGAGCGCAATTCATGAGAAACATCGTGCAGCAGCTCTTCCCTGGCTTTTACCAGTACGGAAAGACGTTCCACCATGGCATCAAAATCCTGTGCCACCGTAGACAGCTCATCATGACGGCGACGCATTTTCGGAAACAAACGCACCGAAAGATCGCCTTTTGAGACGCGTTCAAAGCCGGCACGCAGCTGACGCATCGGCCTCGTCAGATTCCAGGCCAGAAAGAGGCTAAACAGTAACCCGCCGCCACCGGCCATAAACAGCATCGGTTCCGGGATATTCAGGAAATTACGATGATGGCCGGTTATGTCGCTATCTTCCCGTAAGCCCTGCACGTTATAGCGCAGCTGATACTGCTGCCCGTCTGCACCCGTCACCCACTCAATCACCTCTTTGGGGAAATCACCGGGGCGTAAATCACGGTTAAGATCGCCACGCGGCAGTTCCTGCGGTGCTTTAGACATAAGCTGTACGGAGAAGAACCGACGGTCGTTGTCCGACCAGTCCGCCATCATATCGTTCAGCGCATCCATTCCGCCACGCTGAAGCACGGATACCGCTGACGTCATTTGCAGGTTAACGATGCGACGCGCCGCCAGATTTTCCGGAGGCTCGTGTTTTTTATCGTACAGGCTGAAGCTCAGCCACAGTAGCTGGCTCATAATCACAAAGGTCAGCCAGAAGCCCAGCAGAATTTTCCAGAAAAGCAGCCCGCGAATGCCTGCTTTCATCGGATACGATAGCCAATGCTGCGAACGGTTTCGATGGTGACAGTGTCATTGGTCAACGCTGACAGCTTCTGACGGATATTGCTGATATGCACATCGACGCTGCGATCGTAAGCTTCGCGAGGACGGCCCAGCCCTTTTTCAGACAGCTCATCTTTTGAGACAACCCGATCGGGTGAACGCAGCAGCAGATCCAGCAGATTAAATTCTGAGGCGGTCAAATCAAACGGCTTCTTTTGCCATTCACTGATGCGCGTGGCGGGATTGAGCGTTAGCTCGCCCCAGCTTGCCACTTCTTTGTTTTCAACCACTATCGGCTGCTCTTCCACGCGACGCAGGACGGCACGCAAACGTGCAACCAGCTCACGCGGATAACAAGGCTTGGGCACGTAATCATCCGCCCCCATTTCCAGTCCAATCACCCGATCGATGTTATCGCCTTTCGCCGTCAGCATAATGACCGGAAGTCGGCAAAGCTGCCGAACCTGACGCAATACATCAATCCCGCTCATGTCCGGCAGCATAATATCCAAAATCATTGCGCTGTATTCACCTGACATTGCGCCTTCAATTCCTGCCTTGCCGCTTAGTACCAGCGTGGCATCAAATCCTTCGGCAATCAGATACTGGCTGAGCATCGTACCCAGTTCAAGATCGTCATCCACCAGTAAAATTTTCATGCGTCATCTCTCAGTAGGCCAGGCGCTATTTTCACCTGTTGTTGCAACAATAGCAGCAGGATTTACCCAATCCTTACAGTGTAACAGCCGGGTAAGGAAAGTGGGCTTTATCAGGACAATGGCGAGCAGAAAGGGGATAGCGCAGGAGCGGTCAGAATTGCTGTTGCACTGTCGCGCACTACGCGTTGCTACAGTGCATCAGTCTGGTTATTACTGGTAGACGCCCGTTGAAAGATACCGATCGCCACGGTCGCAGATTATGGCCACGATAATGCTGCCAGGCTGCTCACGCGCGATGCGCAACGCGCCTGCTACGGCTCCGCCTGAGCTAACGCCGCAGAAAACACCTTCACGCCGGGCGAGCAAGCGCATTGTCTCTTCGGCTTCAGACTGGGCCATATCCAGCACGCGATCGACCAGTTCCGGCCGATAAATGCCCGGCAGATAGGCCTGTGGCCAGCGGCGAATGCCCGGAATACTGCTGCCTTCTGCTGGTTGCAGGCCGATAATTTGCACGCTCTGGTTCTGCTCTTTCAGATAGCGTCCTACGCCGGTAATGGTGCCGGTAGTGCCCATACTGGAGACGAAATGCGTGAGCCGTCCGGCAGATTGCTGCCAGATTTCAGGGCCGGTCGTGGTGTAGTGCCCCAACGGATTATCAACGTTATTAAACTGATCGAGCACTTTACCTTCGCCGCGCGCCGCCATTTCCAGAGCGAGGTCACGTGCGCCTTCCATGCCCACTTCACGACTTACCAGCATCAGATCGGCACCGTAAGCCCGCATCGCAGCCTGTCGTTCAATGCTCATGTTTTCCGGCATCAGTAGCTTAAGCCGATAGCCTTTCATTGCGGCGATCATGGCCAGCGCGATGCCGGTATTACCGCTGGTTGCTTCGATCAGGACGTCACCAGGATGCAGTTCGCCGCGCAGCTCAGCCATATGGATCATCGACAATGCGGCACGATCCTTTACCGATCCGCCAGGGTTGTTCCCTTCAAGCTTCAGCCAGATTTCGCTGCCTTCTGGCGTCAGGCGCTGAAGCTTAATCAGTGGCGTATTGCCGATAGTTTTTTCCAGGCTAGTCACGGTCCGGTTCCTGAAGTGGTGAAACAGGCAAAAAAAAGGTCAGGCAAGCCTGACCCGGTTCCGCCAGAACATATCAGGCGCTTTGTGCAAAGGCAACCTGCCGCAGCGGAGTTTCGCCTTTATAGAGTCGGGCCTGCTGCAAGCCCACAAACAGACGCTCGCCGCGAATCGGCGCGGTCTGGTCGCCTTCCACCACCACGGTAACGGGTTCATGAGTCTGGCCCCAGCCGGAAGGCTGCACCACCAGCTGCCAGTAATGTCCACGAGGACTGACTTCCAGCACCTGTACCGGCAGCGGCGTTTCCAGACTGCTCTGGCGACTGACGTCAATCTCCCACGGACGCAGGAACAGTTCGACCGTGCCCTGATGCGCTGGCGTGTAGCCGAGCGGCCAGTGATGCGCGCCAACGTGGAACTGCGAACCATTGACTTCGGCGTCGAAGCGGTTCACCTCGCCGAGGAATTCCAGCACGAAGCGGGTAGCCGGATCGCGCCAGACTTCATCAGGCGTTCCCACCTGTTCAATATTGCCCTGGCTCATGACCACCACGCGGTCTGCCACTTCCATCGCCTCTTCCTGATCGTGGGTAACGAAGACGCTGGTGAATTTCAATTCTTCATGCAGCTGACGCAGCCAGCGGCGCAGCTCTTTACGCACCTGCGCATCCAGCGCACCGAAAGGCTCATCCAGCAGCAGGATTTGCGGCTCTACCGCCAGTGCACGCGCTAAAGCGACACGCTGTTTCTGGCCGCCCGACAGCTGTGCCGGATAGCGGTTAGCGAGATGACCCAGCTGCACCATCTCCAGCAGTTGGGTCACTTTTTCTTTAATCGCGGCGGCAGAAGGACGCTCGCGACGCGGTAACACCGTCAGACCAAAGGCAATGTTGTCGAACACGGTCATGTGGCGGAACAGCGCATAGTGCTGGAAAACAAAGCCGACGCGACGATCGCGCGCATGCAGCGAGGTCACATCATTACCATGGAAGCTGAGACGGCCGCTGTTCTGGCTTTCCAGACCGGCGATGATCCGCAGCAGCGTGGTTTTCCCGGAACCTGACGGCCCAAGCAGCGCAACCATCTGACCGGAAGGGATATCCAGTGAAATATCGTTCAGCACCTTAGTCCGGCCAAAGGATTTGTTAATTTTACTGATTTCAATGCTCATGATTCCCCTCCTCAAGACGCTTGTCCTGGCGTTCTAGTCGCCATTGCAGCGCGCTTTTCAGAAACAGTGTAACTATCGCGATCAGGGTCAACAGTCCGGCAGCGGTAAAAGCGCCCACGGTGTTATAGTCCTGATGCAGTAACTCAACCTGTAATGGCAGCGTATAGGTTTCGCCGCGTATCGATCCCGAAACCACCGAGACCGCACCAAATTCGCCTATTGCACGGGCGTTGGTTAGCACCAACCCATACAGCAGCGCCCAGCGAATGTTCGGCAATGTCACGCGCCAGAACATTTTCCAGCCGGACGCACCCAGCAGCACGGCCGCTTCATCTTCATTGCTGCCCTGGCTCAGCATCACCGGCACCAGTTCGCGTACGACAAACGGACAGGTAACGAAGATAGTGACCATCGCCATGCCCGGCCAGGAGAACATCAGCTGAATGTTATGCGCATCCAGCCAGCTGCCTGCCGGACCGTTGATGCCCCAGAACAGCAAATACATCAGCCCTGCTACCACCGGCGACACGGCAAAAGGAATATCAAACAGCGTCAATAACAGCTGACGGCCAGGAAAGGTAAAGCGTGTTACCAGCCAGGCCAGCAGCGTGCCGAACACAAGGTTCACCGGCACGGTAATCAGCGCCATCAGCACCGTCAGCCAAATTGAGTGCAGCATGTCGCTGTCCTGCAAGTTGCTGAACGTTGCCATCAGGCCTTCGGAGAAAGCGCTGGCAAAAATAGCAATCAGCGGCACCACCAACAGGCCAAGGGAGATAATCATTCCGGTGGCGATAAGCAGCCATTTACTCCAGTTGGTGCGGCTGCGCCCTACTCCGTTAAATTCAGTCACATCAGCCATTATTGACCTCCAAGACGACGGCCAAAGCGGCTCTGTAAGGTATTAATCGCAAACAGCAGCAGCAGCGAAGCGGCCAGAATCACCGAGGCAATTGCGCTGGCGGCTGGGTAGTCAAACTCCTGCAAACGGACAAATATCATCAGCGAGGTCACTTCCGTTTTCCACGCGATGTTACCGGCGATAAAAATCACCGCGCCGAATTCGCCGAGGCTGCGGGTGAAAGAGAGTGCCGTTCCCGCCAGCAGAGCCGGGCCAACTTCAGGCAGCACCACGCGACGGAAGCTCTGAAACGGCGTCGCGCCTAAGGTTTCAGCGGCCTCTTCATATTCCGGCCCCAACTCTTCCAGCACCGGCTGTACCGTCCGTACCACAAACGGGATGCTGGTGAAGGCCATCGCCACGGCAATCCCCAGCCAGGTGTAAGAAACCTTGATATCAAACTGCGCCAGCCACTGCCCGTACCAGCCGTTTACCGAAAACAGCCCGGCCAGCGTCAGCCCTGCCACGGCGGTCGGCAAGGCAAAAGGCAGGTCCATCAGGCCATCCAGCAGCGCACGTCCCGGAAAACGATAGCGCGTTAATATCCACGCCATTAGCATGCCGAAAAAGGCGTTGAAAAGTGACGCGACGCCCGCAGAAATCAGCGTCACTTTATACGCGGCCATGACCTGAGGGTTAGTAACCACTTCCCAATACTGTGCCAGTGTCATCTGGGAAAGCTGCATCAGCAGCGCGCTGATTGGCAGTAATAAAATCAGGCAGGTGAAAAACAGGCTACTGCCGAGGCTGATGCCAAAACCAGGCAGCACGCGCTTACTTTTAGTGGCAAACATTACTTACGTCCCGCTGCTAACAACTTATCCAGCTCGCCACCGCTGGCAAACTGCGTTTTCATAACCCGATCCCAGCCGCCAAAAGTCTCTTCCACGCGAAAGAGATTGACCGTTGGGAAACGATCTTTCTGCTGCGCCATCAGCTCAGGATTATTTACGCGGTAATAATAATGAGTGATGATTTTCTGCGCCTCAGGACTGTACAAATAATTCAGATAGGCTTTTGCTGCTTTTTCCGTCTGGTTAGCCGCCACGTTTTTGTCGATCCAGGCGACCGGGAATTCAGCCAGGATATTGGTTTCGGGCACAATGACCTCAAAACCCTGCCGTGCGTACTGGTTACCGATGGTGTTAACTTCAGATTCAAAACTGATTAACACATCGCCCAGTCCACGTTCAGCAAACGTTGTCGTTGCACCGCGACCGCCGGTATCAAACACTTCCACATTCTGCAAAAAACGCTGCATAAAACGTTCTGTTTTAGCCGGGTCGTTTTCATCAGCTTTGTTCGCCGCTCCCCAGGCCGCCAGATAAGTATAACGTCCGTTACCGGAGGTTTTTGGGTTAGGGAAAACCAGCTTTACATCGCTTTTGACCAAATCCTGCCAGTCGTGAATGTGCTTCGGATTCCCCTTGCGAACCAGAAAGGCCATGGTCGAATAAAACGGCGAACTGTTATTTGGCAGACGTTTTTGCCAGTCGGCCGGGATCAGGTTGCCGCGATCGTGCAGTATCTGGACATCGGTAAACTGGTTATAGGTGACAACATCCGCCTTCAAACCCTGCAAAATCGCCAGCGCCTGCTTTGACGACCCGGCATGCGACTGCTTTATCGTCAATTTATCGCCCTGATTTTGCTCTGCCCACTGCTGCTCAAAAGGTGCATTCAGGGCAACGAACAGTTCACGGGAAACGTCATAGGAGCTGTTTAACAGCTCTGTTGCCTGGGCTGACCCGGCCAACAGCAGGAAAACGGCACCGCTGAAGCGTTTTTTCAATGTGGTCATTATCGTTCATCCTGGACAGATGGCCCGGCCAGTGGCCCGAGAAGCACCCAGTTTATTTATAACCACACGAAAAGCAGTAGCTGTTTTATATACCGTTTGGTGATTTAGAAGTTTAAAAAGCTATAAGCCGCTGGAATTGGTTATGCAGAGAACAGATTTAGGCGCGCATTTTATGCGCAAAGAAGGGGCGTTCGCTTTTGATGCTATTACCCGATGGTACAACGCAGGCAGCCGTTGCTTCAGCGGCTGTGTGCGCCGCTGAAGCTTAACCTTTATTTACGCCAGATAATCTTGCTGACGGTCCATTTTTTTAATGCTTCGTCTGACGGCAACAGCCCTTCCGGGCCATGCCACTCGCCGGTAAAGACGTAGCTGATGTGCTGACTGCCCGGTGCCTGACACTCCACACCATTACGATCGCTTCCTGAACCTTTCTGACAGGCACCGAAGGCTTTGCTGTAGAGGTCACTGAATGGCGTACCGATTTTGGTTCCGGAAGAAGTGGCAATAGCATCGTCGGTGACGTCAATGCGGCTGACGGTGGCTTCGCCCGTCACTTCAACCTTTACCTGTTTGCCATCCATCGCCTGGAAAAACGTCACCACGCCACCGTTTTCTCCGCGCATCCCTTTCCGCACCTGATAGTCGCCGTTTAGCCCATCACCGATCGCCTGCTCGTTCATGGCCGTGCTGCCATTCAATTCGCCTACGCCCTGCTCGGTTATCTCTGTTGATGAACCAAACCAGTGCCAGGGCGACAGGCTGGACCAGGAATAAGTGAGTGGATTCCACCAGGTGGCGCCGCTGTGGGTTTCCTGCGCAGTACCTGAACTGGCGCAGCCAGCCAGCATTAAAGCGGCGGCTACCGCTAACGGACGAACAATTTTCATTACGGCTCCTGACGATAAGAATTGAGTGTTGGAGTGCCATTCGGGCAAAAAGTTTTATTCACCGTTCAGTCGTGGATTGAAACAGTCCCGTAAACGCACGCTGAACCCGAGCCAGATCAGGGCAATAAGGTCAAAACCGGTCAACAAGATAACCACAGGCGAAGCCGCTTCATCATCCAGCGACAGGCTGACAGCCTGAAGCGCAAGGATGCCCACCAGCGTCAGGCAAAGCACCCAACGCCACGCCTGCCAGATCCGGGGAAAACGCTGACGATAGCCGGTCAACAGCAGACCAAGCGCGGCAGGAACGCCCAGTCCTATCCCAATCCAAAAAGCCTGGGTGTCAGGATAGAACAGCGCTAACAGCGACGCGCCCTGTTCCCTTGAGGCACCCGCCATCACAAAAAGCAGCCAGGTACGCGCCTGGAGCAGCAGCACAGCCCAAAAGGCCAGCGGTAATTTCAGCTGGCCCTTCGCGTCAAAATCATCGGGGGTATAGTTTTGCATCATCAAGGTGCGAAGTCGTTTAGTATTCACGATCTTCAATCAGGCGCTTACCTAACAACACGATATCCTGCATTTCATACTCAAGCTTCTCGTAAAATCCCAGCACGGCGTCGTTTTCTTCGCGCACCATTACGTTAATTTTCGGACAGCCGCGGGCAATCAGCTTTTTCTCAAGACGATTAATCAATGCGTTGGCGAAGCCCCGTCCCTGATAGTCAGGATGCACGCCAAGATAATAGGCCGAGCCGCGGTGGCCATCATAACCGCCCATCAGCGTACCCACCACGGTGCCGCCAACCACGGCGACCAGGAACAGGTCCGGGTCGTGTTTGAGCTTACGCTCGATATCCATTTCAGGATCGTTCCATGGGCGTAACAAATCGCAACGCTCCCACAGAGTGATAACTTCTTCAAAATCGTCCTGGCTAAATGCGCGAATTTCCATGGCGTTGCCCCAGATGTTAACCATAATTTGCTGATTATCACGGTTTCTTCCGCCAGTGCCAAGATCGGTTAGCCATTAAATGGCGCAAAACCGCCGGTTCAGGCGATTCCGGCATAGCGCATTCCCGCCGCCGCGACGGCAGCGGCGATAATAACGACAATCAGCGGCGCTTTTCGCCACGCCAGCAACAGAGCAACCCCTACACCGGTCAGGCGAGCGTATCCGGCAAAGCGGCCAGCCTCGTAGAAAGTGGACGTTGCGGCAACGGCCAGCAGCAGCAGGATAGCCGCATCGGCTAACAGGGTTCGCGCACGCTCAGAGAGCGGCATCCGTTCGCCCAGCTTATAGCCCGCAAAACGCATGGCAAACGTGCCGATCGCCAGTAAAGCAATGCCCGCGATAACTGACTGTGTCATTGACGATGCCTCCAGGCAAACAGGCCTGACAGTGAAAAAAGGATCGGCATACCGGCCGGCACAAACGGAACCGTGGCCAGCGCGATAACTGCGCCGACGGCGGCAGGTATCGCCACACGGCGCTTTTGCAGCGCCGAAAAAATCAGCGCGATTAAAATAGCCGGGAAAACTGCATCCAGCCCGATGACGCGGGTATCAGGAATCAACTGTCCAATCGACGCCCCTGCCAGCACGCTCAACGGCCAGCACAGGGCAATACCCAGACCACAAAACCAGTAAGCGGCAACACGCTGTGCCTGATGCGTTTGCGAAATGCCAAAGACGACGCTTTCGTCATTCATAATGTGACATCCAAGCCAGCTGGCCGCTTTACGCCCAACCAAATCTTTCACCGCGATGCCAAAAGGCAAATGCCGCGCATTGACCAGTAAACCGGCTGCTGCGGCCATTAACGGACTTCCGCCGCCCGCGACAATACCAATGAACATAAATTCTGATGCCCCGGCCAGCACCATTGTGGAGAGCGCCATCGGCACCCATAAAGGAAAGCCCTCGGCGATGGCCAGCGAGCCATAGGAGAGTCCGACCAGGCTGTCGGCCAGGCAAACCAGCAAGATAGCCTTGACCACGTTTCGGCTTAACACCGGGCGGTAAAGCGCCATAACTTCATCCCATAACGAACGATAAAACGTTATAATGAACGCTTAAAATATGATTTACAAGACGAACGGTCGTTCGTTATAGCGAAAGGAAACTGCTTTTGTCTCAACCTATCGATATCGTTGCAGGGGGATTGTTACGGGAACGCCAGCGGGCCGGTCTCTCTCTGGCTGAAGTCGCACGCCGGGCTGGCGTGGCAAAATCGACGCTATCCCAGCTTGAGGCGGGTAATGGTAATCCGAGTCTTGAAACCCTGTGGGCGCTGTGCGCCGCGCTGAATATTCCCTTCGCGCGGCTACTGGAGCCAGAAGTGAATAAAATGCAGGTTATTCGTTGTGGCCAGGGGCCAATGGTCACCGCAGAGCTGGCTGATTATAAAGCGATTTTGCTTGCTACCTGTCCACCTGGCGCGCGGCGCGATATATATCTGCTTTTGACCCAGCCGGGTTCTGACCGGCTTTCCAGTCCGCATCCCATCGGTTCGGTTGAGCATTTAATCTTAACCAAAGGCCGGGCGCTGGTCGGGTTGACCGCTTCACCTGTTGAACTGCATCCGGGCGATTATATTTCTTATCCGGCCGATCGGGAGCATCTGTTTCGGGCGCTGGAGCCGGACACGATGGCTATCCTGGTGGCAGAGCAGCGCTAACACAACTGGACACGCCGTTAGCCTGCTGCAATAAAAAGTAAGAGGTTGAAATAGTTCCGTTCTCGCCGTTACGTGACTGTTACGATATAACACTAAGCACTTTGTGCTGTGAGGATGTTGTAATGAAAAAAGGCCCGATGACTCCGCTGACCTCCCGTCGCCATTTGCTGCTCTCTGGCCTGGCGCTGGCTTTATTAACCAATAAACCGGCTCGAGCCAAAGAAGCGCCGCTCAAAACCGTAGGGCCACATGGGAAAACTCACGGCCCGTCTGCCAGCGGCAAGAAGATCGTGATGATCGATCCCGGTCACGGTGGCATTGACTCCGGCGCGGTTGGCGAAGAAGGATCGGAAGAGAAACATGTGGTGCTGGAGATTGCTAACCACATCCGCGACTTACTGAACGACCATCCGCACATTGAGGCGCGCCTCACCCGTGAGAGCGATCATTTTATCCCTTTAGGCGAACGCGTCGAAATTGCGCATCAGCATGGTGCCAGCCTGTTTATGTCGATCCATGCCGATGGTTTTACCAGCCCGGATGCCAACGGCGCATCGGTATTCGCCCTCTCTAACCGCGGCGCAAGCAGCAGCATGGCGCGCTATCTTTCCAACAGGGAAAACGCGGCTGATGACGTGGGCGGCGTAAAAGTGGCGCAGAAAGATCATTATCTACAACAGGTACTGTTTGACCTGGTGCAAACCGATACGATCAAGAACAGCCTGACGCTGGGTAAACACGTGCTGAATCAGATCCGTCCGGTGCATCATTTGCACAGCCAGCATACCGAACAGGCAGCTTTTGCGGTGCTGAAGTCGCCGTCGATTCCGTCTGTGCTGGTAGAAACTTCATTTATTACCAATCCGTCCGAAGAGCGCTTACTGGGCACGACAGCGTTCCGCCGCAAGATTGCCAGCGCTATCGTTGACGGTATCAACAGTTATTTCACCGAATTCGATGCGAATAACCGCCGTCCCGGCTGATGTCTGTTGCTTCTCACGGCGGATATTGATAACCGACGACCCAGCCCGCGCGTTTTGGCGTATACTTCGCGCGTCATTTTTTGTTATCCAGGTTATCTCATGAACGCACCCGATATCGCTAAGGTTAAGCAGTTTCTGCTCGGTTTACAGGATTCGATTTGCCAGCAGCTGGCGCAGGCTGACGGCAAGGCCGGTTTTGAAGAAGACAGCTGGACGCGTGAAGGCGGCGGCGGTGGACGTAGCCGCGTGCTGCGTAGCGGTGCCGTGTTTGAGCAGGCTGGCGTAAATTTTTCCCATGTTCACGGCGATCGGATGCCCGCTTCTGCCACCGCACACCGGCCGGAACTGGCTGGCCGTAGCTTTGAAGCGATGGGCGTATCGCTGGTGATCCATCCCGAAAACCCTTATATCCCCACCAGCCATGCCAACGTGCGCTTTTTTATAGCCGAAAAGCCGGGAGCCGATCCGGTATGGTGGTTTGGCGGCGGTTTCGATCTCACGCCTTATTACGGCTTTACAGAAGATGCGGTGCACTGGCATCAAACCGCGTTCGATCTCTGTCAGCCATTTGGTGAAGAGGTGCATCCTCGCTTTAAGAAATGGTGCGATGACTACTTCTTTATCAAACACCGTAACGAGCAGCGCGGCATTGGTGGTTTGTTCTTTGACGATCTGAATACGCCCGATTTCGATCACAGCTTCCGCTTTACGCAAGCCGTCGGCGAAGGTTTTCTGAAAGCTTACCTGCCGATTGTTGCGCGTCGTAAAGCACTGCCGTGGGGCGAGCGTGAGCGTAATTTCCAGCTCTACCGTCGCGGCCGCTATGTGGAATTCAATTTAGTGTGGGATCGCGGGACGCTGTTTGGTCTGCAAACCGGCGGACGTACCGAATCGATTTTAATGTCGATGCCGCCGCTGGTTCGCTGGGAATATGACTATCAGCCGCAGCCGGGAACGCCGGAAGCGGCGCTTTATACCGATTTCCTGCCGGTTAAAGAGTGGATTTAAACCGATTTAAAACAGGGTGTTAAGCAGGTATTAAGACAGGGTTTCCCTCAGGCGGCTAACACCGTGCTGGCGTGAGAAACCCCATGTTCCTGCTCACCTTTTATAACGGGGTCGTTTGTGCCTCCACCACCGCCAGTGCCACCATATTGACGATACGTCGCACCGACGCGACTGGCGTCAACACGTGGACCGGTTTGGCGATGCCCATCAGCACCGGCCCCACTGTCACCCCTTCCGAACAGGAGACCCGCAGCAGGTTATAGCTGATCCTCGCGGCCTCCACGTTAGGCATAATCAAGATATTAGCAGCGCCTTTTAACGGGCTGTCCGGCATCAAATCCTGACGAATACTTTCTACCAGCGCGGCATCGCCATGCATCTCGCCATCAATTTCCAGTTCCGGTGCACGCGCCTGCACCCTCGCCAGCGTCTGGCGCATCTTACTGGCGGCGGGACCGTCGGACGTGCCAAAACTGGAGTGTGACAGCAGCGCCACTTTAGGTTCAATACCGAAACGCCGCACCGTTTCTGCCGCCATCAGCGTGAGCTCGGTCAGCTGCTCGGGCGTGGGATCTTCGTTAACGTAAGTGTCGGCGATAAAAGTATTGCCACTCGGCAGCAGCAGCGCGTTCATGGCACCCGCCACTTTGACGTCCTGCCGGAAGCCAAACAGCTTTTCAATCACGTCATAATGCTCGTGATAATCGCCAATAGTGCCGCAAATCAGCGCATCGGCTTCGCCGCGATGAACCATGATTGCGCCGATAAGCGTTGGATTACCGATAACCGCGCGCTGGGCCTGCTCCGGCGACACCCCGCGCCGCTTCATGATGTGATAATATTCGTTCCAGTAGGCCTTAAAGCGCGGATCGGACTGATTGTTCACAACCTCAAAATCTTTTCCCGCCTCGATTTTCAGCCCGAGCTTTTTCAGCCGCATCTCAATCACATTAGGGCGACCAATCAGTATCGGTTTCGCCAATCCCAGCGTGACCAGCTCCTGCGTAGCATGCAGGACTCGCGCCTCTTCCCCTTCCGCCAGCACCACGCGTTTAGGATCTTTACGTGCCTGAGTAAAGATGGGTTTCATAAACAGATTGGTTTTATAGACAAATTCTCCCAGTTTTTCGCGATAGGCATCCATATCGTGAATGGGACGTGTCGCCACGCCCGACGCCATGGCTGCTTTAGCGACGGCGGGCGCGATTTGTACAATCAGCCGCGGGTCGAAAGGCTTGGGGATCAGATAATCGGGCCCGAAAGAGCGTTCTTCATCGCCATAAGCGGAGGCCACCACGTCACTTTGTTCTGCCAGCGCCAGTTCCGCAATCGCCTGTACCGCCGCCAGTTTCATCGCCTCATTGATTGCCGTAGCACCAACATCCAGCGCACCGCGAAAAATAAACGGGAAGCAGAGCACGTTATTGACCTGATTTGGGTAATCGGAACGTCCGGTGCAGATAATCGCATCGGGACGTACAGCCTTTGCGAGCGGCGGCAGGATTTCCGGTTCCGGGTTGGCCAGCGCCAGAATCAGCGGGTCACGCGCCATTTTTTTGACCATTTCCGGCTTCATCACGCCCGGCCCTGAACAGCCAAGGAAGATATCCGCGTCAGCAATTACTTCATCCAGCGTGCGCTTTCCGTTGTCCGGGATAGCATAAGCCGCTTTGGTTTCCACCATATCTGCTTCGCGGCCCTGATAAATTACGCCACGGGAATCGCAGACCACGATATGGTGGCGCTGCATTCCCAACGCCACCAGCAGATTCATACAGGCGATGGCGGATGCGCCCGCTCCCGATACCACCAGTCGCACATCGGCGATATTTTTCTGCACTACGCGCAGTCCGTTTAGCACCGCTGCCGTACAGATAATAGCGGTACCGTGTTGGTCATCATGAAATACCGGAATGTTCATGCGCTCGCGCAGCGCTTTTTCAATGTAAAAACATTCCGGCGCTTTAATATCTTCGAGGTTAATCCCGCCGAATGTGGGTTCCAGCGCCGCCACCACCTCAATCAGTCGGTCGGGGTCCGTCTCATCAATCTCAATATCAAATACGTCGATACCGGCGAATTTCTTGAACAGTACCCCTTTGCCTTCCATTACCGGTTTTCCTGCCAGCGCGCCGATATTCCCTAATCCCAGCACGGCCGTTCCGTTCGAGATCACCGCGACCAGATTACCGCGCGCCGTATATTTGTGTGCGGCAAGCGGATCGGCAGCAATTTCAAGACAGGGCGCCGCCACGCCTGGCGAATAGGCCAGCGCCAGATCGCGCTGCGTCGCCAGCGGTTTAGTTGGAGAGACCTGAATTTTGCCAGGAACCGGATATTGATGAAAATCGAGCGCGCTCTGCTTCAGTTGTTCGTCCATTAGCATGATCCTTTCGTTTTGGCAGGAAGGTACAACCGCAACAGCATAAAAGGTGAGCGCCGGGAAAAACTTGAAGCAGCCCATAGTTCAGCGGCTGCGGGTTAAATGCTGCTGTTCAGCATCGGTAAAAAGGATAACAGCCGTGGGTTAACGTTGCGTAATGAGGCTGAAACTGCCGAAATTTGTTACCGTTAACACCAGGTTAAACTCCTGGTTTTCAGAGGGCAAGATTAAATAAAAACAAGTATTAACAAAGAGTTAACCATTCAAAATCGCGACGATTATTACGCGTAAGCGGCGCGGCGTCGTGCGCGCCGTCACGTAAATCTGAAGAGGTGCTACACTTTCAGATGCGGCATTTTTTCTTTGCGCAAACCTGAGTCATTGGGCTAACCCATTGCAACAATCAGAGAAAACGCATTCCCATCCCAGGACGTCTGATGCAATGTTTGGCCTGAGAACCTACCACCGTGTCGGGAATCCGCAGCAGGCCTTATGAAAAATCGTTGTGAATATTTAAGGCTTTCAGCGGATTTTTGGCTTAAAAGCCAGGGCAATCCCGTTGCCCAACGCGGTCATAATCCGCTTTGCAGATTGCACATCAAGGAGTCATGAGATGAACCAGCTAGACGCATTAAAACAGTACACCACCGTGGTGGCAGACAGTGGCGATATCGAATCTATTCGTAATTACCACCCGGAAGATGCCACCACCAATCCATCTCTGATCCTGAAAGCCTCCAGCCTCGAATCTTATAAGCACCTGATCACCGACGCTATTGACTACGCCAAAAAACAGGGCGGCAGTAAAGAGACCCAAATCATCAACGCCAGCGACAAAGTTAACGTCAATCTGGGCTTAGAAATTTTGAAAAGCGTACCGGGCCGTGTCTCGACTGAAGTAGACGCACGCCTGTCGTTCGATCGCGGTATGTGTGTGACCAAGGCTGAGAAACTGGTCAGAATGTATGAAGATCACGGTATCGACCGTTCACGTATTCTGATCAAGCTGGCTTCCACCTGGGAAGGGATCCGCGCCGCAGAAGAGCTGGAAAAAAACGGCATCAACTGTAACCTGACGCTGCTGTTCTCCTTCGCCCAGGCTCGTGCCTGTGCCGAAGCGGGCGTATTCCTGATCTCGCCGTTTGTTGGCCGTATCTACGACTGGTACAACACCCGTAAGCCTCTTGACCCGTATGTGGTGGATGAGGATCCAGGCGTGGTGTCCGTACGTAATATCTACGACTACTACAAGCAGCATCGTTATAACACGGTGATTATGGGTGCCAGCTTCCGTAAAACGGAGCAGATTCTGGCGCTGGCAGGCTGCGATCGCCTGACTATTTCCCCGAACCTGCTGGAAGAGTTGCAGGCAAGCGATGCGCCAGTTGAACGCAAGCTGAAGCCATCAACCGAAGCTTTCCACCAGCCTGCTCCGCTGTCTGAAGCCCAGTTCCGCTGGGAACATAATCAGGATCCTATGGCGGTAGAAAAACTGGCTGAAGGTATTCGTCAGTTCGCCGTTGACCAGCAGAGCCTGGAAGACGTGCTGGCAGCACAACTGTAATCGTATTCATATTGAGCGAAAGTTTTCCCGCTAAGGGTCGCGCTGGGAAAAGCTTTCGCTCTGGCGTTTTCATCGCCCAATTTATCCCACCCCACTATCAGGGAGAAAAACATGTCTTCACGTAGAGAGCTGGCTAATGCAATCCGTGCCCTCAGTATGGATGCCGTGCAGAAAGCCAAATCCGGCCACCCGGGCGCCCCAATGGGCATGGCAGATATTGCTGAAGTGCTGTGGCGCGACTTCTTGCATCACAACCCGACGAACCCGGCCTGGGCCGACCGCGACCGTTTCATCCTCTCTAACGGTCACGGCTCCATGCTGCTGTACAGCCTGCTGCACCTCAGCGGCTACGATCTACCGATCGAAGAACTGAAAAACTTCCGTCAGCTGCATTCTAAAACGCCTGGCCACCCGGAAATCGGTTATACCCCAGGCGTGGAAACCACCACCGGCCCGCTGGGTCAGGGTCTGGCCAACGCGGTAGGTCTGGCTATTGCTGAACGTACGCTGGCCGCGCAGTTTAACCGTCCGGGTCACGACATTGTCGATCACCACACCTATGTGTTTATGGGCGACGGCTGTCTGATGGAAGGGATTTCGCATGAAGTTTGTTCGCTGGCCGGTACGCTGGGCCTGGGCAAACTGATCGGTTTCTACGATCACAACGGAATTTCTATTGATGGCGAAGTCGAGGGCTGGTTCAGCGACGACACCGCGAAACGCTTTGAGGCCTATCACTGGCATGTGATCCGTGATATCGACGGTCACGATGCCGATGCCGTTGCTAAAGCGATCAAAGAAGCGCAGAGCGTGACCGATAAACCTTCGCTGCTGATCTGCAAAACCATTATTGGCTTTGGCTCACCAAACAAAGCGGGCAAAGAAGAAGCACACGGCGCGGCGCTGGGCGATGAAGAAATCGCACTGACCCGTAAGCAGCTGGGCTGGACCTCTGCTCCGTTTGAAATTCCACAGGATATCTACGCGCAGTGGGATGCGAAAGAAGCAGGCCAACAGTACGAGCAGGCGTGGAACGAGAAGTTCGCCGCTTATAAAGCTGCGCATCCGGAACTGGCGAAAGAGTATGCGCGCCGTATGGATGGCGGCATGCCGGAAAACTGGGAGCAGGAAACGCAGAAGTTTATCGAACAGCTTCAGGCTAATCCGGCGAAAATTGCCAGCCGTAAAGCGTCGCAAAACTCGCTGGAAGCTTACGGTAAGCTGCTGCCGGAATTCCTCGGCGGTTCCGCTGACCTGGCGCCAAGTAACCTCACTATCTGGTCTGGCTCAAAGTCGATCAAAGAGGAAGCTGACGGGAACTATATCCACTACGGCGTGCGCGAGTTCGGTATGACCGCTATCGCTAACGGTATCGCGCATCATGGTGGCTTTGTGCCTTACACCGCGACCTTCCTGATGTTTGTGGAATATGCCCGTAACGCAGTGCGTATGGCCGCGCTGATGAAAGCGCGTCAGATTATGGTCTATACCCACGACTCTATTGGTCTGGGCGAAGATGGCCCGACGCACCAGCCGGTGGAGCAGATTGCCAGCCTGCGCGTCACGCCGAACATGAGCGTCTGGCGTCCTTGCGACCAGGTCGAAACCGCCGTGGCCTGGAAGCATGCGATTGAACGCCATCATGGCCCTACCGCGCTGATCCTTTCCCGTCAGAATCTGGCACAGCCAGAACGTACCAAAGCGCAGCTGGAGAACATCTCCCGCGGTGCTTACGTGCTGAAAGAGTGTGAAGGTACGCCGGAAGTGATCCTGATCGCAACGGGTTCAGAAGTGGAAATCACGCTGGGTGCTGAAGCGAAACTGACCGCCAGCGGTCATAAAGTTCGCGTGGTTTCAATGCCTTCGACCGATCTGTTTGACAGGCAGGATGTGGCCTACCGTGAATCCGTGCTGCCATCAACCGTCACCGCGCGCGTGGCTGTTGAAGCGGGCATCGCCGATTACTGGTACAAGTATGTTGGCCTGAACGGCGCTATCGTTGGGATGACCACCTTTGGTGAATCCGCTCCGGCGGAGAAGCTGTTTAACGAGTTTGGCTTTACGGTGGAAAACATCGTTAGCCATGCCGAGAAGCTGCTGAAGCCGCACTGATAGTCGTTAACCCTGCTACCCCGTCTTCACCGGCGGGGTATTTTTTTGCCTGAAAAACGCCTGGTCGGCAATAATCGCCCTGCCAGCAAACCCGTTTAACCGCATCAATTGTTATGATATAACATTTCCTTTTTCATTCAGGATTTGTGAATATGCCTCACTCGCTTTCCCAACGTCTAATCGCTATTGATGCCCTGCGCGGTCTGGTGATGTTGCTCATGCTGCTCGACCACGTCCGCGAAACTTTTTTTCTTCATCAACAGGTCAGCGATCCTATTGACGTCACCAGTACCGATCCGCTGCTGTTCCTGATGCGTACGCTCGCCCACCTCTGCGCACCGACCTTTGTTTTTTTAACCGGGCTGTCTGCCATGCTCTATCACCAAAAGGTGCAGGATCGCCGTTTGACCTCGCTGTTTTTGTTTAAGCGGGGCCTGGTGCTGATTTTACTGGAGCTGGTGCTGGTGAATTTCGGCTGGACTTTTCAGTTTCCGCCACAGGTGATTTACTTACAGGTGATCTGGGCGCTGGGACTGAGCATGCTGGCGCTGGCCGCTCTGCTGTGGCTGCCTGAAACGGTATTGTTAGCGGTTGCGCTGGCCATCGTCGCCGGGCATAACCTGCTGGATCCGATTGTTCTGTCAACGGAGACGCCGCTGGGAATGCTCTGGGCCGTGTTACACCAGCGAGGCTGGATTGAGCTGGGCGAGAGCCTGCGGATGCGCACCTCTTATCCGGTGCTGCCGTGGATTGGCACTATCGCACTCGGCTACCTTGCCGGGTTGCTTTATCGCCCTCCGGTTGCAGCCGATAAGCGAGTCAACGCCCTGCGGCTTCTCTCACTGGCAACGCTGGTGCTGTTCTTCGGTCTGCGTTTTTTAAACGGCTACGGCGAAAAACCCTGGCAGCCTGGCGAGAACGTCACCCAGACGATGATGAGCTTTTTCAATCTCATCAAATATCCGCCTTCGCTGCTGTTTCTCTGCCTGACAGTGAGTATTGCTCTGGCTCTGCTGGCGGCATTTGAACGGCTGCAACAGCATCGAAGTATGGTGCTGCTGGCACAGTTTGGCGGCGCGCCAATGTTTATGTATCTGTTACATCTTTATCTGCTGAAAGCGATGTATCTGGGTGCGCTTGCCGTCTGGGGGAAAAATCACGGCGACGGGTTCGGCTTTAATGAGGTGTGGCAGGTGGCTGCCGGGGCGGTTGTACTCGGCGTAATCATTTTCTGGCCGGTACGTGCTTTTGCTGCTTTTAAAGCCCGCCGCCGCGATATCCCCTGGCTTAAGTATTTTTAATCACCCACCGCCGGAGCATCAGCTGCGGATGTCTCACGGGTTTCACTGGTCCACAGCGTGGGCCAGTCATCGCTACTGTGCCAGGCGTCACAGGTGCCCTCTTCCGCATATTCAGCCAGCACAAATTCGCGGCCATTATATTGCCAGCGCGTGGCGGTGCCACAATCGCCCAGCCCGCGTCCTTTACTGTAGGTCAGCAGTTCGCTTTTGCTGGCATCGTACTGCGCGTTAATCAGCTCCAGCTTTTTGTCGCTATGGTGTGGCGGCACAAAAGGCAGCGTCAGGGTGAGCCCCCGGGCCACATAAGGCTGAGTGCGTGTGACTTCAAAAGCCAGATCGATAACGTTATAAGCGCCCATTTCACAACTCACCAGCAGTAACGCTTTTTTGTCGCTAAGGGGTGCCACGCTGACCTCGCGTCGCTGTGGATCCAGCGAGCAACGATCGGTATTAACGCGCCAGGTGCCGAAGTCAATCAGGCCGGTGGTCTCTTCCTGAGTCAGTGCCTGCGGAACATTACGCGGAGCAGAAAGTGTCGGCTGCGCAGCCGGTGCCGGTACGTCGGTGCGGCTGCCGGGTTTAATCCACGCGCTGGTGCTGTTTACCCTTCCCTGCGTCTCATCCATCAGCAGCAGTGCCGCTTTCAAACCGTGTAAAGAGACAGATGAGCGTGGCCGATAGAGTAGCTGGATAGTGTTGGTATCCATCACCTGTAACAGAAACTCGTTGATAGAAATGGCGTGTGAGGTGCTCAGATGGTGAGTTTGCACATCCCAGTGCTTGAGATCGAGCCTGAGGCGCTGACCGTCGAGCAGCAAATTATCTTTCAGTGCCGCGCCGTTCAGTTCACCCGAAAAGCGGTTACCGTAATCAATGCGCAATAAAGGGCGATCGTCTGCGCCAGCCTGACGGCTGATGGTCATGACCAGCCCTTTATCGCCCGGAAAATTACGGGCTACACAGCTGTTCTGGTTATTACAGGTAATCTGCCAGTCAGAAAACGTTTTTTGTAAAGGTTCGCCATGCGCTGCCACAACAAAAAAAATTAGCACGAAAGGTAATTTCATCCAGTAACGCATTGATAACCTTTATCCCCGGGCGGCAGTGGAGCAGAGTGAAGCATAAGCATAGCGCAGTGATTGCCGGTCAGTGGCGTAAGTCAGCAACTGCGACAGCAATTTATGCACATCGTTAAACAGTTTCAAGCTGATTCTGGTCTCAAGCCAGAGGCTATCATGCCGCCTGGGATCGGTGCGCTCAATCAGATTAGTCGGACAAGGATCGCCCGATAGCGCCTGTTGCCGCAACCCCGGCAGCAGCCGGCTCGCTATTCTTATTCTCTTTGTCGGGATAAAAAACGTATTTCATCTTAATAAACAGGGCCAGTGCGATTAGTGTGATTGTTATCACTTTTTAAGCTGATAACGCGCACAGGGCCAATGCCGGCTACTGAGGAAGTTTCAGCCAGCCTTCAATGAAAGCATGCTGCAACAGCATAACGGTTTTAGCATCCCTGATGCGGCCATCCTTGAGCATGGCCCATGCCTGTGGAAACGAAATTTCCATCACGTCGATATCTTCATCATCCACGCCGCCGCCCTCATTCGCGCGGGTTGCGTCATTATACTCGGCGGCAAAAAAGTGCAGCAGTTCGGTTACGCCGCCCGGCGACATATAGAGCTCGTAAAGTTTCACCACTTCACCGACTTGATAACCGGTTTCTTCAATGGCTTCTTTACGGATACAGGCTTCCGGTGAGTCATCGTCCAGCAGCCCGGCGCAGGCTTCAATCAGCATGCCGCTTTGATTGCCGTTCAGCCAGGTGGCGATACGAAACTGACGCGTGAGGATCACGCTATTTTTCTTACGATTATAAAGCAGGATGGTTGCGCCATCGCCGCGATCGTAAACTTCGCGCTTATGCCGCAGCGTTACGCCATCTTTGTTGGTGAGTTCGTAGGTGAAATTGCGCAGGACAAACCAGTTTTCGGAGAGGATTTTATCTTTTATGACGTTGATTTTGACTGACATAGAGGCTCCATTGCGTTAAGCGGGACCCCATCATCTTAAGGTGAACGTTAGCGGAAAACTATCTTAAAGAAACCCGCCGCGCTCTGCTATTGCAGTCAGGGCGCGGCGGGTAATTCAGCGCTTAATGTGCTGACTTTTCGTGCAGTTCGTCAGCCTCTTCAGGCTCGTGGTGCTCTTCCTGAGCCAGCGCATTGGCGCGTTTACGCACGCCAAACCAGCCAAGAACCAGGATCACCGCAATCACCGGAATGGAAGCGATAGTGTAGGTGCCGTTCGGATAATCAAACGCCATCAGCACCAGTACGCTAACCAGGAACAGCAGCGTCAGCCAGGAGGTAAACGGCGCCCATGGCAGCTTAAAGCTTACGTCTTCCGCCTTGCCTTCTTTGATCGCTTTGCGCAGGCGCATCTGGCATACCACGATAAAGCCCCAGGAGGTGATGATACCCAGTGAAGCGATGTTCAGCACAATCTCAAACACGCGGGAAGGCACGATATAGTTGAGGTACACCCCAACAATATAAACGCCAATCGTCACCAGGATGCCCATGTAAGGAACCTGTTGACCGCTCATTTTTGACATGAACTTTGGCGCAGATCCCCCCATCGACATCGAACGCAGAATACGACCGGTTGAATAAAGGCCGGAGTTCAGGCTCGACAGCGCTGCGCTCAGCACCACGATATTCATGATGCTGCCAATGTAAGGCACACCCAGCTTCGAGAAGAAGGTCACAAACGGACTTTGGCCCGCCTGATAAGCGTTCCACGGCAGCAGCAGCACCAGCAGCACCACAGAACCGACGTAGAATAAACCAATACGCCAGATCACACTGTTAATGGCTTTAGGCAGCATGGTTTTCGGGTCTTTACACTCGCCCGCCGCCGTTCCTACCAGCTCAATAGAGGCGAAGGCGAACACCACTCCCTGTACCAGTACAAAGGCCGCCAGGATCCCATGCGGGAAGAAACCGCCGTTATCACTAATCAGGTGGAAACCGGTGGTGTTGCCATCCAGCATTTTACCGCTGCCCAGGAACACCACGCCGACAATCAGGAAGATAGCAATCGCCAGGACTTTAATTAGCGCAAACCAGAACTCCATTTCTGCAAACCATTTCACGCCAATCATATTCATTGTGCCGACAATCGCCAGCGCACCGAGGGCGAAAACCCACTGTGGAACGTCGCCGAAAGCGCCCCAGTAGTGCATATAAAGCGCTACTGCGGTGATATCAACAATGCCGGTCATCGCCCAGTTGACGAAATACATCCAGCCCGCCACGTAGGACGCTTTTTCGCCAAGGAATTCACGTGCATAAGAAACGAAGCTGCCGCTGGAAGGACGATGTAAAACCAGTTCGCCTAACGCACGCAGTATAAAGAAGGAGAAGATGCCACAAACCAGATAGACAATTGCCAGGGCCGGACCCGCAATTTGCAAACGAGCACCGGCACCAAGGAACAGGCCCGTACCAATCGCACCGCCAATAGCAATCATCTGCACGTGCCGGTTATCCATCGCTTTGTGATAGCCGGAATCATGAGAATTTAACCAACGTCGTCTTGCGGCGCGCTTGTCTGCAACCGCTTTTTTATCAGCTTTCATTTTCTTTCCTAATTATCCTGTCCACAGTGATAAGGCTGTCCTTCCTGGACATCCTGATTTCTGCCTTGCCAACCAAACGATTGCGTACAGACGCAAAAAATTCGGGCAAGTTCCCGCTTCCTGTAGTTATTATCTTGAGGGAAGAAGGAGAAATGCGGCGATGCATCCTAACCGTTCTGTAAAGCCGACGCAAAAAATCTGTGGTGGAAATCGTTAGGTTTTGTGATTCTGACTGAAGGACGCAAAAAAAACCGGCCGCATCTTGCGGTCGGTTCAGTGAAATCACTAAGGCTACACTGGGACTAACTGATACTTAACGGTAAATCTCGGCGTTACCACTCCACAGGCTGGAGTCGCCGGGGGTGTCGGCACGGATGATTCGATAATGGGTCGCACCCATCTCTTCTGCCTTTTGCGCCAGCTGCGCGGTGGCATCATCCAGAGAACCGCTTACGCCCTGCACGGAAACCGTGCCCATTTGTTGCAGATTCTGAGTCTGACTCTCATCGACCTGAGTGGCCGCTAAGGTTGAAAATGACGCTGTCGTTAAAAAGGCGGCGGCAATCAGACCGGCTAATTTCGTCTTCATAGGATGCTCCTCGTCGGGTCCTGCTGGACATTCATTTTGTTAACGTCAGTGATTATGAGCGACGCAATGAAAAGCAGCGTGGGCAGCAGGTAAAGGCGTTAAAGGAATGTGAAGCCTATGAAGATTTTTAAAAAGAAGCGTCAATGAAAGTTACATTTTTTATAGCCTGTAACTTTGTGTGAATGGCGTGGGCATAAATAGCTAAATATTGTCCTACTCTATTCCTCGCTACGCTTCGCTTCAAGCGATACGGCGCACAATTTTGATATTCGACAAAGGAGAGTGAGCTGCTGGCAAATGCCCCTTTTGATGACGTTATACTGCCGCTCGTTTGCACCCTGCTCAGCCTGAGGAAGGAAGAATGTTGAAACGCTCCGTCACCCGCAGCCTCGCCCGCACGCTCTTTGCCATTGTACTTCTCTCCGTTCTCAGCTCCACCCTGGCTTTATTGACGCTTTCCGCCAGCCTGCGCGATGCCGAAGCGATTAACATTGCGGGCTCACTGCGAATGCAAAGCTATCGACTGGCCTGGGATGCCGCAGCCGACTCAGCGGGCCTGGCCCATAATATCGATCTCTATCAGCAGACGGTCGAGGCACCGGTCCTGCACGCATTAGAACGTGCATGGGTCCCTGACAGCGTGAAGGCGCGTTATCACGCGCTACAGCTCAGCTGGCGCGAGCTACGCCCCCTGCTGCTGAGCGGTAACACCGCCAGCTATCAGCAAAATGTCTCTCGCTATGTTACTCAGATCGATCGGTTTGTACTGGCCCTGCAACGCTGGGCAGAATTGAAAATGAAACTGGTTGCCAGCGCCTGCCTGCTGGGATTTGTGGCGATTGCGCTGCTGGTGTTATGGACGCTGCGGCGGGTGAAAAAAGAAGTTGTTATCCCGCTACACCAGCTGGTGACGGCCAGTCAGCAGATCGAGCAGGCCAACTTCCATTATGCCCCGCTGGAGACAACGCTTCCCAACGAGCTGGGCGTACTGGCGCAAGCGTTTACCCATATGTCTGAAGCGTTGGAAAAACAGTACATCTGGCTGGAGCAGGCGGTGAAAGAGAAAACCCGCGATCTGCTTCAGGCCAATCGTCGGCTGGCGCTGTTATATCAATGTTCAGAAATGCTGCGCGGCCGAAACAGCCATGCTTACTCTGACGTTCTGCACCGGGTACGGGAACATGAAAATCTGCATGCCATAGCGCTGGTTGCGCAGCCTCAATGGCAGATTCAAATGGGCGAGCCATGTGCGGATCTCACCTGGCAAACGCTGCCGCTTGATTTGGCATCGGATAAGCACGTTGCCGAGCTGCGCTGGCAGGCGCAGGAAAGTGAGCCGCCGCTGATGCAGGGGCTGGCAACGATGCTGGCGCGTTCGCTACAGCTGGAAAATGCTGAGCAATCGATGCGGCACCTGTTATTAATGGAAGAGCGCGCCACCATCGCCCGTGAACTGCATGACTCCCTGGCCCAGTCTCTGGTTTATTTACGCATTCAGATGGTCCGCCTGAAGCGGGCAATGGGCGAGAGCAGCCCGCCAGCTCAGGCGATAACAGGAGAAATCGATCGGGCGCTTACTGAAGCTAATCGTCAGCTGAGAGAGTTACTCACCACTTTTCGCCTGTCGGTTGAACCCGCTGATTTGCTTACCGCTTTGCGGCAGGTCATCGCGCCGCTGCAAACGGAAGCGAAAATTCTGCTGGAGGGAGAACAGACGTTGCATCTTAGCGCGGCTCAGCAGGTACACGTCTTGCAGATCGTTCGGGAAGCCTTGCTGAATGCCATTCGTCATGCCAGCGCAACGCAAATTATCGTGCGCTGTATGCCGGACACAACCCCTAACCTGACCGTTGAAATTGAGGATAACGGGCCGGGGCTTAAAAAGCCTGAAGCACGACCGGGACACTACGGTTTGGCTATTATGCAGGAACGGGCCAGGAGCCTGCACGGAACACTCAAAATCAGCCAGTCTGCGGCGGGCGGGACAAAGGTCGCTTTCGTTTTTCCGCTCTCCGCTGAGGATTTTGCATGATAATTTACATATTCTCCTTATTTTCTCCACGATTATGCCGTTGGTGGCGGGTAGAGTGAAAGCTTAACCAATCCGGTTGAATAACCAGAAAAATTTGTTGCAGGCTGCTTGTTGCAGTGCCGTCAGGGTGCGCCGCCAGACGCAACGCCTTTCCGATAAATAGCCCGGAGTGCACCATTCAATGGCGAATTTTTTTATCGACCGTCCCATTTTTGCCTGGGTCATTGCTATTTTGCTGTGTCTGACTGGCGCACTGGCAGTATTTTCTCTGCCCGTTGAGCAGTATCCCGAACTCGCGCCGCCTAACGTTCGCATTACCGCCAATTATCCTGGTGCTTCTGCACAAACGCTTGAGAATACCGTCACGCAGGTCATTGAGCAGAATATGACCGGCATCGATAACCTGATGTACATGTCCTCTCAAAGCAGCAATACCGGGCAGGCGACCATTACGTTGACCTTCGTTGCGGGCACCAATCCGGATGAAGCGCGCCAGCAGGTGCAAAACCAGCTGCAAAGCGCGTTGCGTAAATTGCCTCAGGATGTTCAGTCGCAAGGGGTTACGGTAACAAAGACGGGTGATACCAATATTCTGATGGTGGCTTTTGTCTCCACTGACGGCAGCATGGACAAGCAGGATATCTCCGATTATGTCGCCAGTAATATTCAGGACCCGCTAAGCCGCATCGATGGCGTAGGCCAGGTTGATGCTTATGGCTCGCAGTACGCCATGCGCATCTGGCTCGATCCGAATAAAATGATCGACTATGCGCTGACCACCAGCGACATTGTCAGCGCTATCGAGTCGCAAAACAGCCAGGTCGCGGTCGGCCAGCTGGGCGGATTACCCTCTGTCGATCGCCAGGCGCTGAACGCCACCATCAACTCTCAATCGCTGTTAACCACGCCAGAACAGTTCCGCAATATTACGCTGCGGGTTAATCAGGATGGTTCAGAGGTGAAGCTCAGCGACGTTGCCAGCGTAGCGCTTGGGGCAGAGAAATATGATTTCCTCAGTCAGTACAACGGCCAGGCCGCATCAGGGCTTGGCGTAAAGCTCGCTTCCGGTGCTAACGAGCTGCAAACCGATGAGCTGGTGCGGGCGCGTATCGACGAGCTTTCCCATTTCTTTCCCCACGGTCTGAAGGCGGAAATTGCTTACGAAACCACGCCGTTTGTTACTGCATCAATCCGCGACGTCGTGAAGACGCTTATTGAGGCCATCATCCTGGTCTTTGTCGTCATGTATCTTTTCCTGCAAAACTTCCGCGCAACCTTAATTCCGACGATTGCCGTTCCCGTCGTGCTGCTGGGTACGTTTGCCATACTTTCGGCCTGCGGCTTCAGTATCAATACGCTCACCATGTTTGCCATGGTGCTGGCAATAGGCCTGCTGGTGGATGACGCCATCGTGGTAGTGGAAAACGTCGAACGCATTATGAGTGAGGAAGGTTTATCACCGCGTGAGGCCACCCGCAAATCAATGGGGCAGATTCAGGGCGCACTGGTGGGCATTGCGCTGGTGCTGTCCGCCGTGTTTGTGCCTATGGCTTTTTTTGGCGGCACCACCGGCGCCATTTACCGTCAGTTCTCCGTCACCATCGTTTCCGCCATGGTGCTTTCGGTACTGGTGGCGATGATCCTGACCCCTGCCCTTTGCGCCACGCTGCTTAAACCCCTGCCTGCGGGGCAACATCACGAGCGCCGGGGCTTCTTCGGCTGGTTCAACCGCATGTTTAACCGCAATGCTGCGCGTTACGAACGGGGCGTCGGTCGCATTTTATCAAAAGTCGGGCGCTGGCTGATTCTGTACGTCGTGATCATTGCGGGCATGGCCTTGCTGTTTCTGCATCTGCCCACTTCTTTTTTGCCGCTGGAGGATCGCGGCGTCTTTACGACCCAGGTTCAGCTGCCGCCAGGCTCCACGTTGCAGCAAACAAATAAAGTCGTGGATAAGGTCGAGCAGTATTACCTCACCCAGGAGAAAGACAATGTGGTCTCCGTTTTCTCAACCATTGGTGCCGGGCCGGGCGGTAACGGTCAGAACGTGGCGCGTATGTTTGTGCGGCTGAAAGACTGGGACGAACGCAGCGGCGCAGAAAATACCTCTTTTGCCATTATCGAACGGGCTACTGCGGCCTTTAAACGTATTCGCGAGGCTCGCGTTATCGCCAGCAGCCCGCCAGCCATAACCGGCATGGGTAACTCCGCCGGTTTTGATATGGAGCTTCAGGATCATGCGGGGCTGGGTCACGATGCGTTAATGAAAGCGCGCGACCAGCTGTTGGCCGAGGCCGAAAGAGATCCCTCGCTGGCCAGGGTTCGTCATAATGGTTTGGACGACACGCCACAGCTGAGAATCGATGTCGATCAGCACAAGGCGCAGGCGTTGGGCGTTTCTGTTGATGATATTAACGCTACGCTACAGACCGGCTGGGGATCGACTTACGTCAACGATTTCCTTGACCGGGGCCGGGTGAAAAAAGTTTATGTTCAGGCCGCCGCTCCGTTCCGTATGCTGCCGGACGACATCAGCAAATGGTACGTGCGCAACAGCAGTGGCAGCATGGTGCCTTTCACCGCATTCGCCTCCACCCGTTGGGAAACCGGTTCGCCGCGTCTGGAGCGTTATAACGGTTATTCCGCCGTAGAGATTGTCGGTGAATCCGCCAGCGGCGTCAGTACCGGTACAGCAATGGATGTTATGGAAAAGTTGGTCAACAAGCTGCCCACCGGCTTTGGCTTGCAGTGGACCGGCGCTTCTTATCAGGAGCGCATGTCCGGTACCCAGGCGCCCGCGCTGTACGCCATTTCGCTGCTGGTGGTTTTTCTGTGTCTCGCCGCACTCTATGAAAGCTGGTCAATTCCCTTCTCGGTTATGCTGGTGGTGCCGCTGGGCGTGGTGGGTGCGCTGGTGGCAACCTGGCTGCGCGGTTTGGAGAACGACGTTTACTTCCAGGTCGGTCTGCTCACCGTGATTGGTTTGTCGGCGAAAAATGCCATCCTGATCGTTGAGTTCGCCAATGAGATCAACAGCAAAGGACAGGATTTGTTAGCGGCCACGCTGGAAGCCTGTCGCCAGCGTCTGCGTCCGATATTAATGACCTCGCTGGCCTTTATTTTCGGCGTGCTGCCGATGACCATTGGTCAGGGTGCGGGTTCCAGCAGTCAGCATGCGGTAGGAACAGGCGTGATGGGCGGTATGATTTCCGCAACGTTATTAGCGCTTTTCTTTGTGCCGATCTTCTTCGTGTTAGTACGGCGGCGCTTTCCGATAAAAGAGAAGCCGGTCACATAACGAATAAAGGCAGCCCGCAGGCTGCCTTTGTTATATTCGGATACTGAAGGTAAAGCTTGTTGATGTTGTCGCCGAGCTTTTCTTTATGAATGTGTTACTTACGAGTCAACATCACTTCGATAAAGTCTTTCCAGTTCCCCAGTTCTAAATCAATCATAAGTCACCTCTCGTTTTAGTGACGCCATTATAAGATTATTCCTAAAGCAAAGTGAACATCTTTCGTTCAACAACGCATCAACAAAACCAGGATTTATCCGAATATGTGGTGCGACGCACAGTTTAACCGATATGATTACCCAGGCAATTAATAGCAGTGTCATCATAAGGTTAGAAAGGTTTTTCTCATCAGAAAGAGGCGCTAAAAGAGAGGGAATATCACCAGTACTGGCTGTCAAGTGAGAGGGGAGAAACCTCCCCTCAGAATCGCTGTTATTTCAATACGATGATTTTATCGTAACCGCCGCTTTCGCTGTCGATATGGGTTTTGGCTTCCGGATGTTCTGCCAGCACCGCCTCCACAATGTGATTGAACTCATCGCAGCGGCTCTCTCTTTTCCGGGCGATCACAATTGTCGACTTCGTTTCTTCAACCGTATGGGCGGAAGACGCTTTCATATAGTTCATATTGTCCCTCCTGATGCTAACTCTCTGTTAAACGTGCCGTCTTCCGTGCCTCTCAGGCGTATCCGTTGTAAACTAAGCGCCTGAGCAGTATCGAATATAGATGAAACCCACAGAAAAAAGAAGGGAACCCCGCCATGCTGACGATGTACGGCATTAAAAATTGCGACACCATCAAGAAGGCGCGAAAATATTTAGAAGCCCGGGGCGTGAACTATCAGTTTCACGATTACCGGGCCGACGGACTGGATGCTGCACTGCTGCAAAAATTCATCGACCAGCTGGGTTGGGAAGCATTGCTGAACACGCGCGGTACGACATGGCGTAAATTAAGCGAAGAAACGCGCAGCGCGGTGAATAATGCCGCAGCGGCACGGGAAGTGATGCTGGAAAACCCGGCAATGATTAAACGCCCGTTGCTCTGTAGCGCCGACGGCTCTATGCTGCTGGGCTTTAGTGAAAATGCTTACCAGCCTATCGTGGAGAAGTCCTGATTATGTTCTGTCCGGTCATTGAGCTGACGCAGCAGCTTATTCGTCGCCCTTCCCTCAGCCCGGATGATGCCGGTTGTCAGGCCATTATGATGGAACGCCTGCGCGCGCTGGGTTTCACCATTGAACCCATGAATATCGGCGACACCCAAAACTTCTGGGCCTGGCGTGGTGAGGGCGAGACGCTGGCGTTTGCGGGTCATACTGATGTGGTACCCGCCGGGGATGCCAACCGCTGGATCAATCCGCCGTTTGAACCGACCATCCGCGACGGTATGCTTTACGGACGCGGCGCAGCGGACATGAAAGGCTCGCTGGCCGCAATGACGGTGGCCGCCGAGCGTTTTGTTGCCAGTCACCCCAATCATAAAGGACGGCTTGCGTTTCTGATTACTTCAGATGAGGAAGCCAGCGCCACCAACGGCACGGTTAAGGTTGTTGAAACACTGATGGCGCGCCGTGAACGTCTTGATTACTGTCTGGTCGGTGAACCGTCCAGTACCGAAATCGTCGGCGACGTAGTGAAAAATGGTCGCCGTGGTTCAATGACCGCTAACCTGACGCTGCACGGCGTTCAGGGGCACGTGGCCTATCCGCATCTTGCTGATAACCCGGTTCACCGTGCGCTGCCAGCGCTGAATGAATTAGTGGCGACAGAGTGGGATCGGGGCAATGAATTTTTCCCGCCGACCAGTATGCAGATTGCTAATGTTCAGGCCGGAACCGGCAGTAATAACGTTATTCCTGGCGAGTTTTTCGTGCAGTTTAACTTCCGCTTCAGTACCGAGCTGACCGACGAGCTGATTAAACAGCGCGTGCGGGAACTGTTAGACCGTCACCAGCTCCGTTATACGCTGGAATGGACGGTTTCCGGCCAGCCGTTCCTGACTTCAACCGGAAAACTGGTAGAAGCGGTGGTAAACGCCGTTGAGCACTATAATGAAATTAAACCGCAGTTGTTGACGACAGGCGGCACCTCTGACGGGCGCTTTATTGCCCGAATGGGTGCACAGGTTGTGGAGTTAGGGCCGGTGAACGCCACCATTCATAAAATCAATGAGTGTGTGAAAGCCGCTGATTTACAACTGCTTAGCCGTATGTACCAGCGTATTATGGAACAGCTTATCGCTTAAGGAGCAGATATGGAATTTCTCAAGCATTATTGGTGGCTGCTGGTCATTGTGTTGATGGTGGGCGTTCTGATGAACGTTTATAAAGACCTGAAGCGCATCGATCCTAAAAAGTATCTGGATAATAAACCGGATCTGCCGCCGCATCGTGATTTTAACGATAAGTGGGATGACGACGAAGACTGGCCGAAGAAGAAATAACATTTTCAGCAGGGGCATCCGTCCCTGCTTTTATCATCTCATTGGGATGACGTCATCATCACCCGGCGCGCTGCCGCTCAGGGCTTCATCGAAATAGCGTCGCGGCACCGTATAGTGCAGATGATCCAGCGCCGACTGCATGGCGCGCTGATCGACAGCATGCGGCAAATCTTCCACGATATTCAGCGTTACGTCCCCCCCCAGCGCCAGCAGCTGTGCTTCGGCTTCCAGCGCATGGCCTAACGGGACTTGTTCATCATCATCACCGTGGATCAAATGAATGGTGGTACGCTTTGTCACCGATTGTGGCGGGCTGGCATAACGTCCCGAGAAAGCAATTACCCTTCCCGCAAGGCCCGGCTGCGCCTTGATCGCCTCCAGCGCCATGGTGCTGCCCTGAGAAAAACCGATCAGCGCCGTTGCTTCCGCTTTTACGCCGCTCTGACGCTGCCAGTCCCGGATAATTTCAGTAAACGTTGCCATTACCGCATCGACTCGCTGCTGGTGATTTTCTTCGCTCAGATCGTCGACAGAATACCACTGACGGCCATGGACGCCAGAATCCGATGCGCCGACGCAGATCACCATCGCCTGTGGGAAAGAGTCGGCAAACCATTTGCCCAGATCGCCCATGGATATGGGGTTATCGCCCACGCCGTGAAATAACAGGAACAGCTGAGCCGGAGCGCTGACGGGACGCTGAACAACAAAATAGTCATGGTGCATGGTTTCCTCCTTAAAAAGCCTTACGCATCGCAACAGGAAAAGCTTAGCACTGCTGATTTTGCAGCAATATAGCGATATAGCGTTGCCAGTTTGCGCTGCGCTGCGGATCCAACCGGTTCATTGCCCGCTGCGTCTCCTGCCGCCAGCCAGCCAGTAGCGCTTTACGCCCCGACAGCCCGGACTGCTGAATGAGGCAGGTCGGAGAGAGCCGTTCAAGAACCGCGCCTTGTAATAATGGCAGCTCACGTGAGTCATTGCTGACCAGACGGCCAAGCGCGCCGATACTGGCTTCAAAAGGCCGATGCGCCCAGGCGAAACCGGCCAGATCCCGCCAGTCGTCTTCGTCCATTTTATTAACCGCGCCCGACTCGCTTGCGGTAAGCGTTAGCGCCAGGTCCACATCCCGCAGCTGAGGCCGCAGCCAGGGCCAGTCGCGGGCCAGTTTTCGCCTGCCTTTTTCTGCCAGCGCCCTGCCCGCTTCACTCAGCGGCAGGATGGCCATTGCGGTATAGCAGCCGCTGCTGGCCTCCGGTTTAGTGCCAAATCGCACCAGCTGAAAACCACAGGCCTGCCAGAAGCGCCATAAAACTTCAGTATAGCCAAAACTCACCGAGAGAAAATCCAGCCCTTCGGCATGCCCAAGGCTCTGCTGTATCATCTGACGACCGATGCCTCGCTGCCGAAGCGCAGGAGAAATGGCGATACGGCTGATGCGACGCGAAGCCAGGGTAGCGGCTTCCGGCCAGCCGCCGTGGGCCGCCAGCGACTGGGCAACCAGATTGCCTGCCGGTCGGCGTAGTCCTGCCCATACGGCCTCTGCCAGCCCGGCTGACAATCCGCCTTCATCCACCAGCCACAGCGCACCCTGCACCTGGTCACCTTGCAATGCAGCGCTGAAATGCATGCCGGGCGCATCCATCATGCGCCGTAAATCCAGCGGTGAGGTGCGGTAATGGGCGCTGGTCAGCAGGCGGTACATCGCCTCAAGCTGGGTAGCGCGGCCTTGCCATTCGTTTTGCTGAGGATAGCTAAAATCAATATCACGCTCGTCTGCAATTGGTTCCGCCTCGCTAAATAACGGCGTGTCATCAATAAAGCGTTCCAGCGGGTCGAACTGTGACCAGCGCAGCGGCTGCGCCAGCCTGAGAATTGTCGCCTCGGGTAAAGAAGCGCAGAACTTCAGCAAAAAGCCTCTCCCCGTCCCTTCATAACCCTGCAAGGTCGTGGTCAGCAGGACGCGTGGATAAAGATGAACCAGTTGATGAAGCATAGGGGTGGGAATGGCCGCCGCCTCGTCAATTACCAGCCAGTCGATATTTTCTGGCCGCTCTGCTGCGGTAAGCGCCAGTAGCCTGTCCGGGGCGATAAATTCAAACGCATCACCGGCAAATTTCGCCAGCACGTCCGTGGCAACTTTAGCCGGTGCGGAGATCAAACAGCGGCCCCGCCAGCGTGCGGCGAGGGTACCAGCCAGCGCTGATTTTCCTCTGCCACGTGGGGCAATCAGCACTGAAATGCCCGGATCGCTTCTCAGAAGCTGTTGTAATACTTGCTGCTGCTGAGAGGTATCATCCGGCTGCCATTCAGGGGTGGCTGGTGGCGAGGGCAACACAGGCGCATGATGCTGTCGCAGAAGCGCGACCTGCTCATCTGCCAGCAAGCGTTTCTGCAAGCGATGGATAAAGTTGGGCGTGGCAATCGGCGCGGAGGTTTCGCTCCAGCGCAGGGAATCAAGATCGGGCTGTGTGGGCCAGCTTTCCCATTCCGGAGCAAGGATGACCAGCCAGCTACCCGCTTTGAGGGTACCGGCCAGCACCGCCAGCGCTTCGGCATGGAAACCGTCGCGGGCGTCGAAGACCGCATGCAGAAACTCCTGTCCCAGCAGCGTTTTTGCAGCAGAAGGTTTGCAGTTCAGCGGCGTTTGCGGCGCATCGCCAATCCACAGCCAGTCTCCAGGCAGCAGGGAGATCCACTGCTGTGCCTGAAGCTGGCACCACTGCGCCTCGCCGCTAACGACCATCAGTCGCCGTAAGCCCTGGCGTTTTAGCCTTTCCGTTTGCTCAATAATGTTGCCCAGATCAGCCACTGAAGGTATCACACTGGCCAGGATTACCGCTGTCGTAGCCTTTTTTAAACCAGCTGTAGCGCTGTTGCGAGGTGCCATGAGTGAAGCTGTCCGGCACTACGCGCCCCTGACTTTTCTGTTGCAGGCGATCGTCGCCAATCGCTTCAGCCGCATTGAGTGCCTCCTGCAAATCCCCCGGCTCCAGAACTTCCTGCTGCTGCATATAGTGTCCCCAAACGCCCGCGAAGCAGTCAGCCTGTAGCTCAAGCTTCACGGAAAGTTGATTAACCTGCGTCTGAGATGCGCCCTGCTGCAACTGCCGTACTTTGGATTCGATACCCAGCAGCCGTTGTACGTGATGGCCTACTTCATGGGCAATAACGTAACCCTGTGCGAAATCGCCATCCGCACCCAGCTTGTTTTTCATTTCGTCATAAAAAGAGAGATCGATATAAACGGTGCTGTCCGTCGGGCAATAGAAAGGCCCCATTACCGACTGGCCGGTGCCGCAACCCGTTCGCGTAGCGCCACGATACATCACCAGTTTTGGCGGCGTATAGTTCTTCCCCATCTTCTGAAAGATTTTTTGCCAGGTATCTTCCGTTGTGGCGAGGATCACTGAAGTGAATTTTGCGGACTCGTCCTGTTGAGGATTGATTCCCTGCTGTTGTGAAGCCGGCTGAGAATAAGATGAGGTCTCTCCGGTCAGTAGCGGAGTTAAATCGTAGCCATAATAACCGGCAATCATTACCAGAATCAGAATGACAATGCCGCCCTTTCCACGGGGAATACGCATTCGTCCCGCGCCTACCGTACCGGATTCATTACGGCGATCTTCCACGTTATCGCTCTCACGGCGCCCTTGCCAACGCATAAATTACTCCTGGTGATCTTAAAGTTGTTCTGATTTTAGTCGTGCGAAAGCACTAACACCAGCATCGTGAATAACGGCAGGAAATTACTGACAGTGAGGGAACAGCAACGTTGGCCAGCGCGCGGCGGCCGAAGGCGTGATAAAACAGGAGAAAGCGTAAAATTAAGCTGCGGCCAGTCAGCCGCAGCCGAAAAAATCAGTCCAGCTTCACGCCAAGACGGTTAGCCACTTCTTCGTAGGCTTCAATCAGGCCGCCAAGACTCTGACGGTAGCGGTCTTTGTCCATCTTGTTCAGGGTTTCTTTATCCCACAGACGCGCGCCATCTGGTGAAAACTCATCGCCCAGGGTCACTTCGCCGTTAAACAGGCCAAATTCCAGTTTGAAGTCGACAAGGATCAGGCCAGCATCGGAGAACAGCTTGCTCAGCACATCATTCGCTTTGTAAGTTAATTCACGCATCCGCGCCAGGTTCTCTTTGTTCACCCAGCCGAAGGTTTCACAGTAGGATTCATTGATCATCGGATCGTGGCGGGCATCGTCTTTGAGAAACAGGTCGAACAGCGGCGGATTCAGGATTGTGCCCTCTTCCACGCCGAGACGCTTCACCAGTGAGCCAGCCGCACGGTTACGCACCACGCATTCAACAGGTACCATATCCAGCTTTTTCACCAGCGCTTCGTTATCGGACAGCAGCGCTTCCATTTGGGTTGGGATGCCTGCTTCCTGTAGCTTGCTCATGATGAAATAATTAAATTTATTATTAATCATCCCTTTACGATCAAACTGTTCGATACGCTCACCGTCCAGTGCTGACGTATCGTTACGGAATTCGAGTACCAACAGATCCGGGTTTTCGGTGCTGTAAACGGTTTTCGCTTTGCCGCGATACAACTCAGCTTGCTTTTTCATCTTGTCTAACTCCAAACGTGGATCCCCGTGGCTGACTGCTGGGGAATGAACCTATTGTGCGGTGGCTATTGTATGATCTGCGGCGAAAAAACCGAAGCAATCGTTTACGCAGCAGAAAATAAAAAAGGCCGGATAAATCCGGCCGGGTCGATTACTTGCTGAAGGCCGCCTGGAAAACCGCCACTAAGGCGTCATTCTGCGACTGGGTCAGCGAGTGACCTTTTGGATCGAGGAACTGCAGGCTGCTGCGGTTATCCAGATCGCCGACCTGCAACTTATAGTTGCCGTTTGGCAGACCCGGATCTTTCGCACCCAGGCTGTCCCAGGTTTCTTCTGAAGGCGCGCTGTAAGCCACGCTCAGACTGCCCTGCGAACGGTTCTGGTCTGAGGCTTTCATGCCGATGCGCTGAAGCGCTGCTGGCAGACGTTCCCAAACGGTGTTGAACGGCGCACGCACAATCAGATTTGGCAGGCCAGTATCATCCGCCCCGCTCTGCACATTGATCTGCGCAGCGCTGTTTTTCGCCGCGGAATCTTCACGAATGTTTTCGATCTTATCCAGACCCATGCTCAGCTCGTTGAGCATCTGGGCGGTATAACGCTGAAGCTGCACAGGAGAATTAACAACTTTATCTTCCTGTTGCAGTTCCAGCAGCTTAACGGTCAGCGCCTGCTGATAGCCCTGCTGCTGAACGGCGATCTGATAACGTCCGCGATACTGATGGTCTTCATCAGCACGGTTCCACTGCACCCAGTCAGTGGTCAGCGTCTGGCTGGCGTCGGTACGGCTGGCAATGGTGTAATTACGCGCCTGCACAATATCGACAACCTGCGGCCACAGCGCACCGTTACGGGCATTGTCCACCAGCAACACGCCGGAATTACCGGCAAACTGCGTGCGTGTGCCGTTCATCAACGCCAGCGGCTGGGCCGGTGGGCGGATATCCAGCTGTTTGCCGACGGCACCTTTGCTGCTCACGGAAGGAATGTCGAAATCACCATTTTGCAGCGGCAAAATCATCCCTGAAGGCGCATGCAGCTCGCTGATATCAGCCGCCTTCAGATAAGATTCGTCTCCGCTAACCTGCCGCTTGTAACGCTGGTCGCTGGAGCAAGCTGCCAGCAGCATCACCAGTGAAACACCAACCACTTTCGCGATCGCAGACTTTTGTACTGAGTAAGCCATTAATTCTCCCTAAATTTACAGCAGGCCTGCGTTTTTCAGTGCCTGCTCAACAACCGGACGACCGGCATCAGTCATCGGCGTCATGGGTAGACGCAGCGTATCGGTTGCAATTAATCCTAATTTTTTAGCCGCCCATTTTACCGGGACAGGATTAGGCTCAATAAATAGCTTCTGATGCAGATGCATCAGGCGCTGATTCAGGCGGCGCGCGGCAACGAAGTCACCCTGCTGTGCAAAGGCGCACAGCTCGGCCATTTCGCGCGCGGCGATGTTCGCAGTCACGGAGATTACGCCCTTTCCGCCCAGCTGCATGAAGTCGAGGGCAGAGGCATCATCGCCACTGACCAGCACAAAGTCTTCATCAACCAGCTCTTGGATCTGACTTACCCGCGATAAGTTCCCGGTTGCTTCTTTGATTCCGATAATATTTTTGATTTTCGCCAGACGACCCACGGTTTCCGGCAGCATGTCACAACCGGTACGCGAGGGTACGTTGTAGAGCATTTGCGGCAGATCGGTGCTTTCTGCAATGGCTTTGAAGTGCTGATACAGCCCTTCCTGAGTAGGACGGTTGTAGTATGGGGTAACGGTCAGACAGCCAACCACGCCACTTTTTTCAAAACGTTGGGTCAGTGCGATCCCTTCTGCCGTCGCGTTGGCGCCGGTTCCGGCGATAACAGGAATACGGCCATCGGCTAAATCCAGCGTCATCATCACCACATCACCATGCTCATCATGGCTGAGCGTGGCGGATTCGCCGGTTGTTCCCACGGAGACAATTGCCGCTGTTCCGCTGGCAACATGATAATCAATCAGTTTTTTTAAACTCGTACGGCAGACATACCCTTTGTCATCCATCGGCGTAACGAGCGCAACAATACTTCCCGTGAACATTTGCCATCCCCTCCACAAACAAGTTCTTCATGGTACGTTTGACAGCTATTGAAAAGCAAGCGGCAAGCCCGCGTGGCCCCTTGGCAGAGGGTATTTTTTATGTTTACCTTAGGGTTATCACAATTGCTAATCACTGAGACGCACAGGAAGCATCATTTTGCCGCAGTTACCTCAACAACATTTGGTTATCACCGCCGTGGGGGTCGATCGCCCGGGGATCGTCAATGCCATCACCCGCCACGTCAGCAGCTGCGATTGCAACATTGAAGATAGCCGTCTTGCCATGCTCGGTGATGAATTCACTTTTATCATGCTGCTTTCCGGCAGCTGGAACGCCATTACCCTTATTGAATCCACGCTGCCGCTGAAAGGCGCGGAGCTGGAATTGCTGATCGTGATGAAGCGCACGACTTTTCGCGAACGGCCGCCAATGCCCGCAACGGTATGGGTGCAGGTTGAAGTTGCCGACTCGCCGCATATCATTGAACGCTTTACCGATTTATTCGACTCTCAGCAGATGAATATCGCCGAGCTGGTTTCCCGCACGCAGCCTGCGGCAGAAAATCAGCCGCCTTTGCTCTATATTCAGATCACCGCCCACAGTCCGGCCAGCCAGGATGCCGCGATTATCGAGCAGGCATTTAACAGCCTCTGTACAGAGTTGAGCGCTCAAGGCACTATTAGCGTCGTTCAGTATCCACAGCATGATGAAAAAACGGAGAATAGTGATGAATCCACTGAAGGCCGGTGATTTAGCACCGAAATTTAGCTTGCCCGATCAGGACGGCGAGCAGATAAATTTAACCGACTTCCAGGGACAGCGCGTTCTGGTCTATTTTTACCCGAAGGCGATGACGCCCGGCTGCACCGTTCAGGCTTGCGGCTTGCGCGACAGCATGGACGAATTGAAAAAAGCCGGCGTTGAAGTGTTAGGGATCAGCACGGATAAGCCCGAAAAACTGTCGCGATTTGTTGAGAAAGAGCTGCTGAACTTCACGCTGCTTTCTGACGAAGACCATCAGGTTTCCGAGCAGTTTGGCATCTGGGGCGAGAAGACTTTTATGGGTAAAACCTACGACGGGATTCACCGCATCAGCTTTTTAATCGATGCCAACGGCAAGATTGAGAAGGTGTTCGACGATTTTAAAACCAGTAACCATCACGATATCGTGATGGATTATCTGCAGTCGGCCTGATCAAATCCTGACTCAAAACCCCGCTTTAGTGGGGTTTTGAGTCAAACAGGCCTCTGAGCCAGATTAAGCCTCTTTTTTGGCTTTATGACGAGCAAATGCGTGGCTAATTCCCCTTCGATGATCCGAAACTGCTAAAACAAACTGTTGACCGCTTTCACTGTCAAGGATCTGAACAATGACATTATTATTTCCAAACCTGAGCGTTTTTGCAGGCGAAATGGCGCCGTTACCCGAACGAGGGTTTAACTGACGCCGTGAAAATCGTTGTCCAGACGATACCCGCATCTTGCCCAATGGACGGTAATCTGCCAAACCGACATGCTTTTCACCCGCGACAATCTCACCAAAACTCGCAACCAAATCTTTTCCAGGCAACGAATTTAATCTGTTTTTATCTTGAGTTTTTTCATTTTAGAATCGGTCTCATCTCTCATAATAAAGCCCCTCCGCAACTGTTCATTTAATCGGCACATACAACTGCTGCAATCCTGAGCAATACTTTTCTGTCAGGTCAGAGAGGTTTTGCCAGCTCGTCCGGCCAGGCATGCACGACGGCTTTGACCAGCGTTGCCAGCGGAATAGCGAAGAACACGCCCCAAAAGCCCCACAGGCCACCAAAAATCACCACCGAGAGGATAATCACCAGCGGATGCAAATTGACCGCTTCGGAAAACAGTACCGGCACTAAAATGTTGCCATCCAGTCCCTGAATAATCAGATAAACGATAATCATCGTCCAGAATTCGCTGCCCAGCCCCCACTGCGCCAGACCAACACCCACCACAGGTATCGTCACCGCCAGCGCGCCGACGTAAGGTATCAGTACCGATACACCAACCAGCACCGCCAGTAATAAAGCGTAATTCATGCCGATAGCGAGGAAACCTATCCAGCTGGCAATGCCGACCACGATCATCTCCAGCACTTTGCCACGGATATAGTTGGAAACCTGCTGATTCATCTCTTCCCACACCTGACCGGCCAGGCCGCGATTGCGCGGCAATACCTGACTGATAGCAGCAAGCATTTGCGCTTTGTCTTTTAGCAGGAAAAAGACCATCAGCGGCACCAGTACCAGATAGATTGCCAGCGTCATTAGGCCAACCAGCGATGCCAGCGAGTATTTGACCAGCTGATCGCCCATGCCGCTCAGACGCGCACGCAGATTTTCTACCACAATATCAACAATGCCCACGTCCATTAACGCAGGAAAGCGCTCCGGCAAACGCGTGGCAAAGTGATACAGGCTGGTCAGCATGGCGGGAAGTTCATGCGCGAGATTAATGCTTTGCTGCCAGGCAATCGGTGCGACGACCAAAATCAGCATCAGCACGATGGTGGCAAAAATAATCAGTACGATGGTAGTAGCCCAGGTGCGGGAACAGCCCAGACGCTCAAGACGCACCGTTGGCCACTCCAGCAGATAAGCGACCACCAGCGCGACCAGCAACGGCGCCAGCAGGCCATTAAAGAAGAAAAGAATACCGAAGGCGGCGAGAAGGATCGCCAGTAGTGCAATAGCCTGGGGATCGCTGAACCGACGACGATACCACTGTAATAAAAGATCCAGCATGTCAAACTTCCTGGCTTTCTGAAGGAGCGGGAGAGTCTACATGAAACAGGCTGGCGCTGTCGCGTGAACCGGCTGCGGTCTGGCTCAGGCTGGAAATCAACCTTGCTGACGAAGCTTTTCAGCCTGAATTTCATCCCGCTGCGGGCTAATTATCACCCGATTACGGCCCGCATTTTTAGCCGCGTAGAGCGCATCATCAGCCTGCTTGAACACGCGTTCGACAGAGGCGTTATCAGCAGCCCACAGCGCAACGCCAATGGAAATGGTGACGTGGCCCACCAGCTCTTGCTCCTGCTGTTCGATTCTTTTGCGCACGCGTTCAGCAATCGCACCCGCCATATCGCGGTCTGCGCCAGGGAGGATCATCAAAAACTCTTCACCACCGTTACGACAAACCACATCCGTCTGCCGTGAGCTTTTGCCCAACTGCTGCGCCACGTTCTTAATCACGCTGTCGCCCACGTCATGGCCCCAGGTATCATTCACCCGTTTAAAATGGTCGATATCGAGCGCCAGCACCGCAAACGGTTGATTGGTAGCAATAAAATATTCCAGTACCGCGCTGAGGCCGCGTCGGTTAAGCAAAGACGTTAGCGGATCTGTTTGCACTTCAAACTTCAGCCGACCGATTTTATCCTGCAACAGGCCGATGCCGGTCAGCATTGCGGCTTTAATTTGACTGGCTTCGTAGTACCACGAACGGATATTGCCAATCTCCAGCGAAACGCCCAGCATATCCATCTGCGTCGCTTTACTGGCCAGCTGCCCCAGCGGTTTGGCAATCAATCGGGCAAGGAACCAGGCTAAAAATATCGTCAACAGTACCCAGGGAATGGAGCGCAGCAGAACTTTCAGCACCAGGCTGGTCAAAGGCACCAGCGTAGTCTGCGTCGGCTTCATCGCAACAATCATCCAGCCCGGCGTGGCAACCATGGCGTAGCCTGCCAGCATCGGTTCGCCATGCTGTTTTAACACCTGCTGATAACCATTATCTTTTTTACGATCGTCGCTGATTAACGGCTTAATCGTCTGCCCGATGAGCCTGCTGTTCTGGTGATAAAGCACCCGGTTGTCGCCGTCAACGACGTACAGCGACGAGCCGTCGCGATAAAACTGCTCGCCCAGCAATTCGTTAAGAATGCTTTTTTTCTTCAGGTAAATCGTGCCGCCAATAAAACCAAGGTAGTTGCCGTTTGCAGACCAGATATGGTAAGAAACAAACACCATCAGATTATTGGCGGCGGAAAGCGTGGCTTTACTGACCAGCGGCCGACGTTCCGCCAGTGCCTGACGCGTGGCGCTGGAGGTCAGATGCATCCCTTTAAGCATCAGTGATTCAGGCGAAATAGCTTTCAACCAACCGTTGGCATCGACAATCACTACCGAGTTGAAGCTGCGGGTCTGTTCACGCAGGCGATTCACTTCACGCAAGGTCAGAGCATCGTCATCCATACCCGAACTGATTTCTTTCGCACTCCAGGCAAGCTGCGACTCGGCCTGCTGGAAAAACATTTCCGTCGTGGAAGCCAGCTTGGTGGCATAGACGCGGTTAGACTCCAACGTGTTATTAATCAGCACTTCCCGCTGTACCTGCGAACTGGCATAGAGCGAACTGGCTAATGTAATTACAATGCTGGCTATCACTAATAAAGTAATAAGCGTTAGCAAGTCCGCCCTGAGTCTTTTTTGCCTCAGCATGGGCTTACCTCGAAGAAACATGTCATAGATGTCGCGTCTTATTTTTTTAGGTCTTATGGCGTCTCATGCCCTGGTGAAGCATGCGCTGATAGTACATCATCCCCCCTTCCCTCTTCGGCCATGTGCAGAAGAAGAGAACCGGCAGGCTGTGATCTACGTTATCGTCCATATGGCCAAAAACTTAAGGCAAACATTTCATTCTTCAGCAGGAAATTAAGCGGGCCAGCGCCCGCTATGTTAAGAAAACGTAAGGATTATTACATGGCGAGAAAAGCGTAGCCTTGATTTTCCAGCGTTGCGACGGTTGTCGGGCTGGATAAAGCATGTGTAACAGAAGTATCGATCCAGTCATGATTAAAATGATGAAAAGCGACCGACTGATCGCAAACCGAGACGTCCACACCTTTCGCCCGCAGTTCATTAATCAGCTTCAGGTTCGGGTTATCAACACCATAAAACTTTTTGTATTGCGCATTCGTGAGCATGGCTGGCGTGCCATCACCCGTAACGGAAACCACGAATTTCAACTTATCCTGCGGGACACCGGCAGCAATATATAAATTAACCACGCGGGCAACCCGTTCAAGACCGAGGTTAGGCACGGTGGGGCCATTTTCCGCTTTGGTAATCTGGAAAACGACTTTATTACTGTCTCCGCTTGCAGGCTTATAAGCGGCATCGGATTCGTAATGAATTTTGCCATACCCATCAATAGCGGGCGTTGTCCAGAATCCTTCAGGGTCGCTGGGCTGACTGCCAAAATGCTGGCTAAATTTATCGGCCAGATCGGGGGCTTTTGAAAAACTGGCTCCCACCAGGCCGGCTACAACAGCAATTAAAACGTAAGATAAAACAGGGCGCATAGAATCCTCTCTACCTTCATACTTGCGTCAGTGGCCTGACGTCAAAAAGGAAAATAAACGTAACGGTTAAGAAAACGAAAAGAGATATACCACAGTTAAAAATATAATTTCATCGAACAAATAATCGTAATGGCTGGTAGTGCCATTTTTTTGTTCGTCCAAATAAGTTTTCATTCTCATTTGCAAAATAAATAAGTGGGATTAGCGTGGCAATAAAGAGCCAGTATTAATCATGGCTTTAACTTTTAAAAGAAACAAAACTCCCTGAATTAACAGGCACCACCTCAATCCTGATATTTTCCAGCCCCGTCAAACTGCCATTATTCTTTTATTTGTTGGTACGGTAGATTCTGTATAAATGTAACAAAAAGACGCTCGATCCTTGCGTAATGGTTTTGTTACAACACGATCAATTAACTTGTTTTTCGGACTATACCTAACCATTTACATACAAACTTCAATTTATTTGAGTAAACCTGACAAATTTTAATTAAATAGCGCAGGATTGCTCACCCTGTAAGCGCAGTGTCTTTCAGTTTTTTTAAGTGAGTTACGCCCGGTTTCTTTCTGGCCTGATGAATAGCTGACGCGAGTCGTTTCCTTCCTCATTTCCTGTGGTTAAGATAGCCTGCGGTAAACATCCGGGATGCGGATCACCGCGAAGGATCAACGAGGACTTCATCAGAATGGGATTCAGTATGATTAACCGATTGAAGCACTGCGCGCTGGCATCAATGATCGCTGCACTGGCGGCAACCTCATTTTCCGTCGCAGCGGACGTCAGCGATATGTTACCGGATATCGGTACGACCGCCGGTAATACGCTCTCTATTAATCAGGAACTGGCGATGGGTGATTTCTATGTGCGCCAGCTACGCGCCAGTGCGCCCCTGATCAACGATCCCCTGCTGAATGACTATGTGAATCAGCTCGGCCAGCGGCTGGTTACGCATGCCTGGTCGGTGAAAACGCCTTTTCATTTTTATCTCGTCAGCAATGATGAAATTAACGCCTTCGCTTTTTTTGGCGGCAATGTGGTGCTGCACTCCGCGCTCTTTCGCTATACCGATAATGAAAGCCAGCTGGCTTCGGTTATGGCTCATGAAATCTCCCACGTTACGCAGCGCCATCTGGCACGCGCGATGGAAGAGCAACAGCGCAATGCACCACTCACCTGGGTTGGGGCTTTAGGCTCCATTTTACTGGCGATGGCTAACCCGCAGGCGGGAATGGCTGCCCTGAGCGGTACGCTGGCCGGTACGCAACAGGGCATTATCAGCTTTACTCAGCAAAACGAGCAGGAAGCGGACCGTATTGGTATTCAGGTGCTTCAGCGTGCCGGATTTGATCCCCAGGCCATGCCGAACTTTCTGCAAAAACTGGCGGATCAGTCGCGCTTTTCCTCCAAACCGCCGGAAATTTTGCTCACCCATCCCCTTCCCGACAGCCGCCTTTCCGATGCCCGCAACCGTGCTAACCAGATGAAAGCGGTCGTGGTGCAGTCTTCGCAAGACTTTTACATGGCAAAAGTGCGCATACTTGGGATGTACGCCACAGGACAAAATCAGCTTACTGACGATCTGCTTGATACACTTAGTAAGGGCAATACGCGTGAACAGGCCGCCGCTCAGTACGGCAAAGCCGTGCAGTTTTTACAGGCGAAAAGCTTTGAGAATGCCCGACGCATTATTGCGCCGCTGCTGGCTAAACAACCCGGCAATGTCTGGTATCTGGATATTATGACGGATATCGACATCGGCCTGAACCAGCCTCAGCGCGCCGTAGCGCTGTTGCAGGGCGCTCAGGCAAGCGGTAGCCCGGTTGTGCAGCTGAACCTGGCGAACGCCTTTGTTGAAGCCAAACAGCCGGCGAATGCCAGTAAAGTGCTTTACCGTTATACCTGGGCGCACAAAGATGACCCTAACGGCTGGGATCTGCTGGCTAAAGCCTCTGCCGATCAGGGGCTAAGCGATGAAGAACAGGCGGCACGTGCCGAAAGTCTGGCGTTGAATGGCCAGTTGGATCAGGCGATCCGCAGCCTGAGCAGCGCCAGCGCGTCGGTGCCGTTGGGTAGCCTTAAACAGGCGCGGTATGATGCGCGGATTGACCAGCTGCGTCAGTTACAGCAGCGTTTCCATCAATATCAGAAAAAATAGAGAGGTGAATGATGTCCGATATCCTGATCTATCATAACCCACGCTGCTCCAAGAGCCGCGAAACGTTACAGCTCCTGCAAGCACAGGGAATTACCCCTGAAATCGTACTCTATCTGGAGGATCCCCCGCCTGTCAGCACGCTGAAAACGCTCCTGGCGAAGCTGGAATTCACCACCGCCCGGGAGCTGATGCGTCAGCAGGAAGATGTTTATAAGCAGCTGAATCTGGATGATGAAACCTTAAGCGAGGAGCAGCTACTGCAAATCATGGCCGATAATCCGAAGCTAATTGAGCGACCTATTGTCATTGCCTATGGCAGAGCGCGTCTGGGGCGACCGCCGGCGCAGGTGCTGGAGATCCTGACCACCGCTAAGGCATACTAAAACATGCAGAAAAGAGTAAATGTTTTACGTGATGCCAGTGGCTTTATGCCGCTATTTACAGGCCCAGCGCTTCCTTCACAAACGGAATAGTGAGCTTGCGCTGGGCGCTGATGGAAGCGCGATCCAGCTTGTCGAGCGTGACGAACAGCGTACGCATTTCACGATCCAGCCTTTTTAGCAGAAAACGTCCCACGTCCTCAGGAAGTTCAAAACCTCGCAATTTTGCGCGCAACTGCATTGCCTGAAGTTTGTCTTCGTCGGATAACGGTTGCAGCCGATAGATTTGTCCCCAGTCGAGGCGGGAAGCGAGATCCGGTAGCTTTAAATTCAGCTGACGGGGTGGACGATCGCCCGTGATCAGCAGACGCGTTTTACCGGTTTCCAGAATGCGGTTATAGAGATCGAAGATCGCCATTTCCCAGGGCTCATCGCCTGCAATGCATTCAATATTATCAATGCAGATCAGCGCCAGCTGTTCCATTCCATCCAGCACCTCTGGCACAAACCAGGTGCGCTTATCCAGCGGCACGTAACCTACTGCTTCACCGCGAGCGGACAGCTGTGCGCAGGCAGCATGCAGCAGATGGCTGCGGCCGCCGCCTTCCCGTGACCAGAAATAGAAATAGCTGCCGTGCTCCTGTTGCAGCGCACTTTGCAGCGCAGCAATCAGCGACGGATTTTCCCCTGGCCAGAAGCTGGCGAAGGTTTCATCGTCGGGCAAGTAGAGTGGCAAAGAGAGCTGTGCCGGCGTATTCAGAAGCACCTCAGTATCGATCGGGCAAAATCCGGCTGAAGTTTATCACAACTCTGCAAGGATTATGAAACGGGCAGCCGCAGCTGCCCGAAACTTAATCGCGATCTTCAGGCTCGAGGATCACCTCTTCCGGGCGGATCAGGCTAATGACTTTAAAAATCAGGCTCAGCGCGATACCCACGATAGTCGCCAGCGCCATGCCTTTCAGTTCGGCCGCGCCGATATGAACCGTGGCGCCGCTGACGCCAATTATCAGGATCACCGAGGTCAGGATCAGGTTTTGCGCCTTGTTGTAATCGACTTTCGATTCGATCAGCACGCGGATCCCTGAAGCGCCAATCACGCCATAAAGCAGCAGCGATACGCCGCCCATCACCGGCACCGGCACCGCCTGAATTGCCGCAGCCAGCTTGCCGACGCACGACAGCAAAACGGCCAGAATGGCCGCGCCACCAATCACCCAGGTACTGTAAACACGGGTGATTGCCATTACGCCGATGTTTTCGCCATAGGTAGTATTTGGCGTGGAGCCGAAAAAGCCTGAAAATACGGTAGAAATGCCGTTAGCAAACATCGAACGGTGCAGACCCGGATCTTTTAGCAGGTCTTTTTTAACAATATTTGCCGTCACCACCAGATGGCCAACATGCTCGGCAATCACCACCAGCGCGGCAGGTAAAATTGTCAGCATGGCCGCCCATTCGAAGCGCGGCGTATAAAAGGTCGGTAAGGCAAACCAGGGCGCGGCTTCAACCGTCGACCAGTTGACGATCCCCATGAAGTAAGAGAGCGCATACCCCACCAACACCCCGACCAAAATGGGAATAATGGCCAGGAAGCCGCGAAACAGCACCGAGCCAAATACCGTTACCGCCAGCGTCACCATGGAAATCAGGATCGTTTTACCGTCGACGGACGCGCCGTTTGCCGGCAGCAGCCCGGCCATATTCGCCGCCACGCCAGCCAGCTCCAGACCAATGACGGCCACAATGGCACCCATTGCCGCAGGTGGAAACATCACGTCCAGCCAGCCAGTACCGGCTTTTTTAACAATCAGCGCCACCAGGCAGAACAGCACGCCGCACAAAATAAAGCCACCCAGCGCCACTTCATAACCCAGCGGCAACAGCAGCAGTACCGGTGAGATAAAAGCAAAGCTCGATCCCAGATAAGCGGGGATTTTTCCTTTACAGATAAATAAATACAGCAGCGTGCCGAGGCCGTTAAACAGCAGCACCGTCGCCGGGTTAATATGGAAAAGGATAGGAACCAGCACCGTCGCGCCAAACATGGCGAACAGATGCTGGAAGCTGAGTGGAATAGTTTGCAGCAGCGGTGGCCGCTCGCTTACGCCTATCGCGCGACGCGTCATAGTAATACCCTTTTTCAGACAATAAAAAACCGACTCTCTGGTCGGCTTAACGCTTATTTCGTACCGAAGATCTTATCGCCTGCGTCGCCGAGGCCAGGAATGATATATCCTTTTTCGTTCAGCCCCTGATCGACTGATGCGGTGTACAGCTCAACGTCCGGGTGCGCTTTTTCCAGGGCGGCAATCCCTTCCGGCGCGGCAACCAGCACCAGCACTTTGATGCTGCTACAGCCCGCTTTTTTCAGCAGATCGATAGTGGCGATCATCGACCCCCCGGTCGCCAGCATCGGGTCAACGACCAGCGCCATGCGTTCTTCAATGTTTGAAACCAGCTTCTGGAAATACGGCACGGGCTCCAGCGTTTCTTCATCACGGTAAACGCCGACGACGCTGATACGAGCGCTTGGCACGTGCTCCAGCACGCCTTCCATCATACCCAGACCGGCACGCAGGATGGGTACGACGGTAATTTTCTTACCTTTGATCTGATCGATTTCCACCGGGCCATTCCAGCCCTCAATGGTCACTTTTTCCGTTTCTAAATCCGAGGTCGCCTCGTAAGTCAGCAGGCTACCTACTTCTGAAGCCAGCTCACGAAAGCGTTTAGTACTGACATCCTGCTCACGCATCAGACCCAGTTTATGTTTGACCAATGGGTGTTTAACTTCCACGATCTTCATTGTTGTTCTCCCGGAAAATATTGCTAAAAAAAAATCGCGGGATTATAGCGCCATTCCGGCGCTGCAACCTACCATTTAATCCAGGTTTTAAAACATCACACACGCTCCTGTAAGAATTGGCTAAAATTTAGCTATCCGCAATGTCACGGAAGATGAGGCTCGCAAACGTTTGCCTGCGCTGTTAGAATTGCCGCGCTTTATTTTCCAACCACCAACCGCAAACCGCGTGGGGATTTCGCAGTGACCGACAAAACCTCTCTCAGCTATAAAGACGCCGGCGTAGATATCGATGCTGGTAATGCTTTAGTCGATCGTATTAAAGGCGTGGTGAAAAAGACGCGTCGCCCGGAAGTGATGGGTGGACTGGGCGGTTTCGGTGCGCTTTGTGCGCTGCCGCAAAAATACCGTGAGCCCGTTCTGGTTTCCGGCACTGACGGCGTCGGCACCAAGCTGCGTCTGGCGATGGACCTGAAACGCCACGATACTATCGGTATCGATCTGGTCGCGATGTGCGTGAATGATTTGGTGGTACAGGGCGCCGAGCCGCTGTTCTTCCTTGACTATTATGCGACGGGCAAGCTGGACGTGGACACCGCTGCCAGCGTGATCACCGGCATCGCCGAAGGCTGTTCCCAGTCCGGCTGTGCGCTGGTGGGCGGCGAAACCGCTGAAATGCCAGGCATGTACCACGGTGAAGATTACGACGTGGCAGGCTTCTGCGTCGGCGTGGTGGAAAAATCAGAAATTATTGACGGCAGCAAAGTACAGGATGGCGACGTGCTGATCGCGCTGGGCTCCAGCGGGCCACACTCCAACGGCTACTCGCTGGTACGTAAAATTCTGGAAGTCAGCAAAACCGATCCTGAAGCGACCCAGCTTGAGGGCAAATCGCTGGCCGATCACCTGCTGGCACCCACCCGCATCTATGTGAAGAACATCCTGAGCCTGATTGAACAGGTTGATGTGCATGCCATCGCGCACCTGACCGGCGGCGGCTTCTGGGAAAACATCCCTCGCGTGCTGCCAGATAACACCCAGGCAGTTCTGGATGAAAAAAGCTGGGAATGGCCAGCGGTGTTTGGCTGGATGCAGGAAGCGGGCAACGTTAGCCGTTTTGAAATGTACCGCACCTTTAACTGCGGCGTCGGCATGCTGATTGCGCTGAGCGCAAGCGAAGCGGATAAAGCGGTTGAGCTGATGACCGCAGCCGGTGAGAAAGCCTGGAAGATTGGCGTGATCAAAGCGTCAGATTCCGAAGAGCGGGTGGTTATCAACGCATGAAAAGGCTGGTAGTGCTTATTTCTGGTCAGGGGAGCAATCTCCAGGCCATTCTGGAAGCCTGCCAGCAGCAGCGGATCCACGGCAGCGTCGCTGCCGTATTCAGCAATAAGGCCGAGGCTTACGGGCTGACGCGTGCGCGTGAAGCGGGTGTCGCTGCTCACGCGCTCAGCGCGGCTGATTTTGCCGATCGCGAAGCATTCGACCGTCAGCTGATGCTGGAAATCGATGCTTATGCGCCCGATCTGGTGGTGCTGGCGGGCTATATGCGTATTCTCAGCCCGGCATTTGTTGCTCGCTACGCGGGTCGGATGCTCAATATCCACCCTTCCCTGCTGCCCAAATACCCCGGTTTACATACTCATCGTCAGGCCATTGAAAACGGCGATGACGAGCATGGCACTTCCGTGCATTTTGTTACTGAGCAGCTGGACGGCGGCCCGGTGATCCTTCAGGCGAAAGTTCCAATCTTTGCCGGTGATACCGAAGAGGATGTGACGGAGCGCGTGCAGCATCAGGAACATGCTATCTATCCGCTGGTTGTTAGCTGGTATCTGGAAGGAAGAGTAGTGATGCGCGACGGTGCTGCCTGGCTGGACGGTAAAGAATTACCGCCGGAAGGCCATGCTTACGACTGAACCGGCTAAAAAACGGTTGAGGCGGTTGAGATAGTGCTCGCGTGAGGAGCATGTTTTTTTGCAGGCCATGAATTTGTTCAGAGCATCAGGAATACGGTACGGTAATAACGCCGCCCGGGCCATAGACGGCCCGGGCGGCGCTGTCAGGAAGGCGCTTTTTGTGCCTTTATGCACGGCCCGTGTTCCTGACGCCTGCACGGTGCAACAGGCCACTTTTTCCCTTCAGCCAAAACGTTCGATTCAGCCATAGCGCCCGGTAATATAATCTTCCGTACGCCGCTGCCGTGGCGTGGTAAATATCTTATCCGTCTCGCCAAACTCCACCACGCTGCCCTGATGCATAAACGCGGTAAAATCCGATACGCGTGCCGCCTGCTGCATATTGTGTGTAACCAAAACCAGCGTAAAATGCTGTTTAAGCGTGCTCATCAACTCTTCAATGACCAGCGTACTGATGGGATCCAGGGCGGATGTCGGCTCATCCAGCAGTAAAATTTCAGGTTCGATGGCTATCGCTCTGGCAATCACCAGCCGCTGCTGCTGTCCGCTGGAAAGCGTTAGCGCATTCTGCCAGAGATTGTTTTTAACTTCGCTCCACAGCGCCGCTGCGCGTAAAGCTCGCTCAACCGCTTCATCGAGTACCCGACGATCACGCACGCCTTGCAGACGCAGCCCGTAAACCACATTTTCGTAGATGGTTTTCGGGAACGGATTTGGACGCTGGAAGACCATCCCCACCTTTCTGCGCAGCGCGGCCAGATCCCGGCTGTCGCCCAAAATCGATTGCTGATTAATGCGAATATCACCCTCAGTCCGGCAGCCGTCGATTAAATCATTCATCCGGTTAAAGCAGCGCAGCAGGGTCGACTTACCGCAGCCGGAAGGCCCAATCAGCGCGGTGATCCGGTTTTTGGGCACGTTTAGCCTGATGGCACTAAGCGCCTGCTTCTCGCCATACCACAGTGAAAGATCCTCCACCTCCAGCACGGTGTCCAACTCATTATGCATTACTGCCCTCGCTCATTAATTCATCAGCGCGCGATAGCGCTCGCGCAGACGATGACGCAGTGCCATCGCTAACAGATTCAACGCCAGGATAATGATCACCAGCAGCAGCGCTGTGGCAAAAACCAGCGGGCGATCGGCCTGCGCATTTGGACTCTGGAAAGCCAGGTCATAGATTTGAAACCCGAGATGCATAAATTTGCGATCCAGGTGCAGATACGGAAAAATCGAATCCACCGGCAGCTCCGGCACCATTTTTACCACGCCCACCAGCATCAGCGGCGCGGTTTCGCCCGCGGCTCGGGCCACGGCGAGGATCAGTCCGGTTAACATGGCCGGTATCGCCAGAGGCAGCGTAACGTGCCACAACGTTTCCGCCTGCGTTGCGCCCAGCGCCAGCGATCCCTGGCGCAGCGATTGCGGAATGCGCGAAAGCCCCTCTTCGGTAGCCACAATCACTACCGGTAAGGTCAGAAGCGCCAGCGTCAGGGACGCCCATAGCAGGCCTGGAGTCCCGAAGGTAGGATTGGGTAAAGCGCTGGCGAAAAACAGCTGATCGAGACTGCCGCCAACCAGCCAGACAAAAAAGCCCAGCCCAAATACGCCATAAACGATGGACGGTACCCCAGCCAGATTGACTACCGCAATGCGTACCAGCCGGGTCATCAGGCTGTTTCCGGCATACTCATGCAGCCAGATTGCTGCAATCACCCCCAGCGGCATGACCACGACCGACATCAGTAGCACCATCAATACCGTGCCGAAAATAGCCGGAAATACCCCTTCATCTCCCAAACTACTGCCTGAAGATCCGCTAACGAAATGCCAGAGCTGCAGCAGGAAATGCTGCCATTTTTCACCGTAGCTCATGGCATTAGGATACCAGGCCGCCATGATATTACTCAGCGGTACCTGATGCTGTAGCCCGTGAACATCGCGCAGGATCAGCACCGTGCTTGCGCTTTCATTATTCAGCGCAATCAGCTGATTTGCCTTAGCGGCAAACTGTCGCTGAATTTCAGCACTGTCCGCCTGATGAATCGACTCGGCCTGGGCAGTATAGCGATGCTGCTGTTTCAAATGCCGCTGCTGCTCTGCCAGCTGCTCCATTTCGCTGTTCAGTTTTGCCATGCTGACGCGCCGGATAGCATCGGCCTGTTTTTGGCGCTCGCGAGTTTGTTTAATCCTCTGTTGCAGCACCTGCATCATATTTTTTGCTATCAGCGGCTGGCCGTTTTCCAGCAGGCCATCAAACCAGCCATACGCCATACCGCCGCTTCTTCGCTGGAGCGCAATGACGCCGCTGGGATAGTTTTCATCAATAATTTCACTGCTCAACAGACTGTGGAAATCGGTGTCGGCAAAGTCGCGATTCCCGGTTTTAATCAGGTAGCGCGTCACCTCTTCCGGCAGCGATGATGGCAGGGAGACGCCACTGTCCAGCAGCTGCTGACGTGAAACCCGCCCGGCGCTCACCTGCTCACCCAGCATCAGCGTTTGCCCTGCTGGTTTTTGAAGCGTAAAGAGCGTGACCGGCTGTGGCCAGAAATAGCGTAAACCGGTCATGCCCAATAATAAAATCAGCAGGATAAAAGCCAGCAGGCTGACGGCGACCGCGCCCGCCGTCAGCCATCGCCAACGGTGATTGTTCTTTACCGCACTCATCCCTGCATCTCCTGCTGACCAAAGCGCTGTCGCAGCCGCTGACGAACCAGTTCGGCAAGCGTATTGATCACCAGCGTAAAGACCAGCAGCACCAGTGCACTGAGGAACAGCACGCGATAATGCCCACTTCCCGCCGCCGCTTCCGGCATTTCAATCGCCACATTTGCCGCGAGGCTACGTACGCCATGCAGCAGGCCGCCCTCCGTAACCGGCGTGTTGCCCGTGGCCATCAGCACGATCATCGTTTCCCCTATTGCCCGGCCAAAACCGATCATCAGCGCGGCAAAAATACCTGCCGATGCGCCGGGCAACACCACGCGGGTGAGCGTCTGCCATGGCGTAGCGCCCAGCGCCAGCGATCCCTGCCCTAACGCAGGCGGGACGCTGAAAATGGCATCTTCCGCCAGGGTAAAAATCAACGGCACCAGCGCGAAGCCCATCGCCACGCCCGCTATCAATAAATTGCGTTGCTGATAGCCGCCGCTGAGGCGGCTGGCAAGGCTCTGACCCGTCAGGCTCTGTTCCAGTAAAGGAATGGCCCACACGCAGAACAGCGATGCCAGCAGCAGCAGCGGCAACAAAATCCAGATTTCACGCCCTTCGGCACATAAGCGCCGACGCCACTGCGGCGCCAGGCGCTGCGAGAGCCAGCCACACAGCAGCAGCGTTATCGTCAGAACCCCTGGCAACAACAACAGGCCCAGCAGCCGCTCAGCCAGGATGGGGGCCAGCCATATACCGGCGATCAGCCCAATGACTACGCTGGGCAACGCCCCCATCATCTCTATTGCCGGTTTCACCCAGCGTCGCAGGGCAGGCGCCATAAACCAGGCGGTATAGATTGCTGCCGCCAGCGCCAGCGGCGTGGCAAACAGCATCGCCAGCCCGGCCGCCTTTAGCGTGCCCACGACCATCGGGACCAGGCTGAATTTGCCCTGATAGTCATCATTTGCCGACGTGGACTGCCAGACATAGTCTGGCGCAGGATAGTGTTCGTACCAGACTTTTTGCCACAGGTTCCGCCAGCTGATATCCGGCCACGGATCGGCTATCAGAAAATGTTGCCAGCGGCCTGCGCGCTCAATCACTAAGCCATCGCCGCGCGGGGAGAAAATCGCGTTCGTAATGCCCGCTCCCAGCTGATGCGAGAAAAGCACGCCGTTTCGCTTACTGGAAAACAGCGCTAACGCTCCTGAGGGAGCAAGCGTGGCGAATACGCGGCGATGGGCCTCTGTCAGCAGCAGCTTCTCAGCCTTTGCGCCAGCAAAATAATGTATAAAGCGTAAATGCGGGCCGGTTTCGCTGGCGATATCAAACCACTGTGAGATCCCTCTCGCATCGACCACCAGCAGCGTACTCCCGCCGCTGAGCAGCGCTATCCGCTCCGGCGGCTGCGCAAAGGTTTGGCTATCGCGAAGCTCAAGCCCCTCAGAAGTGATGCGCCAGACGCGCAGAATATTGCCCGAGAGGCCGTACAACAGCTGACCATCGGGTGCCAGCAGCAGCTGACGAATATCCGCTATGGCGACGGTGTTATTCACCGCATTTTGCGCCGGCTGCAACCGTGACAGCGTAATCTGCTGCGGGCTGGCCTGAGCAATCAGCCAGTGTTGCTCATCAGGGTGCGCCAGCGCCATCAGTGTTGCTGACGGATCGCCCACGCTCAGCGGCCGGTCACCCAGCGGAAACGTCCAGCGTGGCGCTTTATCCACATTCAACGCGCTGAAGTCAGGCTCCACCACCAGCAGGCCGGCCGGGGTTTTTAACAGCACGCTGCCGTTATCGGCTGAGGTTGCGGCCGTGACCGTACCCTGAGACAGCGCCAGCGGGGTATAAGCAGGCTGACTGTCCAGCGGAATAAACTCTGCCTGTCCGTGTTCATCAATGCGCCATCCCCATTTCTGCTGCGCATCCGTTCCCATTGCCACGGCAGCAGTGGATTGTGTCAGGGCAATCTCTTTACTGCTGGTTATCGTGGGAGAAGAAAACAGCGGGACGACAACCCAAACCAGCCAGACAAACAGCAACAGCATCACCAGCAGAATCGCCAGCCCGCACGCCATCACCAGATAGCGGGTTAACCGGTCAATGATGCGTCGGCGACCGTCATTAAATTGTGCAGGAATGGGGGTTGGAGTCATGCCATTTTTCACTTTAGGGGACATTTCAGCAGCGTATGTTGCCCGTATGTCGTTAATAAGACAATCAGCATTCTCGATAGACATCGCCGTCATACTCCCGCAATAATGGCATAAGACAATGCCTGGTTTTTGACGGGAATCTGTGCAACGGAGTAAAAATGGGTCAGGAAAAGCTCTACATTGAAAAAGAATTAAGCTGGTTATCATTTAACGAACGCGTTTTACAGGAAGCGGCAGATAAAACCAATCCTCTTATTGAGCGTATGCGCTTTTTGGGGATTTACTCCAATAATCTGGAAGAGTTTTATAAGGTGCGTTTTGCTGACCTGAAACGCCGTATTCTGATTGGCGAAGAGCAAGGCTCGCCCAGTACGCCTCGTCACCTGCTAAAAAAAATCCAGGCGCGGGTTCTGAAGGCAGATCAGGAGTTTGATGGTCTCTATAATGATTTGCTGCTGGAGATGGCGCGTAATCAAATTTTCCTGATCAACGAACGCCAGCTCTCGCCAAACCAGCAAAACTGGCTGCGCCACTATTTCAAGCACGAGCTGCGCCAGCACATCACGCCCATTCTGATTAACCACGATACAGACCTGATCGAATTCCTGAAGGATGATTACACCTATCTGGCCGTTGAGATCATCCGTGGCGAGGACATTAACTACGCGCTGCTGGAAATTCCTTCCGATAAGGTGCCGCGCTTCGTTAACCTGCCGCCGGAAACGCCGCGTCGCCGTAAGCCAATGATCCTGCTGGACAACATTCTTCGCTATTGCCTGGGCGATATTTTCCGCGGCTTCTTTGATTACGATGCGCTGAATGCCTACTCGATGAAGATGACGCGCGATGCGGAATACGATCTGGTCACTGAGATGGAGTCCAGCCTGCTGGAGCTGATGTCTTCCAGCCTGAAGCAGCGTCTGACGGCTGAACCGGTGCGCTTTGTTTATCAGCGTGATATGCCGGATGCCATGGTTGAGATGCTGAGTAAAAAACTCAATATCAGCAATTATGATTCGATTGTGCCGGGCGGCCGCTATCATAATTTTAAGGATTTCATCGGCTTCCCTAACGTCGGTAAAGCCAATCTGGTCAACAAACCGCTGCCGCAGCTGCGTCATATCTGGTTTGATCGCTTCCGTAATGGCTTCGATGCTATCCGCAACCGCGACGTGCTGCTCTACTACCCGTATCACACGTTTGAGCACGTGCTGGAACTGCTGCGTCAGGCCTCTTTCGATCCGGCAGTGCTGGCGATTAAAATTAATATTTATCGCGTCGCGAAAAACTCCCGCATTATCGATGCGATGATCCACGCCGCCCACAACGGTAAAAAAGTCACCGTTGTGGTCGAGCTACAGGCGCGCTTTGATGAAGAAGCCAATATCCACTGGGCAAAACGCCTGACCGAAGCGGGCGTTCACGTGATCTTCTCCGCGCCGGGACTGAAAATTCACGCCAAGCTGTTTTTGATTTCCCGTCGCGAAAACGGCGAAATCGTGCGCTATGCGCATATCGGCACCGGGAACTTTAACGAAAAGACGGCAAGAATTTATACCGACTACTCGCTGCTGACCGCCGATGCCCGCATTACCAATGAAGTGCGCCGGGTGTTTAACTTTATTGAGAACCCCTATCGTCCGGTTACGTTTGAACACCTGATGGTGTCACCGCAGAACTCCCGGCAGATGCTTTATCAGCTGATCGATACGGAAATCGCCAATGCGCAGAAAGGCATTCAGGCAGGCATTACGCTGAAGGTCAATAACCTGGTCGACAAAGGCCTGGTGGATCGTCTTTACACCGCCTCCAGCGTGGGCGTGAAGGTCAATCTGCTTATCCGTGGTATGTGTTCGCTGATCCCCAATCTTGAAGGGATTAGCGAAAATATTCGCGTCATCAGCATCGTCGACCGCTATCTTGAGCACGATCGCGTCTATATTTTTGATAATGCCGGTGACAAAAAAGTCTACCTTTCTTCCGCAGACTGGATGACCCGCAATATCGATTATCGCATTGAAGTTGCCTGCGCCATCCTTGACCCTATTCTGAAACAGCGGGTGCTGGATATTATTGGCATCCTCTTCAGTGATACGCTTAAAGCGCGCTTCGTAGATAAAGAACTGAGCAATCGTTATGTTCCGCGCGGCAACCGCCGTAAGGTGCGCGCGCAGCTGGCTATTTACGATTACATTAAAACTCTGGAACAACCTGACTAATTCACTATGCCAATATCCCAGAAAAATACGCCTAAACCACAGGAATTCGCTGCTATCGATTTAGGCTCGAACAGTTTTCACATGGTGATTGCCCGCGTGGTCGATGGCGCCATGCAGGTGCTCGGCAGACTGAAACAGCGGGTCCATCTGGCCGATGGGCTGGATCACCAGAACCGGCTTAGTGAAGAAGCGATCCAGCGCGGCCTGAGCTGCCTGGCGCTGTTTGCTGAACGCTTACAGGGCTTCAGCCCGGCGAATGTGACGATTGTCGGCACCCATACCCTGCGTCAGGCGGTTAACGCGGAAGAATTTCTGCAACGCGCGGCCGATGTTATCCCCTACCCGATCGAAGTGATCTCCGGGCATGAAGAAGCGCGCCTGATCTTTATGGGCGTTGAACATACGCAGCCGGAAAAAGGCCGTAAGCTGGTGATTGATATCGGTGGGGGATCCACCGAACTGGTCATTGGCGAAGATTTTGAACCCAAGCTGGTAGAAAGCCGCCGCATGGGCTGCGTCAGCTTTGCCAATCTCTATTTCCCGGGCGGCGTCATCAGCAAGGAGAATTTCCGTCGCGCTCGTCTGGCCGCCACGCAAAAACTGGAAACGCTCTCATGGCAATATCGTTTGCTGGGCTGGCAGTATGCGCTGGGCGCGTCCGGCACGATTAAGGCGACCTGCGAAGTGCTCCAGGCGATGGGTGAGAAAGACAAGCTGATCACGCCAGAGCGGCTGGAAATGCTCTACGACGAGGTGGTTAAGCATAAATCTTTCGACAGCCTCAGCCTGCCCGGCCTTTCTGACGAACGCAAAGCGGTGTTTATCCCTGGCCTCGCGATTCTGTGCGGCGTTTTTGATGCGCTGGCTATTCGTGAGCTGCGGCTTTCCGATGGTGCGCTGCGTGAAGGCGTTCTCTATGAGATGGAAGGCCGCTTCCGTCACCAGGACATTCGCAGCCGCACCGCGCAAAGCCTGGCTAATCACTATGCTATCGACAGCGATCAGGCCAGGCGCGTGCTGGAAACTACCGATCGGCTTTATCAGCAATGGCGGGAGCAGAATCCGAAACAGGCGAATCCTCAGCTCTCTGCGTTGTTAAAATGGGCGGCGATGCTGTATGAGGTGGGCCTGACGATTAACCACAGCGGTCTGCATCGTCACTCGTCCTATATTCTGCAAAACACCAATTTGCCCGGCTTCAATCAGGATCAGCAAACGCTGCTGGCCACGCTGGTTCGTTTCCACCGTAAAGCGGTGAAAACGGAAGAGATGCCAAGGCTGACGCTGTTCAAGAAGAAGCAGTTTTTGCCGCTGGTATTTTTGCTGCGTCTTGGCACCCTGTTAAACAATCAGCGCCAGGCCACCTCTACCCCGGAAACCCTGAAACTGACCACCGATGATGGTCACTGGACGCTGACTTTTCCTCGCGATTACTTCAGCCAAAACAATCTTGTGCAGCTCGATTTGGAGCGTGAACAAAGCTACTGGAAGGATGTAACCGGCTGGCAGCTGATGATTGAAGAGTCTGACGAATGAAAGCCGCTCATTACTACAGCGAGAAATATCAGCTCACGGCTCCGCATTCAGAAGTGGTGGCCGCAGCCGAGTTAATCGCCCCCGGTCGGGCGCTTGATATCGGCTGTGGCAGCGGCCGCAATACGCTTTTTCTCAATCTGAAAGGATTTGAGGTGACGGCCTGGGATCGCAATGCCGCCAGCCTGGCTCGTCTGGATCAGATCGTTGCAGAGGAGCATCTCTCGCAGATCCATACCGCAGAAAAGGATCTCAACGATCTGCGTTTCAACGGGGCTTACGATCTGGTGCTCTCCACCGTGGTGATGATGTTTTTACAGCCGGAAACCATTCCGCAGCTGATCGCCGATATGCAGGCAAGCACGGTAAGAGGCGGCTATAACCTGATCGTGGCGGCAATGGATACGGAAGATTATCCCTGCAACGTCGGTTTTCCGTTCGCCTTCAAGTCAGGCGAGCTGAGTGAATATTATCGCAAATGGCATATCATCAAATACAACGAGCATGTCGGACAGCTGCACCGCACGGATGAAAGCGGCAACCGTATTGCGCTGCGTTTCGCCACGCTGCTTGCTAAAAAAGAGCAGGTTAAGGATTAAATTAACCTGAGCACCAGCGTCAGTTATTCGACGCTGGTGCCAGCGATTCTAACTGACAAGGCTCGCCATACAGGCTGCCCTGAAGGTAATCCACGCCCAGCTTACGCAGTAAAATATCCGCTTCTGCTGACTCCACGCAGCAAACAATAACCTGCATCTTTTTCGATCGGGCAATCACGCATGTTGCTTCGATGATTTGGTAATCCTGGCTGCTGTTCAGCATGTTACGCACAAAGCTGCCGTCGATTTTAAGCATATCCACCTGGGTTTCCTTCAGGCGCACATAGCTGTTGTAACCCTGCCCAAAATCATCGATCACGATCCGGCAGCCCAGCGCACGTAACTGAGCAATAGCACGGTTTCCCCAGCTGTAATCCGTCAGAACCGGTAATTCTTCTATGGCAAATATCAGCTGCCAGGGCTCAACCTGAAATTCGTGCAGCAGCGTTTCAATCTCTGTGACCAGCCCCGGGCGGCAAAGGCTTGCGGCAAACAGATTGATGGCAAACCGGATACCGGGCAGCGTTCCCCGGTGCGCATCAATAAAACCCAACGTATGCCGGATAACCCACTGGTCGAGCTGCCAGTTCAAACCAAATTCGTTCACTATCGGGTAAAGTCGTTCAAATTCGACCTTTTCGCCATAGCTGTCATTCAGGTAGAGCTGGAGATGATAATAATCATCACCTCTGGCACCACACGCTCTTTCCGCCATCAGCGTAAAGCTGTTCGATGTTAGCGCCAGCTGGATATCATTCAGTAAGGCGATTTTCTTGCTGATGCGAAACTGGACCGGCAGGCTTATATTCTGCTGTAAATTCTCCGCAACGCCGCTGGTCAGTGATGCTTCAGCCATGCCGCTCATCTCACCCAGCAATTCATATAAGTGGCTGACCGGCGGCCGAATATGGCAATAGCTCAGGCCCACTTTCAGATGAACCGGCAGGCCGTCCCAGCTCAAACGATAGTCCTGTAGCCGCACCGCGATGCTTTCTATCCGCGTCAAATGATTGTCGTCCTCCAGCCGCACGACCAGATCAAAACCTGGAAGCTGGTAGATATCTTCTCCAGCGCGCAACAAGGGTCGCAAATGGTTAGCCAGGCTGCGCTTGTACTGAATACGCAAGCGCAATCCATAGGTGCGGCTTAAACGATCCAGTTCGGGAATGGTCATAAAGCACAGCGTGGAACGGGAACTGTTGGCCAGCGCAAGACTCAACGCCCGCAGATTAGGCAGCCCCATCACAGGATCGTTTAATGCCGCTTTTTTCGTCCGGTTGAGCGCTCGTCGCTGTTGGGTGCTAACGGCGGCCATCAACAGTATGGTCATGCTGAATATCAGCAGATTGGCCGACATGACCGCCAGATGATACGGGTCAGTATACGGATGCAGAAAACGATCCCTGAGCTGATAGAGCACCATCAGCAGCAATGCCCAGCTGAGGGCGGTAAACAGATAGCCAAAGCGGACGGCGGCCCATAACATCAGCGGCAGAAGCAGCGGCAAGCCATAATCCGTACTCAGCAAATTGCGCTGGGTGGCGTCCAGCTGCATCAGCATAGCCAACAGGAAAACCAGCAGACAAAGCCAGGCAAGATATTCGATTCGGCTGACGCCTGCGGCGGCCTGACGCTGAATACGCAGAAATATCATCCGAAAGAAGGCAGGCTTACGCAGACCACGAATAAATAAATAGCAAATTTGCACCATGGTGACGCTGGAGAGCATCACTGACTGAAGATTAAGCAGCGTATGCAGCGACAGAAGATCGCGGGAAAAAACGCTGCCTTTTAGTGGCATCAGGCCGCTTGCCGCGACTATCTGCATCATCAGCCCAAACAGCGTGGGAATAAAAAAAACCAGCCACAATAGTCGTACAGGCATCAGCCGCAGCTCGCCATAATCTACACACCATCTTCGCCTGGCCTGTAATCGATATCCGCTCCACCCTGCCGCTAATACAATCAGATAAATGCCGATAATGATACTGGCGGGTTCTGGGGCATAGCGGTTGAAGTAATAGTATGAAAGCCCCAGCGTAATACCGGGCAAAGCGCCCCAGTCGTAGACCAGCATTAGCGCGATCATTACCGCCAGCGGCAGATAAATCAGATAGACATACCCTTCCAGCACCCACAAGCGTACCGAGAGATGTGTGGTCAGGGGAATCAATAACAGCGGCAGAATAAGGGCTAAGCCCCAGGGACTTTTGCGGAAATGGTTAAGCCGGGCTGTGGTGCACATGGTGTTCGCTGGTCGATGGCAGGCTCTGCCTGAACAAAGGGGCGCGCCGAAAAAAACAGGCGCGGTCGGATACGCCTTGCCAGCAGTTATCGGAAAGCAATAGCGCTGGCGCGCCACGTCATAGTAGGGATAAATGTCCGGTTAAATTTGATCCACATCAACCCATTTCAAGGTTTTAGCAGCAATAGCCGGTTGTTTAGCTAAAAATAGCCTTTATCTTTAAAACGGGCGCGTAACCCAGTCAATGATGAGGTGAGTTGATATTGACCTGTCGATTGGGCTGTGCGTAAATTGTTCTTCCGCCTTTGGGCTACTCCAGGATAAATGCGTGAATAACGCCATGTCATTTAAACGTCAGAAAACCAGCAGGATGACCCGCGTCGTTCTCCTCATAAGCTTTATTCTTTTAGTCGGCAGGCTGATTTATGCGGTTCCCGGCGCCATCGAACATCATAAGCAAAAACATCAGGACGCGAGTGTACCCAACACAGTGAATAAATAACGCTCACCCGTACGGTCTATCTATAGGGAGTTGCCTGAAAAAATGCAGCTTTTCCCTTCTTTTTGCCCGTTTTAAGCAATACTTAGTCCAACACCTGCATTTTGCCAGACACAAGGGAATTAATATGTCTGTAGCTCATTCACATGCTCGGCAACTTGCTGAGATTCGTAGCCGTATCCTTAACTTATTACTTAACGACGGCGACCTGGTCGATACGCTCCTTGAGCGGCCGCTAAAAGAAACCGATGCCGAAGCCCGCGCCCATGAGGAGCAGGTTCAGGAAATCGCCCAGTATCTTCCTTTGCTGCACGCGGCAGATATTGCTGACCTGCTGGAAGCGCTGCCACAGGACGAGCGACTGGCGCTATGGCGGCTGGTCAGTACCGAACGCCGGGGGATGGTGCTGGTTGAGGCGTCTGAAAGCGTTTGGGAAAGCCTGATTGAAGAGATGAGCGATCGCGATTTGCTGCGCGCTATCGAACCGCTGGATATTGATGAACAGGTCTACCTTGCCAAATATCTCTCCCGTGATTTAACCGGCCGCCTGCTGACTTCGCTGGAACCTGAGCAGCGTTCTCGCGTGCTGGAAGTGATGGATTTTGATCGGGATCGCGTAGGTCGTATTACCGATTTTAAGCTGGTCACCATGCCAGCAGACGTCACGCTGGCGACCGTACAGCGCTACCTGCGGCGGAAAAAATCGATCCCGGACGGTACCGATAAACTGTTTATTACTGATGAAAACAACGTGCTGTTAGGCGAGCTGACGCTAACGGATATTTTGCTGAACAAGCCGAAGAAACTGGTGCTGGAAGTAATGAACGATCGCCCCACCACCTTCCGGATTGATGATAAAGCGGAAGATGCCGCCGGCGCGTTTGAACGTTATAACCTGATTTCTGCGGCAGTTATTGATGCCAAAGGCAAGCTGATGGGTCGCGTGACCGTTGAAGACGTCATCGACCTGGTGAACGAGCAGAACGACAGCAGCATCCGTAAAATGGGCGGCGTGAACCCGGATGAGGATGTGTTCGCCCCGGTTACCAAAGCGGTTCGCACGCGCTGGACATGGCTGGCTGTTAACCTGTGTACGGCTTTTGTTGCCTCACGGGTCATCGGCCTGTTTGAAGATACCATTTCACAGCTGGTTGCGCTGGCGACGCTGATGCCTATCGTCGCCGGGATTGGCGGCAACACCGGCAACCAAACCATCACCATGATTGTTCGTGCGCTGGCGCTGCATCAGGTGGAGCCGGGCAACTTCTCCTTCCTCATCGCACGTGAGCTGGGCGTAGCGCTGATTAACGGGCTGTGCTGGGGCGGTATTATGGGCGGCGTGACCTGGGCGATGTACGGCAATCCGGCACTGGGCGGCGTGATGATGCTGGCGATGGTACTAAATCTTCTGCTGGCGGCGCTGATGGGCGTACTCATTCCGCTGATTATGACCAAACTCAACCGCGATCCGGCCGTCGGCTCCAGCGTGTTGATTACCGCCCTCACCGATACCGGCGGCTTCTTTATCTTCCTCGGTTTGGCGACGATGTTTTTACTGCACTGAGTTATATATGTAAAAAAGCCCGCAATTATGCGGGCTAATTTTTATCTGTTCGCGCCAGCCTGAGCCAGACGCTAAATCATTCCCACTCAATCGTGGCCGGTGGCTTACCAGAGATATCGTAAACCACGCGGGAAATACCGTCGATTTCATTGATGATGCGGTTAGAAACGCGGCCGAGGAACTCATACGGCAGATGCGCCCAGTGTGCGGTCATAAAGTCGATGGTTTCTACCGCGCGCAGCGAAACAACCCAGTCATATTTACGGCCGTCGCCCATTACGCCCACGGAACGAACCGGCAGGAATACGGTAAAGGCCTGGCTGACTTTGTTATACAGGTCGGCTTTATGCAGTTCTTCAATGAAGATGGCATCGGCACGACGCAGCAGGTCGCAGTACTCTTTCTTCACTTCGCCCAGCACGCGAACGCCCAGACCCGGACCCGGGAATGGATGGCGGAACAGCATCGCGTGCGGCAGGCCCAGCTCCAGACCGATTTTGCGCACTTCATCTTTAAACAGCTCGCGCAGAGGCTCAACCAGCCCCATCTTCATCTCTTTCGGCAGGCCGCCCACGTTGTGGTGAGATTTGATGACGTGCGCTTTGCCGGTAGCAGAAGCAGCAGATTCAATTACGTCAGGATAGATAGTGCCCTGCGCCAGCCATTTCACGTCTTCCAGCTTCAGCGCTTCTTCATCGAAGACTTCAACAAAGACGCGGCCAATAATCTTACGCTTGGCTTCCGGCTCATCGGTTCCTGCGAGCGCGTCGAGGAAGCGTTTTTCGCCCTCCACGTGGATGATGTTCAGGCCGAAATGATCGCCAAACATCTCCATCACCTGCTCCGCTTCGTTGAGACGCAGCAGGCCGTTATCCACGAATACGCAGGTCAGACGGTCGCCAATCGCACGGTGCAGCAGCATCGCGGTCACGGAAGAGTCCACGCCGCCAGAGAGGCCAAGGATCACTTTATCGTTACCCACCTGCACGCGCAGACGTTCAACGGCATCCTCAATGATTTTAGCCGGGGTCCACAGGGCTTCACACTGGCAGATATCCAGCACGAAACGTTCCAGCATGCGCAGGCCCTGACGGGTATGCGTCACTTCCGGGTGGAACTGCACGCCGTAGAAACGCTTCTCTTCGTTGGCCATAATGGCAAACGGGCAGCTGTCGGTGCTGGCAACGGTAACGAAGTCAGCAGGGATCGCGGTCACTTTGTCGCCATGGCTCATCCAGACGTCCAGCAGCGGTTTACCCGCTGCGCCGATCGCATCTTCGATGTCACGGATCAGCGCGCTGTTAGTCTGTACTTCAACCTGCGCATAGCCAAATTCACGTTCGTTAGAACCTTCAACCTTGCCGCCCAGCTGCATCGCCATCGTCTGCATGCCGTAGCAGACGCCCAGAACCGGCACGCCTGCGGTAAACACATAATCTGGCGCGCGCGGGCTGTCGTGTTCGGTGGTGCTTTCCGGGCCGCCGGAAAGAATGATGCCGTTCGGGTTGAACTGGCGGATCTGTTCTTCGGTAACGTCCCACGCCCACAGTTCACAGTAGACGCCCAGTTCACGCACGCGGCGTGCAACCAGCTGCGTATACTGCGAGCCGAAATCAAGGATCAGTATGCGATGTTTATGAATGTTTTCCGTCGTCATTGAGCTATTCCAGGGCGATATTACAAATAGAGGGATGAATTAAAACGCCCGGTCTGACCGGGCGTATGCAGCAGGGCTATCAGGAACCCATGCGGTAGTTCGGTGACTCTTTGGTGATGGTCACGTCGTGCACGTGGCTTTCGGTGATACCGGCGCCGCTGATGCGAACAAATTCCGCTTTGGTGCGCAGGTCGTCGATAGTCGCACAGCCGGTCAGACCCATACAGGAACGCAGGCCGCCCATTTGCTGATGCACGATAGCTTTCAGGAAGCCTTTATAAGCCACACGGCCTTCGATACCTTCCGGCACCAGTTTGTCGGCGGCGTTATCGGTCTGGAAGTAGCGGTCTGAAGAGCCTTTAGACATCGCGCCCAGTGAACCCATACCGCGATAGGACTTGAATGAACGCCCCTGGTACAGTTCGATTTCGCCCGGAGATTCATCCGTTCCTGCCAGCATAGAGCCAACCATGACCGCGCTTGCGCCAGCCGCGATAGCTTTAGCGATGTCGCCAGAGAAGCGGATACCGCCATCGGCGATAACAGGAATCCCGGTGCCTTCCAGCGCGGCAACCGCGTCGGAAACCGCGGTGATCTGCGGAACGCCCACGCCGGTGACAATGCGAGTGGTACAGATTGAGCCTGGGCCAATACCCACTTTTACCGCGCTCACGCCCGCTTCCACCAGCGCCAGTGCGCCAGCGCCGGTCGCAACGTTACCGCCCACGATTTGCAGGTCAGGATATTTAGCACGGGTAGCACGAATGCGTTGCAGAACGCCTTCAGAATGACCATGAGAGGAGTCAATCAGCAGCACGTCAACGCCTGCCGCAACCAGCGCATCAACGCGCTCTTCGTTGCCTGCACCTGCGCCTACCGCTGCACCAACGCGCAGGCGGCCTTCCTGATCTTTACAGGCGTTCGGTTTACGTTCGGCTTTCTGGAAATCTTTTACGGTGATCATGCCCAGCAGATGGAAGCTGTCATCCACTACCAGCGCTTTCTCGATGCGTTTTTCGTGCATCTTTTGCAGCACGACTTCACGCGCTTCGCCTTCGCGAACCGTCACCAGACGCTCTTTCGGCGTCATGACCGCAGAGACCGGCAGGCTCATATCGGTAACAAAGCGCACGTCACGACCGGTGATGATGCCCACCAGCTCGTTTTCGCCGTTCACCACCGGATAACCGGCAAAGCCGTTACGCTCGGTCAGCTTGCGGACTTCGCTCAGTGCGGTCGTTGGCAGCACGGTCTGCGGATCGGTGACAACGCCGCTTTCGTGTTTCTTCACCTTGCGAACTTCTTCCGCCTGGCGCTCGATGGACATGTTTTTATGAATAAAGCCCAGACCACCTTCCTGTGCCAGCGCAATCGCGAGGCCCGCTTCGGTGACGGTATCCATGGCTGCGGAGAGCATAGGGATATTCAGACGGATGGTTTTGGTGAGCTGGGTGCTGAGGTCGGCCGTGTTAGGTAATACAGTCGAATGAGCGGGAACGAGCAGAACGTCGTCAAATGTCAGGGCTTCTTTAGCGATTCTTAGCATGGCAATATCTCAACCTCAGGGTGAATGAGAACTTGTAAAATATTGCCGCGGCATTATACAGGCCGTAATCGATTGCCTCCAGCATTATTTACGAAAAGTTCTTGATCCCTCTGGTGAGCAATGTAGTATCGGTCAATTAACCCTCTGATTTAAAGTTTGATCCTCATCACATGTCGCTACCGCCAACCGCCAATATTTTTACCGTCAGCCGTCTCAATACGACAGTGCGTAAGCTGCTGGAGATGGAAATGGGCCAGGTCTGGCTGAGCGCTGAGATCTCCAACTTTTCTCAGCCCTCCTCCGGTCACTGGTACTTCACGCTGAAAGATGATGGCGCGCAGGTTCGCTGCGCCATGTTTCGCAACAGCAACCGGCGGGCCACGTTTCGGCCGCAAAATGGCCAACAGGTACTGGTCAGGGCCACCATCACGCTTTACGAGCCGCGTGGCGATTACCAGCTGATTGCAGAGAGCATGCACCCTGCTGGCGACGGCCTTTTGCAACAGCAGTTCGAACAGCTGAAGCAGAAACTGATGAGTGAAGGGTTATTTGAACAAATTCATAAGCAGCCGCTGCCCGATCCCGCGCGACAGGTCGGCGTGATCACCTCCTCAACGGGCGCGGCGCTGCACGATGTTTTACGTGTACTCCATCGTCGCGACCCTTCGTTGCCCGTCATCATCTATCCTACACCGGTACAGGGCGCTGAAGCGCCAGCCAGCATTGTTCGGGCAATCGAGCTGGCGAACAGCCGCGCCGAGTGTGACGTGCTGATTGTTGGCCGTGGCGGCGGCTCGCTGGAAGATCTCTGGAGCTTTAACGACGAGCGCGTCGCCCGCGCTATTTTTGCCAGCCGCATCCCGATTGTCAGCGCCGTTGGCCATGAAACGGACGTGACGATTGCCGATTTTGTTGCCGATCTGCGTGCGCCGACCCCTTCCGCTGCGGCGGAACTGGTCAGCCGCAATCAGATTGAACTGCTGCGTCAGCTTCAGTCACAGCAAACGCGGCTGGAAATGGCGATGGATTATTATCTCGCCCAGCAAAACCGAACGTTCACCCGTCTGCATCATCGGTTGCAGCAGCAGCACCCACAGCTGCGGCTGGCCCGTCAGCAGACGGCCCTGATGAAGCTCCAGCGCCGTCTCGACGATGCCATGCAAATCCGTCTGCGTCAGGCAACACGACGTCAGGAGCGCGTTGAACAGCGTCTGGTCGCTTATCAGCCCGCCGGGCGTATTCATCGCGCGCAGCAACAGCTGCAAAACGGGCAGTTCAGGCTACAGCAGGCGATGCAGCAACAGCTTAACGAAGGCAAACAGCAGTTCGGTAAACAGGTCGCGCAGCTTGAAGGCGTCAGTCCGCTGGCCACGCTGGCTCGCGGATTCAGCGTTACGACAGCGCCTGACGGCAAAGTGGTGAAGAAAACCCGCCAGCTGCACACCGGCGATAAGCTAAAAACCCGCCTTGACGATGGCTGGGTCGAAAGCGAAGTCACGGCCATTGAACCGTTAAGGAAACGTAAATCTCGCTAATGGATTAGTCCGAAAAACTGGTCAATTTTTGTTTACTCCGTGCGTACGCAATACGGGTACTATACTTTTTTGGACAATTACTTTGACCAAGGAGCATGGTATGAATTATGGCGTTATTCCTCCCTATATTCTGCGTAAAATCATCGACAACGGCTCAGGGCAACAACAGAGCTGCGCGCGTCATACCCTGGCGCATGTGCAGACGCTGATGGCGGAAACCTGGACTAAACCTCAAAGTGCGCAAGCCGCAACGGCAGGTAAGGTTCAGCGAGAGATTTACAGCGCAGAGCAGACCCAAAACCTTCCTGGCACGCTGGTTCGTAGCGAAGGCCAGTCTCAAACCAATGATGTGGCAACCACCGAGGCCTATGATTATCTGGGCGTCACCTATGATTTTTTCTGGCAGGCCTACCAGCGCAACTCGCTGGACAATCAGGGACTGACGCTAAAAGGCACCGTTCACTATGGCGATGGTTATCAAAACGCCTTCTGGAACGGTCAGCAGATGGTTTTTGGTGACGGCGACGGCGAAATTTTTAATCGTTTCACTATTGCGCTGGATGTGGTCGGCCATGAACTGTCGCACGGCGTGACGGAAACCGAAGCCGGGCTAATCTATTTTGAGCAGGCAGGCGCGCTGAATGAGTCGCTGTCGGACGTGTTTGGTTCACTGGTCAAACAGTTCAGCCGCAAGCAAACGGCGGACCAGGCCGACTGGATTATTGGTGAAGGCCTGCTGGCAAAAGGGATTAACGGCAAGGGGCTTCGCTCAATGTCCGAGCCGGGTACGGCCTATGACGATCCGTTGCTGGGTAAAGATCCTCAGCCAGCCGATATGAAAGGCTACGTGCAGACGCGTGAAGACAACGGCGGCGTCCATCTCAACTCAGGCATTCCTAACCGGGCTTTTTACCTGGCAGCAAAAGCGCTGGGTGGCTATGCCTGGGAGTTGGCGGGTTATGCCTGGTACGATACGGTCTGTGATAAAGAGCTGCCGCAGGATGCTGATTTCAAAACCTTTGCGCAGTTCACAGTCAGGCACGGCCAGACGCGGTTTAATAGCTCAGTGGGACAGGCTATTGAGAACGCGTGGAAAGAGGTCGGCGTATTATGATGAAAAACCTTCCGAAACTGAGCGATGACGCGGTAATTGACGTGGCACGCGAAGGCGGCTTTGCTTATATCCCTAAACTGGCTGGCGCAAGACGTTTCGCGCTGGCACAGCTGGATCCTCCCGAGCGGGAACACGTTTGTAGCGTGCTGCGACGTGCATTGCCTTTGGGTGAACCTGCGGGAGAGCAAAGTTGTGTCGGAAGAGGCGATCAGCGCTATTACCGTGTTGAAATCAGCTACGCTACTCCCAATCAGATCGGCAGTATTGTCATCGTGATCCCGGAAGATCAGGCGCCTCCCGAGCTGGTTCAGCTCTGGAAGGAAGGTCAATAACCCTGGTCAAACGACGTAAAAAAAGCCCCTTCATCACTGAAGGGGCTTTGTTTTATTCAGCCTGAATTATTTATCCAGGGCGTAAGCAATGACGTAGTCGCCACGGTCTGGAGACTGACGTGCGCCACCGGCAGAAATCAGGATGTACTGCTTACCTGTTTTCGGTGACTTGTAGCTGATTGGGCCGCCCTGGCTACCCACTGGCAGACGTGCTTTCCACACTTCTTTACCGGTTGAGGTATCGAACGCGCGCAGATAGTAATCCTGCGTTCCCGCGATGAACACCAGTCCACCCTGAGTCGCCAGCGTACCACCCAGCGTCGGCATTCCTACCGGCATCTGTGCATGCATCTTAATACCGAACGGTCCGGTATCCTGTACGGTACCAACCGGAACCTGCCACACCAGCTTCTGCGTTTTCAGATCGATGGCGGAAAGCGTACCAAACGGCGGCTTCTGGCAAGGAATACCCAGCGGCGACATAAAGCGGTTTTTGTTTACAGCATACGGGGTGCCTTTCAGCGGAACGGCGCCCATACCGGTGTTGATGGCTTCACCACCGTTGCTGCCACGCGCGATAGCACCCGTGTTAGCCGGGATCATCTGCACCCACAGGCCAAGACGCATGTCGTTGACAAAGATGTAGTGATTGTTCGGATCGGTCGACATGCTGCCCCAGTTCATCCCGCCCAGAGAGCCAGGGAAGCTGAGTGCCTTGTCGGTGCCCGGAACGGTATACAGGCCATCGTAACGCATAGATTTAAAGCCGATACGGCAGGCAAGCTGATCGAACGGCGTCGCGCCCCACATATCAGACTCTTTCAGCGTCTCCGCACCAATCTGCGGCATACCCACTGACTTAGGCTGGGTTGGCGTGTACTGCTCGTTCGGGATATTGCCTTTCTTAACCGGGACTTCTTTCACTTCGGTCAGCGGCTTGCCGGTCAGGCGATCCAATACGTAGATCTGCCCGGCTTTGGTGCCAATCACAACCGCAGGCTTGGTGGTGCCGTCTTTCTGCGGGAAGTCGATCAGGCTTGGCTGCATCGGCAGGTCAAAGTCCCACAGATCGTTGTGCACGGTCTGATAAACCCACTTCTCTTTACCGGTAGTGGCGTCAACCGCCAGTACAGAAGCACCATATTTGTGGTTCAGTGCGGTACGGGTTGCGCCATACAGGTCAACAGACGAACTACCCATTGGCATGAACACGGTGTTCATGGTTGGGTCATAAGACATGGGTGCCCATGAGTTTGCCGTACTGCGAGCATAGTTCTGACCCGCCTGCAATTTGGCATTCGGATCGTCATTACCGGTGTCGAACGCCCAGCGCATTTCGCCAGTAATCACGTCGAAACCACGAATTACGCCGCCAGGCATATCGGTCTGCACGTTATCCGCGACGCGACCCCCTACCACAACGGTCGTTCCAGCCAGCGTAGGTGCTGAGGTCAGCTGATATTTTGGATCCTGTGCTTCACCCAGGCCTGCTTTCAGGTCAACCACGCCGTGGTCGCCAAAGTTCTGGCACAGCTCACCGTTGTCGGCGTTGACAGCCATCAGGCGCGCGTCGATGGTGTTCATCAGCAGACGACGCTGGCAGGTATCGCCAGCGGCCAGCGCAGGCTGTGGAACAGGCGTTGAGCCTGGCACAGAAGGCTGGGGCAGTGGTTTGGTCGCATCAAAGTACGCCAGACCGCGACAGCGGTTCCACACTTCTGCCTGGGCGTTAACGACGTGCTCCCAGATTTTTTTACCGGTGTCGGCGTTAACCGCGATGATGTTGTTGTGTGGCGTACAAAGGTACAGGACATCGCCAATTTGCAGAGGCGTTTGCTGATCTTCCGCACCGTTGCCGGTTGGGCTTTCCGGGATATCGCCGGTATGGAAAGTCCAGGCAACTTTCAGATCCTTCACGTTATCGCGAGTGATCTGATCCAGCGACACAAAGCGGCTTCCGCCAGGCGTGTTGCCGTAATTGTCCCAGTTTTTCTGCTCGGTAGCTTTGTTAACCGGCGTCAGCGGCAGTTCTGTCCCGTTAGCAACGGGCGCATGCGGCTGGAACATCTGGATAAACGTCGCCACCAGGCCTACAACCAGCACAACGGCAACGGTATAAGCAGGCTTAGCTGCTGAGGTTTTGCCTTCGTGCTTACGCAGCGCAGGGAAAGTGATAACCGCCAGCAACAGGAAACCGGCCAGCGTCATCAGACGGGAGACCAGCGGCCAGAAATCGATGCCCGCTTCCTGCACGGCCCAGATAGCCGAACCGATAAACACCAGCGCAAAGATTATTACCGCGGAAGATTTACGACGGAAAAACTGAATAGCGGAAATGACGGTAAAAATACCGGCAATAACGAAATACCAGCTGCCACCCAGCGAAACCAGTTTTCCGCCACCAATCACAAAGAACAGGCCGGTAGCCAGTAATAACAGCCCCAGCACAATACTCCATAAGCCCAGCCATTTTGACGACCGGGCATTCGTTTGAGACATGGTCAAAATACTCCTGAAAAAAACAGCGCCTGAGCACAATCTTTATTCTCTTTTCGCCCCGGTAGCGCTCGCGCTGAAGGTGACGAACGAAATAGACATTATGCTTTGAACCCTACTTTCATTAACAATTCGTTACGGGTCAAATCCCGTCCTGTACCTGCCAAAGGCACGCCTGCCGTGGGTTTCCGCGACAGAAGGCTTTCAAAGGACGGCAAAATTGTACCACGCGGTTCGTAAGTTAATAAACATAAACTTAACAAAGTTCACAAAAGCCGCAATTTTTGACAATAGGCTTCCAGAGAGTGTAACCGGCTAAAAATAGTTCACCAGAAGAATAATTCATTTTTGCTGAAGGGGAAAAATGCGAGGGAAATACCGAAATTAATTAACTTACAGAAAATTAGGCAGTTATCTGGATGATAAAAAGCAAACCCGGAAACAGTCGTGTTAAAAAATTAAATATTACTGAAAATAATACGCTTAACTGTAGGGATTTAACCTGGCATTAATCAGGCCACTTATTAGCCTGATTATCTTTCTAAAGTGTTTCTATTAGCGCCTTAAAAACCACGCGCTTTTTAGAAATCAGCCCGTGACCGTTCGGACAAAAGTAATCAACCGCGCCGCAGGCCTTCAAAACCTGAAGAGACTGCTCGCAATCCGGGCAGATAGCCTTGGCGGCAAAATTGCGCTGACAATGGGTGCAGTGGAAATGTCCTTCTTCCGCAGTCAGATTTTGCTGGCAAACCGGGCAGGTCTCACTCATATCACTCTCCTGTTTTATCTGCATTGAGTATAAAACAAAGGGGGCCGATTGGCCCCCTTGTGGATTAACGTTTATTTTTCTTCAGATGGCTCATCAGACGCTTACGCTTGCGCTGCTGATTAGGCGTCAGCAGGTTACGCTTACCGGCAAACGGGTTGTCGCCTTCCTTAAACTGAATACGGATTGGCGTGCCCATCACTTCCAGTGAACGACGGAAGTAGTTCATCAGGTAGCGTTTATAGGAGTCCGCTAAATCTTTCACCTGGTTGCCGTGGATCACTACAATCGGTGGGTTATAGCCCCCCGCGTGCGCATATTTCAGCTTCACGCGGCGACCACGCACCAGCGGTGGCTGATGATCGTCAGCTGCCATGTTCATGATGCGGGTCAGCATGGAGGTGTTCACGCGACGGGTCGCACAATCATACGCTTCGGTGACGGATTCAAACAGGTTGCCTACGCCGCTGCCGTGCAGAGCAGAAATAAAGTGCACGCGAGCAAAGTCGATAAAGCCAAGACGCAGATCCAGTGCTTCTTTCACTTCATCACGTGCTTCCTGCGTCATGCCGTCCCACTTATTGACCACAATCACCAGAGAGCGGCCGCTGTTCAGGATAAAGCCCAGCAGTGACAGATCCTGATCGGAAATCCCTTCGCGCGCATCGATAACCAGCAGGACGACGTTAGAGTCTTCAATCGCCTTCAGGGTTTTGATTACCGAGAACTTCTCGACAGTTTCAGTAATCTTGCCACGCTTACGCACGCCAGCCGTATCGATCAGAATATACTCACGGCCATCGCGTTCCATGGGGATGTAGATACTGTCACGCGTGGTACCCGGCATGTCGTAAACCACAACGCGGTCTTCGCCGAGAATACGGTTAGTAAGCGTTGACTTACCTACGTTAGGACGCCCAACGATAGCCAGTTTGATCGGCAGATCCAGCGGGTTGAAGTCATCTTCCGGCTCTTCCAGCCCTTCTTCACCCTCTTTTTCTTCCAGATCCGCCCAGTATGCGGCGTTTTCTTCTTCTTCCGTCAGCTCGCGCGGCGGCTCAACTTTTTCCATCCACGGCAGCAGCACCATCTCAAGGAGGCTGTTAACACCGCGTCCATGAGAAGCGGCGATAGGATGAATATCACCCAGGCCCAGTGCAAAGAAGTCGACTACGGCGGAATCAGGATCCATGCCGTCGGTTTTGTTGGCGACCAGGAAAGTCGGTTTCTGACGCGAACGCAGATGTTGGGCAATGGCCTGGTCGGCAGGCATCAGGCCGGCACGAGCATCAACCATAAACAGCACCACATCAGCTTCTTCGATTGCTAGCAGGGACTGTTCGGCCATACGGGTTTCTACACCCTCTTCATTGCCATCGATACCACCGGTATCAATACAAATGTATTCCCGCCCTTCGACCTCGGCGCGACCATATTTACGGTCACGGGTTAGCCCAGGAAAATCCGCCACCAGCGCATCTCGCGTGTGCGTAAGACGGTTAAACAGGGTGGATTTTCCCACATTGGGACGCCCGACCAGCGCGACCACAGGTACCATATTGAAGCCTCATTACAAAAAAATAGAGCCTTGATCGCTTAACGACGGCAAACAGAGGTTGCTGACGCACACGCAGGCTGAAGGCGTAAAGAATACCACGCCCAGAGAAAAACGAAACGGCCCCTGACGAATCAGGAGCCGTTACAGAGCATCGCTAATGCCGTAATATTAGCGGGTAAAAGCGTAAACTTCACCGTCTTTCGACTGAATCAGCAGCTTATCGCTGGCAACAACCGGTTCAGTCTGGAAACCCGAGCTGTCCACTTTCTGCTGAGCTACAAAGCGGCCGTCGGTCGTATTGATCCAGTGCAGATAGCCTTCGCTGTCGCCAACCACCAGATAGCCATTGTACAGCACCGGTGAGGTCAGGTTGCGGTGCAACAGATCGCTCTGACGCCAAACCGTCACGCCACCGTCAGTGTTCAATGCCACAACGCGGTCATCCTGATCGACAAGGTAAATATGGCCCGCATCAACAATAATATTGTGTACGGAACCAATCTCACGTTTCCACATGATCTGCCCTGAGCGCAGGTCCATCGCAGAAAGCGTACCGTTATAGGCCAGCGCATAAACCACGCCGTCAACAACAACCGGGGTGGTATCTACATCTGACAGACGATCGATTTCGGTCGCGCCGCCAGGCTGGGAGATACGCTGCTGCCAGATAATCTGGCCCTGGTTCATCATCACCGCGCTAACGCGTCCGTTGTCACCACCGACGATTGCCGCACCAAAAGCAGTTACCGGCGCAGATTCACCACGAAGTGACAGCGCAGGCACGTCCAGATTGACTGTCCACTTCACGACGCCGCTGCTTTGATCCAGCCCCTGCAACATGCCGTTGCTGGTATGGATCAGCACCAGGACATCGCTGGCTACCGGGCGGGAAAGCACTTCACCGGCGACTTTTGTCTGCCAGGCAATCGAACCGTCGCTGGTGTTAAGCGCATAAACCTGACCGCGCTCGCTTCCTACATAAGCATGGCCGCCGTCAACAGAGACACCGCCTGAAAGCAATGCAGGAAGATTCTTTGAGAAGAAACCCGTCTTTTCAGAGAGATCGACCTTCCACTGTTCTTTACCGTCGCCCGCATTGACCGCTTTCACAATGCCGAAACGATCGGCCGCATAAACGGTACTGTCTGCCCAGGCCGGATGCAGGTTAGAGTAATAATCACCCACGCCATCGCCAACGGATGTGCTCCAGACTTTTTCCGGAGTGAACTGATTTTCGACCTTAGGCAGCGGCGACATTTTTACCACGTCTTCTTCACCGCTGAACCATGAACATCCGCTGAGTAAGGTGACTGAAATCAGTCCCGGCAGAAGTATCTTACGCAATTCCATGAAATCCCTCTTGAGCCTGTTGAGGCAATTTTTTTACTCAGGCCGTTAGCCCGGCAAATTATTCATTTTCATCTGCAGCATCTCTTTCAGCGCCGGAGACGCGTCAGAGGCAATGCCTTTGCTCCAGGCATCGCGCGCGCCTTTGCTGTCGCCTTTGCTAAGCAGGGCTTCACCACGCACATCAGCAATGATTGCGGTCCAGCCGTCGCCTTTAATGGCATCGAGAGTTTTCAGCACGTCGTCCGGCTGCTTCTGCTGTAGCTGAATACGCGCCAGGCGCAGATTCAATACCGCCTGCAAATTCGCATCTTTCGTCGCTTTCAGGCCCGATTGCAGCTGTGCAGCGGCTTTATCCAGTTGATTACTGTCAACATAGCGCTTAGCGAGATCCAGCGACGCCAGCGCACCGTAGGTGTTGCTGTTTTCACTGGCAAACTTCGCGGCCGCGTTCAGCGTCTCAGGCTTGCTGGCGTCCAGCGCGGTAGAGACCTGCTGATAACGAGCCGATGCTTCGCGGCTGCTGCCATCCTGATGAGTGCTCCAGTAACGCCAGCCCGCCAGCGCACCAATGCCCAGAATGACGCCGACTACCAGCGCTTTACCGTTCTGAGCAAAAAAGCCTTTTAACGCATCGACCTGTTCGTTTTCGTTGCTATAAACTTCCACGCGCACCTTCTCCTTTAAACGTCGGCCTGCTGCAGCATTGCTGCCAGCGTGCTCGCTGCATCATGCTGATCCAGCGTCTGCTGCTCGCCGTTACGCAAATCTTTAATCACTACCTGACCGTTAGCAACTTCCGCTTCGCCCAGTACCAGCGCCACGCGTGCGCCCCACTTATCTGCACGGCCGAACTGCTTCTTGAAATTACCGCCGCCAAAATTGGTCATCAACTTTAAAGACGGGTCAGCATCACGAAGCCGTTCAGCCAGCTGCATCGCGGCGGACTGCACGCCTTGCCCTGAAGCGATAACATAGACATCGACAATGCGCGTCGGTTCAAATTCCGGATTAACTGCCTGAACCAGCAGCACCAAACGCTCCAGGCCCATAGCAAAACCGACGGCAGGTGTGCCCCGGCCGCCAAGCTGTTCAACCAGGCCATCGTAGCGTCCACCGGCACAGACGGTACCCTGAGCGCCCAGGCTGCTGGTCACCCATTCAAAAACGGTACGGTTGTAGTAATCGAGGCCGCGCACCAGACGCTGATTCACGGTATAGGCAATGCCAGCTGCATCAAGCAGTTCGCACAGACCATCAAAGTGTTCACGTGATTCGGTATCCAGATAATCACCCAGCACCGGCGCCGAGTTCAGCAGCGCCTGCACGTCTGGATTTTTGCTGTCCAGCACACGCAGCGGGTTGCTGTACATACGGCGTTTGCAATCTTCATCCAGCACGTCTTTATGTGCTTCCAGGAAAGCGACCAGCGCATCACGATAGTCAGCCCGCGCTTCCAGTGAACCAATAGAGTTCAGCTCAAGACGAACGTGATCGGCAATGCCCAACGCTTTCCACCAGCGGGCCGTCATCATAATCAGCTCAGCATCGATGTCCGGCCCCTGCAAGCCGAAAACTTCCGCGCCAATCTGATGGAACTGGCGATAGCGCCCTTTCTGCGGACGTTCGTAGCGGAACATCGGACCGATATACCACAGACGCTGTTCCTGATTGTACAGCAGACCGTGTTCGATGCCGGCACGCACGCAGCCTGCCGTCCCTTCCGGACGCAGCGTCAGGCTTTCGCCGTTGCGATCGTCAAAGGTATACATCTCTTTTTCAACCACGTCGGTGACTTCACCGATAGCGCGCTTGAATAACGGGGTCTGCTCTACAATCGGCAGGCGGATTTCGCTATAACCATAGCTGGCCAGCACCTGCTTGAGGATCTGCTCAATGCGTTGCCATACGACGGTGTCCGCGGGCAGGTAATCGTTCATCCCGCGAATTGCCTGAATATTCTTCGCCACTTTTCTTCTCTTCTTAATACTGGGAACTGAACCAAGACACGCTCACCGGCCAGCAGGCCTGTCTGCTGCGCTTAATTCAGCTCCGCAAATACGATTTATTTTTCGACTTGCTGTACGTCAATGCGGCGGGACTCATCCATCATCGAGGCTTTGGCACGAATACGGGCTTCCAGCTGATCGATCATGTTGTCATTATCCAAACGCTCCTTGAGGCGTACGCCATCCTCATAAAAGCCGCTTTTCTTGTTGCTGCCGGTCACGCCCATGGTCGACACCAGCGCTTCGCCCGGGCCATTCACCACGCAACCGATAATGGAAATATCCATTGGCGTAATGATGTCCTCCAGACGCTCTTCAAGGGCATTGACCGTGCCGATCACGTCAAATTCCTGACGAGAGCAGGTTGGACAGGCAATAAAGTTGATGCCACGAGAGCGAATGCGCAGGGATTTGAGGATATCAAACCCAACCTTCACCTCTTCCACCGGATCGGCCGCCAGCGAAATACGCAGCGTATCGCCGATGCCTTCTGCCAGCAGCAGTCCCAGTCCAATAGCGGATTTCACTGAACCGGCGCGCGCGCCGCCCGCTTCCGTAATGCCGAGATGCAAAGGCTGATCGATCTGCTTAGCCAGCAAACGATAAGACTCAACCGCCAGGAAGACGTCTGATGCTTTTACGCTGACTTTGAACTGATCGAAGTTAAGGCGATCGAGGTGATCGACATGGCGCATGGCAGATTCCAGCAGAGCCTGCGGCGTAGGTTCGCCGTACTTCTCCTGCAAATCTTTTTCCAGCGAGCCTGCATTCACGCCGATGCGAATAGGGATATTGTTATAGCGTGCGCAGTCGACAACCTGACGGATGCGTTCTTCGTTACCGATGTTGCCGGGATTGATACGCAGGCAGTCGACGCCGTATTCGGCAACCTTCAGCGCAATGCGATAGTCAAAGTGGATATCGGCAACCAGCGGGACATCCACCTGCTGTTTGATCAGGCGGAAAGCTTCAGCAGCATCCATGGTAGGAACAGAAACGCGAACAATGTCCACGCCGACGCGCTCAAGCGCCTTAATTTGTCTGACCGTGGCTTCCACGTCAGTGGTTCGCGTGTTGGTCATGGACTGTACGGCTATAGGTGCGCCGTCGCCCACTGGCACCTTGCCGACGTAAATTCGCTTTGATTTGCGACGGATAATGGGTGCTTCGTTATGCATATTCTTTCTCCGAAATTACTCGCGACCAGAAGATGCGTTAATGCGCACCGACTGTGAGGCGGGCAACCTGGTTGGTACGGATGAAACGACTCAGATCGACCGGCTGTCCCTGGTACTGGATCTGGACTGCGCCTGGCGCGCCAATTTTCAGGCGATAAGGTGCGGTGCCGGCGAGACTGAGTTTACCACCACTGCGCTGCATTCCGCTGAACAGTTTTTTTCCTGTCGCATCGGTGACTTCCAGCCAGCAGTCTTTATTGAAGTTCATAACCAGAGCAGAAGGATCGGCTGCAGGCGCGCTAACGCCTGCAGTGCCGGTAGGCATTTGTCCATTGCTGGTATTGTCAACCGGCGCCTGGGAAGGCGAAACGGCCGCAGGCTGCTGCTGGGCGGCAGCAGCATTAGTGGTCGATGCCGGTTGCTCCGCTGCCGGTGCAACAGCAGATGCGGATGAGGTTTCAGCCAGGGCGGGCGCTGGCGTCGTCTCGGTCGGCGGCGTGCTGTCGGCACCGCTATCGTTCAGCGGGATTGACTGGCTGTTACCGTCCGACGTTGACACATTCTGATCGGCCATCGAAACCAAATCGTCCTGCGCGGCTTTATGATTTTGCCACCACCAGGCACCGGTCAGACCGACCACAACAAACAGCACCAGCCAGGTGAAAATCATCAACCAGCCGTCGCGTTTTTTCCGCCTTTTGCCCAGTGAAAAACTCTGCATCGGTTCCACTTTGGCGGCACGCACTGGAGCCTGCTTCGCCATCATCGGCAGCAGCTCCTCTTCGGGTACATGGACCAGACGAGCATAGGAACGAATGTAGCCACGCAGGAAGGTCGACGCCAAATCTGCCGGCGCTTTATCTTCTTCAATGTCCCGTACGGTGGAAAGTTTCAGGCAAAGGCGCTCTGCAACGTTCTGCTGAGTCAGACCCATTTGTTCACGGGCCCCACGCAGGCGCTCGCCTGTTGAATTTACTGCTGATTTATCTTGAGTGGCTTCAGTATTCATTAGCTAAAAAATGCAGGTACTGTATCGATTGTGGAAAATTTCGCGCCAGCTGCTCTCCGGCAAGCTTTACGCTTGCGGGCTGCTCTGCCTGCGCGGCGAAGCGAATCTCTAACCACAGGCTTTCTGCCGAGGCAGTAAAGTTGTGTTGATAAACATCTAACAGGAGCCGCGTTGCGGTGCGCTCCTTCTTTCCAAATCGCCTTTCGGCTTCTGCCAGCAAAGCAGCGCCTCTCTGCGGATCGTGCCGGGTAGCCTTAATGAGCGCTTCCTTTGCCTTTTGCTGCTCTCCCGCATGGAGATAACAGTAGCCAGCATTTTCAACTGCATCAGCACGCCCGCTGTTTTCGGCACCGTCAGCCGCTTTACTGAACTGCTGCTGAGCCGCATCATACTGCCCTAAACGACAGAGAAACGCACCGTAATTATTGATTACGTCACGGTTTTCTCCGGCCAGACGGCGTGCCGCCTGGTAACGTGCGTCCGCGGCAGACACATCGCCAGCCTGCTGGAAGTACCGTGCCATCGCTAGCTGGCAGCGATAATCCTGAGGGGCCAGCGTCAACGCCTGCTGCAAATTACGTCGCGCAAACGGCAGTTCGCCCAGTGCCAGATAATCGAGCCCTAATTGTAGCCGTGTCTCCACCAGCTCGCTGCGTTGTACCGGTGCCGTACAGCCCGAAAACAATAACACAGCCAGCCAGATCGGGAATCCTTTACCCATATCGCCTCCTGATAAACAGGTGGCGATGGTACTCCAGACACATCACGGCTGACAGACGATAAGCTGGTTAAAACTCAGGTTTCAGAGCGCTTTCACAGAAATGGCTTCACCAGCCATTTTCTTACGCATCGTACGACGGGTACGGTCAATAACCTCACCCGCCAGCTGCCCGCAAGCCGCGTCAATATCATCACCACGAGTCTTACGCACAATAGTGGTAAATCCGTAATCCATCAACACTTTAGAGAAGCGATCGATGCGACTGTTCGAACTGCGACCATAAGGTGCTCCCGGGAAGGGGTTCCATGGGATTAGGTTGATTTTGCATGGCGTATCTTTCAGCAACGCCGCCAGCTCATGGGCGTTATCGGTGCTGTCATTCACGTGATCCAGCATGACGTATTCAATGGTGACCCGGCCCTGATTGGCGTTAGATTTTGAGATATAGCGTGCAACGGAATTCAGGAAAGTTTCGATATTGTACTTTTTATTGATCGGCACGATTTCGTCGCGAATGGCATCGTTTGGCGCGTGCAGAGAAATGGCCAGCGCGACGTCAATCATATCGCCCAGCTTGTCCAGCGCAGGAACCACGCCGGAGGTCGACAGCGTTACGCGACGTTTTGACAAACCAAAGCCAAAATCGTCCAGCATGATTTCCATTGCTGGCACAACGTTGTTCAGGTTCAGCAGGGGTTCGCCCATGCCCATCATTACCACGTTGGTAATCGGACGCTGGCCGGTAATTTTTGATGCGCCAATGATTTTAGCGGCACGCCAGACCTGGCCAATAATTTCTGATACGCGCAGATTGCGGTTAAAGCCCTGCTGCGCCGTAGAGCAGAATTTACATTCAAGTGCACAGCCTACCTGGGATGAAACGCACAGGGTGGCGCGATCTTTTTCCGGGATATAAACCGTTTCGACCTGCTGGCCGCCAACGGTAATCGCCCATTTAATGGTGCCATCTGCCGAGCGTTGCTCTTCAGCAACTTCCGGCGCGCGAATTTCGGCCAGCTCTTTCAGCTTGCCGCGGAAAACTTTATTGATGTCGGTCATCTCGTCGAAATCATCACAGCAGTAGTGATAAATCCACTTCATTACCTGATCGGCGCGGAACGGTTTTTCACCCAGGCTGGCAAAAAATTCACGCATTTGCTGACGGTTCAAATCGAGCAGGTTGATTTTTTCTTTTTTTGGCGTGGCGATAGCAGGTGATGCAGACGACGGAGTCACAATGTGTTCAGACATAATTTTCTCTGGCCTCGTTATTACACGTTATGGCGCTGGGGAGTGAATAATACATACCAGATAGATTTCGAACTGCAAGAAGGCGGCAGCTGAGTGACTCCCCATGAGCTTACTGTGGTAAGTGATTGGGGTGAGTGAAGGCAGCCAACGCATCTGCAAATTGAAAGATAGCGGGTATAAATGAAACGCCCCCGTTGAGCGAACTCATCAGGGGCGCATTATTGTACAAGTGTGGAACAGCAGGTTAAAGTGCGTCAAACAAATAAATTGTAAACGCCCTGATCTTCCACACTGCAAATAATCTTAGCGAGTGCGTGGGCACACTTCGTTTTCACCGAAGAAAAACGCGATTTCACGAGCAGCAGACTCAGCAGAATCTGAACCGTGAGTAGCGTTTTCGGTGAAGCTGTCAGCGTAATCTGCACGCAGAGTACCCGCCAGAGCGTTATCTGGGTTAGTTGCACCCATCAGATCACGGTGACGCTGTACAGCGTTCTCACCTTCCAGCACGGAAACCACTACCGGGCCAGAAGTCATGAATTCAACCAGACCGTCGAAGAAAGGACGGCCCTGGTGTTCAGCGTAGAAACCTTCAGCCTGTTCTTTGGTCAGGTGCAGCATTTTGGTGCCAACGATTTTGAAGCCAGCGCTTTCAAAACGGTTAAAAATGGCACCAATTACGTTTTTTGCCACCGCGTTTGGTTTTACGATAGAAAAAGTACGTTCAATAGTCATGTGGACCCCTGTTTGATGTCGAGTGTAGCCGGTGAAAAGCCTCCCCGGCCGGGAAAATGGCGCCGATTATAGGGGGCATAGCCGGGCTTGCCTATCGGAGATTCAACAAATCATTAAAAAAGTGTCTTTCATTTCCTTACGTTTATAACGGCCTTTCCGATATTTGAACAAAATTACTCCATTTTGAACGTTGTTGCTGCTATTTGCGCTTTTTTACCGATTTTTCGAGGTATCGTCAGGTTTTTGATTAATCCGGGCGCAAAAATGCACAACCTCTTGTGATGCCCGCCAGGATGGTTGACACTCAGCACAATGACATCCACAGCGAGGCCGCTATGACTACCTCTTTCTTTGTGACCGCCGACTGGCTGGCGGAACATTTTTCTGATGATGATATTCAGGTACTGGACGCGCGTATGCTGCCGCCAGGTCAGGAAAACGTGCGCGATATCGTCGCCGAATATCAGTCCGGGCATCTGCCGAACGCGCCTTTTTTCGATATTGAAGCCCTTTCCGATCACACCAGCCCTTATCCACATATGCTGCCGCGCGCCGAGGCTTTTGCTGTCGCTATGCGGGAACTGGGGATCGGCAGCGACAAGCATTTGATTGTTTATGACGAAGGTAATCTGTTCTCTGCGCCCCGTGCCTGGTGGATGCTGCGCCAGTTCGGCGTGGAAGAAGTCTCTATACTGGCGGGCGGGCTGAAGGCCTGGACCGACGCCGGTTTGCCGCTGACGAAAGGCGCGGTTTCTCTACCGGAAGCGGAATTTGAGGCCAGCTTTGATCCCGCCGTCGTGAAACGCGTGACCGATGTGATGCTAATCAGCCATGAAGGCAGCGCACAGCTTGTCGATGCACGAGCAGGAAATCGTTTCAGGGGAGAAGTCGACGAGCCTCGTCCTGGTCTGCTGCGTGGGCATATTCCCGGCAGCCGAAACGTACCGTGGAATGATCTGGTCGAAAACGGTCAGTTAAAATCACCGGAAGCGTTAAAAGCGATCTTCCAGCAGCAGGGTCTGAAGCTCGATCGGCCGATTGTGGCCAGCTGTGGATCCGGCGTCACCGCAGTTGTCGTCATTCTGGCGTTGAATACGCTGGGGGTAACTGACGTTACGCTGTATGACGGTTCGTGGGGCGAATGGGGAAGCCGTGATGATTTACCGCTCGCTGTTGGCGAAGCGCAGTAAGCATTAACAATTACCTTAAAAAAGTGAACCGCTCTGACCAGTAACGATCGGAGCGGTTAGCAATAAACGGCTTAATTACTGCTTTTGAAATCGCGCAGAAAGCTGCCCCACCGGCGTTCATAAAACGGCGTGATGTGCGCCATAAAGAAGTGGCTGATACCCTTTTCACCCTCAATCACTTCGCAAATGTCTACCGGCTCGTCATCCAGCAGGGTATCTGTCGCGACGCTTCCTGCTGCCTGAATGATATTTTCGATATCGCTGTCGGCCTCAATGCCAATGAGCAGATTTGGCCGATCTTCCGGCGCTTCTTTGATATGAGCAACCCAGGCACGGCGAACCTGCTTATGTTTAGCGAAAAGCTGCGTTAATGAAGCAATTACCTGTTCCGGCGGCTCGGCAATTTCAGAAAGCAGCAGGGATGTTCCCCCTTCCAGTACGCTTTGCTGGCTAAGCGCATTACCGCCCTCACCTAACAGGCTGGTAATTTCGCGCGGGCTGAATTCTTTCCCGGCAGGAAGCTTTGGGTTCAGGAATAAGGTTTCGCCCTGCGTCAGGCTAAACAGCGTGTGCACCGGCATTACCAGAAAAGGCTGGGCAGAAGTAACGGCCTGCTCCATTGCAGCTAAAGAGGTGAAGAAAGGAATAATGCTGCTGCCATCCTCTTTCTCCCAGTGCTCCAGATCGACCTGCGCCGGCTCAGCGTCCGTTTGTTCCTGCTCGCCTGGAACCCAAACGCTGGCGGCCATCAGTAATGAAAAGAACTCAGGACGGTGTGCCGGCTCCGTTGCCGCCAGCTTCAGCACCTCTTCAAGGCGCTGGTTAGTGTCATTCATTGGTTGCTTCCAGTAAAAGGTTCGAACAACCCGGCCAGATGCATCCGGCCGGGTTGGGTACTATTTCAACAGCAGGTTGGCTACGGTGCGCACGCCCAGACCGGTCGCACCCGCAGACCACTGATCGACAGCACCTTTGCGGTAGGTGGCCGAACAGTCAATATGCAGCCAGCCTTTCTGGTAGTTTTTAACAAAATGCGACAGGAAAGCGGCCGCGGTGCTGGCACCCGCAGTGTGTGAAGGTGCCGCGATATTGTTCAGATCGGCAAAGTTCGACGGCAGATAGCTGCGATGGAATTCCGCCAGCGGCAGACGCCAGAACGGTTCGTTTTCTGCCGTGGCGCTTCCCAGTAAAGAGTGGGCCAGCTCATCGTCAAAGCTGAACAAGGCATGGTAATCATTGCCCAGTGCAGTTTTGGCTGCGCCGGTAAGCGTTGCCGCATCAATCAGCAACTGTGGGTTCTGCTCGCTGGCGTCAATCAGGCCATCAGCAAGTACCAGTCGCCCTTCCGCATCGGTGTTCATGACTTCCACGGATTTGCCATTGCGGTAGCGAATGATATCGCCAAGACGGAAAGCATTGCCGCTCACCATGTTATCCGCGCAGCACAGATAAAGCTTGACGCGTTTATTAAGGCCACGACTGATAGCCAGCGCCAGCGAGCCGGTAAGCGTAGCTGCACCACCCATGTCTGATTTCATGGAGTCCATTGAGCCGCTTGGCTTAAGGCTGTAACCGCCGGTATCAAAGGTAATGCCTTTGCCCACCAGGCAGGCAAAAACGGGCGCGCTGTCATCGCCGGTTGGATTGTAGTCAAGCACCAGCAGCGCCGGATTACGGGTTGAACCGCGCCCAACGGTGTGCAGGCCCGCATATCCCTGTAAACGCAGATCGTCGCCTTTGGTAATGCGATAGCTGACTTTTTCGTTGCCTATCTCACTCAGTAAATCCACCGCACGCTGTGCCAGCTGGGACGGACTGAGATCTTCGGCGGGTAAATTAATGGTATCGCGTACCCAATCGATAATTTTGCTGCGGCGATCGAATTCGGCCCGGTCCTGCTCGTTAAGCGTGGCCCAATCTACTTTTCGTTCGCCTTTCGGGCCGCGATAGCCCTGCCAGAATGCCCAGCTTTGTTCCAGATCCCAGTCGCCACGCAGGCTAACGTGACGAATTCCCTGCGCATCAATCTTGCGTGCCGCTCGCTGGATAGTCGTTAACGCATCGTTACCGGTTAAATGAATAGTCATGCCGCTGTCGTTGCTGGTCAGGGTCGCTTTCTCGCCCCAGCGTGCATCCGCCGCTGCCGTTGACAGCAAAATGTTCATTGGCGTTGTGGTCATCGCATGGTTCCTTGTTAGAAAATAAATCGTGGTCCGTGTTCAAAGTCGGACACTACAATAAACCTTTCTCGAGATTCATTTAACCAGACTAACAGAAATCATAAAAAACGGGCTAAAACAGCAGCCCGTTAAATCAATGCAATAGCACAGAAGTGTCGAAAATCAGGAACGCAGAGAGGATGCCTTGCTGCCCAGGCCGCTGGCTTTAAAAGCTTTCCACTGGGGTGACAGCTCACGCAGGCGCTGGATTGATTTGCCAACCAGTTCAACAGCGTAATCAATTTCTTCGCGGGTGGTGAAGCGGCCCAGTGAAAAACGCAATGAACTGTGGGCAAGTTCGTCATCCAGACCCAGCGCGCGCAGCACGTAGGACGGTTCAAGGCTGGCTGAAGTACAGGCTGAACCGGAAGAAAGCGCTAAATCTTTCAGCGCCATTATCAGTGATTCACCATCAACATAGTTAAAGCTGACGTTCAGAATGTTGGGTGCGCCTTTTTCCAGATCGCCATTCAGATAAACTTCCTCAATGCCGCTGATCCCCTGCCACAGCCTCTGGCGAAGTCCGGCGAGACGGGCCGATTCTTCCGCCATTTCTTCTCTGGCAATCCGGTAGGCTTCCCCCATGCCGACAATTTGATGCACCGGTAGCGTTCCGGAACGCATACCGCGCTCATGACCGCCGCCGTGAATTTGTGCCTCAATACGAATGCGGGGCTTCCGGCGCGCATACAGGCCACCGATGCCTTTTGGTCCATAGAGTTTATGGGCTGAAAACGACATCAGATCGACGTTCAGCTGGCTGACGTCTACCGGAAGTTTCCCCAGGCTTTGAGTCGCATCAACATGAAAGAGGATATCTCGTGAGCGGCACAGCTCGCCGATAGCGGCAATGTCCTGCACCACGCCGGTTTCATTATTAACGTGCATGATGGAAACCAGGATGGTGTCATCACGCATCGCGGCTTCCAGCTCGTTCAGATTAATAATGCCGTTGGGTTGAGGCGCAAGATAAGTCACCGTAAAACCTTCGCGCTCAAGCTGAATACAGGTATCCAGTACCGCTTTGTGTTCTGTCTGGCTGGTGATGATGTGGCGCCCTTTTTCCTGATGGAAATGTGCGGCACCTTTAATCGCCAGATTGTCTGATTCAGTTGCGCCAGAAGTGAAAACAATTTCACGCGGATCGGCGCCAATCAGTTCTGCGATTTGGTTGCGGGCGACATCAACAGCTTCTTCTGCCTGCCAGCCGAAGCGGTGAGAGCGGGAAGCTGGATTACCAAACGTACCGTCCATCGTCAGGAACTGCATCATTTTTTCAGCGACGCGGGGGTCGGCGGGAGTAGTAGCGGCGTAATCCAGGTAAATCGGTACTTTCATTGCTCTTGAACTCCGTACATCACAATAAAATGTATGTCATTCAATGCGTTCTGACTGGCTCGTCAGTTTCTGTCGCCCCACAGGGTATGGGACGACAAGTTTCGCTGCCGCTTTAATCAGGCACGCAGATTGACGTTAATGGTTTCATGCACGCGGGTGTTAGGCACGCGCGCTTTTTCAGTAGAATTTTGACGGTCTGCAACGTCCAGGATTTCCTGGTTGTTAACCAATTCAGCCAGCGTAATGTTGTTGAGGAAATCGCTAATGCGTTCGCTCAGATCGCGCCACAGCACGTGAGTCAGACAACGCTCGCCGCCCTGACAACCTTCTTTACCCTGGCACTTGGTCGCGTCAACGGACTCATCCACGGCAGTAATTACCGCACCGACAGCAATCGCGTTCGACTCTTTACCCAGCAGATAACCACCGCCCGGACCGCGAACGCTGGCCACCAGACCATTTTTGCGCAGGCGAGAAAACAGCTGTTCCAGATAAGACAGGGAGATGCCCTGGCGTTCAGAAATATCAGCTAACGGCACTGGACCTTCGTGAGAATGAAGAGCAACGTCGAGCATAGCGGTAACGGCATAACGGCCTTTGGATGTCAGTCTCATGGCGTAAACGACCTCGGTTGTAGCCTGGTTGGCGTGAACAAATGATGGTCGTGAGTCTGACATTCCCGAGTGATTTGGTCAACTATTTAACCAAGTAAAACACTCAACTATTTAACCAAGTGTTTCACTCAAGTATTTAACCTGGTATTTCACTCAACTATTGCTGCCGCTATGCTGTTTTTTTGCGCTATTTATCGCCTTTCGGTTTTTCCAGCGAAGAAAGCATGCCGCGCAGAATGTTCAGCTCGTCACGCTCCGGGCGCGCACGGGTATAGAGGCGACGCATCTTGCTCATCACCTGCCCCGGGCTGCCTTCACGGATAAAGCCGCTTTTTACCATCATCTGTTCCATATGCTGATAAAAACGCTCGAGGTCGTCGACCAGCGGATACGGTGACGCTTCAAAGTCTGGCTGTTCTGCTTTCTGTTCCTGCGATTGTAAAAATGCCATACGCACTTCGTAAGCGATGATCTGCACCGCCATCGCCAGGTTGAGCGAGCTGTATTCCGGGTTAGCCGCAATAGCGACATGATAATGACACTTTTGCAGTTCTTCATTGGTCAGGCCAACGCGCTCGCGGCCAAAGACCAGTGCCACCGGGGCCTGCTCGCCTTCCTGTACGCTCTTGATGCCGCATTCGCGTGGATCGAGCATCGGCCAGGGAAGCGAACGGGAACGGGCGCTGGTACCCACGACCAGGCTACACCCTGTCAACGCTTCGTCAAGGGTATCCACGATGTGGGCTTCGCCAATAACATCGCTGGCACCGGCAGCCAGCGCAATCGCCTGGGAGTCAGGCTTGACGAGTGGGTTGACCAGGTAAAGGTTTGTTAAACCCATGGTTTTCATCGCGCGAGCGACAGAACCCATGTTGCCAGTGTGAGAGGTTTCCACCAGCACAATTCGGATATTCGAGAGCATAGGAATTCAGGTCTGTGAGATAATTTGAGGATGCTAACATATTTTCAGGACTTTTACCGAACCCCCTGCTATAATCCGCGCCGTTTTCCCGTTCTTTAACATCCAGTGAGAGAGACCGATGCATCCGATGCTCAACATCGCCGTGCGCGCTGCGCGCAAGGCCGGTAATTTAATTGCCAAGAATTACGAAACTCCAGACGCCGTTGAAGCCACCCAGAAAGGCACCAACGACTTCGTTACCAATGTTGATCGCGACGCTGAGCGCCTGATTATTGAGGTGATTCGCAAGTCTTATCCGCAACACACCATCATTTCCGAAGAAAGTGGTGAATTAGCAGGTACAGACCAGGATGTACAATGGGTTATCGATCCACTGGATGGCACCACTAACTTCATTAAGCGTCTGCCTCACTTCTCCGTGTCCATCGCGGTACGCATCAAAGGCCGTACCGAAGTTGCCGTGGTTTACGATCCAATGCGCAATGAGCTGTTTAGCGCGGTTCGTGGTCAGGGTACGCAGCTGAACGGTTATCGTCTGCGCGGCAGCACTGCTCGCGATCTGGATGGCACCATTCTGGCAACCGGCTTCCCGTTCAAACTGAAGCAGCATGCCACGCCTTACATCAACATCATTGGTAAGCTGTTTACTCAGTGTGCTGATTTCCGTCGTAACGGTTCAGCGGCGCTGGATCTGGCGTATGTTGCTGCGGGTCGCGTGGATGGCTACTTTGAAATCGGCCTGAAACCATGGGACTTTGCTGCGGGCGAACTGCTGGTTCGTGAAGCGGGTGGCCTGGTGACCGACTTTGTTGGCGCTCACGGTTATCTGCACTCTGGCAATATCGTTGCGGGTAATCCACGCGTAGTGAAATCTATGCTGGCCACCATGCGTGACGAACTGAGCGAAGCGCTGAAGCGCTAAGTTCGCAATAGTTGATAAGGGCTGAAGGATAACTTCAGCCCTTTTTCAACGCATAAACAGCGGCCTGATGCCACCCGACAAGGCCGGTTGCGCCGTAAGCCACAGCACGATCCCCATCACTACCAGCAATAAGCCTCCGGTCAGCGACAGGCAGGCTAATCCCATTTTTTGCCAGCCTTGTGACGACCCACGACTTAACTTCAGCGCCAGCGAACGAGAAATGTGCACCAGTAAAGCCATGGCAGAAACCGTGAGTGCCGTTCCCGCAGCCATGACGATTGCCGATAAAACACCCCACCAGTAAACGCCAATCACTTTTGCAAACAACAGCATCATCAGCGCGCCAGAACAGGGCCGTAGCCCCATGGATAACACCACCATGATTTTTGTTCTGATATTCACCGCTTTGTTAACGGATTCACTGTCCGGCACATGCTGGTGCCCGCAGCCGCAGTCCGCACTGTGCTGATGAGTGAGTGGCGTCAGACGATGGAAAGTGCGCGCTGGTTTTTTTAAAATTTGCAGCATCTTTCTTACTGCGCGCCAGCTCAGCCAGGCTCCGAGTACAATCACCAGCAAATAACTGCCCTTCTCCAGCCAGTAGCTGCCGAGATGCAGCTGGCGCGAAGAAAGCTGCAATACCGTTAGCATCACCGTTACCAGTACAACCGCAACAGCGCCTTGCAAAAGCGCCGCCGCCAGCGTCAGTTGCAGGCTGGTTTTAAGTTTCAAAGGATGCGTCGCCAGAAACGTCGCGATTACCACTTTGCCGTGACCCGGTCCCAGTGCATGCAATACGCCATAAATCAGGCTGAATCCCAGCAGCGTCAAGCCAACCTGATGAGGATGAGCGACGACCTGCTGCATCAACATGGTCATCTCTGCATGTAAATTCCTCTGCCAGAAGATGGTTTGCAGTAAAATCTGCGACCAGTGCAGCCAGACCACTCCTGCCCCGATAATCAACGCCAACAGCAGCAGGATGATCGGCCAGAACTGCCGCCAGCCGCGCGGCGTTTTTTGCTGCGTGATAATTACTGACATGTCAGCGTCACCGTTTGGGCAAACTCTCTGCCAAGTTCCCTATCCTCCGGTGGCGCATCGGCTTTATCAAGCGATAGCGCATACGCCTGCACAGACGCGTTCGGGTTGGGCGTTTTCAGACTGAACTGACACTGCTGAGCAAGTTCAGCAGGGATATGGAGTGATTTTTCAGAATCAAAGGTCATATCAACAAAATAGGTTGGGTCGAAAGTTGAGAAAGTATAGCGCTGGCCCTTGAGCGGCTGCGGCTCGCCCAGAGGAAGCACAAATTCCAGCACCGCCTGATTGCCCTGGCGCAGCAAACGATATTCTGGCGGTAAGTTATCAAATTTTACCGCTTTGCCTTCATGCCAGAACTCGGTGAAATAATGCTGTCCCAACACGTTAGCCATCACTTCCGCTGCCAGTTTTTTCCACACCACCGAGTCAGATTTTGCCTGTCCGGCATCATAGAGTAAATCGGCAGAGGTAATCGCATCCATCACCCAATGCATTTTCAAGCCGGTAAGCTGATTGCCTTGATGAACCAGCGTGGTTTGCAATGAAATAAAACTGTGAGGATGGCTCCAGGCTTGTGGTGCCACCGCAATCATTAAAGCAATAAAGGGACGCAAACAGAATACGTTATAACGTAACAATTTATATTCCTTTCACCTGTTAGCAAAAATTCTGTGACCTGCCTTAAAAGCTAAGAATAAATCTGGCGTCTCAGGACGCAGCGGGAGGCAATCACGCTATTCTTAGCGATGTTACTTTAACTGGGAATGCAGAAGATGATTTTACCGCCATCAGCGCCTGCTGCACTTTCCAGTCCGCAGCGTCACTGCCATCTGCTTTTGCTATTTTATCTTCCGAATGCCGCTGTCACGCTGGAGACAATCTGCAAGGTGAACAGCGTGGATGATTCCACTGCCCGGCAAGATATAGCGGAGGTGGCAGCAAAAATCCAGCACTATCATCGGCTTGTCCTGCGCCAGGAAGCAAGCGGACACTATGGTCTTATCGGCGCTGAACTGGATCAGCGTCTTTGCCTGCTGCACTGGCTGCGCCGTGCACTCCGGCTGGTACCCGATTTCGTTCAACAACAGTTTTCTCCGGCCCTGAAGCAGCATCTGAAAAGGATGCAGACGGAAAAAGCGCTTTATGATGAACATAACCTCCAGGCGCTGGTACAGCATTGTGCACTGGGACTTTCCCGTGATTTCAGCAGCCGCGATCGTCAATTTTTACAGCTTTTTATACAGCACTCGCTCTGTCGCCGCGCCTCTACCGATTTTACCGACTCGCAGCGCAGCTGGCTGAACGGGCGTGCAGAACATCAGCTAGCGGAAGAAATCGTGCGCCACTGGCAAAAACGCTGCCATCCGGCACCTGACGCCAGTGAAGTCTGGTTATTTGCTTTACTGCTCAGCCAGCTTCATGCGCCGGTGACCACAGAAATCCGTTATGATTACGAGAGGGAGTTACTGGCGGGGGTCAGAGAGATGATTGCGCATTTTCAGGCGCTGTCTGCTAACCGCTTTTGTAATGAACAAGGGCTTTGTGACCGCCTCTATACCCATCTTGCGCAAGCGCTCGAACGCTGTCTGTTTGGCATCAGGATTGATAACAGCCTGACGGAAGAAGTTCCCCGGCTTTATCCCAAATTACTGCGCACCACTCAGGCAGCAGTAAAGGCTTTTGAACAGCGCTACAACCTGACGTTTTCACCGGAAGAACTCGGCCTGATTGCGATCCTTTTTGGCGCGTGGCTGATGCAGGAAAATGTTTTGCAGGAGAAGCAAATTCTTTTACTGACAGGAAAAGATGCTGCACTGGAAAAGGAGGTAGAACAGCAGCTGAGAGAGCTGACGCTGCTGCCTCTGAATATCAAGTATCTTGACGTGGCAGAGTACCAAAGCAACAGCGCGCCAAAAGGCGTGGCGCTGGTTATTACGCCTTACGCCACGCCTCTGCCGCTCTATTCGCCGCCGTTAATCCATGCCGAGCTGCCATTGCAGCCCCATCAGCAACAGCGTATCAGGCTACTGCTGGAGTCCTGAAGGTTGCAACTTGGGACGCAGCAGCAAGGCGGGCACCACCAGCGCTGCCATCACCCAGAACACGTTGCCATGCAAATGCTGAAACAGGACGCCGCACACCATCGTCATCACCGCAATACCGCCGCCCATTGCCAGCGCTGAATAGGCAGACTGCAAGCGAATAACCTCGCCCCCTTGCCGTGCAGCAATAAAGCGCATCGCGGCCAGATGGCAAATGGTGAAGCTGCCGCAGTGAAGGATCTGCCCTACCACCAGCCAGGGCAGTGACGTGGTTGAAGCAAGCAGGCTCCAGCGGACGATTGCGCAAACACCTGAAAGCAGCAGAAGATCGCGCGCGGTCCAGCGGCGGAATAAGCGATTGCTTGCGGCAAATACGACGATTTCTGCCACCACGCCCAGCGACCAAAGATAGCCGACGATGCTGGCGGAATAGCCAGCCTCCTGCCACCAGATGGCGCTGAAGCCATAATAGGCCGCATGTGCGCCCTGCATCAGGGTAACGCAGAGTAAAAACCGCCAGACGGCATTTTCCTGAAGCAGCTGCTTCCACTCCGGCCAGCCCGCTTTTTTGCTTTCCCGTTCATCACCTTGCGGCATAACCGAAGGACGCAGCAGCATGCCGGCCGCCATCGCGCCCACGCCAATGCAAAGCATAATGAGGATTGCCTGATAAGAGAAGGCACTGACCAGCGCGCCCGTCAGCGCGGAACTGATAACAAACGCCAGCGATCCCCACAGCCTGACCGGGCCATATGCCATAGCAATCTGCCGCTGCCATGTGGCTGCCAGCGCATCGCTCAGCGGCACCAGGGGTGAAAAAAGCAGGTTAAAACCGATCATCACCAGCAGCAGCCAAATCCAGGAGGCCTGGATAAAGAAACCCAGCGTGAATAATAGCGATAATAACGCCAGCAGACGTAGGGCGGTAATCAGACGGGAAGGATGAGTAATGCGGGAAGCGATCAGCAAGCTACCGATAAAACGAGAGACCATGCCCACGCCTAACAACAGGCCGATTTTTTCTGCATCAAGCCCTGAGCCCTTTAGCCAGACAGCCCAGAACGGTAGCCAGACGCCGTAGGCAAAAAAGTAGGTGAAGTAGCCCAGGCCGAGCCACCAGGCGGAACGGATTGCCATTTTCCCTCCGGCAAACGAATTTAGCGTGCAGATTTTCGGGCGCTCAGATCAATTAACGGGACGTTAAGTCCCGTTAATTGATCACTGCCTTCCCTGCCGGATAGCAGGGAATCGGGCATGATTAAGCGTACACAGGGAAGCGTGCGCAGATTTCCAGAACCTGCTTCTTCACGCGTTCAATGGTCGCTTCATCGTTGATATTGTCAAGAATATCAACGATCCAGCCAGCCAGTTCGCGTACTTCAGCTTCTTTAAAGCCACGGCGAGTCACGGAAGGCGAACCGATACGGATACCGGAAGTCACAAACGGGCTTTTCGGATCGTTAGGTACGCTGTTTTTGTTAACCGTAATGTTCGCACGGCCAAGAGCTGCATCAGCTTCTTTACCGGTCAGGTTTTTATCAACCAGATCCAGCAGGAACAGGTGGTTATGAGTTCCGCCGGAAACCACTTTGTAACCGCGCTCCAGGAAAACTTCCACCATCGCTTTGGCGTTTTTAGCAACCTGCTGCTGGTAAACCTTAAACTCAGGCTCCATCGCTTCTTTTAACGCGACCGCTTTACCGGCGATAACGTGCATCAGCGGGCCGCCCTGGCCGCCAGGGAAAACAGCAGAGTTCAGTTTTTTATACAGATCTTCGTCGCCGCCCTTCGCCAGGATCAGGCCGCCGCGTGGACCAGCCAGCGTTTTGTGCGTGGTCGTGGTCACGATGTGTGCGTGTGGCAGCGGGTTAGGATAAACGTCTGCGGCGATCAGACCCGCAACGTGCGCCATATCGACAAACAGGTAAGCGCCGATGCTGTCAGCGATTTCACGCATTTTTGCCCAGTCACAGATGCCTGAGTAAGCAGAGAAACCACCGATAATCATTTTCGGCTTATGCTTCTGCGCCTGTGCAGCCAGATCGTCGTAATCGATTTTGCCGGTTTCGTCGATACCGTAAGGCACAACGTTATACAGTTTGCCGGACAGGTTTACCGGAGAACCGTGGGTCAGGTGGCCACCGTGCGCCAGGTTCATCCCCAGAATGGTGTCGCCCGGCTGTAGCAGCGCGGTATAAACGGCAAAGTTGGCCTGCGAGCCAGAATGTGGCTGCACGTTAGCGTAATCGGCACCGAACAGCTCTTTGGCACGATCGATAGCCAGTTGCTCAACGATATCAACATATTCACAGCCGCCGTAATAACGCTTGCCCGGATACCCTTCGGCATATTTGTTGGTCAGCTGAGACCCCTGCGCCTGCATAACACGCGGACTGGTGTAGTTTTCTGAAGCAATCAGTTCGATGTGCTCTTCCTGACGCACTTTTTCCTGCTCCATTGCCTGCCATAACTCGGCATCATAATCGGCAATATTCATATCACGCTTTAACATCCGCTTCTCCTGACTCAGCTAACTAAATATTCGGCATTGAACGGCCCGTTTGGGCGAAGGCCAACAGTGTAAACTGTTTTACCCGTTAAGGGATAGCCGGAAAACACCCTTTTTACGCAAACGATTGGCTTCAGCACTGGCGTGGGTTGTTCAATAATTTTACATGATTCCGCGATCGGATATTTCCTCATCATCCGGATGTGATTTTTTCACTTTTACACAGCGCCCGTGGTGAAAGATGCCCTTATGTCAAAGAGGGATATTTACAAACTGGCCGCAGCTGCTATAAGATGCATTTAAAATGCATGTTTTAAATTTTCCTCAGGAGCACGCCATGTTAGATGCCCAAACCATCGCCACGATTAAAGCCACCATCCCTGCCCTGCTGGCGACAGGCCCTCGCCTTACCGCTCATTTTTACGACCGCATGTTCGCGCACAATCCCGAGCTGAAAGAGATTTTCAATATGAGTAACCAGCGCAATGGTAATCAGCGGGAAGCGTTGTTTAACGCCATTTGCGCCTATGCGGGTAATATTGAAAATCTTGCCGTATTACTGCCTGCGGTGGAGAAAATCGCGCAGAAACATACCAGCTTTGCCATTCAACCCGAGCAATATCAGATTGTGGGCCAGCATCTTCTGGCGACGCTGGATGAAATGCTCAGCCCGGGCCAGGAAGTGCTGGACGCGTGGGGCAAAGCTTACGGCGTTCTGGCAGGCGTGTTTATCCAACGGGAAGAAGAAATTTATCAGGCGGCGGAAAGCAAAGTGGGAGGATGGCGCTCGCCACGCGCTTTCCGCATTGCTGAAATCACGCCGCAAAGCGAGGTGATTAAAAGCTTTTTGCTCAGCCCGGTTGATGGACAGCCTGTCGCCGACTATCAGGCTGGCCAGTATCTGGGCGTCTGGTTACGCGATAAAAGCTTTGCTAATCAGGAAATTCGTCAGTACTCACTGACTCGAGCACCGAACGGCAGGGATTACCGTATTGCCGTGCGTCATGAGCCAGGCGGGACGGTTTCAGGCTGGCTGCATCAGCATGCTCAACCCGGTGACGAAGTGCATCTGGCTGCTCCGGCGGGTGACTTTTTCCTCACTGTTGAGCCGAAAACGCCGGTCACCTTGATTTCCGCAGGCGTGGGTCAGACGCCCATGCTGGCGATGCTTGACGTGCTGGCTGCGCAAAACCATCCCGCGCCTGTGCAATGGTTCCATGCAGCTGATAACGGCAAACGGCACGCTTTTGCTGAAGAGGTGGCCGCTTCCGGTCGCCGCCTGGCGCATTTTACTCAGCATATCTGGTACAAAGAGCCGCTGCCGCAGGATACGGGCCGTTTTGACAGCGCGGGCGTGATGGATCTGTTACCGATCGAAAGCAAGCTCAGCGATCCTGACATGCATTACTATCTCTGCGGACCGTTGGGATTTATGCAGCATATCGCCGGGCAGCTGCTGCAAATGGGCATTGAGGCGGAACGCGTTCACTACGAAGTGTTTGGGCCGCATAAGGTGATTTGATGATATGGCATGATGCAGCCTGAAACTTAGCAGGCTTACTCAGACAAAAAGGGGCGACTGTTTTGCGACAGTCGCCCCTTTGATATTCATAAGATAGTGCAGGCACAAGAAAATCAGATGGCTTCTTCGTCTTCTTCGCCAGTACGGATACGCACCACGCGCGCCACGTCAAAGACGAAAATTTTACCGTCGCCGATTTTACCGGTTTGTGCTGTTCTCATGATGGTTTCAACACAGGTATCAACGATGTCATCAGCAATCACGATCTCGATTTTTACCTTCGGCAGAAAGTCGACCATATACTCCGCACCGCGGTAAAGCTCAGTATGACCTTTCTGACGACCAAAACCTTTCACTTCAGTAACGGTCATACCGGTAATCCCGACTTCGGCCAGCGCTTCACGCACGTCGTCGAGTTTGAATGGTTTGATAATTGCATCAATCTTTTTCATGACAGACCCTTTTCATTCCCTCGGCAACCGGAGGGTAATCTTTAATCAGTATATGTGCCACGGACAGGTTCCGCCGTGCGGGCTGCCTCTTTTTCCTGAGACTTAAGCTACCATAACCCGATGCCGAAGGCAGTGAAAAAACTATTCTTTAAAATCAGATGCATCCAGCTCGTGGCGCGACAGCAGCTTATAGAATTCTGTGCGGTTGCGCCCGGCCAGACGTGCGGCATGTGTCACGTTGCCTTTGGTCATTTGCAGTAGCTTACGTAAGTAGTTAAGTTCAAACTGGTTTCTGGCTTCCGCAAAGGTCGGCAGCGCGGTATTTTCGCCAACCAGCGCCTGCTCCACCAGTGCTTCGCCAATAACCGGTGCTGAGGTTAACGCAACACACTGCTCAATAACGTTCACCAGCTGACGCACGTTGCCTGGCCAGCTCGCTGCCATTAACCGTTTCATAGCATCGGTCGAGAAGCTGCGCACAAAGGGTTTGTGCCGCTCTGCCGCCTGCTTCAAAAGATGATTCGCCAGCAGGGGAATATCTTCCGCGCGCTCGTGCAGCGCCGGAATTTTCAAACTTACCACGTTTAGGCGATAGTACAGGTCCTCACGAAACTCCTGCTTTTCCATGGCCTTAGGCAAATCCCGATGCGTTGCCGACAGGATACGGACGTTAATATCTAAATCGCGATTGCTGCCCAGCGGACGCACCTTGCGCTCCTGTAATACGCGCAGCAGTTTGACCTGTAACGCCTGCGGCATATCGCCGATTTCATCAAGAAACAGCGTTCCGCCTTCTGCTGCCTGAAACAGCCCTTCTCGCTGACTGACCGCGCCGGTAAAGGCGCCTTTGGCATGACCAAAAAGTTCAGATTCCAGCAACTGTTCCGGAAGTGCGCCACAGTTGATGGCGATAAAGGCTTTACCCGCTCGCGGGCTGGCAGCATGGATTGCCTGTGCGAGGATCTCTTTACCCGTTCCGCTCTGTCCGTTAATTAACACGCTAACGTCAGACTGGGCCACCATCCTTGCCTGTTCGAGCAGGCGCAGCATAATCGGGCTGCGGGTAACGATGCTTTCACGCCACGCATCATCACTGGCTGGCGCACGGTGCGCTAAGGCCTGGTCGATCGCGCTGTAGAGCGCATCGCGGTCAACAGGTTTAGTCAGAAAGCTGAAAACGCCCTGTTGGGTTGCCGCAACGGCCTCCGGGATCGATCCATGCGCAGTAAGAATGATCACCGGCATGCCGGGCGAGATCTTCTGGATCTCAGCAAACAGCGCAAGACCATCCATTTCATCCATTTTTAAGTCGCTGATGACCAGATCGATTTTTTCACGCTGAAGCAGGCGTAACGCTTCAGGGCCACTTGGGGCCGTGAATACGCTAAATCCCTCGCTGCCGAGGCGCATACCTAACAGTTTGAGCAAGCTGGGATCGTCATCAACCAGCAGAAGATTGGCCGATTTTTTTATCATGGCTGGGTGGTTTCCTCAGAGCTTGTCTGAGCTCCGCTTCCCGCGGCGCTTTTGTCAGAATGATTATTGTCAGCATTATCCGCCGAACGGCGTGTGGAAAGCTGGCGCTCAATATCGGTTAGCGTTTCCAGCTTGCGACGCGTCAGTTTCAGCTCGTTGGTCAGCGCTACCTGCTGCTGGCGCAGGGCATCCAGCTGCGCATCGCTGTTTTGCTGCAAATGATGATAGCGGGTGCGCTCTTCCGACAGCTGAAGCTGCGCAGCCTGGTTATCGCGCCATAGCTGGATCAGCGCTCTTACTGAATCAGGATAAGCCAGGCTGAACGTATCCAGCCGCAGCATGTACTGGCGTCTTTCGACAGGCGTCACGTTTCCATTTGCCATCAGCACGCCCTGCCGGAACGCGCTCTGCCAGTTATCATCAGACCAGCGTCGTGCTTCTGCCCTTGCCTGAGCTGGCGCAAGCCTTGCCGCGCAGTCTGTTGCCCGCAGCCAGTACAGCGCATTAGTAACCGTTTTTTGGTCATCAAGATCCCACAGCCGGTCGCAATCAACTGCCTGATAGTCAATCACTTTTACCTCGGGCACCACCAGCTTTAGCGGTTCACCCGTCACGGTTTTATTCGCTGTCTGGCAACCAGCCAAAAGCACCACCATAAAGGTGGCGGTGATTGCGTTGCCGAAAACGGTCAGTGCGGCACTAAAAGGAGGCTTTCTCATTATTTGTTCTTTCCGGCAATGGCATTGAGTTCAATTCTGAAACAAACATCGGCCTCTTTACTGGTCACCAGTTGAAGATCGCCCTGTAAACGATGCAGGCAGTCTTTGGCAATGCTAAGCCCCAGTCCGCTCCCCTTCACCGCGCCTTTGCGCTGCTGACTTCCCTGAAAAAAAGGCTCGAAGATCATCGCCTGCTCCGTGATGGGGATTGGCGATCCGCTGTTTGCCACGTCAATAATGACCTTGCGGCCCTGCTGCTGACTGCGGATCCAAATGGTACCGGATTCACGGCCGTAGTGTATCGCATTCGAATAGAGATTATCGATGGCCCGCGCCAGCAGCGTCGCTTCCGCCCGGCAGGCTTTTGCCTCAAGCACGATTTCAGTGCGCATCATTTTTGCCCGGGCAGTCAGGCTGTGGCTGTTAACAATGCCTGCAATCAGCGGCTCAAGCTCTACCGGCTCCAGCGATATCTGGGCTTCCGTCAGTTTGCGATTGTAGTCCAGCAGCTGCTCAATCAGACGCTGTAAGTGGCGGCTGCTTTCATCCAGAATGCTGACCACCTCCTGCTGATCCGAGGTGAGCGGGCCCGCTACTTCATCCGCCAACAGTGCAGTGCCTTCGCGCATGCTGGCAAGCGGGGTTTTCAGTTCGTGTGAGATGTGACGAAGAAATTCATGGCGCTGTGATTCCAGCCAGGCGAGCCGCTCGCTAAGCCATAAAATGCGTTGTCCCAGCGAACGCAGCTCACGCGGGCCTTTCAAAGCCAGATTATGTCCTAACGTACGGCCTTCACCGAGCCGGTTTATCATGCGTTCGACGGCCTTAACCGGCCCAATAATCATGCGCGTAAACAGTACCACCAGCCCCAGACTGAGCAAAAACAGGATCAGCGCCTGCCAGCCGAAATACTGTCCGCGCTCGGCGATTTCACGCTGTAATTGTAAACCGCGCGAGAACACCACTTCTCTGGTCGACTGCACCAGCTGGCCGTTGGCTGTTGAAAATTTCTCAAGGCGGACTGAGGCGCTCTTTACGGGATTACTGTTTTCGCAGGTGATTTTACCGAGCTGAGTCAACGACTGACGGAGTGATTCATAAAGTCGCGAGTCTGGCAGAACGGCGGCGTGCACATCCAACAGCTGAGCATATTTAGTGCGCTGAGTCTGATAGAGATTAGCCAGCATGGGGTCGTCCAGCACGCAGTACTGACGGTAGCTGCGTTCGAGTTCAAGCGCGGTACGGGCCATCGCTTCGCTGCGGCGAACATCGGTTAAGGTTGTGCGATTAGTCTCTGCTGCGCGATCGCTAAGGGCTGAGAGGCTTTCCCAGGCTTGCCACGCGAGCACCAGCAGCGGCAGCAGAACCAGCAGAAACGCCATCAGCACCAGCTGACGCAGAGAACGGGGGAATAAACGCCATGTTTTCACGGGACACTCTCAGTTAACGAACTCACCCGATGCTAGCTGAGTGTGGCGAACGAAGAAAGTCCTGATACAAAAACGAAAAATGGCAGATTTTCATCTGCCATTCGCGCCGTGACGAACTCGTTCATCACGGAAAATAGGTGGTGCCTAACTCAACGTTACGCCCGATGCTTGATAAAGACGGAAGTCTGTTATCGGTTTGGTGGGCGGCAGGCACCGTATTGTGCGTCATTCGGGTTGTTATGAAGCGCTTGTCCGCTTGCGCAGGGCTGTCATAACCAGGTGAATGAGCCACTGCGGTAATTATAGCAATATCCATGCCAGGTTTAACAGCAAATTTATCATGCTGATTACTATAAGATTTTCTTTAACTGAATAAATGGGGCGTGGCGCAGCTTACCCTCTGGCAAAAAAAGTGTCTCCAATTGGTAACACCACTGCATAAGCCTGCAACAACCTAATAAAATCAGCACTTTATATGTCTCAATTTAGCGACATCTTATTGGCAGTATGTCGTGATTTTGCGACATATTCTCAGATAAGGCTGGAACCGCCCCGTTTTCAACACAAATTTTAGCGTCGTATGCCAGACAACAGGCAAAAAAAACGAACCCGTAAAAGCAGGGTTCGTTATCAACGGCTCGAAACTCAAAGCGAGAGGGGCAAGGGCCAGCAGCGGCCTCAACCCGAAGATTCAGCCGGCAAACTCGTTACAGCCTCAGCCCAGCTGCTTGCGCGCATTGCGGAAAATGCGCATCCACGGGCTGTCTTCGCCCCACTCTGCCGGATGCCAGGAGTTGCTGACGGTGCGGAATACACGCTCCGGGTGCGGCATCATAATGGTGACGCGACCGCTTTCGTTAGTTACCGCAGTGATCCCGTTAGGCGAGCCGTTCGGGTTGGCCGGATACTGCTGAGTGACCTTACCGAAGTTGTCTACAAAGCGCAGGGCAACCAGGCCCTTATGCTCCAGCTGAGCCAGATGCGCTTCATCGCGGACTTCCACAAAGCCTTCGCCGTGTGAAACCGCAATCGGCATCTGCGAGCCGACCATACCATCCAGTAACAGAGAGGGGCTGGCCGCGACTTCTACCAGGCTGAAACGCGCTTCAAAACGCTCGGACTGGTTGCGCACAAAGCGCGGCCAGGCTTCGCTTCCCGGGATCAGCTCACGCAGGTTGGACATCATCTGGCAGCCATTACAGACACCCAGCGCCAGCGTTTGCGGACGATGGAAGAAGGTTTCAAACTCATCCCGCACGCGCTCGTTAAACAGAATGGATTTCGCCCAGCCTTCACCCGCACCCAGCACGTCACCGTATGAGAAGCCGCCACAGGCAACCAGCGTCTGGAAATCTTCCAGACCCCGGCGTCCGGCCAGCAAATCGCTCATGTGCACATCGACCGCGTCAAAACCTGCGCGGTGGAATGCCGCCGCCATTTCAACATGGGAGTTCACGCCCTGCTCACGCAGAACCGCAACTTTCGGACGTGCGCCTGTCGCAATAAACGGTGCGGCGACGTCTTCTTCCGGCTTGAAGGTCAGTTTGACGTTCAGGCCGGGATCGAGATCGTTTTTCTTCGCTTCGTGCTCCTGATCGGCGCAGTCTGGGTTATCGCGCAGGCGCTGCATCTGCCAGGTGGTTTCTGCCCACCAGGTACGCAGCGTGGTACGGCTTTCGCTGTACACCGCAGAGTCACCTGACGTGATAACAAAACGATCGCCCTGAAGCGCGCGGCCGAGGAAATGCACGCAGTCGGCCAGGCCGTTGTCGGCAAATACCTGCTCAACCTGAGCACGGTCAGCCGCTGCAACCTGGATCACCGCGCCCAGTTCTTCGTTGAACAACGCGGCCAGCGCGTCACTGCCCAGCGAAGCGATATCGGCTTCCACGCCGCAGTGACCGGTGAAGGCCATTTCCGCGAGCGTTACCAGCAGGCCGCCATCCGAACGGTCATGGTAAGCCAGCAGTTTACCTGCGGCCACCAGCGCCTGCATGGCGTTGAAGAAACCGGACAGCTGCTGTGCATCACGAACATCGGCAGGTTCGTCGCCTAACTGACGATAAACCTGGGACAGTGCCGTTGCGCCCAGCGCGTTAACGCCTTTACCAAGATCGATCAGCAGCAGCGCATTATCTTCCTGGGTTTGCAGCTGTGGCGTAACGGTACGACGAACGTCTTCTACGCGAGCAAAAGCAGTAATCACCAGCGACAGCGGAGAAGTCATCTCGCGCTGTTCGGTGCCGTGCTGCCAGCGGGTTTTCATCGACATAGAGTCTTTACCCACCGGAATGGTGATGCCCAGCGCCGGACAAAGTTCTTCACCCACCGCTTTTACCGCTTCGTACAAGCCGGCATCTTCACCCGGGTGCCCTGCCGCCGCCATCCAGTTAGCAGAAAGCTTAATGCGCTTCAGCGAGCCAATTTGCGTCGCGGCAATATTGGTAATCGCTTCGCCAACCGCCAGTCGGCCAGAAGCCGCGAAATCCAGCAACGCTACCGGCGCACGTTCGCCCAGCGACATCGCTTCACCGTAGTAGCTGTCCAGGCTGGCAGTGGTCACCGCACAGTTAGCTACCGGGATTTGCCACGGGCCAACCATCTGGTCACGCGCGACCATGCCGGTGACCGAGCGGTCGCCAATGGTGATCAGGAAGGTTTTTTCCGCCACGGAGGGCAGATGCAATACGCGATGCACCGCATCGGCCACGGTAATGCCTTCGCGCGCCAGCGGCTCGCCCTGCGCTTTCAGGCTGCTAACGTCACGCGTCATTTTTGGCGTTTTACCCAGCAGCACGTCGAGCGGCATATCAATTGGTTTGTTGTCGAAATGGCTGTCGTCCAGCGACAGGTGCATTTCTTCGGTCGCTTCACCAATGACGGCGAACGGCGCACGTTCACGCTCGCAAAGCTCGGCAAACAGCGCCAGCTTCTCTGGCGCTACAGCCATCACGTAACGTTCCTGAGACTCGTTACACCAGACTTCCAGCGGGCTCATGCCTGGCTCATCGCTGAGGATGTCGCGCAGGTTGAAACGGCCGCCGCGCTCGCCATCGCTGACCAGCTCCGGCATTGCGTTTGACAGGCCGCCTGCGCCTACGTCATGAATAAACAGAATGGGGTTGTCCTGGCCCAGCTGCCAGCAGCGGTCAATCACTTCCTGACAGCGACGTTCCATTTCCGGGTTATCGCGCTGTACGGAAGCAAAATCCAGATCGGCGTCAGACTGGCCGGAAGCCATGGAAGAAGCAGCACCGCCGCCCAGGCCGATATTCATCGCCGGGCCACCAAGTACAATCAGTTTGGCGCCAACGGTGATTTCACCTTTCTGCACGTGGTCAGCGCGAATGTTGCCGATGCCGCCGGCCAGCATGATTGGCTTATGATAGCCGCGCAGCTCAACGCCGTTGTGGCTGTTCACCTGCTCTTCATAGGTACGGAAGTAGCCATTCAGCGCCGGACGGCCAAACTCATTGTTAAACGCCGCGCCGCCCAGCGGGCCTTCGGTCATGATGTCCAGCGCGGTGACGATGCGATCGGGTTTGCCGAAATCTTCTTCCCACGGCTGTTCAAAACCAGGAATACGCAGGTTAGAGACGGAAAAACCGACCAGGCCCGCTTTTGGCTTAGCACCGCGACCGGTTGCGCCTTCATCACGAATTTCACCGCCGGAGCCGGTCGCCGCACCTGGCCACGGCGAAATCGCCGTTGGATGGTTGTGCGTTTCGACCTTCATCAGAATGTGCGTATCTTCCTGGTGGAAGTCGTACTTATTCTGCGTATCCGCATAGAAGCGGCCAACCTGAGAACCTTCCATTACCGCAGCGTTGTCTTTATAAGCAGACAGCACGTGATCCGGGGTCTTCTCGAAGGTATTTTTAATCATTTTGAACAGCGATTTAGGTTGCTGTTCGCCATCGATAATCCAGTCGGCGTTAAAGATTTTATGACGGCAGTGCTCAGAGTTGGCCTGAGCAAACATGTACAGTTCGATATCGTTCGGGTTGCGCCCCAGCTTTTCAAAAGCGGCCAGCAGATAGTCGATTTCATCTTCCGCCAGCGCCAGGCCCAGCTTGCGGTTGGCCTGCTCCAGCGCCACACGGCCTTCGCCTAAGATATCTACGCTGTTCAGCGGTGCAGGTTCGTGGTGGGCAAACAGCTGTTCAGCCTGAGACAGCTCGCTAAGTACCACTTCCATCATGCGGTCGTGCAACAATGCGGCCAGCTGCGACCACTGCGTTTCTGTGAGCTGAGGCGCTTTTACATAGAAAGCCAGACCACGTTCCAGGCGCAATACCTGAGGCAGATCGCAATTGTGCGCAATATCAGTGGCTTTAGAGGACCACGGAGAAATCGTACCAGGCCGCGGCGTCACCAGCAGCAGGCGACCTTCCGGGATATGTTCGGCGAGAGAAGGGCCGTATTTAAGCAGGCGCTGCAAACGGGCTTTTTCATCACCGTTAAGTGGCGCGCTGACATCGGCGAAATGGACGTACTCAGCGTAAATGTCACTCACCGGCAGGTGAGCGTCCTGAAAGCGGGCCAGCAATTTAGTAACACGAAATGCCGACAGAGCGGGCGAACCACGCAGAATTTCCATCATTAAAGATCTCTCGTCAGAGCGCCGGGCGACGCTTCTTTGGGGCGCAACAGGGAAAACGGGCGCTATTATAGAGAATCCCCGCCCGTTACGAAACCGTTTGCGCAGAATTAATCGGAGAAAGGAATTGCCTGAAAAACGCACAATTCCCGATGAATTCAGTTGCGCAGGGCCACCGAGTTGCGCAAAATGCCCCACGCTCAGGATCCATTAAAGACAACCAATACTGCCGATACAGACAGAAACCTGAGAGCACTCGAGAGATAACCATTTGAAACGCCTGAAAATTAATTATCTGTTTATCGGGTTGGTCACCGTGCTGCTCGCGCTGGCGCTGTGGCCGTCGATCCCGTGGTACGGTGGCGGGCAAAACCAGATTGAACAGATAAAATCGCGGGGAGTACTGCGCGTAAGTACCCTGAACTCTCCGCTGACTTACTACACAGTTAATAAAGCGCCGGCCGGTATGGATTACGAGCTGGCGAAGCGCTTCGCCGATTACCTTGGCGTTAAGCTGCAAATTACCGTCCGTCAGAACCTGAGCGAGCTGTTTGACGATCTGGAAGATGACAAAGCTGACGTGCTGGCGGCCGGGCTGATTTATAACAACGACCGGCTGGCGCGTTTTCGCACCGGCCCGACTTACTATTCCGTTTCCCAGCAGCTGGTTTACCGGATGGGCAAGCCTCGTCCGCCAAATCTGGGCGCATTAAAAGGAAGGCTGACCGTCGCTTCCGATTCCGCGTTTGCCTCAACGCTGCGGGATATTAAGCAAAATCAGTATCCGGATCTCGACTGGGCAATTTCAACCGATCAGAGTCCTAATGCGCTGCTGGAAGCGGTGGCCGACGGCAAGCTGGATTATACCGTGGGTGATTCCGTGTCGATTGCGCTGCTACAGCGGATCCATCCGCAGCTGGCGGTGGCGTTCGATATCACTGAAGAAGAGCCGATTACCTGGTATATGCGGCGCGACGACGACGACAGCCTGAATGCGGCCCTGCTGGATTATTTCAATCAAATGGGCGAAGAAGGCGCGATGGCGCGGCTGGACGAAAAATATCTGGGCCATGTTGGCACTTTTGATTACGTTGATACCCGCACTTTCCTGCGAGCGATCGACGATACGTTGCCGAACCTGCGTCCGCTGTTTGAAAAATATGCCCGTGCGATTGACTGGCGCTTACTGGCAGCGATTGCCTGGCAGGAATCGCACTGGAATCCTCAGGCCACCTCGCCGACCGGCGTACGCGGCATGATGATGTTAACCCGTAATACTGCGGAAAGCCTGCAGGTGAGCGACCGAACCGATCCGGAGCAGAGTATTCGTGGCGGCAGCGAGTATCTGGTGCGGATGATGGAGAAAGTTCCGCCAACAATACCGGATGATGAGCGTATCTGGTTCGCGCTCGCCGCTTATAATATGGGCTATGCGCATATGCTGGATGCCCGTCGGCTGACGGAAAAACAGAAGGGAAATCCGGACAGCTGGGCCGATGTGAAGCAGCGCCTGCCGATGTTAAGCCAGAAGCGTTATTACAGCCTGACGACGTATGGCTATGCTCGCGGGCAGGAAGCGTATAATTACGTGGAAAATATTCGTATTTATCAGCTCAGCCTGGTGGGATATTTGCAGGATCAGGAAAGCAAGCTGGCGCAGAAGGCTGCCATGGAAGCCGAATTGGGGAAAGGCTACCCGACGGTCGATCCGTTGGTGGCGCTAAACTGATCGAGGACACTGGGGTTTCGTATCCCAGACGACCGGAAAGTTTGAAGCACGGGGAACATGGCACGTAAGTAAAGCGTCCCGCGACAGGGACGTCGCGGGCCGAGCTGGCATGGACGCCGCTTTTTGCGTCTTTACGTCGGGCCATGTTCCCTGTGCCTGCACCATTTTTAAAGACGGCGCTGAAACTCAGCGACTGCTTTAATCGCTTTTCTGCGATTCCGCCCGCAGCCTGTCGCGCAAGGCTTTTTTTTCTGCCCGGCGATGGCGGAAAAAATCGCTGAGCATCGCAGCACACTCCCCAGCTAAAATCCCCTGCTCGATTTTAACCTGATGATTCATACCAGGATGCCGTAATACATCGAGCAACGACCCTGCCGCGCCGGTTTTCTCATCATTAGCCCCAAACACCAGTCGCCCAACGCGGCCATGCACCATCGCGCCAGCGCACATCACGCAGGGTTCCAGCGTGACGTAAAGCGTGGTATCCAGCAGCCGGTAATTTTCCAGCACCTTCCCCCCCTGACGCAGCGCCATAATCTCTGCATGAGCAGTAGGATCATGATGGCCGATAGGCCGGTTCCAGCCCTCTCCTATTACCGTTTCGCCCTGCACCAGCACGGCACCAACGGGAACTTCGCCTTCTTCCCAGGCCCGGCGCGCCAGCGTTAATGCATGGCGCATCCAGTATTCATCAATTGTTTCGCTCACCTGAGTCTCCAGCCCAAAAAACGCCGGGCAGTATACCTGTTTACTCAAGCTGTTGCAGTTCACCCTGCGGCGTTACCCGCCAGCGATGCTGGCAAAAGAACAACAACGGGTTGTCCTGCTTGCTGTCGCTGTAGCCACTGTAAAGCTGCAAAGGCGTGCCGATTTGTTCTTCCAGCCTGGCGACCTTTTCATGACCCAAACAGCGCATGGACAGCAAACGACCGCCATAGCCCCTGCTCATCTGGCTGGCAATCAGCTTTACCTTTGGCAGGAACGCCGAATCAAAATAGACCAGTTCGACCAGAGGCTGCGGCGAGCCGGTGATCAGCCAGACATCTGCATCAGAACTGTTGAGATAGTCAGTTAGCCGTTGCTGCACGACCGGAAAAGCAGTCACTCTCTGGCGGAACCACTGTGCAAAAGCTTTTTCACGACGAGCCAGCTTCGACTCACTGTGACCAAAGGTGATCGCCCACAGCAGCAGGCTCATTGGCCAGCGTGCTGCGCGACCTTTCCATAATAGCCCTGCGCCAATGACCGGCAAAAGCGGTGCGACCAGTAACAGATTCAGCGGCTGACGCCACAACAGATAGCGCATAAACGTGCCAAACATATCCTGCTGGTGCAGCGTGCCGTCGAGATCGAAAAACACCACGCGTCGTTCCTGACCAGTTATCAAAATTTCTCCTCTGGGCTTTAACTCCCATCAACCAGCGATAAGGAAAACCGCCATCACCGGCTTACCCACAGCGGAAAGAGGCTGTGCGGCTGCCTGTGACCGGCGCAAGCTCTTAGTGTAGTCAGTAGCGGCTAAGGGATCCGCCAAATCGATTCAGTTCCCAGTCATAACGCGATGTTTTTAACAACAACATGAATTTTTTAGCGATTTTGACGGGTTTAAACTCACGCCTTATCCTGTAAAGCCGCCCGCAAAAAGCCGTTATGCTGTGCGAGCTTCGCTTTTGCCTGCTCTGCGCCAAGGCCGCTTAACACCATCATAATGGCCGTTTTGACTTCAAAGGCCGTTTGTTTAAGCGCGGTTTCCGCCTCACCAGACGAGCAGCCTGTTGCCTGACAAACCATGCGGCAGGCGCGATCGACCAGTTTCACATTGGTTGCCTGCATATCTACCATCAAATTCTGATAAACCTTGCCCGTTTTTACCATCGCGCCCGTTGAGAGCATGTTGAGCACCAGTTTTTGCGCCGTTCCTGACTTCAAACGGGTAGAACCCGTCAATGCTTCCGGCCCGACAACCGGGGAAATGGCAATCTCCGCTTCGCGGGCAATCGGTGAATCCGGATTGCAGGAGATGGCGGCGGTACGGCAACCAAACAGGCGTGCGTGGCGCAATCCGCCAATCACATAGGGCGTGCGCCCCGACGCGGCCAGACCCACTACCATATCTTTAGGGGTCAGACAAAGCGCCTGCAAATCCGCGATGGCCAGTTCTTCACTGTCTTCGGCGCCTTCTACCGCTTTCAAAAGTGCGCCTGGCCCACCGGCAATCAGACCTACAACCAGCCCATGTGGAACACCAAAGGTCGGTGGGCATTCAGAGGCATCTAATACCCCAAGTCGGCCGCTGGTTCCAGCGCCCATATAAATCAACCTGCCACCTTCTTGCAGCGCCTGAGCCGCAGCATCTACAGCTTTCGCGACTTCCGGTAACGTCTGCCGTACCGCTTCAGCTACCGTGGCATCCTGGTCGTTGAATTTTGTCACCAGCTCAAGCGTGGAAAGGCTGTCGAGATCCATTGTGTCGACGTTTCGCGTTTCTGAAATCAGGGAACCAAGATCCATGCTATTCTCTCTTATGAATTTTTAATTCTTCAACAAAACAAAATTTTGAATATTATATTCTTTCGCCGAGCCAGCTTACCCGATGGCGGTCAATAACACGGCATCAAATCGGGGCCTACCCGCATGCTATTCGGGCTAATGATTGACAGGAGATGTCACACGATGAGTTCACTGCTACGCATTCGCCAGCTCTATCCAGGACTGGCGTTAAACGAACGCCGACTGGCTGACTTTTTGCTGTCGCAACCCGACGTGGCTCGTCATCTCAGTTCGCAAAAACTAGCAGAAGAGGCTGGCGTGAGCCAGTCCAGCGTGGTGAAGTTCGCCCAAAAGCTGGGCTATAAAGGTTTTCCGGCTCTCAAACTGGCGCTCAGCGAATCGCTGGCGGATAAAGACGCCATCACCGTACATAACCTGATACTCAGTGACGATCCGCTGAAAATCGTGGGCGAAAAGTTGCTCGCTGAAAAGCAGTCAGCTATTCGCGCCACGCTGGATATTAACAGTGAAGAAATGCTTGCCGAAACGTTACGGCTACTGAAAGGGGCAAACCGGATAATTCTGGTAGGTATTGGCGCATCCGGGCTGGTCGCGAAAGATTTCTCCTGGAAGCTGATGAAAATTGGCATCAGCGCCGTGGCTGAACAGGATATGCATGCGCTACTGGGAAGCGTACAGGCGTTGAGCGTGGGCGATGTACTATTAGCGATTTCCTATACGGGAGAACGCCGTGAGATTAACCTTGCTGCGCAGGAAGCACAGCGCGTGGGGGCCAGCGTGCTCGCTTTTACCGGCTTTACGCCAAATACTCTGCAACAATGCGCGACGCACTGCCTTTATACCGTCGCAGAAGAACAAACTACTCGCAGCGCGGCTATCTCTTCCACATCGGCTCAGCTGACGCTGACCGACCTGCTGTTTATGGCGCTGGTGCAGCACGATCCCGAGCGCGCGCCCAGCCACATCCGGCATAGCGAGGCGCTGGTAAAGAGGCTGGTTTAGCCGTTGTCTTGCCGGGGGTAGAGAAGTTAGAACGGCTCCCGGACGAAAAAGTTGAACAGGTTGTTTTGCCATGAGGCAATTTAGTATACTTTATCGTTTTTAAACCTCATCAGTTATGGATGCGCATGTATGAAGGCTGGATCTTTCGAAAGAATTGTTGATGAGGAGTTTCTGGAGAGGCATGTCATTTCAGAGATTATTGTTGCAGGAAAGACAACCTTTGATTGGCCAATAAGGCATATTGTTTTTGGCGTTGATGGTGGTTTTTTACGTCATGCTTTTATTACTATTCAATCCATAATTGAAGCTTCAGGCAATGAGGTCTTTAATTTCCACCTGATTACTGATGAAAATGTCAGCAGTCTGTCTGATAAATTTAAAACCCTACTGAAAGACAGCCCCCATATTTTCACTGTGCATAAAATAGCATCCAGCCTTTTTTGCGATTTTCCCACCACGCAGCTTTTTACTAAAGCGACGTATTACCGTCTGCTTGCACCACATTTTCTAAGAGATGTGGATATGCTGCTCTATCTTGATGCAGATATTGTTTGCCTTAATCCTTTCAAGACGCTATGGAATTTTGCTCAAATCAATAAAAATCCCGCATTTGTGGTGCTCGAAGAGGAAGGTCTGCGGAAAGAACTGGCGAAGAATGTGGCACTAAGTAGCGATAGTTATTTTAATGCAGGCGTGATGTTAATCAACGTAGCACGCTGGAGAGAAGAACGTATTTCTCTTCAGACATTTTCAGTATTGGGTCAGAAAGGTGCAGCTCTGCAATATCTGGATCAGGATGCTTTAAATATCGTGCTGGAAAATCAGTTTATTGCGCTGGACAGAAAATATAATACAATTTTCAAACCTGGCCATGGACCGAAAGATTACGAGAGGTTGCCACCTGCAGAAACGGTATTCTTGCATTATGCTGGTGCAGATAAACCCTGGCAACAGTGGAATAAACAAGCTGTGTGCAAGTACTACTCAGTAATTTACAGACGTTCGGTATGGGCTGCACAACCCTATGATCTCCCCAAAAATGATAGTCAGGCAAAAAAGATGTACAAGCTTATGTTCAGAGAGAGAAAGCTTTTGCGAGCATTAAAATGGTACATCAATTATTACCTGTTTCGTTATCTAAAATGAGCATCTGAGATGAATTTGATAAGAAGCCAGCATAAATTAATTTATAACATCTGCTTTTTGGCGCTAGCCGTAGCGCTCACTTCCGATCTTTTTCTTCAGGGATTACCTGAGAAGGTTTTTTATCTGGTAAGCTATGTCGGTATCATATTCACAGTTCACCACGCATGGACGAACCGTAAACTTCCTGTTGAAAACCACGCATTGTTGGGTTTTATGTTTGCCCTGGTTTTGATGGCGGCAGCCAGAATTATTTGGGGAGTCTGTTTTAAACAAACCCATTGGAAGGATATTCATGACAATTATGTCGTAGGCGGCAAACGTTTTTTACTTACGGCATTTATTATTTTTTGGTTTTACAAAGCCCGGGACAAGCTAAGTAAAACATCGCTTACCGCCTCCATAGCGCTGATCCTCGCAGGCCTTATTTATACGCTCTGGTTTGCTTTTCAGGCTCACGCCAACAATGATCCCCGCATTAAACTAACTTCAGATGCGGCTACTACAGCCTCCTATTTGACCGTTTTTGTTTCGCTGACCTGCCTCTATCTCGCATTTCAGCGTTTTAAAAGCAGCGCTTTTTCAATAGTATTATTCTTCACTATTCTGGCAGTCAATGTAACGCTGGTTATTCTTACAGAAACACGCTCTGCCGTTTTATACGCGCCTGTTATGTATGTCCTGTTCTTTATAATGAACTATAGAAAAATCCATAAGGCGATCCTTTACAGTTGCCTCGCCGCTTTTCTGGTAGTGATAATCGGCACACCTTATGCTATCTGGGATCGCATGAGTCAGATAAAAAGCGATATCGATAATTATCATCAAAATAACGACACTTCAATTGGTGCGCGCTTCTCTATCTGGAAATCTGGCTGGCACAGCGTTAATTTTGGCATAGTAGGTCAAAATTCAGATGAGCGTACTGAAAAGGCCCGAACGTATATTGTAAAGTATGAAAGAAATAATCCGGAAGCATGGAAAAACGTTGCTTACCATCTGCATAACGATATGCTGGAAGTCCTTTCCCTGCACGGAATTTTGGGCATTATAGCGTTACTGGCATTTTATATTAACGGCATGGTTCTTGCTCTTTCCAGGAAGCTGCGTAGAAATAATGGTGTGATGTTTATTATTCTACCCATGTTTCTGTTTGGCCTGGCAGATACGGTGTTGATTCAAGGAAATACGGTGCTGCTAATCTGCATATGTCTGGCAATGATGGTAACGGCTTACCGTGATAACCCAGACCGCTCTATTTGACAAGATACATAAAGCTATAAGCGCATATGATGAATCATGTGCGTTTATATTAAATCAAGCTAGCTATTGACAGAAATATAATCAAAAAGGTTTTTTTCTTATAATTATTGTATAATAAAATTACCCATCGAACTTTCATAGATTTATTTATATGATAATTATAACCAATTCTATATTATTCATTCGAAATAATAATTACATGATATTTTCACTCAGCTAATTAGCTTTAATGCATTGAATCGCACGTATTCATCTTCACATCAATATAATTTTACAGCCAGTTACGGCAATAATATGATACACTTACATTCATAAACCTCACAATATGAGCCTATTTTTTAAGCAGGAACGCGCATGATTTATGATTGTTTTCTCTTCTACGATGAAGAAATGATGTTAAAACTACGCTTAGAAACCCTTTCAGATCATATAGATAAGTTTGTCATTGTGGAATCTACTCATAGTTTTACAGGTAACCCTAAACCGTTAAACTTTAAGCCTGACAACTTCAGTAAGTTTAAGGATAAGATTATTTATGTTGTCTTTGATCAGCAGCCTCATGCTGATGCATGGCAAAATGAGTCAGATACTCGTAATGCTATTATGCAGGGTTTAAAAGACGCATCGAACGATGACCTTATCCTTATTGCTGACGTGGATGAGATTTACGATCCAAAAATTATCCCTCAAATAAATCCGCGCAAATTATGCACAACAATTTATCAGAATTTTTATAACTATCAGTTCAACCTTCAGGTACTTAACAATGATGGGACGCCACGACTTTGCAAGCTTCCCAAAGCCGTGAGTTATTATAATCTCACCCATTTTTTTAGAAGTGAGCCGGAAACCTTACGTAACGTTAAGCGTAAGAATTCTTTCATTAGAAAAAACTGGTTTAAATGGCAGTGGTTGAAAATTAACTCAAAAATCATTAAAGATGGAGGATGGCATTTCTCCTGGATAATGACGCCTGAACAAATTTCAAAAAAAATGTCCTCAATATCACATACTGAATATGACTTGCCTGAATTTAATAATGAAGATCATATTATTCAATGCATAAAAAATGGACAAGACATTTGGTCTCGTGACAGGAAGTTTATCAAGAAAGAATTGAATAAAAAAAATTTCCCTGATTATCTAGTGGAAAACAGGCTGGAGTATAAAAAATTTATTTTATGATTTAAAAATACCAGCATAGCATATGCTAATCTCATGCTATGCTGGTGATTCATTATCTAAACCATATTATCTAATTCTTCTTTTATTCTATTCAAGTCATATAATATATCCTCCTTTGTACGCTCCGAAACAATAGGAGTATATTCTTTGAAAACACCAAGACTATATTGAAAATTTCCAATAACATTTTCCGGGACAGATGTATATTCAACTTCATAAACGTTTTGTCCAGGCACCATTGTCATCATCGTTACATCAGTTTGGAAGGCACAGACAATATTTGTTAAAGGATCGACACCAATACATCCTCTCCATGTTTTGCGTGTTTCATACCAATCACGCTCTTTATCATCAGAAAAAAACAAGAAATTTTTCCCCTCATAACTTCCTTGTTCAATTTTTTCTTTTTTGTATATTTTTACGTTCAGGAAAGAATCCATATTAATCTCCAATTTCCCACCATGCCCCAAGCTTATTCATTAATTGAACGCGTCTGTAGAAAAGCCCCATTTTTCGACCATCCGGCGCACTTGCCGATCTAACGCCGGTAAGAAAACATCCTTCTGGTGCTTCCCAATCGCCCATCCATGTAAAACCAGGATTATAAAGTTGCTGACCTCCACGACGAGAGCTAAATACAGCGCCATTCCAATTGCTGGCCAAATAGTTATTTAACCACCCCCCCCAGAGCCCCCCATTAATATTACCATCAGGTGCGATTTGCGCAGAACCATTTCCAGAGTAGACAGAGTTAGCGGCTACAATATCTTTTCCTCCAGATATCCTGCCATTTGCTAAAAAATTATGATCCGTGCGCATATCACCTGAAGCATAATCAATCGCAAGAGGCCTTAAACTATTCCACCCCCCTTTTGGGTCTCCATCATTTGTTAGCATTAAATAATAATTACTGCCGTCAAAACGCCAAAAAACGCCCTTGTTGTTAGCAATAATCCTGTAATTATTTACAAATGTGGACCAGGCCTCGCCTTTTAACTCTCCGGCACTTATCGGATAAGCCCCAACATCAGCTGCAGTAAGGCTATTTTTTAACGCAAGGTTTCCCAGCCCAAGATTCCCTCGCGCCGCCGCTATATTCCCTACGTCAGCCAGATTACTGGCAGACTTTAAATAACGGCCATCCAATTGCGATGTGGAATTGTTTAATAGCGCTTTCAATAATGATGCTTCCAGCGATTCGGTGTCGCCATTATCTACTACATCATTGCCAGACTTGTCCGCGATAAATCCTGCCACTACGGCCGCAATAGTCGAGGCCTGACGCCAGACCTTATTGAGTTGTTCGCTGCGCGCTATTCCCGACTGGAAACCCGCATCGACCGCATCGAGTTCTTCATATTCTGCTTGCGAAAGCACATTGGCATTCTCACCCGTAGCAAACGCCTTGAAATCATTAACCGGCATGATTATTCCTCATTTATTTTATAGATTACAGAAACGCCAGCAGGCTTAACGGCCAGATAGCCCTGTTTGATAATTTCTTTGGTGATGTTTGAGACCGTATTGCCGTTAACATAAACGGTAATCGACATATCCTGATTATCAGTAAAAGAGAGTGATATATCTCCTTTAGGATAAATACTTTGCAGCACTTTCGGCAGCGTTTCCGTCGTACCGTCCCAGCCGTTCGCCCCTATTTTGGCTCGCAGCATGGTGCGATAATCTTCGTCGTCGACATTAATCGCACCTGATTCGGGATCGTAACGGTTTTTCCAAGTGCCATAACCAAATCCCAGCGTACTGCTGTCGAGCGTGAAAAAATAATCTTCAATGGGTGCCGTAATTTTTCTGTTACGTCCAATCCATTCGCCCAATATATCCAGTTGAGCCCCTGCCGCACTGTCGATATCCAGTGCAGAAAGTAATCCCGAGAGCGAAGCGGAGAGTTCGCTTTGTGGTCGGGAAATTAAGTCAACGTGCTCAACAAATAAAGGCTTACGGTGATAATTTGTAATCAGCTCGGTATATTTCATGAGGTCACCGTAACGGTGATATTTTCAATTTTACAGGAGGCCAGGCAATCGTAAGGGATTGAAATATTCGCCGTTGCCAGTGCCGATTCGCTAATACCCACTTTCAGGCTCAAAATATCGTAATACTGGCTGTTATTGCTGTCCGTTCCCGCTGTCAGGTTGGCCGGAGAATAGAGTCGGCTTAGCAACACATCCTCTCCAATACCCAGCTTGTTGATCCAGGCGGCAAGCGCCATTTTTATTTCGTCGGCAACGGCGCTGGTATATCCCGGGAGCGCCTTAATCTCTAAAGCCAGATAAACCGGAACGGCTACCGGACGGGTGAAATTAATGGTTTGCGCTGCGCCATAGCTATCCGTTACCGCGATTGCCGTATTGCCCCAGGTGGCCACACCCAACGATTTTTTTCTGCGGAGCGTATCCGCAATCTCGGTAGCGTCACCGCCAATAACAATGGCTGAAATCGCATGGGCCGGTAAGCCGTTATCATCTGTCTCGCTGGTATCGTTTTGATACAGCTTGTGCCCGGTCACGCCCTGAATATTGGCAATCGCACCGTCCAGCGCATCAAATGTAACCAGCGCCGCCGATGCAACGCTCTGCGCCTGGCGACTACGCAGCTGAGCATCCGTTTCCGCTGCGTTTCCTACTGCCGCTGCTGAAACATTGGTAACTGCGGTCCAGCCGCGCGTCGGCGTATTGATTTGATTAACCGAACCAATTACTGCTGCAACGGCACCCTGCGTGGCGCAGGTTGCCGTCACGATGGTGGTGCCGGAAGTATCAAGCGTAACGGTAGCCGGAAGTTCCCAGAGCACGTTATTACTGTCCCTCACCGAGCCGTTGATAATCAGCGTTCCCGGCAAGCCAGTTAGCTTGACGTCTACCGTCGAACGGGTTGCCGCCTTACGGGCAATGCCGTTGATTTTTACATTGCGCGTTAGCGCATCGCCCGTGGCCGTCGCCGGCGAAAATGAGTTGTAGCAGGCAATCGCCGTGTTATTGGCATCATGGATAGCCAGAGCGTAGATCGCCAGCATCTGCCCGTCTTTACTGTCCGGCTCCAGGTAAGCATCGGAGCCGTAGATTTGCTGAAAGTAGCGGGTCAACATGCCCAGAATGGTCTGGTAATCGGGCGCACTGATCCCCTGGGCCGTTACCGTTGCCGATAACCCCAGCCTGTCTGTGTTGAGAGCCATTATGCCTCGCTTATAACTGTTGTCTGACCAAACAGAGTGTCTACCGTGGTCGTAATTACCATGCGGCGTGTGGAAGGGTTAAACGTTGCTGTATATGAAAGGATCGCTTTCACACCTTCGGTCGCCAGAATGCGCTTACGCAGCGCCAGCTCCATCGCCGTTGAGCTGCGTTTTCCCAGTAGCGATTGCATCCACGGTGTGCCTTCGGTGGTATCGAGAAACCACTGGCCGTACCACAGCTGTAATCGGGTTTTAATCGCCTGCGCCACGCATTCGGCCGAATCAATCAGGAAAGTGCCCTCTCCTTTACCAAAGGTGTAATCACCTTGATCTTCGCGTCGGTATTTCATTGTGGTCCTCTTGTATAGCTGGTTCCGCTCTGAATGCCGCCATGAACGTGATCTTTCAGGCTGATCCCGCTGGCGGTCTGATCGCCGCTGGAGTGAACCTCGCCGTTAACCGTCACGTTGCCATTCACGGTTAGCTGCGGTGTGGTAATGGTCACTTCGCCGCCCTGTTTCAGTTCAATAAAGGCGTTGCCTTCATCGGTGCGAATTTGCAGCGAATCAGTACTGATACTGCCAATTTTTTCCGCCTGTGACTGCGGCCCAACCAGCGCGAAGGCATCTGACAGGTCGTGTTGGCGCGGATCAACCGGCTCCTGCACGCCGCCGTTTTGCCACCAGAAATCAATGCAGCGATCGCTAAAAATCACCAGGCATTCATCCCCTTTCGCGACTGGAAAAGTTATGGTGCAGCCGCCACCACGCGGAAAGATAACGGGCACATCCACCAGCAAAGGCAGCGAGACGGAAACCGGGTCGTTATCAGCGTTGCGGAGAGTGCCTTTTATCGCTGGCTGAACCGTGCAGGTTACCGCGACGGGATCGAACGACTGGATAATTCCGGGCAAAGCAACGCGTAGTTTTGAAGAGATCGCGTCGGCTAAGGCCTGATATGCCTGAGCCTGACCGCCGAGAATGGACTGAATTGAAACGGGCATAAAATCTCCACGCAAAAAACCCGCATAGCGCGGGTAAGGCATCATCTTTGAATTAGGAGGCGCCAGACGGAAGCGGCGTCTGCTTATCTCGCGGGATGCAGGTTAAGGTCATATACCAGGCTGTGTCTCTGGTATCTCCGTTACAGCTGATGCCGTTAACAATATAAGTGCCATCAGCAGTAATATCGGCGAGCTTTTGGTCGGTTTTATTAACGGTGCCGTCAGCCGCTTTTGCCGGTTTAACGGCCTCTTCGGTAGATCGCCAGGCCTGCATCAGCATTGCCTGATCGACCTGCACCGTTCCATGCAGGCGAATATTTGGATTTATCAAACATTTTAGCTCGACCCCCGTCATCAGCAGCTTCGGCGCGCCAATCAGGCCAGACTGGCTGTTAAGCACCACCTGCTGCTGGAGATAGTTATCTTCCGGCACCATTTGGAGCTTGCCGTCAACAAACTGCCAGCTGGCCCGACACTGAGCAGCAATATTATCCATCACCTGATGCGCGGCCTGGTATAACACTTTCCCCCGGGGAAAGCGGGTTGGCGGCATCGCGCCGGTTACGCCAGCCGTTATCCCAAAGGGATTAAAGTTCCGCAGGGTTAACGCCAGCAGTGATTCAGCGCTATGGCCGGCTGCCAGCGTAGTATTAAGCGTGGTTTCCAGCATCGCCTGATGGCCATCCAGCGCCTGAATAACCAGCGTCGTATCCTGGTTTGTTTTGCCGCTGAAGGCATAGCGGATTTCGCCGCTAAAGATCTCGCCATAGTTCATTCCCCGCGCCTGCCCTGCCTGCCACGCCGGAACGTTATAAACTTTGCCAACCTGGCTGCTGTCGACGTCAGGCGCAATGCCTGAATAACCCGCAACAATTTTCAGCCGGGTATATTCTCCTTTCATAATCGCATTGCAGGTTGATTGTTTAAGGTTATAAACGGTAATTTTCGCTTCGCTGCCGTTTTTAGTGACGTCGCTGGTAATCTGAAAGGTGACTTTAAAATCGTTCAGGCGCAGCGACTTGCCGTTATTGCCGTCGATGACCAGGTCAAAATAACGCATCCAGTTAGCGCTCATAATGACCCCGTCACAATGCAAAGATGGCTGGTATAGCCGAGGCTGAACTGATTCGGTGCCTCACCGCTACTCTCGTCAGTGAGCACCCTCAGACCAAAGCCCAAGTCCAGCCAGGCATACTGTTCCAGCAGGTCGATACCGGTTACCAGCGGAATGCCGGTAATAATATCCGCCTCGCTGTCGTCCAGCAGATCCAGAACCCAGCTGTCACCGCGCCAGATAAGCCGCATTTTATAACCGACGTTATTTTGTGACAGGGCAAAAAGCTGGTTCTCAGGCGTTAACGGGATTTCTGCAATGACCATCAGCCACCTCCTGTTAACGACAGGCTGGAGGTCTGCTTAGTGACTTTTTTGCCGCTGTTCTGCACGGCCGAGGTCGCTACGCCCTGCTGCATATTCTCTTTAGCCGCGCTGGATCGGTTATCCGTATCGGCAATGATCACTTCAGTCAGCGTTAGCGAGGCGAAAAGAACGTGTTCGCTATTGGCCGCCGTGGTGACGTTGAGATGGCTGATTAACATGTTGCTGTACAGACGTTTACCGGTCACCACGTCCAGCAGGTTTCTGTTTTTCTGCATCTCCAGCAGGTTTTGGTAGATCTCGGTTGGGCTAAGCCCCTGGCCCACACCCAACTGGCGGCTATCCCAAAAATCCACCAGCGAACCGCCGCTGGAAAAACCAATGTCCATCGTGACGGTAGGCGAGGTCAGATAAGCGTGATCGGAAATATTTGTGCCATTTTCAACCGGATGGCTGGTAAGGGTTAGCACGTCCGTGTGGCTCTCGCTGGTCACTACGTCAGGAATCAGTAAGCCAATTTGCCGTCGCTGCGGCAGGAAAAGCGTTGATAAAGATTGCATTACACTGCCCTCCTGGCCAGTTTCTGTACCAACAGTGAATTCACGTCGAACTGACTGCGTTCAACATATTTAGCCGCAGCCTGAGGATCGCTGACGCCATGCAGGTGAATATTGGTCTCCTGCTGGATCCCTGGCCCGGCGGGTTGCATCAGCGCGTTTTGCCACAGCATGCGATCGTTACCTGTGGCATTAATAGTCGCCATCGCGTTGCTGAGATACGTCGGATTGAAAATTTGCCTGTTCGCCTGGCTTGCGGAACCTGCCGACGCTTTATCATCTCCACCAAACATGTTGCTCATAAAATGGATCATGTCTTCGGTGTCTTTATCCGTCAGGATGTGGAGTTTCCTTAATAGCGTCCACGCCGGGCCGTCAGCCAGTTTATTTGCGATGTCGGCAAAGAAACTGTTGAAGTATTCTTTGACGCTTTTCACGGCGTTAATCATCGTCGGCGACCAGTTTCCGGAGACAAAGTCGGCCAGCGCCTGCATGCCGCTTTTCCAGTCCAGCGTGCCCTGGCTTAATTTAGCGATTTTGTCGATCAGCCAGCCAATCGCCGTTTTCGCTGCCTGAATGCCCGGCGCCCATGAATCCCAGTCAATCAGGCTTTTTCCCCCTTCCTGCCAGGTTTTGTAGTCGTCGTAGAGGGCAAACAGCGCGCCCGCCAGCGCTAATACGATGCCTAACGGCGACATCAGAAATGCGCTGTTCAGCACTAACCAGGCAGCGGTAACTGCGCCAAGCGAGATAAGCAGCTGTTTCGTAGCGCCATCGAGCGAATCCCACCAGCGGCTGAGATCGGCAGCGGCCTGCACAAGGCGAATGACCACCCGCTCTCCAACTTCTGCCAGCCAAAGAAGCGCGCTCACCACGCCGTCAATAACGCGCTGAAGATCGGGCGCGTTATCGATCAGCCGCTGGCTGAGACGATCAAAGGAGTCCGCCAGGCCATCGTTCAGACGCGCACTGCTTTTGGTTTGCAGCAATTCAACAACCTCATCAAACTTACGTCTCGCTCCCATAAAACGATCGGCACCGGAGACGGCATCCGTCATATTCACGTCGACCGACGCGGAGATGTGGTTATAGTCGGTGATGAATTTGCCTAATCCTTGCTGCATAGCGGCCAGTACGTCAGGGGCAAGCCCCAACTGCTGCGCCGTTTGCACCGCCTGGGCTTCAGGCATTGCGCCAAGACTGTTGCCAAGGTCATTAAAAACGCTGCTCTCCGCGCGTTTTTGACCGTTGGCATCAGCGGTGGCGACCCCCAGGAGGTTAAGGAGCGTTTCGGCACCGGGCGTTTTAAGCGCACCAACAGCTTTGGCCAGCGATTCATTACTCAGTCCGCTTTGCGCGGCACCATATTCAAGCGCTTTTAAATCGCCAGCCTCCACGCCGGCGTTTTGTGCCCTCTGCCCCAGCTGCTCCAGCCGACTGGCAAAACGATCGATATAGTTCACCAACGCGTTGCCGGCTTTTGCCACGGACTGCCTGATTTTTTGCAGATCCAGCGTTTTTGATGCCTGGTCGCTGTCCGAAACAGCGGGATCCTCAACGATTTGCTGCAGTTTCTGCCAGCTGGCGACCTCTGCCGTCAGCTGATTTTCCAGCACCAGCGGAAAATTGTTGCTGTTTTCAGCGTTCATTAGCCTGTTTCCATTGAGCGATGCGGTAGTGATTCTCCGCTTTCAAATCCAGCCAGTCGTTCAGACGGGCAATGTCCGCCAGATCGACCGAGCCGTCTTTAAGCGCGGTGTAGCTGATAAACCCGGCATCCACCGGGCGCATCAGAAAATCTTCCCCATCAGGAAGCGTTTCGAGGGTCAGCTCGCTGGCTGGGCCGCACCGGGACTGACGGGGAGTTCGGGCAAAAAACTTCCCAGCGAATCCTCCACTACCCGCATAACCAGCTTCAGCATGGTGACCAGATCCAGATCGTCAAACATCAGCACGCCCTGAGAAAAGATCGGTGCCCAGCCTTTCGCCTGCTGCCGTGACACCACCGAAAGGCAGGGATGCAGAATCGCATGGGTATCTTCTTCGCTCATGTCGGCCAGCGTTTGCGCAATCGTCGGCAGCGTTTTTTCCAGCGCTTTATATAAGTCGCCTTCAGCCGCAGCGGCTTTAAGCGTTCCCACATCCGATAACATCCCGGCCAGCAGCGGCAGTAATTTGCGGGAAACTTTCAGCTGTTGGAAAACATCCAGCTTCGCGATGCGGTAATTAACGTCGGCAATGTCAACTTCCATAAATTAATATTCTCCCGGCATGATATCGATTTTGATACAGTCAAAAACCCAGGCGGAAGTGCCGCCCTCTTTCGCAAACTTGCGATCGGGCAGTTTCTGGAATGCCACGCCACGAGCAGTAATGACTTCGCCTGAGGCGTTGTTGCGAATAACAATAATGTTATTGCCCCAGCTGGCTGAAGACTGACTTTGTGCGTTATAAGCCAGCGACAGCTTTTTATTTGCCGGCGAAGTCTGTAGCAGGTTAATTGTCACCGTTCCTGATTTACCAGGCAGCAAGGAGTTCATCCCTTCGCCATCAATCCCCAGCGTCATGGTGTTTTTGATGCCGCTCATGGCAACCGTGATCCCTTCCTCAGAATTACCCGAGCCGCTTCCCAAATCAAATACCATTCCCGGACCGATAAAAGAGGCAGTTACATCCATAAATGAATAAGCAGTCATTATTATTTCCTTAGCGAACAACGTTAATCTGAACATCGGCGTAGTGCACGGCACCGGCCAGTTTACAAGCCACCTGAATCAGCGGCGCTTTACGGGCTTCACGATCGGCCTGAGACTGCGTAGCCAGCGGCTGCGCGTAGACGTAATAGCCTTTGGTCAGGGTATCGCCTGCGCTCAGCTGGCCCATATCGCTGCCGTTCCAGATACCCGGCGCAACCAGCCCGTTGGTGACAGCCTGGTCCATTGACGCCTCGACGTTGCCCATCAGGCGGGTAATGCCCGCTTCCGTCTGGGGAACTTTGCTGGTCGAGGTATAGAGCAGGTTGAATAAATTGGTCTGCACGTAGTTCTGCAACCAGTCCAGGCCGTGGCGCTCATCAAAGAAGTCGCCGTTCGTCATCACGCCCTGTTGCAGAATGGCGCTGTCGTTAGCAAACAGGATGTAAACATTGACGCGCTTGCTTTCCAGCGTGGCTGCCTGAGTGGCGGTCAGGGTTTCATAAGTTACGCCCGGCTCCGTTTTGAACTTCAGGGTCAGCGTAGTATTGCTGCCGCTGAAATTTACGGTGAAGGCACGGGCAAAGGCTGAAATCGCTGCAAAGCGGCTTTTCGTGGAGTACTGAATAAAGGTTCGCGCATAGCCGGCTGCTTTAAGCCTGGAAGCAAGATCGGTAGTCGAGGTTTTACTAAGGATCTCTTCACTGCCTGAGGTAACAGCAAAAACACGGCTCTGACTGGCGGATTCAATTGCCGCCGCCGCAGCCAGGATATCGTCATCCGTTACCGTGGTATCACTGGCGGCGGCAACGGCCAGGCCATACCAGCTGGCGTAATCAAGCGCGGCATTTACCGCTTCAGCCAGCGTTTCTACCTTTCCTTCCTCACCGGTGGCCAGCGTGGTTGCCCAACGACCGATATAAAGTTGCTGTGGCTGTGGCGACTGAGCGAAATACACGGCTGCTGCCTGATATTCCGCGGAATCAATACCGAAATCAGCAGCAATATCCGCAGCGGCAGTATAGAGGCGCAGGCGTTCTGTTAACGGAATAACCGTCGAATTGCCTAAAATGAGCATTGAACCAAAATTACGGCCGGTTGTAGCTGTGGGTGACATAATCACATCAACATTGACAATACCGGATAAAGGTAATCCTTGTGGCATCTTTTATTCTCCAAAAAAGTTAACGGGTGCTTCCACCAGTGTATTAATTCCGTATAGACGGATGACTTTACGAACCAGATTTACCGTCAAATCATAACGGCGAGTTTTTACGTCATTAACGACATCAATAACGGTCGTTATTTCACTGCAGCTCTGAATATTCAGTGCGTGAACGTTTAATTCTTCTCTGTTTTGTGACAGCTCACTGCCATCACGGAATCGCGTGGCATATTTCTGGGCGGAAGGGCCATAAAAATGCAGTACGCATTGAATGATTTCTTCACGCCATAATTCGCTATTTTCCTCCTGCTGATGAGTAATAACCGGCGCGCCTGCGGCGGATATTTGCATAATGATAAAAGAGCAGCCTGATTCATCGGTTTGCCACGATGGCGGTTCGCTGCCTTCAACCACGGCGACGCGGTTATCGGGTAAACCAGTTATGCCGAGGATCCCTTCTCTTATTTGCTCTTCCAGTAATGTGTCATAGGCCGGGGCGTCACTGACCGGCGTTAGCCAGCCAGCCGCTTTACTGCTGTTATCAGTCAAAGCACCTCCTTATTAATTTTGAAAACGGCTTTTATTTCAGGCACTGCTCGCGGATATAGCTCTGTAAACCGGCTATCTGGAGACGGGCAGTGTCGATCCTTTCTCTGAGAGTGAAATAATGCCGTTGAGCGGCGTCATTAAGTCTGGGGCGCTCTCCATCATCCACGCGGGCGGCGCGGGGACTGTTTGAGGGCGAGCAGCTGGCGGCGAGCTGCAACCTGCGCTGACCAGCAGCAACATCGTGCTCAAGCTGGCTAACCGTCGCCGCCGCTTTTTGCCGTTGTTCAGCATATTTTTTATCAAGAGAGGCCACCTCCTTTAGCCGATACTGAATATCTTTCAGCTGCACCTGCTGCTGTTTAAGCTGCGCTTGTGCAGTGAGATATTGCGAGTGGTAATAGAATGCGGCTTTTATTAATACCGCAAAGCAAAGAAGTAAAAATATAAAGCCGATCCAAAGGACTTTAGCGCTCAGTCATTTTCTCCTTTTTTTCCGTTAATAAAATTGGTACGGCTGGATATCCGCTACGGTTTTCCAGATTCAACAATCAGAAATAAGCAAGCTTGCGGTTTACGCCGTTAATTTTAACGGTAATGTAACCGGCAGGTGCCGCTGAAGCAGCCGGAGCATCCGCTACCTCACTGGCTAATGTCACCACACCGCTGTCGAAGCCGATACCTGCCGCGCCATTGTGATAATTCATCACCGTGGAGAGGGTGACGCGGTTTTTAGCATCCAAATCAGTGACTTCTGAGAAGTCGGCGCTGAAAAGTGAGCATTCTCCCGCTTCAAAACGCGTCGGTCCGTTGGATTTGAGGTTTACCACCACGTCGCCACACTGTGCCTTGAGCTTAATCCATGCTTCGCCATACGATCCGTTGCTATTACTGGTGGAGCGGACGAGGCAATCAATGACGCCTGAATCACCTTCATAATGCACGTTGCCTCCCACCGAACTGGCACCGCGATATAAATTGAGATAGGCCTTGCCGCAAACGTTGGTCAGTAGCGGCGCGGCTGCCGGTGAGGTCGCGGTATCGCGCAGCGCTTTGCCATGCATCTCGATATGCCAGTGCTGGTTCGCATTCGGGAAAAAGAATTTGCCGACGCGGAACCATTTATCTTCCGTTGAGGTATTACTGACGCGATAGCCCGAATACCAGCCCGCTTTCATCGAGCCAGTCATTACCGTGCCGTAGTTTTCATCGCGTCGCCAGCCCTGGTCGAAACCGGAAAGCCAGGCGGTGCCGGTTTTGGTCATATCCACGGTGGCACCGCTTTGCAAACTCAGGGCACGGATAAGGGCTTTGGTATAATTCAGCTTTAAAGGATTATCGGAAGATTCAATACTCAGACCATCAATAATCCACTGGCCGTTGCTTAAATCGCCCGGGTATCGCGTGTGCTCAATCCAGACATTACGTATTAAGCCCTGAGTCATGCGCGGCATGTAAAGCGTCGCATCCGCATAGCCAAGCTGGAAGTTTGCGTTAGTGAGTTCTACCGCTGTTGAATGATCCCACTTACCGATCACGGAATCTGACCACTGGATATCAAAAACCCGGGCGTAGGTGGTGTTGGTATAAATCTGGTCGAGTTTTGTATCCAGCGTATCCAACAATTTAAACGCCGAGCCGCCGATGTTTTCGATGCGACAGCAGGTAATATTAACAAACTCCCCTTCAATCACCGTATTTTCAAAAAATGGCTGGGTATTGCTGACCATTGCCGGGGTGATGACATCGGTGTTAGTCGTGACGTCGGCAGTCGCCTGACCATCCCAGAAAATACCGCGGATCGCCGTACGGCGCGCATTGACCTTAAACACCGTTGAAGTGGATTTGTCGGAGACAATAATGGTGCGTGGCGAAACGCCATATTCGCAATCATCACCGTACAGTGAGAAATAGTTGATTTCGTCGTCGCTGGTTAAATCTACCGGGTTAACGATAAACTTCCCGGCCGGGAAACGAATGCCCAAGCCATGTAGCGGATTCTTTTTTACATTGCTGACCGGAGAAGAAAATCCCTGGGCCCATTTAAACATGCTAATGCAGGCAGCCTGGTTTACCGTTCCGTTGTCGGCATCAAAATTGGTGTCGCCGCGTAGACGCTTGCCGCCGAAGTGATAGATGTTAATGGCATTAACGTCATCAATAATGCGCTTCCAGTAATAACCGCCTCCGGTAGCAACAGCGACAGTACCGCTATCATCGTTCGATGAACTGTATGATGCATCAATAAAGCCGACAAAACGCCCGCCGCCCTGGAAAGTGGCGTCGCCGTCGTAATAGCGTTTCAACATCGCGATTTCGCCCGAAGCGGACGGTTTTGTGGTGCGTAATTGTGCAAATGAATTGACTTCAATCATCTTTATTCCTTTCAATTAATAGTTGTATGATCCCGATAGTTTTTTATTACCGTCACGACATAAAAAGCGCATATTCGCGTCGCCTGCGAGGCAGTAAAGCAGCTGAATCTTTTCCCGCCCGCTTCCACATCAGCATGGCTTCGGCAGCCTCTTTATAGTCTGAACGGTTTACTCGTTGTAGTACGGTTGAAGAAATAAAAGCCCTGGCGCCAATATTGAAAACCAAACTGCATAAGGCATCATATTGATTCTGCGTGAGCGTGACCCTGACGTTATTATTAATGGTGCGCTGCACCCAGGCTAAGTCCTGAGTAAGCAATTGATCCGACGTTTCAGCGGTGATGCTCATGCCAGCAGTAACCGGATTATCGCCAACGTTTCCTGTATGCCCCACGCCTATGGTGGGAATACCACGGCTATCGAGATAGGCCGTTAATTTTTGACCCTCCTCGCGTTTAATAAATTCTTTGCCATTACGGCTAAGTTCCATCCATACCTCCTGTTTTACGAGAGATCCACCAGCGTAATTTTTCGCTGATATAATCGTTACCTATATAGCCAATATAAACGGCTAAGACCTGAGCCGCAGCATCAGGGACATTCCAGTGAAGCAGTGCGCCAACAACCTGAAGCGTGGGTGCCGCAAAGAATGCCAGCGCGCTGCATGAAACAGCATCGAGTGCCCGTTTGCTCCAGGGACTTTTTGCACAGGCACTGCGTAAAAGGGAAAACATGCCTGCGATACCGGCATAACCCCATTCAGTTTTATGACTATAGAGCCATAGCATTACGCTGGCCCAGAAACCAGGTTCTTGTGGAAACATGCTTATATTTCTCATCGTGGGATGGGTGATGATTGTTTTTACTGCCGGGTTTACGGCATATTGACTCTGACAAAGGCACTCACCGAATGCCTTTTCGCAGAGGAAATCAAACCAGTGTTACCCCGAAGGTATTGCCCACAACGGAAATGTTATTATTCGTGCTAGAGCCCATCATTTTGAGGTTTCTGACCTGCAATAATATTAGCTATTTTGGCATAATCCTTAATTACCCCACCATGACGACGGCCCGGACAAAAAATAAAATCACATCGCTGTTCGTTACTGATTAAGCGCACAGCAAGATTACGACACCGCAGTTGTGCATCGGCATTGATCATTTCAATTCGTTCTTTCTCTGCTTCATTCGAGTAGGGGGAGACGATTTCTTCATATTCACCAATCATCAGTGCTAAAACATTAATGCTGGCATCAAGTTGCAACTGACCCTGTGGAATAAGAATCCCTTTACCCCACCAGATTGAAGGACTTGCCGCAACGTAATTTTGAAACGTCTGTGGATGATTTAGCGCAACATACAGCGCAAACATTCCGCCATAAGAGTGCCCGCTCAGCGTTTGTTTTTCAGTATCGATATCAAACTCACTGTTTATCCAGGGTATAACGCATTGCGAAATAAACTGATAGAAATTTTCCGCCCCGCCGCCCTGAGCATATTCTTCCCCTTCTGCCGGGATGGTATAGTCTTTAGCGCGTGCCACCAGCGGGTCAACGCCATCCTGATAGCCAATCCCTACATATAAAATGCTGGCGCCGTCAGTTTCATTATTGTTTTGCAACATCACGTCTGACTGGGTATTGGCATCCAGGTAATAGAGTGGCTGAAACAGATCGCTATGTTGTTTATTATAAGAAATAAACAGCCTGTACTTTTGGTCGTTATAGTCAAAATCTTTAGTTTGAGAAATCATCTTACTTTTCATTAATGCCTCACTTTTTGCAGGTTGTGTTTGGGATCCTTTGGATTCCGTATTGTTTTTTAGGCATAAAAAAACCTCGCATTTGCGAGGCTTTTTATCATGCATTTAATTTTAGTGACGAGGCTTACTGTTTATCAATTTTTTATTTCATGCTGCTACATTACGACTTAAAATTCGTTACGAAAAGCACTTTCTCAATTTTTTTCGCAAAATTTTATAGTCTGTTAATCAACTATAAAACGCGCAATAAAAAACGCACGCCATAACTGGTATGGCGTGCGATTAATGAATCACTACGTTGTTGATGCAAATCTCATGCTACTAAGTTACTTGATCAATTTCGTAACGAAAAGCCTTTTTCATATTAAATTTTGAAAATCTTTTTCATCTGTATTTTTATCGAAAATGTACATATGTAATCGCTCTTACAAGCATCTTTCTGCTACCTGAGCAACAAGGAGAGTTATTAATCCCTATAAGGATTTTTTTTCATTATGGAAAGTTCGATGCTGATGCGTTACACCCAGGCATCCATTTCTAATTCGGCATCACTCATAATAATACAGGCGTCAATAAAGGTTTCGGCAATCATTAGCTGGTTTCTGATTTTGCCTTCAGAACATTTCTTTTTGCGGGCAATAGCAGACTTTGAGAGGTTATAAAAATAGTGCAGCATTATCAGCTCAACTTCTTCACTGCGCCCGACTTTATTCAGCTTTGCAATGGCGGAATCTACGATCGTGCCGTCATTATCACAACAGGAAAGTCGGCTTCGCCGCTCGTCGGGTAGCAACCCTTTAAAACCCGCTGCAACTGGAGACCAGTCCAGCTGTGTACCTTCGGCCGCAGCCCAGCCACCCCACCGTTCCAACACTTTTTGTATATCGCGCATTCATTGACCTCCTTTCAGATTGAGTTGGGTATCGCCGTCATGCAATGGCGACATGACATACATTACAAGCTATACTAAAATGCATTATTCATCAATTCAAAAACGCTTTAACAATGCAAAAACGCATTAAAACGAGGCTAATCATACCGGCAGGGTAAAAAAATGATCTTTGACATGGAAATTTTTAACAGTAATATCAAATACTTGATGGAAAGAGATGAGATTAGTAGCGTCACTGAACTGGCAAAAAAAGTGAATTTACAGCAGTCCACGCTGCATCGGCTGCTGACGGGTGAAGTCAAAGATCCTAAGTACACCACGTTGAAAAGCCTGGCCGATTACTTTCACATCTCGACTCTCGACCTGACAGAACACAGTCTGGAAGCGGGACAGAGCCAGGTGTCGATAGAAAACGCAGCGGGTTTTCAGGCGGTGACGTTGCACAAAGTGCCCGTATTAGGAAATACACAACTTGGCCATGGCGGCTACTGGAGCGATATGCAATACCCTGTTGGTAATGGAGATGGTTTTTTGCGCTGGCCCTCGGGCGATCATGAAGTTTATGCGCTAAAGTGCGTGGGTGATTCGATGATGCCACGTATTAAGGAAGGGGAATTTGTTATCGTTGAGCCAAACCAGAGTTTTCATCCGGGCGATGAAGTTCTGGTAGTGACTAACAACGGCGAGGTGATGGTTAAAACGTATCTGTTTAAGCGGGATGGTTTTTATCACCTTTTACCGGTGAACGAAGATCATGCACCGATCCGCATTGCCGTGCAGGACGTGACGAAAATGCAGTATGTTGCCGGGATCGCCAAATCCTCTTTGTGGCATCCGTGAGGATCGGTTGCGGAAAGCGATATTGGGAATAGCAGGCCATTATGGTAAATTACGCCCCTTCTTCTTCTGAGGGTATTTCTCAATATGGCTTTACTGATCACCAAACGCTGTATCAATTGCGATATGTGCGAGCCTGAATGCCCCAACCAGGCCATCTCCATGGGCGATGAGATTTATCAGATTGATGCTAACCGCTGTACAGAGTGCGTGGGCCATTACGATACTCCCACCTGTCAGCAGGTTTGCCCTATCGACAACACCATCGTGACCGACCCGGCGCATATTGAAAGCAATGAGCTGCTGTGGGAAAAGTTTGTCGTTCTGCATCACGCCGTATCCTGAACAGACATGGCCGTGGCGCTGACGGTGAAATGCCTGGCGGGCGAATAGCACAGAACTAAAAGAGCGAAATCGCTTTCGCCCTCTTCACTTCAGCTTTCAATAATCACGGTTGCGCAGGCATAGTGTCGTTCATCCGCCAGCGTGACATGGACGCTTACCACACCCAGCTTCCTGGCCACTTCAGCCGCCTGCTGAAAAAAACGCAGGCCGGGCTTGCCCAACTCATCGTTATAAACTTCAAACTGATTAAAGGCCAGTCCGCCACGGATGCCGGTGCCAAAGGCTTTGGCTGCTGCCTCTTTGACCGCAAAACGTTTGGACAAAAAACGCACCGGCTGCTGATGTTTCTGGTACTGCGACCATTCGTTTTCACTCAGCACACGCTTTGCCAGCCTGTCGCCGGAACGGGAAATCACCCCTTCGATACGGGCGATTTCCACGATGTCGGTGCCAAGACCGAGGATAGCCATTAGCGACGCGCTTCCCGCATAAGGGCTTTCATTTCGCTAACGGCATCCGCCAGGCCGCTCATCACCGCCCGGCCAATAATGGCGTGGCCGATATTGAGCTCGTGCATTTGCGGCAGCGCAGCGATGGGCTGCACATTGTGGTAGGTCAGGCCGTGACCCGCATTCACCTTCAGGCCTTTGCCAGCAGCATAGACGGCAGCATCTTTAATGCGTCTGAATTCGGCATCGCGTGCACGTCCTTCTTCCGCTTCCGCATAGGCACCGGTATGAATTTCGATATAAGGTGCGCCAGATGCCAGCGCGGCATCAATTTGCTGATGGTCGGGATCGATAAACAGGGAAACCTGAATGCCCACTTCTTTCAGACGTGATACGGCTACGGTGATTTTTTCCAGCTGGCCGGCCACGTCCAGCCCGCCTTCCGTCGTGACTTCCTCACGTTTTTCCGGCACCAGGCAGCAAAAATGCGGTTTGATCTCGCAGGCGATATCGATCATCTCATCGGTGACGGCCATCTCAAGATTCATACGGGTCTGAATAGTCTGGCGCAGGATACGCACATCGCGATCGGTGATGTGGCGGCGGTCTTCACGCAGATGAACGGTGATACCATCGGCACCCGCCTGCTCAGAGACAAACGCGGCCTGGACCGGATCGGGATAATGAGTGCCGCGTGCATTACGCACGGTCGCAACGTGGTCGATATTAACGCCTAACAGTAACTCAGCCATGACGGTCCTCAGAATTATGCATCGTCTTTACAGTGTACCTCTTTCCGCGCGTTCACCGGAATGGGCCTGCTCGATTACTCAGCGACTGGCGGCGTATTCGCGCGTTTTTTCGGCACAAACTGGCGAAAAAGTTCCTGACTCTTGAGCGGTTTACCGCCCAGATAAGGCTTCAGGGCCATGCGGGTAAACCGTTTTGCTGCCCGCAGCGTATCGACATCAGGAAAAGTACGTTCTTCCAGCGCACGCAGCTGACGACCGGTAAACGTTTTATGGCCCGTCACCAGGCTGGCAATAAAGCCTTTTTCTTCCCGATAGCTGTAGGTCATTTCATCCGCCACTTCTTCTCCGCTTCCGGCGCAATGCAGAAAATCCACGCCGTAGCCAAGATGGCCAAGCATCGCCAGCTCAAAACGGCGTAACGCGGGTTCAGGCGAGCCTTCGGCGGCTGCCAGTGCCTGAATGCAGTGCAGATAATCAAAGAAGAGTTCAGTAAATGCGGTTTCCTGCTCCAGGACGCGGGCCAATAGTTCGTTAACGTACAGGCCGCAGTAGAGCGTGATACCAGAAAGAGGAAGGGCAAGAGAGATAGGTTCGGCACCGCGCAGGGTTTTCACCTCGCCACGCCCGCCCCAGCGAACCAGCAGCGGCGTGAAGGGTTGCAAAGCGCCTTTCAGGCTGGAGCGCTTGCTGCGGGCGCCTTTAGCCAGCACCCGAATTCGACCGTAGTTTTCAGAAAAGAGATCGAGCAGAAGGCTGGTTTCGCTGTACGGGCGTCCATGCAGGACGAATGCGCGTTGCCAGCCTTCCATCACGATTAGAGGTCGTCTACATAGCCCAGGCTACGCAGAGCACGTTCATCATCTGCCCAGCCGGACTTCACTTTCACCCACAGTTCAAGATGCACTTTTGCTTCGAACATCTCTTCCATGTCTTTACGCGCTTCAATACCGATGGTTTTGATCTTGGCGCCTTTATTGCCAATCACCATTTTCTTCTGGCCTTCACGCTCAACCAGAATCAAACCGTGGATGTCGTAACCGCCGCGTTCGTTCGTCACAAAACGCTCGATTTCAACCGTCACGGAATACGGCAGCTCGGCACCAAGGAAACGCATCAGCTTTTCACGGATCATTTCTGAGGCCATAAAACGCTGTGAGCGATCGGTGATGTAGTCTTCCGGGAAGTGATGTACCGCTTCCGGCAGGCGCTTACGCACGATGCTGGCGATGGTATCAACGTTTTTACCGCTTTCAGCTGAGATCGGCACCACGTCCATAAAGTTCATCTGCTGGCTCAGGAACTGCATATGCGGCAGCAGAACGCTTTTGTCAGTGATGTTATCCACTTTGTTGATCGCTAACAGCACCGGCACTTTGCCGTCTTTCAGCTTGTTCAGCACCATTTCATCGTCAGCGGTCCAGCGCGTGCCGTCCACAACGAAAATTACCAGCTCAACGTCGCCGATAGAGCTGCTGGCTGCACGGTTCATCAGGCGGTTAATTGCCCGCTTTTCTTCCATATGCAGGCCGGGGGTATCCACATAAATGGCCTGGTATTCGCCTTCGGTGTGGATGCCCATAATACGGTGACGCGTAGTTTGCGGCTTACGCGAGGTGATCGAGATCTTCTGCCCCAGAAGCTGGTTCAGCAGTGTGGATTTCCCGACGTTTGGGCGGCCTACGATAGCAATAAAGCCGCAATGGGTGGTTTGTTCGCTCATTCAAGTCCCAGCTTAATCAGCGCCTGTTCGGCCGCTGCCTGCTCAGCTTTACGGCGGCTGGAGCCGGTTCCAACAACCGGATCTGCCATGCCGCTTACCTGGCAGTGGATAGTAAATTCCTGGTCATGCGCTTCGCCACGCACCTGCACCACCAGATAGGAGGGCAGCGGCAAGTGACGACCCTGCAGATACTCCTGCAGACGCGTTTTTGGATCTTTCTGTTTGTCACCTGGGCTGATCTGCTCAAGACGACTGGCGTACCAGTTGAGGATCAGCTGCTCCACTGTCTGGATATCGCTATCCAGGAAAACGCCGCCAATCAGCGCTTCGACAGTATCGGCCAGGATGGACTCACGACGATAACCGCCGCTTTTTAATTCGCCTGGTCCAAGGCGCAGGCATTCACCCAGATCGAACTCGCGGGCCATCTCGGCCAGCGTGTTGCCGCGCACCAGCGTGGCGCGCATCCGGCTCATATCGCCTTCATCCACGCGTGGAAAACGCTGGTAAAGCGCATTAGCAATCACGTAGCTGAGGATAGAATCGCCCAGGAATTCCAATCTTTCGTTGTGTTTACTGCTGGCGCTGCGGTGAGTGAGCGCCTGCTGCAACAGTTCCTGATGGGTAAAAGTGTAGCCCAACTTCCGCTGGAGCCTGTTAATTACGATGGGGTTCATGTGTTACCAATATCTGAATGCGTCAATTATGCTGCACACGGAACAGGGCTGGACGCGCCAACACGAGACTGTTTCGTGTGCAGTGGCCTCCGCAAGGAGACCACCCGTTTAGCCATAGCGTCAGAACGCTATTAATGAATACCGCCAATGCGGCTCAGGCGAACGCCGGTTGGCCATTGCCCTTCCTGCTTTTCAAAGCTCATCCAGATGGCGGTGGCTTTGCCGACCAGATTTTTCTCCGGTACAAAGCCCCAGTAACGACTGTCCGCGCTGTTATCGCGGTTGTCGCCCATCATGAAATACATTCCGTCAGGAACAACCCAGGTAGATTGCGGCTGGCCCGGCTGCTGGTAATAAGAGCTTGCCTGGCTCTGCGCCTGCGTGACCAACAGAATGCGGTGCGTCACGTCACCCAGCGTTTCATTACGGGTTGCCAGACGCAGGCCCCCGCGCAGTGTCTCGCCCTGCGGTTTTTGGTAGAAGCCGTTGCCCGCTTCGTTACCATCAAAACCGCTAAAGGTCTGAATAAAATCGCTCGGCTGCACGTCAGAATAGGTTACTGGCAGCGCCCGATTGCAATTTTCATCGGAAGCACAGGCTGGATTAATCGTTACGGTCTTGCTTTGCGGATCGTAAGTCACCCGATCGCCCGGCAAACCGACAACACGTTTAATATAATCCATGCTCGGATCTTTCGGATATTTAAACACCGCAATATCACCGCGCTGCGGATGGCCGGTTGGGATCAGCGTCGTTTGCGTAATCGGATCTTTGATGCCGTAAGCAAATTTCTCAACCAGGATGAAATCACCAATCAGCAGCGTTGGCATCATCGATCCGGACGGGATCTGGAAAGGCTCGTAGATAAATGAACGCACCACGAACACCAGCAGCAGCACCGGAAATACCGATGCAGCCGTTTCGATCCAGCCTGGCTGCTCTTTTTTATCCGTCGTTCCTGCCTGCGCAGTCGCCTCAGCCCGTTTCGCTTTGCGGGCCGGAGCCCACTTAACTTTATCCACACACCAGATAATGCCGGTAATGAGCGTTGCTATCGCCAGTATCAGGGCGAACATATTAGCCATTCCAGTTCCCTCTTAGCCTAAGGTTTTATTTACTGTCTTTACCGACATGGAGAATGGCAAGGAACGCTTCCTGCGGCAGCTCAACGTTGCCGACCTGCTTCATGCGCTTCTTACCGTCTTTCTGTTTCTGTAACAGTTTTTTCTTACGGCTGACGTCGCCGCCGTAGCATTTCGCCAGGACGTTTTTACGCAGCTGCTTTACGGTGGAACGGGCAATAATGTGATTGCCGATAGCCGCCTGAATCGCGATATCAAACTGCTGACGCGGGATCAGGTCTTTCATCTTCTCAACCAGCTCACGGCCACGGTACGGCGCATTATCGTTGTGGGTGATCAGTGCCAGCGCATCAACGCGCTCGGAGTTAATCAACACATCGACACGCACCATGTTGGAAGCCTGGAAGCGTTTGAAGTTGTAATCCAGTGACGCATAGCCGCGTGAGGTGGATTTCAGACGGTCAAAGAAGTCGAGAACCACTTCCGCCATCGGGATTTCATAGGTCAGCGCCACCTGGTTACCGTGGTAAACCATGTTGGTCTGCACGCCACGTTTCTCGATACACAGGGTAATCACGTTGCCCAAAAACTCCTGCGGCAGCAGCATGTGACACTCGGCAATCGGCTCGCGCAGCTCTTCGATGTTGTTCAGCGGCGGTAGTTTGCCCGGGCTGTCAACGTAGACAACCTGTTTATCTGTCGTCACAACTTCATACACTACGGTCGGTGCGGTAGTGATCAGTTCGAGATCGTACTCACGTTCCAGACGCTCCTGAATGATCTCCATATGCAGCAGACCCAGGAAGCCACAGCGGAAACCGAAGCCCAGCGCGGTGGAGCTTTCTGGCTCATAGAACAGTGAGGCGTCATTCAGGCTCAGCTTGCCCAGCGCGTCGCGGAAGGCTTCATAGTCGTCAGAACTGATTGGGAACAGACCGGCGTAAACCTGCGGCTTCACTTTTTTAAAGCCTGGTAACGCTTTTTCGGCAGGGTTGCGCGCAAGCGTCAGCGTATCCCCTACCGGCGCGCCCAAAATATCTTTGATGGCGCAGACTAACCAGCCTACTTCACCACATTGCAATACGTCGCGATCGACACGTTTCGGCGTGAAAATACCCAGGCGGTCAGCATTGTAGACCTGGCCGGTACTCATCACCTTGATTTTTTCGCCTTTGCGCATCGTACCGTTTTTAATACGTACCAGCGAAACGACGCCCAGGTAGTTATCGAACCAGGAGTCGATGATCAGCGCCTGAAGCGGCCCTTCCGGATCGCCTTCCGGCGGCGGAATATCACGCACTAAACGTTCAAGCACGTCCGGTACGCCCACGCCCGTTTTCGCTGAGCAACGCACAGCATCGGTGGCGTCGATACCCACGATATCTTCGATCTCCTGCGCTACACGATCGGGATCGGCCGCAGGCAGATCGATCTTGTTCAGCACCGGTACCACTTCCAGATCCATTTCCATCGCGGTATAGCAGTTGGCCAGTGTCTGTGCTTCCACACCCTGCCCGGCGTCGACCACCAGCAGTGCACCTTCACAAGCCGCCAGCGAGCGCGAAACTTCATAGGAGAAGTCCACGTGGCCCGGGGTATCGATAAAATTGAGCTGGTAAGTTTCACCGTCCGGCGCGTGATAGTCGAGCGTTACGCTCTGCGCCTTAATGGTAATGCCGCGTTCACGTTCAAGATCCATGGAGTCCAGTACCTGGGCTGCCATTTCACGTTCGGTGAGGCCACCACAAATCTGAATCAAACGGTCAGAGAGCGTTGATTTGCCGTGGTCGATATGAGCGATGACAGAAAAGTTTCTTATATGCTTCATTTATATGAATATTTTCGCTTAAACGTTCGGTTTAGTTCTCGCGGTGGACACAGCTGTTAATACTTACTGCAATGTACCCGCCATCAATGAGCACGCATCTTACACTGTTAGCCCCCGTCACGAAAGAATTCACATACCTGGCCGCCATCAAATTCGCAACCGGGCATGTCCGTCGGACAAAAACGCCATTCACGTTCACTGTGAGACTGAAGAGAGAAAAATCCTTTCTCCGGGGCAATTAAAAGCGACAGATGCTATACGGTAATAAAGCGCTTACGCAGTTTCCGACAGCGATAGTGAGAGTCGGGAGAGGTTTAATAAGGAAACTCACCGTCGTCGGAACGACAGTGAGTCAATCAGGCATCCGTCTCAACGCGCAACGCGTCAGGCGGTAAGGCAACGCTCAAAATCACCGGCTGGAATGAAGCGGCTTTTGCCAGGTAGCTGGAAATCCCTTTAGCCACGATAAAACCGCCAATGCCACCGAGCAGCGCCCCCGCTGCCGCCGCCAGATCGCTGTGGAACAGCATCTGAAACAGGCCGGCAACCACAAACAGCCCCAACAGCGGCGTCATATAGACCAGCAGCGCTGAGCTGAGCAAACTTTTCTCTTCAATGCCAAGTTCAATACGCTGGCCGGGAGTGAGCGGTTCGGTGCTGGTGATTTTCATCACGTGGGCGTTTTTTGGCCCCAGCTTATTCAGCATATGGCTTCCACAGCCTTTACGCGCGGAGCAACTGCTGCACGAAGTTTTCAGTTCGGAATGCAGCGTGGCGACGCCGTTTTGCCAGGAGACCACAGTGGCCCATTCTCTCATCATTTTTTCGCACCTAATGTAATGCCGTCAGCGATTCGCTTGGCCGTTGATGGCGGAAGCTCGCCCACCACGGTAATTTCAGCATTATCGCGTATTACCGTCTCGACCGTACGACGCCCAGTGCGCAATAGCTGATTGGTGCTGTTTTTATCCGCCATGCTGACGTTAATGGAGAAGCTGAACAGGCCATCGGAGTACAGCCGTGACTCAACCGGCTTATTAAGCGAAGGAATTTGTCGGCGACTTTGTGTCACCTCCTTCATGCCGCCGGGCAGCCAGCCTGCTTTCCAGTTAAAGGTGACCTTGTCGCTGACCGGCACCGACAGTGAAGGCGGCAGACTGGCTTTTTCCAGGCTCTGCATCATTTTGCGGATGCCTTCGTCCACGGCAAAACTGACCACGCGATACTGTTCCAGCGTTTCACCGTCGCGGTCGAGTAAGTCAACGCGCAATGGCAACCTCGTCTCGCTATCCAGCCAGACAATATAGCTGTAACGCGTGCCATCGCGGGCCACGATGCGGATCACCTCACACATCTGATCGGCAATGCGTGTCCGTCCAACCGGGACAAAGTCATAAATGGCAGACAGCTGCTTAAAGTCGGCGAAAACCAACGACGGCAAAGAGTCGACGATATGCTCACCAGCCAGCGTAAAAGGTTCCAGGCCCGGTTCAAAATAGCTGATTTCGCTGCCGCGCTGAATTATCTCACGGCGGGGTCCGTCCATTTGCAGCAGCTGGGCATACACTTTGTTGTCCAGCACGGCATGACGAAAGCGTAAGGATTCGATCCCGAGCCTTGAGACGTTGATATAGGCGAGTTCGTAATTGAGTGACTGGCTGGCCTGCTCCATTTGTTGCAACAGCGCCCCGGAAGTGGTTTGCGCCGGGGCGAGCGTGGAGTACATCAGGCTGCCAGCCATAAGGCTGACGGCGCACCAAAGCTGCTTCATTACTGCTGCTGAATTCCTAACGACTGATTACCGGGAACCTGGACAGCGGCTTGCTGATCCGGGCTCTGCTCAAACTGCAGCCGATCGGAGTGCAAACGACGTTGCAATTCATAGTCCTGTAGCATTGCGTTCACGCGGCGACGCTGATCCTGCACCTGCTGTGGCGCGTTGCTGTTAGTCGCGCTTTCGGAAGGCACGCCAAGGCTGACAGGCGATGCCTGACCCATCATCGGCAGCGTATTGAACACCGGCGAATCTGACTGGCTCTGCCCTTCCTGCGGCTGGTTATAGTGCTGAACGCCGACGATAACCGCCAGAGAAACACAGGCCGCAACGCCAACCTGGGTAATCTGCGCAGCCCATGGGCGCACCTTGTGCCAGAACGGCATATTTCCATAGCGTTCCGGCGTTGGCTGCGCTTCAGGGATCAGCGGCGTGGTATTCTTCAATGGCTCATTTTCGATAGCGGCAGCCACACGGGCAGCAATATCGAAATGCATAACCTGTCCCACATCGCCGCGCAGGGTATCGCGAATCAGGTGATAGCTTTCCCAGTTTTTTTGCAGCGTCGCGTCTTCAGACAATGCGGTCAAAACTTCGTTATCCAAAGTTTCGCCGTCCATTAAAGCGGAAAGTTGTTCTTTCTGCATGCCTCAGTACCCTTCCTTTAGCCGCTATCGCTAGCGTTGGATAAGCGGTTGAATTTTATTATCAATGGCTTCGCGCGCGCGGAAAATACGGGAACGAACCGTACCGACCGGACACTCCATGATGGCGGCTATCTCTTCATAGCTCAGGCCATCCAGCTCCCTGAGAGTGATCGCCATACGCAGATCTTCAGGCAGCGTCTCGATGGTGCGAAAAACCATCTGTTTCAATTCTTCCGACAACATTAAGTTCTCAGGGTTCGAAATTTCTTTCAGTGCACCTGCACTTTCAAAGTTTTCCGCATCATTTGCATCCACATCGCTGGCGGGTGGACGACGCCCCTGAGCTACAAGGTAATTTTTGGCCGTATTGACGGCGATTCGGTAGAGCCAGGTATAAAAAGCGCTATCGCCACGGAAAGAGTCCAGCGCCCGATAGGCTTTAATAAATGATTCCTGCACTACATCAGGCACATCTCCTGAGGGAACATAGCGGGAAACCAGGCTCGCCACTTTATGCTGATAGCGTACTACCAGTAAATTGAACGATCGCTGATCTCCTTTCTGGACTCGCTCTACGAGAACCTGGTCCGTTAACTGCTCGCTCATCCGAGGTAATGTCTCCCCAAATCTTTATCCACGCGTTTAAGAACTAACCGCAATAACTCATACTTTTCGAGCAAGCATGCGCTCAGACTGATGATCATGAGTAAAGTTCCATTACGCCATTATATTTGTGATGTTGTGAAGGTAAGGATGGACCGGCGATTGTTGTTGTGCGTTATGACGGATAGTCCGCTGCCGGTTTTTGCTTTTGTCGCAAAAAGATCCCCTTCAACGCCGCAGAGTACCCCAAGAAGCCCATTTTTTCATCTTAAAATCATGCGGCCCGCTTTCTGTTCGGCATAGTAAACGCTGCGGGTAATAATTCCAGTCCATAAGTGCAATCTCAGACAACTCTGCACGCATGACGTGGGTTTTTTACCGCAAATGGGCGCAAAAAAAAGCGTGACCGCGCCGGGAAGTTGCGGTTATGCTCAACAAACAACCTGTTTAGTAAATTAAACACTATGACCTCTTCATCAGAATACAGTTGTGACGTGTTAATCATCGGGAGCGGCGCGGCCGGTCTTTCACTGGCGCTTCGTCTGGCGGAAAATCATCAGGTAACCGTGCTGAGTAAAGGCCCGGTTAGCGAAGGGTCAACGTTTTATGCTCAGGGCGGTATTGCTGCTGTTTTCGATGAAACCGACAGCATTGAATCCCATGTAGAAGATACGCTAATCGCTGGCGGCGGGCTTTGCGATCGCGAAGCGGTTTCCTTTATCGCCAGCAACGCCCGGGATTGCGTGCAATGGCTGATTGACCACGGCATGCTGTTCGATAAAGAAAGCCCTGACACCCACGATCCTCGCTATCACCTGACGCGTGAAGGCGGTCACAGCCACCGACGCATTCTGCACAGCGCGGACGCAACCGGACGCGCGGTTGAAAACACGCTGGTCAGCCAGGCGCTGAGCCATCCCAACATTCGCCTGATTGAACGCAGCAACGCGGTCGACCTGATCGTTTCCGATAAAATCGGGTTGCCTGGCGAACGACGCGTGGTGGGCGCTTACCTCTGGAACCGCAAACGGGAAAAAGTTGAGACCTGCCGCGCTCGCGCTGTGGTATTAGCCACAGGCGGTGCCGCTAAGGTTTATCAATACACCACCAATCCTGATGTGGCTTCCGGTGACGGTATTGCCATGGCGTGGCGGGCGGGATGCCGGGTCGCCAATCTTGAGTTTAACCAGTTTCATCCCACCTGCCTGTTCCATCCTGAAGCCAGAAATTTCCTGCTGACAGAAGCGCTGCGAGGCGAAGGTGCGTTACTGAAACGTCCGGACGGCACGCGCTTTATGCCGGATTTTGACCCACGGGCAGAGCTTGCTCCCCGGGATGTCGTGGCACGGGCTATCGATCATGAGATGAAACGGCTGGGCGCTGACTGTATGTATCTGGATATCAGCCATAAACCGGCCGATTTTATTCGGGCGCACTTCCCGATGATTGATGAAAAGCTGCAAACGCTGGGCATCGATCTGACCAGAGAACCCATCCCAATCGTTCCCGCCGCGCATTATACCTGTGGCGGCGTGATGGTGAATCAACAGGGGCGAACCGACGTTACTGGCTTATACGCTATCGGCGAAGTCAGCTATACCGGTTTGCACGGCGCAAACCGCCTTGCTTCCAATTCTCTGCTGGAGTGCCTGGTTTACGGCTGGTCAGCAGCCGGCGACATCCATGATTATTTGCAGCAGGTTCCTTTAGCAGAAACCCTGCCAGCCTGGGATGAAAGCCGCGTCGACGATTCGGATGAGAGAGTCATCATTCAGCATAACTGGCACGAACTGCGACTGTTTATGTGGGACTACGTGGGCATCGTGCGCACCACCAAGCGGCTGGAGCGCGCGCTGCGCCGTATCAGCCTGCTGCAACAGGAAATTGATGAGTACTATGCCAATTTCCGCATCTCTAACAATCTGCTGGAGTTGCGTAATCTGGTGCAGGTGGCAGAGCTGATTGTGCGTAGCGCCATGGCGAGAAAAGAGAGTCGCGGGCTGCACTACACGCTGGACTACCCGAACAGGCTGCCGGAAGCGAAGCCGACCATTCTGGTTCCCTGATTAGCGGAACAGATAAAACTCGCGGGTCAGGCTGCAATGGGCTTCAGAATAGCGCTGATCGGGCCCACGAATCGTCATCCGGTCAATAAACTGCTCGCCCGGTTTAGGGGAAAGCGCCAGCAAGACGCGGTTAGGCGGACGCGTTTCGTTATCTGAGATGTCGGTACGGAAATGCAGATGCCAGCCGCGCTGTAATGCCAGCTCCACCAGCGCATTACCGGCTGTGGCGGGCAAAACCACACAGAAATAACCTTCTTCCGTGATCAGCGCTTCCGCACAGCCCAGCAATACATCGTGCGTCAAATCCGTGGTGTAGCGGGCAGACGCTCGTTCCGGCGTCGCGCACTCCACGCCAGGCACAAAGTAAGGCGGATTACTGACAATCAGCGAATAGCGCTGCTCACATTTTTCCGTCCAGTGACGAATATCGTGTTGATGAACGGTAATACGATCGGCCCATTTTGACGCCGCGGCGTTTTCCCGCGCCTGTCCGGCTGCCTGTTCATCCAGCTCAACAGCCTCGATCCGCACGTTTTCAGCAGTACGCTGCGCCAGCATCAGCGCAATCAAACCGCTGCCAGTGCCGATATCGAGTACGCTTGTCGCACCCGCTACGGGCGCCCAGGCACCCAGCAACACGCCGTCCGTGCCGACCTTCATCGCACAACGATCGTGAGCGACAAAAAATTGTTTAAAGGTAAAACCATTAGCGCGCAGATGCGCTTTCTGTTGCGACATTTGACTGACCTGAAAGGGAAACGGCGCTAGCATAGGACAATTGAGATACAAGGAAAAGTCATTCAGACCACACAAACAGATGAAGATCGTGTTCAATCTGTCTATAATCAGCGCCCCAAACTGAGGTAGACCATGACTGTAACCACTTTTTCCGAACTCGAACTTGATGAAAGCCTGCTGAATGCCTTGCAGGAAAAGGGCTTCACGCGCCCCACTGCTATCCAGGCCGCTGCGATCCCGCCTGCACTGGAGGGTCGCGACGTTCTGGGTTCGGCACCAACCGGTACAGGCAAAACAGCGGCTTATTTGCTGCCTGTTCTACAGCATCTGCTCGATTTCCCGCGTAAAAAATCCGGCCCGCCACGTATCCTGATCCTGACGCCTACGCGTGAACTGGCTACGCAGGTTGCGGAGCAGGCGCGCGAACTGGCGAAGCATACCCATCTGGATATCGCTACCATCACCGGCGGCGTCGCCTTTATGAACCATGCTGAAGTGTTCAGCGAAAACCAGGACATCGTGGTAGCTACCACCGGTCGTCTGCTGCAATACATCAAAGAAGAGAACTTTGACTGTCGCGCCGTCGAGACGCTGATTCTGGATGAAGCCGACCGCATGCTGGATATGGGCTTTGGTCAGGATATCGAAACCATTGCTGCTGAAACGCGCTGGCGTAAGCAAACGCTGCTGTTTTCCGCCACGCTGGAAGGCGATGCGATTAAAGACTTCTCTGAGCGCCTGCTGAATGAGCCGGTTGAGATTGAAGCCGATCCTGCCCGTCGCGAACGTAAGAAAATCCAGCAGTGGTATTACCGTGCTGATGATATCAAGCATAAAACGGCGATGCTTATCCACCTTCTGAAGCAGCCTGAAACGACGCGCGCCGTGGTCTTTGTGCGTAAACGTGAGCGTGTGCATGAGCTGTGCGGCTGGCTGCGTGATGCAGGCATCAACACCAGCTATCTTGAAGGCGAGCTGGAGCAGTTCAAGCGTAACGAAGCGATTAAACGCGTTGTTGAAGGCCGTGTTAACGTGCTGGTTGCGACCGATATTGCGGCACGTGGCATCGATATCGATGACGTCAGCCATGTGTTCAACTTCGATATGCCTCGTACTTCTGATACCTATTTGCACCGTATCGGCCGTACCGGTCGTGCTGGTAAAAAAGGTATTGCGATTTCGCTGGTCGAAGCGCATGACAACCTGTTGCTGGGTAAAGTTAGTCGCTACATCAACGAGCCGCTAAAAGCCCGTACCATCGATGAGCTGCGTCCGACAACCCGCGCGCCTAGTGAAAAACTGAACGGCAAACCGTCGAAGAAAGCGCTGGCGAAACGCAAAGAGAAGAAAGAGAAAGAGACTGAAGAGACTAAGCCGCGCGTGAAGAAACGTCACCGCGATGCCAAAAATGTCGGTAAGCGTCGTAAGCCAAGCTCTGCGGCTAAAACAGACAGCGCTGAATAAATCATCGCTACAACAAAAAACCGCCTGATGATGGCGGTTTTTTTTTCACTAAACATCTGGAAATACCGGATTCACAACGATTGAATCTTTCCAGCTGCTATCAGGCATGAGTTATCTTTACATTGCTGAGATAAAGCAATAAAAATCCTTTTTTTTCAGAAGATTGTACAAAATTCACCCCTGATGCAGTTTTCAAACACGAGAGATATTTCCCTGGTGTTAACGCGCATTTACCGCTGTGAATTACAGGCTTTCTGTAAAGGTACGTGCGATAACGTCGCGTTGTTGCTCTGGCGTCAAAGAATTAAAGCGAACAGCATAGCCGGAGACGCGAATGGTCAGCTGCGGATATTTTTCAGGATGCTTAACGGCATCTTCCAGCGTTTCACGGCGCAGCACGTTTACATTCAGGTGCTGTCCACCTTCTACGCGCACCTGGGGTTTCACTTCCAGTGGGATCTCACGATACTCAATCTGTCCGAGATCGCTAACCGGCACGATCTGATCTTCCTGATACTGCGCTTTAGCACACACACAGCGCGCTTCAGCTTTTTCGTCATCCAGCAGCCAGAAAGAGTTGAGCAGGGCCGTATTCGCTGCTTTTGTAATTTGAATTCCGGAAATCATAGTGTTGCCTCCCAGGCGGTTTAACGCCGATCGACGATCGGCAGTGAAAAACGGATTAAATTTACTGTGCAACCTATATAACAGGCTGAGAACTGAGCAACTTTGATTGAAATCAATAACGCGACTTCGTCAGATTTGAGGCATATTTCAACTTTTTGATTTATCGACAGATTAAGCGGTAATAACACGAACTTTTTTTGTAAATTTAAACTTTTTTTTAATTTTATCGTGCTAACGATTCGCGTTAAGCTACGGTCTGATTACCCCAAAGGAGGCGGACATGGTCAATGCACTGACCTGGCACGATGTGCTGGCAGAGGAAAAAGAAAAACCGTATTTCATCGAAACGCTGTCAAAGGTGGCAAAAGAGCGCGCGGCCGGTAAAACCGTTTACCCACCGCAAAAAGATGTGTTCAATGCATTCCGGCTGACAGAACTGGGCGAAGTGAAAGTGGTGATCCTCGGTCAGGATCCGTACCATGGCCCCAATCAGGCACACGGTCTGGCCTTTTCCGTTTTACCGGGCGTGGCGGTTCCGCCTTCGCTGGTGAATATGTATAAAGAACTGGTGACTGATATTCCGGGATTCGAGCGTCCTAACCACGGCTTTTTGGAAAGCTGGGCGCGTCAGGGCGTGCTGTTGCTGAATACGGTGCTAACCGTGGAAGCCGGTCAGGCACATTCTCATGCCCGCTTTGGCTGGGAAACCTTTACCGATCATGTTATTGCGGCCATCAATGAACATCGTGAGGGCGTCGTGTTTCTGTTGTGGGGTTCGCACGCGCAGAAAAAAGGCAGCATCATTAACAGAGATCGCCACCACGTATTACAGGCGCCTCACCCTTCCCCGCTGTCGGCACATCGCGGCTTTTTCGGCTGTGGCCACTTTTCCAAAACCAATCAGTGGCTGGAAGAACATAACCAAAAGCCGATCGACTGGATGCCTGCGCTGCCGCGTCAGGATTAAGCGCTGCGGGTTTCTGAACAGGTCAATCACCGCGGATTTACGCGCATAAAAAAAGCCCCGAGAGGGGCTTTTTTTAAATCAATGCAATCAGCCTTTGGCTTTTGCTACTGCAACCATCGCCGGGCGAAGCAGGCGACCGTTCAGCGTGTAGCCACGTTGCATCACCATCAGCACGTGGTTTGGTGCAACGTCTTCAGACTCAATCATCGACATCGCCTGATGGATTTCCGGGTTGAACGGCACGTTGACATCGCCAACTACTTCCACACCGAATTTACGTACGGCGCCCAGCAGGGATTTCAGCGTCAGATCGATACCTTCGATCATTGCAGCCTGCTCAGCATTGTCTTTATCTGCAACTTCCAGCGCACGCTCCAGGCTATCGACAACCGGCAGCAGCTCGTTAGCAAATTTTTCCAGCGCAAATTTGTGCGCTTTTTCCACGTCCAGTTCGGCACGGCGACGGATGTTCTCGATCTCAGCCTGCGCACGCAGTTGGGCTTCACGTACGCCACCCTGCGCCTGCTCCAGCTGGGCTTCCAGCTCGGCAATCCGCTCGTCGCGTGAATCCACCACTTCTGCTGTCTCTGCGTCCTGGTTTTTTGCCTGTTCCATCTCAATATCGTCTGAGACTTGCTCGTTTGGTGTGTTCTGTTCTTTACTACTCATGAAATTCTCCGCGTTTGTGCACATTCATCTCGCTGGTTCGCTTATTATGGGGATCAGAATTGCGGTTTCAAGGGAACCCGTCACATTGTCTGAGGTAGTTTACCTCATGAGGAACGCCAGCATCATGAACAACCATTTCAACTGCATCGGTATTGTGGGCCATCCGCGCCATCCTACCGCGCTGACGACGCACGAAATGCTCTACCGCTGGCTCACCGCCAGGGGCTATGAAGTGATTATCGAGCAGCAAATTGCACGCGAGCTGAACCTCTCTGACGTCGAGACCGGCTCGCTGGCAGAGATTGGCCAGAAAGCCGATCTGGCGGTTGTGGTAGGCGGCGATGGGAACATGCTTGGCGCAGCGCGCGTACTGGCGCGTTACGATATTAAAGTGATTGGCATCAACCGCGGCAATTTAGGTTTTTTGACCGATCTTGATCCGGACAATGCTCAGCAGCAGCTCGCCGACGTGCTGGAAGGAAAATATATCACCGAAAGCCGGTTTCTGCTGGAAGCGCAGGTATGTCGTCAGGGACGCGATCCGCGTGTAGGCACCGCCATCAATGAGGTGGTGCTGCATCCCGGCAAGGTCGCGCATATGATTGAGTTCGAAGTGTATATCGATGAAACGTTTGCCTTTTCGCAGCGCTCCGATGGCCTGATTATCTCAACGCCAACCGGCTCGACCGCCTATTCGCTTTCTGCTGGTGGGCCAATTTTAACGCCTTCTCTGGATGCGATTGTAATTGTGCCGATGTTTCCGCACACGCTTTCAGCCCGACCATTAGTGATTAACAGCAACAGCACTATCCGGCTGCGCTTTTCCCATATGCGCAGCGATCTGGAAATCAGCTGTGACAGCCAAATTGCGCTGCCAATTCAGGAAGGCGAGGATGTTTTGATTCGCCGCAACGACGATCACCTTAATCTGATCCATCCAGAAAACTATAACTACTTTAATACGTTGAGTTCGAAACTCGGCTGGTCGAAAAAATTGTTTTAAAATCGACAGCCAGCTACTTTACTGGTTATAAAACCAGTATATACTGTATGAAAAACCATATCTGTGTTTTCATACAGGAACGTTAACGATGCTGGCACAACTGACCATCAGTAATTTTGCGATTGTTCGTGAACTTGAAATCGATTTTCAGCGTGGCATGACCGCGATTACCGGCGAAACCGGTGCGGGTAAGTCTATTGCAATTGATGCTTTAGGCTTGTGCCTGGGCGGTCGCGCTGAAGCCGATATGGTGCGTCAGGGTGCGACCCGCGCCGACATCTGTGCCAGATTTTCCCTCAAAGATACGCCATCCGCCCAGCAGTGGCTGGTTGATAACCAGCTTGATGAAGGTAACGAGTGCCTGTTGCGTCGGGTTATCAGCAGCGACGGCCGTTCACGTGGCTTTATCAACGGTACCGCCGTCCCCCTTTCCCAACTGCGCGACTTAGGCCAGCTGTTAATTCAGATCCACGGTCAGCACGCTCACCAGCTGTTGCTGAAGCCTGAACATCAGAAAACGCTGCTGGATGGCTACGCCGGTGAAACCAGCCTGATGCAGGAGATGGCGCAGAGCTATCGTCAGTGGCACCAGAGCTGCCGCATCCTTGCGCAACACCAGCAGCTGTCGCAGGAGCGCGAAGCCCGTCGCGAGCTGTTGCAGTATCAGCTGAAAGAGCTGAACGAATTTGCGCCGGTAGCGGGCGAATATGAAAACATTGATGAAGAATATAAGCGTCTCGCCAATAGCGGGCAGCTGCTTTCAACCAGCCAACAGGCGTTGATGCTGCTCGCCGATGGTGAAAGCAATACGTTACAGAATCAGCTGTATACCGCCCAGCAGCTGCTGAGCGAGCTGGTTTCGATGGACGACAAGCTGAACGGCGTCTGTTCAATGCTGGATGAGGCCGCTATTCAGATAAGCGAAGCGAGCGATGAGCTGCGCCATTACTGCGAACGTCTGGACCTCGATCCTAACCGGCTTTACGAGCTGGAACAGCGCCTGTCACGCCAAATCGCCCTGTCGCGCAAACACCATATTTCGCCGGAAGATCTGCCCGTCTTTCATCAGCAGCTGCTGGAAGAGCAGGCGTTGCTCGACCAGCAGGAGAGCGATCAGGATGAACTGACGCTCGCCGTGACTAAGCATCACAAAATCGCCCTGAGCTGTGCTGAACAGCTTCATCAGCGCCGTGCGCACTACGCCGAAGAGTTGAGCCAGCTGATTGGTGAAAGTATGCATACGCTGTCGATGCCGCACGGTCAGCTGGCTATTGAGGTACAGTTCAATAGCGATCATCTTACGGCTGAAGGGGCTGACCGCATCGAGTTCCGCGTTACCACCAACCCTGGCCAGCCATTACAGCCGCTGTCGAAAGTGGCTTCAGGCGGTGAACTCTCCCGCATCGCGCTGGCGATTCAGGTTATCACTGCCCGCAAGATGGATACGCCTGCGCTGATTTTCGATGAGGTGGATGTGGGGATCAGCGGCCCAACCGCTGCGGTGGTCGGTAAAATGCTGCGCCAGCTGGGGGAATCGACTCAGGTCATGTGCGTGACTCACCTGCCGCAGGTTGCAGGCTGTGGCAATCAGCATTTCTACGTCAGTAAAGAGACCGACGGCGAAATGACCGAAACGCATATGCGACCGCTGGATAAGCGCGCTCGTCTTCAGGAACTTGCCCGTTTGCTGGGCGGCAGCGAAGTCACGCGTAACACTCTGGCGAATGCGAAAGAGCTTTTAGCGGCCTGATACCGCACTTTTTTGGCCCCTTGTGGTCATAAGCTTGTTCCGTAGAGGTTTCAAACTGCGGAAAGGTTTATTATCATCGGCTTCTTACGCTGTTATCGAAGCGATAATCCGATACAGCCAGATGCCGGTCATTGATGCACGGGATATCTGGCGTAACTGTTGTCGCCAGCGTGAGTCAGGTTAAGCAGTTTTGCATGGCGAGAGCGCAGGACTGCCGATCGGATTCAGGCTGGCAAATAAAATAGCCAGATGCCCAAGGTGTTGGCCCGAAAAGGAATAAAGATACTTATGCGCTGTAAAACGCTGACTGCTGCGGCGGTGGTTCTTCTGATGATGACCGCTGGATGTTCCACTCTGGAGCGAGTGGTTTACCGGCCAGACATCAACCAGGGAAACTACCTGGTTGCGAATGACGTTTCTAAAATCCATACCGGCATGACCCAACAGCAGGTGGCTTACACCCTGGGCACGCCGATGATGCGCGATCCTTTTGGTAGCAACGTCTGGTATTACGTTTTCCGTCAGGAGCCAGGCCATGAGCCTGTTAAGCAGCAGACGCTGACGCTGACCTTTGATGGTAGCGGCACGCTGACTAACATTGATAACAAACCTGAACTGGCTTCAGGCAAGCAGTAACAGAACAGCAACGGTGACGTAATCCGTTGCGCTGAGGTTTGACAGATAAGGCGCTTTTAGCGCCTTATTTTTTTGCCGCGCGTTCGGCGCGCTGACGACGTAGCTCTTTTGGATCGGCCAATAGCGGACGATAAATCTCAATCCGATCGCCGGCCTGCACCTCATCGCCCAGCTTCACCGGACGACTAAAAACGCCAACCTTGTTGCGGGTAAGATCGATATCGCTGCGCAGCTCCAAAATGCCTGAAGCCTTGATTGCCTGCTCAACGGTCGCGCCCTCTTCCACGTTCACCGTGTAGAAATACTGTTTTTCCGGTAAGGCATAAACAACTTCGACCGCGATATTAGGCACTGTAGACCTCTTTAGCGCGCTTGGTAAACGCCTGAACCATGCTGCTGGCCAGCTCTTTGAAGATGCGGCCGAAGGCCATTTCAACCAGCATATTGGTAAATTCAAACTCCAGGTTTAGCTCTACCTTGCAGGCATCTTCGCTCAGCTCGGTAAACACCCAGCCGCCTGTCAGCTTACGGAACGGCCCATCTACCAACTGCATGTGAATGCTCTGATTGTTGGTCAGCGTGTTGCGCGTAACAAAGGTTTTGCTGATCCCGGCCTTGGAAACATCCACCGATGCCGTCATCTGCTGTTCACTGGCATCCAGTACCCGGCTGCCGGTACACCCTGGAAGAAACTCCGGGTAGGCATCCACATCGTTTACCAACCGGAACATTTGCTCAGCACTGTAGGGGACCAGCGCGGAACGACTAATCTGGGACATAACATTTCCTGTTAATCTTAAACTTTTCAATAATACCATCGACGGCAAACAAACAAAAATTCTCAGCCGCCAGCGTTCTGCTAAAATAGCGCTTTTCCCCGCGCTTGTTGTTACAGGGGATGCCATCATTCACCGCTTCATGTACACTAAGTTGCACTATGACAAAGAAAAAAGCACATAAACCCGGTTCTGCCACCATTGCCATGAACAAGCGGGCGCGCCACGAATACTTCATTGAAGAAGAGTTCGAAGCGGGTCTGTCGCTCCAGGGATGGGAAGTCAAATCTCTCCGTGCAGGTAAGGCGAACATCAGCGAAAGCTACATCATGCTACGCGATGGCGAAGCGTTCCTGTTTGGCGCCACGTTCCAGGCGCTGACTGGCGCATCTTCTCACGTGGTTTGCGATCCTACCCGAACCCGCAAGCTTCTGCTGAAGCAGCGCGAGCTGGATACCCTGTTTGGCAAAGCCAATCGCGACGGCTACACCATTGTGCCGCTGTCGATGTACTGGAAAAACGCCTGGGCCAAGCTGAAAATCGGCGTGGCGAAAGGTAAACGTGAGCACGATAAACGCGACGATATTAAAGATCGTGAGTGGAAATTAGACAAAGCACGTATTATGAAACACGCAAATCGCTAACCTACTGGCATAGCGACAGGTTTTTCGTTATACTGCTTCACAGTACTTGGGGCTGATTCTGGATTCGACGGGATTTGCGAAGCCCAAGGAGCATGCCGAGGGGCGGTTGGCCTCGTTAAAAGCCGCAAAAAAATAGTCGCAAACGACGAAAACTACGCCCTAGCAGCTTAATAACCTGCTAAGAGCCCTCTCTCCCTAGCCTCCGCTCTTAGGACGGGGATCAAGAGAGGTCAAACCCAAAAGAGATCGTGTGGATGTCCTGCCTGGGGCTGAAGCACTAAATTCAATCAGGCTAGTTTGTTAGTAGCGTGTCCGTTCGCAGCTAACCGGCGAATGTAAAGACTGGACTAAGCATGTAGTGCCGACGGTGTAGTAATTTCGGACGCGGGTTCAACTCCCGCCAGCTCCACCAAATTCTTGATCGATGGCCACCAGAACCATTCGATGAAGTCCTGAAAGCCCGCAAAGTGAAAGCTTTGCGGGCTTTTTTGTGCCCTCAATTTGTCCCGCAAAGTCCGAACTCAACTATTTAAATCCGAACCTTTTAGGCACCTTGTTAGGCACCTCATAAAGCTTTATTGTTTTTGAGGTGCCTAAAACTATGGAAACCCGGCAATGGCAAGACAAACTAAACCTCTCTCCGTTAAGGAAATCGAATCTGCCAAACCCAAGGAAGCGGATTACGTTCTCTATGATGGCGAGCCTTGAGCTACTCATCAAATCCAGCGGGAGTAAAATCTGGCAGTTTCGCTACATTCGCCCTGTCACCAAGAAACGTGCGAAGCAGAGCATAGGCCCTACCCGTCAGTTACGCTTGCTGATGCCAGAACCTATCGAGCAGAGTCTCGCTTTCTCCTGGCGAAACAAACCGATCCACAGGAACATCAGCAAGAACAACTTCGCAGTTCGCTGGAAACCAAAACTAATACTTTTCAACTCGTGGCAGAACGTTGGTGGAACGTGAAGAAAGCCAGTGTGACAGCGGACTATGCAGAAGATATCTGGCGCTCTCTTGAGAGGGATGTCTTTCCTGCGATTGGAGACGTTAGCGTTGCAGATATTAAAGCTCATACACTGGTTCAGGCCGTTCAACCTGTTAAGGCCAGAGGAGCATTGGAAACTGTTCGTCGCCTGTGCCAACGCATTAATGAGGTCATGATCTATGCCCAAAACACGGGGCTAATTGATGCGGTTCCTAGTGTCAATATTGGAAAGGCATTCGAGAAGCCGTAGAAGAAAAACATGCCCAGCATTCGTCCCGATCAGTTGCCTCAGCTAATGCAGACAATGCGAACGGCTAGCATTAGTCTTTCAACACGATGCCTGTTCATGTGGCAACTTCTTACCATCACCCGCCCTGCCGAAGCGGCTGAAGCCCGTTGGGAAGAGATCGATTTCAATGCTAGCGAATGGAAAATTCCTGCAGCTCGAATGAAGATGAACCGGGACCATACGGTTCCACTATCCGATGAGGCTCTCTCTATTCTGGAAATGATGAAGTCACTCAGTGGTGGCCGAGAGTTTATCTTTCCCAATCGCATTAAGCCTACCCAGCCGATGAACAGCCAGACAGTGAATGCAGCTCTTAAGCGTGCAGGCTAAGGGGGCGTACTCGTATCACACGGTTTACGTTCTATCGCTAGTACGGCACTCAATGAGGAAGGATTCCCGCCTGATGTCATTGAAGCAGCACTGGCTCATGTAGACAAAAATGAGGTACGTCGCGCATACAACCGTAGCGATTACCTTGAGCAACGTCGTCCGATGATGCAGTGGTGGGCTAATTTTGTTAGCAAGGCCGATAGTGGGAGCATTGTTGAAAGTGGGAAAACGGGGTTAAAACTTGTGGGCTAAGTTTTGAGCTGGACTAGTGTTTTCCTAGCAAGGTGCATTGGCTCAAACCTGTCTTGGATGAATCGTAGATAGATCGCAATCGAATCTGATAGTCTGGTTTGTGCTGTGAGTTCAACCGATGGATGCAACACATTGATTGAACAGCTCTGCGGGTGATTCATAGTCTAGCGTTTTTCTCGGCCTCTCGTTGAGCTGTCTGGCGACACGGTTTAGTCTTTGTTGGCTGTGAACTGATAAGTCCGTTCCTTTTGGAAAATACTGTCTGAGTAATCTGTTTGTATTTTCATTTGAGCCGCGTTGCCAGGGAGATTGAGGATCACAGAAATAAATCTGAATGTCTGTCGCTACAGTAAATTGGGTGTGGCCAGTCATTTCAGTCCCCCGATCCCATGTTAGTGTTTTATAAAGCTCAACAGGTAATTCCCGGGCTTGTCTTATGAGCGCAGATATAACCGTTATGGTCTTGTTGTCTCTGATTTTGGCCAGCATAACAAAGCGGGAATGGCGTTCTACGAGAGTGACGATACAGGAGTTTTTCGAGCCCTGGATCAGGTCACCTTCCCAGTAACCCGGTATGGCTCTGTCTGCAACTTCAGGTGGCCTTTCGCTTATTGGTATCGCATCCGGGATTGATCCTAACCCTTTCCCTTTAAGCGATGACGTTCTGGATCTACGAACCGCTCTTCCGCTTCTGAGGCATTGCGGCAGCTCTTTTTTTTAATGCCCCCCGGGTTTGTATAAAAAGCGTTTTATAAATCGTTTCGTGTGACACATGCATTTCCTGATTATCCGGATAATAGCGTTTCAGCCAACCGGCGATCTGTTCCGGTGACCAGTCCTGATGCATCTTCTCTGCAATGATTTTACACAACGCGGGGCTTTCAATTAGCTTGCAAGGTTTTGGTCTCAGAGCATTTTCCCACGCAGTAGCATCGGCTTTAGCTGCACGGTATTGTTTAGCACCTCCGTGCCTCCTGACCTCGCGGCCAATCGTTGAGGGCGCTCTTGATAATTTGGCGGCGATGTCCCTGATACTGAGTTTTGCTATCAGCCCTCTGGATATCTCCTCTCTTTCATCGAGCGAAAGCGCTAACCGGTGCCGCTTTCGCACGGGAGGGCGGTAGCCACCAGTCTGGTGGATAGTGGGCATAATAGAAGAATGATATCTGTCGAACATTCTGGCGATATCATGCAGGGAATCACCTTGCTTATATCTGTCCCAGATAATCGCCTTCTGCTCTGGCGTGTAGTTGATCCGCGTTCTTCGTTTCATGGCAACGTCCCCCCTTGATTAAGGATAGCGTTGCATCGACCCATTGAACTCACAGCGTTCTTCGGACATAGCTAACAGTATCTAGTATGAGTCAATGCGGATCTGGCCAGATACGTTAAAAATCAAGAAATGGCTAGAAGGTGTTTTACTCTTTTACCAGAGTAGAGTAGATTGAAGGGGAAAATTGATCAACTCAATAATTTGCTAATGCTATATGAACGGTAAATTAAACAAACACACCACTTTCATCGGGCTCATTAATAGCAACCTGTGACTTTCCCAATTTCAAGTTCTCTTATCGCTTAGGCGATTAAAGAATGGTGGCTTTGCGTTTCATTTTAAGTAATTTCTAATTAAAAGGACTTTACATGGATGCTTTACATGCAGCTTTAGAAAAACTTGCAAGAAATGATGGGGATACTCTTAGTAGCTATTTTCATGAAATTGAATCTCACTCACTGATTGAAGGTACATCCGCTACATGCCACTTTCATTGTGTAAATCTCGATGGTAGTGGAAGACCTAAAATCGATACCATGATTGAGTATCTGATGGTAAACATAATAGATTATGCCATCCCAAGGAGTAAAATTAACGCTGCACTTAAACATCAGCAGCTTTCTGGAACGACGGTAAAGTATGGGAAATTATTCCTACAATCATTGAGTTTATTTACTCGCCTCGCAAACAGTGGAGAAGGAGGTGAACTCATTTTATTTTTATTTGCAGAGCGATTTTTAAAACTACCACAGATAATATGTAAGATGAGTTTAAAAACTAGCTCTCAGATGCATTTCCATGGTGCTGACGGTGTGTATATGGGGGTTGATCGGGAGACCAAGAAACTTTGCCTATATTGGGGAGAATCTAAGCTTTATTCGAGTGCCACTAGCGCTATCTATGAATGTATGAAGAGCGTTGCCCCCTTGGTTTCAGGAAATATGGGTTTGGAAAGTGCCGAATCTCGAGATATGCAATTACTTACCGACTTTATGAATCTGGATGATCCAGAGCTTGAAGATGCGTTGAAGAAGTTCCTTGACCCAGATGATCCCGCGTTTAATCAGTTGGAGTATAGAGGTATATGTTTAGTCGGTTTTGATAGTAAAAACTATCCAAAAGACGCCCATTCTCAGACTCTCGAAAACTTAGTTGCAAATATTAGATTAAAGTTTGAGCAGTGGCGGTCACGAGTTAAAGATCGCCTATCAGAAGAAAAACTTAATAGATTCTCAATGCATGTATTTATTTTACCATTTCCTTCAGTTGAGGATTTTAGAAAAAAACTTTTAGGCTCCTTTTCAGGAGATAGCGAATAATGAAAAGCCTACCTAATTGGTTAATAAATAACCCTGGATTTTACCGAAAATTTAAAGCCCTTAACATTGAGTCTGTGATCAATCAGTTTCCTGATTTGCAACCTCTTGAATCAGGCTCACCAGATAGTGATGATATTGGCTACTTATTGACCTGCGGAAGTGTTCTTTCTCAGTCGGATAATGATTTGTGTCAAGATGCAGCACTAAGGATCGCTCAGTTTTGCTTGCAAAATGAAAGCAGTGAAGTTAGGAAAGATCATGCTGCACTAATACTTGATACACTGTCAAATTATGCAACGTTAAATCTGGCTGTTAAAAAAAACCTTATTGAAGGCAAATTTGAATTAAGATTACCCATAGCTGGTCAAGTAGAAGTCACACGCCGTAAAATTGAACACAGTGTTGAGGTTGGAACAGAGAAAGATATTTACGTAAACAGATTTCAAGCTGCGTTTTGGGATGCTGCATTGGAGAGTGAATGGGTCAGCGTTTCTGCGCCCACGTCTGTAGGTAAATCATTTATATTAGAGTCTTGGGTAGAGGATTTTATTAGTAAAAATAAGAAGTGTGTGGTTGTCTACCTAGTTCCTACAAGGGCATTGATAACAGAAGTATCAGACTCATTAATTAGGGCTGTGGGTGGCAGGGGGGATGTTAATATACAGTCCTTACCATTAAGAAGCTCATTTGATGCGGACAAAACAAATATTTTTGTTTTCACACAAGAACGGTTAAACATTTTCAATAATTCTTTAAATGGCGCCTTCAAGGTCGATTTATTAATAGTTGATGAGGCGCATAAAATTGGCGACTCAATGCGTGGGATTTTCCTGCAATATGTATTAGAAATGACATGCACCAGAAATTACAAAGTGAAAGTTATATTTGCAAGCCCGTTCACATCAAATCCAGAAGTATTGTTAACAGATGCACCTCATAGAGTAAGAAAGAGCGTTGTAAAAAGTAATTATGTAACTGTAAATCAGAATCTTATCTGGGTTGAACAAAAAGCATTGAGTAGTAAAGATTGGTCAATGTATTTGTTTTTAAGAGATGAAAAAAATCATGTTGGGGATTTTAAACTAGAATTTACCCCATCGCATGTCAGTAAAAGGTTACCATTTGTTGCGCTTTCTCTCGGAAAACATACTAATGGAAATGTTGTGTATGTTAATGGAGCCGCAGAAGCAGAAACTACGGCACGCCAATTGTCAGATGGTATTGATAGTCCAATTCAAGATGACGAGATTGAAAATCTAATTGAATTAAGTAGAAAGGTTATACATGAGAGGTTTACCTTAAATTACACACTGAGAAAATCGGTAGCCTATCACTACGGCAATATGCCGATGATTATCAAAAGTGAAATTGAACGTCTCTTTTCGAAAGGAAAGTTACGTTACTTAGTTTGCACATCGACGTTGGTTGAAGGTGTAAATATGGCATGTAAAAATATCTTTATAAGAGGTCCTAAAAAAGGAAGAAGCACACCGATGGGACCTGACGATTTTTGGAATCTAGCTGGGAGAGCGGGACGTTGGGGTAAGGAATTTCAGGGGAACGTTATCTGTGTTGACACCAATAATGAGAAAATCTGGAATGGTACTCCACCGATAAGTAAAAAAGATATTAAAATAGTTCGAGCGACAGACGGTATTAATGAAAAGGTGGATGACCTTTATTCATATATTGACTCCCCACATCATTACGGCATGACCCAAAGAAACCCGGGATTACAAAGCTTATTAAGCTACCTGTGTATATCTTCATATTTTCATGAAGGTTTAGTTAATAATCCATTTTTTGAAAAATATGGATTAGACGATATAGACAACCTTGATCGTGCAGTATCTGAAATATTAGATAGCTTGGATTTCTCTCATGATATAGTTGCAAGAAATCCGGGAGTAAGCCCAATTTTAATGCAATCACTGTGGGAAAGATTTAACAAAAAACAAGACTCAGAACTAGAATCACTGCTATTATCAGATCCTTCGGATTATCATGCACTTCAATCTTATGTCGCTGCTTTTACACGTATATCTGATACTATGAGTAAATCTCTTGGTCATAACTCCCGTGGTGCCTATCTCATAGCTTTACTGGTAGTAAACTGGATGAGAGGTTATCCATTAGCACGTTTAATAGCCGGAAAAATAGCTCATCTAGAGAAGAAGAATGTAGTGTTTAAGGAGGCGTCTGTTATCAGAGAAGTAATGGAAGATGTGGAAAAAATAGCTCGTTATGAAGCACCTAAATTGCTCTCTTGCTACAACGACCTCCTCAAGGATTTTTATATTTCACGAGATAGAGGCGATCTTGTAGACAGAGTTGAAGATATTGGGGTTTTCCTTGAATTAGGTGTAAGCTTAAAAACTCAAATATCTCTTATCAGCATTGGATTCTCTAGGACTTCGGCTGTTATGATTTCAGAATTCATTGCCGCTGATAACTACGATGAATTAGATTGTAAGGCTTGGATTGAAAATAACTATTCGACATTAAACGGCCTACCTGAATTGGTTAAGTTTGAGATATATTCGATATTTAATAACTTAAATATATAACCCTTTCTTTATTGAGTGTAATTAATAAATACCTTGACCCAAACGAATGGGTCATCAAGTAGTAATTTATGTTTTTTGTCAAAAAATAATTCAATTAACTTGGGGTTATTTATAATGATAAAAGCGTTTAAATTTAAATTAGTTAAGGCTGGTGTTTAAAATTAATGTTATTAAGAGCACTCTAACTTGGTGTAATCAGTTCTGAACTGCCAGTATTAATTAAGACAATCTACTGTACCAACTTCCGCTCATGGCGTTTCGAGGCTACGGCTAAGGCTTAGTTGCGAATGGCTGACCTGCACCGGAGTTACCAATACTGACAATTATTAGCTACTTCCGCTCATGGCAAAAGCTGACTATTGCCCTCATTCACCACCTGATCACCTCACATCACGCATACCGCCTTCGGCCAACTCTTAACGTTTTGGCTAAGGTGATCACTCTTAGTGCACACTTGCGCATATCCCACTTTAAAGCCTTCACTATCTAACGTGATGAAATAACGATAGAAAAACCAAAAGTGAACAGTGTGAACACCTTCCTCTTAAATCATTTTATTTGGATTTTGGGCTGGCCATTGCTTATCCTAGCAAAGCCGTTCCGAGGTATGAGATCCTATAATTGGTACACACTTAGGTACACGGAACAAAGTTGAATTGGATAAAACCCAAATTTTACATTAGCTTGCGTAGCCTATTCAGATTCCGCCAGCCCACAAGAACCATCCGATGAAGTCCTGAAAGCCCGCACGGCGCAAGCCCTGCGGGCTTTTTTGTACCCTCAATTTGTCCCGCGAAGTCTGAAACCAACTAATTAAATCCGAACCTTTTAGGCATCCCGTAAAGCTTTATTGTTTTTGAGGCGCCTAAAACTATGGAAACCCGGCAATGGCAAGATAAACCAAATCTCTATCCGTTAAAGAAATCGAATCCGCCAAACCTAAGGAAGCGGACTACGTTCTCTATGGTGGCGACAGCCTTAAGCTACTGATCACATTCAGAGGGAGTAAAATCTGGCAGTTTCGCTACATTCGCCCTGTCACTAAAAAACGTGCGAAGAAGAGCATGGACCCCTACCCGTCAGTTACCCTTGCCGATGCCATAAACTATCGGGCAGAGTCTCGTTCTCTCCTTGCGAAACAAAGCGTTCCTCATGAGCATCAGCAAGAACAACTGCGCAGTTCGCTTGCAGCTAAAACCAATACTTTCCAGCTCGTGGCTGAACGTTGATGGAATGTGAATCATTGAATAGACCCAAGCGCTTCCAACAGCCTCAGCAGCGGGCGTCGGAAGTCAAAACGCCAGCGCGTCCAATTTAGCGATAATGCGGAGAGAGCATGAGCCAGATCGCTGGCGTGAGCGAACTCAATAATTTGCTGCTGATGCACCAAACGATAGCTATCGGTAACGGGCCGCCAGCTAATCTGCACGTCGTTCAGTTTCAATAAGGCTACCTCACCTTCCACTGATTCTGCGCCATACGCAAAGTCCATCACCGCGGTTAATTCATTCATTAATCCAGCCACGTCGCCGGTTTCCGGCTGACAGATATCGTTCACCGCCAGGTAAACCCGGCTGCGCCAGAACAAGGGGGAAAAAGCGCTGCGTCGCCATGCCCGCAGCAGGCAACAACGCTGGTGCTGCTGCCTGTTGAGCCAGCCGCCTCTCGCCTGCGCCTGTTGCCAGTCCGCCTCAATCAGCGCCCCAAGCGCCTGCTGCTGCGCATCGGATGTTGGCTTATCCAGTCCGGCCCAGGCGCAAAGCAGCAACTCCGTAAATCCATCATCCTGCTGCTTCTCATCCACGGCATCGGTAAACGGCAGAGGATTACTGTTAATCTCTTGACTTAATGCTTCAACCCAAACGGCCGCCGCCGCGGCAGCTGTGGTATGCGTAAACTGCATGCCACTCTGCGCCAGCAGCGCCTCCTGATAAGCGCGCTGCCAACTCAAATCATAATGGCGGATCGCGCCGCCCAGAGTTGCGCGGCGTTGAGTATATTTATTATAAAAATGCAGCACCTCCAGAGCGAAATCCGGCGGCGCAAAGCTCTCCTGTAAAAAAGGCAGGCGCTGGGGAGTAATACGCTGGTTGACGCCAAGCGGCAACATTGAGGTCTGTGAGAGATCCAGCCAGCGGCCGTCCACGCCAATATTAGAAGGCGTCAGAGCGCCATGCTTGAGCCTGCTGGCCCTGGCCCAGGCCAGTTGTTTCGCGCTGCTTCCCAGAAAGTTCAGCAATAAATGTTCAATGGCGCTGTCGCCTCTTCCGCTGTCCATCAATTTTTGCATTACCTGGCGCATTCGTTGCGGATTTGTCATCACCTGCCGCTGGTGCTGCCGTGGGACAAACTCCTGTGCGGGCAAGAAGTGTCCAAGCCGCAAACACTCTTCACGCAACAGTATGCCGCCAGCGCCGCTGTGGTAATAGTTCTTCTCAGGATCGCGAAAATGAATGGTCAAACCGCTGTCGATAATGCCGTATATTGTGACGCTGCCCAAGGGCAAAAGACGGGAAACCAGCTGTGAGTAAATGGCGTCGACAATGGCATGCTCCAGATAAAATGCTCCGTAACCATGCCTTTTGTCCGTTGTGGCGCCGACAAACATATTGGCACCAATGCCTTTTAGCTGAACGCCGCGTAGGTTACCCGCTCTGGCCCCGCCGCCGTTCGCTGCCCCGCCTTCCCCGCCGTAAGCTTCGGCATACATCGTGGCCGGGCTGTGCAAATCAAACTGCTCTGCCGGGAAGGAGTCACCGCCGGGGATGGCATATCCCCAAAGTGTCGCCATATTCTCCGCCGTCCACGGCAGCCCCTGACTAACCATATATTCAGGTAGGCGATCTGGATTGTGCCAGAGCGTGCGCGCTGTCGTAATGCGCCAGCTGGCGAAAGGTTCTGTCGCTATCGCTGCAGACCATGCTGCAGTGTAATTAGTCATGCTTCCTCCGGCACAGAACGCGATAAAGGCGCGGCTGTTGTCCGTGACGCCATGCTGCGAGCTGCGGCATTTGGCGGCAGACGGGACGCAGCAATCGTTGTAGTCCGGCCCGCCATTCGGGTAACACCACCACATCCATTGGTAGCATAACCAGGCCTTCGCTCCATTCACTAAGATAGTACGGCGGCTGCTGGCATTGCAGCATATGCCAGCCATCACGATTGATAGCCGCCCAGGTGACATAGCCGATCAGGCTCTGCTGGTCGTCATGCAGCAGATGATAGTTGCCGGCGCGCACGGCGAACAGCAGGTTGCGACTTTGCTCGGCGCTGGTCGCCAGCTGTACAGAGGTACGTAACGTATAAATTTTGCCCAGCGCGGCATAACGCTCTTCGGTCTTTTCCATTATTTCCCCTTGGTCGCGGCGCTGATAGCGCGTAGCACAAACAGCGAAGCGATAAAGCTGACCAGTACGCCATAAGCGACACTGATTATCTGGATCCTGACGCTCACCACCAGCGGAAATACCAGCTCGCGCGCGTGGTCGAAAGTAGTAAAAGTAATGCCGTTAAATAACAACATACTCAGTAATGAACCCGCCAATGCACCAGCCAGGCCAGGCAGAACTATCTGGCAGAGGTAAGATGCGCCGATAATCCGGCCGTACCCCAGCAGTAGCAGCATCGCCAACTGATCCTGCTGGTTAGCAATTAGCGATTCGCAGAGCGCGATAATGCCTGCTGTCACCGAAATCGCCGCCAGTAGTGAAAAGAGCAGCCCAAATCCCAGCAGCATCTGGCTTAGTCCTTCGCTGCCGCCCGCATAGTGCGTCCGGCTGTCGCTGATAGTTACCCTGTCGCTGAGCGAACCGGCCATCGCTTGCTGATACTCCCTGGCATCGCTGGCGCTACCGGTAAAAGCGACCAGGTTGTAATCAAGCCCGGCTCCCCAACTGGTGCGGATATGTTCCAGATCGGCAAGGAACTCAGACTGACGTGGCGATCCTCCGGTGGAAAACTCGCCGACAATTTTCCATTCGCGCTCATGCAGGCGAATCGTCGCGCCGGGTCGAAAAGCCGGATAGTGCTGTGCCAGCGAAGCCCCGACCAACAGCTCGTTCTGTCCCGGCTGGAACAGCCTGCCGCTTGTCAGCCTTAGCAGCGGCAGGCTGTTGGCATTTAGCAGCGTAAAGGCAGCAGGCGTAACGCCACGCACCAGATACTCTTTTTCTGTGTTGTCAGGACTCAGGCGCGCCAGTACCACCCACTCAGGCGACAGTGCGATCACGCCAGGCAGGCGCGAAAGCTGCGCAGCCTGAGTGCGCGTTATCGTGCTGGTGAGTTCAGCGGAGGAATCTTTGCTCTGGGCAAAATAGAGTCCCGGTTCCGCGCTGGATTCCAGCGCGCTAATCAGCCCTTCACGCAGGGAAAACAGCGAGGTGACAATCACCGAAAGAAAAATAAAGCTGGTCAGGATGGCGGCAAGATAAAGCGGTCGCCGCCACAGGTTACGCAGGCCAATCCTCAGCAGCACGGCTAGCTGGTGTCCCTGGTTTGAAGGTTGCAAGTTCATTTGCCTTCCTCTCGCAGCCGCGCGATCTGAAGCAGCGACGGCAGGCCGCAGCAAAGGGAGAGCGCCAGAACCAGCAGGATGCTGGCGAGATAATCCTGCCAGTGCGGCGTTATGCCGCTTAACGCGGAAGGAAACAATCCCGGCAGTAAAAACAGGATCAACAGCGATAACAGAACGCCCGCCGCCGCGCCGGCCAGCGTAATCGCGGCAAGCTGCAAAGCGACGGCTCTAAGCAGGCGCGCCTTGCCAAATCCCAAATAGCTGAGCGTCCTATAGTCGTCCAGCGCTTTTTGGGTCATCACGTAAAAATTAGTGCTGAGCAACAGCGCCAGCAGCAGGCAAAGCGCGAGATTGACCCAAAAGATCACCCGGCTGAAATTGAACAATTTGCTCATAAACAATTTCATCTGCATACGCACGGGCGCGGTTTGCGTCATTCCACGCATTCGCTCTGCGCTGAACAAACGATCGATTTCCCGCGAGACATTTTCAGCGAAAGCGCCAGGTTTCGGCATGGCCATAAAAAAGCTCACCAGTCCTTTGCCATTTTGCCTGGCGTTTTCCAGATAGTCATAATGCATCCAGACCGCAGGCGGGTTGTCCGTTTGCGTTTCTTCAACAATGCCGGTGATATAAAGATCGAGGATCGGATTCGGCGCCAGCTGCCAGATAGTGGAAGAGAGAGGCAGACGATCTCCCGTTTTCAGCTGATACTGGGCCGCGAAGCGGCTATCCACCAGCACGCCCTGGCGATCGTGCTGCCAGCTTTCCAGCACTGCTGGCGCTATTTTCAGCGATGGCAGCATTGAAAAATAGTCACGATCTTCGATGGCAACGGCTGGAACAAACCAGCCCGGGTGCCGGTAATAAGCGCCAACCCAGACTCCCCAGCTTACCCGGCTGACATCCGGCAACCCGGCAATTTTCTGCTGATAGAACTGCGGCAACGGCATCTGTGAGCTTAGCGTATTCAGCACCAGCAAGCGGTTATCGCCAGCCTGGCCGTCGCTTGCCTGTAGGCTGAAAGCGCGATCGAGGGTTAGCGTAAGCTGTAATAACGCTACGCCGCTGGCGACAAACAGCAGGAGCATGATAAATCTGCGTGGCTGCTGGATGGCGGAGCGCCAAAGCCAGAGGTAAAAAGCTGATTTCATGGCGCTTCCCGACGAACGAGCTGACCGTCTCTGAGCTGAAGCTGACGCTGCGCGCGCGCGGCAACCTGAACGTCGTGCGTCACTATGACAATGGCTTTGCCTTGCTCCCGGCTCAGCAACTGCATGATCTCCATGACCTCTTCGCCCGCTTCCCGGCTGATGTCTCCGGTAGGCTCATCGCATAGCAGCAGATCTGGATTGGTGACAATCGCACGTGCGATCGCCACGCGCTGGCGCTCACCGCCGGAAAGTTCATCAGGCCGGTGCTGACGACGATGCGCCATATTTACCAGTTCGAGCGCGGCATTAACCCGCTGCTGGCGCTGCCGCGCATCAATGCGCCAAAGATGTAGCGGCAGCGCAACATTTTCTTCAGCACTCAGAACCGGCAGCAGATTATAAAACTGGAAAACAAAGCCGATGTGACGCGCACGAAGCTCGGTACGTACGCTCGTCCGTTTTCCATGTAGAGGATGCCCCTGCAAAAATACCTCGCCCCGATCGCAGGTATTTACGCCCGAAATCACGTTCAGCAGCGTCGATTTACCCGATCCGGAAGGCCCCATAATGCTGACCATCTCGCCAGGGCCAAGCGTGAAATCTACCTCGTTTAATACCGCAATGCGCTCGCGGCCTTTGCGATAATCCTTACTGACCTGGCGTAGCTGAACCACATGGCCGCTTGTTTCACTCATCAAAATCTACCTGAATTGACATGTTGTGTTTCAGCCAGGGCTGCTGTTGCGCAAGTTTCACTACCACCAACACCGCCGCGCGCTGCTCATCCACCACCGAGGAGATAAGGCTAACGGTTCCCTGAACGCTATAATCGGGCAGGCCGTCCGGTTTCAGCGTTACGCTCTGCTGTAGCTGCACTTTGCCCAGCTGGTTTTCCGGCAGCCAGACCTCCGCATTGAAGTTATCCAGACCGACAATGGTAGCGATGCCGGTGCGGGTAAATCCGCCGCCTGCGGAAACCGGCGAAACCGTCTCGCCAGGAGAGGCGTCCAGCGAGACCACCCTGCCGTCGAACGGTGCGCGAATCACGGTGCGCGACAGATCGATCTCGCTGGCTTTCAACTGCCAGCCTGCCTGCTGCAGCTCCGCCCGATACTGGCTGTGCTGCGCCTCCAGCGCGTCCAGATCCGCTTTAGCGCTGTCGACATCGTCCTGGCTGACATAGCCCTGCGGCAACAATCTGCTCAGCCGCTGCAGCTGATTACGCGCTCGTGGCAGGCGCGACATGACCTGAGCGAGCTTGCCCGCCACCATTTGCTGGTTGGCGTTCAGCGCGGCGATCTGCGCCCTGAGCGAACGCCCATCCAGCGACGCCAGCCGATCGCCTTTTTTTACCGTATCGCCCCGCTGCACATAAATCTCCTCTACGGTGCCGGTGATCTCCGCAGATACCGTGGATAAGCGATCGGCTTTAATAAATCCTGCGGCAGTGACTGCGGAAGCGCTGACGGCAACGGCTGGCGCGCTGGCGGCAACCGGCACTACGGGAGCTAGTGTAACCGAGCGGCTGAAAAACACGCTGCCTGTCAGGATGCCTGCCAGCGACAGCAACAGCATGCCCAGCCCCAGCGCCGCCATTTTGCGCCATCGCCGATCCGACGGCTGCGCCATGGGCGGCGTATTCAGCAGATGCAAAGCCTGCTGGCGGGCGGCATCCCGCGAAACATCTGGCGATGATGAGCTCATTATGGCTTAACGTGCTCCGCCGGTCAGACGCAACACCAGACCAATAAACAGCAGCGTAATGCCCGAGGCATAAACCGGGAACCAGCGCGCCCACCAGTTACCAGTGAACAGTGGCGCGCTGTTGATATGACTGGTGGCATAGCTGGCGTAAAGGTTCAGACCAAAAGCTATTGCAAAGCTGACAAGGCCGATAAAAATTAATAAATTTGAGACTTTATGCATTATGTTTCTCCTGTTCTGGGAACATCAGGGATAGATCGAAATTGTTGCCGGAAATCACCATTTCACTATGAATCTCCGCCACATAATTATTTTCCTGCATCTGCATCCAGCTATTTTCCGGGGCGGGAAGTGCTTCGCGGAAAACCAGCCAGTCGGCCTTTCGCGCCAGCAGAAGCAGTTGGTCCAGACAGTGTGTATTGCCCAACCTACACCACATTGGTTTACGAATTTTGTCATTGTTGAAGGCCTGCCAACTGAGGCTATCGTTATACTGGCCGTTGACATAGCTGTCTGGCGGAATGCCCTGCTTAAGCAGCAGTTCCAGTAGAAGCATCGGGTGATCGACGACGGGTTGTCCGGAGAACTCCCGGAAAATCCGCGAGGTACGTAACCACCACGTTTCACGTATCAGTACGCAGTTATCTTCTTCCAGCCTTGGTGCATGGCGAAAATCGTCGTCCTGCTCCGAGGCCATCAGCTGACTCCAGGCAGGACGACCTATCTGTACAGGTTCAGCCAGCACGGTCAGCAGGTATTTTGTGCCCCAGGCAATCATCGGCGTGGCCGCTCCCAGATAGAAGGGCTGCAATGCCTGCCCTTGCTGGTCCTTAAAATGCAACAATCCGCTTGCCGCATCGTGGCACAGGTGGATCTGAGCCAGCACGAGATCGTCTGCCACCTGCTGCGGCTCGTTCAAACACAGATGATGTTGCGCCAGCCGCGCCTGAGCCTGCAAATTACTGGATTCGCCGCTGAAGCTGAACGTTAACGGCAGCGCTGGCGCGGCGACCTGCTGCAGCCACAGTTTCAGTTGATCACGCCGTGCATCAGCGCCACCATCGTCGGTTAGCGTAGTGCGTGCCAGCTGCCAGGCAATACGAGAATAGGCATTATTAATCACTACTTTGCCATGGCGCTGGTGCAGCTCTCCGACATCGCTGGCCTCCAGCTGCAAAAATAGCGTAACCGGCAAACGCAGTGCCGCCGGGTCGATGCCTTTATAACTCAGACGGGCAACTGCGGCGGCAGGCTGTGAGAGTAGCTGCTGGCTGAAATGGATAAACTCCTGCCAACTTTCCTGTAAAAATAAGCCAATATCTTCGCATACGCCGCCCTCACCATAGCGCTGCAGAAAAGCCTGCCTAAGCCAGAGGTATTCCAGCGACAGACTCGCGCGCTTCGCCACCACTCTTGCTACCCGGGCCAGCACATCAGGCACGAAGGCATCCGGCAACGTCATGTCGATTCCCTCGCTCCAGGCATCTTCATACACAAGATTGCGGATTTCTGGCATTTGATGGCTGGTAAGCCGCTGCCAGCTCTCGTTTAGCGTCTGCTGCGCCTGCGCCAAAAGCTCGATACGGACTGTGTCTTTCGCCTTACGCAGTTGGCGCGGCAACTCGGGCAAAAGACTTAACGCCTCACTGGTCAGCTCTGCCGGCAGCAGCTCAAGCACAGCCGCTAACGGCGCTGGATGATGCGCGCTCCATTGTAATTGCGGACGCAACACGTCTTTGCGTATCAGCTTGCGCAACAGTCGTTCTGCCGACTGCGGCGCTATGCCTGCTGCGACAAAATGCTGGTGCCATTCGCTCCAGCGCTGTGCGCTACGTGCCGTCAGGATGGCGTCTACGTCCTGCGGCTCCAGGCTCAGCGCAAACTGCTGCTCTTCGTTCCATAACAGACCGCGCCGTTTTTCGTAGCGGTAAAAATGCCCGCGCAGCTGGCTGGCGGACATCCGCTGTAGGGAGGGATTGAGGCTCAGCGGCAGATCACGCTCTGCCAGCAGATGCTGGGAATACAGCGCTTCGCGCAGCGCCAGCGCGATCGAACGATTAAGACGGATGGTGGTCGCCACCTGCCAGTTGGTGGTCTGCAGGCTGGCGCCAGTTGCGCTATTAGCCAGCGGAAGCAGGATAAAAGAGGCGAATGTGCTGAAAGGACTAATTTTACCCGCAGCACGGATCATATAGGCAAACAGCGAGCGCTCTACCCGCCGCCGTTTTTTCGCTGGCCATGCCTGCCAGTTTTGCGCCAGATCCGCCAGTAGTCGGGGAGACGCGAGAGTAAGCGCACGGCACATTGCCGGCTCGTCGGCGGCATCGGTTAATGCTTCGCGGGTAAGGTCGCTGACCTGCTGCCAGCACTGGCTGAAGGTTGCTTTCAGCTGCCGCCGCTCTTCGCTCAGCGCCTGCCATTCGGCAAGTTGCGCCAGCGTAACGTCGTCGTAATGTGCCAGCCAGGCGCTCACCTCTTCAGAAAGCAGGAAAGGGCGACCGTTATAGAGATGACGACGGTAGCGAATAAGTTCATTACGAACATTGTCTGCCGCAGGCAGTGCGACATGCGCGTACAGGCTCTCGATCAGGGTCTGCCTGAGTTGTTGCCAGCGCGGTTCCTGTCGCTGCTGCTGCTGTATAACGGCCAGCAGGCCGTCAGGCAATTTACTGACATATTGCGTTGGCAAGCCCGCGATACGGAGCAAAATGAACGGCGCGACTAACAGGCCGGGCTGAGAAAAAAGCATCATACCTCTGCTCCTGCCGCCAGCCAGCCCGCTATGCGCTGCCAGCTAATCATACTGACCCAGACCATCAGCCCTGCCATTACCATGCCGTAAAGCAGACAGTAGCTGCGAAACAAAGACCTTCCGGCGGCAGACCAGTTCAAGTTTTTTCCACTGGCGTCGCGCTGCGCGAACGCCTGAAACGCCCGGGTCATGTCGGAAAGCCGGAAAGGCGTAAGGTTGAACAAAAATCCGATAAGCACCAGCATTTGCAAAGGTCTTACCGTGGCGGCCACGGCGGTCGCGCATAAGAAGGCCAGCGCCCCCAGGCACAAAAGATCCACTAACGGCCCGGCCAGCGCCACCGTGGCCTGCACTTTGCGCTGCGGATAGAGCGCAATCGCGCTGGTGTTAACAAAAGCGGAAGGCAGCCACCAGCCGCGAAACTGTAATCCGGCCCCCAGAACCGGACAGCCGTAAAAACGGCAGGCCACGGCATGCCCCATCTCATGCAACAATAGCCACAGCGGCATGCCGAGCAGCATGACAGGCAGTTGACTGCCCTGCCATTCTCCCTGCATGAGCCAAATGTTCAGCGCTGGCAGGCTGGCTGCCGCCTGCCATAAAGCCAGCAACGCTGCGGCCCACAGCAGGCTGCGTCCCAGCCAGTGCGGAACAAGTTGCAGCAGGCTGGCAATCCGGCGCGCCGCCGCATCCGGATTGGGCAGCGGAATACGCCCGGCCACTTTCGTTACAGCAGGACGCTCTGCGCCGTCGTCGATCATATTGGCCTGCCGCAGGCGCTGCAAAAAAGCGTGCAGCGCCTGCTGACACTGTTCAGGCGTGGCCTGCGGGTAGTGTTTCGCCAGCTCGTCCTGTAAGGCGGCTAAAGAGGTTCCCACCAGCAACTGCTGCGCCAGCCGGGCAGAGACGCCGCTCAGTTTTAGCGGCGCATTGCTGTTCTCCCGCAGCAACAGCGCGACATCGCCCTGCGGCGAAGCCAGTTTTACATCATCATATAAGCGCAACGGCGTGGATACGGGCAGCATCTTAGTCAGCTTCCATCGGCAATGGATTTGCCAGCACCAGACAAAATAGCGGTGCTTCACGGTAGCCATCGGCTCCGCCATGGCGTATTAGTCCTTCCTCTATTACCCCACCCGCCAGCGTGCCGACCAGACCGCAGTTTAGCGCCGCCAGCCAGCACTGTACCGCGCTTGCGGCCGCATTTTGTAGCTGCATGCGGTAGCCTGCCGCGCCGTGCTCCTGCAGCGTATTTTCCAGATCGGCGATCCATACCAACACAGCGCCAGCCTTATGAAAGGCGAGCTGATTGACGCAGTCGCTCAGGTGTTTACGGCTAAAGTTCCTGTCGCGCCTGCGCCATCGCTGGCGTCCGGCACCGCTACACTGATAGATCCCTGCGGCAAGCTCGCCGCTGGCTTCAGGCAGCAATAGCCATGGCTCCATAGATAAAGCAGGCATGCCGCGCGAGCGGCTCTGCGCCAGTCCGGTATGGCAAACGGCTACCAAAGCTTCAAGCAGCTTTTCCTGCATCGGCAAATCGGCGTATTCGTATTGCGCGCGGCGACGCAACAGCAGCGAAGAGAGCTTTTCGTCACGGCTGAACGGCATCAGGGATGCGTAAGAAACCGGGGAGAGCGCCTGCAAAGCCCCGTCGTGCGGGCGATGGCTGACCGCGGCTATGCCGGTGGCGGTTTCATAGCGGGGAAACGGCAAGGCTGTCACCGGCTCTGGCGAACCCTGCAGATGCATAACCTGGCAAATTAAATGAGGATTTTCCTGTTCGTTAAAGAACAGCAGGGTCGCCAGCCAGCGCAGATCGATTTGGTGGTCTTCCCGCAGCGACCATCCCGTCGCCTGGGCGGAAAGCGCGCAATATTGATTCACCACTCCGGCATCAAGATTGATAATGTTGTAGCTGAAATCGTTATATTTGCCCCGCACGCGATGCAGGTTGGCGCTGACAATCAGCGATATCGGCTCTTCCGGCTGACGCAGCAGCCGCTCCATCTGCAGCAGATCAATGCCTGTAAGGCTTACCAGCTGCTGCTCTTCTCCCCGATAAAACCAGACGCCGCAGGGCAAACCAGGCAACGGCTGCCGAACCACCACAAACAGGTCGCATGAAGTCAGTTGCCCGCCACTGGGCGCGATACGGCGCAGCGTGCCGTCATCGAGCTGTTGATAGCCCGTGGCATGGCGCAGCAGCCAGCCGAGCGTGGCCAGCGTCAGCGGCTGAACCTCTGCTGGCTGCCGAAGCCAGGGCGATTCCGCAAATGCGCCGACAGGCAGATCCAGATGCTGCTGCCCGTGCAGTCTGGTGGGCTGCGAAGCATGGCGGTTAAGGTTATCAAGGGTAAAATGCATTTGGTGGCTGCGCGGCGGCAGCCAGTCGCGCGGCGGCAGACGCGTGCCGGTATGATGCAGCCAGGCGGTAAATTCCGCGCTTTCCGGCGGCAGATAAGACGAACCGGCCAGGCCGCCGAGCGGGGTGCCGGGTATCCGGGCAATCTTACTGGCGAGCGTGTATGCCCCTATGCCCAAATGACTGTGGGCGAAAACTTTATTGAGATAGCTTTCTGCAGAGAGCCCAAGCAGAAGCTGCCCCAGCTCATGGGCCGCATGAACGGCGCGAAACGCCACTTCTTGCCGATCGCTGGCAGGCTGCGGCAGCTCGCACTGGGCATGCGCGCACTGATAGCTGGCGCTGATGCCAGGCAAAGTTAGCGGGCCGACCAGCGTGCAGTCGACGCCGATGAAACAGCTAAAATAGCGCACGCCGGCATGGTGCAGTGCATCTGCACACGCCTGGCGCATCGCATCGGCCGCGCTGCCGTCAAAAATCACCAGCGCATCATCCCAGGCGTGGGAAGCTAACTGCTGCGGCTCCGTCAAAACATCAATACTGGCGACAAGGGATTCCAGCGCCTGGCGCAGCAAAGGCTCTACGTCTTCCGGGCAGACCAGCACCAGCCGACGACAGCGGGCGGACTTCAGCGCTGCGCTGCGGTTGGCATGCAGACGAGTATTATCAACCAGACGCCCACAGTAGCTGGCGAGCGGGCTTTGATCCTCAGCATCAAGCCCTTCGCCCTCTTCAAGAAAACCGTAGCGAAACAGCAGTGATAGCATGCCCAGCGCGTTATCGCTGCTCAGCAACGCATCGCCCGCCAGCACGCTTTCCAGTTCATTGTCGCCGTTGAGGCGCTCAAGGAATGCTGGCAACGCGCTGATGCCCTGCGCGCAAGTCAAAACACGCGCCTGGTGCGCGCCATAAACCGCTACCCGAGTGGCATTTTCCGGGATAAAAATCAGTTCAGGGATCAACTTTGGCCGCTGCGGCAATAAGGCGTAGAGATCGCGATGTTGTCTGAATTGCGCGCCTGACAGCAGCGTCGACATATGCGTGGTTTTCATTTACTGCAGGACTCCCTTCAGGTGGCTGGCCAGCAAGGCTGTGCCCTGCGCCTGCGAGACGCGACGGCTGCCGCGGCAATCGCAGCCGTGCAGCGCTACGACATGGCTGCTGGAGGTGCGATTACTGCTGAAGCTGACCGCCGTCAATTTGCCAAACTGCTCTTCCGGCAAGCTGGCATACTGCTTTAAACGTAAACCTGCCATCATCACCAGCGCAGGCGTAAAGCCGCGTAAAGCGTTATGCGGCTGCTGTTCGTGAAAGCGCTGTAGATTGAGGTCCATCATCGCCGTTCGCGGCGTTTCCACCAGGCTAAGAAGACGCTTCGTCGTACACGCGTAGCAGGCCGTTTTGCCTGGCACCACCAGCGGGCCGCAGCGCAACTGATGATCGCTCAGCACCACGCAGGCATGAGGTATTCCCGCCTGCAGTAGCCGGGCAGTAAGCTGTTCAAGCTTCAACGGCGCACCGCCAGCCAGCACAATGCCAACAAACGGCGTTTCGTTATTGCTCCAGGCATAGTCCAGCGCGGCGGTCAGCGTCAGTGGCGTAAAGCCTTGCTGGCCGCACAGATACCCGGCTACTTCATGACCAAACGCTGTCTCACTGACAATAATCATGGCAACTCTCCTTCAGGCAAAAGGCTGCGGCCACGGATTGATCGTGACCTTGTGGCCTGTTTGCTCGCTCAGCTGTTGCCGCTGTTGCAGCAAACGAGGATGGCCGAGATAACGGGCGCGATAGCTTGGCGTCATAGGCAATAACTCCGGGATTACCGCACGCACTACATGCAACCCCGCCTCACGCAGGTCATCCGTGGTCATATCTACGATCACCACATCCATGCCAAGCTGGCGAAAACGGGCGACCAGCTGCTTCAACTGTGCGGCCGGCTGATGGGCTAAGTCCGCCTGAAGCTGGCTAATCGCCACTTCCTCGCGGCTATTGGTCAGGAAATCAAAGGCGGGACGTTGTTCCGCCCGGCCCATAAAAACGGCGCCGTGTTCCAGAGCGATAAAATCACGCATATCCTGCGGCACCGATATCTGGTGTTCCAGCACCGAACGGCCCATCGCGCTTTCACGAATAATCTTGCCGCAGCTATCCCAGGGATCGAAACTGGTTGAACAGTTGACAAACTGGGCGGAGGTCGGGTGGCCGGGCCGCAGCTGTAGCCCATAGATAGTCGGCACGCCGACATCGGTGGTCGCGTCGAAAAAGAGCTGTTCCAGTCCGCTGGTCGCCAGACGGGAAAATTTATCCTGCAGGCGATCCGGGACGGGCTGATCGAAGCGAATACGCGGCAGCGGCATTTGCAGCAGCCAGGTCAGGGCGATCGCGTCGCGCTCAATGATTTCGTTGATCGCGGTAACGGTCGCCATAGTCAGATCGGTATGAGCCGCGACGCCGGTGGAAATGGGCAGCCAAAACAGCTCGCTTTCCCAGGGCCGGACGTAAAGATGCGACATAATTAGCGGCACTTTGCGCGGGCGGTCTGCCGTCAGCGAGTAGCCTTCAACCCAGCGCAAAGGCTGGCTGTCATCGATTGGCTTCACCGGACAAAGCGGATCTGCCAGCTCCTGCTCGCTGCAGCAAGGCAGCGTATTGGCAGCCACGCCCTCAGCGCCCAGCTCACGAAAGCTGGTGACGGTAACATCTTGCGGATGATAAACGCAGGTCGCATAACGCTCTGCCGCCTCGGCAACGGAGCGGACAATCGCCATATCAACCTGTTCGTCGGCGCCGCAGCCAGCCAGCGCGATGGTTTGCAGATCATTCCCCAGGTTGTCGATAATATGCGGATACGGCATTGACAGGTTGCCCAGGCTGGACAGCACCGCCGGGAAGCGTGGCACGTGCAGCTCCTGCGGTTCCAGCGGATAAACGCTGCCCACGACCCCGGCCAGCGGCGAAATCAGCGACATAAAAGGATATTTTCGGCGCATCGCGGCGGAAACGGCAAAATTATGATGATGCATGAATAACACCACCTTCCAGGCTTTTGCTCAGCAACACTGCCAGCCACGCTTCGTCCAGCGTGCTTAAGCCGAGACGGTTGTTCATCAAATGCATAAACTGGAAGGCCAGATTTTCCGCCAGCCCCTCGTTGTAGCGTTCGCAATGCCGCTCGTAGCTACGGCGAGTTTGCTCCAGCGCGGATTGCCAGCGCGCCAGTAAAGCCGCGCAATGCGCCTGCTGGCGCAGCTGTGGCGACAACAACGCCACGTTTTCATCAATCAGATCCCAGGCCCGGTCGGTAAACGTGTTTTTCATCATGCCGATATCTGGCGAACCCGCCAGCCAGAAGGTGGCATAGCTGTCCAGAAATGCGATGTGCTTGCTGGTCGGAACAAACCGTTCCAGTGCCGCAAGCATCAGCGGCAGGACGAAATCCTTGCGTGAAACGGCATGAGTGGATTCAGCCTGCAGAATCGCACGGGCAAGTTCGCTGGAATGGTGAAACAGCGTCTCGGCAATAACTATCCCCGTTTCGCCGCCATAAACTTCCGTTTCCGGTTGATACTCCGCACGTTCGCAATGGATAGGTAACTGGTGTTCAGGGAACGTCGGCATAGCACTGAAGCTCACCAGCGGCGTCCACTGGCTGGTCGGGCGATGCGGTAACCGGTTAAGCGCATCATGTAATGCAGCATAAATAGTTGCTTCCCGGTTCCGATCCTCGTTCTGCAGTAAAAAACGTACTCGCAGATGCAGGCCTTTTTCATCGAAATAGCGCAGAAAGAACCAGGGTGAATCAGGAGCCTGCCCCAGCGCCGGAGTCAAACCCTCAGCAATCAGAAAATCCATTCCATCGTAGTGGCTACCGATATAGAGCTTATAAAAGTGCCAGGATGCTGACCTGTTTTTCATCTTTGGACCTGTTATTTAAGATTGTTTAGGCTGAAAACGGAACCATCTGATACCAACAAACAATGTTATGACGCCCCATACCGCCATACCGGCGCAGTTGGCGGCAAAAGGAAATACGCCTTCGCTGCCGTTCATGGCAAAGCGAAGCGCGTCGGAGACGAATCCCACCGGCGTAGTCAGAATTAACCATTTGAGCGGAGGAAAAATGCTGATATCGAGGAATAGCTGCCCGAAGCACATGCACCAAAAATTAAGCAGGGTCAGCAAAATGGTGGCGAGAGTATTGCTGCGGAATAATCCGGCCAGGGCATAGCCAAAGCTGACCAGCAACAGCGCGCTGGTCACCAGCAAAAGGGCAAATAGCAGCGGCTGCTGCACGCTAAAGCCAAATGCCAGGTTGCCGACCACCATCAGTAACGCAATTTGAATGAGCGAAATCACCAGCCGCACGCTTACCTGTGACGCCAGCAGAATCCAGCGCGGCAAAGGAATAACCGCATAGTAACGATAAATTCCCTTCTCGCGCGCAGCGACCAGCGGCGTCGCTGTGCCGAACAGGGCGACCTGTAATAAAGCCAGCGTAAGCAGAGACGGAAAGATAAAAGTGAAATAGTTAAACTTTTGATTTTCCAACGAGACAAACCGTACCGGAGTAGAAGCATCCGCCGTCTGGCGCGTAAGCGCAGCAAAGACCAGCTGCGCGGCAGAACGCATCGATTCGGTAGTGGTAATCGTCGGGCTTTGCCGGGCTTGATCCCAGCTCACCGCAGCCTGCACCTCATTGTCGCGCACCAGCGATTGCGGGTCGCTTCTCAGCTGGCGCTGAACCGCCAGTCCGGGCGCGTCGCGCAGCTGCCGCCAGAGCGCTTCGGCTTCAGGCGACTCCCCCACTACGCTCACCTGTATAGCAAATTGTTGTGGATTGCTGTTGATGATTTTCGCCGTAATGCCAAAGGTGAAAATAAAAAACAGAGGTAAAACAAAGGAAAATAACGTTGATAACGGATCGCGCAGATACTCTTTGACGCTGGCGCCAAAAAAGCGCCGGTAAATCTGCCAGCTATGGCTCATGGTTAATCCCTTAATGTCTCGCCGGTCAGAGAGATAAAAACATCTTCAAGCGTGTTTTTACTTACCTGAAGTTGTACGGGTTCGCAGTTCAGACTTTGCGACAGCGCTATGACCCGCGGCAGCACCTGCGTCAGCTCACTGACTGGAATATGTAAGCGACTAAATGACTGATTATGTTCATCAATCTGCTGCGTCGCGCCGGGAAAAGGTGTGACGAATTTTTCCGCCAGCGCCTGCGGCACGGAGAAATGAATATGGTGGCCCGGACAATAGCGATCGATAAGCTGTTGCGGGCTGGCGTTCTCCAGCAGCCTGCCGTGATTGATAATCATCACCCGGTCACAAAGAATTTCCGCTTCGTCCATTTGATGTGTAGCGATCAGCACGCCCATCTCCGAGTGGCGAACATTTTCGATAATGTGTCGCCAGATATAACGGCGGCTTTGCGGATCGAGATCACCTGTTGGCTCGTCCAGCAGCAGCAGCTTCGGCCTGCCGGCCAGCGCCAGCGCCAGCGCCAGTCGCCGTTTTTGTCCGCCCGAAAGGCGGGAAAAGCGCGTTTTGCGCTGGGTTTCCAGCGCCACGGCTTTGAGCAGCGCTTCAACCGGGAGCGCGTTTGTATAAAGCACCTGATAAAGCGAAAGGATTTCTTCCACGCGCAGAAGCGACGGCAAACTGAAAAACTGTGGCGCGACGCCCAACTGCTGCTTAATGCCCTGGCTCAGTCCCTGCCGGATATCTTCCCCGCAGACGCTAATCTGCCCGCCAGCAAAAGAGTGTAACCCTTGAAGAGTCTCCATCAGCGTAGTTTTGCCCGCGCCATTCGGCCCTACCAGACCGATAATTTCGCCAGGATTTATCTGTAGCGAAATGTCATGCAGCACCTGAACATTGCCATAAAATTTATTTAACGATTCGACCTGCAACAGCGGCTGTCGACCAGGCGGACACTGTTGCAACGCTTGTCTGTCTGCGGGCTGAATAGCCAGAGTGATGTCATCCTGCTTGATCATTAATTAGAAGCCAGCGAGAAAGTGTCAGGAAGTTAACCGGCACAATGTTTCGTGCCGGTTACGTACAGAGAGATCAACCGCCGCTACTGGTAATGCTGCCCATGGTGCCGATGCTGCCAGCCGAAGCGATACTGCCGCAACCCGCGGTAGACGCGGTGCTGACGCTCGCTGCGGTTGAAGCGCAGTCGCTGGCGAAGTACAGGGTTTCCGGCAATTCTTCCACCAGCAGATCGATACCGCCGAACTGCACCGAAGGGGCGTCGAGCGTAATATCGAAACGATGGGTCTGACTCACCAGAGATGAGAAAGTAGCCATAAAACATCCTTATAATCTGTTTACATTGAGAAAACTTGCGAAACATTTTTAACATAAATGATAAAATCATGTAAAGAATTAGTCTGTTTTCTGTAATTTTAAGACTTTTGCGATGCTTATCAATTTTCCACCGATGACGCCAGGCAACGAGTGCGGCAAAGCGTTTCGCATCATTACCGGCGGGGGCATTTGCTGATTGAGAATTTTTTGCCATGCAAATAGAACCTGAAGTGATCGCCGAATACACTGAGCTGATGAACTCGACCAGTTGGCGGATCAAGAACGAACGCTGTTTTTACTGGATGTCGAGGCGATACCCGATAATCGTACCGATATTTGCAGCAACCTGATGAATTACATCCGTGATAACCCTGATAAGGATGTTTATAACGATACGTACTTCACTATCCGCTACTTTCAGAAAGGCATTGCGCATCTCACGTTCAAGCGTCCTGAGTTAGTAGAGAAGATGAACGACATCATTGCTGAGCATTATCCATACCAGCTCCCTCCTTCTACTAATCAGCGTTGTTAGATAATGAAAAAATGAGCCGATAAAATGAGAAAAATTTTTAGGCGCCTTCTCAGGCACCAGTGATTAGTTGAATTAGAAAATTAAATAATTAAAGAACAAGAAAAACACCTTCCCATAAAATCTTTTTTTAGCTATCGGTAGAGCTGACACCTGAAATGCGGATACCATTCGGGCGCATATTTTTTAATCACATGAGGCTCCATTATGGATGATGGCATGAAGATCGTGATGTCCCCGGTTCAGCTTGCTGCTGCACTGTCTGATAAATCCGTTACGGAAGGTGAAACGCTCAGTAATCGTTTATACGGTGGGCTTGGGCTTGTCATGGGTACGCTGGAGCTTGCGGGCGCTACTGCGCTGTGTATTGCACCGGAACCAACCGGATTGACTAAAGCAGGCTGTGTTGTTGTGGGAGCACATAGTCTTGATAGTATTAATACTGCTGCAAAGCAGATCATTACGGGAAATGATACGCGCACAGCCACATATAAAGCAGCATCTGCGATGGCAAAATCCTTTGGTGCCGATGATGATACTGCAATGAAAATTGGCATGACTGTAGATATTGCAGTGCCATTAGGATTTGCACTGGCTGTGGGAGCTGCCCGCGTTGCGGCAATAAGGAGTGGCGCATCAGATTGCGTGAGCATGAATCAGCCACAAGTTTCAAACCGGGTGGGCATACCCTTTCCACACATATAGGGAAAAGCGACAGCGAGCTTTTAGCCAGGTTTGGAACGAATAAACGATTACAGCTTTCGACAACCTTTATCGATGTGCGTATTGCTGAAGACGCAATTTCTAAAGCGCTTTTCGCCAACAGAAGTACCATTAAAACTGTACTGGCAGGAGGAAAACACGGCGCAAGGCTTACCCTTCGCCATCCAGTTGGTAAGATTGTTGGCTATGGGTTCAAACGTGGCAGCGATCGGCGAATAGTAATGACGAATGTGAGAGTTGTTATTGAGTTTCAAAAGTATAATGGAAAACTCTATTATATTCTCACTGCATTTCCAGATATTTAAGGTGAAAAATGCAAAAATTTCATTTCCTTGATCAACTTATATTCGGTTATTTCAACCAGGACGCCGACATCATCAACGATGGCGAGGATACGATTGAAGGCATAGTCAGGCTATTCAAAAAATCAGCACCAGACTGGATGCTAAAAGATCTTGTCGAAGAAGTTGATGATTTTATCTCCGTCTATGGTGACAGTGTGGAAGAAAAATTTAGGAAACGATACGAATTTGATTTTTCGCCTGAGCTTTGGGAAACCACAGCCCATGAGTTTCTGGTAAAGGTACGCCATATCTCGCTAGAGAAATGAGATATACAGAGGTGCATTTTCTGGTAAAAGAAAATAATGGGTACATGTATTCAGATTCCGCCAGCCCCAAGTTCCTGGTGGATAGTCATCAGCCCACTTCCATGAAGCCCTGAAAGCCCACAAAGTGAAAGCGTTGCGGGCTTTTTTGTGTTTGTGATTTGGTTTATGTTGGCCAACGAATCCACTACATGTCCGTACTCTTACAAGAGGGCCAATAGCCCTACCTTTAAAGTGTGCCAGCCGCTTTTCCTTACCTCTTTTTTCAGCATCATTATTTTGCTGATATGATGACCAGATTGCAGTAAATACATAGCGATTCTGAGTGCATGGAGTAGTAATGAAAGCCACCAGCGATGTCACATTATCCATTATCAGCGAAGCGGAACCGTTTTCACATGCTCGATCCACTGTCCTGATCGAGGGGAAAAACACCGGTATTGAAGTCTCGGGTAAAATTCTCGAAGCAGCGATAAAAATTGCTGAATATCGTTATCTTTTGTTCCTGACTGATGATGTCATATTTGAAGAAAGTTTGATGATTACCTTACTTGATTCGACAGCAGGTATTCTTGAAAGTGTCGAACTGGGTGTTCAATATGTTACAGGTTCTTTTAAAGATCTGCAGATTGAGCAGGAGTCAGCGAACTTCCGTTTTATTGGCGATATCGTATGGACAGTTAAAGTGCTAAAGTCATCTTCTTTCAGGCTGCCTTTCTCAGATCCTACCGGTGTCAGCCGTAGATTGGGGTTAAGCAAATACATTGATATCTCAGCCACTCCCTGCCCCTGACCGTACTGATGTCGGCTATAGAGACAGCATACAGTTGTACTGTGAGTTTGAAAGATGCAATAATTTAAGCAATTAGTTATATCCTGAAGTGAATATCATGTTGATTACAGCTAATATCGATATCATGATTGAAGGAACCCTTAATCAGGATTTCGATGTCATAGGGGCGCCGATACTCTGGAGGGTGGTGTTGATGTCTATATTTCAGTAAGCTCTTGCAATAGTGCAGGGAGTTTTTAGTTTGACAACTAAAAGAGTACATAATGAGATTTATAAAAAAGTTTTTATTAGACATTGCCTTTGACTATGTACCATTTATACTCCTGTTAATCTTGGCAGTAATATATATCAGATTTTTCCCTGAATATTGGGGAAGGCTCATGCTTATTACTATTCCTACCGTTTTTTATTTTAGTGTGAAATTTTTCATTAAAATAGAAACCAAATTAAAATCTAAGTAAACCTGAGCCGCGCCAGAACGGTGAGCTAAACCCCTTTCACATACTTTATCCCAAATCCTCCTTCCTTTCCCTTCACCCCTTCACCCTCACAGCCCTTCCTCCCCCTTTCGCCCCCAAAAAATTATTTCCCATCCCCAAAAATAATTAACAACACTAACCAGTCCACATCCTCAGCCGCGTCCAACAGAAGTACGCGCTCACTTCATAAACCCACTGATCCAAATAGGAAAATTCTGGCATTGCCATAAGCACTGTACAGGCATACAGTAAATTCACTGTATATCCATACAGTATTTAAAATTCAAAAAAGGATAAGAAACGATGAGTGATAATACAGTTGTATCAGTAACCGAAGTGGGTTCTTTCGCTGCCCTGCGTGCCCGTAAACCCGCCAGTGAAGGCGAGCGTGTCTGGCTGACATCCTGGAATGCCCGTGCGGCTTCCGACCGCTCGAAGAACTTTGGTGAAGGCTGGTTTGTGGGCTATCTGGTGGCGGCAGCGGATGATGGCGGCTTTATTGCCAGTAACGGTGGCGCGTATCACTGGCGTCGCGATGTCGATATCGAAGCGCTGACCGTGCACGATTTTGGCGCGGTGCCGGGCGGCAGCGTTGACTGTGCCCCTGCCCTGAAGGCGATGTACGAGTTTATGAACGGCAGCTTTGCCCGTGGTTTTACCAATGAGCTGTCGCGAAAGGTTGGCGTTCGTTTCGGCGCGGGCGTTTACCTCGTTTCGCCACTCGATCTGCGTAAGTATGGCGACAAAATTCCAGCCAATCATGCAGAGTTGCCTTACAACCCGAGCGGCTATTTCGCGGCAGGTGATTTTATTCTTCGTGGTGCGACCACCAGCTTTGGTAAACAGATTGCCACGCGCATTGTCTCCAACAAATCCAGCTCGGCTGTGCTGGCGCTGAACCATCGCTATTTCTCCATTTACGGCATCGAATGGGATGGACAGCAAACGGTGAAGCAGGACGAAACCACCAATATGCTGATCGGCGCTACGCTGGGCGTATTCAACGATACGGCCTCCAATAAACAGCCGTTTATCACCAACGAGTGCGTAGGCGGAACCTTCGCTAACGTCTCTTATTTTCGGGCGATCGACACTGGCGAAGCCGCTATTTACTATCTCGACAGCCTCGACAGTAAATTCACCCAGGTTTACTGTAGCCGCGTCGCGGGCCCGGTAATCAAAGTGGGCTGGAGTAACCGTCCGTCCGGTGCCTGGGATCACTCGACCGCCATTGAGCTTACCGAATTTAATTTCCAGTACTGCTACGCGCCTGCTATCTGGATCCCACGTCACGGCCAGGGTCTGATCCGCAACGGCTGGATCGAGCACGGTTCGGTGCCGATGGACATCAATAACGGCCAGTGGCTGATTGAGGCACTCAGTATTGAGGCTTGTACTTACGATGCCGTATTTTATAAATCGCGTGTTGTGATGTCACAATGGTCAAACCCAACCGGCGTGAATTACGACCGTACAACCACGCCCGGAACGGCCGCCTGGTACAGCTATCCGAAAAACCCGGACGGCAGTGAAATCACGGCAAAACTCTCCGCTTATGAAATGGGCATGTCCCTGTTCCAGAACTCCGGCACTTATCTGGATAATCCGCTTCGTGCGCAATGGTTAAGCGGCGTGCTGCGCGGCACTATCGACAGCAGCAAACTGTGGCTGAACATTGGCTCCTTCCAGATGCCAAGAACCGGCACCCACTGGAAGATTGAGGTTGACTGCCGCAACAGCTATGGCAGCGCTGGCGGCGGCGATCCGATGCCGGTTGTGAACGACCGCTCTGCCGGTACGCTGCATATTCATGTCGCTCGCGGTGCGGGCCTGGTGCCGACGGTGACTTACTGGATGGAAGGCACAACGGGCATCAGCGAGGTGCAATATATCGCGCAGGATTACAATAATATTCTGCCGGGTCTGTGGGTGAAACTGCCTGACACCATCGGTGAGTATGGCGTTCACGTTCGTGGAACGGGTGAAATGCGCACGGAATCAGGCAGCTGGGCGATCTTTACCCCAAGCGGCGTGACGCAGGCAGAGGCACCGAATGGCGTGGCGGCGCAGGCACGTTTGTCGATGAGCAATGGCCTGGCTGGCTTTGGCGCGCAGAGTGACGTGGCGGCGATCAGTACCCGTTCGCAGGCATCAACCACGGTTCCGGTGGAGCAGTCCAAACCGCGCCAGTGGATGCGTGTGAATGTCAACGGCGTTGAATATGCCATGCCGTACTATGCCTTTACGCCTCAGATTGCGACACAGCCCGCTGCCACGCTTTCGGTCGCGGCCGGAAGTACGCTTAGCCTGACGGTGGAAGCCAAAGATGCCGCCAGCTATCAGTGGCAGAAATCCACCAACGGCACCAGCTGGAGCAATATTTCCGGGGCGACAAAAGCGACATACAGCAAAAGCGCTGTCGCAGGAGATGCGGGACAGTATCGCTGCGTTATCAAAGGTCAGGTCGGTGCGGTAGATTCCTCCGTCACCACCAATCAGGTCATCACTTCCACTTCAGTGGTCACCGTAACCGCATGATGCGGCCAAAACCTGCTTTGAATGCCCCCTCTTTCTAACGGCCTGTATAAGACGCTCCCAAAAGGAGCGTTTATTACGTCGCTGACTGTCTTACTCCTTTCAGGCTTCCCTTCCTCAGCGCTTCGACACATCCTAATCCCGCTACAATCATCCATTTACGGTTTATTCTTAGAGAAACAACGATCCAACCGTGCCATTCTTAACTACACTTAAAGGCTAATAACATTTGGCGAGGATATTATGAAAAAGACCATCATGGCACTATCTGCACTTCTGCTGGCGTCTCCTGTTTTTGCCGCCACCACACATGCAACTGACGATACTGTCGCTACCGCGCATGAAGGCGCGAACACGGCGAAAGAAAAACTGCATCAAACGCAAAACCAGGGCAAAGAGCTGAAACTGAAATCTCAGCACGCTGCCGAAGGTAAAAGCGATGACCTGAGCAGCAAAGCGAGCGAAGGTACGCAAAAAACCTGGCATAAAACCAAAGAAGGGACTGAGAAAGGTTGGGATGCCACGAAAGAAGGCACCGAAAAAGGCTGGAATAAGACCAAAGAAGGCGCCAGCGATCTGAAAAAGAAAGTCACTGACTAACATTACTTTCTGCTTCCTGAACCTGCACTTTGTTAACAATCTAAGGCCGCAGCTGCGGCCTTTTCTTTTTTCTGATGCGATCCCGCTTTACGCACGTCGTTTCAACGTCTGCGCATCCAGTTCTGCCTCAAACTTTTCCACGCTCCATCCGGCATTCAAGGCCTCGGCCACCAGCTGCTGCTGGGTTTTCGGCACCATGCCGCCAACCGGCGGATCGGTATCCAGGTTAGTCGGGAAAGAGTAGCCTCGCGCCGCGACGGCGATGGCCGCATTAACCTCGCTGGCAGAAAGCTCACCGTTAAGTAAAACGGGATAAACCAGTTTGAGCAGCCGTTCGTGATTCACTTCCTCCATCGGTACGCCAAAAGCGGAGGAGATTTGCAGCAGATTCGCAGTACGCACATGGTCTTTTGTGGTGTTGTTACCGGCGGCATGAAACAGTGCAGGATTAAAGAACAAGCCATCGCCTTTACTGAGCGGTAGCTGCACAAAGTGTTCGGCGAAATAGTTGACGAATTCCGGACGACGATAGGCGATATAGCCCAGCTCATATTGATGCGACCACGGTAGCAGCTGCGTCGGGCCGGATGCCAGCGGCATATCCGTATGCGCGATCGCGCCCTGGAGCGTCAGATATTGTGACAGGATCTGCACCGGTACAGGAAACCCGACGGCGAAAGAACTTTGCTGAAAACCGAGATGATAATCACGATGCGGCTGTTGCGCTTCTCCCCCAGGACGCACCTGATTTACCTGCGAGGTCATGCGCCATGCTGGCCCCAACCAGCCCTGACATATCAGCCCCAGCAAGGGATTGGCGTAGTAATCACGAAACACTTCCGGGCTGGCTTCCGCCATTTTTTGCAGTGCATTCCAGATACGTCCATTATTACCGGCTTTAGAAAAATGGTCGGCCTGGACCCTGGTTGTCGCCTCGCTCTGCATGATTGTTTCAAACACCTGCGAAGCGCGGTCAATGATTCCCGTGTCAGGAAAAAGATTTCTGACCACGAATACCCCAGGCCCGTAAGAAAGTGCCTGATGCAACTCATTTAGTACCGTGCGTTTATGGGTTTGTGCTGCATCTTCCAGCACGGCGCGATCGTAAATCAGTACCTCTGAAACCACTTCGCTGGCGAGTGGAAAAGCGTTTGCCTCGACGCGTTGTTGGCAAAACTCGCGAAAGTCGTCAACGGAGGCTTCTTCTTCAGTAACGAAATAGTGTGATGCCATTTTTTCACCTCGTTTTATCAGGTCTTCTGTAGGGTTGCATCTGCCCCGCCCTGCGCGTGGCGGCGGCATTGCTCAAAGCCAAATTAGCAGTTACATTTATTTAACAACACCCCAAAAAGACCTCAAAAACACCTCATGGCCGAGCAGAAAAAATTCAGTATGAAGCAGATAGCGGCACAGTCGGGCCTGAGCCTGGCTACCGTCGATCGGGCGCTTCATCAGCGTGGGAAAGTGCATCCGCAAACCCTGCACCGCATCAAGCAGGCGATGGCCGATCTTGATTTGCAGCAGAAAGCTAGCCAGGCCCGTGGCCGGACGATCTATTTTGATGTGATCATGCATACGCCGGTCCGCTTTAGCGAGTTGGTCAGAGAAGCGTTTATCAGCCAGATTTCCAGCTTTGTCTCTTTTCGCATCCAGCTGCGGTTTCACTGCTATGAAAATATGACGGTAGCGGATGTCGATGCCTTGCTGAAAAAGTGCGCCGTCAGCAGTCACGGCATCATCCTTAAAGCCATTAACGCGCCGGAACTGGTGCCGACGATCGAGAACCTGATCAAGCAACGGATACCGGTGGTAACGATAGTGACCGATATCCCTGACAGCGCCAGGCTGCGCTATATCGGCATGGATAATTATACTGCCGGAAAAGCGGCGGCTTATATGATGTCCAAATGGCTGAAAACGGAGAGCGGCTGCATTGCGGCCATTACCGGCAGCGAGGAGTTTATTGGTGAACAGGAGAGGATCGGCGGATTTATCAGCGGCATTGGGCAGTTTATTCCGCACTATAAAATTGCTGTGATTTCAGGCGGATTTGGCATCGATCGCCTGATGTATGAATGCGTCAGTCAATTTCTGCACCATGACCGCCAGATTGATGCGGTTTATACCGTCGGCGGCGGTAATTCAGGTATTCTTCAGGCGCTTGCTGAACAAAATATTAACCCCGGCGCATTTATCGGTCACGATCTGGACCGGGAAAACCGGGCGCTAATGCAGGCCGGAAAAATTGATGTGCTGATTGAACATAACCTCCAGCTGGACGCGCAGAATGCCTTTAAAACGCTACTGGCGTTTCACCGTTTTTTACCGGAAAGCGATAACCAGACGCCCTATTCCAGAATCAATATTATTACCCGTTTCAATATGTCTTTTTAAGGGGCGTCCGGCGAGGGAAGCCCCTCTGGCCGCTAGCTGTATTCCGGCTTCTTCCAAACCGTGCCCTGTTCATGGCTGTCGACCACCGCATCGACGAACGCCACGCCTTTCAGGCCGTCGTAAATTTGCGGAATATTGCGACCGGCCGCGTCAGGCTCGCGCCGTTCATCACGAGCGCGAAGCACTTCGGCAAATCCTGAATAGAGGTTGGTAAAAGCTTCAATGTAGCCTTCAGGATGACCCGGCGGCGTGCGGGTTCGGGCGCGGGTCAGCGCATCAAGATCGTCACGACCACGCTTAACGATCTGCGTGTTCCCGCCCAGCGGCGTATAAATTAATTCGTTCGGCTGCTCCTGAGACCACATCAGGCTGCCTTTCTCGCCAAAAACGCGCAGCCGCAGCGAGTTGGCACAGCCGATTGCGACTTGAGACGACCATAACAGGCCACGCGCACCGCCCTGGTAGCGGATCATGACGTGAGCATTATCATCCAGCGCACGGCCTTCAACGAACGTCGCCAGATCCCCCATCACGCTTTCCGCTTTCAGGCCCGTCACGTAGCCCGCCAGATGATATGCATGCGTGCCAATATCGCCCACAGAACCACCCCGACCATTTTTCCTGGGATCTACTCGCCAGGCTGCCTGCTGGTTATTCTGTCGCTCAACGCCTGTCGCCATCCACTCCAGCGGATACTCCACCTGAACTGTGCGTACTTTTCCGATCAGTCCCGCCTCGACACGCTGCTTTGCTTCCTGGATCATCGGATAACCGGAGTAGGTGTAAGTGACGCCGAGAAAGCCGCCCGTACGCTCGACCACTTCCGCCAGCGCCTGAGCATCCTGCAAGGTTGTGGTCAGCGGTTTTTCACAGATAACTGCGATACCGGCTTCCAGACAGGCGCGCGCGACAGGATAGTGGGTGAAATTAGGCGTGCAAATGGCGATAACATCCACGCCATCTTCGCGCTGGGATTCTGCGGCAATCATCGACTGATAATCATCATACGAGCGATCGGCAGCAATATAGTTCTGCGCGGCAAAAGCATGACCGCGTTCAGCGTTAATATCAAACGCCCCCGCCACCAGTTCGAACTGATTGTCGAGCCGGGCCGCAAAGCGGTGAATACCGCCGATATAGGCACCTTCGCCGCCGCCCACCATTCCCAGTCTGATCCGACGTCCTTTCAACGTTTTGTTCATGATTTCCCCTTAAAGGCCTAAAATTTTTCTGTTGAGCGAGCTGTCGGCGTAAGACTTGCAGAAATCATCAAATGATTTCCCCGTTACCCGAATGATGTGGTCGCTAATAAAGTTCGCCCCTTCGCGCGCGCCGTCTTCCGGGTTTTTAAAGCAGCACTCCCATTCCAGTACCGCCCAGCCATCAAAGCCATAGCCGGTCAGTTTGGAAAAGATGCCGCCAAAATCGATCTGACCGTCGCCCGGTGAACGGAAACGCCCGGCCCGACTTGTCCAGGGCTGATAGCCTCCGTATGCCCCGGTTTTACCATCCGGCCGAAACTCCGCGTCCTTCACGTGAAACGCTTTGATCCGTTCGTGGTAATGATCGATCCAGGTCAGATAATCAATGCTCTGTAACACCAGATGGCTGGGGTCATACATCATGTTGCAGCGTGCATGATTACCTGTTTTTTCCAGGAACCGTTCAAACGTCAGGCCGTCATGAAGGTCTTCTGTTGGATGGATCTCATAGCAAACATCCACGCCCTGCTCATCAAAGGCGTTAAGAATAGGGGTCCAGCGGCGGGCGAGTTCGTCAAACCCTTCTTCAATCAACCCTTCCGGCCATTGCGGATAAGGGTAAAGATAAGGCCAGAGCAACGTGCCGGAAAACGTCACGTGCCTGTCCAGCCCAAAGCGGCGAGAGGCTTTAGCGGCCAGCAGCAGCTGTTCGGTAGCCCAGCGCTGGCGCAGCTCGGGGTTGTTATGCACCTTCGCCGGCGCAAAGCTGTCCGCAGGTAAATTAAATGCCGGATGCAGCGCCACCAGCTGCCCCTGCAAATGACTGGCGAGATCGGTCAGTTCCAGTCCGTGCTTATCCAGAACGCCGAGGATTTCATCAACGTAAGTCTGACTTTCGGCCGCTTTATGCAGATCAATTAAGCGGGTATCCCAGCTGGGGATTTCAACGGCTTTAAACCCTTTCGCTGCCGCCCAACCCGCCATACCTTCAAGGGTATTAAAAGGCGCACTGTCGCCGGCGAACTGCGCCAGAAAAACAGCAGGACCTTTGATGGTTTTCATAATGACTCCTGATTAATAAAGGATACCTGTAATAGCCCGTAATTTATTTCGTCATAAAATTTTGATAATTTTCCGGCGTGACCAGCTGAAAAGGAATAAAGTTAATATCCTTTATGCTTTCGCCTTTCGAGGCCTTTTCCGCCATATCGACAGCACCATAAGCCTGAGATTTTGCATCCTGGAAAACGGTTACGGTTAGTAATCCGGCTTTTATTGACTGCAACCCATTTGGGCCGCCGTCCGTTCCGCCTACCAGAATATCTTTGCCAATTTTCATGCCGTTGCTTTTAATCGCCATCGCCGCGCCAATCGCCATTTCATCCGCGTTGGCGGAAAGAATATCGATTTTATCACCCGATAAAATCCAGTTATTCATCAGGTTCATCCCGTCTTCGCGCATCCATTTTGCCGTATCTTCAATCACCACATGCATATTCGGATGCTTAGCAATAATCTCTTTCGCGCCCTGAGTACGAAACCGAGTCGCGTCATTGCTCAGTAAGCCTTTCATGATGGCGACGTTCACCGAAGGGCGATCTTTAACCCTGTCCGCAAGGTATTGCATTTGCAGGCGTCCGGCTTCAATTTCATTGCTGCCAATATAGCTGACGCCATTTCCCATTTCGGAATCAGACGGCATACGGTTAAGATAAATAAGCGGAATTTTAGCAGCACGCGCGGCGTCAGAAACGTTTTTTGTCCCCTGAGTGTCAACCGGGTTAACAATAATGACGTCAACTTTTGCATTAATAAAGTTTTGCACCTGGCTTAATTGTTTATCTACTGCGCCTTGTGCATCTTCAAATTGCAATTTCATATCCGGATAGGTTTTCGATCTTTCAATGACGTAGCCTCTCAGCCGCGAAAGAAATACATCATCCATTTGGGCAATACTGACCCCAACCTGAAGCGCAAATGCCGACGGGCTGAGCGAAATTAATGCCAGAGACAATAAAATTATCTTTTTCATCATTACGATATCCTGTACGGCTGGGGGATATTACAGCCAGCCCCTCAATCGTTTTCAAATCGTTAAATCCAGGCGGATGGCCTGGAACCGGGCAGAGCAGACCGCAAGGCGGATGGTGGATTTCTATTCCAGCGTGACGACGCTGTGGGTATCCGCCGACAGCTGTGCAGCATCCGCCAGCTTCAGGGCGAGGCAGCCGTCCCGAACCGTAACCGGCATAGTCCTGTCATCAGCAACAGCAGTAATAAAAGCATCCATTTCATGACGATAGGCATCGGTATAGCGCTGCATAAAGAAGTCGAGCAGCGGCCCGCGTACTTCGGTTTCCGTCGCGCTGAAGCGACGAACGGGGGTTTCTCGCAGGTTATCATTCATCATCATCCCTGCCGAACCAAACACTTCCATGCGCTGGTCATAGCCGTACACGGCCCGGCGGCTACAGTTGATCTGGCACTGTTTCCCGGATGCTGTGCGCATCTGCACCATGACCGTGTCGTAATCGCCCAGCGCTTCCAGCGAGGGTTCAAACAGGCGGCTGGCAACGGCAAAAACCTCCGTCGGCTCTTCGCCCAAAAACCATCTGGCAAGGTCGAAATCATGGATAACCATGTCACGGAAAATGCCGCCGGAGGTTTTCAGATAGCCCATTGGTGCCAGGCCAGGATCGCGGCTGGCGATCAGCAACTGGTGAAAGTCGCCAATGTCGCCCTGCTGAATGCGACGATGCATCTCGCTGAAACCGGGATCAAAACGGCGATTGAAGCCCAGCATCACCCGATTCGCCTTATCGCCCAGCGCTTTTTCGGCGGCATACGCTTTGGCAATATCAAGATCGACCGGCTTCTCACATAATACTGCTTTGCCCGCTTTCGCCGCCGCCAGCATCAGATCGATGTGGGTATGCGTTGGCGTACCGATAACCACGGCATCAATATCAGGATGGTGGATCGCTTCCAGCGGATCGGCCAGCGCAATGCCGCCAAACGCCGCCGTCAGTGCCTGAGCGTTTTCAATTAACGGATCGGCGACGGCTGCCAGTATCGCCCCTTTATGTTGTGCAACGTTTGCAGCGTGCACCTGTCCAATACGGCCTGCGCCGAGCATCGCGACTCTGATCATTGTTAACTCCGGGTAAGAGGGTAATTATTATTTTTAAGGTGTCTGGCTCATCAGGTCGTCGAGCGCCAGCTGCTGATGATTGACCACCAGCGCGGTATCAAGCTGACCCGTGTAGAAATCGACTATATTGCTGGCGGCGGAAACCGACATACGCATCGCGGCTTCTGCGGTAAGGCCAGCGGAGTGCGGGCTGAGGATCAGGCGATCGCTTTGCGCCAGCAGTGCCGCGCTCAGATCCGCAGGCTCCTGCTTCAGCACGTCCAGCCCTGCTCCACCCAGATGCTCTTGTTGCAGCGCTTCGGCCAGCGCATCCTCATCGACGATGCCGCCACGCGCGGTATTAATCAGCAAGGCGCCGCGCTTCATCATTGCAAGCTCTGCCTTGCCGATAACCGGTTTTTCGCCACTTAGCGGCAGATGGACAGTGACGGCATCGGCGATCTTCAGGCCTTCCCCGATGTCACCCACGCGCTGCACGCCATGTTCGGTAAAAACGTCGTCCGGCAGGTAGGGATCGTAAGCGATAACTTCCATGCGAAAACTGGCTGCCAGGCGAGCGACTTCCCGTCCGATACGACCAAATCCCAGTACGAACAGCCTCCGGCCTGCCACTTCAACCGCTGAAAAACCGTTGCGGCAGTTCCATTCACCCTGACGGATGCTGCGGTCGAAGTAGCAAACACGTTTCGCCACGGCCAGCAGCAGCGTTAGCGTATGCTCGGCGACCGAGAGCGAATTGACGTTGCCGACCACCGTCAGCGGAATGTTGCGTTCAGTTAGTGCATTTACATCAACCGAGTCAAAGCCCACGCCGTGACGGGAAACAATCTGCAACCGATCGGCGGCTGCAATCTCTTTAGCGGTCAGCAGCTGCGTGCGGATCAGCAGGGCATCCGCCTCGGCGAGATAAGGCGCGTAGCTTTCCACGCTAACCTCCGGCACCAGATGAAAAGTGAAGCCCGGCGCGTTACGCAGCACATCCAGCCCGGCCTGGTGAATTTTTCCTGCAACCAGTACATGCGGCATATCAGTAGCCTCCTGACTGAGCCGGAGGCGCTGTACGCTGTCCGTCATTCAGCTCGCGAAACTGCTGGACGCTGGCGGCGGCGGCGGTGCGAAGCAGCTGGACGTCGTTCGAGACGGTGACCAGGTCGAATCCCCATTCCGCTGCTTTAGCCGCATAGGCTGCGGTGCCATTGTGCAGGCCCGCTTTTTTACCGGCACGATGCGCGGCGTCGAGAACGTGTTTGATCGCCGCAACAATGTCCGGCTCATCCCGATCGAAGCCGGTGCGGTATTGACGTCCGGTCAGGCCGAGCGTCAGGTCGGCAGGCCCGATATAGATGCCGTCCAGCCCCGGCGTCGCAACAATGGCTTCGATATTTTCAACCGCTTCGGCCGTTTCAATCATGGCGAAGCAGACGACGTGCTGGTCCGCGTGCTGACCGTAATCCTGCCCGGCTGAAATCGTCACGCGAGTCGGCCCAAAACTGCGGCTGCCTGCTGGTGGATAACGCACGCAGGAGACCAGTGCACGCGCCTGTTCTGCCGTACTGACCATCGGGCAGATAATTCCCCATGCGCCCGCATCCAGCGCTTTCATAATGATGCCCGGCTCCAGCCAGGGAACCCGCACCATCGGCGCCACGCCGCTGGCCCGCATCGCCTGTAACATCTGTTTCGCTTCTTCATAACCCACAAAACCGTGCTGTAAATCAATGGTGACCGAGTCATAGCCCTGTTCGGCGATAATCTCAGCGGTAAAGGTGTTACCGATACTCAGCCAGCCATTCAGCACGGTTTGACCGGCTTCCCAGCGCTGTTTGATGTTATGCAGTTTCATGCCTTCTCCTCACAGAACCACCTGGGCCAGTTTGACGTTCATGTAGTCATGAATGCCTTCCGAGCCGCCTTCACGCCCCATCCCGCTCGCTTTAATACCGCCAAAAGGCGCTTCGGCAGCGGCCAGCGCGTAGCTATTTATCCCCACCATGCCTGATTCAAAACGCGCGATGGTTTCACGAATTAATGCCGGATCGCGCGTAAACGCGTAGGCGGAGAGCGCAAAGTCAGAGCCGTTGACCCGACGCCACAGATCGTCCGTCTCCTTAAACGAAGTGATGGCTGCAATCGGGCCGAAATTCTCTTCCGCGATAGCGAGCGCCTCGTCAGGAACATCCGCAATGACGGTGGGCGCATAGAAGAAGCCGCCATTGTTCTCGATGCGCTGACCGCCGGTGACGACTCTTGCTCCCCGTTTACGGGCATCCGCAACGATGCTTTCAATCGCTTCAAGACGGCGGATGTTGATCAGCGGGCCCATTTGGGTCTCTTTGTCCTGCCCGTAGCCGACCCTTAGCTGGCTGGCGCGGCTGGCGAAGCCTTCAACGAAGGCGTCATACAGGCTTTCATGCACGTAGAAGCGATCGCAGGTCACGCAAACCTGACCACAGTTGGCGAATTTGGTGGCGACCGACAGATCCAGCGCCTTCTCAAGATCGGCATCGGCATAAACGATCGCTGGCGCGTTGCCCCCCAGCTCCATGCTGAGCCGCTTGATGGTTGCGGCTGAGTCGCGGATCATCTGCTGTCCAAGCTGGGTTGATCCGGTTAACGACACTTTTTTGACCACGGGTGATGAAATAAGCGGTTCGTAAGTGGCCGAGGTTGGCCCCACCACCAGATTGGCGACGCCTGGCGGCAGCCCCGCTTTACGCAGACATTCAAAAATCATCATTGCCGAGCCAGGCACTTCGCTGGAAGGACGCAGCACAACGGTACAGCCCGCGGCCAGCGCGGGTGCCAGTTTGCGAGCCACCAGCACCACCGGAAAATTCCATGCGGTAAATGCGGCCACTACCCCTACCGGCTCGTGAGAGATTTCACACCGCCCGCCAGGCACGCGACTCTCGACAATTCGGCCGTAAATCCGCCGCGCTTCTTCCGCATGCCAGACAAACTGATCGACAGAAAGCTCCCATTCGCGTTTGGCCTGAGCAACCGGCTTGCCGCTCTCCTGTGAGATCACTAAGGCCGCCTGTGCGGTTGCCGCGATCATTTCAGCCGCTACACGCTGCAAGATATCGGCGCGCTCCCAGCCGGACGTCCCTTTCCAGCTGGCGAAAGCCCGATCCGCGCTGTGCAGGGCTTCTTCAGTATCCGCAACTGACGCGCCCTGAAGGGTGCCCAGCTGGCTGTTGTTACCTGGATCGATCACGCTGACCACTTCGCTACCGCTTCCCGTGCGCCATCTGCCATTAATAAACTGTCCGAAATTGTCATACATGGTGTGCTTTCCTCCGGCATCCGAGCCAGGTCGGTCAGACCGCCTGCTCATCGTTGCATCTGCCTGAAACGCTCCTGTTAAACGCGCAGAAACCGTCACAGCAGCATCAATATTTGCAATATTAGGATCACAGCAATAAAAATTGCAATAGCGTCAAACCGACAACTCCAGCTGCAAAAAGAACTTTAAAAACCTTAATAATCAATAGAATAAAAATAAAAAGAGTATTAATTTTTCATTTGAACTTTGAAATGAAATCTATTTTTTAGAGACGAATCACAAATTCCACTGGTAAATTTTCCCTGCCGCCAGCAAATGCGTTAGAAATAGTTGCATGCGAGTTTTACTTGCAATTTTTATTGCTGTAGCGTGCTGGCATGACTGGCAACTGCCTGAGAAGGAATGAAGTAATGGGAAAAGCGAAAGACGTTCAGGCTGCACCGAAGCCGCTGCCGCACAATACTTATGAGCAAATTGTTAATGAAATTACCCAGCGCTATCCGCAGCTGTCGGAGCGGCATCAGCAGGCCGCCCGTTATATAACGCAAAATCCTAATACGGTGGCGCTGGAGTCGATTAACGCCGTGGCGGCTAAATGCGGCATGCACCCTTCGGTGCTGGTCCGTTTTGCCCAGGTGTTTGGCTACAGCGGTTTTAAGCAGATGCAGGGCGTGTTTCAAACGCGGCTGGCGACGGCAGCGCCTGGCTATAACGAACGCATTACCGCGTTGGAAAGCGATCTGAAAAAGAATGATGAGAAAGGCAGCTTTGGCTTTCTGCAAAGCCTGGTCATCAGAGATATCGCTACTTTGCATGAACTGCTCAACAACGTGGCAGAAAAGGATCTGGATGAAACAGCCACGCTGCTTAAGAACGCCGAAACGATTTATATCGCTGGTCAGCTGCGATCGGAACCTGTCGCTTCCCTGCTGCGCTATATGCTGACCATGCTGAACCGGCGCGTGATCCTGCTGGACTCCGCGGGTGGCCTGGCCCCGCAGATGGCCAACAATATGCGTGATAACGACGTGTTGATCGCTATCGCCTTTCGCCATTATGCAAAAGAGGTGATTACGATTGCCGATGATGCAGGCGCAAGAAACATTCCGGTGATTGCGATTACCGACGGCCAGCTCTCGCCGCTGGCAAAAAATGCTCAGGTGCTGTTTACCCTTCCTGAAGAGGAATACAGCTTTTCGCGATCGCTGGCCGCGCCGGTTTGCCTGGCTCAAAGCATTGCCATGGCGCTGGCAGCCGCATTACAGCCGGAGCACGAGCAGCCGCGAATTGAAACCATTACCGAAAGAGAAAAGCGCGCAGAAGGTCGTAAACGTAACCGCGCCTGATTGAGCCCATAAGATCCCCGCTATGACCACCGGGGATCTTATCGCCTGAATTTGCAACTTTTGTTGCATATGAAATATTTAAGCAATTAACGCTGTAACAATAAACCGTGATGCTGTTCTCTGGCGTCCTCTCAGAGTGAGAAAGATATGGCTACGATTCGTTGCACGACAGCTCAGGCGATAGTTCGCTATCTGAGTCAACAATTTACCGAAGTGGATGGCAAACGCGTTCCGCTTTTTCCCGGGGTTTACGGCATTTTTGGTCATGGCAATGTGACCTGCCTTGGCGAAGCGCTTGAAGCCGTTCAGGATACGCTGCCGACCTGGCGCGGCCAGAACGAGCAGTCGATGGGCTTTGCCGCGGTGGGTTTTGCCAAAGCGATGGTTCGCCGCCAAATTATGGTGGTCACCGCCTCAATTGGCCCTGGCACCACCAATTTGCTGACCGCCGCGGGCGTTGCGCATACCAGCCGTCTGCCGATGCTAATGATTTGCGGCGACAGCTTTGCCCGGCGCCATCCCGACCCGGTGATGCAGCAGGTTGAGCATTTCAGTAATCCCACGCAAACCGTCAACGATGCTTTCAAATCGGTCACTCGCTATTGGGATCGTATTACCTGGCCGGAACAGATCCTCTCTTCGCTGCCGCAGGCGGTGGCCACCATGCTGGATCCGGGCGAATGCGGCCCGGCATTTATCGGCGTTTGCCAGGATGTTCAGGAGATGGCGTGGGATTATCCGGAAGCATTTTTCCAGCCTCGTCTGCATTCGATGCCGCGCCCACGTCCGGATCGTCTGGTGCTGGCGCAGGCGGTCGAGCGCCTGAAACAGGCAAAACGGCCGCTAATTATTTCCGGCGGTGGCGTGCGTTATTCGCAGGCCGAAGCGGTGCTGGAAGAGTTTGCGCTGGCGCACGGTATTCCGGTGGTGGAAACCATCGCCGGTAAAGGCGCCTTTACTCACGATCATCCCGCGCATATGGGGCCGATTGGCATTTTGGGTTCAACCTCTGCTAACGAGCTTGCCGCTCATGCCGACGTGATCCTCGCCGTGGGTACGCGCCTGATGGATTTTGTCACCGGCTCCTGGACGGTGTTCGACCATAAAGCACAGTTTATCGCGCTTAACGCCGCGCGTTTCGACGCTCATAAGCACTTTTCCCTCCCGCTGGTATGCGATGCCCGCGAAGGTCTCAGTGAACTGCACACCGCGCTGGGCGAATGGGAAGCCGATGCCGCCTGGCTGGAAAGAGGCCGCAAAGCTTTTGCCGGGTGGAATGCACTGATCGCCGGACAGCAGGAACGCACCACCGGCAACGACGATCCCACTTATGCGCAGGTTGTCGGCGTGGTGAACGCGCAGGCGGCACCGGAAGATTACATTATCAGCGCGGCAGGCGGTTTGCCTGGCGAGCTGGTGAAGGGCTGGCGCGTCAAAAACAGCGGCACCTTCGACTGTGAATTCGGTTTCTCCTGCATGGGATATGAACTCTCCGCAGGCTGGGGCGTGGCCATGACCGAACAGGATCGGGATGTGTTCGTGATGATTGGCGACGGCACCTACATGATGATGAATTCGGATATCTATTCCAGCGTGCTCTCCGGCCATAAATTTATTCTGCTGGTCTGCGACAACGGCGGCTTTGCGGTGATTAACCGGCTTCAGAATGCCAAAGGCGGTGCCTCCTTCAATAATCTGCTGAAAGATTGTCGGGTCAAAGAACCCTTCCATGTCGATTTTGTCGCCAATGCGCAATCAATGGGCGCGCGGGCCCGTAAAGTCACCTCGCTGAACGAGCTGGAAGAAGCGATTCAGTGGGCGAAAGGCAACGATCGCACGACGGTGATTTGCATTTCTACTCATCCTTACAGCTGGACGCCGGGCGATGCATGGTGGGACGTCGGCGTGCCGGAAGTAAGCGCTCGTGAAAGCGTTAATGAAGCCCGCGCGGCTCATGTTGAAGGACGTAAAAAACAGCGGCTCGGCCTTTGACAGGGAATAAGAAAAGGGTGCTTAAAGCGAAACCCGGCATCGCGCCGATTGCCTGGACGAATGACGCTCTTCCCCAGTTGGATGGCGACACGCCGCTGAAGTATGCCCGTATTGGCTATAACACCCTGCACAGCGCACTCTGCGCGGCAGGATATCATCTCGTTCAAGGAGTCATCTGATGAGTCAGTTAACAGGAAAAGTTGCCGTTGTTACCGGTGGCACCCAGGGGCTAGGCGCCGCTATCGCCCGTCATTTCATGCAGCAGGGCGCCGCTGGCGTGGTTATCTGTGGACGAAATCAGGCTAAGGGTGAGGAGATAGCCGCCCAGCTGAGCGAAGCAGGCCGAACTCGTGTGGTATTTGTACGCGCCGATTTATCTTCTGTGGAAGATTGTCGTCAGGTTATTGCGAAAACAGACGAGCTGTTTGGCAAAGTTGACGTGCTGGTTAACGCAGGCGGCATGACCGATCGCGGCACCATACTGGACACTGAGCCGGAGCTGTTCGACAAGATGTTTGCAACCAACGTGCGTGGCCCCTTCTTCCTGATGCAGGAGACAATCAAAATTATGCGCAGGGAGAACACTGAAGGCGCAATAGTGAATATTTGCTCCATGTCTGGCCTGGCGGGCCAGCCGTTTATTGCCGCTTACTGCTCATCGAAAGGGGCGCTGGCGACGTTAACCCGTAACACGGCCTACGCGCTTTTGCGTAATCGTATCCGCGTCAATGCGCTGAATATTGGCTGGATGGCGTCGGAAGGCGAAGACCGCATCATGAAGCAGTATCACGGCGCAGAAGACAACTGGCTGGAAAAAGCGGCGGCGGAACAACCTTTTGGCCGCCTGATTAAGCCCGAAGAAGTGGCGGAGGCCGTCACCTTCCTGGCCAGTACTGCCTCCGGCGTCATGACCGGTTCGGTAATCAACTATGACCAGTCAGTCTGGGGCGGTTATGACCAGGCGGCTTCTCCAGCAGCTCCGCTTTAAGGCATTGTCTTTCAGCCTGTTCAGGCAGGCTGAAAAAACCTTTAACGGTGCTTTCACTGGAGATTTGATGGACATTCAGCAAGTCACCGACATCCACTTTTTTTATCAACAGTTTCTGCTGCAAATCCGTTGCACCCGAATATGCCCACGGCAGCCAGCCTTAACCCCTGCTTATTTCTCCCTCTATCCATAAGATATCCTTATCGCAACATCTGGCCGGTCTGGCTTTACAACGTCGTTCAGGACGCGTTGCTCACCCTAAAATTCCATCCCTCCGTCAGGCAAACGATTACCTGGCGAGAAAAACGGCCGTTACGCCGCGACAGCGGATTCCGCGCATTAGTTCAGTTGTTAATGTGATCTTAATCACACTTTAGCGGAATTGAAATGAAACAGAGTTTGACATGTGTGAGCAATCTCTATTTCCTAAAGCGCGAATCACGGCACACTGCCGCGGCATTTGATACGGGTGTTTTCGGTTGTGAAAACAGTCCTTCTTCCTCACCGGATAACGACTTAACAAGACCATCTTGCAGGCAGCAGAAAATGGTCATTAAGCATGTGGTAATCTAATGAAATATAAATCTCTGATGGCTGGCGCCCTGGTTGCGCTCTCTTACAGTGCCGCTTCGTTTGCTGCAACCGATGAACCACAATACGTTTCCGACTGGTGGCACCAGAGCGTGAACGTGGTAGGAAGCACCCATACCCGTTTCGGGCCGCAGTTCAATAACGATGTCTACCTCGAGTATGAAGCCTTCGCGAAAAAAGACTGGTTCGATTTCTATGGCTACCTCGATCTGACCAACTTCTTTGGCGTAGGCAACTCAAATGCCAACGGCGTTTTTGACCACGGCTCGCCGATGTTTATGGAGATCGAACCGCGTTTCTCCATCGACAAGCTGACCAACACCGATCTGAGCTTCGGCCCGTTCAAAGAATGGTACTTTGCCAACAACTATATCTACGATATGGGCCGCAACAGCGATAACCGCCAGAATACCTGGTATATGGGTCTGGGCACCGATATCGATACCCATTCCGATATTGGTCTGTCGCTGAACGTCTATGCCAAATATCAGTGGGAAAACTACGGTGCGGCCAATGAAAACAGCTGGGATGGCTATCGCTTCAAGGTGAAATACTTCGTCCCTATCACCACCCTGTGGGGCGGCAAACTGGGTTACGTTGGCTTTACTAACTTTGACTGGGGTTCGGATCTGCGTGATAAAAGCGATGCGTCGCGCACCAGTAACTCTATTGCGTCCAGCCATATCCTGTCACTGGCTTACGACCACTGGCACTACTCTGCCGTGGCCCGTTACTTCCATAACGGCGGACAGTGGGCAGATGGACAGGAGCTGAATTTTGGTAGCGGCCCGTTCGAAGTGAAGTCTACTGGCTGGGGTTATTACCTGGTTGTCGGCTATAACTTCTAATTTCCTGAAGCAATGCTCAACCGCCAGCCGAATGTTCGCGCTGGCGGTTGCCTCAGACGCTACTCAGCCGTTTGCGACGAGTTTTGCGTATATTCTTTGTAATAGTGTTCCATCATCTGTCGCAGCGCCTTACCGATGGCGGCATATTCATATTCATTGAGATTCGCCAGCGAAATACGCCCCGCGGGTTTTAGCGTGCCAAACCCTGTTCCTGGCAGCATAACAATGCCGGTTTCCTCAGCAATGCGGAATAACAGGTCGGTGGGATTTAATGTCTTATTCACCCAGGCTGCAAACTCGTCACCATAAACCTGGCGCGAAATGGCCTCCAGATCCAGCAACGTGTAATAATCCACTTCTTCTTCACTTATGCTATGCGTAATACCCAGCTCACGGTAGAGCACGGCCTGACGGCGTCGAATAATTTCCGATACCGCCGCCTTGTATCCGTTATTGCCATCCATCAGAGCAAACAGGCTGAACAGCACCATCTGTATCTGTTGTGGCGTGGATAATCCGGCCGTATGGTTTAGTGCCACGCTGCGGCTATCTGCAACTACGCGGTCAAGGAAACTCAGTGCGGGGACGTCAGGCGTCAGGGAAAGATAACGTTCGTTAAGGCGATGCTTTTCAGCATCGTTGAGGTTACTGATTTTTTCATCAAGAATATTTTGTCGGTGGGTGGCAATAACGCCCAGCCGCCAGCCTGTTGCGCCAAAATATTTTGAAAAGGAGTAAACCAGAATGGTATTTTGCGGACAGATCGCAAAGAGAGATTTAAAATCGTTGGCGAAAGTCCCGTAAACGTCATCGGTGAGGATGATAAGATCGGGACGCTGCTCCACTATTTTAGTCATCTTTTCCAGCGTGCGATTATCCATTTTTACCGAGGCGGGATTGCTGGGGTTCACACAGAAGAAAATCTTCACCTCAGGATCTAATAATTTATCCAGCTCCTCATCAGGATACTGCCAGTTATTTTCCGGGGAAGCGTTGATCATAACACTCTCCAGCCGGTAATCCTCCAGCTGAGGGATTTCGATATAAGGCGTAAATATCGGTGCCCCCATCGCTACCTTGTCACCTGATTTCACCAGGCCATTGGTACGCAATGTATTAAACAGATAGGTCATAGCCGCCGTCCCGCCTTCTACCGCGAACAAATCCACGTCCTCGGCAGAGAGCATTCCGCCAATCATCTCTTTAACGATGTACTCACGGGTTATTTTTTCACTAATATGCAGCATCCGCGGCGGCACCGGATAATTAACGCCCAGAATCCCTTCCACCATTTCATGCAAAAAAGCCGAAGCGGAAAGGCCTAACTGATCGCGTACATAGCTGACGGCGCGCGATAAAAAAGCCACGCCTGGCTGTTCGTGGTTATTCGCCAGAAACGCGTCAAAACGGGCTTCAATGCCCTGAATCCTTGGTAAACCGCCTATGCCATGAGGAAGATAGGAGTAGGAGAGCTCAGCTTCTTCGGTGGCAAACAGACCCAGTCGCCAAAAAGCTCTGCGAGGAAGCGTCGCCAGAAAATTGGGATTGCCCCGACCCGCATTGAGCATCAGCCTGTCAGCCTTACTTGAGGCCAGCTCAATTAGCGCATCTTTTAATTCAAACGGACTCAGTGAAGCATATTTTTCATAGGGATTTGACATAACAAGGCTCTCTGTTGAGGAGTTCAGATTCACTGACAGGGATTAGACCAGCGCGACAATTAGCGGACCCAGCAAGGTGAGGAACACGTTGGCTAAACCATAGGTCACTGCGAAAGGTGCTGTTGGAACAGAATTCCCCGCTTTATCAAGAATTTCACCAAAAGCGGGATTGGCGCTACGCGTGCCGGAAAGGGCACCGGCAAAAATGGCCACATTGTCATAACGCAGGACATAGCGACCAATCAGTAGCGTGATCATCAAAGGAACCACGGTGACCACGACGCCGATCAGGAAAATTGAGATGCCGTTTGACATGACGGTCTGTACAGCCTGCAAGCCAGACTGTAGGCCTACCACCGCCACAAAACCGGCCAGTCCCAGATCGCGCAGCAAACCGGAAGCCGGCGTTGGCATATTGCCGCTGAGCGGTTTACGGGCCTGATACCAGCCAAAGATCAGCCCCGCCAGCAGCGCGCCGCCACCGCTGCCAAGCGTCAGAGGCACCGCGCCGATACGCACGACCAGTAGCCCTAATATCAATCCGAAGGAGAGACCCAGGCCATGAAACATCAAATCGGACTTTGGACTTTTAATCAGCAACGGTCCGGCCAGTGCGACAGCGCGCTGAACATCCTGTTCACTGCCGTACAGCGTCACAATGTCGTTTTGTTGAATAACCGTATCGTCTTTAAACGGCAGTAATACTTCTCCGCGCTTTAGCGCAGTGACAAACACACCGTGACGAACATCAACCGAGATTTGCTGACGCAGTTCATCAATTCGCTTACCAATAAACACCGGATTTGTCAGCAAGGCTTCAGACGTCTGCATGACCATTTCTGGCCCCTCTTCAGCTTCCAGCTCTTTTCCCAGCAAAGAGGCTAACGCGATAACGCCTTTACGCCGCCCTACCAGCAGCAATACATCGGTGTCGTTCAGCCGCATTTCAGGCGTGACGGCGATGACTTCGCCTCTACGCTTTATGCGCTCCAGCGTAACGGGATAAAGCGGATCGGCAGCCGACTCCACCGCCGCTACGGTCTTTCCAGCAGCCGGCCCGGCGAGAAATACGCGTCCTACCAGCTCTGGCAGAGCCGGTTCCTGACCCGGTGCCAGCAGGCTGGCACCGTGAAGAAGCTCCAGCTCCGCTTTTACCGCATCGTCACGTATCGTACGGCCCATAATTTTGGGCAGAATATTGACGCAAATAATAATCGCGCCCAGAGAGCCAAAGATATAAGTAACGGCATAACCCACGGCCACATTTCCCTGCATTTGTTGCAGCTGCGCCGGATCCAGACTCAATTTAGAAATGGCCGCACTGGCTGTTCCTATAATGGCTGACTGAGTCAGCGCACCGGCAGCAATACCTGCGGCAATACCTTTATCCAGCGCAAAGAATTTCGCCATCGCTACGATCGTTACTAATGAAGAAACAACTAAAATTAGTGCCAGAGCTATTTCACGCAGCGTGCGTCGACCTAATGAAGAAAAGAATTTAGGGCCACTTTCAAAACCTACGGCATAGATGAAAAGGGCAAACAAAACATTTTTAATTCCACTATCAATAGTGACCCCAACCTGACTAATTAATACGGAAACCAGCAGTGCACCCGCTACGCCGCCAAGCTGAAATGCGCCAAGTTTAAATTGACCAATCCATGTACCCACAGCGAGCGAAAGGAATAGCGCCAGCTCGGGTGAAAGCCGAAAGATTTCGTGGAGCCAGTTCATAGAAATTATCCTGCAATAAGTTAACGACCGTACGAAAAATACCTGGCCGGAAGAGTAATTTATATTAATAGCGTATTAAGTCGCGACATTCATAAAGCTAGTCGTGATTGCGAAAAAAACAAATTATTTCCTCAATATAAAAATCACATTAATAGCAGTGATAAATTAACGCATAAATATAAAAGAGACATAAATGATGATGCTGTTTTCTGCGCTGGAGATATTTTTTTGCGGTGAGTAACAACAATCATCGATCCGCAAAAAAAACAGATAACAGGCGAGATATAGCGATGTAATACAAAAAGTTATGAATTAACCTTCGTGTATCTAGCTTTGCGTATTTGCTGCCGCCATTGCAATCATCGCAATAATTTATCCGTCCTCTCTTCATCCTCCGTCGTTTACTTGCATTCCATTACATATTACCTTAGTTAAACATTAGATTAACTTATGATTCATTTATTTCATGCTAACGCGCGGTTTACGCAGGGAAGGAAGAGTTTGAAAATACGGCAACACGCGGGATCTCCTGCGCTGAGTAAATAAATACTTTCTAAACCTCTACCGGGTCATCCTGTTATTTTGTTCCTGACGTCGTATACTCCCCCCCGACTAAAAATTCGTCAGTAAAAGGAAGAGTGATGAGTGCCAAATCCGTTGAAAATGGCGTACAGCTGCGTCCGCTGGAGCGGGAAGATCTGCGCTTTGTTCACCAGCTTGATAACAATGCCAGCGTGATGCGCTACTGGTTTGAAGAGCCTTATGAAGCTTTTGTGGAGCTGGAGGATCTGTACAGCAAGCATATCCACGATCAGAGCGAACGTCGTTTTGTTGTGGAGTATGAGGGGGATAAAGCTGGCCTGGTCGAGCTGGTGGAAATCAACCATATTCACCGCCGCGCCGAGTTTCAGATTATTATCGCGCCCAGCCATCAGGGCAAAGGGCTGGCGAGCAAAGCGGTCAGGCTTGCCATGGAGTATGGTTTTTCAGTACTGAATCTTTATAAGCTCTATTTGATCGTCGATAAAGAGAACGAAAAAGCGATTCATATTTACCGCAAGCTGGGATTTGAGATTGAGGGAGAACTGATCCACGAGTTCTTTATCAACGGCGAGTATCGCAACACGATTCGTATGTGCATCTTCCAGCAGCAGTATCTGGCAAAGCACAAACCCTCCCACGCGATGGTGCAGCCTACGGCGCAATAAGCCTCAAGGCGTAACAAACGGCCCGCATCATCTCAGGCGCGGGCCGTTTTGCTTAGCGTTACCTGTTAACCCCCACGCGCACCAATTGGATTCAGGATAATGCGTGCGGGTGGTGGCTCAATGCTGTACATGCCGCCGTTAAACGGATCGACCAGCAGCCAGCCGGGGAAGCCGCCCAGCGGAATGTTGCCCAGCAGATACCAGAGGTTAGCCTTCTCTTTCAGCGGGATAGTCTGTGGCACAAAACCGGGCTGCTCCAGCATCAGCAGGAATTTCTTTTTGCCAAAATAGCTGCCGTCGGACTTAGCCAGCGTCACGGTTTTTGGCGTGTAGCCTTCCGCTACCGCCCTGCCCGTTTCATCCTGTACGACGAATTTTGCGCCCTGCGGCCAGCTCTGGATGGTCACGTCCTGGGTTTTATCGCCCACGATAGTCGCACACCCACTCAGTAGCCACGCCGAGGCCAGCGCCAGTAAAAGAAGTCTCATAAGCTTTCCTGCCAGGTTAAATAGTGAGAATAGTCCAGGCGGGTTTGATAATCACGCCCGATGCGATCGGGCGATGATGTAAACCTCAGGAAGCTTTATCGGCAGCGCTGCGCAATAGCTTTAATATCGGCAGGCGTGGTACGGCAGCAGCCACCAATCAGTTTTGCCCCGGCGGCCTGCCAGTCGGCAAGATTATCGATCAGCGTGCAGGTTGAGGCATCGCTGTGCCAGCGTTTACTGATGGCGTCATACTGCTCACCCGAATTGGGATAGACCACCAGCGGCTTCTCGCTTAATGCTGAGAAGACCTTCAGCGCAGCCGTCACCTTATCCAGCGCGATGCAGTTGATGCCCAGCGCCACCACCTGAGGAACGTTATCCAGAAACGCCAGCACATCGGCCAGCGGCGTACCGTCGCTAAGATGGTCGCTGTCTCGCAGCGTGAACGAGAACCAGGCGGGGGTAGCTGGAAACGCCTGTAGTAAAGCCACCAGCGCCTGGATCTCCGCGAATGAAGGCAGCGTTTCACAGGCAAGGATATCCGCCCCCGCCGCCACCAGCGCCTCAATTCGCGGACGGTGGAAAGCCATCATCTCCTGCTGAGGCAGAGCATAATCGCCGCGATATTCCGAGCCGTCGGCAAGATAAGCGCCATAAGGCCCGACCGATCCGGCCACCAGCAAAGCGGCACCCTCCGGTTGCGTCGCCAGGTAGTCTGTTCTGGCGCGGCTCGCCAGCTCAACGCTTCTGGCAATTAACTCAAGCGATTTTTCTTCACTCAGGCCACGCTTCGCAAAACCCTGCGGCGTCGCCTGATAGCTGGCGGTGATCGCCACCTGCGCGCCCGCGCTGAAATAGTCGTAATGCACCTGATAAATCAGTTCCGGGTTTTCAATCAGCACTTTAGCCGACCACAGCGCATCGCTTAAATCGCAGCCCCGCGCTTCCAGTTCGGTCGCCATTGCGCCATCCAGCACCAGGCCGGAAGCCACCAGCCTTGTAATATCAGTCAGGGACATGCTGAACCTCCTTTGCCAGCTCGCGTTTTCTCACCAGCTGCGTGAAATAGTAAGCGCCATAGCAGAGCGCGACAAAAGGCAGACCGCAGTACAACGCAATACGCTGTTCAGGATCGAACGCCAGCCCGATGCAGGCCAGCAGGCAGAGCAAAAAGCCCAGCACCGGCGTCAATGGATACCACGGCGCGCGGTACTTCAGATCCGACAGCGGTTTGCCCGCACGCAAATGTGCACGACGGAAAAAGTAGTGGGAAGCGCAGATACTCAGCCAGACGGCGACCACGGCAAAACCGGAGATAGCCGACAGCGCCACGAACACCGTGTCTGGCGCAATCACGCTGGAAAACAGCGCCAGCAGCCCACCCAGCATACTGACGGAAATCGCCATCAGCGGAATGCCGCGGCGCGTCAGCTTAGCAAAGCAACGAGGCAGCGTTTGCTGATTAGAGAGCGACCACAGCATGCGGCCTGACGCATACAGGCCTGAGTTAGCGGCAGAAAGAATGGCTGTCAGGATCACAAAGTTAAAAATATCGGCGGCATAAGGAATGCCAATCTTTTCAAATACCAGAACAAACGGACTTTTGACGATCCCGGCCTGATCCATTGGGATCAGCGCTGCCAGGATCAATACGGTACCAATAAAGAAGATGATCAGGCGGGCAACAGTGGTACGGATAGCCAGCGGCAGAACCCTGTGCGGGTTTTCCGTTTCGCCTGCGGCGATGCCGATCAGTTCAGTACCGGAAAATGCAAAGTTGACCGCCACCATCGTCATTAAAATCGGCAGTCCGCCATGGGGCAGCCAGCCAGAAGCGGTCAGGTTATGGAAGAACGGCGCGCTGCTGCCATCTTTTAACGGAATAAAGCCGAACATGGCGGCTCCGCCCAGTACGATAAACGCCAGAATGGTGATCACTTTAATCACCGAAAACCAGAACTCACCTTCGGCGAAAAAGCGTGAGGAAACCACATTCAGCATAAAAATTAGCACGCAGAACAGCAGGCACCACAGCCAGACAGGCGAGTCAGGGAACCAGTATTGCATACAGAAAGCGGCGGCGGTCAGGCTTGATCCCAACGCCACGGTCCAGGTAAGCCAGTAAAGCCAGGCAACGGTATACCCCGTCGCCGGGCCAAGATAGCGTGCGGCGTAAACGTGGAACGCACCGGTCTCGGGCATGGCCACGGAAAGCTCGCCAAGGCTCAGCATGACCAGGTAGACCACCAGCGCGCCAATCAGATAAGCCAGCAGCGTGCCCGCTGCGCCGGTGGTTGAAATTATGTAGCCGGTGTTGAAAAACAGGCCGGTGCCGATGACGCCGCCAAGAGAGAGCATCACCAGATGGCGCGCTTTCATGCTGCGTTTGAACTGTTGCGTGTTGTCCTGCTGGGTTTGTTGCATTGCTGTGTTATCCGTATAGACGTCTAAACTTCTACTCAGTCAGCGTTATACCTGGTCTACAGCAGTAAAGCAACGTTACAGATCGCAGGGAGATGCAGGATGCCAGCGCACTCTCTGGCGAGACGCGCTGAATCGCTTAGGGAGGAGATCAGTCGAACATGTGTTCGAGATAACGTTCAAGCGCGGCGCGCGAGCTGAAGCCGTGAGGAATGCCGTAATGATCCTGACTGTCTCCCACCAGATACATGGGGAACTGCACATAGTGCTCGCAGGTTTTAATCTCCGATGCCGGAACGGCAAAGCTGTGGCTTTTTTCCTTTAACGTAGGATGAATGACCAGCGCGGTGCGGCCCAAACGTGCTTCGCGGTTGACATAAACGTAACTGTCGCCACGGCGAAATCCGTAAGCTTTTGCCGTTACGGCGTCCATCTCAAATCCCGCTTTTTCCAGTACGCGAGCGACCTCATCAGGGCGTAAATACATGTTTAATCCTCTAATACTTGCCAACCCCGCCACCTTACCTCAGCGCCAGGGCGCAGGGCTTTCGGAATTGTCCACAAACGGCACTGAACAGGACCAGCGCCATTAAAAATCTCTCTGATAGTCTATAGTAAAGAGTACGAATCATTTCCACGGGAGATAAAAATGTTTAACCGGACGACCAAAAATGAAGACATTGATATCAATCAGGACGTCGCTCAGTTAGCCGATACCCTCGACGATTTGCTGAAATCTTACGGTAGCAAAGCTCAGGATGAGGTTGACGGCGCCCGCTCAAGAGCGGAAGCCCTGCTGAAGGAAACACGCGCCAAACTGCATGGCCGTAATCGTGTGACTCAGGTTGCCAAAGAAGCCACGCAACAGGTTGACACTTACGTTCGTGACAAGCCATGGCACGGTGTCGGTATTGGTACAGCTTTAGGTATTTTTGTTGGGGCGTTAATTGCCACAACCACGACTACCCGCAACTAATTCAGTCTACGCTTATCATCCCCGCGCTGCGGGGATTTTTTTTGCCCGAAGCCGGGAGGCAGAGATATCAGGTCCAATTTGGGAAACGCCTTCAGCAATAATGGCGAAATTTTCACCCTCTCTCTTAACCTAATCTACAATTTTTTACAGTAAAACTTTCTCAATTTTTTTTATTTCCGCTTCAGGCCAGGCTTCTCAAGGGTTCCACCCGCTTCGCTGATAAAATCCCACATCTTGTGCGGTTGCAATGCAACAATACTACATCTAGTATTTAAAACATCAAATCGACCACAACATGTGGCCCGCAACGGCATCGAAAACAGTAAACCGTGCCGGGCTCCAACCCACCTGAAGGGTAATACGAATCATGCGCATTATTATTTACACTAAAAATAACTGTGTCCAGTGCAATGCGACGAAAAATGCGATGGACAAGCAGGGTATCGATTATCAGCTGGTGAATCTTGATCATGAACCTGCTGCGGTAGAAACGCTGAAATCGTTGGGCTATCGCCAGGTGCCGGTGGTGATGGCCGAAGAAGAGCACTGGAGCGGTTTTCGCCCCGATAAAATTTCTGCATTAAGCCATGCGGCACTGCGAGGCTGAGCCAATGTCCATACTGGTTTATTTTTCCAGCCAGTCGGAAAACACTCACCGCTTCGTCGTCCGTACCGGCCTGCCCGCCCGGCGCATCCCGCTGGATAGCAATCGGCGTTTGCAGGTACAGGAACCCTATATTTTAGTGGTTCCCAGCTATGGCGGCGGTACCGCCCGTGGCGCGGTGCCTAAACAAGTCATTCAATTTCTAAACGATGTCAGTAATCGCCAGCTAATCCGTGGCGTCATTGCGGCGGGCAACCGCAACTTTGGCGAAGGCTACTGCCTGGCGGGCAGCATTATTGCGCAAAAATGTCAGGTTCCCTGCCTGTATCGCTTTGAGCTGCTGGGCACCGCCGACGACATCGCGAACGTTCATCACGGAGTAACCCAATTGTGGCTGCAACAGAAAGCACACTCATAACCCCTAATGCGGTCGCCGCGGATTATCATTCGCTGAACGCGATGCTTAACCTCTACGATGCTGACGGACGTATTCAGTTCGAGAAGGATGCCGAAGCGACCCGGCAATATTTCCTTCAGCACGTGCTGCCAAACAGCGTCACTTTCGACTCAGTTAGTGAACGCTTACAGTATCTGGTTGCCGAAGGTTATTACGAAGCCGACGTGCTTAACGCCTATCCTTTCGATTTCGTTAATACGCTGTTTGAACAGGCTTATCAGCATCGCTTCCGTTTCAAAACCTTCCTCGGTGCCTGGAAGTTTTACACCAGCTACACGCTGAAAACCTTTGACGGCAAACGCTATCTGGAAGGGTTTACTGAACGTGTCTGTATGGTGGCGCTGACGCTGGCAAAAGGCGATGCCGTTCTGGCGACGGCATTGATGGAAGAGATCCTTTCGGGCCGTTTTCAGCCTGCAACGCCAACGTTTCTGAACTGCGGCAAGCAGCAGCGCGGCGAGTTAGTTTCCTGTTTTCTACTGCGCATTGAAGACAACATGGAATCTATCGGACGTTCGGTTAACTCTGCGTTACAGCTCTCCAAACGCGGCGGCGGCGTGGCGTTTCTGTTGTCGAACCTGCGTGAAGCGGGCGCGCCAATCAAGCGTATTGAAAACCAGTCATCGGGCGTGATCCCCGTGATGAAAATGCTTGAAGATGCTTTTTCCTACGCCAATCAGCTTGGCGCTCGTCAGGGCGCGGGCGCGGTCTATCTGCACGCGCATCATCCCGATATATTGCGTTTCCTTGATACCAAACGTGAAAACGCCGACGAGAAAATCCGTATTAAAACGCTGTCGCTGGGCGTGGTGATCCCGGATATCACCTTCCAGCTGGCGCGCGACAATCAGCCGATGGCGCTGTTCTCTCCTTATGACGTAGAGCGGATTTACGGCCTGCCGTTTGCGGATATCAGCATCAGCGAGAAATATGAAGAAATGCTGGCCGACGAGCGTATTCGTCGTACCTTTATTAATCCACGCGAATTCTTTCAGACGCTGGCGGAAATCCAGTTTGAATCGGGCTATCCGTATATCATGTTTGAAGATACGGTGAATCGCGCCAACCCGATTCAGGGACGGATTAACATGAGCAATCTTTGTTCAGAAATCCTTCAGGTTAATACGCCGACCGAATACAACGACGATCTCAGCTATCGCCATATCGGCAAGGATATCTCCTGCAACCTGGGATCGCTGAATATTGCCCATACCATGGATTCGCCCGATTTTGCCCGCACCGTCGAAATCGCGGTACGCGGCCTGACCGCCGTTTCTAATCAGAGTCATATTCACTCGGTGCCATCGATTGAGAAAGGCAACGCCCAGTCGCATGCTATCGGCCTGGGGCAAATGAACCTGCACGGCTATCTGGCGCGTGAAGGGATTCAGTATGGTTCAGACGCGGCACTGGACTTCACCAACCTCTATTTCTATACCATTACCTACCACGCGCTGCGCACCTCTAACCTGATTGCTCAGGAGCGCGGTGAACGCTTTGCCGGTTTCGAGCATTCCCGCTACGCCAGCGGCGAATACTTTGAACAGTACGTCAGTCAAAGCTGGCAGCCACGCACGCCCGAAGCCGCCGCCCTGTTCCGTAAAGCCGGTATTACGCTACCGACCCAACAGGCGTGGCAGCAGCTGCGTGAAGCGGTGATGCAGCACGGTATTTATAACCAGAACCTGCAGGCTATTCCGCCGACCGGTTCGATTTCCTACATTAACCACGCCACGTCGAGCATTCACCCGATCGTTTCCCGCATTGAGATCCGCAAAGAAGGGAAAACGGGCCGCGTCTATTATCCGGCCCCCTTTATGAACAACGACAATCAGGCGCTGTACCGTGATGCGTACGACATTGGGCCTGAGGCCATTATCGATACCTATGCCGAGGCGACTCGCCATGTCGATCAGGGCCTGTCTCTGACGCTGTTTTTCCGTGATACCGCCACCACGCGCGATATCAACAAGGCGCAGATTTACGCCTGGAAAAAAGGCATCAAGACGCTGTATTACATTCGTCTGCGACAGATGGCGCTGATGGGAACCGAAGTCGAAGGCTGCGTTTCCTGCTCGCTGTAGTTACCCCACGGAAGAAATGAGAATGAAATTAAAACGTGTTCACGCCATTAACTGGAACCAGATTGAGGATGAGAAAGACCTGGAGGTCTGGAACCGTCTGACCTCTAACTTCTGGCTGCCGGAAAAAGTTCCGCTGTCGAACGATATTCCTGCGTGGAATACCCTTAATGCTGAAGAACAGCGCCTCACTATCCGTGTTTTTACCGGACTGACGCTGCTGGATACCATTCAGAATACCGTTGGCGCTCCGGCACTGATGGAAGACGCGCTGACGCCGCATGAAGAAGCCGTCATGTCCAATATCAGCTTTATGGAAGCGGTACATGCGCGCTCTTACAGTTCGATCTTCTCCACGCTGTGCCACACCAGTGATGTGGATGCGGCCTACGCGTGGAGCGAGGAAAGCGCCTCGTTGCAGCGTAAGGCGGATATCGTGCTGGAGCATTATCACCATGACGATCCGCTGAAGAAGAAAATCGCCAGCGTTTTCCTGGAGTCTTTTCTGTTCTATTCCGGCTTTTATTTGCCAATGTACTGGTCAAGCCGCGGCAAGCTGACCAATACCGCCGACTTGATTCGCCTGATTATTAAAGATGAGGCGGTGCACGGCTACTATATTGGTTATAAGTACCAGAAAGCGCTGGAAAAACAGAGCCAGGAACGGCGTGATGAACTGCAACAGTTTGCTATCGAGCTGCTGCTGGCGCTCTACGAGAACGAACTGGCTTACACTGCCGAGCTTTACGATGGCGTAGGCTGGACGGAAGAGGTCAATAAGTTCCTGCATTACAATGCAAATAAAGCCCTGATGAACCTCGGCTATGAGGCGCTCTTCCCCGCTGAGCTGACCGATGTGAACCCGGCTATCCTTTCGGCTCTGTCGCCCAATGCCGATGAAAATCACGATTTCTTCTCCGGCTCCGGTTCGTCATATGTGATGGGCAAGGCGGTTGATACCGAAGACGAAGACTGGAACTTCTGACCGTTAACGGCTGACAAACTCAACGCTAATTATTTTTTATTAATCGATCGTTCAATAAAAAATAATTAGCCCCGTTCAGTCATTTTATTTGTCACTATTTCCCGCCAATGCATTTGCTTTCTGGCAATAATTTCTCATCTGCATGACGTGATAATCACAAAATATTCCTTTTTTTTAGCCCACCACAATTCCCCGCCATCCCTTACCCTCTCTGGCATTTTCAGAGATGCGTGTCTCTCTTTACAACTCAAATAGCTTTACTCAGGGTTGCCTCAGATTCCTAAGTGTGCGAGGGTATAGACCGCTAATATTCGACCAGGACAAACCAGAAATATAAGATAATTAACCGCTAACCAGGAAATTACTTCGTGCATGGCTATTAAACTAGAAGTCAAAAATTTATATAAAGTTTTTGGGGAAAATCCCGATCGTGCCTTTAAGCACATTGAAAAAGGAATCAGCAAAGAAGCGCTGCTGGCGAAAACAGGACTCTCTCTTGGCGTTAAAGATGCCAGTCTGGCCATTGAAGAAGGCGAGATATTCGTGATCATGGGGCTCTCCGGTTCCGGTAAGTCCACTATGGTTCGCCTTCTCAATCGTCTGATAGAACCTACCCGCGGACAGGTAATTATTGACGGCGTCGATATTGCCAAAATATCTGACAGTGAATTACGCGAAGTCCGCCGAAATAAAATCAGCATGGTATTCCAGTCGTTTGCATTAATGCCACATATGACGGTATTAAATAATGCCGCCTTCGGCATGGAATTAGCAGGCATCCCCCTTCAGGAACGACAGGAAAAAGCGTTAGAAGCCTTACGTCAGGTAGGGCTGGATAATTATGCCCATGCTTACCCGGATGAATTATCTGGCGGTATGCGTCAGCGCGTTGGATTAGCCCGCGCGCTGGCGATAAACCCGGATATATTGTTGATGGACGAAGCCTTTTCAGCACTTGATCCGCTTATTCGTACCGAGATGCAGGATGAGCTGGTGAAGCTGCAATCACGCCACCAGCGCACCATTGTCTTTATTTCTCACGATCTGGATGAGGCAATGCGTATTGGCGATCGGATTGCCATTATGCAGGGCGGCGAAGTGGTGCAGGTCGGCACACCGGATGAGATCCTGAATAATCCGGCCAATGACTACGTGAGAACCTTCTTCCGCGGTGTTGATATCAGCCATGTCTTCAGCGCGAAAGATATTGCCCGCCGCGCTGCCGGTTCGCTGATCCGTAAAGCGCCGGGTTTTGGTCCCCGTTCAGCCATCAAGCTGCTACAGGATGCCGACCGCGAATATGGTTACGTGCTGGAAAAACAACGGTTTGTCGGCGTTGTTTCCACCGATTCGCTGAAGGCCGCGCTGGTGGCAGGGGTGGGTCTGGATCAGGCAATTTTGTCTTCTCCCGCCGCGATGCCTGCTGAGACCACGCTCAACGAACTGCTGTCACATGTCGCGCAGGCTCCCTGCGCGGTGCCGATTATCGGCGAAGATAATCAGTACGTCGGCATTATTTCCAAGGGCATGTTGCTACAGGCATTAGATCGTGAGGGCGCAGCGCAATGAGTGATACCCGCAATCCATGGCAGACCGCCGACGCCGGCAATACGTCTGCCGCTGATGCTACGCAGGCAGCGACCACCACACCGGCCAGTAGCGATCCCTGGGCGGCAGCGTCATCGGCACCCGCCGATGCTGCGCCCGCCAGTACCGCAGCGAATACAGGAACGGCCGACGCGTGGGGAGCCCCCACAGGCAGCCACGATGTCGCCGCCAGCGGCAGTGACTGGCTGAACAGCGCACCCGCGCCGCAGACAGAACACTTCAGCCTCCTCGATCCTTTTCATAAAACGCTGATCCCACTGGACAGCTGGATTACCAGCGGGATCGACTGGATCGTTTCCCATTTCCGCCCCGTTTTCCAGGGGATTCGCATCCCGGTGGATTACATTCTTAGCACCTTCCAGCATCTGCTAATGGGATTGCCCGCGCCGGTCGCGATTGTGCTGTTTGCGCTTATTGCGTGGCAGATTGCCACCCCGGCCATGGGCATCGCCACGCTGATTTCCCTGATCGTCATCGGTGCTATCGGTGCCTGGTCTCAGGCGATGGTGACGCTGGCGCTGGTGCTCACCGCCCTGCTGTTCTGTATTGTTATTGGGCTTCCGCTGGGGATCTGGCTTGCACGCAGTGAAAAAGCCGCCAAAATCATTCGCCCGATGCTGGACGCGATGCAAACCACGCCCGCCTTTGTCTACCTGGTACCTGTCGTTATGCTGTTTGGTATCGGCAACGTGCCTGGCGTAGTCGTCACAATTATCTTTGCGCTGCCGCCGGTTGTCCGTCTGACCATTCTGGGCATCAAACAGGTTCCGGCCGATTTAACAGAGGCTGCCGAGTCGTTCGGTGCCAATCCGCGCCAGATGCTGTTCAAAGTGCAGCTGCCACTGGCGATGCCCACCATTATGGCTGGTGTAAACCAGACTTTAATGCTGGCGCTGTCGATGGTGGTAATTGCCTCGATGATCGCCGTGGGCGGACTGGGGCAGATGGTTCTGCGAGGCATTGGCCGCCTGGATATGGGGCTGGCGACGGTGGGTGGCGTAGGTATCGTGATCCTCGCTATCATCCTTGACCGCCTGACTCAGTCCATGGGCCGCGACAGCCGCAGCCGTGGCGCTCGTCGCTGGTATGCAACCGGACCTTTAGGGCTGTTTACTCGTCCCTTCCGTAAATAATTCATTCTCATTTCAGGTGGCGTGCGATGCTCGCCACCCGCTCCTTCCCTCAAAATAAAAAAAGGATCTCACTATGCGTAAGACAGCATTGTTAGCCGCCGCATTCACTACGCTCTCCGTCACGCACGTTTATGCCGCGGAGCTGCCGGGGAAAGGTATTACCGTTAAACCGGTGCAAAGCACGATTACGGAAGAAACCTTTCAGACGCTGCTGGTCAGCCGCGCACTGGAGAAACTCGGCTATACCGTCGATGACCCCAGCGAAGTGGACTACAACGTCGGCTATACCTCGCTGGCTTCCGGCGACGGTACGTTTACTGCGGTAAACTGGCAGCCGCTGCATGATGATATGTATAAAGCCGCAGGGGGCGACGCGAAGTTTTTCCGTCAGGGCACTTATGTTCAGGGCGCCGCTCAGGGCTACCTTATCGATAAAAAAACCGCTGAGAAATATCACATCACCCGTATCGACCAGCTGAAAGATCCCAAGCTGGCCAGGCTGTTCGACAGCAACAATGACGGCAAAGCAGATTTGACCGGCTGTACGCCAGGCTGGGGATGTGAAGCGGTGATCAACCATCAGATCCAGGCCTATGGCCTGAGCAATACGGTTGAACATAACCAGGGTAACTACTCGGCCATGATCGCCGATACCCTTACGCGCTTTAAAGAAGGTAAACCCATCCTTTATTACACCTGGACCCCGTACTGGGTAAGTGACGTGCTGGTGCCGGGCCGCGATGTTGTATGGTTACAGGTGCCTTTCTCTGCGATGCCGGGCGCGCAGAAAGAGATGGAGACCAAACTGCCGAACGGCGCTAACTATGGCTTCCCGGTAAATACCATGCATATTGTGGCGAACAAAGCCTGGACGGAGAAAAACCCTGCGGCCGCGAAACTGTTTTCCGAGATGAAATTACCGATTGCGGACATTAATGCCCAGAATTCTCGTATGCATCAGGGACAGTCCAGCGAAGCGGATATTAATGCTCACGTCGATGGCTGGATTAACGCGCACCAGGCGGTATTTGACGGCTGGATCAAGGATGCGCTGGCTGCCGCCCACTAATTTACTGACACGATAAAGGGCAGCGATGTCCTTTATGTCACTGGTAAGCTTTGTTAATTATCCTGTGAGTGAAATAATTTTTTAGGTTACTATTCGTCTAACAGTCTTTTAACAACCTTGACGATTAAAATGAAATCCCCTCAGCCCGGACTTAGCCCTGCCCTTGTTGCCCTGATGTCTTTAGCAACCGGTCTCTCTGTCGCCTGTAATTATTATGTTCAGCCTCTGCTTGAAACCGTTGCCAGAACCTTTGCGCTCTCGGTCAATCAGGCCGGTTTTATCGTGACGACAGCGCAGCTGGGTTATGCCGCAGGCTTGCTGCTGCTGGTGCCGCTTGGCGATATGCTGGAGCGACGCGGGCTGATTGTCGTGATGAGCTTACTGGCTGCGGGTGGCATGGTGATCACGGCTCTTTCACCGACGCTGCCGCTTATGCTGCTCGGTACCGCTTTAACCGGTCTTTTTTCCGTTGTGGCACAGCTTTTAGTGCCGCTGGCGGCCACGCTGGCCGCACCGGAAAAGCGCGGCAAAGTTGTCGGCACGGTAATGAGCGGCCTGCTGCTGGGGATCCTGCTGGCCCGTACCGTTGCAGGTGGTCTGGCGCAGCTTGGCGGCTGGCGCACCGTTTACTGGGTCGCCAGTGTGTTGATGGTAATGATGGCGCTGGCACTGTGGCGTTATCTGCCGCGCTATCAGCAATCAGTAAAGCTTAACTATGGTCAGCTGCTACGTTCCATCTTCAGCCTCTATTCGACCACCCCAATATTACGCAGTCGTGCCGTAACCGGCTGCCTGGCCTTTGCGAATTTCAGCATCCTCTGGACCTCAATGGCCTTTCTGCTGGCATCGGAACCTTATGGTTACTCCGAGGGTGAAATCGGTCTGCTGGGTCTGGTTGGGGCAGCTGGCGCGCTGGCGGCGCGTCAGGCTGGCTCACTGGCGGACAAAGGCAAAGCCCGTTTAACCACCATCGCCGGCCTGATTATCATGCTGGTTTCCTGGGGGATTACCGCGCTGGGGAGCCATTCGCTGATTGCGCTAATCATTGGCATTATCCTGCTGGATCTGGCCGTACAGGGTGTTCATATTACCAATCAGAGCGTAATTTATCGTTCAATGCCCGAAGCCCGTAACCGCCTGACTGCCGGTTATATGACCAGTTACTTTGTTGGTGGCGCAGCCGGTTCACTCATTTCGGCAACAGCATTTCAACATGCGGGCTGGTATGGCGTTTGCGCAGCAGGCGCTTTCATCACCGTGCTTAATCTGTTGAGCTGGTGGCAGGGATCGCGCTTTGAGGCGCACACTCCTTAGCCTGACGGCATCAGATTGCGTAAATTTCAGCGCCAGCGGCCTGTTAAGCGTTTACACAGTCTGGTATGGTTAGCAATGCACTTATTCATATGTGTTATTTTTTCTCGCGAAACTATTAAATTTTGAACTGTACCAAATTAGTAAGCCTTGTTATGCAGCGTGCGGGTCGCGGGCATCATTTAACATTTCCGTGCTTCACTCTCGCAGGCTGATAAAAATTTCCGGCTTTTGTCGGCTTTGGCCTGGCCTCAGCGTTCGGGCTTTACAGGTTAAAAACCTGCAGCATCCTTTTCAATGCTGCACATCGCCCTGGGTTATGGAGTGACCTGGAAATTACTGATGGTGTTCCCGGTTTTGCGAGCGTGCTCGCACCGGCAGGAATGACCCTTTACTATCGCCGTCGTTACAATACCAGTTGCAACTAATGAGGTTCCCCCAGATGGAAAGTTCGTTTACCCCCATTGAACAGATGCTAAATTTTCGCGCTAATCGTCAGAAAGACTTCCCACTACAGGAAATCATGCTGACGCGGCTGTGCATGCACATGCAGAGCAAGCTGCTGGAAAACCGCAACAAAATGCTCAAGGCTCAGGGGATTAACGAGACGTTATTCATGGCATTAATCACGCTGGATGCGCAGGAAAATCACAGTATTCAACCTTCCGAGCTGAGTTCCGCGCTGGGTTCATCCCGCACGAATGCAACCCGCATCGCCGACGAGCTGGAAAAACGTGGCTGGATTGAGCGCCGTGAAAGCGATAACGATCGTCGCTGTCTGCATTTACACCTGACTGAAAAAGGCAACGAGTTCCTGCGCCAGCTGCTGCCGCCTCAGCATCAGTCTTTGCAGCTGCTGTGGTCTGCCCTGAGCCTTTCAGAAAAAAGCCAGCTGGAAGGGATCACCCGCAAGCTTTTGAATCGTCTTGATAAGATGGACGAAGAAGAGGCTGCAACCGCCCTTTCTCGCTAAAAATTTCTGTAATAGCATATTGTGCGACACCCTGCCTGCCAGTAACCGCTATTTTAGTCCGCTTATTAACTTATGCCAGCTCACTGCTGGCATTTTAGATCCGTGCAAACAGCCGGATTGCCATGGAAAACGTGGAGAAAACCATGAGTGCAAATGCGGAGATGCAACAGCCGCAGCCAGCGAATAAAAAGAATAAACGCAAAGGTGCGTTACTTTTATTAGCCGTGTTGTTCGTAGTGATTGGGGTTGCCTGGCTGGTTTACTGGTTCCTTGTGTTACGTCATTACCAGGAAACCGATGATGCTTATGTTGCAGGCAACCAGGTGCAGGTGATGGCGCAGGTATCTGGCAGCGTCAACAAAGTCGCGTTTGATGACACGGACTACGTCAAAAAAGGGGATGTGCTGGTTACGCTGGATAAAACCGATGCTGAGCAGGCCTTTGAAAAGGCGCAAACCGCACTGGCCACCAGCGTGCGACAGACTCATCAGCTCATTATCAATGGCAAACAGTATCAGGCGACCATTGAGCTGCAAAAAACGGCGCTGGTGCAGGCTCAGGCCGATCTGAAACGTCGTGAACCGCTAGGCGCGGCGAACCTGATTGGTCGTGAAGATCTCCAGCATGCTCGTGATGCTGTTGCTACCGCTCAGGCCCAGCTCGATGTCGCCGTCCAGCAATACAATGCTAACCAGGCGATGATCCTGAATACCTCGCTGGAAAATCAGCCTGCGGTCAAACAGAGCGCCGCCGAATTGCGCGACGCCTGGCTGGCGTTACAGCGTACCGATGTGGTCAGCCCTATCAATGGCTACGTTTCGCGTCGCAGCGTTCAGGTCGGGTCACAAATTTCGACTTCCACACCTTTGCTGGCCATCGTTCCGGCCGACAACCTGTGGGTAGACGCTAACTTTAAAGAAACCCAGTTGGCGAAAGTGCGTATTGGTCAGCCCGCTACCGTCATCAGCGATATTTATGGCGACGACGTGGTTTATCACGGCAAGGTCGTCGGTCTGGATATGGGCACAGGCAGCGCGTTCTCCCTGCTCCCCGCACAGAATGCCACGGGAAACTGGATCAAAGTCGTGCAGCGCCTGCCGGTACGTATTGAACTGGATCCGCAGGAAGTAGCGAAGCATCCTCTGCGCATTGGTCTTTCCACGCTGGTTAGCGTCGATACGGATAATCTTGAGGGCGGCGTACTCGCCACCAGCGTACGGTCAACACCTGCCTATGAAAGTAATGCGCTGGCGCTGGATTTAGCTCCGGTTAACCAGCTGATTGCCGATATTATTCATGCCAATGCGGGCTAAGAAAGCGGGAGGCTGCTATGGCACGACAACCGCTTGAAGGAACCCCACTGGTTCTGATGACCATCGCGCTGTCGCTGGCGACGTTTATGCAGGTGCTGGATTCGACTATCGCTAACGTAGCGATCCCAACCATCGCGGGAAATCTGGGCGCGTCCAACTCTCAGGGAACCTGGGTCATCACCTCGTTTGGCGTCGCTAACGCCATTTCGATTCCGATCACCGGCTGGCTGGCTAAGCGCGTCGGCGAGGTGAAACTGTTCCTGTGGTCAACGGCAGCTTTTGCGGTGGCATCATGGCTGTGCGGGATCTCCAACAGTTTGGGCATGCTGATTTTCTTCCGCGTGATTCAGGGGCTGGTTGCCGGCCCGCTAATCCCGCTGTCACAAAGCCTGCTGCTCAGTAACTATCCTCCTGCAAAACGCAGCATTGCCCTGTCCCTTTGGGCGATGACGGTGATCGTTGCGCCGATTTGCGGCCCGATTCTGGGCGGCTGGATTAGCGATAACTATCACTGGGGCTGGATCTTCTTTATCAACGTTCCTATCGGTGCCGCAGTCGTTATGCTAACGCTGAAGACGCTGCGCAACCGCGAGACGGCAACGGCCATTCGCCCTATTGATACCGTCGGGCTGGTGTTGCTGGTGGTGGGCATCGGCTGTCTGCAAATGATGCTGGATCGCGGTAAGGAGCTGGACTGGTTCAGCTCGCCGGAGATTTTGACCCTGACGATTGTCGCCGTGATAGCGCTGTTGGTGCTGCTGGTATGGGAGTTGACCGACGAACATCCGATTATCGATCTGTCGCTGTTTAAGTCGAGAAACTTTACGATCGGCTGCCTGTCGATCAGCCTCGCTTATATGCTCTACTTCGGCTCCATCGTGTTGCTGCCGCAGCTGTTGCAGGAAGTGTATGGTTATACGGCGACCTGGGCAGGGCTGGCTTCCGCGCCGGTAGGGATTTTGCCGGTCATCCTCTCGCCGATAATCGGTCGTTTTGCACATAAGCTTGATATGCGCAGGCTGGTAACGTTCAGCTTTATTATGTACGCGGTTTGTTTTTACTGGCGTGCGTATACGTTTGAGCCCGGCATGGATTTTGGCGCATCGGCCTGGCCGCAGTTTATTCAGGGTTTTGCCGTGGCCTGCTTCTTTATGCCGCTCACCACGATTACGCTGTCGGGCCTGCCGCCTGAGCGTCTGGCCGCCGCGTCGAGCCTGTCAAACTTTACGCGAACGCTGGCTGGTTCAATCGGCACGTCGATTACCACCACTCTGTGGACCGATCGGGAAGCACTACACCACAGCCATCTTACTGAGTCAGTGAACGCTTACAACTTCAATTCGCAGGAGATGTACAGCAAGCTGGAACAGATGGGAATGACTCACGATCAGGCTTCCGGCTGGATTGCACAGCAGATTACTAATCAGGGGCTGATTATCTCTGCCAACGAGATCTTCTGGGCCTCGGCCGGGGTATTTCTCTTCCTGCTGATCCTGGTCTGGTTTGCCCGTCCGCCGTTTGGCGCAGGCGGTGGTGGTGGTGGCGCACACTGATTTTAGCCATAAAAAAACGGGCCACGAGGCCCGTTTGTTTTGCAATGGCTTAGGCGTTTTGACGCCACCATTCTGCAAGCAGAATGCCGGTTGCAACGGAAACGTTAAGACTTTCAACATTTCCCGTACCGCCGATGGAGACGCTCATATCTCCCTGCTCCAGCGTGCTGTCGGACAGACCTTCACGCTCCTGACCCAACACCAGCACCATTTTAGCCGGCAATGCTGCCTGCGCCAGTGGCGTTCCCTGGTGACTGGACGTTGTGACAATGGTGTAACCCGCCTTACGGAACGCATCCAGACCCGAAGCGAAGCTCTCGCCGCTGATCGCCTGGACGTGTTCGGCACCGCCTTCCGCCGTACGCACTGCTGCGCCAGACTCCAGCAGGGAAGCATCCTGTACCAGCACGCCTTTCGCACCGAAATGCGCACAGCTGCGCATGATGCCGCCCAGGTTGTGAGGATTACCAATATCTTCCAGCGCCAGCACGCAGTCTTTCTGAGCCGCTTTTGACAGCCACTCACCAACCGGCATACCGACGCGTTTTTTGATCAGGAAGCAAACGCCACCGTGATGCTCAGTCCCGGAAGCTTTAGCCAGTTCGGCCTCGTCTACCACGTGATAAGCTTTACGGTTGGCCGCCATCCATTTCAGCGCTTCGCGGAAGCGCGGCGTGACGCTCTGGATAAACCAGGCGCGCACGATGCAGTCCGGACGGCTCTGGAACAGTGCCTGACAGGCGTTCTCGCCATAGACGCGTGTTTCTTCATTACGCTGACGACGGATTTGCTCCGGATCGACATAACTTTTCCCGCTGATACCGCCATGATCTGGCTTGTTATCATCGGTTGCAGACGGCGCGCGTGAAACCGTACGCCATGGTGAATCGCTCACTGCGTCGCGATCGCGCCCGCCACGCGGCTTGCTGTCTGCATTACGTGAAGGACGACGACTGCCATCCTGACGAGGTCCACCCTTACCGGTACGGGGATTAGCCCCGCGCTTGTCACTCTCGTCATCACCGCGGACATACATCACTTTGACTTTACCGCTTTTACCTTTAAATTCGTCGTTCATTTTCCCTCCACCTGGCTGAGCGCGAAGCGCGCAGATTACCTGATGTGGCTGCGCTTAGCTATCAACTTCCAATAAAAGCACGCAATGGGTATTTTTCATCGCGATGCCCGTACGCTTGCGGTTGTAAAACCATCGTTTACAACGTGATGTGGTACGGCGTATCAGCCAATGCTTTCAGATGCGCTGTTACCTATCGTACCCATTGGACAAATCTCTTTGTTGCCAGCCGCAAGGACAACCATAATTATCGCTACTTTATCCAGGAATGCGGTAAGTAAATACTTACCCCCTATTATTACTGAGGTGTCCCAATGAATACGGTTTGTGCTTCATGCCAGGCGACCAACCGCGTTCCGCCAGAACGTATGGCTGACGGTGCGAAATGCGGCCGCTGCGGCAGCGAGCTGTTCAACGGTGAAGTGGTCAATGCCACCGCCGCGACGCTCGATAAATACTTGCAGGACGATCTGCCGGTTGTTATTGATTTCTGGGCGCCATGGTGCGGCCCGTGCGTCAACTTCGCGCCAGTTTATAAAGATGTGGCCAGCGAGCGCAGCGGTAAAGTTCGCTTCCTTAAGGTCAATACCGAAGCAGAACCTGAGCTGAGTGCCCGTTTCCGCATTCGCAGTATTCCCACTATTATGGTCTTTAAACAGGGCCAGACGGTGGACATCCTTAGCGGCGCAATGCCGAAAGCGCCCTTTAATGAATGGCTGAACGAAAATATCTAAAACTCCGGTGGTCAGTGCTGACTGACCACTACTGTTTTTTGCCGGATTCTGCCAGAATAGCGTTTTCCCCAGATTATTATTCATGACTGAAAACGCTGTTCTTCGTCTGCGCGCCGAGCGTCTTGCGCGAGCGACCCGTCCTTTTCTCGCCCGTGGCAATCGAATTGCTCGCTGCCAGCGCTGCCTTTTACCCCAGAAAAATTGCCTGTGCGCCACGCTACAACCCGTTGAAGCACGCAGCCGTTTCTGCCTGGTCATGTTTGATTCAGAACCCATGAAACCCAGCAACACCGGCCGCCTGATTGCCGATATCCTGCCGGATACTCAGGCCTTTGGCTGGTCACGAACCGAGCCGGAACCGGCTCTGCTGGCGGCAGTCAGTCATCCTGACGTCCAGCCGCTGGTGGTGTTCCCGGAATCCTATGCCGATGCGGACCGCCCTGTTGTTAACGCGCCGCCGCTGAGCGGTAAGCCGCCGCTTTTTATTATGCTGGATGGTACCTGGACGGAAGCGCGGAAAATGTTTCGCAAGAGCCCCTGGCTGGATAAGCTGCCGGTGATGTCACTGACGCTCACCAAACCCTCAAATTATCAGCTGCGAGAGGCTCACGCTGAAGGTCAACACTGTACGGCCGAAGTCGCCGCCGAGCTGCTGTTACAGGCTGGAGATGTTGCCGCCGGGAACGCGCTCTTCCAGCATTTTGACCTGTTTCGCCAGCGCTATCTGGCCGGTAAGCCTCACCATCCCCTGCATCAGCAGGTTGAATAAAACGCCGGGCCAGGCATCACGGCACTGCCGATAATATCGACTGTGCCGCAGCGTTGAGCTGAAGATACGTTTAGAATCAAAGATAACTTTTCGTATCGGGAGCTTAAGATGAGTCAACGAGGACTGGAGGCGCTGCTACGTCCTAAATCGATTGCGGTGATTGGCGCTTCAGTACGTCCTGAACGTGCAGGTCATCTGATGATGCGCAATCTGCTGGCGGGGGGATTCAACGGGCCGGTTTTGCCTGTCACCCCTAAATATAAAGCGGTGTGCGGCGTGTTGGCATGGCCTGATATTGCCAGCCTGCCTTTTTCACCCGATCTTGCCATCATCTGCACTCATAGCCGTCACAACCTGGCACTGCTGCGCGCGCTGGGCGAACGGGGCTGTAGAGCCTGCATCATTCTTTCCTCGCCCGCCAGCCAGCATGACGTGTTGAAACAGTGCGCCAGCGAATGGCAAATCCGTTTGCTCGGGCCAAACAGTTTGGGCCTGCTCGCGCCCTGGCAAGGGTTGAACGCCAGCTTTTCTCCGGTACCCATCGCGAAAGGCAAGCTGGCGTTTGTCTCACAGTCTGCCGCCGTCTCGAATACGATCCTCGACTGGGCACAACAGCGCCAGCTGGGCTTCTCCTGGTTTATCGCGCTGGGTGACAGTTTGGACATTGATGCCGATGACCTGCTCGATTTCCTTGCGCGCGATGGCAAAACCAGCGCCATCTTGCTCTACCTTGAACATCTGAGCGACGCCCGGCGCTTTGTTTCTGCCGCACGCAGCGCTGCCAGAAATAAACCGATTCTTATCATCAAAAGCGGCCGCAGTCAGCAGGCACAGCGGCTGTTGAAAACTCAGGGCGGATCGGATGCGGCCTGGGATGCCGCTATCCAGCGTGCTGGCCTGCTGCGGGTGCAGGATACCCACGAGCTGTTTTCGGCAGTGGAAACGCTGAATCATATGCGGCCGCTGCGTGGCGAGCGACTGATGATAGTGAGTAACGGTGCGGCGCCAGCCGCGCTGGCGCTGGATGCGCTTGAGGCTCGCAATGGCAAGCTGGCTGTACCGAGCGAGAACCTGCTGGCAGATTTGCAAAACCTTCTGCCAGATGAAATTACTGCCGGTAATCCGCTGGATTTAAAAGATGATGCGACCATCGAACGTTATTTACTTACGGTATCGCGCCTGCTCGACAGTCAGGATCTTGATGCGTTGATGATCATTCATGCGCCAAGCGCCGTTGCGCCGGCAACGTTAACTGCCCAGCGCCTGATTGAACTCATCGCTTCCCATCCACGCGGTAAACAAATTACCTTGCTGACCAACTGGTGTGGTGAGTTTTCATCACTTGATGCCCGCAGGCATTTTAGCGATGCCGGTCTTCCCACTTATCGCACCCCCGAAGGCACAATAACGGCTTTTATGCATAGCGTGGAATATCGCCGTAACCAGAAGCAGCTGCGCGAAACGCCCGCCCTGCCAGCCGATTTAATAAATAACACAACTGAAGCCCATCAGCTTATTCAGCAAGCGCTGCATGCTGGCAGTACTACGCTCGATACTCACGAAGTACAGGATATTTTACGGGCTTACGGGCTGAATACGCTACCGACATGGATCGCCAGCGACAGCGTAGAGGCCGTGCATATCGCCGAACAGATTGGTTATCCGGTAGCGCTTAAGCTGCGTTCCCCGGACATTCCGCACAAGTCTGACGTTCAGGGCGTAATGCTCTACCTTCGCACCGCCAGCGAAGTGCAACAGGCCGCAGAGGCGATTATAGATCGTGTCAGGCAGGCCTGGCCTCAGGCCCAAATTGATGGTCTGCTGGTTCAAAGCATGGCTAACCGTGCCGGTGCACAGGAGTTAAGAGTCGTGATGGAGCACGATCCCGTTTTTGGACCGATGATTATGTTGGGAGAAGGCGGCATTGAATGGCAGGCCGATAGGCAGGCGGTTGTGGCGCTGCCGCCACTCAATATGACGCTGGCGCGCTATCTGGTTATTCAGGCAATCAAAAGCGGCAAAATTCGTGGCCGCAGCGCGCTTCGCCCGTTGGATATCACGGCGCTGAGCAACGTGCTGGTGCAGGTTTCAACGCTGGTTATCGACTGCCCGGAGGTACAACGGCTGGATATTCACCCCCTGCTGGCCGCCGGAACCGAGTTTTCGCTGCTGGATGTGACTATGCAACTGGCGCCATTCAGCGGCGATGCGGAAAGCCGTCTGGCTATTCGCCCCTATCCCCACATGCTGGAAGAAAGTATTGAATTAAAGAACGGTCAACATTGCCTGTTTCGACCGATTCTTCCGGAAGACGAACCCCTGTTGCAGCAGTTTATTGCCCAGGTGACGAAGGAGGATCTCTACTATCGCTACTTCAGTGAGATCAACGAGTTTACGCATGATGATTTGGCTAACATGACGCAAATCGACTACGATCGAGAAATGGCTATTGTGGCTATACGCCAGCACAACGGTGCCGATGAGATTATTGGCGTAACGCGCGCCGTTTCGGATGCTGACAATATTGATGCCGAATTTTCGGTGCTGGTGCGCTCCGATCTTAAAGGACTTGGCCTTGGCCGGCGACTCCTCGAAAAGATGATTAGCTATACCCGCCAACACGGGTTACAGCAGCTCAACGGCATTACTATGCCGGGAAACCGCGGCATGATTACCCTGGCGCGCAAACTGGGCTTCGCGGTTGATGTACAGCTGGAAGACGGTATCGTAGGCCTTTCCCTCAGGCTGGGTACAAGCGGTTAATGTCTGGAAACGTAAAACTGCCCACCTCAACGCTAAGTAATGGTAACATTAGCGGTTATGGTGATGATTTTATGGCGAAAGGCCATTCTATGAACAGAGAAGAAACGCACTGTGATGCTGTCTAAATTCAAACGTAATAAACACCAACAGCACCTTGCGCAACTGCCAAAACTGTCTCAGTCGGTTGCTGATTTCACCACGCTGTATTCGCCCGCAGATTTTCGACAAACGCTGCTGGAAAAAATAGCGGCTGCCACGCGGCGCATCTGCATTGTGGCACTTTATCTTGAAAATGATGATGGTGGACGCAGCATCCTGTCCGCGCTTTATGAAGCGAGACGCATCCGGCCCGAGCTGGATATTAGAATCCTTGTCGACTGGCACCGTGCTCAGCGTGGTCGTATTGGCGCAGCGAAAGGCGTGACCAACGCCGACTGGTATTGCGAAATGGCCGATCGCTATCCCGATCTCGCTATTCACGTCTATGGCGTGCCGGTTAACACACGCGAGGCACTGGGCGTTTTACATCTTAAAGGCTCGGTTATTGACGATACCGTCCTCTATACCGGTGCCAGCCTGAATGATGTTTATCTGCATCAGCATGACAAATATCGCTATGATCGCTACCAGCTGATTACCAATCCGACGCTGGCCGATACCTTTATGAACTGGATCGATACCAATCTGATTCAGGCTGAGGCCGTCCACCGTCTCGATCAGCATGAACGCCCAAAAAGCCCGGAGATTAAAAACGAAACCCGCCAGTTCCGTCAGGAGCTGCGTGGCTTCGATTATGAATTTGTCGGCGACGCCAATAACGAAGAGCTGGCGGTGACGCCGCTGGTTGGCCTCGGCAAGCGCAGCCTGCTAAATAAAACTATTTATCACCTGATGCCCTGTGCCGAGCAAAAGCTGACGCTCTGCACACCCTATTTTAATCTGCCGGCTATTCTGGTTCGTAATATTATCTGGCTGCTGCGACAGGGCAAAGACGTTGAAATCATCGTGGGAGATAAAACCGCGAATGACTTCTATATTCCGCAAGATCAACCCTTCAAAATCATCGGGGCTCTGCCCTATCTGTATGAAATTAATTTGAGGCGTTTTCTCAGTCGCCTGCAATATTATGTCACCAGTGGGCAACTGACGGTGAGATTATGGAAAGACAGGGAAAACAGCTATCACCTGAAAGGTATGTGGGTGGATGATGAATGGATGCTGATTACCGGAAATAACCTGAACCCGCGCGCCTGGCGTCTTGATTTAGAAAATGCCGTGCTGATCCACGATCCCCTTCAGCAATTAGCCGCACAGCGAGAAAAAGAGCTGGCTCTGATCCGTGAGCATACTACGGTAGTCCAGCACTTCCGCGATCTGGAAAGTATTGCTGATTACCCGGTTAAAGTGAGAAAACTGATCCGCCGCCTGCGTCGCATCCGTATCGACAGGCTTATCAGCCGTATTTTATAAGTTAGCTATCCTTATTAAGCCCTGTCATCGTACAGGGCTTTTTTACAGGAGCAGGCATGCGCATACTTTTGTTAAGCATCATTCTGGGTTGTAGCGGCTGTACGCACATGGCGCAGGATGACTGGACGGGTAAAGATAAGGCCCAGCATTTTATCTCCTCCGCTTTTCTTTCTGCTGCCGGCAATGCATATGGTGAAAAACAGAACTGGCATAAAGGGCATAGTGGCGGTTTCGGCCTGTCGTTTGCTATTAGTATTGGGGCCGTAAAAGAGTTGTACGACAGTCGGAAAGGCGGAACAGGCTGGAGCTGGAAAGATTTCAGCTGGGATGTAGCCGGTGCTGCCACCGGCTATGCGTTGTGGAATGCAGGACGTTAATTAGAGCTTAAGACCCTTGCCTCTGCGGTGCAGCATCAGAGATACCAGGAAGGCCACTGCGCCCATGCCAGCAACGTACCAGAAGAAACTGGTTTCGCTTCCCGCCGCCTTTAGCGACAAAGCAACATATTCCGCAGATCCGCCAAACAGGGCGTTGGCTACGGCGTATGACAGGCCGACTCCCAGCGCACGCACTTCGGGTGAGAACATTTCCGCTTTAAGTATGCCGCTGATTGAAGTGTAGAAACTGACAATCAGCAGTGAGAGCATGATCAGCGAGAACGCAATCCATGGGCTGGTAACGCTCTGTAAAATGGTTAATACAGGCACAGTGCAAATTGCCGCCAGCCCGCCAAAAATCAGCATGGAGTTTCTTCTGCCAATCTTGTCAGATAATGCACCAATTAACGGCTGAATCAGCATAAAAATGAACAGTGCTGCGGTCATCAAAGCGCTGGCAGTACGCGTATCCATCCCTGATGTATTCACCAGATATTTCTGCATGTAGGTCGTAAAGGTGTAGAAGCTGAGCGAGCCGCCCGCCGTAAAACCCAATACCATGATAAAGGCGCGACGATGTTTCCACAGCCCTTTTAGCGACCCGGCGTCTTTATGATTACGTGTTTCGCTATCAGAAGTTTCATTCAGTGAGCGACGTAAATAAAGAGCAATGACCGCAAGCGCCGCACCCAAGGCAAAAGGAATACGCCAGCCCCAGGTTCTCAGCTCCTGGTCTGACAATATCTGCTGTAGCACGACAACGGTGAGCAACGCCATTAGCTGACCGCCGATCAGCGTGACGTACTGGAATGATGCGTAGAATCCTTTCTTACCCTCAACGGCTACTTCGCTCATATAGGTTGCGCTGGTGCCGTATTCCCCGCCAACTGACAATCCCTGAAACAGACGTGCCAGCAACAGCAGGGCAGGAGCCCAAAGACCAATGGTTTCATAACCTGGCAAACAGGCGATTACCAGCGATCCAAAGCACATCATGCAGACAGAAATTAGCATCGATTTTTTTCTGCCGTGCTTATCTCCGATATAACCGAACAACCAGCCGCCAATAGGACGCATCAGGAAACCAGCGGCAAACACGCCTGCTGTTTGCAAAAGTTGAGTGGTTGAATTGCCGGTAGGGAAAAACACATGCGCAAAATAGAGCGAGCAAAATGAATAAACGTAGAAGTCGAACCACTCCACCAGATTGCCTGATGAAGCCCCTACAATAGCCCAGATTCGTTGTCGTGTAGTAAGGGCCTCTGGTGGCGCTGTACTCCTTGATGTGGTGGCTACTGCCATATTGTCTTAACCTCGCAATTATCCTTGCTAATTACTAGCAATGGAAATGAATCAATACCGCAATAAATTCTATTCACGGCATGCTAAAAACTTGTTTTTATTTGAAAGATGTAACGCTGTTGCAGGTATGAGCATTGAAAACATCCCTGCTCTGATTATGTCAGGATATGTTTATTTATTGCAAAAAAGATTAGCAGGTTACCGGGCACGATCGCTTTTTCTACTGATTAATGCCACTTTCGGTAAGGGTTCGGTCTACTACGGTAGATGAAATTCAACGTTGTTAACTGGTTAAGCGAGGCTTTCCACCTGCTTCTGGTCGGAAACCGCTCACTGAACGGGCAAACGCGGTGACTTATAAGCCGATTTTCTGGCCCCCAACGCAAAAAACCCTGACCGTGAGGTCAGGGTTATCGCGATTTGATCGCCTGGCAGTTCCCTACTCTCGCATGGGGAGACCCCACACTACCATCGGCGCTACGGCGTTTCACTTCTGAGTTCGGCATGGGGTCAGGTGGGACCACCGCGCTAAAGCCGCCAGGCAAATTCTGTGCTCTGTCCTGTGTCTTTCGCTCCGTGGCCGCGTTGGCCGCGCTTGTAAAGTCAGTCACATACTTCAGTATGTTCCTTCCTTCACGGCACTTGCCGCCTTGCCACAAAGCAAAATCCCACGGACCTGAGTCCGCAGAACAGATAAATCTTTATCCGGTTAACAAGCTGAAAATCTTTGCGTCTCTCAACGCTCACCAGAACGCTTCTGGCGTTGTAAGGTTAAGCCTCACGGGTCATTAGTACCGGTTAGCTCAACGCATCGCTGCGCTTACACACCCGGCCTATCAACGTCGTAGTCTTCAACGTCCCTTCAGGTGGCTTAAAGCCACAGGGAGAACTCATCTCGAGGCAAGTTTCGCGCTTAGATGCTTTCAGCGCTTATCTTTTCCGCACTTAGCTACCGGGCAGTGCCATTGGCATGACAACCCGAACACCAGTGGTGCGTTCACTCCGGTCCTCTCGTACTAGGAGCAACCCCTCTCAATTCTCCAGCGCCCACGGCAGATAGGGACCGAACTGTCTCACGACGTTCTAAACCCAGCTCGCGTACCACTTTAAACGGCGAACAGCCGTACCCTTGGGACCTACTTCAGCCCCAGGATGTGATGAGCCGACATCGAGGTGCCAAACACCGCCGTCGATATGAACTCTTGGGCGGTATCAGCCTGTTATCCCCGGAGTACCTTTTATCCGTTGAGCGATGGCCCTTCCATTCAGAACCACCGGATCACTATGACCTGCTTTCGCACCTGCTCGAGCCGTCACTCTCGCAGTCAAGCCAGCTTATGCCATTGCACTAACCTCACGATGTCCGACCGTGATTAGCTGACCTTCGTGCTCCTCCGTTACTCTTTGGGAGGAGACCGCCCCAGTCAAACTACCCACCAGACACTGTCCCCACGCCAGATTATGGCGCCAGGTTAGAACATCAAACGTTAAAGGGTGGTATTTCAAGGTTGGCTCCACGCAGACTGGCGTCCACGCTTCAAAGCCTCCCACCTATCCTACACATCAAGGCTCAATGTTCAGTGTCAAGCTGTAGTAAAGGTTCACGGGGTCTTTCCGTCTTGCCGCGGGTACACTGCATCTTCACAGCGAGTTCAATTTCACTGAGTCTCGGGTGGAGACAGCCTGGCCATCATTACGCCATTCGTGCAGGTCGGAACTTACCCGACAAGGAATTTCGCTACCTTAGGACCGTTATAGTTACGGCCGCCGTTTACCGGGGCTTCGATCAAGAGCTTCTCCTTACGGATAACCCCATCAATTAACCTTCCGGCACCGGGCAGGCGTCACACCGTATACGTCCACTTTCGTGTTTGCACAGTGCTGTGTTTTTAATAAACAGTTGCAGCCAGCTGGTATCTTCGACTGCCTTCAGCTCCACCCGCGAGGGGTTTCACCTACCGACAGCGTGCCTTCTCCCGAAGTTACGGCACCATTTTGCCTAGTTCCTTCACCCGAGTTCTCTCAAGCGCCTTGGTATTCTCTACCTGACCACCTGTGTCGGTTTGGGGTACGATTCTGTGTTACCTGATGCTTAGAGGCTTTTCCTGGAAGCAGGGCATTTGTTACTTCAGCACCGTAGTGCCTCGTCATCACGCCTCAGCCTTAAAGAGTTCCGGATTTGCCTGGAACTCAAGCCTACACGCTTAAACCGGGACAACCGTCGCCCGGCCAACATAGCCTTCTCCGTCCCCCCTTCGCAGTAACACCGAGTACAGGAATATTAACCTGTTTCCCATCGACTACGCCTTTCGGCCTCGCCTTAGGGGTCGACTCACCCTGCCCCGATTAACGTTGGACAGGAACCCTTGGTCTTCCGGCGAGCGGGCTTTTCACCCGCTTTATCGTTACTTATGTCAGCATTCGCACTTCTGATACCTCCAGCAGACCTCACAGTCCACCTTCGACGGCTTACAGAACGCTCCCCTACCCAACAACACATAGTGTCGCTGCCGCAGCTTCGGTGCATGGTTTAGCCCCGTTACATCTTCCGCGCAGGCCGACTCGACCAGTGAGCTATTACGCTTTCTTTAAATGATGGCTGCTTCTAAGCCAACATCCTGGCTGTCTGTGCCTTCCCACATCGTTTCCCACTTAACCATGACTTTGGGACCTTAGCTGGCGGTCTGGGTTGTTTCCCTCTTCACGACGGACGTTAGCACCCGCCGTGTGTCTCCCGTGATAACATTCTTCGGTATTCGCAGTTTGCATCGGGTTGGTAAGCCGGGATGGCCCCCTAGCCGAAACAGTGCTCTACCCCCGAAGATGAGTTCACGAGGCGCTACCTAAATAGCTTTCGGGGAGAACCAGCTATCTCCCGGTTTGATTGGCCTTTCACCCCCAGCCACAAGTCATCCGCTAATTTTTCAACATTAGTCGGTTCGGTCCTCCAGTTAGTGTTACCCAACCTTCAACCTGCCCATGGCTAGATCACCGGGTTTCGGGTCTATACCCTGCAACTTAACGCCCAGTTAAGACTCGGTTTCCCTGCGGCTCCCCTATACGGTTAACCTTGCTACAGAATATAAGTCGCTGACCCATTATACAAAAGGTACGCAGTCACCCTGATAAATCAAGGCTCCCACTGCTTGTACGTACACGGTTTCAGGTTCTGTTTCACTCCCCTCGCCGGGGTTCTTTTCGCCTTTCCCTCACGGTACTGGTTCACTATCGGTCAGTCAGGAGTATTTAGCCTTGGAGGATGGTCCCCCCATATTCAGACAGGATATCACGTGTCCCGCCCTACTCATCGAACTCACAGTAAGTGCATTTTTGTGTACGGGAGTATCACCCTGTACCCTGCGACTTTCCAGACGCTTCCACTAATGCACAAACTGATTCAGGTTCTGGGCTGTTCCCCGTTCGCTCGCCGCTACTGGGGGAATCTCGGTTGATTTCTTTTCCTCTGGGTACTTAGATGTTTCAGTTCCCCAGGTTCGCCTCGCAACACTATGTATTCATGTTGCGATGATGCACCGTAGTGCACCGGGTTTCCCCATTCGGGTATCGTCGGTTGTTGCGGTTCATATCACCTTACCGACGCTTATCGCAGATTAGCACGCCCTTCATCGCCTCTGACTGCCAGGGCATCCACCGTGTACGCTTAGTCACTTAACCTCACAACCCACAAGCGTCCCGAAAGACACATTGCTGTTGTAAGCATTTGAGAGACTCGAACACATCGTTTTGTTTACCCTTATTACGGAGGTTAAACACGACGTGTCGTTTCAATTTTCAGCTTGTTCCGGATTGTTAAAGAGCAAATATCTCAAACGTAGCTCGTAAGCCAGTTTTGAGATACTTTGTGGAGACACCTTTCACCTGTCACCAAGCAAGTGGCGTCCCCTAGGGGATTCGAACCCCTGTTGCCGCCGTGAAAGGGCGGAGTCCTAACCGCTAGACGAAGGGGACACGGATAGTGTCACGACTTCGCAGCCGTCTTGCTCTAACGTTTCTATCAGACAATCTGTGTGAGCACTGCGCGGGAAGGTATCTTCAGGTAAGGAGGTGATCCAACCGCAGGTTCCCCTACGGTTACCTTGTTACGACTTCACCCCAGTCATGAATCACAAAGTGGTAAGCGCCCTCCCGAAGGTTAAGCTACCTACTTCTTTTGCAACCCACTCCCATGGTGTGACGGGCGGTGTGTACAAGGCCCGGGAACGTATTCACCGTGGCATTCTGATCCACGATTACTAGCGATTCCGACTTCACGGAGTCGAGTTGCAGACTCCGATCCGGACTACGACGCACTTTATGAGGTCCGCTTGCTCTCGCGAGGTCGCTTCTCTTTGTATGCGCCATTGTAGCACGTGTGTAGCCCTACTCGTAAGGGCCATGATGACTTGACGTCATCCCCACCTTCCTCCGGTTTATCACCGGCAGTCTCCTTTGAGTTCCCACCATTACGTGCTGGCAACAAAGGATAAGGGTTGCGCTCGTTGCGGGACTTAACCCAACATTTCACAACACGAGCTGACGACAGCCATGCAGCACCTGTCTCACGGTTCCCGAAGGCACTAAGGCATCTCTGCCAAATTCCGTGGATGTCAAGAGTAGGTAAGGTTCTTCGCGTTGCATCGAATTAAACCACATGCTCCACCGCTTGTGCGGGCCCCCGTCAATTCATTTGAGTTTTAACCTTGCGGCCGTACTCCCCAGGCGGTCGACTTAACGCGTTAGCTCCGGAAGCCACTCCTCAAGGGAACAACCTCCAAGTCGACATCGTTTACGGCGTGGACTACCAGGGTATCTAATCCTGTTTGCTCCCCACGCTTTCGCACCTGAGCGTCAGTCTTTGTCCAGGGGGCCGCCTTCGCCACCGGTATTCCTCCAGATCTCTACGCATTTCACCGCTACACCTGGAATTCTACCCCCCTCTACAAGACTCTAGCCTGCCAGTTTCAAATGCAGTTCCCAGGTTAAGCCCGGGGATTTCACATCTGACTTGACAGACCGCCTGCGTGCGCTTTACGCCCAGTAATTCCGATTAACGCTTGCACCCTCCGTATTACCGCGGCTGCTGGCACGGAGTTAGCCGGTGCTTCTTCTGCGGGTAACGTCAATTGCTGAGGTTATTAACCTCAACACCTTCCTCCCCGCTGAAAGTACTTTACAACCCGAAGGCCTTCTTCATACACGCGGCATGGCTGCATCAGGCTTGCGCCCATTGTGCAATATTCCCCACTGCTGCCTCCCGTAGGAGTCTGGACCGTGTCTCAGTTCCAGTGTGGCTGGTCATCCTCTCAGACCAGCTAGGGATCGTCGCCTAGGTGAGCCATTACCCCACCTACTAGCTAATCCCATCTGGGTTCATCTGACAGCGAGAGGCCCGAAGGTCCCCCTCTTTGCTCTTGCGAGGTTATGCGGTATTAGCTACCGTTTCCAGTAGTTATCCCCCTCTGTCAGGCAGATCCCCAGACATTACTCACCCGTCCGCCACTCGTCACCCAAGGAACAAGCTCCTCTGTGCTACCGTTCGACTTGCATGTGTTAGGCCTGCCGCCAGCGTTCAATCTGAGCCATGATCAAACTCTTCAATTAAAAGTTCGATTTGCTGCAACAAGTGCAGCGATGCTCAAGTGTAAAACGTCATAATGAATTTTCATTATGTGTTCACTCTTAAGACTTGATATTTTTTGACACCCGAAGGTGTCTTGATATCAATCCTGCGAGTGCCCACACAGATTGTCTGATAAATTGTTAAAGAGCGTTGCGAACAGTGCCTTAGCTTCCTGTCGCGAGGTGGCGTATATTACGCTTTCCTCCTTCAGAGTCAACTTCTTTTTGAGAAGTTTTTCTCCGGCGATTCAGCTTCCTGAACCTCCTGAACCGGCGGGCTGTAAGCCGTTGTGCCGTCTCAGTGGTTGCGCATTATAGGGAGTTCTCGCCGGCTGACAACCCCTAATTGCAAAAAAGTTCTCAACCGCTCAAAAACCAACCTCAACCATCCAAAAACCACACATTTCGCCCTCTTTTTAAACAAAAATGGGCCCGAAGGCCCATTTAAATACGTTTCATCTGTTATTGCTGAGCAACAATGACGCCATCCTGGACGGTCATTTCAATCATTTTTCCTGGAACAAGAGTTCCGGAAAGTATCTGTTGCGCCAGCGGGTTCTCAATTTGCTGCTGAATAGCGCGTTTCAGCGGTCTTGCACCGTAAACCGGGTCATAACCATTTTCGCCAAGCAGCTGCAATGCCTCATCAGAGATATGCAGCTGATAGCCACGATCGGCCAGGCGATCGTACAACCGCTGCAGCTGGATTTTGGCGATTGAAGCAATGTGTTTCTCGCCTAACGGATGGAAGACCACCAGCTCGTCAATACGGTTAATGAACTCCGGACGGAAATGGTGCCCCACAACCGTCATCACCACATCTTTCATTTCAGGGTAGCTGAGTTCGCCAAAACGCTCCTGAATCAGATCGGATCCAAGGTTAGACGTCATAATGACGACGGTATTACGGAAATCTACCGTTCTGCCCTGCCCATCCGTCAGGCGACCATCATCCAGAACCTGTAAAAGGATATTAAATACGTCCGGATGTGCCTTCTCGACTTCATCCAACAGGATCACAGAATAAGGACGACGACGAACCGCTTCGGTCAGATACCCCCCTTCTTCATAACCTACATAGCCAGGAGGTGCGCCGACCAAACGCGATACCGAGTGTTTCTCCATAAACTCGGACATATCAAGACGGACCATTGCGTCATCGCTGTCGAACATAAAGTTAGCCAGCGCTTTGCAAAGTTCGGTCTTACCCACCCCCGTAGGGCCAAGGAACAGGAAGGAACCGATCGGTCGGTTAGGATCCGCGAGGCCCGCACGGCTACGCCGTATAGCATTAGACACCGCCTCGACGGCTTCATTCTGCCCAATAACGCGCTGATGAAGTTCCTGTTCCATTCGCAACAGCTTATCGCGCTCGCCTTCCATCATGCGATCGACCGGGATACCGGTCCAACGCGCCAGCACATCTGCAATTTCAACGTCGGTTACGCGATTACGTAACAGCCGCATGGTTTTGCCTTCCGACTGCGTGGCTGAAGCCAGCTGTTTCTCCAGTTCAGGAATTTTGCCGTATTGTAACTCTGACATCTGCGCGAGATCGCCGGAGCGTCGCGCTTGCTCAAGAGAAAGCTTAGCCTGCTCAAGTTCCGCTTTAATTGTCTGAGTGCCGGACAACGACGCTTTTTCCGCTTTCCACTCCTCTTCCAGCTCAGAGTAGTCGCGCTCTTTCTGATTCAGTTCATCTTCCAGCATTTCCAGGCGTTTGATGCTGGCATCGTCAGACTCTTTTTTCAGCGCCTGCTGTTCCAGCTTCAACTGAATGATGCGACGCTCAAGGCGATCTAAAGATTCCGGCTTAGAGTCAATCTGCATACGAATACTGGAAGCCGCTTCATCAATCAGGTCAATGGCTTTGTCAGGCAGCTGGCGATCCGCAATGTAACGATGGGACAGCGTAGCTGCGGCCACGATTGCTGGATCGGTAATCTGTACATGGTGATGCAGCTCGTAGCGTTCTTTTAACCCGCGCAGGATAGCAATGGTATCTTCGACGCTGGGTTCAGCGACGAATACTTTCTGGAAACGACGCTCAAGCGCGGCATCCTTCTCTATATACTGACGATACTCATCCAGCGTTGTGGCACCCACACAGTGCAGTTCACCACGAGCCAGTGCGGGTTTAAGCATGTTTCCGGCATCCATCGCGCCGTCCGCTTTACCCGCGCCGACCATGGTATGGAGCTCATCGATAAAGAGGATGACGTTGCCTTCCTGCTTTGACAGGTCGTTCAATACGGCTTTCAGCCGCTCTTCGAACTCGCCACGATATTTTGCACCCGCCACCAGTGCGCCCATATCCAGTGCAAGCACCCGGCGCCCTTTCAGCCCTTCTGGCACTTCACCGTTAATGATTCGCTGCGCCAGACCTTCTACAATGGCGGTTTTACCGACGCCGGGTTCACCGATAAGCACCGGATTGTTTTTCGTACGGCGCTGAAGAACCTGAATAGTGCGGCGAATTTCTTCGTCACGCCCTATCACCGGGTCGAGTTTGCCTTTTTCTGCCCGTTCGGTCAGATCGATAGTGTATTTGTTCAGTGCCTGACGCTGATCTTCAGCCCCTTGGTCGTTCACGGTTTCGCCTCCACGCATCTGGTCAATCGCTCTGGTCAGCTTATCGCTGGTTGCGCCAGCAGATTTTAATAAATCCGCCAGTGAGCCACGCGAGTCGAGAGCGGCAAGAACAAACAATTCGGATGAGATAAAGTTGTCGGCGCGCTTTTGCGCCAGTTTGTCACAGAGATTGAGTACGCGGACAAGATCCGCTGAAGGTTGTACATCGCCATCCGTTCCTTCCACCTGCGGCAAACGACTGATGGACTGTTCCACGGCGGCGCGCAGCGCAGCGACATCCACGCCAGCGGTAGTAAGTAAAGGACGAACGGAACCGCCTTCCTGATTGAGCAGCGCGCTCATCAGATGAAGAGGTTCTATAAATTGGTTATCGCGCCCGAGCGCTAAAGACTGGGCATCAGCCAGAGCAAGCTGGAATTTATTAGTAAGACGATCCAGACGCATAATTCCCCCATTCAGGTCAAATTGCTACTGGAGATTAAATGAGGTCTTCCCTCAAATTTTCAAGTTTAATGACCCGAATATTTTGGCGAAAAATACATCAATCTGGACCGTCTTATGGCGACAGGTTATATCAGCCAGATCAAACTTGCCATACGGCCGGTAACGCCATCGCGCCGGAAAGAGAAAAATTGCTCAGGTTGAGAAACGGTACAAATGCCGCCACCCGAGATGTGGCGCACTCCTCTGGCCGCCAGACGGCGGTGAGCAAGCTGCCAAATGTCGGCATAATATTTTTCACCAGCCGGACGAAAAGCGGCGGAAGTGGTTAAATCCTGAGCTAAAAAAGCGGCGCGCACTTCCGGGCCGACCTCAAAAGCTTCAGGGCCAATGGCAGGACCAAGCCATGCAACAATCTCCTGCGGCGGAGAAATAAAAGCATCAAGCGTCGCTTCAAGCACACCCGCGCAAAGTCCTCGCCAGCCAGCGTGAGCGGCAGCAACTTCCTTACCGTCCAGCGAACTGAACAAAACGGGCAAACAGTCAGCGGTCATTGCCGCGCAAACCACGCCAGGCTTGCGGGTATAAGCCGCGTCGGCCTGTAGAGATTGCGGCTTTTCCCCTGTGAGATGTAAAACGCGCGTGCCGTGTACCTGTTCAAGCCAGACCGGCATAGCGGGCATTTCGGCCAGCTCAACCAGTCGCTCACGGTTACGTTGCACATGCTCAGGTTTATCGCCAACGTGCGCGCCGAGATTCAGGGAATCCCAGGGCGCGTGGCTGACGCCATTAAGACGCGTCGTACTGCATGCCCGCACGTTGGCGGGCGCATTCCACTGAGGGAGAAGCAGGCTCATTACCAGTCCATCTGATCTTTGAACTCTTCGGTATCCGCTTTCAGCGCGGCGATCAGTTCAACCATATCCTGCGGCAGCGGCGCGTGCCATTCCATTTCAATACCGGTAATCGGATGGTACAGACGCAGCATGGTGGCATGCAGGGCCTGACGATCGAATTTACGCAGCACAGAGATAAAGGAATCGGAGGCACCCTTAGGCGGGCGTGGACGACCACCGTACAGCGGATCGCCCACCAGCGGATGGTTGATATGCGACATATGCACACGGATTTGGTGAGTACGACCCGTTTCGAGGCGCAAGCGCATCCGCGTGTGAGCACGGAAATGCTCCATGATGCGATAGTGCGTTGTGGCCGGTTTACCCATCGGATGAACCGCCATATGAGTACGTTTGGTGGAGTGACGACTAATAGGTTCATCAACCGTACCACCAGCCGTCATTCTGCCGATCGCTACCGCCTCGTACTCACGGGTAATTTCTCTGAGCTGTAGGGATTCCACCAGATGCGTCTGAGCGGGTACCGTTTTCGCCACGACCATCAGCCCGGTGGTATCTTTGTCCAGACGATGGACAATACCGGCCCGGGGAACGTCGGCAATGGCCGGGAAGTGATGCAGCAGTGCATTCAGCACCGTTCCATCAGGATTGCCCGCGCCCGGATGGACGACCAGATCGCGAGGTTTGTTGATCACCAGAATGTAGTCATCTTCATAAACGATGTTTAGGGGGATGTCCTGGGCTTCCCAGCGAGCTTCTTCTTCAATCTCTGCATCGATAGCGATTTGTTCGCCGCCAAGCACTTTTTCTTTAGGTTTGTCGATGATTACGCCATTAACGCTGGCGCGACGGTCGAGAATCCACTCTTTTATGCGCGATCTTGAATAATCAGGGAACAATTCGGCCAAAGCCTGATCTAAGCGTTGTCCGAGTTGCGATTCGGATACCGTTGCGTTGAGTTTTACTTGTTGTGCCATAAACAGCTTCTTCGTTAACGTTGGGTTTTCACGGCGATGCCGTTTAATATAATGTGCTATTGTACCTGGTCACTATCGGGAGCTACATGGACAGCTTCCTGAATAACACTCTGAGGATAATCAAATCGTCATGACGCGTATGAAATATCTGGTGGCTGCAGCCACGTTGAGCCTGGCATTAGCGGGTTGTTCCGGCTCGAAGGATACGGTGCCCGATAGCCCGCCTTCTGAGATCTATGCCACAGCCCAGCAAAAACTGCAGGACGGTAACTTTAAAGGAGCAATAACGCAACTGGAAGCGCTTGATAACCGCTATCCGTTCGGGCCTTACTCCCAGCAAGTTCAGCTAGACCTGATCTACGCTTACTACAAAAATGCCGATTTGCCGCTGGCGCAGGCCGCGATTGACCGCTTTATGCGTCTGAATCCAACCCACCCGAATATTGATTACGTGATTTATATGCGTGGTCTGACGGACATGGCGCTTGATGACAGCGCACTGCAGGGCTTTTTCGGCATTGACCGTTCGGATCGCGATCCTTCACATGCGCGCGATGCCTTCCATGATTTCTCACAGCTGCTGCGCGGTTATCCAAACAGTCAGTATGCTACCGATGCCAGAAAGCGTCTGGTCTATCTGAAAGACCGTCTGGCGAAGTATGAGTTATCCGTTGCCCAATTCTACACTAAGCGCGAAGCTTATGTCGCAGTAGTTAATCGGGTCGAGCAAATGATGAAAGATTATCCGGATACGCAGGCGACCCGCACGGCACTGCCGCTGATGGAAAATGCTTACCGTCATCTGCAGCTGAATGCAGAAGCAGATAAAGTAGCAAAAATCATCGCAGCGAATCAGGCGTAATGATGTAAACGAAAAATGGCAGCCGGTGGCTGCCATTTTTTTCCTCAGAATGAACATTCGGACTAAATCCTTCCTGAGTTAACCCACCTATACTGCCTGCGAAATTCCCCCTCGGCAAGGCTTCGCTTTCGGTTAATAACGCCATCTCACAGATTTTTCATTCTTGACAAAAAGTGACAAAATAAGGTGATGTAAATCACACATACCCCCTTTTTCCAGGGTATGCTGAATCTACATTCGACGGAAATGATTAGAGGTAAGCACTATGGTTCTGAACATTACCAGCAAGCACATGGAAATCACTCCGGCTATCCGCCAACATGTCGAAGACCGTCTCGCCAAGCTCGAAAAATGGCAAACTCATCTGATAAATCCCCATATCGTTCTTTCAAAGGAGCCGAAGGAATTCGTTGCCGATGCGACCATCAATACGCCCAACGGCCCTTTGGTGGCCAGTGCGAAGCACATTGATATGTATACGGCCATAAACGACCTGATCAACAAGCTGGAGCGCCAGCTGAATAAAGTTCAGCACAAAGGCGAGGCGCGCCGCGCCAATGCCAGTGTGAAAGACCTTAGCGTCATCGATCAGGAATAAGCTTTAAAAGATGATAACGCGCCTCAGGGCGCGTTTTTTATTGACAGAAAGAATTTGCAGCGGTTACTTTAACCCTCTGACAAACGTGGACACTCGTATGAAACAACTACCGTTCTTCTTCGCATTCTTTTTTACCTTCCCCTGACTGGGAGGCTTTTCGTCGTGTAAGAAAGAATGCGAAGACGAACAACAAAGCCTCCCAAGCGGGAGGCTTTTTTTTTATGCATATCTGACAGGTATTCCTATGAACTCTGAGAACCCCTTGCTGGGACTGCGCGGAAAAATCAGCGCGCTGGATGAAGAACTGCTGAGCTTGCTGGCAAAACGCCGGGCGCTGGCGGTTGAAGTTGCCACGGCGAAAATGGCTACCCATCGCCCTGTTCGCGACATCGACCGCGAGCGTGACCTGCTGGAGCACCTCGTTACGCTAGGTAAAGAACACAAGCTGGATGCCCACTACATCACTCGCCTGTTCCAGCTCGTTATTGAAGACTCCGTACTCACCCAACAGGCGCTGCTGCAAAAACACCTCAATAATACCAACGCCCAGTCAGCACGAATCGCCTTCCTCGGCCCTAAAGGTTCCTATTCACATCTGGCATCACGTCATTATGCGGCGCGCCATTTTGATAATTTTATTGAGTGTGGCTGCCTGAAGTTTCGCGATATCTTTGCTCAGGTGGAAACCGGTCAGGCTGACTATGCCGTGCTGCCGATTGAAAACACCAGTTCGGGATCAATTAATGACGTCTACGACCTTTTACAACAAACCAGCCTGTCCATTGTCGGAGAATTAACGCTTCCTATCGATCACTGCGTGCTGGTCTCGGGCAGCACCGATCTACAGCAGATTGAAACGGTTTACAGTCATCCACAGCCTTTCCAGCAGTGCAGCCAGTTTATTCATCGCTATCCTCACTGGAAGATTGAATATACTGAAAGCACTGCCGCAGCGATGGAACAGGTGGCAGCGCTCAACTCACCAAAAGTGGCGGCGCTGGGCAGCCAGGCCGGCGGCGAATTGTATAGCTTGCAGGTACTGGAACGTAATCTGGCGAACCAGCAGCAGAATATTACCCGTTTTATCGTTCTTGCTCGTAAACCTGTCGACGTCACTCTTCAGGTTCCGGCCAAAACCACGCTTATTATGGCAACGGGCCAACAGGCTGGGGCTTTGGTCGAAGCGTTGCTGGTGTTGCGTAAGCACAACCTGCCGATGAGTAAGCTCGAGTCCCGCCCCATTAACGGTAATCCATGGGAAGAGATGTTCTACATTGATTTCCAGGGCAACCTGCGTTCGGAAGAGGTCCAGCAGGCGCTGCGCGAACTGGCTCCAATCGCTCGCTCCTTAAAAGTACTCGGCTGCTATCCAGGTGAAAACGTTATTCCTGTCGTACCAGAATAAATTTTCCCGGCCGTCGGTCACGGCGGCTCATTCTCACCTCCCCTGCAAACTCTTTATTGCAAGCTACTCCTGCCTTACCCCATCAGGATCATTTACCGCGAACACCCTATCGCTATATCATGCTTTATACAGCGATTTTGAGGTGAATTTATGTTCTTTCCTTTCCGTACCGTTTCCTTGCTTTGCGCCCTGACACTTCTGCCCTTTTCCGCGCTGGCAAACCGTCAGATTACCGATCAGCTTGGACGGCATGTCACTCTTCCCGATCGGGTTGATCGGGTCGTCGTACTGCAACATCAGACGCTGAATCTCCTGGTGCAGCTGGATGCAACGAATACCATGGTTGGTATCCTTGATAACTGGAAACAGCAGCTGGGCGATGGCTATCAGCGGCTGGTCCCGCAGCTTTCCAGCTTGCCCACGCTTGGCGATTTAACTCATGTCGATTTAGAAAAGCTGGTAGCGCTACATCCACAGGTGGTCTTTGTCACCAATTATGCTCCTCAGGAGATGATTGACCAGATACAGAAGCTTGGCATTGCCGTTATTGCGATTTCTCTACGCGCTGGCGATGAAAAACAGCAAAATCGCCTTAATCCTCAGCTGGTTGATGAGGAGCAGGCCTATAACGAAGGTCTGAAAGAAGGTATCCGTCTGATTGGCACAGTGGTAAACCACCAGCAGCAAGCTGAAAAGCTGATTGACGCTACGTTCACTCAGCGTCAACAAACCCGCCAACGGTTGACGGAAATCCCCCCGGCGCAGCGTATTCGCGTTTATATGGCTAACCCCGATCTCACGACTTATGGATCGGGTAAATATACCGGTTTGATGATGGCGCATGCGGGCGCGATGAACGTAGCGGCAGCCACGGTCAAAGGCTACAAGCAGGTTTCAATGGAACAGATCCTGGCATGGGATCCGCAGGTGATATTTGTACAGGATCGTTATCCGCAAGTTATCGATGAAATCAAGCAGCAGCCCGCCTGGCAAGCCGTTGATGCGGTAAAAAATCATCGAGTTTATCTGATGCCTGAATATGCCAAAGCCTGGGGCTATCCTATGCCGGAAGCGATGGCGCTGGGCGAGCTCTGGATGGCGAAAAAGCTTTATCCGCAAAAGTTCAACGATATTGATATGCAGCAAAAAGCCGACAGCTGGTATCAACGTTTCTATCGCACCCAATATGTGGGTAATAACTAAAAGTGCCCCGGGGGAAAAGCTTTTGAACAGTATACGTGTCCTAGCGGCAGGAAGTTTGCGCCTGGTTTGGCCCGAACTGATTGCTGCTTTCAAAGCACATCAGCGAATTAATGTTGAAACTGAGTTTGGCCCTGCCGGACTTCTGTGCCAGCGTATTCAGCAGGGCGAAACCTGCCATCTCTTTGCCTCGGCAAATGCAGCCCATCCGCATACCCTGCTGACTTCCGGCAAGGCGCTCAGTGTCGCTGTTTTTACGCATAATCAGCTATGCCTTAGTGTGAAAACGGCGCTGATTTCTGCCTCTGCCGACTGGCTGGCCTTGCTCACCGATCCGTCGTTGCGCGTTGCAACCTCCACGCCACAAAGCGACCCTTCTGGTGATTATACGTGGCAACTTTTCGATCTGATTGAGCAGCACTACGCTGGGAGGGGAAACGCGCTAAAGGATCGGGCTTTACAGCTGGTTGGCGGACCGAAAAGCCCTGTTGTACCTGCGGGAGAAATGGCAGCGAGCTGGCTGCTGGAGAACGATCGGGCCGATATCTTTATTGGCTATCGCAATTATGCAGCGCGCTTAAAAAATCTTAAAACGCTTACCGTGCTGGATATCCCCTCGCCCTTTCAGGTTCAGGCTGATTACGCGCTGGCGATTTGTCAGGCTGAAGCCCAGCCGCTGGCCGATTTTTTATTAACCGCTCAGGCAAAAAGGATTTTACAACAGGCGGGTTTCAGTTGTTAAACCGCCTGCTGCACTACGGCTCGGTAAAAGAGGAAAAAGGCCGTCACCGGCCTGTGAACTATTTGCGGTTGTCATTCGCCTGACGCAGCAGCGTACGGCTTTCCAGCATGAACTGCTGGGCGTGATCGCCAAACCAGCGTTTAACATTACGGAAGCTGTCAATAAACGCCTGCTTGTCACCCTGCTCCAGCAGGCCGATCGCTTCGCCAAAACGCTGATAATAACGTTTGATCAGCGCCAGATTGCTCTCCGAAGACATAATGATATCCGCATAGAGCTGAGGATCCTGCGCAAACAGCCGGCCAACCATAGCCAGCTCAAGCCGATAGATCGGCGATGAAAGCGCCAGCAGCTGATCGAGGTTAACATTCTCTTCCGCCAGATGCAGACCATATGCGAACGTCGCGAAGTGGCGCAGCGCCTGGATGAAAGCCATGTTCTGATCGTGTTCCACCGCGCTGATACGATGCAGCCGCGCGCCCCAGACCTGAATCTGTTCAAGGAACCACTGATAGGCTTCCGGCTGACGGCCATCGCACCAGACCACCACCTGCTTCGCCAGGCTGCCGCTATCCGGCCCAAACATGGGATGCAGACCCAGTACCGGACCGTTGTGTGCGGCCAGCATAGCCTGTAACGGACTGTTTTTGACTGACGCTAAATCGACCAGGATACAGTCTTCCGGTAACGGCGGCAGACCGGCAATCACTTTTTCCGTCAGATGAATCGGGACGCTGATAATCACCATTCCGGCATCCGCCAGCATGCTGTCAGCCTGTGCCCAGTCTTCTTTATCGAGAATTTTTACCTGATAGCCAGAGAGCGTCAGCATTTTTTCAAACAGGCGACCCATTTGTCCCCGGCCACCGACAATCACCACTGGCCGCAGCTGCGGACACAGCGTTTTGAAGCCTTTATCATTTTCGCTGGTATAGGATTCGCGCATCACGCGACGCAGGATGTCTTCAATCAAGTCCGGTGGTACACCAAGCTGCTCAGCTTCTTTGCGCCGCGACTCCAGCATAGAAGCTTCGCGCTCGGGCACGTAAATCGGTAATCCGTACCGGCTTTTCACCTCGCCAACTTCAGCGACGAGGCTTAGCCGTTTGGCCAGCAGATCGAGCAGCGCTTTATCAACTTCATCTATTTGATCGCGAAGCGCGGTCAGTTCAGCCACCATAATTAGTCCTCATGCGACAGACGCGCCGTCAGCACCCCGTCCAGGTTCTGATGAATTTCTCGCAGCAGCGTTTCGGTCGTTTCCCAGTTGATGCAGGCATCGGTAACGGAAACGCCGTAGCGCATTTCACTTTTCGGCTGCTCAGAAGACTGGTTGCCCTCATGTAAATGGCTTTCCAGCATCAGACCCATAATAGAACGGTTGCCGTCTTTGATCTGCGCAACCGCAGATTCAGCCACGCCGGACTGACGACGGAAATCTTTGTTAGAATTGCCATGACTGCAATCTATCATCAGTGATGGGCGGAGTCCCGCCTGTAACATCTCTTTTTCGCACTGGGCGACATCTTCCGGGCCGTAATTAGGGCTTTTTCCGCCGCGCAGGATCACATGTCCGTCCGGATTGCCCTGCGTTTGCAGCAGGCAAACCTGGCCGCTCTGATTGATGCCGACAAAACGATGCGGCATCGCTGCGGCGCGCATGGCGTTGATAGCCGTACCCAGACTCCCGTCGGTGCCATTTTTAAAGCCGACCGGCATCGATAAACCTGAAGCCATCTCGCGGTGAGTCTGTGATTCAGTGGTACGCGCACCGATCGCTGACCAGCTGAACAGATCGCCAAGGTATTGCGGGCTGTTCGGATCCAGCGCTTCTGTTGCCAGCGGCAGGCCCATTTCAACTAATTCCAGCAGCAGGCGACGCGCAATATGCAGACCGGCTTCCATATCGAAAGAGTTATCCATGTACGGATCGTTAATCAACCCTTTCCAGCCAACGGTTGTACGAGGTTTTTCAAAATAGACGCGCATAACGATGTAGAGCTGATCCTTCAGCTGCTCAGAGAGTGTTTTCAGGTGACGGGCGTAATCCAGAGCGGCTTCGGTATCGTGAATTGAACAGGGACCGCAAACCACCAGCAGGCGGTGATCTTTGCCGCTGATAATGTCAGAGATCGTCTGACGTGAAGCGGTGATTTGCGATTCAAGCGCAGCATTGAGCGGAAACTGTTTTTTCAGCTCTTCCGGAGTAATCAAAATCTGTTCTTCGGCAATATGAACATTATTCAGCGCGTCTTTTTGCATGGTGGTCATCCTGTTTCTCTCGTTATGCGTAAGTCAGCCCTCGCAAGGTGATGAATAATGTATCAGATCCGGTACAGAACTCAATCCACTATGTACACCTTTATTACCACAGAGATTAAACAAGCATAAAAAATAAATATTTATTATAAAAATCAAAACATTAAACAAATAGAGTGAAATATCACTCACAATCAACATGTATCATTAAGTTTACAGGTTGTTTTGCAATCGACTCTCTATACGGAAATTTTAGAAGTTATGTCTTATGAGGCGCTGCTGGTGTAAACGGCATCATCCCTATTCCGAGAGCACCAAACGTAAGTAACGCGGTGGCAGCATGGGTGTGCGTATAAAGCTGACCGAACAGGACCGATCCTGCCACCTGACCGACAGCGAGCATTAAGAAAACCTGCCCCACACCTGAAGCCGGATCGCTTTCGTTAGCTGAAATGCCCCACACCAGCAAAACGCCAGAAAGAATAATGTAGCCAGCACCGCACATGGCGGCAGCAGGGTAGAACCATCCCGACGGCTCATTTTTTAGCGCCAGAACCACAAGCGGCAGAACCATAAGTAATAAAGCGCCGCGGTAAACCAGATTCATGCCAATCCTCTTCGCCACTGGCCCGGTCAGTACGCCTGAAATCCCCGCTCCGCCCGCGATCATCCACAGCCAGCTGATGGTTTGCGCATCCACGCCAGCGTGCTGTTGTAAAATCTGCGGACCAAAACTCCACCAGGCCGCGCTGATTATTCCACTGGCAAAAGCAATAGCCATAAGCCGCACCATTGCCGGGGCGGGCATTCGCCACCTGCTGCTGTTAGTTTGTACCGGGCTTGTTACTTTGTCAGCGGGCAGGTAGCGCAGGACCGGCAACAGGCATACCAGCGCAAGCGTGCCGAATACCAGGCAAGCGGCCCGCCAGCCGCCGGGGAGCAAAAGCAGAATGGGTACGGAGAGGATAATCCCGGCGCTGGTGCCGGCGTTAATGAAGGTGTTGATTTGTGACTGCCGCTTTGCGGCGATCAGCTGGTTAACGGCAACCGCGAGAGAAGGAGAAGCCATGCCCGGGCTCAGCCCAGCAACAGACAGCCCTACTGCAAGCATTAAGGGACTGAAGGAAAAAGCCAGTATTAGCAGACCGGCAGCTGCTAAAAAAGCTGCCGCTGCCGCCAACCCACGCGAGCCAAAATGCTTTATCAAAACCGGCGTGCTGATAATTGCCAGACAATAGGCAGCAAAACTACAGGCGGAGATCGCTCCCGCCGTACCGGTACTGAAAGGAATTTCCTTTATCACCGCAGGCAACATCAGTCCCCAGGAAAATCTGGCCATTCCATAAGTAACGGCAATTAACGAGAAACCTGTGATACTCAGCGCCCGGGAAGTATTCACTGTTTTTGACCGCAGGTTGCCAGAAGTTTTTTCGCCGCCTCTCCTGCATAAATCGCCGCTTGTGGACCCAATATCAGCGCTGAGGTAATGGCTCCTTCAAACAGCATCCACACCGCATCGGAAAGCGCTTCACCCGCAGAGTGTCGAAGACAGGAGGAGATGTATTCGCGCTGCCTGTAACGGTAATCAAGCGCCAGCGCCGCCAGATGCCGATCTTCTTCAGCATATTCGCCCCACGCTTTCAGGAACAGACATCCTAACGGGCCATTCTCCTGCATCCATTCGCTCTGAACCTCGAACAGCCGGGTGATGGCTTCGGAATGTTCCGGAGGAAGCAGTGCGGCAAAAAAGCGCTCTTGCCGCGTGGCCAACACCGCTTCAGTCAGCACTTCCCGCGAGGGGAAATAACGGTACAGCGTTCGGGTTGATACGCCCGCTTCATTACAGATGCGATCCGTGCTGGTCGCATGAAACCCGTTGATATAGAACAGCCGCTCTGCGGCCTGGATGATGTCATCTTTTTTATTCATCCTTAAAAAGTAAACCGATCGTTTTACTTTTGCAAAAATATCGGCGGCAAAAAATGCTTTTTAGGGCGATAAACACGCTCATTAATTTTTTCTGTCAGATTTATGATTAAGATAAATAACGAAAAATCATGGAGTTCACTATGAAAGTCATTTTACGCCCTTACGCTGACCCGGATGCACAGGCGTTTTCCGACGCGGTTCGTGACTCGCTGGACACGCTTCAGCCATGGTTGCTCTGGGCGCATGAAGGGTTTAGTGAAGAAGAAGCGCGCAAATGGTTCGCTGCCACCCACATGCTGCGCGAAAAAGGAGAAGCGAACGAACTTGGGCTGTTTGCTGAAGATGGCCGTTTACTGGGAGGTGCAGGCCTGCGTTACTCCAGCGGTCAACTCAATCACTGCTCAATTGGCTATTGGGTACGTAGTAGCGAACAGGGCCAGGGTATAGCCTCCCAGGCCGTTCGTTATCTGGTCGACATGGCATGGCAAAGCCCGGAAAGGGAAATTGTGGAAATCCTGGCCGTGGAAGGAAATACCGCCAGCCGCCGTGTTGCGGAAAAATGTGGCGCCAAATTTATTGGCATACAATATGGCCTGATTGTATTAGACAGTGGTCCGGTGAATACCGCGATCTATCATTTCCACCGACCGTCGCCACATTAACAGTCTGCATAAGCACTCTGAGCCAGTTTGATTATTACCCCTTCTGAGCCTCTTTTATCTGAACAGGAAATAGAAATGAACAAGCCCGCCCGCATTGCCCTTGTTGGTGATTATCGTCCTGAAGCTGTTGCTCATCAGGCCATTCCGCCTGCTGTCAAACTGGCCGCTGCTTCACTGGATATTCCAGTGACCGCAGAATGGCTCCCCACCGAAACCGTGACCAGCCCTGCCATATTTGAAAATTTTGACGCCATCTGGGTAGTACCCGGCAGTCCTTATAAAAACGATCATGGTGCGTATATGGCAATTACTTACGCACGTGAAAACAATATCCCGTTTCTGGGTTCATGCGGCGGCTTTCAGTATGCGGTCATTGAATATGCCCGCAGCGTAATGGGCTGGCACGATGCCATTCATGCAGAAACGGATACTAAAGGGCGCGTGGTGATTGCGCCGTTAAGCTGCTCTCTTGTGGAAAAAACCGGTGATATCGTTATCGCGCCTGATTCGGTGATTGCCAAAGCCTATGGCTGTCTGCAAACACATGAAGGTTATCACTGCAACTTCGGCGTAAACCCGGAATTTGTCGCCGAACTGGAAGGATTCCCCCTTCAGATTACCGCCTGGGATAGCGAAGGAGATGTACGCGGCGTTGAGTTACCGGATCATAAATATTTTGTCGCCACGCTGTTCCAGTCAGAGCGGGCTGCCCTGCGCAATGCGCTTTCACCGCTGGTGGTGGAGCTGATCAAAGCGGCATACCGCTAAACTTTTGGCAGAGCGCCAGGAATACAGGCACGTTATAAAATAACGCCCTGCCGCAGGCAGGGTTTTACGGACCTTCAGCTCGCCTGGGTTTGTATTACTCTTTTAAAGCAGCATTTACGTTGCCAATCGCTTCGACCACCTGAGAAGCATTCAGCTGGATGTCGGCAACCACCTTCCCCGCTTTCTGCGCCAGGGTGACGCCTTGTTCTGCCCTGTTTCGACTGGCTTCGATATTTTTTAATGCCTGGTTCGCTAACGTATGGTTGTCCCGAACCACGCCTTCAATTTCCTGCGTGGCGCGATTGATATTGGCGGCCAACGTTCTGACTTCACTAGCAACGACGGCAAAACTGCGCCCATGCGTACCGGCTCGGGCCGCTTCTACAGCAGCATTCAGCGCCAGCAGGTTGGTCTGATCGGCAATATTGCGAATTGTTTCCACTCTTTCACTGATATGGAGAGACTGCGTATTCAGGTTGGTAATTTCTCCGGTAACGGTTTGCAGCTCAGCGGCAATAGCATTCATTACCGTTACGCTGCCCTCGATTACCGTTGCCCCGGTACGTGTATTTTCCTGAGTATCAATTGCGGCGTGCAAGGCATGTTGTGCCGCGTCGCGCTCCTGCTGATTTTTGATTACCTGGGCCGTGACGTCACTGGCAAACTTCACAACCTTGTAAGGCCGATTATTTTCATCAAACACCGGATTGTAAGTTGCCCGCAGCCAGACCGTTTCTCCACGCTTATTAATGCGCTCAAACTGACCAGATATAAAATCGCCGTGCTTCAGACGCGCCCAAAACTGCCTGTATTCCGTGCTGTTACGTATTTCCTCAGAACAGAACATCCTGTGATGACGTCCGGTAATCTCTTCGGGCGTATAGCCCATGACGCTGAAGAAATTATCGTTAGCTTTAATTATTTCACCTTCCGGCGTAAAGGTGATTACCGCCATGGAGCGTTCCATTGCGGTGGTCATCGCACGCTGTTCCATCGCATCTTCAATATGCGAAGTAATATCTGAAGCCAGCTTCACAATTTTAACTACCCGACCCTGCCGATTTTTTACCGGAATGTAGTGCGCTTCCAGCCATACCGGCGTGCCGCTTTTCGTCAGCCGCATAAATTTATCGCTGAAGCTTTCTCCTTTGCCCAAACGTCGCCAGAAATGCGCATATCCAGCCGAAGCAGGCCATTCAGGAGAGCAGAAGATCCGATGATGCTGCCCAACAATTTCTTTCAGACCGTAACCCATTGCACTAAGAAACAGGGGGTTGGCTGAAAGAATAGTGCCGTCAGGCTTGAATTCGATACAGGCCACGGCGCGTTGTAAAGAGCGGAGCGTGTCCGCCGCATAACGCTTAACGAAAAAGGATTTAATATGACTGAACATAACTGAGCGCCCACTCTTATGATTATTGTAGTGAGTATCGGCACGCTTTTAAGTTGATTTAATTTATAAATGTTATTACTTCAATCGGTACTACCTTTTACGCAGCTCTTAACTGGATGTATTAGCGAAGTCAGAAGCGGGAAAAAACGAGTTTTGCTTATCGCGGGCGCGAACCGCTAAGCCCGCGAAAAAGACATAAAAAAAGGGCCGACCTTTCGGTCAGCCCTTTATTCACTATTAACTTAGGATGCTGCTTTAGCGCCCAGACGTTCTTTGATACGTGCAGACTTACCGGTACGCTCACGCAGGTAGTACAGTTTGGCCTTACGTACGGCACCACGGCGTTTAACAGCAATGCTGTCGATAACTGGTGAGTGAGTCTGGAATACACGCTCAACACCTTCGCCGTTAGAAATTTTACGAACAGTGAATGCAGAGTGCAGACCGCGGTTACGAATAGCGATAACCACGCCCTCGAATGCCTGCAGACGTTTTTTAGAACCTTCAACGACCCATACTTTCACTTCCACGGAATCACCCGGACGGAATGAAGGTACGTCCTGTTTCATCTGCTCTTGTTCGATTTGCTTGATAATGTTGCTCATAATTAAATCTCTTATCCTGGGTAAACTGATATTCAGGCTCCCGCGGCTATCGCCCGGTCTGCCCATCATCGTTATGTTGCTGGTTGAATTCACGTTTGAACTCTTTCAGCAACTTTGCTTGCTCTTCAGTCAGAGCCAGGTTTTCCAGAAGTTCAGGTCTTCTCAGCCAGGTACGGCCCAGCGACTGTTTCAGGCGCCAGCGGCGAATTTCAGCATGGTTGCCCGACAGCAGAACTGGCGGAACCTCCATCCCTTCTAACACTTCAGGTCGGGTGTAGTGCGGGCAGTCCAGCAGGCCATCGGAAAACGAATCTTCCTCGGCTGACGCCTGCTTGCCCAGTACGCCAGGTATAAACCGGGCGACGGAGTCAATCAGCGTCATTGCTGGCAGTTCCCCACCACTGAGAACGTAATCGCCGATCGACCATTCTTCATCGATTTCGGTTTTAATTACGCGCTCATCAATCCCTTCATAACGACCACAGACCAGAATTAACTTGTCGTTGGTCGCCAGCTCGCAAACCCCATCTTGATCGAGTTTGCGCCCCTGAGGTGAAAGATAAATCACCTTAGCGCCTTCTCCTGCCGCCGCTTTTGCTGCGTGGATGGCATCCCGTAAGGGCTGAACCATCATTAGCATCCCCGGCCCGCCGCCGTAAGGACGTTCGTCCACGGTACGGTGCCGGTCATGAGTGAAGTCACGAGGACTCCAGCTCTGGATGCTGAGCAGGCCATTTTTTACTGCCCGGCCGGTTACTCCGTAATCGGTAACAGCGCTAAACATCTCAGGGAAGAGGCTGATTATGCCTATCCACATCGACTGCGCCGGTGTTTTACCGCTATTCCCGGAGCTCAAAAACCAGGATCCCAATCTACTTCAATGGTGCCGGTAGTGAGATCGACATTCTTGATAACCTGTCCATCAAGGAACGGGATCAGCCGCTCCTTCGCACCGAATGCATCCTTCAGGTTTGCCTTCACGACGAGAACGTCGTTCGAACCGGTTTCCATCATCTCAGTGACTTTGCCCAGTTCATAGCCTTCCGTGGTGACAACCTGGCAACCCATAAGGTCTTTCCAGTAATAGTCACCGCTTTCAAGCGCTGGCAGTTGCTCAGAATCCACGACAATTTCGCAATTGGTCAGCAGACCTGCCGCATCACGATCGTCAATGCCTTTGACTTTGATGATCATGTCCTGATTGTGGCGCTTCCAGCCTTCCAGCTCGATTAGCTGCCATTGACCCGCTCGCTGGATAAACCAGGGCTGATAGTCAAAAATGCTTTCGGCATCTTCGGTGGAGGAAAACACTTTGAGCCAACCACGGATACCGTAGGCCGATCCCATCTTCCCTAAAACGATCGGGTTAGCGGGAGGCTGGGCGGTGAGTTGCTTGCTCATGTTGACCACCGTGACAGATTAAGCTGCTTTCTTAGCTTCTTTGATCAGCGCACCAACGCGATCAGAGAGAGTTGCGCCCTGGCCAACCCAGTGCTCAATGCGGTCCAGGTCCAGACGCAGTGCTTCAGCCTGACCAGATGCGATCGGGTTGAAGAAACCAACGCGCTCGATGAAACGACCGTTGCGTGCATTGCGGCTATCGGTTACGACTACCTGATAAAACGGACGCTTTTTAGCGCCGTGACGTGCCAAACGAATTGTTACCATAACATCCTCTTTAGTGAATAAAACAACCGGGCCCCATTGAGGGAACGGGGCCCGGGTGCAATATAAAAAGCCCGAAAATTTTACTCATTTTGGCGCAAAAAGCAATCTAATTCGCCTGAGCGCATTTCCGGCTGACTTAGCGGCCCGGGAAGCCCGGCGGCATCATACCTTTCATGCCGCGCATCATCTTCGCCATACCGCCCTTTTTCATCTTCTTCATCATACGCTGCATGTCGTCAAACTGCTTGAGTAAGCGGTTAACGTCCTGCACCTGCATGCCGGAACCGGTCGCGATACGACGCTTACGCGATCCTTTAATGATCTCTGGCTTTTCGCGCTCTTTGCGCGTCATGGAATTGATCATCGCTTCCATACGCACCAGCACTTTATCGTCCATCTGCGACTTAACGTTGTCCGGCAGCTGTCCCATGCCCGGCAGTTTGCCCATCAGGCTGGCCATACCGCCCATGTTACGCATCTGTTTCAGCTGCTCCAGGAAGTCGTTCAGATCGAAGCCGTCGCCTTTTTTCAGCTTGCTGGCAAGCTTCTCTGCCTGCGCACGGTCAACTTTGCTTTCGATATCTTCGATCAGCGACAGGACATCGCCCATTCCCAAAATACGAGAAGCAATACGATCCGGATAGAACGGCTCAAGGGCGTCAGTTTTTTCACCGACACCCATAAATTTGATTGGCTTGCCGGTGATATGCCGGATAGAAAGCGCGGCGCCGCCACGGGCATCACCGTCAACCTTAGTCAGAACCACACCGGTCAGCGGCAGCGCTTCGTTAAACGCTTTCGCCGTATTAGCAGCATCCTGACCGGTCATCGCATCGACAACAAACAGGGTTTCAACCGGATTAATCGCGGCGTGAACCTGTTTGATCTCGTCCATCATCGCTTCGTCTACGTGCAGACGGCCCGCGGTATCCACCAGCAGCACATCATAGAACTTCAGCTTAGCCTGCTGCAGCGCATTTTTAACGATGTCGACCGGCTTCTGGCTCAGATCTGACGGGCAGAAATCAACGCCGACCTGTTCCGCCAGTGTTTCCAGCTGTTTGATCGCCGCCGGGCGATAAACGTCAGCTGAAACCACCAGCACTTTTTTCTTGTGCTTTTCGCGCAGGAACTTACCCAGTTTGCCGACGCTGGTAGTTTTACCCGCACCTTGCAAACCCGCCATCAGCACGACGGCTGGCGGCTGGGCGGCCAGATTAAGCGTGTTGTTCTCCGCGCCCATGGCGGCAACCAGCTCATTCTGTACGATTTTTACAAACTCCTGACCCGGCGTCAGGCTTTTGTTGACGTCGTGACCTACGGCGCGTTCTTTAACGCGGCCGATGAAGTCACGCACTACCGGCAGCGCAACATCCGCTTCCAGCAGCGCCATGCGCACTTCACGCAGGGTGTCTTTAATGTTGTCTTCTGTCAGCCGTCCACGGCCGCTGATATTGCGCAGGGTCTGCGACAATCTGTCGGTTAAATTATCAAACATCGTCTCTCGCTCAACGTAATGAGAGGTCGCCAGGCGACACAATGGCGCGGATTATAACATGAAGACGCTGCGATCTCAGCCATCTGAGTTGAGATCGTTTGGAGCCAGCAGCCGCTGGCGCTATACTGATTTTTTTCATAGTCTTGCCGGTACCACCTATGTCCGTTTTTGCGATTCTGGCGCTGCTCGCCTACTCCTTCAGTCTTGCACTGATCATTCCAAGCCTGCTGCGCAAGCAAAGCGCCTGGCGACGTCTGGCGGTGATTTCGGCTTTTCTTGCGCTGATCTGCCATGCCGTGGCGTTAGAACAGCGTATTTTTGCCATGGACAGTGGTCAGAACCTCAGCCTGTTGAATATCGGCTCGCTGGTCAGTCTGCTGATTTGCGCCATCATGACTATCGTGGCTTCCCGTAACCGGGGCTGGATATTGCTGCCGATAGTTTACAGCTTCGCGCTTATTAACCTGGCTTTTGCGACCTTCGTTCCCAATGCTTTCATCACTCATCTGGAAACCACACCGGGAATGATGGTGCATATTGGCCTGGCGCTTTTTGCCTACGCAACGCTGATTATTGCAGCGCTTTATGCCTTACAGCTGGCCTGGATTGACTGGCTGTTGAAGAACAAAAAGCTGGCGTTCAATAACGATATCCCCCCGCTGATGTCTATTGAGCGTAAAATGTTTCACATCACCCAGGTCGGTGTGGTGTTGCTGACGCTGGTGCTTTGTACCGGCCTGTTCTATATGCACGATCTCTTCAGCCGGGAGAATGTTGATAAGGCTGTCCTGTCGATTCTCGCCTGGTTTGTGTATGTCGTTTTGCTCTGGGGTCATTATCATGAAGGCTGGCGGGGACGCCGCGTAGCCTGGTTCAATTTTGGCGGCGCATTTTTGCTGACGATGGCGTATTTCGGTAGCCGGATGCTGCAACATTTTCTGACCTCCTGATCCCCAACCACAAGGAATTCCCTCGTTGGAACACGTTTCGACCACCACACTGATTATTATTCTGTTTGTTATGGTTCTGGTTTCGGCCTGGTTCGCCGGCTCCGAAACCGGCATGATGACTCTTAACCGCTATAAGCTGCGTCACCTGGCTAAAAACGGCAATCGCGCTGCGCGCCGGGTAGAAAAATTGCTGCGTCGGCCCGATCGCTTACTCAGCCTGGTGCTTATCGGCAACAATCTGGTCAATATCCTGGCCTCCGCTCTGGCGACCATTGTGGGTATGCGCCTGCATGGCGATGAAGGCGTGGCCATTGCGACCGGGATTCTGACCTTTGTCGTGCTGGTTTTTGCCGAGGTACTGCCGAAAACCGTTGCCGCGCTCTATCCCGAAAAGGTCGCTTTCCCGAGCAGTCTGCTGCTGGGGCCGCTCCAGATTGTTATGCTGCCGCTGGTCTGGCTACTGAATACCATCACCCGTATTTTGATGCGTATGGTCGGCATGAAAACCGACAGCTCAGCCAACTCGGCTTTAAGTAAGGAAGAGTTGCGCACTATCGTTTACGAATCACGAACGCTGATGTCTCATCGTAATCAGGATATGCTGCTGTCGGTGCTGGATCTGGAGAAAGTGAACGTTGATGACATCATGGTGCCGCGCAATGAAATTGTCGGCATCAATATCAATGACGACTGGAAATCTATCGTTCGCCAGCTGACTCACTCCCCGCACGGCCATATTGTGCTGTATCGCGACTCGCTCGATGACACCATCAGCATGCTCCGCGTGCGTGAGGCCTATCGTCTGATGACCGAAAAGAAAGAGTTCACCAAAGAGGTGATGCTGCGTGCGGCGGACGAAATCTACTACGTTCCACAGGGCACGCCACTGAATATTCAGCTGGTAAAATTCCAGCGGAATAAGAAAAAGGTTGGCCTGGTGGTCGATGAGTACGGCGATATTAAAGGACTGGTGACGATTGAAGACATTCTCGAAGAGATCGTTGGCGATTTCACCACCTCAATGTCTCCCTCACTGGCAGAAGAAGTGATGCCGCAAAACGATGGCTCAGTGCTAATTGAAGGCAGTGCTAACGTACGAGAACTGAACAAGGCGTTTAACTGGCAGCTGCCGGAAGAGGAAGCGCGTACGGTTAACGGTATGATTCTGGAAGTGCTGGAAGATATTCCGCTGCCGAATACCACAGTGCATATTGGGCACTATGCGGTTGATATTCTGGACGTGCAGGAAAATATGATTAAGCAGGTGCGCGTTACGCCGCAGAAGACCCTAAAAGAGTCTGTAGAATCCTGAACTCGTCCCGGTCAGGCCGGGACGACAGCAAATAAGCACTAGATATGCAGTTCGCGCAGCTTTTCTTTCGGCAGCGCCAGTTCGTCGTTATGGTTAACGCGAATGTCGTTGTCGATAATGTGGCGAGCGATATCCTGAGCTTCATCTAAAGAGTGCATTTCATAAGTGCCGCACTGATAAACGTTCAGCTCAGGAATGCTGTTCTGGTCGGCGACCTTGAGCACATCCTGCATCGCTTCTTTCCAGGCTTTGGCCACACGATCTTCAGCAGGCGTACCAATCAGGCTCATGTAAAAACCGGTACGACAACCCATTGGCGAAATGTCGATGATTTCGACGCCATCACCGTTCAGGTGGTTACGCATAAAGCCAGCAAAGAGATGCTCCAGCGTATGAATACCGCGCTCGGGCATTACCTCAATGTTTGGCTTGCAAAAACGCAGGTCGAAAACGGTAATAGTATCGCCATGAGGCGTTTTCATGGTTTTCGCTACGCGAACCGCAGGAGCCGCCATGATAGTGTGATCGACGGTAAAGCTATCCAGCAATGGCATATTGTTACCTCAACTAATGAATTTATTTTCGCAACGATGCAACTTTCTCGTTCGTCCCGGGTCTGAATCTTTGAAAGACGCGCATTTTGTTATCATCATCCCTGACATCAGAGATGTTAATTTTGGCCACAGCGATGTGGCCTTTTCTTTTTGCGCTAGCTTCGGCTTTTCAGAAACTCTTCAAAGCTAAGCGTATCACTTTCTTCGATTTCCTGCTGTTTAACGTTTGAACGTATGGCTTCCTGTTCAAACTGCGACTCGCTCAGGATTTCCAGCTGCTCACCAGCCAACTGATGACGATACTGCTCAGCCAGCGCCAGTCCGGTGCCATCCAGACCATTTTCTTTTAACGCATTCAGAAAACGTGCTGAATAGGTCAGGTCCGGATCGTCAAACGAGGCAACCAGGCGGTCGCAGACAACCTGATAGTGATTATCGCCCTGCTGGCTGTCCAACGTCTCGGCTACACGACGCAAATCTTTAAATAAGGTTTTACCGACATCGGCTAACAGATGCTGAGCCTCACCACATCCCATCCCAAGCATCAATCCAGGTTTACGCCCTTCCAGAATCACCCGGTTCCAGTTTGTGCGGGTGCAGAGCAATTCATCACTGCTCATTTCCGGCGCATCAGCCAGCGTACACCAAATCAGGAACAGATCGAGGAAACGAACCTGGTTTTCATCCACGCCAATCGGCGAGAAAGGATTGATGTCCAGCGAGCGGACTTCAATGTACTCAATCCCACCGCGCAGCAAAGCATCGGAAGGGTTTTCTCCTGAACGCGTGACGCGTTTAGGGCGAATAGGTGCATAAAGTTCGTTCTCAATCTGCAACACGTTGGTATTGAGCTGCAGCCAGTTACCCTGCTCGTCCTTGATACCCATCCGGGCATACTCTTCTGACGGCGTTTTGATCGCTGCTTTCAGCGCCTTCACATAATCAGGAAGATTATTGAAGGTGATGCCCAGCCCGCTCTGCGATTTATTGGTGTAGCCAAGATCGCTCAGGCGCAGTGAAGTGGCATAAGGGAGATAAAGCAGTCCTTTATCCGTCCGCTCAAAAGGCAGCGCCGTTTCTTTGCCCTGTAGGAAAGAGGAACAAATAGCGGGCGAAGCGCCAAACAGATAAGGAATAATCCAGCCAAAGCGGTAATAGTTACGGATTAGCCGCAAATAACCTTCTGAGATGGCATCTTTCCCACTCTGCTCGTCTTTTACATCCGCCCAGGCCTGCCAGAAAGAGAGCGGCAGTGAGAAGTTGTAGTGCACACCAGAAATCACCTGCATCAGCGCGCCGTAACGATTCTTCAGGCCCTGACGATACAACGTTTTCATCTGACCAATATTCGAGCGTCCATATTGAGCCAGCTCAATATTGTTACTGTCGTCAATCAGGCACGGCATGCTCATTGGCCACATCCGCTCTTCGCCAAGATCGCGAGAAGTGTGGCGGTGAATGTCGCGCAAAAAAGCCAGCAGATGATCGATGTCATTATCTACAGGCGTAATGAATTCAAGCAGCGTTTCTGCAAAGTCAGTGGTGATCCACTTATGCGTTAAGGCTGAGCCAAGCGATTTTGGATGCCCGCTGGTCGCCAGGTGACCATCGGGTTTTACACGCAGCGTTTCGCGTTCAATGCCGCGACCAATACCTTTCATTGCCTCAGGATTCGCTTCCAGCCAGGAAAGCGCCTGTGATACGTCCGGGATCAAATTGACCTCCCGCTCGGGGAAAAATTTTTATTGTTCAGCATAAGGTTAACCATGACAGTGATTATTCGCGAATCAATGCCACCATTCCATGCCCTGTAATGTTGCGAAAGCCAGCACCACATATCGCAACGTCTTGCCTGCGGCGAGCCAGAATATCACCGGAAACCAGGCGAAACGAAGCCAGCCAGCGACCACACAAAGCAGATCGCCAATTACCGGCAACCAGCTAAGTAATAATGCAGCCGGCCCCCATCGGTGCAGCCACGCCGTTGCTGTGTGTTGCCATCGCCCCTGTTGTTTTAGCGGCAGACAGCGGCCAATAATAATATTTGTTAAACCGCCCAGCGTGTTGCCCAGAGCGGCGACCGCAACGATACTGGCTGTCTGGACTTTGCCCGTCAACAGTAGACCTGCCAACAAGACTTCTGAACTACCAGGCAATAGCGTCGCGCTGAGGAAACTGCTTGCAAACATCGTGGTGTAAGACAACCAGTCATTCACAACAAGCGAACATCCACAAAGTCCATACCGGCAGCTTTAGCCGCCTGTATGCCAAAATCAGCATCTTCGAAGACAATACAGCGCTCGGGCGCAATGCTGATGAGTTCGGCACACCGCAGGAAAGTTTCTGGTTCCGGCTTGTGTTTGGTCACATCATCCGCGCCCACAATAGCCTCAAAACAGTTGCGCAGCCCTAAATGCTGTAACAGCGCATCAGCCATAGCATGCTCGCTGCCCGTTCCCACAGCCATTGGACGACGGCCGCGATAGGCTTTAACGACATCAATCAGCGGCAGCGGTTGTACGGTATCGAAAAGCATCTCTTTCAACGCAGCCGTTTTTTCTGCCGCGAGCCGGTAAGGATCAAGATCGCTCTGATGGCTGGCAAGGATTACTTCAGCAATACGCCACGTCGGCGATCCATTGAGGCCAATGACGGTACGCTCATCAAAACCCAGTCCATACCGCGCCAGCACGGCATGCCATGCTTTGCGGTGCGTTGGCTCAGTATCCAGGATGGTGCCATCCATATCGAATATCAAGCCGCCGTAACTATCGTACATACCTGCCTCCATCCCTGAATAACCGAACGATTACTTTAGCGTAAAGCACTGCCGTTGTCGCTGTCGGCATGGATCCGCAAATGCCTTGAAACGTATAGGGTTTTTTATTATCAGATTATATCCTTGTTAAAGAATTCGAAAATCGGTAGCGATCGAGGGCATAAATCGGACAAAGCAAAGCAAGAAGAATAAGAAATTTAATTTAAGGAGAGTATGGAATATGAACAGCAAACGGGAGAGATAAACGTCAATACGAACGGGAGAAGCTAAAAGTTTACAGAGGGTATTGAGGAAGGGCGCATTCGGGAGAATGACTCAGCATGAACAGAGGTGATTACCACCAGCCTGACTAAATATGGTGCATCCGGGAGGATTCGAACCTCCGACCGCTCGGTTCGTAGCCGAGTACTCTATCCAGCTGAGCTACGGATGCATTGGAAATGCAGTAAAACAGGGGGCGTTGCCAGAGCAACGTTATCATCACCTGTGCTGGCTTAAACATACTGCTCTATGCCAGTACAGCTTTAATGACCACTTCTTCAGAATATGGTGCATCCGGGAGGATTCGAACCTCCGACCGCTCGGTTCGTAGCCGAGTACTCTATCCAGCTGAGCTACGGATGCATCGGAAAAACTAAAGGGAGATAACGCGACAAACCTGAGGAGATACGGAAGAAACTGACTGTCACTCTAAAGAATGCTTTCATTTCTACAGAATATGGTGCATCCGGGAGGATTATTCGGCTTACGCCTCACCCTGACGGGCCGTTGCTAAAGCAACGTTATCATCCCTTGTGCTGGCTTAAACATACTGCTCTATGCCAGTACAGCTTTAATGACCACTTCTTCAAAATATGGTGCATCCGGGAGGATTCGAACCTCCGACCGCTCGGTTCGTAGCCGAGTACTCTATCCAGCTGAGCTACGGATGCATGACAAATTCTGGTATAACGCAGGGGTGCTAACGACTCACCGTGATACAGGCTGCTAACACCGTATCCTTACTTCTTAAACAAAATGGCTTCTTACAAACCCACTTCGTAAAATATGGTGCATCCGGGAGGATTCGAACCTCCGACCGCTCGGTTCGTAGCCGAGTACTCTATCCAGCTGAGCTACGGATGCAAATGGCGGTGAGGCGGGGATTCGAACCCCGGATGCAGCTTTTGACCGCATACTCCCTTAGCAGGGGAGCGCCTTCAGCCTCTCGGCCACCTCACCATACGCACTCTTGCGAGTTGTGCTTCAGAACTTTGTTTCTGCTCATCGGCACTGCGTGGCGCACATATTACTTTCTGGGCCTTATAAGTCAAACATATTTTTCGCCTCATGCGTTTGTTTGCACACTTCACAGCCAATACGGGTGTTTTGGAGACAAAAAGAGTGATTTATCAACAATAATCACCCAGTTGAGCAGGAATAAAGTGATGCAGGGGAAAACGAAAAGAAGAGAGAAAAAGCCAGAGAAGGTAGTAAGAGAGGGGAAAACCGGTAGCGCCTCGCCATAAATAGCGAGGCGCTGGATCCGTTAGTAACTCGTTTGCTGAGTTTTTTCGGCCTGGATACGCTGATAGATCTCTTCGCGATGAACCGAAACTTCTTTAGGGGCATTCACACCGATGCGAACCTGGTTCCCTTTCACTCCCAGCACCGTTACAGTCACCTCATCACCAATCATGAGGGTTTCACCAACTCGACGAGTTAGAATAAGCATTCTTTGCTCCTTGAAAGATTAAAAGAGTCGGGTTAACTGTCGCCCGGCATTATCCATCATATAACGCTAAATGTAGACTATGACAAATACACGGGAAGTGCACCATCACACTCATACATTCTGCTGATATTTAGTTTAGCCGAAATACACACCATCAACCTGACTTTGTGTTTTTTGCGATTGCACCTGGCCAGAAAACGCCATGGAGGCTCTCCATAGCGCCTTCTGAGATGCCTTTTTATTGTGTTACAGTTTTGCAGCCACCCAGGATTCAACGCCTGCCAGTGCTCCAGGCAGCGCCTGAGCGTCGGTGCCACCAGCCTGTGCCATATCCGGGCGTCCGCCGCCCTTACCGCCTACCTGCTGAGCTAACTCGCCCACCAGCTCGCCGGCTTTCACGCGGTCGGTCAAATCTTTCGTAACGCCTGCAATCAGCGAAACCTTACCCTCTGCCACGGTTGCCAGCACAATAATCGCTGACTTGAGCTGATTTTTCAGATCGTCGACCATGGTGCGCAGCATCTTCGGTTCAACGTTGTTTAGCTCGCTCACCAGCAGCTTGACGCCTTTAACGTCCACGGCCTTACTGCTGAGCGACGCGCTTTCCTGCGCCGCCTGCTGATCTTTCAACTGTTGTAACTCTTTCTCCAGCCCGCGCACATGATCGATCATCGCACGAACCTTTTCGTTCAGATTGCTGTTGTTGGCTTTAACCAGCTGGGCCACTTCATGCAGCTGTTCACTCTGAGCGTACACCTGTTTTAGCGCGCCCTCACCCGTTACCGCTTCGATACGACGTACGCCTGCTGCCGTTCCTGATTCAGAGGTGATACGGAACAACCCAATATCTCCCGTACGGCTGGCGTGTGTGCCACCGCAAAGCTCGGTAGAGAAATCGCCCATTGTCAGAACGCGCACATGGTCATCGTATTTCTCGCCAAACAGGGCCATTGCGCCCAATGCTTTGGCTGACTCAAGTTCCATGATGTTGGTATCGACGGACAGGTTACGACGGATCTGCGCGTTGACGATCTCTTCAACCTGACGAATTTCCTGCGGCTTCATCGCTTCAAAATGTGAGAAGTCGAAACGCAGGTATTTGTCATTTACCAGCGAGCCTTTCTGCGCTACGTGATTTCCCAGCACCTGACGCAGTGCGGCATGCAACAGGTGAGTTGCAGAGTGGTTCAGACGAATACGGGCACGACGCGTTTCATCGACATGCGCGGCCAGACGATCGCCCACGCGCAGCGTGCCAGACGTCAGCTTGCCGATATGGCCAATCGCCTGCGCATATTTTTGCGTGTCGGTCACGGTAAACAGCGCGCTTTCGCCTTGCAGTTGACCGGTATCACCAACCTGACCGCCTGACTCACCATAGAATGGCGTTTCATCCAGCACAATCACGCCTTCCTGCCCGGCCAAAATTTCTTGCGCTGGCTGACCCTCAACGAAAATTGCCTTCACGGTAGCGGTCAGTTCAAGCTGGTCATAGCCTTTGAACGTTGAAGCATCATCAACGCGGATAACGTTGTTATAGTCTGCGCTAAAGCCGCTGGCTTCACGCGCACGCTGGCGCTGCTGCTCCATTGCCTGTTCAAAACCGGCTTCATCAATTTTCAGATTACGTTCGCGGCAAACGTCTGCCGTTAAATCGGCAGGGAAACCGAAGGTATCGTATAAACGGAAAACGGTTTCGCCGTCCAGCGTATCGCCCTGCAGTTTTGTGAGCTCTTCATCTAACAGCGCCAGGCCACGCTCCAGCGTTTTAGCAAACTGCTCTTCTTCCGTCTTCAGCACCTGCTCAACCTGAGCCTGCTGTTTAGCCAGATCTTCGCCAGCTGCACCCATGACGTCAATCAGCGGAGCAACCAGTTTCCAGAAGAAGGTTCCCTGAGCGCCCAGCATGTTGCCATGGCGTACAGCACGACGAATGATACGGCGCAGCACGTAGCCACGGTTTTCATTCGACGGGATCACGCCATCGGCAATCAGGAAAGCACAGGAACGGATGTGATCGGCAATAACGCGCAGCGATTTGCTGGTCAGATCGGTTACGCCGGTAACGGAGGCCACAGATTTGATCAGTTTCTCGAACAGATCGATTTCGTAGTTGGAGTTCACATGTTGCAGTACAGCAGTAATACGCTCCAGCCCCATACCGGTATCGACGGATGGTTTTGGCAGCGGCAGCATGGTGCCGTCAGACTGACGGTTAAACTGCATGAAGACGATGTTCCAGATCTCAATAAAGCGATCGCCATCTTCTTCCGGGCTGCCCGGAGGCCCACCCCAAATATGGTCGCCGTGGTCGAAGAAAATTTCGCTGCACGGGCCGCACGGGCCAGTATCGCCCATCTGCCAGAAGTTATCTGAAGCGTAAGCGCCGCCTTTATTGTCGCCAATACGGATAATGCGCTCGCGCGGCACGCCTACTTCGTCGGCCCAGATGTTGAAAGCTTCGTCATCGGTTTCATATACCGTCACCCACAGCTTCTCTTTCGGCAGGTTAAACCACTGCGCGCCGGTCAACAGTTCCCATGCGTAGCCGATAGCTTCACGCTTGAAATAGTCACCGAAGCTGAAGTTGCCCAACATTTCAAAGAAGGTGTGATGGCGAGCGGTGTAACCCACGTTTTCCAAATCGTTATGTTTGCCACCAGCGCGAACGCAGCGCTGGGAAGTTGTCGCGCGCGAATAGTTGCGCTTATCCTGCCCAAGGAAAACATCTTTAAACTGGTTCATCCCGGCGTTAGTAAACAGCAACGTCGGATCATTAGTCGGGACGAGGGAGCTACTGGCTACAACCTGATGTCCCTTGCCATGGAAAAAGTCGAGAAACGCCTGGCGAATCTCCGCAGTGCTCTTGCTCATAATTGTCCTGGAATCACGCTAACGAAACATTTCGTGGGTTTTACTACGCCGGCAGGGCTGACCCTTTCCCCGGCAACACACGAACAAAAAGTGGTGAATAAGATAAATTTTCTTCGGAGGGAAGTAAAATCACATTGGCGCTCAATCATCAAAATTAGAAAAAATGCTGCGAATATCTTCGGAAAAGAAGCCTTTTGTCATCAGATAGCGCTGCACTTTAGCTTTTTCCTTCCAGTCGACCGGTAACGGCAGCCCAAACTTACGTTCGGCTGCGTCAAATGCCATTCTTTGCCAGTCGATATCAGATTCAGCCAGCACTTGATCCGTTAAGGCTTTATCAATGCCTTTTTGTCCCAATTCCATACGAATACGCTGTGGACCATAGCCTTTACGGCTACGGCTGGCAACAAAGCGCTCGGCGAAACGGGCATCATCAAGATAATTGTTTTCATAACACCAGGCGACCACGCGGTCGATCAGCTCTGGCGTAAGAGGCTCAGGCTGCTGGGTTCGATCTTTTGCAAACATGGCAGCACGTTCGGCTGAAAGCGACAGCTTGCGTCGAAATTCAGCTTCGCTGTGATCGCGCAAGGTCAAAATACGCATCGCTCTGTCCAGCTGGCGAGTAAACTGGTTACGTTCAGTGGCGTCAGACATGGTACTCCGAAGGTATCAGGTTTAAATCAAAGTAAGGGTAGCGAGGAACCGCTGAAGAAACAAAGTGGTTTTCGCTTTTCAGGCTGCGGAAATGCAAAAAGGAACGGCATGGTAGCCGTTCCTTTTGAATGATTAACATCGTGCTCAGGCAAACGCATTTAACGTTTACCAGCATGCTGAAAGGGTTCCCTTTCAGCCGACTAATCAGAAGTTCTCTTTCTCTTCCGCCGCATCAACGTCGCTTGGGTCAGCAACGAAATCAGGCTTGCTGTCAGGATTGTTCAGCAAGGTCGCGCGCAGTTTAGCTTCGATTTCGCTGGCGACTGCCGCGTTTTCTTTCAGGAAGTTACCTGCGTTAGCTTTACCCTGACCGATCTTATCGCCGTTGTAGCTGTACCATGCACCTGCTTTTTCAATCAGCTTGTGCTTAACGCCCAGGTCGACCAGCTCGCCGTAGATATTGATGCCTTCGCCGTACATAATCTGGAATTCAGCCTGCTTGAACGGTGCGGCAATTTTGTTTTTCACCACTTTCACGCGGGTTTCGCTGCCCACCACTTCATCACCTTCTTTGATCGCGCCGATACGACGGATATCAAGACGGACGGAAGCGTAGAATTTCAGAGCGTTACCGCCGGTGGTGGTTTCCGGGTTACCGAACATCACACCAATTTTCATACGGATCTGGTTAATGAAGATCAGCAACGTATTGGAGTTTTTCAGATTGCCGGCCAGCTTACGCATTGCCTGACTCATCATACGAGCAGCAAGCCCCATGTGGGAGTCACCAATTTCGCCTTCGATTTCTGCTTTAGGCGTCAGAGCCGCCACGGAGTCAACGATGATAACGTCTACCGCGCCAGAACGTGCCAGCGCATCACAGATTTCCAGCGCCTGCTCACCCGTATCCGGCTGTGAACACAGCAGGTTGTCGATATCCACGCCCAGCTTTTTTGCATAGACCGGATCGAGGGCGTGTTCTGCATCAATAAAGGCACAGGTTTTACCTTTGCGCTGTGCAGCAGCGATAACCTGCAACGTCAGCGTGGTTTTACCGGATGATTCCGGGCCATAGATTTCGACGATACGGCCCATTGGCAGACCGCCAGCGCCCAGCGCGATATCCAGTGATAAAGATCCGGTTGAGATCGTTTCCACATCCATCGTGCGGTCTTCACCCAGGCGCATGATGGAGCCTTTACCAAACTGTTTTTCAATCTGGCCCAGCGCTGCTGCCAGTGCTTTTTGCTTGTTTTCGTCAATAGCCATTTCAACTCCTAATCACGCGGGGTAAAGCACGCTTTCGCGGCTTCGTGTCACAATCAATATGGGTGCAATTATACTGTATAGTCATACAGTATCAAGCTTAATTTTTAAGAAAATGGTCACGCAACGTCAGCAGTGCCCAGGCCGTGGCCTGACGTCGTACCGCTTCCCGATCGCCGGAAAATACCTTGCGCTGCGCCAGCGTTTCGGCTGTTGCTGACGCGAAGCCAAACCATACGGTTCCCACGGGTTTTTCTGCGGAGCCGCCATCAGGACCGGCAATCCCGCTTACGGAGATGGCGAATTGAGCACAGGCTTTTTCCCTCGCGCCTTCAGCCATTTCGCGAACAACCTGTTCGCTTACTGCACCGTAGCCAGTGAGAGAATCCACGCTGACGCCTACCAGCTGCTGTTTGGCATCATTGCTGTAAGTGACAAATCCCCGTTCAAACCATTGCGAACTCCCCGCAACATCCGTGAGGATTTTAGCAATCCAGCCGCCGGTACAGGACTCTGCCGTGGTCACCGTGGCATTCAGGCGTTTCAGGTAACCGCCTACTTCTGTACTCAGCTGGATTAACTCATTATCCGTCATCAGCGCTCCTCGCTAACTTATAGAAGAAAGAGCAAGGTTAGCATTTTTTCAAAGCACGCGGAGAGGCACAGTCAGAGATTGCGAGTAGCTTTCCAGTAATGGGATTTCATTACCTTTGCCTGCGGGCGCTTAAGCCATGCCTGAGGATAAGCGCCAGGCGAACCGCTATTGATAGGAAAAAGTGATGCTGGCCACAGCATCCGCTGTACCTGGCGTAATGTCGCCGGTACGAATATAACGGGTTTGAAAAGGCAGGTTTAGCACTTCAGCCTGCGAAGTACTTTGGATAAAAAACTGGCTAACGGTCGAATTCAAAGAACTGTCTGGTCCGAGTGATAAGGGGCCAATATTATTATAAAAAAATTGCACTCCAACGCCAGAAGCAGTGGAGTCCGGCGTAAGCGAAACGGTATCCGTGACGTTGGTTGGATCCGTCTGATCGGTGACTACGGCATACAGGGAGATATTTGCATCACAGCTCAGGTTAACGGAAAAATTGCGCAAGTCTGAAGTGCTGTTTACGGCAGAAAGCGTCCGCACATCCACCCGTCCCAGATCAATTTGCACATTTGGCGTCCCGATTGTGCAGCCTGATGCCAGCACGCTGATAGTCGTTGGCTCAATAATAACTTTTGCCGTGGCGGTTTCATTGTTATACGCAGTAAGTATCGCCGCATTAATGGCAGGCGTAGTATAAGTGCCACTGGCAAGAGGCTGCCCGGTTTTTACAAAAGTGACTTTAGCAGCCCAGCCCAAGTTCATTGCCGTACCACTTGTCCCGTCAGCAGGATACGTTTGGGTAATACCGCTCTGCAATGGCACATAGTTTGTGCCATTGGCATCTTTGAGTCCCAGAATAAAACCGACACCCGGCACGCCCGTTTCAAATACCGCGTAGCTTACGCCGTCCAGGATTACCGTCTGCCCGGATGGGATTACGCTACTGTCGGGTTCCATGGTCCCTTTAGAACACCAGTAGATTGTGCCACACCAAAACACCTTGTTATTTGTTACCGATGCGCTCCAGTCTCCACCAATAATACTACCGCCAGTCACAGAGTCTGCCGGGCCGGAATAATTCAGCTCACCAGGTGACAAGGTTATGTCTGACTTCCACTCCAGCGCGTAAGCAGGGCGGAAGAGAAACATACCCGCCAGAAAAATCACCAGGTAATATTTATCAAAATGTCTCATCTGAAGTTGATCCTTGTACCGAAGAAGAAATTACCGGGCAATTTTTGCAACGTTAGCGATATTCAACCGTATAAGTTGCCGTTGCTGTGACATTGCCAGGCGTCACAGGAAGTTGAGTGGCAATAAGACGCGCATAAAAAAGCATATCCACACTATTTTCTCCGGTCAGGCCATAAGCTGCGGTGGGATGATCAAGTGGAATAACCGAGCCAGTGCGATCAAGCAAAGAAATTGCCACACCTGATGCCCCCCCTTCATCCGTTTTTAAATACCGGCCATCATATTCATCACCCTCACCAGTAAAAGTAATCGTTGCGCCCTTAAATGTTGGGCCACACTCTTCGAGTTTGATCCTGAAAGGCGTTTTAATCTGGCTAACAGCGCCTGTCCTTAAGAACTGCCGAGTGGAAATATTACCCAATGGAATAGTGATATTTTCCGATTCGGTCGCAATTGTGCATGTATTGCCATAAAGCACACCTGATACTTTAATATATACATCATAGGCCGCAACGGGAAAGCAGTAGCTACATGCCAATAGTATTGGGAATAACCGTCGGATTAATAAATTCACTGACATACCAACCCTTGTGTATAAATATTTGTATCAGCATTATATTTACTGGCGATAAGACGATAGTTAGCCGTACAGCGTTGGTGCGCTTTCCGTCCCCATTGCGCAATCAGCACGCCACTTTCTGGTAATCCTGAAAGCCAAAGCGATCCCGCATCTCCAACTATCCCCGTTGAATTATCACGCGTTTTCAACGTAACGGTGGTACCAAAAGGCAACCACTCGCCGTCTTTTTTTATCGAAAAAATAGCCCGATATCCAAGCTGAGTGGTAAGTGTGGCGCGGACCATAGCACCTTCACCAGGGGTTTTACTCACTACTGACTGCGGGATCTCAACGTTATCGCCGAGCGTCTTAACGTCCAGATCTACACGATTTTCTCTGTAAGCCGAAGCATAAGGAATCACTGCGTAACCCCGAGAGTCGGTATAAATTCCCGTCTGATTACCTACTTTTACATTGGCTGCACCTGGCGCTTTTACCAAAATATTGGTATTCCCGAGTGGCTGGCTTAACGTCAGGCCATTTGCGTGCAGAACAATACCTCCACTGGTACCATAATTATAATAACGACTCTCTGCTGAGTAGCTGTAGCCGGCATTATAAACCCCATGACTGCCTTGATATTTAACCGACATATCTGCTCCGCTCTGATTATTGCTTTTGTTTCCATAACGTGCATTCAGGTTGTAATTTAAGTTTTCATATCCCGGCATATTCCCACTAACACCTGTGGTATGGGTCGTTCCGGAACGATGGTTGTTAGTCATTGAATAGCGCGCCCGAGCACCCGACACTATTTTATTTAAAGGTACTGAAGCAGAAAGAGAAATTATGTTATCACTTTTATCTGACCAGATATTTTGGCTGCGTTGCCATGCCAGCCCCCATGACACCGCCTGCCAACTGCTATTCCAGGCCACCTGCAAGCTTTTATTTGTTTTGCCGGAATTCCAGTAACGTTGCTGATCCAAAGATAAAGAGAGTGAGCCATAATCCGCAATACGTTGCGAAATCAGCAGCTGATTATGCATTTTTCGAGCATAGGTCAGGTTGTAATAGCTACTGTTATCGTTGACGATATGCCTGTCATCCAAAGATGTCGTTCTTTCTCCGCCCTGCATACGCTTACAGGCCGTATCTGACAGCGTATAAAATCCCTGGGTTGTGTATTGCCATGAATAAAAGTTGAGGGTCGTTCCAGCCGTGTTTAATATCTTGCTGTATCGGAAACGAACCGAATCACCGCTGTGGCGAGTATTATTGGCTAATAAGCTGTTGGCATGGATAGCATCAATGGAAAAGGCGCCATAAGCGCCGATATTTTGTCCCATTCCAACAGCAAAAGCGCGATAGTTTTCTGAGAACTGTATCCCGCCATAAAACGTCAGCCCATAACGCCAACCATAGAAAAAATCGCTCTGCGCGAAAGCAGGAGCTGCCTGGTGAGTTTCTCCACGAAAATTACCCGCTTCCAGTGAATATTTGAACTGCCCCTGCCTGACAAGGTTCGGGACGCTGGCAAAAGGCACCACGTAACGCGTAACCTGGCCATCAACTTCTTCAATAGCCACCTCCAGATCGCCGCCTGATGATGTCGGATAAAGATCGTTAATAATGAATTCACCCGGCGTTACGCTGGTCTGGTAAATAACATTGCCGTTCTGACGAATGCGGACTGTTGCGTTAGTCCGGGCAATGCCTCTGACCTGCGGAGCGTAGCCTCGCAGGCTATTTGGCAACATATTCTCATCAGAGGCGAGCTGGACCCCGCGAATTCCCGCACTATCGAAAATGGCGGAAGATGTGTAGGTTTCGCCCAGGGTTATCTGGGATTTTAAAGGGATAACCTCCCGTTGCAGCGTGGTACTAATGTGATTCCAGGTGCCCTTCTGGCTGGTAGTATAGGTCCAGTTAGAAGCGTCTCTTAAACGCCATGGCCCTATATTAACCCCACTGTTAAGACCAAGAAAATAGTTGGTACGCCGTAAGTTGCTCTGTCCGGAGTAATCACTTTGGGAACCATTGGCGCTATAGCTAACAAAGGCGGTATTGATACCCTGCTCCCAGCTCGCTGGATTGATAAAACCTCGCGGCCGGTTTTGCATGAGTACCTGAGGGAAAGTCAGTTTCAGAGTCATCTTGCCGGCATCAAAATCGCTCTTAATATCATTGTCCTGAAAAATACTTTTAAGCAGAAGACAGCCCTTTTGTGGCGAAATTTTAGATGCCCGCTGGCGATCGAGACCCAGCTCGTCCATTTCCTCAGCGGTAAAACAGGGAAGAAGTTGTGAGGCCTGGCTCTCCTCAGGAGCGACAAAAGAAACCTCTTTGTCGCCTACAAACTCATTATTTACAAATACTGCTGTGTGATATTTTCCCGGAGGAATATCATTTCCTTGCTCCAGCCAGGACAAGTCGGCTACGTTACCTTCTTTACCCGCAAGAAAAAGCGGATTGAATTGATATTTATCCTGAGCAACGGCTGCATTGAGGAACAGAAGTAGCCCCAACGTTAACGCATTCCCGGGAAAATAAAAATTTTTATTCATAGGTATCGTCTACGAATTATCTGCATTGTATTAATGGCTCGTTAATTTATCTTCTTGTTCAACAGAGATGTCCACGCACCATAATCGTTAATAGTTTGGTAACTCATGTTTCTTGCATTACTAAAGTTACCTGGAACCGTAACACTTCCTTCAGGTGGCAGCATAAAAGGTTTGATCTCCTTATTGTCTACACGCAGCGTAATCAGGGTCAGGTAATAAGGCGTTGGGTTTTTTAACGTGAGCTTACTGCCATTGAGAGAAGGCAATATTTTCTTATATGTCTCATTTGATTTTTCAGACAGCCCTGCCGGACGGTAAAAAACTTTAATTCGACTGGCCGCAGCCAGCTGTAATGTGTTTTTTCCCTGTTCTGAAGTCTGGGGGATGGCTTTTACCGTAAGCCAGTAAAGCGTTTCCCTGTCATTCGGCAACCCTTTTCCGGTAAAGATAATACGTAAGGTATTTTCACTTTTTGGCCGCAGCACGGATAATGGCGGAACCACAACAAAGTCCTGCGTTTTCACACCGGCATCGTTTTCCAGCCATGTTTGAATAAGGAAAGGTGAAGTAGTATGAGTATTACGAACATCAAGGGACGTCTGTTTCTCATTTGCATGGTAAACCAGACGAGTTGATCCCAGCCCAACGCCACCTGAGCCAGCTATTGCCGCCTGCGCTGACAAAAATAATGAAAAGATCGCCAGCAGGAGACCAGTAACACGCATATTCGTTTACCTCTAAAAATAGAATATCCGGAATGATTAACATTCCGGCTTCAGGGTTTATTAAGAATAAGTGAGGGTATAAGTTGCTACTGCGCTTGCGTCACCTGCTGTCACACTGCCTTTTTCCGTATGGTATTTTGCACTAAATTTCAGGGTATTCGTTCCGGCGCGTAGTGCCGTGTTATCACTATTCTCATTTAACTTAATCTGGGTGCCCGCTTCATCATAAAAACGAATTGACAGATTTTGTGCCGATCCGCTTCCGCCATTCGTGCCGGTGGCCAGACCGCTGGCATCATCAGCATCGGCAATGCCGGTAAAGTTTACAGCTACATTGGTATAAGTACTGTTGTCGCAATCTTCGAGACTAATAGTGAAATCTTTTCCGGTTGAAAGTGTTGTTCCCGCTGTAGCAAGTGAAGCTGCACGTACCTGTCCCATATTGATACTCTGAACGGCAGAACTGCTGGATAAAGCACAAGCGGCAGTAATTACGCTGCCTTCAAAATTTAAGGTGCCGCCATCAACCGTAACCGGGATAACCTCATCTTCGGCATAAGACAGTGCTGGCATAACAGCTAATGCACTGCAAATTGACATTGCTACAACTGATTTCAACATTAAACGCATAATTACACTCTCCATATGCAAAAACTTTAAATTAATCTATTTAAATAACAATGAAACATAAAATAAAAACTTCACCACTGGCTGCCGACCGTTGCCGATAAATTTATAAAAAAAATTTTATTGATAACATCCCTGTCAAAAACTCCCTAACAAAATCAATACAACAACAAGATAATTAATCAACTAACTTAAAATGAACGGATAAGATTCAATCTAAAAAATGGCTCCCTGCCCGGTAGTTAGAGGCTTCCTGCGAAATAAAGCTAACTCCGTTACGGTATTAATACGGCAGGATCGCAGAATGACTTAAATTTTTTTCGAAAAGTTGACGGATCCCGGATCGGCCATCCAGGGTTAATGTTTGCCGTCTGGCTCTCAGGAATACGCTGTGAAACTTTCCCCGCGCTTCGTCATATTGCTGTTGCTAACAGGCTGTAGTCGTTCAGCTGAACTTATCCCGCCGCATGGTCAGGCAACATTCGCGCATTACCAGCAGGAAACCACACGTTGGGTAGAGCAACACCGGCTCTTTCAGAGCAGCGATCGGGTAGCCGAGCTGAGGTGGAATACGCCACAAGAATGGCGGCCGGCGGGCGTTCCTGATCAAGGCATTCTGTTGATCCATGGGTTGGGCGATTCACCCGGCTCTTTCACGGATATCGGGCCGGAACTGGCAAAGGACGGTTTTCTGGTACGTACAGTCCTGTTGCCGGGACAGGGTACACAGCCAAAAGATTTAATCGGGGTGTCGGCGGATGACTGGCGGAGTATCGTTAACGAACAGATGGCTATATTGCGCAAGGATGTGGGCAAGGTTTGGCTGGGCGGCTTTTCGACCGGAGCCAACCTGGCGATTGAATATGCCTACCAGCATCAGGACGTTAAAGGACTGCTGCTCTTTTCACCGGCGATTAAGGCGAATGAGCCGCTGGTAGCAACGACACCGTTTATTGCCTTATTCCGCAACTGGCTGCGAAAACCGAAACCCGGCTATCCCACTCAGCGCGCGACGCGTTATATGACGGTACCAACCAACGGCTTCGCGCAGTTCTGGCGCACCAGCAGCGCCGCACAGCAAAAGCTAAACCAGCATCCCTATGATAAACCGGTGCTGATCGTCGCCACCGAGCACGATTCGGTGCTGGATACCCAAAGCCTGCTGGCGCACTTTGATCGACAATTCACCTCGCCACAAAGCCGCCTGATCTGGTATGGCTATCCGCAGCCACAAAACGCGCTGTCAAACCGGGTGCTGATCCGGACAGACTCCCTGCCAGACCAGCATATCAGCCAGTTTTCCCATATGTCGGTGCTCTTTTCACCGCAGAATCCCGTCTACGGTGTGCACGGCAGCGACCGGATATGTGAAAACGGCCAGAGCGATACCGACTATCTCGCCTGCCGCCAGGGCGCTGAAGTGTGGTTTTCCGACTGGGGACTGCGGGAAACCGGTAAAATTCATGCGCGCCTGACCTGGAATCCCTGGTTCAGCTGGCAAAACAGGGTAATGAAGCAGGTTGTCTCTGATATTCCCTAACGGGCATCCCGCACTGCTTCACCAAGCTGCCACACTGCCATCGCATAGTGGTTGCTGTGGTTGTAACGGGTAATCGCGTAGAAATTAGGTAATCCGTACCAGTACTGATAGTAGGTACCCATATCAAAGCGCAACAAACTGATCTGTTGTTCGCCGTTCAGGGGCACCTGTGGTGACAGGCCAGCCGCTGACAGCTCGGCGGGTGTATAGCGGGTTTTAAAACCGTTTTCCAGCAGCGGTGCCTGTCCGTTAGCCGGTACGGCAACCGTGGCCCCCTTCACCCAGCCATGTGCGTTAAAATAGTGGGCGACGCTACCGATAGCATCGACCGGATCCCATAGGTTGATATGACCATCACCGTTAAAATCTACCGCATACTGTTTAAAAGATGACGGCATAAACTGGCCGTAGCCCATGGCACCCGCAAAGGAGCCACGCAAATCGAGCGGATCGTCGTTTTCTTCTCTCGCCATCAGCAGGAAAGTTTCCAGCTCGCTACTGAAATATTCAGCACGGCGCGGATAAGCAAAAGAGAGCGTCGCCAGCGCATCAATGATGCGGGTTTTCCCCATCACCCTTCCCCAGCGGGTTTCCACCCCAATAATGCCGACGATGATTTCCGGCGGCACACCATAGACCTGCCAGGCGCGATTGAGCGCATCCTGATACTGATTCCAGAACTGCACGCCGTTCTGAACGTTATCCGGAACGATGAATTTTTTACGATAGCGCAGCCATGCGCCATTCGGGCCGGCCGGGGGTTGATAAGCCGGTGCCTGACGATCCATCAGCCGCAATACCCAGTCCAGCCGCTTCGCCTGCGCCAGCACATCATGCAGCTGCTGACGATCGAAATTATGCTCGCGTACCATTTTATCAATAAAGGCCGCCGTCGCGGGGTTATCCGCAAAATCGCCGCCTAACGGGGCAATATTATGGGAAGGCTCCAGCAGAAAACCGTTGCCGCCCTTAAAAGGATTGCCGTGCGGTTGCGGCTGGGGTGCTTTACTGCTGCAGGCCGAAAGCAGCAGCAGCGCAGGTAACAGTGTGGCCAGATGACGCATTGAATATCCAGAGTGCGAAGCTGAAAAAGGGAAGTCATGTTAAAGCATTGGCGGCGGTGAAGAAAACAGATGTTATGTAAAGCTACGTAGGTCTGCCACTGGCGGCGCATCGTCATTACGACCGGGAAATGATTGACAACAAATAAATAAAACATTATTTCATTTATTATAAACTGTCATTTTGTTAATCAGGAGGCGTTATGAGTAAACAAGCCGCTGTACTGCTGGCTCCCGGTTTTGAAGAAGCCGAAGCCTTTATCATCATCGATATTTTAAACCGGCTGCATGTAAAGGTGACAACCATTGCCTGCCATACCTCGCGAGAGGTTCCCAGCTACCACGCTGTACCGGTAATTGCCGATGTTCTGTTATCCGACCTGCAACAGGAATTCGATGCCGTGGTGATACCCGGCGGCCCGGAAGGCACCGTTAACCTTGCCGCTAATCCGCATGTTGTGGAATTTATTCGCCGTCATGACGACGCTGGAAAATGGATTGCGCCCATCTGCTCTGCCGCCGCCCGGGTTTTGGGAGGGAATCATCTGCTGAAAGGCCGTCGTTATACCTGCTCAGGGGACCTGTATAAAGCCGTAACCGATGGCGTTTACAGCGGCGAAAACGTGGTTGAAGACGGCAATCTGCTAAGCGGTAAAGGCCTGGGCGTTAGCTTTGAGTTTGCTTTTCAGCTGGCATGGCGTTTAACCGATGACACTGAAACCGCCGATTTTCAGGCGGAACATATCTATTGCGACAGCTGGCGTTCTTACAGCGGTATTAACGCTTAACAGGTTAGTCACGCCGTTTTATTAACGCAGCGCAAGGAAAAATAAAACGGCGCATTCTCACCAGCCTGTTTGTTGCTTATTTGTGAAAATCCACTTTTAAAATAATATAAAGCCCGGGGGGAAAGTAAAACAATGAAAATAAACAGGCAGACCTTGCCTCTTTATGTCAAAGTATGTCGGTGTTTAACTATTGAGAGCAATTGTCTGTCCACACCGATGAAAAGCAACACCGTGGATAACGTGTAACATTATGGATAATTTCTTCATTCCACAAAAAAATATCCCTTCCCTTTTCCCGTGCATCTCTTTTTTCCAGAACGGCGAACAACACTGGCGCTCTGCCCTGTAGCCTTTTTCTCCTGCACTGATTTTTAATTAAGCTGCTGGCTTACCTGCCTTCAGGTTTAGCCGTGTCTTTTTATCAGGAGAGATTTTATGCTGTACTGGATATTATTAGCGCTAGCTATTGCGACAGAAATTATTGGTACTTTATCGATGAAATGGGCGGCGCTTAACGATAATGCCTCAGGCTATATTTTTATGCTGGTGATGATTGCCATTTCCTATATTTTCCTGTGCTTCGCCGTAAAACACATTGCTCTGGGCGTTGCCTACGCGCTGTGGGAAGGGATCGGGATCCTCTTTATTACTTTCTTCAGCACGCTACTTTTTGATGAACCCGTCTCTGGCTTAAAAGTCGCCGGGCTGATGCTACTGGTTATGGGCATTATTTTTATCAAAACCGGTACGCAGGTTATAAGGAGGCAGAAACATGTCAGCGTTTGATTGGGTGCACAGCGCCTGGCTGTTACTGGCTATTGTGCTGGAGATCGCCGCCAATATCTTCCTGAAATATTCCGATGGTTTCCGTCGCCCGCTTTACGGCATGCTGTCACTGGCAGGCGTTATGGCGGCTTTCAGCGCGCTGGCACAGGCGGTGAAAGGTATCGATCTGTCGGTGGCGTATGCGCTCTGGGGAGGATTTGGCATTATCGCCACCGCAGCGGCGGGCGCGATTCTGTTTGGACAGCGTTTTACCCGTAAAGGCTGGTTTGGCGTCGCCCTGCTGCTGATGGGCATTGTGTTGCTTAAACTGGCGTAACCCCATCTTCACCGTATGTACCGCGTTAAGCCTTTATGGGGAGCGGCAGACGGCTGACAAACCTGAAGCGAAGGGAGCATGCCTGGAGCAACGCATCACGGGCCATTTACGGCCCGTGAAGATCGCCACTAAAGAGCAACCAGCGAATCGCGGCTGAGGTCGGCAACAGACTTCGCCCCCGTCAGCGTCATGGCCACCCGCATCTCTTTTTCAATCAGTTCGAGCAAATTAATCACGCCAGCTTCCCCTGCTGTGGCAAGTGCATAAACAAATGCCCGACCCAGCAGCACGCTATCTGCGCCCAGCGCAATCATCCTCACCACGTCCAGACCAGTACGAATACCGGAATCCGCCAGGATTTTTATTTCGCCTTTTACCGCATCGGCAATCGCTGGCAGCGCCCTGGCCGTTGACAGTACGCCATCAAGCTGGCGACCGCCGTGATTGGAAACCACAATGCCATCGGCACCGAAACTGACGGCATCTTTTGCATCCTGTGGATCTAAAATGCCTTTAATAATCATCGGCCCTTTCCAGAAATCGCGGATCCACTCCAGGTCCTGCCAGGAAATGGACGGGTCGAAGTTTGCCCCAAGCCAGCCGATATAATCTTCCAGCCCGGTGGGATGCCCACGATAGGCAGAAACGTTACCCAAATCGTGAGGCTTGCCGTTCAGGCCGACATCCCACGCCCACTGCGGGTGCAGCATCGCCTGTAGAACGCGACGGGCAGCCGCGTTTGGCCCGCTCATCCCGGAATGCGCATCACGATAGCGGGCGCCCGGTACCGGCATATCGACGGTGAATACCAGCGTTTTAACCCCTGCCGCCTGAGCACGTTCCAGCGCGTTACGCATAAAACCCCGATCTTTCAGCACGTAGAGCTGGAACCACATTGGCCGGTCGATTGCTGGCGCGACCTCTTCAATAGGGCAAACAGAAACGGTGGAAAGGGTGAAAGGAATGCCTTTTTTCGCTGCGGCACGGGCGGCCTGCACCTCACCGCGTCTGGCGTACATACCGGTCAGACCCACCGGGGCCAGTACAACCGGCATCGCCAGTTTTTCGTCAAACAGCGTGGTTTCCAGACTCAGCGCGGACATATTGTTGAGGATGCGCTGGCGCAGCGCGATATCGGCTAAATCAGCGGTATTACGCCTGAGGGTATGCTCGCTGTAGGCTCCGCCATCAATATAGTGAAATAAGAAAGGGGGCAGCCTGCGCTGCGCTGCCGCCCGATAGTCCGTTGATGCAGAAATAATCATCTACTCTCCTGCCTGTTAAGGTGCGCTCGCTGGCGGCATCCATAAGCCAGTACCACAGCGAAACGGGTGTTACGGGCCACCGAAAGCTGGTCATCATCAGCCTCGGTACCCGTCAGTTCAGGCAGTGTAGTGGATAAAAATCAGCGTTACGCTGACCGATATCTCAACATAAACAACATATTTACAACAAAATGTTGAGCGGAAAAGTCTTAACGACGATTGCGCACCAGCTGATAACGTCGCGTTAAATATTCCACTGGCGCACTCCAGATATGGACTAAACGGCAGAACGGGAACAGTAAGAACAGCGTCATGCCGAGCACCATATGAATACGATAGATCACCGCCACGCCTTCAAGGTGCTGTGAAGCGCCGGCATGAAAAGTAACGACCGCCTGCGCCCATGCCACCAGCTTCATCATCTCGCTGCCGTCCATATGCTGTGCGGAGAACGGAATGGTCAGCAATCCGAGACAAACCTGCACCACCAGCAGCGTTAAAATCAGAATGTCGCCAATGCTGCTGGTGGCGCGCACACGCGGGTTAGTCAGACGACGTTTTAACAGCAGTGCGCCGCCGGTTAAGGTCAATACCCCACAAATGCCGCCAGCAACCATCGCCAGCTGCTGCTTCACCGCAACAGGCAGAAAAGATTCATACATCCAGTGCGGCGTTAGCATGCCGACAAAATGCCCGAAGAAAATGCCAATAATACCGATATGGAACAGGTTGGAAGCCAGCCGCATGCCCTTTTTATCCAGCATCTGGCTGGAACCCGCACGCCAGCTGTATTGACCATAGTCATAGCGCAGCCAGCTGCCGATCAGAAACACGCTGCCAGCCAGATAAGGATAGATATCGAAAAAGAACAGGGTAATAAAATGCATAATTAGAGTCCTTTACTCCGCGTAGTCGCCTGCGAAATATCCAGATACTGTGGCGCAACCGCACCGGCAAAACGCCGTTGGTGCGCTGCCTGTTGCGCAGAAGCACAGCCCTGTTCGCCGAGGAATTTGATCTGTTCCTCTTCCCAAACTGCATCCAGTGCCGCAGGCGTATCATCGCGCCCCTCTTTTGCTACCTGAGGAGCAAGCGCAGCGGTCTGAATTTCTGCACCGGAAAGGGTCAGCAGCAGGGTAAACAGTTCGCCATAAGGACTTTGCCGCTGTTGCAGCCTTGCCGCCAGCAGCGCCAGAATCGGCGCAATATCCTGCAAACCTGTACAGGCACGTTCCGGCCTCAGGCTGGCGAGGTATTCGAGATAGAGCGGCAAAAAGTCTGGCAGCTCTTTCGCATTCAGTTCGAGTCCGTCGGCACGATACTGATCCAGCAGATCGATCATCGCCTGACCACGATCGCGCGATTCGCCATGAACATGTTCAAACAACAGCAGCGATGTTGCACGACCACGGTCGAACAGCTCGCAGTAGTTAGCCTGCACGTCCAGCAGCGGGCGGGCGCACAGCCGGGTAATAAACTGCGTTAGCGTATGGCGATCTCGCTCGTTTAATTCGCTGGCGGTAGCCAGCGCCTCGTGCAGTTCATGCTGGTTTGCAAAAAGCGCCTCATCCGGATAATCCAGCAGGCGACCAATCACACGTAAGGCGATCATGATGCATCCTCCGGCAAAGCCTGTTGTTGGTTATCGTTGTGCCCGGTCTTGCTGCTGATATCGATGGCATCGATTCGACGGCTGTTAAACAGATTGAATTTACCGTCGCTGCCGTGGCAGCCGTCACCAAAACTAAAGCCGCAGCCTTTGCTTTCCGGAAACGCTTCCCGTGCCAGTTCACGATGGCTGGAAGGCACGACAAAGCGATCTTCATAGTTGACAATCGCCAGATAACGATACATCTCCTGAGCCTGCACTTCGGTTAAGCCAACCTGTTCCAGCGCGCGGATATCAGAAACCCCTTCTACCGTTTCGGCTCGCTTATAGTGACGCATCGCCAGCATCCGCTTCAGCGCCAGCAATACCGGCGCGGTGTCACCAGCCGTCAGCAAATTAGCCAGATACTGCACCGGGATCCGCAGGCTTTCGACATCCGGCAGGATACCCGTATGCGCCAGCGCGCCTGCATCTGCCGCCGACTGAATCGGTGAAAGCGGCGGGACATACCAGACCATCGGCAAAGTGCGGTATTCCGGATGTAGCGGCAGCGCCAGCTTCCATTCCATCGCCATTTTATAGACTGGCGAGCGCTGAGCGGCCTCGATCACGCTTTGTGCTACGCCGTCCTTCAGCGCCTGAGCGATCACCGTTGGATCGTGCGGATCGAGAAAAATATCCCTCTGACGCTGATAGAGATCCGTTTCGTTTTCCGTCGAGGCGGCCTGCTCAATTTTATCGGCGTCATACAGCAGCACGCCCAGGTAGCGGATACGCCCAACGCAGGTTTCGGAACAGACTGTTGGCTGGCCCGCTTCAATACGCGGATAGCAGAAAATGCATTTTTCCGACTTGCCGCTTTTCCAGTTGAAGTAGATTTTCTTATACGGGCAGCCGGTCAGACACATGCGCCAGCCGCGACATTTATCCTGATCGATCAGCACAATGCCGTCTTCGCCACGCTTGTAGATAGCGCCGCTGGGACAGGTTGCCACGCAGGCCGGATTCAGACAGTGTTCGCACAGCCTCGGCAGATACATCATAAAGGTGTGCTCAAACTGGCCGTACATCTCCTTCTGCATGTTATCGAAGTTCTTATCCTGCGAACGTTTGGAAAACTCACCACCGAGGATCTCTTCCCAGTTCGGACCGTTTTCGATCTTCTTCATTCGTTGACCGGTGATCAGTGAACGAGGTCGCGCTATCGGCTGATGTTTGCCGCCCGGCGCGGTATGCAGATGCTGATAGTCGTAATCAAACGGCTCGTAATAATCGTCCAGCGCCGGGACATCCGGGTTTGCAAAGATCTTCGACAGCAGGCCAACGCGATTACCCATGCGCGGGATCAGCCTGCCGTTGATCTTGCGGATCCAGCCCCCTTTCCACTTCTCCTGATCTTCCCATGCGTGGGGATAGCCCACGCCCGGCTTGCTTTCGACATTATTAAACCAGGCATATTCCATGCCTTCACGGCTGGTCCAGACGTTTTTACAGGTCACGGAACAGGTATGACAGCCGATGCATTTGTCGAGATTCAGTACCATGCCGACTTGCGAACGAATTTTCATCGATTTTTCTCCTGCTGGCTGCCCTGACAGTCATCATTGCCTTCACCGTCTAACCAGTGAATGTGGTTCATTTTGCGTACAATCACGAACTCATCGCGGTTGGATCCGACGGTGCCGTAATAGTTGAAGCCATAGGAAAGCTGCGCGTAGCCACCGATCATGTGGGTCGGTTTAGGACAGGCGCGGGTCACAGAGTTATGGATGCCGCCGCGCTGGCTGGTGATTTCCGAACCGGGAATATTCACGATGCGTTCCTGAGCGTGATACATCATCGTCATACCCGCCGGAATGCGCTGGCTCACAACCGCTCTTGCGGTCAGTGCGCCGTTGGCGTTGAACGCTTCAATCCAGTCGTTATCGACAATGCCCAGCGCCTGCGCATCCTCCTCGCTCATCCACACAATTGGCCCACCGCGCGACAGCGTCAGCATCAGCAAGTTGTCGCTGTAGGTAGAATGAATGCCCCATTTCTGATGCGGCGTCAGAAAGTTCAGCGCCTTTTCAGGATTGCCGTTTGGCTTCTGGTTCAGCAGCGGTTTCGCCGCGCGGGTGTCGATGGGCGGACGATAAACCAGCAGGCTTTCACCAAAAGCACGCATCCATTCATGATCCTGATAAAGCTGCTGACGGCCGCTGAGCGTGCGCCATGGGATCAGCTCATAGACGTTGGTGTAACAGGCGTTATAGGAAACGTGTTCATCTTCCAGACCGGACCAGGTCGGGCTGGAGATAATTTTGCGCGGCTGCGCCTGAATATCGCGGAAGCGGATCTTTTCATCTTCTTTATTCAATGCCAGATGGCGGTGATCGATACCGGTGATGTCGCTCAGCGCCTGCCACGCTTTCACAGCGACCTGACCGTTAGTCTCAGGAGCCAGCGAGAGAATGACTTCGGCAGCATCAATTGCGCTGTCGATATTAGGGCGTCCCGCCGCCGGGCCGCTGGTTTTGATGTAATTGAGCTGTTTGAGGAAATCGACTTCCGTCTGGGTATTCCAGCTAATGCCTTTCCCGCCGTTACCCAGTTTATCCAGCAGCGGGCCAAGCGAGGTAAAACGCTCCCAGGTCGCCGGATAGTCGCGCTCAACCACGATGATATGCGGCGCGGTTTTACCCGGAAGCAGATCGCATTCACCATTTTTCCAGTCTTTAACGTCAAAAGGCTGAGCCAGCTCCGCCGGAGAATCGTGCTGAACCGGCAGCGTTACTACGTCGGTTTCCACGCCCAGATGTCCCGGACAGAGATCCGAGAAGGCTTTGGCAATGCCTTTATAAATTTCCCAGTCGCTTTTCGCTTCCCAGGCGGGATCCACCGCCGCCGACAGCGGATGAATAAATGGATGCATATCCGACGTATTCATGTCGTCTTTTTCATACCAGGTTGCCGTAGGCAGCACGATGTCGGAATAGAGGCAGGTGCTGGACATGCGGAAATCGAGCGTCACGACCAGATCCAGCTTGCCTTCGCCGCCGCAATCCTGCCATTCCACCTCTTCCGGCTTCACGCCGCCCTGCACGCCCAGGTCTTTACCCTGAATGCCGTTCTCGGTGCCGAGCAGATATTTCAGCATGTACTCGTGCCCTTTGCCGGACGAGCCAAGCAGGTTTGAGCGCCAGACAAACAGGTTGCGCGGAAAGTTCTGTGGATCGTCAGGCTGCTCCGCTGCGAAACGCAGCGAGCCTTCTTTCAAACTCGCAACGGTATAATCCACCGGGGAGAGACCGGCCGCCCGGGCCTGTGCAGCAATGCGTAGCGGATTGGTATTGAGCTGCGGCGCAGAGGGTAACCAGCCCATTCGCTCCGAGCGCACGTTGAAGTCAATCAGGCTGCCGCTGTAGCGCGTCGGGTCGGCCAGCGGCGAAAGCAGTTCGCGCGTCTGCACCGTTTCATAGCGCCACTGGCTGGAATGGTTGTAGAAAAACGAGGTGCTGTTCATATGGCGAGGCGGACGCTGCCAGTCCAGCGCAAACGCCAGCGGCGTCCAGCCGGTTTGCGGCCGCAGCTTTTCCTGCCCGACATAATGTGCCCAGCCGCCGCCGCTCTGCCCTACGCAGCCGCAGAAGATCAGCATGTTCATCAGGCCGCGGTAGTTCATGTCCATGTGATACCAGTGGTTCATACCCGCACCCACAATGATCATTGAGCGGCCGCGTGTTTTTTCCGCGTTTTCAGCAAATTCACGGGCAATACGGATGATGTTCTGACGCGACACGCCAGTAATCTGCTCGGCCCAGGCCGGGCTATAGGCTTTTATCTCGTCGTAGCTTTGCGCGCAGTTAGCGTCATCCAGCCCGCGATCCAGACCGTAGTTTGCCAGCGTTAAGTCATAAACGCTGGTAACCAGCGCTTCGCTGCCGTCGGCCAGCTGTAAACGTTTTACCGGCAGCTTGTGCAGTAGAATTTCATCCAGCGCGACGCTGTTGAAATGTTCGCTTATTGTGCCGCCAAAATAGGGGAAGCCAACGTCAACCACCTCGTCGTGGCTGCCCAACAGGCTGAGTTGCAGCGTGACTTCCTGCTGAGATTTGCCTTCACGCTGTTGCAGGTTCCATTTGCCCTTTTCACCCCAGCGATAACCAATTGAGCCCTGCGGTGCCACCAGCTCGCCGCTGGTCTGGTCAAGGGCTACCGTTTTCCATTCAGGATTGTTCTGCTGACCGAGGTTCTCGACCAGGTCGCTGGCGCGTAGCTGGCGTCCTGCGGCGTAGTAGCCGCCTTCACGCGGCTCCAGCAGTACCAGCATTGGCATATCGGTATAGCGACGTACGTAATCGCGGAAATAGCTGACTTCCCGGTCAAGGTGAAACTCTTTCAGCATCACGTGGCCCATCGCCAGCGCCATTGCGCTGTCGGTGCCCTGCTTCGGATTCAGCCACTGATCGCACAGCTTAGCCACTTCGGCATAGTCTGGCGTGATCGCCACGGTTTTGGTGCCTTTGTAGCGCACTTCGGTAAAGAAATGGGCATCCGGGGTACGGGTCTGCGGAACGTTCGACCCCCAGGCGATGATGTAGGAGGCGTTATACCAGTCTGCCGATTCCGGCACGTCGGTCTGCTCACCCCATGTCATTGGCGACGCGGGCGGTAAATCGCAATACCAGTCGTAAAAGCTCAGGCAGACGCCGCCAATCAGCGACAGGTAGCGCGCGCCCGCAGCGTAAGAGACCATCGACATCGCCGGGATCGGTGAGAATCCCACAATGCGGTCCGGGCCAAAAGTACGGGCGGTGTAAATGTTGGACGCGGCAATCAGCTCATTCACTTCCTGCCAGCTGGAGCGGACAAACCCGCCGCGTCCGCGGGCTACCTTATAGCTTTTAGATTTTTCAGCATCGCTGACAATCGATCCCCAGGCCTCAACCGGATCGCTGTGCCGGGCTTTGGCTTCGCGCCAGAGCTGGATGAGTTTCTTGCGCATTAACGGATATTTCAGCCGGTTAGCGCTGTAGAGATACCAGGAATAGCTGGCACCGCGCGGGCATCCGCGAGGTTCATGATTCGGCAGATCCGGCCGGGTGCGGGGATAATCTGTCTGCTGCGTTTCCCAGGTTACCAGGCCATTTTTGACATAAATTTTCCAGCTGCACGAGCCGGTACAGTTGACGCCATGAGTAGAACGCACGATTTTGTCATGCTGCCAGCGGCTGCGATAGCCGTCTTCCCAGTCGCGGTTGGTGTTGAGGGTCTGGCCATGATTGCCAGAAAAAGGCTCCGCGAGCTGTTTAAAATAGCGGAACCTGTCGAGAAATTTGCTCATCCGGACTTCTCCTGAAGGCGAGGAATTGACATTGCTAAGGTGCGACAGACCCATAAAAACGGATCTGTCCAGGACGGCCTATGCGATTTTTTTACGCCCGTAAACCAGCCAGGTGATACCGACACAGATCAGGTAAAACACCAGGAAGATTTTCATTGCGGCGGTTGGTGTGCCGAACAAACTCAGCGACAGCCCGAAAGTCTGCGGGATAAAGAAGCCGCCCAGCGCGCCGATTGCCGAAATAAAACCCAGCGCGGCTGACGTTTCGGTAACGGCTTCATGCTGTGATGACTCTTCACTCCGGCCTTCGGCTTTACTTCGTTCAAGCGTAAGCCTGCGGAAGATCACCGCGATCATTTGGTAAGTCGATCCGCTGCCGAGGCCCGCGGTCAAAAACAACCCCATAAACACGGCAAAAAAGGCGCCAAATGAACCCGCATGATTGGCATCCGGCAGCGTCAGGAATAGCAGCGCGGCGAACAGCGTCATCAGCACAAAATTGATCAGGGTGACGCGGACCCCGCCAAAGCGATCGGAGATAATACCGCCCGCTGAACGGGCTAACGCGCCGAGGAAGGGGCCAAAAAAGGCGTAATGCAAAATCACAACGTCAGGAAACTGGGTTTTAGAGAGCATGGCAAAACCCGCGGAGAAGCCGATAAACGATCCGAAAGTCGCCAGATAAAGCACCGCCATAATCCACAGATGGCCGCGTTTCAGCACCGGCAACTGTTCACGCAGCGAGGATTTTGCCGCCGCCAGATCGTTCATGCCAAACCATGCGGCAAGCGTGGCGACAGCCAGGAACGGCACCCAAATCCATGCCGCATTTTCTAACCAAATCGCCTCGCCACCGACCACGTTTTGCGCGCCGCCGCCAAAAGCGCCGAAAACAGCAAAAGAGATCGCCAGCGGAGCAACAAACTGCATTACGCTGACGCCAAGGTTGCCCAGGCCGCCATTGATACCTAACGCCCCGCCCTGCATAGCCTTCGGAAAGAAAAAGCTGATATTGCCCATGCTGGAAGCAAAGTTAGCGCCAGCAAACCCACACAGCAGTGCGATGACGACAAACGTACTGAACGCTGTCGTTGCATCCTGTACGGCAAATCCCAGCCACAGGCAGGGAACCAGCAGGATCCCCGTACTGAAAGCCGTCCAGCGCCGACCGCCAAACAGCGGGATCACAAATGAATAAGGCACGCGCAGCAGCGCGCCGGACACGGAAGGCAGCGCGGTCAGCAGAAAGAGCTGATCGGTAGTGAAGTTGAAACCGACTTTATTCAGGTTAACCGCGACGGCACTGAACAGCATCCAGACGCAGAAAGCGAGCAGCAGACAAAAAACGGAAATATACAGATTGCGATTAGCAATCCGTTTTCCCTGCTGCTGCCAGAATTCGTTGTTTTCAGGTTGCCAGTTCTGGATAACGGCAGCACCTTGTTGAGCAGGCTGTTGGGAAAGTTGCGACATAATATTCTCACTGGCTAAAATATCCGCGCATTTTGCTTAACGCCTTCTCAGGCCAGATTGACGCAAATCAACGCAGTGAGAGGTAGTAAATCTTCCGCTGTCGCTTCCCTCCTCCTGTTGGAAAAGCAGAAATAGCCTGTTAAAAACAATTAAATCAATCAGTTAAAAAAAACTTTCCGACCTTTTTTAAACTGAATAAAGCCACTCAGAAATTAAGGGTTACTCCTTTGGAGGTATAGGGTTATATCTTCTTAACAAAGAAAATGAGACGTTATCCGTTAAACTGCCGCAAGGTTCACAGGAGCACCTGGTGAAAGAAGAAGCCGCCTCGATATTACTGATTGACGATCATCCTATGCTGCGCAATGGCGTAAAACAGCTGATTGAGCTTGATGAAGCGCTGCGGGTAATAGGTGAAGCCAGTAACGGTGCAGAGGGCGTCGCGCTGGCTGAGCAACACGATCCCGACCTGATCCTGCTGGATCTGAATATGCCCGGTATGAACGGGTTGGATACGCTGGTCCAGCTGCGTACCATCGATCTTTCCGGTCGGATTGTGGTGTTCAGCGTCTCGAATCATGAAGACGATGTGGTAAATGCTTTGAAGCGCGGTGCCGATGGCTACCTGCTGAAAGATATGGAACCCGAGGATCTGCTAAAAGCGCTGCATCAGGCTGCTGCGGGCCAGATGGTACTCAGCGAGAAGCTGACCAATGTGCTGGTGGCCAGCCTGCGCGACTCTCGCCTGGCGGAAGAGCGCGATGTAGAACAGTTAACCCGGCGAGAACGCGATATTTTACAGTTGATTACGCTGGGCATGACCAATAAAGCCATTGCCCGCAAACTGTCGATTACCGAAAGCACCGTAAAGGTTCACGTTAAGCATCTGCTGAAAAAGATGAAGCTGAAGTCACGGGTTGAAGCGGCGGTGTGGGCGTTGCAAAACGGCTATGAATGAGAGCGATGTGTAACATTTCCACCGGCAATTGATCCCTGGCGGTCTCATTAAATGCAAAATCTTTGCGTGATGCGCTGGGTATTCGGAGTGCGTAAGGAAATGGCTGTCTGACCTTTGCAGGCCAGACAGCATCAACAGCGGGTTATTCTTTTACTGCCGGGCCAGTTTTGGCACCGATATGCAGGTATTCGTGCAGAATTTTATGTTTCACCATCAGGTAGAAAATGCCCAGACAGATAATCACTTCTGCAATTACCATTGACCATGCAGCTCCAATTGCACCGTACTGCCAGGCCAGGAAGCAGCACACTGGAATGTTCAGCAGGCCCGCACCCACGATAATCACCGTACGCTGACGCGTCAGACCGTGTGGGATCAGAATCTGCAAGCCAGCAGGATAAGCGATGTTGCCGAACAGGAAGCACAGCACCAGCACTTTCAGTACATCGACTGACGCCAGGAACTCTTTACCTAACAGAATAGTGACGATCTCTTCGGCAAAGAACCAGGTGAAGATAACGATAGCCAGGCTCAGCGCAAAGGAGAGTGCCAGGCTTTTGCGGCTCGCTTCGATTGCCGCTTTTTTGTCGCGGCCGAACAGGTAGCTCACTCGCGGGAAGAAGGCGTTGCCAATCTGCTCCGGCACGGAGTTTGCGGCTTTACGCAACCTGTCGGCACCGTTATATATCCCGATCGCATAGTGCGAGGTAAAGGTCGCCAGGATCAGCACGTTTACGCTGTTGAACAGGTTTGCACCCGCAATGGCGATAAAGATGTCGCCACTTTCGGCAAGACGCTTACGGATTTCGGCGATTTCAAACCGGTAACGGCCGATAACCTTCATCTCAACCACAAATTTAAGGGTGATCAGCGCGCTGATTACTGAGGTCAGTCCAGGAATCAGTGCCGCAAGCCAGGTATCTTCCGGGCCGTGAACCAGCAGGAAAGTCAGTGGAATGGCGCAGAAATTACCTAAGGTAGAAATGGTCGCCGTTTTGCCCAGTTTCTCATAGCCCTGCATCAGCCAGCCGAAAGAGAACAGCGAGCCAACCAGCGTGGTGGCATTTGCCAGCACCACCCAGAACAGATAATGCCATTCAGGATTGAACCAGGTCACGCTAAGCAGCACGCCTGCGGTTAGCAGGATCAGCATCAGCTTGGCGTTGAAGGTGGACCAGAAAAGGCAGGAAACCTGTTCTTTATCATCACGATGGTGCGCAATGCTTTTCGTGGTGAAAACGTTAAAGCCCCAGTCCGCGATCGTGCTGCAATAGAGCACGCAGGCGATGGCCAACGCCAGAACACCCATCTGGCTGACGCCCAGCGTTCGGGCCAGATAAGGCAGCGTAATCAGCGGGAAGAGTAGCGACGTCCCACGGTAGGCCAACAATGATAATATGTTGATAAGCAGTGACTTATCCAAAAATCTTCGCACGTAAAACCTCTAAATTTTCAAAACAGTTAAGAAACCGCAGGCGACTTAATTCGCCGCCGTTCGTCTCATTTCATTGGCGGTTCTTATCTTCTGAAGCAGAATAAATTTTGTGGTGTGTCGGAGCAGCAGCCTTTCTTTCAGGTTTTCAGGACTGATGGTTCTGCCCATATCGCGAATAGCGTTGATCACCGGGCGTGGCACATCCGTTCTGTTATATAAGGAGATGTAAATCATCAGCCTGAACGAGTGCAGCAGATAGTTTCTGCGGATACGCTGCGACAAAGGGCTGTTATCCGTATTCGCAAGCAGCATGTCTACGGATTTAGAAAAGGCTTCATAACGCGCCTGGAAATAGTGTTCAGGTTTGTGACTGTTGGTCAGAGAACCGTTACGCACACGCTGCCTGTAGTAAGTTTCGCGGCTGACCCATGCCTGACCGGAATGCAGGAAGGCGCCCAGCGTGAAGCAGTGATCTTCGTGTACCCGATCCTGGAAAACCAGTTGATGCTTAAGAACTAAACTTCTTCTGACGATATAGTTCCACGCCGCAGAGGTGTAACGGCTGTTGGCCAGAAGAGAAGAAAGGACTTCGCGGGCCTGCGTCAGGCCGGACAGCGTATGCTGAACTTTAAACTGCGTTTTTTCAGGATGGCCATCGACAAAGGTTTTGGAGTTGAAGCAAAACAGGTCGGTTGCCGGATGGGCTTCGATGACTTCACTGAATTCGCGGAACATACCGTCGCCAACGATATCATCCGGATCGCAGAAGAAAAGGTACTCCCCTTCCGCTGCGGCAATCCCGGTATCTCTTGCCAGACCAGCACCCTGATTGTGCGAGTTGATGACTTTTATTGCGGCATTGCCAGCATAGTGCTGCTCAACAAGTTCGCCCGTGCCATCCGTTGAACCGTCGTTTACCACGATGATCTCGTGAGGAATGGAAACCTGTCCTGTGAGTGAGTCGATACATTCAATAATATACTCACGCACATTGAATGCCGGTATGATCACCGATAATAAAATGGAGTTCATTGGATTACCCTTGCTTTTTTAATATGAGGTATAAAACATATTATCCTTTAGCAATTAACCGTGAAAAGTACATTCCACCAATGATAATTGTCAGGAAAAACACTACTTTATAGGAATATTCTCACTCGTCCTGTCAATATCCTCAAAACGACCAATGAACACGTTCAACTGTGGTCACGTTTTATCCGATTATGACCCATGTGTCGTTGCCGATGCGGAAAAAACGGTAAATTGCTTTACAGTACTGACAAGGTTCCTGGACAGCTGAATAACAGAATTCCCGAGTGGAAAACAGAACGCGCTGGCGCGGAAAGGGAATTTTCTGATTTTTAGCGAAAGGGTGGACATTTTCTTAATGTATGCCGCTGACCTGCATCCTGGCAGGCTGACAGCACAATGAGCGGTATTTGCGAATGAGGTTTTTCTTATCGCAAATCCGTTCCCGAAAATATCAATTATCATATTGCCACCATTTCAATCAGTGTCGCAGCCAGGCCAATTGTCAAGATGCTATGAAAAAGTACCGCAATTACATCATGAGGTCTAGCACAATAAGATTGCACAGACTTTTTAGGAATTATCTCACAAGAAGTTAATTTTTAAGTTTTTTCGCAAAGAATCACCTGGTGTGATTATTTAACTTTTTTATCTGGCAGTCATAGCAACAATTCACCTTAACGTTTTCATCCCGTCATTATTATTAATAATGCAGTGAGAAAAATTATACTGGGGAGGCGACGAAACCAGACTACATCAGGCCTCAGACCGTTAAGTGCCTTACCGGCTAAGCATTTCATCTGGCACAATAAAACAGCAGGGATTTTAAGGAGGTTAATTAAACCAGGTGAAAGAAGAAGAATTACTCAGAAAAATTTTTTTGATCGTCCCAGCAGGATTATAAAGAAGATTCCTGTCTTAAATAATTCTATCACCGTCGTTGCTTTGATTATAACTATTTATCAACCTGCCTGAAAATTACTGTCGTGTTTTATCTTAAAAAAACGATAATCAGAAATATCCCTGGTTTCGCTCTTCTGCTTGTCCGATATCAATGCGTGGAGAATTTCAACCCGGCGCTCGTTTAGCGCCCGTCGTAACCGGTGAGTGCTTTTTGCAGCAAGGCTTTTTTGAAACTTGCGGCAAGTCTTCCTGTTTTACCTGTGACAGCCTCTGTACTGCTGCGTTACTATAGCGACATTCACAAGGCCCTGGAGCCCACAACCAGCGGCAACCGGCTTGCTGCCTGTTACGCCAGCGCCCCGCAAATAACCGCCACGTTGAAGTAAAAATCAGTGATGTTCAGACAACGCAAACGCGGGATTCAGAAATCGCAACTGACTTTATATTCAATGGACTGGAAAAGAAGACCTGATGATGACCACAGAAAACCTCTCTTCGCACACCCCCATGATGCAGCAGTATCTGCGCCTTAAGGCTGAGCATCCTGAGATCCTGCTGTTTTACCGAATGGGAGACTTCTACGAGCTGTTCTACGATGACGCCAAACGCGCCTCGCAGCTGCTGGAGATCTCGCTGACCAAACGCGGCGCTTCAGCCGGCGAACCGATCCCGATGGCGGGCGTGCCACATCATGCCGTTGAGAACTATCTGGCCAAACTGGTTCAGCTTGGCGAATCGGTAGCCATCTGTGAACAGGTTGGCGATCCGGCGCTGAGCAAAGGACCGGTTGAACGCAAAGTGGTGCGTATCGTCACGCCAGGCACGATCAGCGATGAAGCGCTGCTTCAGGAGCGCCAGGACAACCTGCTGGCCGCTATCTGGCAGGGCGCGCGCGGCTTTGGTTACGCCACGCTGGATATCAGCTCCGGCCGCTTCCGCCTGGCTGAGCCTTCCGATCTGGAAACGATGGCGGCAGAACTCCAGCGTACCAATCCCGCCGAGCTGCTTTATTCAGAAGACTTTGCCGCCATGTCGCTGATCGAGAATCGCCGTGGCCTGCGTCGCCGCCCTTTATGGGAATTTGAAGTCGACACCGCTCGCCAGCAGCTCAACATGCAGTTTGGCACCCGCGATCTTACCGGCTTTGGCGTGGAGCAGGCTCAGCTTGCCCTGCGCGCCGCTGGCTGCCTGCTGCAATACGTTAAAGATACGCAACGCACCTCGTTGCCGCATATCCGCTCGCTGACCATGGAGCGCCAGCAGGATGGCATCATTATGGATGCCGCTACTCGCCGCAATCTGGAGATTACCCAGAACCTGGCTGGCGGCATTGAGAACACGCTGGCATCGGTACTGGATAAAACCGTCACGCCGATGGGCAGCCGCATGCTCAAACGCTGGCTGCATATGCCGATCCGCGATACAAAAACGCTGAGCAATCGCCAGCAAAGTATCGGCGCGCTTCAGGATTTCTCTGCTGAATTCACTCCCCTGCTGCGCCAGGTTGGCGACCTGGAACGTATTCTGGCAAGGCTGGCATTGCGTACGGCGCGTCCTCGCGATCTGGCAAGAATGCGCCACGCGTTCCAACAGCTTCCACAGCTTGATGCCCTGCTGATTGACAGCGAAACGCCTCATCTGCAAACGCTGCGTCAGCAAATGGGTCAGTTTGACGAGCTGCGCGATCTGCTGGAACGTGCCGTGGTTGAATCGCCGCCGGTGCTGGTTCGCGACGGCGGCGTCATTGCGCCAGGCTATAACGCCGAGCTGGACGAATGGCGAGCGCTGGCCGACGGCGCCACGGACTATCTTGATCGTCTGGAAATTCGCGAGCGGGAAAAGCTGGGGCTGGATACGCTGAAGGTGGGCTTTAATGCCGTACACGGTTATTACATTCAGGTCAGCCGTGGGCAGAGCCATCTGGTGCCGATTAACTATGTGCGCCGCCAGACGCTGAAGAATGCCGAACGCTATATTATTCCTGAGCTGAAGGAATATGAAGACAAGGTGCTGACCTCAAAAGGCAAAGCGCTGGCGTTGGAAAAAGGGCTTTATGAAGAGCTGTTCGATCTGCTGCTGCCGCATCTGGAAGCATTGCAGGACAGTGCCGCCGCGCTGGCGGAACTGGACGTGTTGGCGAACCTGGCGGAGCGTGCCTGGACACTGAATTTTAACTGCCCAACGTTTGCCGACAAGCCCGGCATCAAGCTGACCGGCGGCCGTCATCCGGTAGTCGAGCAGGTGCTGAAAGAGCCGTTTATCGCCAATCCGCTTTCGCTCTCGCCACAGCGTCGTATGTTGGTGATTACCGGGCCGAATATGGGCGGTAAGAGCACCTATATGCGCCAGGCCGCGCTGATTGCGCTGATTGCCTATATCGGCAGCTACGTGCCGGCAGAAGAAGCGGTACTGGGCCCAATCGATCGCATTTTTACCCGCGTCGGCGCCGCAGACGATCTGGCTTCCGGCCGTTCGACCTTTATGGTGGAAATGACCGAAACCGCCAATATTCTGCACAACGCCACGGAACACAGTTTGGTGCTGATGGATGAGATCGGGCGCGGCACGTCCACTTATGACGGCTTGTCGCTGGCCTGGGCCTGTGCAGAAAGCCTGGCAAACCGCATTAAGGCCATGACGCTGTTTGCCACGCACTACTTCGAGCTGACCACGCTACCGGAGAAGATGGAGGGCGTCGCTAACGTGCATCTGGATGCTATAGAGCACGGTGACACCATCGCCTTTATGCATAGCGTGCAGGATGGCGCAGCCAGTAAAAGTTACGGTTTAGCCGTTGCCGCGCTGGCAGGTGTGCCAAAAGAAGTGATCAAGCGTGCGCGTCAAAAGTTGAAGGAGCTGGAAACGATGTCTGGCAATGCGGCCGCCACTAAAGCCGATGGCCCACAGCTGCCGCTGCTGGTGGAGGAAACGTCCCCGGCCGTTGAAGCGTTAGAAGCGCTGGATCCCGATTCGCTGTCGCCACGTCAGGCGCTGGAGTGGATTTACCGTCTGAAAGCGCTGGTTTAAATCTGGAAGTGGCCTGCTACGCAGGCTGTTTTAGTAGCTAATACGGATTTACAGGCAATAAAAAAGCGGTGGCTTTCGCCACCGCTTCTCGCATCTACATCGAAAGCGCCTTGCTTATTCGCGGAACAAGGCTTCAATATTCAGTCCCTGAGCCTGCAGGATTTCCCGCAGACGACGCAGACCTTCAACCTGAATCTGACGGACACGTTCGCGAGTCAGACCGATTTCGCGGCCCACATCTTCTAACGTAGCGGCTTCATAGCCCAACAGGCCGAAGCGACGCGCCAGAACCTCACGCTGTTTGGCGTTCAGTTCGAACAGCCATTTGACGATGCTTTGCTTCATATCATCGTCCTGGGTGGTATCTTCCGGGCCGTTATCTTTCTCGTCGGCCAGGATATCCAGCAGCGCTTTCTCAGAATCTCCGCCTAACGGCGTATCAACTGATGTAATGCGTTCGTTGAGACGCAGCATACGGCTGACATCATCAACGGGTTTATCAAGCTGCTCGGCAATTTCTTCTGCGCTTGGTTCGTGATCCAGCTTGTGGGCCAGTTCGCGAGCAGTACGCAGATAGACGTTCAGCTCTTTAACAATGTGAATTGGCAGGCGAATCGTACGGGTTTGGTTCATGATAGCCCGTTCGATGGTCTGACGAATCCACCAGGTAGCGTAAGTAGAGAAACGGAATCCTCTTTCAGGATCAAATTTCTCTACCGCGCGGATTAAGCCGAGGTTACCTTCCTCAATCAGATCCAGCAAAGCCAGACCACGATTGCTGTAACGACGGGCAATCTTCACTACCAGACGTAAGTTACTTTCAATCATACGGCGACGGGACGGAACGTCCCCACGCAGTGCACGACGAGCGAAGAATACCTCTTCCTCAGCCGTGAGGAGCGGAGAATAACCAATCTCTCCCAGGTAAAGCTGCGTTGCATCTAATACACGTTGCGTAGCGCCTTGCGACAACAGCTCTTCTTCAGCTATATCGTTATCAGCAGGTTCGTTTCCGACAAGAGCCTTCTCATCAAAAATCTCAGCTCCGTTTTCGTCGAATTCCGCGTCTTCATGTAACTCATTAACTTTCAGCGTATTCTGGCTCATAAGCGGCTCCTACCCGTGATCCCAGGGCAGAACACCAGGGTTCTGCCGGATTATCGCTGCGGTAAATAACGCAACGGGTTTACGGATTTCCCCTTGTAACGAATTTCAAAATGCAATCTAACCGAACTCGTGCCGGTACTGCCCATGGTCGCAATCTTCTGACCCGCTTTAACTTCTTGCTGCTCGCGGACCAGCATCGTGTCGTTATGGGCGTATGCACTCAGGTAATCATCATTATGTTTGATGATAATCAAGTTACCGTAACCGCGTAACGCATTCCCGGCATAAACAACGCGCCCTGAGGCGGTTGAGACGACGGGTTGCCCTCGCGATCCCGCGATATCAATACCTTTATTGCCACCTTCGGAAGCAGAGAAGTTATCAATGATCTTCCCGTCAGTCGGCCAACGCCAGCTTCCCACTGGAGTACTGCTGTTCGTTGTACTGCTGACGGTCGGTGCGGTAACCGGCGCTGTTGTCGTTGCAACAGTATTAGTGCCGGATGAAGGTAACATTTTGCCTTCACTTGGTTTACCTGAATCCTCAGAATACGTAATAACTGGCTGGTGCGCAACCGTTGCGCCTTTCATTTGTGAAGTGGTCGGCTGAGTCGGTACGCCACCCGATGTGGCATCGGCTGCGGTAATTGCGTTGCCGCCAGTGAGGGTACCACCGGAGCCATTACTAACCTGCAACTGCTGGCCCACGTTGAGACTGTATGGCGCAGTGACGTTATTTCGTTCCGCTAAATCGCGGAAATCGTTCCCGGTAATCCAGGCAATATAGAACAGCGTATCACCGCGTTTAACGGTATAAGTTTGTCCGCTGTAGCTACCTTTAGGAATATTCCCATACGCGCGGTTGTACACGATGCGACCATTTTGTGTAACAACGTTTTCACTTTGACCGGAGGCTACGGGAGCAGATGAACGCGTGGAGATCGCCGGAGGACGGCCAATCAGCCCACCGCCGCCTTCGCTGGTTTGCGCATTATTACCGCCGCCAACGGAGCTGATAGGGGCCTGTGAATTGTTGCTGGAACAGCCAGCCAACCAAAATCCAACAAGTGAAAGCGCCGCAATCCGGCGTAACTTAAGTACTGGGCTTCCCGTGCTCATTTATATCCCCCGTTACGGCAAAACTGTGATAACTGTCCGGATGCAGGCCACTTAGCTGGCATCCGCAGTATTAAATTCTGAATGGATGAGATAGTAACAATATCGTGGTTCAGGTGCCATTCACAGATGTGACCAATTGCGTATCGGCGTCAGGCCAGGTCGCCCTGCACTAACGGCACAAAACGCACCGGCTCGATCGTTTCCACCCTGTACTCGCTGCCCTTGCGGGTGATGCGCTTCAATTCCTGCTGCTCTTCGCCAACCGGCAGCACCAGCACCCCGCCTTCATCCAGCTGGTTAAGCAGCTCAACAGGGATTTCCGGGGGAGCCGCGGTAACGATAATGGCATCAAATGGCCCTTTTGCCGGCCAGCCCTGCCAGCCATCAGCGTGGCGGGTGGAAACGTTGTGCAGATCGAGCTGCTTCAGGCGACGTTTGGCCTGCCATTGCAGACCTTTGATACGTTCAACGGAGTAAACATGCCCGACCAGATGCGCCAGGATAGCGGTCTGATAGCCCGATCCCGTACCAATCTCCAGCACGCGAGACGTGGGCTTAAGCGCCAGTAGCGAGGTCATTTTCGCCACAATATAAGGCTGAGAAATGGTCTGCCCGGAACCGATCGGCAGCGCCATGTTTTCCCAGGCATTATGCTCGAAAGCCTCGTCGACAAACCGCTCGCGCGGCACCTCTTCCATGGCTTTCAGCAGCAGCTCATCGTCGATCCCCTGCTGACGCAGCTGCGCCAGCAGTGTATCAATGCGTCGCATCACCATTCGCTGCCAACCTCGGCACTAACCAACCATGCAGCAACAACCTCCTGCGCGTTATGGGCAGTGAGATCGACGTGCAGCGCAGTGACCGAAACATAGCCTTCATCCACGGCAGCAAAATCGGTATCCGGACCGGCATCGAACTTGTCGCCCGGCGGCCCAATCCAGTACATCGTGTTGCCGCGCGGATCCTGCTGTGCAATAACCTGATCGCTGGGATGGCGACTGCCGCAACGGGTCACACGAATACCTTTGATTTCCGCCAGCGGCAGATCGGGAACGTTAATATTGAGGATGCGGCCAGTGCGCAGCGGTTCACGCTGCAAAGCGCGCAAAATTGAACAGGTGACGGCCGCAGCGGTATCGTAATGTTGATGGCCATCAAGCGAGACAGCCAGCGCGGGCAGTCCCAGATGACGCCCTTCCATTGCCGCCGCCACCGTACCGGAATAGATGACGTCATCACCGAGGTTCGGCCCGGCATTGATGCCGGAGACCACGATATCGGGTTTTGGGCGCATCAGCGTGTTAACGCCCAGATAGACGCAATCGGTCGGCGTCCCCATTTGTACAGCAATATCACCGTTGGGATAGCTGAAAGTACGAAGCGGCGTTTCCAGCGTCAGTGAGTTAGACGCCCCGCTACGATTGCGATCCGGCGCGACCACCTGCACTTCCGCAAATTCACGCAGCGCGGTAGCCAGCGTTTGGATACCGGGAGCATGAATACCGTCATCGTTACTCAGCAAAATTCGCATCTGAACTTCAACCTCTTGATTTCAATATGCTATCTATCATACCACGCTTTATGCATCCTGCCGCCTGCGGGTTAATCACAGCGGCAGAAGGTCAGTTCAGGCGGGATGTTCTGGAATGAGCAAACTGCATTCTATCGTGAGGAAAGCAACAGTACCAGGCGCAGTGAACCGGCTTATTCGTCAATACTGACTTCTTCGTGCTGATTCAGAATTTCACGCACCACGCTGGTAGCGAAGCTTCCGGCCGGCAGCCAGAAATTCAGTTCAACGGTGACATCATCCCACCAGCTCCAGCCGAGATCGCGCGGGATGACCAGCACTGCGCGCCGGGCAGCATCCACTTTCTCGCGTTCAATAAGGCCGATCAGATCGGCTTCACCTGCAAGGCTCTGCTGCTCAAAAGCCAGCGCTTCGCCCTGAGTGCCCCAGTCGCCACTGCCCGGCAGCGGAGCGGTAATGCGAAGCTCGTTGTTATCTACGCGCGCCTGAAGGGAAGCCAGCTCCGCTTCGTCGGCAACAAACCAGCTGCCGCGCCCGGTGAGCTGAAGCGCATCGCCCGGCATCACTTGAGTCAACGAGCCCTGCTGCGTCAGGCGATCGCTCGCGATCTGATTGAACAGCACGCTACGGGCGGCAGACAGGATAAAGCTGCGTTTATTGCGCTCACGAACGCGAATTTCATCGGCTGCCCAGCGTTTCGCCATCGTCAGATTGTTGCCGTCACGTCCAAAGCGCTGTTCACCAAAATAGTTAGGCACGCCGGCGACGGCAATCTGTTTCAGCCGCTGCTCTACCGCTTCCCGGTCAGAAACCTGACGCAAAATCAGCGTAAAAGCATTGCCCTGTAGCGCACCGGTACGCAATTTACGGCGGTGACGAGCGCTTTCCAGCACCTCGCAGCCTTCCAGATCAAACTTAGTGAAGTCAGGGGTTTCTTTACCAGGAACACGCAGGCAAAACCACTGCTCGGTGACTGCATGGCGATCTTTCATGCCGGCAAAGCTGACATCACGAGGATGGACACCGGCGAATTTTGCCAGCGCCTCGGCGACAAAACGGGTATTGCAGCCGTTTTTACGGATGCGAACCAGCACCTGCTCGCCCTCGCCGTCTGGCCGATAGCCCAGATCTTCGATAACGATAAAGTCTTCCGGGTTCGCCTTCACCACGCCGCTGGCCGCAGGCTGACCGTACAGCCATTGCAGAGTGTTGACCGTCATTAGGCAGCCGCCTTCATCAGTAGCGCGACAGCTTCACAAGCGATGCCCTCGCCGCGACCGGTAAAGCCCAGTTTTTCGGTGGTGGTGGCTTTTACGTTGACATCGTCCATATGGATGCCGAGATCTTCAGCGATGTTGATGCGCATTTGCGGCACGTGCGGCAGCATTTTAGGGGCCTGAGCGATAATCGTGACGTCCACGTTGCCAATGCGATAGCCTTTCTTCTGAATCTGACGCCAGGCTTCGCGCAGCAGCTCGCGGCTGTCAGCGCCTTTATAAGCCGCGTCCGTGTCCGGGAACAGCTTGCCGATATCACCTAGCGCCGCCGCACCCAACAATGCATCGGTCAGCGCGTGCAGCGCGACGTCGCCGTCAGAATGCGCCAGTAAGCCCTTTTCATAAGGAATTCGCACGCCGCCAATAATCAGCGGGCCTTCGCCGCCAAACGCGTGAACATCAAAACCGTGGCCGATACGCATTATGCGTTCTCCTTAATCTGTCGTTGAGTCAGGTAAAACGTGGCCAGCGCGAGATCTTCTGGCCGCGTCACCTTTATATTATCGCTGCGGCCTGCGACCAGTTCAGGGTGATAGCCGCAATATTCCAGCGCTGAGGCTTCATCGGTAATCACCGCGCCTTCGTTGAGCGCGCGTTGCAGGCAGTTACGCAGCAGGTCGAGCGGAAAAAGCTGCGGCGTCAGAGCGTGCCAAAGCGCCTCGCGATCGACAGTATGCGCGATTGCAAGACCGGCTGATTCCGCTCGTTTCATGGTGTCGCGGACCGGTGCCGCAAGGATACCGCCAACCTGACTGGTTGCGGTAAGCGCCAGCAGGCGCGTAAGGTCGTCGGGATGCAGGCAAGGACGCGCGGCGTCATGTACCAGCACCCAGCGTGAGGAAGATGCTGCCTGCAAACCGGCCAGAACGGAGTCGGCCCGCTCTTTGCCCCCCGCCACGCTGATAATGCGCGGGTCGTTAGCAATGGGCAGCGTAGAAAACCAGGGATCGTCCGGACTGATAGCGACGATAATGCGGCAAATTCTGGGATGCGCCAGTAATCTGTCGAGCGCATGTTCCAGAATGGTTTTCCCCTGGATAGTCAGATACTGCTTAGGGCATTCAGCCTGCATCCGGCTGCCGATACCGGCAGCAGGAACAATGGCAATGACGTCCGGTTCGGTGCCTGCGATGTTCATGTTTTATCGTTGCTGACTGTTACCCTGCTGCACGTTTCGTCTGTTTTGATCCGGCACCAGGCGATAGAAGGTTTCGCCGGGTTTGATCATCCCCAGCTCGTTACGTGCGCGTTCCTCAATTGCTTCAGAACCGCCGTTAAGATCGTCGATTTCTGCAAACAGCTGATCGTTACGCGCTTTTAGCTTCGCGTTACTGCTTTGCTGCACGGCAACATCTTCATTGACGCGCGTATAATCATGTATGCCGTTCTTGCCCAGCCAGAGCGAATATTGCAGCCAGCCGAGTAAAACAAGTAACAGCAGCGTAAGTTTTCCCATCCCCGCCCCCTGAAAAACGGCCCAATCATCCCACAACTTTTCCCCCGACTCCACTCCGACAGAGATTTAGCCGCGGATTAACGGATCGGTGAGCGTTTAGCGACCTGAAACAGGCAGGATTAAGCAAAGTTCTGTTACCGGTATGCGCATTCAGACATCAGATTTTGCCAGTGCGCAGGCAAACCTTCCGACAATCAGCGACAATTACCAGCCGCTCAGCAGCGTAAACAACAGCCAGAACAGCCCGACGACGACGACAATCGTGAGCAGGAGCGTCCAGATGAGATGACCGCGCAGCAGCACGCTGGCGACGATGCCGATCAGCACCGAGACCGGCAGCAGTGCCAGAAAGAAAGGCCAGGTGTACAGAAAGAAAAACAGCGTGTTGGAGCCGTAGAGTATGAAGGGGATCGCGAGGGCGAGCCAGTAGCAGGCAAAGCCGACAACCCCGCCGGGAAACGACCAGGAAATCTCTTCCTGGTCCCGGTCATCTTTACGGGCCAGCATGGGCGTAACGTTATGCATAAGTATCCTGTTGACGCGTGATACGGCCCGCTCTGAGGCGTTTTGCCGTGGCTATCTCAGGGCTTGATGATATCGCGACCGCGCAGCAGATCTAACACTTGAACCAGCAAATTTGTTACCAATTGTTCGCCGTCGAGGCGGATTTCCGGCTGTTCTGGCGCTTCATATACGGCGTCAATGCCGGTGAAGTTACGCAGCTCACCGGCACGCGCTTTTTTGTACAATCCTTTCGGATCGCGCGCCTCACAAATCGCCAGCGGCGTGTCGACAAAGACCTCAATAAAGCGGCCTTCGCCGAGCAGATCGCGGACCATCTGGCGCTCCTCACGATGCGGCGAAATAAACGCGCTCAGCACCACCAGCCCGGCATCCACCATCAGCTTCGCCACTTCGCCGACGCGGCGAATGTTCTCTTTACGATCGTCATCGCTGAAGCCCAAATCGCGGCACAGGCCATGGCGAACGTTGTCGCCATCCAGCAAATAGGTGCTGACGCCAAGCTGATGCAAAGCCTGCTCCAGCGCACCCGCAACGGTAGATTTCCCCGACCCCGACAGGCCGGTAAACCACAGCACCACGCCCTGATGGCCGTGCTGCTTTTCACGTTCCTCACGCGTCAGGGCATGGTCGTGCCAGATGACGTTTTCATCATGAGCGGCAGCCATTATTTGCCGCCTGACAGCAGATCGCGAGCGCCCCAGTGTGGGAAATGACGACGGACTAACGCGTTCAGCTCCAGCTCAAAGGCGCTGAAATTGCCGTTTTCCTGCACCGCCTCTTCCTGAGGTTCACGGATCATACCGGCACCCACCGTCACGTTGCTCAGACGGTCGATGAAGATCATGCCGCCGGTCACCGGGTTTTGCTGATACTTATCCAGCACCATCGGCTCATCGAAAGTCAGATCGACCAGGCCGATACCGTTCAGCGGCAGGCTTTCCACGCTCAGCTGCTTCAGGCTGTTGATTTCCACCTGATACTGCACTTTCTCAACGCGCGCGCGGGTTTTCTTACCGGCAATTTTAATGTCAAAACTCTGCCCCGGTACCAGCGGCTGTTCTGCCATCCAGACCACATCAACGCTGGCTGCCTGTACCGGCTTCAGCACGGCACCCGCTTCTACCAGCAGATCGCCACGGCTGATGTCGATTTCATCTTTCAGCACCAGCGTAATCGCTTCACCCGCCTGCGCTTCCTGCAAGTCGCCGTCGAAGGTGACGATGCGTGCAATAGAAGATTCCACGCCGGAAGGCAGCACTTTGACGCGCTGACCCACATGAACCGCTCCTGACGCCAGCGTCCCGGCATAGCCGCGGAAATCCAGGTTAGGACGGTTCACGTACTGCACCGGGAAACGCATGGGCTGCTGTTCCACCACGCGCTTCACTTCGACCGTTTCCAGCACGTCCAGCAGCGTTGGGCCGGTGTACCAGCTCATCGCTTCGCTTGGGCTGGCGACGTTCTCGCCTTCCAGCGCGGAAAGCGGCACGAAGCGGATATCCAGATCGTTCGGCAGCTGAGCAGCAAAGTCGAGGTAATCGGTTTTGATTTGCTCAAACGTCGCTTCGCTATACTCAACCAGATCCATTTTGTTGATGGCGACCACCAGATGCTTGATGCCCAGCAGCGTGGAGATAAAGCTGTGGCGACGCGTCTGGTCCAGCACGCCTTTACGCGCATCGATCAGCAGGATCGCCAGGTCGCAGGTTGACGCGCCGGTTGCCATGTTGCGGGTGTATTGCTCGTGTCCCGGCGTGTCGGCAATAATAAATTTACGCTTCTCGGTGGAGAAATAACGGTAAGCCACGTCGATGGTGATGCCCTGCTCGCGCTCGGCCTGCAAGCCATCGACCAGCAGCGCCAGATCCAGTTTTTCGCCCTGGGTGCCGTGACGCTTGCTGTCGTTATGCAGCGAGGAGAGCTGATCTTCATAAATCTGACGCGTGTCGTGCAGGAGACGGCCAATCAGCGTGCTCTTGCCATCGTCGACGCTGCCGCAGGTCAGAAAACGCAGCAGGCTTTTATGTTGCTGTGCGTGCAGCCAGGCTTCCACGCCGCCCTGATCGGCAATTTGTTGTGCAATGACGGTATTCATGTCGGCTCCTTAGAAATAACCCTGGCGTTTCTTCAGCTCCATCGAGCCGGACTGATCGCGGTCGATGACGCGCCCCTGACGTTCGCTGGTGGTGGAAACCAGCATCTCTTCGATGATTTCAGGCAGCGTTTGCGCTTCCGATTCCACCGCGCCGGTCAGCGGCCAGCAGCCGAGCGTGCGGAAACGCACCATGCGTTCTTCAATTTTCTCGCCAGGCTGTAAATCAATGCGATCGTCATCAATCATCATCAGCATGCCGTCGCGTTCCAGTACCGGACGCGGCGCAGCCAGGTAAAGTGGGACGATGTCGATATTTTCCAGGAAGATGTACTGCCAGATATCCAGCTCGGTCCAGTTAGAGAGCGGGAAGACGCGGATGCTTTCGCCTTTGTTGATCTGGCCGTTGTAGTTGTGCCACAGCTCAGGACGCTGGTTTTTTGGATCCCAACGGTGAAAACGGTCGCGGAAGGAGTAGATACGCTCTTTCGCACGCGATTTTTCTTCGTCGCGACGAGCGCCGCCGAACGCGGCATCAAAGCCGTATTTGTTCAGCGCCTGCTTCAGTCCTTCAGTTTTCATGATATCGGTATGTTTGGCACTGCCGTGCACGAACGGGTTAATGCCCATCGCCACGCCTTCCGGGTTGCGATGCACCAGCAGCTCTGCGCCAATCTCTTTCACCGTGCGGTCACGAAATTCGTACATTTCTTTGAATTTCCAACCGGTATCGACGTGCAGCAGCGGGAACGGTAGCGTGCCCGGATAAAATGCTTTACGCGCCAGGTGCAGCATTACCGAGGAGTCTTTTCCGATAGAGTACATCATCACCGGATTGCCGAACTCTGCCGCCACTTCACGGATGATATGGATACTTTCCGCTTCCAGTTGACGCAGGTGGGTGAGTCGTTTTTGATCCATAACTTTTCCTCAAGCCAAATTCACAACAGCCGACTCGCGTCCGGCCTGCTGCGCTGAATGTTGAAACCACGCCAGCTGCTGATGCAGGTTAACCACTTCCCCGATCACTAACAGGGCTGGCGTTGGCGCGCGTTGCGCGAGTCCTTCTAATTCTTCCAGCGTGCCGGTCAGCACTTGCTGATCCTGACGCGTTCCACGGCCAATCACCGCGACCGGCGTGTGGGCATCGCGGCCATGGGCAATCAGCTGCGCCGAGATCTCAGCGGCTTTCACCGTACCCATATAAATCGCCAGCGTTTGACGGGCACGTGCCAGCGATGGCCAGTCCATGCCTTCGCCATCGGCGCGGCAATGACCGGTAATAAACAGTACGCTCTGAGCGTGGTCGCGGTGCGTTAGCGGAATACCGGCATAGGCGGTTGCGCCTGCGGCAGCCGTGACGCCGGGTACGACCTGGAAAGGAATGCCGGCCTCAACCGCTGCCTGCAATTCTTCGCCGCCGCGACCAAAGATAAAGGGATCGCCGCCTTTCAGCCGCACCACGCGTTTGCCCTTTTTCGCCAGCTCCACCAGCAGACGGTTGGTCTCGTGTTGGGGAACGGTGTGCGCATTAGCCCGCTTGCCTACGCAGATGCGGTCGGCATCCCGGCGTACTAAATCAAGAATTTCGTCGCTGACCAGATGGTCATAGAGCACCACGTCCGCCTGCTGCATCACCTGAAGGCCGCGCAAGGTCAGCAGGCCAGCATCGCCCGGGCCTGCGCCCACCAGGATGATTTCACCCTGATTCGACTGGGTGTCAGTCAGCTGGCGATCCAACGTCTGTTCGGCGCCCTGAACGTTGCCCGCAGCGACCTGGCTGGCAAACAGTCCGTTAAACGCGGTTTCCCAAAAGCGGCGACGCTCGGACATCTTGCTAAAGCGGTCTTTCACCTTGCCTCGCCAGCGACCGGCGATTTCCGCCATCTGTCCCAGATTAGCGGGTAACAGCGCTTCAAGTTTCTCACGCAGCAGGCGGGCCAGAACCGGCGCGGTGCCGCTGGAAGAGATCGCCACCACCAGCGGTGAGCGATCCACAATCGATGGAAAAATGAAGGAGCATTTAGGCTGATCGTCCACCACGTTAGCCAGTAGCCGACGCTCGCTGGCGTCATCGAAGACGCGGCTGTTGAGTTCACCGTCGTCGGTGGCGGCAATCACCAGGTAAACGCTGTCCAGCTGGCTGCTTTGGTATTCCTGAGCTATCCACTCGACCGCGCCGCTGTGGTGCAGGGACGACAGCTCTTCGCAAAGTTCCCGGGCAGCGATTTGCACGCGTGCGCCTGCGCGACGCAGCAGTTCGATTTTGCGCGCAGCAACATCACCGCCGCCAACAACCAGCACCGGTTTGTTTCGGATGTCTGCAAAAAGAGGGAGATAGTCCACGTCAGCCTTATCAAATAACAAAAAGTTAACGCGACTATACGGCCCCGGCTTAAGGCTTATGAAATTACTAATTGGAATGAGTAGTTCCCGAATGGAATAACGCCCTGGCAAAGCTAAGGACAAAATGTGCTTAACGGATGAAAAACCGGGGCTTTCAGAGAGAATGTAATTGTGCGCGCACGGTCACACTTTCATACTGTGACGGCAAAATATTTTCGCAAGATCGTCACAGGATGACGACTAAGGACGCTACATGTTTTCCCGACTCCGCCTGAGCGCGCTGGCCGCGCTGCTCGCTAGCGGTGCGATTTTCCCTCTTCAGGCGGCCACTAACGCCTGTGGCCATCTTGCCGAGCAGCAGTTGCGGCACATCGCGACCCGGTATCCGGGCCGTATGCCAGGTAGCCCGGCGGAGATGCTGAACGCAGACTACTTACAGCAACAGTTCCAGGCACTGGGCTACGACAGCAATAAACGAAATTTCACGCTTCACTATCAGTATAAATCACAGAATGGCCATCTGACGGACCATAACGCGACGGCGACCACGGTGATTGCCGCGCGGGCTGGCGAGGTGCCACAGCAGATTATTATCCTGACGCATGCCGATACGTATCTGCCGCAAAGCGACAGCGACAGGCAGCAGAATCTTGGCGGCCTGACGCTACAGGGCGTGGATGATAACGCTTCTGGCCTGGGCGTGATGCTGGAGCTGGCACAGCGCCTGAGTAAGGTTCCGCTGCATTACAGTTTGCGTTTTGTGGCGCTGAGCGGCGAGGAGCTGAATCAGCGCGGCGAGGAGGATTATCTCGCCCGTATGAAGCCAGAAGAGAAGAAAAATACGCTGCTGGTGATCAAACTCGACAGCCTGGTGGTTGGCGATAAGCTGTATTTCAACAGCGGCGTGAATACGCCCGAACCCGTGGCGCGGCAGACCCGAGATCGGGCGCTGGCCATCGCCCGCTCGGCCCGAATCGCCGTTTCTACGCGGGGTAAAGCAGTGAAAACCGAGCCTGCGGCAGATTTGTTTGATAAAGCGGGATTCCCGCTGTTGAGCGTGCGTGCCACTAACTGGGATCTGGGCAAACAGGATGGGAATCAGCAGCGAGCTATCAGCCACCACTTTCCGCAGGGTACCAGCCAACACCAGGCCGCTATTGATAATCTGACTTATCTTGACCGCTGGCTGCCTGGCCGTATTACCCAACGGATGCACAACAGCGTACGGATCCTGCTACCGTTGATTACCGAGCTGATTAATCCTAAAACCCCGTCAAAGGAGTCTTAATGTATATCGTTACGCTTAGCTATACCCGCCCGATGGAGGAAGTTGAAGCCGTTCTGGATGCGCATATTGCCTGGCTGGATACGTATTTTGACGCCGGTATTTTTATTACCGCGGGCCGTAAGGATCCGCGTACTGGCGGTGTGGTGCTGGTGCGGGATATCGATCGGGATCGGCTGAATGCCATTCTGGCAGAAGATGCTTTCCAGGCCGTGGCGGAGTATGAAGTGACGAAGGTGAATGTGACGCGGGCGACCGATGAATTTGCCGGGCTAGTGGGGATCTGAGTGGATGCCTGGGCGTTCGCTGTAAGCCGGTGGCTGGTGCTGAACACCGAAGCGCTCGCTGTAAGCCGGTGGCAGGTGCTGAACACCAAAGTGCTCGCTGTAAGCCGGTGGCTGGTGCTGAACACCAGGGCGTTCGCTGTAAGCCGGTGGCTGGTGCTGAACACCAAAGCGCTCACTGTAAGCCGGTGGCTGGTGCTGAACACCAAAGCGTTCGCTGTAAGCCGGTGACAGGCGCAAAGCCCTCTGGCCGTCCATAAAGACGCAAAAGACGTCGTCCATGACAGCTCGACCTGGGCCGTCCATGGCCCAGGACGCTTTATTCCCGGCCAGGGCGCTTTACGCTTTGAATTCAGGCGTCGTCGGTTATAAAAGGGCGGGATACTTTCCGCCCTTTTTACTACTCGTGCAGCCCGCACTCGCGCTTCAGGCCGAAGAAGCGGGTTTCTTCTTCCGCCATGCCCGGCTCCCACTTGCGTGTGGTGTGCGTGTCGCCTACCGACAAATAGCCCTGCTCCCACAGCGGGTGATAGCCCAGACCGTGTTCTTTAAGGTACTGGTACACCTGCTTGTTGTCCCAGTCGATAATGGGCAGCACTTTAAACACGCCGCGCTGTATAGCCAGCACCGGCAGGTTGGCACGGCTGCTGGACTGATCGCGGCGCAAACCAGCAAACCACGTCTGTCCATTCAGCGTTTCCAGTGCGCGGTTCATTGGCTCTACTTTGTTGATGTCGTTGTAGCGCTCAATGCCTTCCACGCCCTGCTCCCAAAGCTTACCGTAGCGCGCTTCCTGCCAGGCCGCGCTCTGTTCAGCGCGGAAGACTTTCAGGTTCAGGCCAAGCTTGTCGGTCAGCTCATCGATAAACTGATAGGTTTCAGGAAACAGATAGCCGGTATCGGTGAGGATCACCGGAATATCCGGTTTGATCTGGGAAACCAGATGCAGGCTTACCGCCGCCTGAATGCCAAAGCTGGAGGAGAGCACCGCTTCACCGGGCAGGTTTTCCAGCGCCCAGATCACGCGATCCTGAGCGGACAGCTTTTCCAGCTTAGTGTTAACTTCAGCGAGCGCCATTACGCGCTCCACTTTAGGCAAATCGTTCAGTGCTGCGAGATCGAGTACAGCCATTACACGCCTCCGTTATTGCCAGAAATCACGGGCCGGATCGAGAACCGGTTTCACCACGCCAGCGCGAATAGTGAAATCGCCAAAGCCTTCACCCGCTTCGCGCTCTGCCGACCAGCGGCCCAATAATTCATCAAGGGTAGCTAAAATTTCGTCTTCAGTAATGTTCTCGCGATACATGCGCGGGATACGCGTACCGATACGGTTGCCCCCCAAATGCAGGTTATAACGGCCCGGCGCCTTGCCCACCAGCCCAACTTCGGCCAGCAGCGCACGACCACAGCCGTTAGGACAGCCGGTCACGCGCAGCACGATGTGCTCATCGCCCACGCCGTGTGCATTCATCAAACCTTCTACGCGGGTAACGAATTCAGGCAGGAAACGTTCGGCTTCCGCCATTGCCAGCGGGCAGGTTGGAAACGCGACGCAGGCCATCGAATTTTCACGCTGCGCGGTCACGTTTTCCATCAGGCCATGATCGCGGGCAAGCCGCTCGATAGCCTGTTTCTGCGCTTCCGGAACGCCTGCAACGATCAGGTTTTGGTTCGCGGTCAGACGGAAATCGCCCTGATGGATTTTGGCGATCTCAGCCAGTCCGGTTTTCAGCGGGCGGCCAGGATAGTCGAGAATACGGCCGTTTTCGATAAACAGCGTCAGGTGCCATTTGTCGTCGATGCCTTTTACCCAGCCAAAGCGGTCGCCACGCGTGGTGAATTCATAAGGGCGGATTGGCTCGAACGTTATTCCAGCACGTCGTTCCACTTCCTGCTTAAAGGTTTCCACGCCCACGCGCTCCAGCGTGTATTTGGTTTTGGCATTTTTACGATCGGTACGGTTGCCCCAGTCGCGCTGGGTCGTCACTACCGCTTCCGCCACGTCGAGGATTTTTTCAACCGGCAGATAACCAAACTCGCTGGCGGTGCGCGCATAGGTCGCTTTGTTACCGTGATCGATAGATAGCCCGCCACCGACCAGCAGGTTAAAGCCAATCAGCTTGCCGTTTTCGGCAATGGCGATAAAGTTCAGGTCGTTGGCGTGCAGATCCACATCGTTATGCGGCGGCACTACCACGGTGGTTTTGAACTTACGCGGCAGATAAGTTTCGCCCAGAATCGGCTCTTTGTCGGTGGTCGCGACTTTTTCCTGATCCAGCCAGATTTCCGCGTAGGCACGAGTTTGCGGCAGCAGATGTTCGGAAAGTTTCTTCGCCCACTCGTACGCTTCCTGATGCAGTTCAGACTCTACCGGGTTAGAGCTGCACAGCACGTTACGGTTCACATCGTTGGCGGTGGCCAGTGCATCCAGGCCCACCTCATGCAGCATCTGGTGCGCAGGCTTCACGTTACCTTTCAGGATGCCGTGGAACTGGAACGTCTGACGGTTGGTCAGGCGAATGCTGCCGTAGAGCGTGTTGTCTTCGGCAAACTTATCAATGCCCAGCCACTGTTTCGGCGTCATGATCCCGCCAGGCAGACGGCAGCGCAGCATCATCGCGTGACGCGGCTCCAGCTTCTGCTCGGCACGCTCGGCACGGATATCGCGGTCGTCCTGCTGGTACATACCGTGGAAACGGATCAGCAGGAAGTTATCGCCGGTGAAGCCACCGGTCAGGCCGTCATGCAGATCTTCGGCAATGGTGCCGCGCAGATAGTTGCTCTCTTTTTTCAGGCGCTCGGCGTCAACCAGCTTGCCTTCAACCACCAGCGGTCCAGGATGTTTTTCGTCAGTCATTAGTAAACGTCTCGCTGATAACGGCGCTCAATGCGCAGCTCACTTAAAAATTCATCGGCGGTCTCTAAATCCATGCCACCGTGTTCTGATACGACTTCCAGTAATGCTTTTTCGACATCTTTTGCCATGCGGTTAGCATCGCCGCAAACATAAATGTGTGCGCCCTGCTCAATCCAGCGCCAGACTTCCTGCCCTTTTTCGCGGATTTTATCCTGCACGTAGACTTTATGCTGCTGGTCGCGGGACCAGGCCAGATCGATATGGGTCAGCAGGCCATCCTTCACGTAGCGCTGCCACTCAACCTGATACAGGAAATCTTCGGTAAAATGCGGATTGCCGAAGAACAGCCAGTTTTTACCTTCTGCCCCATCGTTATCGCGCTGCTGCATAAACGCGCGGAACGGCGCGATGCCGGTGCCCGGCCCAATCATGATGACCGGCGTTTCCGGGTTTGCCGGTAAACGTAAGTTATCATTGTGCTCGATGAACACGCGAATTTCGCCATCTTCTTCCAGGCGATCGGCCAGGAAGCTGGAAGCCCCGCCTGCGCGGGCACGTCCATCGATTTCATAGCGCACGGCACCCACGGTGATATGCACCTCGGATTCGCTTTCCGCCTGTGAAGAAGCGATGGAGTAAAGGCGCGGCGTCAGCGGACGCAGCAGCTCAAGCAGCTGTTCTGCTCTCAGCTCAACCGGTGCCTGGCGAACCATATCCACAATTGGCGTTGACTGCGCATACTGTTGCAGGCGGCTCTTATCGCTCACCAGCTCCAGCAGCTTCTCGTCGCGGCACAACGTGCCGTATTGCTCAACGATCTGCGTCGTATTCACCGTCAGTTCAAAATGTTTCTGCAAGGCTTCAGCCAGCGGCAGCGTCTGTCCGTGAACCTGAACGTCCTCATCGCCTTTCAGCCACAGCAGTTCAACCAGTTCCTGCACCAGCGCGGGATCGTTTTCATACCACACGCCGAGCGCGTCGCCAGGCTGATAGCGCAGGCCCGAATCGCCGAGATCGATTTCGATATGGCGCACATCTTTATCTGAGTTACGACCGGTAATTTTTTGGTTCACCGCAAAGCTGGCGGTCAGCGGCTCTTCTTTAGTATACGGGCTGCTGAAAACTTCGTTTACCGTGCCCGCCGCGGTAACAGCGGCAACGGCTGGCGATTCGCTCGGCACGCGTGCTTTCAGCACGTCAACGATTTGCTTGCGCCATTTTTCAGCGTCTGCGGCGAATTCAACGTCGGCATCGACGCGATCCAGCAGGCGTTCGCCGCCCATTTCCGCCAGCTTGCTGTCGAAGTCTTTACCGGCCTGGCTGAAGAATTCATAAGAGGTGTCGCCCAGACCAAAGACCGCGAAGGCGGTATTGTCCAGCTTCGGCGCTTTCTTCGACATCAGGTATTTGTGTAGCGCCACGGCTTCTTCCGGCGGCTCGCCTTCACCCTGCGTGGAGGTAATGACGACCAGCAATTTTTCCTGCGCAATCTGCTTAAATTTATAATCGCCGGCATTGACCAGGTTGACGTTCAGTTTGGCAGCCAGCAGGTCATCACGCAGCTGTTCGGCTACGCGACGGGCGTTACCGGTCTGGGAAGCAGACAGCAAAGTAATGGTTGGCGTGTCGACCGGTGCAGGCGCGCTAACGGCAGCGGTGCCCGGTGCCTGGTTGACCATGCCCCAGAAATAGCCGGAAAGCCATGCCAGTTGCGTTGTGGAAAAATCACCGGTCGCCGCCTGCAAGCGGGCGAGTTGTTCCGGCTGAAGCGGAAGCAGAGAACCTGGAGGTGCCTGAGTCGTCATTGCGTTAAATGTTCCAGTAGGGATAGTCCGGGCCGTTAAGCCAGCAAGATGGGGTTAGGGTAACGACTGACATAATAACCCTTAAATAAGGGTTGGTAATATTAAATAACCAAAATGACTAAACGGTTTTACAAGTAAGACATAGTAGATAAACAGGTTAATTAATTTGCAATATATCAGTTAGTTAGGATCGGCACCTTTCTGTTACGCCGCGCCGGCACGGAATCCATGGGGAAACGGGTGCGAAAAAAGGCTTTTTCGGGTAGACTTCGCCCGTTTTCCCAGAATGAGACTGTGTTTATGGCTACCACGCTGTTTAAAGATTTCGTATTTGAGGCTGCTCACCATCTGCCTAACGTGCCTGCCGGGCACAAATGTGGGCGCCTGCATGGGCACTCTTTTTTGGTGCGGCTCGAAATTACCGGCGAAGTGGATGCGCATACCGGTTGGATTATCGATTTTGCCGAGTTGAAAGCGGCGTTTAAACCGATTTATGACCGCCTGGATCACTACTATCTGAACGAGATCCCGGGCCTTGAGAATCCCACCAGTGAAGTGCTGGCTAAATGGATTTGGGACCAGATGAAGCCGCAGCTGCCGCTGTTGAGCGCCGTGATGATTAAAGAAACCTGTACCGCAGGCTGCGTGTATAAAGGTTAACCTGTCGGGATCGGCCGCGGCCGATCCCGTTCCTTGTTTCTTTTCAGCTGGCAAAGTGCCCGGTTTCGTCGTTCATAAAACCTTTAATGGTTTTAAGCAGCTCATCTTTATCATCAGCCGTGGCGGCATTGTTTGTGCCCACGCAATGCTCTGCCCATATCGTATGCCATTGTTTAGCTTGTTTTATTGGTATGGCATAGACCCCTTCCGAATAGGTAATAAAATACATTTCTACTCTGCTGGTATTGGTTTCGCCGCGTTCTTTGATCCCCGCTTTGATTTTTTCGCACAGCTGATATTGCTTTAGCCACTTCTCCGTGACGTCAGCATTAGGCTGGAGATAATCGACCCGGCGTGAAATGATAATAAAAACCTTACGCTTATTGCGTCCTTTCATCATCACCGGTACGGAACGAACCAGCCCGGAAGAAATTTGCGTCCAGGATCCGGCCTGAGACATGTTTTCAACCTGAGCCAGCTCGCTTTTATCGTTGGTTAACTCAATCAGCCACGAAAAGGGGGCTGCCTGGCTTAAATCGTTATCAGGTAAAGCAGGATTATAACCGCCGGCATTTTCACACATCATTTGAAAAGGACGAAAGGTAGATAGAGTGCTGCGCGACCACAGCAGCGGATAGGTAATAACAGCGTTATTCGAAAACATATTGTTAAGCGTGGCCTGATAATCAATGGCATTATCATTAAATAACGAATTCCACTTATACTGCATTAAAACTACGTGTCTGGCCTTTGCTCTTTCACTGGCAATAATACGCTGCGAACGCTCGGAGAAAATATCATCATCGGGATAGTTTCCGTCGTGACAGGAGTACTCCCCCCTGCCCTCTTTAGAACCATATTTTTTATTCTTTGCACACCAGCGAGCAAGCACAAGCACATCATCCGTGGGAGGGTTAAAGTAGAGTCCCCCTACGTAGTAACGATAAAAATCAAAGCGTCCTCTGTCCATAGTGTACATAAACTGATTAAATGTAGCAGTGCTCTGATTATTAATACTTTTATCACCCCAAAAGGTATAATCAATATCGTAACCTTCATTGGGAACAAATAGCAGCGAACAGCCGACCCGCTGGCCTCCACGCTGGTTTTTACCGGGAAGTTTTACCGGCACGCCGATCGTGTAAGGCACCAGCGCTATTTTATTTTCCGGGTTATTTTTTAAGGCATATTCACTCACTTCGTTTACCACGCTTTTGAGGCTGGTGAATGACTGTCGTGACGCTGAATTCGTGAAATCAACCACAAGCACATAATCAGCCGGAACGGAACTGTATTTTTTAATCCTCACATTGCCGGATCCAATCGCCAGATTGCGCTCGAGCCCGCTCACCATTTTTGCAGTGAAAAGAATGGGCACTTTTATTACAGCGCTAATATCGTAACCGGTATAGCTAACGCTGTCCTGGTCAACCTCATGAAAGGCGCTGGCAATATCAATATGGCTAATCGCCAGCTTTTCAGGGAAGTAATAATCAATATAGTGAGTAATTATCTGCTTCGCGGTGGTTATCTCCTCCGGGCTCATCTCATATTTGCCTCCTGCCGCCACGGCCAGCGAGGCTTCCCCCACCGCCCTTGCCAGCCGCGCTTTTTGCGAAAGTGCCTGAGCGCCATCCAGGCCAAAGGCCATCATAGCGACTAATGCAGGCAGAATAATGGCGAAGGCAGGGGTTAAAGCGCCTTTCTGGCGGGTCATCCATTTTTTAAACAGAGAAATTACAGGCATGTCCGTATCTCCTGTGCCGCAGTGAATTTTTCAGCTCGCATCTTTCCTCCTTTCAGGCAAATCAAGGCGGGGATTTCCCCTGGCCGATATTTCCCTACCCAGGCCCCGCTTCCCGCCTTGATATAGTTAGCGGGCCCCAGAACGTAATTGCCTCGGGGATAAATATCGACGATGGTGACGGTAAGCCGGCTGCGGATTTGCTGGCTGTAAGCCAGCTGACGATTAATATCCTGTACTAAGGTTGTTTGCGTGAGAAAAGCCGAATTGATAAAAACGATCGCTTCAGTAGGTTGCCTCTCCGGCTGCTTTTTTCCTGCCGCCGTCTGATGCGACGCCAGTAAAAGCAGCGGCAGAATTTTGCAGATAGCGCTGAACATGGCGTCGTCCTATCGCGGCAGCGCCACGTTAGAAATAATAATACGCTCCGGTAACGCGCCGACGCCCTGGAGCAGTTTATGCAGGCTGTTTTCCGGCGTCGGCACGCTCAGCGTTACCTGGTAAAGCGGCATCCAGCGGCTGGCACTGCTCCAGGGTGAAAGTTCGGTCAGGGCTTCCAGCCGGGTGATGGGTTGAGTCCGACAGTTGGCCGCTCCGCTAAAAAATATCGTGCTTGCCGCCACGCTTTTTATCTTCTCGTCTTTAAAGACGATTTGTTCCACGGTCAGGCACAGCTGCTGCGCTCCCGTTTTGCCAAACATAACGCCCGCCAGTTTGGCCAGCTCGTCAAGCTGTACCTGTGTCACCGCTTCATCGGCATCATAAAGCCAGGTTCTTTCTCGCAAAACCGAGGTTAATGAATAGTTTACGGCTTCGGCGCGGCTGCGCAATGTCAGGTAGAAACCGTAATCCGTGACGGCAATCACTAAGATGACGAGCAGAGAAAAAATAAAGGCAGCCTCTACGGCAACCACGGCGGAAGCGTCACCTGCGCGGGCAAACAGGCCTTTGCTCAGGCTACATATCTTTGAAATGGGCACTGGTTTCATATTCCTGTACAGAGATAATCTGGCGCGACAGCGAGTTTTTCAGGGCTGCGACAAGCGTACCTGCACCTGGGATGCCGGAAAGGATCAGCGGTTGGTAGCTGTAGCTCACCTGATAGACGGCCAGCTTTTTTAGATCAGAATCGGACGCGCTGCATTTATTCGCGGCGGCCTGCGCCACCGTGTCACAAAAAGTGACGCCAGTAGTCAGCAATGACGGGTCGATAAATCCGGCCCAAAAGCCGTTGTCGGTAGTGATCGTTTTTCTGAACAGCGCGTTGTAATCCGTCTGGCTTGCCGACCGGGAAGCGCTGGTGCGTGACGCCGATGAAAGCATAAAATCGATCGCGGAAGAGATAAACATATAGCGGCTTATCTCAAAAATAAAAAAAACCATAAACAGGAAAATAACAATCACGAAGGAGAATTCCACAGCGACGATACCTTTTTCTTCCTCCAGTATGTTAACCAGCGGCAAGCGCGTATATTTTCTGTTGTTCATAACAATCCCTGTGCTCTTTAAATAGCCTCTGCTGCGTTATAAAGTCGAAAGGTTACTTTCAATTTCAAATAATGAAGAAACCAGCGTATCCGGATATTTGGATAAATTCTCACGCTTAATGATTTCTCTTGCATAGCGAAGATCGCCCGCTTTCACCAGCGCAAAGACCAGATTGTGAGTTAAGTGATTATCCCGATAGCCACGTAAATAAACCGGCAGCAGCAGTTCTATTGCCTGCGAGTAACGCCTGTCGGCAATATGAATCAGCGCAATATTATTCACCACTTTCTCTTCAGAATAGAACGCGTTGCGGGCCTGTTCGAAAGCATGTAGGGCACCCGGCAGCTCGCCGCGCTGAGCCTGAATAATACCGCGCAAATTCAGTCCTTCGCCGTTGGCAGGTTCTTTCTGCAACAGCAGATTGACGAAATTCAGCGCATTATCATATTTCTGCTGAGCCACCAGGTTTTTGCTTTGCAGCAGATAGACCCGTGCCGACGGATTATTTTTCAGCGAGACCACCAGGTAATGCAGCGAAGCGTCGTAATTCCCTGCCAGATAAGCGTACTCCGCAAGCCTGAGCCGTACCTCCGGATTTTCCTTTTTCTGCAGCGACCGGCGATTCAGATCGATCAGGCTTTGGTAGTTTTTGGTTTTAAGCAGAATGCGTTCTTTATCGGCAAGCTGACGGTTGTCGACGCTGCTTTGCCCGTCATGGCGGTAATCTCCTGACGTGCAGCCTGACAAACAAATCAGCAGCATCAGGTAACATGCCTGCGCCTTTCGTTGTTTACACATTGGCCATCATCCTCATTACGCCCGGTGCGCCAACCACCACAATCACCGGAAACATAAAAAACAGGATCAGCGGCACGCTCATTTTTGCGCCCAGCTTGCCGATTTTTTCTTCCAGCGTGAGGAGCTGGATTTCACGAATTTCCCTTGAAAGAATAATCAGTTGTTCGTAGAGCGAGGCGCCATACTGCAAGCTTTGCATCAGCATCGCACAGAGCATGCGGTTCTCCGGCGACGGAATTTCGATATAGAACTGACGCAGGGCATCGCTCAGGCCGCTGACCTCGGTACGTTTTACCAGCCGGGCCAGAAACGGCGTAAAGTCAGGATTGATCCCGGCCATTTTTTGACTGAGAAAGGTAAAAGCTACTTCAAGGCTCATCCCACACTGAACGCACACGGCCAGCAAATCAACCATCCACGGGATCTCGCCGCTGAGCTTCTTAACGCGTTGATTAACCATCAGGCTGCGCAACCTGCCGGGAAGAATAATCGCGATAATCAGCATGACCATCAGGGTGGCAATCAGGCCCGTTCGCCCTATTTCTATATTAAAAATCGCGTTAATAATAAAAAATAGCGTTAACAGCACCAGCAACAAGCCCAGCTTATAAATAATATTACCGTCAAGAATGCGGAAATAGCTCAGCGTCCTGTTTTGCTTTTCCAGCACCATTTCTGCTTCATGATGCATTTTAAGCTGTTGAACATTTTTAACGGCCGACGCTTTGCTCATAATTTCCATCATCAGGGTTAACCGCTTCATCCTTCGCTGGCGTAAAATAAAGTGAACCAGTATCGCCAGCGACAACACAATCAATACGCCCATCATGATTTGCATTTTATACTCCACGCATTAAAAAACGGATAACGGCGATACCCAGAATCTCGCTGCCCAGCAGATAATAGAGAATATAATTCCCCTTCTGGTCGTACAGCACAAAGTCAAAATTTTCCGGGCTGATAAACTTAAGCAGAATAAGAAAGACAAAAGGGATCGCCCCGGTGATTTTGGCCGACATGCGCATTTCAGAGGTCATCGTCAGCATCTTTTTTTCCGTCGCCACGCTGGAAGCAATCGCCCGTTGCAGTTTGGCCAGCACCTCTTTCAGACGGCCGCCGCTGCTGATATTGAGTAACACAGCCACAATAAAAAAATAATATTGTCGATAGGGATAGCGTTTCCAGGAGTCGTTAAACACCTGCTCGGGACTTTCACCTAAATTAAGACGCCGGCTAACCCTACCAAATTCTGCGCCCAGCGGTGTGCTGCTGGTAAAGGAGTAGTCCTGCATGGCCTGCGCAAAGGTTCGTCCCGCTGAAACAGCGCCGCCAATAGAGGTTAAAGCCTCCATAAAATTCTCGTTAAACTGCTTTTGTTTCTTTTTTGCCAGCATCGCGTGCCAGACGGTAAAAACGATCGGAATTGTCGGCGTCAGCAACCATGACGCAGGCAGATTAATGTAGAGCATATTCACCAGGCCTGTGGCCAGGCAGATCATCGTCGGTATTAACACGTTGCGCAGAAAGGCCGGTTTATTATGCGGTTCCAGTACGCTGCAATAGCGGGCGACTTTTTGCGTTATCAGCCGGCCTGCCTGCCGCCAAAATGCGTCACGACGCTGGGGGGATGACTGGCCCAGCAACAGCTGTAGTGAGCGCTTTCGTCGTCCACGAAACAGCATGGCATGGCGGGTAAGCTTTCTGCGCTGAACCAACAGCAGCAGGCATAGCAGACCAAAGACGATGACGACGATAAACAGAGTACGCATCGTTTCAGCTAAAAATGGTGTTGAGATAGCCTTCGCACGCGTGCTCCCGGGCTTTACGATAAACCACCGAGCGCGTTGATAATCCCGCGCTAACAAATGTGCCTTTCACCCGTGCTCCTTCTGCCGCCGGTTCGACTTCACAGGTAAAAATATCCTGCAAAACGATCGTTTCGCCCTCCATGCCCATAATCTCGCTGATATGCGTGATTTTTCGCGAACCGTCATACAGGCGAGAGACCTGAACAATCAGATTCACCGCCGAACAGATATTGCGGCGGATCGATTCAATGGGCAGGCTGAGGTTAGCCATCATGACCATATTTTCCATACGTGCCAGCGCGTCTCGCGGGGAGTTAGCGTGCAGCGTGGTCATTGAGCCGTCGTGCCCGGTGTTCATCGCCTGCAGCATCTCAAAGGTTTCGCCGCCGCGACACTCGCCAACGATAATGCGGTCGGGACGCATACGCAGCGTGTTGATCATCAGATCCCGCATGGTGACCTGGCCGCTGTTTTCCACGCCGGCCATCCGCGTTTCCAGGCGAACCACATGGGGCTGCTGCAATTTAAGCTCTGCCGCATCTTCCAGCGTGATGACACGTTCATCCTCATTGATGTAGAGGGAAAGCGCGTTCAGCAGCGTGGTTTTACCGGAGCCGGTCCCGCCAGAGATCACGATATTGACCTGACATTTAGCGGCAATGGAGAGAAAGTTAGCCATGCGCTCGTCCATGGCACCCCAGGCGACCAAATCGGCAAAGGTACGCGACACCTTGCTAAATTTACGAATGGAAATTGCGGTACCATCCAGCGCCACAGGATTGATCACCACATTAAGTCGACTGCCGTCGCTCATGCGGGCATCAACCAGCGGCTGCGAATCATCAATGCGACGCCCTACCCGGCTAACCAGTCTTTTGGCGATTTCGGTAAGCTGCGCGTTATCGATAAAGCGCCTGGTGGTTTTAACCAGCTTGCCGCCCGTTTCGATAAAAATATTGTCCGGCCCGTTAACCAGGATATCGCTGATGCTGTTGTCCTCCATCAGCTCACGCAGCGGCCCAACCCCGGTGATTTCATCTGCCATGGCGCCCGCCAGCGTCTGCATCACTTCAGAAGGCAGATAGCGGTTGGTTTCAATACTCACCTGCTGGATCATCTGTGCAATTTCATTTACCAGCGCCGGCCGGTCGTCCATCAGCCGCTCGACAGTGTCCAGGTCGAGAAGCGGCAATACGGTCGTACGCATTGTCCGCACTAATTCATCATACTGCGTATTCATTCCTTAACTCCTTTTGCCGGCGAGCTTGAGAAGCTGCTTTAGCGCCGAACTGGGCGGTAGCTTTTCCGTGCTGCCCAGCGTCAAATTGGTTAGCCGTTGCAGCAGTTTTTTATGTTTACCGTTGAAACTGAGCGCCATAGCGGGATCGCCCGCGTTTTTAATAAACGGGATTGCCACATCCACTGACTGACCAATAAGATTTCCCGCCTCCGGCGGATTAATCATGCCGTTTTGTGTGGGCTGGCTCTGATTAAAACAGAGGATAATTCTTTTCGTGCGATTGCCGCTTTTTTTCAGGTGTTGGTTATATTCGATCACTTTTTTGGCAGTGCGTATCGATGCCAGATCAAAATGAAAAACCAGTATAATGCTGTGGCAGTTGTGCAAGGCGCGTTCAATTTCACTGTTGTCTGCGTTATAAATCGTATGATCGAACACCACGAAATCGTAAGCGTCGTATAAAGGCTGATTAAAATTCCAGGCATGTTCGCTTTGCTCCGCCAGGGCAAAAAGATTTTCCTGAATTTTAATGACGTCGCTGGCGATCTCTTTCCTGGCGATCAGATCCAGATTTCGGGTGCCGCCCTGTCCCTGAACTAAAAGCAAAGAGACGTTACGCTGTTGAACCAGATTTTGTGCAAGCTGGAAACTCAACGACGTGTTTCCTACACCGCCTTTACAGCTGAGCAAGGCGATTTTTAATGACGATTTGCTCCTGCTCACCTGCTCGCCGGGGTTATCCAGGATCTTACCCAACGACTTTATTTCGTCAGGATGGAAATAAATATAATGAATCCCCTGTGACTGATATTTTCCGGCCAGCAACAATGAATCGCTGTTGCCGATGGCAATGCAGAGCGTCTCTTTAGAAAGGAACAGGCTGATTTTTTCAACGAAGCTGTCGCCTTGATCGGAAGAACCGATATCAAAGATAAAATGGCTGATGCTTCCGGCTAAATTTTGCGGGTCAAACTGCTCCAGGGTAACCTGATGGACGCTAAGCTCCCCCAGATTACGCACGTTCAGCTGGTCGCAGACGCTGCTGATGACTTCCTGTCGGGGAGAAATCACCACGACCAGCGAGAACAGATCCCGTTTTTTTTCCCTGGTACCCGGAAAGAGCAACATAGCCACCTGCCTTTTTATGGATTAAAAAACCACTTTGTTGTTATCAATTAAGGAAGCGTGCAAATTATTTTCTAAAGCACAGCCGAACTTATCCGTGTCTCGGTAACTGTAAAACTGATATTGATAATCACAGCTGTAGGGCTGTCGGGCGAAAACAATATTCACGCCGATTAATGTTGCTGAAGATTTGTCGCTGTATTTACTCTCTTTTTGCAGGCGAACGTCGCCAGGCACTACGCCGGCGCGGACCAGATTCTCTTTTAACGCTTTTGCCAGGTCGTCCATATCATTACGCTGCCAGCTAATCAGGATCTGGCCGCTGATGTATTGATAACTCTCCAGTATTTGCGCGACTACTATTTCCCGATCGATCGGATTGCGGCTATTAAGCTTAAACTGATAATACTCACTGGCAGCAGTAGGTAATGAAAAAAGAGCCGCGACGAAAAAGAGTGCTATCCTCAACATAGATAATCCTTTCTATTGAATAAAACCGCTTTGTTCCATAAACATTCGAACTTCGCGTCGCGATCTTTCCTTTTGTAATACATTCACGTTAAAAAAACGCTCCAGCAGGCTGCTGCGATTTACCGACGGATAGAGCACGTTGCGGGGAGATATTGGCCTGACCAGATTCACGGTGGCCACCATAATTAATTCTGTCCGTTCCTTCGTTGACGAGGTATTGCGAAACAGTGCTCCAAGAATGGGGACATCACCAATAAACGGCACTTTTGATAACGATTCTCTTTCTGTTTCACTCAATAAACCGCCCAACACGAAACTTTCACCATCGGCAAGTTCAATGGTCGTTCTGGCTTTTCGCGATTTCAGTATGGGGATTGAAAGAATCTCACCATTAACCAGGCTCACCTCTTGTCCCAGCGTTAACCTGACCTTCTGGCTGCTTTCAACCTTTGCAGCAACAAACATTTTAATGCCGAACTCTTTATAGGTGACTTCGGTACCGTTTTGAGAACGGGTAATAACAGGTACTTCCCCGCCAACCAAAAAATCCGCCGTCTCGCCAGACAGCACCGAAAGATTCGGCTCGGCAAGTACCCGCGCCAGGGCTTCATTTCCCACCGCATGGATGGCCGTTACCAGGCTACTGGCATCAAACTTAAACTGGTTCAGCACGAAATCGCCAATTTGCGTGGCAGCGCTCCAGTCAATACCCAGACTGTCGGAATAGGTTTTATTGATCTCCACCAGGGTGATTTTTACATTGACCTGGTTCGCCAGCGGCAGCGTAAGATGGTTTTGTAATTTTCTGAAGCTGACATAATCCATGTGCTTTAAATCGGCGACCGTTTTATCGTTGATCTCCAGCTGGGTTTTGGTCACTTCTCGCTCCAGCCCGAGCGATTCCCCGACCAGCTGATGGATTGCATCCCGACTTTCTTCGTCCGTCACGGTGCCGGAAAGAATATAGCCATCGCCCACTTTTCGTAGCTCAATGTTGCTGCCGGGAAAATGCTCCCGTACCGTCTGATTTAGCTGACCAATGAGCGGATCGACCATCACGCTGATGCTGCGGGTATGCCCGCCCTGTACCAGCAAAATCTCGCCGCGCCCGTTGCCCAAAGCGTATACCACCACTTCGCGATCGCTGATTACCTGATAATCCACGACCTCAGGACTTGAGGTGAAAACCGTATCAACGACGTCGTTCAGCTTGAGGGTTCTCGCCGCCCCCTTTTGCAGATAAATCGTTTCTGCATGGGCTTTACCGTCATACAATACGAATAGCAGCAGCAGAATAAACAGCCCCATGCCAGACGTTAATTTAGGTTTTTCCATTACCTCTGCCTGCCTCGTAGTTGAGTAACCAGCTCGGGGATTGCGCCCTGTTTATTCCCTGGTGAGGCGCTGGCGGGAAATAAAACGGTATCGCCCAGATGCCTGACCGCGTAAATTCGCGTCAGGTCGTCGCTACTAAGCTCAACATAGACCACAGTGCTGCTGCCGGTTTTTGCGGCTTCGCCTTCATTGCCGGCCATTTTTTCTGCCGAGAAAAATCGCTTCGGGCCTAACAACCAAACCATCTTGCTGGTTTTATTTATGATGCTTTTTCCCTTACCATCAATAAACTCAACACGCTTCGTTTCATCTTCTTGCTGGCGAATGAAATAGCGCAGGTAGACGTTTACCTCATCGCCTTTTTTTAATCGCGTCAGCAAAAAAAGATCGGCATTACGCACGGGCACAGGATAAATGTAGTGATCGCTTTTCAGCGACACCGTTTCTCTGGGAACATATTCAATATCTTTTCGCGTCAGCGCCTCGCCAGCCGCGATGTTATTAACGACCTGATAGCCTTCAAGGCTTTCCGGTAGCCCTGGCTCCGTGGGAGCCTCTTTTACCGGCAATCGAACCACCTGTTTGCTGTAGCTTTCCTTCGTCAGTGGCTCGCCTTTTATTAACGCCTTAGTGGCGGTGAAGGTCGTGACATCCGTCATCGCCTCAACCCGCTCTTCACCGGAAAATTTTAGGCCCACAATACCGACAACCAGCAGCAGCAGCGCCAAAATCACCAACAGCCGCTGATTCATAATGCTGACCTCGTCAAGACAACCGTTGCCGTATAGCCGCTAACAATGGCCACGCCGTATGGGACGCCACGTTGACCAGATGATTTAACATAGCGACCGATCACCGTGGCGAGCGCAACGGGTAAACCTGCCAGCGCCGTTAATAACAGCAGCAATATGACATCATCACTCCCCAGTGAAAGGGACAGGCCGGCCAGGAGTTTTACGTCTCCGGCACCGAGTACGCCGATAACGCTTAATAAGAAACCCGCCGTAAAAACCAGTAGCGCAGGAATAATAAAAATCCCGCCTGGCGTAAGGCAGCCAATCGCCAGCGATAAACAACTGATAAGTAGCGTGGTGGTATTTCTTATCTTCCGATAGCGGATATCACTGTAGCAAACATGGAAAAACAGAATTAAAAGGAGTAAATAAAGGCCGCACATCATTGCTGTTCCACCACGCCACGTTAGAAAATTACTAAGTATTTACTGTTAGTTAACCGTGCCTTTAACGTTATCACTAATAAGGTTGAATTTTGCTTTAAGCACGCCGATAAAAGAACTGTTATCATCCTTAAAAATCGCCATCAATAATCCGCTGATAGCGACAGCTATAACGGCATATTCAATGGCGGTAACGCCATCCTGTTTGCGTATGAAATCGTGCAGTTTATTACCTATAGTCTGCAATCCGTTGTAAATCATTACCGAACTGCTCAGTACGATACCGTTCATTTTACTGCTCCTTAGTGACCTGACCCGAAACCAATAGCGTCGATTAAACTGCACGCCACCGACAATGCTCATACTGCTTCTTTGAAACATGCAGCAATATGAACCAACCCGGCCAAAAATGTAAGTGACAGTCACTAACTATTTTTCTGACAGAATAAAGTAAATTACAGACAGCGTTGCCTGCACGGCGAGAATGTTCTTTCTGCTCTGGCACCGATAGATATCTGAAAAGAAAATGCCTATAGTATTTATTTACCCGCGGGTAAGACGCTTGCTGACTCATTTATCAGCCGTAGCAGGGCTGCGCGGCATTCATCTGTGGCCAATATCTTATACCGTAATACGCTAATCACTAACAGGGAGCTTTTATGATTGTAGTGGAAAAAATCAAGGACGTTCATATCAGAAGAACATTAGTGGAAAACGTTATTAGCATGATATTTCGCGGCATGATCAATGATGGCGATTATCTGCCGTCCATTCGAAATATGAGCGAGCGCTACCATATTTCTCGCAATAGCGTTGTTTCTGCTTATAAAGAACTGGAGAGTTTGGGATTTATTGAAGGCCGTGAAAGGCGCTGTTATCGCGTGGTCAGCAAGCGACAAATGCAACCTGAAAACCTTTCAGGCCGTCCGGCCAGTGGAAGTGAGAAAATAAAAAATTCTGCATCTTTACCCGGCCCTGATCTTATGGCGTTAGCCAATCGTATTACTTTTAACAATAACGCCAGCCTGCCACTGCATTTTATGCGTAAATATTTTAATGACATCGCCATGGAGCCTGGCGGGAAGCGGCCAGATAACAACCAGCGGCTTAATCATAATCTGACCCGCTATGTGAAGATAACCCGAGGCTGTCTCATTGATACTGAAAACGCCCTGGTGATGCAAAGTCAGCAGCAAGCATTAATGCTGATTGCTCATTATGGAAAACAACAGGCTGCGCGACCGAGTATTGTTTTGGAAGACCCCGTCTCTCCCGCTGTGTTCCAGCTCTTTTCCGGCTTGGGTTATGAAATTATCAGGGTCAGCGTTGGTAAGGAGGGAATGGATACCGCATCGTTACCTGAACGTCACGTAGATTTTATTTATACTTCCCCAGCAAATCAGTTTCCGACGGGCGCAAAAATGAGCGTCGCTCATCGTAAGCGGCTCCTGCAATGGAGCCTGCGTAACAACGTGCTGGTGATAGAAGATGACGCCTGCTTTATGTTGGGATTTGGCGAGAATATCATTCCACCGCTTTGTGAATTTTATCCGGCAGCTAATATTATTTATCTCTATAGCCTGAATGAATTTATTGGTAACAGTATTAACCTTAGCCTGTTATCGCTGCCGCTTTCTCTGGTTACCGCGTTTAAACAGCTTCATCCCCTGTTCACCAGCCCGGTTCCTGTGGCGATGTATCACCTCGTTAACAGTTTTTTGGAATCCCCCCACCTGCTTAAATATTTATCCGCCACGTTAAAAACCCGGCAGAATAGATATGAACTTGCCGTTAGCGGGCTGCGAAAAGTGGGTGGCGATATCGACTGTTGGGGATTGATGCACGCTGGTTATTTCAGCTTTTCCTGCGGCAATGCGCTTTTACCCGGGATGTTAAAAGCGCAGAATTTTATCCCTTTAACGCTGTTTTGCCATACCTCGCCGCTATGGCAAACCAACCGCTATATTTATGCAACAGGATCGCTTTCCACGGCTGATATTAAGGCAATTAATAAGAGGCTGGCATCACTTCAGAAAAGCAGGTTGATAGCAGAATTCGATGAGGAAGAATGAGGAAAGGTGAAAACTGAAATACCGGATCGGTAATTTCAGTTTTCACTCAGCAAACGTCAGGCGATATTGAGATATTTGTGCGTCTGCATGGAAAGACGCCAGTTACGCGCAATGCAGGTTTCAATGCACAGCTTTGTCGCTTCGTCTTTCTGGCTGATCGGCTGTAGCGCCACGATGCGGCTTTTGTCATCGTTAAGCGTTACCAGCAGCGCATCCAGCGCATCCACATCGCGCTGACGGGCAACCGGATGCTTCACCTCATCGGCACGCACCAGCGCCTGATTCAGCACGTCATAGCCACCGCGCATATTTACCTTTGGCGAAACCGTTACCCAGGTATCGTCACTGCACAGCACTGTGTGCGTGCCGCTGGTTTCGATCTGGCAGCTGAAACCGTGCTGCTCCAGCGTCTGCGTTAGCGGCGTCAGATCGTGGATACAAGGCTCACCACCGGTGATAACCACATGCTTTGCGGTCCAGCCATACTGGCTGATTACCGCCAGCAAAGCCTGTGCATCGGCCGCGCCCCAGGCATCGGTTTCCACTGTCTTGATAAGGATATCGCCGAGCGAAGTTTCCCGATCGGCCAGCTTATCCCAGGTGTGTTTGGTGTCACACCAGCTGCAGCCCACCGGGCATCCTTGCAGGCGGATAAAAATTGCAGGAACACCGGTATAAAACCCTTCGCCCTGCAACGTCTGGAACATCTCATTAATCGGGTACTGCATTACGCTCTCAACTGGCTGTGAAAATAAGGGCGCAGATTATGACAGATAGCGCCTTTTTAACCAAACCACATTGTGCCAGAAACAGAGAATGTTTTCCGCGGCTCAACGGGACATAAAAAAAGCCCCGTCCAAAGACGAGGCTTTCAGAAAATCCGCAGCCTGTATCGGCTGGGATTAGCAGGCTTACTGGCCTTTAACTTCTTTCAGGCCGTTGAATGGCGCACGGCTGCCCAGCGCTTCTTCAATACGGATAAGCTGGTTGTACTTAGCAACACGGTCAGAACGGCTCATAGAACCGGTTTTGATCTGGCCTGCGGCTGTACCTACCGCCAGGTCGGCGATAGTTGCATCTTCAGTTTCGCCTGAACGGTGAGAGATAACGGCGGTGTAGCCAGCATCTTTCGCCATTTTGATCGCAGCCAGAGTTTCGGTCAGAGAACCGATCTGGTTGAATTTGATCAGAATGGAGTTAGCGATACCTTTATCGATACCTTCTTTCAGGATTTTAGTGTTGGTCACGAACAGGTCGTCGCCCACCAGCTGAATTTTGTCGCCCAGCACTTTAGTCTGGTAAGCGAAGCCGTTCCAGTCAGACTCGTCCAGACCGTCTTCGATAGAAACGATTGGGTACTGTTTAGTCAGGTCTTCCAGGAAGTGGGTGAACTCTTCAGAGGTAAAGGCTTTGTTGCCTTCGCCAGCCAGCACGTATTTGCCGTCTTTGTAGAATTCAGAAGCCGCGCAGTCCATCGCCAGCGTGATGTCTTTGCCCAGCTCGTAGCCTGCTGCTTTTACCGCTTCAGCGATAACGGCCAGCGCTTCGGCGTTAGAGCCCAGGTTTGGCGCGTAGCCGCCTTCGTCACCTACAGCCGTGCCCATGCCTTTCGACTTCAGCACTTTTGCCAGGGTGTGGAACACTTCAGAACCCATACGGATGGCTTCTTTCAGGGTTTTTGCGCCCACTGGCTGGATCATGAATTCCTGGATGTCGACGTTGTTGTCGGCATGCTCGCCACCGTTGATGATGTTCATCATTGGCAGTGGCATAGAGAATTTACCTGGGGTGCCGTTCAGCTCAGCGATATGCTCGTACAGCGGCATGCCTTTTGCGGCGGCTGCTGCTTTCGCTGCTGCCAGAGAAACGGCCAGGATGGCGTTTGCGCCGAACTTGGATTTGTTCTCAGTACCGTCGAGGTCGATCATGACCTTGTCGATGTTTGCCTGGTCTTTTGCATCTTTACCGGTTACCGCGTCCGCGATTGGGCCGTTTACCGCAGCAACGGCTTTCGTCACGCCTTTACCCAGGAAACGAGATTTGTCACCGTCACGCAGTTCCAGCGCTTCACGGGAACCGGTAGAAGCGCCTGATGGAGCCGCTGCCATACCGACAAAACCGCCTTCCAGATGCACTTCTGCTTCAACGGTCGGGTTGCCACGAGAGTCGATGATTTCGCGACCGATGACTTTAACGATTTTGGACATTAGTTTTTCCTCAGTACAAGTTAACTTAAAACTCAGACAAACAACGCGCGAAAAGTTCGCGCGTCGTTATGAAAACACTTATTTTGCCAAACGCTTTTGATGCTCGCTGGCGGCTTTAACGAAGCCGGCAAACAGAGGATGACCGTCACGTGGTGTAGATGTAAATTCCGGATGGAACTGACAGGCGACATACCACGGATGCTCAGGAAGCTCGATGATCTCTACCAGCTGATCGTCGCCTGAACGGCCCGCTACACGCAATCCAGCCGCTTCAATCTGCTTCAACAGCATGTTGTTAACTTCGTAACGGTGGCGATGACGTTCAACGATGGTATCGGAGCCGTACAGCTGCTCGACCAGGCTGCCCGGCGTCAGCTGACACTGCTGGCTACCCAGACGCATCGTGCCGCCCAGATCGCTCTGCTCGGAACGCACTTCCACGTTGCCATCTTCATCACGCCATTCGGTAATCAGCGCCACAACCGGGTATTTACAGTCCGGCACAAATTCCGTTGAGTTCGCGTCCGCCATACCGGCGACGTTACGAGCAAACTCCATCAGCGCAACCTGCATGCCCAGGCAAATGCCGAGGTAAGGAATGTTGTTTTCGCGCGCATAACGCGCGGTCATCAACTTCCCTTCAACGCCACGGTAGCCGAAGCCGCCAGGAATAAGGATAGCATCCAGATCTTTCAGCAGCTCAACGCCACGGCTTTCGACATCCTGCGAGTCAATCAGCTTGATGTTCACGGTGACACGGTTTTTCAGGCCGCCGTGTTTCAACGCTTCAATCACTGATTTGTAGGCGTCCGGCAGTTCGACATATTTGCCGACCATACCGATAGTCACTTCGCCGCCCGGATTTGCTTCTTCATAAATGACCTGTTCCCATTCGGACAGGTTCGCTTCCGGCGCGTTCAGGTTGAAACGCTTACAAATATAATCATCCAGGCCTTGTGATTTCAACATGCCAGGGATTTTATAAATTGAATCAACATCTTTCAGGGAGATAACCGCTTTTTCCGGCACGTTACAGAACAGCGCGATCTTCGCACGTTCGTTTGCCGGAACCGCGCGATCCGAACGGCAGATCAGCACATCAGGCTGGATGCCGATAGAAAGCAGCTCTTTAACGGAATGCTGAGTGGGTTTGGTTTTGACTTCACCTGCCGCTGCCATATACGGCACCAGCGTCAGGTGCATATACATGGTGTGCTCGCGACCGACATCGACGGCCATCTGGCGAATGGCTTCAAGGAACGGCAGAGATTCGATATCGCCGACGGTGCCGCCGATTTCAACCAGCACCACATCATGGCCTTCACCGCCTTCGATGATGCGCTCTTTGATGGCGTTGGTAATGTGCGGGATTACCTGAATAGTCGCGCCCAGATAGTCGCCACGACGCTCTTTGCGCAGCACTTCCGAGTAGATACGACCCGTCGTGAAGTTATTACGACGGCTCATTTTGGTACGGATGAAGCGCTCGTAGTGGCCCAGATCCAGATCGGTTTCCGCGCCGTCATCGGTGACGAACACTTCGCCGTGTTGGGTAGGACTCATGGTACCCGGATCCACGTTGATGTACGGGTCCAGCTTCATGATGGTCACATTCAGACCACGTGCTTCAAGAATGGCGGCCAGGGAGGCTGCGGCAATGCCTTTACCCAGAGAGGATACGACCCCGCCGGTCACAAAAATATAGTTCGTTGTCATGCTGAACCTGAGAAAGTAGGTTTAAAGACGATGGAATAACCAGGACGGGAAAACAGTATACGGGAATCCCCTTCATGCCACAATTAATCGTTTCTGGTTATCTGCCAGCCATCGTGTTGACCGCCCCAACACTACCCGATTTTGTGACGGCTGAGATTGACGCAGGTCACACTTTTGTTGAATCGTGTCAGCGGGTTATTCGGTTTGAGGGAATAATTTTATCGGTTCTGCACAATCAACAAGACTTATTAACAACTTAGTCTGTCGATGCCGGGCACTCATTAACGCTGCGTAAAACACCCTGCATCACAATCTGCAACCGTTGTTTTATATGCTCAATACCCAGCGATCTTTCCGTGGCATTTTGGGGTTTTCTGCGGGGCAACAGCGCGCCAAAAACGATGTCCATCAGCATGCCTGCATACAATGCCAGATCCTCAATGGCTATTCTTCCTCGCTGGTTTTCGCTTTCCAGCCACTCAATCAGCCTCTCACGTGAACGAACAATTTCATGCTCATAGAGATAATCAGCAAGCTCAGGCATTAGCACGGATTCCCTGACAATAAGGTTGAGCAAAGTCTCACGCGACCGGGACAGCTCCTCATTGCTGTCGAGCCTGAAAATATGATACAGCGTGGCCATCACCGAAAGGTCTTCCCCGCCAGGACGCGGAAGATCGAGGATCAAATGGCGATGTTGATGCACTACGGCCGCAAACAACGCCTTTTTATCCGTAAACGCTTCATAAAGCGTCCGCTTAGAAACTTTAGCCCTGGCGGCAATGCCAGCCGTTGTCGCTGCCTTAAAACCCGTTTCAATAAAAATTTGCATGGCCGCCGCAAGAATACGCTGGCGACGTTCGGTTTCGTTCGATGCTTTGGGCCGCCCCCGCCTGGTGACAGCTTTATTAACGGCGTCGTCCATTTCTGCCTCCGCAACAAAATGACAAAAAGCGCTATTTGCTAATATAGGTACTCACTAGTACCATTATTCCTGCATGCCCGGCAGTATATCAGAATATGGTAGAGCAGGCCGGGCAGAACTCATCCGGTTTACAGGGGAAGTCTATGTCTGAACATAATGTGAAAAACATCCAGCGCAGTCCCATTAGCGATCCTCGAGTAAATGCTGTTATTACCGTTCTGAACAATGCCCGGAGCCGACCGTCAGGTAAATCGCTGGAAGGCGTCTCGCGATTTGATGCCGAAAGCTTTGCTGATTATGGTTTTTCCATACATCCTGAACAGGGCGATCTCATCTATCTGCTGTGTCGGGGAATGAAAGCGACTCGGGTAGTCGACTTTGCCACCTCCATCGGTATGTCAGCGCTTTATTTTGCTGCTGCAATGCGAGATAACGGCGGTGGCCAGGTCATTGGTGCAGAGCTGGTTGCCTCAAAAGCGGCAGTGGCGCGGAAAAACCTGGCCGAGGCAGGGTTGGCGGAATTTGCTGATATTCGTGTTGGTGACGCGCGTGAAACGCTGCGTGACGTTGGCGGCCCGATCGATTTTGCGCTCATTGACGGCTGGCCGCAGGCAGAAGGCCCAACGTTGGCCCGCCAGATGATTGAACTGCTTGCGCCCCAGCTGCGCGTTGGCGGTTACGTGCTGAACGATAACGCCGAACCGGATTTCCTTGATTATATTCGCGATCCGCAAAACGGCTTTATTTCCGTCACGCTACCCATTAAGCGCGGCACCGAGCTGGCGTTGAAAATTCGATAATGCAGAACGGCTGCGGTTTGCCTGCGGGCAATCGCAGCCGTGTGGTGTAACGGCCCATAAGGCAAAAAAACGGCAGGGATGGAGAAAGAGTGATGCAAACACGTAGAGAGTTTCTGATGATGAGTTCCGGGCTGGCCGCCATGATTGCACTGAGTGCGCCAGCATACGCTCTTCAGGGAAGAAAAGGCATCCTGCACGCAACGGCCGTCACCCAGGTATTCGGTGACGGCGTCCGTCTGATTGCCGTCGCGATAGAATACGACAGCCGCATTGACGCCAACCGGTTGGCATCAACAGATTTTGCAGTGCAGGGAAGAACGGTCATTGAGGTTTTCGCCAGCCGCTCAGCCAACCCAGCAGACAGGGCCACAACGGGCAACTATGTGATTATCACGCTCTCGCCCGCCGATAAGGATGCTTTGCTGGCGCAAAAGGTAACGCTACCTGCTCAGAAAACCCCGGCAAAAGGCGGTCCCGGAAAGGCGGGCGACGTGCCTTTTTATGACACCCTTTACCCACCAGCCAAAGCCACTCTGACTCAGTTAGTTCCGCTGGAAGCAGCCAATGGTGAGCGGATCTCGGCAGACAAGGTTCCTGTGATTACAGAAGCCGTGAAGAATCTGGTAGTGGATGATTTTAAACAGTCTGAATTTCACGATGCCGTAACCGGGAAGTCCTTAAAATACAATTTATTCATTCCTGAAAAGGCCACTTTTGAACATCGCCTGCCGCTGGTACTGTTTATGCACGATGCGGGCGCGACCAGTGATGTGACGCGAACTACGCTGTTTCAGGGGCTGGGCGCAGTGACATGGGCCAGTCCGCAGGATCAGGCGCAGCGCCCCTGTTTTGTGCTGGCACCGCAGTATGGCGAAATCATTGCCGATGACGATTCCCATACCTCCGATATGTTGGATATCACCATTAACCTGATCAACACACTAGTGGAACAATACCCCATAGATCGTTCCCGGCTGTACACTACCGGACAGTCCGGCGGCTGCATGACATCGATTGCCATGGATATTAAATATCCGGATTTCTTTGCCGCGTCCTTCCTGGTTGCGGGTCAATGGGATGCAACGCTGGTAGCGCCTCTCGCCCGTCAGAAGCTGTGGATTTTGGTGTCGCAGGATGATGACAAAGCCTGGCCCGGCCAAAATGCCATCACCGGGGCGTTGGCAAAAGCGGGAGCAAAAATCAGTCGGGCAGAATGGGATGGCACCTGGGACGAGAAGGCATTCCGGGTTGCCTTTGAGCAAATTGATGCGGAAAATAGCCCGATCAACTACGTCTCCTTTCGTAAAGGCACGGTGATCCCCGCAGGCCAGTCGGCTGCGGGCGCAAGCGGCCATAGAAACACATGGCGCATCGCTTATAGTATCGAGCCGATCAGAGAATGGTTGTTTCGTCAGAAGAAATCCGGCTAAGGGTAAGGAGGCTGGGTCGCCTCCTTACAAACGGGTTTACGGCTATTCCCCGGCTTTTACCTGCTGCCAGGCGGCTTCCATCTGTTCAAGCGTCGCTTCCTGCATCGCTAAGCCCTGTGCGGCGATAATCTGTTCGACCTGACGAAAACGCCGCTCAAACTTGTCGTTGGCTTTTTGCAGGGCCGTTTCGGCCTTGCTGCCAAGGTGGCGGGAAAAATTCACGGTGGCAAACAGCAGGTCGCCGATTTCCTCTTCCAGCTTCTGCTGGTCGACCACGGCCTGCTGCGCTTCATGCATCACTTCGTCGATCTCTTCATGCACTTTGTCCAGCACCGGGCCAAGCGTATGCCAGTCAAAACCGACGTTGCTGCAACGCTTCTGGATCTTATGTGCGCGCATCAGAGCGGGCAGCGCACGAGGAATATCGTCCAGCGCCGAATGCTGCTCTTTTCCGGCACGTTCGCTGATTTTGATCTGTTCCCAGTTGGCCAGCACTTCCTTGCTGTCGCTGACTTTTACGTCACCAAAAATATGCGGATGACGCCGCTCCAGCTTGTCGCTAATCGTCTGGCAGATGGCATCAAAATCAAAACGCCCTTCTTCTTCCGCCATTTGCGCATAAAAAACAACCTGAAACAGCAGGTCGCCCACTTCGCCTTTGAGATCGTCAAAGTCTTCCCGGCTGATGGCATCCAGCACTTCATAGGTTTCTTCGAGGGTGTAGGGCGCGATAGAGGCAAAAGTCTGTTCGCGATCCCATGGGCAGCCCTTCTGCGGATCGCGCAGGGTTTTCATGATGCCCAGCAGGCGATCGAGTGAGGTCATAGCGGAGTCCATTTGAGTGTGATGAAAACAGTCGGATAACTTTACGGCATGATGAAGGAAAATGCATGCAGGCAACGTCGTGGCGCTCCTGGCGCTGGCAGTTTGCGTTCTGCCAGCGCGCAATCCCCTGGGAGCATACTCAAGTATGTGACCAGGGGTGAGCACTGCCAGACCGCAAAATGGCAAGCAAAGTAGCCACCTGAAAGATTAATGCAATCTTCTCGCGTCGATGATATCAGGCACCTGGTTGAGCCTCGCCAACACGCGTCCCAGCACCTGATGGTTGTAGATTTCAATATCCATATCGATGGTTGCCAGCTGCTTTTTAGTATCGCTCCTGCTGGAGACGCCAAGCACGTTAACTTTCTCGTTAGCGAGAATCGTGGTGATATCGCGCAGTAAACCACTGCGATCGTTAGCAGTCACACGCACCACCAGCGAATAGCCGCTGGAATAGCTCTCGCCCCAGACAGCATCAACAATGCGCTCTGGCGCGTGCGACATCAGCTCGGTCAGCTGATCGCAATCTGCGCGGTGAATAGAAATACCCCGGCCCTGCGTAATAAAACCGGTAATATCGTCACCCGGGATCGGCTGGCAGCAGCGCGCAATGTGATGCATCAAATTGCCGACGCCTTCGACCACGACCCGGCCACTCTCCTTGCTGCGCGGCGCGGCGGACTTCTGCGTCAGCTGGCGTAACGCTTCGCGATCTTCTTCTTCCGCACTTGGCTTGTTGAGCTTCGATTGCAGGAAGTTGCTCATCTGGTTCAGACGAATATCACCGCCGCCAATCGCCGCCAGCAGTTCATCCAGCGAGTTGACGTTATAGCGCGGCAACAGCAGCTTTTCAGCTTCTTTCAGACTGATATCAAGATGATCCAGCTCGTTATCCAGAATCTGTTTTCCGGCAATGATATTTTTGTCGCGATCCTGCTTACGGAACCAGGCGTGAATTTTTGACCGTCCACGGCTGGTGGTCACGTAGCCCAGATTCGGGTTTAGCCAGTCACGGCTTGGATTCGGCTGCTTCTGGGTGATGATATCGATCTGATCGCCCATTTGCAGCTGATAGGTAAAGGGCACAATACGGCCGCCGATTTTTGCGCCGATGCAGCGGTGCCCGATATCGCTGTGGATATGATAAGCAAAGTCCAGCGGCGTTGAGCCAGCGGGCAGATCCACCACGTCCCCTTTTGGGGTAAACACATAAACACGATCGTCGAACACCTGGCTGCGCACTTCGTCCAGCATTTCGCCGGAGTCCGCCATCTCTTCCTGCCAGGCAATCAGTTTACGCAGCCAGGCGATACGCTCTTCATGACCTGACGCGCCACGTGCGCTGCCCGTTGTACCGCCCTCTTTATACTTCCAGTGCGCAGCAACGCCCAGCTCTGCATCTTCATGCATCTGGCGGGTACGAATTTGAATTTCAACGGTTTTGCCTTTCGGCCCCAGCACCACGGTATGAATTGACTGGTAGCCGTTAGGTTTCGGATTTGCCACGTAATCATCAAACTCGCTGGGAAGATGGCGATACAGCGTGTGCACAATCCCCAACGCGCCATAGCAATCCTGTAAACGTTCGGCCACGATACGTACGGCACGCACGTCGAACAGCTCGTCAAACGTCAGTGATTTTTTCTGCATCTTGCGCCAGATGCTGTAGATATGCTTGGGACGGCCATAGACTTCCGCCTTAACGCCCTCTTTAACGATTTCGGTGCGCAGCGACTGCACGAAGGTATCGATATAGCCTTCGCGATCGATACGCCGCTCGTGCAGCAGTTTGGCAATGCGCTTGTATTCGTCGGGATGCAGGTAGCGGAAACAGAAATCCTCCAGCTCCCATTTCAGCTGGCCGATACCGAGTCGGTTAGCCAGCGGCGCATAAATGTTCGTACACTCTTTCGCGGCAAGTACGCGCTCATCTTCCGGCGCGTCTTTTACCTCGCGTAAATGGGCGATACGCTCAGCCAGCTTGATGACCACGCAGCGGAAATCTTCCACCATCGCCAGCAGCATACGGCGAACGTTGTCCACCTGCTCGGAGGCCATTGAATCGTTATGGGTGGCTTTTAGCTGGCGGATGGCGTCCATGTCTCTTACGCCATGTACCAGCGAGACGATGGCCGTGCCGAATTTCTCTTCCAGTACCGCTTCAGAAACTACGTTAGCGTCGGCCAGCGGAAACAGCAGTGCAGCACGCAGGCTTTCGTTATCCATGCTGAGCATTGAGAGGATTTCGACCATCTCCACGCCGCGCCAGAGCAGCAGAGCCGCGTCGGGATGATCCCGGGTCGCCTCTTCGCAATAGCTCCAGGTATCGGCGAGTCGTTCACATGACTGCGGGTTAGCGATCCCCAAACGGGCGATCCATTGATCGAGTGCAAACTCGCCAGCCGTATTCAGATGTGCACTTCTTACCGCAACCATATCCTCTCCAGACTAACGCTCCCTTCCGGGAAGCTATTTTCGGCTAAATAACACCATGGATTCCACGTGCCCGGTATGCGGAAACATATCAAGCAGGGTAACCCTTTCCAGTTGGTAGCCGGACGCCAGAAGAATCTGACTATCCCGAGCAAGTGTAGTCGGATTACAGGAAACATAGACCACGCATTGGGGCGCAAGTTTAATAATGTGAGGTATCACACCTGCGGCTCCAGCCCGGGCCGGATCCAGTAAAACTTTGTTAAATCCTTCAGCTGCCCAGGGCTGCCCGGACACGTCCTCTTCCAGATTGTGCTGAAAGAAAGCGATATTATTCAGATTATTCTGCGTGGCATTATACGCACCCTTTTGCGCTAATGCTGCAACACCCTCCACTCCTGTAACATTTTCTACCCTTTTTCCTAACGGAAGCGTGAAGTTGCCCATACCGCAAAAGAGGTCCAGCACCCGGTCCTGCGGCTGGAGATCCAGCCAGTCGATGGCCTGCGCCACCATCTGCTGATTCAGTTCGCCATTGATTTGAATAAAATCACGCGGACTGAAGGTCAGCGTCAGGCCATCAAGGCGGTAAAAAGGCTTCTCGCCTTTAACCTGTTCAAGCGTCTCGCTATCCGGGGCTAAAAAGAGTGCAACTTGCCGATCATGCGAAAACTGTTCCAGTTTACGTCGGTCGGCCGCACTTAACGGATCCAAATGGCGTAAAACCAGCAGCGGGCCGTTGTCAGCCAGCACCAGCTCAACGTGTCCAAGCCGTCGGACCGCCTGCAAACTGCTCAGCGCCTGGTGCAGCGGCTGAATTAACGCATTAAGTTCGGGCTTCAAAATGGGGCACTGGGTAATCGCCACCAGCTCGCTGGAGCCTGCCTGACGAAAACCCATCTGTAATTTCTGGCTACGCTGATGATAATTCAGGCTGAGGCGGGCACGGCGGCGATAGCCGTAAGATTCGCCCGCCAGAATAGAATCGACTGTGACTTGCTGCCCGGTTTGCTGATGCAATAAATGAGACAGGGCGTTTGCTTTGCTGCGCTGCTGCAACGCAGAAGAAACGTGTTGCTGTTGGCAACCGCCGCACTGGTGATAGTGCGGACATTGAGGTTTCACCCGTTCCGGGCTGGTGCTCAGAATAAGCGTTGTCTTTGCCCGCGCCCACGAACGTTTGTCTTCGACGATTTCTACTTCAACCTGCTCGCCTGGCAATGCGCCATTGATAAACAACGCTTTACCATTAAGCCGACTGACGCCCTGCCCTGAACCGTCAAGGTCATTAACTGTCACTGTCATGATCTGGCGGGTCGTCACGCGCCGTTTTGCAGAGTAGAATTGCGCCATTATTCAGTTTTATCTCGAAAAGTAGTTAGCGTAAACGCGCGTAGCCTACACCAGCAGTCGAATTAATTCGAGGTGTGACAGCGGGCGATTATCATCGCGCTACAGGATGATTATGACCAAATACAGCCTGCGGGCACGCATGATGATATTGATTCTGGCGCCCACGCTGATGATCGGGCTGCTGTTAAGCACCTTCTTTATTGTGCATCGCTACAATGAACTTCAGCGTCAGCTGGTGGATGCCGGTGCCAATATTATTGAGCCACTGGCCGTTTCCAGTGAATACGGCATGACCTTCCGCAGTAAGGAGTCGGTGCGCCAGCTGGTCAGCCTGCTGCACCGTCGGCATTCGGATATCGTTCGGGCGATTACCGTTTTTGACGCGCAGAATCAGCTGTTCGTTACCTCTAACTATCATCTCAGCGCCGACAAATTACGTCTGCCAGCAGGCAGCCCGCTGCCGGCGACCTTCAGCTATGAACGTAAGGGCAACTCGGTAATTCTGCGAACGCCTATTTTATCCGAAAGCTATTACCCGGATGAGTCGCCGGGAGAAAACGTCAAGCCTGACGGTAATCCGCTCGGCTATGTCGCTATCGAACTGGATTTACAGTCGGTCAGGCTACAGCAATATAAAGAAGTTTTTGTTTCAACCCTGCTGCTGCTGTTTTGCCTCTGTCTTGCCATGCTGTTCGCCTACCGGCTGATGCGGGACGTGACCGGGCCGATTCGCGATATGGTGAATACCGTTGACCGCATTCGTCGCGGCCAGCTGGACAGCCGCGTCACCGGGCATATGCTCGGCGAGCTGGATATGCTGAAAAACGGCATCAACTCAATGGCGATGTCGCTGACCGCCTACCATGAAGAGATGCAGCAGAATATTGACCAGGCGACGTCAGATCTGCGCGAGACGTTAGAGCAGATGGAGATCCAGAACGTTGAGCTGGATCTGGCGAAGAAACGCGCTCAGGAAGCAGCCAGGATCAAGTCAGAATTCCTTGCCAATATGTCGCACGAGCTGCGTACGCCGCTGAATGGCGTGATTGGTTTTACCCGTCAGACGCTGAAAACACAGCTGAATATTACCCAGCGCGATTATCTGCATACCATCGAACGCTCCGCGAATAACTTGTTAAGCATCATTAATGACGTGCTCGACTTTTCCAAGCTGGAAGCGGGCAAGCTGGTGCTGGAAACCATTCCTTTCCCGCTGCGCGCCACGCTGGATGAAGTGGTGGTACTGCTGGCGCAGTCGGCTCATGAAAAAGGGCTGGAACTGACGCTAAGCATCCAGCATGACGTGCCGGACAATGCCATCGGCGATCCGCTGCGCATGCAGCAAATCGTCGTAAACCTGCTGGGCAACGCGATCAAATTCACCGAAAGCGGCCACATTGATATTCGCGTAGAAAAGCGTTCGCAAAGTAATAATCGGGTCGATCTGGAAGTTCAGATCCACGATACCGGTATCGGCATTTCCGAAAAGCAGCAGTCACAGCTGTTCCAGGCGTTTCGTCAGGCCGACGCCAGCATTTCACGTCGCCACGGCGGCACCGGTTTGGGGCTGGTCATTACTCAGAAGCTGGTCAATGAGATGGGCGGTGAAATCTCCTTCCACAGCCGGCTGAATCAGGGCTCAACGTTCTGGTTCCACGTTAACCTGGCGCTTAACCCCAATGCCGCCAGCGATCTGCATGCGGTAGACTGCCTGCACGGCAAAAGCCTTGCCTATGTTGAAGCCAACCCGGCCGCTGCCCAGGCAACGTTAGACCTGCTTGCGGCCACGAACATGACCGTCAGCTACAGCACCACGCTGGAAGGCTTGCAGAAGGAGCGCTACGACGCGCTGTTAGTTGGCTTACCGATAGCGAAAGAGCGGCACCGTGAACTGTGCCTGGACGCGCTGCTTCCTGCGCTGAAACGGGCCGATCACGTTATTATGGCGTTGCCTTGCCAGATGCAGGTTCATGCCGAAGAACTGAAGGAAAAAGGGGTCAGTGCCTGCCTGATCAAACCGGTTTCGCTCTCCCGCCTGCTGCCCGTGTTGCTTGACAATCACGCACGCGAGACCGATTTCCGCACGAACAGAATTAAACTTCCGCTTACGGTGATGGCCGTAGATGATAACCCGGCTAACCTGAAACTGATCGGCGCGCTGCTGGAAGAGCAGGCGGAGACTATTATTCTCTGCGACAGCGCCGTCACCGCCATTCAGCAGGCTGAACAACGGGAGCTGGATATTATCCTGATGGATATTCAGATGCCGGAAATTGACGGCCTGCGCGCCAGCGAATTGATTCGGGAAATCCCTCATCATATCAACACGCCTATCGTCGCCGTCACCGCTCACGCCCTGGATGGCGAGAAAGAGCATTTGATCAAAGCGGGCATGAACGACTATCTCGCCAAGCCGATAGATGAAGTTAAGCTTAGCCATCTGCTGGCGCGTTATTCGCCTCATCTTTTACCTGCTGTGCCCGTATCAAACGGCGTTTCGGCATCGCTTGACTGGGATCTCGCGCTGCGCCAGGCCGCCAATAAGCCCGATTTAGCACGCGATTTGCTCCAGATGCTGGTGGATTTCCTGCCGGAAGTTCGCAGGCAGGTTGAAGATCATATGGCCGATGAAAACAGGCAGGGATTGCGGGATATTATTCACAAGCTTCACGGCAGCGCCAGCTACAGCGGTGTGCCCCGCATGAAGGCGCTTTGCCAGCAGCTGGAGCAAGCTCTGCGGGCCGATAACCCTATTGCGGATATTGAACCGGAGTTGTTTGAGTTGCTTGATGAGATGGAAAACGTCGCGAAGCTGGCAAAAGAAAGGCTGAGCCGATCTCACTGACGGCACGCAACAGACAATATGCGGAAGCCCCATTAAACCGGGGCTGTTTTATTCCAAAGCGCTACATCTTTTGGCCAATTGCCAGCGAGGCGGCGATATTTCTTGCCGTCATTCGAACGTTCTCCGCAGCGTTTTCCAGCGCGTCTTCCAGCGTGCAAATGCTGTAAATAACGCTGAAAACCGCATCCAGCCCGTGCTGATGCACCACGGCAACGTCGGCAGTCAGGCTTCCGGCAATGCCAATCACCGGTTTGTTGTAGCGTTTGGCTACTTTCGCTACGCCAATCGGCACTTTACCGTGAATCGTCTGGCTGTCGATGCGTCCTTCGCCGGTGATCACCAGCGTGGCGTCCTTCACCAGCTCATCCAGCCCCAGCGCCTCAGTGACAATTTCAATGCCCCGACGCAGTTCAGCCTGACAAAATGCATGCAGCGCCGCGCCCATGCCACCGGCCGCACCACCGCCCGGAATGGAAAGCACATCGATATCCAGATCGCGTTGAATGATCCGTGCATAGTGCTCAAGCGCCTTATCCAGCTGTCTGACCAGTTCTGGCGTGGCACCTTTTTGCGGGCCAAATACGGCGGAAGCCCCCTCTTCCCCCAGTAACGGGTTTGTCACGTCACAGGCGACTTCAAAACGGCAATTTTTAATGCGCGAATCAAATTCGCTGAGATCGATGCTGTCCAGCTCCGCCAGCCTGCCGCCGCCAAAACCAATTTGCTTTCCCTGCTTGTCGAGAAGCTTTGCGCCGAGCACCTGAACCATTCCGGCCCCACCATCGTTGGTGGCGCTGCCGCCAATGCCGATAATGAAGTGCTCAACGCCTCGGTCCAGCGCGTTGCGGATTAACTCCCCCGTACCCAGTGAGGTGGTGATCAGCGGATCGCGGCGTGAAGCGGGAACCAGTTCGAGTCCGCTGGCCGCGGCCATTTCAATATAGGCGCAGCTGTCGTCACCGGAGAGGCCGTAAAAGGCTTCCACCTCTTCACCCAGCGGACCGGTGACGTTCAGCCGGATAATTTTACCTTTGGTCGCGGCGACCATCGCTTCTACCGTGCCTTCTCCGCCATCGGCAACCGGAAGTTTGACATACTGTGCTTCAGGAAAAATCTCACTAAATCCCTGTTCGATTTGCGTGGCAACCTGCTGGGCTGTCAGGCTCTCTTTATATGAATCAGGTGCAATGACTATTTTCATACGTTATCCGTGCGCGTTTGGACTGGCCTGCGCCAGAAATGCAGGTTCCGGCTTAATAATTAAGCCGGATTCCTGGCTTACTTACTGATTTCTACTTTCGCTAATTTCTCATAATAGCAAGCCAGGGCGCTGTGATCGGCCGTGCCAAGGCCATCGGCACGCAGCGCCTGCATCATCTCCATCACCGCCGCCGTCAGCGGCAGCTGGGCACCCACGCCGTGCGAGGTATCCAGCGCATTCGCCAGGTCTTTAATATGCAGATCGATACGGAAGCCCGGTTTGAAGTTGCGATCCATGACCATTGGTGCTTTGGCATCTAATACGGTACTGCCTGCCAGTCCGCCACGAATCGCCTGATAAACCAGTTCCGGATTTACACCCGCTTTAGTCGCCAGCGTCAGCGCTTCCGACATGGCTGCAATATTCAGCGCCACAATCACCTGATTTGCCAGCTTGGTAACGTTGCCCGCGCCAATATCTCCCGTATGAACAACAGAACCGGCCATCGCTTTCATAATGTCGTAGCATTTATCGAACAGCTCTTTATCACCGCCGACCATTACCGACAGCGTTCCGTCTACCGCTTTAGGTTCGCCGCCGCTGACGGGCGCATCCAGCAGAGCGATGTTTTTCTTCGCCAGTTGTTCATGAATTTCGCGGCTGGCAAGCGGCGCGATGGAACTCATATCAATAACGATCGTACCGGGTTTCGCGCCCTCAATGACGCCACCTTCGCCCAGCAGCACTTCTTTGACGTGTGGTGAGTTAGGCAACATGGTGATAATGACGTCGCTCTGCTCAGCTATCGCCTTTGCCGACTCGGCCGCGGTGGCACCAAGGCCGACCACTTCCGCCACGCTGTCTGCATTATGATCGCGTACAACCAGCGAATAGCCCGCTTTCAGCAGGTTTTTGCTCATGGGTTTGCCCATGATGCCCAGACCAATAAATCCGATTTTCATTTCTGTCTCCTTAAAATATGCGTTATTTTTTGAAGCGATCGCACAGAGCCTGAGTGGCTCCACGGAACACGCCTACGTCACTGCCTACCGCCACAAAACCGGCGCCCCACTCCAGATAGCGCCGGGCATCGGCTTCCACCGGCGCGAGGATGCCGCTCGGTTTGCCCGCTGCTTTCGCTCGTTCAAAGATATATTTAATGACTTTCAGGACTTCCGGATGGGCCGGCTGCCCGAGATAGCCCAGTGCCGCCGACAGATCGCCAGGACCGACAAAGATGCCGTCCACGCCTTCAACTGCCGCTATCGCATCAATGTTGTCCACCGCCTGCTGCGTTTCAATTTGTACCAGCACGGTGATGTTGCTGTTGATGGTGCTGTTGTACTCCGGCACGGTGCCGTACATGTTGCTACGATGCGAAACCGACACGCCACGAATGCCCATTGGCGGATAGCGCGTGGAGGCGACGGCGCGCACCGCTTCTTCTTCCGTTTCAACAAACGGGATCAGAAAGTTAGAGAAGCCGATATCGAGCAGACGCTTGATGATTACCGGCTCATTACAGGGAGGACGCACTACCGGTGCGCTGACGCTGCCTTTCAGTGCCATCAGCTGAGGGACAAAGGTGGTGATGTCGTTTGGGGCATGCTCTCCGTCAAGCACCAGCCAGTCGAAACCGGCCAGACCAAGAATTTCCGTGGTAACAGGATTTGCCAGCGCACACCAGCTGCCGATTAAGGTTTCGCCTGCCAGTAAACGCTGGCGGAAGCTGTTAGGACTGCTTACATAGCTCATTGCTCTCTCCTGAAAAAGGGTTAGCGCACCAGACAAGGGCGTTTGTTATCAAAGGTCCAGTTTGGTACCAGGAACTGCATTGCCTGCGCGTCGTCGCGCGCGCCCAGACCAAATTTTTGATACAGCTGGTGAGCCTTCATTACCTGATCCATATCCAGCTCGACGCCCAGCCCCGGCTTTTGCGGTACCTGCACACAGCCACCTTTGATCTGTAGAGGCTGACGCGTCAGGCGCTGATTGCCTTCCTGCCAGATCCAGTGGGTGTCGATGGCGGTGATTTTGCCAGGAGCGGCTGCGGCCACATGAGTGAACATCGCCAGTGAAATATCGAAATGATTATTGGAATGTGAGCCCCAGGTAAGGCCAAAGTCGTTGCACATCTGCGCCACGCGGACGGAGCCTTGCATCGTCCAGAAGTGCGGGTCGGCCAACGGAATGTCGACGGACTGCAAAGATAAAGTATGACCCATCTGCCGCCAGTCGGTGGCAATCATGTTGGTGGCGGTTGGCAGACCCGTCGCACGTCGGAATTCCGCCATCACTTCCCGGCCTGAATAGCCCTGTTCTGCGCCACACGGGTCTTCAGCATAAGCCAGCACGTCTTTCAGCTGTTTGCCCAGCGCGATCGCTTCGTTCAGCGACCATGCGCCATTTGGATCGAGCGTAATTCTTGCTTCAGGAAAACGCTTAGCCAGTGCGGTAACCGCTTCGGCTTCTTCGCTGCCGGCCAGCACGCCGCCTTTCAGCTTGAAGTCGTTGAAACCATATTTTTCATACGTGGCTTCCGCCAGGCGAACCACCGCCTCCGGCGTCAGCGCCTCTTCGTGGCGCAGGCGATACCAGTCACAGTGCTCATCCGGCTGGCTCTGGTAAGGCAGCGACGTTTTACGCCGGTCGCCGACATAGAACAGATAGCCCAGCATTTCGACGCGATCGCGCTGCTGCCCATCGCCCAGCAGCGAAGCCACGTTCACGCCCAGGTGCTGCCCAAGCAGATCCAGCAGCGCGGCTTCAATGCCGGTGACGACGTGGATTGTCGTGCGCAAATCAAAGGTCTGATTTCCCCGTCCCGCCGAATCACGATCGGCAAAGGTATTGCGCACATGACTCAGCAGGTTTTTATATTCTCCAATGCTGTGTCCTTTCAGCAGCGCGGCGGCTTCTTCCAGCGTGCGACGAATCTTTTCGCCACCGGGTATTTCTCCCACGCCGGTATGCCCGGAATTGTCTTTGATAATGACAATGTTCCGGGTAAAAAAAGGACCGTGAGCGCCGCTGAGATTCAGCAGCATACTGTCGTGTCCCGCCACGGGGATCACCTGCATTTCCGTTATCAGCGGTGTTGTTTGACTCATAACCTGTTCCTTCTGAGAAGTGGGCATCAGCGGCCAAAAGCGGGACGCTTGCGATCGAAAGTCCAGCCAGGGATCAAATACTGCATAGAGGCGGCGTCGTTACGTGCGCCGCCAGGCAATGTTTTGTACAGCGCATGGGCTTTCTCAACTTGTGCCCAATCCAGCTCTATCCCCAATCCTGGCGCATCCGGCACGGCAATCTTGCCGTTGCGGATTTGCAGAGGCTCTTTAGTCAGGCGCTGGTTCCCTTCCTGCCAAATCCAGTGGGTATCAATGGCCGTCGGTTTACCCGGCGCGGCCGCCCCCACATGGGTGAACATCGCCAGCGAAATATCAAAATGATTGTTGGAATGGCAGCCCCAGGTAAGCCCCCAGTCGTCGCAAAGCTGCGCGACGCGAACTGCTCCACTCAGGGTCCAGAAATGCGGATCCGCCAGCGGAATATCGACGGCATTGAGCATCACCGCATGATTCATCTCGCGCCAGTTAGTGGCGATCATATTGGTGGCGACAGGCAGGCCCGTTGCACGGCGGAACTCGGCCATCACCTCGCGACCTGAATAACCCTGTTCTGCACCGCAGGGATCTTCGGCATAAGTCAGAATGCCCTGCATGTCTTTGCACAGCGCAATGGCTTCATCCAGCAGCCAGGCCCCATTGGGATCGACGGTAATTCTCGCGTCAGGAAAGCGTTTTTTCATCGCTTTCACCGCATCAATTTCCTGTTCACCTGGCAGAACGCCGCCCTTCAGCTTGAAGTCTTTGAAGCCGTATTTGTCCTGGGCAGCTTCCGCCAGACGCACCACGGCGGCGCTGTCCATCGCCTTTTGATGACGCAGGTGATACCACGCGTGTTTTGCCTGTTTGCCCGCAAGATAAGGAAGATCGGTTTGCTCGCGGTCGCCGATATAGAACAGATAACCCAGCACCGTCACTTCATCACGCTGCTTGCCAGGGCCGAGCAGCTCCGCCACCGGCACGTTCAGGCATTGTCCTAACAGATCCAGCAGCGCCGCTTCCAGCGCGGCTACCGCGTTCACCCGCAGCTCAAAAGTCCAGGCGCCTTTACCAAAAGTATCGAAATCAGCCGACTGGTTGCCTTTGTGCACGTCCTGCACCAGCCGGTTCATCCTTGCCACTTCCCGCCCTTTTACCTGGGGAATGGCGTCCATCAGCGTTTGATAAATGGTCTCGCCCCCTGGTGCTTCGCCTACGCCGGTATGCCCGGCGCTGTCCGTCAGTACCACGATATTTCGGGTAAAATAAGCGCCGTGAGCACCGCCAATATTAAGCAACATACTGTCGTGACCCGCCACGGGGATAACTTTCATATCCGTAATGGTCGGGCTGCTTTGCGTATCCATATTCCGTCCTTACAGGGATTTCAGCTCAATACGTTTGATATCACGTACCAGCACCAGATAGCTCAATACCGCAACGAAGGCGTGAATACCGACGTAAATCAGCGCACCGTTATAGGAGCCGGTGGTGGCAATGATGTAGCCGATAGCGATAGGCGTAATAATGCCGGAGACATTACCGAACATATTGAACAGGCCGCCGCTGAGACCGCTAATCTCTTTTGGCGCGGTATCCGCCATTACCGCCCAGCCGAGTGCACCAATGCCTTTCCCAAAGAATGCCAGCGACATAAAGAACACCACGACCCATTCGGTATCGACATAGTTACAGACCACCATGGTGATAGAGAGCAGCATGCCCGCCACGATCGGCGTTTTACGTGCAATATTAAGGGAGCCGGTTTTACGCATCAGCCAGTCAGAAATAATGCCGCCCAGTACGCCGCCCAGAAAACCGCAGATGGCTGGGACAGAGGCCACCATGCCGGCTTTCAGAATCGACATGCCGCGCGCCTGCACCAGATAAACCGGGAACCAGGTAATAAAAAAGTAGGTTAAAGCGTTAATGCAATACTGCCCGAGGTAGATGCCAAGCATCATACGCGATCCGATTAACTGCTTAATTTGATAACGTTTTTCTGCCCAGCTGACTTTACGATCTTCTTTCTTTTGATCCATGTTGATCAACGCGCCGCCCTGCTCCATATACTCCAGTTCGGCTTTGTTGACGCCCGGATGATCGTTAGGATCGTGAATCACTTTCAGCCAGATAAAGCTGATAATGATGCCGAGCCCCCCCATAAACCAGAATACATGCGCCCAACCCACCTGCGACGTTAGCCAGCCCATGATCGGTGCAAAAATAACCGTCGCGAAGTATTGTGCTGAATTGAAAATGGCCACGGCGGTGCCGCGTTCCTGCGCCGGAAACCATGCCGCGACAATACGACTGTTGCCCGGAAACGAGGGCGCTTCGGCCAGCCCAACCATAAACCGCAGCATAAAAAGCGTGACGATAATGGTGAAGCCGCTGAACAGGTCGACAAATCCCTGCAACAGCGTAAACAGCGACCACAGAAAAATACTCCAGAAATAGACCTTTTTAGATCCAAAGCGGTCCAGCAGCCAGCCGCCGGGGATTTGCCCAATAACGTAAGCCCAGGAGAATGCCGAGAAGATGTAGCCCAGCCCGACCGAGTCCATCCCAATATCTTTTGACATGGCCGAACCCGCAATGGCGATCGTTGCGCGGTCCCCGTAGTTGAAAGAGGTGACGATAAATAACATCACCACTATCCAGTAGCGAGCATTCGTTCTTTTTTGCACTTCGCTCGCAGCACTGCTGATTGAATTCATGATGCACTCCTGAAATATAGCGGTCAGGCAAACTCACTCTGGACTGCATACACATCGCGTTGGGTATCAGAATGACGTTGGGTTAAACACAGCGATTAAATAGCAGAATAATGCGCTAACAACTCTGTCCCGTTCGCTAAAAAGTATAAGAAGGGTAAAACGGGAACACATCAGTAAACTGCCCGGTTAAACCGGTTAAATAGCCCTGTTCTTTTGGCAATTGCACAACATGCTGCGGGCTGGCTCACGGAACCTGATAATCTGTGGAAGCGGTCACACTCTAACGGTAATGCCGCATTGTTTGTGAGCACTCTCACTGATTGCTGGGGAAACGCCCTAAAATAAACGGTTAAAGAAGTATGATGTCGGACATTTGCATAATGTTTTTGCCCCGGCCGGCTCATATACTGTCCAACAGCAGAATAACGTCTACTCACAAAGTCTTTAAATCTCGTATTTCAGGGAGAGAAAGAAAACGCTTCTTTCATTTATTTCAGGACTTGTCGAGCAATGAACAAAACGCAAAATGACACACCTCTCTATATTAAGGTGCATGAAAACGATAATGTCGCCATCGTGGTCAATAATAACGGCCTGAAGGCGGGCACGGAATTTCCATGCGGTTTACAACTCAAAGAGCATATTCCCCAGGGGCATAAAGTTGCGTTAAGCGATATTGCCAAGGGCAACGATATTATTCGTTACGGTGAAGTCATCGGCTATGCCCTGCGCGATATTCTGCGCGGCAGCTGGATTGATGAGTCGCTGGTGGTGTTGCCGGAAGCACCGGAACTCGCCAGCCTGCCGCTCGCCACCCATATTCCTGCCGATTTACCTGCGCTTGAAGGGTATACCTTTGAAGGCTATCGCAACGCCGATGGCAGTGTGGGAACACGAAATCTTCTGGGGATTACCACCAGCGTTCACTGTGTCGCGGGCGTTGTGGATTATGTTGTTCAGATTATTGAGCGGCAGCTGTTGCCCAACTATCCCAATGTCGATGGCGTGGTCGCCCTCAATCATCTTTATGGCTGCGGCGTAGCGATCAATGCGCCTGCCGCCATCGTTCCTATTCGCACTATCCATAATCTTTCGCTGAATGCTAACTTCGGCGGCGAAGTTATGGTCGTGGGGCTGGGCTGTGAGAAGTTGCAGCCGGAGCGCTTGCTGGAAGGCACCCCTGACGTACAGGCCATTTCGCTTGGTGAAGAAGATATTGTGCGCCTTCAGGACGAAAAACATGTCGGCTTTGAATCGATGGTGCAGGATATTTTGCAGGTTGCCGAACGCCATTTACAGCGCCTGAACCAGCGTCAGCGCGAGACCGTTCCGGCTTCAGAACTGGTCGTCGGCATGCAGTGTGGTGGTAGCGATGCTTTCTCGGGCGTCACCGCGAATCCCGCCGTGGGTTTTGCTTCCGATTTGCTGGTACGTTGCGGCGCAACGGTGATGTTTTCAGAAGTCACGGAAGTGCGCGATGCCGTTCATCTGCTCACGCCACGCGTGATCAATAAAGAGGTGGGTAAGCGCCTGCTGGAAGAGATGGCCTGGTATGACGACTATCTGAATATGGGGAAAACCGATCGTAGCGCGAACCCTTCTCCGGGCAATAAAAAAGGGGGGTTAGCCAACGTGGTGGAAAAGGCGCTGGGCTCAATTGCCAAATCCGGACGAAGCGCCATTGTCGAAGTGCTTTCGCCGGGTCAGCGTCCGACTAAACGCGGCCTGATTTATGCCGCAACGCCCGCCAGCGATTTCGTTTGCGGCACGCAGCAGATGGCTTCGGGTATTACCCTACAGGTGTTTACGACCGGTCGCGGCACGCCTTACGGCCTTGCGGTGATCCCGGTGATCAAAATGGCTACCCGAACGGCGCTTGCCGACAGATGGCATGACCTGATGGATATTAATGCGGGAACGATAGCGACGGGAGAAGAGACCATTGAGCAGGTGGGCTGGCGGCTGTTTGAACTGATTTTGGATATTGCCAGCGGACGCAAACAGACCTGGTCAGATCGCTGGGGGATACGCAATTCACTGGCGGTCTTTAATCCTGCCCCTGTCACCTGATTTATTTTACGGTGCCGGTAAGCGTATTGGCCGGCACCGCTTTAATGCTGACAGGGAGGAATCAAACCTTTTCAGCCAAGCTGTTTAGCCCATTCTTCAATCCAGGGTGAAGAGACTTCTTCCGGTTCGGGATGCTCGGTCGCATCGATCAGCAAAACATCACCTATGCGCCGGGCAGCATGCTCCTGCAATAAATCATCAAATTTTTTGCCTGCGCCACAGAAATCATCATAGCTATTATCGCCCAGCGCGATTACGCCATAGCGTAACGTGGGCTGATGACCGAGCTTATCCTTAATGGCGTGAAACAGAGGCGCGATACTGTCCGGAAAATCACCCTGTCCTGTCGTCGACGTGATAATCAGCGCCACGTTTTCACTGTAGCGCAGCCAGTCATCCAGCGTTGGATCTTCAAAAATTTTTACCTGGTGGCCCTGATCCACCAGCAGAGGTTCCGCTTCTTCCGCAACCAGCAGTGCATTACCGTAAACCGTACCGACAAAAATACCTACCTGAGCCATGCTTTTCTCCTTTTCCTTTATTCTGCTGCACTATCCTGAAGGCGGGCGGCATCAAACTCAACCCTGGGAAGATGAGGGAGACACGCCTGCCAACCAAATTGCTGCATTGCTCCCTGCCAGACAGTATCCAGCCCGGCACGCAGTACCAGCGGTTCTCCCGTAACCGGGTGAGTCAGCTGAAGTTCGCTGGCATGCAGCATCAGCCGTTTCATACCGAAATGCTGGGCCGCACTCCGGTTTTGCCGCAAATCGCCATGCGCGCTGTCGCCGATAATCGGATGGCGCAGATGAGTCATATGACGGCGCAGCTGATGCTTACGGCCTGTTTGCGGCTTCAGCTCCATCAGCGTATAACGCGATGTCTCATAACGGCTAACCGGAACCGGTAACTCAGCAGTGGCCAGCGCACGCCAGTGCGTTACCGCAGGCTGGGGGGCCTTCTCAGGACTGGCGAATTTATCCGCAATTTTATCCAGCTCTTCGGTCAGGGCATAGTCAAGGGTTTCTTCGCCATCAAGCCAACCGCGCACCACAGCATGGTAGGTTTTTTGCAGCTGGTGCTGCTCAAACTGTTGCGACAATAACCGGGCGACCTCGCTGGACAATCCCATCAGCAACACGCCTGAAGTCGGTCGATCAAGGCGGTGAACGGTAAACACGTGCTGACCAATTTGATCGCGTACGGTTTGCATCACAAAAACGCTTTCATGTCTGTCGAGCCAGCTGCGGTGAACCAGCCATCCGGCAGGCTTATTTACCGCCACCAGCCATTCATCCTGATACAAAATCTCCAGCATCAGGAATCATGCTCGAACAGTTGATCCAGCTGATTCAGCATGTGAAGCAACGTCGCCCGGCCGGGCATGCTGCCTTCCAGCGCCATTTCATAATAAGGCGCAATAGCCAGCTTAACCGGCAGAGGCGTTTCTGTATCCAGTAAGTTTTGCATGCGCGGAATAAACACCCATTGCAGCCACTGAACCGGCATCATGGTATCCACACAGAAGGGTTCCGGGCTTTCAAAAGCCTCTGTGTTTGGGGCGCAGGTTTGCCACAGTCCCGCATCGTGTAATACCTGCTCAATCGCCTGCAAGCGTTCGCGAACTTGTTGTTCCCGGCTCATAAGCGCTCTCCTGTATCAGAATTCAGAGTTAAAAAAGGGCCGCAAGCATAGCACTACCACGCGGAGATGGTAAAAGTATGGACGAAAAAAAGGGAGCACTGTGAAAACAGTGCTCCCGGTTCGTTCGCAGCCATCCCGCTACATCTATGCTCCCTGCTCGTCCTTGATAACTTTGTCCTGCAGCTTCCTTACTTTTTCACCGTCACTGGCGAGAGTCCCTAAGCATCCTGGCTCGCTGCCTATACTGGCAGCTCCCATTCTCCATCCTGGAGGTGTCCCTGGTCTCAATCCTGAGATATCCTGACTTCATCCTGAAGCCTTTCCCTGTTGCATCTTCCCGATGTGTCCTGACTCATTCCATAAGTAACAGCATCCCTTCCGACGTAATAGATTTTGCCCGAATCCCCCAGGCAAACAATATAGCCTGAGCACTTTTTTGATTTATACCCGTTTTTGTTCGGAAACATCTAAAACAACGTTTTGATTTACTAGGTTTTTGTCAAAAAAGCTTTATCAGTCCCGACGTATTAAAAAGCGATATCTTACAGATATTGTAAGATATCTCTCACACGGGGACCGGCACATTATTGTACAGGATCAATTATCTCCAGAGCGTCAACAAACGCGGCTAAGTCTTTGGCCAGTACTTCACGCTTCTGCGTTCCAGGCTGCTCAAGAATGACTTCTCCGCTCAAATTACATACGGATATGACATCCATTTCAGAAGCCGTAGTGGCGATAAATAAGGTGGGAGTCTGTTTCAGACGGCGCTTCATCACCAGATGACCGATCAAATTTTCCTGCACCCGCAGGAAGTCGTCTTCACTCCAGGTCTGCAACAACGTACAGTCCTTGCCGCCAATATTGACATACATATCACCGGCAAACTGAGAGGTGTACCAGGCGACAATTGCCGGCTGCAATTGCAAATCTAACGCTCGTTCTATCGCATCGAAATTTTTCGCCAGCGTAAAAGGCTGCGGCATCCAGTAAATTGCTTCCCCCACCGTTTGCTGAATGCAGGGGGAAGGCACACCATAGAGTTCGCTGCTGGCAGGGGGATGACCGCATTGCTGGATCCAGCGATGGCAGTATTTATCGGTAAACTCTTTCAGTGCATGGGTAATCTCTTCACTCATTCTTTTTTCACTCTTAACGGCCTGAGTTACACTAAGGCTATGTTCATATTCACTCGCGAATACGCCATCTGGCGCGTCGTGAGCGGAAATTTAATTTGCGACACCGCCAGCTTAAGGCAGGCCAAAAGGTATTACGATGTCTTCACCAGATTCACATCAGGCGCTCAGCGGCCTGACGTTGGGAAAACCAACAGAGTATCACGATAGCTATGCGCCTTCTTTATTGCAGGCTGTGCCACGGAGTATGAACCGTGAGCCTCTTGGGCTTTATCCTGAGAACTTACCTTTCCACGGCGGCGATATCTGGACGCTGTATGAATTGTCCTGGCTTAACGCTAAAGGGCTGCCGCAGGTAGCGGTAGGCGAAGTTAATCTGGATGCCAGCAGCGTTAATCTGATCGAATCGAAAAGCTTTAAGCTTTACCTTAACAGCTTTAATCAGACGAAATTTGCTGACTGGGGTGAAGTGCGAGCGACGCTTGAGCGCGACCTTAGCGCCTGCGCTCAGGGCAACGTCAGCGTCGCGTTATTCCGTCTGCGGGAAATCGAAGGCCAGCCGATTGGCCATTTTTCCGGTTACTGCATTGACGAACAGGATATCGAAATCGATAACTATCAGTTCACGACCGACTATCTGGAAAAGGCGACACAGCCTGAAGTGGTGGAAGAGCAGCTGGTCAGCCATCTGCTGAAGTCTAACTGCCTGATCACCAACCAGCCTGACTGGGGCTCGGTACAAATCAGCTATCGCGGCCCGCGCATTCAGCGCGAGGCGCTGTTGCGTTATCTGGTCTCTTTCCGCCACCATAATGAGTTCCATGAGCAGTGCGTAGAGCGTATTTTTAACGACATCCTGCGCTTCTGTCAGCCAGAAAGCCTGAGCGTTTATGCTCGCTATACCCGACGCGGTGGTCTGGATATCAATCCATGGCGCAGCAACGGCGATTTCCGGCCGGGTCTTTCCCGCCTGGTACGTCAGTAAAGGGTTCGATTTGCGAGTTGTTACGCATTAGCACCACGTGCACTCTTGTTTATCTGTTGCGGACAGGGCTAATCTGGACAGGAGCGAAGCGGAGCAGCCTCGCTCTGTGGCGCGATCTCTTTCACATTTGCCTGAGGCGCTCAGGTAAATGTTTGTTGCTGAGTGACTTACCCTTATGGGTGTAAAGGAGTTAATTTGATTACTCATATCAGCCCGCTGGGCTCAATGGATCTGTTGTCACAACTGGAAGTCGATATGCTGAAACGTACCGCCAGCAGCGACCTCTACCAACTCTTTCGCAACTGTTCACTCGCCGTCCTTAACTCCGGTAGCCAGACAGACAGCAGTCATGAATTGTTGTCACGCTTTGAGAACTTCGATATCAACGTTCTGCGTCGCGAGCGCGGCGTCAAGCTGGAACTCATTAACCCACCGGAAGAAGCCTTTGTGGACGGGCGCATCATTCGGGCCTTGCAGGCGAATTTGTTTGCCGTACTGCGCGACATTCTGTTCGTCAACGGCCAGTTCGACAGCGCTGAACGTTTCCAGCAAAACGCCGACGATTCGGTGCAGATCACTAACCTGGTGTTCTCTATCCTGCGTAACGCCCGGGCGCTGCACGTTGGTGAACTGCCTAATACCGTCGTGTGCTGGGGTGGCCACTCAATCAATGCGGTTGAATATCAGTATTGCCGCAATGTCGGTTCGCAGCTGGGGCTAAGAGAACTGAATATCTGTACCGGCTGTGGTCCGGGGGTGATGGAAGCGCCGATGAAAGGCGCAGCGGTAGGCCACGCGCAGCAGCGTTATAAAGAAGGACGCTTTATCGGGCTGACCGAGCCGTCGATCATTGCTGCCGAGCCGCCGAATCCGCTGGTCAATGAGCTGATTATTATGCCGGACATTGAGAAGCGTCTGGAAGCGTTTGTCCGTATTGCGCACGGAATTATTATCTTCCCGGGGGGCGTTGGTACCGCAGAAGAGTTGCTTTATCTGCTGGGCATTCTGATGAACCCGCAAAACCAGGAGCAGGTCCTTCCGCTGATCCTCACCGGGCCGAAAGAGAGCGCGGACTATTTCCGCGTCATGGACGAATTCATCGTCAGTACGCTGGGTGAAGCCGCTCGTAAGCACTACGCCATCATTATTGATGACGCGCCCGAAGTGGCACGCCTGATGAAGAAGGCGATGCCGAAGGTAAAAGAACACCGTCGCGAAACGGGAGATGCTTACAGCTTCAACTGGGCAATACGCATCGATCCTGAACTTCAGGTGCCCTTTATACCGACGCATGAAAATATGGCCAATCTTAATCTCTACCCTGACCAGCCTGCCGAACAGCTGGCCGCCTCGCTGCGCCGGGCTTTCTCCGGCATTGTGGCCGGTAACGTAAAAGATTTAGGAATTCGGGAGATTAAAGAAAAAGGCCCGTACAAGCTGCATGGCGATCCGGAAATGATGCGCCGCATGGACGATTTGTTACAGGGATTTGTTGCCCAGCACCGTATGAAGCTGCCGGGAACGGCCTACATCCCCTGCTACGAAATCATCAGATAATTACCCGGGAGCGGCAGCCGTGCCGCTCTTTCTTTGTGTGTACTTATGACCATTCATTTACTGATTGTTGACGCTCTCAACCTGATCCGCCGCATTCATGCCGTTCAGGATTCGCCCTGCCAGGAAACCTGTGTGCATGCATTGCAGCAGCTTATTCTGCACAGCAAGCCAACGCACGCCGTTGCGGTTTTCGATGACGACGATCGTCATGAAGGCTGGCGTCACCAGCTGCTGCCCGACTATAAAGCGGGCCGCTCGCCTATGCCGGATAATCTGAAAGAGGAGATGCCACAGCTAAGAGCCGCTTTTGAAGCCGCAGGCGTCGCCTGCTGGCAGGCAGTCGGCGAGGAAGCGGACGATCTTGCCGCGACGCTGGCGACAAAAGTGGCCGCCAGCGGTCATCAGGCGACGATTGTTTCTACCGACAAAGGCTACTGTCAGCTGCTGGCACCCAATATTTTGATTCGCGACTATTTTCAGAAGCGCTGGCTGGACGTGCCGTTTATTACCGGCGAATTTGGCGTGGCACCTTCGCAGCTGACCGACTACTGGGGCCTGGCTGGTATTAGCAGCAGCAAGATCCCAGGCGTGGCGGGTATTGGCGCGAAAAGCGCAGCGGAATTGCTGAAGGAGTTCGGCACGCTGGACGCCATCTGGCAGAACCTGCCCGCGGTGGCGGAAAAGTGGCGGAAAAAATTAGAGCAGCAGCAGGAGACCGCACAGATTTGCCGTCAGGTTGCTACGCTGAAAACCGATTTGATTTTAGAAGGGAACCTGAAGGCGCTGCGTCTACCGCAAAATACGCCTCAGGTTTAACCAGCGATGCCAGGCATCTGCGGGACAGTGGAGGCACGAGGAACAGAAGATTTTCACAAAGACGCAAAAAGCGATATCCGTGGCCGGCTCCGTCCATGGCCCGTGACCCTTTGTTCCTGACCTCTGTTCCTCGCGCGTTGAGTTTCTCAGTGCTCTGATAAGCCGCAGTCGTTTTCGCTTAACGCTCGTCGCGACGGCCTGGCGTTGCGCTCCAAATCCGCCAGATATGCACCGTCACCTCTTCACGATCGTGATAGAGCTGACGCGCCCGAATCTGCGCGTTGATGCCGTTGGCTTTTAGCTTTTCATCAATCATCGCCAGATTTTGCGATACTTCTTCGTAGCGCTTTTTCATCGGTAGCTTGAGGTTGAAAATAGCCTCGCGGCACCAGCCGTTGATCATCCAGTCGGCCATCAGGTTTGCTACGCGAACCGGTTTTTCTACCATATCGCACACCAGCCAGTAGATATTGCTGCGCGTAGGGCGATAGCGGAAGCCATCTTCGCGATGATGGAAGACCTGGCCGGTATCCATCAGGCTGGGTGCCATCGGGCCATTGTCTACGGCGTGAACCATCATGCTGCGTTTAACCAGCTGATAGGTCCAGCCACCGGGGCAGGCACCGAGATCCACCGCATACATCCCACTCCCCAAACGTTCATCCCATTCGTCGGCAGGAATGAAGACGTGAAACGCCTCTTCCAGTTTCAGCGTTGAGCGGCTGGGTGCGTCAGACGGGAACTTCAGGCGTGGAATGCCCATAAAGAACGGCGAGTTGTTCTCAGGCAGCGAATAACCGACGTAGCAGCAGCCCGGTGCGATGAAAAAGACATGCACTACCGGACGCTTGTTGCTTTCGTAATTCAGCAGGATCCCCGCAGCACGCAGGCCAGCACGCAGCGGAACGGTAAATTTTCGGCAAAACTTCAGCAGCTCTTTGCTTTCGTTCGTATCAGGGACTTCAACCCGCAGTTCGCCGCCCTTTTCCACTACGCCAGTTAGCATGCCAGCAACAGGCGTTACCCGATCGGTTGGTGGCAGATCGCGCAGCAGCTCGCCCACCACGATCATCTGGCGGGAAAAGATCAGCTCGCTGAAAGGTAACTCACGCACCAGCTTTTCCGCCTCTTCTGGCTGATAGCATTCAAACAGCACGTAGCCGGAGTCTTCTTTCACGCGCGCGAAACCGAAGACTTCGCGTTCTGCGGCTTTTGCAGTGATCTCTGCCGCACACTCTTTTTCAAAGCCCAGACGGCAGTAGAGTAAAACTTTATTCATGGCGTTCTGCCCTTTTTTTCAGACGCAGTGCGCCAACTAACATCAAAATCCAGCCAATCAGGAAGCAGGTGCCCCCGACTGGCGTGACATAAACCCACAGCATAAGGTGGGACAGCGCCAGACAATATAAGCTGCCGCTGAACAGCACGGTACCAAGCGCCAGAAAGGCGCTGCTCCAGTAAAACCAGATATTGGCGCGACGCAGCATAGCGGCGGCCAAACCCAAAATTGCCAGCGTATGAAACCCCTGGTATTCCAGGCCGGTTTTCAACCAGGCCATTTCGCCCGGGCCTAAAGACTTACTTAACATGTGGGCGCCAAACGCACCCAGCATCACAAACACAAACCCGCTGATTGCCGTAAAAATCAGCATTGCACGACTCGACATTGATATCATCCTCTGAACTTGCCTGCGCCGCCGGAGCCACGCAGGAACCATACTGACTTCAGCTCTCGTAGCGGAAGCGGAATTTTTCCTGTTCACTGGCCGCTTTTGCCAGGATCCACTGGCGGAAGGCGGCTATTTTACCCAGTTCTGCCTGGCTGTCATGACAAACCAGATAAAAAGCATTTTTACTGACTAATACGTCGTTAAACGGACAGGCCAGCCTCCCCGCCTCTATCTCTGTCTGGGCCATTACATTGTTGGCCAGCGCCACCCCCTGACCGTGAATCGCCGCCTGCAACACCATCGCGCTATGGCTAAAAATAGGACCGTGCTGCACGTTGATATGCGCCACGCCCAGCTGGCGGGTATAGGACTGCCAGTCCCGACGCGATGCGTCATGCAGCAAGGTGTGATGGGCCAGATCCGCTGGCGTTTTCAACGGATTGTCGCCGGTTAACAGCAGAGGTGAGCAGACGGGCAGCAGATATTCGGCATACAGCTTTTCTACTCGCAGCCCCGGCCAGTTGCCACGGCCATAAAAGATCGCCACGTCGACATCGTCTGCCAGTTTTTCCTCTTCGCGGTCCACGGCCTGAATGCGGACGTCGATCCCCGGATAAGCTGAGTTAAAGCTGGAAAGGCGTGGGACAAGCCACTGGATGGCGAAACTCGGCAGGAGACTTACCGTCAACGCGCCTTTAGCACTCCGCGCCTGAAGCTTGCGCGTCGCATCGTTCAGCGCGGTGAAAATCTCTTTAATATCGAGGTAATAGCTCTGGCCTTCTTCAGTCAGCAGCAGCGATCGATTACGCCGGCGAAACAGCTTGAGGCCCAGAAAATCCTCCAGCGACTTGATCTGATGACTGACGGCGGCCTGGGTAACAAAGAGTTCTTCCGCTGCACGGGTAAAGCTGAGATGTCGGGCGGCAGCATCGAAAACACGCAGCGCATTTAAAGGAGGAAGACGTTTAGACATGATTACCGGATACTTGATGACGGCTTAGGGACGTAAGGTTCCTGACGGTGCTTTACGTATTAGTTTTTATTATCCGAGCCATTATAATTTGTCCGTTGAGGATGCACCAGCAAATACCTATAGTTGCGCCACTTCCCGAGCCGGAACGAAAAGCAGTTTGAAATTTAAGCATTTACGCGGGATTTTGAAAGGCTTTTGGCTTGTGGTCGTGATGTTGTGTTTGCAATTGGTCTGCTAACTTGCAGATCCGTTATTCTTTAGATTTACCCTGTCTGTCCATAGTGATTTAGTAGCACCGCAAATTGCGGTGCTTTTTTTTGCCCGTTACTGGTCCATTTCAACCATTTCTTTTACGTCAGAACGGTTAATCTGTTGCTTGTTGCCGTTGGCATCTTTGTAGCTGATCATACCGGTATCCGTATCAACGACGGGTTTGCCTTCCGCGACAATCGTGCGTCCATCATTGGTATGCATAACATAATTGCTTGAACAGGCAGCCAGAGCGAAAGTCATGGCGCAGGCGGCCATGATAGCAGCTAATTTTTTCATCTTTATATCTCCTTGCAGATAGTAACGCGATAAACCACCCGAAGCGCACGACCTGAAGACAAAAAGCGAGTAAATTGCCTGTCTTAAGGACGCTTATTTGCGGGTAATAGTTTAAACCTTGCATAATTCAGGATAACGCGCTTTTTCAACATTGCCAGAAAAGCGCCATTAAACCGCGCGGCCCCTGAAAAAACCGCACCAATCCATCATCCGCGTCGAGGAGAGTATGACGTCATTTTCCCCCGTTGAGTTTCGCCAGCAGTTTCCCGCGCTGGCCGATGCCGGTATTTACCTCGACAGCGCCGCCACCGCGCTCAAGCCGCAGGCGGTGATTGAAGCTACCCGGCAGTTTTACAGTCTGAGCGCGGGAACCGTTCATCGCAGCCAGTTTGCTGCGGCGCGCGAACTGACTGAGCGCTATGAAAATGCCCGGGGTCAGGTCGCCCGCCTGCTGAAAGCGCCAGCAGATAAAAATATCGTCTGGACGAAGGGCACAACGGAAGCCATTAACCTTGTGGCTCAGGGCTATTTTCGTCCGCGCCTGCAGGCCGGTGATGAAATCATTGTCAGCGAGGCGGAGCATCATGCCAATCTGGTTCCCTGGCTCATGGTGGCGGAACAAACCGGAGCCAGGGTGATTAAGTGGCCGATTGGCAACGGTTTCCTGCCTGATGTCGCGGCGCTGCCGGACTTAATCACCGCGCAGACCCGGGTGCTGGCGCTGGGGCAGATGTCGAACGTGACGGGCGGTTGTCCGGATATGGCCAGCGCGATCCAACTGGCTCATGAAGCAGGAGCAAAAGTGGTGATTGACGGTGCGCAAGGCGTAGTGCATGCGCCACCGGACGTTGTGTCACTGGACATTGATTTCTACGCTTTTTCTGCGCATAAGCTGTATGGCCCGATGGGTACCGGCGTGCTGTATGGCAAAACCGATCTGCTTGAAGAGATGCAGCCATGGCAAGGCGGTGGAAAAATGCTGACGCATGTCAGTTTTGCCGGCTTTACGCCTCAGGCAGTTCCCTGGCGTTTTGAAGCCGGAACGCCAAACGTGGCTGGCGTGATTGGGTTGAGCGCGGCGCTAAGCTGGCTGGAAAAGATTGATCTGGGAAGGGCAGAAAGCTGGAGCCGTGGTCTGGCGGATATTGCCGAAGAGCGCCTGTCGGCCCTTCCCGGTTTTCGCAGCTTCCGCGCCGACCGATCCAGCCTGCTGTCATTTGATATTGCTGGCGTGCATCATAGCGATCTGGTGACGCTGCTGGCTGAAAGCGGCGTTGCGCTACGCGCCGGTCAGCATTGTGCTCAACCTCTGCTGCAAGCGCTTGGCGTCAGTGGCACACTGCGTGCTTCTTTTGCGCCTTATAATACGCTTAACGATGTGGATGCGCTGGTCAAAAGCCTGACCTTCGCTTTGGAATTACTGGCAGATTAACTATGACTTCTTTATATGCTCCCCATCCGTTTGGCGATCTGATCACCGCCGACGGTTTAAAACAGAAATTCTCGGCGTTTACGCAGTGGGAAGATCGCTATCGTCAGTTGATTCTGACAGGCAAACAGCTGCCGCCGCTGGCTCCAGAGCTGAAAACGGCTGAAATCGAACTGAGCGGGTGTGAAAATCGCGTCTGGCTTGGTCATCAGAAAATGGCCGACGGCAGCCTGCATTTTTATGGCGACAGCGAAGGCCGCATTGTACGAGGATTGCTGGCGGTGCTGCTTGCCGCCGTGGAAGGCCAGCAGCCTGATGCGCTGTTACACCAGGATCCGCTAACCTTGTTCGACGAGTTGGGATTACGTAACCAGCTAAGCGCTTCACGCAGCGCCGGACTGCACGCGCTGGCGGAAGCGGTCATTAACGCAGCCAGGCAGGCTCAGGACTAAAAAGGCTTTAGTCGCGCGCCGCTTTCGCCATCATCTTTTTCAGAATATGCGAAACGGCCACGAAACCAAACGTTGCGGTAACCATGGTTGCCGCACCGAAACCCGAGGCACAGTCCATGCGCTTCGGCCCTTCCGCAGTACTGCGTGAAGCGCAAACCGAGCCGTCCGGCTGCGGATACATCAGCGCTTCGGTTGAAAATACGCAGTCGATGCCCAGCTTGCCCTTGCTGTTTTTCACCATCTTAAAATCACTTTTCAGGCGCTCACGCAGCTTGGCCGCGAGCGGATCCTGGATAGTTTTCGCCAGATCGGCCACCTGAATCTGCGTGGGATCGATTTGGCCGCCCGCGCCACCGGTCGTCACCAGCGGGATCTTATTCCGCCGACACCAGGCCAGCAGTGCCGCTTTCGGTCGTACGCTGTCGATCGCGTCAATAACGTAAGTAAAACCGCCGCTCATCAGCTCAGCGGTATTTTCAGCGGTAATAAAATCATCCACGCAGGTGACTTTGCATTCGGGATTGATCGCCAGGATGCGTTCGGCCATCACCTCCGTTTTCGCCTGGCCGACCGTCTCTTTCAGCGCGTGGATCTGCCGGTTGGTGTTGGTTACGCAGACATCATCCATATCGATCAGCGTAATCGCACCGATGCCGGTACGCGCCAGCGCTTCCGCAGCCCACGAGCCCACCCCGCCAATGCCCACCACACAGATATGCGCTTCGGCAAAAAGTTGCAGGGCTGACTGGCCGTATAAACGTGCCGTACCGCCAAAACGTTGTCGCCAGGCGTCAGAAAGAGCAGTCATGCTTTACCTCAAAATTCATTAGTCGCGGTTAGTCCTGCTGCGTAAACGACGCCGGACTGCCGTTTTGTGCCGTGGAAAAAAGCGGCGTACCCGCGCCCGGCGCGGCTTTCAGCACCCAGACGCGGCCATAATGGTTAAACCAGCCCGCCATATGCCCAGCCTGTTCACCAATCCCCTGATAGATATCAAAATGCTGGCCTTTAATTGCGCCGCCGACATCCAGCGAGACCATCATGCGCATCTCATATTTCCCGGTAAACTTGCCTTTATTGTCTAACAGAGGCACTTCAGCCAGCAGCGCTGTGCCGGGTGGGATCAGCGAACGGTCAGACGCCACGGACGCTTTAGCGACGAGCGGTACCGCACTGGCTCCACGCACCGGCGCAAAGTTTTCAGGTTTAAAGAACACAAAGGAAGGATTCTGCTCCAGCAGCTCCTGCACTTCTGCCGGGCTGTGCTCCTCGCCCCACTGGCGAATAGCCTGCATCGACATATCTTCCCGCTTCACTTCACCGCGGTCGATTAGCACCTTACCGATGCTGCGATAGGGATGACCGTTCTTTCCGCCGTAACCGAAGAACATCAGCGGGCGGCCATCGCCGTAATCCACATAGCCGCTGCCCTGCACATCCATAATGAAGTTATCCATCAGAGAATTGCTGTAGCCAACGACGTAGCGGTCATCAAGCGCGCCACGGTAGATTTCAGCACGACTTGGCAGACGGCGCTTACCTTTTGGCGGCATACGGTATAAAGGATACTGAAATTCGCCCTGCCGGGTATAGCGAGCGTGAATAACCGGCGTGTAGTAGCCGGTAAACTGCACGTTGCCGTAATTGTCTGTGCCTTCCATCTGGTAAGCATCCAGACCGAACTGGCGCAGCTGACGCGTATCGCCGCCCGCCATCAACCAGCCTTTGATTGCACTAAAGGTCGTGGTCTGCCGTGAAAACATCGCGGGTGAAGCAAACTGGATTTCCGAGACCTGATCGGCAAAATCTTTTCCATTAACCGGCCGCCCTTTCGCGCTGGGCTGATTAACCAGTCCCAGCGGCTGCTCCAGTTTTCCATCCTTATACTGCTGCCCACGGTCGGTAGGTTTAGAAGAACACCCCGCGAGCAGGGCAATCAGCGCCCCAGTGGCGATATACTTAGTCCAACGTGCTTTCATTGCTCGGCTACCTTTATGCGGAATTGCAGGCGAAGATAGCAAAGCGCCCTTAAGATTTAAACGCCCAGTCAGAAAAGAACGGCCATCTTTGATTGATAAACCACCAAATGGCAGATAAATTAAGCAGTAAGCCCTGTTTTCATCACTTTAGCGCAAAAAAGGGTTGCAAGAAAAACGACTCAGCGTATAGTGCGCATCCACGGACGCGGGATGGAGCAGCCTGGTAGCTCGTCGGGCTCATAACCCGAAGGTCGTCGGTTCAAATCCGGCTCCCGCAACCAATTCTCTTCGGAGAAAAGCAGTAAGCTGTCGTGATGGAAGCGACAGTCGTTCGGACGCGGGATGGAGCAGCCTGGTAGCTCGTCGGGCTCATAACCCGAAGGTCGTCGGTTCAAATCCGGCTCCCGCAACCATTTTCTCTCAGGAGAAAATGCGGTAAACCTGTCGTGACGGAAGCGACAACAGTAATTCGGACGCGGGATGGAGCAGCCTGGTAGCTCGTCGGGCTCATAACCCGAAGGTCGTCGGTTCAAATCCGGCTCCCGCAACCAATCAAGCACCCTTTTGGGTGTTTTTTTGTTTCTGGCATTCGCCAACCTTTCCCTGTGCTTATTTTCCTGCCGCCATCCAGTGGCCCTTCTTCCCTCTTTCCCGTCGTTTTCAGACCGGACGGACTTCCTCTGCCTCGTTAAGCCAGAAAGCTTTTGCCACCCAAACCTGTTATTTTTTAGGTGCCAATGGCGCACCATGAGCGAAATAAGCTTTAATCCCTGAAAAAATGGCGTGAGCGACCTGCTGCTGAAATTTGCTGGTGCGCAGTTTCCTTTCCTCTTCCAGATTACTGATGAACGCCGTTTCGACCAGAATCGAGGGAATGTCCGGCGCCTTCAATACCGCAAAGCCTGCCTGATCCACCGTTTTTTTATGCAGATGGTTGATCTTGCCCATCCCTGAAAGCACTTCTTTACCGAATTTCAAACTGTCGGTAACGGTAAGACTCTGCACCATATCAAACATGGTATGGTCGAGATAGCGATCGCCGCTCATGCTGACGCCGCCAATCAAATCCGATTCATTTTGCGTTTGAGCCAGATAGCGTGCCGCCGTGCTGGTCGCACCGTGTTTGGAAAGTGCGAATACCGATGAACCGCGTGCGGCCCTGCTGGTAAAAGCATCGGCATGAATAGAAACAAATAAATCGGCGCGCAGCCGGCGGGCTTTCGCCACCCTCACCTTCAATGGAATAAACACGTCTTCACTGCGGGTCATATGCGCCCGCATATTATGCTGTTTATCGATCAGCGCCTTTAGCCGCCGGGCAATCTGTAGCACCACGTCTTTTTCACGCGTTTTATGCTTGCCAATTGCGCCGGTATCTTCCCCGCCGTGACCGGGGTCGATCATGATAATGATGGGACGATCGTGTCCCGCTTTTCCCGGCAGCGGGGCCGAAGCGGGTTGGCTGGCTTCAAGATCGCCTTTGTTATAATCCTCAAGCAACGCCAGCAGCGGATCGTCATGATGATGATTGCTGTGTCCCTGGGCCGGATAAAGATCCAGCACCAGCCGATTCTTCATACCGGCCACGGGATCGAGGGTAAAAACTTTCGGCGTGACGTTACGTTTCAGCTCCAGCACCAGCCGCACCGTCGTCGGATTAAATTGACCAACGCGCGCATTTTTTATGTAGGGATCGTCATGACGAACCAGCTTTCCCACATTGTTAAGCACGCGGTTAAGATGAACGTTACTGATATCCATGACTACCCGCTGCGGATTACTCAAGGCAAACTGCTTGTATTTCAGTGGAGTATTGGATTCCAGCGTCAGACGCGAATAGGTCGATGAGGGCCAGATGCGGATAGCCACGACGTGACTGCTGGCCGCAAAACCCACTTTGCTCACGCCCAAAAGCAGAGCAGCGCCAGCGCTTTTTAAAAAAAGGCGTCGGCCAGGCGAAGGTAAATCAGACATGCAACTCCAGAGTGATTGCTGTTTTTTTTGCGAAAAATAGAGCCAAAATAAGACCAAGTACGCAAACTTTAGCGAATCCTGCCAAAGGTGTCATCCGGAAAAGCGCAGCCGTGCAGTCTGTTAAACCCACTTGTTACCCGCTGTTAAAGAAAACAAAAAAAATTGCTACTTGCACCCGCCGCATAAAAGAATAAAAATACATTTTTAGCGAATAATAATTCATAGAGGGTTTGCCGTGAAGGAACGGAGTACCGAGCTGGTTCAGGGGTTTCGCCATACAGTCCCTTATATCAATGCCCACCGTGGTAAAACGTTTGTCATCATGCTGGGTGGTGAAGCCATCGAGCATGAGAACTTCTCAAGTATCGTCAACGATATCGGCCTTCTGCACAGCCTGGGTATTCGGCTGGTGGTGGTGTATGGCGCACGGCCACAGATTGATGCCAATCTTGCCGAGCACCAGCTGGAGCCGTTTTATCATAAACATACCCGCGTGACCGATGCGCAGTCGCTGGAGCTGGTCAAACAGGCTGCCGGACGTTTGCAGCTGGATATCACCGCCCGCCTGTCGATGAGTCTGAATAATACGCCGCTTCAGGGCGCGCATATTAATGTGGTGAGCGGCAACTTTATTATCGCGCAGCCGCTGGGTGTGGATGACGGCATTGACTACTGTCACACCGGCCGTATCCGTCGTATCGATGAAGAAGCGATCCACCGCCAGCTCGACAGCGGCGCCATTGTGCTGCTGGGGCCGGTCGCGGTTTCCGTTACCGGCGAAAGCTTTAACCTGACGTCGGAAGAAGTGGCAACACAGCTGGCAATCAAGCTGAAAGCAGAAAAAATGATCGGATTCTGCGCTGAGCAGGGCGTGACCAACCGCGAAGGCAATATTATCTCTGAGCTGTTCCCGAACGAAGCTCAGCAGCGCATTGAAGAGCTGGAAAAGGACGATGATTATCTCTCCAGCACCGTTCGCTTCCTGCGCGGCGCGGTGAAAGCCTGCCGCAGCGGCGTGCGTCGCAGCCATCTGATCAGCTATCAGGAGGATGGCGCGCTGTTGCAGGAGCTGTTCTCCCGCGACGGTATCGGTACGCAGATCGTAATGGAAAGCGCTGAACAGATCCGTCGCGCCACCATTAATGATATCGGCGGCATTCTCGAACTGATCCGTCCGCTGGAGCAGCAGGGTATTTTAGTGCGGCGTTCACGCGAGCAGCTGGAGATGGAAATCGATAAATTCACCATTATCGAGCGTGATAACCTGACCATCGGCTGTGCGGCGCTTTATCCTTTCCCGGAAGAGCAGATTGGCGAAATGGCCTGCGTTGCCGTGCATCCCGACTATCGCAGTTCCTCACGGGGCGAAGCTTTGCTGGAACGCGTAGCGCTCCAGGCTCGTCAGATGGGGCTGAAAAAACTGTTTGTGCTCACCACTCGCAGCATCCACTGGTTCCAGGAACGCGGCTTTACGCCGGTTGATATTGAAGAGCTGCCGGAAAGTAAAAAGCAGATGTATAACTACCAGCGCCGTTCAAAAGTCTTAATGGCCGATCTCCGCCACGCGCGCCTGGCCTGACGCTAATCGCGGCTCTGAATGGCCGGGCTACTCGCCCAGCCTTTCAACCAGACCGCTGCGACGCTGAGTCTGCATTTTTACCGCGCTGTTTAACACCTGGCCATCGGCATACAGCGTAAGCTGCCGTCTGGCCCGGGTGATAGCGGTATAAACCAGCTCCCGCGTCAGCACTGGCGTAAACTGGTTCGGCAGCACCAACAGCGTGTGGTCAAACTCCGACCCTTGTGATTTGTGCACCGTCATGGCAAAAGCGGTATCGTGCGGCGGTAAGCGGCTGGGCTGAACGGCCTTGATAGTGCCGTCCGGCAGCGGGAAGAAGACCTTTAGTGCGCCCTCTTCATCATTCATCGCAATGCCAATATCCCCATTGAACAAGCCCAGCGCGCTGTCGTTACGGGCAATCATCACGGGCCTTCCCACATACCATTTACCGCCAGCGCCCGCTGAACGGGTAATCAGCCGCTTCTGTTGTAGCGAAGCCTCAATACGTTCGTTGAGACCAAACACGCCAAATGGCCCTTCGCGCAGGGCACACAGAAGCTGAAAGCGCCCAAAGGCTTCCAGTACCTGCTGTGAACTTGCTCCCTTTGCCAGCTGCACCAGATAGTCGCGATAGCCTTCCACACACCGATTTAACAGGTGCTGGTACTCTTCGCTGCTGTTCAGCGAAAAACGCTCAATATCGCCATAATCAGCCGCAAAAACCTGATTAAGCTGACGCGTGTCGCCTGCATTTACCGCCCGCGCCAGCTGACCAATTCCGGAAGAAGCGTCAAACCGATAGCTCTTACGCAGCAGACAGATGCTGTCACGCACCGGCGGTGCCGTCGCATCATCCAGTCCTTCAATAACGCAGCCGGTCAGTAGCGCCAGCATCTCAGCACGCTCATGGCTGTAGCCCGCTTCGGCACAGCGGCAAATATCGCCCAATACCGCGCCCGCTTCTACCGATGCCAGCTGATCGCGGTCGCCGAGGAAAATCACTCTGGCATGTGGTGGCAGCGCGGCAATCAGATTGGCCATCATCGGCAGATCGACCATTGACGCTTCGTCGACGACCAGCAAATCCAGATGCAGCGGATTGGCTGCGTGATAGCGCATCCGCTGGCTGCCCGGCACCGCGCCAAGCAGGCGATGCAGCGTGGTGGCTTCCGCCGGAAAACGCTGCTTTTCTGCTTCGCTGACGTCCAGGTCCTGTAGCGCCTTGCCCAGCGACTCCGTCAGGCGCGCCGCCGCTTTCCCGGTGGGTGCCGCCAGACGAATGCGCATTGAACCGGCCGACAGCTCCAGCAGCGTAGCCAGCAGTTTAGCCACCGTGGTGGTCTTACCGGTTCCCGGCCCGCCTGAAATAACGGCGATTTGTCGGGTTATTGCCACGGCAGCGGCGATTTTCTGCCAGTTATCCGCTTCCAGCCCAAAATGCCTGTCGAGCGCGGCCCGTAGCCGCTGCTGGTCAAAATCACTAAAGGCGGTTTCACGCAGAATAAACTGCGCTACCAGGCCTTCTGACAGCCACATGCGGTGCAGATAAAGGCGTTGTTGATGTATGACCAGCGGCGTGGCCGTAGTACCGTCGCCTACCGCTTCAAAACCGGGCAGCAGGCTGGGCCAGTCAGGTTCGCCTGCCGCCTGCCAAAGCTGGCGTGCAAGCTCAGGATGACGCCCGGAAAACAGCGCGGACTCGGTAAGCTGCTCAAGCGGCAGGCATACGTGACCTTCTCCGGCTTCGGCACTGACCCAGGCCGCAGCAAGCATCAGCGCAGGTTGCGTTTCGTCGGCCACCATGCGGGCAAACTGCACGTCGAGCGAACGGAACAGACGTTGGTCGCAGGCGGCCAGCAATAATTGGTTCATTACAGACATACTTCTTCTCCGGCGAACAGGGCATCCAACGCCGCGACAAATTCAGCCTGTGGACGGGTACGGAATACGCCGTTTTCACTGGCTGTTCCTTCCATACCGCGCAGGAACAGATAGATCACGCCACCAAAATGCTGCTGATAGTCATAATCAGCCAGACGATGGCGCAGATAGCGATGCAGTGCCAGCGTATAGAGCTGGTACTGTAAGTCATAACGGTGAGATTGCATCGCGGCAGCCATCGCTTCCGGCGTATAGTGTTCGCCAGACTCGCCCAGCCAGTTAGATTTATAATCCAGCAGATAATATTTACCTTCCCAGCAAAATACCAGATCGATAAAGCCTTTTAGCATGCCCTGTACCTGCTGAAAGTTGAGCGTCGGGCAACCTTGCGAGAGCGAATCGTAATGGCGGATCAACTGGTCCAGCTTTGCGGCACTCAGCAGCTGCTCAATCGGCAAATAAAATTGCAGTTCGACCTGACGATTGTCAGCAGTCAGTTGATTAAGCGTAACGCCGGTGTCGTTAAGCGGCGTTCGCAGCACCTCTTCCAGCCACTGCTTCATTACCGGCAGCCAGGCAAGGTCATGGCCCTGCGCGGCCAGCTGCTCGCTCAGCCAGTTTTCATCAACGGGCTGCGTAAAATCTAACGCTTCAAATAAGCCATGCAGAAACGTTCCGGGCGCTGCGCCACGTGGAAAAGTATGCGGCGTAAGCTGAAGCGCGGTCTGGCTTTGCGCTTCGCCCGCCGCATCCACATCCAGTCGGGGAAGCAGTTCAAAGGCGGCGGAGTGTCCATGCTGCTGTAAACCCGAATAGCTGGTTACGCGCCACTCATCATGCAGCGATCGTGTCACCTGCAAGCTGTTAAGCTCCTCGTAAAAATCCTGTTCCGGCCGCCAGCTTTCGCTTTCCGGCTCGGTCGGCATAACGACCTCAATCGCCGGACTTTGCAGGCTTAGCAGCTGCTTATGCAGGCCCGCCGCATCCGCAGGCTCGCCAAGCTGGAGCAAATAGCCCAACGCGCTGTTGTGCAGATCGCTGTTCCCTTCTTTTTTCCGGTTGCCTTTTACCAGCGGCGCCACGCCAACGCTGCAATGCCAGACTGAACGCGTCAGCGCCACGTAGAGCAGGCGCAAATCTTCAGCCAGCCGCTCCTGTTCAGCCAGCTCAACGCTTTCAGCTTCATCGCGCAAATCCAGCAGCGCCTGAAAGCTCTGCCGATCGTGATAAATGCCCTGGCCCGCTTCGCGATAGTTGGCGATAAAAGGTAGCCAGACCAGCGGATATTGCAGGCCTTTTGATTTGTGAATGGTGACAATCTGCACCAGGTGGCGATCGCTCTCCAGCCGCAGCTGCTGACTTGCCGACTGGCCGTTTGGCTGAGCCACTTCAGCCGCCAGCCAGCGTACCAGCGCGTGTTCGCTGTCAAGCTGTGCTGACGCTTCCTGCAACAGTTCGCCCAGGTGCAACAGGTCGGTCAGCCTGCGTTCGCCGCTGTCTGAAACCAGCAGGTTCTCTGCAATCTGGCGGTTTACCATCAGCTCTCGCAGCATCGGCAGCACGCCACGCTTTAGCCAACGCTGGCGATAGCGGTCAAACTCATCGACCAGCGCATCCCATCTGCGCTCGTCGCGGCTCAGTTCTTCCAGCGTTGCTGCATCCAAACCAAAAATGCTGGTTGCCAGTGCACTGCGCAATATACGCTCCTGCTCCGGTGCCAACACCGCCTGTAGCAGCCAAAGCATTTCGCGCGCTTCAGGCGTAGTAAAAACACTGTCGCGGTTGGAGAGATAAACGGAAGGAATATTCAGACCGTTCAGCGCTTCCCGCATAACGGCGGCTTCACCCCGGCTGCGCACCAGAATCGTAATATCCGAGGCCTGCACCGGCCGTAAAAATTCGCCTTTGCCAATTTGCGCCGTGCCTTGCTGTCCGGCCGTTAGCCAGCGACAGATATCTGCGGCGCACTGGCGAGCCATAAACTGCTGGTAATCACTGACGCCAACGCCTTCGCCCGGCTGTAAGCAGAAACGCAATGCGGGCTGAGGCTTACCCTCCATCACAAAATTCAGTGCCGCGTTTGGTGCAGCAGGTTCAACGGTAATAAAAGGGATCTCGTTGAACAAAAAGGGATTTGGCAGGCGCAGGAACAGCTGATTAACGCTGTTTACCATCGCAGGAGAGGAGCGCCAGTTAGTTTCAAGCGTGTAGTGAGCGCTAACTTCATTGCGCGCTTTCATATAGGTGAAAATATCGGCGCCGCGAAAAGCATAGATCGCCTGCTTGGGATCGCCAATCAGCAGCAGCGCGTTGTCCGGCTGCTGACCATAGAGCGTACGGAAAATACGATACTGCTGGGGATCGGTATCCTGGAATTCATCAATCAGCGCTACCGGATAGCGAGTACGGATTGCCTGCGCCAGCGCTTCACCTCCGGGCTGCTGTAACGCACTATCCAGCCGTCCGAGCAGGTCATCAAAGCCAAGCAGCGCGTTCAGCCGCTTTTCTTTCTGCGTAGCAAAACGGATTTCTCGTAACGCGGTAGCGATAACCAAATCGCGCAGCGACAGCGGCTCGGCGAGGAAACGATCGATGTGTTCAAAGAGTGCATGCTGCGGCGGCTCGCCCTTTTTGGTTTTTTCCAACAGGATGCGTTGCCCGAAGCGCTCCAGCTCCTTTGGCACCTGATAGTCTGCCGTTTCTTCCGCTGCCCACTGGGTCAGTTTTTCCAGCCAGTTAGGTAAGTGCTTACTACTGTAACTTCGCTTGTCTACGCCTGACTGAGCAATCAAATCATGCAGGTTTTCTGCCGCACGCCAGGCGGCCTTCAGCCTGTCGATTTGCGCAATGATTTTTTCATGCCGCTGGGTAAAGGTTTCGTCTAAATCCAGCGGATGCTTTAGCGCAGGTGCCTCGCCGCTTAGCCAGGGCGAGAGCGTCGCCAGCAGCTGTTCCGGCCCCTGCCACATTTGCGTCATAACACGAGCTATCGGCAGCGGTAGCGGATAGCAAAAGCGCCGCCAGAAATCGGCCGCCGCCTGCCGCCGCAGCGGAAACTCATCCTCAATCAGCTGTTGTTCGAACAGCATGCCGGACTCAAAGGCGTTCAGATTGAGCATGCGCTGACAGAAACCGTGAATAGTGAAAATCCCGGCGTCATCCATCTGCCGTTCAGCAGCCAACAACTGGGCGGCGGCCTGAGGCAAATCATCTATCTCAGCCATCAGCTGAGTAAGCACCGGATCGGCACTGTGCCCGCGAATGCAGGCAATACGCAGCTTGTGAATGTTTTCCCGGATACGCCCACGTAGCTCTGCCGTTGCCGCTTCGGTAAAGGTTACAACCAGAATTTCTTCTACCGGCAGCGGCCGCCCAAAAGAGGCTTCTCCGCCCAGCCCCAGCAGCAGGCGGAGATAGAGCAGGCCGATGGTAAAGGTTTTACCTGTTCCCGCAGAAGCTTCAATCAGCCTCTCACCCTGTAGCGGCAGAGTCAGAGGATCAAGGCGCTGCAATGTCATGATTTGTCGCTTTTCACCGGAAATGACTGCTGCAATTTCGACACTTCCTGCCAGGTGGTAAAGCCTGACGGTGCAGCGTAATCAGCCTTATCGTGCTGGCTGCCAGAAATCTGCGACAGCAGCGTTAATCCTTGTGGCGCCATGACGGCATCGTGGAAGAAGGTCGCGATTTTTTCCGGCGTTAGCGCCTGAATGCGTTTTATCACTTGCTCCCGCGTATCAAAGTTGTCATTTTCACGATTGAAATCTTTGCTAAAGCGTCCGGCTTCTTCATCCAGCGTTTGCGGACGTTGTTTCAGCTCGTTGATCATCGCGGTCTGATACTGAGCAAAATCCTCTTTACTCATGTCACGTAAACGCTTTTCCGCTGTCGGATAGAACGCGGCGAAACGCTCAAGCAAATAAGCCGGCTGTTTCACGTTGCTTTGCAGCAGGAAGCCGATCCCCCACTGACGCCCAACCGGCATCTGGAAAGAGAAGACCGCATAGCCGAGCTGCTCTTCCGTGCGCAGCTGGTTGTAAAACCATGGCTGAATAATCTGGCTGAGCATGGCGCTGTTAGCGATGCTGTCATGTTCTTCATAGCCAGGCGGCACGTAAAGCGCGGCCAGCGCAGAATCGGTGCTGCTGCCCTCTTTTTGCAGGTTAGCCGTCGTTTTCTTGTCAACCACCAGATACTGGCTATGCCACCGGCTTTGGCCTTCGCAGTTAAGCTGGTTTTTTAACTCGCCTGCCAGTGTCTTAACGCTGTCAGCGGTCATGTTACCGACGACCAGCAGTTCCGGCGTAGCATTTTCCAGCAGCATTTTGCGGTACGCCTTCAAATCCTCAAGCGTCACCTCCGCCACCAGCTTACGGCGCTCGCTGCGCTGGGTGTATGGCAGCTGCGACAACATCTGTGCAGGCTGGATTGCCAGCTCAAAGGCTTTGCCTTTGTCCGCGGAGTCGAGCCGCTCCAGATACCAGGATTTCGCCTGATCCAGCTGCTGCCGATCCGGCTGATAGCTGGCATAACGTTTGAGCAAGGTTTTCATCAAATCCGGCAGGCGCTGAGTAAAACCGCTGGCATTAAAGGTGACGCCATCGTTCTCGCTGGTGGAGAAGCTGATGCCGCCAACCGACGCCTGCGAACTCAGCTCGTCCAGCGCCAGCCCGGCCAGATAGTCATTCAAACCATACATCACCTGATTTTTCGCCGTGCTCATCGCTTCTTTGTTGCGCAGCGCCAGGGTGATATTGGCTTTGGGATCGTCCGCGTAGAACTGGCTCGGCATATAAAACGCCCGCAGGCCAGGCTGATTGATAAGCAGCTCCGGGTGCGCATATTTATGCTGCGGCTTAATCAGCGTGAAGTCGTCGGGGATGTACGGGTTAAGCACGGGCAGAGATAACGAAATCTTATCGCTGGCGGCCTGCCACGCTTTGAAACGCTCTGGCTCAATCTTATTCACCTGATATGGCGCATTCACGAAGTAAGCCATTTTGTTGTGCGGTTCATTCGGGCTGATGTACCAGATGCGCGCGTTCTGTGGCGTCATACCGTCAAGCCGCGCTTTGATGGCCTGGGGATCGTACTGGTCAGCAATATAGGGGGCGACCAGCGTATCGGCGACAGGAACGCGCAACATGGTATCCGCCAGCCATTCAATATAGTCCATATCACGGGTAATGGAGGGATAACGGAAGTCCAGATCCAGCACGTGGGCGACTTCGTCAAAATAGCGTTTATCGATGCCGCCGCTGCGCAAGGTGTTCAGATAGCTGAACACTGCTGCCACCACTTCATCACGGTTAGCCAGCCCTTTATCGGTCAGCGAAACGGTAATAGAGAAGATGCCGCCGTTACGATCGATAACCGGATCGGCTCCCGCATCAATCGAATCTGCCAGTCCCTGGTTTTGCAGCCAGTCGGAGAGCGTATTTTTACTGCGGTTGCCAATCAGATAGCCGATCAGCGTATCGGTTTTGCTGCGGAATTTGTCGCTGTTATTGTCGATACGGAATTCAATTTTTAGCTGCTTACGAGGCTGGGCCGGTACGTAATGAATGATGATGCCTTTCTGCTTATCGGTCACCACCGGGACGGCGATCTCCGGCACAGCAGCCTGGTGCGTTTGCACACGGCCATAGGTTTTTGCGGCAATAGCTTGCAGTTCGGCCAGCGGCTTGTTGCTGTAAATTACCGCTTTCATAAGGTTGGCCGAGTAGTAACGCTGATAAAAAGCGGTTAGCGCATCATGTAGCTTGCTGTCTGGTTTGTCCTTCAGCGTTTCCAGGTTCCCGCCTGAGAACAGCGAAGCCGGGTGCTCAGGGTTTAAGGTTTCCGCACCCACCTGCGCCATTCGTAAGCCATCCCGGGACCGCGCCATCGTCAGCTCTGCATTGACCGCATGACGTTCACGATCGGCGTTTACCGGATCCAACAGCGGTTCGGCAATGGCATCGGCAAGCCGATCAACAGCAGGCTCCAGTGCATCGTTCTCAACTTCAAGATAGAACGCAGTGCGGTAGGAAGCGGTGCTGGCATTGTGGCTGCCACCGTGCTTTTTCAGAAACTCGGCAAGGTTGTCTGGCTGCGGGTAGCGCTTCGACCCCATCAGCAACATATGCTCAAGATAGTGAGCCAGCCCCTGTTGATTACGTGGATTGTCTAGCGAGCCGATGGGGATCGTCAGCGCCGATAATGACTTGGTCGCTTGCGGATCGGAAACCAGCAGTACGGTTAACCCGTTATCCAGCTTGATCGCCTGATACTGGCGCGGATCTTTCTCGCTTTTACGAATCGTTTCAGGGACGGGCTGCCATCCCGATTGCGCCTGTGTCAGTGGACTCCAGAAGGTAAAAAGCAGGAAAAGAGTGGTGAACCAGACTGCATAACGACGCATTCAAACTCCTCGACGATCTGTTGCTCTGTTACCCCATGCCGTGCACACGGGGCGGTGAGACCGTTAAACCTAAAGACTTCACTTATCCCCGGCGGACAAGCAAACAGAAATAAACGTTAAAAATAGTTATAAAGTAACATTACAGGATGTCTTACTTAATGTCATTGATCTGCATTAGTGGTAACAGCCACGCTTCTGCGTTATCGGTAATTGCACGAAACGTAGCTTCATCCAGCGTGCGGAAAAGCCGTGCCAGATAAGGGTCGCTGCCCTCACCTTCAACCTGCATATTGCCCTGCCAGGCCTGCAACAGTTTGATGCGCGCTTTTGCCTGGGTCGCTTCATCGTGCAGGATTGAGGCGGACTTCTCGTCATAGCTGGCTTCCAGCCATGCGCCACCCGTTTTGGGCAGCAGCAACAAGGGCGAACACATCCCCTGCCTGTAGCCCTGAATATAACGCGCCAGCCACGCCTGCGCTTCCTCAACCGGCAACGCCGGAAAACGCCACTGGCTCTCTTTTCGGCCATACATTCGGCTGTCACCGCTGCCGCCCAAAATGCAATAAACCAGGTGCTCAAGCCACAGCGCCAGTCCGTCAGTGAAGTTAAGATGCCCCGGGCGCCAACGCAGCAAACCATCATCCTGAACCTGGGGCAACCAGCCGTTCAGCTGAAGACCGGCGATTTGCAGGTTGATCTCCCAACTCTTCGAGTCTTTACGCTGTTCGCGTACCTGCCCTGCCAGCTCGCTCATATCTGTTAACTGTTCCTGCCAGAAAAGCTCGCCATAGGCGCCGTAAGGCAGATTCCCTGCGGCGCGCTGCCGGGCATACAGCGGTTCGCTGGGCTGCTCATCAATCAGGGTATTCAACAGCTGGCTGTTTAGCTGGTAGCGACTGAGATTATCCAGCGTAAAGGGCTCAGCATCGGGCAGTTCGGTATCGGAGAGCAGGAAACTGACGCCCAGCCGCTGGCTGAAGAAGGCACGCACCGGATGACGCCAGAAGCGCACCAGGTGCTCGAAATTCAGTTCGGCCATCTCCAGTTCGGGCAGCGGCTGCATAAAAGGCGGATGCGGTACGCCGCTGGCCTTTGCCGCCGGTAGCCATTCTGCCGCATAGCTTTGATATTTCGCCTGCGGCAGAAAGTTTTCGGCGGCAAACGGCATACGGCTGTGCAGATGATGCAGGTGCGCCACAACGGCCGCCGCGCTGGTATCAACATCCCGCCCCTGGTCGCCAGGCAAACAGAAGCTCTGACTGATGTATTCCACCAGTTCACTGACCAGTACCGACGGAAAACGTTCCGAGTTGTCCTGAATTGTACGGCCGATATAGCTGATATAAAGCTGTTGCTGAGCCGAATTCAGCGCCTCTAAAAACAGATAGCGATCATCGTCGCGCCGGCTGCGATCGCCTTTTTTGGGCTGCTGGCTCATCAGGTCAAACCCCAGCGGCGGCAGCGTGCGCGGGTAAACGCCATCGTTCATGCCCAGCAGACAAACTACCTTAAAGGGAATGGAACGCATCGGCATCAGGGTACAGAAGTTGACGGGTCCGGCGAGAAAGCGCTGGCTGATCCTTTCCTGATCAAGCCTGGAAGCCAGCTCATCACGCAGCAGAGAAAGCGGCACGGCCTGCTGATACTGAGCCTGCACGCCGTAGTTAATGACCTGCTGCCACTGCTCTTCAATCAGCGCCAGCGCGGCTTCGGCATCGGCATCTCCGGCAAAAAAGTCGTTTAGCAGCTCGCGGCACAGCGGTAGCCAGCTTTCCAGCTCCCGAGGCGCGCTTAACAGCTCACGCCAGCGACGCAGCCGCATCAGCAGCTCGGCCAGATTGCCAGCCAGTTCGGCAATTAATCCGCTGGACTCGTCATAAGGCAAAATCCCCTGCCAGTGCCCGGTTTCGCTGTTCATCGCGTAGCCCAGCAGCATTCGCGTCAGGCCAAAATGCCAGGTATGTTGCCCGGTTGGCGGCAGATCCAGCTCGCGGACCGTGTCGTCATCCAGACCCCAGCGGATGCCCGATTCGCCCACCCAGTGGCGCAGGCGCCGCAGCCCCTCTTCATCAATAGCAAAGCGGCTGGCCAGGGCCGGGACCTCAAGCAGCGCCAGTACGCCCTCGGAGGTAAAGCGGCTGTCTGGCAGGCTCAGCAACGAAATAAAAGCCTGTAGCGCAGGATGCGCCTGGCTGGCTCTGCGGTCAGAAATGGAGAAAGGCAAATAGCGTCCGGCCGGCGCATTACCAAATACGGCCTGAATAAAAGGCGTGTAGGCGTCAATATCTGCCACCATCACGATAATATCGCGCGGTGAAAGCGCGGGATCGTTAGCCATGATCTCTAACAGACGATCCTGCAAAACTTCAACCTCGCGCTGAGGGCTGTGGCAAAGATGAATACTGACGGATCGATCTTCAGGATCGAGGATCCGTTTGCTGTGGCTGGTCTCCCACTCTTCCTGCTTTAACCCAATAACGGCATTGTCTTCCAGCTCAAGCAGATCGCGCTGCAAGCTGTGCAGAAGGTTGCCCGGCTCGATGTCGACAAAAGCGTCAATTTCCCGACACTCCATCTGTGCCAGCAAAAACAGGTTATCGCGTCCAAGCTTACCCCAAGAGGCCAGCAGCGGATTACTGAGCTGCTGCTCGCCCGCATCGTTAAACAGGCTGCTTGCATCTGACTGACGGAACAGCGCACTTTCGCCCTGTTGATTAAAATGCTGCCTGCGGCGGCTTTGCAGCTTCGCCAAAAAAGCGTAGTCCTGAATATCGCCCCAATAATGACGACAGGGGTTAGTAAACAACAGATGAATATCGATATGTTTACCCAGCGCCTGTAAGGCTTGCAGATACACGGGCGGCAATGCAGAAATACCACAAATAAATACGCGCTCCGGTAAATTGGGCGGACGGCTGGCACTGTTTTCCAGCGTAGAGATAAAGCGGGCATAGAGATTTGCACGATGCCATTCCGGTTGCCCTAATTCGCGGTTGTATTCCACCAACGCGGCCCACAGCGGCGCCTGCCACTGCTGAGCTTCGCCCAGATCGGCTATTTGCTGCCCTTTTTCCCAGCTGTTCAGCCATTCTGACCGGTACACCAGATACTGGTCGAACAGATCGGCAATACGTGCTGCCAGCTGGAAAAGTTTTCTTTTATCCTCGTCATCGGTGAGGTAGTGCTTCAGCATAGCGAATTCGGTCCGCGTCAGCATTTCTGGCAGGATAGCCATCAGCTTCCAGCTCATGCTGGCTTTATTAAAGGCGCTCTCTTTAGGAATGCCGGGTAAAACGCGGACGAACATATCCCAGATAAAAGAAGCTGGCAGAGGAAAAGCGATATTGGCCGCGATGCCAAACTGCTCTGCCAGTGACATTTGTAACCACTGTGCCATCCCCGGACTTTGCACCAGCACCACTTCCGCCTGGAAGGGGTTACGCAACGGCTGATTTTCGATATGAAAAGCTGCCAGCGTCTTCAGCAAATCCAGCTGATTCGAGTGATAAACGGTAAACATGTCTGCTCCTGCTTTGGGACTAATGCTCTGCGTGAACACTGTACCCGAGCCGAAGGCCGTTGCAAATGCATCGGCCAGACGGTTTAGCAATCAGCAAGCATTATTTAAAGGTGTAGACCACGCCCATACGTAAGCGGAGCTGCCGCTCGCTGGAGTAAGCGCTTCTGCCAATATCCGCAAAAGTCACATAAGGTCTCCACTCTTTATTGTCGCCAAGGATATAATCGAACTGAAGTTCCTGTTCATAATTACTTTTCTTGTTGGCAAAAAGTTTGTCATCGCCATGCATATAAATAAATTTATACGTGCTAATCAGATTTTCCAAACGGTAGCGAAAATAAGCATCGAATCGATTAACCGTCCGGTGACGATCCAAACTGCAATTATCATGGCCCACATCATCGCACTGGCTGTCATGGGCGTAATCGCTAAGCTCCAGACGATATAAACCGCCGAGTGACCAACTGTCATTAATTTTATACCAGGGGGCTACACCAAATTTCCATTCTGTTCTGACAGAGCTGAATTCCGGCTGAATAAATGGCGAAACCGTCCAGTTACCGTAGTTAAACGTTTTCAGTAACGTCATTTCCACAACGTTCAGGACGGTATCATAGTAAAACTTGTCTTTCGGATCTGGCCCACCCGTTTTAAACTTGGTTTCCACTATAAAAGCGTAATTATCAGGAAGGTTGGCGCCTAAAGCCAGCTTGTCGTAATGAGTACGATCGCGCAGGCGATAGCCGTGTCGGTAGTCTACCGTAACATCTTTAACCGCTTCGGCCTGAATCTGATCGGCAAATCCCAGTGCAAGACTTAAAAATAGTGAATACTTCGCAAATCTTTTCATAATCGTTCTTCCATGACATCCGTGTTAAACAGAATAAAGGTATCAAAATCATGCATCCATTACGGGTTAATGTTATTTAATCTCCTGTTTTTAAAATATCCATTCAGATAAAATCCATCGTCAACAACTGAAGTGTTTAACGCGTGGGGGATTTATATTTTCAATGCATTACTGAAAAAATAGTTTGCACGTTAAATACACCCCTGAGAAAACTAATGGATGCATCGGCTTTAAACCTTTACGATATTGCCATTAATACTATTTTACTGGCAGCGGCAAAAAGATATCCTGAAGCCAGTTCTCATAATATGAGAATACAAGCTAATCGCTGTTTTTATTACAGCGTAACTGTTGCAGCGTTGCTTCGCGTCCTGCCGGGCTGACTGCGGTTGATGTTAGCAATTGACAGCCAGCTGGCCCCATTTTTTTACCGAGCGTTGTCTCCCAGCCTGCTGCCTCATAGCCTTCGAATCGAAGCCAGGCACGATACCAGGCTTCTCGCTGCTGTATCTGAAGCTGAAATCCTTTCGCTTGTGCAAGCTGATAATGCAACAGCGCGGTAAAACTCAGCGAGAACAGCAGTAACGCTACCAGCGTTTCCGGCAGGCTAAAACCCCCCTGTTTATTCATCTGAAAAACACCTTTTCTCTTCGGTGTATGGGCAATAGTCAAGCCAGCCGTGCGGCTGAGCGAGGAGTTTCTCCGTACCCGTAACCCGGCTCACCCACTGATAAAAAGCCAGCGTTCCCGCCCCGCTGTCCCCCTTCAACAGTACGCGCTCTTGCTCAATCAGCAAACAGGCCCGCCAGCGGAAAAAGGATTCGATCTGACACTGCCAGCCAGCTTCCCCTTCCGGCCACTGCCGTTGCTTGCCCCAGTTCAGCGCCGATTCCGCCAGGCTTGCCTGCTGAAACCAGATACGCTCATCGGCCACCAGACTCAGAGCATCCTCTGCCTGCTGACGGGTGGCATTGAGCAGCATCGCCGACATCAGTAATAATATGATTACCGCTATCAGCGCGCCGCTCCCTTGTTGCCGTGAGTTCATAAATTTCCTGCCGTTATCCAGCTTTCCAGCGTAAGCGGAACGTCGGGAAAAGCGGTGGCGTATCCGCTCAGTAGCAGACGTATTTGCCGATCCGCTCGTGTTATCTGGAACGCGCTAATAGCAACAGAGGCAGGATCGTTCAGTTTTTCCCAACCTGCGGACTCGCAGCTGCTTACGCCACGCTGGGTTTCGAGGTTGCCGTTACGCAATCTGTAGCCATAATAATCGCTGTTTTCATTATTCGTTCCCTCCCATTTTCCGTTGCTGTTTTCATCCCAGCGCACTAACAGGCACATGCCGCCAGCGGTGCTGATTGTGAGCCCTTCTCCCACGCATTCCCCGGCGCAATAACCGGCGCGGCGCACCGCTTTTTCCAGCGAGTTCATCATCAGCCTTAACTCTTCATGAAGCTGAAATGCCATCAGGGTGCGCAGGTTATTCATCTGTAAAGCAGGCAGAAAACGCGCGATGCCCAGCATCAACACGCTGCTGATAGCCAGAGCAATCAGCATTTCCAGCAGGGTAAAACCACGCTGATTCATGGGCAGGCATCCTGACAAATGCGCACTCTGGCCCGTGATGAAACGATGATATGCCGCTCACCGGCCTCGCTGGCGATGACAATCCGTCCCGGTTTGGCAACGTTACGTCGTCCATAAAACCCCATTCCCTCCGTCAGAGAGAGCAGACCGATCTCTTCCCAGCTGGCAGTCAGCGTTCTGCGCTGTTTGTGCCCGCACGTCGTTTTTGGCCCACCGCCCAGACACCAGGGCTGACCGCTTATTTGCCACAGCAGTATCTGTTGGTTGTGCCCGTTAGCGTCGTTGCGCAGCCGCAGTAAAAAGTGCTGGATCTGGCGCGCGCTGGCGTTGAGCCGCTGCTGCTGCTGCCAGTGGCGCCAGCCCATAACGCCGCCCAGCATCAGCGTAGTGGCAATCACCATTACCACCAGCAGTTCCAGTAAGGTAAATCCGCTTGTCCTGTTCATCTTCACAGGGTGGCTTTTTTGCTAAAAGCGATCCACAGACCAATATCAGCGTTGCGAGACGTGCTCCGGCCTTTAATTCCGTTTGCAGTGCTACGGGTACTGACCTGCGGGATTGCTCGCAAAAAGACGGCTACCGGCGCAGAACGGCGGCATGCTTTTTTGCAGGAGAAATGAAGTGTGAGAAGGCAAACGGACGTTCAGGAGCGGATAAATCCGCTCCTGGTTATGAGCATCAGATCGCGACCGGCGCTTTGATGGCTGGATGGGGATCGTATCCTTCGATTTCAAAATCTTCGAAGCGATAGTCGAACAGTGAGGCGGGTTTACGCTTAATAACCAGCTTCGGCAGCGGACGCGGCTCACGAGTCAGTTGCAGATCGGTTTGTTCCATATGGTTGCTGTACAGGTGCGTATCGCCGCCCGTCCAGACAAAATCACCGACCTGCAAATCACACTGCTGCGCGACCATATGCACCAACAGCGCATAGCTGGCGATGTTAAACGGCAGGCCGAGGAAAACATCGCAGGAGCGCTGGTAGAGCTGGCAGGAAAGCTTCCCGTCCGCCACGTAGAACTGGAAGAAAGCGTGACAGGGTGCCAGCGCCATTTCGTCCAGCTCGCCAACGTTCCAGGCAGAAACGATGATGCGGCGGGAATCCGGGTCGTTTTTCAACTGCTGCATCACTTTAGCCAGCTGGTCGATCTGCTCACCGTTTGGCGCGCCCCAGCTACGCCACTGTTTGCCGTAAACCGGACCGAGATCGCCATTTTCATCCGCCCACTCATCCCAGATAGTGACTTTGTTTTCCTTCAGATAGGCGATATTCGTCTCGCCCTTCAGGAACCAAAGCAGCTCGTGGATAATGGAGCGCAGATGACATTTTTTAGTCGTGACCAGCGGAAAACCTTCCTGCAAGTTGAAACGCATCTGATGACCAAAAATTGACAGCGTGCCGGTGCCGGTACGGTCATTTTTCGGCGTGCCTTCGGTCAGCACTTTTTGCATTAATTCCAGATACTGTTTCATTTTTCCTCACGTAGTTGCTGCGTAGTTCGACGGCGGTAAGCCCAAATCATCATAATCACGCCAGCGAAAATCATTGGCGTCGAAAGAATTTGCCCCATGCTGATGGCGTTGTCGAACAGGCCCAGCTGCGCATCCGGCTGACGGAAGAATTCCACAATAAAGCGGAACGTGCCGTAACCAATCAGGAACAGGCCAGAGACAGCGCCCATTGGGCGGTTTTTACGGATAAAGATATTCAGAATGATAAACAGTACCACCCCTTCAAGTATCAGCTCGTAAAGCTGAGAAGGATGGCGCGGCAGTACGCCATAGGTCGCCAGCAGCGACTGCCATTCTGGATGAGTGGCAGCCAGGGCGATATCTTCGCCACGCGAGCCGGGGAACAGCATCGCCCACGACAAATCGGGCGCGACGCGGCCCCAAAGCTCACCATTGATAAAGTTGCCCAGGCGGCCAGCGCCAAGACCAAACGGGATCAGCGGCGCAATAAAATCCGCTACCTGGAAGAAATTACGTTTGGTGCGACGGGCAAACCACAGCATGACGCAAATCACGCCGATTAAGCCGCCGTGGAACGACATGCCGCCATCCCAGACCTTAAACAGATAAAGCGGGTTATCCAGAAACAGCGGCAGGTTGTAAAACAGCACGTAACCGATACGGCCACCGAGGAAAACGCCGAGGAAACCGGCATAGAGCAGGTTTTCGACTTCATCTTTCGTCCAGCCGCTGCCCGGCTTGTTGGCGCGGCGCACGGCCAGCCACATGGCAAATATAAAGCCGACCAGGTACATCAAACCGTACCAGTGCAGAGCAATCGGCCCGACAGAGAAAATCACCGGATCAAATTGGGGGAAAGCCAGATAGCCGTTAGTCATCTTTCACCATTTTTAATAGTCCCTGGCCCGCAGGCGCCGGAGTGAATAAACCAGTGCGCGCAAGGCGCTGCATATAAGGCGCGCATCATAGCACAGGCAGCAAAGGCCATCCCGCCGGAACTGTAACTTTGTTGCAGCCTAACGTCCGCCGCGGATCAATCCGCCTAAGCCACGTCGCTCCATAAAGGCGGCGACCAGATGGCGGACTTCGCTGGCCAGCTGTGCCCGGAGGCTGGTTTCCGCCAGCTTTTGCGCCTCTTCATAATCGATATGATGAAGCAGGTATTTTACCCGGGCCACGTTGCGGCCATTCATGCTGAGGTGGTGATAGCCCAGACCAATCAGCAGCGCAACACAGCTGGAATCTCCCGCCATTTCACCACACAGGCACAGTTCGATACCGGCCAGCTTCGCTTCTTCAGCAATGGTTTTTAACGCCCGCAGCATCGCCGGATGCAGGCTGTCGTACAGGTTCGCTACTCGGGTATTGTTACGATCGACGGCCAGCAAATACTGGGTCAGATCGTTGGTGCCGACGGAAATAAAGTCGACGCGTTTTGCCAGGTGGCCGATCATAAAGATCATTGACGGCACTTCAATCATCACGCCGAGGCGGGGCTTTGGAATGGCGTAGCCGAGCATCTCTTCTACTTCCCGAGCCGCACGCTCGATCAGCCTGATCGCCTCATCAATTTCATCAATGCTGGTGATCATCGGCAGCAAAATGCTCAGATTATCGCTGGCGACGTTGGCGCGTAGCATTGCCCGTACCTGGACAAGAAAGATCTCTGGTTGATCGAGCGTCAGACGGATGCCACGCCAGCCCAGGCAAGGGTTTTCCTCGCTAATAGGCATGTAGGGCAGCTGTTTATCCGCTCCCACATCGAGCGTTCGCAGCGTCACCGGCTTTTCCAGAAACAGTTGCAGCATGCCCTGATACTGCGCGACCTGCTCCTCTTCAGAAGGGAAGCCGCTTTGTAGCATGAAAGGAATTTCCGTGCGGTACAGCCCCACGCCGTCAACCCAGCTACCCAGCGCCTGCTCATGCTCGGCGCTTAATCCGGCATTGAGCATCACCTTTACCGGCTCGCCCGATTTCAGCGCTGCCGGGCATTCCACCACGTCTTCTGCCAGCTTGCTCAGCTCGTTTTCTTCACTGATAAGACGTTGATATTCCTGCACCAGCATCGGTTCTGGATCGACCAGCAGCTCGCCGCGATAGCCATCCACGACCAATAGCCGGCCGTTCAGCAACTCCGGCTGAATATCAGCACCCATCACCGTTGGAATGCCCATCGCGCGAACCATGATCGCCGCGTGAGAATTCGACGCACCGTCACGAACCACGACGCCTGCGAGACGATCGTGCGGCAGCTCCGCCAGCGTTGTCGCCGTCAGTTCATCAGCGACCAGCACAAAGCGTTCAGGCCAGGTATTAGTGCCCTGCACGGTGTCATCGAGGTGAAAAAGCAGGCGCTGCCCCAGCACGCGCAAGTCGCCAGCCCGTTCGCGAAGGTAGCTATCCTGTAAGCTGGCGAACTGATGGACAAACTTCTCAATGACCTTTTTTACGGCCCATTCGGCTACCGATCCGTTATCGATCTCGGTATAGAGATCTTTTTTCAGGCGATTGTCGCTCAGCAGGTGGGAATAGAGATCGAAGATCGCCGCGCTTTCTTTATGCACGCTGGAGGTGAACCGCTTGCTGTAGCGGCGAAACTCGCCGGAGGCTTCATCCATCGCCAGCGACAATCTTTCACGCTCGCGCGCGGTGTCCAGCGTGGAGGCAGCGAAAACATTTTCCAGCGACGGCTGTGTGCTGTCGACCCAGCCTTCGGCAACGGCAACGCCAGGTGCTGCGGCCAGCGCACGAATACGGGTTTGGCGATACTGACCAAACAGGGCATTAAGCTGTGACTGCGACAGAATTGTCGCCATTTGGGTTGCCAGCGTAACCAAAAACGATTCTTCGCTTTCATCAAACTGGCGGTGTTCCCGCTGCTGAACAACCAGCACGCCAAGCAGCTGACGGCGGCTGATAATCGGTACGCCTAAAAAAGAACGGAAACGCTCCTCTTTGACGGCAGGAACATATTTGAAGCTGGGGTGGCTCTGCGCATCGGCGAGGTTAATCGGTTCGGCAAGACGCCCGACCAGCCCGACGATCCCTTCGTCAAAGGCCAGTGCGACGGTGCGGCCTCGTGGCTTTTTCAAGCCGCGAGTCGCCATCAGGTAATAGCAGCGACGATCGTGATCGGCCAGATAGACCGAACACACTTCGGTATCCATCGCCAGGCAGATCTCGTTAACCAGGATATCCAGCGCCTCGGTCAGCCGGGGCGCCCCTGCCACTTTTTCCACTATCTCGCGCAGCTGTGTAAGCATCATCGGAGTGGCTTACCCTCTTTTCCGTCGATAAAGCGCATTGCGCTGTACGGCGTTCTCCTGCAGCGGCATTACTACGCCAGCAAATTCTTTCATCACCCGGCGATAAACGTCGCGCTTGAAAGAGACTACCTGGCGCACCGGATACCAGAAGCTGACCCAGCGCCAGCCGTCAAATTCCGGCGTGCTGCTGGTCTGCATGTTGATATCCGCGTCATTGCACAATAATTGCAGAAGAAACCACTTCTGTTTCTGGCCGATACAAACCGGCTTTGTGTCCCAACGCACCAAACGTTTTGGCAACTTATAGCGTAACCAGTTTCGGGTAGAGGCAAGAATACGGACATCCTTGCGGTGCAAACCGACTTCTTCGAAAAGTTCTCGATACATCGCTTGTTCCGCGGTTTCGCCAGGATTAATGCCTCCCTGAGGAAACTGCCAGGAGTGCTGACCATATCTTCTGGCCCACAACACTTGTCCCTGCCTGTTACAAATTACGATACCAACATTCGGGCGGTAGCCATCATCATCGATCACTGGACTACCTCAAACTAAAACTCGGATGTTCTGATTGTTTCATACTCCTCACAGGCGGTAAACCACTGCTTTGCGGCCTTGAACGGCGCTAATCACGGGATAACTCGCAGTTGGAAACAAAGTTATAAACAGAATTTGCCGATTTTACTCGATCTTATTCACCTTTTCTGTGGATAGCTTTGTGCAGAACTCGGTTAACATTTGGGGAAAACTTTCCAGGCCAGGTAAAAGGCAGAGGAATGTCCGCAGCTTAACCTGCTAAATATCATAGGAATTATCTGGAGAATGGCGCAGCTTCGACACCCTTCATACTCCGGTCACAAAGGCATGATCACCAACTGACCAAAGATCGAACAATGCACCTTTTATCCACAGCTTATGGTGCGATGATAAGCAAAAAAGGGTGAAAAAATGGTAAAATGGTGCCGTCAAGGCTGTAAATCAAAACAGTATTATTGTAAAAAGCGACTTATCCCATTTTTCTGTGGATAACTACGTGTAAGATCCTGTTCATTGTCGGTGACAACTCGCGCATAACCTTGTGGCATGGCTTAGTCATGAGCGGGAGGCAAAATAAAAAGCCATGATTTATCATGCTATTATTCGACTTTTGCACCGCCAGAGTCGGTTAGCCTTCGGCAGGCAAAAAGAGTGGTTATTTTTTAATCAGTTCAAAAAGGTTATTCATGGCATCTGATTTTGTTGCGGTTACGCCCCCTGAAAATGAAACGATCCTGCTGGAGCGGGCGCAGCGGCTGGCAGGTTATACGCTGGGCGAGCTGGCGTTACGAGCCGGTCTGCTGATCCCGCCCGATCTTCGCCGGGATAAAGGCTGGGTCGGCATGCTGCTTGAACGCTACCTGGGTGCCAGCGCCGGCAGTAAGCCAGAACAGGATTTTGCGGAGATTGGCGTGGAGCTGAAAACCATCCCGATCGATGCGCTGGGACGCCCGCTGGAAACAACTTTCGTCTGCGTCGCTCCCCTGACGGGTAACAGCGGCGTAACGTGGGAAACCAGTCACGTGCGTCATAAGCTGACCCGAGTGCTGTGGGTTCCGGTGGAAGGCGAACGCACTATTCCGCTGGCGATACGTCGGGTCGGTGCACCGCTGCTGTGGAGTCCCAGCCAGCAAGAAGAGACTTTGCTGCGCTGTGACTGGGAAGAACTGATGGATATGATTGTGCTTGGCCAGGTCGAACGTATCACCGCGCGGCATGGCGAAGTGCTGCAAATCCGGCCAAAAGCCGCGAACAGTAAAGCGCTTACCGAAGGGATTGGTGAAAATGGTCAACCGATCATGACGTTGCCACGCGGCTTTTACCTGAAAAAAACCTTTACTGCCCCCCTGCTTGCCCGCCATTTTTTACTGTAAAGCTTTAGCTGCTTGCCGCCTGACCAGGTATACTCTTCGTTTACCTTTCGTTTAGGATGCGATGTTAGTATGTTTGATTGGATTGCAGATCCCAATGCCTGGCTGGCGCTGGGTACGCTAACGATTCTTGAAATCGTTCTGGGTATTGATAATATTATTTTCCTCTCTCTGGTTGTCGCCAAACTTCCCAAAAAGCAGCAGCATGCAGCCCGCCGTCTGGGCCTTGCAGGCGCAATGTTGATGCGTCTGGGCCTGTTAGCGTCTATCGCCTGGGTTATTCGTCTGACTACGCCGCTGTTTACCGTGATGGATCACAGCTTCTCCGCCCGTGATTTGATTCTGCTGTTTGGCGGCCTGTTTCTGCTGTGGAAATCCAGCCAGGAAATCCATGAAACCATTGAAGGCGGCGAAGAAGAGCATCAGACCAACGTTCACTCATTTTTCGGCGCTATCGTGCAGATTATGCTGCTGGATATTATCTTCAGCCTTGATTCGGTCATTACGGCGGTCGGGCTCTCCGATCATCTGATTATCATGATGGCGGCGGTGGTTATTTCCGTTGGCGTGATGATGTTCGCGGCCCGTACGATTGGCGAATTTGTCGAGCGTCATCCTTCGGTGAAAATGCTGGCGCTGAGTTTCCTGATCCTGGTTGGCTTTACGCTGATGCTGGAAAGTTTCAGCGTCCACGTGCCTAAAGGCTATATCTATTTCGCCATGTTCTTCTCTATGGCCGTAGAGTGCCTGAATTTGCTGCGTAATAAAAAGAATCACGCTTAATAGTGCCTGGCCGGTTTTGCCGGCCAGTTTCCTCCTGCCCCCTGGTCATATCACTTTACGAAAAATGTCAATGTTCTGACGTGCTGATGCCATAAATTCAGAGTTCTGCGGTTACGTATTGCGCAAAAATACGCTATTACTACTCCAACAAGTTACAGCAGCTAAGGGAGCAAAATATGAAGGTACTGTCTGGCGCAGTGGTGCTGATGCTGGCCACACTGCTCGGTGGATGTAGTAGCGATTACGTGATGGCAACCCGGGATGGCAAGATGATTATGACGCAGGGAAAACCTGAAATAGATAAAGATACGGGCCTGGTCAAATATACCGATAGCTCAGGTCATGAATTACAAATCAATGGTGATGACGTCTCATCGATTGTGGAACGTTAATCTTTTATAGCAGAACGCCAGGCATCCGATCCGCTTTCGCCACCGCAATATTAACGCTGGGGTGGCGCCGTAGCACTTCCCGATAAATCGCCTCTTCCCCCTCTTGCACCTGACGGTTATAGTCAAAAGCCGGACTGCGGCAGTATCTCCGCGCTTTGCAGTAGCAAAAGGTCCAGGTTCAGCTTTTAATAATGAAAAAAAGGAAGCCGGCAAATGCACTATCATCGTATCCCCCACAGCACGCTGGAAGTTAGCCGCCTTGGTTTAGGCACTATGACGTTTGGCGAACAGAACAGCGAAGCCGATGCTCATGCCCAGCTGGATTTAGCACTACGTTCAGGTATTAATTTTATTGATACCGCCGAAATGTATCCGGTGCCGCCGCGCCCGGAAACGCAGGGACTCACGGAAAAATATATCGGCAGCTGGCTGAAGGCTCGCGGCAGCCGTGACAAAATCGTGCTGGCCTCTAAAGTCGCTGGTCCGATACGCGGCACCGACGCGTCTATTCGTCCGGGCCAGGCGCTGGATCGTAAAAATATCCGCGAGGCGCTGGATGCCAGCCTGAAACGGCTTAACACGGATTATCTGGATCTCTATCAGCTGCACTGGCCGCAGCGGCAGACCAATTACTTCGGCAAGCTGAATTATGACTATGCCGAGAGTACGGCAACGGTTACGCTGCTGGAAACGCTGGAGGCGCTAAACGAACAGGTTCGGGCTGGAAAAATTCGCTACATTGGCGTGTCTAACGAAACGCCATGGGGCGTGATGCGCTACCTGCAACTGGCAGAAAAGCATGAGCTGCCACGCATCGTCAGTATCCAGAACCCCTATAGCCTGCTGAACCGCAGCTTTGAGGTTGGCCTGGCAGAAATCAGCCAGCACGAAGGCGTAGAGCTGCTGGCCTATTCCTGCCTGGCGTTTGGTACGCTAAGCGGAAAATATCTCAACGGCGCAAAACCGGAAGGCGCTCGCAATACGCTATTCAGCCGCTTTACGCGTTACAGCGGCGAACAGGCACAGCTGGCCATTGCGGAATATGTCGCGCTGGCCAAAAAGCATAATTTAGATCCTTCGCAGATGGCGCTGGCTTTTGTGCGTCAGCAGCCGTTTGTCGCCAGCACGTTGCTGGGTGCTACCACGCTGGAACAGCTTAAGATCAATATTGACAGCTACAATCTGACGCTGGATGAAGAGGTGATGCAGGCGCTGGAAGCGATTCACCGTCGTTATACTTTCCCGGCCCCTTAATGGTCAACAGGGCGGGAAAAGTCCCGCCCGGATATTTTTGGCAGGGTGCAGGCAAGAGAAACTCAGGCCTTTCACAAAGATGCCAGAAACGGCTTCCATGCCGGCGCGACCAGAGCCATTCATGGCGCTGGTCGCTTGCTCCGGGCCTGAGTTCCACGCGCTTTAGATTTGTCTGCGCTTTTGCGCCAGCTGCCATCCCCAGAGTACCGCAATCGCCAGCGCAAACAGCGCACCAAACCCGACTCCTGTCGCTACCGGCGGCGCACCCAGCTTAATCGCCACGGAATAGATGCCCAGCATCAGCAGCATTGCGCTGTTTTCACCAAGATTCTGTACGGCGATAGCGTTCCCCGCACCGACGCTCTCTTTACCACGCATTTGTAGCAGTGCGTTCAGCGGCACCACAAAAAAGCCGCCCAGCATGCCAATGATCACCAGCAGCGCGTAAGCGCCAGCGGCAGTGTGCTGCAACGAGAAAAACACCACGGCAACGCCAATCAGCACGCCTGCGGGCATACAGCGGCCGACCGTTTTTAGCGTGACAATTTTTGCTGCGGCAATCGCCCCAACAACAATACCGATGGCGACCATCGCGTTCAGCAACGTCGGTGTTTTGTTGTCGGTAATACCCAGCGCCACGGGCACCCACAATACCAGCAGGAAACGTAACGTGACGCCTGCGCCCCAGAACAAACTGGTGCCCACCAGCGAGAAGCGGGTTTCACCGTCACGCCACAGGAGGCGGCAGGCGCGGAAGAAACTTGCCGACATCTGTACGGGATGCCACGTTTGTCCAGGACGTGCGGCAGCCAGTTTTGGGATCAGCAGATTCGCCGCAACCGCCAGACCATACGCCACCACACAGGCAATCAGCGCCGCCAGCAGGTTCCAGTCGGCCAGCACGCCACCGGCGATGGATCCGATCAGGATCGCCGCAATGGTCGACGACTCCATCAGTCCATTGGCTTTAACCAGCGTTTCGCCGCCGGTTATCTCGCCTAAAATGCCATATTTAGCCGGAGAATAGGCTGCCGCGCCGACGCCCACCAGGCTGTAGCCGATAAACGGATTAAAACCAAAACAGATCGCCAGCGCGCCCAGCAGCTTCAGGCCGTTGGCGAACATCATCACCCGGCCTTTCGCAAAGCTGTCCGCCACCTGACCGACAAACGGCGCGAGAATGATATAGGTAGCGACAAAAACCATTTGCAGCACCGGCTGGCTCCAGTCGGGATACACCTGCTGTTTTAGCACTGCCAGCGTCGCGAACAGCAGGGCATTGTCGCCGAATGCAGAAAAGAACTGGGCGGCAATCACCGCCAGCATGCTGCGGGAAAACAGGCTTTCGCGGGTCTTACTCATCTTTATTCTCCGCAAGCGCCATGCCGTTTAGGGTAACAAAATCGGGCTTCCCGCTGCCCAACAACGGCAGCTGTTGCAGGTAGCGAATATCACGCGGCACGGCCAGTTCAGGGCTTCCTGACTCGCGAGCGGCGCGCTGCAACCGATCGCGGGTTAAATCGCTGTCGGTAGTAAACAAGACCAGGGCTTCTCCCCGATTGCCGTCCGGCTTCATCGAGGCAGCGTGCTGTTTCTCTGCCGAGGCTTTCAGGGCTATTTGCTCCACGGTCTCAAGCGACACCATCTCACCGGCAATTTTGGCAAAGCGTTTCGCGCGCCCCTGAATCTGACAGAAACCATGTTCGTCAAAGCTAACGATATCGCCGGTGTCATACCAGCCGGCTTCCATTTGCCCTTCGCCATTATCGGCCTGAGGCGCTTCCAGCACGCCTGGCTTCTCCACGCGCAGATAGCCTTTCATAATATTTGGCCCGCGTAGCTGGAGCTGGCCGCCCTGCTCAATACCCGGCACCGCAATCAGGCGCGAATCCATACCCGGTAAAATACGGCCAACGGTATGATTTTTAGCGGCCATCGGGACGTTGATCGCCACCACAGGTGCGCACTCCGTGACGCCGTAGCCTTCAAGAATGCGGATGCCAAATTTATCCATCCACGCCTGGCGCGTGTTTTCCTGAAGTTTTTCCGCACCGGCGACAACATAGCGCAAGCGCGCAAAATCGTAAGGATTGGCGAAACGGGCGTAGTTGCCAAGGAAAGTCGAGGTGCCGAACAACACCGTACAGTTCCGGTCATAAACCAGCTCAGGCACGATGCGGTAATGAAGCGGGCTTGGGTAGAGGAACACCTGGGCGCCGGTCATCAGCGGCGTAAACAGGCCAACCGTCAGACCAAACGCATGGAACAGCGGTAGCGCCGACATAAAACGGTCGCGCGGCGTAAAGTCAGCCACGGTGCGGATTTGCTCGACGTTGGCCAGCAGGCTTTTATGCGAATGCACCACGCCTTTTGGGTGGCCCTCGGAGCCAGAGGTAAACAGCACCATCGCCGCCTCTTCCGGCTGCTGCGGGACGGCCGCAAGACGAGGGAGAAGCAGGCGGCTTAAGATCCAGAGCTTATCCTGAGTAGTGACGGTATCCTTCAGATCCTCAAGGAAAATCCATTTCACCTGCGTCAGTTCTTCCGGCAGATGCCAGAGCTTGCCTTTCTCCATAAACTGACGGGACGTGAACACGGTTTTCACCTCAGCGGCTTGCAGCGCGCTGCCCAGTCCCTTGACGCCTGCCGTATAGTTCAGCATTGCCGGCACGCGGCCGCGCATCGTCGCGCCAAGGATCGCCGCCGCCGTGACGGTCGTATTCGGCAACAGCAGACCGATATATTCACCAGATGAGGTATAACGCTCCAGTATGCGCCCCACGCCCAGCGCCTTTTTCAGCAGGCCGGTATAGCTGTCAGGACGGAAATTGACGTCTTCAATACAGGGCTTAAACAGTCCGTAACGGTGACGGGCAGAGAGAAAAGCCTGATAGAGCGTTTCACGCGGGCGCACCGCCATACGCGCTTCCATCATAATATGATGCAGATGCTCACCGGCCAGCTTGCGACGCTCACGTGCGGTTTTGGCTTCCGGCATCGGAATGGTGGTAGCAGGCAGCACGGTCAGGCTGATGCGGGGAAACAGGCGACGCTTAAACACCCCACCCAGACGGCCAAAAGGCGAGTATTCCGCGCCTTCAATGCGCATGGGCACCACGGTAGCCTGAGATTTTGCCGCGACAAAACCCGCACCGTCGTAAATTTTCATCAGGGAGCCGGTGACGGTAATACGCCCTTCCGGGAAGATGACCACCGGTCGTCCGGTATTGATCAGTTTTACCAGATGCTTAACCGACAGTGGCTTGGTGGGATCCAGCGGAACGAAATCGATCAGCGGACGCAACCCGCGCATGTACCACTGTTCGCTGATGGAGGAATAGACCGCAAATACCGGTTTAATCGGCAGAAACAGCGCCAGCAGCATGCCATCCAGAAACGACATGTGATTGGGAACAATCAGCACTTTCTCTTTATGCAGAGCCGACAGATCGCCGCCGAGTGAGGTACGAAACGCCACGCGAAAAAGCAGGCGAAAAAATGAAAATAACATGCCATCTCCTTAGCTAAAAAACTGCCTGTAACGATGCAGGATATAGCGACACAAGACAATGCAGTAGGTGAAATATTGTGGCGATAAACTTTGCCTTTATGCGTCACCCTTTCGCCATGGGTGCTATACGTTTTACGGCTGTCCATGCTGGATATGGGGGTTCCGATACCTTTGGCACTTCTGGATTTTTAATGTAATCCGGCAAGCACAGAAAATATTTTGCCCAATAAATATTACTGCGAGTCCCGGCAAGAGAAATAATCGCCATACACAAGCTGTCTCTCGCCGAAGTATGTTCTGGTGAGAAATCATTTACGATGAAGAGGGAATGTTTTGATAACAGGGCTTACTCAATAAAGCACGCTTAGAAAAAACGGACCCCAGGGTCCGTTTTTTTATGGCTGAACGCACTTATAAGGCCCAGCCGCCGCCTAACGCGGCGATAAGCTGAACGCTGGCGACCCACTGCGTGCTTTGCAATGACAGCAGGCTTTGCTGCTGGCTGAGGCTGCTGTTTTCCGTGGTCGCCACGTCGAGATAATCGATCATGCCGGCTTCATATTGATTGCGCGTAACGCGGGCTGAATCCTGGGCAGCGGCCGTTGCGCGCTGCTGCGCCAGCATCTCTTCCTGCAAGGTGTTCAGCTCCACCAGATAGTTCTCCACTTCCTGGAAGCCGGTCAATACCGCCTGACGATAGCTGGCAACGTCGGCATCATAAGCGGCTCTGGCCTGTTCCACTTTAGATGAGGTCGCGCCAAAGTCCAGCAGCGTGCCGCTGAGCGACGGGCCAAGCGACCAGACGCGATTTGGCAGCGAAATCAGATTATGCAGGGCGGAACTGGTGAACCCACCGGTCGCGCTCAGGGTCAGATCGGGATAATAACCCGCAATGGCCACGCCGACCGCCGCATTAGCCGCCGCTACGTTGCGTTCTGCATAGGCAATATCCGGGCGACGCTGAAGAAGCGAGGATGGCACGGCGTGCGGAATCGCCGGTAGCGTCGCCTTCAGTTCTGCCGCCGGCAGCGTGAATTCCGCTGGCGTCTTACCGATTAGCAGTGCAATGGCGTGCTCAGCCTGCGCACGTTGCCAGCTGAGATCCAGCGCGGAAGCCCGGGCGGTTTCCAGCTGCATCTGTGCCTGAGCGAGCGTGGCGCGGGATTCGCTACCTGCCTGATATTTATTATTAATCACCGTCAGGTAGCGCTGATAGGCGTCAACGCTTTGCTGATACAGCGCAATCTGCTGGTCCATTATCCGCAGCTGGAAGTAGTCCTGCGCCAGCTCAGACTGCGCGCTGAGGGTAATGTTAGCCAGTTCGGCCGCGCTGGCCTGCGCGCTGGCTTTGTTCTCTTCCAGCGTGCGCCTGAGCTTGCCCCAGATATCCAGTTCCCAGCTGGCGCTGGCTTCCAGAGACTGGCTGTTGCTGGTCGTTCGTTGGCCGGAGCCGCTGGTACTGCTCCCCGCGGCTCCGCTGCGCGTAGAGGAACCGGTCCAGGTCGCGCTGGGGAACAGATCGGAACGAGATTCCGAAACCAGCGCCTTCGCCTGGCGATATTGCGCCTCATACTGCGCGACGTTTTGGTTAGAAACAGAGACCTGGCTCAGTAATCCGCTCAGCGTGGCATCATGGTAGACCGTCCACCATTCGCCTTTGCTTTGCGCATCCTGCGGCGTGGCCTCACGCCAGCCTTTTGCCTCTTTATACTGCGTTGGCACGTTGACCGTCGGGCGATGGTAATCAGGCCCCACGGCGCAGCCGCTGAGAAGCAACGCCAGCAAAACGGGTGTGAGTTTATTCATTTTCATCATTAATTAGCTCTGAGGCGTGCCCACTGCCGTTTGGTAGCACGGCTGGCGCGGTCAAGATAGAGATACACCACCGGCGTGGTGAACAGCGTTAATAACTGGCTCAGCGCCAGACCGCCCGCAATGGCCAGCCCTAACGGACTGCGCAGATCGGCATCACCCCCGCTGCCGAGCGCCAGCGGCAGTGCACCAAAGAACGCGGCCAGCGTGGTCATCATAATCGGACGGAAGCGCATCAGGCACGCCTGCGTAATCGCCTGCTGAGGTGAAAGCCCCTGATTACGCTCGGCGGCCAGCGCAAAGTCGATCATCATAATGGCGTTCTTTTTCACAATGCCGATCAGTAACAGGATGCCGATCAGCGCGATGACCGTCAGCTGCGTTCCGGTCAGCAACATCAGCAACAGCGCGCCGACCCCGGCAGAAGGCAGCGTGGAGAGAATGGTCAGCGGGTGAATATAGCTTTCATAGAGCATGCCCAACACGATATAGACGGCAATCAGCGCCGCCAGGATCAGCCACGGCATGGAAGAAGTAAGATCGGCAAAGGCTTTCGCCGTGCCCTGGAAGCCCGCCTGAACGGTATCCGGCAAGGCAATCTTCGCCATCGCGGTTTTGATTAACGCCTGCGCCTGCTCCAGCGAGACGCCGTCCGCCAGGTTAAAGGCGATCGTGCTGGTTGCAGACTGCCCCTGGTGCGCGACCGACAGCGGTGCATTCGCGCCGCTAAAGCTGGCAAAGGCGGAAAGCGGGATCTGCTCGCCAGAATCGTTCACCACATACAGCTTATTGAGCATCTCGGGATCGCGGGTGTAAGCATCCTGCAACGACATCACCACGTGATACTGGTTCAGCGTTTTATATAGCGTCGCCACCTGCCGCTGAGCAAAAGAGTTGTTCAGCATCGTATCAATCATATTCACATCGACGCCGAGCCTTTTGGCGCGGTCGCGATCGATATTGATCATCACTTCCTGACCGCCGGTCTGAGAATCGGAGTCCACGCTGGTTAACTGCGGGATCGCTTCCAGTGCGGCTTTCACTTTTGGCGTCCAGACGCGCAGCGTATCCAGATCGTCAGCCTGCAAACTGTACTGATAGCTGGCGTTGGCGCTGCGTCCGCCAATGTGAATATCCTGCGCCGCCATCAGAAACAGCTCGACGCCGGGAATATTTTTCGTTTTCCCGCTCAGGCGGTTGGCAACTTCCGTTGCGGTCGCGTCGCGCAGCTTATAGTCCTTCAGATGCACAAAGAAATTCGCTGTATTCCGCGAGCCGAACGCCCCGCTGCCCATCGATGACATCACGCCATCGACCGCCGGGTCCTGCTGGATCATTTTGGCGAACTGTTGCAGCTTCGGCTTCATGTCCTGGAAAGAGACGTTCTGATCGGCGCGCAGCATGCCCATCAGCAGGCCGGTATCCTGATTAGGGAAGAAGCCTTTCTGCACCACCGAATAGAGGAACAGATTGAGGATCACCGTCAGGATCAGGCTGAACAACGTCAGGCGCTGATGACGCATCACCCAGTTCAGCGCGCGGGAATAGGCTGCCAGCAGACGATTTAGCCCGTTTTCGATCCACTGGTAAACCGGATGCGGTTGCCGTGTCACTTCCGGCTTGCGTTTCAGCAGGCGCGAACAGAGCATTGGCGTCAGGCTGAGCGAGACGATCATGGAGATGATCAGGGAAACGGTCAGCGTGACGGCAAATTCGCGGAACAGGCGTCCGACAATGCTGCCCATCAGCAAGATGGGAATGAACACCGCCACCAGCGACAGCGTCATCGACAGCACGGTAAAACTCACCTCGTGTGCGCCTTTTAACGCAGCACGCACCGGGCTTAGCCCCTCCTCGATATAGCGCGTGATGTTTTCCAGCACCACGATGGCGTCGTCGACCACAAAACCGGTAGCGATAATCAGCGCCATCAACGAGAGGTTATCCAGGCTGTAGCCCAGCAAATACATCACCGCACAGGTGCCTATCAGCGACACCGGCAGCGCCAGTGCCGGGATCACCACCGCCTGCAAATTACGCAGGAAAACAAACACCACGCCAATCACCAGCATCATGGCGATCAGCAGCGTTTCTTCGGTGTCATACAGTGAATCACGAACGTTAGGCGAACGATCCACAACGATATGGAGTTTCGTATCCGCGGGCAGATCTTTTTCCAGAGCGGGAAGCTGCGCTTTGATCGCATCAATCGTCTCCAGCATGTTGGCGCCCGCCTGGCGGGTTACGCCAATCATCACCGACGGTGAATCGTTGTAATAACCGAGGTTGTATTTGTCTTCGACGGAGTCATAAACGGTCGCGACATCGCTCAGACGGATGGCGCGGCCGTCCTGATAGCTAACGATCAGGTTACGATACTGGCTGGCCTGCTCAAGCTGTCCGTTACCATCCACCACCCACGACTGTTTGTCGCCCTGCAACATGCCTTTAGGCAGATTGGTGGTACTGTTGGCCACCGCTTCCCGCACTTTATCGAGCGAGACGCCGAAATGCGTCAACATCTGCGGTTGCAGATCGATTCTGACCGCGGGCAGCGCGCTTCCCATTAGCGAGACATCGCCTACGCCCTGCACCTGCGCAATTTTTTGCTCGATTTTGCTTTCGGCCAGGTCGTAAAGTTCGCCTTTGGAACGGGTCGATGACGTCAGCGCCAGCATCACAATCGGTGCGTCAGACGGGTTGGCCTTACGGTAGGTGGGGAGCGAGGCCATACTGCTCGGCAGCAGGCTGCGCGCTGCATTGATCGCGGCCTGCACGTCACGCGCCGCACCGTTGATATCGCGGTTCAGCTCGAACTGCAAAATGATATTAGTGGAACCCTGCGAGCTGCTGGAGGTCATCTCGGTAATGCCCGCGATTTGCCCCAGCGAACGTTCAAGCGGCGTGGCGACCGTCGCAGCCATGGTTTCCGGGCTGGCTCCCGCCAGGCTGGCGGAAACCATAATGGTCGGAAAATCAACCTGCGGCAGCGGCGCAACGGGCAGCAGACGATAGCCCAGCGCGCCGAGCAGCAGCAGGGCCAGCGTCAACAGCAGGGTCGTGACGGGCCGGAAGATAAAGAAGCGGGAAATATTCATCCACGCGCCTTACGCATTCTGCGACGGCCACGCTCTGCCAGACGGTCAAACCACAAATAAATGACCGGCGTGGAGAACAGCGTCAGCACCTGGCTGAAAATCAGCCCGCCGACAATCACCAGACCCAGCGGCTGGCGCAGCTCCGCGCCCGACCCGGATGCCAGCATCAGCGGCAGCGCCCCCAGCAATGCCGCCATGGTCGTCATCAAAATCGGCCGGAAACGCAGCAGACAGGCCTGATGGATCGCCTCACGTGGGCTGAGATGCTGGTTTTTCTCCGCATCCAGCGCAAAGTCGATCATCATAATCGCATTCTTTTTCACTATGCCAATCAGCAGTATCACGCCGATTAACGCAATCAGGCTGAACTCGCTGCCCGCCAGCAGCAGCGTCAGCAACGCGCCGACCGCTGCCGACGGCAGCGTGGAAAGAATAGTCACCGGATGGATAAAGCTTTCATACAGAATGCCCAGCACCACGTACATGGTCATCAAGGCAGCCAGGATCAGCCACAGCGTGTTGCTGGTGGCGCTCTGGAACGCATCGGCTTCGCCCTGATAGCGCAGCGTAATACTGGAAGGCTGTTTCAGGCTTTCCTGCGTTTCTGCAATCGCCTTCTGTGCCTCTTCCAGCGAGTAGCCGTCGTTGAGGTTGAAAGAGACCGTGACCGCCGGGAACTGATTCAGGCGCATATGCACCAGCGATCCAATCCGCTGATGAATTTTGGCAATTGAGGTCAGACGCACCATGCCGGTGCTGGTGGTCGTGCTGCTGCCGCTTGATGAACTGCTGGCAGAAGAGGAGCTTGATGACGAAGCGCTGGTGCTGCTTGCCGAACTGGAACTGCTGTCCGTGCTGGAAGAGGCCGCCAGCCAGATATCGTTAAACGAGGCCGGTGACTGCTGATACTGCGGCGCAACTTCCAGCACCACGCGATACTGGTTTGACTGGGTAAAAATCGTCGAGACCAGCCGCTGGCCAAACGCGTTATAAAGCGCGGTATCGACGTCAGAGGCGGTAATGCCATAGCGCGCGGCGGCATCGCGGTTCAACTCAACGTAAGCCACCTGTCCCTGATCCTGAAGGTTGCTCACTACCGAGCTGAACTCAGGCCGCTTTTGCAGCGCCGCCACCAGCTTAGGCGACCAGCTTACCAGGTTTTCACTGTCGGCATCGTCCAGCGAGAACTGATATTTATCCGCCGTGACCTGATCGTTAACCGTCAGATCCTGCGCAGCCTGCATATAAAGCTGGATCCCCGGCACGTTTTTCGTCGCCTGTTGCAGCTCGGCAATCACCGCATCGGCACGTTCGTCGCGCTCGTCAAAAGACTTCAGGTTGATCTGCAAACGACCGCTGTTCAGGCTGGTATTGGTGCCATCAATACCGATGGAGGACGACAGGCTGTCCACCGCCGGATTTTTCAGCACGATTTCCGCCAGCTGCTGCTGTCGCTTTGCCATCTCACTGAAGGAAACATCCTGCGAGGCAACCGTCACACCCTGAATCAAACCGGTATCCTGCGACGGGAAAAAGCCTTTTGGAATAATGAGATAAAGCAAGGCGGTAAACACCAGCGTTGCCAGCGCCACCAGCAACGTCAGGCGCTGATGGTTAAGCACAATGGTCAGCAGACGGTCATAACCCGCAATCAGCTTATCGAAGAACTGTCCGCCTTTGCGGTAAAAACGCGTCTGCTTCTCTTCCGGGATATGCCGCAGCAGATAAGCACAGAGCATTGGCGTCAGCGTCAGGGAAACCAGCATTGAAACCAGAATCGACACCGCCAGGGTGATGGCAAACTCGCGGAACAACCGCCCTACTACATCGCCCATAAACAGCAGCGGGATCAGGACAGCGATCAGCGAGAAGGTCAGTGAGATGATGGTAAAACCGATTTGCGCCGAGCCTTTCAGCGCCGCTTCCATGGGCGTTTCGCCCTGCTCCAGCCGGCGGGAGATGTTCTCCACCACTACGATGGCGTCATCGATAACGAAGCCGGTGGCAATGGTCAGCGCCATCAGCGACAGGTTATTCAGGCTGAAGCCCGAGAGATACATCACGCCAAAGGTGCCGACCAGCGACAGCGGAACGGCCACGCTGGGGATCAGCGTGGCTGCAACGTTGCGCAGGAACAGGAAAGTGACCATCACCACCAGCGCAATCGACAGCATCAGCTCAAACTGCACGTCGCTGATGGAAGCGCGAATAGTCTGCGTGCGGTCGGAGAGGATCTGGATTTTTACGCCATCCGGCAGCGCCGCCTGCAACGCAGGCAGCTGGGCTTTAATATTATCGACAACCGAGATGACGTTAGCGCCGGGCTGACGCTGCACGGCAATCACGATGGCAGGCGTATTATTGGCCCACGCAGACTGATAGGTATTCTCCGCCGCTTCTTCGATATGGGCAATATCATGCAGCCTGAGCGCCGCGCCGTTCTGATACGTCAGGATCAGGTTGCCATATTCTTCGGCGGTGCGTAGCTGATCGTTGGCATCAATGGTCACCGAGTGATATGTGCCGTCAAAGCCCCCTTTCGACCCATTGACGTTACTGTTGCTAATCAGCGTGTTGACATCTTCCAGCGTCAGGCCGTGCGCCGCCAGCGCTTTCGGATCCATCCGCACCCGAATAGCGGGCTGATGCCCCCCGGCCAGCGTCACCATTCCCACACCGGAAATCTGCGACAGCTTCAGCGCAACCCGCGTGTTAACCAGATCCTGCACCTTAATCAGCGGCAGCGTATCCGAGCTGGCCGCCAGGGTGATAACCGCCGTGTCCGCCGGGTTCACCTTTTTATAGGTCGGCGGATTGGGCAGATCGGACGGCAGCAGGCTGTCTGCCGCATTGATCGCCGCCTGCACTTCCTGTTCGGCCACGTCCAGCGAGAGGTCAAGAGAGAACTTCAGCGTAATTACCGAGGAACCGCTTGAGCTGCTGGACGCCATCTGGCTCAGGCCCGCCATCTGCCCGAGCTGGCGCTCCAGCGGCGCGGTAACGCTGGATGCCATCACGTCGGGACTGGCGCCAGGATAGAGCGTCGTCACCTGAATAGTGGGATAGTCCACCTGCGGCAGCGCCGAGGTGGAAAGAAATTTATAGGCAAAGATGCCGGAGATCAGCACGCCGATCATCAGCAAAATTGTCGCGACCGGGCGCTCGATAAACAGGCGGGAAGGATTCATTGCGCTTTCGCGTTCCCGCTGGCCGCTTTGGTTTCGTCAGCCGTTACCACAGAGACTTTGCTGCCGCTGCTCAGACGATCGATGCCCACGGTCACAACCTGCTCGCCTGCGGTGACACCTTCCAGGATCGCCTGCTGCGAATCGCCCAGCGTCGGGCCGGTTTTTACCGCTTTGCGCGTCACGGTCTGGTCTTTATTAATCACGTAGACAAAGCTGCCGTCGCTGCTCAGCTGCAACGCCTGGGCGGGGATCACCGTGGCCTGTTTCAGCGTGCCGGTTTGCAGCCGCAGATTCACAAACTGGTTCGGATAGAGCGCCTCATCTTCATTGGAAAACAGCGCTTTCAGCTCGATTGAGCCGGTGCTGGTGTCGATCTGGTTGCTGATAAATTTCACGCTGCCGGTCGCCAGTTGGCTGTTGCCATCCTGATCGAAGGCGGCGGCCGGTAAACTCTGGCCGTTGTGCAGCGCCTTTATCAGCGTGGATATATTGCTTTGCGGCACGCTGAACGTAACGGCGGCAGGCTGGGTCTGCGTAACGGTGACAATGCCGGTCGTATCGCTGCTGTGCACCATATTTCCTTCATCAACTAAACGCAGGCCAACCCGACCAGAGATAGGTGACGTGATGCGGGCAAATTCAATATTGAGTTTTGCCGCGGCAATCTGCGCCCGATCGGCTTTTACCGCACCGCTATACTGCCCCACCGTTGCAACCTGAGAATCCAGGTCCTGACGGGATAATGAATCCTGCGAATAGAGTTTGCGGTAACGCGCCAGCGTTAACTGCGCGCTGTTCAACAGCGCCTGGTTCTGATTAAGATCGCCCTGGTACTGCGCCATCGTCGCCTCATAGCTGCGCGGATCGATCTGCGCGAGCAGCTGCCCTGCGGCGACCTTCTGCCCTTCAGTGAAAAAGACGTTGGTCAGCTGGCCATCAACCCGGCTGGTAACGGTGACGGTTGCATTAGGGATCACCGTGCCCAACGCAGTGAGATAAACCGGCACGTCCGCCGTGGTGACGACGCCTGCATGTACCGGCGTTGGGCCTGACATCATCATGCCGCCGGGGCCACCGGGGCCGCCGGGACCACCAGGCCCCCCCGCGCCTTGTGGCGCACCGGAACCTTTCGGCCAGAAGCGCCATGCCAGTAGTGCAACGAGGATGACCAGAAGCAGTAAAAGGATCTTTTTACGTCGTAGGGATGAGGTTTTCGCAGTCGTTGGGGTCATGAGGCTCTGTAAAATCAGCAATAACAAAGAAACGGCAGCACTCCGCCACCGCCTGAAAAACGCGGGCCAAAAAATGGCCAGCGCTATTATGATTGAGCACGCTGATTAATTTCCATCCTTGTAACGTAAGGATTGCGTAATCAACACGCGTAAATCATGATTTCCAACCACCACCCAGCGCTTTATACAGTGTAATTTGCTGGTTTAACTGCCCTAACTGCGTGGTTATTAGCGATTGCTGCGCCGCATACAGTGAACGCTGCGCCACCAACACGTTCAAATAGTTATCCACGCCTTCCTGATAGCGGATATGGGCAAAGTCATAGTTTCGCTGGTTGGCCTGCTCATCCTGCTTACGCGCATTCAACTCGTCCTGATACGTATCCTGCCCGGCCAGCGCGTCGCCGACCTCTTTGAAGGCGGTCTGAATGGATTTCTCGTAGTCCGCGATTTCAATACGCTTTTGCAAATGAGCGACATCAAGATTAGCGGAGTTCACGCCGCCGTCAAAGATAGGGAGATTGATACTCGGTCCAAACGACCAGGCCGCCGTGCCGCCTTCCAGCAAATGCCCAAGACTGCTGGAGGTGGATCCGCCCGACGCGGTCAGGCTGATACTCGGGAAGAAGGCCGCACGGGCCGCGCCGATATTGGCATTGGCCGCTTTCAGCGTGTGTTCAGCAGCAATAATATCCGGACGACGCGTTAGCAGATCGGACGGCAGTCCGGCTGGCGTAGCCGGGAAGTGCCAGTCCTTTTTCAGCCGCGCATTGGCCAGCATATCGGCAGGCAAATCGGTACCGACCAGCAGCGCCAGCGCGTTCACATCCTGCCGTACCTGGCGTGTGTAAGACGCCACATCAGCCTGCGCGGCACGCACCGACGTTTCCGCCTGCACCAGATCCTGCTCGCTGCTGACGCCGCCGTCCACGCTGCGTTTGGTCAGGTTGTAAGAATCCTGCTGGCTTTTTACCGTGCTCTGCGCCAGCGTCAGCAGCTCGTTATCCGCACATAACGAAAGATAAGCCGACGCGACTTCCGAAATCAGGCTGATCTGCGTCGCCCGCTGCGTGGCGGCGGTGGCGAGATAGCTCTCCAGCGCCTCATCGCGCAGGCTGCGCAGGCGACCGAAGAAGTCCAGCTCCCAGGCACTGACGCCCAGACTGGTGTTGAACTCGTGATAAGTCACCGGCCCGGTTGAGGCGGTGTTATACAGATTGCCCGGCAGATGAGCCGCCGTTTGCGAGCCGCTCAGGTCGATGGAAGGCAGCAGCGCTGCCCGGTCAATCTGTACCTGTGAACGCGCCACATCAACATTTAGCGCCGCGACCCGCAGGTCACGGTTATTCTCAAGCGCGCTGGCAATCAGCTTGTGCATCACCGGATCGGTGAAAAAGTTTTGCCAGCTGATGTCCGCGCCGTTGCCCGCTTTGTTTCCCTGCTGGTCATAATGCGCCGCTACCGGCAGCGCAGGACGCGCATATTTCGGTTCCATGGTACAGCCACTCAGCACCAGCATTACCGCCAGCGGCATTACAGCCAGTGAAAAAGTCTTACGCATTACTTAACCTCAGTGTTTGTTTTTTTGCCCGAAAAACGCTGCGCCACTACCACGTAGAACATCGGTACAAAGAAGATGGCCAGGAACGTGGCGGTGATCATTCCGCCGACAACGGCGGTACCAATTGAGTGCTGGCTTCCGGCACCTGCGCCGCTGGAAATCGTCAGCGGCATCACGCCCAGCACAAAGGCCATTGAGGTCATGATGATTGGCCGGATACGTAACCGGGCCGCCTCCAGCGCGGCTTCCACCAGTCCCTTCCCTTCCTTCTCATGCAGCTCTTTGGCGAATTCGACGATCAGAATGGCGTTTTTTGCCGCCAGCCCGACGGTGGTTAACAGGCCAACCTGGAAGAACACGTCGTTTTCCAGCCCGCGCATCAGTACCGCCAGAATCGTGCCGAGCACGCCCAGCGGCACCACCATGATCACCGAGAAAGGAATAGACCAGCTTTCGTACAGCGCGGCCAGACAGAGGAAGACCACCAGAATAGAAATGGTATACAGCGCAGGCGTTTGCGAGCCGGACGTCTGTTCTTCATAGGACATGCCATGCCACTGGACCTTGAAGCCCGGCGGCAGTTTGGCCGCAATTTCATTCACCGCTTTGACGGCATCGCCCGAACTGTAGCCGCTGGCTGGCGAGCCCATAATTTCTACCGCCGAAATGCCGTTGAAACGCTCATAGCGAGGCGAACCGTATTGCCACTCGCCGCTGCCAAAAGCGGAGAACGGCACCATGTCGCCGCTGGTATTACGGAAGTACCATTTGTTCAAATCCTCTGGCGTGACGCGTGAACCGGCGTTGCCCTGGATGTAGACCTTCTTCACGCGGCCGTTATAGATAAACTGGTTTACGTAGCTCGAACCCCAGGCGGTCGAAAGCGTGTCGTTGATATCTTCCAGGCTCAGACCCAGCGCGCGGGCGCGTTCATCATCAATGATCAGGTGATACTGCGGTTCGTCATCCATGCCGTTCGGTCGGGTTGCCATCAGGCGTTTATCCTGTGCCGCCATGCCGAGGAACTGGTTACGCGCCGCCATCAGCGCTTCGTGTCCCTTGTTGTTGGTATCCTGAAGATAGAAATCAAAACCGGTGGCGTTGCCCAGTTCCATTACCGCCGGCGGCACCAGCGCAAAGACTTTGGCCTCTTTTAGCGTGGCGAAGTGGGCCATGGTGCGGGCAGCCAGTTTCTGAACGGTTTGGTCGCTGTTACGCTGCGCCCATGGCTTGAGCAAGACGAACGACATGGCGGTGTTTTCGCCACGTCCGGAGAAACTGAATCCGTTTGGCGAGAAGACCGAACTGACTTCCGGTTCGTTTTTCAGCAGCCATGCCTGGATATCATCCAGCACCTGTTGCGTCCGCTCGGATGAGGCGTTGGCGGGCAGCGTGGTTTGCATCATCATCACTCCCTGATCTTCATCCGGCAGGAACGACGTGGGAACACGGGTGAACAGGTAGCCGGTAGCGACAATCAGCAGCAGATAGATTGCTAAAAACAGATTCCGCTTCGAGATCACCGCGCCAACGCTGTGGGTATAGTGCAGCGTACCCGCATCGAATTTGCGGTTGAACCAGCCCGCCATGCCGGTAGTTTTATGATCCGCCGAGCCGGGTTTCAGCAGCGTCGCACAGAGTGCGGGCGTGAAGATCAGCGCCATCAGTACCGACAACGCCATTGCGGAAACGATAGTGACAGAGAACTGGCGGTAGATAACGCCGGTCGATCCGCTGAAGAAGGCCATTGGCAGCAGCACCGCCGACAGCACCAGGGCAATACCAAACAGCGCGCCCTGAATTTGCTCCATCGATTTTATCGTTGCGGCCTTCGGATCTAACCCTTCGTCATGCATCACGCGCTCGACGTTTTCCACCACCACGATGGCATCATCCACCAACAGCCCTATTGCCAGCACCATGCCGAACATCGTCAGCGTGTTGATGGTGTAACCACAGGCGGAAAGAATGCCGAAGGTGCCCAACAGCACAACCGGAACAACCATGGTAGTAATTAGCGTGGCCCGCAGGTTTTGCAGGAACACCAGCATCACCAGAAAGACCAGTCCGATCGCTTCAAACAGCGTTTTCACCACTTCCTCAATCGAGGCGCTAACGACCGGCCCGGTATCGTACGGGAAGGTGACTTCCACACCGTCAGGCAGCGAAGATTTCACCCCATCAACCGTGGCGCGTACGGCATTGATGGTGTCCAGCACGTTAGCGCCGCTTGCCAGACGCAGCGCCATACCGGCAGAAGGTTTGCCGTTATAGGTGGCGGAAATACTGTAATCCTGCGGGCCGAGATCGACTTTTGCCACGTCTTTCAGGCGCACCTGAGAACCATCTGCATTCACATTCAGCAGGATGTTTTCAAATTGCGCAACGGACTGAAGTCGGGTTTTGCCGACAATCGTTGCGCTGAATTTTGCGCCGGGAATCGACGGCAAACCGGCCAGCTTGCCGCTGGAGATCTGCACGTTTTGCTGACTGATAGCCGTGGAAACATCGCTGGGGATCAGCTGATATTTGTAGAGTTTTCCCGGATCGAGCCAGATACGCATGCCGTATTCCGATCCCATCACCATAAAGTCGCCAACGCCTTTGGTGCGCGAAACCGGGTCTTCCAGTTTGGAAACCAGCAGGTCAGCGAGGTCGCCGTTGCTCATTTTCCCGTTGGTGGAGATCAGACTGACCACCAGCATAAAGTTGGCCTGATATTTCCGGACGTTGATGCCCTGTTCGGTCACTTCGCTGGGCAGCTGCGACTCCGCCAGCGAAACCTTGTTTTGTACCTGAACCTGCGCGGTATCGGGATCGGTACCCTGATTGAAGGTCACGATAATCGTTGCGCTGCCGTCGCTGTTGCTCTGCGATTCAATGTAACGCAGGTTATCAATGCCGTTCAGCTGCTGCTCAATCACCTGTACCACGGTATTCTGCGCGGTTTCAGCACTGGCTCCCGGGTATGTCACCTGCACCGAAATCGCCGGCGGTGCAATATTGGGATACTGGTTGATCGGTAGCTTAAGGATCGCCAGGCCGCCAACCAGCATCACGATGATCGCCACCACCCAGGCAAAGATGGGACGCTCAATAAAGAATTTAGACATCAGGTTTCCTCTACTGCGCTGAAGGGTCGGTGGTAGTCAGGTTGGCCTGCGGTGCCGCTTTCGCCGCGGCTTCCGTTGGGTTGACCTTGTTGCCCGAACGCACGTTTTGCAGCCCTTCCACCACGACGCGATCGCCGGATTTCAGGCCCGATGTCGCCAGCCATTTGCCGCTAATCATTTCACCCGTGGTAATGCTCTGCTGACTGATGGTGTTATCTGCCTTTACCACGAAGACGTAAGGCTTGCCTTTGGTGTCGTGCATCACCGCTTCCTGCGGTACAAGAATGCCGCTATCGGCAACCCCCTGTGGGAAGCTGGCGTGAACGAACATGCCTGGCAACAGCACGCGTTGTGGATTCGGGAAGGCCGCGCGCATCGTCACGCTACCGGTGCTCTGATCGACCGTCACCTCAGAGAATTCCAGCCTGCCTTCCTGCGCATAAGTCGAGCCATCTTCCATCGTCAGTTTGACCGCTGCGGCGTTTTCGCCGGTTGCCTTCAGCTTGCCTTCCGCCAGCGCACGACGCTGCCGCAGCAGATCCTGTGAGGATTCGCTGACGTCAACATAGATAGGATCAAGCTGCTGGATAGTGGTGAGATAGCTGGTTTGTCCGTTAGTAACCAGCGCGCCCTCGGTGGAGAGAGAACGTCCGATATGGCCGGAAATCGGCGCGCGAACGTTGGTGTAGTTAAGATTCACCCGTGCAGTTTCCAGATCGGCCTGCGCTTCGCGTGCGGCGGCAACGGCATCGTCATAGGTCTGCCCGCTAATCGCGTGTGCAGCTGCCAGTGGCTTGTAGCGTTTAGCCAGCTTATTCGCATTCGTCAGCGTCGCCTCGGCCTTGTCGTAAGCGGCCTGGTAGCTGGCAGGATCGATTTGATACAGCGGATCGCCCGCTTTTACTTCGCCGCCTTCGGTAAACAGTCGTTTAAGAATGATACCGCTTACCTGCGGGCGGACTTCTGCCGTGCGGACGGCGGTGGTCCGGCCGGGTAGTTGAGTGGATAGCGTTACCGGCTCGCTTTTCAGCGTCGCCACACCGACCGATGTAGGTTGATTGCTGGCCACCGGCGAGGAGCTCTGGTCACAGGCGGCCAGTAAAAAAATCAGGCTCGCTGGAAGGATCGTTAAGCGCATGGTGAATTCTCAATTAAATAAAATAGTAACGAGAGTGAATATTCTCAAAAAAGAGGATGATTATAGAAGCGCCGTCAGATTGACAGTGTTAAGTTTTTGCTAAATTAAATGTCGAAACGCTTCCGGTTTTTCTGGGGCTTTTTGCCAGCAGGAAAGTTGCCCCTGACAGCGCTACCAACACGGAAAGGGGCTGGCACCACCTGAGGAATGCGGTGTCAGGCAGTGATGCTATTACCCTACCCTTTCCGTCCGGAGAGGGTTGTAACTTTTGTGCAAAAAATCAGTTAAGAGTTGTGTGGATTTCCGGGCCGTTTTAACGGGCTACTCTGCAAGCAGCAGCACAATTATCCCAATCTTCCCCTTTGCTCTGACCTTTTTTTATTTTTAATCAATATTTCACTGGTCAGAAAAAATACGCTGGTGACTCTTTTAATCACCCAGGGAAGGGATGATGAGCTTCAGCCTGCCAGGAATTTATCTCTATTATCTGCCAAAAGATGACCTTGCGCCCGAAGAGTATGAGCGCATTATTTCCCCCATTTTTGCCTGGATGCACATCCGTGAAGAGTATGAATTTGACGACGCCCATGACAGGGGTTTCCGTCTGGTAAATATGCATAAGCGTCCCTGTGACCCTAATCCCCATCAGCCACGCCGCTATGGGCCGAGGGAAGCGTATCGCTTTCGGAGACGCTCGGTTTTGCTCAACGCCCTGACCGGCTGTCAGGGGCCGCACAAGGCTCCCCCTTTTGCTAAAGGCGACTATAAAGCTGCCGTATGGCAAATGGAAGTTTGCCTTCTTCACGCCGAATGCGCTGCCAGCCATGGTAACTCGGGTGGGAATTGTGGGCACCTCAGGGTACCTGTACCAGTTTTATACGCTGGACAGCACCCAAGGTAATCCCTACTCAGTAGGGACATGGAGCGAAAAGATCAGGCGCAGCTCAATCCATTTCAATCAGGCAAAATCTCCGCCGCAGTATAGGGTGTTCTGCTGGGACTCACTCATTGATAAAAAGGTTTATGAGACGAGTATGTTTTTTCCGGAGTCGGTGTGGCGGAAGATGATCGCGCCCGCCTGGAATAAATATCGTCCGGAAGAGCCCGCCTGGTATGACACCATGCTGTTTGGGCTGGCCCCGGAAGGTAAGGTACGGGTCTGGTTACAGAACAGTGGCGGCGGGGATAATTACCCGGTACCGGTAATAAAACTGAAAACCGTCTCAGGAGATAAGCTGGACCTCTGCAGGAACGTCACTAAAAGTGATTTTTCCTCTGGCTACGACCAGGATATAAAAGAATTTATCAAAGGCAAAACTTACCCTTACGGCAGCTGGTCATGATCAACAGCGGAAAAAACCCTGACCTCCCGGCCAGGATTTAATCAGTAGACGCAATCAGAACGCGATATCCACACCACCACGGAACACCGATTCGTCGCCTTTATCCGCCACATGTTTATCCATGCGCAGGAACAGGCGGGCATCTTTGGCTTTGCCCACGTCCAGCCTCATCCCGTACCACTGGGAATCCTGGTCGAGCGTCATGCCGGGGATAGCAAAACGCTCGCCTTCATCGCCCGTTCCCACCCAGCGGGCAGTGACGTCCATGGATGGATTGGTAAACGCGTGCTGATGTTCGCCATAAACCGACAGCATCGACCACCACTGACCCATCTCTAATAGCGGTGCGCTAAGGTTGAGCCCGCTCATCCCTACAGTACGGCTGTAACGGGCGCTGTCGCCTTCCAGACCCAATGCGTTGCCTTCATCGTTAAAGCCGCCAGTATAGAGCTGGCTCAGCTTCATTCCGGCATAGGGCTCCAGCGTCAGACGATCGTTCAGCGACCAGCGATAGCCCGTTTTGACCAGTGCCTGCCAGCTGTCGTTGCGCGTATCTGACGAGGTGGCCTGAATGCCATTGAGCAGCAGTACACGGTTAAGTTCCGTATCGCCATGCTGATAGCTCAGGTTGCCCTGCCAAATCCATTCTGGCGTCACGGCGTACTGACCGTAGAACATCACGCCCTGCAAGCTGTTGCTGCTGTTGCCGCCGCTACCGTCATAGCTGGCTCTGATTTCGCTGTCCGTCACGGCAGCACCCAGTCTCAGGCCGGTGACGTCGAAGTCGCTGTCAACGCCGATTGCGGTGGTATTAATACGATAGTGGCTTCCCAGATAGCCGTCCTGTTGCAGATCGCCATGCAGCGTGCCGGTTTCCGCCCACATGCCGTAAGGCTTTTGCTGTGCCGGATCGAGGCGGTTATTCAACAACTGGTTCTGGTAATCAAGGCTGTTGAAAAGGATCGCATTACCGCTGGAATGCGCCTGACCGGAAAGCGAGTCCAGCGTGGCACCGGCTTCTGCGCTGCTGCCAATTTGTTGAAACGCAGCGGCGGCTGATAACAGCTCATCCTGTTGTGCCGATCGCGCTGTCTGAGTCGACAGGCTGTCCGCAACCCGTAGCGCCTGTTCAACGTTTGCGGCGCTTTTCAGGGTTGCCGCCCCGGTCAGCCCTGCCGCTTCTGCCGCCGTGACGGTATTCACGCGCTGGAAGCTACCGTTGACGCTGTTAGCGCTGTAATTCACCGAGCCGGTCAGGAATACGCCAGTGTCTACGCTGGAAAACTGCCCGCTGATCCCCTGCGTGCTCTGCAACAGCGATTCGCTGGTTTGCACAATATAGGTGTCAGAAGGCAGATAGACCTGCAATGCGCCATTCAGCGTGGCTGGCCCCGCAACCGTCAACGGCTGGGAGAGTGTGATCCGCAGCGTTCCGTCGGCACTCTGCTGATAGCTGCCAACAACATGCAGGCCACCGGCGGACGTAGTGACCACCGTTCCCTGGTTGCTCAGGTTGCCGCCAATAATACCTTTACCGGCCAACAGACCGCTGCCTGTAACCTGCACATCGCTGGCCACGGTTCCGTCAATATACAGGCTGTTGCTTTGCACTCGGGTAGACCCGGTGTAAGTATTGTTACCGGTCAGCGTCAGTACGCCGCCCGCGTCGCTGTCACCGCTAACGATTAACCCACCGTCGCCGCTGATATCGTTAGCGAAGGTGTAACTGCCCCAGGTCAGCGCAGCGGTAAAATCAGCGCCGTAAAACATGCCCGGCCCCTTCAGCGCTTTATCGACATTGACATCCCCCCAGCCAAAGGTGTCGTTATAAGGACGTCCATTGGCCGTGTCCGCCGCCACGCCCGCTACGGCATCGGTGTGGTAAGTCGCCGTGGTTAACAGCGTTTGCTGGAGGTTGTAACCGGTCATCCACGGGAACTGTGCCGACACTCTTGATGCCACTCCGGCCACGCGCGGCGCGGCGAAAGAAGTGCCATATTCACGGGCCAGCGTTCCGTCATCCTGTAGATAATCGGCATAACCCGGCGCCGCCAGACACCAGGCGGCAGCATCGCCACAGGCATCAAAAACCCACAGCTCAGGGGGACGACTGCCCTGCGCTACGGTATAGCCTGGAATATAGCCGGTGACGGCAATCAGCCCCTTTTGCAAGCTGGGATCGTTATAAATCAGCGGCACCTGCGCGTTAGGTGAAGGCGTGGACGTCCCGCCGTTACCGGTGACCACTACGCCAAGCGCGTTCGCCTGCACGATGCTGCTCAGGCTGTCACGCAGCAGATCGTAGCGCCCGCTGGTACGCGCGCTTTCCAGTGCTGCTGCGCTGGTCAGACGCTCGCTGGAGGCGTAGGACATGTTGATGATTTTTACCCCGCTGTTCAGCAGGCCCGCGATCGCCTTCTGCGTATCGGAATAATAAAAAAGATTGTTGCTGGAAGCCTGGGCGATCCATAAATCACTGTCTGGCGCAACGCCTCCGGTATAGCTCCCACTGGCAATACCCGCCAGCGCCAGGGCAACCACGGTGCCGTGCCCGGCGCTTCCGCCATTATCATTCAGGGTCTGACTGCCGCCGGACAGGTAAGAAGTAAAATGTACGTTGTCGTAGTTGATATCCGGCCGACCGGCTGCCAGCCCTGAGTCAACGATCCCGACTTTTACTTTGCCGTACGTCACCACGTTGGTTGTCGGCGTCGTTGCTACCGGTGTCGTTGTGGTTACCGGTGTCGTTGGGGTTGTGGGCGTTGTGGGCGTTGTGGGTGTTGGGGTAACAGTCTCGCTGTCGTTATTACTGCCACCGCCGCCACCGCCGCCGCCACAGCCGTTCAGCAGAAGCGTAGCGATTAAAACGGCCAGCAACGACAAAGGATGATTAAATGAATGTACAGGAACAGATTGATGAATTCGCACGATGATCCTCTTAAATCGCAATAGCGGAAAAACAGAGCCATCCATGCTTTGACAGATACAGTTTAGATCCCATTACGCGGGAAACAGATAAGATTAATTTAACAGTAGCGGATGTTTTCGATCGCGTGAACAGCCGCGGGTTTTTAGGGATGTTTAGCGGTTAAAGGTGGAATGGCGAGGTAAGAGGTTCAAAAAAAAACCCACGCGAGCCGTGGGTTTGGATAAACAGCTTGCTGTTGGTGAAGTTAGCCGCTATGCGTGGCATAAAGCGCATCTGGCGCAATATTCATATGCTTTAGTACCGGACCGATGATGTTGCCGAATACCGGTGCGGCTACCGATCCGCCGAAGTGATCGCCTGCGGTGGGATGGTTAATCATAATTACCAACGCGACCTGAGGGTTACTGGCTGGCGCGACGCCAGCGGTGTAGTTGATATAGCCGCCGTCATATTTACCGCTGGCACCCATTTTTTCCGCCGTACCGGTTTTAATCGCTAACCGATAGCCGGGCACCGCCGCACGCACGCCACTGCCGCCGGGCAACGCATCACTTTCCATCATATGTACTACCGAGCGCACGTTATCTTCGTCTGCCACGCGCGTTCCGATTACCGGAGGCGTCACTTTAGTGATGGAGAGCGGCCGGTAAACGCCGAATGAGCCAAGCGTGGCGTATTCACGAGCAATCTGTAACGGCGTGACGCGCAAGCCGTAACCAAACGAGAACGTCGCGCGTTCAATGTCGGCCCAGCGCTCGCGGTGCAGCGGGAAGTAGCCAACGCTTTCGCCCGTCAGCCCCAAACCGGTGGGTTTTCCGAGGCCAAAGGAGTGGAAAGTGTTCACCAGCACTTCTGCGGGCATCGCCAGAGCGATATGCGAGACGCCGATATCACTCGATTTTTGCAAAATACCGGTCATGGTCAGGCGCGGCCAGTGGCCTACGTCACGGATTAAATGCCCGTTAACGCGATACGGCGTGGTGTCCAGCACCGAATCCGGGCGAACCAGCTTACGGTTCAGTCCTTCCATGACCACCAGCGGCTTAACGGTAGATCCCGGTTCATAGCTGTCGTTGATCGCCGCATTACGCATCTGGGCAGGCGAAACGTTGACAAAGTTATTTGGGTTGTACGAAGGGTAAGAGGCCATCCCCAAAATTTCACCGGTATCGATTTTGACTAATACCGCCGCACCAGAGTCCGCTTTGTTCAGCAATACGCCGTCGCGGAGTTTGCTGTACATGGTGTACTGGTCGAATTTGTCGATGCTCAGCTGCACGGTCGGCGGCTGGCGAGGCGGCTCGTAATTGATCATCGCAATAATGTTGCCGTGGGCATCCTGGCGGTATTTTTCTTCGCCCGGCGTGCCCTGCAATACTTTATCAAAGCCTTTTTCCAGCCCGTTCAGTCCGGTGTTGTCTGCGCCGACGATGCCGATCAGCGGCGCGGTCGCTTCACTCATGGGATAAAAGCGGCTGTCGTCGTAAACGGTAGAAATGCCGGCCAGATGCAGCTGAGAAATATCTTTCGCGATCCCCAGCTCAATTTTATGCCCCAGGTAGAGAAAGCGACGGTGAGGATTCGCCTTGATCTGCTGAGCCAGCTGCTCAGGGCGCTGGTCGAGCGCGTTCGCCAGATATTCCCATTTTGCACTGGTGAAGTCGGGATGCGCTTCCAGTACCCGCTGGGGATCGGCAATGATGTCGCGCGAAGGCACGCTCAGCGCCAGCGCTTCGCCATTACGATCCAGCAACGTACCGCGATTGGTCGGTAGCGTAACGGTACGCAGTGAGCGTTCATCCGCCTGCTTTTCCAGCATCGGATGGTTGATAAGCTGTAAATCCCCTACCCATGCCAGCAGCAGCACCAGACAGCCAAATACCCCTAAGCAAATAAGACGAAAGCGAACAGGATGGAATGGCGTTTTTGCCTGGTCTTTGGCCAGTGATTTCTTTAAGCGGGGCATAGCTCTTCTATTAATGGCTGGAGGATAACTGTCGGGGAGTTATACAAAAAATGCGGTGATGATGACAGAGAAACTGTGTTTCAGATCGTGATTACTGGCGGTTTTATGACGGTCGACAAACCTGATGCAGATAATTAATTCAGAAAGTTAGCGGACAGCAGGAGATTGAGATAAAAAAAACCTGCGCATCTGCGCAGGTCGGTGAAACAAAGTAAAAACTTTTTGATGTTCACCCATCAATACCTCTGGGACTTAAACTGTAGCAATCTGACGAGGCGGCTCGCCAGCGCCTATTCGCAACAGTTACCCGCAAAATGTAACCAGCCATGTGATTAGACTACGGTTTTGCAACTTTTCAGGCTGGAGGCTAATTAGCTTTTGTCATCAGAAAATTTGCCTTTTAGCAAATTATCCAACTTTTGGTTGATGAGGCGCATTTGTTGCATATTGTGTTTTGCTGGACCCAGTGCACCAAACATATCGGCATGATCAATCATGGTAAGAATCATAAGCACGGGATCGACCAACCCCTGGCGTTCCTCAAATGAAATAACCAATAGCGGATCATTTTCTTCATCATCGTCCATGACTCGCGTGTGGTGCAGGCCAATGTAGAAAGGAACAAGCGTTCCATCACCTTTGATGTGGGACTCTTTTACCCAACCATATTGATGCTTTTCACCCTGAGAATAGACCCAGACTTCATGATTCTTCTCCCATAACTGCTGGAGATCATCGATATCCTGATAATATGAAAGCACGACCTCGCTATCAAAACCATACTCATTACTGATTGCCTGAAATAAGGCACTGGTTTCAACGTGCGCAATCCTTTTTCTTCTGGCCATGGTTTGTTCCTTCAAACCTGTGAGCGTCTTCCATGCTCATGACATCTTTAATGAACTGCGCGCGACGCTCATCATAGGAGCCGCCTGCAATCCGCACGGAGCCCGCTTTGCGAGCTTTGGTTAACATGTTTGAGAGATTCTCGGCATTGACTGGTGTACTTTTCATACATCCCCCTGTTCATTTATCCATCAAGCATATCACAGGGACAAAGAGTTAAAAGAGGCTAACTTTTTAGAAAACCTTTTTTATTTCTACCAGGCAGCTCATCGCGTTAGGCCCCTGCGTCAGAGAAGAGGTACCGATATCCAGCGTAAGGACGTTTGGGTTCCCTGCACGATCGTAAGGCTGCCACGCTTTGCCAAAGCCAGGATCAAACCAGGCGCCGGTAGCAATCAGCACCACGCTCGGGCTGACGCCTTCGGTAAGCCGGACGCCTGCCCGCATGCGGCCCCGATCGTTACTGACGTCAATGACATCGCCATCGGCAATACCGCGCGGCTTAGCATCCTGCGGATGCATCCATAGCGTCTCGTGCCCTGCCGTTTTATTTGCCTGCACCGATGGCGTCGCATCCATCTGGCTGTGCAGACGGTCGCCGGGCTGGATAGAGATCATATGCAGCGGGAAGCGCTGGCTGATATCCGCACCAAGCCATTCAACGGGCGGCTGCCACTCCGGGTGCGGGGCAAAGTCGGCCAGCTGATAGCCTTTAATCGTTTCGCTAAACAGTTCGATTTTGCCGCTGGCGGTTTGGATCGGATTTGCTGCCGGATCCTGACGAAACGCCTCCATAAAGACATACGGCTTTTCCGGCTCGGGAATTTCTACGTAACCTTCTTTCCAGAAGCTGTCGAAATCAGGCCAGTGCAGGCCTTTGAGCTGATGCGCTGTCGCACACTGTTGATACAAATGCTCAATCCACTGTGCTTCATTGCGGTTTTCCGTAAAGACTTCGCGATAGCCCAGTCGGTCGGCAAGATCGGCAAAAATATCAAAATCGTTACGTGCCTGGTGCTGAGGCTTAATTGCCTGATGCATGGCCAGCACGAAACGGTCGCGGGACGATCCGCCAATGTCGTTACGCTCCAGCGTCGTTGTCACCGGTAACACGATATCGGCCATCTGTGCGGCAGGCGTCCAGACAATGTCCTGAACGATAACCGTATCCGGACGCTGCCAGCCTTCTACCAGCCGGTTAAGCTGCTGGTGGTGGTGGAACGGATTACCGCCAGCCCAGTGGATAAGATGAATATCAGGATAGGTGTGGGTTTGCCCCTGGAAGCTGTAGGGCGCGCCTGGATTAAGCAGCATATCGCTGATACGCGCCACCGGGATCGCCCGGTCGGCAACAGGATTCACCCCGGCAGACATCAGCGGTGCCGGGCCTTCAATACGCGGATTTCCTACGCTGTTCATCGAACCATGGCCGAACGAGAACCCTGCGCCCGGCAAACCAGGCTGACCCAGCATTGAGGAGAGCGCGATCATCATCCAGTAAGGCTGCTCGCCGCGATGCGCGCGCTGAACCGAATAGGAACAGGTCATAAAGCTGCGTTTGCCAATCAGCTGCTTCGCCAGCAGTTCAATCCGCGCTGCCGGAATGCCGGTAATGTCGCTGGCCCACTGCGGCGTTTTCGCGATGCCGTCAGTTTCGCCCAGCAGATAGCTGCGCAGCTGCGGATAGCCGGTGCAGTGAGAATGGAGGAAAGCGCGATCGGCCGCGCCAAGCCGCTCAACTTCAAACCCCAGCGCCAGCATCAGCGCCACGTCGGTATTTGGCCGGATCGGGATCCATTCGGCGTTAACAAATTCCGGGCAGTCATCCCGCATCGGGCTGATATTAATGACCGGCGTTCCCTTCGCGGCCAGTTCAAGCAGCGCAGGTTTCAGGCTGTGCTGGCCTGCCCCACCGGAAGCGACCTGTCCATTTTTCAGCGCCAGACCGCCAAAAGCGACAAACACTTCACAATGTTCCACCACGCTCGGCCAGTCGGTGACGCGTCCGGTTAGCGGCATATAGGTGCCGATAACATAAGGCAGGAAAAACTGTGCGGCCCCCCAGCTGTAATTTCCCAGCTGATCGATGCCGCCGCCGCCGGCAGAATAGAAGCGGCGAACCAGCGTACGCGCGTGGTTTACCCTTCCCGCCGAAGACCAGCCGTAAGAGCCGTTAAAAATCCCTTCCGCGCCATAACGATCGCGCACCCGGCGGTTTTCTTCCGCGACCAGATCCAGTGCAGTCTCCCAGTCCACCGCCACAAAATCTTCACGTCCACGCAGCGTACGGTCGCTTTTTTCTCGCGATTTAAGCCATGAGCGGCGCACCATCGGCTGCCGGATACGCTTGTCCGAATAGACCAGTTCAGGAATGCTGTTCAGCATTGGCGACGGATCGCGATCGGCGAAGAAAGGTTCACAGCGTAAGAGTTTGCCATCTTCAACAACGGCGGTGAAGGCGCCCCAATGGGCGAGGTGCGGCACTTTTTTTATGGTCATCGGACGATCCGGCAGGTGTTATTTTTTCTGGATCCTCAGATTACCATTTTTTACGCGTGATTTAGCAACTCCATCGGTGCTGACCTGAAAGCCCACGGCGATATTAACGAGCTGTTCCTGTCGACAAGGGTTGTTTTCACCTGCTTTGCGACAGGGATGACATTCTGTGTGCTTGAAGTAGCAGGAAAATTCCGCAACACTTAAGCACAATGTAAACGATTACCCTTGAAGGCATTAGACCTATGGCCACCATTAAGGATGTTGCCAGGCTTTCTGGCGTTTCTGTCGCAACGGTCTCACGTGTTATCAATAACTCGCCGAAGGCCAGCGAGGCGTCACGACTGGCCGTTAACAGCGCAATGGAACAGCTACAGTATCATCCAAATGCCAATGCGCGTGCGCTGGCCCAGCAGTCTACGGAAACCATGGGGCTGGTTGTCGGTGATGTTTCCGATCCGTTTTTTGGCGCCATGGTGAAAGCCGTTGAACAGGTCGCCTATGAAACCGGCAACTTTTTACTGATTGGCAACGGCTACCATCAGGAGCAGAAAGAGCGTCAGGTTATTGAACAGCTCATTCGCCATCGCTGCGGCGCGCTGGTGGTGCATACCAAAAAAATCCCCGATGCCGATCTGGTGCCGCTCATGAAGCAGATTCCAGGCATGGTGCTGATTAACCGCCTGCTGCCCGGCTTTGAAAAACGCTGTATCGCGCTGGATGACCGCTACGGTGCCTGGCTGGCGACCCGCCATTTGATCCAGCAGGGCCATCAAAATATTGCCTTTATCTGTTCGACCCACCCGATTTCCGATGCGGAAGATCGCCTGCAAGGCTATTACGATGCGCTGCGGGAGCACAACCTGCCCTGTAACGATCGGCTGGTCGCCCTGGGCGAGCCGGATGAAATCGGCGGCGAGCAGGCGATGACCGAGCTGCTTGGACGCGGCAAACCTTTTACCGCTGTCGCCTGTTATAACGATTCGATGGCAGCTGGCGCACTGGCGGTATTGAGTGATAACGGCATCAACGTGCCGGAAGAGATGTCGCTGATTGGCTTTGATGATGTGCTGGTTTCGCGCTACGTGCGCCCCAGACTGACCACGGTACGCTACCCGATTGTCACCATGGCTCAGCAGGCCGCAGAATTGGCCCTGGCCCTGGCAAATAATCAGCCGCTGCCCGAGGTGACCAACATGTTCAGCCCGACGCTGGTACGTCGTCATTCCGTCGGCGCGCCCGGCCTGGTGCGGACAGAGTCATAAAGCGCTGCCGCACCGGATAAGCCGTTACATTTCCAGCGCCAGCAGTTCCTGCACGGTTTGCGCACGACGGATCTGACGCGGCTGGCCATTTTCAAACAGCACCTCCGGCAGCAGCGGCCGGCTGTTGTAATTTGAAGACATCGATGCGCCATAAGCGCCGGTATCGTGGAATACCAGATAGTCGCCAGGTTTCACCTTTGGCAGCGCACGCGTTTCCACTTTTCCGCCTTCCAGCTGGGTAAAGACGTCGCCGGATTCGCACAGTGGCCCCGCCACCACGCAGTCTACGGTATCGTCGCCTTCCAACTCGCGCCCATCTCCCGCAATCGCAGAGATGTGATGGTAGCTGCCATACATTGCCGGACGCATCAGGTCGTTAAAACCTGCGTCAACCAGCACAAAATGACGGCTTCCCATGTTCTTGACGGCTCTTACCTGAGAAATTAGCACGCCTGATTCGGCAACAAGGAAACGGCCAGGTTCGATTTCCAGCTTCACCGCATGTCCCAGATGCCGTGCAATGCGCTGACGAGCAGCATCCCACAGGCCAAAATAGTGTTCAGTATCAATAGATTCTTCGCCAAAGTGATACGGAATCGACAGGCCACCGCCGGCTGATATCGCCTCCAAATCCTGACCGAAGTTCACCACCAGATCGACCATCGCTTCGCAAACCTGCTGCAAATGCCCATAATCTACGCCCGAACCGATATGCATATGAATGCCTGCCAGCTTCAGCTGATAGCGCTGAATAGCTTCCAGCGCTAACGCCAGATCGCCATGCCAGATGCCGTGCTTGCTGTTTTCGCCGCCGGTATTGGTTTTTTGGCTGTGTCCGTGACCAAAACCTGGATTGACCCGCAGCCAGACCGAATGGCCGGCTGAAACCTGACCCAGCTGGTGCAGCATATCAACTGAACCCGCATTGACCGGGATTTGCAGTTCCGCCAGGCGAGCCAGTGTTGGCGTATCCAGCACGTCTGCGGTAAACACGATTTCATCTCCGCCAGGCTGGAAACCGGCCACCAGCGCGCGCTCAATCTCACCAAGGGACACTGAATCCACCTTTACGCCTGCCGCCTTCATCAGCCGCAGAATGTGAATATTTGAACAGGCTTTCTGCGCGAAACGCACCACGTCAAACTGCTGAAGCTGAGCGATGCGCTCGTTGATAACCGCCGCGTCGTAAGCCCAAACCGGGCCGCCATACTGCCGTGCTAAAGATAAAAGGTTGTCGCGGGTCAGCGCGGTTTCAGTGTTGTTAAGAGGCCGTGGCATGAAAATTCTCCTGAGATGAATAGCGCTATTACGCCACGGCGGAAAACGGATTGAAAATATCTGTTTTAGCGCAGTCTATTCATTCATGATATGGATAATCGTTTTTCGCCCTCAGGAACTATTATGGCTGGCATCACGCTGCGACATATTGAGATCTTTCATGCGGTAATCGCCACCGGTAATCTGACCGAAGCCGCTGCAATGCTGCAAACGTCGCAGCCAACCGTCAGCCGCGAGCTGGCTCGCTTCGAAAAGCTGGCGGGTCTGAAGCTGTTCGATCGGGTGCGTGGCCGCCTGCAACCTACCGTTCAGGGCCTGCATCTTTTTGAAGAGGTGCAGCGTTCCTGGTATGGCCTGGACAGAATCATTAGTGCGGCGGAAGGACTACGGCAGTTTAAACAGGGTGAACTCTCCGTTGCCTGCCTGCCGGTATTTTCACAGTCGCTGCTGCCGTTACTCTGCCAGCCTTTTTTACAGCACTACCCGGACGTCAGCCTGAATATTATTCCTCAGGAATCCCCCCTGCTGGAGGAGTGGCTGTCGGCGCAGCGCTACGATTTAGGGTTAATCGAAACCAGCCATATCCCAGCGGGCACTGAGCGTACCGAGCTGTTTACCGGAAATGAAGTTTGCGTTCTTCCGCAGGATCATCACCTGGCTGAAAAAACCAGCCTGACGCCACAGGATTTTGCCGGACAAAACTATATCAGCCTGTCGCGCACCGACAGCTACCGGCAACTGCTGGATCAGCTGTTCAATGAACATGGCGTTCAGCGCAGAATGGTCATGGAAACGCACAGCGCGGCATCGGTTTGCGCCATGGTCAGAGCGGGCGTGGGCGTGTCGATCGTTAATCCGCTCACCGCGCTGGATTATGCCACCAGCGGCGTGGTAATCCGCCGCTTCAGCATTGATGTGCCTTTTACCGTGAGTTTGATCCGCCCACGGCATCGCCCTTCTTCCGCGCTGGTTGAGGCATTCAGCACGCATTTGCAGCAGCACATCAGCCTGTTCAACCAGCGCCTTCAGACGTTATTACATTAAGCGCGAGCGGGTTGAGGTTTGCCGCCAGCGCGACGAAAAGTCAGCAGGCAGACAAGCAAACCGGCCACCGCCAGCACTGCGGCAGCAACCGGCACGGAAGTCAGGCCATAGCCGCCGGCAATCACCGCGCCGCCAGCCCAGGCACCAAAGGCATTACCAATGTTAAACGCGGAGATATTAAGCGTGGAAACCAGATTCGGCGCATCTTTGCCGTGACGAACCACGTTGATCTGCAAGCCGGGCACGGTAGCAAAAGTGGCCATCGCCCAGAGGAAAAGCGTCACCTCCGCCAGCCACAGCGCATGGCTGGTCCAGCTGAAAAGCAGCGAAAACACCGCAATCAGCGAAAAGCTGAGGATCAGGCTGAAAGAGACTTTCCAGTCCGCCAGTTTCCCGCCCAGAATATTGCCGACCGTCAGTCCGCCGCCGATCAGGAACAGCGTCCAGCTCACACCCTTATCGCTCATGCCCGTTACCTGTAGTAGTAGCGGTGCGATATAGCTGAACAGCGCAAACATCGCGGCGGCAAAGAAAACCGTCATCAGCAGCGACAGCCAGAGCTTGCCGTTTGCCAGCGCACCGATTTCGCTTGCCAGGTTCACCGGCTTCTCGTCACGATTGGTGGGCAGGCTGACAATTAAAGCAATAAAGGCGAGCACGCCAATCACCGCCACCCCCCAGAAAGTGGCACGCCAGCCAAACAGCTGCCCAAACCAGGTGCCGAGCGGCACGCCCAGCACGTTAGCCAACGTTAAACCGGTAAACATCAGCGCCACCGCAGAGGCCTGCTTGCCTGGCGCAACCAGACTTGCCGCGACCACGGAACCAATGCCGAAAAAGGCACCGTGACACAGCGCGGTGATTATCCTGGCCATCATTAACAGGTTGTAGCTGTAAGCCAGCGCACAAAGCAGGTTGCCGATAATAAAAATGGACATCAGCAGAATCAACGTGCGTTTGCGCGGCAGTTTTGCCGTGAGTAATGCCATGATCGGCGCGCCGATTGCCACGCCAAGCGCATAGCCGCTGATTAGCCAGCCAGCTGAGGGAATCGAGACCCGCAGGTCGCCTGCCACCTCGGGCAACAGGCCCATAATGACAAACTCTGTGGTACCGATAGCGAACGCGCTTAACGCCAACGCCAGTAAAGAAACAGGCATTTCTCACTCTCCAAAAAAAACGATCGTTCTCCCGGCGCTAAAATGCCCCAGGATCGATCAAGGTTGATAAAGTATTACAAATGGTAAATTTTGATTCAGATCACAAATATTATTAAATCACAGTTGCTCAATAACTTACAGTACAAGGCTGGCAAAGCACTATTGCTAAAAGAGCAATAAACTCGCCGAAAATTGCACTTAAGTCTGCAAAAATCGCCATTATCCTGATTTGTCTGCACTCTCCCTCCCCTCACGCCTGGCTATACTTGATTTTATTTTACGCACTTTTGTGACGCTTATGGTTAAGTATCAGGCGATACGGGTCGCGATATATTACGGAAAATTATCAATTATCTGATAATCAAGAAACCTGTTGTCATGTTAAATACATAAAGTTTCATACGTGTTAGCCGATACCTCGATGAAGGATTCAACGGGCGTTAATTGTGCTGTGCCTGATCGATTCATTACCGAGGAGTAAAGATGCGACTTGCTATCTGTCTGCTGGCCCTGCTGGTTTCCGGATGCTCAGTAGGAAAATATGAGTACAGCAGCGAAGCGGAAAAACGTGTTGATATGACAGTGACCGGTATCCCGACCGTACTGGGCGTAGGGACTTTAGGCACCACGATCCCACTGACTTCGCAATACAGCCTGACGGCGGCTCACGTCGCAAAATATTCACTTTATCGCGTTAAATCCTGGCACCCCGAGTGCGATTTAGCGGTGGTGTACCATAACAACGGCAATATCCCTGCCCCGCAGTTTCGCAACGGCCATATGGGGGACAAGATCAACCTGTATGGCTACAGCTTTATTTCAGCGATGCCGGTGGCGTCAAGCGGCACCAACCTGGTTAATACCGGGCTGAATAACGGCTACAACAAACTGAGCTGCGTGGTGGTGGCTTCTGACGCTGGCGTGGTTAAAGGCATGTCGGGCGGCGCGGTTTATAACGCTTCGGATGATTCGATAGGCGGCGTGATTGTAGGCTATTCCAGCCGTATCAACGACATCAAAACGGGCAAGACATTGTACAAGAACGTGTCGCTCTACGTTCCCTACGCTCGCTTTAAAGACTGGCTGAATGAGGCGATAAAATCATAGTCGTCAAAAAAAACCCCACGTGAAAACGCGGGGTTCAGAGTCCGTCAGCAAGCCGGCTGTTATTTTCCTGAAGGGCGCAGTGCCGGGAACAGGATCACATCACGGATGGTGTGGCTGTTGGTGAACAGCATGACCATACGGTCGATGCCGATGCCCAGACCCGCCGTTGGCGGCAGACCGTGTTCCAGCGCCGTTACGTAGTCTTCGTCATAGAACATCGCTTCATCGTCACCCGCATCTTTCGCATTAACCTGTTGCAGGAAGCGTTCAGCCTGATCCTGAGCATCGTTCAGCTCGGAGAAGCCGTTACCGATTTCACGGCCGCCAATGAAGAACTCAAAGCGGTCGGTGATTTCCGGATTCTCGTCGTTGCGGCGAGCCAGTGGTGACACTTCAGCCGGGTATTCAGTAATGAAGGTTGGCTGGATCAGATGGCTTTCTGCCGTCTCTTCAAAGATCTCAGTGACCAGGCGGCCCAGACCCCAGCTCTTCTCAATTTTGATGCCCAGCGACTGCGCAATAACCGCCGCTTTATCAAAATCGTCGAGATCGGCGAGGTTGGTTTCCGGACGATATTTTTGAATGGCTTCTTTCATCGTCAGTTTGGCAAACGGCTTACCGAAGTCGAACTCCTGCTCGCCGTAAGGCACTACGGTGGTGCCCAGCACGTCCTGCGCCAGCGTACGGAACAGGCTTTCGGTCAGTTCGATCAGATCTTTGTAATCCGCATAAGCCATGTAGAGTTCCATCATGGTGAACTCTGGATTATGACGTGGCGAGATGCCTTCGTTACGGAAGTTACGGTTGATCTCGAATACGCGATCGAAGCCGCCCACCACCAGGCGCTTCAGATAGAGCTCCGGCGCAATACGCAGATACATGTCGATATCCAGCGCATTGTGATGGGTGATGAACGGACGCGCGGAAGCGCCGCCTGGGATCACCTGCATCATTGGGGTTTCCACTTCCATAAAGTCGCGGCCGACCATGAAGCTGCGGATACCCGCCATAATCTGCGAACGCACTTTAAAGGTGTTGCGTGATTCTTCGTTAGCGATCAGATCCAGATAGCGCTGGCGATAGCGCGTTTCCTGATCGGCAAGGCCGTGGAATTTATCCGGCAGCGGACGCAGCGCTTTGGTCAACAGACGCAGTTCACTACAGTGAATTGACAGTTCGCCGGTTTTGGTTTTAAACAGCTTACCGCGAGCACCGACGATATCGCCGAGATCCCACTTCTTGAACTGCTCGTTATAGATGCCTTCCGCCAGGTCATCACGGGAAACGTACAGCTGAATGCGGCCGCCAACGTCCTGAAGCGTGACAAACGACGCTTTGCCCATAATGCGGCGGGTCATCATACGACCGGCAACGCTGACCTCAACGCCCAGTTCTTCCAGCTCTTCGTTCTCTTTCGCATCATAACCGGCATGCAGCTGGTCAGAAGTGCTGTCGCGACGGAAGTCATTTGGAAATGCCACGCCGTTCTCGCGCAGCGCGCTGAGCTTTTCGCGACGCGTTTTCAGTTCGTTATTTAGCTCAACTGCGGCATCAGCGTTCTGCGGTTGTTGTTCTGACATGTCAGTTCCTTATAGCCCTGCTTTCAAACTTGCTTCAATGAATCGGTCCAGATCGCCATCCAGTACCGCCTGAGTATTTCGGGTTTCAACACCGGTGCGCAGATCCTTAATACGGGAATCATCCAGCACATAGGAGCGGATCTGGCTACCCCAACCGATATCGGATTTGTTGTCTTCCAGCGCCTGCTTCTCAGCATTTTTCTTCTGCATTTCCAGTTCGTAAAGCTTCGCTTTCATCTGCTTCATCGCCTGGTCTTTGTTTTTATGCTGAGAACGGTCGTTCTGGCACTGGGTCACGGTATTGGTCGGAATATGGGTAATACGTACCGCAGATTCTGTCCGGTTAACGTGCTGACCACCCGCACCGGAGGCGCGGTAAACGTCAATACGCAGATCGGCCGGGTTAATTTCAATATCGATGTTCTCATCCACTTCCGGATAGATAAACGCGGAGCTGAATGAGGTGTGGCGACGGCCGCCGGAGTCGAACGGGCTTTTACGCACCAGGCGATGCACGCCGGTTTCGGTACGCAGCCAGCCGAAGGCATAATCACCCATGATGCGCAGCGTAGCGGACTTAATACCGGCAACGTCGCCTTCAGATTCTTCGATGATTTCGGTTTTGAAGCCCCTGGCTTCTGCCCAGCGCAGATACATGCGAACCAGCATGCTCGCCCAGTCCTGCGCTTCTGTACCGCCGGAACCGGCCTGAATATCGATGTAGCAATCGGCGCTGTCGTATTCGCCAGAGAACATGCGGCGGAATTCCAGCTCGGCAAGTTTCTTATCCAGCCCGTCCAGCTCGGCGACCGCTTCGTTGAAGGTGTCTTCATCATCCGCTTCAACCGCCAGTTCAAGCAGACCCGCAACATCTTCCAGACCCTGGCTCATCTGATCCAGCGTCTCAACAATGGCTTCCAGTGAGGAGCGTTCTTTACCCAACGCCTGTGCGCGCTCTGGCTCGTTCCACACATCCGGCTGTTCCAGCTCGGCGTTAACTTCTTCTAAACGTTCTTTCTTGGCATCGTAGTCAAAGATACCCCCTAAGAACGCCGCTGCGCTCAGAGAGATCCTGAATTCGGTTCTTTACCGGATTAATTTCAAACATGATTTAAGATCTTCAACAGACTGGAGTGATCTGTGCAGTTTAACTGAATTTGCGGGTAGTTTGTAGCATTGAAGGTCGGGATGAGGCTTAAGGCTGAGAGGATATGTCAGTAGCGGCCAGGCTGGCCGCTACGACAGGATAACAGGCGCACTCAGCCAGCTACAGCGGCCAGAGATGCTCAATAATCAGCTGAACGCTGCGGTTGCCGCGAAACTCATTGATATCCAGCTTATAGGCCAGCTCAACCTGCTTCACGCTCGGATCCGGCCACAATGCCGTATCAATATTAAAGGCGATGCCGTCGAGTAACGGGCCGCCGCCCAGCGGTTCGATCATGACTTTTAAATGACGCTCGCCGACCAGCCGCTGCTGGATAAGTTTAAATTTACCGTCGAACTGCGGCTCAGGAAACGCCTGGCCCCACGGACCGGCTTCGCGCAACAGCTCGGCAGTCGGTAACGTTAGCTCCTGCGCCATCAGCTCGCCGTCTGACCAGACCACGCCCTGTAGCGATTCCTCATCCAGCCATTCGCCCACCAGATCGCCAAAACGCTGGCGGAACTCATCAAATTTCGATGCTTCCAGCGACAGGCCAGCCGCCATCGCATGTCCGCCAAACTTCAGCATCAGTCCCGGATTCAGCGTATCAAGCCGTTCCAGCGCGTCGCGCATATGCAGTCCGCTAATTGAGCGCCCGGAACCTTTCAGCGTCCCGTCGCCGCTTGGCGCAAACGCGATCACCGGACGGTGGAAACGCTCTTTTAATCGCGAGGCCAGTATGCCAACTACGCCCTGATGCCACTCAGGATGGTACATTGCAATGCCAAGCGGTAGCGCTTCATTACTGCGCTCCAGCGCATCGCAGAGCGCCAGCGCTTCCGTTTGCATCCCCTGCTCAATTTCCTTGCGCGTCTGATTCAGCGCATCCAGCTCGTTGGCCAGCATCCGCGCCTGAGAAATATCCTCACTCAGCAGTAAGGCTACCCCGACGGACATATCGTCAAGACGCCCAGCGGCATTCAGCCTTGGCCCAAGCGCGAAACCGAGATCGCTTGCCGCCAGCTGACGCGCGTCGCGATTGGCGATTTCCAGTAGTGCTTTAATGCCGACACGACACTGGCCTGCACGTATGCGGCTCAATCCTTGCCAGACCAGAATGCGGTTATTCGCATCCAGCGGCACCACATCGGCTACGGTGCCAAGCGCCACTAAATCCAGCAGCCCGGCCAGATTGGGCAAGGTTTCTGCGCCGCTGTCGCGCAGGGTCGCCCGCAGTGCCAGCATCAGATAAAAGGCGACGCCCACGCCCGCCAGCGAGCGCGAAGGGAATTCGCAGTCTGGCAGGTTAGGATTAACGATTGCTTCGGCGTCCGGCAGCGTCTCACCCGGTAAGTGGTGATCGGTAATAACGACGGCAATGCCTTTCTCATGCGCCAGACTTACGCCAGCATGGGATGAAATGCCGTTATCGACGGTAACAATCAGCTGCGCGCCGCGTGCAGCGGCCTGCTCGACCACTTCGGGGCTGAGGCCGTAACCATCATCAAAACGATTGGGCACCAGATATTTAACGTTGCGTCCGCCCATGCTGCGCAATGCGAGCACTGTCAGTGCGGTACTGGTTGCGCCATCGGCATCAAAATCGCCCACGATCATGATGCACAAATTATCCGCAATGGCTTTTTGCAGAATTTCTGCCGCGCGCTGGATGCCGCTCAGCGAGTAAAAGGAGTGCAGATTTTTAGCGCCGCGTTCAAGCTCAACAGGCTGCTGCACACCACGATGAGCATAAAGGCGACGTAATAAGGGATGCAGATTATCAGGAAGCTCGCATCCTTCCGCCGCCACGCGGCGGCGGAGTTCAGTTTTACGGTTCACGGCTATTTGCTGCCCGCTTTCTGACCATCAAGCAGCTGCTTCATCTCCTGGGGTCCCTGGTAGCCAGGGATCATCATGCCGTTTTGCAGCAGAATAGCGGGCGTTCCCTGGATGCCGTACAGAATGCCCAGTTTATATTGCTGAGAAAGATCGATATTGCAGTCAGCTGGCGCGACCGTTTCGCCTTTCATCGCGGCATCAAAAGCTTTTTTGCGATCGGCCGCACACCAGACGGATTTCATCTCTTTCGCGACTTGTCCGTTCATTCCTTCGCGAGGGAAAGCAAGATAGCGAACGGTGATGCCTAACGCGTTATAGTCAGCCATCTGGGCGTGCAGTTTATGGCAGTAGCCGCAGGTGATATCGGTGAAGACCGTGATCACATGCTGCTCTTTTGCTGCCTTATACACGATCATTTCGTTGCTCAGCGCGGCGACTTTTTTCTCCAGCAGCTTGTTGGTCACGTTGACCGGCTGCCCGCCACTGACGTCATACAGCGGCCCCTGGATAAACTGCTTGCCGTCTTCGGTAACGTAGAGCACGCCGCTTTCGGTCAGGACTGTTTTCATCCCCGGAAGCGAAGAGGGCTGAATATCAATTTGCTGTAGTCCAAGCTTTTTTAATGATTGTTGGATAGCGGCATCATCGGCGTGTGCCAGGCCAGTAACGGCCGAGATCAACAAAGAAAGTAAAAGGTAACGCTTTTTCATTTATGGTCCTTAAAGCCTCATTCGCGGGCTGTTTTGATTCCACATCAGGCACGGGGATGATGCTGTTGATGTAACTTACGCAGTCGCTCAGTGGCGACGTGGGTATAAATTTGGGTCGTTGACAGATCGCTGTGTCCCAAAAGCATTTGTACGACACGCAGATCGGCTCCGTGGTTCAGCAAATGCGTGGCAAAAGCGTGGCGCAGCACGTGAGGAGAAAGTTTTTCGCTGTCGATGCCCGCTAGTGTGGCGTAATGTTTAATCCGATGCCAGAAAGTTTGCCGGGTCATTTGCTGCGCACGGTTGCTGGGAAACAGCACGTCCAGCGTTTGTCCGTTAAGCAGCCACGGACGACCATATTCAATATACTGTTCCAGCCAGTGCAGCGCTTCTTCGCCCAGCGGCACCAGCCGTTCCTTATCACCTTTCCCAATAACTCTCACCACGCCCTGACGCAGGCTGACGTTATTTAAGGTAAGGCTGACCAGCTCGGTGACGCGTAATCCCGTGGCGTAAAGCAGTTCCAGCATCGCTTTATCACGCAGCTCAAGCGGGATTTCCGTCGACGGCGCATTTAACAACCGATCAATCTGTGCCTCGCTAAGATCTTTCGGCAGCCGCTGGGGCAGCTTCGGCGAAGCCAGTAGCGCACTCGGATCGTCCTCGCGCAGCTTTTCACGATAGAGATACTGAAAAAGGCGACGCATGGCGCTTAGCAAGCGCGCCGAACTGCTTGCCTTGTAACCTCCCTCCAGCCGTTCCGAGAGAAAGCTTTGCAAATCAACGGAATCGACGTGGCGAAGGTCTTTTTCATGATGCGCCAGCCAGCTGGCCAGTGACATTAAATCGAGACGATAAGAGGCCACGGTGTTTTCCGCCAGGTTGCGCTCGATCCACAAGGCATCAAGAAACTGTTCGATCAGGTCGCTGTCCTGCACATCATCTCCTTTTGCGGATGCCGGTTGGCAAAACCGCCGTCAAAGCTCAATTCTGATATAATTCGCGCCATTGCACCAAGTAAATTGAGTTTAGCGCATATGAATATTGGTCTGTTTTATGGTTCAAGCACCTGCTACACCGAAATGGCAGCAGAAAAGATCCGCGATTTTATTGGCGATGACCTGGTCACGCTGCATAACCTGAAAGACGACTCGCCGCGGTTGATGGAGCAGTACGACATGCTGATCCTTGGCATCCCTACCTGGGATTTTGGCGAATTACAGGAGGACTGGGAAGCTATCTGGACTGAGCTTCCTGACCTTAACCTTCACGGTAAAATTGTGGCGCTTTATGGCATGGGCGATCAGGCGGAATACAGCGAGTGGTTCCTTGACGCGCTGGGCATGCTTCATGATGTGCTGGTGCCTTCAGGCGTGAAATTTGTTGGTTTCTGGCCCAATGAAGGATACGAATTTACCAGCAAGAAGCCGTTAACGGCTGACGGTAAACAGTTCGTTGGCCTGGCGCTGGATGACGTCAACCAGTTTGAAGAGACGGACGAGCGCATTGCCCAGTGGTGCGAACAAATCCTGACGGAAATGGCTGAGGCGCTGTAAGGACTTTGTAATGACCCTACGGCGCTGATTCACTCAAAAGCCTGCCAGAAGCCGCACTGAAGAAGGTTTACGACAAGCTGATCGGCGATGCCACGTTATCAATTGCTGATGCAATAGCGTCGTCCAGTGAGTCAGCTTCACGGTCAAATTCCAGATAAACAGAACGGCCATATGCGCAAATCAGCGCATCGTCACAGCCGCTTTCGAACAGCGCATCTTCCAGTCCTTCGGTCTCATACGTTACGCCTGAGAGTGTCAGAGTGAAGTTATAAAGCGCCATAGTACCTCTTCGTTTTTATATGGTTTTACGATGTTTTATGACTCGGTAAGAAGTGGCGTTAACCACTCCTTGTGGTTTATGGGCTGACTTACCTGATTGCAGAAAAACAGGATCGGCAAAGCCCGTTTATTTTGCATATTGAGCAAAATTAACGGGCTTTGCATTACCCTGGTAACGCATGTCCTGAACGGCATGCGTTACCAGGGTGTCCCCATCAAATTCGTGCAAACCTCATGGTGTCTTTTCCAGGCTTTTTATGTTTAGAGACGCCTGCCCGGATTGAGCAGCTGCTGACGCAGCTGCCGCCATTCGTCTTCGCTCATGCTGTCACTTAGCAGCCAGAGCTTCTCCTGCGCGCCTTTCGCCGAGCGTAACGTCAGTAACATTGCCTGCCGGGTAATCCACGGCCGACCGTGGATCTGCCATTGCTGTCGCCGCCACTGCATCTGACGCCCTTCCAGCAGCGCGATATCCCCTTCCCGACTGCGGATCCGCCGTTGGCTACGCACGCATTCAAACACCGCAAGCGTGACCAACAACATCCAGACCACCGTATAGCTGGCAGGCCAGGGGGCCAGCAGCAATGCCAGAATCACTACGCCGTGTAGCAGCAGGGAGATCCACTGGGCACGCCAGGAAACCCGCAGGTCAGAGTGCCACAGGGCCACGTTGCTGGTTTCGCAATTGAATCAAATTCACCATGCGCTTCAGCTCAGGATCGGCGGGTTCACCATGATTCATCAACCAGTTAAACAGATCGGGATCGTCGTTTTCCAACAGTCGAATAAACAGATGCTTGTCGCTGTCGCTTAGCGAGTCATATTCAAACTCAAAAAACGGCATGATGGAGATATCCAGTTCGCGCATGCCGCGACGACATGCCCAGTGAACACGAGCTTTATTACTAATATCCATTTTACCCATCGTCAGTCAGTCAAATATGGGCGCTAGTGTAGCGCTTTTTCGCGGGGATGTTGATGCAGCAATTTTCATCCTGCGTAATGGTTTGCAAAACAGCTGCATACGTTGCAGGGTTATCACGCGTTTTGTGCGTCATTTTCAGAAAACCGGTTGCAAAGCCCCCCGGCTCTTTTAACATGAGTAGCAGGGCTTATCTTACTTCAGGACTCAATCATGCCGACTTTCTCTTTTCCGCCGCGTCAACCTGCGGCTTCGGCGCGTCTGCCGCTTACGCTGATCTCGCTGGAAGAGTGGGCGCTGGTGAACGTAACGGGCGCAGACCGCGTCAGCTATTTACAGGGGCAGCTTACGCTGGATGTTGCGGCCCTCGGCGCCAATGCCCATCTGCCTGCTGCCCACTGTGATGCCAAAGGAAAAATGTGGAGCAATCTGCGCCTGTTTCATCGCGGCGAAAATCTGGCTTATCTTGAGCGCCGTAGCCTGCGGGACACGCAGATTAGCGAACTAAAAAAATATGCCATTTTCGCCAAAGTTGCGATTGAAGCCGATGATGAAGCCGTGCTGCTTGGCGTAGCGGGGTTCCAGGCGCGAGCGGCGCTGGCCGGTTTCTTCACCACGCTGCCTGATGCCGAAAACCCGGTTGTTCAGCAGGAAGAGTCGACTCTGCTTTGGTTCAGTGCTCCCGCAGAACGCTTCCTGCTAATTACCAGCGCGGATAAAGCGCAGGCGCTGCGCGAGTCACTTGACGGTCAGGCACAGTTCAATGACAGCACGCAATGGCTGGCGCTGAATATCGAAGCCGGATTGCCGGTAATTGATGCCGCAACCAGCGCACAATTTATCCCTCAGGCGACGAATATGCAGGCACTGGATGCCATCAGCTTTAAAAAAGGCTGCTATACCGGCCAGGAGATGGTCGCGCGTGCAAAATTCCGCGGAGCGAATAAGCGAGCCTTGTATTGGCTGGCGGGTTCGGCCGGGCGCATTCCCGCTGCAAATGACTCGCTGGAGATGAAGCTGGGTGAGAACTGGCGTCGCACCGGCACCATTCTGGCGGCCTGCCAGTTGGAAAATGGCGATGTTTGGGTGCAGGCAGTGTTGAATAACGATCTGGAGCCGGACGCTGAACTGCGCGTTCAGGGCGATGAAGGCGGCAAGCTGGCGATACAACCACTGCCTTACGCGCTGAGTTAATGTTTACCGGGGCCAGCGGCGGCCCCGGGTTTATCGTTACATGACGTAAAGATAAATGGCGAGGAAGTGGCAGATGCTTCCCCCTAAGACAAAGCCATGCCAGATGGCGTGATTGTAAGGGATGCGCTTTGAAACATAGAAAATCACGCCAAGTGAATAGACTATCCCGCCTGCTGCCAGTAGCCAGATCCCACCCGCAGGCAGCTTTAACGCCAGCTGATAAATCACCACCAGCGAAAGCCAGCCCATCAGCATATAAGTGATCACCGACAATGCCTCAAAGCGGTGAATAAACGCCAGCTTAAAGAGCACGCCTGCCAGCGCCAGACTCCAGATCACTACCAACAGGCCATGCGCCAGCGGCGACTTCAGACCCACCAGCAGAAAAGGCGTATAGGTACCGGCGATCAGAATATAGATAGCGCAGTGATCCAGCTTTTGCAGCCAGAGTTTAGCCCGCGGATGAGGAATGGCATGATAGAGAGTAGAGGCCAGAAACAGCAGGATCATACTGCCGCCATAAAGGCTGTAGCTGGTGATAGCCAGCGTATCTGCCCGGCTTTCTACCGCTTGCGACAGCAGCAAAACCAGCCCCACGATGCCAAAGATAAATCCGATACCATGACTGATGCTGTTGGCAATTTCTTCGGCCAGGGAATAGCCCTGGTCGAGTAATTTTTTATTAGCCATTGCAGATGTTCTCCATTTTCTCAAGCAGACAGGCTGAAGCCGCAGGGTGCGCAGACCCGACGTTTTGCTAAATCCTGCTCAGCCTGCCTGAAAAACGCGCACGATCAGCGTAGCGTAGAAAAATTTCAGAGTACACCTGTAAGCTAAAATAAACTGTGAGGGGCTGTTACCTGCCGCCTGCCGAATCGATAATGCTGCCGTCGGTTACCCATGCGTTTTCATATAAACGCCGAATAGAAAAAAGGGCACCTTATGTGCCCTTAATAATAGCGTCGCCAGCGGCGGAAAATTACTCGTACTCGCTCATCGGTACACAGGAGCAGAACAGGTTACGGTCGCCGTAAACGTCATCGAGACGCTTCACGGTCGGCCAGTATTTGTTATGGCTGCCTGCCGGGAACACCGCCAGCTCACGCGTATAAGGATGCGACCAGTCGCCCACAATTTCCATTTGGGTATGCGGCGCGTTGACCAGAGGATTGTCCTCCGCAGGCCATTCGCCTTCTGCTACGCGATCGATTTCCATACGAATTGCCAGCATCGCGTCGATAAAGCGGTCCAGTTCCAGTTTGCTTTCCGATTCTGTCGGCTCCACCATCAGCGTGCCGGCAACCGGGAACGACATGGTTGGCGCATGGAAACCGTAGTCAATCAGACGCTTGGCAATATCCAGCTCGCTGATACCGGTCTGCTCTTTCAGCGGGCGAATATCCAGAATACATTCGTGCGCCACGCGGCCGTCTCGCCCGGTATAGAGAATGGGATAAGCTGACTGCAAGCGGGTGGCAATATAGTTAGCATTCAGGATGGCTACCGAACTGGCCTGTTTCAGCCCTTCCGCGCCCATCATACGGATGTACATCCAGCTGATAGGCAGGATGGAGGCGCTGCCGAAAGGCGCAGCGGATACCGCGCCCTGCTGCGTCAGTACGCCATCAATCTGAACCACGCTGTGACCCGGCACAAACGGCGCGAGATGGGCTTTTACGCCAATCGGTCCCATACCCGGGCCGCCACCACCGTGAGGAATACAGAAGGTTTTATGCAGGTTAAGGTGCGAAACGTCTGCGCCGATGTAGCCCGGCGTGGTGATGCCGACCTGAGCGTTCATGTTGGCCCCGTCCAGATACACCTGCCCACCGTACTGATGCACAATCTGGCAGACTTCACGAATGGTTTCTTCGTACACGCCGTGGGTTGAAGGATAGGTCACCATTATGCAGGAGAGCGCTTCGCCAGCCTGCTCTGCTTTTGCCCGCAGGTCGTGCAGATCGATATTGCCTTGCTTATCACAAGCGACCACCACCACCTCCATTCCGGCCATTTGTGCCGACGCCGGGTTGGTACCGTGAGCGGAACTCGGGATCAGGCAAATATGGCGTCCGCCTTCGTTACGGCTTTCATGATAACGGCGGATCGCCAGCAGGCCCGCATATTCGCCCTGCGCACCCGAGTTTGGCTGCATACAAAGCGCGTCGTAGCCCGTTAGCTGCACCAGCCATTGAGAAAGCTGGCCGATCATTTGCAGATAACCGGTCGCCTGGTCCGCCGGACAGAACGGATGCATTTCCGAAAATTCAGGCCAGGTGATCGGGATCATTTCTGCGGCGGCGTTCAGTTTCATCGTGCAGGAACCGAGCGGGATCATCGCCTGATTTAGCGCCAGATCTTTACGCTCAAGGCTATGCATGTAGCGCATCATCTCCGTTTCGCTGTGGTAGCGATTGAAGACCGGATGGGTCAGGATAGCCTCCTCACGCAGCATGCCAGTCGGCACCGAAGCACTGCCGGCGGCCACCTCTTCATCCAGCGTCTCAATATCTGCAACATTGTCTTCGCCCAGCAAAACAGAAAGCAGCGCCGCGACATCTTCACGCGTGGTGGTTTCATCGAGCGTGATGCCTACGGCATTATGAATGTCGGTACGCAGGTTGATGCCGAAGCTCAGCGCACGATCCAATACGGCCGCTTTATCATCTACCTCAACGGTCAGCGTGTCGAACCAGCTCTGATGGCGCAGCGTTAACCCGCCTTTTTGCAGCCCAACGGCGAGAATATCGGTCAGGCGATGAATGCGGGAAGCGATGCGTTTCAGGCCTGCCGGACCGTGAAATACCGCATACAGACTGGCGATATTGGCCAGCAGAACCTGGGAAGTACAGATATTAGAGTTCGCTTTTTCACGGCGAATATGCTGCTCGCGCGTCTGCATTGCCATCCGCAGCGCGGTATTGCCAGCGGCATCGCGCGAAACACCGATAATGCGGCCAGGCATGGAGCGTTTGTACTCATCGCGGGCCGCGAAGAAAGCGGCGTGCGGCCCGCCGTAGCCCATCGGAACGCCAAAGCGTTGTGCAGACCCAAATACAATATCCGCGCCCTGCTTGCCCGGCGCCTGTAACAGCACCAGCGACATAAAATCGGCGGCCACGCTGACAATGACTTTCCGGCTTTTTAGTTCAGTAATTAAATCAGCGTAATGATGTACTTCGCCGGTTGTGCCTACCTGCTGTAACAGCACGCCAAACACATCCTGATGATCCAGCACCTTTTCAGCTTTATCGACCAGCACCTCAAAACCAAACGTTTCGGCACGCGTGCGCACGACGTCCAGCGTTTGTGGATGAATATCGTCAGCGACAAAGAAGCGGTTAGCCGTTTTCAACTTGCTGACGCGTTTTGCCATCGCCATCGCTTCTGCCGCGGCGGTAGCTTCGTCCAGCAGCGAAGCGGAGGCAATATCCAGCCCGCTCAGATCTTGCGTCACCTGCTGGAAATTGAGCAGTGCTTCCAGACGTCCCTGCGACACCTCAGGCTGATAAGGGGTATAGGCCGTGTACCAACCCGGGTTTTCCAGCATGTTGCGCAGGATAACCGGTGGCGTTAGTACCGGGGTATAGCCCATGCCGATACAGGATTTATAGCGCAAATTCTGGCTGGCTATCGCTTTCAGCTCCGCCAGAGCCTGATGCTCAGTTAGCGCATCGCCAATCGCTGGCGGCCCCGGTAGCTGAATATCAGCCGGAACGATGGAGGCGATCAGGTCGGAGAGCGATTCGGCGCCGGTCGCGTTTAGCATCGCCTGTTGCTGCTCCTGCGACGGACCAATGTGACGTTCGATAAAGGCGCCGGTGTGTTCAAGCTGGCTGAGAGTCTGGGTCATTAGCGAAAAATCCTGAATCGGGCGTAAGCGGGCGTATCCGCCTTACGTTGGCTACGGGTGGCGTGTCCACCCTTAAAAGTTACTCGTCGATGCTGGCTTTATAAGCATCGGCATCCAGCAGATTGTCCAGCTCGCTTTCATCGCTGGCTCTGATTTTAAACAGCCAGCCTTCGCTATAAGAAGCGCTGTTGACCAGCTCCGGCTCGCCATCTAACGCCGCGTTAACCTCAACGATTTCGCCGCTGAGTGGCGCATAGATATCGGAAGCGGCCTTTACCGACTCGGCGACCGCGCAGTCATCACCCTGGCTGTAGGTGGTGCCAACATCCGGGAGATCGACAAAAACCATATCGCCCAGCAGTTCCTGAGCATGTTCGGTAATGCCAACGGTATAGATGCCGTCCGCTTCTTTACGTACCCATTCATGGCTGTCACGGTATTTCAGTTCATTTGGCACATTGCTCATCACCAGCTCTCCTTTATGTTTATTGGTGGCGTATCCGGCCGATACATGACCGGATACCTCCTTTTATGCGACCGGTTTTCCGGCGCGAACAAAAATCGGTTTTGTCACTTTGACGGGCAGCTCGCGATTGCGGATCTGGACGATGGCCTGCTCGCCAATGCCTGCGGGTACGCGAGCAAGGGCAATACTACATCCTAAAGTCGGCGAAAAGGATCCGCTGGTGATAATGCCTTCCTGAAGATTGCCTGCCGCATCGGTAAAGCGCACCGGCAGCGCGTTACGCAACACGCCTTTTTCGGTCATGATCAGCCCAACCAGCTGTTCTGTGCCTCTGTTTCGTTGCGCCAGCAGCGCTTCACGGCCAATAAATTCGCGATCTTCAGGCTGCCATGCAACCGTCCAGCCCATGTTGGCGGCCAGAGGATTAACGCCTTCATCCATTTCCTGGCCATACAGGTTCATACCCGCTTCCAGCCGCAGCGTATCGCGCGCGCCCAGTCCGGCGGGCTTAACGCCTGCAATCACCAGCTTTTGCCAGAAATCGGCGGCCTGCTCATCAGGCAACGCGATTTCATAACCCGCCTCGCCGGTATAGCCGGTGGTAGCAATAAACAGATCCCCGGCCTGTACGCCGAAGAAAGGTTTCATTCCGGCAACGGCCTGACGCTGGGTCTCATTAAACAGCGCCTGCGCTTTTGCCTGGGCATGTGGCCCCTGAATGGCAATCAGCGATAAATCATCACGAACCCTTAGTTCAACGTTAAACGGCTGAACCTGCGAGGAGATCCAGGCGAGATCTTTTTCCCGCGTCGCGGAGTTAACCACCAGCCGGAAAAAGTCTTCGGTCATAAAGTAAACAATCAGATCGTCAATTACGCCAGCCGAAGCGTTAAGCATCGCGCTATAAAGTGCCTTGCCTGGCTGAGTGAGTTTGGCCACGTCGTTGGCGAGCAGATAACGAAGGAATTCACGGGTGCGGACGCCGTGTAAATCAACAATGGTCATGTGCGACACGTCGAACATTCCGGCATCGGTACGGACAGCGTGGTGTTCATCCATCTGCGAACCGTAATGAAGCGGCATCATCCAGCCGTGAAAATCCACCATGCGCGCGCCGCAGGCCTGATGCTGTTCGAACAAGGGAGTTTGCTGAGTCATATCAATCCTGTATGCAAGTTGCCAGGCGCCACGACGAGCGGGCGCAAACGATATCCTTCCTTCGAACTTATCACTGAACACGGCCTTAAACCATAAGTTAAACAAGGTCTGATTTTTTTAAGCCTTTTTTTACTACGCAAAGCGCTGTAGCTATTTACACCAATAAATGGCGCAATATTACGCATATATCTCATTATCTGCGCATAACTTCAGGTCAAAAGCCGTGTTTTTTCACTTCAGGAATAAATAAATGCTTTAAGCGCCAAACACACACATAAATAAAAGTAATGCGAAGATCGTAGCTAAATTAGAATTTTTCAAATGAGGCACAACGCTGGCGCAGCCATGCACAAGAAAAGTGCGCAGGCCGTTTTCTGCTATCGGGGAAGCTGAAATAAGAAGGCATCGAAAGGGGTGAGAACCCAAATTCCAGGCGCTTTTTTAGTCAGAAAATAGAGAGAAAGGGCGTTCCCGGAGCCTGGGAGTAGGGCTCCGGGTCAAACAAGCAGATTTAGCGCAACCACTCCGGCAGATCGTTAAGCCCCATCGCCTGCTTCAGCAGCCGTGGCTTCACGCCCGGCAGATTATCGGCAAGGCTCATACCAATATCCCGCAGCAGCTTTTTCGCCGGGTTATTACCATCAAACAATTCGCGGAATCCTTGCATACCGGCCAGCATCATTGCGGCACTGTGCTTACGGCTGCGCTCATAGCGGCGAAGATAAAGATGCTGACCGATATCTTTCCCCTGCTGATGCAGGCGTTTCACTTCACCGATGAGTTCAGCGGCATCCATAAAACCAAGATTGACGCCCTGCCCGGCTAAAGGATGAATGGTATGGGCTGCGTCGCCCACCAGCGCCAGCCGATGCGCCGCGAAGTTACGCGCATAGCGTCCCATCAGCGGGAAGGTTTTGCGTTCGCTTTCCAGCGTGCACAGGCCTAAACGCAGGTCGAAGGCAACGGAAAGCTGTTGATTAAACACCTCTTCCGGCATCGACTGTAAGCGGGTCGCTTCCTGCGGAGGAAGAGACCAGACAATGGAACAGAGATGCGGATCGCCCAGCGGCAGAAACGCTAAAATCCCATCGCCATGGAAAACCTGACGGGCTACGGCGTCGTGCGGCTGTTCGGTACGAATATTGGCAACCAGCGCGTGATGTTCGTAGTCCCAGAACGTCAGTGGGATATCCGCTTTGTTGCGTAACCAGGAATTTGCACCGTCCGCAGCAACCAGCAGTCGCGCACTCATCATCGTGCCATCGCTCAGCGTCACAAAGGCTTCATTATCGCCAAAAGCGACCTGCTGAAGTTCAGCAGGCGAAATCAACGTGATATCGCTCAGCTCGCTGGCTTTTTCCCACAGCACCTGGTGGATAATCGGGTTCTCGATGATATGACCAAGATGTGCCAGCCCCTGCTGGCCATCATCAAACGCAATGCGGCCAAAGCTGTCGCGATCCCACACTTCCATGCCGTGATAAGCACTGGCGCGTTTGGCCAAAATGCGCGTCCAGACATCAAGATGCTGTAGCAGCCGTTCACTGGCTGCATTAATCGCCGAAACCCTCAACGCGGGTGGCGCATCGGCTGATAACGTCTGCGGCGCTTCACGCTCAAGTACGGCTATTTTCATGCCGCTGCCCTGCAAACCACAGGCCACGGCCAGACCGACCATTCCGCCTCCGGCAACGATCACATCATAAGTTTGCATCACTGCTTTTCTCCTTAACGCTCGACCCAGCCTAACGTGCGCTCGGCCAGCAAATTACGCATTACCGGCAGGGAATCCATCGCCATCAGGCCCAGATTTCGTCCCAGCACCAGCGGCGTGTAGCGGTTAGCAAACAACCGGACCAGACTGTCGGTGATGCCAATAGTCGCCATGGCATCCGGCTGACGGCGTTGCTGATACTGCTGTAAAATGGCGTAGCTGCCCGGATCCTGTCCCGCGCGCCACGCGCCAGCCACGGTTTCAGCCAGCGTCATGACATCACGAATACCTAAATTAAAGCCCTGTCCGGCAATGGGGTGCAGCGTCTGAGCGGCATTGCCGACCAGCGCCAGCCGGTGGGAAACGTGCTGCGAGGACGCCTGAAGCTGAAGCGGGTAGCTGTGCCGCCGTCCGACCTGCGTAAAACGTCCCAGCCGCCAGCCAAACGCGTTCTGCAATTCACTGAGAAAGCGCTGTTCGCTCCAGCCATCGACCTCTGGCTTATCGGCTAACGGATGACACCAGACCAGCGAGCTACGGCCACCGGACATCGGCAGCAGCGCCAGCGGACCATGACGGGTGAAACGCTCAAAGGCTCGTCCTTCATGAGGCTGCGCGGTAGAAACATTAGCAATGACTGCAACCTGCTGATAATCCTGAGACTGCCACTGAATGCCGCACGACGCCGCGATGGACGAGCGTGAACCATCCGCAGCCACGATAAGCTGAGCCGCTAAGCTTTCACCATTGCTGAGCGAGACCTGAACCCGATCGGGCGTGCGTTTAACCTCTGTTACTTTTGCCGGGCAAACTGTCCGTACACCCGGCGCTTTTTGCAACAGAGCAAACAGACGCTGGCCAATATCATGCAGCTCGACCACCTGACCCAGCGCGGAAATACCGTAATCCTTTGCATCCAGCGAAACAAAACTGGCATGGCCCCGATCGCTAACGTGCACATGCGTGATCCCCGTCGCGCACGATTTCAGCGAGGGCCACAGATTGATCGCCGCCAGCTGTTGGCACGTGCCCTCGGCAAGCGCAATGGCCCGACCATCGTAGCCCGGATGAGACCGCGAGGAAGGTTCAGTGGCTTCCACCAGCGTGACCGCCAGCTGGCCCTGAGTAAGATGAGAGATAGCCAGCGCCAGCGTCGCCCCAGCCATCCCTCCGCCTGCAATAACAATACTCATTACGCTTTCGCTGCCGCCATCAGGGCTTCAATATCATCCGGGTCTTTTACCACGGTGTCCGTCAGGTTTTCGTTGCCCTGCCCGGTAATGATGATGTCATCTTCAATACGAATACCGATGCCGCGGTATTCAGCCGGAACATCTGCATCCGGCGCAATATACAAACCGGGTTCAACGGTGAGTACCATGCCTGGTTCCAGCACGCGATCGCGTTCGTTGCCGTAAAAGCCGACATCGTGTACGTCCAGCCCCAGCCAGTGGCTAAGCCCGTGCATGAAAAACTGGCGGTGAGCCTGTTCAGCAATCAGCGTCTCCACGTCGCCGCTCATGACGCCCAGCTCGACCAGTCCTGTCACCATGATCCGCACAACTTCAGCATTGACTTCACGGATGCTGGTGCCTGGCCGGAACAGCTCCAGCGCTTTGTAAAGCGAAGCCAGTACGATGTTATAGACCGCCCGTTGGGGCGCAGTAAACTTGCCGTTTACCGGGAAAGTACGGGTGATATCGCCTGCATATCCCTGCAATTCGCATCCGGCATCGATCAGGACCAGATCGCCATCGCGCATTTCTGATTCGTTTTCGGTGTAATGCAGAATGCAGCCGTTCTCGCCCGACCCGACAATAGTGTTATATGAAGGAAAACGGGCACCGTGACGGTTAAATTCATGTTGAATTTCGCCTTCCAGCTGATATTCATACATACCGGGGCGGCATTGCTGCATCGCTCTGGTATGAGCGAGCGCGCTGATGCGCCCTGCTTCACGCAGCATGGCCAGCTCGGCAGAGGATTTGAAGAGCCGCATTTCATGCACCCAGGGTCGCCAGTCGGTCAGCGTTGCCGGCGCAGAGAGATTTTGTCTTGAGCCCCGACGCAGTTTTTCCAGCGCGGCAAACAGCTGCGTATCGGCATGCGCGTACAACCCCTGAGCATGATAAACCACATCCAGACCGTTCAGCAGCTGAGGCAGCTGTTCGCTGATAGCGTCGTAAGGTAGCGCGCGATCGACCGAAAGCTTCTCTGGCGCAGCATCCTGCCCCAGACGGCGGCCAAACCAGATTTCAGCGGTTAAATCACGTACGCGATTAAATAAGACGCTGTGATTGTGGCTTTCAGCGCTTTTAATCAGCACCAGCACCGCTTCTGGCTCGTTGAAACCGGTGAAATACCAAAAATCGCTGTTCTGGCGAAAAGGATATTCGCTGTCATTGCTGCGGGTCGCTTCTGGTGCGGCAAAAATGACCGCCGCGCTGGCCGGTGCCATTTTTGCCAGCAGCGCCTGGCGACGGCGCACAAACTCTTGCTGGGTCATCAGCTTCTCCTGAATGCAGTCCATTTAATTCCGGCCCGTCCGACTAATGCAGGGTCGGTTTTTTGACTTCTACTGCGGTTGGCATTACGCGGGTAAAGGTGTCATGACAGAGCAGCGCCGCAACGCGCACGTACTCAATCACCTCTTCCAGCGACTGTTCCAACTCTTCCTGGTCTTCATCTTCATCATAGCCGAGCTGAGCAATGGTGCGCAGATCGTCAATGGCTTCACCGGTTTCCCCTTTCACTTTATCGAGCTTAGGCTGTGATACGCCCAGGCCAAGCAGAAAATGGTTCACCCACCCGGCCAATGCATCGGCGCGATCGAACACGGTGATATCGTCATCTTCCGGCAGATAAAGTTGAAACAGGAAGCCGTCTTCTTCCAGCGTGTCGCTGGTTGCCTGATGCAGCTGAGTAAGCGGCTGCGCCAGTGATTGCGAAAAGGCCATCCCTTCGTTAGTTAAGTCATGTACCAGGGCCTGCCAGCTACTGTCCTTGTTGCCACCGCAGAGAATTCCGCTAATCAGGCCATGCATTTCAGCAGGCGTCATGCCTACTCCCTGCTGCGTCATTGCTGAAGCCAGCGTGTCATAGCCCGGCATTGTGTTTGATAGTGACATACGTTTTGGTCATCGTTGGCTGGATAAGTTCGTGTTATGCTACCACCAGGTGCCTCTTTGATTCCAGAAAGGGGTTGTTTCTTCTGCCAGGGGTAGTTATAGTTGCGCCGCTCCCAAGCCTTTGAGCAGTAAGGGAGATTGGCGGCGAAGTAATCAGTCAGGATGGTTTTATGTCTGCACAGCCCGTAGATATCCAAATTTTTGGCCGTTCTTTAAGAGTGAATTGTCCGCCTGAACAGCAAGATGCGCTGAATCTGGCTGCCGAAGACCTTAATCAGCGGTTGCAGGATCTGAAAGTTCGCACTAGAGTCACCAATACCGAACAATTGGTGTTTATCGCTGCACTGAATATTTGTCATGAACTGGCGCAGGAAAAAATGAAAACCCGCGATTATGCCAGTAACATGGAGCAGCGTATCCGGATGCTTCAGCAGACCATCGAGCAGGCACTGCTTGAACAAGGTCGCATTACGGAGCGAACCGGAGCCCAATTCGAATAACACATCAGCGTTATCTGTGATACAGTGACGGTGAAGTAAAAAATTCTCTGAGATGTTTGCAAGCGGGCCAGTCCCCTGAGCCGATATTTCATACCAAACAGAGTGTGGCGCTCTGCTACCTGTGAGCATGCTCGGTCCGTCCGAGAAGCCTGATGGTAGCGACGGTACATTCACCTTGAACCAAGGGTTCAAGGGTTACAGCCTGCGGCGGCATCTCGGAGATTCCCTTCTTTACCTTGCATTATTCCCCCCGGTTATCAGCTCTCACCCTGAGGGTCGAAATTCCCCTTACCGTATGGCAATATCCTTCTCTGTTAGTGTAAAACTACAGGCTGTTTGTCGTGGTTTCAGCTTGTTAACGCGATAGCCCTGACGCGCCTTTTTGCTTAACTGATACGGTAAAACCTATGAACCCCAGCCTTCTTGACCGGCAGGATATCCGCACTCACGTACGTCACTTGCGTCGTGGATTAACGTCAGAGCAACAGCAGCAGGCTGCCATCCATGTTGCCGAACACGCCCTAAATTTCCCCCCCATCCAGCAGGCCAAAAAAATCGCTCTCTTTCTCTCTTTCGATGGCGAGCTGAACACACGGCCGCTGATTGCTAAATTCTGGCAACATAATCAGCGGGTTTATCTGCCGGTGCTGCATCCTTTTTCTAAAGGCCAGCTGCTTTTCTTCCGTTACGATACTGATACCGTGCTTACGCCAAATCGTCTGGGCATTCCTGAACCGCCGTTAGATATTCGCAATCTGGCAACGTTGAGCGAGCTGGATGTGTTGATGGTGCCGCTGGTCGCTTTTGACAATCAAGGACAGCGACTGGGCATGGGGGGCGGATTTTACGATCGTACGCTGCAAAACTGGCAGCAGCATAATGTTTTGCCGATTGGCCTGGCGCATGACTGCCAGCAGGTTGAGGCACTGCCAGTGGCCGATTGGGACGTCCCGCTGAAAGCGATAATCACGCCGTCAAAACTGTGGCAGTGGTAAAGGTGAGGAGAATCGCTTCTCCTCACGCAGGCAGTTAGTAGAGCAGACGTGCGCGGATGGTTCCCGGAATGGCCTTCATTAGCTGTAGCGCGGTGTTTGCTACATCCTGAGGCGCATCAATATCAATCACGACATAGCCCATCTGCGGCGTGGTTTGCAGGTACTGTGCCGCGATGTTGACGCCCTGACCGGCGAATATGTTGTTGATGGCGGTCAGAACGCCCGGACGGTTCTCGTGGATGTGCAGCAGGCGGCTTTGCTGGCCATGCATCGGCAGGGAAACTTCCGGGAAGTTCACCGCAGACAGCGTTGAACCATTATCAGAGTATTTCGCCAGCTTACCGGCCACTTCAATACCGATATTTTCCTGTGCTTCCTGAGTCGAGCCACCGATATGCGGCGTCAGGATCACGTTGTCGAATTCACACAGCGGTGAATTGAACGGGTCGCTGTTTGTGGCAGGCTCTTCCGGGAACACGTCAATCGCCGCGCCCGCCAGATGCTTATCAGCCAGCACTTTGCACAGCGCAGGGATATCGACCACGGTGCCGCGGGAGGCGTTAATAAGCAGCGAGCCCGGTTTCATCATGGCCAGCTCTTCAGCACCCATCATATTCTGCGTTGAAGCCGTTTCCGGCACGTGCAGGCTGACGACGTCGCTCATATTCAGCAGTTCTGACAGGTAGCGCACCTGCGTTGCATTACCCAACGGCAGCTTGCTTTCGATATCGTAGAAATAGACATGCATACCTAAGCTTTCTGCCAGCACGCCCAGCTGCATACCGATATGGCCGTAGCCAATGATGCCCAGCTTTTTGCCGCGAGCTTCATAAGACCCAACGGCCAGTTTGTTCCAGATGCCGCGATGCGCTTTGGCATTCGCCGCAGGCACGCCGCGCAGCATCAGCAGCAGTTCGCCGATAACCAGTTCAGCCACGGATCGGGTATTGGAGAAAGGCGCGTTAAAGACCGGAATTCCTCGCTTAGCCGCGGCGTTCAGATCGACCTGATTGGTTCCGATGCAGAAACAGCCTACCGCTACCAGCTTCTCAGCCGCCGCAAAAATGTCTTCGGTGAGATGAGTACGCGAGCGAATGCCGATAAAATGCGCGTCGCGGATGGACTCTTTCAGCGTTTCGCTGTCCAGTGCACCCTTGTGAAATTCGATGTTGGTATAGCCAGACGCCCGCAGATTCTCTACCGCGCTCTGATGCACGCCTTCGACCAACAGGAACTTAATCTTGTCTTTCTCCAGTGATACTTTTGCCATTTCCCGACCCTATTTAGCAGACTTCAGAAGTGGCTGGTTACCCCGTGGGTAATAAGCCAGCCTTCTGTCAAAATATCAAAATTTACGCGCGCGGCAATACAAACGATTGCCTGGGGTGCAGTACTGCGGAGAAAAGCATCCCTCTAAATCAACAGATAATCACGATGCGCAGACCTTCATCAGCAGGATCGCCCTGTCTGAGAAAATTATGTGACATAAGTCACCGAATTTGGCCTGTAAAATAAAAGATGTTTTTTATTAAAAATTAACCGACGCGGCCATCGCGCCGGTAAGATCATTTTTGTATGGTTTTTACGCCGCTGGCGGTGCCAATCAATGCGATATCCGCAGAACGGGTGGCGAACAAGCCAACGGTAACCACCCCAGGCAGAGCATTGATCGCCTTTTCCAGCGCGACGGCATCCAGTATATGTAAATTATGCACGTCCAGGATGACATTGCCGTTATCGGTAACGACCTGCTGACGGTACTCGGGCAGACCGCCCAACTTCACCAGTTCTCGCGCGACGAAGCTACGCGCCATCGGAATAACCTCTACCGGCAGCGGGAACTTGCCAAGCACGTCGACCTGCTTGGATTCATCGGCGATACAGACAAATTTATCTGCAACCGCAGCAATGATTTTTTCACGGGTCAGGGCTGCGCCACCGCCTTTGATCATCTGCATAAAGCCGTTGATTTCGTCGGCACCATCAACATAGACCGACAGGGAATCGACCTCATTCAGATCGAAAACGGGGATCCCCAGGCTTTTCAACCGCAATGTTGAGGCGTCCGAACTGGATACCGCCCCTTCAATTTGCTGTTTCATCGATCCCAGAGCATCAATGAAGTGCGCGGCGGTAGAGCCGGTACCCACACCAACGATGGTGCCGGGTTGAACGTATTGCAGAGCGGCCCAACCAACGGCTTTTTTCAGTTCATCCTGCGTCATGGTAAATTTAAAATCCGTGCTGCTGTTGTGTGGCGGTAGTATAAAACAACCACCCAAAAAAAATCCCTGTTCACGGCGGATTTGTTGACAGTCTGGAAGCCAGCTCGCAGCCTTGTGGGATAAACGCTTCATTGCACAGGGCAAAATGACAAAAATGTGGCATAGTGCAAACTTCACACCTGAAAGAGAGTTAAACGAACAATGAAACGCCCGGATTATCGAACGCTTCAGGCGCTGGATGCAGTGATCCGCGAGCGCGGTTTTGAACGTGCAGCGCAAAAGCTTTGTATTACTCAGTCGGCCGTTTCCCAACGCATCAAACAGTTGGAAAATATGTTCGGCCAGCCGTTGCTGGTACGTACCGTTCCCCCCCGCCCTACTGAGCAGGGACAAAAATTGCTGGCCTTACTGCATCAGGTCGAGCTGCTGGAAGAAGAATGGCTGGGCGACGAGAACAGCGGTACGACGCCTTTGCTGCTGTCGCTGGCGGTCAATGCCGACAGTCTGGCAACCTGGCTGCTGCCCGCGCTGAAAACCGTCCTGACGGATTCTCCCGTGCGCCTTAATTTACAGGTAGAAGACGAAAGCCGTACCCAGGAACGGCTGCGTCGTGGTGAAGTTGTCGGCGCGGTCAGTATCCAGCCTCAGCCGCTGCCTAGCTGCCTCGTCGATCGGTTAGGGGCGCTGGATTATCTCTTTGTGGGTTCAAAAGAGTTTGCTGCCCGCTATTTCCCGAATGGCGTGACGCGCTCTGCGCTGCTGAAAGCGCCAGCGGTCGCTTTTGATCATCTTGATGATATGCATCAGGCTTTTTTACAGCAGAATTTCGATCTGTCGCCGGGTAGCGTGCCCTGCCATATCGTCAACTCTTCAGAGGCTTTTGTGCAGCTGGCGCGGCAGGGAACAACCTGCTGTATGATCCCGCATCTGCAAATTGAACGCGAGCTGGCGGAAGGCGATCTGATCGATTTAACACCGGGCCTGTTTCAGCGCCGTATGCTTTACTGGCACCGCTTTGCCCCGGAAAGCCGCCTGATGCGTAAAGTGACCGATGCGCTGATTGCACACGGGCATCGCGTACTGCGTCAAAGCGAATAAAATTAAAGGGCCGGATGGCCCTTTGGTACAGCTGTCGTACAAGCTGCTACGGATTACGTTTCAGCTCAAACACCACATCAACCTGATCGTCAAAATGAATACTCTGCTGCTCGTAGGTCTGCGCGGCGGAGGTCATTGGCGCGGCGTCAGCAGCTTTAAACATTCTGGCCACCGGCATCGGCTGATAGTTGGCAACGTGGTAGCGGATGCTGTAGACCGGCCCTAACTGAGTGTTAAAGCCTTTCGCCAGCGCACCTGCCTGCTGAGTGGCATTCTCGATAGCGGCCTGACGGGCTTTATCACGGTAGCTGTCAGGGTTCGCCACGCCCAGCTCCACGGAGCGGATTTCATTCAGACCGGACTTCAACGCCCCATCCAACAGCTCATTCAACTTGTCCAGCTGGCGTAGCGTGACCTGAACCTGACGTACGGCACGATAGCCTTTCAGCTCTGATTTACCGTCTTTCAGATAATCATATTCAGGCTGAGTACGCAGGTTAGCAGCATTAATATCTTTCTTCTCAATGCCGTTTTTTTGCAGAAAATCGAAATACTGGGCGACGCGCGCGTCAGCCTGCTTTTTCGCTTCTGAAGCATCTTTTGATGACACACTGACTTCTATTGCCAGCGTGGCAATATCAGGCGTAGCGTCTACGCTGGCCTGGCCTGATGTCACCACGTGCGGGCCATTGGGTAATTCATCAGCCATTGCTGCGGCAGGTAGAACAGACAATCCAACTATTGCGGCCAGAGCCGATTTTGTAAGCTTCACTGAATTCCTCCATGGGATTTAATCACATCCGGGCAGAAAACGGACGGCACGAACCGCCAGTCAATTGTTCCGTTATAGTGCAACAGCTTATGTTAGTGCCTGAATCGCTCTCCGACTATGATCTCCATTCCTGGAGTACGTTTCTTTACAACCAGCCTAATGCCTGAAGAGCCAGTTTTAACGCAATCGCCCACATTACCAGCCCAACCACCAGGTTAATAACACGCTGAGACGTCGCGGTGTTTAATCGGGGAGAGAGCCAGGCTGCCAGCAGCGCCAGACTGAAAAACCACAGCAGCGAAGCGCTGGCCGAGCCGAGCGCAAACCAGCGGCGAGATTCGGCAGGTAATTGTCCGCCCAGGCTTCCGAGCACCATAAAGGTGTCAATATAGACATGCGGATTAAGCCAGGTGACGGCCATCATTGTTGCGACAATTCGCCAGCGCCCCTGCCTCAGCGCGTTAGCGCTGGCCAGTTCAATATTACCGCTGGCGGCGGTACGTAAGGCACCCAGACCATACCAGAGCAGAAACAGTACCCCGCCCCATGTCACCAGGTTAAGCAGCAACGGTGACTGCGTTAATAATGCGCTGCCGCCAAATACCCCGGCGCAAATCAATACAATATCGCTTAGCGTGCAGAGACCTGCCGTCATCAAATGATACTGTCTGCGAACGCCCTGGTTCATCACGAACGCGTTTGTGGCCCCAAAGGCAGGATCAGCGCGGCACCCAACGCCATCCCCTGGAAAAAAACAGAAATCATGGTCTATTCCTCAATCTTAACCTGGTGGCGGCGAGTTTATAGCGAGGTTAACATTAGAGGAAATGGAAAGAACTTATGGTTTATCAGAATAGCTAATGATGCAGAACTAAAAAAAGAGCGGCACTGATGTCCGCTCTTCTGAGAAGATTATCGGGCAAAATCGTCTGATATTACTTAGAAGTCACCGGTTCTGCTTTGCTTAACGTCTGCGCGTCAGCCTCTTCTTTTGGCTCAGCCGTTTTATCCTGATGCAGGTGAACATCCATCTGCGGATAAGGAATGCCGATATTGTTAGCATCCAGCGTACGTTTGAAGTTTTTCATCAGATCCCAGTAAACATTTTGCAGATCGCCCGCATTGCTCCAGCAGCGCACCACAAAGTTCACTGATGATGCTGCCAGTTCATTCAGCCCAATCTGAACGCCCATATCCTGGAGAACACGCGGATCGGCATCAACCACTTCGCGCAACAGTTTAAGCACCCGATCGACATCCGCGTCATAGGCCACACCGATAATGAATTCATTACGGCGCACCGGCTCGCGGGAATAGTTAACGATATTACCAGCAATGATTTTACCGTTTGGCACGACGACCGTCTTACCATCGGCTGATTTCAGCGTAGTCGAGAAAATCTGTACGTTCTGTACGGTTCCCATTACGCCGATATCGATAAAGTCACCGGTACGGAAAGGACGGAAGATCACCAGCAGTACGCCTGCGGCCAGGTTACTCAGCGCACCCTGCACCGCCAGACCTGCGGCCAGACCAATTGCGCCTAACAGTGCAATCACCGAGGCCGTTTGCACGCCCACACGGTTTAATGCGGCGGTCAGCGTAAAGGCGATGATGCCGTAACGGGCAATGGCCGCCAGGAAGTCGCATACGGTTGTATCGATATGTCGTGCTTTAAGCACTTTATTCAGTGCGTTAGAGACAATTTTTGCAACCAATACCCCAATGATAATGATGATTATTGAGGCAACAATATTGACCGCATAGCTCAGTAGCAGTGCCTGGTTATGAACCAGCCAGCTACCCGCTCGGTTAACGCCATCTACTACGTTTAGATCTTCCATCTGATTATCCTGTTGTTGCTCTCAACTGAGCGTTCGCAGTTATTCATTGCCAGGCAATGCTGACATCCCAAACAACAAGCGTAACCAAAAATGGGGCGTACTGCCAAATATCCAGTGAAATTAATAATTTGTTACCTAACGGGCAAAAAAAAGACCCCATAAAGGGGCCTTTTATTCAGCAAGACGTTTTCGCTTAAAGCACGTCTACCGCATTCAGCTCTTTAAATGCCTGTTCCAGACGAGTAATCATTGAAGTCTGGGCAGAACGCAGCCATACACGCGGATCGTAGTATTTTTTGTTTGGCTTATCAGCGCCTTCCGGGTTACCCAGCTGGGCCTGAAGGTAGCCTTCGTTCTTTTTGTAGTATTGCAGGATGCCGTCCCAGGTCGCCCATTGGGTGTCGGTATCGATATTCATTTTAATCACGCCGTAGCCGATTGACTCTTCAATCTCAGCAGCGGAAGAACCAGAACCACCGTGGAAAACGAAATCCAGCGAGTTATGCGGCAGGTTATGTTTTTTGGTCACATATTCCTGAGAATCACGCAGGATGGTTGGGGTCAGCTTGACGTTGCCTGGCTTATAAACACCGTGTACGTTGCCGAAAGAGGCCGCAATGGTGAAGCGTGGGCTGATAGCGTTCAGCTTGGTGTAAGCATAATCAACATCTTCTGGCTGAGTGTACAGTGCAGAAGCATCCATATGGCTGTTGTCTACGCCATCTTCTTCACCGCCGGTACAGCCCAGTTCGATTTCCAGCGTCATGTCGATTTTCGCCATGCGTGCCAGATATTTGCTGCTGATTTCGATGTTTTCTTCCAGAGACTCTTCTGACAGATCGATCATGTGAGAAGAGAACAGTGGTTTACCTGTTTTGGCAAAGTGAGCTTCACCGGCATCCAGCAGACCATCGATCCACGGCAGCAGTTTTTTCGCGCAGTGGTCAGTGTGCAGGATAACTGGCACACCGTAGTGCTCAGCCATCTGATGAACGTGATGCGCACCAGAGATAGCGCCCAGAATTGCCGCAGCCTGTGGCTTATCGGATTTCAGGCCTTTGCCGGCAATAAATGCCGCACCGCCGTTAGAGAACTGGATGATGACCGGCGCTTTTACTTTCGCAGCGGTTTCCAGAACGGCGTTGATTGAGTCAGTGCCCACGCAGTTAACGGCTGGCAGAGCGAATTTGTTTTCTTTGGCGACTTGGAAGATCTTCTGTACGTCATCACCGGTGACAACGCCTGGTTTTACGAAATCAAAAATTTTAGACATGTCTTTTGTCCTGTTTCGTCGGTCGTAGTAAGAGATTCTGTACCTGATAGTCAGGTCAATCGTTCAGGCGGGAGCAAAACTCCCGCCCCAGAGATTACTGTTTTGCGCGCTCTTCCAGCATGGCTACTGCTGGCAGTTTTTTGCCTTCCACGAACTCCAGGAATGCACCGCCGCCGGTAGAAATGTAGGAAATTTTGTCTTCGATGCCGAAGAGGTCGATTGCTGCCAGCGTATCACCGCCGCCTGCGATAGAGAATGCGTCGCTGTCTGCAATGGCTTTCGCGACGATTTCAGTGCCCTTACGGAAGTTAGGGAACTCAAACACGCCCACCGGGCCATTCCACAGGATGGTTTTGGCTTCTTTCAGCAGCTTAGCCATGGCTTCAGCAGTTTCGTCGCCAAAGTCCATGATCTCTTCGTTGTCTTGCACTTCGCTGACTTTTTTGACGGTAGAAGGCGCAGTTTCGGAGAACTCGGTGCCGACGCGGGAATCCGTTGGAACCGGAATTTTGAACTCATCACGCAGTTTTTTGGCTGCATCAACGAAATCAGGTTCGTACAGTGACTTGCCTACGTTGTTGTCGATAGCCACGAAGGTGTTAGCGATACCGCCGCCAACGATGACCGTATCTGCAATTTTAACCAGTGAATTCAGTACGTCGAACTTGGTAGATACTTTAGAACCGCCGACGACGGCAACCATTGGGCGCTCAGGGCTTTTCAGGGCTTTACCCAGCGCTTCCAGCTCGTCTGCCAGCAGCGGGCCAGCACAGGCGACAGAGGCAAATTTACCAACGCCGTGAGTAGAGGCCTGCGCGCGGTGCGCCGTACCAAAGGCATCCATGACATAGATGTCGCACAGCGCAGCATATTTTTTAGCGAGCGTTTCGTCGTCTTTCTTTTCGCCTTTGTTAAAGCGCACGTTTTCCAGAACGACCAGCTCACCGTCTGCAATTTCAACGCCGTCCAGATAATCTTTCGCCAGGCGAACTGGAGATGAAAGTTTATCTTTCAGATAGTTAACCACCGGAAGCAGTGAGAATTCTTCATTATATTCACCTTCGGTCGGACGACCAAGGTGAGAGGTTACCATCACTTTTGCGCCCTGCTTCAGGGCCGCTTCGATAGTCGGCAGTGAAGCACGGATACGTGCATCTGAAGTCACTTTCCCTTCTTTCACTGGCACATTCAAATCGGAACGAATCAGTACGCGTTTCCCGGCAAGATCCAAATCGGTCATTTTAATTACTGACATGGTGAGTCCTCTCGTTGATTCTCTAAATTTTAAAGGCGCAATCCGCGCCCTGGCTGAAACCGCTTGCGGCCATGGCTAACGTCGTGTCAATCATTCGGTTAGCAAAGCCCCACTCGTTGTCGCACCAGACCAGCGTCTTGATCAGGTGCTGACCGCTGACCCGCGTTTGGGTGCCGTCCACAATGGCACTGTGCGGATCGTGGTTAAAATCTATGGAGACTAACGGTAATTCCGTATAGTCAACTATACCACTAAATGTTTCTTCCGAGGCATTTTGCAGCAGCGCGTTGACCTCGCAGGCCCGTACCGCAGCCCGTACGCTGACGCTTAAATCAATTGCCGTCACGTTAATCGTAGGCACGCGCACGGCGATGGCTTCAAAGCGATCGTTAAATTTCGGAAAAATACGCGTAATGCCTGCGGCAAGGCGCGTATCCACCGGAATGATCGACTGGCTGGCCGCACGAGTACGCCGTAAATCGGTGTGGTAGGCATCAATAACCTGCTGGTCGTGCATGGCAGAGTGGATAGTGGTTACCGTGCCTGACTCGATGCCGAAGGCGTCATCCAGCAGTTTGATAATCGGAATAATACAGTTAGTGGTACAGGAGGCGTTGGAGACGATCAGGTCGTGGGGCTTGAGTTCTTTTTCGTTCACGCCAAAGACCACGGTGGCGTCAAGGTCGTTTCCACCGGGATGGGAAAACAGCACTTTTTTAGCGCCGGCGGCAAGATGAGCTTCGCCATCAGCCCGGCTGCCAAACACGCCGGTGCAATCAAGAACGATATCAACATTAAGCTCGCGCCAGGGAAGATCGGCGATTTCCGCACGATGCAAAATACGAATGGTATCTTCGCCCACCCACAGCAGATCTCGCTCCTGACGAACGTCCCAGGCAAACCGCCCGTGGCTGGTATCGTATTTTAACAGGTGCGCCATGCCTGCCGCTTCCGCCAGTTCATTAATGGCCACAATGGTAATTTCAGCGCGGCGTCCGGTTTCATAAAGCGCACGCAGTACGTTACGCCCAATGCGACCAAATCCGTTTATGGCAATGCGAACCGTCATATCACTCCTGCAGCAAAATTCAGTGCAAAACTGGAACGTTAGCCTGAGGCAGACGTTTACATTTGTACAGGGAATTTTTGCGCCTTCAATCCTGCATTCGATTCCAATCCCGTCAGTCGATACGCGGACTGAAACGGTTCAGCTACAATAAAGACAATACGGAATAATTGGAATGAGTTAGATCAATCCCAGGTTAAAAATCTGACCCGGATCACATTCGGGGAAAGAGTGGTCAAAAAACATCCCATTAATATCGCATTGCAGAGTCAGGCAGGCTGGTGCGATCGCGCATTCCGATCAGCACAAACTTAGCATACGCCAGGGCGAAACTGCTCTCTCGCCGCTTAAATGAGATTTTTCCCAGTCATTTTATGTTAATAGCGAAATTCATACGTAACGAACAGAAATAACCGCAACGCGAAAAGGAACCTGTTGCAGCCGTGAGGTGGCAGTGAATGCTAAGGGTTTTAGGCAGGCTCGCCTGCCTGAGCAGGCGAGCCTGACGTCTTACAGCAGCGCTTTCGCTTTAGCGACAACGTTATCCACGGTGAAGCCAAAGATTTCAAACAGCTTCTCGGCTGGTGCTGACTCACCGAAGGTGGTCATGCCAACGATAGCGCCGTTCAGGCCGGTGTATTTGAACCAGTAATCAGCAATACCCGCTTCGATAGCAACGCGCGCGCTAACCGCTTTCGGCAGCACGGCTTCACGGTAAGCAGCATCCTGCTTGTCAAACGCATCGGTAGACGGCATAGAAACCACGCGAGCCTTACGGCCTTCCGCAGTCAGACGATCGTACGCGGCAACCGCCAGCTCAACTTCAGAACCGGTAGCAATCAGGATGACTTCTGGCTGACCTGCGCAATCTTTCAGCACATAAGCACCGCGCGCAACGTTAGCCAGCTGCTCAGCATCACGATCCTGCTGCGCCAGATTCTGACGGGAGAAGATCAGCGCGGTTGGGCCGTCGTGACGTTCGATAGCATATTTCCAGGCTACGGCTGATTCCACCTGGTCACACGGACGCCATACGCTCATGTTTGGCGTCACGCGCAGGCTGGCAAGCTGTTCTACCGGCTGGTGAGTTGGACCATCTTCGCCCAGACCAATGGAGTCATGGGTATAGACCATAACCTGGCGGATTTTCATCAGCGCGGCCATACGGGCAGCATTTCGAGCGTATTCCACAAACATCAGGAACGTTGCGGTATAAGGCAGGAAACCGCCGTGCAGCGTAATGCCGTTCGCGATCGCCGTCATACCGAACTCGCGTACGCCATAATGAATATAGTTGCCTGCGGCATCTTCATTGATTGGCTTAGAGCCGGACCACATGGTCAGGTTGCTTGGCGCGAGGTCAGCGGAACCGCCCAGATATTCTGGCAGCAGCTTGCCGAAGGCTTCCAGCGCGTTCTGAGAAGCTTTACGGCTGGCAATTTTAGCTGGGTTCGCCTGCAGCTGTTCGATGAACTTCTGCGACTCATTCTGCCAGTTTTCCGGCAGTTCGTTTTTAACACGACGCTGGAATTCGAGGGCCAGCTCAGGATGCGCTTTCGCGTAGGCGGCGAACTTTTCATTCCACGCAGCTTCTTTCGCCTGACCGGCCTCTTTCGCGTCCCACTGAGCGTAAATGTCCTGTGGGATTTCGAATGGCGCATGGCTCCAGCCCAGTTGCTTACGGGTCAGTGCGATCTCTTCATCACCCAGCGGTGCGCCGTGTGAATCGTGCGTGCCGGCTTTGTTTGGTGAGCCAAAGCCAATCACGGTTTTGCACATCAGCAGAGAAGGCTTATCGCTGACCGCTTTGGCTTCTTCAACGGCTTTACGGATAGCTTCCGCGTCGTGACCGTCCACGCCACGAACAACGTGCCAGCCATAAGCTTCGAAACGCGCCGCGGTATCATCGGTGAACCAGCCGTCGATATGGCCGTCGATAGAGATGCCGTTATCGTCATAGAAAGCAACCAGCTTGCCCAGTTTCAGCGTGCCCGCCAGCGAGCAAACTTCATGAGAGATGCCTTCCATCATGCAGCCGTCGCCCATAAACACATAGGTGTTGTGGTCAACAACGTCGTGGCCCGGACGGTTGAACTGCGCGGCCAGCGTACGCTCGGCAATCGCCATACCGACAGCGTTAGCAATACCCTGTCCCAGCGGACCCGTGGTGGTTTCAACGCCTGCGGTGTAACCGAACTCCGGGTGGCCTGGCGTTTTGGAGTGCAGCTGACGGAAGTTAGCCAGTTCAGCAATCGGCAGATCGTAGCCGCTGAGGTGCAGCAGGCTATAAATCAGCATCGAACCGTGGCCGTTTGACAGCACGAAACGGTCGCGATCGGCCCACAGAGGATTCGTCGGGTTGTGATTCAGGAAGTCACGCCACAGAACCTCAGCAATATCCGCCATACCCATAGGCGCGCCCGGGTGGCCAGATTTGGCTTTCTGTACAGCATCCATACTTAGTGCGCGAATGGCGTTCGCAAGCTCTTTACGAGAAGACATGTTCTACTCCAGATCGGATTAAACGCTTCGCCGTCCTTAACCTATTTTAATCAATGAGTTATCAGGCAAAGTGGTAAAAGTCGACCCTCAATGTACATGAAAGGGGGGTAACATGTACATGGCGAAAAGTGCAAAAAAACCGGTCCAAACTTGCGTTTTTTGCCCGCCGCAACTAGGCATTTGTACGCTGTACGGTTATAACGTTTACTTCTTAGTCACACTTTTTCCCTGCTATTTAGCGGCAGGTGATTGTTTTTTATTACCTTGTTATGGAATGGATGAAAATATATGAAACTCCCTGCTTCAGTACTGGCTCTGACCATTGCCACCGCACTTTCTGGTTGTCAGAATTTTGACAGCAATGCCCTGCTCCAGTCGGGTGCCCAGGCTTATCAGGCTGCCTCACTCAGCGATGCGCAGGTAAAAGAACTCAGTGTGAAATCCTGCGAGCAAATGGATAGCGAGGCACAAATTGCCCCTGCCGACAGCGTTTATACCCAGCGTCTGAATAAAATTGCCGCCGCGCTTGGCGATAATATTAACGGCACGCCGGCAAACTATAAGGTCTACGTCACGAAGGATGTTAATGCCTGGGCGATGGCGAACGGCTGTATCCGTGTCTACAGCGGTTTAATGGATATGATGACCGACAACGAAGTGGAAGGCGTACTGGGCCATGAAATGGGTCACGTTGCGCTGGGGCACACGCGTCGGGCGATGCAGGTGGCTTACGGCACGACGGCAGCACGCTCTGCTGCGGCCTCCGTTGGCGGTATTGCTGCTACGCTGTCAGCCTCGCAGCTGGGCGACCTGGGCGAGAAACTGGTGAATGCACAGTTCTCACAAAAACAGGAATCGCAGGCGGATGATTACTCATTTGATCTGTTGAAGAAGCGCGGCATCAACCCAGAAGGGCTGGAAACCAGTTTTGAAAAACTGGCGAAACTGGAAGGCAGCAACAGCAGTACAATGTTTGACTCCCATCCTTCCTCTGCTTCCCGTGCACAGCATATTAAGGAGCGCATTGCGGCAGGAAAATAATGATAAAGGCCAGCCACGCGCTGGCCTTTGATTGTTGACCTGATAGTGCCCTGAGAAACGCAAGCGGGCCCTGGGGCTTTATTCGCCTTTGTTCACTGCCTGCACATGCAGCATATCCAGCGCCAGCGTCGCCGCCGCCAGAGAGGTCAAATCAGACTGATCGTAACCCGGCGCGACCTCTACCAGATCCATTCCCACAATATTTAACCCTTGCAGACCGCGTACCAGCTTGGTTGCTTTGTCGGTCGTTAATCCACCGATCACTGGCGTGCCCGTACCTGGCGCATGCGCCGGATCCAGACAGTCGATATCAAAAGTCAGGTACACCGGCATATCGCCAACGATCTGTTTCACCTGGGCAATGATGTCATCAACGCTGCGATCGTTGATCTGCGCTGCGTCGAGCACGTTAAAGCCCAGAGAATCATCGAACTCGGTACGAATACCAATCTGCACGGAATGAGCAGGATCGATCAGGCCTTCCTGCGGCGCCGTGTAGAACATCGTGCCGTGGTCAAACGTCGGGCCGTTGGAATAGGTGTCGGTATGGGCATCAAAATGCACCAGCGCCATTTTCCCGAAATGCTTCGCGTGGGCGCGCAGCAGCGGCAGCGTTACATAGTGGTCGCCGCCGAAGGTCAGCATACGCTTACCATTAGCCAGCAGCTTTTCAGCGTGCGCCTGCAATTTATCCGACAGATCCTGTGAATCGCCAAACGCGTAAACCAGATCGCCGCAATCAATCACTTTCAGGCGCTGACGCAGATCGAATTTCCACGGCCAGCGGCAGCCTTCCCAGGCCAGGTTGGTAGAAATTTGACGGATGGCGCCCGGGCCAAGGCGGCTGCCAGGGCGGCCCGACGTCGCCGCATCAAAAGGCACACCGGTAATGACCCATTCTGCGTCGCTGTCGTAAGGCTGAAAGTTAACCGGGAAACGCATAAAACCAAACGCGTTTGAAACCAGGGAGTTGTCGTATTGATTGCCGAGAGTGTTATTCATTGCCAATCCTCTTTTGCTGTTGCCAGTAGGCGCGTAAAAGTAAAGATGAAAAAAATCCCCGCCGCGTCGTTAAGCCCGACGAGGAAGGGATTGATAACCGTATTGCCTGAGCCGGGCAGCGTGCCGGCCCACAATCAGCGCGTTTCGCTAATCAGCTGGCCTACTCATCTTCCAGATAAGTGTAGCCGTACAGACCCGCTTCAAACTCTTCGATAAACTGCGCACGGAGATCGTCATCCAGATCGCTCTCTTTGATCTGTTTACGGAAGTGCGTTAACAGCTCCTGCGGATCCAGCTGAACGTATTCAAGCATATCCGCGACGGTGTCGCCTTCATCAGACAGCTGAACATCCACGCGACCGTCTGCATAAGCAAAGACGTCCACCGCTTCGGTATCGCCGAACAGGTTATGCATGTTGCCCAGAATTTCCTGATAGGCACCGACCATGAAGAAGCCCAGCATCGGTGGATTATCCACATCGTACTGCGGCATCGGCATGGTAGTTGCAATACCGTCACCGTCAACGTAATGGTCGATCGTGCCGTCGGAGTCACAGGTAATGTCCAGCAATACCGCGCGGCGTTCCGGAGACTTATTCAGGCCTTCAAGCGGCAGCACCGGGAACAGCTGATCGATACCCCACGCGTCCGGCATTGACTGGAACAGCGAGAAGTTAACGTAAATCTTATCCGCCATCCGTTCCTGAAGCTCATCAATAATGGGACGGTGAGCACGGTTGCTCGGATCCAGGTGCTGCTGAATGTAGTTACAAATACTCAGATACAGCTGCTCTGCCCAGGCACGCTGCTTGAGGTCGTAAGTGCCTTGCGAATAGCCGGTGTGAATATCGTGCAGATCCATCTGGCTGTCGTGCAGCCATTCACGCAGTGAGCGACGATTGTTCGGCTCATGCATTTCCTGCCAGGTATCCCACATGCTGATGATAGGGCGTGGAGCCTCACCAGCAGGCGCCTGCGGAGTACTGAATTCGTTGCGTTCAACACCAATGATGTTCGATACCAGTACCGTGTGGTGTGCAGTAACCGCACGACCGGACTCGGTGATCACCGTCGGATGTGGCAGGTCATGTTCATCGCATGCCGCGCCAATTGCCCAAATAACATTGTTGGCATATTCGTTCAGGCCGTAGTTTACCGAGCAGTCGGACTGTGAACGGGTTCCTTCATAGTCCACGCCCAGACCGCCGCCGACGTCAAAGCACTGAATGTTGACGCCAAGCTTCGCCAGTTCGACGTAGAAACGGGCTGATTCGCGCACGCCGGTAGCGATATCGCGGATATTTGCCATCTGCGAGCCGAGATGGAAATGCAGAAGTTGCAGGCTTTCCATCCGCCCTGCTTCACGCATGATATCCACCAGCTTCAGCACCTGAGTCGCAGACAGGCCAAATTTAGACTTCTCGCCGCCGCTGGACTGCCATTTACCGGAGCCTTGCGACGCCAGACGGGCGCGGATACCGAGGCGCGGAATAACATTCAGGCGCTCAGCCTCTTCCAGCACCATCTTCACTTCGGTCATTTTTTCCAGCACCAGATAGACCTTGTGGCCCATCTTTTCGCCGATCAGCGCCAGACGAATATATTCGCGGTCTTTATAACCGTTACAAACAATCACCGAGCGGGTCATACCTGCGTGCGCCAGAACGGCCATCAGCTCTGCTTTTGAACCGGCTTCCAGGCCCAGTGGTTCGCCAGAGCTGATCAGCGATTCGATAACACGCTTGTGCTGGTTAACCTTAATGGGATACACCAGAAAGTAATCGCCACGGTAGCCGTAGCCTTCACGCGCACGTTTAAAAGCGGCGTTGATCGAGCGCAGGCGGTGTTGCAGGATCTGTGGGAAGCAAAACAGCGCTGGCAGGCGCTGGCCATCGGCTTCGCGCTCTTTCACCAGTTTTGCCAGATCGACCCGAGCTTCAGGCACGTCCGGATCGGGACAAACGCTGATATGCCCCAGCTCATTGACGTCATAATAATTATTGCCCCACCAGGCAATGTTATAGGTGCGCAGCATTTTGCTGGCATCTTGATCGCTCATGGCCACCTCCTGCATTGAACGGAGTCCACCCTGTTCGCCTGCTGACGAACCCTTGATCATCTTGTTGTCGTCAGACATCGCGAGCCTCAAATTGCAATGATGCGGAATAGTTAGCTACTATCGCAGGGAAATCCCGCGACAACAACCCAAACAATGGCGTTAAAATCAGCATAAAACGCTGAATCGCCGCCTCAGGCGATAGCATAAGTATAACATTAAACACGTAGCGGACTCCCGGTAGCGGGTCAGACCAATAGCGAATCCCTTTCAGAGAGGGACCTGAAAACGACGTTAACAGAGATTAATCGGCACTTGTCTCAAATTGATGACCGAGGGGACATCGACAAGGCGCCCGAACAGAAGAGCTAAAAGAAGAGGAATTGAGCACGCCTGGCTGGCGTAATTGACCGGCTAAACCCGTGTTCATTACTTTGATCACCGCCACTTAACACAAGTGGAAACGCCCTGAAAAGCCAGCGCGAAAAGTTCGTTGCTGACGTGCCTGCCGCTAAACCCAGCTGATGTCGGTGAAAAGCAGCGGCGTTTTATACAGCCATAGCGACAGTAATGCAAAACTAAAATTTAGGGGATGGGAGCGGTGTCAGGATAATTTGACACTTTCTCGCTACAGAGAAGAGCCGTTTCGCTAAAAAGTGCTGGCAATCCGCTTAACGAGTAACCTAAAATAGCCATCCAGATGTGAATCCATCTATACTGGTTAACTTCTAAGCGTCTTAAAGCCATAGTCTGCTCATGGTTTTGCCTGAGGGGGGCGCAAAGAACCACATCCAGTGAACAGTCTGGAGTCCAGTTTTTTCGCGCTATGCAGTTGATTTCAACCCGTTTCAGTAAGGTAACGAATAAATGGCTAAACACCTTTTCACTTCCGAGTCCGTCTCAGAAGGACATCCCGATAAAATCGCCGATCAGATTTCTGATGCCGTTCTTGACGCCATTCTTGAGCAGGATCCAAAAGCACGCGTGGCTTGCGAAACCTATGTAAAGACCGGCATGGTATTGGTGGGCGGCGAAATCACCACTTCTGCATGGGTTGATATCGAAGAGATCACTCGTAACACCGTGCGTGAAATCGGCTATGTCCATTCCGACATGGGCTTTGATGCCAATTCCTGTGCAGTACTGAATGCCATCGGTAAGCAGTCGCCAGATATCAATCAGGGCGTTGACCGCGCCGATCCGCTGGAACAGGGTGCGGGCGACCAGGGCCTGATGTTCGGCTATGCGACCAACGAAACCGACGTGCTGATGCCTGCGCCAGTGACCTACGCTCACCGTCTGGTACAGCGCCAGGCCGAAGTGCGTAAAAACGGCACGCTGCCATGGCTGCGTCCGGACGCCAAAAGCCAGATCACTTTCCAGTATGATGCGGGCAAAATCGTAGGGATTGATGCGGTTGTTCTTTCCACTCAGCACGCTGAAGAGATCTCGCAGAAAGATCTGCAGGAAGCGGTGATGGAAGAGATCATCAAGCCGGTTCTGCCGACTGAGTGGATCAACGAGAGCACCAAATACCACATCAACCCAACCGGTCGTTTCGTTATCGGTGGTCCAATGGGCGACTGTGGCCTGACCGGTCGTAAAATCATCGTTGATACCTACGGCGGCATGGCGCGTCACGGCGGCGGAGCGTTTTCTGGTAAAGATCCATCAAAAGTTGACCGTTCAGCAGCTTATGCTGCGCGCTACGTAGCGAAAAACATCGTTGCTGCTGGCCTGGCGGATCGCTGTGAGATTCAGGTTTCCTACGCGATCGGCGTGGCTGAACCGACCTCTATCATGGTAGAAACCTTCGGCACCGAAAAAGTGTCTACTGAGCAACTGACTCTGCTGGTACGTGAGTTCTTCGACCTGCGTCCATACGGTTTGATCCAGATGCTGGACCTGCTGCACCCGATTTATCGTGAAACCGCAGCTTATGGTCACTTTGGTCGTGAACATTTCCCTTGGGAAAAAACCGACAAAGCCGATCAGCTGCGTGAAGCTGCTGGCCTGAAATAAGTTCAGACTCGCAGTATCGAGGGCACCTAAGGGTGCCCTTTTTGCTGTCTGCTGCTGGGTGATTGCTCATCAACTGCGAATAAAACGTTATGTCCATCCACACCAGGGAATGGAATATAGGTAAAAAAAGGGGGCTTTCGAGCGAAATTCTGTCAGAAATTAACAAAATGTTAACGGTTACAGCCGGAAACGTACGATTTATCTGACAATTAAGAATTTCCAGCCTTAACAATTGCGGTCAGAATGCGCTATTTTCAGCGCTGTCTGATAGAGGACCGTCAGGGAACTAAGAGAAGCTATTTAGCGCTATGACTAACTGGTTATAAAGCGTAAGCGCGTGTGAAAATCGTCATTTTCAGAAAGATCTGGTGTGTAACCGATTACACTGATGTGATCTGCCGCACAGTCTTACGCGCTCGGGTTTTCTAACATTTATAACAACAATATGCAGTACCACTCAAATGGAGGCTTTATGCCTGATAATAAGAAACAGAGCAGAACATCGAACAAGGCGATGACCCTTTTTGTGTGTTTTCTTGCCGCACTCGCGGGTCTGCTTTTTGGTCTGGATATCGGTGTGATTGCCGGTGCCCTGCCCTTCATCGCGAAAGATTTTAGCATCACCGCACATCAGCAAGAGTGGATCGTCAGTTCCATGATGTTTGGTGCAGCCATCGGTGCCGTCGGCAGCGGTTGGATGTCCTCTTTCCTCGGCCGTAAAAAAAGCCTGATGATCGGTGCCGTCCTGTTCGTGATTGGCTCCCTGTGGTCGGCCATGTCTCCGAATGCGGAAATGCTGATTATTGCTCGCGTGCTGCTCGGTCTGGCTGTTGGCGTCGCTTCCTACACCGCTCCGCTTTACCTCTCCGAAATCGCTCCCGAAAAAATTCGCGGCAGCATGATTTCGCTTTACCAGCTGATGATCACCATCGGTATCCTCGGTGCTTATCTTTCTGATACGGCTTTCAGCTACAGCGGCGAATGGCGCTGGATGCTCGGCGTAATTACTATCCCTGCTCTGCTGCTGCTGGTTGGCGTTTTCTTCCTGCCAAACAGCCCACGCTGGCTGGCGGCTAAAGGCAACTTCCGCGATGCGCAGCGCGTGCTCGATCGTCTGCGTGATACCAGCGAACAGGCAAAGCGTGAACTGGATGAAATTCGTGAAAGCCTGAAGATCAAACAGTCTGGCTGGAACCTGTTCCAGAACAACAGCAACTTCCGTCGCGCTGTTTATCTGGGTGTGCTTCTGCAGGTTATGCAGCAGTTCACCGGCATGAACGTCATCATGTATTACGCACCAAAAATCTTTGAAATCGCCGGTTTTACCAATACGACCGAGCAGATGTGGGGAACCGTTATCGTTGGTCTGATCAACGTGCTGGCAACCTTTATCGCGATTGGGCTGGTGGATCGCTGGGGCCGTAAACCGACGCTGAAACTGGGTTTCCTGGTAATGGCGATCGGCATGGGCGTGCTGGGAACGATGCTGCATGTCGGTATTCACTCTACCGGCGCACAGTACTTCGCAATCGGTATGTTGTTGATGTTTATCATCGGCTTCGCCATGAGCGCCGGTCCGCTGATTTGGGTACTGTGTTCAGAAATTCAGCCGCTGAAAGGCCGCGATTTCGGTATCACCGTTTCCACTGCGACCAACTGGATTGCTAACATGATCGTGGGAGCGACCTTCCTGACCATGCTGAACACCCTGGGTAATGCGAATACTTTCTGGGTCTATGCGGGTCTGAATATCGTCTTTATCCTGATTACTCTGTGGCTGATCCCGGAAACGAAAAACGTTTCTCTTGAGCACATTGAGCGTAACCTGTTGAGCGGCAAAAAGCTGCGTGACATCGGTCAGCGCGACTAAGTTTGACTGGCCGGGGAAACCCGGCCAGATTCATTGAAATCCCCTTCGCCACATCGTATTCTCTGCCGTATGAAACCCCTTCGCTTACCCATCGCCCTGCAACAAGCCGTGATGCATTCGCTGCGCGTGAAATTGCAGCTGGCTAACCAGCACCTCGAACGCAACTATCCTGAACCGAAGCTGGTTTATCAGCAGCGTGGCACTACCGCGGGCACCGCCTGGCTACAGACCTGGGAAATCCGACTGAACCCCGTTTTGCTACTCGAAAATCAGCAGGCTTTTATTGACGAGGTGGTACCGCATGAACTCGCGCATTTATTAGTCTGGCGACACTTTGGCCGGGTTGCACCGCACGGCAAAGAATGGAAATGGATGATGGAAAGCGTGCTGGGCGTACCCGCCAGACGCACGCATCAGTTTGCTATCGAATCGGTGCGCAGCCGCGCGTTTCCCTATCGCTGCCGCTGTCAGCAGCATCAGCTAACGGTCCGTCGTCATAATCGGGTGATGCGAGGCGAAAGTGAATACCGCTGCGTGCACTGCGGCGAGCGCTTGCAGCCGGGTGATTTCAGCGTGCCTGAGATCAACGTTCGCGAAAAAAATGCGCAATAATTGCGATTAGACACTCAGCAATTTCCTGTTATCTGGCGCTTCTGTTACTCTCGCCGACCTGACTGACTAACAGAATATTGGAATATGCTTCGTAAAATTATTAGCGCCTTTTCGCTCACACTGCTGCTTCCCACTTTTTTTGTCCACGCTCTGAGCCTGGACAACTATCATCAGAACAATTTCACGCAGGCTAAAGCCTATGCGGCACAGATCAATGCAGATGCGCCTGGCTCGTTCTACTGCGGCTGTAAAATCCGCTGGCAGGGTAAAAAAGGCGTGCCGGACCTGGCTTCCTGTGGTTATCAGGTGCGTAAAAATGCCAACCGTGCCAACCGAATTGAGTGGGAGCATGTTGTTCCGGCCTGGACGTTTGGCCACCAGCGTCAGTGTTGGCAGCAAGGCGGCAGAAAGCAGTGCGCGAAAGATGCAGGATACCGCCGCATTGAATCTGATTTGCATAACCTGCAACCCGCTATCGGCGAGGTAAACGGCGACCGTGGCAACTTTATGTACAGCCAGTGGAACGGCAGTGAGCATCAGTATGGCCAGTGTGAAATGAAGATCGATTTTAAAAACAAGCTGGCTGAGCCCCCTGCACGTGCACGCGGCGCGATCGCCCGTACCTGGTTTTACATGCGCGATCGGTATCAGATTGCGATGTCAAAACAGCAGACGCAGCTGATGACCGTATGGGATAAGCAATATCCGGTAACGGCATGGGAATGCGAGCGTGATAACCGCATTGCCCGCGTGCAGGGGAATCATAATCCCTATATACAGCGTGCTTGCCAGCGGTAAAATCACTGGCCTAAACTAGATGTCACTTTTTGGCCGCGCGCCCTGGCGCGGCTAACCACTTTAATCAGGATCCCCATGCGAATACCCCGCATCTATCATCCCGAGCCGCTTGTTGTCGGCAACGAGATAGCGCTTTGCGACGAAGCCGCTAACCATGTCGGCCGCGTTTTGCGAATGAATCCCGGCCAGGCGCTGGAATTGTTCGATGGCACTAATCTGACATTTGCCGCCGAAATCGTACAGGCAGACAAAAAAAGCGTACGCGTTTTACTGTCGCAAAGTCGTGAAGAAAGCCGTGAATCCCCGCTTCATCTGCATTTAGGGCAGGTTATGTCGCGCGGCGAGAAGATGGAGTTCACCATTCAGAAAGCGGTCGAGCTGGGAGTTAATACGATTACCCCCTTGTTTTCTGAACGCTGTGGCGTAAAGCTTGATGAGCAAAGGCTGGCGAAAAAAATCCAGCAGTGGCAAAAAATTGTTATTGCGGCTTGTGAACAGTGCGGCAGAAACAGCCTCCCGGAAGTGCGTGAAGCGATGTCGCTGGAAGCCTGGAGTGCTGAAGAAGATGAAGGTCTGAAACTTAACCTGCATCCCAGAGCCAGCCAGAGCATCAATACGCTGCCTCAGCCAGTCAGTCGCGTGCGGTTATTGATCGGCCCGGAAGGCGGCCTGACCGCAGATGAGATTGCGATGACAGCACGTTACGACTTTACCGATATTCTGTTAGGGCCGCGCGTGCTGCGCACTGAAACCACGGCTCTGACCGCCATCACCGCTTTGCAGGTAAGATTTGGCGATTTAGGGTAGTTCATCCGGCCGGACGTCATGGTCGCAGCCCGTTTGCACACGAATGTCGCGCATAAGGCAAGTAAGACAGCTCAACTGGAGAAAAGAATGATTAAGCTTGGCATTGTGATGGACCCGATTACCTCCATCAATATTAAAAAAGACAGCAGCTTCGCTATGTTGCTGGAAGCACAGCGCCGTGGTTACGAAATCCACTATATGGAGATGAAAGATCTCTATCTGCGTGGCGGCGAAGCGCGCGCTTTTACCCGCAAGCTGAGCGTTGAGCAGAATTACGATAAGTGGTTCGAATTTGGCAGCGAGCAGGATATCGCCCTGGCTGACCTGAACGTTGTGCTGATGCGCAAAGATCCGCCGTTTGATACCGAGTTTATCTATGCCACTTACATCCTCGAACGTGCAGAAGAAAAAGGCACGCTGATCGTCAACAAGCCGCAGAGCCTGCGTGACTGTAACGAAAAGCTTTTCACCGCCTGGTTTGCCGATCTGACTCCTGACACGCTGGTTACCCGCAGCGCCGAAAAGATCCGTCAATTCTGGCAGGAGCATGGCGACGTGATCCTGAAGCCGCTGGACGGCATGGGCGGCGCGTCAATCTTCCGCATTAAAAAGGAAGATCCTAACCTGTCGGTCATTATTGAAACGCTGACCGATCACGGTAACTTTTACTGCATGGCGCAGAATTACCTGCCGGCCATCAAAGATGGCGACAAGCGCGTGCTGATGGTGGATGGCGAACCCGTGCCGTACTGCCTGGCCCGAATTCCTAAATCTGGCGAAACACGCGGTAATCTGGCCGCTGGCGGTCGTGGCGAAGCTCGTCCATTATCTGAAAGCGACCTGGCGATTGCCCGTCGCGTTGGCCCTGAGCTGAAGGCTAAAGGACTGATTTTTGTCGGTCTGGACATCATTGGTGAAAGGTTGACAGAGATTAACGTTACCAGCCCAACCTGTATACGTGAGATCGAGGCCGCATTCCCCATTTCAATAACTGGTATGCTGATGGATGCGATAGAGAAGCGTTTAGCCTGATGAGGTAATTGGGGGCAATGCGCCCCCATGTTAACCCCGTTAATTGCTGCGGGCCTTGCCGCGAGCGGTTAACCTGACTACAGAATCCTTATATGAATTTACAGCATCATTTTTTGATTGCCATGCCCACGCTGCAGGATCCTTTGTTCAAACGCTCGGTTGTTTATATTTGCGAGCACAATGACGAAGGGGCCATGGGTATTATTGTCAATAAGCCGATGGAGAACCTGACCGTAGACGGTATTCTCAAAAAGCTTAAAATTATGCCGACGCCTCGCGAGCCTGAAATCAAGCTCGACAAGCCGGTCTTTTCAGGTGGCCCGCTGGCGGAAGATCGCGGTTTTATTCTGCATTCTGCTCAGCATACTTTTGCCTCCAGTATCCGTGTTTCTGATAATACCGTAGTGACCACTTCTCGCGACGTGCTGGAAACGCTGGGTACGCCAGAGCAGCCAGAAAACGTACTTGTCGCGCTGGGCTATTGCGCCTGGGAGAAAGACCAGCTGGAAAGCGAGCTGCTCGAAAATGCCTGGCTTACCATCCCGGCTAACAGCAATATTCTGTTCAAAACCCCCATTGCCGAGCGCTGGCGCGAAGCGGCGAAAAGCATTGGTGTGGATATCCATAATATCACCAGTGATGTTGGACACGCCTGATGAGCCATATGACTTTGTTATCTTTCGACTTTGGCACCAAAAGCATCGGCGTGGCAATTGGCCAGCAGCTGACCGGCACCGCCAGACCGCTGGCCGCGCTAAAGGCTCAGGATGGCATTCCCGACTGGGATAAAATCGAAGCGCTGCTGAAAGAGTGGCAGCCCGATCGCGTAGTGGTCGGATTGCCGCTAAATATGGACGGCACCGAGCAGCCGCTTACGGCCAGAGCGCGCAAATTTGCTAATCGCCTGCACGGCCGTTTTGGCGTTCAGGTCGATCTGCATGATGAGCGTCTGAGTACGGTAGAAGCCCGCGCCGATCTCTTTTCACGCGGTGGCTTTCGGGCGCTGAACAAAGGCAGCGTCGACTCGCTTTCAGCCGTGGTCATCCTCGAAAGCTGGTTTGAAAGCGCCTGGAGCTGATTTTATGGCAGCAAACCTGCCTGCTGACGCTCACTCAGGCTCTGTTCGAAGGTTTGCATGCCGGACTGCATGCCGGTTTGCAACACGCCGGGCAACTGATGCGTTTTACCTTCCCGAATCAGGCTCGCTACCGCTGGCGTATTCACTAACACTTCAAATAAAGCGATTCTACCCTGCGTCTTGTCAGGCACCAGCTTTTGCGCAATGGCCGCTTTCAGGCTGCCAGCCAGCTGGCTACGGATGAGGTTTTTTTCCGCGCCGGGAAACACGTCTACTAACCTGTCAATGACCTGAGCCGCGCCCCGGGTATGCAGCGTTGCCAGCACCAGATGCCCGGTTTCCGCAGCGGTCAGGGCCTGCTGTATGGTATCACCGTCACGCAGTTCGCCCAGTAAGATGACGTCCGGGTCTTCACGCAGTGCCGCCCTCAGCCCCGCGCTAAAAGAGCGACAGTGCAGACCGACTTCCCGCTGCTGGATAAGCGATTGCTGGCTACGGTGAATAAATTCAATCGGATCTTCCAGCGTCAAAATATGGCGTTTTTGCTGCTGATTAATTGCCCCAATCAACGCCGCCAGCGTGGTGGATTTGCCGCTTCCGGTCGCGCCTGTTACCAGCACCAGGCCATCCTGAAGACGCAACAGTTCGCTGACAACAGGCGGCAGACGCAGGCTGGCCAGTGCAGGACAGTCGCTGGCGATCACTCGCAGTGCCAGAGAAACGCCCTGCCGCTGCCGGAAAAAATTGGCGCGCAGACGCGTTCCGCCAGGCAGCGACAGGGCAAAATCGATTTGCCCTGCCTGCTCAAACTGCGCCTGCTGCCCTGCGTCCAGCCAGCGTCGCGCAACCGCCTGCAACTGCGTGTCGTCAATGAGTGGCATATCGGCTATTTTTTCCAGATGCCCGGATCGGCGCCAGAACGGAGAATGACCACTACAAAGGTGCAGATCCCCGGCGTTATGCTTTACACTAAGCGCCACGATCTTCTCAATATCCATAATACTCCCTGACCTATGACCTCAATTCAGCACAACTTACAGCAAGTCCGCGAGCGAATCTCAGCGGCAGCCGAGCGATGCGGGCGTGATCCAGCAGAGATTACCCTGCTTGCAGTAAGCAAAACAAAACCTGCGAGCGCGATCGAAGAAGCCGCCGCTGCTGGTCAGTCATGCTTTGGCGAAAACTATGTGCAGGAAGGCGTAGATAAGATCCAGCTGCTGGAAAATTCGTCGCTGACGTGGCACTTTATCGGGCCGCTGCAATCCAACAAAAGTCGGCTGGTGGCGGAGAATTTTGCCTGGTGCCATACCATCGATCGTCTGAAGCTCGCCACGCGTCTTAATGAGCAGCGCCCCGCAGCGCTGCCACCGCTAAACGTGCTGATTCAGATAAACATCAGCGATGAACAGAGCAAATCTGGCATCATGCTGGAAGCGCTGCCCGCGCTGGCAGAAGAGATTGCTCAACTGCCGCGCTTACGGCTGCGTGGCCTGATGGCTATTCCAGCGCCGGAAAGCGACTACCAGCGGCAGCTTGCCGTTTGCCAACAGATGGCTGAGGCGTTTTCCGGGCTACAAAAAAGCTATCCATCCGTCGATACGCTTTCTCTGGGAATGAGCGACGACATGGAAGCCGCGATTGCGGCAGGCAGTACGATGGTGCGCATCGGCACCGCTATTTTTGGCGCGCGTGACTATGGCGCGACTAACAACAACAATTGAGGGAATTCATGCTGACGTTGACTTTTCTGGTCAAAACTTTGATCGACCTGTACGTGATGGTGCTGCTATTACGTATCTGGATGCAGTGGGCGCGCTGTGATTTTTACAATCCACTTTCACAATTCATCGTGAAAATCACGCAGCCGACAGTGAAGCCACTGCGGCGTATTTTGCCTTCGCTCGGGCCAATTGACACGGCCTCGCTGCTGCTGGCCTTTGTGCTGACCACGCTGAAGTACCCCATCCTGCTGCTGATTCAGGTGGGCGCCATCTCGCTCGACCCGATGAATCTGCTGGTTGGCCTGCTGTCGCTGGTAAAATCGGCAGGTTATCTGGTGTTCTGGGTGATTATTATTCGCTCGCTAATGAGCTGGATAAGCCAGGGCCGTGGCGCGGTTGATTATATGCTGATCCAACTGACCGAGCCGCTAATGGCGCCGATTCGCCGTATTTTGCCAGCCATGGGCGGCATCGATTTTTCCGCCATGGTGGTGATCCTGATCCTGTATATGCTGAACTATCTCGGTATGGATCTGTTCCCTGGCCTTTGGTATTTGCTGTAAACCCTGACTGAATTCTGGACCTGATATGCAAAAAGTAGTGCTCGCCACCGGCAATGCCGGAAAAGTTCGTGAACTGGCTGATTTGCTGGCCGACTTTGGCCTCAACATCGTGGCGCAAACCGAGCTGGGCGTGGAGTCTGCCGAAGAAACCGGCCTGACTTTTATTGAGAATGCCATCCTGAAAGCGCGTCATGCGGCAGCGATAACGGGTCTGCCCGCGATTGCCGATGATTCTGGCCTGGCTGTGGATGCGCTGGGCGGCGCGCCGGGGATCTACTCCGCGCGCTATGCCGGCCTTGATGCCAGCGACTCGCAAAATACCGCGAAGCTGCTTCAGGCGCTGGAAAATGTCGCCGACGGCAAACGTACGGCACAGTTTCACTGCGTGCTGGTCTATCTGCGCCATGCTGAAGATCCTACGCCGCTGGTGTTCCACGGCAGCTGGCAGGGTGAAATCGCCCGCGCTATGTCGGGTGAAGGCGGCTTTGGCTACGATCCGGTTTTCTATGTGCCAACACTGGGTAAAACCGCTGCCGAGCTGACGAAAGATGAAAAACGGGCGGTTTCGCACCGTGGCAAAGCGTTAAGCCTGATGCTGGAAGCGTTGCGCAATGCATAATCTGCCGCCACTCAGCCTTTATATCCACATTCCCTGGTGCGTGCAGAAATGCCCTTACTGCGATTTCAACTCGCATGCGCTTAAGGGCGAAGTGCCGCATGAAGAGTATGTGCGCCATCTGCTGGCCGATTTGGATATCGATCTGCCTCTGATGTCCGGCCGTGAAGTGAGCACCATTTTTATCGGCGGCGGCACGCCAAGCTTGTTGAGCAGTGAAGCGATGCAGATGCTGCTGGATGGTGTGCGGGCACGTCTTCCGCTGTCGCCAACGGCTGAAATCACCATGGAAGCGAATCCGGGCACCGTGGAAGCAGACCGCTTCAGCGGCTATCAGCGAGCCGGTATCAATCGCATCTCTATTGGCGTGCAAAGTTTCAGCCAGCAGAAGCTGACGCGTCTGGGACGCATTCACGGCCCTGATGAAGCCAAACGCGCGGCGCATTTGGCTACGGATTTAGGCCTGCGTAGTTTTAATCTCGATTTGATGCACGGTCTGCCGGATCAGTCGCTGGACGAAGCGCTGAGCGATCTGCGCCAGGCGATTGAGCTGAATCCGCCTCATCTTTCCTGGTATCAGCTGACCATCGAACCGAATACGCTGTTTGCTTCCCGTCCGCCGATTCTGCCGGATGACGATGCGCTCTGGGATATTTTTGAACAGGGTCATCAGTTACTGACCGCGGCGGGTTACGAGCAGTATGAAACCTCCGCCTATGCTAAACCGGGCTACCGCTGTGAGCACAACCTCAACTACTGGCGCTTTGGCGACTATCTGGGGATTGGCTGCGGCGCGCACGGGAAACTGACACAGCCGGATGGACGTATTGTCCGTACCAGCAAGACGAAGCATCCGCGTGGGTTTATGGCGGGTAACTATCTGGACAAGCAGTATGACGTTGCGGATAAAGAGAAGCCGTTCGAGTTCTTTATGAGCCGTTTCCGCCTGCTGGAAGCCGCGCCGCGCGAGGAGTTCGGCCGCTACACCGGCCTGGCCGAAGAGGTTATTCGTCCGCAAATCAACGAAGCGCTGGCAAAAGGTTATCTCACAGAGACCGCAGAACACTGGCAGATCACCGAGAAAGGAAAACTGTTCCTGAACTCGCTGCTGGAGCTGTTTTTGGCAGAAGAGTAATCTGTCATTCCTGCCAACCGTGCTGCGAGCCTTCGATTAAGCTGGCAGCACGGCCTCTCGTTTATTTCATCCCGTTTATCAACGATTTACGCTGTTGCTCCAGGCTGGTAACACGATTACACACCTCGTGGCCGAAATTCTGGAAATCCGCTTCCTGATTGCTCCATTCAGCCTGCACCGCCTGCTGTAGGCCACCAAGGCTTCCCATCATCGCCTGCAAAGAGTTGCCGCCGCTGGATGGCTGAGTGCCCATTTCATTGAGGCTGTCCTGCACGATGCCGCCCAGCGCGCTTTGCACCAGGCGTTCACCGTCCTGACGAACCTGTTGAATAGCCTGATGATGGAAGGTCAGGCCGTCGCTGCGGCGTTCGATAATGCGGCTCATTTGCTGTTTTAACTGCTCGTCCAGCTTAGTCAGCCGACTACGAACCTTGCTGCCCTGCCCCAGTTTCTCAACAATCACCCTGTCCAGCGCCACACGGCCTTTTTCAAGACGCTGGTGAGCGCCTTGATCGATCCAGGGTAAATCGCGGCGTAATGCAGCCTGATAATCGATCGCTGTTTGCCGGGTGGCATTGTCTGGTTTGATCGACTGCCCGTTGCGCTGCACATCACCGGTTGGGGTAATGACAAGATTACCGCTGGCACCAACCACCTGTACCGTCTGAGGAGAAATAACAACGTCATCCTGAGGATTCACGCTACATTGGTAATCAGCCTGCGCCTGACCCGCCGCAACCAGTAAGAATGCCCCTACGACCATCGCTTTACGCATCTTGCCTCCATTGAATAAAAAGGCCACGCAAGCGTGGCCTCAGAATACTGACAAACTCAACTATTAGTCCCACCAGACGTCAAAAAGTTCGGTCACCTGAACATTGGTCAGTTTGTGATCCTCAAGCCATTTACGCACCAGCTCGCGATGCTCATCGGTACACTTGCCAATCTGCTGCAGGCAGACCAAACCTTCCCAATGCAGATAACCGCTGCCATCGAAAGCCAGGCCGTTGGGGTCGATCACTTCTTCAATCAGCGCATCAACGGTTGTATCGATCGTTTCACTGCTGCTGCCTTCCGGGAAAGAGAAGCCCACGGAAAAGCCCAGTTCCTGAAACTCATCAATATGCATTTTTTTACGCAAACGACGACTGCGTTGGGTAGCCATTATTTAATCCTCTCAAACATCAAATCCCATACACCGTGACCAAGACGCTGTCCACGCTGCTCAAATTTCGTTAACGGGCGCGAGTCCGGACGCGGCACGTAATCAAGCGTCGGCGACTGGTTTTTAAAGCCGGAAATCGAGCTCATGACTTCCAGCATATGCACGGCATAAGCTTCCCAGTCGGTAGCCATGTGGAATACACCACCCAGCTTCAGTTTACGCATTACCAGCTCAGCAAAAGCTACCTGAACAATGCGACGCTTGTTATGACGCGCTTTATGCCAGGGATCCGGGAAAAACAGCTGCACCATACGCAGCGAGTGATCCGGGATCATCTTATCCAGCACGTCCACCGCATCGTGACACATCACGCGCAGATTCTCCACGCCAGCCTCATGCGCAGTGCTAAGGCAGGCACCTACGCCAGGCGAGTGCACTTCAATACCAAGGAAGTTCTGCTGGGGGTTCGCTGCCGCCATCGCCACCAGCGAGGCGCCCATCCCAAAGCCGATCTCCAGAACCACAGGCGCTTCACGGCCAAACAGTTCCGCCAGATCCACCGGCTCAGGCTGATACTCCACCCCTTTTACCGGCCAGAAATGGTCCAGCGCATGCTGCTGGCCTTTCGTCAGGCGGCCCTGACGACGTACGAAGCTGCGAATACGGCGCATTGGACGGCCGTCTTCGTCAAACTCCGGTGTAATAACATCATTCTTCATGTTTTGCCTGCTGGTCTGCAATATCTGGAAAACGGGCATTATGCAAAGTTACAGCGGTTAAGCAAGCCCTGGAAAGTTCCGGTTTACAGCATAGTTGGTCTGTGCTGGAATCCCAGCCTGATTTTTTAATTCTTACTGGAAATCTCTGAAACATGATGCAAGCGCCGCAGTTCTCACGGCAGGTACTGGACTGGTATCAGCGCTTTGGCCGTAAAACCCTGCCGTGGCAACAGGAAAAAACGCCTTATAAAGTCTGGCTTTCTGAGGTTATGCTACAACAAACCCAGGTAGCGACCGTTATCCCCTATTTTGAACGGTTTATGACGCGCTTCCCCACGGTAGCCGATCTGGCAGCCGCACCGCTTGATGAGGTGCTGCATCTGTGGACCGGGCTTGGCTACTATGCCCGCGCACGAAATTTACATAAAGCCGCCATCATGGTGGTAGAAAAGCATGCGGGCACATTCCCGGAGACGTTTGAAGAAGTAGCGGATTTGCCTGGCGTGGGCCGCTCAACGGCTGGCGCTATTCTTTCTCTTTCTCTTGGCAAACATTTTCCCATCCTCGACGGCAACGTGAAGCGCGTGCTGGCCCGCTGCTACGCCGTTGCAGGCTGGCCGGGAAAAAAAGAGGTAGAAAAACGCCTGTGGCAAATCAGCGAAGAGGTGACGCCAGCCGAAGGCGTCAGCCAGTTTAACCAGGCGATGATGGATCTTGGGGCGATGGTCTGCACGCGCTCAAAACCAAAATGTGAAATTTGCCCGCTGAATCTCGGCTGTATAGCTTACGCCAACGGCAGCTGGGCTAATTATCCCGGCAAGAAACCAAAACAGACGCTGCCCGAGCGCACCGGCTGGATGCTGATGATGCAGCGCGACGAGAAGGTCTGGCTGGAACAGCGGCCTCCGGTGGGCCTGTGGGGCGGGCTGTTCTGCTTCCCACAATTTGCTACCCGCCCCGAGCTGGAGCAGTGGCTCCAGCAGCGCGGGATCGATGCGGCCTCACTGTCGCAGGGCATCGCTTTTCGCCACACCTTCAGCCATTTTCACCTGGATATCGTGCCAATGTGGCTGAAACTGCCTCAGGCCAGCGCCGCAATGGATGAACCCGCTGGTCTCTGGTATAACTTAGCGCAGCCGCCGTCCGTCGGGCTGGCCGCCCCGGTGGAACGCCTGCTACAGCAGCTGCGTCAGCCGCAACAAACCGCGCTGGCTCTCCGCGCGACAGATGAGGAAGAATAATGAGCAGAACTATTTTTTGCACGTTCCTGCAACGTGATGCTGAAGGACAGGATTTCCAGCTTTATCCCGGCGAAGTGGGCAAGCGTATCTATAACGAGATCTCGAAAGAGGCCTGGTCGCAGTGGATGAGTAAGCAAACCATGCTGATTAACGAAAAGAAGCTCAGCATGATGAACCCGGAAGACCGCAAACTGCTTGAGCAGGAGATGGTGAAATTCCTGTTCGAAGGACACGACGTCCATATCGAAGGTTTTACCCCGCCAGAAGAATAATCAAAAGGCCTCGCCACAGAGGCCCTCTCAGTTTGGGCGAAGCACGACATAATGAATAAGAAGCTGATAGGTTTACTGGTTATTGCGCCGTTGTTGATCTCCTGCTCCAGCAATAAAAAGCCGGTTTTCCATGAAGAATGGGTTAAGGACACCAACGGATTCGATATCCTGATGGGGCAGTTTGCCCACAACATCGAAAATATCTGGGGCATTAACGAGGTGCTGATCGCTGGCCCGAAAGATTACGTAAAATATAGCGATCAATATTACACCCGCAGCCATATCAACTTTGATGCCGGTTCCATCACTATCGAGACCATTGCCGGAACCGATCCGATGGCCAGCCTGCGTCAGGCAATTATCACCACGCTGTTGATCGGTGAAGATCCTGGCAATGTCGATCTTTATTCCGATGCCAACGATATCCAGCTTGGTCAGGAGCCGCTGCTGTACGGCCAGGTGTTAGATAATACCGGTCAGGCGATCCGCTGGCAGGGTCGTGCCGCCAGCTTCGCCGATTACCTGATCCAGAATAAACTTCAGCGCCGTAATTCAGGCCTGCATGTTATCTGGTCGGTGACCATCCCGATGGTACCTAACCATTTGGATAAGCGTGCGCATAAATATCTGCCGATGGTACGTAAAGCGGCTGAAAAATATGGCGTCGATCAGTCACTGATCCTGGCGATTATGCAGATCGAGTCGAGCTTTAACCCTTATGCCGTCAGTCATTCCGACGCGCTGGGACTGATGCAGGTTGTACAGCATACCGCAGGCGTGGATGTGTTCCGCATGAAGGGTAAATGGGGCAAGCCAAGCCGCAGCTATCTGCTGGATCCGGAAAATAATATCGATGCCGGAACGGCCTATCTTTCTATCTTGCAGGGCAGTTACCTGGGCGGCATTACTAATCCGATTTCGCGGCGCTATGCGGTCATCACCGCTTACAACGGCGGTGCAGGCAGCGTGCTGAAAGTGTTCTCCAGCGATAAGGGGCGGGCCTTTAACGCCATTAATGACCTGTCGCCGGCTGAAGTTTATCAGACGCTGGCCACTAACCATCCTTCTGCTGAATCACGTCGCTACCTCTACAAAGTGAGCAACGCGCAGAAAAGCTATCACCGTTATTAACCGCAACGGGCAGTTCGCTGCCCGTTACTGTTCCCGGTTTGTCGGCAAAAAAAACGGCGACTCTGAGAGTCGCCGGTGGATAAGGGGAAATTCCCCAGTCTTGGCAAAAATTAAAGACTTATATTTTTAAATTTTCTGGTTGTTTCGGTCAGTGCGACTTCCGTTGGCAACCGCTCCATGGAGCTGGCACCGTAAAATCCATCACACTGCGGGCAGTGGCTAAGTATGTACTGCGCATCTTCAGGAGTTGAGATGGGCCCTCCATGACACAACACAATCACATCCTTGCGTACACGCTTTGCAGCCTCTGCCCACTGGTTAATAAGCGGCACGCAATCTGATAACTTAAGTGCCGTTTCTGCACCAATATTGCCGCCGGTAGTCAGCCCCATATGCGGCACGATAATATCTGCGCCCGCTTCGGTCATGGCCACGGCATTTTCTTCGCTAAATACATAGGGCGTAGTGAGCAGGCCTTTTTGATGAGCCAGGCGTATCATTTCCACTTCCAGCCCATAGCCCATGCCGGTCTCTTCAAGGTTTGCCCGGAAGTTGCCGTCAATCAGGCCCACGGTGGGGAAATTTTGTACGCCGGAGAAACCCATCGCTTTTAAATCATCAAGAAACTTATCGAAATGACAGAAAGGATCGGTGCCATTGACGCCAGCCAGCACCGGCGTGTTTTTCACTACCGGCAGGACTTCTTTCGCCATATCCACGACAATTTCGTTTGCATTGCCATAGGCGAGAAGGCCAGCAAGTGAACCGCGTCCGGCCATGCGATAGCGGCCTGAATTATAAATCACTATCAGGTCGATGCCGCCAGCTTCTTCACATTTTGCAGAGAGTCCGGTACCCGCACCGCCGCCGATGATAGGTTCACGGCGCGCAATCATTGCGTTAAATTTAGTCAGTATCTCCTGACGGGTAAAAGCCATCGTTAAAACTCCTTCTCGACCAGCTGTTGAAACTGTTTGACCGCCGCGACCGCAAACTGCGGATCGTTGATGTTAAAAGGCAGACGCAGAATTTTACGGCTTTCGGTCTGTTGGACGTGAGCTTCCAGCGTGGTGATAAAGGCCTGACTGGCTTCTGGCGACCAGAAGGGCTGTCCCGGCGCATCCAGTAGTGAGAAGCCGCCTTCTGGGATCAGGAAAACAAGATTGCCGTCACAGCGATTAAGCTTTTCAGCGATCCACTTCGCCATCGCCACATTCTCTTCCGCCGTGGTGCGCATCAACGTCACCTGAGCATTGTGATGATAGAACAGGCGCCCGGCATATTTTTGCGGCACCGTAGACTGATGGCCGAAATTAACCATATCCAGTGCACCGCATGACATCACGCAGGGAATGCGTTTGTTTGCCACCGCGTCAAAACGCGTTTCATCACACGCCAGCACGCCATCAAACAGCATGTCGCACACTTCTGTCGTGGTCAGATCCAGCAGGCCTGACAGCATACCGCTGTCTGCCAGCTTCTCCATGGCTTTACCACCGCTGCCCGTGGCATGAAACACCAGACAGTCGTAATCGTCTTCCAGCATCGCACTGACGGTCTGAATACAGGGTGTTGTCACCCCAAACATGGTCAGCCCAAGCGCAGGCTTATCCGCCGCATTCTCTTCCAGGGGAAAAAGCACCGCGCCAGCGATTTGATTCGCCGCGTTGCCCAGCACCTGACGTGAGATGCGGTTAAGCCCGGCAACATCAGTGACAGAATAAATCATGCTGATATCGCTGGCACCCACGTAGCCAGAAATATCACCGGATGCCATCGTCGACACCATCACTTTGGGTATACCAACCGGTAGCGCCTGCATGGCAGGCGTGATTAACGCCGTGCCGCAGGAGCCGCCCATCCCAATGACGCCTGCCAGATCTCCTCTTTTAGTGAGGAAAGTCTTAAATGCCAGTGCCATAGCATCAATAGCTTTTCCACGGTCACCGCAGAACACGGCATCGCGTCCGTTGGGATGAAAATCAGCAATCAGTTCAGGAGGAAAATCAGCCTGCGAAGCGGTGCTAACTAATTGAGTAGACAGGTCAACCGTGAGTACGTTAGCCCCTGCCTTGCTCAGGCAATCGCTAACATAAAACAGTTCCCTTCCTTTAGTATCTGCTGTAGCAACAACGTAAATATAGCGAGTATTAATAGTCATAGTCGTAACAACACCCTGTTATCAGACGTAATAAAGACTTGATAAAACAACAATAAAAAAGTAAATACGTCATTGGGTTTTTACACCCTTTCATGATGAGATAACAGTATCATCTTCATCATTGATAAATCAATTGAATGGAATTTACGTCTCACAAGGATGTTGGCTATGCTTACTGATGGAACCTGTCCTGCAGGCTCTGGCGGCGATACCCGTGATTATCCCGCCTGCCGTCATCAATGGCTTGAATAACAAGCAGATTTAATCGTAAAAATGAGGTTATTGTGGAGCAAAGGGATTCCGCTGGGGTTAAAATTCTGACCGCCACACGTGCAAGAACACGTCGCTTACTGATTGAAACAGCAATGAAAATGTTCGACAGCGGCGCGTTCCCATCCATTACCGAAGTTGCCGCCGTTGCCCAGCTTTCTCGTGCAACAGCCTATCGCTATTTCCCTACCCAAAGTGCGCTGGTCTCCGCCATTGTTACGGAAACCCTCAGCCCGATTAAAAGCTGGCGACCTTCACAAGAAGAGGTGGGGGATCGTGTTGAAGAGCTGCTGACCTTCGCTTTTCCGCGCATGCTTGAACACGAAGGGACACTGCGAGCGGCACTGCATCTTTCCCTAACGCAATGGGCGCAGTCGCAGTCTAATGACAACCCGGACAAAGAAAAGCTGGTGCGAGGAAATCGTAAAGCCTTGTTGCAGCACGTGGTTGAACCTTTACACAGCGAATTGCCGCCCCATCTCGTTGAGCGCGTCGTGCATGCCCTGTCGCTGGTGTACGGTTCAGAAATTTTCCTGGTCATGAAAGATATCTGGGGATGCGATAACGATCAGCTTCAGGATATCGGCAAATGGATAGCGAAAGCGATCATTCGCCAGGCCAGAGAAGATTCTGAGGCACTGAGCTAGCTGCCCTGTAGCAGGGGGTGCCCCCCCCTGCTGGCAAAATCAGCCGTTGATCATATAGCCCATCAAACGCTTAACGCCGTTTTCGTCCGTTTCGGCATAGACGCCTTGAAGTTCGGGCGAGAAGCCGGGCAGTAGATTCAGCCCCTCTTCCAGCGCAAGGAAATAGCGTTGCACCGCCCCGCCCCAAACTTCGCCGGGGACCACGCAAAGCACGCCCGGTGGATAAGGTAATGCGCCCTCTGCGGCGATCCGCCCTTGTGCTTCAGCGATCGGCACCAGTTCGACATTGCCGCGAATAAACTCCCGGTTTGCATCCTGAGGGTTCATTGCCACAGCTGGTAAACTTTCCTGGCGGAACATCGCTTTCTGCAAGTCCTTCACGCCGTGGCTGACGTAAAGCTGATGCATCTCCATGCAAAGGCGGCGTAGCGTATAACCTTCGTAACGCGCTGCATTCTTGCGGTAAATAGTGGGCAGCACATCGCGTAACAGCGCATCTTCCTTGATATGTTGTTCAAACTGCGCCAGTTTCGCCACCAAATGCGCCATTTTCTCCACGCTTTCTGCCGGGGTGAGCAGGAACAGAATCGAGTTAAGATCGCATTTCTCCGGCACTACGCCATTTTCGCGCAGATAGTTCGCCAGGATGGTGGCCGGAATACCAAACGACGCATACTGGCCGCTGGCGGCATCAATTCCCGGCGTCGTCAGCAGCAGCTTGCAGGGATCGATCAGATACTGATCCCGCTCGTAGCCAGCAAAACCGTGCCAGGCAGCACGAGGCGCAAAACTGAAATAGCGCGCGTCTGAGGCGATGGTTGCGGTTGGCGCATCCTGCCAGGGTTGCCCTTCTACCTCGTCAGGAATAAAAGGTTTGATCATCTCGCATTTGGCAAGGATCGCCTTACGCGCATCAATGCCTAACGTAACGCATTCGTGCCACAACCGGCGGCCCGCTTCGCCCTGATGCATTTTGGCATTCACGTCCAGCGCCGCGAACAGCGGATAAAACGGGCTGGTTGAAGCATGCAGCATAAAAGCATTATTGAGCCGCTTATGGCTGCAAAAACGCTGCTGACCACGAATGTGATTGTCTTTTTTGTGGATCTGCGAAGTCTGCGAGAAGCCCGCCTGCTGCTTGTGCACCGACTGCGTTACAAAAATACCGGGGTCGTTCTCGTTCAGCGTCAGCAACAGCGGCGAACAGGCTTCCATCACGGGAATAAACTGCTCGTACCCCACCCAGGCTGAATCAAACAGGATGTAGTCACACAGATGACCAATGCTGTCGATCACCTTACGCGCGTTATAAACCGTGCCGTCGTAGGTCCCGAGCTGGATAACGGCCAGACGGAAAGGACGTGCTTCCGTGACCCGCTCAGGCGCGACCTGGGCGATTTGCTGACGCAGATAAGCTTCATCAAAACAGTGGGCGTCAATACCGCCAATAAACCCAAACGGGTTACGTGCCGTTTCCAGATAAACAGGCGTCGCGCCAGCCTGAATCAATGCGCCGTGATGATTCGATTTATGGTTATTACGGTCAAACAGCACCAGATCGCCACGCGTCAGCAGCGCATTCGTCACCACTTTATTGGCGCTGGACGTGCCGTTCAGCACAAAATAGGTTTTGTCGGCGTTAAATACTTTGGCCGCAAATTTTTGCGCATCCTTGGCCGATCCTTCGTGGATCAGCAGATCGCCTAATTTGACGTCGGCGTTGCACATATCGGCACGAAAAACGTTCTCACCGAAGAAATCATAAAACTGACGGCCGGCCGGATGCTTTTTGAAGAACGCGCCGCCCTGATGGCCCGGACAGGCAAAAGTACTGTTATCCATCGCCACATATTTAGTTAGCGTCTCGAAAAATGGCGGTAACAGGCCGGACTGATAGTGTGAGGCAGCCGCTTCCAGCCTGGCGGCATCATCCGCTTCACCGGTCAATAAACCCGTCACCTCGGGTAAATCCTGCGCCTGGTCAGCGTCATCCAGGGCAATAAAGACCGGCAGATTAAACCCGGTGTGGCGCAGCAGAGCCAGCATGCCGCTGCGTGAGTCTGCAACGGAGACGACCACCGCCGCCACATCAGTAAAATCGGTTTTTTCCAGCGTGACGACTTCGCGCCCGGTCTGGAGATGGATGGCCACAGTGGTGCTGGCTGCAATTTTCAAAGGTGTCATAGCACTAATCCAAAACAAGGATGAGTGGGTGCCAGAGGCACAGCAATGGGAAAAGGCTACGGCCCTCGCCCGGCGAAGGTGTCAGGGTTTTCAGCAGATGGAGTCCGGCTTCAACCGATAGACATCAGTAAAATCAGATCGCGTCTGTTTTTACGCATGGCCAACAGTAAAGCGTATAAAAACCCTCACCGCATGGCGGGAGAATTTTTTGACGGAATGTGACAAGCGGATCGGCGGCACGACATCGAGTGATGTTGGTGACAGACGCTTTGCAGCTGTGACCTTTTCATGGCGGCGACCTCAGAAGATGGATGATGATAAACGGCCGCAATAATGGCATCTTTTTTTTTCAGGTTCAATATAGAGAGTGCATCAAACTGCAAGCGCCCTTTTTATCTTATCTTTCATTTTCAATAAGTTAACCAATTACTGGTGGTATCAAAAGGTTATATTTCCGTTGCCTATGCATTTGTTATGCAAAGCTATTCAATCAGAAAGCTGTTGATAAGCGCCGTATCTGCCAGGCCGTGTTACCTGGTTGAAAAGCAATCAGGAGAGGTAAGAAAACTGTTTATTTTGCCGACAACTGCTGAAAAAGAGTGCAATCAGTTCGCTTTCCTGCATAAAGCCGTTGACGATTTTAAGCGACTACGGTTTAATGCGCCTCGTTGCCCGGATAGCTCAGTCGGTAGAGCAGGGGATTGAAAATCCCCGTGTCGGTGGTTCGATTCCGCCTCCGGGCACCACTATTCGAAGCACGCTGGTCAGAGGTGAGAAAACTGACGGGCGTTTAACGGGAGTGGTACTTGTTGATGTTGATCCTCACATCAGCATACATCAAGAAGTTACCCTCTCGATCAGGGAGCCTGCTGCTAACAGGCTCCCTTTTCTCGATCACCGTGAATAATTACAATGACGTGACTGAATGTCAACCATTGTAAAACATCTCTTCAGCCTTGTCGGTGTAAAGCGCCATTTCCTTTTCCAGCGCCTGGCTCACAATATCCATACTGATATCAACATATTCCATTGTTGTACTCACGTTGCGGTGTCCTAGCAACCCCTTAACCAGCTGCAGATTTCGTTCAGGCGAGCTCATCAGTGTCGTGGCAAGGGTGTGCCTGAACCGGTGGGGAGAAACATCAAACCCGCACTCTTTTGACAGCCTGCGAAAAAACGAGCGTAACGGTTGCAGCGATGGTTTTTCCGAAAGAGACGCCCTTTCTGCAGGCGAAGAGACAAACCGCTCATAGTGAAAGAGCGAATCATTATTGCCGGCACCGCAGTCCCTTGCACGCTGAAGCAACGCTTCCAGTCTCGGTCGTAAATGACTGACAACGGGAACCCGCCATTCCCGGTACGTTTTACTGCCTTCCGCTCTTAATTCAATCCACCCATCGTCAAGAGACACATCTTTTAGACGTATATGGAGCAGTTGATTTTGCCGCATACCGGTGTAACGCAACGTGTCCAGGACAGTCAGCCAGTACCATACTGGCCTCAGAGCGCATTTAGACTCGGTTCTGGGCTCAGAAGCAAATTGCTGCATAGTTAGCCAGATTTTTATCATCTGGTTTTTTGTTAGCGTTTTTTTACGCTTCTTGTCCTGTTTGACCGATACACCATTGAAGGGATTTTTACTTAAGTTCGTCAGTTGAGAAGTGATGGCAAAATTATACAGGGCACGCATATGGCTGACCTTATTGTTCCAGGTATGTGCAGAAAGGCACTGCTTCTTGAGCACACGCCTTCGCCACTCAAGCACATCGCGACTGGTTATGCCGTAAGGCGGACAGGCTTCCCCAATATGCTTCCTGAAACCACGAACAACCTTCTTATAACTCCACTCGGTATCTTCGCGCAGCGATTTACAGAAAAAGTACTCATCCATAAGTTCCTGCCAGAGCCAGTCAGCACTATTTTCGTTCATTTTTTCCATTCCTCTCTTAGTAACAGTAACGCACCAGATGTCAGACCGACGTTGTGGTCAGGGAAACAAAATGAACTGACTGTCCTGAGGGATGGTCTCTCTGTATACCCGCCTGCTTTTCACCAGGTAGCCTTTTACCCGTTTGAACCTCCCGGCCTTGTCGGGTGTATCGTAAAGCTGAGCAAAATAAAATCTCCTGTTATCACGACGCTTATGCAGGTTAAGTCGCTCAAAAGAAGCCTGAATGCTTTCCCGTTGAATAGTCGAACCAGTGGCCTTAAGGTAGTCGAAAAAGATACCGGGGACGGGTAAAAAGACATAGCCGGCAATAACATGGGTTTTGTCTGCTTTACCATTAAAACTAATATCTCCCAGATTGAGTCCCTCCCGGAGCCAGTCAAAAAACTGTTCTCCTTCCGCTACGTCAGTACCGGAGACTGCTACGGGTACGGAATCTGATCTTTCATCACATTTGTTAACAATTTCAACCTGAGAATAGTCCGAGTTTCCTTTTGCAGACGGTTCCTTTTCATTTGCGGGGTCTTCTTTCTTTTCAAGGGGTTCTGACGATTGCTGTTCCTCTGCAATCACAACGCACACGTCTGCCTGTACCTCACCTTCATTTTCTGAAGCTATAGCATCTCCTGACATTTCGAAAAGAGACAGGAGAGCATCAGCATCATCTTCAGAGGGCAGAGAGTCAGAGCCAGTACTTTTTACGATTTCGCTTAAAGCACTTTCTTCTTCGTTTTCTTCGCGGCTTTTAACTGGTGAGTCACTAAGCTGAGTGGGGTTATCAATACCTGTGGCAAGTGAAAAAATCTCAGGGGAAGATGGATCAGTTGCCCCGCGCAGAGCTGTTTGTTCAGATAAAATATCTGTAGGTAAAACCGTAGCGCCCCCCTCATTTGAAAGGGCTGTATTTTCTGGAATTTCACCTGTATTAGAACTTAAAATTTCCGCAGGTTTCCTCTCCATCAGAGGAGACTCTGTTTTCTCAGCTGCTTGTTTCATCAGGCTTCGGATCAACGGCATTGCCGGATGCTGGTTCCATAAGGACCCGGCAAGATTTCCCAGAGCTTTGGGATTTTCTGCCAGCCAGCCTGTCGCTTCCGCTGGCATAAGTTGTCCGGCTGCCAGCGCTGCAAAAGCTGAGGAGTTGTCAGCTTCCCGGAAGCGGAATCGATAAGGCGAGTCCGGAACGGTTATTCCCGGAAGCCAGCTTTTACCATCAAGCAGCTCCCCCTCCAGAGACGCCAGGAGCGGCAAATGCCAGAACAGTGCAGACCAGAAAATGACCGCATTCCACATCACGTTTTGCTCTGCCTGCTCTTCTGGCGCAGCTCCGGGTGGAAACATGTATCCTTTGGCCAGTCTGACCGCACAGGTTGTGAACTGCAGCGTAAGGTCCCCGAAGCCGTCTGACTGCGACCACCTTCCCTGCTGTGTTGCCGGCACATTCTGTACCCTGGCCAGTAAGCCATGCAGTGGCGTTATATAAAACCGGTGATAAACATCCGCCGGAAGTGAGCTGTTTTCCCATATTTGTCGCAGGCAGGTTTTTCTCAATGGGCTACAGCACAGCGTATCGACCGTACGCGGAGTGTGGTAGCCGGCAGGTGTGACAACGGATACATGATGTACTGGTTCCGGTTCACCTTTTGAAAACAGAAACCTCAGAGTCCTGATTCTGTCGCGCATGATTTTCTCCTGGTATAGGGCTGCCCAGTGTTGTGACACTCCCCGCGCTTCACCATAAAAAACCAGTTACTCATTCTCAGAAGTTTTTCCCGTTACTTCGTGCCTGTCGGCGCTCTCTCCATTTCCGGACGGTACGGTTTCATGCGTCGTCTCGCGGTTTTTCCCGCCTTCATCGCTCAGCCAGCGCATCAACTCGTTAAGCACAAGCGTTCTTCTGGCCCGGGTGACAGCCACGTACAGCAGGTTAGTCTCATCCTGCCGCTCATCCTGCGAAAGAAGCGGGTCGGTAATGTCAGTAAAATCCTCACTCAGCATCACCACCGGCCATTCGAGCCCTTTGCTGCGGTGTGCGGTTGAAACCGTGACCTGAGCCTCTTTTTCATGAGTGACGACCTGACGGCGCATAATGGCCAGCTTTTGAGGGAGCGGGAAAAAGTCATCGAGCAGGCGAATAGCCTGGTTCATCTCCACGTCCTGCGTGGCTTTGGCTATCGAGCAGTACTCGTCAAAATCCCGGTAGTCCCGGCTGAGGCGCGGGGACTGCATCTTTTCAGGCATATCGGCGGAGAACCAGTACAGATCCTCAAGCTCTTCGGTCTTGTAGCCTTCAATCCCGCCGACCCAGAAGACCTTTTTCTCCATGAGACTTGCCGTTAAAGCACTCCCAATCACACCGGATACCGTCCGGCTCAGTACAGCAATGTGCTCAGTTCCCTCCGGAATTCGGGTCACCACACTGTCTTCACCCCCGTTGCCTTTTACCTGTTTATCTTCTCCGGCACGGTCCAGCAGGATGTTGGCCATACGCGCGACCTCAGGGCCAAAACGAAAACTCGCCGTCAGCCACAATTTGTCTGCCTGCGCCAGCTGAGGGGCATTGAGCGCGTTATCCGCCCCGCGAAACCGGTAAATCTGCTGGTAACGATCGCCGACCAAGATGACCCGGCAGGGCTGATTCAGTACAAACGCACTGGTCACCGGATTGGCGTCCTGCGCCTCATCGAAGAGGATGGTGTCCCAGCGTTTTGACAGGTCAGGATGAGAGAGCTGGAACAGTTTAAGGTAGGTGTCGTGCGTGACGGGAAAGGTTGAATCAATACGGCTCATTTCATACCAGAGGATTTGGATTGCCCCCAGAATTTTACCTGCATCGAGACCGTGGCGATCATCCTCAGACGGCAGATGTATCAGCCCCGGCTCGGGGTCAGCACTGCAGAGGAACATGTTCAGCCCGCTGAGCGCCAGCCGCGCCAGCGGCCAGTGCCGGGTATTGAGCTTGCGGGCCACATCCGTAATGCGCAGACTTGCTGTCAGCCTTTCACGGAAGTGTTTGCCAAAGCGGGGCCACGCCAGCTGATGCGATGTTTTACACTCAACGTTATATGGAAATTTGCGTTCAGCTTCATCCCTCACAGCGCGATTATAGGCGAGGTAAAGCATTTTACTTCCCGGGTTGGCTTCGGCATAGCTCACTAAGGTGGAGGTTTTACCTGTTCCCGCAAAGGCGTTTACTACAAGCTGTGTACCTTGCCATTGTACAACAGCATTCTGCGCTTGAGTCGTATTCCAGGCCATAGCAGTCTCCAGAGATGTTAAAATCTCGGTTTACTGTGACCAAGGTATGCACAGATATCGATTTTAAATTCAAAATCAAAAAAATATAATTTGCAGAACAACTATATTTCTGAATCGTGGAGTGAAACACGTTTCGTAGTTAACTGACCATACATGATGATGTAATGATACCTACATAATTTTCTCTCATACAGCAATAATCAATTTAAACGAGGTTGGCATGCTCAGTGAAGATGATAAAAATGAAATAGTTAGTCAAATTTCTTCTTATATAGCAAAGTACGAAAAAGGAGATAAAGGTGACGCCTATGGATTTTCGGGACATACTTTTTTCTCTCAGCTTAAAGACAGTTATAATAAGAATAAAAAGATCGAACTTGAAAATATTGCTCATATATTGGCTAACATATCCATGATAGCCTTGATACCTAGAAGTAGAAATGCGCCCTTAACACATGCAATAACGCTACATGACAGACGATCGTACTCTCCTTTTGATTTGGTTAAAGATGATATAAATATCATTAACTACGTATTATCATTGTTAAATACCAGTGTATTTAAATCTAAACTGTGTGAAACAGTTCTCATGTTAGAATCACCGCGACGATATGATTTAGTGGAGACTATTTTAGAGGGATATCTCTCGCACCCTATTATAGATGAAACTTGGTTTAGCTTAGTTGAACCGTTATACGAGAGATCGATAGTGCTTTCTAGGCAATTTGGCAAGAAGTCAGCTATTAACACTATTGAAAAAAGAGTTGAAGATTATATAAGGTCACACACTCCGGGGAATTTAGGGGTATCGTTCAGCCTTTTTTCTCTCATAAAAGACTTCGGTTTGTTTTACCGAAAATCAAAAAGTTTAGAAGAGATAGCTCATATAATCGTTAATCATGGAAATTATTCTAAGGAGAATGGAGATTTTGATTTTGCTGAAAGATTATTTTTCATTTCAGCTTGATTTTTTAAAGTTCTCAAAAAGGACTATGAACATAGAAACGCCATTTTCGAAAGCGCTGAGTGTTTCTATCTACATGCAGAACAACAGGCTTCTAAAGAGTATCAAGGCAACCCTTTAGCTAGGCATTTTTATGAAAATGCTTTGGAAAGATATCGTCTTATACCGAAAAAATTTAGAGAGGAAATGGGAGTTAACTCTAAAATAGAAAGCGCCCTTAAGCTAATCAGAAAACATGGCATGTTGTCTTTGGAAGATATGCATACTTATCAAACCCCAGCAGTTGATATTGAGAATCTTGTTGATAATTCGATAGAGCACGTTAAAGGAAAATCAGATCTACAACAAGCTCTACTTTATTTTGTTAACTTTAAAATGATTGAATTAAATGAAATTTTAGATCAAGACGAAGAAAGGAAATTTAGGATATCCGATCTTTTTGGGTCAATACACATTTCAGGAGATGGGAGAGTAATTGGCCGTACAAAGCCAAAAGTAGAAGGCGATGAGGGTATTAATGAAGAAATAATGAGATCATTCGACATTTCATTGAAACTTATCGTCGCAGGCCAGATTATACCCGCAATTAATCAGCTTAATAAAGAATATAACCTCCCGCATAAATTTTTTAGCGAACTGTGTTGTCATTCCAAGTTAATTCCTCAGGAAAGAATTGAATTAACATCAAGGGGTCTATATTTAGGATTTGAATTCCGTTTCGCTGAGGCAATCCATCTCATCTCTCCACAGGTAGAATTCTTGGTCAGAAATGTACTCAAGAGAGCAGGAATCATTACAAGTATTAATGAAGGCGGTGTGGAAAATGAGATTGGATTAAGTTCGTTATTAGATAAACCTCAGTCAGCTGAAATATTTGGCGAAGATCTTCATTTTAACTTACGTGCTATCTTTACGGATCCTATAGGAGCGAACCTCCGAAATTATGTGGCATATGGCTTACTTGATGACAATGCTGCCAACAGTGATGCCGTAGTATATGCATGGTGGCTTTATCTCAGGATTATTGTTATGTCCTTGACTCCCATGCCTATGATAAATTTGGTAATTACTCAAGATATAATATAGCCTGTTTAAAATTGCTTGTAACATAAAACCGGCCATAATGGCCGGTTTAGTTAGATTATAAATCAGGCAGCATTGCCAGTGAAAGTTTCAAGCCGCATTATCCAGTTTCCCAGGTAATGCCCCGGCGTATGAAGTACCCTTCTTCGCTCGTCCGCTAGGGTGTTACCTACCACTACTTCTCCGGCGATCCCACTCAGGGATAACTGTATGTAAGCCATACCGGCCGCAAGCGGATCGATATCTGTCGCGGATACCCACAGATACCGGTGCGGTGGCCAGCCCGCTTTTCGCAGAACATCGGCAAATGCCAGCACCATGCAACCTGCACCACAGGCAGGTTCACTCAGCGTGATAAAGGGTTTGTCCCGGAACAGCGTTTCAGTGTCGCCCAGCTGCATGGCCGCCATCATTCTGGCCACATCCCAGGGCGTGAAAAACTGCCCCCGGTATTTGTCACCCAGCTCCAGCTGCATGAAGACGCGCCCCAGGAAGTCCCCGGACGCTTCACCCAGCCCGTTAACAACGTGGGCCAGCAGCTGCGCCATGCGCGTGACGTCCTCCTTCTCGTATCCACGAACTATACGCAAATACTTCTGCTCCCGCGCCTCACTGAAGCAAAGCCGGTTTTCCAGCGCGATGACGCTGCAGCTGATGAAGTCTTCGAACACTTTAAACCGGTGATGATACCGGGCCGTCTGACTGAACAACTTAACAAAGGCTTTTTCGTGGTTAATCATGCCAGGCATGCGTCTTCTCCATAAAAAAAGGGAGCACGCACCCTGACCAGGGGACGTGTCCCCTGAGGGTAAAAAGCCACGGCATTGCCGTGGCTGGGTTAACGGAGGAGCAGGCTTTTACCCCCGGACCTCACGATAAGATCCTGCTTCCTGAGCCGGTAACGCCGGCTCATCGCTGACGAGATAAAGCACCTGACCGGGCTGAGACGCGCCGGCCGCACCTTTGTATCCATCGACATGTTCACCGCCGTCATAGCAGTCGTAACCGCTGAGCCCGCTCACGGGCTCGCTGTAGCTGTGACGCACCTCGCAGTCAAGTACCGCAGCAATTTCCCCGACAACCTCACCTGACGGCGGGAGCCAGGGCGTATCCATCTGCAGCGTAAGACTGTTTGGCTTATGGCGCTGCCAGTTGACATTGTGCCCGGCCGGCCACTCCATGCCGTACTGCCGGCAGTAGAGGCTGGTTGTGGTCGATACGCCTGACATCAGCCCCCCGGAACCGTTCAGCTCTGCTGCCAGCCGGGTGGGTATGACGGCCAGCATATCGCAGGGCTGGGAGCGTTCAGGATACTGGCTGAGCCGCTCCCAGGCAGTTGCGGCATCAGACTCATCGCCGGCACTGACCAGACCAGTCGGTATACTGTCTGGCAATCAGCTCCGCCATAACCTCACGTGCCGGGCCGGGAATATTCTCCCATTTCAGCGCGCCCAGACCTGACTGGTGATACAGCCGGTCAATGGCCCGGATGGTTTCCGCATCGAGGACGGCATCCTTCAGCAACAATGCCAGCCAGCTTTCAAACGCCTGGTTGGCCGCAGTGGAAAGCCCTGTGCCTGCACGGACCAGCCCCTGACAGGGCGGATACGACGTGGTCCGCACCGGCTTGAGTATCCCCGCCGCGCCGGCCAGAAACAGCTGTATGCTCTGCTGCACGGCGTGGCGGTGACGCGGTACGTCAGTTCCGTTTATCCACTGCAGCATGACATCGATGCAGACGGATTTACCGGTGATTTCCAGGCGGTTATGACACCATTCGGACATAGTGAATACTCCTCTTTCATAAAAAAAAGAGGACACAGCCCGTGAGGAGCGGTGTCCTCACGGGACGGCGACAGTTACGGAATAACCGCCACCGGATAAGTTAATTACGCCGCCACAGCCTGACTTTCAGGCTGTGCCAGCAAATATTCCGACGCTTCCCGCGCATGCCGGCAGGCGCGGAACAGGGCCTTTTTGTCAGATTTCAGCACCTTCAGCCAGTGGTCCACATAGCTGTCGTGCTGAACCTCACCGAATACCCCGAGTTGGGCACACAAAAACGCGCTGCCCATTTCGGCGATGAGCTCCTCAAAGGCATACACCGGGTCCCCGAACTTGCGGGATGAGGAGGTTATCCCCTCCCGGTTAAGTCGCTTCGCATGACCGGTACTGTGTACCAGTTCATGTAGCAGCGTGGACCAGCAGTCCGCCTCCGTAAAAAACTGCTCAGCCACCGGCATCACAATTTCATCCGTCAGCGGGCGGTAATAAGCCCGGTTCTGAGGCAGCATCCGGTGTTTAACCCCTGTGGCGTTAAACATCCGGATCACCCTGTTCATCACGTCCGGGCTGAGTATGCCGTCCTCATCCACCGTCGGCGGTTGCTCAGGTGAAGCCGCAACCTCTGCCGGCAACCCCTCACACTGCTCAGCGTTGAACAGCTGCAGGGGTTTAAGCATCGGCACGGTTTCCATCAGCGGTTTACCGTCACTGTCATAAAGGCGGTTGCCTTCGCGATCCTCCGCCTGCTTCGTCCAGTCCTTATAAACCACCGCCAGGGTGGCTTTCTCACCCTTACGCACCTGCCCGCCAGCCTGCTGCGCCTGCCGGTAAGTCATCCAGCGGTTATTGCGAAAACCCTGCTCGTCCGCTGACATCCAGAGAAGCAGGACATTCACGCCGCTGTAGTGACGTCCGGTTGTGGCATTCAGGGGCAGACCGGCCAGACCGCTGCCGGCAGCCACGCGCCACGGCTTACGCCAGGGCGCGACTCCGTTTTCCAGCGCGACAACAATGCGGTCGGTGATCTGACGATAAAGGTCAGTCTGTTTTGCCGGACGGCGGGCCGCCTTGTGTGAAGTCGTTTTTTTCATGAGATATACCTTTAATCAGAGGCATACCCCTGCGTCGGCGGGCGCAGAGATACGCCCGTCGACGGGAAATTCAGAAGTCAGTTACCATGCGGCATAAAACCACAGGTATTCATGTTCAAAGTCAAAATCACTGAGCAGGCTTTCCAGCCTGTCACGCAGGGTGAAAACGTACTGCAGCCGGCGCTGAAGAAGCGGATTATCCTCATTACCCTCTGTAAATGTCGCAATCGCACAGTCCAACCTCTCTTTCAGTTGCTGAATATGCTCGCGTGACAGTTCCAGACAGGTCGCGTTTTCCACCTCACCGACATGCTTATCCACCCAGGTAATCAGTGAAAAATCGCGGCTCAGTTCACACACCGGATGATACGGTGCCGGTACTGCGACGATCTGCCTGTGCTGGCTGTAGAGAAAAATATCCAGTCCCATACGGGCCTCCTTCGGTTCAGAAAGAGGCAGGAACCTTTCCGGCAGCAAAAGTCCCTGCCGGGGTGAGTTAACGTCCGGTTATTCGCAGCGCCCCCTGCGGGGTCACCTGCGATAACCTGGCCTGCAGCCTGCCACAGGCGTTCAGAAAGGTTTGATGATCTTCAGGCTTCGCCCGCTTACAACTGATGAAGGCCGCCTGCGTCAGCAGACGCACGGCGTTTTCACGCCAGCGGCAGAGTTCATCAGGCCCGACACAGGCACTGAAGTGACAGACTGCACTCGCCAAAAGCTGATCGGCTTTCTGGCGGTACTGCGCGACTTTCACCCGGTCAGTCGCTGCGGTGAGCACCTGTATCTGTGTGTCGGTAATCAGGATCCTCAGGTCCGTCCTGCCGGACAGTACAGAGGTGGCTACCGCGTCGCTTATCGACAGTGATTCAATGAAATCATCGCCGCCGGCAAGCAGGCGTGCCATGTCGTACCAGTCCTCATTTTTCTGAGGGTGACACCCTGCGGCATACGCAATACGCGGCACCGGATCGTTGCCCTGCCAGGCACCGGTGGCCGGCATAAGATAAACACCCTCATCCTTTGCCAGATGAAGCTGGCCTCCCTGCATGCGGGCGGTCAGCAGGACGTTCGTCAGGTCTTTATTGTCGAAAAAAAGCATGAGGCTCTCCTGTAAAAACGGGAGAGCCGCTCCGTCCGGAGTCATCTCTCCCGACGGGGTTAAAGTCATTACTGTTTAAAACGAGTCAGATTTTTCCGCGACCCGCTTCAGTTCGTACAGATGGAATTCCGCCAGCACAAAGGCATTCCAGTCCTCATTGCTCAGCACCCGCTCACCACCGGAGAGCAGCTGCAGCAGCAGGGAATCAAACGCGCCCTCGCCTACCGGTGTTTTCAGTACCGGCTGAGGCGCGGTCAGCGTCGGCTGCTCAGGCAGGCCGAGATGTTGTTCAATCCAGCGTAACGGTAACGCCCAGCTGCGACCCTCGTCTGAAGAATGTATCCGGAAGCTGTCCGGACACAGGTTATGCAGCAGGACCATCACAATGCGTGCAAAGAAATCGCAGGGCTGATGCTGAAAATCCAGCTCCTGGATACTCAGCGTATTGCGGTTGCGCTCACGCTCAATGGTCATGTTGACTGGCCAGACACTGCCGCCTGTGTCGCCACAAAACGCCATGACATCAGCAACCGGAAACAGGTCAGCTGCGCGATTAAGCGACGGCAGATACGTATTCCCCGGACGCAGACGCACCGGCAGTTGCCAGAAAGTTTCTGTGACGGCCAGAACGAAAGCATGCCAGTGTCGCAACGGAACCGTGCTGACATGTTCGATGGTGTAGACAACCGACATGGAAGCCGGCGAAGAAAACAGGTTTTTCATCGATAAATCCTCCGCGAATAAAAAAGGGGGGATTTATCCCCCGGACGGGAGTAAATTCCCGTCAGGGTGCGTTCTGTCTGTCTGATTAAATCATTTCGAGGGCCGCGATAGCTTTGTCACCACAAGCTTCATCCTGCCCACGGGTCACAGCCTGCTCCCAGAAAGGCCGGTTAATTTCTTTACCGAGACTGTCCAGCGCGCAGAGAAGTTCTCTGGCAGTGGCAGGCAGCGGCGGGATATCACCGTCCCTGAGAAAACAGACAAACCAGCCATAAGCTGTGCCGGCGTTAATGATGGCATCTTCCAGATACGTCAGTTCACTGGGTTCATCCCGGTCCGTATGAAGATCGAGACGCTGAAATGCCCTGATGCTCAGGAGTTCACTCTCAAGCAGGCAAAGCCAGCTGAGTGTATCCAGTGGTGTTTTAAGCGTATAAACGTCTGCGTACATGGGTATATCCTCAGGTAAATAACGGGATACTCCCTCCGACGGAGAGATATCCCCGTCAGGGTCCACAACATTTGCTGACTGAAATTATCAGCCGTTCAGTTCAGTGCTTATGAATCAGACTGCTGATATGAGAATACCCTCCGGAAAGAAAACGATAGCGCAGGTATGCCAGATGCTGTGCCTGACGGCAGGCATAGAGGTATGCGTTTCGACGACCTGTTATTCTCTCAGGAAAGGAAACCGGCAGGCGGTGAAATACATAGTCAGCGCGGTGGCAACCTGTACGAACGGTAAGAAAGACGTTAACGCCCTGGTCTTTAACAGAAGTGATATGCGCACGGACGGCATAATTGCCCGAACCGTTGACATACCAGCTGCTGTTGCGATGCAGATAAATGAAAGATTTTAATCTCCGGACAGCTGCGTCAGCAGACTGCTGAAGTTGAGTAAGAAGGTGTTCAGGGAAAACCGCAGAAGAGATGACAGACATGGTGTTTCTCCATAAAAAAGGGAAACACCTACCCGACCGGGAAGTGTTTCCCGTCGGGGAGTCAGAAAAAAAAACATTCTGACTGTCGAATAAGTTGAAATGACCTCAGTCACTGTTCAGTGATATCCGTTTCCAGAGGTTAAACGGATTTACCACCCGAAGGTATCCTCTCTCAGGCTGCGAGGATTTTCCGGTCACCCGAAGGTGTTTCTCTCAGACCGGTAAAACGTTGGCTGGCAGTCACCCGAAGGCGCTCCTCTCAGACTGCCGGAGCATTAGCTGGTTGCATGTAGCAACAAGTAAGCCTGTCTATTTTCAGAGCAAATATTGATGATGTCAACCTAGGTCAGGCACAGAATGCCAGATGAGTAAAACAGGTGTATGGGATGTAATGCGAAGTAGACAAGGACCTTAACCGCAGGGGTCTCTGTTTTCAAAGGTTAAACAGATTTGTTACCGCCCGAAAGCGCCATCTCTCAGGTAATGATGACATTGGCGTGTGATTACCCGAAGGCGTTCCTCTCAAATCACCGGAACATTGGCAGTTGTCGCAAAGACAACAGTTAGCAAAAACATCGTACTGCAGGATTAAAAAGTCGGCAAGCTTTCAAATCCCTACTAAACCATCAAGACCACAAACCTTGCTTATATATTCCCGTCCGGTTCAGATGAAGTAAGTTGAATTAGTGATGAAAACCGTAGGGATGGGGCGCCTTAGGATGCTTAGGGGAATTTCATTGGTTTACTCCATGTTTAAGCCAGCGCTGGAAGCCACTACAGGTGGTAGCCTGGCGATTCACAATAATGTATCAAGGTCATCATACAAGAGGCGGGGGAACTGATGGCCTGAGCAATACGCTGAATTTTCATGATTTTCTTCTGCGTCACTTTTTTGCTTTAAGCGTGCCTCGCAGGAGAGTCGATGCGTGTTAGGCGTGACTACGATGGTTGCATGGACTAATGAGATATCTGAAAAAATAAAAGCTTCATATCATCAAACGTAAATTTAACGTTACAGCTGGTGAGGGTGATATCGAAAAAATAATTCAAACTCAACAGAATAATTTGTTAAATAAGAAAAATTAATCATATGCCGCAAATGATTAAAAAGTTTATAAGCCCGAATAGTAGCCACAAAGCAAATTATAATCTTGCAGAAAAAAAAGAAACATAAAATCTACAACCAGAAATACGGATTTAACAGGATTAACCTCTTATCGACCACATTAGGCCCCAGAGGTGCGTATTGTCTATATGCATAAAATGAAATTACATATGCCATATCCGACAAACGAAATCAGGTGAGCAACAATGGATGCAAAGATAGCGGAAAAACAGGGAGATAGTGGTCTTCTTGCATTGATCGGTAACACTCCCACAATAAGTGTTCTCAGAGACCTCTACCCTAAAGCTGATGTGAGAATCAAACTTGAATCATTTAACCCCGGCGGTTCAATAAAAGACCGCGTGGCGCATAAAATCATTCATGATGCTGAAAGCCGACGACTTATCACTCCAGGCGATGAACTGGTCGAGGCAACATCCGGAAATACAGGTATAGGTATCGCCTGGATAGGACGCCTCAAAGGCTACAGGGTCACAATAATAACGCACGATAAAATCAGTCAGGAAAAACTGGCGCTTCTTAAGTTTCATGGCGCAAACGTTATTATTATGTCTTCTGAAACCCCTGCAGATTCTGAAGATCACTATGTTAAAGCGGCCAGGCGCTATGCATCACAGAAGGGCCGTTTCTTTTGCGATCAGTTTTATAATCAGTCAAATATTGAGGCCCACTATCACAGTACTGCGCCTGAACTCTGGTTGCAGGGCGGCAGAAACGCAGACATCGTTATCTGCGGTGTCGGTTCCGGTGGCACACTGGTCGGATTAAACCGTTATTTTCGTGAACGGGGAAGCAGGACAAAATTCGTTGTCGCCGATCCGCACGGCTCTCTATATCACTCTTACTTCAGCGGAAGTACCTATATGCCTTCTTCATGGCAGGTGGAAGGAATTGGCTCTAATTTTATTCCTGGCATCCTCAACAAGGAAGTAGCAGATGAGGTTTACTCCGTGAACGACGCAGAATCATTTTCTGCATACGGATTAATCAGGCGGAAGTACGCCCTGGATATCGGGTTATCCAGCGGTGCAGTTGTCTCTACAGCAATGAAAATCCTTGAAAGAGAACCCGATAAAAAAATCATGTGTATCTCTCCAGATTCAGGGGAGCGCTATCTTTCCAAACTGCAGCAGGATTAATTAAATGGAATTATGTAACATTATCCGTGACTTCAGTGCCAGTACACAGACGCCATTTTATATTTACAGTGAGCCAGAAATTGATTGTGTCATAACGGCTCTGAAAGAATGCTTTAGAGAAAAGGAATATTCATTTCTTTATGCAGTTAAAGCGAACTCTAATCCCCATATTATTAAGTTACTGGGTACTTCGGGATTTGGAGCGGATGCTTGCTCTGTTGAAGAAATCAGGATCGCTTTGATGTCAGGCATCCCGCCGGAAAGTATTTATTACAACGCTGACTGTCTGATGCCGTATGAAATTTATATGGCGGTGCAGGCTGGGGTGAATATTACCATTGGCTCGATGGATGCGCTGCGCATTATAACTGATAATCACCCCGGCACCTCTGTCAGCCTGAGGATTAATTCAGGTGTGGGTGCTGGTCACTCAGCGAAAGTTATTACAAATGGAGAGCTTTCTAAATTTGGCATACAGCCCTCAGAACTTTGCGAGGCAGAAGCGCTGTGCAGGGAAGCGTCCGTGACTATAGACGGTCTGCATTCACACACCGGTTCGGGTGAGATGGATGCGGCGAATTATATCGAAAATGCCGGTATCATGGCAGAACTGGCTAAGGGTTTCTCTTCGCTAAAGTTCATCAATTTTGGTGGAGGATTTGGCTATGATTACGTCAAGCATAAGCCTTATGACATCAGTGCCATACATTCATCCCTCAATGAGTTACGATCCACATACGACATTAACAGCGATATCCGGTTTATCATTGAACCTGGGAGATATATGGTTGCGGGTGCCGGTATATTAATCAGCCAGGTCACCTCCGTAAAACGGACTTCTTCAAGGAATTTTATCGGGCTTGATACTGGTCACAATCATTTTCCCCGCTGCTTTTTATACGATGCCTGGCATGATATTGAGAACATGTCAGCCAGCCAGACAGCACAGGAAACCTATGATATAGCGGGTTACCTCTGCCAGTCCGGTGACATATTTGCCCGGCAAAGGACGCTCCCTCTGACCAATGTTGGAGATTTAATGTGTATTAAAGATACGGGTGCCTACGGGTTCTCTATGAGTTCTAATTTCAACTCACGCGTTCGGCCTCCGGAATATCTCCTGCGTAAAAACGGAGATATCACGTTGATCCGCCGCGCTGAAACTTTCAACGATATCATTTCAACCTGTGTTCTGGACTAAGTTATGTACCTAGCGTTTGTTAATCTCTTTCCGATCCTTATCGCCTTTATTCTGGGTTTCAACTTCACACGTTTTTATTCCCAACTCAGTATCGGAGCATTTGAAAAAATCTCTAATGCGTGCCTGTATGCCTTGCTCATACTGATGGGAATAACCGTCGGACTTATCCCGGGGATCATGGACAAGCTCAGTCTCGTCGGGATTAATGCTCTGTGCATTGCCACTGCATCTTCACTCTCGATAGCTGTAGTGTTAAAGATTTTTCATCTGCGGACGCGTTCAGAGAGCGGAGAGCAGAAGCCGCTTGATTCAGGGCAGGCCGCAGCTTTCGATATCATGGGGTATATCAAAGATCCGCTGCTTCTGGCGGGACTGGTTATTATCGGATTTGTGGCCGGATTCTACAGGCTCATCCCTGATGTTAACTACGATCCACTTATCTCCTGGCTGTTGTATCTGCTGATATTCGTTATTGCCGTCAAGCTTTCTTACTCTGGCCTGAATCTCAGAGAAATATTTTTCAACAGAACCAATATTGTGATGACATGTTTCACTGTACTGGCATCCTACATAGGTGCAGCTGCCGTGTCAGTGTTCCTGCCACTTTCATTTACACACAGCCTGGCAGTAAGCTCTGGTTTTGGATGGTACACGCTCTCCGGTATTCTGTTCACAAAAATGGGGGATCCGCTTTTAGGCTCGGTTGCATTTCTGTGTGATCTTTTTCGTGAGGCCATTGCCCTCCTACTCATACCAACGTTATCGCGAATTGGAAACGGGAATATTGCGATCGGTGTTGCCGGTGCTACTGCCATGGATGTTACCCTTCCTATCATTGAGAAGCACTGTGGCGTCTCTTACGTTCCAGTAGCCTTACTGTCGGGCGGAATTATTACCATCATTGTTCCATTCCTGATCCCGTTTTTTTATTCTCTATGAGCTTAATATTATGTTAACCACAAGAAGACTGTTTGATGAAAAGCCATATGACCACGAGTTTGAGGCAACCATTACTTACATTGGTGATGACCATCTCGTGCTTGACCAGACACTGTTTTATCCACTTTCAGGGAATCAGGATTATGACATCGGATTCATTGAAGGCCGTCAGGTTAATGCGGTACATGTTGATGATGTAGGAGAAAGCCGACTGGATTTCACTGCGCCTATAAAGCATTACCTGGCAGTAGATGGTCTGGAAATAGGGCAGAAAATAAGCGGAAAGATTGATAGCGTTCGCAGGCTGAATACCATGCGCCTTCATACGGCTAGTCACCTGATTGAATATTTCCTGAGTAAAACTCCAGATTTTCTTTCCGTTGAGGGGTCTTTCGTGAATGGCCTCAAAGATCGCACTGACTACATACTGGCGAACAATCTTGATCCAAAATCTCTTGCCGTTCTTGAGCTGGAAGTTAACGATTTCATCAATCAGGCGCATCCGATAGAATTTCAATTTCAGGATGACATGCGAATCTGGTGTTGCGCAGGTATAACAATGCCTTGTTGCGGTACACACGTCTCAAATACGATAGAGGTGGGACAGATTAAAATCTCACGTAAAAACAAAGGAAAGGGTGTAAACCGGATAGAAACTCAGCTGTTATAATTTCTGGTCAGTAGGTGCACCAAAAAAATCTTTTGCACCCTCAAATTGTCTTCCGGCGGTTTCAGGGTGCTCTCAAATTGATAAGGGGGTTGAGGTCCAACGGAACGAAAACGTACGTTAGTGAAGTAACTAACTGATAAATATAAACATAACAAGCATGAGAATACCCGGTAAATAGCATTTAACAGGCCCTGATGTCTACCAATCGATTTTTTATACGCTTATTTTTTTCTTATCGTACGTTTCCGTACGGTTGGCCCTCGAACCCTGTTAGCAGCACGACCACTTCTCTACCGGACAAACCCCAAGAAGAATGCAGGCCCGGCCTCAAGAAATTATTTATTCGGCTACCGAAGACACTTATGACATAAAAATATACTCTTCCAGTACTTATAACCTTATGGTCAGGGAAATGGGACTAAGATTTCGAAAATCAATAAGCATCATGCCGGGAGTCAGGCTAAACCTCAGTGGTTCCGGTGCGAGCATGAGCGTGGGGCCGCGAGGTGCATCTGTGTCGTTCGGTAAGAGAGGAACATACGCAAACTTTGGTCTGCCAGGTACCGGCCTTAGCTACCGGACACGGCTGGACCGGGCAAGTTCTTCAAGCAGACAGAGAGCACAGCAAGCCGAAGCTAATGCCCAGCTGCGTGATGAGCTTGAGAGGGAAGTTGAGGCGCTAAACAGCGCCGTTGATGCCATCATTAATATCCATTTGCTGACGCCTGACCCCAGAACCGGGCATACATACTCTGAGTTACTTAATTATTATCGTGAACTGGCACTCAAGCCATATGCAGTACCAGCTCCTGTTCGCCCCGATAAACCACTCCCGTTGTCTGAACCACCTCGGCCGGACGATGATCATGGTCGTGGTTTCATTGGCAGAGTGTTCGAGTCTGCAGATGCCCGTCAGGAGCGGCAGCGTCTGAATCTGGAAAGGTGGCAACTTGAAGTCGAAATGTGCCAGCAAGAAAATGCGCTTACCCTGAAACGTTACCAGACAGCGCGGCAGCTCTGGGCAGAACAATATTCTCACTGGCAGTATGACGCAGCTGAACACGATAAAAAGATTCAACATACGGCTGAAGATATCGACCGTCGTTTTGCAGCTGACAGTGGGTATTTTGAATCTTTGTTAACTGAGGTGCTTCAGGCAACCGACTGGCCCCGTGAAACATTGGTGGCCTTCCAGGTTGAACCAGAACGCTCTGTCATCATGATCGAAATCGACTGTCCTGAGGTTGAAGATATGCCGACCTCGACGGTTCGATTAAATGCTAAGGGAACGGAGATTCTGGAAAAAGAAATTTCGCAGAAGGCAGTCCGGGAAAGATACGCGCTACACGTACACGGTATTCTGATGAGGGTAGCCGGTATGGCATTCTGTGCCCTTCCCTTTGAGAAAGTCGTTATTAGCGGTTACACGCAGCGTATAAGCAAGCAAAGTGGCTTTCTGGAGGATGAGTATATTGTTTCTGCAAGAATCAACAGACGAGATTTTGAGGCATTGAATTTCAACAATCTGGAGTGCGTCAATCCGGTTGAGGCTTTTGAACGCTTTGAAGTGCAAAGACGAATGAACTCGACATATCTCTTCCAGTCCATCACGCCTTTGAGTGCTTAACAAAACCGGCCATCTGGCCGGTTTCGCATTATTCAGCGGCAGATCCCCTCTCTGCGTGCTGCATCTAACCACTCTCTGAACTCAACTAGCAACTGGTCATAGAGGTATTCATCGCTCAGCCGCTCGTAATTATCGATCGGGAAAAAGTGGGTGTTATCGACCGGACGTCCGCTAAGGTTGTCGAGTTTTTCCAGAATCCCGTAATTGTTGCCCCCCAGACCAACGAATTTGAAGAATATCGGGCAACCAGAAGATTCGACGATCTTCTCTTTAATTTCACGGGTCTTGTTTATGCCACCATCAGTGATGAACACGACATAAACCGGTAACGTTGAATTCCTGAACTCACGAATGATATCAGCCAGCACTGGTGGCTCATTGTTGGTGCCGCCCAACCCAGGCAATATTTCCCACATACCTTTCTTGCCGTTTTTCTGAACCCGTTCAATGTAACCATCCAAATTGTCGAGGGTCACATCTTCATACCGTTTGTGTTTTTCGGCAAAGCCCCAGACCGGCATTGAACCATCATCATCGAACTGGACAGCCAGAGCTGCAATCCTTTCTAAAACTTTCTGCACATTGCCTTTCTTGAACTGCGCGGTCATTGACCCGGATGCATCCAGTACAAAGGCAACCTGGGCTTTTACGTCTGAGAGACGATGCTTTTCCAGACTGACGCGTATGGGTTTCGCCAGGCTGACCAGTGCCGGTGCCTTCGCCAGCTTTTTCTCCAGGCTGACAGTCGTATTTGAGGCTGGAACAGGAGCTGCAGATGGAGCTGGCTCAGGGCTTGCGACATCCACCCCAAAGTGAAGAGCCAGCGGATGCAGACCACCATCAAATCCCTGACCTACAGCGCGAATTTTGAATTGCCCATTGTGGCGATAGATATGAGCTACGATCAGCGCTTTCTCACTTCTTCCCTGCAGCGGCACGTTAAATGTATGGCCGTCGACGGTCATTTTGAGCTGATCAAGTCCATCCAGTGTATCCGGACCGTCAATCACAACGGTCAGGGCAATTTTGGAAACAGATGAGGGAAGAGTGGACAGATTGACAGCAAAGAAGGTATCACCCTGCTCAGAGCGCATAGTAACGCTTTTATTCGCGTTGCTGTTATTGTTGAAGAAGAGCATATCTTCATCTGCATGCGTTTTATCATTTTCTCTCAGGAGAAAAGCCGATGCATCTAAGTCGCTGCGAAATGTTGTCTTCTGAGTATAGGAGAGGCGAACCTCTATCTGGCTGGCACTAATAACAGTATTCTGACCGGGTAAAAGATCCATATTAATCCCCATTAATCACGTTACACCTGCCAACACAGGCAAAAAAAAGCCCCTTCAAAATGGAAGAGGCTGATACAGAGTTTTTATTTAGACGCTGACGCCATGCTGTGAAGCCAGAGCGGACAGGCCACCCGCAAACCCCTGGCCTACGGCTTTGAACTTCCACTCACCGTTGTGGCGATACAGTTCGCCGAATACCATTGCTGTTTCGGTGCTGGCATCTTCAGACAGGTCGTAACGCGCGATTTCCGCATTGTTGTCTTCGTTCACGATGCGGATGTAAGCGTTAGATACCATGCCGAAGTTTTGCTTACGGGCTTCAGCGTCATAGATGGTGACGGCAAAGACCGCTTTCTGAACGTCAGCCGGTACAGTAGCCAGGGAGATTTTAACCTGTTCATCATCACCCTCGCCTTCACCAGTACGGTTGTCACCCTGGTGAACGACAGAGCCGTCAGGGCTTTTCGCATTGTTGAAGAAAACGAAATGCTGATCACTCAGCACTTTCCGTCTGCGCCAACCAGGAATACAGAGGCATCCAGATCGAATGCCTGACCATCAGTCACACGAGAGGTCCCAGCCAAGACCTGCGATTGCTTTGGTCATGGTTGGTGCTTCTTTGGACAGGTTTACGTTACCGCCTTTCGTCAGGTTAACTGCCATGTTTAATTCCTCATTGCTTTAGGCTAATGCCCGGTCAAACCGGGCGTAAGATCACTGCGTAATGTGAAACGCTATTAAGACGCGTTGATACCGTACTGAGCACAAACTGAACCCAGACCACCTGCATAACCCTGGCCTACGGCACGGAATTTCCATTCACCAGCATGGCGATACAGTTCACCAAACAGCATTGCGGTTTCAGTGCTGGCATCCTCAGACAGATCATAGCGAGCGGCTTCAACATTGCTGTCGTTGTTCACCAGGCGAATGAAGGCGTTCGCGACCTGACCGAAAGACTGACGGCGTTTGTTGCATCATGGATGGTGACCACGAATACAATCTTGGTCACTTCCTGCGGTACGCGGTTCAGTTCAATAATCAGTGATTCGTCATCGCCTTCACCTTCGCCGGTTCGGTTGTCACCGGTATGGGTAACGGAACCGTCAGAGGATTTCAGGTTGTTGTAGAAGATGAAGTCGTTATCACCACGAGCTTTGCCAGCGTCAGTCAGCAGGAAAGCTGATGCATCCAGGTCGAAGTCCTGACCATCGGTAGAGCGGGTATCCCAGCCCAGACCGATTTTCACGTTTTTCAAAGTCGGGTCAACTTTAGAAAGTGATACGTTGCCGCCTTTAGAGAGAGTCACTGCCATGTTGTTATCCTCAAATCGTGTTGGTGCATACCTTGTATGCTGTGATTAACGACGCGGTTAATCGCGCCCTTCTTCTGTCTGCTCATCTTTAGCCGGGAAAAGCAGACTTGCAATGATACCTGCTGCCAGTACACCCAAACCACGTAGAGGCTCATGGTCGCACTGATTGAATAGCCGTGATGGAAAAAGTGCTCAGTTGCGTTCAGACCCAGCTTCACGGCGATGAAGAACAGTAAAACGATAACGGCTTTTTCCAGATGAACCAGATACTGCTTCAGTCCCTCAAGCACAAAGTAAAGCGTACGCAGGCCGAGGATAGCGAACATCATGGCGCTGTATACGATCAGTGGCTCACGGCTGACCGCGATGACTGCAGGAACTGAATCGAATGCAAACATCACATCTGAAAGTTCAACAACGGCTAAACAGAGAAGCATCGGGGTTGCGTAACGCGCTGCTTTGGACAAGCGTCCCACCTGAACATCGGCATTTTCTGGTTTAGCCAGCTCTGCATCCACTTCCTTCTGGCTGATTACGAATGCATTACCCTTGAGCTTTGGCCAGATAGGATAGAACCGTTTGACCATGCGGTAAGCCAGATGCTGCGAGTAGTCTTCGATTTCATCGTCATTATTGCCGCCTTTCAGCATCATTACCGCAGTCCAGCCCACGATGACTGCGAACACAACTTCCACCCACGGGCCCAGAGCAAGCAGACTGGTACCGATGGCAACGAAAATGCCACGGAACACGATTGCGCCGATAATCCCCCAATACAACACGCGATGACGGAAGTTATTCGGAATGGCGAACCATGAGAAAATAGCCATCATGACAAACAGGTTGTCGACCGACAGCACTTTTTCCAGGGCGTAACCTGTTACGAACAGACTCGCAACTTCCGGACCGTGATGGATGTACAGGAAGCCCGCAAATGCCAGCGCCATGAAGATCCAGAAGACCGACCAGGCAGCAGCGCTCTTCAGAGAGATTGGCTTGTCATGGCGGTGCATGAACAAGTCGATAAAAATGGCACCTACTGACAGCAGCAGGAAAACTGCTACCGTCTCGATCGGGAACCCGATGTGGGTGGATTGCATGTGTTTAGCTCCAGAGATTGAAAGTCAGTAACCGTTACAGGCCAAACTCGCTGGTCGTAAAGCCGAGGGCTTCAATGATTTCGCGAGCGTTTGCCATTTCGGTTTCATCAAAATTACCGTCGCTTTTCGCCACAGCGATGCCCACACGGACAGCTAACTGCGCCTGCTCTGGTTTATTTTTAAGTGCAAGGATGTACTTCATGGTTTCGCCCTTCCCAACCTCAATGTCGAAATTGAAAGACGTCACCAGCTTGTTGAAAAATTCGATCACCTCTGTGGTGTCGAAGATGTTCAGCTCAGGCGATTCACGCAGGAACCCCATCATTTTCATCTTCTCTTCAGAACTGACGCCATCGCTTGAGACAGCAATACGAGCGCAGACTGCTACTGTGCCTTCAAGGAAAGCGCGGTTCTTGTAGCGCCCGACCTGTTTGGTCAGCTCGTCACGACCGGAATTAAATGACTCTTTAAGCTTGTTGAAGAAACTCATGTCTACCCCTCTTTGTTAACTATTTAGAGCCAGCTTTCCAGCTGAAACCCCAACCGAAAGCCTGATCCAGCTCCTGATGGCCGCCGAAGTAACGGTTGATACGCTCCACGCGGATCGCACCCCCTTCATTGACCAGACGGGCAATGGCGCACATGTTCTGACGGTTGTTACCTTCAGTCATGAACGTTTCAACGGGTGGCTGTCCCGGTACAGTGATGGTCACCGAACCGTCCGTGTTTTCCCAGCTCGGTACGCCTTCATAAATAAAGGCAAAGACCAGCACTTCACGGATGTGTTTCCATTCAGAACCGTTGATATGGATCCACTCACCGTCACTGACCGAACCCGTGCGATCGTCACCCTGAAGTTCGACGTAAGGTTCATTTCGGAAGCTGCCAAACCGATTACCCAGCGCCTGAACAATTGTGCGGTGTCCATCAGAGAGCTCAACAAACGCAGCAAGGTCCAGATCGATACCTTTTTTGTTGTTGAATATCCCCTTCAGGAAACCTTCGTCGCCTGAGCTTCCTCGCTGGTTCCAGTTGAGATTGATTTGGATTTGGCCGTAATCATCCTTTTTGGTCAGGCTGATTGAGGGCTTTTCCTTGGTGAGACTGACCTTACTCAGGTTAACTTTTGGTGCTGGTTCTGGTGCTGGTGCTAGAGGAGGTGTCGGGCTGGCTGCAGGAGCATCAGAGATATCCACTCCAAAGTGCTCAGCCAGTGGTTTAAGCCCGCCATTAAAACCTTGTGACACAAAGCGGAACTTCCATTCACCATTACGTCGGTAGAGCTCACCCAGAATCAGCGCCGCCTCAGTACGCCCTGTGAGGTCGACATGACTGCGCAAGATAACGTTGCCATTCGCTTCAACCTGAATCGCCAGGCGCTCGGTCTGAGAAACGTTTTTTCCTGCATCACAGGTTGCGGTGAAAGCCACCTTTTGTACATCCTGACGCAGCTGCGGCAGATTGACCGAGAACATGGTTTCATTACCAGATGAGGAGTAACGGATGGTGTTGTCATCATTCTCACGCTGGCCGTAAAAAATCATATCCAGATCGCCACGCACCTTACCATTGTCATACAGACGGAAGGACGACACATCTACGGGTGTGCCGGAGGATATACGTACCACCAGCGACTGGTCAGGAACGGGGGCATTGCCCCCCGGCGTCAGGTTCATTAGCGGGTTACCGCTTGGATATCAGGGATCATGTCCTGAATGGTGCGGCCACGCGATGCATTACCGTGAGCGGTAAAGTTCCACTCACCGCCGCTGCGGCTCAGAGAAGCGATGATGACCGCCGTGTGTGAGCCCTGTTCAGTGAGTGTGTATTTAGCCAGCTCTTTGCCCTGCTGATCGACAACGCGGCAGAATGCATTTTCGACATCATTGAAGCTCTGTCCTGTAAAACTGTTTACTGTGAGGACCAGGTGCTCAACATTTGATGGGAGACGGGACAGGTCAGCGATGATTTTTTCGTCGTCACCATTACCTTCGCCTGTACGGTTGTCACCACTGTGCTGAATTGAGCCATCGTTAGACTTCAGCTGGCGGAACCAGACTGTATCAATAACGTTGCCCGAAGTGCCTAACATGACGCAGCTTGCATCGAGGTCGATGCTGTCACCACCGCCAAGTAACTTGCCAAACAATCCTTTCTTTTTAGCAGGATCCCAGCCGAGGCCGAACTGAATTTGTGAAATTGCGCTGCTGGATTTAGCCAAAGAAATTGTCTGATTCTTACTTAAAGATACCATCACATCCCCTTACTGATAGGTGTTATTGCTGTAGTAAAATTGTCGATAATTTCAAAGCAAAACAATCATAACATGACTTTTTACACTCGCAATAATGCAATCATGTAGTGATACTTTAATAATGATTATGTTATTGATGTAAAAGGTTATTTAATTTATTCATGGAATTAAGTCAAATTATGTAAAGACATAAAATTTAGTTTACATACGGCAAGTCTGAAATAATCATAATATGATTGCTTAAAAAATCAGATATGCTTACACTCACCGAATCGTCATTTCAGCATCAAATCCAAGGAATACTTCAGAATGGCTAAACCTGTATCCATCTGGTTTATGGAGGGTGTATCGTCTCAGAAAGACATGCTTGCCTTAGTGAAAATGGCCCGCACAGAGTGTGACAAGGATTTCCGTATCATTGCGTCCCACCGCAATGAGCGCCCGGAAATCCTTTCTGAAGCAGATATTGCTTACCTTGAGCCTGATGAAACCGAAGACCTGCTCCCGTTTATTGCCGGCATCTGCAGAAAGCATAATGTCGTCGCCATTCATGCCGGAAAACGTGGGCATATTCTCGAACGCTATCGTGATGCCATCGAAGAGATGGGCATAAGGCTGACTACCGGTGCGACAAACCTTGAGACCTTTGAGCTGGCTGATAATAAAGCAGAGTTCAGTGTCAGGATGATGACGTATGGTCTGCCATCCGTCGTTTCAGTAAAAGTACAAAGCCCTGATGAACTTGCCAGCGCGATTGAAGACTTTGAATCCCGGGGGATGCTGCCATGCATCAAGCCAGTGAAAGGCATTTATGGCCTGGGATTCTGGATCCTCAAGCGCACTGCTAAAACCCTCAGCTTTTATAACAATCCTGACTACCGACAGATACATCCTGATGTCGCGATTGCTTCATTGCAGAGAGCAGAACTGGCCGGAGAAGAGTTACCGATACAGATAGTCATGCCGTATCTTCCCGGGCCAGAACGTTCAGTAGACATGCTGGTCGAAAATGGCCGCGTCCTGGCCGCTGTCGCCAGGACTAAAGTCGGTTCGTTGCAAACGCTGGAGAACGAGGGACCTGCTTATCAGCTTGCCCTCGATTGTGCAAAAGCACTTGGTGCGGATGGATTGATTAACGTACAGACCCGCAACGATGAAAATGGTATGCCCGTCCTGCTGGAAGCTAACCTCCGCCCGTCCGGAGGAATAGGCTACACAGCCCACAGTGAAGTGAATTTACCTGGGCTTTATGCACTAAGGCAGCTGGGTATCATTTCTGATGATGACGTCCTGGTAAATGCTTTGCGCTTTAAATCCATTACAGTGATACCCACGCATTCAGTCAAGCCACTGCCGGTGTGCAGCATCACTCCATCACCGACTTCCAATAATTAGAACTAAGGCAGGAAGACATGACCCCTTCACAACAACAGGTTTATCAGCGTGAGCTCACTGGCGGAACTCTGACCGTGAAAACCACCAGCGCGATTGAGCTCGAAATGCTTTTCGACATCGCTCAGCGCAATAATCCAAAACGTGCCTTCCTGTTTGTCAGCAAAGTACTGGGCCGCCACATCCCGGTCGCACCTGGGCTGATGAAGGAGACCTATGTCCAGCTGGCCGCTGGCATTCCTGCTGACTTACCTGAGCCGGTTCTGTTTATCGGCATGGCAGAAACAGCCGTCGGTCTGGCTGCAGGGGTATTCCGTGAGGCCAGCTCACGCGTAGCGGAGCCTGTATTTCTGACCAGCACACGTCATCCGGTCGACGGCGAACTACTTTGTGAATTCAAAGAAGATCACAGTCATGCCACAGATCACCTCATCTACCAGCCGGAAGATGACACACTGCGTCGACGTGCATTAAATGCCCGAACTCTGGTTCTTATCGATGACGAAGCCACTACAGGTAAAACGTTTTTGAATCTGTTACAGGCTCTTCGCGATGCGGGTCTTTCGGACGTGACACGTGTAGTGACTGTTACACTCACCGACTGGAGCAACAATGCCATTACCAACAATTGCCCACTCCCGGTTGACGTCGTCTCGCTAGTGAAAGGGGAATGGAACTGGGAGCCTCGCCTGAATGCACCCGTCCCAGTTATGCCATCCGTGAACGTCACAGCAACCGGCACAGTTCCTGTGTCCGTTCGCCAGGACTGGGGCCGACTGGGTATGCATGAGACGACGTCTAATCTGGGCAACCATCTCCAGACTGAACCCGGTGAAACCATTCTCGTTATCGGCTCAGGGGAATTTATCTGGCAGCCCTTCCTGCTGGCTGAACGACTGGAAAATGAAGGAGCAATCGTGAAGTTTGGTTCTCTTACACGTTCTCCCATCGCGCAGGGAATGGCAATTGAGTCAATCATTGCGTTCACCGATAACTACGGTCTCGGTATCCCTAATTTTATCTATAACGTTGCTCACCAGAGCTTTGAGCGCGTGATTGTCTGCGTTGAAACACCCTATTCGTCCGTCTGCCCGCAGCTACTCGCCGTACTCAGTAAGGTTGCTCCACGTGTTGAGGTCGTTTGCTATGAATAAACCGCTTGCTCTTTGCGATCTGGATGACACGTTGTTTCAGACGAAACGAAAGATGCTCGATGAAAACGGCCAGATACTTTATCGCACAGGTGCCCTTGATCGGGAGCTTCAACCAAGAAGCTTTATGTCCGAAGAACAGTCGATGATGGTGGACTGGCTTCTTGCGACCGCAGAACTTATTCCAGTTACTGCCCGTGGCACAGAAGAAACTTCACGCGTCCAGATCCCATTTAGTTCATGGAAAGTCATGACGCATGGCGCTGTTATCGCTAACCCGGACGGATCAGTTAACGAAGAATGGGCGAGCGTTGTCAAAACGGCACTGTCAGGTATGCGTAAAAAGCTCATTTCATATCAAGAGAGGCTGAGCGCTCAGCTACTGGACTCAGGTGTGAATGCATGGTGCCGCATGAACTATGAATATGACAGCACACCAGTGTATTTCGTCATGAAGCATCGGGACAGTACTCGTATAAAGGAGCTTTTTGACTTCAATGCGAACGCTGTAAAAGCGTTTGACACTACTGATTTTTATATCCATCAAAACGGCAACAATGTTGCCTGGATCCCCAACTGTGTTCAAAAGGGGTTGGCCGTTGAGTGGCTTCTAAAAAAACTGCGCGAAGAACGCGGCGCGTTTCCGGTGCTGGGTCTTGGCGACAGCCTCAGCGACCACACATTCATGAAGCACTGCCACTGGTTTGGCATGCCTTCCAGAAGTCAGTTTGCTGATGCAGTCAGTCAGAAATTGTTTTAGAGGATAAATCCACATGACTATTCTCGATCCAAAGCCATTTCACGGCTCTTACCTCTCAACTGACGTACAGTTCCTGTTAACGCCGGTACAAATGGAAATGACGCCAGTCGACGAAAAAGAACATCTTATTCAGTCTGGACAAAAGCATTATTCCGACATGCTGAGCCAGGAGCCAGCCCCGAGTTCTGCACACCTTGAGTTGTTTGGCCGTGCACTGGATTTGGGTGCAGCGCGGATGGCGAAGGAAGTACTCAGTCTTGTAAAAGGGCTCGTCAGCCATATTGGCAATACTCCTGTTATCCTGGTGAGCCTGGTTCGTGCCGGTGTGCCATTAGGCGTAATGCTTCAGCGAGCAATGACAGACATGGGTCTGGAATCGCACCACTACGGTATCAGCATCATCCGGGACAGGGGGATTGATACAGAAGCGCTGGATTACATCGAGGCAAAACATGGAACAGGCGGGATCGTGTTTGTTGACGGCTGGACAGGTAAAGGTGCGATAACCAGCCAGCTGGTAGAAAGCCTCAAGGGACGTACTGGGTACCCTGATATTCCTCGTCTTGCTGTGCTTGCCGACCCTGCAGGTTGCGCCTGGCTGGCCGCATCTGATGATGACTGGTTGATCCCATTTGGCATCATGGGGGCTCCGGTATCGGGAATGGTCTCCCGTTCAGTGTGGACGGAGTCAGGCTTTCATGGATGCATGGAGTGTGGCCACCTCAAGGAGTTCGAATGCAGCACCATGTTGGTGGATACTATTGACCATATCAGAAAGAAGCTGCGTGAAGAGGAGGTGCCAGTAGCTGCGCCCTTATCATCTCAAAATAACAATCAGCGTAAGATCAGCCTGCAGGTTATTGACCAGCTGGCAGCAAAGTATGGCATTACAAATATCAACCGCATTAAACCGGGAATCGCTGAAGCGACCCGCGCAGTGCTTCGCAGAGTGCCTGATCACGTGCTTGTGAAGAGTAAAGACGATAAAGATGTGGAGCTGCTTGTGTACCTTGCCGAGCAACGCGGCATCCACATTGAAGAAGTTGGCGAAGCGCTTGGGCAGTATCGGGCCGTCACTATCATCAAAAAGGTGGCATGATCATGAGCAAGAACATATCTCCATTCATGCTTGGCGCAACACTCTATATGCCAGCTACCCGCACCGATCTAGCTGAAGTCATCCTTCATCGCAAGATCCCAGAGCTTCGCTCAATGGTCATTTGCCTGGAAGATGCGGTCAGTGAAGAACAGATCGATATGGCCCTGTACAACCTAAGTGAACTACTGGATGAACTGAAGCACACAGCCGATCAAGACAGCCCGGATAGTCGCCCACTGGTCTTTATACGCCCCCGTCATGATCAGATGGCTCGTGAACTCGTCGAAAATTACGATCTGGTGGGAATTGATGGTTTTGTTGTGCCAAAGTTCACCAAATCTACTTTACCCTTCTGGTGGGAAATCATTTCAGCGACGACTCTCGCGCTCATGCCAACGCTTGAGACGCGAGAGGTCTATGACGTACATGAAATGACTGAGCTTGCGGTTCTGCTTGAAAACCATGCCTGTCGTGATCGCATCGTGGCTTTGCGTATCGGTGGCAACGATCTGATGAGTGTAATTTCTATGAGACACCCGAAGAACCTGACACTTTACGATGGCCCCATGGGCTATGTAGTGAAGATGCTGGTATCGGTTTTCGCGCCTCGTGGTTTCTCTTTGACTGCACCCGTCTGCGAGCAAATCGACAACATCGAGTTACTGCAGCGGGAGTTAACTCAGGACGTTGCACACGGTCTGGTGGGTAAGACAGCAATTCACCCTTCGCACCTGAATTTGATTCACCAGGGATTAATGGTCGAGAAAGACGATTATGAGGATGCCCTCCGCATTATCAACTCATCACAGGCCGTTTTTAAATCGCAGGGAGCGATGTGTGAGCCTGCAACGCATCGCAACTGGGCTGTCTCCGTACTTGAGCGATCCAAGTATTGCGGCATCGCTAAGCAGTTTGAAAATGTACTTTTAGCCTCACGTTAATGAGGCGCGTGTTATCCAGAGATATGGTGTGCTATGACCATCAGCCCTAAACAGCTTAGACAATACAAACTGATTGTCTTGCTGAGTACAGGAAAGCCCGTGCGTAAAGACACGCTTTTTAAGGAGATGGACTGCTCCGAACCCACTTTTACGCGTGATCTTCGTGAAGTCAGAGACGAATTTCAGGCTGATATCAAATTTAACAAGGCAACCAGTAAGTACCAGTTAGCCTCAAAAGGTATTTTATCTGCCAAGTTGTTAAGACACATGCGCGATGTTCTGACAGCACGTGAGCAAGCTGGGGTGACCGGGAGTGTGTCCGCAGGTGTAAACCTTGATAAGGAGGGTAAGAAGCCAGTATCCCTTTCGCTACGACTTGCTGTCATTCGTAAGATTGATAGCTATGCAATCGCGAATGGGCTTAACAGAAGCCAGGTTGTGGAATGGCTCGCAGAGGAAGTATTACCTGTCAGAAAGAAATAGTCATATTCTAAATTAAATCGGCCAAAAGGCTGGTTTGATTTAGAATAAAAAAACCCATCCGATGTGTGAAGTAATTGTATTTTATTAGGATTAACATTCGCTCAGGGAAGTGAATATCATGACGGAACTCTGTTTGTGAATGGAACAGGATTTCGGATTAGGATCAGTAATACAGGACTTCAAGTCAAGAGCTTAAATGTTTAACGTGGGTGTCGAGGTCCAACCGTACGGAAAGGTACGATAAGATAAAAATATTAGTATAAAAAATTGATTGTTAGGCATCGATTCCTATTAAATGCTATTTCCCGATTAAAAAACCATTTATAGGATGTTTTTTTATGCATATTATGCTTATATTTATCAGTAAATCACTTGACTAACAATGCTTTTGGGCCTGTCCGCTTGGCCCCACATCTTCTTCCTTCACTGAAAAAATAGGGAACGATAGTATTTATTTCATCACACAGGTGAAGTATTGCAGGTAATACCGAACCGGGAATAGGTCTTGACCTGTACCGTGCAAGTAAAGTAGCGCTTAATATTCTGGCACGTGGTATTCATATGGATATCAGAGTTCAGCATTTTGTCGCCGTACAGCTTAATATACGCCGTCCGGAAGTTCTCTCACGCTATGCCGAACGTGACACCACTCGCAGGGAGCATACCGCGCAGATAAAGGAGTATTACGGCTATCATGAATTTGGCGATTTTCCGTGGTCTTTCCGCCTGAAACGCCTGCTGTACACCCGCGCATGGCTCAGTAATTAACGCCCCGGTCTGATGTTTGATTTTGCCACCGCGTGGCTGCTTCAGAATAAGATTCTGTTGCCTGGAGCAACCACACTTGTACGTCTCGTCAGTGAAATACGCGAAAGGGCAAATCAGCGGCTCTGGAAAAAGCTGGCCGCGCTGCCTGACAGTTGGCAGACCGCTCGCGTCACGGAGCTACTGGAAATTCCTGAGGGGCAGCGCATTTCGCCACTGGAGCAATTGAAAAAGGGGCCGGTCACCGTCAGCGGTCCGGCGTTTACTGAAGCGCTGGATCGGTATACCCGACTGCGAAACCTTGAGTTTTCCCGACTGAACTTTACCGGCCTGCCCGCCATACAGTTGCGCAATCTGGCCCGCTATGCGGGCATGGCGTCGGTAAAATACATCGCACGTATGCCACAGGAGAGAAAGCTGGCCGTACTCACCGCATTCGTTAAAGCACAGGAGACTGCGGCACTGGATGAAGCCGTTGATGTGCTCGATATGCTGATACTGGATATCACCCGTGCGGCGAAGAATACGGGGCAGAAAAAACGTCTCAGGACTCTAAAAGATCTTGACCGGGCAGCGCTGCTGCTGGCACGCGCATGTTCATTGTTGCTGGATGATCAGGCTGATGAAGCGGAACTGAGGCAGGTCATATTCAGTAGCATATCGAAAAGCAGACTGGCAGAATCCGTCAGTAAAGTTAATGAGCTGGCGCGGCCTCAGAACAACAATTTTCATGACGAAATGGTGGAACAGTATGGTCGTGTGAAACGTTTTCTGCCGGCGGTATTGCGTGACCTGCATTTCCACGCTGCGCCAGCCGGAGAACATATGCTGGCCGCGATTCATTATCTGACCGAACTAAACGGCTCGAAAAAACGCATCCTTGATGATGCTCCTGAACATATTATTACCGGTCCCTGGAAACGCCTGGTGTACGATGCGGAAGGCCGGATACAACGTGCTGGTTACTCGCTTTGTCTGCTGGAGCGCCTTCAGGATGCATTGCGACGCCGGGACATCTGGCTGAAAAACAGCGATCGCTGGGGAGATCCCCGCGAGAAGTTGTTGCAGGGGGAAGAATGGCAGGCTCAGCGGGTCCCCGTCTGCCGGGCACTAGGGCATCCCACCGATGGACATAAAGGCGTACAACAGTTAGCGGTCCAACTGGATGAAACCTGGAGAGCAGTTGCATCCCGCTTTAAAGGAAATGCGGAAGTCCATATCTGCAATGACGGTAAATATCCTTCCCTGACTATCAGCAGCCTGGAGAAACTGGAGGAGCCACCGTCGTTGCTTCGTCTAAACAATCGAGTCAGACAACTGCTCCCACCGGTAGATTTGACGGAGCTGTTGCTTGAGATAGATGCCAGAACGGGATTTACACGTGAGTTTACGCATGTCAGTGAATCCGGGGCTCGAGCACAGGATCTACACATTAGCCTGTGCGCGGTACTGATGGCTGAAGCCTGCAATATCGGACTGGAACCGCTGATAAAGCACAATATACCGGCACTGACGCGCCACCGACTCAGTTGGGTGAAACAGAATTACCTCCGGGCAGAAACGCTGGTCAGTGCCAATGCCCGCTTGGTTGATTTTCAGTCCACATTGGAGCTTGCTGGCCGCTGGGGTGGCGGCGAGGTGGCTTCAGCTGACGGCATGCGCTTTGTCACGCCAGTGAAAACAGTCAATTCCGGGCCGAACAGAAAATATTTTGGTTCTGGGCGTGGCATCACCTGGTACAACTTCGTCTCTGATCAGTACTCTGGATTCCACGGCATCGTTGTCCCCGGCACATTACGGGACTCCATTTTTGTGCTTGAAGGTCTTCTTGAACAGCAGACAGGGCTGGATCCGGTTGAGATCATGACAGACACAGCCGGTACCAGTGACATTATCTTTGGCCTGTTTTGGCTACTTGGGTATCAGTTTTCCCCTCGTCTGGCTGATGCCGGTGAAGCCGTATTCTGGCGAGTGGATAAATCGGCAAATTACGGAGCACTTGATGAGTTGGCCCGTGGGTGTGCAGATCTGTCTAAGGCAGAAAATCAGTGGGATGAGATGATGCGAACGGCGGGTTCGCTGAAGCTGGGTACCATTCATGCTTCAGAACTCATTCGCTCACTACTGAAAAGCTCACGGCCGTCAGCGCTGGCTCAGGCTATCATGGAGGTGGGGCGTGTAAACAAGACGCTGTATCTTCTTAATTATATTGATGATGAAGATTATCGTCGTCGGATCCTGATGCAACTAAATCGGGGAGAGAGCCGCCATGCAGTGGCGCGTGCAATTTGTTACGGACAGCGCGGTGAGATCAGAAAACGATACCGTGAGGGGCAGGAAGATCAACTCGGGGCACTGGGGCTGGTCACTAACGCAGTGGTACTATGGAACACGCTTTATATGCAGGAAGCACTGAGCTGGATGTGCAGTCATGGAGAAGAAACCAGGGATGAGGATATCGCCCGTTTATCCCCACTGATGCACGGGCATATCAATATGCTGGGGCATTATACGTTCACGCTATCCGATGATATTTTAAACGGAGATTTGAGAGAATTAAATTTCAATTTAAACAATGAATTATCTCCTTAACGTACGTTTTAGTTCCATTGGTCCTCAAACCCCGATAACAACTTAATATCCCGTGGTTGTGTGCTTAGTTAGATACTTTTCGGCTCCCCCTAATAACTTGAGTAGGGTTTCGGATAAGATTAAAAGAGTTTAAAAAAAAGCAAATCTGACAAAGTGAAGTCCTGCCATTATTTAGTCTTATTATATACTCTGGCTATATAATGCCCCCTGCCATCACCATGCCCTAAATCCATTGAAGCAAGAGCCTCAGCTTCTTTCTGGCTGAAACCATTATTCTTATGGAGTTTAAGCACATCCTGAGTGTACGCATATCTGAGACTATGAGGAGCAAACTCTCCAACCAACCCGGCATCCCGGACGATATTCCTGTATCGCTCGATTGCCAGATGAATAGAAGGTTTATCGATAAGTTTTCCGTTGTTCTCAGCAGAATAAGTTATTGCTCTGTTGATGGCTTCAATAGTTTCAGTTCGGTTTATTATCGTGGTATCTCTCGGTCGCCCTCCTTTAGTACCAAAAACAACGCGAACTTTCTCATCTCCATTCTGCAGTGCTTTTTTCCATGTCTGAAGTGATTTTACAGACTGTATAGTTTCTTCAGTTCTCAAACCTAAAAGGCGTGAAAGTTTCATTGCGCAGGCGACGCCTTCATCCTTTTCACTAACAGATGCAAAAACCTGCTTGAAATAGTCATCAGTTATTGCAACCTTAGTTCCGTCACGGCTGGTTCCAGAAATATTCAAAGCATCATTGTTCAGTTTCGGATGAGTTGGATCAGCCATGAAGGTTTTACCCGACACACGTAGTATTGCGCGTATCGCCGCCATCTCATTTTGTAGTGTACGCTTGGAAATATTTTCAGCAAGGCGACTTCGAATGTAAGTTTCTATGTGGTTAGTCTTTATGTTTTTAATGTCCCGAATTTGAATGTTAAGACTGATCATTCGTTCTGCAAATCGATCAGCAATTTTAGTACGGTCAGATACGGTTTTAAAACTTCCCCCCGCCTGGCGGGCAAGTGTTTTTAAGTTTTTATTCAGTTTTGCCACAAACGACTCTCCAAATAATGAGGTGACAGAGCTTTTCCGTCTGTGTGAACGGAAAAGCTCTGTCACCGGCTGCACAACAATAGCAGACGATAAAATTTCACCCCAACGGCACGGTTCATTTTGCGCTTCCTGCGTCTCGGCAGACATCTGTGCATCGGGGCGGCGAAATGTTGAGTTATTGCGAGGCTCCCCAGGTCTCTGACCTGTTCGCGACTTTCGCCGGGCTGAAATGAATCAGTCTGCCTCCACACACCAGTTGTCTGGTGTCGCCATCGATGTCGTGCCAATTTCTCCTTATTAAGTGGTGTTCAAACTTCTAAAAAACGAATGAACGTTAGGTTGAAAGTTAATCAGTTTTGAGATGAAAAACGTATTCAGGACGTCAGAAACCCTTTAATACGTGTTAGTCAGTTGGTAAACATGTCGTTGAAGGTACAGTGCGTAAGCGCTGACCGTTATGCGCTGCGCGCGTCACTTGGTAGTGTCTTCGCCACTTCACAAGTGACGCCGCGCAGCTTCGTGCTCCTAATGCAACGCCGTAAGCGGCCAAATGTACCAAATGGCCTTATCCGTCGATGCAAAAGTCGTACGAAACTCAGGGCGTATCCCTGAAAAGAATCATAACGTAGTGAAAGATCAGAGCCTGATTCAGCTCCTTTGTAGACAATTCATCATCATAAAGACGTGAATCATTGATGTGATAGCCGGTCATTCTCAACCGGTAACCTTGACCAGATTATGGTTCCCGTTTTCAAAGGTTAAACGGGTTTCCCGCCCAAAGGCGTCCCTCTCAGGTTTTCGGGACTTTAGCTGGCAGTCACCCGAAGGCGCTTCTCTCAGACCGCTGAAGCATTAGCTGGTAACCGCCCGAAGGCACCCCTCTCAGGTTACTGGGGTTTTGGATGGTCGCCGTAGCGACTTCTAAGCAAAGTGGATATTAGCAATGGCTCAAATAACCGTCAACTATCTTGCGTTATTTATAATCAGGATCTGGATAAATCACTATAGCAATTGACTTAAGCTCCTCAACATCATTAGCGAGGAAAGGTATAGATGAATTTTTTTGAATTTTTTCGATTATTCTGTCTCCCAGAATCATGGGTACGTACTGATGACCACGGAAAATTTCATCAGGCTTACCTATCAACACTTCCCCTGCAAATTCATGGCAATCAGAATAAAAACCAGCAATAGTACTCAGATAAGAAATATCGATTAAATGACCTGTATCTGTTGTGTACCACGCATGGAGATTTAAAGCTGTTCTGTCCAGAAAATCCTCATGGTGAAACCCCTTCCTGCACCATCTTTCAAACTCATCATATGATGGGTCATAAATACTTTCATCACCCTTCCATATTTGGCCAACAGTTGTCCATATTCTGCAACCTAAAGCATCTTCAAAATAAGGTTTTAAAAAATGACACCATTTAATACATTGTCTTGCGGAAGATTTGAAATCTCGCAAGCCCGTTGCAAAGCACACATACTCCATCATATTTTCATAATTAAGCGGCCTTTCATTTATATCTTTAATCGTGCCTTCGTTAAATCCTAATTTTTTTGTAAATTTTAAAGCATGCTCAAAGTTAGCAACATAGCCCAGTGTGTCACTATATCCTAAAGTACGATATCCTTTCTTTTTTCTGAGAGATGATAAAAGATTAAACATAGCCCCCCATTTAATATTGAGTGTGGACGCACCTTATCCACACTCATATAAATATTATTTTCCTTCAGCAGAGCTTTTAATATTTTTTATTAAATCCTGCAATCCGGAACTCGCCAGTCTTTTTTGAGATGATGAGCTATATGTTATAAAAAGACGGCTCCCTGAACCATTTTTTTCGAGCTCAATAGTAAGGTGATCATCATAATCACCCCAGTCGGAGCCCATTTTATAATAGCTGCCGGGCATTGAATCCCATTCCTGATGGCTGTCAGTTATTGCGCCAGCTACCCACTCGCCGTCGTTATTCCTTTCTCTGATCGACCTTAACTCATCGTTGGATAAAAATTTATACTTTCGCTTTATTCTGGCCGCTGCCGTATCAACATCAACAGGGATCTTGAAGCTTTTTGAAGTGGATTCTTTTTTTTCTGACTGACGAGGAGTCATGACCTTAGAAGAATTATCTGAGCCATCCCCTCTTAAAGAGCCCATTAACCCTGATGCATCATCACTAATTTTTTTATTTGTTTCTGCTATCTCACTCATACTACAGGCAGTCAGTAAAACAGGTAGTATTAAGGCTAGTCCGACACTCCTCATATTCACTTTCCTCCATAATTTAATAACTTTTGCACAATGTAACAGGCCGTAAGACCCTGACGCATTGTTCAATGAAAGTCAATAATTCGGGGTCGACGGCTGAGCACATTAATAGAACTACTTCACCTTGATGATGTCATCCAGCCTGGTTGTAAAGGCAGGCGAAAGTCTTTCTCTTCGCATCTTCCAGCCTGTGGCATCACTTTTAATGCCCTGCCCTGCAAACCAGACCGAACCTTTACCTGAGTGATTAATGCTATCGATTAATGTCATCAGCTCTTCGCTGTTTCGATGGGGCTGAAAGTCATCAAAAAGGGTCAATTGAGATATAGCAGCGCTTCGGAAATCAGTGAGTATCACGCCAGCACGATGATAACGGTGCCCTGGGACAAATATCGTATCAAATGCCTTTATAGCCGCGTTGATGATATCCCGTGAATCCTGAGCGGGTACAGCAAGCTCTGTTACCGCCTGGTTCTTATAAAACACCTCATTTTCTGAGAAAGGGCTGGTACTAATGAAAACTGCTACCCGTTTACAAAATTGATGCTCTGCACGGAGTTTTTCTGCTGCACGTTCAGCATGAGCGCAAATGGCCTGATGCAGGCTGACTTCGTCCGACGGTTTTTCTCCAAAAGATCGGGAGCATATGATTTGTTCTTTTGGGGCAGTAAATTCTTCTAAACCGAGGCAAGGAGTGCCGTTCAGCTCTCTGACCGTGCGCTCAACAACTACTGAGAACTGTTTACGAATGAATGAAGGTGACAGCTCAGCCAGCTGAAGTGCATTGTTAATTCCCATAAATTGTAGTTTTTTACCCAGCCTACGTCCGATACCCCAGATCTCCTCAACTGGCACTAAAGCCATTAACTTACGCTGACGCTGTCTGTCACTGAGATCTACTACACCTCGCGTTGCGGGCCAGCGCTTACTTGCATACTGAGCCAGTTTGGCGAGCGTTTTTGTAGGGCCTATTCCCACTCCCACAGTCAGATGTGTTCTTCGCTTAATCTGAGTACGTATATGATGGCCAAACTCTTCAAGCGACAACAGATTACTCACCCCTTGAAGATCACAAAATGCCTCATCAATGCTGTATATTTCCACGCGCGGGGTTAGAAGCTGCAAAATAGTCATCACTCTGTCTGACATATCAGCATATAAGCTGTAATTACTTGAAAATGCTACAACTCCCTTTCTCTCAGCCTCACGACCAACCTTAAACCAAGGATCGCCCATTTTTAACCCAAGTGATTTTGCTGCTGAGGAGCGGGCTATTATGCAGCCATCGTTATATCTGAATGGCACTCACAGTTAGTAATATGTAACGACATGATTTTTATAAGTATTGAATTACTAACTTTTTCTGTGTGTTAAGAGCCGGAGGGCTACATCAGTTAACAACTTTTAGATCGAATCCGATGAAAAGCATCTTCAAAAGGAAATGATCAGTCACCGTCCGTAGTGTGCCAAAAGCGGAAGTAGCGCATGAACTGTTATGGTAAATTTGAACTTCCGGCTTAATCACTTGAGGATAAGCAAAATGCTTCTGGAGAAGCTCAGATTGCTTGAGTGCAGCCTTCACGGCGACAGGCGCAATGATCGGGAGTGGCTGGAACTGATTCTTCATCCTGAATTCCGTGAAATCACCCGGTCAGGTGTGACGGTCGACCGGTCAGAGACCATTGCGTCGCTGCTAAGTGAAAAGGCTGCACCGTTAATTCTCAGCAGCGATTTCCGTCTTACGGAGATGGGCTGCGGTTACGCTCTGCTTCACTATCGGACGTTTTACGCTGATGGCAGCCATCATGCATTACGTTCCTCTTGCTGGATTTGTTCGGATGAGGGCCAGTGGACTCTGTTTTTTCACCAGGGAACGCCGGCTGCAGGCAATGCCGGGGTTCAGGGTTGAGTTGCACATTTTGGACAGAGAGAATGCGTTTATGCGGAAGATTATTGTTGTGCCATACGATGATAAATGGCCTGAGATGTTTGAAGCTGAAAGTTTACTGATAAAAACATTGCTCGGTGGAATGGCTAAGGATGTCCATCACATTGGAAGTACGTCAGTTCCTGGTCTCTCAGCAAAGCCCGTAATTGATATACTACTTGAAGTTTCCGACATCAATGAATTGGATAAGTACCATTCAGCAATGGCCCACGCCGGGTATGTTGCTCGCGGTGAGAACGGGATTGCGGGGCGCAGATATTTCATTAAAGGTGGTGATCAGCGTAGTCATCAAGTCCATGCGTTTGCAGTCGGAGATATGAAGGTATTGAGACATCTTGCTTTTCGTGATTATCTTCGAATAAACAAAGACATCGCAGAAGAATATGCTGAGATAAAACACGCAGCTGCATTACTCAGCAGGAACGATGCTCGTCGCTATAGCGCCCTCAAAGCGAAATTTATAGAGCGTCATCAACAACTAGCGCTAGCTGTCTGAGAACGATTGAGATTGGGTTCGTTGCCGGGAGGGTATGTTCAATAATGATGAATTCACTAAGTATTCACCAGTCAACGTTTGCTGTTCGCTCATAGCTGCATTCAGCCGCTGTGTACCGTTAGTAGCAAATATCAGTGCTCTGAGGAGGGAAGCGCTGTAGAGCTCATTGTTGAGATAGCTCCCTTACTTCTGTTTTCCTTACGCTAGGATAAATCATTACATTTTTCTTGAGGACCATACATGCACATCACCATCTGCAGACCAGACGAATATGATGATTTAGCTGATATTTTTATCGAAATGGAAACCTACTATAACCAGACGCTTTGCCTATCCAGGAGTGACATGTCCGCGTATCTGAGGGATAAGATCTTTGCAGCCGACTCCGGTACCGAAGTTCACAAAGTGGTTTGTGATGGAGTTATCGCTGCGTTCTCATGTGTGTCAGTAATGTACCCCTCACCGCGTTTCAGTGGGCAAATGTTTATCAAAGAGCTTTTTGTTTCTGCACCTTTCAGAAGGGCTGGAATTGGGAGAGGGCTGATGGGTTTTATAGCCAGCCGTGCTAAAGAACGGGAATGCTTTCAGCTCGACTGGTTATCAGTGGCAGCAGACCCACAGGCGCAAAAGTTTTATGAGTCTCTCGGTGCTCAGATTATCAGGAGTGTTAACTATCATCGGATTTCTGGCCCATCAATAGATAAGCTTGCACGTAGTGCCAACTGAAGCATTCAGGCAAAGATACTCTCCGTTGAAACCATATCATTATGGTGGGTCCCCTTCTCGCTCACAGTGGACCTTCAATTCAGTAATCTGGTCCGCCCCGCCCCAGAAGCGGACACTATTATCTCATTCGATAAACTGACTAAATCGCAAAAGATAACCATCTGGATCCTGCACGAGAAACTCTCTCTGGCAGGCAGAGCTTTCTCCGATACTGTAATGGCTCTCGTGGAGATCCCGATAAAGCGTTACGCCATGCGCATGTACCCGGGCGAGAATCTGTTCAACGTCATCAACTTCTATCTGAAAATTTATGCCACGTCCGAGTGGCCTTGTAAATTCTCCCGTGTTCCATCCATCCGAGTGGTATTGCTCAAGCATTAGTTGGGCTTCACCAAGATTGAGATAAGCAAAATCGGGTTCTTTTCGCTTTATCATAATGTTGAAGCCAAGCACATTGACATAGAAGTGCAGGGAGGCGGGAAAATCCGTTACCGTCAGCTCTGGAACCATACGGTTCCAGAAGGGGTCTTTTTTTTCAGTCATTTTCTCATCCTTTATTGGCTGACCCAGCATACATCAAGTGGCTTAATCCTGTTCGTAACTAAAACATTACGTCCGCTGTTCGCTCATAGCGGACCATTTTTTTCTTTAAACCTGAAGAATTGAACGCTCGAAACTAACTAACACTTCTCACCACTCAGATCGTTATTAGACAGCACCACCACAGGTTTGCCACGGAGATCGGGTCTGAAAACTGTCTCGCATGAAGCGTAAAATGAGTTAACATCGACCAGGGCGAACACTGTTAAGCGTCCCTGAACTTGAATGAATGCACAAGATGGCGTACCACGCCGAAGACAACTGTTTCAATATCGTCATTCAGTGCTATAGCTGAATATGCCGGGTTAGCCGGCACCAAGGCTGGTGAAGGCAGTAGTTGTAGCCTCTTACAGGTAAATTCTCCATCTACAGCTGCGATAACAATGTCACCGTGTTTAGCTTCACGTATACATTCAACTATAAGTAAATCTCCGTCTCTGATGCCAGCGTTACGCATTGAGTCACCTTCTGCCCGCACCAGGTAGGTGCTTTCCGGATAGCGAATACAAAGGTCATCAAGGGAAAGACGCTTTTCGACATAATCCTGAGCAGGAGAAGGGAACCCACATGAAACCCCATCGCTAAACAACGGAACGCATGCCAGTGATGGATTGCTACCTGTAAGTCTGGCGATCGCCGCCATCATCAAAACCGGTGTGTTGGCTGAATTTTTCTGCGAAGTTTTATCCCAACACATCGTCTGTTCTAAAGGAATCGGCATGGTTCGCCCCCTCAAATTATACTGTATATAAAAACAGTATAATAATGCATTTTTAGTGATGACAAGTCGTAACGCATCGGAAAAAATTAACCTGATGATTTTTAGAGAATTTATTAGGTAGCTCTGGGTACTGAAGCAGTAATTAGTAATTGCTCAAAAAATCCGCTATAGTCCCACAATAATTCTCTAACTCAGGACAGGAGCCTAAAATGCATCTGAACCAAGAGGAACGAGCCAGCCGCCGAGGCGAACGTATTGCGTTTTATTGGACGTTCCTAAAAAGAAACTTCTTCAATTTGAATCATAAGCTTGTCTCATGGGCCACTAACCATAATATGCCCGGTTGGGTTGGAAATATCCCGGCGGTTTTATTATTTTCTCTAATTATTTTAGCGTTTATATTTTGCGGAATGCTTATCGCAGGATCGGCACTACTTTTGGGAGGGCTAGTTTTTGTTGGCTCAGCTCTCTTATCTAGTTCATCAACAGCTAAGGATATGGATGAAAACAATCCCATATCCGGTCAAAAGCCAACTATGGAATACAGGACTCATGGAGATGCAGGTTCAGGATGGTATGCTTCTGGTATAAAACTTGAAGACGACGACTAAAGCATCAGTCGCCGTCTTATCTTTTATTTTCCTACTTTATTAACAACCAAATTTGCGCCCGCTTCGCCTAACTTCCCTCCTGAGTTTTTGCTTTCAGCCGTACCGCTTACAAAAGCATTGCTTAGCGATTGAGCGATATTGACTCCTGCCCATGATAAAGCGCCTAGCCAAACGGCAGGAAGTACAAGAAACATAGTGCCCATAACCAGATTCATAATAAGGTCATCGGTACTGTTCTGCAGACCTGCCATATTAAACCGGCTGTGAGTATCTGAGCTGTATAATGCAGTCAGCAGCCAGCTGTCGAGCCAGCGAGCCAGTTCCCACCAGAACGTCAGGAAGTTCAGGGCGAACATCACAAAGGTCAGCGTAATAACGGTTTTGAACTCATAGGCCGCAAACGCTAGGATCAGCGGCAGCATGACATATATTGCCATCAGCAGGATGGCCTGCACCATCGGCAGCGCCTGCCGCATCGCATCGAACGCCGGGAACGCCGCCAGACTGCCCAGAGAGGCCCCGGCAACAGAGGCCACGCGCGCCGCGGCATTATCAAGGGTAAAATCAGCGTTACCGCCATAGCCGGCATACACATGCCCGGTCTGTGAGACCGTCAGGCTTTCCGGGCTTACCAGTCGACGGATGACGGCTTCCTGGTAGTCACTCTCATTAAAGCCTGACATTTTCATGGCGGCCGAGATGCGCAGCCACATATCGGGGTCGGCCTGGTCCTTCACGCGGGCTTTCAGCCCGGTATCCGCACTGCTCCACCACTCGCTGCAGGTGGGATAACCGCCTCTTCCGGTATTGGGTCGGCCGCTGTCCCGGCTGTCACTCCACGGGAATGCAGCCCGGGGCAGTTTCGACTGTAGCGAGGGATAATACCGGCTCAGGAAGGTACTGCTGCCGATCCATTCGATATCACGCAGCGTGGTTTTGTCCTTTGTCTGCCCCTGGTCCTGCTGCTTCCAGAGATAGAGCGCGACTGAGTAACAGTCGTTGGTGAAGTCCTGCAGCTCTTGCGCCAGCGCTTTGTTATCGATGCGCGTGTGCTGCACCTCAAAGCGGATTTGCCGCATATCCGGCCGGCAGGGGATGGTCGCCACGGCCGCCTGGGTGACACCTTTTGAGAGTTTATGAATCAGCACCCACCACACCGGTGCTGCGGCCGTCTGGTCGTTGAGACTGGAGACCACGCCGGCATAACCGCTTTCATCCGGCGCTTTCGGGGTCCAGACGCCACAGGTTTTAGCCCGGGTCGTGTCGTACTGCATTGTGCTGAGGCTGACGTTAATCAGCGGCACACAGCAGGCAATCATCACCAGGAACCCGGCATAAAGCGCGTTCTCGATACGGGGCAGCGACAGCATCCCCTTGTTGCCTTCATCCTCCCCTTCTTCGCGAACCCGCATCCAGATACCCACAACCCTGAATGCCAGCGGCAGAACAAAAAGGCCGGTACCCAGCAGGACGTTCCACAGGCCGTGATTGATGACCCAGCCGAGCAGCGTGAGAAAATACTCAAGATAGCTGTTTGTTGTCATCGTCAAGCTCCCGTACCGGTAAACATCGCGTACTCACACAACGCGATAAAAAGCACACTGACCACGCTGATGCGCAGCAGCGGCCACCGGAACTCCTCCCGAAAACCCGGCGCATGCCGGATTTTCCAGAGGCCCCACGCAACCAGCGCATACAGCGCCAGCCGCCATATCAGCCAGCCGTCGCGCGTCGACTGCATCCAGCGCCGGAATGCAGCAGCCTCCCCCGGATGTTTCATGGCGGTGTCCGCCACTATCAGCGAGACCACCATGAACAGCGCCATGCAGGCCAGAAAGATGCCGGCACGGGTCAGGGCTTTCCTGACAGTCATTTTATTGTGCATAGCTGTTCCCTCATTCGGCCTGTTTCGGCGTGGCCATCTGATTGAAGCGGCTGTCGGTATTGTCATCCGCCTGGGTCTGCGGGTTGGTTTCGACGCGCTGATTCTCCCTGTCGATAATGGTCAGCACCGAGTTACGGGACAGCTCGCGCTTCATCTCCATCTCGGTTTTGAGCGCCGCGATTTCCCGGTCCAGCGCCTCAATGCGCTCACCGGCAGCACCGAGTGCTTTTGGCTGGGCGGCAGCATTGGGCTCTGACATACCGGTGACCATCATGCGGCGCATCAGCAGGGCCGTTTCCACTGTGTCGGACATGGCCAGCTCGCCAGCAAGGCGGGCGGTCAGGGCCGCATTATCCGGATCACGCTGCAGGGCTTTAATCACGCCGGCCGTCACAGGCAGTCCGCCGGTTTTCAGCTTCGCCAGATTCTCCGCTGTGGGCTTCTCCGTGCCATTGACCAGTTTGACCAGCTGCTCAGCGTTGGCTTTGGTTGCGTCTTCCAGCAGGGGCGCAAAGCCTGTGCCGGCAATGGTCGTCCCGGGCTGGTTCTCGGCATTACCACTGGTGCATTCGCTGGCGTTGGCACAGGTGCGCATGGATTTGTCGCCCAGCACCTTCACGGTCATGGCCGCCGCCTCCTCAGCGCTGCCGAATTTAGAGCACGCGCCGCCGTTACAGCGGCTTTCGCCCACCGTTGAGTTAGCCGTAACCGGCAGACCGTTCATCATGTTGTAGCCGGCAGCGATCAGGTCATGGGTAACCCGGATGGCAGGCTGGCCCGCGCCGCCGCGTTTCTCTCCTCCGATCCAGTTGCTGCCCGACGCGCCGGTGGCGTTCCTGCCTGCATCATCGACCCGGACCGCATCAGCGTCGCCGCTGTTCACGATGGACTTGTATTCATCCATCATGGCCTGCTGTGTCCAGTTACTGCTGTCGCTGAAGTCCATCATCTTTTTTGCCATGTTCTGGCAGTTGAGCTGCGCCTTGTCGAATGACACATTGGCCTGAAGCACACCGTTGGTGAGCATGTCATACAGACCGGGGTTGGCCCGCTGAATGACCATCGCCGGCAGACTGGCCACCGCACCCGTGGCCCCCTGAATCACGTCACCCATCAGATTTTTAAACCCGGATGTCACGCCGTTGAGCTGGTTGCCGACGGTGGTTTTCAGGTCGAAATTGCCGCACATCATGTCACTGCTCCAGCCGGTGTTCAGCCCCAGCTTCTGCATATTGCCGCGCGTGGCCGGCTGGGAAATGACAGATCCGCCGCCGAGGGTGTAGAACAGTTTGTCAGACACGGCACCATCCACGGACTTGCCGTAACCGATGGCGCTGTTGTTCACCTGCGGCAGGGACATGCCGAGGATGGTGTTGTCATCATCGGCTGCGTGTGCCGCCGGAAGAACCGTCAGCAGGGAGCCGGTCAGCAGCAGGCTTACGTGAACGGCCGAAAATGAAGGTGATTTTTTCACGGTTTTCCTCATCAGATATCAGTGCTGCCCAGAAATGTCTGCCCGCGCTTTTTGCAGCAGCTGTAGGGCTGCCAGAGCGCAAAGGCTTCGTTGTTATCGCTCGCGGCGGTGTGGCTCCCGTCCGGGAAGACGGCACATGACTGTGTCATGTGGGGGGCCAGCCGCTGCCATTTGTGATTACGCGTGCCGGTGTTTTCCTTGACCTCGCCCGGTGGCCAGTACCCGTCATGGCGGTTGCCTTTAAGCACCTGATACACATGCGGCTGCCCGGCGCGGGTGATAATGTCTGCGACACGCTGTGCCACTACGGCAGAGGCTTTATCATCATCGGTCTGGCTGACAAACCCTGAACGGGGATAGACGTTGCCCCACATGTTTGCTGCGGCCTGACTGCCAATTTCCCGCTGGCCGGGCACAAGCGCTTCCGGATAGAGGGACTCCGGTACGCCCGTGCGCCAGGCCGCCGAATCCAGCGTACTCAGGAAGTAAGGCATTAACGGGGTGGCGGCAGTATTACAGGAATAGCCCGGAATACTGCCGCCAATGAGGGAGGTGGCCGGGTGGCCAATCGCCTCGGCATACTTGAAACGCACGGCAGATTTACGTTGGCCGGGATTTTTCATGTCGGCCGGATTGGCTCCGCCGGCAGAAACACCGGATAGCCCACTGGTTACCGCATTCTCCAGCCCGCCGGCAGTCTGGCTGACAAACGCCATTTCCTGCCACGGATTACCGCCCGGCGCAACATAGGTCGAAACGACTGTCTGGGGGATGAAGTGGGTGACCTTGACCGACGTGCGCACCTTACAACCAAAAGGGGTACAGAACAGCCAGTAACAGATGCCACTCACACGCCAGCTGATACAGTTTTGCGACACGGCACTGGCAATAATCTGCGCAGTATTGAGCGCCGCTACAGCGGCCGGCGCGGTTGCCGTACCCAGCACAGTCGCAACACCGAGCGAGCAAAGCGTGGTTCTGAGGCGGGAAGGTTTTGTCATCACTGACCACCTCCCCGGTTACGCAGGGAAGTGGCCACGGCCACATCCGTAGTGCCGTACACCACATCGCGGTCATCAAACACCACGGCCGGCACTTTTTTAATGCCTAGTTCCCAGGCCCGGACCACCTGCCGATAGGAATCATTCAGCTGCTGCTGTTTTTGTTGCCAGGCAGGAGACACCATAACCTGCCTGACCTGTGCCTCGGCCTGCTGCGGGTCTGCGGATAGCTCCCCGAACATGTCGGCCTGCAGCCGGTCAGGGCCATCAAGAAGGACCACCGGCACGTCCGGCGGCAGATTAGCCGGCAGATGCTGACTGTCGGTGAAGACGACCGTGCCGGCCAGTACGGATGCCGGCAGCAGAGCCGGCAGGAAAACAAGAGAGGTCAGTTTCATGAATCGGGGCTCCGTCAGACTGAATCGCCTGACAGCGTGCCCGTGGCCGTTCAAAAAAGCCGCATTAAACTCTATACCCGAACAAAAAAATTAATCAGCGAATCTGTAGCTTTTGCAGTAGGAAATGATCACAACCTTTAGCTAAGGATATAACTACAGACGGTTAAACCCGGCATAAAGTACTAATCTGTAATCAATCAACTAAATTGCCAGAGGTGATGATGAATATCAGGTATCTGTATGGAAAGGAGAAGATTCTTGGCCCCGTTATCCGCGACGAAGCTCCGATACGACTGTGTGACCTGACGCATTATTCACGCATGGAAAACGAAAAAATGCGCGATAATGAAATGGAAAAAATTTTCACTCCGGATCGTTATCAAGTTGCTATAAAAATTAATGGGCGCACCCTTAACCCTGACGATATGACAGCAGATCCCATGTTTACGCTATCGCCTCGTCATTGTTATTGTATATGTTTGAGTAATCGGCAAGATGAGCCAGAACTCTATGCTGCTTTTAAAGCTGATATCTGCATCGCATTCGACGTGGATCTTCTCCAAGAAAGACTTTCTCTTTTAGACCACAGATTCCCAGGTACTGAAATTAAAGGGAAAGATGTGATCTATTACCATCCAGGAACGGCACCAGACAGCTTCACTCCTGAAGAACTTGTTTTTTTTAAACCAAATATATTTTCTCATGAAGCAGAGTATAGGATTGCGCTATTTTATCCTCTAAACAAAACAGGGTTTGCATACGAGGGAGGAGTTTTACCTTTCAAAATGGAGGGTGAATCAATGTTCATGGATATTTCCCATCAGCAAAAAGGATTTATAAGTGAATGTGTTAAGAAGGTTATGCGAAGGAAATCTTCTTGACCTCGTAGTCAATTTTATGACGTTACTTAGCAAAAAAACCGGCCCTGGGGGCCGGTATGCAATATTGTTATTTTCTTTTTATAATCATGCCCCTGGTGAAGGCAAGTCTGTAGTTATACGTCAAGCCCGTTAATCCACAGCATCAGATACACCAGATCAGCCGAATCCGGCACCGTGATATACCAGCGCGGATGCGCATACTCCTCTTCCTGCGGCCAGCTCGTCTGTCCCGTCACGGTGATAAGAATATTCACCGCCTGCTTCAGCTTTCCCTCAAGATAGATGGCCACGCTGCTGCTGAGTCCCACCCGGTGCGGGTGACACGTCATTTTGACCGGCCCGGTCAGACGCTGCCTGAGCATCGCCCGCAGCCTCACCAGGTGCTGATGTGTCGCCGGGAGCACGCCGGGCTCCCCCTGAGGCGACAGGGTGAAAAGCGCGCCGCCACTGTGCTGATGAATGGCGGGTTCAGGGTACTTCAGTGTCATCATACAGTGGCAGGCTCCTGTTGTTTCTCCGTCAGACCGCGCAGACGGTCCAGATTCTGCGCGACGCGTTTTGCCGCCTCCAGTTCGCTGCAGTGAAATTCATTCATCAGCGCCCGGCGTTCGGCTTTCTCTTCTTTTTCCGTCATGCCCAGTGCCAGGAAGAGACTGGGCGGCACGGCACGAAACAGCGCCTCGATCCGTTTCGCCAGCACCACGCCCTCGGTATAACAGCCTGACAGTTTACTGGCGGACAGCAGCACCGATTCCTGCTCCGGCGTGAGCGCGCGGAACCGGCTGATATCTTTCACCTCCTCCGGGGGCATGGTCAGGCAAATCCACCATTCCGCCATGTTCAGCATTTTCTCGGCAATGTCCGGATAATCTTTAAGGTTCTGGGTGGCCAGCCACAGCCAGGCCCCGAGCTTACGCCACATCTTGACCACCTTGGTCATGTAGGGCGACAGCAGCGGGTTGACCGTGACGATATGCGCCTCATCCACCGTGAAGACAATATCCCGGCCCAGGAACTGGTCACGCTCCGCGATGTTGTTAATCATGTTGGTCATCGAGACCATGGTCAGGGCCATCTGCGCTTCATAGCCCTCACGCGCCAGATGCCCCAGGTCAACCAGCGTCACGTCCGCTTCCGGCCACAGCGCCCCTTCGCGGTTGAACAGCTCCGCTTCAAAGCTGCCGGCCTGGGTGAACATGCCCAGGGATTCCGCCATCTCCGCCGCTTTCGCCTTGCGCTGGGCATTACGGACATTAATGACGCCCTCATCATTATCAGAGGCAATGTCATACAGCGCCTGCTGCAGGTCAGACGGCAGCATCTGCCGTCCTTCTTTATACGTGGCATGCGCCGCCATCAGCAGCGCCTCACGTATCATCGCCCTGTCGGCACGCTTCAGGTCAGCCTCTTCTTTCGGGTCGCCCCCGGTGATCATCATGCGCGCGGAGATTTCCATTTCACCGAGAATGTCACGTTTGTCATCCTCGCCATCGTCGTCCGTGTCGATATCCGGCAGGTCGCTCTCATCCACGGCCTGGGCGGCGAGGCCCTCTTCCACCAGTTTATGGGCGTCTGCAAACGGCGGCAGGCTGACACCACTCCCGGGTCTGACGCTGATTTTGTTCACCGTCAGCCCGAGGCTGTCAAAGAAGTCGGCCAGCAGGCCGAACGAGTTGCCGGCCTCCGCAATAAACAGCCGCGGACGGTGGACCGCCATCAGCTGGGAGAGCGCGGCACACAGTGTGGCCGACTTGCCCGCCCCGGTCGGGCCGAACAGCAGCAGATGCGCATTCTGGGTGCGGTCATGCTTGTTGAGCGGATCGAAGGTCAGGATATCCCCGCCGCGGTTGAAAAAGCTGAAGCCGGGGTGCCCCGTGCCGGTTTCCCGCCCGGTCACCGGCAGGAGACCGGCCAGGTGCTGAACCCAGGTCAGACGGGTGTACCAGTGTTTTTTGTCACTGTCCGGGTTAAAGCACATCGGCAGCGCCCGCAGCCAGCTGTTCAGCGGCCCCTCTTCGAACTCCGGGCGGACCGGCTGCAGGCCGGCCCCGAGCAGCACGGTCGACAGCGCCAGCCGCTTGCGCTTCAGGCTGGTCATGTCATCACCGCGCAGCAGGAAGGTGATCCCCGCCCGGTACAGCTTGTGCCGGTTGCCCAGGTACTCTTTGACCGTCTTCACATCCTGGCGGACGCGGCCCGACTCAGTATTCTCCCCGACCGCGTTTTTCGACAGCCGGTTAAACTGTTCCTCAAGCCGGTCCTGGGGCTGGACCACCACCGTCATGCACACCATGGTCCCTTCCGGAAACATATCCATCAGGGCATTGATTTTCTTTTCACCCCGGCTTTTCTCCCCAGTCAGCGTGCCAGGCTCCGGCGGTGTACGCAGTTTTTCCACCGACACCGCGCAGTGCGGCTTGTTGTCAATCCACCACACGCCGTTTTCCGGGTCGGAGACCGGCGGCGTGAACCACAGGGTTTCGGCAAAATCATTGCTGACCGGCACGGTGCCTTCAGGCGTCTCGCGCGGGTCTGCGTAAGCAGCCTGGCGATAAAGCGTGGTTTTCTCCACCCAGTCCGGTGACGGATTGAACAGCCGCAGCAGCCAGCCATGCACCTGGAGGCCGTTTTGCCGGGTGCAGCGGATCCCCGCCCCGCCCAGGGCATTCACAACCCGGTCGCACACCTGGTTGAGCATCGCCACCGGCGGCATCGGATCCCGGTTTTTTCCCAGCCAGCGATAAATCACCATCCGGGTGCGGCGCTGCTGCCCGCGCCACGGCTGGCCGGTGATCAGTGAGTCGGTGAACAGGCCTTCAGGCCGGGAGATACTGCGGATATGACGCTCCATTTCCCCCAGCCAGGCGTCGGTAAACGCCGTGCGCTGCGCATGCGGTCGGACATACCCCCGCAGCCTGTCGAGGTACGCGTCAGTGTCGTCCTCGTCCTGGCAGAAGAACTGCACGACCCAGGGATTCACGTCATGTTCATCAAAGCTGTCCTGAAGCGCATCCTCCACCGAGTCACGGATCTGCTCCAGACGGTCTTCTGTCCGTCCTTCGGTGGCCACCGGCGTGACATCATAGACCGCCCCCACCGACACACCGTCATCGAGCAGGAGACACTGCTCTTCATCGAGAAACTCCGCCCAGGGCAGAAAGTCAATGATGGAGGGACTGGCATGATAAATTTTTGCCTCATCCTGGCGGGACATTTTCCCGGGACGAGTCAGGGGCTGGCGGCCCCTCACGCCCGTGCTGAGGGTATCATCGGCCTGAACGGACTGACCGCCATCAGCCGGCGTCTGACGGTCAGGGGAGGTGGTGCGGGTAAACAGTGAAAACATTACAGGGCCTCCGTGCGCTCGCCAGGCATGGCATACTGCGTCTGGCTGTAGAACGGAAACACGGTGCTGTATCCCGGCACCGGCGTGTTACCGTCGGCCAGGTGGGGATACAGATACATCACCATGTCAGGGTTAGGCAGCCGGGGAAACTGCTGCGAAATTTCACTCTCCTGAGTCCGGCTGTAGCTGCGGTCGGCCTGCGCGTCCGCCTGCGTTTCACTGCCCGTCAGCGGACGGCGCAGCGTGTCCCGGGCCTCTGCCGACTGGCGGGCGGTACTGCCGCCCCCGTCCGCGCCGTTCCACAGCTCAAGCATGGTGTTATCGCCCGCCGGCAGCATTTCCTCCTTGGAGGTTGAGCAGCCGCTGAGCACTGAACAGGCCAGAGCCAGAATGAAAACTGTTCTGTACATTACCGGTATCTCCTTTGTGAGGCGGCCGGATCGTAGCCGCTACAGATAAAAACAAATGCACTGACATTCAGCAGATGCGCCAGCTCCTGCAGGGACATATAAGGGCAGTGAAGCCGGCGCGAAAGTTTCGGGCTGTACCACGACACGGCACAGTCGCAGGCACTGAGCGGCAGGGAAAACCGGCCGGTATCCAGTAAAAGCCGGCCCCGCTGCCAGCGCAGTAAAGGCAGACGGGCAGGCAGCAGCGCCACCGGGCGCAGCTGCAGGACGGCCGACGGCGAGGGCCGCACGTCAATGTGCCAGCCCGCGCCATCGCTGAAGGTCCGGCACACGGATGACATCGGCAGAAGCGTCATGTGCCCCGTCATGACCGTCACTCAGTCCAGTCCGCCGCTGTCGCTGACGCCACCCGGCAGGGTGAAGTCGTAGCGCACCTTACGGCCCTTGTCTTCATAATCAATGGCCAGCTCACGGGTGATATGCACCGCGAGGCGGGCCCCCGGCGGCACGTAAATGGCATCAAACGTCATCCCGTACCGCTGTTTGATCCAGTCCGTGGTTTCCGACATGCCGCCGGAAATGGCCTTGCCCAGCGCCGCCTGTCCGGCGTCGCCGGTCATGGTGGAGGAAATCCCGTTGACGTTGTTCTGCGTGGTGTACTGCCCCTGACTCAGGGCATCCCCTGCCGCACCGGCCGCTGACAGGCCAAAGATGGTCGGCAGATAGGTGGAGGCGTTGGACTTACGTTCGCCCCCGATGCACGGAATGCCGTTTTCATCCGAAATCCAGCCGATACCCCCACCGGTGCCGGTATCCTGTTTGGCCTGAGCGTTATTATTCTGCCCGCCGCTGTTAACGGCCTCCGGTTTCGGGAGGGTGCGCACCGTACCGTCGGAAAAGACAAACGTGACGCTGGTCACCTGGCCGCGCACGCAGGACAGCGTCCAGTCACCGCTGGCCGTCCCGGAAACGATGGCCCCTTCAACGTCCGGCAGCTCGATGCCGTTTGCTGTCAGGTTATCCTTACCGATGAGTACTTTGAACGGGTAGGGATCGGTCACGGTGCCGTTGATGGGCACGCGGCCAAGCAGTGCCGTCATGGCGCGGCTGCCGACCAGCGTGGAGTTTTCCGGCAGGGTGTACACCGGCTCGGCACTCTCTTCCGCCCCTTTCTCATTGGTGTGCCCCTTCACTTTCTGCTCATAGGCCGCTTTCTGGCGGGTCAGCTCATTGTCCCCCAGAAACGAAGTCGGGAACTGAGATGACGCCTTGCCGCTGGCCGCATCACGCGGATCCGTCTCTTTCTGGTCCGTCGGCGTGACCCACATCATGCCGTCACTGCCCTGAGATGCCGCGCCCCCGGTGCTGCTGCCCATGCCATCCAGGCCCAGCCCCAGCGGGATATCGCTGTCTGCCGCCTTTTTCCCGGCGTCGGGCTGTTTCAGCTTGTCGGTCAGACTCTTGATCTTCGCCGTCAGGCTGAGCTGCTCATCCTGCAGCTGTGCCTGGCGTTTGTCGTACTGCTCACGCAGACCGTTGACGGCCTCATTCACCTGCCCTGACACGTCCTGATTGCGCTTACGCAGGCGCTCGTTCTCCTTCACTAAATCAGCGTTCTGTTTATCGAGCGTTTTCTGACGGTCACGCACATCGTTCAGCCGGCCGATGAGCGTGCGCAGCGTGTCCTCCGGGGTGTCGCCTTCCACGCCCAGCGCCTTCAGCTCATCCGGCGAGAGGTTTTGCAGGGCACCGCCGCTTTGTTTTGCCTGCGGCTGCTCTGCCGGTTCGTTTTTGCAGCTTTTGAGCCCCACGGCCAGCCCGGCAATCACCACGGCCGGCACGATGACTTTCACCAGGGCATTGGATTTAATCTGCATGGCGGGCCTCCTGTTTTACTGCACGGGCCGCTTTACGCAGCGCAGATGGTTCGGCGATGAAGGCGCTCTCCGGACGACCGGCGGTCACCACATACACGGTGGTGGTGTCTTCCGGCGTGCCGGCAGGACCGACCCAGCGGTGCTGGAAAGTGGCGGACACAAACTGCCCCTGCAGCGCACGCGGATCCAGAACGACCTTACGGCCGCCGGTGTTCGTGAGCCTGAGGGCCACCACGCTGCGGTTTGCCGCCCCCCAGGCCGCCAGCGGCGTGACCGTCACTGGCTCTGAAGGGTACAGCGTGCTGACGCGCCGGGGCAGATGCGGGTTGACCGGATGAATACCGGGCACCGCCTCAACCGTACGGGCCGGCGCATACAGGCTCTGGGCGGCATAGCGGGTCAGCAGCACCGGAATGGGGGCGCTGTAGCGGATTTTTTTCCGCCTGGCCTGCGTGCCGTCATCGCTGCCGGTGGGGGCTGACGGGCCTGATCCGGAAGCGCCCCGGTCTGCACCACCTGACTGACCAGCCGCATCAGATGCCTGGCTCAGCGTGCTGACATCACCGCTGTAGACCAGCCGGACCGGTTCGGCCGGCCCTTTTTCACCGGCGGCGAGATCAAACAGCAGGACCTCGCCGCTTTCCACATCCTGCAGCTGCACCCGCGTCTGCGGGAAGGCGCTGTCGGCTTTCAGGTAGACGGCCCCACCGGTGCTCTGCACCCGGAGTTTGCCGTTAAGCGCCGGCGGAAACCCAACGCGGACGTTTTTGTCCACAAAGACCACCCGCTCCTGCCCAACCTTCAGGGGGATCTGCAGCGGAATACGCTCCCATTTCATCAGCTCATCTGCGCCGGCAGGACGTGATACCAGTGTCGCCAGGGGCAGCAGGGCGAGGGACAGCGCCATCAGCCCGGCGCGGGCGTGGGGATTTTTACTCATCACTGAAACACTCCTGACTTCTCCGGTTTGGGTGCAGGCGGTGCCGCCTCCAGACGCTGGGGCACACCGGCATAACAGTCCAGCGCCAGACCGAACGGGTTGCGCTCCGCATCCCCTTCCCAGCGCACCACTTTCAGCGGGTAACGCACCAGGGCGCGTTTGACCGGCTCGGCGTGGAAATATTCATCGGCCACCACGTCCAGGCGGGCAATCCAGTGATCGCGATCCTGTACGGTCACACTCTGTGACTGGTAACCACGGCCGGGCAGTTCATACACCACGCGCACGCGGTCGGTGAGTTCGCCGGCGTCACCGCGCTTCTTCGCGTCCGCTTTCAGGAAATCCTGACAGGACGGCGTCAGATACGGCGACAGCGCATCGATTTTGGCGGAATAGTCCACCTCGCCATTTTTCGGCCAGGCATTGAGCTGCTGAAAAATGTAAAACGCAAAGGAATAGACCGTCGGGGGCGGCACTTCCCACCAGGGCCGCGTGCTGCCGGAGCGTAAATCCGGCGGGTTATGCACGGTCAGCTTGCTGGGTGCCAGCATCCAGCCGGCACAGGTGAATAAAAGGAAAAAGGCGAGCACGGCGCAGGCGATGCGCAGCGTCTGAATATGCTGGTCGCGGTCTTTTACCGCATGGCGATAACGGCTCATGAGGCTCTCCTGTTACGTTTCACTGACCAGCCCCGGGCATCCACTATCAGTTTCGGATTGCCCATTCCCAGCCGGCGTTTTTTGGTCTCCAGTCGCTGCCAGAGCCAGTTCTCGGGCTTACCGCGCTTGAGCCTGGCCATCCAGCGGCCGCCAAACCAGACGAGCAGCAGCGGCATGACCAGCAGGCCGGTGGGAACAACAACCCAGCCGGCCAGCGGGATAAACGGCAGTGACAGGAGCAGACCCACTCCCGCGCCGGCAAGGGCTGCCAGCCCCATCTCATGGGTGGTAAACCCGCGAAACACCACGGGCTCACTGTTGAGACGGTCAGGGAGAAAACGAATGGTCTGCATCGTCGTGGACTCCTACAGCAGAATGTCGGCAGACTTGCCGACCAGCCAGATAACGGTAACCAGCAGCACCACGCCCACCACGATAATGGAGCCAAATTTGGTCCAGGTGGCCCGCTCGTTACGGACTTCGGTAAACGTGTGCAGGGCAGCAATGGCGACGCTGATAAAGGCAACGGCGGCCACGACCAGCCCGCCGATGACAAGACCATCCTGGATGTACCCCTTGATTTGTCCGGACAGGCCGCTTCCGCCGCCTGATGTGGGGGGTTCAACCTGGGGTAAATCAGCGAAGGCCGGTTTGCAGGTGAGCCAGCCCAGAATAGCCAGCGTACCGGCGCGGGTCAGCGCACGGCTGCCAAGACGGCGCAGGCGGGCAACAACAGACTCAGATTGGTGCATGAAATGTATCTCCTGAAATGATTTGAATGCGTTAACTGGCGAACATCCAGATACACGCGAGCAACAGCAGCACGACGCGGATAACAAATCGCCCCAGCGCCGCATCCCGCACTTTGGTGTTACTCCACCCGGTCCAGACATCCGACAGCCCCCACGCGGCCCACAGAAAAAGAAACGCTATCAGTGCCCCGATGCTGAGCAGATTAAGAATGCTCAGGTCAAGGCTGCCGGAGCCGGCTTTAAACGCGTTGGTTTGCTCGGGTGTCATGGGCATCAGGGCCGCTCCCGCCGGTAATTACCGGCCACAAAAGACGGGTCACGCGGTTGCGCGCGGGAGGGTTCCAGATAGCGGTCAATGCCGCTGCGGATGGTGTTGAGATCGGATGTGGCCTGACGGTAATCAAAGAAAAAGCGGCCACGGTCAGCCGGGTCGGCCTGTGCAGCCGCCACGCGGGCCCGTTCAAGCGACGCCTGAACCTGGTCCAGCTGACGCTGAACAGACGCAAGCTCGTCTTTCTCGGATGCCTGTGCAGCAGCTGACGCCAGAAAGGTCAGCAGCACCAGGCCGGTGATGCCCGGGACACGACGGTTGTGCCGCATGGCCGGACGATTTGAGTTCATACGCACCTCCAGAAGGATTAAGGGGTGCGGACAGGATGCGGAAGGGGGAGCTTCGGGTCAGCGATAAACCCTAAACAGGAATTTCAAAATTAATTGCAGGCCAGTGCCGGTGGCAGGAATAGCTGTAAATAAATATTCATTGTGGTATTAAGAAAAGCTCAACGGGAAACAGAGGGAAAATGAAAATGATGAAGACTGCACTGAAGGCCACGTTAATCACTGCACTGATTACTGGCCCTGTTCTTGCTGCCGATGCTAATAAAAAGGTTGAACTGTCAGACCTGCATTTCGCCACTACCGGAAATGGATTGCAGCAACTGGAAGGTACGGGAACGAATGTATCGGATAAGCCCGTGAAGTCTGTATTTGTCAAATTCAACTTGCTGCAGAATGGCGCAGTGGTAGGGAATACTATAGCAATGGCTGAGAACCTGGAGCCGGGTCAGCAATGGAAGCTACAGGCCCCCTTTAACAGCCTGTCCATTAAGCCAGACAGCTTTAAAGTGACAGAGCTGACTGTTTATAATAACTGACACTGACGCGCCAGTAACGGTTGTTTCGTGGCTTGTCTGCTGACGGCAGGCGCGCAAAACAGGTTTTGCACGCCTCCGTCCAGCGCCGGTTAAAGATACTTCTTGAACGAAGCCGTGGTCACGGTCACGGCAATCCCCAGCAGGACAGCCGCCGGCAACAGCAGCAGGTTCGGGTAGACTGCCGTGGGCCAGGAAAGGTACAGCATGGCGGGCACCACAGCGGCCGGCTTGACCAGCTTCTTGGCATGATGATAGACAAAGGAACTTTCATACCCCGCCCCATAACGCCGCAGATCACGCCGCCCCAGCCCCTCAACCAGCGCCACCACCACGACCAGCACAAACAGTGGCACGGACAGCCCCAGGATGGTGACACGTACCAGGGTGATAATGCTTATCCATATTGTGGCCAGCAGATATTCACGCAGGTAGCCGGCAAGCCAGCCGCTCCAGCTGTTGATTTCCCGGGTGATGGCATTATCACTGTGCATCTGGTGCGCATACTGCTGACGGACCCAGTCCAGGAAGCCACTGTCCACAAAGGCCCACTGATATGCAACAGTCACCCACCGGACGACGGTCACGGAAGGCTCAGACAGCAACAGGCTGCGGGTGAACTCTGTGGACAGCCATCCCAGCTCGGTGTTCATGACCGCTTCACTGTGCGCCGCCCCGGCTTCCGGCCAGAAAAACGCGATGCCGATATATTCAATCAGCAGGCTCAGCAGCAGCGAGGACAGCACCACGCCCACCAGGGCCCACGGCCAGCCCCAGAGCAGGTTATACAGAATGCCGTGCTTGCGCTCCGGCAGCGTTTGCTGCTGTGGAGGACGTTTTACCTCAGCCATTCTCCCCTCCTGTGACCGGCACGTTCAGGGCCGGACCGTCCCGCCACCAGGATTCGCCGCTGTGATAGCTGCGCCGCATCTCCTCCGCGATTTTCTCGATACTTTCCGGCATCAGCACATCATCAGCATCCCCGGCAGGCAGCGGCATACGTATTTTCCACAGTTGACCGCCCTCCAGCAGGGCAAACGCCTGCCCTTTTGGCAGCGTCACGATATCGGCCGGCTCCAGCAGTGGGACTTTTACCGTGCCGACGCGGTCCTGGGTGCTGGAGGTGAAGTCCTGGTCTGCGTTGACATCCGCCGTGTCCTGATGCCCGGAGACCAGCGTTTTGGTGTAAATCTCCACCTGCGGCAGCTGCGTGGTCAGTAGCTCAGCGGTGCGGTTCTCCCTGACGCGCAGCATAATCAGGTTGTTAAAGTTACCCTGTACCTGGGCCGTCTTGGCCGCATTCCCGATGCGTGCCTCAATATCAGAAGAGGTCTGGGTATAGGCCGTCACCTGCATACCGGCACCGCCCCCTTTATTGATGAGAGGGATAAACTCATCCCCCATCAGCTCGTTAAACTCATCGCAGTGCAGGTTAATCAGGGACTTCCCTTCTTTACCGCCCGGCAGGCCCGCATTGATGCCGTGTTTATAAATGTGCCCGGCCACGCTCACCAGATCGGCGAACATGGAATTGCCCACGGCACTTGCCACCATACTGTCGCTGAGCGCATCGAGCCCCACATAGACCACGGCTTTTTTACGGATGATTTGCTCCCAGTCAAATATGGGCCGTGAGTCATCCATATCGAGATAGTCAGGGGCCAGAAGTTCAGCGGTCTTGCCGGTGGTCAGTTTTTCCAGCAGCGGCAGCAGGGATGCCACAATTTTGTCAAAGTAAGTACGGTCATAACGTACCGCTGAGCGCAGCCCGTCAAGAATGGGATCGTAGAGTTTTTTACCCTCTTCAGAACTCAGGGCAATTTCAATGGCCCAGATGCGTAAGGCATCCGGCTGCCCCTGCATGTTACGGGGCACGTCGTCCTCTCCCAGCACCTGCTGATTATTCTCAATCTGCGTCTGCAGAGAGGGTAGTTGCTCATGAATGATTTTCTCGGCGTAGCGGATATAGAGATCGGCGATGTTGTTCACGTAGCGCATAATCAGCGTGTAATCAGGGCGCTCTCCCAGGGCGACCAGTGCACGGGCAATAATATTGACGAACCGCCAGGCAAATTCACGAAAGGCGGCATTATTGCCGTCCCCTGAAAGCTGACCGGCCACGCGGGACGCCACCTCTGACACGCGGCCAAAACGCCCGACGGCATTATAACGGGCTGACATTTCAGGCCAGCCAAGATGAAAAATATACAGCTCGTCCCCGCGCCCGGCCCGGTGGGCCTCTGCCCAGACGCGTTTCATCAGGTCTGCGTCCCCTTTCGGATCAAACACGATGGTGACTTCACCCCGCCGGATATCCTGGGTGACCAGCAGCTCTGCCAGCCGGGTCTTGCCGACGCGCGTGGTGCCGTATACCACCGTATGGCCAACGCGCTCCCCCAGGGCCAGGGTGACATCTTTTTCGTCGGGCTCGATGCCGTGCAGCGCCGGATTCCCGCCCACCGGCGGTAATGGCCGCACCGGGTTCAGCGGCGTATCGGCACTCAGCAGCTTGCCCAGCCAGGGCAGACGATGCTCTGTCAGCATTTCAAGATGACGCGCGCCCTGGTAAAAGCGGTTCGGCTGCAGATAGCGGGCCACTTCCGGGCGCAGCGTATCCTGCAGGCGCTGGGTGTGTTTCTGGGTCCAGCGAAACCCCCGCCCGAGAAACAGGCGACGATGGCTGACGGGGATCTGTTTAGTACTCATGACATAGCGCGGCAGGCGGCGGAGATTCCGGCGGTAGCGAATAATCTTCATCCCCTGATGGGTGCGGGTGACGGCCAGCGCCGCAAACCCGGCAGCAGTGACATAGCTGACTGACGGGGCCAGGGCAACAGCCCACGGGGCCTGGACACAGACATACGCTGCCATGCCCGATACCACGGCGGTATTCAGCTCAACGGCCGGACGCAACAGGGCTTCAATCACGTAACGGTTACTCATCGCCTGCCTCCTTTATGATTTTACCATTGGCCATACGGATATACGCCCCCTTTCCGGCACCGGCTTCCCTGCGGGGCAGACAGTGGTAATGCAGGGCATTCGCCAGTAAGCGCCAGAGCACATACAGAACATTCGACAGAAAGAGAAAAACGAACCATACGGCCCGCAATGACAGCAGGTAATTATTCGCCGCGGTTTCTGTGGAGACGGCTGTGACGGTGCAGGCTGCCGGCTTTGCTTCAGGCGGAGCCGCATTATCAGGCACCGGGCATTCCTCCCACATGTAGTGTCCGGGCGGCGCGGTGCGCCATGCCGTTGCCTCCTTCTGCAGCTGGTCGTTAAGGTCACTGACCGGATGGCCCAGGACAATCCAGGCGAGCAGGAGTACACCGCAGAAAGCGGCAGGCAGGAACACGGCATGACGGAATAAACAGAACACAAGCCACAACGCGTAACGCAGACTGTTCAGGATGATATGCATAAGGGATTCCTCAGAGATATTGCCGGACGTCCTGACCGGCAAGAATGGCCAGCAGGCGTTGCCCGCTGATGATGCGCAGGCGCGGTGACGCCGTGCAAAGGGTGCGGCTCATCTTTCCGGTACGGCCCGTGTGGATAAACAGCCCCCGGCGGCCAGACTGCAGGAGAAGCCGGTCGAAGTCCTCAACATGTGCGGGGGAAACAGCACGACTGTACCGTTTGGCCTGGATAAGCCAGTGCTCGCCGTCGATGATGACCTGGCCATCAAGGCCGCCGTCACCGCTGTAGGAGGCATTACGCACCACGGTCAGCCCCTGGCGTTCAAAGGCAGACAGCAACAGCTCTTCAAAGACATAGGGGCTGATTTTGCGCAGATAAGTCAGGCGCTGCCCGTCTCCCGGCAGGCGGGTCAGTTTATCCAGTACCCGCCCCGCCGTTGCCCGGTATCGCCGGTGACGGCGGGCGCTGGCGTTTTCCCGCCGGCGCAGGTTGAGAAAGGCCATCGCCACCAGGAAGAGGATGGCCAGCATGGCAATCCCTGCGGGGTGCCCTGTCAGCAGACCGTTGAGCGGTGTCGCTACCATTACGGCCTGACCTGCTGCGTCAGGCCGGTATCAGTGATGAGTACCGGATAATGCGCGATCTGCAGGCGACGGGCCAGCTCGCTGCCGGAAGCCGGGGCCAGGCTGACACCGGGTGCCAGCTCGCGCAGCTCGCGCACGGCAGCCATGTCCGTAACGTTGACGATCATCCCGGCCGCATGCTGTTCAGCCAGTGCGCCGGCATTGGCCTTCAGCCAGTCACGGGACAGGGCATCATCCCCGATCAGAAACAACGCCCCGATGCCGGGCAGCTGCAGCGGCCGGTCGGGAACGCTGCCCGGGCGCAACTCCGGCGTGAATACCGGGAGCATGGCGGCCTCGCCCTGCAGCACGGGTGACGGGGGTGAAGGTTCGGTGTCGTTTTCCGTGCTCATGCCGGGCTGTTTATTGACGGCCTCATAATACGGGGCGGCATCTTCACCGCCCAGATCAGCAATCACGTTCAGTTCAGCATGGCCGGTCAGGGGAAGGAGGGTAAACAGCAGTAAGGACAGCGTTTTCATCAGGGTTATCTCCCGGGTTCAGTCCAGACGAAGCCTGGATCGGGGGTGAGCGCAGCAACCGTACGGGGCGCTTCAGCTGCCGGCGCAGAAATGCGGGGTGCAGGGCTGATTTTTGCCAGATGCCCTCTCACAATGGCGCGGTAACGTGCAGCAGGCTGACCACCTGCGGGATGGTGGTAGCAGCCGGCCGCATCCAGCCAGCTGCCTGGCTTACGCGCCCAGCACTCACGCAGAATGGTGGCGGCGGCGTTCAGGTTGGTGTAAGGGTCAAACGCATCCCACGTCGAGGCAAAATGATGACCGTTCCAGCCCAGATTGACCTGGGCAATACCGACATCGATGCGCTTAAGCGGGTGACGCTTCATAAAGACCTGCAGCGCCTGCCAGGCCTGCAGGCGCGTCTCATAGCGATACCCTTTGCCTGCCACATTGATGGTCCAGGGCCATGGCCGTACTCCGCGGGGAAGTTTGCGCGATGACTCGCTCAGTGATACCGAGTAAAGCGCTTCCGGGGGAACCCCGTGAGCCATGGCCACGCGGACGTAACCCTCCGGCACCGTCTGGTCAGCATGACCGTCAGAGACGGCCGCCATCAGTACGCCCAGCGCCAGCGCACCGGTCAGAATGCTGCGATTGCCCATTTACCGTCTCCCGCCTGCTGCAGTAATACCGGCATCAGGCCGTTACCAAAGCGCATCCACCGTCCGCCGTCGTGGTTCAGCGTGACCTGGCGTTTGCGGACCTTTTCCACGGGAATGTGATGGTCCCGCGCCCAGCTGCGCAGCACATCATCACTGCCCTGGCTGTCAACCAGATAGATGTCCACCGGCCGGTTGTCAGCCAGCACGGCAGACAGTTTTGCGTCGCAGGTCGCGCAGTCTTTTGACCTGACGAACAGTGCCAGCCGGCCGCCGCTGTCGTGCGCCACGCCGGAGGCGTTCCCCATATTGACCGGCAGTGCGCCCGGATACAGACGCTGCCAGGCCGCGTTCACCTCACGCTGGAAATCAAGCTCTTTCTGGGTGCGGGCAAATTCTTCCTTCACCCACTTTTCCGCAAACTTACGGCGCTCTGCCGGCGTCTGCGCCTCAATACCCAGGGTGGAAAGCGGATCGAGGCCCGGCGACTGGATACCGCGGGGGCCCTTCATCAGCTGCTGATAACGCTGGTACTCGTCAGCACTGAGGCCCCACTGACCGGCCTGCTGTTGCAGGTTTTGCTGTGCGGAGTCCGTCCGTTGTGTTGATGCCTGCTGACTGACATCCGTCTGTCCTGATGTGGTCGCAGCCTGAGTTAGGGGACTCAGCAGCATGGCGGCTAAAAAGGTATGTTTCAGTTTCATCATTCGCTCCGTTATTCTGCCCTGAGTACGGTCAGGCGGCCGTTAACCCGGAACGTCGCCTCACCGTAACCGGCACTGACCAGCGTCCAGCCGGCAACGGTTTCGCCCGTCCCGACCAGTGTCACCTGCGACAGGCTGCTGTAACCCCGGGGAGCGATGGCCGCCCAGGAATCATTCCCCCGCGTCTCCACGCCCGTCAGCACAAAAGGCGCATTGCGGGCCACGCGAAGGGACGGAGCAGCACGACGTGTGTCAGCGGGACGGGGCTTTTTTGCCGCAGGTTCTGCTTTTTTAACCGGTGCGGCGACAGGTGCGGCCGGTGCGGGGTGTGTTTTCAGCGCTGCGAGCTGCTCAGTGAGCGCACTCAGGCGGGTTTCCAGCCCCAGCTGTGCCTCCTGAAGGGTTCGCAATGACTGACGCACGGCGTCATCGCTGCCGGTCTGTTTCGCAACAGCGCTGAGCCGCTGTTGCACTTCGCCGAGATTTTTCCGCGTGTCCTGCAGACCTGTGCTGAGCGTGGTCACGTCAGACTGCAGGGCCGCGACCGTCTCAGCAGAGGCCGCGGTACTGCCCTGCGATTCAAGACGCGTCAGGCGTTCGTCGAGATTCGAGATGCCCAGTGTGAAGGCGGTGTAACCCAGCGCCAGAATGCCGGCCAGCGCCACACCACCGGCAGTGCCCAGGATGAAGCGGCGGCCGGGACGCCAGCTGAATCTTTTACGGGCCTGCGCGGGGTCCGTATGAAAAGGTTGCTGTTCGCTCATTTTCTCAGAAACCCTCCGCTGACAGGTTGAACAGGGACGGACTGCGGGGCGCTGATGGCCGGTTGTGACATGGCTGACGGCGCAGGCGTGGACCAGGTACTGACCGGCGGCGGAAGCTGGGAGACCGGCAACTGGTAGCCGTCGCGCAGGCTGTGGCAGACCACCCGCTGTACATCGTCCACCTCAAGCTGCCAGGCCGGACCGGCCAGGACCTGCAGGGCAGTACGCAGGCGCATCGGGCCCAGCTGGTACTGGACCGCCGGCAATGCCTGGCGGTAAAGCACACCGTTGGCAGAGCCCGTCGCACACAGGGAATAACCGGACTGGCGCAGGGCGTAACGCAGCGCATCCGCCACAGTAGGATGCAGGGATGACGGAATGCGGATATCAATGATCTGGGAAAGAGGGTCGCGCTGGGCCGCCTGCGGATCGGTACTGACCAGCAGATAACGATCGTAACGCACCACTTCAGGCGTCCGCGCGTACTCGTCCGGCGAGACCGGCTGAACGTTACGGGTGACGGTGGTGCCGGGTGTCGGGTCGGCAGGCGCACGCTGTTGCAGCTTTTGCGGCTGGGAAACACAGCCCGTAAGGAGCAGCAGAGGAAGAGCCGCAACAAGCCTGCCTGGTGAAAATATGTTGTGAGAGGTATTACGTTTCATCCGGAATTTTCCTGTACAGTGATAAAACAGCCCTCACTGTGCGGAATCGGTCCGGTTTCACTCAATTAACAACTGATTTTCCGTGGATGAAAAAAAACGCCACCCGAAAGGATGGCGTTGCGGTGAACCAGACAGTAATCAGTCCGGGTAGAATTCGCTGCTGAGAATTGTATCTTTTGTCCAGATGCTGTCCTCAGGGAAGATATCGAGACCAATACCCGTTTCTTTAGAAGCATTGGCGCGGGCGTCAAACCAGACATCCGCAAGCCATTCAGGATCAGAAAGCGCATTTTTGAGGCTCGGCGTCTTGTTAAGACGACGCACAATCAAATCACGCTGTCCTTTAATGGTTAACTCCCAGCTTTTACCACGATGGCTAGGCTGAAACTTCCATTTAAGTAGGTGGGCCAGTAAGACAGCCATACGGCTGGCCAGCTCACGCTTTTCACTTTTGCCCACGTCTTCAATCTCCTCGGCGATATTCTCAATATCAATCTGACTGAGCTTTCCGGCACGCAGTAAAGCTGCCTGTTCACTGGCCCAGGCAACTACGTCTGAATCGTAACGTGCGCCCATACAAGCCTCCGTTAGTCAAAAAGTGAAGAAACCGCCGGAACAGATATGCTCCGGAGATAGCATAAGATGCAACAAAAAAAGTTGCTTCCTGAAGTTTGTCAGAGACAGTCATTACAGTCAAAGCTCCGTTAATTCAGAGTGCATGGATTGCCGATTTTGGTACACCATACCCGAAGCCAATGAACGGTATATCATCGTCAAAGTCCATCGGTGGTGCACCGGCACTGCTGCCTGAAGCCTGACCGCTGTGAGTCGGGCCTGAAGGTTGCTGTGGCTGACCCCAGTCGTTCCTGGAAGACGTATTCTGACCGCTGCCGGACTGGCGGCCGCCAAGCATCTGCATCGTGCCACCAATGTTAACCACCACCTCTGTGGTGTATTTCTCCTGGCCGGACTGATCGGTCCATTTGCGTGTGCGCAGCTGGCCCTCGATGTAAACCTGGGAGCCTTTGCGCAGATATTCACCCGCAATTTCTGCCAGCTTGCCGAAAATAACCACCCGGTGCCATTCGGTCATTTCTTTCTGTTCACCGGACTGCTTGTCGCGCCAGCTCTCAGACGTGGCCAGAGAAAGGGTGGCAACTGCACTGCCGTTGGGGATATAACGCACTTCAGGATCCTGGCCGAGATTACCGACAAGAATCACCTTGTTAACGCCGCGTGAGGACATAATCATTTCTCCTGTAAAGAATAAAGAAACACCCCGCGAACGGGGTGTGTCAGGTGGGCATCAGAATGAGTTTTCTGCGTAGCTTTGTTGTGCGGCAGAGCCATTCTGCGGCGGCACGGAGTCAGATTTTTCAGTCTTGTAGACCATGTCCTGGCCTATTTTGATCCAGTCCACCTTTATCAGGCGGGCTTTCAGACTGACACGCTGTTCGCCGGCATGCTCGCCCTTGTTCAGCGTAAATATGTCCGTGGACGGATTACTCAGGTTAAAGCCCAGCAGGACTTTTTTGTCTTCATCGACGGCCTTCTGGCAGCGGGCAATAAGGCTTGTAGCCTCTTTACCTGCGACAGAAATGTCAAAACGGACGTAGGCCGGATTATCAGTCGGACCACTCAGTGCATTGATGACGCAGCTGAGGAACGAGCCATTCTGATGGTTAACCTGGCGGATGTTGCTGAGATACCCGATGCCTTTGATAGTCAGGTTGAAGTACTCAGATTTTGCAGATGCAGAAGTATTGTTTGCAGACATGATGTTTTCTCCATGGAGGTAAAAAAAGGTACAACGGAGAAACCATCTGCCCTGACGGGAGTGGTTTCCCGTCGGGGGTCAGGATTAGCTGAATCCTGAGAGTCTGATATGTTGAAAGGACCTCAGTCACTGTGCAGTGACATTCGTTTCCAGAGGTTAAACGAATTTACCACCCGCAGGTATCCTCTCTCAGGCTGCGAGGATTTTCCGGTCACCCGAAGGTGTTTCTCTCAGACCGGTGAAACGTTAGATGGCAGTCACCCGAAGGCGTTTCTCTCAGACTGCTGAAACTTTGGCTGGCTGTAAAAAACAGCGGTAAGCACTGTTGATTTTTAAACCAAACAAGCCGTGTGTCAACCGGTATATAAGACAAGCAAATGAAAACGGCGTTGCATAAGCAACGCCGTGAGGGCTGTACCAGACCTTAAAGTATCTCACTACTCCGGGGATCCGTTCCCGACGCGGTTTTCACGGAGCGCATGCGTCTTACAGTTCCTGCCAGATGTGCGATGGCAAACTGTTGTGCCGGTTGCCAGATCAATCCCGTTAAAGTTAATCTGGCTGCCTCCGGCAAGGGAGTACATATCGAAGCGTATGTCACATTAGCAGAACCCGACCCGGTGTTGTACAGTGAAATAACTCTTCACGGAGTTGATGATTCGGTTTTTGTCCCTGTTGCTGCTTTTTTACGCTTTGTGGTCTTTTTCCCGTTGGTGTTAATAATACCCTTGCAGTCCGGGTAACGCGTACAACTCCAGAAATCCCCTTTTTTACCCTTTCGTTTACGCGTGGGCCCCTTGCACAGCGGGCAGGGAGGTGTGACGGGAGCAGTGATTTTCACACTGTCCTGGCGGCCTTTTTCGACAAGGTGACGCGTCCACTGCAGTTGCTTTTGCATAAAGGTGGCAAGCGACATTTTCCCCTGAGAAATATCATCCAGTGCCTGCTCCCACAAGGCAGTCATACCCGGACTCGTCAGCGTTTCCGGCAGCGCAGCAATCAGTTCACGGGCCATCTGCGTTGAGTGGATGTGCTTCCCTTTTTTCTCCAGATAGTGTCGTTTGAAGAGGGTTTCCAGCACGCCCGCTCGCGTCGCCTCTGTGCCCAGACCGGCGTTATCACGCAGCACTTTCTTCAGCTTCGGGTCACTGACGAAACTGGCCGCGTTCTTCATGGCAGCAATCAGCGTCCCCTCCGTAAACGGTTTGGGCGGACTGGTTTTCATATCCTTAACCTCAGCACCGGTGACCGCGCAGATATCCCCTTTAGCCAGCGCCGGCAGTGCCATGCTGTCCCCATCGGTGTCCTCCTCATCATCATCTTTTTCAGCCTGGAACAATGACTTCCAGCCTGTCACCACACCGACCTTCCCGCGTGTGCGGAACAACTGGCCACCGATATTGAAAGACGCCTCCGTTACGTCAGATTCCTGCAGCGGAAGGAACTGGGCGAAATAATGCTGGCGAATCAGCTGGTAGACCTTCAGCTCATCGGCGCTGAGGCGCGACATATCAAATGCCTGCCGGGTGGGAATGATGGCATGGTGCGCGGTGATTTTCTTGTCATTCCAGACACGCGAGACAAACTGCCTGTCCAGCTGATTCAGTACCGGGGCCACAGCCGGATCGGATTTTGCCACTGCCGCGAGGACCTCGGGTATTTCTTTTTGCATCGATGTCGGCAGAAAACCGCAGTCTGTCCGGGGGTAGGTGGTCGCTTTGTGGGTTTCATAAAGGGACTGGGCAATGGCGAGCACATCATTTGCGCCCATGCCGAATTTTCGGGAACAGACCTGCTGAAGGGTGCCCAGGTCAAAACACAGGGGAGCCGCCGTTTTCTCCCGCTTCTGTGTTACTTCCAGTACCGCAGCCCTGCCCTGCTGCTGACACAGCTGCCCCACCGCCCGGGCAGCCTGGGGATTGATGCAACGCTTTTCCTCATCACAGTACTGCTCAACGGGCACCCAGCCTGCCCGGAACCGGACGCCCTCTTTTTCAATAAGCGCATGTACCTGCCACCAGGGCTTTGGCACGAAGGACGTGATTTCATTATCCCGGTTAACCACCATGGCAAGCGTCGGCGTCTGTACCCGCCCGACGGACAGCACTTCTGACACCCCTGAGTCACGGGCCTTGAGGGTATAGAGGCGGGTCAGGTTCATGCCGATGAGCCAGTCAGCCTGGCTCCGGCCCTTGCCGGCATCATACAGCAGGGCTGTTTTTTCTCCCGGAAGAATACTGCTCAGTGCTTCCTTCACACTGGCCTCATCCAGGGCTGATAACCAGAGCCGTCGCACCGCGCCACTGTAGCGGCAGTATTCCAGCAGCTCACGCGCGATAACTTCTCCCTCACGGTCGGCATCGGTGGCGATGACCACCTCAGATGCCTTTTTAAGGAGCTTACTGATAACGGTGAACTGCGATTTTGTCTGCTCCTTGACGACCATTTTCCAGGCTTCAGGCAGTACAGGCAGAACATCGGCACGCCACGGCCTGCCATACTGCTCACCATAAGCTTCAGGGCTTGCCGTTTCGAGCAGATGGCCAATCGCCCAGGTCACCACGGTATCCCCGCCGCTGATAAATCCCTGCTCACGCTTGCTGATACCCAGCACGCGGGCTATGTCCTTTGCCTGGGAGGGTTTTTCACACAGAAAGAGTTGCATATAGTGCCTCCCGCATCAGCGCTTTTCGCCCGCAGCCACAGCGCGGACATCATTCATCAGCTTCGTGACGCCGGAACCGGCCAGACGCTGTGATGACGATGAGCGATAGATGACATACAGCCTGCTGCCGGACCCGTTTTTCTCGATTTCGATATCCAGGTGATCACGCCCGTTCCAGTCTGAGCCCATTTTGTAGTAGCTGCCCGGCATGGCGTCCCAGACCGGATGTGCATCATCTTCAGCCGCCGCTTTCCAGTCCCCGTCATTTGAAGCCTGCCGCAGTGCCTCAAGCTCCTGCGTGGAGATAAATTTGTAATGTCGCTTCAGGCGGGCCGCTGCGGTATCCACATCGACCGGCACGGAGAACGTTTTATCGACGGACTGCATGGCCTGTTGCCCCGCCGGGCTCATCAGCGGCATCCCGCCACTTTCACCACTGCTGCTGCCACCCAGAGTGCTGGTCAGGTTTGCAGCTGTGTCACTGACCTGTTTATTAATCGCAGCCCAGTCAGTTGTTGCGCACCCGCTTAATAAAAAGAAGGCGGCAGGAAGAAACAATAAGCGGATCATATTATTTTTCCTCTGACAGGGGTTTCCGTAAAGGAGGAGAAAAAGAAGAACGCTTCTTACCAGAGAAGATTTCAGGATCGGGTGATCCCAGCTTTTCTTTGGCCTGAAGTGAGGCAGGCGTTTGGGCTGCAATGTCAGAACGATTTACTTTGACGGTCCGGTACAGTCGCAAAACGCCATATACTTTACGAATGAGGTGAGCACCATGACTCAGTAGTTCATCACGCTGGCTGCGGGAAATAAGACCATAATGGGCAGCCTGAAATGCTTTAAGCGCCATCTGATCATAGCCGACGAGTACCCAGACACATCTGTAACCCAGCGGGGAGCGGCTGAACACGCCTATATTAAGAGGTGATGTGGAAACAATATCGGAAAATGATACCGCGGGGGGAACAGACTTCAATATGACTTCAAGCTCTTCAACCCGGTGCTGGATATGCTCGCCAGCTGCATTCAAGAGCATCTCAACTTTATACATCGCCTCATCTGCCCACGGATTATCTTCAATTGAGTCCTGATAGATGACCCCTGAGCGCTTAATCGCCTGTGGCATACTCATAATGGCATGCCGTACTTTCTTTTCCCCCGCCTTTGACTGGGATTGCTGGCGACCTTCCCAGAGACGGATAGCATAATTTGAGTGGATCTCGATTTTCAGGGAGGAGGTGAGTCCACCCGCTTTATCGCTTCGCGTTTCATTTTCTGTAGTCATACAGCCATCTCCTGTTAGATCCCGGTCAGGTTCGACCCGAGGCACTGATACTCTTCAGGTAAGATGTTCCGGACAACAAGAAACCAGATCCGTAAAGAAGTGAATTCTTGATTGAGAGAGGTGAAAATATTGGTCAAAAGTAACCAAAACATAACGTTGGCGACCAATTAAATACAGCCAACGGTAGCGGTGTATATTTTTTACACAGCAATGCCACTGGCAGCACTGTATGTTTTTTAGCCAATGCTGCAACTGGCAGTACTGTACATTTTTTAGCCACTGCTGCCACTGGCAGCGCTGTACATTTTTTATCCACTGCTGCCACTGGCAGCACTGTGCTTTTTTTAGCCGCTTCTGCAACGGGTAGTTTTTTTCCGCTCAGCTTTTTAGCTTACTGCGAATATCCCTGACCAGATTACGGATATTTTCCTCTGATACCGGGCGGGCAGAGGTGTGTGGTTCTGGCTTCCACAGCTGCTGTTCAGGACGCCGGACGGATTTATGCGCGGCACGCTCTGGCAGATCATCAGCCTGACGGGGCGCATACAACCTGCCCTCACGGGCCTTTTTCATCACGGCCAGCAACCAGCCCACCGGATTACTGAGCCGCTGACGTGCCATCACTTTCTGCAGGCTGAGCAGCACCAGTTCCGCCTGCTCCTCAGGCAGTCCCTGCAGCTGGGCGGTCAGCATGGCAAGATCTTCTGCCGGAATAAGTTCCTTCAGGCTGTCAGGCAGCACAGATTTGCCCGGTACGTACGTATTTTTATTCACACTGTGTGTGATACTACGTACGTAATGGTTCGGTTTCCGAACCCGGTCATAACCGCCTGATTTTACTGGCAGTACGGATTCCGAACTCAGTGGTTTTCCATACGATTCCTTACTGAGTTCGGTTTCCGAACCCGGTTTTCCGGCGGCATTTTTTTGCCGGCTCTGACTGAGTCCGGATTCCGAACCCGGTGCAGGATGGGGTATCCGGCTGTGATGTTTCGCCATCTGGCTGGCTGTCTGTGGATGGCCAAGGCGCGATTCGATCAGCGCAAGATGGCTGCGGTAATGCCGCATGGTGGGGTCATTTTTGATATCGTCCAGAACGTCACGGGCGGTCTGGCTGACGGTGCGGTTTTTACTCAGGCAGGCGTCTGCCACTGTGTCCAGAAAACGGGGATCGAGCGCTTCCGCATCGCTGAAGGACAGCGGCTCATCATGCTGGGCGTAAATATTACCCCGCACCCGTCCTTTATCATCCCGCACACGTTTGCAGAGACTGAGCCAGCCGGTTATTCGCAGCATCAGCAGGACGCGGCTGACCGTCTCCCTTGAAGCCTTTCCTTTTCCGGGCGAGGCAAGCTGAAGCTGGAGTTCGTCATAGCTCGGGAAAACCGCCCCTTCATTATTCTGTGCATACAGGCGGATCATCATCCAGCCCATCTTGTCCAGCGGGGACAGGCGAGTATCGAGCAACAGCCGGCGGGGAATGGCATCATGCACATTGCCGGTAAACAGCAGGCCATTACGTATCCGTCCCTCGTCCCGCCGGGGGTTGGCCGCAAGACGGGCATTCATCTTGTCCAGCGTGTAAGCTATCAGGCTTTCTGCAGGCAGAGTCATTATTCTTCCTTTTCTGGCCACCCTCGCGGCCGTTCTGTTCTGTCAGTATGCTCAGTACTGCACCCGCGTACGGGTGCAGGGTAAACAGACTGGCATGCCGCTATTTCCGTATGGCGCTGTTATAGCGTTCGTGGCTGAGAAGAAGCCACGTCCGGCCTTCGTTGCGGCTCAGCAGCCGCCAGAACGGACCCAGATCGATTTTGTAGTAACCACACCCCTTTTCATCAAGCCGGGTGTAATTACGCGCCCCCTGACGGAAGCGGCGAACCTGGCGTAACGCCTTCTGACAGCACTGTGGCGGCGTACCGTGAGGGGCACGCAGACCCGGCGCAACCACCCTGTATTTCATGCCGTTTTCCTTACCGCCGCCCGGGCAGGAGGCGTCTGCATCTCCCGGGTACGGTGCCAGCCGCGAACGGCGTGCCAGACCGACGTCAGCGAGACGTTCATCTGCTCTGCAGCCAGCATCATCACGTCCAGCCCGTCAGCACTTTCCGCGTCGTCAACACCTGACTTCTGCCACTGTCGCCAGAGCGCAGCATTATCGTCATCACCGAGTGCATTACCGCGCCCCGGGCGGACATCGATACCGGCAATACGCCGGCGGGCCGCCACGTCCGTGCTCGACAGCCCGAAATAATGCGCCATCAGCTCAATGGAACCGCCCAGCGCCAGCGCCCGGTCGATTCGCTGAAGGCGTTTCTGTTCCGTCCGGGCCTGCTGCAGCATGCGCACCAGATTGCCGTGATTGATGCCCACACTGATGATCGACACCTCACTGCCGGAAAGGTAGTGCAGCTCTTCGAGCGAGAGCCCCTGCAGCATCTGCATTTCTTCCCGGTTAAGCCCCAGTGATTCGCAGCGGCGCAGATAGCCACTTCTGAGATCCATTACCAGCTGCATCAGAAGCCCGTTCGCAGCCTGAGATAAACTGTTCATCATTCCCCCTTAATCCTCACGGTAACCGATGGCTGCCGGACTCCGGCCGCTGACACCCTGATGAAGACGGGCATTCTGCCCGGCCTCGTACCCCTGATAACGTGCTGTATCTGCCCCGCGACACGCTTTCAGCTCACGGGTTGTGACGGTTTTCATACTGCGGCTTTCCAGCCAGTGGCTCATCACCTGCTGCTCTTCGCGGCTGAGGTCAGCCGCCGATATCACCTCACGCACCCCGCATACCCAGCCGTCGCGGAACTGTTCCGCTCTCGCCCGGCGCGTGGCCAGCTTAAGACGCCTGTTCTGGGTTTTGAGATAAGACGTTGTGGCATCCTTGAGCTGGCGCGTCAGCACATCAAAGGCATACGCCGCTATCTCCGGTTTTTCACTGAACCCGTAAAAGGTCACGGCGCGGCGAGACCCGGCAGATGTCTGACGCCATGAGTAATACGCGCGGCAGCCAAAGGCATGACAGACACCCCACACCATGCTCACCATCCATTCCGGGATTTTTTCAGCCTCTGACGGGGCCGTGCAGGAAGAGACTTCCCGCACGGATGACAGGCCGGCATCAAGTTCGGTGATGCCATACCGAGACATCAGCTTTTGTGCCCGCTGTAGTGCCAGACCGGCCTCATGGGGATTGCTGTTGCTGCGGCCCAGCTCCAGCAGCTTTCTGACCAGATTCAGCAGCCGCAGCTGTCGCTGTGGGTTATTCATCAGTCTTCTCCTCTTCAGGCTTCACGCCGCGCTGCAGCTCCCGCAGACGGCGCATCACACGCATCAGGCGCAGCAGCTTCATGGCATCATCATCGTTGAGTGCGGGGGTTTCTCGCTCCCCCGGCCCGCCGGTGAAAAGCACCGCCAGGTCACAGACACCGGCTGCCGGATGCACTGCAGGCGCATCGCCGGTCAGGCCCAGCAGGAATGCGGCCGCCTCAGAACACACCTCACCTGCCGCGCCGTAACCGGCGGATATATCGCTGTCGCGTTGCGGCAAAATTTCATCTTCACAACCCAGGACTTCCCCCAGCTCCCATGCCAGACGAAAAGCGGTATTCTGCAGGTGTTCGATATCGTCCTGATGGGCCGGCACATGCCAGAGGCTGTCATTAATGAGCGGCGCATCATCCCGGGTGACCACTTCAGGCTCAGGTGTCAGCAGGGAAAGCAGGCCGTCTTCACTGTTGTCCTCTTCTCCATGTCCTTCAGAGAAAGTAACCAGCCCGCTGACCTCCCCGCCCTCACCTGAAATGACCGGCGCGGCACCGTACATATCCGGCTGAACTTCATGCCGGGGGGTGTCATTAACTGGTGTTTCAGAAGGCGATGACGCATTCCCCGGAACGGGCGTTACAGCTGGGACCTCAGGACGTGAAGCGGAAACAGACAGCGGGACGCTCTCATCCTCATCTGATACGATGGCAGGCAGGGCGGTTTCAGGCTTGTCTGCGGCAGGCAGGGCAACCGGCTCCGGGTCACCAAAGTGATGCCGGCGGTTGCGTTCTTTGGGGTCAAGCTCCATCATCCAGCGGTCATAGTCCAGCTCCGGGTGGGGCAATGCCTGGAGTAAATCACCGATCAGTTCATCACGGAACATCTCCTGAGACCACAGTTCCGGCGAGTTGAAGCGGCCACAACACTGGCCAAAAACGTCGCTGAAGGATTTTTCTCCTGTGTCTGAAAGCAGGCAAAACGCATCCCACACGCGTTCCGCATCATGCCGGAGCGCCAGCAGGGCCGCCACCTGTGGCCTGCCGAGCCCGGACTCCAGCAGGTCAGGGATCCACGGATAAAGGTATTTCAGCGCGTCTTCCATGCGGCTGATTGTTGAATTATGAACCGGCAGGCCTTCACGGGTCAGCAGCTCGGACAACTGGCGCAATGAAACCGTTTTTCCCAGTTGCTCTTCATAGATAGCGCGGGCGTTGTGGATACCCTTCGCCTTTTCAATAAAGCTCAGGTCCCCGCGCACCTCATTCTCTGCCAGATGGCCAATAACGCACTGCAGCCGTCCCGGCCACGGTTTGAACAGCACGTGGACGCGGAAAAACCGGTCTTCGCCGGTCTCCTGCCACAGTTCGGACAGGATCTGATAGCGGGTATTCCCGCCGTCGCTGAAAATGTAGATATCGGGTTCACCATCCGGATCCCGGGTCACCTTGGGCACCGTGTCCAGCCCGCGCGAACGGATGGAAGCCTTGATATCGTCATAGCGCGGGTTGCGCGACGTCCGCGGATTATCGGGATTGGGGCTTAACTGGTCGAGCGTCAGCACCATGGGCATTTCAGCCGCCGGCATAACACTGATATTGCCGGCTGCCTGCGACTGGCGTCCGGGCTGCAGCATGGCCGCCCCCACATCAGAACGTTTACGGCTCATGCCTCTTTCCTCCCGCTGTGATAACCGAAGTCATAGCTGCCTTCCTGAAATGCCGAAAACAGCGTATAACGCCCGTCAAACTTAATTTTCACCGTGCCGGTTGGCCCCTGCCGCTGTTTACCGACAATGATTTCAGCCACCCCGGTATCAGGGGTCGTGGGGTTGTAAACCTCATCCCGGTAAATAAACATGATGAGGTCCGCATCCTGCTCCAGCGCCCCTGAATCACGCAGGTCGCCATTGTTGGGCCGTTTATCGGGCCGCTGCTCCACCTGGCGGTTAAGCTGGGAAAGCGCCAGTACCGGGCAGCCCAGCTCCTTGCCAAGCGCCTTGAGCGAGCGGGAAATTTCTGAGATTTCCTGGGTACGGTTTTCCTGCTCAGGTGAACGGACAAGCTGCAGATAGTCCAGCATGATGAGAGAGGGACGGCCGTATTTACGGACATAACGCCGGGCTCGGGCGCGCAGTGTGGCCGGAGTCTGGTAACTGGTGTCATCGATAATGAGGCGGTTTTGCCACTCAATGATGCGACCGGTGGCCTCAGACACCCGGGCCCAGTCCTCATCGTCCATATTGCCGCTGCGAAGCCGGCTCAGCTCCACCCGGCCTTCCATCGCCAGCAGGCGCATCATCAGCTGCTCTGCGGGCATTTCAAGGCTGAACACAAAGACGAAATCGTCAGGTTTTCCTCTTACGGCCGCGGTGCAGGACGCCATCGCCAGGGAGGTTTTACCCATTGACGGGCGTGCAGCCAGAAGCGCCAGATCGCCGGGCTGCAGACCACAGGTCATCGCATCCAGCTCACTGAATCCGGTCGGTGTCCCGGTGAGGCCGTCGCTGGCGGTCATGCTTTCCAGCTGCGTCAGCAGTTTATCCAGCGCCTCGTTAACGCCGGTCTCACTGTTGAGCTGCATGGCGCCCTGTTCAGCAATGTTGAACAGCTTACCTTCGGCCAACTCAAGGATGCCCGCCGAGTTCGCTTTCGGGGCCTGCACATCGGAAAGAAGACTGTTACCCACCGTCATGAGCTGCCGCAGGCGGCTTTTCTCCGCCACAACTCCCGCGTAAGCCAGGATATTGGCGGCAGACGGCGTGTTTTTACTCATTTCAGCCAGATAGGCGAAACCACCGCAATGAACCAGATCACCCCGGGTTTCAAGGCGCTCAGTGATGGTAATGAGATCGAGCGGCAGCCCCTCGCCGGCGAGCTCAGCCATTACCCGGAAGACCATGCGGTGCGGCCGGGAAAACAAATCTTCCGGGGAGATTTGCAGTATCACCTCATCCCACCGGTCGTTATCAAGCATCAGTCCGCCGAGCACGGCCTGCTCAGCCTCATAGGAGCAGGGCATTATCATCTCAGACATGGCGCACCTCCCGGGTCAGAACGTCACTGAAGCGGGATTTCCACTCCGGGAACAGTTCGCAGGCGAGGTCGTGCATGGTGACGGCTGCGGCCGTGCCTTTGCGCCGCGTTTTGTACTCCAGACGATGCACGGGCTGCTGCTTGACGTGCCCGAGCTTGAAAATATCCAGCGCCTCGATACGGGTGTCGAGCAGACGATAAACGTCCCGGTTGCCCAGCGCAGTGGCGTCGTAATGTTTTCCATTAATGATGGCGGCAAGGCCGTCCATCGCTTCACGGTCCAGCAGGGTGTTTTCGATACAGTTGACGAGAATGGAAATATCCGGGAGGCGGATACCGTAATTTTCATACGTTTTCAGGCGGGTAAGCATATGAAGGGAACCGCGGATAAATTCGCGGACGTCCGGCAGAATGGGTTTTACCACCCCCATCACGTTCCCGGACGATGACAGGAGAGACAGTTCGGTCATGACGCCTGTTGCGCCTTTTGAATCCACAATGATGGCGTCGTAACGGCTAAAGAAAGGATGCTGAAGTATATTACGCAGTCTCAGACGACCATCAGCAGCATGGAGCATCGCCGTCGGCAACAGCTCGTCCGGGTCGTTGGAGTAGATGACATCAAGATTTTTTATGGCGGTCTGTGAAATGCACTGTGTGTGGTCACTGACCATCTGCATCAGCAGCTCATACAGGCCGAAAGGCGCTTCATGCTCCAGCGCAAAGATACTGCTGGCAGTCGGCTGGGAATAATCCGCATCGACAAGAAGGGTGTTCAGGCCGGCGTCAGCAAGAAAGCCAGCAACGTAAGCAGCAAACGTGGATTTGCCTTCTCCACCCTTGGGAGAGATAACGGGAAGTATTTTCATTTTGCACATCCAAATCAAGGTTTTGGATGTATGCCCAAATGAATAATCACATCTTTATAACAAAGAGGCTAAATCTTTAACATTTCGGCAATGGGATTGAAAATCCCCGTGTCCTTGGTTCGATTCCGAGTCCGGGCACCACTAATTTGCATCAAAGCACGCTGGTTAGAGGTAACCCTTTAACGGGCGGAACGAAGGAACTGGTAAGTTGATATCGCAGTGTTTTCCGAATTTGCACACTCGATATGGATAGCCAGGTTCCTCTAAAAAGGACACCTGTTGACGCAGGTGTCCTTTTTTCGATCAATGAAGATTCTCACAGCTTGTTAAAGGTGTGTCTGACTTCCTCCCTGTTGGCGGGGATCACATCCCTATACAGTGACAATTCATCCTCTAAAGCCTGTCCTGTCACCTTCAAATCTCATTCAATCTATTCCATAGTCGTGCTGATACTCCGATGCCCCAGTAATCCTTTCACCATTGCCAGGTTACGGTCCGGTAATTTCATCATTTCTGTTGCCAGAGTATGGCGGAAGCGATGTGCATACGCGGGCACGCAAAACTAACCACAGGTACCAGCCACTCACCATGGGTTTTACTCCCCTCTTTACAGAGCAACATGGAGTTAACTTCCAGATTGACGTCCGTCAGACGGACGTGCAATAGCTGGTTCTGCCGCATACCGGTTGAATGCAAAACGTCAACATCCTGCGCAGATCAAGACGACATCCGCCACATGAATTCCTTTCTCAAAAAGAAAAAATTTTAGGGTTAGATGCATTGCTCTTGCTATAGTCTTAAAAAAACGCTGAATACCATGTTATGGTAGCCAGATTAGTATTCAGCGCACAATGGTATTACAGACTTAACATTAATAAATTTTAGCGATACACTATTAAACGCATAAAAATAGCGTATCTTTTTTAAATAATTCTCTATCTTCTTATACTTCCCTGGCGTTGCACTTATTGTGATGAAGAAAAGCCATCAACTTCAGTTCTTCAACATGCGTAGGGTAATATTAATGGGTGAGGGAATCAAACAGTAAAAAATAAAAACCTATGAATTCTCATAGGTCACAGCCTTTAACATATTACATAATCATCTGAAAAGGAAAGTTTTCATGATAACCCCGCTCAATGCAAATCTCTATAAGATTTACTATTCAGTTAGTATGGAATTTCAATTTGATGTTCCGCAAATAATAGTCATAGCTCATAAGCGACATATTCATCACATCTGCAATTTTTTTCCTTTTCATCCCCTTTAGAATAAAGAAAAGCACCCTGGCCTCATTAGCAGTAAGATGCACCCCCTGATAGGGGGACACTTTCATAAACTTTGATGTTCCGGCAATTATTGGTCTGTCACCTGTGTAGGTATCAGTTTCCTGCTCCACCGCCCCTATGGAAAACCTTGCAGACAACTGAAAGGCAGATCAACCCGACATCAGTTTGCCCTGCCTCAGTCCAGATTATGAGAGATATCTACAATGAGTGAACATAGATTCTATAGACGTCGTTCTAACCAACCGAGTATCCACCATCAACTGTAATAATTTGTCCTATGATGGATCGAGCTGCATCAGAAGCGAGGAATAGAGCTGTGCCAGCAATCTCCCCTGTGGTGGCTATACGTCCGGTAGGCATTCTACTGAGAAATTCTGCTTTCGCTTCTTCATTCCGACCAACAAAGCGGTCAAACATATCAGTCTCTACGGGGCCCGGTGCAATTGCATTAACCCTGACGCCTTTAGCTGCAACCTCCAGTGCTGCGGAACGTGTAAGCCCATTGACTGCGTGTTTACTGGCGGCGTATACGCTTGCCCCTGGGATCCCGACCAATCCGGCTTGCGAAGAGATATTAATTAAACTCCCCTCCTCTGTTTGCTCATAACAGGCAAAGCATGCTTCATTACAAGCTGTGTTCCCAGGACGTTTGTATCAAATACCCGGTGAAAGTCTTCGACGGTAGTCTGATCGTGTGGCGCGGGCTAGCCTTCTGTTCCCGCGCTGTTAATTAACGTGTCAATCTTACCGTATATTTGACAGGCTTTTTCTATTAAAGAGACGACTTGTTCTTCAATCACAACATCAGCGAGCACAAAGTAGCTATGAGAATTAACGTTCCTCAACTCCTCTTGTAGTTCCTCGCCTCGCCTGGTATTTCTACCGGAAAATATTACGTTATAACCGTTATTCGCAAACTGGCGACAACATTCTTCGCCAATTCCGGAAAGCGCACCTGTTATTAGAACTGTTTTTGCTGACATTCGGAAACCCTCAAGATAGTTTTTAAATACCTGCTTATAGCGAATTGAAAATCACACCATGATTGGAGAAATACAGTTGGGAAGACTACACCCTCTTAATAATAAAAGGCAACCGCAGAAAGCCAGTACTGCCATAAAGCCTTATCTTTGGAGCCTTTACTTAATGAATCTGCTTTCACTCATTCGCCAATTTTAATGGGTATAGTCCTAAGTAAGGACCAGGGGTATACAATACCCTGCGCAGCTCATTATTAAACAAGTTACCAATTATCACCTCCCCCCACGCTGCAGTGCCCAAGGGAATCCACGTCAACCACCTGGCAAGAAAACGGCGTTCCCAATTGAGCAAAAAAAGCCACCGGTATTAACGGTGGCCATTGGTTTATTGATTTATTGCCATCAGCGATTAGTCGGCAGCAACAATGGATTCCAGGGGGACTGAATCCTTCATAGCTCTCATGCTGCACTTCACCGAATAGACCGAGCCGCGCGCATAAAAACGCACTGCCCATTTCGGCGATAAGTTCCTCGAGCGCATAAACCGGATCGCCAGGCTGGCGCGACGAAGCGGTTATCCCCTCCCGGTTCAGACGTTTTGCATGACCGGTACTGTGTACCAGTTCGTGCAGCTGCCTGGACCAACAGTCCGCTTCGGTAAAAACAGCTCTGCCACCGGCATCACAATTTCATCAGTGAGCGGTTTAATACTCGCAGCCCCACAAACGGCAAACAGCCAGCCATAAGGCTGAGGATCAATGCCGAAATAAGGGATATAGACAAAAAGCGAACCCGTGATAAAAGCATACGGCGCTACGTATAACCGGAAAACGTCCGGGCCTCAGCTTTTGTTCAGCCTGAATAATAGGGTCCCTTTCCCACCGACTCTCTTTGCATCAGCTTTCCGCGAATCAGCGGAAGCGCCTCAACATTCTGCCCATCCAGCATATTTGTCAGCTGCATTAGCGCACTGGCGACCATTTCGTTTACCGGGACGTGTACGGTCGTTAGCGCAGGAATAAAGTAGGATGCGACAGGAATATTATCAAAGCTGAGTAACGATACGTCACCAGGCACGTTTATTCCCTGAGCATGAAGCGCGTTCGCCGCGCCCATCGCCATATCATCATTACTGGCGACAATCGCGGAAAAAGCCACTTTGCGGTTCAATAATGCTGTGGCCGCAATCTTTCCGCTTTCAGGTGTCCAGCAGCCTGCCAGGATCAGCGCATCATTAACGGCAATCTGATGTTTTTCCAGAGCTGACAGATAGCCGGCAAGGCGACTCTGGCCGGTGGCGGAGTTTTCCATTCCTTTAATAAAGGCAATTTCCCGGTGCCCCTGCCCGATTAACCAGCTGACGGCTTCAAAAGTATCACTGTAATGATCGGCACAGACTGCATACTGCGGATAGTGTTGCAGCCGCCGGTTAAGCACCACCAACGGCTTAGAAATGGTTGGCAGTAAAGCATCAATATCTTCAACGCTCAGATAGCGCGGATAGACGATGACGGCATCACAACGCGTATCCAGCAGAAACTGAATGGCCTCGCGCTCCTGCTCGGCATTGTGCTTACCATCGGCGAGGATCAGCTGTGAGCCAAGCTGCTCGGTGAGCGTCGCGACCTGAAACAGCAGCTCGCTAAAAAAGGGACCGTTATACAAGGTATTAGGCACCATCAGACCGATACTGTCAGAGCGATTGGTTGCCAGGCTCCGGGCATGGACATTAGGCCGGTAGCCCATTTCCTCGACGGTTGACATCACTCTGTCACGCACGGTTTTTGAAACATAATTATGACCCGCCAGCACGCGAGAAACGGTCGCTTTCGACACGCCCGCGCGTTTAGCCACATCCAACATCGTTACCATCTGACTGCTCTCCTCGCTTCCCTGACCCTTGCATCCAAAAAACTCCCGCTGGAATCTTCTGTTTCCGCCCTGCTCAGATCCCGGCCATGACCATAATAGCACTGTTCCGATAACACATTGAAAGTAAAACCTGAGATAAAAATAATATGAAACCGCTCTCATATCATCATCAATATCCTTGTAAATAGCGATTAATTAACGATTGCGCGACAGATCACAAAAAACAACAAACCAATCTGTAACCGGTTGCAGAAGAGGGAAATGCTGAGTAAAAGTTATTAAAAAAGAGGAGGTAATTATGATTAAAATATTATTATGTTGCTCCGCAGGTATGTCTACCAGCATGGTTGTACAGAAAATGGAAAAAGCCGCACAGCAGCTGGCTGTGGAATCAAAAATTGATGCGGTCGGAATGGAAGAATTTACTGAAAAACTGTCCGATTATGATTGCTGTCTGTTAGGACCACAAATTAAATATAAACTGGCTGATTTTAAAAAACATGCGGATGAGCTTAACAAGCCTGTCGCCGTGATTAATACAATGGATTACGGCATGCTCAATGGCGAAAAAATCCTTCGTGCTGCTATTTCACTGGTTGAGTCTCATAAGGGGGCTTAATGAACACACTGGCGACTACGCTGTTTGGCGTGATTGAGAATCAAATCAGTCCGGTTGCGGCAAGGCTTTCATCACAGCGGCACGTGGTGGCAATCAAAGATGGTTTTATTGCTGCGATGCCCTTTCTGATTGTCGGCTCGTTTATGCTGCTTTTTTCCCATCCGCCTTTTAGCGAGAAGAGCCAGTGGGGATTCGCACAATGGTGGTTAGGCATGGTTCGACAATATAACAGCCAGCTGATGATGCCCTATAACATGACCATGGGCATTATGGCGGTTTATATTACCGGAACAATTGCCTATAACCTGGCACAAAGTTATAAAATGAACGGACTCATGGCGGCGTCACTGGCTCTAATGTCATTCCTGGTCGTTGCCGCCCCACAAAAGGATGGTGCGCTTTCGGTCAGTTCATTAGGCGGAGAAGGCATATTCACCGCTATTCTGATCGCGCTTTACTGCACGGAATTAATGCATTTCTTACAGAAATATAATATCGGTTTTAAATTACCTGAACAGGTGCCGCCAAAAATACGGCAATCTTTCGATCTGCTTATTCCGATCCTGCTGATTTTTTTAACGCTCTATCCTTTTAATCTGTTCCTTGAAAGCCATTTTGGGCTGCTGTTGCCACAAGCGATTATGGCAATGTTCGCTCCCATTATCTCGGCGGCCGATTCCCTCCCCGCGGTGCTGATTGCCGTGCTGCTTTGCCACCTGCTCTGGTTTGCCGGTATTCATGGCGCAGCAATTGTTGGCGGCCTTCTGCAAGCGTTCTGGCTGAGCAATCTTGGCCTGAATCAGGAAGCGCTGAACGCGGGAGAAGCCATTCCTAAAGTGTTTATTGAACCGTTCTGGCAATTTTTCATCGTAGTTGGCGGCTCGGGCGGAACCATGGGCCTGGTGCTGCTTTATCTGCGCAGCCGGTCTGCCCATTTACGCTCGATCGGGCGACTGGGGCTGGTGCCCAGCATGTTCAACATCAACGAACCGATTATCTTCGGTTCGCCGGTAGTGATGAATCCCCTGCTGTTTATTCCTTTTATTCTCACGCCGTTGATCAACGCCGTTATCGCCTGGACGGCTACCCGCACCGACCTGGTTAACCACGTTATTTCGCTGGCTCCCTGGACTACGCCAGGTCCGATTGGCGCGGCCTGGTCGACAGGCTGGGACTGGCGGGCAATCGTGCTGGTGTTTCTGCTTATCGGATTGTCGACGCTGATTTATTACCCTTTCTTCAAAATGTACGAGCGCCAGCTGCTGGCTCAGGAAAACGAGCAGGAAGCCGCCATGTCGGAAGTGACACTGACCGAGGAGATGAAATGATGAGTGAGATGTCGGAAATGGAAAGCACCGTAATGGAACTGATTATCCATGCGGGAGAAGCCCGCTCTGCCTCAATGCAGGCGCTTCAGGCTGCGCGGCAGCACGACTGGTCAGAGGCGGAAAGCCTGCTGAAAAGCGCCAGTGAGGCTTCGCGTCAGGCACATAAAATCCAGACGGCGCTGATTGGTGCCGATGAGGGCTGCGGCAAAGTGCCGGTGAACCTGATTCTGGTTCACGCTCAGGATCACTTAATGAACGCCATGCTCTGCCGCGATTTAGTTGAAGAGTTAATCGTCCTGCATAAGGAGATTCAGGAAATCAGCAAAACGGCGACGCATTAATTCCCGCTACTCAATATCGTTAATTTACACGGAGAAAACCCATGTCCAGAAAGTTACCCAACGATTTTTTATGGGGAGGTGCCGTTGCCGCTCATCAGGTTGAAGGCGGCTGGCAGGAAGGCGGCAAAGGGCCGAGTATTGTTGATGTGTTTACCGGCGGCGCGCACGGTGTGGATCGCGAAATTACCGATGGCGTGATTGAGGGTAAACATTATCCAAATCATCTGGCGACCGACTTTTATCATCACTATAAAGAAGATATTGCGCTGTTTGCCGAGATGGGCTTTAAATGTTTTCGCACCTCCATCGCCTGGACGCGTATTTTTCCACAGGGCGATGAGGCGGAACCTAACGAAGCCGGATTACAGTTTTACGATGACGTGTTCGATGAACTGCTGAAATATGGTATCGAACCGGTTATCACCCTCTCTCATTTCGAAATGCCGCTGCATTTGGTGAAACATTACGGTGGCTGGCTGAACCGCGAACTGATCGATCTCTTTGTCAGATACAGCGACGTGGTCATGCGTCGTTATAAGCACAAAGTGAAATACTGGATGACGTTTAACGAGATCAATAACCAGCGTAACTGGCGTAAGCCCTTATATGGTTACAGTAATTCCGGCGTGATATTTACCGACTATGATAATCCCGAAGAAGTGATGTATCAGGTTCTGCACCATCAGTTTGTCGCCAGCGCAAAAGTGGTGAAAGCGGGCCATGAAATTAACCCGGATTTTAAAATCGGCTGCATGCTGGCAATGGTGCCGCTCTATCCCTGGTCCTGCGACCCCAACGACGTAATGTATGCTCAGAAAGCGATGCGCGAGCGTTGGCTGTTTGGCGATGTGCATATGCGCGGCTACTACCCGTCATATATTCTGAACGAGTGGGCGCTGCGCAACTTCACCATCCAAATGGAACCGGAAGATGCGCAGATTTTACGGGAAGGCTGTACCGATTATATCGGTTTCAGCTATTACATGAGCAATGCTGTTGAGCATGCTGCGGCAGAGAAAGCCAAAACGTCGGCGCTTGAAGCCTGGCCGGGCAGCCGTAAAAATCCGCATGTCCCCGCTTCTGACTGGGGCTGGCAGATCGACCCGGTCGGCTTACGCTATACGCTTAACGTCCTTTACGAACGTTACCAGAAGCCGCTGTTTATTGTAGAAAACGGTTTTGGTGCCGTGGACGAGATGAATGCGAGCGGTGAAATCAACGATGACTATCGCATAGCCTATCTGCGTGACCATATTGAACAGATGAAGCTGGCGGTGATTGAAGACGGTGTCGATCTGATGGGCTATACGCCGTGGGGATGTCTGGACTGCGTCTCGTTCGGCACCGGTCAGTACAGCAAACGCTACGGCTTTATCTACGTTAATCGTAATGATGATCAAACCGGTGACTTCACCCGCATCAGGAAAAAAAGCTTCGGCTGGTATAAAAACGTCATCGCTTCTGACGGCGAACAGCTCTGACAAACAGGCCCGGTTGCCAGACCGGGCCTGATAAAAACCTTACGGCCTGCACCTCAGTGCTGGCGTAAATCACTGAGAAAACGTTTAGCCCGCTCGTGCTGTGGATTGCTGAAGAAACGTTCCGGGCTGGCTTTCTCCAGGATTTTCCCCTGATCCATAAACCAAATGGTGTCAGCGACATCGCGCGCGAAGTTCATCTCATGCGTCACGCACATCATGGTCATTCCTTCCTGCGCCAGTCCGCGCATGACGTTTAGCACTTCACCCACCATTTCCGGATCCAGCGCTGAAGTCGGCTCATCGAATAGCATCACCGGCGGTTTCATCGCCAGCGCTCGCGCGATGGCTACCCGTTGCTGCTGTCCGCCAGAAAGCTGCGCCGGATAAGCATTGGCCTTGTGGGACAGCCCGACTCTTTCCAGCAGCTCACCGGCATGCAGGCGAGCCTGCGAGCGTTTGATGCCCAGTACTTTGACCGGCGACATCATAATGTTTTCCAACACCGATACGTGTGGAAAAAGATTGAAGTTCTGAAAGACAAAGCCAATGCGCGTGCGCAGCTGATTAAGCCGCGTACTGCTGCCATGGATATCCGTGCCATCAAACAGAATCTGGCCTTTCTCAATGGGTTCAAGCCGGTTAACCGTGCGGATCAGCGTCGATTTACCTGAACCGGACGGGCCGCAAACCACCACCACTTCGCCACTTTTTATTTCCGCGCTCAGGTCGGTCAGCGCCTGATATTCGCCATACCATTTGTTGACCTGGTTAAACAAAATCATCGGTCTCATGTCGGTTCCTTTTACGGCTGGGCTCTGGAGAGTTGCAGGGCTTTTGCCACCTGCTCTGCCTGCGGATCGGTGTTTTTACGCCTGCGCGCGATACGCGCTTCGAGTTTATTCGCCAACCAGGTCAGGCTGAAACAGATGATGTAATAACCCAGCACAACGATGAAAAAGACCTGGAACGGTTTGGTCAGCAGCTGGTTATTGACCTGGTTGGCGGCAAAGGTCAGTTCCGGTACGTTAATCACATAGCCCAGCGTGCTGTCTTTAATAATCGAGACCAGCTGGCTAACGAGGCTCGGCAAGGTGTTGTAGAGCGCCTGGGGCAATACCACCAGCCGCAGCGTTTTCAGATAGCTCATCCCTAACGCGCGTGAAGCCTCGTACTGGCCGCCAGGTAGCGCCTGAATGCCACCGCGTACGATCTCAGCGATATAGGCACTTTCATAAATCACCAGCGTGCAGAGCATGGTGGCAAACCCGCTGATGTTATGGCCAATTAACAGCGGGACGCAGAAATAGGTCCAAAAGACCACCATCAGCAGCGGAATGCCGCGCAGCACATAGACCCAGCCTGCCGCAGGCCAGCGCAGCAGACGAAACGGAGAAATACGTGCCAGCCCCAGCAGGACACCAAGGGGGAAAGCCAGCAGCACCGCGAGCAGCGAAATCAGCAAGGTACAGAGAACGCCGCCCAACGGACCGTTTGGATATTGCCCCATCAAAAACAGCATGCCGTTATCATGCACAATCGTGAAGATATCAATCATCAGATCACCTCGCGGTTGCGCGCTGGAAACGACGAGCCAGCATCGCACCCGCGCCCATCAGCAGCAGAGAGAAGAACAGATAGCCAACTGACGCCACCAGATAAGATTCAAAAGTACGGAACGTCTGATTTTCGATATCGCGGGTCACATAAGTGAGTTCTGCCACGCCAATCACCATCGCCAGGCTGGTATTTTTGAACAACAGCACCGTGTGATTAAGTAAAGAAGGCAAAGCGTTACGGATGCCCTGCGGCAGAATAACCAGGATCATTGAGCGCACATAGCTCATCCCCAGCGCTCTTGCTGCTTCGCTCTGCCCTTCAGGAATGGCGCGCAGACCGCTACGAATGTCCTCTGAAAAATAGGCGGCCTGACACAAACCAAGCGCAAACATTGAGAAGAGGAATTCAGCGTTAAAATCGTTAATCCACATCTGTACCGATTCCGGCAACAGCGTAGGGATCGCGAAATACCACATCATTAGCTGGATCAGCGTCGGCACGTTGCGGTGATATGAAACATATGCCGCCACCAGAAACACGGCCAGACGTTGATGAGATAAGCGGATGACTACCAGCAGTAAAGCAATCGTCATTGCCAGCAGCCAGGAACCTAACGCCAGTTTGAGCGTGGTTAGCGTCCCCGCCATAATCATCTGTCCAAACTGGCCGGCTATGACGGCACCGAAATCAAGTGTCATCCTCTTTCCCCTTTCAAGCCGTTATTCGGCACGGTCGCCGGGCCGCAGGGTAGAAAGTCCCCCCGGCACCTGAAGCGTTGGCGTGATTTCAATATTGCCGATGTTAACGGCAACTGGCGCAGAGAGCGCAAAGGCCACGCAGTCGGCGATATCTTTCGCCTGCGGCAGCTCAAAGCCATCAATAAAGCGGCGGCGGCCCTCTTCCCGATCGCCCATTACATTGCCGAAAATATCCGTCGCGACGCGTCCCGGACAGATTTCGGTAATGCGTACGCGTTTGCCAAAACAATCGACGCGCAGCTGACGAGAGAGTGCATGCACGCCCGCTTTGGTGGCGTGATAAATTGAATTGCCGTTGAAGTTATAGATGGCGGCAATGGAAGTAATGTTGATGACGTGGCCACAGTCACGCGCCATCATCCCCGGCACCAGCAGACGACAAAGGTGCAGCACGGCGCGCAAATTAACATCTACCTGAGTATCGATCGCTTCTTCATCCGCATCCAAAATGGAACCGGGGCGGGAAACGCCCGCGTTATTCACCAGGATATCCACGTCGATCTCTTTGCAAAGACGGGTTAACGCATCCAAATCGCCGACGTCAATCGCATGCGGAATGCAACCGGTGCGGGCGGCCAGTGCTAACAGCTGTTCTTCACGTCTGGCGACGGCGTGAACGGTAATTCCTTCCTGGCACAGGCGCTCAACAATTGCTTCTCCCATACCCGCTGACGCCCCGGTAACTAGTGCAGTCTTGTAATCTGAAAATGGCATTTCGCCTCTCCTGTAAACACATCGGCGGCTACGGCCGAAAATCGGTTAACTGACTCTATCAACTCACTCCTCGCCCGGTATAAGACATAAACGGTTTGAGGCAATAAGGGGGGCTTATAACAGTGCCGACTGCCTCGAAGGCGGGAGCAGAGCGATACCCAATTCTTCACAAATTTCCCGCAGCGTATGCACCATGGCGATGGATTCGGGCGTGTCACCATGCACCAGAATCGAGGTGGCGCTAACTGAAAGCGTCTCGCCATCAATGCTTTGCACCGTCCCCTGCGTAAGCAGCTGGCGAACCCGTGCACGAACCTGCTGCTGGTCATGGATTACCGCGCCTGGCTTCGCCCGACTGACCAGTAGCCCACTGTTTTCATAAGCACGATCGGCCAGAAAAGTACAAATTACCGGCAGCGCGAGCTCACGGGCCACCCGCTCAACGGCATTCCCCGCCATCGTGCTGATAATCAGATGGGGATTGAACGCTTTTACCGCCTGCAACAGCACCCGCGCCAGCGCTTCATCTTCTGACACCTTATTGCCCAGCGCGCCGTGAAAACTCATATGCGTCAGCGGATAGCCAGCGGCTGTCGCAAAGGCGGAGAGCGCACCCAGCTGATAAGTGACGTAATGCGCCATGACCTCCGCTTCGATCTGCATCTGACGACGGCCAAAGCCCAGCAGGTCGGGAAAACCGACGTGCGCGCCAAGATCCACGCCGTAGCGCTTCGCCATCGCCACCGTTTTTGCCATAATCACTGCGTCGCCAGCATGAAAACCGCAGGCGACGTTAGCGGAGGTGATCAGCGGCATTAAATTCGCATCATCGGCGATAACGTAATCGCCAAAACCCTCGCCGATGTCGGCATTTAAATCGATATAGTTCAAACTGTTATCTCCGAGTCGCGCAGAACAAATATCTCCGTACCGTACTCAACCACCTCGCCCTGCTGCACCTGAATTGCGGTGATGACGCCGCCGACAGGACTGCGCAGCGGCAGATAAACGGCCCCCACTTTCAACATGCCTAACAGTGCGGACTTTTCGACTGCGTCGCCCGTTTTTGTCAGCGGCAGGCCATTGAGCGGATGCTGAAGCAGGACAATGCCAGGCATCGGTGCCGACAGGGAGACCGGCGGCACATCGGGCGTTGTTTGCACAAGGTTGTCCGGCATCAAAGGCCTGAATTGCGGCGCGCACTTTATTCTTACTCGCCAGGCGCTGCCGTTAAGTTCGATACTGTCCAGGTTAGACGCACGCATTTTTTGTGCGATCTGCCGCAGTTCCGCCAACGCTAATGCCCTGTTTTCCATAATTATCCTGTCGAAAAGGCGTGTGCCGCGCACGGTCATCTTTCTGCCGTTGATAAGAGGTTGCCCCACCGAAAGGCGGCGGCAAGACGGCCCGCTGCGTCCTGAAGCAGAGGGATACGGACACTCTAGCGCGCCGTCTTTACCGCCAGGTAAGAGGGTTTCGCTTTGCGGAGATAAGGTCGGCTTATCACCCAACCAGCGTTAACGGCCGGTTATCTGTGGTGCGGTTAGCCATTAAAGCCAGCAGGATCCCTTTTACCGCCTCAGCCGGCTGCGAGAGCGGGAGATGATCGGACATACAGAACGACAGCGACACCTTGAGCTCCGGTTGGGCAATTTTCGCCATCCAGCCATCGGCGGCTTTCAGCATTGCCCGTGCCGCAGATTCCGGCATTATCGTGCAGCCGAGACCCGCCGCCAGCGCGGCATTCAGCGTGGTTTGCGATTCGATTTCGCATTTCACGCGGTAGGCCAGACCTTCATGAATAAACGCGTCGTCAATGGCTTTACGCATGCTGTTATAAATACGCGGCAGGAACAGATCGTAACGGGCGACGCTGGCCAGCGTGACGGTTTTAGTCGGTTTCGCCAGGCTGTGCGGGCAAACAAACCATAGCTCCTCTTTCATCAGCGGCATAAAGCGCAGGCCATGGATTTCGCGATTGCCATAAATCACCGCCATATCCATACGCCCATTCATAATCAGTTCGCTGAGCGTTGTGCCGAAGTTTTCATTGAAGTAGAGGACGATGCCAGGATATTGACGATGGACTTCCTCCATCAACGGCAGTGCCAGCTGCTGAGCGGCGGTGCCGGGCGCAAGGCCCACCGAGACGCTGCCAGAAAGCATCTGGCCCGAACCATCGATAGCGCTCTGGGCCTGATCGCACTGGCGCAAAATCGCCTGCGCGTGGGTATAAAGAATTTTGCCTGCTTCCGTCGGCGTGACGCCGCGCTTAGTGCGTATCAACAACTGCTGATTCACCTCGCCTTCCAGCGTGGCTAATTGCTGACTCAAGGCGGGCTGGGCGATATGCAAAATATCGGCGGCCTTGGTCAGGCTGCCAACGTCTACGATCTTAATGAAGTATTTCAACCGTCGCAGGTTCATAGCCACTCCTCATAACGCGGGTCGTAGCTGATATAAGCAATATCGATGCCAGTCACGGCAAAGAGCGTAATACTGGCGCTGTACGGACGTTTAGCGGTGAAAAGATACGCGCCGTGTCCGGGCGCAGGGTCGGTAAATGCACTGATAAAGCGCATTCACAGGGGCAAACACCGCTGAACCATCGTTTTGCGTTATGTCACCACAACAAAGCGCTATTAACGCCGCCTGACTTTTCCTCAGTACCCTTCTTCTGACCTTCATCTATCCGCCTGTAGCTATGCAAAACCGCTGTTATGCAGCGAGCTGGCTACCCTGAATCTGGGATCTCCGCACCATGCCTGATATTGCCAATCGCTTAACGAACGTCGCCATTTCTGCTTCCGTAGCCATGACCCAGAAAGCCCGAGAACTGAGTGCCGAAGGCGTGCACGTCGTCACGCTTTCCACCGGCGAACCGGATTTCCCCACGCCTGACCATGCTATCGCGGCGGCCCATGCGGCAGCGCTGGCGGGCGACACGCGCTATCCACCCGTTGACGGCACGCCAGCCTTGCGGGCGGCAATTCAACGGAAATTCAGGCGGGACAATCATCTGGATTATCCGCTCAGCCAGATCCTGACGGCTGGCGGTGCCAAACAGATTATTTTCAACGCAATGATGGCAACGATTAATACGGGTGATGAGGTCATTATTCCCTCCCCTTCCTGGATCAGCTATGCCGACATCGTCAAATTCGCCGGCGGCGTGCCGGTTCCGGTTGCCTGCTTACAGGAAAATGGCTTCAAGCCCCGGCCGGACGATCTGCAAGCAGCCATTACGCCACGCACTAAGTGGCTGCTGCTGAATTATCCGGGCAACCCAACCGGTGCGGTCGCTACCCGCGCAGAGCTGCTGGCGATAGCGAAGCTGATGCTGCATCACCCGGATATCTGGATTATGACTGACGATATTTATGAACATCTGATCTACGACGATGCGACGTTTTATACGCTGGCAGAGGTTGAACCTCGTTTGCTGGATCGCGTGCTGACGGTAAATGGCATCTCCAAAGCCTGGGCCATGACCGGCTGGCGGCTGGGGTTTTGTGGTGGCCCGGAGCCGCTGATCAAAGCGATGAGTAATGTGAATACCCAGAACAGCGGCGGCATCTCGACGCTAACGCAGGCGGCAGCCGTAGCGGTACTGGACGGTCCGCAGGAACTTTTAAAAGAGCGGGCCGCTATTTATCGCCAGCGCCGTGATTATGTTCTTGAGCGTCTGACCTCGGTGGATGGCCTGCTCTGCCACAGGCCACAAGGTGCTTTCTACCTCTTCGTGAATATCGCCGCGTTTACCGGTAAAACAACCGCGGGCGGTCGGAAGATCGGTAACGATACGGACTTTGTCATGGCGCTACTGGAGGAGCAACAGGTAGTCACCGTTCAGGGGGCGGCTTACGGTATGAGTCCTTTCTTCCGCCTGTCGTACGCGACAAGTCTCGATATATTGCAGGAAGGTTGTAACCGTATCGCGGCTTTTTGCCAGGGGATGCGGGATTAGAACGTAGAAGCATGTGATGATTCGGCACCTGACGGTGCCGAGCTCGGGAGAGGACGGATTCAGGTTTATCAGCACGCGGTTAAAGGGGAGCGGCAAGCTGTCATGCTCATCCCTTTAACTGCACAACCGCTTAACGCGCTACAACTTTGCCGCACTTTGGTCAGCCAGCGCTCTATTTCTTTTGCCACAACAATAGCCTCACCTGCCTCGCTTTTTACCAGCTGCAACCACTGGCCGGGTTGGATCTGGCCGAGACGCCATAAATCCTCTTCAATTACTCCCGCGATTTTTGGGTAGCCGCCTGCCGTATTGGCATCGCTTAACTGAATAATCGGCTCGCCTGCGGGCGGCACCTGTACAATGCCGGGCACCAGCCCGTAAGAGCGCATTTCAATGGTTTCGGCAGGGAAAATCGGTTCGCCGCTTAAGCGATAGCCCGTACGATTGCTCTGGCGGGAAACCTGCCAGCGCTGCTGCCAGAAACGGGCATGATCGGCTGCAAACAGTGCATACTCCCCGGCCGGTATGGCCCGTAGCTGCACCACGCCGTCGCTACTGACGGGAAAAGCGTGCGCCATCGCCACCGTTGGTGGCTCAATGCCGATCCCCGCTGCGGGTAAAGCCGCCGCCGATGACAGGCCAACGGGCAGCCTGTCGCCTGTTTCCAGCGCGCGCCCTTTATAACCGCCGAAACTGCCGCGCAATGCAGTACTGCGCGATCCCATGACCTGCGGTACGTCAATACCGCCAGCTACACAAAGGTAACTGCGCGCACCACCACGGGGAAACTGCAGCGTGAGCTGCTGGCCTTTTTTGACTGAGCAGCCCCACCACGGAGGAAGATCCCTATCATCCAGCCGGGCGCGGCAGTCCGCTCCGGTAATCGCAATACTGGTATCCGTCAGAAAGCGTACGCTGAAAGGGAAGATCTGAATCTCCAGACAGGCGGCGTTTTCATCATTCCCCAGCAGGATATTTCCCGCGCGTAGCGCAAGCGGATCCATCGCGCCGCTTACTGAAACGCCCATATGCCGGAAGCCGCTGCGGCCGGTATCCTGTACGGTATTTAGCGCGGCGGATTTGATAATTTCAATCACAGCTCAATCCTCACAGGCAAAAAACGAATGCTGTCGCCCGGCGCCATCAGCGCAGGCGGATGCGCGTCGGGATCGAATACGTTAAGTTCAGCAAAACCAATCGCATTCCAGCCGTTGGGGCCGGTCAGCGCAGAGACGCCCGTCTGCGCACCGCCAATGGTAACGGTGCCCTTCAGCATATGCAGAGAAGGCACTTTTTTTCTTGGCGTGGCGAGGGAAGCATCCAGCCCGTGCAGGTAGCCAAATCCGGGCGCGCTGCCCAGTGCAAAAACCGTGTAATTTCCCTGAGCGTGCCGGCGGATCACTTCCTGAGCAGACAGGCCGGTATGCTGGCAAACGGTAAGCAGATCGCTGGCGTGTTCGCCGCCATACACAACCGGAATTTCAATGATTTTGCCAACGGGATGTACCGCTCTGGCCTGTTCCCACAGCTTTTTAAGCTTGATTAGCGTGCCGTCGTAATCGGCAGGAGTTTGTCGAAAAATAATGAGGAGATTGGTTACGCCAGGGATAAGCGATTCGACCGCTTTATCATCCTGTAGCGAGGCGGCCAGCGACCAGATCCGTCGCTGGGCGGGTAAATCAAACGCTCCCGGCGCTTCAATCAGCCAGGCGCGACTGCCGATGGTGGATATTTTGGCCTGACCGTCCAGTCCACCTGCGACAGGTCGTTTCTCATGCAGCAGCATCGTCATCGTTTATTCCAGAGGCTGAAACTTGAGGCTGGCTAACGACTGTACTTTCTCTTCCCTGACCATTTTGTATTCCGTCGCCGGCCCAATCCACTTGTTCCAGATTTTGTCGATACTGCCGTCGTCATCCATCGCTTTCAGGCTGCTGTTCACTTTCTCCAGCAGGGCCGGCTCATCCTTTTTCATTCCAACGCCAATCGGTTCCAGCGCCATCGGCTCCTTAATCATTCCCAACGCGATGCCATCTTTTCCCGCCTGTGAAATCATTTTTGTCGCCGTCATGGTATTGGTCACGAAGCCGACTGCCTTGTTTTGCTCCAGTGCGAGGAAAGCAGAAGCCGCGTCCTGGAAGGTAATGGCTTTTGCGCCTGCCAGATAGATCGACTGTTCTGATGTCGTGCCTTTAGTCGCACTCAGCCGTTTTCCTTTAAAATCTGCCCGCGTCTTGTCCACGTTGGGCTGTTTCACTACCAGCATCTCTTTGGCTACGTAGTAAGGATCGCTGAACTGAATCTGTTTGCCACGGGTTTTGGTGTACGCAAGGTTGGCGATCAGCACGTCTGCCCGGCCGGTAGCAATAACGGCGATACGCGCTTCGATGGACGTTGGCATCAGATTAGCTTTTACGCCCATCTGTTTCGCTAACGCATCGCACAGATCAACGTCCATACCTGCCAGCTGACGAGTTTTAGGATCGGGAGAGGAAAAAGGCGGGACGTCGGAGTAGACCGCGCAGTTCAGCTGTCCACGCGCCTGAATATCACCCAGAAGATCTGCTTTTGCCGGTGAGAAGGCCATCAGCATCGGCAGCGCCAGTAATGAGCAGGACACCATTTTCTTCATCAAGAATTCCCCGTTATCGTTGTCAGTTACAGCAGATCGCTGCCGCTGTTCAGTTTCCGACTATAGAGAGCCTTGCAGGCGCTGTATAAGAGGTAAACCCTGTATGGCAATATGCAATTTGTATGACACTCTCCCTGATGGCTATAAGTAAATGCTATCCGTACAGAGCAAAATGATGTTATCCCCCGTCGTCTCCGGTCTTTTATGGTGAGCAGCGTTGAGGCAGGCAGGACTGGCGGAGTGAACAATGAATTCCAGAGTGGGCATAGCGTTAAAAATCGGGGCGGCGCTGTGTGCCACCTTAATGCTGGCATGTGTGAAAGGGCTGGATGGCGCCATCCCTACCGGCGAGGTGATTTTTTTCCGTTCTTTTATCGCCCTCTTTCCGCTGCTTGTCTGGCTTAAATGTCAGGGCAACATTGCCAGCCAGCTCAAAACGAAAAATATTTTTGGCCATTTAATTCGCGGATTTTCCGGCACGGGCGGCATGTATTTTAACTATATGGCGCTGGTTTATATTTCCTTAGCCGATGCGACAGCCATCAGCTATGCCGCACCGTTATTTACGGTCATTCTGGCGGCGCTGCTGCTGAAAGAAAACGTGCGTTTTTCCCGCTGGCTGGCGGTAATAGCAGGCTTCTCAGGCATTCTGGTGATGCTTTCTGCGCATTTGAGCGAAAACAATTCATTATTTGCCGGACACATCGATCTTACTGCCGGTCTGGGCGTGATGCTGGCGCTGCTCGCCGCACTCTGTACCGCCGTCTCATCGGTGCAAATCCGTTTTTTAAACGGTATTGAAAAACCGGGCGCGATCGTCTTCTACTTTTCGTTAATGACCATGCTTATCGGCATGGCCACCGTTGTTTTTGGCTGGACGCGGCCCAGCCCGTTGCAATTGTTGCTGCTGGTCGGCTGCGGATTTTTTGGCGGTATGGCGCAAATCCTGATCACGCTCAGCCTGCGCTATGCTGATGCTTCACTCCTTGCGCCCTTTGACTACACCTCGCTGGTCTGGTCGATGCTGATTGGTTATCTCTTTCTGAACAGCTTGCCGACCGTCTCCACCCTGACCGGCGCGTCAATCGTTGCGCTGGCAGGCATATTTACCGTGTGGAGTGAACAACGGAAGCGGAAACTTAGCGTCATCCGCACGGTGAACTAAGCCGTTCAGCGCTCCTCATTAAATACGATGCCCAGTTGTCTGCGCACCTCATCCATAGTGGAGAGCGTCTGCAAGGACGTTTGCAGTGAACGAACAGGCGATGTCTGTAAGCCCTGTCCTACGCACCAGGCAAAATGTTCAGCCTCATAACTGAGCTGCGCATAACGATTTTGCGGTTCTTCCCAACGCAGCGACTTATTGCCCTGGCTTGAGGTCAAAACGAAGCCGCCCGGCGCATAGAATTGTCCGTCAAGCACGATGCTGGCCTCGCGCCCGGCAATAACCGCTCGGCCCGGCGTGTTGCTGAACAGCGTAGTATGCAGCACTGAATGCATGCCGCTCGGGTGCTGTAACAGCATGGATGCCTGCCCGTTGACGCCGCCTTCTGCTGGCTGGCCGCAAGCGGTAATATGCGCAGGCGCCCCGCCTCCCACCATCACGCTGAACGCCAACAGATAACTGCCCAGATCCAGCATCGGCCCGCCAGCTAAATCGGCGTTAAAAATACGGTGATCCGGCGTGAAGAACTCACCATGATCGGCAATCAGCGTGTGCAGATCGCCTAACGCGCCATCAGCCAGCAGCTGACGCAGCACATCATATTTCGGTGTAAAATCACACCACATCGCCTCCATACAAAGTACTCCCCGCCGCTGCGCTTCAGCCTGAAGCTCTGCGCCCTCCTGCGCATTTAATGCCAGCGGCTTTTCAATCAGCACATGCTTACCCGCCCGCAACGCTTGCAGCCCATCCGGGAAGTGATGATTGTGTGGCGTGGCGATATACACTACGTCCAGCGCATTCATCGCCAGCATCTCATCAGCACTGCTGAAGGTATGCGGGATCGCCCATTTATCCGCGAAGGCGCGGGTCTTCCCGGCGTTGCGTCCGGCAACCGCCACCAGTTTTTGCGCGCTGTTTTCTTTTAACGCTTTAGCGAAATGCGCGGCTATCCAGCCAGGACCGATAATTCCCCAGCGCAGAACGGGAACGGCTTGTGGCTCAGGATTTCTCGGGACAGGTAATACGGAGGGAAACATTCGGACTCCTTTTGCTGTTCAGCATCTGTGCTGTGAATCTGACCGCGCCGATAATGACGGGCCAGAGCGTCAAAGGATGAGAATAGTGTGGCTTCAGGCAGAGCGATAAGTGCGTTTTGCGGCGGCAATGATGGAAAACCCTCAAATGAGGCGGTAAGCTCGCCGCTTCATTTTTTTTGAAAGAAGTTGAGCATGAACCGCAAAAACATCTTGATCCTTATCGCCGTGATGACTATCGTCTACGCTATATATCTTTTTTTTAAGCCTCATAAGCAGGATCCGCACTATTTTGCTGCCGCCTGCGTTGTGCTTAACGATATGGCAGCGCCTGCGTCGACCGCGGATTTTACGGAAAAATTGCGCACGGTGATCATGAACGAAAACGCCTCTTACGCCGTGGATAAAGTTGAGTTCGACCCGGCTTCAGCGCAAGCGGCTATCAGACATTATCAACATTTGTCAGAAACAGAGCAGCGGCAGGCCAAAAAGAGTATCGATAGCTGCCTGCCGGTGATGATGCCTCAGAATTCAGGCAGTTAACTGCCTGACGGCGGTGGAGCCATGCCAACACTCATTTCATGAATTAGGTTAATAAATTTTCATTATTTCCTGATGAAAAATAGTCTTCCGCCGTCGTATACTATTCTCTAATTATTTCTATAACATGAATAAATAATTCCTTTTGCTGGCACTAAATGTCTTTAGCGAGATGAAAAGAGTTAAACCTGACAAAAGCGTGCCATGACATACTCACTTAGCAGAAAAAAATAATGAAACCACCCTGTGGCTTCAACATAATTAAGACCAGACTTTTTCAGACTCACGCCGTGAAAACGTGTAACCGTTTTAAAAAAAAGAAACACATAAATACTTTTCTTTTTGCAATAACATTGTATTAACAAAAAAAACGGAACCTACTGATAATTAGCGCTTAACATCACTGACCAGGTTTAATCTGTAAGTTATTTTCATGGTTAATAATGCCCTTATACTGGAGTCTCGCCCTTTTTTTAAAGTCAGGAGGGGTTAACTATGTCTCTTTTACGGTGGGCGCAATCTTATGCAGGCAGATTATTATTACGTTACGAAGCAAACCGAGCACACCGATTTTCACCTGGTGCACCGGCGGGGATGCCGAAAGATGCCGGAAAAGAATAAACTGGTATTTATAGGCAGTTTTTATGCCCCTCTTCAGGCTTTAACCATCGCTAAAGTGCGTTTTGGTAAGCAGGTAAAAGCCTGCTACTACTGTTGCCAGTTACATCATGATGACGTCAGACGCCAACCTGCTTCTCATGTTTACCGTTCCTGATGCAGCATTAAAGCGTTTGCTGCAAGCTGATGACTCAGATAATCCACAAAGCATCTTATCCGACGGGGAATCTGTCTGTTGTGCGCGTAAACAGCATAAATATCCGCTGACGGTGCCTGATAGCGCGTCAGGACCTGCTTCAGTTTGCCATTGCCAATGGCCTCATGAGCATCCCACCATGAACGCAGGATCAGGCCATGGCCATCAAGCGCCAGGCGCATCGCGACTTCTCCGTCATTGGTCGTTAAACTGCCCTGCACTTTTTGGGCGATCTCACGCCCTTCGCTGCTAAACCGCCATATGGCATAATCTGACTCATGCTGCCGTAACACGATGCAGTTATGCGCGGCCAAATCTTCCACCCTTTCCGGTACGCCGTGGCGTTCAAGATAGTCAGGCGAAGCGCAAACAACCCGAAAATTTGGCGCGATACGTCGGGCAATCAGCCGTGAATCGGGCACATCCCCAACGCGTATATCAATATCAATGCCAGATTCCGGCCAGTTTAAAGGCTGACTGGTGAGCTGCAGGCCGATGTTCAGAGCAGGATGCAGTCTGGCAAACGCAGAGATCAGCGGAGCAATATGCCGTCGCCCAAAACCAAATGAGGCGTTGATTTGCAAACTGCCACGCAGTACCTCGCTCTGGCGACTGACCGTATCCTCAAGCTCTGCCAGCTGATCTAAAATCGGCCGTGCTCCTGCGGCATAAAGCGCTCCCTCCTGCGTCAATTCAAGGCGCCGTGTAGTCCTTTTAACTAACTGAACGCCAAGTTTATTTTCCAAACTGGAGAGCCTTTTACTGACGGCAGGCAGGCTTAATCCCAGCTCTCTGGCAACCTCAGTCAGGCTTGAAAGCGCGGCAACACGCATAAAAAAATGCAGGTCGTCACTGCTGGTGCTCCATTCTTTACTTTTATTCAACATTGGATTAAATCTCAGGCTAATTATTTAACCATAATGCTGAAATAGACTCAGGGAGAAAACCCCCTTTATTCAGGAGAAAAGTTATGGCTGTCGCAACATACAAAATTGCCGTGATCCCCGGCGATGGGATCGGTAAAGAAGTGATGCCGGAAGGCGTGAAGGTGATGAACGCCGCTGCCCGCCGTTTCAACATAAATATTGAATGGGTTTGGTTTGATTTTGCCAGCGCGGATTACTGGCTCCAGCATGGCAAAATGCTGCCCGATGACTGGTTCGCTACGCTGAAAGCTTTTGATGCGATCTACTTTGGGGCGGTAGGCTGGCCGGAGATCGTTCCGGATCATGTTTCACTCTGGGGATCGCTGCTGCAATTCCGCCGCCAGTTCGATCAGTACGTTAATCTGCGTCCCGTTCGTTTGCTGGCTGGGGTGAAAGCGCCGCTGGCCGATCGTAAACCAGGTGACATTGATTTCTATGTGGTTCGTGAAAATACCGAAGGTGAGTACTCCAGCGTGGGCGGCACGATGTTTCCCGATACGGAACGGGAAATTGTGATTCAGGAGACGGTGATGACCCGGACGGGGGTGGATCGCGTGCTTAAATTCGCCTTTGAACTGGCCCAGAAGCGCCCGGCAAAACACCTGACGTCCGCCACCAAATCTAACGGCATCGCTATCACCATGCCCTGGTGGGACAGTCGCGTGGCGGCAATGAGCAGCGGCTATCCTGACCTGCGCGTAGATAAATATCACATTGATATTTTGAGCGCCCATTTTGTGCTACACCCGGACAGATTTGACGTGGTCGTCGCCAGCAATTTATTTGGCGATATCCTTTCTGACTTAGGCCCGGCCTGCACCGGCACTATTGGTATTGCACCCTCCGCAAATATCAATCCGGAACGGACTTTCCCCAGCCTCTTTGAACCGGTTCACGGTTCCGCACCTGATATTGCCGGAAAAGGGATTGCCAATCCTGTTGGGCAGATTTGGTGTGGTGCCATGATGCTGGAGCATCTGGGCCATGCAGCGGCAAGCGAAGCGATCGTTAAGGCAATTGAAACCGTGCTGGCCGCCGGAAACAGCAGCCTGCTGACTCCCGATATGGGAGGAACCGGCACTACTCACGACCTGGGGGCTGCTGTTGCTGCTGCATTGTAATGGAGAAACACAGGGAATAAAGTTCCTGTACGAATATAAGACTATTCTTATTAAAAAAACATAAAATTCATGAAGCCAGGTAAAATGACAGGAATTATGCTCAGTCAGAATTATCCTGGCTATATTCCTTTTTTTATCAAAAAAGGGGGCAGTACAAAGTTGAATTGCGAAAACTAACGCTCAAAACGCTCATCACTTTGCATATTTTAATTGAAGGCCTGTTAATGTCGTCAACTTAGTTTCTTTCTCGTTAATAATTCATTAGAACCGTGTAAGAAAAATACAAAAAACCAAAACCAGACACGACATTAAACACTACAAAAAAGGAAATATATATGTTTTTATCTTGATGATAAAGCAGAGCATACAAGAAGTTAGATAAGCCATCAACAAAGACAATAATAATAGATAATTTCACCCTTATTTATAAAATCAGATTTTATATCTGTAAATCACATCATGACCCTGTTATGCAACCAGTAACAATTGTATATTGAGGGAGATTTAATGAAAAAGGTAACATAGGACTTAATCAGGAAGTGCTGGTGCCATACCGCTTTTTCATAATCGTCGTGAAGTTTTAACAGAGGCGAGAGATATGGATATTCAGCAAGCGAAAGTTTTTGGCTACTTAATAGAGTCAGATATTCAGGTTAATATTTCCTACAACAGCCTGATAAATATCAAATCTCTTATTTCAGAAAAGAAACCAAACAGGCTTATTTTAAGAAAGACAATGATGCGGCTTTTTATCTATCTTCTGAAAAATGCCAATAACGCGGTGATAGAAAACGAAGAGATTTTAACAAACGTTTGGGATAAACATGGTTTAAGCTCCTCATCACAGCGGCTTTGGCAAGTGATGAAAGACCTTAAAAATAAACTTATTGTTATTGGTATATCAGAAGATTTCATTAAACGCGTTGAAAAAGGTAATACAATGGGTTTCAGAATCAATCCTCATAGCGTTACGCCCATTTACTATTTCGATGCACAGAATTTGTAGTTTCTACCTCTACAAATACGCCCTTTATGGGAACAGGCTATAGATCCATAGCGTTAAAATGGATTTATTTTTATCAAATAAAGAATAAGGATATTTCATGAAAAAGTTGCTTATTACTGCATCTGTTCTGGCTGCTTTTGCAGGCATGAACGCTCAGGCTGCATCAACGGGTACGATCACCTTTAACGGTGAGTTAACCGCCACTACCTGTGATGTTGTCGTGGATAATCAGGCAGCAGACGCCACTATTCAGCTACCCACCTTAGGTATCAACCAGCTGGCTACAGCAGGCAGTACGGCGGGTGAGACCAGCTTTAATATGGCACTGACTAACTGCGCAGGAACGCTGACTACCGCTTCAGCTTTCTTTGAAAATGGCCTGACAGTGGATACCGACGGTCGCTTAAAAAATACGGCAACCGACACGGCTGCAACAGATGATACTCCAGCCACAACTGCGGCGACTAACGTAAGTCTGGAGCTGCTTAATGGTACGACTGGGGATGTCATTGTTGCCGGTAATGACAGCCAGGTTGATGCCAACAGCTACGTCAGTATTGCTACAGGTTCAGCCGTTCTGCCTTATTCCGTACGTTACTATGCAACGGATGCGACTACCGCAGGGCTGGTAAGCAGTAACGTCGTTTACTCCATTCAGTACAAGTAAGTTTATCTGGCAGAGAGAATTTCTCTCTGCCTTTTCTTTTTTTAAAGAAGGTCTGCATGAACAAATATGGCCGCTTTTCTTTAACGTTTTCCTGCTTCGCTATAGTGATGTTTGCTGCTGCTACCGTGTCGGCAAGCGTGGTAATCAGCGGAACACGGGTTATTTATCCATCAGATGCCAGAGAAGTCAGCGTCAAGTTGTCGAACGTTGGCAAAAAACCGGTTTTGGTACAAAGCTGGGTTGATAGCGGCGACAGTAAAGCCAAACCTGAGACAATTCATGTTCCGTTCGTTTTAACGCCGCCGATTAACCGGGTTGAAGCGGGGAAAGGCCAAACGTTACGTATCAGCCAAACAGGAGAAGCGTTACCGACAGATCGCGAATCAATTTTCTGGCTTAATATTCTGGAAATTCCTGCTAAAGACCCGAAGTTAAAAAATGAAAATTATTTACAAATGGCGTTCCGGTCGCGCATAAAATTTTTTTACCGGCCCGTTAACCTTGCTGGCAATGCAAATTCTGCCGTCAATAATTTCAAATGGAAGACAGAGGGAAAACAGCTTATTGCCACCAACTCAGGGCCATATTACGTTTCCTTTGTCACTCTTTCAGTGAAGAGGAAAAAGGTTGAAGGAAAAATGGTTGCCCCTTTTTCTTCAGAATCTTTTAGCCTTGCCAGTGTGAAAGGAGACGAAATAACGGGTGAATTTGTTAATGATTATGGTGCTATAGCGAAGTTCACAGCCAGAATTATGTAGATACACCAGATAAATATCACCAGCTACGTTTTTGTAAAAGGACTTTTATGGAAACCACCTTGCCGCAGGTAACTCAATGGAAAGTAGCGCCGCTGATTATCATTTTTGTGATATTACCCACCTATGCCGCCCCCCCGGTTCCTTCTTCACCTCAGGAAGTGGCTAAAAATGTCGAATTCGATTCATCATTTCTGAATATCGGAGAAGGGAATAGTATTGACCTTAGCCGGTTTGCTAATGGTGCGTCGGTCTTTCCCGGGGTTTATCGGACAGATATTTATGTCAACGATCGGATGATTGGTAACTATAATCTGGAAATTAAATCTGCCGCTAATAACACTATTGTCCCCTGCATAAACCAGGAAATTTTAAAAAACATCGCCTTTGACTATGAAAAGTTGCCCTCTGACTTTCTGACTAAAGAAGATAAAAGCTGCCCTAACCTGCAAAATGCGCTGAAAGATGCAGTGGTATTTTATGACAGTAATGAGCAACGTCTGAACATTACCGTTCCACAAATCTATATGTTAAGAACGGCCAGGGGTTCAGTCAGCCAGGAGATGTGGGACAGCGGCGTTCCCGCCTTACTGCTTGGATACACCACCAATGTCTACAGTAGCGAGAGCAACGGTGCCGACTATAAATCTTTCTACGCCAGCTTAACGGCCGGCCTCAATTTGGGCGCATGGTATTTAAGGCATAACGGTAATTATAACTGGATACAGGACGGGACAAAAAAGTACAACACCACCAATACTTATCTGCAACGGGACATACCTTCCGTGCGTGGTCGTGCGCTGATTGGCCAGGCAAATACGCAGGGTTTATTGTTCGATACCGTCCCTTTTACCGGTGTACAGTTGGCCAGTGATGAGAGAATGCTGCCGGACTCGCTCCGCGGCTATGCTCCACAAATTCGTGGCATTGCGCGCTCCAATGCTCGCGTCACCATACGGCAAAGCGATCAGATCATTTACGAAACCACCGTTACACCAGGTGAATTTTTAATTAACGATCTTTATCCAACGGGCTATGGCGGCAATCTTGATGTAACCGTACGGGAAGCGGACGGTTCTGAACAGACGTTTCAGGTTCCATACGCTGCCGTTACACAGCTTTTGCGACCGGGTAATAATCGTTATTCCATGACGGCCGGTAAACTGCGCAGTACCAGCTTACGTGAGGATCCCGCTCTTTATCAGGCGACATGGCAACGCGGCCTGACCAATTCCCTGACCGGTTACGGCGGCGTGCAGGCCAGTCAAAATTACTACGCTGTCCAGCTGGGCACGGCGTTAGGAACGAATGTCGGCGCATTTGCACTGGATGTGACGCAAGCCAGAACCCATTTAGGAAGCAGCGACAGCCACGCAGACAACGCCATGAGCGGCCAGAGCTATCAGGTTAGTTACAGTAAAACCGTTTCTGCTACCAGCAGCACTATTTCACTGGCCGCCTACCGTTTTTCCACCAGTGGTTATATGGATTTACTCACCGCAATGCAGACGCGTGAAGCCGTTAATGACGGATTGTCGACGGAGTCCATCTGGCGTGCGAAAAACCGCTTTATTGTGACTGCCAGCCAGGGATTACCCGATAACTGGGGGCAAATTTACCTCAGCAGTTCACTACAGAATTACTGGAATCAGGGCGGTGACAGTAAGCAATATCAGCTTGGTTACAATACCATGTATAAAAGGCTGACATGGGGACTCAGTGTTAACCGCAGCTATTCTCTCTACGGTCAGACACAAAACAATTATTTGCTCAACTTTAGCCTGCCGCTGGGCAACAGTGGAATGACTCACGTCCCGCAGCTCCGGGTCGACCTGAGTCATAACACCCGTGGACGCTATGCTGAACAAGCAACGCTAAATGGCAATGCCGGAGAAGAAAATCAATACAGCTATGGCGTGAGCGCAACAAATGCTAACCAGGGTAGCGGTACCAGTGGCTCGGTTAATGGGTCCTGGCGTAGCTCAATCGCCTGGCTGAACGCAAACTACAGTCAGGGTTCCGGCTACCACAGCACTTCAGCCGGAATAAGCGGCACCGTAATCGGCCATACTGACGGGATAACACTGACGCCCTATACCTCCGATACCTTTGCGCTTGTGGAAGCGAAAGGCGCTTATGGGGCAAAAGTTTCATCCTATCCCGGCGTTTATGTCGATCGTGCAGGCTATGCCGCCGTACCTTATTTAAATCCCTACAAGCTCAATGAGATCGTTCTTGACCCTAAAGGGATCCCTCCTGAAGTCGAGCTGGAAAATACCTCACAGAAAGTTGCGCCTTATTCAGGAGCGGTAGTGAAGTTATCTTATGGCACCCGCCAGGGAACAGCGCTGCTGATTAACGCCACTTATAACCATGTTCCCGTCGCGTTTGGCGCAGAGGTTATCGATAGCAAAGGTAACCACGTAGGCACTGTAGGCCAGGGCGGCCAGATTTACGCTCGCGTTCAGGATGAAAAAGGCCGATTACATGTGAAATGGGGTTCCGGGCCAGAGATGCAATGTACCCTGAGCTATATCCTGATGCCACGCGCTAAAAATGCAAAATATACCGCGTTGCAGCGCTTTAACAGCACCTGTGAAAGCCCCAATAAAAGTTCGGGTTCAAAGCAGCTTGCCAGTTCGAACGCCCCTGACAGTGACGTCAACAGCTAATACGGATAGTGAGAATGATGCAATTAAACGTTTTACAAAAATTCGGGATAACGGCCATTGGGCTGGCTGCGTTGAGTCTGGCCCTGGTCTATTCTCCCCAGGCTTCCGCCTTCAGTTGTAGCCTGAGTGAGGGTAATGGCGTAATGGATTTTACGATGCCCTTACAAAGTCTTAATCTTACCGTCGGGCCGGACGTTAGCAACGGCACGATAATATATCGCCAGTATTTTAAGCCGTCCCGTGCAACAACAATTAACTGTACGGGGAACAGCACCAGCTATCAACCGACGATAAGCTGGAGCTACAGTATCATTCCCAATGGGATTTCAGACTGGTCAGGCTCTCCCTTTGGAGGGAAAGTTTATGAGACTGGCGTCCCGGGAGTCGGTATTGCGATATATACTTATAACCGGGCAGTAGACAGATATACCGTCCCTTTTACCTATCAGGCGTGGCAAGAAGAAAAAACCACTGATTCCGCGAGTTGGGTAGCTCAGGGCGGGTTTGAGTTTGATGTTGTGCTCATCAAAACCGGTGTAATTACTCCCGGAACCATTAGCGGTCTCCAGCTTCCTACGGTCGTATATAATTTTGAGGCTCAGAACATCTCTCCGCTTTACCTTGGCAGCCTCTCTTTTTCGGGCGCCATAAACATTGTTTCCCGAACCTGTACAACACCAGATGTCGTGGTGGAAATGGGCCCTTATGAAATACCGCGCACCTTTACGAAAGTCGGTAGCTATACCGAATGGAAAGATGCATCCGTTATATTAACCGATTGCCCGCGCTTTTATGGCACCCTGAATGACGGAAGAAATACGTTTAATTCTGATGATGGCACCAGCGGAACCGGGACCATAACGAACAATGTGTTGAATTTAACCCTGGCACCGAATACTTCCGTCATTGATAGCACAAACGGTATTCTAAGCCTGAAAACCGGCACGGATGCCGCTTCGGGAGTGGGTATTCAGCTTGCCTATGGCAGCGAAACGGATACCGCGCCTGAATTTGTTAACTTTTCTTCAGGCAATAATTACACGGTCGCTGACGATGCCTTAACTCGCCGGACTTTTCCCTTAATTGCCCGATATATACAAACGGAATCCGAAGTGACTGCCGGAAGAGCCGATGCAACAGTGACTTTCACCATTAATTATTATTGAGAAAAAGCCTATGAACGCATCTTAATCAGGCAGTAAAAAACTCACACAGAGGGAATTATGTGTATTTATGTTATTTCTGATGACATTTACTTTACCGCAGGGCTGGCGCATTTTTTGAGAACCAATGGTATCCCTTTAAAAATCTATAATTATCAAGATTGGTCAGCTATTTTTCAGCGTGAAAAATTAACAGCCAAAGATACGGTGATTATCGATGTTAACTTTACCGGCTGTCATTCGAGGCTGGGCATGGCTAAAAGCCTGGGTTACTTCGGCGTAAATATAGCCTTTATCATTGATCTCCCCCTACAGTTTGAAAAAAAAGGCTTTTACCCTTACTGGTTGATATCGAAGAAAAGCGGATTCAAAAAATTCATCCCCTTACTGAGAGGGCCCGTTAACAATAAAATTTTACGCTGTAGCCAGTTATCGTTTAAAGAAATGCTGATACTGAAAGAGCTCTCCTCTGGGAAATCCGTTATTTTAATTTCTAAAAAATTAAATATTTCTGTTAAAACGGTCAGCTCACATAAACAAAATGCCGTGCGCAAACTGGGCATGATGCATATGAATGATATGTCGCTGGTGTGCTACAAGGAAATTTTAAACCTTTTTTCAGGCGCCATTAACAACAATTTCAGCATGCAGGGCCGCTTACCTGCTGCTGCCACGCCGTTTGTTTTCAGGCATTTTTCAGATTGTCATTAAAATCTGGAACAGGAGTTCAGCCCTCCTGCTCCAGAATTGTTTTATTCGCTTACGCGGTAACGATCCAGCCAGTGCGCATAAGGCGCAGGCAGTACCCACGACGCTTTCTCTTTCTTCAGCGCCAGCGCGGCCTGATATGACCAGTTAGGATTGGCGAGGTGTGCTTTGCCGACCATCACCACGTCCAGCTGACCTTTTTCAATCGTTTCGTTGGCAATAGGCGGAGAGTCAATGCCCCAGGCAGAAGCCACCGGAATGTCTGCTTCACGACGGACACGTTCAGCAATCGGCGCAAGGAAAGCCGGTCCCCATGGGATGTTAGCGTCTGGTGTAGAGAAACCAACGCTGACGCTAAGCAGATCCAGGCCCCCTTCACGGAATTTCTTCGTCAGCCAGATCGATTCCTCAACGGTTTCCTCATCACGGCCATCATATTCGATTACGCCGAAACGGGCGGTTAGCGGCAGATTTTGTGGCCACGCTTCACGCACGGCGGCCAGCGTTTCCAGCAGAAAACGGCTGCGGCCTTCGAGGCTGCCGCCATACTGATCCTGACGCTGGTTCGCGTGAACAGAGAAAAAGCTTTGCGCCAGATAACCATGCGCAAAATGCAGCTCCAGCCATTCAAAGCCTGCGTCACGCGCGCGTTTAGCCGCTACGGCAAAATCATGACGAACGCGGGCGATCTCTTCCAGCGACATTTCATGCGGCACCTGCGGCAGGTTCGCACCAAAAGCCGTTGCAGAAGGCGCAAGCGTTTCCCAGTGACGAGGATCGCTACTGGCAATATGGTCGTCGCCTTCCCATGGACGGTTAGCGCTGGCTTTGCGTCCGGCGTGAGCGATCTGAATGCCTGGGACCGCGCCTGCTGCTTTGATTTCACGCGCGATAACGGCCAGTTTTTCAGCCTGCTCATCATTCCAAATTCCCAGGCAGCCCGGCGTGATACGGCCTTCTGGTGCCACAGCGGTCGCTTCCACAATCACCAGACCCGCGCCACCGCGCGCCAGGCTGTTGTAATGTACGCGGTGCCAGTCATTGCTCACCCCATCCTCGGCCATGTACTGGCACATTGGCGGTACGGCGATACGATTACGTAACGTTACATCTTTCAATGTAAAAGGAGAAAAAAGTCCGGACATAACAACCTCATTGGTAGGTTAACAGCAGAATAACGTGGGATTATTGGCACGAATCTTCGAGGAACGGTTAGCCGTTAATGCGATAAAGGTTATCGCATCTGGCCATCTTGCTTTCCTCCGCGGCCAGAAAAACAGCTTGCCGGATGCCTGCGGCGATAGTGAATAGCAGGCCGTTTTACCTGATAACCTTCTGACTGATAAGCTATTCATAAGTGATATAGAAAAGCACGCTCGAATCGGCATTACCGGATTTGATGTCGCTAAGATATTGAAAGTAACGGGCAACAAAAGGGATATTTGTGGTGCCCGGCTGTAAAGGATATTTGTTATTGCCGCCGGGATCCGGCTTCATACCATTCATCAATAACTGTATTCCTATCCCCTGGGCCGAGCCTGTCTCAGAGCTTAATGCTATCACGCCGTTAGCTTCATCAGCATAGCCATAGGTGGGTTCAAGCGAAACCAACGCCGTTGCTGCGCTACCAAAACAGTTTTTTAACGTTAAATTGAAGGGGACGTTGGGTCCTGTATCACCCTGTTTTCTAAAGCTGTCTGAGGAAACGGTGCCCATATTTACGTTAATAACGCTGTCAACTGAACACCCTCCAGCCTCAATATACATACTGCCCGAAAAGCCAATTTGATAAAGATGGCCTCTGCTAACGCGATCGCTATCGGCTTCATCAATATAAATTAACTGGTCTATTAATGCCGTTTCACCATACCCGGGTTCCGTATTCGTTCTGACAATATAAAACTTATCAGTCAGCGTCGTCGTGCCGTTGGATTGCAACCCCCTTCGTTGTGGGCTAACAGTGGCACTACCATTAAAAACACCAGAGAAACATGCCCATGTTCCGCTCGCAGAATTATAATTAGTCCAGACAATACCTAACCCCATCGCAGATATTGCGGTTCCCTGATCGATCACCGCACAAGATAAGCCATCAACATTCGCTGTTAAACCTGAACTGCTCCAGTCACCATTTCCAACGCCAGCAACTTGTTGAAAATTACCTGTACCCGCGCAGGTAACATGAACACTGTGCGGTGCCATAGCAAGAATATGTCCCGGCAGGGAATTAGCAGGAACCATGATATTAGGAATATTGATATTATAGGCCGTCTCATCAGACGAGCAATTCATCTCGGCGCGAGCAGCCCAGGGGGCAATTAAAAAAAAGAGTACGATAAGTTTGATGGGCATTTCTTTATTTCTCGCATTCAATTTCGGCCATAATGATGCCGTTTTGTTTATCCGCACGTTGCGCGTTGAACGGTACAGTACATATTTCACCGTCAGCCAGGCTGGCCTTTAAAATAACGTTTTCCGGCATGCCTGACAGGTAGACCTGCCCCCGTTCATTTGAGATACCGCTTACCTCACCGGCACTGACTAATGCGCCCAACGGTAACGGCTTACCTTTATGGTTAATTGTCAGAAAAACGCGATGTCCCTGACGAGTGTTGAAGTTCATCAGCACCAGGGCTTCCCGGGTTGGCACCTTTTTCTGCTCAGTATTCGTCAAGTCCGTTTCGTCGCCGAGCGTGGCGGTATCCAGACTGACCTCGTTTTCCTGATAGGCGGTGAGGGAAGGAATAATGGCGTATCCCCTGAAATCGGTCATTACCCCGGCATGATTCAAAATCTGTACGTCGGCGGCTCCTGGCGCGCGGACCAGCGCATAGCTGTTCCCCTCTGACAGCTGGCGGGAGAGGGTGACGCCATAAGGATGCGCGACAATTGCGCCTTGAGCCGCCCAGTTTACCCTTTCGTTTTTACCGTAATAATTGGCATAACCGAGACTGACCGTCGATGCTGAGCCCTGCCAGCTGGCGGCCAGTGCCGTGCTGTTATCGACGTTGTTCTTCCTCTGACTGCGCGCCTGCATTGCAGACCAGGAGAGCGCGTTATTACTCAATGCCGAACCCGACAAGGTTGTCGCCAGAGATTCCCCTCCCTGTTGGGAGGAAGAGAAACGGTTACTGATCCGCAAAGAACGATCGCCCTGAGGGGAGAGCCACTGGCCCAGCGGCAGGCTGAAGCTGGCTGAAAACAGGTTATCCGCTTTATCCGTATGCCTGTTTTTACTGTGGCTCTGACTCAATGATACCGTCACGCCGGAGAAATTTTTGTTCCAGCTACTGGTGTAAGCGCGCATTTTTGCGCCTTTCTGGTGCCAGTATTCTTGTTGCCAGGCGGAAAGGGATAGGGAACCCAGCTCGCCAATATTTTGATTGAGCGTGAGCTGAGCCTTATTCTTTAACGAATAGCGAGAGGCATACGGCGCATCGTTATAGTAGTCGCTTGCTTCGTTAAAATTGTAATAACCATCGGTGGCGAAACGATATCCTGCCAGCGTAATCGTAGTATCGGTACTGTCCAGCCGCTTACTGTATTTGAGACGCCAGGATTGTCCGTTTTTTTTATCTCCGTGGCTGAAGTGCGTTTGTGCCTGAGTGACGTCCAGCGACACCGCGCCTAATTCTCCCATTCCCTGCCCGATCCCGGTCATTACAGAGTAATAATGTTCGCCCGCAATCAGGCCACCATAAAGCGAAGTGTTATTCAGCAGGCCGTAAATCATCTCCGATTGCATAAACTTCTGGTTTATCGCGCCCTCTTTTACCGCGCTACGGCTGCCATATTCGCCCAGGTTGAAAGCGTATTTTATCTGGTCTTTGCGCAAAGAAATGGGCGGCGTGGCGTAGGCCTGAACCATTGTTCGCTCGGAGCCATCTTCTTCACGGACGGTAATCACCAAATCGCCCGAGCCACCCAGCGTGTAAAGATCCTTAATAATAAATTCGCCCGGTGGGACCAGGGTTTGGTACAGAAGATTACCATTTTGCCGCACTTCAACGGAGGCATTAGTCATTGCCACGCCGTGAATTTCTGGCGCATAGCCTCGCTGACTATAAGGCAGCATCTCATCCTGTGATGCGAGGGCGATTCCCCGAAAAGTTACGCTGTCAAAAGCTATTCCCTGGCTGGATATGTCACCCATGGCCAGGCGCGAACGCAAAGTCCGAATATCCCTTTCCAGCCAGGTTTGCATACTGTTCCACTCTGCTTTACCGGCACCGCTTTGTGAATAATACGTGTAATTACGTAAACGCCACGGGCCAAGATTCGCCCCGCTACGTAAATTAAGGTACTGCGAGCTTGTCGAGTGGGAAGCATAGCGGGAACGATTTTTCATTTCGCTACCGGAAACACTGTAAGAGGTAAACAGCATCGGAAGCCCTTCTTCCCACCGTTGCGATGGAATATCCCCTCTTCGCTGATTATTTAATGCCGCCTGAGGAATACTCAGGTTAAGCGTATGCAGCTCAAAATTAAAATCATCGTGAGCCTGCGGGATCACAGCACTGATATTATTTATGACCGCATCGTCAGGCAGTTTTGCCAGTGCGGCGATTGCATCGATCTTTACGCCCAGTTTTTTAAGTAGGCCAACGTTAAGTATCGGGCAAAGCCGTTCATTACAGCTAATAAAACTTAATGTCTCTTCCAGCACCAGATTCTGATTAACACTGATTTTTACCCGATATTTTCCTGGCATCTGGCTGTGTAAACGAGAGAGCAGATCAAGATCCAGTTGGGATTTTTGCTCGGCAGTCAGATGCAGTGCATTGACATTAAAATAGAGCTCAGCCTGAGCGGATAACGTAATAACGAGCATGACAACTGACAATCCGCCAGGCAGTAAACCTGCCCGCAACAATTTATCAGACTGGCGAAACAGAGTGTGAGCGTCGCACTTCATACGGTTTCCGGTATCAGAACTTTTCATCTCTGACTGAGGTAATGCCGCCATAATCATTAATAGTGCTGAAGGCGACGTGGCGTACCCGTGCTGCGGGAACCTTGATTTGCTTTGATGAGAAAGGCATCAGCGTTCCGGGTCGTTCCACGGGCTGTTCATTTACCTTCATGCCCGTTAGCGTAACGACATAGGCGGTGGGATTAACAACGTTGATACTGTTTGTCCCGGGCACCAGTTTCAGTTTTTGCCCGGCTTCTCCGGCACCCTGGGCCGTTAAGCCTGCGGGCCGGTAAATCAGCTTGATAATATTTTGAGTGGCGATAACCAGACGCGAAGGGTTGGCTTCTTTCTGTACGGCAGGCACCGCACGGACGTTAAGAAGAAATACGCTCTCACGATCGTCAGGCAATTTGCTTTCACCGGATCCGACATAAACTACGCGTATTGCACTAGTGCTCTGTTGTCCCAGTTTGAATAAGGGCGGCGTGGTGATAAACGGCACGTTAGTATTTTTGCGTTCAAAATCTGAAACCCAGGACTGCACCAGCCAGGGTACGCTGTCAGCCCCGTTGCGAAGCGGAACGCTGCTCTCTTTTTTACCGCTTTCATAAATAAGGCGGGTTGCGCCCAGCGTCAAACCTTCGGCCTGACTGATGCCCGGCATCAGCAGGGCCAGTAGCGATACAAAAACCGTAAAACCGGGGAATTTCATTGCCCATTTACCTGACAGTTTTGCCCTCTCTCCGGAGGGCGAGAGAGTAATAATTACGACTCGGCGTAATCAATAACAAAGGTGACATCGGTATCAATCGCACCGACAGGCGTTCCTGCGGTGTAAGCCACCAGATAGGCATTAAAACGCCCCGTGCCGCTGGTCACGCTTTCAGAGGAAATAGCATCCAGACCGGTATTGCTCAGGGATACGCCGGGGTTGTAAAAGGTGCCGATGCGGCCGGCATCCTCAAGCCGGATACCGACGCCGGGTACTGGGGTGGCAAACAGGCTGGTATAGTTTGCCTCAGTCACTGCGGTCCCGTTGAAGGTAATGGCAGGCGCGCTACCGGTTGCGCAATGGTTTAGTTCGATCGTAAAGGGTCTTGCCAGCGTAGTGGCGCCCAGGGTAGAGAGGTTAGCGCTGCTGACGGAGCCAAAGCCAACCGTACCGGTCGTTGCACCCGATCCCGCTACGCTGCTCACTGAACAGGCAGAAGCAGAGATAGTGCCCGTAAAACGTACGGTACCGTCATCGACAGCCTGCGCGGTCAGAGAAGTTCCAGCGGCAGTAAAGGCCATGGCCAACACCCATGTTTTTTTTATCCACATAAGCAGAATCCTTTTAAAATTTTATTTACAAAAATACAGTAAGATATTTTTTAACTTGCAATAAGAATACGAACCAACTTTGAGCCTAAAGCGTCAAATTCAAAAAGAAAATTAACGCCTCAGGGAAATATATTTATGACAGAAAATAAATTAATATCAGGAATGCAAATAGACATCAAAAATAGGTATTATTTAAAATAAATATGCAACAATGGCAAACGTCACTTTCACAATAAAATACATTTAAAGAACAAACACGATATAATTACAACGTAAGTCACCTTTCGCAAGGCGCGGAAAATATACAACGCACGGCGAAACCTATTTATAATTTGAGTAAATCATTCATAAAAAATAAGAAATATCATGCTTATTTTTCCACTGCCCGAAAACTCGCTTAAACGGCAAAAGAAAAGGTGGACTTAAGCGATCCCCCTTCACCTTTAGCCTGTTTTTTGCACAAATAACCCTTGTCACATCTTCTTTGCTAATTGTGATTGTTTATCCACTTTTTGTTACATCTTCAATAAATGTCACACTTTAGCCGCGTGAGATGCATCTTTCAGGTCGTGATTTGCTGGGTTATCTCTATTATTGAGCGCGAAAATTCGAAAAGTCGCGATTGTCCGGTAATGAAATTCAGAGATTTTGCAGAAGAAGAAAAGCTGTTTGTACGCAGGGCATTGGTCGCCTTCGGCATGGTAATGGCAGGGTTTGTCACTCTTGTCTGTAACCTCTATCACCTGCAAATTGAGCAAAATCAGTATTATCAGACCCGTTCTAACCAGAACGACATCAAAATGATCCCCATTGCGCCTACGCGAGGCATCATTTTCGATCGCAACGGCATCCCGCTGGTCAAAAACGTCACCTGGTACGATGTCGAAGTCCTGCCGTACAAAGTGCAGGATATGAAAGGGCTGTTGGCCGAGCTGACGCCAATTGTCGATCTTTCACCGGAAGATATCGAAACCTTTACGCATGCGCTGCATGCCGCCAGCCGCTACAAACCCGTGGTGCTAAAAACGGAACTTTCTGCCGAAGAAGTGGCCCGTTTTTCCGTCAACCAGTTCAAGTTCACCGGCGTGGACATCAACAGCTACGAGGATCGTCAGTATCCTTATGGCCCCGATTTGGCGCATGTCGTCGGTTACGTTTCTAAAATCAACGATAACGATTACAAGCGTCTCGATAAAGCTGGCATTGGTGAAAACTACGCGGCTGACCATAACATCGGTAAACAGGGCATCGAAGGTTATTACGAGCCGGTGCTGCATGGCAAAACGGGCTATCAGGAAGTGGAAGTTGATAACCACGGCCGGGTAATCCGCGTGCTGAAAGAGGTGCCGCCGGCTGCCGGAAAAAATATCTATCTGACGCTGGATTTACACCTTCAGCAGTATGTTGAAACGCAGCTGGTTGGGCAACGTGCCGCCGTGATGATCGAAAACCCGAAAACCGGTGAAGTGCTGGCGATGGTTTCCAGTCCCAGCTACGATCCCAACCCGTTTGTAAAAGGCATCAGCTATAAGGCGTATAAAGAGCTGCTAGGCAATAAAGATCTGCCGCTGATCAACCGCGTGACGCAGGGGTTATATCCGCCCGCTTCTACCGTGAAGCCCTATATGGCAATGTCGGCATTACTCACCCACGTGATTACGCCACAGACCACCTTTTTTGGTGCGCCCACCTGGACGCTGCCGGGCACAGAACGCAAATATCGCGACTGGAAAAAATCGGGTCACGGCATGCTGGATGTGACCCGCGCGATTGAGGAGTCGGCAGATACATTCTTCTATCAGGTGGCGTTTATGATGGGCATTGACCGCATTCACACCATGCTCAGCCAGTTCGGCTACGGTAAATCGACCGGCATCGATCTGAACGAAGAGTATAACGGCCTGCTGCCAAGCCGCGAATGGAAGCAAAAAGTGCATAAAAAAGGCTGGTATCAGGGCGATACCGTCTCGGTGGGTATTGGTCAGGGCTACTGGATCGCGACGCCAATCCAGATGGTGAAGGCGATGTCGACGCTGATCAACAACGGTCACGTGGTTCAGCCGCATCTTATGTACGAAGAGAAACAGGGCAAAAGCGTGACGCCCTGGCAGCCAACCCTGCCCCAGCAGCAAATCGGCGACGCGAATTCGCCTTACTGGGGGCTGGTACGCCGGGCCATGTTTGGTATGGCGAATGCGCCTAACGGTACCGGTTATAAATATTTCCATACGGCGCCTTATGGCATTGCGGCGAAAAGCGGGACGTCTCAGGTATTTGGCCTGAAGCAAAACCAAATTTATAACGCGAAGATGATCCCGGTTCGCCTGCGCGACCATATCTTCTATACCGCTTTTGCGCCGTTTGATAAGCCAAAAGTGGCGATAGCGCTGATCCTCGAAAACGGCGGTATCAACGGCGTAACGGCGGCTCCACTGGTGAGAAATATCATGGATCATATTTTCCTGCCGCCGGATGTCGCCCCGATGCCGGTCACCGCTGACCCGCAAAGTAACCTGACTGCGCAATAGTGATAAACAGGCAGATCGCTTCTGCCTGCTATTTTCTGCTTACCCAATATGTGAGGACATTTGCTCCGTTGAGCCACCGGCACAGTATCTGTCGCTTAACGCTGCAAAATAATTTGCGGCACGTCACCGTGATGATGAACATGCAGCTCGGCCTGATACCAGCGAGTTAGTGTCTCTTCGGTCATCACCGTTTGCGGCGTGCCGCTGGCCACCAGGCAACCCTGATGCAACAGCAGCATTCTGTCTGACCAGAGCGCGGCCAGATTCAGATCGTGAAGCACACAGCACACCGTAAGCTGCCCTTTTCGGGTCAGCTGATGCAGCAACCGCAGCGCATGCTGCTGGTAATAAAGATCCAGCGCCGAGGTCGGCTCATCGAGAAACAGCCAGCCTTGCGGCCCGTCGTCATGCCAGAGCTGAGTCAGCGCCCGCGCCAGCTGAACGCGCTGTTGCTCGCCCCCCGAAAGCTGTCGATAGTCACGGTTTGCCAACACGTCGCTCCCGGTCAGCTGCATTACGTCGTCAATCATCGAGGGTTTCGCTCTGCCCGGCCACGGCGAACGTCCCATCGTCACCACTTCCCGCACGGTTAGCGGAAACTCGACGTGGCTTTGCTGGCGCATTACCGCGCGTTTTTGCGCCAGTAAATCGCGCGGCCAGCGCTCTGTCGCTCGTTCCTCCAGCAGGCAATGTCCTTCGCTGGGCGATAAAAACCCGGCCAGCATGCGCAATAAGGTTGATTTTCCCGCGCCGTTTGGCCCAATCAGCGACACCATTTCACCGGGCTGCAACGACACTGAAACCCGATCGATCAGCAGTCGCTGGCCGAGACGATATGAAGCCGCGACGGCCTGTAAGGTATTATTCATACTGGCTTTCCCGGCGGCCTAAAATGAGCCATAAAAACCACGGCGCACCCAGCATGCTGGTCAGTAACCCTACCGGCATTTCTGCTGGCGACACCAGCGTTCGTGCCAGAGTATCCGCCACCAACAGCAGGATAGCACCCAGCAGCGTGGAAAATGGCAGGAGCCAGCGGTGATCGCCGCCCGTGCAGAGTCTGATCAGGTGCGGCACCACCAATCCCACAAAGCCAATAACGCCACTGACAGCAACCGCAGCCGCGACCATCAGTGCGCTGAGTACCAGCAGAATGCGCTGCGTACGCAGAACGTCAACGCCCAAATAGTGCGCTTCTTCATCACCCAGCTGTAGCAGATTAAGCCGTCGCGCCTGCCACTGTGTGGCCAGCATTGCGGGCAAAATCAGTGCAGCACAAACCAATACCGTCGACCACTGCGCCTGCCCCAGCGAACCCATCCCCCACAGCGAAAGCTGACGTAACTGCTGGTCATTGCCGATCCACGAGAGGATGCCGACCGCCGCACCGCAGATCGCATTAATTGCGATACCCGCCAGCAGCAGTTTTGAGAGCGTAGTACTGCCGCGACGGCTAAGTAAAAAGATAACCAGGGTAACGGCCAGGCTGCCGATAAAAGCCGCCAGCGTCGGCAGCCACAGCGCCAGTGCGGCAGGCAGCGTTACCGGCAACACCACCGACAACGCCAGCATCAGCGAAGCGCCACTGCTGATGCCCAGCAGGCCGGGATCGGCCAGCGGATTACGGAACAGCCCCTGCATAACCGCGCCCGAAAGCGCCAGCGCAGCGCCTACCAGTACCGCAAGCAGCACCCGCGGCAGCCGGATATTCCACCAGATCTGCCAGATAAGACTGTCCGCAGAGGAATGCCAGACCATGGGCAACGAAAGATGCATCGCGCCGATATTGGCGGACAACAGCACCATCACGAGCGTTATCCCCAACATAATCAGCAGCGTCCGCCGCAGATTGACAACTTTCATTCGGCTATCGCTTCCGCCGCTTTACGCAGTTTCGCCACGGCTTCAGGCGTTTTCAGGCCGAAACCGAGCAACGCCATTTCGTCCACCACCAGCAGGTTGTGATGCTTCCCTGCCGGCGTCAGTGCCAGACCGGGCAGCGACCAGATCGCGGCATCGTCGCCCATCGCCTGCAGCCCTTCTTTTCCAATGACCACCAGCTGAGGCGCGCTCGCCACAATGCCTTCCTGGGTCAGCGGCTGATAATGGGGGATCGCGCCCATCGCATTGATCAAACCTGCGGCCTGAATCGCCCCATCCGCCGCCGTTTGCGTTCCCGCCGCCATGGTCTTCATGCCGCTGTGATTAAGGATATATAACACTTTCACCGGCAGCGGCTTTCCCGTCACGCCAGCCAGCTGCCTGTCCACTTTAGCTTCCAGCTCCCTGCCCTGCTCCGGCCGGTTAAGGGCTTTCGCGACAGTAGCGATTTTTTCATGGATAGCATGCAACGAGGGCGTGCCGGTGACCATCACCACTTTCACCCCGGCCTGTGACACCTGCTGCAACGCGAGCGACGGCTTCGCCAGTTCACTGGCAATCACCAGCGTCGGCTTCATCGACAAAATGCCTTCCGCATTTAGCTGCCGCATATAGCCCACATCCGGCAGTTTTAGCGCCAGCGCAGGCTGTTGGCTGGTGCTGTCACGCGCCACCAGCGTTTGCTGAGCATCCAGCGCATAGATAATTTCAGTGATATCGCCGCCAATCGACACCACTCTCTCTTCCGCCATGAGCGAGAAAGGCAGCGTCAGCAGCAGCAGTAGCGCACTCAAGCCTGTTTTCATACTGGCGCTCCAACACCGGTCAACTGCGCCATCTGCTCGCGCCAGCGAGCCTGCTCCGGCATCCCTTCGCTGCGTTGTCCATAAAGCTGCACGATTTGCGTGCCGTCTGCGGCAAACAGTTCAAGACTGGTTACGAAGCCGTCCGCGGTCGGTTTACGGGTGATCCAGCTTTCCGCAATGCCGTTTTCCATCAGATGCAGCGTGAAGGTTGGCGTAAAGATATTTAGCCAGTTTTCCATTGGCATCAGTTTTTCCACTACCCCGGTGAAGATCTGCACGCAGCCACGGTTGCCGACGAAAATCATGATTTCGTTGCCGTCACCGTGGGCCATCGACAGCAGCTCGCTCAGCGCACTGTTTTCGACCTTCAGCGCCAGATCGTCCGCAACCGCGCTGAAGGCCTGCTGGCGCGAAATGTTATGACGCTTCAGCAGGCCAAAAAACTGATGAACGTCCGTCATTGCACGCCACTCCTGTTCAATCAGCGCAGCGTCCGGCTGCGGATTTAACGCAACGGGCTGAGATTTGCCGATCGCAAGCGCGGGCGCGTCTGCCAGGGTAAATTGGTCGATCAGCGCCTGCCAGGCCGCCCTGTCCGTTGCGGCGGTGGCGTAAATTTTCAGGATCGCATCGCCATACGCATCAAAGATTTGAATGCTTTGACGCTCGCCGCGCCCGGTGACTTCATTCAGGGCAAAAGCGCTTTTCCACTGGTGCGGAAACAGACGCTGATCCAGCGCGCGAGGGTTAAGGATCAGCCCGGCATGGCCGCCCAGATGCAGATTTTCATAACGACCGACCTGTTCATGAACGGCAAACGCGTTACGGGTAATGGATTTGGTTTCACCGACGGCCTCCAGTGCAGGCAATAACGCGCTGAAATCCGGCTTTAGCGCCACCGCATCCTGGCCTACGCGCGCATGGGTCAGTTGGCCTTCGCTGACGCCCAGCAAACCTGCCAGATCGCGCGCATACATTTTCGGATTTCCTGCTTTAGCTTGCTGATAACGTTGGTAAAGATTCATCACTTGCTCTCCATAAAGCCCTGCGTTCAGCGCAGGGCAAGTGTTATTTTACAAACAATCAAAAGTCGATATTAACGCCCAGCTGGAAGGTTCGGCCCGGCATCACTGCCAGCGCTTTTTCGTAAGCATCCTGGCTGGTCGCTTCCAGCTGGTTACGGCTGTTGAGGTAATCCCAATATTTGCGATCGGTCAGGTTATAGATACCACCGTTGAATTTGACATTTTTAGCCACCTGCCAGTAAGCGGTCATATCTACCATACCGTAGCCCGGCACGCGCATATACTCAGACGTTGAATCGGTCAGTGCCGTGCCGCTGTTGCTGTAGCTTTCGCGGTTGGTATTGGTAGCGCGCTTACCTTTCACGAAGGTGGCCGTGACGGCTGCGCCGTAGCGTTTTGCCGGATCGTCCCAGGCCACGCCGACAATGGCTTTTACTGGCGCGACGCTGTCGAGATCGACGTAGCTGTCACCGGCGTAGCTGGATTTAGATTTCCCTTCGCTGTAGCCCAGCGCGAAGGTGGCGCTCAGACCGTTAACCTGCTCAAACCAGGTGCCGACGTTGAGCTTCGTGCTGAGCTGGCCGCCATAGATAAAAGCCTTATCACGATTTTCTGCCTGATAAATGGTGTAGATGTTCGAGGGCACGTTGCCGAACATCGATGGATTACGGGAACGACTATAGCGAGTGTAGGCAATAAAGTTGTCGTAAGTGTTGTAGAACATGGCCGCATTGACGGTCACGCCTTCCATCACGTGGCCTTTCAAACCCCACTCGAAATTATTGCTGGTCTCGGTTTTCAGCGCGGTATTGCCGATCAGCGCATATTGCGCCGATCCCGCGTAGCTTGCGCCAAGATTCCAGGACCCATACAGCTGGCTGGCGTTCGGGAACTGTGCGCCGCGCTTGTACATCACGTAAGTCATCAGCCCGGGCGTAATATCATAGTTAACGCTCAGCGACGGCAGAACCTGCGTATCGGCGTTCTCTTTGCCATACAGCGTTTCCAGCTGGGATTCGGTCAATACTGAACTGCCCGTGGTGAGGCTGCCAAGATTTTGCGGTTTGATACTTTGATGCGCGATACGCACGCCCGGCACCACGCTGAAGTCGTGGCCGTCGAGATCGAAATGGATTTTATCCTGCACGAATCCGCCCAGCGTATAGCTACGGCTGTCGGCCTGCGGCGGCATAATCACACTGTACTGGCTGGCGGGTGGCACCTGACGGAACGGGCGTTTGGTCTCATTGATGCTGCCGTTCAGACCGCCGCTCAGATCGTGACGCCCCAACGTTTTCGCCAGCTGCGTTTCAAAGCCATAGGTATCGACATCATAATCGGAATAGACGCGCTGCATCGCCGTCGCGCTGGAAGGCATATAAGTATTATCGTGCGCCTGCGTTTGCTGGTAATAAAGGCGCGATGTCAGGCTGTCGATAAAGGCGTTTGCGGGCGTCCACTCATCCTTCAGGCTAACGCCCCAGCGGCGTGTATTGCTCTGCTGCTGCGCGGTCCCCCAAATGGCACTGCCGCCATCGTTCCATGAGTCGTAGTGGGTATGGTTCGTTTTGTCGTAATAGTCGAGGGTGCCCGTCAGTTTGTGCTCATCGTTGGGCTGCCAGATGCCGGAAGCCATTAGCGCATTGGAATGCCAGTTCGCCGGATAAGCCTCTTGCGTTCCGCTGTTATTACGCGTTTCCTGACCGTCGCGGCGACTGTAAACAAAGACGCCGCGCAGGGTTTCGTCACCTGCTGCTGCGGTAATGCCGTTGTGCCAGCTGCGGTTAGAGGAGTCGTAATCTGACTGATAGCCGAAGTAGGTCGTTTTATAAGGCGAGAGGTAATCATCAGCAGATTTGGGCAAAAACGACACCGCGCCGCCGATAGCGTTATTGGCTTTGGCGGTTGAGGTTGCGCCCGATTCAATATCCACCTGCCCGTAGATATAAGGGTCTATATAGTCACGGCCGATGCCGAAGGTATTCAGCCCGGCGCGACTGACGTAGCTGCGCCCGGTCGCTTCCGGTTGAGGAATGCCATCGACATCCAGCCCGACGCGGTTGCTTTCAAGACCGCGAATGTTATAGCCGGTATAGCCACTGCGATCGAAGCCGCTTTTGCCCGCCGACGATCCCCCGCTGACGCCGGTGGCACTAATCAGCGGTTCGTAACGCATTATTGAACCAAAATCGTTGGCACCTTTTTTTTGCATCTCCTCAGCCGTGATTGTCGTTTTCGTACCGGCCTCTTTTTCAGGCTGCGGCGCGGTAACCACCATCACCGGCTCGCGGGCCTGCTTTTTTGCGGCAATCGTCAGCGTTTCAGAAGAGGTCGCAGCGGTAATCTTATCGCTCTGATTATCAGCACCGACGGCAAAGCCGGAAGTCACCAGCGTGCTGAACAGCACGGATTTTTGGATAATTCCCTGAGAAATTAATTTTTTACACATTTGGGTAAGCCTTTATTCATTATTAGTATCGACTCATTCATTGCTGCCGCAGGTGTGCCCACTGCACATTATCGCTGTCGATCCTTGACGGTAAATACAAATGCGAATGATAATCATATTGATTTCAGTTAGCAATCATCTCCACAATTAATTCACAATGTTAAAAAAGTGGCCGGGTTGACAGCCCGTAACGACCGCCAGATGATGACCGTCTGTTTTTTTCACGAGCCTGAATCAATGAAAACCTCTCCAGCTATCACTATTCACTACTGTTCTCAATGTAACTGGCTGCTGCGCGCAGGCTGGATGGCGCAGGAACTGCTGCACACTTTCAGTACCGATCTGGCTTCGGTCTCGCTGATCCCGGGCACCGGTGGTATCTATCAGATCGCCATCGATGGACACCTGATTTGGGATCGAAAAACCGATGGCGGTTTTCCGGAAGTGAAAGAGTTAAAGCAGCGGGTGCGGAATGTCTGTTTTCCCGAGCGGGATTTAGGGCATATTGATAAAGCGTAATTACCTGATTTAATAACAAAATAAGGAAGGATAAGCGCCTCGTTACAGGGTTACAGCGGGACTGAAATGTGACGAAGATCACCCTAAACTTGTGTCTCCCTGCCGCTTCGCTGTAGACTCTGCGTCGCCAAAGCTCAGGCTCTGGCGACGTTAACAAGAGCCAGAAGGCCGATAACAATACGCTTTCCCCTTACCTTCCCTGCCTGAAGACCTGCGCCCCTGTCACATGCTGTGCTCAGGTTCCTGCATACATCGCTAAATTTAAGTGCATCTTTTTATTATGAATACTGTAAGTCCAACACCTCCTGAGGCTCGCGCTATCGGGCCACTGTTGTTTTCTCTCGCGCTGGGCGCTTTCGCCATTGGTTTGAGCGAGTTCGTTATTATGGGCCTGTTGCCGCAGGTCTCTTCGGCCATGAACGTCAGCCTGGCCGAAGGCAGCAAATTCATCAGTTACTATGCGCTTGGCGTGGTTATTGGCGCTCCGCTGTTCTCACTCAGCACCGCTCGTTTACAGCGTAAGCATCAGCTGATGATCTTTATCACCCTGTTTCTACTGGGCAATATCAGCAGCATGCTGGCTGAAACGGCGCACGCGCTGGTGGTTTCGCGTTTTCTGAGCGGCTTACCGCATGGCGCCTTCCTGGGCGTGGCAGCACTGGCGGCGGCCTCTTTAGTGGATGAAAATCGTCGCGGCCAGGCCGTAGGAAAAGTGATGCTTGGTCTGACGCTGGCCTCGCTGCTGGGCAATCCGGCTGCAACGTTGCTGGGGGAACATCTTGACTGGCGTTGGGCTTTCGCCTGCGTTTCGCTGCTGTCGTTGATTGATGCGTTGTTAATCTTCAAACTTTTCCCAATGCAGCGTGAAGAAGCTCAAAGCTCGCCGCTGAAAGAGATCCGCGGCCTGGCTAATATCCGTATCTGGTTAACGCTGGGTATTGCGGCAATTGGTTTTGGCGGAATGTTCGCGGTGATCAGCTATATCACCCCCATTCTGACCTTAGCTGCCCACCTGTCGACCCTCTGGCTGCCGGTTGTGCTGTTTGCTTTTGGTTTGGGGATGGTGCTGGGCAATCTGGCGGGCGGCAAGCTGGCCGATGGCAAAATCATGCTGTCGATTTTCTGCATTCTGGCCTGGAGCGTGGTGGTGCTGACCCTCTTCCCATTGATGGTGACGTCGCTGGCTGGCCTGCTGTTAGGCGCTTTCCTGATTGGCACTAACCTGGCGCTGTGCGCGCCGCTTCAGGTTCGTCTGATGCAGGTAGCCGGAAAAGCGCAAACGCTGGCGGCAACGCTAAACCATTCGGCATTTAACATCGCCAACGCGCTGGGCGCTTTCCTGGGGGCTTATGTCGTGCAGCAGGGTTATCCGATGACGCAGACCGCGACCTATGGCGCAATTTTGCCGGTGCTGGGTATGGTGATCTTTATTGTGGCGCTGCTGAAAGAAGTGGCCGACCGTAAAAATACCGACGTCAGTTCCACCGATTTGATTTGATGAACACGGCCGGGCAATGCGCCCGGCCTGATAACGTTTTTTCAGACGACCTTTTTCAGATGTTATCGCGCGCGGGAAGCCTGACCCGTAGCGCCATACAAATCGTCAGCGTCGCCAGCAGCAATGCCGCTGCGCTGCCCATAAAGACGCCTTTCGCCCCGGTGACGTTAAAGATCATACCGCCAGCCGCAGCGCCAATAGTGATTGCCAGCTGAATAGTCGCTACCAGCAGTCCACCGCCGCTTTCCGCTTCTTCCGGCATGGTGCGGGTGATCCACGTTGACCAGCCGACCGGAACAGCGCCAAAAGCCATGCCCCACAGCGCGATAAGTACCGCATCCATCACCGGTGCCGATCCCAGTCCGACCAGCGCCACGCCCAGCAACCCCATTGCCAGCGGCATGCCGATAAGCGTCCGGTTCAGGTTACGCTCCAACAGCACACCCGCAATCAGCGTTCCGGCAAAGTTCGCCACGCCAAAGCCGAGCAGAATGACGGAGAGGCCGTTGACGCCGACGCCCGTCACGCTTTCCAGGAACGGCCGCAGATAGGTAAAGAAGGCAAAGTGTCCGGAAAACAGCAGGATAATCGCCAGCAGCGCCGTCTGCATGCCGGGCCTCTTTACCAGCGAGAGCATCGAATTACCTGCGCCTGCCTGCCCTGGCTGCATTTTAGGTAAGGCAATCGTCTGCCAAATCAGCGCCAGCAGACCGCAGGCCGCCGCCGCGATAAAAACGTTACGCCAGCCAATCAGATGTCCGAAATAGCTGCCCACCGGCGCGGCAACGATTGTTGCGACCGAGACGCCGCTAAAAACAATCGACAGCGCGCGCGGGATCATCGCTTCCGGCACTAAACGCATCGCGGTGGCCGGAGCCAGCGTCCAGAAGCCGCCAATCGCGATGCCCAGCAGAACGCGGCCCGCCAGGATAAAGGTCAGATTTGGCGCGAAAGCCACCAGCAGGTTAGAGACGATAAGCATTACTGAAAACGTCAGCATCACCCAACGTCGGTCAAAGCGGCTGGTGACCGATGCGCTAAAAAAGCTGGTTAACAGGGCAAAAACAGCGGTAACGGTAACGGACTGCCCGGTTACGCCTTCGGTAACACCCAGACTCGCTGCCATCGGCGTCAGCAGGCTGGCGGGCAGAAACTCCGCCGTCACCAGTCCAAACACGCCAAGCGCCATCGAAAAAACTGCGCCCCACAGGGGCTTTTCCTGTGCCGTACCGGCCTGTTGTGCTGTGCTCATAAAAATCTCTCGTGACATGAAAATAATAGCCTAAGCGTAAAAGGCTCGACCCGGATGGTCTATGATGTAAAATCCGTGATTATTGATTATTCGTCCGGATGGCGCCTTATGACCACAGAAAGCCACGATTTAGCCAGCGAACTGCTGCTGGGCATGCGCCTGCTGGGCGTGCAATACCGGCGTATTGAGCTGGCCGCCCCTTTTGGCGTCGGCTTTGTGCAGGCGCCAGGCCGCGCGCAGTTTCACTTTGTCAGCCGTGGACCGGTAATGCTGCGTACCGGCAGCGGCACTCTTTATACGCTGAATACCGGCGATGCGCTGTTGCTGCCGCAGGGCATCGATCATGTACTCGTCTCGTCTCCAGACATCGCCTGCAAAGATATTCGCGCTTTCGACAGCACGCCGGTATGCAGCAACGTCAGCTGTGTTAAAGCCTGTCTTAAGGAGCCCAGCGCGTTGATCTTTAGCGGCTCAATGGAGTTCGATTTAGGCGGCATGCAGATGCTGGTCAGCGCCATGCCGGAAGTGTTGCTGGCTGCAACGCTGCTGAGCAATTACCCGGAAGTGCAGCCAATGCTTGAAGCAATGGAACGGGAATCGCTGGGGAAACGGGCTGGCTATGCGGGTATTTTGTCACGGCTGGCTGATGTAGTGGCTGCGTTTATCGTGCGTGGCTGGGTGGAGTCAGGCTGTGGTGAAGCGGGCGGCTGGATCCAGGCGCTGCGCGATCCTCGTCTCGGTAAAGTGCTGGTTGCCCTGCACCGCGAGCCGGGAAAAAACTGGACGGTTGCCCAGCTGGCCGCCGAAATGGGCAGCTCCCGCTCGGTATTTGCCGAACGTTTTCTGGCGGTGACGGGCATGACGCCGGTTCGCTATCTCACCGGGCTACGCATGCAGCTGGCGGCACAGTGGATCGGCCGCGAAGGCGAGGCGATTGAAACCGTGGCCTGGCGGCTGGGCTATGGCTCGCTGGCGGCCTTTAGCCGCGCGTTCAAACGCACCATGGGCGTGACGCCTGGCGCGATGCGTGCGGGTGAAAATAAACAAGCAGCTCAGGCTTACGATGCCATGCCTCAGGTTGCTGCGCGGGCTTAATGCCCGGCACTGGCTGCTGTACTACGTGGCTGACCGCGACAATTATCCGCCGAGTCGGGTGCAGAATCGCAAAGAAAAATCCAGGAGGGTCCAACCGCACTTTTTAGACCCCCGTCCCATCCATTTTGCGATATCATTTCATTAACATTGTACCTTCTGATTCATAACACTAACCGGACGTCGCCATCACTGCTATGAACCCTGATGCAATCCCTACCGTCTTCGACGGACATAACGATCTCCTGCTGCGCCTGTGGCTACAGGAAGAAGGCGATCCCGTTGCGGAGTTTCTGCAAGGGTCGATGAAAGGTCATCTGGATCTGCCGCGCATGCGTCGGGGCGGCTTTGCAGGCGGACTGTTTGCGGTATTTGTGCCTCCTGTACAGTACGCCAAACAGAGCAAAACGGCGTATGTGGAAGAAGATCATCATCCGCTGGCGATTACCGAAGCGCAAATTGCCCTGCTGCATACTATTGCCGAACGCTCAGACGGACAGGCGAAAGTCTGCCGCAGCGCGGGCGAGATTGAACAGTGCATTGCGCAAGGTGTGCTGGCGATGGTGCTGCATATTGAAGGGGCTGAGGCGCTGAATGAGCAGTGCAGCCAGCTTGACCGCTGGGTAGATAGTGGACTGAAGAGCATCGGCCCGCTGTGGAACCTGCAAAACTGCTTTGGTACAGGCGTTACGGGTGGTTTTCCCGGTTCGCCGGACAGTGGCGAAGGACTCACCGCCGCCGGACTGAATCTGCTAAAACTTTGCAATCAGAAAAAGCTGCTGATCGATCTGTCGCATATGAATGAGAAATCGTTCTGGCAGGTTGCTGAACACAGTAATGCGCCATTAGTTGCCACGCACTCCAACGTGCATGCGATCTGCCCCCAGCCGCGCAATTTAACCGATCGCCAGCTGGCGGCAATCGCAGAAAGCGACGGCTTTGTCGGCGTGAATTTCGGCAATGCGTTTTTGCGTGCCGACGGTAAGCGCGATGGCGATACGCCGCTCAGCGATATCGTTCGTCATCTGGATGCCCTGCTGGAAAAATTAGGCGAGAACCGCGTTGGCTTTGGTTCTGATTTTGACGGCATCAGCGTTCCCGATGCGCTGCAAGACGCCGCCGGGCTGCCGCGTCTGGTTGCGGCGATGTCTGCTGCCGGCTATTCATCTGAGCTGATTGAAAAAATAACCTGGCGCAACTGGCTGAGCGTACTGAAAAAAACCTGGGGGGAATGAACCGTATCCCCGCCGGACCTGATTATCCCTGTTTTACGCAGGGTTGATATCGATGTGACATAGGCGCAACATTTGCGCCGCCAAATTGTCAATATTTGACAATAGGACGATTACCTGCCGAACTTAATGGCGGCGTTTTTTATTAACACCAAGAGGATTTCACTATGTGGACTAAACCTAAATTCGTTGATTTACGTCTGGGCTTAGAAGTAACGCTGTACATCTCTAACCGCTAATCCCTTATGCCCACGCCTGTGGGCATCTTTTTTTTCTTTCCTGGTCTACACATGCAGATTAACGTTCTTGGTTCTGCGGCTGGCGGCGGTTTCCCACAGTGGAACTGCAACTGCAGAAACTGTCAGGGCGTGCGTAACGGCACCCTGAAAACTTCGGCACGCACGCAATCGTCCATCGCCATCAGCGATAACGGCGTCGATTTTGTGCTGTGCAACGCCTCACCAGACATTGCCCATCAGATTGCGGCCACGCCGGAACTGAATAAAAAAGGCGTGCTGCGCGGCACCGCGATCGGTTCGATTATCCTGACCGACAGCCAGATCGATCATACTACTGGCCTGCTGAGCCTGCGCGAAGGCTGCCCGCATCAGGTCTGGTGCACGCCCGAAGTGCACAACGATCTGACGACCGGCTTTCCGGTCTTCACCATGCTTTCCCACTGGAATGGCGGTCTTGTGCACCATGCCATCCAGCCCGGCGAACCGTTCCAGGTGGCCGTTTGCCCGGCGCTGAAATTTACCGCTATTCCGTTACTCAGCAACGCGCCGCCTTATTCGCAGTATCGTGACAGGCCGCTGCCTGGCCACAATGTCGCGCTGTTTATCGAAGATACCCGCAGCGGTCACACGCTGATGTATGCGCCCGGCCTGGGCGAACCGGACAGCGAGCTATTGGGCTGGTTGCAGAAGGCGGACTGCCTGCTGATTGACGGCACGCTCTGGCAGGATAATGAGCTGGCCAACACCGGCGTGGGCCTGAATACCGGCAAGGATATGGGGCACCTGGCGCTCGCCGAAGAGCAGGGGCTGATTGCGTTGCTGGCTTCGCTGCCGGCAAAACGCAAAATCCTTATTCATATTAATAATACCAATCCGATCCTCGATGAAGCGTCGGCTGAACGTCAGGCGCTGACGCAGTACGGCATTGAAGTCAGCTGGGACGGAATGCGTATTGACCTGTGAGCTTGCACAACATGAAGTCTGATTTTCTAACAGAACCGATGACGCCAGAAGCGTTTGAACAGGCGCTGCGCGCCAAAGGTGCTTATTACCATATCCACCATCCTTACCATATTGCGATGCATAATGGTCAGGCGACCCGCGAACAGATTCAGGGCTGGGTGGCGAACCGTTTTTACTACCAGACCAGCATCCCGCTGAAAGATGCCGCGATCATGGCTAACTGCCCGGATCCGCAAACCCGCCGCAAGTGGGTACAGCGCATTCTCGATCACGACGGTCATGAAGGTAGCGAAGGCGGAATTGAAGCCTGGCTGCGCCTGGGTGAAGCCGTAGGCCTGGATCGTGAAAAGCTGCTTTCTGAAGAGATGGTGCTGCCTGGCGTGCGCTTCGCGGTGGATGCTTACGTTAACTTCGCTCGCCGTGCAGTCTGGCAGGAAGCGGCGTGCAGCTCGCTGACCGAGCTTTTTGCACCGGAAATCCATCAGTCGCGCCTCGACAGCTGGCCGCAGCACTATAAGTGGATTGAAGCGGAAGGCTACGGCTATTTTCGAGGCCGGCTGAGCCAGGCAAACCGCGACGTCGAGCACGGTTTGCAGCTGGCGCTGGAATATTTCACCACCGCCGGGCAACAGCAGCGTATGCTGGAAATTCTCCAGTTCAAACTGGATATTCTGTGGAGCATGCTGGACGCGATGACCATGGCCTACGCGCTGAAGCGCCCACCGTATCACACCGTGACTGACCAGCCGGTATGGCATAAAGAGAGACTGCTGTAATGACCTTTACTGAGCAGCATATTCCCGCGTTTCGTCGCGGCTATCGTTTGCAGTGGGAACCGACGCAGGATTGCCACGTGATCCTCTACCCGGAAGGCATGGCGAAGCTGAACGACAGCGCCACCGCCATTTTACAGCTGGTGGACGGCAAGCAAACGCTGACCTCGCTGATTGCCGTGCTGAACGAGCGCTTTCCCGATGCCGGTGGCGTGGACGATGATGTAAAAGAATTTTTTGCCGAAGCCGTTGAACAGAAGTGGATAATTTTTCGTGAACCTGCTTAAACCTCAGGTCAATCCGCCGCTATGGTTGCTGGCGGAACTGACCTATCGCTGTCCGTTGCAGTGCCCGTACTGCTCTAACCCGCTGGACTTTGCTCAGCAGGAAAAAGAGCTGACGACGGAGCAATGGATAGAAGTCTTCAAACAGGCCCGCCAGATGGGTGCCGTACAGCTGGGGTTTTCCGGCGGCGAGCCGCTGGTGCGCAAAGATCTGCCTGAACTCATTCGTGCCGCGCGCGATCTCGGTTTTTATACCAACCTGATCACGTCCGGTATTGGCCTGACCGAGAAAAAGATCGATGCGTTTGCCGAAGCGGGCCTGGATCATATTCAGATCAGCTTCCAGGCAAGCGATGAAACGCTGAACGCCGCGCTGGCCGGATCGCAAAAAGCTTTTCAGCAAAAGCTGGCGATGGCGAAAGCGGTTAAAGCGCATGGCTACCCGATGGTGCTGAATTTCGTGTTACATCGCCATAATATCGACCAGATAGCGCAGATTATTGAGCTGGCGATCGAGCTGGAAGCCGACGACGTGGAGCTGGCCACCTGTCAGTTCTATGGCTGGGCGCAGCTGAACCGCGAAGGTCTGCTGCCCACCCGCGAGCAGATTGCCCGCGCGGAAGACGTCGTGGCGCACTACCGCGAAAAAATGAAGGATTCCAGCAACCTGGCAAATCTGCTGTTTGTGACGCCCGACTATTATGAAGAGCGTCCAAAAGGCTGTATGGGCGGCTGGGGCGCGATTTTCCTGAGCGTCACGCCGGAAGGCATGGCGCTGCCCTGCCACAGCGCACGCCAGCTGCCGGTTCAGTTCCCGTCGGTGCTGGAACACACGCTACAGGAAATTTGGTACGACTCGTTCGGCTTCAATAAATATCGCGGCTTTGACTGGATGCCGGAACCTTGTCGCTCCTGTTCAGAAAAAGAGAAAGACTTCGGCGGCTGCCGCTGTCAGGCCTTTATGCTGACCGGCAACGCCGATAATGCCGATCCGGTTTGCAGCAAATCACCGCACCACGGCAAGATCCTTGAAGCACGTGAGCAGGCCAACTGTACCAATATGCGCATCGATCAGTTGCAGTTCCGCAACCGCGTCAACTCTCAGCTGATTTTCAAAGTCTGATCAAATGAGCGCCGCCCAACACTTACCGCTGACGCTGGAAAATGGCTTAAAAATCCATTTAATCCACGATCCCCAGGCAACACGGGCGGCCGCGCTGATCCAGCTGGCGGCAGGCACGCATGATGAAGCGCCACGGTGGCCGGGTCTGGCACATTTGCTGGAACATGTGCTGTTTGCCGGCAGCGAAAATTTTCAGAATGAACAGCGCCTGATGGCCTGGGGGCCGACAGAAGGTGCCAGACTGAACGCCACCACGCTGGCATGCAGCACCGCCTGGTTTTTTGAGATAGCGCCGGAAAAACTGGAAGCCGGATTGCGACGGCTGGTGGACATGCTGGCAAACCCGCTGCTTTCCGCCGAATCAGTGGCAACGGAAGCGGCAGCGATTGAGGCGGAATATCGCATGCTGTGCAGCCATCGGCCAACATTGTGCGAGGCGGCACTGAGTCAGGCCTTTTGCGCGCCTCACGCTCTGCACGCTTTTCACGTCGGCAATCAGGCCAGCTTCGGTAATGACATCGCATTATTGCAACAGGCGCTAAAAGATTACCATCAGCGGTTCTTTTGTGGCGCCGCCCTTGAACTGTGGCTAAGCGGGCCACAGCCGCTGGAAACGCTGCACGCGCTGGCCAGCCAGTGGGGATCGGTTTTCCGCCATCATAATGCTTTTACCCGCTCTCCTGCCCCGCCCCTGCAACCCGCTTCCTGTCGCACGTTTTCACTACAGCATTCCGGCATGGAACAGCTTCAGCTGCATTTCCTGTTATCTGAACCTGATGCCTCATTGCTGTCGGTATTGCGCGAACTGTTGACGGATAAAGCTGAGGGCAGCCTGCTTGCGGTACTGCGTGAAGCCGGACTGTGCGACGATGTTACGCTACTGGAGCCGTATCGCAGCCGGCGGCAGTCCGTACTGAGCGTGGCGTTTCTGCTGAGTGAGTCAGGGCTTGAGCAGTGCGCGGCCACTGAAGCCATTTTTAAACACTGGCTGGAAAGACTACGGCTGCTGACTGCCGACCAGCTGATGCACTACGCCACGCTGTCGCGACGCAGCTTTAACCAGCTCTCGCCAATGCAGCAGCTGCGTGAGTGGGCTTTTGGTTTCCCACCGGAAAACGCCCCGCCGCTAACGTTGCGCTGGCAGCGGCTGCTCGCTCAACTGCGTCCAGACAACATGGGCCGACTGTGGGTCTCTCCTGATGCCACAGCGCCAGCGACAGGCGTACAGGGTTTTGCCCTGCATTCCGCCGCTATTGACTGGCCAACGGTGCCGGAAACGCCTCCGCCTGCGCTCGCCTTTCATACCCCAGGCGCAGCCCTTACGCTGCCGGTTTTACCCCCGACGCAAAGCGCTTTACGCAGGCTGCCCGCCGTAGGTGAAACCGTACTGTTGCTGAATCCGCTACCGGGCTGTTTGTCGGGTCATCAGGCCGCTGTCATTGAGGCAGCGCTCCAGCCTGTGATGGGAGAATGCCGTCATCGGGGCGGCGAGCTGCGCTTCTCTCGCCAGCAGGGCATATGGCTGCTACAGCTTAGCGGTAACGGCGATTTACTGCTTGCGAGTGCCGAAGCCATGCTGAACACGCTGAACGAACCGGGCGCCTCTGCCATTGCTCAGGGAAAACGGCAACACCATCAGGCGCAGCAACAGCTGTACAGCGATATCGCTATACGCTGCCTGCTGGCACGACTACCCGATCTGCTGACGAGCGAGACAGAGCCACAAGCGCCTGCAAGCCAAAGCCCGCATCTGGCAAACGACCCGGCTTACGAAAGCCTCCACGGTCTTCGCTGGCAGGGAGGGCTATACGGCGGTGATGTCGGGTTACATCTTGCGCTGGCAAGGCTGCTGTCACGCCTGCCGGGGCAAATCATTGCTCAGCCGCAGCAGGCTAAGCGTTTCCCTTCCCACGCCTGTTCCTTCCCAACGGAAAGCCGTGATGCCGCCGTCCTCGTATTTTGTCCGGTACCGGATGCGGATAGCTTTGCTGCATGGCGACTGCTGGCTGCCCTGTTTGAACCACGATTTTTCCAGCAGCTGCGGGTGGAGCAGAATATTGGCTACGTGGTCAGCTGTCGCTTTCATCACACCGCAGGCCAGGCAGGCATTCTGTTCGCCCTGCAATCTCCCGCCCTGACGACAGAACAACTTTTTCAGCATATTGAAGCATTTGTCTGTGGTATGCGTGAGGTTATCGCGCAAATAACCGTTGCGGAAATTGCCACTATTGCGGCGAGTTTGCAGGCAGAGCTTCCCTCATCTTTACCGGAAAACGTCTCTCAGATAACCGAACACTGGCTGCATCAGCAGCTGGCCGTCCAGCCCCTGATGCAGGAAATGTACGTCCCGCTTCTCCCTTCCCGCCTGCAAATGGCTTATCAACAGCTCATCACAGACAGCAGCACAACGTGGCGGCTGAGTAACAGTGCCCTGATTGCGCAATAAAGCCAGTCACAACCTCAAGCGTAGGTACGTGATAAAACGGATAATCGTTTCAGCTCACATATCTGATTAAGGTCTGGAACCGGATACCATAAAGTTTCTGCCGCTGTGAACCGATAGATCTGTTACCGGGCCACCCCTTCTTCAGAGTACGCCGCATGCTAAAAAATATAAAAGTCGTCACCAGCATTATTATCATGCTGGTTGTTTTTAGTGGGCTGCTGCTGATCTCCAGCGCGCTCTCTTTCAACGCCATCAGCCAGGATAAAAACAACTTCACCCGCGCCAGCATTCTGACGCAGCAGCAGGGCCAGCTAAGCGACACATGGCAGGCATTGCTGAAAACGCGCATCAGTATTAACCGCGCGGCGATCCGCATTCTGAAAAAACAGACCGACCCGGCGACGCTGGCCGGTATCAGCAAGTTACTGTCAACCGCCACCGATTCTCTTAATGACGCGGCGCAACATTTCAATGGTTATAAAAGCGTTCCGACTCAGGCCGGACAAAGCAGTGAACTGGCCTCAACGCTGGCGGGCAGCTATCAGCAGCTGTCAGAAACGATGAAAATGTCGATTCAGTATCTGAGCGCTAATAATTACGAGGCCTACGGAAATCTGGAAGCGCAAAAAGCTCAGGACGATCTGGAGAACGTCTATAACGTCTGGCGTACGCAAAATGCCAAACTGCTGAGCGTCGGCACCGTTGAAAATCACCAGGGTTTCAGCCATATGCTGTGGACGCTGGTGACAATTGTGGTGCTGTTAGTGCTGTTGGTCATCGCTGTCTGGCAGGTGATTAAAGGCGTGCTGCTGGCTCCGCTTAAGCAGGTTCAGACACATATTCAACGTATTGCCGAAGGGGAGCTGACCGAAACGCTGATCGTTGAGGGCCGTAATGAAATGGCCGAACTGGCGAATAACCTGGCGGCAATGCAGCAATCACTCATTACCACCGTCAGTCACGTACGTGAAAGCTCCGATGCGATTTACAACGGTGCCAGTGAAATCTCTATGGGCAATAACGATCTTTCCGCCCGTACCGAAGAACAGGCCGCTTCGCTGGAGCAGACTGCCGCCAGCATGGAGGAACTGACCGCGACGGTGAAGCAGAATGCGGAAAACGCCCGTCAGGCTTCACAGCTGGCAAAAAGTGCATCTGAAACGGCTGCAAAAGGCGGACGGGTGGTAGATGGCGTGGTCAGTACCATGAGTGAAATCACCGGTAGTTCGAAGAAAATCGCCGATATCATCAGCGTGATCGACGGTATTGCCTTCCAGACCAATATTCTGGCGCTGAACGCGGCGGTAGAAGCGGCCCGTGCAGGTGAGCAAGGCCGTGGATTTGCCGTGGTTGCCGGTGAGGTGCGTAACCTTGCCCAGCGCAGCGCACAGGCGGCGAAAGAGATTAAAACGCTGATAGAGGCTTCGGTCAGTCGGGTAGACGCGGGTTCCCAGCAGGTAATGCTTGCGGGTGAAACGATGCACGATATCGTCAGTGCGGTGATTCGCGTCACCGATATCATGGCTGAAATTTCTTCCGCTTCTGATGAGCAAAGCCGGGGAATCGATCAGATTGGCCAGGCCGTGACGGAAATGGATCGCGTTACCCAGCAGAATGCCTCGCTGGTTCAGCAATCCGCTGCCGCGTCCGCTTCGCTGGAGGATCAGGCCAGCCGCCTGGCACAGGCCGTTGCCGTTTTCAAAACGGGCCAGCACGGTAGCTTTGCGCCGGTGAAAAAGCCTCAGACGCCACGCAAAGCGGTGGCCAGTGAAGGTAGCTGGGAAACCTTCTGAGTTGTTAATCTTTCCCGGCCACCGTGCCGGGATTATTTTCCGTAACGCGTGGGCCAGATCCGCTCTGGCTTTTCATTGAGCGCTTCAGCAATAAGCTGTTCTCCTTTTGGCCAGGGACGCCGTAGTGCGTTAGCTAACGTTGAAGAGGCCAGACCCGATTCACGTGACAATGCTGACAAATTCGTCCCCTGTTTTTTTAACGCCGCAATTATATCTGCAGGATGCCAATCTTTTTTATTCATCATTACCCCCGCCTGAATTATTAACAACTTTTAAATTGTGGACTATGAGTCACACAGCATAGCACGCTATTTAACAAATGTGGTTGATAGTCCGTGGACTATTAGTCCGCAAAGCGCAATGCTAATGAGATGGAAAAGCAAACAACCATCAAAGTTCTTTTTGGAACAAGAGTTAAATTACTCAGACTGCAGGCAGGCTTGTCACAAGAAGCTTTTGCACTTAAATGTGGACTGGATCGTACCTATGTTAGTGGAATTGAAAGGGGTTTACGTAATCCCACTCTTGAAGTGATCGCATTGATCGCCTCAGGTTTAGGGGTTGAAATTAAAAATTTGATTGAATTTTAAAATCTATGTTATTTATTTTTAATTATCATTAAATCATCCAGTTGAAGAAAAAACGGGCGTCTCATTATTTATTTTAACCATAAATTCTCTGGATTTTTTTATTGATACCTCCCTTCTGTTTATTAACCTAAAAACATCCGCAATCTATTTTTTTGGCATTTTTTAGTCAAAAAATAAAGTGTGGATGTCCTCCTGATTTTATTCATTCCAGAAATCCTTTATCATTTTCCCCACCCGCTGAAATCTGGAGTTTTTCAATGAAAAAACGTCCTTCTGCTCGCCTGCTACTTGTTGATCGCCAACGGCGTATTTTACTGTTTCATTTCAGCCACCATGATGACGCCCTCGCAGGACAAAGCTATTGGGCAACACCAGGCGGTGGAGTTGAGGCAGGCGAGTCCTGGGAGCAAGCAGCCTGCCGCGAGCTGCGGGAAGAAACCGGGATAGTCAGGGAAGATCCCGGCGTCTGTATCGCGGAAAGGACTTTCCCGATGCGCCTGCCTGACGGCAGCGAAGTGTTAGCCGATGAACGCTTTTATGCGATCGAGGTTAGCGACCATGAAATCGATTTTGCTGGCTGGAGTGACAATGAACGCCGCGTGATTGACCAGAGCGAGTGGTGGACAGGTGAGCAATTACGATGCAGTGAAGAAACGATTTACCCAGATAATATTGCGCAATTAGTTTCTGATTTTATTTCTGAAAAATGTATCACGGCTATTTAATCGCTGATGCGCACGGGTAAAAATAAATTAACCCTGTCAAAAAGCATCCCGTTCCCTGCCAGAAACAGGAATAATAATGGTTATCAAAACCATTTAACAAACAACGCAATCGATAATAATTATCACTTATCTATCATCGAGTTAAAATATTTATTATTAATGTAAATAAACGATTAACAAGGTTTTTATTTCGCCATTTTTTATGCATAATGCGGGCAATTATTACTCTTTTGCCTGCTAATCCCTGGAGCCGCTATGCTGACTGCCGATATGACCGCCAAGCTGAACGATCAGTTAAATCTGGAATTTTATTCCGCAAACCTTTATTTGCAAATGAGTGCCTGGGCCGCCGACAAAGGTTTTGAAGGTGCTGCCGCTTTCCTGCGTGAGCATTCGGTAGAAGAGATGCAGCATATGCAGCGCCTGTTCAACTATCTGAGCGATACCGGTGCCATGCCGGTGCTGGGCTCGATTGCTGCACCGCCGGTTATCTTCAACTCCCTGAACGAAGTGCTGGAGCAGGCCTATGAGCACGAGCAGCTGATTACGGCAAAAATTAACGAGCTGGCACATGCGGCGATGACCACTCAGGACTATTCCACCTTTAACTTCCTGCAATGGTATGTTGCCGAGCAGCATGAAGAAGAGAAGCTGTTTAAATCCGTACTGGATAAGCTGGCGCTGGTGGGCACCAGCGGCAAAGGCCTGTTCTTTGTCGATAAAGATTTGATGACGATGAGCAATGCCGGACACCCGCAGGCGTAATCGATCGGGGGCGATATCTTCGCCCCTTTTTTTACACGTTAATACGGTAAAACTTGCTGTCGACCTGCATTCGCGGAAACGACGACGGTAATAGCGCGTCGCTCACTTCATGAAAACCATTTTTCTCATAAAAGCGATGGGCCGCCAGAAACCTGGAGGTCGTTCCCAGCCAGACAGCCTGTAGCTGCCGTTGACGTGCGTGCTCAAGCAGCGTATTCAGTAACGCATTTGCAACGCCTTGCTCCCTGCCTCGCCAGGCCTCGGCAACAAACATTTTGCGTAATGCCGCCTCGCCATTGCCGATATCCTTCAGGCCAATACAGCCCACCACCTCATCATCTGCCAGCGCCAGCCAGAAATCCCCCTCGCCCTGCTGATAAAAATTCTCGATATCGCCAAGATCCGGCTGCTGTTCGGCGGTTATCGCAATACCAAACTCATTATTCTGAATCGGCAAAATAACCCCAACCACGCCAGCCTGATAATGAGGTAAGTAGCGCTGAATGCGATAAGCTCTTGTCACGTCGTTCTCCCGGTTGGTCAGGCAACGTGCTGCGCAATATGCTGTAAACAGGTGGCAAACACACCTTCACTGACATTCTGCGCCACTTCCTGCAAATCCTGCCCTTCCGTCACATTAAAATCCGCCCACCATTCTGCCAACGTGGTGCCGTCCTCTTTTTGGGTCAGCTTGACAACTGCCACGTAGTCCGTCACCGGCATAATGCCGTCGACGATGGCGTAATGCAGTTCGTGGTTATCAACGTCCAGCTTTACCAGACGCTCCCGAACAAAACCGTCCGGCAGCGTGATTTTTCTGATGACGCCCACCGCCGTTTCGCTGGCGCCCTGCTCCAGTTCGCTGGCGGTAATAGCCGGATGGATTTTCGGCAGTCCGTTAAAATCGGCAATCAGCGGCCAGATTTGCGCGGTGGTGGCTTTGATGATGCGGCTGGCATAAGAAGTGTGTGGCATAGCAATGCGTTCCTGAGCTAATGAATAAAATTAACTTTAGCACGGCATTTTGCGCTTTTATTATCTCGCCGTGTCGCCTGGTGAAAATTTCCCTGCGATGATAATCCCAGCGGGCACGAAACCACCAATAGCAGCCTGATAAATAATCCACCACGCCGGTAATTGGGATAAGCGGGCGGCATCAGGTCGCCCGTTTTCTGTTTACTGAGTGCTGCTGACCGCATCAACCAGATTCAGTCGCTGCCAGAAGTTCTGCTCAGACGTTGTGCCGGAGAGCGGATAGCCGCCCGCCAGCGCGGTGGAAACCATCAGCTGGCGACGTTTCGCCGCGCTAAGATGAGGCAGCGGTCCTTCCAACAGCACTTCTGCCCCCTCCGGCACCACCAGCGGTGAAACCTGCTCTTTTTCCTGCGGCAGATGATAGGCCATGGTGAAACGATAAAATGCCTTCATCTGTGGCGCGGTGTACGGGTCGGCTGGCCCTGCCGGTTTGGCGCAGTGTGCCAGCGACGTTCCGCACTCTTTTTCCAGCGCGCTGCGTAACTGCTGTTTCGCGTCGTCAAACAGGACGCGATATTTTACATCGTTCAGGTAATGCGCCACGTTGCGCTGTGCGACCATGCGCGATCCCATCAGGTCGACGGGATAGTGGACGCCCAGAACCATTCGGGAATAGCCATAACGCGCGCCACGCTCGACCAGCGGGACGAAACGTTCTGGCAGCATTTCACCCAGCAGCAGCGCATCGGTATAACCCGTATTGGTGTGGCCGCTGGGAAAGGATCCTTCCGTTGCGGTGTAGGGCTTATTGTCTTTCACTACTGCGTTGTCCGGCACCGGATGGAGGGTCGTCGTGACTAAAAACGGACGTGGATAGTTAAACTGCTTTTTAGCCGCGCTGGTGCTGACTTCGCTGGCTTTAATCAATGCCGCCGCTTTACCCAGCTCTCCCTTGTTATAAGCCCTCAGAAAAGCCGCCCCCAGTTTCGGTCCCAGCGCATCGGCAAGGAAATAGAGATGGTTTTGCCCTTCTGCATCAATCAGAGCCTGCCGACGCAGCCCGTCGGTCGCGTTCAGGTTAACGTTTTCCACCGTTTTCAGGCTGGCATCGAGGGTGCTTTTCGGCAGCGACGGGAAAGCACCCAGCAGCTGGATACCGACCTGCTGATTGGTTTTTTTATCAAAATCGTAGCCGCTTTGCTTTAGCCACTGTTTATCAGCCAGCTTGTCGCTCTGTTTCGTCTCCTCCAGCTGCTCGCGCGTCAGCTGGCTGGCATCCCCTTTCAGGGCAGCAATCAGTGACTGCTGTACAGCCGTATCGAAATCGACAAACTGCGAGTTGCTGCTGGCGGGCGTAGTACTTTCCAGTAGCGTGCGAACCTGTTCCAGATTCAGGGCTGCGGGTGCAGCCTGCGTGAACTGACTAACCAGCAGCGTGGCAGCCAGCAGAGAATAACGAAAGCGCATGAACGTTCCTTAAAAGAGGGGGCGGATACCCTTGCCGACAGTCATGCTGTTCGATAAATATGACAGAAGAGTGACAACTCACATTTTGATACGGATTAGCGCATTGCCGCCTTTCGGCGGCAAAAATCGAGCCGTTATGCGACCGGGCTTAACGGCCAACACCGGTTAACCGACAATCGGCTTTTTATTTTTATCCAGCGCCTGCATAAACGTATCGTCCAGATGCAGATGCTGGCGCACCAGCTCTGGCGGCGTGGAAGCCAGCCACTGATTCAGCGAAATATCGGCGTAGTAACTGCTTTTAAACAGCTCCAGAAAACGCAGCGGCTTATCACCCGTATTCTCAACATAGTGACCCATTGCAAAGGGCACATAACCGACGTCACCTGCACGAAAATCAAAGGTACGGGCCTGTCCCGAAGAAGCAAAAACGCCCATCCGGCCTTCGCCCTCAAGGTAGTATTGCCACTCATCGGTGTTGGGATGCCAGTGAAGCTCACGCATAGCTCCGGGCTGGAGTTCCACCAACGCCGCCGCGATGGTTTTCGAAACCTTGAAAAGTGAGGAGTCGGTAATGCGCACCGTGCCGCCCTTCAGGGTAATCGGCTGCTGCGCCATCATCCGGTGGCTAAACGCGGTGCTGGAGCGGGTTGCGTCTGCAATAGCATCATCCTTCAGCGCGCCAGGCACGTTAGCGGCAAAAATATATTCATCGGAAGGTGAAGGGAGTTTGCTGAAGGTCTCGACGGGCACGCCGAAGTTTTTTGCCAGCACCTCGGGGGGAACGTGCTTAAACCAGTCGCTGAGCAGGAAAGTACTGTCCTCATCAAAACCGCCGCTGTCAAACGCCAGCAGGAATTCACAGCCGTCGGGTCCCAAACCCTGAATAGAATGGGGTACGCCGGAGGGGAAATACCACAGGTCGCCAACGCCAACATCATCCACAAACCAGTGGCCGTCGACATCCAGCGCGGTGATACGCGCTTTGCCGTAAAGCATATAGGCCCACTCGCCCTCTTTGTGCCAGTGCAGTTCACGAATACCGCCGCTGTTCAGGCGCATATTAACGCCAGCAATACTTTTGGAAATGCCCAGCTCACGCTCGGTAATCTGGCGAGTCCAGCCGCCGCTTCCTTTACGCACATGCGAATCGCTGTAGGAAAAACGCAGGTTAGGTAAAGTGCCGCTGTCGGTTGAAGGCGGATTAACCATGTCCGGATTCTCGCCCTGCCGCACCGGATCCTGCGGGCCGGGATCGCTGCCGCCCATCTTTCCTGTCCAGGGTTGAGCAACCACGGTCTGGTCATGCGCATGCACTTTGCCAGCCGCCAGCGCCACCGTACCCCCTGCGGCAAACGCCATAAAACTACGACGCGTTATTGCATTCATTTTTGCTTCCTTGTGTAGAGTTCAAAGAATTGTGCCGGGCACCACCCGGCACGTTCATAAGAATAACTACACAATCATCAACAAAACCTCTCTGCACAAAAGCCATTACATGCTGAATTGTAAGCATATGACCATAAATAAATTTAATCATTAATACAGATATATTTATAAAAAACCCATGATTATTCGCTAGCCGCTATAACCGAAAACTGTTTTACCAACGTTATTCAGCAGTAATGACTGGTACCGTAATTTGCCAGTGAAAATTTTTATTAGCGCCGCGACGGCGAGTGAAATATCCGCTTACAGCCGCAGTGCGGAAAATCGGCCTTTTGTGGAGAGCGATGCAGAGAGACAAGAAGCAGAAAAAAGAGGCGTTTTTGTCAGCGCCCTTTCTGCTGAACAGAAAGGGCGAGCAGAAAAAAGCATGAAAGGTCAGGCAGGCGGGTTCGCCAGCGGATGCCAGATATTCGTTACGGCCCCTTCTCCCCCCGTTACGGGATCGTGTTCAGGCAGAGGAACGCGCTTAATGGCGAGCAGCGACTGCTCTAAATCAGCATCGTTATCGCGGCACGTTTCGGGTTTCATTCCTTTAGGGTAAGCACCGACGGCAAAGAAATCTTCGCTGGCGGCGAGCTGATGATGTCCCACGCCTGCCGGGATCAGCACAACATCTCCTGCATGAACCGTCACCGCCCTGCCGGTTTCACCGCCGAACAGGATCTGCGCCCAACCGGCGCCGATACCCAACAGCTCATGGGTATTAGGGTGATAATGGGTATAGGTGTAGACCGGATAGCGCCAGGCGGGTGGCCACTGATGCCGGGCAAACAGATCCTCAAAATAGTGGGCAATATCTTCTTCTTCAATCTCTTCCGGCACGACCTGCGGATAGATAATCAACGGCAAAGGGTTGTTTGGCACCCCATTGACCGGCTGAAAAGTCAGATATTGCGGGTTGTTTGACGAGCCGGCAGAAAAAGTGCCGGCAGCAAAGGACATCATGGCAAGCAAACTACCAGCATGGGGCTGCATAAAGCGTCTCCTGACATCAGGTAGAGGATCGAAGTACTGTTAATTAATTGTGGCACCTGATGCTAAAGTTGCAATGCCCTTCGCTCGCGGCAGATCACATAACTTGCTAATTTTACGCAACTTAAGTCAAATCAAGCTAAACTTATTTACGCGTCAGCCGCCCGGCAAGCAAAGCCAGCCGGTGAGTGGGTATGATCAAGAGCGGCCACTCCCCAGCCAGTTTGAGCATTTAGAAAAAAGCTTTTATCTTTTCGCCGATACGCTTGTTCAGCTGGCAGACACGCGCTTCAGTCAGTGCCAATACCAGCGCAATTTCTTTCAGGCTCATATCCTGCTGATAATAAAGATTAAGAATGACTTTTTCTCGCGAATCCAGGCTATCAATGGCCAGTGCCAGCGTGCGCTGAATTTCCACCTCATCCTCCAGGCGACGCCCCGCGAACGTATAGCCCGGCACCTCTCCTGAAAGCAGCGTGTCGAAGCTCTCCATGGTGCTGGCGTTATCAAGCAGTAAATATTCCTGATATTCCTCATGCGTCAGATCAAGCGCCTGACGAATCTGTTCTTCAGTAGGTTCACACCCAAGACGACGAGTCAGCTCCCTGATGCCGTCATTGAGCTTGTGCGTTTTTTGACGCAGGCTGCGCGGCCGCCAGTCATGCTGCCGGAACTGATCAAGTACGGCACCGCGAATGCGCTGAGAAGCATAGCCAACAAATTTCTCATCGGGACGGCCATAGCGACGAAGCGCTTCCAGCAGACCCATTAGTGCAATCTGCTCAATATCTTCCCTGTCGATCATACTGTTAGCTTGCGGAGCCAGCTGGCGAACGATTCGCTTAACCAGCGGCAGCCATTGCTGCATATACTGGCTTTCTTCCGTCGGCGTGAGGGAAGGCAGTTCTTTAAATATTTCCTGATGTGACATGACTGAAAGACCATTTTTAAGAGGGTGGCGCCTTAAAAGCGCCCGGTAGCGTTGCATCTTCAGCTGACGTCGCTCTACAGCCCGCAAATGGCGAGCATTGATGTGAGCCATTGACCTGAAAATATCAACGGTGAATCCCTTTGATTTTTGGCTGCGGCTTTTCCGTGCGCCGCGCCCGACCAGGCCGTGTTTCCACCTGATGCCTTAGCCTGCCATCCCTTCCCAGCCTTCCAGGATGGCGTGCAGGATCTCTTCTACTTCTTCAATTTGCTCAACGGCCAGATGGTGGCTGGCGTCATACAGGCGGTAAACGCAATAGTCGTAAAGCCCGGCCAGCCGCAGCGCCACTTCGCCACCGTTGTCAAAATCGAGCGCGCTGGTTAGCGCATTGAGAATGTCGATACATTTGTTGAGGCTCTCCGCCTTACGTTCCAGACGCCGCATTTCGATATGGTTTTTTGCGCGCGTCAGTTCGTCCAGCAAGCCGCTAAACATCATTAATACCCGCTGATGCGGCACGGATGCCGCTGTACGGATTGCCAAATCAGTCGTTTGGTCATGCGTAAAGCCGCTGTTTGCTTTATCCATTTCACACTCCGTTATAAATCGATAATTAACCTATTTTCAGGCATCCCTTTACCGGCCCTGGCTCAGGCTGCCGGGCATTAATTGCAAAGCCCATGCCAGATCAAAAAAAGGATATTTATCATATAATTAATAATTAAAGAGGAAGTTTCCCTTCCGCTCAGAGCGGAAGAAAATGGGTGATGGGCGGAAAAAACCAGCGTTCTTTAGCGAACGTCCTCTGTGCTGCCTTCTCTATTAACAGCGGTGCAGCCTGGACAATGAATAGCGTGGATAATTAACTAACAAATAGAAATCTATTAATTAACAATTAATCAGATAAAAATAATTTAATGGCATCATAAAGCTTACAATAATAAACATCTCCTTAATGAAGGCGTTATCTTATTCCCTAAATTTCATTAAACGTTGAACAACTTATTTTAGTCAGTGAAAATATTGCCCTGTTCAAACGATCGGCTTTTTGGATATCAACGTTATGACTTCTCAATGTGTGATTTATCACTGGTTGATTGATATGCGTTCAGGTTCGTTGATCCATCAGCTGACGGGTGAACAGCGACGTCTGGGTGAATATCAGCTGAAACTGCTGATTGTTTTGGTTCAACACGCCGGTAAAATTCTGACGCGTGAGGAGTTGAATACGCTGGTTTGGGAGCGGCGTGTCATTGGTAATAACAGCCTGCCTAACGCTATTCATGCCTTACGCGTGGCGCTGGAAGATGATGGTAAACAACAGCGTATTATTAAAACCATCCCCAAAAAAGGCTATATCCTGGAAGCAGAATTTTGCGATTTTATACGGGACGAAGAGTACGCCACAGAAACGCCAGCGTTTTCCGCTTCCGTGCTCACTGAGCCTGAAGCGGAAAACGGACCTGAAGCGGAAAGGTTAGCCTTTTCTGAAGTGCAGGACGGAAGCGGCGAGCAAACTCACGCTCTTGCCAGCGCCCATGAGGAATGGCAAAAAGAGTCACAAAAAGAAAGCGCCAGGCTGACCCAGGCTCTACAGAAAAAGCACAACCGATTCTGGCGTGGTATGTGTTTAGCGCAGGCGGCATTGTTACTGTTAACGCTGATTTTTCTGGTACGGCAAACCACGCCCGCCCTGCAAGTGACTGAACAGGCGTCCGGCACGTACAGCAATATTCATATTTATACGCTGAACGCCGGAGAAAACATAAATAAACGGCTTAGCCCTTCACTTTTCGCCATCAACGCGCTGTTAATGGCCCAGAAGATGCAAATGCAGGTCTACTTCCAGGCCACTGCCACTACCCTGAATTACACGCTGGTCCTCAACGATGGCTGTTCTCGTCGCCAGCTGGCGATGAATATTGCCCAGTTTCGCAGCGATGAAGTTCAACTCAACGCACTGATTTATCGGGAAACGGAGAGAGAAATAAATGAAATGGCGAACTGCGTCAATTAGCCTGATGCTGCTAACGCTGCTGCTGATCGGCGCAGCAGTCGTCAGGGATCTTTTTTGTTCATCAATGTATCACGCGCAGCTGTTTCAAGGTCGCGCCAGCGCTAATCCGTCCAATTTTCAGATGGGATATTACGATCTGCTGTCTAAAAACAGCGAGCTCTATAATCTTCATTTTGAAGCCAGCGATAAAACAGTGATGCTGAAACTTTATAACCCGGACGACAACCGTTTACAGATTAAAGTGCGCATGATGCTCAAGGGCGCCACCTCGCAAGGGCTAATCTACGATTATCAGCCGGTCTATATCACTAACAGAAATGACGGATTAATGATCTCCAGCGTGCTGAGCTACCTTGAGCAGGAAAAGATCTTTTTTAGCCGGATCCGTTCTGCCGAGGGTGAAATTACCGCCATTTCAACCGGGCAAATTTTCAGTAATCTTTAACTACCGCTCAGGATATTACAGACTCTGCTGCCGGAGAGGCGGGTCTGGCCCGCCAGTGCCCGGCTCATATCACCACCAGTTCTGCATCAAGCGCGCCCGCCTCTTTTAGCGCCTGAAGGATGGCCAGCGTATCGTTCGGTGAAGTCCCCAGGCTGTTAAGCGTGTCGACAATGCTGCGCAGGTGGGTACTTGTGGAAAAGATAGTTTTCTGACCCGCGCCACGATGCATAACGATTTCACCGGCTGCCGTAACGGCAGTTTTACTCCCGCCTGGCATGCCGGAAGGGTGAATCTTTCCGCTTTCCCGGATGATTACCTGCAAATGCCCATGCGAGATCGCTGCGGCATGTACCCTAATCTCCTTGCCCGCTACCAGTGTGCCGGTACGAGCATTAAAAACCACACGAGCGGGCTTTTTACCTGCACGGAGAGATAACGCTTTTTGTTGAGGCGTAAAAGTGGGATCCACGGGCGTATTAAACGATACGGGGGTATGCCGGGACTGTGCCTGGGCAAGCCCCATCGTTAGCATTGCCCCCAGCAAAAAAAATGTGAGTGATTGCGTCATTGCCAAACCTTAGAGCGAAAAAGGATTAAAGCAGCCTGTTAGCTGCTGAGTGGGGAATATAAGCGGCAGGCCTTATGCTTTCGTTAATGCACGGGCGGGACTAAGCTTCTGCTTTCTGGCTCGGACAGAGACAAAATGTTAGCGATCTATGCCTTCCCGGTAATATGAAAGCCAATATGCCAGCGTTGTCAGCACGCCGATCCTGATCCTTTAAGTTCCCCAAATACCTGACGTCTTAGAGTTGTAGAAATATGACGTTAGGGAAAACAGCAGGATGAAAATTTCAAGCATTAACCGGGCTTGCGCCCAAAAACAAACCGCACCTCTGCTACGCCAGGCATTCAGCGTAGCGCAGCTCCGGGCCGATCTGCCGGTTTTGCTCGGCTTTCAGGTCAGGCTGCGAGAGTTCCCCGAAATCAGTGAATGGCGTATTGCGTCAATGCAGCTGGCGCTGCAACGCAACGAAATCCCTGCGGATTCAGCAGACATTGCCGCAGCGATGATGGTGTGGTTTTGCAGCAATAAAAATCGGTAAATCCCATTATGAGAGAAAAAAGGGATTATCTGATTAAGAAGTTATTTAAACGGTCGCTTTCAGCAAGGTAACGTTGATAACTCTCTGAACAAAAAAAGAAAACACGATGAAAATTTCCGCAGAAAATCTTATTCATACGACCAGCCCGATCAATCAGGTTATCGCCAGCGCGGTGGAGAGTCCCGGCCAGGCAGCCGTATCGATTGCTGAAACAGGCCTGGTCAGCCAGACGCAGCAGGCGCTAAAAGCGATGCCGGAGGTGGATTTGGCCAGGGTCAGCGAGATGAAAGCCGCACTGGAAAACGGAACGCTTTCGCTGGATGGTAACGTGCTGGCTAAAGCCATGATGGACTACTATCGGCGATAAGCCAAAGCGGCTTTTGTACGATCTCGGGCAGCCTGGCGTTTATTCTTGACCCTTTATCATGATCCGCAAATATCCGTTATTTCAGCAATGCGATGCCGAAAACGGCGGGATTTGCGGTGAAAACGCGTTGTGGCCGGGCGCGCTGCCAGGCGGCAAACAGCGCGCTGATATTGACCGTATCCAGCGGCACGTTAAGCTGCATACAGAGCGCACAAAGCATCTTCAGCTGGAAAAAATGTTGGCAAAGATCGGCAAAAGCAAATTGCCATTCGGCGCTATTGCTGCCGGGAAACACATTGTGATAAAGCTCATAACCGAGAAAGTTGGCCAGTATTCGCGGCAATGCTTGCCAGCCGAGGCTTTGCTGCTGTAGCGACCGCAAGTGGTGTTGCAGACAATCGTCGGATGACAGGGCCAGTATTGAAAGCTGCCGTGATAATGCCTCACTGTAGTGCCCGGCAATATTAGCCTGAATATTTAGCTGGCCTAACGTCCGCAGCGCCGCCATCTTACAACCTGCACCATTTTTCCCTTCAGAAAACTCAGCGGCGGACTGGCGCTGCTGACCCGGATGCAGCAGCTCGTCCATCAGCGTTAACCCGGATTTACCTTTCTGTCGTTGCTGCATTTTTGTGAGAAAACGCCCCAGCTGAAACAGAAAAAAACAGGGATCCGCCTGGTTCACCGTAAGCAGTTGCAAACAACACTGATTCACCGCCCTGAGTTCAGAACAGAGCGGCGGCAGGTTTTCAGCTATCGCCTCGCCGATATGCAGTTGCAAAAATTTATCGTGACAGAGAATTTCTCGGGCCGCGCTATCGCAGCTCAGCACGGCGCTGTGACGCACCTGATTTTTCCAGCGCAGCTGGACCAGCGGCGAAGCGTTAAAACAGCCAGCGCAGCCACAAGCGTGTGGGATCGCTTGTAAACGCAAGACGTAATCGGGCATGTAACTTTCGATAAGGCTCATCTCATTCCTGCACTCATTGTGAAAAAACAGCAACGGCTTACCTGCCGTTGCGGCCTCTGCTTAGCCTGATTTCTGTCAACTGACGATCGCTCCGCTGCTGTTCCCACTGCTCCCGGCACTGCCGTTGTGCGGCACGCTGGCGCTCAAGGATCAGGCTCAGCGATTTTTCCCGGCAGGCCTGCTCAACCCATTCCTGCGCCAGCGCTTCCTCACGAATTTGCGCCAGCGCCTGTTCCTGCTTCAGCCAGTCGATAATGCATTGGATGCCGGCCTCAAAACGGATCGGGTTAGAGAGCGTCGCCTTCCCGCTCTCTGGCCTTTGGCCCTGAGCACTCAGGCTGGTTAATTTATTGATAGTGTTGCTGTATCTTTGGCAAACCTGCTGTTGCCGGGCCAGCCTGCCGCTGGCCGCTTCCAGTTCGCTTTCGCGCATTTGTCGTAACAGTTCCAGCACGTCCAGCTTTTCGACTTTCTTGTCCATGTTCTTTCCTTAGAATTAGGCTCAGGCGGCAAAAGGGCGAGCCTGAAGCTTTGGCAGTTTACGTTCGGTCAGGGCGGCGTCTGATACGTTTGAGCAGCAGGACAAGCGCCGACAGAATCAGCAGCGCGAGACCGCCACGCTGCCCCCAGTTAATCAGGTCTGGCTTTTCCCACCACGGCAGCGGCGGCTCGCTGTCAGGTTTGATTTCAGGGAAACTCAGCAGGCTGAGGGTCAAGACATCACCGCGTGATGTTTCAATCCCTGCCGCCTGATTGAGCATTTGCTGCACCTGAGCCTGATTTTCCGGCGTCCAGGCCGCGACGGCCGGCGCAGCACGATTAATCACTACCGAGACCGACAGCTTTTCCAGCTGATAGCCCGGATGGCGGATATGCCGCACGTCGCGGTCGTAGCTGGATTGCCGTTGCGGCTTAAGAAAACGTTCCCGTGTCTCTTCAATCTCATTGAAATTCACCCGGGGTACGACGCTGATGCGAAAATTGTCCGCGCCCACCACGGGAGCCAGCAAGTTTGCCAGGCTGCGTTCCGTCTCCTGACGCATCTGTTGCAGCAGATCGCCGTGGGTTTTACTGCCCGCAGTAGAGTGACGCTTCGTTCCTGTGCTGGCAGAAAGCAGCGAGCCGTGCTGATCGACTACGCGAACTTCGCTCAGCTTCATACCCGGTACGCTGCCGGCAACAAGACTGACGATAGCGGTTACCTGCTCATCACTAAGCTGCCTGCCGACATGTACGCGCAGCATCACTGAGGCAGTGCTGTCCGGTTTATTGCTCAAGACAAACGAGCTGGTTTCACTCAGGCCCAGATGCACGCGGGCGAATTCAACCGCATCAAGCGCCATAATGCTTTGCGCCAGCTCACCTTCCAGACTGCGCCGGAAGCGGACATTCTGTATAAACTGGCTGCTGCCAAGCACGCTCTCTTTGTCCATCAGCTCATAACCCGCCGGAGAATGTGCCGCAACGCCTTTCGATGCCAGCGCCATGCGGGCTTTCGGCAGATCGGTTTCACGTACCAGCAGATTGCCGCTGTTGGGTTCTACGCGGTAAGAGATTTGCTCGCCGCTGAGAACCTCCACGACCTGCGCAACAGGGATATTTTCCTGTGATCCATAAAGCAGGATGTAGTGGTTATCGTTTTGCCACAGCATTGCCACAACAATCGCCGTTGCTGCTATCGCTACCACGCCAGGCAACAGCCACTTTTTAAGACGTTCGTCAGTCAGAAATGCCCGACACGCCCTGATCTTTTCGTTCACGTTGAGCCTATAGTGTCGTGTTTATGACGTCGTCAAACGCCGTACTAAGCCTGTCACGTACCTGCGCCAGCACAGAAAAAGCGACGCTGTCCTTCTGACTTTCCAGCATGGCCGCAGCAGAATCGACCCGCCGTCCTGTTTCCTGGGCAGGCTGCTGCACGCTGGCAGCGTGCTGCACATTATCTCTGTGACTGATAGCCTGATTCAGCACCGCGCCAAAAGAAGGTTGCTGCATGCCGGTGACTCCATTTGCCATCGGCGGCAATGGGAGTGCGCTGGCCCCGGCACGCATTCGTGCCATTTCGGCCATCATCTGACGTTGTCCGACATGCATATCGAAGGTAATTTTTTCTGCCATGTTTTACTTGCCTGTGGTTTTCAGGAGAGGTAGCTGGGATCGACACCCTGCGCACGCATGCTGGCCAGACGGTAGCGCAATGCCCGTGGCGTGATGCCCAGGCACGCCGCCGTCTGGGATTTATTACCCCGATGGCGTTTCAACAAGTCCAGGATATATTGGCATTCCGCCATACGACCACGCTGTTTGATGGGGCTTTGCACGCTGGCGGCCCCGGTGTCATCGGAAGTCAGAGCGGGCTGCGGCTTCAGGTTCAGGCCAAAGCAACGTTCATCCAGCGGCGTACCGCAGGACATAATCAGCCCACGCTGCACCGCATTTTCCAACTCACGTACATTGCCAGGCCATTCATAGCGTTGCAGATAGCTGCGCGCGCTGTCGGTAAGATGAGGTTTGCTGCTGCAAAAATCCTGATACTTACGGATAAAAAATTCAGCAAGCGGGACGATGTCCTCCACTCTTTCGCGCAGTGGCTTGAGCTGGACAGGCACCACGGAAAGCCGGTAAAAAAGATCCTGACGGAACCGCCCTGCCATGATCTCCGCTTCCAGATCCTTATTGGTCGAGGCAATCAGTCTGATATTTAACGAAACAGATTTATGGCTTCCTAAACGCTCGACGCTTTTCTCCTGCAATACCCGCAGTAGTTTCACCTGTAGCGCTATTGGCATATCACCAATTTCATCTAATAACAGCGTTCCGCCATTGGCCTGTTCAAATTTACCCGGCTGGCTGCTTACCGCGCCGGTGAACGCCCCTTTTTCATATCCAAAAAGGATGGCTTCCAACATATTTTCAGGAATGGCGGCACAATTAACACCGACATAAGGCGCGCCATTACAGAAAGCATGATGGTGAATATATTTTGCCACGCATTCTTTACCGGTTCCCGTTTCGCCTGTTATAAGCACCGGAACGTTAAACTTTGCCACTCTCCGCGCCAGCGATAATAGATCCCTGCTGGATTGAGAATGCGAAATAAAACCACTATCGAATTCATCTTCCCCGTTCATTTTCATTGAGAGCATTCCCAGGTTTAACGTTATCGTTTCACTTTGTTTAAGATGTGAGCAGCATACGCTTTCTGCGTTACACAAATCTCCCATTAATGAGATATTAAAATATAAACCCTTATCAATCATTGGATTAACAAGAAACCCATCGATAAGCTCTCGTTTTTTAATAATCAATTAATAATGCCCAAGGGATTGCCATTCAGGCTGATAAGCAGTTTAATTTACGTCGTCGTTTCTCTGGCTGTCAGAATAACCCCCTCTTGCAAGTTGTTCTGCAGAGAGGCGACACTTAAAACAAGAGAAATTGAAAGCTGTAAATTTTAAAACACCAGGGATTATTAATAAGTCGTCAGGCGGGCTTTACTTTGCAAGCCCAAATAAAATAAGGCACGGATTTATCATCGCGAAGAACATTCAGAAATGATAAGGCGGGGATTTAATAAGTTGGTTCTACCTTCTTATCATATCCAGCATCTGCTTACGGATAAGCATTATCTGTTTGATACCAAAATGACTATTTCCCGTTGCCAAAAAAAATATCCAGTCCGCGTTATTATCCCGCGCAGATTTTTATCGCATGGCCTGCTGCTGGCCGGGCTGCTTATTTGCCCACTGGCGGCGCTGGCGGAATCCCGTGGATTGACGCTTTTTAGCGCGACCACCACGCCTGGCGGTCAGGACTATAGCGTGAAGGTTGAAGTGCTGCTGCTGATGACGCTGCTGGGGCTTCTGCCCGTCGTGCTGCTAATGATGACCTGTTTTACCCGCTTTATCATCGTGCTGTCGCTGTTGCGCCAGGCGTTGGGACTGCAACAAAGCCCACCCAACAAGGTACTCACCGGCATCGCGCTGGTGCTAACGCTACTGGTGATGCGGCCGGTTGGGCTGAAGATTTATCAGGATGCGGTTGTGCCTTACCAGAAAGAGCAGATTTCGCTGCAACAGGCGCTGAGTCTCGGTTCTGCCCCGCTAAAGACCTTTATGTTATCTCAGACCAGCAGCACTGCGCTGGCACAGATTATGACCATCGCCAACGCCAGCGGCGACGCTAAACAGCAGGATTTGACGTTGATTACGCCTGCTTTTGTGCTGAGCGAGCTGAAAACCGCGTTTAAAATCGGCTTTATGATCTACATCCCGTTTTTGGTGATTGACCTGATTACGGCCAGCATCCTGATGGCGATGGGGATGATGATGCTTTCGCCACTGATCGTCTCCCTGCCTTTCAAACTGATTCTGTTTGTGCTCTGCGATGGCTGGTCGCTGATTGTAGGTACGCTGACACACAGCGTTCAGGCTGCCGGATTATGATGAGTCTCGATGTGGCCGGCGATATTGTCGCTCAGGGATTGAAGCTGGTGCTGACCATCGCTTTCGTCGCCATTCTGCCGGGTCTGATAACGGGGCTGATAGTCAGTGTTTTTCAGGCTACGACCCAAATCAACGAGCAGACGCTCAGCTTCTTACCTCGTCTGGTTGTCACCATGCTGGTATTGGTGTTTGCGGGTAAGTGGATGCTTATTCAGCTAATCGATTTCACCCTGTTGATTTTTGAACAGGCTGCTGTGCTGGCCGGATAGCGTTCACGTGATGGATATCAACCTTCAGGATCTGATGACGCCTCTGCTGGCATTGTGGCTGCCGCTGGTGCGCACGACGGCTTTTTTCCACTGCTGTCCGCTGTTCGATCATCACGCTTTCCCACGCAAGGCCCGCTTCGGGCTGGCATTGCTACTCAGCATAATTATCACCCCGCTGATTGAGCACAACGTTGTGCTGCATAGGCTGATGAGCTCTCAGACAATCTTGCTGACCGCTGAACAGCTGCTGTGGGGGTTCTTGTTCGGTCAGATACTGAACTGGGTGTTCTGGGCATTGCAAACCGCTGGCACGCTGTTATCGATGAGTATGGGGCTGGGCATGGCCGTGATGAACGATCCCGGCAGCGGCAGTTCGACCATGGTGATTTCCCAAATCGTCTCTGTTTTTAGCGGGCTGCTGTTTTTCAGCATGGACGGGCATCTGCTGCTGGTCACTATTCTGTTCAAAAGTTTCGCGCTATGGCCGATTAGTCAGGCAATCACGCCCCTGACCCTGAGCTATTTTGTCACCGGCGTGGGCTGGATGATCGCCAGCGCCCTGCTTCTGGCGCTGCCTGCGGCGATCATTATGCTGATCGTGCAGGGTACTTTTGGTCTGCTTAACCGCATTTCGCCCACGCTGAACCTTTTTGCGCTTGGTTTCCCCGTCAGCATGCTGTTCGGGCTGCTTTGTCTGATGCTGCTCGCCAGCCGTATTCCTCAACATTATCTTTCGCTGACCAACGACATCCTGGCTCAGCTCGAACACCTTAAGGTGAACTGATGTCAGGCTGCGGTGATAAAAGCGAACAACCGACGCAAAACCGATTGCGCCACTCCCGTGAGCAAGGCGATATCGCGCGTTCGAGAGATCTGGGGACGGCAGCCAGCCTGATCGTTGGCCTGGCAACACTGAGCGCTTTTTTTCCTTACTATCTGCAACTGATGCACAGCACGTTTATCGCGCTACGTCAGATCGCCAGCCATATCAACGACGAAGGCGCGCTACGTGAGTTTATGTTGCTCAACGTGCTGGTTATTTTGAAAGTGCTGGCAACCTTAATCCCCATTCCGACCGTCTGTTGCCTGGCTAATCTGATCCCCGGCGGCTGGATCTTCGTCCCTGCCCGCCTGCTGCCCGATTTTAATAAAATGAGTCCGCTGGCAGGCGTAAAACGGCTGTTCAGCCAGCAACACTATTATGAGGTGCTGAAAACGCTCCTGAAAGGCACGGTGCTGCTGTCGCTGCTGGCCTTTACCCTTTTTCAGCAACTCCCCGCGCTATTGGATCTCGAAAATCATTTCCTGACCGGAGCGATTGTTTCCGCTCTTCAGCACTATGCCGGGATTATGCAGCAGTTCATTATCATCATCGTGCTGTTTGCCTTTATTGACCTGCCGATCGGTCACTTTATGTTTATTAAAAAGTTGCGGATGAGTAAGAAAGAGGTACGCGACGATGCTAAAAATCAGGAAGGCATTCCTCAGGTAAAAAGCCGCCTGCGCCAGCGGCAACGCCAGATGGCAATGGGGCAAGTATCCAGCAAAGTATCCGGGGCAAACGTGGTGATCGTAAACCCGACGCATTATGCGGTGGCGCTAAAATATGCCCCCGAAAAGGCCGCCGCACCTTATATCGTGGCAAAAGGAATCGATGAGACTGCCCTGTTAATCTGCAAGGCCGCACGGCAGCATCAGATTGAAATCGTGGAGTTTCCTTCACTGGCGCGTTCGATTTATCACAGCACAAGCGTCAATCAACAAATTCCTGCCTCCCTCTTTCGGCCGATAGCGCACATTCTTTCGTACGTCATGCAATTAAAGGCCTGGCGGAAGGGAGAAGGCGCAAAGCCCCGGCTGGATTTACGCACCCCTATTCCTGAATACGGAACGGATAAGCATGCCAAAATTTAATTTCCGCCAGATCGTGGCGCTGTTGGGACAAAGCCCTTTTGGCGTACCGCTGCTGCTGCTCTGCGTGCTGGCCATGGTGATACTACCGCTGTCGCCACTGGTGCTGGACGTGCTGTTCACCTTCAACATCGTGCTGGCGATTATGGTGCTGCTGGCCAGCGTTAACAGCCGACGCCCGCTGGATTTCTCCGTTTTTCCTACCCTGCTGCTGATTACTACATTGATGCGGCTGACCCTCAACGTCGCATCCACCCGCGTAGTGCTGCTGAAAGGACATGAGGGGGTGGGAGCCGCCGGTAAAGTGATTGAAGCGTTCGGCAATGTGGTGATTGGCGGCAACTTTGTGGTGGGCTTCGTGGTGTTTATCATCCTGATGATCATCAACTTTGTGGTGGTGACCAAAGGTGCCGAGCGTATTTCGGAAGTGTCGGCCCGCTTCACGCTGGATGCATTGCCTGGCAAGCAAATGGCGATTGATGCCGACCTCAATGCCGGTCTGATTAATCAGCAACAGGCCCGATTACGTCGCCGTGAGGTTGCTAACGAAGCCGATTTTTATGGCGCAATGGATGGCGCATCGAAGTTTGTGCGTGGCGATGCCATTGCCGGGATCATGATCCTGCTGATCAACGTTATTGGCGGGATGTTGATCGGGATCTTTAAACACAATCTGGATGCCGGCCAGGCATTTGAACAATATGTATTGCTGACGATTGGCGACGGACTGGTCGCTCAGATCCCTTCGCTACTGCTCGCCACCGCGGCGGCCATCATTGTGACCCGTGTGAGCGACGACGACAGCGCCGGTATTGCCGATGAAATCAAGAATCAGCTGCTGGCAAAGCCTGCCACGCTGTGTACCGCCGCTTTTGTCATGTTCGTGCTGGCGATAGTGCCCGGCATGCCCCATTTCGTGTTTCTCGCCTTTACCGCGCTGATGCTGTTTATTGCCTGGCGGCAATATCGCGTGGTTCAGCCAGCACGGCAAAACGATGAGGAGATCACGCAGGCGCCAGATGATAATGAAAGCGTCGGTATCAGCTGGCAGAGCATCCCGCTTGTTGAGCCGCTGAGCCTCTGTCTTGGCTATAAGCTGGTTACGCTGATGGATAAATCCAGCGGCACCCCGCTGGCTCAGCGCGTAAGATCCGTCCGACAACTTATCTCGGAAACCAGCGGCGTGCTGCTGCCGGAGATCGCTCTTCACGAAGATTTCTGCCTGAAGCCGGTTCAGTATGAGATCAAAGTCAACGGGTTACGAACGGCGCTGGGAGAAGTGCATCCGAACCGATTAATGGCGATCCCAACGGCGGCGCTTTATGGCGAGATAGAAGGCCTGCGCGACACCGATCCGGCTTGTGGCCTGGCCGTCACCTGGATTATGCCGGATGAAAAAGCCAGCGCGCTGAGTCTTGGCTATCAGGTAGTGGATTGTGCCAGCGTTATTGCCACGCATCTTCATCAGGTGGCGCGCGAGCATCTGCCCGAGCTGTTTAATTACGATGATATTACCTTTTTCAATCAGCGACTTGCAGAGACAGCTCCCCGTCTGGCTGATGATTTGAATAAGGCGCTTTCTTATAGTCTGCAACTGAAAATTTATCGTCTGCTGTTGCAGGAACAGGTTTCACTGAAAGATAGTGTTTCTGTCGCCACCACGCTGGTTGCAAGCGCAGCGGTGACGAAAGACGCCCTTTTACTGGTTTCCGATGTGCGTTATGCCCTGCGCCGGCGTTTGGTTGCCGCCATCGCGCCCGATAACAAACCGCTTTCGGCTTACGCGCTTGCGGCTGAACTGGAAAATCGGCTACTCGGCGCGTTGAGCCAGGCACGGCAGGCGGGCCCGGTCAGTCTCGACAGTTTCCCGGTAGATCCCACTGTTACAAGCCGGTTGCAGTCTGCTCTGCCCGTCGTGCTGGAGACGCTAAAAGCACAGAATCTGACGGCTGTTTTACTGGTGCAGCCTCAGCTGCGACCGTTACTCTCCTGCTATGCACGGCAGTTTGCTGCCGGCATGTCGGTGCTCTCATACAATGAAATCCCGGAGGAAACGGATTTGCAGATTGTGGGTCACGTCTCCTGAGCCACGGCCTTTATCCGGCCATTAATAATCAAACAGCGAGCGCCATTCAGCGAGCGTTTTTGGCAGCGTTGTCCCCTTTTCGCTGGTGATTAGCTGCGTCTCAGGCGCGTTGCCATTATCCCTGTCTGGCAGCAGGCGCATTGCCCACATTGTTCCGTCCTGGGTAAACATAATTATCGCTGCGCGGCGGCTGGCTGCCCCCTTCACTGACAGTGTGACTACGGTAGCGCCCATGCTATCCAAATCAGCGGAATAGACCAGGTTGTTGGCAACATCGACGAATTGCTGATAATCCTTACCTGCCAGCTGGCGAAAACGATCGTCCAGCGCTTTGGTGGGAAACACCCCCAGCGATAACAGCGTCGCGGCGGGGCGCGGATCGCTTTGGCTTCTGACGTAAGTGCCATCAATGCTCATCCCGCCGCGCATCAACAATTTGCAGCTGCCGTTGCTGTCGCTACGGACGTCAATCTGCCCGTCGGTACGCGGGATAAACAGCACCGTGCAGCCTGCACCCCACGCAATATTGTCCGCCAGGCCGGTACCGTAAAACATTTTGACATCACCACGCAGGTTAGATTTATAGGTTCCTCGCCAGACTTGCGCATCAAAGTTAAACGCCCATTTCGTGGTGTGACTCAGGATAATTTTTCCGCCGTCGCCATGCACCGCCGAGCGGTTCCACCATTCACCGTCCCAGTTGAATTTTTCCGGGACGTTATAGAGTTGTCCAATGCCCTGTAAATAAGCCCAGCGCAGACAGCTGCTGCTGGCACAGGCATCGCGCGAGGCCTGCCACTGCTGCATTTCCTGATTTACGCTGGCAGGCTCCGACAGCTTCATGACGTTGCGGTAGGTGTCGTTTAATACCGCGTCCAGCCAGGAGAGCTGAGGAGAGTCACAAATGGTATTTTCCACAATGCTTGCTGACCTGGCGCAATCGATCGCCAGCGCTGAAGAGGTGCAACCAAAAAATGCCACAAGCAGAAAAACGTTTAGCGCCAGTTTCATCATTATCGGGGCCCGGAAGCAGTTTTGAGAACAGAGAGTATGTCGTCATCTCAGCCATATTTCCTTAAACGAACGCAACTGTTATAGCTTTATTTGCATTAACTGTGTCTGCCTCAGGTATACAAACTGTGGTTTACTAAGGCATATACCGAAAGGAGGTGATGAGTGGAAGACGTCAAACAGATACTGCTGCGCGAAATTGACACGCTCAATCGTGAAGAACAGCGCGATAACCGGCCGCGTTTCAGCTTTAACTTTCTGAAAAATCATCCCGGGCTCTGGGCATCAATGTATGTCTGTTACGCCCTGACCGTTGCGCTGATTTTTACCACGGAATTTCTCGGCTGGCCCGCTTTCTGGGGCGCGACTTTTTTCGTGCTGCTGATGAGCGGATTGATGCTGCTGGATGTGAATCCCCGCTATCGCTTTGAAGATATCGATACGCTTGATCTGCGCGTTTGTTACAACGGCGAATGGTATTACGTTCGCACCCTGTCCGAACAGGCGATTAAGGATATCCTTGGCAGCAGCCAGGTGCCGGATAAAGTCAAACAGGGCATTGAGAAGCTGTTGTCGCTGAAAGGCGAAGTGGACTTCTACGATGTTTATCACCTGGCCTGGGGCCAGCAGCGCGCCTCGGCGGTTTAATCGCCACCGTCCTCCTGGGGCCAGCCAGTCTGGCCCTGGAGCATTTCGGCTATCAGTTTCCCCAGTTTTTCTGCCGCCGCTTCCTGCGTCGCATTCCATTCCCAGGCGCTGTTAAAGCGAAAATAGTTCGCGTACTGCTCGCCGGAGGAGAACATCTTGCCGGGCGCGATACTGATCTTGTGCTGCAACGCGCGGTAATAAAGTTCGGTGGTATTAATCTGCGCGGGCAACTCAATCCACAAAAAGTAGCCACCCTGAGAATCATTAATTTTGGCCCCGAGCGGCAAATGCCGCTTTAAAGACAGCCGGGCCTGATTTTTACGCTGTTCCAGCGCCTGACGCAGCTTACGTAAATGGCTGTCGTAGCTGCGCGTTCCCAGGTAATTGGCCAGCGCAAGCTGCATCGGCGCGCTGGTCGAAAGCGTGCTCATCAACTGTAAGCGCTGGATCCGCTGCGCGTGTTTGCCTGCCGCCACCCAACCTACGCGAAAACCCGCCACCAGATTCTTTGAGAAAGAGGAGCAATGCAGCACGCTGCTCTGCTTTTCAAACGCTTTCGCGGGGAGCGGCTTGTCGCCGCCAAAATAGAGTTCGCTGTAGACATCATCCTCAATCAGCGAAACCTGATGCTGTTCGAGCAGCGCCACCAGCTGCTGCTTTTTATCCCTTGTGAGCGTACAGCCCACCGGGTTTTGCTGGTTGGTCATCATCCAGCAGGCTTTGATCGGCCAGCGCTCAAGCGCGCGTGCCAGCTCGTCGAGGTCAATGCCGTGCTGAGGATCGGTGGCAATAGCGACGGCTTTCAGCTGAAGCCGCTCAATCACCTGTAACGCGCCATAAAAGCACGGGTTTTCAATCGCGACATAGTCGCCCGGCTCCGTCACCGCCTGCATGCTGAGGTTAAGCGCTTCCATCGCCCCATTAGTAATGACAATTTCATCCGGCGAGACCTGAATTCCCTGCAAGGCGTAGCGCTGCGCCAGCGTTTTGCGCAATGCTTCGTTGCCAGGCGGCAAATTATTCAGCGCATCGGCAGGTTTAAGCGAGTGCGAGACGGCGCTAAGCGAACGCATCAGCTGACGCTGGGGAAAGAGTTCGGGATCGGGAAAAGCGGAGCCAAAAGGCACAATTTTGGGGTCGCGGCAGGCCTGAAGAACGTCAAAGATAAAGCCGTTGATATCGACGGATTCGGTCAACTGCACTTTCTGATGACTGGCAGGTTGACTGAGAAACTCTGCGCGGGGCGCAACGTAATAGCCAGACTGCGGCCGCGACTGGATCCATCCCTGACTTTCCAGCACCTGATAAGCATGCATAACGGTCATCAGGCTCATGCCGCTTAGCGTTACCTGTTCCCGCAGCGAAGGCAGTTTTTCACCGGGAAGCCAGAGCTCGGCGGAAATCTGCTGCTGGATTTGTGCAATAAGCTGTTGGTATTTGGCCAAAACTGTTACGTACCCGATAAGGGAATTTGGCAACTATTATAGGTCTAAAGACGCTGATAAAACAGCGTCCTTTACCTGACAGGTGGTCGGTCAGACGGCCTTTTTCTCGGGCAGCGTTTCACCCCCGTCCGCATACAGATCGAGTTCCGGCACTTTATCCGCTGGCACCGGCCGCCCCAGCAAATACCCCTGTAGCGAGTTACAGCCGAGGCTGGTCAGGAAGTCCTGCTGTTCGCGCGTTTCCACGCCTTCCGCCACCACTTTCAGCTTCAGCGTTTGCGCCAGCGCGACGATGGCCGTCACAATGGTGGCATCTTCATTCTGCGTTTGCAGCTCGTTAACAAACGCCCGATCGATTTTCAGTTCGCTGGCCGGTAAACGCTTCAGATAAAGCAGGCTTGAATAGCCGGTCCCGAAGTCGTCAATCGAGGCTTTAACGCCTAAATCGGTCAGTTCGGTAAGGATGCGCACGCTCTCATCGGGATCGCGCATTGCCGTCGTTTCGGTAACTTCCAGCGTTAACTGCTCCGGCGGAATTTGATGCTTTTTCAGCGCGCTAACCACCGTTTCAACCAGTCCAGCCTGTTCAAACTGTAGGGCAGAGAGGTTAACGGCCACCGACCACTGCGTGTTGCCCATCTGGTGCCATTCATGAAGCTGGCGACAAGCCTCGTTGATCACCCAGTTGCCCATGCTGACAATCAGTCCGGTTTTTTCCGCCAGCGGCAGAAAGATATCCGGCGTCAGCAGGCCGCGCTGCGGGTGCTGCCAGCGGATCAGCGCCTCAAAGCCGACGATCGGGCCCTGCGGTGCACAGAATTTAGGTTGATAAAACAGACGCAGTTCGTTGTGTTCCTGAGCCAGCCAGAGGTCATTAATCAGCTGCAGCTGGTTTTGAGCAATGGTGTTCATGGAGGGCTGGAAGAAGCTGTAACCATTACGACCATTGTTTTTGGTGTGGTACATCGCGGCATCGGCATTGAACATCAGTTCGCGTTCGTCATTGCCATCGCCAGGGTAAACGGCAATACCAATGCTCAGCGATACCACCAGCTCATAGCGTGAAATAACAAAAGGCGCATCAATCGCTTTCACCAGCTGATCGGCAATAGCGGCAGCGTCGTTGGGATCGGTGATTTCAACCAGCAGTACAAATTCATCCCCGCCAAGGCGCGCCAGCGTATGGTGCCCCTTCAGCAGATTTTTCATCCGGTCGGTCACGGCGACCAGCAGATTGTCGCCAATATGATGACCAAAAGCGTCATTTACCGCTTTAAAGCCGTCAAGATCCATAAACATCAGCGCAAAAGAGGTCTCTTCCCGTACGGCTTTGTTTAACGCCTGGTCCAGACGGTCTTCCAGCAGAATACGGTTCGGCAAGCGGGTCAGGTTGTCGTGCAGCGCCAGCTGGGCCAGTTCGCGGTTAGCTTCGGCCAGAGAAGAGGCCAGCACCGAGGTGCGCGCCTGTAAGCGGGCATCCAGTGTGGAAACGACCAGAGTAATACCCAGAATGGAAAGCGTAACCACTACCACCAGCACCGCCAGCCAGTTGCTGTTTACGCCCATATCTGTGGCGTGGCTCATCATCGGGAAGCTGGCGGCTGCCATGCCGCTGTAGTGCATTCCGGCAATCGCTGCCCCCATCACCAGCGCGGCTCCTGCACGCAGCAACGCTAAATGTCCCACCCCCTGCCGCAGTTTGAAAGCCAACCACAGCGCGGCGGTACTGGCTGCCAGCGCAATGGCCACCGAGACGGCAACCCAGCGCCAGTCCCAGATGATGCCGGGTGTAAACATTAATGCACCCATGCCGGTGTAGTGCATGGCGACCACGCCGCTGGCCATAACCACTGCGCCAGTCAGCAAACGTGACAGCGGCAGCTCGCCGTAGCAGACGATCCACAGCGCAAAGATTGAGGCAGCGATGGCGATAACCATCGAGATTAGGGTCAGACCGGGATCGTAGCTCATCACCATTGCCAGGTTCATGGCCAGCATGCCGATAAAATGCATAGACCAGATGCCAATACCCATCGCAAAACCGCCGCCGATAAGCCAGACCCGGGCAACTTTGCCCGTTGAGGTCGCGACTCTGCCCGCCATATCCAGCGCAGTATAGGAAGCCAGAAAGGCGACAAAAATGGAGACAGTGACCAACAGATGGTCGTAAGAGCTCATAAGCATATGCAAATCTCTGATGCCAGCCGATGGCCTGGCGCCGTGTGATGGAACAAAGGTGTTTTTAACACTTTCAATGATCACGGTATCGGCTAAAGAGTAGTCAACTTTACCCCGGAGGAAATCAAAGTCTTCTGACCGCGCAAATTAACCGCATGCAAACTGCCGGTATCCCCATCATTTAACAGGTTTATTAAAGGAGGATCATGTCGCGCAACGACCTTAGCATCCGCAATTTTTTTTGCCCAGCTAATCCTAAGATGATTCCGATCATTTTTAATAAATCGCCAAAATTACCCGCTCAGCATCGCCTTCTCATTCCTTTCAATCCATTAGCTTTATTTTTACGTTTCGCTTCGCCCACCCCGGCAGGCTGTTCTATAGTTTAAAAACATAAGATAAGACAGCAAGCGCAGATACCGTTTTTATGACGGTTTTCTGCTCTTTTTTTACGCTGGATGGCGATTATTATTCACCCGCACGCCGCCGCGTTGTTCTCTTTCGTACCAGGCGAAAAAGCACTTCCATCAGACTGATCAGTAAGGAATGGTTATGAAAATGAAGCTTTTTCTGCTGGGCTGTGGCATTGGCCTCAGCGTGGCGACTTCGGGCTTTGCCGCCACTACAACGGGGACTATCAACGCAAGAGTGGTACTGACCACGGGCTGCCTCGTTAACGGCCAGTCGGCAACCACCGGCGTCAATTTCGGTACCTTAGACTTCGGTACGAGCGCTGCTACCTTCGATACTCTAAACGCGACTTTAGTGGGCTCGCTGGGTAACGGTATTTTTGTACGCTGCACTACCGGGCAAACCTACAACGTTCAGCTAACCAGCAGCAACGCAGCACCGGCAACCGTTTTTGGCGCGGTGACCGCCCAGCCGCGTTATTTGATCCTCGGCAGCAACGCGACGCAAGGTATCGCTTATACCCTCTATGGCACCACGTCATATACGACACCCATCGCTAACAATACCAACCTGGCGAATACCGGCACCGCCGACCCGACCAATGGCGATAACTACCCGATTTATGGTCGTATTTCAGGCGGGGGATTCAATGCCGCTATTCCAGCAGGAACCTACACCGATACGATTAATGTCGCCGTAAACTACTGACCTATAACTACAGGGAACGCAACGTGCCGGAGCAGGTAAGACGACTGGCGGGCCTGATGCGCCCGCTTTGCTTCGTGTTGTTTTTTATCAGCAATGCAGGCTGGTCGCTGCCAACTCAAACTTTTCAGGTGACGGCGTCGATAGTAAACGGCTGTGTCATTTCCGGTACAAATACCAGCGTTATTGGCGCACTGGATTTTGGTACGCAACCCGGTGTCGGTACGGTTTCTGCCAGTGCCAGTTACGTACAAAGCTCTACCCTCACGCTGGCCTGTACGCCGGGCACCACGTTGAATATGAGCATAGATGGGGGCAGTAATTACACTTCGACGCGTAATCTGAAAGTCGCTAATAACACAGATTTGGTGGGCTACACGCTCTATACCAGCGCCACCCACAGCGCAGCAAGTGCCATCCCGGTTAGCCAAAACGTGGCGCTGACCTACAGCAATGCCAACAATATCACGCTACCGATCTATGGCTTATTGCAGATGAGTGGCGTACGGCGGGCCGGGACTTACAGCGATACCCTAACGGTGACGCTGAGTTGGTAATACAGGGAGGAAAAAGGACGATGATGAAACTACCTATTTTTGCGCTACTGCTGGCGTTGTCCAGTGCTTTACTACCGGCCTGGGCAGGGAATTCGGTGCTGATATGGCCGATCGACCCTAAAATTCTTAGCGGGGATAAAGCCACCGAACTCTGGCTGGAAAACCGTGGGGCAGCAACCACGCTGATGCAGGTCCGCGTTTTCAGCTGGCAGCAGGTGGATGGCAAAGAGCAGTATCAGACCCAGCAAGCGGTGCTGGCCAGCCCGCCGCTGGTCAGAATCGAACCGGGGCAAAGGCAGCTGGTGCGTCTGATTAATCAGACCCCGCCGCCTGCGGGTAAAGAGATGGCTTACAGAGTGTTGCTGGATGAGATCCCCACGCCGCAAAAGCCAGGAGAGAATCAGGCGGGCTTGAGTTTTCAGATGCGTTACTCGGTCCCGCTCTTTACCTATGGCGAAGGGCTAAATGCCGATAATGCCAATCCGCAGCTTAGCTGGCAGGTGGTGAATCAGGACGGTAAATCGGCGCTGCGCATTACCAATAACGGTAACGGTCATGCCCGGCTGAGCAAGGTTTCATTAGGCGGCCGCTCGCTGTCGAATAGTCTGTTCGGCTACGTTCTGGCTGGTTCCAGCAATGTGTTTCCCCTGAATTTTCCAGCATCTGACCGCTCAGAGCTGAGTGCGGAGCTGGACAGTGGTAAAACCTGGCGCAGCACCCGTTCCTCGCGCTAGCCAATGAGCAGGCGATGCTTTGCGTCCCCGGGACGCTGCTCCCTGGCCCTGAGCCTGATAAGCTGCCTGTTTTCTGTAACCGGCCGCGCGGAAACCTATTCCTCTTTGCCACCGCCGCCACAGCAAAACACGCCGGGTACGCAAAATCAGCAGTACATGCTGGGGCTGATCGTCAATCAGCAGGATACCGGCCAGATTGTGCCGGTTGAATTCCGGGATAATCACTATCTTTTACGCGCCGCTGATTTGCAGCGGGCTGGCATTCCCTCCCCTCAAATCACGTCGTCGATCATGGATGTGTCGGTGATGCCAGAGGTGAAAGCGGAATACGACCGGACTCGCCAGCGCATCCTGCTGACCGTGCCGCCCGCCTGGCTGCCGCAGCAAAAACTCAACAGCACTGAACAGAGCGGGCCGCGTTATCCCGGCAGAACCTCAACGGGCGCACTGTTTAACTACGATCTTTATACCAGCCACACTTCCGCCAGCGGCAGCCGCATTTCGGCCTTTAATGAATTCCGCCTTTTTGGCAATTTGGGGCAGTTTTCCACTAACGGCGTCTGGCAGGAGCAGCTTTCCGGCCAGCCCGGCGCGCAGGATCAGGGCTATTTGCGTTATGACACCTGGTGGGGAAATCAGAGTGAAAACCGCTCGCTAAGCTGGCGGGTAGGGGATTTGATCACCGACTCCCTAAGTTGGAGTAACAGCGTCCGGCTGGGCGGTATTCAGATTGCCAGAGACTTTTCCGTTCGCCCGGATTTGATTACCTATCCTCTGCCCTCGTTCTCTGGCCAGGCAGCGGTGCCGTCAACGGTTGATCTCTTTGTGAATGGCTATAAGAACAGCACCAACAGCGTCCAGCCCGGCCCCTGGACGCTGACCAATATGCCCTTTGTCAACGGGGCTGGCGATGCGGTGGTGGTGACGACCGATGCCGTGGGACGACGGGTCACTACCACGCTGCCGTTTTATGTCTCCAGCAATTTACTCAAGCCCGGACTTTCTGATTTCTCTTTTTCCGCCGGGGCGCTGCGGCAAAATTACGGACTGAAGAATTTTGATTATGGCTCTGCTGCCGTCAGCGGCTCTTACCGCTATGGCCTGACCGACTGGCTGACGCTGGAGAGCCATGCTGAAGGTGCCGATACGCTTGCGCTGGGCGGCGCGGGCGGCCAGGTGAGAATTGGCTCACTTGGCGTGGTTAATGCGGCACTGACTCAAAGCCAGCTGGCTGGCGAGCATGGCAATCAGTACAGCTGGGGGTATCAGTACAATAACAGCCGCTTTAGCCTGGGAATGCAGCATATCATCCGTTCCGCGGGCTTTGGCAATCTGGCGCTGTATGGCGACCGTACCAGCGCCACTACCAATACGGATTACTCCCTTAGCCGCCGCAGCTCGCAGTACAGCGCCAGCCTGTCGCTGAACCAGTATGGCAGCATCGGTGCGGCGTTTATTGATATTACCGCCGGCACCGGCGACCGCACCCAGTTATGGAACCTGTCATGGAGTAAAAACCTGTGGGGCAACAGCAGCCTGTACGTTTCTGCCAGCCGCGATCGGCAGGAAGGCGAATGGTCAGGCGCGATCTCTCTGGTGATCCCCTTTGGCGAGCGCACCAATGCCAGCCTCAGTGTGGAACGCGATGCCCAGGGCGGGTCTGCGCAACGCGTGACGCTTTCCCGCGCGATGCCAACGGATGGCGGCTTTGCTTACGACGCCTCCTGGGCTAATCAGAGCAGCAACAGCGCCTACCGCCAGGGTAGCCTGAGCTGGCGCAATCAGAAAATTGAAACCTCGGCTGGCTTCTATGGCGATGGTGACTACAGTACCGAATGGGGTGATATCACCGGCTCTCTGGTGGTGATGGACGGCAGCTTCTTTGCGGCAAATCAGGTGAACGACGCCTTTGTGCTGGTAAAAACCGATTATCCGGATATCAATGTCCGTTATGAGAATCAGCTGATGGGTAAAACCGATGACAAAGGTTATCTGCTGGTGCCGGGCATCAGCTCTTACTATCCCGCGAAATACGATATCGATACGCTGAATTTACCTGCTGATATGACCACGCCTCACGTAGAACAACGTTTCGCCGTTAAACGCGACAGCGGCTACCTGCTGCACTTCCCGGTTGAGCCTTTACGGGCCGCCAGCGTGATCCTGCACGATCTTAATGGTCAGCCGCTGCCCGTTTCCACGCAGATTATCCGCCAGGGGCAGGACCCCGAATACGTTGGCTGGGACGGTATTGCATGGATGGAAAACCTCAGCGCAGAGAATTCTTTCCGTGCCGTTACGCCCGATGGCCGCCAGTGCGAAGCGGTGCTGCACGTGCCTGGCGGACGTCCGAAATCACTGGAAACCTATGGCCCGCTGACCTGCGCGCTTCCTCCTCTGCCTGGAACATCACCATGAAAAAGTTGCTTAGCCTCTTTCTTCTGTTAATGAGCTGCTCTTTATCATCATGGGCGGCCTGCTCGCTGCCCTCTTCTACTGCCGCCTTTGGCTCAGTCAGCTCGTTTACGGTCAACACTACGGCCAGTAATACTACCGCGACGGTTAACGTAAACTGTGGTTCAGGCAGCGTATTGTCACTGCTTTCCAGCGACTACATCAGGTTTCAGCTCGCCAGTGCATCTTTTACCAGCGGCACGCGCGGCGCGCTGAAAACGGCGAGCACCGGCACGGATGCGATCCCTGTGCGGGTATGCAGTGATTCAGCCTGCACCAGTGAAATGCTGATTGGCGGCACCACCGTTAACTACAGTCAGGCACAGTTGCTCAACCTGTTAGGGGCAGGCGGCGGTCAAAACTTCGCTATCCCACTCTATTTACGTACGCTGACCGGCCAGGTGGTTGCTGCCGGAACCTATACGGTGACGCTGAATATTCTGGTCTCCTATAACATTTGTACCGGCATCGGGGCGCTGGGTCTCTGCCTGGCAGGCAGCCAAAATACCGGTTCAGGCACCGTGCCCATCACGACAACGATGGTTATTTCTAACGACTGCACCACTATTACTGCACCCAATATCAGCTTTGGTAGCGCACCGTTGGTCAGTAGCTTCAATGCGGTCACCCAGTCGATTAACGTCATCTGCACCAAAGGAAGCACCTACACGGTTGGGCTGAGTGACGGCAGCAATGCGGTCAGCTCACAGCGTTACATGGCCAGCGGCAGCAACCGGCTGGCCTATGAGATTTATAAAAGCGGCGGCACGACGCGCTGGGGATCGGCGGGAACGGAACGGGTTGCCAGTAGTTCGGCGAACAGCATTACCACCGATGGCCTGACCCGAACCTTTAACTATACGGCCCGGGTTTTGACCACGCAGGCGACACCGGTTGCCGGGAGCTACAGCGACAGCGTGGTGGTTGATCTCTCTTTTTAGCGCAGCCACGTAGCGGCAGTGACGGGTTACCATGGCATCACTCTGTTAATTTTTTGTTACTAAAGCGATGATTATCAGCCTCATCAAGGGTGAGGCCCGTCACATTAAAATCTGCCCCGGCACGTTAAAAGAGAAGAAAACTGCAAGGAAACTGTATGTCAGCTTTATCTTCTCATCCGAAAAAACCGCAGGGCAGCGCCCGAACTATATTCAATGTGACCAGCGGCAACTTTCTGGAAATGTACGACTTTATGGTGTTTGGCTATTACGCGACGGCCATCGCTAAAACGTTTTTTCCCGGAGACGACCCATTCGCGTCGTTAATGCTTACCCTCATGACCTTCGGTGCCGGTTTTCTGATGCGCCCGCTGGGCGCTATTATTCTCGGTTCCTACATCGATCATCATGGCCGTCGTAAAGGCCTGTTGCTAACGCTGGGTCTGATGGCGATGGGAACGCTCACCATTGCTGTTGTTCCGGGCTATAACACGCTGGGTGCCGCCGCGCCGATCCTGATCCTGCTCGGCCGTCTGCTGCAAGGCTTCTCGGCAGGTGTTGAGCTGGGTGGCGTCTCTGTTTACCTTTCTGAAATCGCGCCCAAAAACCGCAAAGGCTTTTTTGTCAGCTGGCAGTCCGGTAGCCAGCAGGTCGCGGTGATCTTTGCGGCGCTGCTTGGCCTGGGGCTTAACCATCTGCTGGCGAAAGAGCAGGTAACGGACTGGGGCTGGCGTATTCCGTTTTTTATCGGCTGCCTGATTGTGCCGTTCCTGTTCTGGGTACGGAGAATGCTGGAGGAGACGGAAGCGTTCAGCCAGCGTAAGACTCACCCGTCAATGCGTCAGATTGTCCGCTCAGTGGCGAGTAACTGGGCGCTGGTGCTGGCAGGCATGCTGATGGTTGTCACCACTACCGTGATGTTTTACATGATCACCGCTTTTACGCCGACCTTTGGCAAAACGGTATTGATGATGAGCGATAAGCAGAGCTTTTTCGTCACCTTATGCGTTGGCCTGTCGAATCTGATTTGGCTGCCCATTATGGGTGCGGTGTCCGACCGTTATGGTCGCCGTCCCCTGCTCATCCTCTTTACGCTGCTGATGATCGCGACTGCCTGGCCGGTACTGCACTGGCTGGTGGGTTCGCCGACCTTCTCGCATCTGCTGGAAGCTGAGCTGTGGCTCTCATTTTTGTACGCCAGCTATAACGGCGCGATGGTGGTTTATCTGGCTGAAGTGATGCCGGCAGAAGTCAGGGCGACCGGCTTTTCGCTGGCCTACAGTCTGGCGACCGCGCTGTTTGGCGGCTTCACGCCAGCCGTTTGCAGCTATCTTATCCACTCGACGGGCGATAAGGCGATGCCCGGCGTCTGGCTGACGATCGCCGCGGTATGCGGTCTGATTGGCACGATGATTATCAAGCGACTTATTCGCCAGTATCAGGCGAAGCAGTCCGGCGCACCGGTGGTGCAGATGTAATAAAAAAGGCCGACACGTTGTCGGCCCTTTTTTCGTATTGTGATTTACTTCGAGACGGTTTCCATTCCCATCAGGCCAATCTTCAAATAGCCAGCCTGACGCAGTTTATCCATCACGCCCATCAGCGTTTCATAATCAACCGACTTATCCGCCTGGAAGAATATGGTGGTGTCCTTTTTGCCTTCGGTCTGGCTGTTAAGCGCATCCAGCAGCGTCTCGCTGGTTACCGCGTTGTTGCCGATGAACAGCTGCTTATCTGCCTTAATAGAAAGATAAACCGGTTTCTCCGGACGCGGCTGAGGCGCGCTGGTTGAGGCAGGCAGGTTAACGCGAACGTCAACGGTAGCCAGCGGCGCGGCGACCATAAAGATAATCAGCAACACCAGCATGACGTCGATAAACGGCGTGACGTTGATTTCATGCATTTCGCCGTTGCTGTCGAGATCCTCATTCAATCGCATTGCCATGGTGCTTACCCTACCCGCAGTTTCTGCGCTGAGTGCGGACGCTGTGCGTCGCTGCTGGCAGCCAGATCCAGATCGCGGCTTTGCAGCAGCAGGATTTGTGCCGCAACATCACCCAGCGTGGCTTTGTAGTTAGCAATCATGCGAGCGAAAACGTTATAAATAACGACCGCTGGGATCGCAGCAACCAGACCAATCGCGGTTGCCAGCAGCGCTTCGGCAATGCCGGGAGCCACAACGGCAAGGTTGGTGGTTTGCGTCTGAGCAATGCCGATAAAGCTGTTCATGATGCCCCAGACGGTGCCGAACAGGCCAACAAAGGGTGCGATCGCCCCGATTGTGGCCAGGAAACCGTTACCGCGACCTGCATGACGGCTAAAGAAAGCCACACGGCGCTCAAGACGGAACGCGGTACGCTCTTTGATGCCGTCGTTGTCTTCCGAACGTTCGGAGAGTTCCAGTTCGTTTTCTGCTTCTTTCAGCAGCTGCAACGTCAGGCTGTTGGCTTTGAAATCTGTGCAGGTTTTTGCTGCCTCAGGCAGGGAACGGGCAGTGGCGATGGCCTGTTGTTCACGCTTCAGGCGACGTTTCGCCGAGCTTAGCTCTGCGCTTTTGCTGAAGAACAGCGCCCAGGTTACCACCGAAGCCAGCAGCAGTCCGATCATCACCACTTTCACTACGATGTCTGCATGCAGGTACATGCCCCAGACGGAAAGATCCGTCTGCATCAAATCATTCGTCACGCTGTCTCTCCAACGTCAGTTACGGATAGCAAAAAACCAGTGCGGATCATACCAAAATGAAGCCGAATTGATAGTGGTTATCATTACTATTTACCTTTCGCGGCCACTTTTTACACAATCACACGCTTTTTCGCCACGGCCTGCGGCTTTAACTGAAACTTTGTCACTCAGGAAGATGCGTAATTTCGCCTTGTCGCCTGCCGTGTTAACGTTAAGGCATACCTGAGATTTTACAGAGCATACCGATGACTAAACACATTGAAACGGCGCTGATTGCCGCCGGACGCAGCAAACGTTACACCCAGGGTTCCGTGAACAGTGTTATCCAGCGCGCTTCTTCACTGGTTTTTGACAGCGTGGCAGATAAAAAGCGTGCTACGGCGGGTCGTGCCGAAGGCGAGCTGTTTTATGGACGTCGCGGGACGCTGACCCATTTCTCATTGCAGGAGGCGATGACGGAACTGGAAGGCGGCGCTGGCTGTGTGCTTTACCCGTGCGGCGCAGCGGCGGTAGCTAACGCGATTCTGGCCTTTGTTTCTGCGGGTGACAATGTGCTGATGGCCGGTTCTGTTTACGAACCGACTCAGGATTTTTGCACTAAAATCCTTAGCAAGATGAATGTTTCCACCACCTGGTTTGATCACTGCATTGGTGCCGGGATCGCTGACCTGATTGTGCCGGAAACCAAAGTGGTATTTCTGGAGTCGCCTGCTTCCATCACCATGGAGGTGCAGGATATTCCAGCAATCGTTGCCGCGGTGCGCCGTAAAGCGCCGGAAGCGATTATTATGATTGATAATACCTGGGCGGCAGGCATTCTGTTCCGCGCGCTGGATTTCGGTATTGATATTTCGATCCAGGCCGGTACCAAGTACCTGATTGGCCACTCTGATGCGATGATCGGCACCGCCGTGGCTAACGAACGTTGCTGGGCGCAGCTGCGTGAGAACTCCTATCTGATGGGCCAAATGGTCGACGCCGATACCGCCTATATGGCCAGCCGTGGATTGCGTACGCTGGCCGTGCGGCTGCGTCAGCATGAAGAGAGCAGCATCCGCGTTGCCCACTGGCTGGCGGAGCGCCCGGAAGTGGCTCAGGTCAACCACCCGGCACTGCCGCAGTGCAAAGGTCATGCGTTCTGGAAACGCGATTTTACCGGCAGCAGCGGCCTGTTCTCGTTCATCCTGAAGGCCCGCTTAAGCGACGCTCAGCTGGCGGAGTATCTGGATCGCTTTGAGCATTTCAGCATGGCCTATTCGTGGGGCGGCTATGAGTCGCTGATTCTGGCAAACCAGCCGGAAGAACTGGCTGCGATCCGTCCTGCTGGCGGCCCGAACTTTAGCGGAACGCTGGTGCGTTTGCATATTGGCCTGGAAAACGTCGACGATCTGATTGCCGATCTGGCCGCAGGCTTTGCCAGACTGGAAAATTGTCGGTAATAAAGTTAAACAAACGTGCAATACACGGATTAATGCGGCCCGAATCAACGATGCCGCATGCGGTTTACCAGTACAATAATCCTCTTCATGCGCTAAACAGGATTTAAAATGGCAGTCCTTCACGACATCGTTCAGGCGCTCTGGCATCAGGATTTTGCCGCACTGGCAAATCCGGATGTTATCTGGATTATTTACGGCATTATGTTTATCACCCTGCTGCTGGAAAATGGCTTGCTTCCGGCAGCTTTTCTGCCTGGCGACAGCCTGCTGCTGCTGGCGGGCGCAATGATAGCCAAAGGGGTGATGGGATTTATCCCTACGGTTCTGATCCTGACCCTGGCTGCCAGTCTGGGCTGCTGGATGAGTTACTTACAGGGCCGCTGGCTGGGGAATACGCGCGTGGTGAAAAGCTGGCTGATGCATCTGCCGGCGCAATATCATCAGCGAGCCTGGAATCTGTTTCACCGCCATGGGCTGCTGGCGTTGCTGGCGGGCCGTTTTCTGGCCTTTGTCCGCACGTTACTGCCGACGATGGCGGGGATTTCCGGCCTGAAAAATGGCCGCTTTCAGTTTTTTAACTGGCTGAGCGGCCTGCTGTGGGTCGGTATTCTGGTTTCGCTGGGCTATGCAATTAGCCAGGTGCCGTTTATCAAGCGCCATGAGGATCAGGTGATGACCATTCTGATGCTTTTACCGCTGGTCCTGCTCTGCGCGGGACTGGTTGGCAGCATTACGCTGGTGCTTAAACGTAAAAAACGGGCTTAAACAGGCCGCCAGCCGGCCTGCTTACACGCCCTGCCGCATGCGGGTTATCTCCTCACCCGGCGTCACGCCGAAATAACGTTTGAACTCCCTGGAGAACTGCGAAGCGCTTTCGTAGCCAACCCGCATGGCTGCCGCGCTGGCTTTTAATCCTTCGTGCAGCATCAGCATTCTCGCCTGATGCAGCCGGTAGCTTTTCAGATACTGTAGCGGCGAGGTGCTGGTGACCGCCTTGAAGTTATGATGGAAAGCCGACACGCTCATATTCACTTCTGCCGCCAGCAGATCCACGCTCAGATTGTCGGTGTAGTGACGCTCAATGCGCCGCAGTGCACGGGCAATCTGGCTGAACTGCGTATGGCGACTCACCAGCGCCATCAGCGCGCCGCCGCAGGGACCGAGCAGAACGTGATAAAGGATCTCACGGACGATTTGCGGGCCGAGTACCCGGGCATCACGGGGGTTTTTTAGCGCATCCAGCAAACGTTCCGCGGCACAAAGCATTGCTTCGGTCAGCGGCGAAGAGTGGATCCCTCGCGTCTGCGGCTGTGGCTGAAAGCTGTCGTCATCACCAATATCAATCAGCAAATCTTGCAACTTCACCGGATCCACATTGAGCAGTATGCCCGCCAGCGGCGCCTGTTCCGTCGCGAAGGTTTCGCACTCAACTGCCAACGGCACGGTTAGCATCAGATATTCCGTGGCGTCATAATGAAAAATATGGCTGCCGAGATAGCCGGTTTTACGGCCCTGGAACAGAATCACGATGCCGGAAGCGTAAAGCACCGGCGTCCGACCGCTGGGTTGGTTAGCGTAAATCAGCCGGATATCGGGCAGTAACGCCTGAGCAGAGGCGCCGGACGTTACCAGTTCCACCACCTGGCTGGCGAGCCGGGCGCAAAGCGTATTGCGATCCACTGTCATTTCTTTTCCTCGAAATTTTCCCGGTTTCATCATGCCCAATCCGCTACCAATCCTCCAGCATCCTGGAGAAACAGGCAAGAATATGACAGGAACGGGCATTGAGCGTATGTCACCGGCTTGCCACTATGAAAAGGTATTCAGCAAACTCCGCCCTAATCTCAACTAGACTTAGAGTCACTCACCGGCACAGAGTCGCCGGTTCAATCGCTGCAAAGGAGATAACATGGCAGATCAACCGATTATTAAACTTCATGATGGCAATATGATGCCCCAGCTTGGCCTGGGCGTCTGGCAGGCCAGCATCGACGAAGCACGCCAGGCCGCGCTGAAAGCACTGGACGTTGGCTATCGCTCCATTGACACTGCCGCTATCTATAAAAATGAGGAAGGTATTGGTCAGGCTTTGCAGGAAAGCTCTGTCGCGCGAGACGATATTTTTGTGACCACAAAATTGTGGAATGACGATCAGCTCAATGCGGAGGAAGCGTTACAGACCAGCCTGAAAAAGCTTCAGCTTGAACAGGTTGATCTCTACCTGATGCACTGGCCGTGTCCGGCGAAAGATAACTATGTCGAGGCCTGGAAAGCGATGATCGAGCTGCAACAGCAGGGGCTGACAAAAAGCATCGGCGTCTGTAATTTCCAGGAAACGCATCTGAAACGCCTGCTGGATGAAACCGGTGTTCGCCCGGTCATCAATCAGATAGAGCTGCACCCGATGTTGCAACAGCGCACCCTGCATGCCTGGAACGCGATGCACCAGATCCAAACCGAATCATGGAGTCCGCTGGCACAGGGCGGTAAAGGCGTTTTCGATCGGCCGATCATTAAAGAGCTGGCGAAAAAATATGGCAAGACGCCGGCACAAATCGTGATCCGCTGGCATCTGGACAGCGGCCTGGTGGTGATCCCGAAATCCGTTACGCCATCACGCATCGCGGAAAACTTTGAGGTCTTTGATTTCCGTCTGGAAAAACCAGAAATCAGTGAAATCACCAAGCTGGATCAGGGCAACCGTCTGGGACCAAACCCGGATGAACTGAACTAAAGGAAAGCCCCGGCCGAGGTCGGGGCTTGTTGATTAGACTGCGGGCTGAACCTGCAACTGCCCTACGGAACCGCGATCGGCCATCTCCAGCGTCTGGCTGTAATAGACAAACGGGAAATGCTCGCTGGTCGCCTGGGTAAAGGAAACAAACAGCTCAACGCTGCCATCCACCCATACCGTATCTTTCCAGCCGCGATCTTCCGCCATCGGCTGAGCGCCATTAACGTTTTTAATCAGGAACATCACGCCCTGAATATGAAACGCCTGCGGCAGATCGGCATGCACAATCCAGCGCTCATAACTGCCCTGCTGTGCCTGCACGTCAATGCGCGCCAAATCCCATAGCACCCCGTTGATACCCGGCTGCGAATCACCAAGCCGGAATTCACGCGTACGGCTGACGCTGCCTTCAATGAGCTGATCGGCCAGCAAACGCATCGGCAAATTATCCGTTACCAGCGGCAGCAGGCCGGTAGGCCGCAGCGTCAGTACCCGTGTCGAGGTCAGAATGCTGGACGGTTCGAACAAGCCGCGCAGACGCTCAACCATGCCTGCGGCCTCGCCCGCGGTAATCGAGACTTCATCCCCCTGGCTCATATCCACGAGAATTTCACGGCGCTCGCCCGGCGCCAGCGACAGCCGCTGAACGGCAACGGGTGCAGGCAGAAAGCCCTGATCGCTGGCGATAACGTTAAACGGCCGGCTGTCGCTCATTTGCAGCTGATAGCAGCGCGAGTTAGAGGCATTGAGCAAACGCAGGCGAACCCAGCCGCGTGAGACTTCTACAAACGGATTTTGTACGCCGTTAACCAGCAGCGTGTCGCCAATAAAGCCGCCGTCTGAAGGCGAGTCGTAAACCGGTGAGCCAAAGTTGTCGAGCCGTTTATCCTGAATAATCAACGGGAAATCATCAACGCCGTAATGATTCGGCAGCGGCAGGCTTTTGCTCACCTCATCTTCAACCAGCCACATCCCTGCCAGGCCGTTGTAGACGTGCGGTGCCATGTGGTTTGGCGTATTGGCATGATACCAGCAGGTTGCCGCTGCCTGACGGATCGGCATCACCGGAGACCAGTCAACGCCAGGCGACATCATTCTTGCAGCGCCGCCTGCCAGCGCGCCCGGTACTTGCAGGCCGCTAACCGTCATGGCAACTGACTCGTTTAGCCGGTTGCTGTAAATCAGCTTAACGTCATCACCGTTCCAAACCCGGACGGTCGGTCCCAGGTAGAGGCCGTTAAAGCCCCAAACCTGCGCTTTACTGCCGCCGGTAAATGACCAGTGGCTACGTTGCAGCGTCAGGAAAATAGGCTGTCCGCGCCGGGATTCGATCAGCGGCGGCACCGGTAACGCATTGTCCAGCCCGGCGGCACGGACGCTGGCGGGCAATGCGCTGGCGCACAGCGCAATGCCCGATGCCTGAATAAACTGACGTCGACTGAAGGACATACAAACTCCGTAACCGAAAAGTCAGCCTGCAAGACAGGCTGCTATCCATTTATTATGGTTCTGATAAGTGCTGTGTGGCTGACTGAAGTCAGGCCGCTTTTTTACGGAAACCGGCTAAAAACCGCAATTATCACTGCCTTTCCCGCCTGCGAATAGCAAGCCGGAACTACAATTTCCCGGAGGCTTCCCGGGCAGCAACTTCTGCATTCAGCTCATCAAGTTTAGCTGACATCAGTTCGCGGCAGTGGGTCGCCAGCTTGCGTACGGACAGATCGGCAAAAGCTTGCGTATCAACCGGTGGCAGCATTTCGACAATCACCAAACCATTTTTCAGACGATTGAGTTTGATCTTGTCATGCGTGTTGCTGACCACGATAGGAATGATCGGCACACCTGCCGCCATTGCCGCGTGAAAGGCGCCGGTTTTAAAAGGCAGCAAACCACGACCACGGCTGCGCGTCCCTTCCGGGAACATCCAGAAAGAGATTTTTTTCTTTTTAAACTGATCGATCAACTGGTTAATCGTACCGTGTGCTTTTGTCCGGTTATCGCGATCGATAAGCAAATTACCGGTAAGCCAGTACAGCAGGCCAAAGAAAGGGATCCACAGCAGGTTTTTTTTCCCTACGGTCACGGTCGTCGGCTGCACGCATTTTGCCGCCGTGATCATATCGTAGTTGTTCTGATGGTTCGCAATGTAAATCGCGTTAGGGTAGTTCTCTGCACCTTCCGGTTTACGCAATTCGACTTTCAAACCGAACAGCGGTGACAGACGGCCAAACAGGTGGCCAAAGGTGGCAACGTGGCGGGGATTACGCGGGCTGAACAGACAATAAATGCAGCCGAACACACACACCAGTATCGAATAAATTATCACCACGACGATACGTAAAATTGACAGCATCTTACCCTCATTATTCCTTGCAGGTTGGGTTTAGGGATTCATGCTCACGGCAACATTAAGCCGTTATAAATCCATTGGCGCGCTGCGCCCTGCCAGACAGGCAGCGACAGAAGTATATCCTGAATAAGCCTGTTAAACTGCATTTCATCGGGTTAGCGCCACTTTTGTGCCGCTAACCCGCTGTAAAACTGATGACGCGCTCAAAGCATGGGCAACGCCCCCGCGTCAACAACCCCTGTGCTTTACGCTTCGCTGTCGGTGGCCTGAGGCCGTACAGGCCCGTCGACTTCAACCCGATCAATACGCTGCAAACCACGCGGTAACAGGGTACCGCGACGTCCACGTTCAGCACGGAACTTCTGCAACTCTTCCGGCCGTAGCGTTAGCTTGCGTTTACCCACGTGCAGCGTGACTGACGTTTGCGGCGACAGCAGCAGCAGCCAGGCCAGCTTATCTTCACCGGACGCCGCTTCGGCAGAAGGAATGGAGATAATCTTGTTGCCTTTGCCTTTTGACAGCTGCGGCAAATCGGCCACCGGGAACAACAGCATTCTTCCAGCAGCGGTGATAGCCAACAGCATTTCGTCATCGTGATGAATAGCCATTGGCGTCATAACTTTAGCATTCTGCGGCAGCGTCAGCAGGGCTTTGCCGGCACGGTTTCGGGAGACTAAATCGCTAAAGGTGCAGACAAAACCATAACCCGCGTCGGAAGCCATCAGCAGTTTCTGATCGTCGGCTTCCATAAGTACCTGCTCGACGACTGCGCCCGGCGGCGGCGTCAATTTACCGGTTAACGGTTCACCTTGTCCACGTGCAGAAGGCAAGGTTATTGGATCGAGCGTGTAGCTGCGTCCGGTCGAATCAATAAAGGCAACCGGCTGATTGCTCTTGCCGCGCGCTGCCGCGCGATAGCTGTCGCCCGCTTTATAGCTTAATCCGCCAGGATCGATATCGTGTCCTTTGGCGCTGCGCACCCAGCCCATCTGGGAGAGGACGATCGTCACCGGCTCTGACGGCACCAGCTCGCTTTCGCTAATGGCTTTCGCTTCTTCGCGTTCACGCAGCGGCGAACGGCGATCGTCGCCATACGCGTCGCTGTCTGCCTGAAGCTCTTTTTTCAGCAGCGTATTCATTTTGCGTTCGGAAGCGAGAATACCCTGTAAGCGATCGCGCTCTTTCGCCAGCTCATCCTGCTCGCCGCGAATTTTCATCTCTTCCAGTTTGGCGAGATGGCGTAATTTCAGCTCAAGGATGGCCTCAGCCTGTGTTTCGCTGATGCCAAAGCGCGAAACCAGTTCCGGCTTCGGCTCATCTTCGCTGCGGATAATTTCAATCACTTCATCGATATTGAGAAACGCCACCAGCAAGCCTTCGAGGATATGCAGGCGCTTAAGCACTTTTTCCAGACGGAAATTCAGGCGGCGACGGACGGTGTCGCGGCGGAAAACCAGCCACTCGCTGATAATTTCCAGCAGGTTTTTCACCGCAGGACGGTTATCCAGCCCGATCATGTTCAGGTTGATGCGGTAGCTTTTTTCCAAATCGGTGGTGGCAAACAGATGGTTCATCACCTGTTCCATGTCCACCCGGTTTGAACGGGGTACAACGACCAGTCGCGTTGGGTTTTCATGGTTGGATTCATCGCGCAGGTCTTCCACCATCGGCAGCTTTTTATTGCGCATCTGCGTGGCGATTTGCTCCAGCACGCGCGCACCAGAGACCTGGTGCGGCAGCGCCGTAATGACCACGTCGCCATCTTCTTTTTTCCACACCGCGCGCATGCGAACAGAACCACGGCCATTCTGGTAGATCTTGCGGATTTCCGCGCGTGGCGTAATGATTTCTGCTTCTGTCGGGTAGTCCGGCCCCTGAACGATATCCAGCAGCTCGTCCAGCGTGGTCTGCGGCGCATCAATCAGCTTCATCGCCGCCTGCGCCACTTCCCGCAGGTTGTGCGGTGGAATATCCGTGGCCATGCCAACCGCGATCCCGGTGGTGCCGTTCAGCAGGATGTTAGGCAGCCGTGCAGGAAGCATTGATGGCTCCTGCATTGTGCCGTCAAAGTTCGGCACATAGTCGACGGTGCCCTGCCCCAGTTCGCCCAGCAGCAGTTCCGCATATTTTGACAGGCGCGACTCGGTATAACGCATTGCGGCGAAGGATTTCGGATCGTCAGGCGCACCCCAGTTTCCCTGACCGTCTACCAGCGGATAGCGGTATGAGAACGGCTGCGCCATCAGCACCATCGCTTCATAGCAGGCGCTGTCGCCGTGCGGATGGTATTTACCGAGCACGTCACCCACGGTACGGGCGGATTTTTTAAATTTAGCGCTGTTGTTCAGCCCCAGTTCCGACATCGCATAGACAATGCGGCGCTGAACGGGCTTCAGGCCATCGCCAATGTAGGGCAGCGCTCGATCCATGATGACGTACATGGAATAGTTGAGGTAGGCCTCTTCCGTAAACTTATGCAGGGCACGACGCTCTGCACCATCCTGCGTCAGGTCACTCATTACTCTTTGTTCCTCACATCATGGCGCTATTGTCGCGCCACATCGGGGTCGTTTGGCGAGGATAGTACCTTATCAGGGCCGCGTCTGTCACAGTTAACCGTGACGGGAGAGATTCCCCTGGCGGAAAAAAAATCCTCCAGGGACGGGGCCTTATTGGGTAACGGCCAGCCATTCGCCAACCACCTGCGGATACTCGCCGGTGGTATTGCTCAGATGCAGCCACTGGTCGACATACATTTTCCAGCTGATATCGTCGCGCGGCAGCATATAGGCCTTTTCGCCATACTGCATCGGCTGCTCGGGGTGGATGGCGCAGAGCTGAGGATAGTGCTTTTGTTGATAACGTGCTTCTGAAGCATCGGTAATCATCACATCCGCTTTTTTATCCACCAGCTGCTGGAAGATCGTCACGTTATCGTCAAAAAGCGTCAGGTTCGCCTGCGGCAGGTACTGCCGGGCAAAAGCCTCATTGGTGCCGCCCGGCGGTTCAATCAGACGCACTGACGGCTTGTTGATCTGCTCCACGGTGCGATATTTCGTTTTATCAGCACAGCGCACCAAAGGGATTTTTCCATCGGTACCGAGCGAAGAGGCAAACCACGCGGTCTGCTGACGTTTGAGCGTAACGGAGACGCCGCCAAGCGCGATATCGCACTGTTTACCCGTGAAGTCTGCCATCAGGGTTTTCCAGGTACTGGGCACCCATTTGACCTGCGCGCCCAGGCTTTTCGCCAGCGACTGCGCCATCGACACGTCAATGCCTTCATACTTCCCGTCCGGCCGCAAAAAGCTGTAGGGTTTGTAGTCGCCCGTCGTACAGACGGTCAGTACTTTGCTCTGCATCACCCGATCAAGATGCGACTGCGCACTGGCAGAACCCGCCACCAGCAGCAGTGCGGTTATTCCTTTTTTAAGCATTTTTTTCTTTCCTACTGTGGTAGATGATCACACCTGGCTACGACATTTTTTTGCATCTCAGCTTTTCCCATAATGAAAGAGTCCTTATCTCGACGCAGCTATTATTGCTCCCAGAGCAAAAGTATTGTGATCAATTGCACATTTTTATCCTGCCGCCGCGCGCGTAGACTGAGCGCAATTTCATTTATAAGAGAGCTAAGCGATGAGCAACATTTTTATTATCGATGCCGGAAAAACCTTTGCCCACTCTAAAGGCGAACTGAACCATACCTTGACTGAAGTTGCGGCAACCTGGCTGCGTGATGCAGGCCATCAGGTTGAAGTAACCACTGTTGATAACGGCTATGACGTTGCTGATGAGATCCAGAAATATCTGGCGGCAGATACGGTGATCTATCAGATGCCGGGCTGGTGGATGGGCGAACCGTGGATCCTGAAAAAATATATCGATGAAGTCTTTACCGAAGGTCACGGCGCGCTGTACGCCAGCGATGGCCGTACCCGTTCAGACGCCGGTAAAAAATATGGCTCAGGTGGCCTGATCCACGGTAAAAAATATATGCTGTCACTGACCTGGAACGCGCCGCTGGAAGCCTTCACCGACCCGGATCAGTTCTTCGAGGGCGTTGGCGTTGACGGCCTGTATCTGCATTTCCATAAAGCCAACCAGTTCCTGGGAATGGAGGCACTGCCGACCTTTATCTGTAACGACGTGATCAAACAGCCGGACGTTCCGCGCGATATTGCACGCTATCAGACGCATCTGAGCCAAATCTTTGCTTAACTGAGTAGACCACTCTCCTTTAAGGAATGCCCATGCTCACCGTACTTGCCGAAATTTGTGTCAGACCAGGCCGTCGTACCGCCGTCATGCAGGCCATTGAGAAACTGACGCCGGTGGTTTTGCAGGAAGAAGGATGCGGCAGCTATCAGGCGCTGGTGGATCATCAGGCACAGGTGCCCTGGAAGCAGAACTCGCCGGATTCGATCTTTATGGTGGAGCACTGGGAATCGTTGCGCCATCTTGAGCAGCACCAGCAGGCAGAACATATGGAACATCACCGCGCCAATATTAAAGATGACGTGGTCGACGTGAAGATTTTTGTCCTCGAGCCAGCGAAATAATGATTAGCGGGGTGATTTTTTTCGCCCCGCGTTAAATCAACCCCATCTTTTCCATTTATTCGCAGTAAACCTGCCGTGTCATAGTCAGTGCCACCTATTAACCCTGTCTGTATTCATTATATTTCCGCTGCGTGGCAATATGATCGGCAATATATTTTGCATCGTGCCAAACGCCCCAAATAAAAGTAGAGCCGCGACGTGAAAGCCAGGGTAAACCTAAGAAATAAACACCCGGCTCGCTGGAAACACCGCGCTGATGCTTAGGTTTATTGTTTTTGTCAAAGGCATCAACCTTAAGCCAGCTGTAATCCGTGACGTAACCTGTTGCCCAGATAATAGTCGTAATCCCCGCCGCCTTAATATCCAGTTCAGTGCGTGGATGGATCATACACGCCGGATCGGGCAGGAAATGGCGGGCTGTGGGTTCAGGCGGTAAATCCAGTCCGTTACGGGCGATATAGGCATCGGCCGCATCCAGCAGCGAAAGATAGTTGGCATCGCCTTTGGCAATATTATCGACCAGATCGGGCTGGAACGTGATTTTTCCGTCGGCAAAAGATTCGGTCAGGCCAACCAGGTTAACGCCCTGGTGCGCCAGCTGGCGGAAATCAACGGTGTGGCCGCCACGCGCACCGCTGACCGCAATGGTCACGTGCTCTTTTCCAGGTACGCTGGCCGAGGCATCCCACAGGCCCAGCACGCCCAGCCACCAGCAAAAATCACGCTGACGATAGGCGCGCGGCGGGCGATCGTGCGGTCCGACAGAAAGATAAACCGTTTTGCCAGCACGCTGAAGTTCATCGGCAATCTGCACCCCTGATGAGCCAGCGCCAACAATCAACACCGCGCCTTCAGGCAGCTGCTGCGGGTTGTAATAGTGCGCAGAATGCAGCTGATGTAAGCCGTCATTTTCAGGCGCAATGGCCGGGATCACCGGACGCTGGAACGGGCCAGTCGCGGCAACAATATGTCGCGCCAGAATAACGCCTTCCGAGGTTTCGATGGTGAATCCCGGACGGCCTTCATTCCGTACCACGCTTTTCACTTCCACTCCGGTACGAATGGGCGCAGAGAATTTTTCCGCATAGGCTTTGAAATAATCCGCCACCTGTTCTTTCGGTACAAAACCATCGGCAGAAATATTGGAAAATTCCATATTGGGGAAACGGTCATGCCAGGCTGGCCCATTAGCAACCAGCGAATCCCAACGTCCTGAACGCCATGCTTCGGCAATGCGATTTTTTTCCAATACCAGATGACGGATGCCTGCTTTAGTCAGATGTTCGCTCATGGCGACACCCGCCTGCCCTGCACCGACTACCAACGTATCAATTTCGGTTATTTCAACGGTCATCACTGCATCCTTAAATAAGGGCTAAACTATCCCCTAATTATTCGGGGCTTCGACATGCGCCAAGGTTATTGAACTACGCCAGCCGGGTAAATTAGTAAAAAACGAGTCCCTGAAGATAAAATAAAGAGGCAGCGGATAACGCTACAATAACGCGCTAAACCAGATACCCTTCTTTTATTTAATCTATGGGATTTCCTCCCGCGTGAAATAGTCCCCACGGGCAAGAAAGCGGGCTGATATTTAAAGCATCAGGCAGAAAGCAGCAAACTTTGCTGCACATCCCATCCCAGCGATACGCGATCGCCGATTTTTTCACAGCACAGGCCACTGCTGCGCACGACAAATCGTGTTCCCTCGGCAAGTGCCACGACAAGTCGCGTTTCCGAACCGGCATAAATGCTTTCGCAAATTTCCCCTTCCAGCGCCGCCGTCCCCGGTTGCTGAATACGGATATGTTCAGGACGGATGACCAGCGAGGCCTGTCCCTGCATGGCGGATTTGTCCGGCAAGGCGAAAGTCCCCTGTTTTGTGATCAGCTGACCGGCACGCACCTCACCGCGAAGGATATTGGAAAGGCCAATAAATCCGGCAACAAAGGTCGAACGAGGGCGCTGATAGATCGCCTGTGGCGTATCGATCTGCACGATCCGCCCTTCGTTCATCAGGCAGATCCGATCGGAGAGCGCCAGCGCTTCTTCCTGATCGTGCGTAACAAAAACGATCGTCGCGCCCGATTCACGGTGAATGCGTTTGATCTCTATCTGCATCGTCTCGCGCAGCTGGCGATCCAGTGCGCCCAGCGGCTCATCCATCAGGATGATCCCCGGCTGATAGACGAGGCACCGCGCCAGCGCAACACGCTGCTGTTGCCCACCGGATAACGCTCGTGGAAAGCGCTGCGCGGCATGGCCCAGTTCTACCATTTCCAGCGCCTCTTTGACTTTACGGTTGATTTCAGCGGCGGGCAGCTGGCGCATACGCAGCGGAAAAGCCACATTTTCTTCAATCGTCAGGTGCGGAAACAGCGCGTAGTTTTGAAACACTACGCCGATATCGCGCTTGTGCACCGGCGTCCAGGTTTCGTCTTTACCATCAATCAGCAGGCGGCCTGAGGTCGGCGCTAAAAGACCGCTGATAATTTGCAACAGCGTGGTTTTCCCCGAGCCTGACGAGCCGAGCAGCGTCAGTAATTCACCCTTCTGCACCGTTAAATCCAGATCCTGTAACACCTTCGTCGGCCCAAAGCATTTAGCAATTTGCTCCACCTGTAACTTTACGGATGACATTATTTCTCTCCTTACTGCGCTTCCGCTTTGCGGCGCGAACGTTCAGCGATAATGAACAACACTGTCACGACGGACAGAATAATGACTGACGCGGCGGCCAGCGTCGGCGTTACCGACAGCAGGACGTCATCCCACATCTGTTTTGGCAGCGTCTGCTTCACGCCGCCGCCTACAAACAGCGCGACCGTTAGCTCTTCAAAAGAGTTAAGGAAGCCGAAGATAAAGGCGGCGACCAGGCTGCTTTTGATCAGCGGCAAGGTTATTTCACGCAGGGTGCGCCAGCGGTCAGCGCCAAGGGTTTTCGCTGCCTGATCCAGCCGCCAGTCATACCCTTTGAAGGTGGTCAGGATAATGACAAACACCACCGGAATGGCCATTACCGTATGGCCAAGGATGATGCCGAGATCCGATCCCACCAGGCCGATAGTGGCAAACAAATAGAACAGCGAAACGGCGGTGACGATGTTGGGAACGATCATCGGCAACAGGAAAGTCATGACCACCAGACTGCCGGATTTTCCCTGGTGCCGCGCCAGCCCATAAGCTGCTGCCCCTGCAATCGCAACCGACAGCATGCCGGTGACCAGCGCGATGCCGAACGAACGGATCGTGGCACCCGTCCAGATTGGCGATCCCAGATAGGTTTCCATCCAGCGTAACGAAAAGCCCGGCGGGGGAAATTGCAGGAAGCTGGAGCTGCTGAACGCCATTGGCAGGAACGAAACCACTGGTAACACCAAAACCAGAATCACCCATACGCTGAACAGCGGCAGCAGCCAGCCGAGGCGCGGACGTCCCGGGATCGCGGCCAGCATGTTGCCCAGCCAGTCGGAAATCTTTGCGGCCCCAGCGGTGATCCCCTGGCCCACACGCCGGATATGTTTGCCGCTGGCGTGGCTTTCTCCACCTGATATCGCCGACATGCCAAACAGCTTGTCGTAACAGAAGCAAACTACCAGCGTGGTCACCAGCAGCAGCATCGCCACCGCGCCCGCCAGCCGCCAGTTCAGCAGCTGCTGAACTTGAGTGATCAACAGCTGGCCTATCACCGAATCCTGTGGGCTACCGAGCAGCGCCGGGGTGATAAAGAAGCCCAGCGAGCCGATAAAGATCAGCAGGCAGGCCGCCACCACGCCCGGCATGGAAAGGGGAAAGAAAATACGCCAGAAGCTTTGCGCACGTGACGCACCCAGCGTATGACCGGCGCGTATCAGACCGTGATCGATGCCGGTCATGGTCGGCAGCATGGTGATAATCGCCAGCGGCAGCATGCTGTGTGCCATGGCAAAGACCACCGCACCACGCGTGTAAAGCACATTCAGCGGCTGGTCGGCTCCCATCGACATCAGGATTTCAGAGAGGATCCCGCGCCGCGACAGCAGCACCAGCCAGGCGAAGTTTTTCAGTAAAGCGCTGGTCCAGAACGGCAGTAAAATCAGCCACATTAGCCGTCGGCGGACGTTTTCACTGCGTTGCGAAAGCCAGTACGCTACCGGATAGCCGACCAGCAGGCAGGCGAGCGTGGTTTGCAGGGCAATAGCGAAGGTGTTAATCATCACCTTCACGTAGATGCCCGCGCCAAACATTTGGCGCCAGATATCCAGCGAAAAGCCGCCGTCGCTGTTCTGGAAACTCAGTAGCATTAGCTTCAAAGTGGGCCAGGCGAGAAACAGGGCCAGGAATAACAGGCCTGGCGCGGTCAGCCACAAGGGATGCCAGCGTCGCGTTGCTGTCGGCATACGTTTTTTCTCGTCAGATGTTGCAAGATCGGTCAAGGAACTCTTCTCCCAAAGAACGGGTGACGCTCAGGCGTCACCGCAGACGGCAGGCAAACTCAACGCTCAGGGAATACAGGTCGGGTGCAAAGCACCCTCACCCGGATTAACTCATGACCCATTTTTCAAAGCGTTCGGTCAGCGCGACCTGATTATCGCCCCAATAATCTGCGCCCAGCAGTGCCAGCCCCTGGATATGGTCCGGTGCCGTCGGCAACAGAGCCGCTTTTTTCTTGTCGATAAAGTCGTAGGCTTTGATGTTGGTCGGCCCGCACGCCAGATCGTTGGTGTACAGCGACTGACGTTTCGCATCCATACAGAAATGGATAAATCTGCGTGCTGCTTCCAGCTTCGGACTGCCGTGCGGAATACTGAAACCATCGATGTTATAAAGACCCTGGCCCCAGGCGATATTGGCTGGCGTACCGGCATCAATCGCGGTCTGGGCGCGAGTGCTCCAGATACTCATCATGTCCAGCTCGCCGCTTTGCAGCATCTGCGTGGCCTGCGCGCCGCTGGTCCACCAGACATCAATGCTTTTGCGGATTTTATCGAGGCTGCGGAAAGCCCGATCGACATCTAGCGGATAGAGTTTTTTTGGATCGACGCCGTCGGCCATCAGCGCCAGTTCCAATGTACAGACCGGGCTGCGCCACAGGCCGCGACGGCCATTGAATTTGGCGGTGTCCCAGAAATCTGTCCAGTTGGTAGGTGCCGTTTTGCCGTTAAAGGCGTCAGTCCGGTAGCCTAATGCCAGTGCGTAAATACTGACACCGCCAAACTGAGAGGTAATCGAACCTTTCACATAATTCTGCGGATCCGGCACTTGCAGATGCAGATCTTCCAGATACGGTTTCGGCATTTTGTTCAGGCGCACCAGGTGCTCCGGGTTGAGCAGCGCCACGTCAAACAGGTAGTTTTTGGTATCCACCATCATCTGGAACTGCGGTACCGGGTCGGGACCCAGCACCGTATTAATGATTTTGATGCCGGTCTCTTCTTCAAACGGCTTGTAAAATGCTTTGCCAAATCCCGTGCCGTAAGGGCCGCCCACGTCGGCGACGGTCAGAGTGGTGACTTCCGCCGCCCGCGCCGGACGACTGATGATCATCGGGGCAACGGCGGCGGTAACGGCGGCCCCAATCCCCAGCTTCAGCGCATCACGACGGGTATACGTTTTGTTCTCTTTCATCCTGGTTCCCCTGCATCACGAAAAGTTTTAATGAGCCGACACGGATGCCGGTGATTTTTCTACGCTTGTTCCTGCTCTTTAATGGCAAGGTTAACTTCCGCAATCAGCTGGTCGATTTCCTCCGCGGTAAAGCGCTGGCGGAAACGGCGGTCAAAGGTGGTGAAAATACTGAAGAATGAGTTTTTGCAGTGTTCCAGCATGCGGTCCGCATCGGCGGCGTTCACCGACAGTTGCACCTGCAAGAAGCGGTTGAAATAGTCACGCGCCAGCGGATTTTCCAGCACGAAAATTGGCTGCGTATCACGCGAGATGAGTCGGTACTTTCCGACCTTACTCTCACAGTGCAGACTGCCCTCAAGCGGCAGGTCTCGCGAGTTTGGCCCGACGCGAAGCAACACGTCACCCGCTTCAAGGATCCACTGCTGGCGACCCGTGTCGTAGTAGCGTAAGTCGGCAGCGGGAACGGTCAGCGCTACGCGACGCTGTTCACCCGCCTGTAATTCAACTTTGCAGAACGCACGTAGCTCCTGCTCGGCCCGCGAGCGCGAAGATGTCTGATAGTGGCTGTAGAGCTGGCAGATCTCTTTTCCGGCACGCGAGCCGGTATTGCTTAGCGTAAAGCTGACCGTCACTTCTTCACCATCGCGCAGGCTATCGCGGTCCAGCTCAATATCGCTATAGGCAAACTGACTGTAACTGAGGCCATAACCGAACGGGAACAACGGCTCGACGTTACGGGCGTCGTACCAGCGATAGCCGACGAAGATCCCTTCGCTGTAGTAATGACGGCCATTTTCGCCGGGGTAGCTGTGCCAGCCGGGAATGTCTTCAATACGCTGAGGGAAAGTCACCGTTAGCTTGCCGCAGGGATTCACCACACCGAACAGTACGTCTGCCAGACCGCCGCCCATCGCCTGACCGGCGTAGAAGGTTTCCACGACGGCACTGACCCGATCCAGCCACGGCATCACCACCGCATCAGGATTAGCCAGCACCACAATCACGTTGTCGTTGACCGCTGCCAGCGCGCGGATTAATTCATCATGACCCTGCTGCAAACCCAGCGTGCGACGGTCTGATCCTTCGCCGTCATAACCATCTTCGCTGTTAACAAACACCACCACGCGATCGGCCTGGCGCGCCGCTTTACAAGCTTCTTCGCGCAATGACGGCCGATCAGCCACTTCATCGCTGGTGCCCTGACACCAGTTCAGGGTGACGTTGTCGCCGCAATGTTTGCGGATTTCGTCGTAGGGAATATCCACCTGCGTCGGCGTCGTGGTGGCGCAGCCCGATCCCTGGATCACGGGCTTCCTGGCGCCTTCACCGACAATCAGCAGATGACGGCAGCTTGCGGCTTCCAGCGGCAGAGCCTGATTGCTGTTTTTTAGCAACACGATGGATTCGGCCACCATCCTGCGCGCCAGCAGATGATGCGCATCGGTTTCCATCGGGGTGCCGGGTTGTTCCGCGTCTTTCGCTTTGTGGATCAGGTTGAGGATACGTTCTGCTGAACGCTCGGCCTGCGTACGTGGCACTTCTCCCGCTTTTAGCGCCCTGACCAGACTCGCCCTGCGCGTTTCGCTTTCTGGCATGTCGAGATCGTTGCCGGCCATCAGCGAGAGCGGGCGATCTTTAATTCCATGCCAGTCTGCTACCACCACGCCTTCAAAGCCCCATTCCTGACGGAGCACCTCCTCCAGCAACCAGCTGTTTTCGGCGGTATGTACGCCGTTTAGTCGGTTATAGGAACTCATGACCGTCCAGGGCTGCGACTGTTTGATGGCGCGCTCAAAGCCGCGCAGATAAATTTCCCGCAGCGCACGCTCATCAACGATCGAGTTCATGCTGGTGCGCTCAACTTCTGAATTGTTACAGGCAAAATGCTTTAAAGATGCGCCAACGCCCTGCCGTTGCAGACCGTTAATTACGCCAGTCGCCATCTCGCCGCTGATTAAGGGGTCTTCGGAATAGTATTCGTAGCTGCGGCCGCCCAGTGGCGTACGGCGGATGTTGATGCCAGGCCCGAGCAGCAGGTTAACGCCCAGATGCTGGCACTCTTTACCCAGCGCTTCACCCAGCGTCTGTGCCAGATTCACGTCCCAGCTACAGGCAAAACTGGACCCGTTGGGGAAACAGGTGGCGGGGCGCATCGTTCCCCAGGCCACTTCCACATCTTTCGCCCGCTGGTTAACCACGTTCAGGAAGGCTTCGAAGTCCTGGCCCCCCTTCTCATCCTGTTCAATTTGCTGGATGGAGTAGCGCACGCCGTAGGTGCCATCGGTCATAACAATATGCGGGATCCCCAGCCGGGCATTGGCTTCGGTTTTCCACATGCCGTGACCGCTAAGAATGTCGCCCAGCTCTTCCGGCGTCATCGATTTGGCCAGAGATAAAAATTTCTCGTGCTGAGATAAAACAGTGCTCATGCCAGTGTTTTCCTGTGAGATGAAAGCGGCGAGCAGTCGCCACTGTTGCGCTGGCATTCAATATGGCCCGGTTAGAAACCGCGGCGAAAGAAGTAAAATGTTTGTCACTGGAGTTAAAAAAACTATCCAGCTGCGCAGGATTCCCTGCGTCATAAATAACGCAACGGAGAGCAGAGAAAAGCCAGAAACTGATGTTTTTTTGCCCTGAAATAGCGCCACTGCCCAGCCAGGTCGCAAACGATTGCACCCTCCCAGCGCAATTCGCCTGCTGTACAGTAAGTTATCAGCGAGCTAGCGCGTATTTCCTGTGGCACAGTTATTGCAACTGCTGCCTGCATCGCTTTTTTGTTCTTACGGAAAGCTCTGACATAACCAAATACTAATCAGAGAGATCACCTGCACATGGCGCATTTCACCCTCCGACAGCTTAAATATTTTGTTACCGTGGTTGAGCATCGCAGCATTGCCGAGGCATCACGCCATCTGCATATCGCTCAGCCTTCCATTTCAACGGCGATCAAAGGCCTCGAAGAGAGTTTTGAACAGCAGCTTTTTATCCGTCATCACGCGCAGGGCGTCTCGCTGACGCCCAGCGGACGCCGGTTTTATGAAAAAGCCGCCGAGCTGCTGAGAATGTCCCGGCAGTTTGAACAGAATGCCCGGGCGGATAATGATTTGGTGGCAGGCACGCTTTCCGTCGGCTGTTTTGAAACCGCCGCGCCGCTGTATATGCCAAAGCTTATTGCCGGTTTCAAAAAGCTCTATCCCAATATTGAAGTGCAGATCTATGACGGCGAGCAGCACGAGTTAACCGACGGTTTGCATCGCGGACGCTTTGATATGGCAATCCTTTACCGCCATGAGCTGGACAACAGTATTCATGCCGAACAGCTGAAAGCACCACAAAAGCCTTATGCGCTGCTGCCTGCCGATCACCCGCTGGCCTTGCGCAGCAGCATTAGCCTGGAAGAACTGAGCCACGAGCCGATGATCTTGCTGGACGTCGTGCCGAGCCGGAACTATTTCCTGGATATCTTCAAGCAGAAGGGGCTTTCACCGAAGGTGGCCTTCAGTTCGCCGTCGATTGAGATGGTACGCTGCATGGTCGGTCAGGGATTTGGCTTTTCGCTACTGGTGACCCGCCCCTTCCCGGACTTTACCTATGACGGTAAGCGCGTGAAGCGGGTCACCATTCGCGATGAGATGGAAGGATCATGCCTGGTGATGGCGCATTTACGCCACGCTGAACCGACTCGCCCCACGCAGTTGTTTATGGATTACTGCCGGGCACAGGAACTGACGCCGGAGCATATCAGCGAATCTGAATTGCCACCGCTTTCAGTAGCTTAAACGATTTGCAGCCGATGGCAGAGACGGAGCAGAAACGCATCGCACTCTGCCAGCTGCTGCACACTGACAAATTCATCCGGCTTATGCCCCTGTGCCATTGAGCCAGGGCCGCAAACCAGGGTAGGAATACCATGCTGCTGGAACAGGCCACCCTCGGTACCAAAAGCCACGGTGCTTAACGCTGCCGGTGAGGGTAGTAGCGCCATAACTTCATCTGTCGCTGCGGTGATTTGCGTTTGCAGGCCGGGATAGTGGCTCAGCGGACTAAAGACGATGGTGCAATCAGGCGAAATGCGCTGCATCTGCGGCACCAGCTCACGTTCACACCACGCCGTGATTTCATCAACTATCGGTTGCGCATCTACATCCGGCAGCGTACGAATTTCAAAATCAAACTGGCAGGAAGCAGGCACGATATTTAACGCCTCGCCACCGCGAATGACGCCTGTCTGCAGGGTGGAAAAAGGGGGATCGAAGGCGACGTTTTTCTCCTGCTGCAACCGCTCTGCCAGCGTCATTAACCGCTGGATAATCTGCACGGCGTATTCAATCGCGTTCACGCCCTGTGGCGTATAGGCCGAATGGCTGGCATAACCCGTGACAGCGCAGCGCAGCGCGATTTTTCCTTTGTGCCCGAGAACTGGACGCATCTCCGTGGGTTCGCCGACAATACAGACGGCAGGCAGTACCGGCAGACGATCGATATGCGCCAGCAGCCCCGGCACGCCCTTGCAGCCTACTTCTTCATCGTGACTGAACGCCAGCCATACCGGCTGACGCAGCGGCCGCGCCACCAGTTCTGGCACCAGCGCCAGCACCGCCGCCAGCCAGCTTTTCATATCCGCCGCACCCCGACCATATAACCGGCCATCGGCCTCGCGCAGAATAAACGGATCGCTTTGCCAGTGTTGCCCCTCAACCGCTACCACATCAGTATGGCCTGACAAGACAATCCCGGGCAGCTCTTGCGGGCCGATGACCGCCAGCAGATTAGCCTTTTGACCGCTACCATCGATCAAAACCTGGCAACTTACGCCATATTCCGCCAGATAGTCGCGGACGTAGTTAATCAGTGCCAGATTGCTCTCGCTGCTAACGGTGTTAAAGGCGATCAGTTCGGCCAGCAATGCCCGCGTGCTGAGTTTACTCATCGCCAGGAACACCGTAACTCGGCGCTTCCGCCGGATTAACAGCGCGAGTCAGGTACGCTTCGCTCTGCGGTTGCCACATCTGCCAGATGCGCGCCAGCTCACCAATCGCATCCTTTTCATGCCAGTCGACGCGCAGATCGGTTAGCGGCCAGCTTTCGCTACTCACCACCTTCAATCCGGCGGAATAGACCGGTCCGGCTTCGCCACCGGCTTGTAAACCAGCCTGCAAGGCAGCGATCAGCCGGTCGCCCAGCGACAGCGACGGCTCGACGCAGAATTGACTGACCATGGCCTCAATTACCTCCGCAGTGGCCAGCATATTGCCCGCCGCCACGCAGTTCAGTCCCTGGTGCTGATGGTGAGTGCCCAGCGTATGTAAGCCAGACCACACGGCGCTCTGCCTGCTGTCCAGCACCGTCACCTGTCGCCAGTCGGCAAAAGGTTCGGCGGCCATTTCCGCTGCCAGGGCCGCTGTCGCACTTTCGCCCTGCGCCAACCGGTTGAGGATTTTCGGCCCCAGCGCAGGCAGCGTAACGTTCTGGCTTGATACCGCGCCCACGCCGCTCATCAGCCAGGGGCAACGCGCCGCTACCGCCATGCTGGATGAACTGAGAGCAATACCGTACTGGCCGCTGCGAGGACAAAAACCGGCAATGGAAAAGGTCATGTTATGCCTCCGGGATCACGGCAATCACGTCAATTTCCACCAGCCACTGCGGCTGCGCCAGCGCAGAAACAACCAGCCCGGTGGAGATGGGGAAAACGCCTTTCAGCCACTTGCCCACTTCCAGATAGACCGGTTCGCGATAGCGCGGATCGATAATATAAGTGGTGGTTTTCACTATATGGCTGAGGTCGCTACCCGCTTCTTCCAGCAGCTGCTTGATATTTTTCATCGCCTGCTCTGCCTGCAATCCTGCATCGCCCAGCCCAATCAGATTGCCGTCAAAATCGGTGCCGACCTGGCCGCGAACATAAACGGTATTCCCGGCACGGACCGCCTGACAGAGGTCATTATTCAGCGCCTGATTAGGATAGGTATCTTTGGTATTAAACATACGGATGCGGGTATGGGTCGGTTGACTCATCGTGGGTTCCTTACAGATTAAAGAGGAGACGGAAGCCGCTTTGTTTGCCGCTAACGCCCAGGACAGAGCAAACTCATTTTTGGTGCCTGTGGGGCAGAAAATAAATAAGGATTTTTATTTGCAGGACTTAGGGGAAAACTGGCCTTAGCGAACCTCGTTTTTTTGGTGCCAGAGCCTAAAAAAATACACATTTATCTTTCACGTTGGTCATGAACATACTCGAGCCTGACTAACTGAGGACCTGGCTATGCATTCCATTGTTAAAGAGTTACCGCTGATTACTCGGGATGCGTTTGTTAGCGCGATGGAAAACTGCGTAAGCGGCGTGTATCTCGTCGCCAGCGATGGCGCGGACGGCAAGGCGGGCGGCACACTCAACAGCCTGACCTTCGTTTCTGCCGCGCAGCGTCTGCTGATGATCTGCCTGCACCGTGACAGTCCGCTGTGCCCGGCGATTGAGCAAAACGGCGGCTTCAGCATCAATGTGCTCTCTGAATTACAAAAACCCCTCGTCCAGACTTTCGCCACGTCCGGTCGTAATGCGCAGGCTTTTGATTCGCCTGACTGGGGCGAAAGCCCCGAAGGCCATCCACTGCTGCACGGTGCGGTTGCCAACTTTGACTGCCAGCTGACAAATCAGCTGGTGCTAAACAGCCATGTAATGCTGATTGGCATGGTGAAAAACGTGCATTGTCACCCCGGCATTCCGCTGGCAAGGCAGGCGCGACAGTATGTGCTGATCCAGCGGGATCAGCCTTAAGCACCCGGCTTTATTGCTGTATTGCTGTGAACAGGCTGCCCGAAGAGGCCAATAGAATTCATTACACCTGCACCGGAGAGTAAACATGACCCACCTGCGGATTAAACAGATCGCTCAATGCTTAACGCTGACCCTGCTGGCCTCCACCGCTTATGTTCAGGCGGCGGTAATGACCCCGGGTAAACTGACCGTCGGCAGCGACATCACTTTTCCACCGTATGAATACCTTAACGATAAGGCACCTGCCGGTTTCGATATTGAGTTTATTGATGGCGTGGCGAAGGCAATGAAGCTGGAACCGCAATATATCGACACCCGCTTTACCAATCTCATCCCAGGTTTACAGGCAAAACGCTATGAGCTGATCGCCTCCGCGCTGTTTATTACGCCCGAACGCAGCAAAGTGATCGAGATGATCCCTTATCTGAAAACCGGCGAATCATTGATCGCCCTCAGCAACAGCAGCTTTAAACCGAAAAAGCCGGAAGCGCTGTGCGGTCATAAAGTCGGTTCGATGCAGGGCACCTACTGGCTGGAAAAGCTCCATGCTCTTTCCGCTGATTACTGCGTAAAGCAGGGACAGAAGCCGATTGAAGTCAGTGAATTTTCAACCGATCCTCAAGTCACGCAAGCAATGCTTTCCCATGCGGTAGAAGTGCAGATGACCGATGCGGCGGTTGCCAGCCAGGTAGTGGAAAAAATGAAGGGCCGCCTGGCCATAACGTCCGACACGCTGCTCTATCCGGTATTGGTGGGACTAGGCGTCAGCAAAGCTAACCCGGCATTCAAACAGCAGTTAACCGACGGTATTGCAGCATATAAAGCCAGCGGCCAGTACGCCACCCTGTTGCAAAAATACCATCTTGCTGAACCGCAGGACGTCGATATTCAGGCTCTGAAACAGTAATCCTGCGACGGGAGAACAAGCATGACTTTTGACTGGAATTACTTACTGAGTCTGTTTACCGACACAGACTTTTGGCTGGCGAGCTGGACGGTTTGCAAACTGAGCCTGGCAAGCTGGGCGATCAGCATTGTGCTGGGCTTTGTGCTGGCGCTGGGCAAACAGGCGTCCCGGCGCTGGTTGTCCGTTCCCGCCCGCGTTTATATCTGGCTGTTCCGCAGCCTGCCCCTGCTGGTGCTGCTGATTTTTGTTTATAACCTGCCGCAAGCGATGCCAGCGTCTTCCGCTCTGCTCAGCGATCCTTTCTGGGCAGGGCTGATTGCGCTGGTGCTGAGCGAAACAGCCTATATTGCTGAGATCCATCGTGGTGGCTTGTTATCCATTCCAAAAGGGCAGCGTGAAGCTGCGCATGCCCTCGGCCTGCGCTATGCCGGGATTCAGTGGCGGATCGTGATTCCACAGGCGATCCGCGTGGCGCTGCCTTCGCTGGCAAATGAATATATCTCTATCGTGAAGCTCAGCTCGCTGGTATCGGTTATTTCACTGACCGAAATCCTGATGGTGGGCCAGCGTCTCTATTCGCAAAACTTCCTGGTCATGGAGACGATGGCGGCAGTCGCGTTTTACTATGTGCTAATCGTCACGGTGTTTGATTTTCTGCTGAAAAGGCTGGAGCGCTATCTGGATGTTACCCAGCGCAACACAACTCGACCTCTGGATCCGGCGCTACGGGCTGTCGCCTCTCAGCCGTTGCCTGCTACGGTGCGCCCCACGCTTGCACAGACTATCCCGGCGTTACAGGCCTCTAAGCTACACAAAGCCTATAACAATGTAGAGGTGCTGGGTGCGGTTAGCCTGCAAATTCAGCCTGGTGAAGTGGTTTCAGTTATCGGTCCGTCCGGCTCAGGTAAAACGACGCTAATCCGCCTGCTGAACGGTCTGGAGCAGATTGATAACGGTGAAATTCGCATTAACGGTCAGCCGTTTATTCAGCTAAGCCAACATGGGTCGCAAAAACCCCGCTTTATTGAGCATGATGAACACCGGCTGAACATTGGCATGGTGTTCCAGAGCTTCAACCTGTTCCCGCATTTAACGGTCATGAACAATCTGCTACTGGCCCCTCGCTACCATCGCACCGCGCCGCTGGATGAACTGAAACATCAGGCTTGCGTCATGCTGCAAAAAGTCGGCATGCTGGACCAGGCGATGAAGTATCCGCATCAGCTTTCTGGCGGGCAGCAGCAGCGTGTGGCAATCGCCAGGGCGCTAATGATGCGGCCGCAAATTATGCTGTTCGACGAACCCACTTCCGCTCTCGATCCTGAAAAAGTGAACGAGGTGCTACAGGTCATTGAAACGCTGGCCGGAGAAGGCATCACCATGGTGATTGTCACCCATGAGATGAACTTCGCTTTCAAGGTGTCGGACCGCATTGTGTTTATGGAGAAAGGTCGCGTGGTTTGTGATGATGCACCACAGATATTGCAGGATGGAGAGCATCCACGAATCAAAGCCTTCCTGAAAGACGTTAATTTTGCCACGGGTTGAATTCACGCCCAACGGAGAAGGTGATGAGAAAGATAATTTTTGATACGGATATTGGCGTTGATGACGCTTTTGCGCTGGCTTACGCGGCAAAAACGCAAAATATACTGGGGATCACTACGGTTTTCGGCAATGTGGCGGTGGGTCAGGCGGTTAAAAATGCCAAATTGTTCTCACGGGAGATTGGCCTGAACGTCCCGATTTTTCGCGGTTGCTCGCGCCCAATGGGGCTGGCACAGGTCAGTAGTGCCGCAGCGGTGCATGGCGGCGATGGGCTGGGAGATGCGTTAGCTAATCCTTTCGATGAACAGGCTGATAATGCCGTCAGTTTTATCATTGATACCGTAAAAGGGCTGCCGGGAGAAGTGACGCTGGTGGCTATCGGCCCCCTGACCAATATCGCTACCGCTATTAATCTCGCCCCGGAGATCATCCCGCTGGTAAAAGAGGTGGTAATTATGGGCGGTGCTTTCGGCACGCACGGCCACGCCGGTAACGTAACGCCGCACAGCGAATTCAATATCTGGAAAGATCCGCACGCGGCCGATCAGGTACTCTCTTCGGCTCTGCCAGTGGTGCTGCTGCCGCTGGATGTTACTCATGAGGTGCCGATCACCGGTGAAGATATCCGTGGGCTAAACCTGCCAGTGTTAACCGCTATTTCAAAAGGTTATCTGCGTTACAGCCTGGAAAAAGAAGGTTTTGAAGGCATGACGCTGCACGATACCTTGACCATCTCGTGGCTGGATCATCCCGAGTTCTTTACGACAGTGAAATCCCCGCTCAGGGTGGTCTGCGAAGGCATTACTCTTGGACAGACGTTGCGGCAGCTCACGCAGTTAGCGTCTCGCTTCAATCCTTTTGCGCATTGTCACCAGCAAACAGTGTGTCTGGGCGTGGATACGGCGAAGGTGAAAGCCGCTTTTCTGGACAGCCTGCGCGTCAATCCTGCGGCCTGACCCCATAAAAAAGCCCGGTTAGCTTTCGCATAACCGGGCTTCATATCGCTGTGCGAAAATCAGACCTCGATATCCGCCGTATGGCCGTTTTCCTGTAGCCAGTTGCGACGATCTTCCGAGCGTTTCTTCGCCAGCAGCATATCCATTACCGCCATGGTTTTTTCCACTTCATCGTCTTCAATCGTCAGCTGAACCAGGCGACGAGTATTAGGATCGAGCGTGGTTTCACGCAGCTGAAGCGGATTCATCTCACCCAGACCTTTAAAGCGCTGCACGCCAGGCTTGCCCTTTTTGCGTTTCAGCTGGTCCAGAATGCCCGCTTTCTCTTCTTCGTCCAGCGCGTAATAGACCTCTTTACCCAGATCGATGCGGTACAGCGGCGGCATCGCAACGTAGACATGGCCGTTTTTCACCAGCGTGCGGAAGTGGCGAACAAACAGCGCACAAAGCAGCGTAGCGATATGTAAACCATCGGAGTCGGCATCCGCGAGGATACAGATTTTGCCGTAGCGCAGCTGAGACATATCTTCGCTGTCGGGATCGATGCCGATAGCGACAGAAATATCATGCACTTCCTGCGAAGCCAGCACCTCATCGGAAGAGACTTCCCAGGTGTTAAGGATTTTGCCCTTCAGCGGCATGATCGCCTGATATTCACGATCGCGCGCCTGCTTGGCCGATCCGCCTGCGGAATCCCCTTCTACCAGGAACAGCTCGGTGCGGTTCAGATCCTGCGCGCTACAGTCGGCCAGCTTGCCGGGCAATGCCGGGCCGCTGGTCAGCTTCTTACGCACCACCTTCTTCGCCGCACGCATACGACGCTGTGCGCTGGAGATGGCCAGCTCGGCCAGCATCTCTGCGGCCTGTACGTTCTGGTTCAGCCACAGGCTGAAGGCGTCTTTTACCACGCCGGACACGAACGCGGCGCACTGACGTGACGAAAGGCGCTCTTTGGTCTGGCCGGCGAACTGGGGATCCTGCATCTTCACTGACAGCACGTAAGCGCAGCGATCCCAGATATCTTCCGCCGACAGTTTGACACCGCGCGGCAGAATATTACGGAATTCACAGAACTCGCGCATCGCATCCAGCAGCCCCTGACGCAGGCCGTTGACGTGCGTACCGCCCTGCATGGTCGGGATCAGGTTCACGTAGCTTTCGGTCAGCAGCTCGCCGCCTTCCGGCAGCCACAGCAGCGCCCAGTCTACCGCTTCAATATCACCCGCAAAGGTGCCGACAAACGGCTTCTCAGGCAGCGTAGGCAGGCCGTTTACCGCTTCCATCAGATAATCGGTCAGGCCATCGGCATAGCACCAGGTCTGCTCGGTATTGTTAACTTTATCTTTGAAAACAATTTCAACACCCGGGCAAAGCACCGCCTTCGCCTTCAGCAAATGGCTGAGACGTGAAACAGAGAAGCGCGGGCTGTCGAAGAAGGAACCATCGGGCCAGAAGCGCACTCGGGTACCGGTGTTACGCTTGCCGACCGTGCCGGTAACGTGCAAATCCTGCACTTTTTCGCCATTTTCAAAAGCCATTTCATAGACTTCAGCATTACGACGAACGGTAACTTCGACTCGCGTTGACAGGGCGTTAACCACCGAAATCCCCACGCCGTGCAGGCCGCCGGAGAACTGGTAGTTTTTGTTAGAGAATTTACCGCCCGCGTGCAGACGGCAGAAAATCAGCTCAACGGCTGGCACCCCTTCTTCAGGGTGAATATCAACCGGCATGCCGCGTCCGTCGTCAATAACTTCCAGCGACTGGTCAGCATGCAGGATCACTTCGACGCGTTTGGCATGGCCCGCCAGCGCCTCATCGACGCTGTTATCGATCACTTCCTGACCTAAATGGTTAGGACGTGACGTATCGGTGTACATTCCCGGACGGCGACGAACGGGTTCAAGGCCGCTGAGTACCTCAATGGAGTCAGCGTTATAGCTGGATTGAGTCATCGTATAAATCTTGGTCGCTAAATGGTTGCCAGACTCCACGCATCGCTTCAGGCGTCGGACAGGCCCAGGAAGTCGAGGATCGGGGAGAAATGGCGTTCGAATCCGATAAAAGCGTGATTGCCGCCCTCTTCTACCGTCTGGCGGCAGGCGTTGTAATAGTCCAGAGCCTGACGGTAATCGAGCACTTCATCGCCCGTTTGCTGAAGCAGCCAGAGCAAATCTGGTGACTCCAGCGGGTCAATCTGCATCACTTTCAGATCGTAAATGTGGCGTGACTCTAACACATATTGTTGGCCGGTGTACGGGTTCTCGTTGTCGCCCAGATAATCCGCCAGCAGCTCGAAAGGCCGCACGGCAGGATTGACCACCACGGCAGGCAGCAGAAAACACTGCGACAGCCAGGTGGCGTAATAACCGCCCAGCGACGAGCCAACAATGCCAATCGTCTCCCCCGACGAAGAGAGGATATAGTTTTCCAGCATGATGGCCGCTTCGCCAGGAAAAGCAGGCAGTTGCGGAACGTGCACGTTGATTCCCGGATGATGCGCGGCCAGCCAGCGTTGGAACTGAGTGGCCTTGGCTGACTGCGGCGAACTGTTAAAACCGTGCAGATAAAGCAGCGTGGCCATCATCAATATCCTTCGGAATCGAGATTGGGGCTAAAGGCGCGGGTTTGCAGGCGCTCGACCTGCGTTTCAACGCGGCCGTCAGCGTGAAGGTCCAACCAGCGCCAGCCCGGCGCCTCTGAATCAATCGTAAAGCTGGTACAGTGCGGTTTGAACTGGACACAGGTGGAGGGCGTAGCCAGCAGGCGGCGGCCGTTCCAGTCCAGATCCAAATCCTGATGAATATGGCCGCAAAGCAGCGTGGTAGCCAGCGGGTAACGCTTAAGCACCGCTTCCAACATGTGGGAATTGCGCAGGCTGTGCTGATCGAGCCACGTACAGCCGGAAGGCTGCGGGTGATGATGCAACAGCACCAGCGTATGTCGCTCGGGTGCAATCGCCAGCGTTTTCTCCAGCCACTCCAGCTGGTAGTCGCTCAGCTCACCGTGCGGCACGCCAAAGACCTGACTGTCCAGCAGCACGATTTGCCAGTGTTCGCCCACCAGCACATGCTTTTGATCGGCAATTTGCGATTCGGCAAGCGTACTGAACATCGCTGGCTGGAAATCATGGTTGCCCGGCAGCCAGACGCAGGGCGCAGGCAGACGAGCAATGCCCTCAGCGAAATGCTGATAGGCTTCAACGGAATGATCCTGTGCCAGATCGCCCGTGGCGACGATCAAATCATACGGCTGCTGGCAGGCTGAAATGGCCTGCAATACCGCATCAAAACTGGCCCAGGTATTTACCCCCAGCAGCGTTTCGTGTTTACCAGCAAAAAGGTGGGTATCCGTTATCTGTAAAATCCTGACCCGGGCCCCACTTTCCACAGGAAGTTTTAACAGGCTATCCAATCAATGTCCTTAGGGTTAACGCCATCACAGCTTACAGTGACGGATTCAACAAACCGGAACGGCCATCGCGCCATGCGATAAACAGTAGCGCAGCCAGTCTGCCAGAAACTGGTTTATCTGATGCTTTTCATCACGCTGATGCAGCTTTTTATTGGGATAATCATAGCGTGCTTTAAAGCGATAGATCTGCTGCGTGGAACACACTTCAGCGACCATCGCGTCGTGATACAGACGCACGGACATGGCGGGCAGACTCCAGTAGCTGACAGCCGGCGCGGTTTGTTTGATCTCAACCAGGGTAGTGTATCGTGTTGATTCCTGGATAGTCACTGTGTAGCTGGCACCGTTCACCTGATAAGTAATAGCCTCACCCGCCCGATCTCCTTTCGGCAACAGGCGACGCAGCTGTGCGAAATTCGTTTCGCAGATCCGCATCATTTCGGGAAAATCAGGTACATAGCGCTTCATCATTCGGTTTTCCACTCTTCGCGTAGTTTTTTATAGTGCAGTTCCAGCCATTGCAAGGCGATGACGGAAGCCGCGTTATCTATTTTCCCCTCTTCCACCCATTGATAAGCCTGCTCGCGACTGACCACATGGACAAGAATATCCTCATTCTCTTCCTCCAGACCGTGGTTTCCCTGTGCCACGCTGGCATCCACTTCTCCCACCAGAATCTCCAACCGTTCGCTGGTACCGCCCGGACTCGCCAGATAGCTGAGGACGGGTTTAACACGGGCTGGGGTGATTCCGGCTTCTTCTACTGCTTCACGGCGCGCCACCTGTTCTGGCGTTTCGCCGGGTTCAATAATACCGGCGACTAATTCTAACAGCCAGGGCGTTGGGCTGGTGTCAAAAGCCGGAATACGGATCTGTTCAATCAGCACCACTTCGTCTCTGACCGGATCGTAAGGCAGCAGGACCGCGGCGTGACCGCGTTCAAAAACTTCTCTTTCTACCTCTTTACTCATCCCGCCGTTAAACAAGGAATAGCGAAAGCGATAGCGGGTAAGCGAAAAAAAACCGCTGTAGAGCGTCTCGCGTGCAATAATTTCTACATCGTTTTTGCCGAAAGTCACTGGGTATTTTTTTTCGTTTTCCATCGTTTCCTCTCTTCTACCGGTGAGACTAAAAATAGGGAAAGTACGGCCTGAACCGCTCAGAGTGTAGTTCTTGATGAATTATTTGAGTAAATTATGGCAACATGGCACTTTCAGCCAACTTATCTGTTTCCTTTACTCTGTTAGAATCGGCGATAATTTTTTTGGCTTACGACAGCGCTACCATAGCAATTTTGCTGCATAACAAGGAATGCAAATGAAGAAACTGCTCCCTTTACTTATCGGCCTGAGCCTGGGCGGCTTCAGCGTCGCCAGCCAGGCGGAAAATCTGCTGCAAGTTTATCAGCAGGCCCGGTTGTCTAACCCCGATCTTCGCAGTTCTGCAGCCGATCGCGATGCCGCCTTTGAGAAAATCAACGAGTCTCGCAGCCCGTTGCTGCCGCAGTTAGGCCTGGGTGCTGATTATACCTATAACAATGGTTATCGCGACAGCAGCGGCCTGCACTCCAATACCACCAGCGGCACGCTGCAGCTGACGCAAACCATTTTTGATATGTCAAAATGGCGCGCCCTGACCCTTCAGGAAAAAACGGCGGGTGTACAGGATGTCACCTACCAGACCGCGCAGCAAACGCTGATCCTGAATACCGCTACTGCCTATTTTAATGTATTAAACGCTATTGATACGCTTTCCTACGTTGAATCGCAGAAACAGTCGATCTATCGCCAGCTGGATCAAACCACACAGCGTTTTAACGTTGGTCTGGTTGCCATCACTGACGTACAGAACGCCCGTTCTCAGTACGATACCGTGCTGGCCAACGAAGTCACGGCGCGTAACGATCTGGATAACAATGTCGAAACGCTGCGTCAGGTAACCGGCAACTACTATCCTGGTCTGGCCTCGCTGAACGTTGACCGTTTTCAAACGGAAAAACCTCAGCCGGTTAATGCGCTGCTGAAAGAAGCGGAAAGCCGCAACCTCAGCCTGCTCTCCGCTCGCCTGAACCAGGATCTGGCCCGCGAGCAGATTCGCTATGCGGAAACCGGCCATATGCCAACGCTGGATCTGACCGCTTCATCCGGTTTGTCTAACAGCAAGTACGGCGGGAGCCGCGCCAACAGCGCAGCTTATCAGGACAGCATCAGCGGTCAGAATCAGGTTGGTCTGAGCTTCACTCTGCCGTTATACAGCGGTGGCGCCGTCACCTCGCAGGTAAAACAGGCGCAGTATGCGTATGTTGCAGCCAGCGAGCAGCTGGAAAGCGCTCACCGTACTGCGGTGCAGACCGTGCGTTCATCGTTTAATAACGTGAATGCATCTATCAGCAGCATCAACGCTTACAAGCAGGCCGTTGTGTCTGCGCAAAGCTCTCTGGATGCGATGGAAGCAGGTTATCAGGTCGGGACTCGTACCATCGTTGACGTACTGGACGCTACCACCACGCTGTTTAACGCCAAACAGCAGCTTTCCAATGCGCGCTACAGCTACATGATTAACGAGCTAAACATCAAGTCTGCGCTCGGTACGTTGAATGAGCAGGATCTGGCGACGCTGAACACTCGCCTGGGTAAAGAGGTTCCTACGTCACCGGAAACGGTCGCGCCGGAGAACACGCAGCAGGATGCCGCTGCGGATAATTCTGCGCCCGAAGCAGTGAAAACCAGCGCGGTTGCCCCTGCGGTTAACAGCCCTGCACCCGCCAGCAATAATCGGAATCCTTTCCGCCATTAAAACGTTTGGGGCAGTGCATACTGCCCCTTTTCAGCCATGAACGTATAGCTAAGTAAAGACCCCGCCGACTCGCCCTTCATCGCTTCAATTTCAACCGCTGTTCCCCTATTCTATGCTTACCTTTGGGCACAGGATTGAACAAAATGAAACGGACAAAAACAATTAATCATGCCTCCTTTCGTAAAAGCTGGAGCGCACGTCATCTGACGCCGGTCGCTCTTGCCGTGACCGCGGTCTTTATGCTGGCCGGTTGCGAACAATCGGATGAAACCGTCTCGCTGTATCAAAATGCGGATGACTGCTCAAGCGCCAATCCGGGTAAAAGCGAGCAGTGCACCACGGCATATAACAATGCCAAAAAAGAAGCGGAAAAAACGGCGCCGAAATATGCCAGCCGCGAGGAGTGCGTTGCTGAATTTGGCGAAGGTCAGTGCCAGCAGGCCCCGGCTCAGGCTGGTGTGGGCAGCACCAATGCTGAATCACAGCAGAGCGGCAGCTTCTGGATGCCGTTGATGGCAGGCTACATGATGGGCCGGCTGATGGGCGGCGGTGCGGGCTTTGCTCAGCAACCGTTGTTTACCTCACGCGCACCGGGTAGCCCGGCAAACGGGAAGTTTGTCGATGCCAGCGGTAAAAGCTTTGGAACTGCCACGCCTGGCCGCACGATGACCGTGCCGAAAACAGCACTGGCGCCAAAACCTGCAACGACCAGTACGGTAACGCGTGGTGGCTTTGGCGAAAGCGTTGCTAAACAGTCCACCATGCAGCGCAGCAGCGCCACATCCGGCTCCAGCCGTTCGTTCGGGGGCTGACGGTTAATGAAACGTCGAGCGATTACCGAACGTCCTGACTGGCGTGAAAAAGCCACCGAGTACGGCTTCCGTTTTCATACCATGCACGGAGAACCCTACTGGTGTGAAGACGCTTACTACGAATTCAACCTTCAGCAGATTGAAAAGCTGGAGGATGTGACCAGTGAACTGCATCAGATGTGTTTACAGGTTGTCGATAAGGTGGTCGGTAGCGAAGAGTTACTGGCTAAGTTCCGTATTCCAAAGCATACCTGGGAATTTGTGCGCTCATCCTGGAAAACCAATCAGCCTTCGCTTTATTCACGGCTGGATCTGGCCTGGGATGGTCAAACTGACGCAAAACTATTAGAAAACAATGCCGATACGCCAACCTCGCTGTATGAGGCCGCTTTTTTCCAGTGGATTTGGCTGGAGGATCAGCTGCGCGCCGGTAATTTGCCCGCAGGCAGCGATCAGTTCAACAGCTTGCAAGAAAAACTTATCGAACGCTTTGCGGCGCTGCACCAGCAGCATGGCTTTAGCTGGCTGCATTTTGCCTGCTGCCGCGATACGGATGAAGATCGCGGAACGGTACAGTACTTACAGGACTGTGCGACGGAAGCGGGATTGCCCAGTGAATTCCTGTTTATCGATGAAATTGGTCTTGGCGAAAAAGGTCAGTTTACCGACGTAGACGATCGGGTGATCGGTAATCTGTTTAAGCTTTATCCGTGGGAATTTATGCTGCGGGAAACCTTCTCTACCAAGCTGGAAGATGCTGGCGTGCGCTGGCTGGAGCCGGCCTGGAAAAGCATCATCTCCAATAAAGCGCTGCTGCCGATGCTGTGGAAAATGTTCCCTAACCATCCCAACCTGCTGCCCGCTTACTTTGCCGAAGACAACGTGCCCGCGATGGATAAATATGTGGTTAAACCGCTGTTTTCCCGCGAAGGCGCTAACATCCGCATCGTTGAAAACGGCAAAGAAATTGCCCGGGTAGATGGCCCTTACGGTGAAGAAGGCATGATCGTACAGCAGTTCCATCCGCTGCCTAAGTTCGGCGACAGCTATACGCTAATCGGCAGCTGGCTGATCGACGATCGGCCAGCTGGAATTGGTCTGCGCGAGGATCGCGACCTGATCACGCAGGATCTGTCTCGTTTTTATCCGCATACTTTTGTGGAATAAGCGATCCGGATCGAGTCGGCATGGATGCCGTTTCTTGCCTCAGTCCGGGTTCCTCGCGCCAGCACTACGTCAACAGTCTGTTTTAGCCTACCTGCACCGACAGCATACTTAACGAGGCCATTTCCAGCCCGTCTACCGGTATAGAAACGGCTTCATCTGGCTGGCGAGCGCCCAGCACATACAGTAAAGGTAAATAATGCTCGGGCGTTGGGTTAGATAGCTCAGCCCCGCTGTGCTGCATAAAATTCACCAGCGGATGCTGCTCTGCCGTTCCCTGCCATTGCAGATTATCCCGCACATAATCATTAAACGAAGACGCCCACGGATAAGGCTCCGCATCGCCCTGCCAGCGCGCCATGCGCAGGTTATGCACCACATTACCGCTGGCGACAATCATTATGCCGCGTTCGCGCAGGGCCGCGAGCTTACGCCCCAGCTCATAATGGTATGCGGCTGGCTTCGTGCCATCGACGCTAAGCTGCACGACTGGAATATCCGCCTGCGGATACATTTTTATCAGCACGCCCCATGAACCATGGTCAAAGCCCCATTCCTGATCCAGATGCACATCAACCGGCGACAGCGCTTCTGCCACTTCCTTTGCCAGCGCTGGTGAACCGGGCGCCGGATAATGGGTATCGAACAGCGCCTGAGGAAAACCGCCGAAATCGTGAATAGTGCGCGGCTTTTCCATCGCGGTAACGGCAGTGCCTCTGGTGTACCAGTGAGCCGAAACGGCAATAATCCCTTCAGGGCGCGGCAACGTTTTTCCCAGCTGACGCCAGGTTTGGGTATAGACATTCTCTTCCAGCACATTCATTGGGCTACCATGGCCTAAGAACAGTGCGGGCATACGTGATTGACTCATGATAATCCTCTGAATATTGGCTTAATGAGAATACCTTACGCCCTTTTTTCTGCGGATGAACCCGGATAACCATGATGAAGATCTTCAGGAAATTTGAACGGTAAAAAGACATTTCCTGACGTTACAGGGCGTCAGCTTCTGCTAATGTATAGCAAAGGCTATACTTTTCATTTTTGCGGAGAGAACACCATGTCTGTGCCTTTACTTCTGACTTTACTGGCTGGCGCTGCAACGTTTCTTGGTGCATTTCTGGGCGTGATTGGGCAGAAACCCTCACCCCGGGCGCTGGCTTTTGCACTGGGTTTTGCGGCCGGAATTATGCTGCTGATTTCATTAATGGAGATGCTGCCTGCCGCCCTGCGGGCTGAAGGCATGTCGCCCATTATGGGCTATGGCATGTTTATTATTGGCCTGCTCGGCTATTTTGCTCTCGATCGCCTGCTGCCTCATCAACATCCGCAAGATTTGATGGTGGGAGATAAACCGCCCCGTAATCTGCGACGCACCGCTATCCTGCTGACGTTGGGCATCAGCCTGCACAATTTTCCGGAAGGTATTGCCACTTACGTCACCGCCAGCAGCGACCTGGAACTGGGGCTGGGTATTGCGCTCGCCGTCGCCATTCACAATATTCCTGAAGGACTGGCGGTTGCCGGGCCGATGTACGCCGCAACAGGCTCAAAAAGCAAAGCAATGCTGTGGGCTGGCGTCTCCGGCATGGCGGAAATCCTGGGGGGCGTTCTGGCTTTTTGGCTGCTGGGGCCGCTGATTTCTCCGGTGCTCATGGGTGCCATTATGGCTGCTGTTGCCGGTATCATGGTCGCGCTATCGGTAGATGAGCTGATGCCGCTGGCTCGTGATGTGGCACCTGACGTTAATCCCAGCTATGGCGTATTATCGGGTATGTCAGTGATGGGCTTGAGCTTGACGCTGCTGGAAAGTAGCGGGCTGAGTTAAAAACCGGCGAGTGCGAATCTGGCCTGGTACTTCATCTGGCGGGCTTGAGGAAGAGGATAATAGCTGCGGCGTTTGGCTTAGCCCGACGCCGCATCAATCTTAGCTAGCCTGAAGCGTTTCTTTGCTGCGGCGATACGCAACCAAATCATCAATGGTCACTACCGGCATATCATGCTGTCTGGCAAAAACCACCACTTCCGGGGCATGCGCCATGGTGCCATCATCATTGGTCAGTTCACACAGCACGCCTGCGGATTTGAAACCGGCCAGCGTAACCAAATCAATTGTGGCTTCAGTATGGCCGCCGCGGGTCAGTACGCCACCATTGCGAGCACGCAGTGGGAATACATGGCCAGGCCGGTTCAAATCGGATGGCTTAGCGCCATCGGCTACAGCTGCACGAATAGTGGTGATGCGATCTGCTGCTGAAACACCCGTTGTCACGCCTTCGGCTGCTTCGATAGTGACGGTGAAGCCCGTACCGTATGAGCTGGTGTTGTTCTCCACCATCATCGGTAATTCAAGCTCACGAAGACGCTCTTCGGTCAGGCAAAGGCAAACAATGCCGCTGCCGTGACGAATAGTCAGTGCCATTTGTTCAACGGTCATGGTTTCTGCAGCGAAGATCATGTCCCCTTCATTTTCGCGATCTTCGTTATCTAACACCATCACACCACGGCCTGCACGCAAAGCGGCAATGGCCCGTTCTACACGCTGTTCCGGCGTGCCAAATTCAGAAAGAAGCGTCTGATTCATGGTAAATAAACCTTTATTTTGTATGGGTTACCAGAATCAGGGCGTGCTTAGGAGTGCAGTAAATAACGGCGAGGCAGGCAAAAGCCCGTCAGGAAACGTTACCCTCTCCCATCCGGACTCTAACCGTCGGCCCCGGAATCACACCGGATCTGCTGACCTTCAAACCGGCAGGTCTGAAGCGCTCGCGGGCTTTCAGCCGTAGCTGATTTACCGCCGGTGGGGAATTTCGCCCCGCCCTGAGAATAAGCCTGATTACTATAGCGCCGAAAAAATGGCAGAGCAACGAACAAAACGTGCAAATAGTTACCCATTTTGCGGCTTTACCGATTTCGGGTTTATCCTTTCAGGTTATGGCATTACACTTAAAGAAACTTTGCCGCTACCAGGAAGCCGCCATGATTGACCCAAAAAAAATTGAACAACTTGCCCGTCAGGTTCATGACTCTATGCCAAAAGGGATCCGCGAATTTGGCGACGACGTTGAGAAAAAAATCCGCCAGACTTTGCAGTCACAGCTGACTCGTCTGGATCTGGTAAACCGTGAAGAGTTTGACGTACAGACTCAGGTACTGTTGCGTACCCGTGAGAAGCTGGCCGCACTGGAACAGCGTATTGCCGAGCTGGAGAGCCGTAATGTAAACCAGGCGTCAGCACCGGCCCAGGCACCTGCGCCAGCAGAAGTGATTAAAACAGAAGATATGCCGTAATAAATCAGGGGGCGATCTGCATCGTCCCCTGAACATTCATCCTGCCCGTCAGTTTTTCGACTGAATGGCCTTGATGATATTACTGGTTGAAATGCCGTCCTCAAAATTAAGTACCCGCACTTCCCCGCCATTTGCCCAGACTTCCTGGCTACCGGCAATCTCTTCCGGCTTGTAATCTCCGCCTTTCACCAGCAGATCGGGCAGGATATCGGCAATCACGCGCTGCGGCGTATCTTCTTCAAACGCCACAACCCAGTCGACGGCTTCCAACGCACCCAGCACAATCATGCGGTTTTCCAGCGGATTGATGGGACGGCTCTCGCCCTTAAGGCGTTTGGTGGAAGCATCGCTGTTAACCGCGACAATCAGTCTGTCACCGAGTTTGCGTGCGTTTGCCAGATAGGAAACGTGACCGGCGTGCAGGATATCGAAGCAGCCATTGGTCATCACCACCTTTTCACCGCGACGGCGCGCCAGCACGACGGCCTCTTTCAGCTGAGCTTCTGTCATCACGCCAAAACCCGCTTCCGGACGAGCACGAATGGCGTTTTCCAGTTCGACGGTAGAAACGGTTGAGGTGCCCAGCTTGCCAACGACAACGCCAGCTGCGGCATTGGCCAGGAAACAGCTCTCTTCCAGCGTGTTTCCTGCTGCTAATGCCGCCGCCAGTACGCCAATCACCGTATCGCCAGCACCGGTAACGTCATAAACTTCCTGCGCCTGAGTCGGCAGATGGAACGGCGCTTTGCCCGGTTGCAGCAGGGTCATGCCGTTTTCTGAACGCGTCACCAGCAAAGCGGACAGCTCGAACTGCTGCATCAGTGCCATGCCACGTTCCACGATCTCCGCTTCGTCTTTACACTTGCCGACAACGGCTTCGAACTCGGAGAGATTTGGCGTCAGAATGGTCGCCCCGCGATAGCGCTCAAAATCAGTGCCTTTAGGATCGACCAGTACCGGCACTTTGGCTTCTCTGGCAATGGCAATAATACTTTTTACGCTGGCGAGCGCGCCTTTGGCATAGTCAGAAAGCACCAGCGCACCGCTGGCAGGCAGAGCCTGACGGATGCGTGCATGTAGAGGTTCAACATCCACCCCTTCAAAGCCTTCTTCAAAATCCAGGCGGATCAGTTGCTGGTTACGCGACAGCACGCGCAGCTTGGTAATGGTGGGATGTGTTGCTACCGAGACAAAGTCACACTGCACGTTAACATCCGTCAACGTTTCGTTTAGTGCCCGCGCGGCATCATCCACGCCGGTCAGTCCAACCAGGCGCGAGTGGGCACCTAATGAGGCAATATTCATCGCCACGTTAGCCGCCCCGCCAGGACGTTCTTCCACGTTGTCTACCTTTACCACCGGCACCGGCGCTTCAGGAGAAATACGGCTGGTTGGGCCGTACCAGTAGCGATCCAGCATCACGTCGCCAACAACCAGAACACCCGCACGGTTAAAATCGGGCAGCGTAATTTTCATTCCAGACACTCCAGGCTGCATCAAAAAATAATGCGCGCGATGATAGCACATGCAGCTTGTCACGCACATTTACCCTTCACAAACGTGCGTTTAGTCGCCGAACCAACGCTGCCAGCTGGCGTTTACCACCGCTTGTTCCGTACTGAATGCCTCTGGCGCGACCTGACCCGGCAATGCCTGCAATGCCAGATGATGGAGCTCGTCCCGCAGAGTAACATAGGCTTGCGTCAAGGCGCTGGCTTCGGCTGCCTCCATGCGCCCGTTGCTGGCCATCAGTGCCAGGATCCGCACATTGTCAGACCAGCGCGTCAGTTCAGGCTCTTCTGCGGCGTATCCCAGCACCAGATATTGCGTAATGAATTCAATGTCGGTAATACCGCCGCGATCGGCCTTAATATCCCAGCGTCCTTTGTGTTTGTTTCCCAGATGCGAACGCATTTTTTCACGCATTTCACGCACCTCGGTTTTGAGTTTTTCCGCCTCGCGCGGGAGACACAAGATTCCCCGGCGAATGTCATTAAATCGTTGGCTTAACGCAGCGTCGCCAAACACGATACGTGCGCGAACCAGCGCCTGATGTTCCCATGTCCAGGCTTCATTACGCTGATAATCATCAAAGGCATCGAACGTGCTGACCAACATGCCTGCCGCGCCTGACGGCCTTAGCCGTGCATCGACTTCGTAGAGGATGCCTGATGAGGTTCGGGTACTGAACAAATGCATAACTCGCTGAGCGAGGCGCAGATAAAACTGTCTGCCATCAATGCTCCGCTCGCCGTCCGTTATTGCTTCAGCCGGGCAGTCATGCAGGAAAACTAAATCCAGATCCGAACTGTAGCCCAGCTCCCAACCGCCCAGTTTGCCATAACCGATAACCGCAAAACCCCGCTGCTGCGGATCGCTGAGGTGCGAGGGACGCCCGTAACGCTGCACCATCATTTGCCAGGCCTGCTGCACCACCTGTTCGATCATCGCCTCGGCCAGCCAGGTCAGGTGATCGCTAACCTTCATGACCGGTAGCGTACCCGCAATGTCGGCGGCGGCAATGCGCAGATGTTGAGCCTGTTTAAACTGGCGCAGTGCTTCCAGCTGCTGCTCCTCATCTTCTTCAGGAATACGCAGCAGATACTGGCGCAGCTCATCGCGATAGGCGTCCGTTGCCGTTGGTTGGTAAAGGGTTGCAGGATCCAGTAATTCATCCAGCAGCAGCGGATAACGCGCCAGCTGGCTGGCGATCATTGGAGACGCCGCGCACAGCCGGATCAGGTGTTTTAATGCACCATGATATTCCGTCAACAGCTCAAGATAGGTTGTTCGCGTGACGATTCCCAACAGCAGCGGGGTGAGCCGACTGAGTGTCATATCAGCATCATCGCGCGGGCACACCTCACAAAGCAGACGCGGCATTAGCTGATCCAGCGCGTGGCGACCGCGTGGCCCAATGGTCCGTTTGTCTACGTCCTGACGAAACTCAGCAATCGCCTGCAAAAGACGCTGCCGCGCCGGGGCGTCCAGATGTGGAACCAGCGGTGCCAGGTCATCTTCTTCCAGGCGGTCCTGCCAGAGTACGCCATATTCATCAGCTTCTTTATTTTCGCCCACTTCCGGCGTGTCATCGCCGATCAATTCATCGAAAATCGCCCGCACGGCAGCCATATGCAGCTCAAGCCGCGTATGGAGTTGTGCCCATGAGTTCATGCCCATTGCCCAGGCCAACCGCGCGCGGTTAAGCTCATCTTCTGGCAGCGTCTGCGTCTGTTCGTCGGCAATACTTTGCAGCAGATTTTCCAGGCGACGCAGAAAGAGATAGGCTTCGCCCAGCTGGCTTACCTGTTCAGCAGGCAACAAATTGAGCTCGCCGATAGCTTCCAGCGTAGGCAGTAAGGATCGCAGCTGAAGCGCTCGCTCACGGCCACCACGAATGAGCTGAAAAACCTGCACGATAAACTCGGTTTCACGAATTCCACCCGCACCCAGCTTAATATTGTCGGTCAGTCCACGTCGCCTGACTTCTCGTGCAATCATGCTTTTCATGTTGCGCAGCGACTGGATGACGCTGAAATCAATATAGCGACGATAGATAAATGGCCGCAGCATTTGCTGAAGCTCCTGGCTCCAGCGATCGTCCGCACCGCCCATCAGACGTGCTTTTACCATCGCATAGCGTTCCCAGTCGCGCCCCTGCTCCTGATAATAATCTTCCAGCGCAGCGAAACTCAGCACCAGCGGGCCGCTGTCGCCGAACGGACGTAGCCTCATGTCAACGCGATAAACAAAGCCGTCGACGGTAGGTTGATCCAGCACCTTGATCAGCCGCTGTCCGAGTCGGGTAAAGAATTGCGCATTATCCAGCTCGCGACGACCGCCGCGCGTCGTGCCGTTTTCCGGCCAGGTAAAAATGAGGTCAATATCAGAAGAAAAATTCAGTTCGCCCCCGCCCAGCTTACCCATGCCGAGGATCAGCAACGGCTGCGGCTCCCCCTCAGCATTAACTGGCGTGCCGAATTCCTTGCAGCAGGCTTGCCATAGCCAGTCACGGGCCGCAACGATCAACGTTTCAGCCAGCACGCTCAGCTGCTGTAACGAAGCCGCCGTATCACCGCCGCGAGTCTGCATCCAGGCGATACGCGTTAGCATATGCCGCCTGAACAGGCGCAGCTCGCGCATCAACGCTGCTTCATCCTCTACCGGCGCGAGTTTTTCCCGTAGCCAGTCAGCATAGTGTTGCCATTCATCAGGCTCCGGCGCCTTGTCGCGCAGCGCCTGCCACCATTCAGAATGGCGTGCGAGGCTCTCACGAACAAAATCACTGAATACCAGCACCGTTTGCTCAGAGGTGCTTAACTCACCCCATTCGGCGCTTAGCTGGTTTGCCTGCTCCGCCAGCAGCGGTGGCAATGGCAGCGAGGATGAAGGCAACATAATGACTCCCTGTAAGGTGATGTCAGACAGCAACGACGGCGGCGGCGATCAGACGCGACCGTTTTTCCAGAAAACAGGCTGCTTCAGTGCCTGACGGCTCCAGGTTTCCAGCCAGGCATCCTGTTTGTTTTCGATGGCGTGAGCCAGCTGCTCCCATTCATGAAGCCAGGCTGCTACGGCTGCTTCATCGTAAGCGCCCGCTAACAAACGCGCTGCCAGCAGCTGACGAGTCAGACGCCCCAGCTTGTCCTGATATTCATTTTGCTGGCGGATCTGCCCAAAGGTTTCTTTCAAATCGGCAGAGACGCGACCAAGCATGATATCGCTGAAGCGTTTAAACGAGCCTTGCAGTTTGGCATCGGCTTTCGCATCTATAAACTCGCGCCAGCGCTCGGACGCAATCCAATGAGTAAGTGCTAACTGGGTCTGTAACCAAAGCGGACTGAAGCACAACGTTTCCGCCTGTAAAGCTTCTGCCGTTAACGCCTCGTCCAGCGCTACCAGCTTCTGTCGCAGATCGCTGCTGGCCTTTCGTGGCACCAGCGCTCCAAACAGCGTAAAGGCCTGACGCAGCGTTTCCAGCGCCTGGCGTATTTCGTGCAAAGCAGCATGATTACCGCGCAGCCACAGCTCTTCATGATACTGCCACTGGCTTAAGGCCAGCGTGAAAGCGCTGCGCATACCTTCTTCCACGGTCGCTTTCGGTTTTAGTTTTAAGACCGGCAGCGGATGCAGTTCACGCTGTGGATTGCCCTGTGCCAGCGCATAGCCGCGCGCCGCCTTGCTTAAACTGCCCAGGCGCAAACCGCCCATTTCGACCAGTTCCGCAGCAAAGGCAAGCAGGTCATCACGCTCGCCCGATTTGAGTTCAAGCTCGATTTCGTTCAGCGGCTCAGCCTGCTCACCGGCACGCACTTCTCCCTGGTCAAATGCAACTTCTATCTCGCTGTTCAGGTAAGTGACCACCCACTTTTCACGAATGAAGTGGGTGCTGAAAAGTGGGTGCAGCTGCTGTTGTAGCGCCGCTAAATCACAGTTTTCAGGCCAGATTTCTGTCGGCAGCTGTGCAATATCCAGTTCGGGCTTTTGCAGCGGCACATTATATTCCGGGCGCTGATGCAATCCGCCCACGCTCTGCCCGGCGGTTTTAAGCGTCATTTCATAACTGTCGCCATAACCGCGGATGCGCAGGCCCATATCCCAGCGGCGAAGCTGACGGTTTTCTGTCTCAAAGTAAATATTGGTCAGCTTTTGCGGCGCGGCATGCTGGTTCGGCCAGGCCGCCATCCGTGAGGAAAGTTTTTCGGCTGCTTCAGGTGAGGCGATGAACTTTAATTCAATTTCGATGGTCATATTTTCTTAATCAGTTAGTTACCGGTACGATAGTGACATTCAGGTCTGATTATCCCTTACAGGTCCCGGCTTTTTTTCGCTTACGGCAGGTCGCATGGCCGGGATCAGACAGTTATGACGAGAAGAGTAATGCACAATCCCCCAGGCTGTCCTGGCTTTCTTAAAGCGATGCGCGCCGCCTCGTAGCGATTTGAGACCAGGATAGTTCTCATTCAGCTTTATGCGAGCCAGCTCCAGACTGTGCCATTACTTTTTTCCTGCACTCACGTAAAAAAGATATCGAATGAAAAAAACGCATTTTATTGGCCTCACTTTACTCACTTTTAGCGTAGCAGCATCCGTACATGCCGAAGAAAAACGCTATATTTCTGATGAGCTTTCCACCTGGGTTCGCAGCGGGCCGAGCGACAGCTACCGTCTGGTTGCTACCCTGAATGCGGGCGAACAGGTCGCTTTACTGCAAACCAATGACGAAACCCATTACGGCCAGATCCGCGATGCCAGCGGTCGTACCGCCTGGATCCCCCTGACGCAGCTTAGCCAGCAACCGAGCCTGCGTACGCGCGTTCCGCAGCTGGAGCAGCAGGTGAAAGATCTGACCGATAAACTGGCGAACATTGACGGCAGCTGGAACCAGCGCACTGCCGAGATGCAGAAAAAAGTCGCCGGCAGTGATGATGCAATTAACAGCCTGAAAGCTCAGAATCAAAAGCTGAAAAATGAGCTGGTGGTGGCGCAGAAGAAGGTGAATGCCGCCAATGTTCAGCTGGATGACAAACAGCGCACCATTATTATGCAATGGTTTATGTACGGCGGCGGTGTAGCGGGTGTGGGCCTGCTGCTTGGGCTGCTGCTGCCGCATATGATCCCGAGCCGCAAGAAAAAAGATCGCTGGATGAACTGATTTTCCCGTCTGGTTGTATTCAGGGCATCTTCCGATGCCCTTTTTCGCATGTCTGCACAAAGGCCGCCCTCTTCGCAACGCTATGACAGCTTCTACACTTTACGTATGATGCCTGAAACGTTTAATCCAGGAGTGTGTAGTGAAGACTTACCTTGTCGGTGGCGCGGTACGCGATGCCCTGCTGAATTTACCGGTCAAAGACAAAGATTGGGTCGTGGTTGGCGCTTCCCCCGAAGAGATGCTGACGCTGGGCTATGAACAGGTTGGCCGCGATTTCCCCGTTTTTCTTCATCCCAAGACCCATCAGGAATATGCGCTGGCTCGTACCGAACGCAAAAGCGGCAGCGGCTACACCGGCTTTGTCTGCTACTCCGCGCCGGACGTCACCCTTGAGCAGGACTTGCAGCGCCGCGATCTGACCATCAATGCCATAGCGCAGGATGATGATGGCAATTATTACGATCCCTATGGCGGTCGCGATGATATCCAGCAACGCCAACTGCGCCATGTCTCCGAGGCTTTTAAGGAAGATCCCCTGCGGGTGCTGCGTGTCGCCCGTTTCGCGGCGCGATTCGCCCATCTCAATTTTGTTGTTGCTACTGATACTCAGGCACTGATGCGCTGGATGGTCGAAAGCGGCGAGCTGAATGCGCTGACGCCTGAACGCGTCTGGAAAGAGACCGAAAAGGCGCTGGAGACCCGCAATCCCCAGGTCTATTTTCAGGTCTTACGGGATTGTGGTGCATTAGCCGTGCTTTTCCCGGAGCTGGACAACCTGTACGGCATCCCCGCCCCGGCGAAATGGCATCCCGAAATCGACACGGGCATCCATACGCTGATGACGCTCGCGATTGCCGCCCAGCTCACTGAAGATATTGCCGTGCGCTTCGCTACCCTTTTCCACGATGTTGGCAAGGCGCTGACGCCGCCGGAAAAATGGCCGAGCCATCATGGTCATGGCCCTGCTGGCGTCCCGCTGGTTGAGCATCTTTGTCAGCGATTGCGGGTGCCGAATGCATTGCGTGATTTGGCACTGCTGGTGACGGAATTTCATGATCTGGTGCATACCGTTGACCGCCAGAGTCCGGAAACGCTGGTGGCGCTGTTTGACCGCATTGATGCCTGGCGTAAACCCCAGCGCGTTGAGCAACTGGCCCTGACCAGCGAAGCAGACGCGCGTGGGCGTACCGGTTTCGAAAACAATGCGTATCCGCAAGGCGATTATCTGCGTAAAGCGTTTGAAATCGTTCTGAACGTCTCGACCAAAGAGGTTGTTGCCGCAGGTTTTAAAGGCGCTGAAGTCAGAGAAGAATTATCGAGAAGGCGTATCAAGGCGTTAGGTGACTGGCAGGTAGCAAAGGCTTAAGCAACGAGCCGGACTCATCCATCCGGCTCGTTCTGCATTAACTAGACAAAGATCATGTAAACCGCAGCCGCCACAATGAAGCGGTAGATGGCAAACGGCACAAAGGAGATGCGCTGAATCAGCTTCAGGAACACCTTGATGGCAATCAGCGCCACGATAAAGGCGGTAATAAAGCCGGTGGCGAACATCGGGAAGTCAGCCATCGACAGGAAGGCGATGCTTTTATACAGATCCAGCACCGTTGCTCCCATCATCATTGGCACCGCCAGGACGAAGGAGAACTCCGCTGCCGCATAGCGACTGACGCCCATCAGCATCCCGCCAGAGATGGTCGCTCCTGAACGGGAGAAGCCCGGCCACAGCGCCAGGCACTGGAAGCAGCCGATGATAAAGGCCTGACGATAGGTCATATCATCAATGCCAACCGCTTTCGGCTGTTTTGGCTTCAGGAACTCCGCAGCCAGCAGCAGCACACCGCCGACGACCAGGGCATACATCACGTTGACTGGATTAAATAACGTTTTGATTTTGTCGTGAAACACCAGACCAACCACGACCGCCGGGATCATTCCCAACAGAATATGGATCAGGGTTAAATGGCCTTTGCCGGTGCCTTCGTGCGGTACTTTACCGAAATGGATACCGATCAGGCCAAACAGGCGTCGCCAGAACATCACGACGACAGCCAGAATGGAGCCCAGTTGGATAACCACTTCAAAAGTATCGGCTTTATCGCCTTCAAACCCTAACAGATGACCGACAATGATCATGTGTCCGGTGGAAGAGACGGGAAGAAATTCCGTCAGCCCTTCAACAATACCCAGTATGGCTGCCACCCACAGCTGATGAATATCTGCCATCTACTCTACCCCTATCCGTATAAAAACCATTAAAAAGGCGGTAGCTCGTGCGCTACCGCCGAAATTGTGCCCACATTGGGTTAGGCCAATCTTAGAGACCCATAATGTGGTTTGGTTTCACTGTGATGGCAATCACAATGCTCTTATTTCGGAATAGTCCCTCGTTGAATGATGACGCCTACCTGATGCGCCTGTGCAACCGCGCCCGGCTTGCTGAGTTTGATGCGAACCCAGGGAGAGTTAAATCGCTGCATTAGCAGAGTGGCAACCTCTTCCGCGACGCGCTCAACCAGTGCAAATTTGCCGCCGGCCACGTGATTAATGATGGCTTCACTGACGTCGGCATAGCTCAGGCAGTCAGCGACGTCATCACTGGCGGCGGCTCGGCGATTGTCCCAGGCCATTTCGACATCGAACACCAGCTTTTGTGAAATAGTCTGTTCCCAGTCGTAAACACCAATCGTGGTGATGACGGAGAGTTGTTCAATAAATACGATATCCATGATGGCAGTCTCTGTTTTTGTGGTTGCCGGATACCACTTCCGGCGGTTTATGCGTATTATCCACGGATGAAGAGATCAAAACGACCCCTGGAAGGCGGAACGGTGTTATGAGTGTATTCGCGCTTGGTATGATTTTTTTCGCGTATCTGTGCGGCTCCATTTCCAGCGCGATTCTGGTTTGCCGAATGTTCGGATTACCCGACCCGCGTCAGAATGGATCCGGCAACCCTGGTGCGACAAATGTGTTGCGCATCGGCGGCAAAATACCCGCACTGACCGTACTGATTTTCGACGTCCTTAAGGGCATGCTGCCGGTCTGGCTGGCTTATCATTACGGACTCTCTCCTTTCTATCTTGGCCTGATCGCCATTGCCGCCTGTCTGGGCCACATCTATCCGGTGTTTTTCCATTTTAAAGGCGGCAAAGGGGTAGCGACAGCATTTGGCGCGATTGCGCCGATTGGTTGGGATTTGACCGGACTGATGACCGGCACCTGGCTGTTGACCGTGTTGCTGAGCGGCTATTCTTCGCTTGGCGCCATCATTAGCGCCCTGATTGCGCCGTTTTATGTCTGGTGGTTTAAGCCCCAGCTGACTTTTCCGGTGGCGATGCTGTCGTGTCTGGTGCTGTTACGCCATCACGATAATATTCAGCGGCTGTGGCGCGGTCAGGAGACAAAAATCTGGAAGAAGAAAAAGCGGAACAAGCCCGAAGAAGAGTAGTGCTTCAGCGTGGCGGCAGGCTTCTGCCTGATGAATCATTTAAAACGCGCCATCACATCATGGCGCGTTCTGTTTAGTCGTGATGCAGCGGAGAAAGCTCTGCCAGCGGCCAGCGAGGACGTACGGTAACGCTCAGCTCGCCGTGGGTTCCGTCCTTCAAACGCACCATTCCCGCATAAGCGATCATCGCGCCGTTATCGGTACAAAACTCAGGACGCGCATAAAACGCCTCACCACCGCGAGCCTGCATCACTTCTGCCATTTTGGCACGAAGCGTCCGGTTAGCACTAACGCCTCCCGCAATAACCAGCCGCTTAAAGCCGGTTTGCTCGAGCGCTCGTTTACATTTGATCGCCAGCGTATCGACAACGGCATCTTCAAATGCCCGAGCGATATCAGCGCGGGTCTGATCGTCATCGCTGTTTTCACGGATGGTATTGGCCGCGAAGGTTTTCAGCCCGGAGAAACTGAAATCCAGGCCAGGGCGATCGGTCATTGGACGAGGGAAAACAAAGCGTTTTGCCACCCCCTGCTGCGCCATTTTTGACAGCAGCGGACCGCCAGGATAGTCAAGGCCGAGCAGCTTCGCCGTTTTATCGAACGCCTCGCCAGCCGCATCATCAACGGATTCGCCCAGCAGCGTGTATTCGCCAATGCCGGTGACGCCAATCAGCTGAGTATGGCCGCCCGAAACCAGCAGCGCGACAAACGGAAACTCAGGCGGATTCTCTTCCAGCATCGGTGCCAGCAGATGTCCTTCCATATGGTGGACAGGGATGGCCGGGACGTCCCAGGCAAAAGCCAGCGAGCGACCGATCGTTGCGCCGACCAGCAACGCACCGACCAGACCGGGCCCGGCAGTATAAGCCACCGCGTCAATGTCTTGTGCCTTCAGGCCCGCTTCTTTCAAAGCGGCCTGGATTAACGGCACGGTTTTACGCACGTGATCGCGCGAAGCCAGTTCCGGTACCACACCGCCGTAATCGGCATGCAGTTTGACCTGGCTGTAAAGTTGGTTAGCGAGCAAGCCGGTGGCATCGTCGTAAATCGCGATACCGGTTTCATCGCAGGAAGTTTCTATTCCGAGTACACGCATGGCATTTTTACCTCATTCTTGCGGCGCGCAGTGTAGCATGAAGGCCAGACTTACGGCGGCAATTTTCCGTGCGGAACCGATGACTATTTGATGTACAAAGGGAAAATACTTTCGCAGCAGTTGGTTGATTAGTGTATAATCATCCGCCTGAAAAAACCGGCAGCGGCACAGGCGCATCTGTTGGTGACATTATGCTATGGTGCTTTACAACGCAGCCTGTGTTGGAGTAAAATTCCGCACCATTTTGAAACAAGCTGGCACTGACGTCAGCAACAAAACCGAATTTATCGAGGTGAGAGTTACATGCCGGTAATTAAAGTACGTGAAAACGAGCCATTTGACGTAGCACTGCGTCGCTTCAAGCGTTCTTGCGAGAAAGCAGGCGTTCTGGCTGAAGTTCGTCGTCGTGAGTTTTATGAAAAACCTACTACCGAACGTAAGCGCGCTAAAGCGTCTGCAGTAAAACGCCACGCGAAGAAACTGGCTCGCGAAAACGCACGCCGCACTCGTCTGTACTAATCTTTGAGGGCTTGCCCTCACGCTTGACAGACAAGTAGTAGTATACAAGGCCGTGCTTTCCGAAAGGAATGCGCGGCTTGTTCTCGTTTATGAGCTGATAAACCGGGGCTTATGGCTGGACGAATTCCACGCGTTTTTATCAATGACTTGCTGGCACGCACGGACATCGTGGATCTGATCGATGCGCGCGTAAAGCTTAAAAAGCAGGGCAAGAATTATCACGCGTGCTGTCCTTTCCATAATGAGAAAACCCCCTCTTTCACCGTGAACGGCGAAAAGCAGTTTTACCATTGCTTCGGCTGCGGAGCACACGGTAACGCCATTGATTTCCTGATGAATTACGACCGTCTGGAATTTGTGGAAAGCATTGAAGAGCTGGCAACGCTGTACGGCCTTGAAGTGCCCTATGAAAGCGGTACGGGCCCCAGCCAGCTTGAACGGCACCAGCGGCAGAGTTTGTATCAGCTGATGACCGGACTGAGCGAGTATTACCAGCAGTCGCTTTCCCAAAATCAGGCAGCAGGCGCACGTGAGTATCTGGCGCAGCGTGGGCTCAGTGATGAAGTCATTAAACACTTTTCCATCGGCTTTGCTCCGGCAGGCTGGGACAATGCGTTAAAACGCTTTGGCCGCAGTCAGGATGACCGCCAGTCGCTAAGCGATGCCGGAATGCTGGTCACTAACGACCAGGGCCGCAGTTACGATCGCTTCCGTGAACGGATAATGTTTCCCATTCATGACAAGCGCGGGCGAGTAATAGGATTTGGTGGGCGCGTGCTGGGCGATGCGCTGCCAAAATATTTAAACTCCCCGGAAACCGATATTTTCCATAAGGGCCGTCAGTTATACGGTCTTTATGAAGCTCAAAAGCATCATCCTGAACCCGCGAAACTGTTGGTGGTGGAAGGCTACATGGACGTAGTAGCGCTGGCACAATTCGGTATTGATTATGCCGTGGCGTCGCTGGGCACTTCTACTACGCCTGAGCACATTCAACTTCTCTTCCGCACAACCGACAATGTGATCTGTTGCTATGACGGCGACAGAGCGGGCCGGGAAGCAGCATGGCGTGCGCTGGAAACCGCATTACCTTACATGAATGACGGTCGTCAGCTACGCTTTATGTTTCTGCCCGATGGCGAAGACCCGGATACGCTGGTGCGTAAAGAAGGAAAAGAGGCGTTTGAAGCGCGGATGGAACAGGCTATGCCGCTTTCCGCCTTCTTATTTGACACGCTGATGCCACAGGTTGATTTGCGTTCTCCGGATGGGCGCGCGCAGCTGAGTACGCTGGCACTGCCGTTGATTAGCCAGGTCCCAGGCGAAACGCTGAGGATCTATCTGCGTCAGGAGCTTGGCAACAAGCTGGGAATTTTGGACGACAGCCAGCTGGAAAAACTGTTGCCAAAACAGGGTGAGAACGCGAAACCGCCTAAGCAGCCCCAGCTAAAACGCACAACCATGCGTATACTCATTGGGCTGCTGATTCAGAATCCCGATCTGGCAACAATGGTACCGTCACTGGAAGGATTAGGAAATTCTGAGCTGCCTGGCTTTACGCTGTTTGTTGAGTTAGTCGGCACCTGCGTTGCGCATCCTGGCCTGACTACGGGACAGCTACTAGAGTTATATCGCGGAACAAAATTTAGTCAGAGCCTTGAAACACTGGCTACATGGAACCACATGATCGTAGAAGATGAAGTGGAAACCATGTTTAAGGACTCGCTGGCCAGTATGTACGACGCCGCCCTGGAACGCAGGCTGGAAGAATTAATAGCCCGCGACCGTACTCATGTACTCAACGCAGACGAGCGGCGTGAGTTCTGGACGCTGAGTCAGGCTTTAAAGAAACAGTAATAAACCAATTTAAACGCGACGACGATTTGGTTTAACAGCTTTAAGAAGCGATTGTCGCAGTCAGTTTGAACGGTGCCAGCGCACAGCACCCGCAGCGTACTTTACTACGTGAGGACGGCGAGCACGGTCAGCGTTCAAAATGGCAAGATCGAGCGCTTCGAACACAATTCAAGCGGCTTAAGTGCCGAACTTCCGCCAGGTTGAACCTGGCAGCCGCCACGATGGGCAGCGGCAATAATCCAACGCCCTCACTGTTATTGTTGGCTGCTTAAGCTTAGCCGACCAACACCAATCTAATTTAACAGAAGTGTGGATACCGTCTTATGGAGCAAAACCCGCAGTCACAGCTGAAGCTGCTTGTCACCCGTGGTAAGGAGCAAGGCTATCTGACCTATGCCGAGGTCAATGACCATCTGCCGGAAGATATCGTCGACTCCGATCAGATCGAAGACATCATCCAGATGATCAACGACATGGGCATACAGGTTGTGGAAGAAGCACCTGATGCCGACGATCTGATGCTGAATGAAAACAGCAGCGATACGGATGAAGATGCTGCCGAAGCGGCTGCTCAGGTGCTATCCAGCGTTGAATCGGAAATCGGACGCACAACTGACCCGGTGCGCATGTACATGCGTGAAATGGGTACCGTTGAACTGCTGACGCGCGAAGGCGAAATCGACATCGCGAAACGCATCGAAGACGGTATCAACCAGGTACAGTGTTCCGTTGCTGAATATCCTGAAGCCATCACCTATTTGCTGGAGCAGTACGATCGCGTTGAAGCGGGCGAGGCTCGCCTGTCTGATATGATCACCGGTTTTGTCGATCCAAACGCAGAAGAAGAAATGGCACCTACGGCAACACACGTAGGGTCTGAACTTTCTGAAGAAGAGCGTGACGACGACGAAGACGAAGATGAAGAGTCCGACGACGACAGCGCTGACGATGACAACAGCATCGATCCTGAACTGGCACGCGAGAAGTTCGGCGACCTGCGTACGCAGTACGAGAAAGCGCGTACGGTCATTAAGGCCAAAGGCCGCAGCCACGCAGATGCGATTGCTGAAATCCAGAATCTGTCAGACGTCTTCAAACAGTTCCGCCTGGTGCCGAAGCAGTTCGACTACCTGGTGAACAACATGCGTACCATGATGGATCGCGTTCGTACTCAGGAACGTATCATCATGAAGCTGTGTGTTGAAATCTGTAAGATGCCGAAAAAGAACTTCATTACGCTGTTCACCGGTAATGAAACCAGCGAAACCTGGTTCCAGGCAGCGCTGGCAATGAACAAGCCGTGGTCAGAAAAGCTGAAAGACGTAACCGAAGACGTTCAGCGCGGCCTGACCAAGCTTTCGCAGATTGAAGAAGAAACCGGCCTGACCATTGAGCAGGTAAAAGACATTAACCGTCGCATGTCTATCGGCGAAGCGAAAGCGCGTCGTGCGAAGAAAGAGATGGTTGAGGCTAACCTGCGTCTGGTTATCTCTATCGCCAAGAAGTACACCAACCGTGGCCTGCAGTTCCTTGATCTGATCCAGGAAGGTAACATCGGTCTGATGAAAGCGGTGGATAAGTTTGAATACCGTCGTGGTTATAAGTTCTCTACTTATGCTACCTGGTGGATCCGTCAGGCTATTACCCGCTCCATCGCTGACCAGGCGCGCACCATTCGTATTCCGGTGCATATGATTGAGACGATTAACAAGCTCAACCGTATTTCTCGTCAGATGCTACAGGAAATGGGGCGTGAGCCAACGCCGGAAGAGCTGGCCGAGCGTATGCTGATGCCGGAAGATAAAATCCGTAAAGTGCTGAAAATTGCCAAAGAGCCGATCTCCATGGAGACGCCGATTGGTGATGATGAAGATTCACATCTGGGCGATTTTATCGAAGATACCACGCTGGAGCTGCCGCTGGATTCTGCCACCTCCGAGAGCCTGCGTTCAGCAACTCATGACGTGCTGGCTGGCCTGACCGCTCGTGAAGCGAAGGTACTGCGTATGCGTTTTGGTATTGATATGAATACCGACCACACGCTGGAAGAAGTCGGTAAGCAGTTTGACGTTACCCGTGAGCGTATCCGTCAGATTGAAGCGAAGGCGCTGCGTAAACTGCGTCATCCAAGCCGCTCTGAAGTTCTGCGCAGCTTCCTGGACGATTAATCCGTCTAGCCCTGTGCAACAAAAAGCCCCTGCTTGCAGGGGCTTTTTTTATGTCAGAAGGGTGCTCAAAGAATCACATCCGGACAATGTGCTGACGGGCAGCCTGCCCGTCAGCATGTTGCCTTACCTTACAGATTCGCAGGCTAAGCTGGCTACAATCTCCGTACCTCCCTGTTTAACATGCAATTCGCAAAGCGAACCACGCGTAATCCAGATAACGCTTATTAGCGTTAGACAGACCACTATTAAACTGAGAACGAACAATTTTTGTGCCATCACTGGCCTCCTTTCCATTGCTTTTCAGCAGGTAAAAGGCTACCTTTCCATTGTTGGGATGGAAGAGCAGCCTCACTTTGATTAACGTCAAGTGGGGCTTTTCTCTTCTTGTCCCGGTCACTCAGGACAAAAAGTTCCTGAGCACCCGGCGGCAGTGTAACGCACGAATTGAGCGATCGTCTGACAGATTTTCTAAAGTCCGCGTTGGCCCTGATTTTTTTGCAACTTCAATGAAACGCCTAACGTTTACGCAGGGTTAGCGCAGTCTCCAGCTCGCGGTAAGCGGCAACCAGTTCCTCCTGCGATGCCCGGTTCAATCCGCTGGGATTCGGCAAAACCCAAACCTCCGTCTCACCAATATTTTGCGGCTGCCTGCCCCACTCCACTTTACTGACGCCAAAGGCCTGCTTATAGGCTTGCTTGCCCAGCACGGCTAAAGCCGCTGGCTGATACCGCTCTATTTTTTCCACCAGCAGCCGGCCGCCATCGAGCAGCTCACCGCGCGACAGTTCGGTCGCCTCTTTTGTGGGCCTTTCCACCAGCATCGTAATGCCACAACCCGTATCCAGCAGCTGCTGTTCTTCTTCCGGCTTCAGCTGGCGGAAGGTAAAGCCCGCCTGCCAGATAGTTTTCCAGAAGCGGTTGCCCGGATGGGCAAAATGGAAGCCGGTATGCGCTGACGACTTTCCTGGATTGATGCCGCAAAACACCACCCGCAGCGCGGGTGTAAGAATGTCCGTGATCGTATGGTCCGTTATTTCACTCATTTACTTTTTTCTCAACTTTACGCCATTTCAAAATAGCTCAGCACTTCGCAACCGCGCCCCACCGTCGGCGTGGCAATAACGGTCAGCGTGGCGATATCAATCACGCTAAGCGTGCCATCCTCTTCATTGGCAATCAGCAGCGTACGGTTATCAGGACTGAAGCAGCCATCCATCGGCTTATTACCCACGGCAACCTGCCCAAGCGGATTCAACTCGCCGTCAAAAAGGCTGATGACCGGCTCGTCGTCACCAATCACCACCAGCAGTGAGCCATCCTCACTGAAACGGACAATTTGCGACGGTTGCTGATGGCCAGCAAGCGACAACGATTTAACCCGCTGATGGCTGGCCGCATCGATAACGTGGAGCAACGGCTGGCTGCCATCGGTGGCGACAAGCCAGGGATGTTTAGGTGAAGCCGCGATACCGCTTATGGCAGCAGGCATAACGATATTATCCACTACCTTGCCGTCGCCCTGGGTCAAGTCCACAACGGTTACAGATGCATCTTCTTCGTTATCTGTGAATAGTTTATCCCCTGACGGCAACAGCGTCAGACGGTGCGTATTATGCGACGGCACGGCAATTTTGCGGAGGATCCGATCGGTATCAGGATCGATCACCAGGATCGTCGCGCTGTTTTCACAGCACTGATAAACGTAACCATCGCGGCCCAGCCTGCCGGTATGAGGGGACTCCAGCGGACTGATATCAATAAAACCGAGGGTTTGACGCTTAAGCAGATCGATTACCGCAATTTTGTGGCCCGGATGAGGATTATCACCATGGATGCCATCACCGAAAATCGGCACATAGGCTTTATGCTGTTTGGGCAGAATCAACAATTCGTGTGGGCGAGGGGGAAAAGCATTCAGCTCGCGCTCAACGGCAAAAGTTTCGGGATTCAGAAACAGGACGTTACTGCCCTGCTTATCGACGGCAATCAGGCCATATTGGGTTTCCGACATCGTAGCTCTCTCCTTTAAATACCTGTTTCATATAAAGGTAGTTCATGAGGTCGGCGCTGGAACAGGAAAGCGTGTGCTTCAGCGTTCCCGAAACGCATCGCGCAGCCACTGAATAAAACCGCTGACCGCACGGGGTACCTGTGCAGACCATGGCCTCACGATATACAGCGTCTGTGCAAACGCGCCTGTTGCCTGCCATTGCGGTAAAAGCTCGACCAGCCGTCCGTCGCGCAGTGCTGCATGAGCACTAAAATCAGGCAAGAGCGCAATCCCCAATCCGTCCAGCGCAGCATCCCTGATCGATTCACTGTTATTGGTGGCAAAAGGGCCGCTTACGTTGACCTCTACCCTTTCCCGCGGGTTCAAAGCGGATACAAAGGCCCAGCGCGGCGCTTCCGTTCCGCGTGGATAGTAGAGGCACCGATGCTCGCTCAAAGCCTGTGGCGTTTGAGGTTCACCCTGCTCAGAGAGATAGGCAGGAGAAGCGACCACTAACGCACGCGTCGTACACAGTGGCAAAGCGACGTGCGTTTCCGGCAGCGTTTCGCTATGCCGAATGGCCAGATCGAATCCTTCGCTGGCCAGCGCGATCAGCCGATCGGAAACCTCCAGCTGAACGCGCACCTGCGGATGCTCGCGCAGAAAAGCGGTGATATGCGGCACCAAATGTTGGCGGGCAAAAGCGACCGGCGCCGTCACCCGAACCAGCCCGCGCAAAGGCCCGGCGGAATCACGCACGCTAAAAAAGCTCTGCTCGATTTGTGCAAACGGCGTGCGGAGTTCTGCTACCAGCTTTTCCCCTGCGCCGGTCAATCTGACGCTGCGCGTGGTGCGCGTGACCAGCGGCACGCCCGCCTGTTGCTCCAGTTCTTTAATCTTTTGGCTCATGGCGGCTTTGCTGACTTCCAGCCGCTCGGCCGCTCGGGTAAAGCTCCCCTGCTCTGCCAGGACGGTTAGCCAGTGCAGATGCATCCACAGCGCGTCAGTTTTCATAATCTTTCCATCGATTGTTCAAAATAGTAAATAATCAATTCAAGTATACCGCTTTTTCCCGCACAACATTCGCCGTAAAGTAAAGCAGGAAAAATGAAAAGCAGAACGACCTTCTGCCCATAACCTATTATTTTAAGGGGAATAAATTATGCCACTACTGCAATTTGATGTGATTCAGGGCCGCTCCGAATCTGAACTAAAAACGCTACTGGATGCCGCGCATCGCGCTGTTCTTAGCGCATTTAAAGTGCCGCAACGCGACCGTTACCAGATTGTTCACGAAAACAAGAGTTATCAGATGGTGTTCGAAGACACGGGTCTGGGATTAACCCGTACGGATAATCTGGTCATGGTGCGTGTTTTTACCAGCCCGCGCAGCGACGAGCAGAAGCAATTTTTTATGGCAGAACTCTGCCGCGAGTTAAAAGAGAGCTGCGGCATTGAAGGCAGCGACGTGATGATCACTTTTATTACCAACAGCAAAGGCGACTGGAGTTTCGGCCACGGTGTAGCGCAGTACGTTACCGGTGAGTTATAACTCAGCCCCCACGCCGCTCTCCTCTCCTGCCGGACAGCCGGAAGCGCTATGCATAATGCCGCGCTTCCGGCTTCGCGCGTAATGAATTTACCTTTTCCTTGATCTTCCTGCGTGGGTAAGCACAATAGCGCCGCTTTTGCACCGCGCTTTTCGTGATGACGAAGAAGCCCCACAAGGAAATGATAATGAGCATCACACGACGCGATTTTCTCAATGGCGTAGCGATAACGATTGCCGCAGGACTTACCCCGAGCCACATCCTGCGCGCTTCACCCCTGGCGGCTCAGCAGACGCTGACTTACCCTCCTGCCTTAACAGGCCTGCGTGGAAACCATCCGGGTTCCTTTGAAAATGCCCATCGCCTGGCACGTGCGGGCGAAAACATTCCCGATACACGACTGCCGGTTAGCGAAACCTACGATCTGGTAGTGGTAGGCGCTGGCATCAGCGGCCTGGCGGCGGCCTGTTTCTGGCAGCAGCTGAAAGGGACAGACCAGAAAATCTTGCTGATCGATAACCATGATGATTTTGGCGGACATGCAAAGCGTAACGAGCTTTCATCCGCCAAAGGCATGATTCTGGGCTATGGCGGCAGTGAGTCTTTACAATCTCCGCGCTCCAATTTCAGCCCGGTGGTGATGCAGCTGATTTCACAGTTAGGCGTCAATATTGATACGCTGGAAAAAGGCTTTGATAAGACATTTTACCCCGATCTCAATTTCAGCCGTGGCGTCTATTTTGACCGCGAAAACTTTGGCGTGGATAAAATCGTCAGTGGCGATCCTGGCAGGATGGTTGCTGATGATATTCCTCGCGATCGCTTAAACGGTCGCTCATATGAAGCGTTTATCGGCGATTTTCCTCTGCCACAGGCCGATCGGGATGCGCTGATTTTATTGCATACCCAGCCGAAAGATTATCTGCCCGGTTTAAGTACCGAAGAGAAAATGGCCTGGCTGGACAGCCACAGCTATAGCGAATTCCTGCGGGAAAAAGTCGGCCTCAGCCCGCTGGCGATCCGCTATTTCCAGCAAACCACCAGCGATTTTCAGGCGGTCGGCATTGATGCCACCTCATGCAGTGACGCCCGTATTTGCGATTTGCCAGGGCTCAACGGCATGAATCTGCCGCCTATGGATGCCGAATCACAGGCTGACCTTGACGATCCCTACGTCTTCCATTTCCCGGACGGCAACGCCACGCTGGCGCGTCTGATGGTGCGGAAACTCATTCCGGCAGTCAGTCCGGCCGAACAGAGCATGCAGGCGATCGTGACGGCCAAATTTGATTACAGCCAGCTGGACAAGCCTTCGTGGCCGGTGAAGCTGCGTCTGAACAGCACCGGCATGCATGTTGCCAACGTCGCTGACGGCGTTGAAGTCACCTACGCCACCGGCGACAAACTAACAAAAGTTCATGCCGGTCAGGTGGTGATGGCTGGCTATAACATGATGATCCCTTACCTTGTGCCGGAAATTCCTCCGGAACAGCAGGAAGCCTTAAAACAGAACGTTAAGGCGCCGCTGGTATACAGCAAAGTCCTGATCAAAAACTGGAAAGCCTTTAAAGCGCTGGGCGTGCAGGAAGTTTACTGTCCGACCGCGCCTTACTGCCGCGTTAAGCTCGATTATCCGGTAGATTTGGGCAGCTATCGCCATCCACGCGATCCTGAACAACCCATTGGGTTACATATGGTTCATGTCCCTTGCGTACCGGGCAGCGGGCTTAGCTCGCGTGAACAGGCTCGCAAAGGTCGTGCGCAGCTATTAGGCACCTCTTTTGCCGTGCATGAACAGATGATCCGCGAGCAGCTTCAGGGCATGTTAGGCGCTGCCGGATTTGACCATCAGCGCGACATCGAAGCGATTACCGTCAACCGCTGGTCACATGGCTACTCTTATTTTATCAACGGGCTGTTCGATGATGAAGACGAGGCGCAGGCGACCATTAACCTCGCCCGCCGCCCTGTCGGCAACATCACTATTGCCAATTCGGATTCCGACTGGAGCCCGTATGCCAACTCGGCAATCGATCAGGCCTGGCGAGCGGTTAATGAGCTGACTTCGCAAGCAGCGACCGCCGCTAAGGAGAAAGCATGAGGCTGCGTAATCTCCTTATTGGCGGACTGGTGATGGCCGGAAGCGCCCAGGCCGTGCCAATGTCTGAGGGCGAATATCTGGCAACAGCGGGGGATTGTAGCGCCTGCCATACGGCGCCGAAAGGCAAGCCGCTGGCCGGGGGCGTCCGTTTTACCACGCCGCTCGGCGATATCTGGTCGACGAATATCACGCCCGATAAGCAGCAGGGAATTGGCGACTACAGCTTCGAGGATTTCGACCGTGCGATGCGCAAAGGCGTGGCGAAAGACGGTCATCACCTTTATCCGGCGATGCCCTACACCGCCTATGCCAAAATGGATCCCGTGCAGATGCGGGCGCTGTATGATTATTTAATGCAGGAAGTGCAGCCGCAGCCGCTGGCCAACCGCGCCAGCGATATTCCCTGGCCATTGTCGATGCGCTGGCCGCTGACCGTCTGGAACGCGTTATTTCATGACAGCGCGGTCTTCCGCCCAGACCCACAGCAACGTGCCGAATGGAACCGTGGCGCATGGCTGGTTCAGGGGCCGGGACACTGTGGCAGTTGCCACACGCCACGAGGCTGGGCGATGCAGGAAAAAGGAGAAAGCGCAGCGGATGCGGCTTATCTCAGCGGCGGAGAACTGGCCGGCTGGTACGCGCCGTCATTACGTGGGCTGGAGCCAAAAACCGTTGTCGACCTGTTGAAAACGGGCCGCAGTCAGCACAGTGCAGTCGCCGGGCCGATGGCTGAAGTCGTCACCCACAGTACGCAATATCTTACGCAGGAAGATTTGCAGGCAATTGGCGCTTATCTGCATGCTCTGCCCGCTCTCCCTTCTGCGGTTTCCCGCACGGCGACAACGGCAGCAGGGAACGGAAAGCAAAGCTACCGGCAATATTGCGCGACCTGTCACGGCAGCAACGGTGAAGGCGTCGATCGTTTTGTTCCGGCGCTGGCAGGTAACACCGCAGTGGCGGGAGAAAGTTCACTTAATGCGATCCGGGTGGTGCTGGAAGGCGCTCATACACCGCTAACGCAGCAGGGTTTGTCGCAAACGATGCCCGCTTATGCGTGGACAATGGACGATAAGCAAGTGGCTGATGTGATGAGCTACATTCGCAGCAGCTGGGGCAACCAGGCCGCCGCCGTCACGCCAGCAAAGGTTAAAGCCATTCGCCAGATGACAGAGAAGCAACAAGAAGGGAAATAAACTTTTTCTTTATTGATAAGAAAACGCTCCCCGGCCTGCGCCAGGGAGCGTTATTTATCAGAAGTCCCAGCGCAGACGCACCAGGTTCATATCACCCAGGTTATCGGAGCTTGAAGTGAAGACGTGTTCGTAATCGACGCGGAAGCCATAATCCAGCTGGAAGGTAATCCCCACGCCGTTATCGATACGCTGGTAATCACGATCGTTCACGTACTCCAGGCGGTCGCCCATTACGTAAGGCATAAAGGTTTTCAGCCCGTACTGAGCAACCGGAATGGTGTAACCGGCCAAATATTCAATACCCCAGGCATCCCCGGCAAAGTATTTATTCACGTCAACTTTTTTGCTGGTCAGGAAGTTCTGGTAATAACCGCCGCCGAAGCTGAAGGTCCAGTTGTCTGGTTTCCAGCTGAGTGACGTACCATAAATGTTCTGATCCCAGCTCTTGCTGTCGTTGTTGCCAGGGTTACGCATATCTGCACGGGTATAGTTCCACGCCGTGCCCCAGGTCAGATCTTTCGACAGATGATAATCTACGCCCAGTGAGCCGCCGCCCTGACGCTTGTAGCGCAGGCCATTGCCTGGTAAGAACTCGCTGTCAGAAAAAAGATAAGAAGCCAGCACGTCGGCGTTGCCAAAGGTATTCTTATACTTCAGCATTTTACGTGAACGATAAGAGCCGTCGTAATCGCCCTTGATACCGTTGCCTGGCGCCTGGGCCAGCATGTCGTAGTCCCAGATATCGGTTTTAGCACCGACCACATCGTAATAGACGCTGTTCTGCTGACCAAAGGTCAGTTTACCCCAGGTCTTGCTCTGGAAACCGGTATACAGCATACGGCGGCTGGTATTGTGCGCTTTTGCCGCACGATGGTTGTCCCAGTTAAATGCTTCAGGGATATCTACGCCTACTTCGTAATAACCTACCCAGCTAACGTCATCAAACAGATAATAATCGGCCAGGAAGCGGAAACGCGTACCGCCGTCAAAGCCGTTGCGACGATAAGCATTGCTGCCATCTTTGCCGGTCAGGTTATTGAACTGAGGACGGATACTGCCGCCAACGGTGAAATTAAGACGGCTCAGCGGATCGCCAGCCTGAGGATTTGCCTTAAGGACGGTGACTTCAGCGTGTGCTGCAAAAGAGGCACTGCCTGCCACTAACGCCAGACCAACGGCCTGACTTAAAATGCGCATCTTTGTTAACATTGTAGATCCCTGTAAAGATTTGTCAGAAAAATATTTGCAGAGATAGTAACGTGAGAAATGCGAAATGCCGCCTGATTTCACCGCGCTTTTATAAGAATTATCCTAATATTTATTTAACAAAATGTGTATTTTGTAATATTTAGACATAAATAGCGGTGTTTTTCGCTTAATTTGTGTTAAGCCGGCTGGCATAAATCAATCGCCTGTTTTTTCACCTTCTGCCGCAGTTAACGTTATTTCGTTTACATTTGACTTAACATCAATATAACAACAAGCTTTTTTACCCTTATACGCCTCCCCGCTCCCTCGTGGTAAAAAAAGCAAAATTAAACGAAAGATAAACGACACGACATCAGCTCTGTTACTGTGACCCTTTTTCTGTCCTGTCAAACCGTTGCCAGCGATAATTCGCTGCATCAGGTTGATTACAGGTCTCAGCCGGGATTGCGTTCTGCGAGGATAAATAACACCAATGGGTTCGGAATTACTGTCACTGCTTTTATTTATTGCTTCCGTTGCGCTTTACACCTGGAAAGCCGGGAAAAACAAACTCTGGTTCACCGCGATTTTGCTGCTGCTCGGGGTCTACCTCGTTTTGAATGCTTCCCTGCTGGCAAGTAATTATTTTACCGGCGAAGGCATAAATGATGCGGTCATTTATACAATTACCAGCAGCCTTAGCGGCGCGGGCGTCAGCAAATATCTGCTGCCGGCGGCGGGGCTTGGCGTGGGATTAATCGCTCTTTTCGGCCTTCTTGCCTGGCTTTTGCGCCTGCGCAAACGTCACAGCGGCAATAAGTTATACAGCCTGCTGGCCGTTCTGCTGGCGCTCGCCTCAATTAAAACCACGCCTGCTTATCAGCAGGTTGCCAGCCTGATCAAATCCCAGGTCGCCAGAGGCGATTCCGATTTTTACAGCCATTACAAAGTGCCAGGAACGCAGCTTCACGGTAATAAACCCAACCTGATTTATATCTATGCCGAAAGCCTGGAACGCACATATTTTAATGAACAAGCCTTTCCAAAGCTGGCACCGGAGCTGAGTGAAATAAAAAACAACGCCCTGGATTTCAGTAACACAGCGCAGCTTCCGGGCACTGAATATACGATTGCGGGCATGGTCGCTTCCCAGTGTGGCATTCCGCTGTTTGCGCCTTTTGACGGTAACGCCTCCAGCTCGCTGTCGACGTTCTATCCGCAAAACATCTGCCTGGGCGACATCCTGAAAGCGGCGGGCTACCAGAACTATTTTTATCAGGGTGCCAACCTGAGCTTTGCCGGGAAAGATCTGTTCCTCTCTTCGCACGGCTTTGATCATTTATATGGCTTTAACGAACTGAAAAGCATCGTTAAAGATCCCAGCTATCGCAATGACTGGGGCTGGTACGACGATACCGTGCTGGATGTCGTCTTTAATAAATACGTTGAGCTGTCGCAGAAACAGCAGCCTTTTTCGCTGTTTGCGCTAACGGTAGATACACATCACCCGGACGGGTTTATTTCCCGCAGCTGCCAGCGCAAAAGCTATCTCTGGCAAGGCAAGAACAATAAATCTTTTGCTGCCGTCGCCTGTAGCCAGGAGCATATCGCCCGGCTGATTACGCGTATTCAGGCCACGCCCTGGTTCAAAAATACCCTTATCGTGGTCAGCTCTGACCATTTGGCGATGAACAACACCGCTTATCAGGCGCTTAATCAGCACGACCGTAGCGATCTGTTCTTTATGATCCGTGGCGATGAGGCCACCAGCAAAGCGATCCCGGTGAAGCGCAGTACGCTGGATAATGGCGCAACGGTGCTGGATGCGATGGGGGGTGATAACTTTATCGGCCTGGGCCGCAGCAGCCTTTCCTCGTCTTCTCTTTCAGCCACGTATCTGAATATTAAAGAAAAGATAGAAGAGTGGAAGCCAGACGTCATTAAGCTGTGGAATTTCCCGAAGGCGATTTCCGATTATAAAATTGATACGGCTAAAAACACCTTCAGCTTTGCTGGCGTAGATTTCAAACTGCCGCTGCTGCTGTCGGTAAAGCCAGGTAAAATCGAGCCGAAGTTTGATGTTTATATGGCCCCCCCGCTCAAACAGCAGCTGTCGAATTTTGCTCCGGACGAAAAGTTCGTCTGGATCGATCGCTGCTTCAAAATGGGCGATGTCTGGGATGAAAAACTGGAGCTGAATACCCAGCTTTGCGTGGCTGACGGCACGCTTAACTCTGCGCCAGTCATTACCCCGGTTAAATCGGGTAGCTTCTCCGGCCGGGTAACGTTTAAGCAGGTTGGCGAGGGCAGCGACGATCGCTATCAGCGTACCCTTACCCGGTTACGCACCGCTGACGACGACCTGAAATATACCTCGGACACCCTCCTTTTTGCCCTGCCCGGCTTGCCAAAGCAGGTGCAGAAAATTACCGGCTTATCTTTTATCGAGCCGTGGGGTGGCCGCTGGTCTGATGCCAATCTTCTGCCGGTAGTCACCGTACATTATCTGCAAGCGCTGCCTGCGGCGTTCGATCTGATCCTGACCGCTCGTGCTTTTGGCCCCAACAGCCAGCGGCCGGTAAGCATCAGGATTGGTGATATAACGCAGACGGTCACGCTGGGGACGAGCAACAGCACGGTTAAGCTGCACTTCACCAATCCGCAACAGGCCCGCACCATTGAGATTGTGCCACCCGCGCCGGAAGAGACGGCGGAAGGCGCTGTCGATGGCTTTGCCGCACGAAAACTGGGCATCGGCCTGGTCAGCCTGCAAATAGTACCAACGCCCTGAAATAAACCCGGCCGGGATCTTTTTTACCCGGCCGGAAACAGATTATGATGTTAATCCTTACACGCCGATTCAGATGGATATACGTACGTTGAAACCCGCTTACCGTTTGCTGGCTCTGTTTGCCGCTGTTCTGCCGCTCTGCGGTCAAGCGGCACAGGTTGCTCCCGATCCGCTGCTCGCGTCCCAAATTGTCGATCGCTATGCGCAAAACATCTACTACAACACCAAAGCCACCGGCATGGCGATGGTGGCGATTGACGCCAACCAGCGCGTCTTTGCCAGCATGGGTTCGGTGCGTCCGGGCAGCAGCGTCAGGCCGCAAAAAGATTCGTTAATCCGTATCGCCTCGCTGACCAAGCTGATGACCAGCGAGATGCTGGTCAAGCTGTCCGAACAGGGCGTGGTGCGGCTTGACGATCCGCTGAGCAAATACTCTCCCGCCGGCAGCCGCGTTCCCAACTATGCCGGGCAAACCATCCGCCTGATTAATCTGGCGACGCACACCAGCGGCTTACCGCGCGAACAGCCTGGCGGCAAAGCTAACCGTCCGGTATTTGTCTGGCCCACTGCCAGCCAGCGCTGGAGCTGGTTGCAGAAAGCGCAGCTGAAAGCGCCACCGGGAACGCAGGCGGCCTATTCCAACCTGGCATTCGATCTGCTTGGCGATGCGCTGTCACGGGCCGCAGGCGTGCCTTATCCCGCGCTGCTGCAACGTGAAATAACCCGTCCGTTAGGAATGAAAGACACCACCTTTACGCCTTCGCCGGAGCAGTGCTCGCGCCTGATGGTGGCGCAAAAAGGGGCAAGCCCCTGTACTAACACACTGGCGGCGATTGGCAGCGGTGGCGTCTATTCCACGCCGGATGATATGGGTCGCTGGATGCAGCAGTTCCTCTCCTCGGACATTCACGCTCGCTCTGCGCAGGCCGACCGTATTCAGACCATGATTTACCAGCGCAGCCAGCTGACGAAAGTCGATGGCATGGACGTACCGGGCAAAGCGACGGCGCTGGGGATGGGCTGGGTCTATATGGCACCGGAAGGCGGCCGTCCTGGGATTATTCAGAAGACAGGCGGCGGCGGCGGCTTTATCACCTACATAGCAATGGTGCCGCGCTACAGCGTCGGGGTATTTATTGTGGTTACCCGCTCGCCGCAAACGCACTTCACCGCCATGAGCGACGGCGTAAATAATTTGCTGACCGAGCTGATTGGCAACACCCCAGCCAGCGCGCAGTTAGCCGCCAGTATTATGAGTGAATAATGAAATTGAGCTCACCGCCAGAATCCGGAACGCCGCGGAAACCCCGGCAACCAAGAGAACCAAGAGAACCAAGAGAACCGAGGCCCGCAAGGGTGCCACGAGAAAATCTTGAACCGAGAGAGCCTCGCGAACCGCGAACACCTCGTGAACCGCGAACTCCTCGTGAGCCAAGAACTCCTCGCTTAACCAGAAAGCCACTTGCGGTAAAAAATGTTTCTCAGCCAGGCCTGCCTGAAGCATTCAGGCAGGTTACTGCACAACCAGATGCGCAGATATACAACGACGCTAATGAAGCCGTTTCTCACCGCTATTACCCAGAGTTCGCATCAACCCACTTCACCTGTCATGCTTATTGATGCCGCTTATTGCCCGCTCACTCTTCCGCTGAGTGGGCAATTGCTAACATTATCCTGCACCTGGCTTATCCGGCAGGCCTGAGATATTTTCCCGATCGAATCTTTCCGTCTGACTCGTCTATAAATGATCTTAATCAATACGACCCGCACCATTCCTCCTCATATTTTCCAGCAGTGACAATCGCTAATGGACTTTTTTTGTGAAAATTCACACTAACGGAGAATATGATGTTGCACAGAATGATACTGAACGAAACGTCCTGGTTTGGCGCGGGATCTGTCTCGCAAATCGTGAATGAAGTCGCCCAGCGAGGTTTGCAAAAAGCGTTGCTGGTCACGGACAAAACGCTGATCAAAGCGGGCGTGATTGAAAAAGTAACCTCGCTGCTGGAACAGCATAATCTGCCCTATGTGATTTATGACGAAGTGGTGCCTAATCCCACCATCACTGTCGTAAAAAACGGCATTGCCGCGTTTAAAGCCGCTTCGGCGGATTATCTGATTGCCATCGGCGGCGGATCGCCGCAGGACACGGCAAAAGCCATCGGCATTATTATTAATAACCCCGAATTTGCCGACGTACGCAGTCTGGAAGGCGTGGCGAATACGCGTCAGCCCAGCGTGCCGATTATTGCCATTCCTACCACGGCCGGTACGGCAGCCGAAGTTACCATTAACTATGTCATCACCGATGAGGAAAACCGCCGCAAATTCGTCTGCGTCGATCCGCACGACATTCCGATTGTGGCGATTATTGATGCCGAGATGATGGCCAGCATGCCGCCGTCGCTTAAAGCCGCCACCGGGATCGATGCGTTAACGCACGCAATTGAAGGTTTGACGACGAAAGCCGCATGGGAACTGACCGATGCGCTCCACCTGAAAGCTATCCAAATCATCAGCCGCTCGCTACGTGCTTCGGTGGCGGGTGAGGCTCGCGGCGTGGAAGATATGGCGCTCGGCCAGTACATTGCCGGCATGGGCTTCTCTAACGTCGGTCTTGGCCTCGTACACGGGATGGCCCATCCGCTGGGCGCGTTTTATAACGTGCCGCATGGTGTTGCCAACGCCATCATTCTGCCGCACGTGATGGCCTGGAACGCCGAATTTACCGGCGAGAAATACCGTGATATCGCCCGCGCGATGGGCGTGAAGCACATTTGTGGCATGAGCCTGCCTGACGTGCGTGAAGCGGCAGTACAGGCCGTGAAGCAGCTTTCCGCCGACGTCGGCATTCCCGAGCGCCTGCGTGATGTGGGGATGAAAGAGGAAGATATTGCCGCACTCGCTCAGGCCGCGTTTGATGATGTCTGCACCGGCGGCAACCCAAGAGAAGCCACGCTGGCCGACATTGCCGAACTCTATCGCCAACTGTACTAAGCGTCCGGCATGCAGGTTTGCTCCGCCTGCATGCTCTTTTATTCGCAGGCGGCTGTCGATCCTCATGCCCGTACGGTGTTGACCATCGCAATAGTCACGATAGCTGCCACTCCTTTCGTTATTCTGCCTGATGGAAATTATTGATAATCCGGCAGTCCCAGATTGCCGCGCAGCGTGGTGTACTCATACTCCTTACGGAACAAGCCACGGCGCTGTAACTCCGGCACCACCAGTTCAATAAACAGATCCAGCTGTTCCGGCATGATGGCGGGCATGATGTTAAAACCATCCGCACCTTCCTGCTCAAGCCATTGCTGGAAGTCATCAGCAATCTCTTCTGCCGTGCCGACAATCACCCGATGCCCACGGGAGCCTGCGGCCACCGCAGCCAGCTCGCGCAGCGTCAGATTGTCCCGTTTCGCCATATCGACCAGCAGCCTGACGCGGCTCTGATTGCCTTCGCCCTCTGGCACATCCGGCACCGGGCCGTCCAGAGGAAGCTGGCTGAGATCCCTGCCGAAGCGGGCGGAAAGCTGGCGCAAACCGTTTTCGATATCCACCAGCGTATTCAATTTTTTCCAGGTGGCCTGAGCGTCTTCACGCGTGCGGCCAACAATTGGCATCACGCCCGGCAGGATCAGCAGATGCTGAGGATCGCGTCCGGCGGCGGTTGCCTGCTGTTTCTGCGAACGATAAAAAGCCTGCCCCTCTTCAAGGCTGGCCGAGGCGGTAAAAACCACTTCCGCCGTGGCGGCGGCCAGCGCCTGACCGTCGTTTGACGATCCCGCTTCGATAATCACCGGTCGTCCCTGCGGCGATCGCGAAATATTCAGCGGTCCCTGCACCTGGTAGTAGTCGCCCTTGTGGTTAACCGGCTGGATCTTCTCATCAACAAAATAGCGGCCTGTGGCGGCATCCGGCGCGACAGCCCCTTCCTGCCAGCCTTCCCACAGCCTGAACGTCACTGCCAAAAATTCCCGGGCGCGGGCGTAAAGATCGGCATGGCCCGGCATATCTTCACGGCTGAAATTACGCGCCACGTCAGTGGAATATGATGTCACCACGTTCCAGGCCGCACGCCCACGGCTGATGTGATCGAGAGAAGAGAAGCTGCGTGCCAGCGTGAACGGATCGCTGAAGGTAGTAGATGCCGTCGCGGCCAGACCGATGTTTCGGGTAGAAACCGCCAGCGCGGACAGCAGGGTCAGCGGTTCCAGCCGGGCCATCGTCGAGGGCAAGCGGTGAACGTTGGTGGCCAGCGCATCGCCGACAAAGAACATATCGAACAGGCCCGCTTCGGCCTTTTTGGCAATCTGAATCAGCCAGTCAATGTCGGTCGGTGAACCGAGCCGTTCGGTAAGACGCCAGCCGCTGACATGGTGTCCCAGTGGCTGAACAAACAGCCCCAGCCGCAGCTGGCGTACAGAAGTTGATGAAGGCATAAAGTGTCCTGGATTATTTGCGGCGCGATATTACGCCAAAAGAGTTAGCCGATTTCCGTCGCCAGCAGCGCTTTTTCCAGCGCCTGGGGGGAAATCTCAAAGGGCAGCCGCGCCGCGCAGGCGGGCGGAAATTTGATCTCGTGCGCCAGGGTGCGAATCGCCTCGCCCCTCTCCCCCGTCAAGGGCGAGAGCGTTAGCGGCGCATCGTACTGGCGCAGCAGGGCAAGCAGCTCTGCATCCGGCTTGCCGTCAGGATGCTGCATAATCGACTGTACCAGCAGGCTAAAACCCACCTTTTCGCCGTGCAGCCAGTCATGCAGCTCGGGCAGATGCGTCAGCCGATTATGGATAGCATGAGCGAAACCCGGCGTTGGCAGACTGTCCCGCAGGCTGTTAGCCATGCCGGCCAGAGCAATGCAGGCATCGATTGTTTTAATCAGCGCCGGGGAAACCCGCTGCTGCTGATTATCCACCAGCGCCTGTGCGCCATGCGCCAGGAAGACGTCTACTGCGCGACGGGCGACCAGCGCTTTCATATCCAGCGCGAGACTGTCGGGATTGTGCTGCTGGTAAGGCTGAAACTCATACCATTTGGCAAGGGCATCGACGATGCCCGCTTTCAGATAGCGCACGTCGCTGCGCGCAATAACCTCGCTGTCGACCAGCACCAGTTCCGGCATCACGCCCAGCGGCTGGCTGCGTAAATGGCCGCCCTTCTCGTCATAAATAATGGTGACGGGCGACCAGGCCGCGCAGGTGGCGGCCAGCGTCGGCATCGTGACGATGGCTATGCCAGCCTGCGTGTCGCCAGCGGCGTTTGCGTTATCGATCAGCGCATTCCCCACGGCTTTCGCCACGTCCAGAACCTGGCCACCGCCCACGCCGAGGATCAGGCTGGCACCTTCCTGCTGCGCTTCCGCTGTCAGGCGTTCTGTCGCCTCATCGGTGCAGCCAGTCGTTAGCAGGGCAAGCCGGTAACGAATACCCGCCGCCTGCAAACTTTTTTCCAGTTCAGGATTCACCGCCTGCCAGGCCTGCGTGCTGGAAATAATATAAATATGCTGCGACAGCGGCGAAAGATAATCACCAGCCTGCGCTCTGACTCCGGCCAGCTGATAATAATTGCGTGGAGATTTAATTGAAAACACGCCACATCCTTTGTTAATTAAGCGGAATATTCCGGACCGTAGCGGCAATAACTTTTCATCGACCAGCGGCTCAGACGGAAGCTTTTTTTCATCATGCTACAAAGAAAAGTGCAGAAGCAATCACGCTTTGCCGTTCCTTTCTGACAAATAAGCAAGTCGTTATGCCAATAAAAACTAAAGCAATAAATCACTTGCCGTTCGCGTTTTCTCCACGGCATGATTATTTTTCAGGAGAGATAAAACGGCGAATTAAATCGCTCTACCGTTATTCAGGGAACAGCCGCATGAACCTGCATTTTCGCCAGCTAACGCTGGACGACCGCCATTCTTATTTATCCCTGATGCTGCACGCCTATGCGCCCATTCGTGAAATGGGTATTCATTTTGATGCGGCAACGGCCGATTTAGCGCAGGTCAGCCAGCATCTGCAACAGCATGGCGTTTATGGTCTGTTTGTCGGCGATCGCCTCGCCAGTTCTCTGACGCTTCGTTACCCGTGGGGCCCGCTTCCCGGCCCGTTTGGCCTGCCGCATATTGGCTGGTTTGGCAGCGATCCCGATTTGTCAGGGGCAACAGCTCGGCCGTAAAATGCTCGCCTGGGTTGAGCAGCATATTCTGCGAGACCAGCTCAAAGCGCCCGCTGTATCGCTGGGTACCGCGGTCAGTCATCCCTGGCTGAAGGAAATGTATCTGCAACGCGGTTTTCAGCCTATGCACGAGACCGATCTCGGTAAAGGACATATCACGCTGTATATGAAAAAAATTCTCGACGCGGCGCTGCATACGCAGTGGCTTGCCCGCCAGAAACAGGAAATTCGATGAAGATAGCCGCAGAACAACGGCCACTGGCCGATTTTATTCAGACTTTTCGCCAGGAGTTACATCGCTATCCCGAATTGTCCAATCAGGAGTTTGAAACCACCGCCCGCCTGCGTGCCGTGCTGGATGAACATCAAATCCGCATTCTTAACCTACCGCTGGCAACCGGACTGGTGGCCGAAGTTGGCAAGCCAGAGGGCCCGCTGGTGGTGCTGCGCTCCGATATTGACGCGCTGCCCATTTCTGAGAAGTCCGGCGTCGCGTTCAGTTCTGAAAACCCCGGCGTGATGCATGCCTGCGGCCATGATTTTCACGCTTCTGCGGCGCTGGGCGCGGCGATCCTGCTAAAGCGCAATGAGACGTCGTTGCCGGGGCGGATACGCATTCTGTTTCAGGCCGCGGAAGAGATTGGCCTGGGCGCACCCGCTTTGCTGGCAACCGGCGCGCTGAACAACGCCAGCGTGATTTTCGGCATCCATAACGACCCCACGCTCCCGGTTGGCGTGGTCGGCAGTAAAGCCGGGCCGCTCACCGCTGGCGTAGACCGCTTTACCATTACCGTTACCGGCAACGGCAGTCATGCTGCGCGTCCGCATGATGGCAACGATCCGATCGTGATCGCCGGGCAACTGATCGGCGCACTGCAAACGGTGATCGCCCGTAACCTGCCTTCCGCTGAAAATGCCGTGCTGTCGATCACCCAGATCCACAGCGGCACGACCTGGAACGTGATCCCTGACAGCGCCTGGCTGGAAGGGACGGTGCGTACCTTCAGTCAGTCGGCGCGCGAGCTGATTGAACGTCGCTTCCGCGAGCTGCTTAACGGATTTGGCACCGCGTTTGCCGCAGAGATTGCGCTGGACTGGCAGGCCGGGCCGCCGTCGGTTATCAATGATGAAGCCTGGGTAGATTTCGCCCTTGAGCAGGCGCCTGCCGCAGGATTTGAAGCGAGGCGGGTGGCAGCCAGCCCCATCGGCGAGGATTTTGCTTTTTACCAGCAGCAGCTCCCCGGCGCGTTTCTGATGATTGGCTCAGGCGGCCCGTTCGCCCTGCATCATCCTGAGTTCCGTGTTGATGACCGTGCGCTGTTTCCTACGGCGGATTATCTGGCCAACCTCGCCGTGAAGGCGCTGGAGCAGCTCGCGCAGCGCTGAGAAATCAGGAGAGGCAATGAATATTACCCATGAGCTGGCAACACGGATTGTGGAAAGTCAGCCAACGGCGACAGCCCGGGAACGCGCTCGCGCCGGTCTGCTGGATTTTATTGCGGTTACGCTGCCGGTACTGCGCGGTGAAACGGCAGACAGCGGCCTGGCGGCCCTTCAGTCGGTCTGTTTCGCCCGCGACAGCCAGACGCGCGCGCTGCTGTTGGGCTATGCCGGACACGCGCTCGACTTTGATGATTTCCATCCCGATTTTCGTGGCCATCCCGGCACGGTGATCCTGCCTGCCCTGCTGGCTTTTGCCGGAGAACATCCCTGCACGCCGGACGCGTTTCTGGATGCCTGTGTGACTGGCGTTGAGACGGCAGGAAGGCTCGGCCTGGCGGCGGGCCAGCGCCACTATCAGCAGGGATTCCATAATACCGCGACGCTCGGAACGTTGGCCGCGGCGGCGGCCATGGCGCGCCTGAGCGGAGCGAGCGTTATTCAGACAGAAATTCTGCTTGGCATTGCCGCGACCCAGGCCAGCGGATTGCGCGCCCAGTTTGGTTCAGCGGTAAAGCCGCTGCATGCCGGGCTGGCCGCGCAGGCGGCGGTGTTTGCGACAAAGCTGGCGCTCGCAGGCTTTGACGGTCAGCGCCAGGGCGTAATAGACGGATTTTTAGCGGCATGCTGTGCCGGTAGCGACCCGGATCGTCTGGTGGCCCAATGGGGAGCACCGTGGCGGATTGAGGTGCCGGGGCTGGAATTCAAGCCTTACGCTACCTGTAGCGGCACCCACAGCGCGGCCGATGCTGCACGCCAGCTGCGTGAGCGCTGGCTGGCGTCTCACGCTTCATCGCACCCGCTGGCGGAAGCCGTTGTCCGTATCGAAGTGGCTTTCCCGCCCGGGGGGGATATTGCTGCGGCCATCCGTCAGCCGGCGAACGGTATCGAAGCGCGCTTCAGTCTGGAATACGTGATTGCTTCCTGCCTGCTGTACGACGGCGTAGCGCTGGAAGACGTCGCAGAAGGCCCGGTGAATCCAGAGATTGCCGCCCTGGCCGCACGGGTTGAACGTTGTCCCGATCCCTCGGCGCCACCGGATGAACACGATCCTTCCGCCCGCTTCCACGAGGTCAGGCTCTTTTTCGCTGACGGACAGTCATCAGGCAGCCGCGTGACGCGCCAGCAAAGCCTTAGCAAGCCGGTCGATTTGGTTAAGAAGCTGCAAAGCTGTCTGGCCGGCGCTTCCGTTGCTGAGCGCCAGCATATCGTTGCGCTGTGCGAATTGCGGACTCAGGATGCGTTGTCCGGGCTGATAAAGCTGTTGGACGAAAGGCTACGTCCGCTGCACTGAGCCTGTACTTCCTTTAATCCAGAAATTCGCGGCGGCGTAAATGCCCGCACCGCTGGCGCTACCCTGTCGTATCGCCGCACCTGGACAACGGTAATCTGCCCGGTGCAACCCTGGCTCAGGGAAGAGGTTCCCGCATCCCGCGTCAGTACATTGGGATTGCCGTGCCGGCACTGCGGTTTGTCAGCCAGCGGATCGACCGGATCGTACCAGGCACCGGTAGGCAGCTGTACCACGCCGGTTCTCACCTGCCGACTCAGCTGTACACAGGCCAGCACCGAGCCTCGCTGATTAAAAATTTCGACAACATCACCCTCACCAATGCCCTTTTGCTGCGCGTCATCTGGATGCATGCGGCACACTTCGCGGCCTTCACGCTTCTGGCTCACGCTGTAGCGGCCAAAATCGAGCTGGCTGTGAAGACGGGAAGCGGGCTGATTGGCAAGCAGCCAGAACGGGTGCGCGTCATCCGGTTTTTGTACCGGCTCCAGCCAGACGGGATGGCCAGGGCAGTCGGCGTAGTGAAAACCGGCAAGCCGTGCGGAGTAGATTTCGATCTTTCCGCTCGGCGTCGGTAAAGGGGAATGCTGCGGATCGGCACGGAAATTTCGCAGCAGCCTGCCGCCGTCTTCGGTTTGCGGCAGTTCCAGTACACCTTGCTGCCAAAAAGTATCAAAGTCCGGCACGTTAACTGCAATATCCTGCAATTTCGCCCGCATTTGTTGATAAAGATGCGCCAGCCACTGCCTTGCCGAGCGGCCTTCGGTAAAAGCCTGCTCTTTCCCCAGTCGCCGGGCGAGTTCGCTGAAAATGGTGTAATCGTCTTTCGCTTCGCCATAGGGCTGCGCCACCGGCTGCATAGCTATCAGGTGGCGATCCGTTGGTGCGCCGCCAACGTCTTCCCGCTCCAGCGTCATCGTGGCCGGAAAAACAATATCCGCATGACGGGCCGTCGCGGTCCACGCCACCTCATGCACAATCAGCGTATCAAGCTTGCTGAATGCCCGCCGCAGACGCGCCAGATCCTGATGATGATGAAAAGGATTACCGCCCGCCCACCACGCCAGTTTGATATGGGGATAGGTCAGATGGCGGCCGTTATAGTGAAATTTTTCGCCCGGATGCAGCAGCATATCGGCGATGCTGGCGACCGGGATCAGCCGGTCAATGCCGTTTTTGCCCTGCGGCAACGCGGGAAAGCTGACGCGGTTATGATGCTTGCCGTAATGCCCCAGCGCACCAAGCGCATAGGAAAAACCGCCGCCGGGCAGGCCTGGCTGCCCCAGCGCTGCCGCCAGCACCAGACCGAGCCAGACCGGCTGTTCACCATGCTCCGCGCGCTGAAGCGAGTGTGCCACGCTGATAATCGTCCGTTTGCCGTGCAGCTGTTCCGCCAGCGCTTCAATCTTTTCCGCCGTGATGCCGCAGATCGCTGCGGCCCAGGCCGCATCACGCACCTGTCCATCTTCTTCGCCGTTGAGGTAAGCCACCAGCGTTTCCCAGCCTGTGCAGTAGCGGGCCAGGAAGGATTCATCACTCCAGCCGCGCTGGTAAAGCGTACTCAGCAGCGCCAGGATCAGCGCCGCATCGGTGCCGGGACATATCGCCAGCCATTCCCCCTGCGCCTCTTCCGGTAAATCGCTTTGCAATGGACTGACTGAGATAAACCTTGTGCCGCGTGCCGCAGCCTGCTGCATAAACCCTCGCTCGGTGTGCTCGCTCAATCCGCCACTTGCGACCTGGGAATTTTTCAATGCGAGGCCGCCAAAAGAGAGCACGACTTCCGTATGTTGAGCTATCTCCTTCCAACTGACGCCACGACGGGCGATCTCGTTCATGTCGCCAACGATGTGCGGCAGAATGACTGAAGCCGCGCCGGAACTGTAGCTGTTCACCGAGCGAACATAGCCGCCGATGGTGGTATTGAGAAAGCGATGCACCTGGCTTTGCGCATGGTGGAAACGTCCGGCGCTCGACCAGCCATAGGATCCGCCAAATACCGCTTCCGGGCCGCCTTCGTCAGCGACCCGCTTCAGTTCCTTCGCGGCCAGCGCGTAAGCGTCTTCCCAACTGACAGCGATATACTCATCCGCGCCACGACGCGCGTCGGGACCGGGGCCGTTTTCCAGCCAGCCACGACGCACGCAGGGCATTGCCACCCGCACAGGATGACTCAGGACATTTTCAAAATTCTGCAACAGCGGGCTGGGATCGGGATCGCCGCTGAAGGGAACGATGGTCAGACGATCGTTTTCACGGCGCGCGCTAAACGCACCCCAGTGTGAGCTGTGCATCGCGCGGGTCACGGACATGGAAAATTTCCTGATGAGTAGAGGACAATTAAAGCACCGTGGCTAAAAAGTTTTTTACGCGAGGATTTTGCGCACTATCCAGCACCTGCGCCGTAGGGCCACTGGCAATGATTCGGCCCTCCTCCATAAACACGATATTGTCGGCGACTTCGCGGGCAAAGCCGATTTCGTGCGTGACGATCACCATGGTGATGCCGGAGTGCGCCAGCTTCTGGATCACCTGAAGCACTTCGCCAACCAGTTCAGGATCCAGCGCCGACGTCGGCTCATCGAACAGCATCACTTCCGGATCCATTGCCAGCGCACGGGCAATGGCGACGCGCTGCTGCTGGCCACCAGAGAGTTCCGAGGGCCAGTCGTTTTCGCGGCCGCTCAGCCCAACCTGCTTCAGCAGCGCACGCCCTTTCGCTTCCGCCTGCTGCCGGGAAAGTTTTTTCACCCGCATCGGCGCATCAATAATGTTCTGCAAAATCGTCCGGTGTGGAAACAGATTGAACTGCTGAAACACCATGCCAATCTGACTACGCTGTACGGCAATCTGCCTGCTGTTTAACTCATGCAGCAGCTGGCCTTTTTGCTGATAGCCAACCAGATCGTTACCGATACGGATGGTGCCGCCATCCAGCTTTTCCAGATGATTGATGCAGCGCAGCAGCGTCGATTTTCCCGAACCGGACGGGCCAAGAATGGTAGTGACCGAGCCTGCCGGAATATCAAGATCGATCCCGTCAAGGATAGTCACGCCGGAAAAGCGTTTGGTTACTTTACGCAATGCGATCGCTTCAGCCATTGCTCACTCTCCCTTCTTCCACTGCAAAAGGCGTACGCTTAAACCATTCACGCTTCTCGCGGCGGGTGACGCCTCGCGCAAAATAACGCTCGACATAGTACTGTCCGACGGAAAGCACTGAGGTCAGCAGCAGATACCACAGCGTGGCGACCAGCAGCAGTGGGATCACCTGATAGGTACGCTGATAGATAATCTGCGCGGAAAACAGCACATCCTGTAAGGAGATCACCGACACCACCGCGGTGGTTTTTAACTGGCCGATGATTTCGTTACCCGCGGGCGGCAAAATAGCGCGCATCGCCTGCGGCAGAACGGTATAGCGGAAAATTTCGGTTGGGCGGTAGCCCAGCGCTTTTGCTGCTTCAAGCTGACCATTTCCCACGCTCTGGATCCCGGCACGCACAATTTCCGCTGCATACGCGGCCTGATGCATCACCAGCGCAATGACTGCGGCGCTAAACGGGCTGATTAGCGCGTTTGCGGAAGCGCTCCACAGCTCACCCACGCCCGGTAACGATAGCGAAATGTTGGGATAGAGCGCGGCGATGTTGTACCAGAGAAACAGCTGCACCAGCATCGGTACACCACGGAAAAACCACGTATAAGCCCAGCTGACGCTGCTCAGCACCGGGTTAGAAGAGAGGCGCATCAGCGCCAGCACCGTGCCGCCGGTAAAGCCCAGCACGACCGAAATCAGCGTCAGTTGCAGCGTCATCAGCACGCCGTCGATAATCGACTGCTCGGTAAAGCTGTTAGCAATCACCTGCCATTCAAAGCGCGGGTTTTGCACCATCGAATTGACCGCCGCTGCCAGCAACAGCACCACAACCAGGGCGCTGATCCAGCGGCCGTAGTAGCGCTTACTCACAATGCGCAGTGAATCGGGATCCTGTTCTGCTTTCATTTGAAGATATCCTGATTGCGTCGCGCTTCGGTCACCGCACCGTAACCGATTGACCAGTGGTCGAGGATTTTCTGATAGCTGCCATCTTTAATCAGCGAATTCAGCGCGGCCTGTACGGCGGGTTCCAGCGGTGAATCTTTCGCGAAGGCGACCGAGACCGGGGCATCATCCACGTGAATTTGTCCGCGCATTACCAGCGCAGGAACCTGACTGACCTGATAAGTCAGCCCTTCATAAGGGCCAAAGAACATCGGCACGCGGCCACTGACCACGGCCTGTACGCCCGCTGGCCGATCCGGAAAGACCGCGACGTTGATTGCAGGTTTACCTGCCGCCACGCATGCCTTGCTCGCCTCGTCCAGACGCGTAAGCTGAGTGGTTCCGGCCCCGCCGCCAATCTGCTGGCCGCAAACGTCCTGCAAAGAAGTGAAAGGCTTAATGTTGGCCTCTTTGCGGGCGATCACCCCAAGGCGGGACGCGTTAAAATAGCCAATAAAATCGACCTGCGAGAGGCGCGCTTTGGTGGCGTTGATATTAGAGAGCGCCACGTCGTAGCGACCCGACTTCAGGCCTGGAATAATGTTGTCGAAGCCGCCGGTATCCTGCCAGTGCACCGGAATCCCCAGCCGTTCGCCAACGGCGTTCATCACGTCAATTTCACGTCCTGCCAGTGTCCGGTTATCTTCTTTATAAAAGGTAGTTGGCGGCGTGTTCGGGTTGGTGCCGGCGATGAGATAACCGCGCTTCACGATATCCGCCGGGAGCTGGCTTTTTAGCTGGCTGTCAGCCGTCACATGCAGCGTGCTGGAGGTGGGTACATTCTGTTCAGCGGCCTGGACGACACAGCTTCCTGCCATCAGCAGCGGAAACAGCCATTTAGATATTTTCATTGGTACCCTTTCTCCTGAAAAAAAATAAAAGCCGCGCAACAAGGTGGCGGAAAGCATTGCAGGTTGGTTAACGCTTCGGCCATTCTGTCTGAAGCCGCAGAAGCAGGGCAAATGCGAAAAAAAGATAAGCTTTACCAAATAAAATGTAAGTTGAAAAAAAAGAGCGTGTGGTGACACAAAAGCCCGGACGGTGCTACTATCCCGCCAGCGGCACCTAATCGGAAATAGCGCGTCGCGGGCGAAGTTAATTAAAACGGACTGCTGCTTAACAAGGATGATACATAATGAAATACGCCACCCTTCCCTTTAATCAAAATAAAAACGGCTGGCTGAATAAAGAAGCTAAACCCCATCCGGCATTAAGCGCGAATATTACCGCAGACTGGGTAGTCATCGGCTGCGGCTTTGCCGGGCTGGCTTTTGCCCGCCGGGTGGCAAGCCTGCATCCTGACTGGCATATTGTGGTGGTTGATGCGGAATGCGCGGGCGAAAGCGCTTCCGCAAGGAATTCCGGTTTTATTATTGGCCTGCCGCATAATATCGGCAGCTCGACGGCGGAATTAAAAAAAGCGCAGGCTTATCGCTCGCTGTTACAGGAAGGCATTCAGCAGCTGGCATCGATCGTAGAGCAGCATAAGATCGCCTGTGACTGGGAAAACGTCGGCAAGTACCACTGCCAGGTTGATGCCATCAATGAACGCCTGTTGCGGGAATACACCGATAACCTGGACGCGATGGGTGAAACCTATCAGATGCTTGATGCCAACGAACTGGCACAAACGCTGGGCACCCGGTTTTATCAAAAAGGCATTTATACGCCCGGCGCGATTCTGGTGAATCCGGCCAGCCTGACCCTTGGTCTGGCCGCGAGTCTGCCAGATAACGTCACGCTGTATGACAACACGCCGGTTATGAAGATTGAGCACGGCCAGCCGATGCGGGTGATTACGCCCCACGGCATTATCACCGCACCTAAAGTGATGCTGGCAACCAATGCCCTTTCCCGCGAGCTTTCTCCTGTCACCAGCCGTCAGGCTGCAATGGCGACCTTTGCCAGCCTTACCGCACCGCTCAGCGCAGAACAGCGTCAGCGCCTGCCCGCAATGCAAAGCTGGGGACTGACGCCGGTCAACGCGATTGCAGGTGCCAGCGTGCGCTACACGCACGATCATCGTTTAATGATCCGCCAGCATGTTACGCCCGCGCTGAACGGCAGCGTGACCGCTACCCAAACCTGGCAGGCGACCTTGCAGCATCGCAATATGCTTCATCGCCTCTGGCCGCAGCTTACCGATGTGGCGTTTACGCATACCTGGTCCGGCACCATTAGCGTAACGCGAAACGGCGCGCCGGTATGGGGAGCGATCGGGCCTGCGCTTTATACCGCCAGCGGCTGCAACGGCGCGGGCATTTCCAAGCAAACCATTGCCGGATCGCTGCTGGCGGATTATGCGTTGGGTCAGGATAACCCGCTGATTGCGCCCATGCTGGGACTGGGCGAAGCCAGCTATCTGCCGCCGTCGCCCGTGCTGGATGCAGCCATTGGCTTGTCGCTGCTTAAAGAGCGCTGGCTCGGCAGGCGCGAAGCCTGATGGTGCATTTTTGCTGCTAAAATGCCTGTCCAGTGCGCCAGGCAATGATCTTGCAGGCCAGGCACAACATGATCTTACGCAGCGGCGACGGCACGCCTTGCGTACACATTGGGCGGTGCAGCTCCAGCGGGAAGATCACTGCCAGCACCCAGATGAATATCAATATACTGGTGGTGAAATTCCGGCTGCTGGGCATTGATATCGCGCGTTTCGCCTTCCATCACGTTAAAGAAAATCGCCTCGCCCTGAATTTCATATTTCCCTGCCGCCAGCGTTTGCGGATTATGTTGCTGAATGGTCTGCAAAGTACGGCGGATCACCGCCGGATAAAGCGGGTTTGTGCTGCAAGGGTAAGGGTATCAATGATCATAACGCTGCTCCGTTTCTGGCTGAAGGGGGGTCACTGCCGGTGCTGATGTCGATACTTCCCGGCCTGAAGCTGCCGCAGGGACAGAGGCTGCACGCGTTGAAGGCGCACGTGTCCCCACTGCCCTTGAGGCTGGTGCCTGTAGCAGGCTGAAGCAGTTAGCCAGCGCCGTGCCGACCGGGGATTTTCCTGTGCCGGAAATGCCCATTAAAATGATGCAAAGTCCCGCCATATCTTCCTCCGTTATCAAACTGCCGCCAGCATACCGCCATCCACAAACAGCAGATGACCGTTAACAAAATCGGATGCTTTTGCCGAAAGGAATACGGCCGCACCAACCAGCTCTTCCGGATTGCCCCAGCGTGCGGCAGGCGTGCGTTTACACAGCCAGTCGGTGAACTGTTCATTATCCACCAGCGCCTGCGTCATCGGCGTCTGGAAATAGCCCGGTGCGATGGCGTTGACCTGAATATTGTGACGGGCCAGCTCAACGCACATGCCTCGCGTCAACATTTTGACCGCGCCTTTGGCGGCGGCATAAGGGGTAATGGTGTCGCGCCCCAGCTCGCTCTGCATGGAACAGATGTTAACGATTTTCCCGGCCTGTCGCCCCATCATCCTTTTTGCCACGCACTGGGAAACCACAAACACGCCGGTCTGATTGGTGGCAATAATGTCGTTCCATTCCTGCAATGGAAACTCGGTAAAAGGATGACGGCGCTGAATACCTGCGTTATTGAATAACACGTCAATCGGGCCAATGGTGCGCTCAATATGATCGATCGCCTGCTCCACGGCGGGCGCATCGGCAACGTTAAAGACCGACACATGCGCGGTATAACCTTCATCGCGTAATTTCATCGCGGCGTTTTCCGCACGTTCATGTGACGTGCCGTTTATGATGATTTCCGCTCCCTGTTCCGCCAGGCCACGCGCCATGATAAAGCCAATACCCTGCGCCGAGCCGGTCAGTAAAATGCGTTTGTTCTTTAAGCTGAAGAGTTGATTCATAGGTTTCCTGCTCCATAACCTTCAGGCATTCAATGGCGTGCCCGGAGAGATGCGACGGGTGTGAGCTTTATCACACGGCTTTTGCCGCTATAAAACTGTGATGGAGATCACTTTAAAAAGTGTTACAGAAGCAGGTTACAAGCGCTGTGATCCGCCACGAATTTTCCCATGAATCAAGGCGCTGCAAATAAAGTTAAGCGCAGCTTTTGTTAATTTCCTTTATGTCACGCAGCAGGCATAATGACAGGCTATAACCGGCAGGCTGATGACCCTCTATGAAAATGCAACGCATCACGTTACACGATATCGCCACGCTGGCGGGCGTAACGAAAATGACCGTCAGCCGCTATTTACGCACGCCGGAAAAAGTAAAGCCCGACACCGCCGAGCGCATTGCCAGCGTCATCGCCGAAGTGGGCTATCAGCCCGATCCCGATAATCACGCTATCGCCAGCAACGCCCTGCCCCGTATCGGCGTGTTAATCCCTTCTTTTCATAACCAGATTTTTTCCGAGCTGCTGGCCGGTGTGGAATCGGTCGCCGGCGCTCAGGGCTACCAGACGCTGGTGGTTAATTACGACTACGACAGCCAGCGCGAAGAAGAGCAGATCGCCACGGTGTTAGCGTTTAATGTTAAGGCGATTTTGTTAACTGAATCGGTTCATACGGTGCGGGCAGAAAAATACCTCAAGGCTTCCGGCATTCCGGTTGCAGAAGTGATGGGTCTGACGACCACTCAGGGTCGCGTTAACGTTGGCTTTAACAACCATCAGGCCGGTTTTGATATGGCCAGTATGCTGATCGGCAGCGGTAAAAAACGCATTATCTACTTTGGATCGATGTCCGATATTCGTGATGAACAGCGCTACGCGGGTTATTGCCAGGCGATGGCGGGCGCGGGTTTGCAGGCAGGACGCATCTCACCGAACAAAGTGTCTTCCGTGTCGACCGGCGCGGGCATGATGACGCTGGCACGCCAAATGTATCCCGATATGGACGGCATTCTCTGCACCAATGACGACCTGGCCGTCGGCGTTTTACAGGAGTGTCTGGCGGCGGGTATCGCGGTGCCTCAAGAAATGGCGATTGCCGGTTTTCACGGGCTGGAAATCGGACAGGTTACCACGCCAAAACTGGCCAGCGTGATCACGCCGCGCTTTGAGATGGGCAAAACCGCCACCGAAATTTTAATTAAAAAAATCAATAATATGCCGGCTATCGAGCGTGTAGATTTGCACTATCGTTTATCGATGGGTGCCACTATTTAAGCCTCTTCCCCCCTAAAAATCCCTGCCGATCGTGCCGGTTTTGTCCTGGCGATCACGTAGTCGGTAACACGATTTCTTAACACGATTCAGTGTGATCTTCGTCACAAAAAATCCTTCAGGAACGCCTTTAATAATACGTATCCGACGTATCGCATTCCGAAGGGAGATATTTATGACGACCCAAGCCATCCTGTTAATCGCTGCCGTACCTGACGCCCTGCTCGATCGCCTTGCTTCGGCCTGGACGGTACACCGTCTTTTTGAGCAGGATGACCCGCAGACGTTTCTGGCCGACAAAGGCGACACCATCAAGGCGGTGGTCACGCGTGGTGACGTCGGCGTGCGCAAAGAGGTGCTGGAACAGCTGCCCAACGCGGGCCTGGTTGCCGTGTTCGGTGTGGGTACCGATGCCACAGACCTGAACTATACCCGCTCGAAAAATATTGCCGTCACCATCACTTCTGGCGTGCTGACCAACGATGTGGCCGATATGGCCATGGGACTGCTGCTGGCCGCCTCACGCCGCTTATGTCAGGGCGACAGCTTCGTCCGTCAGGGCAAATGGCTGAATACCGCCCCGACGCTGGGCAATCAGGTTAGCGGCAAACGCATCGGCATTTTAGGCATGGGCAATATTGGCCAGGCGATTGCCCGCCGCGCCGCTGGTTTTGATATGCAAATCAGCTATACCAGCCGCAGCCGTCATGACGCGCTGCCTTACGCCTGGCACGACGACGTGCAGTCTCTGGCACGCGATAGCGACTTCCTGGTGATTGCCGCCGCCGGTGGCGAATCCACCAAAGGTTTGGTTAACGCTGATGTTTTACATGCCCTGCCAAAACACGCCTGGCTGATTAATATTGCGCGCGGCACGCTGGTTGATCAAAGCGCGTTAATTCAGGCCTTACGTAAAGGCGATATAGCCGGTGCCGCACTGGACGTTTATGAGCAGGAACCGCAGGTGCCGGAAGAGTTAATAGCCATGAGCAATGTGGTTTTACAACCTCATGTTGGCAGCGCTACGCACGAAACCCGCCAAAAAATGAGTGATGTCGTTTTTGCCAACGTCGAAGCCTTTTTCAAAGCAGATGATCTCCCTAACGCAATTTAATTCCTTTTATCAGTTCAGGATGACGGGATAACTTCTTTTCATCCTGCCAGACAGGCGTGGGGCACGTTCACGCCTTACTCTAACGAGGGTCAGAGATGAAGAATAAGATACCCGGAACACGCTGGCTGCGTGTAATAGCCCCGATCCTGATTACCTGCATTATTTCATTTATGGACCGGGTCAATATCAGTTTTGCCCTGCCCGGCGGGATGGAAAAAGATTTAGCGATCACCAGCCAGATGGCGGGTGTCGCCAGCGGGATTTTCTTTATCGGCTATCTGTTTTTACAGGTGCCTGGCGGTCGGATTGCCGTTAACGGCAGCGGTAAGCGCTTTATCGCCTGGTCGCTGGCGGCCTGGATGGTGGTTTCCATCGCCACCGGCTTTGTCACCAACCACTGGCAGCTGTTGGCCCTGCGGTTTGTGTTGGGTGTTTCCGAAGGCGGAATGCTGCCGGTAGTGCTGACGATGGTCAGTAACTGGTTCCCCGAAAAAGAGCTGGGCCGCGCCAATGCTTTTGTAATGATGTTTGCGCCGCTTGGCGGCATGTTCACCGCGCCGATCTCCGGCACGATAATCAATATGTTTGACTGGCGCTGGCTGTTTATCATCGAAGGCGTGCTTTCTGCGTTCGTGCTGCTGGTGTGGTGGATAGCGATCAGCGATCGGCCTGAAGAAGCGCGCTGGTTACCGGCACGCGAGCGCGACTATCTGCTGACCGAGCTAAAACGCGATCGGGAAGAGCGCGCGAAAAAAACGCCGCCGGGCAAGGCAAGCCTGAAAGAGGTGTTTCGCAGTAAGGGATTGATGAAGCTGGTGCTGTTGAACTTCTTTTATCAGACCGGTGATTACGGCTATACGCTGTGGCTGCCCAGCATCCTGAAAAATCTGACCGGCGCGAATATGGCGGGCGTTGGTGTGCTGGCTATCCTGCCGTTTGTCGCCACCATTGCCGGTATCTATTTGATTTCCTGGCTGAGCGACCGCACCGGTAAACGTCGCTTTTGGGTAATGGTCTCGCTGTTCTGCTTTGCCGCCTCGCTGCTGGCTTCGGTCGGACTGAATCAGCATATTGTCGCCTCTTATATCGCGCTGGTGTTCAGCGGCTTCTTCCTCAAGGCGGCAACCAGTCCCTTCTGGACTATCCCTGGCCGCATCGCTTCGGCGGAGCTGGCGGGCAGCGCACGTGGCGTGATTAACGGACTGGGCAACCTCGGCGGTTTCTGCGGTCCGTATCTGGTCGGGATCATGACGTATGTCTACGGTCAGGGCGCCGCCGTTTGCGCGCTGGCCGCTTCGCTGATCATCGCGGGCGTTCTTGCTGCGACGTTGCCAAAAGGCTGTGATTTATCAGACGATGAAAAATCCGCCGCGAAGAAACAGGCAGAGGAGGAGAAAATGCAGGGCGAGGTGTCGCATCAGGGGCATTAAGACGAAAAACGGGCCAGGGATGGCCCGCCACCCGAACATCCTGCTAAACCTTATTTCCCGGTCATCGCCATATTGATGGTTTCCAGCGCCTGGCGCAGCGGTTTGACCTCGATCTGACCTGGAGCCGATGCCTCGCCGATCATGCCAAAGGTGAGATCCGATCCCCACACCTGGCCGGTGATTCGCGTGACGGCTCCCAGCCCGCCCATGGACATGGTCAGCAGTGGTTTGCGTGAGTAGCGCTCGCGGATTTGCGCAGTGGCATCCTGCAATTTCAGTACGTCTCCTGCATTGTGCGGCATTACCGCGATTTTCAGGATATCTGCCCCCATTTCATCCTGTTTACGCAGCCGCGAAACTATTTCAGCGGTGTCGGGCGTGTTGTTAAAATCGTGGCTGGACATCACCACCTTGATACCCGCCTCATGTGCCGCAGCCACCACTTTTTGCACCACCGCGGGCTGGCGGAACATTTCAACATCCAGAATATCAATAAAATGCGATTTGATTAGCGCCAGGTAGAGATCGCCCCAGGCCTGGTCCGTTATCACTTTTGCTCCCCCCTCCGCCTTAGTGCGAAAAGTCAGGATCAGCGGCTTACCCTTCACTTCGGCCACAATTTTTTTGCCCAGCGCCGCAACTTGCGCGGGATCGTTGGCAAAATTCAGGTAATCAATTCGATATTCAATCAGGTCGGCATCCGGGTTTTCACCAATCATTTTTGCCTGTGCCAGCACCTGCTCCGCAGTGGCGCCGGTGGTGGGCACAATGATTTTAGGCGCCCCCTGGCCGATAAGGGTGTTATTGATCTTCAACGGGACGGCATGCCGCTGGGTAAAAGCCGCTGCCGCCTGGCTGGTGGACGCCGCATGGGCCTGAGATAAAGCCACAACGCCGCTTTGTGTACCCAGTAATAATGAGACTGCTATAACCATTTTTCGTAAATTCACGTTTACTACTCCATTAAGCACGGATCGTTATTATCTTCAGCGGATTAAAGACCGCCGAATTACGGGATAGAAACAAAAGCCATTAACGCTGAGTTACCGAACATTATTTTTACAGATAAATAAGCACTGTCTCTATTACTTTGCTGTTACGGGCTTGCTGAGGGGCGATGTAGCGCCATCTTCCGTCGTCGCCGTGCTGGTAACGTTAGCGACCACGATGTCATCCGTCAGTGGTAATATATATTTAAACGTGCCCTGCCCATCTGCGTGAACCGGCACCATGTCATAGCCAAGAAAGTTTTCAGCTTCGTCTCTGTTTGCTTTACTGTTAGCGAAGAACTCAATGCGATACAGAGTATTGGCTTCGCCTTTGACACTGCCACTCACGATAAGATCGTTGCCCTGGTGAGCAGCCTGTGAAATAACCGGCGGCAGCTGGTTTTCATTGGGTGTTTTCTCACAACCTGCACTGTTACCATCAAGCGCACAAATACGTTCAAGCGTGGATGCATTATTACTGATGCCTCCACCGCGGCTTCCTGGGAAATCGGCATGTTCCAGGCCTGGCACATTAAACACTATCGCACCGGCATAATCAGGCAGGCAGCTGCCGCCAGCAAAGCAGCGCTTAATATCCTTACCATTATCGATCATAATATTTTCCGAAATGCGATCGCGATTTGGTCCGGTAATACGGTTAATACCAAAGCGGCCATCTTTGCCCGCCACGCCCTGTGGCCGAACCGCGACGGCAACGCGATTATTGACCATACGGTTTCCCGCTACGATATTATCTGTGCCGCTAAGCGTAACGGCAGAGGATAAATTCTTAAACATATTGGCAGCGATATAGTTGCGGTTTCCCCAGTTTATCTGCACGCCGTCTGAATAGTTTTGAAACGTATTGTGGATCACCTGATTATCATTGCCCCACAGCATTTCCAGCCCCTGAGACGGTTCCTGATTACTGGCATCGGTCGTGATTAAGTTATCGGCAATCAGATTGAACGAAGCGCCGCGTGTTGCCTCCATGCCGTCGCCGTTATTAAGAAAGGTATTGCGCAGAATTTTGTTGCGCTGGGTGGTAGTGGCCGTTGAGTTTCCTTTGCCATCGTCGCCGGTCATCATCAGTCCGGCACCACCGTGGTTTGCCACAAAGCGGTTGTCTTCAATTACGTTGTTGCTGGCGCGGTTTAGCAAAATACCGATACAAAAATTACGCACTTCCAGCCCCTGAATGGTGACGTCATGCGTATCGCGCAGAACCAACCCCGGCAGCGTGTTGGTGCGGACATTTGCGCCATACTGCCCTTTTTCTGCACCCGGACAGCTGCGGGGATCGACAGGTTTGATATAGCCAGAGCCATCAATGGCAATATATGTCCCTTCCCGTAACCAGTTCATATTAATAATATCCACTGGCCCTTTAATTTCTGGTAAAGGCTTGCCTGGCTTAATCACTAACGGGGCATTATCTTTAAAATCTATCTCTATCTTATATCGACCTGGATTTTGATTATTTTTCTCCAACGCCCATCGCAACGTGCCATTCTGACCATTATCAGCAGCAGCGTTAACTTTCAGTATGTCTTTTTCTGGCAAGACGTTCTCTTCAGCCGTAACGGCAAAAGATAAAAGCAGAGACAGCATAACGGCAATTTTATTTTTAAACATGTTTCACCTGACATTGAGAGCCATAATAATAAGCGCGATTGCGCTCATCCGTATTATCGTAAGCGATCGTTTATAAACAAAAGAGGTACTCATTATTTCTTAAAAAAAGATACGCCTGTCTACAATAAAACTTATGATCAAAATCAAATTAGCCAGCAAACATACAACAATAAAAATAGTTATATACCAGACACGCCGAGGCCCACCCATAATATTTATGAATGAGCCGACTTGTATTTTATTTTTAACTCAAAAACAGTGCACCCAGGCTGCGGATATTGGCATTGCCAGAACCAGCGCGGGTATCATATTTGCTACAGGAAACATTTTAATACCGCAGATCCGAAACCCGGTAGCAAACATCAATACACCACCGACGGCAGAAAAATCAGCCTGCATTGCAGAAGTGGTCAAGGGCATTATGTAGACTGCACCATGCGCCAGCGCTAACTGAATAATCAGCTGAGGCAGGGCAATAATGGCTACTGCAAAACCCAATGACGTAGCAAATATAGCCGCGGTAAAAATATCCAGGAAGGATTTGGCAATCAGCACGCTGGTGTCGCCGGTCATGCCTTCATGCATTGAACCAAAAATACCCGTCCCGCTGGCGCAAAACAGTACGATGATAGAGACGTATTGATGTAAAAATTGCTCCTGCGCACTTTCATCACTGCTCCCCGGTTTCACTAACAGCTCCACCAGCCCTTTCGCTTTGCCGCCGACTTTACCGATGCCTTTTTCCAGATAAATCAGTTCTCCTAATAACGAACCTAAAATCACTGAAAGCACCATTACCGGCATATGAACGACTTTGACCACCAGTACGATGCCCATACACATTGAGGCGGCACCAAAAATCGACGGCATGCTGAGCCGAATACGTTCCGGCAGGCGGGTACTGAGTACCGCGCCGATGATGCCGCCCAGGAAAACGGCAGAGCCGTTAATATAGGGTCCTACTATCACTGATGGGTACTCCTGATGGATTTCATTGACTCTCCCCAGCGCGGTAAATCAGCCCTGACCCAAGCGCGTCTTATTTTTTAAAGCCGGGAATAAAACGGTTTACGTCCACTTCAAGGAATGCGCTGCGCTTGAAGTTATGCTTCAGATCGTAAGGCACGGTACAGTCGAAAATGGTTTTGCAGGCGATACCGTGCGCACGGATGGACGAACTGAATGCCGGATCGGAAGAGGGATCAAGCGGATGACAGCGCACGCCTGGAATAAACACGGTGCTGGCATCGCCCTGATAACGCGTGGTCATCGCCCACATCACGTCGTTCATATCGAAGAGATCGACATCCTCATCCACCAGCATCACGTGCTTCAGCTCTGAGAAAGCTGAGAATGCCAGCAACGCGGCCTGACGCTGTCTTCCTTCATCTGCCGGAGAACGTTTCTTCACTTGCAGCACGGCGAGGTATTTCCCGGTGCCGGGTGATGGGCAGTGAACATTCTGCACAAAGCCCGGCAGCGCGCGCTCGACCATCTGCAAAATACTGGCTTCCGTTGGGATGCCCGCCATGTTGGTATGTTCATCGCTTGGGCCGATGCAGGTTTGCAGGATCGGATGTTTGCGGTGGGTAATTGCCTTCACCTTGATAACCGGCACGGCGGCCTGGGCATCGCCGGTATAGCCCGGAAACTCCGGCATCGCTTTGCCGGTGTTGGTGTTCTGATCTTCCTGAACGCGCACGTTTGGCAACAGTTCGCCTTCAATCACCACTTCGGCATTGGCGATGGCACGCGCATGAACAGAGACGCAGTCCGTCAACTCAACGGGCTGATTACGCAGGCTACCGGCAATCGACAGCTCATCGAAGCCCAGCGGCGTAGTTGGCGGCTCAAAGCAGGCACCGATTTCAATGGCCGGATCCACGCCAATGCTGATGGAGATCGGCAGCGGCTCGCCCTTCTCTTCCGCTTTCTGACGGAACACGTCCAGATGACGACCCGGCACAAAGTACATGGAGATTTCATCTTTGCTCTGCACGCAAAGGCGATGAATAGTCACATCATGCTCGCCGGTTTCTGGATCGGCGGCGTAACACATGCCCAGCGTAAAATAGGGACCGGCATCTTCCGGCGTATTGGTTGGGGCAGGCAGGATTTTCAGAATATCGAAGTCGGGATCGCTGGCCAGATGCACCACTTCCTGGCAGACGGCTTTTTCTTGCGGAATAACAATCGGTGCGATTGGATTGCTGGCCGCGTCTTTCAACATAAAGGCCAGTTTTTCAGGGGTGCTGCCAAACAGATGAGCAACGCGTTGACGGGAAGAGAGCAGCCCGATGAGCACGCGCATGTCGTTATAGCCTTTGATTTTGTTAAAAATCATGGCAGGGCCGATACGGGTCGGGCGCATCACCGTACCGTTTGCGCCAACATAACGGTAAACGCCAGACAGCTCAGCAATCGGATCTACCGGTTCATCGGTGTAAATGAGCTCGTCATCGTACTGACTCAGCACCTCAATTGCGCTGCGTAAGTCTGTTACTTTCTTCTGATTCTCAGACATTTTAAAACCTCTTAAGCTGTGATTCTGACTGAAGCTAACTAAAGGGTGCGGTTTAATCAGACCCTTCGACTGCGGGGAAAAGGTCATGATTCGCTGTGCTATCAGTTTTAGAATTCCAGCCAACTTTGTCCAATAAGCATTACCCTGTTTTAAATAAGCGTTTATTATCACCAAAAAAAGGGAGACTCAGCGTGGAATACCGGCATTTACAAGCTTTCCTGGTCCTTTCGGAAGAGCTGCATTTTGGCAATGCGGCTTGCCGCCTGAATATTGCCCAGCCCGCGCTGAGCCAGCATATTAAGGCGCTGGAGCAGGAGCTCGGCCTGCCGCTGTTTGTCCGTGATAAGCGCAAAGTCGCCCTGACCTGGGAAGGCGAGCAGCTGATTGGCCGGGCTAAAATTGCGATTAGCCAGTTTTCGCGGTTTCGCGAACATGCCAATATTTTGAAGCAGGGATTGCAGGGCCACCTGACGCTGGGTTATGTCGGCAGTTCCATTCTCGACCCCAGTCTGGCAATGTTAATCAATGGTTATCGACAGGCCTGGCCCACCACCGAGATAACAATTGAAGAACACAATGTCGACAATCAGCTCACACGGTTAATGGATGACCGGCTCGATATCGCGCTGGTTCGCTCGCCGGTGCCGCGTTACGACGAACTGGATTATCTGAATATTGTCACCCGCCCCCTGACCGCCGTCTTACCGGCTAATCATCCGCTGTGCGGGCAGCAACGTATCTGCCTCAGCCAGCTCTCTGATGAAACCTTTTTGATTCAGGAAGATCCACCGGGTATCGGGCTGGGCTGGTCGGTACTTTCTGCCTGTCAGCGTGCGGGATTCACGCCGGGAAAGATTCAGGTGACGCGCGACGTTTCGGTCGCAATGGGACTGGTGGCGATGGGCATGGGCGTCACCGTGGTGCCGGAAACGCAGCGTTCGGTTCTGCTGCCCGACGTGGGCTATTGTCAGCTGATTGATGAACAAGCCACCACCACGCTGATGCTTGCCTGGCAGCGGCGTCGTTATCACCGCACGTTAAAGAACTTTGTTAATTATGCGCGGGAACTGACTGAGAAAGGGGGATGCTGAGCGAGGCCAGGCAATCTTATTCTCCTGCGTGATCCCCCCAAACGGAATGATATCCAGCTCGGTGTCCTGCCAGATCAATCGATGAATGTTTTTTGCCTTTTCACTGGCTCCATGCTGTAGCAGACTTTGTTTCAAGGAATAAAATTCCTGCCATTCCTCAACAAATATAGCTACATCAATATCGCGCGTACGGCGGCCCATGCTTTTTCCGTATACATGATGAAGTAATATTTCGCGGGCTGTAGCCCCGGCGATAAAGAAAGGAAGATTCTGCTCAGAACAGACATTATGGATATCGGTTAACAGCGACTCAGTAACTGAAAAGAGCGGTATCGCTAAGCTTAAGGTATTTGTCATTGATAATCCTTGCTGCTTCCTTGTTGCGGTCGTCGTCGCTGGCCAGCAGATCCGCTACGCACAGCATCACCTTTGCTTTTTCATTTAGCTGAAAATCCCGTCCCCAGAAGCTGGATATCAGCTGTAGCTGGCCGTCATGCATTGGCCTGTACCCAAGTTCCTTACAGCGCACTGACAAAGCATAGGGCGTAAATAACTGTCCCTTTTCCGGTACCAGATAACCGTCACTTAATTCAGCGGCGGCCACCTCCCCACCCCAATACTCTCCTGCACCCAGTGGGATATCCTGCCACAAATCGCAACCCGCTACGCGAACACCTGATAATTTTGGAAGCAAGGCCGAAGCGTAGTCTCGTAGCCACAATACCAGCAGCTCTTCGGCATTCATTAAGCGTCGGCCAGACTGCGTTTTACGGTAGTATTTTTGTGCGGCAAGATACTCAAAAGCTTTGCTCACCATCCCCAGCGAAACACCGGCTTTCACAGCCAGGCTTCTGTAGGTCTCATTTAAGGATTCAGGTTGGGATAGCAGAACAAAAAGCAGCTTCATGACGCCTTCAGCCAGTCGGGACTTAGGCGCGACTATTTTCTCTGCCGTTTTACCTTCAATAAGTACATACAGCCCGGGAACATTTATCCCTGCATTGCCTGCGATATCGATAAAGTTCAGGTGATTACTGTGACAATACTCAGCAAGAGTGGGGGTCAGCTGATTACAAACAAGCAGCAGAGGAGCAGCCGTTGTAACGTGCGCCGTATTGTTAACAATGCTTTTAAGTGACTCTTTACGGTGAATTTTTTTAACGTTTAATGAAAAGATAAATGGTAGCCCATTTGGGCTGACTAACGTCGCCAGCCCATCCTGATTAACTGAAGCCCGATCGGCATTCAATAGAATCAAAAAATCCGGTCAGGGCGCTGGCTTCACCTCGGTCACAAAATCCGGTAAATCCCAACTTCCACCCGCACGGATATAGCGACACATCCCGCTGTTCGCATGTCGGGTTTTCTGGAATGTCTGGCCGTCCCATACCCATCCGGCCATACTGACGCAGTCGGCAATGCCGCGACCTTTCTGGAACCAGGAAATCTCGCCGTCGCGGTAATCATCGCCGGAATCCGTGACGATCGCAGGTTTACCGGTTAAGGCTTTATCGATAACCCAGTAGCCGTACCCTTCGTTGTAGGCAGCGCGCCAGCAAAGCGTGGAGATCAGAGCATGGGTGTTATCCAGCGGGATATAGGTCAGCTTGTCGCTCTCTTCGTCGCTAATACTGCCCTTTTCTTCCTCATCCGGGTTCAGGCGATCGCATTGCAGATCGTCGGTCAGCGTAGCCATCAGCCGGGGCTTTAGCGCGGTAATCTCCTGTTGGGTCAGCAGGCGGGAAGGTTCTTTACTGACTTTCGCCGCCTGAATAACCGGCGCCGGTACGGCTTTGGTTACGCCGCTTTCCGGCTTATTTCCCTTTTTGGTCCATGCGCCTGGCGTACCAATACGGCCCTGCACATCATCCACTTTCAGCATGACGGCGTAAGCGCCATCGTTTGAGAGCATAAAGGGCGTGTGGCCGCCTTTGAACTCGACTTTGCCGCTGCCCTTAACGGCATTGATCAGCCCAAGGGTTTGCGGCTGCGATAACCGCCAGGTGTCGTTTTCAGCCGCGGTGAGATCGCCCGCTGAAACACCATTAATCCATACGGTCAGCTTAGTAACAGGTGCTTCATCTTCCGAGTCGGTCTCCGACAAAATGACCTCACCGGTGGGAACCGTGTTCGCACCAGCCTGTCGGGTAAGCAGCACCGAACCGCCCGCGCCTTCTTCATTGGCATAACCAGCGGTACGACAGGTCAGGGTGTTGTCGCAGGTCACTTCCCAGTCTTTATGCTCGAATGAGATGCCGCTTTGTTCGGCGAGGACGGGTGCAGTAAGGGTACTGAATAAGAACAAGGCTGTTGTATAAGAGGCTTTCACGCGATCTCTCCTGTGAGATAAGCCGAAGAGTTTGAACAATTAGGGATTCAATAGGAAATCTTTTATTCAGGGTGCTACCTTTCACCTAATCAGTTGATTATATTACAGGCGCTATGGCCCATAACCGCCCAACGGTTCAATAAGTACAATCCCCAACTGATCGGCTTCGTATTCGATAGCGTTTATTACGGCGGCAGATTCCAAAAGTGGCTGTGACTCAATTAACACGCTGAAATCTTCTGGTTTTACCCGATCGCCAAATAGCATTAAGGCTGTACTTCCATGCTGTTTTGAAGACCACTGCAAGCCATGCACTTCAGAGAAATTCAAATAAATGGCCAGAGAATATTCACGGGTGAAAACATACTGATCGGCGGATGAATCAAGTAATTCAGAACGTGTAATGCCCATTCTGCGAAGCGTTTTAGGATTAAGATCAACCAGAGTAAGATTGGTGCAGGGTTTGATGACCGAATGAACCGCACCTTCCAGTTTTGCCAAATCGTAGGGAACTCCTGCTGAATCTGGCGGTAAATCATGAAAGAGCGTTTCCATTATGGCAACGCCAATGTTCTCACCACCATACAAAGTCGATACACCATTGCTTAAAGGACTAAACCGGGCGTTGCCTTTTCCTGGATTAAACTGGAGAGCGTTAAAGTTTGCCGAATGTATCCGGCAAATTGGTTTGCCCGCTATCCATGTTGTGAAATTGACTTCTAATACATGTTTGGGTTTCCGCAACTTGCGAACGGCAACATCCCTGTTATCCGACTCAGCCATGGGTTCCCCCGTCCAGTTCGGCATGGGCCGCCTCGAGTACCTGCTGTGGCTGAGTTATCAACACATCTTTCGGTTTTCTGCCTGCCAGCCAACTATTTTCTGAACCGAACCAGATAGCTAATCCCCAGGGAGTTTTCCTCCCTTCAAACAATCTAATAACTTGTTTAACAACAGGAATTGGTCTGAATCCTTCATCCAGTGCATATGCCGGATAGTTGTCTTTGCCATTCAGCGGTATAGCAAAAAGAGCGCCAGCAGCCTTCCAGCGGTTCGGGCCTGCACTCGGATTCGTGTTGCGGAAGTTAGCTTTCTCAGACAACTCTCGAGCCGTCAGCCATTCTGAATCCGCAAGAATACGGGCAGTTAATTGCTGCAAACGCTGTGCATTTCGTTCCGCACGCGCCGATTTTTCCGGCTTTGCTTCAGTAAGAGCCTCGTCAGGCACTTTGCGGCGAGCGACAGCGGTTTCAGGCGCTGCGGTCTCAGGCATGCTCAACGATGCCAGAACAGCATTCATGGCCGCCCGCATCGCCACTTTGATGGTTTCATTAAAAACCGGGCTATGTTCTTTAGCCTGCCCTAAATCAATGACCAGATAATCTTTATCTGCATTCGTTTCCAGCTTAGTGAGCTGAGCGCCGTTTAACGTTTGAACGTTAAATGAATATTCATTACGCCGTACAGTATTGGCTTTCGCTGACATCATTCGCTCCATCACGGAACAGGATATATTGGTTATATACATTATATTCTTGATGGAAATTTTGTCACTGTGCTTTTGTCAAAAACGATAATGACGCCTGGTGAAGCCAGCAGATTAGTTATTTTTTCAGTCATTTAGCCGTTTTCACTTCCGTTACCAGCAGAGGCATCTCCCAGCCGCCATCCTCACTCCTTGACCGCCACAGCACCGAGCGGCTTTTCGGGAAAGCTTTACCCTCCCATACCCACTGTTCTTCCGTCGCTGAGTTGCCCATGCTGCTGACCATAAAGTAGCTTGAAATGACGCCATCCTGATACTTATAGCCAGCGTTAGTGACCGCTACGGGATCCCCTTTGAGCTGTTTATCAATTATCCAGTAGCCATGCCCTTCGTTATAAGCACCGCTCCAGCACAGCGTGGAAATTAAGGCGTGATGGTCATCAAGCGGAGTCAGCGTAAATTCGTCTTTATCGATTTCTCCATTGATATTTTCCTGGCCGGGATACGTCATACGCTCGCAATCCATATCCTCGTTCAGCGTGGCGAGCAGGCGTGGCCTGAGCGCAGCGACTTCTGATTTGCTCAGGATGCGAGGCTGAGCCTGGCTGACTTTTGCTGCCTGAATCACGGGTTGGAAGATGGCCTTAGCGACGCTGCTTTCCGGTTTATCACCCGTTTTCGTCCAGGCTCCCGGTGTGCCGATACGGCCTTGTACATCATCCACTTTCAGCATGGTGGCATAAGCGCCATCGTTTGAGAGCGTAAATGAGGATTCGCCGCCTTTAAATTCGACGTTGCCGTTCCCTTTTACTGCACTAATAAGTGCCAGTGTTTGCGGCTGAGATAACCGCCAGACACCGTTTTCAGCTGCGGTGAGATCGCCTGCTGACTTGCCGTTAATCCATATCGTTAATTTATTTACGGTGGAATCGTCCCGCAGGTCGTTTTTTTCCAGCATCACTTCACCGGTGGGAACAGTGTCCCTGCCAGCCTGTCGGGTAAGCAGAACCGAGCTGTCCATTTCCCGATCCCTTTCGAAACCCAGAGTACGGCAGGTCAGGGTGTTGTCGCAGGCGACTTCCCAGTTTTTATGATAGAAGTAGGTACCGCTTTCTCTGGCTATTGCCGGTGCGCTTAACGCAGCCAGTATCAGGAAAGCTGTTTTGATCGGTATATTCACTTCGCGGCTCCTGCCAGTTAAAAATGTCATTTTTATATTTCAGCTGCGGGATTCGCTGCTTTGACTGTTTTTGTAACCCGCACCAGCGAAGGTGCGGGCTGTTATAATGATTATTCGTCGTCGTTCCCGTAATATTGTACCGGGTATCGATGACCATCAATTTTAAGATCGCGCCAGGGTTTTAACGCCGTCCCGGGCACTTCCTCACGAATACTTTTTTCAATGTTCGGATCTTTATCCCGCAAGGACAGGCTTCCTGTTTGACGCCAGCCTTCTTCACCGGTTTTGTAGATAACGATCTCCTGCTGATTACGGTTATAGAGCAGCACTTCCAGCGACCCATCGTTATTGAGATCCTGCATCCAGAGCAGACAGGTATCCTTATCCACCATGCAGGTAGCAAGGGAATGATCGAGATAATTTGCCTGAGATTGCCACCAGCTTTCTGGCGGCGCTTCACTGCCTGTTCGTAATGGGATACTGCGTTGCAGTTCGCCGACATCCGCTTGCTGATACGTTTTACCCGTTTTTTCCGCCAGGAGCTGTACCAGCATTTGCTTTTGATCAGCAGGAGAATAGAGCCATTGCGGATGCTGGTTTACTGTCTGTAACGCCTGCATCCCCCGACGGCCCGCAGTGCTGAATGAGTAAATATCCATCTCGCTCGCTTTTGCTGTGCCTTGCTTAAAGCGCGCCAGCTGGTTTTTTATCTCAATACGATAAGGATCGGCCACCGGAGTATGAAGCAGGAAGCAGCCAAGTGCTGTTAAACCCAGCATCAAAGCGGTATACGTCTTCATGCTGCCCGCGCCCTGAGACCAGGCACGGCGCTGGAACCACACAAGCAGCAGCGAACCGATAAAAGCGATCAGGGCTATTGCAACGCCATAGACCCGCTCTACCGTCCAGCCATATTCATTAATCCGTATCCATAATGCCCAGCCAGCCAGCGCGGCCAGCAGTGGAGTAAGAAATTGCGCTATCAGCACGATACGCCCCATACCACGCCGCCAGAACGATGCGCTGAGCGCCCTTTTATCAACGACGGCGCTAAATACCAGCATCATCAGCGTTATGGTAAGCAATATTGTTGCCGCTGAAAGCGCATGCGGGAGGCCCGCCAGGCCGGTTAACGGCAGGCAGGCCAGAAACAACAGTGATACGATAGCATGCAAGGGTAACAGCGCGCTGGCCGCCAGAGTTACCAGTTGACGGTACACGCTGACCGGACTCGCCATGCCTTTGCAATATCCAATGCTGGCAGCCATTACCATGCCGGTTGCCATTGGGGCAAAAAAGACATTATTAAAAAACAGCCAGTCAAAAAACGTAATGCCAATTGCGCTGAACAGTTTGCTCCAGATTAACAGCACCAGCCAGAACAGCAGGGTTATAATGCCGGTCATACCCAGAGTAAACGTATTGCGCCACAGCGCATCGGCTATATCTACGCTCATTTGTACTTTGCCTTCGCTCTCTTCTGACTTATTGCAGAAAGCCTGAACGGCAGGCATCAACATGCTGAGCATAAAAATGACGGCACAGATATTTCTAAAGTTGAACTCGCCTTGCGGAAGAGTCGGAAAGTTCCAGCGCAGCCACCCTGTCATTAGCGCGATAACAGGCAGTACTGCCAACGCGCACAGCCAGGGCTTTATTGCGCCCGGTCGCGTAAGAGTAAAAGCCAGCACGCTGGCCGCGCCGAGAGAAAGCGGCGGCAGATAAACTGCATAGCGCTCATGCAGGCTAAGGCCATCCGGCAAAGCCCAAAGCAGCCCCGCGAATAGCCCAATAATGATAATCATCCAGCGGGTACTTACTGGTAAAACGCCTTTTGGCAACATAGCGGTTCCTTGCTGTTTAGCTAAAAAAAAGATTATTATTCACCCTCAAAGATATCACCATTTTTCTTTTGATAGTATTTATGCTCTGTCGTATAACTGACAATACCCGTTGTTGACTTGTTAATTATCAACAGGATGTTTTTATCCAAACACCTCTCATTTTCTTTTTCGCTATCAAAACAATACATTTCATTATAAAAAAAATTAAGAAATGAACTCTCTGGCTCTCTAAATTTCTTGTAACCATTACCATAATCCCAAAACGTTACGGTATAAGTCCCATAACTTTTATCTTCTTTAGGGAAACCATACGATTCAAACAGCGTATTTTTATTATCAAGCCACCAGTCAATCTTCCCTTTATCCGTCAACGGGAAATTTTTCACAATAACGTTACTGGTATCATTCTGAGTGAACACATCGATTATCTCAGGCTGACGGATGGCCAGCCGCAATCCCATAATAGCCATTATCATAGCAACGATAAAAAACAGAAAAATAGCAATCCATTTCCTAATCATTTTTACTCCATTTAATTTCCACTCGCGCTTCCAGATTGGTAAAAAAAGGCTTAAAACCAAACCTGTCATATCTCTGAAGCAAAAACCATATACGGAAGAAATGAAACTGGTTAAATTTCGCCTTCATAATATCATCATTATCCAGGCCAAAATGGTCCTGAATTTTATAGTTTATAACTGCCTGAAACGCATCTTTCTCAATTTTTAGTGAGGAGACAGTAATATGGGTTGCCCAGGTATCATGTATAGTAATTCCCATACCATTGAAATTATCCTGAAACCTGCAAAATTTAGGAAGAATACTGGTTTTTACCGCATCAATTAAAGTGTGCTTTCTTGCATTATCAAAACAGCATAAATTCCAGTCAATGTTAGAGGCTAGTGCCTGTTTAAGTCGCAGAAAAGAGCTGTACTTTTTAGATTTATCATCAAGTATTTGCTCCTTTAAAGCGCTGTCCAACAAAGGATCTCTGAATGCCTGGCCTTCACCTTCCTGCAGGTGAGTAATCATCTTTTCGATAAGATGCTTATAGGGACCGTAAGCGGCAAAAGGTCGCGACAGGCTTCTAAACTCATCAAACAAAACTCTGGCACATTCCTGCTGAGTGATTTTTTCCCCCTGCCCATGCATACCGTAAAACCGCGACTGTGGTTGATTGAAGGGGGTGATTTTAGTCAGTTTGTAAGGATCGGCTCTGGTGGATATATCAACCAGGTGAAATTTTCTTTTCAGTTCGTTCTCAGATAAGTCACCACAGCGCATATCGCTGGCGCTGCTATCATCCATTTTCTTTTGGCTTTTAAATACGGTAAAGGGGAATTGCAGAGCTGCCATAGTATCGCTTCCTTGCGTATAAAGATTCATTCAAATTGCACATATAACGTTCAATCATACGCTGCTAAAACAGCCTGTAAATACCCTTATTCTTCTGAAGGTAATTTAAGATTTTTGCCCGATTTAGTCATCGCTTGAGTCTTCATTCAGCCTTAAGCCTCTAACAAATGAACGTTACAGGCTTCGACCAGCGCCCGATGCAGCTGACCAACAGAGAGATCGCGAATGACTGGCCGGGGAATGCCTCGGATCCAGTCGAACAATCGGCAGATCCCCAGCAGGTCCAGACCTTCGCTGTTAAAAAGATACTCGTTTTCTTTAAGAGAAAATATTGTACTGAAACTCTGTTCTGTTGAGCAAAAATCGACTCTGAAGATTTTCTCTGCCGCTTCTATAAGCTCCACGCCATCATCGCCGGTAATACCGAGATCGGCTTCCAGCAAGGTCTGTTCATGGACAGAAGCAAGCGGCGCTTTCGAGAACTGATGTACAAAAATGATTACCTGAGAAAGTGAAGGATCCATTTATTTTCTGGGCAAGATATTACGACATTTACGAATAGTATATTTTCCACTTATGAATTTGAAGAAAAAATTGAATGTAAGCATTTTCATTAATATTAGGAAAAAATAAACCTTTTCTTTACACAGGATTTTTCATGCGTGATAACTCTCTCCGGCATTAATTTTTTCTGGAAATTATTACTCGTCTTTATACAACCATCAGCCAGACGGCTTCCCTCCATGTTTGTTTTAAAAAATAGCTTTCACCAGGCAACCCGCCGGTAACGTCGCTGCGAGCTTTTTCAGTTTACAAATAGCGGTTTTTGTTATGTGATCCTGTTACGTTGATTTTTACGAGCCGTCTCACAAAACAGGATCCTGCATGCGTTTTTATCAGGCCGATCCCCGCCTTGAAAACTACTGGCGCGGCGTTATTCTTTTTGGCAAAAACGTCGCCTCTTACAAGTTTGCCCTCGCCCACGCGCTGTATGACCTGAAGCAGCCGGATAACGACCTCATTACGCTGGAAACACTGGCTGCGCCTTTTGCACGCCATCTGTGTGCGCATCTGAAGCAGGCACCGAAACAGATCACCAGTAAGAGCAGCCAGTTCCTTGATGCATGCAGGCGGTTTAATGAAGATGAAATCTCTGAAGATGAGTTGATTACCCTCACTGCGAAGCGCGGTTTTGCAAACGTGATTGACGCCTTTCATAACGTGAACAGCGCCGAAATCGACAAGCGCTTTTTCCTGGATGAACGCAAAACGCATAAAGGGATTCGGCTGACGGATAATTTTTACACGCTAACCGAACAGGAACAGTTTCCCAATCTGATTCAGGAAACCGACGCCAGATGGCGACTGGTCGAAGAAGCGTGGGCCATGAACGTCTCCAGCCAGCTGATTGCAGTGGAATACGATGCAAACGACAAGATGTTATTCAGCCGTCAGAGTAACCGACGTATTACCATTACCAGCTGTCGAAGCAGCCTGAACGGCTATCAGAAAGGCCACTGCTTCTACTGCTTCCGCGCGGTTAGCGTAGTAGCGGGCGCGACGGATCTCGCCGACGTGGATCACTTTCTGCCTCTCACGCTTAGTGCTCAAATCAGCAACCTTAACGGCGTATGGAACCTGGTGCTGGCCTGCCAGAGCTGTAATCGTGGCGCTCAGGGAAAGTTCACCCGTATTCCAACCACAACGCTGTTGCAACGCCTGCACGATCGCAACGAATATTTTATTAACAGTCATTTACCGCTGCGGGAGACGCTGATCCGTCAGACGGGCAACACGCCGGAACAGCGGCAACATTATCTACAGCAAAGCTGGAACACCGCAAAGTTTACGCTGTTACATGAATGGCAGCCCGACGCTCAGGGAGACAGTGTTTTCTGATGAATGAAGACTACTACCAACGACATGCTCAGCGCTTTTACGCTGATACGGTAGACGTAGATATGTCTGCGCTTTATCAACGTTTTTTGGCGCACCTGGAGCCCGGCGCACGCATTCTGGATGCCGGTTGCGGCTCAGGGCGGGATACCAAAGCTTTCAGCGCAATGGGCTATGAGGTGGATGCTTTTGATGCTTCTGCGGAACTGGTTGAGCTGGCTCGTCAGCTATGCGGTAAACCGGTTGCACTGATGCGTTTTCAGGACGTTACCGAGCTTGAGAAATACGACGGCATCTGGTGCTGTGCTTCCCTGCTGCATGTTCCTGAAGCTGAGTTGCCCGGCGTGATGGCATCGCTGGCGAACGCGTTGAAGCCTGGCGGCGTGTGGTATCTCTCTTTTAAATATGGCAACGGCGAGCGGGAAAAGGATGGGCGGACGTTTACCGATCTGGATGAGATCGGTTTAAAGGCATTGGTTGCCGGGCTGAGTAACGAAGGTGGCAGTAATACTGAACGGGGCGATAATAAAGCGGATGAAGGCATCAATGCGATTACGATCGCTGATATCTGGAAAACCGGGGATTTAAGGCCTGGACGTGGTAGCGAGGTTTGGTTAAATGGGATATTGCTAAAAGGAAGCAAATGAGTTTGTGGAAGTAAATAGTTTAATTTAAATAGCATCCCTGCCTGTATTTCATGGCATGAAAGCACTTTCATTGATTGCATTTAATTTTGCGAGCCATCATTCATTTTCTAAATCTGCATTAATATAAAGATAGGATACGGCATGCAGCTGGATATAATAACAGGGTAATTTAATCGCGGCGTGAATGTGCGGGAACACATTCACACCGCTGACCACAACAACTATCGGAGCTAGTTATTATGGCTGAACAGGATTGTAGTGCAGAAACAGATCTGAAAGAAGTGCCGGGCCACGCAGCGCGCCGGATAAAAGTGAGCTATGCGAGCACCTTCCCAGATTATGAGCGGATCCCTTCGCTGATTATGAAAGGAAAATGGCTTGAGGCCGCTGGGTTTAGTACCGGTACAGCCGTCGATGTGCGGGTGATGGACGGATGCCTGGTGATCACCAGCCGTGCTCCTGAGCCGGAAGAACCCGAGCTGATGAAGTCGCTACGGCAGGTTTGTAAGCTCTCTGCACGCAAACAGCGGCAGGTTCAGGAGTTTATTGGGGTTGTTGGCGGTAAGCGGATTTGAGGTGTGGCTGGCCCGCCCTTACCGTCACCATGGGCAGGCCGCCCCTTTTTGCATATTGATGAGTAATAAAAATTCAGCCACCTTGTGAGCCGTACGTGGGGTTACTCAAAGTAACTTGGCGCATTGCGGGCATTGCCTATAGTTAGTAAAGGATCCTTGTTGATGCAATGCGCCTCTACAGGCATGTCTTTAAAACAAAGTAAGTCAGCATCCTCTTCTCTTTCACCATCTCTATGATATCCATCACCGAACCCCTGAACGTAAATGGCATAGTAGCCTTCTTCATCTGGCCGCGGGATATCATATCTATTCTTTATCATTTCTTTATTACTCTCCCACCAGGCAATCTGCTTGTTTTTAAAAATCGGGAAGTTCTTAACTAATATTGTATTACCATCATGTACAGCAATGATCTCTACGGGTCTTGATGTATGCCATGCAGCGCAAACGCAGATAATAATGATAAGCATTATAACAAAGTGCTTAATCATCACTTTCCCCAGGGGTTTTATATTCCTTACCATTAATTGAAAAAAACGGCTTTTTCTTATTAATCCTCTGGATAGTCATAACTTTTTCTTTTTCAATGCAGTTCTTTTTGGTTTCCATGTCAGTAAAACAGAGCCTGTCATATTTCCCCTCCTCTTTATAGCCATCACCAAAATCCCAAAAGATGATAGTGTAACTCCCATAGGAGGCGGGCTTAGGAATACCATATTGGGTCTTTAGCAAACTTTTATTTTTTAGCCACCAGTTAATTTTACCGTTGTCCGTAATTGGAAAATTTCTAACCAGAACAGAGCTGTAATTGCCATCCTGATGAACGGCAATGATTTCGACCGGGCGTAGCGATAACCAAAGGAGTGCTGCCAACAGGACACCGCCTGCTGTTAACGATGTGAGCAGGATTTTTTTATTTATTATCATTTTTGCGCTCTCCGATAATCTCTATTGTGGCTTCCATATTGGTCATAAAAGGTTTAAATGCGAATTGTTCATAACGCTGAAGAACAAACCAGATACGAAAAAAACGAAACTGATTAAACTTGAATTTCAAAATATCATTACCATCAAGACCAAAGTGGTCCTGTATCTTGTAATGTACAATTGCAGAGTATGAATCCTTATCAAATTTAAGCGATTTTATAGTGATATGAGTTGCCCAGGTATCGTGAACCGTTATACCCATACCGTTATAATTATCCTGAAACCTGTCAAATTTTGGCAATTTACAAAAGGTGATAGCTTTTACCAGCTCATCCTTCTTGTTATCCGGATAAAATCCATTTTTCCAGTCGATGTGGTAGTCAAATACTTTCTTTAAAAGCAAGCGTGAACTATTTTCTTTAGAATTATCGTTATTTATCTGTTCTTTTAATGCCTGATTAAGATACTGACTTCTGAACGCCGTACCCTTATTATCATGCATATGAGCGATCATTTTTTCTATTAGGATTTTATAAGGACCACTGGCAGCGAACGGCTGAGACAGATGACGAAGTTCATCAAAGAGGATTCTGATACATTCCTTTTTAGTGATCTTTTCACCCTGCCCATGCATACCGTAAAACCTCGATTGCGGCTGGTTAAAAGGGGTGATTTTTGTCAGCGTATAAGGATTGGCTCTGGCAGAAACATCGACTAAGTGAAGTTTTCTTTTAAGGTCTGCTTCGGACAGGTCACCACAACGCATATCACTGGCATCGTAATCATCCATATGTCTTTGGCTTTTGAATACAGTAAAAGGGTATTTTAGAGCTGTCATGTCTCGCTTCCTTGTGTGTAGAGATCCATTTCATTTGTACAGATAACGCTCAATCATACGCTGCTAAAATGCGCTGTAAATGCCCGATTTGCAGAGGATAGGAATTAGGAATATTGCCCGGGTGCCAGGTTGCTGGGGGCGTGCCTGAAGGACGGCGGCATCGTAGATAAGGCAGACATTTTCAGCGACCAGTTTACTTTCACGCTCTGACGAGATCATTATCTGCTGCTATTTGCTGCGTCAGATATTAAACTTTCATTAACAGAGACTGAGTTCGCGATCCCCGGCAGCAACACCAATTCGTTTAGCAAGCGGCAGCGCTTTAATTGCGAAATTCAGTTGTGTAATGTAGTGGTCAACTAAAATAGATCTATCGTTCTGAAACCATGACCACATACTTCAACCTTCGTGGATTTGCCCCTATATAGCCAGACGCTTTTTCTCTTTTACGGTTGCGATAACTCCCTGCGCATATAGTTCCGTGGTGAGCGATATCTCAGCGCACTGTGCGGATGGTGTTCGTTGTAATGGCTGAACGCTAACGGCAGTTGCTGTCCGAAGCGCTTTACCACCGTACCCGGCATCACATCCTGCACGGTTTCTTTGTCATAGCCACCTGTGCCCGCTACCCAGTCAATAATTTCACGGACACAGCATTCCTGGGCAAAGGTCACGCGTAACTTTCCCCCGTTGTTGCAGCGGAACTCAAAGCCATCTGAGCACCAGCAGCGGTTGTTCTCACTGACCGCCACGCGTCCTTACGCTGAAGAGCCGCTGGCTTACGTACCCGAAGCAGATGATGTCCGCGCATGACCGGTATTCGTGTTTCGCGTTAACCACCAGCAGCGCATCCTGCTCTGACTGGGTTGAACCTGGTTCAAAGACTACCTCTTATTGTAAGAGAGTTGCAGTGTCTGGTAATCTAATGAGCTAGTCTAAAATGACACTAATAATAAATAAGATCATGAATTATATAATTAAAATATATTCGTCAGACCGATGAAAACTAAAAAGTATAAATTTTATTTTTTTATTTTCTGGTTTAAGATGGAACTATTAACTAACAACCTTGCATAGGATGTGCGAATTTATGAGCTGGATTTTTCAACAGAGTACGGGGCGTCTGTCCCGCAATGGAAAACTGGTGGCAACAGGGTATGCTGGTAAAGATTCTGGGAAAAACAATCCCGCCATGCAGTTTACTCCAGATATCGGCCCCTTGCCGAGAGGACGATATACCATCACTGGACATCCCTTTCATCACCCGCACACAGGTAACTACTCAATGCGCCTTCAGCCTGCATCTACTAATGTCATGTTTGGTCGTGCCGGGTTTCTGATTCATGGTGACAGTGCTGCACATCCGGGAAGTGCCTCGAACGGATGCATTGTCATGCCGCTCAATATCCGTCAAGCCATCTGGGCCAGCGGTGATCGACAGGTTGAGGTCATTCAATGAAAAAGATTTTACTACCATTACTGTTGGTGGTATCAGCATCTGCCACCGCCAAGATGCCAGACTGTTATTCCTGGCCCATGAGCATGGCTGAAGTATGGTTAAAAAATGAAAAGATAGTTGATGTCACTCTGCTTGATGAACAGAAAACTGTCGTTAGGTTACTTGCCAGCGAACCAAAAAAAGGTGGCGTTTTTACTCAGATTTATCATTTCACCTTTAATGACAAAAGCGGTAAATCTTACGATGTGATCACACAAAGTGATGCAACCCGTGAGGAATGTTCAGCCAGCGAGGTGAATGTTTATCAGGTTAGTAAAACAACTATAAATCATGATGAATGAGCATCAGGTAATAAAGTTACTGACCCGCTCCCCGTATGTGATCCATTCATAATCAGGAATAACCGGCTTCAGTCTGGCTGCATATTCTGGCAACCGGCAGATTTTTTGGCGAATTCGGAGGGGGTCATCCAGCCCAGTGCAGAATGGGGACGACTCTGGTTATAGTGTATGCGCCAGGCCTCAATTTTGCACCGTGCATCCTCCTGGGACATGAACCAGTTCTCGTTCAGACATTCCTGCCGAAGCCTGCCGTTGAAGGACTCTACCGTCGCATTATCCGTCGGTGTGCCCGGCCGTGAGAAGTCAATGCGGATACCCCTTTCATATACCCACCTGTCCAGCATTTTACCTGCAAATTCAGAACCATTATCAGTTTTCAGCAACTGTGGTAAAGGACGCCTGAGCGCTATGCTGTTCAGCATTTCTACCACTTCTGTTGAACGCAAATTCTGCCCCACGCAGATCCCCAGGCACTCGCGGGTGTACAGGTCGATAACCGTCAGCAGGCGCAGTCTGCGCCCGTCAAACAGAGCATCAGAAACAAAATCCATGCCCCAGACGTGATTCGGATACAGGCCCTGAGGCTGCGGTTGCCTGCGCTGAGCGGATTTGTTGCGGCGTGGCCGTTTGAGGCGCAGCGACAAACCCTGTTCACAGTAGAGACGGTATATCCGTTTGTGATTATCGCGCCAGCCCTCACGCCGGAGCATCACGTGTACCCGGCGATATCCGTAGTGAACTCGCGTTTCGGTGATCTCACGGATTCGCAGGCGCAGCGCGCTGTCATCGGCAGCAACTGAACGATACCTGAACGAGTTGAGGCTGAGCCGTAGCGCAAAACAGATCTGTCTTTCGCTGGCACCGTATCTGGCCTGTAAATCCCTGACCCATTCGCGCAGGCGTGCCAGCGTCAGTTCTTTTTTGCCAGCACGTCCTGCAACATGGCTTTGTCGAGGCTGAGGTCGGCAACCAGCCTCTTCAGCCGCAGGTTTTCCTCTTCCAATTGGCGTATATGTTTCAGTTCAGATGGGGAAATTCCGCCGTATTTCTTACGCCACGTGTAAAACGTGGCATCGGAGATACCCAGCTTGCGGCAAACGTCCGGCACAGACGTCCCCCGCTCCGCCTGCTTCAGGGCAAAGACAATCTGCTCTTCGGTGAATCGTGACTTTTTCATTGGCACCACCTCCGTTCAGGGGAGTATTTATTATGCCGGAACTCTGTTTCTGAATGGAGCAGGATTTCGGGTCAGGGTCACAGTATCCCAAAGGGTCTCTTCGAAGCCTTTGCCAACTTTCTTGGTTGGTGATTTAGCCATGTAATACGTTCTCTTTTTTATGAAAACCAAATAGAACTCGGCTCTTTGGAGTCTAATCCCTGATAAATGGAAACTCCACCATGGGTTAATTTCTAAGCGGAAATCTAACAATGTATGCACAGTTATTGTGGCTGGGATTATCTCATAAAATCAGCCTAACTTAATTCCTCCGGCGCCAAAATAGGTACAAGTTTGAGGCTTCCGCCATTGAGCGGGAAACTTACCATTGCTACCGTTTTGCACTCAAAACCTGGTTAAACTCTTCAACCGAGACATCGCCTTTAGCACAGAGCATATCGCGCGCCAGCGCCCGCCGTTTCTGCAGTAACGCATCCAATGTTTCTTCAAAGGTAGGTATTGACGCATCTCTTACCGTTGGGTAGTACACATAGACGTCTTTTGTCTGCCCAATACGGTATGCACGGTCCGTTGCCTGATCTTCTTTTGCCGGGTTCCAGCAACGTGTGAAATGAATTACATGGTTTGCTTTTTGTACGTTAACACCAAATCCAACCGCTACCGTTGACAGGATAATCACCCCGAATCCGGGCTGTGCCTGGAAAAGGTCGATAAGTTTCTGTCTGTTGTTAGCACTCGAACTCTTTGTGCTTGTGTCGCCATTGATTACATAAGGCATAAAACCAAAGCGATCGTGAATCGCTTTCTTCAGTGCTCTTTGAAGTTCTCTTAGTTCGGAGAAGATAATAACTTTGTCTTCGCCTTTTTTGTGGATCTTTTCCAGCGTGCGCATTAGCCATTCAAGCTTCGGCGAATGAGCTTCTAACCGACTGTCCGGCTTCACACTGTAAGGGTGTGCACAAATCAATTTAAGCCTGTGCAATAACCCCAGCATCCCCATGCCGGGCTGGGCCAACTCTTCCTGAATTTTCTGTTGATCTTTATAAGCTGCAACAGAAGAAATATAGAGATCCCGCTGTAGCGGTATCATGTTCAGATTCTTACAGTTTACATCTTCAAGTTTCAGGGGCAGATCTTTTGCCACGTCTTCTTTCGTGCGTCGTAAAGTCTGTCCTTCGATAAGGTCACGTAGCTTTTCAAGCGCTTTACTGTCGCGCTGCTGCGCTCCTTCTATAGGCCGGAGATAGTTCTTACCAAAGTCATTCAGTGCACCGAGCAAACCAGGTTGGGCAAAATCAAACAGGCTCCAGAGATCAACCAGCGTATTTTCAACCGGGGTTCCCGTACAGGCAACTTTGAACTGCGCAGGGACAGCATTGGCAGCATGTGTTATCAGTGCGGCCGGATTTTTTATTTTTTGTGCTTCATCACAAACCATAATTGACCACTGCTGACGAGCGAGGGAAAATTCCTGATCGCGCAAGGTCTCGTAGGTTGTTAAAACGATTTTGGCATCGCCTACCCACCCCGGACGCAGGAGATTTTTTATTCCTTGTGCTTTCAATTCGACCGGAATTTCATCCTTATGGAACTTAACGTCTCTGACCGTTTCGCCATAGAGTTTAAGGACTTCCACGCCGTCGGTATGGAAAAAGTTATTGAGTTCTCTTTCCCAGTTGTCCAGTAATGACACTGGTGCAACAATCATTGTCGGTAAACCATCAGGATTTTTTTCGATATACCACATCAAAAAAGTCAAAATCTGTAGGGTCTTACCCAATCCCATGTCATCAGCAAGCAGGCAGCCTGAAACCTCATCAGGTGCCCGCAAGAAAAGTTGCTGCAGCCACGCCACGCCCTGGCATTGATGCTCACGGAGTTGAATATGCCCTCTAAGCAGCACGGGCAAGACAGGCTCTGCTGCTCTTGCATCCAGTAGCGCTTTACGCCTCTGCCTGATATAGGCCGCATGTTCAATATTTTGCTCAATCAACAATACGGCTCGCTTGTTATCTTCCGCGCTTACTTTTCCTCTGTCAGGATCCTGCTCCGTGACCTTTTTTTTCCAGTCATTCAATAATTTTTTCGCATCGTCTACAGGTAAAAGATGTTCATTCCACGGCATAGCTACGCTGTCATCCTGCTGTTTTTCAGCAGTTTCAATACGGTTGTCGAGATCTGATAGCTGTTCCTCACTCTCTCGATCCCAACCGTCGAAAAAATCCGCGCCGAGTAACGACTCTGCAATTTCATCAGGCAGCCAGTTTTCGCTCTCGCTTTTAACCAGATAAGGAGAAGAGATTTTTTGAAATTCACCTATGCCGATGACCCGATCGCCATATTTATTAATATCCAATACATCATCGAATTCCACACCAGCGACTTCTTGCTGCCAGCATAAAAGCAGATCCTGATACCTCTGCAACTGCTCCAGCGTTAATTGACTCAGCTCTAATTCGAAGCCTTGCCAAATCCCAGCAGGTAGTCCTGATGCCAGTTTTACAGAGAGTTCCTGTATAAATTTTGCAAACTCAAAAGGCTTCACCAGCGAGAAAGTAACAGCTTCCTGAGGTGTGGCCGTAACGGGTTCCAGTGTGAGAGAAATCGCGCAGATACGGCCAATTTCAGGATCCAATACCGCTTCAACATAGAAACGATGAAAGAAAATATGCGCATCGTGCAATGCTTTTTCATGCTGTTCAGGTGGAACAACGCCTGCAGCCTCTTCACCAATAAACGTGTAAGGATTTCGGACAAAAGAGATCGCATCATCACCTGCAACACGCCTTCCCTTAATCGAATGAACCGAAGAAAGGACTTCTTTTACCTCTGGCGAAATAATGACATGGCTGAGCGATCCATCTTTACCGAGAACGCGATATTGATCCTGCACACGCTGACTACTGTCAAACGTGTTTAGCCACTGATCGGGTTGATCCTCAAATGAAGGTTCAATTTCAATTACCGGCGTGTCGTGAACCATCGCCTTCCGCAGCTTTAATTGTAACGACTCCGGCTTTACAACAATGGTTTTTGCAAGATAGTGGTCCAGCTCTGCATTTGCTTTTTTAGCCAGGCGACGAATTTTCGCCCAGCCAAGCTGGTTAGTTTTTTCACCTGGCCTTTGAGCCTGCTCATCGCGAAATTGCTGAAGAGCCGATAGCAGTTGCCAGTTTGCCTTTGTAAGTAATTGCGCGCCTGCGGCATCACTGATGAACGCACCGGTTCTTTTGAAATCAACAGAATAGCCAGAATCCGCTGTCCGCCACTCACGAATATAGATGCTGAAATCGTCGTCACTCAATCCTCCCTGGCCAGCCAGGCAGATTTTTAGAGGTTTAAAATCTGGCACACCTAACAGGGGAAGACTGGTTTGATGATCCTCATCTTCAGCTAAACGATATAATTCATCCCATGTGAGTAACCAACGGTCGGTAAGCTCAGCAACATAATCCTCTTCGACTAACTGTTCCATGTAAGCCACTAAAGGCCATAAAGCATCCTCATCGGCCAGCGTGAACGTAAAAGAGAGCCCGGCATCTTCCGCATGATACCTGTGGCTTACCACTTGTTCAGAGGAGCCTGAATTTATGAATTTGCTGAGCAAACGTTTTAGCATTACCTACTCCAGAAGGTCAGCGGATCGCCGTGTTTTTGTTTAAAACCAAGCCTGATAAGTTTGGCTATGTCATCAGAGTTGCTGATCGCCAAACGTATATGCAAAGCGCCGCCCATACCACGCTTATCGCTTACCGTTGCTTTCAATCCTTTCAGCAGCTGTTGAATATCTTGTTCACGCTGATTTATGGGAACCTTGTTTACAGATATATCAGCTTTGCTGGTGTCAGGTAATACATCACTATCAGGTGAAAGATATGTAATACCTAAATCACGCAGCGCATCTTCGTACGATAACATCCAGCCGGTCAGGTGATGATCTTTATAACCCAGTGCCGTAGGGGCGTGACGATACTTAACATCGCCAGATTTCAGCTCACTTAGCTGCAGGTCGTTTTTCTCAGGATCAAATGGCGCAGAGGAAATTTTATAGGCATACATTGCATTTCCGGTACGCGAAAACTCTACAAACAGATAGTCACCAATTTGCATAATCACGGCGTTATCAGCGCTCGTGCCACCATAGAGATTACTCAGGCGTCCCTTATTTTTTTCGCGGAATGCAATAAAATCAGAATGCTTGTCATTACGGGCATCTTGCCCCATAACGATTCTGGTAAACCCCATCTGGTTGGCGAAGCGTAACCAGTAAAACAAGCGAGCATGATCTACTTCTTTACTCCCTTTTAGCAGCTGGAAGAAGTGAGTCAGATCCTCTTTTGCCAACCAGCTGCGTACCATTCCGCAGATTTTTTCGCTGGTTTCCGGGTCTTTCAGGTGATTAAGCCAGAGATTCTGTTTACTGCGAAGCTGCGGACTTCCCCAGTTTTCTAAAGCCATCTGCTTGAGCTGTGCATGCGGAGTACTTCTGAAGGATGAGCGATAATATCGGGTTAAACATGCCCGTAAGATAGTATTTCTGTATCTCTCTCGCTGTTGCGCGAGAGACAAAAGATTAGGTAAGCGTTCTTTAAATCCGTCATCATCTAAGCCTGCTACTTTAGCTAGTAAGACTACAAAAGCCCGATACCATAGCCAGCTTAAATCAGGTACCTGAGCCACATTTTCCAGTGCTGAAAAATCTACCAGCTCGCCTGCGCTCATTTTTTCTGCCAGTAGGCTCCCTGCTTCAGATGTAAACAGATCGCTGAATTCATCAATGACTGCCATCCAGCGTTTTTCTCTACGCACCTGACTCTTAATCATCATGTAGCTGATACGAAGCTGATCGCGTAGAGAACACCAGTTATCATTTTCTTCCGGTTTTTTTACGTGGTAACCGAAATAGCTACTACATAAAAACTTCCACTCTCTTCTCTTGAGTTTTTTATTATCAATGCGGCGCTGTATTTCCTGCTGAACTACGCCATAGAGTAAATCATCCTCCAGTAACACTGGGAATGCTGCATCCGGATCTTTGTCCGCTAATCCGGCAAAAATAAGCTGCCAGTGATACCTGTCCCTGGCTTTCACTTTTTTCTGGCGAAGAGCCCTTATCGCCATAAGACGTTTTTCAAGCGGGGGAACCATAGTTCTTTCGCTTATTACCATATTTGCGGCCAGATGTTCTTCAGCGGCTTTCAACCGGGGAAACTCGCCAAAGCCTGTACTTTCTTCACCTGTGTGGCGTTTTACAGTTGCCGCAATTTCCGTTGTCAGCCGGGATAGAGCAGTCATCATAATGACATCTCCAACTGACACTTCTCCGTATTCGGCGTGACTGCACCTTCAATATCAACGGCCGCTTTTTCGTGTTCATCTTTTAAGCCAAAAAACTGCATTCGTAGTTCAACACGGCGGCTCGCCTCTTTACTCTCTTTGGCATTATTAAATGAGACGCCACCAGCCAGAAATAGCTTACGGATTTGCTCTTGCTGCAATGCGGTGATTTGCTGCTGTAGTGAACTGCGGCTATCTAACAAACTACACATTACCCATTCTGAACGCTGCAGCGAAAGATGCAGGTTGTACAAATAGGAACCATCTGTATCGGTAAAACCCTCAATGACTATTTGCTTAAACCACTTTTTTCCTTCTTCGCTGTTAGCGGCATCAAGCACAAGAGGCACCACATCCTGCAGCGCCTTCTGACCATTGGCGTTAAGAAAAAAGCGGTTATGGTCAAACCGACCAGCCTCACCAAAGCTGATACGGTTATCACGACAATCCACAACGATATTCCGGTTCGTTTCTTTCGCATGCAGCTCCAGGCGTTCACAAAGACGAGTGATATCTTGCCCACGGAGTTTTTCACCCTGCTCTACGCGCTGAATACGCTGGGTCACCGAGCTGAGCGATGCCACCATCACGACTAAAAATAAAACCATCATTGCCGTCATCAGGTCAGCATAAGAGATCCAAAAAGGTTTCTCAGCTTCGTCTGAACGACGGCCTTTAATACGAAAAGAATGACCGAACATGACTCAGCTTCCTTTATGCCGGCACTTTAGAAAGAACTTCTTCCAGGGTTTCAATACTTTCCCCCAGCTCATCAATACCGCTACCTAAGCGCTTAACAGCAGTATCCAGATTCGCGTCTAACGCTCCTAAAGTAGTATCAAGGCTGGTTTTCATGCCGTCAGAGAATTGATTAAATCCGTTTGCCAACACCTGGCCTGAGCTTTCCAGGAACTCCCTAGCCTCACGATTGTAATCATGCAGGCTTTCACTGTGCTGTTTAAGTTCTTTAAGAAACTGACTGCGTGCAGCAAGCTCTGCCTGAGCGTTAGCAACAACGCCTTCAAGCAGCGAGATAGATTTAGCCACTGCCTCACGATTATTGCGGTAATCGGCAACAACGGAACTCAATTCATGGCTTGCCATGCTCAGCTCACTGCCTGCACTTTGCGCCTTGTTAAGTACATCTGCGGTAAGGTTATTGGCTTCTTTTACTTTATCGCCAGCGGTCTCAAAACGATCCGCCGCCACCCGCATCTTATCGGCTCCGGTATGCATATCCTGCAGATGAGTAGTAGTTTGCTCTGCCAGCCTGCGCAAAGTGTTTTCTGAGGCTTCTCGCTGTTCGTTTAATGCAATTAGCAGAGCTTTTATCTGTTCGTCGAACCCAGAAACTATCTGTTGAGTTTCCTGATGCAAGGATGCCTGCGTGTCCTGCTGATGACTGGTCAGTTGTTTCTGTCCTTGCTCAAGTTGCGTAAACATTGAGCCGAGCTGCTCACCCAGCGTTTCTACTGATGCCGCCATTTTTTGCATCGTTTCGTGCTGGCCCTGCTCGGAGGTTTGCTGGATAGAAGCGATAAATTCTTTCATTTGATCGGCCATCGCTTTTTCACGCGCTTCACTGTCAGCAAACATTTTTTCAAGCTGTCTCGCCATACGCTCGCCTGCACCTTCTCCTTCAGCACCAATTTTGGCTACCGAAGACTGCAGGCTTGCAAGCATCTCGCTCATCCCTGATTGTATTGCCACCTGACCAGATTTCATTTCATTGATCAACTGAGCTATCAGTTCTGTACTTCCCTGCTTGGTTTCCTCGCTGGCACTACGCATATCCTGTAATAAGCTGGAGAAACCAGACTGCATAGCCTCAATAGCACTAACGGATTGTCCCATCATTACGTGCATATCTTCAAATTGTTTACCAAAGGTATTATCAAGACGTGTCATGAATGCGCTTAGCATATCTTGCAATACGGTCGCAGCCTGTCCGGTCTGCTCTCCGCTGGCCGTTTGTACCGCACCAGCTATTTTATCTAAAGGTGATTTGAGGCTATTTTCGATAGCCCCACCGATCTGTTCTGCCATTATCTGGCCACTGTCACGATAGGTTGAAGAAAGCGTTTGAGCCAGCTTTTCATTTTCTGTTGCCTGACTTGCAACCAGGTTTTGCAACATCTCGCGGAGATCAGTCACCAGGCTATCTTTTAATTGCTTCGCTTGCGTGGCACTTTCGTTACCTGATTTAACTAGCTCTGCCAGATACTCCTCGCCGACGCCGCTTTCGAATAATTGATCGATAGCCGCTGCCAATTTTTCAAGGTTTTTATAGCATTTAGCAATAAGAAATTTTTCAAGCCAGGTAACTGCGATGGATGCAGTGATAGCAAAAAATGATCCCAGAAAAGCATAAAGAACATCACGCAGTAGTGCAGCTACGCTGCTTGTAACCTGTTCAGGTGTGCTGGGATCAAAATGATATAAACCAATCATTAAACCATAAAAGGTGCCAATAATCCCTACGCCAGTCAAAATGCCAGGCAGATGTTTGATAAACTCCGTGCTTAGCGGAATATCAACTAACTGCTGCTCAGTAAAATAAGCGGCGGCGGGCGCAGTTGCTCGAATATTTTTTAGTTTCAGCTCACCATCGATCACATCCCTTTGCTTATGAAGCGATTTAGAGAACTCACTCCATGCATGCTCCATTGCAGTTTTGGTAAATAGGTCGCTTAATTTTCTCAGCTTAGTTTCAGGAGCATCTTCCTTCCAGGTTGAGATATCATCCTTCTGCTTATTTATCTTACGAGAAATTTTTATAGCTTTAACAACATAAAGCCAGACGAAAAAAACAGAGAACAAGACAATAATACCACCAACCGTCAGCGGGACCCGGTAAGGTTGCACTGACGTTAACATAGTTAATAATAAGTCAATCACATGCATTTTTTTCTCTCTGAATAAAGTAATAAGGATTTATCAACGTCTGGCTATGAATTTTTATAGTTGCTTATACGGCGACTAATAATTTGAATTTTTAAAAAAACAATTTTTAGCGCCAGAGAAAATAAGAAAAATCAGGTAGGCGTGAAACATGGCTGGGTCGGCTGACTTTGTAACCATTTTAGGGATAGTGAAAAAGTCAAACCACCAGAGGCTTTTGCAACCGGATTAGTCCTGAAAATCATAACAATCTATACAAAGATCACAAGTAGAAAACAGTTTGCAGAGAAATAATCCGATAAATCACATAATTTTGACTCATCACTGCTTTAAATCGCATCACTTGACAAATACATTGAGCAATCATTAAGACGCTAATCAGAAGTGAAATCACTGGACAGGTATATGCATGAAATTTCATTTATATCAATAATTTGAAAAGGATTTGCTCAACTATTTTTGATCGAAAGAGAAGCAAGACCCGCCTCGCTGCCCCCAAATTTCAGGCACAAAAAAAGCCACCCTGAGGTGACTTGATTTTCATACCAAACTTTATGGTGCCGAAGGCCGGAATCGAACCGGCACGCCTTGCGGCGGTTGATTTTGAATCAACTGCGTCTACCGATTTCGCCACTTCGGCACTGAAGGGTATGCGGAAAACGTTGTGGATTATACCTTTACCTTCTGTTTCCGCAACCCCTATCCGCGTTCGAACGTGCAACTGATGGAAAATGCAGCAAAAGACGATACCACTCTCCCTTTTCCATTCATAAACCTGCCTCACCTGCCCAATTAACTATCATCTCTCGCAGGGAACACTTTCATTGCAGGTAAGGTAATGGGCTGCATCTGCCAGGCATAAGAACTCGCTCGTCAGATGTTTTATTCAACCTCTGACAAGAACGCCAAAGTAGACATAACCAACAGCGTTATCCATCTCTCAGTAAAAGGCGCTATTTACCGTTTCACCAACGCTGCCAGCTACTCGACGACGATTTACCTGACATCCTCGCCCTGAGGAAAACTTGCCAGGTGCGTACGCATTTCCAGGACTACTCTTAAAGCCGTTTTTCCTGAATCCTCAGCAGGGTTTGCCAGGGAACTCCGCACTATTCCCGCAGTCTGAGTGTGGAGATCGGCGCGTGATGCGGTTTCATCGCGTCAGATAACTTTGAAAGGGTATAAAAATGAAAGCTTCAACTAAAATGATGTTGGCATTAACGGTTTCTACATCCTTGTTTGCTGGCGTGGCCTCGGCGGCCAGCTGGCAGGATCAGCTTAGCAGCGCGGCCAACACGCTTAGCCAGAACAGCAACTCAGGCACGACGACGACACAGCAGAACAGCGGCACTTCGCTGGGCGCGCTGACTGGCTTACTGAACGGCGGCAATCAGCAGCTCAGCTCCAACAGCATGACCAATGCGGCTGGAGTGCTGCAATACTGTGTGAAGAACAACGTGGTTGATAACAATGTCAGTTCGGTGAAAGATCAGCTGATGAGCAAACTGGGCCTGACTGATACGACTAAGGCGCAGGAAACCACCGACTACAAACAGGGGCTGATGGGCTTGCTGAATACCGGTAACGATCAGCAGGTGAATCTGAAAAGCCTGGGCAATACCGAGCTGGGCAAGAAGGTAAAAACCAAAGCCTGCGATCTGGTGCTGAAGCAGAGCAAACAGTTTATCTCTTAATAAACCAGCGGGGCTGTCCCCTCGCCTGCTTTCCCGGATCATCATGTTTCCCACGCTTCAGGATTTTCCTGAAGCATGGGGAATATTTGCCGCAAAGATCTGTCAAATAGTGCCCAGGTAAAATCCACTGACCAAAATCAAGCTATTATCAATATTTTTATTAAGAGAACCTGTTAAATAACGCATGCCTTTTTATTGCGACATATCTTTTATTAAGCAGAAGCGTTACTGTTAATTATAGCCACTGAAAACCTTTAGCCATCAGGGCAGCAAGCCCCAATACTGAGGTAATAAGCGCGCTAAACATCAGGCGGAAATCTGTTTTCATATCTCTGCGCAAGTTAGTTTCCAGGCTTCTTATATCACCACGTAAGCTGGTTTCTACTCCTTTGACTTCCCCACGTAAACTGGTTTCCACCCCTTTGATTTCCTTAAGTAAGCTGGTTTCTACGTCTTTGATTTCCTTGCGTAAGCTGGTTTCTACGGCTTTGACTTCCTCACGTAAACTGATTTCCACCCCTTTGATTTCCTTACGTAAGCTGGTTTCTACGTCTTTGACGTCCTTGCGTAAGCTGGTTTCTACGTCTTTGACTTCCTTGCGTAAGCTGGTTTCTGCGTCTTTGACTTCCTTGCGTAAGCTGGTTTCTACCCCGTTAACTTCTACACGAAGCTCACGCACATCTTCTTTAATATCAATAATATTGACTTTGATATTCTCAACATCAGATTCAAGTTTGGCTATACGGGATTCCATATCCCCACCTCCGCCGCTGGTTTTCGATTTTCCGGCATCTACTGAAAACGAAGTGACCTTTTTATTCAGATTACCCGACTGTACCATTGTGACACTCCTTGTCATTATATTATCTTTTTTTCCATTGAAGGAGATGATACCGCCAGAGCAAAATTAAGGTTATCGTTTCTTTATTCAGCAGGCGGGCAATGCCTGGTTTCGTAATGCCGCTCTCAATTTTCCTGAAATGACTCTGCAACGTCCATTCAGCCAGAAATTAATAACTATACCTTCAGCGAATATATTTAACAGGCAGCGGCAACCCGCAAAGCGCAGGGGACACCAGACTTTCAGCAAACGCGTCTTGCAAACAATACCGATCAAGCAGCGTGTTCCCTGCGCAGACACAGAACTTACAGACAACCGCATCATTATTTCACTATCAGCTTGATCCCCAGCATCGCCATCACGCTGCCGCCTATCCGGTCGAAGGTAGTCTTATAGCGCAGATAGGTATTACGCGGCCCGCTTGAAGAAAGCGCATACGCGACAAACGCATACCACAGGCCATCCACCAGCATCGATACGATCGGCAGCGCCACATACATCACTGGCGTGATATGGCTCGGCAACAGCGCGGCAAAAATCCCGGCGAATACCACTGCCGTTTTCGGGTTGCTGATCTGCGTACCGAAAGCGGTGAGGAAAGCGCGGCGAAAGCTTTTACCGACAGAGGCGTTAGATTCAACATGCAGCGGCTCACGGGCGTGACGGAACATCTTAAACGCCATCCACAGCAGATAAATACCGCCGCCGGTCTTTAATATCAGCCACAGCCAGGGTACTGCGGCCAGCAACGTGTGCAGCCCCATCAACGCAACCAGGGAAATCACGATTGAACCCACGCCCATTCCCAGCGCCGCGCCCATACCCGCTCGTCTTGAAGAGGCCAATGCCGTACGCGCTACCAAAATGAAACTGGGGCCCGGACTCATCGCGCCTAACGCCAGCGCACCGCCAATCGTCGCTACTGCAATAAGGTTCGCTTCCATTTTTTTCTCCCGCCAGTGAAAGAGTATTCATTAAACATGACTGAAAAAAATAACGCTGTCATCATCTGACGCCACACTTTTTAAGCGCTGTTAAAGCATTAAGCGCTCGTTTGCATCTGTCGTTGCTCGCCTGCATTATCAGTAGTCACCTAATAACGACTATGTTGCTCATGAATAAAGAAACCGAACTGGCGAGAGCCAAACGTCTGCCGCTGTTGCTGCTTTGTGCCGCTGCAATCCTGTTTATCGCGACCGTCCTTTATCCACTCTGGTTTCCGGCCAACGCCTGGGTTAGCGCGCTAAAAGCTGTCTCAGAAGCGTCGATGGTGGGTGCGTTAGCCGACTGGTTCGCGGTCAGCGCGCTGTTCCGCCGCGTGCCGATCCCGCTGGTTGGCCGTCATACCGCCATTATTCCGCGCAACAAAGATCGCATTGCCGATAACCTTGCGCTGTTCGTGCAGGATAAATTCCTCAACACCGATTCGCTGCTGGCGCTGATCCGCCGTCACGATCCGGCGCAAATCATCGCTAACTGGCTGAGTACGCCGGTGAACGCAGCAAGGCTAAGCGGTTATCTGCTGAAAATGGTGCGCGGCTTTCTCGATCTGGCCGACGACCAGCGCATCCAGGCCTTTATGCGTCGCGCAATTCACAAAGCCATTGATAAGGTCGATCTGTCGCAGTCGGCAGCGATGGTGCTGGAAAGCCTGACCAAAAATAACCGTCATCAGGCGCTGCTGGACGATGCTATCAGCCAGCTGCTCCAGCTGATTAACAAACCTGCCACGCACGAGTTTATTGCGCTTCAGGTAATGCGCTGGCTGAAGCGCGAACATCCGATCAAAGAGAAAATGCTGCCGACCGAATGGGTGGGAGAAAAGAGTGCCGAGCTTGCCGCTAACGCCGTGAAGTCGATTCTTAACGATATCGAACAGGATGGAACACACGAGCTGCGTCAGGGGTTTAACCGCGCTGTGGAGCGGCTGATTGAGCGTCTGCGCCACGATCCGGAAATGCAGCTAAAAGCGGAAGAGATCAAAGCGTATCTCAAGCAGGACGAGGCGCTGAATACTTACATCAGTCAGCTGTGGGCCGATCTGCGCCGCTGGCTTAAAGAGGATTTGGATAAAACAGATTCCACGCTGCACGCTAAGGTAAGCGCAGCGGGACAATGGTTTGGCGAGACGTTAATGCAGGACCGGCAGGTAAGAGCATCGCTTAATCAGCATATGGAAGAGGCCGCCGTCAGCGTTGCGCCAGAGTTCTCGGCGTTTTTAAGCCGTCATATCAGCGATACGGTGAAAAGCTGGGATGCAAAAGATATGTCTTATCAGGTGGAGTTGAATATCGGCAGGGATTTGCAGCGTATACGCATCAATGGCACCGTTGTGGGCGGTGCCATTGGTTTGCTGCTGTGGGCAATGTCGCAGCTGCCCGCCCTGCTGAGATAAACAGGGCGGGCTTCGTTTTGTAGCCGTTATCAGGAGCGGCTACACGAGGTGGCCGACTTAGTATTTCTTGTCGGTCAGTTTGTCGTCACGCAAAGGATTTTCGGCATTGAGCTTATCATCGCGCAGACGATTCTCGTTGCTGTGCTCGACTTCCACTTCCTGACGACGCACGGTATCTTTTACGGTCTCGACGCGAGCAGTTTCTTCACCGCGGAGGCCCACTTCTTCTTTCACACGGGCGGTTTTCTCAATGGTCGGGATCTCATGAGACTCTTCCACCGAGATGGTTTTATCTGACCAGTCCACATCATTCAAATACGCCGGCTCGTCGACTGCGGTACGGAACACTTCAGCATGTTGGTCGAACAGCGACACGTCTTCGGCCACTTCATCTTCTACCGTAAAGCGGCGCAGACGTACAGAACCATCATTAATCTGACGTTTACCAATATCCACCTGCTCTTCAGCCAGCTTCAGGGATTCACGGTTGGTTTCGGAAACCGCACGATCGCCCGTCAGCGAGTTGGTGTTGCCTAAGGTGTTCGCTGTGGTGTCGGTATTGGTAAGTGGCCCGTTCGGGTTAATGATGTTTTCATCACTGGCCAGCCCGGTTGCCGCACGCTGATTGGTGCCCAGATCGTTGGTTTCCCCGGCAAAATCACGATTGATTGGGTCGCGATCGTTTGCATGCAGTGAAGAGTAATCAGCGGCAAAAGCGCTCAGTTCATGCTCGATATGGTCGGCCTGATCTTTCGGGGCGCGTACTGTCAGCAGTACGCCGCCTGAACGCAGCGCTTTGCTGTATTCACTTGCGTAGTTATCGTCAACATCATCGCCAAACAGGCGCTGCCAGAAGCTTGGATGACGAATCTCTTTATCTTCAACGCGTAATCTTTCGCCAGAGATGATATCAATATTTTTTTCTGCAATACCTTCGACGATCAATTTCTGTTTTGCCGCCTCAGCCTGGGTTACCTGATTGAATGCGGTGACAATTTTTTCATGTGACATAAATAGATCCTCGTTAACAGGTTTGACGTTAAAGTTTCTTCTTCGTAATTTTGACTTCCTGATTACGCAGAGTGACGCTCTGCTGAAACTCTTCTTTATTTATATGTTTGTGGATATGTATTTCTTCCTTAAGCACTTTCCTTCTGACTATTTCTACCTGTTCTTCAATGACGGGAATAATAAACACATCCCCTTCCTGACGAACCTCAGCAGAATAGTCATCTGCAACCGGACAGTTTTTTGCAACATGTTTAATTTCAACATGCTCATGCGTCAGTTCAGCTTGCAGCAGCTTCTCTACCTCATGGGTGGAGCGCGTAAGCTGCACGCGGCTGTCGACCTTGCGATGAGTGGCAATTTCTGCCTGCTCTTCGGCAAGTGGCATCGTTTCAACATGTTCCATATTTTTAGCGAGTGGCTCGTTTTTATTTCCCATAAACTTTACCTTAGAGAAGGTGAAAATTTGCCATCTGGCTAAATCAACTTTTTGCTCACCGTCACGTTGTGTTGCACACACAAATAATGATAGTCGTTGAATCGCATTTCGCACTTTTAATTATCACGCAACATGTAACAGATTTTGTATATCCTGAAGGAATATATACAAATGCTTTTTTTGATAATTAAATTGAACTTTATGCTTATTTAGAACACCGTGCCGTTTCGCTTTAAATAATTGAAAGTCAATACGGATATATCCTGGTTAATTTCATGATGCCTTGTTAATACCAGGATTAATACGAAACGGCAGGCGAAAAGCGGGATAACGATAAGGAGAGGCTGGAGGTCATGCCGCCACAGGAAGCCCGTGGCGGCAGGGAACTAGCGGCGTTTCAGCAGCAGATAGATGCTGATCGCCATAAACGCGGCGCTTGGCAGCAGCGCGCCCAGCACCGGCGGGATATTGTAAACCAGGCTGAGTGGGCCAAAGATCTGGTCCAGCACGTAGAACAGGAAGCCAAAGCTGATGCCGGTAACGACGCGCATCCCCATCGACACGCTGCGCAGCGGGCCAAAGATGAACGACAGCGCCATCAGCATCATCACCGCGACCGATAACGGCTGGAAGATTTTGCTCCACATATTCAGCTGATAGCGTCCTGCAACCTGTCCGCTCTGCTTAAGATATTTGGTGTAGTTATACAGTCCGCTAATCGACAATGCGTCAGGATCCAGCGCCACCACGCCGAGCTTATCCGGCGTCAACGTCGTTTTCCATTCACCGCTTAACGTCTGGCTGCCCGTAACCTGTTTCGCATCCTGCAGATTGGATTCGTCCACTTCGGCCAAATCCCAGACCTTTTTATCCGCATTGTATTTCGCCGTAGCCGCATAACGTACCGACTGTAAGCGACGCGCCGGGTTAAAGCTGTAAATACTGACGCCGCCCAGCTCGTTATTGTCCTTCAGGCTTTCAATAAAGATGAAGTTGTTGCCATCTTTCGCCCACAGGCCGTTTTGCGTGGAGAGCAGCGAACCGCCCAGCAGCTGCTGAGCGCGATAGTTACGCGCCATCTGCTCGCCCTGCGGCGCAACAAACTCGCCAATGGCCATGGTCAGGATAACCAGTGGGATTGCGGTTTTCATTACCGAAGCTGCAATCTGCATACGGGTGAAGCCTGAAGCCTGCATCACCACCAGCTCGCTACGCTGTGCCAGCGTCCCTAAGCCCAGCAGCGCACCTAACAGCGCCGCCATCGGGAAGAAGATTTCGATATCTTTCGGCACGCTGAGAATGGTATACAGGCCGGCACCCACCGCGGTGTAGTCGCCCTGGCCGGTTTTCCGCAGCTGATCGACAAACTTGATGATGCCGGAGAGCGACACCAGCATAAACAGCGTCGCCATAATGGTGTTGAAAATCGTTTTACCGATATATCTGTCGAGAACGCCGAACATCAGACGGAGCCTCCCTTACTGAATCGGGCACGCAGACGCCGCATCGGCACCGTATCCCACAGGTTAAGCAGCACGGCCAGCGCCAGATAAGCGATATTCACCACCCACATCCAGATGGCCGGATCTAACCGCCCTTTCGCCCCGCTGGAACGCAGCGAGCTTTGCAGCAGGAAGAACACCAGATAAAGCAGCATTGCTGGCAGCATCGACAGCACGCGTCCCTGACGTGGATTGACCACGCTCAGCGGCACCACCATCAGCGCCATGACCAGTACCGAGAAGACCAGCGTCAGGCGCCAGTGCAGCTCGCTGCGGAATTCCGGTCTTGGCGAATGCCTCAACGTACTGAAGCCCATCTGTTCGGCATCGTTCGGATCCAGCACCACTTCCTGATGGCCCACAATCGCCTGATAATTTTCAAAATCAGTGATGCGGAAATCACGCAGCAGCGCGGTGCCTTCGAAACGCGTGCCTTTATCTAGCGTCACAACCTGCGAACCATCCGCACGCTGCGTCATGTGTCCTTGATCGGCCAGCACGACGGACGGACGCGCGTTGCCTTTTGGCCGCAGCTGCGCCAGGAAGACATTGCCGAAATTATTGCCTTTGACGTTCTCGATAAACATCACGGACTGGCCGTCGCCCGACTGTTGGAACTGCCCTGCCGCCAGCGCGGCCGCGCCCGGATTGGCCTTGGCGTTTTTCGTTACCTCGTTCTGGTAACGCGCCGACCAGGGGCCGAGCCACGCGACGTTGGCCGCCGCCACCACCGCTGTGAATAGCATCAGGACCATCGCCGCTTTAACCAATACGGCCTTACTGAGGCCGCAGGCATGCATCACGGTGATTTCACTCTCGGTGTATAAACGACCAAGAGTCATTAAAATGGCTAAAAACAGGCTTAGAGGCAGGATGAGCTGCGCCATCTCTGAAACCCCAAGACCCAATAATGTCAGAACTAAATTTGTGGGGATCTGTCCATCCGCCGCGGCTCCCAGGATCCTGACTAACTTCTGACAAAAGAAGATCAGCAGCAGAATAAACAGGATAGCCAGCTGGCTTTTGAGCGTTTCCCTTACCAGATATCTAATGATGATCACGCTGAATACGCCTGTGAAAACTTGTCTTTTTGCAGGAAAATCGATAGTTTCATCGCTTATACGCCATTTTTTCTATCAATGGCCTCGTTCATAGCTAAACTAGTATGACAACAATCGTGTTTCGGTGATGTAAAAAAATTCGAACGAATTCAAAAAATCATCAAAACCAAATCTAACGCCCGCAGCATTATGCGGTTGATAAGCGCTACATTCTAGCCGCAGCTGGCGCCGTTGTCTTTAAGATTCAGGAGAGTGCATGGAGTTCAGTGTAAAAAGCGGTAGCCCGGAAAAGCAGCGCAGTGCCTGTATTGTGGTCGGCGTATTCGAGCCGCGCAGACTGTCACCGATTGCTGAACAGCTGGATAAAATCAGCGATGGCTACATTAGCGCCCTGTTGCGCCGCGGTGAACTGGAAGGGAAAGTCGGGCAAACGTTGCTGCTGCATCATGTGCCAAATATTCTCTCCGAGCGTATCTTGCTGATCGGCTGTGGCAAAGAGCGCGAGCTGGATGAGCGTCAGTATAAGCAGGTTATTCAAAAAACCATCAATACGCTGAATGACACCGGCTCAATGGAAGCGGTTTGCTTCCTGACCGAGCTGCATGTTAAAGGCCGTAACACCTACTGGAAAGTCCGCCAGGCGGTTGAAACCTCCAAAGAGACGCTGTACTGCTTTGACCAGCTGAAAAGCAACAAAGTCGAGCCGCGTCGCCCATTACGTAAAATGGTCTTTAATGTGCCAACGCGTCGTGAATTAACCAGCGGCGAGCGCGCAATCCAGCACGGTCTGGCCGTTGCTGCCGGCGTGAAGGCAGCCAAAGATCTTGGCAATATGCCGCCCAACATCTGTAACGCCGCCTATCTGGCTTCTCAGGCCCGTCAGCTGGCGGATGCCTACAGCAAAAACGTCACCACGCGCGTGATTGGCGAGCAGCAAATGAAAGAGCTGGGCATGAATGCCTATCTCGCGGTCGGCCAGGGATCGCAGAACGAATCGCTGATGTCGGTGATTGAATACAAAGGCAACCCGGATGCGGACGTGCGCCCTATCGTGCTGGTCGGCAAAGGGGTCACTTTTGATTCCGGCGGTATTTCCATCAAGCCAGGCGAAGCCATGGACGAGATGAAATATGACATGTGCGGCGCCGCGTCCGTTTATGGCGTGATGCGCATGGTCGCTGAACTTAACCTGCCGCTGAACGTGGTAGGCGTGCTGGCCGGCTGTGAAAACATGCCTGGCGGCCGCGCTTATCGTCCGGGCGACGTACTGACCACCATGTCCGGCCAGACGGTGGAAGTATTGAATACCGATGCGGAAGGTCGTCTGGTGCTGTGCGACGCGCTGACCTACGTTGAGCGTTTCGATCCGGACGTGGTCATCGACGTTGCTACGCTGACCGGTGCCTGCGTGATTGCGCTGGGCCACCATATCAGCGGCCTGCTGTCGAACCATAACCCGCTGGCTCACGAGCTGATTGGCGCTTCCGAACAGGCTGGCGATCGCGCATGGCGTCTGCCGATGGCCGATGAGTATCAGGAACAGCTGGACTCCAATTTTGCCGATATGGCGAACATTGGCGGCCGTCCTGGCGGTGCGATTACCGCCGCCTGCTTCCTGGCGCGTTTCGCCCGTAAATATAACTGGGCACATCTGGATATCGCCGGTACCGCATGGCGCTCCGGTAAAGCCAAAGGCGCAACCGGGCGTCCTGTTGCCCTGCTGTCGCAGTTCCTGCTGAACCGCGCCGGTTTAAACGGCGACGACTAAACCATGAAAAACGCCACCTTCTACCTGCTGGAAAGCGATACGCCGGTTGATGGGATCAGCGCCCTTGAGGCGCTGGTCTGCGACTTAGCGGAAGCGCGCTGGAAAGGCGGTGCGCGAGTGCTGATAGCCTGCGAAGACGAAGCGCAGGCTATTCGCCTGGATGAAGCGTTATGGCAGCGCCCGGCCAATGCTTTTGTGCCGCATAATCTTGCGGGCGAAGGGCCGAAATATGGCGCGCCAGTGGAGCTTGCCTGGCCGCAACGTCGCGGCAATGCGCCGCGCGATTTGCTGATCAGCCTGCTGCCACAGTTTGCAGATTTTGCCACCGCTTTCCATGAAGTGATAGACTTCGTTCCTTACGAAGATTCTCTGAAACAGCTGGCGCGCGACCGCTATAAAGCGTATCGCAGCGTTGGATTCCAATTGACTACGGCAACGCCGCCCACGCCCTCAACGACATAGCAGAAATGGAAAAGACATATAACCCGCAAGATATCGAACAGCCGCTTTACGAGCACTGGGAAGAGCAGGGCTACTTCAAGCCAAGTGGCGACACCAGCCAGGAAAGCTTCTGCATCATGATCCCGCCGCCGAACGTCACCGGCAGCTTGCATATGGGTCACGCATTCCAGCAAACCATCATGGACACCATGATCCGCTACCAGCGTATGCAGGGAAAAAATACCCTGTGGCAGGCGGGCACCGACCATGCCGGTATCGCCACCCAGATGGTGGTCGAGCGTAAAATCGCGGCGGAAGAAGGCAAAACGCGCAAAGACTACGGTCGCGACGCCTTTATCGAAAAAATCTGGCAGTGGAAGGCGGAATCAGGCGGCACCATTACCCGTCAGATGCGTCGTCTGGGCAACTCCGTGGACTGGGAGCGCGAACGCTTTACCATGGACGATGGCCTGTCCAATGCCGTGAAAGAAGTGTTTGTGCGCCTGTATAAAGAGAACCTGATCTACCGTGGCAAGCGCCTGGTGAACTGGGATCCAAAACTGCGTACCGCTATCTCCGATCTGGAAGTGGAAAACCGCGAGTCGAAAGGCTCCATGTGGCATATCCGCTATCCGCTGGCCGACGGCGCAAAAACCGCTGAAGGTAAAGATTACCTGGTGGTCGCGACTACCCGTCCTGAGACGGTGCTGGGCGATACCGGCGTGGCCGTTAACCCGGAAGATCCACGCTATAAAGACCTGATTGGCAAATTTGTGGTGTTGCCGTTCGTCGATCGTCGTATTCCCATCGTTGGCGATGAACATGCCGATATGGAAAAAGGCACCGGCTGCGTGAAAATCACGCCTGCGCACGACTTCAACGACTATGAAGTAGGTCGTCGTCATCGCCTGCCGATGATTAACATCCTGACCTTCGATGGCGATATCCGCGACGCGGCGCAGGTTTATGACACTAACGGTGAAGAGTCTGACGTGTACGATTCGGCTATCCCGGCAGAGTTCCAGAATCTGGAACGTTTCGCTGCGCGTAAAGCTATCGTAGCCGCCATCGACGCGCTGGGTCTGCTGGATGAAATCAAACCACACGATCTGACCGTGCCTTACGGCGATCGCGGCGGCGTAGTGATTGAGCCAATGCTGACCGACCAGTGGTACGTGCGCACCGCGCCGCTGGCGAAAGTTGCGGTTGAAGCCGTTGAGCAAGGCGATATTCAGTTCGTGCCGAAGCAGTACGAAAACATGTACTTCTCCTGGATGCGTGATATCCAGGACTGGTGCATCTCTCGTCAGCTGTGGTGGGGTCATCGCATTCCGGCCTGGTACGATGCTGATGGCAACGTCTACGTTGGCCGTACCGAAGAAGAAGTGCGTGCGGAAAACAGCCTGGGTGCAGAAGTTGTGCTGAACCAGGACGAAGACGTGCTGGATACCTGGTTCTCTTCCGGCCTGTGGACCTTCTCCACGCTCGGCTGGCCAGAAAAAACGCCGGATCTGAGCACCTTCCATCCGACCAGCGTGCTGGTCAGTGGCTTCGACATCATCTTCTTCTGGATTGCCCGCATGATCATGCTGACCATGCACTTCATCAAAGATGAAGACGGCAAGCCGCAGGTGCCGTTCAAAACCGTCTATATGACCGGTCTGATCCGCGACGAGGAAGGCCAGAAGATGTCCAAGTCGAAAGGCAACGTCATCGATCCGCTGGATATGGTTGACGGCATTTCGCTGGAAGATCTGCTGGAAAAACGCACCGGCAATATGATGCAGCCGCAGCTGGCGGAGAAAATCCGTAAGCGTACCGAGAAGCAGTTCCCGAACGGCATTGAGCCGCACGGCACCGATGCCCTGCGCTTTACGCTGGCAGCGCTGGCTTCTACCGGTCGTGATATCAACTGGGATATGAAGCGCCTGGAAGGCTATCGCAACTTCTGTAACAAGCTGTGGAACGCCAGCCGTTTCGTGCTGATGAACACGCAGGATCAGGATTGCGGCTTTAACGGCGGCGAGCTGGAACTGTCGCTGGCGGATCGCTGGATCCTCGCTGAATTCAACCAGACGGTCAAAGCATACCGTGGCGCGCTGGACAGCTATCGCTTCGATATAGCCGCCAATATACTGTATGAGTTCACCTGGAACCAGTTCTGCGACTGGTATCTGGAACTGGCTAAGCCCGTGATGAACGGCGGTTCAGAGGCCCAGCTGCGCGGCACCCGTAATACGCTGGTGGTTGTGCTGGAAGCGCTGCTGCGCCTGGCGCATCCGATCATTCCGTTTATCACCGAAACCATCTGGCAGCAGGTGAAAGTGCTGAAGAACATCAGCGATGACACCATCATGCTGCAACCGATGCCGGCGTTCGATACGGCGAAAGTGGATGAAGCTGCGCTGAACGATACCGAATGGCTGAAGCAGGCGATTGTGGCAGTGCGTAATATTCGTGCTGAAATGAACCTGTCGCCTTCCAAACCGCTGGACGTGATGCTGCGTGGCGCAAGCGCTGACGTGGTGCGTCGCGTTAACGATAACCACAACTTCCTGAAAACGCTGGCGCGTCTGGACAGCCTGACCTGTCTGACCGCTGATGAAAAAGGCCCGGTTTCGGTGACAAAAATCATCGACGGTGCTGAGCTGCTGATCCCAATGGCGGGTCTGGTGGACAAAGCGGCCGAGCTGGAGCGTCTGGCGAAGGAAGTGAACAAGCTGGAAATCGAAATCGGCAAGATCGAAGGCAAGCTTTCTAACGAAGGCTTTGTTTCTCGCGCACCAGAGGCCGTTGTGGCGAAAGAGCGTGAGCGCATGGCCGAGTTCGAGCAGGCAAAAGTGAAGCTGATTGAGCAACAGGCGGTGATCAGCGCGCTGTAAGCTTCCAGGCTTTACACGCTAAAAACCCGGCGGTTCTGCCGGGTTTTTTTATGCCTGTACATTGCTTCTTTTCAGCGGCTCACGTCAATATGAAACAGGCGTTTAAACGCCGAGCGGCCTTCTGTCAGGAGAGCGAAAAAATTTTCCTGGCGTAGCCAAACTCTGAAAGCGCTTAATAGCAATGAAGCCTTCAATTTCAGCCAGCAGCGGCTTGAGTTGTGCTGCCAACTGTAAATAACGCGGTTGTTGATCTGGCTGGATATCAGCCTCAAAAAGTACGGCAATCATCAAATTTCCTCCATCGGCACTTGTTGATGCCACTATAGGATGCTGAAAAGTTGATGCTTCGACGGCAGACGAAATATGCCCGTCCGGGTAATTATTTTGCTTCGTCAGGCCGCCGCAGGAAACACGGAGCAAAAGCTGAGGATTGCATCCGTGCGCTACGAATGCTATTACACTGCAAAACAGTAAAAATACGGCACAGCATTATGACTAATACTCTTTTAACCAATCTGCGGGTTCGTCCTGTGCAGTCTGATGATAATCCCCATATTGCCAAAGTGATCCGTGATGTTTCGGCAGAGTTTGGCCTGACCGCTGATAAAGGTTTTACGGTGGCCGATCCTAATCTCGATCGCCTGTTTGAGCTGTACAGCGAAGCTAACAGCGCCTACTGGGTGGTTGAGCTGGATGGCAAGATTGTCGGCGGCGGCGGCGTAGCGCCTTTGCAGTGCAGCGAGGCGGATATCTGCGAGCTGCAAAAAATGTATTTTATGCCTGCTATTCGTGGCATGGGCATGGCGCGAGAGCTGGCGATGCTGGCAATGGATTACGCCCGCGAACGCGGTTTTAAGCGCTGCTATCTGGAAACCACCGCTTCACTAACCCGCGCCATCCGTCTGTACGAGCACTTAGGCTTTAAGCATATCGATGGGCCGATGGGCTGCACCGGCCATGTAGATTGTGAAGTAACGATGCTGAAAAACCTGTAAGGCTTTGCGTGAAAAAGGCCTGGGGGCAGGCTTTTTCGCCAGCGCAGTTAATTACCGGATGCCTGTTTTGCTCCGCGTTCAACGAAACGCATGTCGCCAATCGATTCGATAACAAATTCTCCGGCATCGGTATAACGGATTTTCGTCACGCTGGCGTTTTCGAGCTGAGAAACCACAGATCTGTCGCCCAGCTCATGCAGCAGCGACATAATTGCCATTCCATGGCTGACAATCAAAACGTTGCCACCGCCCTTCTGTTGCGCCTCGCGAGCAATCGCCGTCACCGCTTTTTTCATCCGCTGAGCAACCTGCTGATAGCTTTCTGCCTGGCCCGATTTATCGGCGGCCTTAATCATATCAATGACCTGCACGATATTCATCTTCCCGCTGGCAAAAGAAGCTAGCAGCTCGGCTGATGACGAATATCCCGCCTGTATGGCCGCGGCCGTTTGCATATTTTCATTTGTATCCCCCTCAAAATGACCGAAGAACACCTCTCTTAAATCACGCTGTTCCTTCAGCGGCACCGGCTTATAATTGGGCTTCATTACCCAATATGCCGTCTCTCTGGCTCTGCCTGAATCACTGCTCCATGCAGTAGCAAATTTTACTGATTTAAGCCCCTCTCCCAGCTTACGCGCCACATCAACACCTTCCGATGTCAGCGGCGTATCGGACCAGCCCTGTGCGCGATGCACCGTGTTAAACAACGTTTTGCCATGTCGCGCCACGTAGAGATAAACATCGGCAGCGAAGCACTCGCCTGCGCTAAACAGCAGCAGAAAGAACGCGGCAAAAATGGTTGAACGATTTCTCATATATCCCCCGTTTTAAAACAGCCCAAATTTATATTCGATGCCGACTTCTGCTGAAAGATTCGGTGAACGCATATAATCGCCTTGTGCATTCAGCAGTGGCGTAGATTTGTTGTTTTTATATGACCATCCGTAGCCGAACTGCGTCGCCAGCGTAAGCCCCTTCAGCTGCTCATCAGTCGGTTTCCAAAGATTTAACAGCGTCACTTCACCGGTGCGGACGGTATTATTTTTCCAGGTAAATTGACCATAGTTAATTTGTATCCCCGCCGACAGGCCTTGATACAATTCATATTGCGTTAGCGTTGTTAACGCCAACTCACCATCCCGCATATAATCTTTCCCTGCGGATGTTAAGGCGTTAAAACGGCCCCGGGTGTTTTTACCCATAAACCGGTCGTAATAGCCGACGGCATTTTGTTTTTTTGCACGGGTCCAGGCGAAACCAAAACGTTGCTTCCATTTATTTTCCTGCCAGCGAATTTCACCGGCATAATGCCACGCGTTGTTATCAAACTCTCTTTTTCCCGCAGGCATGGCTTTATAATTATCCAGCGCATAGCTGGCATAAATTTGTGAAGCCAGCGTCCATTGCCCGGTGACAGGCCAGACGACTTCAACCAGATGTCGGCGCAGATAATCTTTTGACTCACCATATGCCCAGGAAAAGGATTCGCCCCGATCGCGGTAATTCAGCCCGGTGGTAAAAACAGACTCAATCTCTTTGTTATCGGCGGTAAGAAAATGCACGCGGTCGGGCGAGTCCTGCATAACAGAACGCGTTACGTAAGCCGCATCTGCGCTAAAATTCAGCCAGTGCAGCGAACCGCTGTAGCCGAAGTAGCTGTTTTTAGCCAGACGATAAACATCGGTAATCACCCCAACGTTTTTCAGCTCATGCCAGCCGCTTTTCGCGTGTAGGCCCAGCGCCTCATCACCAAACTTCATCTTAACGTAACGCTGGCCGAAACGGCCGAAGCCGCCTGCGTTCTGTTTTTCGTATCCGCTACCGTGGTTATAAAGCAGTCCGCGCGTGGCAAAATAGTCGCTGGCACTAAGCTTCACGGCTCTGCTGTACGCGGCGTCAAAGCCAATGACATCGTTAAAATATCCCGAACGAAATGAGAGCGTGGCGGCTTGTCCCCAGGCGTTATGGACTGCTTTCGGTTGAGCTTCGTTTTCTTTCAGGTATTTCCAGTGATTGCGCAGCGTGAGATCCAGATGCGCATCATTAAAAAAGGCGTTACCGACGATCTTGTTTATGGTGTCAGACTTTTCTGCCTGCGCCATTGTCGAATACAACACGCTTAACAATGACACGATAAAAACATGACTGTTTTTCATATGACATTCCTTTGTCAAAAGCCCTGGTGAAGGCGAGTTGATTTTAAATAACGTCCAAAAATAAAGCGCAAAAAATTTTAGTTGGGTTCGCGTTCTGCTTATCCGATGCAGCTTGCGTTAAATCCCATGCATTTTTACTGCCCGATAAATATACACAGCAGAAATAAGACCACCAGCCTGAAAATTTTATTTTGTGAGCTGTCACGCAAATTAAAGTCAGCATATAAAAAACGCACCCGTTAATTAACGAACCTTTTACTTACTTAAGAAATAAAACGGAAGGGGATAATTAGAAAATAAATAACTGAATAAAGTTACGTTTATTGTTAATTTTATCTGGGTAATAAAATGTTTATTTAGGGAGCCGAAAACCCGTGCGGCTCCTGACATAAAATCAAGACCAAAGCGGTACGCCGCTGTGAAAGCGCAGCTCGCCGTCGGGTTCAGTAATCAACTTCGCTTCCGTTTCACCAATTTTACGTACGCGGTGCGTAATATCGCTCGCTGAAATTTGAGCCGCCAGCGCCAGATAATCCTGATAGTGTCGGGCTTCGGAGCGTAAAAGCGAAATGTAAAATGCCGCCAGTTCGTCATCGAGATAAGGTGCAAGGCTGGCAAAACGCTCGCACGAACGCGCTTCGATATAAGCCCCACAAATCAGCTTATCCACCAGCGTTTGCGGCTCATGGGTGGTGACTTCCCGCAACAGGCCTTTGGCGTAACGGCTGGCGGTAATTTTCACGTAGGGAATGTTACGCGCCTGCATAATTTCCAGCACCTGATAGAAGTGATGAAGCTCTTCTTTGATCAGCAACACCATTTTATCTACCAGCGCGTCGCCATAAGCGACGTCGGCACGGCTGATGATGGCTTTCGACAAGCCTTTGTGTTGCTCAAGGAACGCCAGATCGGCGTTTTCACTATGGACGAACTGCTCCCACGGCTTTAACCAGGCCAGCAGCGCATCGCCACTTTCTTTATCCGCCACATATTTGCGGATCAGCCACATGGCGGTTTGAGCGGCTTTCAGTTCGCAGACCAGATGATCCGTTAGCAGCAGCGGCAGGTTTTCGGGCTTGCGGGCTTCATCAATCCAGGCCTGTGGCGTACGGCAGTGCAGAAAAGAATGAACGGGGGCAAGCAGCGTGTCGATATTCATGCGGGTAAACAATCCGTAGAAAATAGAGTCAGACAGGCGGGTTTACAGCGCGGCAGGCGCGCCTGAGAGCTGACTTCACTCTCCGTTAAGAAAACAGTCGCGGAACGCTTGGGCGGAATAAATTCCGCCCGGATGCATTAGTGACGGGTACCGTCATCTTCTTCATCGGTAAAGTCACCCTCTTCGTCTTCATCCTCAGCGTCAGGATCTTCAAAATAGGTGCCCCAGCCATCGTAATCAACGTTGAATTTGGCGGCCAGATCGACCAGCTGCTCTACCTGAACATCGATTAATTCAGCATTCAGCGCTGCCTCACTCAGAATGTCGCAGCACATCACTTTTGTGCCGTCTTCGAGATCCAGCTCTTCCGGCTCGGTGACTTCGTAACCCAGTTTAAACGCTTCTACCGCCGCCTTTTCCAGCGCGTCGAAGCTGTCGCAGGAGAGGTGGTGTTCGATGGTATAGAGCGCATCCGGGTCGCTGCCGTCGTCTAACAGCTCTTCAATAATCAGTCGTGTTTCTTCACGCTGCTCTTCCAGCAATGCTTCATTTGCCATGATCCGTTCCTCTGTGTGTGGCATCTCTGGTAAGTATTTTCCCACAGTGTCCTCCGCGCCACTACCTTTATACAAAAGTTTCTGCACGCCGGGGTTGAAAATGAATATTCATACGGTTAAATTGAATTTTAATTCACATAAAACCCTCCGGAGTGCTTTATGAGTCACTTATTTCAACGCCATTTTCTCAGGCTGCTGGATTTTACCCCGGCTGAAATCACCGCACTGCTGGCGCTGGCCGCCAATCTCAAGACCGATAAGAAAAATGGCGAAGAAGTTCAGCACCTGAAAGCCAAAAATATTGCGCTCATCTTCGAAAAAGACTCGACCCGTACACGATGCTCTTTCGAAGTTGCCGCTTACGATCAGGGCGCTAATGTCACTTACCTCGGCCCAAGCGGCAGCCAGATTGGCCATAAAGAATCGATGAAGGATACGGCTCGCGTATTGGGCCGGATGTACCACGCTATTCAGTATCGCGGCCACGGTCAGGAGCTGGTCGAAGCACTGGCTGAACATGCTGGCGTACCGGTGTGGAATGGCCTGACTAACGAGTTTCATCCCACGCAGCTGCTGGCCGATTTATTGACCATGCAGGAACATCTGCCGGAAAAAGCCTTTAGCGAGATGACGTTCGCCTACGTTGGCGATGCGCATAACAATATGGGCAATACGATGATGGAAGCGGCTGCACTGGTTGGTCTGGATCTGCGTCTGGTGGCACCAAAAGGCTGCTGGCCAGACGAGGCGCTGGTGGCGGAATGTCGTCAGGCAGCGGAGAAAACCGGCGGCAAAATTACGCTGACGGAAGATATTGCCGAAGGTGTTCACGGGGCCGATTTTATCTATACCGATGTGTGGGTCTCGATGGGTGAGCCAAAAGAAGTCTGGCAGGAACGTATCGCCCTGTTACGCCCTTATCAGGTCAACAGCGCGATGCTTGAGCTGACGGGCAATCCGCAGGTTAAATTCCTGCACTGCCTGCCCGCTTTCCATGACGATCAGACCACGCTGGGCCAGCAGATGGCGGAGCAGTACGATCTGCACGGCGGCATGGAAGTGACCGATGACGTGTTTGAGTCCGCGCACAGCGTGGTGTTCGATCAGGCAGAAAATCGCCTGCATACTATCAAAGCGGTAATGGTGGCGACGCTGGCTAAGCTGCCATAATTTGGTTGAAGGCAAACGATTACTTTTGCTTGCCGGCGAGTGACGAACGCGTATAATGCCCCCCGTTTGCCTGGAGGATGCATGAAACTGAGCACTGCTGACATGACCATGACGTCACGCCTGACCGCAGGCGGGCAGCGCCGTTTTTCCTTAGCTGGCTTCACCGATCTGCAAAGAAAGCCCCTCATTGAGGGGCTTTTTTTTGCCCATTTTTCCGCTTACCGGCTCAGCTCAAGAGGAGAGTGAACATGGCTAACCCGCTATATCACAAACACATTATCTCAATTAACGATCTCAGCCGCGATGAGCTGGAACTGGTGCTGCGTACCGCAGCCAGCCTGAAAGCGACGCCGCAGCCGGAATTGCTGAAGCATAACGTTATCGCCAGCTGCTTCTTTGAGGCTTCCACGCGTACCCGCCTGTCGTTTGAGACGGCCATGCATCGCCTTGGCGCTTCCGTCGTGGGCTTTGCCGACGGCAGTAATACTTCACTGGGGAAAAAGGGTGAAACCCTTGCTGATACCATCTCAGTGATTGGTACCTACGTGGACGCGATTGTTATGCGTCATCCGCAAGAGGGTGCCGCCCGCCTGGCCACCGAGTTTTCCAACGGCGTACCCATTCTGAATGCCGGCGATGGTGCCAACCAGCATCCAACACAAACCTTGCTGGATCTGTTCACCATTCAGGAAACACAGGGCCGTCTCGATAACCTGAATATCGCCATGGTCGGCGATTTGAAATATGGCCGCACCGTGCATTCGCTCACCCAGGCACTGGCGAAATTTAACGGCAACCGCTTTTTGTTTATCGCGCCCGATGCGCTGGCGATGCCAGCCTATATTACCGACGTGCTTGACGAGAAAGGCATCGCCTGGAGCCGCCACGACAGCATCGAAGAAGTGGTGCCGCAGGTCGATATTCTCTATATGACGCGGGTGCAGAAAGAGCGTCTCGACCCCTCTGAATACGCCAATGTCAAAGCGCAGTTTGTCCTGCGTGCTGCCGATCTGGCTGGCGCTCGCGACAATATGAAAGTGCTGCATCCGCTGCCGCGTATTGATGAGATCACCACCGACGTGGATAAAACACCTTACGCCTGGTATTTCCAACAGGCGGGTAACGGTATTTATGCTCGCCAGGCGCTTCTGGCGCTGGTATTAAACAGCGAACTGGCTCTGTAAGGGGAACGATCATGACTCAGGATAATAAATTGCAGGTCGAAGCGATTAAACGCGGCACGGTAATCGACCATATTCCGGCACAGATTGGTTTTAAGCTGCTGTCGCTGTTCCGGCTGACGGAAACCGATCAGCGCATTACCATCGGCCTGAATCTGCCTTCCGGCGAAATGGGCCGCAAGGATCTGATCAAGATTGAAAATACGTTTCTGACCGACGATCAGATCAATCAGCTGGCCGTGTACGCGCCACACGCCACGGTAAACCGCATTGATAATTACGATGTGGTGGGCAAAATTTCCCCGACGCTGCCGGAAAATATCGACCGCGTGCTGACCTGTCCAAACAGTAACTGCATCAGCCGTAGCGAGCCGGTTAATTCCAGCTTCGCGGTCAGAAAACGTAATGAAGACGTACAGTTAAAATGCAAATACTGTGAAAAAGAGTTTGCCCATCACGTGGTGCTGGCAAACTGGTAATCAGTATACCGCGGCTTATAATAAGCCGTTTGGCGGCACCGCAGCCGCCTTCGCTAATCAGGTTAATACGGAGAAATTATGTCTCGCGAAATCAGTACTGAAAGCGCCCCCGCCGCCATTGGCCCTTATGTGCAGGGCGTCGATCTTGGCAGCATGATTATCACCTCGGGTCAGATCCCGGTCGATCCTAAAACCGGCGACGTGGCTGATGACGTTAGCGCACAGGCTCGCCAGTCGCTGGAAAACGTCCGCGCGATCGTTGAAGCCGCCGGGCTGAAAGTGGGCGATATCGTTAAAACTACCGTGTTCGTTAAAGATCTTAACGACTTCGCTACCGTGAATGCCGCTTATGAAGCCTTCTTCACCGAGCACAATGCCAGCTTCCCGGCACGCTCCTGTGTGGAAGTGGCACGCCTGCCGAAAGATGTGAAAATCGAAATCGAGGCCATCGCCGTTCGTCGCTAAGCCCCCCTTCCTCTCCCTGCGGGAGAGGAATATCCTGCCCTGCCGCCACGCCACCTTTCCCCACCAGCAAGCAAGCTTTTGCTGCGCTACAGCATTTACCTTTCCCGCTTTTTCCAGCAAACATGGTATGTTTACATCTTGTTACCTTTACGCATGGAAAGGCTATGGCTAAATACACGGCTCCGCAGATCGCCCTACACTGGCTTACCGCTGTTTTACTGATCGTTGCTTACGCCACCATGGAGCTTCGCGGCTTTACACAGCGTGGATCGTGGCAGGGATTCGCCATGATCATCACCCATTTCAGTGCCGGATTTTGCATTCTGCTCCTTATGCTGATGCGGCTTATGATGCGCACGCGTCGGCGCAGTCCCGACATTGTTCCGCCGCTGCAACGCTGGCAAACAGGCTTGTCTCATGCCGTGCATACCAGCCTTTATGCTTTGTTTCTTATCCTGCCGGTTTTGGGCATCACCTCGCGCTACCTGCGAGGCCGGGACTGGTGGCTGTTTGGCATGAATATGCCGGTGGCGTCGCAGCCCAATCTGGAGCTGGCACGGTCGTTAATCCAGTGGCACGAAACGCTTGCGCCTCTTGGCTACTGGCTGGTTGGCCTTCACGCTGCTGCTGCGCTGTTCCATCACTATTTTCTCAAAGATAATACGCTGCTGCGGATGATGCCTTCACGCCGGATCCGCTAGCGGCCGGGCCTCCGGCGAGCACGCGTAGATGCTCGCCGGACGAGTAAATCCTCTTCCCGCTACGATTCTGCTATCAAGTTGCCCTTTTCCTGTCGGGCGCTAACAATTATTTTCGCTTTTCCCCCTATTCTCACCGTTTCACCTTGCCAGTTAATGGCTAACCTTAGGGGAGAACAAAAAGGCAGCGAGCCTTCAGCCTGACCCCTTTCACCTGATATCAGGATTGAGCAATGACTAAAATTCCACCGTGGTGGCAGAACGGCGTTATTTATCAAATTTATCCCAAGAGTTTTCAGGACACGACCGGCAGCGGAACAGGCGATCTCGCTGGCGTTATCCAGCGTCTCGACTATTTAAAAACGCTGGGCGTGGATGCTATCTGGCTGACGCCGTTTTACCTCTCCCCGCAGGTGGATAACGGCTATGACGTGGCGAACTATATTGCTATCGATCCGAGCTATGGCACGCTGAACGATTTTGACAATCTGGTAGAAGAAACCCACCGGCGTGGGATGCGGCTTATCCTGGATATGGTTTTTAACCACAGCTCAACCCAGCATCACTGGTTTCACGAAGCGCTGAATAAGGAGAGCCCTTACCGATCTTATTATATCTGGCGAGACGGTACGCCGACCGAACCGCCAAACAACTGGTTATCGAAATTTGGCGGCCATGCCTGGCGGTGGCATCCGGAAAGTAGCCAGTATTATATGCATTTATGGGCGCCGGAGCAGGCAGAGCTGAACTGGGAAAACGATAATCTTCGCGCGGAACTGAAGCAGATCGTCAACTTCTGGGCAGATCGCGGTATCGATGGGCTCAGACTGGATGTGGTGAATTTGGTTTCCAAACATCAGGATTTCCCGGACGATCCGAACGGTGACGGGCTGCGCCTGTATACCGACGGGCCGCGCATCCATGAATATATGCGTGAGATGAGCCGCGATGTGTTTCGTCCGCGCGAGTTAATGACCGTCGGTGAGATGTCTTCGGCCACCCTTGAACACTGTCAGCAGTATGGCTCGCTGGACGGCGAAGAGTTATCGATGGTTTTCAGCTTTGATCATGTCGAAGTGGATTTTGTGAACGGCCAAAAATGGACGTTAACGCCGCTGGATCTGGTGGCGCAAAAAGCGATTTTTACCCACTGGCAGCATGGCATGCACGATAAAGCATGGAACGCGCTGTTCTGGTGTAACCACGATCAGCCGCGCGTGGTTTCGCGTTGGGGTGATGAAGGACAATATCGCGTGCAGTCGGCAAAAATGCTGGCGATGGTGCTGCACGGGATGCAGGGTACGCCCTATATTTTTCAGGGTGAAGAGCTGGGCATGACCAACCCACATTTTACCCGTATCATCGATTACCGCGATATCGAAAGCCATAACATGTACGCTGAACTGCGTTCGCAGGGGCGCGACAGCGATAATCTGCTGGAAATTCTTGCCAGTAAATCGCGCGATAATGGCCGCACGCCCATTCCGTGGAACGCTGGCGAGAACGGCGGTTTTACTACCGGCACGCCGTGGATTGGCATGAGTGACAATCTGGAAACGATCAATGCCGAGGCGGCGCTGGCGGATGAAAATTCCGTGTTTTATACCTACCAGCAATTGATCAAGCTGAGAAAACGCTATCCGATCCTTACCTGGGGCGATTATCTCGATCTGCTGCCGGATCACGCTTATCTGTGGTGCTACTGCCGCCGCTATGGCAAAGAAACCTTAGTGGTCGCCACCAACTTCAGCGGCGATACGCAGGTCTGGCACCCGCCTGCCTACAGCGGCCGCTGGGAAGTGTTAATCAGCAACTATCCCGATACGCATGTCACGCCTGGCGAAGTGATGCTGCGGCCCTGGGAGGCCGTATGGTGGTATCAGAAGCGCTGGGGTATGGAATAATAAATACGCCCGCCTCGTGCGGGCTTTTTTAGAGCGGCTCAAACAGCGCGGCCAGGTCGTCGCTGCTAAAGCTGCCTGGTTCGCTCAGCTCGTCTTCAAGAATGCCGCCAGCCAGCTCTGCTTTCTGCTGCTGCAACGCGACGATTTTCTCTTCAATGCTGCCAGCGGCAATCAGCTTGTAGACGAAAACCGGTTTGTCCTGCCCCAGACGATAAGCACGATCCGTTGCCTGATTTTCTGCGGCCGGGTTCCACCAGGGATCGTAGTGGATCACCGTGTCGGCAGCGGTGAGATTCAGGCCGACACCGCCCGCCTTCAGGCTGATCAAAAATACCGGCACTTCGCCATTCTGAAAGCGTCTGACCGGCTCGGTACGATCGCGCGTGCTGCCCGTGAGGATCACATACGGAATACGCGCTTTTTGTAACTCTTCGGCGATCAGCGACAGCATACTGGTGAACTGAGAAAAGATCAGGATGCGTCGATCCTCCGCCAGCAGATCGCTGAGCATTTCGCGCAGTAGCGTTAGCTTGGCCGAATGTTTTACCTTTGCCGCTTTGTCAGTATTCACCAGCCTCGGATCGCAACAGATCTGTCGCAGCTTAAGCAGCGCATCCAGCACCAGCAAATGGCTGCGTCCGGCACCCTGCTGTTCAACGGCCAGCCGGACGCGATCCTGCATCGCGCTGCGCACCGATTCATACAGATCCCGCTGTGTGCCTTCCATTTCAACCGAACGCACGATGGTATTTTTTGGCGGCAGCTCTTTGGCCACTTCCTGCTTGCGGCGACGCAGCATAAAAGGCCGCACGCGCCGTGCCAGCAGATCGCGCCGAACCCGATCGCCGTTGCGTTCTATCGGGATACGCCACTCCTGAGTAAACTGCTTTTCGCTGCCTAAAAAACCCGGCAACAGGAAGTCAAACTGGGACCACAGCTCGCCAAGGTGATTTTCTAACGGCGTGCCGGTCAGACACAAACGATGACGCGACTTGAGAGAACGGATCACATTTGCAGCCCGCGAAGCGCTGTTTTTAACGTACTGTGCCTCATCCAAAATCAGCAGATGATAGCTATAAGCCAGCAGTTGAGGCTGATCGCGCCACAGCAGTGAATAGGTTGTCAGTACGACGTCATAGCGTTCAATCTGCTCATAAAAATCTTTACGCTGTGGGCCGGTTAGCGCCAGCACGTTAAGATCCGGTGCAAAGCGACTGGCTTCCTGCGTCCAGTTATAGACCAGCGTGGTCGGCACCACGATCAAAGCGGGACGATCCAGCCGCCCCGCCTCTTTTTCCAGTAAAAGGTGCGCCAGCGTCTGGATGGTTTTTCCCAGCCCCATATCGTCAGCCAGCACGCCTGACAGATCCTGCGCCCGCAGAAACTGCATCCAGTTCACTCCCTGCTGCTGATAATCCCGTAGCTGCGACTTTAATCCTGTTGGCGGCGCAACAGGCTGAATGCCATTAGCAGAACGAAGCCGCTCCGCCAGCTGCACCACGCCCGTTTCGCCGTGAAACTCCCAGCGGCCCGTATCGCTCAGCGCCGTCAGTCTGCCCGCCTCAAAAGGCGCAATACGGAGCGGCGTTTCGCTGCCCTGGCTCCATAAATCAATCAGGCTACCGATGAGCGGCTTCAGACGACCAGCAAGAATATGCAGGCGTTCATTGCGGTCGCTGCGCAGCTCAATCACTTCATCATCCGGGATCGGTGACAGATCGCCAGACAACCAGCGGCGATCTTTTTGCAGCAGTCCGCTAAGCAGCGGCTGCATCTTTAGCTGTCGACCGCCAGTATTGGCTTCGATGTCGAGCGCAAACCAGCCGTCATGCCCCTGCACAGCGCGGCCATCAATGGATTCTATATCCGTCACGTTCCAGGTAAAGTCATCGTCCATGCTGATATCCCAGCCACGCTTGCGTAATTTGGGCAGCATGACCCGAATAAATTTACGCCACTGCGTTGGCACCGCCGGCGCGAAAATCGACGGCGGCAGCGGCGCGGAATGCGGCGTGTAAATATGGGTGGAAGGGATGGTATTCAGCCCCGCGGCGTTAATTTCCCGCAGCCAGACCTGCTCAAGATCGTGCTGACGTTCGATATGAAACAGTATGCCGTGGCGATCGGCAAACTGCTCGCCGTTACTGCCTGCCGCAACCAGTACACCCGCATAATCGAAATAGACGGCAGCAAAATCGAGACGCTTTTGCCGGTGGCCATAGCGGCCAAAGCCACTGATAAATTTTGCCCGGGATTCCAGACGCAGCTGAGGCACAGGATCGACGGCGAGGCTTTTAACTGCCTGAGTCGGTTTTGCCGGTTGCTGTTGCAAGTATGCGAGCATCACCGCCGCGACGTGGCGACAGTTATTTTTGACCGGACAAGTGCATTCTCCGCTGGCATGCAGCTTGCCCTGCGGACGGCTGAAATGCACCATCACCTGGAAAGGTTCGATTTTACTGCCCGGTACCTCACCGGTTAACAGATTGTTTTGCCACTGAATATTTTGCGCTTTTTCCACCAGACCTTTTGCTCTGGCCACGGTGCGTGCGCCCGTCCAGCGGCTGACCTGTTTTTCATTGTACGTCACAGAAGGCATCAGACTTGTATCCCGGAATCACCTGAGCAGACACGTAATCGCTGCGCATAACAGGCAATAATATGGATTCACGGCAGGTCTTTGCAACTCTGTGACGTCAATCAGGCGGCAAAAAACGTGTTCAGGCGGATTGTTGCGCGCTTGCTGGCCACAGGTTCATCGCCAGACGGGCAACGTGTTGAAGTGCTTCGCGGCTCGCTCCGTCACGCGCCTGCACTGACATGCCCTGTTGCAGGGTAACGTAAAGCTGCGCCAGCGCCCTGGTGTTGGTGTCCGCGGGAAGTTCGCCCTTCGCGACACCCTGATCCAACAGTCTGGCAATCAGTTTTTGGCCTTCCAGACGAGTACGGGTAACGATTTCGCCTAAACGTTCGTTGCCTTCGCTGGCGACCGTCGAAAGGGTAATCATGCAGCCTGCCGGATAGCCTGCCTGCGTCAGAACTTCTGCTGAACGCGCCAGCCAGGCCGCAACGCCTGCACGCGCGGTTTCCGCTGCGGCCAGCGGCTGCCAGATCTGCGGGCCAATATGGCTGGTGTAACAGGCGAGCACTTCCTCATACAGATCGTCTTTACTGCCAAATGCCGCGTATAGGCTTGGCGAATTGATGCCCATCGCCTGATAAAGATCGGTCATGGATGTTGCGGTATAGCCTTTTTGCCAGAACACACACATTGCGGCTTTCAACGCGGTCTCACGATCAAAACTTCTGGGTCTTCCTCTGCCTGCCATCGTCATTTCTCATTTTGTGCCGATCGTTATAATAATCCGGTTGACAGCGTGATGCAATCGCCCGCAGGATGATTCTGTATCGATCAACACATAATTGAGGTTATCATGAATATTCTGTCAGGAAAACGTGCGCTGGTTACAGGTGCCAGCCGTGGATTAGGCAAAGCAATCGCCCTTTCTCTTGCCGAACAGGGCGCGGATATCGCTATCACTTATGAAAAATCGGCGGACAAAGCCGAAGCGCTTGTTGCAGAAATCAAAGCGTCAGGCCGTCACGCCGTTGCTATTCAGGCCAGTAGCGCCATACCTGAAGATGCCCGCCGCTCGGTTGAGGAAACCCTCGCCGCGCTGGGAGGACTGGATATTTTGGTCAACAATGCCGGTATTGCGCGTGGCGGCCCGCTGGAAGAGATGTCGCTGAACGATATCGATGACCTGCTTAACGTTAACGTGCGCGGCGTGGTTCTTACGACCCAGGCTGCGCTTCCGCACCTTGCTAAAGGCAGTCGGATCATCAATATCGGCAGCTGCCTGGCAAATCGCGTTCCGATGCCAGGTATTACGGTCTACTCGATGACGAAGTCCGCTCTGCTCTCTTTTACCCAGGGCCTGGCTCGCGATCTGGGCTCAAGAGAAATTACCGTCAACCTTGTTCACCCCGGCCCTACCGACAGTGATATGAATCCGGCAGAAGGTGAAGGCGCCGAAGCCCAGCGGCAGTTTATCGCGCTGGGTCGCTATGGTACGGCAGAAGACGTTGCTGCCGCGGTGAGCTTTCTCGCCAGTCCGGCGGCAAAACAGATCACCGGCACGGGAATTACCGTCGATGGCGGCGCGAACGCCTGACAAAATTCTGCCGTTTTTAAGTGCTTAACTTTGCTTCGACATTTTTCATTCTTTGTTTCAGGTCAAAACAGTTGCAGTTAAAAAAACGAAAACACTACATGTAGCGACTATCATACCAGAAGGTATCTACATATAGTTTCTTCACAGGAATGAAGTCATGGTGTCGACAGTAATTAAGCGTGACGGCTGCAAAAGCGTCTTTGATGAAGCGCGTATCCTGGAGGCGATCAAAGGCGCGGCAGAAGCGGCGTCTATAAAAGACAGCGACTATTGCGCGGCGGTGACCCGTCAGATTTGCCAGCAGCTACAGCAGCATAACAGCGTGGATATTCACGATATTCAGAAAGCGGTTGAAAACACGTTAATGGCGGGTCGCTATCCCGAACTGGCACGCACCTACATCGAATATCGCCACGACCGGGATATCGCCCGCGAACGCCGTGGCAAACTGAATAAAGAAATTCAGGGGCTGGTTGAGCAAAGCAATCCGGCACTGCTGAATGAAAATGCCAATAAAGACAGCAAAGTCATCCCAACACAGCGCGATTTGCTGGCCGGGATCGTCGCTAAGCACTATGCCACTCAACATATTTTGCCGCGAGACGTGGTACTGGCACATGAACGAGGCGAGATCCATTATCACGATCTCGATTACTCGCCTTTCTTCCCCATGTTTAACTGCATGCTGATCGATCTGAAAGGCATGCTGACGCACGGCTTTAAAATGGGCAACGCGGAAATTGAACCGCCAAAATCCATTTCTACCGCCACCGCCGTTACCGCCCAGATCATTGCTCAGGTCGCCAGCCATATCTATGGCGGAACAACGATCAACCGCATTGATGAGGTGCTGGCACCCTTCGTTGAGGCCAGCCTTGAAAAGCATCGTCAGACGGCAAAAGAGTGGCACATTGCCGATGCCGAAGGCTATGCGCAAAGCCGTACCGAGAAAGAGTGTTTTGATGCTTTCCAGTCGCTGGAATATGAGGTCAATACGCTGCATACCGCGAATGGTCAGACCCCTTTTGTCACCTTCGGTTTTGGGCTGGGCACCTGCTGGTCAGCACGTCTGGTGCAACAATCCATTCTGCGCAACCGCATTGCCGGGCTGGGGAAAAATCATAAAACCGCCGTTTTTCCCAAGCTGGTTTTTGCTATCAAAGAGGGGTTAAACCGCTCGCCGGATGATGTCAATTACGATATCAAACAGCTGGCGCTGGAATGTGCCAGCAAGAGAATGTATCCCGATATCCTCAACTATGAGCAGGTGATTAGCGTCACCGGCTCGTTTAAAACCCCAATGGGCTGCCGCAGCTTTTTAGGCACCTGGGAAGAGAATGGCGAGCTGGTACATGATGGCCGCAATAATATCGGCGTCATTAGTCTTAACCTGCCGCGCATCGCGCTGGAGGCCAAAGGTAATGAAGCCCGCTTTTGGGATCTGCTGGATCAGCGTTTACGCCTGGCGAAAAAAGCGCTGATGACCCGCATTTCTCGCCTGGAGAATATTAAAGCTCGCGTTGCGCCAATCCTTTATATGGAAGGTGCCTGCGGCGTTCGTCTGGCGGCGGATGATAACGTAGCGGAGATCTTCAAACATGGCCGCGCCTCGATTTCGCTGGGCTATATCGGCATTCATGAAACGATTAACGCACTGAGCGGCGGTGCGACCCACCTTTATGATGACGAACAGCTACGGGCAAAAGCCGTTGCTATCGTCAGCCATTTACGTGATGCAGTTGACGGCTGGAAAGAGGAAACCGGCTACGGTTTCAGCCTGTACAGCACGCCAAGTGAAAATCTGTGCGACCGCTTCTGTCGTCTGGATACGGCTGAATTTGGCGTGGTGCCCGGCGTGACCGATAAAGGCTACTACACCAACAGTTTTCATCTCGACGTGGAGAAGAAGGTTAACCCGTACGATAAGCTCGACTTTGAAGCGGCTTATCCGCCGTTAGCCAACGGGGGTTTTATCTGTTACGGCGAATATCCCAATATCCAGCACAACCTGAAGGCGCTGGAAGATGTCTGGGATTACAGCTACAGCCGCGTGCCCTATTACGGCACCAATACGCCGATAGATGAATGCTACGACTGCGGTTTTACCGGCGAATTTGAATGCACCAGCAAAGGCTTCACCTGCCCAAAATGCGGTAATCATGATGCCTCGCGCGTCTCGGTTACACGCCGCGTGTGTGGTTATCTGGGCAGCCCGGATGCGCGGCCTTTTAACGCAGGCAAGCAGGAAGAAGTGAAGCGCCGCGTGAAACATCTTGCCGGGCCTTTGGGGTGAATATCCATCAATACTACCCGGTCGATATTGTTAACGGGCCGGGTACGCGCTGCACGCTGTTTGTGGCGGGATGTGAACACCAGTGCCCGGGTTGTTATAACAAAAGCACCTGGCGGCTGAACTCAGGCCATCCTTTCACTTTGCAGATGGAAGAACAGCTGATTGCCGACCTCACTGACACCCGCATTCCCCGCCAGGGCTTGACGCTGTCCGGCGGCGACCCGCTCCACCCCGCAAATGTTGCCGACGTCCTGCGGCTGGTCAAACGCGTTCGGCGTGACTGTGTGGGAAAAGATATCTGGCTTTGGACCGGCTACTGCCTGGCGGACCTGACGGCTGAACAGCAGCGCGTGGTACAGCAGATTAACGTGCTGGTGGATGGTAAATTTATTCAGGCACTGAAAGATCCCGCGCTGCGCTGGCGGGGAAGCAGCAATCAGGTCATCCACTATTTGCGTCAGGCCTGACGGGGAATATCGCCCGACTCAATTACCGTTATCTCCTGTCGCGCGGGGGTGAAAGCTTCCCGCATCATGACCGCAGCGACATCTTTCGCTTTTACCGCCCGCCAGTTGCCGGGAAGCCGCTTAAACAGCGGCGCCATTATCGATTCTCCCGCGCGGCTGCTCTCCCGTTCACCAAGCAATAAAGAGGGCCGAATCAGCGTCAGGCGCGGCCAGCGCTCTTTCTTCAGCGCATTTTCCATTTCGCCTTTCACCCGACTATAGAAAAAAGGTGAACGGGTGTTGGCACCATGAGCGCTGACGACCAGCAAATGTTTTGCGCCCAGACGCTGTGCGGCAATTGCCGTATCCAACACCAGCGTGTAATCCACATGCACAAAGGCTTCTTTGCTGCCCGCCTGACGCCGGGTGGTGCCGAGACAGCAGAACACCAGATCCAGCGGCGTCTGTAACGGCCCCAGCACGTCCGTCAGATCGGCTTCGACAAGATTGGTGACTTTATTCATCTCGGGTAATTTCCGTCGCGTCGGCGCGATGATTTCGCTGACTCGAGGATCGGCAATCAATAAACGCAGCAGATGACGGCCTACCAGCCCCGTCGCACCCGTGATCAATACTCGACTCATATCCTCTCCTTTTTGCTAAGTGTAGACCCTGCCGTTTCGCCCGCCATCAGACAGATGAACCACTATGTTTATCAGCAGCCTGTAGCGTATTACATCAGAGCTCCTTGATTTTTCAGGATTACCGACCACACTTAATCCGACATCAAAATTATAACCGGAGGAAAAGATGAGTAAGAAGATTGCTGTACTAATCACTGATGAATTCGAAGACTCCGAATTTACTTCCCCCGCCGACGCCTATACAAAAGCGGGTCACCAGGTCATCACCATTGATAAGAAAGCCGGCGTTACCGTAACGGGTAAACAGGGCAAAGCGAAAGTGAAGATTGATAAAGATATCGATCACGTCAATGCAGCCGATTTCGATGCGCTGCTGCTGCCGGGTGGACACTCGCCAGACAGCCTGCGTGGCGACGATCGCTTTGTGAATTTCACTAAGCAGTTTGTTGAGCTCGGCAAACCCATCTTTGCTATTTGCCACGGCCCACAGCTGCTGATCAGCGCCAACGCTGTGCGCGGTCGTAAGATGACGTCGGTGAAAGCCATCGCGATTGATTTAAAAAACGCGGGTGCTGATTTTTACGATAAAGAAGTGGTGGTGGATAACGACAAGCTTGTCTCCAGCCGCACGCCAGATGACTTACCCGCTTTTAACCGCGAATCGCTGCGCATTCTTGAGACCGCCTGATTAGCCTCGAAATTGATAATATGAAAAAGGCCAGGTTTTCCTGGCCTTTTTGGATGTTGACATAGTGCCGGCGCGAGGAACATGAGCCTTCCACAAAGACGCAAAAAGCGGCTTCCCTGCCAGCTCGGCCTGGGCCGTCCATGGCCCAGGACGCTTTGTTCCAGGCTCATGTTCCTCGCGCTTTGAGTTTGTTCGCTGTCTGTAAGGTCAGGTTTTCCTGACCTTTTTCATGCCTGCTATTGGGTTTCATCTTGCCGCAGCCAGTGCAGTTTTTTACCAAACCCTAATGCATTATCAGTCATTTTCAGCTCATCCGGCAGGATCTCCCATAAGGGTGCCGAAACCGTAGCCGCTATCGGGAAGCGCTTAATATAGGCTTTACGCGCCTGCTCTTTCTCTTCGCCTTCCAGTAACCGAATGCGGCCCGCATACTGCACGCCTTTGATCAGCAACACCGATTTAGGCTGGCCGTTAACCGTGCCCGCTACGCGGGGATCGCCGACGAACTGCGCGCCATGCCGCGTGCTTTCCTCGCTCATTAGCCAGAAAGCGACCTTCTCTGCATTGAAGACATAAAAACAGTTAGCGCACCAGACAGGATCGCCGCCGCAGACGGAGAGAACATGCTGCTTTTGCAGATAGCGAGTGATGGCTTTAAGCGGTTGAGAATCTGACATCGAAACCTCCCTGGAAAAAGGGTACTTTGCCACATTCCTTTGCCCGCATACAAAATGAAATGCCTTTCAGACCGCCACGTAACTGGTAGAATTCCGTTTCTGATCGACTGAGGCTGGATTGAATGGACGGCAAAGAAGCACCGTGGCATCTCTATATTGTGCAAACGGCCAAAGGCATGCTCTACACCGGTATCACTAACGATGTGGCGCGGCGCTTTAGCCAGCATCAGACCGGAAAAGGGGCGAAGGCATTACGTGGCAAAGGGCCGCTGACCCTGCTGTTTTATTGTGAGGCAGGCGATCGCTCCAGCGCATCAAAGCTCGAATATCAGGTAAAACAGCTGAAGAGGCAGGATAAAATCAGGCTGGTTGCTCACCAGCCTGATTTGTTAAGCGCCTGGCTGGAAGCGCTCAGGCATGGTTAAACGGGATGGAATAGTCGATGTGCCCTTCGACCTCATTGAACGCATTATCGGCCAGTTTGTAGACCTGGAAAGCCGCTTCGGCACCTGACCAGCGACAGCGCAGCTGATGGCGTGCCGCAGGTTCAAAACCAAAACGTCCGAAATAAGCGGGATCGCCGAGCACCACAACGGCGGCATAGCCAAACTCATTCAGCGTGTCCAGACCTTCATAAGTCAGCTGTTTACCCAGTCCCTGGCCACGTACGCTTTCATCTACCGCCAGCGGGGCTAATCCTACCCACTGATGATCTTCGCCATTCAGCGTTACCGGGCTGAAGGCTGCGTAGCCCAATACCTGTCCTTCATCATCGGTTGCCACAACGCCAAGCGTCAGCAAACCATCTTCACGCAGTTGCTGAACCAGCTCCGCTTCAGCGGAAGTAGTAAAACAGCGGCGTAACAGGCTGTCGATACTCGCCGCATCAACCCCGATCTCCGTACGAATTAACATGATGCACCTGCGCGATCAACCGTGGAAGTCGCGTCCTCAGTCAGTCCTGCCTCTACAAAATCAGCCAGCTGCATAAGCACAACGCGCAATGGCGTCGGCATGCGTTCCAGCTCAATGGCATCCATCAATTTTTCACCTCAAGCCCCAGTTCAGTATCACCTTCGATAATCAGGCGACGCTGGAAAAACAGGGTATCAGGATCCAGCCTGCGCGCTGCGATCAGCAGCAGATCGTTGGCATCACCGCGGAACCACACGTCCGCATCGGCCCGATCGGCTATCTGCAATTTTCCCTGCTCAACAGTGGTTACCCAGCACAGGCCGAGGTCACGGATTTCAATACCTAATCCATGCCCTTCCAGAAAGTTTAACTCACCTTCAGCCAGAGCATGATGAAATTGCCAATTCAGCAGCTGTTGCAGGCCCTGTTTTTTCAGGCTGAAGGGAGTCAGTTGCAGCGGGAGGCGCAAGAATTTCGGGCCTTTACGGACAATCTGCGCGCGTAACGGGTTCAACACCATCATCACTCCTGTTGAGAAAATTTCAGCTATTTTGCCACAGTGTCAGTTTTCAGCGGGCAGTTGGATCAATAAAGTAGCCGAACACCGGGCCTTTTTTAGCCGGTTATATCCGTTCAAAACGCGTTTAACTGCCTTAAATCAAAAACTGCTGTTACTGGTCAGATTAGCATTAAGGGTTCTTTTTTTAATCCGGAATTGCCTAATATGGAACTGCTTTGTCCTGCCGGTAATCTGCCTGCGCTGAAAGCGGCGATTGCTAACGGCGCTGATGCCGTCTATATCGGCCTCAAAGATGATACCAACGCCCGCCATTTTGCTGGTCTTAACTTCACTGAAAAACGCCTGCAGGAAGCCGCCCGCTATGTTCATCAGCATAGCCGCAAACTGCATGTTGCGATCAATACTTTTGCCCATCCAACCGGCTATCAGCGCTGGGAACGCGCTATTGATATGGCCGCCAATGCCGGGGTCGATGCGCTGATTCTGGCCGATATTGCCATGCTGGAATATGCCGCCCGTCGCTATCCTCAAATTGAGCGACACGTCTCGGTTCAGGCTTCAGCAACCAACGCCGAAGCGGTCAAATTTTACCAACGTCATTTTGATGTCGCTCGCGTTGTGCTGCCCCGCGTACTTTCCATTCATCAGGTTCGCCAGCTCTCCCGCACGACCACGGTACCGCTGGAGGTTTTCGCTTTCGGCAGCCTGTGCATCATGGCTGAAGGCCGCTGCTATCTCTCTTCCTATCTGACGGGCGAATCGCCGAATACCGTAGGTGCCTGCTCTCCGGCGCGCTTTGTCCGCTGGCAGCAAACGCCCAATGGACTGGAATCACGCCTGAACGAAGTGCTTATCGATCGCTACGGACGGGATGAGAATGCTGGCTATCCCACTTTATGTAAGGGCCGCTATAAGGTTGATGAACAGCGCTACCACGCGCTGGAAGAGCCCACCAGCCTGAATACTCTCGAACTGCTGCCTGAGCTGCTTGGGGCGAATATCGCTTCGGTGAAAATTGAAGGACGCCAGCGCAGCCCGGCGTATGTCGAGCAGGTCACCCGTATCTGGCGCCAGGCGATCGATCGCTGCAAAAGCAATCCACACGCGTTTATCCCCCAGCAAAGTTGGATGTCGGCGCTGAGTGCGCTGAGCGAAGGCACCCAAACCACGCTGGGCGCCTATCACCGTGAATGGCAGTAGGGAATATGATGAAATATGCATTGGGTCCAGTGCTCTGGTACTGGCCGAAAGAAACCTTACAGACGTTTTACCAACAGGCCGCCACCAGCCAGGCTGATATCATCTATCTTGGCGAAGCGGTATGCAGTAAGCGGCGCGCCGTCAGGTTTGCCGACTGGATGGCAATGGCAAAAGAGCTGGCCGCCGCCGGTAAACAAGTCGTGCTGAGCACCCTTGCCCTGGTGGAGTCACCTTCTGAACTGACCGAACTGAAACGCTATGTCGATAACGGCGAGTTTTTGATTGAAGCCAACGACATCGGGACGGTGAATATGGCAGCGGAAGCGGGCCTGCCCTTTGTCGCCGGCCATGCGCTGAACTGCTATAACGCCGTCACGCTGCGCCTGCTGCACAAGCTGGGGATGATCCGCTGGTGCATGCCGGTTGAGCTTTCACGAGACTGGCTGGTGAATCTGCTGAATCAGTGCGAGGAGTTAGGGATTCGCCACCAGTTCGAGGTGGAAGTATTGAGCTATGGCCATCTGCCGCTGGCGCTCTCTGCCCGCTGTTTTACCGCCAGAGCAGAAAATCGCGGCAAGGACGATTGCCAGACCTGCTGCATTAACTTTCCCAACGGCAGGAGCCTGCGAACTCAGGAAGATCAGCAGGTGTTCGTACTTAACGGTATCCAGACCATGAGCGGCTACTGCTATAACCTGGGCAACGATCTGCTCTCCATGCAGGGCATCGTCGATATTGTTCGGCTCTCTGCGCAAAGCAGCGAAACGTTCTCGCTTATTGACGATTTCCGTGCGAACGAAAAAGGGGAATATCCGCTACCTCTTACTCCGCATCAGCAGTGCAACGGCTACTGGCGCCAGGTCGCCGGGCTTGAATTGATCGAATGATCCCTGAGCAGGCCTTGCGCCTGCCTGTGGCAAAATAAATGCAATTATTATGGTTACAGGTTGATATACTGACAGGTAGCTACACCCTGGGCGCTCCGCAGTTTCGGCCATGAAAGTGCTGCAAACTGCCAATCTGGTGAGCGAAAGATCGCTTAGGCTGTGTGTTTGTTTTGGCGCTACCGCCGCCCTTCGAATAAGTGAGCAATTTATGTCTGATAAAAAAACTGTTCCTCTGTCGGTATTGGATCTGGCCCCTATTCCGCAAGGTGCGAGCGCGCGCGATGCTTTCCATTCTTCGCTGGCGCTGGCACAACAGGCGGAAAAGCTCGGCTTTAACCGCTACTGGCTGGCTGAGCATCATAATATGACGGGTATTGCCAGCGCCGCGACTTCGGTGCTGATTGGCTATCTGGCGGCAAACACCACCACTCTGCGTCTTGGATCCGGCGGCGTTATGCTCCCTAACCATTCGCCACTGGTTATCGCCGAGCAGTTCGGTACGCTCGAATCACTCTATCCGGGCCGAATCGATTTAGGCCTTGGCCGTGCGCCAGGCTCCGATCAACGCACCATGATGGCGCTGCGTCGTCATATGGGCGGCCACGTTGATAATTTTCCTGCCGATGTTTCTGAGATGATCGCCTGGTTTGACGCGGAAGGTTCAGCTCAGCCAGCGGTACAGCCTGTGCCTGGTCTGGGATTGAAGATCCCTGTCTGGTTGTTGGGGTCAAGTCTGTACAGCGCCCAGCTCTCGGCTAAGCTTGGCCTGCCGTTTGCTTTTGCTTCGCATTTCGCGCCGGATATGCTGTTCCAGGCGCTGCATCTGTATCGTGAAAACTTTAAGCCTTCCGCTCGCCTTGAAAAACCGCATGCAATGGTGTGTGTCAACGTGGTGGCGGCTGACAGTGAAAATGACGCACGTTTCCTGTTTACCTCAATGCAGCAGCAGTTCGTTAATCTGCGTCGGGGCAGGCCGGGTCCGCTGCCTGCGCCAGTAGAAAACATGGATAACTTCTGGTCTCCGTCCGAACAGTATGGCGTGCAGCAGGCGTTAAGTATGTCGATCGTCGGTGATGGCGATAAAGTTCGTCATGGGCTGGCTTCCCTGATCCGTGAAACGCAGGCCGATGAGATTATGGTTAACGGGCAGATTTTCGATCAGCAGGCGCGGTTGCGCTCTTTCGAGCTGGCAATGGAAGCGCACCAGTCGCTCTGAGCGGCAGATATCTTCAGCTGAAGAGGATAAAGGCAGTGAGTCCGTCAGGTTCACTGCCTTCTTTTTATCAACGATTAATAGCGCAGCTTAGCGGCACCAAAAACAATCACTAAAAATGCGGCGGCGACCAGCGTAAAGGCAACATAAAGGCTGGAGATGTGCGCTATCCAGCCGAGCAGCGCAGGTCCGCCCAATACGCCAAGATAGCCAAGCGTTGCCACCATTGAGACAGACATGTTAACCGGCATTACTTTTTCCTGGCTGGCAAGGGTAATAAGCACCGGGACAATATTGGCCGCGCCAATACCAATCAGCGCAAACCCGCACAGCGACAGCAGCCAGCCGGGTAATAAGACTACCATCATATAGCCAGCCAGCCCGGCAAGTCCGCCATAAATCAGCACGCGTTTACGGCCCAGCCGGGTAACCACCGCATCGCCAGTCAAACGCATTAGCGACATTGCTGAAGCAAAGATCGCAAACCCCCATCCGGTATGCGCGACCGCCATTCCGCGGTTATCCGTCATAAATACTCCGCTCCAGTCAATGACCGCGCCTTCGGCCATAAAAGAGATCATCGCCATTATCGCCATCAGGATCAGGCGGAAGTTAGGTCGGGCCTTACCAGCAGAGTGGTTTTCTGGCTCATGGTTACCGAAAGGGAGAAGCGCATTAAAAGAAAGCAGCAGTATTAGCACAATGAAACCACTGGTAATCCAGGTACTTTGTAGCGGCGTCAGACCTGCGCTAAACAGCATTGCTCCCCCTGCTGCGCCCGCAATGCCCCCCACGCTCCACATACAGTGAAAACCGGACATCAGAGGTTTATCGGACGCCTGTTCCACCAGCGAGCCCTGTACGTTCATCGCGACGTCAGCCAGACCAATTCCCATCCCAAAGATAAAGAGACTTAGCGCCAGCAAACGCAAATCGTCAAGCGTAGCAAGGAAGGGAAGCATCAGACAATAAACTAACACTGACCCCACAATCACGCTGCGACAGCCAAAACGACCAATCAAACGGCCCGAACCGATCATTGAGAGCAGCGAACCCGCACCCAGACAGAGCAAAAGTAGCCCAAGCTCGCCCGCCGCTGACCCGGTACGCTGTTGAGCATAAGGCACCAGCGTCGCCCAAAGACCCATAGCCATTCCGGTGACAAAAAATATCGCTCTGGTAGTAAGACGACTGGCATGGCTGTTAGTCATTGCGAGGTTGTTTTCAGACACGGGCTTCCCTTAGTTCATGAGTTGTTAGCTTCAAGGGAAGTGTAATCGGACTGACGGGATTTTTTATTTAATTGGCGTAATTTATCTCAGGTCGTGAACTTATTTACCGACGCTTACCCAATCAACAGGCAAAAAAAATGCCGGTCATTTGCATGACCGGCATTTCTATAGCGGGCGTGTTAAACGCCCGGGCAATTACGCGTCACGACGACGTGTTGGCGCGCTGCCCGCTTCTTCACGACGTGGGCCACGGCTGCCACCGTCACGGCTGAAACCACCGCCACGACGCTCACCGCCACCGCTACGCTCGTTGCTGAAGCGACGACCGCCTTCAGGACGTGCACCTTCGCTACGACCGCCAGCGAAACCGCCACGACCTGCACCACCGCCACGGCGTTCGCCGCCGCGTTCAGCACCACGTTCGTTGCTGCGAGGCTGCGCATCACCGATCAGCTGCATGTTCATCGGCTTGTTCAGAATACGCGTACGGGTGAAGTGAGACAGAATATCACCCGGCATGCCTTTCGGCAGCTCGATAGTTGAGTGCGTACCAAACAGCTTGATGTTACCGATGTAACGGCTGCTGATGTCGCCTTCGTTAGCGATAGCACCAACGATATGACGAACTTCAACACCATCATCACGGCCAACTTCGATACGGTAAACTTCCATATCGCCAACGTCACGACGTTCACGACGTGGACGCTCGCCGTCACGGCTTTCGCGTGGACCACGGTCCGGGCGATCGCCACGACGGTCATCGCGACGATCGTCACGATCTTTGAATTCGCGACGTGGACGTGGAGCCGGGTCGGCTGGCACGATCAGTGGGCGTTCGCCCTGAGCCATTTTCAGCAGCGCGGCAGCCAGCGTTTCGATATCCAGCTCTTCTTCCGCAGGCTGCATTTTGCTCAGCAGCGCACGGTACTGTTCCAGATCGCTGCTTTCCAGCTGCTGCTGAACTTTAGCCGCAAACTTAGCCAGACGACGTTGACCCAGCAGTTCTGCACCTGGCAGCTCAACTTCTGGAATGGTCAGCTTCATGGTGCGTTCAATGTTACGCAGCAGACGACGCTCACGGTTCTCAACGAACAGCAGCGCACGGCCAGCACGACCCGCACGGCCGGTACGGCCGATACGGTGAACGTAAGACTCAGCATCCATAGGGATGTCGTAGTTTACCACCAGGCTGATACGCTCAACGTCCAGACCACGGGCCGCAACGTCGGTTGCGATCAGAATGTCCAGGCGGCCATCTTTCAGGCGCTCCAGCGTCTGCTCGCGCAGTGCCTGGTTCATGTCGCCGTTCAGAGCAGCACTGTTGTAACCGCTGCGCTCCAGCGCTTCGGCCACTTCCAGCGTGGCGTTTTTGGTACGGACGAAAATGATCGCCGCATCAAAATCTTCTGATTCCAGGAAGCGAACCAGCGCGTCAGTCTTACGACCGTAAGCGGTCCAGTAGCTCTGGCTGATATCAGGACGCGTGGTCAGGCTTGACTGAATACGCACTTCCTGTGGATCTTTCATGAAGCGTTTCGTAATACGACGAATCGCTTCTGGCATGGTTGCAGAGAACAAAGCAGTCTGATGATCGGCTGGAATCTGAGCCATGATCGTTTCAACGTCTTCGATAAAGCCCATACGCAGCATTTCATCAGCTTCGTCCAACACCAGTCCGCGCAGGTTAGAAAGGTCTAACGTGCCGCGTTTCAGGTGGTCCAACAGGCGTCCAGGTGTACCCACAACAACTTGTGGACCCTGACGCAGAGCACGCAGCTGTACGTCATAACGCTGGCCGCCGTAAAGGGCCACCACGTTAAGACCGCGCATGTGTTTAGAGAATTCAGTTACGGCTTCTGCAACCTGAACCGCCAACTCACGAGTTGGTGCCAGCACGAGGATCTGTGGTGCTTTCAGGTTGCTGTCAATGTTGTGTAGCAGTGGCAGCGAGAACGCTGCTGTTTTACCGCTCCCGGTCTGTGCCATACCCAACACGTCACGGCCCGCCAGCAGGTGAGGAATACACTCAGCCTGGATCGGAGATGGCTTTACATAGCCCATGCCGTTAAGTGATTCGAGAATGGATTCATTCAGACCAAGGTCAGCAAAAGTGGTTTCAATATCAGTCATGTAGTACACGTGCCTCTTAGATTGCGGCGGCCAGTCTACATAACTCGTCGTGAAAACTTTCAGTCATTTTCATCAAAAAGTGTGAACCGGCTCAAATTAGTGGTTTCGACGAACAAAAAAGCCCTCATCCGTTAAGATGATGACCTTTCTAAAATCAGGGCAATAAAAGTTCGTCAGCTATTGCTGGTCAGATTCTGATAAATCGTCTTGTGTCTGGCCGAGTAGCGCCAGCTCCAACAATGCATATCGATGCTCAACAAAGTTGTGTACGTTGTTGGCGACCGTCAGCTTGAACAACGCTTCTGCGCTGTCCTTCTCCCCCAGACTTAGGTAGTGCTTACCTAAATAGAAGTTGGTTTCACTGAGATGTTCAGCGAGCGAGGTGTTATCCGTTGCGTCCGCCTTAAGACTCTCCATCAGCTTGCTTTCGCTGAGGTGTCCCAGGTAGAACTCGACAATATTCCATCCCCATTGATCCCTGACCGCTTTATCGTACCGCTGTTGTAGCGCTACTTTTGCCTGGTCGGCGTTCATCTCGCGTTCATCGAGATAGAGCCACAGGCTACGGAAAGGATCGTTAGGATCGTCTTGATAAAACGCCAGCAGATCATCTTGCGCTAATTTAAACCTTCCGCCGTAATACAGGGCGATACCGCGGTTTAAATGCGCGTAATTGTAAGTTGGATCAAGCTCAAGTACAGAATCAAACGCTTCATAGGCAGCATCAAAATTGCCTGCCTGCGTTAAATATATGCCTAAGTAATTGAATACTTCGGGCATATCGGGTCTGACAGATAGCGCCTGTGAAAAATCATTCCGCGCCAGTGCTCTCAAACCAAGACTATCATACAACACTCCGCGCTCATATAACAGCTGTGCGCGTTCATCATCGGTCAGGGCCCGGCTGGCAAGAATTTGTTCCATACGTGCCAGGATAACTTCCTGTTGCAACGTCGGCTGTAGCGGAACAGCCAGAACCTCGTTCTTACGCCAATCCGAGTTGCTGCATCCTGCCAGCGTTAAAGCTGTCGCAACGAAACACCAGCGCAAAAAAGGCTTCATTTCCACTCCCAAATACAAACAATGGGATGACTCTCCTTTCATCCGCCTGCCGTGCACAAGGTGTCGTCCTGCCCTCGCGATGATACAGCTCTCCCTGCATCAGCAGAGAGAGCTTGTGGTATTCTTATTCTGCTTCTGGCGCTGGCGCTGGAGCTGCCTCAGCCGTTTCCGGCTCGGCGGCTTCTTTGATGCTCAGGCGCACACGGCCCTGGCGATCAACTTCCAGTACCTTAACCGGCACTTCCTGACCCATCTGCAGATAGTCGGTCACTTTCTCTACGCGCTTATCAGCGATTTGAGAAATGTGAACCAGACCTTCTTTACCGCCACCGATGGCAACGAAAGCACCGAAATCAACGATACGGGTAACTTTACCGTTGTAGATACGGCCAACTTCGATTTCAGCGGTAATCTCTTCGATACGACGGATAGCGAATTTCGCTTTGTCACCGTCGGTCGCTGCGATTTTCACGGTGCCATCATCTTCGATTTCGATGGTGGTGCCGGTTTCTTCAGTCAGCGCACGAATAACAGAGCCGCCTTTACCGATCACATCTTTGATCTTGTCCGGGCTGATCTTGATGGTATGGATGCGTGGCGCAAACTGAGAGATGTCGCCGCGAGGGGTGCTGATAGCCTGTTCCATCACGCCCAGAATGTGCAGACGCGCACCCTTAGCCTGGTTCAGAGCCACCTGCATGATTTCGCGGGTGATACCTTCAATTTTGATGTCCATCTGCAACGCGGTGATACCTTCACGGCTACCGGCCACTTTAAAGTCCATATCGCCCAGGTGATCTTCATCGCCCAGGATATCAGACAGAACAACAAAGTTTTCTTCGTCTTTTACCAGACCCATCGCGATACCAGCAACGGCCGCTTTGATTGGTACGCCAGCATCCATCAGTGCCAGAGAGGCACCACAGACAGAAGCCATAGAAGAAGAACCGTTAGACTCGGTGATTTCAGAAACCACACGCACGGTGTACGGGAACGCATCGCCTTTAGGCATTACGGCCAGCACGCCACGCTTCGCCAGACGACCGTGACCAATTTCACGACGCTTAGGCGAACCGACCATCCCGGTCTCACCGACGCAGTATGGAGGGAAGTTATAGTGGAACAGGAAGCTGTCGGTACGTTCGCCCATCAGCTCATCCAGGTTCTGTGCATCACGTGCCGTACCCAGCGTAGCCGTGACCAGCGCCTGAGTTTCACCACGGGTGAACAGGGCTGAACCGTGAGTACGTGGCAGTACGCCAGTGCGCACGTCCAGACCACGGATCATATCTTTTTCACGGCCATCGATACGCGGCTCGCCACGCAGGATGCGGCTACGAACCACATTTTTTTCCAGCGTATGCAGGATGTCGCTGATTTCAGCAGCGTCCAGGCTTTCGTCTTCTGCCAGCAGCGCGGCGGTTGCTTCAGATTTGATCACATCAACCTGAGCATAACGTTCCTGTTTTTCAGTGATGCGGTAAGCATCGCTCAGGCGAGATTCAGCCAGTGCGGCGATACGAGCGTGTAACGCTTCGTTGACAGCTTCTGGCTGCCAGTCCCAGCGTGGTTTACCCGCTTCGGCAACCAGCGCATTGATCTGGTCGATCACAATCTGCTGCTGCTCGTGGCCAAATACCACGGCGCCCAGCATCTGATCTTCGCTCAGCAGTTCTGCTTCTGACTCAACCATCAGCACCGCGCCCTGAGTACCCGCAACAACCAGATCCAGCTTACTTTCTTTCAGCTCGTCGGTGGTTGGGTTCAGCACGTACTGATCGTTCAGATAACCAACGCGCGCAGCGCCGATTGGACCATTGAACGGCAGGCCTGACAGGCTCAGTGCAGCAGAAGCACCAATCATCGCAACGATATCCGGGTTCACCTGTGGGTTAACGGAAACCACGGTGGCAATCACCTGGACTTCGTTAACAAAACCTTCAGGGAACAGTGGACGGACCGGACGGTCAATCAGACGCGAGATCAGCGTTTCGCCTTCGCTTGGACGGCCTTCACGACGGAAGAAGCTGCCTGGGATACGACCAGCAGCGTAAGTACGCTCCTGATAGTTAACGGTCAGTGGGAAAAAGCCCTGACCTGGTTTCGCTTTTTTCTGGCCTACAACGGTAACGAACACGGCGGTGTCGTCCATGCTTACCATTACGGCTGCCGTTGCCTGGCGAGCCATCATACCGGTTTCAAGCGTGACGGTATGCTGACCATACTGGAATTTTTTTACGATCGGATTCAGCAAAATTATATCCTTAACTTCTCGGCAGGGCACTGACCCGGCCGGGGTGGACTTTAAATCTTCATCTGCATCCTCGCGACTAATGACAACCCTTAATCCCGCCCGGGACAAAGCCTCTCATTAGCCGCGCGAATCTCTGCAACTGAAGATCACACTCAGCAACAATACAATAGTTTGACCTGGATTGCTGCGGCTGGCCTGAAAAAAGGGGCCATAAAGGCCCCTTTTTAGCGAAACTCGCACAAATCTGCCTTTTCACCATTTTACCTGCCAGCTTGCGCCTCAGGAAACGATAGCAGATTCTTTGACTTAGCGACGCAGACCCAGACGCTCGATCAGGCTGGTGTAACGTGCAACGTCTTTACGCTTCAGGTAATCCAGCAGCTTACGACGCTGGGAAACCATACGCAGCAGACCGCGACGGCTGTGGTGGTCTTTTTTGTGCTCAGAGAAGTGACCCTGCAGATGGTTAATCTGTGCGGTCAGCAGAGCAACCTGAACTTCGGTAGAACCACTGTCGTTAGCATCACGGCCGTAATCAGCAACGATCTGCGCTTTAGTTTCAACACTTAGAGACATATTACAACTCCAAATTTTAAGATAAATGTACAGGCGCCGATCTCTAATTCAGCAACCCAGTGTAAAGCCGCGCCATTCTACTCTTAAGAAGGGGGCTTTCGCAAATGGCTAGTCGGAATATTCTACAACCAATCGCCGTGGTGCCACGCGACCGTCTTCAGCAATCTCCGCCATGCCGATAAACTTGCTTTCCGCTCCTTCAGTTACGCGAACCAGACCTTCAGCGGGCGCACCTGAAGCCTGTACGGGCATCCCCTGCTTAAAGTAGGCCGATACCGTTTCCGGCAGGTTCACGACAGGGTAAGCGGCTGCCGGACTGTCCATTGGCATCAGTAACGCATCAAGCAGTTCAGCTGGCGCGCGTTCGCTGCGATAAGCTTCTTCACTCAATGCATTGAGCTGCTCAAGGGTGACCATGCTGGCTATCGGGTACGTAGCAACCTGTAAACGGCGCAGGAAAGTAACGTGCGCGCCGCAGCCCAGCAGCTCGCCTAAATCATCCGTAATGGTACGAATGTAGGTGCCTTTCGAGCAGTGAATTTCAAGCTCAAGCTCATTGCCTTCCCAGCGAATGAACTTAAGTTCATAAACCACAATGCTGCGCGCTTCACGTGGAACGTCAATCCCTTCACGGGCGTATTCATAAAGCTTACGCCCCTGGTACTTAAGTGCCGAATACATCGACGGCACCTGCTGGGTTTCGCCACGGAAACTGTCGAGTGCGACTTCAAGCTGTTCCTGCGTGAAGCTGACCGGACGCTCGCTAATAATCTGACCATCCGCATCGGACGTATCAGTGCGCTGGCCCAGACGAGCAATGACGCGATAACGCTTATCGGAATCCAGTAAATACTGCGAGAACTTGGTCGCTTCACCCAGACAGATCGGCAGCATACCGGTAGCCAGCGGGTCAAGGGCGCCGGTATGACCCGCGCGATTGGCGTTGAACAGCCTTTTTACCTTTTGCAGCGCATCGTTGGAAGAGAGGCCACCCGGCTTATCCAGCAACAGTACGCCGTGGATATCGCGTCCGCGACGACGAGGACGACTCATCAGTCCTCCTTGTCTTCTTCCGCGGGGCCACGACGTTCTTCATCGTTTTTCACCACGTTAGTGACAAGGTTAGACATCCGCATCCCTTCAACCAACGAGTTGTCGTAGAAGAAGGTTAGCTCAGGCACGATGCGCAGGCGCATCGCTTTGCCCAGCAGCGAGCGGATATAGCCGGAAGCATCGCCCAGCGCACGCAGGCCAGCTTTGATAGCCGCTTCGTCTTTATCATTTAAAAAGGTGACGAACACTTTGGCATAGGCCAGATCGCGCGACAGGTCTACGCCTGACACGGTAACCATCATGCCCAGACGTGGATCTTTGATCTCACGCTGTAAAATAATTGCGATCTCTTTCTGCAATTCCTGGGAGACGCGCTGTGGGCGACCAAATTCTTTCGCCATAATTATTCTCTCCAAATAAATACGGGAGGCGCAAAGGCCTCCCGAACAGGTTGATCAGGCAACCATTAAGCGATAGTACGCTGGATCTCGATAATTTCGAATACTTCGATCATATCGCCAACGCGTACATCGTTGTAGTTCTTCACGCCGATACCACATTCCATGCCGTTACGAACTTCGTTAACGTCATCTTTGAAGCGGCGCAGGGATTCCAGCTCGCCTTCGTAGATAACCACGTTGTCACGCAGAACGCGGATTGGGTTGTGACGTTTGATATTACCTTCAGTCACCATACAGCCTGCAACTGCGCCAAACTTAGGTGATTTGAACACGTCACGAACTTCAGCCAGGCCGGTGATCTGGTGCTTGTACTCAGGCGCCAGCATACCGCTCATTGCCTGCTTCACTTCGTCAATCAGATTATAGATGACGGAGTAATAACGCAGATCCAGGCTTTCTGAATCAATCACGCGACGGGCAGAAGCATCGGCACGAACGTTGAAGCCAACCAGAATCGCGTTGGAAGCCGCAGCCAGCGTAGCGTCGGTTTCGGTGATACCACCTACCCCAGAACCTACGATCTTCACTTTCACTTCGTCGGTAGAGAGCTTCAGCAGGGAGTCGGAGATCGCTTCGACAGAACCCTGTACGTCGGCTTTCAGCACGATGTTCAGTTCAGATACTTCGCCTTCGGTCATGTTGGCAAACATGTTTTCCAGCTTAGATTTCTGCTGACGAGCCAGCTTAACTTCACGGAATTTGCCCTGACGGTACAGCGCAACTTCACGGGCTTTCTTCTCGTCACGAACGACTGTCGCTTCATCACCGGCAGCAGGCACGCCTGACAGACCGAGGATTTCCACAGGAATAGAAGGACCCGCGGTCATCACTTCACGACCCAGTTCGTCACGCATTGCACGAACACGGCCGTATTCGAAGCCACACAGTACGATGTCGCCCTTGTTCAGGGTACCTTCACGTACCAGCACGGTAGCAACCGGACCACGACCTTTATCCAGGAAGGATTCGATAACCACACCGCTCGCCATACCCTGACGAACCGCAGTCAGTTCCAGAACTTCAGCCTGCAGCAGAATTGCATTCAGCAGGTCGTCGATACCGGTACCCGCTTTAGCGGAAACGTTAACGAACATGTTCTCGCCGCCCCACTCTTCCGGAATAATACCGTACTGGGTGAGTTCGTTTTTAACGCGGTCTGGATCGGCTTCTGGCTTATCGCACTTGTTCACAGCAACCACAACCGGCACTTTCGCCGCTTTAGCATGCTGGATAGCTTCGATAGTCTGTGGCATCACGCCATCGTCAGCCGCCACAACCAGGATAACGATATCCGTTGCCTGAGCACCACGCGCACGCATTGCGGTAAACGCGGCGTGACCAGGGGTATCCAGGAAGGTGACCATACCGTTGTCAGTTTCAACGTGGTATGCACCGATATGCTGGGTAATGCCGCCCGCTTCGCCAGAGGCGACTTTGGTGGAGCGAATGTAGTCCAGCAGGGACGTTTTACCGTGGTCAACGTGGCCCATGATGGTAACAACTGGCGCACGTGATTCCATTGCTGCATCGGTATCACGGTCGCTCATTACCGCTTCTTCCAGCTCATTTTCGCGGCGCAGCGTCACTTTGTGACCCATTTCTTCCGCGACCATCTGAGCCGTTTCCTGATCGATAACCTGGTTGATGGTCGCCATAGCGCCCATCTTGATCATGGCTTTAATGACCTGGGAACCTTTCACTGCCATTTTGTTAGCCAGTTCCGCTACGGTGATGGTCTCACCGATAATCACGTCACGGTTAACAGCCTGAGCTGGCTTGTTGAAGCCCTGCTGCAGAGTGCTTGGCTTGCGCTTGCCACCTTTGCCGCCACGGAATTGCGCACGCGCTTCTTCACGGTCGGTTTTCGCTTCAGAATGCTTGTTGCCTTTCTTACGCTGAGGAGCCTTTGCAGGACGAGCAGCACGAGTGCGACGGTCGCCTTCAACCTGCGCATCGTTCTCGTCTTCAGCCGCACGGGCATGAGTGGAGGTGGTCACGTGGTAGTCAGAAGTGTCTTCAACTTCTTTCTCGGCTTCTGCCCACTCGGAACCTTTTTCTTCCGCCATTTTGCGTGCTTCTTCCGCTACGCGCTTCGCTTCTTCTTCGATCTTGCGACGCGCTTCTTCTTCGGCTTTACGCTTCAGTTCTGCGGCTTCCGCTTCGCGGCGGGCTTTATCGGACGTCTGGGTCCGGCTTACTTCGTCGGTATGTTGATTGCTCACTTTATCTTTTTCCGCTGCTTCACGTTTGGCTTTCTCAGCTGCCTCACGTTTGGCCTGCTCCTCGGCTTCACGCTTCGCTTTTGCTTGGGCTTCGCGCTGAGCTGCTTCTTCAGCCTCGCGACGAGCCAGTTCTTCCGCTTCACGCTGTGCCTGCTCTTCTGCTTCAGCCTGTTCAGCTTCAGCAGGATCGCCTTTTACATAGGTGCGCTTTTTGCGGACTTCGATTTGCACCGCTTTACTCTTACCACCGGTGCCGGGCACATTCAGGGTACTGCGCGTTTTGCGCTGTAAAGTCAGTTTACCAGAACCGCCATTTTGTTGACGATTCAGATGGGTCAGGAGCGTCTCTTTTTCCTGCTGCGTCACAGAGTCTGTTTCAGACTTGCGGATCCCTGCATCAGCAAATTGCTGTACCAGGCGTTCTACCGGGGTCTGTATCTCTGCGGCCAGCGATTTTACGGTTACATCTGTCATGCTGTTCCTTCCTGCTACAGTTTATTACGCGTCGTCGCCGAACCAGCAGATATTACGTGCAGCCATAATCAGCTCACCGGCCTTTTCATCGTTCAGGCCTTCAATATCTGACAGATCGTCAACACCCTGCTCGGCAAGATCTTCCAGCGTACAAACGCCGATCTGAGCCAGCTTGAATGCCAGTTCACGATCCAGACCTTCCAGGCTCAGCAAGTCTTCTGCCGGCTGATTGCCGCCCTGACTCTCAGCTTTTTCCAGAGCAAGGGTGGTTAACGCATTTTTCGCACGATCGCGCAGCGCTTCTACTGTCTCTTCATCCAGACCGTCAATTTCCAGCAGCTCGTTGATCGGCACGTAAGCCAGTTCTTCCAGTGAAGAGAAGCCCTCTTCAACCAGCATGGTGGCAAACTCTTCGTCAATGTCGAGATGTTTGGTAAAGACGCCGATGGCAGCGTGGGCTTCAGCCTGATGCTTCGCCTGCAGATCGTCGACCGTCATTACGTTCAGCTCCCAACCACTCAGCTGGGCAGCCAGACGCACGTTTTGGCCATTACGGCCGATCGCCTGAGCCAGATTTCCGGCTTCAACAGCGATATCCATGGTGTGATTATCTTCATCCACCACGATAGAAGCGACATCCGCTGGGGCCATGGCATTGATGACGAACTGCGCAGGATTGTCATCCCACAGCACGATATCAATACGCTCGCCACCCAGCTCGCTGGATACCGCCTGAACACGCGCACCGCGCATACCAACGCAAGCACCAACCGGGTCGATACGCTTGTCGTTAGTCTTCACTGCGATTTTAGCTCGTGAGCCTGGATCGCGCGCAGCGGCTTTAATTTCAATCACTTCTTCGCCGATTTCCGGTACTTCGATGCGGAACAGTTCAATCAGCATCTCCGGTTTGGAGCGGCTAACGAACAGCTGAGCACCGCGTGCTTCCGGACGTACTGCATACAGTACACCACGAATACGGTCGCCTGGACGGAAGTTTTCGCGCGGCAGCATGTCTTCACGAATGATAACAGCTTCCGCATTGTTGCCCAGATCCAGTGAGATGTTGTCGCGGTTTACTTTTTTAACCACGCCGGTGATGATCTCACCTTCCTGCTCACGGAACTGATCAACAACCATGGCACGTTCAGCTTCGCGCACTTTCTGCACGATAACCTGCTTCGCCGTCTGAGTCGTGATACGGTCGAAGGTGACTGACTCGATTTGGTCTTCAACGTACTCGCCCAGATTCAACGCTTCATCTTCAAAACGCGCGGCATCCAGGGTGATTTCGCGCGTAGGCATTGTTACTTCATCAACAATAACCCAGCGGCGGAACGTATCAAAATCGCCGCTGCGGCGGTCGATGCTGACGCGGACGTCGATTTCCTGCTCATATTTTTTCTTGGTAGCCGTTGCCAGAGCGCTCTCCAGCGCCTCAAAAATCTTCTCGCGTGGGAGGGATTTCTCGTTAGATACGGCCTCGACTACAGCTAAGATTTCTTTGTTCATCCTGGTATGCCTCAATCCGGACTTTTAAAAGTGGGGAACCAGGTTCGCCTTCTGGATGTTACTCAGTGCGAACACTTCATCGTTACCCTCAACGGCAACAGTAATCATCTCACCTTCTACGGATTTGATGATGCCCTGCCATTTGCGGCGGTTCTGTACGGCCATACGCAGCACCAGGCTCACTTCTTCGCCGATAAATTGCGTGTAATGCTTTGCAGTGAAGAGTGGGCGCTCAAGGCCTGGTGAGGAAACTTCTAGGTTATAGGCGACGGTAATTGGATCTTCAACATCGAATACAGCGCTGACCTGGTGGCTGACATCAGCACAATCGTCAACATTGATGCCATTTTCACTATCAATATAGATGCGCAACGTGGATGTGCGACCGCGTACAAACTCGATACCAACCAGTTCGTAGCCTAGCGCTTCTACCGGTGCTGAAATCAGCTCTGTTAATTTTTGCTCTAATGTGGACAAGCCCACCCCCAAGACATAAAAAAAGGGCTTAATAGCCCAGTATGCTGTTTCCTGATAACAAAAAACCCCGAAAAATCGGGGCTTTATGCGACTGGACCCTGTACGCCATAAAATGGCGGTTCGGCACAATCCAAAAGAATTTTTTTCAAAATTCGCTGATAATGCGCCGTTCGATGCATACAGTATATTTGAAAAAGAACTCTAAGGGAAAGTGGTTGCGGGGGCCGGATTTGAACCGACGACCTTCGGGTTATGAGCCCGACGAGCTACCAGGCTGCTCCACCCCGCGTCCGAAAACGTGGCAAATACTACGCCGATCTTGCATAAAATGCAAGCAAAACTGAGATTTGGTACCGAGGACGGGACTTGAACCCGTAAGCCCATGCGGGCACTACCACCTCAAGGTAGCGTGTCTACCAATTCCACCACCACGGCACTAAAGATTGCGACTTTTTGTTTTCTGTCGCGTCGAAACCCAACTACGTTACTGCTTACTGTGGGATATCGCTACCCGGCGTAGCCGGTTTAGCTGGCTGGCTCTGCTGCTGTGCAGGCTGAGTCAGATTTTCCCACTCGCTTCCTTTCTGAGTCTTGTTGCTGTTGAGGTTACCCAGAATCAAGCTGATGATAAAGAACAGAGTCGCCAGCACTGCAGTCATACGGGTCATAAAGTTGCCTGAACCGTTAGAACCAAACAGTGTTGCTGAAGAACCTGCACCAAACGACGCGCCCATATCAGCGCCTTTACCTTGCTGAAGCATAATCAAACCTACAAGGCCGATTGCCACAATAAGGAAAACTACTAAAAGAGCTTCGTACATAATCAACCTGTTTCCTTGCGCGTTAACCGCACATCAAAAGCTTCAAAACCAGTCAGCAGATAGCGTCACCACTACCCATCAGAAGCGGGTGTGAATACTAACCAAAGCCGCTCGTCAGCGCAAGGGCAATTTACAGCGACGCGATCGATTGCAGAAAAAAACCGCAACGCCGCAAATAAAGGTGAAAAAACCACCAAAAATCACCCAGGTACAACACTTTTTCTGACGGGCTGAATAAGTTCAGCCCGTCACTATTTTGTCTTTAAACCGCCTTTACAGCATCAGCGATCCGGTGCGCCAGCGCAGTGACCAGCGCCTCATCTTCACCTTCTACCATTACGCGAATTAGCGGTTCCGTCCCTGATTTACGCAACAGCACGCGTCCGCGGCCGTGCAGTTCTTTTTCCACTTGTGCCGTTACGGCTTTCACCTGTGCATTTTCCAGCGGATCGGTTTCGCCACTGAAGCGAACGTTTACCAGAATCTGTGGTAGCAGCTTCATCCCGCTACAGAGATCGTGGAGGCTCATGTGATTCCTTACCATCGCAGTAAGTACCTGCAAACCTGCTACGATACCGTCACCGGTGGTTGTCTTATCCAGCAGGATCACATGCCCGGAGTTTTCCGCGCCAAGACGCCAGCCTTTTTCCTGGAGCTTTTCCAACACATAGCGGTCGCCCACTTTTGCGCGTGCAAACGGAATACCTAACTGTTTCAGCGCCAGCTCCAGACCCATATTGCTCATCAGCGTGCCGACTACGCCGCCGCGTAACTGTCCCTGACGCAGGCCTTCACGAGCGATGATGTAGAGGATCTGGTCGCCATCTACTTTGTGGCCCAGATGATCCACCATCATGATGCGGTCACCGTCACCGTCGTATGCCAGACCGATATCTGCCTTTTCTGCCAGTACGCGAGCCTGGAGCTGACGAACGTCGGTTGCGCCGCATTCTTTGTTGATGTTCATACCATCAGGATTAACGCCAAGCGTAATCACCGTAGCGCCCAGTTCACGCAGGACATTAGGTGCGATGTGATAAGTGGCACCGTTAGCGCAGTCGACCACAATCTTCAGCCCGTTGAGGCTCAGTTCGCTGGGGAACGTCCCTTTGCAAAATTCGATGTAACGTCCGGCGGCATCCACAATGCGGCTGGCGCGTCCCAGCTCGGCGGATTCAACACAGGTAATAGGTTTCTCCATTTCCGCTTCGATGGCTTCTTCTACATCATCGGGCAGCTTTGTCCCTTCGATGGAGAAAAACTTAATGCCATTATCATCAAATGGATTGTGAGAGGCAGAAATAACGATGCCGGCCTCAGCACGGAAGGTACGGGTGAGATAAGCAATGGCTGGCGTTGGCATCGGTCCGGTAAACGCCGCAGAAAGTCCGGCAGCGGCCAAACCCGCTTCCAATGCGGACTCCAGCATGTAGCCGGAAATACGCGTATCTTTACCGATAATAATTTTTTTGGAGCCGTTGCGCGCCAAAACTTTGCCCGCCGCCCAGCCCAGCTTCAGGACGAAATCGGGAGTGATCGGGGTTTCGCCAACTTTGCCCCGGATGCCATCGGTACCAAAATACTTACGGTTGCTCATTCTACTATTCCTTTGCTGACAGGGTTGCTTCGACGACGCGCATCGCCTCTACAGTTTCTTTAACATCATGGACGCGTAAAATATGTGCGCCCTGCATTGCAGCAATCACGGCACAAGCCAGGCTTCCGGTAAGACGTTGAGACGGTCCAACATTCAGCAACTGCCCAATCATGCTTTTTCGCGACATCCCTACCAATAGTGGCAGCCCGAAATGATGAAAATCAGCCAGGTGCGCCAGCAATTGATAATTGTGGGAGAGATTCTTACCGAAACCGAACCCTGGGTCGAGCAGCAACCGATCTTTTTTAATACCGGCAGCTTCACAGCGCGCTATCTGCTCAACAAAAAAAGTATCTACGTCCTGGAGCAAATTTTTATACCCGGGTGCCTGCTGCATCGTGCGAGGTTCACCCTGCATATGCATTATACAGACCGGCAAACCGGTTGCAGCCGCCGCTTCCAGCGCGCCAGGTTCCTGAAGTGAACGAATATCGTTGATAATATGCGCACCGGCCTTTGCCGCTTCACGGATCACTTCCGGCTTGGAAGTATCCACAGAAATCCACACCTCGAAACGCTGTGCAATCGCCTCGACAACGGGGATCACCCGGTCCAGCTCTTCTTCAACGCTCACTTCATCGGCGCCTGGCCGGGTCGATTCCCCACCAATGTCGATAATGGTCGCACCCGCGTTAATCATTTCATTCGCATGGGTTAGCGCCTGCACCAGACTGTTATGCCTGCCGCCATCTGAAAAGGAATCCGGCGTCATGTTCAGTATCCCCATCACATGAGGATGTGATAAATCGAGCACGGAATCTCTGGCGTAAAGTTTCATGATGGCGCTTCTCCCTGGAAGTGTGCGGATCGGTCTGGCCGATGTACTCATAAAAAAAACCCCGGTCATCGCCGGGGTTTGCTTGTGACTCAGGACTGCTGTCCCGTCATTACATGGTGTTGCCAGGATTTGGCGTACGCGGTTCATCAACCGGACGTGGCGCCTTTGGCGTACCGTTGTCAGAACTGTTGCTGGCCGGATCTTCCCAACCTGCTGGCGGACGCACTTCACGGCGAGCCATCAGGTCATCGATCTGAGGAGCATCAATGGTTTCATACTTCATCAGCGCGTCTTTCATCGCGTGAAGGATGTCCATGTTCTCATTCAGAATACGGCGTGCGCGTTGGTAGTTACCTTCAACCAGAGATTTTACTTCCTGGTCAATGATGCGCGCGGTCTCATCGGACATATGCTTCGCTTTCGCTACTGAACGGCCAAGGAACACTTCGCCCTCTTCTTCCGCATAGAGTAGCGGGCCCAGCTTCTCAGAAAAGCCCCATTGCGTAACCATGTTACGAGCAATAGAAGTAGCAACTTTGATGTCGTTAGACGCACCAGTCGAAACGCGTTCCACACCGTAGATGATTTCTTCTGCCAGACGGCCACCGTAAAGCGTTGAGATCTGACTTTCCAGCTTCTGACGGCTGGCGCTGATTGCATCGCCTTCCGGCAGGAAGAAGGTCACGCCTAATGCGCGGCCGCGTGGAATAATCGTCACTTTATGCACCGGATCGTGTTCAGGCACCAGACGACCAATAATCGCGTGGCCAGCTTCGTGATACGCGGTAGATTCTTTCTGCGCTTCCGTCATCACCATGGAGCGACGTTCCGCACCCATCATGATTTTGTCTTTCGCTTTTTCGAATTCAACCATAGAAACGACACGGCGATTACCACGTGCGGCAAACAGCGCTGCTTCATTCACAAGGTTAGCCAGATCGGCACCTGAGAAGCCTGGCGTACCACGTGCGATAACTAACGCATCGATATCGGTAGCCAGCGGCACACGGCGCATATGGACTTTCAGAATCTGCTCGCGGCCACGTACGTCCGGCAGACCGACCACAACCTGACGGTCAAAGCGGCCCGGACGAAGCAGTGCCGGGTCTAGCACGTCAGGACGGTTAGTAGCGGCAATGACGATGATACCTTCGTTGCCTTCAAAACCGTCCATCTCAACCAGCATCTGGTTCAGCGTTTGTTCACGTTCATCGTGACCACCGCCGAGACCCGCGCCACGCTGGCGACCGACCGCATCAATTTCATCGATGAAGATAATGCAAGGTGCCGCTTTCTTTGCCTGTTCGAACATGTCACGAACACGGGAAGCACCCACACCGACAAACATTTCAACGAAGTCAGAACCGGAGATGGTAAAGAAAGGCACTTTGGCTTCGCCAGCGATAGCTTTCGCCAGCAGCGTTTTACCGGTACCCGGAGGACCGACCATCAGTACGCCTTTCGGAATTTTACCGCCGAGTTTCTGGAAGCGGCTTGGTTCGCGCAGGTATTCCACCAGCTCGCCGACTTCTTCTTTCGCTTCGTCACAGCCTGCGACGTCAGCAAAAGTCGTTTTAATCTGATCTTCTGTCAGCATGCGGGCTTTGCTTTTGCCGAAGGACATCGCGCCCTTGCCGCCGCCGCCCTGCATCTGGCGCATAAAGAAGATCCAGACGCCAATCAGCAACAGCATTGGGAACCATGAGATGAAGATTGAGGCCAACAGGCTCGGTTCTTCAGGCGGTTCGCCAACCACTTTTACATTTTTAGTCAACAGGTTATCGAGCAACTTAGGATCGTTGACGGGGATGTAGGTTGTGTATTTGTTACTGTCTTTTTTGACAACGTTGATTTCACGCCCGTTAATACGTGCCTCGCGGACCTGATCCTGGTTCACTTCCGACAGGAAGGTTGAGTAATCAACCCTACGGCCATTTGACTCGCTGGGCCCAAAGCTCTGGAAGACAGACATCAGCACGACTGCGATGACTAGCCAGAGAATCAGGTTTTTCGCCATGTCACTCAAGGGATTAACCTCTTATTACAACTGTGTTAACAGACAGCGTAGGGTACTATAGTTTGCGCCCTGTCGCTACAATGTACACTTCACGCGAACGAGAGCGCGAAGCGTCCGGCTTACGAATTTTCACTTTCGTAAACAGGGAGCGAATTTCCCGGAGGTAATCTTCAAAGCCATCTCCCTGAAACACTTTCACTAAAAAACTGCCGCCAGGTGCCAGCACATCACGACACATATCAAGCGCAAGTTCAACGAGATACATTGATCTTGGGATATCCACAGCAGGCGTACCGGTCATGTTGGGTGCCATATCTGACATCACAACCTGCACCTTCGCATCGCCAACGCGTTCCAGCAAGGCTTTCAGCACCAGTTCATCACGAAAGTCGCCCTGAAGGAAATCGACACCGACAATAGGATCCATCGGCAGGAGATCACAGGCGATGACGCGACCTTTGGAACCAATTTGTGTCACCACATACTGAGACCAGCCACCGGGTGCTGCGCCAAGGTCGACAACCGTCATCCCTGGCTTAAACAGCTTGTCACCTTGCTGTATTTCATCAAGTTTAAACCAGGCGCGCGAGCGCAGCCCCTTTTTCTGTGCCTGAAGCACATATTTATCGCTAAAGTGTTCCTGTAGCCAGCGGCTGGAACTGGCCGAACGCTTTTTACCAGTCATACAATTTCCAACTATGATTCAACGTATGCGATAAATAAACCGCGCAAATCAGCATGCCGATTTGGTGATACACCAGAGATGGCGGTAGAATGACCCGTTTTCAATCCCAATGTAAGTAAAAAATACGATGAATCTGAGTACCAAACAAAAACAGCACCTGAAAGGACTGGCCCATCCGCTGAAGCCTGTCGTCATGTTAGGCAACAACGGTCTGACCGAAGGGGTGCTGGCCGAGATCGAACAAGCACTGGAGCACCACGAGCTCATCAAGGTGAAAATCGCTACGGAAGACCGCGAGACAAAAACCCTGGTAGTTGAAGCTATCGTGCGCGAAACCAAAGCTGCTAACGTGCAGGTTATCGGCAAGACGCTGGTGCTGTACCGTCCAACGAAGGAACGTAAAATCGCGCTTCCACGTTAAGTTCTGGCGCGATTTGAAACTTAGTCGGGAGAAAATGACATGCTCCCGATGTCAGTAAAAGGCCGCGGTGCGGCCTTTTCCTTTCTTTACACTATGTCTGAAAAAACCCGACCGGGGAAATCAGATATATTCAATCTTAAGAATTTCGTACTCAACATCGCCGCCTGGCGTTTTGATGATGGTCACATCATCCACTTCTTTACCAATCAGGCCACGCGCCATCGGTGAGTTAACAGAAATCAGATTTTGCTTAAAGTCAGCTTCGTCATCGCCGACAATGCGATAGGTTGACTCTTCATCAGTGTCCACGTTCAGCACGCTAACGGTAGAACCGAAAATGACGCGCCCGTTGGCATTCATTTTCGTGACATCGATCACCTGGGCATTTGACAGCTTGGCTTCAATTTCCTGGATACGACCTTCACAGAAGCCCTGCTCTTCGCGGGCGGCATGGTACTCTGCATTTTCTTTCAAGTCGCCGTGCTCGCGTGCATCAGCAATTGAGGCAATAATTCTGGGGCGTTTAACGGTTTTCAGCTCTTCGAGCTCTTCGCGCAGTCTCTCCGCGCCCCTCAACGTCATCGGAATCTGATTCATCTCAACACCTCGTTAACTGATCCTGTGCAAAATTGTGTCATCCTGACAGGTTAATGCAGAAAAAGCGTTCTGCGGCGCTTACCACTGAATTACAAACGAAAGAAACCAAGCCCGGGGGATATCCAGGGCCTGGATGATTCGCATTTTGATACGTATTTTAACCCAGAGTTCTCTATGGGTCATCGTTTACTTTCCACCTTAATGCACCGTAGTATGGCAACATCACCTGCCAGTAAACGCGAGATTATGCGATTTTCACGAATTGTTACCGGCTTAGCCTGCGCATTTATGCTGAATGCCCATGCGGCCACGGTCGAAGACTATACTCAGTACCTGCCCGATGGCGCAAACCTGGCGCTGATTGTGCAAAAAGTTGGCGCCAGTTCGCCCTCGATTGACTATCACAGCAAGCAGATGGCGTTGCCTGCCAGTACCATGAAAGTGATTACCGCGCTGGCTGCACTGTTACAGCTGGGCCCGGATTACCGTTTTCACACCCAACTGGAAAGCAAAGGTTCGATTAGCGGCGGCACGCTACGCGGCGATCTGGTGGCGAGGTTCGGCGGCGATCCGACCTTTACCCGGCAGGATCTCCGTAACTTAGTGACCGCTCTGAAAAAACAAGGCGTGCAGCATATTCAGGGCAATGTCGTCATTGATACGTCGGTCTTCGCCAGCCATGATAAAGCGCCGGGCTGGCCGTGGAATGATATGACCCAGTGTTTTAGCGCCCCACCTGCTGCTGCGATTGTTGATCGTAACTGTTTTTCAGTTTCCCTCTACAGTGCGCAAACGCCCGGCGATAACGCTTTTATCCGCGTTGCCTCTTATTATCCGGTCAATATGTTCAGCCAGGTTCGCACGCTGGCGAGAGGATCGGCAGATGCACAATATTGTGAACTGGACGTGGTGCCCGGCGAGCTTAACCGCTTTACGTTAACCGGCTGCATGACCCAGCGTTCAGAACCGTTGCCGCTGGCCTTTGCGATTCAGGATGGCGCCAGCTATGCCGGAGCGCTGTTAAAAGCGGAATTGCAGGAAGCGGGCATTGATTATACCGGTCATCTGGTGCGTCAGACTCAGGCAACCCAGCCTGCAACGGTATTAGCCGAAACGCAATCAGTCCCTCTGCACGATCTGCTTAAAATTATGTTGAAGAAGTCTGACAACATGATTGCCGATACCGTATTCCGTACTATTGGCCACGAGCGTTTCGGCGTACCGGGTACATGGCGTGCGGGTTCTGATGCCGTCCGTCAGATCCTGCGGCAGAAAGCCAATATCGATCTCGGCAACAGCATTCAGGTTGATGGCTCCGGCCTGTCGCGTCACGATCTGATTTCGCCGGCGACCATGATGCAGGTGCTGCAATATATTGCGCAGAACGATCAGCAACTGAATTATATCTCGATGCTGCCGCTGGCGGGCTATGACGGAACACTACGTTACCGTGGTGGCCTGCATGAAGCGGGTGTGGATGGCAAGGTATCGGCTAAAACGGGTTCATTGCAGGGTGTTTATAACCTCGCAGGCTTTATGACCACCGCCAGTGGTCAGCGGGTTGCCTTTGTGCAGTATCTTTCAGGCTATGCCGTTCCGCCTCAGGATCAGAAACAGCGTCGTATTCCGCTGGTGCGCTTTGAAAGCCGCCTCTATAAGGATGTTTATCAGAACAACTGACGAGCAACGTACACTACTTGTGAAACCAGCGAAGCCCGATATCGGGCTTCGCTGTTGTTCGGGGATACTGCCCGTGAAGGATTGTATCCCGCAAGTACTACTGACTTAAAAATGCGTATTCAGACTCATATAATAAGTACGGCCTGATTCATTGTAGGTATTCGCCCCTGCCCCATACATATACGCATTGGTGGTAGAGTTACCTGTGGTTTGCGCATTGCCTTCGCGGAAATGACGCTTATCGAACAGGTTTTCGATACCCACAGTCACGCTGGCGTATTTATTCACGTCATACGTTCCGCTCAGACCCAGAATCGAATAAGGGCTGACCGTTGACTTCTCGGTGCCGCTAACCGATTCACCTTTGTAGTTATACTTCTTCGGCGTTTGACGGCCATACCAGGTGAAGGTGGTCTGCAACGACAGATCCTGTGTTGCCTGCCAGGCCAGCGTCGAGTTCAGCGTATACTGCGGGATAACCGACAGGCGATCGCCGGTGGTTTTGTTTTTGCTTTGCAGCATGTAGGTCAGGTTATTGTTCCAGGTAATGGCTTCCGTCACCGGGAAGTTAACCGTGCCTTCCAGCCCTTCGACTACCGCTTTTGGCACGTTTTCCCATTGGTAGATGTCCGCAGCGCCGGTAGTCGATGTTCCGGTTGGTACATAGCCCGATTCGATTTTGTTGCGGTAATCATTACGGAACCACGTCAGGCCTGCCTGATAGCCTTCATGCTTATACTCAATGCCCACTTCTTTGTTGATGCTGGTTTCGGCTTTCAGATCGTCGTTGCCCATCAGATAGCAGGCACCGGCGCTGTCAGCGCATCCCTGACCACGACTGTAAAGCACGTAGTTTGGGTTGGTTTGATACAGGCTTGGCGCTTTATAGGCGCGTGCGATACCCAGTTTCAGCGTGAAGTCGTCAGCCAGCGTCTGGGAAAGATTAAGTGATGGGCTCCAGTTATTGCCAACAATACTGTGATGATCAAAACGCAGACCGGGTGTCAGTATGGTACTGTCGGTCAGTTCCATATTGTCTTCGGCAAACAGGGAGAAGATTTCTGCCGAGGAGTAAGGGCTGCGATTGGTGCTGCTTATACCATCAATCCCACCGCCGGACAGAGCCTGCGTATTGGAGGCGCCATCTTTCATCTTCTGCTGATTCCACTCGGTTCCCAGCGTCAGGGTCTGATTAACCAGCAATTCAATCGGAATACTCACTTCGCTGTGCAGCAGGACATCGTTCAGCTCGATCGTCGAAAAGCCGCTGTCGGAGAAGATCCCTTCGGTGCCGCCCGCCAGCCCTTCATTCATGCGTGAGTTGCGCGTGTTTTCGTACTGCGCATAGCTGCGGGTACTGACGCCGTTATCCCATGCGCCGGTCCAGGTAACCGCATAATCCTGACGATAGAGTCGGTTGGTCTCATCGCCGTATTTGCTCTGCACCAGCGCGCTGGTGTTGGTATTTTGCGTATCACCCGCATAAAGGTTGCCCTGACGACTGTAGCCCGCACTGAATTCCAGATTCTGGTTGCGGGCAAATTCCCAGCGCAGCTTGCCATGAATATCTTTGTTTTCTACCCCTTCGCGACCGGCAGGCACGGTATCGGCGTAGCTGCCGGTTCTCAGCGACTGATGTCCCTGATTGATAAACTGCGCATCGGCCTGAGTTTTGCTGAGGTTGCCGTACAGCGTGAAGCTGACATCATCACCCAGCGGCCCGGTAAGCGAGAAGTTGGAACGCTTTGTGGAACCTTCTGACTTATGCTCAGGCATGTTCAGGTAGGTATCCCAGGAGCCATGCCACTCATTGCTGGTTTGCTTAGTAATGATGTTCACCACGCCGCCTGCCGCACCGTTGCCATAGCGCGCCGCCGCGGGTCCGCGAATGACTTCAATATGATCGACCATTTCTGGCGGCACCCAGTTGGTATCACCACGGGTATCGCGTTCGCCACGCCATCCAAGGCGTACCGAGTTACGGCTGGCGACTGGCATGCCGTCGATCAGGATCAGCGTATTTTCTGGCCCCATACCGCGAATGTCGATTTGACGGTTGTTGCCGCGTTGTCCACTGGTGGAGTTGCCGGTCAGGTTTACGCCTGGCATAGTACGAATGATTTCGGAAAGGTCACGTGACGGAGGTCGTTTTTTGATTTCATCGGCAGTGATGGTTGAAACACCCGGCGCCTGAAGATTTTGCTGAGCCGCCGTTACCACCATCGTCCCGCCTTCAGCGTCTACCTGTTCAGGAGAAACGGTGCTCTGAGTCGACGTTGAAACACCCTTTTCCGTGCTGTTTTCCGGTGCGGTTTCCGTGGCTGCCATCGCCGTTGTGACTATTCCCAGTTCCAGCAGGATAGCTAATGATAAACGTGATAATTTGTTCAAAATTCATATTCCCTGAGATCGCCTCACCAACGTTATCTGAGGCAAATTTGGATAACCAGACGGCATTAGGATCCGCCCCGCCAGCGTCCAGCAATAGAGATGGATAACCAGGCGGCAATACACTATTGCAAACACAAACAATTATCAATTCGATTATTCATCGCATTCTCATTTAACTTCTTGTGTTATTGCGTAAACGATAAGAAAAATGGGCTGTTCAGGGCCAGCAATGAAAAGAGTAAATTTGTGAGCGGGTTCGCTTTAAAAGACGCAGAGGGAACAGACCAGCCTCACCGACATGAGGCTGGTCAGGCAGTTACTGTTTAGCAAATAGCTGTTCAAGCCGCGTCAGCAGGTTGCTGGCGCTATAATAATCAAGCCGGAAGGACTCATCCCCTAACGCATAAACCTGCTTATTTTTTACCGCCGGTGTTGCGGCAAGCAATGGCTCAGCCAGCAATGCAGCCTTACCCTCTTCCCCGGTAGCAAACATCATTACGGTGTTGCCCGTCAGTCCCGTCACCAGATTCTCTCCGCTTAGCGGAACGATATCTTTCCGTTTCATTCGCTGACTGGCTTTGATGCTTACCGCGGGAAGCTGTGCCAGGGTGAAGCCTAAGGATTCCAGCAATTTTCCCTGAGCAGACTCAGTGGTCCACAGATTCACTAACCGGCTATGGGCATTGAACACCAGCGCTGAAACCGGTTGTGGCGGCAGCACCAGCTTTGCTTTCACTTCTTTTTCGCGCTGAGCATACGTCTGGATCGACTTTTCAGCCTGTGCTTCATGGCCGGTTGCCTGCGCAAGAATACGTTCTACCTGTTGCCAGCTTTTATCATCGTAATTGACGACCAGCGTTGGAGCCATCGCCGAAAGACGCTCGTATATTGGCAGCGCAGAATCATTGCCTGTGGCGCTAACGATGATCAAATCGGGGTTTTCCGCCGCAATCGCTTCAAGATTGGGTTCACCCGTATATAAACGTTTAACGCCTTTTTCCGTCGCCGTCTTGCCCCACTGACGGAAAAAACCCTGCTGGTCTGTAATCTTATGTCCCGGCATGGCTGCACCACTGGCAACGACCGGTGCCCCGATGGCAAGCAGCGAGCCCGTCAGCGTCACGCTGGTAGAGACAATGCGTTCAGGCTGATGGTTAATCACCAGCTCGCCATCCCGGTTAGGAATATGACGCGGCCAGCCTTGCTCGGCCTGAGCCTGAGTGAAGGGCACGACGGAAAAAGCAGAGAGTAACAGCGGAACGACTAGTCTGGCGAAACGTATCATTGAGTCAGCTCTATTCAGCGAAACGAAGCAGCATACTGCCCCGATAAACATCCGGAACCGAAGATGATAATGATTATCTTTGCTATTAGAAAGGGGATTTGCCGTGCGTCGGGGAAATGTGAACCATCTTCCAGCGTGACGTAAAAGAAAAGGGACACAAATTTGTGTCCCTTACTGGCTTAGCGCTGATAGATAATTTCGACGCCTTCGTCGTCTTCATCATCCCAGTCTTCATCCCAGTCATCATCTTCTTCAACCGCCACTTCGGCTTCTTCGAGCTGCTGGCGGTGGTAATCATCCCACATGAATTCCACTTTCTCTGGCTGCTTCTCTTCCACTTCCGCTTCTTTAGGATTGGCGTTAATGAAGGACATCACATCCCAGCACAGCGGGGTCACGCCGACGCGATTGGCGGCAGAGATCAGGTAATATTTCTCCGTCCAGCCCAGCGCATCAGCGATAGCTTTCGCGCGGGATTCCGCCTCTTCCTGATCCAGCAGGTCGACTTTGTTGAAAACCAGCCAGCGTGGCTTGTTGAAAAGCTTTTCGCTATATTTTTCCAGCTCAGCCAAAATGATACGGGCATTTTCAACCGGATCGGATTCATCGATTGGGGCCAGATCAATAGTGTGTAACAGAACGCGACAGCGCTCGAGGTGCTTCAGGAAGCGAATGCCTAAACCGGCACCGTCAGAAGCGCCTTCAATCAGGCCTGGAATATCGGCGACCACGAAGCTTTGTTCGCTGTCCATACGTACCACGCCCAGGCTTGGTACCAGAGTGGTAAATGGATAATCCGCTACTTTTGGCTTCGCCGCAGAGACTGCACGGATAAAGGTAGATTTACCGGCATTCGGCAGGCCCAACATCCCCACGTCGGCCAGCAGCATCAGCTCAAGCTGCAAGTCGCGCTTCTCACCAGGCGTACCCATGGTTTTTTGACGCGGCGAACGGTTAACGGAAGATTTAAAACGCGTGTTGCCAAGGCCGTGCCAGCCGCCTTTAGCGACCATTTGCACCTGACCATGAGTCATCATGTCGCCCAGGGTTTCACCGGTACCCTGATCGATAATACGCGTTCCTACCGGTACTTTGATGATCACATCTTTCCCGCGCTTACCGGTACAGTCACGGCTCTGGCCGTTCTGGCCACGTTCAGCACGGAAAGATTTTTCAAAACGATAATCGATCAGCGTATTCAGGTTTTCATCAGCCTGCATGTAAACATCGCCGCCGTCACCGCCGTCACCACCGTCCGGACCACCTCTGGGAATATATTTTTCACGACGGAAGCTGACGCAGCCATTGCCGCCATCACCCGCAGCAACGAGGATCGTCGCTTCATCAACAAACTTCATGTTACTTCTCCGTAAATCATTTGCCCGCTGCCGATCAACCTTGCAGTCGGATGATCCGTCGTGGCTCGTGAACGATGGCCTGATGACGGAAACAGGGGTTCTGATGCTGCAAAGGTCTTCGCGATGCAATCAGAAAGAGGATCCGCCTTAAGACATCGTGCAGCTGAATATAAAGTGTACAGCAAAAAACCTGTTTGCTGCGAATCCGCTGGCGGAAACAGCCCCATGCGGATTGAAAAGCAGAATGTAAAAAGCCCCGCAATCATAGCGGGGCTTTTTGATTCGCTGCTAAAAGCGGTATCAGGTACCGCTTTCAGGCACGAAAACCTTACTCAGCAACGATGCTGATGTATTTACGGTTGTTCGGGCCTTTCACTTCGAACTGGACCTTGCCGTTTGCAGTTGCAAACAGGGTGTGGTCACGGCCGCAGCCTACGTTGGTGCCCGCGTGGAATTTGGTGCCACGCTGACGAACGATGATGCTACCTGCCAGTACAGATTCGCCGCCGAAACGCTTAACGCCCAGACGTTTTGCATTGGAATCGCGACCATTTCGAGTGGAGCCGCCAGCCTTTTTGTGTGCCATTTGTCAGATCTCCTCTTATGCGCTGATGCCAGTGATCTTCACGTCAGTGAACCACTGACGGTGACCCTGCTGCTTACGGTAATGCTTACGACGACGGAACTTAACGATCTTGATTTTGTCGCCGCGACCGTGCGCAATGATTTCTGCTTTGATCACGCCACCTGAAACTAAAGGCGCGCCAATAGTCACTTCTTCGCCGTTAGCAATCATCAGAACCTGGTCGAACTCAATAGTTTCGCCGGTTGCGATGTCCAGCTTTTCCAGGCGAACGGTCTGACCTTCGCTTACTCGGTGTTGTTTACCACCACTTTGGAAAACCGCGTACATATAAAACTCCGCTCTCGCGCTTGCCGTCTTGGTTTCAGGCTGCGCTATAAATATTCACAATAGGGCGCGAATTCTACGCAACTTCGCGGGGGAAGACAAGTGCCTGATGGCGGGTATTGCAGAAAAAAAACGCAAAGCACAGGCAAATGTTTCACAGTCGCAATTTTCAAGTACAATCTGTTATACATTACATGCCGCAGGCACGGGTAAAGACGCTTATCATAGCAGCATACTGAGCAATAGCTGAACAGACTGATGAACTTAGAACAGATAAACGAACTCACCGCGCAGGACATGGCGGACGTCAATGCAACAATACTCGAACAGCTGAATTCCGAGGTTTCCCTTATCAATCAGCTGGGATATTACATCATTAGCGGTGGTGGCAAACGGATCCGCCCCATGATCGCCGTTCTGGCAGCGCGCGCGGTGAATTATTCAGGAAAACAACACGTTACTGTCGCAGCGCTGATAGAATTTATTCACACTGCGACCCTGCTGCACGATGATGTGGTTGATGAATCTGATATGCGCCGCGGTAAAGCCACCGCCAATGCCGCCTTTGGTAACGCTGCCAGCGTGCTGGTCGGCGATTTTATCTATACGCGTGCGTTTCAGATGATGACCAGCCTTGGCTCGCTGCGCGTTCTGGCACTGATGTCGGAGGCCGTAAACGTCATTGCAGAAGGCGAAGTCCTACAGCTGATGAACTGTAATGACCCGGATATTACAGAAGAAAGCTACATGCGGGTGATTTACAGTAAAACAGCTCGCCTGTTTGAAGCTGCCGCTCAGTCTTCCGCAATTCTGGCCGATGCGTCGCCAGAACAGGAACGGGCGTTACAGGATTATGGCCGCTATATCGGCACAGCTTTCCAGCTTATCGACGATCTTTTGGATTACAGCGCCGATGGCAAAACGCTGGGCAAAAACGTGGGTGATGACCTGAGCGAAGGTAAGCCGACGCTGCCCTTGCTGCACGCCATGCGTAACGGAACAGCTGAACAAGCCGCGATGATTCGTGAGGCTATTGAGCAAGGCAATGGTCGCCATTTACTTGATCCAGTTCTGGAAACCATGCGCCAATGCGGCTCGCTCGAATGGACACGTGAATCAGCAGAACGCGAAGCTGACAAAGCGATTGCCAGCCTTGCAGTACTGCCTGAATCGCCCTGGCGCAGCGCGCTTGAAGCGCTGGCGCATATGTCCGTTCAGCGGGAATTCTAATCCAACCTGAAGCGCGGATTTCCGCGCTTTATCTCTCCCTGTGTTTCTCCTTCTCCGCGCTTTTTATTTCGCTTTTTTCTGCCTTTTTTCAAATGTAACGCATCACAGCATTGCGTAACTTTTGCGAATTACCGCACAACTTATAAATCCCATTAAGAAAGAATTGGAAAATTCTGGAATTTTATTGGTATATTTTACCGAGGGGAATAGTGGCTAACTCGTTATTTTTTTGAGAAACGGGTCAAGGCTCCACCGATAAACCCTGAGATGACTTCCAGAAAATTCTGGAAATTGTTATGTGTACATGGAGAAGACACACATGGTAGATAAGAAAAAAGACTGGCATAACGCGGATATTATTGCAGGCTTACGAAAAAGAGGTACAACGCTTGCCGGATTATCACGCGAGGCGGGACTAAGCTCCTCGACGCTGGCAAACGCGCTGTTCAGATCCTGGCCGAAAGGCGAGTGGCTGATTGCTGATGCATTAATGACTCATCCATCAGAAATCTGGCCCAGCCGCTATTACGATCCCGTGACCAACAAGCTGATCGATCGTAAAAAACTGATGCGATCATAAGCCCTTTCCGGGTATCCCTGCCTTTTGGGATAGAAAAATGCCCCGCCGGCTTAGCGCTGACGGGGCAGAGAAATGCTTTACCAGGGCGGCACGTAACCGTCCCTGTTATAAGCACTATGCGGCTTTATTCGCTGCCGCTGATACGCTCAATGCGCGCACCAAGCGCGATGAGCTTATCTTCAATGTGTTCGTAACCACGATCGATATGGTAAATGCGGTCAACGATCGTCGTCCCTTCCGCAATACAACCCGCCAGCACCAGGCTCGCGGATGCACGCAGATCGGTCGCCATTACCTGAGCACCGGAAAGTTTTTCTACGCCATGACAAATGGCCGTATTGCTCTCAATCTCGGCATGAGCGCCCATACGGATCAGCTCCGGCACGTGCATAAAGCGGTTTTCAAAGATAGTCTCGGTAATGACACCGGTTCCCTCTGCAACCAGGTTCAACAGGCTAAACTGTGCCTGCATATCGGTCGGGAAACCTGGATGTGGCGCGGTGCGGAAGTTAACCGCTTTTGGACGCTTACCCTGCATATCAAGGCTAATCCAGTCGTCACCCAACTCAATATCCGCCCCCGCTTCACGCAGCTTTGCCAGCACCGCATCCAGCGTATCCGGCTGCGTGTCACGGCAGATCACTTTGCCGCCGGAAATGGCCGCTGCAATCAGGAAGGTACCGGTCTCAATACGGTCAGGCAGCACGCGATAAACACCCCCGCCTAAACGCTCAACACCCTCGATGGTGATGCGATCGCTACCTGCGCCGGTGATTTTAGCGCCGAGCGTATTCAGGAAGTTAGCCGTATCAACAATTTCCGGCTCGCGCGCGGCATTTTCGATAACGGTTTTGCCGGTCGCCAGCGTGGCAGCACTCATGATAGTGACGGTCGCGCCTACGCTAACCTTGTCCATCACAATATGTGCGCCTTTCAGTCGGCCGTTAACAGAAGCTTTGACATAGCCCTCTTCCAGTTTGATTTCCGCACCCAGCTGCTCAAGGCCGGTAATGTGTAAATCAACCGGACGAGCGCCAATCGCACAGCCGCCGGGCAGAGAAACCTGCCCCTGGCCGAAACGCGCCACCAGTGGACCCAGCGCCCAGATAGAAGCGCGCATGGTTTTCACCAAATCGTATGGCGCACAGTAAATATTGACGTCGCTGGCATCCAAATGGACGGAACCGTTACGCTCTGCTTTTACACCAAGCTGGCTGAGCAGCTTCATGGTGGTATCGATGTCCTTTAGTTTCGGGACATTCTGGATCTCGACCGGATCGGATGCCAGCAGAGCAGCAAACAGGATTGGCAGCGCAGCGTTTTTAGCGCCGGAAATGGTTACTTCCCCGCTTAAACGGGTTGGGCCCTGCACACGAAATTTATCCATAGCACCAGTTCTCATTAATCAGACATACATTACTGCCTTTTCATCACGCACGGCGCGATGAGTTTGCAAGGCATTAAAAACCGTTTAGCTTACGGTCGCGCGCCCATTCTTCCGGGGTATACGTTTTGATAGATACCGCGTGGATACGGTTATCGGCGATATAAGCCATCAGCGGTGCATAGACCGTCTGCTGTTTTTTCACGCGGCTCAGCTCACCAAACATTTCGCCGACAGCAATCACCTGAAAGTGGCTGCCGTCACCGGTCACATGAACTTCCTGCAGAGGTAACGCGCTCATCAGCACGGATTGAATTTCACTAGTTTCCATGATGCTTCTAATATTCGTTGAGGATTAACAGGCACACATATTAGTGGAAAGTGACGCTATCTTAAACAAGCAAAAAGCCCCTGACGGAGCAGAGGCTTTTTTTAGATCGTCCGTGGGCAGATCGATCAGCTGCCGGAGACGATGATCTGTTGCAGATTATAAAGTGCGATAAGCGAGCGCAGCTTATCGGTGATGCCGGTAAACTGCGGCGCTTTACCCTGTGCCAGCACGATTTGTCGTAGATGAACCAGCAATGCCAGACCGGCGGAATCAACACGCTCCAGCGCGGAGACATCAATGGTATCAATCTGTTTCACGACCGTTTCGCGCTGCTGCCAGAGCGGCAGAAGCGTTTCCCGCTCCAGCTCTCCGGCAAGACGCAGTTGGTTCGCCTCTATGCGCCAGGTCAGTTGTTCGTTCATTACTGTTGCTTGTCCAGCGTGATTGGCTGATTTGCCGCACTTTGCAGTCGTTCGGTCAAGCCATCAATACCCTTTTGACGCAGAAGGCCAGCCCATTCATTTTGCTTGGTGCTGATCATGCTCACGCCTTCGGCAATCATGTCATACGCCTGCCAGTCGCCGGTGCGGCTGTTTTTACGCCACTGGAAATCCAGGCGTACCGGTGGACGGCCATTCGGATCGATAATCGAAACGCGGATAGCGATAATGCTGGCATCAGCATAAGGCTGTTCTGGCGCAATTTGATAGGTTTGCCCGTTGTAGAGCGCCAGCGCCTGACCATAGGCCTGAGCCAGGTAGTCGCCAAAAGCTTTGAAGTAAGCTTCACGCTGGGCAGGCGTTGCCTCTTTGTAGTAGCGTCCCAGCACTAAAGCGCCAGCGTATTTGATTTGCACATAAGGCAGTAACTCCTCACGCACGATTTGGCGCAGATAGTTGGGATCCTGCTTAATTTTAGGCTGCTCGCTTTTGAGGCGGGTAAAGGTTTTACCTGCAGCTTCATTCATTAGCTTATAAGGGTTCGTTTGATCTGCTGCTGCGTTGGCGGCTACCGGGGCAATAATCAGCATTGCCACCATCAGGAAACGTTTAAACATGAGCTGTCCTCTTCTGAATTATTCTTGAGCTGCCGGCGCGGGTTGCCCGTTTGCTTCCGGTGCCGCCGACGACGCGTTTTTATTGTCACTGCCATTGCCGCTCTTATACAAGAACTGGCCAATCAGGTCTTCCAGCACCATTGCCGATTTGGTGTCCTGAATGCTGCTGCCGTCTTTAAGCATAGCTGTTCCCATATCGGGATCGTCAAATCCGACGTTCAGCGCCAGGTATTGTTCACCCAATAAGCCTGACGTTCTTACCGCCAGCGAGCTGGTATCCGGCAACTGCGAATATTTATCTTCAATGTCCATCGATACGCGCGGCGAATAGCTTTTGTCATCAAGTTCAATATCCGTGACGCGGCCAATCACCACGCCGCCAATTTTCACTGGCGAACCCGTTTTCAGACCGCCGATATTGTCGAAGGTGGCATACAACCGCCAGGTCGGCTCGCTACCGAGCGACTTAAGATCGGCGACCCGCAGGCACAAAAACAGGGCCGCTGCGAGGGCCAACAGTAAAAATGCGCCTACCCAAATTTCGCTTTTTTTCGTTTGCATTGAATCAGTTCCCAAACATCAGTGCTGTCAGCACAAAATCTAAACCGAGTACCGCCAGAGAAGCATGTACCACAGTGCGCGTTGTTGCCCGGCTAATCCCTTCAGAAGTGGGAATAGCGTCATAACCGTTGAACAGCGCAATCCACGTCACGGTGAAGGCAAAAACAGCGCTTTTAATTACGCAGTTAACAATATCGGTGCGCACGTCAACGGCATTCTGCATTGCTGACCAGAAAAATCCGCTGTCGATGCCTTTCCAGCTCACACCGACAATCGCGCCGCCCATAATGCCAACGGCGACGAATATCAGCGTCAGTAATGGCATGCTGATAAAACCCGCCCAAAAGCGTGGCGAAATAATCCGCCGCAGCGGATCGACAGCCATCATCTCCATGCTGGAAAGCTGCTCGGTAGCTTTCATCAGGCCAATTTCGGCAGTGAGTGCCGAGCCAGCGCGTCCCGCAAACAGCAGCGCGGTTACCACAGGCCCCAGCTCGCGCAGTAGCGATAGGGCCACCAGCATACCGAGACTGCTGTCTGCGCCGTAAGTATTCAGTACCAGATAGCCTTGCAGCCCCAGCACCATTCCAATAAACAAACCGGAGACGACAATAATCAGCAATGACAGTACGCCGATACTGTAGAGCTGTTTAATCACCAACGGCGCGTGTTTGCGAAAACGAGGTATGCCAATCAGCGCGTGAAAGAGCATCAGCCCGGCACGGCCAAATGAGGCACAGGTATTAATTCCCTGACGCCCGACGGACGCCAGTGCACGTAAAAACATCAGTTGGTTAACTCCCTGAGCCAGTTAAGTCCTGCAGATAATCCCCTGCCGGAAAACGAAACGGTACCGGACCGTCGGCGATGCCATCAATAAACTGACGTACACGCGCATCTTCGTTTTCGCGGAGTGCGGTTGCCGTTCCCTGAGCGATGACTTTCTGCCCCGCAATAATATAGGCGTAATCGGCAATACTCAGCACTTCCGGCACGTCGTGTGAGACCACGATGCAGGTCATGCCCAGCGAGTGATTCAGCTCGTCGATCAGCTTAACCAGGACGCCCATAGTAATAGGATCCTGCCCGACGAAAGGTTCGTCGAACATAATCAAATCGGGTTCTAATGCTATCGCTCTTGCCAGCGCAGCACGTCGTGCCATACCGCCAGACAACTCCGAAGGCTTCAGCTGTGCCGCTCCCCGCAATCCTACGGCTTCCAGCTTCATCATGACCGTGCTGTGTAGCAGTTGCGGTGGCAAATGAGTATGTTCCCGCAGGGGCCACGCGACGTTGTCAAAGACCGTCAGATCCGTAAACAATGCGCCGGACTGAAACAGCATGCTCATTTTTTTACGCGTTTCGTACAGTCGGGAGCGCGAAAGCGCGGGAATATTTTCGCCGTTAAACCAGATTTCACCCGCATCAGGTCGAAGCTGGCCGCCAATCAGGCGCAGCAATGTGGTTTTCCCGATGCCTGAAGGGCCCATAATGGCGGTGACCTTCCCTTTGGGCACCGTAAGCGAGATGTTATCGAAAACCGGTCGATCCCCACGGGCGAAACTGACGCCACGGACATCTACCAAATTCGTCTCCGTCTGGCTCATAGCTACCTCTTATCCTCATTTTCAGGCATATAATCTCCCCCGATGGTATCGTATTACCGCCTGGACTGGACACTTTTACAGAAACTTACTTCCGGAACGTAGCTAAAGTTGGCATAAGTTTTACTTTTTGCTTCCAGACCGTCAAAATCAACGCATTAACTTTAGCCCCTGACTCTCCGTCGTGCAGGGCAAGCCGACGATTATACCCGATCAAAGGACACTTCATGCTCGTAGCTACCGCACTCTTTATTATCGGCCTGGTCCTGCTGGTATATGGTGCAGATCGTCTGGTGTTCAGCGCGGCGATTCTTTGCCGCGCTTTAGGGATTCCACCGCTGATTATTGGCATGACCGTCGTCGGTATTGGCACTTCGTTACCCGAACTCATCGTCTCTTTTTCTGCCGCAACGCATGGTCAGATGGATATCGCCGTGGGTACCGCGCTTGGCTCGAACATTACCAATATTTTGTTGATTCTCGGCGGCGCCGCGCTGCTACACCCGCTGACCGTCCATTCCCGCCTGATCCGACGTGAACTGCCACTGATGTTACTCGTGAGTTTATTATGCGGGGTCGTGCTTTTTGATAATATCCTGAGCCGCAATGATGGCCTGGTGCTGATAGCACTTGCGGCAGCCTATTTAATTTTCATTATCAAAATTGCCCGCAAAGCTGAGCGAGACAATAATGATTCGCTAACGCGCGAACAGCTGGCCGAACTGCCTCGCGACGATGCGGGCAACACGGTCGCCTTTTTATGGCTGGCGGTTGCCCTGATCATCCTGCCGATGTCTACAAGTATGGTCATCGATAATGCGACAGTGATTGCCGACTACTTTGGCATTAGCGAACTGGTGATAGGACTGACGGTAATCTCTGTAGGCACCAGCCTGCCGGAGCTGGCGACGCTGATTGCCGGTGCGCTAAAAGGCGAAGACGATATCGCTATCGGCAATTTGATCGGCTCTAACATCTACAATATTGCCATCGTGCTTGGCGTGCCTGCGCTGGTTCATCCGGGCAGTATTGATCTGCATGCTTTCGCCCGGGACTACTGGGTGATGTTGAGCGTTAGCGCTCTGTTTACCCTAATTTGTCTACAGCGCAGCCGCTGTATTGGAAGAGCGGCGGGCGCCCTGCTGCTGAGCGGCTTTGTTGCCTGGGTGGCCGTGCTGTACTGGCTCCCTTCGGCTACCCTCTGGTAAAAGGATTAGAACTTATGGCACCTTTTCTCAACCCCGATTTCGACTTTCAGCAGGCGGGCAGAGACGTCCTGAATATTGAACGCCAGGGCCTGGAACAGCTGGATCAGTACATCAACGAAGACTTCAGCGAAGCCTGCAAGCGCATTTACGGCTGCCTGGGTAAAGTGGTGGTGATGGGCATTGGCAAATCGGGTCATGTCGGCAAAAAAATGGCCGCCACGTTTGCCAGCACCGGTACGCCAGCTTTCTTTGTGCATCCAGCCGAAGCCAGCCACGGCGATCTCGGCATGGTCAGCGCAGGCGATATTGTGATTGCTATCTCCAACTCCGGCGAATCCTCAGAAATTCTGGCGCTTATCCCCGTGCTAAAACGCCTGCACGTCTTTTTAATTTGCATGACCAGCCGACCTGAAAGCGCAATGGGTCGTGCGGCTGATATTCATCTGTGTGTTAAAGTACCGCAGGAAGCGTGTCCGCTGGGTCTTGCGCCAACCTCCAGCACGACGGCAACGCTGGTGATGGGGGATGCGCTGGCGGTCGCCTTATTAAAAGCGCGCGGCTTCACGGCTGAGGATTTCGCGCTTTCGCATCCTGGCGGCACGCTGGGTCGTAAACTTCTGCTGACGGTCAATGATATTATGCACAGCGGTGATGAAATCCCTCACGTTAGCCGTGATGCGTCATTGCGCGACGCGCTGCTAGAAATCACGCGTAAAAATATGGGCATGACGGTAATTTGTAACGATCTGATGAAGATCGAAGGGATTTTCACCGATGGTGACCTGCGCCGCGTGTTTGATATGGGCATTGATATTCAGCACGCCAGTATCGCCAGCGTTATGACGACCGGTGGCATTCGGGTCCGCCCAAATACGCTGGCGGTCGATGCCCTTAATTTGATGCAAAGCCGTAACATTACCGTTGTCATGGTCGCCGATGGCGATCATCTGCTCGGCGTGGTGCACATGCACGACATGCTGCGCGCCGGTGTGGTTTAACAAGGAATAAGAGAATGAGCACTGCCGCAGGCTGGGTAAATACCTGTTATGGCGAAGTGAGCCAGGATGTGATGGCGCGCGCGCGCGAAGTCAAACTGCTGATTTGTGATGTTGATGGCGTCATGTCAGACGGCGTGATTTATCAGGGCAACAACGGCGAAGAGCTGAAAGCATTTAACGTACGGGACGGCTACGGCATTCGTTGCCTGCTGACCTCCGGCGTGGAAGTCGCTATCATCACCGGTCGCAAAGCTAAATTGCTTGAAGATCGCTGTACCACGCTGGGAATTACGCATCTTTACCAGGGACAGTCCGATAAGATTTTGGCCTTCCGCGAACTTCTGGATAAACTGTCGCTTCGAGCAGATGAGGTTGCCTATATTGGCGATGACCTGATCGACTGGCCGGTGATGGCTGAAGTTGGCCTGAGCGTGACCGTCGCGGATGCGCACCCGGTTTTAATTCCTCGCGCTGACTACGTTACCCGTATTGCAGGTGGGCGTGGCGCGGTTCGTGAAATTTGTGACCTGATTTTGATTGCACAGGATAAGTTTGATGAGGCCAAAGGGCAGTCTGTATGAGTAAAGCAAGGCGTTGGATCACACTGTTACTGGCGCTGGTGGCTATCGTGCTAATTGGCTGGAATCTTGCCGACACCGATGAGACGGCTCCCGTTGCCGGGAACGATCAGGAACCCACTTATACCAGCCAGACGTCAAACACGGTGGTATATAACCCGCAGGGTGGCCTGAGCTACAAGCTGGTCTCCGACAAGGTGACCTACTTCTCAACCGATGCGGTCAGCTGGTTCGATAACCCGATAATGACCACTTATGATGAGAGTAAAACCCCTACCTGGTCGGTGCGGGCGGATAAAGCCAAACTCACGAACGACCGTATGCTGTATCTGTATGGTCACGTTGAAGTTAATAGCCTGACGCAGGATGCGCAGCTTCAGCGGATCAAAACGGATAACGCCGTGGTTAATCTCATCACGCAGGATGTCACCTCCGAAGATCAGGTGACGCTTTACGGTAGCAGTTTTAACTCTACCGGTATGAAAATGCGTGGCAATTTACGCAACAAAACTGCCGAGTTGATTGAAAAGGTCAAAACCTCCTATGAAATTCAGAATGCGAAACAACCTTAAGTTTTTGACGCTCGGCCTGCTGCTGGCTGCCAGCCTGCCCGCTTTTGCGCTTACCGGCGACTCGGATAAACCGGTCAATGTCGATTCGGAAAATCAGGCGCTGGACATGCAGGGTAACGTAGCCACTTTCACCGGCAACGTGATTGTAACTCAGGGCACGATCAAAATTACCGCCGATAAAGTGGTGGTCACTCGCCCTGGCGGCGACAGCAATAAAACCATTGTGGATGCCTGGGGCAAACCCGCTACCTTTTATCAGATGCAGGACAGCGGTAAACCCGTGCAGGGCCATGCCCAAAAAATGCACTATGAGCTGGCGAAAGATTTCGTTGAGCTGACCGGTAACGCCTATCTGGAACAGCTGGACAGCAATGTAAAAGGCGATCGCATTACCTATCTGGTCAAAGAACAGAAAATGCAGGCCTACGGCAATACCGGCAAACGTGTGACGACCGTATTGGTGCCTTCGCAGTTGCAGGATAAAGGCACCCAGTCCACCGGACAGAAAAAGAGTAACTAAACGCTATGGCGACTTTAATTGCGCAAAACCTGGCGAAGGCCTACAAAGGCCGACGCGTTGTCGAAGATGTGAGTCTGGAAGTTAAATCCGGCGAGATTGTGGGTCTGCTTGGCCCTAACGGTGCAGGTAAAACCACCACGTTTTATATGGTGGTTGGGATTGTACCGCGTGATGCGGGCCGTATCGTTATTGACGATGAGGACATCAGCATTCTGCCGCTCCACGCCCGCGCACGCCGCGGTATTGGCTATTTACCCCAGGAAGCGTCAATTTTCCGTCGCCTGAGCGTTTACGATAACCTGATGGCGGTGCTGCAAATTCGTGAGGATTTGTCGGCAGAACAGCGCGACGATCGAGCCAAAGAGCTGATGGATGAATTCCATATTACGCATTTGCGTGACAGCATGGGCCAGGCGCTTTCCGGCGGCGAACGACGCCGTGTTGAGATTGCCCGTGCGCTGGCCGCTAATCCTAAATTCATCCTGCTGGATGAACCCTTCGCCGGTGTCGACCCGATTTCCGTTATTGATATCAAAAAAATTATCGAACACCTGCGCGATAGCGGCCTGGGCGTGCTAATTACCGACCATAACGTTCGCGAGACGCTGGCTGTCTGCGAGCGGGCTTATATTGTCAGCCAGGGCCATTTAATCGCCCACGGCTCGCCGGAAGAAGTCCTGGCGGATGAACAAGTTAAGCGAGTCTATTTGGGCGAAGAGTTCAGACTCTGATAAGGTGGTCGGACCGGGTTAGATTTTTGAGGAATTAGTATCCTGAATATGAAGCAAGGTTTGCAGCTCAGGCTTAGCCAACAGCTTGCCATGACGCCACAACTGCAGCAGGCGATTCGTCTGCTGCAACTCTCTACGCTTGAACTCCAGCAGGAAATTCAGCTGGCGCTGGAAAGCAATCCCTTGCTTGAGCAAACCGACATTCATGAGGAAGTGGACAGCCGCGAATATCAGGAAAAAGAAGCGCTTGATACCCGCGAAGCCTTAGAACAGAAGGACATGCCGGAAGAGCTACCGCTAGATGCGACCTGGGATGAAATCTACACCGCCGGCACGCCATCCGGCACGGGTACCGACTATCACGATGATGAACTGCCTGTTTACCAGGGTGAAACAACGCAGACATTACAAGACTATCTGATGTGGCAGGTGGAGCTGACGCCGTTTACCGATACCGACAGGGCGATTGCTACAGCGATTGTCGATGCGGTGGATCCCACAGGCTATCTGACCGTCTCGCTTGAGGAAATCCAGGACAGTATCGGCAACGATGAACTTGCGGCTGACGAAGTTGAAGCGGTATTAAAGCGCGTGCAGCGTTTCGATCCGGTTGGCGTTTGCGCTCGCGATCTGCGGGATTGCCTGCTGGTACAGCTGTCGCAATTCATTCCTGAAACCCCTTTCATCAAAGAAGCACGTTTAATCGTTAGCGAGCATTTAGATTTGCTGGCAAATCACGACTTTCGCAGCCTGATGCGGGTCACTCGCCTGAAGGAAGACGTGCTGAAAAACGCGATGCAGCTGATTCAGTCGCTCGATCCCAGACCCGGCCAGTCCATTAATACCAGCGAGCCTGAATATGTTATTCCTGATGTGCTGGTACGAAAAATCGGCACTCGCTGGACGGTAGACCTGAACGCGGACAGCGTGCCGCGTCTGAAAATCAATCAGCACTATGCTTCGCTGGGCGGTTCGACACGTAACGACAGCGATAATCAGTTTATTCGCAGCAATCTGCAGGAAGCCAGATGGCTGATTAAAAGCCTCGAAAGCCGTAACGATACCCTGTTGAAAGTAACGCGTTGTATCGTTGAACAGCAGGAGGCTTTTTTTGAACAGGGCGAAGAATTTATGCGTCCCATGGTGCTGGCCGATATTGCCGCCGCTGTGGATATGCATGAGTCAACGATCTCGCGCGTTACCACGCAAAAGTATCTGCACAGCCCGCGCGGCATTTTTGAACTGAAGTATTTTTTCTCCAGTCATGTTAATACTGAAGGCGGCGGCGAAGCTTCCTCCACAGCAATTCGGGCACTGGTGAAAAAATTAATCTCGGCGGAGAATCCCGCCAAGCCTCTTAGTGACAGCAAGCTGACTACCCTTCTTTCCGATCAGGGAATTATGGTAGCCCGCCGCACTGTAGCGAAGTACCGAGAGTCTTTATCCATCCCGCCCTCAAATCAGCGTAAACAGCTGGTCTGAACGAACAGATAAGGAAGAGCGTATGCAACTCAATATCACTGGACAGAACGTTGAAATCACTGAGCCGTTACGTGAGTTTGTCACGGCGAAATTTGCCAAACTGGAACAGTATTTCGACCGGATAAATCAGGTTTATATTGTTCTTAAGGTTGAGAAGGTCACGCAGATAGCCGATGCAACGTTACATGTAAACGGCGGTGAGTTGCATGCCACCTCGGAAGAGAAAGATATGTACGCGGCGATTGATGGCTTGATTGACAAGCTAACGCGCCAACTTAATAAACATAAAGACAAGTTGAAGCAACACTAAATTTCACCCAAGCATTGATTATTTTTTCGCCACCCTTATCTGATAAGAACGTGACGTAAGATGTACCGGCTCGTACTCTGTTCTGGAGTCCGGGCCGTTAATCAATAAGGCATGTTGCATTTGACCGATGGCCTGACATATCTGTACGCTTTGCGGCGTCAGATGCGTCAGGCCGTTTTGCCAGGCGAAGTGAATACGTAAGTGAAACTATGATGAACAATGATCACACACTGGAACTGAGCTCGGTACTGAGCGTCTCCTGCACCCGCAGCGGCGTACACTGCCAGAGTAAAAAGCGGGCGCTGGAAATTATTAGCGAGCTGGCAGCCAAACAGCTTAACCTTCCGCACCAGACTATCTTTGAAGCGATCCTGACGCGCGAGCGGATGGGCAGCACCGGTATTGGCAACGGCATTGCTATTCCGCACGGTAAGCTGGTGGAAGACACGCTGCGCGCCGTGGGCGTATTTATTCGCCTTGAGCAGCCGATTGCTTTCGATGCGATCGATAATCAGCCCGTAGACTTACTGTTTGCGCTGTTGGTCCCTGCCGATCAGTGTAAAACGCATCTGCATACTCTTTCTCTGGTCGCAAAGCGTCTTGCCGATAAAACCGTTTGTCGCCGTCTGCGTGCGGCTCAGAGCGATGAAGAACTCTTTGAGATCATGGCGGAAGCCTCTGAGGGAAATCACTGATTTTCCCACAGCCCTGGATTGCAGGGAAAAAGAGTGAAGTTTGACAGGGACGCCCTCCCTCTCGTCGACGAAGTCCCATTTGATCAGGCAAAATCAGGAGAATGAGTCATGGTGCTGATGATCGTCAGCGGTCGTTCCGGTTCCGGTAAGTCCGTAGCCCTGCGGGCGCTGGAAGACATGGGCTTTTACTGCGTGGATAACCTGCCCGTAGTCTTGCTGCCGGAACTGGCTAACTCGCTGGCTGACCGTAATATGTCGGCAGCGGTAAGCATTGACGTGCGCAATATGCCTGAGTCACCAGAAGTTTTTGAAAAAGCGCTGACCAGCCTGCCCGAAAGCTTTTCACCGCAGCTGCTATTCCTTGATGCCGATCGTAATACGCTGATCCGTCGTTACAGCGATACGCGCCGCTTACATCCTCTTTCCAGCAAGAACCTTTCGCTGGAGAGCGCTATCGACGAAGAAAGCGATTTGCTGGAACCGTTGCGCTCCCGGGCTGATTTGATCGTGGATACCTCGGAGATGTCGGTACATGAGCTGGCCGAAATGCTGCGCACACGCCTGCTGGGTAAGCGTGAGCGTGAACTGACCATGGTGTTCGAATCGTTCGGTTTTAAGCACGGTATCCCGATTGATGCTGACTACGTTTTTGATGTTCGCTTCCTGCCGAACCCGCACTGGGATCCGAAACTGCGCCCGATGACGGGTCTTGACCGCCCGGTTGCGGCCTTTCTCGATCGTCATACTGAAGTGCATAATTTTATCTACCAGACGCGCAGCTATCTTGAGCTTTGGCTGCCGATGCTGGAAACCAATAACCGCAGCTATCTTACCGTCGCGATTGGCTGTACAGGCGGTAAGCACCGCTCAGTTTATATAGCCGAGCAGCTCGCCGACTATTTCCGCTCACGTGGGAAAAACGTCCAGTCCCGTCACCGTACTCTGGAAAAGCGCAAATCATGACAGTCAGGCAAAACGTTGAAATCAAGAACAAGCTGGGCATGCACGCCCGCCCGGCCATGAAACTTTTTGAGTTGGTTCAGAGTTTTGACGCAGAAGTCCTCCTGCGTAATGAAGTCGGCACCGAGGCTGAGGCCAGCAGCGTTATCGCGCTGTTGATGCTGGACTCAGCCAAGGGCGGTCACATAGAAATCGAGGCCACTGGCCCGCAGGAAAAAGAAGCGCTGGCAGCGGTGATCGAGCTGTTTAACGCCGGTTTCGACGAAGAATAGCGGCTAATTCAGGGTTTCAGCGCAGCTTATTGCGCTGTAAAAAGCTCTCGCCGCCTAACTGCCGCATCTGCCGTAAAATCCACTGTTGCCGCTGACGAACGTAGGCAGAAGGCGCATCGGCGCGAAAGCGAATGGGATTTGGCAGCACTGCGGCCAGCAAGGCCGCTTCCGACATTGTCAGACGGCTGGCTGGCTTATGAAAATAACGCCGGGAAGCTTCCTCTACGCCAAAAACGCCGTGGCCGAACTCCGCGACGTTCAGATACACCGTCAGGATACGCCGCTTTGTCCAGACGGTTTCAATACCTACCGTTAGCCCCGCTTCCAGCCCTTTACGCACCCAGCTTCGTCCGTCCCATAAAAATACATTCTTGGCCGTCTGTTGCGACAACGTTGATGCCCCACGCAAGTGGCCATCCTCATTATCCAGTACAGACTGAATTGCCTGAACGTCGAATCCCCAGTGCGTGGGGAACTTCTGATCTTCAGAAGCGATGACCGCCAGCGGCATCCAGGAAGAAATGTCATCCATTCCTACCCAGTCAGAGTGAGCGACATAATCAAAATCACCGCTAAACCAAGCACCGAACTGGCGCTCAATCATTACCGCAGAGAATGGAACAGGCATAAAAGAGAAAAGAACGATCCCTGCGATCCAAAGTCCGATAAGGCCTGATAAACCGGCAACGAGGCCGATCCTGATTTGTTGTAACCGCGTTCTCTTACGCTGACTCATAAAAATTTATCCATGACTATCTTATCAATTCCGCAGACCGTGATTGACGTTTACTCTTCCAGGCGCGGAGATAAACGCGTTCCAGCCCTTCGCTTTGGAAACGTTTGCATTGCATCATTAAGAACCCGGGCTTACAAATGCTTCATTTGCTTCAATCACTTCCGCGCTTCAGGAATCGGTTCCATTACCAAAACGAACCTTAAAATGTAACCGGTTAGTCTATACCCCAGGCACGACTGGCCCTTATAAATAGATTCACAACACTTATAAATACCGTAAGTTAGCTTTTATTAATTCGATCTCAAAGACGGCTTTAACGCGTAAAGTTATCAAAATAGAGCTTTCCAAATAGCTCCGGAATGCGCCCTGAATTAATAGCGAGAGGCTTAGCAATACCTTAAATTAATTGCTCAATCCTTTCATTTGTTTCGCTTATCGGACCACTTTGTGCCGTTTCGACCGGGAGACCCCCATCTCACAAAAATAATATGTTTTACAGAGAGTTAATAATTAGCAATTTCATGAGAAATTCTTTTAGCATTACTGCTAGCGCTTAATGGAACCGGTTACGGTGAGACGTCAATCTAAACCAGACAAAAAGTGGCACAATAGTACATATTTTGAGCAATAACACCGATAAATTCATTCCGTGCTTGACTGTATCACCAAATTAATGTTTTCTGTTTGGAAACGCCGCTCTACTTCACACATTTTAATGAATCTTGTAACATGTGAAGTAGGATTTGCTAAGGTAGTTCCTGAGCGTTTTACCCAATACCGCGCCTGTGCTTTTAAACTCTTAATCTAAGAACAGCACAGGTAACCACTTTCCCTGGTGTTGGCGCAGTATTCGCGCACCCCGGCTTCGGTCGGGGTCATTTTTTTCCCGCTACCGCAACCCATTCCCGCAGTACAGCAACATCGTTTCGCCACTCCTGCTTTAGCTCATCGATCCATTCCTGCACGTTGTCCCACCATGCCGGCAGTTCCGGACTTTGAATCTGTTTTGCCAGCTGCTGTAAATGAACCAGCCCAACCGATCCCGCTGCACCTTTGATTTTATGGCCTTCTTCCGCAATCCCTTTCTGATCGCGCGCGGTCATATTGAGATCCAATACTTCCAGGTAACCTGGCATCATTTGTTCAAACATTTCCAGACTCTGCACAATCAGCTGCGGACCCACCAGTTCAATGTATTGCTCCAGCATGGCGACATCCAGTAAACCTAATTTCTTCTCGTCCACTTTTCCCTCCTGAGGGTGTTGCGCATCCTGCTGTTGAAAATCCCAATATTTTTTAATGGTCGCTGTCAGTGCCGGTACGGACAGGGGCTTACTTAAGACGTCGTCCATGCCCGCATCCAGATACTCTTTCTTGTCCTTGAGCACGTTCGCCGTGAGTGCGACCAGCGGCGGTAAAGAACGATTCGCATAGCGACGGTGAATTTCACGGGCAACGTCCAGCCCGGTCATATCGGGTAACTGAATATCCAGTAAAACCAGATCGAATTCGTCAGGGTCAAACAGCGCCAGCGCCTCTTCACCCGTCATGGCAACCTCAACGCTGTTGCCGAGCTTCTCCAGAACGGAACGTGCGACCACCACGTTGAGCTCGATATCTTCCACCAGCATCACGTGCAGTGCAGGCAGCGGCATATCGTCTGCCGGTTGTTCGTCTTCCTGCAATTCCCCGACGCGTGGCGCGTTGATTGTCAAAGTGAAGCAGGACCCCTTACCCGGCGAGCTGCGTACGCTGATATCACCGCCCATACTTTGCGCCAGACGACGAGAGACGGCCAGCCCAATGCCTGTTCCGGTCGCGGGTTTGCCGCCGTGCTGGTCTTTCACCTGATAATACATGGCAAAGATTTTATCCTGCTCGTCCTGGGGAATGCCCATCCCTGAGTCTTCCACCTCAAACCGCAGGCAGTCTTCGCTCTGATAATTGACCCGCACGATAATGTTGCCCTGCTGAGTAAATTTCACCGCGTTGCCAATCAGGTTCCACAGGATTTGCCGCAGGCGAGTGCCGTCAGTGATGATTTTATGCGGCAGTGGCAGCTGCGGTTCGAGGACAAATCTGAGTCCTTTAGGCTGTACCAGCAGGCCGGAAAGGTTCTCCAGATCGGCCAGGAAGCCCGTGAAATCAATCGGTTGATTATCTAACTGCACTTTGCGGCGTTCGATTTTATCCATCTCAATCACGTCATTAAAAATATTGCCGAGCGTGATGGCGGAGACATGAATAGTTTTCAGGTATTTTTGCTGTTCCTGATTGAGTTCGGTGTCCAGCAATATGCGGCTCAAACCGACGATGCCATTAAGCGGCGTACGAAGCTCGTGACTGATCGTAGAGATAAAAGTGGTCTTCTCCCTGCTGGCGTTCTCTAAAGCGTCCTGATAGCGCTTACGCTCGGTTATATCGCGCCCGAAGCCCATCAGCCCACTGCGTTTGCCAACACGGTCGTAATACGGCACTTTACGGATCTCAAAGCAGGCTTTACGTCCGTCAGGATATTGCAGCCATTGCTCATAGGTGAGAGAGACGTTGTGGCGGAAGACTTTTTCGTCAGTTTCCAGCACCTTAGTAGCGGCATCTTTATCGTAGACATCGTGCGGGGTCAGGCCAATCAACTGACGCTCGCTTTTACCAATCAGCAGCTCCATCGCGCGATTGCAGCCGGAAAACTGTTGGTCAATATTGCGATAGAAAACCAGGTCTGGCGACGCATCAAGGAACGAACGCAGGAAAGAAGATTGCTGCTCCAGCTCTATCTGCGCCTGTTCGCGCCTGGCCATCTCCTCGGTGAGCTTATCCATCACCTGTAAACGCGCTTTTTCCGCTTTGATACGGTCAGCGATCTCCTGGTTCAGTTGGGTGATGTTCTCTTTCATCTGCTGGTTAAGTTCCAGATCGCGATGGCGCATCTCTTCCAGCTTGTCCACCAGCCTTGAAAGGCGCTGTCGGGACTCCTCAAGCTGTTCGACCACCACCGAGAGGAAATAAACCGCCCAGGGCGTGATCAGCAGGCCGAAAAAGACCGAGCGCACCATGTCGATGCTTTCGACATGCCCGCGTAACACCATGGTGACAGCCATCTGGACGATCATCGCCAGCACCACCAGCGCCGAGGCCAGCAGCAGGGAGAAGCGTACCAGACCGAGTTTTACCATCAGGTCGACGTAATACTGGGCTAACAGACGAATTTGTTTCATAAAAGATTCCTTCAGACCGGTATCGCCAATCATACCGTAAAAGCCTAAAAGGCCAACTTTGCTGGCATCGGGACTGGCTGCACCGGTTCGGTGCAGCACCGAATGACATTGACTGATTACGCACTCAGCCGACGCAATATCAGAGGCCAGCAAAAACCGACTTTCAGCACAAACGGAATACACATTCCCCGAGACAATTCGCCTTTTTAAGGCTAAGGCTAAGCGTTTCCGGCAGGGCATAAACAGAACGGCATTGATCAGAGGCAAAGCTTGATATAGTACGAATACAACACAGGAAAAGCGGCATTCCAGCTGGCCTTGCAAAGCAAAAGTTGCTATCTCATTCACTGCTTTTGACGCTTAAAACATTTCGTGGCTACGTTGTAAAAAGCCCCCCGTTAACTCATTCCATTAATTGCATAATCTGTGCCGTAGTTTTCATAACAAATTGCATTTCTACCTAATGCATTTCATAGCGATGCCCTGTTTATGGCCATTACACCTCGCTTATTCATCGCATAAAAATTCACATTAACCGAAAATTTAATCACACCATGCCTGATTAATTTTACTAATGATGAAGCGTGGTTTAATTCAAATAAGCCACATCCTTAAAAACAGTTCTTTTCAGTAAGTAACCCCATTTTCTTAGCATTTTCTGCTACCAATAACCCCAGCACCAGCATGGTGCAGAGATTTGCCGCCTGCACTACAGTGAGACAGCTCACACTTCCCGCCTGTCGGGTGGCGAAACTCTCGACATTAAAAACAGTAACAAATACTTATTATTCAAAAAGATAAACCAATGAGATGGCCTAAAAGGCTCCGTAAGGACGCTATTTGACCTGAGTTCGCTTTCCCGATAAGTTGGAAATCCGCTGGATGCGTTCCTGACGGGCCAGTGTCTCGGCATATCTATGCAGCAAGAAGACTCCCTCAAGAAGCAAGTTACCTCCAGGTAAGAGAGCCGGAAATCAGAGCAGTCCCACACAGGACGCCATTAAAAGGCGGGGTCATGCCCGGCAAAACGGCAGCCGCCAACAGGCGGTCAGGAAAAACGATACAGAGCCTGGGCGACCCAGCTGCATTCTGTGCTTGAAATAACGTAGGTAATGTCAAAAGAAGTTTAAGGAGGCCCGCAATGTCCAATCCAAAACCTTATCCCTATGGCCTGTACGATCCCTCTAAAGACAGCGATAGCTGCGGCGTGGGCTTTATTACACGTAAGGACGGCGAGCAGACTCATGAGATCCTTCAGATGGCGCACAGCGCGCTTTGCACGGTCCCTCACCGCGGCGGTATGTCGGCGGAAGGCGTGGGTGATGGTGCTGGGGTTAACGTGGATATCTCCCTGCACTTCTTTCGCAAGATTACCGGCCAGCCACTGATTACCGGCCGTTTCGGCGTGGGTAACTTCTTTGTTTCCAAAGACAGCGAGCTGCGCGCCAACGGTGAACGCCTGGTAGAAGAAACGCTGGCTACTTACGGCCTTGGCGTCATTTTAAAACGCGAAATGCCGCTGGATGTCAGCGTACTGCGTCCGGCCGCCATTCAGTTTCAGCTGCCCATCGTGCAGTGGATTTTCAGCGCGCCTCAAGATGTTGTCGATCAAAATGATTTCGAGAAACGCATCTACCGTGCGTTGCTGGATATTGAAGCGCGCGCCTTTACCGAGAGCGATTTTGGCGGACTTTATCCGCTTTCCCTTTCTTCTCGTACCCAGGTCTTCAAGGCGCGCCTGAACTCAAATGAAGTGATTCCTTACTTCAAAGATCTGACCGATCCGGATCATCAGATACGCGGGCTGTTCTTCCATACTCGCTTCTCTACCAATACCGATCCGCATACGACGATGGCTCAGCCGTTCCGCCTGATGGCACATAACGGCGAGCTAAATACCGACCGTAAAAACCGCATCGCGGAATCGGCGCTGGCGCTGGCACGCGGTAAAAAAATCGTGCGGCCAAAAGGCCAGTCAGACAGCTCCCGTCTGGATCAGAGTATCCACAGCCGTCTGATGGAAGATAACCTTGATTTGATCAACGCCGTGGTATCCATGATGCCACCCGCGTGGGAAAACGACGATACGCTGTCGGAAGACGTCCGTGCGATGCTGGAATACTTCTCTTTATATGAAGAGAAAAATGATGGCCCTGCCGCGCTGATCTTCGGCAACGGTGAAATCATCGGCGCTCGTCTTGACCGTCTGGGCCTGCGTCCACTGCGTTCTGTTGAGACAGCAGACTATATCGGCGCGATGTCTGAAGCAGGCCAGATTGCCTTCCCACCAGAAAGCGTTCTGCGTCGTGGCCGTATCGAAGCGGGCGGGATGCTCTATTACGATCACAGCGAAAAACGCAGCTATACCACGCTCGAAGCGCTGGAGAAGCTGGCGAAAGAGAAAGATTATCCGTCTCTGCTGGAACAGGCACGCGTCACGTTGCAGGAGCTGCCCATCGTGCCCGCAGAAAAGCAGGGCTCGCCGCTGCGCTACCGTGGCGACCTGAAAACCTATCAGCGCTTTGTGGCTTACTACTATAACCAGGAAAGCTTCAAGTTCATGATGGACCCGATGCTGAACACCGGCGCGGAGAAGATCTCGGCAATGGGTTACGGCAACGCCATCAACGGCCTGTCCGATCACGAAGGCGGCATGGCGCACTATTTCTCGCAGCGCTTTGCTCAGGTGACTAACCCACCGTTAGACTCGATTCGCGAAATCGATGGCATGACGCTGCGCGTAGCGTTAGGCGCTAAACCGCATCTGGGCCGCAGCAAAGGCCGTCAGATCGTTGTGCCTACGCCGATCCTGACCCATCTGGATATGCTGCAACTGCGTGAGCAAAAAGTGGCGCCTTACGCACGCTTTGAAATGCTTTATGTCCCTGTTGTCGGCACCGATGCACAAAGCCGTGCCGCCAACGCAGACGCGCTGGAAAAAGCCATTGATGACCTTGCTCAGCAAGTTGTGGACTTTGCCCGTGAGCAAGGCGGCATTGCGGTTTTGACCGACCGCCATATCTCTTCCACGCATGCCGGGATCCCGATGCTGCTGATGGTTTCTGCCATCAATCAGCGTTTGGTACAGGAAGGTTTGCGCCTGGACGTCTCTCTGGTTGTGGAAAGCGGTCAGAGCATCTCTTCGCACCATATTGCTGCGGCACTCGGCTTCGGTGCTTCGGCAATTTATCCGCTGGGCGTACAGATGCGTGCAGAAGAGAAATTTGGTGAAGGCGAAGAAGGCAACAAGGCCTTCAAGCGCTACGCCAAAGCGGCTGAAAAAGCACTGATGAAAACCATGGGTAAAGTGGGCCTCTGTACGGTGGAAAGCTACAGCTGCGGCGAATTCTTTGAGCCTAACTTCCTGAATACCGACGATCCGGTATTGAAGAAATATTTCCCGAATATCAAGACGCCGGTGGGTGGAGCAGGCTTCGCCACTATTGCCCAGATGGCCGTCGACTGGCATCAAAGCGCGCTGAGAATTCAGGGTGAGTCCGAAGTGCCATTGTTGGGTCTGTTTAAAGAACGTGCGGAGGGTGCGGGCCACTCATACGGCACTATCGCAGTACGTACCTTCATTGATATGACCGAGCAGCCGGTACGCTTCGCCGAAAAACCACGTGAAGAAGATCGGTTTATCCGCCTGATGACGCTGGCCAAGCTTGATAACGCCTTCAGCATCAAACCGGAGTCGTTTGCTGACAGCAGCTTTGAACGTATCCCGAACGCGGTGATCGACAGCTTTACCATTACGCCTGACTATCGCGAATTCTCCAGCCAGATGCATGAAGAACGTAAACGTCGTCCGGCCGCGCTGCGCGATATCCTGACCTTCCCTGCCGATCTGACCCACGTGGACAGTGAAGCGGAATTTGCCCGCAAACTGGGCCGCTATTCTTTGATTAATAATGGCTTTGCCGTACGCGGGCTGATTTGTGAAGCAACCGACGCCAGCGCCGGTCATTTTACGCTGCGCCTGTCCGATTCCATTCAGGGGCTGAAAGCTGAGAATGAACGCCTTGCCGCTCTTTCCGCCGCGTTGAAAAGCCGCTTCGGTGAGGAAATTGCCAGCGGTGAAATTACGCCAGACGGCCTGCAAATTACCGCGCTGGGCAAAGCGGCAGACTATTTGTCGCGGATCTTTACCGCTGCGCCTTCACTGCCGCTAAGTGAAATCCAGCCCGCCAGCGAAATTACCCGTACCTTCGCTTCCGGTGCGATGAGTCATGGCGCACTGGTTGCGCCGGCTCACGAAGCGGTAGCGCACGGTACCAACATGGTTGGCGGCATGAGCAACTGCGGCGAAGGGGGCGAACACTATTCGCGTCATGGAACGATCCGCGCCTCACGCATTAAGCAGCTGGCTTCCGGCCGCTTTGGCGTCTGGGCGGCATACCTCGCCGATCCGATGCTGGAAGAGTTAGAAATTAAGATCGGTCAGGGTGCAAAACCGGGTGAAGGCGGCCAGCTGCCTGCGCCAAAAGTAACGGTGGAAATCGCCGCGGCTCGTGGCGGTACGCCTGGCGTTGAGCTGGTTTCACCGCCGCCGCACCACGACACCTATTCCATTGAAGATCTGGCGCAGCTGATCCATGACTGCAAAGCCGCTCGCGTGCGCGTCATTGTGAAACTGGTTTCTTCCGAAGGCATTGGCACCATTGCTGTCGGCGTGGCAAAAGCAGGCGCGGATGTGATCAACGTCGCGGGCAATACCGGCGGTACAGGTGCGGCGTCCGTTACCAGCCTGAAATATACCGGCCGCGTGGCGGAAATCGGCATCGCGGAAGTTCACCAGGCACTGTGCGCTAACGGCCTGCGTGAAAAAGTGCAGCTACGCTGTTCAGGCGCGCAGCAAACCGGCAGCGACGTGGTGAAATCAGCGCTGCTGGGCGGCGACAGCTTCGAATTCGGCACCACTGCATTGATGATGCTGAAATGTGTGATGGCGAAAAACTGTAACGTGAAATGCCCGGCCGGCCTGACGACCAACGCCGAAGCTTTTGATGGCGATCCGCGTCAGCTGGCACAGTATTTCATCAACGTGGCTCACGAAGTGCGTGAGATCCTTGCTCGCCTCGGTTTGCGTTCTCTGCGCGAAGCGCGTGGCCGCTCGGATCTGCTGCACCTGATGGATCACCCACTGGAAGTGGGCAGACTGGATTTGCGCGCCATGCTCACCGTGGTCCCAGAGCTGAAAATTGCTCATCCGGTTTATCTGGAAAAAGATTTCGAACTGGACGACAGCTGGCTAACTCAGTTGACCAACGCGCTGGTCGATCAGGGCAGCGAGAGGCTTGAGCTGGGTAACGGCGCAACGCTGAACAACCGCAACAAAAGCGTTGGCGGACAGCTGGCGATTGATATCGAACGCATGCTGAACCACAAGCTCGACGCGCGTCAGCTGAAGGCCATGCCTGCCGTCCTGAGTGACGATCGCGGTCGCCACTATCTGGCACCCGCCACGGTCAGGATTGCGACCGCCGGCTCAGCAGGCCAGTCTTACGGCGTGTTCTGCAACGACGGCATGCAGCTGCAACATTACGGCACCTGTAACGATGGCGTAGGTAAAGGCCAGTGCGGTGGCGAAATCGTGGTGATGTCGCCAGGCGGCGGCTCGCAGGATGCGGAAGGCAACGTGCTGATTGGTAACTTTGCGCTGTTCGGTGCCACCGGCGGGCGTCTGTTTGTTCAGGGTCAGGCCGGCGACCGTTTTGCGGTGCGTAACTCAGGTGCCACGGCTGTTGTTGAAGGCGTCGGCGATTTCTGCTGTGAATATATGACTAACGGCGCGGTGCTGAATCTGGGCACTTACGGCACCGGCTTCGGTAACGGCATGAGCGGCGGTTTCGCTTACCAGTACGATCCCTATGGATCGCTGGCAAAATCCGCAGCGGGAGATTCGGTGCTGTTCGGCTCGATCACCGACGACAACGAAATGGCAAAAGCCCATAAGCAGGCTGTGCTGACCATGCTGCACTGGCATCTGGAAGCGACCCACTCGCCGCGTGCTGCCTGGCTGCTGGCACACTGGGAAACCGAGTCTCAGCATTTCGTTTACGTGATGCCACGCTCGCTGCTGTTGTATCAGGACAGCGCCGAGATCCTCAAGGCAAAAGCGCGTAAAGATCTGCTGGAAGAGCTGTCTACAGCGCTGGCAGCACATCAGGTTGCAAAATTTAAAGCGGCCTGGCGCAACAAGACCACCATCGCCAATGGTGCGGTACCGGCTTATGGAGCAACCGATACGCAGGAAATGTTCGTACTGCTCAATAACTACACCGTGCTGAGCTTTGCCCAGCAGCTGGCGCTCTCTCGCCTGCCGAAAGGCACTTCTGTTGAGAACGCAGCGGTAGAGAAAGCGGTGCGTAACCTGTTGATGACGGAAGATTTTGCGTTAATCAGCAAGCTACAGCGTCATGCTCGTTCAGCGATTGAAAACTACAGCGATGACGAACTGGCCTGCCTGATTGCGGCAAAACGTATGGCGGATTACAAGGCGGCACTGACGCAGCGTAATATCCGCTCCATGGATAGCCTGGCGACTTATGGCTGGATCATTTATCAGGATGCGCGTAACCGCGAAGTGTTAGGCGGACTGCCTGATTTTGAGGAACTGTTTGCCCGTGCCGCGCTGCCAGAGATTGCCGCTGCCGTTGGCAAATTATCCTGAGTAAATGAAACGACTTTCTAAAGAACATAACGAAACGGGACTGAGTACGGATAACCCATGAAAATTCCTTATATTCCTGAAGACGCGCCATTTAATGGCGATCAGAAATACTGGCTGGCAGGTTTCCTTGCCGGACTGCATTCACGCCTGCTGGTGTTGGAAGATCGCCCACAGGTCGCTGGTGCTACTGGCGCAGCAACCACAACACAGCTGCATATCCTGTTTGGCTCGCAAACCGGAAATGCCGAAGCGCTGGCCCAAACGGCGGCCAAATCTGCGCGCGATCAGGGGCTGGTCCCTGTGGTACAGGCGCTGGGCGAAGTCGATATCGACGTGTTTGCCACGATGCGTCACGTGCTGGTTATCACCTCAACCTATGGCGAAGGCGAAATGCCTGATAATGCTCAGCTGTTCTGGCAGGCGATCTCCGCCAGTACCGCGCCGCGTCTGGAGCAGATGAACTTTGCCGTGCTGGCGATTGGCGATACGGGTTACGACGGATTTTGTCAGGCCGGTAAGTTTATCGATATGCGTCTGGAGCAATTGGGTGCTAAGCGTCTGGCCGATCGTATCGATTGTGATATCGATTATGAAGAGCCTTCGCACCAGTGGCTGGTGGGTTCCATGCCGCAGTTTGCCGCCAGCGCAGGCAGCAGCGGCAAAGCACTGGAAAACCGTCCTGAAGCGCCGGTCATTCCAGGCAGCAATAAACAGAATCCTTACGCCGCAGCGTTAATCACCAACAAGCGGCTCTCCGGTGCGGAGTCGGACAAAGATATCCGTCACTTTGAGTTTGATTTAACCGACAGCGGATTGACCTATGAAGCGGGCGATGCGCTGGGCGTGATCCCGGTTAACGATCCGACACTGGTCAACTTACTCCTGTCACAGCTGAATGCAGACTATGACACGCCGGTCTCTGGCTTTGATCGAAGCCTGGGCGATTTACTGACTTACCAGTTTGAGATCTCAGAACCTTCCCGCAAGCTGATTGAGTGGGTCGGCCAGAACACCACGAATCAGGAGCTGCGCCACGTACTACAGCATGATGATAAAGATGCGATGGGCGTTTGGCTGTGGGGTAAAGATTCACTGGATCTGCTGCAGTTGGAACTGGCGCGTACGCTGAGCATTCCTGAATTTGTCGCATTATTGCGTCCTTTACAGCACCGTGCTTATTCAATTTCTTCCAGCTCTAAAGCGCATCCTAATCAGGTGCATCTGACCATCGCTTCCGTGCGTTATCACAGCGGTGGGCGTGCCCGTAACGGTGTCTGTTCAACTTATCTGGCCGAGCGTGTGGGGCGGGGTGAAAAACCGGCTATCTTTATTTCGCCGAATAAAGCTTTCCGCGTTCCTGCCAACAACGATGCGCCGCTAATTATGATCGGGCCAGGCACGGGTATCGCGCCTTTCCGTGCCTTCTTGCAGGAACGCCAGGCAACGGGCGCTAAAGGCAAGAACTGGCTGTTCTTTGGCGATCAGCGTCTTGAGCACGATTTTATCTATCAGGATGAGCTGCAAGGCTGGCAGAACAACGGTCTTCTGACCCGACTGGATCTGGCATTCTCCCGCGATCAGGCTAAAAAGATTTACGTGCAAAATCGCATGCTGGAACAGGGTGCTGAGCTGTATGCCTGGTTGCAGGAAGGTGCATACTTCTACGTTTGCGGCGATGCATCGCGAATGGCAAAAGATGTGGATAAAGCTTTATATCAGGTGATCACACAGTTCGGCGGACTTTCTGCTGAACGTGCTGCCGACTACGTCGACCAGTTGAAGAAAGAGAAACGCTACCTGCGTGACGTTTACTAAGCCCGGTGACTGGCAGCTGCGGCTGTCAGTCATTAGCCGCTTTACTCAAGATATCTGACCACTTTTGCCGGATTACCCATTGCGACAGCGTAATCCGGCACATCAGTTCTGACCACGCTGCCTGCGCCGATAACGGCATGCCTGCCGACGGTGACGCCTTTAAGAATAATGGCCCCCATTCCTATCCATGCATGCTCTTTAATGTGCACCGGCCTTACAATGATGCGCGAGGCTTCATCCTTGAGTCCACGTCCTGTACAGGGATGGCCATCACTGTCCATCAGCGTGACGTTAGGGCCGAAAATCACATTGTCCTCAATCGTGACACGTTGATAAGCCACGATTGCCGTACCTTGCAACACAACATTGTTTCCAACCACAATATTGCCTGCTTCCCGCTCGTTCAGCTTCACGATGGTGAACTTAAGCTTGCCACAATGAAATGCCAACCTGTCGACTGACTCCATATAAACGCCATGGCCTGTTACAATCTTTTTTTCAAAGTCACCGAGGTCAATAACTTCCTTTCGGTAAATGTCATCTTTGACCCAGGTTAACGTAATATCAGGCACGCCAGAAATAGTAACATCCGTCGGCAAATCCGTGCAAAATTTATAAGCTGTAGAGTCAGGACTGATATAAATATTTTCGTATAAAGGCATCATTACCTTCCTGGTTTTGATCGGCATACTGACGAATAACTTTATTAAGCGAAAACTTACTCTCACCTAAATCGCACCCGTAAAAAGAGGTTTGCCATAGCTGATATTTTTGATGAATTTTCTTTCCGGCCGTTTCGGAATCATTTTTATGATCCTGAACGAGTTTATCATGAGGAAAATGTATCGAGCAGAGACGCCTGTTCACAATGAACCGGTTATTTTGCATAAAAAGCCTGACGCCTAAATCAACATCTTCACCGCCCCAACAGTTAAAAGCCTCATCAAAAAGCCCGGCATTCATCAACGCTTTTTTTTCTGCCGAGACATGGCACGTCCAGAAAATATCAAAAGGCGCGGGCCAGCTGGAAACATTATAACCAAACTCGTTATATTGATTTTGCCTGATGTCCAGGGCATTCATTTTTTCCAGCATGTCTACCGCGCCACTGACATTATCAGATGACACCAGCGAGGAGATGTCAGCCATCATGGCTTCTTCCACTTCAAAGCCATAAACGTAGCCAATGCAAACGGCCGGCACGAGACTGTCATGATGCAGCTTCAAATGCAGAGATAACGCATCCTGATGAAGTAATACGCCAGCATCCGTAAAGACGATATATTTTCCTTCTGCGGCTGTAATGCCAATATTTCTTGCTTTCCCGGCTCGAAAACCCTTATCAGGCTGCCAGTAATAGCGAATATTTAACCGTTCTTTGTAGTCGGCGCAGAGTATCTCAGTATTATCACTGCCGCCATCATCAACGACAATAACTTCGAACGCATTTTTATTGAGCGACTGATTGACCAGTGCCTCAAGACTCTTTTTAAGTAAATCCTTTCGATTATAGGTAGGAATAATGACGCTTATTTTTATTTCCATTATGGCAATACCTTATGTCCTTTGAAGGAGTTCCTTCAAAAAAAGATTATTGACGATAAAAGAGAAGCGCAGAAACATTAGTAATTTTTAATAATTAGTTCAACAAATTTACGTTACCGACCGCGTGTTTATTATTAAAGATTGATCAAAATCAATACAGATAATTTTACTGACAATTTCGGACGCTATAATTATTCAAAAACCTTAAAGTAACCAAAAACGGCCAATATATAATAAAGATATTTCCTGATTAAATAGCGTTACCGGACAGCCTCCCCGCTAATTTTAGCGCCGGAAGATTTATCGCAGGCAAAAAAAAACCAGCCCGTTGGCTGGACTGGTTTTTAGCACTATTTCACGACGCGTAATGCCGGACGTCCACCGCGTGGCGGCGGGTCGTCAGGATTATCATCATCGCTCTGCTCGCTGTCATCAGGGCGATCGCCATCAATCACTGACATCACCGTTTCGGGTGATTCATCCTGGTCTGCGGGATTGTATTCCCCGGCAGCTTCATAGACTGGTTCAGGCTCAAACATAGTGCCCGCACCGTTTTCACGCGCGTAGATAGCCATTACCGCTGCAAGCGGAACGGTAACCTGACGAGGTACACCACCAAAGCGGGCGTTAAACGTCACCTCATCGTTACCGAGTTCCAGGTTGCCGACGGCACGTGGCGCGATATTCAGAACGATCTGCCCATCGCGTGCGTACTCAAGCGGCACCATCACACCCGGCAGATTGATATCGACCACCAGGTGTGGCGTCAATTGGTTATCTAACAGCCAGTCATAAAATGCCCGTAACAGATAAGGACGACGAGCGGTTAATTGCGACATTTCCATGGTAATCAGCCCCGCGTATGCAGGCGCATTTCACGTTCCGCTTCCGTCAGGGAAGCGAGGAAGGAATCACGCTCAAAGACGCGCGTCATATAGCCTTTCAGCTCTTTAGAACCTGCGCCAATCAGTTCAATGCCCATCTGCGGCAGACGCCACAGCAGCGGTGCCAGGTAGCAATCTACCAGGCTGAACTCTTCGCTCATGAAGAACGGCGTACGGGAAAACAGCGGAGCGATTGCCAGCAGCTCTTCACGCAGTTGCTTGCGTGCAGCTTCTGCTTCCTGCGCCGTACCGTTCTCAACTTTACGCATCAGGCTGTACCAGTCCTGCTCAACACGGTGCATCATCAGACGGCTTTCACCGCGAGCAACCGGGTAAACAGGCATTAATGGCGGATGCGGGAAGCGCTCATCAAGGTATTCCATGATGATACGAGATTCGTACAGTGTCAGTTCGCGATCGACCAGCGTCGGGACAGTACGGTACGGATTGAGGTCAATCAGATCCTGGGGCAGGCTATCCATTTCTACCTGCTCGATCTCTACGCTGACACCTTTTTCCGCCAGCACGATACGTACCTGATGGCTAAAAATATCAGACGGACCAGAAAACAGCGTCATTACCGAACGTTTGTTGGCAGCGACAGCCATGTAAACCTCCAAGTTTATCCAGAAAATTACTGCGCAAGCCCGCCACGCGGCGAACAACCTGCTTAATAAAAAGCCAGTAGCAGCGACAAAGCCAAAGCAAACCTGGTCAGGTACACCTGCATCACCGCCCTGCTAATGGGCACAAAGTGACACACAGTTTATCAGATTTCAGACAGCTTGTGGGGGCAGGAATAAGGATTTGACGGGAAAATGCGAAAGCCCGTCGCGTTTTGTTGCTGTGGTAAGAAAAAAGGCAAGAAAAAAACCCGGTGCAAGCACCGGGTTTTTCGATAATTGACGCTGCCGAAGCAGAGTAAATTAACGTTTGGAGAACTGTGGACGGCGACGTGCTTTACGCAGACCGACTTTCTTACGTTCAACCTGACGCGCATCACGAGTAACGAAGCCAGCTTTACGCAGTTCGCCACGCAGTGACTCGTCGTATTCCATCAGAGCGCGGGTGATACCGTGACGGATCGCACCAGCCTGACCAGAAATACCACCACCTTTAACGGTGACGTACAGATCGAATTTACCAACCAGATCCAGCAGTTCCAGCGGCTGGCGAACTACCATGCGGGCAGTTTCGCGACCGAAGTACTGTTCCAGAGAACGCTGGTTGATTACGATGTTACCACTGCCCGGCTTGATAAATACGCGAGCGGTAGAGCTTTTGCGGCGACCAGTGCCGTAGTTTTGATTCTCAGCCATTGCCTGTAATCCCGATTAAATGTCAAGAACTTGCGGTTGCTGTGCCGCATGGTTGTGCTCGTTGCCCGCGTAAACTTTCAGTTTACGGTACATAGCACGACCCAGCGGGCCCTTTGGCAGCATGCCTTTAACCGCGATTTCAATCACACGCTCAGGACGGCGAGCAATCATCTCTTCGAAGGTCGCTTGCTTGATACCACCGATGTGGCCAGTGTGATGATAGTAAATCTTATCAGTACGCTTGTTACCGGTTACGGCAACTTTCTCAGCGTTCAGAACGATAATGTAATCACCGGTATCAACGTGCGGAGTGTATTCCGCTTTGTGCTTACCGCGCAGACGACGGGCCAATTCGGTCGCTAAACGACCTAAAGTTTTGCCTGTCGCGTCAACAACATACCAGTCACGTTGGACGGACTCTGGCTTAGCTGTAAAAGTTTTCATCTAAAAGCTTACCCAAATTAAGTTACACGTTGGTGAAATCCCAAACGCTTGAATAAACGGTTGAGGCTCACACGACCATCTCGACCAGCAAGCCCACCCCTTCGGATAGAGTTACTGGAACACAAAGAGTTTTGGGAAAAAAACCTTTGCTGTAACGTGGGGTCGCAAGATTATAGAGAAGTCGCCCGCAAAGCGCGACCCCTTTTTACAATTAAATGCGCCCTGCTGCCCTGAATTTTCTTGTCTCAGGGCAGATGCGACAGCTTCAGGTACTCCTCGCTTTGCATCTCCTGGAGACGCGAGACGCAGCGCTGATATTCAAACTTCAGTCGCGCGCCCTGGTAGATCTCAAACAGCGAGGCCTCCGCAGAGACTACCAGCTTAACGTGCCGCTCGTAAAACTCATCGACCAGCGCCAGAAAACGCCGGGCCTGATCTTCCGTTTTATAAATCATCACCGGCACGTTAAACAGCAGCACGCTGTGGAAGCGGCGCGACAGTTCAATGTAATCGTGCTGGCTGCGTCCTTCGCCGCACAGCGTCAGGAAATCCATGGCGACTACCCCATCCGCCACGCCCAGCGTCGGCATTTTACGATGATTAATGTCGAGAACCGGTTTTTCTGTGCGGCTTTCACCTGAAAGCGCAATAAACAGACGATCCATCTCCTGCGTCGTCTCGTCGTTTAGCGGCACTTTCCACAGGTGGGCAGAGGTCAACGTACGCAAACGATAGTCAATTCCGGCATCAACATTCATGATGTCGCAGTGCTGTTTAATCATTTCAATGGCCGGCAGGAAGCGTGCGCGCTGGAGGCCGTTGCGATAAAGCTCGTCCGGTGGAATATTGGAAGTGGCGACCAGAGTAATTCCACGGGCAAACAATGCTTCCATCAAGGTACCCAGCAGCATCGCATCGGTAATATCAGAGACAAAGAATTCATCAAAGCACAACAGGTCAGTTTCGCTTTTGAAACGATCGGCGACAATTTGTAGCGGATCGCTTTGTCCTTGCAGGCCCGTGAGTTCCTGATGCACGCGCAGCATAAAACGATGGAAGTGCAATCGCTGCTTACGCTCGCCAGGAATTGCCTGAAAAAACATATCCATCAGCCAGGTTTTTCCTCGCCCTACGCCGCCCCACATATAGAGCCCGCGAACCGGTGTTAACGACGCGTTTTTACTCTTTCCCATCAGCTTATTCAGCTTGCCAAACAGCCCTTTTGCAGGCGGTTCCGCCTCCGGGCTGGCGCGGGTTAGCGCCTGATAAATCCCGTCCAGACGGGTTATTGCTTCACGTTGAATATCATCCGGCCGGAACGACCCATTTTCCAGTGCCTGCTGATAGCGCTGCACAGGTGACTTCGTTTGCATAGATTCACATTCCCTGAAATATTTGGTGCGTCAGGCTGTTGATTGTCGAAAAAAAGCTCGTTCTACACTAAGCGATGCAGCCTCAGGATTCCACTTCCGTAAGATTAGCGGTTATAGTGACGGGTAATGAATCGGCAACAGCCGGACGTTACTACGGAACAACAGAAGACAACACGGGAGTTATTATGACCTGGGAATACGCGCTTATTGGGTTGGTAGTTGGGTTAATTATCGGCGCTCTGGCCATGCGTTTTGGTAATAAAAAACTGCGGGAACAGCGTAGCCAGCAGTATGAACTGGAAAAAACAAAGGCTGAACTGGCCGATTATCGTGAAGAGCTGACCAGTCACTTCGCGCAAAGCGCTGAGCTGCTGGATAACATGGCGCGCGACTATCGCCAGCTTTATCAACATATGGCAAAAGGCTCTAATGACCTGCTGCCTAATCTGCCGGGCGAAAAAAATCCTTTCGCTTATCAGCTGACCGAATCTGAAGCTGACAACGACCAGTCACCGGTACAGATGCCGCGTGATTATCCTGATTCAGCGACCGGCCTGCTTCGCAGCGACCGTGCGACTCACGAAAAATAATCAGACTTAAGGGCGCTATGCGCCCTTTTTGCTGCCTGAATTCTGACGATTTGTTAAAATGACTGCGTAGCAGTACTAACCACTGAGTAACCTTTCCTTTCCTGGTAGCGAGAACGTTTGCGATGAAGAAAAAATCCTTACTGTTAAGTGCATTAGCCTTGAGTATTGGTATGAGTCTTGCCCCGCAGGCGTTAGCTACGCTTCCGGCACAAATTCAGGGACAGGCCGTCCCCAGCCTTGCCCCTATGCTGGAAAAAGTCCTGCCTGCGGTTGTGAGCGTGCATGTTGAAGGTACCCAGACGCAGGCGCAGGAAATCCCTGAGCCGCTGAAACGCTTTTTTGGTCAGCAGGATCAAGGCAACGAACAGCCGCAGCCGTTTGAAGGTTTGGCTTCCGGCGTGGTGATTAACGCTGAAAAAGGCTATGTACTGACGAATAATCACGTCGTTAACGGCGCGAACAAAATTAGCGTGCAGCTGAGCGACGGCCGCGAATTTGACGCCAAACTGATTGGACACGACGAACAGACCGATATTGCGCTTATTCAGATCCCCGGCGCGAAAGGCCTTACCCAGGTCAACGTTGCCGACTCTGACCAGCTGAAGGTGGGCGATTTTGCCGTTGCGATCGGTAATCCGTTCGGGCTTGGGCAGACGGCGACATCCGGGATTATCTCAGCGCTGGGCCGTAGCGGTTTGAATCTTGAAGGTCTGGAAAACTTTATCCAGACCGATGCGGCGATTAACCGCGGTAACTCCGGCGGCGCGCTGGTGAACCTGAACGGGGAATTAATTGGCATCAACACCGCCATTCTTTCCTCAGCGGGCGGCAATATCGGTATTGGCTTCGCCATCCCGGCGAACATGGCAATGAATCTTGCGCAGCAGCTCATCGACTTTGGCGAAGTGAAGCGCGGCCAGTTGGGGATCAGAGGGACAGAAATGACCTCTGAAATGGCGAAAGCTTTTAACGTTGAGGCTCAGCGCGGCGCCTTCGTTAACGAGGTTTTACCAGGCTCAGCCGCAGCGAAAGCCGGTATTAAAGCGGGCGACATCATTACCATGCTGGATGGTAAACCGATTGATAGCTTTGCGGCGCTGAGAGTCAAAATCGGCACCACTGCCCCAGGCAAAGAGGTGAAGGTTGGATTGCTGCGTGAAGGCAAGCCACAGACGCTCGCCGTCAAGCTGGATACCAGCAGCCAGACGACCGCCAGCGCTGAATTGCTGACGCCTGCTCTGCAAGGTGCCACCCTGAGCGATGGCGCAGCGAAAGACGGCACTAAAGGCGTCAACGTGGACAGCGTGGAGAAATCAACGCCGGCCGAACAGTTTGGCCTGCAAAAAGGCGACGTCATTGTTGGGCTGAACCGTAGCCGCGTGGAGAACCTGGCTGAACTGCGCAAACTGCTGGCGGCAAAACCGACGTTGCTGGCGCTGAACATCATCCGCAATAATGAGAGTATCTACCTGCTTTTACGCTAAAACTGATGCGGACACCTGCGTGTCCGCTTAACTCATGCTATCCTGCCCAACGTTTATTCATTCAGCGTATAAAGCCATGTTTCCTAAACTCTTGCGTTCAGTGCTTCTTGGCCTTGTTGTGGCGGGCTTACTGCTGGCTGCTGTCCCTGCGTTACGCATCGGCAGCAATTTTATCATGGCCAAAGATGACAGTGCCGACCAGGCACCTGTTAGCTACAATCCGGCCGTGCGCCGTGCCGCGCCTGCGGTGGTGAATGTGTACAATCGCAGCGCTAACGCGTCGGCCGATAACCTGGAAATTCGCACCCTCGGTTCCGGTGTCATCATGGACGGTCGCGGTTATATTCTGACCAACAAGCACGTTATCAACGATGCCGATCAGATTATTGTCGCGCTTCAGGATGGCCGCATTTTTGAAGCCATGCTGGTCGGCTCCGATAGCCTGACCGACCTGGCCGTGCTGAAAATTACCGCCTCCGGCCTGCCTGTTATCCCGATCAATACCAGACGGATCGCCCATATCGGCGATTTGGTGATGGCGATTGGTAATCCTTACAATATTGGGCAAACCGTTACGCAGGGAATTATCAGCGCAACCGGCCGCGTTGGGTTAAGTCCTTCCCGTTATCAAAACTTCCTGCAAACCGATGCTTCAATCAACAAAGGCAACTCCGGTGGCGCGCTGATTAATTCTCTGGGCGAACTGATGGGTATTAACACGCTTTCTTTTGATAAAAGTAACGACGGTGAAACGCCTGAAGGCATCGGCTTTGCTATTCCTACCGCGCTGGCGGCAAAAATTATGGATAAGCTGATTCGCGACGGCCGGGTCATTCGTGGCTTTATTGGCATCAGCGGCCGTGAAATCCCGCAGGTTCATGGACAGAATCCGGGTATCGATCACGTTCAGGGGATTGTCGTAACCAATGTGGCGCAGGGTGGACCTGCCGCGAAGGCTGGCCTACAGGTCAATGATGTGATCACCAGCGTGAACCATAAACCGGCGGTCTCTGCGCTGGAAACCATGGATCAGGTAGCGGAAATTCGGCCAGGTACGGTGATTGAAGTCGAGATCATCCGCAGCGATCGCAAAATGACGCTGCCCGTGACGGTTTTGGAATATCCGGGGAATTAAGGATGGGGCCAGCTGGCCCCATCACGATTACTTAACGAACTCTTCGCCCTGAGTAATATCTTTTTTCAGCGTATCCAGCATGCTGTCCAGCGCCTGCTGTTCAAAAGCGCTCAGTGTGCCGATCGCTTTACGTTCTACAACGCCGTTTTTACCCAGCACCACCGGTTGCGCAAAGAAGCGTGCATACGCGCCGTCACCTTCCACATAGGTACATTCAACCACGTTGCTTTCACCGTTCAGCGCCCGTACCAGTGACAGACCGAATTTGGCCGCCGCCTGGCCCATCGACAGCGTTGCCGATCCGCCACCGGCTTTTGCCTCTACCACTTCCGTACCCGCATTCTGAATACGCTTGGTCAGATCGGCGACTTCCTGCTCTGTAAAACTCACGCCAGGGATCTGGGAAAGCAGGGGCAGAATGGTCACGCCGGAATGGCCACCGATCACCGGGACATTAATTTCTGCCGGATTTTTACCTTTCAGTTCCGCAACAAAGGTGTTGGAGCGGATAATATCCAGCGTGGTAACGCCAAACAGCTTGTTTTTATCATAAACGCCGGCTTTTTTGAGCACGTCAGCAGCAATGGCTACCGTGGTATTTACCGGGTTAGTAATAATGCCGATCAGCGCTTTTGGACATGTACTGGCCACCTGTTCAATCAGGTTGCGGACGATACCCGCGTTGACGTTAAACAGATCGGAGCGATCCATACCAGGTTTACGCGCCACGCCAGCTGAAATCAGCACGACGTCGGCACCTTGCAAAGCTGGCGTGGCATCTTCACCACTAAAGCCTTTAATTTTTACCGCTGTAGGGATGTGGCTTAAATCGACGGCCACACCAGGCGTAACAGGAGCAATATCATACAGAGAGAGTTCTGAACCTGCGGGAAGCTGGGTCTTAAGCAGAAGAGCGAGGGCCTGGCCAATACCGCCAGCTGCGCCGAGAACTGAAACTTTCATCCTAAACTCCTAATTATTTTGCAGATAAATTGCCGGAAATCCATCTGGTTACACACAAAATGACCTGAAGGTCTGAGCGATAATACTCACCGGAATTGCGCTAAGGCGCAGAGTATACGATGAAGCAGAAAAATTTGACCGCGTAACATCAATAAATAACTGGAAGCGATGGTTAACCGACAGGCGATGCGTTCCGATTCCAGATTACCCCTTTAATACTTAGCACAACTACATCAACTTAATAACAATTCGTTCACTTTTTGTGCGTCAAATCAAGACGCCGGAAAATTTTTTTTCGCAGATGAATTTTGTTAGACTGCCGCCGCCCGGGGGAATACACGCTTTAAACAGCAAGTTCCTGTTTGCATAAAAATTCACTTAATTGCATAATAATGTAATAACCCATCACGGGCCTTCCCAGTTTCCTGACTTTTAGCGAAAACCTTATGCGTAATCCATCAAAACAAGAAGATCTGATTAAGGCGTTTAAGGCCTTATTAAAAGAAGAAAAATTCAGTTCTCAGGGCGAAATCGTCGCTGCACTGCAAGAACAGGGCTTTGACAATATCAATCAATCCAAGATTTCCCGCATGCTGACCAAGTTTGGCGCTGTTCGTACCCGTAACGCCAAAATGGAGATGGTCTATTGCCTGCCTGCCGAACTTGGCGTGCCGACCACCTCCAGTCCGCTAAAGAATCTGGTTTTAGATATCGATCACAATGATGCAATGATTGTGATTCATACCAGCCCAGGCGCGGCGCAGCTTATCGCCAGAATGCTGGATTCACTGGGTAAACCGGAAGGCATTCTCGGGACCATTGCCGGTGATGACACTATTTTTATTACTCCAGCACGTCACGTAACTATTCGCCAGCTGCGTGATTCGGTGCTGATGCTGTTTGAACAAGAGTTATAAGCCAGCCTCTGCCTGCCACGGCTCGTCCTGACGAAATCCCTGCAAACATAACCCTGTCTTAGAGCTGGCGCATGCCAGCTTTACATTATTATTGCCCTGTCGATGCCAGGACAGCATGATACACTAGTCTTACGGCCTAAAAGCGGCGTTTCAAACCAGACACTCCCGTCTCATAGTGTGATCAACCATAAATTAGCGCACAAATGGTTAAATTCACATATCTGCATGTTATTCCACATATTTAACAGAAGATGAGCAAGATATAAGCATTTTTTATAACTTAAGGTTATTAAAAGGTGGCTTATTGCTTAAGTTTCCCAACAAAAAATTATTAGCATGCTATTAATTTTTTACGTTATTAGATCTATACTTATTTTCGTGATGTGAGTCACACAAAAATTAGATAAAAAAAACGACGAGGAAAAATATCATGAACATTAAAACTACCATCGCGGCAGTAAGCCTGCTTTCAACACTGTCATTTGGCGCCTTTGCAGCAGATTCTATCAACGCCGATCGGGCGCAGAATATGCAAAACATCGGCACTATCAGCGTGAGCGGCGTGAGTGGTTCACCGATGGATATCAACGCCAAACTGAACCAGAAAGCGGAAGCTCAGGGCGCAACGGCCTATCGTGTCGTAGAGGCTTATAACAACGGCAACTACCATGCGACCGCAGAACTGTACAAATAACCGACCTTTTACCTTTGTAAGACTGTCAGACGATAACCCCAAGAATAATAAATGCTTTTTAGCCCTTTCGGTTATCGCCCACCCCTATTGGAGCGTTTTATCATGAAAACATTATCTCTTGCTGTACTGAGCCTGGCCGCCGCTGTTTCCTTCGGCGCCAGCGCCGCTAACCTGGTAACCGATCAGCAGGTTGCCAGTCAAAATCTGCAATCCATGGGTACCATCAGCGTCAGCGGTATCGATGCTGCACCGACCACGATTCGCCAGCAGCTGTCTGAAAAAGCCGATGCGCAGGGTGCAACATCCTATCGGGTGATTGAGGCCTACACTAACGGCAACTACCACGCGACTGCAGAACTGTATAAATAAATCCGGTGACGAGCGGGCGAAGGCCTGCACGTAAGATTGACGACCTGATCAGGTAGAACCCGCGGGTTGTTGAGCATAATGAGGATAACATCATGAAAATCAAAACAACTGTCGCTGCATTAAGCCTGCTGTCTGTGATCGCTTTTGGCGCTTCTGCGGCAAAATTAGTTGATGCACAGCAGTCAGAGAATCTGCAATCTGTGGGAACGGTAAGCCTGAGCGGTGTGACCGGTGCGCCGATGGATATCCGTCAGCAACTGTCGCAAAAAGCAGATGAGCAAGGTGCCAGCGCTTATCGGGTTGTCGAAGCCCGTCGTGACAACAACTGGCATGTTACCGCAGAGCTTTATAAGTAATTCCTCGTCGACCGTGTCGAAAACGGTCACTGACGAACCCTTTGGCCCCGCTCGCCGGGGCCCTTTTTACCGCTGCATTACCGAATGTTGAAGCGGAGCTGCCCCTCCAGCTCCTCTTCAGCTTCATCAAATAACAAAATGAGCGCGCCATAGCGGCGTCTTTGCCCCGTGCCCAAATGAATAAACGCGATCTCTAACGGTAGCGGCAACGCATTCACCACATCCCATAAAGTATCCAAATCCGTTATTAGCCGATCCGCCAGCGCAAAACGCTCGCTGAACTGGCGAAAGAAATGTGACTGATCAACAATTTCATTAAAATCGAAAATCTCTGTTCTCATAGGGCCGCTCCACAGGGCAAACGGTGGACGACACAATGGCCGCCCGGTGAGTTACAGTCCCCCGATATGCAGGGCTTTCACTTCTAAATATTCCTCAAGACCCAGTACCGATCCTTCACGACCTAATCCCGATTCCTTGACGCCGCCAAACGGTGCTAACTCGGTTGAAACAGCGCATTCATTGACGCCAACCATACCGCTTTCCAGCGCAGCTGATACACGGAAAACGCGTTGCAGGTTTTGCGTATAAAAGTAAGCGGCCAGGCCAAATTCGGTATCGTTAGCCCGTCGGATAACGTCCTCTTCCTCTTCAAAGCGGAAGCAGGCGGCAACCGGGCCAAAAGTTTCTTCTTTTGCCAGTTTCATCTTCTCACTGGCATCGGCGATCACTGTCGGTTGCCAGAAGTTGCCGCCAAGTGCGTGGCGTGCACCGCCAGTAACAATCCTGCCACCAAGAGCCAGCGCATCTTTCACGTGCTCTTCCACTTTTTCCACCGCAGAAGCTTCAATCAGCGGCCCAACCACGACACCGTCATCCATGCCGTTGCCTACCTTCAGCTTACTCACCTCTTCCGCCAGCTGGCTGACAAAGCGTTCGTAAATGCTGTCGTGGATATAAAAACGGTTCACGCTAACGCAGACCTGACCCGCATTACGGAATTTATTAGCGATAGCGCCTTTTACGGCAGCATCAATATCTGCATCGTCAAAAACGATATAAGGCGCGTTGCCGCCAAGCTCCATCGATACTTTTTTCATCGTTTCTGCGGCATTGCGCATCAGCAATTTTCCCACCTGCGTGGAGCCGGTGAAGGAAATTTTCCTGACGGCTTTACTGGCCATGATCGCATCGCTGATCGCGCTGGTATCGCCCGCAACGGCGTTAAGAACGCCATCCGGCACCCCTGCCTTTTTCGCCAGGGCTAACAGAGCGAAAGCGGAAAGCGGGGTGTTATTGGCAGGTTTGATAATGCCGGTACAACCCGCAGCGAGCGCAGGTCCAAGCTTACGAGTCAGCATCGCCATCGGGAAATTCCATGGCGTAATAGCGGCAACGACGCCAATTGGCTCACGCGTTGCCAGAATGCGCGATCCTGCTTTGGCGGGCGGGATGATTTCACCGTTGGCACGCTTAGCCTGCTCGGCAAACCACTGGATAAAGCTGGCGGCATATTCGACTTCGCCTTCGGCTTCTTTAACCGGTTTTCCCTGTTCAGCGGTCATTAGCTTGCCCAGCCAGGCTTTGTTCTCAATCATCAGCTGATACCAGCGATAAAGGATCTCACTACGCTCTTTCGCCGTTTTCGCTCGCCAGGCGGGAAACGCGGCTGAAGCCGCCGCAATAGCCTGCTCGGTTTCCTGTTTGCCTGCACGGGCAACCTGAGCAATCGTCTCGCCAGTGGCGGGATTTAATACGTCAAACGTAGAGGCGCAGCGCTGCCAATTGCCGTTAATAAAGTAGCCGGTTTGAAATAAGTCGTTGTCCTGAAGGAAGGATAAGTTCATCGTTTTCTCCTGTCGGTTTGCCATCCTGATGGGGTAAGTATAGATGGCGACAGGATGACGGACCGGGAGAAACGCAGGAAAGCGGCAGATACTCTGGTGATGGCCGTGAGCTTATTGACACAGTGCTGGCGTGAGGAACAGGAGCCTGCCACAAAGACGCAGAAAGCGGCGTCCCTGCCAGCTCGGCCTGGGCCGTCCATGGCCCAGGCCGCTTTGTTCCGGGCCCCTGTTCCTCGCGCTTTGAGTGTGCCAAAAATCTGTGACGACTGGCTGAACTCCCGGCACTCAGATTTGAATCAGCGTGTTTTGGTATTTTTTCAGCACGTGGGCGAGGCGCTGTACCGGTTCGGTGACGCCGAGTGGCGCTTCGTAGCGTTGCAGCTTGTCCTGATAGATATCCAGTTCGGTCAGCAAGCGCTCAAAATAGTGGCGGCGTTTTGCATCGCTTCTTGCCGCAATCACATGGTCGGCAGTGTGACGAAGCTGCTTATGGAATGCAGAAAGATCGCTGTTAACCGGGATCTCAGCATCACGTAAACGTTGATGCCCCACAATCAGCGTCAGCGCCACGCGGAATTTATCCACATCGCCAGGAAAGATATTCAACAGCATAAACAGTTGCTGATAAAGCGCGGGCAAATGATTTTCACGCCGCCTTGCCTGATTGGTAGTCATCGCCGCCACCGCAGAATACATAAAGCGATTAAGCAACGTGCGACCGATACGTGCTTTCGACGTGTCACGGATTAACAGGATGACCAACAAGGCCAGAAAACAACCAATGGCCTGCCCTAACGCGTTATCCAGAAATGCGCTGACGTTAAAGGTCATCGGGTTATCCAGCGTCAGGATGTTGATGGTTCCCACCAGCGCGCCCAGCGTGCCAATCTGCCGACGTTGAATCAGTAAGCCACCGATAAACGCCATCACGCCCAGTATGATACAGAGCAACAGCATACTTTGTTGCGTCGCGGGCATCAGCACCATGTAATAGAGCGATCCCAGCGGAATAGCGACCACCATGCCGTACAGAAAATCTTTCGCCATCATTAACGGATTCGGCATGCGCATTGCCAGCGCGGTAATCACCGCCAGCATGACCATTGCGCCACTGCCTGAAGTCCAGCCGCTCCAGAGCCAGAACAGTGAACCGATGGAGGTAGCCACAAACGTCCGGATCCCGTTGATCAAGGCGTGACGCGTTTCTGCCGAGCGCATTTTTACCACCGGCTCACCCGCCAGCACGCCCTCTTCCATCCCGCTGATCCTGCTGTTGGTGTGGATCCCTTTCATCAGCAGCAGATAGCGTGACGCGGCCCCCACCCAATTACGGATCGTCACCGGCGTATTTTTACTGCCGCTGGCGGTAATGACCCGCCGCATGATCTTCATCCGCTTGTGGATATCACCAATATTGTCGACCGGTTTTTCGAAGAAGAGATGAAACTGCGGCGGGACATATTCCTGGCGGGTGTTCTGGATGAGAAACGTTTCGCAAGCCTGGGTAATCAGCGTCAGAGAAAGCGTGTTCAGCGCCTGTAAACGCCGGTTAACGTTCTGCCAGCGTGCGGATTCCATCATCAGATGGGTGCGCATGCCGTTCAGTGCGGCAGTGCGACGTACCAGACCGGTCCAGGCTTTATCCACCTCTTCTTTGTCGGCATGCGCCACGCAAAGCTGCATCAGCTTATAGTGATCCACCAGCAGGCCATCGATAGCGCGATCGATATCCTGCTTGATTGAGCGAGGTGAAAACAGCATGTCGGCCAGAATGGCGCAAACGATGCCGATGATAATTTCGCTACAGCGTTCTACGGCAAACTGCGGTGCCAGCAGCAAAGAACCGTTGGCATCCACGCTGACCACGATAATCAGCGCGGTATAGCCTGCAAGTCCCAATGCATAGGAGTTTTCGACTTTGATAAGCGAGGAGAGCCAGACGCAAAAACCGGCCCACAGACAGCAAAGCAGCAGCATCACGACGGGCGCGCGAATGGTGGCGATCATAATCGTCAGCGCGGCAATACAGCCAAGAAAAGTGCCGACAATACGCAGCAGGCCGCGATGACGCAGCGCGCCAGAAAAAGGATCGCCACCCGCTGCGAAAGCCGTACCGCCTGCGACGATACAGGCGGTCATTACCGCCCAGCGAGGCGTTTCCAGATTGAAGTGAAAACCGATCAGCAGCGCCAGCAGAATGGCAAAAGTGAGCTTGATCGGAAATCGCAGACGATACCACAACATAGGCTTAGCCGAACTCGCGCAGACGATGTATCAGCTTCATCATCGGTGACATCTCGCCCGACTGGCGATCTTTCTCGCCGGTGATGATTACCGTCGCCGTGGTGCCGGATGGATACAGATTGCCCGGCTGCTGATCCAGATGAATACGCACCGGCACACGCTGTGCCAAACGCACCCATTCAAGGTTGGAGTCGATGGTCGCCATACCTTTGCTGTCAACGGTGCTGCTGCTGTTGGTGACACCCGCAGCGATACTGTCGACGGTACCATGCAGCACGCGGTTGCTGCCCAGCGGGGTAATTTCAACACGGTAGCCCGGACGCACGCCGTCCAGCTTGGTTTCTTCCATATAGGCCAGCACGTAGAAGGTATGCTGCTGAACCAGCGCGACGGCTGTCGATCCGCGGGTAATAAACTCGCCGCCGTAAACGTTAAGGTTAGTCACCCAGCCGTCTGACGGCGCTTTCACCACGGTCCTTTCAAGATCCAGTTTGGCCGTGTCACGCGTGGCGACAGCTTTCGCCAGCTGATGCTCGGTGGTTTGATAATCATTATTTGCCTGCTCGATAGCCTCACGGGACATCGCTGAAACGCCCAGTTGGTTACGGCGTGTGGCTTCACGACGCTTTTCACTGACCAGCGCCTGATAATAAGCCACGTCCGCTTCGGCCTGGTTCAACGCCTGCTGATAACGCGGCTGATCGACCACAAACAGGACCTGGCCTTTCTTCACCAGCTGGTTGTCACGTACGCGAACATCGGTAATCAGGCCGCTTACGTCTGGCGCAATGGCCACTACGTCAGCATTAAATTTAGCGTCTCGCGTCCAGGGGGATTCGGTGTAGAACACCCAGGCACGGAAGATAAGAAGAACCGCAATAATGACCAGAATGATGGTAATGGCGAACCGGGAAATTTTTCTTGTTAACGCTTTCACTATGACCTCAGACAAACAATCGGGAAACCAGGTAGAACAGGCAGCAGTAGAGAGCTGTATTAAACAATGCAGGATGCCAGACCAGGTCATAGATTCCGGTAGGCGTGATCAGACGTCGCACCAGCCAGAACAGCATCAATGACACAATGATTTCAAAGAATATGGGCGGGAAGGAAAGCCCAAAGATCACAATAACCGGAAGCACACTCATCTCTTATCCTTGTCAGTTTACCAGGCGCTCCGCTCGTCAAACGCAACAAACCACCTCCCTTGCAGGGCGGCTTCTGCTTTACAGGTTGATAATGTCAGATTGATTATCATCACCGGCGCTCTATGAATAATAGCGTATTCAGGAGCCAGCATAATGGCGAGTTGAGTTACGGAATGGTAACCCGGCAATGCTATAGTAACGCGGCTGACTATCTGTTTTCTACCAAATGTGATCTAAATCACTTTTAAGCCAGAGTTAATAATGGAAAGAATGAAAGGTATGTCCGTCTTCGCACGGGTTGTCGAGTTGGGTTCGTTTACCGCAGCGGCCAATCAGCTGCAAATGAGCGTCTCCGCCGTGAGTCAGATTGTTGCCCGGCTGGAGGATGAGTTGCAGGTAAAACTGCTGAACCGCAGCACACGCAGCCTCGGGCTGACCGAAGCCGGTAAAATCTACTTTCAGGGCTGCCGTCGGATGATGTCTGAAGCGCAGCAGGTACATGAACAGCTTTACGCGTTTAATAACACGCCCATCGGCACGCTGCGTATCGGCAGCTCATCCACTATGGCGCAGAATGTGCTGGCAAACATGACGTCAGAAATGCTCAAAGAGCATCCTGGCCTGACGGTAAACCTGGTCACCGGTATCCCTGCGCCGGATTTGATTGCCGACGGACTGGACCTGGTGATCCGGGTAGGCGCCCTGCGCGATTCCAGCCTGTTTTCACGCCGCCTGGGTTCCATGCCGATGGTGGTCTGTGCGGCAAAAAGCTATCTGGCGCAGCACGGAACGCCGGACAAACCCTCGGACATCAGTAATTTTTCCTGGCTGGAATATAGCGTCAGGCCGGATAACGACTTCGAACTGACTTCGCCAGAAGGCCTCGCCATTCGGCTTTCACCTCAGGGCCGCTTCGCTACCAACGATTCACAAACGCTGATCCGCTGGCTGGTGGCCGGAACGGGGATTGCCTACGTGCCGCTGATGTGGGTAATAGAAGAGATTAACGCGGGCAAGATCGAAATTCTGTTTGCACATTATCAGTCCGATCCGCGTCCGGTTTACGCGGTTTATACGCAGAAAGATAAGCTGCCGCTCAAGGTTCAGGTCTGCATCAACTATCTGTCAGACTATTTCGATAAGGTGGCGGATGTGTATCAGGAGTACCGGCAGGAGTGAGGGATTTAGCATAGCGGCGGTGCGTCAGGGAATGCTTTTTAGCACATTCCCTGACCATGAACAGCTTAGGGTAGGCTGATTATCAGGCCGTACCTCCCACCGTCAGCTTGTCCAGCTTCAGCGTTGGCTGACCGACACCAACCGGCAGGCTCTGCCCTTCTTTACCGCAGACGCCCACGCCTTTATCCAGCGCCAGGTCGTTACCGACCATGGAAATCTGCTGCATCGCTTCAATGCCGGAACCGATCAGCGTTGCGCCTTTCACCGGTTTGGTCACCTTGCCGTTCTCAATCAGATAGGCTTCTGAAGTTGAGAAGACAAACTTGCCGGAGGTGATATCTACCTGGCCGCCGCCAAAGTTCGGCGCATAGAGGCCATATTCTACGCTGGCGATGATATCTTCCGGGGTGGATTTTCCTGCCAGCATGTAGGTGTTGGTCATACGCGGCATCGGCAGATGCGCATAGGATTCACGACGACCGTTGCCGGTAGGCTTAACGCCCATCAGGCGCGCATTGAGTTTATCCTGCATGTATCCTTTCAGGATACCGTTCTCAATCAGTACGTTGTACTGACCCGGGACACCTTCGTCATCTACCGCTAACGATCCGCGCAGTCCTTCAATGGTGCCATCATCAACCACTGTACACAGCTCAGAAGCCACCAGCTGGCCCATTTGCCCGCTGAAGACGGAGGTGCCACGGCGGTTGAAGTCACCTTCGAGGCCATGTCCTACTGCTTCATGCAGCAGAACGCCAGGCCAGCCCGCGCCGAGGACAACCGGGATGGTGCCTGCCGGGGCTGCAACGGCGCTAAGATTAACCAGCGCCATGCGCACCGCCTCGCGAGCCCAGGCTTCGGCACGGATTTCACCAGACTCGTCCGCGAGGAAGAATTCATAGCCGAAACGACCGCCGCCGCCGCTTGAACCGCGCTCGCGCTTGCCGTTCTCTTCTACCTGAACGCTGACGGAGAGGCGAACCAGCGGACGCACATCGGTAGCCAGCGTGCCATCAGTGGCGGCGACCAGCACCATTTCATAAACGCCGCTCAGGCTGGCGCTGACTTCCTGCACGCGCTTATCGGCCGCGCGTGCAGCCGTATCCACGCGATGCAGCAGCGCGATTTTATCTTCGCGGCTCAGGCTTTGCAGTGGATCAACCGTCGGATAAAGCTGGCGGTGCATAACGGCACCCAGCGTATGCGATTTGCCGTTGCCCTGCTCACGCACAATGCTGCGGGCTGCCGTTGCGCTCTGCGTCAGTGCATTCAGCGTAATCTGGTCTGCATAAGCAAAACCGGTTTTTTCGCCGCTGACCGCACGCACGCCCACGCCCTGATCGATGTTCCAGGAGCCGTCTTTAATGATGCGATCTTCCAGCACCCAGGATTCGTGGTAGCTGGACTGGAAGTAAAGGTCTGCGTAGTCCAGCTTGCGCTCAGAGAGCTGCCCAAGAAGGGAAAAGAGATCTTGTTGATTGATATTATTAGCAGTTAGTAACTGTTCACTGACCAGATTCAGACTCATGAATTCTCGCTCTGTTGGAGGAGCCAGTCACCGCTGGCGTTGCATCTCTATAGCCTGAGGCAATTCCCCGGTCACGTCAAATTCACTTCGCGCTCTTTTCCCGCGGTTTCCGCAGAACTTCATCAATTTGCGGTTTGTCGAGCGGCCCGGAAATGTGATAGCGCAGCACCGAAATTTTATTCCATAACGGAGCCAGCGCCTTACTGGCAGCAAAAACGGCAGCGCCGATGACGGGATTGACCGCAAAGGCGGCCGCAACGCCCACGGTGGCGGAGATTTCTGGCGCAACGACCGCTTCCATATCGATCTGCCGCTGCACCAGATTGATTTTGCCTTTCATAGCGATATCCGCTTCCAGACCATCAACCAGCAGGTTATCGGTATGCATAACGCCTTTATCAATCCACGCCGTGCCGTTAATAGAGTCGAAGTAGAACCCCTGACTGAAGGTGTCGGTAAAGTCGAGGCGCAGTTTGCGCAGCAGCGCGTCAAAACTGACCAGGCGGAGCAGCTGCCCGGCGCGTCCCGTATTCACATCGGCAATTTGTCCCGCGCCCAGATGCGACTTGAGAAGGCCGCTCAGCGTTGCTGCGGATGGCTGCCAGGGTGCCGACTGCCAGTGCAAATCGTAATGGATATCGAAAGGTGCGTCTCGCAGCGGCGAGTTGACGCCAAACCAGTTGGTCGCATCATTGATGCTTTTACCGCTCAGCGTCCCTTTCAGCGCGGTACGCTGCGCGCCAGGACGGTTAACCCACTCGCCTTCAACCTTCAGGCGCGAGCTGCCGGTATCAATTAATCCGTTCTGTAGCGTCAGGGTATCGCTGCTGTGCCGTAAACTGGCCTGCATGCGGCCAAATTTTTGCCCGCGCAGCCAGCATTCATCACAGGCAATATTTAACTCAGGCCAGCTGCTGAAATTAATTGTGGTCGCATCACCCGGCAACGGTGAGTTGCCATCCTGCGAAGGCCACTGAGGATTGTAATAGAGGTAGCTAAGATGGGCGTTCCACGGCATATGCTGGGTCATCATCAGTTTGCCATTTAGCTCACGGCCTTTAGCCTCAATTTGGGTATCGCCAGAGACCGTCTGGCTTAGCGTTGCATCGACATCATGCCATTGCTGGCCTGCCAGCGTTAGCGCTGGCGTCCGCAGGGTAATATCGCCAGGAATATAAGCCCGACCAGTGGCGCTCTGGCTGCTCCCTGAACCGGCTGAACCGGCTGAGAACAGTCCCAGCCAGGCTTCGCCATCCAGCGGCGGCAGGTTCAGTACCATTCCTTCGTTTTCTGGCAGCGCGGGCGTCGTCTGAGCATGGTTTTCCCAAATGCCTCGGTCAACGCGAAGCTGCTTGCCCAGTAACCAGTTACTGTTAAAGCGATGATCGTCCCCAACAACGCCGCTCAGCCTGAATGCAGAAAGATTACCCTGAGCTTTTACCGTAACCGGCATGGCCTGACCCGCATGTTTATCTAGCGGCGAAGGTAAGCGACTGCTTACACTCTTCAAATCACCGTTCAGCGTAATTCGATAATCTGCGTCGCCGCTGTGCGGCAGATTAATCTGTACATCACTTTGCCAGCTGGCGCTGCCCTCAAGCTTATTACGCAATGCCGCGGGCACGACATCCATTTTGCCGGGCTGCCAGTTGCCTTTCAGGTCAACGCCAATCTGGTAATCCTTTTTGCCTTCCTCAGTCGTAAAGCTGACATCAATCGGCTGGCCGAACCAGCTTCCGGTCAGTGGCCCACTTTGCAAATTGCCATTGTTATAAGTGAATTGGCCCGAAAGCTGTTTGATAGTGCTGCTAAGCGGCTTAATAAAGAGCGAATTGTTGTTCAGATTGACGTCGCCGCTGGCCGTGACCAGCTTGCCGTCCAGGGGAATATCAAGATGTAAGCGACCGCTTACATCGCCACCAACCTGAAGCTGTTCAAGTGCGCTACCCAGCGTCGATTTCAGTGGCGTCTGGTTAAAGTAGCGGCCAACCTCCGTACCTGCACCGTGGATATCCGCATCGATTATCAACTTTTCTTTCAGATAATCCGGGATCACAGCCGAGATATTTTTGCCTTCAACCTTGCCCAGTAAGGTCTGATCAGCTTTCATAAACAGGCCGTCATTGACGAAATCGAGATTGATGTCGAGGTTTTGCAAATCCGGCCAGCCGGGCTGGAATTGGTAAGTTGCCTGCTTCAGCGGCACCCAAACTTCAAACATACCGTCATTGTGTTTGAACGGGAAAAGATGGGGATTACCCGCGAAAATCAGTGAGGCATTGTGAACCTGGCCACCTTTGATCGCCCCGCTCAGGTAGTTCACCAGCGATTTCCCCATCAATGGTTCCGGGAAGTAGCGCCAGGCATCGCCTGCGTCAGTAACGTTGATACCGGCAAGGATACTTAAGTTTGGCGCTTCGCCTTTGGCCTGTGAATAGCTGAAATCGCCTTTCGCCCACAGAGAACGGGCTTTCACGTCCAGCTGATGACCAGCCAGCTGCAAATGGTTCTGGTCATATTGCCAGTCGATTGAACCACTGGCCCGCTCGATTTCGAGCGGCGCGCGGAACGTCGTGCCGTAAGGCAGCGTAGCCTGATTTACGCCAAGCGTGATTTGCCCGTTAGCCACAGAACCGGAAGCCGAACCGCTGAAGTGTTCCATACCGGGAAGCGTTTCCCAATGCTGCCAGCTCAGATCCTGCCAGCTGGCCTGAAAACGGCTTTGCTCGGGCTGCTTAACGGGAATGTCAGCAGCCAGCATCTTAAGCTGCCCCTGCGGCTGTAATGCACGCCAGTTTTCCAGCAGGGTTGGCGTAAGTTTGGAGAACAGCGGAATGAAAGCGTCCAGACGCCCCAGATCCAGCCGGGTTGCGCGAACGCGAATTTCCTCAGCGCGATCGGGCCCAGGAAGCCGATCTTTCTCCGGGAGCCACAGCAGTGAAAAGCGCCCTTTCGGCCATTGCTGGCCGTCGGTGTTAAAATTGGTCTGCGGCACTTCAATACGCCAGCCGCTGTCGTGTCGTGCAATATGCGCCGAGAGGTTATTGACGCCCAGATGATGGGGCCGCCTGTCGCCCTGCCAGTTTGCGCCGCCCTGTTTTAGCAGGATATCGCCATCATAGACTTCACCTTCTTTCAAACTCATCCAGGCAGCAAGACTGAAGCGCGCGCTCTTAAGCGTGGTGTTATCGCGCATCCATTGTCCCAGCCAGGGCTTAACATCGACGTCGTCTGCCTGTATCCAGGCTCGACCGGTATCAAGGTAGCCATTGGTGTCGCTTAAATCGAGGCGCACCTGCACCACGCCGTGTTGCCCCGTAAAGCTGGAAAGACTGACCAGCCCTTCGGCACGGTGACGCGTTTTTTCATTTAGCCAGGTGAGCTGCGGAACATCAAGCGTGGCACGTTGCCCGGAAGGCGTGAGGAAACTGATTTGGCTCTGACGAAGATCGAAATGATCAAACTGTCGCAGGAACAGATCGCTGAACTGTCCTGGTTTCAGCTGAACTTTGTTGTCGCTGCCGCTTGTTAAAGGCGTATTGGTAAGAAGATTCAGCTGCCAGAAAGTGAGATTACGGAACTGCCAGCGCAGATGCAGTAAAGACTGCCACACGTCGAGCGCCAGCGTCAGGCGATCCACCTTCAGGCTACCGCCATCTTTCAGCCCAACCTGGATGGATTTAACCTCCAGCACCGGGCCAAAATTTTCCCAGCGGCCGTTCAGCTCGCGGGCATTTACCGGCATATCAATGGCGGAAGAGAGGCGCTGTAAAATCGGTTCGCGCCAGCTGTTCATATGCGGCATTACCAGACGCAGGCCGCTGACCAGTAGCGCAATAACGACCACGATTATTGCGCCGGTTAGTAGCAGAATCCTCGGCAATTGCCTCACACACCTCTCCTTGTCTTCCGCGAGAACGGACAATAAGCACGCAAACTTCTCAACCCGCCAGCGGGATCGGACAAGGTGCAGAACCTGTAGTGTACCTAAACGTACAGAAATGTTCAGCGGACGCAATCACGCCCGCCCGCTTTTATTACATCATAACGACGTCGAACTGCTCCTGAGTATAGAGCGGCTCAATTTGTACTTTCACCTGTTTACCGACAAAAATTTCCACCTCTGCCAGCGCGTGTGATTCTTCTGTTTTTAATGCCTCGCCGACAGCAGGCGAAACATAGACCAGGAAGCGATCTGAATCATAAGCATGATGCACACGCACGATCTCACGCATAATCTCATAGCAGACGGTTTCGACCGTTTTCAGCGTGCCGCGTCCTTTGCAAACCGGGCAGTCCTGACAAAGCACATGTTCAATACTTTCCCGCGTGCGCTTACGGGTCATTTCCACCAGCCCAAGCTGCGAGAAACCATTAATGCCGGTTTTTACCCGATCTTTACTCAGCGCCTGTTCCAGCGAATGCAGCACGCGACGACGATGGTCTTCATTACTCATATCGATAAAATCGATGATAATGATGCCGCCCAGGTTACGTAAACGCAGCTGTCGGGCGATAGCCTGCGTCGCTTCAATATTAGTGTTGAAGATGGTTTCATCAAGGTTGCGATGGCCGACAAACGCGCCGGTATTGATATCGATAGTGGTCATCGCCTCGGTTTGATCGATAATCAGATAGCCGCCGGACTTCAGCTCGACCTTACGATCAAGCGAGCGCTGGATTTCGTTTTCAACATCAAACAGGTCGAAAATCGGCTGTTTCCCGGTATACAGCTCCAGCTTTTCGGTCATCTCAGGAATATATTCGCCAGTGAACTCAACGAGATGCTCCCAGCTCAGCCGGGAATCGATACGAATGCGATCCAGCGCCGCGCCGGCGAAGTCGCGCAGAATACGCTGCGACAGGGCCACTTCTCCGTAGAGACGGCAGCGCGTCTTGTTGCGCTTTTTACGTTCAATGACTTTAGTCCACAGGCGCTTGAGGAAAGCGGCATCCGAGGCCAGCTCAACCTCACCCACACCTTCTGCCGCCGTGCGAATGATGTAGCCACCCAGCTCGTCACAATAGGATGAGACGACAGCCTTCAGTCGTTCACGTTCTGCTTCGCTTTCAATACGCTGGGAAACGCCAACGTGTGAAGCGCCAGGCATAAAGACCAGATAACGTGATGGCAAAGTGATATCGGTAGTCAGACGTGCGCCTTTGGTGCCGAGCGGATCTTTCACCACCTGCACCATCAAATCCTGTCCCTGATGAACCAGTTCAGAAATATCACGTACGGCAAAGTTTTTGCGCTCATCACCCGCAACGCATTCGGTGTAGGGAACGATGTCGGACGCATGCAGGAAGGCAGCTTTTTCCAGCCCGATATCAACAAAAGCGGCCTGCATGCCTGGCAGTACGCGGCTGACGCGTCCTTTATAAATATTGCCTACAATCCCTCTGCGCGCTTCGCGCTCGATGTGGATTTCCTGCAAAATGCCGCCATCGATATAGGCAACGCGCGTTTCAGATGGCGTGATGTTTACCAGCAGTTCAGCCGTCATGTTGTTCCCTCACCTCACGCAGCGACTGGAACTGGCTGAACAGCTCGGCCGTTTCAACCAGAGGCAAGCCTACTACCGCGTGGTAGCTTCCATTAATTTTTCTGACAAAGTTGCCGCCCAGTCCCTGAATGCCATAAGAGCCAGCTTTATCCATGGGTTCGCCGCTGGCGATATAAGCTGCGATATCTTCAGCACTCAGATTACGGAATGTCACCTCAGTAACCACCAGGCAATCCAACTGCTGAAATGCATCGGCCAGCGCTACTGCGGTCATTACCTGATGGGTTTGACCGGAGAGTTTAGCTAACATTTCCGCCGCCGCCTGTTCATCGGCCGGTTTTTCCAGCACGTCATTATTCAGTACGACAATGGTGTCTGCACCCAGCACCGGCAAATCTTTTTCCGCTACCGCTACGCCGGCCAGCGCCTTCTCAATAGCCAGACGCCGGACATAGGCCTCAGCCTGTTCATCCGATCGTTTTTCTTCTTCAACTTGCGTTTGCAGACGTTCAAAACGCAGGCCAAGCTGCGTCAGCAATTCACGGCGGCGGGGAGAACCAGAGGCCAGATAAAGGGATACCATAATCTTCCTTATTGAACGGCAAACTGGCGGCGTATTTTTCTCATCAGCAAGAACAGCCAGGGCCACAAAATACCGTCTATGACGCTACTCCAGAAAATTTCTGGTCGAAACGAGACGTTAATGACTAAGAATTCAGCCCAGAATACAATGACATCCATCGCCAGCGAAAGCACCATTACCATGAGCGCCTGTTGCCAGAGCGCCAGATTACGGAACAGCTGAAACTTAAACGCCACCAGATAAGCGACGATACTGAAAGCCAGAGCACGCACGCCCAGCGTCGAGCCGGAAATAAGATCCATTATAGATCCCATCACAAAGCCTGTACCGACATTCACGCGATGAGGTAAAGCCAGTACCCAGTAAATTAACACCAGCAGCAGCCAGGAAGGCCTGAACATATAAATCTGTTCAGGCCAGGGCATGATTTGCAGAACCAGCGCGACCAGGAAAGAGAGCCAGACCACCCAGCGTCCCTGGCTGCGATAGCTGCTCAAGGGCGACCTCCGCGCGAAGCTGGCGCGGTAGCCGCGCCAGAAGACGCCGCTGGCACCTCAGTTTGATTTGGCGCTGGCGGTCCCATCAGTTCATTCGTCGCGGGCAAGACCTGTGGCATCATCTGCATCAGGCGTTCGTTAGCCACGCGATGAACTTCATCCGGTGCCATCGGCATTGTACCGTTACGATCCGCGCCCCACAGTAAAAGCAGGTAGCGCAGGCGTTGCAGGCCAGCCGTTGGGCGCGCCTGAATAACGGTATAGGCACGTTGCGTGTCCAGTTTCACCGACGAGACTACGCCGACCGGATAACCTTCCGGGAAGCGTCCGCCAAGGCCGGAGGTAACCAGCACATCACCGACCCGGATATCCGTATTGCCCGGCAGATGCTCAAGCTGCAAATCTTCCGTACAGCCATTACCAGCAGCGATGACGCGAATATCATTTCGCAGCACCTGAATAGGTAAGGCATGGGATGAATCACAGATCAACATGACGCGGCTGGTAATTTTACCCACGGCAACCACCTGCCCGACCACGCCTTTATCACTGATAATCGGCTGGCCTTCGTACACGCCATTCATGCTGCCTTTATCAATAACCACCTGGTCGGTATAGGGATCGGTACCGGTAGAGATCACCTGAGTGACCATTTTGTGCTCGTCCTGACGCAGCGGCGATCCCAGCAGTTCACGCAGGCGGGCATTCTCCTGCTTAAACTGGCCGAGCATCAGCAGCTCGCTGTTTTTCAGCATCAGTTCGCGTTGTAAGGCTTTGTTTTCCAGCTGAAGCTGCTGGCGAGAGGCCAGTGTCTCAGAAACACTGTCCAGAATCTGACGTGGCCCGTTGGCCAGGAAATAGAAAGGGCTGACCGCCGTATCCATGTAGGTGCGTATCTGGCTGAAAGCGCCCATACGACTGTCGGCGACAATCACGCCTATCGCCACAACAACCGCTAAAAATAAGCGTAATTGCAGGGAAGGTCCCCTGCTGAAGATCGGCTTCATAAACTCGGCGTATTCCTCGACATCATTAACAAGAAGTGCAGGGGCTCCTGCACTCCTTTAAGGCAAATTATTCTTCGCTGAACAAATCGCCGCCGTGCATGTCGATCATTTCCAACGCTTTACCGCCACCGCGAGCAACACAGGTCAGCGGATCTTCGGCTACCACAACCGGAATACCGGTCTCTTCCATCAGCAGACGATCGAGGTTGCGCAGTAACGCGCCACCGCCGGTCAGAACCATACCGCGTTCAGAGATATCGGAAGCCAGTTCTGGCGGACATTGTTCCAGCGCTACCATCACCGCGCTAACAATACCGGTCAGCGGCTCCTGAAGAGCTTCCAGAATTTCGTTGGAGTTCAGCGTAAATCCACGCGGCACACCTTCAGCCAGGTTACGGCCACGCACTTCGATTTCACGCACTTCATCGCCCGGGTAAGCGGAGCCGATTTCGTGCTTAATGCGTTCGGCGGTCGCTTCACCGATCAGTGAACCGTAGTTACGACGCACATAATTAATGATGGCTTCATCAAAGCGGTCACCACCAATACGTACGGAAGAGGAATACACCACGCCGTTCAGGGAGATAACGGCCACTTCGGTAGTACCGCCACCGATATCCACCACCATTGAACCGGTCGCTTCAGAAACCGGCAGGCCTGCGCCAATTGCCGCTGCCATCGGTTCTTCAATCAGAAACACTTCGCGTGCGCCTGCGCCCTGCGCAGATTCACGGATTGCGCGACGTTCTACCTGAGTTGCACCAACCGGTACACACACCAGTACGCGCGGGCTTGGGCGCATAAAGCTGTTGCTGTGAACCTGTTTGATAAAGTGTTGCAGCATTTTTTCAGTCACAAAGAAGTCGGCGATGACGCCATCTTTCATTGGACGAATAGCCGCGATATTGCCAGGCGTACGTCCCAGCATCTGTTTCGCATCATGACCCACGGCAGCCACGCTCTTTGGCGACCCGGCGCGATCCTGACGAATGGCAACAACGGAAGGCTCGTTAAGTACGATGCCCTGCCCTTTCACATAAATCAGGGTATTGGCTGTACCCAGGTCGATGGACAAGTCATTAGAAAACATGCCACGGAATTTTTTAAACATACTGAAGGATAATCCTGCTAGCTGGGGGCGGAAAATAAAATCCGCTTACTTTACCAACCACACGAAGCAGCGACAAGGCGCAAAAACGTTCTACTTCGGTGAAAAATCACGCTATCTCTCGCCTGAGTCACAACCCCAAAAGCCTGTAGCGAACAAAAGACTTGCTACCAGGGTTTTCGCTATCATTTCAAGGCTGCTATACGGACATAACGCACATAAAATCTAACAAATTCGGGTGTCTCTGGATTACCCAGTCAACCGTAGCCGGCACCACAGCCGCGCGGCTATTCTACGTGAAATCCTGCTTAACGGCAGACTAAACTCTATATCTTTGCAAATATTTTTTCACATCGCTGCTTAACGGCTGTGAGGGTGCAAAAAAATCGCCCTGCCCACCACAAACCCCCAACTCTGTGAGGGTTTGCCACTCGCTACGCGTTCTGACCCCCGCAGCGTAAACCTGAGTCGGCATTCGCTTACAGCTTTCCAGCAGGCTTTGGACAAAAAGCTGGTTTTCTGTACGTTGGTCAATATTGCGCACCAACCCGGGATGCAGCTTGATCAACTCGACCTCCAGCTGCTGGATATACCCCGTGCTGACAACAGTGACGCCCGCCTGGTAAATGGCAATCCGACAGCCAAATCCCTTCAGCAAACGAAACGCGTTACCCAAGCGGTTGATGTGTTGACACACATCTGCTTCTGCAAGTTCAAATAAAATGTGATTTCTATGGATCTTTGGACATTGCAACAGTACATCGCGTAGCCAAATTTGGAAGGGACGCTGCAACAGCGCATCAACCGTCAGGGGAATAGCCAGCGTTTCGGACGGCCAGACGGAAAGCAGCGATAATGTGCGGCTGACCAACAGGCGATCGTAGCCTTCAGCCATGCCCATTTGCTGTACCAGCGGTAAAAATTCCGCCGCTGACAGCTCTTTTTCGCCATCGAAAATTCTCGGCATGATTTCGCGATGGTGCACCTGACCTTCCCGGGTCACAGCCGGTTTTTGATAAAGGCGTGGCCCGCCACGATTGAGGGTGTTTTCCAACAGTGTCCGCCACTTCACGCTACCCCGGCTGAGATCCTGCTCGGGCGTTTCGCCAACCGACCAGCTATTCCCGCCAAGCAGCGTCGCCTGACGAGTGGCCTGCTCTACATTTTCCATTACCTGCTGCGTGGTTTGTCCGCTGTGCCAGGCGCTGATGCCGATGTGGATCATGTCCTCGCGATCCAGCATGCGCGTTGGCGGCAACGCATCAACCGCATTGATCAGCTGCGAAGCAATACTGTCGGCATCTTTCAGGCTGCGGTGAGGAAGCAAGACGGCAAAGTCACTACGAAAATAGCGCGCCAGTAGCGCACCTGGATAACGCATCACAAAGGTAGAAAGAAGATTAACCAGCCCAAACAGGTATTCCCGGGTTTCATTGTGCCCCCAGTTATCGCGCAGCGTGTCCAGATCCGGCAGACGGATCATCATCACCATGCCATGCGCGCCGGTGATTTCGTTGTCCTCCAGCATGGTCGCCAGCTGATTGTCAAAAAACAGGCGGTTGTTCAGGCCGGTCATCGCATCCTGAGCGGCAAACGCACGAATAAGCGTATCAACCCGGTTACGTTGCTCGCCCGCTTCCTGGAGGTCAGAAAGCAGCAGATCCAGTGCACTACTGGCTTTAGGCGGCCATTCGTGGACCGATCCCCGTGCGACCGTTTTCCTTTCGCCTTTAATCACTCTTTCCGCGCGTCTCTCAAGCCGTTCCATTCCCTGAAGCTGTCGGTAAAGCCAGCGATGCGAGATAAATAACACCAGCATTAACACGCTCACAGCCAGCAAAATAAGGATGGATATTGATGCGCCAAAAAACGAATTCAGCCAGGTTTTTGCGGTGTCGATCCAGATAATATGCAGCGAAATGCCGGGATGATTTTTCAGGACAATGCGGGATTGCCGATAGCGATTGGGTTCGTCATCCAACATCGCATCCTGATGACGACTGACCATCAGTCCGGGCCGCCGATCCTGTATAAAGGTGATGCGTAGCACCTGTAAAGGTCCCATCACCTGCGGCAACCAGCGGGAAATTTGCTCGGGAGACTCTTTATCCAGCGCCCGGTCGATATCGACGGCCACGTCTTGCAAGCGCTGCTCTGCACGCATATCACTGAGGTAATAAAAGCTCGCAATGCCGCCCACCAGCATCATGATCATGATCAGTGCGCTTAAGAACGTCATCATTGCGGAAAGTTTGGTGGTTAATCGCATCCCTGTGCTCTTTGTCTGCCGTTGAAATAACGCCATCAACTTTTGCCCCGCAGGTCAAGTTGATGCCCGCAATTGCTGATGTTGAAAAATAACACAAATGCGCTGCTTTTATGCACCTGTCTTAGAATTGTGCTCCCTGCCGGGAGTATAGTGAGGTCAGCTTTTTAATATACGCTTAAGCGTTCTTTTCAGGAGATTCTCATGCAGGCTTTGATTCTTGAGCAGTCCGAAGGAAAAACTCTGGCTAACGTCAGGCAGATCCAGGCTGATGCACTGCCACAGGGCGAGGTGACCATCGATATCGCCTGGTCCGGGCTTAATTATAAAGATGCGCTGGCCATTACCGGCAAAGGCAAAATCATTCGTCAATTCCCGATGGTGCCCGGCATTGATTTTGCGGGCACAGTGCATCACAGCGAGGACCCACGCTTTCACGCGGGCCAGTCCGTTTTGCTTACCGGCTGGGGCGTGGGAGAAAATCACTGGGGCGGACTGGCAGAACAGGCCCGAGTCAAAGGCGACTGGCTGGTGCCGATGCCGCAAGGATTGGATGCCCGTAAAGCGATGATTATCGGAACGGCCGGCCTGACTGCCATGCTGTGCGTGATGGCACTGGAAGAAGGGGGCATTACGCCAGAAAGCGGTGAAGTTTTAGTGACCGGTGCCAGCGGCGGCGTAGGCAGTACGGCCGTTTCCCTGCTCAATGCCCTGGGCTATAAGGTGGCGGCGGTAAGCGGAAGAGAGTCAACGCATGATTATCTGCGCGCGCTCGGTGCCAGCGAAATCCTCCCTCGCAGCGCATTTAGCGCCGATGCCCGCCCGCTGGAAAAGCAGCGTTGGGCCGGAGCGATTGATACGGTTGGCGACAAAGTGCTGGCAAGCGTGCTCGCACAGATGAACTACGGTGGCGTGGTTGCCGCTTGCGGACTGGCTGGCGGTGTTAACCTGCCCACCTCGGTTATGCCTTTTATTCTGCGCAATGTTCGGCTACAAGGTGTCGACTCGGTGAATACCCCTGTCGAACGTCGTATTATCGCGTGGGAAAGATTAACCCGAACGCTGCCGGAAAGCTTTTATCAGCAGGCCACACGGGAAATTTCGCTGACAGAGGCGGCCGAAAACGCGGCTAAACTATTAAATAATGCAATCACAGGCCGCACGCTGGTGAAAATTGGCTAAGGTTTATCTCTCGCTCTCCGGCACTGTCCGGAGGGTATTGCCTTCAGAGGAAACAGCGGCTCACGGTCGCCCGTTCGCTGAAATCAGGCGCTTTATGTAGCTACCGGCTCACCTTCTGGAGGATTTTGATGAAGCCCGTCGATAAACTGACTGAAAACGATGTTACGCCTGAATCTATCTTTAACAGCCAGCGCCGTCAGGTAATGAAAGCGATAGGCGTTAGCGCCGCCGCGTTCACCGTGCCCGGCGCCCGTGCCGATATCCTTTCGTGGATTAAGGGCGACAATCGCCCGACGGCAGCGGCTGGCAAACCGCTGGATTTTAGCAGGCCAGCCCAGTACCAGGCCGATTTGCCACTGACGCCGGAAGATAAAGTTAGCGGATACAATAATTTTTATGAGTTCGGACTGGATAAAGCCGATCCGGCCGCTAATGCCGGTTCGCTGAAGACCACCGACTGGAAAATCGAAATTGGCGGCGAAGTGGCAAAACCCATGACGCTGGATATGGATGATATTTTCAAACGCTTCCCGCTTGAACAACGTATTTACCGTATGCGCTGCGTAGAAGCCTGGTCAATGGTCGTTCCCTGGGTCGGTTTTGAGCTGGGCAAACTGCTCAAAGCGGCTGAACCCACCAGCAACGCGAAGTATGTTGCCTTCCAGACTATTTATGCGCCTGAGGAGATGCCGGGCCAGCGGGATCGCTTTGTCGGCGGCGGCATTGATTATCCTTATGTGGAAGGATTGCGTCTGGATGAAGCAATGCATCCACTGACGATGCTAACCACCGGGGTTTACGGTAAAGCGCTGCCGCCGCAGAACGGTGCACCGATTCGCCTCACCGTTCCGTGGAAATATGGCTTCAAAGGCATTAAATCCATTGTGAAAATCACCCTCGTCAAAGCGCAACCGCCAACCACCTGGAATCTGCTGGCCGCCAATGAATATGGCTTCTATGGCAACGTCAATCCGCATGTCGATCATCCTCGCTGGTCGCAGGCGACGGAGCGGTTTATCGGCTCGGGCGGCATTCTTGACGTTAAACGCCAGCCCACGCTGCTGTTCAACGGCTATGCCAGTCAAGTTGCGTCCCTCTATCGTGGTCTTGATCTGCGGGAGAATTTTTAGTGGTGCGACTCAAGCTCAAACAGATTACCGGCCTGAAAGTTTTGCTGCATCTCGCCGGTTTTTTACCGCTAATTTGGCTGTTTCTTGCCGTTAATCAGGGTTGGCTCAGCGCCGATCCGGCTAAGGATATCCAGCATTTTACCGGAAGAATGGCGCTGAAATTTTTACTGGGTTCACTGCTGGTGACGCCACTGGCTCGCTATGGCAAACAGCCTTTACTGATCCGGGTTCGCCGCCTGCTGGGCCTGTGGTGCTTTGCCTGGGCAACGCTGCATCTGGTGAGTTATTCCCTGCTGGAGTTGGGGATCGATAACCTCGGCCTGTTAGGATCGGAACTGATTTCCCGACCTTATCTGACGCTGGGGATCGTTAGCTGGATTATTTTACTGATGCTGGCGCTGACCTCCTTTCAAAAAGCGCAGCGGAAGTTGGGAAAACGCTGGCAAACGCTGCACAATGCCGTTTATATCGTACTGATCCTCGCCCCCATTCACTATCTCTGGTCTGTGAAAACTTTTTCGCCTCAACCCTGGATTTATGCGCTGATCGCCGCCGTTTTGCTGCTCTGGCGTTATAAAAAATTCCGCCTGTGGTGGTCATGAGGATGAATGCCGCATGAAGTTATGGGTCTTTCATAACGCATTTTCGCCGAAGAGTGAGCAAACATCTTCGCTGATACGACCAGTATTTTGCTGCGAATTGCGTTGAAACCATTATAATGCCCGACTTCAAACCTGCTGACAGGTCAAACGAGAGCGCAAATTGCATCATGAAAGGTGACAAATGCCTTTCCGCGTTGTATTTTGTGCGATGCCTCAATTATCGCAGGAGATAGCCGCAAGATGGCTGATAAGTTTCACATACTGCTTTTGAACGGTCCCAACCTGAATCTTCTTGGCACCCGTGAGCCAGAAAAGTACGGGAAAACGACGTTGGCAGAGATCGTCAGCGATATGACATCGCAGGCTGACGCGCTCAACGTGAAGCTAAGTCATCTGCAGTCTAATGCAGAATATGCGTTAATTGACCGCATTCATGAGGCAAAAGGCAATGTCGATTATATCGTCATTAACCCGGCGGCTTTCACACATACCAGCGTAGCGCTTCGCGATGCACTGCTTGCAGTCAGCATCCCTTTTATTGAAGTTCACCTGTCAAATGTGCATGCCCGCGAACCCTTTCGCCATCATTCTTATCTTTCTGATATTGCTGCTGGCGTAATCTGTGGACTTGGCGTCGACGGTTATTCCTGGGCTTTACAGACGGCGGTTAAACGCCTGTCAAAATCTAATTAAACAGAGTACGGAACCACACTCATGGATATTCGTAAGATTAAAAAACTGATCGAACTGGTTGAAGAATCAGGCATTGCTGAACTGGAAATTTCTGAAGGTGAAGAATCCGTTCGCATCAGTCGTTCACCTGCAAACACAGGTTATCCGATGATGCAGCAGGCCTATGCTGCGCCAATGATGCAGCAACAGCCCGCGCTGGCTACTGCCGTTGCGCCTGCCACTACCCCTGCAATGGAAGCGCCTGCTGCAGCTGAGATCAGTGGTCACATCGTACGTTCACCAATGGTCGGTACTTTCTACCGCACGCCAAGCCCTGACGCAAAAGCCTTTGTGGAAGTGGGCCAGAAAGTTAACGCTGGCGATACCCTGTGCATCGTTGAAGCGATGAAAATGATGAACCAGATCGAAGCCGATAAATCCGGCGTAGTTAAAGCGATCCTGGTCGAAAGCGGTCAGCCTGTTGAGTTTGACGAGCCGCTGGTAGTCATCGAATAAACGAGGCGAACCATGCTGGATAAAATTGTTATAGCGAACCGCGGCGAAATTGCGCTGCGCATCCTGCGTGCCTGCAAAGAGTTGGGCATCAAGACTGTGGCCGTGCATTCAAGCGCGGATCGCGATTTGAAACACGTACTGCTGGCAGATGAAACCGTTTGTATCGGTCCTGCTCAGTCAGTCAAGAGCTACCTGAACATCCCTGCCCTGATCTCTGCGGCAGAAATCACTGGCGCAGTGGCGATTCACCCAGGCTATGGCTTCCTGTCCGAGAATGCGGACTTTGCCGAGCAGGTTGAGCGTTCAGGCTTTATTTTTATCGGCCCGAAAGCCGATACCATTCGCCTGATGGGAGACAAAGTCTCCGCTATCACGGCAATGAAAAAAACGGGCGTACCGACCGTACCGGGTTCTGACGGTTCGCTGGGCGAAGACATGGAGAAAAACCGTGCCATTGCCAAGCGTATCGGCTATCCGGTAATCATTAAGGCGTCCGGCGGCGGCGGCGGTCGCGGCATGCGTGTTGTGCGCGGCGACAAGGATCTCGAGCAGTCCATTAACATGACGAAAGCGGAAGCCAAAGCGGCTTTCAATAACGACATGGTCTACATGGAAAAATACCTTGAGAATCCACGCCACATCGAGATTCAGGTGCTGGCTGATGGCCAGGGCAACGCCATCTATCTGGCAGAACGTGACTGCTCAATGCAGCGTCGTCACCAGAAAGTTGTGGAAGAAGCGCCTGCGCCGGGCATCACTGAAGAGATGCGTCGCTTTATCGGCGAGCGTTGTTCTAAAGCCTGTATCGATATCGGCTATCGCGGTGCGGGTACGTTCGAATTCCTGTTCGAGAATGGCGAATTCTACTTTATCGAGATGAACACCCGTATTCAGGTTGAGCATCCGGTAACGGAAATGATCACCGGCGTGGATCTGATCAAAGAGCAGCTGCGTATTGCTGCCGGTCAGCCGCTGTCGATCAAGCAGGAAGACGTTGTGATCCGCGGCCATGCGGTGGAATGCCGTATCAATGCCGAAGATCCCAATACGTTCCTGCCAAGCCCTGGCAAAATCACGCGCTTCCATGCACCAGGCGGGTTTGGCGTTCGTTGGGAATCTCATATCTACGCGGGCTACACCGTTCCGCCGTACTATGACTCCATGATCGGTAAGCTGATTACCTATGGTGAGACGCGTGACGTAGCTATCGCCCGCATGAAGAATGCGCTGGCGGAGCTGATCATCGACGGCATCAAAGTTAACGTTGAGCTACAGATGAAGATCATGAATGACGAGAACTTCCAGATTGGTGGAACCAACATCCACTACCTGGAGAAGAAACTCGGCCTTCAGGAAACCTGATTAGCCTGACGTCTAAAATAAGGCCGGTCTGACCGGCCTTTTTCTTTGGCGGTCCCTGTCGGGACCCGCGAGCCGTAAAGACCCCCCTGCTGAATAAAGAGAATCGCCATGCCCTGGATACAAATGAAAATTAACACCACTGGCGCGCAAGCTGAAGAATTGGGCGATGCGCTGATCGAGAACGGGGCTGTCTCGGTCACGTTCCAGGATACGCACGATAATCCGGTTTTCGAACCGCTGCCCGGTGAAACCCGCCTGTGGGGTGATACGGATGTGATTGGCCTGTTCGACGCTGAAACAGAGATGGCGTTTGTGATTGCGGGCCTGGAATCTCATCCTTTACTGGGCGCCGGATTTGTACACAAGATCGAGCAGATCGAAGACAAAGACTGGGAGCGCGAATGGATGGATAACTTCCACCCCATGCGCTTTGGTCAGCGGTTGTGGATCTGTCCAAGCTGGCGCGACGTGCCGGATCCTGATGCAGTTAACGTCATGCTCGATCCGGGCCTGGCTTTTGGTACGGGAACGCATCCGACTACCGCACTGTGCCTGGCATGGCTGGATGGGCTGGATTTAGCGGGTAAGACCGTTATCGATTTTGGCTGTGGTTCCGGCATCCTGGCCATTGCGGCGCTGAAGCTGGGCGCAGCAAAAGCGATCGGTATTGATATCGATCCGCAGGCTATCCAGGCCAGCCGCGATAACGCTCAACGTAACGGCGTCTCCGAGCGTCTGTCGCTGTATCTGCCTCATGAGCAGCCCGAGAATCTGAGTGCCGATGTCGTGGTCGCAAACATCCTCGCAGGCCCCCTGCGCGAGCTTGCGCCGTTGATTAGCGTATTGCCTGTGGCTGGTGGTCATCTGGGCTTATCCGGCGTGCTGGCGAGTCAGGCAAGCAGCGTGTGCGAAGCTTATGAAGCGCAATTTGCCCTCGATCCTGTCGCTGAAAAAGAAGAGTGGTGCAGAATTACCGGCATTCGTCGCTAATTTTTTCTTCGGCTCCACGGAAGGAGCGGATGCTTTTACAGCAAAATAGCATTACTATCTGTGCGGGTTTTTATTCGTGTGCCGGTATGCGTCCGCATGCTGGTAAAAAACAGATAGTCAGGATCATAAAGGATTATGAACAAGACAAAATCAGTACTGCTGATCGCAGCAATAGCAACGATGCCCGCCTGGGCTACGCCCGCCATTCACTGGTCCTATGAAGGCAAAGCCGGCCCGGAACACTGGGCAGAGTTAGGGGATGAATTTAAAACCTGTAAAGCGGGTCAGTATCAGTCTCCCATTGATATTAACCAGGTTATCGACGGGAAACTGCCCGAGCTCAAGTTTAATTTTCATACCGATACCAAAACCATCGTCAACAATGGCCACACCATCCAGATTACGGTAAAAGACAGCGATGACTTCACGTTAGATGGTCACGCCTTTGTCCTTAAGCAGTTTCATTTTCACGCGCCCAGCGAAAATCATCTCTTCGGTAAGGCTTTCCCGCTGGAAGCACACTTTGTGCATGCGAATGCGGCTGGCGAGCTGGCTGTGGTCGCCGTGATGTTTCAACAGGGAGCGGAAAACAGCACGCTGAGACCGTTAATCGATTCTGTGCCTGAACGTCAGGATCGCGTTGAGGTGATGAAACAGCGTGTGGATCTGGCCGGGCTTTTTCCACAGGATAAGCATTACTATCGTTTCAGCGGTTCGCTCACTACGCCTCCCTGTACTGAAGGTGTGCGCTGGCTGGTAATGAAGCAGCCGGTATCGCTTTCTGCGGAGCAGTTGATGACGTTCCAGCAGGCGCTGAAACAGGCTAATAATCGTCCATTACAGCCGCTCCACGGCCGGGTCGTTGTTGATTAGAACGGGGACAGAGAATCTCTTCAGGTGTAGCGCAATGCCGCTTTCTGACGCAACTTGTCCCGTTTTTGGCGCAAAGAACCGTGATTTATATTGTTAAGTGGCTCACAAAAAAAGAAAAATATTTGTACATAATTTCGCCTTAAAATTACAACGTATTGTTAATTAAAGGTATTTAATTCAGCCGCTGATGGAATAAGCGCTGTCGGCGGGCTGAAAGCGCCAATTGTTCAAAGTTTGGCCTTTCATCTTTTTGAAAAAATGCGTAATATACGCCGCCTTGCGAACACACTATGGTCACTTTTTTTTCATGCGCATAGGAAACCACCAGCTTCGCAATCGCCTGATTGCAGCACCAATGGCCGGAATTACCGACAGGCCTTTCCGGACACTTTGCTATGCAATGGGTGCTGGTATGACCGTATCGGAGATGATGTCGTCAAATCCCGAAGTCTGGGCCAGCGACAAATCCCGTTTGCGTATGGTACACAGTGACGAGCCCGGTATTCGTACCGTGCAGATTGCCGGTTGTGACCCTGAAGAGATGGCTGCCGCCGCGCGCATAAATGCCCTATCCGGTGCGCAGGTGATCGATATCAATATGGGATGTCCGGCTAAAAAAGTGAATCGTAAGATGGCGGGGTCTGCCCTGCTGCAACATCCGGAGTTGGTGAAGTCTATCCTCTCTGCGGTCGTCAATGCAGTAGACGTGCCCGTTACGCTGAAGATTCGCACCGGCTGGGACGCAGACAACCGCAATTGTGTTGAAATTGCCCAATTGGCTGAGCGTTGTGGCATTCAGGCCCTGACCATTCACGGACGCACTCGCGCGTGTTTGTTCAACGGCAACGCTGAATATGACAGCATTCGGACAGTTAAGCAGAATGTCTCTATTCCCGTTATCGCGAACGGAGACATTACTGACCCGCATAAAGCCAGAGCCGTACTTGACTATACGGGGGCAGATGCCCTGATGATAGGACGTGCGGCTCAGGGAAGACCGTGGATCTTCCGGGAAATCCAGCACTATCTGGACACTGGGGAGCTGCTGGCACCGATGCCACTAGCTGAAGTAAAGCGCTTGCTTATCGAGCACCTACGGGAACTGCACGACTTTTATGGTCACCGCAAAGGATACCGTATTGCCCGGAAGCACGTCTCCTGGTATCTCCAGGAGCATGCCCCAAACGACCAGTTTCGGCGCACATTCAACGCCATTGAGGATGCCAGCGAACAGCTGGAGGCGTTGGAGGCATACTTCGAAAAACTTGCATAATAGAAATAAAGAGCTGACAGAACTATGTTCGAACAACGCGTAAATTCTGACGTACTGACCGTTTCAACCGTTAACTCCCAGGATCAGGTGACCCAAAAGCCCCTGCGTGATTCGGTCAAACAGGCACTGAAGAACTATTTTGCTCAACTGAATGGTCAGGATGTTAATGACCTGTATGAGCTGGTTTTGGCTGAAGTGGAACAGCCTCTGTTAGACATGGTTATGCAATATACCCGTGGCAACCAGACCCGTGCAGCCCTGATGATGGGTATCAACCGCGGTACGCTGCGTAAGAAACTGAAAAAATACGGCATGAACTAAGTTTCGGTTCATTGTGATGGAGGCGCTACAATATTGTTAGCGCCTTTTTTAATGTCTGTTGCTCAGAGAAAATTGTCGGGATTGGGCAAATAACAGGCGAACAGCTCAACTTCCTGTTAAAAATGTTGTCTTACTTTCTGTACCGCTACGGATTAAGTTCTTTATGCGCTACATCTTCCCTGAACGCATAAAGAGGAATTATGAAGGCTTCCCCTCGTTTTACCCGCAGCTTAATGCACCCTCGTTACTGGATAACCTGGCTCGGTTTGGGACTCCTGTTTTTACTCGTTCAACTTCCCTTTCCCTTGTTGCAGAAGCTGGGCACCTGGATGGGTCGGACATCAATGCGCTTTCTTAAACGCCGCATTCGTATTACCCGCCGTAATCTTGAACTCTGTTTTCCTGATATGCCCGCGGAACAACGCGAACTGACCATCGTACGCAATTTTGAATCGTTGGGCATGGGCCTGCTGGAAACGGGTATGGCGTGGTTCTGGCCCGACCGTCGGGTAAAGCGCTGGTTTACCGTTAACGGACTGCACAATCTAAAAGCGGCCCAGCAGGATGGTCGTGGCGCGCTGATTATCGGCGTGCATTTTATGTCACTCGAGCTGGGTGGTCGGGTAATGGGCTTATGCCAGCCGATGATGGCAATGTACCGGCCTCATAACAACAAACTCATGGAATGGGTACAGACCAAAGGTCGTATGCGTTCTAATAAGGCGATGATTAACCGTCGCGATCTGCGTGGCATGGTTCAGGCGCTGAAACAAGGTGAGGCCGTTTGGTTTGCACCGGATCAGGACTACGGTCCGAAAGGGAGCGTTTTTGCTCCGCTTTTCGCCGTACCAGAAGCGGCAACAACCAGTGGCACATGGATGATTGCGCGTATGGCCAAACCTGCAATGATCACCGTAGTGCTAATCCGTAATGAAGATGGCAGCGGCTATGAACTGGTTATTCAGCCAGAACTGAAAGATTATCCTATTGCTGATGAGCAGCAGGCTGCTACCTATATGAATAAAGTGATTGAACACGAAATCATGCGTGCGCCCTATCAGTATATGTGGCTACATCGTCGCTTTAAAACCCGCCCGGATGGCGCTCACTCGCTCTATTAATTTGCCAGATCCTGTTTTCACCAGCTCAGTCGCTTCTGAGCTGGTTCATCCCCCTCCCCCTGCAACAAAAGTTACACTTCTGAGAATTACCTTCCACCTCCCTGCAACAATTTGCACCATTTGTGACCAATCCCGCTGTTTTTGCCCCTGTCTGGTGCGCGATATTAAGTAAACTTTCAATATGCTTCCAATTATTAGCATTCCTTTCTAACAAATTCAGGTTGCTGCAAATCTGGCATTACCTTTGCAGTGTCGTGGATAGCCCGCGTCATAAGCAGGACAACATGCACCGTAACGTGCGCTGAACATAACAACACGATTTCGCCACACAGGATGCTTTATGAAAAAAATGATGCTCTCCACGTTGGTTGCAACCGCAGCGCTGTTTGCAGTTGCGAATCAGGCTCATGCAGGCACCACACTGGATGCCATAAAAAAGAAAGGCTTTGTGCAATGCGGTATCAGTGATGGGCTGCCCGGCTTTTCTTTTGCCGATGCCAGTGGAAAATTCAGTGGTATTGATGTGGATGTCTGCCGTGCAGCGGCTGCGGCAGTGTTTGGTGATGCGTCGAAAGTTAAATATACCCCGCTGACCGCAAAAGAGCGTTTCACTGCGCTGCAGTCAGGAGAAGTCGATATTCTTTCACGCAATACGACCTGGACTTCGGCTCGTGACGGCGGTATGGGCTTTATTTTTGCCGGCGTAAACTACTATGACGGTATTGGTTTCCTGACCCATCAGAAAGCCGGTCTCAAAAGCGCTAAAGAGCTGGATGGCGCAACCGTATGCATCCAGGCGGGAACCGACACGGAGCTCAATGTTGCTGACTTCTTCAAGGCCAACAACATGCAGTACACCCCGGTGACGTTCGACCGCTCTGATGAATCTGCAAAAGCGCTGGATACCGGTCGCTGCGACACGCTGGCTTCGGATCAGTCCCAGCTTTATGCACTGCGTATTAAACTCGGCAAGCCAGATGAGTTTATCGTGCTGCCGGAAGTTATTTCTAAAGAGCCTTTAGGGCCGGTGGTTCGTCGTGGTGACGACGACTGGTTCACTATCGTGAAATGGTCGTTGTTCGCAATGCTGAACGCTGAAGAGATGGGTATTACGTCCAAAAACGTTGATCAGATGGCAGCGAAACCAACCACGCCTGATATGGCCCATTTGTTGGGGTCGGAGGGCGACTTCGGTAAGGACCTGAAGCTGGACAATAAGTGGGCTTACAACATTGTTAAGCAGGTGGGTAACTATCAGGAAGTGTTCGATCGTAACGTCGGTAAAGACAGCCAGTTGAAAATTGCTCGTGGTCAGAATGCGCTTTGGAACAAAGGCGGTATTCAGTACGCGCCGCCAGTACGCTAATTCCTTCCGTTAACAGGGCGTCGCCGGGCGGCGCCTTCGTCAGAGTGCTCATAGCTGAGGTTTCAACATGTCTCAACGCCCAGCCGTAAAATGGGATTTATCATTCGGCAATCCCGCGGTGCGCGCCTGGCTGTACCAGATTTTAGCCGTTGCCGCTGTGTTGGGAATTGCGGGTTATCTGGCCCATAACACCCTTATTAATCTGGCAAATCGTGGCATTACGTCAGGCTTCGCTTTCCTTGAGCGCAGCGCCGGTTTTGGTATCGTGCAGCATCTGATCGAATACACAGAGGGAGATACCTATGCGCGGGTATTTCTGGTCGGACTGACTAACACTCTGCTGGTATCCGCTTTATGTATCGTTTTTGCTTCTTTCCTCGGCTTTTTTATTGGCCTGGCACGCCTGTCTGATAACTGGCTGTTACGTAAAATTTCAAATATCTATATCGAAATCTTCCGTAATATTCCGCCGCTGCTGCAAATCTTCTTCTGGTACTTCGCCGTACTGCGTAACTTGCCTGGGCCACGTCAGGCGCTTAACGCCTTCGATCTGACCTTTGTCAGCAACCGGGGTTTATACATTCCATGGCCTGAATATGCTCCAGGTACATGGCCGTTTATCGTGGCGCTACTGCTGGCTGTGGCTGGGACTTATGCTCTGTTTCGCTATAACCGGGCTTATCAATTAAAGACCGGGCAGTTCAGGCGTGTGTGGCCCTCAGCGCTGGCTATGCTGATCCTCTTTCCGCTGATAGCGCATCTGATGTTTGGTGCAGCAATGCATTGGGATATTCCACAGCTTCGCGGCTTTAACTTTCGTGGAGGCTTTGTTTTGATCCCCGAGCTGGCAGCCCTAACGCTGGCGCTGTCCATCTACACTTCTTCCTTCATTGCCGAAGTTATCCGCTCGGGTATCCAGTCTGTTCCTTATGGCCAGCATGAAGCGGCTCGCTCACTGGGTCTGCCAAATCCGGTGACGCTGCGTCAGGTCATTATCCCACAGGCGATGCGCGTTATTATTCCGCCATTAACCAGCCAGTATCTGAATATCGTGAAAAACTCTTCGCTGGCCGCAGCGATTGGCTATCCCGATATGGTTTCGCTCTTTGCCGGTACGGTACTGAACCAGACAGGTCAGGCAATTGAAACCATCGCGATCACCATGGGCGTTTACCTGATTATCAGCCTGCTGATTTCGCTGTTGATGAATATCTATAACCGCAAAATTCGCCTGATTGAGCGCTAAGAGAACGGGATCATTATGACTTTAGCCACTCAAGATACACCCCCGACCACCGGACATAAATTTTTAAACGCTGTCAGTTGGGCAAGGAAAAACTTGTTCTCAAACTGGGCAAATTCCCTGCTGACGCTGTTTTGTCTGTGGGTTATCTGGACTGTAATACCACCCGCCCTTAACTGGCTTGTGTTTCAGGCGAACTGGTTTGGTTCAACACGGGCCGATTGTACAAAGGAAGGGGCCTGCTGGGTCTTTATTCATGCCCGCTTTGGCCAGTTTATGTATGGACTTTATCCTCATGAACTTCGCTGGCGCATTAACCTGGCGCTAATTATTGGTCTGGTTTCAGTAGTGCCCTTGTTCATTAAAAGTATGCCGCGACGCGGCCTTTACCTTGTGGTCTGGGCCATCGCGTATCCTGTTATCGTCTGGTTCTTACTCTATGGCGGGTTTGCGGGTCTTGAACGGGTTGAAACCCGTCAGTGGGGTGGACTGACGCTGACATTGATTATCGCCTCAGTCGGCATTGCCGGCGCGTTTCCATTGGGCATTTTGCTGGCTCTTGCGCGACGCTCAACCATGCCAGTCGTACGCTCGCTCGCGGTAATCTTTATTGAGTTCTGGCGTGGCGTCCCGCTGATTACCGTGTTGTTTATGTCTTCGGTTATGTTGCCGCTGTTCATGTCGGAAGGGAGCAGTATCGATAAATTGATTCGCGCGTTGGTCGGGGTCATCCTTTTCCAGTCAGCATACGTCGCGGAGGTGGTACGTGGTGGCTTACAGGCTCTGCCGAAGGGGCAGTATGAAGCCGCAGAGTCACTGGCTCTCGGTTACTGGAAAACACAGGCATTAGTGATCCTTCCCCAGGCGCTAAAGTTGGTCATTCCGGGCCTGGTAAACACGATTATCGCCCTGTTTAAAGATACCAGTCTGGTGATCATTATTGGCCTGTTTGATCTGTTCAGTAGCGTGCAGCAGGCGACGGTTGATCCCGCCTGGCTGGGCATGTCAACGGAGGGATATGTCTTTGCCGCTCTGGTTTACTGGATTTTTTGTTTTAGTATGTCGCGCTATAGCCAATATCTGGAAAAGCGTTTTCACACCGGGCGTACGCCGCATTGAGGCTTAATATGACTAAATCTTTAATTCAACCTGATAACGCGATGATTACGCTGGAAAATGTGAATAAGTGGTATGGGCAATTCCATGTATTAAAAGACATCAATTTACAGGTAAAAGCCCGGGAACGTATTGTTCTTTGTGGCCCTTCAGGCTCCGGTAAATCAACCACTATTCGCTGTATTAATCATCTGGAAGAGCATCAGCAGGGTAGAATCGTCGTTGATGGTATTCATCTCAATGATGACCTGCGCAATATTGAACGTGTACGTACAGAAGTAGGTATGGTGTTTCAACACTTTAATCTTTTCCCTCATCTCAGCGTTTTGCAGAACTGTACGCTTGCGCCAATATGGGTACGTAAAACTCCCAGGAAGGAAGCTGAAGAGCTGGCAATGCACTATCTGGAACGAGTGCGTATTGCAGAACATGCACATAAATTTCCTGGTCAACTCTCTGGCGGCCAGCAACAGCGTGTGGCGATTGCCCGCTCCCTCTGCATGAAACCTAAAATTATGCTGTTTGATGAGCCCACCTCTGCTTTAGATCCAGAAATGGTAAAAGAGGTTTTGGATACTATGATTGGGCTGGCAGAAGATGGCATGACTATGCTGTGTGTAACACATGAGATGGGCTTTGCCCGGACAGTCGCAGACCGAGTGATCTTTATGGATCGCGGAGAAATCGTTGAGCAGGCTCCGCCACAAGACTTTTTCTCTGCACCAAAATCTGAGCGTACCCGCGCTTTCCTTTCTCAGGTTATTCACTAGGTTAATTAGATAACGAGTTTCCCGGTAATACATACCGGGAAATTTTGTACAGATTGCCGGCCCTTATAAGCGCTGAAAAACAATTCAATCACGCCACGCAGCCGTTGAGTTACCCACTTTTTAAGCCTCAGGCGCCTTTTTGCGCCCCAAACGCAAAAAACCCTGACCGTGAGGTCAGGGTTATCGCAATTTGATGCCTGGCAGTTCCCTACTCTCGCATGGGGAGACCCCACACTACCATCGGCGCTACGGCGTTTCACTTCTGAGTTCGGCATGGGGTCAGGTGGGACCACCGCGCTAAAGCCGCCAGGCAAATTCTGTGCTCTGTCCTGTGTCTTTCGCTCCGTGGCCGCGTTGGCCGCGCTTGTAAAGTCAGTCACATACTTCAGTATGCTCCTTCCTTCACGGCACTTGCCGCCTTGCCACAAAGCAAAATCCCACGGACCGGGGTCCGCAGAACAGATAAATCTTTATCCGGTTCAAGCTGAAAATCTTTGCGTCTCTCCACGCTACAGAACGCTTCTGGCGTTGTAAGGTTAAGCCTCACGGGTCATTAGTACCGGTTAGCTCAACGCATCGCTGCGCTTACACACCCGGCCTATCAACGTCGTAGTCTTCAACGTCCCTTCAGGTGGCTTAAAGCCACAGGGAGAACTCATCTCGAGGCAAGTTTCGCGCTTAGATGCTTTCAGCGCTTATCTTTTCCGCACTTAGCTACCGGGCAGTGCCATTGGCATGACAACCCGAACACCAGTGGTGCGTTCACTCCGGTCCTCTCGTACTAGGAGCAACCCCTCTCAATTCTCCAGCGCCCACGGCAGATAGGGACCGAACTGTCTCACGACGTTCTAAACCCAGCTCGCGTACCACTTTAAACGGCGAACAGCCGTACCCTTGGGACCTACTTCAGCCCCAGGATGTGATGAGCCGACATCGAGGTGCCAAACACCGCCGTCGATATGAACTCTTGGGCGGTATCAGCCTGTTATCCCCGGAGTACCTTTTATCCGTTGAGCGATGGCCCTTCCATTCAGAACCACCGGATCACTATGACCTGCTTTCGCACCTGCTCGAGCCGTCACTCTCGCAGTCAAGCCAGCTTATGCCATTGCACTAACCTCACGATGTCCGACCGTGATTAGCTGACCTTCGTGCTCCTCCGTTACTCTTTGGGAGGAGACCGCCCCAGTCAAACTACCCACCAGACACTGTCCCCACGCCGGATCACGGCGCCAGGTTAGAACATCAAACGTTAAAGGGTGGTATTTCAAGGTTGGCTCCACGCAGACTGGCGTCCACGCTTCAAAGCCTCCCACCTATCCTACACATCAAGGCTCAATGTTCAGTGTCAAGCTGTAGTAAAGGTTCACGGGGTCTTTCCGTCTTGCCGCGGGTACACTGCATCTTCACAGCGAGTTCAATTTCACTGAGTCTCGGGTGGAGACAGCCTGGCCATCATTACGCCATTCGTGCAGGTCGGAACTTACCCGACAAGGAATTTCGCTACCTTAGGACCGTTATAGTTACGGCCGCCGTTTACCGGGGCTTCGATCAAGAGCTTCTCCTTGCGGATAACCCCATCAATTAACCTTCCGGCACCGGGCAGGCGTCACACCGTATACGTCCACTTTCGTGTTTGCACAGTGCTGTGTTTTTAATAAACAGTTGCAGCCAGCTGGTATCTTCGACTGGCTTCAGCTCCGGGAGCAAGTCCCTTCACCTACGCGCCAGCGTGCCTTCTCCCGAAGTTACGGCACCATTTTGCCTAGTTCCTTCACCCGAGTTCTCTCAAGCGCCTTGGTATTCTCTACCTGACCACCTGTGTCGGTTTGGGGTACGATTCTGTGTTACCTGATGCTTAGAGGCTTTTCCTGGAAGCAGGGCATTTGTTACTTCAGCACCGTAGTGCCTCGTCATCACGCCTCAGCCTTAAAGAGTTCCGGATTTGCCTGGAACTCAAGCCTACACGCTTAAACCGGGACAACCGTCGCCCGGCCAACATAGCCTTCTCCGTCCCCCCTTCGCAGTAACACCGAGTACAGGAATATTAACCTGTTTCCCATCGACTACGCCTTTCGGCCTCGCCTTAGGGGTCGACTCACCCTGCCCCGATTAACGTTGGACAGGAACCCTTGGTCTTCCGGCGAGCGGGCTTTTCACCCGCTTTATCGTTACTTATGTCAGCATTCGCACTTCTGATACCTCCAGCAGACCTCACAGTCCACCTTCGACGGCTTACAGAACGCTCCCCTACCCAACAACGCATAAGCGTCGCTGCCGCAGCTTCGGTGCATGGTTTAGCCCCGTTACATCTTCCGCGCAGGCCGACTCGACCAGTGAGCTATTACGCTTTCTTTAAATGATGGCTGCTTCTAAGCCAACATCCTGGCTGTCTGTGCCTTCCCACATCGTTTCCCACTTAACCATGACTTTGGGACCTTAGCTGGCGGTCTGGGTTGTTTCCCTCTTCACGACGGACGTTAGCACCCGCCGTGTGTCTCCCGTGATAACATTCTTCGGTATTCGCAGTTTGCATCGGGTTGGTAAGCCGGGATGGCCCCCTAGCCGAAACAGTGCTCTACCCCCGAAGATGAGTTCACGAGGCGCTACCTAAATAGCTTTCGGGGAGAACCAGCTATCTCCCGGTTTGATTGGCCTTTCACCCCCAGCCACAAGTCATCCGCTAATTTTTCAACATTAGTCGGTTCGGTCCTCCAGTTAGTGTTACCCAACCTTCAACCTGCCCATGGCTAGATCACCGGGTTTCGGGTCTATACCCTGCAACTTAACGCCCAGTTAAGACTCGGTTTCCCTGCGGCTCCCCTATACGGTTAACCTTGCTACAGAATATAAGTCGCTGACCCATTATACAAAAGGTACGCAGTCACCCAACAAGTAGGCTCCCACTGCTTGTACGTACACGGTTTCAGGTTCTGTTTCACTCCCCTCGCCGGGGTTCTTTTCGCCTTTCCCTCACGGTACTGGTTCACTATCGGTCAGTCAGGAGTATTTAGCCTTGGAGGATGGTCCCCCCATATTCAGACAGGATATCACGTGTCCCGCCCTACTCATCGAACTCACAGTAAGTGCATTTTTGTGTACGGGAGTATCACCCTGTACCCTGCGACTTTCCAGACGCTTCCACTAATGCACAAACTGATTCAGGTTCTGGGCTGTTCCCCGTTCGCTCGCCGCTACTGGGGGAATCTCGGTTGATTTCTTTTCCTCTGGGTACTTAGATGTTTCAGTTCCCCAGGTTCGCCTCGCAACACTATGTATTCATGTTGCGATGATGCACCGTAGTGCACCGGGTTTCCCCATTCGGGTATCGTCGGTTGTTGCGGTTCATATCACCTTACCGACGCTTATCGCAGATTAGCACGCCCTTCATCGCCTCTGACTGCCAGGGCATCCACCGTGTACGCTTAGTCACTTAACCTCACAACCCACAAGCGTCCCGAAAGACACTGCTGTTGTAAGCATTTGAGAGACTCGAACACATCGTTTTGTTTATCCTTATTACGGAGGATAAACACGACGTGTCGTTTCAATTTTCAGCTTGTTCCGGATTGTTAAAGAGCAAATATCTCAAACGTGACTCACCTTACGGTAAAATCAGTTTTGAGATAGTTCAGTAAACTGCATGGTGGAGCTAAGCGGGATCGAACCGCTGACCTCCTGCGTGCAAGGCAGGCGCTCTCCCAGCTGAGCTATAGCCCCATACAGTTACTGCAGAGACCATCTACTACCACTCACCAGGAGTCACATTTCCACTTTCGTGAACATGTTAATTTCTTCTCAGGCAAGGCATGTGAGAGGGAAGTTTATGCTTATAAACGACCGAACACATAACGCAGCATGAGATGAAATTTGGTAGGCCTGAGTGGACTTGAACCACCGACCTCACCCTTATCAGGGGTGCGCTCTAACCACCTGAGCTACAAGCCTGTAGAGGTTTTTTCTGCTCGTTACTTTTCTATCAGACAATCTGTGTGAGCACTACGCGGGAAAGTATCTTCAGGTAAGGAGGTGATCCAACCGCAGGTTCCCCTACGGTTACCTTGTTACGACTTCACCCCAGTCATGAATCACAAAGTGGTAAGCGCCCTCCCGAAGGTTAAGCTACCTACTTCTTTTGCAACCCACTCCCATGGTGTGACGGGCGGTGTGTACAAGGCCCGGGAACGTATTCACCGTGGCATTCTGATCCACGATTACTAGCGATTCCGACTTCACGGAGTCGAGTTGCAGACTCCGATCCGGACTACGACGCACTTTATGAGGTCCGCTTGCTCTCGCGAGGTCGCTTCTCTTTGTATGCGCCATTGTAGCACGTGTGTAGCCCTACTCGTAAGGGCCATGATGACTTGACGTCATCCCCACCTTCCTCCGGTTTATCACCGGCAGTCTCCTTTGAGTTCCCACCATTACGTGCTGGCAACAAAGGATAAGGGTTGCGCTCGTTGCGGGACTTAACCCAACATTTCACAACACGAGCTGACGACAGCCATGCAGCACCTGTCTCACGGTTCCCGAAGGCACTAAGGCATCTCTGCCAAATTCCGTGGATGTCAAGAGTAGGTAAGGTTCTTCGCGTTGCATCGAATTAAACCACATGCTCCACCGCTTGTGCGGGCCCCCGTCAATTCATTTGAGTTTTAACCTTGCGGCCGTACTCCCCAGGCGGTCGACTTAACGCGTTAGCTCCGGAAGCCACTCCTCAAGGGAACAACCTCCAAGTCGACATCGTTTACGGCGTGGACTACCAGGGTATCTAATCCTGTTTGCTCCCCACGCTTTCGCACCTGAGCGTCAGTCTTTGTCCAGGGGGCCGCCTTCGCCACCGGTATTCCTCCAGATCTCTACGCATTTCACCGCTACACCTGGAATTCTACCCCCCTCTACAAGACTCTAGCCTGCCAGTTTCAAATGCAGTTCCCAGGTTAAGCCCGGGGATTTCACATCTGACTTGACAGACCGCCTGCGTGCGCTTTACGCCCAGTAATTCCGATTAACGCTTGCACCCTCCGTATTACCGCGGCTGCTGGCACGGAGTTAGCCGGTGCTTCTTCTGCGGGTAACGTCAATTGCTGAGGTTATTAACCTCAACACCTTCCTCCCCGCTGAAAGTACTTTACAACCCGAAGGCCTTCTTCATACACGCGGCATGGCTGCATCAGGCTTGCGCCCATTGTGCAATATTCCCCACTGCTGCCTCCCGTAGGAGTCTGGACCGTGTCTCAGTTCCAGTGTGGCTGGTCATCCTCTCAGACCAGCTAGGGATCGTCGCCTAGGTGAGCCATTACCCCACCTACTAGCTAATCCCATCTGGGTTCATCTGACAGCGAGAGGCCCGAAGGTCCCCCTCTTTGCTCTTGCGAGGTTATGCGGTATTAGCTACCGTTTCCAGTAGTTATCCCCCTCTGTCAGGCAGATCCCCAGACATTACTCACCCGTCCGCCACTCGTCACCCAAGGAGCAAGCTCCTCTGTGCTACCGTTCGACTTGCATGTGTTAGGCCTGCCGCCAGCGTTCAATCTGAGCCATGATCAAACTCTTCAATTAAAAGTTCGATTTGCTGCAACAAGTGCAGCGATGCTCAAGTGTAAAACGTCATAATGAATTTTCATTATGTGTTCACTCTTAAGACTTGATATTTTTTGACACCCGAAGGTGTCTTGATATCAATCCTGCGAGTGCCCACACAGATTGTCTGATAAATTGTTAAAGAGCGTTGCGAACAGTGCCTTAGCTTCCTGTCGCGAGGTGGCGTATATTACGCTTTCCTCCTTCAGAGTCAACTTCTTTTTGAGAAGTTTTTCTCCGGCGATTCAGCTTCCTGAACCTCCTGAACCGGCGGGCTGTAAGCCGTTGTGCCGTCTCAGTGGTTGCGCATTATAGGGATCCGTTCAGATAGCACAACCCTTTTTTCGATCTTTTCTTTCGACCGTTCTTTTTTCATCCTCTTTGACGAATAGTCAGACGATCTGCGCAAAAATACCGCTTATTTGACCCGGGTTATTGATCGTTATTGCTGTGTCGCACTACGCTTCAGGGATCATATTGCTGAGGGAAAGTGTTATGTCGACAAATTTGCGATCTTATAAAGGTACATTTCCGCAATCAGGTAACCGTGTAATGGTCGATGCTTCGAGTGTAGTAATCGGCGAAGTTGAGTTACAGGACGATGTGAGCATCTGGCCACTTGTTGCAATACGCGGTGATGTTCATAAGGTGAAGATCGGTAAACGCAGTAATATTCAGGATGGCTGCGTGCTGCATGTTACCCACAGGTCGTCCACCAATCCGGAAGGTTACCCACTTATCATTGGTGAAGATGTCACTGTAGGGCATAAAGCGATGCTACACGGTTGCACCATCGGCAATCGGGTCTTAGTCGGTATGGGGTCGATTCTGCTGGATGGCGTAATAGTAGAAGATGACGTGATGATTGGCGCTGGAAGCTTGGTGCCGCCGGGAAAACATCTGGCAAGCGGCTACCTCTACTTAGGTAGCCCGGTGAAACAAATCCGTCCGCTGACAGAATCCGAGATCGCCGGATTGCTCTATTCTTCCAACAACTATGTTCGCTGGAAAAATGAGTACCTGGATCAGGAGAGCCACACCCAGCCCTGATCGTTTTCCTGTTCTGCCTTTATTGCAGCCTCAGCTTCATCTTCCAGATCCCAGCGGTAGCGGCAAAAGATTTCCAGCGCTGTCTGCTCTTTACCGTAGCGGCGGATCAATGATTCGCCGCCGATCGCGCAAACGATCTGAAAGCCATTGACCAGCGCAACAAAGCAGACCGCGCTGACAGATTCGTCCCACCATTCGCGATCCGGGAACTGAATTGCCTGATTCACGCCTTTAATTCCGCTTTGAGCGTGGCAATAACTGGTGCGACATCAGGTATTACCTCATGCCACAGAAAGAAAGAATACGCCGCCTGTCCTACCAGCATGCCCAGGCCATCGGCGATCTGAGTTGCACCATGCTGCTGGCACCATTGTAAAAAGGGTGTCTGGCCAGCCTGATAAAACATGTCGTAACAACGGACCGTGCTACCGATCAACGTCCTGGGCAAGGCCGGTATTCCTCCAGTAACGCCGCTGGAGGTCGCATTGATAATCAAATCGTACTCTGCTTCAAGCCTGTCCATTGCCTGGGCACGAATCTCTCCCGCATGCTTAAAAATAGTCGCCAGCATCTCTGCTTTATTTAGCGTGCGGTTAGTAATAGTCAACGAACAGCCAAAAGAAAGCAGAGGCAGGATAACCCCTCTGGCCGCCCCACCAGCGCCCACCAGTAAGATACGATCGCCCGGCTTGATCAGTTGTTGTCTTTCCAGATCCCTCAGCAGGCCAATACCATCGGTATTATCGCCAAGCAATCGCCCATCCTCTAACTTCTTAATGGTGTTTACCGCACCGGCAAGAGAAGCCCGCTCAGTCAGCTCATCCACCAGCTCATAAGCTTGTTCTTTGAAAGGTAACGTAACATTCGCACCAACGCCGTCGCGGGCCAGAAAATCCGCTATTGATTGAGCAAAGCCATCAACAGGTGCGCAGATACGTTCATAAGGATGCGGGATCCCTGTTTGCTGAGCAAACATCTGATGAATGCGTGGCGATTTGCTATGGCTAATCGGATTACCAAAGACGGCGTAGTTTTGCATTGTATTCCCCGTTATCCCTGACGAATAAGCTCGCCAGTTAAGGCATCGCGAATTTCTGATGGATTATTACGCCCCCCGGTTTCTCCCTGCAATACGGGGAATTCGTCACCAAACTGTTGATGAACTTCTGCCGCCGTCCGACAAGGCGCTAATCCAGTTAGATTGGCACTGGTCGAAACTAACGGTTTGTTAAATGCACGGCAAAGCTGCTGAACATCAGGATGGTTGCTGACCCGCACCGCAATAGAAGTAAACCGTCCGGTTAGCCAAACTGGCATTGCTGTACTGGCCGGGACAACCCAGGTAACCGGCCCCGGCCATGAAGAAAACATTTTCTCTTTTTGCTGCGGAGTCAGCTGTTGCTCATCAATATAAGGCTGCAGCTGCTGGTAATCTGCGGCAATCAGGATTAAGCCTTTTTCTACCGGGCGCTGTTTTAACGCTAACAGTGCCATAACTGCCGATTCACTATCTGGATCGCATCCCAGGCCGAATACCGCCTCGGTTGGATAAGCAATAACGGCTCCCTGCCTTACTTGTGTCACGCAGCTCTTCAAAGAGCCTGCCAAAAGATCATTCTTCACTACTGTTTCCTGCTGTTACTGGCTTACCGCAAGCTTTACTGGCACAAAAACGTTTTGCACCGCGCGCGGTCTTTTTTTCTATAAGAAGAGGGAAATGGCAAAAAGCACATTCGCCAGCCACGGGCTTAAAATTCACTGCGAACTGACAATCAGGATAGCGATCGCAGGCGTGAAAAGTTTTACCATAACGTGAGCGGCGCTGGACCAGTTTGCCCTGTGAACATTGAGGACAGGAGAGCGTAGTTTCATCGGGTTTATCGATAAGCTCTGTATGCTCACATTCGGGATAATTGCTGCAGGCGATAAACATGCCATAACGTCCCTGGCGCAAAACCAGAGTGGACTGGCATACAGAACAATGTTGCCCTTCCAACACTTTCACTACATGTCCCTCAACCTGACTTTTCAGTGGACGAATATAGTCACACTCAGGGTAAGCAGAGCATCCAAGGAAAGCACCGTGTTTACCGGAGCGGATGACTAACTCCGCTCCGCATTGTGGGCAAGGTTCATTTTTTCGCACAGCGAAAAGCGCTGTTTTATTCATAGCTTTATTACCCGAAGAGGATCTTCAGTGCACTGTTCCTTCATTGGCATCGAAAAGAAGTTCTTCCATTTGCTGGTAGGCATTTTCACACCCGGGAATATTGAACAATACCATCAGCACCACCCACTTCAGATCTTCAAGATCGAAATCCAGCGTATCAAGCGCCATTATACGCTCAATGACCATCTCTCGGGTTTCCAGATTAAGCACCTGGATCTGTTCCAGAAACAAAATGAAGCCACGGCAATTCGCGTCCAGGCGCTGGCTTTCTTCCTCTGTATAAATCCTGACAGAAAGTGGATCGTTCGCCAGCAGAATCGGGGCGACTAAACCGTCCTGATAATCGGCCAGTTTTTCCAACCAGTTCAACGCATTATTAATGTCCCCACGATGAAAACCAGCATCGGTTAAATCGTCCGTCAACTTATCCTGATCAACCTGCATTTCTGCTTCGTTGTGGATATACGTTTCAAACAGATACATCAGTACGTCGAACATGGCTTGCCCTCCTCAATCGGACATAGCCGCCGGGTACAGCTGTAATCCAGCCTGCTAATTCCAACTCAAGCAGCTTAGCTACGATGGCTGGCACAGGCTGGCAGGCACGTTCAGCGACGACATCAACAGGTGTAACCTCATCTCCTACGTTAGCCAACACATCAGCAAATGGCAATGGAGGATTACCCTCCTCTGCCGAATATATTATTGAAGTTTGTGGGTCAGGTAACCATTTCAGGTCACTTTGCAGTTGTTCAAGGATGGTATTGGGATGGCTGACCAACAACGCACCCTGTTGAATAAGCCAGTGGGTCCCTTCACTGCCTGGATTACCGATAGCCCCGGGTACCGCATAAACCTCACGATTCTGCTCGAGCGCCAGCTTTGCCGTAAGCAGAGAGCCGCTCTTTATAGCTGCTTCAATCACCAGTACACCAAGGCTCAATCCACTAATGATTCTGTTGCGATACGGAAAGTTAGAGGCATGCGGCCTGACCGGCAAGGAAAATTCAGAAATTACAGCACCGCCACCAGCGATAATGTCTCTGGCAAGGGATGCATGCCGCTGAGGATAAATACTCCGGAGTCCGTTTCCCAATACGGCCAGCGTTTTGCCGTTCGTCGCCAGCGCTGCGCGATGAGCAATACCATCGATACCCAGCGCCAGGCCGCTGGTGATGGTGATGCCACTTAACGCAAGTGCCTCTGCAAAATGGGTGGCCCAGTTACGGCCATAAGGTGAGCAGTCACGACTGCCGACAACAGCAATTTGCGGCGTAGCCAAAATATTAGGATCGCCGTCAACATAGAGCATTGCCGGGAAGTTAGTGATGTTTCTTAACCGTTCGGGATAACGAGAATCATCACAGGTAATGAGATGATGATGTGGATGTTCCAGCCATGCCTCGGTTTGCGCCACAAGCTGCCGGTCGAAATGCCAAAAGGCCTGACGCTGTTCGGATTGCAATCCGGCTTCACACAGCTCTTTCTCTTTAACAGAAGTGAAACGCTGCAGTTGCACCGCGGCTTTTACCTGCTGATGGTTTCGTAAGCCTTTTACCCCTGACAGACGTAACCAAATCTCCGTTGGCGTCATGTTGCCTTCCCTGCTCTGGCCTTTCCTTAACGTAGCGGCAATGCTGTCAATCATGGCCCGGAATGTCTACAATAAGAGGAATAAATCTTTTATCCCTTGAACACAGATCTGGAAAGTTATGTCAGTTTTGCAGGTATTACATTTTCCTGACGATCGCCTGCGCATCGTTGCGAAACCCGTTAAAGAAGTGAATGCCGATATCCAGCGTATCGTCGATGATATGTTTGAAACCATGTACGCTGAAGAAGGCATTGGGCTGGCTGCAACGCAGGTTGATATCCATCAACGCATTATCGTTATCGATGTTTCTGAAAATCGTGACGAGCGGTTAGTGCTGATCAATCCTGAACTGCTGGAAGAAAGCGGCGAAACGGGTATTGAAGAAGGCTGCCTCTCTATCCCGGAACAGCGAGCGCTGGTTCCACGCGCTGAAAAAGTAAAAATTCGGGCGTTGGATCGTGATGGCAATAGCTACGAGCTTGAGGCTGATGGTCTGCTTGCGATTTGTATCCAGCATGAAATGGATCACCTCGTCGGCAAGCTGTTTATCGATTACCTCTCGCCTATGAAGCGTCAGCGCATCCGTCAGAAGCTGGAAAAATTATATCGCCAGCATGCCCGGGACTGATTAGCATCTGAAGAAGGGAACTGCGTGTCCGACTCATTAAATATTATCTTTGCCGGTACACCTGACTTTGCAGCGCGTCATCTTGACGCGCTGCTGTCATCAAGCCATAACGTCGTCGGCGTTTTTACTCAGCCCGACCGTCCTGCTGGCCGGGGCAACAAGCTCACGGCAAGTCCGGTAAAGCAGCTGGCTGAACAACACAATATTCCGGTGTTCCAACCCAAATCATTACGGCCTGAAGAAAATCAGCAGAGGGTTGCCGACCTCAACGCCGATGTGATGGTCGTCGTAGCTTATGGTTTGATTTTACCGAAGCCAGTACTGACGATGCCGCGTCTCGGCTGTATCAACGTGCATGGTTCGCTGCTGCCGAAATGGCGCGGCGCGGCGCCTATTCAGCGCTCCCTGTGGGCGGGCGACGCTGAAACCGGCGTCACCATTATGCAAATGGACGTCGGTCTTGATACCGGTGATATGCTGCACAAACTTGCCTGCCCAATTGAGCCGACTGATACCAGCACTACGTTATATCAAAAACTGGCTGAATTAGGTCCTGCTGGCATGTTGACAACGCTTAGCCAGTTAGCTGATGGCACAGCGAAACCTGAAGTGCAGGATGAAACACGGGTTAGCTATGCAGAGAAGCTTAGTAAAGAAGAGGCAAAACTGGACTGGACGCTTTCGGCAGTTCAGCTGGAACGTTGCATCCGCGCCTTTAATCCGTGGCCGGTGAGCTATTTCACCATTGATGAACAACCCGTCAAGGTGTGGAAAGCGTCGGTGCTACCACATGTGGCTAAACAGCCTGGCGAAATTGTGCAGGCAGATAAGAAAGGTATTCAGGTCGCGACTTCTGAAGGCGTATTGAATATCGAGGAGCTACAGCCTGCCGGTAAAAAAGCGATGACAGCTCAGGACCTGCTGAATTCCCGCCGTGACTGGTTCACTCCAGGTAATATTCTTGCCTGATACTACGCCCGGTGCGATATCGGGCGTCTTAAATGCGATTCTTATGAAAAAAAATACCAATTTACGCGCGCTGGCCGCCCAGACTATTGAAAAAGTGGTTGAACAGGGACAGTCGCTGAGCAACGTCCTGCCTGCGGCTCAGAAAACAATTGCCGATAAAGACGCCGCGCTTTTACAAGAAATTTGCTATGGCGTGCTACGCACTCTGCCGCAGCTGGAATGGATTATCAGCCAGCTGATGGAACGTCCCATGACGGGAAAACAGCGCGCGCTTCATTTCCTGATTATGGTCGGTCTGTATCAGCTCATGTTTACTCGTATCCCGCCTCATGCAGCCCTTGCGGAAACGGTGGAAGGCGCAGTTGCGCTTAAGCGTCCGCAGCTTAAGGGATTAATAAACGGCGTACTGCGTCAATTCCAGCGTAAGCAGGAAGAATTAACGCAGGAGATGAACCGGGGCGACCAACAGTACTTGCATCCGAAATGGTTATTGACGCGTCTTAAACAGGCGTGGCCGCAGCAATGGCAAAAAATCGTTGAAGCCAATAATCAACGTCCACCAATGTGGCTGCGCGTTAACCGGCAGCATCATACTCGTGATGCCTGGCTTACCCTGTTGCAGGAGTCCGGTAAAAATGCGGAACCGCATCCTGAACATCCTGATGCGCTACGACTTGAAGCGCCCTGCTCCGTTGCTCAACTTCCCGGTTTTGAAACAGGATGGGTAACAGTACAAGATGCTTCTGCTCAGGGATGTGTGGCACTGCTTGATCCTCAAAACGGCGAAGTGATTTTAGATCTTTGTGCCGCGCCAGGCGGGAAAACCACGCATATTCTTGAAGCCGCGCCTGAAGCCCGTGTTATGGCCGTCGATATTGATGCGCAGCGTCTTGCCCGAGTCACTGAAAACTTGCAGCGGCTTAATATGACGGCCGATGTAAAGCTGGGCGATGGATGTACGCCTAAAAAATGGTGTGGTGATACCCAATTCGATCGTATTTTGCTGGATGCTCCCTGTTCGGCTACGGGCGTCATACGACGTCATCCGGATATCAAATGGCTTCGCCGCGATCGGGATATTGCAGAGCTCGCCGCTTTGCAGCAGCAAATCCTTGAGGCTATCTGGCCGCATTTGAAACCTGGCGGCACTCTGCTTTATGCTACTTGTTCAATCCTGCCTGAAGAGAACCATTTGCAGGTTGCAGCTTTCCTTGAGCGTCATGAAGATGCCATGTTGAAAGGAACCGGTAGTGATCAACAGCCAGGATTACAGGTATTTCCCGATCCGCTCGGTGGCGACGGGTTCTTCTATGCCAAACTGCTAAAAAAATAAACGTCGCGGCCAGCCAGTCCCTGGCCGCATCCGAACTCCTTCAAGCAGACAAGCACAATGAAAATAATCATTCTTGGCGCGGGTCAGGTGGGCGGCACGCTCGCGGAAAACCTGGTTGGCGAAAACAACGATATTACGGTAGTCGATACTGATGCGATCCGTTTGCGCCAGCTACAGGATAAATACGATCTTCGGGTAGTACAGGGACACGGTTCTCACCCTCGCGTTCTTCGGGAAGCGGGAGCCGAAGATGCCGATATGCTGGTTGCTGTAACTAATTCTGATGAAACGAATATGGTGGCCTGTCAGATTGCCTATTCGCTCTTCAATACGCCAAACCGTATCGCACGTATTCGTGCCCCCGATTATATACGCGATGCCGATAAGCTCTTTATTCCTGAAGCGGTTCCTATCGATCATCTGATCTCCCCGGAACAGCTAGTAATCGATAATATTTATCGGCTAATCGAATACCCGGGTGCGCTTCAGGTTGTTAATTTCGCTGAGGGGAAAGTCAGCCTGGCGGTGGTTAAAGCCTATTACGGCGGTCCGCTCGTGGGTAATCCGCTGGCTATAATGCGCGATCATATGCCTCATATTGATACGCGTGTGGCGGCCATTTTCCGTCAGGATCGCCCAATTCGACCTCAGGGCTCGACAATTGTTGAAGCTGGCGATGAAGTGTTCTTCATTGCCGCAAGCCAGCATATTCGGGCAGTCATGAGCGAGTATCAGCGCCTGGAGAAGCCTTATAAACGTATCATGATCGTGGGTGGCGGCAATATTGGCTGTGGCCTCGCTCTACGCCTTGAGAAAAACTATAGTGTGAAACTGATTGAACGTAATCAGCAGCGGGCCGCAGAGCTGGCAGAGCTTCTCCAGAATACGATTGTCTTTTATGGTGATGCTTCCGATCAGGAACTTCTCGCTGAAGAACATATCGATCAGATCGATCTCTTTATCGCTATTACTAATGACGATGAAGCCAACATTATGTCAGCGATGCTGGCAAAAAAAATGGGGGCAAAAAAAGTCATGGTGCTGATCCAGCGGAAAGCTTATGTGGATCTTGTCCAGGGCAGCGTAATCGATATTGCTATTTCACCGCAGCAAGCCACAATCTCGGCATTGCTTAGCCATGTACGTAAGGCTGATATTGTCGGTGTCTCCTCTCTTCGTCGCGGCGTTGCAGAGGCTATCGAGGCTATTGCTCATGGTGATGAAACAACATCTCGCGTTGTCGGCAGAATGATCGACCAGATAAAACTTCCGCCCGGTACAATCATTGGTGCTGTCGTACGTGGCGATGACGTAATGATTGCTAATGACAATCTTCGTATCGAACAAGGCGACCATGTCATCATGTTCCTGACCGATAAAAAGTTCGTGCCGGATGTCGAGCGTTTGTTCCAGCCAAGTCCATTCTTCCTTTAATTATCTCCGGGCGCTTCATTCCGCCCGGTATTTCACCCGCGTGATAATTGAATAATCTTAGTAATCGCCATGGAAAAAGCTCAGTCGTTTGTTAGACTTACCAATTGGCACACGAATGGAGATAACAATGAGTTTACTGAAAGAGTTTCGCGATTTTGCAATGCGCGGCAACGTTGTTGACCTGGCGGTCGGTGTCATTATTGGTGCTGCGTTTGGTAAGATCGTTTCTTCTCTGGTGGCAAATATCATTATGCCGCCACTGGGATTATTGATTGGTGGTGTCGACTTTAAGCAGTTTAGCTGGGTTCTTAAACCTGCCGCTGGTGATGCGCCCGCAGTTATTATGCAGTATGGCGTATTCCTGCAATCCATCTTTGATTTTGTCATCGTTGCTTTTGCCATCTTCATGGCGATTAAACTGATGAACAAACTCCATAAGAAAAAAGAAGTGGAAAAGCCTGCGCCTAAAGTGACTGCCGAAGAGAAGCTGCTTACGGAAATCCGCGATTTGTTGAAACAGCAGAACAGCCAGCCTTAACAGCGCTATAAGTTCAGAAACCGCCTGTTATGGCGGTTTTTTTATGCGGCTAAAAGAAGAAAGCCAGTGGTAAAGCTGTCTTTACCACTGGCCTCCCAGGAACCTTTTTTGCCGTGTTTATCTTTACGCCGGTAACTGCCTTTCCCCTTCAGATTAACTTCAGTTCTTACTCTGAACAGGGGATCGTGCAGGAGTGCTTCAAGTGCATTGTCACGAATTATGCCTTTCTTATGCTGATACTTAGTCACAACATTTTCCTCATGTGGTTGCTGCTGAAGAATATAGAAGCGGAAGACTAAAAGGTCAATCGGCTGCTGTCGCAAGCGATCCTTTTTCCAGGGCTTCCAAAATAGAACAGTACAGGCTGCTGTGCGCTGTTCCACAACAGGCATCATTTAGCCTTTCAAGAGAACGCTGCATATTTTGCAGTTCCGCAATCATACCTTCTACTTCCAGCAGCCTGGTTTGCACAATGTTTTTAGATTCCTGGCAGGTATGATGTTCTGGATCTACTCGGATCGAAAGCAGTTCGCGAATAGCTTCAAGACTAAATCCAAGCTGCCGGCCATAGCGTATAAATCGCAAACGCTGTAAATCATTTTCACTATAAAGACGGAAACCGCCTTCAGTACGAATCATATGATCCATCATTTGCTGTTTTTCGTAGTAGCGAATGGTGTCAGGTGTGACATCCGCAAGCTTAGCCAGCTGGCCTATTTTGTACATTACGCTTCTCCATCGAATCGCTGATTGAGCTGTGCGCCATAGTCACCCCGCAAGAAATCAGTACTTAATCCCGCCTGACGTAATTTAGCTTCCAGTAAAACAAGACGCTTTGAATGTGCCTGATAGTTATCATCTGAGGAATCAATTCCTGCCAGAAGTTCTTGCAGTTCAATAGCTTCGCGACGCATCTCAAGTTCGGGTGGCAGAAAACCAGAGTTTTTCATTAGCCTGTAAGCAGCGCGCAGCTCAGGAGGAACGTGGCTGTCGTCATCTAATATCAGCTTTTTACCACTGCCGGCCAGATTGTCGAAATCGCCATTTTTTTGTGCTTCAGAGACGTGTTGCTCTACCAATTGATCAATCAGCCACATAATGACCTCGCGATTTGAAGGAGAGAATACAGGATAGCGTGTTGCAGGAAAGAGGGGAAATTCAGGACATAAAAAAACCGGGCAAGCCCGGTTTTTCCAAGATGCGGCAGATTACTCTGCTGCTTCTGCTTGAGCTTCTGGACGATCAACCAGCTCGATGTAAGCCATCGGAGCGTTGTCACCAGCGCGGAAGCCACACTTCAGAATACGAGTGTATCCACCGGCACGGCTCGCGAAACGCGGGCCCAGCTCGTTAAACAGTTTTGCCACGATCTCGTTATCACGAGTACGGGCGAATGCCAGACGACGATTAGCTACGCTGTCGGTCTTGGCAAGAGTAATCAGCGGCTCAACTACACGACGCAGCTCTTTCGCTTTTGGCAGGGTCGTCTTGATGATCTCATGACGAACCAAAGAGCCAGCCATGTTGCGGAACATAGCCTGACGATGGCTGCTGTTGCGGTTCAGTTGACGACCACTCTTACGATGGCGCATGACCTTATCCTTCTCAGTGAAACCTTAACCTGTGATCGGGTTATTCATCAGCAATGCTAGCTGGCGGCCAGTTTTCCAGGCGCATGCCCAGAGACAGACCACGAGAAGCCAGCACATCTTTAATCTCAGTAAGAGATTTTTTACCAAGGTTAGGCGTTTTAAGCAGCTCAACCTCGGTACGCTGTACCAGATCACCGATGTAGTGGATAGCTTCTGCCTTAAGGCAGTTAGCAGAGCGGACAGTCAATTCCAGATCGTCAACAGGGCGCAGCAGGATCGGATCGAATTCTGGTTTCTCTTCTTTCACTTCCGGCTGACGTACATCACGTAAGTCGACGAAAGCTTCCAGTTGTTCTGCCAGGATGGTTGCCGCACGGCGGATCGCTTCTTCAGGATCAATAGTGCCGTTGGTTTCCATTTCGATGACCAGCTTGTCCAGGTCAGTACGCTGTTCTACACGCGCTGCTTCAACATTGTAGGCGATACGCTCTACAGGGCTGTAACAGGCGTCGACCAACAGACGACCGATCGGGCGCTCATCTTCTTCCGAATGAATTCGGGCAGAAGCCGGCACATAACCACGACCACGCTGAACTTTGATACGCATGCTGATAGCCGCGTTCTCATCAGTCAGGTGGCAGATCACGTGCTGCGGCTTGACGATTTCGACATCACCATCATGGGTGATATCGGCTGCAGTCACAGGGCCAATGCCAGATTTATTCAGAGTGAGAATAACTTCATCTTTCCCCTGAACTCTTACCGCCAGCCCTTTCAGGTTGAGCAGGATTTCCAGGATATCTTCCTGTACGCCCTCTTTGGTGCTGTACTCATGTAGTACACCATCAATTTCAACCTCGGTCACCGCGCAACCCGGCATTGATGAAAGCAGAATACGGCGCAGTGCGTTACCAAGAGTATGGCCAAAGCCACGCTCTAAAGGCTCAAGGGTCACCTTGGCGTGCGTCGAACTCACTTGCTCGATATCTACCAGGCGCGGTTTTAGAAACTCTGTCACAGAACCCTGCATTGTGTCCTCTCTTTGGTACTAAGCTTTACTTGGAGTAAAGCTCGACGATCAGGTGTTCGTTAATGTCCGCAGACAGATCGGTACGTTCAGGAATACGCTTGAACACACCTTCCATCTTAGTTGCATCAACTTCCAGCCAGGTTGGCTTTTCACGCTGTTCAGCCAGCTCCAGAGCGGCTTTCACGCGAGACTGCTTTTTGGCTTTCTCACGGATGCTAACAACGTCATTCGGAGTTACCTGATAAGAAGCGATGCTAACAACGCGGCCGTTTACCATGATGGATTTGTGGCTAACCAGCTGACGTGCTTCTGCACGAGTGGCGCCAAAGCCCATACGATAAACTACGTTGTCCAGACGACCTTCCAGCAGAGCTAACAGGTTTTCACCCGTGTTGCCTTTCAGACGTGCTGCTTCTTTATAATAGTTACGGAACTGACGCTCCAGCACGCCGTAGGTACGACGAACTTTTTGCTTTTCACGTAACTGTACGCCATAGTCAGACAGACGCGGTTTACGCGCACCGTGCTGGCCAGGGGCTTGTTCAATCTTACACTTGGTATCAATCGCGCGAACGCCAGACTTCAGGAAGAGGTCTGTACCTTCGCGACGGCTCAGCTTGAGCTTAGGACCCAAATATCTTGCCATTTTCTTTCTCCAACTATCCTAAAAAACGGGCGTTATACGCGACGTTTTTTCGGCGGACGACAACCGTTGTGAGGGATCGGAGTCACATCAGTAATATTCGTGATGCGGAAACCAGCAGCGTTCAGAGCACGAATCGTTGATTCGCGGCCTGGACCTGGACCCTTAACCATAACTTCCAGGTTCTTAATACCGTACTCTTTCACGGCGTCTGCGCAACGTTCAGCGGCAACCTGTGCAGCGAACGGCGTAGATTTACGAGAACCACGGAAACCGGAACCACCGGCTGTTGCCCAACCCAGCGCATTACCCTGACGATCGGTAATAGTAACGATGGTGTTGTTGAAAGATGCATGGACATGAGCCACGCCATCAGAGACTTGCTTTCTTACACGCTTGCGTGCACGAACTGGTGCCTTTGCCATTATTCAATCACCCCGATTATTTCTTGATCGGTTTACGCGGACCCTTGCGGGTACGTGCGTTGGTCTTGGTACGCTGACCGCGTACTGGAAGACCACGACGATGACGTAAACCACGATAGCAACCAAGGTCCATAAGACGCTTGATGCTCAGGGTGACTTCACGACGCAGATCGCCTTCAACAACAAACTTTGCAACTGCGTCACGCAGAATGTCGATTTGTTCTTCAGACAGCTCACTGATCTTAACATTTTCAGCGATACCCGTTGACGCACAGATAGCCTGTGAGCGGGTTTTGCCGATACCGAAAATTGCGGTTAATGCGATAACGGTATGTTTATGATCAGGAATGTTAATGCCTGCTATACGGGCCACTATGCACTCCTATTTAATTACGTATGCGTCCCATGCCGAAAAGCCCGTTTTCAGGATACTCAAATGGAAACGCATAGACATACAAAAGATTGGCTGGCTAATCTAGCCAGCTCAACCCAACTTTGCAAGAAAAATATTAGCCCTGACGCTGTTTATGCTTAGGCTCGGCGCTGCAAATCACACGTACGACACCATCACGACGGACGATTTTGCAGTTACGACATAATTTCTTGACGGAAGCACGAACTTTCATTTTTACTCTCCGTAACTTCTCAAGCGCCTGATTAACGGCCGTAGCCTTTCAGGTTTGCTTTCTTCAATGCAGACTCGTACTGACTTGACATCATCAGAGTTTGCACTTGAGCCATAAAGTCCATGATGACAACGACTACGATCAGCAGTGATGTACCGCCAAAGTAGAATGGAACTTTCATCGCATCACGCATGAACTCCGGGATTAGGCAGATGAAAGTAATGTAGAGCGCACCAACTAATGTCAGGCGTGTCATTACTTTATCGATGTACTTCGCCGTCTGTTCTCCCGGACGAATTCCTGGTACAAATGCACCAGACTTCTTCAGGTTATCTGCTGTTTCACGCGGGTTGAAAACCAACGCCGTGTAGAAGAAACAGAAGAAGATGATTGCAGTCGCATAGAGTAGCACATAAAGCGGCTGGCCGGGCTGCAAATACATTGAAATAGTTGTCAGCCAGTTCCATCCGGTTCCGCCCCCGAACCACGACGCGATGGTCGCTGGGAACAGAATAATGCTGGAAGCAAAGATTGCCGGGATAACCCCTGCCATATTCACTTTCAACGGTAAATGTGTGCTCTGCGCAGCATAGACACGACGGCCTTGCTGACGTTTCGCATAGTTCACCACAATGCGGCGTTGACCACGCTCAACGAAAACAACGAAGAAGGTCACTGCAAATACGAGAACTGCAACCAACAGCAACAGGAGGAAGTGCAGGTCGCCTTGCCGCGCTTGCTCGATGGTATGGCCAATGGCCGGCGGCAGACCCGCAACAATACCAGCGAAGATTATGATAGAGATACCGTTACCGATACCTCGCTCAGTAATCTGTTCACCCAGCCACATCAGGAACATTGTTCCGGTAACCAGGCTGACAACAGCGGTAAAGTAGAAGGCAAAGCCTGGGTTTAACACCAGGCCCTGCATTCCAGGCATATTCGGTAAACCGGTAGCAATACCGATTGACTGAAATATACCCAGTACCAGAGTGCCGTAGCGGGTGTACTGGCTAATCTTACGACGGCCAGCCTCCCCTTCTTTCTTTATTTCTGCTAACGCTGGATGAACCACCGTCAGCAGCTGGATAATAATAGAGGCCGAGATATACGGCATAATACCCAGAGCAAAGATAGAAGCACGACTCAGTGCACCACCAGAGAACATGTTGAACATTTCAATGATGGTGCCACGCTGTTGCTCAAGCAGTTTGGCAAGTACAGTGGCATCGATACCAGGGATTGGAATAAAAGAGCCAATGCGGAAAACAATCAGCGCACCAATAACAAACAGAAGTCTGCGTTTTAGTTCGCCAAAACCACCCTTGGCACTTTGAAAATCTAATCCCGGTTGCTTAGCCATCTGCTACTTATTCCTCAATTTTACCGCCAGCAGCTTCGATTGCAGCACGAGCGCCTTTAGTGACACGCAGACCGCGAACCGTTACCGGTACAGCGACTTCGCCAGACAGCATAATTTTAGCGAATTCAATCTGAATACCGATAATGTTAGCTGCTTTCAGCGTGTTCAGGTCGACGATCCCGCCTTCAACTTTCGCCAGGTCAGACAGACGCACTTCTGCGGTTACTGCTGCTTTGCGAGAGGTGAAACCGAATTTCGGCAGACGACGGTACAGAGGCATCTGACCACCTTCGAACCCGCGACGTACGCCACCGCCAGAACGAGAGTTCTGACCTTTGTGACCACGACCACCGGTTTTGCCGAGGCCAGAACCGATACCACGACCCAAACGCTTAGAAGCGTGTTTAGACCCTTCGGCCGGAGACAGAGTATTTAAACGCATCTGTTACTCCTCCACTTTAACCATGTAGGAAATCGCGTTAACCATACCGCGTACAGCTGGCGTGTCTTCACGCTCTACGGTGTGGTTAATACGACGCAGACCCAGGCCAAGCAGCGTTGCCTTGTGTTTCGGCAAACGTCCGATCGAACTACGGGTTTGAGTAATCTTAATAGTCTTCGCCATGGTCATTACCCCAGAATGTCTTCAACGGATTTGCCACGCTTGGCAGCGACCATTTCTGGGGAATTCATGTTGGCCAGGCCATCCAGCGTTGCACGAACCACGTTGATCGGGTTAGTGGAACCGTAGGCTTTAGCCAGAACGTTATGAACCCCAGCGACTTCCAGAACGGCGCGCATTGCACCGCCGGCAATGATACCGGTACCTTGAGAAGCTGGCTGCATGAACACACGAGAACCTGTGTGCACACCTTTAACAGGGTGCTGCAGGGTGCCGTCGTTCAGCGCGACGTTGATCATATTGCGACGGGCTTTTTCCATCGCTTTCTGGATCGCTGCTGGAACTTCACGCGCTTTACCGTAACCAAAACCGATGCGACCGTTACCGTCACCTACCACTGTCAGAGCAGTGAAGGAGAAAATACGACCACCTTTAACGGTTTTCGATACGCGATTTACCGCGATCAGCTTTTCCTGCAGTTCGCCAGCTTGTTTTTCGATGTGTGCCATCTTACACCTCTACCTTAGAACTGTAGGCCAGCTTCACGGGCAGCATCTGCCAGTGCCTGGACACGACCATGATATTGGAAACCAGAGCGGTCGAAAGAAACACCAGTGATGCCTTTTTCGATTGCGCGCTCAGCGACTGCTTTACCAACAGCTGCGGCGGCGTCTTTGTTTCCAGTGTACTTCAGTTGCTCACTGATTGCTTTTTCTACTGTAGAAGCAGCAACCAGGACTTCAGAACCGTTTGGAGCAATTACCTGTGCGTAAATATGACGCGGGGTACGATGTACCACCAGGCGAGTTGCACCCAGCTCTTTGAGCTTGCGGCGTGCGCGGGTCGCACGACGGATACGAGCAGATTTCTTATCCATAGTGTTACCTTACTTCTTCTTAGCCTCTTTGGTACGCACGACTTCGTCGGCGTAACGAACACCCTTGCCTTTATAAGGCTCAGGACGACGGTAGGCGCGGATATCAGCTGCAACCTGACCAACCATCTGCTTATCAGCGCTTTTCAGCACGATTTCAGTCTGGCTTGGACATTCAGCAGTAACTCCGGCTGGCAGCGCGTGTTCAACTGGGTGAGAGAAGCCAAGAGCTAAACTCACTGCGTTGCCTTTCACGGCCGCACGATAACCTACACCAACCAGCTGCAGCTTCTTAGTGAAGCCTTCGGTAACACCGATAACCATACCGTTCAGCAGTGCGCGAGAAGTACCAGCCTGCGCCCAAGCATCCGAGAAACCTTCGCGCGGAGCGAAAGTCAGGGAGTTGTCAGCATGCGTAACTTCTACAGCAGCGTTGATGGTACGAGTCAGCTCGCCGTTTTTACCTTTAATCGAAATAACCTGACCGTCGAGTTTTACCTCTACGCCGGCAGGAATGACGACAGGTGCTTTAGCAACACGAGACATTTATCCTCCGTTAAGCTACGTAGCAGATAATTTCGCCACCAAGACCAGCCTGGCGCGCTGCACGATCGGTCATAACACCTTTAGAGGTAGAAACAACAGCGATACCCAGTCCAGCCATTACTTTTGGCAGTTCGTCTTTGCGCTTGTAGATACGCAGACCTGGACGGCTTACACGCTGAATGCTTTCTACCACAGCCTTGCCCTGGAAATACTTAAGAGTCAGTTCCAGTTCTGGCTTGGTGTCGCCTTCGATTTTAAATTCTTCGATATATCCTTCTTCCTTCAGCAGCTTGGCAATTGCCAATTTCAGCTTGGAGGAAGGCATGGTCACCGCAACTTTGTTTGCGGCTTGACCGTTACGGATACGGGTCAGCATATCCGCGATCGGATCTTGCATGCTCATCTGTATTTACTCCCGTGATTCAATTGGTAATTACCAGCTAGCCTTTTTCAAGCCAGGTACTTCACCGCGCATAGCGGCTTCACGCAACTTGATACGGCTCAACCCGAATTTGCCCACATAACCATGTGGACGGCCAGTTTGGCGGCAGCGGTTACGCTGACGAGACGGGCTTGAATCACGCGGCAGAGTTTGCAGCTTGAGAACAGCATTCCAACGTTCTTCGTCAGATGAGTTCACACTAGAGATGATAGCTTTTAATTCCTCGCGTTTAGCGCGGTATTTATCAGCCAGTTTTACGCGAACGACTTCGCGTGCCTTCATCGATTGCTTAGCCATGAAGTAACCCTACCTTACTTGCGGAACGGGAAGTCAAAGGCAGCCAGCAGAGCACGGCCTTCATCGTCAGATTTCGCAGTAGTGGTAATGGTAATATCCAAACCACGAACGCGATCGACTTTGTCATAGTCGATTTCTGGGAAGATGATCTGCTCACGAACGCCCATGCTGTAGTTACCACGACCGTCAAATGACTTAGCGGACAAGCCACGGAAGTCACGGATACGAGGTACAGCAATAGAGATCAGACGTTCAAAGAACTCCCACATGCGCTCGCCACGCAGAGTCACTTTACAGCCGATCGGATAGCCCTGACGGATTTTGAAGCCTGCAACAGATTTGCGTGCTTTGGTGATAAACGGCTTTTGACCGGAGATTGCTGCCAGATCGGCTGCTGCGTTATCCAGCAGTTTCTTGTCAGCGATCGCTTCACCAACACCCATATTCAGGGTGATCTTCTCGACCCGAGGGACTTGCATGACAGAATTGTAGCTAAACTCAGTCATGAGTTTTTTAACTACTTCGTCTTTGTAGTAATCATGCAGTTTCGCCATCGTACTACTCCAAATTACTTGATAGTTTCGCTGTTAGACTTGAAGAAACGGACTTTTTTGCCGTCTTCGAATCTAAAGCCTACACGGTCAGCCTTGCCGGTAGCACTGTTGTAAAGCGCAACGTTAGAAACCTGAATAGCAGCTTCTTTTTCAACGATGCCACCTGGTTGATTCATAGCCGGGACAGGCTTAGAATGTTTTTTAACCAGGTTGATACCTTCAACAATGACCTTGCCAGAAGACAGGACATTTTTTACTTTACCGCGCTTACCTTTATCTTTGCCGGTCAGCACGATAACTTCGTCATCGCGACGGATTTTAGCTGCCATTTTTCGCTCCTTAGAGTACTTCTGGTGCCAGAGAGATAATTTTCATGAACTTTTCAGTACGAAGTTCACGAGTTACCGGCCCAAAAATACGCGTTCCGATAGGCTGCTCGCTGTTATTGTTTAAAATAACGCATGCATTACCATCGAAGCGAATGACAGAACCGTCCGGGCGACGAACACCCTTCCTGGTGCGCACCACTACCGCTTTCAGCACATCACCTTTCTTAACCTTACCGCGAGGAATTGCTTCCTTGATGGTAATTTTGATGATATCGCCTACGCCTGCGTAGCGACGGTGCGAGCCACCCAGAACCTTGATACACATTACGCGACGTGCACCGGAGTTGTCGGCGACGTTCAGCATAGTCTGTTCTTGGATCATTTTAGTGCTCCGCTAATGTCAACTACTACTTCGGGACCTGATTCAGGTCGTATAAAAGCCCCATAATTGAGGGCGCAGCATTATAACACCGCTTCTCGCTTATGGGTAGAAAAAATAAACGGCTCATATCGAGCCGATATTTGAACCTCGAATATGAGGAACGCGACATTCTAAGGAATTGTCTCGCCGGTAGCAATCGTATTCTGCACACTTCTTCAGCTTAATGAGCGATACAGGACAATTTGGGGGCCTGCGGATGAATAAAATGACGCTCTACCCCCTCACCTGTCGCTCAAAGGGTATCACGGCACGTAAAGTTGGGTCGCCAACGTGTTATGACGCTCGATGATGTTCGGCAGATCTGTATGCACCATAACCCCACCGCGTACTTTTACCTGACCATTGATAACGCTACAGGCAACCTTGCCAGGATTGCAAAACACCAATGCTGCCACGGGATCGTGTCCCGCACCTGCCAGACCGGGCTGGTTGAGATCGAATACGGCCACATCAGCCATCATTCCCGGTGCTAATGCGCCAATGTCATCCCGATTAAGAACCTTAGCGCCGCCCAGGGTAGCAATTTCCAGTGCCTGCCGCGCTGTCATAGCATCAGGTCCAAATCCTACGCGCTGAAGCAATAAAGCCTGACGAACCTCCGCTATTATGTCTGAAGTATCATTTGATGCCGAACCATCTACGCCCATACCAACCTTCATGCCTGCATCAAGCATTTTTCTCACTGGTGCAATTCCCGAGGCAAGCCGCATGTTAGAGCAAGGACAATGTGCCACACCGGTTCCGGTTCGGGCAAAAAGCTGAATACCGTACTCATCCAGCTTGACGCAATGAGCATGCCAGACATCCTGCCCTACCCAGCCCAGGTCTTCGACATACTGAGCCGGAGAACGGTTAAATTTTTCCCGACTGTAGCGAACATCATTATCGTTCTCGGCCAAATGCGTATGCATCGATACTCTATAGTGTCGGGCCAGCCTGGCCGACTCTCTCATCAAATCCTGACTGACTGAAAAAGGAGAACAGGGTGCAACGACGACTCTCAGCATCGAGCCTCGTTCCGCATCGTGATAGCGTTCGATAACACGCTGAGTATCCTCCAGGATAACGTTTTCCTTTTCTACCAGTGAGTCTGGCGGCAATCCGCCCCGGCTTTGGCCTACACTCATGCTTCCGCGGCTGGCATGAAAGCGCATGCCCATCCTGGCAGCCGCCTCAATACTGTCATCAAGCTTGCAGCCGTTCGGAAAGACATAAAGATGATCGCTGGAAGTGGTACAACCGGTAAGCATTAATTCTGCCATCGACATCATGGTCGAAATACGGATCATGTCTGGCGTCAGTTTTTGCCATAGCGGATACAGGTTAGTTATCCATTTAAAAAGTTCGCCATCCTGTGCCTCCGGGATCACCCGGGTCAGGCTTTGATACATATGATGATGCGTATTGATCAGACCTGGAATGGCGATATGACCTTTCAAATCAATCACTTCATCGGCAGTTGGCGGCAGCTCGTCCACTTTTCCAACGGCAACGATCGTATTGCCTTTAATCAAAATACTGCCGTTTTTGATTTCCCTTCTGTTGGCATCCATCGTCACTACGACGTCGGCGTTTTTTAACAACAGTGTACGTTGGGAACTCACTGTAGCTGGCGAGGCGTTAAAAGACAGGGCGCTGTTTTGCTGCGCTGACAGCAGCTGTGAAGAAACTGCCAGTAAAGGCAATGCCAGCAGTGTCCTGCGGGTGTAATCAGGCGAATCCTTTTGCATTTCTGTTTACCTGTTGTGACCAATATCAGAACTCCTGCTGCTGATACGAGCAGGGGTTACTCTTTCATGCATTTAAAATGCATAAGCAGCTTAAAGATCACACATATTTTTAACGTGACTGATATCACTTCTTGCGGGATTTAGTAATCAGAATAAGCGGCAGATCGATAAGCAAGAGGTAAGGCATTTGAAGCGCAGAGAGACGTAAAGGGGTAATCAACAGCAGGGATTTACAGGGAGTATAAAAGAAAAAACCCCCGACAAGCGGGGGTTTTTACAGAGGAAGCGTTCTTACAGAACAGCTTTCTCGATAACGCGAACCAGGGTCCAGGACTTAGTCTTGGACAGTGGACGGCACTCACGGATTTCTACCTTGTCGCCGATCCCACACTCATTGTTCTCGTCATGTACGTGCAGTTTGGTCGTACGCTTAATGAACTTACCGTAGATTGGGTGTTTCACGAAACGTTCGATAGCTACAACGATGGATTTCTCCATTTTGTCGCTAGTCACTCGACCTTGCAGAGTACGGATTTTATCGGTCATTACGCACCCGCCTTCTCAGTCAGTAAAGTCTTAACGCGTGCAACATCACGACGCACATTCTTCAACAGATGAGTCTGTTGCAGCTGGCCGGATGCTGCCTGCATGCGCAGGTTGAACTGCTCACGCAGCAGGTTAAGCAGCTCAGTGTTAAGCTCTTCAACGCTTTTTTCACGCAGCTCTGTTGCTTTCATTACATCACCGTCTTAGTTACAAAGGTGGTTTTGATAGGCAGTTTTGCTGCTGCCAGCTTGAATGCTTCACGGGCCAGCTCTTCCGGAACACCGTCCATTTCATACAGGACTTTACCTGGCTGGATCAAGGCAACCCAATACTCCACGTTACCTTTACCTTTACCCATACGCACTTCCAGCGGCTTCTCGGTAATTGGTTTGTCCGGGAATACACGGATCCAAATTTTACCTTGACGCTTAACTGCACGGGTCATAGCACGACGTGCTGCTTCGATCTGACGAGCAGTCAGACGACCACGGCCAACAGCTTTCAGACCGAAAGTACCGAAGCTAACATCCGTACCCTGCGCCAGACCACGGTTGCGGCCTTTGTGCACTTTACGGAATTTTGTACGCTTTGGTTGTAACATCAGCGACTCTCCTTACTTACGGCCTTTACGCTGCTGCTTTTTAGGTTGAGCAGCCGGTTCCGGTTGTTCAACAGCAGCCATACCACCCAGGATCTCACCTTTGAAGATCCATACCTTAACGCCGATTACACCATAAGTGGTGTGCGCTTCAGAGGTGTTGTAGTCAATGTCAGCACGCAGGGTGTGCAACGGCACGCGGCCTTCACGGTACCATTCAGTACGCGCGATTTCAGCACCGCCCAGACGGCCACTAACTTCAACTTTGATACCTTTAGCGCCCAGACGCATTGCGTTCTGTACAGCACGCTTCATAGCACGACGGAACATCACACGACGCTCCAGCTGTGAAGTGATGCTGTCAGCAACCAATTTAGCGTCCAGTTCCGGTTTACGGACTTCGGCGATATTGATCTGTGCAGGAACGCCAGCGATATCCGCTACGACCTTGCGCAGTTTTTCTACGTCTTCGCCTTTCTTACCGATCACGATGCCAGGACGAGCGGTGTGAATAGTCACACGGATGCTCTTAGCCGGACGCTCGATAACGATACGAGAAACAGACGCCTTAGCCAGTTCTTTTGTCAGGAACTGACGTACTTTAAAGTCGCTGTCCAGGTTGTCAGCGAATTCTTTGGTATTTGCGAACCAGGTAGAGTTCCAGGGTTTAACAATACCCAGGCGAATACCATTAGGATGTACTTTCTGACCCATTGCTAGTCTCCAGAGTCTCAGCGATCGGACACAACCACAGTAATGTGGCTGGTGCGCTTCAGGATGCGATCTGCACGACCTTTTGCACGAGGCATAATGCGCTTCATGCTTGGGCCTTCGTCTACGAAGATCTTCGTGACTTTCAGATCATCAATGTCAGCGCCATCGTTGTGTTCGGCGTTAGCAATGGCAGATTCCAGAACTTTCTTGACCAGTACAGCCGCTTTCTTATTGGTGTAGGTCAAAATGTCCAGAGCCTGCGACACTTTCTTACCGCGTACAAGATCTGCTACCAGGCGAACCTTCTGAGCAGAAGAACGAGCGTGGCGATGTTTAGCGATAGTTTCCATCTCTTCCTCCTGTTAGCGTTTCTTGGCTTTCTTATCAGCCGTGTGGCCGCGATAAGTACGGGTCGGTGCAAATTCACCCAGTTTGTGACCGACCATTTCGTCGGAAACAAAGACAGGAACGTGCTGACGACCATTATGGACAGCGATGGTCAAACCGATCATGTTAGGGAAGATCGTTGAACGACGGGACCAGGTGCGCAAAGGCTTCTTGTCTCCGCTTTCCACCGCTTTCTCTACCTTCTTCAGCAAGTGCAGGTCAATAAAAGGACCTTTCTTGAGAGAACGTGGCATGGCTTATCCTCTAAAATTATTTGCTACGGCGACGTACGATGAACTTATCAGTACGCTTGTTGCTACGGGTCTTCTTACCTTTGGTCTGCAGGCCCCATGGGGACACAGGGTGCTTACCAAAGTTACGACCTTCACCACCACCGTGTGGGTGATCGACTGGGTTCATCGCAGTACCGCGAACGGTAGGACGAACACCACGCCAACGAGCAGCACCGGCTTTACCCAGAACGCGAAGCATGTGCTCAGCGTTACCGACTTCGCCCAGGGTCGCGCGGCAGTCAGATTCGACTTTACGCATTTCACCAGAACGCAGACGCAGGGTAACGTAGGAACCATCACGCGCAACGATCTGCACGTAAGCACCAGCAGAGCGAGCAATCTGACCGCCTTTGCCTGGTTTCATTTCTACGTTGTGTACGGTGGAACCCACTGGGATGTTGCGCATTGGCAGGGTGTTACCTGCTTTGATCGCCGCATCAACGCCAGACTGAATCTGGTCGCCAGCTTTCAGGCCTTTAGGGGCCAGGATGTAACGGCGCTCGCCGTCTTTGTACAGAACCAGTGCGATGTTCGCAGAGCGGTTCGGATCGTACTCAAGACGTTCAACGGTTGCCGGGATACCATCTTTGTTGCGTTTAAAGTCAACAATACGGTAAGCCTGCTTGTGACCACCACCGATATGACGGGTAGTGATGCGACCATTGTTGTTACGGCCACCGGATTTGCTGTTCTTCTCGACCAGCGGGGCGAATGGTTTGCCCTTGTGCAGCTCCGCGTTTACCACTTTAACTACGTGGCGACGACCCGGAGATGTCGGTTTACATTTAACAACTGCCATTGTTCTTCTCCTCCGACTTACTCAGCGCCGCCGACGAAGTCCAGATTCTGGCCTTCTTTCAGGGTGACGTAAGCTTTTTTCCAGTCGTTACGACGACCAATACGCTGTCCGGAACGCTTAACTTTCCCTTTCATTACCAAGGTGTTAACGTCCTTCACTTCCACTTCGAAAAGTTTCTGCACAGCGGCTTTGATTTCTGCTTTGGTCGCGTCTTTAGCAACTTTGAGAACGATGGTGTTAGTTTTTTCCATCGCAGCAGATGCTTTTTCAGATACGTGCGGCGAGCGCAGTACTTTCAGCAGACGTTCTTCACGGATCATGCCAGCATCTCCTCAACTTGCTTAACTGCGTCAGCAGTCATAACGACTTTGTCGAAGGCGATCAGGCTAACTGGGTCGATACCCGCTGCATCACGTACGTCAACCTTGTACAGGTTGCGAGCGGCCAGGAACAGGTTCTCTTCCAGTTCGCCAGTGATGATCAGCACGTCTTCCAGCGCCATGTCTTTCAGTTTCTCTACCAGCAGCTTAGTTTTAGGTGCTTCCAGAGAGAACTGCTCGACAACGATCAGACGATCTTGACGTACCAGTTCGGACAGGATGCTTTTCAGCGCGCCGCGGTACATCTTTTTGTTAACTTTTTGACTGTGGTCCTGCGGCTTTGCAGCGAAGGTCACGCCACCGGAACGCCAGATTGGGCTCTTTACAGAACCTGCACGCGCACGGCCGGTACCTTTCTGGCGCCACGGCTTTTTGCCGGAACCAGTTACTTCAGCACGGGTCTTCTGAGCACGGGTACCTTGACGGGCACCTGCTGCATAAGCAACAACAACCTGATGTACCAGCGCTTCGTTGAAATCACGACCGAAGGTAGTTTCGGAAACAGTCAGCGCGCTTTGCGCGTCTTTCAATACTAATTCCATTGCTATCCCCTTACGCCTTCACAGCTGGTTTAACAATCAGGTCGCTACCGGTAGCACCGGGAACTGCACCTTTAACCAGCAGCAGGTTGCGCTCAGCGTCAACACGTACTACGTCCAGGCTCTGAACAGTTACGCGCTCATTGCCCAGCTGGCCTGCCATTTTCTTGCCTTTGAACACTTTGCCCGGAGTCTGGTTCTGACCGATAGAACCCGGAACGCGGTGAGACAAGGAGTTACCGTGAGTAGCATCCTGAGTACGGAAGTTCCAGCGCTTAACAGTACCGGCAAAACCTTTACCTTTAGATGTGCCAGTCACGTCAACTTTTTTCACGTCAGCGAAAATATCAACGTTAATGCTCTGACCTACGGTGAATTCGTCGCCAGAAGCGGTACGGAATTCCCACAGACCACGGCCAGCTTCAACGCCAGCTTTAGCAAAATGGCCTGCTTCAGGCTTAGTTACACGGTTTGCTTTTTTAGCACCGGCAGTTACCTGAATAGCAGTGTAGCCGTCGTTTTCCAGGCTCTTAACCTGAGTAACGCGGTTTGCTTCAATTTCGATCACGGTTACTGGGATTGAAACGCCATCTTCAGTGAAGATACGCGTCATGCCCACTTTTTTACCGACTAAACCAATCATTGTTTCAACCTCTCAATCGCTCAATGACCTGATTAACCCAGGCTGATCTGCACGTCAACACCTGCAGCCAGATCCAGACGCATCAGAGCATCAACCGTTTTTTCAGTTGGCTCAACGATGTCAACCAGACGCTTGTGAGTGCGAATTTCATACTGATCGCGCGCATCTTTGTTGACGTGCGGGGAGATCAGAACGGTAAAGCGCTCTTTGCGGGTCGGCAGAGGAATTGGACCACGAACCTGCGCACCAGTGCGCTTTGCAGTCTCAACGATTTCTGCGGTCGATTGATCGATCAGACGATGATCAAACGCTTTAAGACGGATACGGATTCTTTGGTTCTGCATGAGACCAGAGCTCCAATTATTTATAAACGAAAAAAATTACTACTCACACCCATTACGATTGATGGGGGAGTGTAATCGTCTGCACATAACTCCCCGATTGGGAGTATTGTCAGGGAGCAAGTTGCTCGCCTGCGGTTCAGATTGAACCGGGCCGTCATTTCTGACAGGCCCGCGCATTATACGTACATGAGCACGTAAAGCAACCTGTTTATCACATTGACTGGCGTTAAGCGGCAGAAAAAGCAGAGATGCGGCATCTGTAAAAAAGAAAAATGCCGCTGGCGGAAAGGCTTCAGCGGCATTCAGATTGATAACTCATTGTTACACTAGCCCTTCTCTTCCACTTTGATTTGCGACTGCAAATAGTTCTGTATGCCAATTTTCTCAATCAGACTCAGTTCTGTTTCGAGAAAATCGATATGGTGCTCTTCATCTTCCAGAATGACGATCATCATATCGCGGCTAACATAATCGTGCACCTTGTCGGCCCAGGCTATCGCTTCCCGCAAATCTTTTGCGCCTTCTAACTCCAGAATCAAATCTGACCTCAACATCTCTTCTACATCTTCCCCGATACGAAGTCGTCCCAGGTCCTGGAGATTGGGCAATCCTTCGAGAAAAAGTATCCGTTCGATGTATTTGTCAGCATGCTTCATTTCATCGATGGATTCGTGATACTCAATATCGTTAAGGCGCATCAGCCCCCAATCTTTGAACATACGCGCATGCAGGAAATACTGGTTAATAGCAACCAGCTCATTTCCAAGTAGTTTATTTAAATGGCTTATGATTTTTGCATCGCCCTTCATTTTGCTTCCTCCGCTTCCAGTTATTAAGAGCGTAGATGCACAATGAAGGAAGTCAAAAAACCATGACTAAATGTAGGGAGATGATCAGGCGATTTCTTTGTACTGCGGCGCGTTTTGCAGCTCTTCATTCATAATATCGCGGGCCAGACGGATGCACTTACCGCATTGTTTTCCCACGGGTATTAACTGGCGAAGTTGCTGGATTGATTTAGGCTGATAGCGGCGAACAACTTCGCGAAGTTTTTTATCACCGATCGCGTTACACAAACAGACGTACATTTTCTTACCCCAGTACAAATAATGATCGCATTGTAAATGCGAATCGTTTTTGTTTCAATCAGGGCATCGATAAACGTTAAATAACAGCCATAAAAAAAGAGCACCGAGGTGCTCTTTTTATTTGCGCTGGCAGAGTAAACCCTACCAGTAAATCATCGACAATTAAGCGATAACTTTAGCAACAACGCCCGCACCAACAGTACGGCCGCCTTCACGGATTGCGAAACGCAGACCGTCGTCCATTGCGATTGGGTGGATCAGGGTAACAACCATTTTGATGTTGTCGCCTGGCATTACCATCTCAACGCCTTCTGGCAGTTCGATGGTACCGGTCACGTCAGTTGTACGGAAGTAGAACTGTGGACGGTAGCCTTTGAAGAACGGAGTATGACGGCCGCCTTCGTCTTTAGACAGGATATAAACTTCAGACTCGAACTGAGTGTGAGGCTTAATGGTGCCTGGCTTAGCCAGAACCTGGCCACGCTGGATATCTTCGCGCTTGATACCGCGCAGCAGGATACCACAGTTTTCACCCGCACGGCCTTCGTCCAGCAGCTTACGGAACATCTCAACGCCGGTACAGGTTGATTTCACGGTATCTTTGATACCAACGATTTCAACTTCTTCACCCACTTTAACGATACCGCGCTCTACACGACCGGTAACAACGGTACCACGGCCAGAGATAGAGAATACGTCTTCGATTGGCAGCAGGAACGGCTTGTCGATTGCGCGCTCTGGTTCTGGGATGTAGTTATCCAGGTGACCAGCCAGCTCGATGATCTTAGCTTCCCACTCAGCGTCGCCTTCCAGCGCTTTCAGAGCAGAACCGTGAACGATTGGCGTGTCGTCGCCTGGGAAGTCGTACTGTGACAGCAGGTCACGTACTTCCATCTCAACCAGTTCCAGCAGCTCTTCGTCATCAACCATGTCACACTTGTTCAGGAACACGATGATGAATGGAACGCCAACCTGACGACCCAGCAGGATGTGCTCACGGGTCTGAGGCATTGGGCCATCAGTCGCAGCAACAACCAGGATCGCGCCGTCCATCTGAGCAGCACCGGTGATCATGTTTTTCACATAGTCGGCGTGGCCTGGGCAGTCAACGTGCGCGTAGTGGCGAGTTGGGGTGTCATATTCAACGTGAGAAGTGTTGATGGTGATACCACGAGCTTTTTCTTCTGGCGCGTTATCGATCTGGTCGAATGCACGAGCAGAACCGCCGTAGGTTTTAGCCAGAACGGTGGTGATAGCAGCAGTCAGGGTAGTTTTACCGTGGTCAACGTGGCCGATGGTGCCCACGTTGACGTGCGGTTTGGAACGTTCAAATTTTTCTTTAGCCACGACGATATTCCTTACTTTAATGCTCTCACTCCGAGGTGAGAGCATATGATCAATATTTTAAAACTGTAGCTTATTTGCTACGAGCTTCAATAACGGCCTGAGCGACGTTGTTCGGCGCATCATCATACTTCAGGAACTCCATGGAGTATGAAGCACGGCCTTTGGTCAGAGAACGCAGCTGAGTTGCATATCCGAACATTTCAGACAGCGGAACTTCAGCGTGAATCTGAACGCCAGTAGCGTTAGATTCTTGTCCTTTGAGCATACCACGACGACGGCTAAGGTCACCGATAACGTCACCGGTGTTCTCTTCCGGAGTCTCTACTTCAACCTTCATGATCGGCTCAAGCAGAACTGGGCTTGCTTTCTTAAAGCCGTCTTTGAACGCGATAGAAGCAGCCAGTTTAAACGCCAGCTCTGAGGAGTCAACGTCATGGTATGAACCAAAGTGCAGACGCACACCCAGGTCAACAACCGGATAACCAGCCAGCGGGCCGGCTTTCAGCTGCTCCTGGATACCTTTGTCAACCGCAGGGATGTATTCACCAGGAATTACACCACCTTTGATGTCGTTGGTGAACTCGTAACCTTTCGGGTTAACGCCCGGCTCCAGTGGGTACATGTCGATAACAACATGACCGTACTGACCGCGACCACCAGACTGCTTAGCGTGTTTACCTTCGATATCGGTAACTTTCGCGCGAATCGCTTCACGGTAAGCAACCTGAGGTTTACCGACGTTCGCTTCAACGTTGAATTCACGCTTCATGCGGTCAACGATGATGTCGAGGTGCAGCTCACCCATACCAGCGATAATAGTCTGGTTAGTTTCTTCGTCAGTCCATACGCGGAACGACGGGTCTTCTTTCGCCAGACGACCCAGAGCCAGACCCATTTTTTCCTGGTCAGCTTTGGTTTTTGGTTCTACTGCGATAGAAATTACCGGCTCAGGGAATTCCATACGCTCCAGAATGATGACGTTGTCCGGGTCACACAGGGTGTCACCAGTGGTTACGTCTTTCAGACCGATAGCAGCAGCGATATCGCCTGCACGAACTTCTTTGATCTCTTCACGCTTGTTAGCATGCATCTGTACGATACGGCCCAGACGCTCACGTGCGGATTTAACCGGGTTGTACACGGTGTCACCGGAGTTAACGATACCGGAGTACACGCGGAAGAACGTCAGGTTACCTACAAACGGGTCGGTAGCGATTTTGAACGCCAGTGCAGCAAACGGCTCGTCGTCGTCTGAGTGACGAACGGCTGGCGTGTCTTTACCATCGTCCAGCATACCGTTGATTGCAGTAACGTCAGTTGGAGACGGCAGATATTCGATAACCGCATCCAGCATCGCCTGAACACCTTTGTTCTTAAATGCAGAACCACAGGTAACCAGGATGATTTCGTTGTTCAGTACGCGCTTACGCAGAGAAGCTTTGATCTCTTCTTCAGTCAGCTCTTCGCCGCCAAAGAATTTATCCATCAGCTCATCAGAGCCTTCAGCTGCGGCTTCAATCAGTTTCTGGCGCCATTCTTCAGCCAGTTCCTGCATATCAGCTGGGATCTCTTCGTATACGAAGGTCACGCCTGCGTCAGCGTCGTTCCAGTTGATGGCTTTCATTTTGATCAAGTCAACAACACCGGTGAATTTCTCTTCTGCGCCGATAGCCAGCTGCAGAGGAACCGGAGTTGCACCCAGACGAGATTCAATCTGACCAACAACTTTCAGGAAGTTAGCACCCATGCGGTCCATTTTGTTAACGAACGCGATGCGTGGAACTTTATATTTGTTAGCCTGACGCCATACGGTTTCAGACTGTGGCTGAACACCACCAACTGCACAGTAAACCATTACTGCGCCGTCAAGAACACGCATGGAACGTTCTACTTCGATGGTGAAGTCAACGTGTCCCGGGGTGTCGATGATGTTTACGCGGTGCGGCTCGAACTGCTTAGCCATACCTGACCAGAAAGCGGTAGTCGCTGCGGAGGTAATGGTAATACCACGCTCCTGCTCCTGCGCCATCCAGTCCATGGTGGCTGCGCCATCATGAACTTCACCGATTTTATGGTTTACACCGGTGTAGAACAGAATACGTTCGGTAGTTGTAGTCTTACCGGCGTCGATGTGTGCACTGATACCAATGTTACGGTAGCGTGTAATGGGTGTTGTACGAGCCATTTGATTCCTCTGATTCTCGGACGTTCTAAGTTAGTAAAACCCAGCGGGTGGTCGACTTAGACGTCCGCTGGGTTAATAACAACTACGAAGCTGTTACCAGCGGTAGTGAGCGAACGCCTTGTTGGCTTCGGCCATACGGTGAACGTCTTCACGTTTCTTCACTGCAGTACCTTTGTTCTCTGCAGCATCAGAAAGTTCGTTCGCCAGGCGCAAAGCCATTGATTTATCACCGCGTTTACGAGCAGCTTCAACGATCCAACGCATTGCCAGAGCATTACGACGAACCGGACGGACTTCAACTGGTACCTGATAAGTAGAACCACCAACGCGACGGGATTTAACTTCCACGGTTGGGCGGACGTTGTCCAGGGCTACTTCGAATGCTTCCAGTTCACCTTTACCAGCACGCTGAGCCAGGGTCTCAAGAGCGGTATAGACGATAGATTCGGCGGTAGATTTTTTACCATCTACCATCAGGATGTTTACAAATTTGGCCAGCAGTTCTGATCCGAACTTAGGATCTGGCAGAATTTTACGCTGACCAATGACGCGACGACGTGGCATGGAAATACTCCGTTGTTAATTCAGGATTGTCCAAAACTCTACGAGTTTATTATGACATTTAAGATAAAACGTTTGGCCTTACTTAACGGAGAACCATTAAGCCTTTGGCTTCTTCACGCCGTACTTGGAGCGAGCCTGCTTACGGTCTTTAACACCTGAGCAGTCCAGCGCGCCACGAACGGTGTGGTAACGCACACCTGGCAAGTCTTTAACACGACCGCCACGGATCAGGATCACGGAGTGTTCCTGCAGGTTATGACCTTCACCACCGATGTAGGAGGTAACTTCAAAACCGTTGGTTAAGCGAACACGACATACTTTACGCAGTGCGGAGTTCGGTTTTTTAGGGGTAGTGGTATACACACGAGTACATACACCACGTTTCTGCGGGCAGGCTTCCAGCGCAGGCACGTTGCTCTTTGCAACTTTGCGTGCGCGTGGTTTGCGAACCAGCTGGTTAACTGTTGCCATTAAATAGCTCCTGGAATTTGCTTTTGCTTCGTAAACACGTAATAAATCGCCTCGTTAGATAACGAGGACGCAGAATTTTAGAGCTGAGCAGAAAAGGTGTCAAGAAATAACCAGGATATCGTACTTACCAGGTCATTTGTTGAGGGTGTTTTACCGTCAGCGCGACGAAATCATTATAGCTGATAGTAGCAGTAGTGGATGAAATTTGAGCAGAAAGACCACGCGCCTGAATATCCTCCTTTAAGACAAACAGGCTGACAGACGCCTTCCGCAGGCTCTCCAGCGCGCTGCTGCCTTCCAGCGCAGCCAAAACGCCATCCTGGAGCAACAGGAGATCGTCACCTTCGTTTAGCATCCGCAGCAGTGCGCTGAAATCGCATTTAAAGGGAGAGTTAATCAGCGTATGCAGCATAGATTCCTCAAAAAGTGATGATACGGTCGTAATTTTCCAACTCGGCCCGCAGCGCTGCGGGGGTTAAAACCTCTACCGGCAGCACTTTTTGTCCATCTAAGGCCAGGCCTCGTTCGCGCAGCGAAGCAGAACAGGCGTAAAAACGTTCAACATCGTACAGAGGAAGGACGCCAAAAGTGCGAATATAGTCGCGCGCCAGCACCTTGTCAGGCTGCTGATCCGGCAAAAGTTGCAACACACCGTCGCTGATAAAAAAAAGCGCGATCTCTTCGCTAAGCGCCGAAACGGCCATCACTGCGTCCAGCCCTTCCCTGCCCGCGCTGCTACCATGAGGTGCCTGAGTAAATACAAAAGCGATGCGGTTCATCAGAATTGCACCAGCCGTTCACAGCTCAGTGCCGCTTCCGCCAGCGCGCCCAGTCCGGCTAACTGAAAACCCTCAGCCAGGTTAGCCGCAGCACCCGCTTCCTGCTCGCTCGCGATGCCCCGACGCAGTGCTGCCGCCACGCAAATATTCAGCGTCACGTCGTGCTCACGCTGTAACGTTTGCCAGGCGCGCGTTAAGTCAAACTCGTCGTTTGCGGGCGAAGTCAAACTGCTGGCGTTCATTACGCCTTCCCGATAGAAAAAAATGCTGTCAAGTTGGTGCCCTTCAGCCAGTAAAGCTTGGGCAAAAAGCCAGGCGCTGCTGGCCTGCTGTGTGCCATAAGCGGGCCCGGTAACCAGCAAAGTAAAACGCATTAACGCTCAATCCCCTGTATATCGTCGCTTTTAAACTGGCGAATGTAGAGATAAACCGTATGTTTAGAAATATTGAGGCGGTCGGCCACCTGGTTAATCGCATCTTTGATATCAAAGATCCCCTTTTCATAAAGGTTAAGGACGATTTGGCGGTTTTTAGCATTGTTAGAGACGTTGCGATCGCCGCTGACTTCTTCAATGGTAAATTCCAGCGTCTGCATGACCAAATCTTCCACCGAAGAAGCAAAGTTTACCGATGAGGCAACTTCCTGTGTCTCAGGCGGCATAAACGTCGCCATAATTTGTGAAAAAGGGACGTCGAGATTCATGTTAATGCACAGCAAGCCAATAACACGCTGCTTGTCGTTACGGATCGCAATGGTGACGGATTTCATCAGCACGCCGCTTTTAGCGCGGGTGAAATAGGCCTTCGAGACATTACTTGCCGCATCGCGCATGTCGTGCAGCATGCGCAAAGCAAGATCGCTAACAGGTGAACCGATCTTACGTCCGGTATGCTCGCCATTCGCGATACGCACGGCGGAGCGATTTAAATCCTCCAGCGAGTGCAAAACAATTTCACAATGTGAGCCAATAAGCATCGCCAGCCCGTCGACCACCGCTTCATAGGATTTAAGAATAGCGTAATCGGTTTGCCCGAAAGGATGCTGCTCCAGTAATTCCAGATCGGTCATATCACCGGTAAAAATTGAACCAGACATTAAGACACCACCCTTAAAAGAGCCCGTCATACGGCGCCAGAACAGGCTCGTTTTGAAGAAAACATACGGCGATCAGTTTAACAAAAACCAGAAACATCTGTCCTGACCTTTGTCATGAAATCTGTAGGGGATTAGAAAAAGCGGGAGGAAGGTCAGAAAAAAGCGCCGCCACAGCGAGTGTGACGGCGACAGAATTACTTAGCGGGTGCTGCAGCCGGTGCTTCGGCAGGCGCTGGCGTATTGGCATCTGCTTTAGCCGCTGGCTTGATATCCAGCAGCTCCACATCAAATACCAGCGTGGAGTTAGCCGGGATACCAGGCACGCCATTTTTGCCGTAAGCCAACTGTGGTGGAATAACCAGCTTGATCTTACCGCCTTTCTTCACGTGCTTCAGACCTTCAGTCCAGCCTGGGATGACGCCATCCAGACGGAAAGAAAGCGGCTCGCCACGAGTATAAGAGTTATCGAACTCCGTACCGTCGATCAGCGTCCCTTTATAGTTCACGACAACGGTATCGCTGTCTGTAGGCGTAGCGCCATTACCTTCTTTCTCTACCTGATAAAGCAGGCCAGATTCGGTTTTCTTCACGCCTTTTTCTTTGGCGAATTTAGCGGTAAAAGCATCACCTTTTTCGGTGTTCTCTTTCGCGTCTTTTTCCATTTTCGCCTGGGCTGCGCCTTTCACGCGGCCTTCAAACGCTTGCAGGGTCTGTTCAATTTCCTGGTCAGACAGCTTGCTTTTACCTGCAAAAGCATCCTGAACGCCGGAGATCAGCTGCTGTTTGTCCAGCGCAATGCCCAGTTTCTCCTGCTCTTTCAGGGAGTTTTCCATATAACGGCCAAGCGAAGCGCCCAGCGCGTAAGCAGACTGCTGATCGTCAGTTTTAAATGCGGCATTCTTTGGTGCCTGAGCCGGCGCCTGCTGTGGCGCGGCGGCCGGAGCAGCGGCCGTCGTTTCGGCTGCCATTGTCAGAGGTGCGTTCAGCGCAACGGCCATGGTGGTGGCTAACAGTGTGACTTTAAACAGTGATTTCATCCATTTCTCCAAAACCGAAGCCTCTCACCTCGGAAATCGTTTACAGACCAGAGTCCGTACTATAAAACCGTGCGCGAGAAAAGTACCTAATCCCGCAATGAAAACTAAGTTAACTTCCGACCTCTCGTCCTTCCGAAAGTTTCACCACTGAGATGCAGACTGGAAAGCATTTTTTCAACCGCAGCCGGGAAATTAATATGACTATGCCTGTTTCAGTGGTGTTTTTCCCGTTAGAATCAGAGGAATCCGGCCATTATAGCGGCTTGCACGGCCATAAGAGGTAAACGTATGCAACAAGCCTTGTTTGAACAGCGAATGGAGATGCTGGAAAGCCGACTGGCTTTTCAGGAACATACCATTGAAGAGCTAAACCAAACGGTGGTTCATCATGAACTGGAGATGGGACGCCTGCGTGAACAGATGCGTCTGCTGACCGATAAACTGAAGTCGGCTGCGCCATCGATGATCGCTTCCCAGTCGGAAGAGACGCCGCCGCCGCATTACTGAGTGTTTATCTCAGAAACAAAAAGGCCACCTGTCAAGGTGGCCTTAAATATTTCATTGAAGCTTAGTGGCTGCAGCCACAACCGCCGGTACCGCAACCGCCTTTACCATGATCGTGGTCGTGATCGTGGTCATGGTGATGGTCGTGCTCGCCGTGAACGTGGCCATGAGCCAGCTCTTCTTCAGTGGCTTCACGAACCGCTACCACTTCAACGTTGAAGTTCAGGTTTTGACCCGCCAGCATGTGGTTGCCATCAACCACGACGTGATCGTCTTCCACTTCAGTGATTTCGACCGGAACCGGGCCCTGATCGGTTTCTGCCAGGAAGCGCATGCCAACCTGCAGTTCGTCAACGCCCATGAATACGTCTTTCGGTACGCGCTGCACCAGATTGTCGTCATACTGGCCGTAGGCGTCGTCAGCTGAGATGTTCACTTCGAACTTGTCGCCGGCTTCGTGATTTTCCAGCGCTTTTTCCAGACCAGAAATCAGGGAACCATGACCGTGCAGATAGTCCAACGGTGCGGTCACCGGAGACTCATCAACCAACACGCCGTCTTCTGTACGTACCTGGTATGCCAGGCTGACCACCAGGTCTTTTGCTACTTTCATGATTACTCCTAACCGTTTGAGAGCTTTGAGCCCTTATTTCACTGACCATTTGCCAGTGCGAAAGGCTCTAAATTGCGTCGATTGTAATGAATTTCAACGCCGCTGTACGATACAGCTTAAAAAAAGCTGAGCGATAACGCTACTCAGGATGAAAAATTCCGATCACTTGCTCGTTAGTGCGAACCTCATCACGAACGTGTTTATCCGCTTCGCGCATCTGATGGCCGCACTTAACACACTCTACAACATCGATATTATTCTCTTTCCACAGCGCCAGTGTATCTTTCGCCTGACATTTTGGACAGGTTGCGCCGGCAATAAATCTTTTACGCATAATGTTCCCGCTTTATTCAAATTCATCCCAACCGTCAATCTGACGCTTCTCATGCTGCATCTCGGCCTGGAAAATGTCTTCCAGCTCGCGCCGGGCTTCTTTCACACGTGAAATTTGCTGGCTGTCTGCATGATTCGGCATCAGCTCGCGCAGCATCCGCATATCCAGACGACGGAAATGCTGCTGGGCTCTGAATGCCTGATGAGGATGCATACCCAGCGTCATCAGCGTTTTGCGACCCAGTTCCAGCGCACTGGAGAAAGTTTCACGCGAGAACTGGGTAACGCCCGCCTGAATAAGTTCATGCGCTTCCACACGTCCCCGCGCTCTTGCCAGTATCTGCAAATGCGGGAAATGGTGCTGGCAAAGCCTGACGATTACCATCGCATCTTCCGGGCCGTTGCAGGTTATCACTATCGACTGCGCCGTTTCCGCCCCGGCCGCACGCAGCAGCTCCAGTTCGGTTGCATCCCCATAGTATACTTTGTAACCGTAATTGCGCATCAGGCTGACCGCACTGATATCTCGCTCCAGCACGGTAATGCGCTTTTCATTGGCCATCAGCAGACGGGCTACTACCTGACCAAAGCGGCCGAAACCGACCACGATGACTTCAGGCTTATCATCTTCGACAAACGGTTTTTCGTCGCTATCGTCGCCATCGTTAAAGCGTTTTTCCAGAATTTTATCCACGCCCTGCATCAACAGCGGCGTGGTCATCATCGACAGCGTGACCGTCACCAGCAGTAGCGGCATCTGATCGCCACTGAACAGCCTGGCCGACGAAGCCGCAGAAAAGAGCACAAAAGCAAATTCACCGCCCTGACTCAGCACCGCCGAAAATTGCAGTCGCTCAGAGCTGCGCAGACCGAAAATGCGAGAAAGCAGATAGAGCATGCCCGCTTTCACCGCCACCAGCACAATCACCCCTGCCAGAATCTCGAGGATATGGGTATAAAGCACGCCTAAGTTGAGCGCCATCCCTACGGAGATGAAAAACAGCCCAAGCAACAGGCCTTTGAACGGTTCGATGGCCACTTCCAGCTCGTGGCGATATTCACTTTCTGCCAGCAGAATACCGGCGATAAACGTGCCCAGCGCCATCGACAGGCCGAGTGCATCCATAAACAGTGCAGAACCCAGCACCAGCAGCAGTGATGCTGCGGTAAAGACTTCGCGCACGCCGGAAGCGGCGATATAGCGGAAAATCGGCCTGAGCAGATAGCGGCCACCAATCAGCATGCCTGCAAACGCCAGCACCTTTAAGCCCACTTTCATCCAGTCGGTATGGCCACTGTCGCCGCCCGCCAGTAGCGGCACCAGCGCCAGCGCCGGGATAACGGCCAAATCCTGGAACAGCAGCACTGAAAAGCCGAGCTGTCCGGACTCGTTGCGCTTCATACCTTTGTCGCTCATCAACTGAAGCGCCATTGCGGTTGAAGACATCGCCAGGCCAAGGCCGCCGATGATCGCCGCCTGCCAGGAGAAATCGGTTAGCCAGAGCAGGCCACCCAAAATCGCCGCACTAAAAATCACCTGTGCCGCGCCCACGCCAAAGATAGAGCGGCGCAGCTCCCAGAGCTTTGAAGGATTCAGTTCCAGCCCGATGATAAACATCAGGAACACCACGCCCAGTTCAGAGAAATGCAGGATCTCTTCTACGTCGCTGATAAAGCCCAGCCCCCAGGGGCCAATGGCGATACCGGCCAGCAGATAGCCCAGCACTGCGCCAATGCCGAGACGGGCGGCGATCGGTACAGCAATAACCGCAGCAAAAAGATAGACCACGCCAGCCGTAAGCAGGGTTTGTCCTTCCATTAAGTGCCTCCATAAGGCAAAGGCGACGTCAGCCAGTCGCTGTAGGCTCGCGCATAGTTTTTCATGACTGCTGGCGTCTGCCGCCGCGCCCAGTAAATAATCATCGGCGTCAGCCAGTGCATACTGCACATCTGCGCGGTCAGTTCGAATGGCCGCATAATGTCTGACATCGGATAGCGGTTAAGCCCTTCCTGATGGTAAGCCGCTTCTGGCTCGCCGGTGGTGATCACGCTGCGCCAGTATTTTCCTTCCAGCACGTTACCGCCAGGACCACTGGCAAAACCGCGCGACAGCACGCGATCCAGCCACTCCTTCAGCAATGCCGGACAGCTGTAGGTATACAGCGGATGCTGGAACACAATAATCTCATGCTCGCGCAGCAGCTGTTGTTCGTAATGAATATCAATAAAAAAGTCGGGATAGTGCGCATACAGGTCGTGCACCGTCACGTTTGGCAGGTCTTTTGCCGGCTGCAACAACACCCGATTGGCAATCGAGTCTTGTGATTCCGGGTGGGCGTAAAGCAGCAAAACTTTGGGCGGCTGCGACATCATTCCCCTCCAAATCGTCGTCACGGCGGGGAAATTCCGCTACCATGCTCGACGCAACGGAATTCTGGATTCCGAAAAGCAATTATGATGACTTAATTTAACATATTCTGACTATTACGGCGCTTATGATTGTCTTCTCTTCTTTACAAATACGACGCGGTGTCCGCGTACTGCTGGATAATGCCACCGCCACCATTAACCCCGGGCAAAAAGTGGGTCTGGTGGGGAAAAACGGCTGCGGTAAATCCACGCTGCTGTCGCTGCTTAAGAACGAGATAAGCGCCGATGGCGGCAGTGCCACCTGGCCAGGCAACTGGTCGCTGGCCTGGGTCAACCAGGAGACGCCCGCGCTTGCGGTGCCGGCTATCGATTATGTTATCGACGGCGATCGCGAATTCCGCCAGCTTGAAGCCGAACTGGCCAGAGCGAACGAAATCAACGACGGCCACGCCATCGCCACGCTGCACGGCAAGCTGGATGCGATTCAGGCATGGACAATACAGCCACGCGCGGCCAGCCTGCTTAACGGTTTGGGCTTTTCTCAGGAGCAGCTACAGCGCCCGGTGAGCGATTTCTCCGGCGGCTGGCGCATGCGTCTGAATCTGGCGCAGGCGCTGCTTTGTCGTTCAGACCTGCTGCTGCTTGATGAACCGACTAACCACCTGGATTTGGATGCGGTCATCTGGCTGGAGCGCTGGTTGAAAAGCTATCAGGGCACGCTGATCCTGATTTCCCATGACCGTGACTTCCTCGATCCGGTGGTGGATAAAATTCTGCATATCGAACAGCAGTCGATGTTTGAATACACCGGCAACTACAGCTCATTCGAAATCCAGCGCGCCACCAAGCTTGCCCAGCAGCAGTCCATGTTCGAAAACCAGCAGCAAAAAGTGGCACATCTGCAAAGCTTTATCGACCGGTTCAAGGCCAAGGCCAGCAAAGCCAAACAGGCGCAGAGTCGCATTAAGATGCTGGAGCGCATGGAAATGATCGCGCCAGCACACGTCGATAACCCGTTTACCTTCAGCTTCCGCGAACCGGAAAGCTTGCCCAATCCACTGCTGAAAATGGAGAAGGTCAGTGCCGGCTACGGCGATCGCATTATCTTAAACTCCATCAAACTGAACCTGGTTCCCGGTTCGCGCATTGGTCTGCTCGGGCGCAACGGCGCGGGCAAATCGACGCTGATTAAGCTGCTGGCGGGTGAGCTTACGCCTCTGAGCGGCGATATTGGCCTGGCGAAAGGCATCAAACTTGGCTACTTCGCTCAGCACCAGCTGGAGTTTTTACGCGCGGATGAATCACCCCTGCAACATCTGGTTCGTCTGGCACCCAAGGTACTTGAGCAGCAGCTGCGGGACTATCTGGGCGGCTTTGGCTTCCAGGGCGATAAGGTCACGGAAAACACCGAACGTTTCTCGGGCGGCGAAAAAGCGCGGCTGGTGCTGGCATTAATCGTCTGGCAGCGCCCTAACCTGCTGCTGCTTGATGAACCGACCAACCACCTCGATCTCGACATGCGCCAGGCACTGACCGAAGCGCTGATTGATTTTGAAGGCGCGCTGGTGGTGGTGTCGCACGATCGCCATCTGATTCGCTCGACGACCGACGACCTCTATCTGGTTCACGACGGCAAAGTCGAAGCCTTTGACGGCGATCTGGAAGATTACCAGCAGTGGCTGAGCGATCTGCAAAAGCAAACCGCGGTGACCACAGAACCCAAACAGGACAACACCAACAGCGCTCAGGCGAAAAAAGATCAGAAACGGCGCGAAGCGGAGCTGCGTACCCAGACTCAGCCACTGCGCAAGCAGATTGAAAAGCTGGAAAAGCAGATGGAGAAGCTGAACGCACAGCTTGCCGAGGCTGAAGCAAAACTGGGTGATACGGCAATTTACGAACAGAGCCGCAAGGCCGATCTCACTGCCGCATTAAAACAGCAGGCGGAAGCGAAGTCCGCGCTGGAAGAGTGTGAGATGGCATGGCTCGACGCGCAGGAACAGTTAGAGGCAATGCTGGCTCCCTGAGCCAGCACGTTACATCCCCATGTTTACGCTGCTAACCGCTGGCGCAGCACCGACAGATCTTCTACGTTCATGAGTTTGCCATTCAGAAAGCGGGTTTTCAGCTCTCCACCTTTCTCCTGCGCCCAGCTCTGCTGATCCAAAAGGTAATATTCGCCCGCCTCGTTCCGCTCCACCCGCAGTAAACCTTTCGCTGATTTTTTCAGGCCGCTGTCGGTTTTAGGCTGCTTGAAGATTGCCCGGCCAACACCGTTTACCTCTCCCCATGTGGCTTTCATAGCAAAGCCGAAGGTATCGCGGGTATTGTACTGATAGGTGTATGAACCTACGCCGAAAACCACATTGCTGCTGGCAAAGCCTTTTGCTTCCAGGCGGCTGAGGATCTGGTTCGCCCGCTCAAGGGTAATAGAATCGCCATAAATCAGACCGACATGGGGATCGAGCACCTTATAGCCCCTGGCATTTACCGTCCCCCCGAAGATATCCCAGAGGACTTCCACCGAGCCTTTTTGTTCTGGCGTCCGTGACGGATGCCGATCGCTATCGTCCCCCGTGCCGCACAGAATTTCTACCGGATCGCCGCTGTCTGGCCGGAATACCAGCCGACCTTCCCGCGCCATAATTTCGCTTTTTAACTCGCGACTGTATTCGGTCAGTACTTTCCAGTAATCCCAGGTATCGGAAACCACGGAAACAAAACCCTGGGGATACAGCTCGGTTAGCAAACGGCGAAACGTGGCGATTTCTCCCTGCTCTTCGCCCATACACATCACGCTATGCTCAGTCGCCGGGATAGTACCCGCAATAAAGTAATCCTCCGCTGGCGTGTAATACTGGCGGGCATAGAGAATTGAAGGAATGCTGTCGGTGCCGGTAAAACTTAACAGGTGTCCCATGCCTGACTGAGCGGCATCATGCAATCCCGACATCCCGCGGAAGGAAAAATCGTGACACTGGAAATCAATATGCTGACCATCGTCGCACGTCTGTTCAGCCCAGCGCTGGCAAATCTGGCGATAGTGATGCGCCACCGTTGCATTGGTTGAGGACTTCCACAGCTCTGCCGACATGACGCTTTCGAGATAATTTACCAGCCAGAAAAATTCATCCAGGGTATTGGTGATGGTTAACACCGGAATTTTCATTGGGACTTTACTGCCTTCATCCAAACTTTTGATTTCCAGTGGCAAATAGCCAAGACGGTGCAGCGCACGAATATGTTCCACGCTGACCGCTCCCTTACCGAGATAGCTATCCATTAGCTGCTGGTAGTCGTCTACAACCTGATGCTCTGGCTGAGCGAAAAACTTCTCATTGAAGAGATCCACCATAAACCACTGTAAAAAGCCCTGCAGGCCAAAAAATACCAGCCGGTCGTCCGCAATGGGTGAGGAGAAGTAGCGATTTCCGCGCGGCGTGAAATTGGAATAAACCCGGTTAGTTCCCTGCGGGTACTGTTCACGGTGGGACGTTTTGTAACCGTCGATAGCTAAAATGGGATTAAATTGCATGGGCAGCTCCTTTGCTTTTACTGCGAAAAATAGTCTCAGTATCGATAATCTCAACGCGCTGAGAGGCAACAGAAGGATCGGCGATGGAATCAGTGGTCCAGATAAAATCAATGCCCTGCGTCAAAAGATGATCGACCCCTTTACTGAACAGGCCATGCGTCACGTATAAGCTGACAGAACGGGCGCCTGCCTGACGCAGAACGGCGGCCGAGCCGATAAACGTACCGCCCGCATCGCAAAGGTCGTCGACAATCAGGACGTCTCTGCCCGCGACGTTACCTTTCAGCAGTTCGAAACCGCTAAGCGCTCCGCTGGCAAGATCGCGATGTTTACCAAGAATGCCGTACTCGCTGGCGCCAATATGTCGGGCCAGCAAATCTGTTTTTTTCAGTGCGCCGGCATCCGGTGCCATCAGCATCAGCCCATCACCTAATTTTTGGCTCAGATTATCGCTGTGTTGCAGACACTGGTGCTGTGGAACCACCGATAAGTTATTTACCACGCCTGCAACAACGTCGCTGTGCGGATCGAGCACCGTCACCCGATCGAAGCGTAGTTGATTAAGGAAACCGGCAAAGACCTTCAGGGCAAAACTGTCGCCATCACGCATGCTGCGATCCTGCCGGGCATAGGGTAGCCAGGGCAGCTCTAACGTTGTCAGCCGCAGGGTATAACGCTGGCGAACGGCATCCATCACCTGCGCCAGCAGCATAAGATCGTTCATATTACGCATCGCTGTCGCACGCAGCGTCAGCGTTTCTGCCTGCTGACGCAGCGGAGGCAGCAACCGCGCCCATACTGCCCCATCAGGAAAACGACCGGTTTCCAGCGCGGCGTTCTCGCCATCTAAAGTAAGTTGCAGTTTCATCATCACCGATTCCTTATTGCCATCATTAAATGTCACAGGGACATTTATATAATTGTCCATGAGACACTTATTGGCAAGCGGTAAATTTTTGGCCGCGTAAAAAGAAGACTAAGCTTTTGATTTATCTCTTATAAAAAATTTTCACTGCGCGGAGTCATCTTGAAAGGAACGGTGCCTGCTGCTAATGTGTCTGTGCGACACTTCTTACAGGTAACCCTAATGAGTTCAGAAGAAAGCTATCTGGCAAACTACGATGCCTCGCGTTATCCGACGCCGATTGTCACCGTCGACAGCGTGCTCTTTACCCTCTATCACCAGCAGCTTTGCGTTTTACTGGTGAAGCGCGCCAATCATCCCCATCTGGGGCGCTGGGGATTACCCGGAGGGTTTATCGACTTGCAGCACGATGATTCCGTCAAAGCGACGGCAATGAGAAAATTGCAGGAAAAAACCGGAGTGACACCGCCGTGGCTGGAACAGCTGGAGACCTTTTCAGGCGCTCAGCGCGATCCGCGCGGCTGGAGTCTGACAACAGCATGGTATGCGCTGATCGCCGCCGAAAGCTGCCATGTGCAGAGTGAAGATGTGAGCGATGTTCAGTGGCAGCCAGTAGCAGAACTTCATCAGCGTAACGATCTGGCTTTCGATCACCCGCAAATCATTGCTACGGCTTTACAACGACTGCGGCAGAAGACGCTCTATTCCCTGTTGCCAGTTTATTGCCTGCCCACGGCATTTACCCTGACCCAGTTGCAGGAAGTGACCGAAACCATTCTGGGCAGGCCGATACAGCGTAAGAGTTTGATCCGCCGCTTCGACGCGGCCGATATGTTTGAAGAGACCGGCGACAGCGTGGCCACCGGTGCGCGTAAGGCAAAGCTGTATCGATTAAAAGCGGGTGCCGATATTCGCAATTTCTCGCGCAACTTAATGACCGACTGAGGCTTAACGCTACGCCTCATTCGCCCGATAAAACGGCTTATCACCCAAAATCGTGGCACGATGCATAATCCGCCGCGCGGGCAGATAATCCGCGTTGGCGTAATGCTGTGTTACCCGGTTGTCCCAGATAGCAACGTCGTTTTCCTGCCAGCGCCAGCGTACCTGAAACTCGGGTTTGGTGATGTGGGCAAACAGGAAAGTGAGCAGCGCGTCGCTTTCCTTCTGGCTGAGGTCGACAATGCGTGTGGTAAAACCTTCGTTAACAAACAGCGCCTGCTTGCCGCTGACCGGATGCGTGCGAATGACCGGGTGCTGCAACGGCGGATTTTTCTCTACCGCCAGCTTCCAGCGCGCGTGCTCCTCTTCACTTTTTCGATACTTAAATTCCTGAAACGATTTGGTGAAGTCATGCTCGGCCTGCAAACCATTCAGCAGCACTTTAAAAGGGGCTGACAGCGCCTCGTAAGCCGCAATGCCACTGGCCCATAAGGTGTCACCGCCCGTCTCGGGCAGCTGTTTTGCCGCCAGAATTGCGCCAGCAGGCGGGGTGTCGATAAAAGTCACATCGGTATGCCAGTTATCATTGTCTGGCGGATTATCGTCATGCGTATCCAGTACGATAATTTCTTCCACATCTGGCGCATGCGGGTAAACCGGATGAATATGCAAATCGCCAAAACGCGCGGCCAGAGCGCGCTGTTGCTGAGGCGTCAGCGGCTGATTACGGAAAAACAGCACCTGATTGCGGATCAGCGCATGATAAAGCTGCTCAAACTGGGCGTCGCTCAGCGGGCGGCTGAGGTCGACATCGGAAACCTGAGCACCGATGTACGGTCCCAGCGCTTTGATAGTCAGACGTTCGTTCATGATTGTACTCCATGCCAGGGGGTTAAGCGGCGCTGCAAGGCTCGCAGCCCCAGCTCAAGGGTAAAGGCGATCAGGGCGATAACCGCAATGCCGGCCAGCACGACATCCGTGGCGAGGAACTCCCCGGCAGACTGCACCATAAAGCCCAAACCACGCGTTGCGGCGATCAGCTCGGCAGCGACCAGCGTTGACCAGCCGACGCCAAGACCAATGCGCAACCCGGTCAGGATTTCCGGCAGCGCGCCGGGTAAAACGACGTACCACAGCACCTGCCAGCGATTCGCACCCAGCGATCGCGCCGCTCTCAGCCTGACCTGCTGAGCGCTTTTCACGCCGGCCAGCGCCGACATGGCAACCGGGGCAAAAATGGCCAGGTAAATCAGTAAAATTTTTGACGTCTCGCCGATGCCAAACCAGATCACCATCAGCGGCAAATAGGCCAGCGGCGGCACCGGACGGTAAAGTTCAATCAGCGGATCAAGAATGCCGCGAGCGGTTTCGTTCAGCCCCATCAGGATGCCAACGGGCACGCCAATCAGCACGGCTGCCAGCAGCGCAATCACAATTCGGGTCAGGCTCGCCGCGAGATGCTGCCACAGGGTCGCGTCCATAAAACCCTGTGAACTGGCAATCGTCAGCAGTTGATGAAACACCTGCTGCGGCGCGGGCAGAAACAGCGGCGCAATCAGCTTGAGTGCGGTAACGGCCCACCACAGGGTCAGCAGTGCCAGAATCGTTGCCAGACTCAGCGTAATTTGCCGGTTGAGCGGCCAGCGCCAGCCAGAACGGCGGCGAGCCAACGTTTTTTCGGTCGACAGCAAACTCATGAAAACACCTCACGCTGTTGGAACACCCGGCTCAAGACATATTCACGCCGCTCAATAAAAGCGGGATCGGATTTGATGTTGCGGCACGCCTCGCCCGCCGCGTAGCGACGTCCAAAATCCAGCGGCAGCCGTTCAATTATTTTTCCGGGGCCGGGCGACAGAAGGATCAGCTCGCTGGCAAGAAACACGGCCTCTTCAATATCATGCGTAATCAGCAGCACCTGTTTACCGCTGTCGCGCCACAGATTCAGCAGCAGCTCCTGCATTTGCTCGCGGGTAAAGGCATCCAGCGCGCCAAAAGGTTCATCCAACAGCAGCAGCTGAGGATCGGCTGCCAGTGCACGCGCAATGCCTACCCGCTGACGCATGCCGCCAGAAAGCTGCCAGATAAACTTTTTCCCCGCATCAGGTAACCCAACCTTTTTCAACATTTGCCGGGCGATTTCGCGCCGCTGCTGTTTCTCTACGCCAGCCAGCTGCAAACCGAATGCAACGTTGTCCAGCACGTTGCGCCACGGCAGTAGCCCTTCGTGCTGAAACACGACGCCGCGTTCGGCGCCGGGACCGTTCACCGCTTTCCCGTCCAGCGTGATACTGCCGGATTCCGCAGGCAGAAAACCGGCAATCAGATTCAGCAGCGTAGTCTTGCCGCAGCCTGACGGGCCAAGCACCACCACCAGTTCGCCCTGGTCGATCGATAAATTGATATCTTCAAGCGCAAGATGGCCATCATAGCGAGCCGTGAGATGCGAGACCGAAAGCATAGCGACTCCTACTGGCTGAGATTTTTAACAAAACGGTTGGTAACGAAGCCGCTGTAGTCACTGGCGACCTGCGGCACTTTGCCCTGCTCTTTCAGGAACTGAGCGGTATCGATAATGGCTTTGTTGACCGGCTGCGCCAGCTGTTCGACCTGCTGCTGCGCGGTCAGATAGGTGTTGCCTTTTACCAGACCTGGCACCTGGAGCGAAGGCACGCCGCTCAGACGTGACAGCTTGCTCAGATTGCCGCTCTCTTTCAGCCACTGCTCAGGATTATCAAGATAGCCTTTTTGGGCGTTAATCGCGCTGCGGGCAAAAGCCGTCACCACGTCAGGATGCTGTTCAGCAAAGTCTTTACGTACCACCCACACATCCAGCGTTGGCGAACCCCATTTACCTACCTGCGCGGAGTCGGTCAGCACGGTGCCTTCCTTTTCCAGTTCATTGACTGCCGGTGCCCAGACGTAGGCGCCATCAATATCGCCACGCTGCCAGGCGGCAATAATCGCTGGCGGCTGGAGATTAAGAATTTGTACCTGATCGGGCTTGATGCCCCAGTGCTTAAGCGCGGAAAGCAGGCTGTAATGCGTTGTAGAAATGAAAGGTACGGCAATACGTTTGCCGATCAGATCCTGAGGATTTTTGATGCCCTTTTTGACCACCAGCGCCTCGGAATTGCCCAGCTGAGAAGCCAGCAGGAAGACTTCAATCGGCACCTGTTGGCTGGCGGCTACTGCCAGCGGGCTGGAGCCGATATTACCGATTTGCACGTCGCCGGAAGCCAGTGCTCTGACCACGCTGGAACCGCTGTCGAATTTGCGCCAGTCCACTTTCGCGCCACTTTCTTTGGCAAATGTGTTGTCGGCCTGCGCCACTTTGGCAGGCTCAGCGGAGGTCTGATAAGCAATAGTTACATCGACCGCCTGTGCGCTGAGCGCGGAAAGCGAAAGTGCTGCTGCAAGAATAGAAAGAGTGAATTTACGCGCCATGGCCCTGCTCCGTCGTTATCGTTATAAGGTGAATAACGCCTTTGTAACCGAGAGCGATAAGCGCGCAGAAGTAATTAAAAATTATCGGTTATAACTTTATTTGCTTAGAAGAAAAGTGGGATTCTATTGGCAGAAAATGACTTTGCAACCTGTACCGCGCTCGCCGTCACTGGAATGATAAAAAGGCGATCGGAAGCTGTTCAGAATGTTGGACACCTTTTGGCAACGTTTTAGGGTAGTAAGTTATTAAAATATTGCGACTCAATCAGATATTGATGCGTCAAACAATCGTTTACTTCAACCCCCTCCGCCTGAGTTTTTAATGAATCGAAGCTTTCAAGCTGGCATTTATAGTAATTAGTTCTTTCCCAGGCATCTTTTAACGCAATGATTAAATCCTTTTTTTCCGGATTGTTATCCACTTGATTTTTTATTGCGTAATCTAATTTATTTCTGGCTTGCTCCATTTGCCTTGAATATTTCTCATTAATTGCAGATGACTGCTCAATTTCCGATGAAGAGCAAGCGCAGGCAGCAATGCAGAACGTAATAATGAATAAGAAAATTTTAATTTTCATAGAATCTCACTCTTCGAAAAAATCTCTCCTGCGGAACCTTAGGCCATAAATCTCTGTTGGATAATATCCTGCCAAAACCTGGTACATCTCCCGCATAAGCATGACGTTGTAATAAACTTCTTATATGTGGCGTGTAGTCCCCCCGGTAACGCAGATCTATAAGTACTTCTTTTATTTTATCAGGAATATCTTGCCATGCCTGCCCAAGTAAAGCTTTTGGGTTGGGGTGATAAGCTTTTATCGTAGCACTCTTCTGGCATATCCTCTTCACATCATTTTCTATAGCATTATAGGTAACTTCGAATAATTTTAGCTGCTGATAATCGGAGATCTCGCCAATATCTTCTTTATTATTTTTTACGTAATCTCCGGCTAAACACCCCTTCAAACCCGCTGCTCCAGCAATTTTACTTGCCTGATCATTTGGAATTCCAGCCCGTCTTAACTCCGTTATTATTTCTTGCTTTGACCTGTCCCCCAAGTCAAAACCTCTTCCAATAGTTACCCCGGAATTATTTTTGGCACAACCGCTGAACACACCGGGCCAATGGATTTTACGGGAATAGTTGCGCCCCCCCTTAAAATCGTCCCCTTCGGCTCTAAATGTCAGTAATCCTTTCTTAGGTTCTAACATCTGACAGTTCCTTGTCAAAATAAAAACATTTAGAATAAATATCACAATTATTAAATAGCCGCAATAGTTTAAAAAAGGCCTGCGACTGCTCAATTTTCATTCTCAGGTTAATAATGCAATGCAAACAGGAAATAGCCATTTTAAAAAGCCATCAATTTTCACGATGGCTTTTAATGAACAAATGAAATTTATTTTAAGTTGCTCAGTGCCAAATCAGCAGTACACAGGCGGCGGTCAAAAGCCCCATCGCTACGTTAAAGATTGTCCAGGCACGGCGGCTACGTAAGATTTGCCCTATCAGCGAGCCAAAGCCCAGCCAGATCAAGCCTGAAACGAGGTTCACCAACGCCATGGCGAAGCTGATAGCGATTACCGAACTGCGGTAGGCTTCTCCTGCCAGGCTGAAGCTGGCGACCGCGCCTAACGCCATCAGCCACGCTTTAGGGTTGATAAGCTGTAGCAATCCACCTTGCCAGAACGGCATAGGCGTTGCCGGACCGTCGCCGGTCTCCAGTTTTTCATATTTCGCCGAGGCAATTTTCCAGGCCAGCCACAGCAAATAAGCACTGCCGGCTATTTTCAGGAAAAGGTGCAGGGAAGGATAAAGCAGGATCAATCCACCAATGCCAAACGCCACCATGAGCAGCATGACCTGCATACCAATCATGATGCCAATCAGCAACCACAGCGAACGCAGGAAACCAAAATTGGCGCCAGAGGCGGTGAGTAACATATTATTAGGGCCGGGCGTAATCGCAGCGACCCACAAAAAGCCCAACATAGATAAAAAAAGACTCAGTTCCATATGAAACGGGTGCTCCTCACCCCTGATCAGAAACGAACTCATCGAAGCTAGCAATGTGACAGAGATCCTACAAGCCTTTTGAACATGAATTTTGATCACCTGACGAGCAACGTCTTTCAACCGATAACCGGTATGAGTAACGCGCATTTGCAGACCGTTTTGCCGCGCCTGGTTCGTCGGCGAATTTTGCTGAAGCCCCACTGGCAGCGTCTGACCTTGCCGGACAGCGACTTTGTTGATTTGGCCTGGAGCGAAGACCCCACCTTCGCCCGCCACAAACCGCGCGTTGTACTGTTTCACGGCCTGGAAGGCAGCGTTAACAGTCCTTATGCGCACGGCCTGCTGCAAGCCTGTCAGCAGCGCGGCTGGCTGGGCGTGGTCATGCACTTTCGCGGCTGTAGCGGCGAGCCGAACCGGCTGGAACGCATCTACCATTCCGGCGAAACGGGCGACGCCAGCTACTTTCTGCAATGGCTGACGGATGAATTTGGCACGGTGCCGACTGCCGCAGTAGGATTTTCTCTTGGCGGCAATATGCTGGCCTGCCTGCTGGGGGAGCAGGGCGACGGCTGCCTGCTGGATGCCGCCGTGGTTGTCTCCGCGCCACTGATGCTGGAGCCGTGCAGCCTTCGTCTGGAACAAGGCTTTTCGCGGATTTATCAGCGCTACCTGCTAAACTTGCTGAAGCAAAACGCAACGCGAAAACTGAACAAGTGGCCTGGCACCCTGCCGGTAGATTTAACGCAGCTAAAAGCGTTGAAGAAACTGCGCGATTTCGACGATGCCATCACCGCCAGAGCACACGGTTTTCAGGATGCCACCGACTATTATCGCCGTTGCAGCGCGATGCCGTTATTGCCTGGCGTCACTAAGCCGTTACTGATTATCCATGCGAAAGACGACCCCTTTATGACCAGTGAGGTCATTCCCGCCGCAGCGATGCTACCCGCCAATGTTGAATATCAGCTTACGCAACACGGCGGACATGTAGGATTTGTCGGCGGAACATTGCGTAAGCCGCAGATGTGGCTGGAACAACGCATCCCTCAATGGCTTTCAACCTGGCTGGACAACTAACATGATTATTCCCTGGAAAGAACTCGATTCGGAAACCCTCGCGAACCTCATTGAAGCTTTCGTGCTGCGTGAAGGCACCGATTACGGTGAACAGGAGCGATCGCTGGAGCAGAAAGTCAACGACGTCAGGCGTCAGCTTGAAAGCGGTGAAGCGGTTCTGGTGTGGTCGGAACTGCATGAAACGGTGAACATCATGCCGCGTGGTCAGTTCCGCGAGTAGGTCGCTGTGCTTATCTTCTGCGCATGAACGTGACACAAATGCGCAAAACGTGATACCAATGCGGGATCGCCATGACCTTTTCAGAGAGCGCTAAGTATGTCAGCCAAACATCCCGTGATTGCCGTCACCGGCTCCAGCGGCGCAGGAACCACCACCACCAGCCTGGCCTTTCGCAAAATCTTTCAGCAGCTGAACCTGCACGCCGCGGAGGTTGAAGGCGACAGCTTTCACCGCTTTACCCGGCCGGAAATGGATATGGCAATCCGTAAAGCACGCGATATGGGCCGCCATATCAGCTACTTTGGACCCGAGGCCAATGACTTTGCGCTGCTGGAACATACCTTCGTTGAATACGGGCTGACCGGCAGCGGCAAATCGCGCAAATATCTGCACACTTATGATGAGGCGGTGCCGTGGAACCAGGTGCCGGGAACCTTCACCCCCTGGCAACCGCTACCCGAACCGACAGACGTCCTGTTTTACGAAGGTCTGCACGGCGGCGTCGTTACGCCGCAGAATAACGTGGCGCAAAATGTCGATCTGCTGGTCGGCGTGGTGCCGATCGTTAACCTGGAATGGATACAGAAGCTGGTTCGTGATACCAGCGAGCGTGGGCACTCTCGCGAAGCGGTCATGGATTCCGTCGTGCGCTCAATGGAAGACTACATCAACTTTATTACGCCGCAGTTTTCCCGCACCCACATTAATTTTCAGCGCGTACCCACTGTTGATACCTCAAATCCCTTTGCGGCTCGCGGCATTCCCTCGCTGGATGAAAGCTTTGTGGTTATTCATTTCCAGGCGCTGGAGGATATCGACTTTCCCTATCTGCTGAGCATGCTGCAAGGCTCTTTCATTTCCCATATCAACACGCTGGTGGTGCCGGGCGGCAAAATGGGGCTGGCGATGGAACTGATAATGGGACCCCTGGTGAAGCGACTGATCGAGGGCAAAAAGATCGAGTAGCGGCGTTTCCCGCTCGCTACTGTGCAACGATAGAAAAGCTGTGGGTCAGCTTCACGCCCTTCCCCAGCATCAGCGCGACCGGACAATATTTTTCTGCGGAGAGCTGGACCGCGCGAGCAACGATTTTTTCCTCCAGCGCCTTTCCGCTAACGATAAAATGCAGATTAATATGCGTAAATATACGCGGCGCCGCCTCACGCCGCTCTGACGTCAGTTTGACCTCGCAATCCCTGACGTCGTGACGTCCTTTTTGCAGAATAGAAACGACATCTATCGCGCTGCATCCTCCGGCCGCCATGAGCAACATTTCCATTGGGCTGGGTGCTTTATCACCGGCGTTACCATCCATTAAAACCTGATGACCGGATGAGGATTCTCCCAAAAAGGTCAGCCCTTCCACCCATTTGATACGTGCCTGCATAACAAACTCCTCTAATTCATTCAGTTATCTTACCTTCAGGTCCGGACAACAAAAACGGCAATGCGACATAAATAGCACTATGCTGAAGCGAGACAACAGAAGACACCCATGCAAAGCTGTGCTACAAACAAAGCTGTAATAATTTCGTCAGTACTCTACATACAAGACGAAAAGGGACGACATAACGAGCCAGGCTTTCAACAGAAGCCCGAATAAATTTCCTTGATGGGAAACGCTTGACCATTTCAACGCCTGACAGGGAACTCTGCCCCTGTATTTAGGCACGATAACAACAGAGGATAACAGCGAATGGTTCTCGGCAAACCGCAAACAGACCCGACACTTGAATGGTTCCTGTCACATTGCCATATTCACAAGTATCCATCCAAAAGCACGCTGATTCATCAGGGTGAAAAAGCGGAAACGCTTTACTACATCGTTAAAGGCGCGGTAGCCGTATTGATCAAGGATGAAGAAGGTAAAGAGATGATCCTCTCTTACCTCAATCAGGGCGATTTTATTGGTGAGCTTGGCCTGTTTGAAGAAGGTCAGGAACGCAGCGCCTGGGTGCGAGCGAAAACGGCCTGCGAAGTGGCTGAAATTTCCTATAAAAAATTTCGCCAGCTGATTCAGGTCAACCCTGACATCCTGATGCGTCTTTCATCACAGATGGCGCGCCGCCTGCAGGTGACGTCTGAGAAAGTCGGCAATTTAGCTTTCCTCGATGTGACAGGTCGCATCGCGCAAACCTTGTTAAACCTGGCTAAACAGCCGGATGCCATGACTCACCCGGACGGGATGCAGATTAAAATCACCCGCCAGGAGATCGGCCAGATTGTTGGCTGCTCGCGTGAAACCGTAGGTCGCATTCTGAAAATGCTGGAAGATCAGAACCTGATCTCCGCGCATGGTAAAACCATCGTAGTTTACGGCACTCGCTAACCGGCTCTGAATCCACGGCGCAACGCCTCTGTTGCGCCTTTTTTATTGGTATACAGTGATGTGGCGTCGAATTATCTATCATCCCGAGGTCAACTACGCGCTGCGTCAGACGCTGGTGCTCTGTTTACCGGTCGCTATTGGATGGCTGCTGGGTGACCTGCAAAAAGGACTGCTGTTTTCTCTTGTGCCGGCCTGCTGCAACATTGCCGGTCTCGATACCCCGCATAAGCGCTTTTTCAAGCGGCTGATGGTTGGCGGCGGCCTGTTCGCACTGAGCAGTTTTCTGGTCCAGTATTTAGGCAATCATGCCATTCCCCTGCCTGCCATTCTGTTTGCAATGGCTCTGCTGCTGGGCGTGACGGGCGAAATCAGCCCGCTGCATGGTCGTTTGCTCCCCAGCTCGCTGATTGCCGGTATTTTTACCCTCAGCCTGGCGGGAAGAATGCCCATTTGGGAACCGCCGCTGCTCTATATCCTTGGCACAGTTTGGTATGGCGCATTTAACTGGTTCTGGTTCTGGCTGTGGAAAGAGCAACCGATGCGCGAAACGCTCAGCCTGTTATACCGCGAGCTGGCGGGCTACTGCGAAGCGAAATATACCCTGCTGACCCGCCTTAGCGACCCGGAGAAATCGCTGCCGCCATTACTGGCCCGCCAGCAAAAAGCGGTCGACCTGATTACCAACTGCTATCAGCAAATGCATATGCTGGCAGCCAGCAACGATAATCACCACAAGCGATTGACGCGCGCCTTTCAGGTAGCGCTGGATTTGCAGGAGCACATCTCCGTGAGTCTGCATCAGCCGGAAGAAGTGCAAAAGCTGGTGGAGAAAAGCCATGCCGAGGCGGTGATCCGCTGGAATGCTCAGACTATCGCGGCCCGGTTGCGGCAGCTGGCCGACGACATTCTTTATCACAAGCTCTCCGAGCGCTTCTCCATGGATAAGCAGCTTGGGGCATTAGAAAAAATTGCCCGCCAGCATCCTGATAACCCGGTTGGAACGTTCTGCTCTTACCATTTCAGCCGTATCGCTCGCGTTCTGCGCACGCAGCGTCCCCTTTATCAACGCGACTTGATGGCCGATCGCCAGCGCCGCTTACCGCTGCTGCCAGCAATCAAAAACTATTTATCGCTCAAGTCGACTGCGCTACGCACCGCAGGCCGCTTTGCCGTGATGCTCACTTTTGCCAGCTCGCTGGCGCTGTTTTTTAACCTGCCCAAGCCTTACTGGATCCTGATGACGGTGATGGTGGTCAGTCAGAACGGCTACAGCGCCACGCGGGTGCGCATCCAAAACCGTGCGCTCGGCACGCTGGGCGGCTTAATTGTGGCGGCTGTCGCCTTACGCCTTCAGGTTCCGCAATCTGCCGTCCTGTTGGTAATGCTGATTATTACGCTGGTGAGCTACCTGTTTATCCGCAAATTTTACGGTCTGGCGACGATTGGTTTTACGGTGACGGCGGTTTACTCGCTACAGCTACTCTCACTGAACGGTGCGGACTTCCTGCTGCCGCGCCTGTTGGATACGCTGATGGGCTGCCTGATTGCCTTCGGCGGGATGATCTGGCTGTGGCCGCAGTGGCAGAGCGGCCTGCTGCGGCAGAATGCGCATGACGCGCTGGAAACCTATCAGGAGGCGCTACAGATGCTGCTGGGCGATGAGCAGAAGCCCGAGAAGCTTGCTTATCAGCGCATACGGGTTAACCAGGCGCATAACGCGCTGTTCAATTCGCTGAATCAGTCGATGCTGGAGCCGGGATTTGATAACAGCTATCTGTCAGATATGAAGCTGTGGGTAACGCACAGCCAGTTTATCGTGGAGCATATTAATGCGATGACGATTCTGGCCCGTGAGCACACCATGCTGACGCCGCAGCTGGCGGAACGTTATCTGCAAAGCTGCGAAATAGCCTTGCAGCGCTGCCAGCAGCGGCTTGAGTATGATGGCCCGAGTTCGGGAAGTAACGTGCTGGACGATAAGACGGAGTCTAATCAGGGGCCGGTCACTATTCTGGAAAGGCATGTGAAGCAGATTTTGGGACACCTGAGCGTCATGCATACCCTCTCTTCACTGGCCTGGAGCAGCCGACCGCATCATGGACGCTGGCTGTCGAGGCGTCTGCGTAAGTCCTGAAGGGCAGCCGGAAGCCTGTGTTAACGGCTTCCGGCCTTCTGGCTTACGCCAGCACTTTCTTCACGGCCTCAGCGAAGCGCGTCATGCCTTCTTCAATATCGGCAGGCTCAATAACCAGCGATGGCGCAAAGCGGATAACATCCGTTCCCGCATTCAGGATCATGACGCCTTCGGCCGCTGCGGCGTTAAGGATATCGCGCGCTTTACCCGCATGCTGAGGTTTCAACGCCGCACCAATCAGCAGTCCTTTGCCACGAATTTCGCTGAACAGATCCAGCTTCGCATCCAGCGCTTTTAATGCAGTGACGAACAGCTCACGCCGCGTTTCAACACCGCTGAGTACTTCTTCCGTGTTGATAATATCCAGCGCGGCTTCGGCTACGGCACAGGCCAGCGGATTGCCGCCATAAGTGGTGCCGTGAACGCCCGGCGCCATCGCGGAGGCGATTTCATTGGTGGTCAGCATCGCACTCACCGGGAAGCCGCCGCCCAGCGCTTTAGCGGTGGTCAGAATGTCTGGATTCACGCCGTAATGCTCACAGGCAAACAGCTTGCCGCTACGGCCCATGCCGCTCTGCACTTCATCCAGTACCAGCAGCGCCTGATGTTCATCACACAGCTGACGCAGTCCCTGCATAAACTCTGGCGTCGCAGGCACAATGCCGCCTTCGCCCTGGATTGGCTCAACCACGATGGCGCAGGTGTGATCATCAATTACCGCTTTAACCGCAGCCAGATCGTTGAACGGCACATGGACGATATCCGCCGGTTTGGGGCCGAAACCGTCAGAGTATTTAGGCTGTCCACCAACGGACACGGTAAACAAAGTGCGGCCGTGGAACGCATTATGGAAGGCGATGATTTTACTTTTATACGGCGAATGGCGCTTCGAAGCATAGTAGCGAGCCAGTTTAAACGCGGCTTCGTTCGCTTCCGCGCCGGAGTTGGCAAAGAACACGCGTTCAGCGAAGGTCGCCGCAATCAGCTTGCTGGCCAGGCGCAGAGAAGGCTCGTTAGTGAATACGTTGCTGGTATGCCACAGCGTTTCACCCTGCGTTTTCAGGGCTTCCACCAGCGCAGGATGGCAATGACCCAGCGCAGTAACGGCAATCCCACCGGAGAAGTCGATATATTCTTTGCCCTGCTGATCCCAGACGCGGCTGCCTTTTCCTTTCACCGGCACAAACTGCGCTGGTGCATAAACAGGCAAAATCACTTCATCAAACGTTGAGCGCGTTACCGCTAATTTATCCGCTGCCATTGCCTACCTCATTTTCTTACGTTACAGAGACGTGAAATTATAATCATAAAATATGCATAAAAAATCACTCAAAGGCAACTCTATTGCCGGAGGAAATTTTTTAACAGCTGATGTCCCTGTTCGCTGAGGATGCTTTCCGGATGAAACTGCACGCCTTCCAGCGGCAGTTGGCGATGGCGGAATCCCATAATTTCATCCGGCTGCCCGTCACGCAGTGACCATGCCGTCACCGTAAAGTCCGGCGGCAGCGAATCCTTCTCAACAATCAGTGAGTGATAACGCGTGACCGTTAGCGGATGATTTAGTCCTGCAAACACGCCGCCTTCGTTATGTTCAATGGCGGAGGTTTTGCCATGCATCACTTCCCTCGCCCGTACCACCCGCGCGCCAAAAGCCTGAGCGATAGCCTGATGACCGAGGCAGACGCCCAGAATCGGCAGCTTACCGGCAAACGCACGGATAGCAGCCAGAGAGATGCCCGCATCGTCTGGCGTACAGGGGCCCGGTGAAATCACCAGTTTTTCAGGCTGAAGCGAAGCAATCTCTTCCAGCGTCAATTCGTCGTTTCGGTGTACCCGGACATCGGCACCCAGTTCACAAAAGTATTGGTAGAGATTCCAGGTAAAAGAGTCATAGTTATCAATCAGCAACAGCATGGGCACTCCGGGTAGATCGGGACGCCGCTATTCTACGCACTTTCATCCCGTTCGCTTACCACTTTGCCAAATGCGGCCGACAGCGGTGCCAGGTCGCCCGCCAGGCTGGCCTGAATCGCCGCCTGCCAGCTTTCACGATCGATCAGGCGCCACTGAATATCCCAACCGGCATGAACAATCAGCTGCTCAAAAAAGAGTCGTTGAGCACGGCCATTACCGCGCAGGAAGGGATGTAACACCGTCAGCTCACAGTAGTACCAGGCCAGGCGTTCGATCAGTTCTTCATAAGGGAGATCGGCAAGGCCATTTTCTTCCTCCAGCGCCTGCATCAGCGCATTGCCTTCTTTTTCGATGTATTCGAAATGGCAGCACAGCGTCTCACCGATATGAATATCGATTTGCCGCAGCTCGCCTGCATCATCCAGAACATCCTGAAAAAGCTCACGATGGAGCGCACGCAGATGAGGTAAACCGGGATTACGGGCGCCCAGCTCAGGCAGCGTGGCGCTTAGCAGAAAGCTCGCGAGGAAATTATCTGGCAGACGCTGCTGCCAGAGGCTGTTTTTTTGCTTGTCGGTGAGTTTTCTGGACATACGACCTCCATGGACGGGGTAAAGGCTGCGTGAAATGTTCACTAATTATAAGCAGCATTCCCCCGTCGGGAGGGTTAAGGCAGGACTTTTGCAGAAAGGATCACCACCGGTTTGACCGGTACGTTCTGATAAGGGCCAACGTTTTGCGCCTGAACCTGAGAGATCTTATCAGCAACGTCCTGGCCTTTTACCACTTTACCGAACACGGCATAGCCAAAATCACGCTGGCCGTGGTCGAGGAAAGCATTGTCAGCCACGTTGATAAAGAACTGGCTGGTGGCGCTGTCTTTATCGGCAGTACGCGCCATTGAAATGGTGCCGCGCTTGTTCAGCAGACCATTATCGGCTTCGTTTTTGATCGGCGCGTTGGTCGGTTTTTGCTGCATGTCAGTGGTAAAGCCACCGCCCTGCACCATAAAACCAGGAATGACGCGATGAAACGTCGTGTTGTTATAAAAACCGCTGTTGACGTAATCAACAAAGTTTTTCGTGGAAATTGGGGCTTTTTGATTATTGAGTTCCAACTCAATGTTGCCAGCTGAAGTGGTCAGCAGCACATGCGTATCCCCTTTCGCAGCCAGCGCGGAAGCAGAGATCGTGGACAGCGCGAGCACGGTGGCAACCGCTGTCAAAGTACGTTTTAACATGAAAGATTCCTTACTGAGGGCTAGCAAAAAAAACAAAGTTGATTGTAAAGAGGCGCTTAACCGGGCGCCAGCGTTTTACCTTTATTTACGCGTTTATCCGCGACGCAATCGCTTTCGGAGAGGAAAAAACAGTGACATTTATCACGAAATTCATGAACATGAGCGCATTAATTTCATTATTGATTTAAGCAGATCACTATTCCCGCTAAAATGGCCGCGCTAAGCGTGAGCGTTCTGCTTCACGATCTCTCAGACTCACAGGCTTCCACTATGACTAATCGCGATCGAATCGGGCTTACCTGGATCAGTTTTTTGTCCTATGCGTTAACCGGCGCAGTAGTAATTGTCACCGGTATGGTACTGGAAAATATTGCTGACTATTTTCATCTGCCGGTCGCGCAGATGAGTAATACCTTTACCTTCCTCAACGCCGGTATTTTAGTGGCGGTCTTTTTAAATGCCTGGCTGATGGAAATTATCCCTCTGCGGCGCCAGCTGATTTTCGGCTTTGTACTGATGCTGCTGTCGGTTCTGGGGCTGATGACCAGTCACTCGTTAAGCGTGTTCTCACTTTGTATGTTTGTGCTCGGCGTGGTCAGCGGCATTACTATGTCGATTGGTACTTTCCTGATCACGCACCTGTATGAGGGACGCCAGCGCGGCTCACGCCTGCTGTTTACCGACTCGTTCTTTAGCATGGCAGGCACGATTTTCCCGATTATCGCTGCCGCGCTTCTCGCCCGCTCGCTGCCATGGTACTGGGTTTACGCCTGCATCGGCGTCATCTATCTGGCCATTTTCGTGCTGGCGCTACGCTTTGAGTTCCCGGTACTGGGTAAAAATTCTGCCGCTCATCAGGCCGTTGAAAAAGAAAAATGGGGCATTGGCGTGCTGTTCCTGTCTGTCGCGGCGCTCTGCTACATTCTGGGACAGCTTGGCTTTATTGGTTGGGTGCCGCAATACGCCACCAAAAGCATGGGGATGGATCTGATTCAGGCAGGGGGTCTGGTCGGTAATTTCTGGACTTCGTACATGATCGGCATGTGGGCGTTCAGCGCTATTTTGCGCTTCTTCGATCCTCAGCGAATTGTGACGCTGCTGGCGCTGCTCTCTACTGGCCTGATGTACTGGTTCGTCAGCAGCACCGATGCTTCAATGCTGAAGTGGATCATGATTAGCCTTGGCTTCTGCTCCAGCGCTATCTATACCACTATCATCACCCTCGGCTCGCTGCAAACCAGGGTTTCCTCGCCTAAGCTGGTTAACTTTATTCTGACCTGCGGAACGGTAGGCACCATGCTGACCTTTGTGGTCACTGGCCCGATCGTTGAGAAAGGCGGCGCTCATGCGGCGCTGATGACCTCAAACGCGCTGTATGCGGTGGTATTTGTGATGTGTCTGCTGCTGGGCTTCGTGAGTAAACACAAGCTGCACGGCCATATGTCTTCGCATTGATCGATAAGGCCGGTACCTGCTTCGATAAGGGGTGCCGTGCCAGCGCGAGGGATACGGGCCGTCCATAAAGACGCAAAAGACGGCATCCCTGCCAGCTCGACACGGGCCGTCCATGGCCCGTGACGCTTTATTACCGGCCCGTATCCCTCACGCTTTTACTTATGAGTCGTCTGCGGGCCAGATACATCGGCATCGGCAGAAAAAGAGTTCCTCAACGTTTAAAATCCACCCCTTCGCTTTCGTCCAGGTGAATAGTGGCCTGCGCGAGCTGCGTTTCTGCTATCACCCTTCCCTGACGCATTGAGTAGCGCGTTGGCACCTGACGGCGCAGCGCATCAAAACCGTTTTCCGCAGGGAGAATAATCAGGTTGGCACTGTTGCCGGTCTTAATCCCATAATCCGTCAGCTGTAGCGTTTTCGCGCTGTTATCGGTAATCAGTCTGATGCCTTCGTCCAGCTGGCTGTAACCCATCAGCTGGCAAACGTGTAGCCCCATATGCAGTACCTGTAACATATTGGCGGTGCCCAGCGGATACCAGGGATCGAAAACATCATCATGACCAAAGCAGACATTGATATCCGCCTCGAGCATCTCCTTCACCCGGGTAATGCCGCGTCGTTTCGGATAGCTGTCAAAGCGCCCCTGCAAATGAATATTCACCAGCGGGTTAGCGACGAAATTGATCTCAGAAAGTTTTAGCAGCCGGAACAGGCGAGACGTATAAGCGCCATTATAGGAATGCATCGCCGTGGTATGGCTGGCGGTGACGCGTGCACCCATCTTCTCGCGCAGCGCCAGCGCCGCGACGGTTTCCACAAAACGCGACTGCTCATCGTCGATCTCATCGCAATGCACATCGACCATTCGCTGATATTTCTGGGCCAGCGCAAAAGTTTTATGCAGTGACTCCACCCCATATTCACGGGTAAATTCAAAATGCGGGATAGCCCCAACCACATCAGCACCCAGACGCAATGCCTCTTCCAGCAACGCTTCGCCATCGGGATACGAAAGGATGCCTTCCTGAGGAAACGCCACAATCTGAATATCAACCCACGGCGACATCTCTGCTTTGACCTCCAGCATCGCCCGCAGCGCGGTTAGCGTCGGATCGGAGACGTCTACGTGCGTTCTCACATGCTGAATACCGTTAGCGATTTGCCATTTCAACGTTTGCCGGGCGCGCGTTTTCACATCGTCATGACTCAGTAACGCTTTGCGCTCCGCCCAGCGCTCAATGCCTTCAAACAGCGTGCCGGAGGCATTCCATGCCGGTTCGCCGGCGGTTTGGGTCGTATCAAGATGGATATGAGGTTCAATGAAAGGCGGTAGCGCCAGCCCGCCTTCCGCATCCAGCGAATCCGCAGCTGGCGTGCTGTGCGTTTGCGGAGAGATCGCTGCAATCCGCCCTTCGTGAATATCAATTTGCCACAGCCCCTCACGCCAGGGCAGCCGTACGTGGTTCACTCTTTTTATTTGAATTGCCTGCTTAACACGCTCCCGAATGTCAGTGGTCTTATAACCCTATCATTGTTTTCCTCTGTTGCAGGATACCTTGCCAGCCCTGGCTGAACCGATTCAGGTTAAAGTGAATAAAATCTTACGCTTACAGTAAAAACCGCGTGAGCTTACGGCCTACCCATAAAGGAGTATTTGAAAAACGGATTGATATACATCAATAACCCTTGAGTTTGTCACGCTATTGTAGCCGCATTAGTTTGCAATGTGAGGCAAAAATGAGCACCCGACTCGTCATTATTGGCAACGGCATGGTGGGCCATCGTCTGATCGAGGAGCTGGTCGACAAAGCGGCTCCCGGCCAGTTTGCCATCACCGTATTTTGTGAAGAACCCCGCGTGGCTTACGATCGCGTGCATCTTTCCGCTTACTTCTCTCATCATAATGCTGACGAGCTGTCGCTGGTCGCTGAGGGCTTCTATCAGCAGCATCACATTGAGATCCTGACCCGCGAACGCGCCATCAGCATCGACCGTCAGAAGAAAGTGGTTCACTCCAGCACCGGTCGTGAAGTTCATTACGATAAGCTGGTACTGGCGACGGGTTCTTATCCGTGGGTACCACCTGTCAGTGGTGCGGAGGGTACTGACTGCTTCGTTTACCGCACGATTGAAGATCTGGACGCCATTGAAGCCTGCGCCAAACACAGCCAGCGTGGCGTGGTCGTTGGCGGCGGTCTGCTGGGGCTGGAAGCCGCTGGGGCGCTGAAAAATCTCGGCATTGAAACGCACGTTATTGAATTTGCGCCGGTGCTGATGGCTGAACAGCTCGACCCGCCCGGCGGACAGCAGCTGCGCAACAAGATTGAGCAGATGGGCGTCAGGGTACATACCAGCAAAAACACTCAACTCATCAGCGATCGGCCTGAGGGCGGGAAAAAGCTGCGGTTTGCTGACGACAGCGAACTGGACGTTGATTTTATCGTTTTCTCCACCGGCATTCGCCCACAGGATATGCTCGCCAGACAGGCAGACCTGCCTGTTGCACCTCGCGGCGGGGTGCTGGTCGACGACGGTTGCCAGACGGCGGATAAAGACATTTACGCTATTGGCGAATGTGCCGCATGGCAAAACCGGGTTTACGGACTGGTTGCGCCGGGCTACAAAATGGCTCAGGTAGTAGCGGATCGTCTCACCGGTAATAACAACGCTTTTACCGGCGCGGACATGAGCGCCAAATTAAAACTGCTGGGCGTAGACGTTGGCAGTATTGGCGATGCGCATGGCCGCACGGCAGGCGCACGCAGCTACAGTTATCTGGATGAAAATAAGGGCGTTTACAAACGTCTGGTGGTGAGTGCTGATAACAAAACGCTGTTGGGCGCGGTGCTGGTAGGCGACACCAGCGACTACGGTAATCTGCTTCAGCTGATGCTGAACGCCATCGAGCTGCCGGATAATCCTGACTCGCTGATTCTGCCCGCGCATGCGGGTAATAAGCCGGCGCTCGGCGTGGAGTCGCTGCCCGACACGGCGCAAATCTGTTCCTGCTTTGACGTCAGCAAGGGTGATTTGGTGCTGGCAGTACGAAACGGTTGTCATACCGTAGCCGCGCTGAAAGCGGAAACCAAAGCCGGAACGGGCTGTGGCGGCTGCGTGCCGCTGATGACGCAGGTACTCAATGCTGAACTCAGCCATCAGGGCATTGAAGTTAACCATCACCTTTGCGAGCACTTCAGCTATTCACGGCAGGAACTTTATCACCTGATCCGCGTGGAGGAGATCAAATCCTTCGACCAGCTGCTGAAAAAATATGGCAACGGTTACGGCTGCGAAGTCTGTAAACCGACAGTCGGATCGCTGCTGGCTTCGTGCTGGAACGAATATGTGCTGCAACCACAGCTCACCGCATTGCAGGACAGTAACGACAACTTTCTCGGCAACATTCAAAAAGATGGCACCTACTCCGTTATTCCGCGCTCGGCGGGCGGTGAAATTACCCCTGAAGGTTTGATGGCCATCGGCGAAATCGGCCGTCGTTATCACCTCTATACCAAAATCACCGGCTCTCAACGCATTGGCCTGTTCGGCGCGCAAAAAGACGATCTGCCGGCAATCTGGCGGGCGCTGCTGGCAGCCGGATTTGAGACCGGCCACGCGTATGCCAAAGCGCTGAGAATGGCAAAAACCTGTGTCGGCAGCAGCTGGTGCCGGTTTGGCGTAGGCGACAGTACCGGGCTGGGCGTAACGCTGGAGAACCGTTATAAAGGCATCCGTACGCCGCATAAAATGAAGTTCGGCGTTTCTGGCTGCACGCGAGAATGTGCCGAGGCGCAGAGCAAAGATGTTGGCATTATAGCGACGGAAAAAGGCTGGAATCTGTACGTCTGTGGCAATGGCGGCATGAAACCTCGTCACGCGGACCTGCTGGCGGCGGATCTGGACCTCGACACCCTAATCCGCTACCTCGATCGCTTTATGATGTTCTATATCCGCACCGCCGATAAGCTACAGCGCACCTCCCTCTGGCTGGAAAGTCTGGAAGGCGGCATTGATTATCTTAAGCAGGTGATTATTGACGACAGGCTCGCGCTGAACGATCAGCTGGAAGCGGATATTGCTCTGCTGCGCGAGAAATTTGTGTGCGAGTGGCAGGCAACGATTGACGATCCCGCTCAGCAAGCGCGCTTTGCCCATTTCATTAATGCTCCGCAGCGCGACCCGCTGGTCCAGAACATTGCTGAACGTGAGCAGCACCGGCCCGCTCGTCCTGATGAGCGCATTCCCGTGACGTTACTGGAGGAACAATCATGAGCCAGTGGCATTCCGTTTGTGCATTAGAGGAGATCCTCCCGGCCACCGGCGTTTGCGCGCTGATAGCAAACCAGCAGGTCGCGCTGTTCCGCCCCGCTGCGGACGAGGTGGTTTATGCCCTGAGCAATATCGATCCGTTTGCTCAGGCCAGCGTGCTGTCACGTGGGCTTATCGCCGAGCATCAGCAGGCGCTTTGGGTTGCCAGCCCGTTGAAAAAGCAGCGTTTTCGCCTCAGCGATGGCCTGTGCATGGAAGATCCCCACTATTCCGTGCAGGCATGGCCGGCCAGAGTGCAAAATGGCATCGTTGAAGTCGCTATCTGACACGGCCTGTCCGCTATGATGCGGTTTTTAACCCTGCAAGCGCTGCGCTGGCAGGGTTTTCCTCTTTCTGCGAGCAACGTATGCATTACTTTCCCCTTTTTTGTCAGCTTCGCCACCGGCTGGTGCTGCTGGTTGGTGGCGGTGACGTTGCCGAGCGTAAAGCCCGGCTGCTGCTGAAAGCCGGAGCAGAACTACGCGTGTGCGCCACGCACTTTTCATCGCAGTTTTATTTATGGCAGCAGGCCGATCGGCTTTCGCTAATTGAGCAAACTTTCTCGCCAGAAATGCTGCAAGGCTGCTGGCTGGTTGTGGCGGCAACGGACGATAACGCTGTCAATCAGCAGGTCAGCGCAGAGTGCGAATCCAGACAGATTTTTTGTAACCTGGTGGATGCCCCCGAACGAGCCAGCGCGATCGTGCCGTCCATTGTCGATCGCTCGCCACTGATGGTGGCGATTTCCAGCGGCGGCGCGGCGCCGGTCATGGCCCGGCTGTTGCGCGAGAAAATTGAAGCGTTGCTACCGCAGCATTTAGGGAAAATGGCCGCCTGGGCGGGCTCGCTTCGTCAGCGGGTAAAAAATCAGTTTAGTGATATGGCTTCGCGCAGACGCTTTTGGGAAAAAGTGTTCCATCACGATCGCCTGGCCCAAACGCTTGCCAATGCAGATGCCGCCCAGGCTGAAAAACTGACGGAAGCGCTGTTTGCCGAGCCGCCTGAACACCGGGGCGAAGTGGTACTGGTCGGTGCCGGCCCCGGCGATGCCGGATTGCTGACCCTGAAAGGTCTACAGCAAATTCAGCAGGCCGACGTGGTGGTTTACGATCGGCTGGTTTCCGACGAGATCATGGAACTGGTCAGAAGAGATGCAGAACGCATTTTTGTCGGCAAACGCGCCGGTTTTCACTGTGTGCCTCAGGAGGCAATCAACCAGATATTGCTGGAGCAGGCACAGCAGGGAAAACGCGTAGTACGGCTGAAAGGCGGCGATCCCTTTATTTTTGGGCGTGGCGCAGAAGAGCTGGAAGCGCTACTGGATGCCGATATTCCTTTTTCCGTGGTTCCTGGCATCACTGCCGCATCGGGCTGTTCTGCCTACAGCGGTATTCCGCTCACGCATCGTGATTACGCGCAGAGCGTGCGCTTAGTGACCGGGCACGTGCAGCGTGGCGGCGGCCTTGACTGGCAAAGCCTGGCAGCAGAAAAACAGACGCTGGTATTTTATATGGGGCTGGCGCAGGCCGCAGAGATACAGCATCAGCTAATGCTAAACGGTATGGATGGCGCGATGCCGGTGGCGCTGGTGGAAAGAGGAACGTCTACACAACAGCGGGTGGTGAGCGGCGAGCTGGCTGAGTTAACAACGCTGGCGAGTCAGGTGAACAGCCCTGCACTGATTATTGTCGGACGGGTTGTCGCGCTACGCGATCGTTTACGCTGGTTCTGACGGGCCGCAGACAAACCTGAGCAAGCCCGGAGCAAAGCATCGCGGGCCATGGACGCCCCGTGCTGAGCGGCCACGGACGGCACTTTTCGCGTCTCTGCGGAGCGTGTATGCCACTGAGCCTTGTTAATAATCCAGAAGCGAAGCCGGTTCGCTTCTGGTTGGTGCCTTACGGCTGTGCGACGAAGCCGACCGCCTCGTAGACTTTCTTCAGCGTTTCCTGAGCCTGCGCACGGGCTTTCGTTGCGCCATCACGCATTACCTGCTCCAGGAAAGCTTCATCATTACGATAGCGATGATAGCGCTCTTGCAGCTCGGTCAGCATACCGGAAACGGCTTCGGCGACCGCGCCTTTCAGATGGCCATACATCTGGCCTTCGAACTGCTTTTCCAGCTCAGGAATGCTGGTGCCGGTCACGCCGGAAAGAATATCCAGCAGGTTAGAAACGCCCGCTTTATTCTTCACGTCATAACGCACCACCGGTGGCTCATCGCCGTCGGTCATCGCACGCTTAATCTTTTTGACTACCGATTTAGGATCTTCCAGCAGGCCGATAACGTTGTTACGGTTATCGTCAGATTTGGACATCTTTTTGGTCGGCTCAAGCAGCGACATCACGCGTGCGCCCGATTTAGGGATAAACGGCTCCGGCACTTTAAACACGTCGCCGTACAGCGCATTAAAGCGCGCCGCCACGTCACGGCTCAGCTCCAGATGCTGCTTCTGATCTTCCCCAACCGGTACCTGAGTGGTTTGATACAGCAGAATATCAGCCGCCATTAACACCGGGTAGTCGAACAGACCGGCATTAATATTCTCTTCATAACGCGCGGACTTATCCTTGAACTGCGTCATACGGCTCAGTTCGCCGAAGTAGGTATAGCAGTTCAGGATCCAGCCAAGCTGCGCATGCTCAGGGACGTGAGACTGAACAAAGATGGTGCTTTTTTGCGGATCGATGCCGCAGGCCAGATAAAGCGCCAGCGTATCCAGCGTCGCTTTACGCAGCGCGGTGGGGTCCTGGCGCACGGTGATCGCATGCAGGTCAACAATACAGTAGATGCAGTTGTAATCATCCTGCATGCCGACCCACTGACGCAGCGCACCCATATAGTTACCGATGGTCAGTTCGCCGGAAGGCTGTGCGCCGCTAAATACGATGGGTTTCATCTTTTTTCGTCCTGGTAATTACAGCCCGGTGGCGGGCAACAAATCGTTAAAATGGTCGAGTACGAGATCGGGGTTGCTGTTGGCAATCGGCTCACCGTAGTTATAGCCGTAGCTCAGGCCCACGCAGGGCGTTCCCGCAGCCTGCGCGGCCTGAATATCATTACGCGAATCGCCGATAAACAGCAGTTCTGACGGCAGCAGGCCAAACTTGCCCAGCACCATAAACAGCGGTGCCGGATGCGGTTTTTTCGCCGCCACGTCGTCACCGCCGATAATCAGCGAGAAATAGCTGTCAATGCCAAGCGACTGCAACAAGGGAGCGACAAACGGCGTTGGTTTGTTGGTGACAATCGCCATTGGCAGCCCTTTCGCTGCAAGCAGAGCCAGGCCTTCTTTCACCTGCGGAAACAGCTTGCTGCCCTCTTTCACGGTCATCGCATAATGCTTATCCAGCAGCACGCGAGCATCCCGCAGCAGATCGCCGGAAGGCTGATGACCCAGCGCCCACGTCAGCGCCCGTTCAATCAACACATCGGCACCGTTACCAATCCAGGTTGATACGCGTTCAATACCGGCAGCGGGTAAGTTTAATGCGCCCAGCGCCGCGTCCACGGCACCCGCCAGACCTGGCGCGCTGTCAATCAGCGTGCCGTCCAGATCAAAGGCCAGCGCGCGAATATTAGTGAAATGAGCCATGGCGCGATTTCTCCAGTTCAGTACGCATATCATCAATCACTTTTTTGTAATCAGGCTGACCAAAAATGGCCGACCCTGCAACAAACATGTCGGCACCCGCCGCCGCGATTTCGCCAATATTTTCCACTTTCACGCCGCCGTCCACTTCAAGGCGGATATCGTAGCCGCTTTGATCGATCAGTTTCCGGACCTGACGCAATTTATCCAGTGTTCCTGGAATAAATGACTGTCCGCCAAAGCCTGGGTTGACCGACATCAGCAGCACCACATCGACTTTATCCATCACATATTCAAGATAGCTAAGCGAGGTTGCCGGATTGAAAACCAGCCCGGCTTTACAGCCGTGTTCTTTGATCAGCTGTAGCGTGCGGTCAACATGCTCAGAGGCTTCGGGATGAAAAGTGATGTAAGAGGCGCCCGCTTTGGCGAAGTCAGGGATCAGACGATCCACGGGTTTAACCATCAGATGCACATCAATGGGAGCGGTAATGCCGTAGTCACGCAGCGCTTTTAGTACCATCGGCCCCATGGTCAGATTGGGAACGTAGTGATTATCCATCACGTCGAAATGTACGACATCGCCTCCGGCAGCCAGCGCTTTGGCCGTGTCTTCACCCAGGCGGGCAAAATCTGCAGACAAAATTGATGGGGCTAGCAAAAACTTTTTCATCCATTTCTCCCAATTAGCGCGCCTGACAACAGGCACGTACTGCATTTGAGGGTCAGTCGCCGGTAAACAGCGCCAGCAGTTCATTAACCTGGGTTCGTCCGCTACCGTTGCGACTGATAGAACGTCGCGCCTTGATCTGATGCAGCTGCTGTGCCGCCTGATACCATTCGCGCGTCAGCGGCGTGTCATGATTGGAAATCAACACCGGGATCCGGCTTTCACGCGCCAGCTTTACCGCCAGCTCGGCCAGATGCTGCTGCTGCAACAGGCTGAAACTGTTGGTGTGGTAGGCGGTAAAATTCGCCGTGGCCGACAGCGGCGCATAGGGTGGATCGCAATAAACGACCGAGCCTTGCGACGCTCTGCTCAGGGTAACATCGTATGATTCACAGACAAAGGTGGCGTTTTGCGCCCGCTCGGAGAACCAGTAAAGTTCGTCCTGAGGAAAATAGGGCTTACGATAGCGACCAAAAGGCACGTTAAATTCACCGCTTAAATTGTAGCGGCAAAGTCCATTGTAGCAGTGGCGGTTCAGGTACAGAAACAGCACGCCGCGACGATACGGATCGGTGCAACGATTAAACTCAAAGCGACGGGCGTAGTAAAACTCAGCCTCGTTTGCCTCGCTGGTAAACAACTCGCGGGCATCGGCAACGAACTCGTCGACGCGATTTTTGACGATGTTGTAGAGGTTGATCAGGTCACTGTTGATATCGGCCAGCACGTAGCGTGGGAAATGGGTATTCAGAAATACGGATCCCGCGCCAACAAAAGGCTCGATCAGACAGTCCCCTTCAGGTAAATGACGTTGGATATCATCAAGAAGCGGGAATTTACCACCCGCCCATTTCAAAAAAGCGCGATTTTTTTTCATGCCGTCGTTTTATTACAATTACTCTTCTGGCTGCGGTTACACCGACAGCATATCTGCGCTTTAAATCGTCAGGCCGCTTAACGCGGCCTGACGGAGACTGGACGGAGGGTACCCGCCGTTTATCAGTTAGCCGACTCTTTCTTAACCTGGCTTACAGGTTTAACCCACGGATTTTTTGCGCGAACATCCGCTGGCAACGAGGCTACAGCACGCTTCGCATCAGCTGGCGTGGCGTAAGAACCACTGACCAGCACATACCAGGCTTCGCCGTTGCGCGTGGTTTTATATACGTGGTAGCTGCCAAGCCCCTGTTTTTTCGCCCAGGCGTTCAGCGTATCGGAGCGGGAAGCGCTGCTCAACTGCAAGGTGTAATTTCCGCCGGTTACAGCGGAAGAAGCCGTCGAAGCAGGCGCGGATGCGGCTGGCGACGATGCTTTTACCGGCGTATTTTTATGAACGCTTTCTTTCGCAACTGGCTTAGTCACCGTTTTGTGCGTTACAGCAGGTTTATTCTGATGCGGAGCAGGCTGGGCCGCTGGCTGAGCCGCCACTGGACGACTCCCCGCCGTTACCGTCGCGGGCGCCGTTGGCAGCGAACTGGTGTTATCAGCACCCTGCGCGGCGGCATCAACCTGGTTCTGCTGGTTAGACAGCGCATTGTTAAGATCCCCCGGTAATTCAACACGCTGCTGACCCGCTGGCGTCTGAACCGGCTGAGCCTGCGTTGGCGTAGAAGAAATTGGCGGCGCGCTGAGTTCCTCTGGGCTGGACGCAGCCGTGTTGCTGCTGGCGTCAGGCGCAGGGGTTTCGGCTGGCGCTTGCGTGCCAGACTGACCGCTCATTGAAGAGGAGCCTGAAAGATCGATATCGTTGCCGCTGCCGGAGGTTGCGGGTGTTTGCCCGGCATTCTGACTCTCTTTCTTATCTGAGGAGGTCAGCGTGGAGCCAATACCCACCACAATCAGCAGCAGAACCAGGATGCCCACGCCCATCATCATGTGCTGGCGCGAAACCGGGACTTTGGGGGCAGAAGACGTTTTACGGGATCGCTGAGGACGGCGATCGCTGGTGTCAGGCTTTAACTCATCTTCCGGTTTAAACTCGTCCATTCAACCTCCTCCAGTAGAGCAGCAACGCCGCTTCACATCCTGTGAGCAGCGGTAACGTCAATAGTGTTTTAAACCGACTGTTGGCAATCGTTAATTGCCGCCAGAACCCGATCGTGTCCAACGCCGCTGCGTACACAGGAGCGACCTATAGCCAGTGGCAAGACCAGACGCAGCTCGCCAGCAAGCACTTTTTTATCGCGCAGCATATGCGGCAAATAGTCTTCTGCTGCCATGCTCTCCGGACCGGCTACCGGCAACCCTGCCCGCTTCAGCAAGGTAATAATTCTGTCGGTATCCTGCGAGGAGAATTCGCCCAGCCGCTCAGCGGTACGCGCAGCCATGACCATTCCGGCCGCAACGGCCTCACCATGCAGCCAGTTACCGTAGCCCATATGCGCTTCGATCGCATGACCATAGGTGTGGCCCAGGTTCAGCAGCGCACGCTGGCCCATTTCACGTTCATCGGCAGCAACCACTTCCGCTTTTAGCTCGCAGCATCGACGGATGCAATACGCCAGGGCTTTACCGTCAAGCGCCAGCAGCGCATCCATATTCTCTTCCAGCCAGCTAAAAAACTCGCCGTCAAGAATGATGCCGTACTTGATGACTTCAGCCAGGCCCGAAGCCAGCTCGCGCGCAGGGAGTGTGTTCAGGCAGTCGATATCGATCACAACGGAAGCAGGCTGATAGAACGCGCCAATCATGTTCTTGCCCAGGGGATGATTCACGGCGGTTTTTCCTCCAACCGAAGAATCCACCTGAGAAAGGAGCGTGGTTGGCACTTGGATAAAGCGCACGCCACGTTGATAGCTCGCTGCGGCAAAACCGGTCAGATCGCCAATGACCCCACCACCTAAGGCAATCAGGGTCGTGTCGCGACCGTGAGGTTTTTCCAGCAGCGCGGTAAAGACCTGATCCATTACCGCCAGCGTTTTATACTGCTCGCCGTCCGGCAGGATCACCTGGTCTACCTCCACACCCGCTTTTTCCAGCTGCTGGCGCAAAGGTTCAAGATAGAGGGGGGCCAGGGTCTGGTTTGTCACCAGCATGGCCCGATCGCCCGCCTTAAGCGGCCAAAAAGAAGCCGGATCGTTAAACAGTCCGGCAGCAATGGTAATGGGGTAACTGCGTTCCCCCAAAGTGACGGTAATCTTCTCCATGAAGCGTTATCACCTTTTTGCTTTGGCCCGCAGGCGGGGAAAGAGCCTGAATCAGCTCTTTTCCAACATGTTGATAATTTGATTCGCGACCACTTTAGCACTCTGGTCATCGGTACGGATCGTCACGTCGGCAATCTCTTCATAAAGCGGATTACGTTCATCCGCCAGCGCTTCCAGCACCTCGCGCGGCGGAGATTCCACCTGCAACAGAGGACGCTTTTTATCACGCTGCGTACGCGCCAGCTGCTTCTCAATGGTTGTTTCCAGATACACCACGACGCCGCGAGCAGAAAGACGATTGCGCGTTTCACGTGATTTAACGGAACCTCCACCGGTAGCCAGCACGATGCCTTGCTTTTCGGTAAGTTCGTTGATGATTTTTTCTTCGCGATCGCGGAAGCCTTCTTCGCCTTCGACGTCGAATACCCAGCCCACATCCGCTCCGGTACGTCGCTCAATTTCTTGATCGGAATCGAAAAATTCCATATTGAGTTGCTGAGCTAACTGACGCCCAATAGTGCTTTTGCCGGCACCCATAGGCCCAACCAGAAAGATATTGCGTTTCTCTGCCATTTTTTCGGTATTACTAAGACAATTCGTTAATGATACCCCGTCCTACAGCGGACAGGACATGAACTGAAACCTCATGAGCGATAGTGCGAGAGTCAGAGGAAAATTATCTCAACACTGAAGGTGTTTTGGCAACCGATTAAATTGACCTTGCCCATTGCGCACTTTTTTGGCGCGTTTCAGTCCGCTTCATTTATCACTCCGATGTCACTGCATCGGCTACGCCGGTTGCGCACGATAAAAAACGGGTTAAATGTATTCTTCGCAGCCAAAACAAGGCCTGTAAATCAAAATCGCTAAACCTTGTAAGCTAATTCGGCTCTTGCGTCAAACGCATATGGCCGCAATGCGTTAAAAAAGCGCCTGGCTCCTCAGTTTGTAACAAAAAAGCATTATTCATCACGAATCAGCCTTGGGGTGATGAAGATGACCAGCTCCCGCCGTTTTTGCTCCGTGGTCGTGTGACGAAAAAGCGCCCCCAACAGAGGAACATCGCCCAGCACAGGCACCTTGCTTTGTCCCTTTGCACTATGCTGCTGAAAAATGCCGCCGAGCGCCAGCGTTTGCCCGTCTTTGAGCGTAACCTGTGTTTCGATTTCCTGCTTATCAATAGCGATATATTCTCCTTCGCCGCTGCGCATTGTGCTGCCAGGCACATTCTGGCTGAGATGCAGTTTCAGCATTATTCGCCCATTAGGCTGGATGACCGGCGTGACCTCCATCCCTAAAACCGCCTCTTTAAACTCTATTGTGGTGCTGCCATTACTGCCGCTGGCCACCTCATAAGGGATTTCGGTTCCCTGCTTGATGCTGGCGGGCTGCTGATGCGATGTAAACAGTCTCGGGCTGGCAATAATTTCTACTTTGTTTTCCTGCTCCAGCGCGCTCAGTTCCAAATCGAGCAGCTTGCCGTTAAGTCGGGCAAGGGTAAAACCTGCGGTCATTGCCGGGGTGGCAACGGGCAGATCGACCCGCAGCTGACTGACCCTTAGCGCCTGGGAGATCTGTTCCTCGCTGCTCATGCCCCACTGCACGCCCAGTTCCCGCAGGCTTTCTTCGTTAATGGTGACGATATGTGCGGCCAGTTCTACCTGTTCCAGCGGGATGTCCAGGGTAGCGACCCAGCGACGCGTCTCTTCCAGGGCGGTATGCGTATCACGAAGCAGCAGAGTATTGGTACGGGTATCGACCGTAACGCTGCCGCGTGGCGTCATTAGCTGGCTTCGTAAGGCCTTCAGGCTGGTATGAATGGTGCTGGCATCCGCATACTGTAGCGTTAACGCCAGCGTTTGCAGCGGCTGCGATTTTTCCGCCTCTTCCTGCTTTTGCTGCTGTTCAAGCGCTTTCTCTCGCTGCCAGCTTTCCGGGTATGCCAGCAACACGTTGCCTTCTGTTTCAATACTGATTTTTGCCATTCGCGCCACCAGCGTTAGCGCCTGTTGCCAGGGGATCTCCTGTAACCTGACGGAGAGTTTGCCTTCAACCCCAGGCGCAACCAGCAGGTTTAGCTGTTGGTAATCGGCCAGCGCCTGCAATATCTGACCGACCGGCGCATCATCGAACGCCAGTGAGAGCGGTTGTGGGCTGCCATGGAGCAACGGCAGGCGTAACAGCAGCAACAGCAACATCGTTTTCAAGAGCTGAATTTTCATAAATGCTTCCTTTCAACGCCAGTCTTAACGGTGGCGTGCATCCTTGTTGTGCCGCGAGCGTAACGCTACGCGCATCAACTTCCCGCAATTGCCAGTACTCATCCAGGCGTTCTTTATGCCCGCGCAGCCTGCCTTTGCCCTGGTCGGAAACCATCAAAGCGCGGTAATCCTCTTTATGACCGATAATCCCACGTAGCCGCCAGAGCGGACGTGCGTGACCGGCAGCCTGGCAGTTCAGCGAGTCAGGCGGCGTAAAGGGATCGCGAGACGCACAGGTATCCGCTGAACCGAGCAGCAGTCCGCCTCCCGCCATCAATATCAGCAGCCAGTTAACGCTCATGATTCACAACCAAAACAAACTGGAATTGAAGGCGTTCCTGTACGCGTTTTAAGGTGAACTGAGGCAGAGTGACGACAGGTTGTCGTTCGCTTAGATAACGCAGCACATCCTGCAAGTGCGACCAGTCCAGCTCCAGCGTCAGTTCTCCCCCGCCTGAAGCGGGCTGCCAGCGTTTAAGGCCATTGCCAGCGCTAGCCGTAAGCTGTACCAGAGAAAATGGCTGTTCCTCAGACTGTAACGCCTGTCGTAGCGTCACTATTTCGGCCTCTCTTTCATCCAGCGACTGACCGTGCCGTAAGCTTCGTAGCGTTGCCTGGTAACGCTTTAGCTGGTGCTGCTGCTGAGTCTGCATCGATACGCTTTGCTGCAACGGCGGCTGCCAGAGCTGCCAGACGGCCACCGCCAGAACAAGAGCAATTAATGTCAGCACCAACAGACGCAGCCACAGGGAAAGCTGTAGCCAACGGAGTAACGCGTTACTCATCAAGCTTCTCCTGACTCACCAACGTTGCCAGCAGGCTGAACTGAATGACGCCTTGAGGATTGCGGCTTAGCTTTCCCGTTGTCACCCGCCGGAACAGCGACAGCCTCTCCAGACGTAAACGGAAATCATCAATCTCGGCCATCTCCGGGCAAAAGCCCGAAAAAGTCAGGTCATCCGCCGTTTTACTCAGCCCGCTCAGCCAGAGCTTTTCTGGCATCAAATCCGGTAATGTCAGCGTAAAGTCATGCCACTGCCGCAGCCGTTCACGCTGGCTGACATAGTTCGCCAGCTTCTGCTGAAGCTGCTGTTTTTGTAGTGCCAGGGCAACGGAACGCGCTTTTAACGCGTCGAGCCGCCTGTTCGCCTCCTGCGTTCGGCGAACAAGGTTCCCTCGTTGTTCATTCTCCATCCGCAAACCCGCCGTCGGCAGCAGGGCAAATAGACAGGCGGCACTCATTACCGACGCTATCAGGCAGTCACGATGCCACTTCGCCCTAAGCTGACGGTGACGCCAGGGAAGTAAATTAACCCAAACCATCACTATCTCCTGGCCGCAAAGCCAATCCTGCTGCCAGCGCAAACTCACTGGTGGATAACGGCAGCGGCAGTTGCTTAAAGGCGAACGCATCCAGTGGATTAAGCCGTTTCGTATTATCCGGCAAGTCGGTATCCACGGCCGAGCTATAGTAAAAATCGGTTGTATCAGGCAGATATCGACAGCGCAGCGCTGCAAAGTCCGGTGCCTCCTCTACAGCACACCATCCTGTTTGCTGCCCGGCAGGAAACCACAGCCAGTGATCGGTTAAACGATGAACCAGCGCCGATGCGGGATTGAGCTGCAAGCCCTGTGCCAGCGCGCGTAATGCAGCCGGTGTGAGTTCGAAAATATCTGGCTGCAATTTTGCCTGTCGAAAACAGTGTTGCCAGCTTTGCACCGCTTCATGTCGCGCTGCGGTTAACCAGAGCTGGCCGTTGTTTCCTTCCGCTGCGCGGTAGTCCAGCGCCAGGGTTTCGGGTTCGATGGGAAAAAAACGTCGCGCCGCAGCAGTAATATAATTGCTTCGTTCCGGCTCGCGCAGCTGTGTTCCCGGCAGCTCAACCGAGCGCTGTAACACCAGCTGTGGCGGGAAACCAACCCGCAAAGAAAGGCGATAAGGCAGCTGCCGCCGCCAGTGCTGTAACAGTGCGATTACCGGTTCGGGTCGTTGCACCAGGCCGTTGGTTAACGTATCGTGCGGCAACGCATGCCGCCACCAGTGGCGAAGTTGCCAGCCGTTCCGACGGCGTTGGATAGCCAGGGCGCAGATCTGCCCGTTCTGTATATCCAGGCCGACTTGCCATGTCTGAAATGCCATTGCGCGATCTCCCTATCGTCAGTGATTAAAATGACGTATCAAAGCTTCTGGCTTGCCTTTATACTACCGCGCGATTGTTTATAAACTGTCCAGACGACTCAATATGGAAAATATCAGGTGAAGTTCGTAAAGTATTTATTGATCCTTGCAGTGTGTTGCATTTTGCTGGGAGCAGGCTCGATTTATGGCTTATATCAGTATATCGAACCGCAGCTGCCCGACGTTGCTACGCTGAAAGATGTCCGGCTCCAGACGCCGATGCAGGTTTACAGTGCCGATAATGAGCTGATTGCTCAATATGGTGAAAAGCGCCGCATCCCGTTGAAGCTGCAGCAGATTCCTCCCGTTATGGTGAAGGCGTTTATCGCCACCGAAGACAGCCGTTTCTACGAGCACCACGGCATTGATCCGATTGGTATTTTTCGTGCAGCGAGTATTGCGCTGGTCTCCGGACATGCTTCGCAAGGCGCCAGTACTATTACTCAGCAGCTGGCTCGTAACTTCTTCCTCAGTCCTGAACGCACCCTGATGCGTAAAATCAAGGAAGCTTTCCTCGCCATCCGTATTGAACAGATGATGACGAAAGATGAGATCCTTGAGCTGTATTTGAACAAGATCTATCTGGGCTATCGCGCTTACGGCGTAGGTGCCGCGGCTCAGGTCTACTTTGGTAAGAACGTTGATCAACTGTCACTGAGCGAAATGGCGATGATCGCCGGATTGCCGAAGGCGCCATCCACGTTTAACCCGCTTTATTCGCCTAAACGCGCCCTGCAGCGTCGTAATGTCGTACTGGGTCGTATGCTGGATCAGAACTACATTACCCAGTCGCAATATGATGAGGCGCGCAGCGCTTCGCTGGACGCTAACTACCATGCGCCAGAAATCGCATTCTCCGCCCCTTATCTGACCGAAATGGTGCGTCAGGAGATGGTGAAGCGCTATGGCGACAATGCCTATAACGACGGCTTTAAAGTCACCACCACGATTACGCGTAAGCTTCAGCTGGGCGCGCAAAAATCCGTGCAGGACAACGTGTTGAACTATGACATGCGTCACGGCTATCGCGGCCCGGCTAACGTGTTGTGGAAAGTGGGTCAGAACGCGTGGGATCGCACTGAAATCCTGAAAACGCTGAAATCGTTACCCGTTTATGGTCCTCTCTTCCCGGCGGTTGTCACCGAGGCAAACCGTGACCAGGCCACGGCTACAATGCGCGACGGCAGTAGCGTTACGCTGAATCTTGCCGGTATGCGTTGGGCGCGTCCTTATCGTTCTGACACCCAGCAGGGCAGCACGCCGAAATCCGTTACCGAGGTGGTGCAGCCAGGCCAGCAGATTTGGGTACGTCAGGTGGATACTGACTGGTGGCTGGCGCAGGTTCCGGACGTGAACTCCTCGCTGGTTTCACTTGATCCGCAGAACGGTGCCGTTCGTGCGCTGGTCGGTGGTTTCGACTTTAACCAAAGCAAGTTCAACCGTGCTACTCAGGCGCTGCGGCAGGTGGGTTCTAACATCAAACCTTTCCTCTATACCGCCGCGATGGACCGTGGGCTGACGCTGGCCTCAATTTTGAACGACGTGCCAATCTCACGTTGGGATGCGGGTGCCGGTTCCGACTGGCGGCCGAAGAACTCACCGCCAACCTACGACGGGCCGATCCGCTTGCGTCAGGGCCTGGGTCAATCTAAAAACGTGGTGATGGTAAGGGCAATGCGCGCAATGGGCGTTGATTACGCCGCTCAGTACCTGCAACGCTTTGGTTTCCCGGCACAAAACATTGTGCATACTGAATCGCTGGCGCTTGGCTCGGCCTCCTTCACGCCGTTACAAATGGTGCGTGGCTATTCGGTAATGGCCAACGGCGGCTTCCTGGTTGATCCTTACTTCATCAGTAAAATTGAAGATGAAAACGGCAATACGCTTTTTGAACAGAAACCAAAAATCGCCTGCCCGCAGTGTAACCTGCCGGTGATTTATGGGGAGACTCAGAAGGCGCTGGCAATGAACGAAGACAGCGTTGAGAACCCGGCAGTTTCGCAGCAGGGTAACAACGTTGCCGTGCCGCAGCCGCAGCTGGAGCAGGTTTCAAAGCAGCAGGTCTCTGCTGACGGCGAACAGCAATATGCCCCGCACGTGATTAACACGCCGCTGTCGTTCCTGATTAAAAGCGCGCTCAACTCCAATGTTTTCGGGGAACCGGGCTGGATGGGAACCGGCTGGCGCGCGGGCCGCGATCTGAAGCGTAACGACATTGGCGGTAAAACAGGGACGACCAACAGCTCGAAAGATGCCTGGTTCTCTGGTTACGGTCCGGGCGTGGTGACTTCCGTATGGATCGGCTTTGACGATCACCGTCGCGATCTGGGACGGACTACCGCATCCGGTGCCATCAAGGATCAGATTTCTGGCTACGAAGGCGGTGCGAAGAGCGCACAGCCAGCCTGGGATGATTACATGAAAGTAGCGCTGGACGGCGTGCCCGTTCAGCCTCTGACACCGCCAGATGGCGTGGTGACGGTAACGATCGATCGTCAGACGGGTAAGCTCGCGAACGGCAGTGGCAACACGCGCCAGGAGTACTTTATCAATGGTACGCAGCCAACTGAGCATGCCGTGCATGATGTTGGCACAACGTTAATGGATAACGGCGAGAGCCACGAGCTGTTCTAAGCGCTGGCCGATACAAAGGGTGGATGAGCCGCAGAAGAGAGATTTCTGCGGCTCATCCACCCTTTTCGTTGTTATCGAATACCTGACAGCGCCACCCCGCTTTTGCAGCAGTTGTGACCCGATAAGGTAGCCAGAAAGTGGCTAGTAGCTAAGCCGCCCTTGCTTTACCAACCATTCCCGCACCAGGAACAGTGCGCTCACATTACGAGCTTCACAGAAATCAGGTTCCTGTAGCAGACCCAGCAGATTATCCAGCGGCCAGCGCACCTGTGGCAGTGGCTCAGGCTCATCTCCTTCCAGCTGTTCTTCGTAGAGATTTTCCGCCACCACAATATTCATTTTGCTGGAGAAATAAGAAGGTGCCAGCGTCAGTTTCCCCAGCGCTTCCAGTTTCTCAGCACCAAATCCGGCCTCTTCTTTCAGCTCGCGATTCGCCGCCTCAAAAGGGGTCTCGCCCGGATCGATTAATCCTTTAGGGAAACCAAGCTCGTAACTTTCCAGCCCGACAGCATATTCGCGGATCAACACAAGATGATTATCGATAATGGGCACAATCATCACCGCTTCATGGCTGGAAGGTTTCATGCGTTCATAGACGCGCCGCGCGCCGTTACTGAAAAGCAAATCCACGGCCTGTACGGTGAACAGCCGTGAACGGGCAACGGTCTCTACATTAAGAATTTCGGGTTTTTGCAGTTGTCTGGTCATGGTGGCCCCAGGGAAAAGCCAAAAAATTGAGCCTGATAGCTCGCCAGTCACGGTAAATTAACCGATAGTTTCCCCATTGTGCGGCAGCGACGCGGGGATGCCAATCATCGCATGGATTATTTTACACTGTTATAACAATTGCGCCGGGTAACGATTTAAAAAGTTTTAAAAAATGTCAATCCGTGCACTATAAAATAGGAATATACCGATGTTGCAAATTAACGTTGCTTGTTACGATCACAGTTGGGACTCATCTACAATTATTCTAATTTTATGATTTTGTGCGCTATTTTTGTGGAAAAGGCGGATTGCCAGCGCCGTCTGAACCCGTCACAATGTCGAACTCGATATGATTCAGTCAGGTAATTTCCAGCATAAAGACGGGAACAGGGTGGCAGGAATGAGGGAAGCATGAGCACAATAGTCATTATATTGGCTGTAATGCTGGCCTGTTCAATGGGGGCGGGTTGTTTTTTTTGGTACGCTATGCGGCATCGTCCGCCGTTGGCGAAACCACTGCCATTTATTAGTCCTCCTTTTCGTAAACTTAGCGACGATGAGCGTAAAGCCGTCGAGCGCTATGTCAGCTCACTTGAAAAACATCGCAATACCCCTCTGCCAACCGGCGCCAGCAGTACAAACGATCGCCTGGTACTGACCTCACAAAGCAGCAATGTCTATCCGGTGACGCGCTCAATAACCCGTTACGGACTTTCTACCGACGAACCCCACAAATGGCGCTACTATCTTGACGCCGTTGAAGTGCATTTGCCGCCGTTGTGGGAGCAATACATAGCGGAAGAAAACTATGTTGAGCTGATCAAAACCCAAACTATTCCGCTGGTTATTTCCCTGAATGGCCATTCGCTGGTGAACTACGTTTACGAGCAGCCTACGCTGGCTGCGTCTGCGCGTCCGGTGGGTCAAAACGCCTCGATCAGAAAAGAAGAAAGCGAAAACATTGAGCTGCTCAGTGTGCGTAAGGAAACCCTTGAAGAATACACCCTTAGCCGCCCGGACGGGACACGGGAAGCGGTTGCGATTGGCTTAGCGCTGCTGCTGCTTTTCTTCAGCCTGATCAGCCCGGTAGTGCTGATGCCATGGCTGGTGTTTTCAGCCATTGTCGTCATCGGCGTCAGCGGCTGGTCGCTGTACCGTCGCCCCTCGGAAAAAGATTTACGCGAAATCCACTGCCTGCGAGGTGCGCCAAAACGCTGGGGATTATTTGGTGAATCGAACCAGGGTCAGGTAAGCAATATCTCGCTGGGCATTATCGATTTAATTTATCCTTCGCACTGGCAGCCCTATGTCGCGCATGATCTGGGTCAGTCGACGGAAGTGGATATTTATCTGAGTCGTCATGTGGTGCGTCAGGGCCGCTTCCTGTCGCTTCAGGATGAAATGCGTAATTTCCCGATTCAGCGCTGGCGTAAAAATCTGGTACTGGCTGCCAGTTCGCTGCTGGTCCTTATTCTGTTGATCGCGTTGATACCGTTGAGCATGCCGCTAAAGCTCAGCATGGCCTGGCTGAAAGGCACCGAAAGCGTGCAGGTGTTTTCAGTTAACGATCTGGAAAAAATTCCTCTGCGTGTTGGCGACAGCCTGAAAGTGAGCGGCGAAGGGATGTGTTCTGTTCCGGCCACCTATCAGGGCAACAGAACCTATGCTTTTATGCCGTTCGACTGTTCGGCCGTTTACTGGAACAATGCGGCTCCCCTGCCCCAGCCGCAGTCGGATATTATCGATAAAGCGATGGCCCTGCTGACGACCACCAGCGATCAGCTGCATCCTCAAAGCAGCGCCGATCCCAAACTGAATCCACAGCTTGCAACAGCCATCCAAAAATCCGGCATGATCCTGCTGGATGATTTTTCCGATATTGTGTTGAAAACGCAGGATCTTTGTAGTCAGGAACAGGATTGCGTCAGGCTGAAAAATGCCCTGGTTAATCTCGGCAACGCGAAAGATTGGGAAACGCTGGTGCACCGGGCGGATTCCGGTTCGCTGAACGGCATGAATGTCCTGTTACGCCCGGTCAGTGCCGAAGCGCTGGAAAATCTGGTGAATACCGCCACGTCATCATTCTTCTATCGTGAAACCCGCCGGGCTTCTGAGGCGTTGAACAGCCCACCACCGGGCGGATTTCTGATTGTCAGCGATGAAGGCCGTCAGTTAGTTAATCAGCAAACGCCGACCGTTTCGCTGTTCGACTACAACGCGCCCGATCAGTGGCCGGAGCTGCAACGGCTGGCGGGCATGCTGCTGCATACGCCGTTCTCCGCCTACGGCATCGTGACCAATATCAGTACTGACGCTAACGGCACGCGTCATATCGCGCTGCATAGCGAACCGGACGCCATCAAGCTGGGTCGTTACCTGGGCACCAGTCTGCTGCTGCTGCTGGTCACCTTAAGCTTTATTATCAACGCTCTGCTGGCGATCAAACGTATCCACCACAATCGCGTACGTACCGCCGCTATCCAGAACTATTACGATACCTGTTTCAGCCCTGCGCTGAACACGCCACAGGGCATTCGTCCCCTGTTCTGAGCCCGTTAGTTTTATGCTATTTTTAACACTGACATGGCTTTTGACCTCTCAGGTACCCTCTGATGCTCTGCTCCGGCCACACGCCGGAGCGGCACCTTGAATTCTGACGTATAACCCATACATAGGGATGTTCCCACACAGGAGCAGCGATGAAAGAGAAATCCGCAGAAGCGGTTCGGCTCGATAAATGGCTGTGGGCCGCTCGCTTTTATAAAACCCGCGCGATAGCGCGTGAGATGGTTGAAGGTGGCAAAGTTCACTACAACGGCCAGCGCAGTAAGCCAAGTAAAATTGTGGAACCTGATGCAGAACTGACGCTGCGTCAGGGTAACGACGAACGGACGGTCATTGTTCAGACGGTTAGCGACAAGCGCGGGCCTGCAACCGAAGCCCAGCAGATGTATGCCGAAACGCCACAGAGTATTGAGAAAAGGGAAAAGATCGCGCAGGCGCGCAAAATGAGTGCGCTGACTATGCCGCATCCCGATCGCCGCCCTGACAAAAAAGAGCGGCGCGACCTAATGAAATTTAAAAATTCTGGCGACGAGTAAGCCGCCACAACGAGAGAGAATTATGGCTCATCAAGACCAAATGCACCGTTACCTGTTCGAAAACTACGCCGTGCGTGGCGAACTGGTTACCGTTTCCGACACCTGGAAGCAGATTATCGACGGTCACGACTATCCACAGCCTGTACAGAAAGTACTGGGTGAACTGCTGGTAGCGACCAGCTTACTGACCGCCACGCTGAAGTTTGATGGCGATATTACCGTGCAGCTGCAAGGTGACGGCCCGCTGAATCTGGCGGTTATCAACGGCAACAACCGACAGGAAATGCGTGGCGTAGCGCGTCTTAAAGGCGATATCGCGCCTGAGAGCAGCCTGAAGGAGATGGTAGGCAATGGCTATCTGATCATCACCATCACACCTGCGCAAGGTGAACGCTATCAGGGCGTGGTCGGTCTGGAAGGTGAAACGCTGGCGGAATGCCTGGAAGATTACTTCATGCGTTCAGAGCAGCTGCCGACACGCCTGTTTATCCGCACGGGTGAAGCGGAAGGCCAGCCCGGCGCTGGCGGCATTTTGCTACAGGTACTGCCTGCGCAGGACGCTAACCCGGATGATTTCACGCACCTGGCGACGCTAACTGAAACGATCAAAACCGAAGAGCTGCTTGGCCTGCCGGCAAACGAAGTGCTGTGGCGTTTGTACCACCAGGAAGAAGTGACTCTTTACGATCCACAGGACGTGAGCTTCCACTGCACCTGTTCTCATGAACGCTGTGGCGAAGTCCTGCGTACCCTGCCGGAAGCCGAAGTGGACCAGATCCTGGCCGAAGACGGCAAGATCGATATGCACTGCGACTATTGCGGTAATCACTACATTTATGATGCTGTTGATATCGCGGCGATCCGCAACGATTCAACTACGGGTAACGATCGGGTTCACTGATTGTTGTGCGCCATGAGTCCAGTGGGCTGATGGCGCTTTCCGCTGCACAATTCTTCTGCTGCTTTTTCACACCTTTTTACACCCTTCGCCACCATTACGTACCCTGCCAGTTCCCAATATTTAAAATAGTGCCCACCTCCGTATTTACGCATAAATGCCTTATTAAACACTTAAGAAAGTAAAGAAATGAAATCGGGCGAAGCGTTATTGAACGATTCACGCGTCGCCTCTCATTTCTGCGGATTGGCCCTTTTCCTCGCGCCTCACCCGTGTAAACTGCGCGCGATCGTGATTAGCGTGTTATGAAGGCGTTGCGAAATATCACGGTCCTGGAACATTATGTTTAAACATTCTGAAGTAAAACTGAACCGACAAAGGAGCAGTAACATGCGTGACCTGACCCCGCAGGACCTCGTCGCTTATGGCATCACGGATACGGTTGAGATTATCCACAACCCCGACTTCGACACACTGTATAAAGAAGAAACTCGCCCAGAGCTGACTGGCTTCGAGCGCGGAATTGAAACGCAGTCAGGCGCGATCGCCGTTGATACCGGCATTTTCACCGGCCGCTCGCCGAAAGATAAATATATCGTTCGCGATGAAACCACCCGTGACACGCTGTGGTGGAATGACCAGGGCAAAGGCAAAAATGATAATCAGCCACTGAATAACGATACCTGGCAGCAGCTGAAATCGCTGGTCGGCCAGCAGCTTTCCGGTAAGCGTCTGTTTGTTGTCGATACCTGGTGCGGCGCTAACCCTGATACACGCCTCTGCGTACGTTTTATTACCGAAGTGGCCTGGCAGGCGCATTTCGTTAAAAACATGTTTATCCGCCCCGACGATGAAGCGCTGGCCAGCTTTGTGCCTGACTTTGTGGTGATGAACGGGGCTAAATGTACCAATCCGAACTGGCAGCAGCAGGGTTTGCATTCCGAAAACTTCGTCGCCTTCAACCTGACCGAGCGCATGCAGCTGATTGGCGGCACCTGGTACGGTGGCGAAATGAAGAAAGGTCTGTTCGCCATTATGAACTATCTGCTGCCGCTAAAAGGCGTTGCCTCTATGCACTGTTCGGCTAACGTCGGCGAAAAAGGTGACGTGGCGGTATTCTTCGGCCTGTCAGGAACGGGTAAAACCACGCTTTCTACCGATCCTGAGCGTCAGCTGATTGGCGATGACGAACATGGCTGGGATGACGATGGCGTGTTCAATTTCGAAGGCGGCTGCTACGCCAAAACTATCAAGCTGTCTGAGCAGGCTGAGCCGGAGATTTATCAGGCTATCCGCCGTGATGCGCTGCTGGAAAACGTGGTAGTACGCGCCGACGGTTCAGTGGATTACGATGACGGAAGCAAAACTGAGAATACCCGCGTTTCCTATCCGATCTACCATATCGACAATATTGTTAAGCCGGTATCGAAAGCGGGTCACGCACGCAAGGTAATCTTCCTGACTGCGGATGCCTTTGGCGTACTGCCGCCGGTTTCCCGCCTGACCCCCGACCAGACTCAGTATCATTTCCTCTCGGGCTTTACGGCCAAGCTGGCCGGCACCGAGCGTGGCGTAACGGAACCGACGCCAACCTTTTCCGCCTGTTTCGGCGCGGCGTTTTTGACGCTGCACCCAACGCAGTATGCAGAAGTGCTGGTCAAGCGTATGGCGGCAGCGGGCGCAGAAGCTTACCTGGTCAACACCGGCTGGAACGGGACGGGCAAGCGTATTTCGTTAAAAGACACGCGGGCGATTATCAACGCGATTCTCAGCGACGAAATTTCGACGGCTGAAACCGTCACGCTGCCGGTTTTCAATCTGGCGATGCCCACCTCTCTGCCCGGCGTCGACAGCCGCATTCTCGACCCGCGAAATACCTACGCCGATGCGGCTGAATGGGAAACCAAAGCCCAGGATCTGGCACAGCGCTTTATCGCTAACTTTGATAAATATACCGATACGGCGGCCGGCGCAGCCCTGGTTCCGGCGGGACCACAGCTGTAATCGTGCAGATAAAAAAACTGCCTGGAATCAGGCAGTTTTTACATTCACATCAGGTTGTGGTGGTCGCAGGTAATACCGCGCTGGTCGGTAACGGTAAATAAGCCCGAATACGCAGTCCGCCTCGTTCACTTTCGCCGATATCCAGTGAGCCCTGATGGGCATCAATAATACGCTGCACGATGGCCAGCCCTAAACCTGTGCCGCTGGTACTGCGGGCGCTGTCGCCGCGTACAAAAGGCTGGAACAGATGCTTAAGCTGATCGGGCTGGATCCCCGGGCCATCATCTTCGACCTGGAACCAGGCACGCTGAAGTTCACTGCCGCTGCTGACCTTAATCCACCCGTTACCATAACGCGCCGCGTTCACCACCAGGTTAGCTACCGCACGCTTGATTGACAGCGGATTGATATCCAGCATCAGTTCAGCAGGCATTACCGCGTTTTCAATTTCGCGCTCGTAGCCGCTTTCAGCCGCAACGACTTCGCCCAACACGCCGTTCAGATCGGCTCGTTCCGTCTGCATCTCCTGACCAGTGCGCAGATAATCAATAAACTGCTCGATGATTGCGTTGCACTCTTCAATGTCTTTATTAATTGATTCAGAGAGATAGCCATCCTCCTGCGACATCATTTCCGTCGCCAGGCGAATACGCGTCAGCGGCGTGCGCAGATCGTGACTGACGCCAGCCATCAGCAAGGTGCGATCGTCGGCCAACTGTTTAACACCCGCCGCCATCTGATTAAAAGCTCGAGTTACCGAGCGCACTTCAGAAGCGCCATATTCACGCAGCGGCGGCGGAATAATCCCTTTGCCGACCTGTAGCGCCGCATGTTCAAGCTCCACCAGCGGCCGGTTCTGAATACGAATAAACAGCCACGCGCCGCCTATTGCCAGCAGCATAATCGCCAGCGTATAGCGGAACAGCGGTGAAAAATCGCCCTGATGGATTTCGGTTAACGGAACACGCACCCAGATATCTGGCGACAGCCAGGTTTTCAGCCAGACCACCGGTGAGTTTTTATTTACCTCGACGCGCACGTCGGTCGGGCCGCCAAGCTGCTGCGCCATCTGCTGGCTGAGGAACTCGTAATGCTGCGCCCAGCGTAATCCGCTCTCTTCCGCCGCCGCATTGGTATACAGCGAAATGCCCAGCTCGCGGTAAATCTCACGACGAAATGCCGGTGGCACCTCAAGCTGCGTGCCGTCTTCCAGCTGCAGCTTATCGGTCATCAGCATCCGCACTTCGTACGCCAGCACCTTATTAAACTGCTGTAAACTCGGCAGAATAGCAAAGTTCAACACCACCAGATACGTCGTCACCAGACTGACAAACAGCAGGGTGACAATCAGCAGCAGCGTGCGGGCAAATGAACTGCGGGGAGAGAAGCGGATTCGCCTCATGCTTTACTGCCGTCCGGCACGAATACGTAGCCCAGGCCCCAAACGGTCTGGATATAGCGCGGATGAGCAGGATCTTCTTCCACCATGCGGCGCAGACGAGAAATTTGCACGTCGATAGAACGTTCCATCGCGCTGTACTCGCGCCCACGGGCAAGATTCATCAGCTTATCGCGCGAAAGTGGCTCACGCGGATGGCTAACAAGCGCTTTCAGCACGGCGAATTCACCGCTGGTCAACGGCATCGGTTCGTCTTCACGGAACATCTCGCGCGTGCCCAGATTCAGCTTAAACTTACCGAAAGCGATAACGGCTTCTTCCTGCGACGGCGCCCCCGGCAGCTCGTTCGCCTGACGGCGCAGAACGGCACGGATACGAGCCAGCAGCTCACGCGGGTTAAACGGTTTTGGAATATAGTCATCCGCACCGATTTCCAGACCCACGATACGATCCACTTCTTCCCCTTTCGCCGTGACCATAATGATCGGCATCGGGTTGCTCTGGCTGCGCAAACGGCGGCAGATAGAGAGGCCGTCTTCACCTGGCAGCATCAGGTCCAGCACCATCAGGTGGAAGGACTCACGCGTTAGCAGGCGGTCCATTTGTTCCGCATTTGCTACGCTGCGCACCTGGAAACCCTGTTCGGTCAGATAACGCTCCAGCAGCGCACGCAAACGCATGTCATCATCTACGACCAGAATTTTGTAGTTTTCTTGCATTTCGATACTCCCAAAGGCGCTATTGCCTGAGTCATTATTCTTAAAAAAGATGCCTGAATGTAACAGTCAATAATGGTTTATATTCTAGCCGAAATTGTTACAAAGCATATTAAACAGCAGCTTATCTTTAATTACGCCGCAAAAATGTGCGGATATTCAGCTCTCTTTCAGACGAATTGCCAGGACAAACAAGCAGTAACGTCAGGCAGAAAAAAGCAGATGGGATTTGCATCGTTGTCCAGCTCGCAACAAAATGGATAAAGCATTTTCGAGAAAAATTTGGATTAAGATGAAAACCAAACTGATCACCCGCGAAGGTTACGACAAATTAAAGCAGGAGCTGGACTTTCTCTGGCGTGAAGATCGGCCAGAAGTGACCAAAAAAGTGACCTGGGCTGCCAGCCTGGGCGACCGCAGCGAAAACGCCGACTATCAGTACAACAAAAAGCGTCTGCGCGAGATCGATCGCCGCGTGCGCTATCTTACCAAATGCCTTGAGCAGCTGCGCATTGTCGATTATTCACCGCAGCAGGAAGGCAAAGTCTTTTTCGGTGCCTGGGTTGAGGTAGAAAACGACGACGGTGAAATCAAACGCTTTCGCATCGTCGGCTACGACGAAATCTTTGGCCGTAACGATTACATCTCTATCGACTCGCCGATGGCCCGCGCATTGCTGAAAAAAGAAGTGGGCGATTTAGCTACCGTGCAAACGCCGGTTGGTGAAGCGTGCTGGTACGTCAATCAAATCGACTACGTTAAACAATCCTAATCACGCGGATTTGGTACGCCAGCAGGGACATACGCTGGCAATTACCCTGCGCAATCCGTATAACTGTCCGCTAAATCTTGAGCCATAAAGTAACCGATAATGAAAGAATCGCTGAGCCGCATAATTGCAAGTGAGCTGCAGGCGCGAGCAGAACAGGTTGATGCCGCTGTCCGTCTGCTGGATGAAGGGAACACCGTGCCGTTTATCGCACGCTATCGTAAGGAAGTGACCGGAGGTCTGGACGACACCCAGCTCCGTCAGCTGGAAACCCGCCTGGGTTATCTGCGCGAACTTGAAGACCGTCGCCAGTCGATTCTGAAATCTATCGGCGACCAGGGCAAGCTGACCGATGAGCTAAACCACGCCATCAGCAACACCCTGAGCAAAACCGAACTTGAAGATCTCTATTTGCCTTACAAGCCTAAACGCCGCACTCGTGGTCAGATTGCTATCGAAGCAGGTCTGCAACCGCTGGCCGATACGCTGTGGCAGGATCCCTCGCAGGAACCGGAGCAGGTAGCAGCAGGCTTCGTTGACGCCGACAACGGCGTGGCCGATACCAAAGCCGCACTGGATGGCGCTCGCTACATCCTGATGGAACGTTTTTCCGAGGATGCCACGCTGCTGGCAAAAGTGCGTGATTACCTGTGGAAAAATGCGCATCTGGTGTCACGCGTTGTTGAAGGCAAAGAAGAGGAAGGCGCGAAATTCCGCGACTATTTCGATCATCATGAAGCCCTTTCAACGGTTCCTTCTCACCGTGCGCTGGCCATGTTCCGTGGCCGTAATGAAGGCGTGCTTCAGCTGGCGCTGAATGCCGATCCGCAGTTCGACGAGCCACCACGTGAAAGTCACGGCGAGCAGATTATTGCTGAGCATCTGAATCTGCGCCTGAATAACGCCCCGGCTGACAGCTGGCGTAAAGCCGTGGTCAGCTGGACGTGGCGGATTAAGGTGTTGCTGCACCTTGAAACCGAACTGATGGGCACGGTGCGCGAACGCGCTGAAGACGAAGCGATTAACGTTTTTGCCCGCAACCTGCACGATCTGCTGATGGCGGCACCGGCAGGCATGCGCGCCACGATGGGGCTGGATCCAGGCCTGCGTACCGGCGTAAAAGTGGCGGTTGTTGATGCCACCGGCAAACTGGTCGCTACCGATACCATCTACCCTCACACCGGACAGGCGGCTAAAGCGGCTGCCGCAGTCGCTGCGTTATGTATAAAGCATCAGGTCGAACTGGTGGCGATTGGCAACGGTACCGCCTCACGTGAAACCGAACGTTTCTTCCTGGATGTGCAGAAGCAGTTCCCAAAAGTTAACGCGCAGAAAGTGATTGTCAGTGAAGCCGGCGCTTCGGTCTATTCCGCTTCTGAGCTGGCCGCGCTGGAGTTCCCGGATCTGGACGTCTCGATCCGTGGCGCAGTCTCGATCGCTCGTCGCCTGCAAGATCCGCTTTCCGAGCTGGTGAAGATCGATCCAAAATCCATTGGCGTTGGTCAGTATCAGCACGACGTTAGTCAGAGCCAGCTGGCGAAAAAGCTGGATGCGGTGGTGGAAGACTGTGTCAACGGCGTTGGCGTCGATTTAAATACCGCCTCCGTGCCTTTGCTAACCCGCGTGGCGGGCCTGAGCAAGATGATGGCGCAGAATATCGTTGGCTGGCGTGATGAAAACGGCCGTTTCCAGAACCGCCAGCAATTGTTAAAAGTTAGCCGTCTGGGGCCGAAAGCCTTCGAACAGTGCGCGGGCTTCCTGCGCATTAACCAGGGCGAAAACCCGCTGGATGCCTCAACCGTTCACCCGGAAACCTATCCGGTGGTGGAACGTATTTTGAAAGCAACAGAACAGGCGTTGAACGATTTAATGGGCAATCCGTCGGCGCTGCGCAACCTGCGCGCGGTAGATTTTACCGATGAGAAGTTCGGCGTGCCGACCGTGACCGATATTCTTAAAGAACTGGAAAAGCCAGGCCGCGATCCGCGTCCTGAGTTTAAGACCGCCCAGTTTGCCGAAGGCATAGAGACCATGAACGATCTGCTGCCGGGTATGGTGCTGGAAGGCTCGGTAACCAACGTGACCAATTTTGGCGCTTTCGTCGATATCGGCGTGCATCAGGATGGCCTGGTGCATATCTCTTCCCTCGCCAATAAGTTCGTTGATGACCCGCATAAGGTGGTCAAGGCGGGCGATATTGTTAAAGTGAAGGTGATGGAAGTGGATCTGCAACGCAAGCGTATCGCGTTGACCATGCGACTGGACGAACAGCCAGGCGAAACCAACTCACGCCGTGGCAATGCTGCCAGCGGCCGTGAAAATGCACGACCGGCGCAGAATAAATCGCGTCCGCGTCCGGCGGCACAGCCTGCGGGTAACAGCGCCATGGGCGATGCGCTGGCTGCTGCTTTCGGCAAGAAATAGGTATTCAGAGCGGGCTGATGCCCGCTCTGCTCCCTCATCAAAACACCTGCTGCCTCGGGAGCGGGCATAGACGGTAACTTGCTAGCTCACGACGCCTGGAACGAACGACCCGGAGCATGATCAAGGGGCGCTTTGCCCCTCATTTTTCTGGCCAGCACTGGAATCATCTCGCTATATCTTTCTCGTTTACTTTCCAGATACTTTCTCCGCAAGCAAACTTGTTCCACGTCAACTGCATTACGAATCATTCTCACTATGATTGCCGCCATCAATTATCACGGTTAGTCACACAACCAGGGTGGTTATATGCACATCGCGCTTCGTAATCAGTACAAAATTCTCGGTTTCTCGCCGACTATCAGCCCCGAATTCCAACAAAAACTTCTGCTACAGGGTTTGCGACCTGGCTCCAGCTTCCGCGTTACCGCCACCGCGCCCTTTGGCGGACCGGTGAAAATCGAAAATCGCTACGCCGTGCTGGCGCTGCGCCGCCAGGATCTTTCTCACCTCCAGCTCGAAGACCTGAACGGATAGGAGCGAACTCATGAAAGCATGTACGATCGGGCTGATTGGCAACCCTAACGCAGGTAAAACCACGCTTTTCAACCAGCTGACCGGTGCCAGACAGCGCGTCGGCAACTGGGCTGGCGTAACGGTAGAACGTAAATCTGGCAGTTTCACCACCGCGCAGTATCAGGTTCAGCTGGTGGATCTGCCGGGCACCTACTCACTGACCACCCTCTCTGAACAGACTTCGCTGGATGAACAGATTGCCTGCCATTACATTCTCAGCGGGGAAGCGGATCTGCTGATTAACGTTGTGGATGCCAGCAACCTGGCCCGCAATCTCTACCTGACGCTGCAATTGCGCGAACTGGGCATTCCCTGCATCGTCGCGCTGAATATGCTGGATATCGCTGAGAATTTGCATATTCAGATCGATATCACCGCGCTGGCGGCCGCGCTTGGCTGTCCGGTTGTTCCGCTGGTTTCCACTCGGAAAAAAGGCCTTGCCGAGCTGAGAAACGCCATCGACAATTTTTCCGGCGTCCCTGACGCATTCGATATCATTTATCCACAAGCGATAGAAAATAATGCCGCCCGGCTTACCGCCGCGATGCCCACTGAACTGGCCGCTCACCGCCGCCGCTGGATGGCATTGCAAATGCTGGAAGGTGATATTTACTGCCGTTCTCAGGCCGGCCACGCGGTAGATTTGCTGCTGCAATTACCGCAGCGGGATGACAGCGCAATGGCGATTACCCTGGCTCGCTATGCGACGATTGAAGCACTTTGCGAAACGACCACCCGCACACAGCAGACCACGCAGCATCGGCTTTCAGCCCGGCTGGATGCCATCGTGTTGAACCGCTGGCTGGGCATTCCCATTTTCTTCGCGGTGATGTACCTGATGTTCTTCCTTGCCATCAACCTTGGTGGCGCCTTGCAGCCGCTGTTCGAAGGCAGCTCAACGGCAATCTTTATTGATGGTATGCAGTGGCTGGGTGCCCAGCTACACCTGCCGGCTATAGTGACGCTGTTCCTGGCCCAGGGCGTTGGCGGCGGGATCACCACGGTGATGCCGCTGATCCCACAGATTGGCCTGATGTATTTGTTCCTTTCTTTTATGGAAGATTCCGGCTACATGGCGCGTGCTGCCTTTGTGGTAGATCGGCTGATGCAAACCTTGGGTCTGCCAGGTAAATCCTTTGTGCCGCTGATTGTGGGTTTTGGCTGTAACGTGCCGGGCGTCATGGCTACGCGTACGCTCGATGCGCCACGCGATCGCCTGATGACCATGCTGATGGCACCGTTTATGTCTTGCGGTGCAAGGCTGGCAATTTTTGCGGTGTTTGCTTCCGCCTTTTTCGGGCAGAGCGGTGCGCTGATCGTTTTCAGCCTCTACCTTTTGGGGATTGCCGCCGCTATCACCACCGGACTGATCCTGAAATCAACCTTGCTGCGTGGTGATGCCGCGCCGTTCATGATGGAAATGCCGAGCTGGCACGTTCCTCATCTCAAAAGTCTGTTCCTGCAAACCTGGCAGCGGTTAAAAAGTTTTGTGCTGCGCGCCGGTAAAGTCATCGTCATCGTCAGCGTGGTGATTGGCGCGCTCAATAGCTTCTCCTTCAGCGGCCAGCCGGTTTCCACCATTAACGACTCAGCGCTGGCAACCGTCAGCCGTCAGTTGACGCCGCTGCTGAATCCCATCGGCGTGGAAAATGATAACTGGCAGGCCACGGTCGGGCTGGTCACGGGCGCCATGGCGAAAGAAGTGGTTATCGGTACGCTCAACACGCTTTACACCGCAGAGGCGCTGCATCAGGAAACTTTTGATGCGGAAAATTACAGCCTGTTGGCTGAGCTGAAAGCGGCGGTGGCGGAAACCTGGGATGGCGTGAAAAGCACCTTCCGCCTGAGCGTCCTGTTTCATCCGCTGGACGCCAGCAAAGGCGATGGCGAAATGGCGGGCGGCGCGATGGGCGTCATGCACAGCAAGTTTGGCAGCGATATTGCCGCTTACAGCTACCTGATTTTCGTTCTGCTGTATGTCCCCTGCGTGTCGGTAATGGGCGCCGTCACCCGCGAAAGCAGCACGCGCTGGATGCTGTTCTCCAACTTTTGGGGGCTGAATCTGGCTTACTCGCTGGCGGCGTTGTTTTTCCAACTGGCCACGTTTGCCAGCCATCCTCAATCCAGCACCATTATCATTACCGCCGTGGTGGCCTTTAACCTGCTTCTGTGGCTGATGCTGAAAAATATCACTCTGTCGCCACAGCGTCTGGAAGTGAGAACCCTTACAGCGACAGGCTGCGCAGGCTGTCGCAAAAAAGGCCGCTGCCACTGACTGACGGAGGCCGTTGAAGTTGCGAATTTGCTTCAACGGTCTACAGTGAAAACTAACGTGGCTGTAACCAATGCGGTGGCTCACTGTATAGCAATGGAAATTATCAATAACCTGCTCGATAAGATCTATGAGGGCACTTTTCCTGCCGATTGTCGGGAAAGGCTGGCAAACGCCATTTCACAGGCGCAAAGCACGCTGACTCACCAGCGTAAAGCGCACTGGGATGAAAAAGATGTGGTGCTGATTACCTACGCCGATCAGTTCCGTGAAAGCGAAGCGCCCACGCTGTCAACCTTCTCCCGCTTTTATCAGCAGCATCTGAAATGTTTTAACCTTGTTCACCTGCTGCCTTTTTTCCCCTACTCGTCCGACGATGGTTTTTCCGTTATCGACTATCACCAGGTCAGTGCTATCTGCGGTGAATGGTCGGACGTTGCCGAGCTGCACCAGCACACGCGGCTGATGTTCGATTTCGTCTGCAATCACATTTCCGCCCACAGCGCCTGGTTTAAGCACTATCTGGCACAGGATCCCGCCTGGGATAATTTTTTTATCAGCATGCCGCCCTCAACTGATTTAGGTGCGGTAACCCGACCACGAACCTCGCCGCTGCTAACACCCTTTGCAATGGCAAACGGCGACACGCGCTTTATCTGGACCACCTTTAGCGCCGATCAAATCGACCTGAACTTTGCCAATCCTCAGGTCTTACTGAGCATGGTAAACGTGCTGCTGGACTATCTGGCGAAAGGTGCCGACTACGTGCGTCTGGATGCCGTTGGCTACATGTGGAAAACGCCCGGCACCGCCTGCATTCACCTTGAGAAAACCCATCAGCTGGTCAAACTTTTTCGCGCTATCGCCAACCTTGTCGCGCCCGGCACGGTGATTATTACCGAGACCAACGTGCCGCATAAAGACAACATCAGCTATCTGGGAGATGGGCACGACGAAGCGCAGATGGTTTATCAGTTCTCGCTGCCACCGCTGGTGCTGCACGCCATCCATTATGGTTCATCGCGTGCGCTCAAGCAGTGGGCCTCTTCACTGGATCCCGGCGCAGGCACGACGACCTGGTTTAATTTTCTCGCGTCTCACGACGGCATTGGCCTTAATCCACTGCGCGGTATTTTGCCAGAAACGGAAATCGTCTCGCTGGTGAGGGATTTGACTTCTGAAGGCGCGCTGGTTTCCTGGAAGAACAATCCCGACGGGACGACCAGTCCCTATGAAATCAACGTCACCTACATGGATGCGCTGAATAAAAAAGAGGATGACGATGAGGTTCGTCTGCAACGTTTTATGCTGGCGCATGCCATCTTGCTGGCCTTTCCGGGCGTGCCTGCGGTCTACGTGCAAAGTATTTTAGGGTCGCGCAACGATACGGAAGGCGTCAAAGTGGCAGGCTATAACCGGGCGATAAATCGTGAGAAGTACGCTATCAGCCAGATTGAAGCCGCGTTAAGCGACAGGCAGTCACTGCGACACAAGGTTTACCATGCCCTCAGCAAGCTGATTCAGCTAAGAACGCGCCAGCCCGCTTTCCATCCTGATAATCCGATGGAGGTGCTGGAAAGTGAGAATTCGCTGTTTATTCTTCGGCGCAGATCGGCCAGATCGCATGATGAAGTGTTGTGTTTGTTCAATTTAAGCAGCAAAGAGATAACTTATACCCTGCCGGATAACAGGCTCTATCGGGATATTGTCGGCACCAGTATTTTTGACCAGGCCCATCCGCTCACGCTGCCGCCGTGGAACTTTTTGTGGCTGAAAAGCAGCAGTGAGAAACAGCAGGCAGAATAACTCTGCCTGCTGGCGTTTTTATTTATACACTTCAGCGACCGCACTGAATTTACCGTGCTCACGCCCGGCAATGATCAGATAGTATTTGCCGCCTTTTTCGTCCGCCAGTTTAGACAACACCGCTTTGGCATCCATTGGAGAAGTGGTTTCCGCCGTGGTGTTTACCGTGCCAATCTTTTCCAGCTTCAGCTTTTGCACTTCCTCTTTAGTCACTTCTTTTGCAGCCACAGCAGCAAAAGAGACGGAACCGACCATAAGAGCAATCGCCACAGTTCTAAAAATTTTCATCAAAGACACTCCATCATTGTTTTGTAGTGGATAAGCAGTCGCTTGATGAGAATGCAGGGAGGTCATAAATGCCCAACTCCCTGGACTACTCAGAGGTAAAAAGGTAAGCGACCTTGCTTACCTTGATAATTATTAACCGTAATAAATAAAGCGCCAGTTTTTGCAAAAATTTAGCGGACGATTTTTGAACCGAAATCAATCAGTTGATCGCAGAACAGATCGGGATGAGAAATGAAGGGGGCATGCGCGGCTTTGTCCATCACGACTGAGCCACTCCCGGGATAGCATTCATCGAGAATTGGCGCGATTTTACGGGGAACCAGGCCATCCAGCGCACCGTAAATACGCAGCATCGGCACGCTGAGTGCGGCCATCTCAGCACGCAGATCCACCGTGCGTAAAATCTCCAGTCCGCCGTTTAACACCGCAACTTCCGGTGCCGGTAACGACAGAACCACGCTTTTCAGCAGTTTTGCATCCTGCCTGGCCGATTCCGTGCCCAGGGTTTGCAGCGCAAGAAAACGCTCCACGGTACGCTGAAAGTTTTCACTTAGCTGCTGCTGAAAATTGCTTAGCGTTTCCGGTTTAATACCCGGCCAGTTTTCATCAGCCGTGAAACAAGGCGACGAGGCGACGGTAATCAGCGCGCTGACCCGTTCCGGATGCTGCAACGCCATCTTACTGGCCACCAGCCCACCCAGCGACCAGCCCAACCAGAGCGCGTTAGCGGGCGCGAAAGGCAGCAGGTTTGCCACCATCTCTTCCACGCTCATCGCTGTAAAGCCTTCGCTGCGGCCATAGCCAGGCAGATCGACCAGATGCAGCCGAAAATGCGGGCTGAGCCGCGCAATAATGTTTTGCCACACGCCTGCATTCAGTCCCCAGCCGTGCAGCATCACAAGATCGCGATCTCCCGTGCCGGTTGTCTGCCAGTAAAGCTGAGCCATCGTTATAATCCTGTTTTTGTCATGGAGGACGCTATGCTATCAATGCCCACCGCCTGTTGGCTATGCAAGATGCCACTCGCTTTACCCCACCACGGCCTCTGCTGCTTTTGTTTGCGCCGTCTGCCAATGCAGGCTGAATGCTGCCCGCGCTGTGGTTTACCAGCGCTGCATAGTCGCCGGGAATGCGGCCGCTGTCAGTTACGCCCGCCCGCCTGGCAGCGCATCGTTTTTGTTACTGACTGGCAGCCGCCGCTGCGGGAACTGGTTCAGCGTCTCAAGTTTTTGCAGGCAACAGCACTCTCGGTGATGCTTGCGCGGCTATTTTTGCTAAGTTGGTTAACTGAGCGGCGCGATCGCCACCTGTACCGGCCAGACCTGTTACTGTGTGTGCCGCTGCATAAAAAGCGGGCCTGGCAGCGCGGTTATAATCAGCTGGATGATATGGCCCGCTGTCTGGCTCGCTGGACAGGCTGCTTTTATGAGGCGGCTGGCTTGTCACGCAGGCGCAAGACCCGGATTCAGCATCGTTTACCGGCCAGCGCTCGCCGCAGGAATCTTCGCGGCGCGTTCAGGGTTGAAACGGCGGTGGCTGGACGGCATATCGCCTTACTGGATGATGTTGTTACCACGGGCAGTACGGTCGAAGAAATTAGCCGCGTACTGCTGGCTGAAGGTGCCGCCAGCGTGCAGATCTGGTGCCTGTGCCGCACCTTGTAGAGCGTCGACGATCGGCGTAAAATAAACCCACTAATTTAGTCAACTATTGAGCAATAGCCATGATCCGAATTACTGATTCTGCGCAAGAGCACTTCGCAAAACTGCTGTCAAAACAAGAAGAGGGCACCCAGATTCGCGTATTCGTGATCAATCCGGGTACGCCAACCGCGGAATGCGGCGTCTCCTACTGTCCACCCGACGCAGTAGAAGCCACCGACACCGAGCTGAAGTTCGAAAAGCTTTCCGCATACGTTGACGAACTGAGCGCCCCTTATCTGGAAGAGGCCGAGATTGATTTCGTCACCGATAACCTGGGTTCCCAGCTAACGCTAAAAGCGCCTAACGCCAAAATGCGTAAAGTGAGCGACGATGCGCCGCTGATTGAGCGCGTTGAGTATCAGCTCCAGGCAACGATTAACCCGCAGCTGGCCAGTCACGGCGGTAAAGTTTCACTGATGGAAATCACTGATGACGGCTTTGCCATTCTGCAATTTGGCGGCGGCTGTAACGGTTGTTCAATGGTCGACGTGACGCTGAAGGAAGGGATCGAAAAAGAGCTGCTGGTTGCCTTCCCGGAACTGAAAGGCGTGCGTGACCTGACCGAGCACCAGCGCGGCGAGCACTCCTTCTACTGATTGCCAGACAGGCGATAGCGCTGCCGTAACGTTCTGTTGGATAGCATCCTGACAGAAAAAGACGACGCGCCTTCGCCCCTGCTTTCGGCCTTTACGCCTGTTTTTTCCCCGCTTTGCGCCTGCGATGCACATCTTTGAGCAACGCATTAACGTGCGCATCATTAAACATCGTTTCCAGCGAGACGCTTAGCTTGCGTCGCCAGTTGGGATACTGATCGACCGTGCCCGGCACGTTGACTGGCTTATCCATATCCAGCAGATCTTCCGGCTGTAATCCCAGCAAAGCGCTGCCGCTGTCGGCAATAAAACGGTGCATGCCGCGATTCAGAACCGGGGTCATTTTCATCAGGCTGGCTTTTTTGCCCGCGCTTTTCGGCAGGCAGCCATATTGATGTAAGGCTTCCAGTAAAGCCTGCTTTTGACGCGCACGTTGCTGATACAGGCCATGCAACACCACTTTATCGGGATAGAGTCCCAGCACTTCGCCCATTTCTAAATCGACCGCATTCCAGAAACCTCGTAGCGTTGGCAGATCGTGCGTGGTGGCGCTCGCCACCGACTGACGCGGCCAGGCTGCGGGCGCACGATAGCGTTCATGTTTTTCCTGTTCGAAATAGAGCACCTTCCACGAGTAAATCGCGGCGTTGCGCAGCTTAGCGACGATCTCCTGCGGCACCGTACCCAAATCCTCGCCCAGCACCATGCACTGGTTTCGCTGGCTTTCCAGCGCCAGGATCGCGATCAGATCGTCGACCGGATAAGAAACATAGGCACCATAGTTGGCCGTTTCACCATAAGGTATCCACCACAGCCGCAGCAGCGACATGACGTGGTCGATACGCAAGGCGCCGCAGCTGGCCATATTTGCCCGCAGCAGATCGATAAACGGCTGATAGCCTCTTGCCGCCATCACGTGCGGATCCATCGGCGGCAAGCCCCAGTTTTGTCCGAGCGGCCCAAGGATATCGGGCGGCGCGCCAACCGAAACGTCCATGCAGTAGAGCTCGCGGTCACACCAGGTTTCAGCGCCGCCTTCCGCGACGCCTACGGCAAGATCGCGATACAATCCAACCGCCATGCCTCGCTGCTGACTGAGTTGCCAGCACTCTTCAAACTGACGATTCGCCAGCCATTGCAGCCACAGCCAGAAACGCACTTCTTCCTGATGCTGCTCGCAAAACTCCCGTACCGCTTCGCTATGAACGTCACGCAGCGCTTCCGGCCAGACCGGCCAGCCCCAGAAGTTATCATTTTCCTTGATCATCGCCCCGTGCAAGGCATCGAAAGCCGCCTGCCAGTAAAGGCTTTCGCCACCTTTAGCGATAAAATCGGCGAAATGCCGCTGCCTGGGATGATCCTCGCCATGCTGACAGAAAGTCTTCCAGGCCAGACTCAGGGAAATCATTTTCAGTTCGCCGACGATGCCGTAATCGACCCAATCGCCTTCGCGAACCTGCTTTAGCCGGCGCTGGATGTTTTCCCCCCTTAGCCACAGCTGTGCCTCGTCGCTTTGCTGAAACTCAGGCACGGCGCTCACGTCGATATAGAGCACGTTTAGCCAGCGCCGTGACGAAGGGCTATAGGGGCTGGCGCTGACCGGACTGGCGGGATAGAGCGAATGGATCGGATTCAGACCAATAAAATCGCCGCCGCGTTCGGCCACTTCCGTCACCATTCGTTTCAGATCGCCAAAGTCGCCGATCCCCCAATTCTGTTCTGAACGCACGGAATAGAGCTGTACGCTCAGTCCCCAGATTTTATCGCCCTGCCGCACCGATGTCGGTTCATAGCAGCGTTTGGGTGCCACAATCACCCGGCATTGCCAGCTTTTTTTGGCCTGCGTCAGCCACAGCTGGTGGTAGCCCAGCGCCAGGTTGGCGGGCAACGTCATCGCTTCACCTGCTGATACCTCACCCTGATATTCACGTCCGTTCTCAGTCACCAGCTGCCATTGATAAGCGCCCTTTCCTCCAACTTCCAGCTGCAAAAGGCGCTTGTGCTGAAACACCTTACAGCCCGGGATTGGGCCAGGCTTTGCTTTACGTTTTTCAGATGACATCGCCGCCAGCAAACGCCGGCGAATGTCGACATCTATCTGCTCTTTTTGCCCTTTGGCATTGATGTATTCTGACGCAATACCCGCGTCTTTAGCGGCCTGCTCAAACTTCTTGTCCATCGCCTCTCCCGGGCCGTTTGGCCTGCCAGATACGTTGCTGATAATCGCGAATTGATCGATCGGAACTGAACATGCCGCAGCGGGCAGTATTAAGAATGGCCGTGCGAGTCCAGGCTTCTTCATCGCGCCAGAGCGCTTCTACGCGTTTTTGCGCGGCGCAGTAGCTGGCAAAATCTGCCAGAACCAGCCACGGATCGCCATATTTCCCCAGGCTGTCGAGAAACATATCGAAGGCGTGCTTGTCGCCATTGCTGAAAAAACCCTTTTCCAGCTCTTTCAAAATGGCATCCAGATGCTTGTCTTTTTTCCGCAGCTTTAGCGGCGCATAACCGCTGGCTTTCAGTGCTTTCACTTCATCCACGGTGTTACCAAAGATAAAGATATTTTCTTCACCTACCTGTTGCGCGATCTCCACGTTAGCGCCGTCCAGCGTGCCAATAGTTAATGCACCGTTCAGTGCCAGCTTCATGTTGCCCGTGCCGGAAGCCTCGTAACCCGCCGTAGAAATTTGTTCTGAGAGATCGGCCGCCGGGATCATTAGCTCAGCCGCCGTAATGCGGTAATCCGGGATAAAGACGACCTTCAGCTTGTCGCCAATCTTCGGATCGTTGTTAATCTTCTCGGCTACTTTGTTGATGGCGTAAATAATGTTTTTCGCCAGGTAGTAGCCCGGCGCAGCTTTCGCCCCAAACAGGAAAACGCGCGGGACAAAATCCATTTGCGGATTGTCGCGCAGCTGCTTGTAGCAGGAGAGGATATGCAGCAGGCCAAGATGCTGGCGTTTGTACTCGTGCAGACGTTTGATTTGTACATCGAACATCGCCTCCGGGCTAACCTTGATGCCGGTCAGGCGATGGATATAGTCCGCCAGACGGACCTTGTTGTTATGCTTGATTTGTCGGTAACGCTTGCGGAAATCCGCATCGTCCGCACATGCCTCCAGCCCTTTCAATACGTCCAGATGGTTAGCCCATTCGACGTTGAGCGTTTGATCGATAAGCGTCGCCAGCTCGGGATTACACTGCTTAAGCCAGCGGCGCGGCGTTATCCCATTCGTGACGTTATGGAATTTTTTCGGCCACAGCTGGTGATATTCCGGGAACAGATCTTTTACCACCAGCTCCGAGTGCAGCGCCGCCACGCCGTTGACCGCGAAGCCGCTGACCACGCACAGATTCGCCATTCGTAGCTGGTGGTCGTACAACACGGCCAGCTTTTCCCATACGGCTTCGTCGCCGGGCCAGTGTTTATCAACCACTTTCTTGAATCGACGGTTAATCTCTTTAACAATCATGTAATGACGCGGCAGCAGCGTGCGCACCAGTCGCTGATCCCACCGCTCCAGCGCTTCCGGCATCAGCGTATGGTTGGTATAGGCAAAGGTTCGGCTGGTTATCGCCCAGGCGTCATCCCACGCCAGCTGGTGTTCATCCAGCAGGACGCGCAGCATTTCCGGGATGGCGATGGTTGGGTGCGTATCGTTAAGCTGAATGACTTCGTAATCGGGCAGCTCGGCAATTTTCCGCCCGGCAAGATGATGACGGCGCAGGATGTCAGCTACCGAGCAGGCACACTGAAAATATTGCTGCATTAGCCGAAGACGTTTGCCTTCCTGATGGTTATCGTTGGGATAGAGCACCTTAGTCAGCTTTGCCGCATCAATGCCCTGCTGTTCCGCCTGTAAAAATTTCCCGTCGTTGAATAGCGTCAGGTTGAAAGGATGAATATGCGTCGCCTGCCACAGCCGCAGCGGCTGCACGATGCCATTGCGATAGCCGGTCACAGGCAAATCCCAGGCCTCACCGCGCAGGGTAAAAGCGGGATGCCAGATAAAACCGCCCTGGGCATTTTTTTCCACTTTGCCGCCGAGTCCCACCTTCACATCCAGCGCGGCATTGTGGCGAAACCACGGATAACTGCTGCGATGCCAGTCGTCTGGAGATTCAATCTGCTGGCCGTCCCGAAAGGATTGCCGGAACAGGCCATACTGATAATTCAGTCCATAACCGGTCGCGGATTGCCCTACTGTCGCCATTGAGTCGAGAAAACAGGCGGCCAGTCGGCCCAATCCGCCATTGCCCAGCGCAGGATCCACTTCTTCCTCAAGCAGCTCGCTTAAATCGCACTGGTGCGCGGCCAGCACCGCTTTCACTTCGTCATACCATCCTAAATTCAACAGATTATTACCGGTCAGCCTGCCGATTAAAAATTCCATCGAAATGTAGTTTACGTGGCGCTGCTTCTTTGCGGGTTTATTGAGGGGCGCAGCAGCCAGCATTTCTGCCAGCGCACCACTCACCGCCTGCCACCATTGGTGGGAGGTCATTTCACGTGCTGAAGATAATCCAAGATGCTGCCACTGGCGCGTCAAAGCCGCCTCAAATCGGGCCTGATTGAATTTCTGTTGCGACATACCGCTTCCTTCTGAAAGGGGGAACGAAGTTTGCAAACGGGCTGAGTCACTTACAGTTAAGACCCGAACAGAAAAAAATGCTCAAAAGAGAAGCAAATAAATTGGATAATCAGTGGGCTGAGGAGAAACAGGGTGGTTAGGGTAAAAAGCGCTTATGCCCGGTTCCTGACGTTGAAAACCAGCAATATCGGGTCATGACGCATGAGATGGCCGGTGTTCGTCAGGCGTGGCAAGGGGGTCGATGTTCGGCAATATCGCCAGCGCATTCAGGATGCTGTCGATTTTTTTGACGGTTTCTGAAGGCGACGCGAGAAGGTACGTTTGCAGCGTCCATGCTGCGAAAACGTGCTAACAGGTCAGCACAGCTCCAGATGCACTTCATGCTCTTCTATGGTTTTCAGTACGCCTGGCGGTGGGGTTTCATCGGTAAACAGATAGTCGATGAGGCTCATATTTCCCAGGTTAACCATGGCATTACGACCGAACTTAGAATGGTCAGCCACCAGCATCACGCAGCGCGAATTTTCTATGATCGCCCGTTTGGTGCGCACTTCGTGATAGTCGAAATCCAGCAGCGAACCGTCCATATCAATGCCGCTGATCCCCAGAATGCCGTAGTCCAGCCGGAACTGGGAAATATAGTCGAGCGTGGCTTCCCCAATAATCCCGCCATCGCGGGTACGTACTTCACCACCGGCAATAATCAGGCTGAAATCCGGCTTCGACATCAGCAGCGTCGCCACATTGAGGTTATTGGTGACGACCCGCAAATTGCTGTGATTCAACAGGGCATGCGCCACCGCTTCCGGCGTGGTACCGATATCAATAAACAGCGAAGCGCCGTCGGGTATCTGGCTGGCAACACGCTGGGCAATGCGGGCTTTCTCCGCCGACCACATCATTTTACGATCCTGCCAGGCGGTGTTTTCCGAGCTTGACGGTAGCGCCGCGCCGCCGTGATGACGCTGAATTTTATTCTGCTCCGCCAGATCGTTCAGATCGCGACGGATGGTTTGCGGGCTGACGGTAAAATGTTCTACCAGCTCCTCGGTACTGACATAGCCCTGACGACGAACCAGTTCAATAATGGCGTCGTGACGTTGCGTCTGCTTCACAAAGCTCTCCTGTTTATCAATTCCCTGCTTTCTGTTTCAGGCTTTTTTCCGCCAGGTATCGGCAAGCGCCATCGCCAGGCCGACCAGCAGACCGGTGACGTGCGCAGCATTAGCAATTGACAGGCCAAACCAGCCCATATAGCCGACAACCAACCAGACCACTGAAAATGCCATCAGTCCACGTTCAAGCCAGATGCCGCTTTCGGGATCGCGTTCACCTCTGAGCCAGGCATATCCCATTAATGCATAGACCGCGCCAGAGAGGCCGCCGAACATAACGCCACTGAATTTAGCCTGCATCCACCCGCTCAGTAGCGCTGAAATCAGCAGAATAACAAACAGCTTACCGCTGCCGAGGCGTTTTTCAATTGCACCGCCCAGATACCACCACCAGAGCAGATTAAACACGATATGCAGCACGGAAAAATGCAGCAACGCATGCGTGAACCAGCGCCAAACCTGAAAATGCTGATCTTCATCAGGCCAGGAGAGCCAGCTCATCACGGTTTGGTCCCCGACAAACTGCATCAGGAGAAACACGAAAACCGCGGCAGCCATCACCGACAGCGTCAGCGGGCCTGCACGTTCGCGAATATTGGCCATTAATGAAGAACTTTGGTATTCGATACCGCTGTTCGTGGTGCCGGAATGCCAGCTGGCGGCCTGATAGCGAGGATGTTCAGGCTCGCGGAGAAACTGATTGAGTTCGTTTTCGACCAGATTTACTTTCGAATCGTCATCCAGCCACAGCGTATAGTGGTTGTCGTGCTCAATCCGCAAACTGATGCCGCGTGTAGCCATATAGTCCACAAAAGCCTGCGCTATGCGGGGATTGGAGAAATCGGTAATGCGCATCATCGCCTGAAAATTCCCTGTTAATGAGCTAAAAGACGGCCGTCTGGCGGGCGGATGATTCGACCTGCTGCGGGAATGTCGCCTGCCAGGCTTCAAAGCCGCCATCAATGCTGCAAGCCTGTTCAAATCCCTGACTAAGCAAATACTGAGCGGCGCTTTTGCTGCTGATACCGTGATAGCACATCACCAGTACCGGTAACGACAAATCAGCCTGCTCAAGCAAAGGTGCCAGCGTCTCGTTCGTCAAATGAATTGCGCCGCTCGCGTGCGCTGCGTCATAACTTTGGCGATCGCGAATATCGACCAGCAGCGCTTTGTTATCGGCCAGCTGTGACTGCGCCTGCTGTACGCTGATGCACTCAAATTGTTCCATGGGCAGAATCTCAAATAAGGAAAGTTGGCCGCTATTGTATCGTGAACAATGCTGACAATAACCCAATAAAACGAAAGGTTAATGCCCTTTTTGCCCCTCAATTATGTTACCCACATCACGCATAAATGTTTTTATTCGGTTAACACTGGCGTCAATGTCGCTTTGCGCTTATTATATGCTCGAAAACGAACATTTAAGAACTATTCCGAACATCGGGGGAGATGACGTGGAAACCAAAGATTTGATCGTAATCGGCGGCGGCATCAACGGCGCTGGTATTGCGGCAGACGCCGCAGGACGCGGCCTGTCTGTGCTGATGCTGGAAGCGCAAGATTTGGCCTGCGCCACCTCTTCCGCCAGCTCGAAACTGATCCACGGTGGCTTGCGCTACCTGGAACACTATGAATTCCGTCTGGTCAGCGAAGCGCTGGCCGAACGTGAGGTGCTGCTGAAAATGGCCCCTCATATCGCTTTCCCAATGCGTTTCCGCCTGCCGCACCGTCCGCACCTGCGCCCGGCATGGATGATCCGCGTGGGTCTGTTTATGTACGATCATCTGGGTAAACGCACCAGCTTGCCAGGCAGTAAAGGTTTGCGTTTCGGCTCAGACTCAGTACTAAAACCTGAAATTTCGCGCGGTTTCGAATATTCCGACTGCTGGGTAGATGATGCGCGCCTGGTTGTGCTGAACGCACAGGAAGTTGAGAAACGCGGCGGCGAAGTGCGCACCCGCACTAAAGTGACTCGTGCCTGGCGTGAGAACGGCCTGTGGACGGTGGAAGCGGAAGATATCGATTCCGGCAAAACGCTAACCTGGCAGGCGAAAGGTCTGGTCAACGCCGCTGGCCCGTGGGTTAAGCAGCTGTTCGATGACGGTCTGCAATTGAAATCCCCTTACGGCATCCGCCTGATTAAAGGCAGCCATATTGTGGTTCCGCGCGTTCACACACAGAAGCAAGCCTATATTCTGCAAAACGAAGATAACCGTATCGTGTTTGTGATCCCGTGGATGGACGAGTTTTCCATTATCGGCACCACCGACGTTGAGTACAAAGGCGATCCGAAAAACGTTCATATCGACGATAACGAGACTGAATATCTGCTGAAAGTCTTTAACAGCCATTTCAAAAAGACGCTGAGCAAAAGCGACATTGTCTGGTCTTACTCCGGCGTGCGCCCGCTGTGTGATGATGAGTCCGATTCACCGCAGGCGATCACCCGCGATTACACGCTGGATGTGCGTGACGACAACGGCCAGGCACCGCTTCTGTCGGTCTTTGGCGGTAAATTGACCACCTATCGCAAGCTGGCCGAAGCGGCGATGGAAAAACTGGTTAAGTACTATCCAAAAGCCGGCCCGGCGTGGACCAAAACCTGCGTGTTGCCGGGCGGTGACATTGCCGGTACGCGTGAAGACTATGCGGCAAGCCTGCGTCGTCGTTATCCGTTTATTACCGAAGTGATGGCGCGCCACTACGCGCGTACTTACGGTAGCAATACCGAGCTGTTCCTGAAGTCGGCGAAAAGCCTGGAAGACCTGGGCGAACTGTTTGGTCATCACTTCTATGAAGCGGAGCTGCGTTACCTGGTTGAAAACGAATGGGTACGCGAGCAGGATGATGCGCTGTGGCGCCGCACCAAAGAAGGTATGTGGCTGAATGATGCGCAGCGCGCCCGTGTAGGTGAATGGCTGGCGCAGCATGCGAAGAAGCCTGCACTGTCGCTGGCGTCGTAACCAATGCAGTAAAAACTGAAAAGCCGGCATTAGCGCCGGCTTTTTTGTTCTTCGCGGTTATGCCTACAGCCGAATCGGTTTAATTCCCCAAATCTCATCGGCGTATTCCTGAATCGTCCTGTCCGAAGAGAAATAGCCCATATTGGCGATATTCAGCAGCGCTCGCCGCGTCCACTCTTCCGGCTGTCGATACAGTTCATCCACTTTATCCTGCGTATCCACATAGCTGCGGTAATCCGCCAGCAGCTGATAGTGATCACCCAGATTCACCAGCGAGTCAAAGATATTGCGATAACGACCTGGCTCCTGCGGACTGAATGTGCCGGTCGCGATCTGCGTTAATGCCTGATGCAGCTCGGCATCCTGCTCGTAGAATTTGTGGGGGTTATAGCCACTGGTACGTAGCGCCTCGACCTGTGGCGTGGTATTACCGAAAATAAAGATATTCTCTTCTCCCACATGCTCCAGCATCTCAACGTTCGCGCCGTCCAGCGTACCAATGGTCAGTGCGCCGTTCAGTGCGAACTTCATGTTACTGGTGCCGGAAGCCTCGGTTCCCGCCAGCGAGATCTGTTCAGAAAGATCGGCTGCCGGAATGATGATCTGTGCCAGGCTGACGCTGTAGTTAGGGATAAACACCACTTTCAGCTTGTTTTTAACCTGCGGATCGTTGTTGATCACCGTCGCCACGTCATTAATCAAGTGGATAATGTGTTTTGCCATGTAATAAGCCGAAGCGGCTTTACCGGCAAAAATATTCACACGAGGCACCCAGTTAGCGTCGGGATCGGCTTTGATCCGGTTATAGCGAGTGATAACGTGCAGCACGTTCAACAGCTGACGCTTGTATTCGTGAATACGTTTGATCTGCACATCGAACAGCGCATGAGGATCGATAACAATATCCATTTTCTGGGCAATATAGCTGGCCAGCCGCTTTTTGTTGAGCAGCTTGGAGTCGCTAATTTGCTTCAGGAAGCCGGGATAATCGATATGTTGTTTCAGCTCGTCCAGCTGGCTCAGCTCGGTGCGCCAGTTGCGACCAATGGTTTCATCCAGCACTTCGGAAAGAGACGGATTTGCCAGCGCAACCCAACGGCGAGGCGTTACGCCGTTGGTTTTATTGCAGAATCGTCCCGGGAACAGCGCGGCAAAGTCAGCAAACAGCGACTGCACCATCAAATTGGAGTGCAGTTCTGAAACGCCGTTAACTTTATGACTGACGACCACGGCCAGCCAGGCCATGCGCACCTGTCGGCCATTGTTTTCATCAATGATCGAGATGCGCGACTGAAGATCCCAATCATCCGGGTAGTAATCCTGGATCGTCTTCAGGAAGTAGTCATTGATGTCGAAGATGATTTGCAAATGACGCGGCAGGATCTTGCCGATCATATCGACCGGCCAGGTCTCCAGCGCCTCCTGCATCAGCGTATGGTTGGTATAAGAGAACACCTGGCAGGTCACTTCGAACGCATCGTCCCAGCCAAACTTATGTTCATCGATCAGCAGCCGCATCAGCTCGGGGATCGCCAGCACCGGATGCGTATCATTCAGGTGAATGGCAATTTTATCTGCAAGATTATCAAACGTTTGGTGCATCGCCCAGTGACGGTTAAGAATGTCCTGCACGGTTGCCGATACCAGGAAGTACTCCTGACGCAGACGCAGCTCACGTCCGGAATAGGTGGAGTCGTCGGGGTAGAGCACGCGCGACACGTTTTCCGAATGGTTCTTGTCTTCTACCGCCGCAAAATAATCCCCCTGGTTGAATTTCCCCAGATTGATTTCGTTACTGGCCTGCGCGCCCCACAGACGTAAGGTATTGGTGGCATCGGTATCGAAACCTGGAATGATTTGATCATAGGCCGTTGCCAACACCTCCTCGGTTTCCAGCCAGCGGGAGCGGTTACCCTCCACCTGAATACGTCCGCCAAAACGCACTTTATAGCGCGTATTGAAGCGCTGGAACTCCCAGGGATTGCCATATTCCAGCCAGTAGTCCGGGGATTCCGCCTGACGTCCATCGACAATATTCTGCTTAAACATGCCGTAGTCATAGCGGATACCGTAGCCGCGCCCCGGCAGGCCGAGCGTTGCCAGCGAGTCGAGGAAACAGGCGGCGAGGCGACCCAGGCCGCCGTTCCCCAATCCCGGATCGCTCTCTTCCTCGATCAGCTCTTCCAGATCGAAACCCATCTCTTCCAGCGCCGCGCGGGCATCTTCATAGATGCCCATCGCCAGTAGCGCATTGGATAGGGTGCGGCCAACCAGGAACTCCATCGACAGGTAATAGACCTGACGCACATCCTGCGACAGCTGCGCACGGTTAAAACGCAGCCAGCGCTCGACCATTCTGTCACGCACCGCCAGCAGCGTGGCGTTCAGCCATTCATGCTTATTGGCAATCGAGGGATCTTTGCCAATGGTGAACATCAGTTTATAAGCGATGGAATGCTTTAACGCCTCGACGCTGAGCGTCGGGGCGGTATAGATGAAAGGTGCGTTCATATCAAATTTCCCGATTTCTGATTACAACAGTCGTTGATAGAGATCGCGGTAGGCCACGGCGGCCACCTGCCAGCTAAAGTCCATCCCCATCGCCTGGCGCTGAACGTAGCGCCACAGTGAAGGACGAGACCACAGCACAAAGGCCCGACGAATCGCCCTCAGCAGTGACCAGGCGTTGCTGTCTTCAAAGACGAAACCGCTGGCGATGCCATCGGCAAGGTTTTCCAGCGAGCTGTCGTGTACCGTATCGGCCAGCCCTCCGGTACGCCTGACCAGCGGCAACGTGCCGTACTTCAGACCATACAACTGCGTCAGGCCGCAAGGCTCAAAGCGGCTGGGCACCATGATAATGTCGGCACCGCCCATGATGCGGTGCGAAAACGCCTCGTGATAACCGATCTGCACGCCTACCTGCCCCGGATATTCCGCCGCCGCCGCCAGGAATCCCTGCTGGAGAACCGCATCTCCGGCACCCAACAGCACCAGCTGACCGCCCTGCTCAAGTAAACCCGGCAGCGCTTCCAGCACCAGATCGAGACCTTTTTGCTTAGTCAGGCGGCTGACCACGGCAAAGACCGGCACTTTGTCATCAATCTTCAGCCCCATCGCAATTTGCAGCTGGCGTTTATTCTCCTGCTTGGCGTCCAGCACGTCGCGGTTATAGCGGGCCGTTAACAACAGGTCTTCCGCCGGATCCCAGATGGCAGGATCAACCCCGTTCAGAATACCGGTAAGCCGCCCTTCCAGCTGACGCTGTTTGAGCAAATCTTCCATTCCGTAGCCAAATTCCGGCAGCGTGATTTCGCGCGCATAGGTCGGGCTAACCGCCGTAATGTGATCGGCATAGAACAGTCCGGCCTTGAGGTAGGAGATCTGTCCGTAAAACTCCAGCCCGTGCATATTGAAAAACGACCACGGCAGCTGGATTTCTTCCATGTGATGCGCGTAAAAAAGTCCCTGGTACGCCAGATTGTGTACGGTAAAAACTGACTTTGCCGGACGACCGCGCGCGGCAAGATAGGCACAGGTCAGTCCGGCGTGCCAGTCGTGCGCGTGCACCACTTCTGGCCGCCAGAAGGTGTCCAGTCCACAGGCGATTTCACACCCCATCCAGCCCAGCAGCGCAAAGCGAAGATAGTTATCCGTATAGGCGAACTGTGATTCGTCGTGATACGGACTGCCGGGCCGATCGTACAGGCCCGGCGCATCAATCAGGTAAATCCCCACCCCGTTGAACTTGCCGTAAAGCAGCTCAACATATCCCGCGAAGGTTTGCAGTCTGGCGACAACTTGTGTTTCAGGAATTCCCTTTTTCAGATCGGGAAAAGCCGGAATCAAAACTCTGGTGTCAGTACCTTCTGCAATCTGCGCCGCCGGTAATGCTCCAACAACATCAGCAAGCCCGCCGGTTTTCAACAGCGGGAAAATTTCTGAACAGACATGTAAAACCTGCATTATCGGCTCCTTAACTGTGTTCTGACGCGTTCCTCCGCATCAGATACGCCTGACCCTGTTTTACGGCTAACTGCGCCATCCCAGCTTTGCCAGCATGGAACGAGTTACCAATACAATCCCTTCTTCCGAACGGTAGAAACGGCGCGCATCGTCATCCGGGTTCTCCCCGATTACCGTCCCTTCCGGCAGTTCGCACGCACGATCAATAACGCAGCGGCGCAGACGACAGGAGCGTCCTACCACCACGTCCGGCGACAACACAGAGGATTCGATATTGCAGAAAGAGTTGATTCGTACGCGAGAAAACAGCACCGAGTTCACCACCACTGAACCGGAAATAATGCAGCCTCCCGATACCAGTGAATTCATGGTCATACCGTGACTGCCCGAACGATCCTGCACAAATTTTGCCGGCGGCAGCGGCTCCATATGCGTACGGATGGGCCATTCACGGTCATACATATCCAGTTCTGGCGTCACGGAAGCCAAATCGAGATTCGCCTTCCAGTACGCCTCAAGCGTTCCCACATCGCGCCAGTAAGGCGGCGCGTCAGGATTGCTTTGCACGCAGGAAACGCTGAAGGAGTGCGCCAGCGCTTCACCCGTCGCGACAATTTTTGGCAAAATGTCTTTGCCAAAATCGTGATTCGATTCAGGAATTTTCAGGTCATCTTCCAGCAGCTGATAGAGATATTCCGCATCAAATGCGTAGATCCCCATGCTGGCCAGCGCCTGCGTCTCGTCGCCGGGCATATGCGGCGGATCGGCAGGTTTTTCAAGGAAATCAACGACCTTATTGTCATCATTCACCGCCATCACGCCAAACGCGCTGGCTTCTTCAATCGGCACCGGCAAACAGGCGATCGTGCATTTCGCCCCGTTCTCAACGTGCTCCAACAGCATGCGTGAGTAATCCATTTTGTAGATATGGTCACCGGCAAGGATCACGATATATTGCGCCTGGTAGCGGCGAATGATGTCGAGGTTCTGCGTCACGGCATCAGCCGTTCCGCGATACCAGTGTTCCGTCGCCTGCCGTTGCTGCGCAGGTAGCAGGTCGACAAACTCGTTCATTTCCTCATTGAGGAACGACCAGCCGCGCTGGATATGCTGCACCAGCGTATGCGACTGATACTGAGTGATCACAGCGATCCGTCGGATCCCGGAGTTCAGACAATTCGACAGAGCAAAATCGATAATGCGAAATTTCCCGCCAAAGTGGACGGCAGGCTTGGCACGTTTCGCGGTAAGATCCTTCAGCCGCGTACCGCGTCCACCCGCCAGGATGAGGGCTACAGTTTGTGCCGGCAGTTGCCTCGCCAGCATCATGGGATCGTTCTTATCTAAGTAGGCCATGTCTGACTCCTGTTATGATTGCTCTTGGAACACGCACACGCCGTGGGCTGGTCCATGCCAGACAGTTAACAAAATCGGGTTATCATCCCCGGCAAAAGGAGGAATGGCATGCCATTTCCCCGGTGGTAGCTTGATCTCACACACTTCTTCGGTGGCGTTAAGCGTAATCAGCCAGTGCTGCGATAAACGGATTTGCATACGATGCTCACCGTGTCGCCACTCTCTGGCGGTCATCAGTTGTCCGTCCGGGCCAAGCCATTCCACGTTGCCATCGCCCACTTCCCACCAGCGATCCAGTCCCAGGGCCGGAATACGTTTTCGCAGGTGGATAAGTGCGGCGGTAAAAGCGAACAGCCCGCTGTTGTTTTTTTCCCAGTCGAGCCAGGTCAGTTCGTTGTCCTGACAGTAGGCATTGTTGTTGCCGTGCTGGCTGTGGCCATGTTCATCACCTGCCAGCAACATCGGCGTGCCCTGCGACAGCAGCAGCGTAGTCAGTAACGCGTGAACGCTACGCAGGCGCAGCTCCGCAATCAGCAGCGGCGCGTTTAAGCCTTCCACGCCATGGTTATGGCTGAAATTGCTGTTATGACCGTCGCGATTGTCTTCGCCGTTGGCTTCGTTATGTTTTTTGTTAAAGCACACCACGTCGGTCAGGGTAAAACCGTCATGGGCAGTGATCAGGTTGATGGTGGCCGACGGCCGTCGTTCGCCGCGCTGGAAAATATCGCTGGACCCGGCAAAACGTTTGGCAAAATGCCCGTTGGAAATGTCGCCGTGCAGCCAGTAGCGGCGCATAGCGTCACGATACTGGTCGTTCCATTCGGCAAACGGCTCGGGGAAATTTCCCACCTGGTAGCCATCTGGCCCAATATCCCAGGGTTCGGCAATCATCTTGCACTGTGAAAGCAGAGGATCGGCCGCGAGCAGCTCAAAGAACGTCGCGTGCGGATAGTATTCCGGCGTACGACCCAGCACGGTTGCAAGATCGAAGCGAAAACCATCCACATGACAGACTTCAACCCAGTAGCGCAGGCATTCCAGCGTCCAGTTAAGTACGTTGGGATGGCTGATGTTCAGGGTGTTACCGCAGCCGGTCCAGTTCTCATACTTGCCTTTTTCATCCAGCCAGTAGAAGCTTTTGTTGTCTACGCCGCGTTTGCACAGGGTTGGGCCACATTCATCCAGCTCGGCGGTATGGTTAAATACCACGTCCAGAATCACTTCGATGCCCGCCTCGTGCAGCGCTTTAACCGCCTGCTGAAATTCGTCACGTGGATGCAGGCCGTGCATGCCGGAAGCGTAGCGCCCGTCCAGCGCATAGGTGGCCAGCGGGTTATACCCCCAGTAATTCTTCAACCCCAACCGTAACAGGCGTGGCTCATGCGCAAAATACGCCACCGGCAACAGTTCGAGGCTGGTGATGCCTAACCGTTTGAAATAGCTAATCATCACCGGATGACCCAGCGCCGCATAGGTGCCCTGAATCTCTGGCGGGATCCCCGGATGACGTTTAGTCAGGCCACGAACGTGGGCTTCGTAGATAACCGTTGAGCCCCACGGTACACGCGGCGGCTTATCATCTTCCCAGTCAAAATCATCGGCCAGCACCACGCTTTTCGGCGCGATCTCAGCGCTGTCGGTCGTGTCCATAATCTTTTCACCGCACTGGAAGCGCCGATCGTCCGTGACTTCGCCCTGTACTTCTCGCGCGCAGGGATCGACCAGCAGCTTGTAGGGATTGAAGCGATGCCCCGCTTCAGGCTGCCAGGGACCATGGACACGATAGCCGTAGCGCTGCCCGGGTTTAATCGCCGGCAGATAGCCATGCCAGATATCTTCGGTGCGGCCCGGTAACGTCATCCGCGTCTCGCGACCATACTCGTCAAACAGGCATAGCTCTACCCGCTCCGCATGCTGGGAAAACAGCGTAAAGTTTACGCCTTTGCCGTCGTACGACGCCCCGGATGGGGTCGGTTGTCCGGGCTGCATAAGGCTCATGACGCCTCCCTCACCAGCCAGACCGTCGCCAGCGGTGGCAGAGTCATGCTGACGGAGTGTTCACGATTATGGCTGGGCAGCGCTTCACTTTTGATTTCGCCCAGATTACCCAGATTGCTGCCGTGATAATGGGCAGAATCGGTATTCAGCACTTCGCGCCAGCTGCCCGGCTGCGTCACGCCAAAGCGATAATGATGGCGAGGTACCGGCGTAAAGTTACTGGCCACGATCAGCTCATTGCCTTCCCGATCGCGCCGCACAAAGACGAATACGGAGTTTTCATAGTCATCAACGACCAGCCATTCAAAGCCCATCGGATCAAAATCCAGCTGATACAGCGGCGGCTGGTCACGGTAGGTATGGTTCAGGTCGCGCACCAGACGCTGTACGCCGTTATGCCAGTTGTCTTCGCCTTCCAGCAGATGCCAGTCGAGACTGATATCGTGGTTCCACTCTTTGCCCTGGGCAAATTCATTGCCCATAAACAGCAGTTTTTTACCGGGAAAACCGAACAGCCAGCCGTAATAGGCGCGCACATTGGCAAACTTCTGCCAGGCATCGCCAGGCATACGATCCAGAATTGAGCGCTTGCCGTGTACCACTTCATCGTGCGACAACGGCAGCACAAAATTCTCGGTCGAGTTGTAGAGCATGCCGAAGGTCAGGTTATGGTGATGATGCTTACGGTGTACCGGATCCAGCTTCATATAATCCAGCGTGTCGTGCATCCAGCCCAGGTTCCATTTAAACCAGAACCCCAGGCCGCCGGTCTCTGAAGGACGTGATACGCCCGGGAAGTCGGTGGACTCCTCTGCAACCGTGATGGTGCCGGGCGCGGCATTGCCCAGCGTGCGGTTGGTATAGCGCAGGAACGCAATGGCTTCGAGATTTTCCCGACCGCCGAAATGGTTAGGTATCCATTCCCCTGCTTTGCGGCTGTAATCGCGATAGATCATCGACGCCACGGCATCGACGCGCAGGCCGTCGATGCCGAAGCGCTCTATCCAGTACAGCGCATTGCCTGTCAGGTAGTTACTGACTTCACGACGGCCAAAATTATAAATCAGCGTGTTCCAATCCTGATGAAAGCCTTCGCGCGGGTCGCCATGTTCGTAAAGCTCGGTTCCGTCAAATTTTGCCAGGCCAAAGTCATCGGCCGGGAAATGGCCAGGCACCCAGTCGAGCAGCACGTTCAGGCCAGCCTGATGGGCGACAGCGATAAAGTTGCGGAACTCATCACGCGTACCGAAGCGGCGCGTCGGCGCATACATACCCGTGGGCTGATAGCCCCAGCTGCCGTCAAACGGATGCTCGTTAATCGGCATCAGTTCGAGGTGGGTAAAGCCCATCTCTTTCGCATAGGGCACCAGCTGCTCGGCCAGCTCTTTATAGCTTAACCAATAGTTGTTATCGGTATGACGTCGCCAGGAACCGAGGTGTACCTCGTAAATGGAAATCGGGGCGTCAAAATCGTTGGCCCGCTGACGCGCTTCTGACATCGTCGTTTTGGGCGGGATGCCGCAAATCATTGAGGCGCTGTCCGGTCGCATTTGCGCTTCAAAAGCGTAAGGGTCGGACTTCAGCCGCAGCAGGCCGTTGGCGTCAATAATTTCATATTTATACAGCTGCCCCGTTACCGCGCCGGGCACAAACAGCTCCCATACGCCGCTTTCCTGGCGCAGACGCATTGGATGGCGGCGGCCATCCCAAAAGTTGAAATCCCCTACGACCGACACACGGCGTGCATTCGGTGCCCACACCGAAAAGCGGGTGCCGATAACGCCATCGATCACTTCGGCGTGCGCCCCCATTGATTCGTAAGGGCGTAAGTGGGTGCCTTCGGCCAGCAGCCAGCTATCCAGTTCGGCCAGCAGCGGACCAAAACGATAGGCGTCGTCAATGAGGTTTTGCTGTCCATGCCAGGTTACGGCTAACTGATAGCGAAAGGGATTCTTCCTGCGCGGAATAATGCCATGGAAAAAACCCCTTGAATCAAAGCATTCCAGTTGAGCACATTTTCGTCCGGTATTGGTTTCAATCACCCAAACTTCTGTGGCATCTGGTAACAGCGCTCGCACTTCAAGACCGTTTTCAGTCTGGTGCATACCAAGGAGCGCAAAAGGGTCTGCATAATGACCGGAAATTAACGCATTAATAAGCCGACGATCCGTAAGCTCAGGCATGTCTCTCTTCCCGTGATAAATGGCAGACGATTCGCTCGATATTGCGATCGAGGAATGCACTGCTCTTCATTGAGCCAAAAACACGCTGACGGGTGGAGCAATCCTGTGCGAAAGAACCGCCGCAGCGTGCGACAACTTCAGTTGGATACTCAAACGCTTTCGATCGGGATTGGAGCCGAATTCCGGGATCCTGCTGATCAGGCGATATGGGTAAGCATAGCTAAGCCGCAAGTAAAGCCAGCACGGAATGAAGAAAAATATGGTTTTCAGATCAAACTTTCATGGTTTAGTGGTCAAATTATTGAACAACATTAGGGAATAACAGAATATTTCAGCAAGAGTTCAGCCCCGGCGGTAAGCGGACAAGCTCTCTGTTGGAGGCGATAAGGCAAGGTAAAAAAGGAAGAGAAACGATCTGTTTCTTACAAAATAAAGGAAATCGATGCTGTGGATTGACGGGCTACAGCTTCACCGCCCCTGCCTGAGCAGAAGCGGTGTAAAGCTAAAACATTAATCTACCAGCAGACGCAGCATACGGCGCAGCGGTTCGGCAGCGCCCCACAGCAGCTGGTCGCCGACGGTGAAGGCAGAAAGATACTCTGGCCCCATATTCAGCTTACGCAGGCGCCCTACCGGCGTTTTCAGCGTACCGGTTACTGCCGCAGGCGTCAGCTCACGCATCGTCAGTTCGCGGTCGTTCGGCACAACGTTGACCCACTCATTGTGTGAAGCCAGCAGCTGTTCGATTTCGTTTAGCGGCACGTCTTTTTTCAGTTTCAGCGTAAAGGCCTGGCTATGGCAGCGCAGCGCACCCACGCGCACGCACAAACCATCAACCGGGATGGTGTTAGCCGTTTGCAGAATCTTGTTGGTTTCCGCCTGGCCTTTCCACTCTTCACGGCTCTGGCCGTTTTCCAGCTGCTTATCGATCCAGGGGATCAGACTGCCCGCCAGCGGTACGCCGAAGTTGTCCGTCGGCAGTACGCCGCTACGGCTCATTTCAGTGACCTTACGTTCAATGTCCAGGATGGCTGAAGCCGGGTTTTGCAGCTCTTTTGCCACGCCATCGTGCAGCATGCCCATTTGTGCCAGCAGCTCACGCATATGGCGAGCACCGCCGCCGGAAGCCGCCTGATAGGTGGCAACGGAAGCCCATTCAACCAGATCGTGAGCAAACAGGCCGCCCAGCGACATCAGCATCAGGCTGACGGTACAGTTCCCGCCAACAAACGTATTAATGCCTTTATTCAGCCCCTGGTGGATGACGTGGTGGTTAACCGGATCGAGGATGATCAGCGCGTCATCCTGCATACGCAGCGTTGATGCCGCATCGATCCAGTAGCCCTTCCAGCCTGCCGCACGCAGTTTAGGGTAGATATCGGAGGTATAATCGCCGCCCTGGCAGGTGATAATGATATCAAGAGCTTTCAGGGCGTCGATATTATAAGCATCCTGCAACACGCCGGAAGCCTGCCCGCCAAACGCCGGAGCGGCCTGCCCGTGCTGAGAGGTAGAGAAAAACACCGGGCGGATTACGTCAAAATCACGCTCTTCCACCATGCGCTGCATCAGCACAGAACCGACCATGCCACGCCAACCAATTAAGCCTACTGATTTCATGTTTCACCTGCTCCAGGGTACTTTGCCTTGCCATCGTGTTTTTCTGCCAGCGCTCGCCGCTTTTACCTGTTTCAACCAGGCTACAATGGCGGCATGCCAGGGAAAGCGAAACGGCGGGCAGTTATGCCTGGCCTGTTAAAATAAAAGTGATAAGAATTAGATCTGATGAACACCTTACAAAATGCTGCAAAAGTGGCAAGTGAATTAAATCGATTGCCGCCCCTTTTTTAGCAGTGCTGCTTATAACCGACAGTTAATCGCACAACCAGGGAAGCCTGACCATGACTGAAATGATCTCGGCCACAGTATTATTGTTGTTAATTATGGATCCACTGGGCAATCTGCCGATTTTTATGTCGGTTTTGAAGCATCTGGAGCCGAAACGTCGCCGGGTGGTGCTGATCCGCGAAATGCTGATTGCGCTGGTGATCATGCTGCTTTTTCTGTTCGCGGGCGAAAAAATTCTTGCCTTCCTCAACCTGCGTACTGAAACCGTCTCGATTTCCGGTGGGATCATCCTGTTCCTGATCGCGATAAAAATGATTTTTCCGTCACAGGAGAGCAGCAGCAGCGGACTACCCGCCGGAGAAGAACCGTTTCTGGTGCCGTTAGCCATTCCGCTGGTCGCCGGTCCTTCACTGCTGGCCACCTTAATGCTGCTGTCGCATCAGTATCCCGATCAACTTACCCATCTGGTGGGCGCATTGCTGATTGCCTGGGGCGCAACGGTGACCATCCTGCTGCTTTCCGGTCTGTTTCTGCGGCTGCTGGGTGAGAAAGGCGTCAACGCGCTGGAGCGGCTGATGGGGTTGATTTTGATTATGCTGGCGACCCAGATGTTCCTTGATGGGATCCGGGCTTATTTGAAGTTTTAAGTTGTCAGTAAAGAAGATTAAAAGAGAAAAACGGGCAGAGGTCATCTGCCCGTCAGGCTCAAACGCATTAAGACAGCAGCTCAAACGCTACCATGCCGACAAGTGCACCGGTGGTGCCGAGAATGGTCTCCATCATCGTCCAGGTTTTCAGCGTTTGCCCTTCCGTTGCGCCGGTAAAACGGCCAAACAGCCAGAAGCCCGCATCGTTAACATGACTGAAGATAATCGAGCCGCCCGCGATACAGATAGATAACGCGGCCATCTGCGCGCCTGAATAATGCAGCGGTTCAATAACCGGCATAATCAGGCCAACCGCGGTCAGACAGGCAACCGTGGCCGAACCCTGAATGATGCGCACGGCACCGGCCAGGATAAAGCACGCCAGCGCCACCGGCAGGCCCGCGCCCGTCAGCGCATGACCCAACGCCGGACCCACGCCAGAATCCACCAGCACCTGCTTAAAGACCCCGCCCGCACCGATAACCAGCAGGATAATACCCGCAGGCTGCAATGCGCTGCCGCAAATCTGCATTACGCGCTCTTTATTCATTCCCTGACGGTAGGCCAGACCATAGATAGCCACCAGACAGGCCAGCAGGATGGCAATAAACGGATGGCCAATAAACTCCAGCCACTCGTACAGCGTTGTGCCTTCAGTAGCAAAGCGCGCACCGATGGTTTTCAGCCCAACCAGCACCAGCGGGAAGAGGATCAGCGACAGACTGAAGCCAAAAGACGGCAGTTTGCTCTCCTCAAACTCAGGATGATTGGTTTCTGTCGGCAGGGTAAATTCGACATGGCGGCTGATAAAGTTACCGAACAGCGGACCGGCAATCAGCATGCTTGGGATCGCCGCGCACAGGCCGAGAACGATCATCCAGCCAAAATCGACATGCATCTGCGAAGCCAGCAGCATCGGCGCAGGTCCCGGCAGCAGGAAAGCCGCCGCGGCCGCGACGCCTGCAAACAGGGGGATCACCAGCTTCACCAGATTGTCGCCAGTACGGCGTGCCACGGCAAAAGCAATGCTGATCAGCAGAACCACGGCCACTTCAAAAAACAGCGGCAGTGCGCAGATTAAACCGGCGATGCCCATGGCGTAATGCGCCCGGCTTTCACCAAAAGTTCTCAACATCTTGATGGCAATCTGATCGACCGCACCGGTCTCATGCAGGATTTTGCCGAACATGGCGCCAAGCGCGACCACCACGGCTAAAAACCCCAGCGTACCGCCCATGCCTTTCTGCATGGTGTCAGCAATTTTATCGAGCGGCATGCCGGAGAAAATACCGGCGCCGACAGAAACCAGCATCAGCGCCAGAAAGGCATGCATACGTGCTTTCATAACAAGGAACAGCAGCAGTAATACGGATCCTGCTGCGGTTAATACCAGTGTTGCAGTAGCCATACACCCAACTTATTTTTTTATCGCACCTTCGATGGTGGCGATGGTGGCAGCCACAACCTCATCCAGCGTCTGATTAATATCCACGACTAACACATCGTCCTCGTCACTACCCGGTTCCTGTAACGTTTCGAACTGCGTCACCAACATCTGCGGCTTGAAGAAGTGCCCTTTGCGCGCGCGCAGACGAGACTCGATAGTGTCGAAATCACCCTTCAGGTAAACAAATGACAGGTTATCGTTGCCCTCGCGCAGAATGTCGCGATAGCTCTGCTTCAGCGAGGAGCAGACGATCAGCGAAACCTGGTTGGTTCGCTGCATGGCAAAAGCGGCATCGTTAATCGCTTTCAGCCAGGGTTTACGATCGTCGTCGTTCAGCGGGTGGCCTTCCGCCATTTTGTTGATATTGGCTCGCGGGTGGAGGAAATCGCCATCCAGGAAAGCGGCTTTTAAGTGATAAGCTACCGCATTAGCAACGGCGGATTTGCCGCTGCCGGATACGCCCATCAGCACGAAAACGTGGTTGGACGGAAGAGATGTAGTCATGATATTCACTCCGGCGGAAGAGGCTTTGATTGTGCCCGTTTCATTGTTAGCGTTACGTTGTTATCGGTAACATTGTCTGGACGCCCATGGAGTATGGCAACAGCTGGCGAGGAAAAAGCTGGTAAATGTGAAGTGGTTCATAAAAATGACAGATTCAGAGTGCGAGTGGCACAAAGGGTCAAATTAGCCGCGTTGTGCGTTATCTCTGAACCCGTCATGCGAGCTCGCTAACGCTAAAAATTCAGATGCTCCCGCCTTCGGAAATCGTAAACCCAACGTCGATCTGCTGCGATCCCGTCTGTTCTCCGCGAATCCTCGCCAACAAAAGCGTGGCGGAAACCTGCCCCATTTTTTCACGCGGCGTCAAGACCGTTGCCAGCGCCGGCGTCACAACCTGCGTAATATCATGACCGTGGAAACCAGCAATCGCGATGTCATCCGGCACCCGCAGTCCCCGACGCTGACACTCAAACATCGCGCCGATGGCAAGGTCATCGTTGGTACAGAACAGGCTGTCGGTGTCGGGATAGCGCTCAAGCGCTAATTGCAGCAGCGTGCCACCCATTGAAAATGACGAGGCTTCTTCCATCATAATGCTGCGTGGTTGCAGGTTCGCTTCACGCATCGCCTGCTCGTAACCCTGATGCTTCAACAGAGTACGCTCATCAAGGCGTGCGCCAAGATAGACCGTCCGCCGATGGCCTTTTTTCAAAATGGCATGGGTCATCTGACGTGCGGCTTCGACGTTATTAAAGCCGACGGCGAGATCCAGACAAGGAGAAACGCAGTCCATCATTTCCAGCACCGGGATACCTGCGGTTTCAATCATGCGCAGGCTGGCAGGCGTATGGGTCCGTTCGGTCAGGATCAGGCCATCAATGTTCCAGCCCAGCAGCGAACGCATCTGCAACTCTTCTTTTTCGGCGCTGTAGCCAAAATGGCCCAGCATGGTTTGATAGCCCGCCGCATCGGTAACGGCTTCGATACCTCGCAGCACATCGGCAAAAACCTGATTGGTCAGTGAGGGCAGCAGCACGCCAATAGCGCGACTGGTCGCATTCGATAAAATATCGGGAGCACGATTGGGAATGTAACCCAGCTCATCCAGCGCGTCAGCGATACGGCTCTGTAGGGCTACAGAGACCTGATCGGGGTTGCGCAGATAGCGGCTGACGGTCATTTTGGTTATGCCCACACGATCGGCAACATCCTGTAAAACCGGCCTTTTCTTCTTCATCGTTTGACAGTGTCATGAGGGGAGATGGGAAGAGTGTAACAAAAATGACGCCTAAACGGTGAAGGGTGCGGAAAACCGCACCCGAAGTCACTTAAACCGGCGGCAGATCAAACAGCAGAATTTCGCTGTCGCTGGCAGCAGTAATATCCAGCTTTGCCTCATCCCAGATGGCAAAAGCATCGCTGGTGCCAGCCTGCTCACCGTTGACAGTCACGTCGCCTTTCACGACCTGAATCCAGATCCGACGGCCTGCGTCCACGTCAACTGCACCCTGCTCGCCCGGTTTCAGCGCCCAGCGAGACAGCGTCATGTCCTGATACACTTTCAGCGATCCGTCACGGGCATCGGGCGACAGCACCAGCTGGCGACCCTGAACGTCATCAAAACGACGCTGATCGTAGCGCGGCGTGATGCCATTTTTTTCTGGAATAATCCAGATCTGATACAGGTGCAGCGGCACTTCTTTACTGGCATTGTATTCCGAGTGACGCACACCGGTACCGGCGCTCATAATCTGGAATTCACCGGCCGGGATCTGCTCTTTGTTTCCCATGCTGTCCTCATGCTCCACCGTACCGGAGAGCACGTAAGTCAGAATTTCCATATCTTTATGGGGATGGGTGCCGAAGCCCTGGCCTGCATCGATCACATCTTCGTTAATCACTCGCAGCGCCGAAAAACCCATAAAGTTGGCGTCGTAGTAGTTAGCGAAGGAGAACGTATGCCAGCTGTCCAGCCAGCCGTGATTAGCATGACCGCGATCTTGTGCTTTGCGTAAGTAAATCATATTCAATCCTCCTCAACGTTTTCACATAGTCTGGACCGGTTCTGAGGGGGAAGATAGCGGAGAAAACTGTCTCCTCTGTTCAAATTATTCGACAGACAAAACGGCAGGATAGAAATCGCAGGCAAAAAAAAAGCCAGCACCCGAGCTGGCTAAAATAATACTGGAAGCAATGTGAGCAATGTCGTGCTTTTTCGTCTGGTCCGTGAAGCCCATGTCGAAAACGCATGACAATAATAATCATTATCATTCTCACTTGTAAAGTTTTTCCTGCCATTTTTTTGCTTGATTTTACAACAAAAGCCCATGATCTTAAGAAGGATTCCCATCAACAGGAGAGTAAAGATGAGTGAAATAGTGATACGTCATGCCGTCCCGGAAGATGCCGCTGCCATGCACCGGATCCTTAGCCAGCCGGAAACCTATGCCGATACGCTACAAATCCCTCATCCCTCTCTCCCGCTCCTCCAGGAACGTTTTGCTAACGTGTCTGCGGGCAGGCAGCGGCTGGTTGCCTGCATTGAAGGAGAGATGGTAGGCGAAATGTACCTGGAGGTCAGCGATCGCGCACGCCGCCGCCATACCGCCACATTTGGCCTGTGCGTAGATTGCAACTACCGCGGCCGCGGCGTTGCTTCCGCATTGATGCAGGAGATGATTAACCTTTGCGATAACTGGCTAAGCGTCGAACGCATTGAGCTAACGGTTTTTGCCGACAACGAGCGCGCAATTCGGCTCTATCAGCGTTTTGGTTTTGAAACCGAAGGCCTGGCAAAAGGGTTTGCAACACGTAACGGCAGGAAAGTTGATGCGCTGTATATGGCGCGACTGAGAGCAACGCAGATTGACAGCGTCGGAAATAATCCATTCCCTGCAGGATCGGGAGTTTGTACCAGCAGCGGCTAACGCTAAATATCAATCATAGCCTAAGGCATTCCTGATAAAAGGAATGCCTTTTAGTCACGACTTAATTTAGCGCTGTCGTCGTACTAATACCCTGCCGTCAGATCGTCAATCGAACGCGGATCTGAAGCGCCATACAGCATGCCGTCCGGGCCAATCATAATACTCTGCGTGCTGCCCATAGCTGGCAGAACCTTCACATGCTGACCTTTTGCTTCCAGCCGTTGCAACGTGTCCGGACTGAAGCCTTTCTCCACGCGAAGCTGATCCGGTAGCCACTGGTGATGGAAACGGGGTGCATTGGTCGCTTCGGCGACGTTCATCCCGAAATCAATGCTGTTAACCACCATTTGCAGCACGGTAGTAATAATTCGGCTGCCGCCGGGACTGCCCGTCACCAGCCAGGTTTTGCCATCCTTCGCCACGATGGTCGGTGACATAGAGGAAAGCGGACGCTTATAAGGCTGAACCGCATTCGCTTCGCCGCCGACCAGACCATAAATATTTGGCGTACCGGGCTTGGCGGAGAAATCGTCCATCTCGTTGTTCATCAGGATGCCGCTGTTGCCGGCCACAATACCGCTGCCAAAATAGGTGTTCAGCGTGTAGGTGACAGCCACCGCGTTGCCCTGCTTATCCACCACCGAGAAATGCGTGGTCTGGTTGCTTTCATAAGGCTCCAGCTTGCCCGGCTTAATTTCGCTGGAAGGGCGTGCTTTATTGACGTCGATCTGCTGCGCCAGCGTTTTGGCGTAGGCTTTGCTGGTCAGCGCCTGCGACGGCACCTTCACAAAATCCGGATCGCCGAGATATTCAGAACGGTCGGCATAGGCATATTTTTCCGCTTCCGCCATCACCTGCATCGCGTCCGCGCTGCCGAAACCCATTTTAGCCAGATCGAAGTTTTCCAGGATATTAAGGATTTCCACAATGTGGATCCCGCCGGAGGAGGGCGGCGGCATGGAAAAGACTTCATAGCCGCGATAGGTTCCGCTAACGGGTTTACGCTCTACGGCTTTGTAATTCGCCAGATCCGCTTTATCGATCAGACCACCGTTTGCCGCCATCTCTTTCGCAATTTGATCGGCGATTTCCCCTTTGTAAAACGCATCCGGTCCCTGTCTGGCGATTAAGCTCAGGCTGTGCGCCAGATTACGCTGTACGAGTTTTTCGCCCCGGGCATAGGGCGCGCCATCCTGCTTATAGAAAATGGCCTTGCTGTTGGGATGATTGACCAACACTTCCTTGCCGTAAACGCTCAGATCGTCGGCCAGCGCTTCGTTAACCACAATCCCTTTCTCTGCCAGTTTCTGCGCGGGAGCGATCAGCTGGCCAGGCGGCATTGTGCCGTATTCTTTGTTAGCCAGCGCAAAACCGGCCACGGTGCCGGGCACGCCGGAAGCCAAATGAGAAGTCAGCGATTTTTTGCTGTCGGCATTGCCTGCGGCATCCAGAAACATATTGCGGCTGGCTTTGGTTGGGGCCATCTCACGGAAATCGATGGCGGTAGTGCGCCCGGAAGCGGTGCGGATCATCATAAAGCCGCCGCCGCCCAGATTGCCGGCTTGCGGATGTGTCACCGCCAGCGCGTAGCCGACGGCAATCGCCGCATCGACCGCGTTACCGCCCTGCTTGAGAATGTCGACACCAACCTGAGTGGCCAGCGCATCAACGGAAGAAACCATGCCATGCTGCTCTTTTACCGGATGAAAAGTATCCGCTCCTACGCCATACGAAATCGGTGGCGCAGTGGGTGCTGCGGTGGCTCCCTGCCATAAAAGCAGCCCTGCCATCAGCGACCCTGCAAACCGCCCTATCCTGACCTGTCCAGCCATGTTCACCTCTTATTAATATTATTTACGTTTGTTTACCGCATCTAACTATGTACGAAATAAGACAAAAGGCGAGATGTTAAGCAAATTTCAGATTACTGATAAAGCCGGACAGGTGGCGCTGGCATACACTTATGTCACAGCAACATGGAGGATAATTTATGAAATGGTTACTCGTTTGTGCCGTACTGGTGCCGCTGAGCGGCATGGCAAAGATGTTGAATAATAACGATGCAAACCAGCCGGGTTATAATCCGAGCACGCAACGGATGCAGCAGCAAATGCAGACGCAACAAACCCAGCAGAAACTGCAGCTGCAACAACAGCAGCAACAGCAGAGCCAGGATTTACAGCGTAAAGTTCAGGAGCAGCGCAACAGCGCCTCAACGCGCGTATTGCAATCGCAGCCCGGCAGCAACAGCACGCCACCGGTCCAGCAAAACAATAATTAATCAAACGGCCTGCGGCGCTTCCCGGCTACCGCAGGCCGCTTTTTCGTTATCCACGTCAGCTAAAATCAGGGCCAATAATATCGATACGATCGGTACAGATCGCATCAACGCCCCACGCCAGCAGTTCCCTTGCCCGCGCCGGGCTGTTTACCGTATAAACCAGAATCCGCAACCCGGCTGCTTTCAGCTGGCTGATCCGCTGTTGATTCAATACTTTATGATTAAAATGCACCGACACGCAGCCGAGCCGATCGGTCATCTGCTGCCAGTCGTCATGCCATTCGTGCAGTAACAGGCCGCGCGGCAATTCAGGGGCGGTCTGCATCGCCGCTTCCAGCGCGATAACAGAGAACGATGACAGCAACGGCGCAGGCTGGTTTTGCCAAAGTTCCCGGGCGGCCAGCGCCACAACGCGGCCCGTTTCCGCTTCAAGCCCGGTAGTTGGCTTGATCTCAATGTTCGCCATCAGCGAATAGCCAGCACAGCGCTGGGCCACCTGTGACAGCAGCGGCAGTCGCTCACCGGCAAAATCGTTACCGAACCAGCCGCCTGCATCCAGCTGCAACAGTTTTTCCCAGGGCAGCAGACCGGCAATCCCCCAGCCATTACTGGTCCTGTCCAGCGTATCGTCGTGCAGCAGGAAAATTTCGCCATCGCTGGAGAGCTTCACGTCAAACTCAATCATTTTATGGCCCAGTTCCGCGCCGGTATCGATACCAGCAAGCGTATTTTCTGGTGCCAGTTTGCCGCCGCCGCGATGCGCGACGATGGCGGGATAAGGCCAGGCGTTATCAGTCATTCGAGCCGTTGTCCGTTATGGGTATCAAAAAAGTGTAGCGAGTCCGGGGGGAAATGCAGCCACAGCGTGCTGCCAATCGCCGGTCGTTCGACATGGGGCAGGCGCACCACCACGCCGCTATTGCCCCACTTGCCGTGAGCCAGGTTGTCCGCACCCAGCATCTCCAGCGTGTCGACCACCAGCGGCAGTGCGCCAGGCTGGGCAGAAAGCGTAATATGCTCCGGGCGGATGCCAAGCGTCAATGCTCGCCCGGCCCAGTGCGGTTTGGCCTGAGGCAATGGAAGCGTGAAGCGATCCGTCAGTGCAAGACGCGTCCCGTCACTATTTAGCTCGCCTTCCAGCAAATTCATGGCGGGCGCGCCGATAAAACTGGCAACAAAACGCGTGGCGGGCCGCTCATAAATGTCAACAGGCGTGCCTAACTGTTCCAGCATACCCTTATTCATCACCATTACGCGTTGCGCCAGCGTCATCGCTTCGACCTGGTCATGCGTCACATACAGGCTGGTGGTTTTCAGGCGGCGATGGAGCTGCTGCAATTCAAGGCGCATCTGTACGCGTAGTCGCGCATCAAGGTTGGAAAGCGGCTCGTCAAACAGAAAGACGGCGGGCTCCCGCACAATCGCGCGTCCCATTGCTACTCGCTGGCGTTGCCCACCAGAAAGCTCACGCGGGCGGCGATGCAGCAACGCTTCCAGCTCAAGGCTTTTTGCCGCTTCCTGAACCCGCTGGCGGATATGCGCTTTTCCCATACCGCGAATTTTAAGGCCATAGGCCATATTCTGCTCTACGCTCATGTGTGGATAGAGCGCGTAATTTTGAAAGACCATCGCGATGCCGCGATCTTTCGGTTCCAGATCGGTCACACGCTGGCTATCGATATAAATATCGCCGCCGCTGACCTGCTCCAGCCCGGCAACCATCCGCAACAGCGTGGATTTCCCGCAGCCCGACGGCCCGACCATCACCATAAATTCGCCATCGTGAATATCGACATCCAGTGGCGCAATGATCTGGTTTTTGCCGTCATAGGATTTACTCACCGCCTGAAATTTTACGCCTGCCATTTTATTTCTCGCTCTCTACCAGCCCGCGAACAAAGGCGCGCTGCATAATTAAAACGATGGCCACCGGCGGCAGCATGGTCAGCAGCATGGCCGTCATAACCAGATTCCACTGCGTGGAGCCGTCACCGTTGCCAATCATGCTGCGAATGCCTGCCACAGCGGTGCCCAGCCCGGTATCGTTGATGATTAACAGCGGCCATAAATACTGATTCCAGCCGTAGATAAAGGTGATCACAAACAGCGCGGCCAGATTGGTTTTCGACAGCGGCAGCACGATATCCCGAAAGAAACGCACCGGCCCGGCGCCATCGATACGTGCCGCTTCGATCAGCTCATCGGGTAGCGTCATAAAAAACTGGCGAAACAGGAAGGTGGCGGTGGCGGAAGCCATCAGCGGCAGCGTCAGGCCACTGTAGCTGTCGGTCATATTCAGCGTGGAAATCACCTCAACGGTTGGGAAAATACGCACTTCAACCGGCAGCATCAGGGTGATAAAAATCAGCCAGAAGCAGAGTCCGCGCAGCGGAAAACGAAACCACACCAGCGCGAAAGCCGACAGGATCGACACCGAGATTTTTCCAACCGTAATGCTCAGCGCCATGATCAAACTGTTCAGCAGCATCACGCCAAAAGGTGCGCTGTTCTGCGCCACCCCGTGTTGCCAGATGGTAGCAATATTGTCCCACAGTGAATGGCCGGGGATCAGCGTCATGGGAGCCTGAAACACTTCACTGTTATTCAGCGTGGCGGCCACAAAAGCGACATAAAGCGGAAACAGTACCGTCAAAATGCCTAAACCCAGCATGATATGACTGAAAATATCCAGCCCGCGTCGGTTCTCGATCATTGGTAGCGCACCCTTTTTTCGACGTAGCGAAACTGAATCACCGTCAGGATAATGACCAGCACCATCAGCACCACTGACTGTGCCGAGGAAGACGAGAGATCCAGACCGGCAAAGCCTTCACGGTAAATTTTATAAATTAGCGTGGTGGTGGATTGCACCGGCCCGCCGCCCGTTGCCGCATCGATAACCGGGAAGGTATCGAAGAAGGCATATACCAGGTTAACAACCATAAGGAAGAAGCCGACGGGGGTAATCAGCGGCAGCGACAGCTGGAAAAAACGTCGCACCGGACCTGCGCCGTCGATTGCGGCGGCTTCGGTCAGCGATTTAGGAATCGATTGCAGTGCGGCGAAGAAAAACAAAAAGTTATAGCTCATCTGTTGCCAAATGGACGCGATGACTACCAGCACCATCGCCTGGCCGCTGTTTTGCGCATGGTTCCAGCTGTAGCCGATCCAGCCAAGGAAATGGGTAATCAAACCCAGGCCGGGACTAAACAAAAACATCCACAGTACGGCAGCCACCGCGGGTGCTACGGCATAAGGCAGTAAAAACAGCGTTTGGTAAAAGCGCTTCAGCCGCAGCACATAATCGACCAGCGCGGCAAAAAAAAGCGAGACCACCAGGCCGATTACCGTGACCAGCCCGCTAAAAATTAGCGTGGTCCAGAAGGAATCAAGATAATACTCATCACCCACCAGCCGCCTGAAGTTTTCCAGCCCGACAAAGGTGCTGGAGAGGCCGAAGGGATCGACGCTCTGCACCGAGTACCACAAGGCTTCGCCTGCTGGCCAGAGGAAAAAGACCGCGGTAATCAGCAATTGCGGCAGTAGCAGTACATAAGGCAGCCAACGCGAGCGGAAAACGGGACGTGAAGAAGACATAAAATCGCTTTGAACCTGCAAAAAGTTTGAGGGGGTGAAAAGCGGGACAGTAACAACGGCCCCGCCTGACGGCTCTCTTTCAGACTGCTGACAAAACCGAAGCGAAGGGAGCATACGCCCGGCACAAAGCAGTACGGGCCATGGTCGGCCCATGCTGAGCTGCCCTGGACGGCGCTTTTTGCATTTTTGCGGAGCGTGCAGGCTCCCTGAGCCTGCACGTTGTCAACAATCTCCTCATTTACTGCTTCGCCGTCTGCTCAAAGCGACGCAGCAATACATTGCCTCGCGTTACGGCACTGTCCAGCGCCGCCTGCGGCGTTTTTTTACCGGTCCAGACGCCTTCCAGCTCTTCATCGATGATGGTGCGGATCTGCGGCATATTGCCCAGCCGCATGCCTTTGGTGAACGGCAACGGCGGTTTGTTTAGCATCTGGCGGGTTGCCGTATCAGCCCCCGGATTTTTATCGTAAAAGCCCTGCTGGCGGGTCAGCTCATAAGCGGCGGTAGTAATCGGCAGATAGCCCGTTTTTTGGTGCCACTCGGCGGCAATTTCAGGTTGGGCGAGGAACTGCATAAACTCCGCCACGCCTTTATGAATCGCCGCATCTTTGCCCTTCATTACCCACAGGCTTGCGCCACCGATCATGGCGTTTTGCGGCGCGTTCGGCACGCTGGCGTCATAAGGCATCATGCCTACGCCATAGTTAAATTTGGCATAGTGACGAATATCGGCCAGCGAGCCAGAAGAAGCGGTCGTGATACCACAGTCCCCGTTGTAGAACTTGGCTGTAGATTCATCTTTGCGGCCAAAGTAGGTGAAATCGCCTTTCTGGTTCATCTGTTGCAGCATCTGAATGTGCGCAACCTGAGTGGGTTTATTGAATTCCAGCGCCGCATCGGTGCCGTCAAAGCCATTGTTTTTGGTCGCGACGGGCAGAGCGTGCCAGGCGCTGAAGTTTTCAATCTGGATCCAGCCCTGCCAGCCGCTGGCATAGCCACATTTCATGCCCGCTTTACGCAGCGCCGCCGCGTCTTTTTCCAGCTGCTGCCAGGTTTTTGGCGGCTCCTCCGGGTTCAGACCGGCTTTTTTAAAGGCGTCTTTGTTGTAATAAAGCACCGGCGTGGAGCTGTTGAAAGGCTGAGAGATCAGGTGGCCGGTTTTGGAGTCGCTGTAGTAGCCGGAAACCGTGGGAACAAATTGTTTTTCATCAAAAGCTATGCCCGCCGTTTTAAACACGTCATACACCGGCACAATCGCTTTTGAAGCCATCATGGTTGCCGTTCCCACTTCATAAACCTGAAGAATGGCTGGCGCTTTGCCGGAACGCACGGCTGCAATCCCCGCCGCCAGGCTCTGCTCGTAGTTACCTTTATAGGTCGGTACGATTTTGTAATCCGGATGCGATTCGTTAAAGCGCTGGGCCAGAGAATTCACCTCAACGCCCAGCTCGCCCTCCATGGAGTGCCAGAACGGAATATCGGTCGCCGCCAGCGCATGGCCGCTGAAAGCCAGTCCCAGTACGACTGCGGTGTGACGAAGTGAGAACGATGACATATCGGTTTCCTGTGCCTGGTGTAATTCGCGTAAAAACGCGCAAGGTTGTCCGGCAAGAAACATGACATGTAAAAATGACGGAAATATAACGGTTAGAAGACGGTATGATGACAGGCGGGTGACAAGCGGGTTTTATGATGAATTTTTACTGGCTGGCAAGCTGTCCGGGGCCATGACAAACCGGCCCCGGACACGAAAACTTATCCTCCCAGATAGGCGCTTCGTACCGCTTCGTTCGCCAACAGCGCTTCGCCGGTATCCTCTAACACCACGTGACCGTTTTCCAACACGTAGCCACGATCGGCCAGTTTCAGTGCCTGGTTCGCGTTCTGCTCCACGAGGAATATGGTCATCCCTTCCTGACGCAGCTGTTCGATTGTGTCAAAGATCTGCTGAATGATAATTGGCGCGAGGCCGAGCGAAGGTTCATCCAGCAGCAACAGGCGCGGCTGGCTCATCAGCGCACGGCCTATCGCCAGCATCTGTTGTTCCCCGCCAGACATTGTCCCGGCACGCTGAACACGGCGCTCATAGAGACGCGGGAAAAGCGCGTACACCCGCTTGATGCGCGTTTGAAACTGCTGGCGATCGGCAAAAAAGCCGCCCATTGCCAGATTCTCATCCACCGTCATGCGCGAGAATACGCGTCGCCCTTCCGGCACAATGGCGATGGCTTCACGCATAATGCGCGCGGTTTGCCAGTCGGTAATGATTTTGCCATCAAACGAAATGGTTCCCTGAGTGGCGCGGGGTTCACCACACAGCGTGCCCAAAATAGTGGTTTTACCGGCACCGTTCGCGCCAATCAGCGTCACAATCTCGCCCTGATTGATGTGCAGGCTAACGTTGTGTAGCGCCTGAATCTTGCCGTAATGCGCGCTGACGTTTTGCAGAGAAAGCATCGGGTTCATCTTAGGCTTCTCCTAAATAAGCGCGGATCACGTCCGGGTTATTACGGATCTCTTCCGGCGTCCCGCTGGCCAGCGGCGTGCCCTGGTTAACCACGTAAATACGGTCAGAAATACCCATTACCAGTTTCATATCATGCTCAATCAGCAGTACCGAGACCTTGTGCTGGCCTCGTAGCTCGGCGATCAGCTCGTCAAGCTCCTGCGTTTCTTTTGGGTTAAGCCCGGCGGCAGGTTCATCGAGCATCAGGATTTCTGGCCTTGTCACCATACAGCGGGCAATTTCAAGCCGCCGCTGCTGACCGTAGGCCAGGTTGCCCGCCTGCCGGTTGGCCATTTCAAGCAGGCCAACGCGCTCCAGCCAGCCCGCGGCCCGGTCCAGCGCTTCGCTTTCCGCTTTACGGAAGCCCGGCGTCTTTAACAGACCGGCAAACACGCCGCTTTTCAGATGCTGATGCTGCGCCACCAGCAGGTTTTCAATCACCGTCATCTCACGGAACAGACGAACGTGCTGGAAGGTCCGCACAATGCCCATTCGCGCAATCTTCTGACCTGGCAAACCGGCAAGCTGCCGATCCCGCAGCTGGATGCTGCCGCCGGTCGGACGGTAAAAGCCGGTCAGGCAGTTAAACACCGTGGTTTTTCCGGCACCGTTAGGACCAATCAGTGAAACGATCTCCTGCTCATGCAGTTCGAGCGCCACGTTGTTTACGGCAAGCAGCCCGCCAAAGCGCATCATCAGGCCGTTTACGGCGAGTAAAGGCGTCATGACTGCTCTCCTTTTGGCACGCTTTTCAACTTCAAATGCGGACGCTTCATCGGCAGCAGTCCCTGAGGCCGCCAGATCATCATCAGCACCATCAATCCTCCCAGCACCAGCATGCTGTACTCATTCAGGTCACGCATCAGCTCGCGTGAAACAACCAACAATACGGCGGCGAGGATGACCGCAAACTGCGATCCCATGCCGCCCAGCACCACGATTGCCAGCACAAAGGCAGACTCCGCAAAGGTAAAGGATTCCGGACTGACAAACCCCTGGCGTGCGGCAAACAGGCTACCGGCAAAGCCCGCAAAGGCGGCGCTAATGGTGAAAGCCGTCAGCTTAATACGTCTTGGGCTGAGGCCGAGCGAACGGCAGGCGATTTCATCTTCACGAAGCGCTTCCCACGCACGGCCCAGCGGCATACGCAGCAAACGATTAATCACAAACAGCGTAATCACCACCAGCAGCAGCGCCACCATGTAGAGGAAGATAATACGATCGCTGGGATCGTATTTCAGACCAAAGAAGTGGCTGAAGGTATCCCAGCCCCCCTCCCGCACGCTGCGGTTAAACTCCAACCCGAACAGCGAGGGTTTCGGGATCTGACTGATCCCGTTCGGTCCGCCGGTGATGGCCGTGTTGTTTAGCAGCAAAATACGGACGATTTCGCCAAAGCCCAGCGTGACGATCGCCAGATAATCACCGCGCAGGCGCAGTACCGGGAAGCCCAGCAGCAGGCCAAACATCGCCGCCACGATACCTGCCAGCGGCAAACATTCCCAAAAGCCCAGACCGAAGTAGTGATTCAGCAGCGCAAAGGTATAGGCGCCGATGGCGTAAAAGCCGCCGTAGCCCAGTACCAGCAAGCCAGAAAGCCCAACGACCACGTTCAGTCCGAGGCCGAGCATGACGTAAATCAGCGTCAGCGTGGCAATATCTACCGTGCCGCGTGACACCAAAAATGGCCAGACGGCGGCGGCGACAATCAGCAACAGCAGAAAGAGTTTTTGCTTTGGCGTGGAGCCATCAATGCCCGGCAGGATCAGCGCAGGGCCGGAGATCTTTTTCAGGCCGCGCTGGAAAAGCGGGCGTAATAGCTGGAAGAAAAATACCACGACGCAGCCTGCGGCGATCCAATTCCAGCGGACGCTACCGGCGTTGTTAACCACCAGATGCGTACCGTCCAGATTCAGCCGCATGCCCATAAAGAAAGCCGCCAGCACCACTAACATCAGCGCGGAGACCAGCGCGTTAACCAGGTTGAGATGTTTCATACTTTCTCAACCTCCGGACGCCCCAGGATGCCGGTTGGCATGACTAACAGCACGACAATCAGCAGCGCAAACGAGACCACATCTTTGTATTCCGTGCTCAGATATGCCGACGTCAATGCCTCGGCAATACCCAGGATCAGGCCGCCCAGCATCGCACCAGGAATGCTGCCGATACCGCCAAGTACCGCCGCGGTAAAGGCTTTCATCCCGGCCATAAAGCCAATGTAGGGATTGATTACGCCGTAGAATTGTCCCAGCAGCACGCCTGCAACCGCTGCCATTGCCGCGCCGATCACAAAGGTCAGCGAGATAACGCGATCGGTATTAATACCCAGCAGGCTGGCCATTTTCAGGTCTTCAGCACAGGCACGGCAGGCGCGCCCCATGCGGGAATAGCGAATAAACAGCGTCAGTGCCAGCATCGACAGGAAGGTCACCCCCCAGATAACAACTTGCATCGTCGAAATCGTGGCGGCAAAGCCGTTGCTGACGCCCAGCGTCCACTGGCCTGAAATCAGGCCCGGTAAAGCTAAATCACGCGAACCCTGCGTCAGACTGACGTAGTTTTGCAGGAAGATGGACATGCCGATGGCGGAAATCAGTGCAATCAGGCGCTTGGAAGAACGCACCGGACGATAGGCCACGCGTTCGATACTCCAGCCATAGGCGCTGGCGATCACGATGGCAACAATAAAGCCGGCGGCTATCAGCATCCAGCCAACGTCAATGCCCATCATCATCAGCGCGGCGATGACGATAAACGAGACGTAGCTGCCAATCATATAAACCTCGCCGTGGGCGAAGTTGATCATGCCGATAATGCCGTAGACCATGGTGTAACCAATGGCGATCAGCGCGTAGGTGCTGCCCAACGTCACGCCGTTGAACATTTGTTGCAGAAAATAGAGAAACTGCTCTGACATAACGGGATACCTTACCCTTTTCCGCCCTGGCGGAAAAACTTAGCAATATCAACACGGGCGGAATAAATTCCGTCATGGTGGCCGGTGTCAGCGAACCGGGCAGAATGCATTTCGCCCGGCACGCACTTTCACTGGTCCGGGCCGTATCCATCCGGCCCGCGAAGATTAAGCGGAACAAACCTGCAAAATGATTATTTTACCGCGGTGGACGATCCGTCGGCATGCCAGGTGAAGATGCCAAACTCAAACCCTTTCAGATCGCCTTTGGCATCCCAGCTCAAATCGCCCATCACCGTTGGCACCGGCGCGCCTTCTTTCAGGTTTTTGACAATCTCTTCCGGCTCTGCGCTTTTACTGCGCTCCATACCGAGGGTCAAAGATTGCAACGCAGCATAGGTGGTCCAGACAAAAGGCCCGGTCGGATCGAGTTTTTTCGCCTTCAACGCATCAACAATCGGTTTGTTGGCCGGCACCTGATCGTAGCGCTTCGGCAGCGTCACCAGCATGCCTTCTGAAGCCGCACCGGCAATGTTAGACAGCGATGAGTTGCCTACGCCTTCTGGCCCCATAAAGCCAGTTTTCAGGCCTGCTGCACGAGACTGGCGCAGGATCTGCCCCATTTCCGGGTAGTAACCGCCAAAATAGACGAAATCGACGTTCTCTTTCTTCAGGCGGGCCACCAGCGTGGAGAAATCTTTATCACCTGCGGTGACGCCCTCAAACAGCACAACGTTGCCACCCGATTTTTTCAGGCTGTCCTGCACGGAACGCGCCAGACCTTCGCCGTACTGTTGCTTGTCATGGATGACCGCAATACGCTGAGGTTTGATGTTGCTAAGAATATATTTTGCGGCGGTCGGCCCCTGATCGGAGTCCAGGCCGGTGGTACGCATGATCATCTTGTAACCACGCGTGGTCAGATCGGCATTGGTCGCCGCTGGGGTGATCATCAGTACGCCTTCGTCTTCATAAATATCTGAAGCGGGCTGGGTTGAGGAGGAGCAGAGGTGGCCAATCACATAGCGGATGCCATCATTAATGACTTTGTTCGCTACCGCCACGGCCTGTTTAGGATCGCAGGCATCATCGTATTCGACGCCAACCAGCTTATCGCCATTGATGCCGCCTTTGGCATTGATATCGGCGATCGCCTGTTTTGCGCCGGTGAATTCCATATCGCCATATTGCGCAACCGGGCCGGACATCGCACCGACGATGGCAATCTTGATCTCTTTCGCCAGGGCGGCATGGCTCAACGCTAATGCCACGCAGCCTGCCAGGAAAGCGCTACCTTTACTCATTTTCATCCGTACTACCCCATCAGTTGTGTTTGCGTTTTTATACTGTGCTCCCCGGATAAAACCTATTCAGAATAATGGGTTAGCGGGTACCACAGCCTTTTTTAGTAATAAGGCTTTATTTTTCATGCCATTAAACAGGAATTTTCTTCTGTAAATCAACTGACACATTGTGATATCACCGCCCGAATCAGGATAAACAACTGGCATTAATGGTGTCTTTTTCACCGCTTCGCCAGCGGGATCTGCTGCCTTTTTGCACTCCATTCAGTGTTTATCTTTAACTTTAATCGTCGATTGGGCAGATTGCTTCGTTTTCGAACAAAAAAGTTCTGCGGCCGTTTCTGGGTAATTTCGCTACAATATGCCTTTCGCATCAGTCCGGTAGCCTTTATGAAACTCACCATCCTACGATTGCAGCACCTCACCGCTCAGGATCGCCTCGATCTGGCAAAAATCTGGCCCGATGCCGATATAACGGCTTTGGAAAAGAGTCTGGATGAGCATCACCAGCTGTATGCAGCGAAATTCAATGACCGCCTGCTGGCCGCGGTAAAGGTTCATCTGCATGGCACGCAGGGGCAGCTGGAAGCGTTTATGGTGCGGGAAGTGACAAGACGCCGTGGCGTGGGAAGTTATTTACTGGAAGAAGTGCTGACGCAAAACGCGGCAATTACGCACTGGTGGATGGCGGATAGCGGCGATAAAGATCCTCAGGCGCTGGCGATTTTTATGCAAAAACACCGTTTTATTGCTCAACCTGGCGGTTGGGCTTACCAACAGCCATAACGAGCTGGCGGGCTGCCCGCGACGGCAAGGAAAACAGATTAACTGAGCTGGCGGGTTGTCAGCGATTGCGTGGAAGACAGAGCATTGGGGCGATTGAGCGGCAACGGTTGCGAGAAAGCCAGAACCTCGGCGCGATTGGGCGTGCAACGTTTGCCCGGTTTCAGAAACAGAAAAGGCGACCCGAGGTCGCCTTTTCTTATGACTGCTGTGATTTACGCTTCAATCGCCACACGCAGTTTTTTCATCGCATTTTTTTCTAACTGACGTACACGCTCTGCGGAAACGCCGTACTTATCGGCCAGTTCCTGCAAGGTGGTTTTATTGTCATCGTCCAACCAGCGGGCACGAATAATGTCCTGGCTACGCTCATCAAGGCCCTGCATCGCATCGCTAAGCTTATCAGCAGCGTGAGCATCCCAGTTGTCCTCTTCAATGCCACCCGCAAAGTCAGAAGACTTATCCTGCAGATAGAGCATCGGTGCCATTGAGCGACCTTCGCCTTCGTCATCAGGCGTTGGGTCAAAGGTCATATCCTGAGCCGCCATACGCGACTCCATCTCCAGCACGTCCTTACTGGAAACGCCCAGCTCGCGGGCAACCATTTCAACTTCATCCTGATTAAACCAGCCTAAACGCTGCTTGGCTTTACGCAGGTTAAAGAACAGTTTGCGCTGAGCTTTGGTTGTAGCAACCTTCACGATACGCCAGTTACGCAGCACGTATTCGTGAATTTCGGCTTTGATCCAGTGCACGGCGAAAGAGACCAGACGCACACCCACTTCTGGATTGAAGCGGCGCACGGCTTTCATCAGGCCGATATTCCCTTCCTGGATCAGGTCTGCCTGCGGCAGTCCGTAGCCCGAATAGTTACGAGCGACATGAACAACAAAGCGCAGGTGAGACAGGATCAGCGTCTTAGCTGCTTCCAGATCGCCCTGGTAATGCAGCCGTTCAGCCAGCGCTTTTTCCTCTTCTGCCGTCAGCATAGGCCAGGCGTTAGCCGCCCGGATATAGGAATCCAGGTTGCCTAAAGGAGCAATAGCTAAAGTTTGCATTTCTTTGGTCATTCAAACCCTCTCTGTGTTAAGCAATGTTGCTGCGCATTTCCCTGCGCGATTCACAAGACTACGTGAAAGGCAACGAGAAAGGAAAGCAATCTGTGCTACTTCGACTGCAAAGTTATCCACAAGTTCAGTATCAGCGGTGTGTATTATACACACAGCTTTCGGGCAGGGGAAGTTGGGCCGGGAGGGAATATCCTCTGCGGCACAACGCTCGTGCAACAGAGGAATATTATATCAAAAATAGTGAGAAGAGGTTACTGCGGCGTAAAACGACGTAAATGTTGGACCGTCGCCAGCCAGGCGGCAACCCAGCCAATCATGGCCGAGATCAGCAGCAGCAGCAGGCTTTCATCCCATGCAAGGCCGCGCAGGCTAAACGTGGTGCCAAATACCGCAGCCACCTGTGTCACCACGGATTCCAGACGGAATACCAGCACCTCGGAAAGCAGCAGCGACAGCAGCGCGCCGGTAAAACCAAGCAGTGCACCACCGTACAGGAAAGGCCGCAGGATGAAACCATCCGTCGCGCCAATCAGCTTCTGCACGTTGATGGTATCGCGACGGGCAAAGATGCTTAGCCGCACGCTGTTACCAATCACCAGGAACACCGCAACAATCATCAGAATCCCGATCATTGTCGCCACCTGACCGACCAGACCCGCCAGCGCCGCGAGGCGGGCAAACCAGCTGTCATCCATTTTCACTTCATCAATGCCCTGCACCTTCGCCACGCGATCGCGCAGGCTGCTCATCGTATCTGAGCTTTGGAAATTCAGTTTCGGGGTGATGATTGCCACAGCGGGTAAGGGATTCTGCTCAAGCATATCCATCGCGCCGCCAAAACCAGACCAGTTACGGAACTCGCCCAGCGCCTCTTCGCGTGACAGGTAATTGACCTTTTCCACGCCATCTTCCTGCTTCAGCTGTGCCACCACATTTTCTGCGGCGGTGTCATCCAGCGTTTTGCTCAGATAGACCGTCAGCTGCGGCGCGGGATACCACTGTTCCGCAGCATGACTGACGTTTTTCCAAACCATAAAGCAGACGCTGGGCAGCGTCAGAGAGATGGCGATTACCATCACCGTCAGCAGCGTTGCCAGCGGTTGCCGCCACATATCAGAAAGCGTGCCGCGCAGCGCATAACGCCACTGTTCCTGCCAGCCTCCACGCAGCGCTTTGCTTTTAGAAGGCTGCTTCTGCTTTGCCGCTTTGGTCGGCCGCGTATTACGTTTATTCGCCACCCAGGCCTCCGTGCAAACGCCCCTGATTCAACGTCATCAGGCGGTAATTACGTCGAGAGATCAACGCACGATCGTGCGTCGCCATCAGAACGGTTACGCCAACCCGGTTAAACTCTTCAAACAGCCGCAGGATATCTTCCGACAGCGCATCATCCAGGTTGCCGGTAGGCTCATCCGCCAGCAGAACCGCAGGTTTGTTGACCACCGCACGAGCGATGCCAACGCGCTGCTGCTCACCGCCAGACAGCTGGATAGGATAGCTTTTCGCTTTATCGAGCAGCCCAACTTTATCCAGCGCCGCTGAAACGCGACGGCGGATATCTTCGCCGCTGGCACCCGCAATAATCAGCGGGATCGCCACGTTGTCGTAGACTGAGCGATCCATCAGCAGATGGTGGTCCTGGAAAATCATGCCGATCTGCCGACGCAGGAAAGGCACTTCCCGGCTTTTCAGACGGCTGATGTCGTGCCCGCCGAACCAGATATGTCCGGCACTCGGGCGTTCAATGCCACAAATCAGCTTCAGCAAGGTACTTTTCCCTGCTCCGGAATGGCCGGTCAGGAACGCCATTTCACCCGGTTGCAGATGAAAATCTACCCCCTGCAGCGCTTGCCGACCGCCGAGATAAGCCTTACTGACTTCTTCAAAGCGAATCATCCAAATTAGTCCTCTCGGGCAAATAGTGCCTCAATAAAATCGTCAGCCTTGAATTGACGTAAATCTTCAATTCCTTCGCCTACGCCGATGTAACGGATAGGAATACCGAACCGATCGGCGACGGAGAAGATAACGCCGCCCTTAGCCGTACCGTCCAGCTTGGTTAGCGTAATTCCTGTCAGGCCAACGGCCTCGTGGAACAGATGAGTCTGGCTGATGGCATTCTGTCCGGTGCTGGCATCGATAGTCAGCATCACTTCATGCGGTGCCTGGTCGTCGAGCTTTTTCATCACGCGGGTGATTTTTTTCAGCTCTTCCATCAGATGCGATTTATTCTGCAAACGACCAGCCGTATCGGCAATCAGCACGTCAACGTTGCGCGCTTTGGCAGCTTGAATCGCATCAAAAATTACCGAGGCGGAATCCGCACCGGTATGCTGAGCAATCACCGGGATGTTGTTGCGCTCGCCCCAAACCTGAAGCTGTTCGACCGCCGCGGCACGGAACGTGTCGCCCGCCGCCAGCATCACCGATTTGCCCTCGGCCTGATACTGACGAGCCAGCTTACCGATAGTGGTGGTTTTGCCTACGCCGTTGACGCCTACCATCAGGATGACGAACGGCGTTTTGCCGGTGACGTCCAGCGGCTCGTCAACGTTGGCCAGAATCTCTGACATTTCCTGCTTCAACAGGCCGTACAACGCCTCGGCGTCGCGAAGCTGTTTGCGGCTCGCCTGCGCGGTCAGGTTATTGATAATGCGACGGGTTGTTTCCACACCGACGTCCGCTATCAGCAGCTGCTCTTCCAGCTCTTCAAACAGCTCGTCGTCAATTTTCTTACCGCGGAACAGGCCGATAAATCCTGAACCTAAATTCTGACGGGTTTTGACCAGGCTGCGCTTCAGGCGAGCGAAGAAACCTTCTTTCGTTGGACGCTCCTGCTCGGCCTGCGCTGAGGCATTCGCCTGATCGACCTTCACCAGCGCAGCGGCAACAGACTCTTCTTCTTCGATCTGTTCAGCTTCGCTGGCATCCGCTGCGAGCGCCAGGGCTTCCAGTTCTTCCGGCAGGATTTCTTCCGGCAGCAGTTCTTCTTCCGGCTCCGGCTTCACTTCTGCCACGTCTTCCGGCAGCAGTTCTTCTTTCGGCTCCGGCTTCACTTCTGCCACCTCTTCCGGCAGCAGCTCTTCTTCCGGCTCCGGCTTCACTTCTGCCACTTCTTCCGGCAGCAGCTCTTCTTCCGGTTCCGGCTTCACTTCTGCCACCTCTTCCGGCAGCAGCTCTTCTTCCGGCGCTGGCGTAAATGCAGCATTATCCTGCGGTAAATCCACTGTTTCAGCAGGACGCACGACGTCCGGCTCGGCAACGTGATGTTGCACGGCCTGTTCACGGGCAACCGCTTCAGTTACCTCAACGATCTCTTTTGCCGCAGGCGTTTCTGGCTCAGCGGGCGTGGCGGCATCCGATTCAGCAGCACTTTGCTGTTCCTGTAACGGTTCGGCCTCTTCCTGAGGCGTTTTTTCTTCACGCCCTAATCCCAGCCAGGAAAAAAAGCCACGTTTTTTATTTTTTGCCATGGTGCAACCACACTCCTCGCGGGGAAAAACCTGTCAGGTCTCTGAAAATCATCTTAATCCCCTAGTCTAACACTTTCCTGCTAACGCAACACAGCACCCTTTTTACGTTTCCTCGGCCCGGATCGCGCGTTAAACTGTGCAACAAATTGTGAAGAGTAAGCTGCATGAATAAAAAACCCCGCAGCGGCGGCGCTGGACAAATCCGCATTATTGGCGGCCAGTGGCGCGGCAGAAAACTTCCGGTGCCAGACAGCACCGGGCTTCGTCCTACAACCGATCGCGTACGTGAAACACTGTTTAACTGGCTGGCACCTGATATTCAGGGCGCGCGATGTCTGGACTGCTTTGCCGGCAGCGGTGCGTTAGGCCTGGAAGCCCTTTCACGACACGCGGGTTCCGCCACGCTGCTTGAGCTGGAACGGCCCGTTGCGCAACAGTTGGAAAAAAACCTGGCGACGCTCGGTGCGAAATCTGGCCGGGTGGTGAATACCAACACCTTGCAATTCCTGGCCCAGGCCGGCGCGCCGCACGACCTGGTCTTTATCGATCCGCCGTTTCGCAAAGGCCTGCTGGAGCAAACGCTGACGCTGTTGGAAACGCAGGGCTGGCTGGCCGATGAGGCGCTGATTTACGTGGAAAGCGAGGTCGAAAACGGTCTGCCGCCCGTGCCGGTTAGCTGGCAGCTGCATCGGGAAAAAATTGCCGGTCAGGTCGCTTATCGTCTTTATAATCGTCATGCCGCTGATAAGAGAGAAAACGATGCTGATTAATCTGGGAAGATTATTGATGGTAGGCGTCTGGGCCTTTTTACTGCTCAACGTCGTGCATCCATTCCCTGCGCCACTGAAATATTTTGTGAACGTTGCCCTGTTCTTTATGGTGATTATGCACGGATTGCAGCTGGTGCTGATGCGCGCCACGCAGCCAAAAGGCGCCGCGAAACTGAGCGCGCTGATGCAAACCAAAATTTTCTTTTTTGGCGTGTTTGAGCTGCTGGCCTGGCAAAAGAAGAACTTTCCAAAACAGTAAGCTGAAAGCAGGCGCATCAGCGCTGCCAGCCTGATACTAAAGCCAGCCGAAAAAGCGTAGCCACTGGCCGCCCTTTTTCGGCGAGCTTATAACGTTTGGAAAGAGATAAACCGCGTTCCCTGAAGCTTCAGTTTGCCCTTCTCGCCCTGCTCTATTTGCTGATAATCCTGCGCTTTTAACACCAGTTTGAAATCGCCCGCGCCATTGAGAGGATGAAACCAGGCTTCATATTTCATCTCTTCTACCGGGATTGTTTCGCGCTGGCGTGAACGCCGGTTAGAAGCCGGAGACGCCCGTTTGGCTTTGACCTGTACGGGCAGGCAGCGTACCGGCGAGGCATCGTTCACGGCCACCTCCTGACGCTGCTTAATAAACTGGCGTGTGGCTAAAACGGCGATAATCGCCAGCGTGATAAAAAAGATCAGTGGTGGCTTCATGATTTGCTGCTCCCTTTGCTCCGGACAAGGCTATTCATTTCTACGACCGAAAAGAATACAACCAGAGCCGTCCCATTGTCACATCGCAAAGTCCTGACCTAGACTAGATTCAGAATTGTGGAATTTTGCATCTAAAACAAAGGGACACATTATGCTTTGGTCATTTCTGGCAGTATTTTTCTCCGGCTGGCTGTACGTTGACGCTTCCTATCGGGGTCCGCAGTGGCAGCGCTGGGTGTTTAAACCCGTTACCCTGCTGTTATTACTGGCGTGGGCGTGGCAGGCACCGGTATTGCAAACCACGGACTACCTGATCCTGTTTGGCTTACTTGCCACGCTTATTGGCGATGCGCTGACGTTATTGCCTAACCGGCGCATGCTCTACGCTATTGGTGCCTTTTTCCTTTCGCACCTGCTCTATACTATTTGCTTCGCCAGCCACATGACGCTGACATTCTTCTGGCCAATCCCATTGGTCGTACTGGTGATTGGGGTCGCGCTCATCGCTACGATCTGGTCAAAGCTGGACGATCTGCGCTGGCCAATCTGCACATTTATCGGCATGACGCTGCTGATGGTATGGCTGACGACCGAACAATATTTCTTCCGCCCAACCGATTACGGTTTTTCGCTGATGGTCGGCACCTCGTTGCTGCTGCTGGCAAATATCGTCTGGTTCGTCAGTCACTATCGCCGTCGCTTTACGTCTGACAGCGCCATCGTGGCGGCCTGCTACTTTGCCGGGCACTTTATGATTGTTCGTTCGCTCTACCTTTAACCTCATAACAGCCTTGACTCTGGAGTCCACTCCAGAGTGTAAGATGGCAGCGACGGGAGCCTTTCCCGTCGTTCTCATCTGGAGGCGTCATGCATCAGCACTCATCTTCATGCACCTGTGGCCATCGCCACGCCATCGGTCAGCACGGCTGTAGCAGCTCGTCACGTCCGGTTATTGGCAAAATTACCTCTCTCCATGTTCAGCCTGCTCAAACGGAGGCGAGCTGCTGTGGCGAAGCGGGATGCAGTTCCGGCGGCTCTCCCGATGAGGAAAGCGACAGAGCCGCCACCGCAGCGGACTGGAGCTGGCTGATAAGCGGAATGGATTGCCCGGCCTGCGCCCGGAAAATAGAAAATGCCGTCAATCAGATTGACGCAGTTACCCGTGCTCGCGTGATGTTTGCTACGGAAAAGCTGGTAGTGAATACTCACCAGGACGTTCGCGAGCGCGTGGAACAAGCGGTGCGAAAAGCGGGCTTTACCCTCAAACGCAGTGACCACATGCAGCCCGCCGAGAACGCGCCTGGCTTCCTGAAGCAAAACGGCACTCTGCTGCTTCTGTGCGCCCTGATGCTGATAAGCTGGGGGCTGGAGTCCGTCAGCCATCCCGCCGGACAGGCCGCCTTTGTCCTTACCACATTAGTGGGATGCTGGCCGATTGCCCGCACCGCACTGCGCCTGCTGCGTAGCGGAACGCCTTTTGCGATTGAAACGCTGATGACCGTGGCCGCCATCGGCGCGTTATTTATCGGTGCGACGGCTGAAGCCGCCATGGTACTGCTGCTGTTTATGCTGGGTGAGCGGCTGGAATCCTATGCCGCCGGGCGCGCGCGACGCGGTGTCACGGCGCTGATGGCGTTAAAACCGGAAGAGGCGCTGCGCATTGAAAACGATAAACGCCAGACGGTGCCGCTGAGCGCGCTGCGACCCGGTGATATTATTGAGGTCGCGCCCGGCGCCCGATTGCCAGCCGATGCGCGTCTGGTTTCCCCTTTTGCCAGCTTCGATGAAAGCGCGCTGACCGGCGAGTCGGTTCCTGTCGAGCATCAGCAGGGAGAGGTTATCGCTGCGGGCAGCCTCAGTGTCGATCGTCAGGTGAGGCTGTCGGTCGTCTCAGAACCTGGTGCCAGTGCGATCGACCGTATTCTGCATTTAATTGAAGAAGCTGACAGCCACCGCGCGCCTGTAGAACGTTTTCTCGATCGCTTCAGCCGTATCTATACGCCGCTGATTATGGCGTTCGCGCTATTGGTGGCCGTTGTTCCACCGTTGGTTACAGGCGACTGGCAAACCTGGATTTATAAAGGCCTTACGCTGCTGCTGATTGGCTGCCCGTGCGCACTGGTGATTTCCACGCCTGCGGCCATTACCTCTGGCCTGGCGGCGGCCAGTCGGCACGGCGTATTGATTAAAGGAGGAGCGGCGCTGGAAAGCCTGAATGCAGTCCGTACCTTTGCTTTTGATAAAACCGGCACGCTGACGGAAGGCAAACCGCAGGTAACGGCTATTGTCGCGCTGACTGCCGAAAGCGAAGGAGATCTGCTGGCAAAAGCCGCTGCTGTTGAGAGCGGTTCTTCTCATCCGCTGGCCCGGGCCATTGTCGCACTGGCGGAAAAACGGCAGCTGAGCATCCCGCCAGCCGCCGATCAACAAGCGTTGGCAGGAAGCGGCGTGACGGCAACGGTTGGTGATCACTCACTCCTTCTTTCTTCCCCAGGCAGGCTGGATAGCAATCTGATTCACTTACACCAGGAGCAGATTGCAGAGCTTGAATCCGCAGGTAATACGGTGGTGGTGATGTTACAGGATGAGCAACCCGTTGCGCTGTTCGCATTGCGCGATACGCTTCGTGCGGATGCGGCTTCTGCCTTACGTGAACTTCAGGCGCTGAATATCCGCACGGTGATGCTGACCGGTGATAATCCCAGGGCTGCCGCCGCGATTGCCGCCGAACTGGCCATTGATTACCGGGCAGGTCTGTTACCGGCTGACAAGGTGGCAGCCATCAGCGAAATGAATCGGCAGCAACCTGTCGCGATGGTCGGCGACGGCATTAATGACGCACCGGCAATGAAGACAGCGACAGTGGGCATTGCTATGGGTAGCGGCAGCGATGTGGCGCTTGAAACGGCCGATGCCGCGCTAACGCATAACCGGTTGCAAGGTCTGGCAACCATGATTCGGCTGGCACGTGCCACCCACGCCAATATTCGCCAAAACATTGCTCTGGCGTTGGGGTTAAAAGGTCTGTTTCTGATTACTACCCTCGCTGGCATTACCGGCTTATGGCTGGCGGTACTTGCGGATTCGGGGGCCACGGCGTTAGTAACCGCTAACGCATTGCGGCTGTTGAGCAAGCGCTGAAACAAAAAGAGATGCGCTGGCACCAACAGCCAGTGCGCCTAAAGACCTTTTTTCAGCAGGTAGCGATAAGGTAACTCTGTGGTCGCCTGCGCCACCAGCGTATGTTCCATAAAACGGCAAAAGCCGGGAATATCGCGGGTGGTCGCCGGATCATCAGCGATGATCAGCAACGTTTCGCCTTCCTGCATATGGCGTACGGCTTTACGTACCATCATCACCGGCTCGGGACAACGCAGGCCAAGCGCATCAAGGGTTTGATCGGGATTAGCGAACGGCTCGCTCATAGGACTCTCATTCTGACGGGAAAACTACTGCCATTTTACCCGTAGCGTTAGTATGTGCAAGCAACCTGCCGGTATCGTTTGCGCTAAAATTAACCATTGCAATAGCAGATTGATTCGGTAAGATGCCGCGCAATCGCTCTGGCGAGATCTCTTTTTTTGGGTTCCCTCACCCCAATATTCAAAAAGGTAAGATGATGATTTTATTCTCTTCACGTCAACGCACGCATGCGTTGATCTGGCTGTCGCTCTTTCATTTGCTGGTCATTACCTCCAGTAATTATCTGGTGCAGCTACCGATCTCTGTTTTTGGCCTGCATACCACCTGGGGCGCGTTTAGCTTTCCCTTTATTTTCCTGGCAACCGATTTAACCGTACGGATTTTTGGCGCGCCGCTGGCCCGTCGCATCATCCTTGCGGTGATGATCCCCGCCCTGTTTATCTCCTATGGCGTTTCTGCGCTGTTTTATCAGGGGGAATGGCAAGGGTTTGCCGCGCTGGAAAAAGTTAACCTGTTTGTCGCCCGTATCGCCTGCGCCAGCTTTATGGCTTACGCGCTTGGGCAGATTCTGGATGTGCAGGTCTTTAATCGCCTGCGCAAGCTGCCGCAGTGGTGGATAGCGCCGGCTTCCGCTATGTTTCTCGGTAATATCAGCGATACGCTGGCGTTCTTCTTTATCGCTTTCTATAAGAGCCCCGATGCGTTTATGGCGCAAAACTGGGTCGAGATCGCGATGGTCGACTACAGCTTTAAAGTGCTTATCTGCATGGTTTTCTTCCTGCCCGCCTATGGCGTGCTGTTAAACGCCACGCTCAAACGCTTAACGGAAAAATCCTCTGGCGCTCAGGTTAACTTCGGCTAAGCTGCATTCTGTCACAGAGTGTCGGTTGCTTTTGCCAACTGATTACTATTGTATGAGTGGCTGAACAGAGCACACTTAACGTAAAAGGGATCATGATGCGTAACTTACTGAAATATGCCGGCATTGGCTTACTGGTGGTCGGTCTGACCGCCTGCGACGGCAAAGATGAAAAAGCCGCAGCCGATGATAACGGCGTCAGCAGCAGTCAAAGCAGCCAGACCGTTACCCTGCTGGATGGCAAACTCAGCTTCTCGCTGCCAGCGGGCATGTCCGATCAGAGCGGCAAGCTGGGTACTCAGGCTAATAATATGCACGTCTACGCCGACGCGTCGGGTCAGAAAGCGATTATTGTCATTGAAGGCGACGCAACCACTGAAGGCCTGGATGTAATGGCTAAACGCCTGGAAGCTCAGCAGCGTAATCGCGATCCACAGTTGCAGGTTGTCACCAATAAATCGATTGAACTGAAAGGCCAGCAGGCGCAGCAGCTGGATACTGTAATTTCAGCGAAGAGCCAGTCTTCATGGTCATCCGTGGTACTGGCGAAAGTCGATGGCAAACTGCTGACGCTGCAAATCACGCTGCCAGCCGATAATCAGCAGCAGTCGCAGACTGAGGCAGAGAACATCATCAATACTATCGTTCTGAAATAACGGCTGGCTGACTCAGAAATCCTGGTTCAGAAGCGATAGCAAAAAGCCCCTGCGCTTGATTAAGCCAGGGGCTTTTTATTTTCAGCTGTTCGCCGGTTGCTACAGGGTATGGGTCGTTACAGACCCGCGTGCTCACGAATATATTTTCTGGCCTTCACTGCGTATTCAAAAGGGTTCGCCAGCGCCGGATCCTGCTCGGCTTCCACCACCATCCAGCCTTTGTAGCCTGATTCGTCGAGGATTTTGAATACTGGCGCAAAATCAATAACGCCATCTCCGGGTACGGTAAAGGTGCCTTTTTTCACGCCGTCGAGAAAAGAGAGCTTCTGGCTTTTTACCTGCGCCACGATGTCATCGCGTACATCTTTCAGATGCACGTGGTTAATACGTGGCAGATATTTTTCCAGAATGGCCAGCATCTGTGCTTCGCTGCCTTCGGAATAGTAGGCGTGGCCGGTATCGAACAGCAGATAAACATTGTCATTGGTCAGTGACATAAAGCGGTCAATCTCTTCAGCTGTCTGAATGCCAGTGCCCATATGGTGATGCAAACAAACCTGCATGCCTTTTTCTGCGGCAAGCACGGCCAGTTCGTTATAGCCTTCTGCCGTCAGCCGCCACTCATCATCGGTGAAATGGGGTTTTTCCTCCAGCACCGCCAGCGCAGTTCCCTGAATGCTTTTGCTCTGCTCAGAACAGCCTATGACCTTCGCTCCCATCGCATGCAGAAAATCACGATGATTGATAAATTCATCAATGGTTTTTGCTTTGTCGCCGTTGGCAAAAAAAGTACTGAACCAGGCGTTGCAGATTTGAATCCCCCGAATTTCCAGCATTGGCTTTAATACTGCTGGATCGCGCGGATATTTACTGCCAACCTCACTGCCGGTGAAACCTGCCAGCGCCATTTCACTGACAATCTGCTGGAAGGTATTTTCTGAGCCCAGTTCGGGCATATCATCGTTGGTCCAGCCGATCGGCGCGATGGCCAGCTTAACGTTATCTTTATTCATGGTGTTGCCTCAGAGGTCGATAAGGCGGCAAGGCCGCCCGACATTAGCGGTTCAGCAGCTCGCGCTCAATCAGTTCCCGCGTTTCCACTGCCTGATATTTCATTTTTTCCGGATAACCAAACAGCGAAGAGGCGATAATCGACTCACCACCTACTTTCCAGGTACGGTTGGCAAAATCCATCTCACGCAGTGTCTGGAACAACGTATCGAAATCCACTTCGCCCTCGCCTACGCCAACGTGCTGATGGATTGTGGCATCCACACCCGGTGGATTGACGATATAGCGACAATGCTTGGTATGGTTCATGGTATCGGCGACAAGTACGTGAGACAGATCGGCACCGGCATACTCCAGCATGCTTTTCACATCCCCTTTACCTTTGTCATAAAAGAAGGTGTGAGGGATGCTGTACAGATACTTCACGTTGTCGCTGCGAAAGGATTTCACCAGGTCGGCGGTTTCGTTGTTTTCTTCGCAAAAATCCCACGGATGTGACTGAATTTCGATGCGGATGCCTTCACGTTCAACGATGGGTAACAACTCTTCCATTGAGCGATAAAACATTTCTTCACAGATTTCAGGCTCGTTAGGCGTGCCGGACAGCTCGGTATTGATTACCTGCACACCAGTTTCTACCGCAATTTCTATCATGCGTTTCCAGTTGCGCACAGCGGCCTGACGCCGTGCTTCATCCGGGCCTGACCAGCGATACACCACGATAAAAGAGGAGATTTCCAGCCCGGTTTCACGCAGCGCGTTTTTATACTCGGTGATGATTTCCCGACTGGCCTTAGGATGCTTATAGAACGGATTGATCTGCGGATGCGGCGACTGTTCAATATATTTGTAGCCCCAGTCGGCAACCTGGTGGACCATTTTGGTGATCCCCAAATCTTTAATGACATCCACATCAAAGGCGATTTTCATCGATATCTCCCTGCTAGTCTGTTCGGTTCTCCTCCGGACATGCCGGAGGAAAGGTAAGCGCTATTTGTTATAAAACGCCGGGCGTGGTGGCAGCTCAACCGGCTCGATGGCTCCACTTTCCTGCGCTTTCAGACAGGCATCTGCAGCAACGGAAGCAGCATACCCATCCCAGGCGGAAGGCCCCTGCAGCTGACCTGCTGAGGCATCGTTGATGAATGCCTGCAGCTCAACGTCATAAGCATCAATAAAACGGTCTTTCCAGTCAGTCAAAATGGTGGTCGCCAGCTTCGCATCTTTACGCATTTGTACCGATGCCGGCTCCGGCAGCTTCGCAATGCCCGTTTCGCCTACCACTTCGCACTGAATGTCGTAGCCGTAAGCGCAGTTAACGAAAATTTCGACGTCGATACGGGTGCCTTTCTGCGTTTCAAAAAGAACAATTTGTGGGTCACGCAGCTTCGCATGGGAATTTTTGGTTGAGCGTGGGAACACCACCTGCACGCTTTTATAGTCATCTTCGGTCAGCCAGCGCAGCACATCCAGCTCGTGGATCAACGTGTTGGTGATCGCCATATCGGTGGTGTAGCTCTCCGGCACGGTTGGGTTACGGTGAGCGCAGTGCAGCATCAGCGGCTCGCCGATATCACCATTGGTAATAACCTGCTTGAGCGCGCGATAACCCGCATCGTAAGGACGCATAAAGCCCACCTGTACCAGCCGTTTGCCGTGAGCAATTTCCGCGTCAACGATGCGACGACACCCTTCGGCACTCAACGCCAGTGGCTTTTCACAGAACACCGGTTTGCCTGCGGCGATAGCAGCAAGCGTAAACTCTTCGTGCGTAGGATCCCATGAAGTAACAATCAGCGCATCTACGTCCGATGAGCGAATTACATCATGGCCATTCGCATAAACCTCAGCATCCAGCCCCAGCCGGCTGACGATGCCTTTGGCGCCTTCAATGTTGATATCGGAAACAGCGACAACCGTCGCCCCCTGCAATACCTTGCTGCAGCGACGAATATGTTCTTGTCCAATTGCACCGGTGCCGATAACGCCAAGTTTCAGTGTCATAACTACTCCGTTCAAATGTAGGGTGAGGGGCGTTCTCCGGGCTGAGAAACTCAGCCCGGCTCAGGTCAGATCTAAAAAGGATTATTAGTATTTTCGAGCCTGGTCGATATGCTCGTTCAGCATGCGCGCGACCGCATCAACACGTTCTGATTGCGAAACTTGCGCCCCGCCCACTCGCCACCAGCTGAAATATTTGTGCACCATGGTTTTTGGCAGCACTTTGATATCAATCAGCGTTGATACCGGCGACAGCTGCGCTTCGATCAGCGCCTGCTTCAGCCCTTCAAGCGTAGTGACTCGCCAGGTTTTACAGCCGTAACCCGCGGCAATGGCGGCAAAGTCTATTGGAATAAACCCGCCGTCCAGCTTGCCGCCCTCGGCATTGCGAAAGCGGAACTCGGTGGTAAAACTGTCCATGCCGTGTTCCATTTGCAGGTTATTGATGCAGCCGTTGGTCATATTGTCGAACAGCAGCACGTTGATCTTCGCTCTCTCCTGAATGGAGGTCACCAGTTCGGAATGCAGCATCATGAAAGAGCCATCCCCCACCAGCGTGTAAACCTCGCGGTGTGGCTCCGCCAGCTTAACGCCCAGTGAGGCATTCACTTCATAACCCATGCACGAATAGCCATATTCCACGTGATAGCTGTTGTAATCTTTATTGCGCCAGACGCGCTGGAGATCCCCGGGCAAACTACCTGCCGCCGCAACGATCACCGCGTCCTTTGGGAGGTTTTCATTTAGCGTACCCAGCACGCTGCTCTGCGTCAGGAACGAGTCGGTCAGGCGATTAAATTCGGCAAAGACCGCTTCACGATCCAGACGATCGTCAATTTCCGGGATAAAGCCGTCGTTGCTGTAAACCGCCTGATAAACGCGCTGCGTTTCTTTCAGCAGTTTGCTCTGTGCCTGGGCGACTTTTTCACCCCAGCCGCTAACGAAATCATGCACTGCCAGGCGGTTTTCGAGCGCGGTTAATGCCTCACGCGCATCGGCTACCACCTGCACGGCGTCCAGCTTGTAGGCATCAAAGTTACTGACATTGATATTCAGATAGCTGACGTCCGGATTGTGGAAAATCCATTTTGATGCCGTCGTAAAGTCGGTGTAACGGGTGCCAATGCCAATCACCAGATCGGCCTCTTTTGCCAGCAGGTTCGCCGCCAGGCAGCCCGTCTCACCCACGCCGCCTACGTTCAGAGGATGATCGGAGAGGATCGTGCCTTTACCGGCCTGAGTTTCGGCAAAAGGAATCTGGTAGCGTTCCGCAAATTTCAGTAGCGCATCGCCCGCGCCGGAGTATTTCACGCCGCCGCCGCAAACGATCAACGGCTTGCGCTTGCCTGCGATCAGTTTCAACGCTGCGTCCAGCTGGGCTTCCGTCGGCAGGCGACGATCCAGCAGATGGACACGCTTCTGGAAGAAATAGTCAGGGAAATCCCAGGCTTCACCCTGCACATCCTGCGGCAGAGAAAGGGTCACCGCGCCGGTTTCTGCCGGATCCGTCAGCACCCGCATCGCATTAATGCAGGCGGTCATCAGCTGTTCCGGCCGGTTAATCCGATCCCAGTATTTACTGACGGCACGAAAAGCATCGTTAGTGCTGATGCTGAGATCGTGGCTCTGCTCGATTTGCTGCAATACCGGATCCGGCTGCCGGGTAGCGAATACATCGCCAGGCAACAGTAATAACGGAATACGGTTGGCGGAGGCCGTGCCCGCAGCGGTAAGCATATTTGCCGCGCCTGGCCCAACGGAAGAGGTGCAGGCAATAATTTCACGGCGTAATTTTTGTTTGGCGTAGCCGATTGCCGCGTGCGCCATGCCCTGCTCGTTGCGGCCCTGATGCACCACTAAGTCGCCGCTATCCTGTTCCAGCGCCTGGCCCAGCCCCAGCACGTTGCCATGACCGAAAATGGCAAAAATTCCCTTTACGAATTTGGTTTCAACGCCATCTACCGACAGATACTGGTTATCCAGGAATCTGACCAGAGCCTGTGCTGTGGTTAATCTGATCTTACTCATTTGCTCTTCCTTCACGGTACGGCGGCAGGCCAGAGGCCGACCGCGGTTCGCCTGAGTAGTCGCCACTGCGGTGACAGGCGACGGCTGTAAGTGAAACGTGAGGCGATTATAAACAAATTTTTTTTTCACTAAACACCATTACAGAAGAAACGTTTCATTTTGCGAGAGAGATCAAAGAATGCGATGTAACGAGTGCTGAAGAGGCGATCTAACCGACACATTTGCCCTGTGGAGAGCATGTCACCTGGTAAATAAAAAAATCTCTCTTATATCAACAAGATGATTGGCATCTCATCGGCGCGAAATGCCCGCGTAAAAGAGAGACCTTTAACCCGGCTGGCCGTAAATTTGTTGCCTCAAGCCAGAGTTTTATCCACCTCACACTTTTGGGCTAATAATTTCATTCTATATTGAAGTTGAAATTTTTATTCTCCATACTGACTTTCATGCCAGATCCGCAAGCCAGGACATCATGTTCAGGAGGATCGCTCGAAAGCACAGCTGAATGGGCTTATCACAGAAGGAAAACAGAATGAGTACACCGCAGAAACGGCTTGATGTGATTTGTATCGGGCGCATTGCCGTCGACCTTTATGGCCAGCAAATCGGATCCCGACTGGAAGATATGAGCACCTTTGCTAAATATCTTGGCGGTTCATCCGGCAATGTTGCTTACGGCACAGCAATTCAGGGGTTGAAATCGGCCATGCTGGCTCGCGTTGGCGATGAACATATGGGCCGTTTTTTACGCGAAGAGTTACAGCGTGTGGGTGTGAATACTGACTATCTGATCACCGACAAAACCCGTCTGACCGGTTTAGTGATCCTTGGGATCAAAGATCAGGATACCTTCCCGCTGGTGTTCTATCGCGATAACTGTGCCGATATGGGTCTGACGCCTGATGATATTCAGGAAGAGTATATTGCCTCTTCGCGTGCTGTTGCGGTCACCGGTACTCACCTTTCTCATCCTGATACGCGTGCCGCCGTACTGAAGGCGCTGGAAACCGCGCGACGTCACGGTTTACGCACCGCGCTGGATATCGATTATCGTCCGGTACTGTGGGGCCTGACCTCGCTGGGCGACGGCGAAACACGCTTTGTCGAATCGCAGCATGTGACTGAGCAATTACAGGAAGTTTTGCACTATTTCGATCTGGTTGTCGGCACAGAAGAAGAATTTCATATCGCCGGTGGCAGCACGGATACGCTTACCGCCCTAAAAAACGTGCGTCAGGCGACTCAGGCGACGCTGGTTTGCAAGCGCGGTGCGCTGGGTTGTGTGGTGCTGGAAAATGATATCCCGGACAGCTGGGCGCAGACGAAACTGCAAAGTGGCGTGCGCGTAGAAGTGCTTAACGTGCTGGGTGCCGGTGATGCCTTCATGTCTGGCCTGTTACGTGGCTGGCTAAACGACGAAAGCTGGGAGCAGGCCTGTCGTTATGCTAACGCCTGTGGTGCACTGGTCGTTTCGCGCCACGGTTGTGCGCCTGCCATGCCAACAAAAGCCGAACTGGATGATTTCCTGAGCCGCGACAAAGACGTTACGCGCCCCGATCTTGACCGTCATCTCAATCATCTGCACCGCGTCACCACTCGAAAACAGCAATGGCCTGAGCTGTGCGTCTTCGCTTTCGACCATCGTAAACAGCTGGCAGATATGGCCAGTGAAGCGGGTGTTGATACCGCTCGCCTGCCGGAACTGAAAACGTTGTTGCTGCGTGCAGCGGAAGAAGCGGCCGGCGAAGCCGGGCTGGATCATCGAAGCGGTATTCTGGCCGATACGACATACGGGCAGCCCGCGCTGAATGCGATAACCGGCAAAGGTTGGTGGATTGGCCGCCCCATTGAGCTGCCCAGCTCCCGTCCGCTACGCCTGGAACATGGCAACATCGGCTCGCAGCTGGTCGACTGGCCGCAAGAGCACGTAGTGAAATGTCTGGTGTTCTACCATCCTCATGACAGTGCAGAACTGCGCAAAGAGCAGGACGACCTGATTCTGGACGTATGGAACGGCTGCAATAAAACCGGCCACGAATTGCTGCTGGAAGTCATTCTTCCTGAAAGCAATCCAGATAAAAAAGAGTCTTATTATTTGGATATGCTGAGCCACTTCTATTCGCTTGGCATTCAGCCAGACTGGTGGAAACTGCCGCCGCTTAGTCTGGAAAGCTGGCAGGCTATCAGTGGGCTGATTGAGCAGCAGGATCCGCACTGTCGCGGTATTTTGATACTTGGCCTTGATGCGCCGGTCGACGTTCTGAAAGCCGGTTTTGCCGCCGCAGCAAAAGCACCGTGGGTGAAAGGGTTTGCCGTAGGCCGTACCATCTTTGGTCAGCCATCACGCCAGTGGCTACAGGGTGAGCTGGATGATCAAGCATTAATTCATCAGGTTAAAGAGAATTATCTGCGGCTCATTCGTTACTGGCGAGAGGTACGACCGGCGAAATGATGCGGCTCGGGGGCGGTTAATTCGCCCCATTCTTTTCACATTCCCCCCCCTTATTTCTCCCTGCGAAATAAAATCTCTCATTTGTTTCGATCGTACCAGGCTATTCTGTGATTCAATTCATATCCCGATGAAATAGATCCGCTGAATTTCGTTATCAAGTGAAATTTTTTGTTCATCTGGTAGAATAACCCGAGAAACAACATGACTTATTTTTAGCGAGCCTGAGTAATGACTATTACACCAACACAGCTTTCTTTATTACAGGATGACATTCGTCGTCGCTACGATACTCTGAGTAAGCGCCTGAAACAGGTGGCTCGCTATATTCTTGATAACAGCAATAGCATTGCTTTTGATACCGTTGCCTCAATTGCGCAGCAGGCTGATGTGCCCCCCTCCACGCTAATCCGTTTTTCTAACGCATTCGGCTTTAGCGGCTTCAATGAAATGAAACAGGTTTTTCGTCAGCATCTGATGGAAGAGACCGTTAATTACACCGAACGCGCTCGTCTGTTCCGCCAGACCTCCACCGATGAGACCGCTGCACCACCAGAGAATCCGGCTGAAATCCTTAATGTTTTTACTATGGTCAATTCCCAGGCGTTACAGCAGCTGGCGATGCAAACCAATCCAGAGCAGCTTGATAAAGCCGTCGAACTGCTGGCGCAGGCAGAGAATATTTATATTATTGGCCTGCGCCGTTCATTCAGCGTGGCCTCCTACCTGACTTATGCGCTGCGCCATTTGGAACGTCGGGCTTTCCTGATTGACGGCCTTGGCGGTATGTTTACCGAGCAGTTGGGCATGGTGAACCCAAAAGATGTGGTGATTGCTATCAGCTATTCTCCCTACGCACGTGAAGCCGTGGAACTGGTCGAGCTGGGTGCGAAGCGCGGTGCACAGCTGATCGCCATTACCGACAGCCAGGTTAGCCCGCTGGCGGCTTTCAGCGATGTTTGCTTTGTGGTGCGTGAAGCTCAGGTTGACGGTTTCCGTTCTCAGGTTGCTTCGCTGTGCCTTGCACAAACGCTCGCGGTATCGCTGGCGCTTAACAACGCGCAGTCTTGATTTAGCAGAGTTAGCGCCTGTTATTTTTCAGACCGTAACTCGCGTAAAAAAGGGCGACCGTAGTCACCCTTTTTTGTTTTTAACGTACTCTAAGCTTTACGTGGATATTCTTCGCTGTTAACCCAGGCGTGATCTTTCTCCCAGCTGAATTTCCACTTCCTGACCGGACCCGCCATTACGTTCAGATAATAGTTGTCGTAACCGGCAAGTGTCGCAACCGGGTGATAGCCCCTTGGCACCGTAACCACATCGCGGTTATAGGCCGCCATGCATTCATCCAGCGAGCGGTCGTCGGTATACACTCGCTGCATGGCAAAACCCTGTTCTGGCGAGAAGCGGTGATAATAAGTCTCTTCCAGGTAAGTTTCCGTTTCTGAGTTTTCCTGGTCATGCTTATGGCTTGGATAAGAGCTGGTATCGCCCTCGTCGGTATAAACTTCCACCACCAGCAGACTGTCGGCAGGCCGATCGTCCGGCAGAATATTGTGCACCAGCCGTTTGTTGCGCCCTTTACCCCGCTTCTCCACGCCAACATCGCCAGGCGAGATCAGTCTTGCAGGCAGGTTGCCCTTACCGGGCGCGTTACACACCGCCAGTTCAAGATCGGAATCCGCACGGACTTCCACCTTATCGTGATGAGGAACATACACGGAATAAGGCGGCGTACGTTCAAACGGCGACATGCGCTTACCAATATCAGGAAACTCGGCGTGAAGGGTCTTTACCGAGGCCAGTCCGGCGACCAGAACCAGACACAGTTCTTTATCGCCGCTTTCCAGCGTTAAGGTCTCTCCTTTACTAAGCTGATAAGCGTCAAAACCTACATAGCGCCAGTTAGCGCTTTCTGGCGTGACATGCTGAATGCGCCCCTGCGCATCCGGCTGCTGTACTTTAGATAACAGTGACATACTGCTTCTCCTTGTCCGATGCGTTTAAAAAAGAATGCATTAGCCCAGCGTTGGCATGCTGAACTCAGACACGGTTTTTTGTCCACTCGGCCAGCGTACGGTGGCGGTCTTCATTCGGGTATAGAAGCGTACGCCATCCGGTCCGTGCACGTTTAGCGCACCAAAGACCGAACGTTTCCAGCCGCCAAAGCTGTGGAATGCCATCGGCACAGGAACGGGTACGTTGACGCCAACCATGCCCGCCTGTACTTCACGCACAAAATCGCGTCCGGTGTGGCCGTTGCTGGTAAAAATGGCGCTGCCGTTGCCAAACTCATGGCTGTTGACCAGCTTCAGCGCGCTGGCGTAGTCCGGTGCGCGCATGATGCTCAGCACCGGGCCAAAGATTTCTTCGCGCCAGATAACCATGTCGGACGTGACGTTATCAAAAAGCGTTCCGCCAACATAGTAGCCTTCGGCATGGCCTGGCACCTCGAAGTTACGGCCATCAACGACCAGCTTCGCGCCTTCTTCCACCCCTTTATCGATGTAGCCCAGCACTTTTTTCTGATGTGCGGCAGAGACAACCGGCCCCATCTCATTTTCTTCTTTGCCTTTCTGAATGCCCGGCCCCACGCGTAGCGCTTTGACCAGTGGCGTTAATGCTGCGATCAGTTTATCTGCGGTGTCGTCACCTACAGCGACAACAACCGGCAAGGCCATGCAGCGTTCGCCTGCCGATCCAAAAGCACCGCCCATAATGGCGTTTACTGTTGCGTCGAGATCCGCATCCGGCATCACAATGGCGTGGTTTTTCGCGGCGCCAAAAGCCTGTACTCGTTTGCCGTGAGCGCTGGCCGTTTTATAAATATGCTCCGCCACGCCAGAAGAACCGACAAAGCTTACCGCCTGAACACGCGGATCGGTATACAGCTGCTCAGCATCGTCGTTAGAGCAGTGAATAACATTAAAGACGCCGTCCGGCAGGCCCGCTTCGGTCAGGAGTTCGGCCATGCGTACCGATGCTGAGGGATCGAGCGCAGGCGGTTTGAGTACAAAGGTATTACCGCAGGCCAGTGCAATAGGGAACATCCACAGGGGAACCATCGCCGGGAAATTGAACGGAGTGATACCCGCCACGACGCCCAGCGGCTGCATCAGCGAATAGCTGTCCACGCCGGTTGCCACATCGGCCGAGTTTTCCCCCTTAATCAGATGAGGAATACCACAGGCAAATTCCACGACTTCCAGACCGCGAGTCAGTTCGCCTAATGCGTCTGACCAGACTTTCCCGTGTTCGCTAACAATCAGCGCCGCCAGCTCGTCCCGATGCTGTTCCATCAGGGCTTTAAAATTGAACAGCACGCGAGCACGACGAAGTGGTGAAGTGCGTGACCAGTCTTCGAAGGCGTTATGGGCCACTTCAATCGCTTTCGCTACTTCATCTGCGGTGCTTTGCGTCAGTTCACGGACGGGTTTACCGGTAGCCGGATCGTAAACCGGGATCGTTTCATTGCTGGCGCTCAGAGAGGTTTTTCCGCCAATAAAATTACCTGTGATCGTCATGTTCTGGCCTCTTAGATGTATGTATTCCCTACAGACGACCGCCGCTAAAGGCATATCGCCTGACCGGATAACTCCTGAATGCGTGCAAAGACAGTATTATATTGGAATAAATTTTTCAAATAATTCACTTTAGAAAATTCATTTTTAGCGGCACAGATCGCATTTTCTTTTCTTGCTGGGCTTCCTTTTTATAAGGCGTGTTTTGTTCGGCCAAAAAGCGCTAAGTCACTGCATGGCGCGGCATGCGGTAATAAAGCCTGTTTAACATAGCTGTCAGTAAGGAAAGAGTGGCAGTTGAGAAACGGTGGGTTTCGAGACAAAATTAATGCCCTGAAACGAAATTTTGCGAGAGCGATCCAAAAATTTAAATTTCATAATTCATTATTTATGAAATAAATGTTTTCTTAGGGGCCTTAAGGGTGAACTGACCGGACTGGCAGCTAAAACCGGCCTCACCGATCCTTTTCTGATTTGCAGGAGCAGCAAAATGGCTATCGATCCAACCCGTTTCTGTATTAACCGCAAAATTGCCCCGACGCTCAGCCTCAGCGAATTTTTCCAGCTGGTGCATGGCCTTGGCCTGAATAAAATTGAACTGCGTAACGATATGCGTAGCGGTAACGTCACCGACGGGTTGAGTTATGACGAAGTTCGCGAGCTGGCAAAGCGCTACGGGCTTGAGATCGTGACTATCAATGCGGTTTATCCTTTTAACCAGCCTGACGCTGCGCTGCTGGAAAAAACGGAAGCGTTGCTGAAAGATGCGCAGGGAACCGGTGCAAAAGCCCTGGTACTTTGTCCGCTGAACGACGGTACGCCAGTGGCAGCGGAAGAAACGATCGCCGCCATGAAAAAGCTGGCGCCGCTGTTTGAAAAGTACGGTATTGAAGGTTTGGTCGAACCGCTCGGTTTCCCATGCAGTTCATTGCGTTCTGCGGTGCATACTCAGGCATTAATCCGCGATGCTAACGTTCCTTTCCGCCTGGTGCTGGACACCTTCCACCATCATCTTTATGAAAAAGCGGAAGAAGAATTTGAAGGCAACATTGATATTAACGGTATTGGCTTAGTACATCTTTCCGGTGTGGAAGATACCCGTCTGGCCAGCGAGCTGACGGATGAAGAACGCATCATGCTGAGTGACGGCGACGTACTGAATAGCGTCGCGCAGGTTCAACGTTTGGAACGGTTGGGCTACAAGGGCGTTTATGCTTTTGAACCTTTCTCTTCCGTTATGGCCGGCTGGAACACAGCAGACATTGAGCGGGAAATTCGCCAGAGCATTAAAATTTTGCAGGGCTGATTGTCGCCAGCCAGCAATGGCAATGGCAATGGCAATGGCAATGGCAAATTATTACCCGAACGCCTGAACAGGATCTGTGTTGTCTTTGGCGGCCTTTACGGCCGCCCTTTTTATAAAGAGAGGCTGTTTTAAGCCACTCGTTCATCCAGGGGTTGATTGCGTCGGATTTTTAACGTTAACAAAAGCGCCATGCAAACCAGCAGGCCGCTAAGCAGGTAAACGACGGGAACGCCAAAATAGCCCATAACCAGTCCGGCTAACGGTCCGGTAATGCCCAATGATAAATCCATAAAGGCCGTATAGGTTGCCAGCGCACTGCCCTGATTTTGTGGCGGAACCGTTTTCACGGCCACCACGCCAATGGCCGGGAAAACCAGCGAGAAACCAGCGCCCGTCAGGAGCGCGCCCAGCTTTGCCATCCACGGGTCTGCCGCTCCCCAAACCAGGAACAGCCCTGTGGCCTCAACGATGAAGCACACCATGGCGACAACAAGGCCACCATGCCGGTTGATTGCATTGGGAAACAGCAGACGCGTGCCGACAAATGCCCCGCTAAATAGCGTCAGCGCCCATGCTGCGCCTTCCCATCCTTTTGCCTGATAAAACAGCGTAATAAAAGTGGCAATGACGCCAAATCCTGCCGATCCCATGGCCAGAATGATGCCGAAATGCCAGATGCGTCCCAATACCGCCCGAAACGGCAGCTGTTTGCCCTTCGCACTTTTTACCGCAGGGCGGGGAAGCGCCATCACAATAGCCAACAGCGCAATGCTGATGACAAATGCAGCAAGCAGCAGCAGACCGCCCCATCGGTAGATTGCCACGCCAAGCGGCGCACCAATCGCCATTGCACCGTAGGTAAATATTCCGTTCCAGGAAATCACCCTGCCTATATGTAATGAACCCACTACCCCTACGCCCCACAGGGTTGCACCGGTGCCGGCGAAACTTTGCCCGACGCCAAGAATGATCCGGCCAAGACATAACAGCACCAGGCTAAGCACTGGCGCACCGGCGCTAAACGCGGCCAGCGCATAAAAAAGTCCGCTAAGAAAACAGCCGCATAGCCCGACAACCACCACTTTTTTCGGCCCCCAGAGATCGGCAAAGCGTCCGGCATGCGGGCGGCTAAGTAAAGTAGAGAAATATTGCAGGCTGACCACCAACCCCGCCCAAAAAGCGCTGTACCCCATGACGTCGTGGACATAGCCGGGAAGTACCGCCAGCGGTAAGCCTATTGTCAGGTAGCTGGCAAAATTAAAAATTACGACGGAAATGATACGCAGGTTTAAGCCTAAACCGCTTTGAACCGCTTCCGACGCAGGTTGCTCAGGCATAAGGCACTACTCTTTTAACAGTCATCCGAATTTTTACTATAACCCGATTCTGACGGAAAACATCAGCCGGTGAAGCGGTGTTTTAGCGTGCGCCGGGGAGGCTGTTGACAATTTTTGCCCAGGCCCCGCGTTAAACGCCCCCCTCGCGTCCAGCGTTAAGACCTTTCCTTAAATCAATCTGTTACCGAAGCGCGGAGGCTATACTAAGCACAGAAACCGCGAAGGAGAGAGAATGAGCGAACTGCAGCAGGAGAAGATGGGGCAGAATATGCTGCTGAAGATGGCCACGCTGGTGGTCGTTCTGGCAGGGATCAAAGCAGCTTCAGAGATTCTGGTGCCCTTTTTACTGGCGCTGTTTCTGGCCATCGTTTTAAATCCGCTGGTGACGATATTAAAGCGGCGTGGCGTACGGCGTGGATTAGCTATCGGCTTGGTCATTTTCGCCGTGCTGGTCTTGCTTGGATTGCTGATTGCCATGATTGCCGGCTCGGTCGATGAGTTCACCGCTATTTATCCGCAGCTCCAGGCGCAGATGACGCAAAAGCTTGCGATAGTGCAACATCTTGCCGCGCCTTTTCACATCAATCTTTCGACAAGCAGCCTTGCTGAGCGGCTCGATCCCAACTCAATCATGGATATGGCGACGACGATATTAAGTCAGTTTTCTGGAGCGCTAGCCGGTATGGTGCTGCTGGTGATGACGGTAATTTTTATGCTGTTTGAGGTGCACCACCTGCCCTATAAACTGCGTTTCGCGCTGGTGAATCCTCAAATCCGCATCGCGGGTCTGCATAAAGCGTTGAAAGGCGTGACGCATTATCTGGCACTGAAAACGTTAATTAGCCTGATTACCGGGATCGCTGTCTGGCTGGTATTGATGTTGCTGGACGTGAAGTTTGCCCTGCTGTGGGGCGTGGTAGCGTTTATCCTTAACTACATTCCTAATATTGGCCCGGCCATCGCTGGTATCCCGCCCTTCCTACAGGCACTGCTGCTGAATGGTGTTTACGATGCCACCCTGATCGCCGCGCTGTTTATCACCATTCATATGGTGTTCGGCAATATGCTGGAACCTCGGGTGATGGGTAAAGGCCTGGGGCTTTCCAGCCTGGTGGTGTTTCTTTCGCTGATTTTTTGGGGATGGCTGCTGGGTCCGGTCGGTATGCTGCTTTCAGTGCCGCTGACCAGCGTGTGTAAAATCCTGATGGAAACAACCCCTGGCGGCAGCAAGCTGGCGATCCTGCTGGGCAACGGCAGACCTGCAAAACCAAAAAAAAAGAACAGACCGTCTCGCTGAATCAGCGCGGAAGCAAGCCGTAGGGTTCGCTTCCGCCTGACATTAGCGTGCTTCAAAAACGCTGGTATCCGTAATGGCCTGCACGTTGACCTTGCCAGGTAAAATAGCTAACGAGGAGAACAGATCGGAAACCTGCTGCACTTTGGCAATATCCTCCGTGGTAACCGGACGAATACCGTGTGAAATTCGCGCGGTTATCGGCTTTGCTTCTGCGGGAGATAAGCGTGTCAACGAAGAGTAAACCTGATTATATTCATCAGGATGCGCAATTCCCCATGCGCGGGCTTTCGCCAGACGGCGGGCAAAATCGGCAATGGCCAGCCGCTTTTGTGGATCCTTAAGCGAGCTTTCCGTGGCGGTGACGAAAGAGAGCGAAGTCGTCAAACCTTTGCTGTCCCGCAGCAGACGAGCGCCATGCTGTTCGGCAATGCCCAGATAGGGATCAAAAGTAGCCCACGCCGCGATCTGTCCGGAGTTGAACGCCGCGCTGGCATCCGTCGGCAGGACAAAGCGAATCGCCACTGCATCGCGTTTGAGCCCCGCTTCTTCCAGTACGCCATAGAGTAAGTGTTGAGAGATGCTGCCGCGTGCCGATGAAACCACCACCGTTTTCCCCGCCAGTTCTTTGACGCTGTGAATCGGTGAGTCCGCCGGTACGATTAGGCCATTTGTTGCGCTGTCGCCGACGTTAGTCGCAATAATTTTAAGGTCAACGCCGCCGGAAGCCGCCATCAGCACCGGCAAATCGCCCGCGTAGGAAGTATCTACCGCCCCTGCTCTCTGGGCTTCAAACAGAGGTGCTGCACCCTGAAAATTTGCCCAGCGAAACTGATAAGGCGCGTCCTTCATGACGCCCGAAGCCTCAACCAGCGAGCGCAAATTACGTGCCTGATCGCCTAATACCAGCGTCACTTTGGCAAGATCGTCTGCGCAGCTGGCCGCAAAAGCGACGCACAGCAGTAGTGCTGCCGAAAACCCTTTTTTTACCGCTATCATCCTGTTCCCTTCTTTTATAGCGCGTTACGCTGTAGTTGACGGATATAGGCGTCCCAGTGCAGCAGATATTTCTTATTTTTTATGCTGTTATCAAACACCTGCGCTGCTTTTTCTGCAACCGCGTCAGGGACGATATTCAGCTCTGCGCCGCCCGCTTGTGCCGCCAGTTGCGCTACGCAAGATCGTTCCAGGTAATAAAGGTTATAAAATGCCTCTTCCAAATCCCGGCCGCAGGTTAGCAAGCCATGATTTCGCAGGATCAGCGCATTGCGATCGCCAAGATCGGCAACAATTCGCTGCTGCTCATCAAGATCCAGCGCAATGCCTTCATAGTCGTGGTAGCCCAGTCGCTGGTAGAAACGCATGCTGTGCTGGGAGATCATCAGCAGGCCATTTTTCTGCGCCGCTACGCCAATGCCCGCAGCAGTATGCGTATGCAACACCGCATGCGTTTCTGGTCGGGCGCGATGAATAGCACTGTGGATAACATACCCTGCCGGATTGATCCCCAGCCCGGTAGGATCGTCAATAATTTCCCCTTCCAGGTCGATCTTGACCAGCGTTTCCGGCGTGATTTCATCAAAAGTTTGCCCATAGGCATTGATCAGGAAATGGGGCTTATCGCCGGGCACCCTCAGCGAAAAATGGGTATAGATATGATCGGTCCAGCGCAGACGTGCCGCCAGCTGATAGCACTGAGCCAGCTTGATGCGGGCTTGCCATTCGGCATCGGTAATACGTGCGCGAAGAGATTGAGCAGGATGTAATGCTGACGCGACAGTCATAAGATCTCCTGAGTTAGCAATGCGATGAGCGGACCCGTCCGCGGCAGGGCATCCTGACACAGAAGAAAACGGCGGGGGAAATGCTGAATATGGCAATAATTTGCATATTATTAGCTATATATCTGCATGCTTTTGCACCTTCTGGAGGGCTGACCTAAGATTTTTCTTATTATCGCGAAGGGACATGCTACCTTAACGCCTTGAAGATGCCGATTGTGGCAACAGAGGATAATAGTGGATTCTCATCTCAAAAAGGGCCGGGAAAGGATAGGGGCATTACTGGCTGTGGCCGGGATAGTGCCATTAATCCTTTGCGTACTTTTTACCTTTATTAATGCACGACAGGTTGTGCTGCGACAGCAGGCTACTACAGCGGCCATGCTGCTGACCCACGCCGAGACTATCAGCGATCAGGCATGGGATATGATCGGTCAGCTGCGCACATTTTCCGGGCGGCCCTGTAACCAGATTAATGAAGAGCTGCGACAGTACGCTGCCCTGCACCCTTATTTCCGCTCCCTTGGTGTTGTTCAGGATGATCTCATCACCTGTTCCTCCGCATTCGGCAGTCTCACCGATAATGTTGCCGTTATGATCCAGCGACAGCCGCCTGAGAACCGTAAGGCATGGTGGATGCTCTCCGTTAACGGTACCTATGCCGTTAAAAGCCGTCCGGCAATTATTTTTATGCGCGAGACGCCCACCCGTTTCAGTGCTTTTGCGCTAGTAGACGGGCAATATGTCCTGGATTTTATGAACGCGGTGGGTAAAAGCCAGGGCGATGCGATTACGTTACAGTTTGGCGAAGGATTTGCTATTCCCAGCGGTCATTCAGTCATCAGCGCCGGGAATTCTCTGTTAAGCGCCACCACATTAACCGTGGCATCCAGTCGTTATCCGATTGTGGCCCGTATCACCTCTTCCGGTAGCGATATTGCCCTTAACTGGCGGCATGGTTTGTTCACCTTTTTGCCGATGGCGGCAGTTCTGTCGTTGCTGCTGATGGCCGTCACCCATAACTGGCTGAAGCGGAGATTATCACTTCGCGACCAGTTGCGTCGGGGCATTTTGCATCGTGAATTTTCAGTTAATTATCAGCCTGTGTATAACGTCAAAACAGGCGCTGCCAGCGGCGCTGAAGCTTTAATGCGCTGGCAACTTCCTGACGGTAGTTGGGTAAGACCAGACCTGTTTATTGCGGCAGCCGAAGCCGAAAACATGATCGTTCCCCTGACGCAGCTGCTGATTGAAATGGTTATTGAAGATGCTCAACATTGGACGCTTCCTCCGGGCTTTCGTCTGGCGATTAACGTCGCCGCCGATCATATCCAGCATCCTGATTTTGTGACAGACATTCGCCAGCTCGCCGCCGGTCTGGCCGCCCATCAGCCTAACCTTACGCTGGAGCTCACCGAGCGCAGCCTGCTTTCCGATGGGGAAGACGTCATTCAAAAACTTCAGTTGCTGCGTCGTGAGGGCATTCATATTGCCATTGATGATTTTGGTACCGGGCACTGCTCGCTCTCTTATCTGCAAACTTTCCCGCTCGACTATCTTAAGATCGACCGCGGCTTCGTTAATGCAATTGAGTCGATCGACGGCGAAACGCCGGTACTCGACGCTATCATTATGCTAAGCCATAAGCTAAAGCTGAAAATCGTGGCGGAAGGCGTCGAAACGCCGGTTCAGCTTCAGTACCTGAAGGATCGCGGTGTGGTCTTTATTCAGGGCTATCTGTACGCCTGCCCGATGACTGGCAGTGCCCTGACACTCTGGCTGCAAGAAGAAGGCCGTCGGCCGTTGATGCCGGATAATGGTTAAAGTGCAGAGCATGGAAAGTATTTAGTCGCCCTGCTGTCCTGGACACCTTTTTATTCTGAGAATGCGGGCTATTTAAAGCTGACTTTACGGTGTTAAATTACGATAAAACTGGCCGGGAAAGATTAATTGCCGTTACGGCGTTTTAATATGGCCCGTAATGCTATATCGAGGGTTTCATCTTCCGTAAGTATGCATTCACTTTTTATTCCTGCTGCTTCATGCTGTGCTTTAATACGTCGATGTATTCGCGCCAGCGTAGGGATAATATGTTCTTCCTGCTGTTTATATTCCTGATAAAGTTTGCGATGGTCCGGACGGTTGACGTTTCTCACCCGCGCCAGCTGAAGCGTCCGCAAAAAGCCCAGAAAGCGCTCTCCGCGCCCTGCCAGCGGGCCATCATCATGGCGTTTCTGGCAAAGACATTCTCTGCCGGTTAACCCTGGTAATACTTTATCAAGTACCCGGCCGTAGTTCAGCCAGTCATTACGTTGAAAATAAACCTTATATTTATTGGGGAGAAGCAAGCGGCATGGCTGTTGGCAATTTAAATTAAATTCAACACGATCCAGCATATTCAGCCAGTCATTTTCATAACCAGTTCTTATATTATACATTGCACTCTCCGCAAAAATGCGGCTGGCAGTATTACCCATCATCGCAAAGCACGCAACCGTAAAATCAACAATTGTCTTATCGTTAATAAAAATGGAATAACGGATTAGAGGTTTTTTTTCTCAATGCTATTATCTTCTGTTTATTGTTCCTTTTCAAAATCAATAAATAAAAAGGCGTACTGACCCTGGGAAAGCTTGAGCAGAGGCAGTTTTGCCCGCCCTAAAAGACAAAAGCGTTTTCACGGCAGATAATGTTACAAATTGTTACATAATCTGATTTCTGGTAGAAATTATGTTGCAGGGCGAAGAGAAGATATAATGAATACAGACAGAAAAATGCTAAGCGAAGTACAAATGCGCTACATTTCTCTGTTCTGAGCAAAAAAGCAACACACAATTTGACCTGTTTTGCCTGCCGCCATCATACGGCTGAGCGCCAAATGGGCAAAAATTTAATTGGGAAACAGACAATTACAGGGTGTTTTATATGAAGCTACGTAGGAAGCGTGTTAAGCCGATTGGCTTAAAAGACGTAACGATCATTGATGATGCCAGGTTACGCAAAGCCATTACTGCCGCATCGCTGGGTAATGCCATGGAGTGGTTTGACTTTGGGGTATATGGATTCGTAGCCTACGCTTTAGGCCAGGTGTTTTTCCCGGGCGCTAACCCAAGCGTGCAAATGATTGCCGCGCTGGCAACCTTCTCCGTTCCTTTCCTGATCCGACCGCTGGGTGGCCTGTTCTTTGGTGCGCTCGGTGATAAATACGGCCGTCAGAAAATCCTCTCCATAACCATTGTTATCATGTCGGTCAGTACCTTCTGTATCGGCCTGATACCCTCTCATGCCTCCATCGGCATTTGGGCGCCAATCCTGCTGCTACTTTGTAAAATGGCTCAGGGCTTCTCGGTCGGCGGTGAATATACCGGCGCATCGATTTTTGTCGCCGAATACTCGCCTGACCGCAAACGTGGCTTTATGGGCAGCTGGCTGGACTTCGGTTCAATCGTCGGTTTTGTTACCGGTGCAGGCCTGGTCGTACTGATTTCAACCGTAGTCGGCGAAGCTAATTTCCTTAGCTGGGGCTGGCGTATTCCGTTCTTCGTCGCTCTGCCGCTGGGGCTGATTGGTATCTATCTGCGTAACGCGCTGGAAGAGACCCCGGCGTTTCAGCAGCACGTTGATAAGCTGGAACAGGGCGATCGTGAAGGTCTGGCCGACGGTCCGAAAGTGTCGTTTAAAGAGATTGCCACCAAGCACTGGAAAAGCCTGCTGGCCTGCATTGGTCTGGTTTTATCCACTAACGTCACCTACTACATGCTGCTGACGTACATGCCAAGCTATCTGTCGCATAACCTTCACTACTCCGAAGATCACGGGGTAATGATTATTATCGCGATCATGATCGGCATGCTGTTTGTTCAGCCGGTAATGGGTTTGATGAGCGATAAGTTTGGTCGTCGTCCCTTCGTGATTATCGGGAGCGTTGCGCTGCTGTTGCTGGCTATCCCTTGCTTTATGCTGATCAACAGTAATGTGATGGGGCTGATTTTTGCCGGCCTGCTGATACTGGCGGTGGTTCTTAACTGCTTTACCGGCGTTATGGCTTCATCGTTACCGGCGATGTTCCCTACTCACATTCGTTACAGTGCGTTGGCAAGCGCCTTTAACATCTCGATTCTGGTAGCAGGCCTGACGCCTACACTGGCTGCCTGGCTGGTTGAATATACCGCCAACCTTTATATGCCAGCCTACTACCTGATGGTTGTCGCAATTGTCGGTCTGATCACCGGTATCATGATGAAGGAAACGGCCAATATGCCGCTGCGTGGCGCCACGCCAGCCGCTTCCGATCTGAATGAGGCTAAAGAGCTGTTGCAGGAACATCACGATAATATCGAAAGCAAAATCGATGATATCAGCGAGCAGATCGCCGAGCTGGAAGCCAAGCGTAAGCACCTGATCAATCAGCATCCCAACATCAACGAATAGCTGTTGCGATAAATAAAAAGCCCGCGAATATTCGCGGGCTTTTTTCTGTTGTTAAGACAGTGCAGCTCAGGGAGCATTACTCATTTTTCTTGCCGCTCAGTGATGTCCAGTAGGTTCCCGTTTCCGGCAATGGCAGAAACTCACGGTTCATCTCATCAAGCGTTTTCGTCGGATCCAAATCGCTGAACAGCTGCGGATGGAGCGCTTTGGCAAAGACTTCAGCAATCAGCAAATGCCACGGGCTGAGGTAAAAATTGTGCCACAGCGCCGTCGCTTTCCCATTACGAATGGCGGCAAGCTGCGAGATAACCGTCTCTCGTGCCACTGCCTGCACAAAGCTCTGGTGTGCAGCAGCTTTTGTCACCTGCGGGCCGAGCTGTAGCTGATCAGCCTGCTGCGGACCTGACATCCCCGTCGCCAGATAAACATCCGGGTTCGCGGCAATGACCGCCTCCGTACTCAGCTGGCCAAATACGCTACCAAAATGCCCGGCCGCAATGTTATCACCACCCGCAAAAGCCAGCAGATCGGCAAGATTACCGCGTCCAACAGTCGTGCAGCACTCCTCACGGCGCCCCAGATGCAGCTGGATCATCGCACGGGTTCGGGCCGGTTTTGCCTGCCGTAAGCGCTCACGGATAAAGTCCATATGCTGTTGATAAAAAGCGATAAAACGCTGTGCTTTCGCCTGGTCGTTTAACACGTCACCAAGGAGTTGCAGGGTAGGCACCGTGTTATGCAGCTGATCAACGCGGGTATCAATGTAAATCACCGGAATCCCTGCCTCTGTCAGCTGCATCAGCAAGCTGTCCTGCGCACTGGGCTTTTTAGCATAGACCGGCAGGATCACCAGGTCAGGTTGCAGTGCGATAACCTTTTCCACACTGATTTGCCCAGGATTCGCACTACCGATAATCGGAATCGCTTTGATAGCCGGAAACGCGGCGGTGTACCGCGTCCAGGTTTGCCTGTCGTAATGTTGCAAATCGGCAGGCCAGCCAATGACGCGTTGCAGAGGATTGCCTTTTTCCACCAGCGCCAGGGTATAGAGCATTCGCCCTTCCCCCACCACAATACGCTGCGGATTGTCCGGCACCGCCACCTTACGCTGCAAGATATCAGTGACGGTCTTCGCCTGTACCACGCTGCTGACCAGCATCAGCAATACAATCAGCGTTTTTTTCATCGCTTATCCTTGGGCAACGGCGATCAGAAATCGACTGCGGCAGAAACGTAAACCACGCGCGGCTCGCCTTCGCTGACGCGCAGATTACCGCCGCTCGACTCATAATACTCTTTGTCGAACAGGTTGTTGATGTTCACTTTCAGCTGAGTGTGTTTGCCTACCAGCTTGCTGTCCCAGGCAACGAAGGCATCGGCAACGGTGTAGTCCGGCATGGTGAAACTGTTTTCCGGATCGCCAGCACGGTTGCCCACATAACGAGCGCCGCCACCTACGCGCAGTTCGCCCGGCAGCCAGGAAAAGCGCATGCCGTGAGTCAGATAGAGGCTGGCCATATTGGTGGGTGCGTTAACCAGACGGTTACCCACGTTGTCCGGATTGACGTCATCCTCAACGATTTCCGTTTTATCGTGGCTGTAGGTCGCGATCAGATTCCAGTCCGGTGCCAGCTCGCCGTTAATTTCCACTTCTGCGCCCGTTGAGCGCGCTTTGGGAATGTTGCGCGTGCTGCCGTTAATCAGCACAGACATGTCTTTTTCGTCGATGCGGTAGAGCGCCAGCGTGGCGGAAACTGCCGGCACCATCTGCCATTTAGCGCCCACTTCATACGTCGTCCCTTTCTCGGTAGAGGCGACGTTGCCGTCATCATCCGTCTGGGTCGAAGGCGTAAACGAGCGGCTGTAGCTACCGTATAACGAGAGATCCGGCAGCACTTTATAGACCAGCCCCATCTGCGGCAGAAAAGCATCGCCTCTGTCGTTCAGGGTGGTTGCCGGGTTCGACCAGCCGCTGCTGGCCGTCTGGGTATAGCGCTGATAGCGGCCGCCAAGTACCGCGATCCATTTGTCGTTCAGGTGAATACTGTCTTTGGCAAACAGCGAACGGCTGTAGAGATTGGTGCGTAGATTGCTCTGGGCATCGGAGACGGTACTGGCATTGACCGGCGGCTCTTCACCATAGACCGGATCGTACATGTTGAAGGTCTTCGACACCTTGCCGCGATAAGAATAAGCTTTGTAGGTTTCGTTCTGCTCGTAATCCGCACCAAACATGACGTCGTGCTGCATGCCAAAGATTTCCGGGCTGCCGCCAATATCCCAGGAGAGATAAGTGGTCTGGTGATTGAAGCCACGGTTGGCATCTGCACGGCGCGAAACGATGCCGGTCGTGGTATCGATGGCCGTTGCCCGCACTTCATTACTGTCGTAGCGACGCTGCATCCACGCGGAGTTGAAGCGTGTTTGCCATGTCTCATCCAGGTTATAGGCGTAATTAACGTTCAGGCGCTTGTTTTTGCCGTAAGCGTGGTTAGCACTGTCGTCCAGACGTTCGTTATAGGGAATATTAACCGGCTTTTTATTGATAAAGGCCGTCCCGCGATCGACCGGGACGTCGAACTTGTATTCCGTATAGCTGATATTGAACGAGGCTTTTTCACCAAACCAGCTCAGTGAAGGCGAGATAAGCGTATGTTCATTGACGCCAAAGTTGCGCCAGTAATCTTCACGCTGCCGCTCGGCGATCAGACGAAAAGCAAAACCGTTGCCCAGTGGCCCGGTGATATCAACGGAGCCGCTGCCGCCACCCACGCTGCTGGTGCTACCTGCAATGTGCGTATTCCATTCATACTGCGGTTTTTTACTCACCAGATTGATCACGCCGCCGGGATTGAGGATCCCATACAGCAGCGAAGAGGAGCCTTTCAGCACTTCCACGTGGTCGATCGTCGAATCCATCGACAGACCCTGGTTACTGCGTACGCCGTCAATAAAGATTGAGCCATCGGAATTGGAGCCAAAACCGCGCTTAACAGAGCCATCTTCAATGCCGCCCAGCGTATTGCCCTGCGCAACGCCACTGACAAATTTCATGGCGTCATCAACGGTTTTAACCTGATAGTCATCAACCACTTGCCTGGTGACCACGCTGACGGACTGCGGCGTTTCGTTACGTGGCGTTTTCGTTTTACTTGCGGTGGTCGCGGTATCCTGGCTGTAGCTGCCGCTTTCAGCCTGGTCGGCGTTAACCGTTAACGTCTGGCTCTCAGCAGCCACAGCGGCGTGACTGCTGACAAGTGAGAAGATAGCGATTAACGAGGTTTTTCCATGGGTGCGAAAAAGGGTATAAGGTGCTGCGAAGGGTGTTTTCATGAATCTTTGAGCAACTGTTGTTTATATTAATAGTTGCGGATGATAATGATTTTCATTGTTATTAGCAATTTCAAAAATTGTTTCTTCCTTTCGGCAACCGCGTAAAAAATGGGCCCGAAGGCCCACTTGAATCACGTTCAGGCGGTATCTTGCTGTTAGAACTGATATTTGAGGCCCAGGTTTCCGGTATAACCTTCGCTCCCCGGCCCGAAGCTGTGGGAATATTTAACCTGGCTATAGACGCTGAAACGGGGATTAAGACTGGCGCTGACGCCCGCGCTTGCCTGCCAAAACCCCCGACGGACGTCAGGCCTGAGCGTTTCATTATTCATATCAATGCCTGGCGTATGCCCCAGCATCTGTACCACATCGCCCTGGATGTAGGGCTTGATGTTCGCCCCGTCGTAAACCAGCCTTATTCCCTCACGTAGCTGCGCCATCATCAGGTTTTGATCCTTCAGCTTAACGCCGCTGGAGTAGGTTTGACTGATGTTCATATACTGCCCCATTGCCTGAAGCTGAGGTTCCAGCTTCAGTTTATCCACCAGCGTAAAAGGCTTGCCCACTTCCATCGACAACACGGTTGCGTAGCTGTCCATTTTGGCATTGGTTTGGCTGGAGAAGTTGTTGCTGTAGCGGGTGAGCTGCGCAACATTGTCGAGATACGCGCCGCTATCGTTCCAGAAAGTCAGATAGGCGCCGATGCCGTAAGCGTTGGTCTCGATTTTTCCTACGTCCACAGACAGCCCTGCTCGCGCGCTACGGGCCGTGTCCTTATTGCTGCTGGTCTGGTGTCCAAGGGTGATCATCGGACCGGCCGTCACATGCCAGCTTTCTGCCAAATCCTTCTTCAGAAGATCGCCACCCAGCTGAACAAACGCGGTGTTCACATCAAAAGCAAAACGCCCCGCCTGGTAATTATCATGGCGGCCATACACCCTTCCCCACGCCGTGCGATCTTTCTGTGCCGCCCCAACCCGCTCATGCCAGCTGCCGATTGTGGCAAAACCGTAGGCTGAATTGAGATAAGGCGCAATCAGGTAGCCTGCCGTTTCAGCCCTGTAGGTTACTGGTCCGGGCGCTGTCGGGATTGTCGGGGAGTCGGGTTCGGTAGTCTCCGCCGGATCGGCTGGAGTAATCGGCTCAGCGGTGTCGGCCGGGATGGCCGGGTCAGCAGTATCCGCGGGGGTAGCAGGCGTTACGGGATCGACAGGCGTATAGCTCGCCTGCAAATACCAGCTGTTATCGTTGATATTGTTGAGGAAATACTCATAGTTTCCTGCTACAACGCTGTTATTGCGCAGGTTAAAGGTGGCCGCCTGCGCATCGCCAGCCACGTCGACTAATAAAATCCCGGCGCTGGTCGCCGCTCCAAGTCCGCCTTTGTTATTCACCGTCAGCACGTAATCCCCGGACGCGCTGCCGTTAACCTGAATTCGGTCGGTGGCAGAACTGTCGTCACCAAGCTGCGTATTCATTACAAACTGACCCGAGCCGGTCAGATCGCCATCGATGGTTAGCGTACTGAAGCCAGAATCGCCGGTAAAAATAGCGGTGCCTTTGTTCTGCAACAGGTTATTTACGTTTGAATCACCGGTGATCAGCCAGCTGCTGGTATTGTCGAGGATTAGCTGATTAACGTTCTGCGTCGCACCGTTTAACGTTGAACTGTTGGAGAGCGACAGATTAAGCGTGCTGTCGTAGCTGTCCGCAATCACATCGCCCAGTAAAGTCACATTGTTATCCGCTGTAACGTCAGCTTGTGAGTAAGTGATCGCCCCTTCCGACGACGTTGTCGGCTGAATGCTTAATGCCACGCCATCGCCGCCATATACCAGGGTGCCGTTGCTAAGTCCAAGGTCAAGCACCGCGCCCTTAACTAAGACGCCGGTTGACGCTTCGCTGCGTAACGCGACATTATCCAGCGTGATTGTACTTTGCTGGTTGTCCGCGCTATTAAGCACATTCAGACCCACCGCGTTACCGGTTGTTGTCACCGTGCTGTCAGTGAGTTTCATGGTGGAAAGCGAAGCAATGAGTGCATGGGCATCCGTTCCACTGGTATTCAGCGTCAAATTACTGGCAGTGACCGTTGAGGCAGCCGCCGCGTAAATCCCCGCGCTGCCTTCGCCCTGGGTGGAAACCGTATCATTACTGCTCTCCACGGTACTGTTCGCAATGACCATGCCATAAGCGGCATCGCCAGCGGTGGAGAGAGAGATATTTGCCAGGGTGGCAGCGCTGCTGCTATCCGCATAGAGACCGTGCGCCAGCTCGCCAGAAGTCGTAATGGTTGAATTTTTCAGATCCAGGCTGCTGGTTTTCTTGATGTAGACCCCGCGTCCGTTACTGGCTGAGGTTTCTATATCGGTATCCGTCACGGTTAAGGTGCCGTTACGGGCTGCCAGGCCAAAGCTGGTAACACCGGTTGTGGTAATAGTGGAATCATTCAGGGTCAGCTGCCCGCCATCTACGGCCCACGCGCCATAAGCTTCAGTCCCCGATGTGGTAAGGGTCAGATTTTCTCCGGAGACATTCCCACCGGAGACAATACCGTGGCCGGCATCACCGGAGGTGTTGATGGTTGAATCGGTTAAGGTCAGTTGCCCGCTGGTAGCGGTAAACGCGCCATAAGCTTCAGCACCCGATGTGGTAAGGGTCAGATTTTCTCCGGAGACATTCCCACCGGAGACAATACCGTGGCCGACCTCACCGGAGGTGTTGATGGTTGAATCGGTTAAGGTCAGTTGCCCGCTGGCAGCGGTAAACGCGCCATAAGCTTCAGCACCCGAGGTGGTAAGCACGCTATCGGTTAACGTCGCCGTACCTGCCTGTACTTGAATCGCATGAGCCTCGCTGCCTGAAGTAGTGAAGCGGCTGTTGGTCGCGTTAAGCGTCGTTGTGGCATTGGCCAAATTTGCCCCTGCGGCTCCTGTGCCCTCGGTCAGGTAGCTACCGCCTTCGAGAATCGTATTGGACTGCGAATTGATATCCAGCGCGTATCCGCTGGCCAGCGTGGTATGCACGTTGACGTTGGTTAGCGTCATATCACCATTCATTGCCCGCAATCCCACGAAACCAGTGTTAATGGTACTGTCTTCCAGCGTCAGCGAACTTCTCGTCGTGTTGTCGTTTCCGGTACCGTTTCCGACTTTGATGGCGGCTTTAGCAGTGGTCGCAGCATTAATCGTGATGTTGCTGGCTGTCAGGGTACTGCTGTCCAGAAAGAGGGCGTTATCACTACTTGCAGCCTGCTGAGTTATATTCACATCATTCAAGGTGCCGCTGACGCTAAAAAGAGAAATCACCCTGTTGGTTTTTTCGGTTGCGCTGAGCGTCAGGTCGCTGGCTTTTAGCGAACCGCCATTCAGTCTGATACCCTGTGTTAAATTTCCATCCAGTTGTGCAGAGACATCATTGAGTATCAGATCGCTATTAGTCGCCATAATCGCGGCACTGTTGGCGCCTGAGATCGTAAAGCGGCCTGTGTTGATGGTTAAGGTCGCGTTTTCCATATCAACGCCGTGCGCGCTGCCGCCCGCCGTCGTTAATGTTGCATCATTCAGTTCCAGGCTTGAGCCATCACGAAGTTTGGCCGCAAAGGTGCCGCTATCCACCGTCGTAAAGGTGAGTCCCGGATCCGTAATTAACGTGCTGCCGGTTCCTGTCGCATTAAGTGGAAAATCGTCTTTTTCACGGGAGCTGTAGCTTTCAGTAACCTGGTACGTCGATCCATCAGTGACCGACCAGGGGGAAGCTGCATAACTGCAAAGAGGAAACAGCGCTAACGTTAATAAGTTAAGAGAAAAATATTTTGCTTCCATCGCCATAATGCATCCTTTCGTTAATATCCATAATAATCAAAAGTGATGAACGAATTTATCTGTTCTTTTTTGCGAGGAAGGATTTTAAAATCAGCACAATTGCGGCGTTTAACTGATAAAGGCGTAACTGGCGGGCGCCTGATTTTATAATATGAAAGGGATACAGTCCGAAGTCCTTCCCATCAATCACTCTGCCTTCCTGGCGTGCCTATCTTAATGGATTATGTTATCGATCAAGAAATTATTTTTTAAGAAATTACTGCTTAAATTTTTACTAAAATATTCCGTTATTTTTTTAATTTCCCGCCTGCATTTTTTTGAAAAGATAAAATAAATAAAATTAAAACAGCCTTTTCCGTGCTGGAACCACTCCCGTTTAATAAACGGTTAAGACGGTTAATAGCCGATGCACAAGGATTGCTGCTGGCGATGGCTGGAAGAGGATCATCGCCAGGTTCACCGACTTCCCCCCCGCTGCGGGCTTTATCGTCGCTTTGGGGAAGCGAGGCAAAAATCCGGCTGCCGTGAGTGACCGATCGCCTTGTGGATCATCTGACTATCGTCGGGCGAGCGCATTTTTCGCCAGGCCATACAGAACGACCAGCATCGCGCCAACGGTCCCGGCAATGATATGCAGAGAGTGAACAGCGGCGGTGTACCTTAAAATCGCCGGATCGGTGACCAGCATACTTCCGGCAATCCAGCCAATAAGCGCGCCACCCACCATAACAATAAAGGGAAAGCGACCCAGCAGCGCCAGCACCAGTTTGCTGCCCATCATAATAATCGGAATGCTGATAATCACGCCAAACGATACCAGCCAGAGATTACCTTTACCGGCAGCGGCCACCGCCAGCACGTTATCCAGGGACATCACTACGTCGGCCATAGTGATCGTCAGCACGGTTTTCCAAAGTCGGTTATCGCTGGCGATGTCGGCATCGTCTTCTTCGCTGGCCACCAGCTTGCAGCCAATCCACAACAGCAACAGCGCACCGACAATTTTCAGCCAGGGTACCGAGAGCAGATAAACGGCAATCACTAACAAAACGATGCGTGCAATGACCGCGCCTGCCGTCCCGAGCACGATAGCTTTTTTCTGCCGCTCAGGCGGTAATTTGCGGCAGGCCATGGCGATAACGACGGCGTTATCGCCTCCCAAAAGCAGATCAATCAATACGATTTGCAGCAGAATAACGGCGAAATCCAGATAATCCATAACCAACTCTATTAGCAGAAAGCGGGATAATTCCCGGTAGCAGTGAGACAACCCATAGTATCAGACAGTTCACCAGCGATCGTTTCAGGGTAAATTTTTGATTCTCTGAGTAATCTAACTTTAGCATGCTTACTGCAAGGCAGGTTGAGGCCACCTGCGGCTTTGCGAAAGTGATGAACGGTCGAAGCCTGGGGTAGATAAATTCAGGTTCGTGGCTGTTTAGCATTACCGAAAAATCGCCAAAAACGGGTTTTAAAAAATCAAATGTATAACTTGACCTTTCTCAGGAAAACCTTTAAACCTTTTCAAAATAGCAAGATTGCCAATTAGTTTTTTTAATTTAGATAATGGAAGTGGGAACTTAGCTCAACAAGGAAAGTGAGGTAACACGGATGAGTAAGCGTGAAGATATTCTGGATTCATCAAAATTCAGTTCTGAAAAAGAAATAAGGCATGGGCTTATTTACTCGGAAATTCTGGGGTGGCTGGATATGGGACATGCCAGAGGAGACGATATTCGAAATCTTATGGCGCAATTTTCCCAAGGTGAGAGCAGCAATAAAGCCTACTATGAAGTCCGCTATGAACAGACTATGAGGATTAGTCGGTTTGTAACAGGAAGATTTAATATTTGGCAGATAAAAAAAGGCCGTTCATTAAAAGAGCGACAAAGCATTGCATTGGCAATGATGATGAGTACTGCTATAGCATTTGAGAATTGGCAGTCCATGATATGGTTTAATTGGCATACTGATAGCGGTTTTAGCGGGGAAGATCTTATATCCAATCTTTTTGGTTTTTATAGAGTGAATTTCCCACGCAATTACTGGGGAGAACTTCGGATTGTCTCCAGGGAAGCAGCATTACGCCGCTGGGATCACTATGGCCCTGTCGGAAATTTCAAAAATACAGGATTTCTTCCATTACTGTTCCCTGACCCGGCTCAAAAATTCCTGTGCCCGCGCCCTTTTAAAGGTAATCTCCCGAGGTTTATGACGCAAATCTCCCCCTATAAAATAATAGATAACGATGAGATTGTACGTATTAATAGCAAAAAGGCAGGCATCACTAGTGCGGTGGGATAAAAATGAGTAAGAAGAAAAAAATTGCAGCGACCGCAGTCATTGTTGCCTGTGCATTCCTGTTGATTGATTACAGTATGCAGAAAATTGCCGCACAACGGGAAGGTTATTCACATAAAAATATTTGGGCATACTATCTCTATACCGACAGTGATATCAGAAATGCACCACGACTTTCCAGACAAGTTCATTTCACCTGGATTGCCCAGGACGGCAGTCAGCCGCAAGAAAGTAGCATTGTTTATCACCAGAAGGTGGATATTAACCAAATCAGAGATTACCTGAGGATACTTGGTTACGAATGCGTCGAGCAAAGCAGCCATGATGAAAGATGGGAACGTAGCAACAAAACAATGCCTGCCTTTTACATTTCCCAAGATAATGAGAGTGGAACAACCACGCTCAGCAAATCCCGCTATCGCTAAAATTACGCGCCGGTCATAGCGTTTTTATTTCACAAGGCCCAAGTGGGCCTGTTTAAACCTATTCTCAAAGCGCCTGCGCGCAAGCCCAGGCCGAACTCCAGGCCCACTGGAAGTTGTAGCCGCCGAGCCAGCCGGTGACGTCGACCACCTCGCCAATAAAGTACAGGCCCGGCACATCCTTCGCTTCCATCGTTTTGGAAGAGAGCATGCGGGTATCCACGCCGCCCAGCGTCACTTCTGCCGTACGGTAGCCTTCCGTGCCGTTTGGCTGCACACGCCAGTTGTGCAGTGACTCCACCAGTTCGCTTTGCTGACGGCTGTTGAGCTGCTTCAGCGTGCACTCAGGTACGCTGCCCAGCAGTTGCAGGCATTCGACCAGGCGACGCGGTAGCACCTTTGCCAGCGTGTTTTTCAGGCTCTGATTGGGATGCATCTCGCGTTCTTCGTTAATAAAGCCGCTCAGCTCACGTTCAGGAGAAAGGTTGATAGTGACAAATTCGCCAGGCTGCCAGTAGCTGGAAAGTTGCAGTACCGCCGGGCCAGACAGCCCGCGATGGGTAAACAGCAGCGCTTCTTTAAACACCGTGCCATCTTCGGCCGTCATCACCGAAGGCACCGCCACGCCAGACAAGGTTTGCAGCTGCTCCAGTAGCGGCTTGTGCAGCGTAAACGGCACCAGGCCCGCGCGCGTTGGAAATACCGGAAGCCCAAACTGCTCCGCGATTTTATAACCGAATGGTGAAGCGCCCAGGCCAGGCATGGAGAGGCCACCAGAAGCGATGACCAGTTTCTCCGCCTGAACCACGCTGCCGTTCAGCTCCAGCGTATAACCGGTATCATCACGCGCTACGCTTAGCACTTCACTTCGCAGCCGCAACGCAACGTTACCCGCGTCACACTCCTTCAGCAGCAGCTCGACGATTTGCTGGGCGGAATCATCACAGAAGAGTTGCCCCAACGTTTTCTCATGCCAGGCGATACCGTGGCGATTAACCAGGTCGATAAAATCCCACTGGGTATAGCGCGCCAGCGCGGATTTACAAAAGTGTGGATTATGCGAAAGATAAGCGGCCGGTTCGGTATAGAGGTTGGTAAAATTACAGCGTCCACCGCCCGACATCAGGATTTTACGTCCGGCTTTTTTGCCGTTATCAAGCAGCAATACGCGTTTGCCACGCTGCCCCGCCTGGGCGGCACAGAACAGGCCAGCTGCGCCAGCGCCAATGATGATAACGTCAAACTTTTCCACAACCTTCTCCGGACTACTGCGCAAAAAACGCTGATTGTAATGAGAAGGCCCGCTTCCCGCCAGCGTCACAAAAGCGTCACGGGCCGAAACATTTTGCAATCGTATGATTTTCATCCGAAATTTGTTCGATATTTCTCTCAAATAACACATTGATGTCAAAAAAAGTCTATATTTCACTTTCCCCAGGCGCGGTTTCTCGCTGATAATGCGCCGCGTTCATGTCCTCCAAAATGGCGTAACGCTTATGCTACATCTGTTTGCTGGTCTTGATTACCATACCGGCCTGTTTCTTGTTATTGCTCTGCTTTTTGTTTTGTTCTACGAGGCCATCAACGGCTTCCACGACACGGCAAACGCAGTGGCTACAGTGATATACACCCGTGCAATGCGATCGCAACTGGCGGTAGTCATGGCCGGGGTATTCAACTTCTTTGGCGTACTGCTGGGCGGGCTGAGCGTTGCTTATGCTATCGTTCACTTGCTACCCACCGATCTGCTGCTCAATGTGGGATCGGCTCACGGGCTGGCCATGGTCTTTTCCATGCTGCTGGCAGCTATTATCTGGAATCTCGGCACCTGGTACTTCGGTCTGCCGGCCTCCAGTTCTCATACCCTCATCGGGGCCATCATCGGCATTGGCCTGACCAACGCACTGCTTACCGGAACCTCGGTGGTGGATGCGCTGAACATCCCGAAAATGATCGGCATCTTTATGTCGCTGGTTATTTCTCCCATCGTTGGCCTGGTTATCGCCGGCGGCCTGGTGTTTATTCTGCGCCGGGGCTGGAGCGGGACCAAAAAACGTCGTCGTATTCATATGACGCCTGCGGAACGTGAAAAAATCGACGGCAAGAAAAAGCCGCCGTTCTGGACACGAATCGCACTGATCATCTCTGCTATCGGCGTGAGCTATTCTCACGGCGCTAACGATGGTCAGAAAGGCATTGGCCTGATTATGCTGGTCTTAATCGGTGTCGCGCCTGCTGGCTTCGTGGTGAATATGAATTCGTCAGGTTATGACATTACGCGTACCCGTGATGCGGTTAATCATCTGGATCAGTATTATCAGCAGCATGCCGATTCTCTGACGCATATCATTCAGATGGCACCGCCTGCCGTACCGACTCCGGAAGAAAGTCCGGGCGGTCCGCAGCAGTTCCACTGTGATGCTGCCCGTGCTCTGCCCGCTATTCAGCACGCCCAGGGCCTGTTGAATAACCTGCAAAGCTACGATGCGCTGAGCGTTGAACAGCGTAGCCATCTGCGCCGTCTGCTGATGTGTATCTCTGATACGGCCGATAAAGTCACTAAACTGCCGGATACCACCAGCGACGACAAACGCTTCCTCAGCAAGCTGAAAGGCGATTTGTTGAATACCGTTGAGTATGCGCCGGTGTGGATCATCGTCGCTGTAGCGCTCGCGCTATCGCTGGGAACCATGGTTGGCTGGCGTCGTGTTGCCACGACTATCGGTGAAAAAATCGGTAAGAAAGGCATGACCTACGCGCAGGGTATGTCCGCACAGATGACCGCGGCGGTTTCGATTGGCGTGGCAAGCTATACCGGGATGCCGGTATCGACCACTCACGTGCTTTCGTCCTCCGTCGCTGGCACCATGCTGGTTGATGGCGGCGGCGTACAGAGCCGCACGATCAAAAATATCCTGCTGGCCTGGGTGTTTACCCTGCCGGTCTCGATAGTCTTGTCGGGCGTGCTGTACTGGATTGCGCTGCAGATCATTTCCTGATTAAGCGGAAAGTAAAAGGGCGGGACTTGTTCCCGCCCTTTTTGTTTTCATCTTCACCCGCGCCTCCCTTAGTGCCAGATAATTAATCCCACCAGGCTGATCAACACCAGGCCGCACAGCGCACTGGTCAGAATGAACTGGCCGCGCACCCGCTCACAGCGACGAATAAATTCATCATCATGGTGATCGCGATAGCGTTGCGACCAGATATAACGCACCAGGCGAACCTGTTTGCCCGGCTGGCCGTGTGACGTGAAAAAACCCGCTCCGTCAACATACTGGTACAACAAAGGATCGCACCCACGAAGTACCACCAGTAATGCACGCAAAGAGGAAAAATAGCGCGCCATGTTCACTACACAAACAACGCAAAGAGCCCAAAAGAGTGCAATGGTGCTAATCATGATCCCCTCCCGGCAAACGATCAAAAAAGCCGTTCCCGCGGAAAACGCCGGACACAGCTTTTTGAAGTCATGCCTGCCACATCAATGAACCAAACGGAATTGTTGTTGTAACTACAGAGCGACGGTCAGTAGCGCATGGCTTATCGTCACTGTTTAGTTTAGGAGATGAGCTGAAATTTTTACCAGCGATGTTTTCAGCAAGCAGCAAAAAGAAAGGCCGCGTGAGGTTGATCCCGCTCGCAAAGGGAGCGCCCAACGCGTTACTTGTTAACAATTGGGTCTATAATATCAGGCAGAAGAAAGCGACATCCAGCGCTTCGTTAACCCGCATCTCATTCAACATTACATCTTATTTCAATGTGTTATGATGCAAAAAAGACAACCTTGTCTGCAAAGACGCAGTCGCACTGAATGGAAGGAGTAACATTATGTCTTACAAACACATTCTGATTGCCGTGGATCTTTCGCCAGAAAGTAAGCTGCTGGTCGCTAAAGCCGTTTCCATGGCCCGTCCCTATGACGCCAAAGTTTCTCTGATCCACGTCGATGTTAATTACTCCGACCTCTATACCGGCCTGATTGACGTTAACCTCGGCGACATGCAAAAACGTATCTCTGAAGAAACGCATACGGCGCTTACCGACTTGTCTGGCAGCGCAGGCTATCCAATCTCCGAAACCCTCAGCGGCAGCGGTGATTTAGGCCAGGTTCTGGTCGATGCAATTAAGAAATATGATGTGGATTTAGTGGTGTGCGGCCATCACCAGGATTTCTGGAGCAAGCTGATGTCTTCTGCACGCCAGCTGATCAATACCGTGCATATCGACATGCTGATCGTGCCGCTGCATGATGAAGAAGACGAGTAAAAGCTTAACAGGCAAAAAAATACCGCTATCGCCCTTACAGGCTGGCGGTATTTTGTATTGAAGGCGGACGCAACCCGATCTGGCAGAAACGCCGCTTTTGCGTCTTTATGGGCGGCCAGGGTTCCCCAGGCCTGCACCACGGGCTTAAAGCACTGACTTATTCGCCCGCTAACGGTGGATAAATATCAAAGCGGTGGCTTTTAGTCACTACGGCCGATTGCGTCGCCACGCCAGCCAGCGGCGGTGCATAATCGGGTCGTTTAACCACGATACGTTTCTTCGCCAGCCGTCTTGCCGGTGCCAGCAGTCCGTCAGCGTCGTTATCTGCTCCCACCAGCGTCTGGAATACCCGCATCTCTTTCTTCACCAGCGCGCTTTTCTGTTTGTGAGGATACATCGGATCAAGATACACCACGTCTGGCTTCTCACTGATTTCCGTTAGCGCCTCTAAGCTGGACGCATGCAGCAGCGTGAGTCTTTCACGCAGCCAGTCGCCGATTTCCGCACTCTGATAGCCTCGCTGCAAGCCATCGTCCAACAGCGCCGCAACGACCGGATGACGTTCCAGCATCCGCACGCGACAGCCCAGCGAGGCCAGCACAAAAGCGTCTCGCCCCAGGCCCGCCGTGGCATCAATCACATCAGGAAGGTAGCTGCCTTTGATGCCAACGGCTTTGGCTACCGCCTCGCCACGTCCGCCGCCAAAACGGCGACGATGCGCCATCGCGCCCTCCACAAAATCAACATAAATACCGCCAAGCTTAGGCTCGTCCCGCTTGCGCAGTTCAAGATGCGTGGCGGTCATTACCAGCGCCATCAGCGCCTGTTCATCATGTTCAAGCTGCCAGCGTTCGGCCGAAACAGATAAGGCGCCGTCTCCGGCGCCCGCTTCGTCAATTAAACAGATTTTCACGCCTGTTCCTGAATCCCATAGTGCGCCAGCATTGCATCCAGCTGAGGCTCACGACCACGGAAGCGTTTGAACAGTTCCATTGGCTCTTCAGAACCGCCGCGCGTCAGGATGTTATCCAGGAAAGACTGGCCCGTTTCACGATTGAAAATGCCTTCTTCTTCAAAACGTGAGTAAGCATCCGCCGCCAGCACATCCGCCCACAGATAGCTGTAGTAACCGGCAGCATAGCCGCCCGCAAAGATATGGCTGAAGGCATGCGGGAAGCGGCCCCAGGATGGGCTTGGCACCACGGCTACCAGCTGTTTAATCTCTTTCAGCATCTCAAGGATCTGCGCGCCTTTCGCCGGATCGAACTCGGCATGCAGGCGGAAATCAAACAGGCCGAACTCCAGCTGACGCAGAATAAACAGCGCGGCCTGGTAGTTCTTCGCTGCCAACATTTTATCCAGCAGTTCCCGAGGCAGCGGCTCGCCGGTTTCATAGTGACCGGAGATAAACGCCAGCGCTTCCGGCTCCCAGCACCAGTTTTCCATAAACTGGCTCGGCAGCTCGACGGCATCCCACGGCACACCGCTAATACCAGCGACGCCCGGCGTTTCGATTCGGGTCAGCATGTGGTGCAGACCGTGGCCGAATTCATGGAACAGCGTGGTGACTTCGTCATGCGTAAACAGCGCAGGCTTGCCGCTAACCGGGCGGTTAAAGTTACAGGTCAGATAGGCGACCGGCTTCTGCAATGAGCCATCCGCGAGGCGCATTTGGCCGACGCAATCGTCCATCCATGCTCCGCCGCGTTTGTTTTCACGCGCGTAGAGATCCAGATAGAAGCTGCCGCGCAGCTCGCCGCTTTCATCAAACAGATCGAAGAAACGCACGTCAGGATGATAGACATCAACGTCTTTGCGTTCTTTAGCCGTGATGCCGTAAATACGCTTCACGACTTCGAACAGGCCGTTAACCGCACGCTCTTCCGGGAAGTAAGGACGCAGCTGCTCGTCGCTAATCGCATACAGATGCTGCTTTTGCTTTTCGCCGTAGTAAGTCAGATCCCACGGGTTCAGTTCGTCAATGCCATGCTCTTTTTTCGCGAAGGCGCGCAGCTGCTCCAGCTCTTTTTCGGCCTGTGGGCGAGCGCGTTTAGCCAGGTCGGTCAGGAAGTCGGTGACCTGAGCCGGATTTTCGGCCATTTTGGTCGCCAGCGATTTGTCTGCGTAGGAGGAGAAGCCCAGCAGCTGGGCCAGCTCGTGGCGCAGCGCCAGCTCTTCGGCCATGATTTCGCTGTTATCCCACTTGCCGGCGTTCGGCCCCTGATCGGAAGCACGAGTCGAATAGGCACGATACATCTCTTCACGCAGCGCCTGGTTGTCGCAGTAGGTCATCACCGGCAGATAGCTGGGGATATCCAGCGTCAGCAGCCAGCCATCCTGTTCTTTCGCTTCTGCCTGAGCTTTTGCCGCCGCCAGCGCGCTTTCCGGCATGCCGGACAACCCGCTTTCATCAGTGATGAGCTTGCTCCAGCCCATGGTGGCATCCAGCACGTTGTTGCTATAGGTCGAACCCAGTTCGGACAGACGTGAGGCGATTTCACCGTAGCGCTTCTGTTTTTCTTTCGACAGGCCGATACCGGAAAGCTCGAAGTCACGCAGCGCGTTATCAACCGCTTTTTTCTGCGGTGCGCTCAGTCCTTCATAGCTGTTTTCTTTCAGATTACGGTATGCCTGATACAGACCTTCGTGCTGGCCTACCCAGGTGCTGTATTCCGACAGCAGCGGCAGCGTTTGCTCATAGGCCTGGCGCAGCTCCGGGCTGTTTTTTACCGAGTTCAGGTGGCTGACCGGCGAGAAAAGACGGCCTAAGCGGTCATCTACTTCACTCAGTGGCTGAACCAGATTATCCCAGGTGTAAGGCGCGCCCTGAGCCACTGCTTTTTCCACTGCGGCACGGCAATCTTCCAGCGCTTTGGTTACGGCTGGCACCACGTGCTCGGGTTGAATGGCGGAGAAAGGCGGAAGCGTAAAAGAAGTGAGTAGCGGATTGGTCATAGCGCAGTCCTTTTAAATCATGTATGGGCGTGTTCAGGCACGCGATTAAGCTAACATGAGGTTAAGTGTAGCGAAAATCAATGGTGCAGCCGCAGCAGTTCGCTGGTGGGAAAAGAGATTTGCCTGCATTCCGGTGCGAGAGCATAATTTTTCTCCGGCGCAATGTCGTCCTGATTTGCTGATAACAGGGAGTGTATTTATGTGGTATCTGCTGGCCGCATCGCTGTTCTTTCTGCCTTTTCGTTTGCGGATTTCACTGGGTTTGCTGGTAGTTTCGCTGATAGTTGCCGTCCTTAACCATACCTTACAGCCTGTCGCGCTGCTGGTGCTGGTAGTGATGGCTGTCGTGGCTTTCTTCTGTTTTCGACGTAAGGAATCGGATGTTCTCGCAAAGGTTGGCGAAGGGTTACTGGTTCTTAGCGCTGGCGCACTGATGCTGCATCTGGTGCCGGGCTTTACTAACCTTATCGTGGTTGCCGGTGCGCAAGCCGGGCCGGAAAGTGCGCCTTTTACTTTCAATTACAATCTCGATAAAGCGCTGGTTCCTTTTCTGCTGCTGGGCTGCCTGCCCGGGCTTTTAAAACGTCCGGCAACGCCGCCACGAAACCGGCTTTGGTGGCTGATTCTGCTGCTTTCGCTACCGCTTTTGTTACTGATTGCCACGCTGGCTGGCGGGCTGCGCGTCGAATTACATTATCCGGAATGGCTGGGTTCTTTTATGCTGGCCAATCTGTTCTTCGTCTCGTTTGCTGAAGAGGCGCTGTTCCGCGGCTGGTTACAGCAACGACTGAGCCAGCGGGTCGGAAACGGCTGGGGCTTGCTTGCCGCATCTGTCCTGTTTGGGCTGGCCCATGCAGCGGGCGGCGTCATGCTGATCTGTTTTGCCACCGTTGCCGGGCTCATTTACGGCCTGGCCTGGCTGTGGAGCGGACGGGTTTGGGTTTCCACGCTGGTGCATTTTGCTTTCAATATGCTGCATCTGCTGTTCTTCACTTATCCCTTGTGGCAACACCCGCCAGGATAACAGAGCATTTTCCCTCCCGGACAGTTATACTGAACACAACCTGTGCCGCGCTGGCGGCACAATCGCTTTAATACCGGAAAGATCCCACGACATGCTGAGTTATCGCCACAGTTTTCACGCCGGCAACCACGCCGACGTTCTCAAACATACCGTTCAGAGCCTGATTATCGACTCGCTTAACGAGAAAGATAAGCCTTACCTTTACCTTGATACCCATGCTGGCGCAGGTCGCTATCAGCTGAGCGGTGAGCATGCCGAACGCACCGGGGAGTATCTGGAAGGGATCGCGCGTATCTGGCAGCAGGACGACTTGCCGGAAGAGCTGAAAAGCTACATTGCCTGCGTTAAGCAGCTGAACCCTAACGGCAAACTGCGCTACTACCCAGGTTCACCGCTGATTGCCCGTCATTTGCTGCGTCCTTACGACAAGCTGAATATGACCGAGCTGCACCCAAGCGACTATCCGCTGCTGCGTAATGAGTTTTCCAAAGACGATCGCGCACGCACCGAGAAAGCAGACGGCTATCTGCAACTGAAATCCAAATTGCCGCCGCTGTCCCGTCGCGGCCTGGTGCTGATCGATCCGCCTTATGAAATCAAAAGCGATTATCAGGCGGTGGTAAAAGGCATTCAGGAAGGCTACAAGCGTTTTGGTACCGGCGTGTTTGCGCTGTGGTATCCGGTTGTGATGCGTCAGCAAATCAAACGCATGTTTTCCGAGCTGGAAGCGACCGGTATTCGTCGTATTCTGCAAATTGAGCTGGCGGTTCGCCCGGACAGCGATCAGCGCGGTATGACCGCTTCCGGCATGGTGGTGATTAACCCACCGTGGAAACTGGAGCAGCAGATGAATAACGTGCTGCCATGGTTGCACAAGCATCTGGTTCCCGCCGGTACTGGCCACACTAAAGTTAGCTGGATTGTGCCGGAATAACCGACGCTTCTCACATACCGGGCAGCCAGCCTTGCTGCCCGGTTGTTTTCCCCGCGGGCTAAACCTCAAACACTGAGAAATCATGCGCCATTTCGGTTGCAGGAAAAATCGCCCGACATTCCGCCAGTAGCCATTCGGTGTCTTCACGCAGATATCGTGAACTCAGATGCGTCACAATCAGCTTTTTCGCACCCGCTTCTTTTGCGGCTTTTGCCGCCTGAACCGTCGAAGAGTGTCCGCGGCTGTTGGCTTTTTCTTCCATCTCTGCCGCAAGCGTCGCCTCATGCACCATCACATCAACGTTAGCTGCCAGCTCGCGTGAAGCGGGTGTTGGGCTGGTATCGCCAAAGATCGCCAGCGTCAGTCCTTTGATTGCCGGGCCAAGGTATTTTCTGCCGTCGACGATCTGCCCGTCTTCCATGGTGACCGTTTTACCCAGTTTAAGCTGCTGGAAAAGCTTGCCCGGCTTGATACCGTCGGCCAGTAACCGCCCGGCATCCAGCGCGCCGGATTTGTCGTGTTCTTCAATACGGTAGCCGTAGCATTCGACCGGATGCGTCAGGGGATAAGCCGTTACGCGAAAATGCTCGTCGTTAAGCACCTCTCCGGCGGTGATTTCCACAATCTCCAGCGGAAACGTCAGCCATGAACCGCTTAAACCCAGGGTGGCTTCAACAAAGGCTTTAATGCCTTTTGGGCCATACAGCGTGATGCCGTCGGTAATGCCATTCATTGAGCGGCTGGTCAGTAAACCCGGCAGCCCAAAAATATGATCGCCATGCAAATGGGTGATGAAGATTTTTTCCAGCTTGCTGACTTTCAGTGGACAGCGCAGCATCTGGTGCTGGGTGCCTTCTCCGCAATCAAACAGCCAGAAGCCGTTATGTACACCTTGCAGGTTCAGCGCAATACTGGTGACGTTACGCAAACGGCTCGGCGTACCGCCGCCGGTACCTAAAAATAGCAGTTCCATTGAGTCTCTCTTTGCGGTTAATGGTCAAAATCTGTAAGTCAATCGGTTAAAAAAGATGCGTAACGGCCCTTTTCACGCAGGCCGCCCTATCACAATCATAGATGCAAACTTTGCGGCAATCAGCCGAGTAACGCTACACTATGGCCAGTTTACTTGACTTGCTTATGGGACACTTCGATGACCAAACATTATGACTACCTGGCTATTGGCGGCGGCAGCGGCGGCATCGCTTCGATTAACCGTGCCGCGATGTACGGACAAAAATGCGCGCTGATTGAAGCGAAAGAGCTGGGCGGCACCTGCGTGAACGTCGGTTGTGTACCGAAAAAAGTGATGTGGCACGCTGCGCAAATCGCAGAAGCGATTCATCAGTACGGCCCGGATTACGGTTTTAACACCACGGTGAACAGCTTTGACTGGTCCACGCTGGTAAAAAACCGCAGCGCCTATATCGACCGTATCCACAGCTCTTACGATAACGTGCTGGGCAAAAACAAAGTCGACGTGATTAAAGGCTATGCCCGCTTTGTTGATGCGCACACTGTTGAAGTGAACGGCGAAAAAATTACGGCGGATCATATTCTGATCGCCACCGGCGGCCGTCCGACCCATCCATCGATCCCTGGTGCGGAATATGGCATTGATTCTGACGGTTTCTTCGATCTGGATGCGCTGCCAAAGCGCACCGCTGTGGTCGGTGCAGGTTATATCGCTGTAGAAATCGCAGGCGTGGTGAATGCGCTGGGTTCAGAAACCCACCTGTTTGTGCGTAAGCATGCGCCGCTGCGTACCTTCGATCCGCTGATCGTCGATACGCTGGTTGAGGTGATGAACGCTGAAGGCCCAACGCTGCATACTGAATCCATTCCAAAAGCGGTTATCAAAAACGCTGACGGCAGCCTGACGCTCCAGCTGGAAAACGGCAAAGAGCAGACGGTAGATTGCCTGGTCTGGGCGATTGGTCGCGAACCGGCAACCGATAATCTGAACCTGAACGTGACCGGCGTTGAGCTGAACGAGAAAGGCTATATCAACGTCGATAAGTATCAGAACACTAACGTGAAAGGGATTTATGCCGTTGGCGATAATACCGGTGCCGTTGAACTGACGCCGGTTGCGGTTGCTGCGGGTCGTCGCCTGTCCGAGCGCCTGTTTAACAACAAGCCGGAAGAGCATCTGGACTACAGCAATGTGCCAACCGTGGTATTCAGCCATCCGCCAATCGGTACCGTTGGCCTGAGCGAACCGCAGGCGCGTGAGCAGTATGGCGATGACGAAGTGAAAGTTTACAAGTCATCCTTTACCGCGATGTATACCGCCGTGACTCAACATCGTCAGCCTTGCCGTATGAAGCTGGTCTGTGTGGGCAAAGATGAGAAAATCGTCGGTATCCACGGCATCGGTTATGGCATGGACGAAATGCTCCAGGGCTTTGCGGTGGCGTTGAAAATGGGCGCAACCAAGAAAGACTTCGACAATACCGTCGCCATTCACCCAACTGGCGCGGAAGAGTTTGTCACGATGCGTTAATCCTGAGAGCCCTTTCCTGGCTTTCTGATTCATCAAAAACTGGCTGTTACAGGCCAGTTTTTTTGTATCTGTCATACCTTTAAAGCAAATTTTTGTTCTGATTTACCGTGCTGAACCTGAGGCGTCGCCGGTTCAGCTTTTCCTGAGAAAAGCAGCCATCAAAAAGCGATTAACTTCATTCAGAACTTTATCTGGAGTGGTAAAGCACGGCCGAAACGGGACGTCGCCTGGGGCGTGGAGTAAAAGTAGCCCGTAGCAGGCAATAAGTTAAGTTTTAACCTGCACAAGCCATGACGGCATAAAGCCAGCGTCGTAAGTTGGGCATCCAACAAATCGGCGTGCGCTATGCAGTGATGGCTTTTAACTTCCGTATACAGCGACTACAAATTACCCTGCAATGCTTTCAGGTAGCAGAAATTAATAAAACGCGGTTCAGCATCAGAATGAATATAGCGTAGCCGGCCATTATCAGATTTTAATAACAGTTGAAATGACATCGCCGGAAAACCATTAAAGACCATACTCAGCGCCATCACCGCGCCCTCTTTCTCCAGCTTTCTTTCAGAAACGATCACCTGACTCATTCGCCAGCGCTGAGCGAGATCCGATTTAATATGGTTAATCTGATCCGCAGGGTTTTTCGCCTCCAGCGTCTGATTGTAGCGTCCATAAATTGTGCGATAGGCACGCTGTTTAATCGAACTGGCATCAGGCGATTGCAGTTGTTTGTCCAGGCCAATCTCACAACGCAGCTGATAATTATTGGCAAAATAGATCGGTTTACCCACCTGGCTAATTAAGCTGGTAATAATGAAATCAACCGCCAGCGTTTTTGAGGTCGCCAGGTTAGTTTCCTGACCCTTTTCACTCTGCCAGATATCTGGCCCTACACGCGTTAATACCATCAACGCGGGATCCTGAGTACTGAGGCGGGCCACGATCGGCGGCACACTAATATAGCCATTAGGCAGGGGAACCGGCACGCTTAACGCTTGCGGCGTCGGATCCGGTGCGCTGCCGTTTAACGGTACCCGCCATATTTTAATTAACGGTGGATTTTCAGCGGGATGACCACCTTCTACCCGCTTAAGATCCTCTGCCGACCAGGCAAGGCCGACCAGTGCCGTCCCCTCTTTTTTCCCCAGTCGTATTAGCGATAAAGGTTCATCTGTCTCCCTGGCACTCAGCGAAAACCGCTGAATAGCATTAGCAGGATTATTACCCAACGGCTGACGCGCGACGGCTACCCGGATTGAGTAATCTTTCCCACTATTATCCCTGATGAATTGTTTACCGCCGGGAGATACCTGCACGCCACGGGCAAAGGTCCAGGCGTGGGTGACTTTATTAGAAAAATCCCGTTCGAGCAGCATATCATGCGGCAGAAAACGGTACTGATTATGCACCGCGGTTAGCGGGCCATTAAGCGCATAATCCGGCATAGCGTCTTCGCTCCCGGCGTTGTTTTTCAGGAAGGACTTTTGCTCGATTTCTACTGAAGTTTTATTGCTACTCAGTACGCCACGATGCGTTAGCGCAAGCAAAAATGGCTTGTTTTCAATAATAGAAAACTTGTTCACTGAGGCATCAGCATCCCGTTCACAGACATAGCGGCCGGTCGCCATGCACGGCGTCAGCGCCAGCGTATATCTCGTTTTACCTGCGCTATTTTGTGAGGTTATCTCGAAAGGAATAAGGTGAACGCTGGTTTCACTGAATGAATTACGGGCCAGTGAAATCAGTGGCGGCAACGGGAGCCTGCCGTTGCTTTCTGCTGCGCCGGTTAATACAGGAGGCGTGGCGACAAGCGCATTGGGAAAGGGCACAGCACTGGCGCTGGCTGTTCCCGGCTTCGCTGACAGCACCCTCATCTTCACCGTGTTGCGCCAAAAATAGAACGAGCGGATCCCCAAATCGTTGCCGGGATCGGTAACGATCCCTTCTGGTACCGCGCGCCCTACAACATAGTTGTCGGCCATTGACGGTTGAGGATCGTATTCAAAAAAAGTTGAGCTTCTGCGGCTGTGAAAAGAACCCGCCCCGCCCAACGTCACACCCAACAACACTTCTTTGGCTTCATGCTCACAAGCGGTATACATCGAAAGAGGATTAAGTGGCTTATCACTGCTTTGGCCGTGGATCTGCCGACACAAACGATAAGCTGACCGTTGCAGCTGCGTGTCGCAATCGGCCTGACTATAGCCGTAAGTTGCATAGCCGTGTCGGTAGCAAAGGTCGTGCATCACACAAGCCTGGCGAAAGCGCAGGGAAATATTCGAACCGTCTTTTTCGCGCTTGAACGCAATTTTTTCCATCATTGTTGGAATGGAGCAGTTCAATCCTGTTCCCTGACCGCCAATAATGGCTTCGGTGGCTGCGGAAGAAGGATAAGTGGTGAATGTAGAAGGGGCTTCCGTTTCTTCCGGCTGCGCCAGCACCGGATAGACCTTTTCAGCGGCCATACCGGTAAACAGGCGCCCCGCAATCACCGCAAGCATCAGTAAAATAACCAGCAAGCCGATTGAAATAATTATCCAGCGGTAAGCGTGAATAAAATTTTTTATTTTTTGCATCACAGACGCTCCCGTTAAATGGTTGCTTTTATTTTTTTATCCATAAGAAGCGATGGCCCCTTTTACAAGGTATTAAAGGGAGTATAGGAAGAGTTATATCTGTGCAGGGTGAGTAAAGAAGGGAAAAGATAAATTCAAAATAAAAAATGAATAGAGCCGCTGCGTACGCGATTAATCACCCGTCAAGCGGGCGTGAGGCTGTTGACATAGTGCTGGCATGAGGAACATGAGCCTTCCATAAAGAGACAAAAAGCGGCGTTCATACGCGAGCGTTCCGTGCCGTCCATCGCTCAGGACGCTTTGTTTCAGGCTCATGTTCCTTATGCTTTGAGTTTATCAGCCGTTTAAAGCCAGCCTGAGCTGGCTTTCATCTTTAGTAATCAAAACGATAAGGTCATACCCGCATAATAAGCGCGGCCCGCTTCGTTATAGGTAGAAGCCCCTTCGTTTTCACGGTAGATGCGCTTGTCGAACAGGTTGCTGATGCCCGCTTTCACCTGTACGTTTTTCACCACAGCATAATTCGCACCGATGCCAACGATAGAGTAAGCACTCACCGCTTTGTTTGAAAGGCTACCCACCTCATTACGGATTTCTGCATACTGACGCGGTTTCTGTCTGCCGTAGAATGTCCAGTTAAGATTTGTGGAGAGCTTTTCCGTGACCTGATAATCCAGCATCGTATTGATGGTATATTCAGGAATAATGGATAGCGGATTGCCGGTGTCTTTATTTTCTGACGTAATCATATAGGTCGCATTAGTACGCCAGTCCAGCGTATCTTTAACGATCGGGATGGTCAGATTACCTTCCAGCCCTTCCACCAGCGCTTTGCCGCCATTTTCCCAACGCAGGATATTGTAGCCATTAGAGGCGTAGCCAAGAATGTCGGTACCGGAAACGATTTTATTTTTATAATCGTTGCGGAAATAGGTGATACCGGCAGCATAACCTTTATGATTAAATTCCAGCCCGATCTCTTTGTTAATGCTGATTTCCGGATCGAGGTCGCCGTTACCCATCAAATAACAGCTATTTTTTTCAATGGTATTTGGGCAACCGTTGCCACGTGTGGCCAGCAGATAGCCTTGACTCGACTGGTAAAGGTTCGGTGCTTTAAAGACGCGCGCGATACCGGCTTTCAGCTTGAAATAATCTCCCAACGCCTGAGAGGCATTGAGGCTTGGGCTGAAATTGCCGCCAAACTTGCTGTGATAATCAAAGCGTAAACCGGGGATCAGGTTGGTGCCGGCGACAGGCTCAATGTTATCTTCAACATAGATCGCGCTCAGCTCTGCGCTGTTTTTGGAACTGCGGTGGTCTGAAATACCGATGCCCGTAACATTGCTGGTACTGGTAGTCTGCATTGACGCCGGATCGTTCAACGCTTCGCGATTCCATTCCGCGCCCAGCGTCAGCGTCTGATCCAGCCATTTTTCTACCGGGATAGTCACTTCGCCGCTGGTGCGGTAATTTTTCAGGCGGCTGGTGTCATAAGCTTCGCTGTTAATCATTCCTTCCACACGACCCGTCGTTCCTTCATGCAGACGGGTATTGTTGGTTTTCTCATAGTAAAAACCGACTTTCGACTGGCCCCAGTCCCAGATGCCGTTATGGGTAATGCCGTAGGTCTGGCGATACATGCGGTTGGTTTCATGGCCATAAAGTGAAGAGACCAGGCCGTTGGGGCTGATATTGCCGTTGCTGTGTTGCGTATCACCCGCGTAGATATTGCCCTGTCGGCTGTAGCCGAGATCCAAATCGACAATCTGCGTCGGCGTCATCTTCCATGAGAACTGCGCGTTGATGTCTTTATTGCGTACCCCTTCCCGGCCTGCTGCGTAACTGCCGTTTTGCGCCGTATTAATATCCAGGGCATCGGCATCGGTTTTATTGTAATTGCCGTACAGGCGCATGGTTAACGCCTCGCCTGCCAGCGGGCCGCTCAGGCTAAAATTGGTGCGTTTGGTCGCACCCTCCTGGTCATTTTCCGGCTGGTTAGTGAACAGAGAAAGCGAGCCGTGCCAGTCGTTCGTTGGGCGTTTGGTAATGATATTAATCACACCGCCCGCCGCGCCAGAGCCATAACGCGCTGCCGCCGGGCCGCGCAGAATATCAATACGTTCGACCATCTCTGCTGGCACCCAGTTAGTATCACCGCGCGTATCGCGTTCGCCCCGCCAGCTGTAGCGCACAGAATTACGTGAAGTGGTTGGCACGCCATCAATTAAAATCAACGTGTTTTCTGGCCCCATCCCACGGATGTCGATTTGGCGATTATTACCCCGGCTCCCGGTGGCGCTGTTGCCGGTGAGATTGACGCCAGGCATTTTGCGGATGATATCGGAAAGGTCATTAACAGGCGGATTTTTAGCGATGTCTTCAGCGGTGATAACCGACACGCCAGGCTGCTGCTTTAGCTGTTCTTCGGCAGTACGAGTGACCAGCATTTGTGCTTCGTCATCCTGTTCTGTTTCAGCCGCCAAGGCCGGACTACTCAGAAAGCAGGCGATAACTATCGCCAGAGGTTTGAATTTGAAACCAGTTATGTCAACCATTAATCATTTCCCTGATTATGTATCATTGTGTTAGTGAATGCGCATGATAACGATAATTATTCCTTTTTGCATATGGAAGGGCAAACTTCACATTTCATCCTTTTTTCGGGAAAAGATTGATCAAACCCCTCAGTCCTGATTCACCAACAAAACCGTAGCCTGGCCTTTTATGCGCCCATTTCCTGTTGGTTAAAATTAAAAAGGCCGCGCTTTGCAGCACGGCCTTTAACCTGAGCGGTAATAGCTAAAGGATACCGATTAGAAGGCGAAGCAGGAGCAGCCCAGCGCACCCCAAAATGCATTGTCGTCGGAAACGGGAACGGTCGAATGCCGCGCTACGTTATGCGAATGCTGATGCACACCACACGGCCCGCTGCACTGATGCACTTGTTGCGTCACCCCGACTCGCTCAGGCGGTGCACTGCGGTAATGCCCCGGCACGTTAACCACCGGAGACCACTCCGGTAACACCGGTATTGGCGGCGGAGAAAGCGGACTGAACCCACCCGCTGCGTAAACAATTTCGCCATCGACTACGGTTAATACCGATTCAATTCCTTTAATCTCTTCTTCCGTTACGCTGAAGTAATCTTTTGAAAGAATGACCAGATCCGCCAGCTGTCCGGCTTTGATTTGCCCTTTTTTACCCTGTTCGCTGGAGAACCACGCGCTGCCCTGCGTCCACAGCATCAGCGCCGTTTCACGATCCAGCCTGGCGTGCTCGTCATACATCGCCATGCCGCCGACCGTCCGTCCGGAGACCAGCCAGTAAAGCGCGGTCCACGGGTTATAGCTCGCTACGCGGGTTGCGTCGGTGCCCAGGCCTACCGGCAGCTCAGCGTTAAGCATTTTTCTCACCGGGGGCGTCTGCTTCACGGCATCAGCGCCATAACGATCGGCAAAGTATTCGCCCTGAAAAGCCATCCGGTGCTGCACGGCAATACCGCCGCCAAGCCGCTTCACCCGTTCAATATTGGCTTCGGTGATGGTCTCAGCGTGATCGAAGAACCAGTGCAAACCGTTGAAAGGAATGTCGCGGTTGACCTTCTCGAAGACGTCGAGCATGCGGCCGATCGATTCGTTGTAAGTGGCATGCAGACGGAACGGCCAGCGATGCTCAACCAAATGGCGTACCACGCGTTCCAGTTCGTCTTCCATTCCCGGTGCCAGATCCGGACGCGGCTCCAGAAAATCTTCAAAGTCCGCCGCTGAAAACACCAGCATTTCACCCGCGCCGTTATGACGATAGAAATCGGTGCCCTGGCCAGGTTTAAGCATATCGGTCCATTTTTCAAAATCTTCCACTTCCTGGCCGGGGCGCTGGGTGAAGAGGTTATAAGCGATACGCACCGTGAGCTGCTTTTTAGCGTGCAGTTCGGCGATCACCTCATAATCGTCCGGGTAGTTCTGAAAACCGCCGCCCGCATCAATAGCGCTGGTCAGACCGAGCCGGTTCAGCTCGCGCATAAACTGACGCGTTGAATTTACCTGCTGCTCAAGCGGAAGCTTTGGCCCTTTTGCTAACGTGGCATACAGCAGCATGGCATTTGGTCGCGCAATCAGCATGCCGGTTGGATTGCCGTTGCTATCGCGCTGGATTTCGCCACCTGGCGGATTTGGCGTATCACGCGTATAACCCACCACTCTTAATGCTGCCCGGTTTAGCAATGCACGATCGTAGAGATGCAGAATGAATACGGGCGTATCCGGCGCGGCCTCATTGATTTCATCCAGCGTCGGCATGCGTTTTTCTGCGAACTGAAATTCAGTCCAGCCGCCAACCACGCGTACCCATTGCGGATTAGGCGTACGCAGCGCCTGCTCTTTCAGCATTCTTAATGCATCGGCCAGCGAAGGCACGCCTTCCCAGCGCAGTTCAAGATTGTAATTCAGGCCACCCCGGATCAGATGCAGGTGAGAATCGTTGAGGCCGGGAATTCCTGTCGAGCCTTGTAGATCGACGACCTGAGTCGCCTCGCCGGCGTAGTGCATCACCTCGGCTTCGCTGCCAACAGCCAGGAATTTACCGTCTTTTATTGCCACCGCCGTTGCCAGCGGTTTATCACCATCAACCGTATGAAAATTGCCATTCGTCAGAATCAATGAGGCTGTATTCATTTTTCTTCTCCGGGTGGGGTCTGAGGGCTAAGCCAGTTTTTTAGCAAACGCGTGATCGCAGGCATCCATAGCCAGACCACCAGCGCAACGACGCTGACATCATTTAAAAAATGTCCTGGCAGCGTACCTTTCAGATTGGGAAACAGCTCGCTCCAGAACCAGGGAACCAGATTGGTGGAAGGAAAAATAACCGCCAGCGTAACCAGAAACTGTTTCCAGCGCGCCGGAGAACGTTGACCGGGCGCGGGGGGCGTAAACCAGAATGCCGCACCAGGCCGCATTTCGATATGTTCTTTCCCGCTAAGTAACGTGGCTAATTCTGCTACGCGTGCTTTACGCTGATCTGACTGTAACCAGTGATAAAGATTATCGACATTATTAAATCTGATTAGCACGGTATAAGTCAGCTCGCCATGTACCGGGCGCAGCACGTTCACGCCAAGATGTCCGCTAAACAGCGCCGCTTCCGGCATGATCACCGCCAGCCAGCGTTCGTAGTCAGCCTGCTTTCCCGCCTGCACGCTGTGGGTTATCACTAAAGTGATATGTTCGGGTTGATGAGGCCAGTCCACATTATTCTCCTTCCGGTTTCCCCCGGCCTTCACCGGGGGGAGCGATCAAGCTTTGCGGGCTGGTGCTTTGTGCACCATGGTGTAGGCATAATCTACGCCCATGCCGTATGCACCGCTGTGTTCACGAACCAGATCCATTACCGCATCGTAGGTTTCCTTACGGGCCCAGTCGCGCTGGTACTCCAGCAGCACCTGCTGCCAGGTTACCGGTACTGCACCTGCCTGCACGATGCGGTCGATTGAACGCTCATGGGCATCTACGCTGGTGCCGCCTGACGTATCGGTCACCGCATAGACTTCGTAGCCCGCTTTCAGCGCCATCAGCGCCGGGAAAGTCAGACACACTTCTGTCCACAACGCAGAGATAATTAGCTTTTTACGGCCGGTCGCCTCCACCGCTTTAACAAATGCCGCATCTTCCCAGGAGTTCATTGAAGTACGCTCAATCGGCTGCACGTCAGGGTGTACCGCCAGCAGTTCCGGCCAGATATAGCCGCTAAAACTTTCCGTTTCCACCGAGGTATAAATCACCGGCACGTCAAAAATCTTGCCCGCTTTGGCTAATGCCACGGTGTTATTTTTAAGCTGCTGGCGATCGATGTTGGCAACGCCAAAGGACATCTGAGGCTGGTGGTCAATGAAAATCAGAGCAGAATTCTGTGGGTCGAGCAGGTCGAGTTTAGACATGATGATTTCCTCTTTACGTTAATTAATTGTTGCGTTGTGTGGTGAAACAATACGAAATAAGAACCGTTCTTGATAACGGAAAGATTTTGGGTTGTTGTTCAACAATTTTTGGGTTGGGGAAAACAATGCGATTAAACCTTGAAGCGCTGCTGATCCTGGATGCGCTGGAGCGTCACGGCACCTTTGCTGCGGCTGCGGCCAGACTTTTTAAAACAGCTTCGGCACTCAGCTACACGGTGCAGAAGATGGAAAGCGACCTGAATATCAAGCTGCTCGACCGGTCAGGGCATCGGGCAACCTTTACCCCGACAGGCCGTCTGATGCTGGAAAAAGGCCGGGTATTATTACGGGCGGTGGGCGAACTGGAGCAGCAGGCGCAATATGTCGAAAGTGGCTGGGAGAGTAAGCTGACTATCAGCGTGGACGCGGCGGTGCCTTTTGCGCTGCTAACGCCGCTCATTGACCGCTTCTACCAGCAGCATCAGCATACGCAACTGCTGTTTCGTCAGGATGTGCTGGCAGGCTGCTGGGAAGCGTTAAGCTATGGTGATGCTGATATTGTATTTGGCGCTATACAGGAACCGGTAACACGCAGCGGGATCGGCTGGGTTCCCATCGGCTGGCTGGAATATGTCTTTGCTATCGCGCCGCATCATCCGCTGGCTTCGCTTCCTCAACCCTTATTGCGCGAACAGGTTCGGCAGTATCGTGCAATAGTGGTTCACGACTCTTCCCACCGCGGCGTCGGCGCTGATTTACGCGTGCTGGATGAGCAAAAAACGTTAAGCGTGCATGATTTTAATGCGAAATTGCAGGCGCATCTTGCCGGGCTGGGCTGCGGCTTTTTACCGCGTTATCTGGCGGCGCCCTGGCTGGAAACCGGTGAGCTGGTTGAACGCAGGCTGGATAGCGATGCCCGACGCGATCAGGCTTTTCTGGCATGGAATGAAAACGCGACGGGCAATGCAGCGAAATGGTGGCGAGATAATCTGCAATCTTTTGAAGGGCTGAAATCCCTCTATAACGCGGCATAAAGTGTCTGGCGGCGCGCTTTTCTGACAGCGCCAGTGGTGCTGGCGAAAGGAGCACGGGCCTGCCGGCCCAACCTGCGCTTTTAGTTTGTTATTTCTCCGACGGCTTTCTTAAGGCAGGTATTTTTATCGTACGGACAGAGAGTGATTCATCAGGCTTTACCCGGCTGGCGCTTCGCGCGCCGGTGAATGTTGAGCTGCTGGAAGTGACAATAAGAGAAGGAAAAGTTTGCGAATAGCGGAAAGAATTTGGCGAGTTGTTCAGAAATTTTTGTTTTGTCAGTGGGATAGCTTATAGAGAATCTTTCAACAACTTGTTAAGAATTCTGATTTATCATTCTGCAGAAAGGAGCGCTATGTTTATTGTACCGAAAACAACCACGACCCAAGGAAATAAACATGAGCACATTTAACACACAAGATGGCACGCAAATTTATTTTAAAGATTGGGGTAAAGGAAAACCGGTATTGTTCAGTCACGGCTGGCCGTTAGACGCCGATATGTGGGACAGCCAGCTAAATTTTCTCGCTGAGCGCGGCTACCGCGTGATTGCTTTTGACCGACGTGGCTTTGGCCGCTCGGATCAGCCCTGGGAAGGCTATAACTACGATACCTTCGCTTCAGATATCAACGATCTGATCCAGCATCTGGATTTGCATGACGTGACGCTGGTGGGCTTTTCAATGGGCGGCGGCGATGTGGCCCGTTACATCGGCCGTTATGGCAGCGATCGTGTCCGCGCGCTGGCTTTATTAGGTGCGGTAACGCCTTTCTTCATTAAAACCGATGACCATCCGGAAGGCGTGGAGAAATCAGTCTTTGATGGGATCAAAGAGGGATTACTGAAAGATCGTGCCCAGTTTATTAGCGATTTCGCTACGCCATTCTATGGCCTGAATAAAGGAATGACCGTTTCCGATGGGGTGCTGGCCCAGACGCTGAATATTGCCCTGCTGGCTTCGCTGAAAGGGACGCTGGACTGCGTTACTGCTTTCTCAGAGACGGATTTCCGACCTGATATCGCTAAAGTCACAGTGCCAACGCTGGTTATTCATGGAGATGCCGACCAGGTGGTGCCTTTCGAAGCCACAGGTAAGCTGGCAGCGGCTTCTATTAAAGGTTCACAGCTCAAAGTCTATGAAGGTGCACCGCATGGCTTTGCCGTAACGCATCAGCAACAGCTGAATGAAGACCTGCTGACTTTTCTTGAATCACTCTGAGAGCGTTGAGGGGCCTGGCCCCTCTTATTAAGCGTGCTGGGGACGCAGCGAAATTTCGCCGCCGACCCAGGATTTACGAACGCCATCCTGTTCCAGAATCAATCCACCTTGCTGATCGATACCGCGTGCAATACCCAAAATTTCCCGTTCGCCAATCAGCAGTTTTACCGGCCGATTAATAAAATTATCCAGCTCGCTCCAGCGATCGATAAAAGGTGCCAGCCCTTCGCGTTCAAACAGCTGCAAAGATTCACGCATCTTGTTTACCAGGCTTGCGGCAAGCTTATTGCGATCGATAGTCACTCCCGCTTCCTGCAAATTAATCCATCCCTGATTAACCACGGTAGTGTCGGGCGAATTCATTGCCAGATTGATCCCGGTTCCAATTACAATCTGTGCGGCATCGCCGGTTTTACCTGTTAATTCAACCAGGATACCGGCAAGTTTGCGATCTTTCAGATAAAGGTCATTTGGCCATTTAACCCTGACATCGCTTGCCCCAAGCGCCTGTAAAACTTCTGCTGTGACGATGCCAATTACCAGACTCAGCCCCATTGCAGCAAGCGGCCCCTGCTCCAGACGCCAGTACATGGAAAGATAAAGGTTAGATCCAAAAGGTGAAAACCACTGCCTGCCGCGACGCCCTCTTCCCGCCTGCTGATATTCCGCGACACAGGCATCGCCAGACTGGAGTTCGTTCATTCTTTCCAGTAAATACTGGTTCGTCGAGTCGATCACTGGGATCACCGCGAGCCGGCCATGATCCAGATGAGAAGCAATGGTTTGTTCATTTAGCAGCTGGATGGGTAACGGCAGACTGTAACCTTTGCCGGTAACGGTAAAAACGTCAATACCCCAGTCCTTCAGAGTTTGAATATGCTTATTGATGGCGGCACGACTCATTCCTAACTGCTCGCCAAGCTGCTCACCAGAATGAAATTCGCCATCAGCAAGGATGCCGATCAGGGTTAGCGGAACGGTATTGTCTTTCATGCGATAACTCCGACAGCCTCTTTTTCGCCCTGTGCACCGATAAAACGCACCTCGGGTTCAAGCCACACGTTAAATTTATTCCCTACACGCTGACGCACTTCATGCGCCAGCGCCACAATATCACTGCCGTTTGCACGATCTTTATTGATCAAAACCAGGGCCTGCTGGCGATGTACCGCCGCGCCACCTATGCTGTGTCCTTTGAGATCGCAGCGATCGATTAGCCATCCGGCCGCCAGTTTGACCCGGCCATCGGCTTGCGGATATACGGGGGCGGCAGGATATTCAGCAAGAATAGATTGAGCCTGTTCAGCAGATACAACCGGGTTCTTGAAAAAACTACCGGCATTACCGACGTCTGCGGGGTTGGGTAATTTACTGCTGCGCATGTGGCAAACCGCATCGTAAATCTGGCGTGGCGTGACGTTTTCAGGTGATAACTTAATCAAATCGCCATAAGTGACCACCGGATGCCATTGTTTTCTAAGCTGTAAGCCGACGGCAACAATCGCGTATCCAGTCTGATATTGATGTTTGAAGATGCTATCCCGATAGCCAAACCGGCATTCCTCTGCTGAAAGCCGCTGTGTGTCTCCTGAAGACAGATGCAGGATGTCGACATACTCGCAAACGTTCTTCAGTTCAACGCCATAAGCACCAATGTTCTGAATCGGTGCCGAACCCACACATCCCGGGATCATCGCCAGGTTTTCTAATCCTGGAAAATGATGTTCCAGAGTGTACTGGACCAACTGATGCCAGTTTTCGCCAGCCCCTACATGCAGATGCCATGCATTTTCGCTTTCCTGAGCGCTAATGCCTTTGAGACGATTGACGATAACCGTTCCCTGAAAGTCTTCTAAAAACAGGATATTACTACCTTCACCTAAGAGTAAAACAGGCTGTTGCTGTTGCTGACTTTTCTGCCAGGCAGCCCTTAATTCCTCCGCCGTTTCTGCGATGACAATACAGTGAGCAGTGGCATCAAGATTAAAGGTGTTGAAGGGTTTCAGGGAATGGATCGGGCTGGACATGAGGCGACCTTTACAATTTTAACTGCCCGTAGTTTACCCGATTCAGGGCTGTATCGCTGAATGATTTATTACCGGGTTTAATCAGCTGGCTGTCCCGCAGTAGTGAAAAACCGTGTTGAAACAGACAGCCAGCCCGACCGGCAGGTGCCGCTGAACGTACTGGTAGTACGAGCCGCAGCCGACCATAAGACTACTTATTTGCGGGAAGCGGGCATTTTTTCTGCCTTAACCTTTTCTGGCCCCAAACGCAAAAAACCCTGACCGTGAGGTCAGGGTTATCGCAATTTGATGCCTGGCAGTTCCCTACTCTCGCATGGGGAGACCCCACACTACCATCGGCGCTACGGCGTTTCACTTCTGAGTTCGGCATGGGGTCAGGTGGGACCACCGCGCTAAAGCCGCCAGGCAAATTCTGTGCTCTGTCCTGTGTCTTTCGCTCCGTGGCCGCGTTGGCCGCGCTTGTAAAGTCAGTCACATACTTCAGTATGCTCCTTCCTTCACGGCACTTGCCGCCTTGCCACAAAGCAAAATCCCACGGACCGGGGTCCGCAGAACAGATAAATCTTTATCCGGTTCAAGCTGAAAATCTTTGCGTCTCTCCACGCTACAGAACGCTTCTGGCGTTGTAAGGTTAAGCCTCACGGGTCATTAGTACCGGTTAGCTCAACGCATCGCTGCGCTTACACACCCGGCCTATCAACGTCGTAGTCTTCAACGTCCCTTCAGGTGGCTTAAAGCCACAGGGAGAACTCATCTCGAGGCAAGTTTCGCGCTTAGATGCTTTCAGCGCTTATCTTTTCCGCACTTAGCTACCGGGCAGTGCCATTGGCATGACAACCCGAACACCAGTGGTGCGTTCACTCCGGTCCTCTCGTACTAGGAGCAACCCCTCTCAATTCTCCAGCGCCCACGGCAGATAGGGACCGAACTGTCTCACGACGTTCTAAACCCAGCTCGCGTACCACTTTAAACGGCGAACAGCCGTACCCTTGGGACCTACTTCAGCCCCAGGATGTGATGAGCCGACATCGAGGTGCCAAACACCGCCGTCGATATGAACTCTTGGGCGGTATCAGCCTGTTATCCCCGGAGTACCTTTTATCCGTTGAGCGATGGCCCTTCCATTCAGAACCACCGGATCACTATGACCTGCTTTCGCACCTGCTCGAGCCGTCACTCTCGCAGTCAAGCCAGCTTATGCCATTGCACTAACCTCACGATGTCCGACCGTGATTAGCTGACCTTCGTGCTCCTCCGTTACTCTTTGGGAGGAGACCGCCCCAGTCAAACTACCCACCAGACACTGTCCCCACGCCGGATCACGGCGCCAGGTTAGAACATCAAACGTTAAAGGGTGGTATTTCAAGGTTGGCTCCACGCAGACTGGCGTCCACGCTTCAAAGCCTCCCACCTATCCTACACATCAAGGCTCAATGTTCAGTGTCAAGCTGTAGTAAAGGTTCACGGGGTCTTTCCGTCTTGCCGCGGGTACACTGCATCTTCACAGCGAGTTCAATTTCACTGAGTCTCGGGTGGAGACAGCCTGGCCATCATTACGCCATTCGTGCAGGTCGGAACTTACCCGACAAGGAATTTCGCTACCTTAGGACCGTTATAGTTACGGCCGCCGTTTACCGGGGCTTCGATCAAGAGCTTCTCCTTGCGGATAACCCCATCAATTAACCTTCCGGCACCGGGCAGGCGTCACACCGTATACGTCCACTTTCGTGTTTGCACAGTGCTGTGTTTTTAATAAACAGTTGCAGCCAGCTGGTATCTTCGACTGGCTTCAGCTCCGGGAGCAAGTCCCTTCACCTACGCGCCAGCGTGCCTTCTCCCGAAGTTACGGCACCATTTTGCCTAGTTCCTTCACCCGAGTTCTCTCAAGCGCCTTGGTATTCTCTACCTGACCACCTGTGTCGGTTTGGGGTACGATTCTGTGTTACCTGATGCTTAGAGGCTTTTCCTGGAAGCAGGGCATTTGTTACTTCAGCACCGTAGTGCCTCGTCATCACGCCTCAGCCTTAAAGAGTTCCGGATTTGCCTGGAACTCAAGCCTACACGCTTAAACCGGGACAACCGTCGCCCGGCCAACATAGCCTTCTCCGTCCCCCCTTCGCAGTAACACCGAGTACAGGAATATTAACCTGTTTCCCATCGACTACGCCTTTCGGCCTCGCCTTAGGGGTCGACTCACCCTGCCCCGATTAACGTTGGACAGGAACCCTTGGTCTTCCGGCGAGCGGGCTTTTCACCCGCTTTATCGTTACTTATGTCAGCATTCGCACTTCTGATACCTCCAGCAGACCTCACAGTCCACCTTCGACGGCTTACAGAACGCTCCCCTACCCAACAACGCATAAGCGTCGCTGCCGCAGCTTCGGTGCATGGTTTAGCCCCGTTACATCTTCCGCGCAGGCCGACTCGACCAGTGAGCTATTACGCTTTCTTTAAATGATGGCTGCTTCTAAGCCAACATCCTGGCTGTCTGTGCCTTCCCACATCGTTTCCCACTTAACCATGACTTTGGGACCTTAGCTGGCGGTCTGGGTTGTTTCCCTCTTCACGACGGACGTTAGCACCCGCCGTGTGTCTCCCGTGATAACATTCTTCGGTATTCGCAGTTTGCATCGGGTTGGTAAGCCGGGATGGCCCCCTAGCCGAAACAGTGCTCTACCCCCGAAGATGAATTCACGAGGCGCTACCTAAATAGCTTTCGGGGAGAACCAGCTATCTCCCGGTTTGATTGGCCTTTCACCCCCAGCCACAAGTCATCCGCTAATTTTTCAACATTAGTCGGTTCGGTCCTCCAGTTAGTGTTACCCAACCTTCAACCTGCCCATGGCTAGATCACCGGGTTTCGGGTCTATACCCTGCAACTTAACGCCCAGTTAAGACTCGGTTTCCCTGCGGCTCCCCTATACGGTTAACCTTGCTACAGAATATAAGTCGCTGACCCATTATACAAAAGGTACGCAGTCACCCTGATAAATCAAGGCTCCCACTGCTTGTACGTACACGGTTTCAGGTTCTGTTTCACTCCCCTCGCCGGGGTTCTTTTCGCCTTTCCCTCACGGTACTGGTTCACTATCGGTCAGTCAGGAGTATTTAGCCTTGGAGGATGGTCCCCCCATATTCAGACAGGATATCACGTGTCCCGCCCTACTCATCGAACTCACAGTAAGTGCATTTTTGTGTACGGGAGTATCACCCTGTACCCTGCGACTTTCCAGACGCTTCCACTAATGCACAAACTGATTCAGGTTCTGGGCTGTTCCCCGTTCGCTCGCCGCTACTGGGGGAATCTCGGTTGATTTCTTTTCCTCTGGGTACTTAGATGTTTCAGTTCCCCAGGTTCGCCTCGCAACACTATGTATTCATGTTGCGATGATGCACCGTAGTGCACCGGGTTTCCCCATTCGGGTATCGTCGGTTGTTGCGGTTCATATCACCTTACCGACGCTTATCGCAGATTAGCACGCCCTTCATCGCCTCTGACTGCCAGGGCATCCACCGTGTACGCTTAGTCACTTAACCTCACAACCCACAAGCGTCCCGAAAGACACTGCTGTTGTAAGCATTTGAGAGACTCGAACACATCGTTTTGTTTACCCTTATTACGGAGGTTAAACACGACGTGTCGTTTCAATTTTCAGCTTGTTCCGGATTGTTAAAGAGCAAATATCTCAAACGTAGCTCGTAAGCCAGTTTTGAGATACTTTGTGGAGACACCTTTCACCTGTCACCAAGCAAGTGGCGTCCCCTAGGGGATTCGAACCCCTGTTGCCGCCGTGAAAGGGCGGAGTCCTAACCGCTAGACGAAGGGGACACGGATAGTGTCACGACTTCGCAGCCGTCTTGCTCTAACGTTTCTATCAGACAATCTGTGTGAGCACTGCGCGGGAAGGTATCTTCAGGTAAGGAGGTGATCCAACCGCAGGTTCCCCTACGGTTACCTTGTTACGACTTCACCCCAGTCATGAATCACAAAGTGGTAAGCGCCCTCCCGAAGGTTAAGCTACCTACTTCTTTTGCAACCCACTCCCATGGTGTGACGGGCGGTGTGTACAAGGCCCGGGAACGTATTCACCGTGGCATTCTGATCCACGATTACTAGCGATTCCGACTTCACGGAGTCGAGTTGCAGACTCCGATCCGGACTACGACGCACTTTATGAGGTCCGCTTGCTCTCGCGAGGTCGCTTCTCTTTGTATGCGCCATTGTAGCACGTGTGTAGCCCTACTCGTAAGGGCCATGATGACTTGACGTCATCCCCACCTTCCTCCGGTTTATCACCGGCAGTCTCCTTTGAGTTCCCACCATTACGTGCTGGCAACAAAGGATAAGGGTTGCGCTCGTTGCGGGACTTAACCCAACATTTCACAACACGAGCTGACGACAGCCATGCAGCACCTGTCTCACGGTTCCCGAAGGCACTAAGGCATCTCTGCCAAATTCCGTGGATGTCAAGAGTAGGTAAGGTTCTTCGCGTTGCATCGAATTAAACCACATGCTCCACCGCTTGTGCGGGCCCCCGTCAATTCATTTGAGTTTTAACCTTGCGGCCGTACTCCCCAGGCGGTCGACTTAACGCGTTAGCTCCGGAAGCCACTCCTCAAGGGAACAACCTCCAAGTCGACATCGTTTACGGCGTGGACTACCAGGGTATCTAATCCTGTTTGCTCCCCACGCTTTCGCACCTGAGCGTCAGTCTTTGTCCAGGGGGCCGCCTTCGCCACCGGTATTCCTCCAGATCTCTACGCATTTCACCGCTACACCTGGAATTCTACCCCCCTCTACAAGACTCTAGCCTGCCAGTTTCAAATGCAGTTCCCAGGTTAAGCCCGGGGATTTCACATCTGACTTGACAGACCGCCTGCGTGCGCTTTACGCCCAGTAATTCCGATTAACGCTTGCACCCTCCGTATTACCGCGGCTGCTGGCACGGAGTTAGCCGGTGCTTCTTCTGCGGGTAACGTCAATTGCTGAGGTTATTAACCTCAACACCTTCCTCCCCGCTGAAAGTACTTTACAACCCGAAGGCCTTCTTCATACACGCGGCATGGCTGCATCAGGCTTGCGCCCATTGTGCAATATTCCCCACTGCTGCCTCCCGTAGGAGTCTGGACCGTGTCTCAGTTCCAGTGTGGCTGGTCATCCTCTCAGACCAGCTAGGGATCGTCGCCTAGGTGAGCCATTACCCCACCTACTAGCTAATCCCATCTGGGTTCATCTGACAGCGAGAGGCCCGAAGGTCCCCCTCTTTGCTCTTGCGAGGTTATGCGGTATTAGCTACCGTTTCCAGTAGTTATCCCCCTCTGTCAGGCAGATCCCCAGACATTACTCACCCGTCCGCCACTCGTCACCCAAGAGCAAGCTCTCTGTGCTACCGTTCGACTTGCATGTGTTAGGCCTGCCGCCAGCGTTCAATCTGAGCCATGATCAAACTCTTCAATTAAAAGTTCGATTTGCTGCAACAAGTGCAGCGATGCTCAAGTGTAAAACGTCATAATGAATTTTCATTATGTGTTCACTCTTAAGACTTGATATTTTTTGACACCCGAAGGTGTCTGATATCAATCCTGCGAGTGCCCACACAGATTGTCTGATAAATTGTTAAAGAGCGTTGCGAGCAGTGCTTTCGCTTCCTGTCGCGAGGTGGCGTATATTACGCTTTCCTCCTTCAGAGTCAACTTCTTTTTGGGAAGTTTTTCTCCGGCGATTCAGCTTCCTGAACCTCCTGAACCGGCGGGCTGTAAGCCGTTGTGCCCTCTCAGTGGTTGCGCATTATAGGGAGTTCTCGCCGGCTGACAAGTGTTTATTACAAATAAATGACTGACAGCCTCTTTTTTCAACAAAGCGGCTCTTTTGCCTACACTTTGCCTGATAATGCAGCAAATTCATGGGTAAAACGACCCACCTGTTCCCAATCCGTATACTCAACTTCTTTACTGGCATCGGTCTCGCCGCCGGTCATACGCATAATAAGCTGAATCATAATGCGATCGAAGAAGCCGTAACGTGGATAACGCAGCGCTCCGGCAAAGACAGCGCAGCATTCTGGCTGCCATGGCGAAGCCAGCAGGAACTTACGTGTATAGGCATTGGTCTGCGGCGTGCGTTTTTCTGGTTTTCGGGCAGTAAGGTTAACCGAGAAGAATCCCGAAGGTCGCTTACTGAGTTCATTAAGATGCTGTTTTACAAATTTCTCCACCTTTGGATGGAAGTGACCATAGCGAATTGAGGCGCCTATCAACACGCGATCGTACTTAGTCCAGTCAACAGCATCAGCATGCAGGATGTTCATTACATCGCACTCCTGCTGCTCTTTCAGCTTGTTCGCTATATAAGAGGCGATTTCGCGAGTTTGCCCATCGCGGCTGGAATAAAGGATTAACGCTTTCATATAACATTCAACCTAAGTTATTCGCGCCAAAAAGTTGGCGTAAACAGGACTAACAGCGTAAAGACCTCAAGGCGACCAAACAACATGGTCAGGATCAAAATCCATTTCGCCGTATCATTCATAGTAGTGAAGTTGTCCGCTACTACGCCCAGCCCTGGGCCCAGATTATTTAATGTCGCCGCCACTGCGGCAAAGGCAGAAAAGTCATCCACGCCCGTTGCAATGATTGCCAGCATGCTTAGCAGGAATACCAACGCATAAGCGGAGAAGAATCCCCATACGGCTTCGAGGATACGTTCCGGTAACGCTCGCTGCCCCAGCTTTATGGTATAGACGGCATTAGGATGCACCAGGCGCTTCAATTCGCGCGAGCCCTGTTTGAACAGCAGCAAGATACGGATTACCTTCAGTCCGCCACCGGTCGACCCTGCACAACCCCCAATAAAAGCCGAACAAAGGAGCAGTACCGGCAGGAAGAGTGGCCAACGCGCAATGCTGTCCGTGGTAAAACCTGCGGTGGTCGCCATTGATACTACCTGGAAGAACGCCTGGTTAAGTGTCTGCATCCCACTTTGATAAACGTTGTGAAACCAAAGTACCAGCGTACAGATGACGACCAGCGTAAGCTGTACGCCGATAAACATCCTGAATTCCGGATCGCGCCAGTAAACGCGTAAATTACGGCCGCTTAGCAGCGTGAAATGCAGACCATAGTTACAACCGGAGATCAGCAGGAAGACAGCAATAATAGTATTGATTGTCGAGCTATGGAAAAAGCCGATGCTGGCATCGTGCGTAGAGAATCCGCCAATAGCGATAGTAGAAAAGCTATGACCAATGGCATCGAACAGTGGCATACCCGCCAGCCAGAGCGATATGGCGCATATGACCGTCAGCAGCACGTAGATGAGCCATAAGGTTTTCGCCGTTTCGGCGATACGTGGCCGCATCTTATTGTCTTTTAATGGACCCGGCATTTCCGCACGATAAAGCTGCATACCCCCAACGCCCAGAATCGGCAGGATAGCCACCGCCAGCACGATGATCCCCATCCCGCCCAACCATTGCAGCATTTGCCGGTAGAAAAGAATGGCTTTTGGTAAAGAGTCCAGCCCCACCAGCGTCGTGGCGCCCGTGGTCGTCAGGCCGGAGAAAGATTCAAAAAACGCGTCTGTCACCGAAAGATTGGGATGTTCAGCAAAGATAAACGGCATGGCCCCTACGCTGCCCAGAACGGTCCAGAACAGTACGACAATCAGAAAGCCTTCCCGGGGTTTCAGCTCGCTTTTTTGTTTGCGGTTAGGCCACCACAGCAATGAGCCAATCAGCAGCGCCATAAAGAAGGTCTGGGTAAAGGCACGCCCGGCGCCGTCACGGTAGATCAACGCCACCAGCCCCGGAACAATCATCGTTCCCGAGAACAAAATGACCAGTAAACCCACAATGCGGGTAATGGCACGAAAATGCATGCAGCCGTTCCTTTCCTGACAGTATGTATGTTTGACGGGGATCCTGATGCGTTCTCCCCGACGGGATAAATGTTGCCTGCGGCGAGTCACGCCTGGATTAACGCTGTTTAATCAGTAGCTACCTGACTGGGGTCAGATGCAGCGTCCCTCTGCTGAAATCCGTAAGATTTTGCGTAAAGCCAGCAACCTGGGCATGCGGTAAGGCCAGCGTCAGCGAAACGCACTGTAAGAACTCGCTGTTCAACATAACTCCCTGAAAACGCGCAACCATTCTTTCTATTTCAGCCAGCTGCGCATAGTCCACGGAGAGCGTAAACGTCAGCATTGGCACCTTCTGCTGGCGAGGCAAGCCTTTCAATGCCTGCTGCACGCCACCGCCATAGGCTTTAACCAGCCCACCGGTCCCCAGCTGAATGCCGCCATAATAGCGTACGACTACGGCTGTAATTTCGCCGATGTTGTTTCCCATTAGCTGAGCAAGCATCGGTTTCCCTGCGGTCCCGGAAGGTTCGCCGTCATCCGAAAATCCAAGCTGTTGCGAATCCGCAGGTGCGCCTGCCACCCAAGCCCAGCAATGATGCCGGGCAGAAGGATGCTCACTTTTGATCTGCTGAACGAAAGCGCGTGCCGCCTCAACGCCATCAGTATGCGCTAACAGCGTAATAAAGCGGCTTTTTTTAATTTCCTCGCTGAAGCTGAAAAGCCCGGCGGGGATGTCGTAAGCGTCCATTAGTCCAGCTTCAGATCCCGGGTCATATTTTCCACGCCCTGCTCACGGATGATCACGTTGTCTTCAATACGAATCCCGCCGTAAGGCTTCAACGCATCAATTCGTGCCCAGTCGAAATGCGGGCTGAACTTCCCTTCGCGCCATGGTGCAAGCAGGGATTCAATAAAGTAGATGCCCGGCTCGATAGTCACCACCATACGAGGTTCCAGGATCCGCGTGCAGCGCAGGTAAGGATATTGCTGTGGCGCAGCCAGATGTGTACCGCTGTCGTCCTGCATAAAGCCAGCGACATCATGTACCTGTAATCCCAGAGGATGGCCCACGCCATGCGGCATAAACGGCCCGGTCAGATTCTCCGCGACCATGGCCTCTTCACTGAGGCCTTTCACCAGTTGATGTTTTAGCAGCAGCTTCGCAATACGCTGATGCATTTGCTGATGATATTCGGTGTAACGTACGCCCGCCTTCAGCGTAGCTATCAGCGCCAGCTCCTCGTCATTCATATCGCGAATGAGCTGAGCATACTCACTGTCGCCATGCGCCGCATACGTTCGCGTTAAGTCTGCCGCGTAACCGTTATATTCGGTACCCGCATCAATCAGGAAGCTGCGTGACTGTTCAGGAGGCAAATGGTCGAGTTTAGTGTAGTGCAGGACAGCAGCATGCTCGTTCAGGGCAATGATATTGCCGTAAGGCACATCAATATCGCGGTGTCCGGTCGCGCTGAGATACGCAACGTTGATATCAAATTCGCTCATGCCAGAAAGGAAGGCTTCTTTCGCCGCCCGATGACCGATCACCGCCGTTTTTTGCGCTTCACGCATGCAGTACAGTTCGTAATCCGTCTTATATGAGCGATGATAATGCAGGAAATCAATGGCCCCTTTCGGGTTGATCTGGTCGGCTTTGATGCCAAGCTGCAAGGCACGTTCAGGCGTGGGTCCGATATAAGCAACATTCTGCCGTTGAGCAGGAAGCAGGTGTCCAATCTCGGCGGCGTTTTTCAACGCCACAATCTCGATCTCATCCGTCCAGAAACTTTGCGGCAGCGGTTCTACGTTATGCCAGTAATCGACAGGTGAATAAAACCAGAGTTTAGGCTTGTTGACGCCATCCACCCACAGCCAGCAGTTCGGCACGCTGGTCACCGGCACCCAAGCTTTAAACTGCGGGTTAACCTTAAACGGATAGTCATGGTCGTCCAGGAAAACCGTCAAGAGTTCCCCGGAGTGGATCAGCATCGCATCCAGTTCAAAGCGTGCCAGTACCTGTTGTGTCCGCGCCTGTAATGTCTTGATATGGTCCTGATAAAGGGCGCCCAACGATTCCATAATTCTGCCTCCACGTTATCACCAAAGTGAGCGCATCTTATCACGGCCTGCGGTTTTGCGACGCCTGTGATCTTGCCTGCAAATAAGCAAAGTCTGGTTTGCAAATAATTAACATAAATTCCACACTCTCGATCATCTGGTATGACCAGATTCCCTTAGCATGGCTTCAGGAGATGATTATGCTCTACCAAGGCGAGACCCTGACCTTGAACTGGCTGGACGATGGCATTGCGGAACTCGTTTTCGACGCGCCCGGCTCGGTCAACAAGCTGGATACCCGAACCGTCGCCAGTCTCGGTGAGGCGATTGCAGTGCTGGAGCAGCAACCATCGCTGAAAGCGCTGCTGCTGAGCTCCCGCAAACCTGCATTTATTGTCGGTGCTGATATCACAGAGTTTTTGTCACTGTTCACGGCCCCTGCCGAAAAACTGACGCACTGGCTGGGCTTTGCAAACAGTATTTTTAACCGGCTTGAGGATTTACCGGTCCCCACGCTTTCCGCCATTCAGGGCTACGCACTGGGCGGCGGCTGCGAATGCGTGCTTGCTACGGATTTCCGCATTGCCACGCCGGATGCCCGCATTGGCCTGCCTGAAACCAAACTTGGCATTATGCCCGGTTTTGGCGGCTCTGTTCGCCTGCCGCGTCTGTTGGGTGCCGATAGCGCATTGGAAATCATCGCGGCGGGTAAAGATTTGGATGCGCAAAAAGCGCTGGCCGTAGGTCTTATCGATGCGGTCGTATCAGCCGATAAATTGCATAATGCGGCCATCGCCATTTTGCGTGAGGCAATTGCCGGTAAGCAGGCGTGGCGCGAACGTCGCCAGCCAAAGCTTGAACCGCTAAAACTGAGCAAAACAGAAGCCGCGATGTGTTTCACTATCGCCAAAGGCGTGGTGCTGCAAACGGCTGGAAAACATTATCCGGCACCGCTCAAGGCGGTAAATACAATCGCAGCCGCGGCGACAATGCATCGCGATGATGCGCTGAAGCTGGAAACCGCGGCATTCGTGCCGCTGGCTCGTTCTGATGAAGCCCGTGCGCTGGTTGGCATTTTCCTTAACGATCAGGCAATTAAAGCCAAAGCCAAAAAGCTGACGCGTGATGTGGAAACGCCAAAACAGGCTGCCGTTCTCGGCGCTGGCATTATGGGTGGCGGTATCGCTTATCAGTCGGCAAGTACAGGCGTGCCGGTGATCATGAAAGATATCAGCCCCGCCTCGCTGGAGCAGGGAATGAAAGAGGCCGCCAGGCTGCTGAACAAACAGCTTGAACGCGGAAAAATTGATGGAATAAAGCTGGCTGCCACTCTTGGCGCCATCCAGCCCACGCTGAGCTACGAGAGTTTTGGCCGGGCCGATATCGTTATAGAAGCCGTGGTGGAAAATGCCAATGTGAAAGCCTCAGTGCTGGCTGAGACCGAACATCATCTGCAACCGGGCGCGATTCTGGCTTCCAATACGTCAACCATCCCAATTAGCCAGCTCGCTAAATCGCTGACGCATCCTGAAAACTTTTGTGGCATGCACTTCTTCAATCCGGTGCATCGGATGCCGCTGGTTGAAGTGGTTCGCGGCGAACAAACCTCAGACACGACGCTGGCAAAAGTGGTCGCCTGGGCCAGCAAAATGGGCAAAACGCCAATTATCGTCAACGACTGTCCGGGCTTCTTTGTTAACCGTGTGCTGTTCCCCTATTTTTCTGGCTTCAGCCTGCTGCTGAGGGATGGCGCGGATTTTCGACAAATCGATAACGTCATGGAAAAACGCTTTGGCTGGCCGATGGGTCCGGCCCGGCTGCTGGACGTGGTGGGTATGGATACCGCTCATCATGCTCAGAGCGTAATGGCCGAAGGCTTTCCGCAGCGCATGAAAAAAGAATACCGCGACGCCGTGGATGTGCTGTTCGACGCAAAACGCTTTGGGCAAAAAAACCAGTTCGGCTTTTACCGCTGGGAAACTGACAGCAAAGGCAAATCTTTGCCAAAAGCCGATCCGGCGGTCGATGAACTCTTGAAAAGCGTCTGCCAGCCGCAGCGCGAATTCCGTGATGAAGAGATCATTGCGCGCATGATGATCCCGATGATCAATGAAGTCGTGCGCTGCCTTGCAGAAAACATTATTGCATCACCCGCAGAAGCGGATATGGCACTGGTTTATGGATTAGGTTTTCCTCCTTTCCACGGTGGAGCATTCCGTTACCTGGACACGCTCGGTAACAGCCAGTTTGTGCATATGACAGAACCTTTCCAGTCGCTGGGCGCACTCTACCAGGTTCCTGCGTTGCTGGCTGCAAAAGCGCAGCATGATGAAAGCTGGTATCCACAGGCAGAACCGATCGGTGCTGCCATCCTGAAAACGGCGTGAGGGAAAGAAAATGGAAAGAGTTGTCATTGTTGATGCCGTTCGCACGCCAATGGGTCGTTCCAAAGACGGCGCTTTTCGCCACGTTCGTGCGGAAGATCTTTCTGCGCATCTGATGCGTGCATTATTAAGCCGTAATCCGGCACTGCCGGAAGAAAGCCTTGACGATATTTACTGGGGCTGTGTCCAGCAAACGCTTGAGCAGGGATTCAACATTGCCCGTAATGCCGCTTTGTTGGCGGAAATTCCTCACCACGTTCCGGCCACCACCGTTAACCGTCTTTGCGGTTCGTCAATGCAGGCGCTGCACGACGCCGCACGTACCATTATGGTTGGCGATGCCGGCGCGTGTTTGATCGGCGGCGTTGAACACATGGGGCATGTACCCATGAATCACGGCGTGGATTTTCATCCTGGCTTAGGGAAAACCGTCGCCAGAGCAGCCGGCATGATGGGACTGACCGCAGAAATGCTGGCGCGCAAGTATCAAATTAGTCGGGAGATGCAGGACGAGTTCGCCGCCCGTTCGCACCAGCGAGCCTGGGCTGCAACCCTGGCCGGTCAGTTCGCCAGCGAAATCGTACCGACCAGCGGCCATGATGCCGATGGCATACTTAAACGCTATGAGATAGATGAAGTAATCCGCGCGGAAACGTCAGTTTCTACACTTGCCGCCCTGCGGCCCGCTTTTGACCCGGTAAACGGTACGGTAACAGCGGGCAGTTCTTCGGCGCTGTCAGACGGCGCTGCGGCCATGTTGCTGATGAGCGAAACCCGCGCGCGTGAGCTGGAATTAAAGCCTCGAGCCTGGATTAAAGCCATGGCGGTGGTGGGCTGCGATCCTTCAACGATGGGGTTCGGCCCTGTTCCGGCGTCAAAACTGGCATTAAAGAAAGCCGGACTGGACGTCAGTGATATTGGCGTATTTGAATTTAACGAAGCTTTTGCTGCACAGGTTCTGCCCTGTATTCAGGAACTGGGTCTGATGGACGAGCTGGATAATAAAGTAAACCTGAACGGCGGCGCGATAGCGCTCGGCCACCCGCTGGGCTGCTCTGGCGCAAGGATCGCCACGACTTTATTAAATCTGATGGAGCGACGCGACAGCCAGTTTGGTCTGGCAACGATGTGCATTGGCCTGGGGCAAGGGATAGCGACAATATTGGAACGAGCCTGAGAGAAGTGTCCGAACACAAAGCGATAACTGGGGCAGCACTCTGCCCCAGTGATTGTCAGATGAAGGCAAAAGCATCGCCAAACATGTGATCTTCTTTCGCGCCACGCTCGGCACAGAAACGCTCGCGGGCGATTTTTGCCATCTCAAAGCGTCCGGCAATATAGATGTCGTGGTCGCCCAGGCTGGCGTAATCATTCATGACGGCCGTCAATACCGTACCGTTGCGCCCTTCCCAACCCGGCTCCGGCTGCTCAACAACAGGAATAATTTTCAGGTTAGGATGCTTCACCGCCAGCGCTTCCAGCTCATCCATATCATAAAGGTGCTTCAGCTCGCGGCCGCCCCAATAGAGCGCAATATCGCGATCGGGCTGCTGTGACAGCGCGGTAAGCAGAATAGAGCGGGCATAGGAGAAGCCTGTTCCGCCCGCGATCAGTACCAGAGGACGATCGCTCTCTTCACGCAGCCACGCATCACCATGAGGAATATCCACGGTGATGGTACGCTGTTCCTGAATACGTTCCATTACCGCCATCGCATAGAGGTTCAGCTCCGAAGCGCCAATATGCAATTCGATAATGTCTTTTTCCATCGGCGTTGAGGCCAGCGAAAACGGGCGCTTGTCGCGCTCATCCATCACTACCATCAAATACTGACCGGCCCGGAAGCTGAAATCAGCTTCAGGCACCATGCGGACTCGGTAAACGGTATCGGTTATTGCCTCTACCGAGATCACTTTACAGCTTAACGTTGTCATGCGTTCCCTCTGTCGGGTCGGTTATTTGCCGGGCGCAGTTTTGCGCGTGGGCGTCTCACTGAAGATGCCTAGTTCATCCCAGATCGCATCGATCCGGGCCGTAACGGCAGGATCTTTACGAATCGGGCGGCCCCATTCACGGTGGGTTTCCCCCGGCCACTTATTGGTCGCATCCAGCCCCATTTTTGAACCCAGGCCAGAAACTGGCGACGCGAAGTCCAGATAATCGATCGGCGTGTTTTCCACCAGAACCGTGTCCCGGGCCGGATCCATTCGGGTGGTAATGGCCCAGATCACATCATTCCAGTCGCGCGCGTTAACGTCATCATCACAGACGATAACAAATTTGGTGTACATAAACTGCCGCAGAAAAGACCAGACGCCCATCATTACGCGTTTCGCGTGCCCGGCGTACTGTTTTTTTATGGTGACAACCGCAAGGCGATATGAACACCCTTCCGGCGGCAGATAAAAATCAACGATTTCCGGGAACTGTTTTTGCAGAATCGGGACAAAAACTTCGTTCAGCGCCACACCCAATACGGCAGGTTCGTCCGGCGGACGGCCCGTATAAGTTGAATGATAAATGGCATCGCGACGTTGCGTAATATGCGTCACGGTGAATACCGGGAAATTGTCTATTTCATTATAGTAACCGGTGTGGTCGCCATAGGGCCCTTCGGGCGCCATCTCGCCTGCCTCAATATAACCTTCAAGCACGATTTCGGCGCTGGCGGGAACTTCCAGATCGTTAGAAATACACTTTACGACTTCCGATTTCGTGCCGCGCAGCAGGCCAGCAAACGCGTATTCGGAAAGCGTATCAGGAACCGGCGTAACGGCACCAAGAATAGTCGCCGGGTCGGCACCAAGCGCAACAGAGACCGGGAAGCGTTCGCCGGGATGCTGCTGTGTCCATTCCTGAAAATCCAGCGCGCCGCCGCGATGGGAAAGCCAGCGCATAATCAGCTTGTTCTTACCAATCACCTGCTGGCGATAGATACCCAGATTCTGCCGCTCTTTATGCGGGCCACGGGTGACGGTCAGGCCCCATGTGATGAGCGGCGCGGCATCTTCCGGCCAGCATTTCATCACCGGAATACGGGTCAGGTCGACCTCTTCCCCCTGCCAAACTTGTTGCTGACAGGGTGCATCCCGCAGGCGCTTCGTCGGCATATTTAATACCTGCTTCCACTGCGGCATCTTATCGAAGAAGTCCCGGAATCCACGCGGCGGTTCGGGTTCTTTCAGGAAAGCAAGCAGCCGGCCTACGTCACGTAACGCGGTGACATCTTCCTGTCCCATGCCCAGTGCAACGCGGTCCGGCGTACCGAACAGATTGCACAGAACCGGCATGCTGTATCCCTTAGGATTTTCGAATAACAACGCCGGCCCGCCAGCCCGCAGGGTGCGGTCAGCGATTTCAGTCATTTCCAGATCGGGATCGATCTCTTGCGTAATGCGTTTTAATTCCCCGCGCTGCTCCAGCAGAGAAAGGAAGTCGCGTAAGTCGTGGTATTTCATGACTTCTCATCAATACGGTCAGTGAATCGGCCATTATAGGGAGGATTAAGGCATGTTGCTTAGTTTTTCGCGGCAGGATGCGGGACGCATCAGGAAAACAAAACAGATTCAGAAACGCATTCGGGAAGAAAGGCGCGATATCGATCCGATCATTACTACAGTAAATAAGCGCATCATCTTAATACTTCCTGTTACGGAAATGCATCATTAGCCCCTGACTGGCCCGCTTGTCGCTATAACTCTCCCGGCAATTTTGTTATTCTTAGCGCCCCTGTAATTGCAAAGTGACGTTATGGAATCCTGGTATTTACTTTATTGCAAACGTGGTCAGATGCTTCGCGCGAAAGAACACCTTGAGCGTCAGGCGGTGCATTGCCTCAGCCCCATGATTGCCTTAGAGAAATTGGTGCGCGGCAAGCGAACCCAGGTGAACGAACCGCTGTTTCCGAATTATCTGTTTATTGAATTCGATCCGGAAGCGATTCACACCACAACGATTAGCGCAACGCGCGGCGTCAGCCATTTCGTTCGCTTTGGCAGCCTGCCTGCTACTGTGCCGCAGGATGTGATCGTAGCGTTACAGACCCAACCCATTGAAACGCTGCCCGATCCCGAGCTTCCTCAGCCAGGCGACAGAGTATTGATCACCGCAGGCGCGTTTGAAGGGTTGAAAGCGATCTTTACCGAGCCGGATGGCGAAGCGCGCTCAATGCTGCTGCTGAATCTGCTGAATAAACAAATCGTTCGCAGTATGGACAACAAGCAATTTCAGAAGCTCTGACAGTTCCGCTTCGTCTGCTGGCATTGACCTTATCCAGCCTGATTAGCCAGGCGGAACAGCTCACGGGCGTTGCGGTCGCACTGCTGCCCTAATGCCGTCATCTCTTCACCGCGTAACACGGCTACCTGTTCAACAATGTGCGGTAAAAAGCATGGCTCGTTACGGCGCGTGGCGGGTCTGGGCCGCATATCACGCGGCAGCAGATAAGGCGCATCCGTTTCCAACAGCAAGCGGTTTTGTGGTATCAACGGCATCAGCTCACGCAGTTCTGTTCCGCGACGCTCATCGCATACCCAGCCTGTTATTCCAACGTAAAGCCCGGCCGCCAGGCAAGCTTCCAGTTCTGACCTGGTGCCGGTAAAGCAGTGTACGACCGCGCCGGGCAGTTTTGGCAGCCATGGCGTCAGGATGGCCATAAACCGTTCATGGGCATCGCGGCAATGAAGAAAGACCGGCAAATTCAGCTCAGCAGCCAGTTCAAGCTGTGCATTAAAGGCATAAGCCTGCTGCTCCGGTTCGCTGATGTTACGATTAAAGTCCAGGCCACACTCACCAATCGCCACCACTTCCGGGCTTGCAGCCAGTCGTTTCAGCGTTGATGCCGTTTCCCGGGACCATTCGCTGGCATGATGAGGATGGACGCCCGCGGTCGACCAGCAATAGCCGGGGCGACGCGCGGCCAGGCTGCGTGCCTGCTGGCTTTCCAGCGCATTAGTGCCGGTAATCAGCAAGCCGGTCACGCCTGAGTCAATCGCACGTTTAACGACCTGGTCGCGATCTTTTGCGAACTGCGTGCTGGTCAGGTTAACCCCAATATCAAACATAGTGTTTTCCAAACAGTAACCGCCCTTTCGGGCGGTTATTTAAAAATCCAGGCAGAGCACAGATATCGCTATTCTGAGCCAGCATCTTCCGGTTCGTTGTCCTCGCGACGTTTGCCGACGTAAAAGCGAGAGAAGTACATCCCCACTTCAAACAGGCAGTACATCGGGATTGCCAGAAGCGTCTGAGATAAGACGTCGGGTGGCGTCAGGAGCATGCCCACCACAAAAGCGCCTACCAACACATAGGGACGTTTCTTCTTCAGCTCTTCGGGTGTTGTCACACCGGTCCAGCACAGCAACACAATGGCAATCGGCACTTCAAAACAGACACCAAACGCCATAAACAACGCCATCACGAAATCAAGATAGTTGTTGATGTCAGTAGCGATCTGTACGCCCTGCGGCGCCGTCTTGGCAAAAAAGCCAAAGGCCAACGGAAAGACAACAAAGTAGGCGAAAGCCATCCCTACATAGAATAGGAATGAACTGGAAAAGAGCAGCGGCACCACCAGCCTGCGTTCATGACGGTACAGCGCAGGCGCAATAAAAGCCCACACCTGGTGAAGGATCACCGGCACGGCAAGGAACACCGAGACAATCATCGTCAGCTTAATGGGCGCGAAAAAGGGCGAGGCCACATCGGTCGCAATCATGCTGGCACCCGCAGGCATCTGTTTGATTAGCGGCGCTGAGACCAGCTGGTAGATGTCATTAGAGAAGTAAGCCAAACACAAAAAAATGGCGACGACAGCAATAATACAGTTCAGCAAACGCTTACGCAGTTCAATCAGATGACTGATAAGCGGTTGGGTATCTTCAACAGCCATGTTTAACGTTCATCGCTCGGTTGAGTAGTAGAAACAGGCGCTCGGCTGGACAGAACTGCCGCTTCGCCTCTCGTTGCCTCGTCCGCTTTAACCACAGCCGACGCCGCAGGTTTCTGAGCCGGCGCGCTGGCTGCCTCAGAGACATGTACCACCGGCTTGCTTGTAGCCTGCGGGCTCTGGTCTGACGCAGGGGTCGCTGCCTCAGGGGTCTGGGCCTGCTCAGAAGTTGTCGGCGCCTGCACAGGAGCACTGGCCTGATGGTCGGCCTCAGATGGCGTTACGCCCTCATGAGAGTCTTCAGGGTTTTTTACTATCGGATTATGAATGGTATTCGCTTCGTCATCGGCTTTCTCATGATCGCCCAGATAGGAGCGTTTCATCGATTCTGCCGACTGCCTGAGCTCTTCCATGGACGCTTTCAGCTCGGGAGAAAGGCTATTTTTGCTCGCCTCTTCCACTTTCTTCAGGCTGTCCTGCAGCTCCTGTAGCTTAAGTTCCTGAGCCAGTTCGTTTTGCACGTTACTGGCAAGCGCACGCAAAGCGCGGATCCAGCCGACTACGGTTCTTACCGCCACAGGTAAACGCTGAGGGCCCAGCACGACCAGTCCGATAACGAACACCAATATCAGTTCACTAAAGCCTATGTCGAACACGGTTTATACCTTGTCGTTCTTAACGTCTTCTTTTTTCGCTTCTGTCTGCTGTTTGTCCGCCACTCTGGCATTGAAATCAGCATCATTAGCATGATTTTTTTCTTTCTCGTCGTCATCGCTCATGGCCTTTTTAAAGCCTTTTATTGATGAGCCGAGGTCGGAACCCAGACCACGTAACTTATTGGTACCGAAGAGGAGAACAACGATTACGGCAATAATTAACAATTGCCAGATACTGATACCGCCCATGTTTTTGCCTCTGAATGTTAGTTGTAAGAGCACCGCAGTATATAACAGCTTAAACCACGCTGACGATGCTCAAGCCCTCGCCAGCGCCTGTTTACCTTTTATGACAATCAGCCCGTTTTTCGCCACCCGATCAGCCAGCCTACAATACCGCCAGCAATCATCGCCGCAGACAACAAATCCCATTCAGGTCTGGTCAACAAGATTGCCGTGCCGCTCAACAGCAGCGTGGCGCCAATACCAAACAGGTAACGCGACTGATGCTGCCGGACACGTTCGCCTTTCAGATCGTTAGCCAGCCTGTCGACACTGTGTTGCAGATGCTTGTGCTGCTTGAGACTGTCATAAAACAGCTCGGGCAGTTCCGGCAATTTCTCCGCCCAGTACGGCGCTTTTTCTTTCAGTGCACGCACGATGGCCGGAATACCAATCTGATCCTTAATCCAGTCTTCCAGGAACGGCTTAGCGGTTTTCCACAAATCCAGCTGCGGATAAAGCTGTCGTCCGACCCCTTCAACATACAGCAAGGTTTTCTGTAGCAAAACCAGCTGCGGCTGCACTTCCATATTGAAGCGACGAGCCGTATTGAAGAGATTCAGCAGCACATGACCAAAAGAGATCTCCGCCAGCGGTTTTTCGAAGATCGGTTCGCAAACGGTGCGAATCGCAAATTCAAAATCTTCGACGTTAGTATCCAGCGGCACCCAGCCTGAATCCACGTGCAGCTCGGCAACCTTACGATAGTCGCGGTTGAAGAAAGCAATAAAGTTTTCAGCAAGATAGCGCTTATCTTCTTTGTTCAGCGATCCCACAATACCGCAGTCGATACCGATATATTGCGGATCTTCCGGGTGGTCATAGCTGACGAAGATATTGCCGGGATGCATATCGGCATGGAAAAAGCTGTCGCGGAAGACCTGAGTGAAGAACACCTGCACGCCACGTTCAGCCAGCAGCTTCATGTTTACGCCATGCTGTTCCAGCTGAACAACGTCTGAAATGGGTATGCCGTAGATACGTTCCATGACCAGCATTGTTTCACTGCAATAGTCCGAGTAGATTTCCGGTACGTAAAGCATTTTGCTGCTGTCGAAATTGCGGCGCAGCTGAATGGCGTTCGCCGCTTCACGCAGCAGGTTCAGTTCGTCAATCAGCGTTTTTTCATAATCGGCAACCACTTCCTGTGGACGCAGACGCCGCCCGTCAGGCAGCAAGCGAGGCACCCACCGCGCCATGCGATTAATCAGTTTCATATCCGCTTTGATGACCGGCAGGATATCCGGGCGGATAACCTTAATGACCACTTTTTTGCCCGTTTCTCTTAGCGTCGCGGTATGTACCTGCGCAATTGAGGCGGACGCCAACGGCGTGATCATAAAGTCGTCAAAGTGAGTTTCAACCGGGCAACCCAGCGACAGCTCAATTTGCTGTTTGGCCAGGACGCCATCAAACGGCGCGACTTTGTCCTGCAACATAGCCAGCTGATCGGCAATATGCGGCGGAAACAGATCGCGACGTGTGGACATCATCTGGCCAAATTTGATCCACACCGGGCCGAGCTGCTCCAGCGCCAGACGCAGACGTTCGCCCAGTGCCTGCGAAGTGTGCAGGTTTGGCATCCAGAACAGGCTCTTACGCCACAACCGCAACGGCAATGCCAGCCGGGTTTTAGGGATCAGTTCATCGAGACCGTAATTGAGGAAAATGCGGATAATAAAATAGAGACGACGTATTTCTCCGAGGGTCATTTGCCCTCCAGCTTGTTGAGGCGGGTTTCAAGTTCAGACAGCTCACGACAGGTCGCGTCCACTTCTTCAGCAAACCAGGCCAGTTCAAGGTTGCCGGGTGCCAGGCGCCACTCTTCCGTGAGCGCCTGGCTCAGATAGCTCTGCTTACGTTCAACATCACCGCGCACAAGCTGCAATCCCCGGCGGGCGAACTGGCTGATACCCTGAGCGGCAATATCGCCGATCCAGGGCGCGAGGTATTCAGCAGGATCGAGTTCAGCCAGATCGATCAGCGCAGAAAACTGCTGGACTACCTGCAAATCGCCTTCCACCTCCAGTTCACCGCTACGGATCAAGCTGGTCAGTTGCTGACGATCGCGTAGCTTGCGCAGCGTAGCTAAACGGGTTTTCACCGTACAATCCGGGGTATCGCTCCAGGTGCCCAGCACGTCGACCTGTTTTTCGCTGAAGATAAACACCAGCGGCTGCTTTAGTTCAGACAGCTCAATCGCCAGGGTTTTACCATTCAGGCGCTGACGCGCCGCTTTCAGCCCGCGATCGCGATATAGAACCTGGTTGAGTGCTGTTTCCAGCCCCGCGGTTAACAGCGGCGTTAAAGTCATTCGCTATCCTGTTTAAAACTTGAATCCGCGGTGCAATGCGACGATGCCACCGGTGAGATTATGATAGGTGGTGTTCTCGAAACCGACGTCATCCATCATCTGCTTAAGCGTATCCTGATCGGGATGCATGCGAATGGATTCAGCCAGGTAGCGATAACTTTCGGAATCTTTAGCAACCAGCTCGCCAATACGCGGCAGGATATGGAACGAGTAAGCGTCATAAGCTTTATTCAGCGGTTCCAGAAGCGGCCTGGAAAACTCCAGCACCAGCAGGCGTCCGCCTGGCTTCAGAACGCGGAACATTGAGGCCAGCGCCTTCTCTTTTTCGGTCACGTTACGCAGACCAAAAGCGATGGTGATACAGTCAAAATGATTGTCCGGGAACGGCAGCGCTTCAGCATTGGCCTGAACGTAGCTCACATTGCCAATAATGCCGTTATTGCGCAGCTTTTCGCGTCCGACTTTCAGCATAGAGCTGTTGATATCGGCCAGCACGACTTCACCGGTTTCACCAACGAGCCGGGAGAATTTAGCGGTGAGATCGCCGGTTCCGCCAGCCAGGTCCAGCACACGTTGTCCGCGACGTACGCCGCTGCAATCGATAGTAAAACGCTTCCAGATACGGTGGATGCCGAACGACATTAAATCGTTCATCAGGTCATACTTGGCCGCAACGGAATGGAAAACATCAGCGACCATCTCAGCCTTGTCGCTTTTCGCTACCGTACGAAAGCCGAAGTGGGTGGTGTCCTTTGATTCATCTGCCATTTGTTTTGCCTGCTCTGCAATCAATTATCTGCCAAGTGTATCAGAGTCCCGCAGGCCAGGCACTGCCTTGCGGGTTATTCGTTAACGCGCGCTGCGCTGTCATCTCTGTCTGAGCCAAAGAACGGCAAATCCTCGTTATCCTCAGAATCGGATGCTTCCGCTTCTTCCGGCATCGCCTGTTCAACCAGCCGGGGGTTAATCGGCCGCTTCACTTCCACCCCGAGCTGCCGGAAGCTTTCGGTCTGCGCAATCAGATTACCCCGCCCTTCCGCCAGCTTTTTCATTGCCTGACGGTAGCTGTCCTGCGCTTTATCCAGGCTTTGCCCCATCGCCGACATATCATCGACAAACAGCCGCATTTTGTCGTACAGCTTTGCGGCTCGATCGGCAATGCGCTGAGCATGGCGGCTTTGATGCTCATAGCGCCAGAGATTGTTAATGGTTCGCAGTGCCACCAGCAGTGTGGTTGGGCTGACTAACATAATATTCTGGTTTAGCGCCTCGTTGATCAGCTCTGGCTGACGATCAATGGCGACCAAAAATGCGGGTTCGACGGGAATAAACATCAACACATAATCCAGCGAGCGTAAACCGGGCAATTGTTGATAATCTTTTCGGCTTAGCAGACGAAGATGGCCTCGCACTGCGGCAATGTGTTCGCTAACGGCGGCTTCCCGCGTCGCTTCATCTTCCGCATTGAAGTAGCGCTCGTAGGCTACCAACGTCATCTTGGCATCGATCACCACGTCTTTGCCCTGAGGCAGACGCACGATGACATCGGGCTGCATACGACCCTGTTGTTCCAGCTGAATATTGACCTGCGTTTCATATTCATGCCCTTCACGCAGGCCGGATGCTTCCAGTACGCGACTGAGAACAACTTCGCCCCAGTTACCCTGCATCTTGTTATCGCCCTTCAGCGCTTTGGTGAGGTTAATGGCCTCCTGCGCCATCTGCGCATTAAGCTGTTGCAGATTGCGGATTTCATGGGAAAGCGTATGCCGTTCACGTGCTTCCTGGCCGAAACCGTCCTGCACCTGCCGACGAAAACCGTCCAGCTGTTCACGCAGCGGTGCGATAAGTCCATGCAGGCTTTGACGATTTTGCTCATCAACGCGTCGGTTGCTGTTTTCAAAAATGCGGTTAGCAAGATTTTCGAACTGCGTATTGAGCCGCTGCTCGCTGTTCACCAACAGACGCTGCTTCTCCTCCGCAGCCATCCGGGTCTCTTCAAGGCGGATAGTGACTTCTCGCAGCTCAGCTTCCTGGGCGCTGTTGATCTCCAGCTGATTACGGAGTTCACGCGTCAGCTGTTCCGTTTCGCTGCGCCAGTGGTCGAGGTGGTGAAGCTTTTCCTGCGCGGCTGAAAGCGCCCCATGCAGCTGTCGCAGCTCAAGCTCATTTTGCTTTTGTGACTGCTGCTCCGTGGCCAGCTGGTGGAGTAAGCGGTCTCGCTCCTGCTGGAGCTGTTCGGCCGACTGCATCAGCAGCTGGCGTGCCGTTTCCTGTCTGGCCAACTGCTGTTGGTTCATGAACCAGGCAATGATCCAGCCGGCCAGTAAACCCGCCAGACCAAGACAAACGCTGTAAGTGAGGGTCGCATCCACGCGGTTTCTCCTGCGCAATCTTAACTACGGCAAAAGGTAGAGGCGCACTGTATGAATGTCCAGACAAAAAGCAGGATGCAACGATGCGGAAAAGGATTTCATTGAAAACAGGAAGGCGTCTCGTAGAACTTAGACGACGGAGGCAGTGACACTTATCAGGCCTCCTTTGAGCGCAACCTGCAACAGACTGCGCTCGCTAAAACGTTTATATCAGACGGCGTGCGGCATCAACCACGATACGTACCGCATCGCTTTCGGTTTTCTTCATCGTCTCTGCATCCGGGATCTCTTTCTGAGTACGGTTAACGATGACGCCAGCCACCATACCGGCACGTAACCCCTGGCTGGCGCACATGGTCAGTAAGGTGGCAGATTCCATCTCATAATTCAGCACGCCCATTTGTTGCCACTCTTTCATGGAGTTTTGGAAACGACTGACTACACGTCCGGAGAAAGTGTCGTATCGCTCCTGTCCAGGATAAAAAGTGTCAGAAGAAGCGGTAATGCCGATATGCGTTGTCGCGCCAGCCTCTTTTGCGGCGGCAACCAGTGCGGTTGTGCAGGCAAAGTCAGCTACGGCGGGGAATTCCAGCGGCGCAAAGTGCAGGCTGGCACCATCAAGGCGGACGGAACCTGTCGTAATCAGCACATCACCGACACTAATTTCAGGCTGGATCGCCCCAGTCGTCCCCACGCGCAGGAATGTACGGATGCCAAGCTGCGCCAGTTCTTCAACAGCGATTGAGGTTGATGGGCCACCAATGCCGGTGGAGCAAACGATCACCGGTTTGCCTTCAATTTCAGCACGCCAGGTGGTGAATTCACGATGCGAGGCCAGATGAACGGCGTTGTCCATCAGCGCGGCAATTTTTTTCACCCTTTCCGGGTCGCCCGGCACAATGGCCAGTGTAGCGCCCTGTAAATCTGCTCGTGTTAAACCCAGGTGAAAAACGTCTGACTCTGCCATAGCAAGCTCCTGTACGGGAAAGGCGGCATATTAGAAACCGCTACATTAACGTAACGCAGCGCCAAATAGTGTGAGTAACTTCACCACAGATAATGAAAGTTACATTTTCTTAAAACGAATTAGTGACATACATCACATAAAAAGGCTTTTTTTGACTATTGTGCTTCAACCTGCCCTGTCAGAAAAGGCTGCCAATGGTAAAGATGAAGGGGGTAGCCAAAACGTAATCCTGGCTATAGTTAGCTGATTGCGCTAATGCATGCATGGAGAGGACAATGAAAACCGAAGAACATCCGACCCAAAAAACGCCTCACGACGGGTTTGCTCCCGCCGTATCGCCTGTCGCATCTACCACGCTTATCACCGACAGTGCCGATATTATTTCCGGAGAAACGTCTGTACCTACACAGGGCGAGAATATGCCCGCTTTCCACGCCAAACCTCGTCATGCCAGCGGCCCGTTGCCGGTCATTTTGGTGGTACAGGAGATTTTTGGCGTACATGAACATATCCGTGATATTTGCCGCCGTCTGGCAGTAGAAGGATATCTGGCCGTTGCGCCAGAACTCTATTTCCGCCAGGGCGATCCGACTGACTACCATGATATTCCCACGCTGTTCAGCGAGCTGGTGAGTAAAGTGCCCGATACTCAGGTGCTGGCCGATTTGGATCATGTGGCAAACTGGGCATCACGTCACGGCGGTGACATGCGTAACATGGGCATTACCGGCTTCTGCTGGGGCGGACGCATCACCTGGCTTTATGCTGCACATAATCCGCAACTGAAAGCGGGTGTTGCCTGGTATGGCAAGCTGCTAGGGGATAAAACCATGCAGCAGCAGAAACATCCGGTCGATATCGCCGTCGATCTCAATGCGCCCGTGCTGGGATTATATGGCGGACTGGATGACAGCATTCCTCAGGAAAGCGTGGAAACCATGCGTCAGGCTCTGCGAGCGGCTAATTCAAATTCCGAAATCGTGGTCTATCCCAATGCCGGGCATGCATTTAATGCTGACTATCGTCCCAGCTACCATGAAGAGTCCGCCAAAGATGGCTGGCAACGCATGCTGATGTGGTTCAGGCAGTACGGTGTGAAGTAAGGAAAAAGGGGCGCCAGGCGCCCCAAAATCAGGCTTCGGTTTTACGCAGGTTCTGCGCGGCTTTCACCATGTTTGCCAGCGCCTGACGCGTTTCCGTCCAGCCACGCGTTTTCAGGCCGCAATCCGGATTAACCCAAAGACGCTCACGAGGAATGCGCTGCGCGGCTTTCAGCAGAAGTTCCTCAATATATTCCACGCTCGGCACATTCGGGGAATGAATGTCATACACGCCTGGCCCCATTTCGTTTGGATATTCGAACGCTTTAAACGACTCCAGCAGTTCCATATCAGAACGCGAGGTTTCAATGGTGATCACGTCGGCATCCAGCGCAGCGATTGAATCCATAATGTCGTTAAATTCGCAGTAACACATGTGAGTGTGGATCTGGGTTTCGTCACGAGCGACGGCAGCATTCAGGCGGAAGGCTTCTACACCCCATTTCAGGTAAGCAGCCCAGTCGGACTGACGCAGCGGCAGGCCTTCACGCAGCGCCGGTTCATCAATCTGGATGATGCCAATACCGGCTTTTTCCAGATCTTCGACTTCGTCACGCAGCGCCAGCGCGATTTGCTTAGCGATGGTTTCACGAGAAACGTCTTCGCGTGGGAAGGACCAGCACAGAATCGTTACCGGACCGGTTAGCATGCCTTTTACCGGCTTGTCCGTCAGTGACTGGGCGTATTTAGCCCATTCAACGGTAATGGCTTCAGGACGGCTGACATCACCGATGATAACCGGCGGCTTCACGCAGCGTGAACCGTAGCTCTGTACCCAGCCGTTTTGAGTAAAGACAAAACCGTCCAGGTTTTCGCCGAAGTACTCCACCATGTCGTTACGCTCTGCTTCGCCATGAACCAGCACGTCCAGACCCAGACGCTCCTGCTCAACAATGGCCTGCTTGATATGTTGAGCAATGCCGGTCCGGTAATGGCTACCATCCAGACGCCCCTGTTTGAAGTCCAGACGCAGGCCGCGAATTTCAGTGGTTTGCGGGAACGAGCCGATAGTGGTGGTCGGCCATGCGGGCAGTTGGAAACGCTGACGCTGAACTTCAGCACGGACTTTATAGCTGCTGTCACGCTGGCTGTCTTGTGCGGTAATCGCAGCCAGACGTTTGCCGACGGCCGCGTTATGTACGCGGGTAGATGCGCGACGAGCACGGATTGGCGCACTCCAGGCTACAAGAGAGTGGGGATCGTTGTTGTTTAGCGCACGACTGAGCAGCGACAGCTCGGCACATTTTTGCAGGGCGAAGGCGAACCAGCTTTTAACTTCTTCATCCAGACGCGTTTCAGTGCTCAGATCAATCGGGCTATGTAGCAGCGAACAGGATGAACCAATCCACAGCTGTTGCCGCTTGCCGATCAGAGGTTGCAGGCGTTCGAACCAGCTGCTCAGATCGGCACGCCACACGTTACGGCCATTAATAACGCCCAGGGAGAGCAGCCAGTCAGCAGGAATGTTGCTGTTCAGTTCAGCGATATCATCTTTACCATGAACCAGATCGACGTGCAGTCCCTGCACCGGCAGCGCACGGATAGTGTCCAGGTGCGTTCCCGCGCTTTCGAAATAGGTGGTTAGCAGCAGTTTGGTTTGTCCTTGCAGGGCGTCATAAGCCGGTTTGAAGGCGTTCAGCCATTCCTGCGGTAATTCCAGCACCAGCGCGGGCTCGTCGATTTGCACCCACTCGATATCGCGTTTCGCCAGCTCGGCCAACACCTGCTGATACACCGGCAGGATATCTTTCAACAGGCTCAGCCGGTCAAACTGTTCGCCTTTCACTTTGCCCAGCCACAGATAAGTGACCGGGCCAAGCAGGACAGGTTTCACTTTGTGGCCCAGCGCCAGCGCTTCGTCCACTTCTTCCAAAATCTGCGTCCAGCTCAGCCTGAACTGTTGGCCTTTGGTGAATTCCGGCACCATGTAGTGATAATTGGTGTTAAACCATTTGGTCATTTCAGCCGCAGCGGCTGGCTCACCGGTTGGCGCGCGGCCACGACCCAGACGAAATAAAGTATCCAGATCGACAGAACCGTCTTTGTTTTGATGGCGAGCCGGAACGTTACCCAGCAGCAGGCTGGTGGTCAGTACGTGATCGTACCAGGCGAAATCGCCAACCGGCAGCAAATCCACACCGGCCTGTTTCTGTTGTTCCCAGTGACGGGCGCGCAGTTCGCGGCCTACAGCCAGCAGCTCTTCCTGAGTGCTGTTACCTGCCCAGTAACTTTCCTGCGCTTTTTTCAATTCGCGACGCAGGCCGACACGTGGGAAGCCGAGCGTATGGTTAAGAATGGTCATCAGTTCTTTCCTCAGTTACCGCCCAATGTCGCTGCAATCGGGCTTTTAGACGTCCAGATGTTTACACATCTATATTCCGCAGGTACTGTAGTCACCACAAGCGCAATTTGTTCATTGTCGATGTGAAGGACTCTCATGATCGAACTCAAACACCTGCGGACGCTGCAAGCGCTGCGTCATACCGGTTCGCTGGCCGCCGCCGCCGCACAGCTTCACCAGACGCAATCGGCGTTATCTCACCAGTTCAGCGATTTGGAACAGCGTCTGGGCTTTCGTTTATTCGTGCGTAAAAGCCAGCCTCTGCGTTTTACCCCACAGGGCGAAATTCTGTTGCAGCTTGCCGAACAGATTTTGCCGCAAATTCAACATGCGCTGCAGGCCTGCCACGAACCGCATCAGACCACGCTGCGCATTGCTATTGAGTGCCACAGCTGCATTCAGTGGCTGACGCCAGCGCTGAATAATTTTCGCCAGAGCTGGCCTCAGGTGGTCATGGATTTCAAGTCTGGTGTAACCTTCGATCCTCAGCCCGCTTTGCAGCAGGGAGAGCTGGATGTCGTGCTTACCTCAGATATTTTGCCGCGCAGCGGGCTGTTCTATTCGCCCATGTTCGATTTTGAAGTGCGGCTGGTGCTGGCTCCGGACCATCCGCTGGCAAACGTTGCCCATATTTCCCCGGAAGATTTGGCTGGCGAAGTATTGATGATTTATCCGGTGCAGCGGCAGAGGCTGGATATCTGGCGCCATTTCCTTCAGCCTGCTGGCGTCAGCCCGGCCCTGAAAAGCGTGGACAATACGCTGCTGCTGATCCAGATGGTTTCTGCCGGGATGGGCATTGCCGCACTGCCGCACTGGGTGGTGGAAAGTTTTGAACATCAGGGACTGGTGGTCACTAAAACGCTGGGAGAAGGACTGTGGAGCCGCCTGTATGCGGCGGTGCGCGATGGCGAGCAGCGTCAGCCCGTCATTGAGGCTTTCATTCGTTCTGCCCGTCAGCACGCCTGTGAACATTTGCCTTTGGTCAGAGACGCTTCTGCGCCTGGCACACCGCTGCCCGCTTCGCTAACCCAAATCTGACCCTACCGCCAGCGTTTTGCTGGCGGTATTCCTGTATCCGAAGTCATTTGTCTCTATAATGCGCCATAATTCCCGTATTTCCTGATGAGATTTTTATGACTAATAACGACGTTTTGCGCAGCGTGCGCTACATGCTGAACCTGAGCGATGCTCAAATGGTTTCCGTTCTGGCGCTGGCAGAAACTATCGTCAGCGAAGCAGAAATGCAGCGCTTTTTGAAGAAGGATGACGAAGCCGGTTTCCAGGCCTGCCCGGATGTTATTATGGGTTACTTCCTGAACGGCCTGATTTATCAACGTCGTGGTAAGAGTGAAGACGCACCTGCACCGTCCATCGAACGCAAAATGACCAACAATATCATCATGAAAAAATTGCGTGTGGCGTTCGATTTGAAAACTACCGATATTCTCGACATTCTGAAACTTGCCGACTTTGCGGTAGGCCAGTCGGAAATCGGTGCTATTTTCCGCAAGCCTGGTCATAAAAATTACCGCGAGTGCGGCGATCAAATTCTACGAAATTTCCTGAAAGGCCTGACGTTAAAAATTCGTCCGTCCGCTGCTAAACCAGCGTAATATAAAGGGCAGCTTTATGGCTGCCCTTTATTCATTGCGGGCCAGCGTAACAATTAACAGCATACTGACTTTCTAAATTATTCCCGATCATTCAAAATCCTTCCTTTTAATAGCATTGACATAATAAAACCACGACTTTACTCTCCTCCACGAAGTTACACTTCAACTTAATAAAAACTACCATGAAAAAGGAGATATCATGAGAGAGCTTAATTCTATTGAGATTGCTGAAGTCAGTGGCGCAGGGAAAATTCAGGACAACGTAACGGATTTTTTCGGAACGGCATTCACTCATTTATTTAACATTCTTACGCCGCTGGCGGGCCTGGGTTATACCGAAGAGCAAGCGACTACCGCCGGTAAAAACCTTGGTGAACGTATTGGCGGCGTGATTGAAACACAGCTTAATAAATTTATTACCGCACTCAGCTCATTAGTTAACTAAGTGTTCCAACCCTCAGGGCGCAATATGCTCCCTGAGGGAAAAGGCAATCTCTGTTTAACTCTTTTTTATTACCCAGTGGCGATGAACCCATAGCGAAGCAAATATCACCGCAGCACCAATAATAAAACTTGGCCAGTGTGGCTGCTGCTGCCAGATTGCCAGGTTAACCAACAGCCCCGCAGGCACGTGCATATTGTTCATAATCCCCAGCGTACCCGCATCGACCTGCGTTGCGCCGTAGTTCCACATGAAATAGCCCAGTCCTGAAGCCACTACGCCAAGCCAGATGAGAATGCCCCACTGGAAGGTGGTCGTCGGCAGCTTGTTCGGATTCCCCCACAAAAACCAGGCAACAATCGCCACGCTGACCGCGCCAACGTAGAACCATGAAAATGCCGTGTGTTGCGGCATCGGGCGCGTCTCCTGTAGACGTTTGTACCCCACCATGCCAAGCGCAAAACAGAGGTTAGCCAACTGAACCAGCAGCAAACCAAACCAGAAATGATCGCTGACTTTGTCGTAACGGATAATTGCCGCGCCCGCGACCGCCAGTAGCGCACTGAGGACATAGCCAGGGCGAATGCCACGACCACTGATCAGATCGTAAATCAGCGTGACATACAGAGGCGTCATCACGGTAAACAGTAGCAGTTCCGACACGCTCAGATACAGATAAGCCTGGAAGCTGATCAGGTACATGATGCCCAGCTGCAATGCACCTACGCCCATGTACAACAGTAACGTAGAAGGCCGGTAGCCACGCCAGCGCAGGAAAGGAAGGAACGCCACGGCGGCCAGCGCTAAGCGAATTAACACCGAAAACCAACTGTCTACCTGTCCCGCCAGGTATTCGCCTATCAGGCTGAAGGAAAAAGCCCACAAGATTGTGGTGACAATCAATAACGTCACGATAAGAACTCTGCATTGAAATGGGAACCTAGTGTAGCGAACAAAAGCGAATAGCAGGGAAATATCTGGTTTACATTCGTACAAAAATAAATCAGATGAAGCGAGCCAGCACGCATAACTCGCTTATATTCAATAAAAATTTAACCTTTGCGCGGATCTTCACACTTCCCTGGCCTTATTTTCTCTACGCTTTTCGCTTTCATAAATCATACGGCATGGAAGCTGCGTTTTATTTCCCGCCACAGCGTCAATTAATAATATATTCTGCGCCATTGGAGGCACGCATGTTAAGTATTTTCAAACCTGTCGCGCATAAAAAACCTGTCGATGCGCTATACATCGATCCTCTTTATCGTCGATTACGCTGGCAAATATTTCTGGGAATATTTTTTGGCTATGCAGCCTATTATCTGGTGCGTAAAAATTTTGCTCTTGCTATTCCCTCTCTGGTTGAACAAGGTTTTTCGCGAGGCGACCTGGGGTTTGCCCTGTCGGGCATTTCAATTGCCTACGGCTTTTCAAAATTCATTATGGGGTCAGTTTCCGATCGCTCCAATCCACGCGTGTTTCTTCCTGCCGGACTGATTCTTGCCGCGGCGGTCATGCTGTTTATGGGATTTGTACCCTGGGCGACCTCCAGCATTATGGTGATGTTCGTCCTGCTATTTCTTTGCGGCTGGTTTCAGGGCATGGGCTGGCCACCCTGCGGCCGGACAATGGTTCACTGGTGGTCACAGAAAGAGCGCGGTAGCGTCGTATCTGTCTGGAACTGCGCGCACAACGTGGGCGGTGGTATTCCTCCGCTGCTGTTTCTGTTGGGTATGTACTGGTTTAACGACTGGAAAGCATCCTTTTATATGCCCGCTTTTGGCGCAATTATCGTGGCCGTCTTCGCGTTTGTCATGATGCGAGATACGCCTCAATCCTGCGGTCTGCCGCCCATCGAAGAGTATAAAAACGATTATCCGCCGGACTATGATGAAAAACAGGAAGAAGAGCTGACCGCAAAACAGATTTTCATGCAGTACGTGCTGCCAAACAAGCTGTTGTGGTACATCGCGCTGGCTAACGTTTTTGTTTACCTGCTGCGTTATGGCATTCTCGACTGGTCTCCCACCTATCTGAAAGAGGTGAAGCACTTTACGCTCGATAAATCGTCCTGGGCCTATTTTCTGTACGAATATGCCGGTATCCCCGGTACGCTACTTTGCGGCTGGATGTCTGATAAGGTGTTTAACGGCAACCGTGGCGCAACCGGCGTGTTCTTTATGACGCTGGTCACCATCGCCACCGTTGTTTACTGGCTGAATCCCGTGGGCAACCCGCAGGTCGATATCATTTGCATGATCGCCATTGGCTTTCTGATTTATGGGCCTGTGATGTTGATCGGCTTACATGCGCTGGAGCTTGCGCCGAAAAAGGCAGCGGGAACGGCAGCAGGCTTCACCGGTTTATTTGGTTATCTCGGTGGCTCGGTTGCCGCCAGCGCCATTGTTGGGTATACCGTGGATTTTTTTGGCTGGAACGGCGGCTTTATCATTATGGTTGGTGGCTGCGTGCTGGCAATCCTTCTGCTAATGATGACCATGCTGAGTGAAAACAAGCATAAACAACAGCTTGAAAAACTTCATAGTGGAGAATCGCAACGATGAAAACGCTGCTGGCGCTTCTGATAATGGCCTGCTCACTGTCCGTGCTGGCAGTCACATCACCAAAAATCGTTATTGCCCATCGTGGCGCAAGCGGTTATTTACCCGAACATACGCTCCCCGCTAAAGCGATGGCTTATGCTCAGGGCGCCGATTACCTTGAGCAGGATTTGGTGATGACTAAGGATGATGAGCTGGTGGTTCTGCACGATCATTATCTCGATCGGGTGACGGATGTTGCCGAACGTTATCCCAACCGGGCCAGAAAAGATGGTCGCTTTTACGCGATCGATTTCACGCTGGCAGAGATAAAAGGCCTGAAATTTACCGAAGGTTTTACGCTGAAAGACGGTAAAAAAGAGCAGACTTTCCCGCAGCGCTTCCCCATGGGGAAATCTGATTTTCACGTGCACACGTTCAGCGAAGAGATCGAATTTATCCAGGGACTGAACCATTCGACCGGGAAAAACGTCGGTATTTATACGGAGATCAAAGCGCCGTGGTTTCACCGCCAGGAAGGAAAAGATATCTCGGCTAACGTGCTGGATGTGCTTAAACAGTACGGTTATACGAAAAAAAGCGACAACGTTTATCTGCAATGCTTTGACTACAACGAAGTGAAACGGATCAAAACGGAACTGGAACCGCAGCGTGGCATGGATGTGAAGCTGGTGCAGCTTATCACCACCAGCGATTCGAAAGAGACGCAGGAACAGCAAAACGGTAAGTGGGTAAATTACCGCTACGACTGGATGTTCAAACCCGGCGCGATGAAAACCATTGCACAGTATGCCGATGGCATCGGCCCGGATTATCATATGCTGATTGCCGAAGGCTCATTACGAGGTCATATCCAGCTGACCAATCTGGTGAATGAAGCGCATCAAAGCCATCTGCTTGTTCATCCGTATACCGTGCGGGCGGATCAGCTGCCAGACTGGGCAGGCAGTGTGGACGAACTCTATGACGTGCTCTACAACCAGGCGCAGGTCGACGGGTTATTTACTGATTTCCCCGACAAAGCCGTCCACTTTCTTCAACGCTAATGCGGACAGCTTTCCCCCTGCCTGAACAGGGGGAAAGCCGGTCAGACGTTGTACAATTTGCGCAGGTAATTTGGCACTGCGTTATCGGCATTGGTGCCAATCACTTCCAGCTCGGGCAGAAAATCTTTCAGCCGCTGGTGTGAGTTGCTCATGATGCAGCCTTTTCCCGCCATGTTCAGCATCTCTTTATCATTCATCCCGTCACCGAAGGCGATACACTCTTTCAGCGAATAGCCCAACGATTTCGCCACGGCATCCAGCGCATGGCCTTTTGATACGCCACCGGCCATCACTTCCAGACAGGTTGGCAGCGAGAAGCTGACGTTCACGCGATCGCCCCAGCGGGCAATCAACGCTTCTTCCAGCGGGATCAACAGATCCGGATTGCCGCAGGTGAAGAACACCTTGCTGATGCCATCTGTCGGTAACGAACCCGGCTCATAGATCTGATAGTTAAAATCTGACTCGCGGAAAAAATCCATCTCTTCCGGGCGATGACGGTTCAGAAACCACTCTTCATCACGGTAAATATTGGTGTAGATATCCGGGTTGCTGTGATGCATGGCGAACAGCTCCAGCGCGATATCCTCTTCCAGATTATGACTGAAAACCAATTCTCCGGCAGTGTTATGCACGCGGGCACCGTTTGAGGTGATCATAAAGGCGTCAATGCCAAGGCTGTCTCGCATCTGCGCCACATCGATATAGTGACGGCCAGTGGCAAAGATAAAATGAACGCCTTTACGCGTTAACAGCTGTAGCGTTTCGCGAGCGAAAGGCGATAAACGGTGATCGGGAGATAACAGGGTGCCATCAAGATCGGAAGCAACAATAGGGTACATAAAACCTCTGGTTAATGGTTGTCGGGAGCCTTTGCTTCCCGCTGATGAGCCACATCTGAGTAAAATTACGGATGCCGGGCAAAAAAAGTCACGATGGCATCCAGCGCTTCGGCGCGCATACTGTCTTTTTCAAACAAGATCTCATGACGCGCGCCAGCAATAACATACGGCTTGCCGCCTTCGCAGGGATGGCCTGCGGCGGACATCGCCTGACAAAACAGATCGTGGGCGCGGTTATCCACGACTTTGTCTGCGCCAGCCTGCAACAGCAGCAGCGGCGTGACGATCTCTTTTGCTTTAGACAGAATATCTTGACCGGCCAGAATACCTTCCCGCACCCAATGATAAGTTGGGCCGCCGACGCGTAAACCCGGATCGTCGGCGTAAAAACGCAAATTGCGCCGGTAGCGTTCACGACTGTGGGTCAACTGATTGATACCAAACGACCGGGGTTGCCATCGCCCGGTGCCAATCGCATACCCATCGCGCAGCGTTGGCCGTTTTTCCGCCCAATTAAGAATGCAGTTTGTCATCCACATTGGCATCGGCAGAAAGATACCGAACATGGGAGCAGCCAGCGCCACGGCGTCGAATGCTTTTGGCTGTCTTGCCAGCATCAGCGTCAGGATCGCCCCGCCCATCGAGTGGGCCAGCGCATAGCGATGACGATAGTGACGGCTGAGGATCTCTTTCAGATACAGCGTTTCTAAATCGTCGACATAATGCTCAAAAAGCTCAACGTGCCCACGGTGAGAGTCCTGCAACAGACGCTCCGAACGCCCCTGCCCGCGATGGTCGATGATGATGACGTCATAGCCACAGTGAAACAAATCGTAAGCGAGTTCAGGGTATTTCACATAGCTTTCTATCCGTCCTGGACAAAGCAAAATAACCCGATCGTGTTGCGCAGAGATGAAGCGGACATAGCGGATAGTCACGTTTTCAACGCCAGCAAATTCACCTTCTTCCCGACGTTGCCAGAAATCCAGCAGCGGGCCTGTAGCGAAAGCGGCAAACGCTTTTTCACGCGTTAGCCAGCTGGCGGCAAGGTTGTTCATCGGCCTCCCCTTTTCTGTCATCTGTTACGCCCCGATCGTACCGTAGCCTGAGCCTTAACAATGGCGTATTGTGTCATACTTCTGCGCTATCAGGGAGTATTACCCATGACCATCGAATGGTGGCTGGCCTATTTGTTGACGACCAGTATATTGAGTCTTTCACCCGGTTCCGGTGCGATTAACACCATGAGTACCGGCATCAGTCACGGCTATCGCGGCGCGGTGGCATCCATTGCAGGCCTGCAAGTCGGGCTGGCATCGCATATTGTACTGGTTGGCATCGGTCTTGGCGCACTGTTCTCACAGTCCGTGTTGGCGTTCGAAGTCTTGAAATGGGCAGGTGCGGCGTATCTGGTGTGGCTGGGTATTCAGCAATGGCGGTCGGCGGGCGCTATCGATCTGCAAGCCGTCGCGAAAGCGATGCCGCGCCGTAAGCTGTTCAAACGTGCCGTACTGGTCAATCTGACCAACCCAAAAAGCATTGTCTTTCTGGCGGCGCTGTTCCCGCAGTTTATTATTCCGCATCAGCCGCAGGCGATGCAGTACCTGGTGCTGGGCGTAACAACGGTGGTAGTAGATATCATCGTAATGATTGGTTACGCCACGCTGGCAAAGCACATCGCCGCCTGGATCAAAGGGCCAAAACAGATGAAGCTGCTCAATCGCCTCTTTGGCGGGATGTTTATGGCAGTTGGTGCGTTGCTGGCCTGCGCCAGGCGGATTGCCTGAGAGAACAAAACGCGCTGAACGCGCCTTCAGATAACCTCAGGCGCCGCCTGAGGTTTAGTCACAGAATTACTCTTCGCCGTCGACGTGCTCTCTGATCATCACCATAAATGGCTTACCGAAACGCTCCAGCTTGCGCTGGCCAATGCCGTTTACGCTTAGCATTTCTGAAGCGGTCAAGGGCATCTGCTCCGCCATTTCAATCAATGTCGCATCGTTAAACACGACATACGGCGGAATATTTTCTTCGTCGGCAATCGCCTTACGCAATTTACGCAGCTTGGCGAACAGCTTGCGGTCGTAGTTGCCGCCAAACGCCTTCTGAGTACTGCTTTTCGGCTTGCTCACGATACGCGGTACGGCCAGCATTAGCGGTGCTTCACCGCGCAAAACAGGCCTGGCCGCCTCGGTCAGCTGTAGCGCCGAATGCATGGCAATATTTTGCGTCACCAGCCCAAGATGGATCAGCTGGCGCAAAACGCTAATCCAGTGCTCATGGCTCTGATCGCGGCCGATACCGTAGACCGGTAATTTGTCGTGCTGCATATCACGAATACGCTGATTGTTGGCGCCACGCAGCACTTCGACAATATAACCCATGCCAAAGCGTTGACCGACGCGATAAATACCCGACAGGGCTTTCTGCGCCTCGACCAAACCGTCATAGCGGCGCGGCGGATCGAGACAAATATCACAGTTATCGCACGGCTGCTGTCGACCTTCACCAAAGTAGTTCAGCAGCACCAGGCGGCGGCAGGTTTGCGCTTCCGCAAAGGCACCCATCGCGTTCAGCTTGTGGCGTTCAATATCCTGCAACGGACCCGGCGCTTTCTCTTCAAGGCAGCGACGCAGCCAGGCCATATCAGCCGGATCGTAAAGCATCAGCGCTTCGGCGGGGAGTCCGTCACGACCGGCGCGGCCGGTTTCCTGATAGTAGGATTCGATGTTACGCGGGATATCGAAATGCACCACAAAGCGCACGTTCGGTTTATTGATACCCATGCCGAATGCCACGGTAGCGACCACAATTTGCAGATCGTCACGCTGGAACGCTTCCTGCACGTGAGCACGATGAGCATTGTCCATGCCCGCATGATAAGCGCCCACGCTCAAGCCACGGCTTTGCAGGCGGGCAGCGGTGTCTTCCACTTTTGCCCGGCTGTTGCAGTAGATGATGCCGCATTTACCGCGCTGATCCTGCACGTAGCGAATCAGCTGGTCGGTAGGTTTGAATTTTTCGACCAGCGTGTAGCGGATATTTGGGCGATCGAAACTGCTGACCTGAATCAGCGGATCGTCAAGCTGGAGCAAGCGCGCAATATCGTTACGCGTGGTTTCATCAGCGGTCGCGGTCAGGGCCATGACCGGCACATCGGGAAGGCGCTGTCGCAGCTGGCCGAGCGCACCATATTCAGGTCGGAAATCGTGGCCCCACTGCGAAATACAATGTGCTTCATCGACCGCCAGCATTGCCGGATGCCAGTGCAGCAGGTTGTCGAGGAAGTTGTCCATCATCAGGCGTTCTGGCGCGATGTACAGCAACCGCACGCGGCCGGTACGACAGCCCGCCATCACGTCCTGCTGCTCTTCACGGGTCTGCGTGGAGTTCAGACAGGCGGCAGCCACGCCGTTCGCCAGCAGCTGATCGACCTGATCTTTCATCAGTGAAATCAGCGGCGACACTACCAGCGTCAGCCCTTCGCGCACCAGCGCCGGAATTTGATAGCAAAGCGATTTGCCGCCGCCGGTCGGCATCACAACCAGACAGTCACGCCCTTTCAGCGAGGCCTGAATAATAGTTTGCTGTCCCGGACGAAATTGCTGGTAGCCAAAGGTTTCTTGTAAAACCTGTTCCGCCAGCGCTTCCTGATCGATCACTGCAGCCGTAGACACGTATTCCCCAAATCTGATGGCGGGCAGCCCCGATCGGACTGCCCGGAATGCATTAAAACAGGTCGTTCAGCATCACACCGACGCCGACTCGGGTCTGGCGATGGTTATAGTCAATCAGGGATTCACCATAGCCACTAAAGACTTGCGTATAGAAGCGAACGTGTTCGCTAATTGGATAGCTCCAGCCAACCTGCGCGCCGCCGTAGCCGCTGTTCCAGTTGTAGTTGCTCTGGACGCTGAAGATGCTCTCGCCCAGCTGATAACCTACCGTCAGGCGATAATACCCCATGTACTTAGTGATATCCGGGTTATCGTCATTATTTTCACTTTCTGGAAGACGGTACCAGGGTTTTGCCTCTACCATCCAGTTACCGTTCTGCGCCATCAGACGTGCATAAACACGGTTCCAGCTGCGAGAAGTCGGCTCCGAACGGCCATTTGACTGATGGTTCAGGCCCATTTCCACGTCACGCAGCGTCCAGCCAGCGAAACTGTAGTCGGTTGCCCAGCCCAGAAAGATCTGTGGCTGATAGTCGGTCTCACGAAACGGTGAAGAAGCGCCGCGGTTTGACAGCTGCCACCAGGACCCCTGAGTATACGAAGCGGCCAGTACCGAGTTATCACCTAAAATGCCACGCCAGAGCGGGAAGGCCAGGCTCAGCTGGAATTTTACTTCATCATGCTTAGCTTTATCCGCCCAGTTATAGGACTGGATGGCCTCTTTATTGATATTGCTGGTATCGGTGTACAGCACATAATTGCTCTCATAAGGGAAAAGCACAAACGGGTTATCGTGTTTTTCCAATAAGTTAGCAATGATACTGCCACGTACGGCAGGCTGATCGTGCACTTCCGTTACCGTGGCCTCTTGTGCCATCGCTAACGTGGGGATCAGAAGCGCTGCGGCCAGCAGGCCCTTCAGCATAGACATAGTGTTCTCCAGAACAAAAAACAGGGGATGAGTAAAAAGCACGCCATTCTACACAGAAAAAGTGGAGGGCATTAGTGCTGTTTTTGTAAAGTGGAAAGCCATTTTTGCGCGGCATAAAATAGTCAGTAAGATGAAGCGCTTCCACCTGTTTTCCCTAAAGGAATCACCCGATGATGTCTGCTACGCCATTAGATCAGGACGCCGCTCGCCGCCTGATCGGTGAAATTTTTGTTTACGATATGCCTTTTAATCGAGCGCTCGGTTTAACACTGGACAGGCTTGAACCGGACTATGCCGAGCTTAGTTTTGTAAACCAGCTTCAACTGGTCGGTAACGTTGCGCAAAAAATTTTGCACGGCGGGGTGATTGCCTCAGTGCTGGACGTTGCCGCAGGTTTAGTGTGCGTCGGTAGCGCATTAACGCGTCAGCCGACAATTACCGAAGAAGAGCTGCGCCAGCGCCTGTCACGCATGGGGACAATCGATTTACGTGTCGATTACCTGCGCCCGGGACGCGGTGAGCGCTTTATCGCCACCAGCAGCCTGTTACGCGGAGGTAATAAAGTCGCGGTTGCCAGAGTGGAGCTGCACAATGACACCGGCCTTTATATCGCCAGCGCGACGGCAACCTATCTCGTTGGCTAGTCCCCGTTGGCCGATCGGTATTTCATACCGCCTGCGGCCGTTAACTATTGCAATATCGCTGTTACTGACAAGGAGCCAATCTGGATGGACGCACAGCAAACCCGACAGGGTATTTTTTATGCGTTGGGTGCCTATTTTATCTGGGGCATCGCCCCCGCTTATTTCAAACTGCTACAGCAGGTTGCGCCGGGCGAAATCATGACTCACCGCGTGATCTGGTCATTCTTTTTTATGCTGATTTTACTGAGCCTGAGCCGTAACTGGCATAAAGTGAAGGCCACCCTTAAACAGCCTAAAAAGGTGCTGCTGCTGGCTGTTTCTGCCATCCTGGTGTGCAGCAACTGGCTGATTTTTATCTGGGCGGTCAATAACCAACATCTGCTGGAAGCCAGCCTGGGCTATTTTATTAATCCCTTGCTAAATGTGCTGGTCGGCATGGTCTTTCTGGGCGAGCGGTTTCGCCGTTTGCAGTGGCTTGCCGTCGCGCTGGCCGCCTGCGGCGTGCTGGTGCAGCTCTGGAAATTTGGCTCGGTCCCGGTCATTGCGCTCGGCCTGGCAGTCACCTTCTCTTTATATGGTCTGCTGCGTAAAAAAATTGCCGTTGATGCCCAAACCGGCATGCTGCTGGAAACCAGCTGGCTGTTGCCCTTTGCTGCGCTTTATCTGTTTGGCTTTGCCGACAGCAGTACCAGTCATTTGAGCCACAATGCCTTATCGCTCAATCTGCTGTTAATTGCCGCCGGGATTGTCACCACTATTCCACTGATGTTGTTCACCGCAGCCTGTACCCGTTTACGGCTATCAACGGTAGGTTTCTTTCAATATCTTGGGCCAACGCTGATGTTCCTGCTGGCAGTGATCTTTTATGGCGAACACATGACGCCGGACAAGGCCGTCACCTTCAGCTTTATCTGGGCGGCGCTGGCGTTATTTATATTTGATGCGCTGTGGGCGTTGAAACGAGGGAAGAAGGAAGCCGTGTGATAACTGAACGAGTGACGCTCGGATAATCAAAGGAGCACGGCTGCGCGAAGGGCAGACACTCAGAAAAAAGAGCCTGTCTTACAACAGGCTCGATCAACGGAGCGTTTATCACTGACGCCCGTAATCCATCCGCGTTAAAGCCAGTTTTTTCGCTTAAAGTAAGCGTAAGGTGCCAGCCCAGCCAGGATCATCAGGCAAATCGCGCCAGGGTAGCCGAAGCTCCATTTCAATTCAGGCATAAATTCAAAGTTCATACCGTAGCTTGAAGCGACCAGCGTTGGCGGCAGGAACACCACAGAAACTACCGAGAAGATTTTGATGATGCGGTTCTGCTCGATGTTGATAAAGCCCATGGCCGCCTGCATCAGAAAGTTAACCTTCTGGAACAGCGATTCATTATGCGGCAGCAGCGATTCGATATCCCGCAGGATTTCACGCGCCTGCTCTAACTGGTTTGCCGGCAGACGCGCTTTGCGCACCAGGAAATTCAGCGCTCGCTGAGTATCCATCAGGCACAGGCGCACTTTCCAGCCAATATCTTCCAGTTCTGCCAGGGTAGAAAGCGCTGCATCAAACTCATCACCCTGCTGCCCTTCCATAATGACCCGGCTGAGCTTTTCCAGATCGCTGTAGATGTTTTCGATTTCGTCGGCCAGCTGTTCGATTTTGGTTTCGAACAGATCCAGCAGCAGCTCGTAAGCATTGCCATCGATCAATACCTGGTTACGCGCACGCATACGGTAAAGGCGGAAAGCAGGCAGCTCGCGCTCACGCAGGGTATAAAGGCGTCCTTCACGGATGGTAAAAGCAACGGTTGAGTTACCGGCATGGTCTTCCGCATCTTCATAGAAGAAAAAGGAGTGGATATGCAGGCCGTCTTCATCTTCAAAAAAACGTGCTGAAGCTTCAATATCTTCCAGTTCAGGACGCGTGGCCAGACTCTGACCTAATTCGCTCTGCACGCGATCGCGCTCGTTTTCCTCTGGCTCGATCAGATCAACCCAGACCGAACTGACCAGTTCATCATTGGCTTCATCCAACTCAAGACGAGACAGGCGGCTTTGATCCAGTTTAAATGCGCTCAGCATAGCTGTACTCCCAATTCGAAATAACAGGGACTGGCGCTTGAACACGGGAAACGTCGACGTTTCGGTCGATCTGACTCAGAGCGACTTAAATGCGGGTCGCCAACAACCACGAAGGCTATCGGCGGAAGAGGATAGCCTTAGGAGTTGTACCTGGTGTGCAGGTCAATGAGCCAGTATCTACTGGGTGTGTCCAAGGCGAATGTCCTCTCAGGATGATGGTGCGCGCATGTTACGCTGTGCTGAAAATGGCGTCAACATCAACCCCGGATAATAAAGATTCAGAATGAAACAGGGGGCCTCAGACGGTTTCCAGCTTCGCGTAGGCGGCAACCAGCCATTTGATCCCCTGGCCCTGAAAAGCCACCTGAAGACGACTGTGGTCGCCACTGCCTTCCAGATTCACAATGGTGCCTTCACCGAATTTCGCATGACGCACGCGCTGACCCAAAGCAAAGCCGCTGTCGTTCTGCGCCACTGGCGTACCCATACGCTGATGGCTGACCGGTCGGCTGATGCTGGCGCGCAGGCGCACCTCTTCCACACACTCTTCCGGCAGCTCCCCGACAAAACGCGACGGGCGGTGATAGACTTCTTTACCGTACAGACGACGCGTTTCCGCATAGGTTAGCGTCAGTTTCTGCATGGCGCGCGTGACGCCCACATAGGCCAGACGGCGCTCCTCCTCCAGCCTGCCGCCCTCTTCCAGCGACATCTGGCTTGGGAACATGCCCTCTTCCATCCCGACGATAAACACCTGGGTAAACTCCAGGCCTTTCGCTGCGTGCATGGTCATCAGCTGCACCGCATCCTGCCACTTATCGGCCTGACCTTCGCCCGCTTCCAGCGCCGCGTGGGACAAAAATGCCTGGAGCGGCATCAGGTCTTCATCTTCATCCTGATAGCTGTACTGCCGCGTGGCGTTGACCAGTTCCTCAAGGTTTTCAATACGCGCCTGGCCTTTTTCGCCTTTTTCCTGCTCGTACATCAGCCACAGGCCGGAATCTTTAATCACCCGGTCGGTCTGCACGTGCAGCGGCAGTTCGCTGGTTTCCTGCGCCAGAGAATCCACCAGCTCGGTGAAGCGTTGCAGTGCAGAAGCGGCGCGGCCAGCCAGCGCTTTTTCCTGCAATAGCGTGCGGGCCGTCTGCCAGAGCGTCAGCTGGCGCTCGCGGGCCGTCTGACGCACCACATCAAGTGTGCGATCGCCAATGCCACGGGTCGGCGTGTTCACCACGCGTTCGAAAGCAGCATCATCATTACGATTGGCAATAAGCCGCAGATAGGCCAGAGAATCTTTGATTTCCTGGCGCTCGAAGAAGCGCATACCGCCATAGATGCGGTAAGGCATGCTGGTCTGCAACAGCGCTTCTTCCAGCACGCGCGACTGGGCGTTGCTGCGATAAAGAATGGCGCAGTCGTTCAGCGCGCCGCCGTTTTCCATCCACACCTTAATGCGGTTGACCACAAAGCGGGCTTCATCCAGCTCGTTGAAGGCGCAGTAGAGCGAGATAGGCTCGCCATCGCTGCCGTCGGTCCACAGCTCTTTACCCAGACGCCCGGTATTATTGGCAATCAGGGCGTTCGCCGCTTTCAGAATATTGTTGGTTGAGCGGTAGTTTTGCTCCAGACGAATCGTCTGCGCACCGTTAAAATCATTCAGGAAGCGCTGGATATTCTCAACCTGCGCACCACGCCAGCCGTAAATCGACTGATCGTCATCCCCAACGATAATCACTTTGCCACTGTCGCCAGCCAGCATGCGAATCCAGGCGTACTGGATGTTGTTAGTATCCTGGAACTCATCCACCAAAATATTGGTAAAACGCTCGCGATAATGATTCAGAATATGCGGCTTGTTGAGCCACAGCTCGTGGGCGCGCAGCAGCAGTTCGGCAAAATCGACCAGCCCGGCGCGATCGCAGGCTTCCTGATAGGCCTGATAAACCCGCAGCCAGGTTTGCTCTATCGGATTGCCGTAGCTTTCGATATGTTTTGGGCGCAGCCCTTCATCTTTCTTGCCGTTGATGTACCACATCGCCTGACGGGCAGGCCACTGTTTCTCATCCAGATTCATGGCTTTAATCAGGCGCTTAAGCAATCGCATCTGATCGTCGCTGTCCAGAATCTGGAAATCCTGCGGCAGATTCGCATCCAGATGGTGCGCGCGAAGCAGGCGGTGCGCCAGGCCATGGAAGGTACCAATCCACATACCGCCCTGACTGGTGCCAATCAGCTGCTCAATACGATGACGCATCTCAGCCGCAGCCTTGTTGGTAAAGGTCACGGCCATGATGGAGTAAGGCGAACAGTTTTCTACCGCCAGCAGCCAGGCAATCCGGTGAACCAGAACGCGAGTTTTACCACTGCCCGCACCCGCCAGCACCAGCAAATTGCTGCGCGGCGCGGCGACGGCCTCACGTTGTTTGTCATTCAAGCTGTCGAGCAGGTCAGAAACGTCCATAGGCACCGTCAGGTAAAGGGGAGCGTCATGCGCTCCACTGGATATTTAACCAGCGTATTATATCAGCGCGGTCAGCGATGCCAACTGCGAAATTTCCAGCGTCGGCAGCAGACGCCCGTCGTCGATGTGCATCAGGTTGCCGCCGCGCAGGTTAATCCAGCATGCCTGCATCCCGCAGCGCACCGCACCCGCTACGTCCGTAGTGAGATCGTCACCAACGTGCAGGATGTTTTCCCGCGGAAGATTGAGCTTTTCCGCCGCCAGGTGATACATATCGTGGTAAGGCTTAGCGCGACCATGCGGCCCGGCTCGCAGAATAAACTTGAAGTATTTATCCAGGCCGAAAAGATGAGGCTCCGCATTGCCGTTAGTGATCGCAACCAGCGGTATACGCTGGGCCAGCGCAGCCAGCGTGATATGTGTCTCTTCCGGCACTTCAATCTGGCTGCGCCAGTGGGCGAAGTGCGCCATCACCTCGCGCGAACCTTTATCCGCTTCTGTGGCGGTCAGGCCCACATTCAGCATTGCCAGCTCTACCGCACGACGTCGCCACTCGCTGACATCGTGGTAAATTTCCGGCTCCTGCTCGCGCAGGCTGTCACGCAATTGCTGATATTGCTGGACGCTAAACTGGTTCAGCTGCGGATGATAAGCCTGTAAAAAAGCGTGAGATTCTTTTGTGGTGCGGCTGATAACAGGATGGTTATCGTACAGCGTATCATCCAGATCAAAAGTCATGGCCGCAATCGGCCGGAGCGGGCGGTAAAAGTGCATCAGGATTTTCCTCGTTTAGCACGGGGATGGGCGGCATCGTAAACCGAAGCCAGATGTTGGAAGTCGAGATGGGTATAAATTTGCGTCGTAGTGAGATTAGCGTGGCCCAAGAGTTCCTGGACGGCTCGCAGATCGCCACTGGATTCCAACATATGAGTGGCAAATGAATGCCGCAGCTTATGCGGATGGATATGGCTGGAGACGCCTTGCTTAACGCCCCACTCAGCGAAACGCTTCTGCACGTTGCGAGCGGAAATTCTTTTTCCCTGCTTTGACAGAAATACCGCGTTATCTTCCGGCGCAAAAAGTTCGCGCAATGCCAGCCAGTTTTCCAGCCAGATCACCGCCGTCCGACCCACAGGTAAACGGCGCTCTTTGCTACCTTTACCCACCACCCAGACCTCGCCGGAGGCCAAATCGAGATGGCCAATATCAATCCCAACCAGTTCCGACAGGCGCAGCCCGGCACCGTACATGACTTCAAGCATGGCACGGTCGCGAACCGCCAGCGGATCGTTCAGATCGATTTCCAGCAGCTGGTTAACGTCATCGACGTCGATATTTTTTGGCAGATGCCGTGACGCACGTGGAGTTACAACGCCCTTTGCCGGATTTGCCTTTAACATGCCCTGACTGATTTGCCAGTCAAGGAAACTGCGCAGCGCAGAAAGGCGCAACGCCAGGCTGGCGGGTTTGAGGCCCGCGCGCCGGCTGCGTGCCGCCAGCGAACGCACCTGAGCCGCGTCCAGTTTATCCCAGCCGGTCAGTTTCATTTCATCAAGCAGCGTGATGCAGGCCGTAAGCTGGCGCTGATAGTTGCTTTGCGTCAGTGGGCTGAGCTGGCGCTCCACTTTCATATAGCGCAGAAAACCCTCTACCGCCGGCAGCAGAGGAGAGTCGGCACTCATGCGCGTTCCACCCAGCGCTGCAACAGTTCAGGCAGCATTTCCGCAAGATGCTGTAACAATACCGTTCCCATGCCCGACTGATAGTGTTGGGTATCGCGGCTGCTGAAAATCAACACGCCCAGATCGCCTTTCTCTCCCATCAACGACATTGCAACCGATCCAATCGCTTTCGCCTGCGGCAGCAGCAGCAGCAGTTCAGGCCCGTTCAGGTTGCCCAAATAGTGATTTTGCTTACCCAAACGCTGAATACGGATCGCTTCAAAAGCCTGCCGGGAAAGCGACAGTTGGGTAAAGTCGGAGGGCGCGCCAATACGCCATTTTTCACTGAACAAGCGCACGTTCGCGCCCGCCAGGCCGAGTTCCCGCGCCCAACGGTGCAGCCGGTTAAGCATATCGTGCAGGCTGGGCGCCGAGGCCAGCCGGGCCTGAAGCGCCAGCAGGCGATCGAACAGCTGGTGGTTAGCATTGGCCTGTTCCATCAGCAGGGTAATTTCCTCTTCCAGCTGGCCAATCTGATTACGCTGGCGCGCCAGCTGCCATTCAACCAGAGAAACTGTCCCCCGCACCGGGTGAGGAACATGCATCTGTTCAACCTGACGCGCATTGCGGATAAAGAAATCTGGATTTTGTATCAGATAATCGCTGACCGCTCGATCGTCCAGCAAAAACTCGCTGGCGGTCTGGTGTTCACCGACGTTTTTCATAAGCTGGCGGCTGCTCCGTTGGGTTTCATAGATGAATAAATCCGTCATAGACATGAGTGGCAGGTCCGGTCATATACAGCGGATGACCCGGCCCTTTCCAGGCAATATTTAAGCTGCCGCCAGGCAGATCGACTCTGACTTTTTCTGCCAGTAGCCCCTGCTGAATGCCTACTGCTACTGCCGCACAGGCTCCGCTGCCGCAGGCCTGGGTTTCACCCGCGCCACGTTCATAGACGCGCAGCCGGATATGTTCGCGGCTGGCGACTTCCATAAAGCCGACGTTTACGCGTTCCGGGAAGCGTTCATGGCTTTCCAGCACCGGTCCCAGCGTTTCTACCAGCGCGGTTTTCACGCTATCAACCTGCAATACGCAGTGAGGATTGCCCATTGAAACCACGCCACACATGATGGTTTGTTCGGCTGCGCGCATCAGATAGAGGTTTTCGGCTTTATTGGCGCGGAAAGGAACCTGCTGCGGTTCAAAATTGGGTTCACCCATGTTGACGCAAACCAGCTCGTCCGGCGTGACGCTAAGCACCATACGGCCCGTCTGCGTACTGACGCGGATATCGCTCTTATTGGTTAAGCCTTTCAGCCGCACAAAACGGGCGAAACAGCGTGCGCCGTTGCCACACTGAGCCACTTCGCTGCCGTCAGCGTTAAAAATGCGATAATGAAAATCCAGGTCAGGATCGTACGGCGGTTCAACGATCAGTAGCTGATCGAAGCCGATCCCCAGATGACGATCCGCCAGGCGACGGATCAGTTCCGGGGAGAAATAGACGTTTTGCGTCACGGCATCGACCACCATAAAGTCGTTGCCCAGACCGTGCATTTTGGAGAACTGCATTTTTGGCTCCAACGAGTGCGTCATATTTACTGAGCCGATTGCGAGTCCGAATCGGAGGTGGCTGACTGCTGCTGCGTCTTGCTGCCAGCGGGTTTACTCAGGGGAGCGACGGGCTTATGCGGCTGCTCCTGTGGCGGGAAATACAAAGGGCCTTTCAGTCCGCATCCCGCCAGGCTGACTACGGCCAGCGCCAGCGCCATCCGGCAAATCATTTTGTTCATGCTTCTTCTGCTCGTTATTGATGCCTGTTGGTTGTCTATCATCGCAGGTGAAGTGCTAAAAGCAACAGGAAAAGGTGAATGAATGTCGCAGAAAGGGAAGCGGTTGTCCGCGCCGGGACAACGCCAACTCAGTGGTTACCAGACGTCGGTTAATGCATCTGATAGCGCGGCGTATGCTCGCCATTAGGATCATTATCCGACGCGTTTGCGCACAGCTGTGCCAGCGTCTGGCTACGGAAAGGGATCACCTGGAAGCGCTCGTCCACCTGCACAATTTGATAAAACTGCGGCAGATTGAAATTGATAAAGCTGGAGCCATAGGTAAAACGATCGTGCGAGGAGGAGTAGAAACGGCTGACATCACGCACCAGCTCTTCTTTGCTGCCTTCACAATGGTGATAGATTTCTACCCTGTTAGTCTCATCCAGAATGTAGATATTAAAGCCGTGATCGTCCCGGGTATCTTCAAAGAAGAACTGGATGATGCCTTCACTGGCGTAGCCGTTAACCACCGCAGGTAAACGGGACTGGTCAGTTTCTACCTTAATCGACAGGCCATGCAGTTTGTTATTGGAAATTGCACCATAAAACTCTACGGCATTTTCCAGTTTCTGCACCGAAACGCTCAGCCGTTCAAAGAACAACCCCCAGGTCTGGCCCGCTACGCGCACGGCTTTGAAGCGGCCCGGCTCCTGACGCGTACTGGAGAGGCGCAGCTCAATGCACTCAGAAACCAGCTGCTGCACGCGGGTACGAATCAAACCGCGTAAATGCTGGCTGTAGCAAAATACTTCCACGGCATCTGGCGGCGCGGCATCCTGGTGCATTTTGCCCAAAATGGTTTTCAGCCCTTCAATGACCGCCTGCTCGCCGTTGAAATGCAGCGTGCGCACCTCATTCCACGAGTTGCGATACAGCAGATCGATGCTGCCAATCAGACATTGCTGCTGCTGGCCAAAGCTGAAGACGTCCAGTTTACGGAAATCAAAGTGCACCACCTGGTTACGGAAAGCCGCAGTCGGATCGTGCTCCAGATTGACGATAATCGCCAGATGGCGAATTTCGCACGGGCTGTAAAGCGCCTTAGGCGTTGGCGCGGGCAACCGCAAAGGAAAATGGTGCGATACGTCCGCGACCAGCTCCTGCAAACGCGCCAGGTCGCAAATTTCATTGCCTTTAATATGCAGGCGGGTTTTGCTGGTTAACAGGCCATTAAACCAGGCCCATGCCACCAGCTTGTTCAGATAGCGGTTATATTCCAGCGGCTGATGGCTGATGATCGATTGCATATCCGGCGACTGATTGTACAGATACCAGCCGGCCCGATTGGCACGCCCATGCGGTACATGAATAAAAGTCAGGTGAGGCTCGGAGAGATCGGGCGAAATCTGTGGGTTCAACAGCGTCACTTTGCCCGGCAGCGCTTCAAACGCCGCGTACAGTTTACGCGTTAATACGCCAATATCCTGCGGGCTGGCGCTGACGCTTAAATTGTTGCGACGGGCGAAGCGGATCAGATTGCGATAGCTTTGCATCATCGCATCCAGCAGTTCGTTATGCGCTTCACGAACGCGGCCAATTTTCCAGTCCGCGCGGCTGTCGAGCATGGCTAAACGCTCTTCATCCCAGCCCCATTCGCCGATCAGCTGGCTGAGGATCTCGCGTCGCCAGCCTGGCGTGTCATTGCCTTGCGACAGCTTTTCGCGAACTTTCAGATAGAAGCAGCGGCGCACCAGGTCGAGGCGGGCATGATCCTCAATGCTGGTAAGATAGTGCGTTACGCGCTCAAGCATCATGCAATAGGGATCGAGACCGTAGGAGACGATTTCGCCATCATGCAGGCGCTGTTTAATATCCATCGCCAGCAGCCGCGTACTGGGATATTCCCAGGAATAGGCTTCAAGCAATAGGGTTTTCAGCACGGCCTTGTAGGGGGAGTCGATACTTTTATAGAGCTGCCACAGGCTGGCACCAAAGTATTCTTCCGCCGAAAGCGTGCCGAGCCCGCCCAGATCCAGCCACTCATTCGGCGTCAGTACGCCCTGCTGATATAACGACATCACGTAATCGTCGTAATGTTCTTCTTCTTCGCCCGGCACCATGTTCCACAAAATGCGCTTACCGGCCATGCGCACCGCCGTACGATAGAACTCGTCCAGCAGCAAAATATGTTGAGTTGAACCGCAGTCTTCACCACCGAGGCTCCCGCTTTCATTATGACGGAAGCGGTTTTCATCAATCAGGAAGAAGCTAACTTCCAGCCCCATTCCCGCGCACCATTTCTGGAGCTGCGTACATTTCTTTTGCAGCGCGAGGCGCTCTTCGTTATCCAGCCACGACTGATGACAAACCCAGATATCGAGGTCTGAGTTTGCGTTTTGACCCACCGAGGAGGTGCTACCCATGGAATAGACGCCGGTAATCGGCATTTCGCCACGCGGCGTCAGGGCAGCGCTGGCGCCAGATTCACCTTCTAAATCATTAAGATAGCTTATTTGACTTTCATCAGGCGTGTAGAAACTGATGCCATGGGGAACGTTACCCGCAAGGTAACCCGGCATCAATGGATGATGATAATGTAATAAGGTCGGCAGCAGACTGTATACCTGTTGAAAAGCAGGTCCCATGGCCGCCAGGGCGCGATCGACGCGCAGCTGGTTGATGGCATCCAGTCTCTGTTTCAGTGTCTCTATGTAGAGGTACAAGACGTCTCGCCTGATTATCCCAGTGCTTATAAAAAACCCGGTTTCCAAGCTCCGCCGCTTGCTTTAAAAATAGTCGTGCGAATTATTGCTGGAAACGTGATCAATCTAACACCTGGTCGGTTGACCGTAAAGAAAGTTGCGCTACTTAACAGTTTAGCACGTTTTACCATCGCCCGGACCGTAGCCCCAGGAATCCGTCCCTTCCGTGCCGTTTCAAAGCGCAGAAACTGACAGCCTTCCCGTATCAATGATAGGATAATCAATGAACGATAAAAACGGTAACAAGCATGTTAGACAAAATTTTAAGAATAGCCACCAGGCAAAGTCCGCTTGCGCTGTGGCAGGCACATTATGTTCAACAGCGTCTGATGGCCGCTCATCCGGGCCTGCGCGTTGAACTGGTCCCTATGGTCACTAAAGGTGACATCATCCTTGATACGCCACTGGCAAAGGTCGGCGGAAAAGGCCTGTTCGTCAAAGAGCTTGAGCAGGCCTTACTGGATGGACGTGCCGATCTTGCCGTGCACTCCATGAAAGATGTGCCCGTTGCCTTCCCGCAGGGGCTGGGGCTGGTCACGATCTGCGAGCGGGAAGATCCGCTTGATGCCTTTGTTTCTCATCGCTTTAATTGTGTGGACGATCTGCCTCAGGGTGCGGTTGTCGGCACTTCCAGCCTGCGTCGTCAGTGTCAGCTCAGCGCCCGTCGTCCCGATCTGATTATCCGCTCTTTGCGCGGTAACGTCGGCACGCGTCTGAGCAAGCTGGATGCCGGCGATTATGACGCCATTATTCTTGCTGTCGCGGGACTGAAGCGTTTGGGGCTGTCGGATCGGATCCGTCATGCTATGCCCGCCGAAGAGTCCCTGCCTGCGGTAGGCCAGGGCGCAGTGGGAATTGAGTGTCGGCTTGATGACGCACAAACTATCACTTTGCTATCCGTGTTAAATAATGACGACACTGCCATTCGTGTTAAAGCGGAACGCGCGATGAACACGCGTCTTGAAGGCGGTTGCCAGGTTCCAATCGGCAGTTTTGCGCTGCTCGAGGACGATGAACTGTGGCTGCGCGGGCTGGTGGGTTCTCCAGACGGAAAAACGATGATCCGTGGGGAGCGCCGTGGTCCGCGCGAAGATGCAGAAAAAATGGGGATTTCACTGGCCGAAGAGCTGCTGAACAACGGCGCTCGTGAAATCCTGGCCGAGGTCTACCAGGGAAATCCGCCTGAATGACTATCCTGGTGACCCGCCCAGCGCCAGCGGCTGAAGAGCTGGTCAGCCGTTTACGCAAGGCTGGCAGGGTCGCCTGGTCAATGCCGTTAATTGAATTTACGCCAGGCACAGGGCTGGACGGACTTCCTGCCCAGCTTGCCTTGCAACAGGAAGGCGACCTGGTTTTCCTCCTCTCACAGCACGCCATTCATTATGCCCAGCCGGTTTTAACGCGAGCGGGCGTAACATGGCCCGCCAACCTGCACTATTATGCAATAGGTCGCACTACCGCGCTGGCGCTGCATACCGTCAGCGGGCTGGATGTCGTCTGGCCGCACGAGCGGGAAACCAGTGAAATACTGATACAGCTGCCTGCTTTACAGCAGGTCGCCGGAAAGCGCGCGCTCATCCTGCGCGGCAATGGCGGTCGTGAACTGCTTGCAGAAACCTTGCAACAGCGCGGTGCTGATGTACAGTTTGTTGAATGCTATCAACGCTGTGCAAAAATATATCAAGGTGCCGTCGAGGGTCGCCGCTGGCGAGATCGCGGCATCGATACGCTGGTTGTGACCAGCGGCGAAATGCTTCAGCAGCTTTTTTCGCTGTTCCCGGAGATTGATCGAGAGGAATGGCTTATGCATTGCCAGCTGCTGGTGGTCAGTGAACGTTTGGCTATCCGCGCCAGGGAACTGGGTTGGCGCAAAATCAGGGTAGCCGATGGTGCCGATAACGACGCCCTGTTACGCGCGTTACAATAAACTTAAATATGGGATGTGCCAAAATGACGGAACAAAAAGATTCCTCTGCCCTGGTTGAAGAGACACCCCCAGCGGTAGAGACTTCAACGCCAGAGAAAAAACCCGGCCGTAAGCCGCGCAATACCGCCACGGCACTGGCTGTGCTGGCTATTGCTATCGCAGTGGCCTCGGGCGTGGGACTTTATATTAATGCTCAGCATCAGGCTCGCCAGCAAACTGCGGCGAACCAGGCGCTGGCCGGTCAACTTGCCGAGCTACAACAATACTCCGCAGGCGAAAAGCAGAAACTGACCCGTCAGCTGGATGAGCAAACCAGTGCACTGGCCACCGCACGCGATCGCCAAACGGCCATGAGCCAGCAGCTGGACGAGCTGAAAGAAAAGGTTGCCACTATTTCCGGTAACGATGCTCACACCTGGCTTCTGGCGCAGGCTGATTACCTGGTAAAACTGGCGGGACGCAAGTTGTGGAGCGATCAGGATGTCACCACTGCCGCTGCGCTGTTAAAAAGTGCAGATGCCAGTCTGGCAGACATGAACGATCCCAGCCTGATCGATGCACGGCGTGCGCTGACCCAGGATATCAGTTCCCTTTCCGCGGTCAGCCAGGTCGACTATGACGGCATTATCCTCAAGCTGAATCAGCTTTCCAACGGGGTCGATAACCTTCGTCTTGCCGACAACGACAGCGACGATGCGCCGATGGATGCCGACAGCGGGGAACTTTCGTCTTCCCTGCGTGAATGGCGTCAGAATCTGGTAAAAAGCTGGCATAACTTTATGGATGATTTCATCACCATCCGTCGTCGCGATACCACCGCTGAACCGTTGTTAGCACCCAATCAGGATGTTTACCTGCGTGAAAATATCCGCTCGCGTCTGCTGATTGCCGCTCAGGCCGTGCCACGCCATCAGGATGAAATTTTCAAACAGTCTATCGACACGGTCTCTACCTGGGTGCGAGCCTGGTTTGATACCAACGATCCGGCGACCAAAGCCTTTCTCAGCCAGCTGGACGAACTGAGCCAGCAGAACGTCTCCATGGACGTACCGGATGCTCTGCAAAGCCAGCCGCTACTGGATAAGCTGATGCAAATACGCGTACGCAACCTGCTCGCCCAGCCCGGTGCCGGGCAACAGCAGCAGGGAGAATAAGCATGCTTAAAGTCCTGATACTGTTTCTGTTACTGATGGCCGGGATCGTGCTTGGCCCAATGATTGCGGGTCATCAAGGCTATGTCCTGATCCAGACCGACAGCTGGAATATCGAAACCAGCGTGACGGGCATGGCGATCATCCTGATCCTGTCATTACTGGTGATCCTGTTTGTGGAATGGGTCCTGCGTCGCGTGTTCCGTACCGGTGTAAAAACCCGCGGCTGGTTCAGAGGACGCAAACGCAGCCGCGCGCGTAAGCAGACTAACGCTGCGCTAATCAAGCTGGCGGAAGGCGATTACCAGGAAGTGGAAAAACTGCTGTCGCGCAATGCCGATCATGCGGAGCAGCCGGTGGTTAACTATCTGCTGGCGGCAGAGGCGGCTCAGCAGCGCGGCGATGAAATCCGTGCTAATCAGCATCTTGAGCGTGCCGCTGAACTGGCTGGCAGCGATCAGTTGCCGGTAGAGATTACCCGTGTTCGTCTACAGCTGGCGCGTAACGAAGATCATGCTGCCCGTCACGGTATTGATCATCTGCTTGAGGTCGCACCTCGCCATCCTGAAGTTTTGCGCCTTGCTGAACAGGCCTACGTTCGCACGGGTGCCTGGAGCGCGCTGCTCGACATTCTGCCAGCGATGGAAAAAGCGAAAGTGGCGGATGATACGCATCGTCTGGCACGCCAGCAGGAAGCCTGGCTGGGATTAATGAGCCAGGCAATGGCCGATCAGGGCAGCGATGGGCTGAAACGCTGGTGGCACAATCAGAGCCGTAAAACGCGGCATGAGACAGCCTTGCAAGTTGCCATGGCCGACCATCTGATTGTCTGCGACGATCATCAAACCGCGCAGGAAATTGTGTTGGATGGTCTGAAGCGCGGCTACGATGAACGTCTGGTGCTGCTGATGCCGCGACTAAAAACCGGTAATCCTGAGCAGCTTGAGAAAGCGCTTCGTCAGCAAATCAAACAGCATGGCGCAACGCCACTGCTGCACAGTACGCTGGGGCAGCTGCTGATGAAGCACGGTGAATGGGAACGGGCCAGTGAGGCTTTCCGGGCAGCATTACAACAGCGTCCTGATGCCTTTGACTATGCCTGGCTGGCCGACACGCTGGATAAACAGCACAAGCCCGAAGAAGCCGCGCAAATGCGACGTGACGGGCTGTTACTGACGCTAAAAAACAATCCGTAGCGTCTGCATTCCTCTCCACAAGCCGGGCATCCGCCCGGTTTTTTTTTTAGCTATAACCGGCAAAAAAAACACCTGCCGTAATGACAGGTGTAAAAAAACAGGTCGTAAGACAATTTGGCTGGTACCTGACTCAACGCAGTGCCCGGGTCGCCGTTAAGGTCAAATGACGATAGCGGCAGGTGGACAACAGGTACCGTAAAGGGCTCTGCATCATTCCCGGGTTTATGAAGCTTGCGCAAACATAAGAGGTGGAATGAGCATCTACGCTGCTTATGATGCACTAAGCGTGCCAGGTTGCCAATAAGTACCGTAATCGTTTTAATGTCATGATTAACAGCTGCATTCACTGCATCTTTGGTCGCAGATCCCTTTTCAGACAGCATTCCCTTACGCAATTTGATGCAGATTGTCGCTTACTGGCGACAGCCTAAGCATGGTTATGTAAAACCTTTACTTTACAATAATTTAATCGTCTCTGAACGGAGACAGCCTCAGGATAATAAACGACAAAAACAAAAAAACCCGCCGAAGCGGGTTTCTTGAAAGATGGTCGGCGAGAGAGGATTATTCCCCTGCGGGCCGTTGCTAAAGCAACGTTGTCTCGCTGCGCTCGGCTCAAACCTCCTTCGGAGGTTCTCATCCTCTGTGAGCCACAGAGACAAAAAAACCCGCCGAAGCGGGTTTCTTGAAAGATGGTCGGCGAGAGAGGATTCGAACCTCCGACCCACTGGTCCCAAACCAGTTGCGCTACCAAGCTGCGCTACTCGCCGAAAACTTTTTTAACTGCTGCTGCTCAAATCCACAGACTTGAAGCAAAAAACCCCGCCTTAGCGAGATTTCGAAAGATGGTCGGCGAGAGAGGATTCGAACCTCCGACCCACTGGTCCCAAACCAGTTGCGCTACCAAGCTGCGCTACTCGCCGAACGATACTGCTTTCTTTACTGCTTTCGATTTTGTGGTGCGAAGAGAGGGACTTGAACCCTCACGTCCGTTAAGACACTAACACCTGAAGCTAGCGCGTCTACCAATTCCGCCACCTTCGCATACCTGACAAAATCTGGGGTGGCTAATGGGACTCGAACCCACGACAACTGGAATCACAATCCAGGGCTCTACCAACTGAGCTATAGCCACCACCCCTACTGCTGTACTGCTTACTTCCTAACGCGGTAATACTACCACCGCAGCTCTTGCGCACAAACTTAATGGCGCGCCCGACAGGATTCGAACCTGAGACCTCTGCCTCCGGAGGGCAGCGCTCTATCCAGCTGAGCTACGGGCGCGTTGCGCCGTTGCGGATGGGCATATTACGGACTAGAGCCGATCCTGTCCAGGGCTTTTTTCACAAAAACCACTGTTTGCTTACGCTTTGTGCATTCTGTCTAAACTACGTACGTTTTAGGCTATTTTTAGCCGTTAATCCGTTGCTTTTGAATCACTGACGAGGTGGAAAAGGCAAAAATTAAAGATCGCCACGCCAGTGATAGCGCAGATATTTCAGCAGTTTTAGCTGACGACGTATCCGCGAAGGTTGCACAATCAGGCGGTAGAGCCATTCCAGCCCCATTTTTTGCCAGATGAGCGGCGCACGCCTGACATGGCCGGTAAAAACATCGTAGGTACCGCCTACGCCCATATAGAGCGCCTGCGGATACACCGCCTTACAATCACGCATCAATATCTCCTGACGCGGCGATCCCATCGCTACGGTGACAATCTTCGCGCCACTGGCGGCGATGCGGGCAAACAGAGCGTCGCGATCGGCAGGCGCAAAATAACCATCCTGCGAACCAACAATGTTTACATTCCACTGCCGCCGCAGCTTATCTTCCGTTTGCGTGAGAATACCGGGCTTGCCGCCCACCAGGAAAACCGGCGTTCCTTCCCGCCCGGCGCGTTCCATCAGACCTTCCCACAGATCGGCTCCGGCAATACGCGAAACGTCGGCTTGCGGATACTTCTTGCGGATTGAGCGAACAATACTGATGCCGTCGGCATATTTATATTCCGCCGCGTTAATCAGCTGGTATATCTCCTGCTGGCTTTCAGCGGTCAGGACTTTCTCAGCATTGATTGCCACCAGAGTGCCTGTTTTCAGGCTATTTTCCTGCCACAGATAGTCAATAAAAGCCGACATATCGCGGAAACCCCACAGCGTAAAGCCACGGATTGCGTACTGAGGCACAGACGAAGGTGCGTCCATTATATAATCCTTAATCAGAGCAGCGGGCATTCAGTTCTGCGCCGGAAGAGAAACGGAGGTAGGGCGTGGACGAATCAGTCCAGCGCTATCCAGCAGCCAGTACAGCAATTTGGCGGCAATCACGGCTACCGCATAAACCAGGCAGAAAAACACCACGCGGGACACAAACGCATCCAGCCCTTCGCGGGCAAGCACGATCATATTGAACACCGCACCGAAGCAAAAACCTTGTAAAATCGCTGCTTTAAAGCGATTGGTCTCATTACGACCTTTCGCATAGAGCCAGTCGAACCATTTGATGATCATCCCCACCGCCACGGCACCCAACGGAATAAACCAGGCACCGCCCATTACCACCAGCGAACCTAACAGCGTTGGCGAGATAGCCAGCCCGGAATGGTTCTTCAGCACTTCCCAGGTAAAGTAGTTAGCGCTATTCAGCACGATGGAGGGGCGATCCGGCCATAACCAGCTGGGGATAAACACGTAGAAATCACGCACGATGGGTGCCAGCCCCTGGAAATCAATTTTGTCGTAATTTTGCAGCAGCAGGCCAAGGTTTTCCCATGGCGAGAAGGTATCGCGAGTCAGATAAAGGAAGGTGTAAAACGCTTCCGATCCGCTGACGTCAAGGTTATAGCGACGCAGCGCCAGCCAGAACATCCCGACCACGCCCGCCACGCCTGCGGCTGCCAGCATCCACAGCGTTATCCAACCCCGAATAATGCCGATAAACAGGAACAGCGCAAAAGCGATAATGATATTGGCTCGGGTTCCGCCCACAATCGCGTAGGTCAGCAGGCCAAATGCTACGGTAGCGACCAAAAACAGCAGCCAGTTACGGAAAGTAGGCTGGAGAAAATAAACCACCAGCATCGCCGGGATGAAGAAGTAAAAGAAGCGCTTGAGCGCTACGCCCGACACCTCCGCCGAGAAGATCTGGCTGTAGCTATGCAGCTTAAACAGCAGAAAACCGTTATGCAGGAAAAAGACCAGAACCGTGCCCAGCGCAATCAGCGCCAGAATGCCCCAGGTAAGATGTGCCTCCACCCGGTTAATGGTAAAAGCCTGACGATCCGGTCTGTTATCCACCGCCCGCAAACGGGTTTTATAGCTGACATAGTAAATGCCATAAAACCCGGTAGCGGCGAGCATTCCCTGCAACAAATACTCCGCAGGCACCACGGTTACGTTGAAACCGAACACCAGCAGGCTGGTCAGCGGGAAACCGAAATAGAAGGTCAGGAAAAACAGCAGCGAGAAAAAGACGTTAAAATTAAAACGTACGCGGCGAAACTCACGCCAGGTCAGCGTCAGGATTAATCCCAGCGAAAGCAGCCACACGACCAGCAGGCCAGCAAATTGCGAGAGCATCATGCCGCTTCTCCTTCTGCCAGAGCGAGCGCCTGTTTCCAGCCCGCCAGGTAAGCCGGCTCGAAGAACGCGATGGTCGATTTATCCAACCCCATCATCTGTCGCCGGGCCTCTTCTATCACCTGGCGGTCAAGCGCATCACCCGCAAACAACACCGGTACCTGCTGTTCGGTTAAATCCTGCCAGAAAGGATTTTTTCGGTTAATAACAAAGGGGATATTGGCCTGAATCAACAGGCACAGCGTGCCAATCCCCTGCTGGCGTTCAAAAATGAAATAGCCCAGGTCGCATTCTGCCAGCAGTTGCAAATAGTCAGGGAAAGCGAGTTTTTCGCTCAGGATCGCCAGGCTTTCGGCAGGAAAGAGTGCTTCTCCCGCTTCGCGCACACGTTGAATATAAGCGCCGTTATTTTCCGGATAGCCCAGCGGCACGATCACTTTTACCTGCTGACCAAATTGCTGATGGATTTCCTGCAACGCCTGAATATGGCGGTTGCTGGCATCGCCAGAGTTGCCGACCAGGATCGTCAGGGTCTCGCTTTTAGCCGTCTGCGGCAGTTCGACCTGCGCCATACGCGTGGGGAAATAGAGCAGTGAGGCGGGTACCGAAGGGTGCCGCTGATGAAAATGCGCGATATCACCGCGCGTGGCAAACACGTGCCCCACTCTTTTTTGCGCCAGCCGACGCATGCTGTAAAACAGCCGGAATTTCAGCCCACCCGCCTGCTCATACAGATCGGCGCCCCAGATATGCCAGCAAAGCTGTGATGGCCGAATTTTGCCCAGCAGAATCGACAGCCACAGGCGAGGATTGAACTGACCATGCAGAAAGAATTTCGTCTGTCGGTCAGCCTGAGCGCGTTCCGTTACCGCCCGCGCAATCGCCTTCTTATTTGCAAACCAGCGAATCGCAAGCCGGTCAAATTCTGCCGAGGCAGGCGCTTCCCCGACAATCCAAAACTGCCGGGGGGCAGACGTGGGCAGCGTCCGGGCAATAACATCATTAAAAAATCGCAGCACGGTTTGGTTATGGTGTGCAATGGCCGAGCCGAGAACGTGAATCAGTGTTGTCATACTTGTCTACGATAAAGAAAGAATACGCCAGCGCAGAGCGCGAAATAGACGATATAGGTAGCCATATAGGCCTGTGCCGCGCCTGTCGCACCGTGCAAAGGGATCAGCCAGCGGGCAAATAGCGTCAGCAATATAAACTGCCCCAGCTCGGTCAACAGATAAAAACGCAGCGACGCTTTAGCAATCACCAGATAGCCAAAGACGTAGGAGCCAACTTTAAAGACATCGCCGGTGAGCTGCCAGATAAACAGGTCGCGCATGCCGGTAAACTTGCTGGAAAACAGCAGCCAGATAGCGACATCGCGCAGCAGCCAGACGGTTAAACTGACCGCCATTACTGCGGGCAGCACAAAGCGCAGCGAGCGAAATATTTCGCGCGAGATAGCCTGCCTGTCGGTCAGTTTCGACAGCGTGGGCAGCAAATAAACGCTAAACGATGCGGTGATGAACTGTAGATACGCATCTGAAATGCTGGTGACACCCTGCCATAATCCCACCTGCTCCCAGCCGTTGTGCTCCGCCAGCAGATTACGCATCATTATCCAGGCGACCGGTAGCGTGACGGACGTCATCAACGCCATCAGGGTAAATTTCCCCAGGTTGCGGGCGATATCGCTATGCCAGGCGGGCCTGAGGAAATGCAGCGGCAGATGCTCGCGTTTCGCCACTATTATTGCTGCCGGTATCACGACCAGTGCAGGCACCATCGCCATGCCAACCAGTGCGCCGCTGTAGCCGCCCAGCCAGAAACAAACAAACCACGCCGCCACGCCAGTCAGACTGCCGATAATCAGCGCCAGCGCATTGCCTCGCGCATCACGAAAGCCTTTGACGATCGCCAGCGCCAGGTTGGCCCAGGCAATACCCATCTGCAAAAAGGCAACTATGCGCACCACGTTTTGATAGTTGTCGTGGCCGAACAGCCCGATGCTGATAGGCTGCGCAAACAGCAGAAAAACGACGGCTAACAGGGTGGAAAACGCCAGCACCATCGCTGAAGCCGTCGCGGTAACAGCCTGTAGCCGCTCTGGTTGCTGCTGATATTCCGCCACATACTTGGTGACACCGTTAAAGATACCGGCACCGGCCAGTACGCCAAGGACGGTAATCAGCTGACGAAAATTGCCCGCCTGCCCCACGCCGCTCGGCCCAAACGAAACCGCCAGCATTTTGACCACCAGTAAACCGGCAGCGATTTTTACCAGTGTGGACGCTGCCGTCCACACCGAAGCTTTAGCCAGTGACATATCAGGAAAAGTAGCTCAGCAGAGAGTTAATGACCGTCTTCTGATTATTGTCAGAGAGGTTATAAAAAAGAGGCAGGCGCAGCAGACGCTCGCTTTCAAAACGGGTATAGCGGTCAGCGCCATGGAAGCGGCCAAAACGCTGCCCGGCTGGCGAAGAATGCAGAGGGATATAGTGGAAAACCGCCAGGATTTCCGCTTCCTTCAGCCAGTCGATCAGCGCCGAACGATCATCGTTATCCCGCAGCTTGATGTAGAACATATGTGCATTGTGCTGGCAGGACGCCGGAATAGAAGGCAGCGTGATTCTGCCGCTGGCGGCAACCGGCTGCAATGCATCGTAGTAGTTTTGCCACAGCCGCAGGCGCTGCTCATTAATCCGGTTAGCCTCTTCCAGCTGCGCCCACAGGTACGCGGCCTGGAGATCCGCCATCAGATAGCTGGAGCCAATATCCCGCCAGGTGTATTTATCCACCTGCCCACGGAAAAACTGGCTGCGGTTGGTGCCTTTTTCACGAATGATTTCAGCGCGTTCAACCAGCGATGGATCGTTAATCAGCGTCGCGCCGCCTTCCCCGCCAGCGGTGTAGTTTTTGGTTTCGTGGAAGCTGAAACAGCCGATATGGCCGATGGTGCCCAGCGCTTTACCTTTATAAGTAGACATGACGCCCTGCGCCGCATCTTCAATGACAAACAGCTTATGCTTGTCTGCCAGCGCCATAATCGCGTCCATCTCACAGGCAACGCCCGCATAGTGAACCGGCACAATCGCCTTGGTTTTTTCGGTAATAGCGGCTTCGATCAGTGTTTCGTCCATATTCAGCGTATCGGGACGAATATCCACAAACACAATCGTCGCGCCGCGCAGCACAAACGCATTAGCGGTCGACACGAAGGTGTAGCTTGGCATGATCACTTCATCGCCAGGCTGGATATCGATCAAAATGGCGGCCATTTCCAGCGAGGCGGTGCAGGATGGCGTTAGCAGGACTTTTTTACTGCCGAACTTATTTTCCATCCACTGCTGACAACGACGGGTAAACCCACCGTCACCGCACAGCTTGCCGCTTCCCATGGCCGACTGCATATATTCAAGCTCGGTTCCTACCACCGGCGGGGCATTAAACGGGATCATAGCGTTACCTGTAGAGCCAGTAAGCGGTGCGTTCAATTACGCCACCGCAACGAAGATAGAGCCGGAGCGCAGGCAGATTGCCCAGTTGTGTGGCAACGTGCAGACGGCTCAGGCGGCGAGCGCGACACCAGTCAGAAGCCGCTTCAATCATGCGCTGTCCCACACCCAGGCCCTGGGCTTCCGGCAGCGTAGCCAGCAGGCCGATTCTGCCACTGCCGTCTGCCAGTTCACGCAGCGAGATAAACCCCTGAAGATCGCCCGTGTCACTAACGGCGATCAGACACTGATGATCAAACGTCCCCAGCACGGCATTTTCAATCCACTGCGCGTAAAAGCGCGCGCTGTCGCCTGGCTGATACCAGGGTTCACGAAAACGGCTGTAAGCAAAAGCGCCGCTGGCGGCTTCACGCAAAGCGGGAATATGCTCTTTGCGGGCGATACGGATCCCTTCGGGCCTTCCGCCAGCGCCTGTTCCCAGTACAAAATCCGCTTCGCCTTCCACCAGGCGGAAGCCCAGCGAACTTAGCGCATCCAGCTCGGCCGTCTGCTGCGACAGCACTTTCACCTGCACAAGGTCATAGTCTTGTAACTGAGTCGTTTCAAGCGACACGCCGTTAGCAAGCGTCAGTAGCCCGCTGTTAAGGCCAAAGAAACTGTTTTCCCAGCTCAGCGGAGCGATTTGACCTTCAACGCCCAGCGGCGCTTTTTCCGCACTCACCGCCAGACACCTTTAGTATCCACCAGCCAGCGCGATTTAAAACGGGCAGTATCGACAGTTTTAAACTGCTGGTGATCCACCAGCATCACCAGCACATCAGCCTGCTCCAGTGCGGTCTCCAGTTCGACCAGCGTAGCGCGACCCGACAGTGCTTTTGGCAGTTGATGAATATTCGGTTCAACCAGCAGCGTTTCGCCCTGGTGCCAGTCGGCAATCATGCCAGCAACTTCCATCGCCGGGCTTTCGCGCAAATCGTCGATATTGGGCTTGAAGGCCAGCCCAAAACAGGCAATTTTCAGCTCACTGGCGCGTTTATCACTGGCGACCAGGCATTCGGCGAGTTTGTTTTTCACCTGTTCCAGCACCCAGTGTGGTTTGCCATCGTTAACTTCACGCGCGGTGCGGATCAGGCGAGCCTGAACCGGATTCTGCGCCACGATAAACCAGGGATCGACGGCGATGCAGTGACCGCCCACGCCCGGGCCCGGCTGCAAAATATTGACGCGGGGATGACGGTTCGCCAGGCTGATAAGCTCCCAGACGCTAATACCCTGATCAGCACAAATCAGCGAAAGCTCGTTGGCAAAGGCAATGTTAACGTCGCGGAAACTGTTTTCCGTTAGCTTACACATCTCCGCAGTACGCGAGTTAGTGATTACACACTCTCCTTCAAGGAAGATGTTGTACAGCTCGCGGGCCATACGCGAGCAAAGCGGCGTCATGCCGCCGATCACCCGATCGTTTTTAATCAGCTCCACCATCACCTGCCCCGGCAAAACGCGTTCCGGGCAATAGGCGATGTGAATATCGGCTTCCTCACCGGCGTGCTGTGGGAAAGTCAGATCGGTACGCGCTATGGCCAGCCATTCGGCCATTTGCTCCGTTGCGCCAACTGGCGAGGTCGACTCCAGAATAACCAGGTCGCCCTTCTTTAATACGGGAGCAATAGATTCAGCCGCCGCTTTAACCCATGACAGATCGGGCTGGTGGTCATCTTTGAACGGCGTTGGCACCGCAATCAGAAAGGCATCTGCCGGTTCGGGCTGCGTGGTGGCACGCAGATAACCCTGCTCAACCGCCTTCTTTACCACAAGATCAAGATCCGGCTCGACAATGTGGATTTCGCCGCGGTTAATGGTGTCGACCGCCTGCGGGTTAATATCCACGCCAATCACAGATTTTTGCCGGGAGGCAAAAGCCGCAGCGGTAGGCAGGCCAATATAGCCCAGCCCGATAACAGAAATGGTATTGAAAATCATAGCGAAACCCGATTATTTTTAAGTGCCTGCACAATGCGTTCGCAGGCCAGGCCGTCCCCATAGGGGTTGTGGGCACGGCTCATGGATTGATAAGCGTCTTCATCGGTCAGCAGGCGAGTCACCTCACTGACGATTTTTTGGATGTCTGTGCCAACGAGTTTGACCGTTCCCGCTTCCACCGCTTCCGGGCGCTCAGTTGTTTCACGCATCACCAGCACCGGTTTGCCCAGTGAAGGCGCTTCTTCCTGAATGCCGCCAGAATCGGTGAGGATTAGCCAGGAGCGATCCATCAGCCAGACAAACGGCAGATATTCCTGAGGTTCAATCAGCACGACATTATCGATATCGCTGAGGATACGGTTTACCGGCTCGCTGACGTTAGGATTGAGATGAACCGGGTAAACAATCTGCGCTTCAGGATGCGTACGGGCAATTTCCGCCAGCGCGCTGCAAATGCGTTCAAACCCGTCACCAAAACTTTCCCGCCGATGCCCCGTCACCAGGATCAGTTTTTTCTGCGGATCGAGGAACGGGTAACGCGACGCAAGACCGTTGCGTAACGCATCATCACTCAACACGCGATCTCGTACCCAAAACAGCGCATCGATAACAGTATTGCCGGTGACGAACATGCGAACATCACGCAAATTCTCACGCAGCAGGTTTTGCCGCGCCGTCTCCGTCGGAGTGAAGTGCCACGAAGCCAGATGTCCCGTTAACGTGCGGTTAGCTTCTTCCGGCCATGGGGAATAGAGATCGCCGGTGCGCAGACCCGCCTCCACATGCCCTACAGGAATACGGTGATAAAAGGCCGCAAGACTGGCGGCGAAAGTGGTTGTCGTATCACCATGGACCAGCACGACATCCGGGGTGAACTCCGCAAAAACGGCTTTCAGCCCTTCAAGGATACGGCTGGTGATTTCGGTCAGTCCCTGGCCTGGGCGCATGATATTGAGATCGTAATCCGGAACAATAGCGAACAGTTGCAGTACCTGATCCAGCATCTCGCGATGCTGCGCGGTAACGCACAGGCGCGCTTCTATCTCGCTATCCTGAGCGAGTGCATGAACCAGCGGCGCCATCTTTATTGCTTCCGGGCGCGTGCCAAAAACAGTTAGTACTTTCACTGTTACTTTCTTTCCTTCGTCTGTTTGGTTACGGCCTGTGCGCTTACTGACGCGGTCGGCGTACCAGTGCAATCCCTGCGCCAGCTAATGCCCCCACAGCGCCCCACATGATCATTAAAAACAGGCGACGAGGACTGTCGCGCTTAACGGGTTCTTCTGGCGTGCGCAAATAGCGCCATGTCTGAAACGTTTTGCTCAGCTGCGGCCCAACGTTAAGGGTGTTGAGCATTGCTTTATTTTGATCATAGTCCAGATCAAAATTCGGCCCGGAAGCCTGCAAGTTTTCCAAACGCGCCTGGAGTAAAGCACGGCCAAGTAAGAACAGTTCTGAATCTGGCAGCTGTTCAGAAGGCGTGCTGGTTTTCGCCTGCTCAAACCCCTGCTGCTGAGCAATCTTCAGCGCCTGCTGCACGCTGTGAACCTGGCGGCCGTAAATCGCGCTGGCAACCGCCTCCTGACGTTTCACCTGTGCTTTAAGCTGCACGGTACGGGCCATCCATGCACCGCTTAACTCTGCGTTCAGATGGGAAGCTGCACGCTGGTTGGCAAACGCAACATACTGACGCAGCAGCGTGTTCGCTTCCGGCGCGGTTTCAGCAATCAGTTTTACGCTGTCGTTAAGATTTTTTGCCGCCTCGGCAGGTTGAAATTGAATATTGTTAATCAGCTCATCCAGCAACGCGGCGTCATCACGGGCACTGCCAGTCTGACGCGTTTTGTAATACCCCGTCCGTAGCCAGAATTCACGGCGGGTATCGTAGGAAGCAAGCTGCATAATAAATTCCTGATACGCCTCGTCCGCGACGGATGGCGGCGTCACCGCGACATTACTGGCGCGTACGTCCAGGTTGTCCAGGAACTGCTGTTGAGAATAGTAACTTCCCAGCATATTCACTGCCGGGCGGTCAGTTACCGCTGTCGTACTCCATTTTGGCGTTATCAGCAGCGAACCGAGCCATGCCAGCACGGCAAAAAGCAGCGCGCTACCCACAATCCAGCCTTTACCCCGCCATAAAGTGCAGCAAAGTCCGCGAATATCCAGTTCGTTATCTGCAACGTCAGGATGCGTCATACGTCATATTCCTTGTCATCAGGGTAAAATCAGAGAAAACGTCACGTTACTGTGCTTTACGCAGCCTTCTTTTTAATCGTTTTAACAACCGCGCCACGCGCCACGCGCGTTTAATGCAGTAGCCGTAAAGCATAAAGGCCAGCAGAAACAACACCAGCATCATCCAGTCCGGGACAAAGCTTAATGATTCGCCCAGTACGCCCACGCCAGCCAGCAGTGCGGCGGCCAGCGTAATCAGAAAACAGGCCTGCCGGGAGGTGAAGCCAGCCCGCATAATCAGATGATGGATATGCTGTCGGTCGGCAGAAAAAGGGCTCATTCCTTTACTGAGACGGCGATACATGATGGCGACCATGTCCATCAGCGGAATCGCGATCAGCCAAAGCGCGGTCACAGGCGTGATGGGATGAGAGGGCCCCTGCGTGGCTTCAAGCAGGATCCAGATAATGGTAAAACCTATCAGCGTACTACCAGCATCACCCATAAAGACTTTATAGCGACGGCCAAATACGCCAAGGTTCAGCAAAATATACGGCACGATAGCGGCGATCATCGCAAAACACCACATCGCCAGACTTTGCTGCCCGTCAATCAGCAGGATAATGCCCATTGCCATAAAGGTAACGCAGGAGAGACCGCCCAACAGGCCATCAATACCGTCTACCATGTTAAATGCGTTAATTGCAGCCCAGACGGCAAACAGCGTCAGCACATAACCAAACGGCCCAACAATCAGCTCCCATGGCCCAAAAATGTAACCAAGGCTGAGCAGATAGAGTTTGCCCATCGTCATCATAACGACAGCAATGCCGGCCTGAACGCAGGCGCGAATTTTGACGCTGATATCAAAACGGTCGTCCAGCGCACCCACCAGCACCAGTAAGCCGGCGCAGCTCAGGTAGAGCAGACTGTGAGGAATATAGTAATCGGTATAGGTAAAGCCAAAGCAGATGCCAGCAAAAACGGAGATACCGCCCACCAGGGGGATAACGCCCTGATGACGCTTACGGTAGTTAGGTTTATCCACTAAACCTACTCGTTTGGCTGCTTTACGGGCGAAAAAAAGAAAACCCAGTGAAAACACAAATATTAAAGCAAGCTCAGTACTCATATTGAGTAAATTCACATTAACCAGCTCTCTGCTAAGAATCACGGATTACTAGCAATTTCTATGCCATTAAGTACCGTCGATTCTGATGTCCATTGTGCTTCAGCGCAAAAATTGAGCGTTGTTACTGAATTTTAGCCTGAATTACACCTTTATTTAATTCTCCAGTGACCTCATCGTATAACCCATAAATAAAAAACGCCACGTCTGAGCGTGGCGTTCCCCGAGTTTTCTTACTTTTCCTGCCTCTGGTCCCTTTTTTGTTCAAAAGAAGCCAAAAGAAAAGGTTGATACGCTCAACCCTTTCTCTTCTCAGCAGAAGAAACGACTTACGATCGTTTCATCATATCGAAGAACTCATCGTTCGTTTTGGTCATTGCCAGCTTATTGATGAGGAATTCCATGGCGTCGATTTCACCCATTGGATGGATAATTTTACGCAGGATCCACATCTTCTGTAGCTCTTCAGAGCTGGTAAGCAGCTCTTCTTTACGCGTACCAGAACGGTTGTAGTCGATAGCCGGGAACACACGCTTCTCGGCGATTTTACGCGCCAGATGCAGTTCCATGTTACCTGTACCTTTAAATTCTTCGTAGATCACTTCGTCCATCTTCGAACCGGTATCAACCAGCGCGGTCGCGATGATGGTCAGGCTTCCGCCCTCTTCCACGTTACGTGCAGCACCAAAGAAACGCTTTGGACGATGCAGGGCGTTGGCATCCACACCACCGGTCAACACTTTACCGGAAGCCGGAACGACGGTGTTATAAGCACGCGCCAGACGGGTAATGGAGTCCAGCAGGATGATAACGTCTTTTTTATGCTCAACCAGGCGCTTGGCTTTCTCGATCACCATTTCAGCAACCTGCACGTGGCGGGAAGCAGGCTCATCGAAGGTAGAAGCGATAACTTCGCCTTTCACCAGACGCTGCATCTCGGTCACTTCTTCCGGACGTTCGTCGATCAGCAGAACCATCAGGACGCAGTCAGGATGGTTGTAAGCGATGCTCTGCGCAATGTTTTGCAGCAGCATGGTTTTACCGGCTTTTGGCGGCGCCACGATCAGTCCACGCTGGCCACGACCAATTGGGGAAGCCAGGTCCAAAACGCGCGCGGTCAAGTCTTCGGTAGAACCGTTACCACGTTCCATACGCAGACGAGAGTTTGCGTGCAGCGGGGTTAAGTTTTCGAACAGGATTTTGCTACGGGCGTTTTCCGGCTTGTCATAGTTAACTTCGTTAACTTTCAGCAGGGCGAAATAACGCTCACCTTCTTTCGGCGGACGGATCTTGCCGGAAATGGTGTCACCAGTGCGGAGGTTAAAACGGCGGATTTGGCTGGGAGAAACGTAGATATCATCGGGACCGGCGAGGTAGGAGCTGTCTCCAGAACGGAGGAAACCAAATCCGTCCTGCAATATCTCCAGCACGCCATCGCCGAAGATATCTTCGCCGCTTTTCGCATGTTGCTTGAGGATGGCGAAAATGATGTCCTGTTTGCGCATGCGCGCCAGGTTTTCCAGCCCCATATTTTCGCCGAGACTAATCAGGTCAGAAACCGGCGTATTTTTTAATTCGGTAAGATTCATAGTGGTGGGTTCTTAAACTCGGGGTAAATCTCGAAATGTTTGTCGTCAATGGTATGGCGAAAAATCCATGCCTGTTAATGGCTCTCTTGTCAGTGTCCGCTCGGTGATCACGTGCAGGAAAACGCAAATCTGAAACGGGGGGACGGTAAGGACAAGCGCCGGAAATTCTGGTGATACTAACCGTCAGATTGCTGAATGTCTGTAAAACTGAGAATGATACAGTGTTCAACAAGGAGTAAATCTTAGATTCAAACTACAGGTAAGTGCGTAGTGCAGTAAAAGTAAGTTAGCATGCTTAATGGCGGACGTCTAGCGGCGGGCTAAAAATTCGCCCACCGCCAGACGGGCTGTCAGCCCAGGTTCGCGTTCAGGAACTCTTTCAGCTGGCCTTTGGACAGGGCGCCCACTTTCGTTGCTGCCACTTCGCCGTCTTTGAACAGCAGCAAAGTAGGAATACCACGGATACCGTATTTCGGCGCAGTGCCTGGGTTATCGTCGATATTCAGTTTTGCGATTGTCAGCTTGCCGTCGTATTCTTCGGCGACCTCATCGAGGATCGGGGCGATCATTTTGCATGGACCACACCACTCTGCCCAGAAGTCGACCAGCGTCAAACCTTCTGCTTTCAGTACGTCGGTTTCGAAGCTGTCATCGGTCAGGTGAACAATTTTATCGCTGCTCATGTCTTACTCCAAAAGATTATGCCTGGCTGGTTGGCGTAAAATCTGCCAACTTAGGTTGACTTTATTTCACCGGATACGCTTTCGTAAAGCAATAGTAAGCTGATATTCTACCACACTATGAGCAAAACACACTTAACCGAACAGAAGTTTTCCGACTTCGCCCTGCACCCTCAGGTTATCGAAGCCCTTGAAACAAAAGGCTTTCATAACTGCACGCCTATTCAGGCGCTGGCATTGCCTTTCACGCTGACAGGGCGTGATGTTGCGGGACAGGCGCAAACCGGTACCGGGAAAACGATGGCGTTCTTAACGTCAACGTTCCATCATCTTCTTTCTCACCCTGCGCCGGAAGGCCGTCAGGTTAATCAGCCACGTGCGCTGATTCTGGCACCTACTCGCGAATTAGCCGTGCAAATTCATGCAGATGCAGAACCACTGGCAGCGGTGACCGGCCTTAAGCTCGGGCTGGCTTACGGGGGTGACGGCTACGACAAACAGCTTAAGGTGCTGGAGAGCGGCGTCGATATTCTGATCGGCACCACCGGCAGGCTGATTGATTATGCTAAACAGAATCACGTCAATTTAGGCGCAATCCAGGTTGTCGTGCTCGACGAAGCCGACCGGATGTTCGACCTCGGCTTTATCAAAGATATTCGCTGGCTGTTCCGCCGCATGCCTGCGGCAAACCAGCGTCTGAACATGCTGTTTTCCGCCACCCTCTCCTTCCGCGTTCGTGAACTAGCCTTTGAAAACATGAACAACGCTGAGTATGTGGAAGTTGAGCCAGAGCAAAAAACCGGCCACCGTATTAAGGAAGAGCTTTTTTATCCTTCTAATGAAGAAAAAATGCGTCTTCTGCAAACGCTGCTGGAAGAAGAGTGGCCCGATCGCGCCATCATCTTCGCCAATACCAAGCACCGCTGTGAAGATATCTGGGGCCACCTGGCCGCTGACGGACACCGCGTGGGTCTGCTGACCGGCGACGTGGCGCAGAAGAAGCGTCTGCGTATCCTTGATGACTTTACTAAAGGCGATGTGGATATCCTGGTTGCGACCGATGTCGCCGCTCGTGGTTTGCACATTCCAGCAGTAACCCACGTCTTCAACTACGATCTGCCTGACGATCGTGAAGATTACGTCCACCGTATTGGTCGTACCGGACGTGCTGGCGCTAACGGTCACTCAATCAGCCTGGCCTGTGAAGAATATGCGCTGAACCTGCCGGCGATCGAAGAGTATATCGGCCACAGCATCACCGTAAGCCGTTACAACAGTGACGCGCTAATGACCGATCTGCCGCCGCCGAAGCGCTTAACGCGTAATCGCGCCGGCAACGGTCCGCGTCGTGGCGGCACCAACAATCGCCGCAGCGGCGCACCGCGCAACAATAACCGCAAACGTTCAGGTTAAACGGCCTATGCTAAGCGCATCATCGCTCTATGCCGCGATAGATCTGGGATCTAACAGTTTTCATATGTTGGTGGTGCGCGAGGTAGCTGGCAATATCCAGACCGTTGCGCGCATCAAGCGTAAAGTGCGTCTGGCTGCTGGCCTCGACCATGACAGCCATCTTTCGGTGGATGCCATGGAGCGTGGCTGGCAATGCCTGCGTCTGTTCTCCGAACAGTTACAGGATATTCCGCCTGAGCAAATCCGCGTTGTCGCTACGGCCACATTGCGGATCGCTGCAAACGCCGGCGCTTTTCTTGAAAAAGCGCAGCAGATCCTCGGCTGTGCTATCAATGTTATCAGTGGTGAGGAAGAAGCGCGCCTGATTTACCAGGGCGTGGCGCATACGACTGGCGGTTCGGATAAACGTCTTGTGGTGGATATCGGCGGCGGCAGTACGGAACTGGTTACCGGCAGCGGTTCTGAAACCACCGCGTTATTCAGTCTTTCAATGGGCTGCGTGACCTGGCTGGAGCGTTTTTTTGGCGAACGACATTTAGGCAAGACCAATTTCGAGCAGGCTGAACAGGCCGCCAGCAATATTATTCGTCCGGTTGCAAAACAATTGCGCGAACAGGGCTGGCAAATTTGCGTAGGTGCTTCCGGCACCGTGCAGGCGTTGCAGGAAATTATGGTGGCGCAGGGAATGGATGAACGCATCACCCTGAGCAAGCTGCAGCAATTGAAACAGCGCGCTATTCAGTGCGGCAAGCTGGAAGAGCTGGAAATCGAAGGGTTAACCCTGGAACGTGCGCTGGTTTTCCCCAGCGGGCTGTCGATTCTGATCGCTATCTTTACTGAACTGAATATCAGCAGCATGACGCTTGCTGGCGGAGCGCTGCGTGAAGGCCTGGTCTATGGCATGCTGCAACTGCCGGTCGATCGGGATATCCGTGGTCGCACGCTGCACAACATCCAGCGCCGTTTCACGATTGATATCGATCAGGCTGAGCGGGTGCGCTTATTGGCAGAGAGCTTTGTGCGTCAGGTTAGTCACAGCTGGAAGCTGGACGACCGATGTCGGGAACTTCTTGACAGCGCCTGTATGATCCACGAAATCGGCCTCAGCGTAGATTTCAAACAGGCTCCACAACACGCCGCCTATCTTGTCCGCAATCTCGATCTTCCTGGCTTTACTCCCGCACAGAAAAAACTGCTGGCAACCCTGCTACAGAATCAGGTTAACAGCATCGATCTGGCGCTGCTCAGCCAGCAAAATGCCGTACCGCCGCGCATGGCGGAAAGACTGTGTCGACTGCTGCGCCTGGCGATCATTTTTGCCAGCCGCCGTCGCGATGATACCTTGCCTGCTGTCCGGCTGCATGCTGAAGACGATAATTTGAGTCTTACCTTGCCACCCGGCTGGATGGACACGCATCCGCTTCGGGCCGAGCTGCTTGAGCAGGAATGTCACTGGCAGAGCTACGTACACTGGTCGCTGGTAATTAGCTAAGCCGTTCGCTCTGTCCCTTATAAAAAATGGCGCCCGCAAGGACGCCATTTTTTCTGCAATGTCCCTCAGCCTTTGGATTTATCCAGCATCGCCCGCAAACTGGCAACCCGACTTTGCCCCGTTTGCATACGCTGTTCAGCACTGACAACTTTGCGTTCGGTTTCCCAGTTCAGATCGTCCTGTGGCAGCTCCAGTAAAAAGCGGCTGGGTTCGGGACGGATCAATTCACCATACTGGCGGCGCTCACGGCAAAGCGTAAACGTCAGCTCTCTCTGCGCACGGGTAATCCCCACGTAGGCCAGTCGCCGCTCTTCTTCAACATTGTTTTCATCAATGCTGCTTTGATGCGGCAGTAGTCCTTCTTCCATGCCAACCAGATAGACGTAGGGGAACTCGAGTCCTTTTGAAGCGTGCAGCGTCATCAGCTGGACCTGATCCGTTTCCTCATCGCTTTCACCGCGTTCCATCATGTCGCGCAGCGTAAAGCGCGTGACGACCTGAGTCAGCGTCATTGGCTCATCAATATCACTGCCTTCCAGCATTTCCGTCATCCACTGGAACAGCATATTGACGTTTTTCATGCGCATTTCGGCCGCTTTCGGACTGGCGGATGTTTCAAACAGCCAGCTTTCATAATCGATTCCACGAATCAAATCACGTACCGCCGCAACAGGTTCGCGTTCGGCCAGCACCGCAACTTCCTGTAACCAGAAAGTGAAACGCTGTAAGGATTCCAGCCCTCGCCCCGTTAACGTCTGACCCAGGCCCATATCGAAGCTGGCGGTAAACAGGCTTTTATTACGCTGATTCGCCCACTCACCCAGCTTTTGCAATGTTGCCGGGCCAATCTCTCGCTTCGGTGTGTTAACAATGCGCATAAAAGCGCTGTCATCGTTGGGGTTGGTCAGAATGCGTAAATAAGCGAGCAAATCTTTGATTTCTGGCCGCGAGAAGAACGAGGTGCCGCCGGAAATACGATAGGGAATGCGGTTCTGCATCAGCATTTTTTCAAACACGCGTGACTGATGGTTGCCGCGATACAGGATTGCGTAGTCCTTGTATTGCGTTTTATTGATAAAATGGTGGGCGATCAGTTCACCGGTCACGCGCTCGGCCTCATGATCTTCATGGTTGGCCATCACCACCTTCAGCTCTGCGCCATAACCCAGTTCGGAAAAAAGACGCTTTTCAAAAACGTGTGGGTTATTGGCAATCAGGATATTGGCGGCTTTCAGAATACGTTCCGATGAGCGGTAGTTTTGTTCCAGTTTGATAACCTGTAAGGCCGGAAAATCTTCTTTTAGCAGCACAAGGTTTTGCGGCCGCGCGCCACGCCAGGAGTAGATTGACTGATCATCGTCACCCACCACCGTGAAACGTGCGCGTGCACCCACCAGCAACTTTACCAGCTCATACTGGCTGGTGTTGGTGTCCTGATACTCGTCCACCAACAGATAGCGGATACGCTGCTGCCAGCGTTCACGGACTTCAAGGTTGCGCTGGAAAAGCAGCGTCGGCAGCAGGATCAGGTCATCGAAATCCAGCACGTTGCAGGATTTCAGGTGCTGGTCATACAGCCCGTAGCAGTGTGCAAAAATCTTATCGCGTTCCGAGCTCACTGAAGCCGCTGCCCGGGAAGGATCCATCAGATCGTTTTTCCAGTTTGAGATCGTCGAGACCAGCTGCTGAAGCAGATTTTTGTCATTCTCCAGCCACTGCTCGGTCAGCTCTTTCAGCAGTGCCATCTGATCCTGATCGTCAAACAGCGAGAAGTTCGACTTCATTCCCAGCGCAGCGTATTCACGTTTAATAATTTCCAGACCCAGCGTATGGAAAGTGGAAATCATCAAGCCTCGCGCTTCTTTGCGTCCCAGCGTTTGCGCCACGCGCTCTTTCATTTCGCGCGAGGCTTTATTAGTAAAGGTCACGGCAGCGATGTGGCGGGCCTGGTAGCCGCATTCGCGGATAAGATGGGCAATTTTATTGGTAATGACCCGCGTTTTGCCCGAGCCTGCACCGGCCAGTACCAGACAAGGCCCGGTAACGAATTCGACAGCGTGTTGCTGCCCAGGATTAAGACGCATAAGGAAGTCGCTCGATGAAATGACAGAGGGAAAGAAATCACAGCGTGGTAGTATAGCCAGCAGCATCCATACGACTCAAGGTACGATCATGGCAAAAACCGCAGCAGCACTCCATATCCTTGTAAAGGAAGAAAAACAGGCGCAGGACATTCTGGCTCAGCTGGAACAGGGCGCTGATTTTGAAAAACTGGCCAAAAAGCATTCCATTTGTCCATCAGGGAAAAAAGGCGGCCATTTAGGTGAATTCAAACAGGGCGCAATGGTGCCAGCGTTTGATAAAGTGGTGTTTTCCTGCCCGCTTATCACCCCTTACGGACCCCTGCATACTCAGTTCGGTTACCACATCATTAAAGTGTTGTACCGCAACTGATTTACCGTTTTACCGGTAAAAAAAAGCCCTCCGGGCCATGCGCCTGAGGGCCTGTTAAAGAGCGGGTCACCGCTCTTTTTTATTGAGGCTGGACGGCATCATCCGCCCTGGTCATTAACCGGCTACGGCAATGCGTTTCATATCGGTCATGTAGCCACGCAGTTTGCGGCCCACGGATTCGATAGGATGATGGCGAATGGCTTCATTCACGTCACGCAGCTGCGCATTATCAATGGTCGTGGAAGCCGACGCTGTTTTACCTAAGTCACCTGCCTGCAACGTCGTCATAAACTCTTTCAGCAGCGGAACCGCCGCGTAAGAGAACAGATAGTTGCCGTATTCAGCGGTATCAGAGATGACCACGTTCATTTCATACAGACGCTTACGGGCAATGGTGTTGGCGATCAGCGGCAGTTCGTGCAGCGACTCGTAGTAAGCAGACTCTTCGATAATGCCTGCATCGACCATGGTTTCGAACGCCAGCTCCACGCCCGCTTTGACCATCGCGATCATCACTACGCCTTCATCAAAGTAATCCTGCTCGGCAATTTTGCCTTCGAACTGCGGTGCCGTTTCAAACGCGGTTTTACCGGTTTCTTCACGCCAGCCCAGCAGTTTCTTATCATCGTTCGCCCAGTCAGCCATCATGCCGGAAGAGAATTCGCCAGAGATGATGTCGTCCATATGCTTCTGGAACAGCGGTGCCATAATGGTTTTCAGCTGTTCGGACAGTTCAAACGCACGCACCTTAGCGGGATTAGACAAACGATCCATCATCAGCGTGATGCCGCCCTGCTTCAGCGCTTCGGTCACGGTTTCCCAGCCGAACTGGATCAGTTTTTCTGCGTAAGCCGGATCGGTGCCTTCGGCCACCAGCTTGTCGAAGCACAGCAGAGAACCCGCCTGCAACATGCCGCACAGGATGGTCTGCTCGCCCATCAGGTCAGATTTCACTTCGGCGACAAAGGAAGATTCCAGCACGCCTGCACGGTGGCCGCCCGTCGCGGCTGCCCAGGCTTTGGCAATCGCCATACCTTCGCCTTTCGGATCGTTTTCCGGGTGAACCGCAATCAGCGTCGGCACGCCGAAACCGCGTTTGTATTCTTCACGAACTTCAGTGCCAGGACATTTTGGCGCAACCATCACTACGGTGATGTCCTTACGAACCTGCTCGCCGACTTCAACAATATTGAAGCCATGTGAGTAACCCAGCGCCGCGCCATCTTTCATCAGCGGCTGAACGGCCTGCACCACAGAAGTATGCTGCTTGTCTGGCGTCAGGTTTACCACCAGATCCGCTTGCGGGATCAGTTCTTCATAGGTGCCGACTTTAAAACCGTTTTCGGTGGCTTTACGCCATGACGCACGTTTCTCCGCAATCGCTTCGGCACGCAGCGCATAAGCGATGTCCAGACCGGAATCGCGCATGTTAAGACCCTGATTCAGGCCCTGAGCACCACAACCAACGATGACGACTTTTTTGCCTTTCAGGTAGCTTGCTTCATCAGCAAATTCATCACGCGACATGAAGCGACATTTACCTAATTGCGCTAACTGGTTGCGCAGGTTCAAAGTATTGAAATAGTTAGCCATGGAGACTCCGTATAGGGTTGTGTTTGTCTTTTATTTGTTGGCGAGGCCTGAGGCTCACCCTGATTTATCCCCATCATATGACAGGAAATGTATTGCTTAAATTGATATATTAACAACGTGATATTGCAATAACTGCAACGCTAAAATGAGGCCTTAAGCGCATGGATTTACGCGATCTGAAACTGTTTTTGCATCTGGCGGAAAGCCGCCATTTTGGCCGCAGTGCCCGGGCGATGCACGTCAGCCCGTCGACCCTTTCCCGTCAAATCCAGCGGCTGGAAGAAGATCTCGGCCAGACGCTGTTCCTGCGTGATAATCGCACCGTCACGCTGACCGACGCGGGCGATCGGCTCCGGCAGTTTGCCCAGCAGACTCTTCTGCAATATCAGCAGCTTCGCCATGCTATCGGCCAGAGTGGCCCTTCGCTTAGCGGCGAACTACGGCTGTTCTGTTCGGTAACGGCCGCCTACAGTCATCTGCCGTCCATTCTCGATCGCTTCCGCGCCGAGCACCCGCTGGTTGAAATTAAACTGACTACCGGCGATCCCGCTGATGCGGTGGAAAAAGTGCAGAGCGCTGAAGCAGATATCGCGATTGCCGGGCGGCCTGAAACGCTGCCAGCCAGTATTGATTTTATGCCGCTGTGCGAGATCCCGCTGGTACTGATTGCCCCAGCGTTGCCCTGTCCAGTGCGAAGCCAGGCCACCCAGCCAGAACCGGACTGGTCGCAAATCCCTTTTATCCTTCCGGATCAAGGGCCGACGAGACAGCGTATCGATCTGTGGTTCCGTCGTCGTCGTATTCCAAACCCGCTGATTTATGCCACCGTTGCCGGTCATGAAGCGATTGTATCGATGGTCGCGCTGGGCTGCGGTATTGCTTTGCTGCCCGACGTGGTGTTGGAGAACAGCCCGGAACCGATACGTAATCGCATTCTCGAACTGGAAAATATTGAAATCGTCGCGCCGTTAGAGCTGGGCGTCTGCGTGCAGCGTAAGCGGCTGAACGAGCCGCTTATCAGTGCGTTCTGGAGCCTGTTGTAATCCGGTTTGCCGCTAACCCGCGAGGAAGAAACTGAATGCCGGGTTGTTGGTTTCATCATGGAAATCATAACCCAGCGCGGCAAGGTGCTCCTCGAACTGCGGCTCGTTTTCCGTCAGTTCAAATCCGGCTAACACACGACCGTAATCGGTGCCGTGGCTGCGGTAGTGGAACAGCGAAATATTCCAGTGCGTACCCAACGTTTGCAGGAAGCGTAGCAGCGCGCCAGGCGCTTCAGGGAATTCAAAGCTGAACAGCCGCTCACGCAGCGGTTTTGACGGCCTGCCACCCACCATGTAGCGAACGTGCAGCTTCGCCATTTCATCATCGGATAAGTCGACCACTTTATAGCCGCCCTGATCCAACAATTGCAGAATCTCACTGCGCTCTTCCAGACCCCTCGTCAGACGTACGCCGACAAAAATGCAGGCATCGTCAGACTTGGCATAGCGGTAATTGAACTCGGTAACGGAACGTCCGCCCAGCAGCTGGCAAAACTTCAAAAAACTGCCCTTCTGCTCGGGAATGGTCACGGCCAGCAACGCTTCTCGCTGTTCACCCAGCTCACAGCGCTCGGAAACATAACGCAAGCCGTGGAAATTGACGTTGGCACCAGATAGTACATGCGCCAGACGTTCGCCTTTGATCTGATGCTGCTGGATATATTTTTTCATCCCAGCCAGCGCCAGTGCGCCGGAAGGTTCAGCGACCGCACGCACGTCTTCGAAGAGATCTTTCATCGCCGCGCAGATCGCGTCACTGTCGACGGTGATAATGTCATCCAGATATTCCTGACACAGCCGGAAGGTCTCGCTACCGATTCGTTTTACCGCCACGCCTTCGGCAAATAAACCAACGCGAGGCAGATCGACCGGATGACCCGCTTCTAACGCGGCTTTCAGACAGGCAGAGTCTTCCGCCTCCACGGCGATCACTTTGATCTGTGGCATCAGCTGCTTGATCAGCACTGCAACGCCAGCCGCCAGGCCGCCGCCGCCAACCGGCACAAATACGCGATCGATATGCGCATCCTGCTGTAACAGTTCCATTGCCAGCGTACCCTGTCCGGCAATCACCATCGGGTGATCGAACGGCGGAACAAAGGTGTAGCCTTTTTGCTCTGCCAGTTCAATAGCCTTCGCTTTTGCTTCGTCAAAGTTAGCGCCAAACAGGTAGGCCTCACCGCCAAACGCCCGCACGGCATCCACTTTAATATCGGCCGTTGCTACTGGCATCACGATCAGGGATGTGATCCCCAGCCGTGTCGCCGACATCGCCACGCCCTGAGCATGATTGCCGGCCGAAGCAGTGATGACGCCGCGCGCTTTCTGTTCCTCATTCAGCGTGGCGATCATTGCGTAAGCCCCGCGCAGCTTAAAGCTGTGCACCGGCTGCCGATCTTCACGTTTGACCAGGATCGTATTGCCCAGACGGGAAGAGATTTTCTCCATCTTTTGCAACGGCGTTACCTGCGCCACTTCGTAAACCGGCGAGCGAAGTACCGCTCGCAGATACTCCGCGCCGCAAGGCTCGGCGGGTAACGGTTGGAACTCTGCCATGTCAGTTAGCCTCCCAGCTTACTCTTGTCACGCACGGCGCCTTTATCCGCGCTGGTTGCCAGTAATGCATAGGCACGCAGTGCGAAGGAGACCTGACGCTCGCGACCGTGAGGCGTATAAGCCGCAGCACCACGCGCCTCTTCTTCTTCACGACGCGCATGGAGTTCGTTATCCGGCACGTCCAGCTTGATACCGCGATTAGGAATATCGATATCAATCATATCGCCATCTTTCACCAGCGCGATGGTGCCGCCGCTGGCCGCTTCCGGTGATGCGTGGCCGATAGACAGACCAGAGGTCCCGCCCGAGAAACGACCATCGGTGATCAGCGCGCAGCTCTTGCCCAGTCCCATTGATTTCAGATAGGTGGTTGGATAGAGCATTTCCTGCATGCCCGGGCCACCTTTTGGCCCTTCATAGCGAATAACCACCACGTCGCCAGCGACGACTTTGCCGCCCAGGATTGCCGCTACCGCATCATCCTGGCTCTCGTAGACTTTCGCCGGACCACGGAAAGTATGAATTTCTTTCTCCACGCCCGCCGTTTTAACGATACAGCCATCTTCAGCGATGTTGCCGTACAGCACGGCAAGGCCGCCATCCTGACTGAAGGCAAATTCACGGGAACGGATGCAGCCATTCTGGCGGTCGTCATCCAGCGTATCCCAACGGGTGTCCTGCGAGAATGCCTGGGTAGTACGAATCCCGGCCGGACCGGCGCGGAACATTTTTTTCACCGCTTCGTCTTTGGTCAGCATGATGTCGTATTGATCCAGCGTCTCTTGCAGACTCAGGCCCAGCACGTTGCGGACATCGTTATTCATCAGGCCTGCCCGGCTCAGCTCGCCAAGGATGCCTAATACGCCACCAGCACGGTGCACGTCTTCCATATGGTATTTCGGGGTGCTTGGTGCCACTTTGCACAAGTGCGGTACTTTGCGTGACAGGCGGTCAATGTCAGACATATTAAAATCTATTTCGCCTTCCAGCGCCGCCGCCAACAAATGCAGAACGGTATTGGTAGAGCCGCCCATGGCGATATCCAGCGTCATTGCGTTCTCAAACGCTGCTTTGCTGGCAATGCTGCGTGGTAGCGCGCTTTCGTCGTCCTGCTCATAGTAGCGTTTGGCCAGGTTAACGATACGTTTACCGGCGTTCAGGAACAGCTCTTTACGATCGGCGTGCGTTGCCAGCAGCGAGCCGTTACCCGGCTGAGACAGACCCAGCGCTTCGGTCAGGCAGTTCATTGAGTTGGCGGTAAACATACCGGAACAGGAGCCACAGGTCGGGCAGGCAGAACGCTCGATTTGTTCGCTGTCAGCATCGCTAACGTTCGGGTTAGCCCCCTGGATCATCGCATCGACCAAATCCAGTTTGATAATTTTGTCGGAAAGCTTGGTTTTACCGGCTTCCATCGGGCCGCCGGAAACAAAGATCACCGGAATATTCAGCCGCAGAGATGCCATCAGCATGCCCGGGGTGATTTTGTCGCAGTTAGAGATACAGACCATGGCATCGGCGCAGTGGGCGTTCACCATGTATTCTACGGAATCGGCAATCAGTTCACGAGAAGGCAGGGAGTACAGCATGCCGCCATGTCCCATCGCAATACCATCATCAACGGCAATGGTGTTGAACTCTTTAGCGACGCCGCCAGAGGCTTCAATCTGCTCGGCAACCAGTTTCCCTAAATCACGCAGATGGACGTGACCCGGCACGAACTGCGTAAAGGAGTTAACTACGGCAATAATCGGCTTACCGAAATCATCATCGGTCATGCCGGTGGCGCGCCACAAGGCACGGGCACCGGCCATATTACGGCCATGAGTGGTGGTAGCGGAACGTAACTTAGGCATGCTCATACTCCAGAATCAGATAGTGCACGGGCGTCAAACGACGCCCGTGTAATGTCATTATTATGCGTTTACCGGATCTAACCAGCCCCACTTGTCTTCGGTCTCGCCAGTGAACAGGCCAAAGAATGCGGACTGGATGCGGGCCGTCACAGGACCGCGCTTACCTTCGCCGACCTGGATGCCGTCGACGCTACGCACCGGGGTGATTTCAGCGGCGGTGCCGGACATGAAGATCTCATCGGCCAGGTACAGGGATTCACGGGACAGTACCTGCTCGCGAACTTCAATACCCATATCTTTTGCCAGCTTGATGATGGCGTCACGCGTAATGCCAGGCAGTGCAGAAGAGGTAAACGGCGGCGTGAACAGAATGCCGTCTTTCACTTCGAACAGGTTTTCACCCGCGCCTTCAGAGATGTAGCCCTGAGTATCCAGCGCAATGCCTTCCTGATAGCCGTGACGGCGAGCTTCGCTGCCCACCAGCAGAGAAGAAAGGTAGTTACCACCGGCCTTCGCCGCAGTTGGCAGAGTGTTTGGCGCAACGCGGTTCCATGAAGAAACCATCGCGTCAATACCCTGCTCCAGCGCTTCAGCACCCAGATAAGCGCCCCATGGGAAGGCAGCAATAATCACGTCAGTGCTGTAGCCATCCGGTGGGTTCACGCCCAGACCGACATCGCCCACGAAGACCAGGGGACGGATGTAAGCGCTTTGCAGTTTGTTCACGCGCAGCACTTCACGGCAGGCTTCCATCAGTTCATCCACGCTCTGGCTGACCGGGAAACGATAGATTTTTGCGGAGTCGTGCAGACGCTGCATATGTTCACGATGGCGGAAGACTACCGGGCCTTTGTGCGAGTCGTAGCAGCGGACGCCTTCAAAGACAGACGTACCGTAATGCAGTGCGTGAGACATCACGCTAACCTTCGCGTCTTCCCACTTAACCATCTCGCCATTGAACCAGATAAAGTCAGCTTTCTTCGTCATTCTTGTTTCCTTTCGCGCTCAGGCGCGGATTTGTTGTGTTGTCTGGTGCTGGATGTTAACGCTGGCTACATCCATCAGCTTGCATAACTGTGTTGACAGTAAATCGACTGAACGCTGGCTGGCAACGGTCATTTCAATATTAATATTGTCGTTATTATCGCCCGTCGCCATATTCATGGCGCAGACCTGAAAACCACGGTGACGAACCACGCGCAGGATACGTTCCAGAATTTCAGGACGCAGACGCGCCTCAATAGACAGGTGGTGCTGCATCATGATGTTTTCTCCATCATATTTTCATTACTGGCACCTGGCGGTACCAGCGGCCAGACGTTTTCAAGTTCGTCGATAGCGACGTGAAGCATGTAGGGCCCTTCACTCTGTAGCAAAGCGTCTAATGCGGCGTCGACCTGGTCTTTACGGGTGATGCGCTGGCCGGGAATATCGAATGCCCTGGCAAGCATTAAAAAATCGGGGTTGTCGGAGAGATTGGTTTCACTGTAGCGCTCAGAAAAGAACAGCTGCTGCCACTGGCGAACCATGCCTAAACGCTGGTTATCCAGCAGCACGATTTTAACCGGCAGCTGTTTACGTTTGATTGTTCCCAGCTCCTGCACGTTCATCATGAAAGAACCGTCGCCGGATACGCAGATAACGGTATCGTCAGGTCTGGCAACCTGAGCGCCAACGGCTGCTGGCAGACCGAATCCCATCGTTCCCAAACCGCTGGAGGTAATGAAATTTTCCGGGCGACTGAAGGCCATATGCTGTGCGGTCCACATCTGATGCTGGCCTACGTCGGTAGTGACAACCGCACTGTCAGGTTTTTTATCGGACAGCTGCTTCAAAAACAGCGGCGCATAAATTGCCTCACCCGGATGATCGTAACGCCAGCTATGCCCGGTTTTCAGCGCCTGCACATGCGCACGCCATTCACCAATCTCAACCGGTTGGTATAAATCAGGCAGCATTTTGTTAAGGTCGCCACGCAGCGCCACATGGGCCTGACGCAGTTTGTGCAGCTCTGCCGGATCGATGTCCATGTGGATAACGCTGGCGTTCGGCGCAAAGGTATCAAGTTTGCCGGTCACGCGGTCGTCAAAACGGGCGCCTACAGCAATCAGTAAGTCACATTGCTGGACAGCAAAGTTTGCTGCTTTAGTGCCGTGCATTCCCAGCATCCCCAGATAACAAGGATCCTGAGCGTCTGGCGTCCCCAGTCCTTTCAGGGTGGCTACCGTTGGAATACCGGTTTCTTTAGCAAAGGCGCGCAGGGCGGGAACGGCGTTCGCCATCCCTACACCGCCGCCGATGTACAATACGGGTTTCTGAGCCTTAGCCAGCATGGCGCGAGCCTGTTGTAGCGCCTCATGAGGATGATCGGCTTCATCCTCAACCGGTGTCAGATGTGCAGTGAACTCGCCGCTGGCTAACTGGATGTCTTTCGGAATATCAATCAATACTGGCCCCGGACGACCAGAGCAGGCGATAGCAAAGGCTTCGGCCATCACCACGGGTAATTCTTCCAGCGAAGTGACCAGGAAACTATGTTTGGTGCAGGCCAGTGATAAGCCTAATACATCGATTTCCTGGAAAGCGTCAGTGCCGATCAATCCACCGGCAACCTGACCGGTAATAGCAACAACCGGCACAGAATCCATCATTGCATCAGCCAGTCCGGTAATCAGGTTAGTGGCGCCAGGCCCGGATGTGGCGATGCAAACGCCCACTTTCCCGGTCGCGCGGGCGTAACCAATGGCCGCCATTGCAGCGCCTTGTTCATGACGACACAGTAGGTGTTCTACGCCTCCGTCATAGAGAGCATCATAGACGGGCATTATCGCCCCTCCCGGATAGCCGAAAACTGTTTCGACACCCTGCCCACGCAACGCCTGAACCACCCACTGTGCACCATTCATAGTTATTTCCCCGCCTCTCGCTGGGAACAACAGCATTTTATTCTACTGTTCATCTTCTGTTCCTCTGTCGTTAATAGTTCGCCAAAAAAAAAACCCCGGACCTTTCGGTGCGGGGGTTCTTTCGAAATCAGGCTTGATTTTTAAGCCTTTCTTCCTCCGAGCGTAGCCCCGCACGGCGTGATAATAATCACGACGACGTTAATAATGACAAGGCGTAGGACTCGTAGAAGGGCTTTCATAATGATTCGGCAATTTCACTTGTTCGAAGTAATGCCTACAGAGTTATCACAGTTAGCTGCTAACGTTCAACTTTTTTCATCATTTAATTTTATGACGCAGCGCGAGATAATTAAAAAAACAGCGTGTATTCAGTCATTAAGACAAATAATGAAATAAATTCATTACTCACGCGTCGCAATGAGTCTTAGCTGAATATTCCTTTTTTCGGCGCAGCTTCCTCACCTCTTGCAACATTTTCATTACTGTAATATTTGCCTGGAGCGATCCCTCATAACGAAAATGAAAGCGTCGTATTGCCTGCCAGTGATATCCAGAATGTAGGGGTATAAGGAGAACGTATGTCGCTATCAGTCATATATACCCGCGCTGCCATAGGCGTTGAAGCCCCACTGGTGTCGGTAGAGGTCCATCTTAGCAACGGATTACCTGCGCTAACGCTGGTCGGGTTGCCTGAAACCACGGTAAAAGAGGCTCGTGAACGTGTACGTAGCGCAATGATCAATTGTGGATTCACGTTTCCGGCAAAGCGTATTACCGTGAATCTGGCTCCCGCCGACCTGCCTAAAGAGGGAGGCCGGTACGATTTACCGATTGCCATTGCCATTCTCGCCGCCTCAGAGCAGATATCAGCAGATAAATTAATGCAGTATGAGTTTCTGGGGGAGCTGGCCCTGACGGGTGCGCTACGGAGCGTACAGGGCGCCATTCCCGCAGCAATGGCCGCGATCGCTGACCAGCGGCAACTTATTCTTTCTACGGACAATCATCAGGATGCTGGATTAATTCATCATGGGCAAAGTCTTGTTGCGGCCAATCTGCTTGAGGTCTGCGCCTTTCTTAATGGCCAGTCGCCGTTGGAAGTTGCATATTGCCATCTGGATCAGCCTCCCGCTTCTTCAGGCGATCTTAATGAAATTATTGGACAACAGCAGGCGAAAAGAGCATTAGAAATCACTGCGGCTGGAGGCCATAATTTATTGTTGATCGGCCCGCCAGGTACGGGTAAAACAATGTTAGCTAATCGGCTAAATGGCTTGCTTCCGCCTCTTAACGATCGTGAAGCTCTGGAAAGCGCCGCTATAGCCAGCCTGGTCAGTTCCCCTCTGCTGCATCAGCAATGGCGCCAGCGCCCGTTCAGGGCACCTCACCACACCTCGTCGAGCTATGCTCTGGTCGGCGGTGGAGCCATACCAAAACCCGGTGAAATTTCTCTGGCTCATAATGGCGTGTTATTTCTGGATGAGCTTCCTGAATTTGCACGTAAAACCCTGGATGCGCTGAGAGAACCTATTGAATCAGGAAAAATCAGTCTGTCACGCGCACGGGCTAAAATCACTTATCCCGCCTGCTTTCAACTGGTTGCGGCGATGAATCCCAGCCCGACTGGACACCATAGCGGGTCGCATAGTCGTAGTACGCCTCAGCAGACACTACGCTACCTCAGCCGTCTCTCTGGCCCTTTCCTCGACCGCTTTGACCTGTCGCTTGAAGTGCCTCTTCTTCCCTCCGGTACGCTGAGCGGTAAGCGTAAGGAAAGTGAGTCCAGCGCAACCGTCCGGCAACGCGTTTTGGCAGCCCGCGAGGTTCAACTGAAACGAGCAGGCATGATTAACGGCGCTCTGGGACCAAAAGAGATCCGATGCTACTGTGAGATAGAGAGGGAAGATGCGCAATGGCTCGAAGATGTGCTCAACCATCTTGGACTCTCCGTACGCGCATGGCAACGTATCCTGAAAGTTGCCCGAACTATTGCTGATTTGGCGGGCGTGGAGAACGTACAACGCATCCATCTGAATGAAGCGCTAAGCTATAGAGGGATCGACAGATTGCTGATTAATTTACTGAAGAGTTTGGATTAGAAGCAGGAATAGTGCGTGAGGGACTTAAAGCATTTAAAATTAAAGGAAAAAGGGGCCTGAGCCCCTTTATTTTTAATCATCGCTATCCGAATAGTCTTCCACACCTTCCATCTGCGGCTTGCCGCCAGAAAGGGTATGAAAACGTTTAGGACGCTTGATACGTGTCATATACTTCGACCACACCCGCTCGGCTTCTGTCTGTGGCTCGCGCACACCGCGGCACACTTCAAGAAACAGACGCTCTTCTTCTGTCACAGGCTCACGCTTTGCCAAATCAAGCTCATTGAAAGCGTAACCATAACGCTCAAGAAGTTGAGCTTCTTTGATGGTGAAATCACCGTGACGGGAGAAACCGCGTGGGTAATGTTTGTTATCAAAAAAACGATTCGTTGTTGCGAAGCTTTCCGCCATTTTACACGCTCCTAACTCTTTTATGGCCGTGCTATTTATGGCGCGGAGTATTAGATAGGCTTGACAGAGTGTAAAACAAAACATTTAAATCATAACGACAAATGTTTTTTAGGAGATGGATGTGGATACGGAATTATTGAAGACCTTTCTGGAGGTGAGTAGAACGCGCCACTTCGGACGTGCTGCTGAAGCGCTCTATCTCACGCAATCAGCCGTCAGTTTTCGCATCAGGCAGCTCGAAAATCAGCTGGGCGTAAATTTGTTCACCCGACATCGTAATAACATCAGGCTAACGTCTGCAGGAGAACGGTTATTACCCTATGCTGAAAGCCTGATGAGTACATGGATGATGGCGAAAAAAGAGGTATCGCACACTCAGCAGCACCACGAACTGTCAATCGGAGCCAGTGCATCACTCTGGGAGGCTTACCTCACACCATGGCTACAGACGCTGTATGAAAGCCGTGAGAATCTCCATCTGGAGGCCCGTGTCGCTCAGCGTCATTTGCTGGTTAAACAATTACATGAACGCCAGCTGGATCTCCTGATTACCACCGAAGCCCCTAAGATGGATGAGTTAACCAGCCAGCAAATTGGGCATATTTCATTAACGCTGTACCGTTCGCGAAAATCAGATAAACGCGAGAAATATGATTACATCAAACTGGAATGGGGAGCCGATTTTCATCAGCACGAAAGCTATCTTGCGGGGGCTGACGATGTACCTGTATTAACTACAACTTCGGCGCACCTTACCCGCCAGTTGCTGCATACCACGGGTGCCTGTGCCTTTTTGCCCGACATCTGGCACAGCGAATATCCTGATTTGCTGGTTATTCCTGATACGCCTGTCGCTATGCGTCCGTTATACGGTGTCTGGTTACAGAACAGCGATCAGCAAAATCATATACGCCAGCTGCTGAAATTCCCGGTTAATACGTCTTGATTGTGAGCATTTAAGATAAAAAATGGTCAGTCGGCTGGCCATTTTCTGGTCAGAACTGGAAAAAAAAGAGGAAAATCGAGGGAGAAAGGTATTTTAAGGACAAAAAAAATCCTTTGCCGAAGCAAAGGATTATTTTAAATGGCAGGGGCGGAGAGACTCGAACTCCCAACACCCGGTTTTGGAGACCGGTGCTCTACCAATTGAACTACGCCCCTAAAAGGGTGGCGGAACGGACGGGGCTCGAACCCGCGACCCCCTGCGTGACAGGCAGGTATTCTAACCAACTGAACTACCGCTCCACCGATTCGGTACTGAACTCAGAATGTTGCTTCTGATATCAGGTATTTCGCCCTTTCCAAGTCACTGGAAGGTCATGACCACATAATTGGTCTAATTTGATGCCTGGCAGTTCCCTACTCTCGCATGGGGAGACCCCACACTACCATCGGCGCTACGGCGTTTCACTTCTGAGTTCGGCATGGGGTCAGGTGGGACCACCGCGCTAAAGCCGCCAGGCAAATTCTGTTATTCACGCCGCCATAAAGGCCGCGCAAATTTATCCGGTTCAAGCTGAAAATCTTTGCGTCTCTCAACGCTACCAGAACGCTTCTGGCGTTGTAAGGTTAAGCCTCACGGGTCATTAGTACCGGTTAGCTCAACGCATCGCTGCGCTTACACACCCGGCCTATCAACGTCGTAGTCTTCAACGTCCCTTCAGGTGGCTTAAAGCCACAGGGAGAACTCATCTCGAGGCAAGTTTCGCGCTTAGATGCTTTCAGCGCTTATCTTTTCCGCACTTAGCTACCGGGCAGTGCCATTGGCATGACAACCCGAACACCAGCGGTGCGTTCACTCCGGTCCTCTCGTACTAGGAGCAACCCCTCTCAATTCTCCAGCGCCCACGGCAGATAGGGACCGAACTGTCTCACGACGTTCTAAACCCAGCTCGCGTACCACTTTAAACGGCGAACAGCCGTACCCTTGGGACCTACTTCAGCCCCAGGATGTGATGAGCCGACATCGAGGTGCCAAACACCGCCGTCGATATGAACTCTTGGGCGGTATCAGCCTGTTATCCCCGGAGTACCTTTTATCCGTTGAGCGATGGCCCTTCCATTCAGAACCACCGGATCACTATGACCTGCTTTCGCACCTGCTCGAGCCGTCACTCTCGCAGTCAAGCCAGCTTATGCCATTGCACTAACCTCACGATGTCCGACCGTGATTAGCTGACCTTCGTGCTCCTCCGTTACTCTTTGGGAGGAGACCGCCCCAGTCAAACTACCCACCAGACACTGTCCCCACGCCGGATTACGGCGCCAGGTTAGAACATCAAACGTTAAAGGGTGGTATTTCAAGGTTGGCTCCACGCAGACTGGCGTCCACGCTTCAAAGCCTCCCACCTATCCTACACATCAAGGCTCAATGTTCAGTGTCAAGCTGTAGTAAAGGTTCACGGGGTCTTTCCGTCTTGCCGCGGGTACACTGCATCTTCACAGCGAGTTCAATTTCACTGAGTCTCGGGTGGAGACAGCCTGGCCATCATTACGCCATTCGTGCAGGTCGGAACTTACCCGACAAGGAATTTCGCTACCTTAGGACCGTTATAGTTACGGCCGCCGTTTACCGGGGCTTCGATCAAGAGCTTCTCCTTGCGGATAACCCCATCAATTAACCTTCCGGCACCGGGCAGGCGTCACACCGTATACGTCCACTTTCGTGTTTGCACAGTGCTGTGTTTTTAATAAACAGTTGCAGCCAGCTGGTATCTTCGACTGGCTTCAGCTCCGGGAGCAAGTCCCTTCACCTACGCGCCAGCGTGCCTTCTCCCGAAGTTACGGCACCATTTTGCCTAGTTCCTTCACCCGAGTTCTCTCAAGCGCCTTGGTATTCTCTACCTGACCACCTGTGTCGGTTTGGGGTACGATTCTGTGTTACCTGATGCTTAGAGGCTTTTCCTGGAAGCAGGGCATTTGTTACTTCAGCACCGTAGTGCCTCGTCATCACGCCTCAGCCTTAAAGAGTTCCGGATTTGCCTGGAACTCAAGCCTACACGCTTAAACCGGGACAACCGTCGCCCGGCCAACATAGCCTTCTCCGTCCCCCCTTCGCAGTAACACCGAGTACAGGAATATTAACCTGTTTCCCATCGACTACGCCTTTCGGCCTCGCCTTAGGGGTCGACTCACCCTGCCCCGATTAACGTTGGACAGGAACCCTTGGTCTTCCGGCGAGCGGGCTTTTCACCCGCTTTATCGTTACTTATGTCAGCATTCGCACTTCTGATACCTCCAGCAGACCTCACAGTCCACCTTCGACGGCTTACAGAACGCTCCCCTACCCAACAACGCATAAGCGTCGCTGCCGCAGCTTCGGTGCATGGTTTAGCCCCGTTACATCTTCCGCGCAGGCCGACTCGACCAGTGAGCTATTACGCTTTCTTTAAATGATGGCTGCTTCTAAGCCAACATCCTGGCTGTCTGTGCCTTCCCACATCGTTTCCCACTTAACCATGACTTTGGGACCTTAGCTGGCGGTCTGGGTTGTTTCCCTCTTCACGACGGACGTTAGCACCCGCCGTGTGTCTCCCGTGATAACATTCTTCGGTATTCGCAGTTTGCATCGGGTTGGTAAGCCGGGATGGCCCCCTAGCCGAAACAGTGCTCTACCCCCGAAGATGAGTTCACGAGGCGCTACCTAAATAGCTTTCGGGGAGAACCAGCTATCTCCCGGTTTGATTGGCCTTTCACCCCCAGCCACAAGTCATCCGCTAATTTTTCAACATTAGTCGGTTCGGTCCTCCAGTTAGTGTTACCCAACCTTCAACCTGCCCATGGCTAGATCACCGGGTTTCGGGTCTATACCCTGCAACTTAACGCCCAGTTAAGACTCGGTTTCCCTGCGGCTCCCCTATACGGTTAACCTTGCTACAGAATATAAGTCGCTGACCCATTATACAAAAGGTACGCAGTCACCCAACAAGTAGGCTCCCACTGCTTGTACGTACACGGTTTCAGGTTCTGTTTCACTCCCCTCGCCGGGGTTCTTTTCGCCTTTCCCTCACGGTACTGGTTCACTATCGGTCAGTCAGGAGTATTTAGCCTTGGAGGATGGTCCCCCCATATTCAGACAGGATATCACGTGTCCCGCCCTACTCATCGAACTCACAGTAAGTGCATTTTTGTGTACGGGAGTATCACCCTGTACCCTGCGACTTTCCAGACGCTTCCACTAATGCACAAACTGATTCAGGTTCTGGGCTGTTCCCCGTTCGCTCGCCGCTACTGGGGGAATCTCGGTTGATTTCTTTTCCTCTGGGTACTTAGATGTTTCAGTTCCCCAGGTTCGCCTCGCAACACTATGTATTCATGTTGCGATGATGCACCGTAGTGCACCGGGTTTCCCCATTCGGGTATCGTCGGTTGTTGCGGTTCATATCACCTTACCGACGCTTATCGCAGATTAGCACGCCCTTCATCGCCTCTGACTGCCAGGGCATCCACCGTGTACGCTTAGTCACTTAACCTCACAACCCACAAGCGTCCCGAAAGACACTGCTGTTGTAAGCATTTGAGAGACTCGAACACATCGTTTTGTTTATCCTTATTACGGAGGATAAACACGACGTGTCGTTTCAATTTTCAGCTTGTTCCGGATTGTTAAAGAGCAAATATCTCAAACGTGACTCACCTTACGGTAAAATCAGTTTTGAGATAGTTCAGTAAACTGCATGGTGGAGCTAAGCGGGATCGAACCGCTGACCTCCTGCGTGCAAGGCAGGCGCTCTCCCAGCTGAGCTATAGCCCCATACAGTTACTGCAGAGACCATCTACTACCACTCACCAGGAGTCACATTTCCACTTTCGTGAACATGTTAATTTCTTCTCAGGCAAGGCATGTGAGAGGGAAGTTTATGCTTATAAACGACCGAACACATAACGCAGCATGAGATGAAATTTGGTAGGCCTGAGTGGACTTGAACCACCGACCTCACCCTTATCAGGGGTGCGCTCTAACCACCTGAGCTACAAGCCTGTAGAGGTTTTTTCTGCTCGTTACTTTTCTATCAGACAATCTGTGTGAGCACTACGCGGGAAAGTATCTTCAGGTAAGGAGGTGATCCAACCGCAGGTTCCCCTACGGTTACCTTGTTACGACTTCACCCCAGTCATGAATCACAAAGTGGTAAGCGCCCTCCCGAAGGTTAAGCTACCTACTTCTTTTGCAACCCACTCCCATGGTGTGACGGGCGGTGTGTACAAGGCCCGGGAACGTATTCACCGTGGCATTCTGATCCACGATTACTAGCGATTCCGACTTCACGGAGTCGAGTTGCAGACTCCGATCCGGACTACGACGCACTTTATGAGGTCCGCTTGCTCTCGCGAGGTCGCTTCTCTTTGTATGCGCCATTGTAGCACGTGTGTAGCCCTACTCGTAAGGGCCATGATGACTTGACGTCATCCCCACCTTCCTCCGGTTTATCACCGGCAGTCTCCTTTGAGTTCCCACCATTACGTGCTGGCAACAAAGGATAAGGGTTGCGCTCGTTGCGGGACTTAACCCAACATTTCACAACACGAGCTGACGACAGCCATGCAGCACCTGTCTCACGGTTCCCGAAGGCACTAAGGCATCTCTGCCAAATTCCGTGGATGTCAAGAGTAGGTAAGGTTCTTCGCGTTGCATCGAATTAAACCACATGCTCCACCGCTTGTGCGGGCCCCCGTCAATTCATTTGAGTTTTAACCTTGCGGCCGTACTCCCCAGGCGGTCGACTTAACGCGTTAGCTCCGGAAGCCACTCCTCAAGGGAACAACCTCCAAGTCGACATCGTTTACGGCGTGGACTACCAGGGTATCTAATCCTGTTTGCTCCCCACGCTTTCGCACCTGAGCGTCAGTCTTTGTCCAGGGGGCCGCCTTCGCCACCGGTATTCCTCCAGATCTCTACGCATTTCACCGCTACACCTGGAATTCTACCCCCCTCTACAAGACTCTAGCCTGCCAGTTTCAAATGCAGTTCCCAGGTTAAGCCCGGGGATTTCACATCTGACTTGACAGACCGCCTGCGTGCGCTTTACGCCCAGTAATTCCGATTAACGCTTGCACCCTCCGTATTACCGCGGCTGCTGGCACGGAGTTAGCCGGTGCTTCTTCTGCGGGTAACGTCAATTGCTGAGGTTATTAACCTCAACACCTTCCTCCCCGCTGAAAGTACTTTACAACCCGAAGGCCTTCTTCATACACGCGGCATGGCTGCATCAGGCTTGCGCCCATTGTGCAATATTCCCCACTGCTGCCTCCCGTAGGAGTCTGGACCGTGTCTCAGTTCCAGTGTGGCTGGTCATCCTCTCAGACCAGCTAGGGATCGTCGCCTAGGTGAGCCATTACCCCACCTACTAGCTAATCCCATCTGGGTTCATCTGACAGCGAGAGGCCCGAAGGTCCCCCTCTTTGCTCTTGCGAGGTTATGCGGTATTAGCTACCGTTTCCAGTAGTTATCCCCCTCTGTCAGGCAGATCCCCAGACATTACTCACCCGTCCGCCACTCGTCACCCAAGGAGCAAGCTCCTCTGTGCTACCGTTCGACTTGCATGTGTTAGGCCTGCCGCCAGCGTTCAATCTGAGCCATGATCAAACTCTTCAATTAAAAGTTCGATTTGCTGCAACAAGTGCAGCGATGCTCAAGTGTAAAACGTCATAATGAATTTTCATTATGTGTTCACTCTTAAGACTTGATATTTTTTGACACCCGAAGGTGTCTTGATATCAATCCTGCGAGTGCCCACACAGATTGTCTGATAAATTGTTAAAGAGCAGTGCCACATATTCTCTGTGGCGCGGGGTGCAGATATTACGCTTTCCCGCTGAAGAGTCAAGGATTTTCTCACTTTTCTCTTCCTGACCCGGCGACCTGTAAGTCGTTGTTCCGTGTCAGTGGAGGCGCAGTATAGGGATTTTCTGGAGGCTGACAACCCCTAATTGCAAAAAACTTTTCAACCGCTGTTTTTTTACTCAAAAACGACTCAAAGAGGCAATTTTTCCAGCCTTTCGAAGCCATAACGCTGTAAAACGGGCATTAATTGTACTGTTTGTTCAGTTCTTTCAAGACAAAAAGCGATATTACTTTCTGTAGAAGTGGCTACCGGAGACTCATGCTCCAGCAGCCAGGCCGTTCTTCGTGCAATTGCCGCCCCGGAATCCACCAAACGGGTGCCTTCTGGCAAGACCTGTTGCAGCTCTTCGTTTAACAAAGGGAAGTGGGTACAGCCGAGCACCACGGTATCAGGAGGCTCTTTCATGCGAAGCCAGGGCTGTAGAATCCGTTTCACCTCTTCCAGTGGAACAGGTTGGCCCTGTAATTTGGCTTCTGCCAGTTCTACCAGTTCAGCCGAGCCCAACATTTCTGTTTTACATTCGCGGGCGAATCTCGCCACCAGCTCGTGAGTATAAGGACGCTTTACGGTGCCACGGGTCGCCAGTAGCCCGACAATACCGTTACGTGTCAAACGTGCGGCAGGTTTAATAGCAGGAACAACGCCGACAACGGGGAAGTTAAAACGCTCACGTAATGCAGGGAGAGTAACTGTACTGGCAGAGTTACAGGCAATAACGACCAGCGCCAACGGATAACGATGGCTTACCGCAGTCACAATCGCTACTACACGTTCAACAATGAATTCTTCTGTTTTCTCACCATAAGGAAAGGCGACATTATCGAAGGTGTAGATATAGTGCAGATCCGGCAGCAGCTGCCGGATTTCATCATAGACAGAAAGCCCACCAACGCCGGAGTCAAAAACCAGCACGGTGGGGCGTTCTTTAGAAGGTGTAGCTGCCGCTGAGGTAGTACTCTCGTCCTGGAGTTTGATAGCCATAAACTGTCTCGTAATCTTTATCGAACAGGTTGGCAATTCTACCACGAACGGTTAGCTGGGATGTGACCGGATACGAAACCGCGAGATCCCACAGGCTTACGCCGCCAAGCTTAACGGTGCGCGTAGTATAAGAAGAGTTGTAATCTTTATCGTAGCGCTCACCGAGATACTGATAGCTGAGCGACCAGTCAAAATCGTAGACCCTGTAATCCAACTGGTATTTGACCTGCTGCTTCGCGCGACGTACCAGAATTTCGTTAGTGTTAGCATTTCGCGGATCAAGGTAATCGTAAGAAACGGTATGGCTTACCGGCCCGGTTTCAAATGAGGCGGTTGCTTCAACGCCTTTAATACGCGCTTTACTGATATTGTAATAACGGTAAGTTGTTGGATCGCTGTCGATTAAATCATCAATGTCGTTACGGTAACCTGAAAGGCGCCAGTTAACCGGGCCGCTCAGCCCTTCAAAGCCCCCTTCCCACTGTTTACTTTTTTCCGGGTCGAGATCGCGGTTGCCATAAGTCGCACTATATACCTGGCTCAGGTTAGGCGCTTTAAAGGCAGTACCGTAAGAAGCGAACACGCTGTAACCGTCAACGAATTCCCAGGATGCGCTGGTCTGCCAGGTATTGTGCCAGCCAAAAGTATTGTTATCGTCTCCACGCACCGCGCCTTCCAGCGTCACCTCACCCAGTTTCTGCTGCGCAGTGGCATAAATACCCGTATTGTGCTGCTGCTGGCCTTCACTGACGTAATTGGTATTCGGTTCAGAGGTCTGCTTTTGCCAGTCAACGCCAGCGCTGACCGTACCGTTACCCAGCGCAACAGTATTACCCCATTGCAGATTGGATTGTTCTACATCATCCAGCGTCGCCGGATCGGCATAGCGGCCCAGGCGGGGATCATAGTTATAATCTTTCGTATGGCTGTAGCTGGCAATCAGCTGAGTAGAGTAGATGTCACGATTGAAACGCAGGCCGGTATCCCAGGTCTGGCTGTAGAGCTGACGAGTGTCGACCAGCGCTCCGGGCACAGAGAAACTCGGCGTGCTGTCATAAGCAGTGCGGTTGTCGTAGCCATAACCGCGAACAAAACCGCTAAACTCATCATTAAACTGATGCTCAATCATACCGTAGAGCGTCTTACTCATAAATCCGTCGCGATCTTTCTGAGCGGCATCACCGTAGACATCTGGCAGGTTAGCAACGGCGTCAAAGCCGTGCGTATAGGTATAGTTACCCGCCAGAGTGACGCGCGTATCTTTACCCAGCATCTGCTGAGTAGAACCGTCATAGCTTTGATAGCCATTAGATCCCATCCCTGCCGTTAGCGTCGTACCCGGCTTATCGCGTCCGGTAATAATGTTAACCACGCCACCAATCGCATCGGAACCATATACCGCCGAACGCGCACCACGGACGTACTCAATACGCTGTACCAGTGAAATCGGAATTTGGCTGAGATCGGAAGAGCCGCTGATACCGGCCTGGTTCAGACGGATACCATCAATCAGCACCAGCACATGGCTGGCATTGCTGCCGCGAATAAACAGTGAGGTTTGCTGACCCAGACCACCGGTCTGAGCGATATTCACACCCGGTAAACGACGCATCACGTCAGCCACGCTTTTTGACTGCCAGCGGTCGATCTCTTCGCGAGTGACAACAGTCGTGGGTGCCAGCACGGAAGAGACGGGTTGAGCGAAACGGTTAGCGGTGGTCACCAGCGTTTCACTATTTTGTGCAAAGCCGTTTTGCGCCCAGAGAGAGATTGCCGTTGCGCTAAATGCCAACAGCTTAGGTTTAGTTATCATTATGACTAGCATCCAAAAAGTCTTGCAGGATGCCGCAGCAGACGATCGATAGCACGCGATGATCGTAAGAAGTGCGACGTTACCCCGGCAGGTCTTCGGGCTCGGAATCATTAAATGGTGAAGACTTCCCATCAAAAGACAGTGTCTGACATCCACCACGACATTCCACACCGCTGCGCGTCAGCTCCAGCTTGGTACTGGATTCCCTTTTAACTTATTGCAAGGCCGGGTTCGCATCTTATGTTCAAAAATCATAGAAATCCAGGCATCTCAACAGGCAAAACCGGCCTGTCGAGCACAACGCTGGACATTGAGTGACGGATGCCTACAATCGCAGGGCTTTGAAGGCCCTTTAACCCAGGAAAGACCATGACCCCCGAACAGCTGCCGATCGAACAATATGATGCCCAACTGGAGGAGAAAGTCGTCCGTTTGCAAACGCTGATGACCCCTTTTACGACGATGGACGTCGAAGTGTTTCGCTCGCCAGTCAGCCACTATCGTATGCGGGCTGAGTTCCGGATCTGGCACGATGGCGACGACCTTTACCACATTATTTTTGACCAGCAGACTCGCCAGCGTATTCGCGTTGACAGCTTCCCCGCGGCCAGCGAGTTAATCAACAGCCTGATGCCAAAGCTGATGGACGCCATTCGCGACAATCGCGCCCTGCGTTTTAAGCTGTTCCAAATCGACTATCTTTCGACAATGAGCAATCAGATTGTGGTGTCGATGCTTTATCACCGTGCGCTGACAGACGAGTGGCAGCAGGCTGCCGTTGCGCTGCGTGATGAGCTACGCGCTCAGGGCTTTGACCTGCATTTGATTGGCCGCGCCACCAAAACGAAAATCTGTCTGGATCGCGACTACGTTGACGAATGCCTGCCGGTGGCGGGCAAAGAGATTGTTTACCGTCAGGTAGAAAATAGCTTTACCCAGCCAAATGCCGCCATGAATATTCAGATGCTGGAGTGGGCGCTGAACGTCACAAAAGGGTCCAGCGGGGATTTGCTGGAGCTGTACTGCGGTAACGGTAACTTTTCTTTAGCGCTGGCGCGCAATTTCAACCGCGTATTGGCGACAGAGATTGCCAAGCCATCGGTGGCTTCGGCGCAATACAATATTGCGGTTAACAATATCGGGAACGTGCAAATTATCCGCATGGCGGCCGAAGAGTTTACCCAGGCGATGAACGGCACCCGAACGTTTAATCGTCTGGAAGGCATCGATCTCAGCAGCTATCAGTGCGAAACGATTTTTGTCGATCCACCGCGCAGCGGTCTGGATGAAGAGACGGTGAAAATGGTGCAGGCATATCCGCGCATTCTTTATATCTCCTGCAACCCGGAAACCCTGTGCGACAACCTGGCGACGCTGTCAGAAACGCATGATGTATCGCGTCTGGCGCTGTTTGACCAGTTCCCCTACACGCATCATATGGAATGCGGCGTTCTGCTTACGCGACGTTAACAGAATAAAGGGCGACATCAGGTCGCCCTTATTTTTACCCGCCTCTGCGTGAGCGCAGCTTCAGGCCAATCCAGAATACCAACGCAACCATCAATATAGTCTGCACAAAGTTCGAGCCGATATCAGGATATTCTGCCCGTACAATTGCGCTGTACACTAAAATTCCCAGCAGGAAAAATGCGGCGGCAATGGAAGGCATGCCGTCCGGCATCGCGCGGTTAAGATAGCGTTGATGCAAACACCAGGCAGAAAGACCCAGTGCAATAAGCGGGAAAACAGAAAACGGCACAAGAGAGCTGAATAATACCGTAAACGATCCGTTAATCGATAACCCGGTAAGAAATGCCAGCAGCAGCGTACCCTTGTCCCGGCCAGTCGCTAAACTCATGTCTAATCACCTTCAATCATGGGATTCCAGCGTGACCGCCAGCCTCTCCTGTTCACGTCGATACCAGTAATAAGCCCCTTTCGAAATCATCCGTAGCTGCAACACCAGCCGTTCTTCCAGCTGGCGGCGCTGTTCGAAATCAATATCCAGCGCTTCTGCTCCGGCGTTAAAGACGATGATCACCATCGCCTCCGCCTGCGCTTCAGTAAAACTGCGCGGCATCCGGTTTTCAATCTCAAGGTAATCCGCCAGTTCGGCGATAAAATGTTGGATTTCGCGGGCAACCGCAGCACGAAAAGCGGCTGAGGTGCCAGAACGCTCCCGCAGCAACAGACGGAAAGCATTAGGGTTATTGCCGATAAACTCCATAAAGGTGGAAACGGAGGTACGGATGACGCTGCCGCCTTTGGCAATACGCTGACGCGCCTGGCGCATCAGCTGGCGCAGCATCAGACCACTTTCGTCCACCATTGTGAGTCCTAACTCATCTACATCACGAAAGTGACGATAAAATGATGTCGGCGCGATCCCCGCTTCCCGGGCAACTTCTCTCAGGCTCAGACTGGCAAAGCTTCGCTCAGCACTTAATTGACTAAATGCCGCTTCGATCAGCGAACGTCGCGTCCGTTCTTTTTGCTGTGCTCTGACGCCCATGTTTGTGCCTGTTTTACTTGCCAGGCTGGCACTATATCAAAAATTTCAGCGTACAGTGGCATCTAGTTTGTGACCGCCTGTTAACTCTGGATTTGACAAATAATGGCAAAAAAAGCGGTCTGAATTGGGAAGTGGCTCACAAGATGTTAGAATAAAGTTGAAAATTTGTATAAAAAAATGGGACGTATTGGTATGCAACAGTCTTATGATTACGACGCCATTGTGATTGGTTCCGGCCCGGGCGGCGAAGGCGCAGCGATGGGCCTGGTGAAACAAGGCGCCCGTATTGCGGTAATCGAGCGCTATCACAATATTGGCGGCGGTTGTACGCATTGGGGAACTATCCCCTCCAAAGCACTTCGCCATGCCGTCAGCCGCATTATCGAATTCAATCAGAATCCGCTTTACAGCGATCATACGCGCCTTCTGCGATCTTCCTTCGCCGATATTCTAAACCACACGGAAAATGTGATCAGCCAGCAAACGCGCATGCGTCAGGGCTTTTATGAGCGCAACCGCTGTGAACTGTTTCAGGGTGATGCACGCTTCGTTGATGCGAATACCATCGAAATTATCAGCCCCGATGGCACCACTGAGCGCCTGACGGCTGAAAAGTTTGTGATTGCCTGCGGATCAAGACCTTATCACCCTGCCGATGTCGATTTTACCCATCCCCGCGTTTATGACAGCGATTCTATTCTTAACCTGCATCATGAGCCGGGCCACGTCATTATTTATGGCGCAGGGGTCATTGGCTGTGAATACGCGTCGATTTTCCGTGGACTGAACGTAAAAGTTGACCTGATCAATACCCGCGACCATCTGCTGGCATTTCTCGATCAGGAGATCTCAGATTCGCTCTCTTATCACTTCTGGAACAGCGGCGTGGTTATTCGCCATAACGAAGAGTTTGAGAAGATTGAAGGGGTCAGCGATGGCGTGATCATGCATCTCAAATCCGGTAAGAAAGTGAAGGCGGACTGCCTGCTGTATGCGAATGGCCGTACCGGTAACACTGATGCACTGGGGCTGGAAAACGTTGGGCTGGAAGCGGATGGTCGTGGCCTGTTGAAAGTCAACAGCATGTATCAGACCGCGCAGCCACACATCTATGCAGTAGGCGATGTCATCGGGTATCCAAGTCTGGCATCAGCTGCTTATGACCAGGGCCGTATTGCCGCACAGGCGCTGATTAAAGGCGAAGCGAATGCGCATCTGATCGAGGATATTCCTACCGGCATTTATACCATTCCGGAAATCAGCTCCGTGGGCAAAACTGAACAGCAGCTGACCGCGTTGAAAGTGCCTTATGAAGTGGGTCGGGCGCAGTTTAAACATCTGGCAAGAGCGCAAATTGTCGGGATGAACGTGGGTAGCCTGAAGATCCTGTTCCACCGCGATACCAAAGAGATCCTGGGGATCCATTGCTTTGGTGAGCGTGCGGCGGAGATCATTCATATCGGTCAGGCCATCATGGAACAGAAAAACGGGGGCAACACGATCGAATACTTCGTAAATACCACCTTTAACTATCCAACGATGGCCGAAGCCTACCGTGTGGCGGCGCTAAATGGCTTAAACCGCCTGTTTTAACGTTGAGCCCATATAGCCCTGCATATGGACGCGGATTGCCTCTGCCAGCTGCTCATAGCGACCGCGCAGTGGCGATCCCGGTCGGTAAACCAGCGCGATAGTGCGCTGGGGTTCCGGCTTGTAGCACGGCAGATAGCAAACGCCATCACGGACGCGCTCTTTCGGCACGGCCAACGCAGGCAGTAAAGTGATCCCGCTGCCCGCCGCGACCATATTGCGCAGCGTTTCCAGACTGGTTGCGCGGAAGTGGGTATCTTCATCTGCACCGGCCTGGAAGCAGAAGCCCATCGCCTGGTCACGCAGGCAGTGTCCATCTTCCAGCATCAGCAGCTTCTCGCCGGCAAGATCGGACATCGGCACACGATCGCGGTCATGCCATGGGTGATCCTGATAGATCGCCAGCTTCATCGGCTCATCAAACAACGGCACCTCGATAAAAGCCTCAGACTCTTTAACCAGTGCAAGGATCGCGCAATCGAGCTTGCCGCTGTCCAGCTGGGCCAGCAGCTGTTGCGTCTGAGCTTCATGCAGGTACATCTCAAGCTTAGGGAAAGTCTGGTGCAGCGTAGGAATGATCTGCGGCAACAAATAGGGCCCGACTGTTGGGATCAGCCCAATGTGTAACGGCCCGGACATTGCCTCACCCTGCTGGCTGGCCATCTCTTTCAGCACTTTCACTTCACGCAGCACGGTGCGCGCCTGGTCCACCAGCAGCAGACCCGCCTGCGTGAACAGCACTTTACGGCTGGTGCGCTCCAACAGCATGACGCCCAGCTCATCTTCCAGCTTACGGATTTGGCCGCTCAGCGTTGGCTGGCTAACATGACAGGCATCGGCTGCACGTCGAAAATGACGGTGTTCAGCCAGCGCAACCAGGTATTCAAGATCACGAATATTCATCTCATTCCTCCGAACCACGATAGTTCGTGGCGATAGATAGAATAGCAATCAACGATTATCCCTATCAAGCTCGAATAGTAATAATGTCCCCCGTTCGAGAAACGAATCACTTTTTACCCCTAATCAAGAGGTAGTTTATGTTTGCAAGTCAGGAAGGTAAGTCAGTCCCGCAGGTCACTTTTCATACGCGTCAGGGCGACAGCTGGGTAGACGTCACGACTGATGAGCTGTTTAAAGACAAAACTGTCATCGTGTTTTCTTTACCGGGCGCATTTACCCCAACGTGTTCGTCAAGCCACCTGCCTCGTTATAACGAGCTGTCTGACGTTTTCAAAAAACACGGTGTAGATAATATTCTTTGCGTGTCGGTCAACGACACCTTCGTGATGAACGCCTGGAAAGCCGATCAGCGCGCCGAAAACATCACCTTTATTCCAGATGGTAACGGCGATTTCAGCCGTGGTATGGAAATGCTGGTAGAGAAGGCCGATCTGGGCTTTGGTCCACGTTCATGGCGTTATTCCATGCTGGTACGTAACGGCGTGGTGGAAAAAATGTTTGTAGAACCGAACAAGCCGGGCGACCCGTTTGAAGTGTCCGATGCGGATACAATACTGCGCTATCTGGCACCAGAATTTAAGGTGCAGGAATCCGTTTCGCTGTTCACCAAGCCTGGCTGTCCGTTCTGCGCTAAAGCCAAACAGCTGCTGCTGGATCGCGGTATTCAGTACGAAGAGATTGTGCTGGGTCAGGATGCGACGACCGTTAGCCTGCGTGCCGTAACCGGCCGCGCGACGGTGCCACAGGTCTTTATCGGTGGACGTCATATTGGCGGTAGTGATGATTTAGAGCAGTTCTTCGCGGCTTAACTTATTAAGCAGGCGGGCAGCGCCACGGCTGCCATCCTCTTATGTGCTAAAAAATCAATAATAAGTCGAAACTTGTTTGGCGGCCGGATGGCCGCCTTTTTTCGATCAAACCAAACGGTTTTTGGCGTCGGTAATCGCCAGAGCAACCTGATGAGGCGACACGCCACCTTTGGCATTACGCTTGTCCAGGCAGGATTGCAGCGACAGAATCGGGTAGACATCGTCGCCAATTACGCTGCTGTATTGCTGGAGTTCACTCAGTTTCAGCGCTTCCAGCGCCACGCCTTTCGCGATAGCCGCAACGACCACTTCGCCCACGATATGGTGCGCTTCACGGAAAGGCACGCCCTTCGCGACCAGATAATCAGCCAGTTCGGTGGCGTTAGCATAGCCCTGTTCCGCCGCTTCCTGACAGCGTGGACGTTTCACCTGAATACCATCCAGCACCAGCGCGGCCATATGCAGGCAGTCTGACCAGGTATCCAACGCGTCGAACAGGCCTTCTTTGTCTTCCTGCATGTCTTTGTTATAAGCCAGCGGCAGACCTTTCAGCGTCATCATCATGCCGGTTAACGCGCCCTGTACGCGGCCGCACTTACCACGGATCAGCTCCAGCGCATCCGGGTTTTTCTTCTGTGGCATCAGGGAAGAACCGGACGTCACGCGGTCTGAAAGCTCAACAAAACCCGACTCGCCGGTATTGAAGAAGATGAGATCTTCGGCGAAACGGGAAAGGTGCACCATACCGATAGACGCATCGGATAACAGCTCCAGCACGTGGTCACGGTCAGAAACCGTATCCAGACTGTTGCGCGTCGCGGAAGCAAAACCTAACCAGCCTGCCAGCTGCTCACGATCGATTTCATAGGCTGTTCCCGCCAGTGCGCCGCAGCCCAGCGGGCTGACGTCCAGACGCTTCAATGTATCTTGTAAGCGACTTTCATCACGCGCCAGCATTTCAACGTAGGCCAGACACCAGTGGGCAAACGTCACCGGCTGAGCGCGTTGTAAATGGGTATAGCCCGGCATCACCGCATCCTGATTCGCTTCTGCGGTAGCGACCAGCGCCTGCTGTAGCTGACGGGTGGCGATAAGCAGTTCGCTAACCTGTGCTTTACACCACAGTTTCAGGTCGGTAGCGACCTGATCGTTACGGCTGCGGCCGGTGTGCAGCTTTTTGCCCAGCGCGCCGACTTTCTCAATCAGGCGGCCTTCCACGTAGCTGTGAATATCTTCAGCGTCGCTTTGCAGAATCTGCTCCGGGTTGGCGCGGACTTCTTCCAGCAGCACATTGAGTGCTTCTTCCAGCTGCTGCTGTTCATCTGCTGTCAGAACATTGACCGTCACCAGGGCTTTGGACCAGGCCACGGAGCCGACGATGTCCTGCTCTGCCAGACGATAGTCAAAGCGCAGCGAGTCATTAAATAGTTTGAAACGTTGATCTGCTGCCTGAGTAAACCGTCCACCCCAAAGTGCCATGTCAGTGCTCCATTAAATTCGTTGAGTCATTCTAATCAAGGGCGGAGCGTCTCCGCCCTTACAAACTTACTTCTTCTCGTTCAGCGCGCGGATGCGTGAAGAAAGCGAGAACAGACGGATAAAGCCGCCCGCGTGGCTGTGGTCGTACACTTCATCTTCGCCGAAGGTAGCAAACTCTTCTGAATACAGGCTGTTAGCGGATTTCTTCTGAATCGCCGTTACCTGACCTTTGTAGAGTTGCAGCACCACTTCGCCATTCACCTCTTCAGCCAGTGACTCGGCAGCAGCCTGGATTGATTTACGCAGCGGTGCAAACCAGCGACCGTCGTAAACCACATAAGACATTTCGTGGCCCAGCTGCTCACGCCATTTGAAGCTGTCACGATCCAGAACCAGCTGCTCAACGGCACGCAGCGCGTTAACCATAATGGTGCCGCCAGGGGTTTCGTAGCAGCCGCGAGATTTGATGCCAACCAGACGGTTTTCGACGATATCGATACGGCCCACGCCATGTTTGGCACCCAGCACGTTCAGTTTTTCCAGACACTGGAACGGACTTAATGCTTCGCCGTTAACGGCAACAACGCGGCCTTTCTCAACGGCCACAGTAACCTGCTCAGGCTGGTCCGGCGCTTCCAGCGGATCAACGGTCCATACCCAGCAATCTTTGTTCGGTGCATTCCACGGGCTTTCCAGCACGCCGCCTTCGGTAGAAATATGCCAGGCGTTTTCATCACGGCTGTAGATTTTTTCCAGAGAAGCGGTAGTCGGGATATTACGCTCTTTCAGGTAATCCAGCAGGGCTTCACGGGAACGCAGGTTCCACTCACGCCATGGCGCAACAACTTTCAGCTGTGGAGCCAAAGCGGTGTAGGTTGTTTCGAAACGAACCTGGTCGTTACCTTTACCGGTTGCCCCGTGGCACAGCGCGTCTGCGCCGACCTTCAGCGCCAGCTCAACCTGCGCTTTAGCAATGATTGGACGCGCCATTGAGGTGCCCAGCAGGTAAGTGCCTTCATACAGCGCACCGGTTTGCAGCACGGGATAAACGTAGTCGCTGATAAACTCTTCACGCAGGTCAACAACGTGACATTCTGAAGCGCCAGACTGCAATGCTTTCTGCTCAACACCTTCCAGATCGCCACGCTCCTGACCGATATCCGCCACAAACGCGACCACTTCACAGCCGCCGTAGTTCTCTTTCAGCCACGGAATAATCGCGGAAGTATCCAGACCACCGGAGTAAGCCAGAACGATTTTTTTGATGCTTTTATCTTGCATTGTCTTTTCCTTGAATCTGTTAAGCGAGGATCCGGGTGCCAATCGACACGCCGTTAAAAAGGGTCGGCAGCTGTTCCGCATGGCGCCAGCTGGCAATATCAACCGGACGACCCAGCGTGCGGGCAGCATCCAGGGCGGCATTGACCTTCACTATCATGCCGTCGGTAATAATGCCCTGCGCAATCAGCTGTTCGGCTTTAGCCGCCGTCATCTCTTCGATGCGCTGGCCTTTGCCGTCCAGAATCCCGCTAACGTCAGAAAGCAGGATCAGATCGGCACCCAGCGTGGCGGCCAGGGCCGTCGCAGCCTGATCGGCATTAACGTTCATTAGCTTGCCGTCCTGGGTGATACCGATTGAGCTGATAACCGGCAGGAAACCGGCGGTCAGCAACGTATTAATCAGTACCGGGGAACCTGGCGTGGCCAGGCCAACATGGCCGAGTTCTTCATCAAAAGCGTCTACATTGACGCTGTTACCGTCGCCCAGACAGAGGCCAACGGCGTTGATAGCGTGTTTTTTAGCCCACGCCAGCAGCGTTTTGTTGGCGGTTCCCGCCAGCGCACCGGTAATAATGTCAATCTGATCGGCTGGCGTCACACGCAGGCCATTCTTCTTTTTCACCGGCAGGCTGAGTTTGCTCATCAGCTCATCAACCAGGCAGCCGCCGCCATGCACAATCAGCAGCGGACGCTGGTGCGCTTCGCGCCAGGCAACCAGCGCGCTGAATAACTTTTCCAGCGCTTCTTCGCTGTCCAGCAACACGCCGCCGAGTTTAATAATTAAAGGATTAGTCATTGGCCTACCCACGGGTTAAATAAGTGACTGCGTTTCCGGGAAACCGAAACGAATATTCAAACACTGCACGGCCTGCGAGGAAGCCCCCTTCAGCAGGTTATCTTCTGCTGAAACCAGGATCGCATGTTCGCCTTGGACGGCAAAGCCGATGTCGCAGAAGGGCAGTCCAACCACGCCCTTAATGGACGGGACGCCGTTATCGTAGACCCGCACCAGCGGCTTATCGTGATAAGCGTTATGGAAAGCTTCCGCCACATCTTCACGCGTCACACCCGCTTTTAAACGACAGGTTGTCGTCGCCAGGATGCCGCGAGGGAAATTGCCCAGATGCGGTGTAAAAATGACTGGCGTGCCCAGATGCGCCGCGATTTCTGGCTGATGACGGTGCGTGAAGATACCGTAAGGTTGCAGGCTGACTTCACAGAAGCTGGTATTAACCGACGCTTTACGTCCTGCCCCGCTAACGCCGCTGGTCGCGTTAATTACCGGCCACTGCGCGTCGTTCAGCAGATCGGCTTCAATCAGCGGCTTCAGTGCCAGTTGAGCCGCCGTTGGATAACAACCCGGTACGGCAATCAGCTGCGCTTCTTTAATTTTTTCATGCTGCCACTCGGCGAGGCCGTAAACGGCTTTATCCAGCCAGTCCAGATGCTGATGCGCAAAACCATAGTTCTCGGTGAAAAAGCTTTCTTTATTCACGCGAAATGCGGCGGAGAGATCGAACACCACGCAGCCTGCGGCAAGGAACTCTGGCGCCAGGTCATGGCTGACCTCATGTGCCGTAGCCAAAAAGACCACATCGACTTTATCTGCAAATTCTGCTGCACTGCTGAGCGGCTGCAACGGCATATCGATAATGCCTTTCAGCTGCGGATGAAGATCGGAGAGTAATTTTCCTGCGTCCGGGCTTTGCGCTGAAACCGCTAAAGCGGTTATGTTCACCTGAGGATGACGATTCAGGTAAGTCGCAAGCTCTACGCCAGCATAGCCACTGGCACCAACAATTAGCGTATTCAACATCGGACACCCTATGACGGTCTCAAGATTCGGGTTACTGCGTTTTAACGCGGCTTTCCCACGAGGCTGGCGGCGGGAGCTTGTGAAATAATCGGTTCCCATCCCTACGCCACTAATGTATTTTTATTCACTATTACTGCATGAATATTGATACTATCCTAACGCAAGGACTGTCAACAGTGAAGACAAAATTACCGCCTTTTATTGAGCTTTACCGTGAGTTGATTGCCACACCCTCTATCAGCGCAACCGACAGCGCCATCGATCAGAGTAATGAAGGTTTAATCAATTTGCTCTCCGGCTGGTTTCAGGACCTTGGCTTTACGGTAGAAGTCCAACCGGTTCCGGGTACGCGCCATAAATTTAATATGCTGGCTAAGACCGGAAGCGGTGCAGGCGGCCTGCTGCTAGCCGGTCATACCGATACCGTTCCCTTTGACGATGGCCGCTGGACGCGCGATCCCTTTACGCTGACTGAACACGACAACAAGCTGTACGGTCTGGGCACTGCTGATATGAAAGGCTTTTTCGCCTTCATCCTTGATAGCCTGCGTGACGTTGACGTTAGCAAGCTGGAAAAGCCGCTCTACATTCTGGCAACGGCAGATGAAGAAACGACGATGGCGGGCGCAAAATATTTTTCAGAAAGCACGGCGATCCGTCCTGATTGCGCAATTATTGGCGAACCGACCTCGCTAAAACCGGTGCGCGCGCACAAAGGCCATATGTCGAACGCTATCCGTATCCAGGGGCAATCCGGGCACTCCAGCGATCCTTCCCGCGGCGTCAACGCCATTGAACTGATGCACGCTTCTATCACCCAGCTAATGGGCTTGCGCAAAACGTTGCAGGAGCGCTATCACCACGACGGCTTCGCGATCCCTTACCCAACGATGAATTTTGGCCACATCCATGGCGGCGATGCGGCAAACCGTATTTGTGCCTGCTGTGAATTGCATATGGATATTCGCCCGCTGCCGGGGCTGGCGCTGAGTGATCTCAATGGCCTGCTGAACGAAGCGCTGGCACCGGTAAGTGAACGCTGGCCGGGCCGTCTGACTATTGATGAGCTGCATCCGCCCATTCCTGGCTACGAATGTCCTGCCGACCATCAGCTGGTCAAAGTGGTAGAGAAACTGCTGGGAACGGAGACAGAAATCGTTAATTACTGCACGGAAGCGCCTTTTATTCAGCAGCTTTGTCCAACGCTGGTGTTAGGGCCGGGATCGATTAATCAGGCGCATCAGCCAGATGAATATATCGATACCGCCTTTATTAAACCGACTCGTGAGCTGATCGCTCAGGTAGTGAAGCATTTTTGCCATCACTAAAAGTGATGTGGGGCATTCAGCTGGAAAAACAGTGGTCTGCCCCGGCATTATTCCGTCTTTCACGATAAGTTTAACTTATCTCACTTCGCTACTGTTAAATTTCATAAATTCCCGTCAGTTAGCGACAGCTTTTTGCATAATTAAGGCAATTGACGAACGGTTGTGAACGTGGCTTGATAAAAGACAACGTTATGCCGGCGACGGCGACATACAGTGACAAAAACAAGAAGGGTGTCAGGGGTCATATGAACGAACAATATTCCGCAATGCGAAGTAATGTCAGTATGCTCGGCAAACTGCTCGGGGATACGATTAAGGATGCGCTTGGAGAGAACATCCTGGATCGGGTGGAAACTATCCGTAAGCTCTCGAAGTCATCACGTGCGGGAAACGACGCCCATCGTCAGGAACTGCTGTCAACACTGCAAAATCTGTCTAATGATGAGCTGCTGCCCGTGGCTCGCGCTTTCAGCCAGTTTTTGAATTTAACCAATGTCGCCGAGCAGTACCACACTATTTCACCGAAAGGCGAAGGCGCGAACCACCCGGAAATGCTGCGCGGCGTTTTTGAACGTCTTAAGCAGCAGCCTGACCTGACGGAAGCGAAAATCCGTGAGGCGATCGAGTCGCTGTCGCTGGAGCTGGTGCTGACTGCCCACCCAACTGAAATTACCCGCCGCACCCTGATTCATAAGCTGGTCGAGGTGAATAACTGCCTGAAGCAGTTAGATCATAACGATTTATCCGATTACGACCGCGGGTTGATTATGCGTCGTCTTCGCCAGCTGGTTGCACAAGCCTGGCATACCGATGAAATCCGCAAATACCGCCCTTCTCCTATCGATGAAGCTAAATGGGGCTTTGCCGTGGTGGAAAACAGCCTGTGGGAAGGCGTACCCAACTTTTTACGCGAGCTGAACGACCAGGTAGAGGCCTCGTTTGGCATGAAACTGCCGGTCGATTTTGTGCCGGTGCAGTTTACCTCCTGGATGGGCGGCGACCGCGACGGCAACCCGAACGTCACCGCCAAAATCACCCGTCATGCGCTACAACTGAGCCGCTGGAAAGCCACCGACCTGTTCCTGCGTGATATTGCGGTGCTGGTCTCCGAGCTGTCGATGTCGGAATGTACGCCAGAAGTGCGCGAGCTGTGCGGTAACCCGGAGGCGCTCGAGCCTTATCGCGAGATCATGAAAAAGCTGCGTGGCCAGCTGATAAGCACTCAAACGTACCTGGAGCAGCGTCTGAAAGGCGAGCGTCTGCCGCGCCCGGCGGATCTGCTTATCTCTAACGACCAGCTGTGGGATCCGCTGTACGCCTGCTATCAGTCTCTGCAAGCGTGCGGCATGGGCATCATTGCTAACGGCCAGCTGCTGGATACGCTGCGCCGCGTGAAGTGCTTCGGCGTGCCGTTAGTGCGTATCGATATTCGTCAGGAGAGCACGCGTCATACCGATGCCATTGCTGAAGTAACGCGTTATCTGGGGCTGGGCGACTACGCCAGCTGGTCTGAAGCCGACAAACAGGCGTTCCTGATCAGTGAATTGAGCTCCAAGCGCCCATTACTGCCTCGTCAATGGGAACCGAGCGCCGACACGCAGGAAGTGCTGGATACCTGCCGCGTGGCGGCGGAAGCGCCAAAAGGATCGATTGCTGCTTACGTGATCTCTATGGCGAAAACCCCTTCCGACGTGCTGGCCGTGCATCTGCTGCTGAAAGAAGCGGGCATTCCTTTTGCAATGCCGGTCGCGCCGCTGTTTGAAACGCTGGATGATCTGAACAACGCTAACGATGTGATGCGTCAGCTGCTGGATATCGGCTGGTATCGCGGCTTTATTCAGGGCAAACAGATGGTGATGATTGGCTATTCCGATTCGGCGAAAGATGCCGGCGTGATGGCGGCCAGCTGGGCACAGTATCAGGCGCAGGATGCGCTAATCAAAACCTGCGAAAAAGCCGGTATCGCACTGACGCTCTTCCACGGGCGCGGCGGCACCATTGGTCGCGGCGGCGCACCCGCGCAGGCAGCGCTGCTTTCTCAACCGCCGGGAAGCCTGAAAGGCGGTCTGCGTGTTACCGAACAGGGCGAGATGATCCGCTTTAAATATGGTTTACCGGAAGTCACCATCAGCAGCCTCTCGCTCTATACCGGCGCGATCCTTGAAGCCAACCTGTTACCACCGCCGGAACCGAAGAAAGAATGGCAGAAGATCATGGACCAGTTATCGAAAGATTCCTGCGAAATGTATCGTGGCTACGTGCGTGAAAATGCCGATTTTGTTCCCTATTTCCGCTCGGCAACGCCCGAACAGGAGCTGGGCAAACTGCCATTGGGCTCACGCCCGGCCAAGCGTCGCCCTACTGGCGGCGTTGAGTCACTGCGCGCCATTCCGTGGATTTTTGCCTGGACGCAGAACCGTTTGATGTTGCCGGCCTGGCTGGGCGCGGGTGCGGCGCTGCAAAAAGCGATGCAGGCAGGCCATCAGGATCAGCTGGAAGCGATGTGCCGCGACTGGCCGTTCTTCTCAACCCGTCTTGGCATGCTGGAAATGGTCTTTGCCAAAGCTGACCTTTGGCTAGCGGAATATTACGACCAGCGTCTGGTTGATCAATCCTTATGGCCACTGGGCAAACAGCTGCGCGATCGGCTTGATTCGGATATTAAAGCGGTGCTGACCATCGCTAACGATGCGCATCTGATGGCTGACCAGCCGTGGATAGCAGAGTCCATTGCGCTACGTAATGTCTATACCGATCCGCTAAACGTATTGCAGGCCGAGCTGCTGCATCGTTCGCGCCAGCAGGAAACCAATGGCGAAGAGGTAGATCCTCGTGTCGAGCAGGCGTTGATGGTGACGATTGCCGGTGTCGCGGCGGGAATGCGTAATACGGGTTAACTTTATTAAGGCGTTTATGTCTGAAAAGGCATAAACGCTATAACCTTCGCTCTTTTTATCAGCTTTACAACCAGCATAGCCTGTCATTTCATTCGAAGAAGTAAAGAAGGAATTAACAAATTTAATTAGTGCTTTCAGACAGCTGGCGCTAAAGTTGCCGGACGCACACCCAGCGTATGGCAAATCGCGTAGCTCATTTCCGCACGGTTCAGCGTGTAGAAGTGGAAATCCTTTACGCCTTCACGGCTGAGAATTTTCACCATATCCATCGCCACGTTAGCGCCGACCATTTTACGGGTCTCAGGATCGTTATCCAGTCCGGCAAACATGCTGGTCATCCAACCGGGTACGCGGACATTGGTGATAGCCGCGAAACGCTGAAGCTGTTTAAAATTTGAAACGGGCAGAATACCCGGCACAATTTCCACATCAATACCGGCGCTCACGCAGCGGTCGCGGAAGCGCAGATAACTTTCCACATCAAAGAAGAACTGCGTAATGGCACGGTTAGCACCGGCATCAATTTTTCGCTTCAGGTTAATTAAGTCCGACTGGGCGCTTTTTGCTTCCGGATGCACTTCCGGGTAGGCAGCCACGGAAATATCGAAATCGCCCACCTCTTTCAGCAAAGCCACCAAATCCGCACCGTACATTTCAGGCTTGCCGCCACCCGGCGGTAAATCGCCGCGCAGTGCCACAATATGACGTATCCCGTTATCCCAGTAGTCCTGCGCGATGGCACGCAGCTCGTCGCGGGTGGCATCCACGCAGGTCAGATGAGGTGCGGCTTCCAGCCCGGTACGATCTTTAATGCCTTTGATAATGCTGTGCGTACGGTCACGCTCGCCTGAATTGGCGCCGTATGTCACCGAGACAAATTTAGGTTTCAGGCTGCTAAGGCGATCGATTGAGCTCCACAAGGTCTGTTCCATTTCGCTGGTGCGCGGCGGGAAGAACTCGAACGAAACGTTAATTTGCCCGTTCAGCTCGGCCAGGCTTTGGTTTAACGCTTCGCGCTGACTGGCGTGGAAAAAACTCATGGCTTACCTCATCGATCGCAGAATGGTTAACTTACCCGCAATAAACGTCCATACGTTTAGACGTCCAGACATTCAAAATGACCGATTGGCCTCATTGAGTCAACTGATAAATCATCAACTGACGTGACAAAATCTCAGCGAAGTTGAATAAAATTCATGCAATGGAGAAGATGAGAGAAAAATCAACGGGCCGGAGAATACCGGCCCGGAAAGCAGTTACAGCAGCTGCGCCAGACGATTAATATCTGACTGGATTGCTCCGGCGGTCACGTCGCGTCCCGCGCCCGGCCCACGGATCACCAGTGGGTTATCACGATACCAGCGGCTTTCTATCGCAAACACGTTATCGCAAGGCAGCAGGGAAGCCAGAGGATGCTCGCTTCTCACGGCTTCTACGCCAACACGCGCTTTGCCATTAGCATCAAAGCGTGCGACATAACGCAGCACCAGCCCCATTTCCTGCGCGGCCTCAAAACGTTGCTGCATCTGATCGTTCAGCGTTTCACCATTCTCAAAGAAGTGATCCACGGACTCGCCTTCGCAGTTTTTTGGCACCAGAGATTCAACGCGCACCTGATCCGGTTCAATGTCATAGCCAGCTTCACGCGCCAGGATCACCAGCTTGCGCATCACATCCTGACCAGACAGATCGACGCGCGGATCCGGCTCGGTCAACCCCTGTTGCCAGGCCTGATCGACCAGTTCGGTAAACGGAACCGTGCCGTCATATTGCAGAAACAGCCATGACAGGGTGCCGGAGAAAATGCCGCTAATAGAGAGAATACTGTCGCCGCTTTCCCGCAGATCGCGCACCGTATGGTTAACCGGTAATCCAGCGCCGACCGTGGCATTGTAGAGCCAGCGACGCCCGGTTTTCGCAAAAGCGTCGCGGATTTGGCGGTAACGATCGCTGCTGGAAGCTCCGGCCACTTTATTAGCGCTAATAACGTGGAAACCATGACTGGCGAAATCAAGATACTGATCGGCCAGCTGTTCGCTGGCGGTAACGTCCAGTACTACCAGGTCGTCAAACGGGTGTGCGCGCATCCACAGGAACAGCGATTCTTCATCCTGCTCAACCGCTTCATCCTCAAAAAATGCCAGCGCACGACGGGCATCCAGCCCGTCATAGCTCAGCAAACTGCGCCGGCTGTCGACGACGCCAGCCAGCACATATTCAAAACCGGTACGGGCAGAAAGGCTCTCCTGCTCGCGGCCAAACAGCTCCAGCCAGCGGGAACCAATATTGCCTTTACCAAACAGTACCAGACCGATTTGTTTTTCAGCGCGGAACAGCGACTGGTGCAGACCTCGAATCAGATGCTCAGTAGGCCCAACACGCAGCACGGCGACCAGGCTTATGCCCTCTTCTGACTGCCAGATAAACTCGACCGGCTGGTCTTTTAACTGCTGCCAGAAACGGTGGCTGTGCAGCGGATTACGACACACGCCTGCACCAACCAGCGCAACCAGCGCCATGCTTTCACGTAACTGTAAGCGACCCGGAATGCCCGCATCCTGCAACAACGTCAGTGCGCTGCTCACCACTTCCGAGGTGTAGCAAAGCTGGATGAGGTTGCGATCCGGATGGATACCCGTCGCCAACGGACGTAGCTGCGCGCGCTGCAACAGCCGTTCAATTTCTTTGTGCGTGGTGGAAAAATCATGCTGCGGCGGTACCTGGAACTCAATCAGGCAGACGTCATCATGACTGGTGACAATGCGCGCACCGGTGCCGGAGGCCAGCACGCGTTCAATACGGGTCGATCCCTGTTCGGGTTGATAGCTACAACGCAGCTGCAAATCAATATCGCTGCCGGAAACCGGTTGCAGCGTGCGGGTATGCAAAACCGGCGCGGCCAGGCGAGCCAGCTCGCTGGCTTCGTCCAGACGCAGCAGAGGCAGCAGGCAGGCATCTTTCACCTTGCGCGGATCGGCACTGTATACCCCGGCGACATCACTCCAGATGGTGACGCGAGATACGCCAGCCAGCGCGCCGATTTGGGTAGCGGAGTAGTCACTACCGTTACGGCCTAGTAAAACGGTTTCGCCGTCATCATTACGACTGATAAAACCTGTTACCACCAGACGCTGCCCGGGATGCTGAGCAAGCAGCTGCTGTAACAGCGGCCAGGATTTTCCCTCATCCACCTGCGGCTGCGCAGCCCGCTCGGCGCGCAGGAAATCCCTTGCGTCCAGCCAGCTCGCAGCAATATCACGCTGGTGCAAAACAGCGGCCATCAGGCGGGCTGACCAAATTTCACCGTGCCCGACTACTTCGGCATAGGCCGCGTCGGTAATGGGGCCATCCAGCAGCGCAGCGAGTTTTTCCAGGTCATGAATAAACTCAGTTACCAGCGTCTCCGCCATGGGTGCCGGCAGCAGCGAGCTAATTAGCTCGCTCTGATAGCGACGAAGCGCCTGCTGCACCTGATGAGCAGACAACCGATCGCTCTGGCTCAGCTTAAGCCAGCTGATTAACTGATTGGTGGTGCTACCTGCCGCCGAGACCACCATCACATCGCCAGGATTGCTGTACTCCGCCATAATCCCCGCGACCCGCTGATAACATTTAGCATCGGCAAGACTGCTGCCACCAAACTTATGCAACTGACGCGTTCCTGCTGCCACTGCTGACTGACTCATGCTTACCTCTCGGCCGCTATCCGGAATGCATTATCCAGATCGGCGATTAAATCTTCGTGGTCTTCAATTCCTACGGATATCCGCAGTAGCGTTTCGGAAATACCCGCCGCTGCCCGTGCCTCTGCTGACATTCCTGCATGGGTCATGGTAGCCGTATGCGAGATAAGACTTTCCACGCCGCCTAACGACTCCGCCAGGGTAAACAATTCCAGCGCTTTCAGGAAACGGCGCAGGGTCTGTTCGTCGCCATCCAGCTCAAAACTGAGCATGGCACCAAAGCCTTTTTGCTGACGTACGGCAAACTGGTGGCCCGCATTTTCGGGTAAAGAAGGATGATACAACTTTTTCACCAGCGGCTGTTGCTTCAGATAGTCAACAATGGCCAGCGCGTTACGCTGAGCCGCCGCCATACGTGGTGCCAGCGTACGCAGGCCACGAAGCAATAAATAGCTGTCGAAAGCTGCACCTGTCACACCGATATTATTTGCCCACCATGCCAGTTCGGTGACAAGCGCAGGATCTTTAGCAATGACCGCACCGGCAACCACATCGGAATGACCGTTAAGATATTTGGTGCAGGAATGGATGACCAGGTCTGCGCCCAGCGCCAGCGGATTTTGTAGCGCGGGACTGAGGAACGTGTTATCCACAACGCTGACAGCGCCCGCTTCGGCCGCCGCTTTACAGATCGATGCAATATCCACTACGCGCAGCAGAGGATTACTTGGGCTTTCTACCAACACCAGCTTAGGCTTTTCAGCCAGCGCCGCTTTTAAGGCCGCCTCATCACCCTGATCGACAAACTTCACGCGATAAGCGCCACGCTTGCTCAGGCTATCGAAAAGACGATAGCTGCCGCCGTAACAATCGTGTGGCGCAACCAGCAGATCGCCAGGCTTCAGAAAGACGGTACAGACCAGATGAATCGCCGACATACCGGTATTGGTCATGACCGCACCAGCACCGCCTTCCAGTTCGGCCAGCGCACGTTGTACGACGTCACGCGTTGGATTACCGCGACGAGAGTAGTCGTGCGCGCGTGGCTCATTAAAATCGGTAAAGTTATAGGTGCTGGAAAGATGAATCGGGGGGACAACGCAGCCATATTGCTCGTCATCATTCAAACCGCTGCGAACTGCGATGGTTGCCTGTTTACGCGTCATGGTGCATAAATTCCTGCAGGAGAATTAAGAAGAGCGACCAGCATAACAGGGTGTCGATAGACGTCAATACATCTGGACATCTAAATGTCTTTGCGTATAGATTGAGCAATTCGGCAATAACCGTTAATATTATGCTTCTTGAGCCAGCAGAAAGTGGTTCTGTCGCGTGTGATGGGCTCCAACTTCGGGCATAATTAGCCGGATTTCGGCATTTTTCACTTTTAATTAATTTAAGGTAACCCATGGCTGAATGGAACGGCGAATATATCAGCCCTTACGCTGAGCACGGTAAGAAGAGCGAGCAAGTCAAAAAAATCACGGTATCCATTCCGTTAAAGGTGCTGAAGATTTTGACCGATGAGCGCACGCGCCGTCAGGTCAATAATTTACGCCATGCCACCAACAGCGAATTGCTGTGCGAAGCATTCCTGCATGCTTTCACTGGGCAACCGCTGCCGGATGATGTCGACCTGCGCAAAGAACGCAGCGACGAAATCCCGGAAGAGGCAAAAGCCATCATGCGGGAGATGGGCGTCGATCCGGATACCTGGGAATACTAACGTTCCCTGCGGAACTCGCACTGTCCGCTTTCTCTTCCTGGCAGCAAACTTTCCTGCGGAAATTTGCTGCCAGTACCTTTATTTTCTTAACCCCCCTGGCTGCTGCACTTTTTTATAACAAAACGTCCTATATCCAGTAAACCTCTTCTAACCTGCAATCGAAATGTAAATTACTATATAGAATTATCGCTATTGTACGAATTAAATAAAAACACTAAAATATGGCAATAATAATGGATTATTAAACCTGGATTTAATCATGGACAGATACGTCAACATCAAAATGATGTTGCTGCCTTTTCTTGCTGCTTTTTTTATTCACACTATGGAATCCCGGGCAGCAGAAACGGTACTCCCTCAACTAAAAAATGCTGAAAAAAAATTTAACACTCAGACAGCAAATCGTGTCGAACAGGATAAGAGCCGTAAAGAAAACCTGCAAAAAACGGCAAAAGAAATGCGCTCTTCTAAAAAAAACCTGGAAAAATTCGCCATTAGTTTTCCTGAAGAATCACCCTGCTACCTGATTAATGACATTTATTATAAAAAAGATAATGATAAGTTAAACCTCAGCACATTGCATTACTTTACCGATCAGGCAAAGGAAAAATGCCTGGGCAGTAAAGGTATCAAATTACTGGCAGATGTTATGCAAAATGAGATTATTCGACTGGGTTACATTACAACCAGAATAAGCATGCCGCAGCAAAATCTTAACAGCCATGAATTACACTTTGATATTATAGCAGGGAATATTGGTAAAATTAAACTCGTCGAAGGAGGAGCAAACTATATTAATTTGAAAAACACGCTCCCTTTCGCCGAAGGCGATCTTCTTAATCTCAGCGATCTGGAACAAGGTAGCTTTAACCTGCAACGCGTGCCTGGCTCTACGGTGAAAATTAATCTCATCCCAGGTACCGAAAAAGGGGAAAGCGATATCCTAATCCATCGTGAACAGGATAAATTTTGGCAGGTGGGTGCCTGGCTCAATGATGCAGGAAGCAAAGCAACGGGGCGTTACCAGGCGGGAACAGTATTTTATCTCAATAATATTACTTCACTGAGTGACACACTGTATCTCTCCCTGAGTCATGATATTGATACGCGAAATAAGCCTCAGGGTAGCAGCAACCAGTCTTTTGGCTACAGCATTCCATGGGAATATTGGTGGATGGATCTGTACGCCAGCCGCAGTCGCTACCAGCAGCATGTACAAGGTAACTGGTCAGGCTGGATGCTGAATAACGATAACTTTTATTACAGCGTACAGCTTAACCGTCAGCTGTCGAACACCGTGCATCAGCGCACAACGATGGGCTTGCAGATTTTTAATGCCCGCTCACGCTACTACTATGAGGATGTCGAGCTAGCCAGCATGCGTAAACATAATGCTGGATGGAAAGCAGTCCTACAGCACCAGCACTACTTTGAGAAAGCAGTGGTAAATGGCAGCCTGAGTTATCAAAAAAAGATGCCCTGGTTTGGTAGTTCTTCCACGCAAGAACAACAAATGAATTTCATCGACAGTAAAGGGCGGGTTATCAGCTTTGATTTACAAGCCTCAATGAATATTGCTCTGCTTACACAGACGCTAAATTATTCTCCTCATTTTATGCTACAGCTTTCACCTGACACGCTTTCATCACTGGATGGATTCGCGCTGGGCAATCGCTGGACGGTTCGCGGTTTCGATGGGGAAGCTAACTTGCAGGAAAATCAGGGATGGTATTGGCGAAACGATATTACCTGGGTTTTACCAGATAAAAGCTTTCAACCTTATTTAGGCCTGGATGTTGGAAGAGTCATTGGCAATAAAAATCAACAATACTATTCGGGAAAAATGCTTGCAGGCAGCGTTATCGGCTTACGTGGCAGAGCATGGAACACCGGCTATGATATTTATGCCGGAACACCTCTAAAAAAACCACAGGGGTTCCATACCGATCCGCTAAACTTAGGTTTTTCGCTTCAGTGGAAATATTAAAAGGAGACTACATACCCATTCACTATCATCTCAATATTAAAAAACAGGAAAAACCAATCTTAAAGGACTAATAAATGAAACTTCATAAATTTAATGCACTATTTTTAATAACTACATTTGCTATTGCTTCACACTCTGCGTTTGCCAATCCAACCAGTTACACCCACCGGAATGGTTCAACCGTAGTTGATATCAATAAAGCTGATGCCAACGGGCTTTCCCATAACATGTGGACAGATTTTAACGTTAGTAAAAAAGGCATGGTGTTAAACAATAGTACAGAAAACTTAATACGTGATAGCGGTAATATTGCGAAAAATAATAATCTGGATACTGCCGCCAAAGTCATCCTGAATGAAGTTATTTCCAATAAGGCCAGTACGTTGAGTGGGTTTATCGAAGTCGCCGGCCAGAAAGCCGATGTTATTATCGCTAACCCTAACGGTATTACCTGTTCTGGCTGTAGCTTTATTAACACCAGCCGCACCACACTGACGACCGGCACACCGGTCATGGCGGACGGCGCGCTGACAGGTTTTAATGTTACTCAGGGCCGCGTCACTATCAACGGTAATGGCCTGAAGAACAAGCAAAGCTATACCGATATTCTGGCAGAAACTGTTCGCATCAACGGTTTGGTTGAAACTGACTCTTTAAACGCGGTTGCCGGAAAATATAGCTGGGATAGCGCAAGCAGCACGTCAACTTCTGCTGGCGGCCACACGTTGTTCACGACGGCTATCGATGTCAGCGCGCTGGGCGGCGTGACGGCAGGCGTTATTCAGCTGCAAACGACGAAAGCTGGCATCGGGGTCAATAACAACGGCACGCTCTCCGCAGACGCTATTCAGATCTCATCAAATGGCTCGCTGACGAATACTGGCACAATGAAGGCCAGCGGTAGCGCTGTGCTTTCCTCTGCTGCTTCAATGAACAATTCAGGTTCGATCAGGGGTAAAAATGTGCAGCTGGTTTCCTCAAATGCGCTTAATAATAGTGGAACAGTGAAAGCAGATAATGTTCTGTACACGCTGGCGAACGGGAAGATTTCTAACTCGGCGAAAGGAACACTGAGCGGAACCAGCGCATATCAGATCGTCTCTTATACCGGTGATATTGAGAACAACGGTGTGATTGAGTCAGAGGGTGCAGTCTATGCGCGTACCGGCTATATGCCTAACGAAAGCTATGTTCTGGCTCCGATAGCGAACACCAGCATTATCAATACCGGCAGCATCACTGGCGCGACAGGTGTAACACTACAGGCAACTAAGGCGATTACATTGACGACCGGATCTGTCGCTACGCAGGCTGCTGCTTACCTGAGCGCAGAGACTGTAAATAATGCAACAAGCCTGAGCGGCAATAATATTACTGTTTATGCCAACACTTTTGAAAATACCGGAACGCTGCAGGCCTCAAACCAGCTGACGGTTACGGGTGTGAGCGGGATCAGCAACTACGGAACGCTGGAAGGCAAAACGTTAACGCTTAACACCGAAGGCAAAATCAGTAGTACTTCCTGCTCCTGGTTTGCACTGTGCAAAAAAGGCACAATTTCCGCAGAAAAATTAGCCATTAATGCGCCAAAAGTCAGTAAGATCAGTGATCTTGGTGGCAACATCATCGCCCAAGTCGTTGAACTCAATAAGCCTGAGACTACCGGCTTTTAATGACGGTTCGCTTCACATGATGTTCCGGACCTGCATCATAAATAACGATCGCATCCGGAACATAAAAAAACCCAGCCGAGGCTGGGTTTTTTATTACATCCGAAACGGGAACCGTTTCTGTCGGGCTGCTTATTTAGCGCCTGGGATGCTGAAACGCTTGTTGAAGCGGTCAACACGACCACCGCTGGCAACATCACGCTGCTTACCGGTATAGAACGGGTGGCATTTGCCGCACACGTCCAGGTTCAGGTCGTGACCCACGGTTGAGCGGGTTTTGATTTCGTTACCGCAAGAACATTTAGCAGTAACTTCAGCGTAATTTGGGTGAATACCTTTTTTCATGGGAAACCTCAGTTAAGGCCGTGTCGCTCTCCCGTGCCAGGATAACCCTGCACCGGCACCACACGAAGATTAAAAATTCAGGTGTTTTGATACCGAAAAGCCGTATCAACGGCGGCGAACTATACAGAAAATAACCGCTCGCTGCAATCGAATCCGCACAATCCGGAAGACACAGTGTACACTATCTCGCTCACTATTTCATCCGGATGATATATGCCCGTTGTTCAGGTCGCACTGCCCGTCCCTCTGGCCCGTAACTTTGACTACCTGTTACCGCCCCATCTGCCTGCGGCAGTGGTTGGCGCGCGCGTCAGCGTGCCTTTTGGCAAACGCAAAGCCATTGGCGTCGTGGTCGGGCTTAGCGAGACCAGCGATTTTCCTGTCGATCAGTTAAAATCGGTTCAGGAAGTATTGGACAGCGAGTCGATTTGGTCGCCGTCATTATGGCGTATTTTGCTGTGGGCAGCCGAGTATTATCATTATCCTCTGGGTGAAGTGCTGTTCCATGCTATGCCCGTATTACTGCGTCAGGGGAAACCCGCGCAGGCAGCGCCGCTCTGGCAGTGGTTTATTACCGAGACCGGGCGAGAAACCGCGCCGGAGAGTCTGAAACGCGCGCCTAAACAACAGCAGGCACTTGCGGCGCTGCGCCAGCGTAATCTCTACCGCCACGAAATCAGCCAGCACGATATTACAGACGCAACGTTGCAGGCTCTGCGGGCGAAAGGATTGTGTGATTTGCAGGAACAGCGTCGTACGCAGCAGGACTGGCGCGCCAGCTATGCGGTTAAAGGCGAGCGTTTACGACTGAATACCGAGCAGGCCACCGCTGTCGGCGCTATGCGCAGCGAAGATGACCATTTTGCCGCATGGCTACTGGCTGGCATCACCGGCTCGGGCAAAACAGAAGTCTATCTCAGCGTGTTGGAAAACGTGTTGGCCAACGGTGGCCAGGCGTTAGTACTGGTCCCGGAGATTGGCCTGACGCCACAGACAATTTCTCGCTTTCGCGAACGCTTTAATGCACCCGTAGACGTTCTGCACTCGGCGCTAAACGATAGCGAACGGCTGGCGGTCTGGTTAAGAGCACGCAGCGGCGAAACGGCGATTGTGATCGGTACCCGCTCGGCGCTGTTCACTCCTTTCGCCCGCCTTGGCGTCATTATTATCGATGAAGAACACGACAGCTCCTATAAGCAACAGGAAGGCTGGCGCTATCAGGCCCGCGATCTTGCTGTGTTCCGCGCCCGCCAGGAAGATATTCCGATTGTTATGGGCACGGCCACGCCCGCGCTGGAAACCTTGCACAATGTCCAGATGGGAAAATACCGCCAGCTCAACCTGAATAAACGAGCCGGGAACGCGAGCCAGGCCACGCAGCAGTTGATTGACCTGAAAGGCGTTAAGCTTCAGGGCGGCCTCTCTCCCATGCTGATCAAAAAAATGGGTGAGCATCTTAAGGCAGATAATCAAGTCTTACTGTTTCTTAACCGCCGCGGCTTTTCGCCCGCAATGCTCTGCCATGAGTGCGGGTGGATTGCCGAATGCCAGCGCTGCGATCGTTATTACACGCTGCATCAGCATCATCGTCAGCTTCGCTGCCACCATTGCGACAGCCAGCGGCCTGTTCCCCATCAATGCCCACAATGCGGCTCAACAAATCTGGTGCCTGTCGGTTTAGGTACCGAACAGCTGGAACACAACTTAAGCGAACTATTCCCGGATGTGCCGCTTTCCCGCATTGACCGTGACACCACCAGCCGTAAAGGCGCGCTGGAGCAACATCTGGCGGATGTTCATCGCGGCGGTGCCCGTATCCTGGTTGGCACGCAGATGCTGGCAAAAGGTCACCATTTTCCTGATGTCACGCTGGTGTCGCTTTTGGACGTTGACGGCGCACTCTTTTCTGCTGATTTCCGTTCAGCCGAACGTTTTGCTCAGCTCTATACCCAGGTAGCCGGGCGTGCTGGACGCGCAGGTAAACAGGGCGAAGTGCTGCTGCAAACGCACCATCCTGACCATCCGCTCCTGCAAACGCTGCTGCACAAGGGCTACGATGCCTTTGCCCGAGAGGCGCTGAATGAACGCCAGACCGTCTTTTTACCTCCTTTTACCAGCCACATTCTGTTTCGCTCAGACGATCACGATAACCAGCAGTCGGCGCTGTTTTTACAGCAGCTACGCAACTTGCTGGAATCCAGCCCGTTGAAAGATGACGCATTTTGGGTAATGGGACCGGTGCCGGCGCTCCAGCCGAAACGCGGTGGACGCTATCGCTGGCAGCTTCTGTTACAACACCCTTCCAGAGGCGTGCTGCAAAGACTGATTAAGGCCACTCTGCCGCTGATTGGTACACTTCCGCAGGCGCGCAAAGTTAAATGGACCCTCGATGTGGATCCAACGGAAGGTTGAAACAGCCCTGCTATGGTGACAATGCGCTGCGAGACGTTTCGAAAAAATTCGCACAAGTCAGCGTTTTTATGCAAATTAAGTAACTTCATTAATGGACATCGGTTAGTTTTGTAGAGGGCATTGAGCAGGCAAGAGCGCTGACGATGCCCTTTTTCAATATCCTGGACAGTCAGGTCAGCGCAAGCTGACGTGAGGAGAATAGCGTTGGAGCAGAATCAAGAGGCCACTGGCGCCACCATGAAAGACGTGGCGGAAAAAGCGGGCGTATCAACAGCAACCGTGTCACGTGCGCTAATGAATCCGGAAAAAGTCTCTGCCGCAACGCGACAAAAAGTTGAAGAGGCGGTGATTGCCGTTGGGTATTCTCCCCACGCAATGACCCGCAGCGCCAGGCGCAACGAATCCCGTACGATTCTGGTTATCGTGCCGGATATCTGCGATCCCTTTTTCAGCGAGATGATTCGTGGGATTGAAACGGTAGCCGCCGATCGGGGTTATCTGGTGTTGATTGGCGATTGCGCCCATCAGAACAGCCAGGAGAATGCTTTTCTCAACCTTATGATGACCCGTCAGATTGACGGTATGGTGTTACTGGGTTCACAAGTCCCGTTTGAAACCAGTTCTGAGGAACAACGCAACCTGCCGCCGATGGTGATGGCAAATGAATTTGCCCCAGAGCTTGATCTCCCCACGGTTCATATCGACAACCTGACAGCGGCATTTGAAGCCGTCAACCACCTGCTTAAACTGGGGCACAGCCGCATCGCCTGCATTGCAGGGCCACAGGATATGCCGCTCTGCCAGTATCGCCTGCAAGGGTATATTCAGGCACTCAGGCGGAATGGCATTACGCTGGATCCCCACTATATTGTGCGGGGAGATTTTACCTTTGATGCCGGTAGCCGGGCGTTAAAGCAGCTGATGGCGCTGCCTAAACCGCCGGACGCGCTTTTCTGCCACAGCGATATTATGGCGCTGGGTGCCATGGCTCAGGCAAAACTGATGGGGCTGCGGGTACCGAAGGATTTATCGCTGATTGGCTTTGATGATATTGAGCTGTCGCGCTATAGCGATCCTCAGTTAACTACCGTTGCCCAACCCCGGTTTAATATTGGTCGTGAAGCGATGAACCTGTTACTGGAGCAGTTACAGGGTAAACCGGTTAACAGTGGATCTCGCCTGTTGGATTTCGAATTAAAAATCCGTGGCAGCACGGCGCCAGCGCTGCATGCGAGGGACTGATCGCCGCGAAAATCGCTCCCGGGCGACCTTAAAAACGAGATTCAGCAGATTCTTACTCGTATCGCTGCTGGTCAAACTTCCGGCCCTTGAGTAACATGGCGAGCTGACAGCCGGGGCACCAGCGCTGGTCCGGGCTCACCTTTCATTGAATATTAGCGGAACGATAGTGGCACAAAAAGATTACGTAAGCCGCGGGCGTTCGACAGGGACGCGTCGCAAGAAGAGCAACAGCCGCAGTAAAAAGCGCAGCAGTGGTTCAGGTGTATCAAAAGTCATGGTGATGCTTGCCGTTGCGGTGCTGGTAGCATTCGTCGGCGGGCTGTGGTTTATCGCCCATCATAAAAAAGAAGAAGAAACGCCTGTCATTCCGGATCATAAAGCTGCGGGCAACGGTCTGCCGCCTAAACCAGAAGAACGCTGGCGCTATATCAAAGAGCTGGAAAATCGACAGATTACCGTGCCTGCGCCTACGGAACCTTCCGCAGGGGGAGAAGTGCATTCCCAAACGCAGTTGACCGATGAACAGCGTCAGCTGCTTGAGCAGATGCAGGCCGACATGCGCCAGCAGCCAACCCAGCTTAACGAAGTACCGTGGAACGAACAGACGCCAGCGCAGCGCCAGCAGACGCTTCAGCGTCAGCAACAGCAAACGCAGTTGCAAAGCATGCAGCGTCAGCAGCAACAGCAACAATTGCAGCAGCAGCAGCAGCAGCAGCAGCAGCAGCAGCAGCAGCAAAATATACAGCGCCAACAGCAGCAAACGCAGCTGCAACAGCAGTCGCGTATGCAGCAGACTCAACCTGCTCGTAGCCAGCCTGCCGTTACCCACGAGCCAGCTCGTCAGGTACAGGCCCCAGCGGTAACGACGCCGAAGGCAGAAAAACCGAAACCGGTAGAGAAACCGGCAGAAAAAGAGAAAAGTCAGCGCTGGATGGTGCAGTGCGGTTCGTTCAAAGGTACCGACCAGGCCGAGTCTGCTCGCGCTGCGCTGGCTTTTGAAGGTTTTGAAAGCCGTATTACCACCGGTGGCGGCTGGAATCGGGTCGTTGTGGGTCCCTACAACAACCGGGCAAGCGCCGACAGCACGCTAAAACGCCTGCGCGGTGCGGGCCACTCAAATTGTATTCCTCTCGCCATCGGGGGTTGAAACCCTTCAAACTCGCCCCATATCTGATTGCATCATTGCCCCGCGGTAACGCGGGGAAATCTTCCGACTGCAACAAGGGGTCTGCCCGTGACAACAATTGTAAGTGTACGACGCAACGGCCAGGTAGTAATTGGCGGTGATGGCCAGGCTACTCTCGGCAACACCGTAATGAAGGGCAACGTCAAAAAAGTGCGTCGTCTCTATAATGATAAAGTCATTGCTGGTTTTGCCGGTGGTACTGCAGATGCCTTCACGCTGTTTGAGCTGTTCGAACGCAAGCTGGAAATGCATCAGGGTCATCTGGTGAAAGCGGCCGTGGAATTAGCAAAAGACTGGCGTACTGACCGCATGCTACGCAAGCTGGAAGCTCTGCTGGCAGTAGCGGACGAAAACGCCTCGCTGATCATTACCGGTAACGGCGACGTCATTCAGCCTGAAAATGATTTAATCGCCATTGGTTCCGGTGGTCCTTACGCGCAGGCAGCAGCCCGTGCGTTACTGGAAAACACCGAGATCGGCGCGCGCGACATCGTGGAAAAAGCGCTGGGTATTGCAGGCGATATCTGCATCTATACCAACCACAATCTTACTATCGAAGAATTACCGTCTAAAGCGTAAGGATCCCAACTATGTCCGAAATGACGCCGCGCGAAATTGTCAGCGAACTGAACAGATTTATTATTGGCCAGGATGGCGCCAAGCGCGCTGTAGCGATTGCCCTGCGTAATCGCTGGCGCCGCATGCAGCTTGATGACGAGTTACGCCATGAAGTGACGCCAAAAAATATTTTAATGATCGGCCCGACCGGTGTTGGTAAAACGGAAATCGCCCGTCGTCTGGCCAAGCTGGCCAACGCACCGTTTATTAAAGTCGAAGCGACTAAGTTCACCGAAGTGGGCTATGTAGGTAAGGAAGTTGACTCCATTATCCGCGATCTTACCGACTCAGCGATTAAGATGGTGCGTTCTCAGGCGATTGAAAAAAACCGCTATCGCGCCGAAGAGATGGCTGAAGAACGGATTCTTGATGTGCTGATCCCACCGGCTAAAAACAACTGGGGCCAGGCAGAAGCCGCTGCGGAACCTTCCGCTGCCCGCCAGTCCTTCCGCAAAAAACTGCGTGAAGGTCAGCTTGACGATAAAGAGATTGAAATCGATCTGGCTGCTGCGCCAATGGGTGTGGAAATCATGGCGCCTCCGGGCATGGAAGAGATGAGCAGCCAGCTGCAATCAATGTTCCAGAATCTGGGCGGTCAGAAGCAAAAGCCGCGCAAGCTGAAAATCAAAGACGCAATGAAAATGCTGGTGGAAGAAGAAGCCGCCAAGCTGGTCAATCAGGAAGAGTTAAAGCAGGAAGCCATTGAAGCCGTAGAGCAGCATGGCATCGTGTTTATTGATGAGATCGATAAAGTCTGTAAGCGTGGCGAAAGCTCCGGCCCGGACGTTTCTCGTGAAGGCGTACAGCGCGATCTGCTGCCGCTGGTTGAAGGCTGTACCGTTTCCACCAAACACGGCATGGTTAAAACTGACCATATCCTGTTTATTGCTTCCGGTGCGTTCCAGGTTGCCAGCCCGTCAGATTTGATCCCGGAACTTCAGGGTCGTCTGCCAATTCGCGTTGAGCTACAGGCGCTGACAACACACGACTTCGAGCGCATTCTGACTGAGCCAAGCGCTTCCGTTACCGTTCAGTACAAAGCGCTGATGAAAACTGAAGGCGTGGATATCAATTTCACTGAAGATGGTATCACCCGCATCGCCGCCGCCGCATGGCAGGTTAACGAAACCGCTGAAAACATCGGTGCCCGTCGCCTGCATACCGTGCTGGAACGTCTGATGGAAGAGATTTCCTACGACGCCAGCGATCTCAACGGTACCTCCATTACCATCGATGCTGACTATGTTGGTAAGCATCTGGATGAGCTGGTGGCCGATGAAGATCTCAGCCGCTTCATTCTGTAAGCGCACAACGATCGGGAGGCTTCGGCCTCCTTTTTTTTAACGCTTTCGTCATCAAAAACCCCGCCTGAACGCGCATCTCATCCGCTTTTAATCAGCACTGTGTTAACAGAACCCCCGACGTCGTAACTATCATTGATGTGGATTAATTCTTCCGGTTTGGCCAGACAGTAAACTGCTTATCATCCCCATTCCTTTTAAGCCAAATGCGAACCCCTATGACGGAAAACATCTGTGCCGTTCCAGCCCTGACCTCCTCTCAAGCCTGGCTGGAAAGCCTTCGCTTACGCACGCTTCCTCTTGCGTGCGCTTCGGTAATAACCGGTTCAGCGTTAGCCTGGTGGCAAGGCCAGTTTCATTTTTCTACTGCCGTGTTAGCGCTGCTCACCACGGCGCTGCTGCAAATCCTTTCTAACCTGGCTAACGATTATGGCGATGCGGTTAAAGGCAGTGACACGCCTGAACGTATCGGGCCGCTGCGTGGTATGCAAAAAGGTCTTATTAGCCAGAAACAGATGCGTGTCGCGCTGGTGCTTACCGTTGCGCTTACGCTTATCTCAGGGGTTTTTCTGGTGGTAAATTCGTGCCAGTCACTGAACGATATGCTGGGATTTCTGGCGTTGGGCGCGCTGGCAATCGTTGCTGCCATTGCCTATACGGTAGGTAAAAAGCCCTACGGCTATCTCGGCCTGGGCGATGTTTCGGTATTGATTTTCTTCGGCTGGCTTGGGGTTTTAGGCAGCTATTACCTTCAGGCACATCATTTAAACGCGGTCCTGTTATTGCCTGCCAGTGCCTGCGGCTTACTGGCGGTCGCGGTGCTGAACGTTAACAATATGCGGGATATTGAAAGCGATCGGAAAAATGGCAAATTTACGCTGGCCGTACGGCTGGGCACCAGAAATGCTCGCTGCTACCATGCTTTTTTACTTTTTGGCTCGCTGCTCTGTTTCGGTTTATTTGCCGTCATGGCTTCGCTGAGCCTGACAGGCTGGCTGTTTATGCTGGCCGCGCCGCTGCTGTCGCATCAGGGCCATTTTATTCTGCGGGAAGCTTCAGCCAGCGCAATGCGCCCAATGCTGGCGAAAACGGTCAAAAGCGCCCTGCTGGTTAATCTGCTTTTCGCCATCGGTCTGGTAATGAATTAACGAAGATGTGATTGACCCATCGCAAGTTTTAACCCGTGATGATTTTGCCAACAACCGGCAGATAGCGATATACTTACTCTCCCTGTGGCAAACAGATGAACCCTTATGAAATATGATACTTCCGAACTTTGCGACATCTATCAAGAAGATGTGAATGTCGTTGAACCGCTCTTCTCAAACTTCGGTGGCCGCACCTCGTTTGGCGGGCAAATTATTACGGTAAAATGTTTCGAAGATAACGGGCTTCTGTATGACCTGCTGGAAGAGAACGGACGCGGGCGCATTTTGCTGGTAGACGGCGGTGGCTCAGTACGGCGCGCGCTGGTTGACGCGGATCTGGCACGGCTGGCGCTACAGAATGAATGGGAAGGCATTGTGGTCTATGGCTCGGTGCGCCAGGTAGACGACCTGGAAGAACTCGACATTGGTATTCAGGCCATTGCCGCTATTCCTGTTGGCGCGGCGGGTGAAGGTATTGGTGAAAGCGATATCCGGGTTAATTTCGGCGGCGTCACCTTCTTCTCCGGCGATCATCTGTATGCCGACAATACCGGTATTATCCTTTCCGAAGCGCCTCTCGATATCGAATAGCAAAAACGGGTGCACACAGGCACCCGTCTTTTTACTGTTAGCCTGACTGGGAAATCAGACTTCTTCCATTTTTCCCAGCAGTGCTCGCAGACGCTCCTGCCAGACAAGTTGCTCTTCTTTCAGGTGCTGGTTCTCACGCACCAGATTCTCGCTGTTGCCAGCGGCCTGTTGTACCTGCTGATTCAGATTATTATTCTGATCTTTCAGCTCTTCAATTTCCATTTGCAACAGGGTGATAGTATCAATCGCCTGCTGTACTTTTGATTCCAGTTTCTCGAACACTTCAAATGACATCGTAAATGACCTCTCCTAATCGCAAGGCGTTGATGTTGCTATTGCCGATCGTGAGGGTTTAGCCAGCAGACTGCGGATAGCAACGATGTTCCGATTGTAAGTAGACCAGCCCGCCAAGTCCAGCAGCGAACCGGTAGGGTAGCCGGATAGTGGGAATTTTCTGTAAAGTTCCGGTTTTGCAACATTTACGCCCCACGAAAGTAAGGTCATTGTTAACAGATTGCGAAACAGAAACTCAAACGAAAGCCTGAAACTGCCTAAAATCCGCCAGAAAGACGCGTAAACGCTCATTTCTTTGACACAGCACACAACTTTTGATTTCGCTATTTCTCGTTTATGCTCGTTAACGATAAATTCACAACAGCTCCGCAAAAGATCGGGGCGACTCACGGAATGAGAAAAAAAAACGCTGTAGAACATTAAACCTCGCCTTCAGGAAACACCATCATGAGTCAATCAACAAGTACGCTTAAAGGGCAATGCATCGCCGAGTTTCTGGGTGTCGGCACCATCATTTTCTTTGGCGCCGGCTGTGTCGCAGCGGCAAAAGTCGCCGGGGCAGTGTTAGGACTGTGGGAAATCAGCATTATCTGGGGGATTGCCGTTGCGATGGCGGTCTACCTCAGCGCCGCCGTTTCCGGCGCTCACCTGAATCCTGCCGTGACTATCGCCCTCTGCCTGTTTGCTAATTTTGAACGTCGTAAAGTTATTCCGTATATTCTGGCGCAGGTTGCGGGCGCTTTCTGCTCTGCCGCGCTGGTTTATGCCCTCTACTACAATCTGTTCCTGGACTACGAGCAGACCCACCATATGGTGCGAGGCAGCGTAGACAGCCTTGAGCTGGCGGGTATCTTCTCCACCTATCCGAATCCGCACATCAGCGTTGGTCAGGCCTTCCTGGTGGAAGCCGTGATTACCGCTGTGATGATGGGTCTGATTATGGCGCTGACCGACGACGGTAACGGGCTGCCACGCGGTCCAATGGCTCCCCTGCTCATCGGCCTGCTGATCGCCGTTATCGGCGGCGCAATGGGCCCACTGACCGGCTTTGCGTTGAACCCGGCTCGTGATTTCGGTCCTAAGATTTTCGCCTGGCTGGCGGGCTGGGGCAATGTTGCCTTTACCGGTGGCCGTGACATCCCTTATTTCCTCGTGCCAATCTTTGGCCCGATCGTTGGCGCCTGCGTTGGGGCAGTTGGCTATCGTTCTCTGATCGGCCGTAATCTGCCAGGCGCAGTTGCGGTAAAGAAAGAAGAAAAGACGGTAGCTCGTGCTGAGCAGCGTAAAGCGTAAGTGCTAACCCTCTACACCATCAGGAAGGATTTATGACCACAGAAAAAAAATATATAGTCGCGTTAGATCAGGGTACCACCAGTTCCCGTGCCGTTATCCTGGATCATGACTCCAATATTGTGGCGGTCTCCCAGCGCGAGTTTCAGCAGATCTACCCTAAAACGGGCTGGGTTGAGCACGATCCGATGGACATTTGGGCATCGCAAAGCTCCACGCTGGTCGAAGTGCTGGCTCACGCCGACATTCGCTCGGATGAGATTGCCGCTATCGGCATCACCAACCAGCGTGAAACGGCTATCGTCTGGGACAAAGAAACCGGTAAGCCGATCTACAACGCCATTGTCTGGCAGGATCCGCGCACCGCTGACTACTGTGCCAAACTGAAAAAAGAAGGGCTGGAAGAGTACATTCAGCACACCACGGGCCTGGTCATTAACCCTTACTTCTCCGGGACGAAGGTGAAATGGATCCTTGACCACGTTGATGGCGCTCGCGAGCGTGCTAAACGCGGCGAGCTGCTATTCGGTACGGTGGATTCCTGGCTGGTATGGAAAATGACCCAGGGGCGGGTGCATATCACCGATTACACCAACGCCTCCCGTACCATGATGTTTAACATCCACAAGCTGGAATGGGATCAGCGCATGCTGGACATCCTGGATATCCCGCGTGAGATGCTGCCAGAAGTGAAGTCCTCTTCTGAAATTTACGGCCAGACCAATATCGGCGGTAAAGGCGGAACGCGTATTCCTATCGCGGGTATCGCGGGCGATCAGCAGGCAGCGCTGTATGGCCAGCTGTGCGTTCAGCCGGGTATGGCGAAAAACACCTACGGCACCGGCTGCTTTATGCTGATGAACACCGGCACCGAAGCCGTCACGTCCAACAACGGCCTGTTAACCACTATCGCCTGCGGCCCACGGGGCGAAGTGAACTATGCGCTGGAAGGTGCGGTATTCATCGGCGGCGCGTCTATCCAGTGGCTGCGTGATGAGATGAAGCTAATCGGTGATGCGACCGACTCTGAATATTTCGCGATGAAAGTGAAAGACAGTAACGGCGTGTATATGGTGCCAGCCTTTACGGGCCTGGGCGCGCCGTACTGGGATCCGTATGCTCGCGGAGCCATCTTCGGCCTGACGCGCGGTGCCAATGCTAACCACATCATACGCGCCACGCTGGAATCTATCGCCTACCAGACCCGCGACGTGCTGGAAGCGATGCAGATTGATGCCAATACCCGCCTGCAATCACTGCGTGTGGATGGCGGCGCGGTCGCCAACAACTTCCTGATGCAGTTCCAGTCCGACATTCTGGGCGCGCGCGTTGAACGTCCTGAAGTCCTGGAAGTGACCGCGCTGGGTTCCGCTTATCTGGCGGGCCTGGCCGTTGGCTTCTGGAAAGATCTGGACGAAGTCCGTGCAAAAGCGGTTATCGAACGTGAATTCCGCCCAAGCATTGAGACCACCGAGCGTAATTACCGCTACGCAGGCTGGAAAAAAGCCGTTGCCCGCGCCCGCGCATGGGAAGAGCAGGACGACTCGTAAGCCTTACCCTCTGCCCTCTGCCCGCGGTCGCCACGATCGCGGGCTTTTTCCGCGCCCGCCATGCTAAGCTTTCCGCCTCATCCTCTTTCCAGGGCTAATCATGAAACGAGAACTCGCCATTGAATTTTCACGCGTAACGGAAGCCGCAGCGCTGGCTGGCTATAAGTGGCTCGGACGCGGCGACAAAAATGCCGCTGACGGCGCGGCGGTCCATGCGATGCGTATTATGCTCAATAAAGTGAATATTGACGGGCAAATCGTCATTGGCGAAGGGGAGATCGATGAAGCTCCCATGCTCTACATCGGCGAAAAAGTCGGCAGCGGTGAAGGCGATGCGGTAGATATTGCCGTGGATCCTATTGAAGGCACGCGAATGACGGCGATGGGCCAGGCAAACGCGCTGACCGTATTGGCCGTTGGTGATAAAGGCACCTTTCTCAAGGCGCCTGATATGTATATGGAGAAGCTGGTTGTCGGCCCGGGCGCAAAAGGCGTAATCGATCTGGCGCAGCCGCTGGAAGAAAACCTGAAGCGCGTGGCGCAGGCATTGCAGAAACCGCTGTCAGAAGTGACCGTGACGATTCTTGCCAAACCCCGACACGATGACATCATCCGCTCATTGCAGCAGTTAGGCGTGCGCATCTTTGCCTTCCCTGACGGCGATGTAGCCGCGTCTATCCTGACCTGCATGCCAGACAGCGAAATCGATGTGCTGTACGGCATTGGTGGCGCGCCCGAAGGCGTGATTTCCGCCGCGGTCATCCGCGCGCTGGATGGCGATATGCAGGGGCGTCTGCTGGCGCGCCATAGGGTAAAAGGCGACACGCCGGAAAATCGCGCCATGGGCGAGCAGGAAGAAAAACGCTGTCTGGAGATGGGCATTAAAGCGGGAGAAATATTGCAGCTGGATGATATGGCCCATAACGATAATGTGATTTTTTCAGCCACCGGCATCACCAGCGGCGACTTGCTGAAAGGGATCACCCGTCAGGGCAACATCGCCACCAGCGAAACGTTATTGATACGCGGTAAATCACGCACCATTCGCCGTATACAATCCATTCACTATCTGGATCGTAAAGACGAAAGCCTGCACCCGTACCTTCTGTAGATAAAAAATGGCGGGTCAGTTTGCTGCCCGCCATTCTGCCACTCCCGATGTCAGTCGACTGAACGACCTGGACTACCTGTTGCCCCGCTATGCCGTCTGCGGCTCAGGCCGCTTCGATAAAGGCAACCAGCAGAGCAGAATAAGCAACGCCATGGCAAACATCAGCATGCCAAGGCTGAACTGGCCTTTCTGCGGCAGCAACGCCGACAGCCATGCCGCCAGACCCGATCCCAGATTTTGTAAGCCGCCCAGCAGCGCACCCGCCGTGCCAGCCATATAAGGCCAGGGCTCCATCGCGCCCGTTGTGGCTAACGGAAACAGCATTCCCGCACCAAAGAAGAACAGCGCGGCGGGAACAATCAGCGTCCAGATGGTCATTATGCCAAACCATGCCGGTATCCACATGAGTGCGCCAGCAAGCAAACAGCTGTTCACCGACCACCACATCAGCTGTGGGAAAGGTTTGTTATCGCGACCAGCAAACCATGCACCGAAGAAAGCGGCCGGAATTGGCAGGATAAACAGCAGGCTGACCGTAATACTGTTGAGGCCCAGCACGCCGCCCATCAGCACACCGCAGCTTGCTTCAAACACCGCTATGCCACCCAGTGCACCCATCAGCATCACCAGGTAGCGAATAAACGTGCCGTCTGCCAGCAAGGGCCGATAGCGTGAAAACAAAGCGCGTTTTTCCGGCTGCGGCGGACGAGTCTCCGGCAGCCAACGCAGCATAGCCACACCGACCGACAGGCAAAGCGCCAGCAGAAAGACAAAACAGGCATGCCAGCCAACCCAGTGCGTCAACACAGCGCCAATAACGGGCGCAACCAGTGGGCTAACCAGGATCCCCATATTCAGCAGGCTGTTAGCCTGCCTGAGCGCGCCACCCGCATACAGGTCTCGCGGCATCGTTCTGGCCATTACGCCCGCTACGCCCGTGCCTAAGCCCTGAATAGCGCTGCCCAGTACCAGCAGATCGAAAGTCGGCGCGCTGAGCGCAATCAGCGTCCCAACCAGAAAGACACCCAGCCCGGCAAGGATTACCGGCCGCCGGCCAATGTTGTCCGAGAGCGGACCATATAAAAGCTGTGAGCCGCCATAGGTCATCAGATAAGCCGCCATTACCCGCTGGACCACGCCGTCACGAACGTTAAAGGCTTCAGCAATGGTAGCCATGGCGGGCACATAAATGGTTTGCGCCATCTGCCCGACGGCCACCAGCGCGATCAGCATTACCAGCAGATGCCCGTTTGCTATTTTTTTCATTTTTTTCAACATTTATTGGCGCTATCGTCCCGATAAAGACGACCGGCCGGGAAAGGGAATTTTATGGCGAGGAAAATATCAGGAATAAATGACAAAGCGAGAGGGGCAGCAAAAAAAAGAGGCGGCCCGGCGTCAGCAAAAGCAGGCAATGCCGTAAATGAAACTGTACGTTATAGTCAAAAAGTGGGTTTAATTTGTCGATACGAGCTTTGTCCCCTGCCACCGACTGGAAAAATCGTCGTGTAGTGACGAAGATACGGTTATTAACCTGCTTTCCCCAACTAAGGAGTCAGTAATGGCCGAATGGGTCAACGCCAGGATCAAACAGGTACATGACTGGACGGACAGTCTTTTCAGCATCACCGTCAACGCCCCTATCGATCCGTTTATTGCGGGTCAGTTTGCCAAGCTGGCCTTGGAAATAGACGGGGAACGCGTACAGCGTGCCTATTCTTATGTTAATGCGCCGAGTGATGAGAATCTTGAGTTCTATCTGGTGACCGTGCCGGAAGGCAAGCTCAGCCCTCGCCTTCACGCATTGCAGCCCGGCCAGGAGCTAATGATCACCAAAGAAGCGGCAGGTTTCTTTGTGCTGGACGAAATCCCCGAGTGCAAAACCCTCTGGATGCTGGCGACCGGAACGGCCATCGGCCCTTACCTGTCTATTTTGCAGGAAGGCGTGGGGCTGGATCGTTTCGATCATATCGTTCTGGTCCATGCTGCACGTTACGCGCAGGATCTGAGCTATTTGCCGCTCATGCAGCAGCTACAGCAGCGTTATAACGGTAAGTTAAGGATTCAGACCGTGGTTAGCCGTGAAGAAGCCACGGGGTCGTTAACCGGCCGGGTTCCCGCACTGATAGAAAACGGCGAGCTGGAAGCGGCCGTAGGCTTACCGATGACGGCAGAAGAGAGCCACATCATGCTTTGTGGCAATCCACAAATGGTCAGGGATACGCAGCAGCTGCTAAAAGAGACCCGCGGAATGCGCAAGCATCTGAAGCGTAAACCGGGCCACATGACCAGCGAACACTACTGGTAATCCGGCGTTTTACGGTTGAAATAGTTAACCGGCCGCGCTTTTTTACCAAAGCGGTTCTCGCCTGGACTACCACGAAATACGCCGAGTTCCAGCGTCATCGTCACCATAATCAGCGCAGGAATAAAGCGGCCCAGCGCCCATTGCCAACTGGCGGGCAGCATGTCCCAGTTACCCGCCATCAGCATCCAGGCGACGATCAACAACAGAGCCCAGTAAGCAGACTTATTACGATCGTGTAGCCGCTTCACCACTACCGCACTACAGGGCCATAACAGGCTGACCACGCAGAAAGCTGCCGTCTGGGTCGTCATCCAACCGCGAGCGGCCAGGGTAAACAGCAGCGTCATCAGCACCAGCCACAGGGTCAGCCAGATCCAAAGATCGCGTCTACCCAGTCTGCCATGCCACGAAAAACACCATGCTTGTAAGGTCATAAATTCTCCCTCAGAACAGCGTCAGGCTTTGACTTTTTTAGTCATTGTCCGTTCTAATCTTCAACTGAATGTACTGGTTAGGGCAGACGATAATGAATAAAGCGATGTTGACGGGCATCACGTTACTGGTCTCGCTGGCAACAGCAGCAGCGCAGGCCAATGCCGATCCGCAGGATCGTACCGAACATATGCCAACGGCGCCTTATCTTCTGGCGGGATCGCCCACCTTCGATATGACTATCGGCCAGTTTCGCGAAAAGTATAATGCGGTGAACTCTGCGTTACCGATTCCTGAGTATCGCGCAACAGACAGCCGGGGTGACAAAAGTAATCTGACGCGTGCCGCCAGTAAGATCAATGAAAATCTCTATAGTTCTACCGCGCTGGAACAGGGAACAGGAAAGATCAAAACGTTGCAGATTACCTGGCTACCGGTTCCTGGCCCGGAGGAGAAAGCGGCACGCGACAAAGCGCTGGCCTACATGACCGCGCTGGAACGTTTTTTTGAGCCAACGCTTAGCGAAGAGCAGAGTCTTAAAAGGCTGGAGGATCTGTTAAGCAAGGGTAAAGGTTCACGCTATTTTGCTCAGACCGAAGGCGCCGTTCGCTACGTGATCGCGGATAACGGTGACAAGGGACTGACCTTTGCCATTGAGCCGATAAAACTGGCGATGGGAAATAACTGACCCGGCGCAAAGATGACGAAAAGCAAAGCCTTCGAAGGTTTTGATCTCTATACTGTCTGGCAGACAACGCTGCTAAGGCAGGGTAATTTAACCGTATCGCGCTAAGCGTGGAGGATAGAATGCGACATCCGTTAGTAATGGGTAACTGGAAACTGAACGGCAGCAAAACTATGGTCAACGAGCTGATTGCAGGTCTGCGCAATGAGCTGAGCAGCGTTGATGGCTGCGGCGTAGCCATTGCCCCACCGGTGATGTATCTGGATCTGGCGAAACATGCCGCTTCCGGTAGCCATATCGCGCTTGGCGCGCAGAACGTTGATGTTAACCTGAGCGGCGCTTTTACCGGTGAAGTCTCTGCCGACATGCTGAAAGATATTGGTGCGAAATACATCATTATCGGCCACTCAGAGCGTCGTACTTACCATAAAGAAAGCGACGAGCTAATTGCTAAAAAATTCGAAGTGCTGAAGGCCGCGGGCCTGATCCCCGTGCTGTGCATTGGCGAAACCGAAGCGGAAAACGAAGCGGGTAAAACCGAAGAAGTGTGTGCTCGCCAAATTGATGCCGTGCTGAAAACCCAGGGCGCGGAAGCGTTCAATGGCGTGGTTATCGCTTACGAACCTGTGTGGGCAATCGGCACCGGTAAATCAGCGACGCCTGCGCAGGCACAGGCAGTACACAAATTTATCCGCGACCATATTGCGAAACAAGATGCGAACGTGGCGGCTCAGGTCATCATTCAGTACGGTGGCTCAGTCAATGATAAAAATGCTGCTGAACTCTTTGCTCAGCCAGACATCGACGGCGCGCTGGTAGGCGGCGCATCACTGAAAGCCGATGCTTTTGCGGTGATCGTTAAAGCGGCTGCGGCGGCTAAAGCCTGATGTTTACCCCCTGTCCCGGAAACGGGGCAGGTTTTTCCTTTCTTCTTCTTTTTACCGGTTCTGCCACTCCAGGGCTTTGACGCTCACCCGACATCAAATTCACCTCTATGTAACATTTACACAACAAATACCGTTCATTATTTCTACGCCTGAATTTTTTTAGCGGATCGATTCAGCTTCTCCTCTCCTCGCACCCAAATCCGACGTTTTTCAGTCGCTATCAGTAATCCGGAATAATAACCTTTTGATTTTAGGTGCAAAAACAACCGCATTTTGTGCATAAAAAAAGCCATTCTGTGCAGAGTATCAATGTTGCTAATTTCGTTGCACTCTTCATTCTCATTTTTAATCTTTAAACAATTTTTTAAATGCCACGTAACAATGGTATATTTCAGGTGATGTAAATCTGTGCTAACAGACCCTTTACTCTGTAGGCCTTTCTGATAAGAGCATCCCTGCATTCAGTGGAACAGAAAACGGCTCGAACAGAAACCGACTCTGTTTCACCCGCTAAACATGTTGATTATTCAACATACGGAGAAGTCGCCCCATGCCAAATCAACAAGTACGCCTGGCTGCCTCCCGCAACAAAACAGGCTTTGCGAAAACAGCCGAGATAACCGAAAACGCTGACGTCGATGTGTTGCTGATCGGCGGCGGAATTATGAGCGCCACGCTGGGTGCTTTTTTACAGGAGCTTGAGCCGGACTGGCGCATCAGTATGACTGAGCGTCTTGAGCACGTTGCACAAGAAAGCTCAAATGGCTGGAACAATGCAGGCACCGGCCATGCCGCGCTGGCGGAAATGAACTACACCCCGGAAAAAACAGACGGCAGCGTCGATATCAAAAAAGCCGTGGACATCAACGAAGCGTTCCAGCTCTCTCGCCAGTTTTGGGCTTATCAGGTGCAACGTGGCGGCCTGAAAAATCCGCACAGCTTTATTAACAGCGTGCCGCACATGAGTTTTGTCTGGGGCGACGACAATATCGCCTTCCTGAAGAAGCGCTTTGAAGCTTTACAGAAGAGTTCGCTGTTCCGTGGCATGGAGTATTCCGAAGATCCCGAGCAAATCAAAAAGTGGATCCCCTTAGTGATGGAAGGACGCGGCGAACAGGAACGCGTGGCCGCTACGCGCATCCCGACAGGAACCGATGTTAATTTCGGCGAAATCACGCGTCAGCTGGTCGCTTCGTTACAGAAAAATGAGAATTTCTCACTGCATACTCGTCACGAAGTTCGCCGGTTTAAACGTAACGACGATGGCAGCTGGAACGTGACGATTGCCGATCTGAAAAACGATGCCGAGCGAACCCTGCGCGCGCGCTACATCTTTATCGGCGCGGGCGGCGCAGCCCTGACGCTGTTGCAGAAGACCGGTATCCCGGAAGCGAAAGACTATGCTGGTTTTCCAGTGGGTGGCGAATTCCTGGTCAGCGAAAACGAAGACGTGGTGAAACGCCATCTGGCGAAAGTGTATGGCAAAGCCTCGGTCGGCGCGCCGCCGATGTCCGTTCCACACCTTGATACGCGCATGCTGGACGGCAAGCAGGTCATGCTGTTCGGGCCTTTTGCCACCTTCTCTACCAAGTTTCTGAAGCAGGGTTCGCTGTGGGATATGTTTGGCTCAATGACGCCGTCGAACTTTAAGCCGATGGTTCATGTCGGGCTGGATAATTTTAACCTGGTAAAATACCTGGTGGGTCAGGTCATGCTGACCGATGACGATCGCCACAAGGCGCTGCAAGAGTACTTCCCGGATGCGGAGAAAGCGGACTGGCGTCTGGTGAAAGCAGGCCAACGCGTGCAGATCATCAAGAAAGATGCTGAAAAAGGCGGCGTGCTGAAGCTGGGTACGGAAGTGGTGGCATCGCAGGATGGCACCATTTCTGCGCTGCTGGGCGCTTCGCCTGGCGCATCAACCGGTGCGCCTATCATGCTGGATCTGATGAATAAAGTCTTTTCTGACCGCTTCAACACGTCGGCGTGGCAGTCAAAGCTGAAAAAAATGCTGCCTTCATACGGTCAGAAGCTGAACGGTAACGTCGCGACGACGGAGCACATCATGGCGGAAACCAGCCGTATACTGCAGCTGAACTACTCGCCGTTTACCGCTGCTAACGATGAAGCAGCCATTGCCGGTGCTGCGGTTATTGGCAAGTAATCGCTACAGCCGGCTAAACTAGCCGGTAGAAAGGGCGGAGTCTGGCCTTCGCTCCGCCCTTCTGCCTGTTTCCCGGTACTCAATTTTTCGCCATTCTCTGAATTTACCCTGCCTGGCCGACCATTCCCTGCACAACTCACTCAGACGACTATGCTTTTATCTGACCTTAAACAGAGGAGCAGCTAAATGGATACGTCTTTGCCACAGCCAGTCACCGACGCTGAGCTTGAGCTTCTCGATCGCTATTGGCGTGCTGCCAACTATCTCTCGGTCGGGCAAATTTATTTAATGAGCAATCCCCTGCTGCGTGAGCCGTTACGGCCCGAGCATATAAAACCTCGCCTGCTGGGCCACTGGGGAACCACTCCTGGCCTGAACTTTATCTATGCTCATCTGAACCGTATTATTCGCCAGCGGGATGTGGATCTGCTTTATGTCTGCGGCCCGGGCCATGGTGGTCCGGGCATGGTGGCGAATACCTGGCTTGAAGGTACCTACAGCGAAGTTTATCCGGCCGTCAGTGCCGATGCTGAAGGTATGCAAAAGCTGTTTCGGCAATTCTCTTTCCCCGGCGGCATTCCCAGCCATGCCGCGCCGGAAACGCCAGGCTCAATTAATGAAGGCGGCGAACTGGGCTATTCACTGGTTCATGCTTTTGGTGCCGCTTTCGATCATCCGGATCTGATCGTCCCCTGCGTGATCGGCGATGGCGAAGCCGAAACCGGTCCGCTGGCCGCCAGCTGGCACGGTAACAAATTTCTTAATGCCGCTCGTGATGGCGCGGTGCTCCCTATTCTGCATCTGAATGGCTACAAAATTGCCAATCCCACGCTGCTGGGACGCAGTAGCGATGAAGATTTGCGGCAGCTTTTCCGCGGATATGGCTATGAGCCGCTATTCGTCTCGGGTGACGAACCGCTAAAAATGCACCGGCTGATGGCCGAAGCGCTGGATTGCGCTTTCGACAGCATTCGCCAGTATCAGCTGGAAGCCCGGCGGGGCGATGCACAGGAAAACATTCCGAGCTGGCCGATGATTATCCTGCGCAGCCCCAAAGGCTGGACCGGTCCCAAAACGGTGGACGGTAAAAAGGTCGAGGGTTTCTGGCGTGCCCATCAGGTTCCCGTTTCCGAATGTCGTGAAAACGACGACCACCGTCAGATTTTGCAGGAATGGATGCAGAGCTATCATCCTGCCGATCTCTTTGACGATGCAGGAAGATTAAAACCTGAGCTACAGGCACTGGCTCCCCGAGGCGATAAACGTATGGGCGCCACGCCTTACGCAAACGGTGGTCGTCTGCGTAAAGAGCTTAAGACACCGGACATTCGTCAATTCGCTGTTGATGTCGGCAAGCCCGGCGAAACGCAGGCGCAGTCCACTGCGGTTCTCGCCAGTTATCTGAGCGCCATCTTCCAGCATAATCCAGATAATTTCCGGCTTTTTGGCCCGGATGAAACCGCCTCTAACCGGCTCAGCAAAGTCTTTGATGTGACTAACCGCACCTGGATGGAAAAAATCCAGGATTACGATGAGCAGCTGGCACCGGATGGCCGCGTGATGGAGATCCTGAGCGAGCACCAGTGTCAGGGCTGGCTGGAAGGCTATCTGCTCACCGGCAGGCATGGGCTGTTCAACTGCTATGAAGCCTTTATCCACATCGTCGACTCGATGTTTAACCAGCACGCCAAGTGGCTGAAAGTCTCTCGCAAGCTGCCATGGCGTGAACCGATCTCCTCCCTAAACTACCTGCTTTCTTCTCACGTCTGGCGGCAGGATCATAATGGCTATAGCCACCAGGATCCCGGCTTTATCGATCACGTTGTCAACAAGAAAGCCGATATTGTGCGTGTTTACCTGCCACCTGATGCCAACACGCTGCTCTGGGTTGGCGATCACTGCCTGAAAACCTGGGATCGCATCAACGTGATCATTGCCGGTAAACAGCCCGAACCGCAGTGGCTGAGCATGGACGAAGCGATTGCCCATTGTGAACAGGGGATGGGCATCTGGTCTTGGGCAGGCAATGAAAAAGCCGATACGCCGCCCGATGTGGTGATGGCCTGCGCAGGAGATGTCCCGACAATGGAAACCCTTGCCGCAGTCGACCTGCTGCGTCAGTACCTGCCTGACCTGGCGGTCCGGGTGGTTAACGTGGTGGATTTACTGGCACTGCAAACAAAAGATCAGCATCCACATGGCCTGGAAGACGAGGCCTTCGACGCCATCTTTACCGTCGATAAACCGGTCGTCTTTGCTTTCCACGGCTATCCGGCGCTAATCCATCGACTGGCCTATCAGCGCAACAATCATCGTAATTTCCACGTCCGGGGATTTAATGAAGAAGGCACAACAACTACGCCGTTTGATATGACAGTGCTTAACGAAGTGGATCGCTACCATCTGGCTCAGGAGGCAATTTTACGTGTTCCGGGGCTGGCGGAAAAAGCGGGCGACGTGCTGGACGCCTTGCAGGAGAAGCTGGCAGCTCATCACGCTTACGTTCGTGAATATGGTGAAGACGTACCGGAAGTACAGAACTGGAAATGGCCATCGCAAGAAGGAAGCAGCGACGTGGGCGATTAACGGCATAAGTGGCCGTTAGCCCAGGGTTTACAGGCCGGAGCCATCGGTGCCGGCCTGTGACAGCGAAGGCTGCTTCAGGGATGAAGCAGTTCAACCAGCATCCACAGCGTGGTCAGAACCAGCGAGAACGCCATCAATGCGTTAAACAGACGTCGTTTCCAGGCCACCTGTAAATGTTGACCAAGCCGATCGCCCATCATTGCCCAGATAAGAATACAGGGCAGATTTAACAGCATAAACCCGCCTGCCACCACCATCAGGCTGCTGCTGGCCGTGTACATCAGCGCCACGTTGATCGCCATCAGCCATGCTTTCGGATTGACAGCCTGAAACATTGCGCCGCCCACCAGCGTCATCGGCCTGGCTTTCTCCTGAAGTTCCGGCGCGCCCGCCCGAAAAATTTTCCACGAGAGCCACAGCAAATAGGCACAGCCCAACAGCGTGAGCGGCGTCCGAATCGCGCTCATCCATTGCAGTAAAAAGTCCAGCATCAGGGTGGCCATCACGATCTGTACTGCACAGCCAACCATAATCCCCAATACCATGGGAAGCGTACGGCGCAGGCCGAAATTAACGCCAGAAGTTGCCAGCAGCAGGTTATTCGGACCTGGCGTTATCGACATAACGGTAACGTAACTGAAAAAAGAGGGATCGATCATCGGCTGTATCCTGCGAGTCATTTGATAGCACCAAAATACAAGCAGACGGGCGATGGTAACAGATTCAGAAATACACTATTGTCATGAGTACAATCCTATCCAAATACCTGTTGTACCCATGCTCTGGAGGAACTACTGTGTCCATCATCGAACCGCAGGAGAGCACGCTGTATCATCAGCTTGCCGAAACGCTGGCAGACGCCATACATAATGGCACCTGGCTTCCCGGCAGCCGCCTACCCGCCATTCGCCGCTGCGCCGCCACCCATCAGGTCAGCATTAATACGGTATTAACCGCCTACCGCTTACTGGAAGATCGTGGGCTGATTGAAGCGCGTCCGCAGTCCGGTTATTACGTTCGCGGCGTTTTACCTTCGGTTAAGGCCCAGGCCAGCCATCGGGCAAAAGTGAGCTCGCCCAGCAGCAGCAAGCTGGATTTGATTGAAGCCGTTTTTGCCGCCCAGAACCACCCGGATTACACCAATATCTCTCTTGCCTGTCCGCAAAACAGCGACTTTTTTCCGACGGCAAAAATCAGCCGTATTATGGCTTCGCTGCTGCGCCGTGAACCGAATTTGATTGGCCGCTATGCCCTTCCGCCCGGCAGTGAACGTTTACGTCGGGAGATAGCGCGTCGGGCAAGGGACTTGGGTATGACATTAACCACCGACGATATCACGCTAACACACGGCTGTATGGAGGCGTTGCAGCTGGCGCTTCGCGTCGTCACTAAGCCGGGCGACTGCGTTGGGCTGGAAACGCCAACCTACTTCTATCTCTTTCCGCTGCTTGCCAGTCTGGGGCTGAACGTCGTTGAAATCCCAACCGATCCGCAGCATGGTCTGTCGCTTGATGCATTGGAACTGGTATTGCAGGAGAAACGCATTCAGGCGCTGGTCGCCATGCCCACCGTACAAAATCCGCTGGGCTGTACCATGAAGCTGGAAGATAAAAAGCGGCTGGCGAAGCTGGTGAATCGTTACCAGATCCCGCTGATTGAGGATGGTCTGTATGATGAATTGCAGTTCTGCTGGCCCTTGTCACCCGCGGTTAAAGCGTTCGACAGTGACGGCTGGGTACTGCATTGCGCCAGCTTCACTAAAACGGTGGCGCCGGATTTTCATGTGGGCTGGATTGCCGCAGGCCGCTTCAGCGAAGATCTGGCGAGGCTGAAATCCGTGTCCTCTCTGACCGAATCACGCCTGCTCAGTGAAACGCTCGGACATTTTCTGGAATCCGGCGGCTACGATCATCATCTGCGCACCATGCGCCGCCGTTATGCCGCCCAGATGGATGAAGCGCGGGGATTGATTGCCCGGCATTTTCCTCAGGGAACCCGAGCTACCCAGCCCAGCGGCGGCTTTATTTTCTGGGTCGAGCTGCCCGGCGAGATCGACTGCATTGCACTGTTCCACCGCCTGCTACAGGAAAAAATCTGCCTGACCCCAGGCGCGCTCTATACCCTGAGCGACCGTTGCAACAGCGCATTGCGCCTTACCTGCTGTTATCCCTTTGATGAACGCTATACCTGGGCGCTGAAACGAACTGGCGCGCTGGCTTGCGAAATGAGCGGCATCCCAGCAGGCATGATCTGATTGCGATCAGGGCGTCCCGTTCCGGCCCCATTTCGCGTAGCCTTTACGCCCGGTAAGCCGTTCGTAATAGGCGCGAACGGCCGGAAAATCAGGGTGCTCCAGCGGGGTCTCATACCAGCGATTAACCGACAATCCAATGGGGATATCGGCCAGCGAAAAGGCGTTACCGGCAACGTACGCGCCGGTACGTTGCAGCTGCTGATTGAGAATGCTCATGGTGTATGACCAGCCTTTGCAGGCAGCAGCGAGCAACCGCGGATCCTGGTGTGCAGGCGAATGCCGTACCAGCGACATAAAAGCATAGCGCCAGGAGGTGTTCAACTCGGTAGCCTGCCAGTCGATCCACTGATCGATCGGCGCACGGGTGCGAGGATGGCGGGGATAGAGCCATTCGCCATCCCAGGCATTAGCCAGGTAACGAATGATGGCATGGGACTCCCATAGGGTGAAATCGTCCTCCTGGATCACCGGGATCAGCGCATTAGGATTCATCGCTTTAAACTCCGCTTCCTGAAGCGATTTAAAGCCATCTCCCCAGTCTTCACGGCGGAAAGGGATCTCCAGTTCTTCACAGATCCAAAGGACTTTTCTGACATTGATAGACGATGCACGTCCCAGTATTTTCAGCATAATTCCGTCACTTTTTGTTCAGGTTTTAACTATTAATACCCATTGCAGCCGGACTGACAATGGCCGTACTCTGTAAGCCAGCATGTTTCAACCGTTTTGCTTTGTGGCAAAAATTTCCTGATACCTTCAAAAAATTAAACGGTAACGTTAACTATGACGCAGTTACGCACTTTTAAACAGGTTGATGTCTTCACTTCTTCTCCTCTGAACGGCAATCCGCTGGCGGTGATCGTTGATGCCAGCGGCCTCAGCGATGAGCAAATGCAGAGCACCGCGCGCTGGACCAACCTGTCGGAAACCACGTTTGTTTTACCGCCAGACAACCCGGCGGCGGACTATCGCGTGCGCATCTTTACCCCGGATAGCGAGCTGCCTTTTGCCGGACATCCCACGCTGGGAACGGCTCATGCACTTCTGGAAAACGGGATTACCCTGAAAACGCCGGGACAGATTGTGCAGCAGTGCGAATTGGGACTGGTGACGATTAAAATCAGTGCAGATGGCGCACTGGCCTTTTCCGCGCCCGAAGCAACGCTTACAGAATTTAGTGATGCGCCTCTCGGCAGCGCGCTAAACAGCAACGCCATCGAAACCCGGCTGCCGGTGATGGTTGCCGATATGGGCATTCGCTGGCTGCTGGTCCCGATGATCTCAGCAGAAGACGTGCTGGCTATTAAGCCCAATGCGATTGAGTTTGAGCGCCTGCTTAAAAAAGCGCGCGTGACGGGCGTGATGCCTTTTGGCCCGCTGAAGGATCAGGAGGAACAGTATGAGGTGCGTGGCTTGCTGATTGAACAGGGATCGCTGAGTGAAGATCCCGTTACCGGCAGCGCCAATGCGTGTCTCGCCCGCTATCTTCAGGCGCAGGGCGTGGAGTTAGACTATCGGGTTCGTCAGGGTACGGCCATGCAGCGTGCAGGTCGGTTAAGCGTCACATGGGCTGCCGACGGCGTGTGGATTGGTGGCCATACGGTAACGGTAATCAACGGTACCATCAAACTCTGATGCCGCTCTTGCCTCCCCGGCGGCGCAGGCCAGCCGGGGAAAACCGCATCTGCCTGCTTAGAGAAACATGCCACCTGACGCCTCAATACGCTGACCGTTTATCCAGCCACTCTCCTCGCTAAGGATCAGCGCAATGGCATTGCCAATATCATCCGGCAATCCAACCCTGCCTAATGCGGTAGCCGAGGAGATAAAGGCGTTAATTTGAGGATTATCACGCACTCTGCCGTCGCTGAAATCCGTTTCAATCGCGCCAGGCGCCAGTACGTTTACCGTAATACCCCGCGCACCCAGCTCTTTGGCCTGATAACGGGTCAGGACTTCTATCGCGCCCTTCACTGCGGCATAGGTTCCCGAACCGGGCTGGCTAAAGCGAGTCAGACCACTGGAGATATTCAAAATCCTTCCACCATTTACCATCAGTGGCAGCAGTTTTTGCGTGAGGAAAAAAGGCCCTTTGAAATGAATATTCACCATCTCATCAAACTGCGCTTCGGAAGTGGAAATAAAGGGTTCATGCAGCCCCGATCCGGCATTGTTTAATAAGTAGTCAAAACTATCACGCTGCCAAAGCGTTTTAAGCTGTTTCTGAACCTCACTGGCAAAATCAGAAAAGGCATCGCTGTCGCCTACATCCAGCTGAAGCGCCAGCCCACGGGCGCCGAGCGCCTCAATGGCCTTAACGACGTCCAGCGCTTCAGCCTCTTTATTACGCCAGGTCAAAATAATATCAACACCCTTTTCAGCCAGTTTTAGCGCCGCATTTCGGCCCAGGCCCCGACTTCCGCCGGTAATAATCGCGATTTTATGGCTCATTTGATCTACCTCCAGTTTACTGTGGATAAAAAACAGCATATTGCCTGCAATCCGATCTATAAATACTCTCAGATACGCATCACTGTTTCATTTCAAACAACAAAAGGCGCACAAGTGGATAAAATTCATGCGATGCAAATCTTTGTCAGAGTAACCGAATTAGCAAGTTTTACCCGTGCCGCAGAAAGCATGGGGTTGCCAAAAGGTAGCCTTTCGCGACAAATTCAGGCGCTGGAAAACACCATGGGTGCGCAGCTGCTTCATCGTACGACAAGGCGCGTGCAGCTGACGCAGGACGGACTGGTTTATTACGAGCGCTGTCGGGACGTGCTGGCAACGCTTGAAGAGATGGATTCACTTTTCCAGCAAGATCCTGCCACGCTCAGCGGCCGCCTGCGGGTCGATATGCCGGTTAGCCTGGCTTGTGATTATATTTTGCCGCTGCTGCCCGACTTTATGCAGCACTACCCCGGTATTGAACTGGAGTTAAGCAGCAGCGATCGCCGTGTTGATGTGATCCGCGAAGGTTTTGACTGCGTTGTTCGCGTTGGCACGCTGGAGAGTTCAGGACTTATTGCAAGACCGTTGGGGAAACTGACCCTTATTAACTGCGCCAGCCCCGATTACCTTTCACGTTTTGGTACACCGACCACGCTGGAAGACCTCTCAGCGCATGCCATGGTGCATTACGGTCAGCAGCTGGGTGCGCCACCGCCGGGTTTTGAATTTTACGATGGTAAAATCTGCCGTTACGTGAAGACCGGCGGCACGCTGACTGTTAACAGCACCGAAACCTATCGCAACGCCTGCATGGCGGGCCTTGGCATTATTCAGGCACCGGAAAGCGGCATGCGTAAAGCGCTAAAACAGAAAAAACTGGTCGAAATCCTGCCGCATTTTCGCGCCGAGCCGATGCCCGTTTCGCTAATTTATCCGCACCGACGTAACCTTGCTCGTCGCGTTCACGTTTTTATGGAATGGCTGACAAAAGCAATGAAAGCTTACGTAGCCTGACCACCTGGCTATAATTTGTCTTTAATCTAAACACTTAAAGGATATGAAGAAGGCTTCATGACGGAAAATAAACCAGCAGATAGCGCTAAAGGCGACGATAAGCCACTGATCAATATTAAAACCGGAAACAAAACCGTCGATAAATCGATTACCCGGGTTTCCAGACTGGTTAGCTGGTTTCAGGCCATTCCAACGGTGGCACATTTCATCCGTGCCGGGGAACGATTTAGCGATCGGCTGGGCAGCCAGTTTGGCGCGGCCATCACCTATTTCTCTTTTTTGTCACTGATCCCCATTCTGATGGTGTCGTTCGCCGCAGTGGGTTTTGTGCTGGCTTCCAACCAGGATTTGCTTACGGAGTTAATCAATAAGCTGGTAAACAGTATCAGCGATCCTACGCTGGCTACCACGCTAAAAAATACCGTTACCACGGCGGTTCAGCAGCGTACAACCGTAGGGATTACCGGATTGCTTGTGGCGCTTTATTCCGGCATCAGCTGGATGGGCAATTTGCGTGAAGCGGTTCGCGCTCAGTCACGCGATGTCTGGGAACGTAACGAGCAGGACGAAGAAAAAATTTATTTTAAATATACTCGCGATTTCATCTCGCTGATTGGGCTGGTGCTGGCGCTGATTATCACCATTTCACTCACCTCCGTGGCGGGTGCAGCACAGGATGCCATAGTCCGCGCGCTTGGCCTGGACGGTATTGAATGGCTGCGGCCGGTGATGACGCTTATCGCGCTGTCGATTTCAATTCTGGCCAACTATCTGCTGTTCTTGTGGATTTTCTGGAGATTACCGCGCCATAAACCTCGCAAAAAAGCGCTGTTCCGCGGCACGCTGCTGGCGGCAATTGGCTTTGAGGTGATTAAATTTATCATGACGCTGACGCTGCCAAAACTGGCTTCTTCGCCTTCTGGTGCCGCATTTGGTTCAGTACTGGGCCTGATGGCGTTTTTCTACTTCTTCGCCCGTTTGACGCTGTTCTGCGCCGCCTGGATAGCCACCGCAAAATATGCCGATGATAAACCTGAAGAGGAAGCCGAACAGGTTTAAAGGTTGGCGATCTAAAGGGGAGCCTTCGTGCTCCCTTTTCATTTCAATATTTTGCAGCTGTGATCCTGAAGTTCTTCTGCCGAACCCTGATTCAACAACAGCAAATTACGTTTAATCACCATCAGCGCACGCCGACCATTCGGCATCGCTGCCACCGCCACACCGTATTTCCCCATTTCTTCACGGGCATCAGGCAGTTCGTTAGCAATACGGATAAACGGACTGGTTCGCTTAAATTCATCTCTGGTAATGATTTTGACCTGATACTGATGCTCACCTAACTGCTCCAGCTGCCAGCGATTGGTCAGCGAAGCATCCAGGCTATCCAGCCGCTGGCGAATATCAGGACGCAGGCAGGAAATATGGATATGAAGCTGATTCTGCGTTCTGCCACGCTGTGAATTAATACTCAGCGCCACAGCACTGTCATCGACCGGCGAGCCTCGTCGTTCTTCCATGAAATGACGTGAACGCCATGCCTCGGCAAAGAAATTAGGCGTGGACGGGTTAAGCAGCTCGGGACTTTCGATACCGCTAATTTTTTCCGTCGGCAGCAGTAAAAATTGCAGTGGACCATCGCGATCTTTCAGTACCACATAACCATTACGAATATCGACCTGTCGACAAGGTGTCGGATCGTTATTTTGTTGCTGATTAGGGATGCATTCCTGACTAACTATTTTCCATAGCGCATTGGAATTATGGTGGAAATTCATGGCTACGGAAGCACATCCTGCCGTCAGGATCAGGATAACTGTCGCCACAATCAGGACACGCTTTCGTCCCTGCATGATCAAAACCTCTGGTCTGTTACTGGGCATAATGTAAACGAACTGTTGGCTAAGGTCATGTTAAATAGTTAACAAGAGTGACTATTTCACGGAAGCGGTGAAAATTCAGTCACATAGGCAGGCGTTGGGGGAATGGATTGAAACGATGATAACAAAAAGGCCGATCTGAGATCGGCCTGTGAAACAGAGAATAGCGATTAGCGCTGCATGGCCTTGTCGTAGGTACCACCATCAGCAAAGTGCGTTTTCTGCGCCTTTGTCCAGCCACCGAACTTAGGATCGTCAATGGTGAACAGCTTAACTGGTGCAAATTTATCAGCGTATTTCTTCGCCACGGCGGGGTCGCGTGGACGATAGAAATTCTGCGCCGCAATGTCCTGGCCTTCCGGAGAATAGAGATACTTCAGGTAGTCGTCGGCTACTTTACGGGTATCGCGCTCATCCACGACTTTATCAACCACGGAAACCGTTGGCTCCGCCAGGATAGATTCGCTCGGCGTCACGATTTCGAACTGATCTTTACCCAGTTTATTCACCGCCAGGTAAGCTTCGTTTTCCCATGCGATAAGCACGTCGCCAATGCCGCGCTCTACAAACGTATTGGTTGCACCACGCGCACCTGAATCCTGTACCTCAACGTTTTTGAACAGCGCTTTGATGTAGTCTTCTGCTTTCGAAGCATCGCCGTTGTTTTCATCCAGCGCCCATCCCCAGGCTGCGAGATAGTTCCAGCGCGCGCCACCGGATGTTTTCGGGTTAGGCGTAATCACGGAAACGCCCGGCTTGATCAAATCCTGCCAGTCATGAATCTGTTTGGGATTGCCTTTACGGACCAGGAAAACAATTGTTGAGGTATAAGGCGCGGAATTGTCCGGCATACGCTTTATCCAATTTTTATCAATACGTCCGCGTTGTGCAATGGCGTCAACATCAGAAGCCAGTGCCAGCGTCACCACATCGGCACGGATGCCGTTGATCACCGAAGTTGCCTGCTTGCCCGAGCCGCCATGTGACTGACGAATCACCACGTTATCGCCGGTTTCCTGCTTGTAATGCGCGCTGAAGGCTTTGTTGTACTGTTCGTACAGCTCACGAGTCGGATCGTAAGAGACGTTTAACAGCTGGATATCCTTCGCCAGAACACTTGTTGATGCCAGTAACAGGGTTAATCCGACACTCCACTTCTTCATCACGCATCTCCCAAAGGTTTTTTTGCTGTAAGAGAGCGTGACACAAAGTGATTCACGATTTAAAGAATTAAAAAATAGCTTTCATAACCGAATGGAATAACGTTTTGCATAAAAAAGGCGCTTCGGGATAGCGCCTTGATTTCTGTCAGTAAAGTTTCTTGGCGGTATCCAGCCAGTCGCCTTTAAACGGACGCTTCATGTTTTCGATAGCGTCAATGATGTCGTGATGCACCATTTTTTCGTTTTGGATGCCGACGCAGCGACCGCCATAGCCCTGTAGCAGCAGCTCAATCGAGTAAGCGCCCATGCGTGAAGCCAGAATTCGATCGTAAGCCACTGGCGCACCACCGCGCTGGATATGGCCTAAAACCGTTGAGCGCGTTTCCCGTTTGGTTTCCGATTCGATATATTTTGCCAGCTCATCGATATCGCAAATGTGCTCGGTAATCGCCACGATGGCATGCTTTTTACCCTTCGCAATACCCGCTTTGATTTCCTGCACCAGCTCTTCACGCGTGTAGGGGATTTCTGGCAGTACGATAAACTCACAGCCGCCCGCAATTGCAGCCGCCAGCGTCAAATCGCCACAGTAGCGGCCCATCACTTCGACAATAGAAATACGCTGGTGTGAGGAAGAGGTGTCGCGCAGGCGGTCAATTGCTTCTACTACCGTTTCCAGCGCGGTGAAGTAGCCAATCGTGTAGTCCGTCCCGGCCACATCGTTATCAATCGTGCCCGGAAGGCCAATACATGGGAACCCCATTTCGGTCAGGCGTTTCGCCCCCATGTAGGAGCCATCTCCGCCGATAACCACCAGTGCGTCGATACCGCGTTTTTTCATGTTATCGATAGCCATGGCACGAGTCGCTTCTTCACGGAACTCCGGGTAGCGCGCTGAGCCAAGGAACGTACCGCCACGGTTAATCATATCTGACACGCTGTAGCGGTCCAGATTGACCATCCGGTCCTCTACCAGTCCCTGATAACCATCATAAATGCCAAAAACTTCCAGATTTTCACTCAGCGCGGCACGGACAACGCCCCGGATAGCTGCGTTCATACCAGGCGCGTCACCGCCGCTTGTCAGTACACCGATTTTTTTGATCATGACAACCTCTGAACTTGTTAATGCAAAATTGTACATTCTGAACGCCATGGGGACCGGCGCACGCGAGCGATCTGTTATCTAATGTTGGCAATAGTATATCAAAGCCATTGGGCTGAATTGATTCAGGTCAGTGAACCCTGTGCTATTTTTTTAACGCAAAATAACATGGTGTGCTGCCTTTCAGCTAACGCATTTATTTGATTAAAAATCATAGCTCACCGGGCGGCTTTTCGGGAACCACCGAGCAGGGATCCTGGTGGATGGTCACATCAGAACCGGGAAATTTTTTCAGTAATTCACGCTCTACCTGCTCAGCAATCAGGTGCGCGTCGAAAAGCGTGAGATGGTCGTCCAGCTCAAGATGCAGCTGAATAAAGCGTGTCGGGCCTGACTGGCGGGTACGAATATCATGAACGCCTTCTACGCCAGGCCAGTTAACAACAATCGTTTCAATGTGCTCTTTATCCGCTTCCGGCAACGCTCTGTCGAGCAGCAGCTGCACCGCCTCGTAGCCCATACGCAGCGCGTTATATAAAATCCACACGCCGATCCCTAGCGCAAATAAAGCATCAGCACGTTTAAAACCGTACCAGCTAAGCGCCAGCGCCACCAGAATGGCCCCGTTCATAATAACGTCAGACTGATAGTGAAGCATATCTGCACGGATGGCGAGACTGCGGGTTTTGCGCACCACCCAGCGCTGAAAAGTGACCAGAAGCAGTGTAGAAAATAGCGCAATCAGCGTTACGATTATCCCCACCAGCGGCGCTCGCATTTCAGCAGGCGTGGTCAGATGCTGTAAACCGGTGAGAAACAGAAACAGCGCCGAGCCGGAAATAAACATGCTTTGCGCCAGCGCCGCCAGTGATTCGGCTTTGCCATGACCAAAAGTGTGTTCTTCATCGGCGGGCTGAAGGGAATAGCGAACCACAAAAAGGTTGGTCAGGGAGGCGGCAATATCAACCAGAGAATCAACGAGCGCGGCAAGCAGGCTGACCGAGCCGGTGTACCACCAGGCAACAATTTTTACCAAAAGTAGCATCGAAGCCAGAACTGTTGCAGCAAGCGCGGCAGAGTTTACCAGGCGCGCATAGTGTTGTTCCATACCACACTCCGTTCAGGTCAATGACCTTAAGTATACCGGATTTGCGTTACTGCGGGAAAAGCGGCAGCCGTTCAATTTGTTTTAACGGGCTTTTTCCAAAGCGGATTGCAATTATGCGACGGAATTTAAGATAAAAAAAACCCCCGCATCATGCGGGAGGAAGACAGGGATGGTGTGCGCAATATCTGGCAGTAAGAAGCGGCCTGCATGTAACAAAGCGCCTGCTCGGTGCTATTTCTAGGGGTCAGAAGCATAAGCATTCAGATCGATACGAGGCATCACAGGTGTGTTACCGTCATAGTAAAAAGCCGAGTTAGAGAAGGAGTTAACCTTGCCTGTCAGTTTTACTAATACGTGATCGCCAACAGCCGTGACGGTCGCATTACCGACATCAGCCTGCAGAAACGGCGCGGATTTCTGCAGTACCGCCATCGGATCGCTGAGATATTTGTTAAGATAGTAACGATAAACGTCAGAGTCAGTCGCCCCGGCATCCTGATATTTTGTCACGTACAGCCAGACATTTTCTGATAGCTGTTTCTGACTGACCAGAAGGTCATTTCGAGAGGCGTTTCCGCAATATCCAAATAGCCCTCCTAAAATCACTATGAGCAACAGAACGGTTGTTAGTGCCCTGTGTCCCCACTTAATAGCGATGTTGATTGGCATAATCTATTCCCTGTTGGATCCAGTACTGGTCACGTGGGTCATCCCCATACGGGATGTTTTTATACCAGTATCCCCATCGGGGATCGGCAGTACCAGCTCTGCTCTGCGCCCAGCCAGCCTCACGCAACAATATCCCTTCAGGTATACCGGCAACAATACCCGTTGCACCGTAATTAAAATTGCCAAAATTCTGATATTTCGCCCCCTGCTGCTTGTAATCCCAAGGTCCCTTGTTACGTACTTGATGATAAAACCAGTAATATACAGTTGGTGAGGCCATATTACGCGGCATTCCACGATGGCGAGCTTCCAAAAGGTTTTTTGCTAAAAGAGAGAACTCTCCTGAGGGCATAAGCGGGATAACAGCCATGATAATTTGTCTTCCTGACAGAGTTGATAAGTGAAATTCCTTCTAACTTTATGGCTGATAAAATAGCATGCTTGTGCTGGCCAAAAGAAAATCACAATCACATCCTGAGAGATTAAGCACCGCCTTTAAGGTGGCTTTTTAAGAATGAGTTTTTCATGGGCCAGGATGTAATAATGGATAAAAAAAACCCCCGCATCATGCGGGGGGAAGACAGGGATGGTGTCTATGGCAAGGAAAAAAGGGATACTGAGTTACTGCTTACTCTCGGGACTACTCACTGCCTGCAGTGATACAGCCTGCTGCATCTGGGCCAGCTTGCGCATTTCACTCATGCGCTGCTGATGTTTCTGCTTCAAAACGTCCTGCTGAGCTGGCGTTAACAGGTGATACATTTGATTGCGTACACGGGCCATTTCGACCTGTCGCGTTACTTCTTCTTTTGCAATCCTGTCCAGCCGCGCTTTATAGTCCGTTTCGTTGAATTTATCTGCAATAATCATCTCGTGCAGCTGTTCTAAATCGTTAATACTTATGGAAGAACGCTCGTGGCGAGCCTGCTGCATCAAATCTCGCATCTGTTGACGCTGTTGTTCTGTGAGATTGATGCCATCAAACATGTGACTTTGCGGAATTTGCGTCATACTGCGTAGCGCCGCGCCGTCCTGATGCATCTCGTCATTCGTCGTCACTTCTGCAGCCCATGCGGCGGAGAAACTGAGTATCAGCGCCGGAACCACAACGACGGCGGTAACTTTGCGCATCGCTAACTCCCAGGTTGGTTTCCATATTTCGATTCAACGAAAGCCAGTCTACGGACCCCGCTGCAAACATGCGTCAGGGGGTGTAAAAGTACGTAAAGTCATGGATTGACAGCATTCGTTCACGGTATTTTGCCTACGGAGGGTAATAAAAATGAATAAGATCCTGTTGGTTGATGACGATCGCGAATTAACTTCGCTGTTGAAAGAATTGCTTGAAATGGAAGGGTTTGATGTCCTGGTTGCCGGTGACGGTGAACAGGCGCTGAGCCTGCTTGATAACTCTGTTGATCTGTTGTTACTTGATGTCATGATGCCGAAGAAAAACGGCATTGATACCCTGAAAGAACTGCGTCAGCAGCACCAGACACCGGTCATTATGTTAACCGCTCGCGGTAGCGAACTGGATCGGGTTCTGGGGCTGGAACTGGGCGCAGATGACTATTTGCCTAAGCCTTTTAACGACCGCGAGCTGGTGGCTCGGATACGCGCTATCCTGCGTCGTTCAAACTGGAGCGAGCAGCAACAGCATCACGACAACAGTTCTCCTACGCTTGAAGTGGATCACCTGCGCCTGAATCCAGGCCGCCAGGAAGCGAGTTTTGACGATTTGACGCTGGATCTGACAGGGACGGAGTTCACCCTGCTTTATCTTCTTGCTCAGCACCTGGGACAGGTCGTTTCCCGCGAGCATTTGAGTCAGGAAGTGCTTGGTAAACGCCTGACGCCTTTTGACCGCGCTATCGATATGCATATTTCCAATCTGCGCCGCAAACTGCCCGATCGCAAAGATGGACATCCGTGGTTTAAAACGTTACGCGGCAGAGGCTATTTGATGGTTTCTGCAACATGATCTCCAGCCTGACCACCCGTATTTTCGCTATTTTTTGGCTGACGCTGGCACTGGTACTGATGCTGGTGTTGATGGTGCCTAAACTGGACACGCGCCAGATGACGCCGCTGCTCGATAATGAACAGCGGCAGGGTACGATGATCGAACAGCATGTTGAAGCGGAGCTGATGCAGGATCCGCCCAATGACCTGATGTGGTGGCGCAGGCTGTTTCGCGCAATAGATAAATGGGCGCCCCCTGGCCAACGTCTGCTGCTGGTCACCAGCGAAGGTCGGGTCATTGGCGCACAGCATAATGAAATGCAGGTGATCCGTAACTTTATCGGCCAGTCCGACAATGCCGATCACCCGCAAAAGAAAAAATATGGCCGGGTGGAAATGATTGGGCCTTTCTCCGTACGTGATGGGGAAGATAACTATCAGCTCTATCTGATCAGGCCAGCGAGCAGCTCCCAGCTCGACTTTATCAACCTGCTGTTCGACCGCCCGTTGCTGTTGCTGATTGTCACCATGCTGATCAGCTCACCGCTGCTGCTCTGGCTGGCATGGAGCCTGGCGAAACCGGCTCGTAAGCTTAAGCATGCTGCTGATGACGTGGCAGCCGGAAATCTGCGTCAGCGTCCGGAACTGGAGGCAGGCCCGCAGGAATTTCTGGCGGCAGGATCAAGCTTCAACCAGATGGTCAGTGCGTTGGAAAGAATGATGACGGCGCAGCAGCGGCTGCTCTCTGATATTTCCCACGAACTGCGTACGCCGTTGACGCGCTTACAGCTGGCGACAGCGTTAATGCGGCGACGTCAGGGCGAGGGCAAAGAGCTACAGCGTATTGAAATGGAAGCCCAGCGCCTGGACGGCATGATCAACGATTTGTTAGTCCTGTCTCGTACCCAGCATAAAAACGCACTGGTCAGCGAAGCGATGAAAGCGAATCATCTTTGGTCTGGTGTCCTGGATGATGCCAAATTTGAAGCCGAGCAGATGGGAAAAACGCTGGAAATCCCTTATCCGCCCGGGCCGTGGCCGCTGTACGGTAATCCGAGCGCCCTGGATAGCGCGCTGGAAAATATCGTGCGCAACGCCTTACGCTATTCAAATTCGAAAATATCAGTTAGCTTTTCCGTCGATAAACAAGGCATTACCATTCATGTTGATGATGATGGCCCTGGCGTCAGTGCCGAAGATCGTGAGCAAATCTTCCGCCCGTTTTATCGCACCGATGAAGCGAGGGATCGTGAATCTGGCGGCACCGGGCTTGGGCTGGCAATTGTGGAAACCGCTATCCAACAGCATCGCGGCTGGGTAAAAGCAGATGACAGCCCGCTCGGAGGCCTGCGGCTGACGCTCTGGTTGCCGCTCTATACCAGCAACAACTGATCCGCTGCGGATAATTTGCTATGCTGCGGCCCTTCTGACTGAGGGCCGCTGTCGATGCTAAATATCGTATTATTTGAACCTGAAATTCCACCTAACACAGGCAATATCATACGCCTGTGCGCTAATACTGGCTTTCGCCTGCACTTAATCGAGCCGCTGGGCTTTACCTGGGATGATAAGCGACTGCGCCGTGCTGGCCTCGATTATCACGAGTTCACCGCTATTGCACGTCATGCTGATTATGCCGCTTTTCTCGCCGCAGAAGATCCGCAGCACCTCTTTGCATTAACCACTAAAGGAACGCCTGCGCACAGCGCAGTAAGCTATCAGGCGGGAGATTATTTACTGTTTGGTCCGGAGACCAGAGGCCTGCCCGCAACGATTTTAGATGCGCTGCCAGCAGAGCAGAAGATCCGCATTCCAATGCAGCCAGACAGCCGCAGTATGAACCTGTCGAATGCGGTTTCAGTGGTGGTTTATGAGGCCTGGCGCCAGCTGGATTATGCTGGCGCGCTGATTAAATAAAACTCAGATGCCGTCGCCGAACTCGAAACCCGGCACCATACCATTGAAATGCTGATCCATTTCCATGGAAGGCTTATCGCTGGTGGGTTTGCCCACAATACGCGCGGGCACGCCAGCCGCAGTTGTATGCGGCGGCACGGGTTGTAACACGACAGATCCTGCACCGATTTTTGCACCGCGTCCGACCTCAATATTGCCAAGGATTTTAGCACCTGCGCCAATCATTACGCCTTCACGTATTTTAGGGTGGCGATCGCCGCTGGTTTTCCCGGTACCGCCCAGCGTCACGGATTGCAAAATAGAAACGTCGTCTTCAATGACGGCGGTTTCTCCCACCACAATGCCGGTCGCATGATCGAGCATAATGCCACGGCCGATTTTTGCCGCCGGGTGGATATCCACCGCGAAGGAGACGGAGATTTCATTCTGCAGGTAGATGGCAAGCGCACGACGGCCCTCATTCCAGAGCCAGTGACCAATGCGATAAGCCTGCAAAGCATGGAAACCTTTAAGGTACAGCAGAGGCGTGGAGTATTTGTCGATAGCAGGGTCACGCTGGCGCACAGCCTGAATATCGCAGGCAGCAGAAACAATCATGGAGAAGTCCTGCTTGTAGGCTTCCTGAACAATCTCACGTATGGCGATGGCAGGCATGATGGGATTAGCGAGCTTGTTGGCCAGCATATAGCTGAGTGCGCTGCCAAGATCGTCATGTTTTAACAGCGTGGCGTGGTAAAAACTGGCCAACATTGGCTCGCACTCCGCCAGGGCTCGCGCTTCTTCTTTGATATAATCCCAGATCAATTCAGGCTCAACACACGGCATTACTCTCTCCCCATCAAATATAGCGTCCTGTGGACGCCAGAATGCTACGGCGCGATGCTTCCCTGACTTAGCTGCTGCTGTTTTCGTCTTTCCTTGTGCGTCCGAGCAGGCTCAATGCTGCCTCCCGGGCGTTTTTTTCGCAATACAACACCTGGTAAATTTGCTCGGTGATAGGCATCTCAACGCCGCAGCGCGCGGCCAGTGCCTTCACTTCTTTCGTATTACGGAAACCTTCCACAACCTGACCAATATTGTTTTGCGCAGATTCCACATCAATTCCCTGCCCCAGCATCATGCCGAAACGACGGTTGCGCGACTGGTTATCAGTACAGGTCAGCACCAGGTCGCCCAGCCCCGCCATGCCCATAAAGGTTGTAGGATCGGCACCCAGAGCGGCTCCCAGTCGGCTCATTTCTGCCAGACCACGGGTAATCAATGCGGTACGGGCATTTGCGCCAAAACCGATACCATCTGAAATTCCGGCACCAATCGCAATCACGTTTTTTACCGCGCCACCAAGCTGCACGCCAATAAAATCGGGATTGTTATAGACCCGAAAACTTTTACCGCAGTGCAGTAACTCTTGTATGTCGTCTGCAAACGCGGCATCTGTCGCGGCCAGCGCAATCGCAGTAGGCAAGCCTGCGGCCAGCTCTTTGGCAAATGTCGGGCCGGAGATCGCTGCCAGCGGTATGTCATCGCCCAGGATTTCGCGCGCGACCTCCTGCAACAAACGGCCCGTCTCTTTTTCGAGGCCTTTTGTCGCCCAGACAATTCGCGAGTCCGCGCGCAGGAAGGGTTGGATTTGCTTTAATACATCGCCAAACACATGGCTGGGAACAACCACCAGCAGATCGCGGCTGGCAGCAATTGCCGTTGCCAGATCCTGCTCTAAATTTAGCGAGTCGGGAAAGGGAACATCGGGCAGAAAAGCCGCGTTGCAGCGGTCAGCCTGAAGCTGTGCCAGATGTTGGGGGTTATGTCCCCACAGCACCACGTCGTGGCCGTTACGGGCCAGCGTGATAGCCAAAGCGGTGCCGTAAGATCCGGCACCGATAACGCTCATTGCAGCATTAGCGTGAGGCATTATGCATCCTGTTGAGGTGCGGCGCCTTCGTTTGACTGCTGTAAATAATTCATGAACAGCGCGTCAAAGTTAACCGGTGCCAGGTTAAGCTGCGGGAAAGTACCGCGGGAAACCAGGCTGGTGATGCATTCGCGCGCATACGGGAACAGAATGTTAGGGCAGTATGCACCCAGGCAATGCGCCATCTGATTGCCGTCGATACCGGAGATAGAGAAGATACCTGCCTGCTGAACTTCACACAGGAATGCCGTATCTTCACCAACCGTTGCGGTCACGGTGACGCGTAAAACCACTTCGTACACGTCATCTGCCAGCTGGCTGGAAGCGGTATCCAGATCCAGCTTAACTTCCGGTTCCCACTCTTTCTGGAAAACCTGAGGCGCGTTAGGCGCTTCAAAAGAGATATCTTTAGTGTAGATGCGTTGGATCTGGAAAGACATCTCGGTATTGTTTTGTTCTGACATGTTACGTAATCCTATGGGTTAATAATCCGTTATTGCGCCACTCGCCCGGTTTATTTTAATAGCGGGTCGAGGCCCTGACGGCCGTCGAGCGCATACAGGTCGTCACAGCCGCCAACGTGCTGTGCATCGATAAAAATCTGCGGGACGGTGGTACGACCGCTTCGTTTGATCATCTCTTCGCGTTTATCGGCATCACCATCAATAGCGATTTCCTGATAGTTCACGCCCTTTTGACTCAGCAGCGCCTTGGCGCGATGGCAGAAGGGACAAGTTGCTTTGGTGTAGATCTCAACGTTAGCCATACCTTAATCTCCAGAGATTATTTGCCGCGTACCAGCGGAAGGTTTTCACCGCTCCAGCCAGAAACGCCATCTTTCAGGATGAAAACGTGCTCAAAGCCAGCCGCATTCAGCTGTGCAGCAGAGTCTGCCGCTGCTGTGCCGTTAGCATCAACAATGATGATCGGCTGAGCTTTATGTTTTTCCAGTTCGCTAACGCTGCCTTTTTTGATGTCGGCAGCCAGCAGGTTGATCGCATTTGAAATATGGCCCTTACGGAAGTCATCACGTCCACGCACGTCGACTACCACGGCTTCTTCTTTATTAATTAAACGCGTCGCCTCAGAACGGCTAATCGTTTTTACTTTGGAGAACATGCCCTTAACGGTGGTCACGATCACCAAAACCAGCAGGACAACCCACGCCAGACTAAGGATGGTATGGCTGCCTGCGAACTGCATAATATCTTGCATGAGGGGTAACAACTCCCGAAAGGGTTAATAAGCGAAAACAAGGCTTCTGAGTATACCTGCCAGGACTGTCATGTACAGTCGTGTTGCGGCCAGAGTTGCGTTTTCTGGGGAAGATTCTCAAAAAAAATTGCCTTAAGTGCAAATCGTTCACCAGGGTCAGGATAGCGTCAATCTTGAGCGGTTATTTGTTGTTCAAATTATCACTGCGCTACAGGCCTGGGTTCAGGTTGTCGACCTCTTATCATCCCCGGTTTGTCACCGATGGAAACGCAAAACCCGCTATGGATACTGGTAAGCCGCTGTTCATCGTGGAATAATCCTCCTCCTATGAGGGAAAAAGCGACAGTTTCATTTCAACGAACCCGAGGTAACGGATTGGCCGCAGGCGTAACGTTACGATCTGGCATTTTCACCCTGCCCGCCAGCGTGCTGTATGCGGGTCTTTTGCTGCTGCCTTTTCACAGCCAGGCGGCTGACGATAATAAATCCGTGCTCTCCAGCCTTCAGCAGGATATCGCCGCCAAGGAAAAAAGCGTCCTGCAGCAAAAGCAACAGCGTGGAAAACTGCTGGATCAGCTGCAAAGTCAGGAAAAAATCATCGCTCAGGCCAGTCGGCAATTGCGTGACACTCAACTTACCCTCACCGCAACCAATCAGGATATCGCCTCGCTGACGGCCTCAATCGGCAAATTGCAAAGCCAGCAGGCTCGTCAGGAAAAGCTACTGGCTGAACAGCTTGATGCCGCTTTTCGTCAAGGTCAGCATAATGGCCTACAGCTGCTGCTGAGCAATGAAGAGAGTTTGCGTAGCGAACGTATGCTGGCTTATTTCGGCTATCTTAATGACGCGCGTCAGAAGTCGATTGACGATCTGAAACAAACCCGCAGCGATCTGGCCGACCAGAAAGCGGCCCTTGTTGATAAACAGGCTAAACAAAAAAACCTGTTAGCTCAGCAGGAAGCACAGCAGCAGAAACTGGAAGGCGCGCGCGTAGCGCGTAAGCAAACATTAACCACGCTGGAATCGTCGCTGGAAAAAGATCAGGCGCAGCTGGTTGAGATGCGTCAGAACGAAAGTCGCCTGCGCGATAAAATCGCCAAAGCCGAGCGGGAAGCGCGCGCCCGGGCAGAAAAGGAAGCTCGCGAGGCGCAACGCGTTCGCGAACGTGAAGCCCAGGCGAAGAGTAAAGGTTCAACCTACAAACCAACCGAAGGTGAGCGCTCGCTAATGGCCCGTACTGGCGGTTTGGGCCGTCCTGGCGGCCAGCTGTTATGGCCAGTCCGCGGCAGTATTGAGCACCGGTTTGGCGAACAGCTCCAGGGCGAACTGCGCTGGAAAGGTCTGGTTATTGATGCACCGGAAGGCAGAGAAGTTAAAGCCATTGCCGATGGTCGTGTTCTGATGGCCGACTGGCTGCAAGGCTACGGGCTGGTTGTGGTCGTGGAACACGGTAAAGGTGATATGAGCCTGTATGGTTATAACCAGAGCGCATTAGTCACTGTCGGCACTCAGGTGAAGGCAGGACAACCTGTCGCGCTGGTTGGCACCAGCGGAGGTCGCGGTACGCCGTCACTCTATTTTGAAATCCGTCGTCAGGGACAGGCGGTTAATCCACTTCCATGGTTAGGGAAATAGCTTTTGTCATCACTGCATAAACTTAGCGGCGTGCTGGCAGGTCTGCTGATGGCCTGCTCGGCTCATGCTGGAAAACTGTCGATTGTTATTGACGACTTTGGTTATCGTCCTCAGCAGGAAAATCAGGTGCTGCAAATGCCTGCCGCCATTTCTGTTGCGGTGTTGCCTGATGCGACCCATGCACATGAAATGGCCGTCAAAGCCCATCAGCGCGGCCATGAAGTGTTGATCCATCTGCCAATGGCGCCGCTCAGCAAGCAGCCACTTGAGAAAAATACCCTGCGGCCCGATATGTCCAGTGGCGAAATTGAGAGGATCATCCGCGAAGCCATAGCCAACGTGCCTTTCGCTGTCGGGCTGAATAATCATATGGGCAGCGCGATGACCTCCAGTTTGCCGGGCATGCAGAAAGTTATGCAGGTGCTGAACAACTATAACTTTTACTTTCTCGACAGCATGACTATCGGCAACAGTCAGTCCACTCGCGCCGCAGTGGGCACCCGTGTAAAAGTCATTAAACGTCGGGTATTCCTGGACGATACGCAAAACGAAGCGGATATTCGTAAACAATTTATGCGCGCGGTGCATCTGGCGCAGCGTGATGGTTCAGCCATCGCTATTGGTCATCCGCACCCGACTACGGTAAAAGTTCTAAAGGAAATGCTGCCCACGCTGCCTGCTGATATTACTCTTGTACGGCCGAGCCAGCTGCTGAACGAGCCGCAAAATATTAACCGCAAGCCGCTGCCGTCTGAGCGCCAGCCCGCGCGTAACCCGTTCCACGGTGTGACGACCTGTCCGGTAAAAGTGGTGCCCGTTCCAGCCAGCCGTGCAGTGGCCGTCATGACCGAAAGCGTCACCGACAGTGCTGGCGTACGCTACATCAATACTTATTTTTCCGGATTGACGCTCGATCTGGGGAAATAATTAATTTTCTGCTGCGTCCTGCGCCCTGTGCGACTGGCGCAGACTGAACGGAAGGGTAAGCTCGCCATGGAGCAACAGCGAAAGAAAATCCTGTTACTGGATACCGGTAATGAATGGGGCGGCGGCACGAACAGCATGCTGGAGTTGTTGAAACGCATCGATCGCAACCAGTTTGAGATCGGCTGTTGCTTCTATCAAAACTATACGCGAGGTAAAGGCGACTCTATTGCTCAGGTGCTGGCCTCGCTGGGCATCCCGGTTACGTTTATTGCTCAACGTAAACAGCCGCGATGGGCAAAAATAGCTAAAGAGCTACTGCGTTCGCTGGTGTTTTTTCATCGGCCTTTACGGTTGAAAGCCACACGCTACATCGACACGCTGTGGCGAATCCGTCCTAACGCCCAGAAAATTCGCCAGCTTCTCGTTCAGCAACAAAGCGATATGCTTTACATGAATAACCAGCCGGGATCGAATGCTGAAGGCTATCTGGCCGCCGCCGATCTGCCTGTCGCCGTCGTTCAGCACTGCCGTATCGAACCGGTACTGAATCAGGCGCTGGTAAATATGGTCAATCAGCGTGCTGACGCGGTGATTGCCGTTTCCAACGGCGTCCGTGACGTATTGCTACAGCATGGCGTCGAGGCAAAAAAATGCTTCACCGTCTTTAATGCGATCGATATCTGGCAGCCGCTACCGGAACGTGAGGCCATGCGCCGCCAGCTGCTGGACGTAAACGATGACACCTTTGTGTTCGGCAGCATTGGCTCACTCATTGCCAGAAAATCAAACCACCATATTCTTCAGGCGCTGGCTAAATTCGTCGCCGCTTTTCCCGATGCCAACTGGCGCATGGTTATCCTTGGCGAAGGCCCGGAACACGATGCTCTGCAACGTCAGGCGCAACAGGCGGGCTTGCAGGATCGCGTAATATTTACCGGATTTTGCAGCAACGCAATGGAATATCTTGCGGCTTTCGATGTCTTTATTCTGGCTTCGAAAAGTGAAGGCCTGCCTCGGGTCGTTCTTGAGGCAATGCTGCTGAAAACCGCCGTCATTGGCTCACGCGTGACCGGCACAGCTGAACTCATCGAACATGATAAAACAGGCCTGTTGTTTGACTATGGCGATGTGCAGGATCTGTTTGAACAAATGAAAACGCTGTGGCTTGATGCCCAAAAGCGTAACCTGCTACTCCAGCAGGCCAATACTCACGTCAGAGAACACTATGCCATTGAACATTATGTGGCTGGCGTGGAAACCATTTTGAAAAATGCGCCTAATGGAAGCTCTTCGCATGTTTGAATTTTTGAATCCTCAGTTCCGTCATATTCGTGCCCGTCATAATCTCGCTTATCAGCAAAAAGAGGTACAGGGACAGGTGCCGGTCACTTCAATTGTGATCCCCTGCACGGGCGCAGACTTTGTCGAAGAAGCGAAGTTAAGCGCGCTGTTTGCTTCCCGCTTTGCGCCTGCGGCCGAAGAAATCGTCATTGTGAGCGACCAATCCGCAGAACAGTTTGGCGAATTGCCGGACAAAACGCGGGTCGTTACGCTGGACGTGCCTTTGCGGGAAGAAAGCTATCGCTATAAGCAGATTTATCGCAGCCGGCTGATCAAGCTACAAGCACCTTTGCAAGCTCGTACCGAAGGGGTTTTGATGATCGATTCCGATCTTAATCTGCTGCAAATGCCGGTCATTAATATGCTCGAAAGCCATCTCTATTCCAGCTTTCGTCAGGGGAGAATGATTGCCAAGCTGATGAATGCGCCTGAGAAAAATCGCCCCGCCTATTACCGCAACAGCATTCGCCCGTTTATGGTCGACCATGTTAATGGCGCTTTTCTGGCCGCTACACGGCAAACCTGGAAACGTATTTGTCCGCTTTGGCTAACGCTATTCCAGGATACCTGGGAGCTGATGGACGACTCTCAGCCCCCCACAGATCAGCTGCCACTGGCTGCACTGCTCGATTTGCTGGACTTAAAAACGGTGAATCTGGGTGACTGGATGAACTGGCCAGTTTCGAAAAAAATTGGCGGTACGACGGCAGTAATACCTGAGGAAGTGGTGGGCGCACACGGTGGTTTCCCGTTGGCCGAATGGCAGAAGTATTTGCAGTCATCCCGCAGCGAGCTCTCTTTTAAAGGCCAGGACTATACGCGCAAAGTACGTTATCTGACCGATGCGGAAAAGTTAAAATAATCTGACAGCCCGTCACATTCAGGCAGCACCGTATTTACCAATGCTTACGGAGTCATCCGGCTGCCTGAGGCGTAATGAGATGTTATGATAACAGGCATTAGCGCGTGAAACCCTCCGTTTCACCCACACTCTTTAAAGGTTAAAACTCATGATTATCGTTACTGGCGGCGCAGGATTTATCGGTAGCAACATTATCAAAGCGCTGAATGATAAAGGCCACACCGATATTCTGGTGGTCGACAACCTGAAAGACGGCACTAAGTTCGCCAACCTGGTGGATTTGAACATTGCCGACTACATGGACAAAGAAGATTTCCTGATCGCTATTCTTGCCGATGAAGATTTTGGCGACGTGGAAGCGGTTTTCCATGAAGGTGCCTGCTCATCCACCACCGAGTGGGACGGCAAGTACATGATGGATAACAATTATCAGTACTCAAAAGAGCTGCTGCATTACTGCCTTGAGCGCCAGATCCCGTTCCTGTATGCCTCTTCCGCAGCCACCTACGGCGGCCGTAATGATAACTTTATTGAAGAGCGCCAGTATGAAGAGCCGCTGAACGTTTATGGCTATTCGAAAATGCTGTTTGACCATTACGTCCGTGAGATCCTGCCAGAAGCGACCTCTCAGGTATGCGGTTTCCGTTACTTCAACGTTTACGGCCCGCGTGAAGGTCATAAAGGCAGCATGGCCAGCGTCGCTTTCCATCTGAACACCCAGCTGAACAACGGTGAAAACCCTAAGCTGTTCGAAGGTAGCGACACGTTTAAACGCGACTTCATCTACGTGGAAGATGTGGCTGCCGTTAATCTGTGGTTCTGGGAAAACGCCGTATCCGGTATTTTCAACTGCGGTACAGGCCGCGCCGAATCTTTCCAGGAAGTGGCTGATGCCGCGCTGAATTTCCATCAGAAAGGCGAAATTGAATACATTCCTTTCCCGGAAAAACTGAAGGGCCGTTATCAGGCTTATACGCTGGCGGACCAAACCAAACTGCGTGCAGCTGGCTACGACAAGCCTTTCAAAACCGTTGCAGAAGGCGTGGCTGACTATATGGCCTGGCTGAACCGCAACGCATAACGGGACGGATCCGGCAATGAAAATTCTGGTTATCGGTCCTTCCTGGGTCGGCGATATGATGATGTCGCAAAGTCTCTATCGCACGCTGAAGGCAGAGAATCCTGATGCCGTGATCGATGTGATGGCGCCCGCCTGGTGCCGTCCATTACTGTCGCGTATGCCTGAAGTCAATGAAGCGCTGGCGATGCCGTTAGGTCATGGCGCGCTGGAGCTTGGCGAACGTCGACGTCTGGGTAAAGCCCTGCGTGATAAAGGTTATGACCGGGCGTATGTCCTGCCAAACTCGTTTAAATCGGCCCTGGTACCCTTTTTCGCCGATATCAAAACCCGCACAGGCTGGCGTGGCGAGATGCGTTACGGCTTGCTGAACGATGTTCGGGTACTGGATAAAACCGCCTTCCCACTGATGGTTCAACGCTATGTGGCGCTGGCCTACGATAAAGCGCGTATTCGTAGCGCAGCCGATCTTCCCCAGCCGCTCTTGTGGCCTGCTCTCTCCGTTCACGAGCCAGAGAAACAGGCTACTGCTGCACAATTTGGGCTTTCTGCGGCACGGCCAGTTATTGGCTTCTGCCCCGGCGCAGAATTTGGCCCGGCTAAGCGCTGGCCGCATTATCACTATGCCGCGCTGGCGCAAAAGCTGATTGATGACGGCTACCAGATTGCGCTGTTTGGCTCGGCGAAAGATAAAGAGACCGGCGAGCAAATCATGCAGAGCTTGCAGGCAGATTCCCGCCAGCACTGCCACAATCTGGCGGGGGAAACCCAGCTTGAGCAGGCGGTCATTTTGCTGGCACATTGCCGCGCCGTGGTCAGTAATGATTCCGGGTTAATGCATATTGCTGCCGCGCTGGATCGCCCGTTGGTTGCATTATATGGTCCAAGCAGCCCTGACTTCACGCCACCGCTGTCAGATAAGGCCCGCGTTATCCGGCTGATTACCGGTTATCACAAGGTGCGTAAAGGGGATGCTGCCGAGGGCTATCATCAAAGCCTGATTGATATTCAACCCGAGCGGGTCATCGCCGAACTGGCTACGTTGCTGGATAAAAGCCAGGAGAATACATGCACGTCCTGATTGTGAAAACTTCCTCAATGGGAGATGTGTTACACACGCTGCCTGCGCTGACCGACGCCATGCAGGCCATTCCAGGTATCCGTTTTGACTGGGTGGTGGAAGAAGGTTTTGCACAAATTCCGGGCTGGCATCCGGCCGTCGATCGCGTCATTCCCGTTGCGATTCGTCGCTGGCGCAAGCACTGGTTTGGCAGTGAAGTTCGTGAAGAACGTTTCCTGTTTAAGCGTGAAGTGCAGTCACGTCAGTATGATCTGGTGATCGATGCTCAGGGTCTGATCAAAAGCGCTGCGCTGGTGACGCGTATTGCCAAAGGCGTTAAACATGGGCAGGACAGTCGTAGCGCGCGCGAGCCTTTTGCCAGCTGGTGGTATGACAAGCGTCATGAGATCAACCGGCAGCAGCATGCCGTGCAGCGTACACGCGAACTCTTCGCGAAAAGTTTGGGCTACGCGCTGCCGGAGAGTACCGGCGACTATGCGATTGCCGGGCATTTTCTGGCAGAGCCGCCCGTCGATGCAGGACAATATCTGGTTTTCCTGCACGCCACCACGCGTGATGAAAAACACTGGCCTGAAGAAAACTGGCGGCAGCTGATTGAGCGGCTCGGCAGCGGCATGAAAATCAAACTGCCGTGGGGGGCCGAACATGAACATCAGCGGGCAAAACGCCTGGCAGAAGGCTTTGAGCACGTTGAAGTGCTGCCTAAGCTGACTCTGGAGCAGGTGGCCCGTACGCTGGCGGGTGCCAAAGCGGTCGTCTCAGTTGATACCGGCCTTAGCCATTTAACGGCCGCGCTGGACCGACCTAATATCACGCTTTATGGTCCAACCGATCCGGGTTTGATTGGCGGCTATGGTAAAAACCAGTTTGTACTGCGTCCGGCCCAGGGTAATAACATGGCTGATATCTCCCCGGAGAGCGTAGCAACCCAGCTTAATGCGCTTCTCATTCCGCCGGGCACCAATGAATAACGTTCAGCTAAGCATCCTGATTGCCGCACACAACTGCGGTAATTATCTGGCCGCCACGCTCGACAGCATCGTCTCGTCACTGGGCAATGCACTGGCAACCACCGAAATTATCGTCGTCAATGATGCCTCAACGGATAACACCCAGGCGATCGTTGATGATTACGCCAGACGTCTGCCCCAGCTCAAAAGCAGCCGCACCGATTTTCGTAATGTCGGTAAAGTGCGTAATCACGCCGTACAGCTGGCATCGGGTGATTATATTCTGATGGTCGATAGCGACGACGTGCTGCTTGCTGGCGCACTGGAAACCCAGCTCGCTACGGTTCAGGAAACCGCGCCGGATATTTTTCTGAGTCATATCATTGAAGTTCGTGACCCCGATGCCGATTTGAAATGGCAGGTTTCCGGGTATGAGGATCTGACGCAGCATCAGGCTATCGAGCGTTTTCTGATCCATAAAGACTACCAGGCCCATTTCATTGGGCAGTTTTTTGCGCGTCAGCTGTTGCAGCAACATGCCTTTCCGGACTTTATCTGTTATGAAGACACCTGGCTGTTTCCGCTATTACTGACCAAAAGTAAAAAAACGCTGTTTACCCGCGCCGGTTTTTATCTCTATCGTAAACATCAGCAAAGCCTGTCCTCCGCTATCGACGAGCGTAAAATTACCTGTCTGATCGACGCCACCGCGCATATGGATGATGTCTTGCCCGCGCAGTATGAACATCTGATTACCTGCCATTGGTTAGATATCGCTAATCGTTACCACGAGATGCTTCAGGGAACGCCACAGGGCAGGCGGATTGGGGAACGGATCGCACGCGTTAGCCTGATGCGATTCTTACTGAACGGAAAAATCAGGACGAGCTATAAAAGAAAGATGCTGAAGGTGCGTAAGCGGGGCTTGTAACCACCCCGCCCGAAACCCGGATAAGCGGTTCTGGCTTGGGTTTTCGCAACCCAAAACATGCTGTAAAAGCGATGGTCAGCTTACCGATGCGGCACTGCTGTGATGTTTTTCAGCCGCATACTCCGCTAACGTCATGCCCTGCGTTCTGCCTTGCAGCCAGCTGAACAGCTGTTCCAAATCGCTGTAAAGGCGATCGATATCCGCTTCATTCTTGAACGTCGGACTACCGTCGGGCATAAACTCGCTGGAATGCAGCATGAATTCGACATAATCCGCCCCCCCGGCCAGGGTTTTTTCCGCCACGGCAATCATCTGCTCAACATTACCGCCAACAGGCCGCAGCCAGTGTACGGAAGGGCTACGCTGTTTCCCTCGCAGGCGATCGTAGCCCTGCTTAAGGCTGTTCATCAGGCCTGAATGCTTGTACTGGATGCTCATTGGTACTTCCAGCAGTGGCGATGAGCCTGGCCGCGCAATATTTTCCGCATCAAGGTAATAGGCTCCAGACGGGAAGTGAGTATAGTTCGTTCCGCCGTTCCCCTGAGGCGCGCCAGATGAAAACGCCCAGTTCACCTTAGGCGTGACGGAGCAATCCACCTGATAGCCAAACTCAATCAGTAGCTGAGCGTAATATTCGTTAAACGCCCAGCGACCAGCCCGGTGACTGAGCATTTTTACCCCAAACGTTTTTTCCAGCAGTTCAGTCATGAATATAACTTTTTTGCGAATCTCTTCACGTGGGTATTCGATCAGATATGGCTGATGCTGCCAGTCATTATCGGTGAGTTGATACGCGGGCGGGCTGTTCCAGGCATGCAGATGCATGCCAACTTCACCTTGCCCGCGAGCAATAACGTCGCTGGCGAAATCGATATAAACCGGATCAATTGCCATCTCATAGTTGGTCAGCCAGGTGGGTTTAAAGGCGTATTTTTCGCACAGTTGCTGGAAGCGAGAGAGATAAGCTGCGTTCTGAGTGGTTACAATGCCCGTGCGATTACGCCAGAGATTGTCACCTTCGGTATCTATGGTGATCAAAAATGCCGGTTTTTTCATGCCAGTTTCAGGCTCCGTATTATTCCTGTCGGTATGTTACGCAGCCGCTCCGACTGACGCAAAGAGATTTGCCGGTTAAGACGACACGTTACCGATTCGCTGTAGCGCTATCTTTTTTATTTTTCTAAGATACCCTCATTAGAGGAAGAGGGTAAATCCTTGTAGATTAGGCCGCGAAGCAAAACAGAACGAATTGGGTTCGGCAAAGGAACTGCCTGAAAAGATAAAAAAAGGTTTTCTACTTATGTGAATGCAAGCGAGGAACGGACTCTCGCCACATAATTGTTCTTTGCTTAAGGGTGAAAAATTGTCCAGGCGCATATTGATGATCATTGATGGTCTACCCGGTGGTGGCGCAGAAAAAGTCGTGCTGACGCTGTCGCGCGGGTTAATTGAGCGCGGCCACCGCGTATCGCTGTTTTCCCTTCGGGCCATATGTGATTACACGATCCCCGAAGGGATTGATTATCAGGTGATTCAAGACCAGTGCAAATCTCCCTGGAGAAAGCTAACCGAACTGCGGCGACGTGCCGCTCAACTTGATAAAGCCATAGTTAAAGCAGAGTCGCAGGATGATCCTTTTGATTTAATCGTTTCTCATCTGCATAAGACCGATCGCATTGTCAGCCGCTGCCGCTGTTTACAGCCGGATAAAACCTGGTTTTGTTTGCATGGCGTTTTTTCAGCCTCCTACCTTGCCCATCGCAAGGGTTTCTCTTTGTGGCAAAAAAAAGTCAAAACACACCGCGTTTATCAGAACCGAAACGTCCTGGGTGTGTCCCAGTACGTGGTTGATGATTTGAAACGGGCTTTTAATGTGCAGCCAAAGCAGGAGCGGATTGTTTTTAATCCCTTTGACTTTGACGCTATCCACCAGCAGTCACTCGAACCTTGCAAGATGGCAGGTGAGGATTACCTGATCCACGTTGGGCGCTTTCACAAAACCAAACGGCATGACCGTTTGTTACGTGCCTATGCAAAATCCGGGGTGAGTGCGCCGCTGGTACTTATTGGTCAGGGTAGCAGCGAAGCCACGGCGGCGGTCAGGCAGCTGGCCGTCGAGCTGGGAATTGAAGAACGGGTTATTTTTAAAGGATTTATCAGTAATCCTTATCCGTGGATACGCCATGCAAAGCTGCTGGTGGTGAGCTCTGACAGCGAAGGATTTGGTAACGTCATTGTTGAAGCATTGATTTGCCAGACGCCGGTAGTCAGCACAAGCTGCCCTGGCGGACCCGTTTCAATTCTAACGGGCGATCTGGCTCGGGGGCTGGCAGCGTTAAATGATGAGTCGCTCGCCGCAACGATACGGGAAATTTATCTGAACCCGCCTGATGTTTCACAACTTCAGCTGGAAGCCTATAGCGTAGAAACCATATGCCAAAAATATTTGGAACTCAGCGCGCATTAAGGCACTGCACAGGCATATCACTGCGTAAGTTCAGGATAAACTAGCGCCTTTCAAAAATTGCCCGATTCAGATTCAGGTAAGTGTGTTTTTACTATTTAAGGTTTCAGCCCATGATAACGCTCATAACCCAGAACGGATATCAAAGCACGGTGCAGCATCCAGCCTTGCCCGTAGTGCCAACTGGTATACCGACGTCTTTGCTCAGGGAGAAAAGAGCTTGAATTACGTGCTGTTATTTTTACTTCTGCTGCCTGTAAAACTGCTGCTGAAACTGGGTCATAAAAAGCCAAAACGCAATCTGGTTATTCAGACGGCTAAGATCGGTGATTTTATCAACATCACGCCGTTACTTAGTCATCTTGAGCGCAGCGACGCGCTCCTTAGTCGTACCGTTGCGCCGCTGGCGCAGCATGATGCGACTCTGGACGAAATTTTCTATGTAGAAGATTTCAAAACCAGCACGTTCAGCAAGCTGAAACTGGCGTTCAAACTGATGAACCGTTATGAAAACGTCTACCTTCTGCACCCCAATAATATCAACCTGTTTTATGCAGCCTGCTGCAATGCCGACAACAAACAGTTCCTGTCGATGTATCGCAGAAAATGGTATCAGGGCATTTTCTATCTCACCGCGAGCGGTACGGTAGAGCATGAAAAAACCTCACTGACGCTGGAAAACTATCTCAAGCTGGCAGATCGTTCCCTTACTAAAGAGAGCTACCCTAAACATGCCACGCTGCCACTGTTCAAGCCGGACGATACGCCGCCAGAGGTTTTCCGCACCGATAAAATTAAAATCGGCCTGAGCATCTCCGCTGGCAATCAGGCGAAAACCATCCCGCCGGAAATTTGGAAGAAGTTTTTCGATCGCCTGAGCACGCTGCCCTGTCTGTTTTATGTTTTTGGTGCGCCGAATGAACTTACCCGCCTGAATGAGCTCAATAAAGTCGTTGGTGAGCGTGATAATATCGTTAACCTGATTGGTAAAGTCTCGCTGGAAGGACTGCCTTATGCTCTCAGCCAGATGGATTTTTACGTGGCGTCCGACTCCGGCAATGTGTACATCGCGGATTCACAAAATGTGCCGGTGATCCTGATTTATGGCCCTTGTTGCGTGGAAGAACAGCGTCCTTTAGGCGATGTCTTGCTGATCGGCCCTAACCATATTGCACCCTCGTCTTTTGTGTTCCATGCCCTGTATAAATTCAACCATCCTGTTGAACAACTTTTTGAGCTTGATCAGCGTAAGCTGGATGATATTTACGATTTTATTTGCGCGCGTACGCCGCAGTTTGCTGAGAAGAAGACCCTATCCTGAGTATGAAGCCGCATGATAAAACCTCAGCGCCTCAGCTGAGCATCATTGTTCCAATGTATAACGCCGGGAAGAGTTTCAAGGCATTCATTGAGTCAGCACTGGCGCAAACGCTCCAGTCAATTGAGATTATTATCGTTAACGACGGTTCTACCGATGAATCGGCGCTGATGGCTCACCGCTATGCCGATCAATATGAGCACGTGCAGGTCATCGATCAGCAGAACGGCGGCGTATCCCGTGCACGTAACGCTGGCCTGGCGGTTGCGCGTGGCAAGTACGTGACCTTTCCGGATGCGGACGATACGCTTAACCCGGAGATGTACAGCACGCTTATCGCGATGGCGGAAAAAGACGATCTTGATGTCGCACAGTGTAATGCTGAGCGCGTTTTTTGGGGATCTGGCAAGGCCAAAACGCTTATTCCAACCGACCGCCTGCAGTCGACTTCAGTGCTTAGCGGTGCAGAGTGGCTGAGCAAAGCGCTGGCCACCAATCGCTATCTTCACGTGGTCTGGCTGGGCATTTATCGCCGATCGCTGATCGCCGAGCTGAACCTGCTGTTTGAACCTGGTCTGCATCATCAGGACATTCCCTGGACAACGGAACTGATGTTAAACGCCCAGCGTGTACGCTATACCGACGAGGTGATGTATTGCTATTACGTTCACGACCAGTCAATCAGTAATCAAAAGCGCACGGGCCAGGCAAACGTTGCCTATCAGCGCCACTACCTGAAAATAGCCCGCATGCTGGATGAAATTAACCAGCGTTATCGGCACAAAGTAAAAATCGGCTCCGCGCTGTATCGTCAGGTCACGAAAGAAGCGTTAACGGTCTGCCACTCCATTCGTCGTGAGCCGGATGAAGCAGCGCGACAGGCAATGATCGCCGATCTGATTGCCAGCAAAACGCCAGGCCGAATGTTGCGCAATGCTCGCGGCCTTCGTCAGTGGTACCAACTGCTGCTCTGGCTGAGCCGCATTTATCGCTGGCGTAAGCAGTAATGTTGCAGTGCTGCGGCTTTTCCCTGCCAGGGGTTTCCCTTACAATCGGTCCACTTCACTTTGAGATGCAATGAGTATGGCTACTCCTCAATCGATGATCTCGTTTACGCCGCTGAATATCTTGCTGATTAAGCTACGCCATCATGGTGACATGCTGCTTACCACCCCGGTCATTGAGGCGCTTCGCCAGCAGTATCCGCAGGCGAATATCGACGTGCTGCTCTATAAAGAGACGCGCCCGATGCTGCAAGCCCATCCGTCAATCCGTCACATTCATTTTATCGATCGTAACTGGAAAAAAGAGGGAAGCTGGCAGCACATTCGGCATGAGGTCGCGTTAGTGCGGGCCATTCGCCGGCAGCACTATGATTTGGTGATTAATCTTGCCGATCAGTGGCGTAGCGCAATCATTACCGGTCTCTCGGGTGCGAAAGTCCGTATCGGATTCGATTACCATAAACGGCGCAATAAGCTGTGGGAATATGCCCACACGCATCGGGTGTCGACAGAAAATCACGCCCAGCTGCATACCGTTGAGCAAAATCTTTCCGCGCTCCAGCCGCTAAATATCCCTTTTAGCGGATTTCCAGCGGCTATGCATTACAGCGCCGCCGACTGGGAACATACTCAGGCCGCACTGGCCCAGCGTCAGCCTTCGCCCAGACCCTATATTGTGATTCAACCGACCTCACGCTGGATATTTAAATGCTGGGAAGATGAGAAGGTTGCCGGGCTGATTACTGCGCTGGCATCGGATCAGAGGGATATCGTCCTGACTGCCGCACCCGACAAAAAAGAGCTGGCGATGATTGACCATATCCGCTCTCTTTGCCCGGAACAGCGGGTTATCTCGTTGGCGGGCAAGCTAACGCTGCCGCAGCTGGCTGCCCTGATCGATCACGCACGCTTGTTTATCGGCGTAGATTCAGCGCCAATGCATATGGCCGCCGCGCTGGATACTCACTGCATCGCCCTGTTCGGGCCAACGAAGCTGAAGCAGTGGCGTCCGTGGGGGGAGAATAACCAGGTGATTTGGGCTGGCGACTATGCTCCGCTTCCCGCACCGGACAGTATTGATACAAAAACTGAAACCCGTTATCTCTCGGCAATCCCGCTGGAAGAGGTGATCAAAGCCGCAAGGAAATCTCTGGATGAGTAAAGTTCGACTGGCAATAGTACGGCAGAAATATCGTCCAGATGGCGGCGCAGAGCGCTTTATTTCCCGTGCGCTGGAAGCGCTGGAAGATGGCAGTCTCGAACTGAATATTATCACGCGCAGCTGGCAGGGCGAACCTAAGCCAGACTGGCACCTGCATATCTGCAACCCGAAAAAGTGGGGCCGAATCTCACGCGAACGTGGCTTTGCACAAGCGGCCCGTGCCTGCTGGCAACGGGAGGAATTCGATATAGTGCAAAGCCATGAACGCATTGCAGGCTGTGATATTTTCCGTGCGGGCGACGGCGTGCATCGCGTATGGCTTGAGCAACGGGCACGTATCGTTTCGCCGCTGCAACGTATGCTGGCCGGCCTGAGCGCCTATCACCGCTATGTTATGGCGGCAGAAGAGGAGATGTTCCGTTCGCCGTCGCTCAAGAAAATTATCTGCAACTCTGTGATGGTCAAAAACGACATCATCCGCTGTTTTCAGGTGCCGGAAGAGAAATTTGCGGTCATCTATAACGCTATCGATTGCCAGCGGTTTGAGCCAGCCACACCTGCCGAGCGCCAGAAATCACGCGCGCAGCTGAACCTTCCTGCTGAGGCCAAGGTTTTTATCTATGTTGGCTCGGGCTTTGAGCGCAAAGGCTTGCACGCCAGTATTACCGCGCTGGCCGCGACCGATGCCCATCTAATCGTCGTTGGGCAGGATAAACAGCAGTCACGCTATGTCAGCCTGGCACGCAGCCTGGGCTGTGAAACGCGGGTTCATTTTGTGGGCGTACAGCATAACGTCATTCCTTATTATCATGCGGCTGACGGCCTGATGCTGCCGACGCTTTACGATCCTTTTCCTAATGTCATTCTGGAAGCGATGGCCTGCGGGTTGCCAGTCATTACCAGTTTTACCTGCGGTGGTGCCGAGTTTATCGTGGAAGGTGAACAGGGATTCGTTTGCGATGCGCTTGATGTCGCCGCCCTTACGGCAGCAGCACAAGCCATCCCGTTGAGAACTGTGGATGCGCGAATGGGCGATGCAGCGCGTCAACGCGTGCTACCCTGTTCGCCACAGCGGCTGGCAGACCAACTCCATGCGCTGTATCAACACGTGTTGCAGCAGCCCTGAGAAGAAGGTGTGAGCGGCAACGACTTATCTGCTAACATGCGGTAATATTTCTCTTTTCCAGCATTTTCTGGCGCGAGTTTCTCCGTACTTCGTAAACACTGTGATGACAACAATTTATACCGCCCTGCTGTACCTTATTCAGCCTCTCATCTGGCTTCGGCTCTGGCTGCGAGGCAGAAAAGCCCCTGCCTACCGTAAGCGGTGGGCGGAGCGCTACGGTTTTTGTAAAGGCAAAGTTAAGCCGGACGGTATTCTGCTGCATTCCGTTTCGGTAGGAGAAACGCTGGCGGCCGTGCCGTTGGTGCGGGCGCTACGTCATCGCTATCCCTCGATGCCCATCACCGTAACCACGATGACGCCGACAGGATCTGAACGGGCCGCCTCAGCTTTCGGCAAAGACGTTGACCACGTTTATCTGCCTTACGATTTACCAGGCTCCATGAATCGCTTTCTCAACAACGTGAATCCGCGGCTGGTTATCATCATGGAAACCGAGCTGTGGCCGAATATGATCGCCCAGCTGCACGCTCGCAACATCCCTCTGGTCATTGCCAATGCCCGTCTGTCGGAACGATCCGCGAAAGGTTACGGCAAGCTCGGCAAATTTATGCGCCGCCTGCTGCAACAAATTACGCTGATCGCAGCGCAAAATGCCGAAGATGGTGAACGTTTTATCACGCTTGGCCTGAAGCGATCTCAACTGACCGTGACCGGCAGCCTGAAATTTGATATTTCGGTAACGCCTGAGCTGGCCGCTCGCGCCATTACGCTGCGCCGCCAGTGGGCGCCACGCCGCCAGGTCTGGATTGCAACCAGTACTCATGAAGGTGAAGAGAGCGTGATTCTGGAAGCGCACCGTAAGCTGCTGGAACGTTTCCCGACGCTGCTGCTCATTCTGGTGCCGCGTCACCCGGAACGCTTTGCTACCGCCCGTGAAATGACGCAGAAAGCCGGCTTCAGCTACACCCTGCGCAGCAGCGGTGAAATCCCGTCAGGCGACACGCAGGTGGTGATTGGCGATACCATGGGCGAACTGATGCTGCTTTACGGCATTGCCGATTTGGCCTTCGTGGGTGGCAGCCTGGTTGAACGAGGCGGACATAACCCTCTGGAGGCGGCAGCACATGCCATTCCGGTCTTAATGGGGCCGCATATCTTCAACTTTAAAGATATCTGCGCCAAATTACAGCAGGCCGATGGCCTGATTACCGTCACCGATGCCGCTTCGCTGGATAAAGAGATTGGTACGCTGCTGACGGATGAAGACTACCGGCTCTACTACGGCCGCCATGCCGTTGAAGTGCTTCATCAGAATCAGGGCGCGTTGCAGCGTCTGCTACAGTTACTCGAACCTTATCTGCCACAGCGGAATCACTAAATGTCTTTAAGGCCTCTTTCCGTCGTACTCATTGCTAAAAACGCAGCTGAACTACTGCCGGAATGCCTGGAGTCTGTCAGTTGGGCGGATGAGATCGTCCTGCTGGACTCCGGGAGCAGCGACGGAACACCGCAAATAGCCGCCCGACACGGCGCGAAAGTTTTTCATTCCACCGAATGGCACGGCTACGGCAAACAGCGACAGCTGGCCCAACGCTATGCCACGCACCCGATGATATTGATGATCGATACCGACGAGCGGGTGACGCCACATCTGAAGCAGGCTATCGAGCATGTTTTGCAGCAGCCCGCCTCAAACACGGTCTACAGCATCGGGCGCCGTAATCTGTTTCTTGGGCGTTTTATGCGGCACAGCGGCTGGTATCCGGATCGCGTTGTCCGTCTGTACCCTGCCGACTTCAGCTATAACGATCATCAGGTTCATGAATCACTTGAAACCCAGAACGCACCCGTTGTGGCGCTAAAGGGCGACCTCCTTCATCTGACCTGCCGTGATTTTTCCGCTTTTCAGTGGAAGCAGTTCGCCTATGCGGAAGCCTGGGCAAAGCAGCGCTATCACCAGGGCAAACGTTGCAGCATTCTGTCAGTGTTTACCCACACGCTTGGCGCCTTCTGTAAAACGTTGATACTGCGTGCCGGTTTTCTGGATGGAAAGCAGGGCTGGCTACTGGCCGTGGTCAACGCGCAGTATACTTTTAATAAGTACACGGCGCTTTGGGCGCTAAATCACTCTTCTCACGCTTCCAGCAAGGGCGGCTTATGAGCACGAAAGCGATCTATCCCGGCACCTTCGACCCGATGACCAATGGTCATCTTGATATCGTTACCCGCGCTGCGCTGATGTTCGACCACATCGTGTTAGCTATCGCTGCCAGTCCGAGCAAGAAGCCGCTTTTTTCACTGGAAGAGCGCGTGGCGCTGGCACAGCAGGTGGTGGCACATTTGCCGAATGTAGAAGTGGTGGGCTTCAGTGATTTGATGGCGAATTTTGCCCGCGATCAGCAGGCAAACGTGCTGGTGCGTGGCCTGCGAGCAGTTTCTGATTTTGAATATGAGATGCAGCTGGCGCAGATGAACCGCCATCTGCTCTCAAGCCTCGAAAGCGTTTTTATGATGCCCTCTGAAGAGTATTCCTTCATCTCTTCAACGCTGGTCAAGGAAGTCGCGCGCCATAACGGCGACGTCAGCGCCTTCCTGCCTGAGCCGGTCTATACGGCGCTTTTGACAAAGCTGGCGCTGCCGAACGGATAGTCGCTCAGCCTTACTTCTGACAGACCGGGCAAAAGAAAGTGCTACGCTGAGCGTGTTTGGCGCTCATGATTGGCGTGGCGCAAACGCGGCAAGGTTCGCCAGCACGACCATAAACCTGGAGTTCCTGCGCAAAGTAGCCTGGCTTGCCGTCCGATTGTAAAAAATCCCGCAGCGTTGTGCCGCCCTGCTCAATCGACCGCAAAAGCACAGCTTTGATGGTAGCAACCAGCAGCTCCGCCTCTTCCTTTGTCAGCGCCATTGCCGGTCGATCGGGATGGATCCCGGCCGCAAACAGCGACTCGCTGGCGTAAATATTCCCCACGCCTACCACCAGCTTGTTGTCCATCAGCCACGGCTTAACGGGCGTACGCTTGCTGCGCGATTTTTCAAACAGATAATCGGCGCTGAACGCTTCGCTCAGCGGCTCCGGGCCGAGATGAGCCAGAACGTTACTGGCAGCCAGATCGGTGCTCCACAGCCACGCTCCGAAGCGTCGCGGGTCGGTATAGCGCAGAACTTTGCCGTTGCTCATCACCAGATCGACGTGGTCATGCTTAGCGGGGGGTAAATCTTCCGGTAACACTCTCAGGCTGCCGGACATGCCAAGGTGGATAATTATCCAGCCGGCAGGCAGCTCCAGCAGCAGATATTTCGCCCGACGCTGTACGCTGAGTACGGGCTGATCGCTGAGGCTGTGAATTTCATGAGAGACCGGCCAGCGCAGGCGGCCATTGCGAACAATCGCATGCAGAATAGTGGCGCCAACAAGATGCGGCTCAATACCGCGTCGACTGGTTTCAACCTCTGGTAGTTCCGGCATTGATGACCTCCTGCTGATAAACTTTTCGTTTCCCACAAAAGAAAAAACCCCGCCGAAGCGAGGTTTTTCATCCACTAAATTCAATTACTTGATTTTAGCTTCTTTATAGATCACGTGCTGGCGGACAACAGGATCGAATTTCTTCAGTTCCAGTTTTTCCGGCTTAGTACGCTTGTTCTTCGTGGTGGTATAGAAGTGACCTGTACCAGCAGAAGAAACCAGCTTGATCTTCTCACGAATACCTTTAGCCATGTTTCAGTTCCTTACCTTAGTACTTCTCACCGCGGGTACGCAGATCGGACAGAACCGTCTCAATACCCTTTTTATCAATTACGCGCATGCCTTTGGCAGATACGCGCAGTGTAACGAAGCGCTTTTCGCTCTCAACCCAGAAACGGTGAGAGTGCAGGTTCGGCAGGAAACGGCGTTTCGTCGCGTTCATTGCGTGGGAACGGTTGTTACCCGTCACCGGGCGCTTTCCAGTTACCTGGCAGACTCGTGACATGTCAATTCTCCAAAAATCAAATAAGCTCGAGCTTTAAAAATAAGGTCTTGGCCGCCTCGTCAGGCTCTTAGCCCATCCAGGCGAGTTCTATGTGAACCCGCTGAGCAGGCCCAAATGCCAAACCCGAGATTCTCAAAGGTGGCGTAGTATACGCCCTGCAAGGCCGGTGCTCAAGTCCCGAACAGATAAAGATCCCTGTGGATCGTGCAAAATTGCTCCATTTGAACCGAAATCTGACGCCGACAAGGGGTGAAAAAGCGCAATTTGCTTCCTGGCCGCCCGCTAAATCCAGCCCAGTTCCGCAAAGGACGTATATTCTCCCCGCCCTACCACTATATGGTCAAGTACGCGAATGCTTAACAGCTGGCAGGCTTCGATAACGTGTTGAGTTACATCGCGATCGGCCACGCTGGGCGCGGATAACCCTGAGGGATGATTATGTGCAAGCACCAGAGCCGCAGCGTTATGTTTCAGCGCTTCACGCACGATTTCGCGTGGGTGAACTTCTACGCTGGCGATGGTGCCGGAAAACATTTCGCTGCAATGAATCACCTGGTGCTGATTATTGAAAAAGATCACCATAAAAATCTCGCGCTCGCGGTGTGCAAGCTTGCTGGACAGGAAATTCACCATATCAACCGGGCTTTGCATCACCTGTTTTTCAATCTTCTCATTGCAGGTAAAGAAGCGCCGTCCCAGCTCCGCAATCGCATTCAGCTGCGCATATTTAGCGATTCCCACGCCCTTAATCTGTTTGAACGCCTGCTCTCCGGCGCTCATCAAGCGGTAAAGCGAACCAAATTCATCAAGCAGCTGCTGCGCCAGCGTCATTACATGCACCCCGTTCGCGCCGGTTCGCAGAAAAATCGCCAGTAATTCTGTATCCGTCAGCGCCCCCGCCCCGCTTTGCATAAGTTTTTCACGCGGTGGCTGTGTTACCCATTGCTTTTCCATTTGCATCCCTCCTTCCTCAATCGACAAAAGCATGGCATTATATACAGTAGTTTTCCATGCATTTTTCGCGACTCTTCGTGAAGCGTCACAAAGGCATTACCGTGCCTGAAGGCGAAGACAGAGAGTGTGATAAAATGGCAGGATTCCGACGCACACGTCGCGTCAATCTGACTCAATGGGCGGATCAACATGGCAGGATTAACCGGTAAACACATTGTTCTGGGCGTCAGTGGCGGTATTGCCGCTTATAAAGCGCCTGAACTGGTCAGGCGCCTTCGCGATCGTGGCGCGGAAGTGCGGGTCGTTATGACCGACGCGGCAAAAGCGTTTATTACTCCGCTCAGCCTGCAGGCGGTTTCTGGCTATCCGGTCTCTGACGATCTGCTTGACCCCGCAGCCGAGGCGGCAATGGGCCACATCGAGCTGGGAAAATGGGCCGATTTAGTGATTCTGGCACCGGCGACGGCCGATCTTATCGCCCGCGTAACCGCAGGGATGGCAAACGATCTGGTCACCACGATTTGCCTTGCTACAGCCGCCCCGATCGCGGTGGTGCCCGCCATGAACCAGCAAATGTATCGGGCGCTGCCGACGCAGCATAATCTTCAGATGCTGGCTTCACGCGGCGTGATGATTTGGGGACCTGACAGCGGAAGTCAGGCCTGTGGCGACATTGGCCCTGGCAGAATGTTAGATCCACTGGCAATTGTAGATGAAGCCGTAAACTGGGCGCTGCCGGCTAAAGATTTACAGCACCTTAAAATCATGATTACCGCTGGCCCAACGCGCGAAGCGCTCGATCCGGTAAGGTTCATTAGCAATCACAGCTCGGGTAAGATGGGCTTCGCCATCGCGGCGGCAGCAGCTAAACGTGGTGCTGATGTGACGCTCGTTGCTGGCCCTGTTGCCTTAGAAACGCCACCAGGTGTTAAGCGAATCGATGTGCTGACCGCTTTAGAAATGGAACGGTCAGTTATGGCAGAGGCGGCTAATCAGCATATTTTCATTGCTACCGCAGCCGTTGCAGATTACCGCGCGGCCGAAGTCGCGGCGGAAAAAATCAAGAAACAAGGGGATGTCATCACCCTGAGCATGGTGAAAAATCCTGACATTGTCGCTGGCGTAGGGGCGATGCAGCAAAGCCGGCCTTTTGTGGTGGGATTTGCAGCAGAAACCCAGAATGTGGAAGAATACGCCCGACAAAAAAGGGTACGGAAAAATCTTGATCTAATCTGTGCCAACGATGTATCTAAGGCCGGGCAAGGCTTTAACAGCGACAACAATGCCCTGCATCTTTTTTGGCAGGAAGGAGAGAAAGTCTTACCGCTCAGCGATAAGCAACTCCTTGGCCAACATTTACTAGACGAGATAGTCAGCCGTTATGATGAAAAAAATCGACGTTAAGATTTTAGACCCGCGCGTGGGTACGACTTTTCCACTACCCGCTTATGCCACCTCTGGTTCGGCGGGTCTTGACCTGCGTGCATGTCTGGATGAAGCCATCCAGCTCGCGCCTGGTGCCACTACGCTGGTGCCGACCGGACTGGCTATTCACATCGGCGATCCGCAGCTGGCGGCGGTCATCCTGCCTCGCTCGGGCTTAGGTCATAAACATGGCGTGGTGCTGGGTAATCTGGTTGGCCTGATTGATTCAGACTATCAGGGGCAGCTGATGGTTTCCGTCTGGAACCGCAGCCAGGACGCGTTCAGCATTGAACCCGGCGAGCGCATTGCCCAGATGGTATTTGTGCCGGTTGTGCAGGCTGAATTCAATCTGGTAAACGATTTTGATACCAGCGATCGCGGTGAAGGTGGATTCGGCCATTCTGGTCGCCAATAGCCACCAGCCCGGCACGCCGAAGCAGTTAATTAATCCTTAATTCCGCCGTGAGCCTGCGCTCACGGACGTTGCGTGGGCGCTTGCCCGTACACGGTGATATTTCAGGGGTCTTTCAGGACATGGCAGAAAAAAAGAGTGCGAAACGGAATCGTCGCGAAGAAATACTGCAGGCGCTGGCGCAAATGCTGGAATCGAGTGACGGCAGCCAGCGGATTACAACCGCTAAGCTTGCGGCGAATGTTGGCGTTTCTGAAGCTGCGCTTTACCGGCATTTTCCCAGCAAGACTCGAATGTTCGACAGCCTGATCGAGTTTATTGAAGACAGCCTGATTACGCGCATCAATCTGATTTTGAAAGACGAAAAAGAGACGCAGCCGCGTCTGCGTTTGATTATTCAATTGTTGCTGGGCTTTGGTGAGCGTAATCCGGGTTTAACGCGTATTCTGACCGGCCACGCGCTGATGTTTGAACAGGATCGTTTGCAGGGACGGATCAATCAGCTGTTTGAACGCATAGAAGTCCAGCTACGCCAGGTGCTACGTGAGCAAAAGATGCGTGATGGCGAAGGTTTTAAAACGGATGAGGCGCTGCTGGCCAGTCAGCTTCTGGCTTTTTGTGAGGGCTTGCTGTCGCGCTTTGTCCGCTCAGGATTCCGCTACCGCCCTACGGTAGAATTCGAGACGCGCTGGCCATTAATGGCATCCCAGCTGGTGTAGCCGGGAAAGCAAGCGGGCCACAACGGTTGGCCCGCATCGGATTCAGATACCGTACTCTTTGCGATAGGCACGAACCGCGGCAAGGTGGTCAGCCAGTTCGGGCTTTTCTTCGAGATAAGTAATGAGCTCATTCAGCGTAATGATTGCGATCACTTTACAGCCGTAATCACGCTCCACTTCCTGAATTGCTGACTCCTTCCCACGTCCGCGTTCCTGCCGATCGAGGGAGATAAGCACGCCTGCCAGCGTAGCCTGATTCGCCGCGATGATTTCCATCGATTCACGAATAGCCGTCCCGGCAGTAATCACATCATCTACCAGCATAATGCGTCCCTGAAGCGGACTGCCGACCAGCGTACCGCCTTCGCCGTGGTCTTTTGCCTCTTTGCGATTAAAGCAGTAAGGCACATCGCGGTCATGATGATCGGCCAGCGCGACGGCAGTGGTAGTCGCAATTGGAATGCCTTTGTAGGCCGGGCCAAAAACCAGATCGAAATCGATGCCGGAATCAACCAGCGCCTGAGCATAAAAACGGCCCAGAAGCGCCAGATCGCGGCCAGTATTAAACAGGCCGGCATTAAAGAAATAAGGGCTTTTACGCCCTGATTTCAGCGTAAACTCACCAAACTTCAGCACCTGCTTGTTGATGGCGAACTCGATAAATTGGCGCTGCCAGGCTTTCATGTCTCAATCCTCAATCAGTTATAAAAAAGGCGGCTCGCCTGGAAAAATCAGTCTTGTAGCGCTGCTTTCTGTGCCTGAATCAGGGTATCGATGCCGCCTCTTGCCAGGGACAACAGCGTCAGTAGCTCATCATGAGTGAAGGGCTCACCTTCTGCCGTGCCCTGCACTTCAATCATGCGGCCATCTTCGGTCATCACCACATTCATATCGGTCTCTGCGGCAGAATCTTCGACATATTCTAAATCGCAAAGCGCTTCGCCTTTCACGATCCCAACGGAAACAGCCGCAACCATGCCTTTCATCGGATTCGCTTTCAGCTTACCGATAGAGACCAGGTGGTTAAGCGCATCGGCCAGCGCCACGCAGGCACCGGTGATAGAAGCGGTACGGGTACCGCCATCCGCCTGAAGTACATCGCAATCCAGCGTAATAGTGAACTCACCTAACGCCTTTAAATCCAGTGCAGCACGCAAAGAGCGAGCAATCAGGCGCTGGATTTCCAGTGTACGACCGCCTTGTTTACCTTTAGCGGCTTCACGCGCGTTACGGCTGTGGGTGGCACGCGGCAACATACCGTATTCAGCCGTTACCCAGCCCTGTCCCTGACCTTTCAGGAAACGAGGCACACCTTCTTCAATGGTGGCAGTACACAGAACTTTAGTTTCACCGAATTCAACCAGAACTGAACCTTCTGCGTGTTTGGTGTAATGGCGGGTCAGTGTGACGGGACGCACCTGTTGTGCGCTACGGCCTGCTGGACGCATGGTTTCTCTCCGGCTTACGAATCATGTTTGGCTGCGCATTATACGGATTTCACTGCCGAATGCCTATGACAGCCGCCGCTTCTTATGCACGCCGGTACTTAACCCGGAACAAAATAACAAGATATCGCAAGGTTGAATGAAACAGGACAGAAAATATGGCTAAATGCAGCCTTCTTCCTTCTGTTGGACAGTGCTGATATGCCTGAGATACTTCATTTTATTCTGGCCGTTGCGGCTATTTTTTTGCTGGCGCTGCTGTTTAGTCATGACCGCAAAAAAATCCGCCCGCGCGTAATTTTTCAACTGCTTGTTATCGAAGGGGCACTGGCCTGGTTCTTTTTGCATGCTGCCAGCGGCCTCACGCTGGTTGCGGCAGTGTCCGACTTTTTCACCACCCTGCTAAAATTTGCCGCCAACGGTTCTGATTTTGTTTTTGGCGGGATGAGCAGTCAGGGGCTGGCGTTTATTTTCCTTGGCGTGCTGTGCCCAATTATTTTTATCTCTGCGCTTATTGGCATTTTGCAGCATCTCCGCATTTTACCCGTGCTGATCCGGGTAGTGGGTACCGTGCTCTCTAAAGTGAATGGCATGGGCAAGCTGGAGTCTTTTAATGCTGTGAGTACGCTGATCTTAGGGCAGTCAGAAAACTTCATTGCCTATAAAGGCATTCTGGCTGATATCTCTCCGCGCCGACTTTATTCGATGGCTGCCGCCGCGATGTCGACCGTTTCTCTCTCCATCGTGGGCGCTTATATGTCGATGATCGAGCCGCGTTATGTTGTTGCCGCGCTGGTGCTCAATATGTTCAGCACGTTTATTGTTCTGTCGATTATCAATCCGATTCCGCCAGGCGATGAGCCGGAAATCGTTCTTGAAAAGCTGCACGAAGATCAGAGCTTTTTTGAAATGCTGGGTGAATACATACTTGCCGGTTTTAAGGTAGCCATGATCATCCTGGCGATGCTGATTGGTTTTATTGCCTTAATTTCTGCCGTAAACGCGCTGTTTTCGACGATTTTTGGCATCAGTTTTCAACAGGTGCTGGGCTATGTCTTCTGGCCATTCGCCTGGCTGATTGGCATTCCAGCGGCCGATGCCTTACAGGCAGCAAGCATCATGGCGACTAAGCTGGTCGCTAATGAGTTTGTGGCAATGATTGAGCTGAAAAAAGTGGCCGCAGGACTTTCCCCGCGCGGTTTGGGGATACTGTCCGTCTTTTTAGTTTCTTTTGCCAATTTCGCTTCAATCGGCATTGTAGCGGGGGCGATCAAAGGCCTGAACGAGCAACAGGGCAACGTTGTGTCACGTTATGGACTGAAACTTGTCTATGGCTCCACGCTGGTCAGCCTGCTTTCCGCCGCTTTTGCCGGGTTAGTGCTCTAACTCGCAGAAGGGATATGCTACCGGAACAGGCAGAGGCGATCGTGCCTGTTCCGGCTGGAGTTCCACATCGGGCGCGAGCGGTTCTTAGCGCTGTTTAAGCATCAAAATGCTACGCAGACTGGCTCATCCACCCGCATAACTGACTCCTGCTGGAACTGTTGTTTATAACCGGTCCGTAATGCCTCAATATCCTTTTCGTTTTGCAGCGTATCCGGATGAATAAGCAGCAACGCCTTACTCTGTTCGCGCGCCACTTTGCCATCCTCACCCAGCCACTGACCATTTGCAGCAAAAACCGTTAAGCCGGCTTTAAAACGCGGCGTCACTTGCTTATCCACAAAAGATTGCCACTCGGTCGAGGAAATATCAGCGCCATGCGGCCTGCTCAGGCCAAAGTACAGTGTCGTCTGTGTCATCACATCGCCTGTTTTACAGTGAGTGGGCGTCAGATGCGCAGGTGTGTTACAACCAGCCAGCGTAAAAGCACAGAGAGCAATCATTAGAGACGTGGTTTTCATTAGCTTCCTTTCGATCCAGTTATTAAATGCTACGCATTTTGCAGGCTAAAGCTTAATCCCCTGCTGATAAAAATTCACAGGTAACGGCTGATTTACAGCACTTTGAGCGAATGCCTGTTAAGCCAACGCCCGCGCCGCTATAATCCCCTCATCTTACTTCTAAAACGAGTACGCAAAATGATCCGCAGCATGACCGCCTACGCACGGCGTGAAACGAAAGGCGAATGGGGCAGCGCAGCCTGGGAGCTTCGTTCCGTCAACCAGCGTTACTTAGAAACCTATATCCGTCTTCCCGAGCAGTTTCGTGGCCTTGAGCCGGTAATCCGTGAACGTATTCGTAACCGCCTGACGCGCGGAAAAATCGAATGTAACCTTCGCTTTGAGGCTGACCCGAGCGCGCAGAGTTCGCTGGTGCTGAACGAGAAGCTGGCTATCCAGCTGGTTGAAGCAGCGAAATGGGTAAAAATGCAGAGTGATGAAGGGGAAATCAACCCGGTCGATATTCTGCGTTGGCCCGGCGTTATGTCGGCAGAAGAACAGGATCTGGATGCTATTTCTGCCGAGCTGCTAAAAGCGCTGGACGTGGCTCTGGATGACTTTATCACCTCGCGTGAAACCGAAGGCGCAGCGTTAAAATCACTGATTGAGCAGCGCCTGGAAGGCGTCAGCACCGAAGTCACCAAAGTGCGCGCGCAAATGCCCGACGTGCTGAAATGGCAACGCGAGCGCCTGGTTACCAAGCTGGAAGAAGCTCAGGTGCAGCTGGACGGTAATCGCGTGGAGCAGGAACTGATCATGATGGCTCAGCGTGTTGATGTGGCGGAAGAGTTAGATCGCCTCGAGGCACACGTTAAGGAAACCTATAACATCCTGAAGAAGAAAGAGGCCGTTGGCCGTCGCCTCGACTTCATGATGCAGGAGTTTAACCGTGAGTCGAATACGCTGGCGTCGAAGTCGATTAATGCTGAAGTCACTACCTCAGCTATTGAGCTGAAAGTATTGATTGAGCAGATGCGCGAACAGATCCAGAATATTGAGTAAAATCTCATCAGATTTCATATGATGTCATAATGCCAATAAAACCCGTAGCTTACGGGTTTTATTGTCTCATGAAGAATCATCCCTTCTCGCCAAATCTCCCGATTTTGCTGTACCATACGATGTACCAATTACATTTTTTACCGTTATCGTTTTGGTACAAGCAGGAAGAATGGGAAAGCTATCAGACATACAGATAAAAGCCTGGCTAAGGTCGCAGGAACGCTTTGAGGGACGCTCTGACGGAAACGGATTGTATCTGTGCTACCGAAAAGAGTTCTCAATCCCAAAATGGCGTTTTCGCTACAGCTATGGAGGCAAGGCGCGTGCAATGTGGATCGGTTCGTATGGTGATCTAACCCTTGCAAAAGCGCGTGAAAGAGCCAGAGAGTTATCGGCACGAGTCGCTTTAGGCTATGACGTCGCCGGAGAGAAGCAGGAGCGTAAGGCCTCTACCCTTGCCAAAATCGAGAAAGAGAAGAATGCTCGTCGAGTTGCTGACCTGGCGCTTGAGTACTACGAAAAGCAAATTGTGGGGCGCTGGAAACACCCTGATATTCTTCGCAGGCGTATTGAAAAAGATATCAATCCTCACATAGGTAACATAAAGGTAGAAGACGTTAAGCCCGGGGATATTGATAGGATGTTGCAGAGCATCGTCCAACGGGGCGCGCCCACTATCGCTAATGACGTGTTACGTTGGATAAAACGCATATTTAATTACGGTATAAAGCGTCAGTATTTGAGTGTTAATCCAGCGGCAGCGTTTGATAACAATGATGCAGGTGGTCAGGAAAAATCCAGAGATCGTTTTCTGTCAGAAGAAGAGCTTGTATTACTTTTCCGCGCGATGAAAATGGCTAAAGGATTTAGCCGACAGAATGAGATAACTTTTAAGTTACTTTTACTTCTTTGCTGTAGAAAAATGGAGCTGTGTTCAGCTAAATGGGAAGACTTCAATCTTGAAGAAGGCGTGTGGTTTTTAAAAAACACTAAGAACGGCGATAATCTCGATATCCCTCTTCCTGAATTATCTCTGATTTGGCTGAATGAGCTAAAGCAGCTCTCCTTAGGCAGCGAATGGGTTCTCCCGGCAAGAAAGATGCAGAACAGGATGATACCTCATATTGCAGAAAGCACCCTTCCTGTGGCACTGGCGAAGCTTAAGCCGCATATGGAAGGTGTAGAAGGCTTTACTATCCACGATTTCAGGCGAACCGCCAGAACGCATCTGGCCTTTTTAGGTATCGATCCTGTGGTGGCAGAGCGTTGTCTTAACCACCGCATCAAAGGTGTTGAAGGCATCTACAACCGACATAATTATTTTAATGAAAGGAAATTAGCGCTAAATAAAATGGCTGATTTTCTGGCTGGAATAGAGGCGGCAGTATAATGCATTTTAGTTTTTCAAAGGGTAGCGCTATTGACAGGCTGACCTATTACCCCCAGATTGAAATAAAGGAGCTGGCAAGGGCTTTAGCTAATGTTGATCCGTATACGAAAACTGAAGACTTGCCAGAAGATAAGATAGGTATAGTCAGTGCATACTCTGATTATCTTATCCGGGTTAACAGAAGCATTTATGCTTTCTTGAAATCAAATGAGAAGAAAAAAGAGCTGGATTTATTTTATCCAAAGCCTATTGCAACTAATAGCCCTATAGAAGCAAATATAATTTTTGCATCCTGCATTAATCTTATAGAAGAAGATATAACACCAAAAATTTTATCTGAACGATGTATTTTCTCTTTATGCCGCATGTATAAAAAGTATGGAGAAAAGCTCATTTTGCAGTGTGGAGATGACAAGGCTCTTTCGATCGCTAAAGAAAATTTCCAGGATAAGCGCGGCGAGCATAAGAAAAATGAGGAAAATGCATCTCTACATAAAATCATAGGGCTGCTCGCGATCAATCTGGCTATGGAGAAGTCGACTAGCGGGTCGACGAAATGGATTAACAAAGCCGGTTCTCCCAGCATTGAACCTCTGCACAAGCTGTTAAACGACTATGCGGAATCAAATGGCATAAGCAAAAAGGGGATGGGTAAATCTTCTTTCTACGACAAGTTGCGAACGTCGCTTACCTCACTCTATGACGAATAAACATTTACCGCGCCCGGTGTGAGGATGTCAGGGCGCCATGCTTACAGTCAGAATGTGCGTCAATGTGCCAAACCATACCTACAAAGTACCTTTAACGATGCTTCTGATATCGGTATTGGTCGGTGTGAGGTCGGTATTGGCCGGTATTGGCCAATTTTGTTGAACCTGTGAGTATATAAATGGATATATAGGGCAATAACAGGCAGAGAGATTCCCTTTAAAATAAAAACCTTATAATTCAGAAGATTAAAAAATCCCTCCTACGCTACCTATCATTGGCATCTTGCTGGAATCCTATTTTATATATGGAATTCCTCGTTTCTTGATGGAATTCCATTTTCAGTGGAATAGATCACCTCGTCTCCGTTAGTCTCACCCCACACCATTTGTAATCAACGAGATAGGAGATCATTCTTTGAATCAAACACCCTACGGAATCATCCCCGAAACCGGGTTTGTCAGGCAAAAACAGTTAATGCACTGCCTACCATTTTCGTCAGCAACACTGTGGAGGCGGGTCGCGTCTGGATCATTTCCAAAGCCGATAAAAATTTCCGCCCGTATCACTGCCTGGCGTGCCGAGGAGGTAAAAGAATGGATAGGTCAGCAGTGTGCTCATTGATAGATATGCGGCGACGCATCACCGCGAAACATCATCCTTTAGGTTCAATGCCACGACGTTTAAGTTCTTGTCTTGCAACCTCTTTGAACCAGTTGCCGAGAGTGGTTTGGTCTTTGGCCGCTTCGAGATCGAGTTGTTCTCTTAGCTCAGGATTAATACGGATCTGGAAGGTCGGCGATTTGCCGCCGGTTTTGGGAGTGCGATCTTTAGCTCTTGACATTGTACGTACCTTTTACTTTAATAAGTACCATAAGGTACGTACCTTATACAACAAAGCTTATGAAAACAAGCGGCTCTGTAAGGTACTCGCAATACCTCACAAAGCCTGACCACAAATGAACTTGGGAGTCACATATATGGCTACATCAAAGTGTACCTGGATCTTTGCCGCAATCAACCGTGCGCAGCGCTCCTGCCGTCCGGTGATGCTGCGGGTAACCGCAAACGACGAGCGCAGCGCCCGCCGTCGTCTGGCCGCCGATTATGTGCTGTTTTTTGCCGGTCGTCTGCCGTGCCGGGGAGGTCGTCATGCGTAATTATCCGCAACCCGGCGAGCGCTGGCAGCATAAGCAGGGCTGGACGGTCTGTATTATCCGCCTGACCGCCGCGCCCTTTGCCGTGGCGACCGCCAACCCGGCGTTCAGCCATGAGGTGCTGTATCGCCACGACAGCGACGGCCAGCTGACGTCCGGCCCGCTGGCATGGTTTGAGGCGTGCTATCAGCGTATCTCGGCGGCACCGCGCAGGCTGACCGACGCTACCGGCGGGAAAGGCGGCTCCAGCCCCCTGTCTCTGCATCCGTCCGTGACGCTTGTTCGCCAGCGTACCGCCGACGTCAGCTCACGCCCGACACCGGGCGCAGACCACTATTCGCGCTTTCTGTAAGCCGTAACCGCCTTCAGTAACGGAGTTATCCATGAACACATCAAACGGGCAGCATGCTGCTCAGGGCCGCCCCTTGCCGTTAAACCGCCGTTTCTACGCCTACGGCCTGCCGGAAGACGCATTCGAGAAGCTGGAGCGGGCCAAAGACGCCTGCGACCTGCTGCAACAGCTGTTTGCGCAGCACCCGCAGAACGACGGTCTGCCGTTCGGCGGCAACGTACCGGGCGTGGCCGCGCTGATGGACTACCTGTACGCCGACCTGAAAGAGGTGGCGCGCCACTGTGCCCCGCTGACGGAGGCAAAGGTATGAACCATCACGTATCGGTTTTCCCGGCGGAGCTGACCACCGCCCTGTACCGTCGCGCCATCGCTTCCGCCTGGCGGGCAAAGATGCTGGCCGACACCGGCAGCGAAATTCTGGGGCCGCACAAGCTGTCGGTGGAGCGCATCGAAATGGCCGTCGCCCTGCACATTGAAAGCGTGATGGTGAACGAATATGGCGAGGCGCAGGGTGCCGCCGCCGCGCTGGCGCTCATGAGCGATATGGTGAGGCCGGAGCTGCTGACCGCGCCACCGGTACTCACGGAGCGCGGCGTGCAGGTGATGACGGAGCTGTATCAGGTATTACCGGCGGCCTTCGATGATTTCTGCGATACCGGCATTTCGCTGTACGACCGGTAAGGGGGAGCTATGACTGTGACACAGATTGCCACGGCCGCACGGGGCCGCTGGCCGGTTATCCTGCCGCTGCTGGGTATTACGGTGCCGGACAACGGCCGGCACGGCCCCTGCCCGCACTGCGGCGGAGAAGACCGCTTTCGCTTTGACGATATGGAGGGGCGCGGGACGTGGATTTGCAGCCACTGCGGCAACGGCGACGGCCTCGACCTGGTAAAACGGGTTACGGGCGACAGCGTAAAAAAAGCGGCGCAGGCCGTGGCGCAGGTGCTGGCGTTCCGCGACGTGCAGGACGCGCCGGTTAAGCCTGCCAGGGAAAAAGCCCCGAAGCGCGACATGACCGCCACGGTGAACGCGCTGCTGGCAGCAGGCCACACCGGCGAGAGCGACTATCTGACCGCAAAAGGCTTTACCGGCCATCCGGTCACGCTGACCGGCCAGGCGCAGCGCATCAGCGGCACGACGTTCCCGGCGGGTTCCGTGCTGCTGCCGCTGGTGGCCACGGACGGCGCGATAACCGGCGCGCAGCTGATAGCGCCCGGTGGGGAAAAAAGCCTGCTGCCGGGCAGCAGCATGAAGGGCGCGTTCGTGACGCTCGCCCCGCTGCCCGCTGAGCCGCCGGTGCAGGCGGTGATTACCGAAGGCTGGGCCACGGCGCTGACCGTGAGCCAGCTGACCGCCGGGTACGTGGTGGCAGCCGTGTCGGCCGGGAACCTGCCGAACGTGGCGCAGGCGCTGCGCGCCCGCTGGCCGGAGGTGAAAATCATCCTTGCCGGGGACAACGACTTTCAGGACGGCGGTGAGAATCCCGGCAAGGCGTTCGCGGAAAAGGCGGCGAAGGCGGTGGGCGGCTGGGTGACGCTGCCACCGGGCGAAATCCGCGCCGACTGGAACGACTTTCACCGCCAGCACGGCGTGACCCGCGCCCGCGAAGCCTTCCGTAACGGTCTGGTGATATCCGGTGAGGGCCGCACGCGTCTGCCGCAGGGGTTCCGGCTGACGCAGGATTACCTCTGGTATGAAAAGCAGGTGCAGCGCAACGGCGAAACGGAAATCCAGAACGTGAAAATCTGCAACCCGCTGCGCGTCACCGCCATTACCTGCGACGCCGACGGCGGCAACTTTGGCCGCCTGCTGGAGTGGGAGGATACCTGGGGCGAGCGACGCAGGTGGGCGATGCCGATGGAAATGCTCAGCGGCAGCGGCGAGGAGCTGCGCCGGGTGCTGCTGGTTAACGGCCTGTCGTACATCAGTACCACCGGCGAGGCCCGCGCCCGGCTGATGGAGTATATCTCGCTGTGCAAGCCGGAGCGGCGCGTTACCTGCGTGAGCCGCACCGGCTGGCACGGGCAGGTTTACGTGCTTCAGGACGAGGTGAACGGCGAGGACGCAGAGGGCGTCATTCTCCAGACCACCTCGGTGCAGGGCCGCGACTTCCGGGTGGCGGGCACGACGGAGGAGTGGCGCGAGCACGTCTCCCGCTACTGTACCGGCAACTCCCGCGTGGCCTTTGCGGTGAGCCTGGCCTTTGCCGCGCCGCTGCTGCGCCTGATTGGCATGGACGGCGGCGGCTACCACCTGAAGGGCGAATCCACCGACGGCAAGACCACCACCATGAAGGCGGCCACCTCGGTATGCGGCGGCCCGGACTACTGGCAGACGTGGCGGGCTACCGGCAACTCGCTGGAAGGCTCCGCCAGCCGCCGCAACGACGCGGCGATGATGCTCGATGAAATCCGCGAGGTGGACGGGCGTGAGGCGGGCAACATTGCCTACATGCTGGCAAACGGCCAGGGCAAGGGCCGGGCCGGAACCGACGGCGAGCTGCGCACCCGCAAACAGTGGCGGCTGTTGTTCCTGTCCACGGGCGAGCTGTCGCTGACGGAGCATGCCGCGAAGGCGGGCGAGCGCACCTTCGCCGGGATGGAGGTCAGGATGATACAGATACCCAGCGACTCCGGTAAGTTCGGCGTGTTTGAGGAGCTGCACGGCTTTGAGAGCGGCAAGGCGCTGGCGGAGCATCTGGAATGGGCCACGGCCAGCTACTACGGCTCGCCGTTCCGCGAGTGGCTGAAGGCGCTGACCGCCGACCTCAACGGGCTGACGACGCAGGCAAAGGCGCTGATGAAGGAGTACACCGCCGCGCTGGCCCCGCAGGACGCGGGCAATCAGGTGGGTCGCGCGGTCAACCGCTTTGCCCTGGTGGCGATGGCCGGGGAGCTGGCGACGCGCATGGGTATCACCGGCTGGCCGGAGGGCGAGGCGCTTCGGGCAACGCGCGTCTGCCTGAACGCCTGGCTGAAAGACCGGGGACACACGGCCAACCAGGAAGACATGGCCGCGCTGGAGCAGGTGCGCACCTTCTTCACCGCCAACCAGTACAGCCGCTTTGCCGACTGGCACGACGAACGCAACCGCCCCGGCAACATGGTGGGCTGGCGCAGGGTGGAAAAAGGCAACGCCGCGCAGGGCCGGGAAACGGTGACCACCTTCTACGTGATGCCGTCGGGCTGGAAGGAAATCTGCCGGGGCTTTGACCCGCGCAAGGTGGCCCGACTCTGTGCGGACAAGGGATACCTGCTGGCGGCCAACGACGGCAAGCTACAGACCAGCATTCGCCCGCCAGAGATGAACGTGCGCAGGCTCTACGTCTTTAACAGCGAGGTGCCGGGCTAATGGTGCGCGAGTCTTATTCATTAAGGGTTACAGAGGTAACAGGTGTAACAACCGCGTCAGCCGGGCGCTGGCGCTGTTACACCGCATAAAAGCAAAAGGGTAACAGGTGTAACACCACATCTGTTACCCGCTGTAACCCATGTTGTTACACAGAAGTATTTCATGAAAACGCAATTAAAACAGCGATGTAACCCGTGTTACCCCTGTTACACCCCAATACCGACAGAGACGCGGCCAACACGCCCTTCCGGGCCTTTTTCCTGGCGGGCCACCGGGTTTGTTTGCTGAGCCATGAGCAGACGGGGAAAGCAGGCGTTGTCCGCTGGGCCACGGCAGAATACAAACATCCTTTACAGAGAGAGAATTATCATGAGCGAGAATAAAAGCCCCGCCGTCATCCGCCTGACCGAAGCCAGAACCGAACACACCGCGCAGATGATGAAAATCAACGATATCACCGCCGCCATTGCCCGCAGCAAGAAAGAGCGCGAGGCGGCCATCGAGAACGGGAAAGAAGCGGAAACCAACTGGCGCACCCGCTTTCGCAGCCTGCGCGGCAACCTTACCGACGAGCTGAGGGCGCAGCACAGCCAGCGCATCGTCAGCCGCGAGCTGGCCGAAGAGTTCACCGGCCTGATTGAGGAGCTGGAGTTTGAGCACGAGGGGGAGATGATAAAGGCGGTGCACACCGGTCACGCTTACGTTAACGCGCACAACGCGGCCTTTACGCAGTACGTGGAGGGCCAGTGGGAGGCCGCCATGCGCAACCTCAGCCCGACGCTGGTACGCGCTGTCCGTCTTAAGCTGCTGTCGCTCCGGCTCAACGACCGGGGACGCCATACTGACCCGCGTCATCAGGAGCCGGAAGCCATACTCGCCCGTGAGGTCGGTAAGGTGCTGGCCGATAAGGCGGAAGCCGCGCGGCTGGATATGGACGCGGAGCCTGTCGTGTCGGAGATTGGCGTTTATCGTCCGGCGCTGACCGGCGTAGATATGAAGCTGTATAAGAGTCCGTGCGCTATGCACCTGCTGGTACAGGGACGTAAAGAGAAGCTTGAGAAACAGCAGAAGGAGAGCCAGGCATGATGCACTGTCCGTACTGCAAAAGCCCGGCGCACGCCAGGTCAAGCCGCTACATGTCCGAACAGGTTAAGGAACGTTATCATCAGTGCACCAATCTCGATTGTTCCTGCGCGTTCAAAACCAGCGAAAGTATCACCCGGGTAATCACCGCGCCGCCGCAGCCCGAAGTCTGCGCGGCGCCGCCTCCACCGCCGCTTCAGCGCCAGTCCCAGACGCTGGGACGCTACGGAAGCGCGTTCCGCCACTGAACCAAAACCTAATTCGCTCCCTGCCATCCGGCGGGGATTTTTTTGCGCAAAGCTAAAGATTTTCTGCACGGTGACGAGTATAAATAGTAATGCATGCAAGAGCTGCATGGATTTGCATGCAAAAAATGCGCGTGAGAAGCACGAACGAGGCCAGTACCGGCGCGGCCGGAGCCTGTGCATGCAGCTGCATGAAAAGCAATGCATAAAGCGGGCAGGCGTGGCGGGGATAGCATTGCGCGCAGAGGCTGACGCAATAGCTTTTCAATAAAAGCTACGTCCATAATTCGACAAACGTAAATTTCCGGACATCTGATATTACACAGTTAAAGGTGAAATGAATTGGCTAAAGTATATCCCAAGAAAGCCTTATTAAACACAATCTATAACTTCCTTGACAAGGAAAAAAAGATTTCTTTCGTCTTTGGTTCACCTTTTACAATGCCAGATGAACCGGGCGGGCCCGGCGTTCCCGATGTAAATGGCATAATAAAAATAATTGAAAAAAGAATGAGAGAGCTTAACTCATTTGATGATTATCAAGAAAATACACAAGCAACACATCCTGCTGAAAAATATCAGAAATCTTTCGAGTACATATGTGGATGGCACGACCAGGAAGTCGCCAACTCCATTATTGAAGAAGCTGTAATTACTGGATGTTCAAATGATAACGGGGAAACATTAAATTACCCTAATTCAATAAATGACTTTGCAAAATTCATAAAAAACGAAAAAATAAAACCACAAGCAATTATAACTACAAACTTTGATCCACTTATTCAAGCGTGCTTTGATAAGAATGGGATAAAATACAATTATTATGTGTTAGATGATGAGGGTTTTATACAGCGCCCGCAAGGTACAAATTCTGAAGTGATTGATATTTATCATATCCATGGATTCTGGAGGGACTCAGATACGCTTCATACAATTAGCCAGTTAACGCATGAAAGAAGTCACCTTTCTGATTCATTAAAAGAGATTATAGGGGATTCCACGCTTTTAGTTCTAGGATACGGAGGATGGGATGATATTTTCACCGAATCCCTAAAGAGTGTTTTTGAAACAAAAAAAATAAATGGAGACATTATTTTGTCCTTTTATGAAAGCGAGAGTATAAATATAAATGATAGATATAGTAAATTATTATCAGCAGTTTCGAGAGGTATTTTAAAAAACAAGTTTAGATGCTATGGCGGGGTTAATTGCAAAACATTATTTAAAGAGTTAAACGATTTTATTTCAGAAAAAAATAACTTTCCCCCATCTATAAATGAAGATGCAATAGTTATTGCTCAAGATAATCTTAAACCCCCTAAACAATTTAATCAATCAACGATAATAAATCAGGATACGTTAACAAAAAAAATTTTAATTGAAAAAAAAAGAAACCATGACTTTATAAGGTTAAAGGAGAGGCAATATGCCTCTTCATCTCTAGAAAATAAAAGAATAATCTCCCTTACATCAACGCTAGGTAGCGATAGATATGGATTTATCAGTTCGCTTATTTATAACACCAAAGAATTATTTAGCTTAGATGTTTATAAAGTTGACCTCTCCAAGATTGATGACATTAACGATTTTAATAAGGAGTTTGAAAAACAAATTGGAGTGAACTTAGCACCATTTATCAGCATGCATAATGAAAAGAACAGCTGTATACTAATTGTTGACAATGTAATGCTTTTAGACCTGATTAATTGGCGTGAAAGTTTCACTACGATAATAGATACTATAAATAGAAAATCAAGTATAAAGTTAATTATATCTGGCGATAACACCTTAAATCTTCTTTCTCTACCTTTAGTAAATATTACGGCTCTCGATGCGCCTGATTTTTATTCTTACATCAACAATCACTCTCGTTTTGATGACATATCCCTTAAGAGCTCTAGTTATTATAAAATAAAAGATATAACACAATCTCTTCCAGAAAAAATAGATTCTCTTTTCTATGACTTAACCTTAATAACGTTGGAAGATTACATTAATGATGAGCAAAGTTTTCAAGATGACGATGAAAGGAAAATCAACTCATTCATTCATGTACCAAGCTATTATAAAGAGCTTATTAACGACTTATCCCTTTCCGAAAAGAAAGAGAACAAAGATATCTTATCGTTATTAAAAATATTAACAATCCTAGAGTTTGGTGAGACCTTTTCAAATATAAAAAGATATTACTCTAGTTACAAATTTAAATTAACCTCAATGCATTGGTTATTAAACCACGGCTTGGTTAACATTAGTCATAGAATGGTGAACATACCAAGAAAAATAAATAACCACGGTTCTATAATAATAACCATCAACCCACTAATATTCAATTACGTTGACACCCTTATTCAGCCTCAAGAAAAAAATGAATTAGTTAAACAAGCCCTAGAATTATTACTAGGCAATGAATGGATGTCGGGAAATATAAAATTTAATCATACCGTTATAGAGCAGATACTTGAACCACATCATTCTGGACCTGGAAATGTACACTCATTAATGTGTGTTTTTTTGAAAAACGCTCTTAAAATGAATTTAGAAAGAGAATATAAGGCTATATTTTATAGTTCTTTATGTTATATCGATCTTTTATATGATAAAGGGAGATTTAACGATGCATATTTGGCAGCAGAAGAAATTAATTATTTGTTTAGTTTAAAAGAAAATGACCTTTGTACTTACAAGTTCCTTGTTAGGAAGGCTGATTCAATGAGGATGCTTGAAATGCATTCTGAAGCTGAGACTATATTAACCGAAATAATAAATAGCAAAGTAAAAATCACTAAGAATGAAAAAATAGGGATTTATATTGAGTTAGCACATATCAGAGACCATTTTTCAGATGAGGAGGCTGTGAAAAAATATGCTAACATTGTTAAGTCCTTAACTCATAATAAAAGCTCTTATTGGATAGGTATCGAAAGTATATTATCAAATTACATTCCAAAAGAGGCAAGAATAAAAAGATTAAAATACCTTAGGAGAAAGGCTAAAAATCTTAATTTAATTTTCAGGGAAAACAACATAGTATTACAGATAGCTAAAAATTTAAATGATAAGACTGAGAAAGCAATGCTTTATGATAGTGTGATAAAAAAGAGCAAAGATGAATATACTAAAATAAGGGCTATCATAAACAAAGCTAAAAACAATATACAAAATGAATCTTTTGACACGATTACAATAGAAGATAAGGAAGAAGTGAAGAATGCATATATATATCTTTTTACTCAGCGCCTTGATAAACTAACCATAATCTGCCACGAAGTATTATGGGAAGTTTACAATCAAGAAAAAAACATTCAGTCCTTATTAAACTTATATAGGCATAGTTCAATCATCTGGGGGCTAAATGGTGATACTGAAAATGATACGAAATACTTAAATTATTTATATGAAAGGAGAGCCGAATTTGAAAGCTCTGAAGTGGCTGCATTATTTCATAACCTTCTAATTACTAGAATCAGTCACAATGAAGGCGATGATCTTAAAAGGATGCCACTCTCAAATGTACCAATTGATGTACCAAAATAAACATTATAAGAAAAAATGTATATATTTCAATTATATAATAATGAGTCAGCAATTAGATCCAGAATATCGAGTAAGTTCGTGTCTCTTTAACGTACGGAATTTACGTCTGATAAAACCCGCGATTTGCGGGTTTTATTGTTTCAATGTTTAGGCTGCTCTATAAAAAAAGGCAGTCTGTGTTCTTTATTATCAGCTTAAAATATTCTGATAACCGACCTCTAAAAAATCTGATTTAGAAACTACCCACTCTCATTTATGCAGACCGTTATTTGAGTATGCTTAGGTTTTGATCACCCGCGTCGTTTTACAGCGCTTATTACAAAGCACGCAGCAGGTTGATCACAGTTCATTGATGATCTTTGCTTTGGTCGTTTCATATTCTGAATCGCTAATCAGACCTTCTTCGAGTAATTTCTTCGCTTTTTTGAGGCGTTCCACTGCGCTGCTTTCCTTATCTGGTTCAACGGCAGGCGAATGATTTCCGAAGTTACCAAAACCACCTGATTTAGCGCGCAGCTCTTCCAGTTCACGCAGACGTCTTTTTTCACGCCAGGACTGCTCATGCTCCTGGCCAATCTTGTAGATTTCCTGGGCTTCGTCTTTACGTAATCCGTTAAGTTGGTAACGAACGACTTTACCTTCTGTGGCCAGATCGGGCTGTTCCAGGGCACTTATATACAGGGTGCTACCAAAAATCCCTGCTTTGATTTGCATGTTTTTTAAATCCTGCCAACGGACGTCAACAGGTGTGAAGCCACCCAGTAAACCCCGGCTCATGCCAATAAAACGTCCTGATGTCGCACTGGCTATTATTCTGCGTTGGGTTAGCGCAAACAACCGGCGCTGAATGGCAACTTTTAATAATGATTCGCCCGGCACCAGCATAGAAGTGAGGTAGCTGAACGCTTTCTCTAATCCCTTTTCTGGAACAATGGTTTGCTGTGTATCAGTACTACTCATAAAGGCTCCTGCTGTGTGATAGCAATCAAATGAGATCGCGATAAATAGACTTTTTTTACGATGATTTATTAAAAAATATTTACTATCTGCCCGGTTGTCTACCGAATTGTAAACTTTTTTGCCAGACAGCTTGAGGGTACGGGTAAGGCTCCGCTGATGGCAGTCTTAAAAGATTAAACGCCGAAGCGTTAAAGATGAATAGGCTAATCTACCTTACCAGGCTAAAATGCCCCCTATTTTTTTATGGATTAATTTGAGGCTGACTATGCAAACCCTTCCTCCCTGCCCTAAATGTCATTCTGAATATACCTGGCAGGATGGCGAGCTCAATAATTGTCCGGAATGCGGACATGTATGGACTGAGGGCGCAGACGCTTCCACAGAAGATACGCTGATAGTAAAAGACGCGAACGGCAATCTGCTGGCTGATGGCGATAGCGTAACCGTCATCAAAGACCTTAAGGTGAAAGGAAGTTCCACTCCCCTCAAGATCGGCACAAAAGTGAAAAGCATTCGCCTGGTTGAAGGCGATCATAATATCGATTGCAAAATCGATGGCTTTGGCCCAATGAAGCTGAAATCAGAGTTCGTGAAGAAAAACTAACCCTAAACCGTCTCTCTTCATAAGCCGTTACTGGTTTGTAAATTGATAGTAAAGCAGTAACGGTTGTTTAGCTTCACTCTTCCACAGAGCGATATCGCCTCTCGTAAATTGTTCAAACCGAACAAAAATGGGTAAAGCTGAATTTTTCGGCCAGCAGGAACAATAATCTTATAGCCTCCGGGCTGTGAACTACCGCTCCCGGTGTAAGAGGTTCGCCTGTCTCAGGATGGATCCCTTTTGCCAGCAGCCTGAGTACTTCTCCAGCCATCATTGCGTTTTCTCCTTAAATGATGGAATGCTCTGTGAGCCCTGAGTAAAACCGCCATCATGATCATTTTTAGCTGACAGCACCCTGACAGGCTAATCTTTGGTGGCGCTTTATATATTTGTAACCCGCTAATAAATAATCATTATTATCAAATGTCCGCTTAAGAAATTCAGTGTTCGCATTAGTTAAAATAATCTGGAAATTGATCGTTAAAAAAATTCAATCGCCAGCCTGTGACAGATGCTTCAGGCTTGCCGCCGATTCCTCAGGAGCGGGCTATGTTACTTACTGTTTTCTATATTGTTGGTATTACGGCAGAAGCTATGACTGGCGCACTGGCAGCGGGCCGCCGAAAAATGGATATGTTCGGCGTTATTATCATCGCTTCCGTTACCGCTATTGGCGGTGGCTCGGTTCGCGATATGCTGCTGGGTCACTATCCGCTCGGCTGGGTACAACATCCTGAATACATCATGATTGTTGCGGCGGCGGCGGTCATAACCACTCAGCTTGCGCCGCTGATGCCGCACCTGCGCAAAGTTTTCCTGGTATTGGACGCGCTGGGGCTGGCGGTTTTCTCCATTATCGGCACGAAAGTTGCGCTGGATATGGGTCATGCTTCGATCATAGCCGCGATTTGCGCAGTCATTACCGGCGTGTTTGGCGGCGTGCTGCGCGATATGTTTTGCAACCGCATTCCGTTGGTCTTTCAAAAAGAGCTGTATGCAGGCATCGCTTTTGCTTCGGGCTGGCTTTATATCCTCCTGCTGAAAACCGCGCTTTCCCATGAGCTAATCGTCCTCATTACCTTACTGTTCGGTTTCACGGCTCGTCTGCTGGCGCTGCGGTTCCGGCTGGGTTTACCCATTTTTAATTATCCACATGGCGATCACTAAATTGTGCCTGTTGATTTTTTTCCAAAAACGTAATCAATGGTTGAACCTGAGGATGATGAAGAAACTGTACGACCTGTTGTGACAGGCGTTTACCGACGCCGGGCAATTGCTGCCACGCAGCCTCACTTCTTGCCAGCAGCATTTGCCAGTTGTCGTCAGGCATCGCATTAAGCGCGCCCGCAGGGAGAGGCACGCCCAACGCCTTTACCCAGCGTTTGAAGGGCTGCTGGCGGCTCAACGAAAACTGATGATAGAGCTGCTCCGCCCGGTTCGGCGTCAGCGCTTCAATAGCGTCGAGCTGTTGTCGCGAAAGCTCCAGCCAGGAAAAAAGATGCGTTAACAGTCCGCTTTGCATCAGCTGCTGCCAGCGACTGCGGCTCACGCCAGACAGTGCCAGGACATTTTTGTCACTTAGCCAAACTAACCTTGCCAGGAACTGTTCGCGGCAGGCAGGGGTATAAACCAGGCAACTTGTTGCATTGAACGCAGTAATATCGGGTATCGACGGAACGTCACGCTGCGCTACACGCCATGTAACACCATCCAGGCGCGGGATTCCCTGGCCCGCCAGACTGATAGCAACCTGATCGCCTGCGATAATATCAGCCTGCTGCCAGCGTCTGAATGAACCGAGACTGACCCGACTGACTTTTTTATCATCCAGCTGTACAGGTTCCAGATTGAGTACCGCGCTAATTTTTCCCGTGCGCCCCACAGGAAACTCGACGGAACGAACTCCCGTATTGGCCTTTGCCGGAGAATATTTCCAGGCTACGGACCAGGTATTATCCCCCGGACGCCAGTTTGCCCCGTCAGGCGGCGTGGCATGAATGACCACGCCATCGGTAACAAAAGGCAGCGGCTCATGCAACCAGCGCTCACGCCATATCGCTACGTCATCAGCGCTGGCGACGGGTTTACTCCAGTTAGCCGCGACGCCAAATCCGGCTTTGCTCAGCTGATCCAGCCGCTGTGGCATCGCTCTCGGCCCTTCAGGCCATGCCCAGATAAAAATGCCAAGCTTTTGCAGGACTGTTGATGCTTCGTTACGCCTCATTGCGCCTGCGACTAACGATCGGGCATTGATGCCGCCCTGTTCAGCCTGATGATGATCGGTCATCTGCAAGAATAGCTCTCCCTGCAAAACGACAGAAGGCGCAACCAGCGGAATTTGCTGAGGAATAGCCGTTATCGCTTTCGCCTTCTCCGTCCAGTCTTCGCCATGCAATCCATCTCCCCGACTGATCAGCCTGACCAGTTTCCCCCGCTGGTAATGCAAAGTAACGGCAACGCCATCTACCTTTGGCTGCACCCAAAGCGCGTTCTTTCCCGCCATCCAGCGCGCCACCGCCTGTTTGTCCGCCAGTTTTTTAACACCAACGTGCGCAACAGGATGCACAACTTTACCGCCTTGCATTAATTCAGGCAGGCGGAGTTCACTTAGCGGTCGAAAACAACGTTGCCAGTCATGGTATTTCTTTTCCAGCGCATCATAGCGCTCGTCCTCAACCAGGCTGAGCCCCTGTCGATAATAGGCATCGTCCCATTTGCTCAGCTGTTCCTGCAACGCCCCCATTTCCATTTCAGCGCGACCAGGTGCCCAAACCGGGCAGATAGCTTGCGCCGCGCTACAGCACAAGCCGATAATTAACATCAGGCTTCTTCGCATCTCTTTACCCCCTGTTACTCTGCAAGGCGGATTAAAAACCGGATCGCTGGAGCTTGCGAGGGGCGAGCTGTAATGACGGGAATCGCCTCGAAAAGTTTTCGCCCTAGCATGAAATGCTTCATCTTCGCCGCGAGACGCATCGCATTTTCTGAGAAAAAACGTTCTGACCGGCCTGAAACGCTGCATGATGAGTGGCAGCCGTGTATACTGTGCAGGAAGTAGACTCCGACTGGCATATCAAGAAGAATCATGGCTCAAGGCACACTTTTTATTGTTTCAGCTCCCAGCGGCGCGGGTAAATCCAGCCTGATCCATGCACTGCTGAAGACACAACCGTTATACGACACCCAAGTTTCTATTTCCCATACCACACGGGGAATACGTCCGGGTGAAAATCATGGTGAACACTACTATTTCGTCAACCACGACGAATTCCGTGGCATGATCGAAGAAGAAGCTTTTCTGGAACATGCTGAAGTGTTTGGCAATTATTACGGTACTTCCCGTAAAGCGATTGAACAGGTGCTTTCTACCGGCGTGGATGTCTTTTTAGATATCGACTGGCAGGGTGCCCAGCAAATTCGCCAAAAGATGCCGCAGGCACGCACTATTTTTGTCCTGCCGCCATCAAAAGATGAGCTGGATCGCCGCCTGCGTGGCCGCGGCCAGGACAGCGAAGAGGTTATCACCAAACGAATGGCGCAAGCCGTCGCGGAAATGAGCCACTTTGCAGAATATGATTACCTCATTGTGAATGATGATTTCGATCTGGCGCTGTCCGATCTGAAAACCATTATTCGCGCCGAGCGTCTGCGAATGGGCCGTCAAAAGTCCCGTCATGATGCTTTAATCAGCAAACTGTTGGCAGACTGAGGACAACTCAGTATGATGCCCAGTCATTTCGTCAACCGTGGAGTATCACACTTATGGCACGCGTAACCGTACAGGACGCAGTAGAAAAAATTGGTAACCGTTTTGACCTGGTTCTGGTCGCCGCTCGTCGCGCTCGCCAGATGCAGGTTGGCGGTAAAGATCCGCTGGTTCCGGAAGAAAACGATAAATCTACCGTAATCGCACTGCGTGAGATCGAAGAAGGTTTGATCACCAACCAGATTCTGGATGTGCGTGATCGTCAGGAGCAGCAAGAGCAGGAAGCCGCTGAGTTACAGGCTGTTACCGCTATCGCTGAAGGTCGTCGTTAATTATTAGCCGGAAGGCTCGCCCTTGTATCTGTTTGAAAGTCTCAATCAACTGATTGAAAAATACTTGCCTGAGGACCAGATAAAGCGCCTCAAGCAAGCATACCTTGTCGCACGTGATGCTCACGAGGGACAGACGCGCTCCAGCGGTGAGCCTTACATTACCCACCCGGTTGCCGTTGCCTGCATCCTGGCGGAAATGAAGCTCGACCATGAAACACTCATGGCCGCGCTTTTGCACGATGTTATCGAGGACACCCCCGCCACCTATCAGGATATGGAACAGCTTTTTGGCCGAACCGTAGCTGAACTGGTTGAAGGGGTTTCCAAACTCGATAAGCTGAAATTCCGCGATAAGAAAGAAGCGCAGGCCGAAAACTTCCGCAAAATGATCATGGCAATGGTGCAGGATATTCGCGTCATTCTGATCAAACTGGCCGACCGTACGCATAACATGCGGACTCTGGGCGCATTACGCCCGGATAAAAAGCGCCGTATTGCGCTGGAAACGCTGGAAATCTACAGTCCGCTGGCCCACAGGCTGGGTATTCATCACCTGAAAACCGAGCTGGAAGAGCTGGGCTTCGAAGCGCTCTACCCCAACCGCTACCGCGTCATCAAAGAAGTGGTGAAAGCGGCCCGTGGCAATCGTAAAGAGATGATTCAAAAGATCCTTTCTGAAATTGACGGTCGCCTTCAGGAAGCGGGTATCCCCTGCCGCGTCAGCGGAAGGGAAAAGCACCTCTACTCGATTTATTGCAAAATGCACCTGAAAGAGCAGCGCTTCCATTCAATTATGGATATCTACGCTTTCCGGGTCATCGTCAGCGATGTCGACACCTGTTATCGGGTGCTTGGACAGATGCACAGCCTCTACAAGCCTCGTCCTGGCAGAGTAAAAGATTATATCGCCATTCCCAAAGCTAACGGCTATCAGTCGCTGCATACCTCAATGATCGGGCCACATGGCGTGCCGGTTGAGGTGCAGATCCGCACAGAAGATATGGATCAGATGGCTGAAATGGGTGTGGCTGCGCACTGGGCTTATAAAGAACAGGGTGAAAGCAGCACCACGGCGCAAATCCGTGCCCAACGCTGGCTGCAAAGCCTGTTGGAACTGCAACAGAGTGCCGGTAGCTCCTTTGAGTTTATTGAGAGCGTTAAATCCGATCTGTTCCCGGATGAAATTTACGTCTTTACGCCAGAAGGCCGTATCGTTGAGCTACCCGCCGATGCCACACCGGTAGACTTTGCTTACGCCGTTCATACCGATATCGGCCATGCCTGCGTCGGCGCGCGCGTCGACCGTCAGCCTTATCCGCTGTCGCAGCCGTTGACCAGCGGGCAGACTGTCGAAATCATTACCGCACCCGGCGCGCGTCCTAACGCTGCCTGGCTTAACTTTGTGGTCAGTTCAAAAGCGCGTGCAAAAATTCGCCAGCTGTTGAAAAACCTCAAGCGGGAAGATTCGGTCAGCCTGGGACGCCGCCTGTTGAATCATGCGTTAGGCGGTAGCCGCAAGCTGGCTGAAATCGCGCCGGAAAGCGTTCAGCACGAGCTGGAACGTATGAAGCTGGCTACGCTGGACGATCTGCTGGCCGAAATTGGCCTTGGCAACGCCATGAGCGTGGTAGTGGCGAAAAATCTTCAGCAGAACGATCAGCCTGCCCCGGTGACTCAGACTTCCAACACGCCGTCGCGCAGCAAATTACCGATTAAGGGCGCTGATGGCGTGCTTATCACCTTTGCCAAGTGCTGCCGCCCAATTCCTGGCGACCCCATCGTGGCGCATGTCAGCCCCGGTAAAGGGCTGGTGGTGCACCATGAATCCTGCCGTAATATTCGTGGCTATCAGAAAGAGCCAGAGAAGTTTATGGCGGTGGAATGGGATAAAGACACCGAGCAGGAATTTGTCGCGGAGATCAAAGTGGATATGTTTAACCACCAGGGCGCGCTGGCGAACCTCACGGCAGCCATCAATACGGCAGGATCCAATATTCAGAGCCTGAATACGGAAGAGAAAGATGGCCGTGTTTACTGCGCCTTTATCCGTCTGACAGCCCGCGATCGCGTCCATCTGGCGAACATTATGCGTAAAATCCGCGTAATGCCGGATGTGATTAAAGTTCACCGTAATCGAAATTAGTGCATGAATGCTCAACGCTTTGCCCGTATCCAGGAGATGCTGGCCGCTCGTCAGCACGATCTGACCGTTTGTATGGAACAGGTGCATAAACCGCATAACGTTTCCGCCGTTATTCGTACGGCGGATGCAGTTGGGGTACACGAAGTCCATGCGGTGTGGCCCGGCAGCCGAATGCGAACCATGGTTTCTTCTGCTGCGGGCAGCAACAGCTGGGTGCAGGTCAAAACGCACACCACCATCACCGACGCCGTCAGTCACCTGAAAGGCCAGGGAATGCAAATTCTGGCCACGCACCTCTCCGACGACGCGGTAGACTTTCGGGAAATCGACTATACCCGCCCGACCTGCATTTTGATGGGTCAGGAAAAAACCGGTATTACTCAGCAAGCGTTGGATCTCGCCGACCAGGACATCATTATTCCGATGATCGGCATGGTACAGTCGCTCAACGTTTCCGTTGCCTCTGCGCTTATCCTGTATGAAGCGCAGCGCCAGCGGCAGAATGCGGGCATGTATCAGCGTCAGGAAAGCGATCTGCCTTATGACGAGCAGCAGCGCCTGCTGTTTGAAGGCGGCTACCCGGTGCTGGCGCGAGTGGCGAAACATAAAGGTTTGCCTTACCCGGAAATCAGCGACACGGGTCAGGTGGTTGCCAGCCCGGAATGGTGGGCAACCATGCAAGCGTCGGTACGTAAAAAATGATGGGCCGCCTGCTGGATGCCATCCCACTCAGTACGCTTTCCGGCGTTGGCGCAAGCCAGACCGGCAAGCTGGCGAAGCTGGGCCTGGCAACCGTGCAGGATCTGCTGTTGCATCTGCCGCTTCGTTACGAAGACCGCACCCAGCTTTACGCTATCAACGATCTTTTGCCGAATATCTATGCCACGGTTGAAGGCGAAGTCCTGCAAAGCGACATCTCTTTTGGCCGTCGTCGCATGCTGACCTGTCAGATTAGCGATGGCACCGGCGTTCTCACCCTGCGTTTTTTCAATTTTAATGCTGGCATGAAAAACAGCCTTGCCGCAGGACGGCGCGTGACCGCCTATGGTGAAATTAAACGCGGCCAGCGCGGGGCGGAGATTATTCATCCTGAGTATCGCGTGCAGGGTGAAAACAGCGGTGTGGAATTGCAGGAAACGCTGACGCCAGTTTATTCCACAACGGAAGGCATTCGTCAGGCTACGTTGCGCAATCTTACCGATCAGGCGCTTGAGCTGCTGAAAACCTGCCCTATCGCCGAACTGCTCCCGCCTGAACTGAGCCGGGGCATGATCAGCCTGCCGGATGCGCTGCGTACGCTGCACCGCCCACCGCCGGATATGGCGCTGGCCGATCTGGATAGCGGTACGCATCCTGCACAACGCCGTCTGATTATGGAAGAATTACTGGCGCATAACCTCAGCATGCTGGCCGTACGTGCTGGCGCGCAGCGTTATCACGCACTGCCAATGCCGGCTCGCCGCGAGCTGTGCGATAAGCTGCTGGCCAGTTTGCCATTCAAGCCGACAGGCGCTCAGGCACGTGTAGTGCGAGAAATTGAACAGGACCTGGCGCAGGACTACCCAATGATGCGTCTTGTGCAGGGCGATGTCGGATCGGGCAAAACGCTGGTGGCCGCTTTGACCGCACTTGAAGTTATCGCCTGGGGCAAGCAGGTCGCGCTAATGGCACCGACTGAGCTGCTGGCCGAGCAGCATGCCAATAACTTCCGCCAGTGGTTTGAACCGCTGGGCATTGAGGTTGGCTGGCTGGCCGGTAAGCAGAAAGGAAAAGCACGCCTCGCGCAGCAGGAAGCTATCGCCAGCGGGCAGGTTTCGATGATTGTCGGCACCCATGCTATTTTCCAGGAACAGGTACAGTTTAACGGGCTGGCGCTGGTCATTATCGACGAACAGCACCGCTTCGGCGTCCACCAGCGGCTGGCGCTGTGGGAAAAAGGGGAAGAACAGGGTTTTCATCCTCATCAGCTGATCATGACCGCCACGCCCATTCCACGTACGCTGGCGATGACGGCCTATGCCGATCTGGAAACGTCGACCATTGATGAACTGCCGCCTGGCAGGACGCCGGTTACGACGGTTGCGATCCCCGATACCCGCCGTGCCGATATCATCGACCGGGTGAAGAGCGCCTGTAGCGGCGAAGGACGCCAGGCTTACTGGGTCTGTACATTGATTGAGGAATCGGAACAGCTGGAAGCTCAGGCGGCGGAAGCAACCTGGGAAGAACTGAAGCTGGCGCTGCCTGAATTGCAGGTTGGGCTGGTGCACGGCCGCATGAAGCCGGCTGAGAAACAGGCCGTCATGCAGGCGTTCAAACAGGGTGAGATCCACTTGCTTATCGCCACCACGGTTATTGAAGTTGGCGTGGATGTGCCTAACGCGAGCCTGATGATTATCGAGAATCCTGAGCGTCTTGGCCTGGCGCAGCTGCATCAGCTCAGAGGCCGGGTAGGCCGAGGTTCTGTCGCTTCACACTGTGTTCTGCTGTATAAAGCGCCCCTCAGCAAAACGGCGCAAAAACGTCTTCAGGTTCTGCGGGACAGCAACGACGGTTTTGTGATTGCCCAGTGCGATCTGGAAATTCGTGGGCCTGGCGAACTGCTGGGCACGCGACAGACCGGCAATGCTGAATTCAAAGTTGCCGATCTGCTGCGCGACGGCGCGATGATCCCTGAAGTCCAGCGTGTCGCCCGCCACATTCATCAACACTACCCCGAACAGGCACAGGCGCTGATTGAACGCTGGCTGCCGGAAACGCAGCGCTATACTAACGCCTGAGGCGGCTAACGCCCGCTGAAGGCTGCCATAGCGGCAACCGCTTCGCTGGCATCCTGCTCGCCGGCGGTCAGTTCAATAATCACCCTTTTTACTTCTGGCTGTTCAACAAGAGCATGCAGCACGGCGGCAACGTCATCTCTGGGTACCGTACCGTAAGGGATGGCCAGCCCGGTACGTACTTTGCCGGTTCCGGCTTCGTTAACCAGCGTGCCCGGCCGCAAAATCACCCAGTCCAGCGGCGTGGCCGCCAGCATGACGTCAGCCTGCTTCTTCACCTGCATATAATGCTCAAACCCCGGCGACGGCGCTTTTCCGCGTCCGGCATCGGGAAAGGCTGAGACCAGCAGAAAACGGTTGATGCCAGCCAGCCGCGCCGCTTCTGCCGCAAAGCGTGCGCCGCGACCATCAATACCGTCGGTCAGATCAACGCCTGCACCGCCCGCGCCCGCAGAGAATACCACTACGTCACTGCCCTGCATTGCCGCCGCCAGCCTTTCGCTACTGGTATTCATTAAATCGATATTCACCGGCGTTACGCCATCGGTTTCCAGCTGTTCTTTTTGACTGTCACGGCGGTGCGTTCCGGCAACCTGATGGCCCGCGTTAACCAGGCGTCTTCTCAGACGGCGACCCACGCCTCCTGTCGCACCAATAATAAATACCTGCATAGTGTTCCCCTTGTTGTTTTGGTCTGTACCGATCTTAGTGAATCCTGGCCAATTTTGCTGTGTATCCTCTACACGTGAGAACTTTCACTACTGGCAATCGTTTGCTTTTGGCGGTTATAAGATTAAAATCGCCTCTTTGCTCGCAAGGGTTCCGTCAGAATGTCCGTCAACACCTCCGATGCCGATGTCAACCGCAGCGCTATTCCCACTGCAAAAAGTGAACTGATTTATCGCCTTGAGGATCGTCCTCCGCTGCCGCAGACCCTGTTTGCCGCCTGTCAGCATCTGCTGGCGATGTTTGTGGCGGTTATTACGCCCGCGCTATTGATTTGCCAGGCGCTTGGCCTGCCAGCGCAGGATACGCAGCATATTATCAGCATGTCGCTGTTTGCTTCCGGCGTGGCATCCATTCTGCAAATCAAAACCTGGGGGCCGGTCGGTTCCGGTCTGCTGTCGATTCAGGGCACCAGTTTTAACTTTGTTACCCCGCTGATCATGGGCGGTATGGCGCTCAAAAATGGCGGCGCGGACGTAAAAACGATGATGGCCGCGCTCTTTGGCACCCTGATGCTGGCGTCCTGTACGGAGATGGTGCTGTCACGCGTGCTGCATCTTGCCCGGCGTATTATTACGCCGCTGGTTTCCGGCATTGTGGTGATGATCATCGGTCTGTCGCTGATTCAGGTCGGATTGACTTCCATTGGCGGTGGTTTTGCTGCAATGAGCGACCATACCTTCGGTGCGCCGAAAAATCTGTTACTGGCGGGCAGCGTGTTGCTGGTGATTATTCTGCTTAATCGCCAGCGTAATCCTTATTTACGCGTGGCTTCGCTGGTGATCGCAATGGCCGTGGGTTATCTGCTGGCCTGGGCGATGGGCATGCTGCCGGAAAGCAGTACGCCAACCGGTCAGCCGTTAATTACGGTCCCGATGCCGTTCTATTACGGACTGGGGATCGACTGGAATCTGTTGGTGCCGCTGATGCTGGTCTTTATGGTCACGTCACTGGAGACAATCGGTGACATCACTGCCACCTCTGATGTTTCTGAACAGCCGGTGAGTGGGCCTGTGTATATGAAGCGGCTGAAAGGCGGCGTGTTAGCTAACGGCCTGAACTCTTGTGTTTCCGCGCTGTTCAACACGTTCCCTAACTCCTGCTTCGGTCAAAACAATGGTGTGATCCAGCTGACCGGCGTAGCCAGTCGTTACGTGGGCTTTGTTGTCGCGCTCATGCTGATCGTACTGGGTTTGTTCCCGGCGGTGAGCGGATTTGTGCAGCATATTCCAGAGCCAGTACTCGGCGGTGCAACCATTGTGATGTTCGGCACTATCGCAGCATCCGGCGTGCGTATCGTCTCCCGCGAGCCGTTGAACCGCCGCGCTATCATGATTATTGCGCTGTCGCTGGCAGTTGGCCTTGGCGTGTCACAACAGCCGTTGATTTTGCAGTTTGCGCCAGACTGGCTGAAAACCCTGCTCTCTTCCGGTATTGCGGCGGGCGGCATCACCGCCATCATTCTGAATCTGCTGTTTCCTCACGAGAAATAATCCCTTCTGCCGTCACTCTGCCCCATAAACCGCAGGCGATCTCCACTTCGCCTGCGGCTAACGGAAGGTTGAGCTTTGAGCCGGTTTAAGGCATAACACCCCTTTATCAGAAAGCTCATAGGGACAAGTGCAATGAAATCAATTGGGAAAATTTTGCTGTCGCTGCTGCTGCTCGTACTGCTGGCAATAGTGGTGATCTACCTGTTGCTACAAACCCGGCCTGGCGCACGCTGGATCAGCGCCACGATCAGTGCAAACAGTGCCTGGCACCTGACTTTCAGCAAAATGGAGCACAACTTTTCCGATCCCGCGCATCTGATCCTCAATGACGTCTCGTTCGGTGAGCGAGATCGGCCCGCCACGCTAACAGCAAAAAAAGTCGATTTGGGCCTGAGCGTCGTACAGTTTACCGAGCCCTTGCATTTTGCCAGCATCTGGCTGGAACAGGGCTCGCTGACACTGGCAGAGCATTCCCGATCTGTGCCCCTTTCTGCAAACCGTCTGCAACTTAACAAGATGGCGGTCAACAGGGCATATGGCGAATTTCCCATCACCGCGCAAGGCGTGGACGGCGGTGTGATGCCGTGGAAACCTGCCGCTAATGATTTCATTGGTAACGATGCTCGGTTCCAGCTGAGCGCCGCCTCGCTGAACGTTAAAGGTATTCCTGTCACTAATTTGCTGCTTCAAGGCCGTACCAGCAATAAACAGCTGGCGATTGATAATTTTGGCGCTGACGTGGCGTTAGGTTCCATCACCGCCAGCGCGCAACGCGACGCACAGAATAACTGGCAGGTAGCGTCTTTACGGTTGAACAGTATTCGTCTGCAAAGTCAGCTTTCGCTCAACGATTTCCTTGCACCGCTAATGACGCTCCCCTCCGTGCATTTTGATCGCGTGGATATCACCGATGCCCGCCTGGAAGGCAACGACTGGGCCATCACCGATTTGGATTTAGCGCTGAAAAACATCAGGCTACAGGATGGCGACTGGCAGAGCGATGACGGGGCGCTGTCGATGAATGCCAGCACCTTTGTTAACGGCAGCCTGCAACTGAACGATCCCATTGTGAACATGACCTTTTCACCGACCGGCATCGCTCTCACGCAGGCCAGTTCTCGCTGGGCGAATGGACTGATTCGTACTTCCGGTAACTGGACCCGCAGCGACAAAAAACTAACGCTGGATGAACTGGCAATCGCGGGCATGGAATATACTCTGCCGGGCAACTGGCGTCAGCGCTGGCAGGCTAACCTCCCCGCCTGGCTGAACAGCGTAGAACTGACAAAATTCTCCGCCAGCCACAATCTGATTATTGATATCGATCCGGCCTTCCCGCTGCAAATGACTTCGCTGGATGGTAACGGCAGCCATTTACTGCTGGCCCGCGATCGTCAATGGGGCATCTGGTCAGGACAGTTAAGTTTCAATGCCGCGGAAGCGACGTTCAATCGCGTCGATTTACGCCATCCTTCCGTGGCGCTCAATGCCGATGGCAACACTATCAACCTCACTGAACTGAGCGCTTTTGCCGGAGAAGGGATGGTTGAAGGGACAGCGACAATTTCACAGCAGCCACGGCGAGCGCTGTCGTTAACGCTGAATGGTCGCCAGGTGCCGGTGAACCTGCTGCATGACTGGGGATGGCCAGCGCTCTCTTTAGAAGGAAACGGTGATTTGCAGCTGAAGGCACAGGCCAGCCTGGCACAGGAGATGCCATTACGTCCAACCGTCAACGGCACGCTTTCCGTTTCCGCTGGCGACAAATCCTTGCAGCAAACCATGCAGGCGGGCCAGGTCGCCGGTTCGCAGTAAAATCAGCCACTCTTTCCGCCCAATCGCCGCAGCCGCGGCGATTTATCTGCACATAAGCGGGCTACCCCTGTTCGCAACACAACCCGGGTAAGGTATAGTCCGCTTTTTTACGGAGGAACCATGCTGACCAACTCATCTATTCGTCTTAACAAATACATTAGCGAGAGCGGTATCTGTTCTCGTCGTGACGCCGATCGCTATGTCGAACAGGGCAACGTTTTTATTAACGGCAAGCGAGCTGCCGTAGGCGATCAGGTATTCCCCGGCGATGTGGTGAAGGTAAACGGTCAGCTGATTGAGCCGCGTGATGAAGAAGATCTGGTGCTTATCGCCCTGAATAAGCCGGTTGGCATTATCACCACCATGGAAGAAGGCGAGCGGGATAACATCAGCGATTTTGTTAATCACAGCAAGCGCGTCTTTCCTATCGGCCGTCTCGATAAAGACTCTCAGGGGCTAATTTTCCTGACCAACCACGGCGATCTGGTGAATAAAATCCTGCGTGCCGGGAACAATCACGAAAAAGAGTATGTGGTCACGGTCAACAAAGCGGTCACCGATGAATTTATTCAGGGCATGAGCGCAGGCGTTCCGATGCTGGGCACCGTTACCAAAAAATGTAAAGTAACCCGCGAAGCGCCCTTTGTGTTCCGCATCACGCTGGTACAAGGTCTTAACCGTCAGATCCGCCGTATGTGTAAGCACTTTGGTTATGAAGTCACTAAGCTTGAACGTACGCGAATTATGAACGTCAACCTGAAAGGACTGCCGCTGGGTGAATGGCGCGATCTCACCGACGATGAACTGATTGAGCTTTTTAAGCTGCTGGAAAACTCGTCTTCAGAAGATAAACCCGCGAAGAAGGCACCGGCTAAAGCCAAAGCGCCCGCAGCCAGGAAACCGTCGGCAGGCGGCGTTAAAGGTGCGGAAAAACCGGCTGGCAACGCGGCATCTCGTAAACGCTTTGTCCAGCCAGGCCGTAAAAAGAAAGGGCGTTAAGGCTCCGGCCAGTGGTTAGAACCGGCTGGCTCCAGCGGGCCATCCGGATCGGCTGGCAGCACCAGATAGACGCCTTCAAATACCGCGCCACACTCTTCGTTGCCGTACAGCTCCACTTCGAGCTGTACGCGCGCTTTACGGCCGCGAGCGAGGCGATCCAGATCGCCGCTCAGCGAGCCAAGATCGGCAATCGCGCCAGGTTTTCCCGTAATCGGATGGCTGTAGCGAATATGCGCGTCCGCCAGGATAATCGTCCCGCCCAGATGACGTTCACGCAGCAGCAGCCAGATCAGCCCCCAGCCGGTTAGCGTAGCCAGAGAAAACAGGCTGCCAGCGAAAAGTGTATGGTGCGGGTTCTGGTTGCCGTTTTCAGGCATGGTAGTGATAAATTTTTGGCCGGTGTACTGCAAAATGCGCACGCCCATTTTTTCACTCAGCGGGATGTGGTTATACCAGGCCTGTTGCAGCTGCCCACACCAGTCAGCGCGATGCAGAATATCATCCAGCGTGATGACCGGTTTGATCATCAGAAAGTGGCGAACCGGGGTCGTTTGCGGCGCGGTAATTTCACCCTCATTGTGATACCCGAGCTTAGAGAAAAACTCGACGGCATCTTCACGAGCGCTACAGACTACCCGCTTGGCACCTTCCTGACGCGCGACGGACTCCAGCGTCATGGCCACCAGCGTTCCCAGTCCTTTTCCCTGCACCGAGGGATGCACGGCAAGAAAGCGAATAGCCGCTTCGTTCTCGGCATTAATATAAAGCCGCCCTACCGCAACCGGCTCGCCCCGCTCATCCACAACCATTTGATGATGCGCCAGCGCATCCCATGCATCCCGTTCAGAGCCCATTGGCTGATGAAGCGGTTTGCGCAGCATTTCCCAGCGGAACTGATAGTAAGCATCCAGCTCTTCTGCGGTTTCAGGTACTCGAAGATGATACATATAATGGTTCTCTCGTTCCGGGCCGCTTCCCTGCCGTTCCGCCCGCTTCAAACCTGCAGCCAGAAGGTTACGGGCCCATCATTAACCAGCGCGACCTGCATATCGGCCGCAAAGCGACCGGTTTCGGTACTAATACCTTTATCACGGCAGCAGTCGACAAAAAACGTATACAGCTGTTCTGCTGCTGCGGGTTCTGCCCCGCCAGAGAAGCCAGGACGCATTCCTTTCTGCGTGTCGGCGGCCAGCGTAAACTGCGAAACGACCAGCACGCTGCCGCCAGCCTGCTGCACATTAAGATTCATTTTGCCGTGCTCATCGCTGAAAATACGGTAGCCCAGCACGCGATCGCAAAGCCGCTGCGCTTTTTGCCGATCGTCGCCTTTTTCCACACCTAATAAGATTAGCAATCCCGGGCCGATTTCACCGATGGTCTCACCAGAGACCGTGACGCTGGCGTTCAACGCGCGTTGAATTAAGGCAATCATTCTTCGTTTTCCCTTTCTTGTTCTTGTTGTTTGAGCTGGCGATAGTCGCCCAGCGTGGCGGTAATTTCAGCGCCAAGTAAGACAATACACCAGGTCCAGTAGACCCACAGGAACAGGATGGGGATCACGGCCAGCACGCCATAGATAAGCTGGTATGAGGGAAACATCGTCACGTAAAGCGCGAATCCTTTTTTCCCCAGTTCAAACAGCAACCCGGCCACCAGCGCGCCCACCAACGCATCTCTACCCGGCACCTGGCGAGTCGGGACAATACTGTAAAGCAGCCAGAAGGTCAGCCAGGAGAGCAGCAGCGGAAAAACCCGTAGCCCATAATCAACCAGCCAACTGACGCCGGTGACAGAAGCCCAACGCAGTGAAAGCAGATAGGAACTGATTGCCAGGCTTGCTCCGGCAAGCATTGGGCCAAGCGTCAGGATCATCCAATACACGGCGAAGGAGTAGACCACGGGCCGCTTACGCTTGCTGCGCCAGATGGTATTCAACGCGCTATCAATGGAATACATCAGTAGCAGCGCGGTCACGACTAGCCCGCAGGCACCCACTGCCGTCATTTTATTGACGTTGGCGACAAACTGTTCAAGGTAACTCTGGATAACCGTCCCTGATGCCGGCACAAAGTTGCTGAAAATAAAAAGCTTTAACTGCCTGCTGACCTCGGAAAAAGCCGGGAATGCAGCGAACAGGGCGAAAACAACGGCAACTAACGGCACCAGGGATAGCAGCGACACATAGGCCAGATGACCGGCCAGAATGGTCATGCCATCTTCATCAATACGCTGCCACAGCAGTTTTATCCATTGCCAGAAAGCCCGCATGCGATGATGGTAATGATTAATCAGTGACATGTTCAGCTTTGGCAAAGAAAGTTGGGATTACGCCGGCATCAGTGACATGAATGCTCTGAATACCTGCCGCACGCGCCGCGTCAATGTTCTCCTGATTATCATCAAAGAAGATCGCCCGATCGGCCGTAACGCCTTCTTCCCGCAGCACCTGCTGGTAGATGCGCGCTTCAGGCTTACGCATACCCATATCCTGCGAAAGATAGAGTTTATCTGCGGCCTGCTGCACTTCCGGGTACTGCGTTGGCCAGAAGCTGCAATGCAGACGGTTAGTGTTGGATAAAATCACCACGCGATCGCCGCGTTCACGCAGCTTTTTCATTAGCTGAATGACTTCCGGGCGAACGTCGACAAAGACGGCCTGCCAGCCCGCGACAAACTGTTCGTAGCTTAAAGCCAGATCCAGCTCATCGCACATTTGCTCAGCAAAAGCTTCATCACTGATTTCACCCCGTTCATGACGATGAAAGTTCTCTCCCATCGTAAAATGACTCTGTAGTGTGGAAAGCGGAACACGTCCCAGATCGCTCCACACGCCCAGCACCCGGTTAAAATCAATATCAACAATGACGTTACCTAAATCAAAGATATACAGCATGGTCATCTCCATTTGTTCCGGTGAGCTATTCACTCTAGCGGTAAAAAGGGTGACTGAACAGTGACACCTTACGCATCTGTACAAAAGCTCGCAGGTTATATAAATCTTTGTTACTGACAAAGCCTCGCGAACCTGACAATCATCTGACATAAAACATTTATAAAATTTCTCATATCATCTTATGATGCATTATCGTCAGAACAAGGAGCATTCATGATTGATGAACTGAAAATTGAGGGGTTTAAATCCCTTCACTCACTGAAGCTTAATAGTGTCAGGAAAAAATTGATCTTGATGCAACGTCTGGACTTGCTGCACTCAAACTAATTGAGTTAACGCGTGATAATCCGGCCTGGATATTGATGGAAACACTGCAACAATTTGCAATTTGACTGAGTGAGTGATATTACGACGACTTCTCAACCCGGATCGCTATTATCACCTTCGGTAGGAAGAACGACAGAGAGTATTAAGTTTATTTATCGATTTATGAGTGCTTCGCTATAGATAATATTGATATGGCGATTAATCTAAAGCTGGCTTCTCTGTTAATAAGAAAAATGTCAAAGTGGATTCTGAGCCAGAAAAGACAGCAAATCCTGTTTACCTCACATAATCCTGCTGTGCTGAATGGTCTGGACTTGAACAACCCTCAAATAAGATTATTTGCAGTTGAAAGGGTTTGCCAGCTGATATAAAAAACGCTCCCGGTTTCCCAGGGAGCGTTGCATATCAGATCACATCAAAGATTAAGATTCTTTGCTGCCGCGGCCTGCGCGCTTACGATCGTTTTCAGTCAGGTGACGTTTACGAATACGTACTGACTGTGGCGTAACTTCTACCAGCTCGTCATCATCGATGAACTCGATAGCCTGCTCAAGCGTCATCTTGATAGCTGGAACCAGCGTGGTTGCTTCGTCAGTACCGGAAGCACGCATGTTGGTCAGTTTTTTACCGGTCAGACAGTTAACTGTCAGGTCGTTAGAACGGCTGTGCAGACCAATGATCTGGCCTTCGTAGACTTCCGCACCGTGACCCAGGAACAGCTTACCGCGGTCCTGCAGGCTGTACAGTGCAAACGCAACAGCTTTACCCTGACCGTTGGAGATCAGTACGCCGTTCTGACGCTGGCCCACTTCGCCTGGACGGATATCGTCGTAGTGGCTGAAGGTGGAGTACAGCAGACCGGTACCAGACGTCATGGTCATGAATTCGTTACGGAAGCCAATCAGACCACGGCTTGGGATAACGTAGTCAAGACGTACGCGACCTTTGCCATCTGGATCCATGTTTTTCATGTCGGCTTTACGTTCGCCCATCGCCTGCATCACAGAACCCTGATGCTGTTCTTCGATGTCCAGCGTTACGTTCTCGAACGGCTCTTGCTTACGGCCGTCGATTTCGCGGAAGATAACTTTCGGACGGGATACCGCCAGCTCGAAACCTTCACGACGCATGTTTTCGATCAGAACGGACAGGTGAAGCTCACCACGACCAGAAACGCGGAATGCATCAGCATCTTCAGTTTCTTCAACACGCAATGCAACGTTGTGCACCAGTTCTTTACGCAGACGGTCAAGGATCTGACGTGAGGTAACGAACTTGCCTTCTTTACCGCAGAACGGAGAAGTGTTGACGTTAAAGAACATGGTTACGGTAGGTTCATCAACGCTCAGTGCTGGCAGCGCGACCACATTCTGCGTATCGCAGATGGTGTCAGAGATGTTCAGCTCGCCCAGACCGGTAATAGCGATGATATCGCCCGCTTCAGCTTCGGTCGCTTCGATACGCTCCAGACCCATGTGAGTCAGTACTTTACCGACTTTACCGTTACGGGTTTTGCCTTCGCTGTCGATCAACGTAACCTGCTGGTTTGGCTTCACTTTACCGCGCTTGATGCGGCCGATGCCGATCACACCAACGTAGTTGTTGTAGTCCAGCTGGGAAATCTGCATCTGGAATGGCGCATCCATTTCAACCTGTGGAGGTGAAACGTGATCCACGATAGCCTGATACAGCGGGGTCATGTCGTCAGCCATATCGGCATGATCAAGACCGGCGATGCCGTTCAGTGCAGATGCATAGATAACCGGGAAGTCGAGCTGCTCATCGGTCGCATCCAGGTTAACGAACAGGTCGAATACCTGATCCACAACCCAGTCAGGACGTGCGCCCGGACGGTCAACTTTGTTAATTACCACGATCGGCTTCAGACCATTAGCGAAGGCTTTTTTGGTCACGAAGCGGGTTTGCGGCATAGGGCCATCCGTTGCATCCACAACCAGCAGCACCGAGTCGACCATTGACATCACACGCTCTACCTCACCGCCGAAGTCGGCGTGTCCTGGGGTATCAACGATGTTGATGCGGTAGTCTTTCCAATTAATGGCGGTGTTTTTTGCGAGGATGGTAATCCCACGCTCTTTCTCCAAATCGTTGGAGTCCATTACGCGTTCGGTTGCTTCAGTACGGGCATCAAAGGTACCGGACTGCTGCAGCAACTTATCAACCAGGGTAGTTTTACCATGGTCAACGTGGGCAATAATGGCGATGTTACGCAAATTTTCGATCACAGCTTTGCCTCAGGCATTAGAAATAGCGCGCTATTGTACACGGATTAATCGAAGGACTGAACAGGATCACAGTTTTCAATTAAAGATAACTGTCAGGATTGCTTTCAGAGCCATTTTCAGTGCAAGAATTGCACTTCATCGAAAAAATGCACCAGAATAGTGCTCTTCAGGCACTCAGAAGCACCAAAATGGTGCGCGACTTCCATCATGGTGCAGGTCTCGTTACACGAGAGGGCGCATCATAGCGCTTTTTTCGCTAATTGAGAAAGTTGGCATAGATTTCGCTTTATCTTACTAAGCGAAAACTACCCGTTTCCACAACGGTAGCCTGTCAGAGAACTTAATTATCGGTCGACTGCGTAAGATAAGCAAAGTCCATCGCAAAAGTTCTCTCACTACGATGACAATGGCAAAATCCAGGAGAGTTAAGTATGTCCGCTGAACACGTTCTGTCGATGATGAACGAGCACGAAGTCAAATTTGTTGACCTGCGCTTTACCGATACCAAAGGTAAAGAACAGCACGTTACTATTCCTGCTCATCAGGTTAACGCTGACTTCTTCGAAGAAGGCAAAATGTTTGACGGCTCCTCGATTGGTGGCTGGAAAGGCATCAACGAATCCGACATGGTGCTGATGCCTGACGCAACTACTGCTGTCATTGACCCCTTCTTCGCAGATTCTACGCTGATCATCCGTTGCGACATTCTTGAGCCAGGCACCATGCAGGGCTACGATCGCGATCCACGTTCTATCGCTAAACGCGCTGAAGATTTCCTGCGCTCTTCAGGTATCGCCGATACCGTCCTGTTTGGACCAGAGCCAGAATTCTTCCTGTTTGACGACGTGCGTTTTGGCGCAACCACTTCCGGTTCACACGTTGCTATCGATGATATCGAAGCGTGCTGGAACACCGGTAAAGAATACGAAGGCGGCAACAAAGGTCACCGTCCAGGTCTGAAAGGCGGTTACTTCCCGGTTCCACCAGTCGACTCCGCACAGGACATCCGTTCTGCAATGTGCCTGACCATGGAGCAGATGGGCCTGGTTGTTGAAGCTCACCACCACGAAGTGGCGACCGCAGGTCAGAACGAAGTGGCAACCCGCTTCAACACCATGACTAAAAAAGCGGACGAAATTCAGATCTACAAATATGTCGTTCACAACGTGGCACACGCTTACGGCAAAACTGCGACCTTCATGCCAAAACCAATCTTTGGCGACAACGGTTCAGGTATGCACTGCCATATGTCTCTGTCTAAAGGCGGCACCAACCTGTTCGCTGGCGACAAATACGGCGGCCTGTCTGAAATGGCGCTGTTCTACATTGGTGGCGTAATCAAACACGCTAAAGCCATCAACGCCCTGGCAAACCCAACGACCAACTCCTACAAGCGTCTGGTCCCGGGTTATGAAGCGCCTGTTATGCTGGCTTACTCTGCACGTAACCGTTCTGCTTCTATCCGTATCCCAGTGGTTGCCAGCCCGAAAGCGCGTCGTATCGAAGCTCGCTTCCCAGATCCAGCAGCAAACCCATACCTGGCGTTCTCTGCGCTGCTGATGGCTGGCCTGGACGGCATCATCAACAAAATCCATCCTGGCGACGCGATGGACAAAAACCTGTATGACCTGCCGCCGGAAGAAGAAGCTGAGATTCCAAAAGTAGCGGGTTCACTGGAAGAAGCACTGAATGCGCTGAACGAAGACCGTGAGTTCCTGACTCGTGGCGGCGTATTCACTGACGACACCATCGATGCCTACATCGAACTGCGTAAATCCGAGATGGACCGCGTTCGTATGACGCCGCATCCGGTTGAGTTCGAACTGTACTACAGCGTGTAATAAAAGCTGTAAGTTCTCAGGGATTGTTGCCGTGGAAACTCTAGCCCATCTCAGGATGGGCTTTTTTCTCCACGAAATCATTGTTCAGGGAGACGGATCTCGGGTTCCATGACTATAATGCACTAAAATGGTGCAGGAGTGTGTGCATGGCAACTGGCATGCTGCCCGATGCCGGGCAGATTCTTAATTCTTTGATTAACAGTATATTGTTGGTAGATAGCGAGCTGGTTGTTCATTACGCCAACCCCGCGGCACAGCAATTGTTAGCGCAAAGTTCCCGCAAGCTGTTTGGTACGCCACTGCCAGACCTGATGGGATATTTTTCTTTAAATATCGACGTAATGCGCGAGAGTCTGAATGCAGGACAGGGTTTTACCGACAGCGAAGTGACACTGGTTGTCGACAGTCGCGCACATATTATGTCGTTAACCGCGCAGCTTTTACCCGATGGCTTAATTTTGTTGGAAATGGCACCGATGGATAATCAACGCCGTCTCAGCCAGGAACAGATCCAACATGCTCAGCAGGTGGCCGCCCGTGATTTGGTTCGGGGGTTGGCGCATGAAATTAAAAATCCGCTGGGTGGTTTACGCGGTGCAGCACAGCTGCTGGCGAAAGCCCTGCCCGATCCTTCGTTAACTGAATACACCAAAGTGATCATTGAACAGGCCGATCGCCTGCGCAATTTGGTCGATCGTCTTCTTGGCCCGCAACAGCCAGGTATGCACGTAACGCAAAGTATCCATCAGGTGGCCGAACGCGTGGTTAACCTGGTATCGATGGAGCTTCCGGATAACGTAACGCTGGTGCGGGATTACGATCCCAGCCTGCCAGAGTTACCGCACGACCCGGATCAAATCGAACAAGTTCTGTTGAATGTGGTACGCAACGCGCTGCAAGCGTTGGGTGAGCGTGGCGGAACTATAACACTCCGTACCCGCACAGCGTTTCAACTCACGCTGCACGGCGTACGTTATCGCCTGGTGGCCCGCATTGATATTGAAGATGACGGCCCGGGTATTCCTGCTCAGCTGCAGGATACGCTGTTTTACCCGATGGTGAGCGGTCGTGAGGGCGGTACGGGGTTAGGTTTATCGATAGCCCGCAGCCTGATTGACCAGCATTCGGGAAAAATAGAGTTCAGCAGCTGGCCTGGTCACACTGAATTCTCGGTTTTTCTGCCTATTCGCCAGTGAGGTTTCTATGCAACGAGGGATAGTTTGGATCGTCGATGACGATAGCTCCATCCGCTGGGTGCTTGAACGCGCGCTCACTGGAGCCGGTTTAAGCTGTGCGACCTTTGACAGCGGTAACGAGGTGCTGGATGCCCTTGCCACCAAAACCCCAGACGTTTTACTTTCAGATATTCGTATGCCCGGCATGGACGGACTGGCATTACTGAAACAGATAAAACAGCGTCACCCGATGCTTCCGGTCATCATAATGACGGCGCATTCCGATCTGGATGCAGCAGTAAGCGCCTATCAGCAAGGGGCATTTGATTATCTACCGAAACCTTTTGATATTGATGAAGCGGTAGCGCTCGTCGAACGCGCTATCAGTCACTATCAGGAGCAGCAGCAGCCGCGCAATCAGCCTGTCAGTGGACCAACGACGGATATCATCGGTGAAGCCCCGGCGATGCAGGACGTTTTCCGCATTATCGGCCGTCTTTCACGCTCTTCGATCAGCGTACTGATTAATGGCGAATCCGGTACAGGTAAAGAGCTGGTGGCTCATGCACTCCACCGGCACAGTCCACGAGCAAAGGCCCCTTTTATTGCGCTGAATATGGCTGCGATCCCTAAAGATTTGATTGAGTCGGAGCTGTTCGGCCATGAAAAGGGGGCGTTTACCGGCGCAAATCAGATTCGTCAGGGGCGTTTTGAGCAAGCCGATGGCGGCACGTTGTTTTTGGATGAAATCGGCGATATGCCGCTGGATGTGCAGACTCGCCTGCTGCGCGTATTGGCTGATGGCCAGTTCTATCGCGTTGGCGGTTACGCGCCGGTTAAGGTGGACGTACGCATTATCGCCGCAACCCACCAAAACCTGGAGCTTCGGGTGCAGGAAGGCAAATTCCGTGAGGATTTATTCCACCGCCTGAACGTGATCCGCGTGCATCTTCCCCCGCTGCGCGAGCGCCGTGAGGATATTCCACGGCTGGCACGCTATTTCCTGCAGGTTGCCGCTCGCGAACTGGGTGTGGAAGCGAAAATTCTGCATCCGGAAACAGAAACGGCGCTAACCCGTTTGCACTGGTCGGGTAACGTTCGCCAGCTTGAGAACACCTGCCGCTGGTTAACCGTTATGGCGGCGGGGCAGGAAGTATTGATTCAGGACCTGCCGCCTGAGCTGTTCGAAACCTCAACGCCTGATAACCCGGTACAGTCCCTGCCGGACAGCTGGGCAACGCTGCTGGCGCAGTGGGCCGACCGCGCGCTGCGTTCCGGTCATCAAAATCTGCTGTCGGAAGCGCAGCCAGAGATGGAGCGAACGCTGCTGACCACGGCTCTGCGCCATACGCAGGGTCACAAGCAGGAGGCGGCCAGGCTGCTGGGCTGGGGACGAAACACCCTGACCCGCAAGCTGAAAGAGCTGGGAATGGAGTAGGTGTCAGCCAAAAATTTCCCTCCCCTGGAGGGAAATCCCTTTCAGCCTGTGGTATTCCGCTCGTAAAAGCGGATTCGCTGTAGGATTCTGACTAAAAAAGCCGGCATCAAAAATGGATGCCGGCTTTTCTTGTTGAGCGCTTCAGATGACCCGCGAGAATTGCTGCCTGCGCGCCTTCTGACGCAGGTAAACGTCAAAGCACATGCAGATATTCCTGACCAGCATTCGCCCCTGAGGCGTGACCTGGAGGCCGTCTCTGTGGCATTCCACCAGCCCATCTTCAATAAAAGGCGCCAGCAGCGCCAAATCTTCCGCAAAATAGCGCTGAAATGGTCTTTCTGCCGTTTCAAAACGGGAAAATTCCAGAGAAAAATTACACATCAACGTTTTAATGACCTCTCGCCGCAGACAGTCATCTTCCGTAAGCTTTACGCCACGCCAGAGCGCGGTTTTCTGCGCTGCGACTGCGGCATACCAGCTTTTCAGCTCTTTTTGATTCTGTGCATAGCTGTCGCCGATCATACTAATTGCTGAAACGCCCATCCCCAGTAAATCCGTGTCGCCCTGAGTGGTATATCCCTGGAAGTTGCGGTGCAGACGCCCTTCTCGTTGGGCTATCGCCAGTTCATCATCAGGACGCGCAAAGTGATCCATGCCGATAAACTGATAGCCTTCTTTCGTCAGAAAGGCGACGGACTGCTGCAAAATCGTCAGCTTTTGCTGAGTGTCAGGCAGATCGGCCTCTTTGATTTTACGCTGGGCGGCGAAAAGCATCGGCATATGCGCATAGTTAAATACGCTGAGCCGATCCGGCTTCAGGCTGACAACCTTCTGTAGCGTAAAAGCAAAGCTTTCCGGGGTTTGCTTTGGTAAGCCATAAATCAGATCCAGATTGGTCGAAGTGAACCCCAGCCGTTTCGCACGCTGAAGCAGAGCGACAATGGTCTCTTCATCCTGAATGCGATTAACCTTCTCCTGCACTTCTTTATTAAAATCCTGCACGCCCATGCTCAGGCGGGTAAAACCCGCGGCGTAAAGATGGTCCAGAACATCCAGCTCAATCTCGCGCGGATCCACTTCAATGGATAACTCAGCGTTATCACTAAAGGTAAAATGTTGCTTCAACAGATCGATTAACCGGGTTATCTGCGCTTTGCTCAAGTAAGTGGGCGTGCCGCCTCCCCAGTGCATTTGCGTGACGATACGGTGCCTGAACAACGTGGAACGCGCTTTAATTTCAACGGCCAGCGCCTGCAAGTAGTCATCGACTTTATGCGGATGTCGGGTGATAACCTTATTGCAGCCGCAGAAATAGCAAAGCCGGTGACAAAAGGGAATATGAATATACAGTGAGAGCGGGCGATCGGGATAACGCTGGCTGGCATGTATGAAAGCGGACTCGTCATAGTCCTGATGAAATTCCAGCGCGGTAGGATAAGAAGTGTAGCGAGGTCCGGAGACGTTATACTTTTGGATCAGGTTCTGATCCCACTCAATCATCTGTGTCACGGTATTCACTCCTTCGCTGGCGCCGGGATGCAGACCGTCGGACGAATGGAGCCATTGAAGGCGGAGAGACGGTCGTTCTGCGCAGGCGTTTTTTCAGCCTGGACAGACGACGTAGTTTAACGAAGACCCAGCCGAGCCCGCAGAGCAGAATCAGCATGTAAATTGATCCAGGCCAATTCATTGCCAGAGAAACCTTTTGCAACGGGGGGACGCTTACAGGCGTCCCCCGGTTTAGCGTCTAAAAGCGTGCTCAGAGGATCAGTTGCCGCCTTTCAACAAGCGATACATGTCTTCTTCTGCTTCTTCATCTTCAACATCATCATCCAGCGCGATGCCGAGCTGCTCCATCAGCACATCGATGCGATCGAGCGTTTGATCAAGCCATGCCTGATCTTCTGCTTTTAAGGTTTCGCCTTTTTCCAGACGATCCAGCAGCTCATCCAGGCGCTCGTCATTTTCCAGCATGGCCAGTTCTTCTTCCGGCGCCAGCTTCGGTTTTTTTTCTACCGCAGCTTTGGCTGGCTTGACGCTTTTTTTCGCTGGCTGGGCCTGTGCCGCCGCGGCGCCCAACGCAACGGGCTTTTTGCTGCCGATACGGGGATCCTGATCTTTGTTTTTTCCGCCGTTTTTATTTTCAGCCGTCACTGGATTGGCACGACTTCCCGATGCGTTACCGCGATGTTTTTTATCACGTTTACGATCGCGTGCTTCCGTGTTGATTTCATCGCGCGTTTTGCGTTTGGCCGCCGGTTTTTTCTTCTGGGGCTCGCGTGCAGGTTGTTTCATGGTTTCTGCTCTCAGACTATTTATCTTCAGTATAGAATTGCGGCGGAATCTAGCAGAAAGCAGACAAAGAAAAAAGGCGCCAGGTCACCCTGTCGCCTTTTTTCACACCTTCCGCAGAAGGACTGACTTAGTCAGCATCCTTTTTAGCATACAACGTCCCGGTTTTCCTTTGCCAGGTCGTCCCTCCGGACGCTTCCTCTTCCTTTACAGACATGCATCCCTGATGCCTTTCCTTCCCTGCTCTACATCTTCCTGATGTTCCCTGAGCGCTTCATCCTGAAGTGAACCTTCATGGTTCTGTCAACTAATGTAGACCATATGGATAAACTAACAAGTTAGGTAGTGAAGTAATTTAATTTTTTATGCACTTAAGATTATTAATGTTTTGATATTAAAGTTATTTTTAATTTAAACCTGCTCAAAAAAGAGGAAACGGCTGGCACTGATAATAGCCGATCTCTCACAAAATCCTGGCCAGGCTGCGCTCGGCTGGGCGCTTTCAATCTATACAGGGTATACTCTGCGCAATTGTTCTTATTATCTGGAGTTTTTATCTTGTCTGGCTGGAATTATCACGTTACCCATTTTGTCACCAGCGCACCTGACATTCGTCACCTTCCACCCGATCTGGGTATTGAAGTTGCCTTTGCCGGACGTTCTAACGCGGGCAAGTCCAGCGCGCTGAATACGCTGACCAATCAGAAAAGCCTGGCCCGTACCAGTAAGACGCCAGGAAGGACGCAGCTAATCAATCTGTTCCAGGTTGCTGAAGGCTATCGTCTGGTCGATTTACCCGGTTACGGCTACGCCGAAGTCCCGGAAGAGATGAAGCTGAAATGGCAGCGCGCGCTGGCAGAATACCTGCAACAGCGTGAGTGTCTGAAAGGGTTAGTCGTACTGATGGACATTCGCCATCCGCTGAAAGATCTCGATCAGCAGATGATTCAGTGGGCAGTGCAGAGCGGCATTCAGGTGCTGGTACTCTTAACCAAGGCTGACAAACTCGCTTCCGGTGCCCGTAAAGCTCAGCTGAATCTGGTACGTGAAGCGGCAAAAGGCTTTGTCGGTGATGTGCAGGTTGAGATGTTCTCATCCCTGAAAAAGATTGGAGTGGATAAGCTGCGCTTTAAGCTGGATGACTGGTTCAGAGAAATCCCCCCTGCGACAGAAGCAGATTTTCCCGCGGAGTAATGGCTGGAAATCCTGAATAGCGCCCAATAAAAAACGCCCCAGTCATAACGACTGGGGCGGCTAAATATTCAGCCAAATCCGATTACGTGAAGTAAAAGGTCTGAAAGATAGAACATCTTACCTCTGTACCCTACGTCTTAAACTCTACATGATTTTGCGCACCCTCAAAAGGGTTTTTTGTAGTTAATTTTCATAAAAGTCCGTCTGTTATCTAATCCAGCTCACAGAAAAAAGTATTGCTTGTAGCTTAATTACAAGAAAAATGCTTGCACGATAACGGCTTAGGCGAATATCTGAGCACTAATGTACATCGTTTATCGGCTTTGGACGCCGATACGACGAGCTTTGCAGGCATGGCGGAAAAAACAGTCAGGGTAGGATGCTTACTGCCCAGCGCTTTATAGCGGAGCTGATTATGAGAGGTACTGCAATGGCGAAAAAAACTTTTACATCTCCGGCAATGCTTATTTTTTATAAGAAAATATCAATTTTGAATATTATTAAATTAAATTTAAAAATCATTTTTATAAATCAATAAATAACGAGATAGCTTATATTATTTCCTGCACGTTCATAATTTTATTAAATACGCGCCAGGATTAATCATTGAGATAAAGAGTATGGAATGAGGCTGATGTCATATCAGCCTCATTAGCCCTTTACCGGTAAGAATTAATGCGCTTCATCCCAGTTATTGCCCACTCCAACATCAACGCGAAGCGGTACATCCAGCAGCATACTCCCTTCCATTAACTGGCGAATTTTTGCCGTTGCGGCTTCCACTTCCGATGTTTTAACTTCAAACACCAGTTCATCGTGAACCTGCATGATCATTTTCACTTCAGGTTTCTTCTGTGGCGTCAGCCATTCATCAACGGCAATCATCGCCTTTTTGATAATATCGGCAGCCGTTCCCTGCATAGGTGCGTTAATTGCCGCACGCTCTGCCGCCTTACGACGCATCGCATTGCTGGCTTTAATATCTGGCAGATAGAGACGACGCCCATCGAGCGTGGAAACATAACCTTTTTCTGCCGCCTGCTGGCGGGTACTTTCCATATACTCCAGCACGCCAGGGTAGCGTTCAAAGTAGAGATCCATATACTTCTTCGCTTCGCCGGCACCAATATTTAACTGACGTGAAAGACCGAAGGCGCTCATGCCATAAATCAGACCGAAGTTGATTGCCTTAGCACTGCGTCGCTGTTCACCGGTAACTTTATCCAGTGCCATACCAAATACTTCTGCTGCGGTGGCGCGGTGGATATCCTGACCTTCAGAGAAGGCGCTCAGTAACCCTTTATCCTGAGAGAGATGAGCCATGATGCGCAGCTCAATCTGAGAATAGTCCGCAGCAACAATTTGATGATCTTTTGAGGCAATAAAAGCCTGACGAATGCGTCGTCCCTCATCATTACGAACCGGGATATTTTGCAGGTTAGGATCGGTAGAGGAAAGACGGCCCGTGGCCGTCACTGCCTGGTGGTAAGAAGTGTGAACGCGTCCTGTTAACGGATTAATCATCAGCGGCAGCTTATCGGTATAGGTCGATTTCAGCTTCGAAAGGCCACGATGCTCCAGGATCACTTTTGGCAGTGGATAATCCAGCGCCAGCTCGGCCAGAACTTCTTCTGAAGTGGAAGGCGCGCCGCCAGGCGTTTTTTTGGTCGCCTTAATACCTTGTTTTTCAAAGAGGATAGTTTGCAGCTGCTTTGTTGACGAGAGGTTGAACGGCTCGCCTGCCAGCTCATGCGCCTTTAACTCCAGCTCCGCCAGTCGCGTGGTTAGTTCCTGCGAATGTTTAGCCAGAATCCCCTGATCGATCAGCACCCCGTTGCGTTCAATACGCGAGATTACCGAAACCAGAGGCATTTCAATCTCTTCAAATACCTGCTTCGGACCCTGCTCTTTTTCCAGTTCAGGCCACATTTTCAGATGCAGCTGTAGCGTCACATCCGCATCTTCCGCCGCATAATGCGCTGCCTGCTCCAGCGCGATTTGATTGAACGTCAGCTGCTTTTTACCCTTCCCGGCGATCTCTTCGAAGGTCACCGTTTTATGATTAAGCCAGCGTGATGCCAATGTGTCCATATCATGTCGTCCTGCCACGCTATTCAGCGCGTAGGATTCCAGCATGGTATCGAATTTAATGCCTTGTAGTTCGATATCGTAATTTTTTAACACGCCGCGGTCATACTTCAGGTTTTGCCCGACTTTCAACAAATCGCTGTTTTCCAGTAAGGGTTTCAGACGTGCCAGCACGCTTTGGCGATCCAACTGCGCTGGCGCATCCAGATAATCATGCGCCACCGGCAGATAAGCAGCTTCGCCTGGCGCTACTGCAAAAGAAATGCCGACAATGTTGGCGCTCAGCGTATCAAGTGAGTCGGTTTCCAGGTCGAAGGCAAACAGCGCGCTGCTCTGTAACTTATCCAGCCAGCTGTCGAAAGTCGCTTCATCAAGAATGGTGACATACCCATCGGAGGAAAGCGTACTGGTCGCAATGGGTTGCTCTTCAACCTGTTCGACCAGCGCTTTCTGAGCGGCCGGATGACTCTTTTTGCCCTGAAGCCACTTGCCTTCTTCAAGGTCAGCGATCCAGCGTTTAAATTCGTAATGGCGGAACAGACCAACAAGTTCCCCGACGGCAGGCTCACTGACCGTGAGTTCCTCGCAGGTGAGATCTAACTGTACATCGGTTTTGATGGTCGCTAGCTGATAAGAAAGGAAAGCGACCTCTTTGTTTTGCTCAAGTTTAGCGGCCATGGTTTTTGCACCGCGGAAAGAAAGCTCAGCGACCTTATCAAGGTTCTCATAGATATCTTTGATACCACCGAGTCCCTGTAGTAAGGCCTGGGCTGTTTTCTCTCCCACGCCGGGCACACCCGGGATGTTATCCGAGGAGTCACCCATTAATGCCAGAAAATCGATAATGAGCGAAGGCGGGATACCGTATTTGGTGATCACTTCTTCAGGGCCAAGGATGGCGTTATTCATGGTGTTGATCAGCGTGATATCTGGCGTCACCAGCTGCGCCATATCTTTATCACCCGTACTGATCAGAACCGGTATCCCTTTACGGCCAGCCTCCAGCGCCAGCGTCCCAATAACATCGTCTGCTTCTACACCCGATACCGCCAGCAAGGGCAGTCCCATCGCCCTGACCATATTATGCAGAGGCTCGATTTGAGCCCGCAAATCATCCGGCATCGGTGGACGGTGGGATTTATAATGCTCAAACAATTCGTCACGGAACGTTTTACCTTTGGCATCAAAAACCACAGCAACGTGGCTGGGCTTATATTGCAACAGCAGGCTGCGCAGCATATTCAGCACGCCGTACATCGCTCCAGTAGGCTCACCGGCGCTATTGGTCAGTGGAGGGAACGCGTGATAAGCGCGATAAAGGTAAGAAGATCCATCCACAAGAATAAGCGGGTTTTCTGCAATTTGTGCCATAAGTTGTCACGTTCTTCGTTGATTTAAACAATGCGGTAAGGATGCCACAGCTACACCTGAAAAATGAAATAACTCCGCGGGTTAACCGGTAAAATGTGACGGTTCTGCGGTCAGCCTCGCAATGAAAAGCTGTGGATAAGTTTGTGTGTAAAATTCATAACACATAAGTATAAATATATAATCGAAGATCGAAATCCTTTAAAAGAGAGTATTTTCATAAAGTTATAGCGGACTTCTGTTTTTTCAACAGAACAAGGAAGGATCTTTTCAGATGTGGATATGAATTATTTACTTCTGCGATCGGACGGGATCTTTCACTGGAAATATTATCTTAAGCGCGTTTATATTTTACTTTCCCGAAACTGCCGGGTCAGGAACAACAACGCCGGCATTGCGCCGGCGTTCTGCTAAAACAGCAAATTACTTTTGCGTCAGCAGGTATTTCACAACGTTAGCATATTGCTGAACATAGTTGTCCATCGAGCTGGTATCCAGGCCACCATTGTTAACCATAAACTTACCGTTAACGAACATGGCTGGTACGCCCTGCAACTCAACATCTGCCGCAGCTTTCTCTTGTTGTGCAACCAAAGATTTGACCACGAAGCTATTCCAGGCAGCGTCATACTCCTCAGGCTTAATACGTGCCGCTTTAACAAACGCGTCTTTCAGGGATGACGGATCGTTGATGGTCTGCGTTTTCTGGATGCCATCAAAAATTGGCGCGGTAACTTTGTCTTCCACACCCAGCGCCATCGCCACAGCCCACGCCTGCGTAACCGTTTTACCCATCTCGCCACCTAAGAATTCGACGTGGTATTTCGTCACTTTGGTGTTGGCTGGCAGGCTTTTCTTCACGGTATCACTGACGTGCCAAACACGCTCGAATTCATAGCAGTGCGGACAATAGAATGAGAAAAACTCCAGAACCTGAGGCTCGCCGGTGACGGGTTTCTGGAGACTACGGTATTGCTGGCCCTCGTTGAACTGGGCAGCAGAGGCGCTGAAAGCCAGAACCATACCCATCAGTGCCATAAAAATCTTCTTCATCTGGAAACTCTCTCCTAACAGCAAAAGGACCTGACCGGGAAGACGATCAGCCCTGGAATGCGGGCATCAGCTGCAGCGGTGGCTCCTGCAACAGCCTGGCCTGCTCGTTAAAAAGGGAAATCTGCCTGCGCCAGAAATCCTCATCCGTCATCCACGGAAAACTTGCGGGAAATGCGGGATCCTGCCAGCGGCGAACAACCCACGCCAGATAATAAACCATCCTCATGGCGCGTAAAGGCTCAATCAGTGACAATTCGTGTGTATCGAACTCACTGAATTCACTATAGGCTTCAAGCAGAATATCCCACTGAATGCGTTGCTCCTGAACATCTCCGTTGATCAGCATCCAGAGATCCTGTACTGCCGGACCGTTGCGGGCATCATCAAGGTCGACGAAGAATGGCCCATCGCGCCAGAGAATATTCCCAGGATGACAGTCGCCATGCAGCCGCAATGGCTGCCACTGAGTATGCCAACACGTTTGTAAAATAGCGCCAAGTTTTCTGACGCTGACTAATAAACTTTCTTTTAACTTGCCGGGGATTAACGTGCTGGCTTCCAGAACCTGTAGAGGTTCCGCAATGTATTCTTCCAGCCCTATCGTGGGACGAGCGGCAAAGGTGCTCTTACGCCCGGTTTGATGAATACGCCCAAGGAAACGGCCAACCCATTCCAGTTGATCGTAGTTATCCGTTTCGTACTGGCGGCCCCCCAGGCTGGGGAATACAGTAAACAGGTACCCGTCATGCTGATGCAATGTCTGCCCGTTTAATGCCAAAGGGGCTGCAACGGGCACTTCATCTGCCAGCAGCTCAGCCGTAAACTGATGCTCTTCTAAGATCTGTTCCTGCGACCAGCGCTGAGGACGGTAAAACTTTACCACATAGCGCTTTCTGTCCTCATCTGAGAACTGATAAACCCGGTTTTCATAGCTGTTCAGCGCGGTTAGCCCTGACTCCACACGGATACCGGTTTGCCATATCGCATCCAAAATGGTATCAGGGTTTAAATTTTGAAAGTTAAAAGCAGGCTCTTTCATCCGGCGCTCTCGTAGATAATCACAATGAGTTAGCGATCAAGAATATCATTAAACGCAGGCAACGACGGATGATGGCAAGGATTTAATCTTTGATTACGCCTCGCGCACGCAAAATGGCTGTTTTGAAATCTTCTTCATAATCTTTTTTCAGCCCTGGGATGGCTTCATTTTTATTGCTGTCGCGCATCTTCAGGTGATAAATCAAAACATCATCAGTCAGCTCGTCGAGAGGCTGCTTGAATCCTGCTTCATCAGCCAGTTTCTTTAAGAACTGCACTAAATTGAGATCGGGGTCCTGTTGCCAGGCGGGCTGTAACAGCGAGATTAATTCATTAAGACGGTGACATTTCATAACTGGATTCCGGTTTCAGGGCAGATTCAGGTAAGTTAGCAGGCTTAACCTTACAAGAGAAGAGGGTATTAGCGTTATGAGCATCAGTTCCCCGACAATAATGACATCGGTGACGGGCGTCATCCTGGCTGGCGGCCGTGGTAGCCGTATGAGGGGAGAGGATAAAGGATTAGTCCTGTATCACGGGAAGCCTCTTTATCAACATGTATTGGCTCGCTTGCAGCCTCAGGTGGGCAAAGTCTGTATCAGCGCCAACCGCAATCAGGCTGTTTATCAGCAAAGTGGTCTGCCGGTAATAACGGATTCGCTGCCTGATTTCCCTGGCCCATTAGCGGGGATGCTGGCTGCACTGGAGAAGATTGATACGGAATGGGCGATATTTGCTTCCTGTGACACCCCTTTACTGCCAGATGATTTGGTTGCGCGCCTGTGGCAGGAAAAAAAGGAGGCACTCGCCGTATGGGCCCGTTCAGCAGGACGCGATCACCCCACGCTGGCATTGGTACACATCAGCCTCGCTCCACAGCTGGCTGCTTTTTTGGCTGGCGGGCAACGGAAAGTTATGATCTTTTTGCAGCAGACAGGAGGATGTACCGTGTGTTTCGACGATTGTCCTGAGGCATTTATCAATATCAATCACCACCAGGATCTTCTTACCGGAGTAAAAAGCTGATGATTCCTCTCTTAGCTATTGCGGCCTGGAGCGGGACCGGAAAAACAACACTGCTGAAGCAGGTGATTGCTATTTTAAAGGAACGTGGAATACGTGCTGGTTTGATCAAACACACCCATCATGATATGGATATAGATACGCCCGGCAAAGATAGCTACGAATTGCGTAAGGCAGGCGCCGATCAAGTGATGGTTTACAACCCTCAGCGCTGGGCGTTGATCACTGAGACACCGCAACAGACAGAACCCGATCTCTCTTTCCTTGTCAGTCGGATGGACCCTTCCCTGCTGGATATCATTCTGCTGGAAGGCTTCAAACACGAGCCGGTCGCTAAAATTGTTTTGTGGCGCGGGGGAGATGAAAAACGTTTCGATGAGCTTGTTGATGAACATGTTATTGCGGTTGCCAGCGATCGTGAGTTATCACTGTCAGTTCCACATCTTAATATAAATAATCCTGTCGAAATTTCAGATTTTATATTGGCATGGATAAACGTGAAATCATGACGCCTTTTATCACGGAGGGGCGTTAAAAGGCAGAAGCGAACTCACTTCTGCCTTATTATTATGGCGTACTGTTACGCACCAGCGTTAATGAGCACATCCCATACTGAATTAGCGCGCGCCAGAGAATCTGTAACGCCTTCAGCAGCACCAATAACGCCACCAAAAACTACGCCCCAGATAGAACCGAACAGGCCACCTAAAACGCCTTGAACCGGAGCCAGAATACCGCTGGTCATGCCGTCAGTACGAGCGGAGATGTTCCAGGCGTCCCATGCTACAGACATTCCTCCAGCGACTGCACCAATGATAGCGCCGCCCATGGAATCAAAAACATTAGCACTAACGCCACCATAAACCTTATCAATTTCAATCAAAGTAAGTTCTTTCATCTTTTTTTCCTTTGTTATAAAAAATTATGCTGCGTTTCTTTATCCGCACAAACTATATGTGCGTTAAAACAACATTATCATCTCTTTTTTTTAAAGGATCTTAAATAGTAATAATTTTAATTTAATTGAAATAATAGGAATTTATAGGGAATCTATCGGTGGATATAATTATAACAGGATAACTGTAAGCTAAAATTATTGATGTAATATCTCATTTATTATAAATATTCAGGCAATAATTATTACCGTTGTTTCAATATAAGAACTTTATTTTGCGTGTTTGTAACAAATAATTCAGACCTGTTTTTAATATCGCAAAGGGGTTTAAAAAATTTTTTATCGATTATAACGCAAAAAACCCTGACCGTGAGGTCAGGGTTATCGCGATTTGATGCCTGGCAGTTCCCTACTCTCGCATGGGGAGACCCCACACTACCATCGGCGCTACGGCGTTTCACTTCTGAGTTCGGCATGGGGTCAGGTGGGACCACCGCGCTAAAGCCGCCAGGCAAATTCTGTTATTCACGCCGCCATAAAGGCCGCGCAAATTTATCCGGTTAACAAGCTGAAAATCTTTGCGTCTCTCCACGCTACAGAACGCTTCTGGCGTTGTAAGGTTAAGCCTCACGGGTCATTAGTACCGGTTAGCTCAACGCATCGCTGCGCTTACACACCCGGCCTATCAACGTCGTAGTCTTCAACGTCCCTTCAGGTGGCTTAAAGCCACAGGGAGAACTCATCTCGAGGCAAGTTTCGCGCTTAGATGCTTTCAGCGCTTATCTTTTCCGCACTTAGCTACCGGGCAGTGCCATTGGCATGACAACCCGAACACCAGTGGTGCGTTCACTCCGGTCCTCTCGTACTAGGAGCAACCCCTCTCAATTCTCCAGCGCCCACGGCAGATAGGGACCGAACTGTCTCACGACGTTCTAAACCCAGCTCGCGTACCACTTTAAACGGCGAACAGCCGTACCCTTGGGACCTACTTCAGCCCCAGGATGTGATGAGCCGACATCGAGGTGCCAAACACCGCCGTCGATATGAACTCTTGGGCGGTATCAGCCTGTTATCCCCGGAGTACCTTTTATCCGTTGAGCGATGGCCCTTCCATTCAGAACCACCGGATCACTATGACCTGCTTTCGCACCTGCTCGAGCCGTCACTCTCGCAGTCAAGCCAGCTTATGCCATTGCACTAACCTCACGATGTCCGACCGTGATTAGCTGACCTTCGTGCTCCTCCGTTACTCTTTGGGAGGAGACCGCCCCAGTCAAACTACCCACCAGACACTGTCCCCACGCCGGATCACGGCGCCAGGTTAGAACATCAAACGTTAAAGGGTGGTATTTCAAGGTTGGCTCCACGCAGACTGGCGTCCACGCTTCAAAGCCTCCCACCTATCCTACACATCAAGGCTCAATGTTCAGTGTCAAGCTGTAGTAAAGGTTCACGGGGTCTTTCCGTCTTGCCGCGGGTACACTGCATCTTCACAGCGAGTTCAATTTCACTGAGTCTCGGGTGGAGACAGCCTGGCCATCATTACGCCATTCGTGCAGGTCGGAACTTACCCGACAAGGAATTTCGCTACCTTAGGACCGTTATAGTTACGGCCGCCGTTTACCGGGGCTTCGATCAAGAGCTTCTCCTTGCGGATAACCCCATCAATTAACCTTCCGGCACCGGGCAGGCGTCACACCGTATACGTCCACTTTCGTGTTTGCACAGTGCTGTGTTTTTAATAAACAGTTGCAGCCAGCTGGTATCTTCGACTGGCTTCAGCTCCGGGAGCAAGTCCCTTCACCTACGCGCCAGCGTGCCTTCTCCCGAAGTTACGGCACCATTTTGCCTAGTTCCTTCACCCGAGTTCTCTCAAGCGCCTTGGTATTCTCTACCTGACCACCTGTGTCGGTTTGGGGTACGATTCTGTGTTACCTGATGCTTAGAGGCTTTTCCTGGAAGCAGGGCATTTGTTACTTCAGCACCGTAGTGCCTCGTCATCACGCCTCAGCCTTAAAGAGTTCCGGATTTGCCTGGAACTCAAGCCTACACGCTTAAACCGGGACAACCGTCGCCCGGCCAACATAGCCTTCTCCGTCCCCCCTTCGCAGTAACACCGAGTACAGGAATATTAACCTGTTTCCCATCGACTACGCCTTTCGGCCTCGCCTTAGGGGTCGACTCACCCTGCCCCGATTAACGTTGGACAGGAACCCTTGGTCTTCCGGCGAGCGGGCTTTTCACCCGCTTTATCGTTACTTATGTCAGCATTCGCACTTCTGATACCTCCAGCAGACCTCACAGTCCACCTTCGACGGCTTACAGAACGCTCCCCTACCCAACAACGCATAAGCGTCGCTGCCGCAGCTTCGGTGCATGGTTTAGCCCCGTTACATCTTCCGCGCAGGCCGACTCGACCAGTGAGCTATTACGCTTTCTTTAAATGATGGCTGCTTCTAAGCCAACATCCTGGCTGTCTGTGCCTTCCCACATCGTTTCCCACTTAACCATGACTTTGGGACCTTAGCTGGCGGTCTGGGTTGTTTCCCTCTTCACGACGGACGTTAGCACCCGCCGTGTGTCTCCCGTGATAACATTCTTCGGTATTCGCAGTTTGCATCGGGTTGGTAAGCCGGGATGGCCCCCTAGCCGAAACAGTGCTCTACCCCCGAAGATGAATTCACGAGGCGCTACCTAAATAGCTTTCGGGGAGAACCAGCTATCTCCCGGTTTGATTGGCCTTTCACCCCCAGCCACAAGTCATCCGCTAATTTTTCAACATTAGTCGGTTCGGTCCTCCAGTTAGTGTTACCCAACCTTCAACCTGCCCATGGCTAGATCACCGGGTTTCGGGTCTATACCCTGCAACTTAACGCCCAGTTAAGACTCGGTTTCCCTGCGGCTCCCCTATACGGTTAACCTTGCTACAGAATATAAGTCGCTGACCCATTATACAAAAGGTACGCAGTCACCCTGATAAATCAAGGCTCCCACTGCTTGTACGTACACGGTTTCAGGTTCTGTTTCACTCCCCTCGCCGGGGTTCTTTTCGCCTTTCCCTCACGGTACTGGTTCACTATCGGTCAGTCAGGAGTATTTAGCCTTGGAGGATGGTCCCCCCATATTCAGACAGGATATCACGTGTCCCGCCCTACTCATCGAACTCACAGTAAGTGCATTTTTGTGTACGGGAGTATCACCCTGTACCCTGCGACTTTCCAGACGCTTCCACTAATGCACAAACTGATTCAGGTTCTGGGCTGTTCCCCGTTCGCTCGCCGCTACTGGGGGAATCTCGGTTGATTTCTTTTCCTCTGGGTACTTAGATGTTTCAGTTCCCCAGGTTCGCCTCGCAACACTATGTATTCATGTTGCGATGATGCACCGTAGTGCACCGGGTTTCCCCATTCGGGTATCGTCGGTTGTTGCGGTTCATATCACCTTACCGACGCTTATCGCAGATTAGCACGCCCTTCATCGCCTCTGACTGCCAGGGCATCCACCGTGTACGCTTAGTCACTTAACCTCACAACCCACAAGCGTCCCGAAAGACACTGCTGTTGTAAGCATTTGAGAGACTCGAACACATCGTTTTGTTTACCCTTATTACGGAGGATAAACACGACGTGTCGTTTCAATTTTCAGCTTGTTCCGGATTGTTAAAGAGCAAATATCTCAAACGTGACTCACCGTTAAGGCGGAATCAGTTTTGAGATACTGGTTGATAATGTCTTTCACTCATTATCAGGTATGGCGTCCCCAAGGGGATTCGAACCCCTGTTACAGCCGTGAAAGGGCAGTGTCCTGGGCCTCTAGACGATGGGGACTCAGTAATACTTTTGCTCGTTACTTTTCTATCAGACAATCTGTGTGAGCACTGCGCGGGAAGGTATCTTCAGGTAAGGAGGTGATCCAACCGCAGGTTCCCCTACGGTTACCTTGTTACGACTTCACCCCAGTCATGAATCACAAAGTGGTAAGCGCCCTCCCGAAGGTTAAGCTACCTACTTCTTTTGCAACCCACTCCCATGGTGTGACGGGCGGTGTGTACAAGGCCCGGGAACGTATTCACCGTGGCATTCTGATCCACGATTACTAGCGATTCCGACTTCACGGAGTCGAGTTGCAGACTCCGATCCGGACTACGACGCACTTTATGAGGTCCGCTTGCTCTCGCGAGGTCGCTTCTCTTTGTATGCGCCATTGTAGCACGTGTGTAGCCCTACTCGTAAGGGCCATGATGACTTGACGTCATCCCCACCTTCCTCCGGTTTATCACCGGCAGTCTCCTTTGAGTTCCCACCATTACGTGCTGGCAACAAAGGATAAGGGTTGCGCTCGTTGCGGGACTTAACCCAACATTTCACAACACGAGCTGACGACAGCCATGCAGCACCTGTCTCACGGTTCCCGAAGGCACTAAGGCATCTCTGCCAAATTCCGTGGATGTCAAGAGTAGGTAAGGTTCTTCGCGTTGCATCGAATTAAACCACATGCTCCACCGCTTGTGCGGGCCCCCGTCAATTCATTTGAGTTTTAACCTTGCGGCCGTACTCCCCAGGCGGTCGACTTAACGCGTTAGCTCCGGAAGCCACTCCTCAAGGGAACAACCTCCAAGTCGACATCGTTTACGGCGTGGACTACCAGGGTATCTAATCCTGTTTGCTCCCCACGCTTTCGCACCTGAGCGTCAGTCTTTGTCCAGGGGGCCGCCTTCGCCACCGGTATTCCTCCAGATCTCTACGCATTTCACCGCTACACCTGGAATTCTACCCCCCTCTACAAGACTCTAGCCTGCCAGTTTCAAATGCAGTTCCCAGGTTAAGCCCGGGGATTTCACATCTGACTTGACAGACCGCCTGCGTGCGCTTTACGCCCAGTAATTCCGATTAACGCTTGCACCCTCCGTATTACCGCGGCTGCTGGCACGGAGTTAGCCGGTGCTTCTTCTGCGGGTAACGTCAATTGCTGAGGTTATTAACCTCAACACCTTCCTCCCCGCTGAAAGTACTTTACAACCCGAAGGCCTTCTTCATACACGCGGCATGGCTGCATCAGGCTTGCGCCCATTGTGCAATATTCCCCACTGCTGCCTCCCGTAGGAGTCTGGACCGTGTCTCAGTTCCAGTGTGGCTGGTCATCCTCTCAGACCAGCTAGGGATCGTCGCCTAGGTGAGCCATTACCCCACCTACTAGCTAATCCCATCTGGGTTCATCTGACAGCGAGAGGCCCGAAGGTCCCCCTCTTTGCTCTTGCGAGGTTATGCGGTATTAGCTACCGTTTCCAGTAGTTATCCCCCTCTGTCAGGCAGATCCCCAGACATTACTCACCCGTCCGCCACTCGTCACCCAAGAGCAAGCTCTCTGTGCTACCGTTCGACTTGCATGTGTTAGGCCTGCCGCCAGCGTTCAATCTGAGCCATGATCAAACTCTTCAATTAAAAGTTCGATTTGCTGCAACAAGTGCAGCGATGCTCAAGTGTAAAACGTCATAATGAATTTTCATTATGTGTTCACTCTTAAGACTTGATATTTTTTGACACCCGAAGGTGTCTTGATATCAATCCTGCGAGTGCCCACACAGATTGTCTGATAAATTGTTAAAGAGCGTTGCGAACAGTGCCTTAGCTTCCTGTCGCGAGGTGGCGTATATTACGCTTTCCTCCTTCAGAGTCAACTTCTTTTTTGGAAGTTTTTCTCCGGCGATTCAGCTTCCTGAACCTCCTGAACCGGCGGGCTGTAAGCCGTTGTGCCGTCTCAGTGGTTGCGCATTATAGGGAGTTCTCGCCGGCTGACAAGTTTTTATTTAAGAAAAAATGCCGACCGTTTCTTTTTTCACCGAACGCTGAAAACAACACCATTTCGTGGCTACTTTGCCAGCAAAACGCCCGCTAAATCCCGCTTTTGGCATCACGGCTGCCTGCAACGCAATGCTATTCTTTATGTTCTTCAGGAATACCTGTCGGCAATTATTACTGAGAAGGATGCCCAATGATTAAATCCGCGCGCAGTATGGCCGGACTTCCGTGGATTGCAGCGATGGCTTTCTTTATGCAGTCGCTGGATGCCACGATACTCAATACTGCACTTCCTGCTATCGCCCAAAGCCTTAACCGCTCTCCTCTGGCAATGCAATCTGCCGTTATCAGCTATACCCTTACCGTCGCCATGTTGATTCCCGTCAGTGGCTGGCTGGCCGACCGGTTCGGAACGCGCAAAATCTTTATTATTGCCGTTTCCCTGTTTACGTTGGGATCGCTGGCCTGCGCGCTCTCCAGTTCGCTGGCGATGCTGGTTATCTTCAGGATTGTGCAGGGGATTGGTGGTGCGATGATGATGCCGGTCGCCAGGCTTGCCCTACTGCGAGCGTATCCGCGTAGCGAACTGCTACCCGTGCTGAATTTCGTCACGATGCCGGGCTTAATCGGGCCAGTACTCGGTCCGCTGCTGGGCGGCGTGCTGGTTACGTATGCCACCTGGCACTGGATATTCCTGATCAACATTCCAATGGGCATTCTGGGCATCGTTTACGCCCGCAAATACATGCCGGACTTCACTACGCCAAAACGCCGCTTCGATTTAGTGGGGTTCTTACTGTTTGGTACCGGGCTGGTTCTGCTCTCCAGCGGCATTGAGCTTTTTGGCGAGAGGATTGTTGCCACGGCTGTTGCGCTAGCGGTGACGTTCGGCGGCATTTTGCTTCTTCTTCTCTATATAGTGCACGCCCGCCGCAACCCGGCTCCTCTCATTCCTTTACCGATGTTCAAAACCCGCACTTTCTCAGTAGGCATTCTTGGCAACATCGCTTCGCGTCTGGGCACCGGATGTATTCCCTTTCTGATGCCGCTGATGTTGCAGGTCGGCTTTGGCTATTCGGCCGTGCTGGCGGGTTGCATGATGGCACCAACGGCAGTAGGGTCGATTCTGGCAAAATCGACGGTAACGCAGGTGCTGCGCTGGTTTGGCTACAGAAAGACATTAATGTGGATTAGCATCATTATCGGCCTGCTGATCGCCAGCTTCTCGCTGCAAAGCCCGGCGTCAGATTTGATCATGCTATTGCTGCCGCTCTTTATATTGGGCATGGCGATGTCTACACAGTTCACAGCCATGAACACGATTACCCTGGCCGATCTGAACGATGCGAACGCCAGTAGCGGTAACAGCATGCTGGCCGTGACGCAGCAGCTGGCGATCAGTTTTGGTGTTGCCGTCAGCGCAGCTGTCCTGCGCTTTTATGAAAACTTTGACGGCACCACCGTTCAGCATTTCCACGCCACCTTCCTGACGATGGGCGTGGTGACAATACTTTCCGGACTGGTATTTATGCTGCTGAAGCCCGGCGATGGCAGGCATCTGATTAGCAATCGGGAAAAACGTAAGAAAAGCTAGATCCCGGCAACCGAGCCACGCTCTATTAATTCTGGCGTCAGCACCAGCAGCTGCTGGCTGCCGCCAGGAGCGGCAAGACGATGGATAAGGGTATCAATTGCCAGCTCGCCTAAATCGTCTTTCGGCTGATGAATGGTGGTCAGCGGCGGCGTCATATAGCGCGCCAGTTCGATGTCGTCATAACCAATTACCGCGATATCCTGCGGCACAGAGAGCCCGGCCTGATATAAAGCATGATAGACGCCAACCGCCATCGCATCATTACTGGTAAAAACGGCTTCAGGCTGTGGGTTGATCGCCAACAGCTGATTCATCGCATTAAAACCGCCCTGGAACTCAAAGTCTCCTGTCACCACGTAGCCCGGCAGGACTGGCAAATCCGCATTGTTCATCGCCTGAAGATAACCATTAAGACGCAGGCGTGCTGGCGTCTTGTCCTGCGGCCCGGTAATGCAGGCGATACGGCGGTAACCACGCGAGATCAGATAGCGCGTCGCCATTTCGCCGCCCAGCAGTGAGTTATCCTGAATAATATCGCTGCCGCCGTCAAAAGGCGCCCAGTCCATCATCACCGAAGGAACGGAAGGATAACGATTAAGGATATCAGCCGACGGCAGATGACTTTCAGTACACATAATCAACAAACCATCGACGCGCTTCTGTAGCAGCGTTTCCAGGCTGCGGTTCATGCGCGCTTCGTCGCCTTCGGTATTGCACAATACCAGGCTGTAGCCTCGCTCATAGCAACTTCTTTCTACGCCGCGAACCACTTCTGAATAAAAGGGGTTGCTGCTGGCAGTGAGTAGCATCCCGATGGTCCGCGTTTGCTTGAGTTTCAGGCTGCGTGCCAGCGCAGAAGGCGCATAATTCAGGTTGCCGATCGCCGTGGTGACTTTTTCACGCACCGCTTCGCTGACAAAGCGATTGTTATTAATGACGTGAGAAACGGTGGAAGTTGATACGCCTGCCAGCCGTGCAACATCTTTCATGGTCGCCACGGCCTACTCCTGCCGCAGAAGGAAACTGTCAGTTTCTTCCCGCCATGGCACAGAAGGCTGCGCGCCGGGGCGCGTTACGGCAATGGCCGCCGCCGCATGCGCAAAACGTACGGCCTGAGGCATTGCCATGCCTTCCAACAGGGCAGTGATTAGCGCACCATTAAAGGTATCGCCCGCTGCGATAGTATCCACAGCGTCGACTTTGAATCCGGCAATGCGCTCGCCGCGGCCTTCTTCGCTCAGCCACACGCCACGGCTGCCCAGGGTAATCAGCACGCTGGGGATACCTTTGTCATGCAGCACCGCCGCCGCCTGCGCAGCATCTTCATCGGATTCAATATGTACGCCCGTCAGGATTTCCGCTTCGGTTTCGTTGGGCGTGATCATATCGATTAACGACAGCAGCTCGTCTGAAAGCTTTGTTGCAGGCGCAGGATTGAGGATAACTTTCGTTTGATGCTGTTGCGCAATTTGCGCCGCCGCCAGCACGCTATCGAGCGGGGATTCCAACTGCATTAATAGTGCATTCGCGTCGGCAATCGTCTGCTGATGTTTTTGAACCCGCGCGGGTGTGAGTGAAGCGTTAGCACCCGCATGGATCCCGATGCTGTTTTCGCCTTCACCATTAACAAAAATCAGCGCGACGCCGGTTGATTCACCCGGGACAGCGGTAACAGGCGAGACATCAATATTGTCTTCAGCCAGCTGCTGACGAATACGCTGGCCAATATCATCTTCGCCCACGCAGGCAATAAAGGAAATATCGGCACCGCTGCGTCCGGCAGCGACCGCCTGATTAGCGCCTTTACCGCCAAAAGCGACCTGATACTGCTTGCCAATAACCGTTTCGCCGGGGCGAGGAAAGGTGGTCAGATTGAGGATATGATCTGCATTAATACTGCCAAGAACAGCCAGCTTGCCGGTTTTCATCATCGGGGAGTCCAGAAAAAGGCGCCACCTGCAAGAGGTGGCGCGTGCCATGCTTTTCTTTGATTTATTGAGTGACCAGCTTCAGGTCAACCGGATTGATAGCCTGAACCTGCTGGCCCTTCAGCACTTTATCGGCCGTTTGCACGCCGATAACGCCGATTTGCTCCGGCTGCTGTGCGACAGTAGCGGCCAGTTTGCCGCCCTGCACGGCTTTTACGCCGTCCGCGGTGCCGTCGAAGCCGACTACTACCACATCAGATTTGCCCGCCGTTTGCAATGCGCGCATAGCACCTAATGCCATTTCATCGTTCTGAGCAAAGACTGCCTGCACGTCCGGATGGGCTGTCAGCAGGTTTTGCATCACGTTCAGCCCCTTGGTACGGTCAAAATCTGCCGGCTGGCTGGCCAGCACAACAAACTTGTGCGCATCCGCCGCCGTTTTGAAGCCTTCGCCACGCTCACGTGCCGCAGAAGTCCCGGCAATACCTGCCAGTTCAATGATTTTGGCATTGTCGCCCAGCCGCTTCGCAATGTAGTCGCCCGCCATTTTCCCGCCCAGGCGGTTATCGGAGGCAACATGACTGACGACCTTGCCCTGAGCAGCAACGCGGTCAAGCGTAATGACCGGGATATTGGCCTGATTAGCCATTTTCACCGCATTGCCTACCGCATCTGAATCAGTCGGGTTAATCAGCAGCAGTTTGGTACCGCGTACCGATAAGTCCTGCACGTTAGCCAGCTCTTTTGCCGGGTTGTTTTGCGAATCCAGCACGACCAGGTTGTAGCCCAGCTTGTCTGCTTCTTTCTGTGCACCCTCTTTTAATGAGACGAAGAACGGGTTGTTCAGCGTGGACACCACCAGCGCGATGGTCTCTTTAGCCAGCGCGTTTGCGCTTACCGTGGCGCTGAGCAGCACGGCCAGCGCGGTCAGTTTGGTCATTTTCATTATCAGTTCCTGTAGGGGAGAGTTATTTACCGCTTTTGTTATCTACCAGTACTGCCAGCAAGATCACTACCGCTTTGACGATCATCTGGAAATAAGATGAAACGCCAAGCAGGTTCAGACCGTTATTCAGAAAGCCGAGGATCAGCGCGCCGATTAAGGTGCCCATGATGCGCCCTTTACCGCCCGCCAGGCTGGTGCCGCCCAGCACGACGGCGGCGATAGCATCCAGTTCATAGCCGGTTCCGGCCGTAGGCTGTGCCGAAGAGAGACGCGCCACTTCAATGGTGCCTGCCAGGGAAGCCAGCATGCCGCACAACGCATAGACAATGATTTTTACCCGACTGACGCTGATACCGGATAAACGAGTGGCCGCTTCGTTACCGCCCAACGCATAGATATAGCGGCCGAGGCGCGTATGGTGCAGCATGTACCAGGCCAGTAAAAATACCAGCGCCATCAGCCAGACCGGCGTCGGGACCCCCAGCGGACGGCCAATGCCGAACCAGCCAAACAGATCGGCATTATCGTTAAAGCCAGTATTGACCGGACTGCCGTTGGTATAAACCATCGTTACGCCGCGTAGCAGCAGCATCATCACCAGCGTGGCAATAAAGGCCTGCACTTTTCCTTTGGCGACAATGGTGCCGGTCACGGCACCGACCGCTGCCCCCAGCGCCAGCGAAGCCGCAACGGCCACCAGCGCATTCACCTCCATTCCGATCAGCGAGGCACCCACTGCGCCAGTTAGCGCCAGCAGGGAACCGACGGAAAGATCGATGCCGGAGGTCAGGATCACCAGCGTCATGCCCACGGCCATAATGGCATTGACCGATGTCTGCTGAAGGATGTTGAACATATTGTTCAGGGTGAAGAAGTTCGGGCTCAGGCTTGAGACGATCGCAATCAGCACGATCAGCGCAATCAGGGATTTTTGTTCCAGCAGCCAGCTTTTGCTGAACAGGCGGTTTGCCTGAAGGGTTTGGGTACTCATAGATGCTCCACGCTATGTTTCTTGCCGACCGCTGCCGCCATCAGGACTTCCTGCGTGGCCTGTTCAATCGGGAAATCGCCGCTCAGGCGGCCTTCATGCATCACCAGCACGCGATCGCTCATACCCAGCACTTCGGGCATTTCCGAGGACACCAGGATGATGCTCAGTCCTTCCTGTTTGAACTGATTGATTAACTGATAAATTTCTTTTTTAGCGCCCACATCGACGCCACGCGTTGGCTCGTCGAGAATCAGCACTTTTGGCCGCGTCATCAGCCCGCGAGCAATCGCGATTTTTTGCTGGTTGCCGCCGGATAACAGCCCGATGGGTTGTTCCATTGAAGGCGTCTTTACGTTGAAGAGTTTGATAAAATCGCTAACCGCCAGCTGCTCTTCCGCGTGTTTCAACCGTCCGCCGCTGTGGCTGAAATAGTCCAGCGCGGTCAGGGACATGTTCTCTTTTACTGACATACCCAGCACCAGCCCGTCACGTTTACGATCTTCGGAGATATAAACGATGCCGCATCTCAGGCCTTCTTCTGGTGAACGTGTTAGTACTTTTTTACCGTCGAGCGTCACGTTACCGCTGCTGCGCGTCAGCGCGCCGTAAAGCACCTTCATCAGTTCGGTGCGGCCCGCGCCCATCAGTCCGGCAACACCCAGAATCTCGCCTTTGCGCAGCGAGAAGCTGACATCCTCCACGCCGGGGCCGCTGAGATGCTCAACGTGAAGGCGAATATCGCCAGGTGCTTTGTCCAGCCGGGGATATTGTTCTTCCAGCTTGCGGCCAACCATCATCTCAATCAGAGAATCTTCGTTGAGCGTCTCCACCGCGCGTTCGGCAATAAACTGACCGTCGCGGAAGATGGTGACGTCATCGCAAATCTCGAAAATCTCTTTCATGCGGTGCGAGATGTAAACAATGCCGCAGCCCTGGGCTTTCAGTTCCTTAATAACGCGAAACAGCGACGCCGTTTCGGTATCGGTCAGCGCATCGGTAGGTTCGTCCATGACGATAACTTTGGACTGGTAACTCAATACCTTGGCTATTTCCACCATCTGCTGATCGCCAATCGACAAATCACCCACCAGCGTGTGACTGCTGAAGCGCAGGTTGAGCCGCTTCAGCAAAATGTCCGCCTCGGCGTGCATTTTCTTCCACTGGATACAACCGAGTTTGTTAACAAACTCGCGTCCGAGGAAAATATTTTCAGCAACGCTGAGCTGCGGGATCAGATTCAGTTCCTGATGAATAATGCCAATCCCCGCTTCCTGCGAGGCTTTTGGACCGGAAAAATTCACTTCTTCGCCCAGCCACTTCATGGATCCTGCATCGCGGCTGTAGATACCGGTCATCACCTTCATCATGGTGGATTTCCCTGCGCCGTTTTCGCCCACCAGCGCCATCACGCGGCCTGGGTAAACGGCCAGCGTCGCGCCCGAAAGCGCTTTGACGCCAGGAAAGGATTTTTCAATACCCTGTAATTGCAGTAAAGGTTGCATCACGGCCTCAGAAGGTCACGCCAGCACAGAAGATGACGTTCGCATAGGGAGAACACTCCCCGCTGCGAATAACCGCATGACTATGCTGGGTCTGCTGTTTGAACTGTTGATGAGTTACGTATTGAACAGCAATGCTGTTTCCCTGGTGTTGTTGCAATAAGTCGAGCAGTGCCAGCAGTTCGTCATGAAGACGGGGGTTATGAGATTTGATCTCTTCCGCGATGATGGCGCTCTCAACCTGCATCTCTTCAGTTACGGCTTTCACCACCTGCATAAAGCTGGGAATACCTTGCGTTAACGCCAGATCGATACGCTCTGGCCCGGCCGGAACAGGCAGGCCAGCATCACCGATTGTCAGGCTGTCGGTATGCCCCAGGCGGGAAACCAGGGACGAAATAGCAGAATTCAGTAGGGTGCCTTTTTTCATCTTTCACTCCAGAGCGAAACGTTTCGCTGATCGGGAGTGTAAAAAAACGCCGCAGGAAAACAATCTGCATGCGATGAAATTGTGATCGCTATCGAAACGTTTCGTTAACAGGGGGAGGCATTTGACTAAAGGGAGAGAACGGGGAAGTCAGCCTGCGGGAAAATGAGGTAAAAAACACCCTGTCTGGGAGATGAAGGATACGCGGTGGCGGCGTTGAGCTGTTCAGCCGCCACGGTTTAGCGACGGCCGAACGCTGTCATCACGCTAATATGAATCAGTTGAAGACCATACCGCCGTCAATCAATAGCGACTGTCCGGTCATATAATCGGAATCCGGGCCTGCGAGGAAAGAGACGCAGGCAGAGACATCCTCCGGCTCGGACAGGCGGCCCAGCGTGATGCGTTTCGCAAACTCTGCCGTCCCATAGCCCAGTGGCTTACCAGCCGCTTCAGAAACCTGACGATCGATTTCTGCCCACATCGGCGTTTTTACAATGCCCGGACAGAAAGCGTTCACGGTGATGCCGGCGGGAGCAAGGTCTCGGGCAGCAGTCTGGGTCAGTCCGCGTACGGCAAATTTACTTGAGCTGTAAACCGCCAGTTCAGGGTTGCCGACATGGCCCGCTTGCGAGCAGGCGTTAATGATCTTGCCGCCGTGGCCTTCCGCTTTAAAGGCCTGGATAGCGGCCTGCATGCCCCAAATCACGCCTTTCACGTTGATATTATAGACTTTATCGACCACTTCTTCTGTGATCTCTTCAATCGGCGTGCTCGGCGCAACGCCCGCGTTGTTAACGATGACGTCGAATCCACCCAGCTCTTTCCGGGCCTGCTCAACCGCCGCAAAAACCCGATCCCGTTTTGAAACATCTACCGTCACCGCGAGAGCCTTACCGCCCGCGCTGACAATTTCATCAGCAACCTGACGGGCAGTCTGGGCATTGAAATCCGCGACCGCGACGGCAAAGCCATCTTTTGCTAAACGTAACGCGATGGCTTTACCAATTCCCTGACCACTACCGGTAACTAAAGCGACTTTCGTTTTCATATCTTCTCCGTGAACAGTTCTTAAAAAATCTGACTCAGATGCAGCTGGCCCATCAGCATTGGATTGTCGGCATAGTCTACCGGCACGGCTACCACTGCGGGTCCCTGCACATCCATGGCGCGTCGAAGCGTTGGCTCGAGTTCGGCGGCGCTTTCAACCGCAAAACCGGCGGCGCCAAAGGATTGCGCATAGGCTTTGAAATCGACCGGGCCGAATTTGACGCCTGATACGCGGTTATATTTTTTCTCTTCCTGCATCGCCACCATGTTGTAGGCTTCATCGACCCAGATGATGTGCAGGATATTGGCGCCAAGACGCACCGCAGTTTCCAGCTCCATGCTTGATTGCAGGAAGCCGCCATCGCCGGAAACGGACACCACTTTACGGCTCGGATCCACCAGCCAGGCTCCAATCGCCCATGGCAGCGCAACGCCCATGGTTTGCTGACCGTTAGAGATCATGATTTGGCGGGCGCGGAAGCTGTAAAGATAACGAGCGATCCAGATGTGGAAGCTGCCCATATCAACGGTCAGCGTGACGTCATTGTTAATGATGTCCTGCATCGCTCTTACAATGCGCAGCGGGTGCAGGGCAAACTGATTCAGGCTTTGGCCCTGTAGCGACAGCAGTTCACGCTGATGCTGGCGATCTTCCAGAATCGCGGCGGCTTCCGGGCTGAGCTGTAAGCGGGTTTCAATACGCCCGGCCAGCTTGTCGACGGTGGCGGCAATATCACCGACCAGCTCCGCATCCGGCAGATAGCAGTTATCGGCATCCGACGGCAGGACGTCGATATGCACCAGCGTTGCCGTACCGCTGTTCCACATCGCCGGTTCGTACTCGACCGGGCTGTAGCCAATCGTGATAATTAAATCCGCGCCGCGTAGCAAACGGTCGCCCGCCTGGTTGTTGAACAATCCGACACGACCGGCAAAGCGGGAAAAATGCTCCTGTCGGACTGCGCCCGCAGCCTGATAAGTACTGGTGACGGGAATATGGCTACGTGCCAGCAGACGATGAATGGCATCGCTGTTTTCCGGCTGGCTGGCCATCAGGCCCAGCAGGATCACCGGGTTCTTCGCCTGCGTTATTTGTTGTGCCACGGCAGCGATAGCCGCTTCCGGTGCAGATCCCAGCAGAACCTGACCTTTGCTGGTCAGTAACTGGCCGGTGGCCGGTTGGTCAACAATATCCTGGGGCAGGCTGACAAAAGCGCCGCCGCCGCGTCCGTGTTCCGCATGACGGAATGCGTTAGCAACCACTTCCGCCAGCGCGTTTGAATCGGTAACTTCAACCGCATATTTGGTGACCGGACGGAACATGGACACGGTGTCCATGCTCTGATGCACCTGTTTGGCGCTGTCGGCACGTTTTACCTGGCCACCTAAGGCAACAACGGGATCGCCTTCACTGGTGGCGGTAGCCATACCGGTGATCAGGTTTGAACAGCCAGGGCCGGAGGTGACCAGCGCAACGCCTGCATTACCGGTCAGGCGTCCAACCGCTGCCGCCATAAAAGCCGCATTCGCTTCATGACGCACCGGGATGGTCTGAATAGTGGAGTCCACCAGCGAGTCGAACATTTTATCGATTTTCGCGCCGGGAATGCCGAACACCTGTTTCACACCCTGCGCTTCAAGTTGTGCGACGACCAGATCCGCGCCGTGCTGCCAGATTGCTGTCTCGGTTGGATTTTTCATAATGGGTCCTCAGGTTAGCTTTCTACGGAACGGATCGCGGAATCCAGATTTTCAGGATTAAGATTGGCGCTCAGGAAATCGTTATCACCAGGCAGATCAATCACCAACTTACTGATTTCGCCAAAGGTCAGTTCGCCTTCCTCCAGCTGATAATCGAGCAGGTGTCCGCCGCCCTGGCGATCGTCGGTAATAAAGTGTTCGTGATAGCCCGCAACGTTAATGCCCTGCATGTATTGCGGCGTGCGGAATCCAATCAGCACGCCATTGCGCTGGCTGAAATGAAAGGTCGGCTGCTGGCCCAGAACTTCCGGCATGGAGCGGTAAGGGCGATGCTGGCAGGGAACGGTACGCGTAGACGCCGCAGAGAAATGTCCGTTAATACGCAGCGCGCAGAACTGGTTATCTGACGTTACCTGGCTGTCAATCAGCGCATGAATTTCCTGACGGCTAGCCGGTTTGGAGAAATGATGGCTGTACTGTGGCTTAAAGAAGGTAACAACGGCGAAAGGCGTCTTCTGGTCAGGGCGGGCTTCACGGGCGCTACCGTCGGAGCGCAGCTGATAAAATTCGCTGTCGAACGCGATCAGTTCACCGTCCAGCTGGTTGAAGGTGCCCAGACCAAAATCCCCTTTTTTCATCAAATCGGCAACGGTGACGTTGCCGTCGTAGACGCCGCTGAGCAACGCGCTCATCAGGGAGGTCTGATAGATTACGCTTTCTGGCTTATGTTTGCGCAGCGCACTGACGGTGGATGCCAGCTGTTGCTCACATAAACAGTCATTTACAGAATGTTTCATTACTTGCCTCGCCACTAAAACAGTTCAGAGTTATTAATAGAATGTTGACTCGATTCAGTCACCGTTTCCAATACAGAAAACCCATCACTTTGAGACGTATTTGATATGGAACTTCGCCATCTGCGTTATTTCGTTGCGGTTGCGCAAACGCATAACTTTACGCGTGCGGCGGAAATGCTGGGGATCTCTCAGCCTCCTCTCAGCCAGCAAATCCTGCGTCTGGAGCGGGAGATTGGTACACCGCTGTTGAAAAGGCTGACGCGCAGCGTCGAGCTGACGGAAGCGGGAGAAGCTTTCTATCAGGATGCCTGCCAGATCCTGGAGCAAACCGGCCATGCGCTGGAAAAAGCCAAAGGCATTGCACGCGGCGTCAGTGGCCAGCTGTCGCTCGGCGTCGCCAGCTCGGTCTCTTTTCACGATCGGGTTTTTAATCTGCTGCGGGATTTTCAGGAACGCTATCCCGATATGGAACTGTTGATGCGCGAGCAAAATATGGCGGCGCTGATGCATGATTTGCAGGAGGGCTTGCTGGATGCGGCTTTTGTGCGGCTGCCTTGCGAAAGCAGCAAAGCCTTTAATCTGAAGGTGATAGCCAGTGAAAAGATGCTGGTGGTGCTGCCGGTGGGCCATGCGCTTGCGAAAGAAACCCGAGTGGCGCTGTCTCAATTAGGAGACGAGCCGCTGATTATGTTTCCTCGTGAAGTCGCCCCCAGTCTGTACGAGCTGGTGCTTAGTGCCTGTCTGCGAGCCGGATTTCAGCCGCATACCGGCCAGCAGTCACCGCAAATTTCCTCTTCCGTCGGTATGGTCGCTGCCGGATTTGGTTTTGCTATTGTGCCCGCCTCTTTGTGCTGTATCAGCCATCCGGGCGTAACTTATCTGCCGATTGACGATGCCGCGCTGAACACGGACATCGCGCTGGCCTGGCGACGGCTCGACCGTTCGCCCGCCGTACTGCACCTGGTTGCGATGATGGAAAACCTGCGGGGATAGCCTTACCAGTCATTGTTAACAAGGTGCCGGCACGAGGAACACCAGCCTTCCACAAAGACGCAAAAAGCGGCATCCATGCCAGCTCGGCCTGGGCCGTCCATGGCCCAGGACGCTTTGTTCCAGGCTGATGTTCCTCGCGCTTTGAGTATCTCAGTTGTTTGCGAAAGGGTTCGTCCCGCAGGTTACGCTTAGCCCTGGATTTTACGGATCTGTTTCACTTCCAGCTCAACAGAGTTGAAATCCTTATCCAGCTTGCCCTGAATTTCGACTTTATCGGCAGGCGTCACGTTTTGTCCTTCCCAGCGCTTGTGATCGATTTCAACTTTGAGGGTGCCGGTCGCATCGCGGAAGATATAGTCATCATCACCCACGCGTTTTTCAATGTTGCCGCGCAGCGTCACCCAGGCATCGTCTGCCAGATCCTGAGCCTGCTTAACCGTAACAATCGCCTCTTTCGCGCCGCTGAATCCGCCTTTATGAACCTGAGTGGAAGGTGCCGGTGCATTAGGATCGTTGAATCCACCCGTCTGAGCAGCAAATACCGGTGTGGAAACCAGTGCAGCAATAGCAAACAAAGCAGCTCTCTTTTTCATGTTATTCACCTTTATTCCCTTACGTTATGCAGTCAATACTGCGCGATTCGTTGTGTTCGTGAGCTATTTAACCCAGGTTTTCTTAACAGGATCTTAAGGAAAATCATAAAGGAGACTTTTTTATTTTATTTGCCGAAAAAGCACGATTATCGGCGATCTTGCCTGTACAAATCCCCCGGGTGAAACGTATAAAACCGTTAACTACAGAAGGATTTCGCAATGAGAATTTTAGTCATAGAAGACGACGCCTTGATTGGCGATGGCATCAAAGCGGGCCTCGGCAAAATGGGCTTTAGCGTTGACTGGTTTATCGATGGAAAAGAAGGACAGGCGGCACTGACCACGGCACCTTATGATGCCGTAGTGCTGGATCTCAGCCTGCCTGGCGTTGACGGTCTGGATATTTTGCGTACCTGGCGGCAGCAAGGGCGTGATGAGCCCGTGCTGATCCTGACAGCCAGAGATGCCCTGGAACAGCGGGTTGCCGGGCTTCAGCAAGGGGCGGACGATTATCTTTGCAAGCCATTTGCGCTCAGTGAAGTCGCCGCGCGGTTACAGGCGCTGATTCGACGTCGCCACGGCCAGTTAGTGCCGGTTCTCAGTCACGGCGCGGTAAAAATGGAAACGGGATCGCATACCGTCATGCTGCACGGTGAACCGCTGCCGCTAAAAGCGCGTGAGCTGGCCTTGCTGGAGCTTTTTTTGATGAACGCCGGACGTGTACTGACGCGTGGGCAGCTGGAAGAAAAACTGTATGGCTGGGATGACGACGTCTCCAGCAACGCCGTGGAAGTCCATATCCATCATCTGCGTAAAAAACTGGGTAGCCAGTTTATTCGCACCGTGCATGGCGTGGGCTACACGCTGGGAGATGCGCCGTGAACCTCGCAAGTCTGCGCCTGCGCCTGATGCTCGGCTTTGTTCTGCTGACGCTGATTGGCTGGGGAGTGGCCAGCATCGGTGCCTGGTGGCAAACCCGTCACAACATCAACATGCTGTTCGATACGCAACAGATGCTGTTTGCCAAACGTCTGGCAACGATGAACCCCGAACAGCTGAGCCACTCGCCCCTGAGCCTGCCCAAAACCAAAAAGCTCCTCAGGCATCATCGCGGCGAGCAGGAAGATGATGCGCTGGCCTTCGCCGTGTTTACCCACGATGGCCAAATGGTGATGAACGACGGCGACAACGGCAAAGATTTTCTCTTCAGCGCTTACCAGCGCAATGGTTTTACCGACGGCAAGCTACAAGGCGATGACGATCTGTGGCGAATGGTCTGGCTCAGTACGCCCGATAAACAGTATGTCATCGTGGTCGGTCAGGAATGGGAATATCGTGACGATATGACTCGCGATATCGTGCACGCTAACCTGCTGCCATGGCTAATCGCGCTGCCAGTCATGATGTTACTGCTGCTATGGCTGGTGACGTATGAACTGGCGCCGTTAAAAAGAATCGCACGCCAGCTGCGCGAGCGCACACCCGATGACGATACTCCTCTCCAGGAAGCCCGTATTCCTCAGGAAGTCAGGCCGCTGCTGGCAGAATTAAACGCGCTGTTTCAGCGAACTGGCGACATGCTGGTGCGGGAACGGCGATTTACCTCAGATGCCGCACACGAATTACGTAGCCCGCTGGCGGCGCTGAAAGTGCAAACCGAAGTGGCGCAGCTGGCGCATGATGACGAAAAAATGCGCCATCGTGCGTTACAGAATCTGGATGCGGGTATCGATCGCGCAACGCGCCTTGTGGATCAGCTGCTGACGCTCTCACGGCTGGACAGCGAAGGTGAGCTGGAAACGCAGCCGGTCGATCTGCATCAGCTGCTGCAACAGGCGGCGGTAGATCACTACGCTAAAGCGCGCGCAACAGAAACCGAAATTGTGCTGAATGCGCCAGATGCGGCAGTGATCAGACCCGGTAATGCGCTGTTGCTATCGCTGATGATACGCAACCTGCTGGACAATGCCCTGCGTTACAGCCCGCCGGGTGGTCACACAGAGCTGAATCTGACGCGTAACAGTATTGAGGTGGCCGATAACGGGCCGGGCGTGAGTCGCGAGGCGTTGCAGCGTATCGGCGAGCGCTTTTACCGTCCGCCAGGGCAGGAAAAAACCGGCAGCGGTTTAGGCTTGTCTATTGTCAGCCATATCGCACGACTTCACGGCATGCGCGTGCAGTTTGCTAACCGCGACGAAGGCGGTTTTGCTGCGCGGATTTATTGGTAGGGTCCCGGTTATTTAGCCTGTCTACCCCCACCCTGTAAGCCATGCTCACAGGGTGGGAAAGTGTTGTTTCAGGCCAGGTCGCCTGGGCATTCAGATTTCAACCTGAGTGCCCAACTCGATAACCCGGTTAGGTGGGATCTCAAACTGGTCAGGCGCGCGCAATGCATTACGCTGCAAGGCCAAAAACAGCTTGCCGCGCAGGCGCAAATACCAGGGGCGTTTGCCACCGATAATCAGCGATTCATGCGACATAAAGAACGAGGTTTCCATCATCCGGCAGCTCAGGCCTTCCAGCCCACAGCGGTGGAAGATTTCTTCCATGTTTGGCGTTTCTCGCCAGCCGTAGTTCGCGACAACACGCCAGAAGGTGGGGGAAAGCTGCTCAATGGTCACGCGCTTCACGTTATGCACGTAGGGTGCATCTTCCGTCCGCAGCGTCAACAATACCACTCGCTCATGTAATACTTTGTTATGTTTGAGATTATGCAGCATCGCAAACGGGATGACGTTCAATGCGCGGGACATATAAACCGCGGTTCCTGGCACGCGTACCGGCGGCGATTTTTCCAGGGAGCCAATCATCGCTTCCAGAGAATTACCGTGCTCGTGCATCCGACGCAGCAGGCGGAAACGCTCGCTTTTCCAGGTCGTCATGATCACAAACATCACCAGCGCCAGGCTCAGTGGCAGCCAGCCGCCGGAGAATACTTTCACCAGGTTGGCGGAGAACAGTGAAATATCGATGCACAGCATGCAAACCAGGATAAACAGCACCAGATAGCGGTTCCAGTGCCAGTTTTTAATCGCTACCGTGGTGCAGAGAATGGCGGTCAGAACCATGGTGCCGGTCACGGCAATACCATAGGCGGCGGCCAGATTGCTGGAATGTTTAAAGCCCATAATCACAATCACTACCGAGAAGAACAAAATCCAGTTGATGATCGGGATATATATTTGTCCGGACTCTTCTTCCGAGGTGTGAACGATACGCATCGGCGGCAGATAGCCCAGACGCACGGCCTGGCGAGTCAGCGAGAAGACGCCGGAAATCACCGCCTGCGAAGCAATGACCGTCGCCAGCGTGGCCAGGATCAGCATGGGGATCAGCGCCCAGTCCGGTGCCAGCAGAAAGAAGGGGTTTTTGATCGCTTCAGGATGCTTTAGCAGCAGCGCGCCCTGGCCGAAGTAGTTCAGCACCAGCGATGGCAATACCGCCATAAACCAGGCCAGCCGGATAGGCAGTTTACCGAAGTGGCCCATATCCGCATACAGCGCTTCCACGCCGGTAATGGCCAGCACCACCGCGCCCAGCGCAAAGAAAGAGACGGCTTTATATTCAAAAAAGAAGTGCATCGCCCAGTAAGGATTCATGGCATGCAGGACGTCGGGGTTATCGATAATACCACGCGCGCCCAGTACCGCCAGTACGCCGAACCACAGCAGCATAACGGGTGCAAAAAGCTTACCCACAATGCCGGTGCCGTGTTTTTGAATCACAAACAGCAGCGTCAGAACGGCGATCGCCAGCGGTACGATATAAGCATCAAGATTTGGCGCCGCAATTTCCAGCCCTTCAATGGCCGACAGTACGGACACCGCAGGGGTAATCACCACCTCGCCATAGAAAAAGCTGCCGCCAATCAGTCCCATAATGACCAGCACCGCCGTGGCTTTAGCGCCCGTATTACGGCCAGCCAGCGACATCAGCGTCAGGATACCCCCTTCGCCAGCGTTATCAGCCCGCATCACATAGCTGATGTATTTGAGTGACACCACCAGGATCAGCAGCCAGAAAATGAGCGACAGAAAACCGAATACCGCATCGCGCTCGACGCCAAAACCGAACTGCCCGGAAAGACATTCACGCAGGGTATAAAGTGGGCTGGTACCGATATCGCCATACACCACGCCTATCGCCGCAAGCGTTACGGCACCAAGGGACTGCTTTTTATCAGAGCTCATAAGGGGATCTTTTGTTGGAATCGGGAGCAGCAATAAAGCTCGCAGCTCATCAGGTCATCAAAAAGCGCACAGTATGCATCAATCATCATGAATGCCTATCCTTAAATACGTTACAGAAAGCCACTTCAATGGCCTGCGTCACCCTTTGAAAAGAAAAAAGCTGACTCGTATCAACTCTTTCAAGCATCATAGCCAGTAGTGTTTGCGCTCGCCAGTCACCGTGCTGGCCTGACCGTGGAAAAGGATAACTGTTTGATGATGTCCCAGCCTCACCGACTTGCGGAAAGAATTGCCCGCCTCAGCAATGCCTTGGAAAAGGGACTTTACGAGCGCCATCATGCTATCAGGCTTTGCCTGCTGGCGGCGCTGAGTGGGGAAAGCGTTTTTCTGCTCGGTCCGCCGGGCATTGCAAAAAGCCTGATTGCCCGTCGCCTGAAGTTTGCTTTCCAGCACTCCCGCGCCTTTGAATATTTGATGACCCGTTTCTCCACCCCTGAAGAGGTTTTTGGGCCGCTTTCTATTCAGGCGCTGAAAGATGAAGGCCGCTATCAACGACTCACCAAAGGCTACCTGCCCGATGCCGAAATCGTTTTTCTGGATGAGATCTGGAAAGCCGGGCCGGCCATTTTAAATACGCTCCTGACCGCCATTAACGAGCGTCGGTTTCGCAACGGCGACTGTGAAGAAAAAATTCCGATGCGCCTGCTGGTAACCGCGTCCAATGAACTGCCTGAAGCGGATAGCGGTTTGGAAGCGCTCTATGACCGCATGCTGATTCGTCTGTGGCTGGACAACGTGCATGAGAAGCAGAATTTCAAAAGCATGCTTATCCACCAGCAGGACGAAAACAGCAACCCCGTGGCGGATTCGCTTCGCATTACTGATGAAGAGTATAGCGACTGGCAGAAAGGCATTGCTCAGGTTGCATTACCGGACGACGTTTTTGAGCTGATTTTCCTGCTACGTCAGCAGTTAGAAAACCAGCCGGAAGCGCCCTATATCTCCGACAGACGCTGGAAAAAAGCCATTCACCTGTTGCAAGCCTGCGCCTTTTATAGCGGCCGCCAGGCGATTGCGCCCGTTGATCTTATCCTGCTGAAGGATTGTCTCTGGCACGATGTGGCCTCCATGAAGCTGCTCGATCGTGAGATCGATAACCTGATCACGCAACAAGGCTGGCAGCAACAGTCGATGCTGATCAAACTCCAACAGATTGCTTCGCGTCGTCTGGCCCTTCAGCAGGAAAAAAGCGCTGAGCAGGCGATCAGGCTGGAGAAGCATGGCGGCATGTTTGTCCGTAAGCCTCACTATGAACTCCCGGCGACGCTGGCCGACGAAACGCTGACGCTGATGCTGCAAAAAACGCTGGTGCTGCATGATATGCAGGTGACACATGTGGTTATCGCCCGTGAAGCATTGCAGCACTGGCTGCAAAAAGGCGGCGACGTTCGCGGCAAGCTCAACGGCATTGGCTTTGCTCAGGCGCTGGATTTGCACGTTGACGGCACTGACTGTCTGACGCTGCGTGATGTCAGCCTACAGCCTTCCCGCCTGATGCTGCCGGGCAAACAGCAGGAGAGCGGCCTGCCGCCAGAAATCGTCGACGCGCTTGATGAAGTGGAAACGCAGCTTCACGCTCAGCGCACGCTGTTCAGCCAACATCACCTGTGCCTGTTTATCAGCGATGACTGGCTGGCTAAGATTGAAGAAAGCCTGCAACAGATCGCCGATCGGCTGAAACAGGTTCGCCATTGATTTCGTTAGATACGTTAAGCACGTTTCTGGCGGTCAGCGAAGGCGAGCTGATTGAAGAACTGGTTATTGTGCTGCTGGCCAGTCCGCAGCTGTCGGTATTTTTTGAAAAATTCCCCGGGCTAAAAAAAGCCTTGTTGAGTGATTTGCCGCGCTGGAAAAGCGAGATCCACGAACAGCTGAAACAGACGGCAGTTCCTGATGATTTAGCCGCTGAATTTGCCCTTTTTCAACAGTGTCAGATGCTGAGCCATAAGGCTTTTTGCCTGAAACTGCCCGAGGTGATGCTGCATCTGGAACAGCATCACTCGCCCTTTGCCGAAAAAGCACACATGCTGCTGGCGAATGTTGCCGCAGGCCAGTCGATGAGCGAACCGCAACAGACGCTGTTCCTCCAGCGCTGGCGATTGAGCCTGACGCTACAAACGCTTTCACTGAATCAGCAGCTGCTGGATCGGGAGCGGGAAAAACTGCTGGCCGAGCTCCAGCAGCGGCTGGCGATGAGTGGGCAGCTCGCCCCGGTGCTGTCGGCCAATGATGAAGCGGCGGCAGGCCGGTTATGGGATTTAACCAGAAGCCCTCTCCAGCAGGGCGATTATCAGCTGATTGTGGAATACGGTGATTTCCTGGCGCAGCAACCAACGTTGCGGAAACTGGCGGAACAGTTAGGACGCAGCCGCGAAGCAAAAGCAGTACTGACCGAAGATGCGCCTCTTGAAGCGTTCCACCAGCTGGTCAGAGAACCGGAAAGCGTGCCGGAAGAAGTGAATGGGCTTCATCAAAGCGACGATATTCTGCGCCTGCTTCCGCCCGAACTGGCAACGCTTGGCATCAGCGAGCTGGAGCTGGAGTTTTACCGGCGGCTGGTGGAAAAACGTCTGCTCACCTACCGGCTACAGGGTGATGCCTGGCACGATAAAGTCTCCCTGCGTCCCGTCTCCCACCAACATCATGATGAACAACCGCGCGGGCCTTTTATTGTCTGTGTCGATACGTCCGGATCGATGGGCGGTTTTAACGAACGCTGTGCTAAAGCCTTCTGCCTGGCGCTGCTGAAAGTCGCGCTGGCAGATAACCGGCGCTGCTACGTGATGCTCTTTGCTCATGAGGTCGTGGGTTACGAATTAACAGAAGGTGACGGCATCGCTCAGGCAATCCGCTTTCTCAGCCAGCGTTTTCGTGGCGGCACCGATCTGGCAGCCTGTCTGGATGCGGTACTGGCGAAGCTCGCCACGCCGATGTGGAATGATGCTGATGCGGTCATCATCTCTGACTTTATTGCTCAACGTCTGCCTGACGAACTGGTCAAAACCATCAAAAATCATCAGTTGCGCCAGCAGCAACGCTTTCACGCGGTTGCGCTGTCCGATCATGGAAAACCCGGCATTTTACGTATATTCGACCACATCTGGCAGTTTGATACCGGTCTGAAAAGCCGCCTGCTGCGGCGCTGGCAGCGGTAGGTACTCGCACTGCAACAGTACGGCAATGCTTATTTGCTATAGTCATATGTACGCTTTAGCAAGACCGGGAGTAACACGTGGCACAGAATCAATCTGCATCAGGACTACCTGAACCGACCCGCACTTTACCGTTAAACGGCGGCGACGCTGAACAAAAACGTCAGGAGCTCCTCACTTATTTTCAACAAACCTGGACGCTTTATGAACGTCTGTTTGACTGCCTTGCCGATGAAAAGGCTTATTACACCAAAGCAATTTCACTGCGCCATCCGCTGGTGTTTTACTTCGGTCATACCGCGACTTTCTATATTAATAAGCTGATAGCCGCAGGGCTGGTTGAGAACCGCGTCGATGATCATATCGAAGCGATGATGGCTATTGGCGTCGATGAGATGAGCTGGGACGATCTGGATACCACGCATTATCAATGGCCGACGCTTGCTGAACTGCGTGATTACCGCGGTAAAGTTCGCAGACTGGTCGAAAACTTTATTAAAGAGATGCCGCTGACGTTGCCCATTGGCTGGGACAGCCCGGCCTGGGTTGTGCTGATGGGCATTGAGCATGAACGTATTCACCTTGAAACCTCCAGCGTGCTGATCCGCCAGCTGCCGCTGGAATGGGTGCATCCGCAACCGCACTGGCCTGCCTGTCCCGATGCGCGTCACGATCGTTATTCCGTGCCAAAAAACACGCTGTTACCCGTTGATGGCGCCCGCGTTACTCAGGGAAAAACGGATGAGACTTACGGCTGGGATAACGAGTACGGGACGCTGACCACTGAGGTAAACCCGTTTCAAGCGAGCCAGATGCTGGCAAGCAACGCGGAGTTTTTCGAATTTGTTGCCGCTGGCGGCTATCAGGACGATCGCTGGTGGGATGAGGAAGGTTTGGGCTGGCGCAACTTCGCCAACGCCGTCATGCCAACGTTCTGGGTGGGATCGCCTGACGATCCTGACCAGCTGCGCCTGCGTCTGTTAACCGAAGAAGTGCTGATGCCATGGGACTGGCCCGTTGAGGTCAATCAGCTGGAGGCCGCTGCGTTTTGCCGCTGGAAAGCAGAAGAAACCGGCAAATCCGTGCAGCTTCCCAGTGAAGCAGAATGGCTGCTGCTGCGTGAACAGGTCGGTGATGACCGGTCATCAGCAGAGGCGGGCAATATTAATCTGGCCTGGTGGGCTTCTTCCTGTCCGGTAGACCGCTTTGCGCAGGGGAAATTCTTTGATCTTACCGGCAACGTCTGGCAATGGACGACGACGCCAATCAACGGGCTGGAAGGATTTAAAGTTCATCCGCTTTACGATGATTTCTCAACGCCAACCTTTGACGGCAAGCATGCGTTGATCAAAGGCGGCAGCTGGATCTCGACGGGTAATGAAGCGATTAAATCCTCCCGCTACGCCTTCCGCCGTCACTTCTTCCAGCATGCCGGTTTCCGCTACGTGATTTCCAGCCACCAGGAAAAGATGACGCTCAACCCGTACGAAACCGACAGCATGGTTTCTCAGTATCTGGACTTCCAGTACGGCCCGGACTATTTCAGTACGCAGAACTATGCGAAAGCGCTGGTGGATATCGCCATTGAGATGACGGACAGACGTGGCAAAGCGCTGGATATAGGCTGTGCTACCGGCCGCGCCAGCTTTGAACTGGCCCGTCATTTCGATGAAGTCGTGGGTATGGATTATTCCGCACGCTTTATCGACGTGGCATTGCAGCTCACCAGCGGTGAAGATTTCCGTTACGTGACGCAGGAAGAAGGCGATTTGGTCGAATATCGACAGGTACGCCTGAAAGATTTTGATCTCGGCCCTGAACAGGGCAGCCGAATCAGGTTCGTACAGGGTGATGCCTGCAATCTGAAGCCTGGGAAAGATCGTTATGATTTGGTCCTTGCCTCTAACCTGATCGACAGGCTGCGACAGCCAAAACGCTTCCTGCAAGATATCACCCGCATGATCAACTCTGGTGGCGTGCTGATGCTCTCTTCACCTTATACCTGGCTGGAAGCGTTCACACCAAAGGAGAACTGGCTGGGGGGTATCCGGGAGAATGGAGAAGCGTTGACGACGCATCAGGCGCTGCAACGTTTGCTGGCCACTGACTTTGATGAGATTGCGCCACCGCAGGATGTGCCTTTCGTCATCCGTGAAACGGCCCGTAAATATCAGCATACCCTGGCGCAGTTGACGGTCTGGCGTAAACGATAAACTTACCAAAAGCGGGTGCTGCCCGGCACCCGCATATTGAATCATATTGCCTGTTCACCTGTATTCCTTCACATTATCCGCATGTAAATTAATAATTCCTCAATGACGGAGCCATAATGGCCGATAATCAACAACCTGACGATCTCGACCGCGGCATTCTTAACGCCCTGCTGGCTAATGCCCGCATCGCCTATGCAGAGCTGGCGAAACAGTTTAATGTCAGCCCCGGCACCATCCACGTACGCGTTGAAAAAATGAAGCAGGCAGGGATTATCAAAGGCACTCGCGTTGAGATCGATCCCAAGCAGTTGGGCTATGACGTTTGCTGTTTTATCGGCATTATTTTAAAAAGCGCCAGGGATTATCCAGCGGCACTGGCCAAACTCGATGCGCTGGATGAAGTGGTTGAAGCCTGGTACACCACCGGCCACTACAGCATCTTCATTAAAGTCATGTGCCGCTCAATTGATGCGCTTCAGCAGGTGTTGATCAACAAGATCCAGACCATTGACGAAATCCAGTCAACCGAAACCCTGATCTCCCTGCAAAACCCGATCATGCGGTCGATCAAGCCCTGATCTGTGCACAAAACTATCCACAGCTTCTTTTAATCTTTTTCTTCAAAAAAGTCAGCGTCGTCGGCGTCGCAGTCAGTTTGGATTCGGCCAGCGCACAGCGCCCGCAGCATACTTAAGTATGTGAGGACCGCGAGCACTGCCCGAATTCAAAATGGCAAGTAAGCCAGACGCCCCACATAAAAACCCTATTTTTCCACAGGTAGATCCCAGACTGATCACAGCGTACAATACCCGCCTTTAGTGAACAGGGATCCCTCATGACTGACGTAACCTTAATCAGTGGCAGCACCTTAGGCAGCGCAGAGTATGTTGCTGAACATCTGGCTGAGAAGTTAGAAGAAGCCGGTTTTTCTACAGAAATGCTGCACGGGCCTGAGCTGGAAGCCCTGCCGGTGAGCGGAACCTGGCTGGTAGTGACGTCAACCCATGGTGCCGGAGATCTGCCTGATAACCTGCAACCGCTTTTCGATGCAATAGAAGAGAAGAAACCCGATCTTAGCGGTGTCCGTTATGGCGCAGTGGGTATTGGCAATCGTGAATACGATCTGTTTTGCGGTGCCATAGAGAAGATGGACAATCTTTTGGCCTCCTGTGGCGCAAAACGGTTGGGCGATCGTCTCGATATTGACGTAATGGAACATGAGATCCCTGAAGATCCCGCAGAGGTGTGGATCGAGAGCTGGAAAACGTTGCTCAACTGACGATCTTACTGCTGGATCGTGATGATTTAGCGGTTCACAGCTGAAAAAAGAGGCAGAGTTTTGTAAATATTGCCTCATTTTGTTCATTTAAATAGCGATCAACTGTGGATAACATGGCTAATTACCCGGTAATAACCGGTTGTTATCCAAAGAACAACTCGGGTACTTGCCTGAGCCTGTGCATAACATGCTATTTTGATCCCAGCTTATACGCGCCAGGATCACCGATCTTTCACAGCAAACGATCCCGGATAAAGCGATGATCCTAATCAGGAAAAAAGGCTTATCCACAGAGATCGTCGATCCTAATAGAAGATCTAGTAAAGAGATCTCTAGATAAAAAAGATCTTCTTTTTAATACGTGTCTGACCCCTGAGCTTTCACCTTCACCCGAAGTTGAGTAGAATTCACGCCCTGACATACCCCAATCTCTTAATCGCACAACCGCGAGGTGCAGTACCATGTTTTATCCAGATCCTTTTGACGTCATCGTGATCGGTGGTGGTCATGCGGGCACCGAAGCCGCTATGGCGGCTGCCCGAATGGGTCAGCAAACCCTGCTTTTAACCCATAACATTGATACGCTTGGACAAATGTCCTGTAATCCTGCGATCGGTGGTATCGGCAAAGGACATCTGGTTAAGGAAGTGGATGCACTTGGCGGCCTGATGGGCCATGCCATTGACCATGCGGGTATCCAGTTCAGGATACTAAACGCAAGCAAAGGGCCGGCGGTTCGGGCAACCCGTGCTCAGGCGGATCGCGTGCTTTACCGGCAGGCCGTCCGTACTGCGCTGGAGAACCAGCCGAACCTGATGATCTTCCAACAGGCGGTCGACGATCTTATCGTTGAGAACGATCGCGTTGTGGGTGCAGTCACCCAGATGGGACTGAAATTCCGCGCTAAGTCAGTTGTACTGACCGTGGGCACCTTCCTGGATGGCAAAATTCATATCGGGCTGGATAATTACAGCGGTGGACGTGCAGGGGATCCGCCTTCGATCCCACTGGCTCGTCGACTGCGTGAGTTACCGCTGCGCGTGAGCCGTCTGAAAACAGGTACGCCACCCCGTATCGATGCCCGAACCATTGATTTCAGCGTACTGGCTCCGCAGCACGGCGATACGCCACTGCCGGTCTTCTCGTTCATGGGCAATGTCGCGCAGCATCCACAACAGGTGCCTTGCTACATCACCTACACCAACGAAAAAACCCATGATGTGATCCGCCAAAACCTGGATCGCAGCCCAATGTATGCTGGCGTGATTGAAGGGATCGGTCCACGTTACTGTCCGTCCATCGAAGACAAAGTGATGCGCTTTGCCGATCGTAACGCGCATCAGATCTTCCTGGAGCCGGAAGGACTGACCAGCAACGAAATTTACCCGAACGGCATCTCGACCAGCCTGCCGTTTGACGTTCAGATGCAGATCGTACGCTCCATGCAGGGGTTGGAAAACGCAAAAATCATCCGTCCAGGCTATGCCATTGAGTATGATTTCTTCGATCCTCGCGATCTGAAACCGACGCTGGAAAGCAAATTTATCCATGGTTTGTTCTTTGCCGGTCAGATCAACGGCACTACCGGTTACGAAGAAGCCGCAGCGCAGGGGTTACTGGCCGGGTTGAACGCTGCACGACTTTCTGCCGACAAAGAAACCTGGGCACCACGCCGCGATCAGGCTTACCTGGGCGTATTGGTCGACGACCTGTGTACGCTGGGCACCAAAGAACCGTACCGCATGTTCACCTCCCGTGCGGAATACCGTTTGATGCTGCGTGAAGACAACGCTGATTTACGTCTGACTGAAGCCGGTCGTGAACTTGGCCTGGTGGATGATGCTCGCTGGGCTCGCTTCAACGAGAAGCTGGAAAGCATTGAGCAGGAACGCCAGCGTCTGCGTGATATCTGGGTTCACCCTAAATCGGAAACGGTAAACGAAGTGAATGGCGTGCTGAGCGCCGCTCTGACCAAAGAAGCTAACGGCGAAGATTTGCTGCGCAGGCCAGAGATGACTTATCAGCAGCTAATGACGCTGAGCACCTTTGCACCTGCGCTGAGCGATCCTCAGGCGGCCGAACAGGTTGAAATCCAGGTAAAATATGAGGGCTATATCGCTCGCCAGCAGGAAGAGATCGATCGCCAGCTGCGCAATGAGAACACTTTACTGCCGGTAGATCTTGATTACCGCCAGGTGAGTGGCCTGTCCAACGAAGCGATTGCCAAACTCAACGATCACAAGCCAGGATCGATTGGTCAGGCATCACGAATTTCGGGGATTACCCCAGCGGCCATTTCTATTCTGCTGATCTATCTGAAAAAACAGGGTTTGCTGCGCAAAAGCGCCTGAGTCAGCTCTGCTTTTCAGTCTGTACTTCAGGGGCGATAATTTCGCCCCTTTTAACATCATTACCGGATGCCATTGTGATTAATAAACTCTCTTCGCTGCTCAGTGCCGCCCAGATAACTCTGTCCGATCAGCAAAAACAGCAGCTGGTTGGCTATGTAGAACTGCTGCACAAATGGAACAAGGCCTATAATCTGACCTCAGTGCGTGACCCGGAACAGATGCTGGTTCGCCACATCATGGACAGCATCGTGGTTGAGCCGCATTTGCAGGGCAGCCGTTTTATCGATGTGGGAACCGGTCCTGGATTACCTGGCGTGCCGTTAGCGATTGTCCGTCCTGATTCACATTTCACCCTGCTGGACAGCTTAGGCAAGCGCATACGCTTTCTTAAACAAGTTCAGCATGAGCTGAAGCTGGATAACATTGCGCCGGTGCAGAGCAGGGTAGAAGAGTTTAGCGAAGAGCCGCCGTTTGATGGGGTCATAAGCCGGGCGTTCGCCTCGCTGAATGATATGCTCAGTTGGTGTCATCATCTTCCTGGCCAAAATGGGCACTTTTACGCACTAAAAGGGGTAGTTCCTGAAGAGGAAATTGCTGCTCTGGCGGAAGGATTTACCCTCAATCGCGTGGTCAGACTTTCTGTGCCGCAGCTGGAAGGCGAGCGTCATCTGGTGATAGTAAACGGCAAAAAAAGCGGCGGATAAGACGCGCTTTTTGGCGGTTATTTATCCGCTTATGCTGAGTTTTTTTGAGTTTTTTAGCTCGATTATGCCCTGTTTTATCAATAGGCACACAGGCAGTAAGTGCTTTATGCCGCTCAATTTAGCTTAAGGTCAGACACATTCGGGGCGGCTTTTGGAAAGCCCGGCCGCCGTGAGTGAAAAAGGGTGGTGCAAATTTAGCCTTTTGAGGGAAATACGCAGATTTTTTTCGACCGCTAAATTGTTTCTGTCAGGTTAAAATATCACCTTGAAATTATCTGTCACGCTTGTTTACATTTAACCTAAATGTCACATTGTGTTATCAAGGAATTTACCTTGCCGCGCGATAATGAAAATTCCAGCGGCAGGGGAGGGGATTATATCCTCTTTATAAATGCGGATAGCGTGGCGTAAAGTCTGAAAAATTTAGTTATGAAGGATGTCAATTAATGCTTTTAATCAGAAAACCGGTAACTACAAAAAATAAGTGACGGTGTTTTGTTAGAAGTTATTGTTTTTAAAGTATTAAATTAATTAACACCAGGAATAATCTGGCTTGTATATTAATGAATATATTACTGAATTGTGATCTTGGGCACGCTTTATGACCAGTATTTAAGCGGCTTTGCAGGGAATTTTTGCCTGTTTACCGTTCTGCGTGCTTTTGAAAAACAGGGCTGGCGAAAGAAATTTAAATAATTGTTCACCTTTTCGCTACTTATCCATTGAAATCGCAGGGACGCACCGTATAATTTGCACGTTTTTTGCTGCTTGACTCAAAGCGGCAAAGGCAGTTTTATACGACACGCGACATACCCCGGATGGGGCAGGAGAGTTTTAGCGTCATGTCAGTGTCCCTTTACAGAGTAAAATTTGCCCGAACCGTGTTGCTCCTGCAACTGGTGATTTTGGTCATCATCGGTGCGCTGTTTGCCCTGAAGGATCTGACCTGGGGCTTATCCGCGCTTGCGGGTGGTCTGGCGGCCTGGCTGCCAAACATTCTGTTTATGATTTTTGCCTGGCGTCATCAGGCGGGAGACCCGGTCAAAGGGCGCGTCGCCTGGAGCTTTGCCTTAGGTGAAGTGGCGAAGGTTCTGACAACCATTCTTCTGCTTGTCGTGGCGCTGGCGGTATTTGGGGCGGCATTTACGCCGCTCGGACTGACCTGGTTATCGGTGCTGATTGTGCAAATCGTCGCACCGGCTGTAATTAACAACAAAGGGTAAGAGGCATCATGGCTGCAGGAGAAATCTCTACGCCGCAGGAATACATAGGTCATCATCTGAATAACCTTCAGCTTGATCTGCGTACCTTCGAGCTAGTGAATCCGCACGACGCTCCGTCGTTCTGGGTATTAAATATCGACTCCATGTTTTTCTCTGTGGTGCTGGGACTGGTGTTCCTGGTGCTGTTTCGTAAAGTTGCGAAATCAGCCACCAGCGGCGTACCGGGAAAACTGCAGGCCGCGATAGAGTTGGTTGTTGGCTTTGTCGACAGCAACGTCCGCGACATGTACCACGGTAAAAGCAAACTAATCGCTCCGCTGGCTCTGACGATTTTCGTCTGGGTCTTCCTGATGAACTTCATGGACCTGCTGCCTATCGATTTGCTGCCATATGTTGGCGAGCATCTCCTGGGTCTGCCAGCGTTGCGTGTTGTGCCTTCAGCTGACGTAAACGTCACGCTGTCTATGGCACTTGGCGTATTTATTTTGATTCTGTTCTACAGCATCAAGATGAAAGGCATTGGGGGCTTTACTAAAGAGCTGACATTGCAACCCTTCAATCACCCTATCTTCATTCCGATCAACCTGATCCTTGAAGGTGTGAGCCTGCTGTCCAAACCGGTTTCACTTGGTCTGCGACTGTTCGGCAACATGTATGCGGGTGAATTGATTTTTATCCTGATTGCCGGTCTGTTGCCGTGGTGGTCACAGTGGGTTCTGAGTGTGCCATGGGCCATTTTCCACATCCTGATCATTTCGCTACAGGCTTTCATTTTCATGGTACTGACGATTGTCTATCTGTCGATGGCATCTGAAGAACATTGATTTTTTATTAACACTACTGCGTTTTAACTGAAACAAACTGGAGACTGTCATGGAAAACCTGAATATGGATCTGCTGTACATGGCTGCCGCTGTGATGATGGGCTTAGCGGCAATCGGTGCTGCAATCGGTATCGGCATCCTCGGAGGCAAATTCCTGGAAGGCGCCGCGCGTCAACCGGATCTGATCCCTCTGCTGCGTACGCAGTTCTTTGTTGTAATGGGTCTGGTGGATGCAATCCCGATGATCGCTGTTGGTCTGGGCCTGTACGTGATGTTTGCTGTCGCGTAACTCGATTGTTCATCACAGGGCTTAGCCCGTCGATGAATGGGTTTTAAAGATTGCTCTACTTATGCCCGTAGATTTCAAGTTGTAGCAAAGCAGCAACCGAATGAATCTCCAGGAGCTTACTCAAGTAAGTGACTGGAGTGAGAGAGGGCCGCTAACGCAGCTACAGCTTGAAAGATAGGGGTAGAAGAAAGTTAACTTAACAAGAGGCATTGTGCTGTGAACTTAAACGCAACAATCCTCGGCCAGGCTATCGCGTTCATCCTGTTTGTAGTGTTCTGCATGAAGTACGTATGGCCGCCGCTGATGGCTGCTATCGAAAAGCGCCAGAAAGAAGTTGCTGATGGCCTTGCTTCCGCTGAACGTGCCAAAAAAGATCTGGATCTCGCGCAGGCTAATGCGACCGACCAGCTGAAAAAAGCGAAAGAAGAAGCTCAGGTAATCATCGAACAAGCTAATAAGCGTCGTTCGCAGATCCTGGACGAAGCCAAAGCCGAAGCTGAGCAGGAACGTAACAAGATCGTCACCCAGGCGCAGGCTGAAATTGACGCCGAACGCAAACGTGCACGTGAAGAGTTGCGTAAGCAGGTCGCGATGCTGGCTGTTGCCGGCGCCGAGAAAATCATTGAACGTTCCGTGGATGAAGCTGCTAACAGCGACATCGTTGATAAACTGGTCGCTGAACTGTAAGGAGGGAGGGGCTGATGTCTGAATTTACTACTGTAGCTCGCCCCTACGCCAAAGCAGCTTTTGACTTTGCTGTTGAGCATCAAAGTGTCGATCGCTGGCAGCAGATGCTGGCGTTCGCTACCCAGGTAGCCAGCAATGAACAAGTGGCAGAACTCCTTTCCGGCGCGTTAGCGCCGGAAGCGTTGTCTGCGCAGTTCATCGCTATCTGTGGTGATCAACTGGATGAAGCCGGTCAGAACCTGATTAAGGTCATGGCTGAAAACAAACGTTTACCCGCGCTTCCCGATGTACTGGCTCAGTTTATCCAGCTACGTGCCGCATACGATGCGACTGCGGAAGTTGAGGTAATCTCTTCCACTACACTGAGTGACGAACAGCTGAATAAAATCAGCGCCGCTATGGAAAAACGTCTGTCACGCAAAGTTAAGCTGAATTGCAAAATCGATAAGTCTGTAATGGCAGGCGTAATCATCCGTGCGGGTGATATGGTCATTGACGGCAGCGTACGCGGCCGTCTTGAGCGTCTTGCAGACGTCTTGCAGTCTTAAGGGGACTGGAGCATATGCAACTGAATTCCACCGAAATCAGCGAACTGATCAAGCAGCGCATTGCTCAGTTCAATGTCGTGAGTGAAGCTCACAACGAAGGTACTATTGTTTCTGTCAGTGACGGAATCATCCGCGTAAACGGCCTGGCCGATGTTATGCAGGGTGAGATGATCTCACTGCCAGGCAACCGCTACGCAATCGCACTGAACCTCGAGCGCGACTCTGTAGGTGCAGTAGTGATGGGCCCATACGCTGACCTTGCCGAAGGCATGAAAGTTAAGTGTACTGGCCGTATTCTGGAAGTTCCGGTAGGCCGTGGCCTGCTGGGTCGTGTGGTGAACACCCTGGGTGCACCAATCGATGGCAAAGGCGCCATTGATAACGACGGCTTCTCGCCAATTGAAGTGATTGCACCGGGCGTTATCGACCGTCAGTCCGTTGACCAGCCTGTACAGACTGGTTACAAAGCTGTCGATGCGATGATCCCAATCGGCCGTGGCCAGCGTGAGCTGATCATCGGTGACCGTCAGACCGGTAAAACCGCAATGGCGATCGATGCAATCATCAACCAGCGTGATTCTGGCATCAAGTGTGTGTATGTGGCTATCGGTCAGAAAGCCTCTACTATCGCTAACGTGGTTCGTAAACTGGAAGAGCATAACGCGCTGGCTAACACCATCGTTGTTGTGGCAACGGCTTCTGAGTCTGCTGCTCTGCAGTACCTGGCTCCGTATGCAGGTTGCGCCATGGGCGAATACTTCCGTGACCGCGGTGAAGATGCACTGATCGTATACGATGACCTGTCTAAACAGGCTGTTGCTTACCGTCAGGTTTCCCTGCTGCTGCGTCGTCCACCAGGTCGTGAAGCATTCCCTGGTGACGTGTTCTATCTCCACTCCCGTCTGCTGGAGCGTGCTTCTCGCGTTAGCGCTGAGTACGTTGAGCGTTTCACCAACGGTGAAGTGAAAGGTAAAACCGGTTCTTTGACCGCGCTGCCAATCATTGAAACTCAGGCTGGTGACGTTTCCGCGTTCGTTCCGACCAACGTAATCTCGATTACTGATGGTCAGATCTTCCTGGAAACCAACCTGTTCAACTCTGGTATTCGTCCTGCAGTTAACCCAGGGATCTCCGTATCTCGTGTGGGTGGTGCTGCGCAGACCAAGATCATCAAGAAACTGTCCGGTGGTATCCGTACCGCACTGGCACAGTATCGTGAACTGGCAGCGTTCTCTCAGTTCGCTTCCGATCTGGACGAAGCGACCCGTAAACAGCTGAACCACGGTCAGAAAGTGACCGAGCTTCTGAAACAGAAACAGTATGCGCCGATGTCCGTAGCGCAGCAGGGTCTGGTGCTGTTTGCCGCAGAGCGTGGCTTCCTGACTGACGTCGAACTGGCGAAAGTAGGCAGCTTCGAAGCAGCGCTGCTGGCTTATGCGGATCGTGAGCACAATGAGCTGATGGCTGAAATCAACCAGGCTGGTAACTACAACAACGATATCGAAGCGAAGCTGAAAGGCCTGCTCGAAACGTTCAAGAAAACCCAGTCCTGGTAATGTCTGGCGGCTTGTCCTTTAAGGGGCAGGCCGCAAGGCTTTGAGGAGAAGCTTATGGCCGGCGCAAAAGAGATACGTAGTAAGATCGGAAGCGTGCAGAACACGCAAAAGATCACCAAAGCGATGGAAATGGTCGCCGCCTCCAAGATGCGTAAATCGCAGGAACGCATGGCGGCCAGCCGTCCTTATGCAGAGACCATGCGCAAAGTGATTGGTCACATTGCGTTAGGGAATCTGGAGTACAAACACCCTTACCTGGATGAGCGTGACGTTAAGCGCGTCGGCTACCTGGTCGTGTCTACCGACCGCGGGCTTTGTGGTGGTTTGAACATTAACCTGTTCAAAAAATTGCTGGCTGATATGAAAGGCTGGGCAGATAAAGGCGTCGAGAGCGATCTGGCGATTATCGGCTCAAAAGGTCTGTCATTCTTCCGTTCTGTCGGTGGCAACGTGGTTGCCCAGGTTACCGGCATGGGGGATAAACCTTCCCTGTCTGACCTGATTGGCCCAGTGAAAGTGATGCTGCAAGCCTACGACGAAGGTCGTATCGACAAGCTGTTTATTGTCAGCAACAAATTTATCAACACCATGTCCCAGTCTCCACAAATCGTTCAGCTGCTGCCGTTACCGCCAGCAGAAGAAACTGAAGGCGTGGTGAAGAAGAGTACCTGGGATTACCTGTATGAGCCGGATCCGAAAGCGCTGCTGGACACGTTACTGCGTCGCTACGTCGAGTCTCAGGTTTACCAGGGTGTTGTAGAGAACCTGGCCAGCGAGCAGGCCGCGCGTATGGTGGCGATGAAAGCTGCGACCGACAACGGCGGAAACCTGATCAAAGAGCTGCAGTTGGTATACAACAAGGCTCGTCAGGCCAGCATCACCCAGGAACTTACCGAGATTGTCGGTGGGGCCTCCGCGGTTTAACCAGGTTAACGAATTAGGTAGAGGATTCAGAATGGCTACTGGAAAAATTGTCCAGGTAATCGGCGCCGTTGTTGACGTCGAGTTTCCTCAGGACGCAGTACCACAGGTGTACAGCGCGCTTGAGACTAAAAATGGTGATGCCCGTCTGGTGCTGGAAGTTCAGCAGCAGCTGGGTGGCGGCGTGGTTCGCGCCATCGCGATGGGTTCTTCCGATGGCCTGAAGCGTGGCCTGGAAGTCGCAGACCTTGCGCACCCAATCGAAGTACCCGTCGGTACTGCAACACTTGGCCGTATCATGAACGTGCTGGGTGAGCCAATCGATATGAAAGGCGATATCGGCGAAGAAGAGCGTTGGGCTATCCACCGTTCAGCACCTTCGTACGAAGACCAGTCCAACTCTCAGGAGCTGCTGGAAACCGGTATCAAAGTTATCGACCTGATGTGTCCGTTCGCTAAGGGCGGTAAAGTTGGTCTGTTCGGCGGTGCGGGTGTAGGTAAAACCGTAAACATGATGGAGCTGATCCGTAACATTGCGGCTGAGCACTCAGGTTTCTCCGTATTTGCCGGTGTGGGCGAGCGTACCCGTGAAGGTAACGACTTCTACCACGAAATGACCGACTCTAACGTTATCGATAAAGTTTCTCTGGTCTATGGTCAGATGAACGAGCCACCAGGAAACCGTCTGCGCGTCGCGCTGACTGGCCTGACTATGGCTGAGAAGTTCCGTGACGAAGGTCGTGACGTTCTGCTGTTCATCGATAACATCTACCGTTATACCCTGGCCGGTACAGAAGTTTCTGCACTGCTGGGTCGTATGCCTTCTGCGGTAGGTTATCAGCCAACGCTGGCGGAAGAGATGGGCGTTCTGCAGGAACGTATCACCTCAACCAAAACCGGTTCAATCACTTCCGTACAGGCCGTTTACGTTCCTGCGGATGACTTGACTGACCCATCACCAGCCACCACCTTTGCTCACTTAGACGCAACCGTGGTACTGAGCCGTCAGATTGCTTCTCTGGGTATCTACCCAGCGGTTGACCCACTGGATTCTACCAGCCGTCAGCTGGATCCACTGGTTGTTGGCCAGGAGCACTACGACGTAGCGCGTGGCGTTCAGTCGCTGCTGCAGCGTTATCAGGAACTGAAAGACATCATCGCCATCCTGGGGATGGACGAGCTGTCTGAAGAAGACAAGCTGGTGGTTGCTCGCTCTCGTAAGATGCAGCGCTTCCTGTCTCAGCCGTTCTTCGTGGCAGAAGTCTTCACCGGTTCACCTGGTAAGTATGTGTCGCTGAAAGATACCATCCGTGGCTTTAAAGGCATCATGGACGGTGAATTCGACCATATGCCAGAGCAGGCTTTCTACATGGTTGGTTCCATCGAAGAAGCTGTGGAAAAAGCGAAGAAACTGTAAGAGTTTCTCTGGAGGTTAACTATGGCTATGACTTATCACCTGGACGTTGTCAGTGCAGAACAGCAGATGTTCACCGGCACTGTGCAGAAAATCCAGGTGTCAGGTAGCGAAGGTGAGTTAGGGATTTTCCCTGGCCACGCCCCGCTGCTGACCGCCATTAAACCTGGTATGATCCGTATCGTTAAAGAGCACGGCGACGAAGAGTATATTTATCTCTCTGGCGGCATGCTGGAAGTACAGCCTGGCGCGGCTACCGTGCTGGCTGATACTGCGATCCGCGGCACCGACCTCGATGAGGCTCGCGCCCTGGAAGCGAAGCGCAAAGCTGAAGAGCACATGAACAGCTCTCATGGCGATGTAGACTTTGCTACTGCATCTGCTGAACTGGCTAAAGCGATCGCCAAACTGCGCGTGATCGAGTTGACCAAAAAAGCGATGTAACTCAGGTTTAAGCTACAGAATGCCAGTCAGGAAACTGACTGGCATTTTTTTTGCCTTACGGTCAGCCAGCAACACCGCGCCAATCAGGCCGGATGAAAACAGTAGATGAGGGTATAGATCAGGATGATAAAGGCGATGAACGTAATAATTGAACCAATGAGGCGTTCATATCTCGGCTTGTGGTAAATGACCGCCCCATCCGCTTTATCGGAAATAAAAAGATAGCCTTTGCCGGGGATGGTCTTGATGCAATTGGTCAGGTTTACGGCCGCCAGATCCCGTCGTGTTTTGTAAATCAGCTGTGTCAAATTGGCATCATCCGTTGTTTCCGCCCGCTGTTCCCAAATCACGCCAATCAAATTTCTTTTGGTCAGTTCAGTATCAGGGTGTCGGATAAAATGACTCAGCAGTCGTTTCTCTTTTTCACTGATACTTAATTTAATAGCACCATTGATAAGTTGGTTAGTCTCTTCTGAAAAGAAGATATTATTACCAAGATGGATTTTTTTGTTCATTTACCGGCTACTCGTTCAAAATGAAGGTTATAAATCGTTATAGCGAAAGAAGTATGAGGCGTTGTCAGAGAAATAAGATAACCGTAATTAATTTTATGCGTTATTAACGATTTTATCTTAATGACTTACTGCGTTCATAAATATTAGCCAGATGCTTCCAGTCGCCGTCTAGAGCGCAATATAACAGGCAAAAAAGAATATCTGTCTTGCAATTATTAACACCTCGCTCGCAAAAAGTGCATGCCCGCAGGAGCAAAGCCTTATCCTGACCGGGCTGGCTGCGGCTACACTGAGCAAAAAACCTCAGGCAAGAGTAAAAATTGTTTACCTTCCATTTATTTTTAAGAGTGAAAGTTATCATAAGAAATCACCCTTTGTTTAAACTGCGTTGCTATTAATAATATTTTTGATGGCGCCTCAGGTTTCTTACAATTATTTTTCAATATTACTCTTTATTTATGGTTGGAAACGCCAGGGGTTAAGGAAGAGACTCAGCGGGGTAGTGATATGAAGATTCAATACAAACGGAAACGCAACCCTCGCAAAAGAAGGAATTATCATGAGTAAGTTGATTCAAAAAGATCTTTTAACCGAGCAATCCTATGCTGCGGATGGCTTTAACCCGGCAACGAATACCGCTGAGTTCAGCTATACTTCCGGCCGCGTAGCGAAACGTGTGTATAACAAATATAACACCGCTAATAAACCTAAGCTGTTTGGTTACTACACCGACTGGGCGCATTACGATCAACGTCAGGTTGATAATAATGGCAACATCGCCAAAGCGAGCCGTGGCCGTGGGATTGACATCACTAAATTAGACCCAACCGCTTACGATAAAATCATTTTTGGTTTTACCGGTATCGTTGGTGATAAAGGTGATAATCGGGAAAAAATTGAGCTGGCAGCGAAACAAACGCTGAAAAAAACCAATGAAATGACCATCCTGGATCCGTGGGGCGATTGCCAGTCCTATATCAACTGTGGTTTTAGCGGCTGGAAAGCGTTCGGTTTTGGTGCTGGCAGCATTGGTTCCGATATCGAGGAAGACTGCTTCTATCAAAATCACCCTAACCTACAGGGTGTGCTGGGTGCGATGCGCGACTTACAGAAAAACGCGAAAGCACAGGGCCACGATCTGGCGCTCTCTTTCAGCCTCGGTGGCTGGACCATGAGTGATGCGTTCCACGAGCTGGCGAAAAGCCAGAGCGCTATCGATACGCTGGTTGCCAGTATCATTGATTTCTTCAACCGCTTTCCGATGTTTTCTGAAATCGATATCGACTGGGAATACCCCAATGCGCCAGGCGCAGGCAACCCACATGGCCCGGAAGACGGCGACAACTACGCCGTGCTGATTGATACGCTGCACAAAGCGCTGATCGCCAATAACATGAGCCATGTAAAAATCAGCATCGCTTCTTCGGCTAACGTGGAAGTGTTACAGCATTCCAATATCAAAGGTCTGCTGGAAGTGGGTCTGTATGGCATCAACCTGATGACTTATGACTTCTTCGGTACGCCGTGGGCGGACGGTCTGGGTCATCATGCTAACCTGTATAAAACCCAAAATTCGACCTATAGCCTGGAAGAAGCAGTGGAATATCTGCTGAACCTGGGTGTCGATCCTGAAGCCATCAACATTGGTTACGCAGGCTATTCACGCAGTGCCAAAGGCGGTGAAATCCGTTCTTTCTCTCCACTCGAAGGTTCTTATGACGGTAACGGTACGACCGCCGGTACGTTTGAATCAGGCTGTGTGGAATGGTATGACGTCATTAATAACTATCTGGATCTGGAAAATCAGTCTGGTCGTAACGGTTTTAACGTTTATACCGATGATGAAGCCTGTGCGGATTATCTCTACAGCCCTACGTCAAAAGTTTTCCATTCTATTGATACCCCACGTACCGTTCGTGAAAAAGCCCGCTACGTTATTGAAAAAGGTCTGGGCGGTCTGTTCACCTGGACTATCGATAACGACAATGGCCTGCTGGTTAATGCGGGTCGTGAAGGTATGGATTGCCCTATTGTTCAGCAGAATATTGATATGTCTCCTTTCTATTTCAAAGGTATCAATATTGAGGGTGAAACGCCGGTTAAGCCTGTTGATCCTGTAGAGCCTGTTGATCCGGAGGATAACACCATGCCAACGGCGGTTATCACCGTTAAAGCAGTGGGCGGCAGCACGTTAATTTTCTCGGCTGACAAATCTGCAAAAGCAGCCAGCTACAAATGGTCAAGCACCGGTAACGTGCAAATTGTTTCTCCGCAGGCCAGCGAAACGAATGTTGCTCTGCCAGCCGTGACCACTGAAACCGTGGTGGAAGTGCTGCTGACCGTGACCGCTGCGAACGGTAAAACCGATATGGCTTCTTATAAAGTTATTATCGCGCCTGCGGCAGCCGTTACGCCGGATGAGCCAGTTGTACCGGATGTGCCTGTTAATCCTGAAGTGCCTTCTGACTATCCACAATGGAGCGCAACGGCAACTTACCTGGAAGGCAGTAAAGTTACCCACAAAGGCGTTAACTTCATCGGTAAATTCTGGTCACAGGGTTCCGAACCGGGCTTGGAAGAAACGACCGGACAGTTCGGTAAGCCATGGGATTATCTCTGATAATGTCATTTTAATTTAATGCTCCTTCGGGAGCATTATTCTGTTTATGGTAAGAAAATGAATATTTCCAGTGCGGGTATTAATTTCATTAAAAGCCACGAGAAACTTATTCTAAGTGCCAGCCTTGATGATATGAATATCCGGGTTATCGGTTATGGGCACAGAGAGAATATCTGTGAAAACCAGGTCATTACTCAGGAAGAAGCGGATGAATGGCTAAAGCAGGATCTGCTGAAATGCAGCGAGCTGCTTAACAACGTCATCGAGGTTCCCGTTTCACAAAATCAGTTCGATGCGCTTTGTTCTTTTCTTTTCAGTGTGGGTGCCGGACAGCGAGGGGTAAAAAGCGGGCTGGTGGAACTGAGAAGTGGGCAGCCATCTGCGCTTCTTTTGTTTCTTAATCAGGGATGTTATGCGGCCGCGGCAGAGCAGTTTGGCTCATGGATCTATGCGGGCAATACTGTAAAAAAAGACCTGATACTGCGCAGAGAACATGAGAAGAATCTTTTTCTTCGCAAGCGCCGCCTGGCGACGGATGTCATTCTCCAGCACGCTGCTTCAGGAGGGCTGCCGCGATGAGTCCTTTACTATGGGTCTTTTTATCTGAGCATCATCTTCTGGATGCGGTCGTCATTTCAGGGATGGGTGGCGTGGTGAGTTATATTCTTCATCAGCGAATCAAGCCCTGCAACGCGCACCGGCTGAAAACATTTCTACAGCATCTGATCGTATCGATGTTTACCGGGCTGTTAATCGGTTTACTGTGTGTCGATTTCAATGCCACAACATCCCAGACGCTGTTTTTTGCCGGAGTCGCCGGCACCAGCGGCAGTGAAATTATCCTGCTGCTGCAAAAGCGCCTGAGCCTGTGGCTGGGACAAAGAAAAGCGTAACTTTTTTTAAGTAATTCTGCATCATCGGCTTTCACCGCCGCCAGGTGCCCAGATCCTGAAGGAATGGCACAGTTTTGGTGATATCATGCCCGCTGCTATTGAGGGAAGGTCGCTCAGATCTCCTCCTCTTTTATCAGCCATGACCGAAGTATTTTTGAGTGGCAAAAGAAGTAGTATTTATGCCGCAAAATGGTTTTACTTTTCGGCGTGGAAAGCAGATTTTTTTCGCCAAAATCAGAAGCAGGATGTTTATGTCAAACAGCGCGATGAGTGTGGTGATCCTTGCAGCAGGCAAGGGAACCCGTATGTATTCCGACCTTCCTAAAGTTCTTCATCTGCTGGCCGGTAAACCGATGGTACAGCACGTTATCGACGCGGCTAACGGCGTAGGTGCTGATAAAGTCCACCTGGTCTATGGCCATGGCGGCGAGTTACTACAATCTCGCTTAACCGATCCCTCGCTGAACTGGGTGCTCCAGGCAGAGCAACTGGGCACCGGCCATGCTATGCAGCAGGCTGCGCCTTTCTTTGCCGATGATGAAGACATCATGATGCTCTACGGCGACGTGCCGCTGATTTCGCCAGAAACGCTCCAGCGCCTGCGCAGCGCTAAACCCAAAGGCGGAATCGCGCTGCTGACTGTTATCCTTGATAATCCGACGGGTTACGGCCGCATTATCCGCGAACAGGGTTCAGTTGTCGGTATTGTGGAACAGAAAGATGCCACGCCGGAACAGCTGGCGATCCGCGAAATCAATACCGGTATTTTGCTGGCTAACGGCGCCGATCTGAAGCGCTGGCTGAGCAAACTGACCAATAATAACGCGCAGGGCGAGTACTACATTACCGACATCATTGCTTTCGCGCATCAGGAAGGACGGGTCACTGAAGCGGTGCATCCTTCCCGCAATTCGGAAACCGACGGCGTCAATAACCGGCTTCAGCTGGCGACGCTGGAACGCGTTTTCCAGGCAGAACAAGCTGAAAAGCTGCTGCTGGCAGGCGTAATGTTGCAGGATCCGGCTCGTTTCGATCTGCGGGGCGAACTGACGCATGGCCGTGACGTGGTGATTGATACTAACGTTATCGTAGAAGGCCGCGTTCATCTCGGCGATCGCGTGAAGATTGGCAGCGGATGCATACTGAAAAACTGTGTTATTGGTGATGACTGCGAAATCAGTCCCTACAGCGTGCTGGAAAATGCAGAGCTGGCGGCGACCTGCACCGTCGGGCCTTTCGCTCGGTTACGTCCCGGTAGCTCGCTGGCTGAAGGGGCACACGTTGGCAACTTCGTTGAAATGAAAAAAGCCTCGCTGGGTAAAGGCTCGAAGGCGGGCCATTTGAGCTACCTGGGCGATGCAGAAATTGGCGCCAACGTGAATATCGGTGCCGGAACGATTACCTGCAATTATGACGGCGTAAATAAATCGCTAACGGTTATTGGCGACGACGTGTTCGTCGGCTCAGATACGCAACTGATAGCGCCGGTTTCCGTCGCTGCCGGGGCAACCATCGCTGCCGGAACGACAGTGATGAAAGACGTGGCAGCCAAAGGCCTGGTCTACAATCGTCGGGATCAGCAGCTGAAAACAGGCTGGCAGCGTCCGGTTAAGAAACAATAAGCAGCACCTTAAGGCGGCCAGAGAGCCGCCTGATTGAAGCAGTCATAATGATAAGCCCCACTCTCTACAAGGCTCGGGGCACCGGAAAATACCGGAACAAACAGGTCAGAAGACAAAGTTAATGGCTCAGGCCATAACGTCAGGAAAACTACTATGTGTGGAATTGTTGGAGCAGTAGCGCAGCGTGATATCGCTGAGATCCTTCTTGAAGGATTACGTCGCCTGGAATATCGCGGCTATGATTCTGCCGGGCTTGCTGTGGTGACGGCAGAAGGGCAGGTTACCCGTCTTCGTCGACTGGGTAAGGTGCAAAAACTGGCAGAAGCGGCGGAAACGACGCCGCTGACAGGCGGCACCGGTATCGCACATACCCGTTGGGCAACGCATGGTGAACCTTCAGAAGCCAATGCGCATCCTCATATCTCAGAACACATCATCATTGTTCATAACGGCATTATTGAGAATCACGAACCACTGCGCGAGCAGCTGATGGCGCGTGGCTATCATTTTGCTTCCGAAACCGATACCGAAGTTGTAGCGCATTTAGTGCACTGGGAGCAGAAGCAGTACGGCGGCACGCTGCGTGAAGTCGTACAGCGAGTTATTCCTCAGCTGCGTGGCGCATACGGTATGGTGATCATGGACAGCCGCGATCCGTCCGTGCTGGTCGCTGCCCGTTCCGGTAGCCCACTGGTGGTTGGCTGTGGTGTAGGCGAAAACTTTATCGCTTCTGACCAGCTGGCGCTGCTGCCGGTGACGCGTCGCTTTATCTACCTGGAAGAAGGCGATATCGCTGAAGTTACCCGTCGCGACGTTACCATCGTCGATCGTAATGGCGATCGGGTACAGCGCAACGAAATCGAATCCAACGTGCAGTACGATGCGGGTGACAAAGGCCTGTACCGTCACTACATGCAGAAAGAGATTTATGAACAGCCAATGGCAATCAAAAACACCCTTAGCGGGCGTTTCAGCCATGGCGAAGTGGATCTCTCTGAACTGGGACCCGATGCTAACGCGCTACTGAGCCAGGTCGAACATATTCAGATCATCGCCTGCGGTACCTCATACAATTCAGGAATGGTGTCACGCTACTGGTTTGAAGCGCTGGCAAACATACCTTGTGATGTGGAAATCGCGTCAGAATTCCGCTATCGCAAATCTGCCGTGCGTAAAAACAGCCTGTTGATTACGCTGTCGCAGTCTGGCGAAACGGCCGATACGCTGGCGGCACTGCGCCTGTCAAAAGAGCTGGGCTACCTCGGTTCACTGGCAATTTGTAACGTGGCAGGCTCCTCGCTGGTACGTGAATCCGATCTGGCGCTGATGACCAAAGCGGGCACCGAAATCGGCGTGGCTTCTACCAAAGCCTTTACCACCCAGCTGGCCGTCCTGCTGATGCTGGTGGCGAAGATGGGTCGTCTGAAGGGTGTGGATCCGCAGATTGAGCACGATATCGTTCACGGTCTTCAGGCGCTGCCAAGCCGAATTGAGCAGATGCTGTCACAAGACAAACTGATCGAAACGCTGGCAGAAGACTTCTCCGACAAGCATCACGCCTTATTCCTTGGCCGTGGCGATCAGTATCCGATTGCGATGGAAGGGGCGCTGAAGCTGAAAGAGATTTCGTATATTCATGCAGAAGCTTACGCGGCGGGCGAACTGAAGCACGGCCCGCTGGCGCTGATTGATGCGGATATGCCGGTTATCGTTGTGGCACCTAACAACGAACTGCTGGAAAAGCTGAAGTCGAATATCGAAGAAGTGCGTGCTCGTGGCGGCCTGCTGTATGTCTTTGCCGATCGGGACGCGGGTTTCACCAGCTCCGAGGGTATGCAGATCGTCTCGCTGCCGCATGTGGAAGAGATCATTGCCCCGATCTTCTACACCGTCCCGCTTCAGCTGCTCTCGTATCACGTGGCGCTGATTAAAGGCACCGATGTGGATCAGCCGCGTAACCTGGCGAAGTCTGTCACGGTCGAGTAACGGGTTCTGAATTTTGCTGTGCCTGTATGGCACAGCAAAATATTATGGGAAAATTTCATTTATATATTTATTTCTGTCCAAATTGAAATGTTCCACTTCCTCAGTGGTTATTTTCCCTTGCTGAAGTAAACGTTCTTTTTCTGCTGGAAATCTTTTGTCGCTGCCTAAATATAAAGCTGCAAGATAATTAATATCTTTTGTTTTTTCTTTTTCAGATAACTTGACTACTTCTTTGTAACATTGATTGTATGGCATGGAGAGTTTTTCTTTTAGCATGCATTCAGTCAGGGATGATACGGGTCTCTTATTTTTAATATTTATACTTTCAATTTCTTTGAGCCCTTTAAGATACTGCCCGTCGGCTACCAGAATATTCGCATACATATTTTTCACATTACCGTTGTCGGGATTATTTTTTACAATGGATTCAATCTTTTCAATTATTACAAGTTTGTTGTGATCGTCGGCTTTCAAATATCCTGAGACAAGCTCTGAAACTTCCTGCGTTGCTTTGTCAGCGTAAGCACCTGTCGCCAGGGAGTAACCTGACCAGAATGAAAATAACATCATAAAAATTAATTTTTTCATTATTTTACCTAAAAAGGAGTAAGATTTATGACTCTTTTGAGACTTTTAGGAAAAGGCACAATCTGGCCTGTGTAACCTGAGATTACGTATCCGCCTTCAACGATGATTGAGGCAGATTTATCGTTTTTTTTAATAAAAAATTCTGTACTGCCAATGAGAATCTCATCGATTCCTACTGCAAATCTTTCATTAAATTTTTTTTGTAAAATAGCTTCATGGTTATCTATGTTATTTCTTATTTTACACCAAAACAAAGCTACTCCCGAACCAGCAGCTTTAACTGCAGCAGTTTTACCTGCTGCAGAGATATATATTTTTTTTCCGTCAGTTGTGTTTTCATCTTTTACAACCAGAGAAATTGAGAAGCTTGCATGTATGCCTACGCCTTCTATACGCATGTCAGCCAACTGTGAAAAATAAAAATTTTTAATAGTCATAAGTATCCCTCTTACAACATCCATTGTTGTACTTGATCGTGGTTTCACAGACAGCGATCAAGGTCTGGTAAAATCTATTACCTGAAGAGGGTTTTACACTCCTGAACGAAAGCGGGCAACAAAAAATGATTAATGTTGCTGGATTAACTCAAATTTTTAATATTTGAATCCTTTTTTTTCTTTCGAAAAAAAGACTACTCCTGTAAGGAGGAAAGATGAGTTAGTTGTCACAAAACTGTCATATTTTCTACATTTCACTGTCATCAAACTGTCCTATTTTGCCTCCAGCAGCAATCATTATTACTGATAAAACGGCATGTAGCCTGACTTTACTCCCCTGGAGGGAACATGACACTGATGCAAAAAACGCTGGCTCAATGTATCGCTTTAACCCTTTCATTGAGCGCTGTTTCTGCTTTTGCCGCCGACAATCTTACTGGCGCAGGTGGGACTTTCCCGGCACCGGTCTATAACAAATGGGCGGCGGAATACAATAAGGCAACGGGCGCTCAGGTTAACTATCAGGGCATCGGTTCTTCGGGCGGCGTAAAACAGATTATTGCAAAAACGGTCGACTTCGGTGCTTCGGACGCGCCAATGAAAGAAGAAGATCTGCAAAAAAATGGTCTGTTCCAGTTCCCAACCGTGATTGGCGGCGTCGTGCTGGCGGTGAATATCCCAGGCGTAAAATCCGGTCAGCTGACGCTGGATGGTAAAACCGTTGGCGACATCTATCTGGGTACCGTTAAAAAATGGAACGACCCGGCCATCACTAAACTGAACCCCGACGTAAAACTGCCGGACAGCAATATTAACGTGGTACGCCGTGCTGATGGTTCCGGTACGTCATTCGTGTTTACCAGCTATCTGGCAAAAGTGAACAGCGACTGGAACAGTAAAATTGGTAAAGGCAACACCGTTAACTGGCCGGTCGGCCTTGGCGGGAAAGGTAACGATGGCGTGGCCGCTTTTGTTCAGCGTCTGCCTGGCTCTATCGGCTATGTTGAATACGCTTATGCCAAACAGAACAGCCTGGCTTACACCAAACTGCTGGATGCCGATGGCAAAGCGGTTGAGCCGAGCGAGCAGAGCTTCAGCGATGCGGCTAAGGGTGCAGACTGGAGCAAATCTTTTGCTCAGGATCTGACTTATCAAAAAGGTGAGAATGCATGGCCGATCACCTCAACCACGTTCATCCTGTTGCAAAAAGAGCAGGCGAACGCTGAGAAAGGGACTGCCGTGCTGAAGTTCTTCGACTGGGCTTATAAAAACGGCACTGCGACCACCAACAGCCTTGATTATGCTTCTCTGCCAGATTCCGTTGTTGAACAGGTTCGTGCAGCCTGGAAAACCAATGTGAAAGACAGCTCAGGTAAAGCGCTGTACCAGGCTGATTAAACGGCTAAAAGTTACGGGCGGACGCTGCGCCGCCCTGAACCTCTACTATCGAGAATTCTATGGCTACGACCAGGCCGACATTTAATCCCCCCGGCAAGCAGGGCGACATCCTTTTCGGCGCGCTGGTAAAACTGGCTGCGCTGATTGTCCTGTTGCTGCTTGGCGGCATTATTGTCTCACTCGTTATCTCATCCTGGCCCAGCATACAAAAGTTCGGCTTTTCTTTTTTATGGACCAAAACCTGGGATGCGCCCAACGAACAGTTTGGTGCGCTGGTGCCCATCTACGGCACTGTTGTCACCTCGGTTATTGCGCTGATTATCGCCGTTCCGGTTAGCTTTGGCATCGCGCTGTTTCTGACGGAACTGGCGCCAAACTGGCTGCGTCGCCCCTTAGGCATGGCGATTGAGCTGCTGGCAGCGATCCCCAGCATCGTTTACGGCATGTGGGGTCTGTTTATTTTTGCCCCGCTGTTTGCCACTTATTTCCAGACGCCGCTCGGCGAGCTGATGGCGAATATTCCCATCGTCGGCATGCTCTTTTCCGGCCCGGCTTTCGGTATTGGTATTCTTGCCGCCGGGATTATCCTGGCCATTATGATCATTCCCTATATCGCCTCTGTCATGCGTGACGTCTTTGAACAGACGCCGGTGATGATGAAAGAGTCGGCTTATGGCATTGGCTGCACCACATGGGAGGTGATTTGGCGCATCGTTCTGCCGTTCACCAAAAATGGCGTGATCGGCGGCGTGATGCTGGGACTGGGCCGCGCGCTGGGTGAAACCATGGCGGTGACGTTTATTATCGGCAATACCTACCAGCTCGACAGCGCCTCGCTGTTTATGCCGGGTAACAGCATCACCTCGGCGCTGGCGAATGAATTTGCTGAAGCGGAATCGGGCGTGCATACCGCCGCACTGATGGAGCTGGGGCTGATCCTGTTTGTGATTACCTTTATCGTGCTGGCCTGCTCGAAATTTATGATCCTGCGCCTGGCAAAAAGTGAAGGAGCACGCTCATGACGATGATGGCTTTGCAATCGCGCGCCGAACTGGACGCATCACGCCGTAAAATGCAGGCGTGGCGGCGGATGAAAAACCGCATTGCGCTAACGCTTTCTCTGCTGACGATGGCTTTTGGCCTGTTCTGGCTGGTCTGGATCCTGTGGGCCACCGTGACTCGCGGTTTCGACGGCATGACGCTGTCGCTGTTCACCGAAAATACGCCTCCACCCAATACGGCTGGCGGCGGTCTGGCGAATGCCATTATGGGTAGCGGCCTGCTGATCCTGTGGGCTACCGTGATCGGCACACCGCTGGGCATTATGGCGGGCATTTATCTGGCGGAATATGGCCGTAAAGGCTGGCTGGCTGAAGTGATCCGCTTTATCAACGACATTCTACTGTCGGCACCGTCCATCGTGGTTGGCCTGTTTGTCTATACGCTGGTCGTCGCGCGGATGCAGCATTTCTCCGGTCTGGCTGGCGTGCTCGCGCTGGCGCTGCTGCAAATCCCCATCATTATTCGCACCACGGAAAACATGTTGAAACTGGTGCCGGACAGCCTGCGTGAAGCGGCTTACGCGCTGGGAACGCCAAAATGGAAAATGATCTCGGCCATCACGCTGAAAGCGTCGGTATCCGGCATTCTTACCGGTGTTCTGCTGGCCGTTGCGCGCATTGCCGGCGAGACGGCTCCCCTGCTGTTTACCTCGCTGTCCAACCAGTTCTGGAGCACCGACCTGATGCAGCCACTGGCCAACCTGCCGGTAACCATTTTTAAATTCGCCATGAGCCCGTTTGCCGAATGGCAAAGTCTGGCCTGGGCTGGCGTGCTGCTGATTACTCTCTGCGTGTTAGTACTGAATATCCTGGCACGCGTGATTTTTTCCAAGCGCAAACACTAATTAAGATGCGCGGCTGCGGCGGCGCAAACAAGCGAGAAAGAGAATGGCTGACAATACCGCCGGAAATATGATTCAGGTTCGCGATTTGAACTTCTATTATGGAAAATTTCATGCGCTGAAAAACGTTAATCTGGATATCGCTAAAAACCAGGTCACGGCGTTTATCGGCCCGTCAGGCTGTGGTAAATCTACCCTGCTGCGCACCTTCAACAAGATGTTCTCGCTCTATCCTGAGCAGCGCGCCGAAGGCGAGATCCTGCTGGATGGCGAAAACATCCTGACCGCCAGCCAGGATATCGCCCTGCTGCGCGCGCGCGTCGGGATGGTGTTCCAGAAACCGACGCCGTTCCCGATGTCAATTTACGATAACATCGCTTTTGGCGTGCGCCTGTTTGAAAAACTTTCCCGTGCCGATATGGACGAGCGGGTACAATGGGCGCTGAGTAAAGCCGCTCTGTGGAATGAAACCAAAGATAAGCTGCATCAAAGCGGTTACAGCCTTTCCGGCGGTCAGCAGCAGCGACTCTGTATCGCTCGCGGCATCGCTATTCGGCCGGAAGTGCTGCTGCTGGACGAACCGTGCTCGGCGCTGGATCCGATTTCTACCGGACGTATCGAAGAGCTGATTACCGAGCTGAAGCAGGATTACACCGTCGTTATCGTAACCCACAACATGCAGCAGGCGGCGCGCTGTTCCGATCACACGGCATTTATGTATCTGGGCGAGCTGATTGAATTCAGCGACACCGACACGCTGTTCACCAAGCCGCACCAGAAACAAACTGAAGACTACATTACCGGCCGCTACGGCTGAGTTGCCTGGAGCACATCATGGATAACCTGAATCTGAATAAACATATCTCCGGGCAGTTCAACGCCGAGCTGGAGCATATCCGCACCCAGGTCATGACCATGGGCGGGCTGGTGGAGAAGCAGCTGACGGACGCGATTATCGCCATGCACAATCAGGACGGCGAGCTGGCGCAGCGGGTCATTGACGGCGATCAGAAGGTCAACATGATGGAAGTGTCGATCGATGAAGCCTGCGTGCGGATTATCGCCAAGCGTCAGCCTACCGCCAGCGATTTACGTCTGGTGATGGCGATTATTAAAACCATTTCCGAACTGGAACGCATTGGCGACGTAGCGGAAAAAATCAGCCGCACGGCACTGGAGAAGTTTGGCCAGCAGCATCAGTCATTGCTGGTGAGCCTGGAATCGCTGGGGTATCACACGATTCAGATGCTGCATGATGTACTGGATGCTTTCGCCCGCATGGATCTGAGCGCGGCTATTGAAATTTACCGTGAAGACAAGAAGGTCGATCAGGAATACGAGGGCATCGTGCGGCAGCTGATGACCTACATGATGGAAGATCCCCGCACTATCCCCAGCGTGCTGACCGCGCTGTTCTGTGCGCGCGCTATCGAACGTATTGGCGATCGCTGTCAGAACATCTGCGAGATCATCTTCTACTTTGTTAAAGGGCAGGATTTCCGCCACGTTGGTGGCGACAAGCTTGATGAACTGTTGACGGGCGAAAGCAGTAAAGATACGCCTGTCTGACAGAAAGAGTAACAAGGACGTTAATCTATCAATATCTTGATCATCAATGACTTTTATAAAAATGAGAAGAGTTCCCATAAACCCTTCTCATTTTTTTGCCGATATCATCCGCTATTCAGTATCCGGGCTGCGATAAATCTGCACCGCTATACTATCGGGTGAATGATAATTTACGATCGACACAACATCCTTAGAACCTTCAATACGCCAGCATTCAGCTTCAACATGACATTTAGTTTGGGGTTTGTAGCCAGCAGAGATCAGGTAGTCCCGCACTTTTTTTGCTTCATTAGTATCCTGAAACCGAATAGTAAACACCTGTGCTTGCGGGCCGCTGACCTTGCCGAACGCAAATTCATAGTTGTCCGAGATTCGCGGCATATTTTTTAGCAGATCCGGCGTGTAGTACTCGTATTCTCTTTCATTATATTGGGTGTAATACGCGCTGCTGGCCAATTCCATTTTTATATACGGCCAGACGAAAGCGAGTACCGCACAAATGAAAATAGTTATTAATAACAATATTTTTGCCGACTTTTTCATAGATCCATTCTTCCGCTTGAGCCGGTAGTAACAAAGGTTCGTTCGCGGGTTGGCAAAATTATGTTTCCGGATAAAAAGTCGTTGTAAGGGGCAATAGTTTTCATGAAGGGTGGTAACAGGCCATAACGTGGTTGTGAATTAGGGAATTTTTCAGGATCCGGGAATAAGAGCGGTATAAAAGCGTTCACTTTGAATGAACCGATTTCCCCGTACGGAATATTTTATAAGGTGATGTCATACCTTGAGAGTAAGTGACATCATAATATTCCTTTCCTGATGCTTCTCCCAGAGCCATCTTATTCAACAATGCACGAATATCTGTTCCTTGTGCATGCCCGAGGTCAATCCATCCGAGTACTTCTGTATAAACTAACCCGTAGCTTTCGGTTGCGGCTTGCCGACCGTCGAGTATGTCTGTCCTTTTACTCATTTTTGATTTCCTTTTCTTTGTTCTTCCCGTTTCAATAGGTTCGTCCAATATTTACTCGACCGATAATACGCCAGTAATTTCAGCTGTAAACTTCTTCCTGAACCAATCTCGTCAGATATCACACATCATAAACCCCTGTATGCTGCTTGTGCTGTTTTACGCACTATCGAAGGCATTGAAAATCGTGGCCAGGGCATCTGCGGACTGATCTTCTGGTCGGAGGCTATTGGCCTGACCGCCAGCGTAAACATATACTTGCCTCACATTTCATTCAGGCAGGGATTCTTCATGACACCTCACCAGGCTGCAAAGGGCGCTACGCCCGGCAAAGCGATGCTGGCCGCCGTCAGCGGTTACGCAATGGACGGCTTCGATCTGCTTATCCTGGGCTTTATGCTGCCCGCTATCAGTGTTTCTCTGGCGCTCAATCCATCGCAGGCTGGCTCGCTGGTTACCTGGACGCTGATTGGCGCGGTAATCGGCGGAATCGTTTTTGGTCATCTTAGCGATCGCTTTGGCCGCATTCGCGTACTCACCTGGACCATCCTGATGTTCTCGCTTTTTACCGGTCTGTGCGCGATAGCGCAGGGTTACTGGGATCTGCTGGCCTGGCGCACGCTGGCGGGCGTGGGTCTTGGCGGCGAGTTCGGCATTGGTATGGCGCTGATTGCGGAAGCCTGGCCTGCGGAGAAACGTAACCGTGCCTCGGCCTGGGTAGGGATCGGCTGGCAGTTAGGCGTTCTGCTGGCTGCTTTTATCACTCCGCTGTTACTGCCCTATATCGGCTGGCGCGGGATGTTTTTGATTGGATTACTGCCCGCGCTGGCTTCGTTTTTTATTCGCCGGAGACTGGGTGAGCCGGAAGGTTTTACCCGACATGTCGACGTTAATCAGGGGCTCTCTTTCGGCGCACGTCTCAGGCTGCTGTTTAAGGATACTGCGACGACCAAAGCCAGCCTGGGGATCTTTATCCTTTGCTCGGTGCAGAATTTTGGTTATTACGGGCTGATGATCTGGATGCCCGGTTATCTCTCTTCAAACTTCGGTTTTACGCTGACCAAATCCGGACTCTGGACGGCGGTGACGGTCGTGGGCATGACCTTCGGCATTTGGCTGTTTGGCGTGCTGGCCGATCGTTTTACCCGCTGGAAAATTTTCCTGCTGTATCAGTTTGGCGCAGTCATCATGGTTATTGTTTATGCCCAGCTTCGCGATCCCACCGTAATGCTGTTTACCGGCGCGTTAATGGGCATGTTTGTGAACGGTATGATTGGCGGCTACGGCGCGCTGATCTCGGATACCTATCCGGCACAGGTGCGTGCAACGGCGCAAAACGTGTTGTTCAATCTGGGGCGGGGCGTGGGCGGTTTTGGTCCATTGGTGATTGGCCTGCTGGTGATGAAGCTCTCCTTTAACGCGGCCATCACGCTGCTGGCGCTTATTTATCTGCTGGATATTTTCGCCACCCTGTTCCTGCTGCCTAAAAAGCAGGGCAACGAGGATACGCTGGGCGCAATTGGGTAATATTCATGGTCGGATAAGGGCGGCTAAAGGGCAACTTCACGCCATCACTGCGCTGAGCCGCCCTTAGCGAGTCATCGGCTAGCGTGTAATCCCCCAGCCTCTTTCCCGCCACAGCTCCGGCAGCTGCGCCATATCATCAAACGTTGTTACCAGCGGATGATCCAGCGGTTTGTTGTGCGCATCTGCACAGTAATAAAATACCGGAATACCTGCCGCGATACCGGCTTTGGCGCCCGCTTCGGAGTCATCAACCAGGATGCACTGCTCAATGGGAACAGACATCTCTTTTGCCGCATGGAACATCAGCGCTGGATCGGGTTTCCAGCTGGAAAGGGTGTAACCGCTATACAACCGGTCATCAAAAAAGGAAAGCATCCCGGTCAGGCCCAGCGAATGCTGCATTTTGCTCACGGTGCCGTTCGATACCACGCACATTGGGACCGCGATCTTCTCCAGCAAGGCTTTCGCCCCGGCGATGGGCTGTAGCTGCTCATCGAACAAACGGGCTACCTCCTCACGGTAGGCCGGTTCGATCTCCTCTTTCCTGGCTTTAAGAGCATGTTCAGCGCACACATCCGCAATAATGTCGTACAGCTTCACGCCTTTGTACTTTTCAAACATTTCCTGTAGCGAAAGTTCGACACCGAACCGGGCGAACGTATTCACGTAGGCTTGGGTACAAAGCAGTTCGCTGTCCACCAGCGTTCCGTCACAATCGAAAAACACACAGCTAACAGACATCGTGCCTCCTCAGGTTTGCTTTCTTTGCATCACTGTAACGATCCTTAACAGAATTGCGACCTGTAATGTCAATTTCAGTTAGATGCCGCGATCTTCGGGCATCTACAGCGCAATCGGTTGCGAAAAAACCGTTGTGCTATCTGGCAAATTAAAATTTATCGGTTAGGATAGCCGACGATAACTTTTCTCCGTTTTGGAATCTCATAATGAATAACTCAGGTCTACTGCAGCGGATCTTCAAACTCCAGCAACACGGCACCACAGTACGGACCGAAGTCATTGCCGGTTTCACGACTTTCCTGACCATGGTCTATATCGTATTCGTGAACCCGCAAATTCTTGGCGTGGCCGGTATGGATACGCAGGCGGTGTTTGTGACGACCTGCCTGATTGCAGCCGCAGGCAGTATTCTGATGGGCCTGGTCGCCAACCTTCCGGTAGCGCTGGCTCCGGCAATGGGCCTGAACGCCTTTTTTGCCTTTGTGGTGGTCGGCGCAATGGGCATCTCGTGGCAGACAGGGATGGGCGCTATCTTCTGGGGCGCGGTTGGCCTGCTGCTGTTGACCCTTTTCCGCGTCCGCTACTGGATGATTGCTAATATCCCGATGAGCCTGCGTGTGGGCATTACGGCCGGTATTGGTCTGTTTATTGCGATGATCGGCCTGAAAAATGCCGGCATCGTGGTGGCAAACAAAGAGACGCTGGTGGCGGTAGGGGATTTAACTTCGCACAGCGTCCTGCTGGGCGCACTGGGCTTCTTTATTATCGCTATCCTTGCTTCGCGTAACATTCATATTGCGGTGCTGGTTTCTATCGTGGTCACCACGCTGATTGGCCTGGCGATTGGTGATGTAAAGTATGGCGGCGTTTTCTCTGTGCCAACCGGCATGACCTCGATTGTCGGACAGGTTGACCTGGCGGGATCGCTGAATATCGGCATGGCCGGCATCATCTTTTCCTTTATGCTGGTCAATCTGTTTGACTCCTCCGGTACGCTGATTGGCGTGACGGATAAAGCCGGTCTGACCGATGAAAAGGGCACCTTCCCCCGTATGAAGCAGGCGCTGTTTGTCGACAGCATCAGCTCCGTTGCGGGTGCTTTTATCGGCACCTCTTCCGTTACCGCATATATTGAAAGCTCCTCCGGCGTCTCCATTGGCGGCCGTACCGGTCTGGTGGCGGTGGTTACGGGGATCCTGTTCCTGCTGGTGATGTTCCTGTCGCCGCTGGCTGGCATGGTTCCGGCTTATGCAGCTGCTGGCGCGCTGATCTATGTTGGCGTATTGATGACATCCAGCCTGGCGCGCGTGAAGTGGGACGATCTGACCGAAGCCGTTCCTGCTTTCGTCACGACCATTATGATGCCGTTCAGCTTCTCTATTACCGAAGGGATCGCGCTGGGCTTTATCTCTTATTGCGTAATGAAGCTGGGAACCGGCCGCTGGCGTGAAATCAGCCCTTGCGTGGTGGTCGTTGCCCTGCTGTTTGTGCTGAAAATTGTGTTCATTGACGCACACTGATTGAGTACCATGCCTCCTGCACGCTTGTCGTGTGGGAGGCTGTTCAGTCACCAGAGACTTTTCCCGAAGACAGGCTGGTTAATCGTAGCATCCTCGCTCCCAAATTCTGCGCATAAGCAGGAATATCCCGCAGCAGTGTCCAGCTGTCCGCTTCAAACTCCCACAGAGTAAGATGTTCGCTACCGGGCGAAAGCGCACAGGACCAGATGATCAGCGGTTCTACGTCGGAAATGGCCTGAATAGTCGTAAACAATGAGGAGCGAAGCCTTCCTGAAGCAGGCTGCAACTGTAGCGAATCTTTGCCCCTCTCCTTGTCGCCCGTCAGTTTCAAAACGCTTTGTCGCATTGTCCATAATTGCGTCGCTGCCTCATCGGGATCGGCCTGCGCGTTAATCCAGGCTTTTTCAGCGGTGGAAATATCGCGTGAATGCTGTTCCAGCGTCTGGCGACTGTGCGCGCGGACAATTTCCATATCCAGGCCTGCATATCCGCCTTCATCAGCCAGCAATACGCCAACGATGTTGCCAGCATAGGCAATGCTGAAATCGGGCAGATCGCTGTCGGCAAAGTGAGGACGTCCATTGCTGGCCATCACCAGTTCAGGCAGTTGCGGGATGCCGTACACGCGCAACATCATTTCCGCCAGCAGCATGCGGGCAGCCAGATAACGGCTGCGGCGTCGTTCCGGCAGGAACTGTGCTGCATCCACTGCCTGTTGAGAAATCCTGTGCACCGGGATCATCCCTGCGTTCAGTGCCCAGCGTGCGAAATGACTTGCCATCTGTCGCTCCGTGAAAATGGTCGAAAAATCCCCGCGGAATTGTAAAAATGTTCTTAGGAAATATCACGTGGCTTTAACCTCATGACGTATATTTAGGATTAATATTAACGTCGTGTAGATCAATCCTTTGCGTTGCTAATTGCCTGAAGAAGGGCATCGAACGAGATTAGCTCCGCCACGGCGGCCCCATTCAGCGCGATACCAAACTGCTGTTCTACTTCCAGCGCAATAGCGATTTGTGTCATTGAATCCCAGCCGGAGAGGGTATTGATGCGCAGCAGATTATCTGGCTTGCCTACTGAATCCGGCAGCAGTTGATTGAACATAGTCCGCAGCCTGGTGCGCAACTCCTCCAGTGGCGCAGATGAAAACGATGCTGCTACTTGCTCTGGTTTCGCTGTCGGAATGCTGTTGTTGCTGACCGTTTGTGGCGCCTCGTCAGCGGTGAAGCGGGTTAATCCTTCACTGCTTAGGGTATAGCGAGTATGAAGCGGTTGCTCTCCCAGTCCCAGCGCCACCAGCTGCTCAGCCACTTCTTCTGGTTCCATTGCCGTGCCGCTAAGCGCCTGCTGCCCTTCTGAAAAAGCGCTGTTTGTCTTGTCGCAAAGCACGGTGGTGGTCTCTACGCCATTGCTGCGATGTTGCAGATCAACCTGGTTCAGATACCAGTCCGAAAGCGTTTTTGCTGCCGCATAATCGGTGAAAGACCCGGACACTTTAAGTTGGGCAACCGATCCCACATTTATGATACGGCCGCTCTGCATCGCCAGCATATGCGGCAGAGCCGCAGCGGTAAGAGAATGCAGCGCCAGATAGTTAGTTGCTATCAATGTTGTCAGCGTTGCCTTAGTCGCCGCGCTGGCCGCGTGAACGATCAGCGTGGGCTGGTGCTCCCGGACAGCGTGACTTAATTGCTCGCGACCCGCTTCTGTCGCTAAATCAGCAACGATACCAGCCGTATTGCTACGTCGAGCGTGACGTAATACCTGCCATCCGGCACTTTCCAGTCGGGCTGCACAGGCTGCGCCGATCGCGCCTTCTGCCCCCGTTACCAGCGCAACGCGAGCCGGCTCTCTGACCCTGAATTCGGCAGCAATGTCGTCGGGAATGTTCCATTCCTCAACTCTGGCCTGGACTGACATTTTCCCTGAGATTAACCGTCGTTCACCGTCATAAACACGCAAATCAAGCTGAAGCACTCTTTTCTCTGTGAGGATATGGCTGACTCTGGCGGACCACGTCAGGTTTTGGTCATAATCAACGTGGCTGTGGGCGTTCCATGATGATGAAAGAATTAATGATGGAATGCCCGGTAGCGCCTTTCCTGCAATGGCAGAAAAAGGCGAAATGGATAACCCAAGCGGTAAGATTGGCTGTGAAAAGCCCGCCTCGCGGGCATAATCCACGTCCCAGTGCAGCGGGTTATTGTCCGCGCTCACCGCCCTGAATTTTTCATAATCTTCCGACGAGAAAGCCCGGGTAAACGCCACATACTGTCCAACAGCAAATTGACTAAATTTCACTGAAAAATCTCCTCAAGTCCGGTTATTTTCACTGGCGAAACTGGCAGCGACAGGCTCTTTGTTCCTGCAAGCCAGATGTCGTTGTGCGGCGTAAAGTGCAATGCCTCCAGTGCGCTAATCACCACATGGTTTTTGTCTGTTGGGGTGAAGCAGACCCTGAGATAAAGGCCCGACTGGCGGAACAGCGCAGCGGCCAGAGCCTGAAATAAGGCCGTTTCCACGCCTTTGCCAAATGCCCGGCATGACAGCACGACCGTATCAAGCACTGCCTGTTGTAATACCGCTACGCCCATGATTTCTGGCGGGTTAAATTTATCGGCAATCTCCAGAACGATGACCTGATGCCCCTGCTGCACAAGCGCTTTTAAATCGGCAGCGCTGTAGCGCTTCAATGTGGTATTAAACTGGTTGGTTTTGGTCATCAGCTGCCCGGCCCGGGAGAGATTTCCATCATTGAGCAGAGCGAATCTCAGGGTAACGGCCAGGTCGCTGATAAAAGCCTGCGAATCAACAGCGACGCGACGTGCGTCTTCCACCGCTTTCAACTGGCGAAATGCGTTGCCACGCTGGCGATCGCTGCTGGTGAGGCCCGCAGACGCGAGCTGAGGAATACGACTGACAATTTCACAGTAGCGGACCGGATCGTTACCTAATTCAGGAACCACGACTTCAGGCAGATTGCGCCTTACCGCCTCTCGCTCAACCGGATTGTCATCAAGGAACATCACGCTGGAAAGGCTCAGATGCATTCGTTTTGCCAGACGAACGACAGAATCGGTTTTGGCCTCCCAGTGAATTTCTTCATCGGCAAAATCTTCGCGACGCAACACCATCTCGGGATGGCGATCGAGAATGTCCAGCGCGACATGCCGGTCGTTTTTACTGGCGATAGCCAGCCCGATCCCTCGCTGCACCAGTGATTTAAGCAACAGCTGAAAATCCCGAAAAGCGTTTCCGGGAAAATCGCCGCCCAGCGCGAGGCCTTCCAGTCCATCGTCAGTGGCTACGCCTCCCCACAATGTGTTATCCAGATCAACCACGATCAGACGTACCGAAAGACCACAGCGGTCAAGAACAATGCCAGTAAGATACTCAGCCAGCACTTTGGCAAACTGGGGTGACCAGGGCGTACGAGCCAGATACCAGCTGCGCGGGTCGCGCAAGGGAATCGCTGATTGTGCCGCCAGACTGGGGGTGTCGATAAATATCCCCTCATTTTGTGCCAGTATCGTAGCCAGCCGGGCACTATTTTCCTCGCCGGAAAACGTGCCGCTTGCCGTTGCCCACATTGGCCTGAAAACAGCCACCTGGTTTTCGCTGGCTTCGGCCCAGCCAGCCACGGCGGCATGCCAACGATTGAGCCTGAGGTGAAATGTCTCTTCATCAATCGCATACTGTCCTGAGCAGCCGCTCAGGCTCTCGAAGGTATCGGCAATAATCGTCAGGTGCGGGTTGAACGTGCGCAGAGGTGAATCGTTCAGGGTCAAATCTGAATAGAAATTGCCATACTGACTGGGATAAAACGCAATACTTCTGGTCGGGATTGTTGCAGCAATCTGCTTTTTAAGTGCTTCGATCAGATAATCGGGATTTTCCGCGCTGAGAAGCGCAATACGGAAAACGGGTTGTTGCGTACGCTGTGTGACCTGGGCGATGTCCATTGCCGTCTGCTGGCCATTCTTCAGTAAGAAAAACGGATTTGTACCCATTCTCTCCTGGCAAAGCTGTGCGATATGGCGCAGCGAAACAAATTTCACCTCACCTTCGCCGAGCAGGGCTGTTTTTACCAGGCCAGCCTCTTCCGCTGCCCGACCCGCCGCGGCGAAATCCAGTTCGGTACGAATATCCCGACGGCGTACATAGACCTGCATGGCGGGATCGACCGGACCCTGACCTAAATCTGCTTTGGCGTGAAAAACTTTAAATTCGCGATAGGGCACCATGAGCCGTTGTTCCACGACATGCAGGAAACTCAGGTAATCCCATCCGGCACCCAACATCAGCGCTCCACCTCCCAGCTTTTCTACCCTCGACAGCACGGATTCTGCGCTCCACGCATCACGGTGATCTGCCTGCAAAAAGAGCGGTGATTTCGGCCCGATCACCACAAAGGAAAACATTGGGCTGGGCGTGCGGCGTGCCTCAGGAAGGCTAAGCACCCAGTCAGCCAGAACGCCGGTTTCCGAAGGTGAGTGCTGAAGATGAAACGCTTTGCCGCCTGCATAAGAAAAGGTGAACGCCGGAAACAGCAGGGTTTTCCCCTCACGAACCAGACTCCTTACCGCACGCAAAAAGGCCCATCGGTGTGGCCTGCGGCTTAAGCCTGACAGCAGAGAAAGGGATGAATGAACTTCAAAGACATCGCAGTCAGGAGGTGCCGCCTGTTTAACCGCAGCAAGGATCTCTGCCGTACTTAGCGGCGGCCTGTCTGACACATCATACGTCGTCCCGCTCGGCATACATTAACTCTCCTTTATCGCAATCGGCTCTGACGAAAACAGCTGGCGATCTTTAAGCAAGGCGATGAAGTCTGGATAAACTTCTGCGCCTGAGGCGCTGAGATGGGCAGCTTTTTCCCCTTCGCCAATCCCTAAAAATTCATAACCAAGATTGTTCGCCGTCTTCAAATCCCAGATGCCATCGCCAATGGAAACAACCCGGCGAGGGGCTTTGATGCCGAATCTGCGACACCCTTGCCCGACCGCCTGTTTGACCAGTTCTTCGCGGCTGGCAAACTCTGATGAGGTCACCAGCACGACCTCATCCGCATCAATACCAAGGACACCAAGCTTGTGCAGCGCCCCGGAACGCAGGCTGCCGGTGGCAAAAACAATGCCCCAGCTTTCGCTAAGGGTGGCAACAAATTCTGCCGCGCCAGGAATGGCGCTAACCGGATAACGTTTCAGTGCCTGCGGGTAAGCTTTCAGATAGGCTTCCTCAAGCGTGGCCAGATCCGGTTCACCAACAAAATTTGCTTTTTGCCAGGCTTCATAAAAAATGCCGCTGTCGGAATGGTGGGTGTAGCGCCCCCAGTCGGTGGACAGGGCCTGGAAAGGGAAAAAGCGCAGTGCCTGTTCGAAGGCATGCTGGTGGGCTGGCACGCTGTCGGTCAGGGTGCCATCAATGTCCAGAACGATGATTGAGTCAATAGACGCCATGCAGTTAACCTCTTGATTGGTAATATTTTGATGAGCGCCCCGATCGGCAACAGGCGCTCTTTATTTCTGGCTGCTACGGTCATGTCGTCGCTTCGCTAACCCCGACATCACGTTAGCGGTGATAACGATTGCGGCCCCAAAGCAGACAAAAACATCGGCAGATTCCCGGAACACAAAAAAGCCAATCAGCGCAGCCCAGATCAGTTTCAGGAATTCGGCAGGCATCATGGCGCTGGTATCAGCGTTTCTGAACGCTTCTGATAATGCATACTGGGCCGAGGTGGCGAGTACGCCGACCAATATCAGCAGCAGATACTGCTGCGGTGTTGGCCAGCTCCAGTAATACCAGGCGAAGGGAAAGGTCAGGGTGCCGACGGATAAACACATCCAGGCACCGATAGACAGTGAAGAGTCGGTACGGGAAAGTTTTTTTACCACGATATAAATGCAGGCGTTTAAAAATGCCGACAGCAGAATAATAAGCGTGCCAATCGACAGGGGAATGTATCCCGGCCTGACAATCACTAAGGCGCCCGCGAAGCCAACCAGCGTCCAGAAACACTGCCTGACCGACGGTTTTTCACCGAGGAAAATAATGGCCAAAACAAAAGCAAATATCGGTACGGCAAAAGAAAGAGAAATCACCTTAACCAAAGGCACAATTGTCAGACCATAGAAAAAAGTTAGCGTGGCGGCAACGCCCAGCACGCCTCTCAGCAGGTGCCCATAAAAATCATTTGTTTTTAGCGCAGTAAAACGCGTTCGACACAGCGCCGGAAGAAGAAAAAGAAAGCCGAACAGATTACGGAAAAAACCTACCTCAAAAGGGTGAATACTTTTACCCGCCAGCTTAATTACTGCGTCAACGGCAACAAACAGCACTGTAGAGAGCATCATCCACAGAAAGCCAATCGTGCCTGATTTCTCTCTTCTCATGCCATCAGTCAAAATAGTCATTACCAGTTTCCTGCAAGAGTTCGTAGTGCCGTAAGGAGTAATAACCCGATGGCGATAACGGCAAAAAGGGTAAATTTCCGGCCGCAAAATTTGGGGACCAACACGCGGCTTGTCTGTGCCAGAGCCATAATTAACGCGAACAGCACGCCAACAACGGTGGGTAAAGTGTGGGTGCCCAACAGATTAACTACGATGGCTAACACCAGAGGCACCCAGGTCACCGGTACGCCAATAAAATGGCCGGGTTTGGCAGGCGTAACCGAGGTGAAGTAAGCCAGCCGGGTTACACCTGCCACGGTGAGTACAAGCCCGGCCAGTACGGAAACGGGCGTCAATCCCAGGGAGATGACTACCCAGAGGGCAGGTGATAAAACGCTGTGGCACACGTCCGCTAACGTATCCAGCTCTTTACCAAAGGCGGGTGCCACATCTGGTCTGTTGCTGGCCGAGCGAGCGAGGGGGCCATCAAACACATCGGCTACTGCCCCTGTCAGGATAAAAGTCAGAGCCAGAGGCAGGTTATGAGCCACCAACGACAGCAGCGCAGCAAAACCAGCAATCAGTCCGATTAAGGTGCAAACGTTGGCGGCATCTTTATAAAGTCGCAGCATTTACCAGCTCCGGGGTACGGACGGTACAAGCCTGCCTGGCCTGCAAAATGCGTGACAGCGCCAGGAATAACCGATCGTTTTGTGCCTCGTTGCGTGAGGAGATCCGAAAATATTGTTCGGCCTCTGGCAGGGTTTTCCCTGCGCAATCCTTCACAAAAATTTGATCCTGCTGCAAAAGCTCGGTAACCAGCTCGCTGGCCTTACCGAAACGTTCATCCAGGCGGCAAAACAAAAAGTTGGCGTCGGTGGGAAAGGCCGTCAGGCCTGGCAGCGTATTCAGGTTCTGGCGCAGCTTCTGTACCTCATAGCGGACTTTGTCACAGGAAGCGGCATACTCTTTGCGGAATGCCGAAAACAGTCGCAGATACTCTTCCGCAAAGGAGTTGATATTCCAGATTGGAAGCCGGGATCGTATCGCTGCCGCGAGCCTGTCACTCCCTGAAGCCAACATCCCAAGACGTATACCGCCAATACCGTGCGATTTGCTCAGGCTGAGCACGATTGTCAGGTTAGTGTAGCGGGCAAGCTCCGGGAAAAAGGAGGCGCCACGGCTTTCAGGATGAAAATCGATAAAAGACTCATCCAGAATGACCTGAATATTCTGTTTTGCTGCACCAAGAATAAGCGTGTGCAGGTCATCATGAGGAATGGCATTCCCGGTAGGGTTGTTGGGCGAAATCAGCACGATATGCCCGACATTCTCTGCCTGTGCCTGCTGTAGCAGTTTATGTGGATCGAGATAAAAATCGTTTTCCGGCCGCAATGCAAAATGGCGCAGTAATCCTGGAGGCACGGCAGACTCATATTCATTAAAAGAGGGGGTCGGAATAAGAACCGGTTTGTGCACATCGCGGAACAGCAGCGGGATCAGCTCGCTGACGCCATTTGACACCACCAGTGACGACGCTTTCAGGTCGTAATACCCTGAAAGATACTCGGCAATGGGCCGCTGCGAAGAGGGATATTCGCGCACCAGTTTTTCGAGCCTCGCACTTAAATGGTCGAGCAATTTTCTGGGCGGATAATGAAAATTGTACAGCAGACAGTGATCGGTAATCGGATATCGCCAGTAGCCCCCGTGCTGTGCTTCAAGATGTGACTGTCGCTGGTGGGGATCTTTAAGCCGGAAATTGGCGATATCCAGGTCGTCCAGGTTGTCGATTTCGAACCAGTCATTCTGATTAACAATGCAGGCGAGGAACGGCTCGCTATTTTCAGTAATCGCTTGAGAAAAAAGGGTTTCGTAATAACCAGACAGATCGTTGTTAACCACTTTTTGTTGCAGGCGATCCTGTAGCCAGGTACTGGCAAACTTGCCAGAAAGACGATAGAAATTGACGGTTTTATAGTGATCGGGGCTTTGTTTGGCTATCGGCACCTGTTCGGGCGCGGTAACGCGTAACGGTGCGCCGGTGAGCTTCACGCATGCGCCATCCATATAATATTCTTTTGGCGAGACCAGACAGGCACAGGAATCAGCCGGCCCAAACGTCAGTTGATCCAGCGTTTCGGGTTTGAAAATAACGTCTGCTTCCAGCAGCAAAAAATCTTCCGTAAAGTGTTCTCTTGCCAGCCAGAGAGAATAAATATTATTTGTAGCGTTATAGCGTTCGTTATGGATAAAGCTAAAATTAGCCTCACTGAAATTCCCATTTAGCTCAACAGATATCTGTTCTCCCAGATGACCGGTCACTACAACAATATCCGTTATTCCTACGCTGATGAGATTTGAAACTAATCGCTTAATAATGCTGTGCTCTCCCACGCGGGTTAATGGCTTGGGGTTATTTTCGGTTAAGGGATAGAGACGATTGCCGGTACCGGCAGCCAGCACAATGGCTTTTTTTACCTGTGTATTCATTGAGGAAATCCTTCAGCTACTTTTTCGAGTGAATGGTCTTTTATATAGCTATCCAATACTGCATCACCAATGTCATTGATATAGAGCCAGACGCCATCAAGCTTCCCTCTGAAAGATTTTTCTCCTCCTATTTTAAAAGATGGGGTTAAACCGCTGCCGAGGCCAAATGAATATAATCCCTGATAAACCCGACCATTATTATCTCTGACTCGCCCATCGGCATGGCTGTTTCGCTCTGGTCCAGGCGGTCCTTTTGCCGAAAATCCGGTAGCGATAATTCCGATATCAAAAGCAGGTGCACTGCTCGCGCTGGTCAATGGCGACGGCGAAATATTAACCGTCACGGCAGGTGAATGCGGACCAAGACGACCTTCACGGAGAATACTGACGGCCGCCTGATGAGAGGCATAACGCAAGCCCGAGAAGCGGTTGACCCTGCCGCTCAGGGGGCATACATCGTCTTCATCGTTAAATTGATAATCTGCCCTGCGGGCAGCGGCAGCGCTCTCAAAGAAGAGGCGCAGCGGCGAGCGCCCATAAATGGCAATTTCGGCGTCACGGTCGCTGATCAGTTCAGAAAGCCTGATTATGGCGGATACTGCGCTGTGTGATGAGCCAATAACGGCAATCCGCGGGTGGGGATAAGCGTTTAATAACGGCTGCAATTCTTCCGCAGGCATCCGCAGTAGCCTGTCGGAACTTAGCACCTGACCGGCGAGGGGTGCATAATCAGCGGGTGAAAAAGACTGTATTCCGCCACAGTTAACAAAGGCACTTTTGGCTTGCACATAATGATCCTTACCGTTATACCGAAATGAAATGGCGTAATGGTTTCCATCCTGCTGGATATCTCTGGCTTCTGCTGAGGTTAATACCGTAATGTCATAATGACGGGCAACGGCCGCAATAACGACGTGGGCCATATCTCGTAATATTTTTCCTACCGTTGCCAGAAAAGGTGCTGATGTGCTCTCTTTGCGCAACAGCTGAACTTCAGGTTTGTCTTTCAGTTCGGCAAAAAGATCGCCCAGCCGCTTGTCGTCAATACATTCGAGGAAAACGGAAGCCAGGGAATTAGCCGTTATTTTGTAATCACCAAGGCTTCCCCCGCCAGGTTCTGTGGCCTGTTCGATAATAATTATCCCATCCCGCGCCAGTTCTTTCAGATCTCCGCGACGCCAGGCGGCAATCAATAATCCCAGGTTGGCGGGTCCGAATCCAATGAGTGCGGTTGAATAATGACGGCTGGCAATAAATTGAGTTGATTTCATCCGTTCATAATTCCTCTTTTAGCTGACGTTTTATCTCTTGGGTGCAATAAAATCTGAACTGGCCACCATACCTTTGAGATGTTAATAAAACTGGGATATAGAGGTTTTCGGCTTTAATAAATATGTCATAAAAGTACAATATAACGAATGGGGATAAAGGCAAACATCATTAATGCATTAGCGAAAATAAGGCTTATTGACAGGCAACTATATGATTGTGATATGTTTTTATTTATAATTCTTCAGGAAGATTCCATTTTGGTTAGCATGTTAACTTATAAGTAACACTTATTTAACGAGGCGGGGGTGGAGCACGCTTTTTCCTATCCATTTTGCAGACTATTCTTTTTAATATTTATCATATAGACGGGCCTTTAATAATTATCAGGGATTCTATATAGGCAGAAAGCATATACAGACATGAAAATTAATAGAGGCTTAAAAATGGCAAGGTTCAGAAGCAGTAAAATATGTTATTTGATGACTTATGGGGATATAAATCCCGCATGGCGATCGGCCATGCGGGAGCGAAGGCAGGCGGGTGCTTATTTCCCAATGCAGAAGCTGGAGAAGATGCGTCCCAGTAAATCATCAGAAGTGAACTCGCCGGTGATCTCGCTTAAGCAATGCTGTGCGACACGCAGCTCTTCAGCCAGTAGCTCGCCAGCGCGTGCGCCCAGCAGCTGCTCTTTCCCCTGAAGTAAGTGAGTCGCCGCTAACTCTAACGCTTCCAGATGGCGACGGCGGGCGAGGAAGCCGCCTTCGGTGTTACCGGCAAAGCCCATCGTCTCTTTCAAATGATTGCGTAACACATCGATTCCTTCGCCCGTACGGGCGGAAAGGCGAATCAATGAGTGGTTGTTCACGTCGGTCAAACCCAGCGCTTCACCCGTTACGTCAGCTTTATTACGTACCACAGTGATCGGCAGCGTTGCTGGCAAACGGGCGATAAAGTCTGGCCAGATCTCCGCAGGCTCTGTCGCGCTGGTCGTGGTACCGTCAACCATAAACAGCACACGGTCGGCCTGTTCGATTTCGCTCCAGGCACGCTCAATACCAATACGCTCGACTTCATCGCTGGCTTCACGCAGCCCGGCGGTATCAATGATATGCAGCGGCATGCCGTCGATATGGATGTGCTCGCGCAGCACGTCGCGAGTGGTGCCAGCGATATCAGTAACAATTGCCGCTTCACGGCCCGCCAGCGCGTTTAGCAGGCTCGATTTACCGGCATTGGGCCGGCCAGCGATCACCACCTTCATCCCTTCGCGCAGCAGGCTACCCTGACGCGCTTCGGCACGCACGCCATCCAGTTCGGCGATCACCTGATTCAGCTGGGCTTCGATTTTCCCATCGGACAGGAAGTCGATTTCCTCATCGGGAAAGTCGATTGCGGCTTCTACATAGATCCGCAGGTGAGTAAGTGCTTCCACAAGTTGATTAACACGCAGCGAAAAAGCGCCCTGAAGCGAGTTTAGCGCCGAGCGCGCAGCCTGCTCTGAGCTGGCATCAATCAAATCGGCAATCGCTTCTGCCTGGGCCAGGTCGAGCTTATCGTTCAGGAACGCCCGCTCTGAGAATTCGCCGGGACGAGCAATACGCACGCCAGGGATAGCGACAATGCGCTTCAGCAGCAGATCAAGAATGACCGGGCCGCCATGCCCCTGGAGCTCCAGCACGTCTTCACCGGTAAAAGAGTTCGGGCCAGGAAACCACAGCGCAATACCCTGATCCAGGACCGTGTTATCAGCATCGCGGAAGGGCAGGTAGTCGGCGTAACGGGGTTTCGGCAGCTTGCCCAGCAGCAGTTGGGCCACGAAAGCAGCTTTGGGACCGGAAACGCGCAGGATACCAACGCCGCCGCGGCCTGGCGGGGTCGCCTGAGCTATGATCGTCTCGCTATGATTCATCTTCGACTCTCTTTTTAACGCAAAAAATAAGGCGGTCAATTGACCGCCTTATCATAACCATTGTGCAGGCTGATGGCACGACGGAATCGGTCCGCCATGCCGGAGTAGCTTACGCCTTTTTCTTGTCGCGACTGTGCAAGCCACGTTTTTCCAGGCCGCGATAAATCAGCTGCTGCTGGAGAATGGTGACCAGGTTACTGACGATGTAGTACAGCACCAGACCAGACGGGAACCACAGGAAAAACACGGTGAAGATGACCGGCATAAAGGTCATGATCTTCTGCTGCATTGGATCGGTCACGGTGGTTGGCGACATCTTCTGGATGAAGAACATCGTCATGCCCATCAGGATTGGCAGAATGTAGTACGGGTCCTGCGCAGACAGGTCATGGATCCACAGCGCGAACGGCGCATGACGCAGTTCAATCGAGCCCATCAGCATGTAATACAGTGCCAGGAAGATAGGCATCTGGATGACCAATGGCAGACAGCCGCCCAGCGGGTTCACTTTTTCTGCTTTGTACAGCGCCATCATTTCCTGGCTCATACGCTGCTTGTCTTCACCTAAACGCTCACGCATCGCTTGAATCTTCGGCTGTAGCATGCGCATTTTCGCCATGGAGGTGTACTGCGCTTTAGTCAGCGGGTACATGATGCCACGAACGATAAAGGTAATAACGATAATGGAGAAGCCCCAGTTACCGATAAAGCTGTGCAGGAACTTCAGCAGTTTGAACAGCGGCTGAGAGATAAACCACAGCCAGCCGTAGTCAACGGTCAGATCAAGGTGAGGCGCGATAGCGGCCATCTTGTCCTGGATTTCCGGCCCAACCCACAGGGTCGCGGCCAGATTCTGCTGTGCACCTGGTGCGACAGAAACGGGAGAAGATTTGTAGCCTACAGCAGCAATGCCGTTACCCAGGTTGCTGGTATACAGCGTGTTGGTGCCGGCTGTTTTTGGAACCCATGCGGTCGCGAAATACTGCTGAAGCATCGCCACCCAACCGTTATTGGTGGTGGTGCTCAGGTTTTCGTTATCGCTGATTTTATCGAATTTGTACTTCTCGTAGTTGGTCTCACTGCTGGAGTAAGCCGCACCACGGAAGGTGTGCAACGCAAAGTTGTTGCTGCCGGTATCACGATGTTTTGGCAGGTCGATGGTCTGCTTCAGCTGACCAAACATCGCCACTTCCAGCGGCTGCTGGGTGGTGTTGTTAACCTGATAATCCACGCCGATCGCAAACTCACCACGCTTCAGCACGAAAGTCTTGGTATAGACTGCGCCGTTTTCCGCGGTGTAAGTCATCGGGATACGCAGTTCGCTTTCGCCGTTAGCCAGCTCAAATGTATCCTGAGTCGTGGTGAACAGTGGACGCGCGCCGTTAGCCGGGTTGTCCGGGCCGTTGCGTCCGGTCAGACCGCTCTGTGCCTGATAGACAAATGACGGGGTGTTTTCAAGCAGCTGGAAAGGCTGTGAGGAGCCCAGTTTGTCCGGGTAAGTCAGCAGCTGTGCCTGCTCAATATCGCCACCGCGGGTATTGATCTGTAAAGACAGAACGTCAGTCTTAACGGTGATCGTTTTGCCCTGGCCGCTGGCAGGTACGCCCTGGTTGGCGGCATCACCGGCTGCTGTCGTGTTTTGTGTGGTCTGGGTTTGCTGCGGCTGCGGAGCATGGTCCGTTTGCCAGGTTTGCCAGATCATAAAAGACACGAACAGAAAAGCGATGAGAAAAAGATTGCGTTGCGAATCCATCGTTAATGTTCTCAGTTATCGTCGGTTTTTGGCGGCACCGGATCGTCGCCACCCGGGTTCAAAGGGTGGCATTTTAATACGCGTTTCGTCGTCAACCAACTGCCTTTTACCATGCCAAACCTGCGCAATGCCTCAATACCGTATTGCGAACAGGTTGGATGGAAACGACAGTGGGGTCCTAAAAGCGGGCTGATTACGCGTTGATAGACGCGGATCAGCGCAATCAGGAGCCGCGAGCCAGGCGACAGTGACGACGCCATATCTTCTCCAACGCTTCCGCCAGCGCACGGTTATCCAAATCGGCAACCCCTTTTTTCGCCACTACCACAAAATCCATGGCAGGCAATTCGTGTTGACGCAGGCGAAAACTCTCGCGGGTCAATCGCTTGATCCGGTTGCGTTCATGCGCGCGTTTAACATGCTTTTTGGCGACGGTAAGACCGATGCGGGGATGCCCCAGCGAGTTCAGGCGGCCGAGAATCGTAATTTGCGGCGTGCCAGCTCTTTGTGGCTGCTGGAAGACGAAAGTGAAATGAGTGGGAGTTAACAAACGTAACTCCCTGGGAAATGCGAGCTTAACCACTCAGCGGTTAGCTTTTATTACTTAGAAACGGTCAGACGTGAACGGCCTTTCGCACGACGACGTGCAAGAGCCTGACGACCATTTTTTGTTGCCATACGAGCACGGAAACCATGTGAACGGTTGCGCTTCAGTACGGACGGTTGAAAAGTGCGTTTCATGGCGATTTCTACCTAAACTTGGAAAATTTCACTTGGTGACGCGCTTGTAAGGTCAGAAAACCGACCAACGCCTCAGTGTATCTTTAATAAAGAGGCGGGATTGTAATAATTGTACAGTCCGGAGTCAATTTACTTCGCTTTCAAGGCGCGTCTGGATATCCCGTTCGACCGCAAAACCAGCCGGTTCGGGCCAGAGCGCAACACGCCGGGGCAGGAATTATACGGCGTCTGGGGTAAAGCGCAAGGATCGAGCAGGATCTTCTCGCGATCTGTTTGCATCGGCGTTGCGGTAATAACGTGATGGCGCCTTAAAATTTCACCGAATGCGGACGATCCTGAATGCCTTTTGAGCACGAACGGGTAAACTTATCCCTGGCTGAATGGCCTGTGGATAAATTGGAACAAAACTGTGTAGAAAGTGAAGATCTCTGCGGCGCTTTGCGCTATGATCCGCCCTTCCGCTTGCGATCCTTCGATCGATCAGCGGCGGAGAAACCGCGGACAGCGGTTCGTATGTGCGTCATCTGCATGCGTCAACAATGATGAATTTATCGCTTCAGCGCCTTTTTTCTTATCGAATTTTTTCGAGTGGAGTCCGCC